>OY969418.1:4237500-9536885 GCA_963699175.1 uncultured Acidobacteriota bacterium | reverse complement strand
TAACGTCAAGACGGCGGAGATGTTGCAAATCAAACCACTCATACTGCCTAAAGTAATTTCCAAACCCACCACCAAACCCAAGAAGTTCAGCGCACTCCTGCCGCCACCGTTTACTTTGTTTACTTTGAGTGATGAGCTCTATCGCGGCGAGCCTTTGGCTTTTGTGCGAACGCAAACGCCTGAGGCTACTCCGCCAACCACTACGGCGTCGCTGTCACAACCGGCTTTGTTGCTGAATGCCCCCAACGATGAATTTCTCGCCAATGGTCGTGAAAAAGCCCGAATCGTCGTTTATCTCCTCAACATGCGCTTGGCGCAAGAGGTCAAAGTGCTGCTCTCAGTTGATCGCGGCAAGCTCGAACCGAATAGACTGGTGATACGCAGCGGGAGCGATGACGCAGAGGCGTTTTTGTCTAGTGAGCAATCCTGTAAGGTGAAGGTCAGTGTCGAGAACACCGATCCAGAGATTGCCTGGCAAGGAGGAGACACAGGCAAAGCGAAGACCATCTATTTTGCGCCCTCCATCACTAAGCTGGACTTCATCCTGCCAGATAAAATCCGGCAGGTAGATTCAACTGAGTTGGTCGTTCATTTGGCCAATGACCAGAACGTTCCGACGAAGACGGACAAAGACCGCAATGTCTCTTTTGTACAAGTCTCGGGTGGCGGGGAAATTGAAAATAGAGTGGTTCGGATTCCAGCGAATGAGTACAGAGCCAGCACCATCTATTGGCCGACGACCATCGGCAAAGCAAAATTTTTCGCTGCAAGCGACAACTTGCCATCAACCAAGATCAAGGAGCTACAAGTTGCTTTGGCTAGCTCTTTGCTCACTTGGTCAATCATAGGTGGCATAGCGGGTGGCCTGCTCGCCTTTCTCTTCGCCAGCGGCACCAAACAACGCTGGTGGCGGACGCCTACTGGTATTCTGACGGGTCTCCTGCTCTATTGGGCCTTCGCCATCCGGGTAATTCCCATATTACCGCGCTGGGCGGTCTTGCAATGGTTCAGCGCCTTGGCCATCTCGATGATTGGCGGTTGGCTGGGAACAGAGGTCTTCTCACTAATCTTGCGGAGATTGGGCCTGTCTGGTGACAAGGCTGGCGGCGAGGGCGCGCCCAGTGGGGCTTAGCTCTAGCGCCCTGCAACTATGAATTTGAGCGTAAATTCAGTGATGCGCTGGCACGGCTGTAATTCGATTTCGTGTTGGGCAGCTTCAGCTTCCTTGCGCAGCTTCATTCGCTCCGGCTCTTGCCAAGCGACTTGCCCAGTGGTTGGCTGGTTGGCTTTTTCCTCTGTCAATGGCCGGGCCAATAACCAATACTTGCCCGGCGCGGCATTGCCAAACTCAAACTGCGCCGCGCTACCGGTCGTCTCGTAATAGCGCAACAAATCGGCGGATTGTTCGACCGGCACCAAATGAAAACGAAAGCGCCCTGACAATTTCGTCTCGGCTCCGGTAGCAACCAGCTTGCCGCTGATGGTCGCCGCGCCCGCCGCCAGCGTGACTATCAGTCCTTGCAGCCGTTCGCCTTGTTTGGGCGAAAAACCCTGGCGCGCAATATCAAATTCGGCGACGTTATTCGAGGCGGCAGGGTTAGCCGCGCTCTTGCCAAGCGGTGTGGCAGCCTTCAACTTGGCGGCTTTGACATACCAACCGGGGGGCAACTCGAATTGCAGGAATTGGCGGCGGGCGGGCAGATTCCGCAAGGTGAATCTGCCATCAGCTTCGTTACTCAACGCCATTTGTGGTACTCGTTGCCATAGCTCCAACTTGCTGCTCAAAAGGGAGGCGCTTTTTTCAACTTGCACAGACGTGATGCGGATCTCTTCAAATGACAGCTCAGCTCGATGACAAGCCGGAATTGGTTCTTCAATCGCCAGCTTACCTGCCAATGAAGCCAACGGTAGCAGTTTCAGCATTACGCCGCTCACATCTGCGCCGTTGAGTTGTACGCGTACGGGCGCGCTGGCGCTGCCATTGTCATCCTGCGAATTGTTGAAGGCGAGCACATCATAGGTGCCATCGGGCAAGCCGTTAATCAGGAAGCTTCTCTTCTTAGGGCCGCTTACCAAAGCTTCGAGCTGATCGCTGGCTGTATTGATTAAACCAATCCAGGTTTGACTCTCCGCCAGCCCAGCCGCGCCGCCAGACTCAACAACCATGCCGCTGAGCGTGCGCCCAATGCGCCCGGCGTGTTGAATATCAATGCCGCTCACTTCCGCGCCGCTCTGTACCATCACTTCGGTAGCGCCAGCGCGCAGCGTCGAAGGATAGTAGGTTGTTATTTCGTGCGTCTCTCCCCTAAGCCGCCCAAAGTTGCTATCGTTATTGACGGAGACCACGTAAGCGCCCGGCTCCAATCCGAAGATGCGATAGACACCGCGATCATCGGAAAATCGTGCTTGCTGCTGAGGGTTTTCCACCGGCTCACCATCTGCGCTACGCACGCGCGTTGCCAACACCAACACACCAACCAGTGGTTCGCCAAAGGCATCGGTCACGCGCCCGGTAATCACGCCTCCTTTCACCAACCTGACGGAGATGTGGTCGCCAAGATAGTAAGCTGCCGCCTTGCCCGTACTCTGTGACGACCTTACGTAAACCCCATCGCCACGACACCAGAGGTAATAAGCTTGCGGCGGCAGGCCGGTGAATTTGAAGCGACCTTCTCCATCAGTCTTGGTCTCTGGGGCTGCACGATTGTTTGTAGTGCGACTGCCTAGCAACAGGACACTGACACCGGCCATCGGCTCGCCGTCTTCATTGAGCACGCGACCTGTAATCGTGCCCTCGCGCTTGTCAGATTGGTTAAGCTGTTTGGATGGAGCAGCAGGCAGCGTCTGCGCTGCAATCGGCAAGGCTAAGCAGAACAGCAAGCCGCCCCAGAGGCAGGACTTCATCAATTCCCTCACTGTTTCTTTCCCAACTCGACGGTGATCGTCACGGCAGTCTCACCCTGCGCGTTGACGGATACGCGTTGCGTGATCTGTTCAAACGGCGGCTCGAACTTACCACCCTTAATTGGATAAACGTTCAGCCACAATTTGTAGCTTCCCGGTATCAGTGGTCCGATCAAAAAGTTGCCAGCTTCATCAACGGTGGCCTGACCTAGTTCAGGATCGAAGCCATGAATCCCAGCTCGCTCGCCGCTTTCCTGACGCCGCAATATTTCCTCTGAAACTACAGACACACCCATCACAAAACCCGGCGGTAACGAACCACCGGAGAATTTCACTTGGCCGCGCAAGCTGCCAGTGGCGCGTTGCGCGACGACGCGCAATCCGGTCAGTTGTTCGCGCGAGCCGATTGCCAGCCGCGTGCCCAGATTCACGCCATTGCGTTCAACCCGCAGTAGCTTGATTTGCCTGAACGTGTGGCCATCCTCCATCAGCCAAAGTGTAAAGCGCCCCGGACGCACTCCCGTCAACCTGAATTCCCCGCCCGGGCCGACTTTGGAGGTGGCGCTTTCCTGCTGCGCCTCGCCCTGTTCCGCCTGCTGTTGCTCGGTCAATTCTTCCCAGACCGGTGTTTTACTGATGGTCAGAGGTGGCTCAGCGACAATTCCTTCTCCCTCCACGACCACTACGCCGCTGATGATTGCGCCGCGCTGCAAGCGCACTTCCAACCCTTTGACCTCTTCTTCGGCTACTTCGAATTTGACCCGGTCGGCGTAAGAGTTCGGTTGTTGTTCGCGCTCCATACCAAAAAACGGATCATATACCAGCGTGTATTGGCCGCTCTTCAGCCCCTCAATCCGAAAATTCCCGCGTGCATCGGCATAGCTTTGCCACCAACTTTCGCCTACATCATCTGATCTTCTATCGAGACTAAGACCAGCATGCGGAATCGGGTCGCCCGTTTCCGCATCAAGCACACGACCGCTGGCGGCAAAGGTTGAGCCTTCTTTGATGCGTGTCAGCTTCAAGTCAACATCGGTGACTTCGCTGCCTTCTTTGATCTCAATGGCTTTTGCTTTGTCCGGCCCTTCTGCGTCTGGGTAAAACATCAGCCGGTAGCGCGAGCCGCTGAAACTCTGGTCGTAATCTCCCTGCTTGATCCGCCCCGCGCCCAAAAAGATAAGATAACGTCCCGCTGGAAGGCCGTAGAGACGATAAACCCCGCGATCATCCGTGAACTGCTGAGCTTCAGTCGTGCCAAAAAAAGTATGCGGCCTTAGCCGGTTCTCCTGATCCAAAGCGATTAGATTGAGCCGCTCGTTTACCACGGGTTTGCCGCCCTCTTCAGTGACGCGCCCAGTGATCACGCCGCCGCGCACCACCTCGAAATCGCAATCCGCCCGCTGTTCGCCTGCCACCAGTGTGACAGTCTTGCCACCACGCATTTGCTCTTCGGAGTAAAGTACAGATTCAAGCTGAGCTTTGCTGACGTAAGCCTTCGAGAGCGCACGCACCCACAGACGGCCCGCCGGCAGATTGAAAAACTGATAGCGGCCTGCATCATCGGTTACAGCCTTGGCGTAAAACTTCTCGGCCTGCCCGGCAGAAACGGCTTGCGGGTTCTCAGCCTCGGCCAGCATCACTGTGATCGAGGCATTGACCGCCGCTTTCCCATCAATCGTCACGCGCCCAGATAGCGAGCAATTGCGCGGTTTGGTTCCCTGCGCAGGCGCCTGCCCCAAAGCAGTCGCGCCGAGCAGCAGGCAAAGCAACAACAGTTTGGGCTTGAGTTGGTTGATAAACATCGGTTGCGCTTTACTCCTTTCGCTAACCGAGAGCGACCTAGTTACCGGCCTTGGAATTTGACCTTTAGTTCATTGACGCGCTGACAAGCGGTCAATTCAATCTCTTGTTTTGCCACTTCGGCATCGCGGCGCAGCTTCAGGCGCTCGGTCTGCTCCCAGGCCAGCGGACGCGCCGGGCGCTCGTAAGATTCGTCATCGGGAATTGGACGCGCGAGCAGCCAATATTTGCCCGGCGCGAGTTGTTTGAAATTGAACGTGCCGTCGTTGCGCAACGGCATTTCGTAATAACGCAGCACGTCCTCCGCTGCCGCCGGATCGGCTGGCACCAGATGCACACGCAAGCGCGTCGCTGTTTTCACATTGCTGCTAATGACTTGCCCCTGCAAAGTCGCCGCGCCCTCGGCCAGCGTGACCGTTACACCGGAGAGTTTGTCGCCAGCTTTGAACGAAAAGAGATTGGCGGAGTTGGCAGCGGACGCAGTGGCCGGTCGTCGGCCAGTCGTGGCGGCTGACGCGGCAGGAGCAGCGCCGGTTCCAATCGCTTTGACATACCAGGCTTCATTGGGTGGCGTGGCAAGCAAGCGGTAGCGACCAGTTTGCACATTGGGCAAGGTGAAAGCGCCCTTCTCATCGGGCGCAGATTCACTGCTTCCCAGGTTGGCAAAGAGATTGTCATTAGCTTCATCGCGTTGGAGTCGCAAGAGGACTTCTTCGAGCGCAGCTTGACGCTTGGGCGTGCACTTCTCTGCTGGATTCGCGTTTGGCGCTGTAGGCTCAAACACGACGCGGCCAGCCAGCGTGGCGAGTGGAGACAACACTAGCTCAACTCCGGGCACGTCTGCGCCACGCACTAAAACGCGCTTCCAGGGCGAGGCCGCGCCATTCGTCCGGTCAAAACGGGATGCGCCGATCTCATATTCGCCATCCGGCACACCACGCATCTCATAACCACTCGATGAACTCATCAGCGAGATGTACGAGTTTGCCACGACTACGCCTGTGCCGGATTGCCGGAGCGTAAGCGAAGCTGCAGGGATCACGTTGCCAGAACTGATTTCGCCCGCGCTGCTGATCTTGCCGCTGATGATGTGGCCGGGTTCGGCGCGATAGCGTAAGTCAATCCCGCTCGTGACATTGTCCGCCGTCACTTGTACCTCGGTGGCCGCGTCGCGAGTGGAAGAAGGATAGAAGACCGGCGCGTCTCCGTCGTAAGGCGTGCCACGGCTGGTCGTAAAGCCACCGCCGTTGGCTACGACCAGGTACGAGCCAGCGCGCAAGCCGTAGATGCGGTAAATGCCCAAGTCATCGGTTTGGACAGTGCGCCCGCTACCAGAGATGCCTTGCACGGATTTGCCTTCGGCATCGCGCACGCGAATGACACTCATATTGACCGCAATCACCGGCTCACCTACAGAGTTGAGCACACGCCCGGTGATCACGCCGCCTTTGACCAGATTGAGCGTTACGTTATCACCCAAGTGATAGGCGGTTGACTCGAACGGATCATTGCCCGCAACGTAGCCTGGGCTTGAGGCAAAGATGCGGTGGCTGCGCGCTGGCAGGTCGCGGAAGACGAAATTGCCTTCTGCATCGGTCGTGACCGGACGCCCGGTCGGCTGTCCGGCGCTGATAGTTGAGGCGAATACCGTAACGCTGGCAGCGGGGATGCCGTCATCGCTGAGCACGCGGCCCGTGATCGAGCCACTACGAGAACTGCTGGGGCGCGCTGGCTCGGCTACGCCAGGTGGCGGCGCTGGCGCTCGTGGCTGCTGCGCGAATACATTGTTCAGACACAGACAACTCAGCAACCAGAACCAACCGAGAATCTGCCATCCCCGGCATTTTGTTTTCCGCATTTTGCTTTCCGCATTTCTCATGGCTATTGCTCCTTTGGCGTGAGATCGAGAGTCAAAGCAACCTGGACTTCGCCGCTTTGGGAGACGACGACTTTTTGTCTGATGGAACGTGGGAACCCTGGCACCGGCGTTGATGTCGGAGTTGGAATCCCATCAGACCCAACCACTACAGTAAAGCGTGGGGATGCTGTCAGCATCACTTCGTATTCGCCCGCCGCCAAGCCTTCCAGCGTAAAGCGACCGCGCGCGTCCACTTGCGCCGATTTGCCGCCGCCGAGGGCCTGCGCGTCCGTACGTCTGGCGCTGACACTCATCGTTACGCCTTCCGGCAAGACCCCGCCGACAAGCTGTACTTGCCCGCGCACGACAGCCTGGCCGTAGGAAAAAACGAGCCGCACATTGTTGACCTGCTGACCGGCAATGACTTCTATGCCCTCTTTTTGCGGCACTCCGTCGAGTTCAATACGCAAGAGTGAAAAGTTAGCTACCCCACCCATCCCGTACGCGCTGAATTGCACTTTGCCGGAAGCTAAGCCACTGACCCGGAAGCTGCCATCGCGATTGAGCGTGGCTCCCGCCCCTATCACCGGAGTAGGTGGGGCACCGGGCGTCGCAGGAGGTCGGGAGAAGGCGCTTAGTCGCATCGTTACTAACTGAGCCAGCAAAGCGGGGTCAGTGTAGCCTTCGATCACGGCTTTGCCAGTGATGGTAGCGCCGCGCTGCGCGCGGACTTCGACCATTTCGACATCACTCTCGCCCACCTCAAAAAAGGTGGTTTCACTAAAATACTCGTTGGATTGTGTCGGCATCCCCCTGAGCGCCGCGCCGTAGCGACCCGGCGACAGCCCATCAAACCTCGCCACGCCTTGTCCATCGGCCGTCGAGATACGGAACCCGTTCACCCGATCATTCAGAGCCGGGCCGTAGCCGACGCCCGCGCCCGCCACTGGCATGCCCGTTTCGGCATCCACCACGCGGATGGCAACGGCGTGCCCCTTCAGCGTCTCGCTGGCCAGCCGGATGTCAATATCTTTGGCCTCGCTGCCGGGCGTGACTTCAATAGCTTTGGCCTGGCTCTCTTCGGTGGCGTCGGGGTAGTAAGTGCGTTTGTAATTGACGCCGCCGATGCGCATAGGCATCTCGCCCGGCCCGCCACCTGAGCCAGCCGAGATGAAGTAGCGGCCTGCGGGCAAACCATAAAGGCGATAGATGCCACGATCATCGGTCTGCATAAAGTAACCGCCGGAGGTCATACTCCAATTGCTCTTGCGGCCATTCTGATCCAGCTTCCAGAGGGTGAGTTGTTGCTCGATCAACGGTTTGTTGTTGGCATCCGTCACTTTCCCGGTGATGACTCCGCCGCGCGTGAGCGTAAAATCCAGACTTTCGACGGTCTCGTCTTCGCGCAAGTTGACGACGCGGCCCTGCTCGAAATAGTTGGAATTGTCTGCCGGCACGACATAGCCCGGCGCTAACGGTGAAATACGGAAGCTGCCAACGCCCACACCCGTGAGGCGATAACGCCCGTCCGCATCGGTGGCGGATTTGGCCAGCGTCCCGGCCTCGTTCGACGAGCTGATTTGGGCGCGCATCAAACCGACGAGCACCCCGACGGCGGGCTTCTCGCCAATCATGACACGGCCCGTGATGACACCTGTGCCCCGCGCGTTTTCTCGCGTCTGCGCCAGCATCAAGCTGGTGGCTAGTTGGAGTATGACGAGGGCAACGAGGCTTTGACGAAGGAATGGGATCTTCATGTTTCTCCTCCTAAAGCGATGGCTCGAGCTATGACTCTGCTGGTTGTTGTTTGCTAAAGATGGAACACTAACGAGTAAAGAACGTGTTCGCCCAATCTGCCTTGCAAACGTGATGGTTGTCGGGGCGCCTTGAAGCATCACGCAAGCAAGCCCTAGCCGATGAGTGACGGCGGCATTCTACGAGCAATTGCGCGCGGCAACAAGCTTTTGTTTGGCTTGTGTGAGCCTAACTCAGTCTTTTCAGATGCCACTTCTTCCCGCTGCTAGCCGCTCATTCTAAGAAGGGTGCTGGACGCCCTCATCAGGATCGCCTTTGACTGCCTGGCTCGCAATAGACTCGCTCTGGTTGGCCTGTTTCTGCAATCGCTGAAACTGCTGCTGAAGCTGTTCCATTTCCTCATCTGTGAGGTTCTGCAAGTCAACCATGCGGTTGCGCGCACCCTCGATGCTGCTGATCAGTTCATCGAGTTTCAGGTGCATTGCCTTGGCGTCCCGGTTCTGCGTATTTTGAATCAGAAACACCGCCAAGTAAGTAAACACCGTGGTCGCCGTGTTCACTAGCAATTGCCAAGTATCCGAGTAGTGAAAGAAGGGGCCGCTAACCAGCCAGAGGAGTATTAACAAGACATTGACCACAAACACCCACGGCGAACCCAATGCGCTGGCCGACCAGACTGACAGCTTACGGAATAGTTCATTTAAGTTCATCTATTGTTCCTTTCGCTTGTTGGACTTCCCTTTTTTAGCAGGCGCCAGCAAAAGCTGATACCTATGGTCAAGCACGGGCGGCAGATTAAGGCAAGCGGTAGTTAATCAGAGAATTGTTCAATGGTAATTTCAGTTGAAGGTCGAATATCTGCTTTCAACACTCTTTGGATATGGCTTAACGCGCGCTTGTTTTCCTCTGCGTCCTCGGCGGCGACACAGTCGGCGGGCACGATCAGTTTGAAGTCGCGCATATAGGCATCATTGGCGGTAAACAGCACACAAATATCCGTTGCAATGCCGGTGATGATTAATGTCTTTGTTCCCAAATACCGCAGCAACGTATCAAGCGTCGTTGAGAAGAAACCCGAATGCTTCGGTTTTAGCACGAAGTAATCATCTGCCTCTGGCTGCAACAGTTTTACTATTTCTCTGCCGCGCACTTCGTCTTCCAGACAATGCTTTAACAGGCGCTGAAAGTCCGACTGCCATCTGCCGAAATTATCATTCGCATAAATGACCGGTATCCTCTGCTTTTTTACTCGGCGTTTCAATCTGGCTAGCTGCTGTGCCATCGTCAGCGCCGCTGGTAACAGTTGCTCGCCACCCTCAAATTCTAGATCGTTGATCACGTCAATAATGAGCAATGCGACTTCCGCTTTATCTGGCGCATTGCCATGTAGGTCTTGGTTCTGGATTGCCATAACTCAAACGTAGATGATGTCTTCGTGTGCTCTTGCCGCAGGGCTAACCGCTCAAAAATCAAGGAACTCACTAACCGATCAATTGTTGGAATAAGAACGGGAGAAGAATCCAGCCAGCGTCTTCCGCGCGCTGTGCATACTGGATCAATTCCTGTGGCGCTTGTTCTTCGCTGCAAAGTTTGTAACCAATCTCAAGCATATTTACTCCCTCTGTTTCATACTTCTTTTCTTTAGCTTTGTGACTTGGCTTTTTTCTTGCCAGAGCCAGGCTCAGCCAGCTTGCGATGTTGCTCGGCGAGCACACCCGGCGGCGTCACATCGGCCATCGCCGTTTGCAGCTTATTCTTCCAGCCGCTGACCACATCGCTCTCGCCCTTCATCATTGCCTCGAAGCCGTCTTTAGCCACGTCCGCGGGATCGTCTTTCTCTTGCTGCCCAACCTTGGTGTCGAGTTCGCCGGCGCGCGCGAAGAAATCAGTGTCGGTCGCTCCCGGCATCAAACAAGTCACAGTCACGTTCGTGTCCTTCAATTCGTTGCGCAGCGCGAAGGAGAATAAATTGATGAAGGCCTTGGTGCCGTTGTAGACCGCCGAAAATGAGCCGGGGATGAAGCCAGCAATCGAACCGGTGAGCAGGATGCGGCCTTGATTGCGTGCACGCATGTCGCGCCCCACTTGCTGGATCAGGTAAAGCGTGCCGGTGATGTTGGTATCAATGACGTGGCGCACCTCATTGAAATCTTGCTCAAGGAAGGCATGCCCCAGACCGTGCCCGGCATTGGCGAGTAGCGCATCCACCGGACGGCCTTTGATGGCAGCGTAGAGGCTATCTACGCCTTCGATAGTGGCTAGATCAGCCTCGACCGCCTCGACCTCGACACCGAGCGCGCGGAAATCCTGCGCGGCATGGTTGATCTCCGGCTCATCGGCGGCGACCAAAAGATCGAAGCCGTTTTTCGCGCAGAGCTTGGCCAATTCGTAACCGATGCCGCTTGAAGCGCCCGTGACGATCGCTAAGGGACGAGTATTGGTTGCCATAATTTCTTCTCCTTGTGGTTAAGTTGCTATTCCTTGTTCGGGTACACTTACCGTGTTGTGCCAGCTTCTGAACTATTCTTTTCGTTGTTTCTTCTCGGCCGCCACATCAAAGGCAAAAAGAGCAGGTCCGCCTTCAACATGTTATTGCGCTCTTTGCTTTCAGACTCACTTTGCTGCTTTGGCCTTCGACTTGGTATTGCCTTTTCTGATGCCCGCCTCAAGCAGTTTTTCTGCCCGTTGAGGACCAAAGCGTCCCAGTGGCTTGAATACCTTGTCTTTGAGTTGGTTGTAAGAAATAAAAAAATGCTCGATCTCCTCCAACAGATTGTCGCTCAGTTGCGCTAAGGACTTTACCTCTCTATGTTCACGGGACTCCGTCGCGACGGCGATCAGCCGGTCGTTGCGCACCGTTTCGCCTTCTTCCGTCTGTTCTGCCTCAATCACGCCAATCAAGCGCGCTGTTACCAGACAACCTACAAACGCCGGCTCATCCATCAGCAGTAAGGCATCAAGCGGATCACCATCCTCGCCGCGCGTTCGCGGGACGAAGCCGAAATTGAAAGGGAAAACCGCTCCCGCTGGCAACACATGGCTCAACTTGAAGACTTGCAGACCCTCATCGTATTTGAATTTGTTTCGGCTTCCGCGCGGAGTATCAACGATGACATGGATGTCGCCGGTCTCCTTTTCGCGAGCCTTAAGCTTTGCAATAGCCTCCAATTTTGTCTCCTTCCCTGCTTTGTTACCTGAGCCAAGCAAAATACACTCCGCAATAAGCACAGCGGTGTTCTTTTTAGCGTGTGATTCTTATTGGCCTCGTTTTATGGCTGAATGTACGGTTCTGTTCAGTCTGTGGATAATACAAGCGTCACTAAATCGTTCAGTCCGCGTCGGCATAGAAGACAGTACAGGCAGTGCCAAAGTTTGTCGCAGCACCCTGCTTCTCCAAGGGCATCTGGGGTTGTAGCTTCACGCAAGGCGTCATTGGAATCTTACGCGACCGGTTGGTTTTCGTGCGTAGCGCGCGCGGGCAGAAGCTGAGGAATATCGAGTTGCGGAACACTGTCCGACAGGTATACCAACCTTACAATGAGCATCACTGTTTAGCTGTGCGTATGCCGAAAAGACGGAATTCCGCCACGACGGGAAACCGGTTACCAACAATGGCGGGTGGTGCTAAAAATGTAAGGCCGGATTTGCAGTCGCGTTAGCGATGACCTGATTTTAGCCCGGCGTTTTCAACGCCGGGAAAACGGCGAAAAGCCTTCGCGTCGCGTCAGCGACGCTTGAATTCAAGCGGCGCTGACGCGACGCGAAGGTCACGCGCTAATTTTCCGTGGGTTGAAAACCCACGGCTAAATTCAACTGCCGCTACGCGGCAAGAAAACGGCAGCCTTACATTTTTATCACTACCCAATGGCGCAGATTGTACGGCTGCGGGTTTGATGAAGCCCTGGTTTTCAACCTACGCCAGGTCGTTGTATATCCAGCCTCTTGCCCACTTTCGCTAACCGATAATACGAGTTTTTTCGGGCAGAGAGACCTGCTGGCCAAAATGCAGCCGCACTTCTGTCTCACCCGTTTCAACCTCCGCGGGCATATGCGCGATGGTCATATAAGCGGCGTTGGCCGGAATGAAAGTGACCGAGAGAGGTTCGAGGAGATATTCGTTTACCTGCACCCGCACATTGTCAGGCGTGGCTGTGTCATCCAGCCCAGTTGCGAAGACGCGAAAGACAGCTTTGTCGCCGCGCGCGTGCACGTCCAGACCGCCGTCAACTGCGTTGCTGATCAGAATGATTTTGGGAATGATCGGTTTAGGCTCCAGGAACTCAATCGTCACCAGCTCGGATTGCTCTCCCGCCAGCGTCTTTGCGCGTACATTCACCAGGCCGCGCGGCATTTTTGTGGTGACGTTGAGATTGATTTGAGTCAGTTGCTCAACTTTGCCTTTCAGCGCCTCAATGAAATTAGTAGCCAACGGGCCGACATACATTGGCAAATAATCCTGCTCATTGATTTCAACGCTCAGGCTGTTGGCATCCACCTCGTTTTGGTCCAAGCCCGAAGCAATGATGGTCAATGAAGCATAATCACCGTTGGTCGGAACCGCTTTGATTGTTGGTGCGTCGGAGCGGCTGAAAAATTCAATCTTTGGCTGTGTTTCGGATCGCGCCGTTGCTTGAGCTTGCGGTTTACGCAGGATCACCCAGCAATATTGCGTACCGTAACCCCGGATGCCGACCAGCTTCACCTGGCGCGCGCGGGCGGCGCGTCGAATGTCTGCTTCGGTGAAGGGGGCGCCAGTCCAGGTGTCTTTCTGCATCCTGTCGTAAGACTCGTGATCAATTCCGCAGATTTGAAATTTGAACAGCCCGCCCGGCTTCAACACGCGGCAGGCGTCACTGATGTTTGAATGAATGACTGCCGCGTCAGGGACGTGCTGAAAAACGTAGACCGAAAAGATGAGGTCGAAATGATTGTCGGGGAGTGCGGCGAAATCCAGCCCGTTAGTGGCGTAAAGAAAAACATTCGGGTAGTCCCGCAGTCGCGTGCGCGCTTGCTCGATCATCTCAGCCGAAACGTCCGTCGCGCAGACTTCGCCGAATACTTCAGCCAGATGTTTGGTCATGCGTCCGATGCCGCAGCCGATTTCGAGCAAGCGTAGTTGTTTCAATTCGCGCCCGGCGGTCAGCAGCGGGTCGGCGAGCACGAAGTTGTTCACTTCGGGTTTGCCCGAAGCGTCGAACTCAAGGTCCGATTGATCTTTCTTGATGGTGTTGATGTACCACTTGGCGTTTTCGCGCGCGCGCGCGTCCCAATCGCGTTGCATCGCAGCGGCGAGATTTTCTAGGGACTGCTGCTCGTCATTAAGCTCGGTCATTTGCTCCTCTGCTTGCTCCTTTGCCAATAGATTAACGGATTAGGGTGCCAAACCCCAAAAAGCAAGACAGCCTAAACGCCAAGACGCCAAGCGCGCCAGGCCGGTACCGGCGAAAATCAGCGCATAACTCTCAAACCACCTGGCGCGTTTGGCGTCTTGGCGTTGAGAAAACCGCAATCTGAGTTGCCTACTTGACGGCCTTGCATGCGGTGATTAGAATCCGACTTCTTTCACGGGCAACATTCCACGCCACCAATCTGATTTCTTCTTATCGGAGGCAAGCTTGATCGAAGTTGAGCACCTAACGAAAAGTTATGGTACTGCACGCGCCGTCAACGACATCTCGTTCAAAGTCGAGAAGGGCGAGATTCTGGGCTTTCTCGGCCCGAACGGCGCGGGCAAGACCACGACTATGCGTATCCTGACCGGTTATCTGCCTGCCACTGACGGCACGGCGCGCATCGCCGGTTTCGATGTTTTTGACCAATCCATGGAAGTGCGCAAGCGCATCGGCTACTTGCCCGAAACGCCGCCGCTCTACCCGGAGATGGCCGTCAGCGATTACCTAACTTTTGTTGCGCGCATCAAAGGCGTCGAAGCCGCCGCCATCCCTGGTCGCGTCGAAGAGGCCCTGAAGATGGCCGGTTTAACCGAACGCAAGGACGATTACATCAAACGCCTCTCGCGCGGCTACAAACAGCGCGTCGGCATTGCGCAGGCCATCGTCCACAACCCAGACGTGGTGATTCTGGACGAACCGACCGTCGGCCTCGATCCGAACCAGATTATCGAGGTGCGCAAGCTCATCAAAGGTCTCGCGGGCGACCACACTATCATCCTCTCGACGCACATCCTGCCCGAAGTCGAGATGACTTGCGACCGCGTCGTCATCATCAACAAAGGCAAGATTGCCGCGGTTGACACACCCAACAATCTGACCACGCAGCTCAAAGGCAGCGAGCGCGTTCAGGTGCAAGCGCGCGGTGACTCAGACGCCATCCGCAGCACGCTCGAATCTATCGAAGGCGCGCGCCACGTCGAGGCCATCGCCAACGACGACAGCGTCGCCGTGACGGTCGAGAGCGAGCCGGGCCAAGACCTGCGCGGGCAAATTGCCGCGTGCCTCGTCGGCGGCGGTTTCGAGTTGCTCGAACTGCGCGCGATCAAGGTGAGCCTCGAAGACATCTTCAGACAATTGACTACCGAAGAGAGTGCGGCAGCCGAGAAAGCCGCTTGAAGTTAAACGCTGACCACTAATTACTATGAAAGGTATCCTTGCTATTTTCCGCCGTGAAATGAGCAGCTACTTCGTCTCGCCGATTGCTTACATCGTGATCGGCTTCTTCCTGCTCATCTGCGGCTACTTCTTCACGAACATCCTCTCGTTCCTGATGGAACAGGCGATGATGGCGCAGATGCAGCGCCAGATGGGGCCGCCGCCCGACATTGATGTGCCCAGCCTCGCGCTACGCAACTTCATGGGCGTCATTAGCACAATCATTCTGTTTATGATTCCGATGCTGACGATGGGCGTCTACGCCGAGGAGCGCAAGCGCGGCACGATGGAGATGTTGATGACTTCGCCGATCACTGAGTTTCAGATCGTGATGGGTAAGTTCCTGGCCTCGGAAGCGCTCTTGGCGCTGATGCTCGCGCCAACGCTGATCTATCAAATCTGGATGGCGCAATTCAGCGAACCGAGCATCCCGTGGAAAGTACTCTGGTCGGGCTATCTGGGCATCTTCCTGCTTGGCTCGGTGCTGATCGCATTAGGCTCGTTCATCTCGGCGCTGACCGAGAGCCAGATCATCGCGGCGGTAGTGACCTTTGTGACCTTCCTGCTGCTTTGGGTGCTGGACTTTGGTGTGCGTGGCTCGACGAGTTGGTTGGGCGAGGTGTTGCAATACCTCTCGATCCTGCGCCACTTCGACGACTTTTCGCGCGGCGTGATTGATACGACCGCCATAGTTTTCTACCTCTCGATGATCGTGCTGGGAATTTTCCTGACGCTGCGCACGCTCGATTCAATGAGGTGGAGACGAGCCTGAGGCAGATTGCAGATTTGATATTTGAGACTTGAGCTTGAATCTATGAAGACCAATCGTAACGAAATCGGCAAGCTGGCGGCGATGATCGGCACGGCCTTGCTCATCAGCGGACTGGTGCGCTATTCAGTGCTGAATCTGTGGGGCGCGAACCTGTGGCTGGTCATTGGCGGCGCAATCCTGTTGGTCGTCGGACTTGTTTTGAACGTAGAAGGGGTGAAGGCATTTTTCACCGGGCGTTCGGGCAAGCTGGGCACGAATACGGCAGTGCTGACGCTGGCGGTGCTCGGCATTCTGGTCATCGCCAACTTCCTGGGCTATCGCCATCACAAGCGGATTGACCTCACCGCCGAAGGGCTGTACAGCCTCTCGGATCAAACCCGTAAGATCGTGGCCAACCTGCCCAAAGACGTAAAGGTGCTCAAGTTCGACAAGCGCGAAGACCCGGCGCTCCGCGACTTGATGTCCGAGTACAAAGGTGCGGGCCGCCGCATCACTTATGAGTTCGTAGACCCGGAGAGCAAACCCGAAGTCGCGCGGCAGTACAAAGTCGCAGCCTTTGGCGAAACCATCGTCGCAACGAGCGATCGGCAGGAAAAGCTCGAACAAGGCAAGACCGGTGAACAAGACCTGACCAACGCGATTCTCAAACTCACGCGCGACAAACTCAAAATGGTCTGCTTTACTGAAGGTCACGGCGAGAAAGCCATGAACGGCTCTGAAGCCGACGACTACACCACAGTCGAGAAAGGTATCAAGAACGAGAATTACGAGACCAAGTCGGTCAACTTGATCTCGTCGAATCAGGTTCCGTCCGAGTGCGCCGTGCTGGTTATCGGCGGGCCGAAGAAGGCATTCTTCCCACAAGAGGCGGCGATGGTCGGCAAATACCTCGACGAAGGCGGGAAGGCGCTCCTGATGTTGGATACAGAGAGTGATTTATCACACCCCGTCGCAGACCCTGGCTTTGGCGATGTGCTCAAGGCCTGGAATATCCAACTCGGCAACGACACGGTGATTGACACCAGCGGCGTAGGCCGTCTCTTCGGAATGGGCGCCGCCGCCCCACTGGTCGGCAACTACGGCAGCCATGCTATTACGAAGGATATGACGCGCACCGCCACGTTCTTCCCTTTCGTCCGTTCGGTCAAATCCGGCGGCTCATCTTCCGGCGGTGTGTCAGCTACCGACATCCTCAAGACGACTGAAAATAGCTGGGCGGTCGCCGAGTTAAAGGGCGACCAGGTCAAAATAGACGAGAGCAAAGACAAGAAAGGGCCAATCTCCGTCGGTGTTGCCGCCAGCAAGAGGTTAGGCGACAAAGAAGCACGCCTGGTGGTCATCGGCGACTCTGACTTCGCCTCCAATCGTTATGTGGGGCGGGGCGCCAATGGCGACCTCTTCCTCAACACGATCAATTGGCTCGCGCAGGAAGAGGATTTGATTTCGATCCGCCCGAAGAGCACTACCAGCCGCAGCGTTACGATGACCGAAGGCCAGCAACGCCTCTTCTTCTGGTTCGCCGTAGCACTGCTGCCGTTGCTCGTAATGGGCACGGGCACGTATGTTTGGTGGAAACGCCGATAAGTTGATCGTAGCCCAAGTTATAACTATTCATCTGTCTTATGAAGAAAAGTACTCTGCTGCTATTACTACTCGCCGTTGTTGGCGGCGTCTTGATCTACTACCTGGAAATCAAACCCGGCAAGCCACGTGACGAAGAGCCGGACAAATCGCGTGAGGCTTTCAAGCTGACCCGCGAAGAGATCACGCAGATCGTGCTCACGCGCGGCGGGCAGACCGTCACCTTTGAAAACAAAGACAACAAGTGGACGATCACGCAGCCCATCAACGTGCCTGCCGACGATTCGACCGTCAACTCGCTGATCGGCGACATCGTCAGCGCCCGCATCTCGCGCGACATCAAACCATCGGCGGAAGATTTGAAGGCCTTTGGGCTGACTGCGCCAAAGGTCAAGCTCGAAGTCAAACTCAAGAACGGCCAGTCTCACCGCATCGAGCTAGGCGAGAAAGATTTCACCGGCAATTCGGTCTACGCCAAAATTGACGGTGGGCAGGATGTCGCGCTGCTCTCCGGCTCGTTGTTGACCAACACTGACAAAGATGTGAAAGACCTGCGTGACCGCACAGTGCTGGGCGGCCTGTCGCAATACGACATCAAATCGCTCAAGCTGAATACCGAGAACGGCGTGGTGGGGTTGGAGAAGCAGGATTCCAATTGGAAGCTGACCGCGCCTGTCAGCGGCGGCGCCGAAGAGAGCGAAGTCAACGGCCTGCTCAGCGAACTGACTTCCGCCAAAGCCGCCGAGATTGTGAGCGAGACAGCAGACGACCTGGCCAAGTACGGCTTGAACAACTCCAAAATCAGCGCCACAGCCCAACTGACGAGCGGCGGCGAACGCGCGCTGGTAATTGGCTCAAAAGTTGACGAGCAGTATTACGCCAAAGTCTCTGACCGCCCGCAGATCTTCAAAATCGAAAAGGCGCTCTATGACAAGCTCAACCCCAAGCTCGCCTCGTTGCGTAGCAAGGAGATTATCAAGCTCAATCAAGACGAAGTGACGCGCGTGCAGCTTAAAAACCCGAACATAGCTTCGCTCGTCTTCGAAGCGGACAAAGACCACACCAAGTGGCTGGTTAAAGAACCTGCCGACAAGAAAGACAAAGAAGCGACGGCCTCCAAAGTCTTCTCGCCACTGCAATCCAAAGCCGATGAAGTGATGGACAAACCATCCGCTGCTGTGTTGGCGAAACTAGCCAAGCCAGCAGTCACAGTAAGCATCACGACCAAGGACGGAAAGACTTCGGTGATTAGTGTGTCTGCGGCTGACGGGGACAACGCTTACGTGCGCGTGGCGGGCAATCCGGCGGTTTACAAGGTTAGTAAGGCGACCTTAGAAAGTCTGAGCTTCAAACTCGACGAGATTGTTACCGGCACATAAGTTTGCCGAGCTAAAAGTGGGAAAACAAAAATGGGCGCAGAGTGCACTCTGCGCCCATTTTTTATTCATTGACCATGCTCAATTGTTGTCGTTTGGTTTTCTGGCTTTTCTTTCGGCGTCAATCTTCTTGAGCATTTCATCGCTTCTTGTGGTGAAGCTAAAGCCACCTTCCTTGATTGTGTAATCTGATGGCACTTGGAACAGGCTGAGGTCAGGCTCGCTGCGGACAAGGTTAGCCAGCCGGTAAGTGGTCTCGCCCATCCGCGGATCGCTGGTCTTGGTTTGCACGACGACTTGCAATTCAGGTGAATACCAACGCTCGCTCACTGTAGTGATGGGGCGCTCATTGCCGATCTCCCGGCGGGGATGGTAAAGGTGGTGCGCGTGCCTTCAGCCCGCACTCCCTCAATCGTCTGCGTGCCCAGTGATTCTGAGTTGGCATCTCCGTCACTGACAAAGGTGAAGACGTTGCCACCCGACGTAGAAACGCCGGAGACGACTGCGCCAGCAGTAGCTCTGGCTCTCACTTCGGCCAATACTTTTTCCTCGTCACCCGACAAAACGACGGTGCGATTGTTGTCAGTTCTGAATCTGACTTGATCGCCATTGCCTTCCACTCTGGTCACGACTCTGCCCGCGCTGGCCCTATCGCTGATAACGACGTTATCTCCGTTGACACTGCTGGCTCGCTGCACGGTGATCTTGGTCGCAGTCTTCGTGCGCGGGTCGAGTGTGTAATGGACACCCGCCACCGGGTCGCTGATGTAGATCATCTTTGGCGCGTCGCCAGAGACTGTCCACGCTCCCACCGTGTTCAGCGCTTGCTCGCGGCGCGTACGACCGGCGCTGTCGCGATAGGCTTTGGCCGAAGAGTTGCGCGTAATCCGATTACCGTCGCTCATCGTTTGGATGGTTTCGGTGATGGCCTCGGCGGCATAAGGAGCGTTCTTGACGACAGCGCTGTCGAAGGCAAAACCGCTCTCGACGATTTGAACCTGCGGCGCAGTGCCGTTGGTCACCACTCCCGCGCCGCTGGTGGAAAAGGAAAAATTCACGCGCGGCTCACCCACTGGAACGCCGCCGCTTGGAACTTCCACCACCTGTCCATTCTGCCTGATAAAGGTGCGGACATCGGGTTTGGTTTCGAACTGCTTGTCTTGTTTATCCTGGCCCTGCGCCAGGACGGCAACACTATTGCCTACCATGGCGACGGTGCACAGCAACGCGATCAACAATTGTTTTTTCGTTTTCATGATTCCTCTCTTTTTCTCAAGAAATTGTGTGGTTGAAAGTTAATAGACCAGCCGGATAGCGCGTGCCAGCCCGTCATTACTGACCAGCACGTCAGCTTGGATCGTGTCATTCGCACGCTCCTGATTGAAGTTAATCCCCAACGGGATGAGATTGGAGCGCGGCATGCGAACGCGCACAATCTGCCCGCCTTCCAGCGGGATTAGCTCACTGCCTTGTATAAGTGGGAAAAACTGCGTGACGAGTTCGCGCGGCTGACCAGCTTCAGCAAATCGCTGACTGACACTCGGCTGCACCAACCGCTTTTGACGCTTCACTAGCTTTACATCCACTGCGAGCCGCGCTGTTTGCAATCCTGCCTGCTCGCTCTTTCCAGATGTTTCGAGAACATTTGTCGGGGCCGGGACGCTTACCTTAGCGGTCGAACCGCCCGTCATTGATTTCTGACTTGATGACAATGAGAGCCAACCAGCCAGCGAAAGACCGATGGCGAGCAAAAGCACCGCCGCCACGGCCAACAGCCAGCGGCGTCCGTTTGATGGGCTGGCTACAGCAGTACGCTGATGAAAGGCTGTTAGCAAGGCTGCTTCGATCTGCGTCGGTATCTCTTCAGCACGGACTGCGCCGGAAAACGCGCGCAGCTTTTCGCTCAACGCGCGTTCCTCGGCCAGCAGCATTGCGCAATGCGCACAGGTCTCGACGTGTTCCAACCCGCGCTCCCGTGCCACGGCGTCCAGCAAGCGCGCGCGCGCAATTTCAATGATGACTGTTTCAAAGTCCTGACAATTCATAAGTTCATCTCAAACAGGCCGCCCGCTTGACGCGCAACGCATCCTGCTCTGCGGTGGGTTCATTCAGGCGCTGCTTCAACAAGGCACGCGCACGGTGCAACCGCGAGCGCACCGTACCAATCGCGCAGCCGAGCAACGCGGCGGCCTCGGTATAACTCATTTCTTCCAACTCACACAGCACGACGACTTCACGATAATGCAGGGGCAGAGCCAACACCGCTTGGCGCACCGCCTCAATCTCTTCGTTGCGCACGAGGTTTCCCAGCGGATCGCTCCTGACAATCAGACTCTCATCTGGCGAAGCGGCTTCTTCCTGCAGGTCATCAGCCAGAAAAACATAAGCTTGATCGCGCCCCAACCGGCGCAAAATCTCGTTGCGCGTGATCTGAATCAAATAAGTTGAAAGCGCCCCCCGCTGCGGATCGAAAAGTTCCGCCTTGCGCAACAGGATCAGAAACACATCCTGTGTGACATCTTCCGCCAGACCAGCCGAGCCGCTCATCTGCCGCGCAAACCGGTAGACGACACCACGCAGCCGCTGGTAAAGCTTAGTGAAGGCTTCTTCACTTCCAGCCAGCGCGCGTTGCAAAAGTGTCTCGTCACTACAGGTCTCGAATGGGTTCATAACCTAAATCATTTGCGGTTGCCATTGGTGATAGGGTGCCGAGGCTTAAATA
This sequence comes from uncultured Acidobacteriota bacterium, assembly GCA_963699175.1. Lineage (GTDB taxonomy): Bacteria > Acidobacteriota > Blastocatellia > RBC074 > RBC074 > JACPYM01. Next base: position 9,515,509 of record OY969418.1, on the reverse strand, counting down.
GTTCCCGAAAAAATTTGTCTGATTGAAAGCCGCGCTCCAATTTCTCACACTCGGCGGTCTTTGCTAAGATCGCACCCGTTATTACCGCTTAAATATAAGGACTTCAAAAAATGTACACCCTGCTGCTTCTTATTTTTACCCTACTCGGAAAATGCCCGACAAGCTGCCAGCTTGTCGTGACCTCCGACTTAGACGCAGCCCAAAGTCAGCGACAAGCTGGCAGCTTGTCGGACCAGAAACCAAACTTCTCCGGCAATTGGCAATTGAACCGCGAGTTAAGCGAAGGTTTGCAAAGCGCTCTGGCCAAGACTGACGTTTTCCTGAAAGTCGAACAGACGGCCAATCAGTTCAAGGTTGAACAGCGCGTCAAGTTCAGAGGCCGCGACCAAGCCGTCACCACTTTCACCTATAACTTGGACGGCACGCCGACCGAGGCCCCGGTCTCGCGCCCCGCTCCCGGCAAGACACAGTTGCAAGCGCGCTGGCTCGACAAAGGGCGCACGCTCGAATTGCGTTCCACCCTCAAGGCCAAAGTCGGGGATGAAGAGGTGACCGTCACCACACGAGAATATTGGGAACTGCTCGACAAAGGCGCAGTCCTTAAGATCAATCGCACTCGCGAGCAGCCTGGTGAGACACAAAATTCGCGCTTGATCTTCGACAAGCGGTAAACACCTCCTCCAGTCAACGTAGAAAAAGAATTGACAAGGCACTAACCAAATTGACAATCAACTTGTCATTATGACAAGCTGCCTGCCGAAATTTACCGGAACCGAATAACAACTAAGCTCGTATGCCAACTACGAAAAAGAGAGGGGCACTGCCAACGAGCCGCCCCCAAAAGTTAAACCGCCAGTTAGCCCAAGCAAGCCCGACCGGAGACGATGCCGAGTCGGCTTTCAACACGTTAATCAATGAGAACGGCTTGCTGTTCAACCGCTTGAAGCTCGTCGCTGAACAGATTCACCAGCAGGGTGAGATGTCCGGCGCGCGGCGCGCTATCCTGCGCATGCTCAACGAGGTGGGCGCGCAGACCGTGCCGCAGATTGGCCGCGCGCGTTCCGTCTCGCGACAACACGTGCAGGCGCTGGTCAATGAACTGACCCGCGAAGGTTATGTGGAATTGGTCGAGAACCCGGCGCACAAACGTTCGCCCTTCGCACAGCTTACGGCGCGCGGCAAACAGTTCGTACTGGCGATGAACCGACGCGAACATAAGCTGCACGAGAAAATGCAGCTTCACCTCTCAGACACTGAAATGCTGGCGGCAGCACGCACCTTACGCGTTTTACGCACCGTCTTTGAAAGCGAACAGTGGAAACGTATAGCTAAGACACTCAAGTGAGGCTTCCAGTTCCGCTGATGCTCAACACCACACAAGTCTTTTTGAATGCGATTGAAAGGGGGACAAGATGAATACACCAATGCCGATGAATCAAACGTTATTGCCTTCAGGGCGCTGCGCCAGTGGCGGCGGCTGGCAAGCCCAATTCGCTTGTCCCGAAGGCTGGCTCGGTTCCTTGGTCGGCCAATTGATGGCAGTCAAGAACGATGTGATGAACCGTTTTGCCATCGAGCAACTGGCCCTGCAACCGGGCGACCAGGTGCTCGAAATCGGCTTCGGTCCCGGCAAGACAATCCAACTGATGGCCGCACAAACGCCGCAGACATTTATCGCCGGAGTAGACCTTTCGCTGACGATGGTGGCACAAGCTGCGCGGCGCAATCAGCATTTCGTCAAGGCCGGGCGCGTCGAATTGCAGCAGGGCGCGGCCTCCAACCTGCCTTACGAGTACGGACGCTTCACCAAAGTCGTGGCGGTCAACAACTATCAATTCTGGCCGAACCCGGAGCTGGATTTGACCGAGATTCAACGCGTGATGAGTCAGGGAGCGCGGCTGGTCTTGGGTTTACGCCTGCATTCATCGAGCCTGTTGGCCTTAGCTCCTGGCTTTAAGGAAGAAGAGGTCGCAGAGGTTGCCGGGCTGGTGCGCTGGGTCGGCTTTCACGACGTGCGCGTGGAACGGCGCAAGCTGGGGCGTGAGGTAGCTTGTGTTTTAGCCACTCGTTAAAACCGTACCGTAGACTGTCAGTCTGCGGCAGACTCCGACTTGTCCCTTTGGTTCCGGCAGTAAGCATCTAAGTCTTCCGCACTGACAGTCTATGGTACGGCTCGGCGCAGGCGTTCATTCATTTTTCGTTCCGAGCTTGCGGTTCAGCCAGCAAGTGCTTGCCATACCCTCACTCCCGAAAGTACAATCCATCCTGCTCGAACATAGATTTACAAGCGTTCGGGTCATTTCTTGCAGATTGTGGTCTTGGACTGGCTTGGAGCATCTCAGGAGACCTCTGAATGATCGGCACTGTTGCGGGTAGTTTCAAAATCATCGAAGAGATTGGCGAAGGCGGGATGGGTAAAGTCTACCGTGGCGTAGACACTATGCTCGACCGCGAAGTGGCGATCAAAGTATTACGGCCTGAGTTGGTCAGCCAGGGTCATCTGGTTGACCGATTCCGTTCCGAAGCTGTCACGCTGGCGAAGCTCAATCATCCCAATATCGCCATGCTCTACGCTTTCTTCCAGCAGGATCAACATTTCTTCATGGTGATGGAGTATGTGCGCGGCGAAACGCTCGACAAGCGGATCAAGCGCACCGGGCTGCTGGCTTACGATCAAGCTCTACGCGTTTTCCTCGCCACGCTGGAAGCCATTGGCTATGCGCACACGATGAATGTAGTGCACCGCGATCTCAAGCCGAACAACATCATGATTACTGAGTCCGAGGAAGTGAAAGTGATGGACTTCGGCATCGCGCGCGTGGTTGGCAGTGAGCGCATGACGCGCGAAGGCTCGATGATTGGCACGCCCGAATACATGTCGCCGGAACAGATTCGCGGCCTCGAAGTTGACCCACGCACGGACATCTACGCGCTGGGGATTTTGCTTTACGAGATGCTGACCGGGCGCTTGCCTTTCATGAATCAGAATCAGTTCGAGTTGATGCGCGCGCATATCGAAATGCCGCCACCTTCTCCGCGCGCTTACGCGCCGCATCTGCCCACCAGCATGGAAGAGATCATGCTGTGCGCGTTGGCTAAAAAGAAAGATGACCGCTTCTCGTCGGCGTATGAATTCCGCGACGCGATTCTGGCCTCGCCGGATTTACCCGCGCAAGCGCTAATGGCCGGACGTAACACGCGCGGCAGCGGTTCGTCGCCGATCACGCCCGTGCAATTCGGGCGCGTGAGCCAAGCCAACCAACAACGCCAAACAGTTGATGTGCGTCAGTTCGAAGCGCAACAACGCGCTGGCACGAGTCAACGTAGTAGTCACCCTGCCGCTCAACGTTCCGGCGCGCAGAATGCCGTGGGGACTCAAGTAGTCAGCCATACGCCGCCTACGCTCAGATTACCTGATGAACAGAAAACCGCTAGCGGCCTGCCCAAACCGCTCTTGATCGGCGGTGGCGCGGTGGCTGTGCTGGCACTATGCGTGGGGCTTTGGTTTGCCTTTGGCAATAAACAGAAGCCAAGTCCTCCACCAAAGCCTACGAATGTCACCAAGACGATTAAGCCCGATACGGTTTCGCTCGCCGGCGGCTCATATCGGATGGGTCGGGTTGAGCCTCCGGTAGAGAGTGGAGAAGAAGACCTGGCTTGGGGCTATGCCCAGTGGCCAGCGCACGCCGTCACCGTGCAGCCTTTCTTAATTGATCGCACTGAAGTCAGCAACGAGGAATACGCGCAATTTGTGAAAGACAAAAACCACCCGGCACCCGATGGTGACGATTGGTTAAACGGCGAGCCTTTTGCCGAACGTTTGAAATGGCCAGTGCGCAATGTCTCATACGAAGACGCGGTAGCCTTTGCCGCTTGGCGCTCGGAACGCGATAGCGTGAAGTACCGGCTGCCCAGCGAGGAAGAATGGGAATTTGCCGCGCGCAATGGTGGTGATTCCACCACGACCATCTTTCCCTGGGATCCGAAACTTAAGCCTAATGACCCGAAATTTTCGCCTGATCTGGCAAATATCCAATCCACTGCGCCTAAGCCTGTTGATGCTTACCCCAACGGTAGTACGAAACAAGGTGTGCTCAATATGATCGGCAACGTAGGTGAATGGACTTCGACGCCGTGGAGTTATTACGAAGGCAACACCGTCAGCATCCCCGATGAATCATTGAAAGACGCCAAAGTCGTACGCGGTGGCTCATACATTAGCCAGCCCAACGGTGTGAAACCGATTAGCGTCACCGTGCGTGGCTACTTGGGCGCGAACAAGAAGGATCCGACTATCGGCTTTCGCCTGGTGCGAAGCCCATAACTTTCAGTCTCGCATTCCCTTCCACCAGATAAGCAGGATGCTCAACTGAGGATGGAGTGATGACTAACAAACTACCTACGATGCTCGGTGCCGGTGTTGAGACAACAGTCGAAGCTGTATCGCACTTCCCCCAAGTTTCATTTGCTCAAGCCTCACATTTCTTGACCGTCCACAAACTCAAATTGACAACTCAACAATTCAACCTAGTACGCCGAGGTCCGACAAGCTGCCAGCTTGTCGCGGTCTCGCCAGTGCGTCCAAGCCAGAAGCCACGACAAGCTGGCAGCTTGTCGGACATTTTTTGAGGAGAAGAATCCCACGAAGGAGCTTTAGGAGGAAACGAATGAGAAAAAATATCAATCATCCGTCACGCACTTTGCGCCGCGTGTTTGCGGCTCTTTTATCGTTGTTGATGACGCTCATGCCCGTTGCATCCGCGGTGGCCGGGACGCAAGACCCGGTAACCGGCGCGTTCGAAGGTACCGTCACCAACAGCCAGACTGGCGCCGCCATCGCGGGCGCGGTCGTACAATTCATCAACACCGTGACGGAAGTGCCCGTCGCCAAACGCACCGATGCGCAGGGGCGTTTCTATCAGGGCTTGTTGCAGCCGGGCGTTTATCGCATCCGCGTCAGCGCGCCAGGTTTTCAGACCAAGACAGTCGAGCAACGCTTGCTGGCTACCAGAGGCAACACCGTCGTCCCCGTGCCGGTGGTGCTCGATCCAGTCGCGCCTACGGCACCGCCACCGACACAGCCGACGCAACCTCAACCGACGCAGCCTACCCCAACCACACCAACGCCACCGGTCACGGCGCCAGCACAAGCTCCTATCACAAGCGGCAACGAGGTCAGCGCGACCGATGGCCGCCGCAGCGGCGCTTACACCGATGTCGAAGTCGCGGCATTGCCACTTGGCAGTACGACGTTCACACGCACCTTTGACAGCTTCGCGCTCTTGATTCCGGGTTTGGCATTGCCACCGCAGACACTGGGTCGCGTGGCCGGGCCGGGCATCGGCTCTGGCGTAGGGTCGGCGGGACAATTTTCGGCCAACGGCTTGCGTTCGCGTGCGAATAATTTCCTGGTTGACGGCTCGGACAACAATGACGAAGACATTGGCGTGCGGCGGCAAGGCTTCTTCATGCTCGTGCCGCAACCGGTCGAGTCAATCAAAGAGTATCAGGTGATCTCGCTGCTCGCGCCCGCACAGTTCGGGCGCAACATCGGCGCGCAGGTCAACGCGATCTCAATGTCGGGCGGCTATGAAACGCACGGCACGTTCTACGGCTTCCTGAACACGAGCGATCTGAATGCGCGCGAATACTTCGATACGACAAGCAGCGGCCAAGCGAGTCCCCTACAAGCCTTCGTAAATGGACAGCCGCGCGAGGTGCGGTTGAACGGCGTGCCGCTGTCAGTGCGCAATCCAGCCGCTGGCAAAGATTCATTGACCTTTGGCAACGTCGGTTTCGTACTTGGTGGGCCACTCCTGCCACGTCCGAAGACCGATGCGCAAGGCAATGTGACCGGTTCGAGCAAGAGCGCGTTTTATTTCCTCTCGTTCGAGGGGGCGACGCTGAATGCCAATAAAGAGCAAAGCTTCGCCGTCCCTACGGTTGAAGAACGGGGCGTCGCACAGACCGGGGCGACGGGCCTTCGTTTTCTTGATGAGAATAACAACCCGATTAATGGCTTCCCCACCACTGCACAAGGCGATGCGGTGTTCAGCCTTTACCCTTTTGCCAACAACCCCAATGGCATTTATGGACGCCGCACTTACACGCAGATTCTACCAGCCAGCGCACAGGGCTACATCGCTTCGTTCAAGATGGATCACAGCTTCAAGGCTTGGGCGCGCGACCAATCCATCACGGGCCGCTACAACCGCACGCACGACTGGCGCAATATCCCGGCTACGGGCGGCGCGTTGTATGGCACGTTACGCCCGGTTGTCGGAACGCAAAACTTCTCTTTCTTCTGGAATGGCGAGCTGACACACGAAGGCGCCACGACGCCAATCTTCAATCAGTTTCGCGCGTCGTATGGCCGCACGCGGCTGAACTTTGAAGAGGAGCGCGACCGCGAAAACCTGATTGAGAGCATCATCTTGCCACGCGTGCCCTTCACGCTTAACGCGGCCACGATCGAGAACTTTACGCTGCCGACCAGCACGTTTGTGGACTATCGTCGGCGCGGTTTCGTGACAGAATTGGGGTTTCCGGTGAACGGCGGCTTCGGCTCGACCACAGGTGGCGCACTGGGACCAATCGGCCAAGTAATTATTCCGGGCTTCAGTCCGCTAGGCGTAGATGTCTACAACTTCCCACAGCGGCGCGTGAATAACACCTTCCAGGTGGCGGATATTCTTTCGTTCCGCAAAGGGCTACACAACGCGGCCTTCGGCACGGACATTCGCCGCTCACAACTCAACAGCGATTTGCCGCGCAATCAACTGCCCCAACTCTTTTTTGGCGGCGCGCCGTCTATCAACTTCACGCAGGCGCGTGGGGCTTTCCTGGAAGGCTTTTTCCGGCCCGACACTTTGGCCGCGGCGTCGGCAGCGAGCGGCTTTTTTCAAACAATAACGACGCTCGACACTTCTGAGATTGGCCTGCGCTACTCGCAATACAATTTCTTCGCGCAGGACGAATGGCGCGTCAAACCGCACTTCTCGCTGAGCTTCGGACTGCGCTACGAATACAACACAGTGCCGAACGAGGTAAATAATCAGATCGAGAATACATTCAACAGTCCCGCGCTCAATCTGCCAGAGGTGGCGGGCTTGAAACAGTTCATCGCTGGCCGCACTCAGATCTTCGATGCGGACAAGAACAACTTCGGGCCCCGCGCGGGCTTTGCTTGGGACAAGTCGTGGGGCTTGAATCGGCAAATGGTCGTGCGCGGCGGTTATGGGTTGTTCTACGATCAAATCATTGGGGCGGTAGTCAGCCAATCGCGTAACGTCTTCCCAAACTACCTGACCTCCAATACAGGCGGTGGTGCTGGAACGCGCGCGGGCAGTTTCGGGAAGTTTACGCTTTTCAATTCCGCGCTTTCATTGCCAGGCGCGAATTTCAGCAACGGTATTTGCTTGCAGGTTCCCTGTCCGCCAGGGGTTTTCCAGCCGTTCGTCGTGACTGGCACGCCGAATCGTTTCAACTCCAACATTCCTTTCAATACGTTGGTGAGTGTCTACAGCAATGCCTTTCTTGGCGGCTTCGGCTTCACGCTGCCCGCGCGGGAATTGAGCACACCAATGGCACATCACTACTCGCTAACTGTCGAGCAGCAATTGGCGCGCAACTTATACGTGTCGGCAGCCTACGTCGGCACGATGGGTAGAAATCTATTGCGCTTGACGACGCCGAATCTGGGGCCGAATCTGAATATGCTCTCGTCGTTTAACGCGGACTTGAATCAGTTTCTGCCGTTTATTCGGATCAACTCTCAAACCTTATACCCCGAGATTTCGGGCATCTTCTTGGTGCCTGGTCAACGCCTTGCTTCAGACGCTACGGCTACTGGCGGGCGTCCGGTACCAACGGCAGGCACGGTTTATCTCTATCAGACGGACGCAGAATCGCGCTACGACTCGCTGCAATTGCAACTGCGCGGCTCGGTGCGCAACCACTTCGACTTCCAGGTCGGCTATGTCTGGTCGCATGCGCTCGACGATGTGTCGGACGTGTTCGATCTGGCAGGTGCGCCCGCCTTGCCGCAAAACAGTCTGAACCCATCGGAGTACGCGTCGGCCAACTTCGACACGCGCCATCGGGTGACTTACAACTTCCTCTGGCGCTTGCCGTCGTTGAGCAATGCTAACGGATTCGTGCGTACAGTTTTCGGCGGGTATGAGATTGCAGGCACGGGACAGTTCCAAACAGGTCAGCTCTTCACCGTAAACAGCATCAACGACATCAACCTTGATGGCAATTACACCGACCGTCTGAATACGACCAACGGAATTTCCAATCCGCGCGACGGCGTGAACGTTCTTACCATTGCGCCAAACGCTCCTGATCCTCGACCACCTATCGGCACGAACGGCGCAGTCGGGCGCAACACGTTCCGCGGCAGCAACTATCTGCTGCTCGATCTGGCGCTCATCAAGAACATCAACCTGACCGAACGTCAGCGACTGCTCTTCCGTGTGGATGTCTTCAACTTCCCTGACTATGCCAACTTTGCCATTCCTGTGCGCTACCTAGAAGCGCCCAGCTTTGGCAAAGCGGTGGACACGATCACGCCGGGTCGGCGGATTCAGTTTGCGTTGAAGTATCTGTTCTAGATCGGTTGTAGAGTAGGGGCAGACCTGCGTGGCTGCCCCAGTATGCGAAAATCCAAGTAGGGGCAGACACGCAGGTCTGCCCCTACTCTACACACAACTGACTCGCGCCACTTCTCCGACACCTCACTTCATTCCCGCCACGAAACACGCTATAGTGCGCTTGTACCTCTTCCAAACTGTTTGGAGTATTGAAGCATGAGAACCCTGATGATTTGCTACAGAATCCGCACCTTGCTCTCCGGCGCGGGCGCATTACTCTTGTTAGCGAGTTTCTCGCTCCACGCCCAAGAGACTGGCGGCGTAGGCCGCATCAAACTGACTTCGGTCAATGCGCCGGCCACGACTCAACAGCAAAAGACTGTCAACCAGCGCAGGAAGCCCACGACCGGCGGTCAAGGTCGCGCCTTTACGACCACGACCGGTGCGCTCAGCGTCGTTTCGGAATCCGGGGCAAAGGTCTTTATCAAGCCAGTCAGCGCCAAAGATTTCATTGACCAGGAAGTCATCACACAAGATCGCGGGCAGGTGATCTTCGGCAATCTGGCGCCTGGCCAATATCGCGTGGTAGCCGAACTAGACGGCTACAAGGACGGCGAAGGCACAGTGACCATCGCGGCCAATCGGATCGAAGGCTTGACCTTGCGGCTCGCGCCGGAGATCTACACGGTCACGATCAAGACCAATATCCGCGCGGGCGATGTACGCTACCGGCGCAACGCTGTGGGGCAAGTGCCGAATGTTAAGTCGCTGAGCAACACTGGCCAAGCCACCATTGCCAACCTGCGCGCGGGTGAATATGAGATTGACGTGCGCCCGGCGGACGCAGCCTACAAGACTGTGCTCGCGCTGATTCAGGTCGGCAATAACAACACCGAGTTCGAGGTCAACGTGACGCGTGTGTTGTGCGAGGAGACTTTTTCTGAAGCGTGGTCGAGTTTGAATGGTTGGGAAGCGCCCACCGGTTGGGCAGTCAGCAGCCGCAAGTTGAGCGCCCGCACTGCCGGCGTCGCGCTGCCAAAAGAAGAATGCCCGCGCCACTTCCAGGATTTCGAGTTGACCAGTGATGTCAAGCTGCTCAATAACGATGCCGTCTCCTTCGTGCTGCGCGCGCAGGACAAGCAAAACTATTACCTAATGCAACTGACCGGCGCGAAGGCTGACGAGCCATTCGTGCTGCGCGGCTACGTCGTGCAAGCCGGACGCAAACAGCAACTGGGCCGCTCAGTCCCGATTGACGCCTTCGCGCAAAGCCTCACCGGCAAATTCTTCACCGTGGTCATCCAAGCCACCGGCAACGTCATCAGTGTTTCAATCAATGACAGCGACACAGGCGATGTCTTGCCGCTTGGCAAGCTGACTGATACCAGCAAACACTTCGCGCTCGGCGCCAACGGCCTGGGCGTCAGTGGCACAGAACAGTTCGAGGTCGCGCGCTTTATCGTCAAGCCACGCAAATGAATGCGGAATGCGGAGTGCGGAATGAGGTGAATCAACGCGACTTCTGCATTCTGCATTCCACATTCTGCATTCTGCATTCCGCGATGTATCTGATTGACGGCAACAACGTGATTGGGCAGCGCGCCAGAGGTTACGAAAACTGGTATCGCGATAAGCCCGCCGCACGGCGTCGTTTCTTAGAAGAGTTGGCCGAGTTGGTGAGTCGTAAGCGATTGCGGCTCGCCGTTGTGTTTGACGGCGCAGAGGACGCGCACTTCCCTGACGGGTCGAGCTTTCGCAGCGTGAAGGTGTTTTACGCACGCGCCGGGTCGGACGCCGACTCGCGCATCGTTGATCTGGTTGAACGCGAACGCAATCGTAAAGGGTTGGTGGTGGTGACTTCTGATAATGCGCTCGCCCGCCGCGTGCGTGTTTGCGGTGTGCGGGTGATACGCTCAGGCGAGTTCCGCCGCTTGCTAGACGAAGCCGGCCAAGTCTCCAATCGCCCTGCTGAACCTTCAATACAGCCTGAAGATCTGCCTCATTGGCTGCGCTATTTTGGGGTGGCGGAAGGTGACCAATTGGAAGATGAGGTATTTGATGTCGAATGAATATCGTCTCTCAATAAGCCTGACGATCAGCTTGCTCCTTGCTATTTCAATTGCTTTCCTCTGCTCGAAAAATTACCGAGTCACGGCGAGTGAGCCACGGTTGCCCCAGCCAATCACGTTAACTGCCAGTGACTTTGATGAAGATGGTGTGGTTGATCTAGCCATTGGCTTCAACCCCACCGCTGAAGGTCAGGCTGAAGGAGCAATCAGCTTGCGGCGCGGGAATCTGGCTTCCCTGCATCCTCATGCTGCAGAAGTGCGCCCATCCGGCCTCAACGACTCAGGGCCGTTTCTGCCAACGGCGCAGACTTTCAATTTACCGCTCCGCCCCGATTTCATTGAGGGCGGCGATTTCGACGCCGACGGGCATCTGGATTTAGTGATAGCCCAGCGCGATCAGTCGCGGCTGGTCTGGTTGCGTGGCGACGGGCGCGGTCATTTTGGTAATGCGCAAATTATAGAGTTGTCCGGCACAGTCACCGCAGTTAAAGCTGGCGAAGTGAATCGCGCTGATGGTTTGGCAGAGCTAGCCGTTGGGGTAAGAGCACCGAATGGGGCGGCGACGTTGCTGATTTATGAAGGCCCGGCAGGCGCGTTGAGTAGCGAACCAGAAAGCTTCGCCTTGTCAGCGGCAGCAACCGCGTTTGTTTTTGGCTCGTTGGATGGCGATGAGATGCCCGATTTGGCCTTGGCGGCGGGTGTCCATTTGCTTGTGCTTCACGGGCGTGATCGCAAACTTTCGCTTGAACCAGCGCAGCGCGCAGCAGTCACGGCAGCGCAGCTTGACGAGCATCTGTTGCAAGCTGACATCATGGCGCTGGCAGTCGGGGATTTCAGCAGTACACAACGACAGGAACTCGCACTGCTGCTGGTTGATGGCACTATTCAGTTCTTGGCTGATCCGTCTTTTACTGAAAGCACAGCGCCGATTGTCATCTACCATGCTTTTCCTGATGCAACGGCAGCCACGTTGTTTCTGAGCGCACGCGTCTCCGCCGCTCCGAACGATCAATTGATCATCGGCAGTCCAACGCAACAGGCTTTTCTGATCGTCAATCCAGCAGCAGACAGCAAAGTTGCGACAGTCCGGCTCCGGCCAGCGTTACCAGCGACAGAATTGATAGAGCGATTTCCCGGTCTCTCTCTACTCAAGCTCGAAGCCCCGCCCGTCGCGGCTTTGCCTTTACGGTTAAACAGTGACGCCTTGAGTGATCTGGTCATTCTCGCTGGCAGAGCTAACGCCGAACTGTTGCAGTTCGTTTTAACAGCGCCCGCGACCGTATTCACCGTGACCAATACCAATGGTGATGGCGCAGGCTCGCTTGCACAGGCGCTGCGCAATGCCAACACGAATCCGGGTTTGGATCAAATCAATTTCAATCTGCCTGGCAATCCGCCTTTCACGCTCAGTGGCTTGTTACCAGTGATTACTGACCCGGTCGTGTTGGACGGCACGACTCAGCCGGGTTATGCAGGCACGCCGCTGATTGCACTCTCGGGTTGTGGAGCTCAAGCTCCTGGTTCTCCAGCCAACTTAGTAATCACGGCAGGCAATTCAACCGTGCGCGGCTTGTCAATTCGGAACTGCAACTTTCGCGGCAGTTTCAGCCAGCAAGGATATGGTATTTTCCTGGGCGAGCGCGGAAACAACCTGATCGAGGCCAATTATATCGGCCTCAATCGCAGCGGCGATTGCGCGCTGAATCAAGGCAATTGCCCAACCGGTAATTTCACTGGCTTGCGGATCGAGAATTCCGCCAACAATCTGATCGGGGGCACGACTACCGCCGCGCGCAATCTGATCTCCGGCAATATTATCGGGATTTCGCTTCTCCAGTCTTCTGACACGCGAGTACAGGGGAATTACATCGGCCCTGACCTCAGCGGGACCAAATTGATCGCCAGTGATTTTGGATTGATGGTAGAGGGTGGTAATAACAACGTAGTTGGCGGCGTTGCGGCAGGCGCGAGAAATCTTTTCAGCGGTATTCGAATCGTGGCCCTGGGTCTGAGCAGTTGCAGCGGCTGTCTAGCCCAAGGTAACTATTTCGGCACTGACCCCACCGGGACAAAGCTAAATGCAAACATCAATAATGGTGACCTCGGCGCAGGCGGAGCGCCAGGCATTTTGATTGGCGGGACGACACCGGCAGCGCGCAACGTACTCACAGGCACGCTGGGCATTAGCGATGCAGTTCTGGTACAAGGCAATTATTTGGGGGTAAATGCGACCGGCAACGAATCCTTTGGCGAGTTTTATGGTGGTCAGGGCGGCATCCAGGTATCTGGCAGCAACAATGTCATCGGTGGCGTAATCCCAGGCGCGCGCAATGTGATCTGGGGCGGGATTACGCTCAAGTTCGAGCCAGCCAGCAACAATCAAGTGCTAGGCAACTACATCGGTGTCAATGCGGCGGGCACGGCTGCGCTCAAGCGCAACGGCTATCCGCTGACCTGGGACGGCATCCAGATTGCGCGCGGCAGCAATAATCAAATTGGCGGCGCGTCGCCAGGCGCAGGCAATGTAATTTCTGCCGCCACCAATAACGGCATTTCCATCAACGGACGTGACAATAAGGTTCAGGGCAATCGCATCGGGACGTTAGCTGACGGAGTCAGCCCGGCGGGCAATCACCAAGCTGGCGTGGCGGTATTGGATGGCGGTTCTTATCCTGGTGATAATGCAAGCAGTGGTAGCAATCTGATTGGCGGGACAGAAAACGGCGCTGGCAACATCATTGCCTTTAACGGGATGTGGGGCGCGGCGGGCGGCACGATTCGCGGCAATAAAATCTTCGCCAATGTCGGACTCGGCATTGATCTGGGCGCGGCAGGACTAACTCCGAATGTCCCGAATAACGATACCCAAGCAACCGGCTGGCAGAATGCGCCGGTCATTACATTGGCACTGGCCAACGCCGTCAGTGCGAATATGTTGACCTTACAAGGCAGTTTGAACAGCTATAGCAATAAAACTTTCGCGCTGGATTTTTATGCCAATCCCGAATGCGACTACTCCGGCTTTGGCGAAGGTGTAACCTATCTAGGCTCAACCACTGTGACGACAGGTGCGGATAACAACGCCGCCTTCAATGTCACGCTTCCAGTCAACGTGCCTGTCGGGCAATTCATTACGGCTACTGCCACGCGGGCCGACAGTAACACGTCCGAATTCTCGGCTTGTGTGGCTGTCACCAGTGGTTGTTTAGGTCTCTATCCGAAGTCGGAAGGACTCGCACGTGGCCGCTTGCTTATCCCGCACGGCGGCGGCACAGCCAGCCTGGGTGTTAGCACATTGGGCAGTTGCAACTGGACGGCCACCAGCTCCGTCAACTGGATTACGATTACTTCAGGTACGAGTGGCAACGGCGCTGGCACAATCAACCTGACCGCTCTGCCCAATCCTACTGCCGCTTCGCGTATTGGAACGATTACCGTCGGCAATCAGCGGACTACGGTTGCGCAAGCCGGACAAGTGGTGGCCGTCAATGCTGCCAGTTATTCTACTGAAGCCATCTGGTATAGGAGCATTGCTGCTATCTTCGGCACGCAACTCACACAGACCACGCAAATCGCTAATTCACTGCCCTTGCCTGCCACGCTGGCGGATACTGCCGTTTTTCTCTCAACCCAAGGTCTAACTAATGTGACACAGATACAACTGCCCTTTTTCTTTGCTTCACCAACGCAACTTAACGTGCACTGTGATTTCATCCCGCTGCAATTATATAGCGAAGTGCTTTTGGCTGTTTACAGTGGCGATGGTGGCGTGGCGATGGGGAAAGTGCGAATTCCTCCGGTAGCTGCTCCGGGCGGTCTCTTCTCTGCCAACGCGACGGGACAAGGCGTTGCCGCCGGGGTCGCCCTGAGAGTCAAAGCAAACGGGCAACAAATTTATGAACCCATCGCGCAGTTCAGCGCCGCACAGAATCGCTTCGTATCTACGCCGATTGATCTTGGGCCGGAGGATGACCAGGTGTTTTTGATTCTCTTCGGCACAGGTGTGGCTCATTATCTGCCCACGCGCATTGGCAGTCAGGAAGTAAATCCAACTTTCGTAGGGCCGCAGGGTACGTTGCTGGGACTCGATCAAATCAACTTGCCGCTGCCGCGCGCACTCAAGGGGGCTGGAGAAGTTGACATCAAAATGATTGATCCACCTGCCTCCACCAATACCGTGCGAGTGCAGATCAAATAGGCGCATCTGGATCATCGCAATCGGATCACCCGCGACAGACAACAAAAGCCGCGGGAAGCCGCGTTTCACCGTGAATAAGCTTTTCCACTTACTCAAGGCAATATGCTTTGTTGCTCATAAGCGGAGGTCACATGAAAAATCGAGCGCGCAGATCAATGGGCTTAAGTTTGCCGCTAGTCGCAATCTTTTGCTTCTTCGCCATCGGTGTCCGCACACAAAACGTCGCGCCTGCCTTCGACCAGCGCACGGAAATGATTGCGATGCGTGATGGCGTGCGGCTCAATACGGAAATCTTCATTCCGAAAAACACGATCGAGCCATTGCCGATCATTTTTGAGCGCACGCCCTACGCCGCGCCCGCCGGAACGGGTTGGGCGCAAAGCAGGTACAAAGAACTCGCCGCCGCAGGCTACATCTTCGTCTTCCAAGACATTCGCGGGCGCTACAAATCCGAAGGCACGTTCGTGATGCAACGCGCGCCGCGCGGCTCAAACAAAAGTGCGATTGATGAAGGAACCGACGCCTACGACACCATCGAATGGTTGATCAAGAATTTGCCGAACAACAACGGGCGCGTCGGTATGCTGGGCATCTCCTATCCCGGCTGGCTCACAGCAATGGCGTTGATCGAACCGCACCCGGCTTTGCGTGCCGCTTCGCCGCAAGCCGCGCCTGCCGACATGTTCCTGGGCGACGATTTTCATCACAACGGCGCGTTCCGCCTGAGCTACGGCTTCGAGTACGCGACGATGATGGAGACCAACAAAGAGAGCTTTCGTTTTCAGTTCGACACGTACGACACCTACGAGTGGTACTTAAAACTCGGCGCACTCGCGAACGTCAACGAAAAATACCTGCACGGCAAGATTCCGACCTGGAACGATTTTGTCAATCACCCGAACTACGATGAGTTCTGGCAGCGTCAAGCTTCTGCGCCCTACCTGACCAGCCCGAAAGTGCCGACGATGAACGTGGCGGGCTGGTGGGATCAGGAAGATTTTTACGGGCCGCTCAAAGATTACACGACTTGGGAGAAGAACGATCCCAAGCAGCTCAACTACTTGGTCGCTGGCCCGTGGAATCACGGTGGTTGGGCGCGTTCGGATGGCAGCAGCCTGGGCAAGATCAAATTCGGCAGCAACACCAGCCTGCACTATCGCACGCAGATCGAAGCGCCCTTCTTCGCCTACTGGTTGAAAGACAAAGGCAAGTCCGCCATCACCGAAGCCATCACTTTTCAAACCGGCTCGAACGAGTGGAAGAGTTACGACCAGTGGCCGCCGCTTAACAGTACGACCGAACGCAAACTTTACTTCCACGCCGATGGCAAGCTCTCGTTCGATGCACCGACTGCCGAGCGCGACTTCACCAGTTATGTTTCCGACCCAGCCAATCCGGTGCCGTATCGCCCGCGACCGATTGAGCCGACTTATTTCCCCAGAGGTTCGGGCTGGGGCGCGTGGTTAGTCGAAGATCAACGCTTCGTGCAGGGGCGACCCGATGTGGCAAGTTGGGAGACTGCGCCGCTGACCGAAGATGTAACGATCACCGGTCAAATCTTCGCTCAGCTTTTCGCTGCGACCACAGGCACTGACAGCGATTGGATCGTGAAGCTGATTGACGTTTATCCGCAAGAGGTCGGGTCAGACTTCCGCCTGGGCGGCTATCAATTGATGATCGCCAACGACGTATTTCGCGGGCGCTTCCGCCACAGCTTTGAAAAACCGGAGCCGGTCATGCCTGACAAGGTCGAGCAGTACACGATTGACCTGCACCACCTCGATCACCGCTTTGGCAAAGGCCACAAGATCATGGTGCAAGTGCAGAGCACTTGGTTCCCGGTGATTGATCGCAATCCGCAAAAGTTCGTGCCAAATATTTTCAAGGCCACCGAAGCGGATTACATTAGGGCGACGCAACGGGTGTCTCATTCAAAAAGCCAGCCGTCGCATTTGCTTGTGCCGGTGATGAAGTAATAGCAGGCTGCACTTATGGCAAGCTGCCCCAATTGCCAGCAATCGGCAATCCGCCTCTTAGGCCCAGTGTGAAGACTAGGTCTGGCGTCCCCGCTGTGTTCGTGTTGCGCAGCAGGAACTCACCGTCTACGCCATACAAGCCGATGGTCGCGATACCGTCGCCGTCCCAGTCGCCTACCACCGGCAGATAACCTGGCCCGCCCCACTGCACCACCACATCTACTAGCACGTTCTTGAGCGTATTGCTTAAGCGGAACAGGCCCGTCGTCGGGTTGTAGACGCCCACTGTTACTTGCCCGTCACCATCCCAATCTCCTGAGAGCGGCAAATCGCCTGCCGCGCCGAAGTTGATCACGATGTCTGGTGGCCCTGAGCGATTGCTGTTGCGCAGCAGGAATTGGCCCCGCCGGTAGACGCCAATGGTGTCTACGCCGTCACCATCCCAATCGCCCACGACTGGCAGGTCGCCTGGCAGTCCGAACTCGACCACGATCTCTTCACCCGCTGGATTGCCGTCCGCATCCGCCAGCCGCGCCGGGCGCAGGTGGAAGACGCCTTGCCGGTAGAGGCCGAGGCTGTCAATGCCCTGGCCGTTCCAATCACCCGCCACTGGGAAGTCACCCGCTTCACCATAGCGTTCGACTCGATCGGGCCAGCCCGTCGTCAGGTGTTGTTTGAGATAGAACTCGCCGCGCTGGGCGCTGAACACGCCTGCCTTCTTGGCAGGCGTGAACGGGCCGCCACAGACGCCAAGGGCGATCCTGATCTTGTTGGCATAACTAAGCAAGCCGTCACGCTGCGTCATATTCATCGCCCCACTCCCCGGCAGCGCTGGGCCAAGGGCGTTGCACTGCGCGACGAAATTTGCCAGGTCAGTGCAGGCTGCGCTGTTGTTCCCCTGCTCCAGATGTGTGCCAGCCAGTTCCAGATAGCTAATCAACGTGTTGGCCTGCGCCTGTGTGAGCGTGCCAGGCACGAGCGCCTGCACTTGCGTCTTCAAGTTATTCACGGCAGCGCGCGGCGATCGCACCACTACCGTAAAGCTACAACTCGCCGTGTTGCCCGCAATATCACTTGCCATGCAGTTGACCGTAGTCGTGCCGAGTGGGAAGAACGAGCCTGAAGGGGGCGTGCAAGTAACGCTCGCGATTGAGCAGTTGTCGGTGGCGGTCGGCGTCGGCCACATAACCGCCACCGGGCTGCTGTTGGTGACGCCGACTTGGTTGACGGGGCAAATGATTACGGGTAGCTGCGCATCAGTCAGGGCAATCGTGATTGGATTGGAGTTGTTATTGCCCGCGTTGGTCTCAGCCGTGCTAGTGCTGATCGTGGCCGTGGCACTGACGCTTGGCGCACAGCTCGAAGTGAACTTCGCGCTGATCGTGATGGTGGCGTTAGCACTGGCGTTGAGCGTACCGAGATTGGCCATCACCACATTGCCCGACGCGACCCAGCAGTTACTTGCCCCGCCCGGACAACCAGTCACTTGCACGTTGCTCAAACAATCGGGCAGGTCGTCTGTCACCAGCACATTACTGGCGGCGCTCAACCCTCCATTATTGGCCACAAGCGTGAAGCTGATAGTGTTGCCACAGCCGCTGCTCGCTGGCCCAGTCTGGCTGACCGTTAAGTCGGGACATTTAGCAGTCGCCGTGACGCTGTTGTCATAGCTGGTCGAAGCGGTGTTCAAGTTACCCGCCGCGTCCATCGCCACGCCAGCGGCAAGGCTGGCGACGACCGTGCCGCAACCGGTCATGCCGCTGACGGCAACGTTGTACGTCGTGCCATTGCCGCTGACGTTTGCCGTGGTTGCCCCAGCCGTCCCGCCGAGCGTCACGTCGCCCGGCGCAAAGTCGCTGACCACTTCGCTGAAGATGACTGTGAAATTGACAGTGGAGGCATTGGTCGGATCAGCCTGTCCTGTCGCTTGGTTGATTGTCACCGTCGGTTTGACGTTATCGAAGGTCACGCTGTTGTCAGTGCTGGTGGAGGCGGCGTTAGCGTTGCCCGCCGCGTCCGTCGCCACACTTGCGCCGACCGAGGCGATGACGGTGCCGCTGCTGGTCATACCGCTGACGGCGACAGTGTAGGTAGTGCCGCTGCCCGTCACTGTGGCCGCGGTTGCTCCGGCTGTTCCATTCAAGCTCACGTCGCCGGTTACAAAGTTGCTGACCGACTCGCTGAAGATGACGGTGAAGTTGATAGTGGAGGCGTTGGTCGGGTTGGCCTGTCCCGCCGCTTTGTTGATCGTCACGGTTGGCGCAACGTTGTCGAAAGTGCGGCTGAACTGCGTAGCCGTAGTGTTGCCATTGCCCGCTGCGTCTTGCGCTACACCTGCGGCGATGTTCACGGTGACTAAACCCTGCCCAGTCGGCGTCAGGTTGAAGGTATAGACCGCCCCGCTGCCCGCGAACTTTCCCGCCGTGGCATTGCTCGTCGTGATGTCAGTCAGGACGAAGCCAGTCACGCTCTCGCTGAAAGTCACCGTCACCGGGATCGGCGAGGTGTTAGTCAGATTCGCTGCGGCGGAACTCAGCGCGACAGTCGGCCCTACGCTGTCAAAGCTGCGGCTGAACTGCGGCGCGGCGCTGTTGCCGTTACCCGCCGCGTCCTGCGCTACGCCCGCCGCGATGTTCGCGCTGACCAATCCTTGTCCGCTCGGCGTCAAATTGAAAGTGTAATTAGCACCGCTGCCGGCGAAGTTGCTGATCGTGCCATTGGCAGCCGTCAGGTCTCCCGCGATGAAGCCGGTCACGCTCTCGCTGAAAGTTACGGTCACAAAAATCGGCGAAGCATTGGTCGGGTCACCGCTGGCCGAACTCAGCGCCACGGTCGGCCCCATGCTGTCGAAGGTGCGGCTGAATTGCGTGGCTGCTGTGTTGTTATTTCCGGCAGCATCTTGCGCGATTGCCGCTGCAATGTTGGCGGTAATCAATCCTTGCGCGGTCGGCGTCAGGTTGAAGCTGTAATTGGCTCCACTGCCCGCGAAGTTATTGACCGTCGCATTGCTCGTCGTGATGTCTGAGGCTGCGAAGCCGCTGACGCTCTCACTGAAAGTCACTGTCACTGGAATCGGCGAAGTGTTGGTCGGACTCGAGGTGCCGGAGTTTATTGATACCGTCGGCGCGACGCTATCAAAAGTGCGGCTGAATTGCGGGGCTGCAGTATTGTTATTGCCAGCGGCATCTTGCGCCACGCCCGCCGCGATATTGACGGTGACTAAGCCCTGAGCGGTCGGCATCAGGTTGAAGGTATAAACCGCCCCGCTACCTGCGAAGTAGCTCACTGTCGCATTGCCCGCCATAACATCACCGACAGCGAAACCGGTCACACTTTCGCTAAAGGTCACCGTTACGGAAATCGGCGAAGCGTTTGTCGGCTCGCCAATGGCTGAACTCAGCGCCACCGTCGGCCCAACGCTGTCGTAAGTGCGGCTTAACTGGATTGCCGCCATGTTGTTATTGCCCGCCGCATCCTGTGCCGCGCCCGCGCCGAGGTCTACTGTTACCGGCCCCTGCCCGCTGGGCATCAGGTTGAAACTGTAATTGGCCCCGCTCCCGGCGAAGTTGCTCAACGTAGCGTTACCGATGGTCAGATCGCCCGCCGTGAAACCGGTCATGCTCTCGCTGAAAGCTACCGTGACCGGGATCGGCGAAATGTTGGTTGGGTTCGAGGCGCTGGAATTCAGCGTCACCATCGGCGCTACACTATCAAAGGTGCGGCTGAATTGTAGGGCAGCACTATTGCTATTACCCGCTGCATCCTGCGCCACGCCTGCTGCGATGTTGGCGGTAACTAAGCCCTGACCAGTCGGCGTCAGGTCAAAGGTGTAGACCGCCCCACTGCCCGCGAAGTTGCTGGCCATCGAGTTGCTAACAGCAATATCGCCGATGACGAAACCAGTCACACTTTCATTGAAGGTGACGGTGACCGGAATCGGCGAAGCCTTAGTCGGCTCTCCGCTGGTTGAGCTGAACGCCACCGTGGGGCCGACATTATCAAAGCTGCGGCTGAACTGCGTGGCCGCCGCGTTGCCATTACTTGCCGCGTCTTGGGCCACACCCGCCGCAATGTTCGCGGTGACTAAGCCCTGGCCGCTCGGCGTCAGGTTGAAACTGTAGGTCGCCCCACTGCCCGCGAAATTGCTGATGGTCGCATTGCTTGTGGCAATGTCACTAACAATGAAGCCACTGACACTTTCGCTAAAAGTCACGGTCACGGAGATCGGCGAAGTGTTAGTCGGGTCCCCGCTGGCCGAACTGAACGACACTGTCGGCCCAATACTGTCAAAAGTGCGGCTGAACTGTGGCGCAGCACTATTGCCATTGCCCAACGTGTCCTGCACCACGCCCGCCGCGACATTGACGGTGACTAAGCCCTGCGCTGTTGGCGTCAGACTGAAGGTATAAACTGCCCCGCTGCCTGCGAAGTTGCTGATGTTGGCGTTAGTCACCGTGATTTCACTGACCACAAAGCCGGTTACGCTCTCACTGAAAGTCACAGTCACCGGAATCGGCGAAGTGTTAGTCGGGTCGCCAACGGCCGAACTCAGCGCCACCGTCGGCCCCACGCTGTCGTAGGTGCGGCTGAATTGCGCGGCGACGTTGTTGCCGTTGCCTGCTGCGTCTTGTGCGACACCTGCCGCGATGTTGGCGGTGACTAAGCCTTGGCCGCTCGGCGTCAGATTGAAGGTATAGACCGCTCCGCTACCTGCGAAGTTTCCGGCCATGGCATTGTTCGTCGCGATGTCGGTGAGGGTGAAGCCATTGACGCTTTCACTGAAGGTGACCGTCACCGCAATCGGTGAACTATTGGTCGGGTCAGTCGCCGCAGAACTCAGCGCCACCGTCGGAGCCGTCTTGTCAATGGTGTAAACCTCGCCCGAGCTGAAGTTGCCGTTACCCGCATCTGCCCCACCGAGTGGGCAGTTGCCCACCGAGCTGACGATGGTGTTGTTATCAACCAAGTCCAGTCGGATTGTACCGTCGCCCATGCCAGTATTGACTATTACCGTGTAGGTGCTCCCACTGCCGCTCACACCTGTGACCGAGGCGCCGCTTGTACCGCTCGTCGTCAAACTGAAGTCGGCCACGTCCACGCCCGTTACGCTCTCGCTAAAGGTGACGGTGAAGTTGGCGCTCGTCGCGTTAGTGGGGTTAGAAACGGCACGGGTGATTGAGGAGACGGTCAGCGTGCCGCAGGGCATCAAAGTGGATTCAAACGCACCGATATCTACCATGCCGTTCAGCAGGCGCGGGAAGCCGATGCCGCGTTGATCGAAAGCGGGATTCAGAGGCGCACCGCTGGCATGTGCGGCGGCGGTCGTACCATTGGCACCGCGTGTGACGGTCAGTTTCTTGTCAAAGTCGTCCTTGCCGAGCACGATCATCTGTTCGTTCTCGACGCGGATGCTGGCCCCGGTGGGAACGATGCTGACGTCAGTTACGATCAGAGTCGTCGTCGAGGCATTGACAGCTCCGTTGAGCGTCGTCAAATCACCGCCTGCGTTGAGCGCAGGACTGCCCGGCAAAAGGGCACAGGTCTGCGTCGGGCCGCCGTTGGAGAACAACACATCAAGCCTGGGATCAATCGGCGCGAGGTTAGTGCCGACGATGTCACCCAGGATGCCATGAGTAAAACCGGTGCTGCCGTCCTTTTTGCCGATCAAATTGTGACCTAGCGAGGTGAATGCCAGAATAAGGTCGGGGCTGGTTGCCGGGCCGAAATTCCCCGCGATTATACTGTTGCCGACCTTCACTGCATATTGGGCGGAGTCAGATGCTTGGTAGATGCCGCCGCCTTGGCCCCCGGCACCAGTAGTACGGTTCCTGGTAATGGTGCAATTCCAGATAGTCGTGGGGCCTCGCTTGTAAATCCCGCCACCGAAACCAACGGCCTCATTGTCAGAGATCGTGCAGTTGTATAAGTTCAGCGTCCCTCCCTGGTTGAACTGTCCGAGGGGAAATTCATTGAACACTCCACCACCGAAGGCGGCCTTGTTGCCGGTGATGGTGCAATTGTTCATCGTCAGATTACCGCCAATTGGGATCCCTAGAACTCCATCTATAGAATTCAGCACACCGCCGCCGAATCCGGTGGCCTTGTTGCCGGTGACGGTGCAGTCGTTCATCACCAAGTCACCTTGATTGAAGATGCCGCCGCCGTCCCCGGTCCAATTCCCGTTCGAGACGGTGCAATTGTTCAGTGTCAGTGTGCCTCCTTGAATATAGATACCGCCGCCCGTCTGTGTATTTCCATTCGTGATCGTGAGGTTGGAGATGGTGGCCGTCTTGAACCGGTTGATAGTGAAGATTCGGTAGGTGCCGCCTGACATCCGTCGCACGGTCAGCGGGCCGGATGTGGGGCCATTGATCTTGAGCTGTCCCGTCGAAGCATTGTTTGGCGTGGGATGGTCTATCACAGGCAGCGCTCTGGGCAAGTCAATGATGCCGGTGATGCTGAAGTTAATCTGGGTATCACCCTTAAACGGTTTAGCTTCCTGAAGCGCGGCGCGCAGGGTGCAATTCCCGGAGCTGTCACGGCAGATCCCATCAACTTGGCTCACATCATCCGTATCGCCGAGGCTGTCAACTGTGAGTGTATGCGTGGTGGTCACGCTGAACGTGACGCTGGTGTCAGCCGTCAAGCCGCAATAATCGGTGGCACGTAGCGTGAGAGTGTAGCTGCCCGGCGGATTCGCACTTTGGATGGAAACTCCGCCCGTGGTAGTCACGATAATGACGCCGGTGAAAGTGTTCGGGCTAACGCTCAACTTCGCAATGCTTGCAACGCTCTGGCTCTTAGTCAGAGGGGCAAAATCAATTTCCTGCCCGGGGTAGACCTCTGGCGCGCTACTGTACGTGACCACGGGCGGAGAATATGCCAGGAGCGTGACCGTCAGATTGGCCGCAACGCTGTTGGTTAGACCGCCACTATCAATTACCGAAAGGGTGAACGAGGCAGTCGGAGAATCCGGTGGGCAGGCGGCAATGTTGGCAGTCACATCGCCATTGCTGGCGACCGTGATATTGGAGATGCTGACTCCATTGACGGTGGCACTCGTCCCACCATTCACATTTACCTTGAGGGCGGTCAAGGGCTCGTCGGGATCGAAGACTTTAGCGATCTTCAGATTTTGGGTGGGATTGCCACGCTGCACAGTGGGACTCACGATTTCGGTGAAGGTCGGGGCGGTAGCGTTGATCACCAACGCGTAGCTCCGGCTGCCGGTCTTGTTGGTATTATCTTTTCCCGTCACCGTGAAGTTGAAGGTGCCCGTTGTGGTCGGCGTGCCTGAGAGCACTCCGGTGGCCGGAACGAGCGTCAGTCCAGGCGGCAGCGTGCCCGTAAACCCGGTAATACTGTGGGGCGCAATTCCGCCGCTGGCGGTCAACGTTTGACTGTAAAAGACGTTTCGCGTGCCGACCGGCAGTGTGAGCGGGTTGATAAAGATGACTGAAGGAGCCACCAGCGTGTAGTCGCGACTGCCAACGAAGCCACTGTTGGATTGTGCTGTAATAACTATAGGAAAAGTGCCGAACTGTGTCGTTGCTCCTGAAAAAAGACCAGCGCTTGAGAACATCAGCCCACTCGGCAGCGGACCGTCGAGACTGAAAGTGTAGGGCACAATTTCGCTATTAATGACGGTGACCGACTGGGTATAGGGCACCGTCAGGATGACATTCGGCAGGGGGGCAGGGTAGAAGTCCAAAGCCTCGACAGCGCCAATGTCGGGTGCCGAAAAGAACGTGCGGCCAACACCACGCTGGTCTGTAGTGGGAGAAGAGGCAGTGAGCGCGCCAGCATTAATGACCGGGCTTCCTGGAAGTGGGAGAAAGGTTGGGGTGGGACCGCCATTCTGCGCGGGGCCATTACTGGTCCCGAGGGTGAGCTGCGGGTCAACGCCGAGCAGATCCGTGCTAGTAAGCTCATCAAAGCCATCTATAGAACCGATAAGATTGTGTCCCAGTGAAGTAATCAACCCGACATAATCGGTTGTAGGGAAGGAGTTGTCGAGGTTTAGGTTGCCCGCAACGATTGTGCTGTCGCTTGACAGTGTGATGGTGTTTCTAATTCCACTTCCCTGAATCGCGATGTTCGCGAAGATGGTACAGTGACGCAGAGTCATTGTGCCGTGGGTGTCATTGTAAATGCCGCCCCCTTGAATGGTCCTGTTTTGGGAGATGGTGCTGTTAAGGAGCGTGACTGATCCGTTATTGTAGATACCTCCCCCCCTGATGTGGGTAGCAAGGAAGGTACTGTTTGCATCGATGGTGCTACTGGTGATGGTTAATTCGCCTTCGTTGTAAATGCCTGCACCACCGCGCCGACTAATGTTGTTGCTGATGGCACACTGGCTGATGGTCAATCTTCCTTTGTTATTAATACCGCCCCCGCCCCCGGCGGCGTCATTGTCAAAACCATCTGACAGAGTCAACCCCGAAAGAGACACGATGCTGGTAATGGTGACCAAAAAGATACGGGAGGGGGTATTAACTGGCGGCCCTTTAATCGTCATCAGATTTGCGCCCGGCCCGGCAATCGTCAAATTAGTGTTGAGAGCGGGCAGTGCAGCAGTCAACTGAATCACTCCCTGCACCCCTGCCGCAAACTGAATGGATTTTCTGACCGCGCTACTAGCATTGGCATCATTGATAGCCCGCCGCAGTGTGCCCGGATCGTTGGTGTCTCCCAGGCTAGTGACGATGAAACTGTTTGGCAGCAAGCCAACCTCATAAGCGCCAATGTCGGCATTCCCACTACGCGCCACGCCGCGTTGATCAGAGGGCCCGGCCAGCACGATGTCCCCGGCATTGATCGCCGGGCTGCCTGGCAACAAGGCGTGTGTCTGAGTCGGGCCGCCGTTGTAAGCCAGTGGGCCGAGCAAGGGATTGACATTGAGTAGGTCGCTGCTGCCAAAGGTGGTATTGGGATTGCCCGAAGTGTTGGGTTTGTATTGGCCGATCAGGTTATGACCTGCCGAAGTGAAAGTGTGTGAGAAAAGGAAGTTCGGTTCATTGTTAGCGACCAATGGCCCCCCTGAAATACTTATACCGGTGAGGGAACCGAAAGCGCCGAAATTACCCGCGATGAGATTGTTGCCGAGCATCACCTTGGTGGGATCGGCGCAAGCGGCGCTCCCGCCTTCCGCACTCCCTAAATCGCAAAAGTTGTAAATGCCACCACCGCCTTTCCCAATATTGTTGGTGATGGTGCTGTTGTAAACCCTCAGGATTTCACTGTTGTAGATGCCACCACCGCCTGCAAATAGGTTGCTGGTGCCCATCGCTTTATTCCCCGAGATCGTGCAGTTGTTGATGGCTAACTGGCCGCGATGACTATATATGCCACCGCCATTCGTGCTGCTCGTGTTACCGGAAATAGTGCTATTCGTGATGGTCAGAATGTTGTTGTTATCAACGGAGAAGCCGCCGTTGTCATTGTAGATTCCGCCGCCGCCCATTGAAGCCGAGTTGCCGCTGATCGTGCAGTTGTCAATATTCAAGACGCTGACGGTTCGGATACCTCCCCCGAAATCGGCTACCCCATTGGAGATCGTCAGACCGGAAATGGTGCAGGTCGTGGTGGCGCCAGTGATGTCGAAAATGCGATAGTCACCGCCCGTGTCCCGCCGCACGGTCAACAGGTCTGCGCCCGGCCCGTTGATCGTGATGTTCTTACTTAAAACCGGGAGTGCTCCCGCCAGATTGATCGTTTGTGGCCCGGCAGGCAGATTGAAGTTGATGGCGCCCCCGCCTGGGTTGGCATTCAAGTCCAACAGCGCCTGGCGCAATGAACCGACGCCCGCGTCGTTGGCGTTGGTGACGACCAGCGCATTGGCTACTAACTCGAAAGCGCCGATGTCTACGGCAGTGCCTTGCGGGCGCGAGACGCCGCGTTGATCGGTGGCGGACGCGCCGGTGCTGGTGCCTGCATTGATGGCAGTGCTGCCGCTGAGCAACGCGTGGGTTTGGGTCGGGCCGCCGTTGTTGGCCAGTGCGCCGAGCAGGGGATTGAGTGGCGCAGCACCCGTGCCTTTTTGGTCGCCTGTTTGGTTGAAAATTCCGCTGAGTGCGCCGGCGTTACCGATCAGATTGAAACCGCTCGACGTGATGCCGGTGTTGCTCCCCGCGATGACATCCGGCACGGTGGCGTTGTGCTGGTTGGCGGCGATGATGCTGTTGAGAATCGTCGTGGTTCCGGCGTTACGGCGCATACCTCCGGCGCCGTTCGTGCCATCCGTCGAGTTGTCGGTGATCGTGCAGTTCGTGATGCTGGTCGAGCCCTTTGTCCAAATGCCACCGGCGCTGTTCGCGCCCGGTGTCGTGTTGTTGGTAATTGTGCTGTTGGTGATGGTGGTCACGCTGTTTGTCCAAATGCCGCCGGCGCTGTTCGCCCCCGGTGTCGAGTGGTTGGTGATCGTGCAGTTGGTGATGGTGGTGGTCAGGCTGTCTGTCAAAAGGCCGCCGCCGTTACTGTCACCGTGGTTGATCACGTGATTGCCGCTGATGGTTGTATTGAGCAGCGTCAGGGAGCCGGAGCCGGTGCTTTTAATGCCGCCGCCCGTAAAAAAGTCACCGTTGTTGAGAAGTAAAGCGTCACCGGCAGTGTTATCGGCAATCGTGCTGTTGGTCACCGTGAGCGTGCCGCGGTTGTAAATGCCGCCGCTATGGTCAAGCGCAGTATTGCCGCTGATCCGGCAATTCGTCACCGTCAGCGTGCCGAGGTTGTAAATGCCGCCGCCGCCGGTTGAGTCGAGGGTGCCGTACGAGGTCTTACCGTTGGTCAGCGTCAGGCCACTCAGCACGACGACTGTGCCGATGTTGACCTGGAAGATACGGTAGTCACCGCCCGTGTCCCGCCGCACAGTCAGCAAGTCTGGGCCTGGGCCAATGATCGTGATATTCGTGCTTAATTCCGGCAATGCTTCTGTCAGATTGATCGTGCCCGAGAGGCCGGGGGAAAAAGTTATGATGTTGTTTCCGCCTGCAAGATTAGCGGACCGGATCGCCCGGATGAGTGAGCCATCCACGTTATTACCATTGAGGACTCCCACGGTGAAGGTATTATCGAGGTTGGTCACGGTGGAGGTTGTCGCCCGCGCCCGGACAAACCCGGCCCACAGAAACACACTCAACCCCAATCCTAGGCCCAGGACCAGGACGATCAAGGGAGCTTTCCTCGACTTGGTTGCACGCTGGCCTGATTTCGAGAATGATTTGAGGCGGATGCTACGAATTGACTTCATGACAACGTTCCTTCTGGTAAATCTGCTCGTGCGAGGCTACCGGCTCACACTTGGCGCTAGCCCCTGTTGGGGTCGCAGGAATTGCTCGTCCCGGCCAGCCAGACCGGATTACGGCTTTAGTTCATTGTTTGCTTCTGATGGAGAGCGGGGGCGTCGGCCTGGTGTCGCTCGCAGGCCGCGCTGGTGCTTTTCTTTGCCCTCTATATGGAAGACCGTAAAGCGGCGGCCAAACCCATCACGCGGGCCGAAAAAATTGCTGAAAAAAAAGACTGCTGTTAAACTGGCGCGCAGTTTGCTAGCTTTAACGCTAATGAGCTTTTCAACACAAAGGTGCAAAGGACCACCCTACTCGCCAGCCATT
This sequence comes from uncultured Acidobacteriota bacterium, assembly GCA_963699175.1. GTDB lineage: Bacteria > Acidobacteriota > Blastocatellia > RBC074 > RBC074 > JACPYM01. The sequence continues at coordinate 9,487,063 of OY969418.1, read as the reverse complement.
TTCATATCCCTTTATTCTTTGTTTTGTTGAGTTGTTGTCCCGGCGGGTTGAAAGGCTAATTTGTGTATCGAGTACCTATTTCAATCCTTCACCTCCCGCAGGCCGTTTACTTGCTCGCCCGTGAGGAGGACGTGTTTTGGAGTCGGAGCAAAGCCTAACCCAACTGTTGATCAGGTGGGGCGATGGCGACCAGGCGGCGCTGGATGAATTGATGCCGATGGTCTATGACGACCTGCGCCGCTACGCCCACAGCTTTTTGCGCAGCCGGGGGCGCGACCAGACCTTGCAACCAACGGCGCTTGTCAACGAGGCCTATTTGCGGTTGCTTGGGAAACAAAACAGCAGTTGGCAAAATCGCGCCCAATTCTTCGCGCTGGCGGCCAAGGTCATGCGTGACTTGCTGGTGGATTACGCGCGCGCCCAGGCGGCGGCCAAGCGCGGCGGTTCGCAGCAGTGGCGGCTCTCGCTGAGCAAAGCGGATCGGCTCAGCAGCAAATCCGAGGTGGATCTGTTGGCCCTGGATCAAGCCCTGACTGAACTGACCGCACTGAATCCGCAATACGGACGGATTGTCGAGTTACGTTATTTCGGCGGTTTGACCACGGCGGAGACGGCGACGGTGCTGGGACTGTCTGTCCCTACCATCGAGCGCGGCTGGCGTTTTGCCAAGGCGTGGTTGCGTACACAGTTGAGCTAAGTTGAGACAGGTGCCGGTACAAAACCGGGAGCGATGGCGCAATGCAATTAAGTTAACAGAGGTTCCGCTCGAAGCCCTGAAAGGGCGTAATTTAATAGCCCAGGGCAACGCCCTGGGTAGCGGCGAAGTACCTAGCAAGCCCTGAAAGGGCGTCATAGTTACTCGCAATTTCGCCCTTTCAGGGCTTGAGAATCTCTTGATGCACTTACCAGGGGCGTTGCCCCTGGCTATTGAATTTCGCCCTTTCAGGGCTTTACAGCTTAACTTAATCCCATTGCACTATCGCTCCCGGTTCCGTGCCAAGGGAAGCGATGAAATCACCAGAACGTCTCCAACAAATGGAGGAACTTTTCAATGCCGCCCTCGAGCTTGCGCCGGGCGAGCGGGCCGCCTTCCTCGCCGAAGCTTGTGGCGGAGACCCCGATTTACTTCGACAAGTTCAAGCCCTGCTCTCCGCCGACCAACATTCGGGCAGCTTCATGAAATCCCCGGCCTTCGAGGCCGATGGCCCGCTCCTAGCAGAATCCAGTCCGCAGTTTGAAATGGGCCGGACGCTCGGCCATTACCGCATTGTGACCCTGCTGGGCCGGGGCGGGATGGGCGAAGTCTATCTGGCGCAGGATACCAAGCTGCACCGGCGCGTCGCTTTGAAGCTGCTGCGTTCGAACCTTACGCGCGATAAACAACGGGTGAAGCGCTTCGAGCAAGAGGCATGTACTGCGTCGGCGCTCAACCATCCCAACATCCTGACGGTATATGACCTCGGACAAGCAGACGAGTTCAATTTCATCGCCACCGAATACGTCGAGGGGGAAACGTTACGGCAGTTGATCAAGCGCCATAAAGTGACGCTAGGGCAGACGCTTGATATAGCGATTCAAGTGGCCGCCGCTTTAGCCGCCGCGCACGCCGCTGGCATCATCCATCGCGACATCAAGCCCGAAAACGTTATGTTGCGGCCTGACGGACTGGTTAAAGTGCTCGACTTCGGTCTGGCCAAGCTCACCGAACCGCTCGACCCACTGGCCAAGGCCTCTTCGCTGCTGCGGATCGAAACCGATCCGGGGATGGTCATGGGCACGGTCAACTACATGTCGCCCGAACAGGCGCGCGGCGTCGCCGTGGACGCTCGCAGCGACGGCTTCAGCCTTGGTGTCGTGCTCTACGAAACACTGACGGGCCGAGTGCCGTTCGAGGGCGAAACTGCCAGCGATGTGATTGTCGCGATCTTGGAGAAAGAGCCTGCGCCGCTCGCTTGGTATTGGCCAGAGATGCCAGCGGAGTTGCAGCGGATCGTGACGAAAGCGTTGCGCAAGGACCGGGAGACACGCTATCAAACCATCAAAGACCTACTGCTCGACCTCAAGAGCCTCCAGCAGAATCTGGAATTCGAGGCGAAGCTAGGACTCGAACTGACGCCGGAGGTTAATCAAGAAGTCATCGCCGCCCGCCGCAGTGGACAAACGCTCGCGGCCTTAGCTAAACGGCAAATCACTGCCAGCGGCCAAGTGGCCCAAGCGGAACCGACGCGCGGCGGCAAGTTGGTGTCACTGCTCAAACGCCACCGGTGGGGTGCGGGGCTGGCTTTAGCTATCGTGCTTCTCTCGGCAATGGTGGTCGCTTACTTCTCCACGCGCACCACCAGCGTGGTTTCAATCGCGCCACCCGTAGCGATGAAGGTCGCGGCCCAGAGCGCCCATTGGTGGACATTTGACGAGACGAGTGGTGACGCGCTCGATTCGGGTACCAGCGCCAATCCGATCAAGGCTGTGCTGGGGCCTGAGGTCAAACGGGTGCCGGGTAGATTTGCCGACACCTGCGACAGCGCCGGTAGCGCAGTCGAGTTGCAAGACAAGGATAATTCCTTCGTGAACTTTGGCACCGGTGCCGGTCAATTTGGCAAGCGTGATTTCACCGTCAGCTTATGGTTCAAAACCTCTTACGCCGTGCCCAATCGTTTCCTGGAGATGCTTAGTAATCGCCCCGTCGGCACACACGGAAATTACTTCTCGCTACGCTTCACAAATAGCCTATCACCGCCCGGGCTAATAGATTTTGCCTTAATGCAAGGCGTGACTCCGGCAGTGAACGGCATCAATGTACTCACGCTGCTAAGCCGCAAAAGAACCCGACTCTATGATGGTCAATGGCATCACCTCGTGGTGCTGCGTCAGGGCACGAGCGGGAAGCTTTTTGTAGATGGCATCTTGGATGCACAAGCGGAAACCAAGCATGACGGGGCCGACATCAGAGAGGGTGACGGAGTGACTGACATCTCCAATGGCTCGCCGTTATTGCTCGGCCACAGCCCCTATGCCTCCCAGTCCAGCAATCCCATGATTGCGCGCGGGATGAGTTTCGATGATGTCCGGATCTTTGACCGGGCGCTCACTGATGAAGAGGTAGCCGATCTCTTTGGCCGCTTGATTGTCATCATCGGCACATGTAATTCCAACGTGGAGAACCGCGCGCTGCCGAGCGGGTGCACGATTAACGACCGGCTCTCCATCTGTGGATTGATTGCCACGAATCAGTCTGCTTTCGTCAACTGCATCGCGCGCGTTACCGCTGAACTTGTGACGGCTCAAACTATCACCAAACAGGAAAAGGAACGCATTGACCAGTGTGCTGGAGCGGCCAAATTGCCGTGAAGCATTTGAAGATTGACTCACCTCTCGGAATGCGCATAATTGACCTACCCTTGCGACGTTGACCCGGTAAAAACTCGTATTCAGCGCCCACTCCGCTAAGGATCATTTGATGCCCAATCATTCCCCGAAATACGCAACCGAACGACCGTCTGAAGTCGTTTACACGCGTCGCCCTGGCGGTCGTGCGACCCCGGCGCAGCGGGCGCGGCGTTTCTTTTCGCCGAAGCTGCTCGCGCCGCTGGTTGTGTTAGCGTTGATCGGCCTGGGCGTGGCTGTCTATTACTATCAGCAATATACCGAACTGATTGACGCGGGCTTGCGCGGCGACATCTTTGTGCGTTCGTCGGGGATTTATGCCGCGCCACCGACCCTGCGCCCCGGCTTGCCGATGAAGGCCTCCGATCTGGTCGCGCACCTGAAACGTGTGGGCTATCTGGAATCCGGCACGACTGAAAACGACCGGCGCGGCCAATTCGCGGTGAAAGGTAGCGCGATTGAGTTGCGGCCCAGTTCCGATGCCTCAATTGATGGCGATTACACTTTTCGCCCGTTGCGGGTAAGTTTCAGTGGCGCGAGCATTCAAGCGGTCAACGATCTTTCTACCAAAGAGCAACTCAACGAAGCGCTTATCGAACCGGAGCAAATTTCTTCTGTCGTCAATCAAGGCCGCGAAAAGCGTCGCATCATCGAATACAAAGATATGCCGCAACATCTGGTCGACGCCATCGTCGCAGTGGAAGACCGGCAGTTCTTCGACCATTACGGCATCAACTGGCGCGGTGTGATTCGTGCGTTTATGCGCAACCAGCAGGCAGGCGAGATAGTTGAAGGCGGCAGCTCGATCTCGCAGCAATTGGTCAAGAAGTTCTTCCTCGTTGACGACCGCGTATGGAGCCGCAAGCTTCCCGAAGCCTACATGACCATCCTGCTCGAACAGCGGCTGAGCAAACAGCAGATTCTGGCGATGTATTGCAACCTGATCTATCTGGGTCAGCGCGGCAGCTTCTCGATCAACGGATTTGGCCAAGCAGCAAAATCCTATTTCGATAAAGACATCTCGCAACTGACGCTGCCTGAATCGGCCATGCTGGCGGGTATCATCCGCAGCCCAAACCGGTATTCGCCCTTCCAGCACGAAGACCGCGCGCGCGACCGTCGCAACAAAGTGCTCGAAATCATGGTCGAAGCCGGCAAGCTCACGCACGAGCAAGCGGACAAGGCCAAACAACAGCCGCTCGGCTTGAAGGGCAAAGGCGTGAATTCGCTGGACGCCAACGATGCGCCGTATTTTACTGACTACTTGACCAAACAACTCGAAGCGCAATACGACAGCCGCGAGGCGTTGAGGAATTTGCGCATCTACTCAACCTTAGATCTAGGCTTGCAGCGCGCCGCCTATCAAGCCGTGACCAAACAGATGGCTGGGATTGATAAGCTGTTTGCTAAGCGCAAAGGTGGCACGGCGGGCTTGCAAGTGGCGCTGGTGGCAATGAACGCGAAGACTGGCGAGGTGGTGGCGATGGTGGGCGGGCGCGAGTACGGCGCGAGCCAGCTCAACCGCGTCACCGAAGCGCGCCGCCAACCCGGCTCGGTCTTCAAGCCCTTCGTCTACGCCGCCGCGCTGAGCGAAGGCGCGGACGAAAACGGCGGCACGATCACGCCTGCGACGATGTTCCTCGATCAGGCGCGCACCTTCACCTACGGCAACGGCCAGACCTACAGCCCCGGCAATTTCAAAGATGAATATTTGAATCGCAAGATCACGCTGCGCGACGCGCTGGTCAATTCCAAAAACGTCATCACGGTCGAACTCGCGCAACTGATCGGCCTCTCGCAAGTCGCGCGCCTGGCCGAACGCGCGGGCATTCCGCGGGTGCCGCTTTATCCGTCGCTGGCGCTCGGCGTCGCCGAAGCTACACCGCTGCAAGTCGCTTCGGCTTACACGATGTTTGCCAACAAAGGCCGCCGCGTCTTGCCGGTGGCTTATACACGCGTCACCAGCGGTGCTGGCAAAACACTACTCGAAACCAAAACCGATTACCGCGATATCCTCTCGCCACAAGTCGCCTACATCATGACTTCGCTGATGCAGGATGTGATTGATCGCGGCACTGGCGGGCGCGTGCGAGCGATGGGTTTCAAAGGCATCGCGGCGGGCAAGACCGGCTCGTCGCGCGATGGCTGGTTTGCGGGCTACACGCCCAATTTAGTTTGTGTGGTGTGGGTTGGTTTTGATGACAACGCCGATCTGGGTTTGACCGGTGGCGTAACGGCAGCGCCGATCTGGGCCGAGTTTATGATGAAGGCGCTGCAACTGCGTCCAGACCTCGGCGGCGATTTTGCAGACCCCGGCGACATCGTGACGATGGATATTGATCCGAATACCGGCTTGGTTGCGCAAGCGGATACGACTGGCGTGCGGCACGAGTTGTTTCTGCGTGGCACTGAGCCAGGCACAGGCACGCCTTACTCGCCAGACAATGCTGCGCCTGAAACTGCGCCGACACCTAAGCCTGACGCGGTAATTCCGTCTACTGAACCAAAGCCAGCGACGCCCAGCAAAGATTCAGGCGAGCGCACGGCGCGCGCCAGCAATGACGCATCTAGCAGTTCTGGCGTCTCGCAACCGATGATCTCCATCGAAGTCTGCACAGTGACAGGTTTGCTGCCGGTGCGTGGCGTATGCACGCGCACGGCGTGGCGCAAATTCCCATTCGGCAAAGAGCCGACTGAGCAGTGTAGTGAGTCGCGGCACGAGCGACAGAAGTTAATTGGGCAGACTGACGATCATAAGTAAAGAATTCAGAGCAAGCGATGGCAGCACAACCACAACCTTATCCAAGCTTTGATGAGTACTTGGCACGTGAGCGCCAGGCCGAGGCGCGCAGTGAATACGTAAACGGCCAGATTGTGGTGATGGCCGGTGCGAGTAAAGAACATGTCCTAATTGCGGGCAATCTGGTCGCCGAGCTTACTTTGCAATTGAGGAATCGTCATTGTTTTGCCTTTGGCAGCGACATGCGGCTTTACATCCCGCTGAATAATCGCGGGCGCTATCCTGATGTGTCCGCCGTCTGCGGGCAGGCTGAGTTTTACCCGGGTGAACCACAAGACACACTGCTCAACCCTACACTGCTGATCGAAGTACTCTCCGACTCTACTGAGGCCATTGATCGCGGCGCGAAGTTCGACGAGTATCGCAGTATTGCAACCTTGCGCGAGTACTTGTTAGTTGCGCAAGATCGCAAGCAAGTCGAACATTACGTTCGCCAGTCTGACAATCAATGGCTACTGACAATCTACACTGAGTTGCACCAAGCTATCCAACTGCCTTCACTCAATTGCCAACTGACGTTGGCCGAGATTTATGCCAAGCTTGATTTGTTACGAGGCCAGCCGTAAACGCTCGTCCAGCGTCCGCCGCACTATTTCAGTTGTAGCAATTGGCACTCTGTACCAATCAACATAACTCAGCTATCCTTGCGCCACTTCTTAAAGCACATTCGTGCTTCACCCGCAATGGAGGATTAATATGAGTGCAACGCTTGCACCGACGGCAATCCCACAACCAGCGCCGCGCCGTTTGAGACGGCTGTTGTCGCTGTTGATGGTCTTAATAGTTTTATTGGCTGTGGCCATTGTGACGGCTGGTTTGTGGCCGGTGCAGGCTGACATTCCACCGGGCGGAGCCAATATCGGCGCGCCGGGCAGCGGCGGATTGAAACGCGCTTTTCCGGCGATGGTAATGCGCGAGAACAATGCTTCGAGCCCGGACAAGGTCGAGTTGGGCCGCTTGCTCTATTTCGATCCGATTCTGTCGGGCAGTGACGATATTTCGTGCGCGACTTGCCATCATCCCGACATGGGCTTTGCCGACGGGCGCGAAGAAGCAATGGGCTTTGGTGGAATTGGGGTTGGGCCAACGCGCAAAGGTGGCGATGTTATTAAGCGCTCAGCGCCAACAATCTGGAATGCAGCCTACAATCATCGGCAATTTTGGGACGGACGCGCCGCCGATTTAGAAGAGCAAGCCGCCGGGCCGATCAAATCCGAAAAGGAGATGAACCAGAAGCCTGATGAGTTGGTCACGGAGTTGAAGGCCATCCCGGAATATGTGCAACGCTTCGATCAGGCGTTCAATGGCAAGGAAGGCTCCGGCATCACATTTCAAAACGCGACCTTTGCGATTGCCGCCTTCGAACGCACGCTGATCAGCAACAATTCGCCGTTTGATCGCTACGCGGCAGGAGACAACAACGCATTGACGCCTGAACAGAAACACGGGTTGACGCTGTTTCGTTCGTTAAAGACACGCTGCTTCGAGTGCCACGGCTTCCCTACTTTTGCCAATCCCGATTTCAAAGTTATTGGCGTACCACCAATGCCGGGGCAGCACGAGAAAGATTTGGGTCGTGCAGAGGCAGGCGCGGGCGCGGCTTATGAACACGCGTTCAAAGTGCCGACGCTGCGCAACGTTGCGCTGACTGCGCCGTATATGCACAACGGGCGATTTCAGACGTTGGAAGAAGTGATTGATTTTTACGCGGCAGGCGGCGGTGCGGGTGTGCGGTTTCCGCTGCCGAACCTGGACGACAAGATTCGCAAGTTCAAGATCACTGAGCAGGAAAAACGCGACTTGGTGCTCTTCTTGCACGCGTTGACCGATGAATCGAAGAAGCCGGAGATTCCCGCGCAAGTTCCTTCCGGCTTGCCCGTCGTGTCGAGTGCGCAGCCGCGCCCGCCTTCGGTCGCGCGGCCGGTGATCGCGGCGGCAAATGCTAGCACGACACTTGCTCAACCGGCTGCACGCAAGCCGATGAAATGGACTGTCGGGCCGGGACAGATGATTCAAGCTGCGCTCGACAGCACCATCCCTGGCGATGTGGTCGAGATCAAACCAGGCGTCTATCACGAAGCATTACTGCTCAACACCGATGGCGTGACTATTCGCGGCCTGATCGAAAATGGCCAGCGCCCTGTTTTGGACGGCCAGAATAAGTTGACCGATGCGCTGATCTCTTCGTCGCACAATCTGCTGATCCAAGGGCTGATGGTGAAAGATTACGTCAACAACGGCCTGACGATTCACGGCAGCCAGAATGTCTCCTTCCGCAATTTGATAGTGGACAATACCGGCCTTTACGGCATCTATCCGGTCGAATGCCAAGGCGTGCTGGTCGAGCAATGCGTAGTGACGAGGATCAAAGACGCGGCAATTTACGTCGGCCAATCGCGCGACATCCTGGTGCGCCACAACGAAGCACATTCGAGCGTCACTGGCATCGAGATTGAAAACTCGGTTAACTCGATGGTTGAAAACAACTACTGCCACGACAACACGGCGGGGTTGCTGGTCTTTCTGTTGCCCAACAATCCCTCGAAAGTCGCGCACAATCACAAGCTGCGCAATAACCGGATCATCAACAACAATCACGCAAACTTTGGCGACCCCACCTCGATTGTCGGTAGGGTCGAACCGGGCAGCGGCCTGATCGTGATGGGAGCAGACCGCGTCGAAGTTAGCGGCAACGAGATTCGCGGCAACGAATCGTTTGGCTTGGCGGTCTTCAGCCTTGCGATGGTTTTCCCCAAAGGCAAACTTTTCGATGTAGGTGTCGTGCCCGAAGGCAATCGCTTCTTTGGCAACACCTTTGCCGACAACGGGCGCAACCCGCGCGGCGAGATCAAGAAGATGAGCTTGACGAACACGGACATCTTTTGGGACGGCAGTGGCTGGGACAATTCGTTCGAGCAACCGGGCGTGAAGACCTTTCCGGCTGTCTTGCCGACGAATGACTGGCCGGATGTGTTGCGCCGTTCGTATGCGCGCGTCTTTGGTTTATTGCGTGACCGGCTCATGTGATTTGCCAGCCTAACAAGTTAAGGAAACAAAGATGAAATCAAGAACTGACGAAAGCACGAAGTTGTTCATCAGCCTTCGCCACTCCACCGAGGACCAAAAGATAGCGAAGCGTTGTACCGTAGACTGTCCAGTCTGCGGAAGATCTGGTTGCTTACCCACTGGAACCGAAGGACACAACACGAAATCTCCCGCAGACTGGACAGTCTACGGTACATTTCTGTTGCTAGCCGGTTTACTGGCTCTTGGCTTTATGTTCGCACCACACTTCGAGACAGTTTCGGCCGCGCAAAAAGTTAAGCCGGAAGAGTTGGTAGCTAAACATCTGGAAGCCATAGGCAGCGCCGACGCGCTGGCTAAAGTCACAGCACGCGTCGCCAGCGGTTCATCAAACTTTGCTGTCAACATCGGCGGCGCGGCGCGTCTGTCAGGCAGCTCAATGCTGGTCTCTTCAGGCCCGCGCTTCCGTTTTGGCATGCGCTTCCCGACGCCGGATTACACCGGCGAGGATATGGGTTTTGATGGTCAGCGCGCGGCCTCGGCTTTGTTGCCGACCGGCGGACGTTCGCCGCTCAGTGTGTTTGTCTCGCAACAGGATGCTGTGCTCAAAGAAGGATTACTCGGCGGAGTGCTCTCGACCGCCTGGCCTTTGTTGCGCCTGGCGCAGACACAGGCCAAGCTGGATTATCGCGGCCTGAAGAAGATTGATGGCAAGCAACTGCACGAGCTGGATTATCGCCCGCGCAAGGCCAATGCGGAGTTGAAGGTCTTGCTCTATTTCGACCCGGCGACTTTTCGCCACGTGCGCAGCCGCTATAGCTTCGAGATTGGCGCGAGTATCGGCACGCGTGAAGCGTCGAATGTTAACCCGGAAAGTTACGTGTCGCTGACCGAAGAGTTCGACGATTTCCGCGCAGTGGACGGCCTTACGCTGCCGCACAAATATCATTTGCAATACAGCGCGGAAGGCCGCGGCCCGACAACCATTCGCGATTGGACAATTGCTCTCGATCGCGTACAGCACAATCCCAAGTTCGAGGATAACGTTTTCACCATCAAATGATATGACGCGCAAACGAAGCACATTCAATCGCCGCCGCTTCCTGCAAACCGGCGCGCAAGCCACCGCCTTTGCGCTGTTGTTGCCGCGCACGCGCACTCACAGCGAAGCTGCCTTCCAACTCGAAGAGGCCACCATCGTGCAACTGCAAAGCGCACAAAGCAGTGGCGCGCAAACCGCGCGTTCACTGGCCGAAGCCTACCTCGCCCGCATTGACGCGATTGACAAACGCGGCCCAGCGATCAATTCAATCATCGAACTCAACCCCGATGCCTTAGCAATTGCCGCCAAATTGGACGAAGAACGCAAAGCCGGGCGTGCGCGCGGCCCGCTGCACGGCATCCCGGTGCTTATCAAAGACAACATTGGCACGCACGACCGAATGACCACGACAGCCGGCTCGTTGGCGCTCGAAGGCTCGATTGCGCCGCGCGATGCGTTCATCGTCGAGCAATTGCGCAAGGCGGGCGCGGTGATTCTCGGCAAAACCAATCTGAGCGAGTGGGCGAACTTCCGCTCGTCTAAATCCATCAGCGGTTGGAGCGGGCGCGGCGGCCAAACCAGGAATCCCTACGCGCTCGACCGCAATCCGTGTGGCTCGAGTTCGGGTTCGGGCGCAGCGGTGGCGGCCAATCTCTGCGCCGTGGCGGTCGGCACAGAAACTGACGGCTCGATTGTTTGCCCTTCGACGGCGAATGGATTGGTCGGCATCAAACCGACGCTCGGCTTGGTCAGCCGCTCCGGCATCATCCCGATTGCGCATAGCCAAGATACCGCCGGGCCGATGGCGCGCACGGTGGCCGATGCGGCAGCGTTGTTGAATGCGCTGGTTGGCATTGACCCGCGCGATGTCAGCACGAAGACGAGTGCGGGTCATACGCAAACTGATTACACAAAATTCCTTGATCCTGCTGGACTCAAAGGTGCGCGCCTCGGCGTCATGCGCAAATCGTTCGGTTTCAACGAGCGCGTGGACAAGCTGATGGAATGGGCGATTGAGACGCTGAAAAAGCGTGGTGCAATCATCGTTGATCCGGCGAATATTCCGACGGCGGGCAAATTCGACGCGAGCGAGCTGGAAGTCTTGCTCTACGAATTCAAGGCCGATCTGAACGCCTATCTGAAGACGCTTGGCGATCAGGCGCGCGTCAAAACGATTGACGACATCATCAAGTTCAACGAGGCGAACAAAGACCGCGAACTGCAACTCTTCGGACAGGACATTATGGTCAAGGCTGCTGCTAAAGGCGATTTGAATTCGCCCGCCTATCGCAGCGCGCTTCAGCGCAATCATCTACTCACGCGCGCGCAAGGCATTGACGCAGTGATGAACCAACATCGGCTCGACGCGCTCGTTGCGCCGACGGGTGGCCCGGCGTGGACGGTGGACTACGCCAATGGCGATCACTTCACGGGCGGCTTCTCCTCGGCGTCGGCAATAGCAGGTTATCCGCACATCACCGTTCCGGCGGGCTTCGTTTTTGGTTTGCCCGTCGGCATATCATTCGCGGGTAGAGCGTGGAGCGAAGCGAAACTCATCAAGTTCGCCTTTGCGTTCGAGCAGGCAACCAAGCAGCGTAGGCCGCCGCAGTTTGTTGAACACGCTGATTTGCGAGCGGGACGCTTGAGTTCAAGCGACTGTTGCGGATTGGCGCAATTCCGTGAGCGGTAGCGCTCTGGCTACTGCGCCGCGCCATTATCCCTGTTAGGTGAATAGCGCAATGAACAAACGAATTAGGTTCATCCTGATTATTGCCTTCTTTGGCGTGATGTTGACTTATTGTTTGACGGGCCTGTATCTGGGACTGGCCCAACTTGGCAGCAGTGATGGCTGGCAGAGCGGAAACGAGTTCCGCATTGTCAGTGTTGATCCTCAAGGCCCAGCCAAAGAATTGAAACCCGGTGACCAGGTCATCTCAATCAACGGCGTGCGCTTGAGCGATAACCCGCGTCTGAGGGGGTTCAGCAATCGTGTGCCACCCGGCACACACTACACGATAACTGTACAACGCGCCGGCCAGGAGTTGACCTTTGCTTTACAAACTCGTCCCAATCCTCCACAGCCATTCCCCTGGATAAGGTTAGTTCCGCTACTGTTTTGGGTGACGGGCCTTTTCGTTTTTCTGCTCAAACCGGAAGACCCGCAGGCCAGATTGTTGGCGCTGATGTTGGGCAGTTATTCGAGCGGGTTCGGCTACGGTGTCCCTGGCTTAGTCGCGCTGCCAGAGTGGCTGATGTGGCTTAACGTACTGGCGCGGATTCTCGGGCTATTCTTGTTTTCGCTCCCACTCCATCTTTTCCTCTTCTTTCCGCAACGCTCGCCTTTGCTGCAACGTTGGCCTTCCTTAGTGAAATGGCTGTATGTCCCACATTGTCTGTTTATCCTGCCGACTTTTGGCCTCTTCCGGTTGCCGATTGAATGGTCTACACGCATCTTCGATTGGCCGCCGTTGGCTTGGTTGATGAAGCACGGATTCTTGACGGCCGGCTATTTTGTGATACTGGCCTATCTTTTGGGGGCGTTGTTGTGTTTGTGGCTGAATTACCGGACGGCGGATGTCGCGGGGCGGCGGCGTTTGCGCGTGGTGATGTGGGGCAGTCTGCTCGGCTTCGGCAGCCTCTTTCTGATCATTGTGATGGAGTCGCTCAACCTGACGGAAAAGTGGCCAAGAATTTGGGGTTGGTTGGATTTTTCGCTGGTCTTCACGCTGCCACTCGTGCCGCTCAGCTTCGCCTATGCCATCGTTCGCCACCGCGTCATTCCAATCAGTCTGATGATTCGCCGCAGTGTGCGCTACCTGCTGGTGTCGCGCGGCTCGGTATTGCTTGAAGGGTTGATCGTGGCACTAACTGTCACGGCTTCATTAACGCTTTTGTTCAGGTATCTGCGCCCATCCGGCTTGATTATCGGATTGGTCTCTGCCGCCACAGCCATCGCAGCTTGGCAACTTGAACGTTGGTTGCATCAGCGCTTTCTTGCGCCTGTGATTGACCGTATGTTTTTCCGCCAGGCGTATGACGCGCACCACATCTTGACGGAATTGACCGAATCGTTGCGTACCACGACCGACACCCGGCAACTGCTTGAATCGGTCGCCGACAAAATTCAAGCAGCCTTGCAAACCGAGCGCGTGACAATCTTCCTGCGCGACGAGCCGACGGGCGATTATCGCGGCGCCTATGCTTGCCACCACATTTCAACCGATGCGTGTCATCACAGTTCAACCGGCAGACAAGTCCTCAGGGGCGAATACGCCGGTCGTTTACCGCACTCTGCGGCAACGCTTGCGCAATTGACGTTCACGGGCAAGCCGTTGGAGCTTGACGGCGACGAGCCGGAATTTGATTTAGCTTCTACCAACGGCCATTCATTGCTCACTACGAGCGAACGGCAAACGCTGCTTGAGACGAAAGCCGTGTTGCTGCTGCCGCTCAAAATCAAAGACGAGATGCCGGGCGTGATTGCGCTTGGTTCGCGGCTGGGCGATTTGCCCTTCTCCGGCGAAGACAAACGCCTGTTGCAATCGGTTGCAATGGCGGCTTCGCTGGCGTTGGAGAATGCCCAACTAGTCGAGCGCATGGTGGCCGAAGCGCGCCGCCGTCAGGAAATCGAAGCTGAAAACGAACAGCACGCCAAAGAGTTAGAAGGAGCGCGCCAGTTGCAGCTTTCGATGTTGCCCAAGTCTGTGCCGCAGTTGCCACACTTGGAAATCGCTGCGCTCATGCAAACAGCGACGGAAGTAGGCGGCGATTATTACGACTTTCATCTCGGCGGCGACGGTACGCTGACCATCGCCATCGGTGATGCGACCGGGCACGGTTTGAAAGCGGGAACTGTGGTGACTGCGACCAAAAGCTTGTTCAATCATCTGGCTGCACAGACCAATGTGGTTGAAACCTTGCACGATGCCTCGCGCGCGCTGAAGCTGATGAACATGCGCTCGTTGTTTATGGCGTTGACCCTGGTCAAAGTGCAGGGCGACCGCCTGCATTGCAGCGTCGCCGGGATGCCGCCCATCTTGATCTATCGCGCCGCTACGCAAACGATCGAAGAGTTGCCGTTGCGTGGCGCACCATTGGGCGGGATGTCTAATTATGCTTATCGTCAGGCTGAAATCACGCTCGCGCCTGAGGATGTGGTCTTGCTGATGAGCGATGGCTTGCCAGAACGCTTCAACCCGGCGTCCGAACTGTTCGAGTATGAGCGCACCAAAGAGGCTTTGAGCGCACACGCACACTCTGCGCCGAGCGCCATCGTTGAAGGCTTATTAAAGATGAGCGAAGATTGGGCCGATGGCAGCCCGTTGAATGATGATCTGACTTTGGTGGTGTTGAAGCGCAAGGCGGTTGGTTGAAAAGCCTCTCGACTAAGCCGCCGATTTAAGCTATAAAGCAAGCCCGGTTTTAGTCCATCAAATCAAACGAGTCTTAGCACCAGTAATTACTAACAAGCGCCGCGAAGGAAATTTTTCGCGTAGCTAGAGTTTCGATTTGCGCCGAGGTGCTATGGACAGTCCGACATCAACTCATCTATTTGCTGAAACGGGAAACGTAGCGTTGAGTGAAGAAGCTTTTGCCAACTATCAACTCGATGTGGCCTACGACGAGATGTTTGCCGTAGCTGCTGAGCCGCGTCCGGCTTACGGGCAGCTTTATCAGCGCCTGCTGGAATTGCAACCGGCGGAGTTGAAGCAACGACAACAACTGGCCGATCTCACCTTTCTCAATCAAGGCATCACCTTTACTGTCTACGGGAATGATGAAGGCACGGAGCGCATCTTCCCCTACGACCTGCTGCCGCGCATCGTCACGGCTGATGAATGGGCGACGCTGGAAAAAGGGCTGACGCAACGCATCACCGCGCTCAACCTCTTCCTCAAAGACCTCTATCACGACGAGCAGATTTTGAAAGACAACGTAGTGCCGCGCGAACTGGTCTACAGTTGCAAGCATTACCGCCGCGAGATGCGCGGGATCAAAGTGCGGCGCGACACCTACGTTTCGATTGTCGGGACGGATTTGGTGCGCGTGAATGACGGCAGCTTCGCCGTGCTGGAAGACAACCTGCGCGTGCCGAGCGGCGTGTCATACATGCTGGCCAATCGCACGGTGATGAAGAAGGTCTTCCCGCGTCTGTTCGGCAGTTACAACGTGCGCCCGATTGACCACTACGGCCAGGCGCTGCTCTCGACGCTGCGTTCGCTGGCGCCCACCAATCAAGCTGATCCGACGATTGTCTTGCTGACACCAGGCGTCTTCAATTCGGCCTACTACGAACACACGTTCCTGGCACGACAGATGGGGATTGAACTTGTCGAAGGCCGCGATCTAATCGTGCACGACAACGTGGTTTACATGCGCACGACCGGCGGCTTGCGACGCGTGGATGTGATCTATCGCCGGGTGGATGACGACTTCCTCGACCCGCTCGCTTTTCGTCCGGATTCGGGTTTAGGAGTGGCGGGTTTGTTCAACGCCTATCGCGCAGGCAACGTCGCTTTGGCCAATGCGATTGGCACGGGCGTGGCTGATGACAAGGCGATGTATGCCTACGTGCCCGCGATCATCAAATACTATCTTGGCGAAGATACGATAATACCGAACGTCGAGACGTATTTGTTGAGCGATAAGCAGCAACGGCAACACGTGCTCACAAAACTCGATCAACTGGTGGTCAAAGCGGTCGGCGAATCGGGCGGCTACGGCATGCTGATCGGGCCGCACAGCACGGCAGTGCAGCGCGAAGAGTTCAGACAACGCATCCTGGCAGACCCGCGCAACTACATCGCGCAACCAACGCTCGCGCTGTCACGCGCGCCCTGTTTCATTGACGGCCAAGTCGAGGCGCGCCACGTTGATTTGCGTCCTTATATTCTTTACTCCGACCGCAACCAGGTCACGATTGTGCCCGGCGGCCTGACTCGCGTGGCATTGCGGCGCGGCTCGCTGGTCGTCAATTCATCGCAAGGCGGCGGGAGTAAGGATACTTGGGTTCTATTTTGAAAAGGTAGACAGTAGACAGAAGACAGTAGACGGTAGAAGCTTTTCTCAACCGACTACTGTCTCCTGACTACTGTCTCCTGACTACTGTCTTCTGTCTACTGTCTTCTGTCTACTGATTTATGCTTTCACGAGTCGCAGACAGCTTGTATTGGATGAGCCGGTATTTGGAGCGGGCCGAGCACACGGCGCGGCTGCTTGATCTAAACCTGAGCTTACTCGATCAATCGGACGAGATGACTGAGCGGCGTTGGCAATGGTTGCTGTCGAGCTTGCGCGCCAGCGCGCCGCCAGTGCAGCCGTGTGATGCCTATTGCTTGACCGATCATTTGACGTTCGACTTGCGCCATCCGAATTCGATTGTCGCCTGCATCACTGCGGCGCGTGAGAATGCGCGGCAAGTGCGCGAGCAAATCAGCTCGGAGATGTGGGGACAGTTGAACCAGCTTTATTTGCGCGCGCGCCAGGCCAAAATGGATGACATCTACGCCCAGCCGCATGAATTCTATCGCCCGATCAAGGAAGGCTCGCATCTGTTTCAAGGCGTCACTGATTCGACGATGAATCACGGCGAGGGCTGGCACTTCATTCAGCTTGGCCGTTACATCGAGCGGGCGGGCGCAACGACTACGCTCTTGGATGTACATCTGCGCGCCCTGCTCGATCCGCTAAACCAGACAGAGCAAGCAGGCGATACGAATTACATCTCGTGGGTCGCGCTGCTGAAATCCTGCACGGCGTTTGAAGCTTATTGCCAAGCCCACACCGCTGACCTGCGCACGGAGCGTATTGCCGAGTTCTTATTGCTGAATGCTGAATCGCCGCGCTCGGTGCGCTTTGCCGCTGACAGCATCGAAAGCTCGTTGCAGGCGATTGCCAAGCTCACCGGCCAGCACAAAGCCGGGCGCGCGGAACGTTTGGCCGGACGCCTGCGCGCCACGCTAGGCTTCGCGCAAATGGACGAGATCATCGCCGACAACCTGCACGCCTATCTGGAAAATATCCAACGTCAGTGCGCGCAGATTCATACTGCCGTGTTACAACAGTACATCGCTTATGCGGTGGATGTCGCGTTAGCTTCTTGAAAAGTAGACAGAAGACAGTAGGCAGTAGACAGTAGTGTAGCAATTCAATTGTCATCTAACTTCTGTCTACTGCCTTCTGACTTCTATCTTTCGTCTATGTTCTATTCCATTCGTCACGTCACGCGTTTCGTTTACAGCACGCCCATCACTGAAAGCATTACCGAAGTGCGTATGCAACCGCGCAACGAGGGCCAACAGCGCTGTTTGAAATTCGAGTTGACCACGCAGCCGCGCGCGCGCCTACAGGCTTACCGTGATTATCGGGGCAACGTTGTTCATCACTTCGACATTCCGGGCAAACACAAAGACCTGAGAATCAGCGCGGAAGCTACCGTCGAAGTCAATCCGCCTGCGCCATTGCCCGAAGCGGGGGGTGTGGAGACTTGGCAAGCGCTGGCCCAGGCCTCACAGCAGGCCGAGCATTGGGACTATTTGAAGCCGAGCCAGTTTGTGGAGGAGACGCCGCTGTTGCTAGAGCTTGCGCAGGAGTGGCAACTTGATCGCCGCGACAATCCGTTGAGCCTCCTGCAACGCATCAATGCGTTGATCTATGAAGGCATCGAATATGTGCCCAAGGCCACGCAGGTGGACTCGCCGATTGATGAAGCGTTGCAGGCGCGGCGCGGCGTGTGCCAGGACTTCACACACATTATGCTGGCGCTCGCGCGGCGGTTCGGCATTCCGGCGCGTTACGTGAGCGGCTATCTTTACCACGATGACAATGCAGATCGTTCGGCGGCGGATGCCACTCATGCTTGGGTCGAAGCCTGGTTGCCGGAGTTGGGCTGGCTGGGTTTCGATCCAACCAATAATTTGCTGGCGGGAGAGCGCCACATCCGCACTGCCATTGGCCGTGATTACGCTGACGTGCCACCGACACGCGGCGTCTTCAAAGGCTTGGCTGACAGTGAACTCAGCGTGGGCGTGCAAGTCGCGCTTGCCGAAGCGCCCCCGGTCGCAGAAGAGTTGATCCCCTTAGCCACCTGGGTAGCCTATGCGCCGGTTGAAGAGGAACAGCAGCAACAACAGCAGCAGCAACAGTGAAGACAATGAACGAAGCGCAACTGACCATTTGGACAAACGCACAATTCCCTGCTGCCGTGGAGCAGGCTTTGGCCGACCGCATCGCGCCACATCGTTTGCTACACGCAACGCAAATGAATCGAAGCAACCTGGCGGCCAGCGCGGCAGACGCGTCACTGGAGCAAGCCGACATCGCCTTTGGTCAACCGGACGCGACACAGATCACCAAGCTCAGCCGGTTGCGCTGGGTACATCTCACGACTGCTGGCTATACGGCTTATGACCGTGATGAAGTGCGGGCGGCGCTGCGCGGGCGCAACGCGCGACTGACAACCAGTTCGGGCGTGTACGATGAACCCTGCGCACAGCAGGCGCTGGCAATGATGCTGGCCTTGGCGCGGCAACTTCCCGCTTCGCTCACCTCGCAGATGCAAGAGAGAGCGTGGCCGCAGTGGGAGTTGCGCGGCGTTTCCCATTTGTTAAATGGCCAGACGGCGTTGCTAGTTGGCTTCGGCGCGATTGCGTTGCGTCTGTCTGCGCTGCTTGCGCCATTTGAAATGAAGCTGATTGGAGTGCGGCGGCAGCTTGGCGGTGACGAGCCGATTGCGATGATTGCCTTGGAACAGCTCGATGATTATTTGCCGCTGGCCGATCACGTGGTCAATCTGCTGCCGAGCAATGCCTCGACAGCAAAGCTGATGGACGCGCGACGCTTTGGCTTGATGAAGCCAGGCGCACGCTTTTACAACATCGGGCGGGGCACAACCGTAGACCAAGACGCATTGCTCGACGTGCTAAATTCGGGTCGCTTGGGCGCGGCTTATCTGGATGTAACCGATCCTGAGCCGCTGCCGCCGGAGCATCCGCTGTGGACGGCGCCAAATTGTTACATCACACCACACACGGCGGGCGGCGATGCACGCGAGCCGTGGCGACTGATCGAGCATTTTCTGGCCAATCTCAAACGCTTCACGGCGGGCGAGGCGTTGCTTAATCAGGTTATCTAAAAAGGAATAACGCAATGAGCGAATCAACCAACACACCCCGCCTAACACACGGCGAACTGCTCGAACTGCGGCGCTGGAACACACCCACGATCTACAACGGTTGGGAACAGATTACCGGGCACGACGCTGGCAAGGACGGCTTCAATCTCGAAGAGACCACCGATTTCATGCCACAGATGGGCGCGATGGTTGGTTACGCAGTCACGGTGGTTTGTCAGCCGAGCAATCCGCAACACCGCAAAACCAATCCGCAAGCGTGGAGCGAATACCGCCGCTATATCGCCAGCGTGCCGGGGCCGAAGATCGTCGTCGTGCAAGACCTGGATAAACCCAATTTCGTCGGCTCGTTCTGGGGCGAGATCAACGCCAATGTGCATTGCGCGCTGGGTTGTGTGGGCGCGCTTGTGGACGGTTGCATACGTGATCTGGACGAGATGAATTACGCCGGATTCAAAGCATTGGCCAAACGGCTGTGCGTGGGGCACGCTTACTCTTGGCCGGTGCGTTGGGACTGTGAGGTCGAAGTCTTTGGCAGAAGTGTGAAGCCCGGCCAATTGATTCATGCCGACAAACATGGCTTTCTGGTTGTGCCCGAAGAAGATGAGGCGCGGCTGCTTGATGCGGCGCGGCTGATGGATACGAATGAATGCCGCACGCTGATTCCGGCGGCGTGCGAAAGCGCAGGCAAGCCACTTGATGAAGTGCTGGAAAACCTGGAACGCGCACGCGCCGAGTTCAGCGAGAATACTAAGTCGTACTTCAAGCGGCATTGATTGCGGCGGTACAGTACGGGGAGCGTCAGCGACCTGCGCCTTGATCAAGTGCTTGCTGGCCGAGACCCAGGTCGCTCACGCTCTCCGTACTGCACCAATTCGGCGCGTGTCACCCCATCTACCAGCCACGGGCAATCCGCCCCTCACGCCCAAGGTGAAGACTAGGTCGAGTGTTCCCGCCGCGTTCGTGTTCCGCAGCAGGAACTCGCCGCCCACGCCGTACAAGCCGATGGTCGTGATGCCGTCGCCGTCCCAATCGCCCACCACCGGCAAGTCGCCTGCTCCACCGTAGCGCTCGACCTGATCGGGCAACCCTGTAGTCAGGCGCTGCTTGAGGTAGAACTCACCACTCCGGCGGTTGTACAGCCCGCCCGTCTGGGCACCGAAGGAACTGCCACAGCCAATGGCTATTCTGATCTTGTTCGCATAGATGACCAGATTGTCACGCTGTGTCGTATTCATTGGCGGCGTGCGCTGATTGCACATCGTGTTGAAGTTCGCCAGATCAGTGCAGGTCGCGCTGTTGTTCCCCTGCTCCAGATGCGTGCTGGCCAGCTCCAGATAGCTGAGCATCTGGTTGGCCTGGGCTTGCGCGAGCGTGCCGGGCACGAGCGCCTGCACCTGCGTCTTCAAGTTATTGACGGCGGCACGCGGCGTACGCACTACCACAGTGAAGTTGCACGTGGCGATGTTGCCCGCCACATCGGTCGCCATGCAATTGACCGTCGTCGTGCCCAAGGGAAAGGGGTTGCCTGATAAGGGAGAGCAATTGACGCCCGCGCCCGGATTGTTATCACTGACGGTCGGCTGTGGGTAGTTGACGGCGACACTGCCGCTCGTGACGACGCCGACTTGCGAGGACGGGCAAGTAACGGTGGGCGGTGCGCCATCCACAGTGACGGTGGCGCTGCCTTGCAATGTGGCCGTGCAGTTGTTGTTGTCTTTGGCTGAGCTGATTGTGTAGGCGGTCGTGGTCGTTGGCGTGACGGTGAACTGCAAGGGGCTTGCGCCACTCTTGGTGCCGCCGCCATTGCTCAGCGTGATGCTGTAAGGTGCGCTGCCGCCTGTGAGGGTGACGCTGAGTGTGGCCGCTTGACCTGGACGGATGATCGTACTGCCGCTGAGCATGGCGGTGAGGGCTGCCGGTTGCGTCAGCATCACTGTCGAAGTTGCGCTTGAACAGCTATTGGCGTCTTTCACCACGACCTGGTAAGTGCCCGCCGTCAAGCCCGTGAATTGATTGCTGCCCGTGAAAGTCTGGCCGTTGTTGATCGAATACATCAAAGGGCTGATGCCGCCCGTGGCCTGAATGGTCAAGCCGCCGTTGGCCGCGCCGTTGCAAGTCGGGTTGACCGTTGGGACGCTGGTGATAGTGATCGCCGCGCACAGATTGGACAGATTGAAACTGGCCGCTGTCGCCAGGCCGGGCGTGGTGTTGGCCGTGACCTGATATGACCCAGTGATGTTGTTAGCCGTGACGTTGACGCTGGCCTGGCCGCTGGCATTGGTTATGGCAGTATTGCCGTTGGGAAAGCTTGCGCTAGCGCCGCTGGCCGGAGCGGTGAAAGTTACTTGCACACCGCTCACCGCCTTGTCAAAGACGTCTTTGACCGTGACTTGCAGCGCCGCGCTGAAGGCTGTGTTGACGGTCGTGCTTTGCGGCGTGCCGCTGGTGGCCCTGAGCGCGTAGTTGACCTCGAAAGCGCCGATGTCCACCGTGCCGCCGAGATTGCGCGGAAAGCCCGCGCCGCGCTGGTCAGTGGTCAGCGCAGTGGGCGGATTGTTTGTGCCGCAGCCGCCTGCCGTCAGCACGCAGTTGTCGCCAGCGTTGATGGCCGGACTCCCTGGCAGCAGCTCGTGCGTTGGCGTCGGGCCCCCGTTGAAGCCGAGCGGGGCGAGCAAAGGATTGATCGGCATCTCAGCGGTGCCGACCTTGTCGGTGGGCTGGGTGAAGCTGGTGCTGCCGCAGCCATTGCCGATCAGGTTGTAGCCGGAAGAGGTGAATGTACCAGAGACATCGGGGCCGGATGTGGTGGCGGAGTTCTCGGCGATGATCGTGCTCCTCACGCTCGCCATGCCGAAGTTGAAGATGCCCCCGCCGTTGCCCCCGCCGATGTCCTCGCCGTCGCCCATGCTAACGCTGGCCGAGGCGGTGTTGCGGGTGAGGGTGCTGTTGGTCACGGTCACCGTGCCGGAGTTGTAGATGCCCCCACCTAAGACCTGATTGCTGCTGCCGCCGCCACTGGCCGAGGCGGTGTTGCCAGTGAGGGTGCTGTTGGTCACGATCAGCGTGCCGCTGGTCACGTTTTCCGTGCCGCTTCTGGAGTTGTAGATGCCCCCGCCGACGCCAATATTGCCAATGCCACCGCTGGCCGAGGCGGTGTTGCCGGTGAGGGTGCTGTTGGTCACGTTCACCGTGCCGCTGAAGTTATAGATGCCCCCGCCGTAGCTAATATTGCTGCCGCCGTCGCTGGCCAAGGCAGTGTTGCCGGTGAGGGTGCTGTTGGTCACATTCACCGTGCCGCTGAAGTTATAGATGCCCCCGCCGTAGCCAATATTGTCGTTGCCGCCGCTGGCCGAGGCGCTATTGCCGGTAATGACGCTGTTGGTCACGGTCACCGTGCCGCTGCCGGAGTTGAAGATGCCCCCGCCGCCGCCAATATTGCCGCTGCCGCCGCTGGCCGAGGCAGTGTTGCCCGTGATGACGCTGTTGTGGATCGTCAGCGTCCCCGTGCTGTTGTTTAATATCCCGCCTCCCTTGGCAATGTTGTAATATGCCCCGGGACCCTCGACCCTGCTGACGCCGCCGCGCCCGTTAGCAATCGTCAGCTCGCTCAAGGTCACATCCCCCGCGCCCGCCCCAATGCTGAAGATGCGGCTCGCGTTATTGCCCGAAATCGTCAGGCGCTGCGCGCCGGGCCCCGTAATGGTCAGCGCCTCCGTAATCGCCAACTCGCCCGCCATCAGCGTAATCGTCCCCGTCACACCCGGCGCGAACGTAATCGTGTCCACCATTGCTGGCCCGGCCATCCCCGCCGGGCACTGCCCGACCGCCGTGTTGGTATTGGCGGCTTCGATGGCTTCGCGCAAATCGCAAGTCGTATTCATGGCCAAGGCCGCTAGCGTCCCGTCCGCCGTGCTGTTGACGACGATGGTCGTGGCTAATGCGTCGCTCGCAGCGGCCGGTGCGCGCCAGCCCAGCCCTAGGAAATTGCTCAACCGGAAGGCGATCTCACTCAGGAGTTGACCCGCACTGCGAGGATTGGGCAGAGCATTGTTCAATTTGACGTCAAGCGTTCTGTCGCTGCTAGTGAAATTGGCAGACGCGGCAGCCGGCCCAGCGCTTGTTCTGGAAGCCGCAGGTGTTGGGCAGGTTTGCGGGCTCGCGCACCCTCTTTGAATGGCAAAAACGGTGCTCCTGCAAGACTTTAGACAAATTGCGTTATTGAAGCAAGATGTTTCACATTGCTGCAGGTTCTCCGCGTTCGCCACGCCGCATCCCAGTACACACTCCGAAAAGGTTTCAGGGTCTGTGCACGTCCCAAAACACTTGTTGATCGCAATGTCCTTCGCTAGGGCGCAATCCGTTTGTGCTCGCGCGGTCAGGCATGCTGCGAGTAATAGGCACACGAAAAGTACGCTCTGCTTCAGGTGGCGATAGTAGTTAAACTTCAACTTGGCAACGATCTGTTTCGACATAAGCAGCTTCCTTTGTTTATAGAGTGGTGATCGAGACGAGCAGCGTGACAACACATTTTTGCCGCTCACTGAGGAAATGCGGAAAGGATTGGCGAAACCGGCAGAAAAAAAACTCGCGAGCGTGAATTATTTTTTGGCCGCCCTCACGCGCCTGGAAAATGGGCGGGCGCTGCCTTGCAGAGACTCCTCTCTGCTATACTCAGGCGCACGTTACTACATTCCCCAAACAAGCGATGGCATCCACTTCTCCCCAAGAGATCACGCAATTGCTGCGCGCCTGGAATGACGGCGATGCGGCAGCACTGGAACGGTTGACGCCGCTGGTCTATCAGGAACTGCGCCGCCTGGCGCACCGGCATCTAGCACGCGAACGGCAGGATCACAGCCTGCAAACTTCGGCGCTGGTCAACGAGGCGTACTTGCGATTGGTGGATGCCAAACAGGTGAACTGGCAAAATCGCGCGCATTTCTTTGGCGTCTCGGCGCGGCTGATGCGCCAGATTCTGGTGGACTTCGCCCGCCAGCGCGACAGTCAGAAACGCGGCGGCGCGGTTTCGCTGGTGGAGTTGGAAGACACGCCAAATCAGGGCTTGGACATTGCGCAAACGCGCAGCGCCGATCTGGTCGCATTGGATGACGCCCTAAATGTCTTGGCAACGCTCAACCCGCGCCACAGTCAGATTGTCGAGTTGCGCTTCTTCGGCGGACTGAGCGAAGTCGAAATCGCTGAGGTACTGCACGTTTCAGAGCGTACCGTGCGCGGTGATTGGCGCGTGGCGCGCGCCTGGCTGCAACGCGAACTGGCGAAGAAGTGATGGGTAATGCGTGATGCGTGATGGGTTGAAAGGGATTTGTGATGAGTGAGAAGATTGAGCGGTTCGAGGATTTCAGGGCCTGGCAGCAGGCGCGAGAACTCACCGCAAGAATTTATCGAATTACGGAAGGCGGGACATTTGCTCGCGACTTCGGTTTACGCGACCAGATTCGGCGGGCATCTGTTTCAATGATGTCGAATATCGCTGAAGGCTTTGAACGCGGACGCCCGAAGGAATTTCACCAATTTCTCTCCATTGCGAAGGCCTCTTGTGCCGAGTTGCGCTCACAACTTTACGTTGCATTGGACGCCGGACATTTGTCCCAACCTGATTTTGATGGATTGATGGCGCACGCCACCACAACCGGGCAACTCATCGGCGGCCTGCGCGCCTCCGTCGAAAAACGAATCCGTGATGGGTAATGAGTGATGGGTGATAGGTGTTAAATACCCATCACTCATTACCCATCACCCATCACCCATCACCTGTTTTCATGACCCCAGAACGTTACGCTGAAATCACCCGCCTGTGTCAGGCCGCGATGGAATTGAATGCCAGCCAGCGCGCTGCTTTCCTGTCCCAAGCTTGCACAGGTGACGATGAATTGCGCGCTGAAGTTGAAGCCTTGCTGGCGGCTGACGAAGCGGAAAATAGCTTGATTGATGCGCCTGCGCTGGAAGTCGCCGCCCAGATTTTCGCGCGTGAACAACGTTCGCTCACCGGGCAAAGGCTCGGCAATTATCAAATCCTGTCACAACTCGGCGCGGGCGGCATGGGCGAAGTTTATCTGGCCGAAGACACACGGCTCCGGCGCAAGGTGGCGCTCAAACTGTTGCCCGCCGCCTTCACGCAAGACGCCGAACGCGCGCGCCGCTTTGAGCGCGAGGCTCAAGCCGCCAGCGCGCTCAACCATCCAAACATTCTGACGATTTACGATTTCGGCCAGACTGATGCAGCCAGCGGCAGCCTGCATTACATCGCCATGGAATTTATCGCGGGCGTCACCTTGCGCCAGCGGCTCACGGGTGGGCGGCTGCCATTGCCAGAAGTCCTGTCTATTGTCAGGCAGATCGCGGCGGCGCTCGACACGGCACACGAAGCGAACATTTATCACCGCGACATCAAACCCGAAAACGTGATGCTGCGCCCAGACGGGCTGGTCAAAGTGCTGGATTTCGGTCTGGCGAGATTTGCCGAACTGCAGAATGGAGAAGGACCGTCTCGCATCCCGCATCCCGCGCTCCACAAAGCGCAATCTACGGCGTCTGGCGTAGTGATGGGCACACCACGTTATATGTCGCCGGAGCAAGCGCGCGGAATGAAGTTGGATGCGCGGACAGATGTCTTCAGTCTGGGCGTCGTGTTTTACGAAATGCTGACGGGCGAACCGGCCTTTGCGGGGGCGTCCACCGCCGAAGTGTTTGCAGCGCTGCTGGACAAAGAACCGCCGCCACTGCGGCAGTTTGTTACTGAGGTGCCTGACAGGCTACAGGAAATCATCAGCCGCATGCTCGTCAAGGAGCGCGAACAACGCTATTCAAGCTCCCGCGCGGTCATAACTGATCTTGCACAATTAGATCTGACCAGTGACAGCAAAGATCAGCCCGCCTGGCAGTCTGCTGCTGCACGCGGCCAAGCACTACCTAGCAAGCGCCAGGAAACTGAATCAAAAGATAAAGAAACTCTGGATGCGTCAGCGCGGCCAACCCGGCCTGGCACTGGCCTATTCGTTTGGCGAGCGAACCGGCTGACGTGGCTTGCTGGTGCGCTGGTGCTGACGAGCGTGTTGGGCTTCGCCGGTTATCGCTGGCTGACTGCGCGTAATGGCGCGGCGGAACAACCGGCAGGCGAAACCAGATTCGTGCCGCTGATCGGCGAAGCAGGCAAGAAGAACTTCGCCGCGATTTCTCCTGATGAAAGCCGCGTTGCCTTTGCCTGGGACGGCGGGCTGGGTGCGGAAGTCAGCCCCACCGATATTTACGTCAAGGTGATTGGTACGGATGGGCCGCCGCTGCGACTGACGACGGCGCCCGAAAATGACAGTACTCCCTGTTGGACGCCAGATGGAAAATACGTGACCTTTGTGCGCGAACGGCCCGACGGCAAATTCGACGTGCG
This sequence comes from uncultured Acidobacteriota bacterium, assembly GCA_963699175.1. Taxonomy (GTDB): domain Bacteria; phylum Acidobacteriota; class Blastocatellia; order RBC074; family RBC074; genus JACPYM01. Next base: position 9,460,275 of record OY969418.1, on the reverse strand, counting down.
GCGCGTGCCGGCCAGTGGCGGGCCAGAGCAAAAGCTGGCTGAAACGTTTACCGCACCAGCCTGGTCACCGGATGGCAAAACGCTGGCGGTGAGTGGCTCACCTGAGTCAGCGCAAGATAAAGGTATCTTTCTTGTGACCCCGGAAACAGGCCAGTACGCCCGCTTGACCAAGCCGGAGCCAACCATGGGAGATACTTACCCACGCTTTTCGCCGGATGGAAAGATGGTGGCCTTCATCCGCAACTTTGGTCCGAGCGCAAACGATGTCTTTGTTGTGCCTGCCAGCGGCGGAGTGCTCCGGCAACTGACTTTTGAGAAAAGCAGACTATTCGGTCTGGCCTGGACTGGTGACAGCCGCGAACTTGTCTTTAGCGCCATTCGTCGCATTACGCGCGGCCTCTGGCGCATTTCCGTGGCAGGCGGCACACCAACGCGTGTGGCAGTCAACGGACAAAATCCGATTAATCCGGACATCTCGCGGCAAGGGAACAAACTCACTTTTACGGAATACTCCAACGATTCAAATCTCTGGTTGTATCAGGGCGCAGGCTTTGCGGGGCGGGAGGTACCTGGCAAGTTCGGCGCGCCCGTGAGATTACCCACATCGTCGCTTTACGAAGACCATAGCCCGGCTTTTTCCCCTGACGGACAAACGATTGTCTTTGCCTCGGAGCGCACCGGCGTGCAGGAACTTTGGATGTGTGATGCCGAGGGGAAGACTGCCACGCGCCAGCTTACACGAGCTGGCTCGGCTGGTTCGCCACGCTGGTCGTACGACGGCAAATGGATCGCCTTCGATTCGACCGCTGACGGGGATGGGAATGTTTATGTGATGAGCGCGGCGGGTGAGAGTTCCTGGCCCAGACTGACGTTTGAGAAATCGTCGGAAAACTTGCCCGCCTGGTCGCGTGACGGACAATGGGTCTATTTCAGATCGAATCGCACTGGCAAGAACCAAATTTATAAAATGCCCACCGCTGGTGGTGAGGCCAAGCAGATCACTGTAAACGGCGGCTACGAAGGTTTCGAGTCATCCGATGGAAAGCTGTTCTATTACTCCAAGGGGCGTGGCACCTACGGAATTTATTCTGTTCCAGCCAACGGCGGAGAAGAAAAACTTGTGCCCGAACTCAAGGATGCGGGCTACTGGCGTTCGTGGGCGGTGGTCAATGAAGGCATTTGCTTCCCTGTCAAAAAGAGCGAATCAGAATGGGCGATTCAATTTTTCAGTTTTGCCACGCGCCGCACTACGCCAGTAGTCACGCTCTCACAGGCGCCACTCTGGTGGATGCCGGGGCTGGCCATGTCGCCGGATGGTCGTCGTTTGCTCTTCGCGCAATTGGAACACCCCTACGATGAAATCATGCTGATGGAAAATTTTCATTGAAGACCAGCGCGATAACCGCTTTTCAGTCTGAGCGTGAAGATGATCAAAACCGACATCTTGCTGGCGACGCTGGCAGAGGGAAAGAGCCCGTAGAAAAGTAACTGCCGCTCCGGTTGATTGGCCAGCGACTTTCTTGCCTGGCAGAGCTGGTTTCATGAACAGTGTACAGACAGCCAAATGTCGCCATCTGATCTTAGATTAGATGGCGACATTTGATTTTCTGGCGTTGAGTGTAGGAGTTTTCAGGCAAAGTCCTACATTGTCTACTTGAACGTCAACGTCGTCGTATTGATGGCACGTCCATCAACTGTCCCGGTCAGATTGACCTCGCCGCGCCCGGCCAGGCTGCGCGGCAATTCGACCGTGTTGACTTGATCCAAGCCCACCAAGGCACCTTGAGCTCCGACAAACAGCGTGGCGATGCTGACACCGCCGATTTGTAACGCAACGGCGTTCAAGCTGGCGCGCCCACGAAGGCCCGTACCGTAGAGAATCAGGAAGAGCTTGTCGCTCTCCGCGCCGAAGTCAATCGGCTTGGCGACGAACTTACCCATCGCTTGATTGAATTCGGCGACCGGCTCGAAGATCTGTGAGTTGTCAGCTTTGACACGCAGGATGAGGGCGGTCGGGATGCCCTGCCCGTTGGCACTGAAGGTAAAGATGCCAGGTGCGCTGCTGGTGATGTTGACGCGGCTGTCGGCATATTCCTGCCCGTCAATCGTCACGATGACGAAGCCGCTGCCGGTTGCCGTGCCTTGCGGGATTTGGAAGTTGTTCTGCCCTGCCGAGACGAAGAAGAGCGGCGCGTTACGCCTGACCAGACGCGAGTCTTCAACCAACACTGAAGCGCCGCCTAACGCAGTCGGTAACGGCGTGCTCTCGGCAACCTTAGTCTCCTTGGCGATGTTGGTGCCGAAGACTGCGGCGATGGCTTCCGCCGCGAGCAGCGTGTTGAAGCTTGCGCCAGAAACGGCTGACGCGCGTCCGCGTTGGCGAACCGTGATCGTTTGATTGCCAACGGTGAGGCGGGCTTCGCGCGGCGTCGCGCCAAATGAAGGCTGCGATTGAACTGAGAAGTTGACGACCGATCTTCCCACACCACTGGTCGGGCTGGTCAAGCCGAGCCACGAATCGCTCGACGTAGCTGTCCATGGGCAGGCGTTATTGCTGGCCGAGAGTATGAAGCCACTGCCGAAGGCATTGCCGGCTGTCGGAGTCGCCGAGGCGAAGATTGCTTGATTGTTGATCGAGATACCGAAGCTGCATACCACCACACTGAACGTCAGCGCATTCGACGCGCCCCCGCCCGGCGTTGGGTTGGCAACCGAGATGCTGAGTGTGGCAGCACTGGCCTGATCGGCTTGCGCCAACGTCGTGGAAAGCTGTGTGCTGCTGACCAACGTAGTTTGGCGCTCGTTGCCATTGACGCGGATGCGCGATTGCGCGTTGAAGTTCGTGCCAAAGACGTTGAGCGTTACGTTGCTCGCGCCGACTGCGCCGAGGGGCGGATCGAGCCGCGTGAGCGTGGGCGTGGGGTTGTTGGCCGTAATCGCCAAATCCACGGCGACGGTTTCGCCACCGCCGGGGCTGGGCGTGAAGACGGTGACTTTGGCTGTGCCAGCCGCGGCAATGTCCGAAGCCGGAATCTGCGCTTGCAGCAATGAGCCACTCAGAAAAGTTGTCTGCCGGTCGCTGTTGTTCACGCGCACGACCGAGTTCTGTTGGAAGTTGCTGCCGAAAACTGAGAGCGTAAGGGCTGGCCCACCCGGCGCAACTGCTGAGGGGCTGAGCGTCAGCGCGCCCGGCGCAGCCGTGCCGAAAGACGTGCTGATCAAAGCCCGCGCGATAAAGTTGACGGTGGCGGGAGTCGGCGCGTTGAGCGTCATCAGCGTCTGCCAACTCTGGCCGTTGTTGGTCGAGATGAACGAGCGGAGTCGCTGTTGCCCGTTTGAATCGGCAGCAATCGGTACGGAGCCGCTGCTGGTTTGCACGCCGACGTAAACATCGCCGCCATTGATGACAGGGCCGTTGGGAATCAGCACTTCGAGCACGCGGCTGCCCACTGGCAGCGCCGTGATAGTGAGTGTTTGATTCACCAGCAAGCTTGGATTGGCAGGCGGTTGCCCCGTGCGATTTGGATCGGCGAAGGCGATCACGCGCAACTGTTGGCCAAGTGGCGAACTGCCGTCGAGCGGCGCGGGAATAAGCACGCGCAATGATTCGAGCGTGGCGGGATAGCGCGGCGGCGTGTAGCGATTGACGACCATAGCGTTGGCGCGGTTCTGTCGCTCTTCGAAAGTCCGGTCAGAAACCGTGAGCACTTCATAGACTTTCGACGATGGATTGATCTTGTAGCCGAAAGAGTTGAGCGCGGTCAGATCTGCCGCAGTCAGCACATCCCGATCACCCTCCGTGCCTGTAGGGTCCATCGTGCCGATGTACTGGCCAGTCAAGGCATCGTCTTTCCAATGGCTTCCCTGCTGACCATCGCCGCCTGTCCCTGCCACAGTCCCGGTTGAAAGCGCGTACTCCTCACCACCGGCAAAAAAGACCTGTTCACCGCCGGACACCTGCGCGCGCTGTTTGTTACCAAGCGAACTCAAAACCAACCCGCCCGGACGAAGACGGAAGATGTCCCAAGGAGTAGGGAATAAGGTGGCGTTCACCTGTCCTGGCAACTCCTTGTTGCCCATGTAGGTGATGAAGCCCAGGGCATGCCCAATCTCGTGCACGGCGGCAGCTTCAAAATCCAGCTTGTCGGCATCAATGCCGTCGCTCGGATCGAAGTCGTAGGCGAATGCCGAGTTGAAACCAATGGCTGGCGGGTCTCCCAGGCTGGTTTCCAGATTTGGATTGGCTACTGCAGGAAGTAAGCCCAAAGCGCGAAAGTTGGCGGTTGTAGCGCTGACGTTTGTTGTATTCCCCAACTCGGTTGGCAAATTGCCGGTGGACAGTGCGTTGTAAACAGCCGTTTGTTGTGTACTGGCAGAGGCGGCCAACAACGCTGTGCGGACATTCGCGTAGAGGAGATTACTGAAAGCCACCTGTTGTGGATCGGTCGCGCCAATGATGTCATCACTGGGATAGGGAAAACCGAATAACGTCGGGCCGAAATCCACGTCTAGCACGACGGTAATAGGTGATTGAATGATGGCCTCCCATTTGGCTGCCGCGCGCAAAAACGAATCCCTGGCTTGAGTGAAGTTGTTGAGTTGCGAAGTAGCGCGCAAGTTGATCTTCAGCCCTGTCTGCTGTTGCAACTGCGTTCTACGCTCTTCGCCAATTGGCTGCAAAGAGGCACTGCGTTCGACGGCAGTGAGCGCTTGTTCTTCTTGTGATGTCATCGAGCGGCATTGCGTGCCGTGTTCGCCACGAACGATGACGAAGCCACTGCTGCCCATTTCGTCCGCAGACTGCTGGCCGTCCTGCGCGTGGTTGTGCTGGCGTGGCTTAAATTGCACCACCGGATTCTGTTTTTGGGCCTGCGCCGATTGCGCGTAATGCGCGCCCAGCGGCAACGACGCGAGTAGTCCGAGCGACAAGAGGGTAGTAACTACAATTCTGGCGTGACGACGATTCATTCCTTGACCTCCGAAGATACTTCCTTAGTGAAGCGGATTTGTAGCCGATGTAAATGATGACTTTCCGATTGGTTTGATAGAACAGATGAGATGCAGTGAAGCAATCAGCATTGGCTTGTTGGCCGTGCTTGGGGGACTGCATTGCGACGGCAAACATCTTGGCCGATTGCGGTAATGATTTCAAGCCGTTTTTTATCAGGCTCGGCTTATTGTTTTTGCTGGTGCAGCTAGTGTATTTTATGTCGGCCGTTGGCTTGATTCGCCCCAAGCGCGGTTCCAGTCCACATCACGTCTAGCAGGCAACCCTGCCTGGCGATACCTCGCAAGAGGGCCAGGGTTGAACGCGATATGAATGACGTAGACCTTGCGAGGAGCAGGGAAAGTGAAAACAGGGCGCTGCGGCCTAAGCATATTTATTTCCCAACCTCATCAAAAGCATTCGGCAACTGAAAGGCATTTGAATCAGGAGTCCAAGTGTGAGCGTTAAATTCGATTCTCCCACGCCTTACTCGGAAGAGTGGTGGCGCGTCACTCTCTCCAGCATCGGCGATGCCGTAATTGTCACCGACGCGATGGGCAAAGTGACGTTTATGAATCCGGTCGCCCAGTCACTCACCGGCTGGACGAATGAAGAGGCTAACAACCATCCTTTGGAAGAAGTCTTCTCGATTATCCACGAATGGAGTCGTGTTCGACTCGAAAGCCCGGTCGGCCAAGTGCTTCAGACAGGCGAGGTGGTCGAGTTGGCCAACCACACCATCCTCGTCGCTAAAAATGGTAACGAAATTCCTTTGGCCGACAGCGCCGCGCCGATCAGAGACGCGCAGGGCAACATCTTCGGCGTCGTGCTCGTCTTCCGCGACATCTCGGAGCACAAGCGGGCGGAAGCCACCCGGCTACAACTCGCGGCCATCATCGAGTCGGCGCACGACGCGATCATCAGCAAGAACTTGGACGGCATTATCACCTCCTGGAACAAAGGCGCTGAGCGCATGTATGGCTACTCGGCCGCCGAAGTCCTAGGCAAGCCGATTTCGCTCCTTATCCCATCCGGCCAGGAAAACGAAGTTCCGGCGATTCTGGAGCGGCTGAAGCGCGGCGAGCGCATCGAGCACTATGAGACGCTGCGCCGGAAAAAAGACGGCACATTGATCAGCGTTTCCTTGTCTGTCTCGCCGATGGAGGACAGTGAAGGCCACATCATCGGCGCTGCAAAAATCGCGCGCGACATTAGCGAGCGCAGACAGGCCGAGACGGAACACGCCCACTTGGCCGCTATTGTCGAATCCTCCGACGACGCGATCATCAGCAAGACGCTCGAAAGTATCATCACGAGTTGGAACCAAGGCGCCGAGCGCATGTTTGGCCACACTGCCGCCGAAGCCATCGGGCAATCAATCTACCTCATCATCCCGCCTGAGCGGCACGCTGAAGAGCATGTGATCTTGTATAAGCTGAAACGGGGTGAGCGCATCGAACACTTTGAGACGGTGCGTATGAGAAAGGACGGCCAACGCTTGGACATCTCGCTGACCGTCTCTCCGATCAAAGACAGCACGGGCCGGATCACTGGCGCATCGAAGATCGCCCGCGACATCACCGAGCGCAAGCGCACCGAGCGACAGTTAGCTTTCCTCGCCCAGGCGAGTGAGCTGTTGGCTTCCTCACTCGATTACGAAACCACGCTCAAGAGCCTGGCCCGCCTGGCTGTTCCTCAGTTTGGCGATTGGTGTGCAGTAGACATTGTGCGAGACGATCTCTCGATTCAACGCCTCGCCATCGCGCATCTGAACCCGGCCAAGATCGCCTTGGCCGAAGAGTTTCAGCGCAGCTATCCACCCGACCCAGACGCTCCGACCGGCGTGCCGAATGTGCTGCGTACGGGTCAGCCGGAGCTTTACCCAGAGATCACCGACGAGCTTTTAGTGCAGGGGGCCAAAGATGCCAGGCAGTTGGAGTTGCTCCGCTCAATCGGTATCAAATCGGCGATGATCGTCCCGCTCATTGGCGGCGGGCGGACGCTGGGCGCAATTACTTTTGTGGCGGGCGAGTCGGAGCGGCCTTACACACAGTCCGACCTCAATTTCGCCCAAGAATTGGCCCGTCGCGCCGCTCTCGCCGTTGACAACGCGCGGCTCTACCAAGCGGCTCAAGCGGCGCTGCTCAAACGCGAAGAGGCGCTCGAACTACATCGCAGTGTAGAAGATCGTTTGTCCGTCCTGGTAGAAGCTTCCAGCACGCTGCTCGGCACAATGCAACTGGCAGACGTGCATGCGGCGGTGCTCGATCTGGCCAGCCGCTTGATCTCAGCCGACGCTTACGCCGTCTGGCGCAAACAGCCACAGAGCGCTGCCTGGGGGATTGTTTCCGCTGTCGGGCTATCAGAGGGATTTCAGGCAGACGAGATAAAGGCGGCAGAATATCGCCAGACACCAACGCTGCAACAGCCCTTGGCTATTGAGGACGTGAAGCAACTCCCCTGGCTAGGCGCGCGACAGGAAGCGTACCAGGCAGAAGGTATAACCTCGCTCCTAGTCATCCCGCTCCGCATTCAGGGCGAGTTTGCCGGGACGATCACCTTCTATTATCGCGTGGCGCGCCAATTCAGCGAGACGGAGATTCGGGTAGCCACTGCACTAGCCAACCTAGCCGCAGCGGCAATCAACACTACCGAGTTGTACGAGACGCAAAGCCGTCTACGCTCCAATGCCGAAGAAGCCAACCGGTTGAAAGACGAGTTTCTTGCGACCGTCTCGCACGAACTACGCACCCCACTCAATGCAATTCTCGGTTGGGCCAAGGTGCTGCAGGACAGGAAACTCGATGCGCCATCAGCTCACCGCGCGATTGAGACTATCGTGCGCAGCGCCTACGCGCAGAATCAAATCATCGGTGACATCCTGGATGTCTCGCGCATCATCAGCGGCCGGCTGCGGCTGAGCGTGCAACATGTCGAGCTGACAGCCCTCATCGAGATGGCGCTTGAAACCATGCGCCCGGCAGCGGAGGCGAAAGGCGTGCAACTGCAAAGCATCCTCGACACCACCACGGGATTTATCTCAGGCGACCCGGAACGGTTGCAACAAGTGATCTGGAATCTACTCTCGAATGCAGTCAAGTTCACGCCCAAAAGTGGCCGCGTGCAAGTACGACTCGAACGCGTGGAGTCTCAGGTAGAGATCGTTGTCAGCGATACTGGCCAAGGCATTAAGCGCGAATTTCTGCCTCACGTCTTTGATCGCTTCCGTCAGGCGGATTCTTCGAGCACGCGCACACACGGCGGCCTCGGCCTGGGGCTGGCGATTGTGCGCCACCTGGTCGAACTCCACGGTGGCACAGTGCGCGCGGAGAGTTCAGGTGAAGGACAAGGTGCGACTTTCACCGTGCGGCTGCCCGTTACACTTATTCAACAAACGCATTCGCTGCCAGAGCGCGCTGTCCAAACAGGAAGCTCGCTCAATGCAGCACCCGACCTCACAGGGCTAACCGTGCTTGTAGTGGATGATGAACCGGATGCGCGCGAACTGCTGACCACCCTGCTCGAACAGCTTGGCGCTCAAGTCAGTAGCGCCGGTTCGGCCTCGCAAGCCCTAAGCCTGTTGGAGAAGCAGCCGCCTCAGATTTTAGTTTCGGATATTGGCATGCCGGACGAGGATGGCTATGAGCTGATCAAAAAAGTGCGAGAGCGGGGGATACAAATTCCGGCCCTTGCGCTGACAGCCTATGCGCGGGCCGAAGACCGCCTGCGAGCCTTGTCTGCCGGTTATCAAATGCACGTCGCCAAGCCCATTGACCCAATTGAATTGGCAGTGACCATCGCCAGCTTGGCAGGACGGCTAGGCAGAAAATAACTCGTGCGCAGTAGCGTGCGGCTAAGCGGCCAACAGGTCGTCTGCCGCATCGAAATCGCCTGCTGCATCGAAGCGCCACGAGCCAGCCTCGCGCACGATGCGCAAGTCAGAATGCTCAGCCAGTTCCGTCGCGTAATTGGCCGTGACGACGAAACGATCCAGCGCCAGTGTGTTACGCACTCGCACCACGCGCGCCTCGGCAGGCTCCGCCATCGCCACGCGCAACGCCGCGCGCAAACACTCTGCATCACTATCAAAGTGCATCGGGATACGCGCATTCGCCACGCCGAGCGAGGTCAGCGCGTTGGTGTAAGTAGACCGTTTATCCACCTGCGCAGCCAACCGCGCAGAAACGATCTCGGCCATCCCCATCCCGATGGCATTGCCGTGCGTTTCTGGCGTCAGCCCACGCACGTAAATCACCCGTACGTCGGAGCGCCGCTGCTCATTCATACTGCCGTCCACACTGCGCCCGATGATGTTCGTGTCCATCCCGGTGCCGCTGATGTTCTTGCCCAACTCATCCACGATCAATACATCAATCTGCGCGAACGGCAACGCGGGCATCCATTCACGCGCCAGCTTGAGCAACGCGGGTTCGCGCTCGGTGATCTCGGTTTGACGCCAGGCTTCGATGCGCGCCGGGCGATGATGCGCGTCTTCCACCAATGCCAACCCGAAGATCGGCTTCGATTGCGCTAGCACAAACTCCGACACCTCGCTGATCATCGTTGGGTAACCGAAGCGCGCCGCTGCCTTGTGATATTCAATCGCGCCCTCGGCCTTGCCCAAACCGAGCACACACATCTTGCGCACGCCGCTACCGATTTCAGGGTGAAAGAAATTGGTGTGCGGCTTGACGCGATTGATGAGCAGAATAGCATCGGCCTCCAATGCGCAACGCGCAAACGAAACGCGGATGCCACCGCGCGTGCGCCCGATCTCGACCGTCTCCATCGAATCGTCAATCGGCGCGCCCACGCTCTGCTCAGTGACGCCCAGCGTGCCGAGCATCTCGCGCTGCCCTGCCGGAGTCGCGCCGCCGTGACTGCCCATCGCGGGAAAGACGAAAGGTTGCGCACCACGCGACTTCAGAAACTCGACCGCTGCGCGCGCGACCACATCAATTTGCGCTACACCACGACTGCCAACGCCGACAGCAATGCGGCGATTGGCGCAATCGTCAACGGTCAAGACGGCAGCGAGTTGCGCAGTGGTTTCGGCAGCAACATCGGGCAGTGCGTGGCTGGGCCAGTGGGCTTCGATGAGTAGTTGGGGGGGTAGTGAAATCATCGGTGTTGCTCCAATTGAAAAGTGTGTATCCGAGTCACGGCGTAATAATGCCAGCGAGAGGCTGACTGGATATAGTCAGCTATCGTTTACGAAATTATTTTTACCTGTGGCGACACTGGTGGGATGGCGTTCTGTTCACGTTTCCATTCCGTCAACCGCTCACGAATCGTTACTACCTGCTGGCGGGCATCGTCCGTAGCCAGCGCCTCATACCGCGCCAGCGCTTGTTCAGCATAGCGCACGGCCAGTGCCTGCCTGCCCAGCCGAGCAGCGGCTTGGCTCGCGTTCCAGAGCTGCGCCGCGGCGTTCGGTTCGTTCTGCAATTGTTCATAGAGAACGCGCGCCAGATCATAATGCTCCAATGCTAGTTTCCAGTTTTCCTGCTTGGCAGCTACATCACCTAAATCATTCCGTAGTGCAGCTTCAGCACCTTTGTTACCAAGTTCGCGGGCAAGTTGGAGTGATTGTTCGTAATACTCTCTTGCCTTCGCCAGTTCGTTTGCTTGATAGCAAATATACCCCAAATTATTTAGCCAGTTTTGCTCTCCAGTACGGTCTTCAATTTCACGCGCAATGGTCAATGCCTGCTCGCTGAATTCGATAGCACATCGCAGTTCTCCTAATTCTCCGTATGCACCACCTAATCCACTTAAATGAACTTCCTCACCATGTCGGTCACCAATGCTCCGGCTTATGTTTAAGCCTTGATGATAGTATTCAATTGCCTTTTGAAAATCTTTCAATCCCACAAAGACATTGCCCAAATAACCTAAAACCCTGCCCTCATTTTGCCGGTCACCAATCTCACGGCTAATTAACAGCGATTGTTCATAAAACTCGATTGCTTCTGACACTTTTCCCAAGCCTCGGTCAACAACACCCAAACTGCTTAGTGCTCTTGCTTCTGTCCGGCGCGCACCAATTTCGCGGCTTATTGCCAAAGCTTGTTTGTAATATTCAGTTGCACGCTGTGCTTCAGTTTGCGTGCTACAAAGATTGCCCAAATTGATTAAAGCAGTAGCTTCGCCATCACGGTCGCCAATCTCACGATTAATAGCCAATGCTTGTTCAAAATATCCGCCAGCGCTGTTAACCTCTCCAAGGTTTGAGTAAGCAGCCCCCAAATTACCAAGATGAACGGCCTCTCCCCGCCGATCACCAACCTCACGACTTATCTCCAAGCTGCGCTCGTGATATTTAATTGCTTTACGCACTTCTCCCAAATCAACATACGCAACCCCTAGGCTTCCTAAGTAGTGGGCCTGATTGTACCGATCACCAATCTCACGGCTGATTGCCAATGCTTGCTCATAATGCTCAATTGCTTCACGCAGACTTCCTAACGCGGAGTAGGCATTACCTATCCCCCCCAAGGTTTGGCTTTCAGCCTGACGGTCGCCAACTTTACGGCTAATCGCCAAAGCTTGCTTGTAATATTCAATCGCCTTTTGCGCTTCGTCCAACCTCATATAGGCATTACCAAGATTGCCAAGATTGCGAGCCTCACTCCGCTGGTCTCCCATTTCGCGACTTATAGATAAGGCTTCGTGATAATTCTCAATGGCCTGGGGCACATTACCCAAAGCAGCATAGATAATGCCAAGTTGGTTTAGTGCCTTTCCAACACTGCCTCGGTCAGAAATTTCTCGGCTAATGGCCAACGCTTGGTTGTAATACTTAATGGCCTGTCGAATCTCACCCAAGTCTGCGTGAGCTATACCTAAAAGACCCAACCAGGTCGCTTGACTGCGACGGTCGCCTACCTCCTGGGAAATCATCAATGCTTGCTCATAGTGCTTAATCGCACGTTTCATTCGCCCTGAGTGCTTATATACATTTCCGATCGCTCCCAGCCACAAAGCTTCTTGCCGTCGATTGCCTATTTCACGGCTGATAGTCAGTGCTTGCTCGTAGGATTGAGTAGCACGCTCGATTTGGCCTAAAGTTAAATAGATGTTGCCTAAGTTACCCAACGCTGCACCCTCATTGGGACGATCACCAAGCTTGCGGGACAGGAAGAGCGACTGTTCGTATGAGTCGCCGGCTTCAGACAAATTCCCTATTGCATCCAGCAAATTACCTAATTGAAAGTGCAGATTCGCTTCACTTGCTAAATCCCGGTTGCTTTCTGACTGAACGGCATAATCAGTCAGTACACGGCGCAATACGCTAACGCGGTCAGTCTTGGCAGTAACAGGCAGGTTGCTGATCTCCTGCACTGTTTCACGTGCTAGGGCGTCCGTGATCCCCCGGCTATTTTCCGGCGACGCAGCAAACAGATAGACGCCTGACCGAATTGAGAAGAAATCGGGCGCGCCATGAAAGATGGCCGTCAGCGTTTCATCATTCACCCACAAGACCAGCGGGCACGGCACGTATTTCGAGAACGAATTCCGCGCGGCATTCAGGTTCAAGATCACCTGCACGGCAACCGCCCGCGCGTGTGCGCCTTCGTTTGGCAATGACTTTTCCAAGCCTGAAATAAAGATGGCGTGCGGAGGCGGCTCTTCCATCCGCACGCGCAACTCATCGAGCAAATGGTTGATCGGCTGGTCAAGTTGAACGTGTTGCACACGGAAATCGGCAGGCAATTGGACACGCAACTTTTCAGTCAGGCGGTCACGCAACGGCGCGACGTTGCAGCGAGCGAAGACGAGCGCGAAACCGTCAGCCATCTCCAACAAGCGGGCAAACGAACGCAACTCTTCAGCCTCATCCGGCAGGCTGGTATCGAAAGGATCGAATTGAGGCGTTGCTTTGCTCATTGGGTAGGCTGGTGCGGTTGCGTTTGCACTTGCGGCATCGCACTTTTGAACTTGCGAAGTTCGCGGACTATCGGGTTGACAGCATACCAGGGTTCACCACGTTCAAAGACATTTTCATCACCGCCGTCGAGATATTCCATCACACTCAAGTTTTCCAACATCTGCAAGTAATCATCGTCGTCATTGGCAATTTGCTGATTGGGCGCAAGCTCAAGCCGTGCCAGCTTCTCCCAATGATGTTCTGGAATAGACGTGCTGTAGGTCGCGACCGTGCGTTTGACAGCTTCCTGCACTGCTTTGAGTGAGAGTGGTAGGTTTTCAGCGAAAGCGCAGGCGGTGCGCACGAAGCTGAAGATCGTACGCGTATGTCCGCCGCTGTATTGCAGCAAGAAATCCAGCGCTTCCGGCGTGAAGACTTCTTCCAACGTCAACTGACTGAAGCGTCGTTGTAACATCTGTTTGACCACTGCAATGCCTGCTTCACACGGCGCGCGTGTCCCGCGCTCGAATACCTTAATCATCGGCAAGACAAAAGGGTCTTCTCCTGTGTACAGGTGTTTTAATTGCGGCCCGTGTACCGAACGCACCAGCCGTAACGGCACTGTAAAAATCGTGTGCACTTGCAAGCCGGTCAATTGCGTATAGCGCTCCAGGAACAATTCACGGTGGGCGGCATTGGCATCTTCGATACCTTCAAAACGCTGCATCTTCTCCAGATTATCGAAGACCAAAATGAGGTCGGCATAGGCCTGCCGCCCTTGTCCATCTTGCACACTCCGCACAGCAATACGAGCTTCCTCAAAAACACGATTGACCTCGTCCAGCATACGCGGTTCTTTTTCCCGCAGCTTGTCGCGCACGTGCTTGCGGGCTTCTGGGCTGCTCTTCAGCCGCTGCACTTTGAGTTTGAGTCCCGGCAATTGAATCTCGCCCTCATTGATTTCAACATCGCTCAACAAATACTCTTTGATCTCGTCGAAGCGCGTCTTGAAATAAGAGTCCTTAAGCTCATAGCTTGCCTCTTGCCTAACGGTTTCGGCTACTTCAGTGACGATGGCTAACACCAGATCAATCATTGTCACGTCATAAACATCGAAATAATCTGAGATATTGAGCAAAACCGGCAGATAGCCGGGCGCGAATGGCTGCCGTTGGTTTAGGCAATGGCTGGCATAAGCTAGTTCGGAGGATTTACCGCAACCTAAGTGGCCGGAGAAAAGAAATTTGATAAAGCGGTCTTCAGCACCAGCCAGCCCTTCCAGCAAACGCATAAAGTACTTGGTGAGGTCGGTCTCGCCGCGCGCTTCATCACTGCTCACGAAATAATCAGCCGTAGCTGGCTTTTCGGGATCGCAGGCAATCATGATGCGCTTCAACGCCTCATCCATCTAAATCGCTCCTCCTATTGTTCACTTTGGTTTGTCTGACTAGTGTAAGTTTATCACGCCCCGGCCAACGCGCAATGGCGCTACAAAACCAAAAGCGCGAACGCTCAATAGCTGACCGTTCGCGCTTTGGCTTTCCCTAGCTTCAAGCAACAACTACTGTTTTACTTGTCTGCCCGCTTTGACTGCGCCACCGCTGCCACCGTTACCAGTTGCCGCTGGCAGCGGCCCATTCCCATTGTTGTAGTTCGGATAAGCCGGCTTCTTGTAAGTCGGCAGCGGCTTCCGCTTCAACTCATCCAGCGCCACCTGCACGGCTCGCTCAAGCTGCGTGTCGTGCCCCTTGCGCCATTCCGCCGGATCGAAGTCCACCTCCATGTCAGGCGAGGTGCCTTTGTTCTCGACATCCCACTCACCTTGCAGGTTGTAGAACGCCACGCGCGGCGCGCTGATGTTGCCGCCATCCATCAATGGCGGGTAGCCGTAGATGCCAACCAATCCGCCCCAGGTGCGTTTGCCGACCACTTTGCCGACACCCGCCTGTTTGAAGAGCCAGGGCAACGCGTCACCGCCGCTCGAAGAATATTCGTTGACGATCATCACCTTCGGCCCGTAGATCGAATTGTTCGGCGTCGCGAAGTCTTCGCCCTCGCGCGTCGCCCAGCGGCTCAACATCGGGCGGCGCATGTTGTCAACGATGTAATCGGCCACTGTGCCGCCGCTGTTGAAGCGTTCGTCAATCACCGCGCCCTCACGATCAACCTGCGCGAAGTAGTAGCGGTTGAAATTGGTGTAACCGGCGCCCCCTGTATCAGGCAGGAAGACGTAGGCCAGCTTGCCGCCGGACATCTGATCTACCTTGCGGCGGTTGTCTTCGATCCAGGCCAGGTTGCGCAAACCCTGCTCGTTCCCTACAGGGACGACCACGTATTCACGCGCATTAGAACCATCGGCGTTGGCGCTGACTTTGATCGTCACCTGCTTGCCAGCTTTCGACTCAAAGAAGCTGTGGACGTTATCAGTTGAACGAACCTCGCGGCCACTGACGGCAATCAGGTAATCGCCTTCGTTGACGTCAACGCCAGGTTGCGTGAGCGGCGCGCGCAGTTGCGGGTTCCAGTTCTCGCCGTTGTAAATCTTGGCGAAGCGGTAGCGGGAGTTCTCGACTTTGTAATCTGCGCCGAGCAAGCCCGTGGCAACGAAGTTCGGATTGGGTGCGTCGCCGCCCACCGCGTTGTGGTGGCCGACTGACATATTGCCGAGCATCTCGCGGAAGAGATAGTTCAAATCCTCGCGGTGCGCGACGGCATCGAGATAGACCTCGTACTTCTTCTTCGTGCCAGCGTAATCGAGGCCGTGCAGACCCGGGTCGTAGAAGAAGTCGCGCTGAATGCGCCACGCCTCTTCGTACATCTGGCGCCACTCGGCTTTGGGGTCAATGTAGACTTCCATATCGGCCAGGTTCAACACGCCTTCGCCCGGTTTTGGCGGCGTCATCGTCGGCATGATCGTGAAGCGCATAGCCGGGCCGAAGACTTGTCCGACGATCATCTTTTCGCCGTTGTCCGAGACATTGTAAGCGTCAACGCCGTCCAGCACTTTGTCCAATTTCTTCTTAGCCAGATCATATTTGTGAATCGTCAGGCCAGGCGTGTTCTCGATGGCTTCAGCGATGAAGAGGATACCCGCTTTGCCGACGCCGACGCCGGCATAATTGCGCGCCGGAATCTGCAATGCCAGGATGCGCTGGCCGATGCCTGCAAAATCAATCGTGACTTTGACCTCTTCTTTCTTGGCAGGTGGCTTGGGCGCTTCGTCCTTTTTCTCCTCGGCGATCTTCTCCTCATCGCTTTCGGGCGCGAGCGGCGAAGGCTCGCCCTTCTTCAACACGACGACGTAGACGCTGCGCGTGACGCGGTATGGGAAGCTGGACATATCCAGCCACGCCGTCTGCGGCCCCGCGTTGGTGCTGGCGGTGAAGTAGAGATACTTGCCGTTCTTGTCGAAGTTCGGATAGCGCGCATCGCTCAAACCATCTGTTATCTGCGTGCTCTTGCCCGATTCGAGCGAGTGGACGAAGACGGCGCAGAGATGGTTTTTGAGCTGTTTGGTATAGGTGATCCACTTGCTGTCGGGCGACCATTCAGGGTCGAGCACCGCAAAGGGCGAGTCGTAAGTCGTCGTGTCCACCTTGACCGGCGTGCCCTTTTCGATGTCCATGTACCACACATTCAGCCGCTTGTCGGTGTAGGCGATCATCTTGCTGTCGGGCGACCATTCGGGCCGATAGTAGAACGAATTGTCGAGCTTGATCTTTTTGACTTCGCCGATGCCCGACTGTTCGCGCAAGTGCAGCGAGTATTCGCCGCCTTCGTCGCTGTAGTAAGCAATCCATTTGCCGTTGGGTGACCAGGCGGGGCTGCGCTCCATCACGCCGGGCGTGTTGGTCAGGTTGCGCGGGTTGCCCTTCTCCGCCGGGACGCTGATGATCTCGCCGCGCGCTTCAAAGACTGCGCGCGCGCCGGTCGGCGAAAGCTGCACGTCGGCGATGCGGTTGCCGACCTTCTCGTGACGCGGCCTGACCGAAGGCAGGTCGGCGTTGAGCATGATGTTGACCTTGCTCGATTGGCCGGACTTCGGGTCATAGAGTTTGATCTCACCGAACTGCTCGTAAACAATTGCGTCGGGGCCGGCCTGCGCCGTTTTGATGTCGAAGCCGTCGTTCTTGACGAGTTGCGTGACCTTCTTCGTCTTCGTGTCGTAGTCAAACAGCGTGAAATGCCCGTTGCGGTCGGAGATGAAATAGACTTTGTCGGCATTTCCAAACGCGGGCCACAGCGGGTTGTAATCGTTCGAGTTGTTGCGCGGAATTTCCACGACGCTCGAATCGCTCAGATTCGCCAGCCAGATTTTGGTCGTGCGTCCGCCGCGATAATTCTTCCATTGCGTGAAAGCGGGGGCGAAAGGTTGATAAGCCAGCTTCGATCCGTCCGGTGAATACGTGCCTTCGTGTGCCATCGGCAACGGCACTTCAGTCTCAACGCCACCCGTAGCCGGGATCGTAAAGAAACGCTCGAAGCGCGAATAACTCACGCGTCCGGAACGAAAGAGGATGTTCTTGCCGTCCGGCGTCCAGGCAATCGCCACATCATTCAACGGATGATAGGTCAAACGCTGCGGCACGCCGCCGCTGGCCGAAACGATATAGACATCGGTGTTGCCATCATATTGGCCAGTGAAAGCTATCTGCGAACCGTCGGGCGAAAAGAGCGGCGCGGTCTCGATGCCGACGCCGGTCGTTAAACGCACCGCTTCGCCGCCTGCGCGCGCTACGATCCATAAATCGCCCGCGTAGTTGAAGGCGATGTGCGTCCGGCTCAAGGTCGGGCGTTGTGGCAAGAGCGTTTTGTCTTGCGCGAAACCGATGCTGGCGACCAGCAAGACAATCAATATGCTCAAAATTATTCGTTTCATTGTTTCTCCTGAAAGGTTGCCACGGTCAGGCAAGTCTCATTTTGTCCAATCTTCGATGCGTAAATCTGGGATGCGCTGAAAATCCACGGCGTTCTGAGTTACGACAACCCCGCTGAGCGAAATAGCATTGTTATTAGGGCTAAGGCGCGATTGAGGTCTCAGCTTCCGCTTGTGCCCGCTGGCGGTACTTCTCGGCGGCGAGATTGGCGAGGTATTCTTGATAAAACTCATTTTGGACATCCAACTTACATGCCGCAATAGCACTCAACACTCCCTGCGGGCTGCCAGGGGGCAGCTCTGTCATTGGTACATCTAGACCTTTTAACCAATCACGGCCCATCCCCAAATTCATCAGCAATGTATTCAACTAACTTCTCGCGTTCATCTAAGTAAAACTCAACATGCGCCCTGCCACATCCACACAGTAACCCCGGCTTCCAGTTTGCCACATAGCCCCAACCATAGATGCGATAAACCAAACGATCTTCTTTCCCTTTAAGCTTATCGCCGCCAGGGTTTATCAAAATCGCTGTCTTGTCCGAAGGCAATACCTCGAGTTGCTCTGAATGATAAAACTGATTTCGGCGAAGCAAAGCTTGCGCATCTCGCCAAGGAGTTCCGACAGGAAGCTCACGCTTGATTGATTGCTCCAACCTCTGAAAAGTCGGACGAGATAGGTAGCCCCACGCGACATATGCGTACCAAAGTAAAATCCCTACGCCTATCAGCCACAACTAAACTAACAAGTATTCCCTAATTACTTGCGTCCAGTCAGGCGTTCCACTATTGGCTTTCTCAGCGAGGTGCATTCTTTGGCCTCAATTAAAAAGCAGGTAACGCTGTTAGCTTGTTGGCTGATAGCGTTACCTGCTCAATCACCTCCGATTAGTTCCCCGAACCATTCCCTGCCGCAGGCGTCACCGCTTTATGGTAATTCGGATAGGCCGGACGCTTGGGCTGTTTCGGTGGATTCTTCTTCAGCGCCTCCATTGCCAACTGGACGGCCTTTTCGAGTTGGACATCTTGGCCTTTGCGCCACGCTGCCGGATCGAAATCCACTTCGACATCGGGCGGGGTGCCGACGTTCTCGACTTCCCACGCGCCTTCGGGCGTGTAAAAGGCGAAGTGCGGCGCAGTCACGTAGCCGCCGTCAATCAACGTGGGATAGCCACCGACGCCGACCAGACCGCCCCAGGTGCGTTTGCCGACCACGGGGCCGACTTTGTGGCGTTTGAACATCCAGGGCAGGAAGTCGCCGCCTGAACCGGAATATTCATTTGCCAGCATCACCTTCGGTCCTTGCAGCACGCCGAAGGGCGTGGTTGCGTCCATGCCTTCGCGGGCTGCCCAATAACTGACGATCTGTTTGCGCAGGTGATCTACGATGTAATCCGCTGCGCTGCCGCCGCTGTTGAAGCGCTCGTCAATGATCGCGCCTTCCTTGTCGAGCTGCGCGAAGTAATAGCGATTGAAGTTCGTGTAACCGCCGTTAGCAGTGTCGGGCAAGTAAACGTAGGCCAGTTTGCCACCCGACATTTCAGTCACCTTGCGGCGATTGCTTTCGATCCAATCGTAATTGCGCAGCGCACCTTCGTTCCCCACCGGCACAACCGTGACTTCGCGCGCGCCAGTGCCGTCCGAGTTCGGGCCGACTTTGATGACAATCTGTTTGCCAGCCGTGCTTTCAAACAGTTGATAGAGGTTGTCGCTGGCCGTTAGATTACGCCCTTTGACGGCGAGCAGATATTCGCCCGCGGCAACGTTGACGCCTGGCTGTGTGAGCGGCGCGCGTAGTTGCGGATTCCAGTTTTCGCCATTGTAGACCTTGGCGAAACGGTAACGCCCGTTCTCGATCTTGTAATCGGCGCCGAGCAAACCACCCGCCACGAAGTTCGGGCGCGGGACGTTGCCGGGCGCTTCGACGCGCAGGTGGCCGACCGTCATCTCGCCGTACATCTCCTGGAAGAGATAGTTGAGATCGTTGCGATGACCGAGACCGTTCAAGTACGGCTCGTACTTCTTGACAGTTGATTCCAAATCCATGCCGTGCAGATTCGGATCGTAGAAGAAGTCGCGTTCGAGCCGCGCCACTTCGTGGTAAATCTGATTCCACTCGGCGCGCGG
This sequence comes from uncultured Acidobacteriota bacterium, assembly GCA_963699175.1. Classification (GTDB taxonomy): domain Bacteria; phylum Acidobacteriota; class Blastocatellia; order RBC074; family RBC074; genus JACPYM01. Next base: position 9,440,415 of record OY969418.1, on the reverse strand, counting down.
GTCAACATAGACTTCCATTTCCTCGATCTTCAACCGGCCATCGCCCGGTTTGATCGGGGTGATTGCCGAAGCGATGAACCAAGCCGGGCCTTGGCGATAGAGTAACTTTTCGCCGTTGGCGGAAACATCGAAACCCTGCACGCCAGCAATCACTTGATCGAGTTTGCGTTTGTCTAGGTCGAATTTCTGAATCGTTAAACCGGACGGTGCGCCAGGCGCTGGCGGCCCTTGCGGGAATTCGGCGATGAAGAGTATGCCCGCCTTGCCGGTCAGCAAGCCGGCGTAATTGCGCGCCGGAATCGGTAACGCGATGATGCGCTGGCTGATGTTGTCGAAATCAATGGTGACTTTGGGCGGCTCTTTTTTGTCTGCCGGTCTGCCTGCGGCTTGCGCAGCCTCAGGCTTCTTCTCGCCATCCGCTGGCTTCGCGTCATCCTTTTTGTCTTCGGCAACTTTCTCTTCGTCGCTTTCAGGTGCGAGCGGCGAGGGCAAATCCTTCTTCAACACGACCGCATAAACACTGCGCGTTGAACGCAGCGGATATGACGACATATCCAGGCCACCGTTGGTTGGCCCAATGTCAGTGCTGGCGGTGAAATAGAGATATTTGCCGTTCTTGTCGAAATGCGCGGAGAGCGCATCGCTCATCCCATCGCTCACCTGCGAGATTTTGCTATCGTCGAGTGAATAGACAAAGACCGTATGCGTCCACGATTTGATCATCTTCGTGTAAGTGATCCACTTGCTATCGGGCGACCAATCGGGATCAATGTTGCGCGTGTCTGACCCCGAAGTGTCCACTTTGACCGGCTGGCCTTTTTCAATGTCCACGTACCAAAGGTTGAGTCGTTTGTCGGTGAAAGCGATCTTCTTGCTATCGGGCGACCATTTGGGCGAATAGTAGAATGTCGGTTGGAGCTTGATCTTTTTGACTTCGCCCACGCCCCGTTGATCGCGCAGGTGCAATTCATATTCGCCTGAGGCATCGCTGAAATAGGCAATCCATTTGCCATCGGGCGACCAGGCAGGATCGCGTTCGGCGGAAGCAGGCGCATTGGTCAGATTACGCGCATCGCCTTTCTCAGCAGGCACGGTCAGGATTTCGCCGCGCGCTTCAAACACCGCGCGCGCGCCGGTCGGCGAGAGCGAGGCGTTGGTGGCGCGCGGACCGACCTTTTCATACTTTGCGCGTACGCTCGGCAAATCGCCGTTGATCGTGATGTTGACCGGCGTGGCTTTGTTCGATTTCAGATCGAAGATGCTGATCGAGCCGAACTGTTCGTAAACAATCGCGTCACCGCCCTGCCCTGCCGTCGCGGCTTTCAAATCCAGCCCCGTGTTCGGCAAGACCTGCGCGACCTTCTTTGTCTTGGTGTCATAAGCAAAGAGTGTCACCGGGCCGTTGCGGTCGGAGAGGAAATAGACTTTGTCGCCAATCCACATCGGGCAGTAATCGTTTGAATTGTCGCGCGGCACTTTTTCGACCGCCGAATCGCTCAAGTTGGCAATCCAAATCGGCGTCGTCATACCGCCGCGATAACGCTTCCACATCGCAAAGGCGCGCTGCATCGGTACGTAAGCCAGCCGCGTACCATCCGCTGAATAGGAACCTTCGTAGCCCATCGGTAGCGGCACTTCGCTGGGGAAACCGCCATCAATGGCAATCGTAAAGAGCCGGTCGAAGCGCCGCGAATAAGCGTCGCGCCCTGAAACAAAGAGCACGCTCTTGCCATCGGGCGTCCAGCCAGCCAGCCGATCCAGATCGGGATGATAGGTCAACCGTTTCGGGACGCCGCCCGTCACTGGCACGACGTAAACATCCACGTTGCCATCGTATTCGCCGGTGAAGGCCACCTGCGTCCCATCGGGCGAAAAGAGCGGACCGGTTTCGACACCTACGCCCGTAGTCAACCGCGTTGCTTCGCCACCAGCGCGCGGCACGATCCAGAGATCACCCGCGTAGCCAAAGACGATCTGAGTTTTGCTGAGCGTCGGATTGCGCAACAGCGGTTTGCCAGCTTGCGGAAAAACCGTCGCGCAAGCCAGCAGTGTAAGTGCGATGGTCAGGAATACTTTTTTCATAATGAATTTCCTTCTTCGATTCTTTGCAACTTGATGCGCTACTTGTGCGCATGCGCTTACAAAGTAGGGGCAGACCTGTGTGTCTGCCCTGACATGGCTTCCACATAATCAGCGGGGCAGACACACAGGTCTGCCCCTACCAATCTGAAACCCGCTCTAGTTCCCCGAACCGCTGCCCGCTGCCGCAGGCTTATGGTAATTCGGGAAGGCCGGACGTTTGTATTGCGTGGGTGGATTGCGCTTCAACTCATCCAACAGCCATTCGACTGCCTTCTCAAGCTGCGGGTCGCGGCCTTGTCGCCAGAGCGCCGGATCCATCTCGACTTCAACATCAGCAGGCGTGCCGACGTTTTCGACTTCCCATTCGCCAGTCAAACCGTAGATGGCCGCGTCCGGCGCACGCACCGCGCCACCGTCCATCAGGATCGGCGCGGGTTGCGAGGCGACCAAGCCGCCCCAGGTGCGTTTGCCGATGGTCGGGCCAATCTTCAGCTTGCGGAAATACCAGGGCAGCGCGTCACCGCCCGAGCCAGCGAGCTCATTGATGAGCATCGCTTTCGGGCCGTAGATCGCACCGGCTGGCGTTGGGATGTCGCGCCCTTCGCGGAAGTAGATGAAGTTGAGCAGCGGTTTCGACAGATAGTTGACAATGTGATCGGCCAGCGAGCCGCCGCTGTTGAAGCGTTCGTCAATCAACGCAGCCTGCTTATTTGTTTGCGCAAAAAAGTAGCGGTTGAAACTGTCGTAGCCCGGTCCTCCAGTATTGGGCACGTAAACATAGGCGATCTTGCCGCCACTCAGTTGATCCACCTTGCGGCGATTGCCTTCGATCCAATCCAGATTACGCAATGCGTTCTCGTTGGCTACTGGCACGACCGTCACATCACGTGCGCCAGTACCGTCTGGGTTCGGGCCGACCTTCAACACGATCTGCTTGCCGCTGGTGCTCTCGAAGAACTGATAGACGTTCTCGTTCGACGTCAGATTGCGGCCATTGACCGCCAGCAGGTAGTCGCCAGCTTTGACGTTCACCCCCGGCTGGGTGAGCGGCGCACGCAAGTTTGGATTCCAGCTTTCGCCGTTGTAGACCTTGGCGAAACGGTAACGTCCGTTCTCGATCTTGTAATCAGCACCGAGCAATCCACCCGGCACAAAGTTCGGACGCGGGATGTCGCCGCCACCGATGAACATATGGCCGATGGTCAACTGGTTGAGCATGTCCGTGAAGAGGTAGTTCAAATCGCTGCGATGCGCGACTGAACCCAGGTACGGCTCATACATCTTCTTGGTCTTTTCCAAATCGAGACCGTGCAGGTTCGGGTCGTAGAAGTAATCGCGCTCGCCGCGCCAGACCTCAGAGTACATCTGCTTCCACTCGACCTTCGGGTCAATGTAAACCTCCATATCAGCGGTCTTGAGCACGTTCGGGCCGCCCGGTGCACCGGGTGCGCCCGGAGGCATTGGCGGCATCGGCGCGCCCAACGTCGCGGTATTCGCAATCACCCAATTGGCGAAGCCCTGCCGCAGCAGCGCTTTTTCGCCGTTGGCCGAGACTTCGAACGAGGTGACGCCTTCACCCGCTTTGTCGAGCTTGCGTTTTTCCAGATCGTACTTTTGCAGCGCGAAGCCCGGCGTCGTCGCTCCTTGAGGTATTTCGAGCAGGTAAATCAAGTTGGCCTTGCCCGCTACCAGTCCGACATAATTGCGTGCCGGAATTGGCAACGAGACGATGCGCTGATCAATGCCTTCCAGATCAATCCGTACTGGCTCAGCCTCCTTCTTGGCAGGCGGGCGCATTCCGCCGGGGCCACCAGGGCCAGCCGGAGCGCCTGCTGGCGGCGCATCAGCCTTCTTCTCTTCAGGCTTATCGCCAGGCTTGGCTTCGTCCTTTTTCTCCTCCGCAACCTTCTCTTCATCGCTTTCGGGCGCGAGTGGTGAAGGCGCGTCATTGCGCAAGACAATCGCGTAGACGCTGCGCGTGGATTGGTACGGATAATTCGACATCTCGGCAAAGCTGAAAGCCGGGCCGAGATTGGTGCTGGCAGTGAAGTAAAGATACTTGCCGCTCTTATCGAAATTCGGATAGCGCGCATCGCTCATCCCGTCGGTCACTTGATGGGCTTTGCCCGTGTCGAGCGAATAGACAAAGACGCCGCGCAGATGATTGTCCAATTGGCGCGCATAAGTGATCCACTTGCTGTCAGGCGACCAGTGCGCGTCGAGCACGTCATTGGGGAAGCCGTCAGGATTGCGATCAATCTTGACTTGCGTGCCCTTCTCGATTTCGACGTAGTAGAGATAGTTGCGGTGATCTTTGAAGCTGAGCTTCTTGCTGTCGGGCGACCATTTGGGCGATTCGTAGAAATTGGGATCGAGCTTGATCTTCTTGACCTCGCCGACGCCTCGCTGGTCGCGCAGATGCAGTTGATATTCGCCTGACTCGTCCGAAAAATAGGCAATCCATTTGCCGTCGGGCGACCAGGCCGGATCGCGTTCATTCACGCCGGGCGTGTTGGTCAGATTGCGCGGGTCGCCTTTCTCGGCAGGCACGCTGATGATTTCGCCGCGCGCTTCAAACACCGCGCGCGCGCCGGTCGGCGAAATGGCCGCATTGGTGATGCGGGGGCCGACTTTTTCGTAACGCGGCCGTACGGACAGCAAATCGCTGTTGACGCGGATGTTGACCTTGGTCGCCTTCTTGCTCTTGATGTCATAGAGGCTGATCGTGCCGAACTGCTCGATGGCAATCGTGCCCGTCGCCGCGTGCGCCGAGGCCGATTTGACGTCCATGCCGTCGTTCCTCAGCGCCAGCTCGACCTTCTTCGTTTTCGTGTCGTAAGCGTAGAGCGAATATCTGCCATCGCGGTCGGAGACGAAATAGACCTTATCGCCCACCCACATCGGGTAACGGTCGCTGGCCTTCTCGCGCGGCAGTTTCTCAATCGTCGAATCGCTCAAGCGCGCAATCCAGATGTAATCCATCTGTCCGCCGCGATAACGTTTCCAATCGGGTTGCCATTGAGTCAAAGGCTCGTAGGCGATGGACGCACCGTCGGGCGAATACGAGCCGCGTTCGGCCATCGGCAACGGCAACTCTTCCGGCAGGCCGACGCCATCAGCACCAATCGTGAATAAGCGCGGGAAGTTGGAATAGCTCCTCTGCCCTGAGGCAAAGAGCACGCGCTTGCCGTCGTTCGTCCAGCCCACCACTAATTCCCCGCCGGGATGATAGGTCAGCCGCTTTGGCACGCCGCCCGTTGCAGGCACGACATAAACGTCCACATTGCCATCATATTCGCCCGTGAAGGCGATCTGTGTGCCGTCCGGCGAAAACTGCGGATCGGTCTCGGTGCCGACGCCGTTGGTCAGCCGTTTGGCGTCACCGCCCTCGCGCGGCACGCTCCACAAATCGCCCGCGTAGGAAAAGACGACGTGCGTGCGGTTGACGGTCGGTTTTTGGAATAGCGTGGCTTCCTGTGCGAAGCCGACACTTGCAAATGACAGCAGCAAGACGGCTGCGAACGCAATTGAACTTGGGTGTTTCATGTCTATCTCTCCTTAGTTGTGCGTAGTAAGCGCACAGGGCAGCAGTTAAGCTTAGGCCATTACCCGTTCGTAATTTTCCATCCCCGCATCAGCAGGCAGCGAAAGTAAGACTAGCTAGCAATGGAGCGGGTGAAATAGAGAATCGGGATGGCACATCTCGCAAAAAATTCTGGCCAATTGTTTTGTATCAAGCTTCGGCACGTACTGTCTGGCAACGCTTTCACTCGTGCTTGCCTTGCCGGGCAAGCCGAGGAGCCAGATAACGTGGGCGACTAACACTGTTTGAAATTGGATGCTATCGAAAAGCCGTGTACGCCGCAAGCCTGGAGGCAGTTCCAATTAAATTGCCCTTTTCCCCCAGATGTCCGCATTATACAAGCCCAGGTGCTTGCGACGCGTGGGCGGCAAGCATAAAATGCGCAGCATTCTTCCCTGAAACTCATTCACTGACAGACGGCTTAACGTTTTTGGAGAATTTTCCAATGCGAACATTTCTGTGCCCGGCAAGCTATGGTACCAGATAGCGCGAGGAGTTGTAGTGCGCCTTTTCTTTTTCAAACTTACTATCACGCTGGGCTTCTGCAGCTTGCTGCTGAGCGGCTGGCTGAGCGCTGCGACGAGCCGCGCGAACTCAAACGGGCAGCCCAATTCACACACGGGCGCGCCAGCTTTCGGCACGCTCGCCGCAGAGCCAAATTGCACGGTCTGTCACACGGGCACGGCCAATAGCGGCGATGCGACGATTGCTATGGCCGCTACGCCGTTAGCCTACACGCCAAACGAGGAGATACAGCTAACGCTTTCGATCAATCAGCTCGGTCGCACGCGCTTCGGCTTTCTGGCGACGGCGCTTGATGCGCAAGGGCGCAAGGTGGGCGATTTTGTGGTCAGCGATCCGCTACGAACGCAAGTCAGCACTGCCACTATGAGCGTCTACGCCGGGCGCGTCTATATCTCCAACACCGGCGTGGGTGGCGACGCCAAGGGTGACAACACCATTAGCTGGGTCTTCAAATGGAAAGCTCCACCGCAAAAAGTCGGACGGGTTGATTTTTGGCTGGCGTTGGTCGCCGCCAACAACAATGGCCAAGCGACTGGCGATTCGGTCTACCTGCGCACGCTGAGCTTTGACCCAGCCATCGCGCCCTTGACGACCGTCTCCGCCGCCAGCTTCTTGCCGAACCAGCCGGTCGCGCCGGAATCTATCGTCTCAGGCTTTAGCGCCAATTTGGCGAATACCACAGCGGCAGCCAACACATTACCCTTGCCGACGGATTTGGGCGGATTGCGTGTCACTGTCAAAGACAGTAACGGGACAGATCGCTTTGCGCCGCTCTTTTTCGTTTCGCCGACACAGCTCAACTACTTGGTGCCCGCTGGCACAACCGAGGGCCGCGCTGTCATCACGGCACGCAGAGGAACAGAGATAGTGGCCGAAGGCTCGCTCAACATTGAGCCGGTGGCTCCCGCCCTCTTTTCGGCCAATGCGTCAGGGCAAGGCGTGCCGGTAGGCCTAGCCTTGCGCGTCAAGGCCACGGGTCAGCAAAGCTTCGAGCAAGTGGCGCGGTTGAACCCATCCACCAATCGTTACGAAGCTATCCCGCTCGACCTGGGGCCTGAGAATGAACAACTCTTTCTGATTCTCTTCGGCACTGGTTTCCGCAATCGTAGTTCACTTAGTAATGTAACCTGCACTATCGGGAACCGTAGCGCCGAAGTAAGCTTTGCGGGCGCGCAAGGCAATCTGGTCGGCCTCGATCAAGCGAATGTCCGCATCCCGCGCACGCTGATTGGCCGGGGCAATGCCAACGTCGTCTTTAGTGCGGACGGCGAGATAGCAAATACTGTGATGATCAACATCAAGTGAGACAGCCTGGGAGCGCACGCGGCTCGCGTGCGAGTAGTGGAGAGATTTACCTACCGGAAACACGTCGCACTAACCACAACCCCGCACGCGAGCCGTGTGCGCTCCCAGGCTTAACGAGCATGTAATGAACCAAACTACACCCACCACTCCCCATCTGATTCGCCACTTCGGCACGCTGCAAGCTACGGCCTTGAACATGTCGAATATGATCGGCATCGGGCCATTCCTGACAATCCCGCTCCTGATGTCGGCGCTGGGCGGCCCACAGGCGATGCTCGGCTGGTTGGTCGCGCTGCTGATCGTGATTCCCGACGGGATGGTCTGGAGCGAGTTGGGCGCGATGATGCCCGGTTCTGGCGGCAGTTATGTTTATTTGCGCGAAGGTTTCGGCAGCGCGCGCTTCGGTCGTTTGATGGCCTTTCTCTTCATCTGGCAATTCATCATCAGCGGGCCAATGGAGATTGCGTCGGGCTACATCGGCTTTGCGCAATACCTGGGTTACATCTGGCCCAAAGCGCCGCTCTCAATCGCAGTTATCGCTGTTGGCCTGCTCAATATTGCGCTGCTCTACCGGCAGATCACGCACATCGGCAAGATCACCATCAGTCTGTGGATCGGCACGCTGCTCACCACCGGCGTGGTGATTGCGACGGGCGCGCTGCACTTCGACGCCAAACTGGCTTTCGACTTCCCGCCCGACGCGTTCAAGTTCTCCACTGGCTTTCTCTTGGGACTCGGCGCGGCCTCGCGCATCGGTGTTTACGACTATCTGGGCTATTACGACATCTGCTACATCGGCGATGAAGTCAGAGAGCCGGGTAAGACGATCCCGCGCTCAATCATCATCAGCGTGATCGCGGTCGCACTGATCTACATTTTGATTAACTTCTCGATCATCGGCGTGATCTCGTGGCGCGACTTCGTGCCGGCAGATCAGAAGCCGATTGCGCAATTCATCGTCTCGGCGATGATGGAGAAGATTTACGGCAGTAAGATCGCCGTCGTGCTGACGCTGATGATTTTGTGGACGGCCTTTGGCTCAGTCTTCGCGCTGTTGCTCGGCTATTCGCGCATCCCATTCGCAGCGGCGCGCGACGGCTATTTTTTCAGCCTCTTCAGCCGGCTGCACCCCAGGCATAACTTCCCGCATATTTCATTGCTGGTGATTGGCTCCCTAGCGATCATCTTCAGCTTCTTTTCGCTGGGGATGGTAATTGATGTGATGATCGCGATGCGCATCCTGGTGCAATTCATCGGGCAGCTCTTCGCCGTCATTCTGCTGCGACAGCAAGCGCCCAACTTGCCGCGTCCCTATCGCCTCTGGCTCTACCCGCTGCCGAATCTGGTTGCGTTCTTGGGCTGGCTCTTCATCTTCTGCACGCTGGATCCTTGGATCATCAAGTTCAGTTTGTTGGCGCTGGTGGTCGGTATAGGAGGCTTCCTGCTCTGGTCGTGGCAGGCCAAAAGCTGGCCTTTCGCAGCGGCTACGCAAAAATCGAATGCTTGAACGCTACAAATAGCACGCCTTCGCGTTTTTCCTCTCGCCAGCCGCAAAAACACACGTTAGAATGTGCGTGCTTTATTGGCACATCTGGGCCTTTATCGAGGGGGAGAAGAACAAACAACGCTATGATGTATAGCCAACAAGAGTATGAAATGGTGCGGCGGCAAACGATGCAGATCGAAGCCGAGAAACGCGCGGTGCTGCGCTGGGGCTTGATGGTTGTGACGGGGGGACTGGCCCTGGCATTGCTCGGCTTAGGCTGGATGTACCAGCAATACAGCACGGCGGATAACAAGGTCGAAGCCGCTGACGCCGCGCGGAACAAAGCTGAAGCCGATCTCAAAAAGGTCAGCCAGGAGTTGGCCGAAAAGAAAGCTATCCTGGACAAACAGGCCACCACTGCCGCGCAACAAAACTCCACGCTCGGTAACCTCGTACCCAAAGCCGCCTCCGGCACGGCGAGCGATGGAGAATTGGCCGCCCTGGCGCACGCCATCTACGAGAGCCGCACCGGACACGCCATAGAGTTGCCGCGTGTGCCGCCCGATAAGATTCTGCGCCGCTATCGTTTTCATGTTGGCGCTGAGACCCTCTCGTATGCATTGGTCGCGGGGCTAGTAGATGGGAAGTGGCTGCTCTATTCCAATTTGGTTGGCAAAGGCGCTACGCAAACCAGTCCGAGGCCAGCCAGCCCGAGGCCTAAGCCTGTCAGCCCGACTCCGACGCCTCCTTAACGCTCCGTAGTATCACGCGCGCTGTCTCCTCTGCCGACATTCGCGAATTATCAATCACTACGCCCAAATCAGGATTTGCCCCCTGAGTATTGTAATGGTAGGCAATCCGCGCAATCTCCCATTCGCTCAAGACACGCTCGCCGCGCTGGCTCTGCGAGGTAGGCATCGGCGGGCGTAGAGTAAAGAAATAAATCGGGCAATCAAATTGTTTGCGCAGCCATTCGTAATCTTCTGTGCGCAACGGATAGCTGAGCACGACGTTCAGGCCATGCTTGAGAAAGACACGTGTGACGGCGACGGCGTTTTCCAGGTTGAGCGGGATACTCTCTTCGAGCGGCATCCAGGCAATGAATTCGCGCAGGCTGTCTACTTCGACGTGCGCCGTGTTGGGCAACAACCGACAGAGCGTCTGTGCGGTCGTGGTCTTGCCCGCATTGATCGAACCGTTGAGCACAATCAACATACTCGCGTTTCTCCCTGCCTCGTAAAACCAAGCTAGGGCAAGCTGAATTTCAATGTCCGTTCTTCCCCGTCACGCACAATGACGAGCGTAAGCTCCAGGCTCGTGCCTTTCACCGCTGTCGCCGCCAACTCACCCTCGTGATTCAACAGCCGGTTCAAATCGTTGAGTTGAGCGACCCGTTTGCCGTTGACCGTAAGCAGGCAATCGCCGGCTTTCAAGCCTTGCTGCTCGGCCAAACTGCCCGTCTTGACTTCGGTAATCAGCCAACCGGCAAGCTCTTTTACCTTGAAGAATTGCGCCAATTGCTCACTCAGCGGGAGGGCGTTGATGCCGAATTGAGCGCGGCCGGACTTACCAGTCGGCCGGCAATCGCTCAGGCCGGTCCTATCCTCACTGATAGCGCGGTCAACTTCCTCGCGATAGCTGGCGGCCAGTTCGGCAGTATCAGCCGCCTGTTTCGAGAGTTGCGTTGCCTCCTTCTCATCACCCTTTTGTCGCGCTTCATCAGCCAACTGGCGCAAGCGGGTTGCATCGGCCTGCACGAGTTCCGATTGCGCGTAGAGCTTTTTGCAGGCGTCCGGTTGAACCCGTCTCTCTCCCACTGGCACTGACAAGGTCAGTAACTCACTGGCGCGTTGTATGCTCAGCGTTACAGTGCTGCCTGTCGGTGTTTCGCCGAGCAAGCGAAAGACCTGCGCGGCGTTTTCGATCACGGTTTTGTCAAAGCGCAAGAGCACATCGTTAGCCTGCACTCCGGCTTTGGCCGCCGGGCTGTCGGCGACGACCTGGCCGACCAGCGCGCCTTTGCCATCCAGCGCGTCGCCCAGATAGACGCCCAGGTAAGCATAAGGTTTGTTGAGATAGGCAGGCGCAGCCGAAGACGTGGTGGGATTGCTCTGTGCCGAGACGCTAAAAAACATCCAGCACAGCAACATGAGGACGCTGCATGCGCGATGCAGTACCGGGAGCGGCAGCGACCGGGTGGGATCATTATGCCAGTGCCGCAGAACCCGGTCGCTGCCGCTCCCGGTACTGCACCGCTCGCGCCAGTAGGGCTTCATTAGTAAGTGATCAAATACATTCCGTGCTAACAAACTTTACCTCCAATCAATATCAATCCCTTTCACGTCCTGGTCGCGCTGAAGTTTCAACAGTATCAAAGCCGTTTGAACACGAGCAAAGTTAAATCGTCTTCTTGCTCGTGGCCACCCGTCCAACGCTCTACGGCAGCCAACAATGCCTGTTTGACCTCTTCCGCGCTACGTGTGGCGTGTTGTTCTAAAATCTTTATGACGCGCTCCTCGCCAAACTCTACGCCGAGTGGGGTGCGCGCTTCGATCAAGCCATCAGTAAAGGCGATGAAGAGATCACCCGGCTGCAATTCCAGCACGGCTTCGTTGTAGCTGGCCTCGGCAAACATGCCAACGACCATGCCACCACAATCCAGTCTTTCATAATCGCCCGCCGCACGCCAGAGCAAGGGCGGATTGTGACCAGCGTTGGTGTAACGCAGGGTTGCCGTGCGTTCGTCAAATTCGGCGTAGCAAAGCGTGACATAACTGGCGTCTGGCGCTGAAGCCGCCATCAACCGGTTGACGCGTGTCACGATCTCGCTGACCGAACACGATTGCGCCGCGCCCTCGCGACAAGCCTGCACCTGACCGCGCAGATGGGCTTGCAGATTGGCCATCAACAAGGCGGCAGACACACCCTTACCACATACATCGGCAATGACGATGCCAGTAACACTGGGCGCTACGTTGAGGAAATCATAGTAGTCGCCGCTCACCTGGCGCGCAGGTAGACAGACGCCCGGCGCAAAATCCAGCGTCGTGGTTGACGGCAAGCTGCGCGGGAACAATTGCGCCTGCACTTGCGCAGCAATCTTCATTTCTTGATCGAGCCGCTCTTTCTCGGCGGAGACGCGCAAGAGGTCGTGCACCGCGCGGATCATACGGTTGAACGAATGCACCAGATCACCGAGCTGATCCTTGCTGACAGCGCGAATTTCGTGTTCCAAATCGCCCGCTTCGACGCGCTGCGTGCCCTCGTACAAATAATGCACAGTGCCGGTGATCGAGCGCGTCATGACTACTGCCGAAGCAATCGCGGCCAAAGCGATCACGCCAAAGAGCGTCATCAGACCGCCAATCGCCCAGACCGCATAATTGTTGATGACATTGTCAGCCCGAAATTGCTGCAAGCGCCGCCAGATTTGCGCCGGTTGCAGAAACGCATAATCCAGTCGTAAGACCTCGCCTTCCATGCGACGCCCCGTCTCCCACTCGCGCACCTCGGCAAACACCGGCACGCCCGCAACGTCATCGTCAGAAAAATTCTTGATCTCTTCAGGCGTGATCGGCTTGAGATATGGCTGCCCCTTGGCGTCACGCGCCAGCGCAATCAGCGCATAACCGGGTGAAACCTTCACTCCAACCGTGGCGCTGAAGTTATTGCACAAAGCATCGAGCGGGTAGCGCATCTGCAACGCGGCTCGTGTAGAATTGCTGAGCCGCAGGAAGTGATAAGCAAAGATTCGCCGCCTCCCGCTTTTATCGTTCTCCAACATCAAGCCGTGAAATTCCGGCTCGTTCGTCAACCAGGCTGGCGCACGCAACTCCGTCGCCGCCGCTTCCGGCTGATTCCCGCTCACGCCACGACCTTGCATCGAGCGTGCTGGTTGACCGTTGATGGAAGCGCTCACCTGTAAGCCAGGAAAAAGCGGCGCCAATGCATCAGTGCGTCTTTGCAGCAAGCTGTCAAATTCCGACGGATTGGTCTGTAAATCTCGCTTGAGCACCTGCGCCGACGCACGCGATTCAGCCAAATAGACATCGAGTTGCCGCCGCGCCAGATTGATATGGCTCTCCGTGAGCAACACCCAGCCCATCATCAACATCACCAGCGAGAGCAGTAACAGCGGCAACAATCCGACCAACAGCCACGTCACAATCAAGCGCCGCCGCAAGCGCCACAAGAGCCGTTCCAGCAACCAACTTGTCTGGCGATAGAGCCAATACGCCAGCGGAATCAACGCGGCGACCGAAGCCAAATCAATCAATGTCTTCAGCCACACGCTGCCAAAGAGCGTCCGCTCTTCCGCAAAAACCCAATTGACGAACCACACCACCACGCCCGCCAGCATTGCCTTGCCAGCCCGCGTAGTCGGCCAGAATTTTTGCAGGGGAATTACCACAGGAAGTAGACAGAAGACAGTAGACAGTAGACAGTAGGCAGTAGACAGCAGCTTGTTGAACGATCACCTCTCAAGCTACTGTCTTCTATCTTCTGTCTTCTGTCTACTTCTTACTCAGCTTCAAACCTCGGATAGAGCGCGTCAATCACGTCGCGGTACTTCTCTTCGACAAACTTGCGGCGGATTTTGAGCGAGGGCGTCAACTCGCCGCCTTCGATAGTAAATTCCTGATTGATGAGCGCGATCTTTTTGATCTTCTCGTGCGGCGCCAAATCTTTCGTCACCTCGTCTATCTTCTTCTTGAAATACTCGATGATGCGCGGGTGTCTGGCCAACTCCGCCGCTTCCTTCGCCTCCAGACTCAGCGACTTCGCATACGTGCGCAGCGCATCGAAGCTCGGCACGATCAGCGCCGCAGGAAACTTGCGCTGATTGCCGATGACGATCACCTGTTCGACCATCGGGATGCTGCGAATCATGTTCTCGATCGGCTGCGGCGCGATGTATTTACCCAAATTGGTCTTGAATAGGTCTTTCTTGCGGTCGGTGATGCGGATGTAACCGTCGGCCTCAATTGTGCCGATGTCGCCCGTGTGAAACCACAAGCCGTCCTCATACTCCTTCAGCACCTGCGCCGATTCGTTCTCCATCAGGTAATAACCCTGCATCACATTGTCGCCCTGCACCAGCAATTCGCCGTCTTCCGCCGCGCGCACCTTCACGCCTGGAAGCGGTGTGCCAATGGTGCCGACGCGGTTGGCGTGCGGACGATTGAACGAGACGACCGGTGAAGTCTCAGTCAACCCGTAGCCCTGCAAGATCAATATTCCCGCGCCCAAAAAGATGTAAGCCAAATCCGGCGGCAAGGCCGCGCCACCAGAAACAAAGAAGCGCAAACGCCCGCCCACCGCCGCGCGCCACTTGCTGAAGACCAGTTTGTCGAGCGCCTTCAATTCCAACCTCATCGCCAGCGGCACGCTCTTGCCCGCGTCGCGCAATACCGCCGCCTGGCGACCAAGCTGCACTGCGCGATGAAAGATTTTCTGCTGCAACGGCGGAGCATCGGCGGCGCGCTTGTTGATCGTCGCGTAGATCTTTTCAAATAGCCGCGGCACAGCAGTCACGACCGTCGGGCGAATTTCTTTGATGTCTTCCCCGACCGTTTCCACGCCGCGCGCATAACAAATTTGCACACCGAAATGCATGTAGATGTAGAGCACCGTGCGCTCGAAGACGTGCGAGAGCGGCAGGAAGCTGAGCGCCACATCATCCGGGCGCAACTCAAACACTTTGCCCGAAGCGAGCACATTGGAGATCAGGTTGAGCTGCGTCAACATCACACCCTTCGGATCGCCCGTCGTGCCTGAAGTGTAAATGATCGTCGCCAAATCTTCAGGTTTGCTCTGTGCCGCAAGCTCATCAAAAAGCTTTGGCTGGCGCGCGTGCTCGTCCGCGCCGGTCTTCTCTAGCTCAGCCAAGCTCATCACGCCCTTGCTTTCCTCTTTTGGCGTTTCAAACAGGATGATGCGCGGGCGCGCTTTCTTCAGCGCATCCAACGCAGCGGCAATGCGTTTGAGTTGGCGGGTGGTGGAGACGAAGAGCACGCGCGCGCCACTATTCCGCAGAATGAACTCGACCTGATCTACGGCCTGTGTCGGATAGACGGGGACGTTGACCGCGCTGTTGGCCAGAATGCCGTAATCCGCCATGCTCCATTCCGGGCTGCTTTCGGCCAGCAGAGCCACACGGTCACCCGTTTTTACACCCAGCGCGTGCAAGCCCAAAGCAATGTTGCGCACGCGCTCGGCCAACTCCCTACCCGCGATTTCATGCCATTGTTTGTCGCGCTTGAAGCGCATGACGATCTCCGACGCGTGCCGCCGGACCGCTGTTGCGAATAATTCGTTGAGTGTGCGAGGCGCTTCCGCACTCATCATCATTTCACCTATTTGAACCAGTTTGAACTACGTCGCTTAAGGCCGGTTTGATCTTCGGGCTTATTCGGATATTTGTCAATTTGCCATCTTGCTTTGTGTGGTAGCGGAAATCTACAGAAATCCCAAATAAGCGGCGATCCGGACAAAGCGAAAAAAATTTAGCTTTAGTGGCGGCTTTTGCTCACGTTTCCCGCTTAATTTATTAGGTAGTGAAAGTCTTACTTATCTCACAGTAATAGGGTTTTGGAAGCATCTTCCGCCACACGTTGGCAGTTCCGATGCTAGCTACGAACGGCTGGCATCCTACCAGCCAACAGCAACGGACAAACCTAGAGGATTCAGTAATGTTCCGTCACACCCGTCGTCGCTTGCCGCAGTCTTTGCAGTTCGGTTTGACTCTGCTGTTGTGTCTGAGCCTGTTCAGTACGCCACTCGGCGCTTTGCCACCTGTGAAGTCGCAGACCGCGCCGCCGTCATTGCATGCGCTCAACTTCGACCCTGCACGACCGCTGGCATTCTTCGCCAGCGCCTGGCGTAAGCTGATGGGGCTGCTGCAGCCATCTGTGCCCAACCTGGACACGCTACGCAACAACACGCCACAACCTCCCAACGCTTATTCCCCTACTGGCAGTTTGCCGGGCAGTACGTATGACGATCCCAAGCCGGCGAACACGACCAATTACGACAACTATCTGACACAACTCTCCGCACGCTCCAATGCCACTGGCATCGCCGGTAGTCTGCCGATGCAGGCTGCTGACCCGACCGCCGGTATGGCTTCGGTCGGCGGCTGGAGCTACAACCTCGAGTCGGGCAACTACAACTTCACGCTACCGGCGGTCAGTTTGCCAGGGCGCGCGGGGCTGAATACGGCGCTCGCCTTGAGCTACAACAGCAAAGTCTGGACGAAGGCCGCGAACCTAAACACGATGGTCTTCAACGGTGACCGTGGCTTCCCAGCGCCGGGGTGGCGGCTGGGCTTTGGCGTGATTCAAACCAAAGATTCGTCCGGCAATGCTTACCTTAGCGGCACGACCGGGCAGGCCAGCTTGCTTTACATCGAGCCGAGCGGCACGCGCCACGAATTGAAATACAACGGGGCAACCGGTTATGAGAGTTATGATTCGAGCTATCTCAAGTACCTCGTAGCCACGCAAACGCTCTATTTCCCCGATGGTACGAAGCTGAAGTTCGGCGCGTATTCATATTCAGCCAACAACCGTGATTTTCAGGCGCTGCCTACTGAGATCAAAGACCGCAATGGCAATTACGTGACTATTGCTTACAAGACGCTGCCCAATGAGAAGGTCGTGATTGATTACTTCATTGACACCGCCGGGCGGCGCGTGGATTTCAACTACGATTCCAACCGGCTCACCTGGATCGGGCAGAACCGCAACGGCTCCTGGTTTTATTACGTCAGGCTTGATTATCAGCCCATCACCATTCAGACCAACTTTGTCACTCCGCTGGTCACAGACCCCAGTAACATCAATGGAGTCCAGGTCTACATGCCGGTCAGAATTACCTACCCGACCGGGGGCAGTTATCGCTTCAGCTACACGAGCTACGGTCAGATCAATGCCATTCAGAAATGGGCGCCGGGCGTCAACGGACAGGGCGGCGAGCGAATGGTTGCTTCAACGAGCGTCAACCTCCCGACGTATGCCCAATACGAGTATCAAGGTGATTGCCCACGCTTTTACTTGCGCACCGAGTGGGCTGAGAACTGGCAAGGCGGCCAAGCGCAAGTCTACGAGTATTATTTCGATGACTTCACCGGTTATAACGTCCTCGCCCCGCTCTCACGTCATTTCAGTGTGCGGATCAATGGCCTCGTCCACACGTCCGTGGCGAGCGGCACTGGTTTAACAAAGACCGAGACAACTACTTACGTCGCCGACAGCGGTCCAACTTATCTATCAAATCTGCGTGTGACCGAGGCCAAAGTTAGCATGACTGGCATCTCACAGTTTAAGCGGTCGGTCTACGCGTACATCCAGCGCGACGGGATGTGGTTGCCGAACTATCGGGATGACTATGATCCTCTCGGCGCGGTCTACCGACGCACCGTAACTGACTACACCAGCTATCCGGCGCAAAATATCTTAGGCTTGCCACAGGTTGTCTCAGTCTACGCTGGAGCGAGCACGACATTGAAGGCAAAAACGGAAAATGTCTATGACGAGACGAGCACGGTCACCGACTCCAACGGTCAGTCGGTGCCACTCTTTGTTGACGCCACCGCAAGCGGCGTGATTCAGCACGACAACACCAACTACGGAGGAAGCTTTTTCCAGCGCGGCAATCTGACCAGCGTAAAACAATATTCAGTCGTTAATGGCACAGCTTCCAACCCGCGCGTGCTTGCCCGTACAGCCTACGACAGCAATGGCAACGTGCGCGACAAGTTGGATGCGGCCAACAATCGCCAGTCATTCACTTACGGCGATTACTGCGAGAACAAGCCCGCTGGAGTGGGGCAAACGCACATCGTGCCTTACACGAGCGCCGACCCGAGCGGCTTTCGCACAGGTTCGCAATGGAACTACTTCACCGGGCAGTTGTTGAAGAGCTTCAACTTGCTGGCTGGTTCGAGCACCGAACAGCAGGCGGTAACGACGACCTACGACTTTGCCGACCGCCCGCTGCTGACCACGCGCCCGGACGGCGGCTGGGTGCGGACGGATTATTGGGACAACTTGTTGACCGTGGGCATGGCGCAACAGATCGAGCCGGGCAAGGTGCGCTTCAAATGGGAAGTGGCGGACGGCGCGGGGCGCAATTTCAAAAAGGCGAGCGATCATCCCGATGGAGTGGGCGGCAAGTACGCAGGACAGGTCTACGTGCTGGATAAACTGGGGCAAGTAGAAGATAGTTCCAACACTGTTGCGATTGACGGCGTGTGGACGCCGACGACTGAAGGCGGCTTTCTCTTCACACATTTGACGCGTGATGGGCTTTCGCGCCTGAAGCTGATTACAATGCCTGACAACAACGCGCGGCAATACGATTACACAGGTTGCGGTTGTGTGGGCAGCAACGAGACGCGCTTCACCGATGAGTTGGGCCATTCGACCAAGACAATCAATGACGCCTTCGGTCGTTTGAGCGAGGCCGACGAAGGCAACGAAGCCCCTTACTACAGCCAGGCTCTTTATAACTACGACGAGTTGGATCGGTTGGTGCAGATTCAGCAGCTCGGAGGTTATAGCCAGTCAACCGGGCTTCCGTACACACAGACGCGCAGCTTCACCTACGACGGCTACGGGCGGCTGTTGACTGAGACGACGCCCGAAGCCGGGACGGTTAGCTACACTTACACCGCCAACGATCAAGTAGCGAGCAAGACCGATGCGCGCGGCATCACGACAACTTACCAGTACGACAAGCGCAGGCTGATTACACAAACCAGCTACAGCGGCGGGAGCGCGCCTGCCGTCACCTATGGCTACGATGAGTATGGCGCGCGCCGGACGATGATTGACGGCGAAGGCCAGACCAGCTACACCTACAACAGCCTGCGCCAATTGCAGAGCGAGACGCGCACCTTCGGCGGGCTGACCGGCAAAGTCTTTACGCTCGGTTATGCCTACAATCAGGCCGATCAGATCAAACAAGTCGTGTATGCCGGTTACAACAGCGGCGGCGTGCCCAGCGATGCAAGAGCCAATGATGACGACCGTGCGCAGGCTGAGCCGCAAGCCGAACTCCCATCACAGAAAAAGCGGAGGTCGCCCGCGCCCAACGATCCTGCCGGGGTAAATCAGGCGTTCAGTCTGAGCGCAGGCAGTCAGGCGGCCATGACTCAAATAGCCGGCAAAGCCGACTTTGACGGCGACGGCAAGACCGACTATGTCGTCTGGCGCCCTTCCACCGGCGTCTGGTATGTCATCCGCAGCACAACCGGCCAACTGACAGCGCAACAATGGGGCATACCAGGTGACGTGCCTGTGCCGGGCGATTACGATGGTGACGGCAAAACTGATTACGCAGTCTGGCGGCCTTCCGACGCTGTTTGGTACATTCTCCGCAACTCAGGAGGCGGAATGTACCAGCAGTTGGGAGATGCTACTGCCATCCCGGTGCCGGGCGATTATGACGGCGATGGCAAGACGGATTTCGCCGTCTGGCTACCGAGCACGGGCGTCTGGTACGTCATCCGCAGCACCACCGGTCAACTGGTAGCGCAGC
This sequence comes from uncultured Acidobacteriota bacterium, assembly GCA_963699175.1. Lineage (GTDB taxonomy): Bacteria > Acidobacteriota > Blastocatellia > RBC074 > RBC074 > JACPYM01. The sequence goes on along the minus strand of OY969418.1, from coordinate 9,420,892 downwards.
AATGGGGAGTAGAAGGTGACGTGCCGGTGCCGGGCGATTACGACGGTGATGGCAAGACCGACTATGCCATCTGGAAACCGGCGAGCGGTCTCTGGTACGTCATCCGCAGTTCGAGCGGCGGGGCGGTGGTGCAGCAGTGGGGCGTACCTGGTGACGTGCCGGTGCCAGGCGATTATGATGGCGACGGCAAGACCGATTATGCCGTCTGGCGGCCTTCGACGGGCGAGTGGTATGTCATCCGCAGCTCAAACGGCGCGGGGACGTTGCAACAGTGGGGCTTACCTGGTGACATCCCGGTGCCGGGCGATTACGACGGTGACGGCAAAACAGACTATGCGGTCTCCCGGCCTACCACCGGCGTCTGGTATGTCATCCGCAGCGCGAGTTGGTCGGTTGAGGAGAAGCTATTGGGCGTACCCGGTGACATGCCCGTGATCGGAGCCTTTAGCGGGACGCCGATGAATTGGATTTTTAGCAAGACGATCAATTACAGCTACAATGCGGTGGGCGCGCTGAGCAGCGTGGGCACGAACTTGTTGGGAACAGACCCCAGCAATACCACCAATGTGCTCAACACCACCAGCTTCCGCGCCACTGGCGCAATCAGGCAGTTGAATTACGGCAATGGTTTGCAACTGACGATGACTTACAATGCCAATCGCCAGCAGCCGCTCACGATGAAGGTCGGGCCGAACGGCACGGGCACCATCGTCAATTACACCTACGATTACTACGACGCCAACGGCTACAACAACAACCGTATCCGCAAGATCACTGATAATGTGGACAGCGCCTACACCGTGCAGTACAACTACGACGACTACAACCGGCTGGCCAATGCGCAGGGCGGTGTGCAGGGCGGCACCTACTCGCGCGTCTACCAGTACGACCACTTTGGCAACTTGCGCCAGGTGGGTGGCGCGGGCGGGCCGCATGCGACCTACACGCTAAACTACGACAACAACGCGACAGGCGCGCCTGCGACCAACCGTATAGCCAGCGTGACGGAGGGGACGACGCAGCCCTTCACGTATGACGCAGCGGGCGATTTGACGGCGGGCGACGGGATGACGTATGCCTATGACGGGGCGAGCCGCCTGAGCAGTGTAAATGGTGGGGCGTTGGGGCAGTATGGTTATGATGGGGATGGCATGCGGGTGAAGAAGGTGGAAGGCGGAGCAACAGTGTTTTACGTGCGGTCAAGCAAGCTGGGGCAAGTGGCGTTTGAAGTAGCGGGCGCGAGTGTGCAGCGAGCCTATGTGTTGCTGTTGAACGGCAGACAGTTCGCGTTGCAGAGTTATGATGGGAACTTCTATTGGATTCACCACAATCGTTTGGGCAGCAGCAAGAAGTGGACAAACACGAGCGGCAATGTGGTTTATAGTGGGGAGTTTGATCCGCACGGGCAGACACTAGCAGAGACGGGGAGCACGCTCTTGCACACGAAGAAGTTCGCGGGTTATGAGCGCGATGCAACGGGGTTGGATTATGCGAATGCGCGGACGTACACAAGTAATCGCGGGCGGTTTATGCAACCTGATCCGGCTGGAATGCAGGCGATTGATATGAGGCGGCCTCAAAGTCTCAATCGGTATGCCTATGTGCAGAATGACCCGATTAATTACATTGACAGAAGCGGCAAAAATCTACGAAGTCCTGAAGACGAAGATGAGGCGGAGTTTGACTGGGATGGCTTCTTTAGGTTTCTAGGGCTTGCAACAAATCCATCTAGCGGCAGAAGTGGGGGTGATACAGGTTATCGTGATGGCGATAATTATGGAGGCTTTGAAGACAAAAGAACAAAAGAAGAAAAACGAAGAAGTGCTCTCGACCTTGCGAGAGAAGCTCTACTCAATAAAGCTGAATGCCTGGACTACCTTGTTGGGCATAATGGGAACCCTCTGGCCTTATTAGATGCGCTAGATGCAAAAGGTGAATTTTCAGAGCAAGATGACCCTTTCTTCCATGACCCGGATAATACAACGACTCCAGCAGTCACAAGGGGGCAAGGTGAAGATGCTAAGATAATGCTACGGCCAGAGATAAATGGTCCAGGTGGCAATTTCAGGAGCGGCTTCTTTGATATTGAGCCATCATACGGGCTGGGATTAGGCCCTGGAATTCCTACAGATACACAACGGGCGATAATCTTCCTTCACGAGTTGTCTCACGCGACAGGTAGATATACTCACCCAGGGCAAGGTGATCCTGCAAAGTTTGATAAGATTATTGACGGCGATGCCTTGACTAGAGGGGTTTACGATAAGTGCTTTAAGTAAGCTAAGACTATATAGACTGACGTTCGCTTGATTGAAGCAGAAAACCTAAGAAACACTAACCGCCGAGTGAGGTATAGGGGTGAAAGATGAAAACTTGCATACTGTTGTTTTGTATATTTGCTTTAGGTCTTAAATCAAATAGCGATATTGGAAAAGATGAGTTGTCGTCTGAGGAGTATGCTGTTTATTCGGCTTACTTTAACGGCATCGAAAAAAGCCCTAAAGATGGCAGGTTGGTAAAACTTGTTGTAATAAACAATCAGACCAAAGGAGTTGGGGATTATTGCTCGCAAGATAGCATTGCGAAACACGATAAACGAATAACCAATGACCAAATAAAATCACTATTCGAAGACTTGCAAACCAAAAAAGACGACTCAAAATTATTTAAGAGGCTCTTTGATATTAAGCACGATTATGTTCTTATTGATAATAAGGACTTTGAGGTGTTTTTCAGAAATAAGGACTATGAAGGTTGGGATGATTTTTATAAGAAGTACCCTAATTCCTCTGGTTACATTGGTCTCTCACGCGTTGGGTTCAATACCAACCTCACGAAAGCGATAATTTTTAGAACAATCAACTGCGGCGCATTGTGCGGCTCAGGGGACTATATTCTTTTCGAAAAGATAGATGGTAAGTGGAAAGAGGTTGATAGATTTAATTGCTGGATGTCTTAGCTACTCAGCAGGGCCTCTACTTTCAAGGCCAACAACAGCATCAACCCAAGGAATACACCAACTATGCCAGCGTGCTGGCGGGCGTGGGCGAGAATTTGCTGGGGGCAGACCCGAACAACACGACCAACGTGCTCAACACGACCAGCTTCCGCGCCACTGGCGCAATCAAGCAGTTGAGCTATGGCAATGGTCTGCAACTGACGATGACTTACAATGCCAACCGCCAGCAGCCCCTCACGATGAAGGTCGGCTCGAACGGCAACGCCAACATTCTCAACTACGCCTACGATTACTACGACGCCAACGGCTACAACAACAACCGTATCCGCAAGATCACTGATAATGTGGACAGCGCCTACACCGTGCAGTACAACTACGACGACTACAACCGGCTGGCCAATGCGCAGGGCGGTGTGCAGGGCGGCACCTACTCGCGCGTCTACCAGTACGACCACTTTGGCAACCTGCGCCAGGTGAGTGGCGTGGGCGGGCCGCACGCGACCTACACGCTGAACTACGACAACAACGCGACGGGCGCGCCCGCAACTAATCGGATTGCGAGCGTGACAGAGGGGACAACGCAGGCGTTCACTTATGACGCGGCGGGCGATTTGACGGCGGGCGATGGGATGACCTATGCCTATGACGGAGCGAGCCAACTGAGCAGTGTGAACAATGGGGCGTTAGGGCAGTACGGCTATGATGGGGATGGGCTGCGCGTAAAGAAGGTGGAAGGTGGACAGACGGTGTTTTACGTGCGGTCGAGCAAGCTGGGGCAGGTGGCGTTTGAGGTGGCGGGCACGGGTGTGCAAAGGGCATACGTGTATGCGGGCGGGAAGGCGATTGCACAGTTGAGCACGGACGGGCAGTTTTACTGGATGCATCTGAATCACATCAACAGTGCACAGGCACTGACCAATACAAGCGGCAGCTTAGTCTACAAGGCGCAGTTTGATCCGCATGGACAATTACTGACAGAATCTGGTAACCCGAGTTTGAACACGAAGAAGTTCACCGGCTATGAGCGAGATGCGGCGACGGGGTTGGATTATGCGGAGGCGCGGACATACAAAGGCAATCGCGGACGGTTTATGCAGCCCGACCCAGTGGGCAGTAAGGACGCACGCAGGCCGCAAAGCCTGAATCGTTACAGCTATGTGGAGAATGATCCTATCAACCATACTGACCCAACGGGGCAATTCCTGTCTCCTTGTGAGGACAGATGGTGGGAAATTTGGTTCAGTGGCTTTATGCCTCCACCAGGTATGTGCGATGCCGGGCTAAGTGATGCTTTCAATGAAGCGCGTATGAGAGCAGTAGGGTCGGCTGGCGGGGACGGTGGTGAGCCACCACCTACATGTGCAGAAACCATGAAGAATCTCCTCGGATTGGAGTTGAAAGGAGTCGAGACCGATGAAGGATCTCTTGCTAGACTCATCTTTGCAGAAACCGGGTGGGGGACTTCGATGGAGGAAAACGGTAAAGCGATGGGCGCACTCGCGGCAACAGTCTTTAATCGTAAAGACTTCTTGAACCAGCCAGGCTTGAAACAAAGTCAAACAGCCGGATTCGGTAATGTAGGGGCAAGCTTGCAAGACGTTATTTATTCTAGAGGTAAGAACCCAAATGGAGTATCAAATATTGGGATTGCGTATGAGGGCTTTACGTCCTCAGGTATATCCCAGGGAATAACTAATCGAATCAATAGAACTTTGAATGCAACTGCTCTTGCTCCAGATTGTCTCAAGATGATAGCAGCTATTGGATCTGCGCAAGCAGCTTTAGCAATTGGGGCGGCTATTGATCCCTTCGGGGGAAGGTCTTTTGGCGTAAGAACTCAGGGGCAAGGTCCTCCTGGCGGAACAGGTTGGTATCAGATTCCGGGAGGTAATCTGGCAGGACAAACTTTTTACGGTTGGAATGGCTGGAGGTAATAATGAAACAGCAATATATGATGTTAATTTATTCAGTAGTGGCTTTGCTGCTACTTACAGTCTTAATGATTGGGGTTAAGTCTCAAGTCGGCTTATTGTCGGCTCGGGATATAGCAGACCAAAGTCAAAGCGTATCAGTAGAGGAGGAGGCAGAGTTACTCAGAATGATACCTGTTGTAACTGCTTGGATTGTTGGCTGGTCATCGGATAATGAACCTTGCCGCAACGGGCAGAATATTGCGCTAAAAGCCCAGCTTGAAAAAATGTCAGGCAAACAGGTGACGGCTAAAATCGAAGTGTCGAAAAGCAAAATCTATGTTTCAATGGACGAGCTACATCACCGGTTCGTCTTTAGGAGAACACAAGCTAAGGGTTTATATCTAGAAAAACATCAGCCTTATTGCGGGAATTCTTATGATGAAGATGTAAAAGAAAATGCTGAGAGTTCAACGAGAGCATTACAGATTATGAAAGACATGAAAGATAAATTGTCTGCAATAGGAATACATGTCCCAGACGAATCTGAGCAGTCAACATCCATTATTTACCGAGAAGATAGACTATTTGAGATTTCATCGTTGATCCATAACAAAAAGCCTGCTGCGGAGAAGGCGGCAGAGTGGGGTGATGCCAAAAAGGCTTTATACAATAAGATTCTTAATTCAGTGTCGTTAGACAGTAGAGTTACCTGCGAAGAAGATTATGAAATAGCATTAGCCATTCCAGATTTTGAAGTTGATGACCCTGGAATTTACGTCCTGCTCAACGAGCGCCCAGGTTACTACAATGCCAGTGGTCAGTCTATTGTATACCTTGCGTTTAGTAAGAACGATTCAAATACTGGGAGCGAGATTTCAGAGGTCAAACGAATAGGTCTAGAAGACGAGGTAAGATACTTTTCCCAAAAAATCAAAGAAAAATCCTCCCGAACAACAAAGATAATTTGTGGAAGATCTGTATCGTTGTAATCATCGCCACCACAGAAACGCCGTGCTCAAAAACGGGCAAGCACACAGGCACAACAAGCTGCTCAGCAGTACCCACGCCGCTGGCAAGATCGCTCGCACTAATGCACCCTCAATCCAAGAGGCACATCGGCTAGGCGGGCGCGCTGGCCGGAGTAGGCACAAACTTGTTGGGAACAGACCCGAACAACACCACCAACGTGCTCAACACCACCAGCTTCCGCGCCACTGGCGCAATCAAGCAGTTGAACTACGGCAATGGCTTGCAACTGACGATGACATACAACGCCAATCGCCAGCAGCCGCTTACGATGAAAGTCGGGCCGAACGGCGCGGGCACCATCGTCAATTACGCCTACGATTACTACGACGCCAACGGCTACAACAACAACCGCATCCGCAAGATCACTGATAATGTGGACAGCGCCTACACCGTGCAGTACAACTACGACGACTATAACCGGCTGGCCAATGCGCAAGGCGATGTGCAGGGCGGCACCTACTCGCGCGTCTATCAGTACGACCACTTTGGCAACTTGCGCCAGGTGGGTGGCGCGGGCGGGCCGCATGCGACCTACACGCTAAACTACGACAACAATGCGACAGGCGCACCGGCGACCAACCGGATAGCCAGCGTGACGGAGGGGACGACGCAGCCGTTCACTTATGACACAGCGGGCAACATGACGGCGGGCGATGGGCTGACTTATGCTTACGACGGGGCGAGCCGCCTGAGCAGTGTAAATGGTGGGGCGTTGGGGCAGTATGGTTATGACGGGGATGGTATGCGAGTGAAGAAGTCGGAGAGCGGACAGACAGTGTATTACGTGCGGTCGAGTAAGCTGGGGCAAGTGGCGTTTGAGGTGGCGGGCGCAAGTGTGCAGCGGGCTTACGTGTATGTTGGGAGTGGTAAACTGGTGGCTGAGCAAGCAACGGATGGGCAGTTTTACTGGCTGCACACAAATCATCTCAACAGTGCGCGCGCAATGACCGACACGGCTGGCAACTTAGTTTATAAAGCACAGCTCGATCCACACGGGCAGACGCTGGCAGAATGGTCGGCGACTGGCAACACGAACTTGAACTTGAAGAAGTTTACGGGCTACGAACGCGATATGGCAACGGGGTTGGATTATGCGGGGGCACGCACCTACAATAGCTTTCGCGGCAGGTTCATGCAGCCAGACCCGATGGGGTTTAACCGTAGGATAGCTAAGAGGCCCCAAAGCTTGAATCGTTACAGTTATGCTTCAAATGACCCAATCAACCGTATTGATCCATCAGGGAGGTATGATTATCCACCCTGTAATCCGGAGTTATTTGGTGCTCCCAGACATGATGATCCCTGTAGTGATGAATATGAGGAAGAAGATGAGGATCTCATTGATCCTGGTATCATAAATGAAGGCGGTGGGGGGGGAGCACAGCGCAAATGGGGCACAAACTTTATACAAGGACTTCGTGATCGGTTTAAGAATCCCGGTTGCGCTGATTTCATTCGGAAAATGAGAGGGGAAATTGGGATAGATAAAACATTAGTTGACTTGGCACGTTCTCTAATAGTTGAGCAAGCACAAGCTTATGCAGATAATGGCGATAAGATTGCTGGGCGATTCTATCCAGACCAAAACTTAATCCGGATTTCTCCACTAACTAGCGGGGACGTTTCTACTCAATCTGGGGCGGATTATGTTTACTCAATTTTGTTGATTCACGAACTGTTTCACTATACCGGAAGGACGGACTTACCATATACTCCCCATGTTGGAATGGTAATTGCTGCTGAAAGAATTGGGCTAACTGATGAGGAGAAAAAGAAACTCGAAGATGCTCGTAAGCTGGATGGCCAAGCAAGAGATGATGCGTATTCGGACTTAGCAACTGGAATTTTCATGAATCGCTGTCCAAATTGAGCGTCGCGCAAATATAAAGGAGAACATTGTGCGAATATTGACGTTGATGTTTTGTGTTCTTTTGGCTGTGTCTGTAACTAATGCTGTTTTAGCCAGTGAATGGCGCGGTATTGCCCCCCTACACTCAACAAGAGCTGATGTTAAAAGAAAGCTAGACGTAGAACCATCAGGAAAGGACCACGATGACTTTAGAATAAATGGCTACAATGTACGTATTACATATATGACCCAGAGATGCGAGGAAGGTATGGGGGGGGGATGGGATGTTCCAATTGGAACAGTCTATTCTATAGACGTATTACCTAAAATGCGAGTTTCGTTATCAACACTCAATATAGATATAACACAGTTCAAGGCCTCTGAAGTTAAAGACATTGCTGGCGCAAAAATCTACACAAATGCAGAAGACGGGTTTGAATTTGAGTATTATGAGAGAAACGATGCAATATTACGACTCTCATATTTCCCCGGCAATAGAGATTCTCATTTGCGGTGTTCAGGTCGAGTTAACAAAAGATGAAGGCATAAGCTAGCGGATTTTTTCAATATTTCCTTACCGCCAGCTTCCGCGCGAAATGCCAACCGCCAGCAGCCGCTTACGATGAAAGTCGGGCCAAACGGTACGGGCACCATCGTCAATTACGCCTACGATTACTACGACGCCAACGGCTACAACAACAACCGTATCCGCAAGATCACCGACAATGTGGATAGCGCCTACACCGTGCAGTACAACTATGACGACTACAACCGGCTGGCCAATGCGCAGGGCGGTGTGCAGGGCGGCACCTACTCGCGCGTCTATCAGTACGACCACTTTGGCAACTTGCGCCAGGTGGGTGGCGCGGGCGGGCCGCATGCGACTTACACGCTAAACTACGATAACAACGCGACGGGCGCACCTGCGACCAACCAGATTGCCAGTGTGACGGAGGGGACGACGCAGCCCTTCACTTATGACGCGGCGGGCAATATGACGGCGGGCGATGGGCTGACCTATGCCTATGACGGGGCGAGCCGAATGGTGAACGTGAACAACGGAGCATCAGGGCAATATGGGTATGATGGTGATGGCTTGCGGGTGAAAAAGGTAGAGGGAGGGCAAAGTGTGTTTTACGTGCGGTCGAGCAAGTTGGGACAGGTGGCGTTTGAAGTGCTGGGCGCGGGTGTGCAGCGGGCTTACGTATATGCGGGCAGTAAGCTGGTGGCTGAACAAGCAACGGATGGGCAGTTTTATTGGCTGCATCAGAATCATCTCAACAGTGCGCGCGCAATGACCGACACGGCTGGTAACTTAGTCTACAAAGGGCAGTTTGACCCACACGGGCAGGTACTGACTGAGTGGTCCGCGACGGGCAACACAAACTTGAACACCAGGAAGTTCACGGGCTATGAACGCGATGTGGCGACAGAGCTGGATTATGCGAATGCACGGACATATACGAGCAATCGCAGCAGGTTCGTGCAATCCGATCCTATCAGTCTTGGCTGTGGAAACAGGCAACCGAACATTCTGGCGGGGGTAGATCAGAAAAATCCGCAAAGTCTCAACCGCTACAGTTATGTGATCAATGATCCAATCAATTTCACAGATCCAACAGGTATGCTTGCATCTATTTGTTCTGCAGAGTTCGATGCTGCGGAATGCGAGGCAAGGAACCGTGACGATGATAAAGGCGGCGAGCGCCAAGACGGGGGCGGTAGTGTTGGTGGCAATGGCGGTCTCGGTCTCGAAACCTGTGAAGCATGCCTGCAACGGCAGAACAAAATGTGCGAGCATGATTTCGAAGCATGCATACTAGAGAGACTTGCTGCAATTTCCGCTGCCGCTGTTGCCTGCGTAGAGCTTACCGGACCTGGATTTTGGTTATGCATAGTAGGTGCTGGAAGTGCTGCGGTTTATGCGTATTGGTCGTGCGATCACAAGCGCAGTTCTTGTAAACTAGGGACACGCGACAAATGTCCTCAATGTAATAAATAAGGGCGTGTACCTCACAACGTATTATATTCCCACCTGAGTTTTAGCTCAGAGTATTGTATAAATCCGGAGTTACTTTATAATGATTGCTTTATAGATTGCTGTATCGAAAAGCTAACTTTGTGACACGAAAAATCAGGCGATTTCTAGGAGGCCTGCTAGTTTCGCCGACACCAAAGTAAAGCTATAAATGCAGCAGTCTATAAAGTTTGGCTCAGTGATAGAGACTGATGAGTTATGCAAAACCACCGCTTGCTATAGAAGAATACGTATGAACCAACTACAAAATAACCGTTCACCAGAGCATATCAAGTTTATTAGTATACTCATTGTGTTCATCGTCACGGTAATTTTATATTGGCATTTTGCATTTAACGAATCTTCATCTATCAATTTTTGGTTGACTGCAATTTTAGGTTTAGCTGCCATTACTAGCCAATTTATTGTAAGGGTTAAGTCATCATATCGGCATAGTCGTTTTTTCGCGCCCGGACTACTGCTTATAGCGGCAGGGATCATGTTATCTCCTACCACAGTTACCAAGCAAATACTAACCAAATTGCTGTTGGGTTCTATTATTGCTTTCAATATCATCATTCTTTTTTATTATAGGAATACAAAATCCAACCTATAATAATAAGCGCACAATGACACGGCACCATTCTCACCTACGACTATGAGTACTTTAACAGCGAAGGCAAGAACAACGGCCTGCACCTAACCATTGACTGTCGGGACACCGACTACGTGCTCAGCTACAGCTAATAATTTATGCCAGGAGCTTTTTGACGACATTACCATGTACGTCAGTCAGCCTGAATTCGCGGCCCTGAAACTTGTAGGTGAGTTTAGTATGGTCAATCCCCATCAAATGCAAAACGGTTGCGTGCAGATCGTGCACGTCTACCGGATCAACCGCCGGGTTGTAGCCAAGCTCGTCTGTTTCGCCGACCGTCACGCCGCCTTTGATGCCGCCGCCCGCCAACCACATCGCAAACGCGCGCGGGTGATGGTCGCGGCCCAAGAGCTTCGAGCCACTGCGCCCTTCATTCATCGGCGTGCGCCCGAATTCCCCGCCCCAAACCACCAGCGTTTCATCTAACAAGCCGCGCTGTTTCAGGTCGGTCAGCAGCGCGCCAATCGGGCGATCAACCTCGCGGCACAGGCGCGGCAGCTTCGAGACTATGTCTGTGCCCACGCTGTTGCCGTGTGTGTCCCAGCCCCAATGATAAAGCTGCACGAAGCGCACGCCGCGTTCGACCAGCCGCCGCGCCAACAAGCAGTTGTTGGCAAACGAAGTCTCGCCGGGGCGCGTGCCGTACATTTCGTGAATCTTCGCCGGTTCTTTGCTGATGTCGGTCAATTCGGGCACGCTCGTCTGCATGCGATAGGCCAGTTCATACGCGGCCACGCGCGTCGTGATCTCCGGGTCGAGCGTCTCGCGCTGCTGCATCTGATTCAAATCGCGCAGCGCATCCAACGTGTGCCGCCGCGTCTCGCTCGACACGCCGTCGGGATTGTTGACGAAGAGTACCGGCTCGCCCTTCGAGCGGAATTCGACACCTTGATGCTGCGTCGGCAGAAAGCCGCTGCCCCAACAGGTCTTCCCACCATCGGGATTGTTTTCGCCTGACAACAAAACGACAAAACCGGGCAGGTCTTTGTTTTCGCTGCCCAGACCGTACATCAGCCAAGCGCCCATGCTCGGACGGCCTGGAATCTGATGGCCGGTGTTCATAAAAATCTGCGCGGGCGCGTGATTGAACTGCGTCGTGTGCAAGGTGCGGATGATGGCTATCTCGTCGGCGTGCGAGGCTAGGTGCGGCAGCAAGTCGGACATCTCCTGCCCCGATTGGCCGTAGCGTTTGAAATTGAAAGGCGAGCCGAGCAGCTTTGGCGTGCCTTGAATAAAGGCGAAGCGTTCGCCCTTCGTAATCTCTTCCGGGCAAGGCTGGCCGTCATATTTCTTGAGCACCGGCTTGTTGTCGAAGAGATCCAGCGTCGAGGGCGCGCCAGCCATAAACAGATAGATGACGCGCTTCGCCTTTGGCGCGAAGTGTGTCAGTTGCGCTTGTGCGAAGAGCTGGTCGTCGAGCACGGAGGAGAGCGCCATTGCGCCGATGCCGAAGCCGCTTTGCCGGAAGAAGTGGCGGCGCGTGATGTCACGCCGCAAATCAGGATTGCTTGCCATTTTTCCCTCTCGCAAGATAGAAGACGTGAAGCTTATTCCTTCAAGTTGAGCCGCTCAACGGCGTGGAGCTTAGCGCAAAGGCTCCGCTTTAGCTAACGCACCTTGATGCGCACCGGATTAGCAGTGCGGCCATCCACCGTAATCCAAACGTTGATTTCACCACTGCCCGCCAGCGTGCGAGGCAAGGGCAGGTTGATTTGATCCAACCCCACCAGCCCCGGCGTTGTGCCTACATACAGCGGTGTGGCCGGCAACAAGCCCAAGCTGGCTTTGACATTTTCGAGCGCGCTACGTTGGCGCAGCCCCGCGCCGAAAAGCAACAGGACGACCTGTTCGCGGGGATCGCTCAGGTCAATTGGCACGGGCACGTAGCGGTTGTTCTCAAAGCGCGCGACCGGCTCGAAGGTCTGCGCGCCGTCGGCTTTGGCGCGCACTATCAAGGCGGCGGCGACTCCTTCACCCGTCGCGTTGGCGGCGAAGAGCGCGGGGGCGACGGGCGCGAGCTTGAGCGTGCCGGTCGCGACGAGGTCATTGCCATTGGCCACGCTAATGGTGGCGACGCCGGGCGCCAAGTCTGCGGGAACTTGCCAGTTGATTTGCGTGGGCGCGACAAAGAAGAGCGGCGCGTTGCGTTCCGTGCCTGCGCTGTCGCGGACGCGCACCGTCACGCCGCCCAGTTGTGTGGGCAGCGGCACGCTGCCCGCCGATTGCGTCGTGGCCGCCAGATTCGCGCCAAACAGAGAGGCGATGGATTCGGGCGCAGCCTGGAACCGCGCATAGCTCGCTGCCGACGCGGCAACCAGCGTGCGCGGCGCGACGCACAGCGCCTGATTCAATAGCACGCCGCCGATGACAGAGCTTTGACGCGCGACGGCCAAATCTATCGTGCCGTTGTTATCGAAATCGGCTGGCGTGACGTGCCAGGGCGCGTCGAAATCGTTGAGACGCGCGGGCGTTTCCCACGTGCCGTCGCCGCGCCCCTGCAAGACCAACACTGCGCCGACGAAATTATTTCCCACGCCCGGCGCGAGCACGTCCGGCAGGGCATCGCCGTTCACATCAGCTACCGCCAGGTAGAAAACATCCAGCCCCAGCGCGGTCGCGCGCGGCGCGGCGAAAGTGCCGTCTTTATTGCCCAATAAGACAACCAGTTGATTCGAGTAAAAGAGGGTGTAGAGCAAATCCGTACGCCCGTCATTGTTGACATCCGCCGCTGTCAGGGCGCGTAGGCTGCTTTCGAGCGGGAGGCTGCGTGGCGCTGCGAAAGCGCCACGGCCATCGCCGAGTGCGATGCTGAGCTTCCTATCACCACTCCCTGATTCGCTAAAAGCCAGATCGCCGTTACCGTCGCCGTTGAAATCGCCTACGGTAAAGCGTTCGCCATCGGGCAAGAAGCCTGACACATTGATGGGCGTGAAGCTGGCTTGGCCGTTGTTTAGAAAGACCGTCAAGCCGGTGTCCGTAGCTGAACGCGCCACCAGATCGAGCGCGCCGTCGTTGTTGAAATCGCTGGCTTCGAGCTGGTTAAAGCTGGCACGCACGTTCAGCGAAGCGCCCGGTGTAAATCCGCCGCGCCCGTCATTGAGCATAATACGCAACTCATTGGCCGACGCTCTGAGCACTGCCAAGTCAGGCCGCCCATCGCGGTTGAAATCGCGCGCGAGCACGAAATTGACCGTATTGTCAGGTTCGATCCGCACATCTATCGGCTCGCTGAATTCACCGCGCCCATTGCCGTAAAGAATGCCCAAGCTGCCGCCGCTCGAGCGTGTGGCCGCGAGGTCGAGCGCGCCATCGCCGTTGAAATCAGCCGTCGCCAGCGGGCTGGAGCTGGACTGCGTGCTGCCTTGATTGCCTGAAAACATCAAACCGCGTTGCAAGGCCAGCGTGCCGCCGGGCTGCGTGGCGATGGGGATAAGCCCGGTAGTGGAGTTGACCCCGTTGTAATCGAAGAGCAGCAAATCAGGCAGCCCGTCACGCGTGAAATCGCTGGTGACCATCGTAAAGCGGCCGCTGCGCCCGTTGACGTAAGGCAGATAGTTGACCGGCGCGCCGAAATTACCGCCGCCCGTCGCCAAATAAAACAGCAAGCCTTCGTTCGCCTCGTTGCTAGTATTCCTAGTGAGCAGCAGCAAATCGCTGCGCCCGTCGCCGTTGAAATCTTCGGCCAACAGGCCGGGCGGGCTGGCACTGTAAGGAAAGCGCAGCGGCAAGCTGCTAGATATAGGGAAACGGCCTGCGCCATCGTTGAGCCAGATGCGCACTTCGTTGTAATCGCTGGCGGCAAAATCGGGCCGCCCATCGCCGTTGAAATCTCCGATGGCGCGCCCGTTGCGCGGGTCACGAATCAGGTCGGGTTGCAGCGTCAACATACCTGCACCGTCACCTTTGTAAATCGCCACTTCCGGCACGGTACGAAAGACGAAGAGGTCGAGCTTGCCGTCGCCGTCTATATCGGCGGGTTCGAGACTTGTGACTCCACTCGAAAGCGTGCTCGTAGGCAAGGCGCGTGGCGCGGCGAAATTGCCGCCGCCTTGGTTGGCGAGATAAAGCACCGGCTGTTCAGCCACGTAAGTGCCGACGATGATATCGGGCCGGTTGTCGCCGTTGTAATCGCCCAGCGCCAGTGACGAGGGTTGCGGTGTCAACGTGATTTCGCGCGGCGCGGCAAAACCGCCGCTCGCGCCGTTGCTGAGCACCAGCCACAGGCGATAGTTCGCGCCTGTACCGCCGACTACGGCCAGGTCAGGATAACCATCGCCGTTCAGATCGCCTGCGCCGAAATCGGTGAGGGTCGTTTGACCGTCGGTAAAGTTGAGCGCGCTCGGCGCAGCGCTGTAACCGCCTTCGCGCCGCCCCACGAAGACCTGCAAGATAATAGAGACCTGGCCGGTTTGCAGGCTCCTGGCACCCATGATGAAGGCAAGGTCGGGAATACCGTCGCGGTTGAAATCAGCGGCGCGCGCACGCACGACCTCGCCTTGCACAAACGAGGGCGTGACATTCGCCGCAGGAAAACTCGCCGTCGCACACGGATAAAACTGTTGCACGACGATGAACGTATTGTCGCCAATCCTCAGCGAGCCAACCCGCGAACCGACGGTCGGTTCAACCGTGAAGTTAATGGTCGCGCTGCCATTGCCGGAGACAATCCCGCTGGCGTTGGCATTGTTCAAACGAATCCAGCTTGCGTTGCTGCGCGCCGTCCACGCGCATTGCGGGTCAGGCGCGTTGAGCGTCACGCTGCCTGCACCGCCCGTCGCGGTGAAAGTTTGCGTGGTGGCCGACAGCGTGAAGGCGCAAGGCACGGCGCTAAAGTCAGCGCGTTGATCGGTGGTCAGGTTGTTGAACGTGCGACTGGGCGGATTGAACGCAGGGCCAGCCAGGCTGGGCGTGACGGTGTAATTCGCGCCCGTCGGCAATTCGGCGAATTGAAAGCTGCCGTCGTTGCCCGTCACAACTGCGGGCCGTTGCGCGCCCGTCAAAGTGATCGTCACGCCGCCGAGCGCCGCGCCATTCGCCGTGGTCACGCGCCCAAAGATCGAAGGCAAAGTTACGACGCGCGTTTCCTGCGTCGCAGAGTTATTGTTCGTGTCTGCGTCCGCCGTCGCGCCGGTCACCGTAGCGCGAATGGTGAGAGTTCCCGCAGCCGTTGGCCTGACAACAAGCGTAATGGTCGCGCGCGCCAGCCCGGCCAGATTGCCGAGGTTACAAACGACCGGCCCAGTGCCTGTGCAACTGCCGACCGAAGCTGTTGCCGAAACAAAAGTCACGCCGCTCGGCAAAGTGTCGGTCACGACAACGTTCGCCGCCCTGTCCGGCCCGTTGTTGGTGACGGCCAGCGTGTAGGTCAACGTGCCATTCACCTGCACCGGGTCAGGTAAATCATTGAGTGTGAGCGCAAGGTCGGCGCTGACCGCCAGCTTCGTCACAAAAGCATCGCGCGGCCCCGTGCGGCGCAACGCTCCCGGCGTTGTCGGGAAGTTGCTCGCCAGCGTATGGCCGACGACGTAAGCATTGCCCGCCGCATCCACGGCGACGCCTTCGCCAGTGTCCGCGCCATCATTGCCGCCGAGCAGTGTCGAATAATCCCAAGCCGCGCCGTTCGTGTTCAGCTTGGTGACAAAGGCTTGCGGCGTGCCGTTGTTGGACGGATTGACGGTCAGGCCACTGACGACTGGGAAATCCGCCGATAGGGTCTCACCCGTGACATAAACGTTCCCGGCAGCATCCAGCGCGATGTCGTTGGCTGTGTCGCTTTCGCTGCCACCTAAATAGGTTGAATAAACCAACTGTTGCCCGTCAGCGCTCAAACGTGAGATGAAACCGTCAGACCCGAAGGGAGCTGTCGAATTGTTGGCGGCTTGCACGGCGCGCGCGGTGGGAAAGTTATTGGAGAAGGTACGCCCAGTGAGAAATACATTGCCATTCGCATCGAGCGCCAATGAGCGGGCCTCGTCTTGCGCAGCGCCACCCAAAAAAGTTGACCACAACAGCGCGCCACCTGCCGGATTGAGCTTCGTAACAAAAGCGTCACTGAAGCCGCCGCCATAATTGGGTTGATAGGCGTTGATGCGCGGGAAATCACTCGAACCAGCAACGCCTGTGACATAGATGCCTGTGGCATGTAAGGCCACGCCTACCGCGAAATCGTCGCGCGCGCCGCCCAGATAAGTCGAGAACGTCAGCGCCGAGCCGCTCGCATTCAGTTGGCAGAGGAAGGCATCGCGGCTGCTGAGCGTGCCGACAAAGATCGTATGCGGCGCGTTGGGCGAAATCGCAATTGCCGTCGGATTGCCCCCGCCAATATTCGTCGGCGTGTTCCAGGTGCGCCCGCCATCAGTCGTCTTGAGCAAAGCCGAGCCGCCCGCGTATACGACGTTAGCATCAATCGGGTCTACGACAATGTTCACCTGGGGAAAGTTGATGAGCAATTCCGGAGGCAACGGGAAGCGCGCCCAACTCAAGCCACCGTTGGCCGAACGATAGAGCGAGCCGCTGAGGTCCAATGCGTATATGACCGACGGATTGCTGCGGCTCACCGCCAGTTGCCCTAACGACAGAGTGCCGCCGCCACTCACGATAATGCGCGCAAATGTCCAACTCGTGCCGCCATTCGTGCTTTTGAAGACGCCCGTGGGCCCTGCGACGTAAACGGTCTCGGTGATTGTCGGGTCTACGGCAATGGCAAGCACTACCGGATCAGGCTCGCCTGTGGCGCGCACCGTCAGGCGCGTGAACGTCAGCCCACCGTCCGTGCTCTTGAACAGGCTGTTCAAACTGCCAACATAAACCGTATTCGTCGCGCGCTGATCAAAGGCCAGATAACGCGGCGGTTGCAGGATATTGATGCGCGTCCAAGTGGCGCCGCCATCCGCGCTGCGCCACAACTCCTCATCGCGGTTGGGCAGCAGTTCAGTGATCGCCAGCAAGATTTGTGAGTTGGCAGGATGAACGGCAATCCGCCACACAGACTGGCTGAGCTGCGCCGCGCCGATTTGCGTCCAAGCAAATTGGGCCATTCCGTTGTTGGCCGTCTTGAACACCCCGCGCTCCGTCGCCGCATACAACGTCGTGGCGCTCGGATCAAACGCAAGATCATTGACACGCTCGACGCGCAAGCCACCGCCTGCCGCCTGCCAATTCGCGCCGCCATCGTTGCTCGCATAAACCGCCGCGCCGCTGCGTTCTCGCTGCAACGCATTGACTGTAGGAAAGTCGGGCGAATTGGTGCCGCCCGCGAGGTAAGCATTGCCCCCGGCATCCACCGCCAGCCCCAGGGCTTCGTCTGAGGCCGCGCCGCCCAGCAGCGTGGAATAGACCAGCGCCGAACCTGCCGCGTTGAGCTTAGCGACGAAAGCGTCGGTCGTGCCTTTGCGTTCGCTCTGCAGCGCATTGCGCAAGGGGAAATTGGGCGATTGCGTAACGCCCGCGACATACACATTGCCGCCCGCGTCCAACGCCAACTCGTGTGGAAACTCAAGGTCACTACCGCCCAACCACGTCGCCCACACTAGCGCCGTGCCGGTCGGATTGAGTTTAGCGACAAACACGTCGGCTAGCCCGCCGCGCGCTGCTTGAATCTGGCTCGCACCCGGAAAGTCCGCCGAACTGGTCGCGCCCGCCACATATGCATTGCCTTCGCCATCCAGCGCGACGGCATAGGCCTCGTCCAAACCCGTCCCGCCCAACAAAGTTGAATAAGACAGCACCGGATCAATCACCAGCGCGTGGCTGCGGTCATAAGCGCCCAAATCAAACGTAAGCTCGCCACTGGGCTGCAAGCGATAAGCGCATTTCACTGCGCGCCGCACGCCTTGCACCTCTTGCCACGCCACTGGCGGCAACCAGCGCAACACCACGTCATCCGGCCGTTCACCCGCGCCGACTAACCGCGCCTCAACCGCGCCATCTTCTGTAATCCGTATATCCTTCGCCCCGGCCAGCGCCAGCCGAATGCGTGCCGGTTGCACACCCGGTTTGAGCAACAGGTCGTATTCAAGCTGTCGCTGATTGCCGTACCAAATAACGTCTACGCCTGGATAAATCTCAGCCGCCTTGACCCGCGCGAAGTTGGCGACATTCGTTCGCCAGTGCCGCGCGTCATTGCCGGTGAAGTAATGGCTCTTGCTCGCGGTGGGTTCCAAACCCGTCAGTGTTGCCGGTCGCGCGCCCACGAAGCGCAGCCGCAAGCTGGCTGACGAAGGGCGCGCTACAGCGGTTTGCGTTTCGAAATCTGAAGTCTGCATTTGCAGCACGGCTTCGGCGGACGTGAGCCACAGTGTGTAACCCGTGCCGCGCGCCGCGAACTTTACTGGCGTGGCGAATTGCCCGGCATTAGCTTCAAAGCTCAGCGGCAATTGTACGTAAGCTTGCTTGGCCTTTTCTTGGGAATTTGGCGAAGCCACAGCGGCGAGTTGCTGTGCCTGTGAAGGCGGCTGCTGAGAAAACCAGCCCAACCAACAACTCAACAGCAGCAGTGCTGGGCGGAACAACGTCGAAAGTCTCAAACGAATACTCCTCTTAAAACTACTTACACGGGATTAGCCTAAATAGTACTATCGGTTTTTGCTGCGGGCAAACAAGGCATCATCAGTCTTTATCGCACAGCGGTGCTTGATCTAACCGCACCATCACTGTAGCATCGCGCCCGCAGCAGATAAATCAAGCTCACATTTAAGCTGGCAAAATCACTACGCAGAAAAGACAGAAGACATGGCCGAGCAAAACCTTTTCATTGGCATTGATCTGGGGGGCACCAACATCAAAGCTGCCCTGGTCAACACAAAAACCGGCGAGCTGACCGGCGCGACTTCCACCCCAACGCAAGCGCAGAAAGGCCACGATGCTGTAATTGTGCGCATGGCCAAGCTCGCCGATAAAGTCATCGGGAACGCGGGCAAGACGAAAAGCGAAATCGGCGGCATCGGCCTGGGCATACCGGGGCTGCTCGATCTGGATCACGGGCTGACGCTGTTCTTGCCGAATCTGCCTGGCCAGTGGCGCAGCGTGCCCGTGCGCGAAGAATTGTCCAAAGCCAGCGGCTTACCCGTCGCCATTATGAACGACGCACGCGCGGCCACGCTGGGTGAATGGAAATTTGGCGCAGGCCGGGGCGTAGAAAGTTGCGCGCTCTACACGCTGGGCACGGGCATCGGTGGCGGGCTGGTCATCAATGGGCAATTGTACCTTGGCCTTGGCGGCGCAGCAGGCGAACTTGGCCACATCAGCGTGGATTTCAACGGGCCGCGCTGCAATTGTGGCAGTCGTGGTTGCATCGAAGCCTTTGCCTCCGGCCCCGCAATGTCGGCGGCAGGGATGCGCGCAGTGGTGCAGGGCGCGACGACACAAATTACAACAATGTGCGAGGGCGACTTGAATCGCATCACGCCGGAGTTGATCTGTCAGGCGGCTTTAGCAGGTGACGCGGTGGCGCGTGAAATCTACGAACAGGCGGGCCGCGCCATCGGTTACGGCATTGCCAACGTGGTGATCGCGCTGACGCCGCGCCGCGTGATTATCGGCGGCGGTGTGGCGGCGGCTGGCGATTTGATCATGGAACCAATTCGGCGCACGGTGCGGGAACGCGTCAGAGTTTCAGATACTGATGCGATTGAAATCGTCCCGGCGCAATTGGGCAATAACGCGGGGTTGATGGGTGCGGCAATGTGGGCGCGGCAGAATGTTGGCTGAGTTGAAGTCTGAGTAGCAATAGCAGCCAATTACTTCATCTGACATCCTTCAACAGAACAACTTTGCTGATATTGATGGTGCGTGAGCAGATCAGGCTTTTGCCATCGCGCGACCAATCAAAGCCTGACACGCGATGATCCTTGAAATAAGTGATCTGTTTTGGTGGCCCACCCTCCACCGGTTGAAGCCATAGATTGCTACCCCCGTCTAGCATATTGAGATATGACAGTTGGCGCCCATCTGGTGTCCAGCGCAAAATGCTGTTGGCGCCTCCTGGGAGACTTAGCACCCGCACTGGCTCCCCGCCTTCAAATGGGATAAGCACCACTTTTGCCTCAGCGTTTGACTGTTGATCGCTATCACTACAGGCGATCAGCTTTCCGTCAGGCGAGATGGCCGCTCTGGCGTATGACCCATGAGTCAATTGCGCGGCACTTCCCCCTTCGATAGATACTTTCCACAAACTCATCTCTTCAGGTTCGGCCGCGGTATAAATCACCCAACGGCCATCGGGTGAAATTTCCGGGTGGGAATCAGACTTACCGCTCGTCAGCCTCAGCAGATGGCTGCCGTCAGCGTCCATCCGCCAGATATTGCTCGTCCCGCCTCGGTCAGAAGTAAAGACCACATAGCGGCCATCAGGTGAACAGACAGGTTCGCTGTCTAACGCCTCATTAACAGTCAATTGTTTAAGGCCCGTTCCGTCAACCCGCATCGTCCAAATCTCCACATTTCCGCTCCGCGCCGACTGAAACACGATGCCGCCATCCGGCATCCAACGAGGCGCAGCCGGAGCAGTGCCGCTGGTGATCGGTCTGGCCTGCTCGAAATCGCCATTGGAAATGAACCAGAGATTTCCGGAGTTGGTAGAAGCGATGCTGGTCAAGGTACGGCCATCCGCGCTCAGGCTGGTTTCTTGATAGTAATTATTATCGCCTGGGATGCGTTCTGCCTCTCCGCTGGGATAAGCAATGCGCCATAACCAGAACCTGGCCACCATTACTGCGCTGCCATCCGGGAGCCAGGACAGCCCGTTAATGTATCTCCATTTCTTCGCAATCAAGGGCCGTTCAGTCCTGTTACTGAGCTTGACTTCCACTACGTCCATCCACTTGCCACCAGCATCCAGGCTGGTAGCAGCGGCGGCAATTACTTGGTTATTGGGCGACCAAGCCAGGAGTGAGAAATCGTTGGGCCGCCGCCGGGCAGCAAGCACCTGCTCAGCACTGCCATCCGCTCGTGCCAGGATCATCCGGCTCTCCTCGCGGTTGCTGCGGACAAAGGCCAGCCGCTCCCCGTCCGGCGCTAGCGTGAAGTAGCCATCAGTGTCGGCCACGATTTTCACCGCCGTGCCACCGAGCGCTGGGATTTTATAGATGTGGGCCTCCTCCTTGCCAGATGGCGATTCACCTTGCACAGAGTAGTAAATGTGACGACCGCCAGGCGCGAAGGCCAGGTGGATGTAATGCACCTGAGCCGGGGCTACCAACTGCACATCGCTGGCGGTCGCCACTTGTCTAAGCCAGAGACTTTCCCTGTCCGGCGCGTTGGCTAGGCGTGCTTTGACCGAGTGGACCATGTATTCACCATCAGGCGAAAGGGCGATTCGCCAGGTGGTCTCGGTGTTTGGCAACGACTGGATGTTGGCAGCTTGAAAAGGCGCGGTAGCGGGCGACTTCGTTAGGGAGCGCCAGCCCAACCACAACCCCGCCGCCGTGACCAGCACAGCGACGGCCAACAACGCGAGCGCGGTCGGTCGTCGCGACGGCCCAAACGTTCCTGCTTGCTGCTGAGCAGACGGCGTCTGCAAATTTCGCAGAGCAGCGGCCAGTTCCTGAGCTGACGAGTAACGTTGTTGCTTGTCCTTTGCCAGTGCGCGCCGAATGATGGCGTTGAATGCGCGTGGCAATGCCTGGTTGATAGTGCATGGCGCGGGCGGCTCGACGGTGGCGATTTCGTGCATAGTAGCGAGCGTGCTCGGCCCGGCGAAGGGTCGTTTGCCCGTCGCCGCTTCATACAAAACGCAGCCGAGCGAGAAGATGTCAGAACGCGCATCCAACTCCTCGCCGCGCGTTTGTTCCGGTGACATATAAGCGACCGTGCCGACGATCAATCCGGCGTCGGTCAGACTGCGTGTTTGGCTCCCCGATTCGTGTGACAGCGCAACTTTTTTGGCCAGGCCGAAATCAACCACCTTGGCGCGGCCTGGTGGTGTGAGCAGGATGTTCGCAGGCTTGAGGTCGCGGTGAATGAGACCGGTTTCGTGTGCTGTGGCAATGGCGTCGGCCACTTGCGCGCCCAATTCGAGCACGCGCGGAAATTCGAGCGGCCCTTGTCCAAGCTCTGCTTTCAACGTTTGGCCGCCCACATACTCCATGACGATCAAGTCGCGGCCTTCCACTTCTTCGATGGCATGGATCGTGACGATGTTGGGATGGTTGAGCGCAGAAGCGGCTCGCGCCTCACGTAAAAGCCGTCGGCGCGCCTGTGTATCAAAGCTCGTGCCCAGCGGCAGTAACTTGAGCGCAACCTGGCGGTGCAACTTCAAATCCTCCGCCTGGTAGACTTCGCCCATGCCCCCGGTGCCGAGTAGCGCGCGGATTTGATAATGGCCGAGCTGCTGCCCGATCAGCGAAGGCCCTTGGCTCAAAGCCAACTCCTTTGCCGCAACCTCCAGCGCAGGCGCGGCCAGGAAGCTCTCTTCGTGCTCGTGCGCCCTGAGCAGTTGCTCGACCTGTTGATGCAATTCCCCATCGCCTGCGCAGGCTTGCGCGAGAAAGCTCCCGCGCGCCTCAACCGACAGATCCAAGGCAGCATCTACGATTTTGTCTATTTGCTGGTAACGTTCTGGGGTCATAGCTTGCTTAATAAGATCAGCGCCATTTCGCCACAAAACATAGCCTTAGGTGGGAGTTAAAGTCTTGAGAGAGTTTTGAAATTTCCGTGAAAATTTCTTCAAAGCGTGCCGCCGCCAGCGCTAAGCACTGCGTGTTGCGTGAAACCAGGTCTTCACTCGGCGCTTTTTTTACCAAGCTCACTGTAGAGCCAGGCTTTGGCCCGTTTCCATTCCCGCATCACCGTATCAGGCGAGACTTGCAAAACCTCGGCGGTCTCTTCCACGCTCAAGCCGCCGAAATAGCGCAACTCCACCACACGACTCCGGCGCGGATCGAGCGATTGGAGCACTTCGAGCGCATCGTCGAGCGCGACTAATTCCGCCGCGCGCTCCTCGGAAATCATCAGCGCCTCTTCCAGCGCGACCTGCTGTGCTGTGCCGCCACGTTTATGGGCGTGCCGTGCGCGCGCCATGCTCACCAAAATGCGCCGCATCAACTTGGCCGAAAGGGCGAAGAAATGCGCGCGGTTTTGCCACTGCACCTCTTTCTGCTCGATCAAACGCAAATAGGCTTCATTGACCAACGCCGTCGTTTGCAGCGTGTGGCCGTCTGGCTCGCGCCTCATATATTGCCGGGCCAAGCGGCGCAATTCGTCGTAAACCAGCGGCATCAACCGTTCAAACGCAGATTGATCGCCTTTGCTCCAAGCAACGAGCAATTGCGTGACTTCCTGCGGCGCGGGCGTGGTCATAGCTTTCTCTGTAAATGATGTGCGGAATCTCGAATGCGCGGATTATAGCACTATTGTTCGGCTACCCTGCCAGACACCGGTGCGAGAGAAATAAATTCGGCCGCTCGTCACCGAAAAATTTACAGAAGGAATTTTTTCGGTGACGAGCGTAGGGGCAGACCTGCGTGTCTGCCCCGGTCTGGTAAACCCGCCGCTTCAGGGCAGACACGCAGGTCTGCCCCTACGCTACTCATCACCGGAATTATTACAGGAAGAAAATTTTTCAACCTGCCCTGCCAGTTTTCATTCCCGACTTGCGCGTAATGAGGTGAGGGCAAGTAAGTCACTCACTCGTCACCGGAGCATGAAGCCAGAGTCGTGCGTGCTGGCTCTCGCTGGTAGGAGCTTTGTAGCAGGAGGAACAAATGCAGAAGCTAAGTGCAGTCATCAGTTTTGTCACGCTGGCAGTTTTAACCACGCTGGCGCTGCCTGTTTATGCGCAGGTTCAGCCTAATGTTCAGTTTGACCAGACTCCGCAAATCAATCCCTTGCTGGGAGCACCCACCGTCGCTCTCACCAAGGTTAATTTGTTGACAGCCGATCATCTCTCGCAAGTTGGGCTTGAGTGGTCAGTGCAGAAACCAACGCTCACCCAAATCACTCGTTTCTCTTTCTCGCTTGAGATTGGCTATCAGAATGGCAAGGAGCAGAGCTTAACGAAATTGGTGAGCGATGGTGGCGCCAGAGCCACGTCTTTTACTGGCCTGCCTGGCTTCGCCGCAGCCAGTACGAAGACGATTCTCACTACGGTCTACGCCACACCAGGCAATATTACCGAGACTGAAGACTTCAATCTCGGTGTTACGGCCCCGCCGCCGCTCCGACCTCAACCGCTCGACATCACGCAAGTCAGCCGGCTCACATCGGGCTGCATCAATCAAGATTGCTTCGAGGTGAAATGGAGCGCCAGCACGAACTTTGCCAGCTTGCAGAGCTTCAACAGCTTCAATGTGAAGCTCGATGTCACTTACAGCGACGGTACCACCGTGAGCGGCAACGCAAACGCCAGCGCCTCCGAGCGGCAAAAAATCATTGCCGTCCCCAAATCATCTAGCGGCTCTCCCCAAACAGCCAAGGCTACGATCAATGCCGCCGTGACGCTCACTGGCAGTACTACTGTGGTGAAACAGACGCCTTAACCGAGCCGGGCTTTGCGAATCGGCGAAGGGCCTTTACAAAAACGAAGGAGAAAATTTATGCGTTTCGATTGCACAACTTTCCAACAGCACGCAAGCCGCATCACCAAACCAGTGTTACTCACGCTCGCACTTTCACTCATCTGTGCTGGCGCGTTGCTGGCCGCGGCTGCGGCTAAAAAGTTTCAGGTTCAGACGAGCGTTGAGATCACGCTCTGCCAGGCGGACGGCGAGGGTGGCTGGAAAGTAATTGATAACTTGCGCGGGTCGGCCAGCTTCGAGGCGGCGGCCACCGAACTCGCCTCCGGCAGTGAATACACAACCCATCAGCCTTGGACCGCACGCAGCGAAAAGGGCTGCCAGGTCAGCGGGCGCACGACTCGGCCTGTTGTGGAGAAGTGGGATAAGACCACCGGCGAATACCAACTCACCTTGCCGGTCGAACTCACAACCAACGGCCAGACCATCAACCTTACGCTAACGGCCACGACCGAAAACATCTCCACGCCAATTGGCTCGTTCTCCGGTCAACGGGCGACCTGGGCCAATAACACGCTCAGCGCCGGGCTGGTCGGCGTCGTCAAATTCCGCGCCAACCCTAGCGCCTTTAACTGCAACCGCGGTGTCTTCGGCAATCGCGGCAACGCACAAAGCAGCAATGCCGCTCAGGATTTCGCGGCGGTCGTGAAAACCAGCGGCAGGGCGACTGCTGTGAACTAAACAACCGGCGCGCACACAACAATACTTCATTTCAGACTGAGCCCCGCACGGACTCACTTTCAAAAGGAGACGGTTATGCCAACCAGAAGCGCGAAGAAGAAACTCATGCTAGTCATTGCAGTAGCAGGCTTGCTGCTGGCCGCGCTCGCAGCGCGTTCAGGCAACTACGCGCAAGCGCAAGATGAAAGGAGAGCCACCTTAAAAGATGCGCTGACCCGCGTCTCGCCCAATACCGTCCGCACCAATACTGGCTTCACCCTGGAAAAGACCAGCGAGACAGAGTTCACCGTCTATCGCGCCAGCACTCGCGTCGTGATCGGGAAAGTGAGCTGCAGCGTTTGCCCAGGCGGCAAGTGCTCGGGCACTGCCAGAGATGGCGCTCAGGCTAAGTGCGAAGGTTGCGGGAGCGACCGGGATTGCACCATTGACCCGTTTTGATTTGGCGATTGTCCGCCGCGCACGCAGCGCTATTTCATTTCAGACTGAGTCCCACACGGACTCATTTTCAAAAGGAGAACAACCATGACGAGCTTAAGATTCAATTACCGTTGGGCGATAGCCGTTATCGCAGTCGCAGCTATCACGCTCACCCAGAGCCTTTATCCCGCGACTAGCGCCCGCCCGCTGGCCCGCACCATCGCGGCTGACCTGACAACGGAAAAGCAGGCGCTGACTACTTTCGCGGATAGCTTAGGCAGTCTCGAAAAGAAAGTCGCCGAGTTGCAGTTGAAGAGCAGCATTACTGCAACGGAACTCAATACGACCAAAACGAGCGCAAGCTCGCTCAAGACCAAAGTCTCGCCCCTCGGCCAGACGTTCCAGTCAGTGATCAACAAACTCAAGGCCTCGGGGGAGTGGGAGAATTTTGACGACACTGTTCTCAGACGGATAGCCAATGACGACACACAAGCGCTGATCCGTGATGCCGGCGGGGCAAAGAAGATTTTGCAGGACGCGGTCTCACAATTGAGTGCTCTGTCCACGGAAATTGACGCGCTGGTGCAGCCGCTCAACTCCAGGGTGGCTTCGACCGGGCCAGCCTTCGGGAATCACGCGATGTTGGGTTTCATGCCTGCGCGCGCCTCTCTTACTCACGCTGCTACGGCGGCCACGAAATCTCCTACTGCTACGGCAGCCTTCATCAGATCCGCCAAATGCCTTCTCTCTGCGGGCATATTCATAGTTGTAGGCAGTCCTAAGAGCGATGATCGGATGAACTGCAACTGCCCTGGTCGCAATCCATCAGTGACAGCCGCCGCTTGCGCTGCTCTTGCCCAGTGAACCCCGCTGACGCACGGAACTGGATACAGATAACCTTAATTGCAAGGAGAAAAATCATGTCGAACATCAAACTTAGTAACCGCACGCTATTTGTGGCGCTGGCCAGCGCGGCCATTCTGCTATTCCAAAGTTTTCCTTCGGCGGCGCATAAGTTGGCCGCGCCACTGGCTGCCGACTTGACCGCTGAAAAGCAGGCGCTCAGTTCTTTTGGCACTGGCTTAACCAATCTGGAGACGAAAGTAGCCGAGTTGCAGAAGAGATCAAGCATCAGTTCTACGGAACTCAACTCAGTCAAGACGAGCGCGAGCACGCTCAAGACCAAAGTCTCGCCAATCGGTCAGACCTTCCAATCAGTGATCAACAAGCTCAAGGCTTCCGGCGAGTGGGAGAATTTCGATAACAGCGTCCTCAACCAGGTGACTGACCCTGAGGTACAAAGAATGTTCCGCGATGCTGGCGGACCGAAGAAGGTGCTGCAAGACCTAGCCTCACAAACAAGCGGTCTAAATACGGAAATTGACGCGCTGGTGCAGTCGCTCAACTCCAAGGTGGCTTCGACCAGGCCATCCTTCGGGAATCAGGCGATGTTTGGTTTCATGCCTGTGCGCGCCTCGCTTGCTCACGCGGCGGCGGCCCCTGCCGGTCTCATCGGCATCAGATGCAGATTTCGCATAGCCAAGTACTCGCTCGATCCTTCGAGAGAAAATCGTGAGCAGATGTTTTGCACCTGCGATGGTCTAGGTTGTGGGACAAACTCGACAAACTAAAGAGAAAGCTCACCGCATTTCTCAAGCAGCCAGGGCAAGTCAGTTGTCTTGTCCTGGCTGTCTAGCTAGCTGCGAGGCGGATCATGTTCAGGCTACACATGATGGCGACACGTCTGCTCAAATCCTATGTACCGCTGGCCATCGGGATGGTCTGGGTATTGAACTATTTCACTGCTGCGAGTGCAGCTCCTCAACAAGAAGCGCAAGAACTAACTGTCCGAGCCAGTTTCAGCATGCAGACACCGGTCACGACTGACGCGCAACTTGAATTGCGGCTCAACCGCCCCTTAGCAACTTCAGAAGGTAGATTGGCTATCTTGCTCGGACAGACCGATCTGACGGCTTTATTCATTGCTAAAGAAAACGTGTTGAGCTACGGCCCGTCAGCTTTGCCGCTGCCATTGGGCGAAACCACCGTCGAGGTTTATCTGGTTTCGTCGCGTGACGAATGGAAGCTGCTTGGGCGTTTCCCGCTGCGCGTCGCGGCCAAAGCGAGCGCGCCTGCGGCTCAAGCTCCGCCGCCAACCTCAAGCGCCGCCAAACCGAAGCGCTTCGGCTTCGACAAATTCATCATCGCGCCCACGCTTACGCTCGGCATCAAATCGCAAGTAGCTGAAACGCATTTCCCCGCCACCAATCGCCCGGCGCGTCCGACCTTCGCCGATGAGATTATGCGCGCCGGGTTGCGCACGCAGATGTCGCGCGACGGCTTCAACCTGCAAAGCCAATTTGATCTCGCGGGTTCGAGTTTTCAGCGTGAGGCACTGCGCTTCGGCGTGCTCGGCAAAGAAGCTCCCTACGTTGATCTGTCGAGCTACACCATTCAAATGCAGGTGGGACACGGCAACCAGACCCGCTTGATGAGCGGGCAAACTTCGTTCGGAACCAATCGGCATCTGGTCAATAATTACGAGAGCCGCGGCATTACGTTGCGCATCCCGCTCGGCGCGCGCAGTGATTTGTCGCTGGCCGCGCTCAACGGCACGCGCATCGTCGGCTACGATAACTTCTTCGGACTGGACGAGCGCCGTCATCAATTGCAGAGCGCGACCTGGGGCTTCGAGTTTTTGCCCAAGCGTCCGAACGGGCTGCGCTTCGAGAGCACATTTCTCAATGGCTCGCTGATGCCACGCACCAACTTCAATCAAACCACCGTCACCGACACCGAACGCAGCCGGGGCTGGGGACTGCGTGTGGTCGCCAGCGATCCGGCGCAACGCTTGCAACTGGAAGGAGGCTTCGCCCGCAGCCTCTTCACCAACCCATCAGACTCGCTGCTGAATCAGGGCTTCCAGGTCGTTCCGGTGCACGCCACGACGCGCAACGCACACTACCTGGACGCGAGCTATCAACTGCTCAGAGAGTTGACCGTGAGCAAAACGCGCAAGGCCAATCTCACTCTGAGTCTGCGACACGAGCGGGTTGATCCGCTCTATCGCAGCATCGGCGCGGGGGCGCAGGCTGACCTGTCGCAGAATCAAGTAGACCTGATCGGCTCGCTCGGCGAAGTTTCGATCAATGCCTCCATCGGCGGCTTCGACAACAACCTGGATAATCTGCCTTCAGTGCTCAAAACATTGACGCGCCGCCGCGCTTTCAATCTCAACACACCGCTCGCACCGCTGCTCAATCAAAAAGATAAACAATCAGTCTGGTGGCCGCGCATCGCATTCAGCTACGACCGCACGCATCAATTCGCGCCCCGCGTGCCGGTGAACGGCGGCTTTGACGGCAATGACAACAATCTGAGTTTCATCCCGAATCAGGTCAGTCTCAACCAGTTTTTTACTGCCGACTGGCAACTGACTAAATTGCGCTTCGGCTACCGCTTCAATCGTTCGTTCCAGGACAACCGCCAGGTCAGGCGCGAATTTGCCGATCTGAAGAATCAGGTCAACGTCTTCACGCTCGGTCTTTCGCCACGCGCGGGGTTGGAGACGAACATCGAGCTGCACGCCGAGAGTGCCGAGAACCGTGAAACGAAGCGCACCGACCACACGTTGCGCTTTAACTTCAATCTGAATTGGCGCATCACGCCGCTGATGACGCTGACTGCAAACTTCTCCAACACTACGCTGGGTGATCTGGCGCGCACCGCCAGCAGCCGCAATAGAGATTTCAGCCTGCAATGGTCGCGGCGCATCGTTTTCAAGGAACAGCAGCGCTTCCGCAAAATGCAGGCGCAATTCTTCATCATCTACGCCAACCGGTACGCGCGTTCGAGCGACACTACGTTTGGCTTCAACAATCTGCGAAAGGCGCAAACGCTCAACAGCGGGCTGAACTTCACTTTCTTTTAGGCAATGTCCGACAAGCTGCCAGCTTGTCGAGACTTGATCGTTAAACCAATGGGCCGCCAGCCGAGACCGCGACAAGCTGGCAGCTTGTCGGACAAAGGCTCGGAGGTCGCAATGAAGAGACTACTCATCAAGCTTTTCTTTTCCACTTGTTGGCTGAGCGCAGTGCTGTCTGCCTCAGCGCAGGAGATTCGCGTCAACCCGACGGGCGTGAACGTCAACAGCCAGGGCGTGACGACGGTCTTTCTGACCTTTGGCAATCTCAGAAACTATCGTCCGGTCGAAGCCGTTTGGTGCGGCGAGCTGATTCCGGCCGCGCCAGCACTGGGCACCAAGTGCGATCCGGCCACGATCTTCGGCTCGCTGCCCGTGCGCTTTGACCTTTCCACTCAAAGCGGCAATCAGGCCTTCACCGACATTATGTCCATTCCGCCTTCGGTGGCGCGGCGCGCTTACCAGGCGGCGCAGTCGGGCGCTGAGTCGCGCTTCTTTTACGTGCGCCGCTTTGTTCATCAAACCGGCGCTGGGCCGGATCAATATGTCGCCGTAACCTGCCGCCTGACTGGCGGCGGCGCGCGCGTCCCTTTCGCTTTGACCGATGTCAAACTCGCTTTTGACGTTGATGCGCCGATTTTGTATCTGAAGCCGGGCGAGAAGCCGCCGCCGTTGCAGGCCGAGATCAGCTACAACGGAACGGGACGCTTGAAAGGGCGCTGGGAAGTGGTGCTGCCGGGCGAAGAACCACCCGAACCGCGCGATCTGCTAACCGAGGCTACGCTGCCGGTTGAAGAGCGTGGGTTGCAACGCCGCTACACGCAATTGGAGCGCTTCAACGTCTTCCTGCCGCCGACCGGGAAATACACGCTGCCCGGCCCGGAGATCGCACGTTTGCCCAACACAGCGGAAGGGCCATACCTACTGTTGCTGCGTGTCGAGGCGACGGATGACAAGGAGGGCGATTCAAATTTGGTGGCAGTGGATGCAGGCGATGGCATCGTCCACAGTGGCGCGGTGGCAGGCTTCCCGCTTCCCGTGTTGCGCTACTTTGTCGGCGGCAGCCAGGGCACGCCAGTGACGACTTCACCGCAGAAAAGCCTGACGCTCTTGCAGCCGAACGATGGAGCAGCGCTGCCGCCAGGCCAGCCGTTGGAGTTCAGTTGGGCGGAAGATGGGCAGGCGGCTTTTTATCGTCTCGAAGTGGAAGACGCGCAGGGCAAGCCGATGTTTTCAGCGGTGCTGCCACCCGGCGTGAGTGTTTACCGCGCGCCTACATGGCTGCGAGAGAAGGCTGGCGCGGGCAGCTTGCGTTGGCGCGTGCTGGCACTTAACTCAAAGGGCGTTCAGATCGCTGAGACGCCACGTCGTACTCTTCGTTTGGCACCTTAGACAAGACAGGCCAGCAAGCAACTATCTCATTGTTCAGCATCCGCAGCCGCTGGAACTCGTAGCGCAAACTCCGCCTCTGCATCCGCCACCGCCTCCGGCTCCTCGGCAAGCGCATCTGTTTCTCCCTTGAGCACTGCGCGGGCGCGCTGCTCATCCAATGCGCCTTCCCATTTGGCGACGACCATCGTCGCCACACCATTGCCGATCAAGTTGGTAATGGCGCGCGCCTCTGACATAAACC
Organism: uncultured Acidobacteriota bacterium; assembly: GCA_963699175.1. Classification (GTDB taxonomy): domain Bacteria; phylum Acidobacteriota; class Blastocatellia; order RBC074; family RBC074; genus JACPYM01. The sequence continues at coordinate 9,389,304 of OY969418.1, read as the reverse complement.
GATCAATGCCCAATAGCAACGCCAAGCCCGCCACTGGCACCGTCCCGATGGTTGAGAGCGTAGCGGCCAGCGTGATGAATCCGCCACCGGTTACTGCCGCAGCACCTTTGGAAGTCAGCAGAAGCACGCCGAGAATCCCAAGCTGTTGCCCCAAGCTAAGCGGCACATTGGTGGCCTGCGCGATAAAGACGGCGGCCATCGTGAGATAGATTGAAGTGCCATCCAGGTTGAATGAATATCCCGTGGGAATGACCAAACCGACAACAGGCTTTTCACAGCCGACGTTCTCCAGCTTGGAGATCATGCGAGGCAAGGCCGCTTCCGACGAAGAAGTCCCCAACACAATCAAAATCTCTTCCTTGATGTAGCGCAGGAATTGCCACAAGCTGAACCCCGTAGCGCGTGCGATGCCTCCCAAGACGATGAAAACGAAGAGAAAACAGGTGAGATAAACACAAGCCATCAGCTTGCCCAGCGAAAAGAGCGACCTGATCCCATATTGGCCGATGGTGAACGCCATCGCGCCAAAAGCTCCGATGGGTGCGAAGCGCATGATGATGCCGATCACGTTGAAAAGCGTGTGCGAGAGTTGATCGAGCAGATCGAGCAGTGGCCTTCCTTTCGCCCCGAAGCGCGCCAACGCCAGGCCGAACAATACCGAGAAGAGCAGCACCTGCAAAATCTCTCCGCTGGCAAAAGCTCCTACCGCAGTGTCCGGAATCATGTGCAACAGCAGGTCTACTGCCGACAGCGACTTTGCTCCGGCGGCATAGCTGGCGACTGCTTTCGTGTCGAGCGTGTTTACATCCGCATTAACGCCTGCACCTGGGCGTACCAAGTTGACGACGACCAGCCCGATGACCAGCGCGATGGTCGAGACCACTTCAAAGTAGATGAGCGCCTTCAAGCCGACGCGCCCGACCTCTTTCATATCGCCGATCTTGGCGATGCCGACCACCACAGTAGTAAAGATGATCGGCGCAATCATCATTTTGATCAGCTTGATGAAGCCGTCGCCGAACGGCTTCATCTTGGCTCCCAATGTCGGGAAGAAGTGGCCGAGCGCCACGCCAATCGCGATGGCGACCAGAACTTGAAAGTAGAGGTGGGTGTAAAAGGGCTTGCGCCCGGACTCGTTTTGCACTGCGGGTTCTCCTAAATTTTGTTGGTGCTTGCGCAGAGTGAGCGCCGCGTCGTGAATTTTGCGCTCGGATTCTCGCCGAGTGGTTGTCAGGCGTCAATGAGACGTTTAAGGTCTATTCATTCTCAGAAAGATTAGCCACAGAGTCACGGAGGCACTGAGTTTGAGATTGGTTCGGCAAGGAGAGTAGCGGGCTTCTGCACTTTCGCCCAATTTATTCCCTTACTTTCTCTGTGCCTCCGTGACTCTGTGGCAAAACACATAGACTCTGGAGATGCTGGCTTACGCTGTTCGCTTCTGAACACCGACCTGTACATACGCGCACAACAATTCGGCAAAAGCGGCGTAATTCGGCCTGTTTTGCCTCTGGCCTGCCATTTGCCAATACCTGAGCCGAGGAATTCTATGGACAGAGAGATTGATCCCAATTTTCGCCGTCGCCAAATTGCGCGCCGCGTGCTGCTCACACTGGTGGCCATAGTTTGCCTGACGGCTGGCTTTGTCTGGCTGCCTGGCTGGCTCAAACCTTCGCTGGCGCGCGCACAAGTTCGCACTGCACGTGTAGAGGCTGGCCCGCTCGAAGCCACGATCACAGCTTCGGGCACGGTCGTGCCGGAGATCGAGCAAGTGCTTTCGTCACCCGTCAACGCGCGCGTCTTGCGGATATTGAAACGGCCTGGTGCGGTGTTGACCAAAGGCGAGCCGATTCTGCAACTCGACCTGAACGAATCGCGGCTGGCCATCGAAAAGATCAACCAACAAATCGAGTTGAAGCAGAACCAGCAAGCCAAGCTTAAGCTCGATCTGGAAAACATCTTGATTGATCAGCGCAGCCGCTGGGAGATCAAACAGCTCGAATATAAATCGGCTAAAGCTTCAACCATGCGTAATCGCACGTTGAGCAAAGAAGGACTGTTGTCGGAAGAGCGCTTGCGGGAGATCGAATTGATCGAAGAGAAAGCGCAGTTCGAGTTGAAGCAGATCGAAGAATCTCAACGCAACGCCCAACAAGCTAACAAGACACAGCTCGACGGCCTGGCGCTGGAGATGAAGACGTTGCAGCAGGAACGCGAGGAAGCCGCACGCCAACTCGAACTCGCCACCGCCAAAGCCGACCGCGACGGCGTGCTGACCTGGGTCATCAACGAAGAGGGCGCGACGGTGCAGAAAGGCGCGCTGTTGGCGCGTATCGCCGACCTGCGCTCGTTCCGTGTCGAAGCCAATGTGTCCGACATACACGCTAGTCGCCTCGCTGCCGGCTTGCCGGTCAAGGTCAAGCTCAATGAAACAACCATACTTGATGGCGAGATCGCGCGCATCAATCCGACGGTGACGAACGGCGTGATTACTTTGGTGGTCAATTTGGCCGACAAAGCCAACACGCAATTACGCTCGAACCTGCGCGTGGATGTCTTCATCGTCACCGATCACAAAGGCCGCGTGTTGCGCGTCAAGAAAGGGCCGTTTGCCAGTGGCGAAGGGCTGCGCGAGGTCTTCGTGATTCGCGGCGACGTGGCCGTCAAAACGCCCGTGCGCTTCGGCATCGTCGGCGCGGAACATTACGAGGTCGTCCAAGGCTTGCTGGACGGCGACGAGGTCATCATCTCGGATATGACCGATTTCATGCAGGCAAAGGAAGTGAGACTGAAATAGTGGCCAAAGGAGAAAACACAATGACAGCAACCGGCGTAGCAGTTGCGCAACCATTGAACACGCATACGCAGCAGCAAAACATGATTCAACTCGAAGAAGTCGAGAAGGTCTATCGCACCGAACGGATCGAGACTGTCGCGCTGACTAACATCAATCTTGCAGTGCGCAGTGGCGAGTTCATTTCGATTATGGGGCCGTCGGGTTCGGGCAAGAGCACGCTGCTCAACGTCATCGGCCTGCTCGACGTGCCAAGCGGCGGCAAGGTCTCACTCAACAGCAAGACGATCAACTCGTACAGCGACCGCCATCTGGCGCGCGTCCGTAATGAAGAGATCGGTTTTGTCTTTCAGACCTTTCACCTCATCAATGATCTGAGCGTAGTGGATAACGTCGGCATCCCGCTGCTCTACCGCAAAGGCTTATCGAACAACGAGCGGCGCAAACTGGCGCTGGCCGCGTTGGAACGTGTCGGCTTGCAAGCGCGCGTGCACCACTTCCCCACTCAACTCTCCGGCGGCCAGCAACAGCGCGTCGCCATCGCGCGTGCGATTGTCGGGCGACCTAAAATCCTGCTGGCCGACGAACCGACCGGCAATCTCGATAGCCAGATGGGCGATGAGATTATTGAGGTGTTGAAAGACTTGAATAGGAACGAGGGCACGACCGTCGTGATGGTCACACACGATCAGCGCCAGGCGGAGAAGACTGAACGTATCGTGCGCTTGTTCGATGGACGGCAAGTAAGCTGAGCATCAGGAGGCCGCACGTGGCTCGCGTGCGGCCTCCTGATGCTCGAAATTCTGCCGAAGTTCGCTACTCGAAATCCCGCACGCGAGCCGCGTGCGCTCCCAGGCTTATGCTAAAGAACTATCTCAAAATTGCTTTCAAAGTTTTCCTGCGGCGCAAATTCTTCACCTTCATCAGCCTGTTTGCGATCAGCTTTACGCTGCTGGTGCTGATGGTGGCGACGTTGCTGGTAGATCACGTCATCGGCCCGCTGTCGCCGGAAAATAAACTGAGCCGGACGCTGGGCGTCTATTTTCTCAGCCTGGGTGGCGATAACAACCAGTCAACCGGGCTGCCCGGCTATGGCTTTCTAGATCGTTACGCGCGCAATCTGCCAGGCGTAGAGAAGATGAGCATCTTCGAGCAAGTCGGCTACAAAGACGCCTACCGCAGCAGCGAAAAGATCAGCTTGTATGTCAAACGCACGGACGGTGAGTTCTGGCAGATTCACGAGTTCAATTTTTTAGCGGGCGGCCCGTTCACCAACGACGACGACAAGAATGTCAACTTTGTCGCGGTCATCAATGAAAGTACGCGCAAGAAGTTCTTCGACGATCAATCTGCGTTGGGCCAGAACATCGAGGTAGATGGGCAACGCTTCCGCGTGGTCGGGGTCGTCGCGGACGTGCCGATTCTGCGGGCCATACCCTTTGCCGACATCTGGGTGCCGATTAGCACGACCAGCTCGGCCAGTTATCGCCGTGATCTCCAAGGCAGTTATCAAGCGGCGTTGCTGGCGCGCAGCCGCGCCGATTTCCCCGCGATCAAATCGGAATTTGCTTCACGGCTGCCCAACATAGAGTTCCCCAACCCGAAAGAGTTCAACGTCGCCCGCACTGGAACTGACACCCGGTTCGAGGCTGTCGCGCGCATGTTTGTCGGCAATGGTAGAGAGACTTATCCCCGCACGCTGCTGGCCATCTTGCTGGGTTTGGCGCTGCTCTTTATGGTGCTGCCAACGGTCAATCTGATCAACCTTAACGTCAGCCGCATCCTCGAACGCGCCAGTGAGATCGGTGTGCGCAAAGCCTTCGGCGCTTCTTCGTGGATGCTGGTCGGCCAGTTCGTGGTCGAGAACGTGTTACTGACTTTAGTCGGCGGGTTGATTGGCTTGGCACTGTCGCTGGTTGTCTTGCGGCTGGTCAATCAGAGCGGGCTGATTCCCTACGCTGATTTCCAGATGAACTACCGCATCTTCTTTTACGGGATGACGCTGGCGGTCTTCTTCGGACTCTTCTCAGGCGTCTATCCCGCGTGGAAGATGTCGCGGCTGAACCCCGTCGAAGCGTTGAAAGGAGGCACACGATGATTCAGCAACTCTGTACCGTAGACTGTCTAGTCTGCGGAAGACTCGGAAGTAAAACCTACCGGCTTCAAGTAACTACTCACTCAGTCGGCCGCAGACTAGACAGTCTACGGTACGGCAAAGGAGGCCTGTAATGGCTCGCCATCTATTGAAAATGGTCTGGAACCGCAAACGCATCAACTTCCTGATCATCCTGGAAATCTTCATTTCGTTTCTAGTGCTCTTCGGTGTAGTGGTCTCAGCCGTTTATTTGAGTGAGAACTACCGCCAGCCGCTTGGCTTCAGCTATCAGAATGTTTGGAACGTGAACGTCCAACAACCTGGTCGAGATCGGTCGCCGGGCGATAAAACGCCGGCGATCACGCTGCGGCAGATGATGCAGGCAGTGCAAGAGTTGGAAGAAGTCGAAGCCGTCACCGGCATTGGGCACGCACCCTACAGCGGAAACAGTTGGGGTTCCAGGGTTGAGATTAATGGCCGCAAAATAGGGTATGGCGTCAACCGCGCCGCCGACAATTTCAAAGATGTGATGGGCCTGCAAGTGGTCAACGGGCGCTGGTTCAGCCCTGAAGATGACGGCGCGAATTTTGACCCGATCGTTATCACTCAGCGCCTGGCTCGCGAAGCTTATGGTGATGAGAACCCGATCGGCAAACGCTTCGGCGATCCACCCAAACCGGGCTCAGCCGAGGCCGCGGACCAGGAGAAGGAGCGACGCGTGGTAGGCGTCGTTGCCGAATTCCGCCAGCACGGCGAATTTGCCGGTCTCGAAAATTTTTTCTTCTACCGGTTCACTTATGAAAGAGCGCCCAGCCATTTATTGATCAAAGTCCACCCCGGCACAACAGCGGCGTTTGAAGAAAAGCTCTCAATCAAGCTGCGCGGCGTGAACAAGGATTGGTCTTACGAGATTGAACCGTTGGCCAATATGCGCGAAAACAGTTTCAAACTGTACCTTGCGCCAATCATCGCCGCCGGGCTGGTCGCGGGCTTTCTGATGATTATGGTCGCGCTCGGTTTGACCGGCGTGCTCTGGCAGAACGTCACGCAGCGCACGAAAGAGATCGGCTTGCGCCGCGCGAAAGGCGCAACAGCCAACAAAATTCATCTGCAAATCTTGGGCGAACTGTTGGTGATTACGACCTTCGGGCTGCTGCTTGGCCTTGCCTTGGTCGCGCAATTGCCGATCTTCGATTTTCTCTACTTCATTAGCGGCAAGGTCTATCTATTCAGCATCCTGATCTCATTCGCGCTGATCTATCTGTTGACGCTGCTCTGTGGTTTGTACCCGAGTTGGTTGGCAACCAAGGTGCAACCGGCAGAAGCTCTGCACTATGAGTGAAGCGCGCAGGAAGATCGGCGAAACTTGCGCTGTGGCTTGTTCGTAGTCGGGTTACAAGCCAGAATGGCGAAAATTCTTCAACGAGGTAACCCGATGTTTTGTCCGAATTGTGGCCAGCAATCTGCCTATGAAACCTCCCGCTTCTGCCGTCAGTGCGGCTTCCGGTTGGATGCCGCGGCGCAACTGCTCGCCAACAGCGGCACACCGTTAACGTTCGCTCCGCCGGTTGCGCCGATAAACAATACGCCGCAGCGCAAAGGATTGAAGTTTGGCGTTAAGTTGATGCTGGCGAGCTTGGTGCTCTTCCCGTTCTGCGTATGGTTTGCCATAGAAGCAGGGGATTCACCTTTTCCTTTGCTCGTGCCACTGACGCTCTTTCTGGCTGGGCTTGCGCGGGCGATCTACGCCCGGCTTTTTGAAGAATCGAAGCAGCCGTCAATGAGTTATCAATCAATCACGCCGCGTCTTGATCCGGCGCTTAGCGCACCACGCCCAACACCAACTGCGCTGCCGGCGCAATCAACCCATGATCTGCATCAAGCGCCGAGCGTCACCGAACAAACCACCGGCTTACTCAATCGGCGCTAGCCGATTTGGGCCACGTCTGCTGAGGTCGCGATGAAAGAAACGATTTTGATTGTAGATGACGATCAATCGGTGACGACCTCGCTGGCGTTGTTGCTCAAACAAGCCGGGTATCGCTCGCAAGCTGTGGCCTCGCCCGCGGCGGCGCTCGCGCAACTCGAAAAAGGTGATTTCCAACTTGTCCTGCAAGATATGAACTTCTCGCGCCAGACCAGCGGCGCGGAAGGGCTAGAACTTCTCAAACAGATCAAAACACGCTGGCCGCAGTTGCCCGTCGTGCTCATTACGGCCTGGGGTTCAATCGAACTCGCCGTGCAAGGCATCCGCGCCGGGGCGAACGATTTCATCACCAAGCCCTGGACGCATCAGCAAATCCTGCAAGCGGTCGGCACTGCGCTCGGCTTGGCCATGGCGAACGTGCCGCAAAACAAACAACGTGCGGTGTCGCGCGCCGAATTGGACGCGCGCTACGATTTCAGCCAGCTCATCGGACACGATCCCAAATTTCTCAAAGTGCTCGAAATCATCGGGCGCGTTGCCGTTACGGATGCTTCAGTGCTGATTACAGGTGACAGCGGCACTGGCAAGGAGTTGATCGCCGACGCTATTCACCGTAATAGTCCGCGCAAAGACGCGCCATTCGTCAAAGTCAATCTCGGCGGTATCCCCGCCCAGCTTTTCGAGAGCGAGATGTTCGGCCATGTCAAAGGCGCTTTCACTGATGCCAAGAGTGACCGCAAGGGACGCTTTGAATTGGCTGATAGCGGGACGATTTTTCTCGACGAAATTGGCGACCTGGACGCCAGCGCGCAAGTGAAGCTCTTGCGCGTGTTGCAAGACCGCACCTACGAAGTGTTGGGTTCGAGCATCACTCGTTCAGTGGACGTGCGCGTCGTTTCGGCCACCAACCGCAACCTGACCGAGATGGTTGCGCGCGGACAGTTCCGCGAAGACCTGCTTTATCGGCTGAATCTGATTGCGCTGCACCTGCCGCCCCTGCGCGAGCGCGCGACAGACATTCCGCTGGTTGCGCGGCATTTCCTCGACAACTTGGCCAAGGTCTATCGGCGCTCGCCACTGGAGCTAAGCGACACGGCCACGCGCTGGCTGCAAAATCAGCTCTGGCCGGGCAATGTCCGCCAACTGCGCCAGGTACTCGAACGCGCTGTATTAATGACCAGTAAGGATGTGTTGGAGGCGGATGATTTCGCATTGACGATAGAGATGGACATGCGCTACGAAGCTCAAACTGACGGGCGCGAAGCGCTGCCAGCGATTGGCAGTATGACGCTCGATGATTTGGAGAAGGCGATGATCCTCAAGGCGCTGAAGCATTACGACGGCAACATCAGTCGAGTCGCCGAAGCGTTGGGGTTAAGTCGGGCTGCATTGTATCGAAGGTTCGAGAAGTACGGGATAGAAGTGTAGCTTTACCGCAGATTCGGCAGAGGAATATACTCACGCTATGGAAACAGCAGTCTCGATTCCCAACGACATCTATCAGCAGGCAGAAGTGTTCGCGCAAAAGCTCGGTTTGTCGCACGATCAACTCATTGTGCAGGCGCTTGAGCAGTGGATTAAAACGCAACGTGATGAGGAGATCGGTCGCCGCTGGGAGGAATTCTATGCAAAGGAAGACTCTTCGCTCGACCCAGTGCTAATGCAGATGCAACTCACGGCACTTGAGCCAGAGGAATGGTGACAATGCAACGCGGCGATATTTGGCGGGCATCGCTGCCACCGCCCGTCGGTTCTGGCCCGGGTGGACGACGGCCTGTGGTTGTCGTGCAGGCCAACAGACTTACAAGTACACGTATCAGCACGGTTATCGTCGTAATCATCACGACCAACCTCAGACACGCTCAATCCCCTGGCAACGTACTTTTGCCTGCCTATCTTTCAGGTCTACCGCACGACAGCGTTGCTAACGTTACGCAGGTGCTGACAGTAGACAAAACGTTGCTGACTGACTTTGTTGAGTCCTTGCCCGACTCGCTTTTGCAGCAGGTCGAGGCAGGATTGAAGCTGGTGCTGAGCCTGCCCTAAAACGCTATGGAACTTGCCATCCAAAAAATCATCATCATCTCCTTCCTAGTCATCGGGATGTCGCACATCTTCCAAAATCGTGCCTGGGCTGAGTTCTTCATCGCACTGCGCAAACAAGGCACGACTGGCAACTTCCTTAATGCGTTTTTGAACCTATGGTCGGGCACCCTGATCGTAGCCTTTCACAATGTGTGGAGCGGCGTCCCGCTCGTGCTGACGCTGTTTGGCTGGGCGTTTTGTCTCAAGGGCTTGATTTATTTTGTTTTCCCGCAAGCTGGGCTGAAAATGCTGGCTCGCGTTTCACTTGAACGCTCGCGCGAGTTCATCGTGGCGGGCATGATTATGGTTGGTTACGCCTGCTTGCTCGCTTATTCGATCTATAGCAAATGAAAGTGCGCCGCAAAATCAGCCTACAAGCTCAATTCATTCTCTACCTCATTCTCACCCACCTGCTCTTTGCCGGTGTCGCGGTCTACTTGCTACGGCAAAACCGTCTCTGGCTTTTCGCGATAGAGGCCGTCTTCATCATCTCGCTTGTCGCTGGCATCAAGCTCATCCGCGCACTCTTTGGCACGCTCGAACTCATCAACACAGGCGTTCAATTCATCGAAGACAACGACTTCACCTCGCGCTTTCGTGAAATCGGCCAACCGGAGATGGATCGGCTGATTGGCGTCTACAACCGCATGGCCGACAGCTTGCGCGAAGAGCGCACACGGATGCAGGAGCAGAACGTTTTTCTCGACCGCATCTTGGCTGCCTCACCATCGGGCATCATCACGCTGGATTTTGACAGACGAATTGTGATGGCCAATCCGGCGGCGGAGAAGCTGTTGCAATTGCCGCTGCGCGAGGCGCAAGGCAAAAAACTGGACGAATTATCCTTGCCGTTCGCACAGGCATTGAGCGCCTTACCGCTCGGCGAAGCGCAAGTGCTGTCGCTCGCCGGGCGACGGCGCGCCAAATGCCAACGCTCACAATTTCTGGATCGCGGTTTTACGCGCGATTTTCTGCTGATCGAAGAGCTGACCGAAGAGTTGCGCCAGACCGAGAAGAACGCTTACGAAAAGATCATTCGCCTGATGTCGCACGAGGTCAACAACTCCGTCGGCTCGGCCAATTCCCTGCTTCATTCCTGCTTGCTTTACGCCGAACAGCTCAGCGAAGAAGACCGGCGCGATTTCGACCAGGCATTGCAGGTAGTCATTGCGCGCACCCAGCACCTGAACCAATTCATGCGTAACTTCGCCGATGTCTTCCGGCTGCCACTCCCGGCGAAACAGCCTTGTGATGCGCGCGAATTGCTCGAACAAGTAGTGACACTCTTCAAACCTGAAGCGGCCAAACGGCACATCAACATCGTCTGGGAGGCATCACAAGTGCTTGCGCCCGTCGCGCTGGATCGCCAGCAAATGGAGCAGGTCTTTATCAATGTTTTCAAAAATGCGCTCGAAGCAATTGGCGCACACGGCACAATCACGCTGCACCTCGGCCAGCAGAATCAACGTAGCTTCGTCATCATCGAAGACACAGGCGGCGGCATCAGCGACGACGCGCGCGCACACCTATTCACGCCTTTTTTCAGCACGAAGGAAAATGGCCAGGGCATCGGCTTGACGCTCGTGCAAGAGATTCTCGATCAACACGGCTTTGAATTTTCTTTGGAGAGCAAGGCGGGCGAAGCGACGCAGTTTACGATCTGGTTTTCTGAAGGTAGACAGTAGACGGTAATCAGTAGACGGTAATCAGTAGACAGTAGCTAGTGTCACAGCAAACCTATTGTTTACTGACTACCGTCTACTTCTTTATTCCAGCAAATCCGGTTGCTCGCGCACGATGCGATTGTAGAGCGGCTGGAATTGGAACCAACCGGCAATCTGAGTGCCGACTTGGCCCGCCGTCTTCTGAGCATTTGCGTGGTCAATCAAGATCGGCTCGCCAGCAGCTTCGGCTAGCAGTTGCGCCTGACAGGAACGCTCCATCGTGATAAACCACCAGGCCGCTTCGTCCACCGTGTGTCCCACTGTGAGCAAACCGTGATTGCGCAAGATGACGGCTTTGTGTTGGCCCAGCGCCTGCGCCAAGCGCCGCCCTTCTTCCAGTTCGTACACGATGCCAGTGTAGTCGTTGAAGAGACCGTGATCTTCGTAGAACGCGCAGGCATCCTGCGTCAGCGGGTCTAACCGGCGTCCGAGCGATGACCAGGCTTTGCCGTGCATTGAATGCGCGTGGGCGGCGGCAACGACTTCGGGACGTGCCGAGTGCACCTGCGAATGAATCGCGAAGGCAGCAGCGTTGACCGGCTGATCGCCCTCGACCACTTCGCCCTTATGATTGACTAGCACCAGATCGGAGACGCGAATCTGACTGAAATCCAAGCCGAACGGGTTGACCCAAAAATGATCCGGGCGTTCCGGGTCGCGTGCTGTGATGTGACCGGCAACACCTTCGTCAAAGCCGAACTTGGCAAAGAGGCGGAAGGCTGCGGCCATTCGCTGTTTGCAATAGGTGCGCGCCTCTGCGGGATTATCGAAGGTAGGCGGTTGCGGCAAGTTGAATGGGTCTTGCGTTGCCTTGAGCGTCTGCGTCGCTTGAGCCTCTGCTTGAACTGTGCGGTTTTCCATAGCCAATCTCCTTACGATGTGATTCCACCTGTCTGCGGCTGCTTCAGCTGGCCGGTATCGCGCTCGCCCAACAGCACAGACGGCTTAACGACTGGGCGGCGTTTTAGCCCGAACTTTTCGATGGCGTACTTTTCGATGTGGGCCAGCGCTTCGTCAACTGAGTCGGTGACCAGAAAAAGGTTCAAATCCTCCGGGCTGATCGTTTTCGCGACCACCATCTTCTCCATGAACTCGATCAGCGGCGCGTAATAGCTCTGCCCCATCAGCACTACCGGAAAGTCATGAATCTTCTTCGTTTGGATCAGCGTCAACGCCTCGAATAACTCATCCATCGTGCCGACGCCACCTGGACAAGCGATAAAGGCGTAGGAGTATTTGATGAGCATGACCTTGCGCACAAAGAAGTGGTTGAACTCTATCATCTCGTCCAGATAAGGATTCGGCTGCTGCTCGAATGGCAGGATGATGTTGCAACCAATGGAACAGCCGCCTGCTTCTTTCGCGCCGCGGTTAGCCGCTTCCATCACGCCTGGCCCGCCGCCAGTCATCACAGTAAAGCCCATGCGAGCTAGCGCCGCGCCAATTTCGCGCGCAAGTTGGTAGTTAGGGTGATCCTCTTTGAAGCGCGCCGAGCCGAAGACCGTCACACACGGCCCGACAAAATGGAGCGTGCGGAAGCCGCGAAGAAATTCGTACATGATTCGTAGCAACAACCAGAATTCGATTTTGCGCGGCTTCGGCCCTTCGAGAAAGTAACGCTCGCTTTCACTGCGCTCGGCCTGTTTTTCAGTTTCAACCGCTTTTCCCGATTCTGGTACTGGCATAGTCTTTTTGTACTTCTCAAACCCTCAGGCTCACCGGCACACCGAACGCACCGTTTCGACAATTTGAGATTCGGAGATCAACACCAAATTGGCCGCCGCGCCCAACGGCACATAAGAATCTACTGCGCGCACCGAACGCATTACACCCGTGAAACCGCCCTCCGCCAGGTCTGCGATCACGGCATCGGCGATGCCGCCACCCGTCGCGCGGCATTCATCAGCCACCACGACGCGCCCACAATCAGCCGTATGTTGGCTGATTGCTTCGAACGGCAACGGATTGAGCCAACGCAGATCAAGCACGCGCGCATTGATGCCGTGCTGCTCTCTCAGCACGCGGGCTGCACGCAAAGACAGACGCAGCCCATTGGCATAACTCACAATCAACACATCCCGCGCCTCAGAATTATAAACGCCCACTTCGCCGGGCAAACACATTTCATCCGGCAGCGGATAATCGCTTAACCATAAGCTGTCGCCGTCCGCATACAAATCCTTCTCGTGATAGAGCGCAATCGGTTCGAGGAAGCAAACGACGCGACCGCCTGCCTGTGCCGTCGCAAGTGCGCCGCGCAACAGCCGCGCCGCATCATCACCACGCGCCGGAACGGCCAGCAGCAAGCCTGGAATATCACGGAGTGCGCCAACCGAATTGTCGTTGTGAAAGTGGCCGCCAAAGCCTTTCTGATAGGCCAGCCCCGCAATGCGCACGACCATCGGGTTGGTGAAATGCCCCGAAGAGAAAAACGAAAGCGAGCAGGCTTCGCCGCGAATTTGATCAAGCGCGTTGTGAATATAAGCCAGGTATTGAATCTCAGGGATCGGCAGCAAACCCGCTATTGCCGCGCCCTGTGCCAAGCCCAGGATTGTCGTCTCGTCGAGCAGAGTGTCGAAGACGCGCGCAATGCCAAACTTCTTTTGCAACGCCTGCGTGACGTAATAGACGCCGCCCTTCTTCCCCACGTCTTCGCCAAAGGCAATAATTTCAGGGCAGCGCAACATCTCGTCGGCCAAGGCCGAGTTGATATGCGCCGCCATCGTGCGCTTGGTCGGCGTGCCGGTCTGTTCAGGCAGCGCGTTGTCGAAGAGTTTGGCGCGCGCTTCGGGCGTGGCTTGTTTGAGCGCACTTGAGCGGATTGGCTCTTCGTCATAAGGCGCCAGCGGTTTGATAACTTCGGCAACAGTCGAAAGCCTGGGACGGCGGATAGCTTCTTCCATCTTGGTATCAATGTGTGCCTGCACATTGTTGACCAGTTCGCGCAACGCTGCCGGCGTGGTTGCGCCCGTTTCGATCAAATGGCGCGCATTGCTGAGCAGTGGGTCTTTGGCTTCGGCGGCAGCCACTTCTTCCAAAGTGCGATAGGTCGTCTCGACATCCGTGCCCGCGTGTCCCCACAAACGCGTAACGTGCAAGTGCAGGAAAACCGGCGCGCGCGTCGTGCGACAGGTTTCAATCGCCTCGGCCACCACATCGTAGATTTCATCCATTGCGCCGCCCGTTTCGAAATAGCGCAGATGCGGTTGGGCGCTGAATGAATCGTGAATCCAATTACGCGGCGTTTCGACTGAGATGCCGATGCCGTTGTCTTCGCACAGGAACAGAATCGGCGCTTGCCCACCGCGCCGCACGGTGTAGCGCGCCGCGTTGATGCCTGAGAGCGCCGTCGCGTGATTGGCCGATGCATCGCCAAACGAACAACAGACGATTGAGTCGTCGCTCAAATCCTGGCATTTGCCGAGGCGGCGCGCCTGCCGCAGCGCAAAGGCAAACCCGGAAGCTTTGGGCAAATGCGACGCGATGGTGCTGGTCTGCGGCGGCACCCAGAGCGGGCGGCTGCCCCAGACTTTATGCCGGCCTTGCGAGATTGGATCGTCTTTGGAAGCGCAGAACGAGAGCAGTGTGTCGAAGATGCCGTCTACGCCGGAGGCTTTGCGCGAGCGCGCCATCATCAACCCGCCGGAGCGGTAGTGCAGAAAGCACGGATCATCTATGCGCAGCAAAGCGCCGACAATCGCGTTATTCTCGTGCCCAGCGCTGGAGATGGTGTAGAAGCCTTCGTTGCGTCGCTTGAGTTCGCGCGCGGTCACATCTAACAAGCGGCTAGTGACTTGATCTTCATAAATTTCCAGCGCGCGCGCGACAGTCAAGCTGCTGCCTGGGCGCAGTGAATCAGTTTCAGCTAGGCGCTGTGCAGCGGGGCGCGCAGTGGTCAGATAGTTATCAAGCGTATTTTGAACGACCTCGACGCGAGTGATCGGTGCAACCATAAAGAGTGAGTAAACAAACTGGCACTTGCCACAGCCGTCTTGCTGTGCAAACGCCAACGCGTTTTAGCCAAATGAATGTCGGGCAAGCCGCTCGTGGGAAGCGTGCTTGCAGTTACACGAAGACTACCGTTTGCGAGTTGGGAATCTCGAAGCGGTTACGACAGCGTGGATTCGGACAGAAGAGCATGTCGTCTACGCGAACCAAATAGTCACGCGCTTTGGCGAACTTCGCTCGGTCATAATCATTCGCGCCACGCGGCAACTCGCGCTTCTTCGAGCGCCGCAGCCAGCGAATCTCAAATTCAGAAGACTGGCGACACTTCGGGCAGTTGTAGGTAGCACGCTTGATCTCTTGCTTTTCGGTGTAAAAATCGCGTTCGTCCATAGTGCGCGTAGTCTACAATCAAAGCGCGCAGGGGTGAAGTGAAGAATGCAGCGGTAAAAACTTAGCCGCAGCTTCCGCCAACGCGCGCGATTATGTTAGGCTGGCGCCAACTTCCAAACTGCATTACCGACAAACAACCTGGAAAGAATGAGGAACACGAGCAATGAGCGCAATCACTGAAACGCCGCGTTCAGCAATTGATGCGACCTTCGATTCCGCACGAGACACTGGTGGCATTGGCGGACACCCGCGTGGGCTGACCACGCTCTTTTTCACGGAGATGTGGGAGCGGTTTAGCTATTACGGCATGCGCGCGTTGCTGTCGTTATATATGACGACGGCGGTGGCCGCTGGCGGGCTGGGCTTCGATAAGCCGAAAGCCCTGGGCATCTACGGCGCGTACACCGGCTCGGTCTGGCTGATGTCTATTCCAGGCGGGTGGATCGCAGATAATGTGCTGGGAACGCGGCGATCCGTCTTGCTTGGGGGCATCATCATTGCGCTCGGCCATTACTCGCTGGCGGTGCCGACGATTTACACGTTCTACGCCGGGCTGATTCTGATCGTGCTCGGCACGGGGTTGCTCAAGACAAACGTGAGCGCAATTGTCGGTGATCTTTACAGCCCGGAAGACCAACGTCGGGACGCGGGCTTTTCGATCTTTTACGTGGGCATCAACATCGGCGCATTCGCTGCGCCCCTCGTTTGCAGCTTCCTCGGCGAGAAGATTAATTGGCATCTCGGCTTTGCAGCGGCTGGCATCGGTATGACCTTCGGTTTGATTCAATACGTCAAAGGCAGCGACCGGCTGGCCCACGTTGGCAACCCACCGCAGCAGACCTCGGCAGAAACGCGACGCAAGGCGCTGATTGGAGCGTTGCTTATGGCTGCAACCAGCGCGGCTGTACTCTTCCTTTACTTCGGTCCTGAACCTGTAGTCAGAAACAAGGTGTGGATCATGTTTGGCGCGCTGGCCGTCTTCATTACCTGGCTGTTCCTCGCCTACCTGAAACCGGAGGAGAAGAAGCCGGTCGCCGCAATCGTGGTGCTGTTCTTTTTCTCGATCATCTTCTGGATGTGCTATGAGCAAGCAGGATCGAGCTTCACGCTTTTCGCTAATGACTTCACTAACCGCCATGTCTTTGGGTATGAGTTCCCTGCCGGGTGGTATCAGTCAAGTCCGGCGCTCTTCGTCTGGGCGTTGGCCCCGGTCTTTGCTGCACTCTGGCTGAAACTGGGCGACCGGCAACCGTCGAGCCCGGTGAAGTTTTCGTTCGGTCTGGTGTTCGTTGGGCTGGGCGCGGCCCTGCTAGCGGTGGCCTCGCTCTTCATTGAGGGCGGGAGCAAAGTCGGCCCGTGGTGGCTAGTCGGCGTCTACTTGCTGCAAACCATTGGCGAAATCTGCCTGTATCCGGTCGGCCTCAGTACGACGACTAAGCTCGCGCCACACCGGCTGATCGGGCTGATGATGGGCGTCTGGTTCCTCTCAATTTCGTTGGGCAGCTTCACGGCGGGCATGATGGCGAGCCATTTTGAATCCAGCTCGCAGGCGCTTGTCGGATTGTTCAGCAAACTCGCCGCTATCCCGATTATCGCGGCGGTCATTCTGCTTGCGCTGACACCCTGGCTTCGCAAGCTGATGGGCAAGGTGCGGTGAAAGCCAATCCCTGTGTCAGAAGCCTTCCACGGGGGAGGGCTTCTGACACATCGTACAGGCTCAATTTTCTCTTCTGAGTTTTGATCTTACCAATTAGCCTCAAACACGCGCCAACTGCGGCTAGACACTCACTCAGCCCGTCTGCTACATTGCCAGCCTTGGTTTTCAACTCATCAACTTCCCCGGATTGTCCGAATTGAAATGAAACGGAAACGCGACTTTATCTTTGCCATCATCGTGCTCGCCGTCGTCGGAGGCTTGTATTACCTTTCGACCAAAAGCAAGATCAAAGCAATGCCCGCCAACCCTGTGCACCTTGCCACTCAATCACGCGATGATTGTCTGAAATGCCATACGGCTGACACGCTGGGCGCGCTCGAACTCCAACACAAACATCCTGGCAAGTGGCGCGATAAACGTGTCGAATGCACGCTCTGTCATAAACCGGCGACGGTTAAAGCGCAGCGGCTGGACGTGCGTGAAATTATCCAACTGGCGCAATCGCTCAAGCGATAAGCTGAAATCTCACATTCGAAATCTTATGGCAGTACCAAAAGCAAAACTCGAAGCGCAACCAAGCACAAAACCGACGACCTACGGCAATTACATAGCGGGCCGCTGGGTCAAGCCAAAGAGCGGTGAGTACATCGAAAACCGCAACCCGGCAGACACGCGCGAAGTAGTCGGCGTCTTCCCGGCTTCTGACGCCAATGACGTGAAGGCAGCCGTGAACGCGGCCAGCGAAGCGTTTCCGAAATGGAAGGCCACACCAGCGCCGAAGCGCGCAGAAATGCTCTTCAAACTGGGCCAAGTCCTGATTGAGCGGAAAGAGCTCTACGCCATCGAGATGACGCGCGAGATGGGCAAGGTCTTGAAAGAAGCGCGCGGCGACGTGCAGGAGGCGATTGATATGACCTTCTACACGGCAGGCGAGGGGCGGCGGCTACAAGGTTACACCACACCGTCGGAGTTGCGCGACAAGCTGGCGATGTGCGTGCGCCAACCGGTGGGCGTCTGCGGGTTGATTACGCCGTGGAATTTCCCGATGGCGATCCCGTCGTGGAAGATGATGCCGGCGCTGATCTGCGGCAACACGCTGGTGATCAAACCGGCGGAAGACACGCCGCTTTCAACCTACAATCTGGTTATGGCCTGCGAAGAGGCTGGCATTCCGCCGGGCGTCATCAACATCGTCGCAGGGGCTGGTGAGTCGGCGGGTGCGCCGCTGACTACGCAACCAGGTGTGCGATTGATTTCATTCACGGGTTCGACTGACACAGGACGCAGCGTAGCAACCGCGGCGGCGCAACACGACAAAATCTGCTCGCTCGAAATGGGTGGCAAGAACGTGATCATGGTGCTGGACGACGCCAACCTGGACTTGGCGGCAGAGGGCGCGGTCTGGGGAGCTTTCGGTACGTCGGGCCAACGTTGCACGGCGTCGTCACGCATCGTCGTGCATAAAAAGGTCTACAAGCGGTTTGTCGAGAAGCTGACTGAGCGCGCGAAAACCTTGCGCATCGGCAACGGCCTCAACCCGAAAGTCGAAGTAGGGCCGGTCATCAATCAAGCGGCCGTTGACAAGATTCTCTATTACATCGAAGTCGGGCAAAACGAAGACCGGGCAAAACTGCAGCTGGGCGGCAAGCGGCTGGAAAAGGGTGAATACAAACACGGCTACTTTATCGAGCCAACCATCTTCACCGAGGTAGCGCCGCAGATGCGTATGGCGCAAGAAGAAATCTTTGGCCCAGTCGTCAGCATTATCCCCTGCCGCGATCTGGACGAAGCCATAGAGATCGGCAACGGCGTCAAATACGGATTGTCCGCCTCCATCTATACGCAAGATGTCAATCGCGCTTTCAAGGCAATGGAAGCGATGGACACGGGCATCTTCTACGTCAATTCGTCTACCATCGGCGCAGAGGTGCATCTACCCTTCGGCGGCACAAAGGCCACTGGCAATGGTCACCGCGAAGGTGCGATGATCTCGTCGTTAGACATTTTCTCGGAATGGAAGTCGGTCTACGTAGACTACAGCGGCAAGTTGCAGAAAGCGCAGATTGACGAGTTCCGGATGAATCAATAAAGTGGACAGCAGCCGCTAGCAACAGCGTTTCGGAGTGACAGCCAGCGATGAATGCAAAAGCGAGAATTACGTTCTGGATCATCAGCACCCTGCTAGCGTTCAGCATCCTTATCGTGGCGGGGTTCTTTATCTATCTTTTTCGCAACAAAGCGGGCTTCCAACAGAAACAAGCCGAAGGTCTGGCCTTTGGCCGCAGCACCGATTATGACGGATGCTGGCGCGAGGCGGTCAGTCGCCAGAAAATGATCAAAGGCTTTGGCGAATCGTTGCAAAATAATTCTTTCCTGCTTTCGTGTCTGGTCATCAGTACGCCCTCGCCCGGTTTTTGTGAGGGCGTGCCGGATCGGCTCGAAGTTATCAACAGTGTTCAGTGGACAGAGAAACGCTGCACCAGCATGGGATTAGGCGCGAACGACTGTCGCGCCTTGATGCGCACCGTGCAAACGTTTTGCGAGCAAGAACGCAAGCATCCTAAAAAGATCAACTAAGTAAGCTCCCCCAAAGGAATGGCGTAATGATTATCGGATTACCTAAAGAGATCAAAGACAACGAATCGCGCGTCGGCCTAACACCGGCGGGCGTCAAGACGCTCAGCGATGCTGGGCATACTGTGTTGGTCGAAGCCCATGCAGGCGAAGGCAGCGGCATCAGCGATGAAGAGTACGTTGGCGCGCGTGGCCAGATCGCCACATCGGCGGATGAAGTCTGGGAGCAGGCCGATATGATCGTCAAAGTCAAAGAGCCGGTCGGCCCTGAATATCACCGCATGCGCGCGGGCCAATTGCTCTTCACTTACCTGCACCTGGCGCCCGACCCAACGCTCACCAAAGTAATGCTCGAACGCCAAGTCACCGGCGTAGCTTACGAAACGATCACTAATGAAGAAGGCCACCTGCCGCTGCTCACACCGATGTCCGAGGTCGCTGGGCGTATGGCCGTGCAAGTCGGCGCGCACTACTTGCAAAAACCCGAAGGCGGGCGCGGCGTGCTGATGGGCGGCGTGCCTGGCGTGTTGCCCGCGAAAGTCGTCATCATCGGTGGCGGCGTAGTCGGCATCAACTCGATCAAGATGGCCGTCGGCCTGGGCGCGAATGTGACCGTGTTGGATAAGAACCTCGAACGGCTGCGCTATCTCGACGACATCTTTGGCGCAAAGATCAAAACCTTGATGTCGAACGATTACAACGTGCAGGAGGCCATCGCCAATGCCGATCTGGTCGTCGGCGCAGTGCTGATTCCGGGCGCGGCAGCGCCAAATCTGGTTAAACGCGCCATGCTTTCGACGATGCACAAAGGCGCAGTTATCGTAGACGTGGCAGTGGATCAAGGCGGCTGCATCGAGACTACGCATCCGACCACGCACAGCAACCCGACGTTTTACGTGGACGACGTGTTACATTATTGCGTGGCGAATATGCCCGGCGCGGTGCCACGCACTTCGACCTTTGCGTTGACCAATGCGACGCTGCCGTTTGCGTTGAAGTTGGCGAACAAGGGCTTCAAAGATGCGATCAAGGTGGATAAGCATTTGAAGGAAGGCGTAAACACTTACGGGGGACATATCACGTATGAGGCGGTAGCGGAGTCACAAGAACTGACTTACAAACCAATTGAGGAGTTGATTTAGACTGCGGGCGCAGGTGTAGCGTAACACCAGTTTTACCGCCCTGAGTATTTAGTGAATGGCAAAAGGCATCAAAATCATCGGCATCGAAGCCGATTCATTAGCAACAGAACTAGAATTGGAAATCGGCGACCGCGTCTGGACGATCAACGGCAAGCGCGTGCGTGACGCGCTCGATTTCAAGTTCCTGACGTCCGGCGAAGATAGCTTACGCATCGAAGTCGTCAAAGCCAACGGCGAAGAGTGGCAACTCGAAGTTGATAAAGACGAGAGCGAATCGTGGGGCATTGACTTCGAGCCGATGACGCCGCGCCAGTGCGGCAACGATTGCGTCTTCTGCTTTATCCAGCAAAACCCGCAAGGCTCGCGCTCTTCGTTGTGGGTGCGCGATGAAGACATTCGCTTCTCATTTATGTACGGCAACTACTCGACGCTTTCGACGATCACGAAGTCGGAAATCGAGCGCGTGATTGAGCAGCGGCTCTCCCCGCAGTATGTTTCTGTGCATGCGACTGATCTGGATTTGCGCGCCTACTTGCTGGGCATCAACAAACGCATTGATGTCATCGCGCAGATGAAGCATTTCATTGACCACGGCATAGAGATTCACGCTCAAGTGGTGCTCTGCCCCGGCATCAATGACGGCCTGCACCTAGTCAAAACGATCTACGATTTGGCTGAACTGCATCCTGGCATCGTCTCGACGGCGATTGTGCCGCTGGGCATCACGGATATGCATAAGTACCGCGACCGGCTGATGCTCGTGACCGATGAGTTCTGCGCTGAGATCATTGATTTGGTCACGCCGATCCAGAATGAATTGAAAAAGCGGATGGGCACTGTCTTCGCCTTCTTGGGCGATGAGTTTTATATTCGCGCCGGGCGCAAGATTCCGCCCAAATCACATTACCGCATCGTGCGTGGCCCAGTCGCCGAAGAGGACGAGTACCCGCAAATCGAAGACGGCGTCGGGATGGTGCGGCAGTTCTTTGATGCACATGCCAAACGAATGAAGCAACTCGAAAAGATGCGCGCGAAGGGCGAATTCAGTGTGGCGCAGGCGAAAAAGGTTTATGGCACGTTGGCGACGGGCTTGATCTTTTACCCGATGTTGAAAGAGGCGGTGGACGAAATGAACGCGCATTTCGGCACGCGATTGCACGTTGCGCCGGTTAAGAGCGTCTTCTTTGGCGAAGGCATCACGGTGGCTGGCTTGTTGTCAGGCATTGATTTCCTAACCGCGCGCAAGGAGTTTCGCGGCGATTTCCTGATGTTGCCTCCGCATTGCTACCGCGAATATGATCAGCGTTTTCTGGACGGAATGACCGTTAGTGAGTTAGCGTCAGAGTTGGTGCTACCCATAAAACGTAATTGGAATGAGGTGCTAGGTTTGCACGAGCAACAAAAGGAGCATCGAACGGTGTTGTCGCACGATTACGGCGCAGTGACTTCGATTTCTGTGTAAGCAAGATGCAATTCGACCAGGTCTTTCAAACAAAATTGATCGAGATGTACGAGGCGCGCGAAGCGATCCTCAATCGTCTCAACTCGGATGCTTTTCGGCCTGATGCCGAGAGTGTGATTGATATTGATAAATTTCTTCAGACTGCCGTCACCGAAATGGGTCAGCGGTTGGCCGTAGATCGCTGCAACGTCATCACACCTTCGCCCGCTGGGGGCTTTCGTGTCAGCCACGAATATCTGGGCGACGAATCGCTCACGCCCGGCTTGGGTTTGAACATTCCCGCTGCGCTCATCCCGCTCGACACAATCAAGAAGTTTTTGCCCAAGGCCCGCCACTATTCAATTGACGATATTAAGTCGGCCAACATCCCGCTCTGGGTCAAAACTACTTGCCAATTGATCGGCACACGTTCCGCGCTGATAGCGCCCTTTGTGCAAGGCGATGAACTGCTCGGCATCATTGGCTTGCAGTATTGCCACCAGCCGCACGAGTGGACGGAGACGGAGATCAGGCTGGTCGAATGGCTGGCTGGACAGGTAAGCATCGGGCTGCAATACACGCGGCTCTACAACGAAAAAGAGAAAGAGGTCGAGATCACCAAGGCGCTGCTCGAAGTCTCGAACGACATCAACACGCGCACCGACTTCAACGAGATCAGCACGTTCGTGATTGACCGCGCACTAGAATTGCTCAAGGCCGATTACGGTTGCATCGCAATTCTCGATAATCAGGGCGAGCATTTGCACCTAGATGAATTGCGCGCGCGGCGCGGCTTCGACCTGCGTAAAAACGTCGAGATGCGCTACCGCGAAGCGCGTACGCTGCGCTTGCCAGATCATCCGGCCATCAACGCCTTGATTCAGGAAGGTCGCACGCTGCAATTCCCCGACGCGCGCCAGACGCCGCTGGCGCGCTATCTCTTCGCCAACCTGATGCGCGGCAAATCGGCGTTGATTGCGCCACTGGCCAGCAAAGAGAGAATTCTCGGCATCATCGCGCTCGTCTGGTTCAATGAAGCCACGCAGTTTTCCGATTATGATCTGCAACTGCTCAATGGCATCTCCAGCCAGTTGGCCAGCGCGTTGGAGAAGGACCGGCTAGCGGCAGAGGTCATCCGGCTGAAGCGTGAACTCAACGATGCGCGGGCAGGCGAGCGCATCATCGGTTCGTCTGCCAAGATTCGCCGCGCTATCGAGATGGCCTTGTCGGTCGCCGACAGCAACACGACAGCCTTGTTGCAAGGCGAATCCGGCACGGGCAAAGAGTTGGTCGCGAGCCTGATTCAGTTCAATTCGCGGCGCGCAGCACGCCCCTTTGTGAAGATCAACTGCGGCGCGATTCCGCCGACACTGCTTGAAACCGAACTCTTCGGCCACGAACGCGGTGCGTTTACCGACGCGCGTTCGCGCCGCATCGGGCGTTTTGAGGAAGCCAATAGCGGGACGCTCTTCTTGGACGAGATCGGCGAGATGAGCCTGTCAGCGCAAGTCAGCCTGTTGCGCGTCTTGCAGGACGGCGAATTCACGCGCGTCGGCGGCAACGAAGTTATCAAGACCGATGTGCGCGTGATCGCCGCGACGAACAAGAATTTAGAAAAAGAGATTGAAGAAGGCCGCTTCCGCCGTGACCTGTTTTACCGGCTGAACGTTTATCCGATTGTGCTGCCGCCGCTACGCGAACGCACCGATGACATAGAGCAATTGACCGCGTACTTCATCGAACGCTATCAACAGAAGAGCGGCAAGCGTGTGACGGGTATTTCCGACCGCGCTGTACGGTTGCTGAAGAACTACGCTTGGCCAGGCAATGTGCGCGAGTTGGAGAACTGCGTCGAGCGCGCCGTCATCGTCGCCGCTGGGCGACAGATTACTGAACAGGATTTGCCCGAGGCCATCCGCGCGCACGGAGTGTCAGACCAAAGCACGCGCCTTGAACTCAGTGTGCCGATGACGATGGATGAAATCGAACGTCTCATCATCAATCAAACTTTGCGCTACACCAGCGGTGATAAAGCCAAAGCTGCGCGACTGCTGAAGATCGGGCGCAAAACGCTTTATCGGAAGCTGGAACAATACAAGGCACAAGGATTTTAACTGCCATTACTTTGCTTTGAGCGCGACCAGCCAATCAACGATCTGTGTCTTCTCTTCCACGCTCAACTTCGGAAACGATTCGGGCATCGGCTTCTTGATTCCGTAGCTGCGTGCGTCATCGAGAATCTTCAACAGGTCATCCCGCGTGCGTTGCGGTTTCGCAGAAACGCCGAGCAGGGGCGGGCTGATGTCGCCCTGCCCTTTGTCACCGTGACAGACGGCGCAACTGGCAGTGTATGCGGCAGGAGGTTCAGCCACTTTTGACATGTCGGCTGGCGCTGTCCCAGCCTTGATTCCGCCAATCTCCTGCGGCTGGAAAGGTGTGTTGAGAAATGCGTGCATCTCCTTTTCCTGTTCCAGCAGTTTTGGCCCGAATTCCGGGTGATGCGCGTCCTGATACTGCGCCAATCCCATCAACCCAACAGCGCCAAAGATGAAGAGCGCTAGCACAGTTACGCCCAGTTTGCGCTTGAACGGATTGCGCTCGGCGCTTCTGTCAATGAAGGGCAACAGAAACATCAAGCCGAAGAGCAGCGCCGGTATGCCCATAATCGGGATGAGTGAGGATTGCCCAGGAAAATACTTGAGCAATTGGAAGAGCGGCATGAAGAACCAGGGCGGACGCGCCAGGTAGTCCGAAGTCGGGTCGGCTTGTGGCCCTAACTCGGCGGGCGAGCGATAAGCCAGGTAGATCAGAATCACGAAGACCACCAACATTGCCACAGAGTCTTTGAAGACTTGCCGGGGATAGAACCGCTGCACGCGCTGATTGTCGCGCTCGTGATAAGGCCCAGCCGGACCCGAGCGGCGGAAAAAGAGCAGATGCAAGCTGACCAAACCAACCAGGCTGAGCGGCAACAGAAAGACGTGCGTGGTAAAAAAGCGTGACAGTGTGATCGTCGTGAGTTCTTCACCACCCAGCATAATGCGGCGTTGTAGCGGCCCGATCACCGGAATTTCGCCCGCAATCGAAGCGCCGACCTTGGTGCCGAAATAGGCCGCTTGATCCCACGGCAACAAATATCCCGTGAATGAAAAGCCGAGCACGATCAAAAACATCAACGCGCCAGTCAGCCAGATCAGCTCGCGCCGATGTTTGTACGCGCCAAAAAGAAAGACCTGCGCCAGGTGAATCACGGCAACAATTATCATCGCACTCGCGCCGTAATGATGCAGACCGCGAATCAGCTTGCCGCCCGGCACGGCCTTTTGAATGTAAGCGACGCTCGTGTGCGCGTGGTCAGCGCTCGGCACGTAGTAAAAGGTCATTGCGATGCCGGTGACAACCATCACAGCAAAGAGAAAGACCAACGCGCTGCCGAAGACATAGGCCCAACGCGCGCCGCCACGAATCGGCTCGTTCAACGCGCTGTCCATCGCAGCTTTCACACCAGTCCGCTCATCGAGCCAGTCATAGAGGGCGGCAAAACGCGAGGATGACTTGTCAGTATTTGCTGAATCCATATCAACCGATGACCTCTTTGGCGGGAATGCCCTGTTTGAAATTCTGATACCTGACCTTGAGCTTGCCGTCTTCGACGCGGTGTTCGAGCAGGTCTAAGGATCGCGGCGAAGGGCCTGCCAACATCTGCCCCGCTTCGTTCCATTGGCTGTTGTGACACGCGCACAGGAAGGCCGTCGCACTGGCCTGAACCGTGCAGCCTAGATGCGGACAGACGGCGGTGAAGACTTTGACATCCTCGCCTTTTTTGACCACCCAGACAGCGCGGTCGGCGATGAACTTGCCCCACCCGGCTTCCTGCGCCACGACAATGTTGCGTTTGGTCAGCTTGCCATCAGGGATGTCGGCCAACGCGCCAGCATCCGTCCATTCTGCCGCACCAGCCGAAGGGGTAAGAGCAGGGCCAAGCGTAAAGCGCCCCAGATTGATGCCCAGCACGGTGCCGATGCCCGCCGCGATTAAGCCAGAGATGACGCCAAGCACAGAGCGGCGCTCCTCGCTAGCAGGCTCGCCTGCTTCATGATGCACAGACATAAGTTTCGACTCCTTTTACATTAGCTATAAATCCGATAAGCACACAGATGCTTCACCCGTCAGTCCGCCGAAGCGGCTGCGCCGCAAAGCCAAATTTTGCCCAGCACAGAAAACGCGATGACTACAATGGTTGGGATTTTTCGCAGGCAATTCTACACAATGCGAGCGAATTTGGAAGGGCCGCTCTCAACTATACATTGTTCGCTCAAGCAGCCGTCTGCTCTAGCCGTCCGCCGTAAAACAATGCACAATGGCGAAATAGATCAGGGACAAAACGCTCCCGTCTATCCCAGCGAAACTGCGACAACTCAAAAAGGAGAAACCCGATGGAAAACCAAGATAACTTTCGCAAGGCCAATGCCATTGCGCATCTCGTTCGCGTGGTGGGCATACTGTTCTTTATCGCCAGCGGATTAGGCATAATGCGCTGGAGCTACGCAATCTTTGCCGGCATTGCTTGCTTCCTCATCGCGCCAGCGATCAGGCAATTTTTAGTGGTAAGAAGTTGAAAACCAAAATTGAAAGGCGGAACATTGCCATGCAATAGTGTTCCGCCTTTTCATTTGTCTACCGAGCTGATGATAACTCAGGCCAAAGAAACTCACTCAGTTCCTCAATACAGGACAGTTGAAAGTCTTCACCACACCATAGCCGTCGCTCAATCTGACGCGCGCGACACCGCAAGAACAGGCCGCCGTCAAAAGGGTCACCCCGGTTTCGACCGTCAGTGGACTGAGCAAATCGTAGTTGATGGTCGCCACGTAATAGCCTGTGGTTGGCATAACCTCTTCGGCTTCCTCATTATGGACTTTGGCCGAAACAGTATCACTGGCCTTAGCATTCGCTCCCGCATTCGTCGGAACGAAGCGAACCTGTTTCAACCCCACGCGCGCTTGATTCAAGCTTTCGCTGTCGGCCAGTCCTTGCAAAGTCTCACTCAGACGCGAGGCGATCTGCTTTTCCAAGCCGGGCGCAGTGATTTGTTGATTGCCACTTGATTGCTTGTTCGGTAAAAGCTCTGCGATTGGTTGTGGTAGTTGTTGACGAGCCGCCTCGGCTAATTTAAGCACTATGTTTTGCCACTGAGGGTAACCTGACAGCACCAACAAGAGACATACGGCACAGAATACTGATTTCATTTCCTATATCCTCCATCCAAGTCTTAGCACCAAACCCATAGGAAATTGGCGGGCGCACTATAGCACAACCTGCCCCAAAGCCAGCCAAAAAATAAAGTTGGGGTGGTCACGTGTGACCACCCCAACTTTGCTTTGCCGGCCGAATAAGAGTTAAAAGACCGGCTTGTTCTGCTTATGCCGAATGACTGAGTAAACAGCACCGCCACCCGCGCCAATGAGAGCGCCAATCCCTGCACCTTTCCCGCCACCGGCGATGCCGCCAATTGCCGCGCCTAGTCCCGCTGCGCCGCCAACTGCGATGGCCGTTTTGGTTTTGTTACTCATGCCTCGCTTGCGTGTGGTAGTGTGCTCAAGCACCTCGCGCCTGTCTTCGTTAGCGCCTTCGTTAGCGACAGTGGCAGGCTGCGTTGCCGTGCTTGCCCTGACTGGCACAGTGCGCACGACGGGCGCGGGCGCTTCCTTGACGTACACGACTTGCGCAGGTTGCTGCACAGGCAAAGCATTAGTCGCTTCGGGAACTGTGACTGGCGCGAAGCTTTGTTGCGGTTGCAATGTCTGCGGTGCGCTGGGTTGTGGCTGAACGACTGGCGCAGTCATCGCGCTGGTTGTCTCTTTGCTAGTCAACGTGGAAACGCCCCAGCCGAGCGTGCCCGCCACCAAAGCTACTAAAACGAATGGTAAATATCGGTTGTTGTTAATCATGGAAATTGTTTGCTCCTTTCGTGCCTCGCAGTAACAATCGTCGTGCCGCCCGCCGCTAATCAAATCAACTCCGCTCAAGCTAGCTATTGACAACCATTTGCGCGCATAAGCGAGCAAGCTAGGCCAGCCTTACAGCGTGCGTGCGAAACGATATGGTGTATATGCCTGACCAGATGGCATAAGCCCGCTTGCCGCGATCCGCAGTGTTGAGTAGTATGCGCGCCGATTCAATTGTTCAACCCGGAGGAACCTATGACAAACCATTCAATCAAACGCCAGATCATCGTTGCCTGTTGTGTACTCTGCTGTATCACGACTTCACTTTTTGTATTCACACGAAACAGTGAGGCACAGCGCACCGCCGAATTCGATCTCGTGCTGGTCAATGGCCGGGTGATGGATCCCGAATCGAAACTCGACGCCGTGCAGCACATCGGCATTAGCGGCAAACGCATCGCAGCCATCTCAGCCACACCGCTGCGTGGCAAAACAACGATTGATGCTAAAGGGTTGGTCATCGCGCCCGGCTTCATTGACCTGCACTCGCACGGACAGGACGATGAAAACTATCGCTACAAAGCGATGGACGGCGTCACGACGGCGCTGGAAATGGAAGTCGGCGTTTCGCCTGTGGCCAAGTGGTACGCCGACCGCGAAGGCCAATCACTCATCAACTTCGGCGCTACCGTCGGCCACATCCCCGCGAAGATGGCCGTGATGCACGACACCGGCACCTTCCTGCCGCGCGATAACGCCGTCACTCGCCGCTCCACACCCGACGAGGTTCGACAAATCACCGAGTTGATCAAACGCGGGCTTGATGAAGGCGCACTCGGCATCGGCTTCGGCATCAACTACGTGCCGACTTCTACGCGCACGGAAATCTTCGACCTGTTTCAATTGGCCGCCGAACGCCAAGTCGCTAACTTCGTCCACCTACGACACGCGGGCGCAATCGAACCCGGCAGCGCCATTGAAGCCTTGCAGGAAGTGCTCGCCGATGCCGCCGCCACCGGCGCTGCGCTCCACGTCGTCCACCTTACCAGCACCTGTCTGCGACAAACGCCCAAATGTTTGCAGATGATCGAAGGCGCGCGCCGCCGCAAGCTGGATGTCTCGACCGAAGCCTATCCCTACACCGCCACGCAAACGCTGCTCGAATCGGCCATCTACGACGAAGGCTGGCAAGAACGACTAGGGATCACCTACAAAGATTTGCAATGGGTCGCCACGGGCGAACGGCTCACCGCGGAAACTTTCGCGCAATATCGCAAGAGCGGCGGCTCTGTCATCGGCCATTCCATCCCCGAAGAGATTTCTCGCCTGGCCGCAGCCAATCCGCAGGTGATGGTGGCGAGCGACGGATTGATCGCCAATGGCAAAGGCCACCCGCGCGGGGCGGGCACATTTGCGCGCGTGTTGGGTCGTTATGTGCGTGAACAGCAGGCGCTCTCGTTGATGGATGCGCTGCGCAAGATGAGCTTGCTGCCCGCGCAACGCTTGGAAAAGGCTGTGCCGATGATGAAGCTGAAAGGGCGAGTGAAAGTCGGAGCGGATGCGGACTTGGCAATCTTCGATCCGGCCAAAGTGATTGACCAAGCGACGTTCGAGAATCCGGCGCAGTTTTCTTCAGGCATCAGCTATGTGCTGGTCAACGGCGTGTTAGTGGTGAAAGAGGGCAAATTGGTTGAAGGCGGGAAACCGGGCGTGGCGATTCGGCGGTGAAGCTTCGACTTCTCACACCATCTTTGCCATAATCGCCGCCGCTATCATAAACCTGAAGAGTATCTGAAGCCGTAACTGAAGCGGGGGTTCCGATGGCCAAGATCTACATTTCCTCGACACGCAGCGACCTGAAAGAATACTGCGAGGTAGTCTATAAAGCATTGCGCGCTTTGCGCCACGACGTGATCGCAATGGAAGATTACGTCGCATCCGATCAGCGTCCGCTCGACAAGTGTCTGGCCGATGTTGCAGCCTGCGACATCTACGTGGGCATCTTCGCTTGGCGTTATGGATTCACCCCGACCACAGACAATCCTGAACAAAAGTCCATCACTGAGTTGGAATATCGCCAAGCCGTAAAAACCGGCAAGCGAAAGTTGGTCTTCCTGCTCAATGAAGAAGCCGATTGGCCAACAGCACAAATAGAACAGGGAGCGGGTGGCGAGAAGCTCAAGACTTTTCGTCAGGAACTTGCGAATGATCACACTGTCAGCTTTTTCCGCAGCCCCGACGAACTCGCCAGAATGGTCGTGACTGCCGTTGCGCATTTGATTCCCAACCTAGCGGATTCTCAAAAAATTGCCATCGCCCGCCTGCCCCAACTGCTCACCCCCGATCTGTTTGGCCGCGACGCCGAATTGCAACTGCTCGAAGACGCCTGGGCCAATCCCGATCCCGATAAGCCGAAGATCAACGTCGTGACCTTTGTCGCGTGGGGTGGCGTAGGCAAGACCGCGCTGGTCAATCATTGGGTGCGGCGCTTGGCCGCGCGGAATTATGACGGCGCGCCGCGCGTCTACGCCTGGTCGTTTTACAGCCAGGGCACGAGCGACGACCGGGCGGCGACGGCGGAATATTTCATCAACGATGCCTTGCGCTGGTTTGGCGATCCTGATCCCACGGCGGGTTCGCCGTGGGACAAGGGCGAGCGGCTGGCCCATTTGATCCGCGCCCAGCGCACCTTGCTGGTGCTGGACGGGCTGGAACCGTTGCAACAGCCGCCCAACCAGCTTGGCCTGGTCGAAGGCCGGTTGAAAGAGCAATCCATGCAGGCGTTGTTGCGTGAACTCGCTGCCGGGCAGCCGGGTTTGTGCGTCATCTCTACGCGCGTGCCGGTCAGCGAGTTGGAAGATTACGAGAGCGCCGCGTTGCGCTGCGACCTGGATCAACTGACGCCGGAGTCCGGGGCGCAGTTGTTGCGCAAGCTGGGCGTCACGGGCGAGGACGACGAATTGGAGCAGGCGGCTGAAGAGTTCGGCGGCCATTCGCTGGCGCTGACCTTGTTGGGCGGGTATCTGTACGAAGTTTTCAACGGAGACGTGCGCCGCCGCCATGAGATCGAAGCGTTGAGCGCCGACGCACAACACGGCGGCCACGCGCGGCGGGTGATGGCGTCTTATGAAAGATGGCTCGGTGATGGGCCGGAACTGGCGGTCTTGCGCTTGCTGGGATTGTTTGACCGGCCCGCCGAGGCGGGATCAATCGCTGCGTTGCGTGCCGCGCCTGCCATTCCGGGCTTGACCGAACACATCTGCACGGGACAGTACGGGGAGCGTCAGCGACCTGAGTCTCCCGCAGGTAGCGCCTTACCAGACAGCGGGTCGCTGACGCTCCCCGTACCGTCTCTGAGCGAGAGGGAATGGCGACAGACGCTGGCGAAGCTGCGCCGAATCAAACTGCTGGCTGAGCCGGACGCGCGGGCGGCGACAAGCTCCAATCGCTCGCCTGTGGCGGGACAGACTAAAGTCTTTGATGAATTGGACGCCCACCTGCTGGTGCGCGAACATTTCCGGGAGCAGTTGCAACGCCATCACCCTGATGCCTGGCGCGAGGCCAACCTGCGCCTGTATGAACACTTGTGCGCCGCGACCAAAGAATTGCCCGAGACCGTGGAAGAGATGGCACCGCTGTTCGCCGCCGTGGCGCACGGCGGCGCAGCGGGCAGACATCAGCAGGCGTTGGAAGATGTCTACTGGCAGCGGATTCAGAGAGGCGAGGAAGCTTTCAGCATCAGAAAGCTCGGCACATTTGGCGCTGATCTGGCGGCGCTGGCCGGATTTTTTGAAACGCCTTGGCGGCGCCCTGTGATGAGACTCACTGAAGACGCTCAAGCGTTTGTTTTGAATGGGGTTGGCTTTGACCTGCGCGCGCTGGGGCGATTACAGGAAGCGGCCGAGCCAATACAAGCGGGATTGCAGGTATACATTTCACGGGAAGACTGGAGAAAAACCGCTATTGTTGTCAGCAACCTCAGCGAACTCTACCTGACGGTTGGCGACCTACCACAGGCGCTGGAATTTGCCCGGCAGAGCGTGGCACTGGCCGATCGCAGCGGCGACGAATTTCAGCGAATGAGCAAGAGGATAAGGCTGGCCGATGCGCTGCATCAGGCGGGTCAAGTGGAGGAGGCAGAAGCCGCCTTCCGCCAGGCCGAAGAGATACAAAAACAGCGGCAGCCTGAATACCCGATCCTCTATTCATTTCAGGGATTTCTATACTGCGATTTGCTGCTGGGCCAGGGGAAGCATCAGGATGCGAAAGCGCGTGCTGCCCAGGCGATTAAATTGGAAGGTGGTCGGCTGCTCGACATCGCGCAGGACAATCTCTCGCTGGGGCGCGCCTGGCTGCTGCAAGCCCGGCAAGCGGGCGCTGGCGATTACGGACAGGCGGCGGAGTTCTTGCAACGAGCCGTAGATGGGCTGCGACAAGCAGGAGATATGGAGTTCATCGTTCGCGGCCTGCTAGCGCGTGCGGAGTTGCGCCGGGTCAGTGACGATTACCAGCGCGCGCGGACGGACCTGGACGAAGCGCAGCGCCTGGCCGAGCGCAGTCAGATGGGCTTGCACCTGGCGGATTGCCATTTGGAACTGGCGCGGCTCTGCCTGGCGACGGGCGAGCGCGAGGAGGCTCGCGCGCATTGGACGCAGGCCAAAGCGATGATCGAACAGATGGGCTATCACCGGCGCGATAGTGAGTTGAAAGAGATTGAAAGGCAGTTGGGTTGAGCCTGTCTGGGTACGCACACTTCCCAGCGTGCAGGCGTGGCGTCAAATGCAATGAGGCCGGAAGGTTATCCCTCCGGCCTCAATTCTTCCAATGCCGAGACTGCACGCTGGAAGCGGTGCGTACCCAGATCATTGCGGAAACTGGCTGGCATCAATCCCTGCCACCAGCTTCAGCGCATTCTTGTAATAGACCTTCTTCAACACCTCATCCGGCAAATAGAGGCCGTACATCCGCCAGAAAGCGTGGCGGCGGCGGTAATACGGGATGTAATCGTCTTTGGTCTCGAAGACGCGAAAGTAGTAGGTGTACTCGCTCGGCTCGTAGATGTCTTTGCCGAAGATCAGCCGATCCTGGTATTTGATGAAGAAGTCGCGCGCCGTGTAGGGCTGGCGGCCAATCTCGGCGAGGACGGCGGCAACGTCTACGTAAAAGTTCGGATACTTGTCGAACATCCGGCCCAGCCGCGCCAGGTCATTGCCGTGATAAGCCAAGTGGGCAAACATGAAGGTCGTCTTCGGGTGGCGCGCGATCAGGTTGTCACGCTCGGCCATCAAGGTCTCGAACTTCGGATAGCGTTCGGGCGGGCGGGCGCGGGTTGGGAACTGCTTGAGTTCGAGCCAGCGCTCGTTGTCTTTGTCAATCGGGTCAAAGAATGCGCCGGGTTCGGCAGTGTGGATCAGAATGGGGATTTTCAGCTCGGCGCATTTGTCCCAAATCGGATCGAGTTCGGGGTCGTCAACCTTGACGCGCTCGCCGTTCTTGTACTTCAAATCCATGCCGAAGTTCTTGAAGATTTTCAGCCCCTGCGCGCCGTTCTTCACGTCTTGCTCGAGCCGCGCGGCAGCCCGCTTGCCGAAGCCGGGTTCGTTCAGGTCGTTGAAATCAATGTTGGCGAAGATGACAAAGCGTTTGGGGTAACGGCCTTTCATCGCGGTGACGATCTGCTTCAACCGCTCGCCGCTGCCGCCGCTGAGGTCAACCATCACCTGCAAGTTGATCGAGTCCATCTCTTTGATGAGCTGATCAACCTCTTCGGGCTTGAGCCGCGTTTGATGGCTGTGGATGTCAATAAACGGAAATTTGGCGCGTGGCGTCTGCGTCTCTTTGACGACGAGCGTAGATTTGGGATCGTACTCGTCAATAGTCAGCATCTCCGAGCGCGGGATGGGTTGCTCCCGTTGCGCATACGCGGGCAAAGCGCAAAGGCCGATCCAAAGCAGAAGGTTCAAAGTGCGTTTAGTCTTCGTGAACATAGGGCTTCTTATTTGGTTTCCACTTTCCCTGGTTTTGAGGGTTTGATGGTAAAGACGATGTAATCGCCGCGCTTGCGGTATTCATCAACGTTGATCGTATCCAGGTTGTCCAATGGCACGATTGAGACGACCTTCAGATTTACCTTTGGTAGACGCTGCTTGGCACGCGCCGCTGTACCGAGTCGGTAATCGCTGTGGAAAGCGCCGTTGTAATGGACGATGAGCGGCTTGGGCGCGGGCGACTCGTCGTAAGCTTTAGCAACGGATTCCGCCATTGTTTCGTCTTTGACGCACTGAGCTTGGTAGAACTTCTCGACCATTGCGCGCTCTTTCTCAACCGCTTCTTTAGTGGGTTGCTTCTCCGGCTTCTTATCATTTGGGCCAGGGTGCTGCGTCATCGCCTCGGTGAATCGCTTGAAGTAATCATCCATCGGACATTGATTCTGTGAGGCGATCAACTTGCGCTCTTCGGCTGGCAATGTATCTAACGCAGACAGTCCTGTTTTGGAAACTTGCGAGGCGTATCGGCGGGGAACATTGCCCGCGATAACGCGCCAACCGTGCGCCTTTGCCATTTCCACCAACGGGCGGTAATCGGTCGCGTAACGTGGCCAGGGCCGCGAGGCTTTCAAAAACTCTTCTTCGGTAATTTTCCCGGCCAGATAATCATCCAGCAGCTTCTGCACATCGCGTTCAAACATTTCCAACGCGACGATTATGGGACGTTGCCGCCGCAGCAGGCCTTCCAGAATGGCTCTCTCCAGCCGGTGCGTTGCTGTGTCGTCATGCTGTTCACCGACAAAGACGACTTCAGCGCGCGCCAGTTCAGCCAGCATGGCTTCGAAATCGCTGAACTTTTTTCCTTTGGTATCATAGACGCGCTGCGGGATATAACCTGAACCAGTTTGGTGTACAGTCTGCGCTTGTACAACGGCAACTGTCATCAATCCAGTGAACAACAGGCTCAATATTCTTTTCAATCTACGATCTCCTTCATTGCTGACAAGGCAAGTGATTTGTGGCAACCTGTCACAGCCTTGCTACAACCGCTGTGACTGTTTTGTCAGTATAATCGCGCCAACAGAATTTCCAAACCTTTCAGCGAAGCTCGTGATGTTCAATCTTTGGCAATGGCTGAAGAAGCCACCGACAATAACCAGCCACCTAGAACTGGGCCAACTCGGTGAGAAGTTGGCGTTGGATTTCCTGTCACAGCAGGGCTATCGCCCGGTCACCACCAACTTCACTGTTCCGCTCGGCTATAGTCTGAATGGTAGACGTATTACCGGTGAAATTGACATCATTGCCTATGACGAATCGCTCAAGCCTTTCACCTTGGCTTTTATCGAGGTAAAGACCCGCACGAGCCGCGAGTTCGCCGCGCCGCAAACTGCTGTGGATCGCCGAAAACAACGGCAAATTACCAAAACGGCACGTCGCTATCGGCGCTTAGTACGCGTAGAAGACGAGCCGTATCGCTACGATGTAGTGAGTGTCCTGATTTTGCACGACAGGGAGCCGCAGCTTGAATTATTACGTAGCTACTTCACAGAGGAAACGTTTGCCAGAAGCTCTTGGCAGAAGCGTGAGTTTTGAGTTTGTGGCCTGGAGAAAATTACAGGTGCGCCCGTTGACAAAGCCTCAGGGCATAAGCTAAAAAGGCACTTCCTTTAGCGGGAGTAACTCAGTGGTAGAGTGCGACCTTGCCAAGGTCGAAGTCGCGGGTTCAAATCCCGTCTCCCGCTCCAAGATTTTACGAATACACGAAGGCGAGCAAGTAAAAAATGCTCGCCTTCGGCATTTCTCTATACAGTTTTTTCTTAGTTGTCCTTGGCACTACTGTGCTTGCGGTTGGGCAAATAAGGCGGCAAAGGCTGCACGCGGGTCAAGGCGCTTGGCGTTTTGCTTCTCAATCCAATTGCTTACTACATCCACTGTCTGTTTGACGGTCTGTTTCTGGGTCTTCTGAGCGGTTTTCTGTTGCTGTCGCTCTAGCACCTCGTCTTTTTTGATTAGTTTCGCTTTCGTCATACCTTCCTCCTTCATCATCTGCAAAGGTCTTATGCCTCCAGATTACTTATTTATTCAATTTTTCATTGAGCTTGGTTCGCCGAACGGCTTATCACCTTGCAACCTGAGTGCCGCAAGTCGCCATTCGCCGAAAAACTTTCAAGTCTTTTCGTAATTGGCAACCAGCACTACGGTTAAACTGCGAAAAAGGTTTGCAGCAACCAGAGTCTAAATTCTGGTTCTTTCCAAGCAAGCCTTGAAATACAACTCGTTCAACGAAGTGGTGCATCTGAAGCGGCGGATTCCGACGAAATGCGCTTAGATAAATTAAAGAAAAAACCTGATACGTATTTCAGGACTGTTATGCTAGACTGCATTCGGTTTTGATCCTAGCCAATTGACTCGTTCCTGAGAGACCTTACTTAAAGAACCCCAGGTCAACTTGAGCAGGCCTAAGCAATCTGCCGAAGTTGAAATGATTGAGAGTCAAGGCCATCCCGAATTCAACCGGAAGCAATCCCACGGAGCAACTGAATTCAGGCAATTCACGGCTATGTGTCTGAATTGGCAGGCTGAAACTAAGCAAAAAATTGGAAACGGTGACGAATATGAGTAAAGCAAAATTGATCAAAAAGGATTCTCCTTTGCAGGAACAACTCCTGCAAAAACGCAAACAACGCCGGCAACGGGTGAAGCAAGCGCCCACCAAACGCACGGCATTCGAAATTACAACTGAATGGCTGAAGGCCAAAAGCAAAGAAACCCCTAGTGCCCGCGAGGCTTTTGCATCCCTCTTCGCTGAAGCTGACCCTCAATCTGTTTGAGCTGCCCCTTTGCTCTTACAACTGCCAATCGACGGACTACCCATCCAGCGATAAAGAATGAGGCTACAAGGTGAGCAGGATTGCATTGACAATCTTTTGCTCATCACAGCTTTGCCCTGCTTCTCAAGCGGCCTTTCTTCCACGAAATCTTTAGCGTAAGGCGAGAATCGCTTTCGCATCACTGGCTACTCGGCTAAAATCCGCACACCATTTTGCGGCATATATACCCGCGCATACGCTGTAAGCTGACCAGTCAAACAAGGAGACAAAGAATGAGTAGCCTTCAACCTAAGAAGGAGCATAAGTTTACTTTTGGTTTATGGACGGTTGGTAATCCGGGCCGTGATCCTTTTGGAGATCCCACTCGCAATCCTATTTCACCTGTAACCATTGTTAAACGCCTCTCGGAATTGGGCGCTTATGGCATCAACTTTCACGATAATGATCTGGTGCCGATTGACGCCACACCCACAGAACGTGATCAGATCGTCAAGGAATTCAAAAAGGCCTTGAGAAATCATGGCATGGTCGTGCCAATGGCGACGACCAATCTCTTCAGCGATCCGGTTTTCAAAGACGGCGCTTTCACCTCGAATGACGCGCGGGTGCGGCTTTACGCAATCCAAAAGACGATGCGCGCGATGGACTTGGGCGCGGAGGTCGGCGCAAAGATTTATGTCTTCTGGGGCGGGCGCGAAGGCGCTGAAGTGGACGGGGCCAAAGACGCTTGCGAGGCGATCAAATGGTTCCGCGAGGCGATGAACTTTCTATGCGAATATTCGATCTCGCAAAAGTACGGATATAAATTTGCGCTCGAAGCCAAGCCGAACGAGCCACGTGGTGACATCTATTTCCCTTCGACTGGCGCGTATCTGGGCTTCATCAATACGCTCGACCGTCCAGAAATGGTTGGCGTAAACCCTGAAGTCGGGCATGAACAGATGTCCGGATTGAATTTCTATCACGTCGTAGCCCAGGCGCTCGAAGCGGGCAAGCTCTTCCACATTGACCTCAATGACCAAAAAGGCCCGCGCTTCGATCAGGATTTGCGCTTCGGCTCTGAAGGCATCAAGAATCTTTTCTTCCTAGTCAAACTGCTCGAAGAGAAAGGCTACAAAGGCCCGCGGCACTTTGACGCGCACGCCTATCGCAGCGAAGACGAAGAAGGCGTGTGGGATTTCGCGGCAGGCTGCATGCGAAATTACCTCATCTTCAAAGAGAAGGCGCAACGCTTCAACG
This sequence comes from uncultured Acidobacteriota bacterium, assembly GCA_963699175.1. Lineage (GTDB taxonomy): Bacteria > Acidobacteriota > Blastocatellia > RBC074 > RBC074 > JACPYM01. The sequence continues at coordinate 9,351,522 of OY969418.1, read as the reverse complement.
AAGACAAAGACATTCAAGCACTGCTGGCTGAGATTCGCAGCGTTGATGCGGATTTCAAACCAGTTTCACTCAAATTCAACCCCAAACGCGCCGAGCAGATCAAAAACATGCAGCTTGATCGTCGTGAGTTCGCAAAGAAACGCTTGCCTTATGAGCGACTCGATCAACTGGTTATTGATTTATTATTAGGCCTCCGCTAGAGATAAGCCCTGAACCAGAGTCCCAGCTTTCTTAAACAAAGACTCGCGCTCAGGGCTTTTCGCATTCCTCTTCGACCATGTCCCAAGAAACAAAACAAACTTCCCTGCCGCCCATAACCAAAAAAGAAATCCTCGGCTGGTGTATGTATGACGTGGCAGATTCGGCGTTCACCACCGTCATCGTCACGGCGCTTTATGCGCTTTATTACGGCAAGATCGTGGTTGGCAACGCACAATATGCCGATGCTCTGTGGGGGCGCGCTGCATCTATCTCTGAAGTGATTGTGGCGCTGTTGGCTCCGATTCTCGGCGCGATTGCAGATTTCTCCGGCAGCCGCAAGAAGTTTCTCGGTCTCTGTGCACTGACCATCATCTTCTTTACTGGCTCGCTCTACTTCGTCGGGCCGGGGATGGTGTTGGTGGGTTTCAGTTTGTACGTGATCGCGAATATTGGCTTCGCAGGCGGCGGCGTCTTCATTGACAGTTTTTTGCCGGGCATCTCCAATGAGTCGAATGCCGGTCGCATTTCCGGTATCAAATGGGCGATGGGTTATGCGAGCGGGCTGGTTTGTATGGTGCTCTGTTATCCGTTGGCGAAATATATCGTCGAGAATCCAACGCCGGAACAGCTTGCCAAGGCGCGACTGATTCCAGTGATTGTCGCGGTCTATTACGCTATCGCCGTTTTGCCAACTTTCTTCTTTCTGCGCGAGCGCAGCATCAAACGAAAGTTGCCGCCCGGTGAAAATTATTTGACCGTCGGTTTTCGCCAACTCGGTCATACGCTCAAACACATTCGCCGCTACCGTGAGTTATTCAAACTTCTCATCGCCTTTCTGGTCTACAACGACGGCGTGGTGACAGTGATTTATTTCGCCGCGCTTTACGCAAGCGTGACGGTGCACTTCACTACGGAAGAAGTCGTCGTCTTGTTCATCGTGATGAATGTCGTTGCGGCGGTGGGCGCATTCTTCTTCGGTTGGGTCGCCGACCGCATCGGGCAAAAGCGAACGATCTTTATCTCACTCACGCTCTGGATAATTGCCGTCGTCTTGGCCTATTTCACCGAAACGAAGGCTGGGTTTTACCTCGTCGCGATGTTTGCCGGCCTTGGGTTGGGTTCCTGTCAATCAGTAACGCGCAGTTTGCTGGCGCTGTTCACACCTAAACAGAACGCAGCAGAATTTTTCGGCTTCCTCGGCATTGCTGGCAAGGCTTTGGCGTTTATGGGACCGCTGGTCTTTGGTGAAATCTCCCAGCGCACAGGTAGCCAGCGTCCGGCGATTCTGGCCATTGGTGTGTTCTTTGTGGTTGGAATGATTTTGCTTTCGTTTGTGGATGAGAAACGCGGGAAGGAAGCAGCTAAAACGCCCATTGAGGCTTTGGGATAATCAGGGCGACAGCAAAAAGATTTGAGCGAGGCCAGTCATTGACTGGCCTCGCTCATTTGTCTTTCGCCATTTTCTCCTATCAAGCTCAGCGCGCCATCTGTTGCGCCACACCTTGCGAATGGGTTTGCCCGCTAAAGACGCTCAGCACGCGATCCGGCAAAATACCCAGATAGAAAGTGCCGAGCACAGTGATTACCAGTGCCAGTGCCACCGCGCCACTCACGCGCGGTTTGGTAAAGCCCGGTGCTAGCGGACGGAAGAACATCACGACAATCGGATAGATGTAGTAATAGATCGAAACGATGCTGTTGAGGATTGCCGCCACGACCAGCCAATGCAATGTCGGCGAAGCATCCCAAGCCGATTTGAAAACGTAGAACTTGCCGATGAAGCCTGCAGTCGGCGGAATACCCGCTAAACTCAACAGAAAGATCGCCAGCGGAAAGCTCAACGACGGAACTTCAAAGCCGATGCCCGCATAATCATTGATCTCGGTCTTCACATCGCCCGCCCGCGCCAGCATCTGAATTACGGCAAAGGCGCCGAGATTCATCAGGGTGTAGGTGAGCATATAAAATGCCACCGGCCCAAAATCAGTCGTCAAAAAGCCGACCAGCGCATAGCCAGCGTGCGCGATAGATGAATAGGCCAGCAAGCGTTTGATGTTCTTCTGCGAGATAGCAATCACGTTGCCAATCGTCATCGTCAGCACAGCAATCACAGCCAACGCGTTCACCCAATTGTTGTGCAATTGGGCTCCTACGCCAGGCGCTGCTTGCAGATTGAAGCCGACCGCAAAGACGCGTAAGAAGGCGGCAAAGACCGCCGCTTTCGGCCCAGTCGCCATAAAGCCTGTCACCAGTGATGGCGCACCTTCGTACACATCCGGCGTCCACAGGTGGAACGGCGCGCTCGCAATCTTGAAGCCGAAGCCGACCAACATCATCGCCGCGCCGATCAAGACCAAGCCTGGGTATGGGATGTTGCCTGTCATCAGCACGGCGCGAATCGCTTTGAGATTGGTGTTGCCCGTTGCGCCATAGATCAAAGCCATGCCATACAACAGGAACGCAGTCGAAAACGCGCCGAGCAAAAAGTATTTCAACGAAGATTCATTCGCGCGCACATCAGTGCGGCGATAGCCAGCCATCACATAAGTCGTGATCGAAGCAATCTCCAAACCCAGAAAGATCGTGACCAGATCGTTCGCCGCCGCCAGTAACAATCCGCCCGTAGTGGCAAACATTACCAAAGTGAAAAACTCGCCCTGCGGCAGGCCCTCATCGCGCACAAATTGCAATGCCAGCAACACAGTAATGATGGCGGCCAATACAATCACGACAGAGAATGTCAGCCGCAGATGATCCACAATAACCATGCCGCTGAACGCTTCTGCGCCCAATGGCTGTGTGACGATCAAGACTGCCAGTATCAGAATTAAACCGGTCAGCGAAATGGCCGCACTCGTTTTGCGCGAGCCTTTGCGGGACAGCGCGTCCGCCAACATGTTCACTACGCCAGTCACGGAAGCGATAATCTCCGGCAAGATCGCACTGTAGTTGAGATTGAGTTCGTTAATTGATGCTTGCATTGTGATTCAACAAAGCCGCAGCCAGATCCACTACTGTCTGGCCTACTGTCTGAGCCCTACTTGGAAACTTGCGCCACTTTTGGTTCTACATAGCCACGAATCAGGTTGACCGACTTCTCCGTTTTATTGAGGAAATACATTGGCGCAACACCCATCACGACCGCCAGCACGACCATCGGCACAAGGCCGGCAGTCTCGCGCCAATCCAAATCTTCCAAGCGAGCGTTCTCTTCTTTCGTAACTTCACCAAACAACACGCGCTGCAACATCCACAGCAAGTAAACCGCAGACAAGATCACACCCGTTGCGCCCAACACGGCAAACCATTTCGCTCCCGGCACGCTCGATTGGAAGGTGCCCAATAGAATCAAAAACTCGCCGATGAAACCATTCAACAATGGCAGTCCCAATGAAGAGAGCGAGACTATCAAGAACATCGTCGAATACTTCGGCATCGCCGTAGCAATGCCACCATACTCCGCAATCATCCGCGTATGCCTGCGCTCGTAGACGATGCCGACGCAATAGAACAGCGCGCCCGTCGAGACGCCGTGGTTGAGCATTTGATATAACGCGCCCTGCATCCCCAGTTCGGTGAATGCAAAGATACCCATCACGACAAAACCCAAATGGCTCACTGATGAATAGGCCACGAGCTTCTTCATATCCGGCTGCACCATCGCCACCAACGCGCCGTAGATGATGCCAATCAACGCCAGCGTCATTACTATCGGCGCCGCTTGGCGCGAAACCCCTGGGAAGAGCGGCAGGTTGAAACGCATCAGACCATACGTGCCCATCTTCAGCAGCACCGCCGCTAGAATAATCGAACCGGCAGTCGGCGCTTCTACGTGCGCATCCGGCAACCAAGTGTGCAGCGGCCACAGCGGCACTTTGATAAAGAAGGCCAGCGCAAAGGCGAACCAGAGCAGTTGCTGCGTTGTCAGGCTGACTCCGGCAAGTTTGGCCGGGAAGTTGCGCGTGATCTCGACGATGTCGAACGTCGTGCTGCCGTTGATGTAGTAGACCGCGATGATCGCGACCAGCATCAAGAGCGAGCCGACCACCGTGTAGATGAAGAACTTGAGCGCCGCGTAAATCCGACGCTCGCCGCCCCACACGCCGATTAGGAAGTACATCGGGATTAGCGTGATCTCGAAAAAGAGATAGAACAAAAACATGTCGAGCGAAATAAACACGCCGAGCATGCCCGTTTCGAGCACGAGCATGAAGATCATGTACTCGCGCACACGCTTCGTGACGTGCCAGCTCGCCAACACGGAGATCGGCATAATGAACGTCGTCAGCAGCACCAGCCAGATGCTCAAGCCATCCACGCCCGTGTGATAGCTGACGCCGAACGAGCCGATCCAGGGAATCTTCGTCACCATCTGCGGCAGGTCTACGCCACGGCTGAAGCCCAGCACGATAGGTATCGAGGTTAGGAATGACAGCACCGTGAAGAGCAATGCGATGTTGCGATAGTCGTTGTTGAGTTTCTCTTGGTCACGGCCCTGCTTCGACCAGAAGATGCCGTGGAGCAAGAGCAACAGCGCGCCAACGAGCGGCAGATAAGTTGTGATAGTTATCCAGTTCATAAAAGCATTAACGCAAAAGCGTCGAAGCGAAATATCCGATTACGATAACCGCGCCCAGCAAAATTACCGCCGCATAGCTGCGCGCCAATCCCGTCTGCGTCGTGCGCAAGATGCCAGCTAACCCGGCAAAAGTACTGGCCACTCCGTTGACAAAGCCATCAATCAGCTTCACGTCAACAATCTTCCAAAGGAAGCTGCGCGAAGTTTTCTCAATCGGATTGACGACTGTGGCGTCGTAAAGCTCGTCCATATACCACTTGTTTTCGAGCACAGTAGGCATTGGCTTGAGCGGATTCTTGAGGAAGATCGCACGCCCGATGATGATACCGACGATGGCTAGTGCAAGCGAGAGGCCCATCAAACCCCACTCCAAACCGACATTGTGATGTTCTTCTGTTTGCACGGTTGGAGTAGTAGTTGCTTGAGCGGCTTCCATTACTTCAATCCGCGCAGGGCCGCTTGCAACTTTGCTGCTATGCGTCTGCACGTGTGCAATGGCTGGGGCAAGAAAATGCTCAAAATGATTCGAGCCGCCCAATGCTGCCGGGACACCAATTAACCCACCAATCGTTGAAAGCACCGCCAGCACGGCCAGCGGAACCCACATCACCGGTGGCGATTCGTGCGGAGTGCCGTGCGCTTCGTGATGTTCGTCGTGTCCGTGGCCATGCGCTGAATGGTCATTGCCAGAGCGTTCATCGCCCCAAAAAGTCATCGCCATCATCCGCGTCATATAGACTGCGGTCAGTAACGCTGTCAGCGCCGCAACTCCCCACAACACCTTGCCCAACCCGCCCGGCAAGGCTGCGGTCGAAAAGGTCTTCCACAGAATCTCGTCCTTGCTAAAGAACCCGGCGAAAGGAACGATGCCGCAAATCGCCAGCCAGGCTGCGAACATCGTCCAGTAGGTTTTCGGCATGTACTTCTGGAAACCGCCCATCCTGCGCATGTCCTGCTCATTATGTGCGCCGTGAATCACCGAGCCTGCGCCGAGAAAGAGCAGCGCCTTGAAGAAGGCGTGCGTCACCACGTGGAAGATGCCTGCGATAAACGCGCCCACGCCGCAGGCGAGAAACATGTAACCGAGTTGTGAAACGGTCGAATAGGCCAGCACCTTCTTGATGTCGTTCTGCGCCAGACCGATGGTCGCGGCAACGATTGCAGTCGCCGCGCCGATCAGCGCAATCACCAACATCGCCGTTGGCGATTTGACTACTACCGCGCTACACCGCGCCGTCAAGTAAACACCTGCCGTCACCATCGTCGCAGCGTGGATCAGTGCGGAAACCGGTGTCGGGCCAGCCATCGCATCCGGCAACCAGACAAAGAGTGGAATCTGTGCCGATTTGCCTACTGCGCCGCCAAAGAGCAACAAGGCAACTATAGTGGCTGTTCCCCACAAAAAAGGATTAATGGCTAATGCCTCTAACGGCAATGCCGCAACCTTTGTTAAGAAGCTTGGAGCACCACCTTTCGCCACAAAGCTGATCGTGCCAAAGGTGGTGAAGATGACGAACATCCCTACCATGAAGGACAAATCACCGATGCGGTTGACAATAAACGCCTTCTTCGCCGCATCGCCTGCGACTTGCCAATGTATGTAGAAACCAATCAGCAGGTACGAGCACAGCCCGACGCCTTCCCAACCGACAAACAGCAGTAGCAGGTTATCAGCCAGCACCAGCGTCAGCATCATAAACATAAACAGGTTCAGATACGCGAAGAACCGGTAGTAGCCCGGATCGCCGTGCATATAACCGGTCGCGTACACGTGAATTAGAAAGCCTACGCCAGTGACGAAGAGAATGTAGATGCCGGAGAGCGGATCAAGCAGGTAGGCGAAATCGGCTTGAAACTTGCCGATCTGAAGCCAGGTGAACCAGTGCTCGGTGATGCGGCGCACACCGTCGGCGCTGGGCGTCTGGTGAAGCAGGTTATTGAACGACAGGATTGACAGAACGAATGAAACGCCGATCCAGAAAGGCGCGTTGTACCTGACGAACTTCTCGCCCAGCCGCTTCCCGAAGAATCCGTTGATGAGCGCACCAATGAGTGGCGCGAGGGTGATCCATTTCAACATAGTGGTCTTTACAATTTGAGCAAATCCGCTTCGTCCACGTTGAGCGTCTCGCGATTACGGAAGAGCGAGATGATGATGGCCAAACCGACCGCCGCTTCCGCTGCCGCGACAGTCATCACAATGAAGACAAACAATTGTCCGGTGATGTTGCCTTGATAACGCGAGAAGGCCACCAAAGTCAGGTTGACCGCGTTGAGCATCAACTCCACGCACATAAACAGCACGATCACGTTGCGCTGGATGATGACGCCGATTACGCCAATCGTGAAGAGCACCGCGCTCAACGCCAGATACCAGGAAAGTGGAATCATTGGTGAAAACTCCTTAGTTGTTACTTGCCTGCTCTTGCCGTGCGTCGTGCGCGCGTTGTGCGTCATGCTGGGTCTCGCGCTTCGCCAGCAGCATTGCGCCGACTATCGCCATCAGGATCAACACCGAAGTCGCCTCGAAGGGGAGCAAATAGGTCGTAAACATTCCATGAGCGATGGATTCGACGGTACCTAATACTTGTGCCGGATCAGCCGTATTGTTGGCGCTCGGCAACGGCGGCGGCGTATCGCCGATGTAGCGGATGACAAAGAAGACCTCCGCCAGCAACGTGCCAAACAACGGCACGGCCAACCACTGCAAGTATTTTTGCTTGTCGGTAATTGCTTCTTCTGCGCGTATGTTGAGCAACATAATCACGAAAACGAAGAGCACCATAATCGCGCCCGCGTACACAATAATCTGAATCGCCGCGATGAATTGCGCGTAGAGCGTGAGGAAGAGCGCCGCCAGCGAGGCCAGCACAACGATCAATGCAATCGCGCTGTAGATCGGGTTGCGCTGCAAGATCACGTTGAACGCGGCCACTACAGCCAACGCCGCAAATGCGAGGAAGAGCGCCACAGGAATGTAATTGGAGATGTTAGTAACTATGTCCATGACAATCCAATCTACCGGACAAAACTCTGCGCCATCACTTTACTGAAACGTCCATAAAGAGCGCTGCCAAAACAGCCGCTAGCACGATGTTGAAGAGCGCCATCGGCAGCAGGAACTTCCATCCGAAGTTCATCAGTTGGTCAAAACGGAAACGCGGCAGCGTCCCGCGCAGCCAGATGTATAAAAAGAGGAAGAAAAAGACTTTTGCCAGAAACCAAACCACACCGAGTATTGCACCCAGGTTGCCGTATTTCACCGGATCGGCAAACGGCCCGTGCCAGCCACCGAGGAAGAGCGTCGTGGCCAACACCGCCACAGTCGTCATATTGACGTACTCGGCCATAAAGAAGAGCGCAAACTTCAGCGCGCTGTATTCGGTGTGAAAACCGGCGACCAACTCGGTCTCAGCTTCTGGCAGATCGAACGGTATGCGATTGGTCTCGGCAATCGCACTGATTAGATAAATGAAGAACCCGATGATGCCCGCTGGTAGTAAGGCTGGCGTCGCGCCGCCAAAGATGTTCCATTTGGGAATAAAGCCAAACCAGGTGCCCGCCTGACCATCAACAATCTTGGTCAAATCCAGCGTGCCTGCCATCAACAATACCGCCACAACCGACAACGAGAGCGCCAACTCGTAGCTGATCATCTGCGCCGACGAACGCAGCCCGCCCAGCAAGCTGTACTTTGAGTTCGAAGACCAACCCGCGATCACGATGCCGTACACGCCCAGGCTGGTAATCGCAAAGACGTAGAGCAATCCGACATTGAAATTGGTGACATACAGCGGGATCGTGCGCCCGGCAATCGTGAGGCTCGGCCCAAAAGGATAGACGATCATCACCATCATCGCAGGCACTAACGCAACCGCTGGCGCCAGAATGTAGAGCCACTTGTTGACTGCCAGTGGCACCAGGTCTTCTTTGAAGATGAACTTGAGCAGGTCGGCAAACGGTTGCAGCAAACCGAACGGCCCCACGCGGTTTGGCCCCAAGCGGTTCTGGATCACAGCCAGCACGCGGCGCTCGGCATAAACTGCGTAGGCCACCACCAGCGTGCAAAAGAACCAGATCAAGACCATCTTGATCGAAGCCTCAACCAGCCATTGGAAGTTCTCGTTATTGAGGATTTGGTTAAAGTCCATAATTCAATTTTCGCGGTTCAGTTTGGAGTGTCGCCTTTAGGCAGAAGGTCTCCACATCAAGCCTTTCCGCCTAAAGGCGGTACTCCAAACTATGCGCTAAGCCGGAAAGACCAACGCGCGCGGCTTCTCTGCCTCCGCCGTTTCTGGCAGCTTCGGCGAGAACATTTCAGAGAACCGCGTGACCATTGTGTACCGCTGCTGAAGCCGCGAACCGGCTTGGAAGACCGGCAGCGATTTATCAATGGGGATGCTGCCGTTGATGCGGGCGACATCGGTTGCCAGCCGGTCTTTTACTTCTGCGGCATTGATCCTGTTTGAATCGGGCAGTGGCAGTTTGATTTGCGTAGCGCCTTCATTGGCCAGCAAGTTGTGCGAGAGGCCGCTGCCAATCAGCACCTTTTCAGCAATCTCTTTGAAGACATTTTTGAGTTGCCCGGCCCAACCAAAGTCCGCGCCCATCAGCTTGGCGATGGAATTGATGACCATCCAATCCGGACGCGCTTGCCCGACGGGCGGAATCACGCGGCGCACGAATTGAATCTGCATGCCGTTGTTGATCTGCGTGCCCTGCGCTTCGGCAAAACTGGTCACGGGCAGGACGACATCAGCCAGCCGCGCCGTCTCGGTCAAAAACATATCTTGCACGACCAACAGATCAAGCTTTTCAAGCTGCGCTCTGACTGCCGCTGCTTCGCCGTTGGCCTTGTAAATCACATCCTCGCCCGCGATGTAGAGCGCCTTGATCTCTTCGCCTGCCGCTTTCAGCATCGCGCGCGAGTTCTTGCCGCCCTTGTAGCCCGCGTCCATGCCCAGCATTCCCGCGCCCAGCGTGTTGGCATAACGCACAAGCGGCACGAAGGTGAACTTGGCCTCGGCCTTGGCTGGCTCCGCGCCGACTTCGAGCGTCGGACGTTCGACAATGTAGGTGTGTGGGTTTTCGTTGATCGAAGGTTTCGGCGGTGAGTTAGTCGAGCGCACTTGGCGTTGCAAGAAATCAATATGGGCTTGCTTTGCCGCCGCCGCCGCTTCAGCCGCAATCGGCAAGGTGCTTTCAAGCAGCGACAATGCTTCGACCGCCGCGCCGCGCAGTTCATCACCAAAGACTACGATAACTTTGCCCGCCTCTGCGACAGCTTGCCGCACGGCCCGCACATCATCGGCTGAAACGCCCAGCGCGTCTGCCGCCTCGTTGATCTTCGCTTCGTCTAGCAGGGCGTGAATGATCGCTGCTTCGCTGCCTTCACGAACGCGTAACGCGCGGTCGGCCTGGCGCTCCATACGCGACGGCATAGCATTGACGGTGAACAAGCGCGCCGCCCGCTGACGCACTGCCCAACGGATTGAAAAGGCCGTCAGCGGGTTCTCTTCGTTCGGGTCAGAGCCGATCAGCAAGATGACATCGGCGTTCTGAATATGCTCTTGCGTAGCAATCGGCGGGCAGCCGTAGCGGAAGAACGAAGTCAGATCAATCTCGTCGTCATCGTGATAGAACTCCGCGTTCTTCGTTTCCAATATTTCATCGGCAAACTTGCGCAACGCATATTGGTCTTCGTTCAACAAGCGCGGCGCGCTGATGATGCCAATCGCGTTGCCGCCGCTCGCTGCTTTGACCGCGCCGAGTTTCTGCGCGACGTAATTCAATGCCTCGTCCCAAGTCGTCGGAACCAAATGCTCGCCGCGTCGAATCATCGGGCGATCCACGCGCTGTTTGCTGTGGACGGAATCAACCGTGTAGCGGCCCAACGAGCAGAGAAAATCGTGATTGATGCCGCCCGCCGTGCGCCCACGCCCGTCGCGTGCGACGCTGCGAATAAAAGTCTCGCTGCGCGTCCCGGCCAATACTGCACAGCCGTCCGAGCAAAAATTGCAGATCGTCGGCACCTGCTTCAAATCCCAGGGGCGAGCTATGTACTTGTACGGCACGTGCAGCAGCGTGCCGGTCGGGCAAACGTCCACACAATTGCCGCAGTCGGAGCACTCGACCCAACTGCCAAAAGTGCTGATTACGGTGGACGCGCCGCGATTCAAGACTGTGATCGCAAACTCGTCCATCCATTCCTCGCAGACGCGCGTGCAGCGTTTACAGGTCACGCAGCGTTGCGGGTCGTTGTAGATGAAGGGCGCGATCTGGCGTTCGAGGTAGACTTCCTTATCCTCAAATTTCGAGCGCGTGCGGTCTTCGCCAAAACCGTAGGTCTGATCCTGCAACTCGCATTCGCCCGCGCGATCACAGACCGGGCAATCCACCGGATGGTTCGCCAGCAGGAATTCGATCATCGCGGCGCGCGTCTCTTCGATCTCCTGCGACTCGGTCGTCACGGCCATGCCCTCGGTCACCGGCATCGTGCAAGCCGTCTGCAGCTTCGGGATTTTCGGATTGTCCACGCGCACGACGCACATACGGCACGAAGCCTGCGGCGTCAGCCCGCGAAAGTGACAGAAGCGCGGCAAATAGATGCCGTGCAGTTCGCAGGCTTCGATCAACAATTCGCCTTTTGGCGCGGTTACTTCTTGTCCGTTAATGGTTAGCTTGACTGTGTCCATAAATTTAGTGAACAGCTTCGATTTCACTAGCAGCTTGTTGCGGTGAAGGCCTTAGCCAACTCAAGCTCTTCTCACTCAATTCCGATTACGGCCTTAAACCTCAGTACGACTCAACTGGCTTTCTTCACCACACGAAATTCGATGCGGCGATTCTGCGCTTTGCCTAATTCAGTCTGGCTGTCGGCCAGCGGCTGGCTCGTGCCATAGCCTTTCGTTTTCAAAGCAGCCGCCGAAAGGCCTTGCTTGATCAAGTACTGCCTAATAGCTTCAGCGCGTTGCAGCGCGAGTTGCTTGTTGTGCTCTTCCCCACCTGGCTCATCCGTATACCCGCCGATTTCAATAATAGAGCCCTTCGGCAACGCCTTGAGTGTTTCGACTGCCTCTTTCAAAGCAAGCTGGCTCTCCTCACTCAATTCTGTTTTTTCAGCCGGAAAGGTCACTCCGCTCAAACTGTCGAGTACCAGCAATGCCGTGCTAGCAGGCAAAGCCGTTGGCAAGGCAGAAGGCATCGCGGTTGGCGTCACCGTCGGCGTCTGGCCTTCGACCATTGATGAAGCAGGACGTGACCGATTGCCATACAAGCTGCTCGCTACCCAGGCGACGAAGAGTAATCCCAGCGTACCCAATGCCAACGGCCAGATGGCGGCGCGGCGATGCGGTGTGAATTCCTCTTCATCATCTTCTTCATCATCTTCTTCAAAGAAATGCACTGGCTCAACAAAAGGCATTGAGCCAGCGCGCGCACCCGCTTCAGCCAAATGTCTGGGCGCTGTACGTTGACTCGCCTCACCGCTATAGATGTCTTCGACCTTGCCGCGCTCATCTGTCTTGACATACACCAGATCGCGACAACCCAGGCAAGGCGTTGCAACCGCGCCAGCTTTTTCCAGCGCATTAGCTTGCATGACGTGCCCGCAACTTGGACAAGCGATAGGGGTGAGCGGCATAGTCCTGCTGTACGAACGTTAACGGCGCAGCCAGGCATGCACCGTCTAAGTCGCCTCCTGCGCAACTTTGAATCACTGCGCCAGGCCTATTACGCCGGCGGATCTTTCTGCCGCGTCTTGGAAACACCGGCCATAATGGCCAGCCCAATAATGACAATCGCGCCAACGAAGATCCACGTCGAACTAACTCCTAACCGGCTCGCCCCGTAGGCCAGACCACAAACTACGAGTATTGCCCCGATGATGTAGATTGCGAAGTTCATAGGTCGCTCCTTATTGGCTTAGCATTGTTAATGCCGCCAGGAAAAACTGCCGCCCTGTCCCAACTCAATCCGCCGCCTTTTGAAGCTGCACCAAATTGTGTTTGATGCGCCGCTCGAAATCATCTCTAAACTTCTTGATTGCCGATTGCACCGGCATGGCCGCCGCATCGCCGAGCGCGCAGAAACTTTTGCCTAAAATCTTGTCGGCCAAATCGTCGAGCAACTCGACATCGCCCGGTTTGCCTTCGTAGCGGTGCATGCGGTCGAAAACTTTATAAAGCCAGCGCGTGCCCTCGCGGCAGGGTGTGCACCAGCCGCAGGATTCGTGCATGTAAAAGTGCGTGATGTTGCGCGTCGTCTCGAAAATATCAGCCGTCTCGTCCATCACGATCACGCCACCCGAGCCGAGCATCGTGCCGAGCGAGGCGGCAGATTCGTAATCGAGCGTCATCTTCTCGCACTCTTCCGCGTTCAGAATCGGCACCGACGAACCGCCCGGAATGCAAGCTTTCAATTTCCTGCCGCCCTTCATCCCACCGCACTCGTTGTTGATAAGCGACATCAGCGGATAGCCCATCGGCACTTCGTAGTTGCCCGGCTTGTTGATGTGACCGCTCACAGTGAAGAGCTTCGTGCCACCGCTCTTCTCAGTGCCGAGCGCCTTGTACCATTCGCCGCCATTCAAGATGATCCAGGGCACAACGGCCAGCGTCTCGACGTTGTTGACCACGGTCGGGCCACCGTACAAACCAACGACTGCCGGGAACGGCGGCTTCAGCCGCGGATGCCCGCGCTTGCCTTCGAGCGATTCGAGCAGCGCCGTCTCTTCACCGCAGATGTACGCGCCCGCACCCGGGTGCACATACATATCGTGATCGAAGCCCGAACCTAAAATGTTCTTGCCCAAAAAGCCCTTCGCATAAGCTTGCGCAAGCGCCTTTTCGAGAATCTCTTTGATGTACCAGTATTCGCCGCGAATGTAGATGTACGAGGTATTCGACCGCAGCGCGTAAGCCGAGATGATCATTCCCTCGATCAATTGATGCGGGTCGTAGCGCATCAAGTCGCGGTCTTTGCCCGTGCCCGGCTCCGACTCGTCGGCATTGCAGACCAGATAGGTCGGGCGCTTGGACTGTTTCGGCACAAAGCTCCATTTCATGCCGGTTGGAAAGCCAGCCCCGCCGCGTCCGCGCAGCACCGATTTTTTGACTTCGTCGGTGATCTGATCGGGTTGCCATTCTTTCAATGCTTTAGCGAGCGCCTCGTAGCCACGCGATTGCTGGTAGACTGCGATGTCTTGCGCCCCGCCTTTGAGATCAAATCTCGTTGTAAGAACCTTCGTCATAACTGTTCCGATGAATGATTGCGAGCGGGCTATTTGGTCTTCAACTCGTCAATAATCTTGTCCACGCCCTCTTTGGTAATCTGTTCGTGATAATCGAAGTTTACCTGTAAGACCGGCGCAAGATCGCAATAGCCGAGACATTCGACTTCCAACAACGTGAACTTACCATCCGGCGTTGTCTCGTGAACACCGCAACCAAGCTTGTGTTCGATGTGTTCGGTGAGTTCTTCCGCTCCGGCCAATTGGCAAGAGACTGTCCGGCAAACTTGCAGCTTGTATTTGCCAATCGGCTTGCGCGAATACAGCGTGTAGAAGGTCACGACCTCTTCGACCTCGTTGACGCGCATATCCAACCGCTCGGCCAGATATTTCACGTCGTCATCGGTCACGTAGCCGTGCTCTTCCTGCGCAATAAACAAAGCGGGCAAGACCGCCGAGCGCTTGACCGGGTAATGCGAGATCAACTCGTCGAGTTTTTGTTCGTTGGCTTGGCTAAACATATTTCCAGATGTCGGATGCTGGATGTTAGATGTCAGTCTTACGGCTTCTAGCCTCTGACATTTAACATCTGTCTACCTGTCTACGTCTCCCAACACAATATCAATGCTGCCGATAACGGCGACCACGTCTGCGAGGAGCGAGCCTTCGACCATCGCGGGCAAGGCCGACAGATTGACGTAAGATGGAGCGCGCACACGGACACGATAAGGCCGCTCCGTGCCATCGCTCACCACGTAAAAGCCGATCTCGCCGCGCGCCGATTCAATGCTTTGATAGACCTCGCCGACCGGCACGGTAAAACCTTCCGAGGCGAGTAGAAAGTGATGAATCATCACGTCAATGTGCTGCTTCATCAGATCGCGTTCGGGCAATTTGAGCTTCGGATGATCCGATGTAAATGGCCCCGGCTCTTTCAAACGGTCGAGCGCCTGGCGGCAAATCTTCCAGCTCTCTTCCATTTCGTCCATGCGCACGAGGTAACGCGACCAGACATCGCAGCCGTCATAAACCGGCACTTTGAAATCGTAGGTCTCGTAGCCGGAATATGGCTCCTGCTTGCGGATGTCCCAATTGACGCCGCTGCCGCGAATTGTCGGGCCGGACAAGCCCCAACTAATCGCTTCATCTTTCTTCATGACGCCGACGCCTTGAGTGCGTCGCTGAAAGATGCGGTTGCCCGTGACCAGTTTTTTGCATTCATCCAGAAACTCTGAAAATCCATCAAGAAATTCCTGGCAGAGGCTACGAAATCTGGGCGGCAAATCCCAGCGAAGGCCACCGATGACGAAATAGCTCTGATGCAAGCGCGCGCCCGTTGCGCACTCGTACAGATCGAGCAGCTTCTCGCGCTGCACAAAGGCATAGAAGAACGCGGTCATCGCACCGATGTCCATCGCGTGCGTGCCAAACCAGACCAGATGTGACGAAAGCCGGTTCAACTCGGTGAAAAGCACGCGAATGTCTTGCGCATATTTCGGCACTTCGACGCCCATCAGCTTTTCGACGCCCAAACAGTAGCCCAGATCGTTGCCGAATGAATTGAGATAATCCATGCGGCAGGTGACGGTTACCACCTGCTGCCACTTCTCCTTCTCCATCGTCTTCTCGATGCCAGTGTGCAAGTAGCCGATGTCCGGCGTCGCTTTGACGACGACCTCACCGTCCAGCACCAGTTCCAGCCGCAGCACGCCGTGCGTCGAAGGGTGTTGCGGCCCCAGCGAGACAGTCATCAACTGGTCGGCCAACGGGTCCTTGCGCAGCGTGGCGACAGATGGAGTGTTTACTTGAATCTCTTTGACTGATTGCATAACTCGATTGCGGATCAATAGCCCTTGATCGGAAAATCCTTTCGCAGAGGATAGCCTTCGTAATCGGCGGGCATCAGGATGCGGCGCAAATCCGGATGGTCATCGAAGATCACGCCGAACAGGTCGTAAATCTCACGCTCCAGCCAATTGGCCGTCTTCCACACGCTGCATACCGTCGGCACATGCGCGTCCTCCTCATCCACAAAAACCTTCACGCGCAAGCGGTGATTGTGATTGAGCGAATAGAGTTGATAGGCGATAGCGAAGCGCGGCGCGGCGAATTCGCCGAGGTCTAGGCCGCCGATGTCGCTCAGGAAATTGAAGCGCAGGCTCGGCTCATCGCGTAGATAAGTCATCAACTCGATCAAGCCTTCGCGTTTGGCGACGACGGTGACTTCGCCGATAGCCTCGGTGATCTCAACAACGGTGTTGGCGAAATTGGTGCGGAGTAAGGAAGCATCCGCGTAACGCACGTTGGTGCGCGGCAGCTTAGTGACTTGCGTTTGCTCGGTAGTAGTTTCAGGCATAGGGGTCTGTTCGGAGTACCGCCCTTAGGCGGCGATTTTGTTTAGTGAATCAGGCCGCCTGAAGGCGGGACTCCAAACTTAAGCAGCTTTCTCCTCTGTGAAGACCTTCTCCCGTTCGATCTTCTCTTGCAGTTTCATCACGGCGTAGATCAGCCCTTCGGGACGGGGCGGGCAGCCGGGCACAAAAATGTCTACCGGCACGACCTTGTCCACGCCTTGCACGATGGCGTAGTTGTTGAACACGCCGCCCGCCGAAGCGCAAACGCCCATTGAGATGACCCACTTTGGTTCGGGCATCTGGTCGTAGATGCGGCGCAACACTGGCGCCATCTTGATCGAAACGCGCCCTGCCACGATCATCACATCGGCCTGACGCGGGCTGGCGCGAAACACTTCAGCGCCGAAGCGCGCCACATCGTTGCGCGCATCGGTCATCGCCATCATCTCGATAGCGCAGCAGGCCAAGCCAAACGTCGCCGGCCAGATCGAAGACTTGCGCGCCCAGTTGACTAACGAATCCAGTCGAGTCGTCAGTATATCCGGCAGAACATCACCGATTTTTGTTTCGAGACCCATAAAACCCCTTGGTTGCAGTACCGGGAGCGGTAGCGACCGGGCGAGCGTTTGACCCGGTCGCTACCGTTCCCGGTACTGCAACAAGCTTACCTAACTTCGATTCCACTCGAACAGCCCCTTCTTCCAAATGTAGATGTAGCCGACCAGCAGAACCACAATGAAAATCATCATCTCCCAGAAAGCGAACATCTTCGACACTTGCGCCGACAGCGATCTGAAGACGACCGCCCACGGCACCAAAAAGATGGCTTCAATATCGAAGAGAATAAAGACCATCGCCACCAGATAGAACTTGACCGAAAACCGCTGATGTGCCGAGCCAACCGGGTCCATCCCGCACTCATAAGGAATCAATTTTGCCCGAATATTTTTGCGCCTGCCGATGAAATGTGACAGCGCCAGATTGGTGACGGCAAAGCCGAGCACGAAGATAAAGATCATCAGGATTGGGAAATACTCTCTCATCTGTTCACCTTGTCATTCCAGCTTGCCTCAGTCCACTCCACGCGCCACACACAAGCCTAAGCTTTACGTGCAGACGGGTGAAATGCAGGGTTAATCTATCTTGTTCGGGTACTGACGGAAGTGCTTGTTACTAGGTTGGGAATCTTAGTACAATCTCCCGCGCGCTTGCAAGTAGGGCCAGTAAATCACTGAAAAAACTGTGGCAAATAACGCAAGCAATGACAGAGCCGATCAATTCTGAAAGTCTGCCTCTAGTTTTGGCAGTGCTCGACAACCTCTTTTTTGTCGCCAAGATTAAAGAGGCCGCGCTGCAAGCAGGGCTGCGCCTTGAGACCGCCCGTTCAGTGGCGCCAGCGCTCGCCAAAGTAAAAGCGGCAAGACCTGTGATCATACTGCTTGACCTAGACGCTACGGCTTGCCAGCCCTTCGATCTAATCCGCCAGCTCAAATCTGATGAAGCATTGCGCGCGATCCCACTGCTCGGTTTTGTCTCACACGTAAACACAGGTGTGCAGGAACAAGCGCGACAAGCTGGTTGTGACCGTGTATTGGCCCGTTCGGTTTTCTCACGCGACTTGCCTCGGCTGCTCAAAGAGGCGGCAGAAAAGGCAGCTTAAAACAACGTTGATAAACGGAGGAACTATGCCCGATATATTTCATCACTTCCCCATCAAAGCGCCGAGACAAAAGATATTTCAAGCCATCTCAACGACGGCAGGTCTCGACGCCTGGTGGACGAAGCGCTCAAGCGGAGAGCCAGTGGAAGGGTCAGAATACGAACTTTGGTTTGGCCCTGAGCATGATTGGCGGGCGGTCGTATCACGCTGTTTGCCGGACAGCGAGTTCGAATTGGAGATGACTAGCGCGATGGAAGATTGGCTAGGGACGCGCGTCGGCTTCAAGCTCGAAGAGCAAGCTGGCGTGACTCAAGTGCGCTTCCGTCATACCGATTGGCCTGAAGCGAGTGAGCATTTTCGCGTGTCCAGCTATTGCTGGGCGGCCTTACTCAGGCTGCTCAGACGATATGTCGAACTGGGTGAGGTGGTGCGCTACGAAGACCGGCTTGATGCTTGATGAGGCCGTGACAAAATTGACGCAGCCAAGGCAAAATGCATGGCGTTATGTCTGTCGTTCTCAAACCCAGATTGCTGCGCCCACGCTCTGTCGGACAAGCTGCCGCGCTCGGCCAGAGCAGCTTCATTATTGATGACAGCTCGCGCACATACCATTGGCAAGGCATCGGCTGTCTGTCCATCAAATCTTTCTCCGGCGGTGAGGCGCTCTACGACGTAGGGCGCGGGCGCTTCCGTGTAGAACCGCAATCGTATTTGCTCCTGAATCAAAATCAGCCTTATGCAATCACAGTCGAGGCGGAAAAGAAGATGGCGTCGTTCTGCCTCTTCTTCGAGGATGGCTTGGCCGAAGAAGTTCATTACAGCCTGAATTCACCTGCTGCCAAATTACTGGACGATCCGGCTGTGCCCACCAATGTCCCGCTCCACTTTTTCGAGAAGACTTACCCGCACGACGACATCCTGTCGCCTGCGCTCTTTCGCTTGCGGGATGAGTTACCTAATCATCAAGGTGATGAAGTTTGGCTCAATGAGCAACTCCACGACATCCTGCGACGGCTCTTGCAAGCTCAGTGGCAAGTGCGCCAAGAAGTGGATGCGTTCCCTGCCCTGCGCGCCACCACACGTGAAGAATTATATCGGCGCTTGCATCGCGCCAAAGAGTTTATCGCGGCCTCGTTCGATCAAGCCATTACGCTCGATGACGTGGCGCAGATTGCCTGCCTGTCACCCAGCCACTTTCTACGTACTTTCCAGCAAGCCTTCCGGCAAACTCCACATCAATTCCTGACCACCAAACGACTCGAACGCGCGCAAAGACTGTTGCTGCAAACCGAACAGCCTGTGACTGACATCTGTCTCGCGGTTGGCTTCGAGAGCCTGGGATCATTCAGCACGCTCTTTCGCCGCCGGCTCGGCCTTTCGCCCGAAAAGTTCCGGCGCGCAAAAAGGTAATTTTCGAGAAGCGCGCCGCGTAACCAATTGTGATAATGGAACTGGTTGACCGTGAGCGTTGAGTTCTATCGTCTTCAATCAAAAGGAGGATTTGCGAATGAAGCTGAAAGTCGTACTCGTGTTCTTGCTGCTCTTACTTACCGCGCCTGTCATTGCACAACAACCGAACTCAAAAGAAAGGAATAAACCCATGGCTGAGTCAAAAGAATTTGCCTTGACGAAAGTCGGCCAAATCGCCGTGCGCGTCAAAGATGTCAATCGCGCCGCCACTTTTTACAGCGAAAAGCTGGGGATGAAACTACTGCTCAAACAAACTAACCTTGCCGTACTTGATTGCGGCGGGCTTTCGATCTTTCTGACACTGCCGGAGAAAGAGACGGAGGGCACACATAACTCGATCATCTATTTTGATGTTGAAGATATTCAGAAAGCAGCGCAGAGTTTGACCGAACGCGGCGTCACCATTGTTGAAAAACCGAACAAAGTGGGCAAGCTGGGCACGGTGGATGTGTGGATTGCGATCTTCCGCGATTCAGAAGAAAACCTGTTGGGGTTGAGAAGTATGGTTCCTGCCAAGTAAGCCTGGCTTGGGTTCAAGCGAGCGCACAAAAACCGCGTTAGTAGTTCGCCTTCAGATGGCAAATTTACACAGCGAATTTGCCATCTGAAGGCGAACTACTAACGCGCCCTACCGGAATCCATTTTGCTTATTGCGCTCGGCGCGTCTTCCAAGCCTGCACATAACGCGCGGTTTTGGGATTGGCTTCATTCCACTTTGGCTCAGCAGCGCTCTCAGCCAGCATCACCAACGCCAACGCGACCATCCGATTAGTCTTGGCTAGATTTGGATAATTGACCTTGTCCCAATGATCGCTCGCTTTGTGGTAATCAGGAAAGATAAACGCGACACAAAGGGTGTGCGCCGGTACACCTTGATCGGCCAGCGCCTGGTTGTCGCTACGCCCGAAAAACGAATCGCTGTTGGTTTCGTGCTTGTAGACATTGATGCCCGTCAACTCGCCAGCTTTTTTGAAAATCGGGCCGACATCAGTGAAATCAAAACCGGTCAGCGTGGCCGTGCCGGTTTTGTCACCTTCGACATCATCGGTGCGACCAACATGCTCCAGGTTTACGTCAGCCACCGTCTTTTCAATCGGAAAGAGCGGATGACGGCCATAATAGCGCGAGCCTAACAAGCCGCTCTCTTCGCCAAAAACCGTCATAAAAAGGATGCTACGCTTCGGGCGTTCTTTGAGTGTGGCCAGCGCGGAAGCCAATTCGATAACAGAAACCGTGCCGCTACCGTCATCATTCGCGCCATTGCAAAT
Source organism: uncultured Acidobacteriota bacterium (assembly GCA_963699175.1). Lineage (GTDB taxonomy): Bacteria > Acidobacteriota > Blastocatellia > RBC074 > RBC074 > JACPYM01. The sequence goes on along the minus strand of OY969418.1, from coordinate 9,330,761 downwards.
CGTGTCACTGCCAATTGGTGCACAGCGCTGCGCGCCGTTGCCGAGGTGGTCGTAATGCGCCGTGACCAGCACGTAGGTGTCTTTCAATGTTGGATCGGAGCCGCGCAACAGGCCAACGACATTGCGCAGCTTCACTGGCTTGGCAACCGAGGCAGCCAAATTCAGCGACAAAGTGGCTGCTGTTTCACCAACGTTGAGTGAATCAAACCACGCTGCGACACGCGAATCGTGCAGCGTCAGCGGGATAGATGCCCCGCCAGCGCCGCCGGGCGCTCTGCCTTCAGGATCAAACGCCCGCCGCGAACCGAGTCCACGCGCAGGCGCGCCGCTGCGGTCTACCAACACTACCAACGCAGGATTCAAGCTGCGAAGTTTGCCGATCAAATTGTTCAATTGTGGCTGTGGCGCAGCCTCGACGATGACGACTTTGCCCGCCACCTGTTCCGGTTTCAGCGCCGCCAGCGCATCGGCGTCCTTATAATCGAGCTTGAACAGCTTGGCACCGTTGAGCTCCAGCGATTGATCGCCTGCATAGCTGACCTGCGAAGCACCGACGCCGAGCTTTTGCTGGGCATCGCTGAGCGTCAACGTAAACGCCGCTGCATTGCCTTCCATCTGTTGCCAGTTGGCGATTTGAAAATAGCTCTTCTCGCCTCGCTCGTCAGTATCGCCGACTGCCTCTAAGCCCGCACGGCGGAACTGAGCAGCGATGTATTCAGCGGCAATATCCAACCCGCGCGATGGAGTGGCGCGCCCTTCCAGCAAATCCGAGGCAATAAACGATAAATGCCCGCGCAAGGAATTTTCCGAAATCTGATCGAGCGCGGCTTGCCGGTCAGGCGTGAGCTTGAAATCAGTTGCCGCAGCCGGTTGTGTAGTTTGTTGAGAGGCGGCATTGAAACTAGCCACCGTCAGGGTAAAAAGAATCGCGCTACACCACAGGGCGTAACGCGCAGCCGTTTGAAAACGCATTCTACTGCTCCTCTATTTTATTTAGGCCGCAGACCTATGGAGCGCATTTTAACGCCCTTGATTCAGTGCGGCTATGATTATGCGTCAAAAAGCGTGACTTTCACCCGCCGCTCAACGCCTGCAAAATCTGCACTTCATCCGACGCTTTTAGCGGCATATTCAATGTGCTGATCTGTTCACCATTGATGAAGATGCGCATGTGCTGGCGAATCGCATCCTGCTCGTCAATCATCCTGAACCGTATGCCAGGATATTGCCGATTCAGATCGTCAAGCAGCTCAGCAATAGTTGCGCCAGCGGCTTCCACTTCATCGCGCTGCGCAGTGTAAGAACGCAAAGGACTCGGAATATAAACTTTCATAACTTGCCACCAAGTTAAATCACGAAGAGACGAAGAGCGCGCCGCTTTTCAACTCACTCTCCATCTCTCCGCAATTGTCATTACACTTCAACCGCTTCCACAGCGTAAACGTGCGGCAGATGGCGCGCAATACATTTCCACTTCGCGCCTTCATCGGTGCTCGCCCAAATCTCGCCGCAGGTTGTGCCAAAGTAGACGCCGACCGGGTCGTGCGCGTCGGCAGTCATCGCCTGCCGAAAGACGGTGAACCAGGCTTGTTCTTTTGGCAAGCCGTTATCCAGCCGCTGCCACGTCTTCCCTGAATTGCGCGTCACGTATGCAGCAGGTTTGCCGCCTGGACTTGTGCGTGGCCAAACCTGTGTGCCGTCCATCGGAAACACCCAGACCGTCTTCGGATCGCGCGGGTGCAAGACCATCGGGAAGCCAATGTCGCCCACTGACTTTGGCATCTTCTCGCCGATGCGCACCCAACTCCCTTCATTGCGATCCATCCGGTAAATACCGCAATGATTTTGCTGATAGAGGATGTCGGGCGCTGCCGGATGCAAGCGCATGCAATGCGGGTCGTGGCCGTATTCGGGAAACGGGTCCATGCCGGGCATAAAGTCGGCGCGACAGCCCGCATTGAGCGGCTGCCAATTCGCGCCCTTGTCGGTGCTTTCAAAAACTCCGCCGCTGGACATCCCCAGATAGAGATGATTCGGATCGCGTGGATCAACAATGACTGAGTGCATCTTCGGCCCGTCCGGCGTGCCATCCTGCTCACCGCCTGTCCAGGTCTTGCGCATTGGATGGTCATTAAATCCATTCACCGGTTCCCATGTCACGCCGCCATCCTCCGTGCGAAACAAGCCTTGGGGTGAGCTGCCCGCATACCACACTTTCGGCTCGCTCGCGTGCCCTGGCGTGAGCCAGAAGACATGATCTACCGCACGCCCTTTCTCGCCTTCCGGCGCTTTGGGAAAGGCGGGCGGACGCTCGGCTTCTTTCCACGTCTTGCCGAAATTGGTGGAATGAAAAACGGTCGGGCCAAGATGGCCGGTCTTCGCCGCCAACAACAGCGTGCGCCCATCGCGCGGGTCGAGCATTAGGTGATGCACGATGTGGCCAAGAAAAATCGGCCCTGTGAACTGCCATTCGCGGCGTTTGCTGTCAGATTTCAAAATGAATGCGCCTTTTTTAGTGGCGACGAGCAGGGCAACAGAATTGGGTGTAGGTTTCGCTTTCTTAGCGCGAGCTTGTGTCATGCTTTCCTCCGTTTACGGGCAAAAAATGGTCTGCACACTCGAAAGTGCGCGTTGGATAAATCAGGATGGGGTTATGAGACACGGCGCGTAAGCTTGAACGTCAAGGTGTGGCGCGGAGTTCCCAGACTTTGTTGGCGAGTGATACAGCTTCGGCAATCGTCAGGGTCTCGGCGCGCCGTTGCGGATCGAGCTGCGCAACCGACAGCAGACTGCCAATCATTTTTTCGTCGGTCAAGCCCAAGCGCGCACGCCCGGCGCGCAGATTATTGAAAATAGTTTTGCGCCTTTGCGCAAAGAGCGCTTTGACCAATTCAATCAGCAGCGCTTCGTCCCGAGCTTCAACCAGCGGCTTTTCGCGCGCGCGTAAGCGGAGCACGGTCGACCAGACTTTTGGCACTGGACGAAATGCGCCCGGCGGCACGTCGAAGAGTCTGTCTGCCTCGCAATAAAATTGCACCAGCACTGACAAGTAGCCATATTCCTTGCCGCCCGGCGCTGCGGTGATGCGCTCGACGACTTCGCGTTGCAGCATTACGGTCAATTCGCGTAGGCAATGCCGTTGTGCAATCAAACGTTGGATGATCGGCGTCGAGACGTTATAAGGCAGGTTGGCTACCACTCGCGCCGTCGCAGCGGGCACGATCTCACGACAAAAATCCACTTCCAACGCATCGGCGGCTAAAAGATGAAAGTTGCCGCGCGCGGCAAACTGCTGCTGCAAAGGCTGTATCAAGTCTTGATCTAGTTCGACGGCCAGCACCTGTGCGCCGCTTTCGACCAACCAGCCGGTCAACGCGCCATGCCCTGGCCCGATCTCGATGATTGTTTCACCAGCGCGCGGTTGTACAGCTTTGACGATGCGCTGCTGGTAATGCGGATCAACCAGAAAATTTTGTCCGAGGCTGCGCTTGGCTTTCATTGCTGTGGCCGAACCGGATAACCCGTCAATTCAAAATCTTCGCCGTGCCGCTTCATTTCTACATTGCGCAGTTGCAAAGCCTCGCTCAGCCGCGCAAAGCCATTGCCGCCGATGGCTGGATGGGCAGCACGTCCGCCGATGAGCTTTGGCGCAAGAAAAAAAGTGGCTTTATCAATCAAACACTGTTCGACGAATGAGCCAGCCACTTCCGCGCCGCCTTCGACAATCAAGCTGGTCAGTTGGCGCGCACCTAATTCACGTAACACTTGGCGCAAATCGAGCCGCTCTTCTTGTAAGGCTGTGGGGATTACTTCTACACCGCGAGCTTCAAGCTGCGCTTTCTTTTCGCTAGCAGTTTGACCGGTAAAAACCAGTAAGGGTAGCTCGCGCGCCGTCTGAACGAGTTGAGCATCGGGCAGAATGCGCAACCGAGCGTCCAACACCACACGCACGAGCGGCCTACGTCGCAGGCGACCAGTGCGATCTGTCAAGACAGGATCGTCAGCCAGCGCTGTGCCGCTGCCAACTAAAATCGCGTCATATTCGTGCCGCAATGCCTGTGAGGCTGCGCGGGCGGCTGCGCCAGTAATCCATTGACTCTCACCAGTATGCGTGGCAATTCGGCCATCCAATGAACAGGCGGTTTTCATAAGCACGAAGGGCAAGCCAGTCGTGACGTACTTGACGAACTTTTCGTTTAGTCGCTGCGCTTCGTCATTGAGCAAGCCGACGGTGACTTCAATTCCGGCTGCGCGCAACTGCTCGAAGCCACGCCCATTGACGCGCGGGTTTGGGTCAACCATTGCGGCCACCACGCGCTTCGCGCCAGCTTCAATCAAAGCTTGCACACAAGGCGGCGTGCGCTTGCCCACGCCTTGATGCGCGCAAGGTTCGAGGTTGACGTAAACTGTTGCGCCACGCGCCCGTGCGCCCGCTTCTTCCAGCGCCCAGACTTCGGCGTGTTTTATGTCGTCGTAGCGATGATAGCCGCGCCCGATGATTTCGCCGTCCTTGACGACGATTGAGCCAACCAGCGGGTTTGGGCTGACCAAGCCCTGACCTTGTGCAGCGAGTTCGAGCGTTTGTTGAATGAAGTCAAAATCGTTCATAGAAAGATCAAAAGGCAAAAGGCAAATATCAAAAGAAAGAAAAGTGCCGACCTTTTGCCTTTTGATCTTTGCCTTTTGCCTTTTGACTTATTCGAAAAGTCCATCCACATAAGCCTTCGGATCGAAGACCACCAAATCATCCGCCTTCTCGCCAATCCCGCAATAACGGATCGGCAGATTCAACTCCTTCGCAATCGCCACCGCAATCCCGCCTTTGGCCGTGCCATCAAGCTTAGTCAGCACCAAGCCAGTCACATCGGCAGTCTTCAGAAACTGGCGCGCCTGGCTCAAGCCGTTCTGCCCAGTTACTGCGTCCACGACCAGCAAGGTTTCATGTGGCGCGCCTGGCACTTCACGTTTGGCGATGCGTTTCATCTTTTCCAGCTCGGCCATCAGGTTGGATTTGGTGTGCAAGCGTCCGGCGGTGTCTACGATCAACACGTCGGAGTTGCGCGCCTGCGCGGCCTTGAGCGAATCGAAGAGCACGGCTGCCGGGTCAGTGCCCTGCTTCTGTTGAATCAACGGCACGCCGGCGCGTTCGGCCCAGATTGCCAATTGATCCGAGGCGGCGGCGCGAAAAGTATCCGCCGCGCAGATCAACACATCATTGCCTTCGGCCTTGATGCGCTGTGCCAGTTTGCCAATCGTCGTCGTTTTGCCGACGCCGTTGACGCCGACGATCATCATCACGTAAGGCCGCACATCATCGGGCACGGCGGTCTCCGAAGCGACGCCGCGCGCTCTGGTCGCGCCTTCCAGAATGTCTAGCAGATGCTGTTTGATGAGGCGCTTGAGTTCCCCCACGTCGCTGAGCGACTTGCGCGCCACCTTCTGCCGCACGTCGGCGAGGATTTCCTGCGTCGTTTGCACGCCGATGTCCGCGCCAATCAGCGCTTCTTCCAACTCGTCGAGCGTCGCGGCGTCAATCTCTTTTTCGCCTTTGACGGCGTCTTCGATGCGCGTGACCAAATTCTCGCGCGTGGCGGCGACGGCCTTGCGGAAGCGCAGAAAGAATCCTTGCTCGTCATCAGCGCCTGGTTCGCTCAATCCGACAGCAGGCGCGGCGGCCGCAATCGGCGCGGGAGCCGCTGCGACAACAGCATCGCGGCTAGCCTCTGGCCAATACACGGTCGGCGTTCCCGCTGCAGGCGGCGTAGCTTTCGCTTCGACTTCCGCAGCCACCGGCTCAACTATTGGCTCTGCCTTCGTCTCAGGTTGCGTTTCCGCCGCTTCGACAGGTGGCGAGTAATCGATTAATCCTAGCGAGATAAAATCGCTGCCTTTGTTACGTTTCCAAAACATAAATGCTCAATTTCAAAACTCGAATTTCAAATCTCAGATGTTCTAATCACCTACTGCCAAGGCCTCGGCTGGCGCCGTAATCACGCGCTGCTCATCTTTCGGGTAGCGCCACAATAGCGCCGCCGAAAGTAACGGCAACACGCTCATCAGTGTCAGCGCGTGAATGAAACCCACCCGCTCGCTCAACAAGCCCGTCACCGGCGCAAGCAGCGCCCCCGCGCCCCAGGCAAAGCCCATCATCAACGCCGACACTGTGCTCGCGCCACCTGGCACCAGCCGTTGGGCCATTACGACGCTGACCGGTATCGGCAGGTTCAATGCCGTTCCACCCAGTAATAGCAGCACGTAACGCATTCCGCCATCCACCGAGAAAGCTATCAGCAGTAGCGGCGTCGCCAGCAACATTGCCACTAGCGAAACACGCCGCGCGCCTATACGAGCCGCCAACGTGCCACCAAAAAATCCGCCCAGCCCACCAAAGAATAAAAAACCGGCCAACACCGCACTCACCTGCGTTGTCGTCAATCCACTGTCGTGCAAAGCGAACGGCAAAAACGTCTGCACGCTAACCGAGACCGCAGACCGCAACACCACCGCAAAATAGAGCAACGTCAATGGAACCCAAGCCGCACGCAATGCCGAACTGAGTTTGGGCGCGTCGGCGTGTTTTGCAATAGGTTCGAGCGATGGGCAGGCCTTCACCATGAGCAGCCACATCGCCACGCCCCAGCCCATCGTGTACCAGCTATGTTCCAAGCCGTAGCGGCTCACCACCGCCGCGATAATCAGCGGCCCCAGCGCATAACCAATCGTGCCCGCCGACGAAAAGGCAGACATTATCATCCCTTGATGCTTGCCCAGACCATCTGACATCGCAGCCCGCGAAACAATCGCTGCGCTTTGCGGATGAAATGAGCCGACTCCGATGCCGCCGCAAATCACGATGACCAACAAGGCTGGCAAGCTGTTGGCCAAGCCAATAGACGACAAAAAAACCGCGGTGATCAGCGGCCCGAAGACTGCCATCGAGCGTTTCAAGTACCGATCCGAGATCATCCCGTAAACCGGCTGCATCAGCGACGAAGTAATCATCAAGGTCGGAGTCAGCAATCCTACCTGCGCAGGTTTCAACTGCAATTTCGTGGCCAGCAGTGGCAACAGTGGGAAGAGAAAGCTCGAATAAGAATCGAGCACTAAGTGTGCAGTAGATAAAAGTGTGATGGTGAATTTCGCTGAACGATTCATGATTCTAGCTTTATTGCTTGCTCTTTTGCGTCGCCTCGACAAACTTGGCGAAGATGGCTTGCGAGAATTGGTCGCGCTCCCAGCCGATTTCAGGATGCCATTGCACGCCGAGCACGAAACGATCCGGGCGCGTGTCTGCCACCGCCTCGATGACATGGTCGGAAGCGCGGGCTACTACGCGGAGGTCGCGCCCCAGGTCTTTGACGGCCTGATGATGGCTGCTGTTGACGCGCACAGTCCTGCCGCCCGCCCAGTGCGCCAGCGCGGAATCGCCTTCGAGCTTGATGTAGTGCGACGGGCGATCCGCCGGGATTCCCTGCTCGTGTTTGATGACATTGGCCATCTGTGCTTCCAGGTCTTGATAGAGCGTCCCCCCGCGCGACACATTGAGCGATTGCATGCCGAAACAGATGGCCAGCACTGGCAGCTTGCGTATATCAGCCATTTCCAGCAGCAATAAATCTACGCTGTCGCGCTCCGGGATGACTGCGCCCAAGCGCGGATGCGGCTCTTCGCCATAATGCGCCGGATCAATATCGCTATCGCTGCCGGAGAGTAAAAGGCCATCCAGCCGCTCGCTCAGTGCGCCCAGATATTCGCGATTCGGAATCAATGGAATGTAGACAGGCGCGCCACCCGCAGCCTCCAACGCTTCTGAGTAATAACGCCGCAGGTAAAACCGCTGCTCGACTACGTCCAGCCGGGTGGTGATGCCGATCAAGGGGCGTGTGATGTCAGGTTGCTCCAATGCCATGTATTTCTCTGGTGAAAAACAATCTGTGCTGTAGTAAGCGGCAAGTTTACGAAGCGGTCAAAGGCTTGTCAAAATGCACCAAGAACACAAAAGGCCGAGAGCGAATGATTGTCAGAATCCACTCTCAGCCCTCGTCAATCCAATTGGCCACCAGTCATTGCATCTTAGGTATCTTATCGCCACGCAGCGCGACGGGGCGCAGCCCTTTCGCATCCTTGATGAAGATGCCGACCTCGCCGTTACGATATTGGCCGTAAAAGACCACCTCACCGCTCCCACCAAGCGACATTTGCACAAAGTTGTTGAAGATTTCGTGTGGTTTGCCGCCGGGTAGCTTTTGGTCAACGGCGACAATTTGCTCAAAGCCTTTGGCGGTTTTGAGGAAGATGCCTTTGCTGCGCCCGCCGAACTGGCCGAGAAAGGCGATGTCGCCACGCGCGTTGATCATCGGATTCATAAAATCTGTGAAGTTGCTGGTCGTGCCGGGAATCGCCTCGCCGCTCTTGGCCACAATCTCTATGGGGCCGTTCTCGCGCTTGAGGAACAGACCGCGCCCGTTGTTGGGGCCATCAAAAAACGCCACGAAGAGCACGGCCCCCTTGTCGTTGATGGCCGGGGCGCGCTGGCCAAAGCCGATGAACTTGGCTTCCGGGATCGGCGCGTCCTTGCCTTGCAAGACGACGATCTCGATTCCCTTGGCGCGCCGCACGAAGATGCCGCCGCTTGTGCCGACGCGCGAGAACCAGGCGATCTCGCCGCGCTCGTTGATCAGCGAAGGATAATAATGCTCGGAAAAGGTGCCTTCTTCGTTGCTGCCGATGCGCTGGCCGCTGCGCGCGACCAGGTTGAGTTTGCCTTCCTCGTAAATGAACAACCCGCGTCCGTCCGGGTCGGTGTAGGTGCCGATAAAAGCGGTTGTGCCTTTGCTGTTGCTCGAAGCATTGGCGATGCCGCTGAAGAAGGATGGCATATTCGGCACTTCTTCACCCAAACGCACGAGCACCTTGGGCCCGGCGGCCGTCTTCAAGACGAGGCCCTGGCTGCGGGTAACAACCTGGTGCACGTCCACCGAAGACGAGACCTTCGGCAGCGGCGCTTTGCCCGCCAGCGTAGCGATGAAGGTCAACTCGCCATTCTCGTTGATGGATGCGTTTTCTATCCCGGTGATCTCGTCATTGAGATTAAGGAGCTTTTCGCCTTCGCGCGTGAACTTCCACGTGCCATCAGCGTTGCGGGAATAGAGCGTCTGGTTATAGCCCCGCGGTGTGCCGGGCGCGCTGTTCATTCCGATGAAGGCCAGCTCGCCTTTTCCGTTAATCACTGGATAGCGAAAGTTGATGAATTCATCCGGCCCCGGATTGTGCTGTTGTTCTGACGGTTTGGGCGACTCAGTCCGTTTGGTAAGCGGCACCGGATCGTCACTTGTCTCAGTCTTCGGTTTGGCAGCTTGTTGCTGTACTGCGCTGACTGTCACCAAGCTACTCAGTGTAAGAAACAAGGCGGGCAAAAGAATCAGCTTAAGAAAATTGCGTTGTGAATCATGCATAAGAAATGTTGCCTCCAGTTGTCTGCTGGTGTCCCAGTCAGGATTTTCAGGCGGGGCTGATCGTAACCGCCGGAGCGGCTCAATCCGGAAAAGGGTTATAACACAGGGCGGCGGATGTTGCGAATGCTAGCCTTTACTCAAGACGATTTGAGCGCGAGATCAACCGTCTGCTGTAGAAAATCTTTGAAAGCCGGTCGCATGCCAATGATGTGCTGCACCAGCTTGCCGTCTCTGCCAAAGATAAAGGTCTGCGGAATCGGCGCGCGCGGGTCAGTGCCGTTGAGCGACATAAACATCGGGATCGGCGAGAAACCGACCTTGTAATTGATCTCGAATTGTTGGGCAAAACCTTTGACTTGCTCGCGGAATTGTTGCGGGTCTTCGACGGAGAGGCCGAGAATCTCTACCTCCTTGTTTTGTTGGTAATCCTTTTGCAACGCGATCAACTCCGGGATTTCGCGGCGGCACGGGCCGCACCAGGTCGCCCAAAAGTTGATGACGACCACCTTGCGCCGCCCCAGCAATTTCGAGAGCTTGAGCTTCGACGCATCGAGCAACACCAACTCGAAGTCCTGGCCCTGCGTAGCAGCCAGCGGCTCCGCAGGCTGGGTTGACATTGCGGCTGGCGTACTGCCGGCCGCCACAGGCTGCGATGGAGTAACCTTAGCAGAAGTAACCACGCTGGATTGCGCCGGGCGCGGCGGCTCAGGCGCGTTGTTCGCCGAATTGCCGGACGCATTTTTTTGCTGACAGGCGAGCGCAATGAATGCCAGCAGTAGGATAATAACGGCCAGCACGTGGCGCGGTGTAGATACGGAACGCAGCATTGATGATATTGCCTCTGAAGTTGGAATGTTATCTGGTCGGAGTAAGGCTGTATCTTAGCCTGCCACAGCACGGCTGACAACCGACACACTCATTGCTCAGTTTTGCGCGCCTTCATCGCTTCGGCTAGCGCAGCGGCCAACAGTTCTCGGCTGAGCGTGGCGTTGTAACCTGTCAGCCGGCGCACCAGTGTGCCGTCCGCGCGAAAGACAAACGTTTGTGGTAAGCGGGCGCGCGTCTCATCCGGGTTGAGAAAGGCATAGATTGATGGCGAAGCAAACGCCACCGGGTAGGTCATCTTGAATTCTTTGACAAACTGCCGCACGGCAGCCGACTTCTCCGCCGGGTCTTCCAGCGTCAAGCCAACTACTAACAACCCTTGCGCGCGGTATTGTTCGGCGAATTCCAGCAGATGCGGAATCTCTACGCGGCACGGCCCACACCACGTCGCCCAGAAATCCAGTACGAGCGGACGGCCACGACCCAACAATTCAGCCAGTTCGACGCGCTTGCCATCAAGCGTGCGCACACTGAAGTGCTTCGCCTTGATTTGCGCGAGCGTTTTCGTAGGCGGCTCTTGCGCCAAGCTAGTCGCAGCAGAAAGGCAAAGCAATAACAGCAGAGTGAGCGGCACTTTCATAGGTTCAAAACAACTCGTATCGTTGCGGCGCTCAATCAAGCACGCTCTTCAGCGCGCCCTCCAAAGCCGGTTGACCGCGGCGCGGCTCCCAACCGATCAAGCGGTTGGCAATCATCCCATCACGGCTGAAGACGTAAGTCTGCGGCGTACCCGTAGCGCCACCCGTCATCAAGCGATAAAGTTTCGGCGGCGTAAAGTAAACCGGATAATTGATGCCGGTGTTACGCACAAACGCGTTGACGTGCGTGCGCTGCGCCGGGTCTTGAATCGTCAGCGTGAGCATTACCAACCCCTGGCGGTGATAACGCCCCCAAATATCTTTCAGATAAGCCACCTCGGCCTGGCTCTGTTCACAACTCGTCTGCCAAAACTGAATCAACACCGGCTTACCCTCGGCCAGCAAGTTGCTCAGCTTTACTGCGCTGCCATCGAGCGCCTGCAACGTAAAATCACCCGCGCGCAATTGATCGAGCGGCGAAAGCTTACGCGCCGACGGCGGCGTTTGCGCTGGCGGTTTTGACGAGGGAGCGTAGATCGGAACGCCGGATTGCGTTGCCGGTCGCGAGGTCGGCCCGGACGTTCGATTTTGCTGTGCCACCACCTGTCCGGCAGGTAGCGCGAGCGAGAGCGAGCTTAAGATGCTTGCCCCAATCAAGACGAAATGCCAAGTACGTTTCATAATCCCTACACCTTTCCTTGAGCCAATTGAAATCCCGTAAAGGCTCAGGCAACGGCGCACAAGCCTTCTTCGTAAGTCGTCGGGCTCAACTCCTATACTTGCGTTGTTTTGTATTTTGAATGAACTGCGGAATCGCCGGGCCTGCGCCAAGCTCGACAATCTGCTGACGCTGATCGCTGATCAGCGCGTTGAAAACGCGTGCCCGCAACTGGCTGCTGCGCTCCGTGGTTAGATGTTCGGTCAGAGTCAGCATACGATACCACGACGATTCCAGTTGATCGGCTAACTGCGAAATCTGCGTGATGTCATAAGGGATCGCCACCGCCGTCACGCCTAAACGCGCAAAGACTGCCAGATAACGCGCCGTCGCCAAGTCAGGACAAAGTAAGCGGCGCTTGCCGATCTTCAACTCGATGCCCAGCAGCGTGTGCAGGATTTCGACCGGCACAGCTTTCACCGGCGCGTCGAGTTGATAGCTGCGCGTGCGCAATGGGCGGATGCGCTCACGATAGATAGTGACAATCAATTGCTCAGCCATCAGCCGCTGAATTTCAGCGACCAAATCCTCCGCCCGTACGTTGCGCGGCTGTGGTTTCAGCTTTTCTGTAATGTCCGTAATTTCTGCCATAACCCAAATTGGAGTGAAGCGCGCAGGTTTTTTATTACTGCTCCAAGCTCAATCGCTATTCACCGTCGGCACGCCTTCAGCCCCTAATTTCCTCTTCGTGACTTGGCTTTCTTTGACCACTTTGAGAGTAACATCTGACTACTGAATAAGGTAGTCTGACAGACAGCTCATGGCCACTCATCGCCCCATTCTGCCTTGCGTGCGCGTTTCCAAGTTTCTTTGTCGCTTTTGGCGATCGTAGTCTCTTGCAAGCCTTCCGTCGTGCAAAGCCGCAACCGTGTGAATCCCGGCTGGCGTTGCGGATGGCGCAAGATGCGTGCGGTGGCGCGCGCCACAGGCTGTTTAGCCACCGCGATGTAAGCAAACTTTTCGTCTTCGTAGCCGAGCGTGCCCGCCTTCAACCGGCGCTGCAATGATGAACGCTCGAACCGCGCGGCAAAGTGGCACCAATCCCCAGCGGGCAGCGGGCAAGCTCTCGCATGCGGGCACGGAGCAACGAGGTGTGCGCCAGCGGCAATCAATTCGTCACGCAACAGCTTGATCGTCGCAAAACCCCGCATCGTTCCGGGTTCGATGATGACGAAGATCTTTTGCGCGGCTTTCCAAGCGTGCTGCGCTACGCGCTTGGCGGTGGCAGCTTCCAGTTCGCCCAGCGAGTAAGCACAGACCGCCAAATCACACGGCGGGAGTTCGGCGACTCGTTGCAGATCGAGCTGCCGCCACGCCGCCTGGCGCAGCACACTGCTCCGCGCCGGCTGCGCCAGGCTTTTGCCGAGCCGGATAAATTCGTTATCGCGTTCGATCGACACACAGCTTTGCAATTCACCAAAGATTTCCGCCGCCGCCCACATCGCCGTGCCTGGGCCTGCGCCCAAGTCGAGCAAACTTTCAATGCGCAAGGCTGGCTCCAGCCGTCTGACCTCCGCCAACACTGCGCTCGCAGCGGCAAACGTAGCAGGTAGTCTTACGGCCAGATAAGCCGCACGTTCGAGGCTGTCCAATTGAAAATTGCCGGTGGCTTTTTCCGGCAGCCGGTAACGCTCCGAGAGGCGTGCGGCAGCCTGCGCCAGTTGATTCAGCTTGTACTTGGCCAGCCCTGTTTCAAGCGCTGTGCTTAATTCAAGTGGTAAAACCATTTTTCCCTGTTCAGCGATAATTTTGAATATTTCTCTAAAGTTCAAGCAGTTTGGCGCTCATTTCAAGTCTTTTTGGTCAAAGAAAAAGTTGATGCCTACTGAATTGGTCTTCCCATTAAACTCAAACTCCTTTACACTGCCGCCGCATCCAGAAGACTTCTGCCGTCTAGCTGGGAAGCGCAGAAGCAAATTCAAGCAAGAGCAGTAACCTTACACTCCTTGAACGGAGCCTGCGTTTAGCTCCTTTACGTTTCGCTCTACTCTATTTTTAGAAACTCGATCAGCTTTCCCCAAAGGTTAGCATGAAGGTTCACCGTACTGGGGGAAGTAATTACAACCCATCAGTTTAATAGGAGGAATGCATGTTCAGACTCTGGCGTCACACTCTCTTGAATTTGCTCTCCCTGATGCTCCTGGCAACGGTGATTGGTGCGCAAGACTTTCGCGCCACAGTCACCGGTCGCATCACTGATGCCAACAGAGCGGCTATCCCAGGCGCACAGGTACACGTCAAGAACATCGGCACCAATGACGTAACCACCATGACCACCGACAGCGAAGGCAACTACAAAGCGCCTTTCCTGCGGCCCGGAGCCTATTCCATTACAGTCGAGGTTAGCGGTTTTAAGAAGGCCACGCGCGACAATGTCGAGTTGGTCATCTCACAGGTCGCGACGATTGACTTCGCGCTCGAACCCGGCAACGTCAGCGAATCGGTCACGGTCCAAGGCGAAGCGCCAGTGATCGAGACCGCAACCGCTGACCGTGGCGGCGTGATTGACCGGCAGAAGGTAATTGAATTGCCGCTCAACGCGCGCAACCCGTTTATGCTCGGCATCCTGACCGCTGGTGTGAACTTCAACGGCGCCTCGATCTGGCAGCGCCCCTTTGACAACGGCGCTATCGCCGAGTGGACGATCAACGGCAGCCAGTCGCGTGGCAATGAATTCCTGCTCGATGGCGCGCCCAACAACGGGCAAGCTGGTGGCAACAACATCGCTTACGTCCCGCCGGTGGACTCGGTGCAGGACTTCAAGATCATGACGAACACGTATGACGCCCAGTACGGCAAGACGACGGGCGGCATCATCAACGTCAACCTGCGCTCCGGCACCAACGCCTTCCACGGCACACTCTACGAGTTCCTACGCCGCGAAGGACTTGACGCGACCGACTTCCGGCTGAAGGCCAGAAGAGCGCCGAAGGCTATTCATTACCTCGACCAGTACGGCGGGCAGGTTGAAGGCCCAGTGCGTGTCCCGTGGCTCTATAACGGGCGGGACAAGACATTCTTCATGTTCAACTACGAAGGCTACCGCGAAGGCGTCCCGCAACCGTTGACGCTTTCAACGATACAGCCTGAGTTCCTTGATGGTGATTTCAGCAAGCTGGTGGATGGCGCAGGCCGTCCGATTGTTATTTACGACCCGCTCACTGGTCGGGCCGACACAAGCGTGGCGGGCGGCTGGCGGCGCGATCCGTTCCCCGGTAATAGGATTCCGGTCAACCGCATCAACCCGATTGCGAAGAAGATTCTTGGCTTTATGCCGAAGCCCAATTCGAGCGACACAGCGGCGGGCTACTCGAAAAACAACTTCTTCCTTTCGCCGAATATCGCAACCGACGGCTTCTGGAACTGGGTGGCCAAAGTTGACCAACAGTTCAATGACAAGAACCGGATGTACCTGCGCTTTGCGAAGAACGACCGCCGCGAGAATCGCAACGAAAACGGCGTCGTGGATGCCGTCGGGGAGTGTTGTCAGTTGCCATTCAAGCGACTGAACGATGCGTTCGTGGCCGATCATCTGGCGACCTTCTCGCCGACCTTCATCTTAAACTTCCGCCTCTCCTTCAATCGCTTCGAAGAGAAGGGGGTGGGTCTGGAAAACATGGGCTTTGACCGAACGACGCTCGGCTTCTCGTCAGCGTTGGTCAATTCGTTGCCGGGCAGCGTCATGTTCGGGCGTTACGAGCCTGGCGATGGCTACACCTCCATCGGTCGAAATCCGGGCAACAACATCACGAACACCATTGCTGCGCACCCGAACATCACCTGGATTCGCGGCGCGCAGTCGTGGCGGGCGGGCGTGGACATGCGTTGGACGCAGTACGCCACCAAGGATGAGGGCAATCCGTTCCGCCTGAATGCGAGTCGCGGCTTCACGCAGCAGCGCTTTGACGTGGGCGACCCGCAAAGCGGCAACGGCATCGCCACCTTCCTGCTCGGCTACGTCGGTGGTAACGTTGAAAACCGCCTCTTCCCGACCACGCTCGGCAAATACTATGCGCCTTGGTTCCAGGACGACTGGAAGCTGAGCCGCCGGCTGACGCTCAATCTCGGCCTGCGCTGGGACATCAACGTCGCGCCGAACGAGCGCTACAATCGCATAAACCGTGGCTTCGACGCGGAGGTCGTCAATCCAGTAAACAGCCTGATTAACCGCACCCAGTTCCCGACCTTGCCACAGTTGAAGGGCGGGCTGCTGTTCGCGGGCGTCAATGGTGCCGAACGTACCGCAGCGGATGTTGACTGGAACAACATCCAGCCACGCATCGGCTTCGCCTACCTGCTCAAAGAGAAGCTGGTGTTGCGCGGTGGTTGGGGCTTGTATTTTGTCAATCCGACCAACGACTACCTCCAATTCAGTGGCTTCAGCGTTAGCACGGATATCGTCAATTCGCTCGATGGTGGTAGGACACCGATTGATGGCATCATCAACAACCCTTTCCCGAACGGCATCCTTACTCCGTCGGGAAGCTCGCTTGGCTTGCAGACCTTCCTGGGCCAAGCTCCTAACTTCGTCAACACGACTTTCCAGGTTCCTTACGTGAATCAGTACTCGCTCGGCTTCCAGTACCAACTACCTTGGGACTCGAAGTTGGAAGTCTCCTACGTAGGCAACCGCACGAAGAAGCTGCAAACCACGCGCCCCTTCAACGAGCCTAGTCTGGAGTTCCGCAAGCTGTGCAACCCGCTCGAAGGCGGCAACCCGGCCTACTGTAACGAACAGTTACCCAACCCATTCCGTGGCTTAGAACCATTCCGCGGCTCAACGCGCTTCACCGCCACCACGCTGTCGCGCTTTGAACTGGCGCGCCCGTACCCGCATTACGGCGGCTTCAACGAGTTGACGCGCAACGATGGCAGCATCGCCTACGATTCGGCGCAGGTCACCTTCGAGAAGCGTGCCAAGAACGGGCTGAACGGCGTGCTGACCTACACTTTCTCGAAGCAGATCGAGGAGTGGGGCTGGAACGACCTCCAGAAGGGCATCAAGCAGCGCGGGCTTTACTTCGCTGATCGCCCGCACCGCTTCACGGCAGGGCTGGTTTACCAGTTGCCGTTTGGCCAAGGGCAGAAGCTTTTCAACCCCTCGAACGGCGTCGTGAGCAAGTTTGTCAGCGGGTGGCAGAGCAGCCTGATTCTGCAATGGCAGTCGGGCCGTCCGTGGGATCTGAATGAAAACATCGAGTGGATCAACCCGGATGCTTATCTCAAAGACATCCAATGGAAGGGCAGCGATCAGGTTTGGGCGTTCCGTACCTATCCTGTCATCGGCAGCACAACGGGCGCGCGTTCGGTTTGTGCCGCTCGTCGGGCAGACAACGGCACCCTGACATTGCAAACCTACAGTGCTAATTTGCAAGGCTGTTCGTTAGCCAATGTGGACATGATTCGCCGAACCAGCTTCGGCGGCGCAAGTTCACCGCGCTACACCTCGTTCCGCTCTTCGACTGTCCGGCTGCACTCGCCGCCGACAGCCGATCTTTCGTTCAACAAAATGACCAAGCTCACCGAAACGAAGAGCTTCCAGTTCCGCCTGGAAATGTTCAACTTCACGAACACTTATTCGTATCGCGTGCGGCAGTTCACCAACAACCCGGATGATCAAAACTTTGGCAGCGTCTTTCCGCGCACGGCGGGCGATACCGAAGTGGCTTATCCGCGCCACATTCAGTTGGGCTTTAAGTTCATCTTCTAGCCACTGCTGCAACCAAAAACCCGAATGCCGTCCCTTGCTTTGCGCCGGGGACGGCATTTTCTTTGGTGAAATTGTGCGGTGTTATCCAGCTTTCACCAAACCTCGCGTAATTTCTCCGCCGCGATGTTGCGCCCGCATAGCAAAGCCACGACGTGCTTGCCCGAATAATTGCGTGACTCCTTTATCAGCGCCGCCACCGCCACACCCGCTGCGCCCTCAACCAACCAACGTTCCCGTTCAAGCAGCAGGCGCATCGCCCGTTTGATCGCATCTTCGCTAACCAGTACATAGCCATCCAGCAATCGTTGGCAGAGCGCAAAGGTGATTGAATCGGCTTCGATCCCGCCCGCCGTGCTGTCAGAGATGGTGGGCTGTTCGGGACAATCAAAGATGCGCCCGGCCTTCAAACATTCATACAGCACTGGCGAGTTTTCAGGCCAACAGCCAATCACCTTCACCTGTGGCCTGACTGCTTTCAGGTAAGCCGCGATGCCCGAAACCAAGCCGCCACCACCAACGGCCACGAAGACTGCATCAATCTTTTCGAGTTGCTGATACAATTCGACGCCTAGCGTGCCTTGTCCCGCGATTACCTCGGCGTCGTTGTAGGGCGAGATGAAGACTTGGCCAGTTTGCTCAGCCGTCGCGCGAGCCTGCACTTCAGCGGCCAACGGATCGTTGCCATAAAAGACCGGCTCGCCACCAAGCGCGCGGATCAAGGAGACTTTTATTTCCGGCACACCCTGGCGCATAAAAACTTGCGGCTTCAGACCGAGTTGCTTAGCCGCGTAGCAAACCGCGATGCCGTGATTGCCGTTGGAAGCTGTAATCACGCCGCGTTCGCGCTCCACTTGCGAGAGTGCGAGCAGCTTATTGGCCGCGCCACGCAGCTTGAATGAACCGGTGTGTTGCAGATGTTCGAGCTTGAGCCAAACCTGACAGCCGGTCAGTTCACTCAAAGCGACTGAATAATCCACCGGCGTGGTGCGGATGAAAGGCTGGATGCGTTCAGCGGCGGCGAGAATGACTTGTTGATTGAGCATTAGCGGATGCCGACAGCCCCAACGGGGCATAATATGAAAGCCCAGGGCAACGCCCTGGGAACGTGGGTCAACAATTTCAAGCCCTGAAAGGGCGTCATAAATTATTGCGCCCTTTCAGGGCTTGTGAAGCTAGCCACCCGGCGCTTTGCGCCGGGCTATCTTATACCGCCCCGTTGGGGCTTTACGGAGAACCTTTCGAACAGCCCAGCACAAAGTGCATTTACGATTTTGGCTCCTTGATCGTCAAGATTTGATCAGCAGCGATCTCTCGCAGCGTTTGCGATTTCCCACTCGGCCAGCGAATTTCCAGACTTTTCAGGGCGCGCTCTTTCCCCAAGCCGAAATGCACCAGTCGGCTGCTGGCTGAAGCGTAACCGACGCTGGTGGTGACGTGATTGAATTGCACTCTGCCCGCTGTGTCTGTCAGCTTCAACACTGCGCCGATGCCGTCGCGGTTGCTCTTCGCGCCAACCAAACGCAAAGCCACCCAATGCTGATCCGGCGCAGCCTCATTGCGCCACAACTCCGCCGGTTCATTCAGCGAAGTCGTAACCACATCCACGCGCCCATCATTGTCGAAATCAGCAAAAGCACAGCCGCGATGCGCGCGCTTGCGCTGAAAGTCTTCGCCCGCATTCAAAGATGCGTTTCGAAAACTGCCACCTCCAGTATTGAGTAACAGGCTGTTCGGCTGGCGATAGGTCTGCTCGTTGTAAAGCTCCTGGTTGTCGTTGACGTGCGCGTTGACGGTGAAGAGGTCTTTGAAACCATCGTTGTTAAAGTCGAAGAGGCCCAAACTCCAACCACTGCGTTTGACGGTCTCTGCGCCAAGCCCACTCGACCACGTTTCATCAGCAAAGAAACCTTTGCCGCGATTGCGGAAGAGTGGATAGGTCTCGCCTTCCAGCGCCGACACAATCACGTCTGGCAACCCATCGTTGTCGTAATCACGAAAGTCCACGCCCATGCTCGAAACAGGTTTGCCGCTATCATTGAGCGCGACACCGGCCAGCAAACCGATCTCTTCAAAGCCCCCCTTGCCAGTATTGCGAAACAGGAAATTGGGCAGCGTATCGTTGGCTACGAACAGGTCAATCCAACCATCACCATCGTAATCCGCAATTGCCACGCCCATCCCTTTGCCAATGTGCTGTCCCACGCCACTCGCGCTTGAGACATCGCTGAAAGTGCCGTCGCCGTTGTTGCGGAAGAATTGATTGGGCAAGCCTTCGTAACGATCCGGGAAACAATAGGTGCGCCAGCCCTCTTTCTGCGCGCCGCAATACGGATCAAGCTCAGGCCGCCACTTACAGTAATTGACGACGAAGAGATCGAGATCGCCGTCCTTGTCGTAATCGAGCCAGGCCGCCGCTACGCTCCACAGCTTGCCGCGCTGCGGATCAAGGCCAAGCAAGCCCGCCTTCTCTGTTACATCCTCAAACCCACCCTGGCCGTTGTTGCGCAACAACTGGTTGCGATTGACGCCCGCGACAAACAAGTCTTGATCGCCGTCGTTGTCGTAATCGCCCACCGCCACGCCGATGCCGTAGCCCTCGCCCTGCACGCCCGTCTTCTCCGTCACGTCGCTGAAGGTGCCGTCGTGGTTGTTATGGTAGAGCCGATTCCAGAATTGCGGCGTGGTCTTCTTCATCTCCGGCAACTTCGCGCCGTTGACGAAGTAGATGTCCTGCCAGCCGTCGTTGTCGTAATCAAGCACGGCCACGCCACCGGTCATCGCTTCGACCTGATACTTGCGCGGCGAGGCGTCGTTGCGCAGCACGAAATTGAGACCAGCCTGAGCCGCAATATCGCGGAACCGCACTGGCACAAGCGCAGCGTCATTTTTGCTCACCGGCTGTTTATCAGAAGCGCCAGCGCGCAACCGTTCCAGCGCACTGCGCGCTGACTGGTTCCCGTCAAGCGTGACGGCCTGCTGATAGGCCTTCGCCGCTTCAGACAAACGGCCAACCTGTTCCAGCGCGCGACCCCGCGCAAGCTGGAGCGCACTGGCTTGCGGTTCGCTGGCTGCCGCGCGATTGAAGTAGTCGAGCGCCTCTTCGGCCTGGCCCATTTTCAGCAGCAGGTTTCCAGCATTCATCAGCGGCAGCACAGGCGGGCGCGAATCCTGCTTGCTCAACTCGATGCTGCGCCGGTAATGAGTAAGGGCTTGCGGAAAATCGTTCAATGCCTCCAGCACCATTGCCAATTGTGTGTGGGCGCCAGCGTGATCCGGCTGCAAGGCCAACGCACGCCGCGCGGATTGTTCAGCAGCTTTGAGCGAAGATTGTAGGTATTGTACGCGCGCGAGAAAAAACCATAGGTCAGCATCTTTTGAAAAGCGCCGCAAAGCCAAGCTGAACTCCTGCGCCGCTTCGTCAACCCGCCCGGCCAACTGCAATGACAAGCCACTCAGCTTCCAGGCGGCCAGTAACTCAGGCTTCAACTCACGCGCCCGGCGCGCAGCCTCGGCAGCTTCGGCAAAGCGGCGTTGATTGAAGAGCGTCTGCGCCTGCCGTAGTTGTTCTTCGGCGGTCGTTTGGGCAAGCCCCGGCGGGAAAGCTAACAGCAACGCCAAGAGCAGATAGCAAAGAGAAACCGGCGTCATGCGCTTACCAACTCTCAGTAGGATCAAGCCAACACGGGCGGGCGCGTCGTCGCTCGCTCACGCGCCGCATCGAAATACATCGTCTGCCCGCTGCGATAGGCATCCACGCCCAGGCGAATTGCCACCATCGTTTTGTAGCCGAAATCCGCTGGATAATGCACCTCTTCTTTGCCACGTAGCGCGTTGATGAAATTGCCCATGTGATCGGCAGTCCACGGCTTGCCTTGAAATTCGTAGGTCGCTTTTGGATCGCTGCCGGTGTCAATGATCAGTTCGTCTTTGCCGTATTTGGCGACGAAATCTTTCTTGAACGGGCGTTCGGGCACGACGCGGATGTTGCGGCCTTGCAGATAGATTGAGCCTTTTGTTCCGCGAATCATTTCGGGGATGCCCTGTTCGTTGAGCATCGAAGAACCGATCATCACGGCGCATTTGCCGGGATACTCAATTGTCGTGTAGTAGGTATCCGGCACTTCGCGAATGTCATTCTCCTGTGGCGCAAACAGCCCGCCACCGGCAGTCACACGCGTGGGGAATTCGATCTGATTCATCGCAATCATCAGTGGCGTCAAACGGTGATAGAAGAGATCGGTCGCAATCCCGCCCGAATAGTCCCAATACTTGCGCCAGCGGAAATAGCGGTCCTTATCGAAAGGCCGCTTCTTGGCGTAGCCGAGGAAGGCCTTCCAATCAATCGTCTTCTCGTTCGCCACCTCATCGGGATCAATCGGGTAGTTCCACTCGCCGCCCGGTACATTGCGCGCATAACTTGTCGAAGCCCACAACAGCTTGCCGATCATTCCCTGTTCGATGGCTTCGCGCGCTTTCCAACATTGCAGAACCGACGCGTGCTGGCTGCCGACCTGCAAGACCAGCTTGGTTTCGTGCACCTTGCGCGCCAAATCGCGCGCTTCTTCGATGGTGTAGGTCATCGGCTTTTCGACGTAGACATGCTTGCCCTGCCCCAAGGCTTCAATCGCCTGTCGCGCGTGCCAATGGTCGGGCGTGGCGATGACGACGGCGTCAATGTCCTTGCGCGCGCACAATTCGCGATAATCGTGATGGATATTTTTACTGTCAACGCCTGTCTGCTCTTGCCCGCGCTGCTTGCGCTTTTCGTAGATCTCACAGATGGCGATGGCTTGCACATCGCCGACCTCTTTTTGCCGCGTGGCGATGTAGCGTGTGTGCGTGCCCATCCGTCCGCCCATGCCGATAAAGGCGAAATTGATGCGGTCATTTGCGCCCAACACACGTCTGGTTGCAGACGCGCTGTTAGACTTCGGAGACGGTTTGTCCTCTGCGTTCGCCGGGTTAGTCAACAGCGCACCGGCAGAGATTGCCGTGGCCTGTGAAAGAAAGCTGCGACGGGTGGTTTTGTCAGCCATCAAATTGCTCCTAGGGATAAAGGTTGTGGTTGTGCGCCCCATACTTCCACACCTGCCAAGGAGTGACAAGTATCCGGCGGCGGTGTAACACTCCTACTTGATTTGTTGCTACCGTCTCAGGCCCTATCAAAAGACGGTAGCTCGACCGCGCCTTGGTGATCGAGAAGCAGAAAGAACGAGGAGGAGTGTTTGCGCGAACTGAGCAATCACACTTGTCGTCGAATGTGCCTGATCCTGGCGCTGGTCGGTTTGATGAGTGGCCTCGCACTGCCAGGTTATTCTGGGAGTCAGGGCTGGCTCCTCGACTTGGCTCACACGACTGCGACGGACGCCGAGCGCGCAGTTCCGCGTCATAAACTTAGCGCGCAGCGAAATCCGTAATCGTTGTATTGATACCCCGGTGGCAGACTGCTGCGCGCGGCTACGCGGGCAATCTTGATCTGATGCCGCCACGAACCGCCGCGTGAAACGCGCCGCACGCCTGCTAGCGGCCCGGCTGGATTGCTGGTCGGCGAGTTGCTGTAATATTCCGCGTCGTACCAATCAGCGCACCATTCGTGCACGTTCTCAGCGATGTCACACAGCCCGAAACCGTTCGGCGGACGCACGCCGCCAGGCTCCGGCCCCGTGCGCCACAATTCAGCGTAGCGCGGTTGCATTTGCGGCGGCTCATCACCCCAGGTGTAAAGCCGCGACTCCAACCCGCCGCGCGCCGCGCGTTCCCATTCGGCCTCAGTAGGTAAACGAAACGGTTTGCCAGTGCGCTCGCAAAACCACTCGCAATAAGCTACGGCGTCGAACCAGCTCACGCTCGTGACCGGTTGATCAGGATGATTGAAGCGTGCGTCGCTGAAGCCCGGCGTGGCTGGACGTTCCGTCTCTTCCAGAAAAACACGATAAAGCCGGTTGGTCACAGCGTAACGCCCAATGGCGAAACGATCTACCCAAACGCGATGCTCCGGGCGTTCGTTTGCTGCGCCCGTCGCGCAGCCCATCAGGAATTCGCCCGCAGGGATCACAATCATTTCTGGTTCGAAGTTCACAGACATTTATTAAACATCAGGGGCACTTTCAAGCAAGCATTGCGTGTCACAACCTATTTATAAAACAACTGTCCGAACCAAGCGGTCGTGACGCGTGTAGTAGCTGACCGACACCTTAGTAGAGCGAATTACAGATCCCATCCTTTGCGCTTTGGTTTTGAAATTCGGATGGCGTAAGAGGCGCTTGAGCAGCGGCGGAATGAGCTTGGCTTCCGCATCGGAGAAGTCAAAGCAGACGATGCAAAACCGCGTATCTGCCTCAATCTTGCGCCAAAAGTGATGATCGTTGATCGTGACGAAGGTGGGCCGCCGTTGCAGACGGAGCAGGATCGGAATGGCATCGTCCTTCACGACTGATTGCGGCCGCAATTCGTGGATGAAACATACTGGCCCGCGATACCAGGCAGCAATGTCGCTTTCCAGCCCACGTCCGAGTAATTGTTCGTCCAATACGATCATTGGGCGCAATCATCAGGCTGCTGCTAATTCAGGCAAGGTGGTCAGGAATTGGCTAGTCACGATGCGTCCGGCCTCCAGAATGGCCTCGCGCGTCACACGCCCACGATAACCGGCCACAACGTCCTCCAGACTTTCACCCGCCGCCAGCCGTTCCAGTGTGCCTGTGATCTCGATGCGCGTGTACTTGAAGGTCGGACGCCCGCTGCAAACGCCGAGCGCACGCACAACATGTTTGCCCAGCGGGTAGTACTGATACGGCTCGCCGCCGACCATTTCTGTTACCAACTTGCCGTTTTTCCCGCTTCTTTTCGCCATAGGCCGCATAATAAAACCACCAGCAAACCCCGTCAATTTGCGCGTAAGGTTGTTATTTCGCCGCCGCCTTTGCATTCGCAGCCTGCCCCGCAGTCTTATTGATACGCGCCGCCATCAGCCGCACCAACTCGGCATTCGTGAACGGCTGCCAACCGTGCGGCTTCATCGGTCGCCCGTATTCAAACACAGCTTCGGCTTTGGGATTATCGGCGGCTTGCAAGAATTCTTCGAGCTGATACACCGCCAGGTTCAGGTAGTAGTTGTCCATGTCGCCGCAATAGACGTGAATCTTGCCCACCAAGTCATGGCCGATCTTCGACCAGTTCTTTTCGAGGTTGTAGCGCAGGTCGTAGCCGTTGTCGCGCATGTACAACGCGACCTCGCGGTCAATCTTGCCCGTCAGCCGATCCCAGATCGGACGCGGATAACCGTCCTTGCCAACCGGCCCATAAGCCGCATCCCACGCGGCAATCTGTTGCCCCGAACGCACGTTGCTGCCAAGCACGGCTTCCAATCGGCACATCTCGCGCATCGTCAGCGTGACCTGCCCATCGGCGTTGCGCGACAGCGGGCGAATCAGCTTGGCCCAGTCACCACTCGGTACCTCGAAGGCATTGTCGTCTTCGTAAACGTTCGACATCTGGTAACGGCGGAAGTCCACCGGGTCAGGATACAGCGACCACACTCCATTGAAAAACTTCGGATGAAAGATTTGCAGCGCCAACGATTCCCAGCCGCCCGTTGAGCCACCCGTCAACATTCGTGCCTGCGGTTCTGCGCGCAGCCGGAAGTTCTTTTCGAGATACGGAACCAATTCCGTCAGCAGCGCATCTCCATACGGCCCATTGTTGGCTGAATTCACCGCGTAAGAGTCATCGTAATACGGCGTCGGATGCTGAAAGGTCACCGCTGCCATGCGCGGAAAATCATCCGACATCCAAGCCTGCGAGAATTCATAACTCGGCTCGCGCGCGCTTCGTTGCAGCCGCGCCTTGCGCTGTTCCGCGCTTTCGGGCGTCGCTGGTGCTTGCGTCGTAAACCCGAATGGCGCGCCGAGTCCGAAATGCCCCTGAATGTAAATCGCCGGATACCTCTGATTGGCGTTCTGCGCGTAGCCCTTCGGCAACAGCACCGACGCGCCGAGATACATCGGATGGCCCCAGAACTCCGTCAGCAGCTTGCTCTGAATCTTCACCCGCTTGACCCATTCCGTATCGGGCGGCGCCACGACCGGCGGCAGCTTCTTTGTCAGACTGAGCTTGATGTTGAACCCGGCAGCCGGATCGAGCCGAATGCGCTGCACCTCACTGACCAGGTTGCCCGGCGAACGATTCCACTGCTGGCCTTCCCACTGATCCATGTGCACCCAGATTACATGCCCGTCCTTGCGATGCACCTGCGTGTAAACATTCAGCAGCGCCTGCACGTAATACTCACCCGCTGGAAGCTGGCTGAGATTCTCGACCTGATAGCCCAACGTCGAACTGTCAATCACCGCTCCCTCACCCGGCTTCAACGCATTGACGTCCAGCCCGAAAAACGGCACCGAAGCTTGATAAGAACCCGCTTGCAAGCGCGGTTCGACGCGATTGGTTTTGGAGATCATCACGAAAACGCGCCCGGTGATCGGCCCGTTGTCGAGCGAGGCCGGATACGAAATCTCGAAGCGCGCATCCGCTGTTGTTGCGTGGCCGGAAAAGACTGCCAACAGCGAGAGGCAAAGGGCGATTCCGGCAAAAAACATAACTCTTCGCTTGATTCGAGGTTTCATCTGCATTCCTTTCAATTTGGCACTCATTGCGTGGCATTCGACGTAATGGTCACGGGAGCTTTAGGCGCTCGTCAGCGCGCGGCTCAGAGATGACCTGCTGTCTTCGACGCTTCCGTTTAAGGTAATTGGACTTTGCAACAAGCAGTTCATAGAACATCCTGTATTCCTCTTCCGCCACCTCTCTGCTATAGCGACCTGGTCGAAGCACATTCTGGATGAAGTCATCTATCTGGGGCTTCGTGCTGAACTGCGTGTGGATACGATTGTTCGCCCGCCGATCAAGGATGTTGATCGAGAAGTCGAACGTTGTCATCTCGATTTCAAACTCTGAGCCGTCTTCGCGGATTGCGAGAAGGCTCAGGAGATCGGATGCATTGAGGGCTACGGACGACGAGCTAACGAGCTTGATGTCAACGAAGAAGCGCGGCATCAGATAAACCTCTCGAACCGCACGGATAGTGGCGGTGCGACCTAACTACCGCCTTATCCTTTGCGGCGGATCGAATAAAGCCGGTGCTCCGTCCGTATCAACAGACGCTCGCCCACCAGCGCAGGCGACGCCTGAGCCATGTCGTCCAGTTCATTCACATGCAATAACTGGAACTTCTCGCCCGCCGCTATAACGAACGTCTGACCTTCCTCACTCAAACAAAACAGCTTGCCGTTGTAGGCCCAGGGCGAAGTCGTGAACGCCGTGGCCGCCGGGTCAATCCGCGTCTTGTAGGTCAGCTTGCCTGTCTTGGCATCAAAGCGGCTCAGAATACCCGTTTCGGTCAACGCGTAAATGCCACCTTCGTACGCTACAGGCGTAGGCAGATAAGTTCCGGCACGCGCCTGCGACCAAACGACAAACTCGTTCGAGCTCTGCTCTTTTCCGAGCGAGATGTCGCCCGCAGCGCCAGGACGAAGCGCGACGAGCGAGGCTCCCCGCCCACCATCAATGTAAAGCAATCCGTCGTAGGCGAAGGGCATCGGAATCGGCGACCCTGACATTCCCGACATGCGCCACAATTCTTTCCCCGCCAGGTCGTAACTCACCACCTCGCCCGGCCCCACCGCTACAATCTCGGTACGCAGCGCATGCTGCCAAACAAAGGGCGTCACCCAGGCTGACTGCCGCCCCTTGGGCCCTATTTGCCGATTCGTGCGCCAGACCTGCTTGCCCGTTTGCTTGTCGAAGGCCGCGATGAACTGCTGCTTCTCGTTGTCGTTCAAAATGATCAGCAGATTCCCGGCTAGCGTAGGTGAACTGCCCGTCCCGAAGTCTAGATAGATCGGATTCGCTTCGAGCGGTGTCGTCCACGCCAGCTTTCCGTTCAGGTCAAACGCCCACAACCCCAGATTCGCCACATACACATAAACGAACTTCCCATCGGTCACAGGGCTTTCCGAGCTAAAGCTGTTCTTGCGGTGACGCCCGCCGGGCGGATGCCCCGCGAAAAACTCCTTCTGCCATTCCACCTTGCCGCTCTTCAGGTTCAGGCAATAAAGGAAGTAGTGCAACATCACCTCTTTCGGCAGTTCGATGTCGCGCTCGGTGACCTTCTCTATCACCTTATCCATCGGGAGTCCCTGTTTTTGCAGTTCCGCAACGTACTCGTTGCTGTACTCTGTCCCAGTCTGCGGCGGCTTCGACTTGCCCTCAGTCGTGACGGTGGTCAAGTAAATCTTGCCGCCCGTCACGATGGGCGACGACCACCCGCGACCTGGAAGCTCCTGCGACCACTCCACGTTCTCGGTCTTCGACCAGCGGTCGGCCAGTCGCGCATGCGTTCCCACGGGATTCGAGTCCGGCCCACGGAACTGCGCCCAGGCGGGGTCTTGACCGTGAACGGTGAGCGTCGCCAAGCACAGTGCGCACGCTAACCCTGCTTGGCGCAAAAGAAGATGAAGGTTAATAACTTTGCGGATGCTTTTAAGCTCAAGGCGAAATGTATTCATTTGTCTAAATGTATCGGATTTGATCTGTCATCTCATCAGCCGTAATGTGATTGAGAATAATGAGCAGCCTTTGCGCAATTGCATATGGATCGTGGCGCACAGCAATGATGATTCCGCTATGCGATTTACCATCGGCAAAATACTGCTGGGCTAATTCCTCGAAATCAACCCGGTTGTGTGTGACCAACACCAGTTGCTGGCTGGTGGCATAAGCCAATTGGTCATCGTCAGCTTTCTTCTTGCGCTTCACTTCTTGTGTGGTCACGGCTTTGAACCCCCGTGCCCGTACCAAATCAGCCACCAGTACGTCTACGTCTTCGTCAAGATATAGCTCGATAAAAAGACGGTTCACAAGTCGCGCACCAATGGATCAATCAATTCCTCCGGGACTCGATTACGCTGAATGTAATCGTTGATTTCGTCTTGATGATCGCTGTAGTAGCTGAGCGCGCTGAACACCTGCGCCAGCGTCAAATGCGGCAATCGTTTCGGAATTTCTTCGGCAGGCGTGCCAAGCCGCCAGATTTCGACAATAGCTCGCACCGGCGTGCGCGTGCCTTTGATAATTGGCTCGCCGCCTAAAATGTTTGCCTCTGCCGTAATGTAGTAGTTTTCGGTTATGGTAATCATACGTCCACCTTATACAGAAATCTGTCGGCTACTTTTGTCCGACAGCTCCTATGCTATTTCAAGACCTGCTCAGCGGAAAGCCCCTGTTAGGTCGCCTCACTAGAATATGCCCTTGGGGCATTCGGTCGCGCCGCAATTGCCTCTACCTCTACAAACCATGCAGGATCAACAAGCTGAGACACGAAGACGGCGGTCGAGCACGGGCGATGAGAACCGAGGTGCTTGAGTCTGGCGGCGCGAACTGCGTCGCCATCGTGCCCTATCACCATAAAGGTGGTTAGCTTGATGATGTCTGTTGCCTGCAGGCCATGGGCACTGAGTAGCGCAATGATGTTGGCAAACACCTGATCGGCCTGTTCTGACATTGTAGTGGGAGTAGAGCCATCGGGTCGAACTCCGAGCTGCCCGGAGATGAAGACCAAATCCGTGCCAGCAGGCACCTGTACTGTGTGCGAGTAGAGACCAAGTGGTGCGTGTACGTTAGATGGGTTTGAGAAGTCAATTGCCATAGGTGATTTAGAGCTAGCTTTTTGCTTAACGCCCTTCGAGGAAGAGCGTACGGCCTAACAATACGTTCACCGTGCGCGCCTCTGTAGCCGTGCGAGTTGCTATTATGCCTTCTTGTTTTGCCAGCGGGAAGTTTTCATAGCTACGGCGCAGACGGCGGTGGGATGCGGCGTTTCGTCGCCTGCTCAAACGCATACGCCAGTTCAATCAACCGCGCTTCGCTGCACGCTAGGCCGGTGAAGCCTACGCCGTAGGGCGCGGGCTTGGCTGCGAAGGTATCGGGGAACGGTGGCGTCGGCGCGTTCGGAATCAAGCCAAATGGCACGATGACCGTCGGATAGCCGGGCTTTGCCGCAATCCCCGCGCTGCTCGGCCCTGGGAATAACAGCGCGTCGAGTTGATGTTTTTTGATTGTCGCATCCAAGCCGTTCGTAGCCGAGAGCCGCAAGTCTTTCTCACGATCAGCGCGATAACGCGCGGCGTCCGCGTCAACGTTCATCTCGTCGGAAATGTCGAGCAACGCCTGACCGTACTTGAGCGCGCCCGCGCGTTGATGCGCGATGTTCCATTGGCGTAATTCGGTCAGCGTCTTGACCGGAGCCGCCGCGCCTAGCGACGCCAGCCATTTGTTGAAGTCGCGCTTCATCCCATACTTGAACACAATCGAACACGCCGCATCCTTGCCTTTGGCATTGTCGAGGCCGGAACACGTAGACCAGAGCAGAAAGTTTTCCTGCGGGTCGGTCGTCACGATGCTCGGAATTTCTACGGGATCAACGATGATCGCGCCTTGTTGTTTGAGGATGGCGATGGCTTCTTCCATCACTTTCGTTTGCGCCGCATCGAGTCCGCCGCGCGGCTGCTTTTCACCGGGCGGCGTGAGCTTGTCATAGAAAAACGCGCGCGGGATGCCGATGCGTGCGCCTTTCAACCCATCGCGCTTGAGATGCCGCGTGTAATCGCCCATGCGTCCGCAACGCGAAGTCGCCGCATCGTTCGGATCAGTGGCCTTGCCTTCGAGCACGCCGAGCAGCAGCGCCGCATCCGCCACCGTCTTCGTCATCGGCCCGGGCGTGTCTTGATCAGCAGTGATTGGAATGACGCCGTAGCGGCTGATGCGGCCCAGCGTGGGCTTGATGCCCACGAGCATGTTTTGATTGGACGGGCTGAGAATCGAGCCGGAAGTTTCAGTGCCGACATTGCCCGCCCAAAAATTTGCGGCGGTGCCTACACCCGAACTCGAACCGCCGGTGAAGAGCGACGGACGCCCGTCAGCCGTAGCCTCGCGCGGGTCGCGGCGCGGGTCGTAGGGATTGAAGCCGTGCCCGACGAGCGCGTTGTAATTGGCGGGCATGCCGGTCGCTACCCAATTCGCCAACTCGGTCAGGTTGGTTTTGGCGATGATGATCGCGCCCGCTTCGCGCAGGTTTTTCGTGAGCGTCGCTTCGTAGGGCGGCACCAATCCCTCAAACGCGAGCGCGCCGCCCGTCGTCGGCATGTCGGTCGTGTGGATGTTGTCTTTGAGCGCGATGGGAATGCCGTGCAGCGGCCCGCGCAACTTGCCTTGCGCGCGTTCACGATCCAGCGTGTCGGCTTCTTCGAGCGCGCGCGGATTCACCATGATGACGGCGTTGAGTTTGTCTTCGTACAGCGCAATGCGCGTGAGGTACTGCTGCACAATCTCACGCGAGGTGATGCGACCTTCCGCCAGCGCCGTTTGCATGTCGTGGATGGAGGCTTCGACGACGGTGAACGATGGTTTGGCGGGTGGGCGGCTTTGCTGGATTAAGAGCAAGCCTGACAGGGCGAATATCAGGGAACGAATCATTGGTTTTTTCCTCGGATAGTATCGCTTCGGCCAGAATGAAAACGAAGCTTGCCACAAACTGAAGTTGCCAGTGGGACTACGGTGTTGCTATTGCAATTTCACGGTGGAACTCATGCCAATCTCACTCAGGCTTGGTCGGGCACAGCGTCATCTTCATCGGGAAAGACGATACGGTCATACACGTCCTGCAATTGCAACGCGCATTCTATGGCTTCGATTTCGATGCGCTCCGTCAAACCTTGATGAACATAATACGACCAACCGCCGTCTGCCTGACGCACGTAGCGATAGACGACCGGCTCAACTTGAGCAACCAGCAGGTAATCGCTGAGCGTCGGATTCCATAGCTGATAGCGCCGCAGCTTCTCGTTGGAATCAAAGGCTTCGGTGCTAACGGACAACACTTCGATAATGACTTTAGGGTTGACCAGCACGTCTTGATGCTTGTCGTGAAATTCCGGCTCGCCGCAAACAACTACCAAATCGGGATAAGAAAAAAGACCTTTGGTGTTGCGGCGTTGCTTAGGTACAGGGCCGCTGCGCACTTTGCAATCTTTCGACCAGACGCGGTAAGAGCTTCCTTTCAATTGGAGAGCGAGTACCATCGTTAAGTTGGTGCAGATGTCACCGTGTGCCGGACTCTCACCCGCCATCGCAAAAATCTGGCCGTCTAGATATTCGTGTCGTTCGCCGGTCGAACGTTCGATCGCTAAATAATCTTCCACACTGTAGCGGCTCAATTTGGATTGTGGCGTCGCCATTTCGCTTTCTCCGTAAAGTTGTGAGCCGTTCAAGACAAAATCTTCTCGACCAATTCGCCGTGCACGTCCGTCAACCGGAAATACCGCCCTTGAAACTTATACGTCAGCCGCTTGTGGTCAATCCCCAGCAAATGCAGCAGCGTTGCTTGCAGGTCGTAAACCGAAACCGGATCGCTGACGACGTTGTAGCTGTAATCATCCGTCTCACCCAACACATAGCCTTTCTTCAATCCGCCGCCCGCCAACCACATCGCAAAGTTGCGCGGGTGATGATCGCGCCCGTAATTCTCCGGCGTCAGCTTGCCCTGGCAATAGACCGTGCGCCCGAATTCCCCGCCCCACACCACCAGCGTGTCATCCAACAAGCCGCGCTGTTTCAAATCCTGCACCAAAGCCGCCGTCGGTTGATCCGTTCCGCGACATTGCAGCGCCAGATCGCGCGGCAGATCGCCATGCTGATCCCAGCCACGATGATAAAGCTGAATAAAGCGCACGCCGCGCTCGGCTAGCCGCCGCGCCAGTAAACAATTCGCTGCATACGTACCCGGCTTGCGCGCTTCCGGCCCGTACATTTCAAACACCGAATCCGGCTCCTTCGACAAATCCATCAAGTCGGGCACGCTGGTCTGCATGCGATAAGCCATCTCGTACTGCGCGATGCGCGTTTCGATCTCCGGGTCGCCGTAGTCGTCGTGCTTCAACTTGTTCAGCTTCGCTACTGCATCAAGCA
The DNA here is from genome assembly GCA_963699175.1 of uncultured Acidobacteriota bacterium. Taxonomy (GTDB): domain Bacteria; phylum Acidobacteriota; class Blastocatellia; order RBC074; family RBC074; genus JACPYM01. The sequence goes on along the minus strand of OY969418.1, from coordinate 9,298,394 downwards.
TCTGCCGCCGCGTCTTTTTGTCCACGCCCGGCGGGTCGTCCAGATAAAGTACCGGCGTCGAGCCGCCGCGCAAGCGCACGCCTTGATACGACGAAGGCAGGAAGCCGCTCGACCACAAGCGCGAGAACAACGGCTGATCGGTGTTGATCGCGTGCGCCGTCGAAAGCAATACGATATAAGCGGGCAGGTTTTGATTCTCGCTGCCCAAGCCGTAACTCACCCACGCGCCCATACTCGGTCGCCCAGGCTGTTGAAAGCCGGTTTGGAAAAACGTGATCGCCGGGTCGTGATTGATCGCGTCGGTGTTCATCGTCTTGATGACGGTCAGGTCATCAACAATCTTCGCCGTGTGCGGCAACAACTCGCTCACCCAGGTGCCCGACTGGCCGTGCTGTTTGAAGCTGAAGATTGATTTGACGCAGGGAAAGGTGCTCTGCCCCGAAGTCATACCGGTGATGCGTTGCCCCTTGCGAATCGAATCGGGCAACTCTGTGCCGTGCAATTTTTCGAGCGAGGGTTTGTAGTCAAAAGTATCAAGCTGCGAAGGCCCGCCCGATTGGTGCAGGAAGATGACGCGCTTCACCTTTGGCGCGAAGTGCGGCACGCCCACCAAGCCGCCCGTCTTCGGGTCTCTTTCCTCGGCAGCAAAACCATCGAGCTTGAGCAAAGACGCCAACGCGGCCAAGCCGATGCCCTTTGCGCCGAGGCCAAAAAGCTGGCGGCGAGTCAGATGTAATTCGAGTTCTCGGTTCAGATTCATAACTTACCTTCACTTCTTCGTTGCTGCGCTGGTCAACTTGCGGTTGAAGAAATCGCGTGAGAGCTCAATTATGTCGCGCATATCCAGGCTATGCTCTTTATCAGGAAACAGCTTGATCTCGAAATCTTTCTTGAGCGTCGTCAGCCGGTCACGCAGCAGCAGGGCCTGGCTGACCGGCACGTTGATGTCTTTCTCGCCGTGCAAAATCAGCACCGGACAATTGAGCTTCTCCATAAACAGCACGGAGGAACGCGCTCTAATCGCCTCCGGCGTCATGCCCGTCTCCCGCTTCATGTTCTCGCGGATGCCTTCGAGGGTAACCTCGTCATACTGTTTTTTGAAATCGTAAATGCCAGCGCCCAATACCACGGCGCGCACGTCGTCGAGTTGCACGGCCAGCAACGAAGCCGCCATCCCCCCGCGCGAATAGCCGAAAACACCCATACGTTGCGCATCCACGTAAGGCTCGCGCTGAAACTTCCGGTAAGCAGCAATCAGCGTCTTGATCGTGTTAGGCCCGACATAATCTGGCGGACCTTCTGATTTGCCGTAGCCGGGCTGCGAGACCGCGATACAGGCGAAGCCCGCGCGCGCAAAGGCGTGACCGAGTGTCAAGAGATCACGCGCCGTGCGCCCGTGCCCCGGAATCAGCAGCAAGCCAGGAAACTTGCCCGTCTCCACAAGTTGAAACGTCAGTGCTTCAACGTTCTTGCCTTCAAAGGCGAAATCAGACTTACAGATTTTGACACCGAGGCTGACACAACCTTCTTTGTCCAACCGCTCGATGATCTGCTCACGACTGAGTTGTTGGAGGGGTGGCTCCTGGGCAAGCGCCGTAGCAGCAAACACCAAACAGCCAACCAACAAAGCTTGATAACATCTCTTCATCACTTCTACTCCTGATCTTACGGAACCAACGTCTGCACCTTGGTGGCAGCCTTCTCAACCGCCGCCTTGCTAAACGGAAAGACGCGAGGTGTGACGTTGTACCAATCCGTCACCTGATCTTTGTAATGCGGACTGGCCGGATTGCCGGACTCGCCGACCGAAATGCCGTGCTGCGTGTTGTCCCAATTCGAGGTGTCGGCAATCAGTCGCATCGAGACCGATGGCCCCACATTGACTGTCGGCCCCACGCCACCTCCGCCTGTGCCGCGCTGCGGGAGCGAATCAATCTTGAATTGGTTGCCGACCAGTGGCGCGCTGGCCAGCGGATGATTGAAGCGCACCTGCACGGAGTTGCCAAAAACCCATTCCGTTTCATCGCTGCCAAGCTGTTTGGTCAGATTTGCGCGCGCTTCGCTCTCGCAAGCGATCAGAAACTCTTGCCAAGAACTGAATTCTTTCGGCAGCCACTGCTTCGGCCATTCAGTGACGAGGTAATCAATAAAGCTGTCGCGATTCCCCCAACGATACTGTGCGGCGCGCGCTTCGCCGAGTGCGCCGTTGAGCACACGAGTGCCGAAGAGTCTTCGCCATTCGTTGACCAACAGCGCGCCACGCGAATCGGGCGCCACGTTGCCATCCCAAGCAGCCAACACACTCAGCGTTGCTTTGATCGTCGAGTTGCCGTTGCCGCCAGATGCCTGGCCATTGAACAGCTTCAGCACGGCGTCGGTAAACAGCTTGCCGCCGATGGCGTAAACGTCAGCTTGAATCGCGCGAATGTCTTCAACCGTAAACTTTTTGTTCTGTTTGAGCAGATCGTTGATGCGTTTCTGGCGATATGGTTGCGCCCAGCCATGTGTGATGAAGTAGGGATAATCGCGTCCGACGATGCGCGCGTTTGCCGTAGCGATATAGCCAGCGGGCGGATCAAGGACGTGTGGCAACTTCTCAAACGGAATGTAACCCGTCCATTCGCCGTCATCGGTTGCGCCGTCGTAAGGCACGCTGCCGTCGCCGCTCTTGCGAAGCGGGATGTAGCGCGCGCCGTAATAGCCGATGTGTCCGTCTACATCGGCATACACGTGATTCTGCGGAGCGCCTGTATAAGTGCTGATCGCCGCGCAGAACTCGTTCCAATTACGCGCGCGATTCAACCGGTGAAAGCTCTGCGCAGGATCGAGCGAGGTATCAAATACCGTCCAGCGCAACGCGTACCGTTCGCCGTTGCGCTCAAGCACGATCGGGCCGTGACGCGTGACAGTGACTTGGTGGGCAACAACATCAGTTGCTGGATCGGTCGGGGCCTTGCGCACCTTGATTTCTTCGGTGCGCGCTTCGGCTTCTTTCCAACCTGCTGGCGTCGCGTAACGGCGCGGGTTCGCCGCGTCGAACTTCTCGCGGTACAAGTCCTGCACGTCAGGCCCGATGTTGGTGAAGCCCCACGCTATGCGTTCGTTGTGGCCGATGACGACAGCATGAATGCCTGGAATCGTCACGCCTGCTACGCGCACGCCCGGAGCGCTCAAATGAATCAGATACCAAATCGGCGGCACCGACAGAGCCAGATGCGGATCGTTCGCCAGCAGCGGTTTGCCCGACGCAGTCTTCTTGCCGCTCACCACCCAGTTGTTACTCGCCGCCAAGGCTTCAGCATCCAGTCCGACGCGTTCCAGCGAGCGCTGCTTGAGCAGTTCATCCTGCTGCGCCAATGCGAGCAATTCAGAACGGACGCGGATAGTGCCAGCAACTTTCTTCGTTGCGGTCTCCTGTGCAGCAGTCTTGTCGCTACCCACAACCGGCGTATCGAGCGGCGTAAATTCCGGGAACAGGACGCGCAATTGTTCGGCGGGCAAATCGGCAAAGGCCGCGCGCATTACATCCGTTTGCCAGGAATTGGTCAGACTCTCGTGCATCAAATAGCCCAACACCAGACTGTCCGCAGGCTGCCACTGGCGCGGCTTGTATTTCAGAATCCTAAACTCGACCGGCAGAGTGCTCTCGTTGCTGGCGGCGATGTAGGCGTTCACGCCGTCCGCAAACGCCTGGACTATCGCACGCGATTCGGCGCCCAGCTTGGCCGCGACTTCTTCTGACAACCGCGCAAAACCGTAAGTGCGGCGGCGTTTGTCTTCTTCCAGCGCGACCTGTCCAAAGATTTCCGCCAGCTCGCCGCGCGCCGTGCGCCGCAGCAAATCCATCTGCCACAAGCGGTCGCTGGCCGTCACGTAGCCTTGCGCAAAATAGAGATCGTGGTCATTGGCAGCTTCGACGTAGGGAATGCCACGCTCGTCGCGCCGCACCGTCACGCGCTCCCGCAAACCAGCGACTTTGAGAGTATCTGCATTCGCCGCCGTTTGCGCCGTAGTGTGTTTGATGGTTGGCGTGTATAAAACCAGTAACAATATGGCTAGTGCTAAAGCGATCAGTCCGTGCCGTTTCATTTTAGTGCTCCTCAACAAATGTCCGACAAGCTGCCAGAGCTTGTCGCGGTCTTGCGGTTAGATGCATTGCGGAGTCAACGACAAGCTCTGGCAGCTTGTCGGACGATAACTATTCCAATTTGCCCACAAACCTTGCCACGCGCCCTTCCGGCCCGACTGCCCAGCCAACACCTTGCGCGAAGCTCACGCTGTTGTAATTGCCTTGATCGAGCGGCTGCCACGTCACACCCTCATCATACGAGACATCCGAACCCGACGTGCCCACCGCCACCAGCGCCCAGCCACGTTGCGCGCGCACCCACACCACGCCGGAACGAAAACCTGCGGGCATCTGTTTAGCCAGCGTCCACGTGCGCCCACCGTCACGCGTTAGCGCAACATTTTGCTGGGCCACTTTAGGCTGTTGATAATCACCGCCGACAATCACACCGTTCTGCGCATCGCGAAACGAAATCGAGAAGATGCCTGAAGCCTCGGCCTCGCTGCGCAAAGGCGCTGTTACCACTTCCCACGAACGCCCGCGATCTATTGAGCGGAAAACGCGCGCCGTCTTGCCGCCCGTAACCAGCCAGGCATTCTGCTTCCCTTGTGTAATCAAACACGTCCCGCTCGCGGCAAATCCGCCCTCGCCTGCCAAAGCCGGCGGCATCTTATCGCCAGGCACCGGCTGCCACGTCTTGCCGCCATCGTCGGTGGCAACAATGAGAAAGCGCCCGTCCACCGGATCGCTCATCGCCAAGCCGTGCTGCCGATCCCAAAAGGCTAGCGCGTCAAAGAAGGCGTCTTTGTTCGTGTTTTGAAAGCGCAGCGTCCAAGTCCGCCCGCCATCCGCCGTCTGGTAAATGCGCGAGGCCTCTCCCTTGCCGATGCTCAACAGAAAAGCATTGTCGGCATCAAACGCCTCGACATCGCGGAAGTCCAGACTTTCAGCGCCCGGCACAGCGCCAGCTTGCCAAGTCGCGCCGCCATCAGTCGTGCGCAGGAAAGTGCCGCGCGTGCCGCTCGCCCATACGACTTTGGCGTTGACGGCGCATAGGCCGCGCAACGACGCTTTCGTGGCGACGTTCTGCATCTGCCACTGCGCTTGTGCCGATGTACTCAGCGTGCAAAACCAACAGAACAATGCAAATCGAATCCAATTCATTTGGCCGCCTGCTTTACCTTCTTGTGCCTGAACTGCGCTTTCTTGATGTATTCCGCCGCGTCCGGCGTCTTGCAGTTAGTGTCGCCGTGATCTACTTCGACTTTGCCGATCTTGGCAGCCACAGCCAGCGCCTGCTTTCTTAGCTTTTCGTTGCGCAGGCCAATGGCGATCAGGGCGCCGTTCATTGCATACCGCACACGGTTTTTGCGCTGGTGGATGTCGCTTTCGATGATCTTCAGATACGAATCGAAGTACTCATCGGGCAGAGTCTGATCGTTCAGCGCCAGTTGCGCAATCACGCTCCATCCGGTCTGACCGCTGAACTCGTCTTTCGACTTGTTCCACTTATCCGCCTTCTGGCGCGCGAGCGGCGTCCTGGCCACGAGTTGCGAAAACATCTCGGCGAGCCCGTAATTGCTCAAGCTCTTCGCCCAAGCTTCAAGCTGCTTATCGCTGATGGCCTGCGGATCAGCAATCAACGTCGCCAAAACTTGCGCGTCGTAATTGTTCGTTGCCCAAAGCTGCTCAGCCAATGCCTGATCGAGCTTGATGGCTTTTTGCATGCGATAGAGGTTTGCGTAGCTGACGCCGAACATTTCGCCCTTGCCGCCGTGGCGCGCCCAGGTCTTGCGAAATTGCGGCGAGCCGCACGCCTCCAACTCTTTCATCACTTCTGTGAATGTCTGTGCCATCTTTGTTCCTTTCAACATTGGGCTGCTGGTTGTATGTGCCATTGCGCATCGTGCTCCAATTTGTCCACTCGTTGCCGCAATGCTTTCAATTCCGCTGCTGTCCGTCATTCTAGCGCATTCACCTGCTACACCGTCACTGGGGAGCGGCACGCAGTGGCAAACCGGACGGCTGGTTCTGCTGCGTTTTTACTGCGTGTCGCTGCGTGGATGAATCCGCACTCCGCGCTCATTTCCGCCATTCCACCAATTGCGCGCGCACCATTGCGGCGTGGGGCGACTCGATTTCTTCAAGAATCTTCAGCGCGGCTTCGGCGCATACGATAGCCTGCGCTCGGTCGCCAAGTTTATCCAGTGCCAGCGCCATATTCCACAGCGCATTACCTTCGCCGCGCCGGTCGCTGATCTCGCGGGCAATCTCAAGCCGCTGTTCGTAAAACTCGATGGCACGCCGCACCTCGCCCAAGGTGGCATAGGCCAGGCCGAGGCTGCCCAGATCAGCCCCTTCGCCGCGCCGGTCGCCGATCTCGCGGTCAATCAGCAAAGCCTGTTCGTAAAACTCAATGGCACGCCGCACCTCGCCTAAGTCGAGGTAGGCATTGCCAAGGTTGCCCAAGATCGAGCCTTCAGCACGCTTATCGCCGATGTCACGCATTACAACCAATGCTTGTTCATAAAACTCGATAGCACGCTGCACCTCGCCCAAGTTGGCGTAGGCCAGGCCGAGGTTGTTTAGCACATTGCCTTCGCCGCGCCGGTCGCCGATCTGGCGGGCAATCTCACGATACTGTTCGTAAAACTCGATGGCACGCCGCACCTCGCCCAAGGCGTAGTAGGCAGCGCCAAGGTTGCCCAGTATATTGCCTTCGCCGCGCCGGTCGCCCATCTCGCGTTCAATCAGCAAAGCTTGCTCGTAAAACTCGATGGCACGCCGCATCTCGCCCAAATTGTAATAGGCAGTGCCGAGGTTGCCCAGCGCATCGCCTTCATATTCTCGCCGCTGCAACCGGCGCGCGGCGGCCAGTTGCTTTTCCAGCCAGCGAATCCATTCGCGCGCATGCAGGCGCAGATTGAGCACGTAAGCCCCAGCATTCGGATATTCAACGCACAACTCCACCGCTTGCCGATTCGCTTCAAGCTGGCTGGCGGCCCACGCCATGCCCGCTGCAATGTTGGCGCGCTCGCGATCGTAGAGCGCCAAGCCCGTTTTGAGCTGCTCGTGGCCTGCCTTGTAAAGAGCTTCTGCTTCGGCCAGCACAGCGCGGAAATGTTGTGCGTGGCGCAACTGCGCCGCTGCGCTCTCCTTTTCGTCCAGCCGCGCAGCAGCGAAGACGCGGGCGAGGTCGTGCAACTCGTAACGTTCGTTTGCGGCGGCGTAATCCACCAGGCTGTAGCGCAGCAACTCCGCCAGCGCATTCGCCGCCGCGGCTTCCGCCTCATCCGCTGGCATCTGCCAAACCGCCGCCGCCGCCCGTTCATCAAAGGTCGCGGGAAAAACGGCCAACTGCCGCCACAGTCGCTGCTGTGCGCTGCCGAGCAACGCATAACTCTGAGCGAGCGCGGCTTCGATCAATTCCAAGCGTTTGCCCGCCTCGGCCAATTGCGCGGCGTACTTTTCCGGCTTGATGTTCGGGCGTTCGGCCAGCGCGCTGCCCGTCACACGCAAAGCCAGCGGCAAGCGCCCGCACAAGGAGGCCAGCGTATCGGCCTGCTCATCGCTCAAGCGCGCGGCAATGCGTTGCAGCAATTGGCGCGCATCCGCTGGCGGCAGGGCAGCCAGATTGCAGGCGTGCAGCCCCGGCAGCGTGAAATGCAACCGCGAAGTGACGATCAGCGCGCATCCGTCGGGCGGCACGAGCGGCTCGACCTGCGCAGCGTCGCGGGCGTTGTCCCACACAATCAAAGCGCGCTTGCCGTGGAGCAGCGAACGATAAATCCCCTGCAATTCCCCCAGGGCTTCGGGCAACTGCCCGATCAACTGCGGTTCGAGCGCGCGAATGGCATATTCCAACGCCTGCTCCGGCGTGACCGGATTGGCACTGACGCCGCGCAGGTCGAGGAAGATTTGCGCAGCGGGATACTCGTCTTTCAATTCGGCAGCCAGCTTGACGGCGAGTTCGGTCTTGCCGACGCCGCCCATGCCTTGCGCTCCGGCGATGGCGACGCCGCGCTGCCCGTCGTGGCGCAGGTGTTCTTTCAATTCGTCCAATTCGGCCCGGCGGCCTGTGAAATCGGGCTTTGGCACAGGGAGTTGATGGAGTGATCTGACGACGTTGGCTTCCGCACGATCCAGGTATTTATCAAACAGCCACCGGTGCAAGTCGGCTGTCACATGCCGCGCGAGTTCGTTTGGGTCGGCGAATTCATTGACGGTGTGCGCGCTACGCAACTCAGCTTTCAGCTTTTCCAATCGCTCGGTTTGATCTTCACTCTGCTCGCGCCCTGCTAGCGGGATCGCTGAATCTTGCTTGAAATAGATGAAGCAAGGCTTTCGACATTTGCGCGCGTGCCGGTATTCATCTTCGGTGATGCCTGAGCCATAACGCGCGGCGAAGATGCCAATGTAGACTTCGCTACGGCCAACCTCATCAAGGGAAGCCTGCTGCGTGGTCTCGTCCCGGCTGCCGAAGTGCTCCATGCCGATGAAATTGGCGCCACGCATAGTCAGCACAGCAGCTTTCACAGCTTCGCGCTCCGGCATCAGATCGAGCCAGGTGGAGCTGACGAAAACTGGAACGTTGATAGATGGCATGCAGTGCTCTACTCCTTCGTGATCGTCTCGTCCAAATTCAAAATCGTGCTCGCCATCGTCCACACCACACAAGCTACAACCAGTTCTCAACCTGAAGTCGCGGGATATTTTGAAAATCCCCGTCTTCGGTCAACAAGATGAGTTGGTAACGCACTGCCAGAATAGCAATCAGCGAATCAACCAATGCCAATTGCTCTCCGCTGCGCCGCAATTGCACACGTAACTCAGCCGCGTCCATCCCATCCGATTCATCTGGCACATAACACGTGATTGTTTGACGCAAACGCAGCCACTCTGCGCGATTCTGCGCAGCGCGCGGCAACAAACTGATGCCGTACCAAAGCTCGTTCAATACGGGCACGCAAATAGCGAACTCGTGCCCAGCCTGTTGAGCCAAAAGTACCCGCTGCCGCAAAGGATGATGCAAGGTCACGAGCGGTGAAGCATGATTTGTGTCCAGCAAATAGCTCACCATCGTCAAACATGCCCTTCGGCCTTGTCGTTAGCCAGTTCGACCTCTTTCATTTCAGCCTCAACAGCCGCCCACTGTTGCTGCCATTCCGTCAGATCGAAGGGAGCTTCGTCTTCCGCTTCGACGCTCGCAACTAAAGCCTCGGCTAAGGAACCAGTAGCGAGTCTGACACAAGCGGGGTTGGGTGGTTTCGCTCTGACTCTGTCCATCAACTCTTCCAACGTCTGATTCATATCGGCTGGCAACGCCTGATCGAGCAACTCCACGGCCAAATCCTGCGCGGAACGCCGACGCATTGCTGCCTCTGTCTGCAACCTGGCCGCCAGAGGTTCCGGTAAAGTAAGTGTGATTGACACACAGCCTCCTTTCACTCCTTCGTGATCGTCTCGTCCAAATTCAAAATCGTGCTCGCCACCATCGCCCACGCCGCCAACTCTGCCCTATCCAGCTTTTCATCCATCGCCGCTTCACCAACCTTCAATAATTTATCCGCCGCCTGCTGATTGCTGCGATAGTTGGTCAACTGCTGCGTCAACAAATCGCGCAACACTTTCGTCTCCTGCATCGAAGGCTTGCGCGCCGTAGCCAAGCGAAACGCAAAAGCGAGCCGGCTGTTCACGTCTTTGCCACCTTCGCGCAAAGTTCGTTCGGCCAACTTGCGCGCCGCCTCGACATAGGTCGGATCATTGAGCGTAATCAGCGCCTGCAACGGCGTATTCGTCACCGGTCGCCGCGCTACACACTTCTCACGATCCGGCGCATCGAAGGTCGAGAGCGTGGGCGGCGGCACAGTACGTTTCCAGAACGTGTACAGCGTGCGACGATACAAATCCTTGCCGTGCCCCTGCACGTACTCCTGCATCGAGAAGCCGTCACCAAAAGCCATCTCTTCCCACAAACCTTTCGGGTGATAGGGCAGGACACTCTTGCCGCCGATCTCTTCGTTCAATAGACCGCTCACTGCCAACGCATTGTCGCGGATCAATTCAGCAGACAAACGCATGCGTGGCCCGCGCGCCAACAAACGATTCTCCGGGTCTCGCTCGCGCAAGGCAGGCGTAACTTTCGATGATTGACGATAGGTAGCCGAAGTCACGATCAAGCGTTGCAATGCTTTAACGTCCCAGCCGCTGCGCACAAACTCCGTCGCCAACCAATCGAGCAGCTCTTGATTGATGGGCGGCTCGCCCTGCGAACCGAAGTCTTCGGCGGTCTTAACCAAACCGACGCCGAAATACATTTGCCAGTAGCGATTGACCGCCACGCGCGCCGTCAAGGGATGCTGTGGGTCAGCCAACCAATTCGCCAGTGATAAGCGATTGGCGGGCGCGCCCGTCGGCAAAGGCGGCAAGACGGCAGGCACGCCGGGCGTCACCTTCTCCGTCTTGTTGCGATAATCGCCGCGCGCCAGCACGTAAGTCTCGCGCGGCTTGCCCGATTCCATCATCACCATCGTATTGGTAATCGCGGCGTCCAACGTGGCTTTCTCTTCCTTCAATCGGTTCAACTCGTCGTACTGTTGCCGCAGTTTCTCCGGCGCGATGAGTGTGAGGAAGTGCGTGCGCAAGCGGTCGCTCTCTTCTTTGCTGCGTTTGCCGCTGACGCCGGAGAGAATCGTTTGGATGGGATAGCCCACTGCCAGTTGCTCGACTTCTGCCGCTGTCAGCACGCGCTCGTACAAGCGCAGGTCATCAATGCCGCCACTGTAGCCTTTGCTGGCGACCTTCGTGCCAATCAGCAGTTCACCGGTTGATTTGATCGAGCCTGTCAACTTGTCTTGCAAGACTTCCAATTCCTGCCGCACGCCATTCAGGTAAATCTGCAAGCCTGCCGCTTTGCCCGAACCGTCGTAAGTAATGGCCAGATGCTTCCAGTCGTTTGGCTTGAACAACTCTTTGGTGCGCACCACCAGCGCGTCATTCGGCCAATTGGCGGTCAATCGCACGGTCACGGGTGTAGCCCAACGTTGAATGTCAATCAGTCGCGTGTTTTCAAACCAAAGTTCATAGCCTCGCCGTGTTTCTTCATCGCTGATCTTTTGAAATGCGACAGTCGCAGTCTTCGAGAAACCCGGTCTCAGCCAGACAGCAAAGCTGAACGGTTTATCGCGCTCGAAGTCGCCGACATTGCCAAAGCGCAATTCGGTCTGGCTGTCGAGCGAAACGGCGCGGCTGATCATCCCGCTGCCAAACGTTGGGTCACCTTTGTACGTGCGCCCGTGCCGATAGCGTCCTGATGAATCGCTCAGGCTGCCGTCAAAATCGTAATGCGCGACTAAACCTTTGACCGGCGCGACGGCCAGTTTACCGAGCAAATCTTTCTCCCATTCGGTCTGCAAAGGCTCGATGTTTTTGTCCGACAGCGCAGAGTTCAAATCGGCAATCGCTTTGGTTAATTCCTGCTGCTTGGTTTTTTGTTCTTCAGTCGGCAACGGCAGCAGCGGCATCGCATTGCCTTTGCGACCATCCAAGCCTTGTTCGGCCACGTTGTTGAAGAACGCGTAGAATTGATAAAACTCCTTGTGCGAAATCGGATCGAACTTGTGCGTGTGGCAACGCGCGCAACCCATCGTCAGCCCTAGCCAGGTTGTCGCCGTGGTCTCTACGCGATCAATCACGTATTCATTCAAATACTCTTCGGGAATTGCGCCGCCCTCGAAGTTGATCATGTGATTGCGATTGAAGCCTGAAGCGATCTTCTGCTCCAGCGTCGCGTTTGGCAGCAAGTCGCCCGCCAACTGTTCAATCGTGAATTGATCGTAGCGTTTGTTCTCGTTGAAAGCTTTGATCAGCCAATCGCGCCAGGGCCACATATCGCGGTGGCTGTCAATGTGGTAGCCGTGCGTGTCGGCGTAGCGCGCCAGGTCTAGCCACTGCATCGCCATCTTCTCGCCGTAATGCGGGCTGTTGAGCAACCGCTCAACTACTTTCTCGTAAGCATCGGCGGACTTATCAGTCAGGAATGCATCCACGTCGGCAGGCGTGGGCGGCAAGCCAGTCAAATCAAGGTAAACGCGGCGCAGCAAAGTCGCCTTGTCGGCTTCGGCTGAAGGTTGCAAACCTTCCCTTTCAAGGCGCGCGAGGATGAAATGGTCAATTGCGTTGCGCGGCCAAGCGGTGTTTTTGACCGCTGGCAATTGAGGCCGCTGTGGCGCGACAAAAGCCCAGTGCTCGTTCCACCGCGCACCTTCATCAATCCAGCGTCTGAACAACGCGATCTGCTGCTCGGTCAATTTGTGTCCGGTCTGCGGCGGCGGCATCACCATTGCCGGGTCGGTGGCGCTGATGCGTTTGAACAAGCGACTCTCTGCCGCCTTGCCTGGCACGATCACGCCCGGCTTGGCGAACGCGCCCTCTTGGGTGTCGAACCGCAAACGGGCTTTGCGTTGTTGCTCGTCCGGCCCGTGGCATTGAAAACAGTTATCCGACAGGAGAGGGCGAATCTCGCGGTCGAAATTCACGCCGCGTGTCGCCGCCTTGGTGGGTTGTTGTGCGGTTGTAATCGGTAATAGGCAAATGCCGCTCACGATCATTGCCAGAATCAGAATGACAAGCTGGATGCTGCGCTTCATGGCGTCTCCTCGCTGATGCTTTAACCAGATGATGTAGTCCGGGAAGTAATAAGACGCGGCAATGTTACTGAAGCGGTCAAGGAAAGTCTATGCGGTGTTGCGCCAGTGTACGACAAGCTGCCAGCCTGTCGCAGACTCTGCGTTAGACGCATCACGGAGACGACGACAAGCTGGCAGCCTTGTCATTACCCACATTTTTCGCGTTTAGCGATTTCTGCCTTTGGCCCTGAAAGGGCGGTGGAGATTAGCCGGTGGTGCAACCACCGGGAACGCGGCAGCACGACATTACACCCCGGCAGGGGTGCCGGAAAGGGTGTGACAATACGAAAGTTGCTCCGCTTCGTGTCTTATCCCGTGCCCTGCCAGGGCGCAACACCAATAACGACAGACTCCCGGTGGTTGCACCACCGGCTAATATCCGCCGCGCCTCTGGCGCTCAACTGAAAAGATGTGGGTAATGACAAGGCTGGCAGCCTTGTCGTACACAGATAAAAAATGTGACTGTACACTGTGGCAACCCGCGCAGTAGAATCACGCAGCATCTCCAAGCCATCAACGATTACCCGTTGGTGTCACGCTCCCAAACAAAGACGATGAAGAAGCACTTCCTATTGCTGCTGCCCGCGCTATTGCTGGCTGGCCTCTTTTGTACAATGCGCGCTTACGCGCAGGCCGACCGCTTCGAGTTTGGCCAGCGGTTGCGTGCGTGCGAAGCCGCGTGGGAGACGCAATACAACGCCGAGGCGCGCCGCGCCGCCACCAATCATTTGAAGCAAGCCGTCCAATTCTTCTTGGCGCTTAAACTCGCGGACGCCGCGCGCGAACTGGACGCCGCGCGCTTCGATTTGCGCTGGCCCAGCGAACCGACGCTCTTTGCGCGCTGGGCTGAATCAGTCTTTGTCAAACCGGAGAGCCGCTTGGTTGATGCAGCAGCAGACGCGCTGCCCTTCACACTGGCGCAGGCTTATCAATCTACCAACGGCATCCAGCCACAGGACGCGCGGCTGCGTTTGACCTTACTGTTGGGCAAACAGGTCGTCAGCAAGCCCTACGAAACCAGGCTGGCCGCTCTGCCTTTGAATGACAAGCTGCCGGTCAAGGCACTCGCGGACGCTGATTACACACTGCGCAGCGAAATCCTGATGAATGGCAAGCTGCTCGCGGCCAACGAACAAACGCTCTCTGCCGCGAGCAAATTGAAGGAGCGTTTAGCGCGCGTGCAGGAAGTCGCCAAAGTCTTGCCGCCGCTCTCGACTGAGAGTGAATCGTTGCGCGCCCTGCTCAGGTTGCTCGATCAACTGACGCAGAAGCAAACCCTGGAAACTGACATTCCGGCGGCGCGGCTGCTGGCTGAAGCGGAAAGCGCCTTTACGAGTATCGCTTCAGGCAGAAGCTTCTACGGCCAACGCAAGCCGGGACAGTATTGGCTGACGCTCGCTTTGGCCAGCAATCCCGTAGCGGTACGATTGCTCGCGCCCGCTGCGGTGCAGACGGGCAAACGTTTGCCGCTCGTAATTGCGTTGCACGGCGCGGGCGGCAGCGAGCATACATTTTTCGACAGCTACGGACTCGGCAAAATCGCGCCCCTGAGCGAAGCACGCGGCTGGCTGGTCGTGGCGCCGCGCGGCACGGCTGGCTTCACGCCCAATCGCGCGGCGGAGATTATTGATGCCGTAGACAAGCTCTATCCGGTTGACCGCCAGCGCGTCTTTCTACTCGGCCATTCGATGGGCGCAGCGCAGGCCGTCGCTTCTGCGCTGGCAACGCCAACACGTTTTGCCGGGGTCACGGCCCTGGGCAGCGGTGGCGCGGTGAAAGAGGTCGCTGGCCTGGCCGACCTACCCTTCTTCATCGCCATCGGCACACAGGATTTCTCCTATGGTAACGCGCGTAAGCTCGCTTTTGATTTGAAGAAGGCGGGCGTGAAGAGCGTGCGCTTTCGCGAGTATCCCGACCTTGAACATTTGCTGATCGTGCAGGAAGCCTTGCCGGATGTCTTTGCCTTCTTTGACGAATTGGCTCAGCGCAGTTCTGCTTCAACCCAATGATCAATCTTGAGCAGTCTCGTTAAGGTTACGAGAACAATTCTTCCAACGCTGGCCTTAGCTCTGGGAATTGGAAATGATACCCGGCTTTGAGCGCGCGCTCTGGCAAGACGCGCTGACTGGCAAAGGCCGCGCTGGCCATTTCGCCCAAGAGTAGTTCGAGCGCCAGCTTCGGCACAGGAAAGATTGCGGGACGGTGCAACACAGCAGCCAATTCTTTAGTGAATTCCTCATTCGTGACTGGATTGGGCGCAGTGCCGTTGATCGGCCCAGACAACGCCTCATTTAACAAAGCGTGCCGAAAGAGACCGACGATGTCGTTAAGATGAATCCACGGAAACCAATGCCGGCCATTGCCCAATTTGCCGCCTATTCCAAGTTGGAAGACAGGCAGCATCGTTTTCAACGCGCCGCCTTCACGGCTCAACACCACACCTGTGCGCAGAGTGACGACCCGCGCCCCAAGGGTCTGCGCTTCATTGGCCGCCGCTTCCCACTGTTCGCAGACTTCAGACAGAAACCCGGTGCCGTGCGGCGAAGTTTCAGTCAATACCTCATTGCCGCAATCACCGTAATAGCCCACGGCGGAACTGCTCAGCAAAATGCGCGGCGGCGTGGCGGCACGCTGCATTCCGGCGACCAAGTTGCGCGTGCCCAGCACGCGCGAATCACGAATGCGCCGCTTGCGCTCAGTTGTCCAGCGCGCAGCCACCTTCTCGCCCGCTAAATGAATGACGGCTTCGACTCCGTCAAATGCTTCGACCGGTGGCTCGGACTGCTCGGGTTGCCAGGCAAAAGCAGCCACCGCGACCTGCTTTGTCGCGCCCGCCGGGTTACGCGAGAGCGCCACAAGCTGGTGGCCTTCTCCTGCCAGCACACGACACAGCGCCCCTCCGATCAAACCTGTGGCTCCCGTGACCAGAGTTTTCATAGCTTCACACCTTTGTATCTGACGATAGTTTCAGTTACATTGCCCGCGCTTGCCTGGGAGCGCAGGCATCCTTGCCTGCTGGCTTGGCATTTGTAACGCTGCCGCCGCAAGGGTAGCCGTTCAATCAACGCCGTCTGAGGCCACGTGAGCAGGCAAGGATGCCTGCGCTCCCAGGGACATTCAGAGGAGACATCAACAATGAACAGCACCCCATCGCTTTCCCGTCGTACCATGCTGCAACGCACCACACAGGCATTTGGTGGCGCAGTTTTGTTCAATGCTTTTGCTAACCCGCTCAATGCAGCTTCGTGGTGGCAAGCCACACCACTCAAAGGTCGCTTGAAACAATCGGCTTGCCGCTGGTGCTATCGCAACATCCCGCTGGATGAGTTGGCGCAAGCTGCCGCTGCAATCGGCTTGAAAGGCATTGACCTGCTCAACGACCCAAACGAGTGGCCCATCGTCAAAAAGCACGGCCTGGTGCCGACAATGACCACTGGCGCGGGCACGATTCCCGATGCCTGCAATCGCAAAGATCTGCACGACAAGCTCGAAAAAGATTTCCAGACCAACATCCCGCGCGCCGCTGAAAACGGCATTCCCAACGTGATTACATTTTCAGGCAATCGGCGTGGGATGTCCGATGGCGAAGGCTTGGAAAATACAGTGCTGATGCTCAACCGCGTCAAAGCCTTGGCCGAAAAACATAACGTGACGATCTGTTTGGAACTGCTCAACAGCAAAGTAGATCACAAAGATTACATGTGCGATCACACGACCTGGGGCGCGGAAGTCGTCAAGCGCGTCAATTCGCCGCGCGTCAAACTGCTCTACGACATCTATCACATGCAGATTATGGAAGGCGACATTATCCGCACGATTCGCCAAAATATCCAACACATCGCCCACTTCCACACCGGCGGCAATCCGGGCCGCAACGAGATTGACGAGACGCAGGAATTGAACTGGCGCGCAATTGCGCTGGCCATCGCTGAGTTGGGTTTCACCGGCTACGTCGCACACGAGTTCGTGCCGAAGCGCGAGCCGCTGAAATCCTTGCGCGAAGCGGCGTTGATCTTCGACGTGTAAAGCAATCTTAAATCTCCAATTTCAAAGCTGAAATGCTACAGGAAACCCAACCGCTCAATCCGCCAGTTACACCGAGAGACGCCGCCGCCATGATCTTGCTGCGCGAGCCGGACGATCCCAAAGTCTTCTGGGTCAAACGCTCGCACAAGCTGGCTTTTATGGGCGGCTTCTACGCCTTTCCCGGCGGGCAGGTGGATATGGCGGATGCCGAGACGCCGCTGCTCAATTGCGCGCCAAGCGAGACTGACAGCAAGGCCGAGGCGATTCGCGTTTGCGTAATGCGCGAGATTTTTGAAGAGACGGGCGTGCTGTTGGCGCGCGGAGCCGAGCGTTTGACGGCAACACAACGCGCGGCCCTGCGGCAAGAACATTGCGAGGATCGCATTAGCTTCAAAGACTTGCTGGCGCGCGAAGGATTGACGCTGGATGCTGCGTTGTTGACTGAAGTGCCTAGCTGGACAACGCCGGCCTCATCACCCCGTCGCTACAACACACGCTTTTTCGCCGCTTGGCTGCCTGCCGAGCAGGAGACCGAAGTCATCCCTGGCGAATTGGAATCAGGCGAATGGCTGCGCCCATCAGAAGCTTTGCAGCGCTGGACGGATGGTGACTGTCTGATCGTCACGCCGATTTTGAGCGCAATGCAGGCGCTGGCCGAGGGCGTGCAGGATTTTGATGTGCGCTTGCACGCCGTCCCGCAGACGGCCCGTGATTTTTCGGAACAGCGCATCGAGATGCGGCGCGGCTTCTACCTCTCGCCCTTGCGTACGCCGACGATTCCGCCTGCGACGCACACCAATTGTTACATCGTCGGCGGCGAAGAACTGGTCATCATTGACCCAGGCTCGCCTTACCCGGACGAGCAGGCGCGCCTCGATCAAGTAGTCGAATCCTTTCTGGCAGAAGGCAGTCGCTTCCGTGAAATCATCATCACGCACCTGCACCCCGATCACATCGGTGGCGTGATGCACCTGGCTGAAAAATTCAACCTGCCCGTCGCCACGCATCGTTTGACCGCCGAAGCTATCAATGGAGAAGGGGGCGAAGTGCGCGTTGATCGCTTGATCGAAGACAACGAATTGATCGTCTTGCAAAACCAGCACGATGAACTCGCGTGGCGTTTGCGCGCGTTGTGGACGCCTGGCCACGCGCGTGGGCATTTGAGTTTTTACGAAGAGCGCACCGGCACACTCATCACTGGTGATTGCGTGGTCGGCTTCGGCACAGTGGTGATCGCGCCGCCCGAAGGCAATATGAAGGACTACCTGGAATCGCTGCGTCGCTATCTGGTGCTGCCCAAGCTGACGGCGTTGATGCCTGGTCACGGCCCGGTGCTGGCCGACACGCGTGGCAAGATCGAAGAGTACATCGCCCATCGCCTGGCACGCGAAGCCAAGATCGTCGAAGCCCTGCAAGCCGGGGCGCAAACCATTCCTGAAATCGTCAAGACGGTCTACACCGATACGCCGGTGGCAATGCATCAATTGGCTGAGCTATCGGTGCGCGCACATCTGGAAAAGTTGGAAGCCGAAAAGCGCGTCAGCCGCGAGGCCGAGCACTTTGCCATTGCCTGAACAATTTCCGTTTCAAAATTCTCGCACTATCAGTTACCATTCCTTCGTACTGCTGCTCTACTCCCTGCATTTGTTGATGGCCCCCTTAACCGCCACTATCCCTCAAAGCAACTTATCTGCTTTTTCGCGCGATTGATTTTTGCATGAAGATACAACCGATGTATTCATTACCGGCTTCGCAAGCCCCCCATCTTACGCTGTGGCAGCGTGGCGTGATTTTCCTTCATTTGCATCCCAAACTTGGCCTGACATTGTCAGGGCTAGCCCTCGCCACGCTCTCGCTGGCTATCTGGATCGGCGCGCTCTTTCTGGAAAACAAAATCCTGAAAAACCAACTTGCCGAACAACAGCGACTCGTGACCCAACAACAAGCACAAGAATTGAAGGAGCGCATCGCGGAAACACAGAAGCAGATGGAGAAGTTCAAAACGCAGATCGAACAGCAGCCAACCGGCGAAGTGCTCGACAGCCGTGAGGCGCTCGCCGATCAGAACGCGCGGCTGTTGCAGGAACTCAACCAACTCTCCAAACCACAGCTTGGCGCGCCGGTCGTCACGGTGGAATCCGCCAGTGCGAAACAGGCGCAAGCGAAAGACCTAACCACGAAGATTGACGTGCCGTACAACCTGGCGCTCTTCACCGTGGTGTTACAACAACCGGAAGATAAAGGTTATCAGAGCTACTTTGTCGAGTTGACCGATCAAAAGGGCAAGGACGTTATGTGGAGTGAGCAATTGAAGAAGGCCGACGGATCGAGCATCCCGCTCACCTTTGCCAAACGCAGCTACGTGCCCGGTAAATATCAGATCAAGCTTTACGGTGTGAACGGCAAGCAGAGAGAGTTTCTTGACCATTACGACGTGCAGGTCAACTACCTGACTGAGCCGGCAAAGAGCAGGACAAAGAAGAAATAGCCTGGGAGCGCAGGCATCCTTGCCTGCTACATTGGGGAGACAGCCTATCGGAACAGTTACTTACTATCCAATGCAAGCAGGCAAGGATGTCTGCGCTCCCAGAGCGCTTGCCGCGCTGTCAACGCCCACGTAGAATGTCCGCCATCAATTCATCATCTTCAACAACCAAGCTCGAAAGGATCACACGATGAGTTTCCGGCACTCGTTATGCTGGCGGCGCTTCTCTTTGCTCGTTGCTGTTTTATGCCTGGCGCTGACATCCCCTATGCAAGCGCAAAACAGCTACCAACCGACGAAAGAGAATCTGGCCACGCGCCAATGGTTCCAGGACGCCAAATTCGGTCTCTTCGTGCATTGGGGAGTCTACAGCGTGCTGGCCGACGGCGAGTGGGTGATGAACAACAAGAAGATTCCGATCAGCGAGTACGAACAATTGCCCACGCGTTTCAATCCCACCGAGTTCAATCCGGCTGAATGGGTGGCGTTAGTCAAGGTCGCCGGAATGCGCTACATCACCATCACCAGCAAGCATCACGACGGTTTTGCGATGTGGGATTCCAAGGTGAGCGATTGGAACATCGTCGCGCGCACACCTTATAAAAAAGACGTATTGAAGCTGCTCGCTGATGAATGTCATAAACAAGGCATCAAGCTCTTCTTCTATCACTCGCAACTCGATTGGCATCATCCCGATTATTTCCCGCGTGGGCGCACTGGCGCGGGCTACACGGGTCGCCCCGAAAGCGGCGAATTCAACAAGTATCTCGATTACATGGATGCGCAGTTGAAAGAACTGCTCACTGGCTATGGCCCGATTGGCGGCATCTGGTTTGACGGGATGTGGGACAAGCCGCAGGCCGATTGGCGGTTGCAGCGAACTTACAAACTGATTCACGACCTGCAACCGGCGGCGTTGGTTGGCTCGAACCATCACCAAGCGCCGATCGCGGGCGAAGACTTTCAGATGTTCGAAAAAGACTTGCCCGGCGCAAACACTGCCGGATTCAACACGACCGAGATTGGCTCGATCCCGCTCGAAACCTGCGAAACGATCAACGGCGCGTGGGGCTTCAACGCCAACGACAAACGCTTCAAGAGTACGAAGGCGCTGATTGATTACCTGGCGCGGGCCGCTGGCTACGGCGCGAACTTCCTGCTCAACGTCGGCCCGATGCCCAACGGCAAGATTCAGCCCGAATTCGTCGAGCGGTTAAAACAGATGGGCGCGTGGCTCGACAAGTACGGCGAGAGCATCTACGGCACACGCGGCGGCCCCGTGCGCCCGCGTCCCTGGGGCGTGACGACGCGCAAGGGCAACACAGTCTACGTACACATTTTGAATTGGCCGGACACGACGATTGCTCTGCCCCAAATGCCGAGCAAGGTGAAGTCGGCCAAGTTTTTGAAAGACGGCAGCAAGGCCGAGTACAGCGAGAGCGACTACGGTTTTCTGCTGAAGATTCCACCAAGCGCAGTGGACGAGTACGACACAGTCGTCGCGCTCGAACTCGCGCAATGATAATCAACCTGGGATAAGCCGTGAGGGGTTGTCCCTATCCAAAAAACAAAGGAGAACAACGTAATGGGCAGAGGTGATAAACGCACCAAGAAAGGCAAAATCTTCCGCGACAGTCGCGGTAAAACGCGCAAGAGTCCCAAGCAGATTCGGCGGGCCGCCAAAGCCAAAGCAATGTCAAAATCAAAGAGCGAATAAGACAATGGCAATCGGGCGCAGTATTGAGTTGAACAGGCTGCGCCCGTTGCTCTATTGATGGGATGTGTGATGCTGAAAACATCGGTCATTGTTATGTTCCTGTTGGCAGTAGTGAGCAACTCGGCACACGGCCAGAATCCCAAGCTGAGCACGGTACGCCTGCACATTGACGGCTTCAGCAAAAGCAAAAGCGGCGCGATATGAATGGCCTGACCGGAACGGGTCAAACAGGCTCTGGAAGAGCTTGCCGCAGTGCAAAAAATAGAGATGCGTCTGGAGCGCGAAGAATTCGTTGTGACCTTCGACGCTGCGCGGGTTAGCGTCGCGACGTTGCTGACGACGATCAAAGAGGCCGGTTACACAGCACAGGTTGTAGACAAGAAAACCACTGTCATAAACAAAGCCCTCACGGCTTTGCCGCCTGGTTTCAGCTTGCTGGACGAAGCTTTATTGCAGGCCCGCGCCGAGCACAAGTTGCTCGTGCTCGACTTCTCTGCTGAATGGTGCGCGCCGTGCAAACGGATGGAGAAGACGACTTTTGTTGACGCCCGCGTAATTGCGCTGTTGCAACGTTGCGTGCTGCTCAGGATAGACACCGATGCGCAGCCGGAATTGGCGCAAAAGCTCGGCGTGGTAGGCTTGCCCGACATTCGGCTGGCTGCGTCTGATGGCAACATCATTCGTCAATTGAGAGGCTTTCTTGACGCCGAAACCTTAGCTGCCGAATTGGAAGCAGCCTTGAAAAAGCTCGATTGATGCTGAGCAGGATGGAAAGTTTCTGTGTCCATATAATTCATATTAGATGCTTCTTCTATGCAAGACTGGTTCAACATGATTGGCGCGGGATGTCAACTTCCGGCGAGTGCGATCCAAGATCTGCGAGATGTCGGCTTCGTTGTTTTTCCGGGTCCGATTGCTCCTGATAAATTGGCGCATTTGGCGGCGGCGTATGATGCCGCCATAGCTTCGGCGAGTCCCGACGACGTGAAGGTTGGCAGTACGACAACCCGCGTCAGGGATTTCATCAATCGCGGCTCAGAGTTTGACGGGTTATATACCTATCAACCCGTTCTGGCAGCGTGCTGCCGTGTAATCGGGCGGCCCTTCAGGCTTAGTACGATGCACGCGAGGACTGTCCGCCCCCGCTCGGAGGCGCAAGCGCTTCACGTGGATTTCGAGCGCGACCACGAAGGGTGGACGATGATAGGTTTCATCTTTATGGTAGATGAGTTCCGGCGCGACAACGGAGCTACGCGATTTATCCCGGGATCACACCACTGGTCAACTTTCCCGGACGAGTTGAGGCGCGGCCATGGGGCAGACCACGAAAACCAAATTTTGGCGTGCGGTCCGGCAGGGTCACTCATCGTTTTCAACGGGTCGGTCTGGCATGGACATACGGCAAACTCATCCGACGAGCCCCGCCGTTCAATCCAAGGGGCTTATATCAGGCGCGAAGCGCCATCCGGTGAAAATTTGCCCGAACGTATGCGTCTTGACACTCTGGCCCGCGTCGGCTCGCTTGCGAAGTATGTATTAGCTGTTCAATAGCCATTTGCGGTCGTCGGTGCGGTGAAAGCGAACGCCGCATCTAACAACGGCATGCAGCGGACTTGCGCCACAGCGTCGCTCTCATGCACAGTCGTTTAGGCGCTCGCCGCTGATGCCTGGCGTTAGGCGACATCCGCCGCCAATTGAATCGCTCTTAAAAATTTCTGGGGAATCAACCTGAAAACGAATCTCGCGATTGTAGCTTCGATCTGCCTGGCCCTGACCTTGTCCGCCTGCGGTGGCCCCAGCCCCCAGGATCTGATCATCGGTAAATGGAAAGCTGGACAAGGCGGCATCAAGGTTGAGGCCGAGTTCGCCAAGGACGGCAAGGCAAAGCTCACTATGTCCGAGCAGACGCTCCAGGGCACGTACAAGTTCAACGGCGACGACCTGGAGTGGACGCTGAACGGTAAAACCACGAAACATAAGGCAAAGGTGAGCGCGACCGAGCTGGAAGTGACCGGCGATAACAAGACAGTTATTATTTACAAGCGGCAGTAATAGCGTGCTGCCACTCCCGCCCCTGGCGCTCCCAGGGAAGGATATTTGCGATGCGCAAACTTTTACTCGTTCTTCTCCTACTCCCAGCAATCACCGCTCAAACACAATCCGTCAAACAGTTCGATCTAGTCGTCTATGGTGGCACGGCAGGCGGCGTAGTCACTGCCATCTCCGCCGCACGCGAAGGGTTGAAGGTCGCACTGCTAGAGCCGCGCAATCATCTTGGCGGGATGGTGTCGGGCGGGTTGGGCTGGACGGACTTCGGCAAGAAAGAAGTCATCGGCGGCTACTCGCTCGAATTCTTCCAACGCGTCGGCAAGCGTTACGGCGAGCCGATCACTTGGTACTTTGAGCCGCACGTCGCCGAACAAGTCTTCAAAGATTGGTGCAAGGAGGCTGGCGTGCAGGTCTTCTTCAACCATCGTCTGCGCGAAAAGACGGGCGTCAAGAAACGCGGGACTGAGATCAGCGAGATCGTGCTCGAAAACGGCGCGCGCTTTCAAGCGAAAGTCTTCGCCGATTGTAGCTACGAAGGCGACTTGATGGCGCACGCGGGCGTCTCCTACACCTGGGGGCGTGAAAGCACCGCCCAGTACGGCGAATCGCTCGCGGGCGTGCGCGACCGGACGCCGAAGCATCAGTTCCTCGTGCGCAAGGACTGGAAAAATCCGCAGAGTGAGTGGCTGGCAGTGCAGATCAAGCCCCGCGACGAACGAGGCAAGCTATTGTCTGAAATCTATGGCGGCGATAAAGGCAAGGCGGGTCAGGCCGACAAGAAAGTCCAAGCCTACAACTTCCGCATGTGTCTGACTGATGATCCGAATAATCAAGTTCCCTTTCCGAAGCCGCCCGGCTACAACCCGACGCGTTATGAATTGCTGGCGCGTTTTCTGAAAGAGGCGGGGCGCGTGGCCGGACGCCCGCTGGCGCTGATTGATGTGATGAAGCCGGATAATTTGGGCAAACATCGCAAGACCGATGTGAACAACAATGGCGCGTTCTCGACCGATTACATCGGCGGTAGTTGGGATTATCCGAATGGCGATTACAAGACGCGCGAGCGCGTGTGGCAGGAGCACTACAACTACATCGCAGGCTTCTTCTACTTTCTGGCCAACGACCTGCAAGTGCCCAAAGAGTTACAAGCCGAGTTGCGGCAGTGGGGCTTGGCAAAAGATGAATTTGTGGACACGAGCAATTGGCCGCATCAGCTTTATGTACGCGAGGCGCGGCGGATGGTCGGCGAGTATGTGATGACTCAAAAAGACATTCAGGACGAGTTGACCAAACCCGACGTGATCGGCATGGGTTCGTACAACAGCGACTCGCACAACATCCAACGCATCGTCAACGACGAAGGCTTCGTCGAGAACGAGGGCGATATGCAGGTGCCGGTCAAGCCGTATCAGATTCCCTACCGCATCCTGTTGCCAAAGCGCAACGAAGCGACCAACCTGTTGGTGCCGGTCTGCTTTTCGGCCAGCCACGTTTCTTATTCGACGGTGCGCATGGAGCCGCAATATATGATCATCGGCCAAGCAGCGGGTGTAGCGGCAAAACTGGCAATTGAGAAAAAGACGGCAGTGCAAGATGTCGAGACTAAAACGCTCTCAACCAAACTGCGTGAGCAACGTGCCGTTTTTGAATGGAAGCCGCCAGCGAAATGAGGTGAAGAAGCGGTTGCTTACGCGAACGCGGCAGCGAACGGGCAGGTCATTGCTGACCTGCCCGTTTTGTTTTACAGTGCCGCCGTTTTACGCTGAATTGGCAAAAGCGACTGCTTCCTACCATGTGCTGTTCCGTCTTTAAGCTACAACCTCGATCTGCTGCGCGTTGGTGGCTGGGCGCTGCCAGGCTACTCGTTACGCTGCTGGCGCTAGGTAATCTGTGCGCGACTGTGCTGGCGCAATACCGCTTCGAGGCGTGGACGACCGACAATGGCCTGCCGCAAAACTCAGTCTATGCGATCTGGCAAACGCGTGACGGCTATCTTTGGTTTACTACCTTTGACGGGCTGGTGCGTTACAACGGCGCGCAGTTCACTGTCTTCAACAAAACCAACACCGCTGAGCTGACCAGCCTGCGCTTCGATGGCCTTTACGAAGATCGTGCGAGCAATTTGTGGCTCAGGAGCCAAGACGGTGTGTTGACGCGCTATCGTGACGGTAGCTTTACGACCTACACGACGGCGCAGGGATTGCCCGATAACTTCGTTGTACAACTCGGGCGGACTGCCGAGGGCGAGTTATTGGTGCAGACGGATAAAGGTTTGGCGCGCTTCGCACACGAGCGGTTTGAAGCTGTCGCGCCTGAGCCGCATAGTTTGGGTGCGAGGGTAAGCATCCGTGGGCCTTCAGGCACGGCCTGGTATCGCGATGGAACAGAGTTGCGACGCGTCAATCACGGCCAGTTGACGAGTTATCGAGTGCCGGATGGCATGCCCTGGCATCTTTACGAAGACCGGCGGGGCCGACTCTGGTTTGGCGCCAAGGAGCCAGGCCAGTTGGGCTTGATTGCGGACAACGCCTTGCAGCTTTACACGCTGAAGGACGGGTTGCCACCCGCGCAAGTCATCTCGTTTTGCGAAGACCACACAGGGACGCTCTGGTTTGGCACGAACGGCGGTGGGTTGGTGCGGTTCAAAGACGGCAGCTTCACTACCTTCACCACCGAGCATGGACTTTCCAGCAACGTCATCCGGGCCATCTACGAAGACCGCGAAGGCACGCTCTGGCTGGGCACTGCTGACAATGGCTTGATACGGCTGACACCAGGGCTCATCACCACCTATGCCGCAAAGGATGGCCTGGTGGGCAAGACTTTCTATCCTATACTCGAAGACCGCGCAGGCAACATCTGGATTGCCAATAGCGGCCTCAACCGCTTCAGGCAAGGCAAGTTCAGCTACTACCCGCTCAACCTGATTCCACCGCACCGCCAAGCAACTCCGCTCAGTATTTACTCTTTGTTTGAAGACCACGCAGGGCGGTTATGGTTGGGCGGCAACGCGGGGCTGCTCGTGCTCCAAGCTGAGAAGTTCGCTTACGACCAAACGGTAACATTGACTAGATCACCGCTGTGCATTTACCAGGATCGCCAGGGCGCGCTCTGGTTGGGCTTCAATAGCGAGTTGTTGCGCGTGAAAGATGGCGCTGTGCAACGCTTCGACACCAAAGATGGGCTACAGGGGATGGTGCAGCCCGTCTTTGAAGACCGGCAGGGGCGCTTGTGGATCGGCAGTTATGCGGGACTCGCGCAATACGTTGACGGGCGACTGCGCTTTTATACTGAGCGCGATGGCCTGTCGAGCAATCGTATCCGGGCGCTCTATGAAGACGCTGAAGGTGCGTTGTGGGTCGGGACCTATGACGGCGGCCTGAATCGTTTCAAAGACGGGCGCTTCACGCGCTACACAACCAAAGAGGGGATGTTCAGCAACAACATTTTCTCAATCCTTGAAGACGGGCGCGGCAATCTTTGGATGGGTAGCAATCAAGGCATTCATCGTGTCAGCCGCCGCCAGCTCAACGAATTTGCCGAGGGCAAAATCCCGCGTATTGATGCCATTTCGTACGGCAAGGCCGATGGGATGCTCAGTGCGGAATGTAACGGCGGACGGCACCCGGCGGCGCTCAAGGCGCGCGATGGGCGTTTGTGGTTCCCTACACTCAACGGCGTGGCCGTGGTTGATCCCGAAGCTGTCACTTACAATCCGGCACCTCCGCCAGTGGTCATCGAGCAGACGCTGATAGACCATGCTGTCCAGGATTTCCGGCGCCCGATCCGCTTGCAACCCGAACAAACCAATTTAGAGATCGCCTACGCGGGCTTGAGCTTTATCAAACCGGAGCACGTACGCTTCAAATACCGAATGGAAGGCTTGGACGAAGATTGGGTCGAGGCGGGCAACCGGCGCGTGGCTTACTTCTCGCACTTGCCCGCAGGCAACTACACTTTCCACGTTATCGCGGCCAACTCGGACGGCGTGTGGAACGAAACCGGTGCGAGGCTGCCCGTCATTATCGTGCCGCCCTTCTGGCGGACGCTTTGGTTTCGCGCGCTCGCATTGCTGAGTTTCCTGACGTTGGCGGCGCTGCTTTATCGGGCGCGCATCGGCCGACTCAAACGCGCGCAGGTGGCGCAGGAAGCCTTTGCGCGCCAATTGCTCGCTTCGCAAGAGAGCGAGCGCCAACGCATCGCTGCCGAGTTGCACGACAGCCTGGGCCAGCATCTGCTGATCATTCGCAATCGCGCGGCCCTCGGCGAGCGCGTCTCCCAAGCGCACGAAGCAGCGAAAGAGCAGTTTGACGAGATTACCGTTTCAGCCGCACAAGCGCTCAGCGAGGTGCGCGACATCTCGCACAACCTGCGCCCGCTCAATCTGGAACGGCTCGGCTTGACGGCGGTGCTCGAAGAGATGATCGAGAAGGTTGCTGGCCCAGCCGGTGTACACTTCTCCGCCGACATCGAACCGCTCGACGGGTTGTTCAGTAAAGAAAGCGAGATCAATTGCTATCGTATCGTGCAGGAGTGCGTGAATAACATTCTCAAACATTCCCAGGCGACCAAGGCTTATCTCGAAATCTATCGCGACACCGGCAGCCTGCGCATCACAGTGCGCGATAACGGGCGTGGGTTCGACACAGCCGCGCTCAGCAATGGGGCCAAGCGCGGCCTCGGGTTGACGAGCATCGCCGAGCGCGTGCGGATACTGGGCGGCACGCATCAGATCAATTCCGCGCCGGGGCAAGGCACCACATACGAGTTCATCATTCCGGTCTGATTGCACTCTGTACAGCGGACTATCAGTCCGCTGATGGTTTCAGCACAAGACGCAATGGTGGAGACCACTGCGATGCCTGAAAAGGCACGCTGGCCGAGACCGCAGTGACCCCAGATTGGGTCTCAATCGCAGTCCCGCAGCGGACTAACAGTCCGCTGTACATTGAGGAAAAACATGCTGGCTAAAATCACCGTGCTGATCGCCGATGACCACCCGATCTTTCGCAAAGGCTTGCGCGAGATCATCGAGGCCGAACCGGGCTTACAACTGCTGGGCGAAGCCGAAGACGGCGAACGCGCGCTGGAATTGCTCCAACAGCATCAACCGCAGGTCGCAGTGCTCGACGTAGACATGCCGCATGCAGACGGCCTTGCCGTAACGCGCGCCATCAAAGCGGCGCAATGGCCAATCGCCATCGTCTTGTTGACCATGCATCACAACGAGCGCTTCTTCAACGCAGCCCTAGACCTCGGTGTGCAGGGCTACGTGCTCAAAGACAGCGCGATCAATGAAATCGTCACC
Organism: uncultured Acidobacteriota bacterium; assembly: GCA_963699175.1. GTDB lineage: Bacteria > Acidobacteriota > Blastocatellia > RBC074 > RBC074 > JACPYM01. The sequence goes on along the minus strand of OY969418.1, from coordinate 9,270,053 downwards.
AGCATCAAAGCCGTCGCCGCCGGCCAGCGTTACATCACTCCACTCTTGAGCGATTACCTGCTCAACCGCAGCGCCCGCCTGCAAGCCCCGACGCCAATCTCAAGCTTGACCGAAGCCGAGCGTCGCGTGCTCAAACTCGTCGCCGCCTACAAAACCAGTAAAGACATTGCCGACGAACTCTTCATCAGCGTCCGCACCGTAGACCGCCACCGCGCCAACATCGCCCTCAAACTCGACCTCAAAGGCGCGCACGCCTTGCTGCAATTTGCGCTCGAACACAAAGGGGAATGGTAGACAGTAGACAGTAGACAGTAGTTGGTGGTCATCTGACTGCACTCTCATTGTCTACTGCCCTCTCTTTTACCTACTGTCTACTGCCTACTGTCTACTGTCTACTGTCTACTTCACCAAAATACATACTTCTACCCATACAAAATACATAGTCCTGCCGATGCGCGCGGGCTGCGCTTTGCCGCACCATGCGCGGCGTTATGAAGCTCTTGATTGTGGAAGACAACCCGGCTTTCCGGCGGTTACTGCGCAGCATTGTTGCGACGGCAGTTGACGAGGTCTTCGAGTGTGCGGATGGGCGCGCGGCGGTGTCGGCCTACACCACGCACCGGCCTGATTTCGTGCTGATGGATATAGAGCTGAAAGAGCTAGACGGCCTTAGCGCCACGCGCCAGATCAGAGCGATTGACCCCACGGCGCGCGTCATCCTCGTCGCCAGCTTCGACGAGGTGCGATTGCGCGAAGCCGCCGCGCAGGCAGGCGCCTGTGCGTATGGGTTGAAAGAGAACCTGTTGGAGTTGCCAAGCTTGTTGGCAGCGCACGGCAGTTGAAGCAGATGTAATCAGAAAGTCGAGGAATTATGACCAGAATTTTTTCCCCCAACCGACGCTTTGCTCTTGGCTGCTTGCTGGCGTGGCTCGCGCTGTGCAGCAGCGGCTGGGCACAAACGACTACGTTTACCTACCAAGGCAGCCTGTCCAACGGCGGCAACTTGGCCAACGGCAGCTACGATCTGCAATTCAAACTCTACGACCAATTGACCGGCGGCACGCTGCAAGGCTCGCCCAACACTGTGACCGTCTCCAACGTGACGGTCACCGCGGGCGTCTTCACGGTGGGCTTGGATTTCGGCGCGGCGGCTTTTCCGGGCGCGGCGCGCTATTTGGAGATCTGCGTGCGGCCCGCTGGCAGCGGCAGTTTTACGACGCTTGCACCGCGCCAGCAATTGACCTCGACGCCCTACGCGATTCGCAGTCTGAGCGCCGGGAGTACAACCAACTTCTCCGGCTCGCTCAGCGGCGATGTGACGGGTACGCAGGGCGCGACAGTAGTTTCACTGGTCGGCGGCGTCAGCGCGAGCAACATCGCGAGCGGCGCGACTGCCGCCAACAACGCGACCAACGCTAATACGCCGAGCACCATCGTCAAACGCGACGGGAGCGGCAACTTCACGGCCGGAACGATCACAGCGACGAGCTTCAGCGGCAGCGGCGCGAGCTTGACCAACTTGAACGCGAGCAATATCAGCAGCGGCACGCTGCTCGATTCGCTGTTGCCGTCAAATTTGGCCAGGCTCAACGCCGCGCAAATCTTCACCGCCAACCAGACGATCAACGCCAACCTGATCCAGAGTGGCACGCTGGTGCAGTTCACCCCGACTAACGGTTTGGTGGCGGGCGGAACGGAAGGCAGCGGTGCGATTCCGGCGACGGGCGCAGGCGTGCGCTTGATGTGGTATCCGAAGAAATACGCTTTCCGCGCGGGCAAGCTGGATAACACCGGCAACACATACTGGGACGATGCCAACGTCGGCAGCGGATCAACCGCCTTCGGCTTTAACACTCGTGCGAGCGGCACAAACTCCTTCGCGGCGGGAGACTCGGCCAACGCCTCCGGACAAGGGAGCGTGGCGTTCTCGTTGGGCGTGGCCAGCGGGCAGTATTCATTCGCCCATTACGGCACAGCGAACGGAACCAAGTCCATCGCGATCGGAGAGGGAACGCTGGCCTCCGGTGCTGGCGCGGTTGCGCTCGGCTCCTTCGCGCAGGCGACGAATGATACAGCAGTCGCCCTCGGTTCTTGTACCGCCAATGGGGACGGTGCCACCTGCCTCGGAACTAGCAAAGCAACAGGTGACTGGTCCACGACCATTGGCCATTGGGTCTCCAGCAGTTCCAATAGCAGCAACACCACCACGTACAGGGGCGTGCTTGCATTCGGCGATTTCTCAGGTGGCGTCGGCAACTCGCTGTACGCTACGGCCGACAACCAGTTCAACGCGCGGGCGGCGGGCGGCTATCGTTTCTTCGCGTCGAGCGACACCAGCGACAATACCAAGCCCGGCTTGTTCATCAGCGGCACGACCGGCAACACGCAGATCAACGGCAACCTGACCGTCAGCGGCACAATTACAGGCACCTTCAGCGGCTCGCTGGCCGGGGACGTGACCGGCACGCAGAGCGCGACTGTAGTCTCTACCGTCGGTGGAGTAACCGCCACCAACGTCGCGAGCGGCGCGACGGCGGCCAACAACGCTACCAACGCAAACACGGCCAGTACCATCGTCAAGCGCGATGCCAGCGGCAATTTTTCCGCCGGTACAATCACGGCCTCACTCAACGGCAATGCCACTTCCGCAACAACGGCTACGAACTTCACTGGCTCGCTCGCGGGCGACGTAACCGGCACGCAAAGCGCGACGGTCGTTTCGACAGTTGGTGGCGTCAGCTCAAGCAATGTGGCCAGCGGCGCGACCGCCGCCAACAACGCGACCAGCAGCAACACGGCCAACACCATCGTCAAGCGCGATTCTTCGGGCAACTTCGCTGCCGGGACAATTACAGCTACGGCCTTCAGCGGCAGTGGCGCGAGCCTAACCAATCTGAATGCGAGCAATATCAGCGGCGGTATGCTGCTCGATTCGCTGCTGTCGTCGAATGTGGCGAAGCTCAACGCGGCGCAGACCTTCACGGCCAATCAGACCATCAATGCCAACCTGACGCAGAGCGGCACGCTGGTGCAATTCACGCCGACTGACGGCTTACTGGTCGGCGGGACGTTGGGCAGCGGTATAATTCCGGCGACAGGTGCGGGCACGCGGATGATGTGGTATCCGGGGAAAGCCGCCTTCCGCGCGGGACGCGTGAATGGAACGGCGTGGGATACGGTTGGCAGTTGGTCTTTTGCCACAGGCTGGGATAACAAAGCCAGCGGCAATGGATCGGCGGCCTTTGGCAGCACCAACACCGCCAGCGGGGCTAACTCTTTTTCCAGCGGGGCTGTCAACTCTGCCAGCGGCGACCATTCAGTTGCGATGGGCTTCAACAACTTCGTCAGCGGTCGCGCGTCAGTGGCCCTGGGCTATCAGAATGATGCTAGTGGGGAGTATTCGATCGCGCTGGGCAGCCACGCTTCTACCAACGAGAAGACCGGCAGCTTTGTTTATGGCGACCAGTCTACCGACGAAGCGGATAACACCGATATCACCGCGACGGCAGACAATCAGTTTAGTGTGCGCGCAGCGGGCGGATTGCGCTTTTTCGCCTCGAGCAACACCAGCGACGAGGCCAAGCCTGGCCTGTTTATCAGCGGCACGACTGGCAATACGCAGATCAATGGCAACTTGACCGTCAGCGGCTCGATCTTGGGCACAATCAGCGGCGGTGGTGGCAGCATCACCAATCTGAACGCCACCAACATCAGCAGCGGCACGCTGGACGACACGCACCTGTCGGCGAATGTCGCGCTGAAAAACACAGCCAATACTTTCACGGCCAATCAGACGATCAATGCCAACCTGACACAGAGCGGCACGCTGGTGCAGTTTACACCGACCAACGGTTTGGTGGCCGGGGGCACGTTTGGCATTGGTACGATCCCAGCGGCGGGCGGGGGCACGCGCATGATGTGGTATCCGGCCAAAGCAGCCTTCCGTGCCGGCAGCGTCAGTGGTACGCAGTGGGATGTCGCAAGCATCGGCAATTACTCCTTCGCCGTTGGCAGTGATGCCAAGGCCAGCGGGGATCATTCGATTGCTATCGGCAGAAATGCTACTGCCAGTGGTGCCGAGTCAGTCGCACTCAGTAACACCAGCACAGCCAGCGGTAGTAATTCGTTTGCCAGCGGATTCCAATCCACCGCCAGCGGCAATTTTTCAGTCGCCCTAGGATATTTAACTACGGCCAGCGGCACCCGTTCGACCGTGATGGGCAGTAACGCTTCGTCCAACGGAAAAGTTAGCAGTTTTGTTTATGGCGACGGCTCCACTACTGATACCATCAGCGCGACCCAGCACAATCAATTCGTCGTGCGCGCGCAGAATATGTGGTTCGGCATAGATAATAACGTCACCGCCACCGCCGGGCGTTTCCTGGAAACCTCGACCGGTGCGTACCTGACTACCGGCGGCACTTGGACCAACAGTTCCAGCCGCGCGCTCAAGACCAACTTCGCCCCCATCAACGCGCGCGCCGTGTTGCAACAGGTGCTCCAACTCCCGATTCAAACCTGGAACTACAAGGCCGAAGACGCCAAGGTGCGCCACATCGGCGCAATCTCGCAAGACTTCCATCAACTCTTCGGCTTCGGCGACAGCGCCGAAAGCATCGCCACCGTGGACGCCGACGGCGTAGCATTGGCCGCCATTCAAGGTTTGCACGAAGAGTTGCAAGACCGCGATGCCAAGCTCGCACAACAGCAACAGGAATTAGGTCAGCTCAAACAACAGATCAAGGCGCAACAGGCTATGATTGACGGCTTGCGCCAACTGATCTGCGCGCAACAGCCGCAGGCCGAAGTTTGCAAAATCAGGTAAGACGAGATGTAAGAGCAGCACCCAACAGTTTACGTAGAGGCAGACACGCGGCTCTGCCCTACGCCGACTTGTTACCGATTTAATTCGTCAAGACCATAAGCTTGAACGCTAACTGCTTGAGCTTGAGTCGGCACGTCGTCCGGCAACTCTCTAAATTGCGTGAGGGCTTAAAGGGAGATGATGATGAAGAACTTGAGACCATCTGTGCACGGTTTGCGACTTATCACGGGCTTGTTGTTATTGCTGGCTCCCGCGCTCTTGTTTGCGCGTGTAACGTTGTTGCACAGTGGGCCGCGCACTTTTACCAATCCCGCGCGAGTCACAGCCGCGCCTGGCGCTTCGGCGTCTCCCACTGAATCGGCTGTCACTAGTGCAGCGCTCGCTGACACCTTCGCCATAACGAAGTCGGTCGTCGCGGGCGGTGGCGGTAGCAGCACTGGCGGTGGCTTCACGCTGACCGGCACGATTGGTCAAAGCGTCGCGGGTTTGAGCAGCGCAGGCAATTTCAGTCTCAACAGCGGCTTTGTGGGCAGCAAGATCAGCACCACCACGACAATTACCGCCCACACACCCGCGTCGTCCAGTTGCACTCAAACAGTCACGGTCTTCTATTCGGTCGTGGCCAACTTGCAAGGCGCTGGTACGCTGACTGGCGACGTTAACGTGTCAGACGGCTTCAATTCCTGCACCGGCACGGTAGCGGCGGGCCAGTGTTCATTGACGCTGAGCACGCTCGGCAATCGCACGTTGACGGCCAACTATGTCGGCGATAGCAACTATGCCAACAGCACATCAACCGCCGTGACGCACACGGTCAGCGACACGCAAGCGCCCACCATCATCTGCCCGGCCAATCAGGTCGGCGTCGTCAGCAACGGCACGCTCGCCGTTAGTTGGCCGACACCAAGCGCGACAGACAACTGTGCAACCCCGACCGTGGTTTGCAATCCAACTTCCGGCTCAGCTTTCCCGCTGGGCACGACGACCGTGACTTGCACGGCAAGTGATGCGGCTTCGCCCGCCAACACCGCGCAGTGCAGCTTCACCGTCACGGTGCGCGCGCCACGCGCCGCCGTCACCAACCTCAAGACGCAAGTGCAGGCGCTTGTACCCGCCACGCTCAGCCAGACACAGGCCAACTCGTTAATCGGCTACCTGGAAATGGCCAGCACTTACCTGGAGCAAGGGAACAACAGCGCCGCCTGTGCTCAACTGGGAAACTTCGTCGCGCAATGCAACCAACTCACGCCGCCGCTGAATACCGCGCAACGGGACAGCTTGATCAGCTACGCCAACAAGATCAGAAACGCCATTGGCACCTGCGGCTCATTCCCGACCGCCAAGCGAGTCGGCGTCTTCGCAGCGCAGCGCGGTGAGTTCTACCTCAAGCGGCAACTAATGACGGGGCTGCCCGATCAAGTAGAGCGCTACGGCGCGCCGGGCGACCTGCCAGTCGCAGGCGATTGGGACGGCAAAGGCGTGGACACGGTTGGCATCTTCAGGCAGGGCGTCTTTCACCTGCGCCCGGCGCGCTTGGCCGAGGCGGATGGCAATCCAACAGGTGAAGAGATCACAGTCGAGTTTGGCCAGCCGGGAGACTTGCCAGTAGTCGGTGATTGGGACGGCGATGGCATCACGACCATCGGCGTCTTTCGTGCGGGCCAATTTCTGCTGCGCAACAGCAACAAGCCGGGGCCGCCGGACTTAGTCATCAACTTTGGTGAGGCGGGCGATTTGCCGCTCGCAGGGGATTGGGACGGCGACGGGCAAGTGACCATCGGTGTTTACAACCCAACGAAGGGACTCTTCCGCATGAGCAACACGTTCAAGGACGTGTTGGCCGACATCGAGGTGCAGTGGGGCGGGCCAGGCTACTTGCCAATAGTCGGCGACTGGGACGGCGACGGGATCACGACGCTCGGTCTCTACAGCGCGCGCGGCGAATTCCTGCTGCGCAACAGTAACGTGGCGGGGCCACCGGAATTGGTCTTGACGTTGGGGCTGTGGGGCGGGCTGCCGGTGGCAGGCGCGTGGAGCGGCAAGCCATAAATACCGCGCGCCGCGAATGAATAGAACTTGGAGCAAACGGGCAGGTCATTGCTGACCTGCCCGTTTTGTTTTACAGTGCCGCCGTTTTGCGCTGAGTTGGCAAGAGCAACCGCTTCCCACAATGTCCCGTTCCATATTTACTCTACAATCTTACTGCGCCCTGTGTTGGTGGACGTGCGCTGCCAGGCTGCTCATTACGCTGCTGGCGATAGGCGGCCTGCTGACTGTCAGCGCTTCAGGCCAAACGTTCAGCCCACGCAAGGTGTTTGGTCGCTACCAGCAATTCGTCTGGTTGGAACAGCACGGCCTTCCACAAAACACCGTCCAAACCATCACGCGGACGCGCGACGGCTATCTTTGGTTGGGAACGTTGGCCGGGGTGGCGCGCTTCGACGGCGCGCACTTCACTGTCTTTGACAACAGCAACACCAGCGCGATTCGTGCCAGCTACATCACTGACCTGCTCGAAGACCGGCAAGGCAATCTCTGGCTGACGGCGGATAACGGTGGGTTGATGCGTTATCGCGACGGGCAATTCCGCCTGTACACGATGGGTGACAGCGTGCCCGATGAAACGACCAAAGCATTGCTGGAAGACCGTGCAGGTAATCTCTGGATTGGCACGGAAATCGGGCTCGTCCGGTTCAAAGATGGGCGCTTTACTGCCTACACGACGCGCGCTGGCATGCCGGATAGTATAGTCAGCGCCCTGGCCGAAGACCGCGAGGGCGGCTTATGGATTGGCGCTGGCAAGGGGTTAGTCCGACTCAAGGATGATCACTTCACGGTCTACACAACCAGCGATGGGCTGGCGCACAATTACGTGATGAGCCTGTACTGGGACACAGCAGGCACGCTCTGGGTCGGCACCAACAATGGCTTGAACCGGTTGCAAAATGGTCGCCTGGGTTCGGCTGGCTTGCCTGAAGGGTTGGCGCACGTAGCGATCTATGCACTGTATCAAGACCGCGATGGCTATGTGTGGATCGGCACGCTGGGCAATGGGTTGTTCCGTTACAAGGATGGTCGCTTTGAACGTTACACCACCAAAGAAGGTTTGCCCGGCGACCGCGTCGTGGCGATTTATCAAGAGCCGGAAGGCGACATCTGGGTCGGCACCGACGGCGGCTTGTGCCAGTTGCGCAGCAGGCCTTTTCAAACTTTGACGACGCAGGATGGCTTGCGGCCTGATTTCGCTTCGGCCATCTATGAGGATTCCACCGGCAACTTGTGGATCGGTACAACTAACGGGCTGAACCGATTCAAGGACGGCCAGTTCACTGCTTACACAGCCAAGGACGGAGCCCCGGCGAAACCCATCAGTTCGATTTGCGAAGACCACGCGGGCAATTTGTGGCTAGGCACTCTGGGAGGCGGAGTAACGCGCTTTGCCAATGGACGCTTCACCACCTGGACGAGGAAAGATGGACTGGCCGATGATGTGGTCTATGTCGTGTACGCTGACCGTGCGGGAAACCTCTGGGCTGGTATAGGCAACGGGTTGCATAGTTTTCGCGACGGCCATTTTACCCGCTACACCGCAGCCGAAGGCCTAGCGGATTACACCATCAAAACTCTTTTTGAAGATCGCACGGGCAACCTGTGGATCGGCGCGCAAAGTGGCGAGTTGAGCCGATTAAAAGATGGGCGGATGACGACCTGGACTGCCAAAGACGGATTGCCTGGCAAACCGATTGCCTCCTTCTTTGAAGACCCGGCAGGTAGCCTTTGGATTGGCACACTGGACGGTGGCCTGAGCCGCTTCAAGGATGGGAAGATTGCCAACATCACCGCTAAAGACGGGCTGTATGACAATCTCTCTTTCCAGATACTCGGCGATGCAGGAGATATGAGCGCCAATCTGTGGATGAGTTGCAATCGCGGCATCTACCGCGTCAGCCTGAAAGAGCTGAATGATTTTGCCGAGGGCCGCATTCAATCGGTCAATTCGTTTGTCTATGGCATAACCGATGGCATGTTCAGCCGCGAATGTAATAGCGCGAGTCCGGCGGGTTGGCGCACGCGTGATGGGCTGTTGTGGTTTCCGACTACCAGAGGAGTAGTAAAGATTGACCCGCAACGTCTCAGTCGCCAGCCACCGCTTCTGGCTATCGAACGGGTGACCTTGGATCGTGCGGCGTTGCCTGTCGGACAGACGGTGCAGATCAACCCTGGACAAGAGAATCTGGAGATTCAATACACAGGGCTGAGTTGGCAGCGCCCGCAACAGATTCGCTTCAAATACAAGCTGGTGGGACTGGATCGTGAGTGGGTTGAAGCCGGGACGCGGCGCACGGCCTACTTCCCTCACCTACCGCCGGGCGCGTACACGTTCACAGTTATCGCTGACAACGGCGACGGCATTTGGAATAACGATGGCCAGAGCTTGCGCATCGTGGTGCTGCCGCCGTTTTATCGAACCTGGTGGTTCACGGCGTTGGTGGCACTTGCGGCCTTGAGCATAGGGACGTTGATTTATCAGGCGCGCATCCGGCAATTGACGCGCGCCAAAGCCGCGCAGGAAGCTTTCTCGCGCCAGTTGATCAATTCGCAGGAGCAGGAGCGCAAGCGCATCGCTGCCGAACTTCACGACAGCCTCGGTCAAAGCCTGATCGTCATCAAGAATCTGGCAATGCTGCTACCGTATTCAGCGACGGATGGAGCAGCCACCCGACAGCAAGCTCAAGAAATCTCGTCCGAGACAGCGCGCGCCATCAGCGAGGTCAAAGAGATTTCCTACAACCTGCGTCCCTTTCACCTAGACCAGTTCGGGCTGACCCGCTCCATCGAATCGCTGATTGATAACGTCGCCAAAGCCTGCGACATCAAATTCACTGCCGACCTGGATCACATTGACGGGCTGTTTGCGCCGGACGAAGAGATCAATCTCTATCGCATCGTGCAGGAGAGCCTGAACAACATCGTCAAACATTCCGCCGCGACCGAGGCGAGCGTGGTCATACGTCTCGGCGAACAAGACTTGCTGTTGACGATCAAAGACAATGGCAAAGGCTTTACCTCATCAAAGCCCGACGCGCCCGCGCAAAAATCTGGCTTTGGATTAACCGGTATGAGCGAGCGCGCACACTTGCTCGGTGGCGAAGCGCGTATTCAAAGCGAGCCGGGACAAGGCACGACGGTGTTGGTTAAAATCAACCTGAAAGGCAAACCGCATGAACGATGAAATCAAATTGGTCGTCGCCGACGATCATCCCATCGTGCGTCAAGGCTTGGTGCAGATCATCACCGCTGCGCCGGAGATCAACGTGCTAGCCCAGGCTGGCGACGGCGAAACCGTGCTGAAACTGATTCAAGAGCTGCGGCCCGACATCGTCTTGCTCGACATCAACCTACCGCGCCTGACCGGTTTTGACGTGATGCTGGAAATCGAGCGCAAGAAGCTGCCGGTCAAAGTCATCTTTTTGACCATGCACAGCGAAGAAGAATTGTTCAACGAAGCCATGGACCTCGGCGCGCAAGGCTATCTGCTCAAGGAGAGCGCCATCAGCGAGATCGTCGAAGCCATCAAACGCGTCGCCGCCGGACAGAGCTACATCAGCGCCGCCATCACCGCCTATCTGCTCAACCGCAGTCGCCGCGCCGCCGAGTTCGCCAGCCAGAGCAAAGGCATTGCCGACCTGACACCCACCGAGCGCCGCGTCCTGCGCCTGATCGCCGAATACAAAACCAGCAAAGAGATTGCCGACGAGTTGGGCAGTCATTACCGCACGGTTGAAAACCACCGCACCAACATTTGCCGCAAGCTGGACATTCACGGCAGCCACGTCTTGCTGCGCTTCGCGTTGCGCTACAAATCTGAATTGCTTTAGCAACTATTTCAAAAGCTCCGCAACGAGCCTGCGCAAGCAGGCGATAGCATAAAGCCTGGGGCGCAAGCCCCAGGTGTGCGGCCAAATGAAGCCGCAGCCCACGGAGTGGGCGACAGCCCTTTGGTCTGCCGCCCGTTTCACGGGCTAGGAGCATTATTGTGCGGCTGACCTGGGGCTTGCGCCCCAGGCTTTACGCTGCCGCCCGGCTTCGCGGGCTAATACAAATACCCCCCGCCTGTGCGTAATCACAGCCATCTGTGCGTTCACGCACAGGCCAACCGTGTAGTCAACTCTATTTACCGGTCAGCGCGCTTTGCTGATACTCAGCACGACCTAGAGAGTGTTTGAAAAGTTCCTCGTAAAGCCCCCAAGGGGCGGAATGTGAGAGCCCAGGGCAGCGCCCTGGGTGGACGAGTGAAAGATACCCAAGCCCTGAAAGGGCGACATAAAGCTTATTTCGCCCTTTCAGGGCTTGCCGAACAATTGGCTCGCTTCCCGGCGCGCTGCGCCGGGCTATCACATTCCGCCCCTTGGGGGCTTTGAGCGGCACTTTTCCGCAGCGCTCTTAAACGGCAACCCAAGGACACAACGATGAAACTCTTGCTCGTAGATGACAGCGAACGTGTGCGCGCCTTGATCAAGCGGCTGGTGGGCGGCCTCTGCGAAGCGATTTACGAGTGCGGGGACGGCGCAGAGGCGCTGGCGGCCTATGAGCAGTTTCATCCCGACTGGGTGCTGATGGACATCCGTATGCAACGGCTCGACGGGCTGGCAGCGACGCGACAGATCATGGCCGCGCACCAGGATGCGCGTGTCGTCATCGTCACCAGTCACGACGACGCCCGGCTGCGCGAGACGGTGTGCGCGGCGGGGGCCTGCGGCTACGTGCTGAAAGAAGACCTCTCAGCCTTGAGACTGCTGCTCACTGCGCCGCCTTGAAGCGGTACTAGCGCAATCATTGGGACAGTGGCTGGTGCAGTACACGCGAGCGACGGGCGCTGAATGATTTCAGCGTCATTCAGAACTGTGGCAGAACTGTGGCAGAACTGTGGCAGAGCCAGAACTTAAGAGCTGAGGCAAACGGCCCACAGCGGCCAAACAAAGCGTGAGGGCAGGAGCGAAACCCTGCCGCAATCAACCCATTAAAGACTTCGGACTAATGATGGATCTGAATTCATACCCAAAGGAGATAATTGTGAAGAGACTGCCAGCCAGAACCGCCTACTTCCTAACCCTCACTCTCGTGCTTTCGGGCGTGCTGGGTTTGAGCTTGATGATTTCTACCCAGCGCGTGCGCGCTTTTGGCACGATTACTGTTACCAATACCAACGATAGCGGTACTGGGTCGCTCCGCAAGGCGATTGCCGATGCCTCATTTGGCGACACAATTGAATTTGCGGCGAATGTGACCGGGACGATCACGCTGACCTCAGGCGAGTTGTTGATTGACAACCGTCTGACGATCAACGGGCCGGGAGCGAAGGACTTGACCATCAGCGGCAATCACGCTTCACGGGTCTTCAGGACTACTGGCGACACGGTTACGATCAACGGCCTGACGATTGCCAACGGTAATGGCAGCGGCAACGACGGTTCCCTTGATGGAGGCGGTATCTTCAATCGCGATGCTACGCTGATCATCAATTTCTGCGCCATCTTGCATAACTCTAGCCAAAGATCTGGCGGTGGCATTAGAAACACCGGTGGGACGCTGATCGTCAATCACAGCACGATCTCATTTAACACCGCTGGTGACGATGGCGGCGGCATTAGCATCGCTGGCAATGCCACCTTTGGCGCGTCACTGACCATCAACAACAGCACGATCTCATTTAATACCGCTGGTAAGCCTGGCGGCGGCATTTTCAACGGCTTGGGGAAATTGAGCGTGATCAACAGCACGATTACTGGCAACCGCTGTGATGTCGGCAATGAGGGTGTCCTGTTTCACGGCGGCGGCGTCTACACCGAAGGCACTGGCACTGATACGCTCATCAACACGATCATCGCTGGAAACTTCAAGGGCGCTTCCAACTCTACACCCACTGATATTGATCGGGAGGGCTTGCCGATTGCGACCGCCAGCCACAACCTGATCGGCGATACCGGAACCAGCGGTGGCATCCAAAACGGCGTCAACGGCAATATCGTCGGACTTAACCCAATGCTCGGCCCGCTGCAAGACAACGGCGGCCCAACCTCCACCATCGCCCTGCTCCCCGGCAGCCCAGCCATCAACGCGGGCAGCAATATTTTAACCACGATAACTACGGCGATCTCCGGAAACCTGCCGGTCACACCGAGCAGTATGAGTGGGCTGGTGCCCGGTTTGGCGGTGAGGATCAACGCAGGATTGGCGGATGCCGAAACGGTAACGATTGAGTCGGTGACTGACACGACGTTCAGGGCGAGCTTTGCGATGACGCACGCGGCGGGCGCGACTGTGGGTCTGGCGATGGATCAACGCCGCGTCACGCGCCCGCGGCAAGGCACGGTAGACATCGGCGCCTTTGAATCGCGCGGCTTCACCATCGCCGTTACGAGCGGCAGTGGTCAATCCGCCCCGATCAACTTGGCCTTTGCCAATCCGTTGGTCGTCACCGTCAGCGGCAATAATGATGACCCGGTCAGCGGTGGCGCGCTCACTTTCATGTTCGGCAGCATGAACGGCGCCGGCGCCACTTTTGCCAGCAACCCAGTCATCATCCAAGCCAACGGCCAGGCGAGTGTCACGGCGACGGCGAATGGCACTATCGGTTCCTATCAGGTCAAGGCGAGCGCCAACGGCACAGATTCAGACAATTTCGAGCTAACCAATGCCTGTCAGGTGATCACCGTCAATCCGACGACGCTTTCGACAAGCGGCACGGTCGGCTCAAGCTACTCGCAGCAGTTCAGCCAGAGCGGCGGCCAGGGCGCGATCACCTGGAGCATGAGCGGATCAGTGCCTGGATTGACGCTCGACAGCAACGGCAAACTTTCCGGCACGCCCTCGCAGTCTGGCACCTTCTCCTTTACTATCGAGGCCAAAGGCGTCAATCAATGCTCCGGCTCGCAGATGTATCAGTTGACGATCAACTGTCCGACCGTCACTCTGAATCCAGCCTCTCTGCTGGCCACCGGGACGGTCGGAACGCTTTACAGTCGGACGATTACACCCGTCAACGGTACCGCGCCTTTCACCTTCGAGGTTTCGGGCCTGCCCAACGACATCACCGCCAACAGCACCAACACCAATGTCACGCTCAGCGGCACGCCGACCAAGCCGAGCAGCTCCACTGTGACGGTCAAGGTCAAAGATGCTTATGGCTGCGCGAGTGCGACCGCGACCTACACGCTGGTCATCAACTGCCAGACGATAACTGTCACCCCGCCGAACGTGACGAGCGCGATTGCCGGCACGGCTTTCGCTCCCAATCAGTACTTTACCCAAGCTGGCAGCACGGGCAGTGTCACCTTCAGCAAGAATGGCACGCTGCCCAACGGCATGACGCTTAGTTCAAACGGCCTGCTCTCCGGCACGCCGACCCAGACTGGCCCCTTCCCGATCACCGTCAAAGCCACCGACAGCAATGGTTGCAGCGGCACCAGCGCGACCTACACGCTCAACGTCAACTGCCCCACGATCACCGCGACGGTCGGTGGCAGCGGCGCGATTCGGCCTGGGCAATCCGCGATCGTGACCGTCAGCATCAGCGGCGTGACCACGAACCACACGGTGACGTTAAACAGCGGCGCGACGATGACCGGCCCCAGCCCTTTGAGCTTCACCGTCAACCCGACGACCACGACTACCTACAGCATCGCCTCAGTGACAGATGCTAACGGTTGCGCCGGCACATTCAGCGGTTCCGCTACTGTTATCGTGGACGGCACAGCGCCCACCATCGTCTCCCCCGGTAATCAAGTTGGGGTCATCAACGGCACTACGGGCCCGGTCAGCTATTCGATGCCAACCATCAATGACAATAATCCGGGCGTGACCGTGACCTGCACGCCATACTCCAGTTTCAACTTCCCGCTCGGCACCACAACGGTCACTTGCACGGCGACGGACGTGGCGGGCAACACCGCGCAGTGCAGCTTCACGGTCACGGTGCGCACACCACGCGCCGCCCTCAACAACTTGAAGACGCAAGTGCAAGCTCTCGTACCCGGCACGCTCACACAGGCGCAAGCCAACCAGATGATCAGCTATCTGGAATTGGCTAGCACGCATCTGGAGCAAGGCAACAACAGCGCTGCCTGCACCGACCTGGCGAACTTCATCGCGAAGTGCAACGCCTTCGGCCCGGCACCAGGCACTGGGCCAATGAACGCGGCACAACGCGACAACCTGGTCAGCTACGCCAACAAGATCGGGAGCGCGCTCGGCGTTTGTGGAGGCTAGTGGTTTCCACTCAAGATTCCCTTGCTCCGTAGGAGCGCAATTTTGTAGTAGTTTGCGTGAACGGCTTCCAAGCTCCGGAGGAGCGACATCCGCTGTTGGCAGATGTCGCTCCTCCGGAGCTAAACATTTTTGGAGCTTATGTTCTATAAACATTGCGCTCCGATGGAGCTAATTGAATGCTGACTTGTAGAAACGAATGCCGCGCTGGTGTAGAGCTTCGCTTTACGCCAGCACACTCTTCTTTTGAGAAGTCGATGGTTGTAAAAATGCAAGGCCAATTATTTTTGCCGTAGCGGCAGTTGGATTTGGCTCTGGGGTTTAACCTACGGTAGCTGCCACATCAGTCTGGCAGCCCCAACGGGGCATAATAAATCAGCCCAGGGCAACGCCCTGGGAATGGCAGCAACCACGTGTCACTAGCCCTGAAAGGGCATCATAACTGGATTGAACGCCATCAGTGATTTTATTGCGCCCCTTCGGGGCTGGGGTGCTGTCTGGCATTTTCCCAGGGCGTTGCCCTGGGCTTACATATAATGCCCCGTTGGGGCTAAAAAGTCGGCGCGCTTGTATAGAAACCAAAGAAAACGCCGGGCTAAACTCACGCTCGCCGCTACGCGGCTGCCAAACCGCGGCACTACATTTTTATCACTACCAAGAAATTTCGCTGGCCAATTCAATCGCGCTTTGCGCACACTTCCTCAACCCTCACCAACTCTCGCCTGAACAATTTCCATTATTACGCTTGACTGAAAAGCAGGTTGGCACTATTGAAGATAGTGAATTGCTCTTTTTTCCGGCGAGCTGAGTGCATTAGGTCGAAGCCGCCGCAGCAGCAACCAATCAATGAACAGTCGCTGCGCATTGATGAGTAACCGCACAACGCGTTGCCCAACTAAATCAAGAGGAATTGTCGTGTCGCAAGCGCCACCCTGAAACGCTGAAAACGCTGTAGACATTGGCCGACAAGCTGAGGATAACTTGTCGGCAGTTCCGACTTGTACGCATTGCCGAGACTTCGACAAGCGCTCACCAGCTTGTCAGACATTTCATAGGAGACTCATGAAAATTGCCGTCCTGCACTCTTCGTTCGATGGTTCGACCGTTCCGTTCAAAGACCTCGATCCAGAATGCGATCCCGCGCGCTATCTGCCCGGCCACAGTTGCACGCACTTCCACATCACCAAAGCGACCGCCGTGCGCCAAGTGACGGACATCGCGCGACAAGGCTTTGCTGTCGTCATCAACCTCTGCGACGGCGCGTGGGACGAAGACCGCGCGGGGTTGGAAGTCGTACAGGCGCTTGAACGCTTGAACGTGGCCTTCACTGGCGCGGGCGCGGCGTTCTACGACCCGCCGCGCGAAGCGATGAAGATGGCTTGCCATTCGGTTGGTGTGTTGTTTCCGGCTTATGTCGTCGCGCACGATGAAAGCGATGCCGAACGCGCGCTGGCTGAGTTGCGTTTCCCGATGATCGTCAAACATCCGAACAGCTATTCGAGCATCGGCCTGACGCGCGATTCGCGTGTGACCGAGGCCGACGGCCTGCGCCGCGAAGTCGCGCGGATGATTGAAAGCTACGGCGCGGCCCTGATCGAAGAGTTCATCGAAGGCCGCGAATTCACTGTGCTTGTCACCGAGCCGCGCGATGAGTCGGAAGACGCTTGGGCGCTACAACCGGTCGAATTCTGTTTCCCGGCGGGCGAATCGTTCAAGCATTTCGACCTGAAATGGAAAGAGTTCGACAGTATGGAAACGCGTCTGGTGGATGACAAAGAGTTGGCGTCACGCTTGCGTGAAACGGCGGCGTTGACCTTTGCCGCGCTTAGCGGGACGGGCTACGGGCGCTGCGATCTGCGCGTAGATGCGGCGGGCGATATTTACCTGCTCGAAATCAATCCGAACTGCGGCATCTTCTATCCCAAAGGCCAATTCGGCAGCGCCGACTTCATCTTGGCGAACGATCCAGCGGGACATCGCGGCTTTCTGAAACATCTATTGCAGTGTGCTAAACAGCGGCAGGAACGCGCCATCAAGCCGTGGGAATTGCGCTATCGGCGTGGGCCTGGCTTTGGGATGTTCGCTGTGCGCAAGCTACGCAAGGGTGAGATTGTCGAGTGCTATGAAGAGCGTCTGCACGTGCTGGCCTCGCGCCGCCACGTCGAGCGCCGCTGGCAAGGCGTGAAGCGGCAATGGTTCGAGCAGTACGCCTGGCCCGTGACTAGCAACTTGCACATCTTGTGGAGCGACAATCCCGCCGATTGGCGTCCAATCAATCATTCGTGCGCGCCCAACACCTGGCTTGATGGCTTGGATTTGGTTGCGCGACGCGAGATCGCCGCTGGCGAAGAGTTGACGGTGGACTATGCGACGTTCTGCGGCTCGGCGATGTCGGCATTTGAATGTCAGTGTGGCGCGGCTGATTGCAGACAGGTGATTTTAGGCAGCGACCACTTGTTGCCTGTGATACGCGAACGTTATCGCGATCACGTTTCTGATTATGTACAAATGGCCTGGCACAACACCGCGCCGGATTGGCGACCGCCATACGAGATTGTGCAAAACAGTTTCGGGCTGGGTCTGGTGGCGCGACGCGCTTGGCGCGCAGGCGATGTCGTCAGCCCGTTGTCGTGGGAGCAGCGGCAGCCGTTCCCATCGCGCTGGACGTTGCAATGCGGAGCGGAAGAGCATGCTGCGCCGCTGCCCTTCGAGCTACGTTACGTCAATCATTCTTGCGCGCCGAACGTGCAGTTCGACATCGAAGGCGAAGCCTTGCGCGCGCTGCAAGACATCGAGCCGGGTGACGAACTTCGCTTCTTCTACCCGGCGACTGAATGGGAGATGGCCGAACATTTCGAGTGCGAATGTGGCGCGGTCAAATGCCTCGGTCGCATCGCGGGCGCGGCACAGATGCCGGAAAAGTTACTCAAGCAACACGCACTGTCCGGCGTCATCCGCGAAAAGCTGGCAGCCCGCCGCGCCAGAAAATCGAAAGCAAAGCCTGCCACGCTCGCGCGACGTACGGCGTTACCGGTTGCAGTTGCGGCATACCGAAAAAAACGTAGCTAAATTCCGTTGTAGCTGACGAGGACACTGCAAGATGAAGATTGCGATTCTGCACCCTTCTTATGATGACTCAAACTCGCCCTGTAAAGATTTCGACCTGGATTGCGATCCGTCGCGCTATGTGCCAGAACACGACTGCACGCATTTTCGGCTTTCCAAGCCGACTGCCGTGCGCCAGGTGATTGAAATCGCGCAAATGGGATTCGATGTAGCCATCAACCTCTGCGATGGCGCGTGGGCCGAAGATCGTCCGGGCATCGAGGTCGTGCAGGCGCTTGAACGGCTCAACGTCGCTTTCACCGGCGCAAGTTCGGCGTTTTTCGAGCCTTCACGCGAGGCGATGAAAATGGCCTGCCATTCGATCGGCGTGCGTTTCCCGGCCTACGTCAATGCCCGCTGCGTCGAAGATGCCGAACGCGCGCTTGTCCAGTTGCGCTTTCCGATGATCGTCAAACATCCGAACAGCTATGGGAGTGTGAGCCTGACGCGTGACTCGCGCGTGACTGACGCCGACGCCTTGCGCCGCGAAGTCACACGCATGGTCGAAGCTTACGGCGCGGCGCTCGTCGAAGAGTTCATCGAAGGCCGTGAGTTCACCGTGTTGGTCACAGAAGCGCGCGATGAGCGCGAAGAGGCCTGGGCCTTTCAGCCGGTTGAGTTCATCTTCCCCGCTGACGAATCATTCAAGCATTTCGATCTGAAGTGGAAAGACTATTACAGCATGAAGACATACAGCGTCAGCGACGCGGCCTTGGCCAAGCGTTTGAGTTCAGCCGCCGTGCTGACGTTTGCGGCGCTCAATGGTTCGGGCTACGGGCGTTGCGATTTGCGCATGGATGCGACGGGCGAAATCTATCTGCTCGAAATCAACCCTAACTGCGGCCTTTTCTATCCCGAAGGCTCTTTCGGCTGCACCGATTTCATTATGGCCAACGACCCGGTTGGGCATCGCGGCTTGCTGGAACATCTGCTGAAGTGCGCCGTGCGCCGTCGTGAGAGCGCGCGCAAAGTGTGGGAGTTGCGCTACGACCGCGAACTTGGCTTTGGCCTCTACGCCGTGCGCGCGCTCAAAGCCGGTGAGATCGTGGAACGTTACGAAGAACGTCCACAGGCGTTGGTTTCGCGCCGTCACGTCGAACGCAATTGGCGCGGCTTGAAGCGTCCGTGGTTCGATCAATACGCTTGGCCGGTGACGGACGAGGTGTATGGGCAGTGGAGTGATAATCCTGAAGAATGGCGTCCGCTGAATCACGCCTGCGATCCGAATACGTGGCTGGATGGATTGAATCTGGTGGCGCGGCGCGACATCGCTTGCGGCGAGGAATTGACAGTTGATTACGCGACGTTCTGCGGCTCGGCGATGGCTGAGTTTGCGTGCCAGTGTGGTGCGGCAGACTGCCGGCAAATCATCCGGGGCAGCGACCATCTGTTGCCGGAGCTGCGCGAGCGGTACGGCGAGCACGTTTCGGATTATGTGCGTGCGGCTTGGCGGAAAGCTGCTGGATGAGCGATGCGTTTTCTAAGTAGTGCACAAAAGTGAGGCTACAAGTGGTGCGAGCCTGTTCACCGCTGAGGCGCAGAGGACGCTGAGCAAGCGCAGAGAGTTTGTTAATAAGCCCTTTTCTCTATACTGCTCTGCGAGGCCTCTGCGCCTCAGCGGTGAACTTAGCATTCCATTCATAGCCCTGCTGTTTTCTGATTCTCAGCATTTGTGCTAGATTGCTCGCGCCCATTTACGCAAATGGCTGAATACAGCAGCAGCGCTTGAGACAATTCAAGGCTGTTGCAATTGATTGACAACTGAGCAATGCCATCAGATTACGGGAAGTGTGGTGCGAAACCACCGCTGTCCTCGCAACTGTGAACGGCTACGAAATCCCTTGCGCACCCTGACGGGTGAGTCACTGTCGGCGCGCGGTTGTGTTGCGCAATGCAACACGGCTGAGCCGCTGGGAAGACGGGAAAGTAGGTTGGAAGCCGTGAGCCAGGAGACCGATCTGGTCGGCAAACTGCATTGCTCCCTTCGAGTGAAAGGACACGCACATGAAATCTCCGTATTTTCTTTCGACCTTCCCAAACGACTTCCCATTTCAACAGTTTCTCCTGCCCGGCTTTATCTGTCTGCTGCTGCTGTTCAACGCAATCACTGCCTGTGCGCAAAGCGGGAACGGCTTGAGCGGACGTGTCACTGATCCGAACAACGCGGCAGTCCCCGGCGCAACGGTGACACTGATTGCACGCGACAATCGGTTTCGCACAACTGCCGTGGCCAGCAGCACTGGCGCATATAGTTTCGAGCGCGTCGCCGCAGGCGATTATCTGCTCGAAGTCCGCGCCTCCGGTTTCGCCAAAACGGCCAAGGCTGTTTCCATCAAAGAACCAAATCAAAAACTCGACCTTGCGCTCGACGTTGGCGCTGTGAATGACGAAGTAATCGTCACTGCCGCCGGTACCGCGCAATCAGTGGACGAAGTCTCGAAAGCTGTGACAGTGATTGACGCGCGTCAGATCGAGCTACGCAACGAATACTCGGTCGTGGAGACGTTACGCGTCGTGCCAGGCTTGCGAGTCACGCAACAGGGCGGCCCCGGCGCATTCGCCCGCATCCAGATTCGCGGGCAGCGTTCGTATGACACCGGCATCCTGGTGGATGGCTATCGCTTCCGCGACGCAGCGGACACGCAGGGCAGCGCAAACGGCTACATCAACGAATTGAATATCGTCAACTGCGAACGCATCGAAGTGCTGCGCGGTTCGGGGTCATCGCTCTACGGTTCGAACGCGCTGAGCGGCGTGATCAATCTGGTGACGGATCAGGGCGGCGGGCAATTGCGCGGACAGGTGCAGTTCGAAGGCGGCAGCCTGGGCCTGTTTCGCGGGCGCGGCAACCTGAGTGGCGGCGCGCTCGCTGACCGGCTGTTTTACAGCGCGGGTTTGTCGGAATTGAACGTCACCAAAGGCGTAGACGGCGATGATCGCACGCGCCAGACCAGCTTGCAGGGCTTGCTCGGCTATCACTTCACGCCGAACATTACGCTTTCAGGCCGCGTCTATGCGAACGATGCGTTTCTGGCGTTGAATGAAAGCCCGGCTTCTGCGCCCGGTTTTACCGCGCCAGCAGCCGGAACTCGTATCCGCGTTATCGCGCTGGATTTTGCCGAACAACAGCGCGTGGCAGCGCGCGGCATTCCGCTCAATGCGACTAATTACAATCGCGGCAATGCCAACTTCATTCCAAATCTCAATGACCCGGACAACCGCCGTAACTCGGGCTTCTTTTCCGGCGCGTTGAACTTCACGCAGCGGCTGAACGACCGTGCCAGCTACCGGCTGAGCTATCACCGCGTAGACGCCAATCGTACTTTCCTCGACGGCCCACAAGGCGTCGGAGCATTTGGCGAACCAGCTTTTACTTCGATCAGCGATTTTGCCAGTGACATTGACACCTTCCAGGCGCGCACCGATCTGCAACTCGGCAGCGCGAATCTGTTGACGGCGGGGTATGAATTCGAGCGCGAGAGTTACCGCGATTTTTCCAGCGACGAAAGTCCGAACCCGCCGCGCGGCTCACTCGGCATCATCCAGCGCAGCCACGCCTTTTTCGTCCAGAATCAAACG
This sequence comes from uncultured Acidobacteriota bacterium, assembly GCA_963699175.1. Classification (GTDB taxonomy): domain Bacteria; phylum Acidobacteriota; class Blastocatellia; order RBC074; family RBC074; genus JACPYM01. The sequence continues at coordinate 9,248,278 of OY969418.1, read as the reverse complement.
CGACTCTTGGCGGACCGCTTGCAGTTGTCGCTGGCCTTTCGCTTGCAAGACTACGATCTTTCAGCACCGAATTTCAGCGGGGGTGCAGCGCGTTATGCAAGCCTGACCTTTGCAGCGCCGCCGCGCGCTTACACGGGCGACGGTTCCGTGGCGTATTTTTTCAAGTCAACCAACACGAAGTTGCGCGCGCACGTCGGCAATGGTTATCGCGCGCCGTCGTTGTATGAACGCTTCGGCGCAGGCTTTTTCGGCGGCAGCTTCACGGCCTTCGGCGATCCGCGTTTGAAGCCGGAGCGCTCGCTGGCGGTAGATGGCGGGATAGACCAATCATTGTTGCGCGGGCGTGTGCGTTTAAGCGCGACTTACTTTTATACGCGGTTACAAAACATCATTGACTTTGGTTCATTGCCGCCGACCGATCCATTCAACCGCCCCTTCGGCGGATATTTGAATCGCGGAGGCGGGCTGGCGCGCGGTGTCGAATTAAGCGCACAGGTTTCGCCGACGCGCACGACCGACCTGCTCGCTTCCTATACCTACACCAACGCCGACCAGCGCACCGCGAACTCAGCAGGTTATCTGACCGTGCCGGGCACGTCGGATCACATCTTCACCTTCCTGGCCACCCAACGCATCGGCAAACGATTCGACGCGACCTTCGACCTTTCGGCGGTCAGCAATTACTCGCCGTCGTTTCCCTCGCCGTCTTTCAATACGCTCTACATCTTTGATGGCTATGTGAAAGGCGATCTCGGCGCGGGCTATACGTTGCCGCTGAACGACCGGCATAACCTACGTTTCTATGGCAAAGTGGACAACGTGTTTGACCGGACGTATTTCGAGAGCGGTTTCCGTGCGCCGGGCGCCACTTTCATCGGTGGGGCGAGCTATCGGTTCTGAGTTGCAATGAAAGCCAGGATTCACAAGGTTGAGCCAGCAGGTCTGTCAACCTTGTGAATCCTGGCCTCAGCACACTGGTACAGTGGCGTGAATTGATGACGTCACTACTACCAGGCATTGAAGATCATGAACAAAAGAGTGCTGCTTTCGTGGAGCAGCGGCAAAGACAGCGCTTGGGCGCTGCACGTGCTGCGCCAGCAAGCTGCGGTTGAAGTCGTCGGCTTGCTGACGGCCATCAATGAACAGTTTGAGCGGGTGGCAATGCATGCGGTCAGGGTGGCTTTGCTGCAACAGCAGGCGGAGAACAGCGGATTGTCGCTGCGGCTGGTCAAGCTGCCGTTTCCGTGCAGCAATGAAGTTTACGAAGAACGGCTGCGCGCGGAGTTCGGCGCGGTAGTGGGCGAGGGTATCGAAGGCATCGCCTTTGGCGATCTGTTTCTGGCTGATGTGCGCCAGTATCGGGAAAAGATGCTGGCAGGGACGGGACTCGCACCGCTCTTCCCTTTGTGGGGCCGACCAACCACTGAACTGGCGCAAGAAAGGATTGCCGGAGGATTGCGCGCGCAAATTACTTGTATTGATCAGCGCTGTCTGCCAGCGGCGTTGGCCGGTAGTGAATACAATGCTGATTTTCTGAACACGCTGCCCCCAGGGGTTGATCCGTGCGGCGAGAACGGAGAGTTTCACAGCTTCGCCTTTGCCGGCCCGATGTTTAACCGCCCGGTTGACTTCACTGTCGGAGAGACCGTTGCGCGTGACGGATTTATCTTTACCGATCTATTGCCAGGAAGCGCTGGCCGGGAGAACGCAAATGCTGCGTGAATTGACGGGATTTATCCTGCCCAGCAAACGTGCGCCGCGCGTTTGTGAAGCCTGCGGAGAGCCTTTCGTCTGCGGCGCTTCGCTCGCTGGCTGCTGGTGCTTCAGCATCAAATTGCCTGCCGAAGTGCGGCAGCAATTACGCGAGAAATACCAGGATTGCCTGTGCAGGAGTGTCTGGTGCGGTTTGCGGGCGAGCCAACCACACCCAATCAAGAAGGGAGCGCGCGTTGAACAACCAGCCGAATAAGAACCGGCTTCGTCCGCTGCTGCTCGTCGCGGTCTTGCTCGCGGTCACAGTCGGCGGTATCGAATTGGCGCGCCGCCTCAGCCAGCCTGGCCGCAATGTTGATTCGCGCGCGCAGTCTCCCACAGTCGCGTTCCCGCGTGAGATCAAAGATGCGGGCGGCGCGCTGCTTAAAATCAACGCGCGTCCGCAACGCATCGTTTCGCAAACACTCGGCACGGATGAAATCCTGCTGGCGCTGTGCGAACCGGCGCGCATCATCGCAGTCAGTTCGATTGCCCGCGATCCGAAATACAGTTTGGTGGTCGAAGAGGCGAAGAACATTCCCGCTCAGACTGACAAAGGCGCGGAGCAGATCATTCAACTCAAGCCCGACTTGGTCTTCGTTGCCAGTTACAACCGCGCCGAAACGGTCGAGTTGCTCAAGGCGGCAGGTGCACCGGTTTTTCGTTTTGCCAACTTCGACCGGATTGATGACATCAAGACGAATATTCGTACGGTCGGCTACGCTATCGGCGAAGACGCCAAAGCCGAGGCGCTGGTACGCGAAATGGAAGACCGCATCAAGGCTGTGCAGGCGCGTCTGCCCAAACGCGACCAGCCGTTGCGTGTGATGTCGTACAGCCCCGGCGGCTTCTCTGCCGGAGCGAATACCCTGTTTGACGAGATGCTACGCGCAGTCGGCGCAATCAATGTCAGCGCCGAGCAAGGGTTGAAGAGCTTTCCAAAGATCGGCGCCGAGAAGGTGCTGGAATGGCAACCCGACGTTATCGTGCTGGGCGCAGATCAGAACGGTTTTGTTGAGGAACGCAACCGCCTGCTGGCCAGTCCCGCCGTAGCCGCGACGAAGGCGGCGCGTGCAGGCCGGATCGTAACGATTGACAACCGGTATTACCTGACCGTCTCGCATCAGATCGCCCACACAATTGAGCTATTGGCGGAAGGGCTTTACGGGAAATTGCCCTGACTAAAGAAATGATGAATGTGGGCGCGGCCTTGTCCGCGTTATCGTCAATTCCCTCTGCGCGTCGCGTGGCTTTCTATTTTGGCTTGGCGGCGCTGTTGCTGCTGGCAGCCGGACTCAGCGGACTAGCCATCGGCAGCACGCACGTTGCACCGGGCGAAGTGGTCAAAGTAATCGCTGCGCATCTGCTGCCAGCGGGATGGATTGATCTTTCTTCAATCAGCGAACCCGCCCGCATCATCGTTTGGTCGGTGCGCGCGCCGCGCGTCATCGTGGCGGCGCTGATTGGCGCAGCACTCGCCGTGGCGGGCGCGCAGATGCAGGGCTTGTTTCAAAACCCGCTCGCCTCGCCGGACTTGGTCGGAACCAGTGCGGGCGGCGCGCTCGGCGCAGTGCTGGCCCTGGTCACGGGGCTGGCGGCGCGCTCGCTCTTTTACCTGCCGGTCATTTCCTTCGTCTTTTCGCTGGCGGCGCTGCTGATCGTGCATGCGCTGGCCAGCCGGCGCGGGAGAACTTCGATGGCGACCTTGTTGCTGGCCGGAGTCGCATTGGGCGCATTGCTCAGCGCTGCTACGTCGTTTCTGATCTCGCTGACGTGGGTGCGTTATGAGGTGGCGCAAGAGGTGATGTTCTGGCTGATGGGCGGATTGGACAGCCGCACCTGGCAACACGTCTGGCTGCTGCTGCCTTGCGTGATCATCAGTTTGTCGCTCGCGTTCAGCCACACGCGCGAACTCGATCTGCTGTTGACCGGCGAAGAGACCGCCGCTTCTTTGGGTGTGGAAATCGAGCGCACCAAACGCATCACCCTGGTTTCGGCGGCGCTGCTAACTGGCGCTTCCGTGGCGGTCAGCGGCGTGATCGGCTTTGTCGGATTGGTCGTGCCGCATGTCGTGCGGCTGCTGGCCGGCCCAAAGCATCGCACGCTGATTCCGTTGAGCGCGCTGCTGGGCGCAGTCTTTATGATTCTGAGCGATCTCTGTGCACGCACGTTGCACCAGCCGGAAGAGATTCGCCTGGGCATCATCACAGCCTTCTTCGGCGCACCGTTCTTTCTTTTTCTGCTGCTACGGCAGCGCCGCGAGACCAACTATCTGTGAGCGAATTGCAACTGCACAACGCGGGGATCAAGCTGGGCGGGCGCTGGCTGATGCGCGGCGCGACGTTATCGTTGCGGCCCGGCAAGCTGACCGCCTTCATCGGGCCGAATGGTTCGGGCAAATCCACGCTGTTGCGGCTGCTGGCGGGCTTGTGGCCGCCGACCGCAGGCGCAGTCACGCTAGCTGGCCGTGACCTGAGCGAATTTGACCGGCGCGCGCTGGCGCAGCGGCTGGCTTTCGTGCCGCAGGACACGCACCTCGATTTCGCTTTCACCGTGCGCGAGGTGGTTGCAATGGGCAGGCACCCGCATCAGCAGCGTTTCCAGCGCAAGCGCGCGACCGACAGACATTGCATTGAAGGCGCGCTTGAGCGCGCCGACATCACGCATTTGTCCGGGCGCATCGTCACAGAACTTTCGGGCGGCGAACGGCAGCGCGTCATCATCGCCCGTGCGCTCGCCAGGGAAGCCGGAATCATCCTGCTCGACGAACCGACCGCCAGCCTCGACATCGCCCACGCGCTGGAAGTCTTTGAGTTGTGTCAGCGACTAGCCAGTGAAGGCAAAACCGTCGGCTTGGCTACGCACGATCTGAACGCCGCGTTACGTTATGGCACCCAACTCGTGCTGGTCAGCGCCGGAGCGATTAAAGCCGTCGGCGCTTCCGATGAAGTGCTGACCGATGCACGGATTCAGGAGGTCTTCGGCGTCGGTGTCTTGCGGGCAATGACCGCCGCTGGCGAGCCATCATTCGTCTTTAACCAGAAATAACAACAATGCTGACCACCGATTCCATCACTTCGTATCCGCAGCGCATCATCTGCCTGACCGAAGAGACGACCGAGACGCTTTACCTGCTGGGCGAAGGCGCGCGCGTAGTCGGCATCTCCGGTTATACGGTACGCCCCTGGGAAGCGTGCCAGAAACCTAAAGTCTCGTCCTTCATCAAGGCCAGCTACGACAAGATTCTCGCGCTCGAACCCGATCTCGTTCTGACCTTCTCGGATCTGCAAGCCGACATCGCGGCGGAACTGATCCGGCGCGGCGTTACCGTTTGCGCTTTCAATCAACGCAACGTGCGCGAAATCCTAGAAATGATCCTCACCCTCGGGCGGCTTATTGGCTGCGAGACGAAAGCAAACACGCTGGTCACCAGCTTGTTTGCTGAGTTACAGGCTATTGCGTTATCAGCCGCGCGTTTCCCGCAACACCCGCGCGTGTTTTTTGAGGAATGGCATGCGCCGCTGATTTCCGGCATCGCCTGGAGCGAGGAGTTGGTCGAGATTGCGGGTGGAGCGCCCCTCTTTCCTGAACTGCGCGCGGCCAAGGCGGCGAAAGAGCGCATCGTTACCCCGGAGGATGTCGCGGCACGTGACCCTGAAGTCGTTATCGCTTCGTGGTGTGGCCGTCCGGTGAAGAAGGAGTTGATCCGGCAGCGCGCGAGTTGGCAAGCGGTCAGCGCGGTGCGCGCCGGCCACATCTACGAAGTCAAATCCACCTACATCCTCCAACCGGGGCCGGCGGCGTTGACTGAAGGCGTGCGGCAATTGCACCTGCTGCTGGCGCACAGTGTCGGCGCAACCGTAGCGCGCGAGTTGTGGCCGCGGGAGAAGATTGATGGCGACCTAAAGCTGGGGTTGACCGGATGAGCAGAGCCAAAGCCTTGATGGTCTTGGGCACTGGCTCGCACGTCGGCAAGACGTTGTTGGTGGCCGCGCTCTGCCGCATTTTCAAACAAGAAGGACTGCGCGTTGCGCCGTTCAAAGCACAGAATATGGCGCTCAACTCGGCTGCGACGCCGGACGGGTTGGAGATTGGGCGCGCGCAGGCGATGCAAGCCGAGGCGGCGGGCATTGCGCCGACGGTCGAGATGAACCCCATCCTGATCAAGCCTTCATCTGACAAGACGGCGCAATACGTCGTGCGCGGCAAAGTCTGGAAACAATTGACGGCGGCGGATTATTTCAACTTTCGGGTGCGGGAACTCTTTCCGCTGGTGGTTGAAGCCTACGAAACGCTGGCGGCGCAATACGAGTTGATCGTTTTAGAAGGCGCAGGCTCACCGGCTGAAATCAATTTGAAAGACCGCGACATCGTCAATTTGCGGATGGCGGAAGCCGCCCAAGCCCCTTGTTTGTTAGTCGGAGACATTGATCGCGGCGGCGTCTTCGCCTCGCTCTACGGCACGCTGGCGCTGCTGGAGCCGCACGAACAAGCAATGATACGCGGCTTCCTCATCAACAAGTTTCGCGGCGATGAAACGCTGCTGACGCCCGGCATTGAGATGTTCGAGCAACGGCTCGGCAAACCCTGCGTCGGCGTGGTGCATTATCTGCACGACCTGGGCTTGGATGAAGAGGATGGCGTCGCCGTTGAAGACCGTCGTACCGCAGCTAAGGTTTGGCAGGCGGCAGATGAATCATCTGAACGGCAGTTGCGCATTGGCGTCATCGCCCTGCCGCACCTCGCCAACTTCACCGACTTTGCAGCTTTGGCAGCGGAACCTGCGGTTGCGTTGGCTTACTTGCAAGAACCGGCAGAACTCGCGCTAGCCGATCTGCTCATCCTGCCCGGCACAAAACAAACGCTGAATGATTTGAATTGGCTGCACAAACGCGGCTTTGCGGCCGCCATTCAAGCCCAGGCCAGCCACAAGCTGGTGCTCGGCATCTGCGGCGGCATGCAGATGCTAGGCGAAGAGCTAAGCGATCCGGCTGAGATGGAAGGCGGCGGCGTCTTGACAGGTCTGGCGCTCTTGCCGATCAGGACGCGTTTGGCAAAAGAAAAAGTGACGCAACATGCCAAGGCGTGGTTGCTTGAGCCCCGTCTGTTCAATCAGCCAATGGAACAGTGCACAACGCACGGCTACGAGATTCATTTGGGCGAGACCGAATACTTACCGGCGGCCAAGCCGCTTTTTCAACTCACTCGCAATGCGGGGACAATGCTCTATGACGGGGCCTGCGCCACGAATGGGCAGGTGTTGGGCACTTATTTGCATGGGTTGTTTGACGATGATGAATTTCGTCACGCCTTCCTTAAGACGGCAAGGGCTGCGTGTGGGCTGCCGCCGCCGCGCGTGTTCAGCCATCACCGAGCCGAGCGCGAAACGCGTTATGATCGTTGGGCAGATCACGTACGTGCGGCGCTCGATCTGCAAGAGATCAAACTTTGGCTCAAGTAAGCTATAAGTGCGTCCGTAAAGAGCAACTAATGCGTTGGCGAATTTTGGTTAAGCAGTTAAAGAATTCAGTCTTAAGCGTGCAGTCTAAAACACAAACGCCGCCAGCCCCGACGGCACCGCAAATGGCAAACAAAACCAGCTTGCCTGACCGTGATCTCCTGCAGTGACTTTGCGGTGCCGTCGGCGTCGGCGGCGTTTGTGTTGGTACAGTACCGGGGGCGTTAGCGACCGGGTGGAATTAAGGGAGTACGCGCTTCCGGCCCACCCGGTCACTAACGCTCCTGGTACTGTGGTTAAAGTAAGGGCCTGCCCTGATCGGCGAAGCGCTTCAGTTTCATATTCAAAGTCTGGACGCGCAGCCCCAACAGTTTCGAGGCTTTGGTCTGACTGTTGCCGCTCTGCTGTAAAGCCGTGGCGATCAATGACCGCTCGAAATCATCCACCAGAACTGGCAACTCAACGCCATCGGGCGGGATCGTCCGTAGCTTGGCAAAGCGTATGTGCGCTGGCAGATATTCTGCTGTCACCGGCTGCGGCGGCAGCGTGGTGAGCGCGCTCTCCAGAATCACTTCCAGCTCATCAATGTTGTGCGGCCAGGTGTATTCCATCAAAACGCGTAGCGCCGCTGCCGCAATTTCAGACTCACCTTTGTTAAGCTTCTTGGCAATGCGCATAGTGAGATGGCGCGCTAGGTACGGCACGTCTTCGCTGCGCTCGCGCAACGGTTTCAGCGCAAAACTGTGTGGGCGCAACAACTCCACCAAACCATAAGCAATGCGATTGTCCACTGAACGCTCTGCTGCATTGCATTCGGTAGCGAAGACCAACCGTTGGTCGGCTTTGCCTGCGTGTTTGCGCCAGCGTTGCTCTTCCAGATAGACGGCAAACCGCTGCTGCAAGAGCGGCGTCAAGCTGGTCAGCTCATTGATGAAGATCGTGCCTTGCTTGACTGTGTCGAGCATGCCCGGCTGCCCGTTGCCGCCAAAGAGCAGTTCATGAAGCGCGTCCCCACTTAACCCGTGCGCGTTCACAGCAAAGAATGGCTTCGACCAGGTTGCACTGGCTTGATGCAACGCGCGCGCGACCTGCTCTTGACGTAAGCCGCGCTCGCCGATCAACAAGACCGGTTGTTGCTGCACAGCTTGCACGCTGATGAATTGCTTCAACTCATTGACGTGCTGGCTGACGCCAATGAAACACTCGTACTCACCGAGCGCAGCCATGTTCGGCTGCCCGACCAATGACAAGGGCGGGCGTGGCATAGGAGCTACCGACTTCTGCTTGACTACTTCTGCGCACATAAACAACCTCAACTCTACTTCACGTTATCACCTGGCCGATTTCAGCCCCGCCTACCGTCGTGGTTGGCGACGGTGGCAGTCTCTTACACATCAGAGTAAATGTCTTCAAAAGCGAGTAAAATCGGGTAAAACTTGTCAACAAGCTGTAAAAGCCTGTGGCCTGTCCGAACCGCGCGCGCCGGTTCGCGCTATACTGCGGGCGTGATGACAAGTGAAAGGCTCGACCGATTGCCAAACCGTCTAATGGAGGTTCTGCCACAAATCAAACAGTTTGTGCGCCAGCACGTGCTCTGGCTCGGCTTGGTGGCGGTGACGATTCCGCTGCTGGTACATCTGGGCCTGCAATATCGCTCGCTGATGGCTTTGCAGAAGACGATGCCGGACGCGCGCAAAGTTTACATGCGACGCTTTCTTTCGAGTGTGGTCAATCAGGTGGCAATGCGCTACGAAGAGAAAGCTCAGGAGGTCTTGCAGGTTCCGGCCAGCGCATTTCTCTATCGTTACCCTAGCCCGCAGGAGTTGCGCGAACGGCAAGGTAAATTCACCCGCACAGTGGATTGGACTCAGTTTCTCGATCGCCAACAGATCCTACAACATTTTCGCCAGCATCAATTCAACGGCGCGCGTTTGCTCTTTTTCGGTATCGTCGCCGGCCCAGCAGACCCGACCTTCTCTTTCGTGGGTTTTTATGATCCTCTTTCCTGCTCTTTCCGTCGCGCCCGCAGCCGCGGAGAAATTGGGGCGGCGCAAGCAGCCTCCGCCAATTGGACGGCTATGGCGATGGCCAATACATACGCGCCTTCGCTTAACATGTCGGTGGACGAACGTGACCCACAAAACCGCGTCATCGTCAAACCTATTGCTGATGAACAACGCCGTGTCATCGGTGTGGCGGGCATGTTCCTTAACGAAGAGGTCTTCAAAAACGATTTCCTCCTGCCTGCCTTGCGCGATTCACTGCCCGGCGCTTTCCCTGAGGAATATCAAGATGTCGTCCTCACGCTCTTCGGCAAGGAAAAGGACTTGCTCTACGCCAATCAAGCCTTCGAAGGTGAGCCTTATGATGTAACGTGGCCAATGCCGTTTATTTTCACCGACTGGTATCTCGGTCTGCGCATGAAACATATGACCGAAGTGCAATGGAGCCGCCGTTACTTTCTGACTAATCTTTCTTTCTCATTGTTGACCGCCTTTGTTTTGTTGGGATGTATCGCGCTCGCGCTGCGTACGGCTTCACGCGCGATGAAGCTTTCACAAATGAAGGCTGATTTCGTTTCCAACGTCTCACACGAGTTGCGCACGCCGCTCGCCTCTATCCGCGTCTTCGGCGAATTCTTGAAGATGGGGCGCGTGAAAGACGGCGAGAAGATCAGCGAGTACGGCGAATACATCGAAACTGAGAGCCGCCGCCTAACACAGCTCATCAACAACATTCTCGATTTCTCCAAGATCGAGTCGGGGCAGAAGACCTACCATTTCGAATTGGCCGATGTCGAAGCCGTCGTGGCCGAAACGCTCAAGACTTTCACGGTGCGCTTAGAGCAGAGCGGCTTTGCGATCAACTTCGAGTCGCCGCAACAGCACCTGCCGCCCGCCGTGATTGACGCTGACGCAATTGCCCAGGCTTTCATCAACCTGCTGGATAACGCGGTCAAATATTCTGGCGACGCGCGCGTGATCAATGTGCGATTGAGCCGGCAAACCAGCGTCGCCACCATCGCAGTGACTGATTACGGCATCGGCATCGCCGCCGATGAGCGCCAGAAAGTCTTCGAGAAATTCTATCGTGTCAGCACCGGCCTGGTGCACGATGTCAAAGGCAGCGGGCTGGGGCTGTCCATCGTGCAGCACATCGTCGAAGCGCATCACGGCAAAGTCACGCTCGAAAGCGAGCCGGGCAAGGGCAGCACCTTTACGATCTACTTGCCGTTGGGTCAGCAAATCCAGACGCGCGCGCAGACAGATCCCAGCGGGCTGCTTGGCACTCAATCTCAAATCTCGAATCTCGAATCTGAAGTTTGAAGCATGAACGGAAAAGTTTTGATTGTGGAAGATGACCAAGCGATGGCGGTCGCCCTGCGCGACGGCTTCGAGTACGAAGGCTACAACGTACACGTGGCGCGTGATGGCGCGGCGGGTTTGAAGCTCGCCGGGGAGCGTGATCTCGATCTGATCATTCTGGACGTAATGCTGCCCAAGCTGAGCGGCTTCGACATCTGCAAACATTTGCGCGGCAACGGCAACACCACGCCGATCATTATGCTCACAGCGCGCGGCCAGGAAATTGATAAAGTCGTCGGCCTGAAGATCGGCGCGGACGATTACGTCACCAAACCATTCAGCTTCATGGAACTGATGGCGCGCGTTGAAGCCTTGTTGCGACGCACGGCGCGCCAGCCGGAAACTCAGGACGACTATTCCTTCGGTGACGTGATAGTCAATTTCAAGAAATTCGAGGTGATCAAAGCCGGCAAGCCGCTGGACATCTCACCGCGCGAGTTCAATATCCTCAAGTTCTTCATCGAACACCGCGGCGAAGTAATCACGCGCGATCAACTGCTCGACACCGTTTGGGGCTACAGCAGCTTCCCGATCACACGCACGGTAGACATGCACATCGCCAAGCTGCGGCAAAAGATCGAAGAATCACCGCACGATCCGCGCCACATTATTACGGTGCATCGGGTCGGATATAAGTTTGTGGTTTGAGGTGCTGGATGGTATTTCAGGAACTTAGGCGATGGCGGCGGGCATTCAGAATCCTCTTTCAAAAATATTTCCTCTTGTCCGCAAGCATTTATCTGAAATGCAGCAAATTTCCCACGAGTGCCGCCACTGATTGTGCTAGTGAGCTAAAAAACCAATTCCAATCCATAATTGTATCCCCTTAGATTGAGCGCAGTCGTCGAACCATCGAAGTGGAAAAGCATAGCTGTCTTCATCAATCCAGACCTGAAGGCCAGACCTGAAGGCCAGACCTGAAGGCCAGACCTGAAGGCCAGACCTGAAGGCCAGACCTGAAGGCCAGACCTGAAGGCCAGACCTGAAGGCACGCAATCTTTACACGCCCACCGTCGTCAAAATAATGGTCAAATGTGATGAAGTACAGGAAAATAGCCTATGACCAACCTGTCTTACATATCCCCCAAAACAATCGTCAAAGACAGCCAGATTCACGGCAGAGGTCTATTGGCCGCAGAGCCGATCAGCAAAGGCGAGATTGTGGCGATCAAGGGCGGCCATATTTTCGATCAGGCAGCTTTGCGCGAAGTAGGGCAGCGGCTCGGCCCTGCCGAGATACAGATTGCGGACGGCTTCTTTATCGGGCCGGTGGTCGAGGCTGAACGCGAGGGCGCGATGATCTTCAGCAATCACTCGTGCGAACCCAATATCGGAGTCCAAGGGCAAATCGTTTTTGTGGCGATGCGCGACATCACAGCCGGAGAAGAGTTGACGCACGATTGGGCGACAACGGACGATGACAGCTACGAGATGGAGTGTCATTGTGGCGCGGCGAGCTGTCGCGGAATCATCACCGGGCAGGATTGGCGGAAGCAGGAATTGCAGGAGAAGTATCGCGATTACATGTCTTGGTATTTGCTACACAAGATCAACCGTGAATCAGACAGCAATAGAAATCAGGCGTAATTCAACCACGGGAACACGGGGAAGAATTTATTGGCAGTGAGTCGGTGCATGATATTCAAGCATGCTCCCCGTGTTCCCCGTGGTTCGCCTCTTACTTAAAACCAATAACGTCTTATGAAGGAGAAAGCTGATGCGTCTAACGCAACCACGTATTCAACCGCTCCCGCAACCCGAGTGGGATGAAGAGACTCAAGCGTTGCTCGAAGGTCTTCAACGGGACGGCCAAATTTTCAACATCTTCGCGACGTTGGCGCGGCATCCGAAGCTTTTGAAAAGGTGGTTGGTATTTGGCAATCACATCTTAACCAAATCCACACTCCCCGAGCGCGGGCGGGAAATCGCCATCTTACGCATGGGCTGGCTCTGCCGCGCTGAATACGAATGGGGCCATCACGTGGCTATCGGCAAGCAAGCGGGGCTAAGCGACGAAGACATCCGGCGCATTGCCGCAGGCCCGGACGCGCCCGGCCTGGATCAGTTTGAAGCCGTGCTGCTGCGCGCCGTTGACGAGTTACACGCAGACTCTTTTATCAGCGATGCCACCTGGCAGGCGCTCGCCGAGCGTTATAACACCGAGCAGCTTTTAGATTTTGTCTTCACCGCCGGGCAGTACAAGCTCGTGTCAATGGCGCTCAATTCGCTGGGCATCCAGTTGGAAGCAGGTTTCGAGGGGTTCACCGATGAGACTAAAAGATAAAGTCGCCATCGTCGTCGGCGCTGGTCAGACGCCGGGCGATACGATAGGCAATGGCCGCGCAACCCCATCCTATTCGCTCGCGAAGGCGCCCGCGTCGTGCTGGTTGATTGTAATGAAGATTCGGCCATTGAGACTCAAACGATGATCCGCGCCGAAGGCGGAGAGTGCTGCACCTGCAAAGCCGATGTCACGCGCGCAGCGGATTGCCAAACTTTCGTGCAGGCTGCCGTGGAAACTTACGGTCGCATAGACGTGCTGCATAACAACGTCGGCATAGGCGTGAGCGATGACGGGATGCTGAGTCTGTCCGAAGAGTCCTGGGACAAGTTGATGAGTGTGAACCTGAAGGGCATGTTCCTGTCTTGCCGCAGTGTGCTGCCCGTGATGAGAGAACAGCGCAGCGGCTCGATCATCAATATCTCATCCGTCGCGGCGATCTGCGCGATTGACATCGTGGCTTACAAAACATCGAAGGCCGGGGTGAACGCCCTGACCCAACAGATCGCGAATGACAACGCCAAGTACAACATTCGTGCGAATGTCATCATGCCGGGCCTGATGAACACGCCGATGGCCATCGAAGGAATTTCAAAATTCCGCGGGATTCCGAAAGAGGAATTGATTCGTCAGCGCGACGCTCGCGTCCCGCTTGGCGCAAAAATGGGCACGGCCTGGGATGTCGCCTACGCTGCCTTGTTCCTCGCTTCCGACGAAGCGCAGTTCATTACGGGCGTGCTGCTGCCGGTTGATGGCGGGCAGAGCGCGCGCATCGGTTGACCACAACAGCATCGGATTCGTAACCATGAAAATAGGCATATCGCTAACCAGCGCCTACAAGGTGCAAGACCCACGCGTGGGCGCGCGCTGGATGATCGAACGCGCCCGCGCAGCCCGCGCGGCGGAGTTGGATTCGCTCTTCGTCGGCGACCATCACGCAACGCCGCATCCTTACTATCAAAACACGCCGATGCTTGGCCGGCTGCTGGCCGAGTGGGGCGCTGCGCCCGCCGGTTGTCTCTTCCTGCTGCCGCTCTGGCATTCGGTGCTAGTGGCCGAGCAAGTAGGAACCCTCGCGGCCATTGCGCAAGGCCGCTTCATCTTCCAATGCGGACTGGGCGACGATGAGCGCCAGTTTGCGGCAATGGGCGCCGACATCAAGTTTCGACCTTCGGCTTTTGAAGAGTCTTTTACGTCGGTGCAGCAGTTGCTGCGTGGTGAGACGGTATCGAGCGCCGGACGGTTCAAGTTTCAGAATGCCCGGGTAGCACTGCTGCCCGCTGAGCCGGTTGAATATTGGATCGGCGCGCAGGCAAAGCCGGCCATCGCGCGGGCCGCTTGGCTCTCTGACGGCTGGATTGCTTCACCTGCTATTACCTTTGACGAAGCACGTGAACAGGCGGCGTACTACCTTGAACAATGCGCGGCCAACGGGCGAAAACCAACTGCCATTGCGATTCGACGCGACATCTACGTGGGTGAGTCAGACGCGGAGGCCGAAGAGACGGCGCGGAGTGTAATCGAAAGCGGTTACCGTGGTTTCCGTCGGGCGGCGCTTACGATTAGCGGCGTGCAGAAAATGATTGATGAATTTGGCTTGCTGGCCGAAGCAGGCTACACCGACATCATCGTCCGGCACGTTACAGTGGAACAGTCCAAGGTGCTTGATTCGACGGCGCGGCTGGCTGCTGTACGACGCGCGTTACAGGATGGCTAAGCTTTGATAGAACGCCTAGTGCTGCCAAATCGCAAAGATGGCCACCAAACATTTTTTGTTTTTCCTACCTTCTCTTTAATTCAAGCCACGCTTGAGACAACAATATGAGACCCTGCCCGTTTTAAACTACCAGCGCTAATCAGACGATCAATCATTATCTCAATAGTGCTTTTCATATCGTCGCTGGTTCTCGAAAAACCCAGAACTTTGATGACTTCCAAAGCGACGTTTTCTCGCTGGATACCGAACGAATTTCTAACTACCTGCTCTATGGCTAGAGCAAGTTCCTCTGGCGCAACCATCTCTATTTTGAGCGAGGATGGCGGCAAAGTACTTCGATCACGAACAGGAGGATGAACCATTTCCTTCAGCCAAAGAAAGTCCCCTTGTCGGCGGATTGCTCCTGCCCTCGCTGCGTGGTCACAAGCGGCTTCGATTGCGGCTCTGATCCGACTACCAAGGCGGTTTTGCCCTGCTGCATTTGCTATACGCCGCGCGACCTCAGTTAGATGAACGGGGCTCTCAATCTTAACCACCTCAACCACAAATGAGGCCAGCCAGTCACGACGCACTGTATGTAGCTCATATCCTCGCAAATCGGAGGAGAGACCGACCATCTGATAGGGTTGTGTAAGGGATCGACTCTTAGGCGGAGCATCAAATTCAATAACTGATCTTTCGATGGGAACGAAATCGTCTTCGGAATTATTCCCGGGAACAGACTGCTGACCCTTTGTCTGCGCCTCCTGAATAGCAACTACAGCACGTTTCAATTCGCGTTCGGGATGGCGGAACCAGTCCGTACTCCAGATGCGATGGATGCGCCAGCCAAGCCCTTCCAGCACTTGCTGTCGTAATCGGTCGCGATCACGAGCAGAGCGGGAACTGTGATACATCGCGCCGTCGCATTCAATTCCCAGCAGATAACTTCCCAGTCGCTTCGGATCAACGACTGCTAGATCAATGAAAAATCCGGCGGAGCCGACTTGTGTTCTGATCTCATATCCCAACGATTCCAGCGCGTCTTTCACTTCATCTTCAAACGGTGAATCCGTCCCGCGTCCAGTCATTTCCGGTATGTCGAGCTTTCCTGTTTGGGCGTATGCCAGAAATGATTTCAAGACGCGAACGCCACGTGAATTCGTGCGAGTCAGATCAATATCTTGATCGGTGAGGTTTGTGAAGATTTCGCAACGTATGCGGGCACGAGTAATCAGCACGTTCAAGCGGCGCTCTCCGCCATCACGATTGAGTGGCCCAAAATTCATAGAAACCTGCCCGCTCTCATCGCGCCCATATCCTATGCTAATGAAGATCACGTCGCGCTCGTCACCCTGAACATTTTCGAGATTTTTCACATCAAACGGTTCGTGTCTACCCAGGGCAAAGAATTCTTCGCAGGAAGAATCTTGACGCCGCAACATTTCTAGCCGATCCCAAATGGCTTTTGCCTGTGCGACGCTGAATGATGCCACCAACAACGATTGACGCGCTTCGACAGGCAAGCGCAACTGAGCACGTGCGAAATCAATTACGGCTTGAGCGACAACGCTTGCTTCCTGAACATTGGTCGTACTTTTTCCGCGGTCGTAGCTTGCGTTTGGGAGATGATGGTAAACGAGGCCAAGTGCATTGTTCTGCTTATCAATGCCAGGAAAGACGATCAGGCGATTTTCGTAAAACTCATAGTTCGAGACTGCGATTAAGGATTCATGGCGGCTGCGATAATGCCAGCGCAACATTCGTTCGGGCATCCCCTGTGCTTTGCACAGCCCAAGAATACTCTCAATGTCGCTGGTTATACTTCTATCTTCATCGTCGCTATCGTCGCCTTGAATCAGCGAATCAAAAAAGTTCGTTGGGGGCATCTGCTTACTGTCACCCACGACAACAATTTGTTTTCCGCGAAGAATCGCGCCGAAGGCATCAACTGGTTTGACCTGACTGGCTTCGTCAAAGATCACCAACTCGAAATTGACGCTGGCGGGTGTAAGGTAATTGGCTATAGAAAGCGGCGACATCATAAACACTGGCTTGATTGCCTGAACTGCTTTACCAGCTTCTTTCATCAACTTGCGAATCGGCAAATGGCGCGTCTTCTTGGCTAACTCGCGCCGCAATACCCCAAGCTGCCCCCCACCATCTTGCTGTGGCAATCTTTGCCAATGCGCCTGTGCCAAACGGAGACGATTATGTTCAGCCACAAGGCGGTCGAGTCGGCGGAATTGCTCCACGACTTGGGTGTGGCTTTCTCCGTGAAAAGATGCGAGAGCTTGACGTTCAAGGAAAGCCTTGGTCAGCAGTTTTTCGCACCAGTTCCACTCAAAGGCCCTGACCAGATGCCGAGACGCCATAGACCAAGAGTCAATTACTCTAAGCAGTTCTGTTAGTCCTTCCTTTTGGAAGGCATCTGCTTGCAAGTTAAAAGCAGCAATTTCGTGCAAGCGAGGAAGAGTCGCAGACCAATTATCAAAAAGCTTTTCTTGCTCTTCTAACGTTTGATCCTCCAATTTGCCTTCCTGACCAAATCCCAAGCTCTCATCCAGATCAAGCCCGGCTACCACTTCGCGTGTGTGATGCAGGTGAACTTCGAGGGCGGTTTCGACTTCAGCAACAGTTGAAGCAAGTCCTTCAACGCGGGGATTGCCTGCCAGAAATACGAGAATCCCTTCTGGCAACTGACCATTGCCGACATCTTGGTAAAGCGCGATAACCCACTCGAACAATTTGGTCAGAACCACCCAGTCTGACTTTTCCCCTTGCCATTGTGCACCGAAAAGAGCTGCACCCAGGTTTTGATGTTGACGAACAACGGCCAAATGGCGACGCGCCGCAAGCACGGCATCAACCAATTCGATCTTCTCTTCAATCTCATTGGGCGCTATGACACTACACAACCCGGCAAGACGGTTTCGAGCTTTACGGTAATCCCCGCTAAGCAATCTCCACCATTTTCGCCCGTAATTGATCAGATGCTGACGTGTTTCAAGCAAATCTTGCTCCCAAGCCTCTGGAATAAGAATGCTGTCATAGCGTGCATGCAAAGCTGAAAGCTGCGAACCGGCTTTTAGCAAGCTGCTGATTTCATCGCGGCGCGCCTGCCAATGGCCAGTACGTAGCTGCACGCCCTGTAATCCTGGTGCTTCCATTGCACGCCGCGCTGCACGACATAAAACTTCGGCGTCTTTTCTGACTTGAGGAACTGCCAGTTCAAGCAAATCAGCCAAACTCTGTGCTCTGGCGCGAAGTCTCGCCGTTGCTTGCCAAGCCACTAGACAGACCTCTTCTAACCTGTCTTGTTCCGACGGCATCAATACTTTGATCCTGCTACCGCGAAAAGGATGTTCTCTAAGAAAACCGCTTGTTGTGAGGCGAGACTGCATTTCCGCTACCATAGCAAGTTTGTGCGGGTACTCAGCACTGCTCCACGAAGTCATTTCAGGCAGATTGAATTGGGGCAACCTTTCATTCTCACGTCGCCGACGTATCTTCAGCAGTTCACCATACGCATCATAGGGAGTGATTCCGCTCTGCCCAATCGCAGTATTGACTGCTGCACAGTAACCGTTGAGCCTATTTTGAGTGTCGCTTAGTTGCCTGATTTCTCCCTCGATAGACTTGAGCGCCCGACGGCCAAGATTGAGAGTGCGGCCAAGCTCACTGAGCAGGGCTTTCTTGTTTGTGCTATGGCTATGCAATTCCAAACAAGCATCGCCTAACCCAAATTTATCGAGACGACGTTTGACTACTTCGAGCGCTGCCATCTTTTCTGCAACAAAGAGAACTCGCTTCCCTTTGCCGATTGCGTCAGCAATTAGATTAGTGATCGTTTGCGACTTACCAGTGCCAGGCGGCCCCTGAATGATCAGATTACGTCCCTGACTTGCAGCCAACATCGCCAGCATTTGTGAGCTGTCAGCGTCAACCACTTGATTGAGATCAAGCGGCCCTATGTGTGCATCCAGATGATCGTCTTCAGTGATCGTCAACGAGGGCTCACGGAATCCGTCTTGCAAAAGAGCTTTGATCAACGAATGTCCAGAAGGCTTGGCGTCTTCAGCCCAAAGCGTCTCGTCCAGATCGCGGAACATCAAAAACTTAGCGAAGGAAAAAAGATTCAGCGTAATCGCGTCACGATCCACCGACCAGTGCGGCTGGCCTGCAATAGCTTGCTCGATTGCCGCAAAATAAGTTGGTAAATCGAGATCATCAGTTTCTGGGAACAGCGGCAAATCAATGCCAAAGTCACTTTTCAACTTGGCAGTTAGTGAAAGATTTGCACCAATCTCTTCCCCGGTGTAGCTCAGATGGAAGCGTTCCTTTGCGCACGCTCGCTCTAGCTCAATGGGAATCAGGACCAGAGGCGCGTGTAGTTTCTCCCGACTGCTATCAGCCTCATACCAATGAAGCATTCCCAGTGCTAGGTAGAGAACATTTACCCCTTGCTCTTCAATGAAAGTGCGGGCAGCCAAGTATGTAGTCAGCAGTCGTGATTGCAGTTGGGTTGAATCGTAATCTGTCTGCAGCCAAAGATCATGGTGTCGCTCCTGCCATTCTTCTTCCATCACCTCTTCTGGTTGATCGAATAGCCCTTCGTCGCCACTCTCCGTAACTGGAAGAAACGACATTGTTTTAGCTTCTCTTACCAGAATGCGAAAAATGGTGGCAGGAGCTTCATTCACGACTTTCAAGCCACGAGCCTTCAGAGTGCGATACTTGATCAATGGATTACGCAGCCCCAAGTCGAGCAATTCCTCGCGGGCTTTATTGAGTCTATCAGCAATGACATTTTGTGTTGTAGGCAATGAGGCTACCTCCAGTGAAGGAAGACTTGTGGGGCAAGAATATGTTTGAAAGATCAGTCGAAAACTGACTGATGCGCGGCAGATTATGCCATAAACCTATTCAGCATGCCGCTCCCACCATACACATGCTGTGTTTTCAATGCGATAGCTCTCAGAATGCGCGCCTGAACAAACTGACTGCGGCGGCAAAGGCTCGATCCGCGCACTCAGGGTCATAAGCCGACCGATCATCTCGCATAAAGCCGTGATCGGCGGGATAAATCTGGACTGTGTGTTTGATGCCCGCTTGTTGCAGCGCCGTTTCAATCGCCGCGCGGCCTTCGGCGGGAATCAACGGATCGAGCAAACCGAAGTGCACCAGCAACTCGCCGCGAATCTCTGCCGCGCGTTCCAACGAGCCAGCCTGTTCGCCCACGCCCAACTTGCCGTTGTGCAACCACGTCGGATAAAAACAGCTTGTCGCCTTCAGATCAGGTTGCAAGGCGGCGCGAAAGGCCAGATGCCCGCCGATACAAAATCCGCCTGCGCCAAGTTGATCGGCTACGACGTTTGGGTGTTGTTTCAAGTAATCAAGCACGGCGCGGCAATCTTCATCAAAGTGCGCGACTGGCGTGGCCAATTGATTCTTCGACCCGCGCGCGCGACCTTCATCATTTTGCGGCAAGACTGTGCCCGCCGGTTCCAAGCGATGGAAGATTTCGTGCGCCGCCACAACAAAGCCATAACCGGCCAGCCGCGCACACATGCGCTCCATCCAACCGCTCACTTGAAAAATGTCGGAGAAATAGACGATACCCGGATATTGGCCTGCGCTGGCAGGCTGCGCGAGCAGCGTGCGCATCGGCTTACCGGCGACTGGTATTTCAACGTATTCAGTCTTGACTTGCATCTGGCTACCTCGGTTGTCTGTTATGAAGCCGCTTTCACACAGCGGAATCCTACATTCGAACTGCCACTGTCCGCCGCGCCCTTGCCTCGGCTGCCAACCAGATAACGCACGCAGTATTGATCGCTACACAAAAACGAGCCGCCCTTCTGCACACGCTTGGGCATGCCGGGTTCTTGTGGATCGAAGCTGTCGTTGGGCCCTTGCGGATTGCGCGCTGTACCTTGTGCAGCTAGCTGCTCGAAATAATCCGGACGATACCAATCCGAGCACCATTGCCAGACGTTGCCGCCCACATCGTAAAGGCCAAACTTGTTCGGCGGGAAAGCAGTGACCGGTGAGGTGGCAGCAAAACCATCCTCCACCGTGTTCTTGTTCGGAAACTGACCTTGAAAAATATTGGCGGGCCAGTGGCCAGCGGGCTTCAAGTCGTTGCCCCACGCGTAGAGCTTGCGATCCAGTCCGCCGCGCGACGCGAATTCATATTCTGCTTCAGTCGGCAAGCGTTTGCCCGCCCACTTGGCGTAGGCCACCGCATCTTCCCAAGCGATGTGAACAGCCGGATGATTCTCGCGGCCTTTGAAATTGCTGCCTGCCCCTTCGGGCTGCTTCCAGCTTGCGCCTGTCACATAGCGCCACCATGCATAGGGATTCTCCAACGAGATGGGTTGCGCTGGTGGTGAAAATACGGCTGAGCCAGGCACCAGGTTTTCTGGTGGCGCGCCAGGAAAATCTTTCGGGTCGGGCTTGCGTTCGGCAATGGTGACGTAGCTGGTGGCCTTCACAAACTTTTCAAATTGGGCATTCGTGATCGGCGTCTGATCCATCCAGAAGCCATCCACTGTGACCAAGTGCGATGGCAAGGCATCGGGCATATTGCAATTCTCGCAGCCCATCCAGAACGTGCCGCCCGGAATCCAGACCATGCCTTCGGGTGCAGCGCCTGACGGCTTGGCTTGATTGATGCTGACTGCGGCGGCGCTAGCCGCGTCAGGCTCCGCAGCTTTTGCGGGAGCAGAGTTATGTCCGGCGTGTTCATTTGCAGTGTTGCCTGCGCCATTCGACGCGGCTTTCTCGCAGGCTGATATGCAAAGCAATCCACACAGTGCCAGCATAAGCAGCGCGCTGTTTTTCGAGTTAAAGCTGTACCGTAGACTGTCTAGTCTGCGGAAGACTTGGTTTGTAACCCGCTGGAACCAGAGAGTAAAAAACAGAGTCTTCCGCAGACTAGACAGTCTACGGTACACTGAGCGCGTTCTTCTCAATTTATCAGCACCGAAAAAATTATAGGGTGAAATCATGCCCTTCACTTTCCGCCACAACATTATCTCGCTTGTCCCGCTGGCACCCATTTCGGATCAGACACGTGCGCTTCTTCCATTAGCCTGACAGCGCGCTTGACAATCTCAGGCTGAGCCGCAGCCAGATCATTCTCCTCGCCTACATCCACGCTCAAATCGTAAAGCTGCACCTGGCCGTTCAGCATCGGCTCGCGGATCGCCTTCCACCTGCCGAAGCGCACGGCTTGACGACTGCCCTGTTCGTAAAACTCCCAGTAGAGATAATCGTGCGGCCGCTGCGTTTTGCTCTGCCCAAGCAAGGCCGGCATAAAGCTGATCGAATCAAGTCCGCTTGGCAACGGCTGGCCAGTCAGCTCGCACACCAACGCGAAGATGTCACCAAAATAGCCGACGTGTTCTGAAACGGTTTTGGCTTTGATCTTCCCCGGCCAGCGCGCAATAAATGGCACGTGAATGCCCCCCTCGTAAAGCGCGCGCTTGATGCCACGATACGGCCCGCTGGCGCGGAAGAAGTCGGGACGATTGCCGCCTTCCTGGTGCGGCCCGTTGTCGGAACTGAAGATGACCAGCGTGTTACGTTCGACACCCATGTCTTTCAACTTCGCCAGCACGCGCCCGACATCGCGATCCAGCCGCGCGATCATTGCTGCCTGGCCTTTGTCCGGATCAGGCCAGGCTTTGTTTGCATACTCGCCGTAGTCTGGAATCTCCTGGCCGTTTTTCAGATCGCGATTCGCTTCGTTGTTGGCGTGCGGCAGCGTGAACGGCAGATAAAGAAAGAAAGGCTTGCCGCGTTGTTTATCAAGCCAGGCCAGCGCCTGCTCGGCAATCACATCGTGCGAATATTGTTTCTTCTCTTTCGCATACCCTGCGCCTACGGCAGTCTCGGTTTGCGGCACGTTGGTTAGGGGATAGCGTTCGCCGTTGTGAATCAAGAAGCTCGGGAAATAGTTGTGCGCGTGGGTCTGATTGAGGTAGCCAAAGAATTCATCGAAGCCTTGCCGATTGGGATGGCCCGACGAGTCAAGCTCGCCCAAACCCCATTTGCCGAACGCTCCTGTAGCGTAGCCCGCGTCTTTGAAGACTTCGGCAATTGTTTTGTCTTCATCGCGCAAGGGCACGGCGGCATTGCCACGCACCGTGCAATGGCCCGTGTGTTTGCCCGTCATCAAGACGCAGCGCGAAGGCGCGCAGACCGTCGAGCCGGCATAGAACGAGGTGAAGCGCATACCCTCGGCGGCCAGACGATCTATGTTTGGCGTTTTGATTTGTTGTTGCCCGTAGCTGCCGACATCGCCATAGCCCAGATCATCGGCCAGAATGAAGACGAAGTTTGGTTTATTGGCAGTCTGTGAAGCCGTTTGCGCCGTGCTGAGCGCAAGACCGATTGCCAAAATGAAGAAAGCCATTAGAAGCTTGGACAGTCTTTGCATAGTGTGTTTGCCCATTGGTGAATTGGAGAGCGTGATGTCGTAGGGATGTTAAGTCATTCTGGCCGACAGTCAAGGCAGGGTGGATGAAACCGACTTGGGCGGCGGCTATTGACTTAGAGGCTACGACTGGCATAAAAGCTTGTCATTCTCACAGCGCAGTTTTCAAATAACATCACTAACAGACATAGAGGAGCTAAAGCTTTGTCGAGACGCGATAAACCAAAAAAGAAAGGTTACGTGCCATCCAATGCTGGCGCGAAACACGTATCTGGTTCCAACAATACGCTCTGGCTCGGCGTTTTGGCGCTCGTCGTCATCGCTGGCGTGGCGTATTTTATGTACAACCGTAGTAGTGGCGGCGGTTCAGAGACAACAACGTCTTCCGGCTTGAAATACGTGGATGAAGTCGTCGGCACCGGCGCGAGTCCGACGCGGGGCAAAATGGTGTCGGTACATTACACGGGCACGCTGACCAACGGCACGAAGTTCGATAGCTCGCGCGACCGTGGGGAGCCATATACTTTTCCCATCGGCGTCGGCCAAGTCGTCAAGGGATGGGATGAAGGCATCATGACGATGAAAGTCGGCGGCAAGCGCAAACTGATTATCCCGCCCGAGCTAGGTTATGGGCCGATGGGCAGACCGCCGAAAATTCCTGGTAACGCAACTTTGCTTTTTGACGTTGAGTTGGTTGACGCGAAGTAACACAGTCATAACAACCGGCGCGGCAGTTTCACGCCTTAACATACAAAGGCTGATAGATGATGGCTAATGGTCTGAATTTTCTGACGCTGGCTATTTTCGCGCCGATTCTCATCCTGGTCGGGCTGCTTGGTTTTGTAATCCCTGCCAAGAAAGCTTTGACCAGCGGGGCGGCTCCATACAACATCTTTCACATCATTTTCGGCTTGCTCGGCCTGGTCATAGTCTTCAGCGGCAACACGGCTCTTTGCCGTGACTTCAACATCGGCTTCGGTCTGATTGATCTTTATCAGGCCGTCGCCAGCTTCGCCAATCTGTTTCCCAAAGCCCAGTTCAAATGGACGCGCGTGGACGACCTGCTGCACGTGGTTATCGGCGCGGCTTTGGTGCTGATCGGAGTTTTCGGTTCATAAGCATAAGGAGAATGCGTCATGCCCAAACTCACCCGGCGCGAACTTCTGCTCAGCAGCGCGGCGTTGCTGACGACTGCCAGTTCGGATGTCGAGGCCGACGAGATCATTGCGGAGATGACGGCGTATGCACGCCCGGCCCAGGTCGGCAAAGTAGATCAATTGGCGGATAACATCTATTTCCACCAGGGGAATCTGCTGAGCGGCCATTGCAATAATGGTTGGATTATCTTTGAAGATTACGTGCTGGTGATTGACGCCAATTTTCCTTCGGGTGCGCTGGAAATCCTGCCGAAGATTCGCACCTTGACGGACAAGCCGATTCGCTTCGCCTTCGACACGCATCATCACGGCGATCATGCTTATGGCAATCAGGTTTGGGTGGAGAATGGCGCGGTGCCGGTCGCGCACACCGGCGTGATCGAAGAAATGAAGAAGTATGAGACCGGCTACTACGGCGGCCAGCCTGGGGCCTGGGAAAATTCAGCGAAAGCGCGGGCTGATGTAAAGGCCAGCAAGCTCAAACCGCCGTCGCTGCTCTTCCCTCACGAACTGATCTTCGATGATGGCAAGCAGCACGTCGAGCTATTGCATCTCGGCATCTCTCACACCCACGGCGATGCCTTCGCCTGGTTGCCGAAAGAAAAGATTCTCTTTACGGGCGATGCCTGTGTGAATGGCCCTTACAACTACGTCGGCGATGGTAATGTCGAAAAATGGATTCCCACGCTCGAAGCGGCCAAGAAGCTCGGCGCAAAAGTCGTCTGCCCGGGCCACGGCCCGCGCGGCGTGGAAGTGGTATTAGCCGAGCAGCAACTCTTCTTCAGTACGCTGCGCGACCGCGTGGGCAAGCTGGTCAAGGCGAAACAGACCGGCGCGCAAATCCCTGATGCCGTTACACAGATCAATCAGGAGTTAAAAGCCGACCAGCGCATTGCCCGCTACGTCGGCAACTCGCTGGCCGCGCAAATCGAAAAGGTCTACACCGAAATGACCGGGCAGAAATTTCCGGCCCAGCAAAAAACCGAGAATGAGTCCAAGCGTTTGCACGCGCAGGCGCACGGGCGTCCGCATGTGCATTTCGATGCGCACGGGCATTTGTATGTGCATACGCACACTCACGAGCACGCGCAGCACGGCTAAAATTTCAACTGCTACCATCAATCTATTCAAGCGCCATTCCCGTATTAGCTGTTGCACAACGCTGAAGGGGCGGGTTTGATCTGCGCCTTTGGCTAAACTCAACTCTGATCTAAGCAAGTGGAGGCGAGCGTGGAAGCCGACCGGTACTTGAAAACAACTGAGCGCATTCAAACTGACGATATTGACTGGGCAGAGGCGCAGCGCGTCGGGTTGACTGAAGATGAGCGCTTTATCCTGACCTACTTTTCCGACATCGAAAGCCAGACGATTCGCTATTTGCGTTCTTTACTGCAGATGAAGATCGCTTTGCAGCCCGACGTGGCGGCTTTTCTGACTACCTGGAATTACGAAGAGTTTTTTCACGGCTACGAGTTGGCGCGTCTGTTGGAGGTTTGTGGTTATCCGCTCGAAACAGACCGCCTCGAACGCGTCAAAGACACCTCGCATTTCAGCGAACGTTTGGAGATGTTCCTGACTCCGCTGCTCTCTAAAATTTTTGCCGAACAGTTTCCCGCCGTCTATTTTTCGTTTGGCGCGATTCAGGAGTTGACCACCTTGCGCGGGTATGAACATCTGCAAACTTACACGCAGAATCCGGCGCTCAAAACTCTGTGTGAACGAATTGCTAAACAGGAGCGTCGCCACTTCGCCTGGTACTACAACCATGCGCGCGAGCAATTGCAAAAGTCGCGCAGCGCACGTTATCTCGCCCGCATCATTCTGCGACTGAGCTGGGTTCCGGTCGGCGCAGGCGTGAAACGCGCCGACGAAGTCAATCGCCTTTTCAAGCTACTTTTCCCAGGACAGTTTGGGCAAAAATTGGTGCACGAGATTGACACCAGGATGAGCACGCTGCCAGGTTTGGAAGGTTTGCAATTGATGGAATCTTTTTTTGCGAGTGAGGCGCTCGCCTGAAGCCTGGCTCAATCAAATCGCGCAGTCTGTCCGACAAGCTTTGCCAGCTTGTCGGATGCGGTCTATTTAGAACCGCCTTGACTTCCCCCTCTTGCCTCAATATGCTGCCCGCGTTTCACACAACAACACATGCTGTCTTCTCTGCTACCAAGCAAGCTGCGTTCGAGCCGCTTTTATTGGGTCTGGCTCGCGCTTATTCTGCTCGCGCCCTTAGCCTACGCTGGCGCGGTCTATCTGCTTTTCAAAAACGATCCGAGTTATCACGCCGGACTTCAAACCGACCGCCAGCAGACCATCAACATTGCGGCACAGTATGCCGCCTCGCAGGGTTATAAAGTCACTGGCTGGCAACAATACTGCAACGTCACGACGCGGAATGACCTGCACTTCTATTACCGCATGCATCCTGGCCCGGAGCGTGAGCGCGCAGAACAACTCTTCACCACCATCCGCAACACAGTCCTCTTCCGCCAGGAAGACGGATCAGAGATGGTCGAAGTCTTCCTCACACCCGACGGCCAGCCATTCTTCTTCCAGTACACCACGAAATTGCCGGGCGTGGCTGAGGCAGGCAACGCAGAGGCGGCGCGCCGGTTGGCTGAAACGGCTTTGCGCGCGCGCGCGGAAGTGGCCGAATTTTTCAGTAACGTGCAACCCGAGGTCGCAGAATCATCGCGGCAAGGCACAGTCACACGCCGCTACAAGTGGCAGCGGCAGTCGGCTGCGCTGCCTGGGTTACAATTGAAATTCAGCGCAGCAGTACGCGGAGAAAAACTTGTCAGCGCGGGTCTCGCCGCCGACTTCGAGCCGAATTACACGGGCCTGCGCCCCAAAAGCGATTCGTGGGTCAAAGGCATCAGCGCGGTGCTCTATTTTCTTTCGCTCATCATCCTGCTCATCTTCGGGCTTTACCGTTTTGTACAGCGCGCGCGCGAGCGCGAAGTCTCGTATCCGCGCTTCGTGCTGCTCGGACTGGTCTTTGCTGTGGTGCTGAATAGCCTCGTCTTGTTGACGGACATGGCCATCTACGATGCGATCAAGAACGTTGACCAGAACGTTCCGGCATTGTTCCTGCGCATTGTAATGAGCCTGATGTGGGTCTTCTGCGCGATGTTTTTCGGCCTGGCCTACGTCAGCGGCGAAGGCGATGTGCGAGAGGCCAATCCAGGCAAACTGACGGCTGTAGATGCGCTGATTATCGGAAAGATCTTCTCGCGCAACGTGGCCCAGGCGGTAATCATCGGTGTCGCGTTGGGTGGCTGGATGTTTTTAGCCATGCGGCTTTTCACCAATCTGCTGGTCAACAGACCGAATGCAGGCGACGAATTTCGGCCTCTGGCCTCACTGTTTATGACTTATCCGGCCCTCGCAATATCTATCGCCTGGCCGTTGGATGTCCTACTGATCGTCGTGCTGGGGCTGCAATTGCCATTGCCCTTCCTGCAAAGGCGGTTGAAGAATCGTAAGCTCATCATCGCCTTGCTTGCGCTCTTTATTTGGATCGCTTGTCAGGGTTGGTATTTGAGCTATCGCCCGTGGGCCGGAGTGCTGGTGATGGCGGCCATACGTACTGCTTTTGTCTTACTGGCTTTTTTCAAGTTCGATCTGCTGACGGCGGCCTTTGTGCTGCTGATGCCTTCGCTGCTGTCGCAGATATTGCTGCTCTACTCGCAACCTGCGCCCACCTTCAAACAGCACGGGCTGGCGGCGCTGCTGGCTGGCGCAGCCTTCATACTGGTCGAGCTTTTCTTCGTCTTCAAAGGTCGTCACCTGCAAGACGAAGAGGTACGCCCGCTTTATGCCAAAAACCTGGCCGAGCGTCTGTCTATGCAGGCGGAAGTTTCAGCCGCGCGTGAAGCGCAGCAACGGTTGTTACCGCTGAGCCTGCCGGTGAGTTCGCATTTTTCGGTCGCGGCCTCATGCGTGCCCGCGCATGAAGTCGGCGGCGATTTCTTCGACCTCTTCGAGTTGGAGCAAGGCAAGCTGGGCATCCTGATCGCCGAAGGCAACGGCAACGGGCTGGGGGCGGCGCTCACCATCGCCTTTGCCAAAGGCTTCCTGATGCCGAAGATCAGGGGGAACAGCTTCGCCGATGATTCGCCGACCGAAATCCTACGCAGCTTGCAAGACCGGCTCAGCGGCTTGTTGGGGACGGACAGCAAGCTCGGCTTGGCCTATGCCGTGCTTGACCCGTCCGACGGTGTTTTGCGTTACGCCCGCACCGGCGACTACCCGCGCGTGTTGGTACAGCAACAAACGCACAACGACAAACTGCGCGTGCCCGAAGAGAGCGAGTTGAAGTTCAGTTCCACGCGCCCTGCTGACGAGCCGATCAAATTGATTCAAGGGCGCTACGAGATGGAGCCAGGCGATGGCTTGCTGCTCTTTACCGATGGGATTGCCAAGAGCCTGGCCGAGCGACACAAGAAACCGGAAGAAGAGTTGGGACAAATCTTGGTCAAGCAAGCTGGCTCACACTTGCAGGAATCTTTGATGAAATTGGTGAATGAGTCGGCCAACCGCGCGCGCAAAGATGGGCGTGAAGACGATTTGACCGCTGTCGTCGTGCGGCTGGAAAGGACAGACTCCTAGCGGTGTGGTACAGAGAGCGGTAGCCACCTGGTAGGCGCGTGAGGCATACGCTTCCGCAGTAGCAGGTCGCTACCGCTCCCTGTACCGCACAAACGTAAGCAACTATGTTCAAGCCCAAATGGCCAATGCTGATTCTGCTCGGAGCGCTGGGCTATGCAGCGTTGTTCGTGCTCTATCCCAGGCTCTCACCGGCGCGTCGCTGGGGCTACACACTCGACCGCACGCAGGCCATTAGTTTGACACGCGCAGAGGTGGCTGGTTACGGCTACGATCTGTCGGGCTGGCGCGTGCGTGTCACGCCTGGTTATGACCGCCAGCTTAATTACTATTTGACTCACCAACCCAACGCGGTCGTGGCGTCTTTGCTCTCCACTGTCACGACCAACGGCATCTACGATGCACCGGACTCCAAGCAACAGCTCACCGCCACACTCAATGCGCGCGGACAGTTGATCAAAATTGACTACCTCGACAATCGGACACCGGCCAAGGCCAACGCGAAAGCCGAGACCAAGCCCGCTTTGTCTGCGTCTGAACTGCAACAAGCAAAAGTGGCCGCGGAAACAGCACTCAAGCAATTGGTGGGCGAAAGTTATCAGCAATTCAACCCTGTGGCAGATTTTACTTCGAACGAAGGCGAGCCGAAGTTCAATTGGGTGGCTGCCTTCCCCGATGATGCGCGGCTGACATTGACGGCTGAAGCAACGGCCAAAGCAGGGCACGTTATAGCGCTCAACCTCACTCCCAAATATTCACCCGCCTTTCAAGCAGAACTTGCCAGACAAGAGCAAGTGGGGCTGAAATGGCTTTCGCTCGCCGCCAGCCTGGCAACCACGCCTGTCTACTTGCTGGGGCTGATCTTTTATTTCATTGCGCTGGCGCGCAAAGAGATTCAGCATCGGCAGGCCCTCACCTATTTCGGAGCGGTTTTGCTTTTCCTCGCGCTGACTGAAGGGTTGAGCGGCTCGCTGGATTTGGCAGCCGATAATGGCATCTTTAAGGTCAGCGGCACGGTGTCGGTCTTTGTCAGACTGTTGGCCCACTCGCTCAGTTTTGCCGTCTTCATCTTATTTCCTGGCCTCCTGCTATACGCCTTTTGGGCCAGTGGGCAAGCGCTCGCGGCGAAGCTGAAAAACCGCCGCACGCTCGGCCTCGAATTACTATTGCAGGGCAACCTGCGCAACCAATATGTGACGGGCAATCTGTTGGTTGGACTACTGCTGGGCGGCTTAATTGCTGCGTTGCCTTACCTGGTACAGGCCAGCGGACTCTTTAACAATGCAGAAGTGAATATCGGATCACTGCTCGAGCTACTTACCGCGCGCGCTCCGGCGCCGAGCACGCTGTCTACCGACCGCGTCCTCTCACCAGTGCTGTTCTTCAGCTTTGTGGTGCCTTTACTGGAATTTTATCTGCGGCGCTCGTGGTTGACGCGTCTGGCGATTTTCGCGCTCGGCTTTCTGTGGTTCTACTCCGACAATCATTTCGCTCTTTCGGAAGCCGCCAACGGGGTGAACGCGGTGTTACTGGTCGCGCTGCTTTACTGGATTTATCAACGCTTCGATCTGTTGGGATTGCTCAGCGCCAATCTGGCATCGCAGACGGCACTCGGCGCGCTCACGCTGCTGGTGCAGCCTTCGCCTTCGTTGCACGTCTCTGCATTTATCACGTTAGGTGCGCTAGGCACAGTGCTCCTAGTTGCGTTTGTGCTCTATCGTAGCAGCGTAGAAGTTGATACGCGTTTGTTCGAGCCGCTCTATGCAGCCGAGGGCCGCGCCGAACGCGAGCGATTGAAAGCCGAACTCGAAGTGGCGAGCCGCGCGCAACGACAGATGTTGCCGAACGCGCCACCGGAAGTGCCGGGCTTCGAGCTTGCGGCAATCTGTCAGCCTTCGAAAGACGTAGGTGGTGATCTCTACGACTTCATTCCACTGCCGCAGGGGAAGCTTGCCATCACTGTAGCGGACGTTTCAGGCAAGGGCGTACCGGCGGCGTTGTATATGACGCTGACCAAAGGCGTGCTGGAAGCGGTCGCGCAAGAGAAGACTGATCCGGGCGAAATCCTCCGCGAAGTCAACCGGCATTTGTATGAAGCCTGTCGCCGGAAAGTCTTTGTGACCCTCTTTCTGGGCGTGCTCGATCCGCTCACGCGCACATTCACGTATGCACGCGCGGGCCACAACCCGCCAGTCTGGCGCAGCCCGCTTAGCAACGACACTCGATGGTTGCGTCCTGCCGGCATAGGTTTGGGCTTGAATCAAGGCAAGATGTTCAATGCTACGCTCAAAGTGGAGACGTTACAGCTTGCGCCACAAGATGCTTTGTTCCTCTACTCTGACGGTATCACCGAAGCGATGAACAAGCATCGCGAAGAATATGGCGAAGAGCGTTTACTGGCGCTGGCAGAAAAGACCGATGGCTTAGGAGCAGATGCGGCGCGCGATCTGATTATGACCGATGTCAAAGCGTTTCTGGGAACAGTGCCGCCGCAGGATGATCAGACATTGGTGGTCTTGAAAGTCGCTTGAGCGATTTATTCCTGCCACTATCCACGCCCTTACTTCGCCTCTTTTCTTTTTCGCTTTGCCATCAGCCGGTTAGCTTGCCTGCTGATTTTTTTTGCTTGACGCTACCCACAATCAAGCGTAGCCTCCGCCGCGTCAGTCGCAGTTTTTCAACTTAGCAGTAGCAGTCTAACAAGAGAATATTGATTCAGTTCAGCCCAGTCGCCGAACTCTAGCCTATAGGAGGCAGCCATGACGCGAGTCAGCCGTTCCGCTCATTTGTGGGCGCTACGTTTTAGCACTTTGACACTTTGCTTCGTGTTGGTCTTGGCCGGAATTCCGCTCGACGCCAACGTGAAAGGCAAGCAGACCAACAACCAGGATGGCCCGCGCACCAAAGGTGCGCCTGGCCCCAATTTGCCCAATCTGGACGAGGCACGTGCGGCTGGGGCAAGCGATGAAAAGCAGCCTGACGTTAAGTTGCCCGCGCCGGTCGCTGCTACACGTTGCCGACATCAAGACAAGAAGTGCAAAGAGACAAAAGAGAAGCGCACCAGTCTGATACCTGCTTACGACCGTTTCAGCAATTTGTGGGCATACCAGCGCACATCAGAGCAGATATTTGGATGGAGGGCGACAGCGGACAATGATCTCTTCCAGGCCTTGAATCTCGTGCCCCACACATACAGCGATGCTGCCCCCATGGTATTGCCATCAGCACTATATGAGAGAGACGCCAGCACCGTTCCGACAGCATTTGAAAACCCGGACAAACGTTCTTCGCGTGCCGCCGCTAGTTCTTTCTCCCCTGCAGTCCAACAGGTATCCTTTGAAACCGCGCTGGCCGATGAAATCAACCGCATGGGCGGAGCGAGTGAAGACCTTTACTCTGGCAACTACCATTGGAGTACACCTATAGTCAGTTTGCCGGGCCGCGCCGGACTCGATCTCAATCTGACGCTTTGTTACAACTCGCTGGTGTGGGTGAAATCTCTCTAGGCTATACGCTTCGATGCTAGCAATGTCTATGCCGGCAATAATTCACCCAGTCCCGGTTTCCATCTGGGCTTCCCAACCTTCAGTGCGCCGTACACGAATACGCAAACCGGTCCTGCCTCTTATCTGATGTTCACTCCTTCAGGGCGCGCCGTTGAAATGCGGTATGTTTCGACGGGCCTCTATGAAGCGCGCGACGGCAGCTTTGCCCAACTCAAGATCAACACCGGCAACATGGTTTTAATCACGGCTGACGGCACTTGTTACACCTACTATGGGCAGACATCGCTCGAGATCAAAGACCGTAATGGTAACAAGATCATCGTTACCATGAACGCGACGGGCGATTACCAGACCATCACCGACACCTTAGGGCGCGTGATTAACTTCAACTACGGTTCCTTTAACGACCTGCAAACCATCACGCAGACCTGGGACGGGATGACAAAAACGCTGGCGAGCTTCAGCTATGACAACAACTTTCAGATTTCTACCAACTTCTCTACACCCATTTCGCTGGATAACATTACTAACGGCACGTATGTCCCAGTGGTCTACCAAATAAATTTCCTCGACGGCACGCGCTACAACTTCCAATACAACAGCTACGGCCAAATTTGCCGGATTGACCGCAAAGGCGCCAATAACAACTTGCGCTCCTGGACTACCTACAATCTGCCCGCCAATGCCGCTGCTGGTGCGCAATCCGACTGTCCGCGCTTTACGAAACGCACCGATTGGGCCCTTGATTGGAGTCCGGTCAATGGCTATGACACCAATTTCTGCTTCTCGAATTCGACCTGCCCGTGGAGCGATACTCACAACGTAGGTAAAGTCACGACACCCGATGGCACTACACAAACAACGCTCTTTTCGACCGCAGGTTGGCAGCGCGGCTTGCCCATCCAGACCGAGACTTGGAGCGCTGGCGTGCGCCAGAAATGGACGATCCCGCTCTGGCAGCAGCCCAACGGCTTCACGCTTTATCAATGCAACCCGCGTGTTTACGAATCCAACGTCTATGACAAGGACGGCAACCGCCGTCGCGTTACCCTTCAATATAGCGATAATAACCCTAACGATTACAACCGGCCCGGCACTATCTGCGAATACAACGCCGACGCCACGACCATCCTGCGCAAGACAGTCAACACTTACACCTCATACGTCAACACAAACAATCGCATTCTCAGCTTGCCGACGCAGCAGTGCCTTTACGACGGCAGCAATGCCCTTCAGTCGAAGGTCGAGTACCGCTACGACGAAAGCACGTTGGCCACTTTTCCCAACACTCCGATTTGCTACACCAGCCCGGACAACACCAACGCGCGCGGCAACCTGACCTCGGTGCGTCGCTACGACATCAACGCCCCGACGCAGTACGTCGAGAACAAGATTGTGTACTACATCACTGGCGCGCCTTCGTGCACCAAAGATGCGCTCAATCACGCGACCACCTTTGCTTACGACGGCAGCTATCTCACCGACAGCGGGGCAACGCAGCTCAACAACAACACTTACGCCTATCCGACTCACATCACCGACCAGGACGGTTTTTCCACAGACATTTGCTATAGTTTTGTGCGTGGCGATGTTCGTCGTACAGTTGACCCGAAGGGCGCGGCAGTGCGGCGCGATTACGATGGTATGGGACGGCTCTGGAAAGTGACCAGCGAGGCCAACTCCGCCTTCACGTGTTACAACTTCGACCCTAATAGCAACTACATTCAGTCTTACACCACTATCCTCGACTCAGCCATCTCAAACATGAGTGACCAGTTCTATTCCATCACAGTGCTTGACGGGCACGGGCGCGTCCGCACGGTAGCCAGCGATCACCCGGGGAGCACTTGCGGCTTCAAGGCGCAATACAATGGTTACGACAATATGGGGCGCCTGGCACAACAATCGAACTGGACGGAGATCAACGGGGCGACCTGGAATCCAGCGGGTGATGATGTGGCGGGCTGGGCGTGGCGTTATCAAACGTATGATTGGAAAGGGCGTCCGCTGGAGACGAAGAATCAAGATCTCACCACCAGGACGATTAGCTACACAGGCTGCGGCTGCGCGGGCGGGCAAGTCGAGACAATCTGTGATGAAGGAACAGTCATCACTGTCAACGGCCAGCCGCAAACCAAGAAGCGCCAGCAGAAGATTTATTATGGCGACAATAACCTGACTCCGACAATTATTGATAAACGACTGTGACATCGTGTTTTTCAAGCTAAACCGAAGTCGGTTTAGTGCACAGCCCGAGCAACAGGCTGTTATTGGCGACAATCATTAGCTCAGACGCGCGTTTTATCAATGACTTTCTTGATTGTGTGCAGATACATCTGCTTGACGCGCTGATTCGAGAGCTTGGCGTAGCGCTCACTCGATTCGATAGAGGAATGGCCCAGCAGTTCTTTAATCGAGATCACTTCCGCGCCTTCCTCTAAGAGGTTGGAAGCGAAAGTGTGGCGCAAACTGTGACAACTGGCTTTGAGGCCGGCAGCTTTGGCATAGCGCTCGACCTTCTTCTGAATGCCTTTGCGCGATAGCGCACGGTTGGCACGCTTCTGATTCCAGAAGAACAACTCATTAGGCACTGAAGTTGGACGCAGTTTCAGACAGTGCTGGAGCGCGGCCAGTGCATCGGTAGACAGATAGACCACGCGATCCTTGCGCCCTTTACCTTGCTCAACCAGCAGTGACTGCTGTTCCCAATCAATGTGGCTAAGTTTGAGCTTGGCGACTTCGCTTACGCGCAGGCCGCAACGTAGCATCAGCAGGCACAACGCGTGATCCAGCGGGTTGTTGATCTGCGCGAAGAGTTGTTTGACTTGCGCTTGCGAAAGCTTCTTGGGTAGCGGTCGGCCACGCCGCAAAAAATGGCTTGGCTTGATCGGATTGATGCTCAACACTTGTTGCTCAATCACCAAGTAGTCAAAGAAGTGCTTGATGGCGTTGAGCCGCCGGTTGATCGTCGTGGCCGCCAACTCAGCGCGCGCTTGTTGTTGCACAAAGTGATCCACATCGCGCCAGGAAACCTGGCGGAGCTCTTTATCGAGTTCAGCAAAGAACAGCCGTAGGTCACGGCCATAGTTCTCGACGGTGTACGGCGAATAATTGCGGGTTTGCAGATGTGCACAGAATTGCTTGATTTGAATTGGTTCCATCCTTACCTCCGACCGATGGCCTGGCGTTGTTCAACTTTCGTCATGGCCTGATCGTACTGTTGTCGCTTGGTAGTATCGTAGAGTTGCGTGTAGCGCAACGTGATCTGGATCGAGCGATGCCCCATTAGTTCCTTGAGCACTTCGAGCGGGACACCCGCGTTCAGCAACTCCGTCGCGAAGGTGTGACGCAGACAATGGGGTGAATAGTGCTTGGCAATGTTGGCCTCCCGGAGGTACTCATTCATCAGCACATTGATGCGCGAGCGTTCGAGCGGTGTGCCTTTGCGAATGCGGCTGGGAAAGAGATATTGGTCAGCGGCTTGGCGGGCTTGCCAAGTCTTCAATGCTTGCTCCACATCGGGCGAGAAGTAAACGAGGCGATCCACCTGGCCTTTGCCGTTGTTGATGCGCGCCGTGCCGTCATCGAAATCAATCGCCTCCCAGGTCAGCGCGCAGACCTCCGAAACGCGCAAGCCGCAGCGCAACAGCAGCAGGAAGATGAGGCGGTCTCTGACCGAATCAATGACTTTGAAGAAAGCCGCCAAATCGGTTTCGGCCATTGGCTTGGGTAAGGTGGTGGGCGCCAGAAGCCGATGGCGGCGGCGCAGAATCGGCTGTTGTGCGATCAGGCCGTCTTCGCGCAGGAACTCGAAGAATTCCATCAATATGCTGAGCTTGACATTGATGGTGCTGGGCGCGAGACCGGCCTGTTGCGCGGCGCAGACGAACGCGGAAATGTCTTGTGAGGTGGTTTGCGTGAGATCCGCAATGAGTGCGGATTGACGCGCGTCTGGCAGATGACGCGTCAGACATTTGAGCGTGCCTGCAACCGCCAGAAGTGTGCTGCGGGCGTAATTGCGAGACTCAAGCACAGCGAGATAGCGCAGCGCGTGTTGTTGGTTAATGGTGCTGAGAAAAGAAAGAGCAGTTGTGAAGCGAACGGAAATTGGACAATCCATCGTAATGACCTCCACTAGCTACGGAATGAATCCCGTAGTTTAGGGAAGTCAGGTTCGGATTGTCGCCATAACTGTTATTATGATGTCTTGGGGCGCGCGCAAAAGACGCAGCTTTTGAA
The DNA here is from genome assembly GCA_963699175.1 of uncultured Acidobacteriota bacterium. GTDB lineage: Bacteria > Acidobacteriota > Blastocatellia > RBC074 > RBC074 > JACPYM01. The sequence continues at coordinate 9,211,776 of OY969418.1, read as the reverse complement.
TTGGGAGAATGGCACCCCGTATTCAACCGCAGTGAACACTTACAACGTGCGTGACCAACTCACCTGTGTGAAAGAATACAGTGGGGATGCGACCGGAACTGAGGCTTGCCCATCGGCCACTTGCCAGAAGACCGACCTAAGTTATGATGGGCACGGACGATTGGAGAAGCGATATTTACCAATTTACAAAGGGAGTACACAGAATCCCAGTGTGAGACCATACGACCAGTACGAATATTACAACGACGATACGTTGAAGAAAGCTACCGACCCACGCAACGCCAACAAACAGTATAGCTACAATGGACGCGGACTCATTACCGGCATTACCTATTATTCACCTCCCTGGGTTCAGGTCACACCAAATGTAACCTTCAGCTACGATGCAGCAGGCAATCGCACGGGGATGGCGGAAGTTGGTATAGGAAGTGTGAGTTATAGCTATGACACTCTGAGCAGGCTTCAATCTGAAACACGAACGTTCAATGATTACTGGCCACCCCCAGTCCATACGTTCAATTATCAGTACAATCTGGCGGGGCAGCTAAAATATATAAGCTTCCCAGATAGAAGTGTGACTTACAATCGCGATAAGGCTGGTCAAATGACCTCAGTAACCAGCACCGGTTTCGGTCAATCATCCTTGATGTCAGGAAACACATACCGTGCCTGGGGCGCGCCCAAGCATTGCGCCCTCAATAACACCAATTTTGATATGACCTATAATGTTCGGTTGAGGGTATCAAGCAAGAGTATTGGGTCGGCACGGAATACGAATTACTATTATTACAACGATGCGCGACTACAAAAGATCTTGAACACACAGGACAGCGAGAAGAATTACTCCTACGAATACGATCACGCCGCCAGGCTTACGAATGCCAAGTCAGGAGGAACAGTGACAGGCGCGGCGACCCCTGTTGGTCCGTACCAGCAAACATTCGGTTTTGACACTTTCAATCACCTAGTCTCGCGTGACTCCAAAGTGTGGGAATCCAGTTCAATCGTGAATACCACCACCTATAGCAATGACCGTAGACCGGGGACTATTTACAACCCTGCCAATTACGATGCTGCCGGTAATTTGCAAGATGAAACTACTCACTTTGTTTATGATGATAGCGGGAATAAAATCTATTACTCCATTGATGGCAATGGAAACAATTGCTTCCAATATGATGCCGAAGGAAGAAAGCTTTATTCTGGCGCTGGTTTTCTGATTTACGATGGAGATGGCAAGCTAATCAAGAAAGGTACTGGGGCAATTCCGAATACGGCCATCACCGGCTGGGAATTTTACTTTAATTCAACTGCACTGGGAGGCGCGGCAGTCTCTGTATATGACGGCAGGTCTAATGCTTATGCAGTGAGGAAGAGAGATTACGTATATGCCAACGGTGCCAGGATCGCTGAATATTTTCCCACCAACCCGATAACATTGGCCTTTGAATACACTGATACATCAGGCAAACTGTCAGTCGGCAACGGTGTTGTTAGTGAACGCTTGTATGACCCACTAGGCAATCCTGCTGATAGGCCTGTGCAGGGGCCTGAAATCCTAAGCCCTTATGGCGTCACTGGCACAGGAGGCGGGTATCAATCGCTCACGTGTTTTAATGATGGTATACAATCGGATTGCGACCAAGTATTCGCGTTGCTCAAAGATGGTGCGGTGAATGCTGGCCCGGGGCTTAACAATTTGTTCAACCAAGTGTTAGGCGGCTTTCTCGTTTTGCCAGAGTCTATTGATTATCAATATAGTGGCGGAGAACGCAGCAACGCCACAATTCAGTATGGAGCGAAACTGTTTGGTGGGCAACAACCAAAGCCACAGCCTGCACCAACGCCTTTGCAAAAGCCAACTTGCTATGTTTCTCTAGTGGCTAGGAAAATTAAGCAACTCAACGCAACTTCCAGCCCCTTCAAAGGGGTGGGAGTAAATGCATATCATCTATATATATTGACCAAGCAATCTGGCGGAGATTATCAACAGATTCACCACGGTTATCCTTATTCTGACGGCCAACTATTAGCCAGAACTTTCCCATTTGACTCTAATAACTGGGACTATACGGACACACAAGATGTAGGGCCTTTGGGCTCTGTTGAATCAGTAGCCTCCGTAGAAGGAAGTTGTGACCCAATCAGAAAAAACTTTCTTGCCACTCAACAAGCAATTAACACTGCCGATATTCCTTATACTTGGTATCTTGATAATAGTAATGCCGCTGCCTATACAACTTTAGCTCGCTATGATAAATCGCTTCTTAATGCTCTAGAAATAAAGTTATTTGTCAAGCTAGGAGTACATGCTTTGGCGCTCAATAATATCCCACAAAGTCCGCCTATTATTCCAGGATGGGGTAATAACGTGCTTAGTCGGTAAACTTGGTCTAGCGTAACGTACGGTAAACAAAGTCTTGACAATTCGGTTAATCTCCTGAACTAACCACTCATATCATCAAGGAATGCAAAATGAGAGTATTACCATTACTGATGTTACTCGCGCTGCTTGCGACACAATTAAGTTGTAAAGAAAATTTTACCTATCCCGAATTGAACGACGTATCAGAAATTGTAGTTGTGGATTGGGATAATCCGATTAAGAAGATCAGTGACCCGCAGATAATTTCAAAGGTAGTAGAGTTTATAAATAACCGTAAAGAAGGTTGGAATACACCTATGACCGGTTTTCCAGAAACAAAAGTAAAACTGGCTCTTTACCGAGGCGGCAAGTTTATCGGTGGCTTTGGAGTGACCGAATCATCCTTTTCGATGCAGCGTCAAGGGAGGTGGGATTCCAAACCTGCTAAGGAGCAAGAGGTACAAGCACTATTAAACATAGTCGGCATTGATAAAGGCTTGCTGAAATAGGTCTAGGAGGCATCCTTGAGAACATTTGATAAGGTGTGGGATTTTCATAGCCCGAATCGCCAATGCGTTCACCACGCGCAACCCTCCCACGCCACGCACCCGCATCTTGTCATCCACCGCAGCCAGTACATTATGTGCGCATTGCACAGCTTGGACGCGCCGACCGAGTAAGCCTGGTTTAAACCGGAAGAAAATTTGGCACATCCATCCACCCTTACTAAGACCTATCCTTTGCTACGGCCCCGGCGGCGGCGTGATGCCCTTCAAACGCAAATAAATCGTCGTCTGTCCGTGATGATGCGTTTGATGATCAAGCGCAATGGCCAACACTCCCAGTCGCGATCTCTTCGAGCCGAAGAACGAAATCTGTTCGAGCAGCTTCGCCTCATCCAACCCGGCGATTGCCGCGAGCACGTTGTCGCGGAATCGCAATCGTTCCTCGGCTAACGCGAGCTTTCAGCGACACTTTGCATAAAACAAATCCACTATCGCGTCTAGCGCTTCGCCGACCAAGCGCTGTGTCTTCCAATGCTCGCGCCACCAATGATCGAGCAAACGCTCGCGGTCGCGCGGCGCATAGGTCACGGCGAATTTAATCTGTTCCCGCGCGAACAGAGGTTGGCCCAAATGTTTATTCCTGCCGCTGACCGATGGATCAACCACCATCAAGGCGCTGCGCCAGCCACCTTGCTTGACGAAATCGGCAATCGCCGCCAGTGCTTCAGCGCGGCAATCCATGAACGGTATGTAAAAGGTCAGCACGTTTTCGGCGGGTACGCCGAGCGCAATCAGATGCTGGCGCGCATAATCTGCCGGATAGACCTGCCAAGCGATGGCTGTGCTCATACAAACTACTTGGCGCACCGATCCCTGACGATACAACTCGGCCACGTACTCATCAGCCTTTGACCCATCACTCATCGCCAAATGCAAGACGACTTCTGCTGGCACAGTCTCAGCCGGAGCGATCAACCACCACGGCAACGAAAAGAAGCCGAGCAGTAACAACAAAACGCCAACCGCGCAAACCACCAGCCAACGTCGCAACCGTTTCATTATTTCGGCCCTCATTGCCAACCACCCACGATTGTGTTGGCCCACGAAACGAATTCGCGCACTGTTGGCGTGACATCACCACGCCGCGCCCACCAGCGTTCCGGCACCCAATCGGGCGCTTGGGCAGGCAGCGGTGCAGAATAAAACTTGAACTGCGGGGCACGGCGCTCGATAGTGAACATAGCTCGCCGCGAATGGAAGGGGGCAGTCACGACAGTGGCCGAATGCCAGCCGCGTGCTTGCATCAACTCGGCCAACTGGGCGGCCTCGGCTCTGGTATTGCGTGCTTCTTTGAGCACGACCACGTCCGCTTCAGGCACGCCTCGACAAAGGAGATAGCGCTGCTTGGCCTCGCCGGTATTGCCGCCCCAGGCGAAGGGGATGCCCGAAACGATGATCTTGTGGCCCATGCCACGATGATACAACTCGGCGGCCTGACGCTCGCGCCAACAAAGCGCATCGCCACCCAAGGCAATAATCACGTCGGCAGGCTTCAATTCGTCTTTGCGTATCAAGCGGCGGGCAGCGGCGTTGAGCGCCACTGGCGTAAGCAGGTAGAGTCCCAGCCCCACGCACCCCAATACCAACAAGCGACGTTTCCAGCCTTGAGTCTGATTTTGCTTCATTGAAGTTGAGGGTGATGACGGAGACCTGCTGTCACTCAACCTTTTTGCTCTGGTTACTCCGTCTCCTCGAGGATTTGCCGTGTGTCTGCGCTGAGCTTGTCTTTGTCGGTCACAGCTTTGCTGAGATGTTCTTTCAGCACCCGGCGGTAGAGTTGAAAGTATTCGAGCGCGACTCGTTCGGCGCTCATATAGTTCAGAATGAATCTGCGACCTTCGCGCGCCCGTTCCTGCGCTTTATCCAGATTGTGCACCGTCCAGCTTATCGCTGCGTGCAAGGCTTCGACATTGCGCGGGGGAATCAAGATCCCGTATTTGCTGTTGCCGACTACATCGCGCACCCCGCCGACATCAGTCACCACCAACGGGCGCTCCAAAAGCAGCGCTTCGGTTACCACCGCCGGTAAAGGTTCCTGCAAAGAGGCGTGCACCACCACGTCTGCCGCCGCCATCACTACCAAAGCGTCATCACGCCAGCCGAGAAACCTGACGTTGTTCTCCAATTCAAGCTCTCTGACCAGGTTTTCCAGCAGATCACGATCCGGGCCGATGCCGACGAGGAAGAGGGTGGCGTCCAAACCTTCGTCGCGTAACACGGCAAAAGCTTCGAGCAAGAAGCGATGGCCTTTTTCCCAATGCAAGCGTGCGACACAGACGAGCGTCAGCCGTTGGTCCATCTGCAATTCTTTGCGTACGCCTTCAACCTGCTCAGACTTAATTGCGGCGTAGCGTTCCAACGTCTGGCCGTATGGAATGACAGAGATTTTCTGCTCCGATACGCGTTCGCGTCGTTCGAGGATTTCGCGCACCGTTTGCGAAGGAGCAATCAAGTGATCGGCGTTGCGATTGATCCAGTTTTCCAAGCTCAGATAAATGTCGCGCTTGAATCTATTCGGCAACAGATAGAGCGCGTCCGAATGATGTCGTGTCACGACCACTGCGCAATGGCGCAGCCTGGCCGCCAGCACGCCCAGTAAGGTCGGCTCAAAGAGATGCGCGTGGACGATGTCTATCCGCTCTTTGCGGATGATCTGTAGCAGCTTGTAGAACGCGCGTGGATAACGGCTGCGCTGGCGGCAATCCAGGGCGTAGCACTGCACACCGCGCCGATCCATCTCTTTCGTAAAGCCGCCTTCTTTGCCCAAGGTGACAGCTAAATAGTTAATCGCACGCCGGTCGGTGTAATCGCAGAGGTTGTTGAGATAGGGGTTCGACGTTTCGACATTCGTGAGGTGCAACACGCGCAGCGGGCGCGTAAATGGTTTTACGCGCGGGCGCTCCTGATACGCCTCAGGAGTTGGTACCGGCTTTTTTTGTACGGGTGCAGCAGCGTCTGGCGACTCAACTTTGACTTGCGGCTCTGGCACTGGCTGGGTGTAAACATTGTTGATCTCTGCGGGTTTGACAGTCGGTTGGTTGACCGAGGGCATTTCGGTTGCCGGTGATGAGGGCGTCGCCGGTTTGATGCTAATCACCTCGACGTATTCCTGCTGCTTATTGTTCATGACCGTTTGCGCCCGCAATAAATCAAAAAGGGTGAAAGGGTGGATTTTCCCAACACCCAATCACCCTTTCAAGCTGCACTAGATCAGTTTGCAATTGCGCAGGGTGAGCTACAGTCTGTGTCTCACCATTGTAAAGCACTCAACGTCCTCTAGCCTCGCTACGCTCTTCAAGGCTGCGATAGTAAGCGCCATAGTCGCTGGAATAGCCTTCGCGCTTCATATCAAAATTGTTCAAGACCACGCCGAAGACTTTGGCCCCGACGTTTTGCAATTCGAGCCGCGCGCGCCGGACGATGTCGCGCGTGCTGCGCCCGGCCTGTACAACCAGAATCACACCATCCACCATCGTGGAGAGAATCACCGGATCGGTGACGCTCATCAAGGGCGGTGAATCAATGATGACATGCTCGTAGCTTTCAGCCGCCAATGTCAACAACTGCCGCATCCGTTCGGAAGCCACCAATTCTGCCGGATTAGGCGGAATCGGGCCACAAGCGATAACATCCAGATTGGGAATGCGTGATTGTTGGATCACCTCATCGAGTTTGGCCCGGCTGGAAAGGAAGTTGGATAGCCCACGCATCTTATCCACGCGCACAGCCCGATGTACTGTGGGCCGGCGCAAATCGGCGTCAATCAGCAGGACGGACGAACCAAGTTGGGCCAGCGAGATGGCCGTGTTGACCGAAGTGGTCGTCTTGCCATCGCCCGGCTGGCCGCTGGTAAACAGAATCGTCTTGGGCGGATTCCCGGCGGTCGAGAGCAAGACCGACGTGCGCAACATCCGATAAGCTTCCATCACCGAGACCAGATGAGTGGGCATATCCGCCGACGACTTAGCCAAGCCATTGTGCGAGACCGTCGCCAACGCGCCATTTCCGTTAGCCGTTGCTTCGTTAGTTTCACCGGTCAGTTGTTTACGGCTGGCCTGCTTCATTGCGCGCGCCGACGCTTCACTGATGGCCGGAATCACAGCCAGCGTGGGAAGCTGGGCAATGCGGTGCACGTCCTCCACGTTCTTGATCGTGTTATCGAGATATTCGAGGAAGAATGCCAGCCCCATGCCGAGCGCTAAACTCACCAGCAAGCTCAGCAAGATGGTGCGCAGCCGCTGCGGGCCAATCGGTATCGAGGGCACTTCCGCCGGCTCGATCACGCGCAGGTTTTTGTGCTGCTCGTGCGCAGACATGTTGGCTTGATTAGTCTTATTCAGGAAATCGGTGTAAAGCTGTGTGGCTGTATCTACTTCTTTCTTGAGAATGTCGAATTGAATCGAGTTTTGATTCTGCACGACGGCTTCTGATTTCGCCTTGGTCAGGGCATTCTTGAGCGCCAGCTCGTCGCGTACCGCACGCTCATAATCGGCTTTGAGTTTCTCCTCGAGCATGCTGCTTGTACTTTTCAATTGGTTCTTAGTAGTTTGAATCTTCAATTGCACTTCGACAACGCGCGGATTTTCCGGCCCGTATTTGGCGCTCAATTCGGAGGCGAGGACTTCCAGCTTGCCTAGCTCTTCTTGTAGCCTACCAGCCTTGGGATCGGAGAAGGCATCCGGCAACTGGGCGACCCGACCGCGCTTGACCTCTTCGTAGAGTGATTGCTTGAGCATCCGGTCAGTCTCGGCCTTCATCATCTGACTGTTCATTTCGGAGAGCTTCGCGGTGGTCAGGTTTTCTTTCCCTTCAGTAGCATAGATGCCGTTGGCACGCGTGTAATCAGCCAACGCCTGTTCGGCCCGCTGCACCTGCGCCCGCAATTCGCCGGTCGAGCGTTTCAGCCAGTCAGAGGTTTCGTTGAAATTTTGCAGCTTGCGTTCGAAGCTGCGGTCAATAAAGTTCTTCGCCAGACTGTTGACAATGGTGGCAGCCAAGTGCGGGTCGCTGTGGTCAAAAGAGATTTCAATCACCCGCGTATCCTTCAGGAGCTGCACATTCACGCGGTTCTTGAGCATACTGACATAGGGTGCGAGGCGATTGCTCTCTTCTTCGGGACGCTCATTGGAACTGGGCTTGTCAGCCTCAGCGTCCTGGATGGCTGCGCCGAATATGCCGCCGGTCATTTTATGCAGAATATCGGCCAGCGCTTCGTTGACTGTGCGTTTGCGCGTGGCGTCGAGGAATTTCGGATTCTGATCGAGCTTGAGGCTCGCCACGACATCTTCCAGCAGCGGGCGGCTCTTGATGACGACCAGCTTGGTGTTGATATTGTCCGAATCGTCTGACTGCACGACGAAGTCTTTAGTGCTCACGACGGTCGTGCTGACGTCTTTCGTCACCTCGATCTGCGCGGTAGCGCGGTAGGTCGAAGGGGTGCGATGAATCTCGATCGTCACGAGCGAGGTGAGAATCGCGGCTATCGCCAAAATCAGCCATTTCCGTTTGCGCATCATGCGCCACAACTCGCGCATGTGCAGCCCTTCGACTTGCGGATACGGGGCAAAATTGTTGTAGCCATAGTCATCGGTGAGGCTGCTAAGGCGGGGGGCAGTTACGGGGCGGACCAGCAACGATTCGTCGGCTGGTTCGAGTTTTTCCAGATTCTTGTTCTCTTCTGACATAACCCTACCCAAAAGTTGTGTTGTATGTGACGGCAAGCCAGAGCCTTGCACGCCTTGCCGCCTCTGGCCGTCAACTGCCCGGCCAAGCGCGGCGTTAAAATAAAGAGCGTTAGCGCATGGGTATGCGCGCCGAATTTGTGCCGAGTGCTTGCAGTAATGCCTGACTGATAGACTTCACCCGGCTGTTGGGAATCATGATGATGTCATTCGGCTGGATCGCTGGGTCTTCTTTCGACTTGCCCGACATCACCGCGTTGACATCAATGGGAATTTCCTTGCGCCCGCCGCTGCTCGGATCATCACGGAAGATCACTGCGCGGTTGGTCGCTGCCTTAAAGAGAGTGCCTTGCGCCAGGGCAATGGCCTGACGCAGGGTCGTGCCTTCTTTCAACGGGTAGGCGCCCGGCGCACCGACTTCGCCCGCCACGTAGAAAACATCTATCTGCGGGATGGTGACCACGTCGCCTGGTTCGATCAAGAGGTTCTGTTCAAATTGGCCGCGGAATAGGCCGCCGATCTGCGCCGTAATCAACTCAGTCTGCGAGTCGGCTTCATCACTGTTTACTTCAGCCTTCGTACCACTCGCGTTGCCATTGTTATTGGCCGATGGCGTAACAGGCTTGCTTGGTGTAACCGCGTTCTTCTTCTCCCGAATCACATAAGCGGTCGAGCCGTGATTCTCTTGCAAACCACCCGCGATGGTGATGAGGCGGAAGAGCGTGGGACGGCCTTCGATCAGGTAGACGCCCGGCGCGCGGACGGCGCCTTGAATAAAGAAGCTTCGGCTATTGTATTGCTTGACGGTGACGCTGACCTTGGGGTCTTTGAGATAGCGATTGCGCAAGCCATCGGCAATCTGCTTGGACAACTCGTCCGGGGTCAGCCCCGCAGCTTTGAGCGGGCCCATATAGCCCATCAGAATCGTTCCGGCTGCGCTGATGGTGAAATTGCGTGATAGCTCAGGGGCATCTTCAATGACGACCTCGATGACATCTTTCGAAGCCATTCGATAGTCCTCCTCAGAAAGCATAATCACTTCGGTCCCACGCGTTGTGCTACCACCAGGCGAGGTGGCGGGCGGATCAAACCGCTTGGTGGTCGCAGGTGTCCGCTGCGTTTGCGCCCAAGCTGTAGCGAGCATAGCGCAGGTCATTAGCAAAACAGCCATAGGCCGCAGTACCGGCGGCCGCCAATTGGGATTTTTGGTTGCAGTTTGTAACAGGCACTGCTTCATCGCGATTACCTCCTTGCGGTGAGCGGGAAAGCCTCTCTGTTTGCACGAGGCATACTGTGCGCACTTACTCCCGCCTTATTCAGACGGCGTGCCGCCATACCGATCACGGAAACGATGGCGGTGAGCAAGAGAAACATCAACTCATTCGAGGGCAACTGTAAGTTAAAATCGAAAACGCTGTGCACCAGCATTGCAAAGATGCCACCACCTGCGCCCATTGCCAACGCGGCCAACACTGGATCAGGATGCTGCACGCCAGCGACAAAACTGCGCGCCACCAACCCGATAAACCATAAGGCCAAGATGGCGCCTACTACCCCGGCGTCGGCCAGGATTTGGAGATAGTCGTTGTGCGACTGCTCGACGGACAACGCGGTGCTGTCGTGTCCGCTGTACTGCGAATAGATAGTCGCGTAAGCGCCCAGGCCAACACCGGTCAGCGGATGTGCCGCGATCATTTTCAACGTATCCTTCCAAATAAACCCGCGGCTGGAATACAAAGTCTGTTCACCGTGTTCTGCTTTGCCAGACAGTTTAGTGATCGCCACACGCTCAATCACAGGGTCAGCGCCCACCCAAAAAATACCGCTGATGATCATCAGCAAAAAGAAAGCGCCTACGCCCACACGCGAGGCCAGTGCCGCAACCGGCAGGCGGGCTTTCTGTATCAAGTGCCAGCGCCTCTGGCGCAGCACCAGGAAGCTACTAACTGAGACGAAGAGCAACCCGGCGAAGATGCTAACCATTCCTCCGCGCGAAAGCGAGATGACCGTCGCCACGCCCATAACTACCACGGCAAAACCATAGAAGAAACGAGCTTCGTTGCGCACACTCTTAAACAAGATCATTGCCAGCGGGAAAGGCATCATCATCTCGATGTACCCGGCAAAATGGCTGTGATTGACAAAGGAACCGAAGGGCGGACCCAGCGGAGAGGTGGGTTCCACCAGCCAGAAAAACTTGCCATTCCACGAGAAGTGTTGCGCCAAGCCAAAGACCGAAAAAAGCAGTCCATAAAAAACCAGGAAATGACCGACTTTTTCCACTCGGTCTACCCGCCCCAGAAAATTGCTGAACAGCAGCAGTGCAACGATCATGCAAAGCAAGGTCAGCACCGTGAGGCGTGTAGCTTCAACGTCTAGTGAAAGGCTGTGTAATTGCCCATCCGGCCCACTGATCACGAAGCTCTGCACCAGTCCCAGTCCCAACAAAGCCAGCAACGGCCCAGCCACCGGCGGGAGCAACAAAGTCAGTTGCCCGTCAACCACGGCTTTAACCACCCACAGCATCAACAGGATCAAGACTGACAGTTCAAAGAGCGCAATTGACCACGGCTCGACCGCGCCGAACGCGAGCGCAGTGAAGATCAGCAGCAGGATTAGCCCAAGCGAGATGATTCGGTCTAACGCGACACCCATCAATTTTTAACTACCAATGTCGTGGCAATGTCGTGGCGGATCAAAAACGTGACTTTGATGCGCGCCACAGTGGTTTGGGTTTGAAGCGATTTTTCAACTTGCCTGCTCATTGCGCTCGCAATGAGAAATCATCGAACCAAATCACGCCGCTGGTCGGTTCGTCGTAGACATATTTCGGAATTCTGACCAGCGCGATGCTCAAGCCATTGGGGTCGGCAGGCGCCGTAAACTCGACTGCCAGCTTTTGCCAATCACTATTGCTGGCCTCCACCGGTTGCGAAGTGGCCAATATCACGCCGTTTTGCCGAATTGCAAGGCGCGGCCCTTCAGGCGTCACCAACTTGCTGGGTTTGGCATAAGCTTCCAGCCGATAGGCCACGCCAGGTTTCAACACGACCCTTTGCGTAACCTCTCCACTCAAGCTGGTCGTGTCGAATCCGGTAAAACCGAGCTTCAACGCGCGTGACCCGTTACGACCGCGCCCCGCTTCCAAGCTGGTGCGTACATATTTGCTTTCGCCCAAAACCCAATCGAAATTGCTCATCAGATGAATCAACTCGCGTTCAAATCCTCCGTTCCAAATCGCTTCGTCTGTCCTGGCCGGCTCTTCAGCGACTAAACTAAGCCAGACCTCGCGCGCCAGTTCGGACTGCCCACCATTGATCAACGTGTTGATAAACGAAATGCTGCTGGGCGAGGCCAAAGCTTTCTGCCGATCAAGGCGCTTGAAAGTTTGGGCCGCATCTTCAAACAACTCTTGTTCAGCGAAGAACTGCATCAGCGCCAATTGCCCTTCGGTTGTCGTACTGGCAATCACGCTCAATTGCTCGCGCTGTTGTCCATTCACGCGCCATAATAACTCAAATGCAGCAGGATAAAGGGTCGGATTTAATTGCCCGGCAAGTTGGAACGGCTCGGTGGCCTCTTCAACTTTCCCCAGACGAACTAACAAGTTTGCCAACGCCCAACTAATCTCAGTGCTTTTCGGCGCCAACGCGACTGCGCGCCGCATAGATCTTTCTGCTGCCCCGAGCTGTCCGACGCCCTCCTGCGTTTGCGCCAAGAGCAGCCAATGTGTGGCGTTCGACGGTGAGAGCGTCACGGCGTGCTCAGCATACCCCAGCGCACTGGCAAAATCACTTTTTTCGTTGATTACGGCCTCAGCGAGTCGGCCATTCAGCCGTGGTGAATCAGGCAACATTTCCACTGCGGCAGCCAGCGCAGACGAAGTAATCGTATAACGCGTATCAGAAAAGGCTCTGATGATAAAGTGTTGCCGAACCAGGTTAAGCAAGAAAAAGCCAGCGACCAAACTTGGCACTAAGAACATTAGCTTCCTGCCCGGATGCAGCAAACGAATCGCGATAATCACTCTTAGATTGACCTTTCGCCGTCCGCATGTGAGGAGATGCGTCCAGCCTGCGGATTGAACGACTCAGCCCATTCCGAGTGCTGAGCGAACCGGCGACTGGCCCTAGGGGAGGCCAGTTTACCTCTTGAAGGTAGTTAGGAATAAACGACTATTTGCCCGCAACGCCACGGCTCATCCAACTGGATGCCATTAGATTATTGGAACGGCTATTACGAGTGGCAAATGGGGGGATCAAAACGTTGGTTGTATTTTGATGAGCCGTTTCCACACAGATAACTTCTGGCGCTAAGACTCCATTTCACGCTTAAGATGAAAAGGCCCTAGCGCACAGGCCATCTGCCAATGCGCTTCAAGATTCAATCTTCCCTTAAGGAAGTATCTGTGAAGCAACTACTCTGGTTGACTCTCTTGGCGCGTTCGCTGCAACAACAACCGCTGCCGTCGCCCCACCAACACCAGCTAAGAGCGCGGCAACCGCACCAGCTCCTAGGGACGAACTGCTCGACTGGTTGCCACCCTTTTGGACTAGCGGTGCGCAGCGACTGCCTTTCTGCGTGGCCACTGAAAGCGCCGCAGCTTCTTTACCATCTGCCGCAGAAAGCCCTTCAGGCGTGGTAATCGCCACTTTAACTCCGGTGGCGTTATTCACTATGGCTTTCCCGGCAATCAACTCGCCGCTGATTAACCCTTCAGAGAAGCGCACAACCATCTGGGCTCCAGCGGCCAATTCAAGCCGTCCTAGTTTTCCGAGATTGACCGTGGCGCTATTCCCACCAACGCAGGCCACACTGATGCGACTGTCATTCAAAACGGTCGTACCAGTAATGGCGCGTTTGCCATTGAGAGTTACTGAGCCGTTGACGAGCAATTGCCCTTTCAGCGATGTGTCATCTTTAGTCACATTCGCTTTAGGAAGGGCTCCAGCTATTGTGGTAGATGGAATGGGAGCACCGATACTGCTCAATGCCACCCCCAGAATAATTGCGACGATGCGTCGGAATTTGTCTGTCACGTTTCTTCCTCCAAAATTGGCCCTAAAGGCGTTAAGGCTAACAGGTCACGGGGATGCGAGGGCATTAAAGCTCCTTGGGGCAGGCGCAGATTAGCGTAAGTAAAAATCTTTTTCAAACTTAAAATTACTGTCTAATGTCTTTATTTGCAATTTCTTTGGCGCTAACCAACCCGGGAAGTGCTTTTTTCGGACGAATTCAGCTAACGGTAGTGGGGAAACTGGATGGGATAAGGGTGATAGCCTAAGAGCAAGCCCACGTGTCTGCCCCGGTCTCGCGCACACACCGCTTCAGGGCAGACACACCTAGATTCCATCCCATTCCCACTCTAACCAACTAACTCTAAATCGAAGCACAGCTACATTGGGACAAGGGCAGTAGACAGGATTGACAAGATTTTCCAGGATTGGTCAGTTGGTCAATGGTGACAGGTCTCTCGCCTGCTTTCATCCTGCACAATTCTGTCACCCCTGTCCAAAGGTTTTGTGGCTTGATTTAGCGTGCTTCTTTGACTTGCGAGCTAACTCTTTAACGCTTCAACGTTGCCATTTCATCTCCAGCACTGCTCGATCACGTGTGTTGAAATAGCCGAAAATATTATTCTCTCTGCCGCCGAAGAAATCCGCACCTAACCCCACACTCCAGTGATCGCCTAACGTCTTCACGAGTCGCGGTCTTAGCAGATATTGCCGCTGATTCAAGCCGGTCAAAACAAACAACTCAGGCTTCAGCGTCTCGCGTAAGAAATTGGTCCTTAGATAAAGCGAGACTAGCTGGCTGTAACGCGGTAAGAGCAAGCGCGCTTGCGGCAAAGAGGCAAAAGAAAGAAAGTACTGCCCGCTCACCCACAGCCACTCGCGCGGCGAATAATCAACCCCGACGACACTAGAAAACTGCCCCGCTTTGGCAAAGCCGTTGCGGAACGGCACATCCGTCACGGCCACAGCGCGGTTGCGATTCCAGCCTGCTTCCAGACGCAACACTACTGGTCCAAAGTTATTCGCGCCCGTCACGCCAAAGACCTCCTTACGATCATAACGAGGCTTGATAACCAATGTCTGAAGCGAAGGTCCCGTCTTTTGTTCAAAGCCGCCGAGATAATTTGTCGGCAGGTCTTCCCAACCGTAAAAATAGTTCGCCGTCCAATCCCAGCTTTTCAGACTGCGGCTGTAGCGCGCGCCGAATTGCGAAGATTTCAATTGATAGGCTGGCCGCTCATTCGCTTCAACCCGCAAAGGCAATTGCGCCAGCGGTGAATCGCGCAAAGTGGACTGGAGCAATCCCAAGCCGAAGCTCTGGCCCGCCCCAAATTCATCGCCCGTGACTGGCGCACGCCCCGGCGCGAAATAAGGAATCCAGAGCAATTGCACTGAGCCTTTCTTCACCGGCACATCTGCGCGCGCCATCCACAACGGCCGGCGCGAATCGAGAAAGTCTTCCAGAATAAACTCGCGGTAATCAAGCGGGTTGATCACGTCCAACACCCGCAAGCCGTCAGCCTGCCCCCACACCACTTGCTGCAAACCAAGCTTCACGTCAACGCGCTTGAGCTTGCCATCCAACCGCACCTGGCGTGGATCAAGCCAGAGCGTTGGCGGGTAGCCCAGCTTCTTCACCGGGTCATAATGCGCGCGCGCCTCGAGCGTGAGTCGCCAATCGTCACTGATCTTGTAAACGACTTTCCCTTCGACCACGGTACGCGACATCTGCCACTGGTGCGGGTCGTTTAGCTTGAAGCCCGTGCGATTGCGAATCGCCAGTGACCAATTCCAGTTCGGCTGACTCGGCTCTGGCGTAAGCGACGGCTCTTGTGCATAAGCTGAAAAAGGCAAAAGGCAAAAGGCAAATATCAAAAGGTAATTTGATATTTGCCTTTTGCCTTTTGCCTTTCTGAACATCGGAAGCTTAAAACACATCAGCTTTTTCCAGTGCCTGCTGTGTAAACAAATCTTCTTTGAGTCCGCTGTTGAATTTGATTTCCTCGACAATCATCACTGAGCGCGTACCGTCCGTCGGCGTACTCACTTCAACCTGCCGCGCCACCCAGATGCCGCTGATCTTTTCCAGACTGCTGGCTTTCATAATCCGTACCCGCTGTCCGGCTTTGTCATACATTTCCGCCAACACTGTGTAAGGCACATCCAGCGGCACCCACAGATAGACGTAGCTGTACTGCGAACGGTCCGCCGCCTCGGGCCGCGCCTCGATCTTCCAAGTCTTACGCCCCTCGATCACTTCGCCTTCGCTAATGATCTTGTAGGTGTAATCGTCCAACACTCGCTCGGCCATATCCTCGTTGGTAAAGTCAGTGCCGAGAAACCTGCGTGAGCGTTCCTGCGGCGCGATGCGGCGTGTGCGTTGGATCGCTGGCGTATAGAGCCACTGCCGGTCGCCGATGCCCGTTTGGTTGTATGTCAATAATCCAACGCCACGCACCTCGGCCGGATCGGTAAAACGGGCCAGTGTTTTGCTGTCGCCGAGCGAGCCGAGCTTGCGCAAGGAAAACTTCTTGCTGCGCACATTGCCCTTCTTGTCGTACACATCCAGCCGCGCGCGCCAAATTGCATCGCGGCTATTATCTTGCTTGTAAACCGCATCCATGATTTTACGCGCGTCTTGCGCCTGCGCTGTCACCAAAACAAAAGGTAAAAGACAAAAAGCGAAAAGCGTTATCCGAATCTTCATTCACTTCCCTCCTTCTATATCTCAATCAATGCGCTTTGATACGTATAGCGCCCGCTTGCCGGAGCCAGCGAGTTGCGTTCGATATTGAAAGCGCCTTGCGGTTCGACATAAGCCGCGCCGGTAAAGAGTCGCGTATGGTTCATGCCCTCGCGTTGCAACGCGTCGAGATACTTCACGTAATCGAAATCCGCATTTAGCAGCGCGCCATAATGTTCCGCTGAGGTAATCAGGATTGTCGGCTTGCCGCGAAACAGAAAGTAATGCGGATTGGCTGGACGCAGTGCCAGAGGCTGCCCGCTTGCGCTCAAAGCAAACAGTAGCCAACAGCTTAACAATCTGATTGTGTTTCGCATCATTGTCCCTCTTAAAACGTCCGACAAGCCGCCAGAGCTTGGCGGCGGCTCCAGGTCTGGCGCAATCCAAAGTCAGCGACAAGCTCGACAGCTTGTCGGACAGTGCAACTATTCGTAGCCAATCGCCTCGACTACTTTCAAATTCATCGTCCGCCGAGCCGGCCACCAAGCTGCCGCCAGCGAAATCAGCAGAATGATCGGCAGCGAAATGAGGATCAAGCCCCACGGAAACACAAACGGAATTGTAAATCCGCCAATCATCGAAGCCGCTGTGCGCACCAAGAAGTAAGTATTGAACGCCCCAGCGATCACGCCGGCCACCAACCCAATCAACGCTATCGCTACGGCTTCGAGCAAAATCAGCTTGCGCACCTGCCCGCGCAGGCCGCCGAGCGCGCGAATCACGCCCAACTCGCGTTTGCGCTCAGCTGTCGAGATAATCAACGCATTGACGATACCCAAGGCTGCGGTGAAGATCGCCACTAGCATCTGCATGTAAGTCATCACAAAGAAGCCGTCGAGTAATTGCATAATCCACTTGCGCCACTCTTCCTGCGTGTAGATGAAGGCGCGCTGCTCGCCCTTCAATGCGCGTTGCAGATTGGCCTTGAAAACTGCGTGGTCAACGCCAGGATTCAAATTGACGTCAATGATGTCAATTGCCGTGTCGCGCCAATAACGTTTGTACAACTCGCGCTCCAAAAAGATCGTGCCCTTTTCCGAGGTGTAGTCTTCGATGATGCCGACAATCGGGCGCTCAAGCGGTTCGGTCGGCGTAGTAAGTTTGACTGGGTCGCCCACGGCCAGGTTATAACGATTCGCAAAGTTGCGCGCCACAATCACGCCTTCACCTCGCGTTACAAGCCGCTGTGCTGTTTGGGCATCAGCGTCTTCAATCCTCAACCGCGCGCGTGCAAACCAACCGTCAAATTCCAACGCGATCAGCGCCACCGAATCATTCGCATAAGGCACAAACGTGAACCGTACATTCTCGATGCGCTTGACGCCGGGCAAGGCGGCGACCTTGCGGCTGAGTTCCTCGCTGAAATGCCAGGTGCGAGAACGCGCCCCTTCGGTCGAGGTCACAAACAAATCCGCATTGACGGCATTCTGCATCCAGCGATCAACGACATCTTTATAACTTTGCACATACGCGCCCGTCGCAAAGACGAACATCAACCCGATCATCAGCGCTCCTACGGTCGCCGAGGTGCGCCGCGGCGCTTGAATCATCGCATCCACCGCCAACACGCCTTCCGAGCCGAACAGCCGATCCATCACTGGCCGCAACGCCTGAGCCGTCCACTCAGAAAGCTTCGGCAGCAAGATTGTCATGCCGAGGATGATCAACACGGCGTAACCGAATTGAACAAACAATCCGACTCGCAGCGGCGCGAAGCGAATCAAGGCCAGCCCCGCAAGGACTAACACGACACCAAAAATCAAACGCGTCTTGCCCAACACCGCCTCGCGCTGTCGCGCCTCGATGTTGTGAAGCGCGAGCGCCGGGTTGAGTTGTGCCGCTGCCCGCGCGGGCATCCACGCAGCAATCAACGATGCGGCCAGGCCAAGCACAAACGAAAGCAGCGCAAAGTCCCAACGAAAGACCGGCGGATGTGGTGTTGAAACCAAACCGAAAACCTGCGCGGCGATCGTGCTCATAATCCGCTCGACCACCACCGCCAAGCCGAACCCCAGCACAATGCCCAAGGCCGAGCCAAGCAATCCCATCACCGCCGCTTCGCCTAAAAACATCCGCTGCACATTCTTCCGTTCTACACCCAACGCGCGCAGCACGCCGATCTCTTTCCAGCGTTGGTTCACAGCAATGGTAAAGGTATTGAAAATAATGAATGTGCCGACCAGCAGCGCGACAAAGCTCGTCACCGTCATCCCGATGTTCAACGCCGAGACGGTGTTCTCCAACGCCTGCCCGCGCGTGCTTGGCCTTTCGACTTCAATACCACTGGGCAAGCGAGCGCGCAGGCGTTGCTGCAATTCCGCCACCGTCACTTCCGGCTCGTTCATCAAATCAATCCGGTCGAAGTTCCTGCCGCGATTGAAGACGAACTGCGCGTTGAAGACATCCATTACCGCAAGCTGTCCGCCGAAGACCTCGCCCACGCCTTTCGATTGAATGATGCCGCGCACCGTGAACTCTTTCCTGCCTTGTGAGGTAAAAAGCGGCAGCTTGTCGCCTTCCTTCAAGTTGTGCGTTTCGGCAAACTGGCGCGCGATCAATATCGAATCCGGCTGGGCCAGCGCCACCAGCGGGTCGGCGATTTCGCTCTTCTCTTGATCGAATTGATACTCGCGCAACTCGCTGTCGCCGACCATATCCACGCCGACGATCAACAGATTGCCCTCGTCTTCAAAGGCTGTGTGTGCAATGACCTCAATGACCGGCTCGGCAATTTTCACACCCGGCGTGTCGCGCACCACGTCCCAAACGCTTTCAGGAAAACCCGCCTCGCCGCCTGCGACTTGCAACGTCGCTTTGCCCGCCAGTTTTTCAATCGTCGTCGTCAACGAAGCGATCAACGTCACATTGGCCGTGCGCACGGCGAAAAAGACCGCCACGCCGAGCGCAATGCCTACCGTCGTCAACAGCGTGCGCAGCCGATGCCGCCGCCATTGCTGCCAAGTGATTTGCGCCAGCATTCCTATCATCGGCCGACCTCCGCTTTGGCAGCGACGAACTCTTCCTTGACGATACGGCCGTCACGCAAGCGCAGAATCCTGTCACAATGCGAAGCCGCCTCTTCGTTATGCGTCACCAGCAACATCGTTGTATTGAACTCGCGATGCAAATCGTCGAGCAGGCTCAGAATCTCTTCGCCAGTTTGCGAGTCGAGATTGCCGGTCGGCTCGTCGGCCAACAAGATCGGCGGTTTGAAGATCAAAGCGCGCGCAATCGCCACACGCTGACGCTCGCCGCCCGAAAGCTGGTCAGGTTTATGCGTGCTCCGCTCAGCCAAGCCCACACGCTTGAGCATCAGTGTCGCGTGTTGTTCAGCTTCCCTTTTCGACGTGCTCTGCAATCGCAGCGGTAGCGCAACATTTTCCAATGCCGTCAGTGTCGGCAACAGGTTGAAGGTTTGAAAGATCATTCCGATCTTTTCGCGGCGTAACCGCGTACGGTCGTCATCGCCCAACGCGGCAATATCCACGCTGTCAACCAGCACCTGCCCACCCGAAGGGTCGTCCAATCCGCAAACCATATTCAGCAAGGTTGACTTGCCTGACCCAGACGGCCCCATCACGGCGACGCGTTCTCCGTGTCCAATCTTCAAATTGACCGCGCGCAGGGCATTGACAACTTTGCCCTCGCCATACGCGCGTGAGACCTCACGCAATTCGATCATCTTTACCTCACCTTCTCATGATTTCGGGACATCTTTCACAAGGCTTCACGAATGAAAAGGGCAAAAGGAGACAGTCCTCTTGCCCTGCTTTTTGTCAGAGATTCGCTAACAGAAAATTGTGCGTCTTCTCGCGCATGTGCTGCACCAGACGTTGATCGTTCACGCAGTGCCGTGATTTCGGATAGAGCACAAACTCAAACCGTCTTCCGGTCTTCCGCAATTCGTTGAAGACATAGCTTAGCCAGCCTACACAACAAAGGCAAATTTGCGGCTGTACCCTTGCGAGGTTGCCGGATACAATCGGGCTTCATCAAACAAGTAAATTCCCACGATGACATACGCCCGTTGGCTACAAGTCAAAGAGTTGTTTCAACAGGCTACCGAGCTAGCGACTGCGGAGCGACTTCCCTTTCTGGTGCAAGCTTGCGGCGGCGATGCCGCGTTACGCGCCGAAGTGGAAAAGCTGCTCGCCGCCGATGCCAACGCCGCAGCTTTCCTGGAAAGCACGCCGCTCACTTTGCTCAACACTGACAGCCTGGCCGCCGGTCAACAACTGGGCAGCTACCGTCTGCTGAGCGAACTCGGACGCGGCGGGATGGGCACGGTCTATCTAGCCGAGCGCGCCGACGAACAATTTTCGCAACAAGTCGCCATCAAGATCATCCGTCGTGGCATGGATACGGAAGACATCCTGCGGCGCTTTCGCAACGAGCGCCAGATTCTGGCCAGCCTGAACCATCCAAACATCGCGCGGCTGCTCGATGGCGGCACGACGGTTGATGGCCGCCCGTTTTACGTGATGGAGTATATCGAGGGCAGCTTCATTGATGAATATTGTCAAGCGCGGCAGCTTTCGCTCAACGAACGTTTGCAACTCTTCCGCCAAGTCTGTTCCGCCGTGCATTACGCGCATCAACGCTTGGTCATTCATCGCGACTTGAAACCCACCAACATCCTGGTCACGCAGCGTGGTGAAGTGAAGCTGCTCGATTTCGGCATCGCCAAACTGCTCACGCCCGACACGCACGATCCGCAGGCCACGGCCACGCTGCTCGGCTTGATGACGCCTGCTTATGCCAGCCCAGAACAGGTGCGCGGCGAAAGCATCACCACCGCCTCGGATGTCTATGCGCTGGGCATTATTCTTTACGAACTGTTGACGGGCCAGCGCCCTTACAACTTTGCCAACGCGCGTCCCGATCACATCGCGCAGGTAATTTGCGAGACAGAGACCGAACGCCCCAGCGCCAGAGTCGCGCACGCTCGTCACACACTGCCCGCCGAGAGCACGACCAAATTACGCCGCGCGCTCGCGGGTGATCTGGACAACATCGTGTTGATGGCGCTGCGCAAAGACCCGCAGCGGCGTTACGCTTCGGTCGAGCAATTGGCCGAAGACCTGCGCCGCCATATTGAAGGCTTGCCGGTCAGCGCGCGGCCCGACACGCTGCGCTATCGCACGGCCAAATTCATCCAGCGCAACAAAGCCTTGACCGCCGCCACACTCATTGTGCTCTTGACCCTGCTGGGCGGAATCATCGCTACTGTCCACCAAGCGCGTATCGCCGAGCGTGAACGCGCGTTGGCCCAACAGCGTTTCGCCGACGTGCGCCAACTCGCCAATTCCTTCGTCTTCAAATATCACGACGCGATTGCGAACCTACCCGGTTCCATGCCCGTGCGTGTCCAGCTTGTCAAAGATGCTACGGCCTACCTAGACAAGCTGGCTCAGCAAGCGGCGGGCGATGCGGCGATGCAATTGGAACTCGCGCAAGCTTACGTCAAGCTCGGCAGCGTGCAGGGACGGCGCTACGATGCCAATGTTGGCGACAGCGAAGGCGCGTTGGCCAGCTTTCACAAAAGCCGTGATTTGCTGGAGGCGTTGCAGCGGAATGAGCCGCGTAATCTGCCGGTGCGGGTCGCCTTATTCGAGTTGTATAACGATCTGGGCGACCTGCTCTCGCGCACTGGCAAGGGGCCGGAGGCGCTCGCCCTGCAACAAAACGCATTGGCCATCACGCAGGAACTCGTCGCGGCGGAGCCAAAGAATCCGGCGTATCGTTTGTACTTGATAAAATCCTACCTCAAGCTGGGTGATGTAATGCCGATGAAACGCGCCGGTACTGAAGACCGGTTGGATGTTTATTCACGTGCCCTGCCACTGGCCGAGGAACTTTACCGCACTAACGAGCATCGCCCTGAGTATCTGGGTATCCTTGCCCGCCTCCATCAACGCATCGGTTCTTACCTGGTTTTGCAAGTGCGCGGCATAGTCAAACGCTCTGACGGCTTGGATGGCTCGCCGCAACTTTATCAACAAGTCCGCCCGCATCAGCAGCGTGCGGTCGAATTAACCGAGAGGCTTATCACTCTCAACCCTAACGATTACCAGGCCAAACGAAGCTTCATGGCGGCCTGCGTTAATTACGGCGAAATCTTGCGCTTGAACGGCGAGCTTGACCAGGCTTTGCAATGGCAATTCCGCGCGCTACACATGGCTGAAGAGATTTGCCGCCACGAACCAGCCAACCACGAAGCCCGCTCGGATTTAGGCGAAGTCGAACACGAGGTTGCGCTCAGTTACGCAGGCAAAGGCGAAACGCAACTGGCCACTGCCCACAACCGCCGCGCCATAGCACATAAAGAAGCCGTCTTCGCGCAAGATCCCAAGAATCTCGAAATGCGTGGGGCTCCCAAAAACTTTGCGCAATCGCTGGAGCAGGAACTCACCCGACAGCGCCAACGCAGTAAGAAGTAACACTGCAAAAAAACGCTACGAGAAATGTGATGAGTCAAAGCAGCTTTCTCCAGCACAAAGAGTCAAAGGAACAAAGGGTCAAGAGGTTTGAGGGAAAGCGACCGCTCATCGTTTTCCCAACCCTTTGTCCCTTTGTTCCTTTGACTCTTTGTGTTGAGCGAGGTCTTATTACCTACAACAATTCCAATAGCGCCTCCGCTCATCTGCCAGTCACCGTGAGGGTGACGGTTTTGAAATCGCTGCGCGCCGGAGAGCCGTTGTCAGTTACACCAAATCCAATGGTGTAAATGCCTGCTGCCCCTGGTGTCCACGAAAACTGCCGAGTTGCGGCATTGAAAGCTGCACCCGCTGGCAACCCATAAGCCGTGTAGGTCAGCGTCTGCCCGGCATCCGCGTCGGTGGCGGAGACGGTGAAGCTGAAGTTCTGTCCGGTTGCAACGCTCTGCGGCCCTGGCACCGTCAGCACAGGCGGCTTGTTACCCGCGAGCGCCGGGTAGAGCGCGCGGAAGAAACCGCACGAGTTGCACGTCACAAATACATAGCCATTGGCCGCCGCCAGCGAGAGCGGATAGAGCGGCGGTTGTCCGCCATTGATGATCGCCCAGTTCGCTCCCCCATCAACCGAAAAGTAGACGGTGCTCGGATTGTTGGCGAAGAGATAATTCGTATCACCAGCCACTCCATAGATCGGCTGCCCACTAGGATTGCCGGTGTTGAGCTTCGTCCAATTGAGATTGCTGAGCGAAGTAGAATAAACGCCGTCGAAGGTGCCCGCGTAGAGCATGCCGCCGCGCTGTAGTAGTGAGAGGATGTTCAGCGCCAGTCCATTCGCCAAGCCGGTGTTCGCCGGCGTCCAATTCCCCCCGTTGTTGGTCGAGACGTAGAAGCCGGAGATTGTGCCCGCATAAACTGTGTTACCCAGGGCTAGCAAACTGTTGACCGATAGAGTCGGCGGATCAAAGCCCTTGCCGCCCACCGTCCAGTTCGCCCCGCCGTCGGTCGAGTTGTACAAACCAGCATCGGTTCCGGCCAAAAGATACGGCCCGCTCGCCGACACCGTGTAGACTCCGCGTTGCAGCGGAATGCCGCTGCCAGCCACCATCCAGTTTGCGCCATTGTTGTTGGTCACATATAACCCACTGCCGCCCGTACCAGCGTAAACGTTTGGGCCGACCACACTCAGGCTAACGATGGAGGGATTGGGCAGCCCCGTGTTGACGCTCGTCCAGGTGGCGCCGTTGTCGCTTGATCGGTAAACGCCATTGCTTTG
This sequence comes from uncultured Acidobacteriota bacterium, assembly GCA_963699175.1. Lineage (GTDB taxonomy): Bacteria > Acidobacteriota > Blastocatellia > RBC074 > RBC074 > JACPYM01. The sequence continues at coordinate 9,187,696 of OY969418.1, read as the reverse complement.
CGTTCCGGCAAAGAGGTTCGCGCCGCTGACCACCAGCGCGCGAATGCTCAGGAAGCTTCCCGCCAGACCTGAGCCAGCCGCCGCCCAGACGCCTGGCCCTGCGCCTGGCGCAACAGTAACCGTGACCGACCGCGTGGTGCTGAGCGGCGGCACAGCGTTGTCAGTGGCAGTGAAATTGAGCGTAAACGTTCCCCCACTCTGCGGCGTCCACGCAAAGTTACCGTTGACCGGATTGCCCGTGACCAGATTGAAAAGCGCGCCCTGCGGCAGATTCGTAGCGGACAGTGTCACCGTCTGCCCCGCATCTACGTCACTCGCCTGCACGTTGAAATTGACCGCTTGCCCAGCGTTGACATTGATCGGCCCCGGCACGTTGAGCAGCGGCGCGTCGTTGACCGGATTGACGAGGATGGCGACTTCCGCCGCTGGGCTTGTCCCGCCGCGCCCGTCGGTGATGAAGAAGGCGAAGCGATCAGCGCCGTTGAAATTCGCGCGAGGCGTGTAGCTCAGGTTCGGCGCTGTGCCTGTCAGCGTGCCGTTGGCTGGCGACGTTTGAATAAAGTAGTTGAGCGGGTCGAGGTCGAGATCAAGGCCGCCGAGCGTGATCGCCCGCGTTGTGTCTTCATCCAGCGCCACTGATTGCCCGTAAGCTACTGGAAGACGATTCGTGCTGCTCGTGACCAGCGCCGCGCCAAAGACGCCGTTGCCGTTGCTGCCCGCCAGCAAACGTGACGCAATGGCAAAGATCGCGTAGAGGTTCGGGTTGGTCAGCCCATTGCTCAACAATATCCACGTCGCGCCGTTGTCGTTGGAAACATAAATGCCAGCCGCCGTCGCCACGTAGCAGCGCGCGCCGTCAGGCCAAATCGAATAGATCGTCGCCGTCGCTGGCAAGCCGCCGCCGACTAGCGTCCAGCTTTGCCCGTTGTTGCGCGAGACACACAAGCCCGCCCCATTCAACCCGGCGTAAAGTGCCGCGCCCGTATAGGCTAGCGACAACACCTGCGCACCCGCCGGTAATCCGCTGTTGATCCCGCCCCACTGCGTGCCATTGAGCAGGAAGATGCCGCCGCCACGCGTCCCTACGCACAAACGCCCGCCGAAGACCAGCAGCGTTGCGCTGTCAAGCGTGCTCAAACCGGTGTTGAACGCTTGCCATTGGCCGTTGTTATAAACGCACACGCCGCCCGCCGTCGCTGCATACAACGTCGGGCCAAAGAAAATAAGGTAGTTGATTGTCAGTGTATTGCCAGATAACCCAGTATTGATGGCCGTCCAGCTCTGCCCATTGTTGGTCGAGATGCAAACACCACCGCCCTGCAGCCCAGCATACAGCGCCGACCCATTCGCCAGCAGCGACAAGATCGAAGCATTCGGCGGCAAACCGTTGTTGACTGCAATCCAATTCACGCCGTTGTCCCCAGAACAGAAAACTCCTTGATTGGTCGCGGCAAACAGATACGAGCCAATCGTGGCAAACGCGCGCACCACGCGGCTTGGCAAGCCCAGCGGACGCCAACTCAAATTGGTAATGGGCGGTGCCACCAATTCGACCTGTGTCGGATTCGATACGCCGAAGTCGTTGACGACCACGATGACATCCAGCGCGGCGCTGCCCTGCAAACCACGCGGCAATTCGACGTTGATTTGATCAAGTCCGAGCAATTCGCCCTGCTTGCCCGCGTAGGCCGGTGTGACTTCCAGCCCGTTGATGATGACGCGCACAAACTCGTTCACATTGCCGTCATTGTTCGGATCGGGCGCGCGCCGGATGCCGGAAAGAAAGAGCACGAGAAAAACCCTGTCGCCTTCGGGGCCAAGGTCAATCGGGTTGGCCAGAAAGCGGTTTGCCGCTTGATTGAAGGTCGCAATCGTTTCGTAGCTTTGTTGCCCGTTCGCGCGCACACGCAACGCAACCGCCGCCGGGACGCCGACACCGCTGGCATTCGCGCTGAAGATGGCGGGCGCAACCTGCCGCACCTCGATTGTGCCCGCGAAAGTCATCCCATTGCCCGACGTAACGGCTACACTCACGTTGCCCAGCGGCGTATTGGCTGGCACGAAGTAGTTGACTTGATTGGCCGACACAAAGAACAGCCCGGCCAGTTGCCCGTTCACGCGCACCGAAGTGCCAGCCAAGCTGGTCGGCAGTTGAATCCCAGGCGTATTCGGATCGCTATCCGTGCCGATCACGGTCTGCGTCGCCAACCCCTCGCCAAAGCCCGCCACAATCGTTTCCGGCGCAATGCCATCAAGGCGAAAGCTGGCGGCTGACACGGTAACAACCGTCCCGGCAGCCTGTGCGCTGCGCTGGCTCAACCAAACCGCGCCGCTTGCCAAGCCTACACAGGCCAACAGCCAAACGCGCATTGCCACTGTTCCAGAAGTCAAACACAACCGCGAGTTCATAGTTTCCGCGCCTCCATTGCTAGATGAGAGAGACCAGTGAGCCGCAAGCCGGATGGCGACCCGACTCTCGGCAAAATGCGGGGTGCAGCTAGAATCGCAGGAAGCGCGGCTGAAATGGATCAGGCCGAGAAAGATTTTTTTGCAAACGTTACGTGAATGAATAGAATCTCTTCGTCGAGTCATTCAACCACGGGGAACACGGGGGCACGGGGAAAGCTATGGGGATGAAGTTTGGCCCTTCCTTTCCCACCAATTCTTCCCCGTGCGCCCCGTGTTTCCCCGTGGTTGCTTCCTACTCTCTTTCACGCGTATGTCGAATTTGCGAAGCCCGACAGTGCTGCTCAAACAGGTGCAGGCTGGCAACAAAGCCGCCCTCGACGAACTGTTGCCGCTCGTTTACGACGAGTTGCGGCGGCTGGCCGCCTTTCACCTACAAGGCGAGCGACCTGACCACACGCTGCAACCGACGGCGCTGGTGCACGAGGCTTACCTGCGCCTGGTTGACCAACGCGAGGTAGATTGGCAGAACCGCGCGCATTTCTTCGGGCTGGCGGCCGAGATGATGCGCCGCATCCTGGTCAATCACGCGCTGGCACGCCAAGCGGCCAAACGTGGCGGACAGGAAACGCGCCTGGCGCTCAATGAAGCATTGGATTGGGCGGAGCGACACGAAATAGATTTGGTGTTACTTGATGAGGCGTTGGAAAGGCTGCGCCAACTCGATCCGCAGCAAGCGCGCATCGTCGAGTTGAAATTCTTTGCCGGGTTACAAATTGCAGAGATGGCGACGGTCTTGAATGTCTCTACGGCTACCATCAAGCGTGAATGGCGGATGGCGAAGGCGTGGTTGTATCAAGAGCTTGTGTGAGCCTTAGATTGTTGCCTGATGTGCTTGATTGATTTTGTTCAGTAGTTCGTTCTTCTGCCGTTGCACTGAAGTTCAACCTAGAAAACGTTCGACCTCTTCCACGAACCGCTCCGGCATCTCCCAAGCCAGCCAATCGCCACCACCGGTAATCATCACTTCTTGTACATCTGGTCGCAGCTTGGTCAATGGCTCGCTCAAATCGGCCAGCGGACTGCGGCTGCCATTCAGCAAGAGCGTCGGCGCTTGCACGCGTAAGAAGTCTGCCATGAAATCGTGGGTGAAGACGGCCACCTGAGCCGCGTACCAGATTGGCCCGGCCTTGACCTTTTCGCGGAGCAAGCGGCGCATCAGCCTCGTATCGTCGGTGGATTGGCGCATCAGCCCCCATTGCTCTTTGATCGAAGCGCCGTCGGCGTCGAAATCGAATGGTTGGCAGCGCGCAAACATTTCATAGCGTTGCGACCACTGCTGCCAAGCCGGTGCGTTGCTGAGAATCATTCTGCGTATGCGCTCAGGATGGGCCGCTGCGACCGCATTGGCGATAGCCGCGCCGCTCTGCACGCCCAACAAGTCTGCGTGTTCAAATTGTAATTCGTCGAACAGCCGCATCACTACCGCCACGTAATCCGTCATCGCATAACCGCGCGGCGGCGCATCGGAGCAACCGTAACCCGGCAAATCGAGCGCGATCACGCGGCGGTTGCGCGCCAGCGCTGGTTGCACCTCGCTGAATTCAAGTGACGAGAGCGGCACTTGATGCAGTAAAATCAATGGACTGCCTTGCCCGGCTTCACGATAGTGCAAGTGGCCTTCCGGCGTTTCAATTAAACTACGTTTCATTTGCATGTATGAGTCCCTACTTTGATGACATCCTTAGCCGCACTGAGGCTGTGCTTGAAATGTTTGATTAACTCCTTCAACACTTGGCCGCTCGTCATGTTAGAGTTGAGCGCACTGGCTCTTTTGTTACGCGAAATCATTGTCGGTCAGGTCTGTCTATGTGGGGCAGGTGATGGCGGCGATAGTACACACGAATTCGATCTACGTCTAGCTCAATGCCGGAAATAAAAACGAACTCAATGATTGATGAACTAGCCCAGCGCATCTGGGATTACATGCACATGAATCACGCGCTCGCGGCGAGTGATTTGATTCTAGCGCTGGGCAGCAATGACTTGCGCGTGGCCGAATATGCGGCAGATCTGTATCTGCAAGGCTGGGCGCCGTTGCTGCTCTGTTCCGGCAACGTAGGCGCGTTGACCAAAGACCTTTTCGACAAGCCCGAAGCGGAAAAGTTTGCCGAGATCGCATTGCGCAAAGGCGTGCCAGCAACGGCTATCTTGTGCGAACCCGAGTCAACCAACACGGGCGAGAATGTGAGATTCAGCCGCCGCCTACTGCAAGCACGAGGTTACGACCCGCAGCGCATTATCCTGGTGCAGAAGCCGTACATGGAGCGGCGCGCCTATGCGACTTTTATGAATTTCTGGCCCGGCAAAGAAATCATCGTCACTTCGCCGCCCATTCCATTTGCCGAATATCCTACGGCGCAGCTCAGCAAAGAGCGGGTCATCAACATTATGGTCGGCGACCTACAACGCATACGCGACTATCCGAGTAAAGGCTTTCAGATTCCGCAGGAGATTCCCGCCGAAGTTTGGCAGGCTTACGAGCAATTGGTTGCGCTCGGTTATGACAAGCACTTGATTCATTGAAGGCTTGCCCGTTCAAGTAGCAACGCGCATACTTTCGACGGCTCATAAAAGTGGGGCGCAATGTCCGACAAGCTGCCAGAGCTTGTCGGGAACTCGCCAGCGCGTCAAAACCGGAAGCCTCCGACAAGCTCTGGCAGCTTGTCGGACATTTTCAGAGGACCGACATGACCGCAGTCAAAGAATATCAAGGCAAATTGCTCATCAGCGCGACCGATGGCAAGAAGCTCGGCGAAGTCAAAGATGCCTACCTGGACAAAGCGGCGACAAAGATCGTCGCCGTCTATCTGGGCAAAGAAGGCATCATCAATCGCCGTTCGCTCTTGCTCGACATCGCCAAGATACAGCTCTTCGGCATTGACGCCTGGCTCGCCAATGGCTCCGACACCGTGCAGGCCAAAGATGAAGTCGCGGGCAGCGCCGATTATGTGCTGGCGGACGAGTTGCGCGGGCGCATGATTCAAACCGACGGCGGCACCAAGATCGGCACGGTCGGCGATGTGTTGGTCAATGACAAGTTGGAAGTAGTTGGCTTTGCCCTCGACCGAATCTACGTCGCGGGGCCGCTCGCCGCGAGCAAGGCCGTAGCGCGCGCGGCGATCTCTGAACTGGGCGGCGCGGAACGGCCAATGATTACGGTGATGGAGCAAGCCGAGAGTTTGAAAGTAGGTTGAGCCATGCCCGCGCGCAACAACAAGCTTGCAGAAATCATCAAGCGCTTGCAGAAACATTATGGGACACCCGAACCGCCGCCGACTGATGATCCTTTCGAGTTGATCTTGTGGGAGCAGGTTGCGTATCTAGCGAGCGATACGCAGCGCGTCGAGGCCTTCGAGCAATTGGCCTTACGCGTCGGCCTGACCCCGGAAAAGATTTTGGCTGCCGACGATGAGACTCTGCTGGTAGCCGCACGGTACGGCGGCGCGATTGCCGCGAGCGAACGCGCCCAGCGGTTGCGGGATTCGGCCCGGCTGGTCAAAGAGCAATGGGGTGGCGACCTGCGCCGAGTCTTGCACGAACCTTTTGCCAAAGCGCGGAAGGCGTTGACGCGCTTTGCTTCCATCGGCGAGCCGGGCGCGGAAAAGATTCTGCTCTTAACGCGCACTCACCCGGTGCTAGCCTTGGAGTCGAATGGCCTGCGCGTCTTGATACGGCTCGGTTATGCCGCCGAGCAGAAGAGCTACAGCGCCACTTACTGCGCCATTCAGCGGGCACTTGAACCGGAGTTGCCAAGCGACTTCGATTGGCTAATTGCTGCGCATCAATTGTTGCGGCAACACGGGCAGCAACTGTGCAAACGCGCGCAGCCGCAATGTCAGTACTGTCCATTGCGCGACGTTTGCGCTTTTGGCTAGGCCGATTCAAAGCGCCTGCTGTCGGCAACCCAAAGCTGTTTGTAAATCGAGCGTAGCCTTTGATGCTGCATCAAGGCGACGAACTGGTTTAATGCGCCATCGCAGTGGGCGATTGGCTCACAGTTTTGCAACCTATTGGTCTTTACCTTTAAGGTAATCTTGTCCAGCCACCCTCCCCAATTGTATGAGCAGAAAAAGCCAAGCGGGCTGCTTACAAGTTCGGCTTCACTCTATGTCTTTACTTTGCGACGTTGCATTTTTGCCAAAGCAAAATGCGTAACTTATCGCCAAAAGTACCAGCCCCGCAGCAGCGGTGGCGAAAGCTGAAAACGGGCTTGGGGGAGTTTTCATTGAGGAGATCATCTGTTGAACCTCCCGGGGGATTTCCGCGAAGTGGCTGATGACTGTCAACGGCATCATTGAGCCGACCAGAGAAGTTCCTACAATCAGCAACAATACACCACAAGTTTTTGCAACCCTACTGTGCCGTGCACGAGCATCGGCAATCTTAAGCCAGATAAGAGTCACAGCAATGCCCCCCGCACAACCGCACAACCATAGCAGTTTCAGCCCTGGCGAAGCGTGCGCGACCATATGACTGATAGAAACTTGCTCGAATGCGTCGTTCAGGCTGCCCGACAAAAAGGGTTCGATAACCTATCTGAGTGAGTGTGTGTGTCGAAGAACATACTGATTTGCATCAGCGCAAACAGCCCGATCCAACACTTCAAAACTGCTTTCATAACTACCTCCAATTGAGTCACCAGTTTTGACAACACCGCGAATGAGCGATTGAAAACAAACCACCCCTTAAGAAGAATGCTCCGGCGTGCTATCGGCGGCAGTCAGATAAGTGGCCTGCACGCGTTTGGAGTTCTTTAGAAAAGAACTCCAAACGCCAGCAAAAATACAGCCTTGAATGAAGGCTAGAATCGCGCTTGGTAAAAGCACTAGAGGGTAGCTGAGAGCCAGCAATATATTGAAGGAGCGCACAATCACCACCGCGCGTAAAAAATAACGGGCAGAGGTTACGGCTTGAAAGCGGTGTGGTTTTTTCCAGAGACCATATCCGACCATAGCACTAAAACAAGCCAGCGCTAGGTCTGCAAGTATGAACAAGGTAAGGGGACCAGTCACTCCCGGAACACGCTTCTCAATTCCCTCTATCAGAGGCAATGTCTGCACTATTCCGAAGAGCACAAAGGTAGGGATAATAATGACTAGAACGACGCAAAAGAGCAGTAACCAACCTTTCATGCCGACAAGCTGTGGTGATAGAGCGACCTCTGACACCGGAGTAGACATAGAGCCTCCGCAAAAACGCCAACAAAGGACCCGAAAAGCAGCCAAGTAATTAAGCAAAGCCGCTACCGATGAAAGCTGAAGGTAATAGCAACGCTCGTCCATTTATCCTGCGACCGAAAAGGCAAACGCGTGTCAAGACGGTCGCCTTCCGTCTTTCCCGCAATTGATTTCACTGTCACGCCAACGCCAAAATGCGGATTGACCATGCCCTTCAATCCCATGAGCAAGTAATACCCGCCGCCTTGGCGGCTGCCGCACCCGCTACAGAAAATTTGCTCGCCAGGCAAACCGACGGGTACTTCGTTGTAATTCAAGACCGCTCCACCCGCCCCAGCCGAGAGCAGCAGTTTCTCCTGCCGGAATGGCAAGACCAGACGCCCCCCCAGCAAGAGAAAGTATTCGCGGTCAGTGATACTGCGTGATCCTCCGCCGGATAACTGCCCGCTGCTCTTTACCCCAGCCGCGCCGAAAGCCGCATCGAAGCCGCCTTCAACTTGAACATTGCGCATGAAACGATAACCGAGCGTGCCACCGACTATCGGTGCATTGCCGAAGACAGTGTCCAAATCGCCTGACGGAAACATTCCACCAACGTGAATTTCCAACGAGGTTTTCAGATATTCGGCGGATGATTGAGCTAACGCACACGAAACGAAACAGCTACAACAACAAATGCTCAGCCAAAAGGAAAGAAACAAGATACGCATATTGACTCCTAGTGAGAGAAGAGGGACAACCAATTAGTGAATGATGCTCAGTGAAGGATGGCTGAGCGGACTTACTCGCCGCGTTCGAATTCACTGGGGGAAGATGGGCGCGAATCGTAATTTCCGCCCGCCACAGTATGCAGTGTGATCGTAACCTGTTCGTATTCGGTCGCTGTTTCCCGGATAGTAAACGGATCGCCCTTCGAATAGCGATATTTGCCTGATGTGCCGTAGCGAACCAGCAGATGGTAGGTACCACCTGCGACATTCACTTTCCGGCTGTCCCTGTCTACTACCTCAACAACGTGGCGCGAAGGGCCGACCAGTTTGACCAAGGCTGGAACACCAGAGCGGTTGATAAAAGTGATGGAGCTTTTATCGTATGCAGCACTGACCGCAATGCCGGTGGATGGTCCCCACAACAGACCAACAACAACGAACAACTGAGTCCAGCGGATAACCGAACTGCGAAAGAACGAATTGGCGAACATAAATCCCTCCATTGAGCGCGGATACGCGGCAGAACAAAGCAGAAGCTTTCAGTACAACGGCACTTACCAACTGAAGTGCCGGTTTTGGTCTGTCTTGAATTGCCCGTAGAAAGAATTGCCGGAGGCCAAAAGTGATGATAAATTGCAGCCCTCTTCCGAGCGACAATTCACCCGACACATTCAGCCCCTGCCCCTAAGGGCGAGAAAAGCGGCTGCGGAGGCTCAAGGCCTGTTAAAAAAATTCGGCGGCCATCATCAACCATTCACTACGCGGAGGGTTTATGGACGGAAATATCCAGCCAACCAACCACGACAGCCACGAAATCACGCGCTGGCTGCTGGCGTGGGAACAAGGCGACTTGGAGGCGCGTGACCGCTTCATCGCGGCCATGCAGCACGAATTGCGCAAGCTGGCGCGGCATTACCTCAACGACGAACGCACCAATCACACCTTGCAAACCGATGCGCTCGTCAACGAGGCGCTCCTGCGCTTGCTTGAGCCGGAACACTTGCGCGCCGAGAATCGCAGGGAGTTTCTAGGACTGGCGGCCAAAGTGATGCGGCATGTGTTGGTAGATTGGGCGCGCAAACGTGGTTATCAGAAACATGCCGGTGTGCAGCAGCAGGTTGAATTAGAGGAAGACTTGGTTGTTTGCGCCACGCGCAGCGATGAATTGGTGCGACTGGATGATGCGCTACTTGACCTGGAGAAACGTGATCCGCGTTTGTGCCGGTTGGTCGAGTTGAAATACTTCGGCGGCTACAGCCTTACAGAGACAGCGGCGGTCTTGGATGTGAGCGTGGCTACGGTGAAGCGCGATTGGGTGACAGTGCGGACGTGGCTGTACCAGCAACTCAGCATTGAGGAGGACACGCGATGACAGCCGAACGTTGGGCCGAAATCAAAAGCTTATTCGAGCAAGCGCGCGAATTACCGCCCGCTGAGCGCGCAGCCTGGTTGCGTGCGCAATGCGCTGCGGATGAAACACTGCACAGCGAAGTCGCGGCATTGCTTGGAGCCGTGGAGCAAGCAGCGAAATTCATTGAGAGACCCGTGTTGGAACAATACGCAGCCGAATTTGCCGCCGAAGATTCCGCTTTGATTGGCCGACAACTTGGGCATTACCTGATTGAGGCCGAGATCGGTCGAGGCGGAATGGGCGAGGTTTACCGCGCCGTAGATCAACGGCTCGGACGCGCGGTGGCGATCAAAGTGCTGCCGGCGGAATTCACGCTCAATGTCGAGCGCGTGCGCCGCTTCGAGCGCGAGGCGCGGACCATCTCGGCGCTCAAGCATCCCAACATCGTCACGCTCTTCGAGTTGTTCAGCTACGAGGGGCGGCACTTGATTGTGACCGAGCTCGTCGAGGGCGAGACGCTGCGCAAGGCGCTGGCGCGCGGGCCGCTCGATTGGCGCGAAGCCGTGCGCGTCGCCACGCAAGTAGCCGCCGCGCTCGCTGCTGCTCATTCCGCTGGCATCATCCACCGCGACATCAAACCAGCCAACGTCATGCGCCAGACCGGCCAGGCCGCCGGCCACGTCAAAGTGCTCGACTTCGGCATCGCCAAAGTGAGCAGCACTGAGTTTGTAGTACCACCTTCAACCGGACTCGCGGACGAAGCTGCTCCGCCTGAAGGCGGCATTACAGACTCAGACACTGCGAATCTGCCGCTGACCACGACCGGCGCAACGCTGGGAACGCCGGGTTATCTTTCCCCTGAGCAAGCGTGCGGCAATGCGCAAGCTCAGCCGGATATACGCACTGACATCTTTTCACTTGGCGTGGTGCTGTTTGAGTTGGTCACGGGGCGGCTGCCGTTTCCCGGCGAAACAATTGCAGCGAAGATCAAGGCGGTCTTGAGCGTTGATGAAGCGCCTGACGTGCGTGCCTTCTGTCCTGACGTACCCGCTGCGCTCAGCGCGATCATCACCAAAGCTTTGCGGAAAGACCCTGAGCAGCGCTATGCATCGGCCCGCGAGTTGCACACCGACTTGGAAGAGTTGAAGGAGGACCTAGCTGGTAACGACCCGGCGCGTGCGGGTGAACAATTCAGGACGCAGACCGCCAACCGGCTGTTGACACAATTTGCGCTGCGCTATCGGGAAAGCCCAAAGACGCGTATTCCGCTACGACAACTGTGGACGATCAGGCGCGCGGCAGATTTGCCGCGCGGCAGGATCGAAAACAAAGTGCTGCGCAAGAGTCTGCGCGGCGGATTAACGCGGCTTGCCGGGTGGCTGCTCGTGATTACATTGGTGGCGACGGGCCTTGCCGCAGGCTTGTCCATTACCGAGCGGTACGGCGATGAGCGGATTTTGCGCGACGGACACGCAGACCAAGTACGCCAAATCGCGCTCTCTCCTGACGGGCGTACGCTGGTTTCAGTCGGCAACGACAACAAAGCCATCGTTTGGGATTTGGCGCGGCGCGAGCGTCGGGCGACGCTGACAACACACACCTATCACGTGAGCGCCGTAGCTTTCGCACCCTCTGGGAAATGGTTCGCGACGGCAGGTGCTGATGAGAAGGTGATTGTGTGGGACACGACGAATTGCGAGAAAATCGCGACTGTGCCCGCTACTCATCGTGGCGTAGACGCGATCGCTTTCACGGCGGATGAACGCCTGTTGATTGCACCGGGGCGCGAGAGCGATGGCGCGCATTTGGACCTTTGGGAGACGAAAACTTGGCAGAAGATCGGCGAATTGCCCAGCGCTGGCGCGTTCCTGCTTTCTCCTGATAACCGCTTGCTCGTGTCTACCGTGGCTACTTACGACCTGGCGACAGGAAAAGAGTTTGCTGACGATTTCGATCCGACCTGGACGCACTGTGCGCTCTCGCCCGACGCCCTGCGCTTGGCGACAGTGGACGGCAGCGGCTTTCTCGACATTTGGGATGTGAGCCGGTTTTGGCGCACTGGCGAACGCCAATTGCTCAACCGGCTGCCCGCGCACCGCGACCGCGGGCGGGCGGTGGCGTACTCGTCCGACGGGCGGATGATCGCTACCGGTGGCGAGAACGTCATCGTCTGGGACGCCCGGACATTCACTAAGCTAGCCCGCTTTGCGCACAAGAGCAGAGTCAACGACTTGGTCTTCTCCAATGACGCGCGGCAAGTGATCTCAGCCCACGGGGATGGGGCAATCCTCGCCTGGGATATTGCGGAAAAAGAACCGCGCGCCAACTTCGCGGAACATTGTGCATCGGTGCGCGCCGTGCGTTTTTCGCCGGACGGCCAGTCCGTTGCCTCGGCCAGCGAGGACGGCTCGATCATTGTTTGGGATGCAGCGCTCGGCGTGAAAAAAGCCGTCTTGTTGGGACACCGCACGCAGGTCTCCGCCGTGGCCTTTGCGCCGGATGGAAAGCGGCTAGCTTCCATAGACCTCAGTGGGACGGCCACCATCTGGGACATTGAGCAACGCGCGCCGGTGCGCACAATTATTCCGGTCAAAAAGCGCGAGGATTTATTCGGCTATGCTGTAGCGATTTCGCCGGATGGGCAATGGCTCACCACGAGCTTCGGCATCTACGCGCTGGCCGACGGCCGGATGGCGGTTGAATTCATCCCTGATTCCGATGGGCAATACCAGGAGGTCTACGATGCTGCCTTCTCCCCGGACGGGCGTTGGCTGGCGGTCGTCACACCAAATCGCGGATTGCTGTTGTGGAAGGTTGGCACGTGGCAACTGCACCAGCCAACAAGCCTTGGACAATGGCTGACCAGCGTGAGCTTTTCACCCGACAGCCAATGGCTGGTCACCGGCGAAAGCCAAACCGCCGTGCGGCTCTGGCAAGTGGAGCCGTTGCGCGAAGTAGCTGTGCTCGGTCGCCACAATGGTTTTTATATTCGCTCGGTGGCCTTTTCACCTGACGGGCGCACAGTTGCTTCTGCAAGCGATGACCAGACAATTGCGTTGTGGGATGTCGCAGGGCGGCATTTGATCAATAAAGTTGGTACGCACACTTCACCCGTGCTCACTGTTGCTTTCTCGCCTGATGGCCAACGAATCGTTTCTGGCGAACAGGACAAATCGGTGCGCCTCTACACGCGGCGGCGAATGTTGTGGGGACGGCCATTGGATTGATCTAGCTATGTCGTTGATTTGCCCACCTCTTGGTTTGTCAGTACGGCTGGTCTATCATTGCGCTCGTTTGAATCACGCTTCTGTTTTCATCAATCAAACACCATCATCATACCGGAGGAACGCATGTCCCAATCGCAACCTGACATCAATTCCCTGCTCAGGGAGAATCGTGTCTTTCCGCCTGCCGCAGAGTTCAGCGCCAGCGCGCACATCAAGAGCCGTGCTGATTACGACCGCATTTATCAACGCTCGGTGGAAGACCCCGAAGGCTTCTGGGCCGAGATTGCCAGCGAAATGCATTGGTTCAACCAGTGGGACAAAGTATTGGAGTGGAACGAGCCATTCGCCAAATGGTTTGTCGGTGGGCAACTCAATCTTTCATACAACTGTCTTGATCGCCATTTGACGACTTGGCGCAAGAACAAGGCTGCGATTATCTGGGAAGGCGAGCCAGGCGACACGCGCACGCTGACTTATCAGCAACTGCACCGCGAAGTCTGCCAATTTGCCAATGTGCTCAAACAACTCGGCATTCAAAAGGGCGACCGCGTGGCGATTTACATGCCGATGGTGCCGGAGTTGCCCGTGGCGATGCTGGCCTGCGCGCGCCTTGGCGCAACCCATTCGATCATCTTCGGCGGCTTCTCTGCCGAAGCCTTGAAAGACCGCATCAATGACGCACAGGCCAAAGCGGTAATCACCGCGGACGGTGGCTTCCGGCGCGGCAGCGTGACGGCATTAAAGCCAGCAGTGGACGAAGCGTTGAAGGCTTGCCCATCCGTGCAAACCACTGTTGTGCTGCGCCGTGCTAACAACGAGATTCAGATGGAGGACGGACGCGATCATTGGTATCACGAGTTGATGGCGGGCGCATCGGATGTCTTTCCGGCGGAACCGCTCGACTCCGAACATCCGCTCTACATCCTCTACACCTCCGGCACGACCGGCAAGCCGAAAGGCATCGTACACACGACGGGCGGCTATGCAGTGCAAACCTACATCACGACAAAATGGGTTTTTGATTTGCGTGATGAAGATACTTACTGGTGCACGGCGGACATCGGTTGGGTGACGGGCCACAGCTACATCGTTTACGGCCCGCTGCAAAACGGCGCGAGCGTGGTGATGTACGAAGGCGCGCCCAACACGCCCGACTTCGGCCGCTTCTGGCAAATTATCGAAAAGCACAAGGTCAACATTCTGTACACTGCGCCGACCGCGATTCGCACTTTCACCAAGTGGGGCGAGCAGTGGCCGCAGAAATACGATTTGTCTTCGCTCCGCTTGCTCGGCTCAGTCGGCGAACCGATCAATCCCGAAGCCTGGATGTGGTATCACAAGGTCATCGGAAAGGAGCGTTGCCCGATTGTGGATACGTGGTGGCAGACCGAAACGGGCGGGATCATGATTACGCCGATTCCCGGCGCAATTCCGACCAAGCCCGGCTCAGGCACTTTGCCCTTCCCCGGCATTGTGCCTGACATCCAGACCAAAGACGGCGTATCGGTCGGGCCGAATCAAGGCGGCTATCTGGTCATCACGCGCCCTTGGCCGGGCATGCTGCGCACGATCTACGGCGATGCTGAACGTTATGTGAAGCAGTACTGGAGCGACATCAAAGGCTGCTACTTCACGGGCGATGGCGCGCGGCGCGATGAGGACGGCTATTTCTGGTTGATGGGGCGCGTAGACGATGTGATCAACGTCAGCGGCCACCGGCTCGGTACGATGGAAGTCGAAAGCGCCTTGGTTTCGCATCCGGCAGTCGCCGAAGCTGCCGTCGTTGGCCGCCCCGACGAGATCAAGGGGCAAGGCATCTCGGCCTTCGTCACCTTGGAGTCAGGGCAAACGGCTTCGAATGAATTGAAGGAGCAACTGCGCGCGCACGTGTCCAAAGAGATCGGCCCGATGGCCAAGCCGGATGACATTCGCTTCACCGATGCGTTGCCCAAGACGCGCTCGGGCAAGATTATGCGTCGCTTGCTACGCGACATTGCATCTGGAGCACAGACAGTGGGCGACACGACGACGCTAGAAGATTATTCGGTGTTGGCGAAGTTGCGCGAAGATGAAGAATAAAGCGTGCGCGTGGTAAGCTTCGTGACCACAAGCTGTTTTGCAGCATGGTGCGGCAACTTATGTTACCAACAATCGTGCGCTGTCGGAATTGACACGGACGCCAATGATGAGAAGTACACCCAAAACGGATTCGTCAAAATAACTTCGTTTGATCGAAGGAGGACTTATGAAACTTTTGATGGGAATGTTAGTGGTCTTGCTAACGGCTTGCAGTAGCAGCCAAGCGCAACAAACTGAAATTCCGCCGATTCGCAATTTCATGCGCGTCAATGCGGATTTCTGCACTGGCGGCCAACCGCGTCTCGAGCACCTGGAAAAGATGAAAGCGGATGGCGTCAAAGCCATCATCAACTTGCGCCAGCCCAGCGAACATCGCGCGGCTGAAGAAGAAGCCAAAGCAAAAGAACTTGGCATGCGCTATTTCAATATCCCAGTCGTCTACGCCGAGCCGAAAGAGGCAGACGTAGACGCATTCTTGAAAGTAACGGATGATCCGGCCAATCGCCCGGCCTTTATCCATTGCACGGCAGCGATTCGCGTCGGCGCGTTCTGGCTGATTCGCCGCGTCGTGCGCGACGGTTGGACATTCGAGAAAGCCGAAGAGGAAGCCAAGCAAATCGGCTTGGTCAACGCGCCACACTTGATTGAGTTCGCACATAAATACATTGATAGTCATCAAACGACGAAAAAAGGAGGAGGTAAAGCGATGAATCAAAAACCTGGCAAAGAGACCGTCACACTGGCGGGCGGCTGCTTCTGGTGCACCGAAGCGGTCTACAAAGAACTGCGCGGCGTAGACAAAGTCGTTTCGGGCTATACGGGCGGCCACGTCGCCAACCCAAGCTACAAGCAAGTCACAACCGGCACGACCGGGCACGCAGAGGCCATTCAATTCACCTACGACCCACAGCAGATCAGCTTCAAAGAACTGCTCGAAGTCTTCTTCACCATTCACGACCCGACCACGCTCAACCGGCAAGGCGCAGATGTCGGCACGCAGTATCGTTCAGCCGTCTTCTATCATTCGCCCGAACAGAAGGAAATTGCCGAGCAGGTCATCAAGCAGATCAACGAAGCCAAAATCTGGGACAGCCCCATCGTGACCGAGGTAACCAAATTCGAGAAGTTCTATCAGGCTGAGGACTATCACCAGAACTATTTCGAGTTGAACCCCGAGCAAGGCTACTGCCGCGTCGTGATTGCGCCGAAGGTCAACAAGTTCCGTAAGCAGTTTATCGGCAAGTTGAAGAAGCAACCTAAACCCTGAGCACGCCAAAAAAGTAGATTGGCAAAGGCCATAATCACAGCATATAGTCCGATAAACGACGCTGTGGTTATGGCTTTTGTTTTAACGAGGGGTGATAGATCGGCTCAGGAGAAACTGGCTGTCCTGGGAGCGCAGGCATCATTGCCTGCTCGCGTGACTGAAGACGGCATTGATTCAACGGCCCCCTCCGGCAGCAGCGTTACAATTGACAAGCCAGCAGGCAAGGATGCCTGCGCTCCCAGGTGAGATGGAGTAAAGCACGATGCAATTTGATTTGACCGAAGAACAGTTGCAGGTGAAGCGTTCGGTGCGTGAATTCGCAGAGGCTGAAATCCGACCGCACGTGATGGAGTGGGACGAAGTGCAACACTTCCCCAAGGAACTCTTCCACAAACTCGGCGAACTCGGCCTGACGGGCGTGATCTTTCCCGAAGAGTACGGTGGCGCAGGGATGGGCTACTCCGAATACGCCACCGTGATCGAAGAGGTCTCGCGCGTGGACGGCTCAATCGGCCTGTCACTGGCTGCGCACAATTCGCTTTGCACCAATCACATCTTTCAATACGGCAGCGAAGAGCACAGACGGAAATACGTCACGCCGCTGGCCAAAGGCGAACTGCTCGGCGCCTGGGGTTTAACCGAACCCAGCTCCGGCTCGGACGCTTCGGGGATGAAGACCGTGGCGGTCAAACGCGATGGCGGCTGGCGCATCAACGGCTCGAAGAACTTCATCACGCACGGCATCTCCGCCGATGTCTGCGTCGTCATCGCCATCACCAACCGCGAGATGCGCTCGCGCGGCATCAGCGCCTTCATCGTCGAGCGCGGCACCGCAGGTTTCAAGGCGGGCAAGAAGGAGAACAAGCTCGGCGTGCGCGCGTCAGAAACGGCCTCGCTCATTTTTGAAGACTGCTGGGTGCCGGCGGAAAACCTGCTGGGCGAAGTGGGGCGCGGCTTTGTCAACGCGATGCAGATTCTGGATGGCGGGCGCATTTCGATTGCGGCGCTGGCGCTGGGCATTGCGCAGGGGGCTTATGAAGCGGCGTTGAAATACGCACAGGAGCGCAAACAGTTTGGGCAAGCGATCTTCGATTTTCAGGGCATTCAATTCAAGCTGGCCGACATGGCGACGCAGATTGACGCGGCGCGTTTGCTGACTTACCGGGCGGCGTGGTTGAAAGACCAGAAGCGCCTGACGACCAAAGAATCGGCGATGGCCAAGCTCTACGCGTCGGAGATGGCCGTCAAAGTTTGCGAAGAGGCGATCCAGATTCACGGCGGCTACGGTTATACGAAAGACTATCCGGCAGAAAAGTATTGGCGCGACTCGAAGCTGTGCACGATTGGCGAAGGGACGAGCGAGGTGCAGCGGTTGGTGATTGCGCGGCAGTTGGTGGCGGTATGATGGTTAAAATGGTAAATGTGAGGAACAAAGCTCCACTCAGTGCTTGCCACTCGTTCGCAATAATGCGACCATCCCTTGTCAATGGAGGTTCCATCTTGTGCCTCAAACCAGCGTGGTTATTTTTCAAGATGAGGATGGACACGCGCCGTTTCTGGAATGGTTCGATCAGCTTCCGGCCAAAGCTCAAGATAAATGCCGAGTGCGGCTTGAACGCTTAGCCCAACTTGGACATGAACTGCGCCGTCCGGAAGCTGATTACCTGCGCGATCAAATCTATGAATTGCGGATTGGCTTGCAAGGAATCAATTATCGCATCTTGTACTTCTTTCACCGTGATGTCGCGGCAGTGCTTTCGCACGGCATTATCAAAGAACGCGCTGTGCCACCGCGTGAGATTGATTTGGCAATCAAGCGCAAGCAGAAGTTCACGGCCAATCCGAGCCAGCATACTTATCGAGAGTAATTGAGATGAGCAAGAAGAAAACGACTACAGATGTCTTGACGATCCTGCATCGTCGCTACTATGCAGGTAAGCCAGAACGATTGGCGGCATTAGAAGAAGCGCGCGCCAATGACTCAGTCGCCCGCAAGATAGCCGCCTTACGCGAAGAGGCTGGTTTGTCACAACGGCAGTTGGCAAAACTGATTGGTACGACGGCATCAGTGATCTGCCGTTTGGAGAATGCCGAATACGAAGGTCATTCCCTAGCCATGCTCAACCGCATTGCTGCTGCGCTCAATCAGCGATTGGAGATTCGTTTTGTTCCAGTCAGAAAGGATAGAAAGGTTGCTTGAGTTGTCGGAGATGGCCGTCAAAGTTTGCGAAGAGGCGATCCAGATTCACGGCGGCTACGGTTATACGAAAGACTATCCGGCAGAAAAGTATTGGCGCGACTCGAAGCTGTGCACGATTGGCGAAGGGACGAGCGAGGTGCAGCGGTTGGTGATTGCGCGGCAGTTGGTAGTTTCGTAGCCAACAGAATAATGTAGTTGCTTACTAGGAAAGACACTATGCGCGTTTTTATCAGCTATTGCCACAAAGATACAATATTTGTAATCGCCTTAGCTCGTGCACTTAGGAAACATTCCATAGAGGTTCGGCTGGACGAACATCATTTTGAAATTGGCGAATACCTAACTCAAAGAATTATACGAGAGATTTATGATGCAGACTTTGTAATTGTAGTGTTATCCCATAATTCAATCGCATCACAGTGGGTTAATTACGAATTATCTTTGACATTGCAGCGTGAAAGCCGAGATAGTAAGGCGCGTCTGCTGCCAATCCTGCTACAAGATATAACAGTACCTAACATACTGTCTGGCCGGTTGATCGCTGATTTCCGCACTTCAGAAAAGCTGGACAAAAACTTTTTGCGATTGTTGAAAGTATTAGGTGTGAATGAAGAGGAACAAGTGGATGAATATGTGAAAGTTGTGGTTACAGCGCCAATCAATGGCTGGTTTTATCTTCGCCCCCACCCTAACAAGCAGGCGTGTGTGGAGATTGGCCAAAAGGTATCGCGTGGCAATATTCTCTGTTTTATTGAGTCACATTTTATGATGAATGAACTTAACTCTGAGGTTCAGGGAACCATAGTTGACGTTTTTGTCAATGATGGTGAGAGAGTTGACTTTGGACAACCATTGTTTTTGATCAACACGGAAACGGGAAAAGATCTGGAATCTTATTCCTACACAAGGCTATTGACCGATACAGAATTGTTAACTGGCCTGAAATGGGAGTCACCCACACCTACGCTACAACCTTTGGTATCGAATCAATGTAATTTTCCCCATGATTGCCAGATGTATGGAACGGAAGCTGGCCCCAGATGTGACTACTGCGATTTGTACTGATAGAGGTTTTTTGTTCCTGTAGCAAATCAGTTATAGCATCCCTGTATCAGCGTGTTTTCCAGAAAAAGATACTCAATCCCAGTATTGAGAAAAGTTTCTATCGCCTCCCGCGGCGTGTTTACAATCGGCTGCCCCTTCACATTGAAGCTAGTATTCAAAACCATCTCGCGGCCCGTCACGCGCCCGACTGCGCGCAGCAATTCGTGAAACTCGGCGTTGTCTTTGGCCGTGACCGTCTGTAACCGCGCCGTGCCGTCAACGTGTGTGATGGCGGGCAAGGAGGCGCGATGCTCGGCGCGCACGTTGACGATCACGATCATATAGGGCAGTTCAGTCAGCGGGGCGACTTCGAACCATTGATCGGCCTGCTCCAAAGTTACCGCCGGGGCAAAGGGGCGGAAGGCTTCGCGCATTTTGACCATGGCGTTGATGCGGTCGCGCATCGCCGGATGGCCGGGGTCGGCGAGGATGCTGCGATGACCCAGCGCGCGCGGCCCGAACTCCATCCGCCCGCGATACCAGGCCAGCACGCGTCCTGCCGCGATTAGGCGTGCGGCTTCGGTGCAAGTCTCGGCTACGCTGGCGAACCGTGTGATCGCGATGCGATCAGCGAACTGCGCTAGCGCGGCCTCTATCTCCGCTGCCGAATGGGCAGGGCCAAGAAAGGGCGTGGGCAGTTTTGTGTTCACGACTTCACCTGCCACGGCGGCGCGATAAAGTGCTGCGCCCAGCGCCGTGCCGTCGTCACCGGCTGCGGGCTGGATGTAAAGCTCGTCGAAGTGGCCGGAGCGCATCAGGCGGCCATTGGCTGTGCAATTGAGCGCCACGCCGCCAGCCAGCGCCAAGCGCCGCAGCCCCAGCCTGCGCGCGAAATGGCCGCACAGGTGTTCCATCGCTCGATCCAGACAGGCTTGCAACGAGGCAGCGATGTCGCGGTGCGCGTCCGTGATCGTGTCTTCCGGCTGGCGCTCCGCGATCAGGTGCTCGGTTAAATAGCGGCGGGTGGAGAGATAATTTTCGCGTTCGGCGCGCGTGCGATTCAAACGCAGGGGCGGGATGCGAAAGGTTCCGTCATCCAGCAATTCAACTGCTTGGTCGAAGAAAGCGCGATAACGCTCGCGGTCGCCGTAGGGCGCAAGCCCCATGATCTTGTACTCGTCGGCATTGAAGTCGAAGCCGAGATGCAGCGTGACGAGTGAGTAGAGCACGCCGATTGAATCCGTTGCAGTGAGTTGGTGGATCAGTTCGAGCCGACCGCCGCGCGCATGGTAGATCGAGACGCTGTGCGCTTCGCCCATGCCGTCAATCACTACAACCAAACATTCGTCCCAGCCGGAGGTGTAATAGGCGCTCGCGGCGTGCGACAGGTGATGGCCGACTTGATGAACGCGACTCACCGGGAAGCCTGGCAGGTCGCGCTCGATCAGTGCAAGCAAGGCTTCTTTTGAGAAGACTTCGCGATAGAGCTGCTGGGAGAGCGGGTCGAGTTGATAGAGTTTCTGATAAGACTGGTAGTCGAAACCGTGCGCGAGTTCGTCAATGTCGTTGAGCGAGAGACCAGCTTCGGCCAGGCAGTAATTGATCGCATTCACCGGGAAAGCGCCTGAATGTTTGCGCCGATTGAAGCGTTCCTCAGCCGCTGCGGCTACCACTTGGCCGTCAACGACCAACGCAGCGGCGGAGTCGTGGCCCTGCGAGATGCGATATTCGCGCTCGTCCAGTCCCGGCCAGTGGGCTTGCTTGAAAGGCACAGATGATTCGAGTCCGCTGATTCCTAGTATGTTCATGATTGTTTCACCAATGACTTGTGCTAGTTGACCCTGAAGTAACTCGTTACTTTGTCCAACGGTGTTTAGAGTACCGGCTGCAGCCGGAATGGCTCGGTAGCCAAGTCCTTCTGGCTGAAGCCGGTACTCTGAACACCGTCTCCTGATTGCCTACATACTCCGATAGCTCGTGCACCATTCACCTTCCAAGCTGGTCAGGAAAGCATTGCCGCTCAGAATCGCCTGTAGTAATTCGGGATCGTGCGAGTGGGCTTGCAGCCACGGGTTGCCGCTGGTGAAGGCGCAATGGCGTTCGGTCAACAGCGGCAAATACTTTGGCTCTACGCGCCCGCTGAGCGAGACGGCGCCACGTTGCCAGGCGTGCTGACAAAGATGATCGAAGACTTCTGTAAAAGCATTGCGGCGCGCGGCCAGTTGCAAGACAGGACTCTCTCCGCTGGGTCGCAAATAGTATAGATACCAACCTAACAGTTCGCGCCTGGCGTTGCGCAGGGCGATCTGTTGCAAAGACCCGGCTGACTTAATGCGCTGGGCGCGTGCTAAGAGCCAAGCCAACGCTGCTTCGTCATAATCCGGCCGCAAGAGATCGCCCGCCGCACATTCAGCGATGCCGTCGAGCATTGTCTGCACGTCGAGCTTATCCGCTGTGGCTTGCGGCGGTGAAAACTGGAAGCGGTATGGCATCAGCCGCGTCAAATAAGCATCGCCGGCACGGCAGAGCGGCTTGGTCAATACGCCGAGCGACGACAGCCACGACAGTTTCCCGGCAGCGTGCGCCAGGGTATACGCGCTCGGACGCAAGACGCGCTGCCAAGAGAAGCTGTAAGCCGGGACGGTCAAGCCGCCTAAGCCCTCCCACACTTTGCGCCCTGCGTTGTTTGCGCCATCGGTCAGCGAAAGGTCTTGCGGCCCGTTGAAGAAGGTTTTGAGAAGCTGTAGCCCGGCCAGCGGGTTTTGACTGCCCGGTTGAGTCATCAAATGGGCGCTTACCGCCAATCGGATGGGTTGTTGCTTGAAGAGCATACGCCGCGTAGTCACGCCGAGAAAGCCGACGACGCTGTCGCCCGCATCAGTGTAGATCAATGAAGGGATCTCTTCGTCGTACCAGGGATTGTCGAAAAAGATTTCGGCGAAGGCTTGCGCAATGGTCTGCGTAGTTGGGCTGTGATTGGGAGCAGTAGTAGTGCCTCGAAGAAAGACGCGCCGATACAAGGCGGCCACTTGAGGAATATCGGCAGGCGTAAATGGGCGAATGGCTTGGGCAACCGCAGTCGCAGGCCTGTTCATTGTTTATCCTCGACGCTACGCCGCCAGCGCTTCCCGGCTGGTGATAAAGGCGGCGATGCTCCCGACGGTGCGGAAATGATCCAACTCCAACTCTTCCAATGGAATCTGCACGTCGAATTGTTGTTCCAAAAGGGCGAGCAACTCCACCAAGCCCAGCGAATCGAGCAAGCCGCTCCCAAGCAGTTCGGTCTCGGCGTCGCGCACTTCCAGGTGTAAGTGTGTAGCTAAGAGTTCGGCTACTTGTTGTTGTGTGTGTGTCATTGCCTGCATAGCAATCTCCTTGGAAGTTGTCCGACAAGCTGCCAGAGCTTGTCGCTGGCTCCGTTATGCGTCAAACCGAAAGAGCGCGACAAGCTCTGGCAGCTTGTCGGACATTTCGTTATCAGCAAGCGGCGCGGGCAATCAATTGAAATCCCTCTTTCAGGCTGCGCCGGTCAATCTTGCCGTTCCCATTCTTGGGCAGCTTTTCCAGGGCCAGCCAGCGAGCGGGCAGCATGTAATTTGGCAAGCGTTGGCCGAGCGCCTTGCGCAAGGCCGCTGGTGTTGTTTCGCTTTCAGCTTGCACGTATGCGCAGCAGATGGTTGCGCCTTCAAACCCGCCAGTGTCAATTGCGACGACGGCGCATTCGCGCAATATGCCGAGCGCATTCAACACAGTCTCAATCTCGCCCAACTCAATGCGATAGCCCCGACTTTTGATTTGCGAATCGGCGCGACCTAAAAAATAGACCAAGCCGTCTTCACCAGTTTGAGCTAGATCACCCGTGCGATAGAGCTGGTCGGCAGGAGCGTCGGGATTTGGCAGAAAGACTGCCGCTGTCTTTTCTTCATCGCGCCAGTAACCCGGACTCAAGCCCACACCCCGAATGTACAAATCGCCAATCTCGCCGACTGGCACGGGTTTCAATTGTTCGTCGAGCACCAGCAGTTCTTCGCCACCGCAACCATGCCCGATGGGAATCGGCTCATCATCGCTGGTCGGGCATTGCGGCACGGTGTAATAGCCGCTGGCGATGGTCGCCTCGGTTGGACCGTACAAGTTGGTGAATTGCACGTGTGGCAGGCGTTGCATCCAGTAACGCAAACCGGGCGTCGGGAAGACTTCGCCACACCACAACAACCGCCGCAACGTCGGAAAATCTTGCGGCTTCACGGCATCCAGCTTGGCCATGTAATTCAGCAGCGACGGCACTGAAAACCATTGCGTCAATTCTGCCGCGCGGATGAACTCGGCGATCTTGTTGGGCAGCAGGTTGAGTTCAGCGGGCACCAGATGAAGCTGCGCTCCGGCGGCAAATGTGCCGAAAATATCGAAGGTCGAAAGATCGAAATGCAGCGGCGGATGGCCTGAAATGCGGTCGCTGGAATTGATGCCAAAGTATTCCACTGCCCATTCGACAAAATGAATCACGTTGGAATGCGTGATGACGACGCCTTTGGGCACGCCGGTCGAGCCGGAGGTGAAGAGAATATGCGCGGCATCGTCGCTGGTGTTTTGGCAATCAACCGGCGCGCCAGAATAACCGGCTAGATCAATAGGCAAGAAAGCCGGTTGAAAATTGCTCTCTGATACAGACTCTTCATCCATCCAGCCAATCAACGGCGGATGATCCAAGCGGCTTTCAACCAGTACTTCATCGAACAACTTCGCCACAGGCCCGGCAGCCAGAATCACGCGCGGCTCGCAAGCTTCGACGATTTTGGCCAAGCGTGGCGCGGGGCTAGTAGCATCAAGTGGGACATAGCTGCAATCAGCCTTCAAAATCCCCAACTGGCAGACAAGCGCGGTCGGCGCTTTGGGCATGAGAAAGCCCACGCGGTCGCCGCGCACGCAACCCGCCTCTTTCAACAGACGCGCCAAGCGATTGGAAGTGTCTTCCAATTGGCTATACGTTTGGCGCTCCTGTTTCATCACAAGCGCAACGGCATCTGGACGGGTTTCCGCCTGTTTAGTCACCCACTGCTGCAACACTGACACCATGCGGGGTCTCCTTCAAAGCTTGCTGAAAAACAATGTTGATGTGGGAAAGCTCTTCCTGGCTGGGCGGAATATCCAAGATGAACGTTCGATAGCCGACAGCAAGGTATCTAGCAATTTCTTGCGCGACGCGGTTGTGGCTACCAACCAGATAAGGGCAGAAGGTTTTGTAATTCTGAAAAGGCACGAGCCAGTAAGGACTCTTTTCGTCGGCAGCTTGCGCACTCATTTCAGCCAACTGTTTGTGCCAAACCGAATCCGAAACCTTCATCGCCAGTTGCTGCGTTAGTTGCCCCTTGCGGTCTGCTGGGAAACGTGAATGCGCGGTCTGCCAAGCTTCGTCTTCGTCAGGCCGGCTGATGATGCCGACGCGAATGCCTGAAGCGAGGTCTGCATTCGGTGGCTGCTGTTCGTATTCGCTGACGGGTTTTGGATATTGAATGGCCGGAGCTCCGAGCGTTTGCGCAGCGGCCATCCCCGCTTCTGAAGAACCGGAGATCAAGATGCCGGGAAATAATTCTGGCGGCAATGCTGGCGTCAGCTTGAGATTTTCTACGCGGTAAAATTCCCCGGCAAACGTGACTGGCGCGGCACTCGCCAACAATTGGCGAATGATCGTGGTGTATTCAATCAACCGGTCGTAGCGTTGGTCGTGGGGCGTTTGATCGTTCAAGGCTGCCAGATCGTTCTTAAAGCCGCCTGCCACCAAATTCAGATAGACACGCCGCCCGTAAAGAAAGCCATAGGAGCTAATCATCTTGGCCGCGGCGAATGGGTGCAGGTAAACCGGCTGCAAGGCAATCAATGGGCAAAGGCGTTCGGTGTTTTCGATGATGACTTGCGCCACCAACCAGGCATCTACCAGCGAGTTGTCGGTGTAGACCAACATCCCTTGGCAACCGGCCGCTTCGCTCCAACGCGCGACTTCGATCACGTGTTGCAGGTAATGCTCGCGGTCTACCTGGCTAGATTGCGGACAGGTAGAAAAAAGCTCTATCTGATTTACCTGATTCTCCCTCATTTCATTACCTCGTAATGCAGGACTGGCGTTTGTCTCATTGCCGCCGCCTACGGTGCTGAGCCACTCACTGGTGAAGTGAACGAGGAACAAAAAGATTACCCAAAAAGCAAAAAGCCCAGGCTTGCTCAACCTGGGCTTAATGGATGCGTTAATGTCAAAAGAGCCTTACGGCGTGTTGCTGCGCATTTTTCGCTCACTCGCTACCGGCGCTTCGCCTCGCTCATTCTTGGCGTAATAGCCCTGACGCGTACGGGCAACCAGCTTGCGACTGTCTTTCGGCGTGACCGCGACTTTGACTGTGCGGAAAGTGCCGTCGCGCTTGTCATTCGAAGGATAGTAGTTGATGACGTACTGTGTGCGCAGGTCTTTGGCGATCTGCTTGGAGATTTCGCCAATTTCGCTGACATCTTTCGGGAAGAAGGCGCGCCCGCCGGAATCATCGGCCAGCCGTTGCATCAACTCTTTGGCCTTCTTCGAGCCAGATTTGCTGAAGATGCCGCCGCTGTCGTCTTCATCTACGAAACCGACAAAGTAAAGTTGTACTTCATTTTCCTGAATGGCTTTGATTACTTCTTTCTCTTTGACCGAGCTGTTCTTCTCAACGCCGTCGCTGATGACGACGATAGCCTTGCGACGCTGTTTGCCTTTCTCGTGGGCATAATCGGACGTAGCAATGATGGCGTCGAGCAGCGCGGTACCGCTGCTGGTGAAGAGTTCGCCCAGCGCTTCTTCGAGTTCGCGCTTGTCCGCAGTAAAGTCCTGGACGAGTTCCGGCTCGGCTTTGAATTGCGAGAGGAAGGCTTCGTCATCCGGGCGCATGGTTTTGATGAGATGGAGCGCAGCGTCAGTGACGGTTTGCAGTTTGGAGCGCATGCTGCCGGAGGTGTCAATCACCAGACCGAAGCTGAGTGGCACTTCTTCGCGGTTGATCGAATCAATAGTCTGTTTGACTCTGTCTTCGAAAACGGCGAAGAGGTCTTTGTCGAGATTGAAGACTGGCGTGTTGTTCTGATCTACCACTGTCACGTCGAGCGAGACCAGATCGGTAGAGAGCTTGATAACGCCGGTGTCGTCAGGGCTGGTTTGCGGCTCGGCGCGGGAGTCTTGGCGATTGGGCGCGCGTTTTTGCTGGTCTTTGCTGTCAGAGCGCGTGTCCTTCTTCTGCTGTGTTGGATTTTGCTGCGCTGGTTTTGGCGCGGGCGGTTGCGGGCCTTGTTGTGCACTCGCGTGCCGCAGGGCCGCTCCAAGCAAGGCTGCGCTAAGCAATAGGAATAGCGCGAAACGAGATGGCAGTGATTGCAACATAACTTAACTTCCTCTTCCAAGTTTGCTCTGCGGCTTAATGCCACTGATCGTTGCGGGGAGGTGGCCATTATACATCGCGCGGCGAAAGGAAACTAATGGGAGCGCTCTTGAAAAATGAATTGTTGCTGAACGGGATTATTCCACGACAAAGCCGGTTGATGGTGGTATGATCTGCCCGTCATTTTTGTGGTGCTCTCCACACCAGTTCCACTTGTTTATTTGACTACCTTGATTCTCTGCTGGCAAGCAGAGCCAATATTGCCCTAAGCAATTTGCCAAAGCGCGCCTCACCTGATTGGCAACAGTTATCGGTTTGCCGCCAGCAGACGTTTAGGTTCGTTTAGATCAGGGGGCGTTGACCGTGATGAAACAACTCAAAACCATTCTCCATTGCTCGATTTTCCTGCTCAGTTGTTGCCTGCCCGGATTTGCGCAGGGACGTGTATACACCGTGCAGATCGCTTCGAAGCCAACCGAGGCCGAAGCGCGCGAAACCATAACGCGCCTCAACGCTGCGGGTCTGACAGCGCATTGGGTCAAAGCCAACGTGCCGGGCAAGGGTACATATTACCGCGTGCGCTTTGGGCGGTTTGCTAATCAGGCCGAGGCCAAAGTGCGCGGCGAGGCAGCGCTCAAAAGTGGGGTCATCGAAGAATACATCGTCACTTTTTACGAACCGCCGACCGAAGTGGTTGCGCCTCCGCGCGAGTCTAAAGCCGTTGCCAATAAACCAGCCGCGGAGAAAAATAACGCGCCGGATAATTCGACTTTGAATAAGCCGCAACCGACAGAGGAGAAAAAAGCGGCGGAAAAGAGCGTGGCGCGAAATCAGAAGACCACCGAAGTCACTCCACCTGC
This sequence comes from uncultured Acidobacteriota bacterium, assembly GCA_963699175.1. Taxonomy (GTDB): domain Bacteria; phylum Acidobacteriota; class Blastocatellia; order RBC074; family RBC074; genus JACPYM01. The sequence goes on along the minus strand of OY969418.1, from coordinate 9,159,915 downwards.
CCCCACAACGACTGCGAGCAAAGAAGCCAGCAAGGACACCGGCAAAGAAGAAATGCGTCAGCCAAAGGGCAATTCAATTAAAGCCAAAAACACTCCGGCGACAGGCGACGCGGCGAAAACCAACTCAAGCGCGCCTAAACCCAACGAAGTTCCGGCTGCGCCACCGCAACCAGCCAAAGAAGAAAAGCTAGTTGCCAAGACTGAGCCAAAAACAACGAACGCTGACAAATCAAACGCTGCCGCTAACCCGCTGGCTGACACGACCAATACAAATCCGCCACCAGAGACCAAGACAGTCGAGCCTGACAAGGTTTCCACGGTGCCGCGCATCGCTCAACCGCCCATCGCTGATGCCTTGGGCGAATTGGACATCAATAACAGCAATTGGAAGATTGTGCGGCGCAGCAATGCGTCCGACAAGAATCTGCGTACCATCTACTTTGTGGACTCGATGACTGGCTGGGCCGCTGGTGATGCCGGCGCGCTCTACCGCACGAATGACGGTGGCAAAACCTGGAAGCCACTGCTGAGCGGCGCAGTGGCCAATATCAATCAGATTCAGTTCGTTGATTGGAATAATGGTTGGATGCTGGGCGAGATGGCGCGCAAAGATGACGGCGAGCCGGAAACGGTTGTGCTCGGCACTAACAATGGCGGGCGTTCGTGGAAGAAGCAATCACTCCCGCAGGTTTTAAGCATCTTCTTCACCGATGCGCTGCACGGCTGGGCGGTCGGGAAGAATGCGACGATGTTACGCACCGAAGATGGCGGTAATGAGTGGAAACCGCTGGCTGATTTAGAAAATTTGATCGGCTTACCGGTAGAATCGTCGAATTACAACTTCGGTTTTCGTGACGTCTTTTTTATAGACCCACAGAACGGCTGGCTGATCGGCAACTTTTATGGCCGAGCCAAGAGCCATATCGGCGGTTTGTTTGTCACCAACGACGGCGGGATGACTTGGAAGCGCGTGCCTGTCACAGTGCAAACGCAGTACAGTTCAGGGCGCTTTACGCCGGGCGTGTTCCATTCGGTGCGCTTCAGCAACTTGAATACGGGCACGATAACGGGCGAGATGCTTGACGGCGAAGGGCGCTTCTTCTTTGCACTGCACACGCGCGATGGCGGGAAGAACTGGGAGCAGTACCGCACGCCGAGCCGAGCCACTCATAGCACACAGTTCCTAGGCCCCGCGACAGGTTGGACGGCAGCCGCTGCGCAGCGTGAAGGCGGGGCGGACGCGGTGGCTTATGATTCGACGCTGCTGCGGACTGATAATGGCGGGGCCTCCTGGCACACAGACTTTGTGGCGCGCGGCAGCCGGATTCGCGGGGTCTTTTTCCTGTCATCTTCAAGAGGTTGGGCGGTAGGCGATCGCGGGATGATTTTGCGTTACGAAGAGAAGACCAGGGCAAATTGAAGGGCAAGATTTGCGTCGTGGGGATGTCTGATGTCCGTCACAGATACGGGCAAGGAGGCGACTGATGCCGGAGCTACAGCGAAAACTACACGAGATCAGCAATCATTCGATCACCGGCGCAAACCTTGATAAAAGCCGCTCGGTGCTGGTGCTGGAATGCAATGCAGCCAAGCTCGACCCTAGCTTGCGCGCCCTGACCAATCAGTTGCCACAGCTTATTTCCAATGAGCTTTACGCGGATGTCATCTCCATCAATTCGGAGTTCGATTATCAACGCCAGTTGAGCGAGCTGCGCTCATCACGGGTGCAATATTCCCTGGTCGTAGTGCTGGGTGATGGCAACGCCTCGCGGCTGGTCTTGGCGGGTGAACGAGCGTTGAGTTGGGCGGAGTTCACCTATCAAACGCTGTTACCATTCGAGCCTGAATATTTGTTGCTGCTCTCCACTTCGGATGAGCGTGAGATTCCCGCGCACAGCTTCTTTGAAACTGTGCCAACGCTCAAAGAGGTCTACACTTCGTCAGCCCTGAACCCTAAGCTACGCACCGACGTGCTGAAGTTTATGGTCTCCTACTTGGTCAATCCTGCGCCCTCCGATTACGACCGCAGCTTCAGCAGCCAGATTGCTGACAGGTTGCTCAACTCCGGCGTGCTCACACGCTGGACGTGGCGCGATTCGCTCAAGCAGCGAGTATTGAACACTTTTGAATTGCTGGGCGACTCAGAGAAATTAGAGGTCGCGGCAGAGATCATTCGACGCACTGCGCAAAGCACCAGCAGCCGGTTTGCCACTCCAACATCTGCCTCAGAATAGCCTTCAGGCTCGCCTGTCAAATCCGCTTCACAAGTTATATAATCCCGCCCGTTAAGCGGAGCACAACGATGAGCGAAAACAATGGCGACTCTCTAGATCCTATAGAGCGAAAAATTGCTTTTATTATAGACCAGCAGGCAAACTTCTTCGCAGATGTGGAAGAGGTAAAGGCCCGCCACGCACGTACTGACGCGCGGCTTGACCGCGCCATCCGTTTAGCTGTTATAGAAGCGCGGCGCGAACGGGTGAAACGGCGCGCATTGGCTGACAAGCTTGATATTCTAATTGACGCGCAAATTCGGGCCGAAGCGGAAACCACCTTATTGCGGGAGGCGCAGATTCGGGCCGAGGCAGAAACTGTGTCACTGAAAGAGATGTTAAGCAAGATGGCTCAAGCGGCAGAGGCAGAAACCGTGTCACTAAAAGAAGCGTTGCGCGAGACGGCTCAGGCAGCAGAGGCGGAAACTGCGTCACTGAAAGGAGCGTTGCGCGAGATGGCTCAGGCTGTAGTACAAACCAATCGTCGGATTGATAATCTGAGCAGCAATGGCAACGGCGATTCGAATCAATGAAATGAATTCCCTTACCATTATCCTGGAGTGAGTAGTGCGCGCAGAGCAATCAACCTTTTCCATCAGATTTTCTCCAATAGCAGCCTTGATCGTGGCTTGCCTACTGGCTTGCCCAAGCACGTTTGCGCAAAAAGCCGATCCCAAAGATCCGCAAAACGCGCAGCGTGGGGTCGAACTCATCAAGCAAGCCATCGAAGCGCGCGGCGGCGAGCTTTACTTAAAATTCAAAACGCTCTATGCAACGGGCCAGTACACGCCCTTTGATAAAGGCGTCTCGACAGTCCCGGCGCCTTTTTCAGACTGGATCATCTATCCCGACAAAGAACGCACAGAATTTGGTAAGGGCAAAAAGAAAAACCGGCGTATCCAGGTCAACACAGGCAAAACCGGCTGGGTTTACGATGGCGATGCCGAGACGTTAAAGGATCAGACCGAAAAACAGGTGAATGCTTTTCTGGAAGGTCTCGAATACGAACTAGATCACATCCTGCGCGTGGCTTGGCAAAGGCCGGGCGTCGAGGTGCGCTTCTACGGGCGGCAGGAAATTCGCCCTGGCGAGCGCGCTGACGTAGTCGAGATCAAGCTCAACCCAGAGCAGATTGTCTACCTGATGCTCGACCGCAATACGCATCTACCAATGAGTTTGAATTATGAGAAGGTCGAGAGCGGCGCGCTCGTCAAGCGCGAGGTGCGCTACTTTCAGTACGTTCCTTACGACGGAATAAAGTTTCCGAACATCGTGGATTTCTACAGCGACGGCGTGCAGGAGAACCGCATCAACTACCAGACAATGCAGACCGACGCGCCCGTGCCTGAAGAATTATTCGTCAAACCGGCGAGCGTGAAGGCTATTAAATAAGCCCTAACTGCTTTGCCAGATTTGAGATTGGCGACTTTGGCTATAAAATTTCCCCGAACCTTTGGCGGCTAAACTTCGTTATCGAACAACGGAGATGGGAAGATTACAAGAAGCTTCAACCCTCACGAGGTACCCAAACTTGATAAGTAGAGACCAGACGAAATCAGGAGCAAGAGCATCTTTGATCACCTCAGATGCAGAATTAGTGCGACGTTGCCGAGCAGGCGATAGCGTCGCCTGGCAACAGGTCGTCAACGAGTATTCGCGGCGCGTTTACAACCTGGCCTATCGCTTCACCGGTCGCCACGAAGCGGCGGAAGACCTGACACAGGAAGTCTTCGTCAGGGTCTACCGCTCGCTCGAACAGTACGACCCACAAGCCGGCGATCTGGCCAATTGGTTGATGCGCCTGGCGCGTAACTTGGTGATTGACGATTACCGCCGCCGGGGGCGCACTCCGACCGACATGGGTGATGACCTGGAAGATCACACCTATCATTTGGAGAGCCATCACGACGCGCCGGATCGCGGCGTCGAACGCTACGAACGCGCCAAACAGGTGCACGCGGCGATTGCCAAGCTACAACCCGACCTGCGCGAGTGCGTCATCCTGCGCGACATCGAAGAATTGACCTACCAGGAGATCGTAGACATTCTGCGCATCCCGATTGGCACGGTGAAATCGCGGATCAATCGCGGGCGTATCGAATTGGCGAAGATTCTGCGACGCATGAAAGTCGTTGAAACGCTTTAGTCCATTTTCGTCAGCCGGGCGCGGCGCACGCACTGCTGACCACGGATCACTGAACTAAGAATGAATTGCAGTAACTTTCAAGATTTACTTTCCGATTACCTGGACAGCGCAGTTGATTCGCGCACGCGCGCCGAATGCGCAACGCATCGTCTGGTCTGCCGTGACTGCCGGGAGCTTTACAACGACGTGCGCGTCACGGTGCAGGTGCTCGGCAACCTGGCTTGTGTCGCGACTGAACCGGAAGGGTTGGAAACGCGTATCCTGGCGGCCACGACTGCCGGTGAGATGCTCAGTTGCAATGAGTTTGACCATCTTATCGAACGCTACTTCGACGGGGTGATGTTGGCCCCAGATCATCAAGTTTTTCAGTCCCACTTTGAACATTGCACGAAGTGCCGTCGTCTGCTCTCTGGCATCGAGGAAGCCGTTGAACTATGCCGTGAGGTCAAAGAAACCGAAGTGGAGATGCCCAGTTCCCTGCCTGACCGTATAGTGATGGCGACTACGGGCAAACGCTCGATTCGCTTCAGGCTCTTCTGGAATGCGGGATTTGCGGCGGCTCTGCTTAATCGTCTGCTCTCGCCGCAATGGGCGGCGGCTGGTTTGATCTTTGCGGCCAGCCTGTTATTGCTCTCCTTGCGCTTCGGCAGTCTCGAAGGCTTCGCGGCGCAGGCTAATGGCCAGGCAGAAGTGCTGCTCAACGAATTGAATCAAACTGGCATTCAGGCTCGCAACAGTCTCAATCGGGTTTCGCTCTCGTGGGCCAACGTGTCATCAACCAGGCAGAAAGCCGCTCCGCAACCAGCTAGCGCGCCTGTGCAAACCGGCGCACCAGTGCTGCAACCGGCGACCGGCAAGGCGCAAGCGCCGCAAAGCACGCCGACGCCAAAACTGCAACGAGCCGTGCGTTACGAGCGGCGTTGAGGGCCGAGCAGCAGGCAGCGCATTGGCTACATCCGAGGTTCAGCCTTCAGACTGCTGATTTTTCCTTCAGACGGATTTGCAGGCTGAAGCCTGAGCTTTTTCTTTTGGCGATCTGAAATACTAGAGATGAATTGCACTTTTCATCCAACTCAACCAGCCACGGCGCGCTGCACTTGTTGCCAGCGCAAGCTCTGCACTGCCTGCGATCATCGGATAAAAGGCATACCGTATTGTCAGGAGTGCATCGTCGCCGGGGTCGAAACGCTGCGGCGCAATCTAAGCGGTGGTAAAACAGTGACCGATGCCAGCGGGCATTCGCCATTACTGGCAGGCGCCTTCGGCCTAGTGCCGGGGTTGGGCGCGGCTTACAACGGGCAAAATATCAAATCGCTGCTGCACTTCATCACCACCGTCAGCTTGTGGCAATTAGCCGACATCTTTTCCAAACCGATGGCCATGACCTTTGCGCTGGGCGGTATAGGGTTCTACCTTTTCTCAATCTACGATGCGGCGCGCGCGGCGCGGCGCAAACGTGCCGGCGAAGATTTGCAGGCCGAAGATGAATCCTTGAAGCGGCTGTTGCGCGAGAACACGCCGGTGTGGGGGGCTTTGTTGGTCAGTGTTGGGTTGCTGACTTTGGTTGACTCCTTCTTTCATTTTTACTTGCGCTATACCTGGCCGTTCCTGTTGATCGTGGTCGGTTTGTTTCTGCTGCGTGGTTATCAGAGGCAAAGCCCTACTGAGGCCACGCCGCACGACTTTCGCGCACAACCACCTTCTGTTATCGGCGCGCCTTACGAACGGGTGGAGGGCAATCTGGTGAGCGCCGAGAGCCGTTTTGATAAGTGGCGTTGATGTTCAAACGACTGCTGACATTTCTGTTGGGTGCAGGGCTGATCGGCCTGGGTGTCTTTTTCTTCGTCGCACCGGAGCAAGCCTATTTAGTGCAACTGCTGAAGCGCTTCTGGCCGCTCTGCCTGGTGCTGGCCGGGTTAGTGCGATTGGCGGGCTACCTGATTGATCGCCAGCCGCGCTCGCCGGTGGGTAGTCTGATTCTGACCGCGCTCGGCGGCATTCTGTTGGCAATCAATTTGCGCGGCGAAAACTCGCTGGCCTTGATCGTTGGCCGATATTGGTTCTGGTTTCTGTTGGCGTTTGTGGCCGGGCGCGTGCTCTGGCAATACACGCATCGCAATGCTTACGGTAGAACGCCGCGCGCTTTGAGTCCTGGGGCACTCTTTGTGATGATCTTGATCGCCACCACAGGGCTAAGCGCAAATTACCTGAGCAACAATCACCAGCTTCTCTCGCGCGTGAATCTGCGCATCGGTCAAATCGGTGGTGTCAGCGATTATGTCTTTGGCAATCCGATTAGGGTTGATGATGAAGCGCCACAAAACTTCAAGTTGCCGCCGAATACACGACTAATCGTCAACAGCTTCAACGGCGACATCGAAATCCGCGCCGGTGCGACGAATCAAGCGACGGCCAAACTCACCAAGCTCATCCGTGCCACCAACGAAGAACGCGCCAGAGAGGCCGCGAAGAATATTCATCTGCAAATCACCCCAAGCGGCAACACCGTTCAGCTTGGCCTGACGAGTGACAACCCCAACGAATCGTTCACCGCCGCATTGCTGGTCGAAGTGCCAGGGCAAACCACGGTGAACCTGGAAGTAAATGACCCTGCCGGAGCAGTCAAAATCAGCGAACTGCGCGGCGATCACACGCTGCGCAATTGCGCGCGCGTTACGATCAACCACAATCGTGGTCGCTTTTCGCTCGAAGGCGCGCGCGGCTTGGTAGAGTTGAGCCAGCACGAGGGCGAGGTGGTCTTGGCAAACCTGCGCGGCGGCGCAGAGCTCAGCGAGATCAAAGGCAAGGTCGCACTCAACGGGCAAGGCGGCAACTACCGGCTGAACAACCTCACCGGCGCGTTGCGCGCCAGCGTAGCCAACGGACGGTTGGAGTTGCGCGAGATTCAAGCGCCGCCATCCTTCCCTCCCCATGAGCGCCTCATCAGTCTGGACGAAGTGCGTGATACACGGCTCAACTTGAGTGACATCAACGGCAACGGTTTTATCAATGCGGCGCGCAGTCACATCGAAGCTCAAACGATCACTGGCGATTGGCAGGTCACGGCTTCCTCCGAATCGGTCAAGCTAGCCCGCTACAAAGGCAACCTGCGTGTGACGGCGGAAAACGGCTCGGTCTCTGTGATGGATTTAGAAGGCACGGCGCAGATCGAGGCGACGCGCGACATCACCGTGCAAAATTTCGCTGGCCCGCTCAACGTCAAAACGCGCACGGGCAAGCTGATGCTGTCGCACAACTCAGACTTGGGCGGTGATCTGGTCGCCCTCAACGAGCACGGACAAACGCGCATAGTCTTGCCCGCCGACATTGCTTTTAGGCTGGACGCCAGCACCAATTCGGGACGCTTACGCGCGCGCGGTTTTGAAGCCCTCAGCCCAACGCGTAATCAAAGATCGTTGACCGCCAATTACCACGCCAACGGTGATGCGCCGTTGGTCAGCTTGCGTTCCACCAGTGGGAACATCGAACTGCAATCTTCCGGCCTGGCTTTGGCCAGTAATGACGAACAGTAGGAGCGCCGATGACACTGATTATCAAACTGCTGGCAATGTTACTCTCGTTCGCCACGACCTCGCTGTTGCTCTTCGAAAGCGCGCGGCGTGGCTTGCTGGTTCTTTCGACTGTGCTCGGCTTGCTTAAAATCATCATCTTTGTCTCTTTCCTATCTCTGCTCGTGATTGCCGGCTACCTCATCTTCAAATCCGCTAGGACAAGACAAAACGCGCAGCCATAAGCAACCTGTCTCCTGTTCCGGTATTCAGCCCAAATCCATCAGCCTGGCTTACGCCGTATTAGACGGCAGGAGATAACACCAAGCATGCCCGCAAACGAATATCAATTCCTGACCGAATGGCGTGTCGCGGCGCCTCGTCAACTACTTTACGAGATTCTCAAAGAAGGCAAAAACTACCCTCAATGGTGGCCTGAGGTTTATCTGAAGGCTGATTGGCAGCCTGCGGGCCGCGCTGACCACATAGGTGATCGGGTGGAGTTTCTGACTAAAGGCTGGCTGCCTTACAAACTACGCTGGACCGCCATCACAGAACGCCACGAAGCGCCACAGCTCATCGAGATTCGCGCCGAGGGTGATTTCGTCGGGCGCGGCATCTGGCGTTTGCAAGAAGAGGGAGCCGGGACTTATATCACCTTCGACTGGCGCTTGCGGGCAGATAAGCCTTTACTCCGTTGGCTCTCGCCCCTGCTGAAACCGCTCTTCAAATGGAACCACCATTGGGCCATGGCAAGCGGCTTGATGCGCTTGCGGCTTGAAGTTCGGCGCCGCCTGGCTGAACGTGGACAGTTGCAACCACCTGAGCACGCCAGCTTGAATAATTCTCTCGCCCAGCAATCCACTGGGCTGTAAATATCCGTAAGCAAAATTGAACAAGCAATTTCAGCGTTATGGATTCTAACTTTAATTGGCATCTGCCGTGCTCGCCCAAAGGATTAGGGGAGCGTCGGCACTTCCCACTGGACACAAATCTGAAAACCCTGGAGGCAAAAAACTAATGCGTAATCTGAAGATGATCTTGCTCAGTTTTTCCCTGCTCGCGGCTTTTGCAATAACCGCCGCGGCGCAACAAAGGTCGCTCTATGAGCGTCTCGGTGGCAAGGAAGCAATTACCGCCGTCGTGGACGAATTCGCTGGCCGCGTGCTGGCCGATGCGCGCATCAACAAGAAATTCGCGTCAAGCGACCCGGTGCGGCTCAAGACTCAATTGGTTGACCAAATCTGTTTCGCCACCGGCGGGCCGTGCCAATACACGGGCCGCGACATGAAGACCACGCACATGAACATGGGCGTAACTGATGGTGAGTTCGGAGCCCTGGTCGAAGATTTGGTCGGGGCGCTCGACAAATTCAACGTCCCGGCAGCCGAAAAGAGCGAACTGCTCGGTCTGCTCGGCCCAATGAAGGGCGACATCGTTGAGGTCAACTCTTCCGCTACCGGCACGCCACTGCCGAAGAAGTTCAAACCCGCCAAGGCCGGTAAAAGCAGTAGCAAGTCGTCAAAAAAGGAAGACAAGATGAAAGAAGAAAAGACGAAGTCCGATAAGAAGTCTAAAGACAAAAAAGACAAAAATTAGCGGCTAGTAGCGTTTCGCCGCTTTGGCTTAAGCACTGCGTTACTCTCTGAGTTGGGCGCGTCCCACAAAGCTTTTCAATGAGTGAAGGCGACTTTCGTCTCGCTTACTCTCTTTTGCTCAAGCAGATTTGTGCGGCGCGCTTTTTATTTCTCGACTACAAAACAAGGTGGAAATATGTTCAATCGAATTGGCAAGTCTGTAGCAGTTGCGACATTCATCAGCAGCTTTTGTCTGCTGGCAGCTTTTTATCTCACGCGAGTCGAAAACGCTGCGGCGGCAATGCCACAAGCAGCCAGCGCCGTCACAATCAGCAACACTCAATACTCACCGGCCAAGCTCACGGTCGCCGCTGGCACGACCGTCACCTGGACGAACAAGGAAGCCAAACCGCACACGGTCACAGCCGATGACAATTCATTTGCTTCAAAAGCGATGAAGGAAAATGACACCTTCAGCTTCAAATTTGATAAACCCGGCACCTACGCATACCACTGCGCTTTCCACGGTGGCAACGGCGGCAAAGGTATGGCTGGCACTGTCGTCGTGACCAAGAAGTAGACTGACCAAGTTTCAGCAAAGTCATCTCTCAAGACTTCGCGGCCAGCGCAGCGCAAGGTGTCTAGCTTGCGTGGTTCTTCCACTCGCTAACAGGAGGAACCACGCAAGCTATAGATTTCAAGAAAAGGAATTTCCGAATTGAACCCGCGAAGCGGGTGGCCAGAATTTAGCCCAGGGTGGAGGCGCAGCCGGAACCCTGGGTACCGTGCCGGTGGATTACAAGCCCACGCAGTGGGCGGCAGATCGCTGTCTGTCGCCCACTGCGTGGGCTTACCCACTCACGCCATCACTACCCAGGGCTGACGCCCTGGGCTTTATGCTATCGCCCCCTTCGCGGGCTTGCTGGCGGGAAAACATTTTCTTGAAAGCTATAGACAACTTGCGCTACTTTGCCTGTCTCACTACCTCTCCTACCTGCTTTACCAAACACACAGCGCCACAAATTGCTTGCCGATTCCTAGCGGCTGTGCTAGTAAGTATGTACTTACTTACTTCGTTGGTATTGGTTCTATGAAGGAGAGAGAGGAATGAATTCAACCTCGCAAAGGATTGGTGGTTGGCTTTGGCTCTTGAGCTTGGCGCTTAGTTCCGCAGCTTGCGCCAATGGCGGATTCGGCTTCAAAAAAGAGCAGCCGTTGCTCTTCTCCGGCACGATTGAGACGCGTGAGATACGCGTCGGCTCGAAGACCGGCGGACGCGTATCGGCGGTGCTCGTAGAAGAGGGGCAAGAGGTCAAGCCCAATGACCCACTTGTGCGCTTAGACGTAGCCGATTGGGAAGCGCAACGTGCGCAGGCTGAAGCGAAAATCGCCCAGCAACGAGCCAAGCTGGAACGACTTGAACGTGGCGCGCGCCCTGAAGAAAAAGCCCAAGCACACGCCGCCACCGAAACTGCACGCGCCAACCTTGAAGCGGTACGCAATTGGCCGCGCCCGGAAGAGATCGAGCAGGCACGCGCCACTGTCGCCGCCGCCGAAGCCGAAGTCAACAATGCCGAAGCTGCCTTCCAGCGCATCCAGCGTTTGCGCGAAACAGGTGACATCTCGCAACAAGATTTCGACGCGGCAAAGTTTCGGTTGGAGAATATGCGCGCGCGCAGTGATGCCGAAAAGAAGCGCCTCGACCTGTTGCTTCACGGCAGCCGTAAAGAAGACATCCGCGCTGCCGAGGAACGCTTCCGCCAAGCACAGGAAGCTGAACGGTTGGTGCTCGCTGGGCCACGCGCCGAAGAGATTGCCGATGCGCGCGCTCAATTGGCCGAGGCACAAGCGCGGCTAGATCAGATCAAAGTCAGCTTGGCCGAAGGGCAAGTGCTCGCGCCTGCTAATGCCATTGTCGAAGTGCTCTCGGTTCGCCCCGGCGATCTGCTGACGCCCAACCAAACAGTGGCGCGGCTGCTCGAAAAAGATCAGCTCTTCGTCCGCATCTTTGTCCCCGAACCACAACTAGGCTTAGTTAAACTGGGCCAGCATGCCAAGATCAAAACTGATACCAACGAACTCTTTGATGGGCAGGTCGAGCAGATCAACTCGCAAGGCGAGTTCACACCACGCAATGTGCAAAGCCGCGATGAGCGTAATCACCTGGTCTTCGGCGTCAAAGTCCGCCTTAACAACCGCGAGGGCAAGTTGAAAGCGGGCATGGCGGCGGATGTTACATTGGAGAAGTAGACAGAAGACAGAAGACAGAAGTTTGCTATCAAAATATCTGCGCGACTTGAGCAGACCAATTCCCAACTACTGTCTACTGTCTACTAACTACTGACTACTGCTTTTTATGTCTGCCATCATTACTGACAACTTGACGATTCGCTTTGGCGATTTCACTGCCGTGGATAACGTCAGCTTGCGCGTGGAGCAAGGTGAGATCTTTGGTTTCCTCGGGCCAAATGGCTCAGGCAAAACGACGCTCATCCGCGCGCTATGCGGCTTGTTGAAACCTGCGGCTGGTTCGGGCGAGGTGCTGGGCTACGATTGCGTAAAAGACGCTGAGCAAATTCGGCAGCACGTTGGCTATATGTCGCAGAAGTTCAGCCTCTACGAAGACCTGACCGTGATCGAGAACATAGAGTTTTATGCGGGCGTGTATGGCTTGCACGGCGATTATCTGCGTAAACGCAAAGATGACGCAATTGCGCTCACACACCTCGATCCCTATCTCAACCGTCGCGCAGGTAAGTTGTCTGGCGGCTGGAAGCAACGGCTCGCGCTGGCCTGCGCCTTTATCCACCAGCCACAGTTGCTGTTTCTGGATGAGCCGACGGCGGGCATTGATCCGGTGGCGCGGCGGGATTTGTGGGATTTGCTCTTTGAGCTTTCCGGGCAAGGTGTGACCTTCTTTGTGACGACGCACTATATGGACGAGGCAGAACGTTGTGGGCGCGTTGGCTACATCTATCTTTCTAAACTGATCGCGCTGGGCACGCCCGACGAGTTGAAGCTGATCCCTGAAGTCTCGCCCCCAGGCACACGCCGCATCGAGGTTTACACGCTGCACACCCCCGCAGCCTTGGCGCTGTTGAAGCAAAAGCCTTATGTGCTTGGCGCGACGATCTTCGGGCAATCCATTCACCTACTGATGCAAGACACAACCGCAATAGAACAAGTCCAGGCCGATTTGGCCCAAGCCGGATTCAACGAGGTCGAGATTCGCCCGATCTTACCTTCGCTGGAAGATGTGTTTGTCACTTTGACTAATGCGCTGAAGGAGTGAGCGCCGTAATGTATCAAGCTAGACGTGAGCAATCACCAACCACGAACCAGCGCGGCGCACTGCCTGGCAATCCGTTTGCCGGGATGCTCCCAGTCCTGCGCAAAGAAGCGATTCACATTCGCCGCGACCCCATGGCGCTTTTCTTCACCGTGCTGATCCCGATGCTCCAGTTGTTCCTGATCGGCTATGCGATCAACACCAACGTGCGCGACATTCCGACAGTCGTTTATGATGCGGCGCAAACCCAAGAGAGCCGCCGCTTGCTGGATCGCTTTGTCAATTCGGATGATTTCAAGTTGGTCGCCTACGTCAACTCAGAAGCGGAGCTTAACCGTGAAATCATCGCCGGGCGTGCCCGAGTCGGTCTCAAAATCCCTCCCGACTATTCGCGCCGTTTGCTGGCAGGCCAAACGGCCAGCATGTTGGTGTTAGTTGACGGCTCGGAATCTTCCGTAGCAAGCCAGGCTTTGAATGTTGCGAATGCGATTGCCTTGCGCGAATCGTTGGAGCGCGCCTTGAGCGTTACTGCCACGCGGCAAACGTTGCCAGTCGAAGCGCGCCCGAAAGTGCTTTTCAATCCCGATTCACGTTCGGCCAATTTTTTGATTCCGGGCATGATTGCCGTCTTGATGCAAATGATGACCGTGTTAATGACGGCAGTTTCCATCGTGCGTGAACGCGAGCGCGGCACGCTTGAACAACTCTATATGACACCCATCAAACCGCTGGGCTTGATGGTAGGCAAGCTCGTGCCGTATGCGGTGATAGCTTATAGCGAGATGATGATCCTGCTCTTTTTCATGCGTGTGGCGTTCGGGGTGCCGATCAAAGGCAATCTCGCGCTGTTGCTCTTGCTGGTGACGCCCTTCATTTTGACAATGCTGGGTTTTGGCCTGTTGATCTCGACGCGCGCGCAAACATACCAGGAAGCCATGCAGGCCGCCTTTGGCACGCTGATGCCTTCGATTTTCCTATCTGGTTATTTCTTCCCGCTCGATACGATGCCGATCTTCTTTCAGTACGTGAGCCGACTCATTCCTACGACCTATCTGATTCAGATCTTTCGCGGCATTATTTTGCGTGGCGCGGAATTGCAAGATTTGTGGAAACAAGGGCTGATTCTGGCGTTGATGAGCGTGCTGATGATTACGATAAGTGCCTTACGCTTTCGCAAAAAGACCAGTTGAGAAACTAATATGGCGCTCACTTGAGTGCGATTTGCTTCTGCCAAAACGTGGCAGTATACTGCCCCCGACTTTGGGCAAGTGAGCAAAGAACTCACCTTCATAAACCGATTCCTCATACCTAGCTGTACTGAAAAAGGCGATTGGATTGTTGGCGTTTTGGGCGCAGTACACTGCGGCTGAGAAAACTTCGTCAAGGAGGCAGCAGTGTGCGGCAGATCGCGGACGCCGCTGTCTGTAGTGTGACAGCAGTGTCTCTGTTGCGGGCCTGTTGCGGGCTATGTTTTTGCTTTTCACTACGGGAGGTAGCTTATGAATTACAGATTTATGCTTGTAGCTCTGTTGGCAGCGGCGGCTTTAATGCTAGCCGGTTGCAATGCTTCGCCGATCTCTTCCTTCGGTTCTGCCGCAAATGAGCGCGAAGCCCCAGCCAGAAAAGAGAAGCCTCTACGCGAACCTATACCCGCTGAGAGTGCTTCGGGCGATAGCAAGATTGGCAAACCGACCATCTCGCTCGAAGGCGAGTTCGACAACGCCAAAGCAATGCGCGCCATCTACGGTAGCTACAACGCTGACCAAAAACGCGCGCAGTGGCGTCCGGCCAAAGGCGAATTGGATCGGTTCAGCTTTTACAGCGACATCAAGACGGTCTCTTCACGCGTCCTGTTCGCCAAGGCCTTTCAACAGAATGAAACTGAGCGATACTTCGTAATTACGCGCACGGCGCCAACCAAAGAAGACTGTGACGATTGTGTGCCGGTCATCGGCGGTGCGGTCTTCACCAAAGCTGGCAACGAATGGCAACTCGACACCCAAAGTAAAGCGATCACGCGCACCGGCATGCAAGGTGAGATGTCTGGCGGCAAAGTGGTGAAGATCGGCGCTGACAAATACGCTGTGCTCTTCCATTGGAAGGCCGCCAATCTGGGCGTTACGGAAGAAGGTGATCTGCTGATTGCGGAGGCTAAGAGCGGCTTGAAAGAAGTCTTCTCGATGGTGACAGGCGGCAATAATAAATCCTATTGTCAGGAGAAAGGCTTGTACGAAGATGATCCATCCTGCTGGGCCTATGCCTCGAAGCTGGAGTTCGTGCCGGCGACGAATGCAGGTTATTACGAGTTGAAAGTCTCTACGCAGGGAACCAAGCCGGTCGAGGATAATAACGTCGTCCGGGTGCGCGAGACTAAGCGGTTCGCTTTCTCCGAAAATGGCTATCGCCCGTCGCGTTGATAAGAAGGGTTCCGCTCATCAGCGAAGCAAAACGCTGGAACGGCCGGTGTGGTCATTCCAGCGTTTTCGTTTTGGCCGCATCAGTTATGGCTTAGCTAACGCTTGGCATTTTGCCAACCAAATCTCCGTTAGTCGCAATTCGCCATCATTTCATTACTGTCGGCGATACTGCTCCACGCCAAGGCCAATCTGCTCTGACGAACAAATCATCGTAGCATAAGAGCTTAGCCAGGAACCCAAATCAAAAAGACAGAGCCACGACAAACTGGCACACCCGATGCTCTACCCAGCCAGAGAATTTGCGGAATTTGCAGACTGCCGAAGGAGGGCTGAACTTGCATACGCACCCTTACAACACATCATCAAGCCTCTTCCGCTCCGAGCTTGCCAGAAAAACGAAGCACCACTTTGGACGTTCGGCAGAACCCAATTCAATCGGGGTAGTCGCCGAAGCGCAGCACCTCTCGCAAATCGTCTACACGCTTCCACCAACTCGCGTGAAAGCGATTTTCCCACGCGAGCTTTTGGCCAATGGCTTTGAGCCGGTCGAAACAATTTCCGAAGGGCATTCGCGCTGCTGGTTATCTGTCATCTCTTATTTGGATCAACAGCGTGGTCTATTGAATTCGGCACGCTCTGTGGCCTTTGAACAAACTTTCTATCGTCTGCTGCTCACACGTGGCGGACAGCATTTTCACTGGCTCCTCAACACCACAGTCGGAGCGTTGAGTGCCGTCAGCGCGCGCCACTTGTGGGCTTTGCCTTGGCATTTAGGTGCGATGGAATTCCAGCTTGGCTATGATGCGGCCAATCATCACTATCAGACTTACCGCCTGCAATCGCAAAGCGAATTCGTAAATGCCGCCTGGGAGCTTGCAGACGCTAGCAAACTGGTCAGCAAGATTGGCGAGCATGTTCCACCAACCTTGCTCTCGCAGCCAACTATTAACGACTGCTTTGTGCGTCGTACAGGTGACATCGGTCTGCGCCAGACGCGCTTTCATCTGCTCGATGCGAACCGCGGGCAGTTGCTCCAAGCGCATTGCGATTTGCTTGAGCGTTTAGGATTGCTGACCCAAACCGAGTTATCGAATCCGGCTTTCGTGATGCTGAGCCGTGTTGCGAGTTTTGAAATGGCCGCGCCAATCGTCTTGCCCGCGCAAGAATCGTTCAAGTTCCAAATATTGAAAGCCGCTTGAGACCAGTACGCGCTTGGCCCAGCTAACGTCATTAGCGTTGACCAGCAGCTTTGTGCGTTTGGTATCATACCCGCCGATGCTGACCATCATCCTCCTATTGTCACTTTTCATCACGCTGGCGCTGGGCTTTTACGTGCTGGTTGCCACGCCGCATCACGCCATCAACCGTGCGTTCGCCTTCTTCAACGGCCTGATGATTGTGTGGATTGTGAAGGACATTGCCTTCTGGTGTTTTCACGGCCCTGATACCAATGGCGAATGGTGGGCAATGAGCAGCTTCATCATCGGCATCGCCTTGCAATACGCCTTGCTCATCTTCGCCGATGTCTTCCCGGAAAACGGCCAGGTCAGATGGCGGCGCGTGGGCTGGTACACTTTGCCGCTGTTTGTACTCGTACCACTAATTTTGGTGACCGCAATGTGGGAAGAGGTGGGTTTTCACGGCGGTCGCTTCAGCATCGAACTCAATCCAGCAGCCTATGCTTGGGGCGTCTATAACTTCCTGCTGCTTGGCATAGGTTTCAGGCAACTCTTGCGCAAATACTGGCGCTATCGTGGCAGCTTGTGGGGACAACAAGTTGGTTCGGTCATTCTAGCAATGGGCACGACTTCAGTATCGGCAGGCGCAGTCTCTAGCGTGCTGCCGTTGTTTGGACATTACCAATGGCTGCCGCTCATCTCGCTGTTCATCGTTGTTGGCTCGTTGATCTATGCCTACGCCATTTCCAATTTCAAGCTCTTCTCGCTGCAAAGTGCGCTGGATCAATTGCGGCTCTTCCCGATTGCCTACAAAGTCTCGCTGGCGGTCTCGCTCACCGGCTTGATCGGATTTTTTGTCTGCCAGGTGCCGGTGGCATATTTCAGTTTCGGCGCAGACATCGCAGGCTGGAAACGCTTCGTAGTCTTCAGCGCGATTCTCGGTCTGGTGCCAACGCTCGTACTGATCCTGTTGATTATCAAGATTATCTCAGGGCCATTGCGCAAATTGACTGAGACAGCGCTTGACGTGGCGCGGGGCAATTATGGCGCGGAGACGCAACTGGCCTCGAACGATGAACTGGGCGTGCTCGCAGCTAGCTTCAATCAGATGAGCCGCAAGATGGCCGAAGATATTGCGCGGTTGAAGGCCATCAACCAGATGATGGTGCGCACGGAGAAGCTGGCCACTGCCGGTGCCCTGGCGACAGGGGTGGCGCACGAAGTCAACAACCCGCTCGCGGCCATTTCGTCGCTCGTACAATCGCTGCTGGTACGGACAGAAGACGAAAAGCAGCGTGAGACGCTGCGGCTGATCCTCTCGCAAATCACCCGCATCTCCGGCGTGCTACGCGACCTGATGGATTTTGCGCGTCCAAAAGCGCCGGAATTGAAGCCGACCGACTTGAATCAGGTGATCTTGAAGAGCCTTGAGTTGGCTCGCTTCGACAAACGTTTCAAACAACTCAAGGTGAGTCTGGAGTTGATCAATGAATTGCCGCTGCTCCCCTTGGACGCCGACCGGATGCAACAGGTCTTCTTGAACCTCTTGCTCAACGCACGCGATGCAATTGGCGCTGAAGCTAATGACGGAGCCATCGCTATCAAAACGTCGCGCCACAATGGTGAAGTGCGCGCCGAGATCGCAGACAATGGCGAAGGCATCCTGGCGGAGAATCGGGAGAGAATTTTCGACCCATTCTTTACGACCAAACCGAAAGGACAAGGCACTGGCTTAGGCTTGGCTGTCAGTCATAGTATCGTGCTGGCGCACGGCGGACGCATCAGCGTAACGTCGCAGGAACACGAGACAACTTTTGTAGTGTCTTTCCCTCACTTCGTTGAAAACGAGTCATGAATCAATCACCTTCCATCATCATCGCTGAAGACGAAGACCTGATGCGCAGCATCCTCGCTGATCTGCTCAGTGGCGCGAATTATCGTGTGCTCGAAGCCGCGAGCGGCGAGCAGGCACTGGAAATCTTTGCCGCCGAATCCCCTGCCCTGACGATTAGCGATATTGCGCTTGGCAAGCTGGATGGCATCGAACTGCTTGACCGCATCAAGCAGCTTGATCCCGATGCGCTGGTCATTATGATTACGGCCTTCTCTTCAGTCGAAACGGCCATCGCGGCGCTGCGCAAAGGCGCGTACGACTACATCACCAAACCCTTCATCAACGAAGACATTTTGCAAACGGTGCGCAACGCTTTGCGCCAACGGGAGCTTTTCAAAGAGAACCGTTTCCTGCGCCGCGAACTCAAGCGCCAATACAACTTCGAGAGCATCATCGGGCGCTCAGACGCACTGGCCGAGATTTTCAAGTTGATCGAGAAGATCGCCAACACATCGAGCAGCGTGTTGATTCAAGGTGAGTCAGGCACGGGCAAAGAGCTGATTGCGCGCGCCATTCACTACAATTCGGCGCGCGCCGACGGGCCGTTCGTAGCGCTCAATTGCGGAGCTTTGCCAGAAAACTTGTTGGAATCGGAACTCTTTGGTTATGTCAAAGGGGCGTTTACCGGCGCTCATACAAACAAGCTGGGCTTGTTGAAAGCGGCCGATGGTGGAACGCTCTTGCTCGATGAAATCAGCGAGATGCCGCTGCCCCTTCAGGTCAAGCTGCTGCGCGTCCTGCAGGAGCGCGAGGTCTTGCCGGTCGGGGCAACCAAGCCCGTGCCATTCGACGCACGCATTGTCGCCGCCACCAACCGCAACCTGGAAGAGGAGACCAATGCGCAGCGCTTCCGCGATGATCTGTACTACCGCCTGAGTGTCTTCAGCGTTACGCTGCCACCACTGCGCGAACGGCGCGAGGATGTGCCATTGCTGGCCAGATATTTTGTCGAGAAATATTCGCGCGAATTGAGCGTGCCGCCGCGCACTTTGAGCGATGCGGCGTTGCAGGCGCTGATCAATTACGAATGGCGCGGCAACATACGCGAGTTACAGAATGCGATTGAGCGCGCCGTTGCGCTGAGTGATGGGCGTATCGAAGTCGCTCATCTCCCACAGAAGATTCAAGCTGCGCCTTTAGCCATCCGCGATTTGAATGGCCAGACGCTGACGTTAGACGAACTCGAACGACGCTACATTCTGGAAACGCTTGCCCGCGAAAACGATGATAAAGTCCGCACGGCGGAGTTGCTCGGCATTGACCTTTCGACGCTTTACCGTAAACTGAAGCGGTATGGACAGGGGACATAATTTTCATGTTTTCAAAACGTTCATAGCCATTACTCTCTCGGTGCTTCTTTTTGGCAGTGCCCAAGCAACCTGCATAGTTATCATCAAAGCGCGGGATCGAATTATTGTCGCCGCCGATAGTATGCGCGGTTTTATTAGCCAGAATACAGGGAAAGTGGAAAGACGTGAAACTGTATGCAAGATCATACAAGTTGGCGATGGCCTATTTGCGTCCGCAGGGATTGGGGATATTAGCGGCAGTTTCGATCCAAGACTGATTGCCAAACAAATTATGAGCACACAGGACACTCCATCTGAAAAAGCTCGAAAACTCGATGGATTGATTGTGTTGAAACTTAAAGACGAAATGAAAATGCTTCGTACCACCGAACCTTTGATCTTTCAGCAAGCCTGCGAGCAAGATCTCTCTACTGCATTCTTTGGGCATGATAAAGGGGGGGTATATCTCTACATCAGGAAGTTTGATATTCAACCCTTTGGACAGGTAGATGTCGCCGTTAAAATAGTAACGGCTTTCAACTGTCCCAGCCAACAATGCCGGGGCTACGAGCGCCTGGCCCTCGGCGAGTCGAAAATTGTCGAGGCCAAGTGGAATAGACTTCCAAGCAAATATGCTCTTTTGCCAAAGGCCGTAAGCTCGTTAGTTGAGTCTCAAATTGTTGTCTCTCCTGATAAAGTTGGACCACCTGTAGATGTTGTTGAAGTCACGCAAAGTAGTATTAAGTGGATAAATAAGAAAAAGGAATGCAACTGAGTAAAACGCAGAGTAATTCCAGAAAAAACTCGCACCTAACCTAGTGTTTAGGCGTAGCAAGAAAGAACAAAATGGATACTTCATTGAAACCAATTACCAGAGCACTCATCAGCGTTTCCGACAAAGCCGGCCTAGCAGAATTCGCGCAGACGTTGGTCAAACACAAGATCGAACTCATCTCGACCGGCGGCACTGCAAAGTTGCTACGCGAAGCAGGACTGACTGTCCGCGATGTCAGCGACTTGACCGGCTTCCCTGAAATGCTCGACGGGCGCGTGAAAACGCTCCATCCAAAAGTGCACGGCGGTATCCTCGGCATTCGTGATAACGAAGAGCATCGAGCCAAGATGGCCGAGCATGACATCGTGCCCATTGATCTGGTCGTGGTGAACCTTTATCCGTTTCGCCAGACGATTCAGAAGTCTGATGTTACTTTGGCCGAGGCTATTGAAAATATAGACATCGGCGGCCCTGCAATGATCCGTTCAGCCTCCAAGAATCACCACGATGTGGCCGTCGTGGTTGATCCGAATGACTACGCGCTGGTCGCAGCCATGCTCGACTCGCATCACGGCGCGCTGCCGCAGAACATTCGCTACCAGCTTGCGCTGACGGCCTTCCGCCACACGGCCAGCTACGATAAAGAGATTGCGCGCTTCCTCTGGTCACGACAGGCGAGTAATCTCGATCTAGCAATGGGAACTGAGGTGAAAGAGCAGCCTGAGTTGCCGGACGAGATCGAGCTGGATTTGCGCAAAGCGGCCGGCCTGCGTTACGGCGAGAATCCGCATCAACGCGCAGCCCTTTATCGCGTGGCGGGCAGCGACGAGCAGGGCGTGGCCAATGCCGAGCAATTGCAAGGCAAGGAGCTTTCCTACAACAACCTGATTGACAGCGATGGAGCGTGGGAGTTGGTGATGGAGTTGAAGCGGATGCAGTTGCGCGAGTTGCGCTCAAAGGGGGCGACTGATTTGAGCCGCTTGCCGCACGCTTGCGCCATTATCAAACACACCAATCCCTGTGGCGTGGGCGTGGCAGATGCGCCGCTGGCAGCGTTTCAAAAGGCCAAAGCGACTGATCCGGTTTCGGCCTTTGGTGGCATCATCGCTTTCTCGAATTTAGTGGATGAAGCGGCGGCTAAAGAAATCGCGGAGATGTTCGCAGAAGTCATCATCGCGCCGGATTTTACCGAAGGCGCGCGCGGCGTGTTGGCCGCGAAGAAGAATTTGCGTGTGTTGCGAATGGGCGAGGTGATGAGCAATCCGCATGCGCTTGAATTCCGCAAGATCAGCGGCGGCGTATTAGTGCAGGAGAAGGATGCTGAGCTGCTTGACGAAGAGAAGTTCGAGATTGTGAGTGACCGCAAGCCGAACCCGGCGGAATTGCGTGCGTTGCGCTTCGCGTGGGCGATCTGCAAGCACGTCAAATCGAACGCCATCGTTTACGCGAAAGAGACTCAACTGATCGGCGTCGGCGCGGGGCAAATGTCGCGCGTGGATTCGGTGAAGTTTGGCGCCGCCAAGGCACAGTTAGACTTGCGAGGCAGCGTGTTGGCCTCCGACGCCTTCTTCCCTTTCCGCGATGGGATTGATGAAGCGGCCAGGCACGGCATTACAGCCGTCATTCAACCAGGGGGTTCGATGCGCGATAAAGAGTCAATCGAAGCGGCCAATGAGCATGGGCTAGCGATGGTGCTGACAGGCATGCGCCACTTCAAACATTGACGGCAACCTGAGAAATGGTAACGCAGCCAGGACGCTCAAAGCAGTATTGAACGTCCTGGCTGGCATTGTTTAGGCTACTTCTTCAGCCAATTCCTCTTCTTCTTCGTCCTCGTACTCTTCATCGTCTTCGAAGTCTTCGTCGTCCTCGTCGAAATCCTCGGCGAGTTTGGCTGCGACAGCCTGGTCTGCATCGGGGTCCTCGAAAAGATACCTGACGCCCGTTTTGCGCACGAAGAGCTTGGGACTGCCATCGCTTGGGCCAAAGCTGAAAGTGTCTTTATCGTAATACTTCACATAGCCACGAATCATTTCGCCCGAAGTCAGCTTGACCACGACAGGAGTCGCCGTATCCATCAAAGACTTCAGATAGAGCGCCTCCATACCCGTATTGTCCATCGAAATGATCTGCGGCTCCGAGGGTTTCCGCTTAACTTTCTTCTTGAATGTCTTGCGGAATTTCGGCTTTTTCTTAAAGGGTCTGCCCATCGGCTTCCCCATCGGCTTGCCCATCGGGCGGCGGCCTTTGAATGAGACCATAGTTGCTCCTGATGATGAGATTATGAAAGCCTTTCAGCCTTCGTTGTAAATATCCCCTACTCTTTACTGAGTGGTAACCGCCTAATCACAGGTCACTGGCAATTTGCGCATAATCTATGTTTTCAACGCGCGTATTGCAAGGGCTGACACCAACAAATCCTGTTTTTTTCTGAAACAGACGGGGATTTACTTGCGCCGACCAGGGAAACTCCCTAGTGGCGCAGCCAGCGTGCGTTGGCGCTCCAACTCCCGAATAGCGGCGATACGCTTTGACAGGTAATTGGGCGTTTGCGGATCAGGCTCCGTGCCTTCGAGAATTTTGACGGCAGTGTCATATTTGTAAGTCAACTGGTAACAATCGGCCAAACCATAGCGCGCCATGCGGCGCAAGGTCGCATCACGAGTCTGTTGCGCAACGATTTGATAGGCCGCAATGGCGTCATCAAATTCATTGCGCAAGAGATGAATGCCAGCGATGCGTATTTGTGCGCGCTCCGCCAATTCATCGTATGAAGCATTGGCAATGACCTTTTGATACTCGGCCAGCGCCTGTCCCAACTCATTTAGGTCGTAGTATAGATCTGCTACGTTCAACCTCAGACGCCGTTTATCAGCAAACTCCGGCACTGCCAGCATGAGGGTTTCATACTCCATGATCGCCTCACGCGGTTTCTTCGCCGCCGCATAGCTTTCAGCTAGCCGCAGCCGCGCTTGTGGCAGTTCCGGCGCTTGGGGGAAATCCTCAATCAGATGAATGTAATGCTGAATTGCCAGCTCATACTTCTTGAGGTTGTAGAGATAAACGTTGGCGACTTTGAAACGCGCCGTCGCCGCCTGTGCGTCACGCGGGGTGTCGCGCAGGAAATCTTCGTAACGAGCCGCCGCCGTCGCGTAATCATTGTTATCCCATGCCAACTGCGCTTGTTCGAGCAAAGCCGCGCCACGTTTGCGGCAAGCACAGGGAAAAATCAGCAGCAGGCTGAGCAGGACGAAAAGGATTAGCCGAACGACCTTGAGCCGTACCGCTTGCCCCATTTCGTTCCTACTAAACCAGCGTTGTTGCATGCTTCGCGCTATCCGTTTACGCAAAAACCGAGGCACTCCTGGGAGCGCACGCGGCTCGCGTGCGGGGCTGACGGTGGCGTACTTGCCAGTTATTCTCTCCAATCCCACGCCCGCACGCGAGCCGCGTGCGCTCCCATGTGACAGGCTCTTCGATTAACTTGCTTCCAACACCTCAGCCAATTGCCCGCTCTGGCGTTCGACCAGCGAGGCGCCGACGGCGAGGTCACCGCTCGAAGTATCAATCAACTTCACGCCCTGTGCGCTGCGGCCAGTCGCGCGAATCTTCTCGGCCTCGAGCCGGATCAGTTTGCCTTGCGAGGTGATGATGAGGATTTCACTCTCCTTCGTCACGGGCATCACAGCGATCACCTTGCCGTTTTTATCCGTTGTCTTGATGTTGATCACGCCTTTGCCGCCGCGTGATTGGACGCGATATTCCGACAAGACAGTCTGTTTGCCGAACCCGTTGCTGGTGACGGAGAGCATCTGCTCATCGCCATCCACTGCGCAAACGCTGACGACGTAATCATCATCATTCAAATTGATGCCGCGTACGCCGCGCGCCTGCCGCCCCATGTCGCGCACGTCGTCCTCGTCAAAACAGATCGCCATCCCTTCGTAGGTCGCCAGGAAGATTTTCTTCTTGCCGTCAGTCGTCTCGATTTCCATCAACTCATCACCTTCATCCACGCCCATCGCGATGATGCCATTGGAGCGGATGTTGGCAAACTCCGATAGCTCAGTTTTCTTGATGATACCTTTGCGCGTGACCATCACGACAAATTGGCCTTCGACAAAATCGCGCACGGGGATCACACCGGCGACCTGCTCAGACGAAGGCAAGTTGATGAGGTTGACGATGGCTTTGCCTTTGCCAGCCGCTTGTGCATCTGGAATCTCGTGCACTTTGAGTTTGTAGACTTGCCCCTGCGTAGTGAAGACCATCAGGTAGCTGTGCGTCGAAGCGACAAAGATGCGTGAGACGACATCTTCGAAGCGCGTACTCATCCCTTTGCGTCCTGTGCCGCCACGGCGTTGCGACTTATAGGTCGAGACTGGCGTACGTTTGACGTAGCCGGAGTGAGTGAGCGTGATAACCACATCTTCGTCTGCAATCAAGTCTTCCAGCGTCAACTCGACACCGCTGTCAACGATCTGGGTGCGTCGCTCGTCAGTGTACTCCTTCTGCACGGCGCGCAACTCTTTGACAATGACGTTGCGCAGCGCACGTTCGTTGTTGAGGATTTCTTCAAGCTCGGCAATCAGCTTGATAATCTCTTCGTATTCGTCAACCAGCTTCTGGCGTTCAAGCGCAGCCAGGCGGCGCAACTGCATGTCGAGAATCGCTTGCGCCTGGATTTCAGAGAAGCTGAGCTTCTTGATCAAACCTTGCTTGGCTTCATCTGTCGTCGCCGAAGCGCGAATCAGCTTGATGATCTGGTCAATGATGTCAACGGCTCGGATCAAGCCTTCCAAAATATGAGCGCGCGCTTTAGCCTTCTTCAACTCGTAGAGCGTGCGGTTGCGCACCACTTCGCGGCGAAAGGCGATGAACTCGCTGAGCGTGTCGAGCAGACCGAGAACCTTCGGCTGGCCATTGACGATGGACAGGTTGATCACCCCGAACGAGGTCTGCATCTGGGTCAGCTTGTAGAGTTTGTTGAGGATGATCTGCGGCACGGCGTCGCGTTTGAGTTCGACGACGATGCGGACTTTCTTCGCCGCCGTGCTTTCGCGGTCGGTCTCGTCGCGGATTTCGGAGATGCCCTCGACACGCTTCTCATTGACGAGAGCGGCCATCTGCTCGATCAGCTTGGCCTTGTTGACCTGGAAAGGAATCTCGGTGATGACGATGGCATCGCGTTCTTGTGCGCCGCGCCCGATCTTGTCAATCGCCGCGCGGGCGCGTACCTGCATCACGCCGCGCCCGGTTTCATACGCTTGCTTGATGCCCTCACGCCCATAGATAAAACCGCCCGTGGGAAAATCAGGGCCGGGCACGATTTTCATCAATTCCGCCACCTTAGTTTTGGGGTTTTGAATCAGATGTACGGTGGCTTCAATAATCTCATTCAAATTGTGGGGCGGAATCTTCGTGGCCATGCCGACGGCAATGCCGTCCGAACCATTGATCAATAGATTCGGGATGCGGGTTGGCAGTACGGTCGGCTCTTCCCGCGATTCGTCATAGTTGGGAACAAACTTGACGGTCTCTTTCTCGATGTCCGCCAGCATCTCCGACGCAATGCGCGTCAGGCGAGCTTCAGTATAGCGATAGGCCGCCGCCGCATCACCATCGAGACTGCCCCAATTCCCCTGTCCATCAATCAGCGGATAGCGTAATGAGAACTCTTGCGCCATCCGCACCATCGTGTCATAAACCGACGCGTCACCATGTGGATGATATGCGCCGAGCACATCACCCACCACGTTAGCCGATTTCTTGTAGGGCTTGTTATGTAACAAGCCCTTCTCATTCATTGAATAAAGAACGCGCCGATGCACGGGTTTCAACCCGTCGCGCACATCAGGCAAGGCGCGCCCGATGATGACCGACATGGCGTAGTCCAGATAGCTACGCCGCATTTCATCTTCGATGTTGACAGAAAACTTCTGCAGATTGTCCATGCTTGCTTAACTTCTCCTGTAGCTCTCGTTTGTTGCGGGTGCCTGGCTTGGTTGCGGTGTCTCGCTGCCTAGGTTTGCGAGGCGGAGTAAAGAAAGTCCCAGCCAAGCAGAAGAGAGCCTATTCTTTTGTCCTTTGTTTATGTGGATATGCTTGCCTGCGCGATTGCTATTTTACTTTGTCAGGTGATGACGCACAAGCCAGCTAAGCCCTAGAAATGCTGGAAAAACAAACAGCTAGCTCCGAGCAATGCCCGTGCTAGCTGTTGTCAATTCTACTTCGAGAAAGCGCACTAACCCTGCTTGGCTTTAGCCTCTTCCTCAGCTTTCTTCTGAGCTTCTTTCTTCTTTTGCAGTTCGCCCGCCTCCTTAGCGATCTTCTCAGCCATATCGGCATATTCTTTCCGCTTTGGCTCTTCTTTTGTCAGTTTCTGCTTTTCACGGTAGATCAAGCCTTTGTAGTAGCGGGCGTCAACATATTCAGAATTTTCCGCTAAAGCCTTCTCGATGTATTTCAACCCTTCGTCAGTGCATTTCTGCGCCTTTTCCTTATCAGGCAGTGCCGCCGGGTAGTCCATGTTGCGGTAATGGAACGGATCCGTGGCGGCCTTCGCTTTATCCTGATAGCGAGTGGTCTCGTCATAAGAGCAATTCCAATACTTCACCCCGACTGAATAAAAGGTCTGTGCCTTGATATCCTTCGTAGCACAATTCCCTTCCGCACGCTTCAAGAGCCAGTCGCGGTTGTTGTTAAAATCTTTCAGGTCATTGTAGATTGAGGCGATATAGCCGATGGCGCTATCGCGCGCCTGACAAGCATCTGCTGGGGCAAGGTCTAAAGCCTTTTTGAACACGGCAAGCACATCCTGACCGAGTTGATCTCGCTGTGGGCCAGGGTCCATATTCTGAAAATCTTTGTACATGGTCGTGCCGTAGTAAAGCCATGCTATCGAGTTGTCAGGGATCAAGTCAGTCGCCTCTTTGAAGTACTGCTTGGCCTCTTTCATCTTGCCTTGGTTGTAAACGATGGCGCCTTGATTGAGCTTGTCTTTGGCGATCACCTTCTTGGTGAACTCACAACCTGAGGTCAGCACCGTTCCCGCCACAAGGGCTAGCAACCCTGCCATAGAAACAATATTGCGGAAAACTTTCATAATCCTCGGAAGTCTCCCTCTACGGGATTGAGATAGAGCGCCCTGAAGCTCAGGCCTCGCTCAGAATGGGTTATCTCGATTCAGTGTGGGGGATTAACCACTCCACTTAATCTCACTTCAGATGTTACTGCTCAAGATCTTCGATTTGTAGACCGACTGGCGAGCCGCCCGCCGCCGTTACGACGTCAATAACCTTGACGACCTCGCCGTATGGCAGGCCCATCGGCCCTTTGATAAAGACCGCCTTGCGATCAGCCGGGCGACCGTTGAGCGCCTTGAATAGTTGATCTTGCAACTCCTGCAGCGTCTTCGCTTCTTGCGTATTCAGCTTGTAGCTATCTCCCCGCTTACCAGGGATCGTGACCAACAAACTGAGTGGATCAGGCGGTTGCTCCTTCTGCTCTTCGGGAGGCTTCTCCGGTATTTTAGCTTCAAACCGGTGCGGTTTCTGCGGGCTGATCACCATAAAGATAATCAGCAACACCAGCAATACGTCAATCAGCGGGGTAACGTTGATGTAAGGTTCGCCGTCCTTACCACCACCCATTGCCATAACTAAACTCTCCTTTGCTTATAAGTGGGCGCTATTCTTCGTTGGGTTTCTTCTTTTCAGAAACCAACCCAATCTGGTCGAAGCCCGCCTCACGAATAGAGTTGATGACTTTCACGACCTCGCCATAAGGCACATTCAAGCCGCCCTTGATATAGACGATGTGTGGATCGCTCGGCTTGAGCTGCTCCATGCGCTTCTTGATTGTGTCAATCAGCTTCTGCATATCAGTCCCTGGAACCGCGTCACGACCGACGTAAAAAAATCCAGCTTCTGGAATAGACACAACTACCGCCGTATCCTTGGTGATATTGGCGTCTTCGACCGGATTTTTCCCTCTCGGCAGCGTGACGGTCACCCCCTGTTGCAACAGCGGTGTAATCACCATGAAGATAATGAGCAACACCAGCATGATGTCCACCATCGGTGTGACGTTAATATCCGACTCTAGTCTCGCCGAACCACCTGGGCTCATTGACATTTGCGCTACCTCCTAGCTCACGAAAACAGGCCTTCTCAAATTGTCAGCTTTCATCAAGCATATACATAGTTGACTGGTCAGGGCGGGTGAAGTGATTGCGATCCACTCCACTCGCCTGATACCACAACTCTGTTAGACTCGACATCGTAACTGGTGACTACTTCCGGTTTCTTTGTCGCAGGAAGAAGTCAATGAGTTCGGCAGACGAGTTGTCCATTTCGACAACGAAATTATCCACTTTGCTCACAAAATAGTTAAACAACCACACGGCAGGCACAGCCACCAACAGACCAAAAGCGGTCGTGAAAAGCGCCTCGGAAATACCGCCTGCGACTGCCGAAATACCGGCAGATTCTGCGCTTCGCATTCCCTGGAAGGCATTGATAATGCCGAACACCGTGCCGAACAAGCCCACGAACGGGGCCGTCGAGCCGATGGTCGCCAAGCCGGATAGCCCGCGCTTGAACTCCGCCACCTTAATAGCAGTGGCGCGTTGCAAGGCGCGCTTGGATGCGTCTACGACCTCGCCCGAGATTTCGGTGGACAACTGGTGCGCCCGAAACTCTTGCAAACCCGCATTCAGCACCATGGCCAAATGGCTCTTCTTATACTTCTCTGACAGGCTGATCGCCTCTTCAATCTTCGCGTTCTTCAGCGAAGCCGCAACCTTCGGCGCAAACTCGCGCGATTGGTTCTTAGCGGCGTTGTAGGTCAGAAACCGCTCGACCATGATCGCGATTGACCAGATAGACATAATCAAAAGCACGATCACAACGCCCAACGCGACCTTACCTAAGCTGCGAATGACGCCCATCAACGAAAAGTCGAAGGCCTGTTGTTCTCCGCCTTCGGCCAAAAGCGCCAAAGCGAAAGGGGCTACTGCTAACCAAATTTGGCTAAGCAAAATCATGATGTCGAATTCCTCCAGATCAAATTACTGATTTCAAGTTTCAACCACAGCTCGTGTGATTAAGCTATGAGATTGACCGCTTCAAAACAGTAGGCTGGATACCTACTGTAGACTCTAACAAAAAAACTTTGTTCCTGACTTTAAGTAACTTCATCGCCAGCCAAAGTCAGACGCCGACAAAAGACTGGCTTACTTAATCAGGCCAATACTTTGCGGCGAGCCTGCCACCACTCACTCGAACTGCTCTCGCCTTTATTGCAACGTGAAGTTGAAGGTCAAGACGCCCTGCACCTTAACCGGCACACCGGAAAGCTCAGTCGGTTTGAATCTCCATTGACGAGCAGCCTGCAAAGCAGCCTCGCGCAGTAGCGGGTGCCCGCTTACGACGGAAGCTTCTATCACACGACCCTCTTCGGAGATTGTCACCTGAACTTGCACCGCGCCGGCCGCACGAGCAGCCTTGGCAATCGGCGGATAAGACGGTTGCACCTTGTTAAGAGCGCTCCCTTGCAACACACCGCCAGAGACCTTGATCTGTTTCGGCGGCTCCGGTTTTGCAGTAGGCTCAGGCGTTGGTTTTGGCGGCGGCGGCGGCGGCGGCGGCGGCGCATCACCACCACCACCCGGTGTGCCACCTGGAACACCGCCGGGTTGTCCACCTGGTACACCACCAGGCACGCCTGTCGAGACAGCCACAACCGGTTTTGATACTACTGTTTTCGCATCCGGAATGACCTCAGGTGGTTTTTTGGGTGGGGTAAAGGTAGTGGGGACAGGAGCAGCCTTAACGACAGCAGCCGGTGCCGGCGGCGGCGGCGCCGCTGGTGGTGGTGGTGGCGCCAGCATACTGTTCACGTTGAGTGCATCAACCAAATTCGGATTCAACCAGAAAATTGATGCGATAGCCGCCGCGAGCAAAATCACGCCGTAAATCACGCCCGTGACCAGCAAAAACCTGCCGGTGCGGGCGGTATCCTGGCCGTGCTTTGATGACTCAGGTAAGTTATCGAACATAACTTGACAACCCTCCGTTTTACTACAAAGCCGATGGACCGTTCAGAAAAGCAACGCTCAATCATTTCTCACATCTTGGCCAAATGATTGACCAATCTGTTGAGAAGACGAGCGAGACCTTCTCTCGTCCAAACCACAAAGTTAAGCTTAAATCCTGATTTTCGTTTTTGTTGAATGAAGCGATTCGCCAGACCTACCCTAGCACCCAGCCTGTAGCCTAGTCACTGACAAATGAAACTTTGGCGAATCGGATAAGCGGGCTTCGTGGGATAGCATCTCGACTTATCCAATAAAGTCGCTCGCCCGAAAAACTACAGGCAATCAACCAAGGACATTCCCGCAATTTCTTACGATTGAATACAACTCTCGTGATGGGTCAGCAACGCGAGCGAGTCTACTATCGGGTTTCAGGCAAGTCAAGACGTGTGCTGGTGTTTTTGATAACTTATTGCTACTTTGATGAAGAGCTTCAAACTTGCAATTGATTATCTCTCCACGCACGGCTCTACTTACGCCCTTTCTTAGACCCTTTGCGCGGCGCAATCGAAACTCCCGCCGCAGCCAGCGCATGCGGCGCCACGCCCGCATTACTAACCGCGCTTTCCACCTTCGCCGTTTCCTTGTTCGGAGCCGTAGCAATGGCGGATGGTGACGTGCGCGACTTAGTGCGCCAGCCTTCCCACCACAACATAAAGGGGCTGGCAATGTAAATGGACGAATAGGTGCCGATGATAATGCCGATAAACAACGCCCACGAGAAGCTCTTCAGCACCTCGCCGCCAAAGACCAACATGGCCACGACCGTCAAGAACGTCAGCCCCGAAGTAATGATCGTTCGCGAAAGGGTTTGATTGATCGCATCGTT
The DNA here is from genome assembly GCA_963699175.1 of uncultured Acidobacteriota bacterium. Lineage (GTDB taxonomy): Bacteria > Acidobacteriota > Blastocatellia > RBC074 > RBC074 > JACPYM01. The sequence continues at coordinate 9,128,643 of OY969418.1, read as the reverse complement.
GGCGAGCTTGTCCAAACCTTCGCGGCGCTTGGTGCGCATCGTCTCGCGGATACGGTCGAAGATCACGATAGTGTCGTTCATCGAATAACCGACTAGCGTCAGCAAAGCCGCGATCACTGTCAGGTTGATCTCCCACTGCATAATCGAAAAGATACCCAGCGTCACCAACACATCGTGAAAAACCGCGACCACGGCGCCGATGCCAAAGCCCCACGATTTGAAGCGGAAGGCGATGTAGGCAAGCATGCCGATGCAGGCCACAATCGTGACGTAGATCGCGCGGTTACGCAGGTCGGCACCGACTTGCGGGCTGACTGCTTCAGCCTGCTTCAACGCACCTAGCCCGGCAAAGAAATTCTGCGAAAGCTTTTCGCCGATCTGCGGCTCGATGCCGCTCAGGTTCTTGACCTCATCCACACTGCCAATGACGCCGCCGCGTTGGGGGCTTTCACGGTAATCTATGATACGGTTGGCGATGTCTGCCGCCCGCGTGATGTCAACGCCAGTGTGCTTCGCCAGCTCGTCACGCAGGTCATCTTTGCCCAGTGCGTTGAGGTCTTTTTTGCCCTGCGTCGAGGGATCATTCATAGACGCCAAAGCCGCCAGCACTTTATTCTTGCCCGTATCCGCGTCCGTTATCGCAGCGTTGGCGTCGTTGGGCAACCTCACCAGCACTTCGTTTTTCGGCGCTTGCCCGATTTGTGCGCCCACCTCTTGCAAGGTGACTTTCGAACCTTCGTAGCCTTGCTTTTCCAACGCAGCGCGCAACCGATTGAGATCGGGCTTGTCCTTGAACTTCACGTTCACCAACGTCCCGCCAGCGAAGTCCACGCCCATATTGAACGGGTGCGTATAGTCTTTCCCGTCAAAAGCGCGATAGAGCACAGAACCCAAGCCGATTAAAATCAAAACCCAGGAGAGCCCAATGAAATAGAGCTTTTTACCTAAGAAATCGTAATTTGCGTGCTTAAAAATCTCGATCATAATTCCTACCTTATTCGAGGACGAAGGATTGCAATACGCTCCTCCATTCTCAATCACTAAATACTAAGCGTCTCCGCCTTGCGCCCGCCGCGATTGAGCACCCAGAGAAACATCGAGCGCGACACATAGACTGCGGTAAACAGATTCGCCAGCAAGCCGATGGTCAGCGTCACCGCAAAGCCGCGAATCGGGCCAGTGCCGAAGAAGTAAAGGAACGCGGCAGAGACAATCGTGGTGACGTGCGTGTCAATGATGGTCACCAGGGCCTTATCAAACCCGGTAGACACGGCTGACGGAACGATCTTTCCGGCATGCAACTCTTCGCGGATGCGCTCGAAGATCAGCACGTTCGAGTCCACCGCCATACCGATAGTCAAGATCACACCGGCGATGCCAGGCAATGTCAGCACAGCGCCAAAGAGCGCCAAGCCAGCCAACAAAATAATCAAGTTCAACACCAAACCAACCACGGCATTCAGACCGGAGAAGCGGTAGTAGAAGAGCATGAAGCCAACCACCAAGAGTAAGCCAACCACCGAAGCAACAATGCCCTGGCGGATTGAATCGGCACCGAGCGACGGGCCGACAGTGCGCTCTTCCAGATACTTAATGCCCGCTGGTAGGGCCCCAGAACGCAGCGTTAGGCCCAAATCTTCGGCTTCTTGTTGGGCGAAATTGCCGGTGATCTCGCCGCTATCGGTGATTTGCGCCTGAATAGTCGGAGCGCTCTTAATCCTGTGGTTCAAGACGATGGCGAGTTGGGTGCCAATGTGGGCGCCCGTCCAGGTGCCGAACTTCTCTGCCCCACTCGGCTTGAGTTGGAAGTTGACCTTGTAGCCCAGCCCCTGGCCGTTCGGCACGCCCTGCGCATTACGCAGGTCCATGCCTGTGATAATCGGGGTTTTTTCTACCACGTGGAAGCCGTTTATGGTGCTGCCACCGGCGCGGCGTTCGTTGATCTCGAGAATCTCCTTATCGCCAGGCACTGTTCCACCTAGTGAGGCCAACGCTTCTTCCCGCGTCTTGTACATCGGGCCTTCGACGGCCTTCAACTCGAGCTTGGATTCGCCTTTGATGAGTTCCTTCACGCGATCAGGGTTATCCAGACCCGGCATCTGCACCAGAATTTGATGATCTTCCTCACGCCCGTGAAATTGGACAGTTGGCTCGGCCACGCCGAAAGCATTGATGCGTTGCTCAATGATCGTCTTGGCTTGCTCTGCCGCCTGTTTGCGAAGGACGTCAGCCGCCGAGGTTTTCAAAGTGAAAGTGACTGTGGCCGGGTTGGTGCTCGTCTTGGCTTCCCAATCAGTGCTGAAATCGGCTTGCAACTTATCTTTGATCTTGTCTTGATCGTTGGCGGTCTCAGTCTGGACGACCACTTGGCCGCTGGCGGGCGTTGTCACGTCTTTGACCGGAATGTTCTCTTTTTTGAGAATCTCGACCGCCTTCTGGCGATTGCCTTCCGTCAGAGCCTGGATCGCCTCGTCGGTCTTCACTTGCATCACCAAGTGCGTACCACCTTTGAGGTCGAGTCCCAACCGGATGTTTTCCGACAGATTTTGCCTGAGATGGAAGAAGTCGCTGGCTTTGACTTTTTGATCTTTCGGCTTGTTCCAGGGGCCGAGCGTGATGATCAAGGCAAAGAGCGTCACCACGGCGATAACAATGCCACGCGTGCGAAGATTTTTTTTCATAACCTTTATTACCTTACCTGCCGCTTCGAGCTAGCGAATTTGCCGAATCCGAGGCAGCGCGAGATTATCAGCGTAAAGCTTCAAACTAAACTTGCGAGTGCTCTGTCCTGCTATTTCCCAGTCACTTTTTTGCCTCTTCCGGCAGCCGCTCGCCAATCGCGCTACGCAAGATTTTGACCCGCACCGCCGGGCTTTCGCAGATGCGCACCTGTACGTAGCGTTTGTCGTCAAAAAACTGTGTCACGACCGCGACCAAGCCGCCGCTGGTGACCACCGTGTCGCCGACTTTCAAACTCTCCAGCATCACCTGCGTCTGCTGTTGCCGTTTGCGTTGCGGCCCCAGGATCAGGAAATAGAAAAGCACAAAGATCATCAATATTGGCAACAGGCTGAAGAGGAAACTGCCTGAGCCACCTTGTGCCTGCAAGAAGAACAAAGCGAATATTTGTGACATCACTTGGGCGGGTTTACCTTTTTGCTAGAGTTTCTGCTTTGCTCGTTCAAGCGGCTCCATAGAGTCGCTCCAGGCAAAGCGTCGGGAGTTGCGCGTTTATTCAAGACCGCTTTGTAACTTGTTTAGGAAGCATGTGCGGAATCGCGCGAACTCACCAAGCGAGATAGCTTGCCGTATGCGTTGCATCGTGTCAAGGTAGAAGGCCAGATTGTGATACGAGCATAAAATGCTCGCCAATATCTCGCCCGCCTGATAAAGATGCCGCACATAAGCGCGCGAATAACGACGGCAAACCGCGCACGTGCATTCTTCGTCCAGCGGCCGTTGATCCAGCGCAAAGCGCGCGTTCTTGATGTTCATTTTGCCGCGCGCCGTGAAGACCTGGCCATTGCGTCCGTTCCGCGTCGGCATCACACAATCGAACATATCCACGCCGCGCGCCACGCATTCGACCAAATCTTCCGGCGTGCCAACGCCCATCAAGTAGCGCGGCTTGTCGGCTGGCATCTGCGGCGCAATGAACTCGGTCGTGTCGTACATCTGCGACTTCTCTTCCCCAACGCTGAGTCCGCCGATGGCGTAGCCTTCAAAGCCAATCTCGACCAATTCAACCAGACTCTGCCGCCGCAAATCTTGAAAGACGCCGCCCTGAATGATACAGAAGAGCGACATCGCCTCACCCGTAGAACCCTCGGTGTTTTTCAGCCGGTCGAACTCCAGCCGCGAACGGCGCGCCCAGCGCGTAGTCAGTTCGAGCGACTCTTTGGCCTGCGCCGGCGTGGCTGGGAAGGGTGTGCACTCGTCAAAACACATCACGATGTCCGCGCCCAACGCGTGCTGCATCTGCATCGAGATTTCTGGCGAGAGGAATTGTTTCGAGCCATCCAAGTGGGAACGGAATTCGACGCCTTCTTCCTTGATCTTACGGATGTCGCTCAGGCTGAAGACCTGAAACCCTCCGCTGTCGGTCAGAATCGAGCGTGGCCAGGAGTTGAATTTGTGCAGACCGCCCAAGGCCAGCAGCGTTTCCAACCCGGGCCGTAGAAACAGGTGATAAGTGTTGCCGAGGATGATGCGCGCGTCGAGCTGTTCGAGCATCTCCTGCGTTAAAGCCTTGACTGTGCCTTGCGTGCCAACAGGCATGAAGACTGGCGTTTCGATCTCGCTATGCGCAGTCTGAAGGCGTCCGACGCGCGCCTGGGTTTGAGTATCCTGGTGTTTGACTTGAAAGATTGAGTGCTCCACGTTGTGATGACATTTCCAATGACATGCGCGGCTGTTTAGCGTTTGCGATTCCGCTGAATTATGCGAATCGGTGTCGCAAAAAATTCGAAGGTCTCGCGCAACCGGTTTATCAAATATCGCTCGTATGAAAAATGCAGCTTCGTTTTCGTGCTGCTCGTGAAAATCACGAAAGTCGGCGGGCGCACATTCGATTGCGTTATGTACATCACCTTGACGCGACTGCCCGATGGTGTAGTCGCTCTCGGCTGGTCCAAATGCTCGCGATAAAACTCGTTCAACTGCGCCGTCGAGATACGCAGGTTGCGTCCGTGATTGGCTTTGGCGATTAATTGCGGCAGCCGCACCAGACGCTGGCCGGTTAACGCCGAGATAAACAAAATTGGCGCGTAGTCGAGAAACTTCATCGTGTCGCGAATTTTCTCCTCATATTGATAGACCGTGTAAGTATCCTTCTCGACCGCGTCCCACTTGTTGACGATCAAAATGACCGAGCGCCCGGCCTCGTGCGCATAGCCCGCAATGTTCGCATCCAAAGCTGTTACGCCCTCGACCGCGTCAATCAACATCAAGACCACGTCCGCACGTTCGATGTGTTTGCGCGCCATCACGACCGACATTGTCTCGGCCATCTCGTTGGTCTTGCCTTTGCGCCGAATGCCCGCCGTATCAATCAACCGCAAACGAATCGGCTGCCCATCGTCAGCTTCGGTTTCAAACACGCTGTCCACCGCATCGCGCGTCGTACCGGGAATCGGCGAGACGATGACGCGCTCTTTGCCAAGCAGTTTGTTAATCAACGACGACTTGCCCACGTTCGGGCGTCCGATGATCGCCACGTTGATTTCACGCTGCTGTGGCTTGCGCGCTTCCACCGTCGGCAATTTTTCCAACACGGCGTCGAGCAAATCGGATACGCCCGTGCAGTGCTCTGCCGAAAGCGGGAAGACTGCGTCGAAGCCGAATTGATAAAACTCCGCCGCCTCTTCAGTCACACGATTCGATTCAGCTTTGTTCGCCGCCACAAAAACCGGTTTGTTCAACACCCGCAATAGGCGCGCAATCTCTTCATCCAACGCCGTCACACCTTCGCGCGCATCCACCACGAAGATCAACAAGCTTGCCTCGTCAATTGCAGTTTGCGCTTGTTTGAAAATATTGGCGGGGATCAAAGCCTCGTCGTCCGGCACGATGCCGCCCGTGTCAATCACGCGAAACTCCTGATTCTGCCATTCGGCTTCGCCGTAGATGCGATCGCGCGTGATACCGGGCAAATCGCCGACAATCGAGCGGCGCGAGCCAATCAGCCGGTTGAACAAGGTGGATTTGCCCACGTTCGGTCGCCCGATGATGGCCACCACGGGCAAACTGGCCGTGTGCGCGGTGTCTCCGTCGCTGGCTAAATTTTCTGTCGCCTCGGTGTTTTGGTTTGAATAATCTGTTATCACGTTTATCCTATGTACTACCCCTGTCGCTAACGTCTGACAAAAGTAGTGTAACCGCAGTCCGTCTTCAAAAGTCTATTAGGCTAGCGAAAGACTGCCCGGATGACAACCGGTCGGCCTGAGCCAATTCAGACCTGGAGATACCTGGAGGATAAATAATGAAACGTCAATTCCTAACTGCCATCGCGATTACTGCCTTGTTTGCAGCGGCGGCTTTTGCGCAAGCTGCCGACGCAACGGCCAAGGCCGAGCAAATTCTCAAACAAGCGCGCGCCGCTATCGGCGACGAAGGCAAATTGAAAAACCTGCAAAGCCTCTCGGCTTCCGGCACGCAACGCACAACGTTTGGCGACCGCCAGAACGAGCAAGAGTTGCAACTCGAAATGCTGCTGCCCGATAAGATTATGCGCACCAGCAGCGGCCAAATGGGTGCCAATATCAGCGCCTACAACGGCGGCCAGCTCTGGCAAGACTTCGTGCGCGCGGTAGGAATGGGTGGCGGCGGTGGCGGAGATTTCGCTGTGCGTGTTGGCGGCGGTGGCGGCGGCGACCGTGTTTTTATCGGCGGCCCCGGCGGTTTTGGCGGCCAGGGTGGCCCCGGTGGAGCAGGCGGTGCGCTAGGGGCAGATTCACCTATGGTGAAATATTTGCAGCAAGGGCAACGCCGCGACTTGTTATTGCCGATGATCGGCATCCTGCTCTATGCGCCACCTGCCGCTCAAATTCAATATTCGTATCTCGGTGAGGCTCCTGGCCCTGAAGGCAGCAAACTCGATGCAATCAATGCCAAAAACGCGGACGGTTTGAATCTAGTGCTCTATTTTAGCCAAGCTACACATCAACTGGTCGGGATCAAATACAAGCAGAAACAGTTGGGGCGTGGCGGCTTCGGCGGGCGTGGTGGCCCGGGTGGCCCAGGCGGTCAGGGCGGTCGCGGTGGACAAGGCGGCGCACCTGGTCAAGCGCAGGGCGGTCAACCCGGTGGTCAGCCAGCGCAAGGTGGTCAACCCGGCGGTCAGCAAGGTCAGCGTCCAGCGGGTGCGCAAGGCGGACAACCTGGACAACCCGGCCAACCTCCGCAAATGACGCAGATGACGCCTGAAGATCGCGAGCGCATGTTGAAACAAATGATGGACAACTTCGAGAAAGCGCCCGAAGTTGATTTCAGTTGGGCCTTCTCCGAGTACAAGAGCGTCGGCGGTCTCAATCTGCCGCATCGTCTGACTCGCAGCCAAGGTGGCACGCCGAACGAAGAGTGGGAGATCAGCAAGTACAAGATCAATCCCAAACTCTCGGCTGACAAGTTCGTGAAGAAAGAGAAGCCCGCGCCGACACAGTAATCCAACTTGACGCGCAAGTAGAAACAGCCGCTGGTTACCGAGCCGTAGCCAGCGGCTGTTCGCTTTTAGTCTGACAAATCTTCCTGCGCTTAGCGCGCTTGCAACATTTGCTGAATCCTCGTGACCAGCTTGCTGCAACCGTATTTCAACACGTCCGCCACTGGCCTTTCATATTGCGCCTCATACGCAACAATCGTCGCCCTGAGTTCGTCATCGCCTATCCACTCGTGATTGAGCGTCAAGGCAATCACCGGCTGCTGCGCCAACAATTCCAAAAGCTGAATCTCGCGCTCCAAACTGCTCATCGGATAATTTTCAAACCCGTCGTAACAGAGCCGCTTCGGCGCGTGTTGCAAGATGATGCCATCCACACGCCCGGCGGCGATCAATTCAAAGCCGCCCGGATAAGCCGGATGCGCGATGCTCCCCTGACCTTCCAACAAGATTACCCGCGGCCGTTCGTTGAACCAAGCTTGATAGATGGCGTGCTCGATCTCGCCCGTCACAAAATCGTTGATGAGCGAATCGAGCACGATTCCGTATTTCACTCCTTGCAGCCAGGCAGTCTGCCCTGTGCCGATCAACTCGCTCTTGATGCCCGCTTCGTTCAATGCTTGATTGAGCTTCACCGCCGTCGTGCGTTTGCCGATGGCTGAATCGGTGCCGAGCACGGCGATCTTCAGCGCCCCGACCTCAGCGATCTTGCCGGTAAAGAAATGCAGTTGTGAGCGCGGCGGTGGGCGGCGAATATCGCGCAATTGCACATTGTGCTTGCGGGCCAAGGCAACAAATTCATCATCATCGGAGAGAAATTCGTGCAAACCGCTGTCTATGTGCAGGCCGTTTTCGATGGCGCGTTTGATCGCTTGCCGTGCCTCGCGTGGCAAGCGCCCTCCGTCAGGCGCGAGACCGATCACCAGATAGCGTGGTCGCATCCAGGCTTTGGCCAGCGCCTCTTCGACACTGGCATAGATCGGGATGCCGTTGGCCTTGCCGTCCAGCACTTCGCCCGCGTCACGCCCGGCGCGCGTGCTGTCAATTATGCCTTGCACCAGGTAGCGCGCAGTGTGGCGCACCAAGCCATTCGCCGTCTTGCCCACCGGCAATCCGAAAGCGCCTTCGCAGTAGATGATTGCTGTTCCGTCCATCTTCCACTCGCTTCGCAACAAGACCAAGGACTAAGCGGTCAAGACGAGTGTTTAGAGTACAAGCTTTAGCTTGCTAGTGGATCGTTCGCCTTCCACTGGCAAGCTAAAGCTTGTACTCTAAACACTCTCATCCTCGAATTCGTCAAGAGATTCAATTTGCGCCCTACTAGGTCTTGAGCTTCTTCAACAACGCGATCTGCCCCGCGTGATACAGATCATGCTGCAATGCGCCGTACAGTTCGATGTAAAGCGGATGCTCTTTGCCCGGCGTAAGCTCTTCCAGTTTGGCATCGTCAATCTGTTTGATCGCTTCACGCAACTCCCGATTCGTTTCATCAAGCTGCGCTCGTGCAGCTTGCCAAGCGGCTTCGCTCGGTTCGGCGACCGGCGGGAAGTTGATCTCATCCGGCACAGCGCTGATTACTTCACCTTGCACTCGGCGCATCACGATGCGCTCCCACGCGGCAATATGATTGACCAATTCCCAAATGCTGTGCGCGTCTGGCAACGGGCGCGCAGCGGCTTGCTCCGCCGTCACGCCATCGAGCAGTTCGCGCAACGATGGCCCGTGCCACGCGGGGCCTTGATGCGCTAGTTTGAGTTGAAGGTTGAGGCGATGAGTTTCCGTCATGACTTGCTTCCTCCAGAGCGACTTTTGACCAAGAGGCCACCCAACAACAGTAGCGTGGCTACAGAAAACACTGCGCCACCGCGTGCTCCTGGCGCAGTGTAACGCAGTTCGACTCGATGTTTTCCTGTAGGCAGGATGATGCCGCGCAACAAGTAGTCGGTAGCATAGATTGCCGTCTCCACTCCATCAATCGTCGCTGACCAACCGGAATAGTTGATTTCGCTGATTACCAACACAGCAGGTTTGTAAGTCAGAGTTTCGACCGCTAACCGATTCGCCTCATAGCCGACCATCCGCACTTCGGGTGGTGTGACGAATTGATTGTAGTATGAGGGCCGCAATTCCCTGGGCAGAGCACCCGGCCATATTTCCAACAGCGCCGTCGTGCGCGGATCGAAGGGCTTGTCGCTTTCGCCGCGAATCCGTTTCAGCGCTTCAGCGGGCGAGACCGGCTCAGCTTGCGGCGTCAGCCACGCGCGCGGGAGCGCACGCGTGTTCTCGTAAATCACGGCTTGATCTTGTTCATAGACCTTGCGCCAATGTTCAGGCAGCCGCACGGTCAGTGGAATCAATTTTCTTTCTCGCGTGTTGTATAAGCCCGCGCGCCACACAACCAAGTTGGCGCGTTGCGTTTGGCTTTGCAACACGACGTAATCAATTTCGGCTGGCTCTGTGGTCTCGCCCGGCGCGTTCAGCGCGAAGCTCGTCCAGTAGCGATGCGCCTGAAATGAATTATTGGCATCGCCCGGCTGGCTGGCAAAGATTTTTGCCAACGAGTGCCGGATGTTTGCCTTCACGTCCGCACGTTCGTGCGCCCATTCAGCCGTGTCTACTCCGGCTCGCAGCGCATATTCGTTCCGGCCTCCGCTAGTAGTTTGGACGATCAACTTGGCAACAATTTCGTCCTGCGGCAGATTGCCGGCGTTGTCCAGGGTGGTGACAAAAGATAGACCATCGGCTTTAAGACGCGCGCCACCAAGAGTCATCGAAGCGCCCGGACGCAACACAATCTGGCTGTCCTCAGCAGGAAAAAGTACGCCATCCTTTTCGGTGGCCTGCGACGGTGTTGCGGAGTTGTACTCGGCTACCAATTTGACATTCAACAGGTCGAAGACTTGCCAGGTGGGCTGCAAAATCTGAGGATCGAGCGGTGCGTTCAAGGTCGGCGTGCTAAACAAAATACCGCTGCCGAAGGCGTCGGCATAGCGCCGCAGCATCAGCGGCTCATAGCCTGCGGCATTGTGCAGCCCACGCCGCGCCGAAAGATTGTGCGGCTCGCCTTTGGGCAGTTCTAGTTTGAAGTAGGTTGGGCTGGAAGTATAGACGCGGTTCTGCGTCGGCTCCCAGCGTTGCATAAAAGTAGTGGTCGGCGCAGTCTGGGTGAAGTACTGCTTAGTCGGCAGAAAAGGTAAGCACCAATAATGGAAAAGGATTTGTTGTTCGGCAAAACAGGCGCTGCAAATCACGGCCAGTTGTAACCAACGCCGCCGCGACAGGCTCATCCTGCGACAACTCCACCAGAGCAGCGCGAGCATAAAAACTGTCAGCGAGACTTTCCACCACAACCAACTCTTTTCTGCCAATGCTGGTAGGGCTTCGGTTCCCGGCGCAAACTGCAACCCTTGTCTAATTGCCAGGGCAGTCAACGCCAAATAAACAATCAATGCAACGTAGCCAATCCAATCCGACTTGTTATCCCTGCTGGCAACCGCAGCAGGCCGCTGAAAATAAGTGCGTGCCGCATCAAAGCCGAATGCCGACAGCATGCTGAGGCCAAGCGTCCATTCAAAAGCATGTCGCCAAGCGATGCGAAAGAGGCTCACCACGGGCAATTGAAAGAGCAGCCGATAAAGCGGCAGCCGATCTCCCAACATCAACAAGCCGCCGGTCAACGCCACCGCGCCCCAAAACCAGATGCGCCACTCGCGCCGTGGAGCGCGCACCCCAACACCTAACGCAACGAGTGCGAAAATGGCCGCTAGTAAGGGCAAGTAAGCCGTCGTCTCGTAATTGAAATGATAGAGCGGCGCAATAAATGACTGCCAGATCAAGCGCGGTGAGAACGCCCCGGCGCTGAAGGTTTCAAAGTCGAGTGTGCTGCGAATGCTGCGCCGTTGTGCGCGCAGCGTTTCTTGTATTTGAAAGGCCGCCACCCCGGCTCCCAAAGCGATGCCGCCTGCGCAAACCAGCAGCGGACGCCAACGTGCGAACGAACGCCAGTCTGGCGGACTGTCGTTGCTCACTGGCTGCGTCAGACTCGCGCAAAAAGCGTAAGCGAGCGCAATGATACCGGCATAGAGAAAGCCTTGCCCGATGCCTGTGAGCACGGCCAGCGCATAAATTATTGCAGCACACATTAGCGCACGCTCAAATCGCCAATACCGCGTGCGTTCAATTACTAATAACAGCAGCGGGAGCCACATCACTGCATTGGTGAACATGCCGTTGTGCGAGATGCCGCCCGCCATCATCCCGCCGTAAGTGAAACTCAAGCCCGCCAACAACGAGGCCATGCGACTGCGCCCAACTTCACGCAGATATGCATAGACAAAAATCGGTGCAAGCAAGAACGGCGCAAGCACATACACTTCTTCCGCCAGATAACCCGGCAAAAACAAGTAGCCCCAAGTCAGCGGATAGCCCAGTCCGAGTTGCGCCATCGAGAGCAGCGGATAGCCGGATAGCAGATACGGCGTCCACAGCGGCAACTGGCCGTGCCGAATCATCTCCCACGCCACTGTGCGCAGCGGATAGGTGTAGACCAGCGCGTCACCGGTGACAAAGATGCGACTACCAAACAAGATCGGCCAGAAGAAAATGAGGAAGAAAAGCGAAATGACGAGCAGTGCTAAGGCATCAGTTTTGCGGCGGGCGAAAAGGTGCATGCAGGTAAATAAAGATCACTGGCTCATCAGATTTTGCGCGAAGCGTTGATAGGTTACGGATTGAACTGATGCGACAGATGATTACCGATAATCTGTGCCAATCCGTCGCATCCGTCCAATCCGTAACCTATCCTCACAGTCATCAACAAATCCGGCGGTCTTAGTCTCTCGTCAAATTGCGATACTTGATGCGATGCGGCTGGTCAGCTTCGTGACCCAACCGCGCCTTGCGGTCGGCTTCATATTCTGAGTAATTGCCGTCAAACCAGACCACTTTTGAATCACCCTCAAACGCCAGCATGTGCGTGGCAATACGGTCGAGAAACCAGCGGTCGTGGCTGATGACGACGGCGCAACCGGCGAAATTTTCCAAAGCCTCTTCCAACGCGCGCATCGTGTTCACGTCCAGATCGTTGGTCGGCTCGTCGAGCAGCAACACGTTCGCGCCCGATTTGAGCATCTTGGCTAAATGCACGCGATTGCGTTCGCCGCCAGAGAGCGCGCCGACTTTTTTCTGCTGATCACCGCCGGAAAAGTTAAAACGCGCCACGTAAGCCCGCGAGTTGACCAAGCGGTTGCCAAGCTGAATCTGATCTTGTGCGTCAGAGATTTCTTCCCAAATGTTTTTGTCAGCAGCGAGTACATCACGCGATTGATCTACGTAAGCCAACTTGGCCGTCTCGCCGGTTTTGAAGGTGCCATCATCAGGTTGCTCTTGTCCGGTGATCAAGCGGAAAAGCGTCGTTTTGCCCGCGCCATTCGGCCCGATTACGCCGACGATACCGCCGGGCGGGAGGCTGAATGACAAGCCTTCGAACAGCAATAAGTCGCCATAAGCTTTGCTCACGCCATTGGCTTCGATCACCACATCGCCCAGGCGCGGCCCCGGTGGAATGTAGATTTCCATCTCGTCAGCGCGCTTCTCACTCTCCTGCGTCAGCAACGATTCATAAGCCTTGATGCGCGCTTTGCTCTTGGCGTGGCGCGCCCTGGGAGCCATGCGAATCCATTCCAGCTCACGTTCAAGCGTCTCCTGCCGCGCGCCTTCGGACTTCTCTTCGCGGCGCAAGCGTTCTTGTTTCTGTTGCAACCATGACGAATAGTTGCCCTCCCACGGAATGCCGTGCCCGCGATCCAGTTCGAGAATCCAGCCCGCGACGTTGTCCAGAAAATAACGGTCGTGCGTCACTGCGATGACCGTGCCGGGATACTTTTGCAAATGTTGTTCGAGCCAGCCGACAGTCTCGGCATCTAGGTGGTTGGTCGGTTCGTCGAGCAACAAGATGTCGGGCTGTTTGAGCAACAAGCGGCACAACGCCACGCGGCGACGTTCGCCACCCGACAACACTTTGATCGGCGTGTCGCCGGGCGGACAGCGCAGCGCATCCATCGCCATCTCCAAGCGGCTGTCCAAATCCCACGCGTTGGCCGCGTCCAACTTGTCCTGCACCTCGCCCTGCCGTTCGAGCAGCTTGTTCATCTCGTCATCGTCGAGCGGCTCAGCGAACTTGACGTTGATCTCGTCGTACTCTTTGAGCAGATCAACGGTTTCCTGCACCCCTTCTTCGACAATTTGCTTGACGGTCTTCGATTCGTCTAGACGTGGCTCTTGTTCCAGGAAGCCGATGGTGTAACCGGGCGACAAAACGGTCTGGCCTAGAAAATCTTGATCCACGCCCGCCAGGATGCGTAGCAGCGAGCTTTTGCCGCTGCCGTTCAAGCCCAGCACGCCGATCTTCGCGCCGTAAAAGTAGCCGAGGTAGATGTCTTTCAGGACGGCTTTCTTGTCGTAGTACTTGCTAACGCCGACCATCGAGTAGATAACTTTGTTTGCTTCTGTGCTCATTGATAAAAAACTAAATCCTCCATTATGAATCGTATTGATTAGCTGTTGAGACGCGCGTGATAAAGGTGGCGGCTCATCCGGCCCGCTTTGACCATCGCCAGCACTCCGCTGCCTTCGCTCAGTCGCCCTTCACACAAATCTTTGTTTCCTTCAGCCTCAAAGTCCGGTTGCATTTCCGCCAGTACTGCATACGTGAAGGCAGGCTTGCGGTGGTTTTTAGCCGATAAACAAAGCTGAACTTCTGCTTGGGGGATTGGTTCGCTCATACTCAGCTTCCTTTCTCCTGATCGTTTGCCAGGCCGCGCTTGATCCGGCTCAAGATACCACAAAGCATCTCCACATCGTATTTGGTCAACTCGAATCTGAATAGGCTGCTGCGGAGCCGGCATTTCAAACCCGGCTCGTTGCCGGGCAAAACAAAATCTATCAATCGCAACACCTCTAGCAAAAGTTGTAACGCTGCTTCAGTCGCACCTGCGGTGGCGGTTTCAGCCGGACGAGGAACAATTGAAGTCTGTGCGCTAGCGCGAATCAGTTCGTAACAGCAAACTGCAACGGCCTGCCCCAAATTCATCGAAGGACAATTCGGCTGCGTGGGAATGCTCATCACGCGGTGGCAGTGGCTCAAGTCTTCGTTGGTCAAGCCGTGTTTCTCCGAACCGAAGACTAGCGCGAGTTGGTAGTCTGCCTCGCTCAACTCGCGGATCAGATCGAGCGGCGTGTAAACGGTCTGCTTCGCTTCAACGCGCGTGCGGTCGGTTGTGCCAACGACCAGGTTGCAATCGCTGATAGCTTCGTCGAGCGTATTGACGACGTGCGCGTTGGCCAGCACGTCTTCGGCATTCACGGCGGAAACAATTTCATGCCAAACTGGCGGATGCGGTGTGACGATCCAGAGATCGCCGAAGCCGAAGTTTTTCATCGCGCGTGCCGCCGCGCCGATGTTATTCGGGTCACGTGGGCGCACCAGCACAATGCGGCAATTGATTGAATGCATAGGAAAGGCGAATGACTACTTGCCTTCAATTCTTTGGCGTATAACTCAGCGCCTCAAGCTGGCGGTAGGTCAGCTTCAGGCGCTCTATCATCGTTTTCACACGCGGCAATTCGCGGCGCGCTATATCGGTGGCTTCCGCTGGATCGCGCCGCAGATTGTACAGCTCGACGTTTTTGAAATCGCCGCTCACAAGTAGTTTGTAATCGCCGTCGCGTAGCGCGAACTTTGGCAGCATGGCGTCGGTCTCGCTGTTGATAGCTTTGTCATATTGCCAGTAGAGCGGCTGCTCGCGCACGAACTTTCCGCCGCGCAGGAGTTGGCTGAAATCTTCACCATCAATTTTCAAATCCCATGCCCGAATGCCGGTCAAGACACGAATAGTCGCCATCCAATCCAGCGCGCAAACCAGCGCATCGCTCTCGCGCCCTGCCTTGATTACACCCGGCCAGCGGACGAGCGCGGGCACGTGAATGCCGCCCTCGTACAAATGCAGCTTCCTCCCGCGCAGATTGCCCGGTGAGCCGTAAGAGCGCGTTGCCCCCTGATAACGATTGAGCGTTTCCGGGCCGTTGTCGCTGCTGAAGAAAACCAGCGTGTTGTCAGCCAGTTTCAAGGCGTCCAGCGTTTGCAGCAAGCGCCCGATCTCGAAATCCATCTGCGTGATGTTGCCAAAATATTGCGCCTGCTCTTTGTTTGGCACGTCGGCGTATGGCACTAAGAACTCATCCGACGTAGCAATTTTTTCGTGCGGCGCGTGGAAGGCAACGTAGAGAAAGAACGGCTGCTCCGTCTTGCGCTGGCGCAGCCAATCTATCGCCTCGTTGACAATCAACGTGCTCGAATAACCTTTCAGTTCGCGGACCGGCGTGCCGTTGCGGATGAAGTTGGTCGGATTCTCGTGCGTAGGCAGAGCATTGTTCTGTGTAGCAAACCAATGTTGGAAGCCGTGATCGCCAGGCGTCGGCTGCGAGCCGTCCATCTTTCCATTCAGATGCCACTTGCCGGAGAGCACCGTCGTGTAGCCGACTCTAGCCAAAATCTTCGCCAACGTCGTCGTCTCGCGTGGCAAATAGATGTTCGCGTTCTCCGGTATCCAATCAACGATGCCGTCGCGTTGTGGGATGCGCCCGGTCAGCAAGGCCGCGCGTGAAGGCGAGCAGACCGGTGCGCCGCTGTAGTAGTTGGTCAGCTTCAAGCCTTGTTTCGCCAGCTTGTCCAGATTGGGAGTCTTGATGCGCGGATGGCCATAACAACCTAAATCGCCGTAGCCCAGATCATCGGCCAGGATAAAGACGAAGTTAGGCAACCCGGTTGTGCTGGCGCTTGAGCGAGGTTCGGCTCCGCGCACGGTCAACCACGCCACTCCGAACCAGAGCGCTAAAACAAAACAAGTGGAGCAGCGCCGGCGGCTACCCCACTTGAAAGACTGCTTTACGTTGTGCGTCATAGAGATCTTCAGAACGTCCGGCCGCTGCTAACTCCCGGTTTTCACCGCGGCCGCAGGCGCAGGTAGTACGTACTCCCGTTCTTTGGCCGGATCGAAGGTCACGCGCTTCTTCTGCATATAGGCTATTTTGCCCAAGTGCGAAGCCAGCGCCGAACGATGCCCGCTGACCACGTCCGAATTGGGTGTTTTACGCGCTTTTACGCAATCGAGAAAGTTGCGCACATGCTGTGGTTCTAGTGCCTTCGCCGCCCGCTTTGTAACTGGTTCAGGCACGGGACCTCTACGCTGCGGCGCCTCCCGGTAGGTGTATGAGCTGCGGTCAATGTATATGCTTCCCTTCTCTCCCAGAAATTCGATGGCTGCGCCGCGCGCGCCCGGCACCAGCGTGGCTTCAAAGGTCGCCG
The DNA here is from genome assembly GCA_963699175.1 of uncultured Acidobacteriota bacterium. Classification (GTDB taxonomy): domain Bacteria; phylum Acidobacteriota; class Blastocatellia; order RBC074; family RBC074; genus JACPYM01. The sequence goes on along the minus strand of OY969418.1, from coordinate 9,112,123 downwards.
TCCACTGACTCGGATATTCAAGCTGAATGCAGATGGTATCCGGCGCGGTGCGCCCGTCTTTGTAGTGAAAGACGCCGCCAGAAGCGCTGGCGACGAGCGGCAAATCTTCGCCCACGAACCAATGCACCACGTCAATCCAATGCGTGAACAAGTCGGTGATCTGCCCGCCGCCAAAATCCAGGTAAGCGCGCCAGTTGTAAAACTGCTGCGCGTCAAACTCACGATATTTCACCGGCCCCAAAAAGGCTTTCCAATCTAAGCCCGCCGGTTTGTCTTTGAAGTTGGGTTTGCGCAGATGATAGCCGTTGCCATGCCACCAAGTCCGCACCAGCGTGATCTTACCGAGCTTGCCTGAGTTGATATATTCGTTTTTAGCTTCGGCGTAATGTTCGCCGCTACGCTGTTGCAAGCCGACTTGTACAATTCGATTGGTGGCCTTGGTGACTTTAATCATCTCGTGGCCTTCTTCGATGGTGAAGGTGAGTGGCTTTTCGACGTAGACGTCTTTGCCCGCCTTGCAGGCATCGGTCGCCATGCGCACGTGCCACGGATCGGGCGTGGCGATCAAGACTGCGTCAACTTCTTTGGTGTCGAGCAGCGCGCGATAGTCGGTGAAGGGTTTGGCTTTCTTTTCGGTTTTCTCCAGTGCCGCGTTCAGGTTCTGGTCATACACGTCGCAGAGCGCGATGACTTCGCAATCGGCTTCTTTGAGAAACCAACTCATCACATCGCCACCGCGATTGCCGGTGCCGATCACACCCAGGCGCACACGGTCGTTTGCGCCCAACACCTTGCTCCAACTCCCAGCGGTCAGGCCCAGCGCGCCACCGCCAGTCGTCGCGATAAAACTCCGACGGGAAGTTTTTGGTTCACTCATCGTTGCATCCTTTCTAGCTTGTTAGAGATTTAGGGTAACGGTTTTGCCGCCGCCTATTGTCAATTGTTCAGCAGAGATTGTCCATTGATTAACTGCGAACTTTGTCCAAGTGCTTCAGAAATGTAAGTTGAGTGTGTAAGTTTTAGGCGGCTTCGATATCTGCAAGCATTTGCGTGACAATGGCAATGCCACGCCGATCATTATGCCCACAGCGCGCGGCCAGGAGATTGATAAAGTCGTTAGCCTGAAGATTGGCGCGGGTGATTACGTCACCAATCCGTTTAGCTTCATGGAACTGATGGCGCCCGTCGAAGCCCTACTGCGACGCACCAGCCAGAAACCCAAGACGACTATTCCTTCGGTGACGTGATAGTCAATTTCAAGAAATTCTAGGTGACCAAAGCTGGCATGCCGCTGGACATCTCACCGCGCGAGTTCAATATCCCCAAGTTCTTTATCGAACACCGCGGCGAAGTAATCACGCGCGATCAAGTGCTCGACACCGTCTGTGGCTACAGCAGCTTCCCAACCACACGCACGGTAGACATGCATATCACCAAGCTACGGCAAAAGATCGAAGATTCACCGCATGACCCGCACCACATCATAACGGTGCATCGTGTCGGCTATAAGTTTGTGGTTTGATACGTTTTCAGCCTCAACCAACTCTAGCTGAGGTTTTGAGGGAAAACTTTCCTCCACGATTTTGCTCCATTCGCGCGCAATCGCCGTCGCCTCAAGCAATGCCTGTCCTAAGGCTTCAATCTCCTCGACTGATTTGCTACTCATTGCGCCCCAATTGATTTCCGCAGGGCGTGGTTTGGCATCAATCTTGTGGCGTATGGTTTGGCTCACACTGACGATTGTTTGCCCGCGGTAAATCAACAGAATGCGCCGGAACTCATTTGTGTTTGCGTCTTGTTTGGCAAAAATAGCTTGCATAGCTTACCTGTCTCCGAACTAACATCTATTACCCATCACCCATTGCTAGCCTCAAACGTATCTCGACGAGGCTGGCATAGTGGTGTTGGATACTACTTGGCCAACTGGGGGAAGTGCTGTTTTGGGGCTATGTCAGTGTTTCTTGAATGTTTGAATTTGATTATCAGCCACCAACGATAAGTTTGCGGCTGTCTCTAGCTGAGCCAATCTTTGGCTCGCACCAATGTTCAGGTATCCCACGTCTGTGTGATTTCAGAATTGGCTGTGCCATTTGCGGCATTCTTCGGCCAGCCTGTTGCAGTTTGCTCAATCCAGTTTTCACTGGCTTCAAATGTGCGTATGAGATTGGGTCTTGAATAGCGCTGCGGTGAGATTCAGGCTCGACTTCGCCAACGCATCAAAAGGCGTGGGGATGGTTGGCACCCAATTCCATCTGCGATTCGTAGTATTGCAGGCAATACTTTAATAACGGCGCACAGTCTTGCAAAAAAAGCCGAGGCGGTCAAGAAAATTATCTCAGGTACTACTTTAACAACAGATTTGCTGAGTCAATCAACTGAATTTACTCAATGCGTCATCGCATAAACAATGCAATTCATGCCTAACCGGTAAGCCGCCAAGCCATATTTCAAGGGATAATTGGGATCATCAATCCACTCCCACGCATCTCCGTTGTCGGCATTCCGCGCGATGAAGACCATCACGCGCCCTTCTTCGTTGGTGATCGCCATGTAGTACGGCACGTAGCCGTCTTTCTCATAAGTAATCCCGCGATAGGCGTTGCCCACGTTGGGTACTTGCACCACCTCGTTGATGTCGAAGTAGCAATGAAAGAGCGGATGATTGAGCGGTAATTCTTTGATCGAATATTCGGGAAAGACCATGTGCATTTGCTCCTGCACATTCTGCCATTCATACGTGCCCCAAAAATCATCAAGCATCAAAAAGCCGCCGCGCAACAAGTACTCACGCAATTGCGCCGCGTGTTCCGACGTCAAATCCATATAGCCCGGCTCGACGGCATAAATGAAAGGGTATTTGACAAGCTCGTCAAGCTTAGGTGGAACTGTGGTTGGCTCATCACTGATGTCTAGGCTGCTCTGCACCCAGTTGCGCAAACCGATGAGAAACTGTTCGTCAGCCTTCGGCCAATCGGTCGTCCACGACGAGCGATAACCGCCACCGCCGTAGCGCAAACGTGTAAAGGTATACTCACCGCGATGCGACTTACCGGTGCGAGCGCGGCGGGTAAATTCTTCGCGCATGTTTGGGAAAGTGTCGGGGCGGCGCTGGCGCTGAAGCGGCCACACAATCAGTGACAGACTAAGCAAAATGAGCAGCACTAAGGCGGCCTTCTTCACAACGCACCTCGGAAATTGTACCGTAGGTTGTTCGACCTGCGGCTGACTCGGTTAGTCAGTTGTTCAGTCACTGCCAAATAGCTTGATGATTAAGCCCTCCGCAGGTTGGATAACCTGCAGTACATCGCGCGCAGCGTCTTCATCGCTTCTCACGCCGTAGCGACCTGAACGACTCCTCAAAAGATTGCCAAAATAAATTGATAAACGCAGGCCGGCAACATCAAACAGCCTACGCCGTATCCGCCAATGATTCTGGCTGATCTAGTGGAAACTTCACGCGCAAAAAGCGGCAAAAGGCTGTATCGGTCAACGCTGCCGCCACGCCCTCGCCAATCGCGCGCCCGTCTAAATGCCGCCAGACGCGCGTTTCATCGCGCACGAACCCTTGATCGGCCAGCATACGGCGGCGCGTCGGCAAATCGAGTTGATAGAAATTCTCGCTCATAACGATCCTCGGTATAAGGCGAAAAGCTGAGCCCCACGATAATAGTGACACAAAATCTGAGTGAAATCGTAACCCCGCTCCGCTATCAATGCCGCGCCGATCTGACAAAGCCCGACGCCATGCCCCCAGCCAGCACCGTGTAAAGTAAAATGCACTGGCGCGCCATTTTGCACTGTACCCGGCTCAATCACCAAGGCCGAACTGTAAAGATGCGAATTTGAAAACGCGCGCCGAATCTCCAATTCCTTCCCCAAAATGAGCGTGCGTTTCTCCCCCACAATGCGCAAACGCACCAAACGACCCGACGCGCCGCGTTCAACCGGTTCGAGCGCTTTGATCGCGCCAAAATCGAGCGCGAGTTTTTGTTTTAGCAAAGCCTGCAATTCGTCTTGTTGCAGCCGCGCCTGCCAGCGGTAGAAGTCCGCCGTCTCTTGATCGAAGCTTGGCAGGATGCGCGTGAGGATGTCACGCTGTTGCGTGTGACAAAAAGCCGGTGGCGCGAGGCGAATCCATTGCGTCGCATTCGCCTCATCACTCAACGGCAAAGCGAACTGCGCCGGAAAATCTTCGCCATCGTAGACGGCCTGCAAATACGGCACGTCCACATCTTCCCAAGCCGCGCGATAAACTTCGGTGAAGCCACCACAGGATTTGGAAAAGCGCGCGTCACACAATTCTCCTGCGTAGCTGAGCACTTGACCGCGCGTGTTGTTGATCGCCTCGAAGATCGCAACCGCAGTCGCTTTGGCGCGGCCTTGATAACGCTGGCAGTGATCGTCGGCGCATATATCGAACTGCGTGTGGTCTTCTTTGTCGTACCAGCGAATCAGCTCGTGTTCGTTCTGCGTGTGGCTCACCGCTGCCTTAGCACGCGGCACTTTCCACGGCGCGAGTTGGGCGAGCAGCCAACTGCGCGAAATGATCGCGTGGGCCTTGAGCAGCTCTGGATGCGCCGTCGCACTCATCTCGGACGCGATGACGCTGGTCAAATAGGCTTCGACACCAATTTCGTTAATCACCAGCAAGCGCCGCTGATCATCCATGCGCAAAAGCAGCGTACCATTGAACTGCTGGTCTTCCTGGCGTTGCCAGTGGAAGCCAATGCCGATGGTTATTCCGCGCAGCGTAAACAAAGCGTCTGTTTGATGAACCGGCGTGAGTTGGCATTCAGGCGCGGCATATACCACACGGCCCGACTCTTCCGTAATGGCTACAGTGCCATCACTCTGGACGCTGGCCACATAGTCTCCGGCAGGCCAAACCTGATCGCCAGGCGAAAGATATTCACCGCCGAGGGTGAAGTGGACATGCTCTGCCCCCATCATCAGGCCAACTTTGACTGTTGGTTCTTTTGCCAGCGACACTAACATCACTCATCAACACTCAAGCTGTTTCAGCCATTCATCAAACACTTCATCGCGCAGCGTCACTTCTGCATAAATCTGCTCAAGCGCCGTTTCATTGATGCGCGCGAAATGCCCCGCCTGCGGCACGACCATTACTCCACCCAAGTCAATTGCGGCAGGGCTGACCATCAGCCGCGCTTCACCTTCCGCGTCATAACAGGACGGGCGATGGCGATGGCGCGGCAAAAGCAGCACAGTCCAATGGCCAGCTTCGAATCTGGCCAACAGGTTGAGCAGCGGTTCTTCCTCTGCTTGTGTTAGTTTGGCCAATGCCGCGACAGCGCGCTCAAGCCACTGCTGCAAAGCTGCTGGCTCATTACCACGCGCGCCCAGCACATTGATGCGATAAGTTGAGAACGAAAACGCTTCGACCCTTTGCTCACTTTTCAACCTTTGCAACGGCCAGCCTTCAACTTCGCGCCAGATCGGCAACTTCGCAACAGCAGCGGCTTGAAAATGCAAATGATCGGGGGCGGAAGCCCCACAACGCGGCCCGTTGTACAGCGTAAAAAACTCTTCGCCCAAGGCGCGCGTCAATTCAAGCAATTCGCCCAAATGCCGAGTCAGCGTCTGTGGCGTATGTTGCCGCGCAGTAAGCACCAGATGCTTCGGCAAGACTGGGAACGGATTGCAGAGCACGACAAGATTATCGCCATAAGCCAACCCGCGTTCTTCAACAGGCAAATTATCCGGGCACAGAAAACACGGGCGCGCTCTGATCGAAGCCGCATCCACTTTTGCCCCCGTGCTGGTGATGCGTTTGGGATTGAACTGCGCCAGCACTTCCGCACCGCGTATCTTGAAGTGCTTGTATTCGACTCGCTGAAAGCCCGCGACGGCTTCACGCAACATTGGCCAGGCAGCTTGCTGTTGCGCAAACAACGCATTAGCGCGCGCAGCCAAGTTGCTTTCCGCCCCGCCCATCAGAAAAGGCAACAGCACAGCCTCGCTGAGAATTCGTTCTTCCCAATTCATGCGCCTGCCCCGCTTAATCCGGCACGCGCATTAAACTGTTGCCGCGCTTGAATCTCAATCGTGCGCAACCGGTCTTTGTAGCTGTCGTAGTGATTCATTGTCGCGAGCGGCAGCGCACTGTCTGAATTGCCCGACCAGCGGCGCGCGAAGTAGAGCGAATCGTAAATCCGCCCGATCTCGTACTCGCGGCTGATGCGCAAAGCCACGGCGTAATCCTCGCCGTAGCTCACATTGGGCAGGCCAATTTGCCGCAAGACCATCACATCGAAGGCGCGCGGCGCACCCAGTCCGTTGATGCGCAGCGCGTTGTTGCGCCCGTTTTCGCGCGTCCATTCGCGATGATCAATCAAGCCCGGCGGCAATTCGTTCAACTCGAAATCCACAATCGTGTAGGAGCCGATCACCATTGCGTAACGCCCGCGCTCGAATTCAGCTATAACGCGCTGTAGCGTCTGTTCGCTGGCGTAAAGGTCATCGGAGTCGAGTTGCACCGCGTAGCGCCCGCACTGCGCCGCATAGACCGCTTCGTTCCAACAACCACCGATGCCCAGATCGGTGCGAGCAGGGGTCAAATGAATCAACGCTGAGTGCGCGCCTGCCAGTTCTCGCAAAATCTCCGTCGTGCCGTCGCTCGAATGGTTGTCCACTACAAGCACGTTGAAAGCGAAATCGGTCTTTTGTGCGAGCGCGCTGCGCACCGCATCGGCAATCGTTTTGACGCGATTGCGCACGGGAATAATGACGCTGGCTTTGACCGGGAAGGTTTCCGTACTCTCCGGCACCACAGCAAAATGCGGCTCAAGCCAGGCGTTAAGCCGTTCCAGATGTTCCGTGGCCAGCCGCTCCATCTCGATTTGATAATCGCGTTGACGCGGGTCAACGTAATCAAACAGCCGCTCACCGCTGGCGCGCGCGTCCACTGTCGTGCGCGTGTAGAGCGGTTCGGGAATGCGCTCGACCTCAAAATCGGTCGAAAGCTTCAACCGCAGATCGTACAACCCGCCCCAGCGCACCGCGTCGGCCACCGCACCGTACTCTTGCAAACTAACTTGCGCCGCTGAGCGTGAGAACAACAATACAGAACCAAAGTCGAAGTTGTCGCGCAGACTGCCGAGTTGGTAATCAATCAGTGGATGCTCGCTGACCTCTGTGCCGTTGCGCTCGCGGAAATCGCTGTAAAGCAACCCGGCTTCGGTATCTTCGGCGACCTGCACGAAACGTTCCAATGCGCGCGCGCCAAATTCGACGTGCCCACCGGGCAGCACGAGTAGCAAATAATCGCTGCGGCACACGGCTAATAGCTTGTTGATGAGCGCGCCTGAACACCAGATGTCAACGCTGAGTTCTTGCACACCCGCTGGCGCTGGCGGCAGGCCAGCTTGTCGCAACCAAAGGACGCGCTCGACGAGCGGATGGGCGAGTAACGACTGAACTGCTTGATGAGTTTGCTCTGGCTCACTGCCAGCGTGGACATTGGCAAGCGCGATGGTCAGTTTTTTCATTGAACCTATGAAATATGGCGTGCCTATTTGTGTTCCAGCGGACGGGCAACGATAAAACCGGACATGCGATTTGCTTTGATGAACTCGGCTAGTGGTTGCTCAACCACTTTGTGCTGGCTGCGCGCGGCGTGCCGCATTACCAATTGGTCGCCTTCCCAAAAGAGCAAGCCGACGTGATAGGTATCCAACCCCTGCCGCGCCGAAACAAAGTAGATCAAATCGCCATCCTGCAACGTCTCTTTGATCGCGGTCAGCTTGGCTTTTGGAAAGAAGCGGAAGCTCTCGGCGCGCGGCCGAAAGCCTGTCAGCTTGCTCAAAACCTTCGTGCGCACGACGGTGTCAGCGCCCTGCGTCACGTCTTGCAAATAGCCACGCTGGATGTTGGCCTTGCTCCAATCGGTCGTGTAGTGCAAACGCGTGGCATACGAGACTTCACCGTTGACGTAGCGCAGCGTGCGCAGCCGGTTCAAAAAACTGTTTACATCTTTCGCGCCAGCCAACGCCAAGACGGTTTCGATGTAAGTCACGCAATCGAAACCGTCCAAGCGCACGACAAATTCTTCGGGCGTGGTCAACGAGCCTTTCAGCGGTTGGACTATGTACGGCGCTCCGAGCAGGCGCGCCGAGATCAACTTCATCTTTTCGCCGATACCGTTTTGCGAACGCGCGTCGGCAATCAATTTCTCAAGCTGGCGACGGTCTTTTTCGGCCAGGTTCAGCGCAGTATTTTTGTCAGTGATAGAAACCTTAGCCATTTCATCAGACACCAATAGTCTTTTCTCTGCAACGCTGATCGGCTGGGCAGCTACACGAAAGATTGCGCAGCCAGGCACAATCGGAATAAGCAAGGCGAGCAAATACGCCACAAGTTTCTTCATTTTCCCAATCGAATTTTTCATTGATAGTAAGCTCCACCATCAGAGCGTGTTTATTGTCGCTTACGCTCTTGAGTGCCGCAAGTAGACTCGCTGAAGTGGGTGTCCGCCCAAGTATTGCGCAGGGAAACAGGCTGCTTGGCGCCAGTAGCACAACCTGCCGAGGTCGCGCCGCTGCGTTGGCGTAGTGCCGGGGTAAGGGATGTATTGAATGATGAAGCCACGCAACCTTGGCAGGTTGTGCTACTCGTTTTCTGGCTGCGTCGTTATTGCCATAGCTAAGAGCGAGCATCGCAAGCCGAAGTCAGCGACGCGGCTCATTCTGTTTCAGCTTCAAACGAATCTCGAACAACTTAGGCCACAACTTCCCTGTCACAAACAGCCGGTTAGTAGCGGCGTCATAAGCGATGCCGTTCAACACATCAGCGCTGCTGTCTTGCGGAGAAAGCAGACCAGCCAAGTCAATCCAGCCGTTCACCGCTCCGGTCTGAGGGTTGATACGCGCAATGCGGTCGGTAAACCAGATGTTGGCGAAGATTTCGCCGTTGACATATTCCAACTCATTCAAGCGAACGACATCGCGCCCTCGGTCGGTTACATTGATTGAGCGTTGCACTTGAAAATTGTTGGGATCGAGGAAGCGTATTTGGCTCGTGCCATCGCTCAAGATCAACGAGTGGCCGTCGTGCGCGAAACCCCAGCCTTCGCCGGTGTAGTGGAACGTGTTCAATTGCTGGAAGCTCTCCTGGTCGTAAACAAAGCCGATTTGATTTTGCCAGGTCAATTGCAACAGTCGTCCGTTGAACAAAACCAAGCCTTCGGCAAAGTACTGCGCCGGGATGTCGAGTTTTTTCAACACGCGCCCGGTTTCCAACTCGACCTTGCGCAAGCTCGAAGCGCCATTCAAGCCGGTGCTCTCGTAAAGCGCACCTTGATAAAAGACCAGCCCCTGCGTGAAGGCCGCCGAGTCGTGCGGATACGTGTTCACGACTTCGTAGGTGTAATTCACGATTCGGCCTGGCACTGTCAATTGCATATCTTGTTGGGTTAACTCGGAGCTTTGCGCTTTGACATTGTCGCGCCGCGCCAGGTTGCACGAGAACACCGAAGCCAGCAAGCTCAAGCCGAGCAGGATCGCGCAGAAGAATCGCATAAGTGTTGTCCCAAGTTTCACCGCGTTTGATGCAGCAAACCGTAGACCATCTCCCCGGTGACGGTCAAGTCAGAATTCTTTGTCGAAAGGTAACGTGACGGCTTGAGGTGACGTATTAATATGCTACTATCAAGCTTAACTTGAGTTTTGAAATATCCAAAGGAGATTGAATGACAGAAGCAGATTGCATCTTTTGCAAAATCGCGTCGGGTGAGACGGCGGCGGAAAAAGTTTTTGAGGACGACCATGCAGTAGCCTTCCGTGATCTTAACCCACAAGCGCCCACACATATCTTGCTCGTTCCCAAAGAACATCTAGAATCGTTGAATGACGTGAGCCAGAGTGATGAGGCTTTGCTAGGACACCTAATGCGGCTGGCTTCCAAGGTTGCCAATCAGGTGGGCATTGCGGAAAACGGCTTTCGCGCGGTGATCAATACGGGCGAAGAGGCCGGACAATCAGTCGAGCATTTGCACGTACATCTGTTGGGCGGGCGCTCAATGGCTTGGCCGCCTGGCTAGTCTTGCTAGTGAAATTTATACGAGAAAAAGTCAGAGCGGGAGACGCGGTATGGCCGAATCTCCCGCTTTTTCTTGTTACTTCTCGCTGCTGCCGGAAGCAGCAGGCTTGGTTAGGTTCTGGCTGACGACGGTGTAATCGAAGAATCCATTCATCATCTCTTCCCAGGTCTGCTCGCCAAAGCGCACAGATTTTGTCGGATCGGGATTCTGCGGATTTTTCGTCGAATTGTCGTAATGCGCGATGCCTTCGATCTTCGTGCCCTTGGGCAAGCGAATCGCCTTCTTCGGATAGTAGTAAACCTGCCAGCCGAAGTCGTAGCGCGGCACCGAGAGCAGAGTTTCCGTGCGCCCGTCGGGATAGGTCGCACGATACAGATAATCTTTGCCGCGCAAGTGCATGTGCGGCATTAGACTGATGATGTCAATATCCTCTTCAGCCGTGAAGCTGGCGCGTACTTCGTAATTCTCGGCATTGGGCGGGATGGCAAAGCGCGTATCCCATGCGGCTGTCGTGGTGATAACCTTCTCGACCGGCCACTTGGCAAACTTCAATCCAATCATTGAACGGTCTTTCGTCACCTTGCCGCTCGGCGTGTAGTGCATCTGAAAGACGATGTTCGAGCCGGCCTTGATGAGCTTGGCCGTGCCAGGTTGCGCTATAAACGGCGTGTTGCCGGGTGAGAGCGCGCCGAGCAGACCGGTGCCGATGTCTTGGCGCTTCGGTGCACTACCTTTCGGATCGCGCGCGTAAATCACGATGTGATGCACGACCGACAAATCGCCCGCCCGCGCTTCCATCGCGGTAATGTATTTATCCTCGGTGAAATTGCTCGGCACGGTGAGATAGATATACGGCACTGCGCCTTCGGCTGGCACGGTGAACTCTTCGGGCATCTGAATGACAAGGTCCGGCTCGCCGATCTGCCAGCCTTTGGCAAACTTTGGCGCAGACGGCAAATCTTTCGGATTACCCTCTGCCGCACCGCCATCAATCCACGCGACGATGGTGTCCAGTTCTTTTTGTGAGAGGCGCTTGTCGTTGGCCCAATCGCCGTGTTGCGGATCGGCGTGCCAGGGCGGCATCTCGCGTTTGACTACTTTCTCGCGGATGGCTTTGGCCCAGGGGCGCACCTCTTTGTAATTCATCAACGACATCGGCGCGATCTCGCCGGGCCGATGACATTCAGCGCAGTTCTTGAAAAAGATCGGCGCGACATCTTTGGTGAAAGTTGGCGCACTGGCACGCGTGCGTGTGAAGCCCGCTAGCGCAATTGCCATGCAGGCGAACAAAACGAAAACGATTAAGCGAGTGCGATTCATCGGGTTCTCCTAGTAAAACGGCTGACAAGCTGCCAGAGCTTGTCGCGGACTCCGGGTTGTGTCTAACCGGAAGTCTGCGACAAGCTGGCAGCTTGTCGGACATGGCTCAGTACTATTTCTCAGCAGTCTGCGCCACACGCAAATCCTGCCCATCAACTGTGTAGTCGAACCAACCGATCATCATCTCTTCCCAGGTCTGGTCACCCCAGTAGATTGTCCTGGTTGGGTCAGGGTTGTACTTGTTGTTGGTCGAATTGTCGTGATGCGCCACACAGTCAATTCTGCTGCCTTTCGGCGCGGCCACCGGCGCTTTCAGCCAGTAGTTCAACTGCCAATTGAAGTCGTACTTCGGCACGTTGAGCAGCACCTTCTGTGTTCCGTCAGGCAGTACCAGCGTATATTTGAAATCCTTGCCGCGCACGTGCATGTGCGGCATGAAGCCCCAGATGTGGCTGTCTTCTTTGAAGGTGAAAGAAGAGCGCGATTCGTAGTTCGAGTCGCCAGCCGGAATCGCCAGATTACGCGAGGATGGGCCAGTGATGATGTAACGCTTTTCAACCGGGCCTTTAGCAAAGGTCAGCCCAATGCTGGTGCGGTCCTTCGCGGCTACACCATTCGTGGTGTAGTGCATTTGGAAGATCAGCACTGAACCCTTTTTGATCAGCTTGGCGTGGCCTGGGCGTAGACCTAATGGACTCATGCCCGGCGCCCAACCAACGAGCATGCCGTCAGGGTTGGTACCACGATTTTGCTGCTGCTGCTGTTGCTGCCGCTGTGGGTCTTGCGCACCTTCGGGATTAACGCGTTGCGCCTGTGCGCCCAGGCGAATTTCGCCTGCGGCGGGCAGCGCTCCCTGACCAGGTTCGCGCACGCTGACGATTACGTGATGCACGACACTCGGCGCGCCTCGTTTGATCTCGGCGAATTGCACGTACTTGTCTTCGGTGAAGTTGGTCGGCACGGCGTAGTACTTATAAGGTATCTCGCCATCATTGGGTACGCTGAACTCCTCAGACATCGAGAGCACGACGTCCGGTTTGCCGATGTGCCAGCCCGTGTCATCGAATTTCGGCGCGGCTGGCAGGTCCTTGGCATCGCCTTCCTTCGCGCCACCGTCAACCCAGGCCACAATCGTATCTATCTGCTGTTGCGAGAGGCGGCGGTCGTTGGCGAACTCGCCGTGGTTCGGGTCGGCATACCAAGGCGGCATCTGCTTTTTCACGACAGTCTCGCGGATGGACTTGGCCCAAGGCCGTACCTCTTTGTAGCTCAGCAAAGACATCGGCGCGACTTCGCCGGGCCGGTGGCAGACGGCGCAATTCCCAAACACGATGGGCGCAACATCTTTGTTGAAAGTCACCGTCGCCGGAACGCTCGATTTGGCATTGCTGGCGCGTTGAGTCAGCGCGTAGCCTGCGACGAGCAAACTGGCAACAAACAAAATGGTCAAGCAGCGTTTCATCACAATCTCTCCTGATCTAACAATGGGTGTTTGAATCAAATCGGCGCTAGCCGCGCCGTCTTCTCCGTGTGCGTCACAGTTTCAGATAAAACCTGTCCAGAGTAAAGCATGGATTAAGGGTCGTCGCAAAAATCTGCCAAAGTTCTTGCCCTTACTGGCAAAGCCGAAAGCCACTGGAACACCCAGCACCAGACATGCGTCATCCTGCCGAGTTGCGGTACAATCCCAGTCAAACTTCATGGACTAACCCGCGCCGTATCGGCAATAGATCATGGCGCTTTGACGATGAGGAATAATCGTATGCCAAAATCCAAGCAAGATAGTTATGTTGACGCAGGGCGTTTGGAGAGCGAAAAGTTCGAGCCGGACGCCGAGACCAAAAACGAGTTCGCCGAAGCTGCGCACATCGGGGGCGTCCGCGGCGATTTGATCGAAAAGATGCTTGAAGAGTCCGCCAACTCACATCGCTCGCGAGGCACACACTCGGACGCGGCCTGGAAAGAAGAAGGCGGCAGTGAAGAGGTAGTGGGCGGCGCAAACCCTACACCCGATCAAGACGTGGTGGAAGAGATTGGCAAAGCAATGGGCTTGACTTATGAAGATAACGAACCGCTGGGCCTGAATGAAAAGCTGCACAACCGCGACCTACACCGTTGGGAACTCGATCCGGCTTCTTCGGAAGATTATCAGGAGCGCACCAAGCAGTCTTGAGCCTGCCGCAACCAAGTTTAGAACGGGCGCACGGCGCTGCGTCCAATGCGCATGAGCATGCGTCCGAGTGAGCGCATTTTTGAGGAGGGTTGCTGAAGCGTTGTGTCATCCGCCAACCCGATGTCTTCGTCCCCGTGCTTCTCTTTGAGCCAACGTTGATAAAGCGCGCGCACCACGCGCGGTTCCTCGGCAGCGGCCAGGAAAGCGAAGCGTAGATAATCAGCCGAAACAACCTGGAACTGATAGGCCGCGTAGTAAGCGCGCAGGGCGTCAAAGAATTTCCGGTCGCCCAACTCCTTGCGCAGCGCCAGGAGCCACAACGCGCCTTTGGCTTGCGCAATTGCGGAATATTGCAACGAGCTGTGAAAATCTTTGGCCTGCTTCTCCACCTCCATATCCATGCCGCCGAATAAACGATAGAGATGATACGCGCCGCGCAGTTGCTGTTCGACTACCAGCTTGCCCAACTCCGCGCCGTAGGCCACCTCGTGATAATACGCGGCGGCAAAGGTGGCCAGCGCTTCATCAACATACGGCACGCGCTGCGGGTCGCTGCCCACTGCGCCGCCCCACCATTGATGCGCCACGCCGTGCGCCAGCGTGAATTCCAGCGCCGCTTTGATGACATCGCTCTGTTCGCGCACGATGCCGGGCAGCCGCGCGGCTTGCGTCGAATCGAAATCAACGTAGTAAGCTTGCGCCAGCAGCACCAGACCGGGCAGATCAACACCGCTGTACCCGGCGGACAAGGGCGCTTCGAAGACTTGCAGTTGCGGGTAAGGATAAGTGCCAAAGGCGGAGTTATAGATTTCGACGGCGCGCGCTGTCAGCTCCAACACGCGCTTGCCCACCCGCTCGTCAGCCTCGCGATAATACGAAACCACGCGGGTATCGCCCACGCGCTTCTCCGCCGACTTGAAGTTTTCGCTGATCAACAATGCGAAGCCGCGCAGTTTTTCAGCGCGAAACGTTGACCAGCGCGTAGAGATTTTCAGCAGGTTGAGTAGCTTGGTCGAAGTAGACTCGCCGCTCACGCCGGAGGCGATGATTTGTAGATTCTCGTCAGCGTTGATCGAGACTTCGTAATCGGCAACTTCGCTGAAGACTGCGCCGCTCGTACCCGCAACCAGTCCAGGATCGCCAAACTGCATCTGGTTGCGCCACCAGCAGTGGAAAAAAGTAGCCCATCACGATGGCACCGTCGCCCGCAAAGAAGATGTCACGCGCGTCGCCTACTTGACGGTCATCGCCGGTCGCATCGCTCAACTCTTGCAGGAAGTGCGCGTACAAGCCGGCCTCTTCCTTCGGCACGCGTGGCAGCTTGGCGGCAAAGCTCAAGGTCAACTCCAGGCTCTGCTGTGGCGACAATTTGCTGGGCAACTCCACGCGCAGCAGCGCACCGCGCGCGCGCAAACTGAAGCGCAATTCTCGACTGCCCAGTTTGACGCTTTGTACTTTTAGCAAGAGCGGGTCGCTATCACCCAACCCATAATTTGGATAGAGCGCGAACTGTAGACTGTCCAATTCATCGCGGGTGGAATTGGTGAAGCGAATCGTCTCGCGCCCGGTGTAGGAAGCGGCGCGATAATCCAAATGAATATCAACGACGTACTGTTGCCGGCTGAAAAATTGTTCGGACTTGGGAACGGGCTTGTTGATCGCCTGCGCATTGAGTGTAAGCAGCAGCCAGACGGCCACGCAGGCCAAGCTCTTTTGCCAGCCCGAACGCGGGCGGATTGATCGAAAGGCGAAAATCACGTCGTGATTGTATACGAGCAACTCGACAATACAAGCCCCTAGGGGGCTGGCTCCGTCAGCATTTGATAGAGCTTGATTTCAATCGGTTTGGCCAACAACTCGGCGATGTTGGCGCGAAAGCGCTGAATGTGCTCCGAACGCGCGTGCGCTTCCAGTCCGGCCAAACTCGTCCAATTCTCATAGAACATGAATTTGTTCGGCTCATCCGCCGCACGATGAAAATCGTAATTGAGACAGGCCGCCTCAGCCCTGGTCGCCGCTACGAGCGGCGGGACCTCTGCCAAAAACCGCTCTTCAAACTCGGCTTTGACTTCGACGTAGGCAAATACAGTGACTTTTTCCATTTTAGGTTTCCTTTCGTGTCAGAAGCCCTTGCTGATGCGCGGGCTTCTGACACGATAACAATCAATCATTGCCATCATCAATGACAAGGTGTGACGAGTCAACTTCGCCACCCGAAGGCTTGACGCTACCCAGACACTTGCATAGACTGCGTGCATCTCCATGCCTAGACCAGTTCCAAAATATGGTAGACGCACAGTCCCCTACGCGCCAGCGCGTCAGTCGTGGCTGTCCAACTTACGTACGCAGGGAGTTTCCGGTATGCTTGGTACACTGACTACGACCACGGCCACGTGGTCGCCACTGCCACTGCGCATCGCACTTGGGGCGGTCTTCATTGCGCGCGGTTCTCAAATAGTCTTTGGCGCGTTTGGCGGCCCGGGCTTCGACACTTATCTCAACCGAACTCCCGTCCCATTGGAACTGACGCCACCCAAGTTGTGGCTGACGTTGGCTGCGTTTGGCCAATTGGTGGGGGGGATTATGGTCTTGCTCGGGCTGCTTACTCGCGTAGGCGCGTTTATGATCGGCTCGATAATGTTTGTGGCGATGTATGGTATCCATTGGAAGTATGGTTTCTTTCTGCGCGACAATGGCGTAGATGGGATCGAGTATGCGTTAGCGCTCTTCTGTATGTGCGTCGCCTTGATGATTGAAGGTGGCGGGCGCGGCTCGGTTGACGCAACTTTGTAAGCGCCCCTGCGGCGCCAGACAGGGCAAGCTGCAGTCTTGCGCTTTTCTTTATTCGGCCATTGCTGAGCCACGCTCTTTTGCCTATACTCTGCGCACCCTTTTTGAGAAATCACCCTCACCTTAACGTCTAATCCTGGAGCAGGCTATGTCACGCTGCACACGATGTTTCGGCGAAGTGCCAGACCTGGCTGTTTTCTGCCCGAATTGTAGCCAGCCGCACGAACCCACTTTCGCGCATCTACTTAATCGAGTAATCGGCGAGCGTTATCAAATCTACCGCCGTCTGGACAAGGGCGGCCTCTCAACCGTTTTCACGGCGATTGACCTCTCGACTGATGAGATTGTCGTCGTCAAGGTGAGCGATCCGAGCCACCTGACCAAGCGCGAATTGACCTACGCGCTCGATGGCGAAACTGCGCGCCATTATTGGGCGGAGATGCTCGAACGCATGCGCCGCGAGGCGGAAACCTTGACCCGGCTGCGCCATCCCAACATCGTGCAGCTTTACGACACCGGCACGATCTCCGATGAGTTGCGTTACGTGGTGATGGAATACCTCCGTGGTCGCACCTTGCGCGAAGAGCTAATCGCGCGCCAACGGTTGCCGTTGGGCGCAGCGCTCGCGATTGCCATTGAACTGGCCGACGCGTTGCGCGAGATTCATTCGCGCGGCATCGTGCACCGCGACCTAAATCCACGCAACGTGATGCTGGTCGAGGGCGTTACGCCAGCACAACCCGCTATCAAGCTAATTGACTTCGGTATTGCTAAATTCCCACAGCCACCCGGCGCGCCGCCTTTCACCCAGCATTCGGTGTTGAGCGGCACAGTCGCCTACGCCTCGCCTGAACAATGCCAGAACCTGCCGCTCGATCAACGCTCTGATCTCTACTCGTTGGGTGTTGTGCTCTACGAAATGGTGACGGGCGCGCGCCCTTTCAACGGGCGCACACCCACTGAAATTGCGCTCAAACAAATCCAAGCCCAACCCCAAGCGCCACGCGAAATCGTGCCCGAACTGCCGCTCAGTTTGGAAGACACAATCTTGCGCGCGCTGGCCAAAGACCCCGCAGATCGGCAGCAGAACGTCATCGAACTAGCGGCAGAATTGCGCGGAATCGCCGAGCGTGTGATTGTTGCTTTGCCTGAAAAACAGCCAGAAAAACAGGTTGATTCGCTGCTGCCGCTCGAAGCAATGCCGAGCGACACTCTGGCTGAGTCTGACGCGCAGACTGAACAAGCTCAGGAGCGCGACCTCTTCACCTACAATACAACAGCGCCCAAGCGGCGTGGCAGAAAGGCGGCAGCGGCGGCAGCGCTGGCGCTCCTGTTGACCGGTGCAGTCTTCTTCGCCCGGAACTATCGGAGCAGTCGCGCACCGATTACAACAACTAGCGACATAGCCGTAGCTTTGCCTTCGCCATCCGCAACGGCGACAGCTAATTTGACTGGCGCGGCTTCACCCACGCCCAGCGCGACACCAACTCCCGAAACTTTAGCTCCCGCGCCGGAAGCCGAAATGGCGCAGGTGATGACTGAACCACTCAATCGCTGGTCGAACGACAAAGAGTCAAAACCAATTAGGCAAAGCAACTCTGGGCGCAGTATTCCAATAATTATTAAGCCACGCACGCCCAAACCAGCCACAGTCGCCCAATTGCCCGCACCTGATTTGCCTGTCTTTAGTCAATCGGAACCTGGCCTGCCACCCTTCATCTCGCAGCCAGAACTGGCGGCTGCGCCTAATCCAGAAAACACGCCCTCCATCAGCGCCTCGATTGAGCCGGTGGGAGCTCCAGCGACACAAACCGAGCCGAGCGCGCAGATCAGACGACCACGTGTCACTCAAGGCTCAAATGACGATAGCAAATCGCTAGACCGCCGAAACGCTCACACCAACCAACCTTACAATTCAGCCGATGCACCCCGTGATTTTTCGCCCCAACTGTTTCCCTGGGAAGGCGAAGTGCGCGGCGAGCGGCTCATCCGGTTAGAGATGCCCGGCGTGCCTGGCACAGTGGATGTGCCGCGCATCTACCGCAATCGCGTCGGCATCGTCGAACCGCCCGGTACAGAAAATCGCTGGCGAGTATTGGTCTTGCGCATTGTTGGCAGCGGCAAAGTCGTAATCAGAGTGCGCTGGTGGCCGAGCTTGCGTAGAATGGTGAGCGACCTGCGATAAACAGTAAACAACTCATTCATAGACTGCGGCCTGATAGCACTAAACATTAAAACGAAATGCTGTAGCTGATGCCGGGTTTATTGGCGAACGCCAGCACGAACGAAAAAGTCTGCCGTCCCAATCTGTAATTTAACAGCGGATGCACTCGCACGCCGTCATAAATGACTAGCCCGGAAAGGCTCTCAGTGAAGTATACGTTCAGGCCGGCCACCGGCAGCCAGCGGTGTGCGTGCGTGCCGTAAGCTACTCCCGCATACGGCGCGATTGGCAGCCCCGTTTCGAGCTTCAGGTTTTTGCTGAGCGTCGCGTAAAACGACTGGCCGTCTGGCGTGCCGATGCGATCGGAGCTAGTGCCAAGAATCAGTGCCGGACGGTGCGCTTTCTCCGGTAGCGCCAACCAGTTGAGCAGCGGACTTACTCTGCCGCCTGCCCGGTCAGCACGCGGGTTGACTTCAACCCCCGCTGTTACTCGTGGATGCAACCGATAGGTAAGCGTTGTGCGCAGACTTGCGCGTGGCACGGCCCCCGGAATGACACGCACCCCAAAAGTCCATCTATCTTTACTTTCGTTTTCTGCCCCGCCCACGGCGCGGCCCTCGCCAGGTCAAAGCGGTCAACTTGGAACGCTAGACGTGTCAGTTTTTTTGCCACTGGCCAAGGCGATCTGTTCGCGCACCTCTTTTTGCGATTTTGCGATGAGAGTCTCAAGCTGCTTTTTGAGATCAGCCGCTGTTACGGCTCCTGGGAAAACGGCCACGATCTTTCCGTCGCGCCCAATGATAGCCGTACCGGGCAACGCCGGGCCAAGTCCAAACCGAGCCATATCGCCTGTCGTAGCGCCCAGCCAGACGGTAAAATTCACCTTCACCTCGCTGATGAATTTCCGCACCTCTTTTTGCTCAGCCAGCGTGTCTGCCGCCGCACCGATCACCTGCACGCCGAGCGCCGCATACTGATTTTGGATCGCGGCAAGGTCTGGCATCTCTTTGCGGCAGGGGCCGCAGTAAGTCGCCCAAAAGTTCAAGACCACTACACGGCCACGATAGGCGCTGAGTTTTTGTTCGACGCCAAAGAGGTCTTTCAGCACAAGCTCGGCTTCCGCGCCGATGACGTTTGGCTGTGGAGCGATTTGCTGTGGCGTGGCAAGCACCTTCAATTCGTCAACCCGGATAAAGCGCTTGTCTTTCTTCGCGAGTGTCGCGCCGTTGATTTCGACGCGGCTCCCGATGAATTCCAACCAGTTTTTGCCGGGCTTCTTAAACTTGCCCTCTTCCAATTGATAGAAGGTTGTTTTCCCTTCTTTATCGAGCACGGCTAAAAGTGTGGGATCGCCCTTGCCGACACACTCAGCCGCTTTGGCTAAGTCCGAGGGCGTCCCGTAGGCGACGGTCTTTCTGTCGGCTCGGTTCCAACAGTCTTCGCAGCAGACCACTTGGCCTTCAAGTCTCGTTGTAGTTTGTGCCGAGCTGATCTGCACGAAAGCACCGACTAGCAATAAGAGAACGAGCAAAACTCTCATCTATAAATCTCCTTGGTGAATGAATAGAAATAGACTTGGGCCTCAAAAAGATGAAGCCCGAAAATAAAATCATTCATAGAGAGATTGCTAGATGCGGAGCGTGCAGAGCCGTTCAAAAGGAGGGCTGAAAGCCGGGCTGAATGTGCGACTTTGCGCTTCTGATGAAAGCGCAGCTTCCCCCAACGCGAGAGGCCGAGCATTCGCTACACCACTCGCATCAACCGAGAGCTTTTCCAAGCACATAGTGGTTGAAGTGATAATCGGGCAGCAATCATCATCGTGTGGGGCAGCTACTTTGCTGGCAGAGGAAAAGTCATTGCTTTGAGAATCTTCTTCGATGTGCGAAGCGCAAACGAAAATACAAGCCAGCAGCGCCCAGACGAGACAGAAAGGCAAGGCGGCCAGCAAAAGACGCTGTATTGGAGAGCGCATCGCAATCATCATCGGCATTATACAGGCTGGCGAGCCAGCGGCGTCAATGAATTGAACCATTCTGTCCGCTTGCTCGCCGTCAAGATCAAAAAGCCGTGGCGCAAGCCCATCAGTGCGCCTTTCAAATTGACTAGCCTGCCACTTCTGCTCAATTCCGCGAACCAATCGGATCGCCCGGCGGCGTCGGCAAAGGCGCGGTCGCCTTGAACGTCGCGTCAGGCCGATTGAGGAAGCGTTTGATGTCATCAATCGTCGCGTTGCGATGCGCCACGTTTATGCGCGCTTGCGCCGGACTGCTCAACCAAACTGAAAGTTCACGCAACGACTGGCTGGCCGTCGCGCGCACCTGAGTGGATGCTTCGCCATTCGCCGCCAGTTCCATCAACCGCGTGGCCACCTGTGATTGCACCACTTCGGCCAGCGCCGCTTGATAAGCGTTTGCCGGGCGTGGCGCTTTCCACGTCTGGCTGATCAGCGCATCAGTCACATCTTTGAAATCTGGATTGGCGGTGTTCAACGCGTGAAATTCCTGCAAGCGCGCTGCGCGTTGCGGGTTGAGCAAAGCGCTCAGCGTCAGATCAGCGGCAATTGATGTCGCGGCCAAGGGGTCGAAGGCCGGATCGGTGCGGCGGCCAAAATACTCCGCGGTGCCGCCCTCAAAACCAGTTGCGACGGGCGGAATCAGATCGAGAATGCGTTGCGGGATGGCCAACTCTTCGACCTTGAGCGTTTCGAGCAAGGCTTGTAACGCCTCGCGTTGGCGCGCCGCCGGTACGATTTCGCGAAACCTCGCCGGGCTTGCCCCGCTCGCCGTTTTGACCGCGTAGGTAAAATACAAACCGCCGAGCGATTTGGCGGCGGCGATGAGTTGGTAACGATGATGCAGGTAGAGCGGCAGGAATTTGGCTTCGAGCGCTGAGAGCGGTTGCCCCGCGCGGATGCTCTCCAGCCCGAAATTCTTCAAGCCGATGCGCCGCACTTCCATTTCGTGCCGCAAAGTCGCAATCGCATCCGCGCCGTTGTCCCAGACACTCGCCAACGGATGCGCCGTGCTGACATCGCGCGCATCGCCGTCGTCAATAAACAGCATGCCGTCGGCGATTCCCTTTTGAACGACCTTCTCCAACTCGGCCTTTTCATCCACGCCCGCCGTGAACTCGGCATAAGCGAACTTGACCGCGAATTTGTCGAACTCGCCAATGCCAACGGCGTAGGCGTTCGACAAATCGAGCTTGCCGTTCTTGATCTCGACCCAGGGCGCGGGGTAATCCATCACCGAGCCGCGATTGTACGAACTGGCCGCAAAGTTGTGCGCAAAACCCAATGTGTGGCCGACCTCGTGCGCCGAAAGCTGCCGGATGCGCGCCAACGCCATCGCCGCCGAATCGGTCGCCGGGTCGCCAGTGGTGGCCACAGCCAGATAATCGGCCTCGGGCGAATACGCGGCTTCGCAATAACTCTCCATCCCGCTGTCCCCTGTCGAAGCCATCAACGGCGGAATCATCCCGGTGCCCAGCATCACGTCCTGCCGGATACGCAACGAACCCAGCGAGACGTTGCCTTTGATAATCTCGCCTGTGCGCGGGTCGGTGACCGCTGCGCCATACGACCAGCCGCGCGTCGAGCGGTGCACCCAGTTGATCATGTTGTAGCGCACATCCATCGGATCGGCGTCCACAGGCAGCACTTTGACTTGAAAGGCGTTCCTGAACCCGGCGTCTTCATACGCCTGATTCCACCACGACGCGCCTTCGAGCAAGGCGCTGCGAATCGGTTCGGGCACGCCGTTGTCCACGTAATACACAATCGGCTTGACTGGTTCCGACATCGCCGCCGACGGGTCTTTCTTCTGCAAGCGGTGGCGCCGAATCCAGCGCTGTTCAATTGGCGTGTCGAAAGGCGAAGCGTAGTCATAAAACATTATCGGCATCGCACTCACGCGCGGGTCGTATGCGCGCGGCTTGTAATTGCCATCCGGCAATTCCACCAACGAATGATGCTGGCGCACGGTCACCGCCTGCGCTGTCGGCACGACACCACGTACGAGCGGGCCGGGGTCTTCGCTAACGAAGGTGATGGTCGTCTCGACCTCGGTGTTCTTTGGGAAGCCTTTGGTGCGCGGCAAATAGAGCGCGCTGCGCGTTTCGTCGAAGCGATAATTGCCCTGGCGGCTGCCGCGCAAGCGTTCCACCACGCCGTGCGCGTCGCGCAGGAAAAACGCCGTCGCGTCCACCAACACACGCTCGCCCTCGCTCGCCTCGACTTTGAAGCCCCACAAGACCGAACGAGCGAAGGAATCAGCCACGGCGCGCCGCTCGGCTTCATCGTTGCTGAGCGCGCGATAACGATAGTTGGGCTGCACAAGCAACACCTTCGGCCCAACGCGCTCGAAGCTGACGACGTAGCTGCCGCCCAATTGCCCGCGATCCAGCCCGATGGGATTCGAGCCGATGCCGGCGGGCAGCGAAGTCTGGTAAAGCACTTCGGTGTTGAAACGCGTAATCTCCAGCCAGAGCTTGCCCTGGGCTGCGTCCCAATAAAGCGGGAAGTAACCGTCAATCTTTTGCAGATTGGCGATTTTGGCCGCGATGGAATTATCCTGCGCGCGGTTTTGCGCAGCGACGGGTATTAGGCAAAATAGTAATAGGCAAACGATCAGCATTGTTCGCATAGATTTTTCTCCCGAATGTATGTAGTTGGCTTGCGTGATTGCCGGGACGATAATCGGGCTAGGAACGAAAAGTTGCAAATCGTTCTGGCTAACTTATCAGATCAACCAACTGGCTCAGAGAAGTAAGGGAATTGGGTTGATCAACTAAACCACGGCTATCGCGCCCAATCAACCAAGCCTTGATTTCTGCCTGGCTGGCTCCCTCGAAATCCTCACGCAACGAATCGCCCACGTGCCAGGCCTCGTGTGGTTGCAATCCGTGATATTGCAAAGCCGCCCGGAATATCGTCGCATCCGGTTTGGCTGCGCCGATGCGCGAGGAAAGATGCACGCCCGCGAAGTAGCGCACCAAACCCAAATCGTCCAGCAAATCCTCCAGCCGCGTATCGAAGTTGGAAAGCACAGCCAATCGAATGCCGCGCGCCTGCAACTCCGCCAATATCGGCAACACGTCGTCATACAACTGCCATGCTTCGCGGTGACGAAAGAACTCAAAGAGCGCGGCAAAAAATGCATCGAAGCGCGGAAAATCCACTTCGGCAAAAACCTGCTGCACCAGTTGCTGCCACCAGGCAAATTCAAGCTGCTTCAATTCAGCTTCCGACCCGTAGTCGCAAAAGGCGAGCGGTGGTTGAGCGCGAAAGACTTGCACAAATCGTTGCTGAAGTGTGGCCGGTTCAAGCTCAACACCGTAACGCCGCGCCCAGCTTGCATAAATTTCGCCGATGCTGCCGCGCACCTCAAAGAGTGTGCCCGCCGCGTCAAAGAAGATCAGCTTTGGTTTCTGTGCCTCGTCCATCTGCTCGGAAGTATTGCGCCGCTAAATCGAATCGGCTAGAGTACCCGCCAGCATAAGTGCACTGATGGCTTATGCGCCCGTAACCGGGCCTCTCACGCTGACGTCTTCAAGTGGTACAAAGTAACATTGATCTCGCTCGCCGAAAAATCCGGCGCGTTTTTATTCTGTTTGTGCAACGACTAAAACTGAAGGAGTTTGTTTAATGAAGCAGCCCAGGCGCTTTTCCACGCTTACCTGCATAGTTGTTCTGCTCTGCGCCGTGCCCGCCGGCTGGTGGGCAACACGTGCGCGCGCTTACGAAGGTGAAGCCTACGCGATTCGCGGCGCACAAATCGTCACGGTCACGGGCGCAACTATCCCCAAAGGCACGGTCGTTGTGCGCAACGGCTTGATCGAAGCCGTCGGCGCGGACGTAGCCATCCCCGGCGACGCCAAAGTGATTGATGGCAACGGGCTGACGGTCTATCCCGGACTGTTCGATTCCTACACTAGCCTGGGACTCAGAGCTGAAGAAACTCCTGCACAAGGCGGACGTGGTGGCAGAGGCGCGACGCCTGCCGATCCTGCGCAAGCATTTCTGGCTCAGCTCAACGCCGCGCCATCGAATGCGGGGTTGTTGCCAGAGGTAACAGTGGCCGAGCAGTTGCAGGTTGCGGCTGACACCTTTGACCAACAGCGCTCAGCAGGCATCACGACGGCGTTGACTGCTCCGCGCAACGGCATCTTTCAAGGCCAGAGCGCCCTTATCAATCTGGGCGCAGAATCAGGTGAGAAGCTGATCCTGAAAGCTCCCGTCTCGCTCAACGTTACGTTCGGCCAGGCGCGCGGTGGCTATCCCAATTCTTTAATGGGAGTCTTCGCTTTCCTGCGCCAGTCATTGCTCGACGCACAGCATTACCGTGAAGAGTGGGCGCGCTACAACAAAGCGCCGCGCGGCGCGCAACGCCCGCAAGTCAACAAATCGTTGGCCGCGTTGCAGCCTGTCCTCAGTGGTGAGATGCCGGTCATACTCAACGCCAGCAGCGAGCGCGAAATCCGCCGCGCCATTGCGTTGGCCGAGGAATTCAAGCTGAAATATCTGCTCGCGGGCGCAACGCAAAGCTATGCAGTCGCTGATTTGCTCAAATCCAAGAACGTCACTGTGCTGCTCAGTCTGAGCTATCCGCAACGTTCGCAAGCCATCGAAGACCCCGAAGAGGAACCGATTCGCCTGCTGCGCGAACGCGCTGAAGCGCCCAAGGCGGCAGCCGCGTTGCACAAAGCGGGCGTCAAGTTCGCCTTCAACTCCGGCACGTTGACGCGCCCGGCGGATTATCTAGCCAACGCGGCGCGCGCGATTGAAGCGGGTCTGCCCAAAGACGTTGCGTTGAAAGCGATGACAATCTACCCGGCGGAAATCTTCGGCGTGGCCGAACAATTGGGGAGCATCGAGAAAGGCAAGATTGCCAATCTGGTTGTAGCGACCGGCGACATCTTCAACAAGGATACGAAGATCAAAAACGTCTTTGTTGACGGGAAGCTCTTCGACATCAAGCCGCCAGAACCAACCAGACCCGGCGGCCCGCCTTTCGCAGGCGGTGGACGCGGTGGCCGTGGCGGCGGGAACCCAGGCGGCGCTAATCCAAATGCGGCCCCGAGCGGTGGCGAAGCAGCGCCTGTAGCGACTGGCGTTTGGACGATCCAGGTCAACACTCCAAACGGCAACCAACCTGGCACGCTCACGCTGGCACAGAACGGCGAGGCATTGACAGGTGAAGTCACTTTGCCTTTAGGCGCGGCAAAAATCACTGATGGCTCGATTAAAGGCAACGAAGTCAAATTCAACTTCACGCTCGATATGCAAGGCAATCAGGTCCCGGTCAGCGTAACAGGTAAGATCGAAGGCAGTGCGATCAGCGGCGCGTTTGGCGCGATGGGGCAGTCCTTCGAGTTCAGCGGGTCGAAGAAGCCGAACTAGACTTGTTAAGTTCAGTGTACGAGACGCGCTGGTGCAGTACGGGGAGCGTGAGCGACCTGCACCTCCACATTGCGCAAACTACGAAGGCACAGGTCGCTCACGCTCCCCGTACTGCACAGTACATGCAATTTAAGGAGCCTGGATGAGTCGTTTTCGTGGCCGCTGGGAAGGCTTCTGAGAACTCGCGGTTGACGGCGGTCCGCCGGTACGAGGGAAAAAGTTATTGGCTTGGCGCATCCCACCGGTGATGGCGCAGGTGCCGGGCGCAGGCAACGAAAAGCCTACTGGTTCGATGGTGCCGTGGGCGCAAACGCAACTCTTCAATGCCACGCGACAGGCGCTGGCAGCGGTTGCGCAAGACATCGTCAATGGCCTGGCTGAAACCGTTGGCATCCGTTGCGCGTGGGGCACGGAGTTGGCTGCCGAGGAACGTTGTTCGGTTGTGTTGGAATTGCCGCCGCAGGCCGATCTGGCTTATATCGCCCGCGCGATTGATTTGGAAAACGTCGAGGCCTGGTGCGATGAAAACAAGCAGGTGCACGTCGCCATCGGCCCGTGGTATTCGATCAAGGATGTAGATCAAGTCGTGCTCGCGATCACGAAGGTCGTGCACGTCAAATTGGGGTTACACGCTTCGGATAAGCAGAATATGCGCCAAGCTGCCCGCTAGAGCAGCACGGTGTCAAACATTGGTTGTAATGTAAGGGAAAGACGATGAACAAAACAAAACTCTTCTTCTTCGCTCTCTGCACGGTGCTGTTTTCTTTCACGGCTTTTGCGCAGGACAAAGAGGTGCTCATCAAGAATGCGACGATTTTGACCGCGTCGCACGGCACGATTGAGAACGGTTCGATCCTGATCCGCAACGGTAAGATCGCGGCTGTCGGCAAAGACTCCGAGGTCAAGGCTGGTTCAAGCGCTAAGGTGATTGACGCGACCGGGATGTATGTCACGCCCGGCTTTGTTGACGCGCACTCGCATACGGCGCTCGATGGGGTCAATGAAGGCTCGCTCTCGGTTACCGCAATGGTGCGGATGCGCGACGTGGTCAATCCGACTGACATCA
Organism: uncultured Acidobacteriota bacterium; assembly: GCA_963699175.1. GTDB lineage: Bacteria > Acidobacteriota > Blastocatellia > RBC074 > RBC074 > JACPYM01. The sequence goes on along the minus strand of OY969418.1, from coordinate 9,085,154 downwards.
ACATCTATCGCCAACTCGCCGGAGGCATGACGACAATTCATCAGTTGCACGGCAGCGCCAATTCCATCGGCGGCCAGAATTCGATCATCAAGCTGAAATGGGGCAAGTCAGCCGAAGAGATGTACGTCGCTGACGCGCCGCGCACGATCAAATTCGCACTAGGCGAAAATCCGAAACGTTCAAACAGCCAGGCGCTGCCCGGTGCCACGCGCCGCTTTCCCGCCACGCGCATGGGCGTCGAAGAGACAATCCGCGAAGCCTTCACGCAAGGCCGCGAGTACATCAAGCAGTGGGACGATTACAACGCCGCGCGCGAGCGCGGTGAAAACGTGCTGCCGCCGCGCCGCGATCTGAAACTGGAAGCGATGGCCGACGTGCTGCGCGGCAAGATTGACATCCACTCGCACTGCTACCGCGCCGACGAAATCGTGATGTTGATGCGCCTCTGCGAAGAATTCGGCATCAAGGTGCGCACGCTGCAACACGTGCTCGAAGGCTACAAGGTCGCGCCCGAAATCGCCAAGCACGGCGCGTCGGCTTCGATCTTGCCCGATTGGTGGGCCTACAAGATGGAAGCCTACGATGCGATTCCCTTCAACGCTGCGGTCATGACCAACAAAGGCATCGTGGTTTCGATCCACTCAGACAGCAACGAGCACGCGCGCCGCTTCTACCAGGAGGCCGGCAAGATGATGAAGTACGGCAACTTGACCGAAGAGCAGGCGCTGCGGCTGGTCACGTTAAACCCGGCCACTCAAATTCGACTGGATCATCGCATCGGCAGCATTGATGTGGGCAAAGACGCTGACTTGGTGCTCTTCAATGGTCATCCATTCAGCATCTATTCACGCCCTGAAGTTACGATGATCGAAGGCGAAGTTTTCTTTGAGCGCAAGCAAGACGTGGCAAACCGCGAGCTGCTGGCCAAAGAGAAGAAAGAGCTGATCGAAAAAGATCGCAAGCTAAATTTGCCGACGCAGCCGACGCAAGGCGGACAAGTCTTCATCCCGACACTGAGCGAAGATGATCTGGATGGCCATCTGCATGACGGCAAAAAGAAACGCCCGTAATTTTGACGGGGTTGTTTATGTCATCACCGTACCGTAGGTTGTCCAACCTGCGGAAGACTTCATCGTCAAGCCGCCTGGTGACCGCTAAACGACTCATTAACCGAGTCAGCCGCAGGTTAGACAACCTACGGTACATTTTCTGAGAAGACGCATGAAATCCAACGCAACTTTCCGGCAAGCGCTTTTTGTCTGCTCGCTACTGTTAGCAGTCTCCGGCCTTGTCTATACGCAAAACCAACCCAAGCCCGCCGCCGACAACGGCGTTACGGCGATTCGTAATGCCAAGATCGTCACCGTCACGGGCGAAACGATCCCGCGCGGTACGGTGCTCATCAAAGACGGCAAGATCGCGGCCATCGGCGCAACGGTGGCGATTCCTGCTGGCGCCAAACAGATTGACGCGACAGGGCTGTCGGTCTATCCGGGGATGATTGACACCTACACGCAGGTCGGCTTGACCGAAGTTGGCCAAGGCGCGCCCGGCACCGTTGATACAACCGAGTTGGGCGACTTCAACTCCAATATGAAGGCGCTGACCGCCGTCAATCCGAACAGCGAATTGATTCCTGTTGCGCGTATGAACGGCGTCACGACGGTGCTCACCTGTCCGCAAGGCGGGATGATTTCGGGGCAGTGCGCCTTCATCAATCTGGACGGCTGGACGCCACAAGAGATGAAGCTGGTCGCGCCTGGCGCTATGCATCTGGTCTATCCGTCCGGCGGAGGGCGTGGTCGTGGTGGTTTTGGCGGTGGTTTCAACCTTGGCGGGGCCGGACAGGCTCAACAACGTGCGCAACGCATCGAACAACTGAACAAGAAGTTTGAAGCCGCGCAAGAATACCTAAAAGCCAAGGAGGCCAGCGCGCGTGATAAGAGCCTGCCGTCACGCCCAACCGATCTGGGCTTAGAGGCGCTCATCCCTGTCGTCAAAGGCGAAGTTCCACTGCTCGTCAATGCCAGTCGTAAAGCGGAGATCGAAGGCGCGCTCGATTTGGCCGACAAGTACAAGCTCAAGCTCATCATTCACGGCGGCGAGGATGCCATCAAAGTGGCGGACAAGCTCAAGGCGAAAAACGTCCCCATCGTGCTCGGCGCGGTGCTTGACCTACCTGACCGAGAGGACGACGCCTACGATGTGGCTTATGCCCGCGCAGCGGCATTGCACAAAGCCGGGGTGAAGTTCTGTATCACGACTACGGATGAAGCGTCGGACGTGCGCTTGCTGCCTTATCACGCGGGTACGTCAGCGGCTTTCGGTTTGCCAAAAGAAGAGGCGCTGAAGGCTGTCACTATCTATCCGGCGCAAATCTTCGGCATTGATAAACTGGTGGGCAGCATCGAACAAGGCAAGCTCGCTAACTTGATTGTGACCGATGGCGACCCGCTGGAATTTCGCACGCGCGTGAAATACATGTTCATCAACGGCAAACCCGTTGAACTGACCAACAAACACACGCGGCTCTACGAGCGGTTCAAAGACCGGCAGTAGTGTTTGAAACAATGGCTGGAAAGCGGGGTGAAAGGTTGTAGAGAAGTAGGTCTCTCGCCCTTTCACCCCGCTTTCTTTATACGCTTTCAAGCGTCAACCGAGCTAACGGGCCGCAAGTTTGACAATCCCCACCCTGCCTTATATCCTGCGGCCTTAAAGGCTAAACACACACTTTTGCATATCAGCAAGACGTCCACATACATAAGAATTCAAAATGCTCAGATTTGAGAAGCTTTTTATCCAGGGGTTTAAGTCGTTTTCTGACCCGACAGAGGTAGTCTTTGACGAAGAAGGAATTACTGCTGTCGTGGGGCCAAATGGTTGCGGCAAATCTAACGTTGCCGATGCGATCAGTTGGGTGATCGGCGAACAGCGCGTCAAATCGCTGCGCGGCAGCAAAATGGAAGACGTGATCTTCACAGGCAGCCGCAACCGCGCTCCCTCTGGCATGGCCGAGGTGGTTTTAACCATCCTCGTCACCGAGACCTTTGAAATTCGCAGCGACCTGGGTCATCCCAGTGCGGCGGAAGTCAATCAAGCCATCGCGGCTAAAGAGGAACACGAAGCGGCGCTTCACACTACAGCAGAAGAGGCCGAAGCTTCTCTCACGACGCCCGAAAACGAGTCAGACACACCAACCGAAGCCTCACAAGCAGGTGAGGAAAAGAAGAAATCGCACAAACGCAAAGTCTCATCCAAAGAAGTCTCGCACGTCTTTCACGAGGGTGAACGCCTCACGGTCGGGCGGCGGCTCTATCGCACTGGTGAGAGCGAGTACGAGATGAACGGGCGCACGTGCCGCTTGCGTGACATTCAGGACTTGTTCGCGGGCACAGGTTTAGGCGGCGCGCATTACGCCATCATCGAACAGGGGCGCATCGGCCAAGTGCTTTCTGCCAAACCGCTCGACCGGCGCTCGCTGATCGAAGAGGCTGCCGGTATCTCGAAGTTCAAACTGCGTCAACATCAGGCCGAACTCAAGCTCGACGCAGCCAAGACCAATCTCGCGCGCGTCGCGGACATCTTGCTCGAAGTCGAACGCCAACAGAGCAGCCTCAAACGCCAGGCGCAGAAGGCGCGCCGCTTCCAAAGGTTGAAGCAAGAGATGCGCGACTTGATGCGCGCCGTCTTTGTCGTGGATTACCGGACAATGCGCAGTACGGCAGGCGAATTGGAAGCGCAGTTGGGCGAAATCGTCACGCGTGAGACTGAGACTGCCGCACAAATCACTGCGCTTGAAGAAGCCCAAACGCAAGCTGCCCAGCGCGCGCGCGCGGCAGAAGACGCGCTCAACGCTACGCGCCAAGAGGCCGCCACGGTTGACCTCGAAGTCGAACGCGCTAAGCAGCAGCAAACTTACCTAACCCAACAACTGCAATCGCTCGGCCAACGCTCGCAACAATTCGTGCGTGACCAAGCCGCGATCAGCGAGCGCAGCGGCTTTCTCTCACAAGAAGCCGCCCGGCTGCGCGCCCAGCTTTCTGCCGTTGAACAAGAGATCAACGCCGAGAGCAAATCGCTGGCCGAAGCTGAAGACGCGCATCGCACTCTAGCCGAGCGTGACACTTCAGCCGAGCAGCGCCTGGAAGACGCGCGCAAGCGGCTTTACGAAACTACGACCTCGCTCGAACGTTGGCGGCAACTCAAACGCCAGTTTGATGACGCGGTCGAGCGCGCGCAAACGCGGCTGGACGGCTTAGCTAAGGAGCGCGAGCGTGCCACGGCGCAAGCGCACACGGCTGATGAACGCCACGCTGAACTCAGGCTGAAATTTGAAGAAACTACGCGCAAACAACAGCATTTAAGCGAGGAATTGGCTACTGCCACAGCTCAACTCGACCGGCAGCGCCAGGAGCGCGAGAGCAAACAAGTGGCGTTGACGGCATTGCACCGCGATTTGACCGCCGCCGAGCAACGCTTGCGTTCGCTGCAAGAATTGGATGAGCGCCACACCTACTTCTCCGAAGCCGTACAGTTGTTGCTGAATCAGCATCAGCAACACGGCTTCCGCACGCTAGGCACGCTGGCCGACTTCGTGCAGGTTGCACCTGAATTTGAGACGACCATCGAGGCGGGCTTGCGCGATGAATTGCAATACATCGTGGTGCCGGGCTATGACGACGCGCTCAAAGCAATAGAGTTTCTCAAAGCCGAAGGCGGCGGGCGCGCGACGTTTTTAGTAGTCAACACCGACCGCGCGTTTGAAGCCACTGCCCCCGCGACGGCCAACGGCTACGAAGCTGACGGACAGCGGACGCTCAATTCCCTGCTCGGACTGCGTCCTGAGTACGCTGAGGCTTTCAAATTGGCGTTGCCCGGCTTGGCTTCAGCCAAGATTGTTGATGACACTGCTCAGGCTATCGAGCTATCACGTCAGACTTCTGGCAATGGCCACGGTAACGCCAGCGTGACTATCGCGCGGACTGGCGAGCGTGTGATCGCGGGGCGTTTGGTTACGGGTGGCAGCGGCGCCGAAAAAGGCACGGGCGTGCTGGCGCTCAAACGTGAGATCGTCGAGTTGCAAGAACGCTGGCACACGCTGACAGAACAAGCCGCCAGCGCCGAAGCCGAGTTGCGCACGGTTGCCCAACGCATCAGCGAATTGAGCGAGCAGCGCAATCAACTCGATGCGCAATTGCGCCAGCTTGAAAATCGCCTGGCCGTCGAGCGCGAGCAGGTGCAGCAGGCCGAGCGCGAACGCGAACGTGCGGCCACCTACATCCGCGTGATTGAGACCGAAACCGTGCAAGCGCAGGCAGAGCTGGCCGATTTTGAAGGCAAGCTCAACCACGCCGCCGCGCAAACCGAAGAGGCCGAACGTGCGCACACAGAAGCCAACCAAATCGTCACGACCGCGCAGCTCGAGAATGCCGAATTGCGGCGCAACGCCGAACAACGCACGCAGGAGCTTTCGCGCCGTCGCGCCGAGTTTGCCGCAAAGACCGAGCGCCGCCGCGGCATGCAGAATGACCTGCGGCGCTTGGAGAGCGAGACCAGCGACTTGACTGGGCGGTTGGATCGCGCGCGCCTGGAGGCCGTCGAAGCCGATGAGCAAGCCAATCAATTGCGCGTTAATCTTGAAACACTCGCCGAGCAGGGGCAGAACCTACTCGCCGAACAGGCGCGACTCAACGCGGAGTTGACCGAGCGCAACAATGCCATGAACGCCGCGCGCGAAGAGGTCGAGACGCTCGATCTGCAATTGCGTGCCGCGCGCGATGCCGCCGCGCAAGCCCGCGAAGAGCGCGCACAGAGCGAAATCAGTCGGGCGAAGCTGTCGAGCGATTTAGAACATTTGGCCAACCTCTGCTACAACGAACTTGGCGAACGCCTCGCCGAAGTGATCGAGCGGTTGGAACAAGCAGCGACACAACCTGAAGAGCCAGTCGAAGCTGAGACAGCATCGGCCATGGCCCCCGTCGCAACGATATTCAGTGAAGACAGCGAGGATGAAGGCGAGCTTGAGCCGGCATTTCAACCTTCCTTCTGGATGGTGCCGGAAGATTTCGACCTGGCAGTGGCCAAAGCCCGGCTGGATGAATTGCGCGCCAAGCTTGATGCGCTCGGCCCGGTCAATATGATGGCGTTGCAGGAACTAGGCGAGGTTGAAGAACGCTTTGTCTTCCTCACCGCTCAGAAAGCCGACATCGAACAAGCCATCGCCAACACGCAATCCGTGATCACCGAAATCAAACGTCGCTCACGTGAACGCTTCCAAGAGGCTTTCACGCAGATCAACGAAAACTTCAAAAACACTTTTGTCGAACTCTTCGGCGGCGGCCAAGGCGAGATGCGTTTGATTGACGAGAGCGACATCCTTGAAAGCGGCATCGAGATCATCGCGCAACCGCCGGGCAAGCGTTTGCAGAACGTCCTGCTGCTTTCTGGCGGCGAGAAAGCCATGACGGCCATCGCGCTGGTGCTGGGCATCTTCAAATACCGCCCCAGCCCCTTCTGTTTGCTCGACGAGGTGGATGCGCCGCTGGACGAAATGAACATCGGACGCTTCTCCGAGAAGATTCTGCAAATGGGCGACAAGACGCAGTTCATGATCATCACGCATAGCAAACGCACGATGGAAGCGGCCCGAACGCTTTATGGAATAACGATGGAAGACCCTGGCGTTTCTAAGCTGATCTCCGTAAAACTGACCTGACCCTTTGACAGATTGCGGATAGCCTCATATATTGGCGGCGATTCCTTGGGAGGTCGTCTAATGGTAAGACTGCGGACTCTGGATCCGCCTATCGGGGTTCGACTCCCTGCCTCCCAGTCATTCATTTTCAAATAGTTAAGGGCAGCTTTAGAGCTGCCCTTAACTATTTTGTGTCACTATAGTGTCACTGACTCAGCCATATAGCATCTTTTCCAGTTTCTCAGTAGCCGCTTGCTGCATTGATGGGAGAACGTGAGAGTAGATGTCTAGGGTCATCACAATGGAGCTATGCCCTAACCGCTCGGATACCACCTTTGGATTTTCGCCTGCCAGCAAAAGCAGTGTGGCGCATGTATGTCGCAGCGTGTATAGCGTCACCTTTGAAGACAAGCCCGCGCAGTCCCTTACGCTCTTGAAATTGCGTGCCCCTAGATTATCGGAATGAAGTGGCCCGCCGGTCGCTGTGGCGAAGACGAGGTTATATGCCTGATACTCAACACCTAGTTTCAAACGGCGTTCGGCTTGTTGCCGCTTATGATGAAGCATCTCTCTAGTAAGTGAGGCAGGCAGCGGGATAGTCCGGCGACTCTGAAGCGTCTTAGGCTCTCCGAAGTACCAACCACCGCCCTTTCCCCTGCGCCAACAAAGCGTGCGTTGAACAGTAGCAGTGCCCCTTTGCAAGTCCAGGTCATTCCACTGCAACCCCAAGTATTCCTCTGGCCGCATACCTGTTGCCAGTGCAAAGGCGAAGATCAGCCCGTGTATGTCCTCTTTTGCTGCTTTAAGGAAGAGGGTTGCCTCTTCTTGCGAAAGCACAGTCATTTCCCTTCTGATGCGCTTTGGCAGTTCGACATTTTGAGCGGGGTTTTGATGGAGTAGATGCCAGCGCACAGCTTGCTTGAGAGCATTTGAAAGAACGATGTGAGTAGCCCGCACGGTGCGTGGCGAAAGGCCACGCTCCAGCATCTCAGAGTAAAGCGCCTGAATTTCGAGTGGGCGTAGTTGCGCGAGTTTCTTGCCGCCCAAAGCTGAGCGCACATACCGCTTCAGCAATTCTTGATAGTCGGAGAACGTGCGCTCATGCAATCGTGGGCGTGCTGCCGTCTCAAGCCATTTGTCTAGGTACTCACCAAGCAGCATTGGAGAAGGCTCAACGAACGCTCCAAGATCACGCTCGCGCATAACCTTGTTGCGGTATTGCTCGGCATCTTTCTTTGTACCGTGAATGGTCTTGTGATGAAACATCTGCTTGCCGTTGGCGGCACGCCCCATGAAAATGCGAACAAGCCAAGTTCGCTCTCCGCGCTTGATGATTTGTCCCGCCATCTTTTGAAAACTCCCTTTTGTTGGTTTTGTGTTTGGGGAGTGGTAGGCTTTCTATGTTGTAAGAGGCTGACCGCTCCCATGTGGTTTGCTTCTGGGCTTGCCTGTGTTGACGCACTTGGCAAGCCCTTCGCGCATTACACAGCGATCCCGCCGCAGGTTTCGCCTTCAATCGTGCGATTGACCAGCACAGCCTTGCTCGCTTCGTCCAGCATTGACGGCTTGGCAGCCGTAACGCTTGCGCGCTTCGTCTCGACTTCGGCAGAAGCTACACCCAGCGTCTGGGTGTAGCGGAGCATCAAGCGGCGGGCAATGTGATGCTTGCAGGTTTTGCTCTGCGCTTCGCACGTGTGAGCATCATCAATCACGTACAACTTGCGGCTAGTGGTGCTCTTGATCCTCAACACGCCATCAGCGAAAGCCCAATAAGTGCTGCGCTCGATTTCATTAACGGCGCGGTCAATCGCTCGCAACAGAGCGGCGTTGCCCGCCGATTTCGCTTTCGCTTCGCTGATTGTTTGTTGCCAAATCTGATTGTTGAGAATCATTGTGTGCCTCCGTTTGTGTTATCAACTGACAGAAAGAATATATCGCATACGATAGTTTTCTGTCAATGAAAAAGTACCGCTTGCGATAGTTTTTCTTGCGATTCTTTTTTGTCTGGCGTATAAAGGCGGCATGGCACTACTAAACACACAGCAAGCGGCTGAAAGACTTGGCGTGAGCGTTATACGAATAAGGCAGTTGATTCGCGCCGGTAAGATTGAGGCTCAGAATATGGGCCGTGATTACGTGATAAACGAAGCTGCATTGGCTAATGTCACGACTTACGGCAAACCCGGCAGGCCGAAGAAAGCAAAAGAAGGCGAGACGATCAAGAAGTCGGCGGCAGTGACGAAGCCGAAGAATCGAGCAGCAAAAAAGACCGCTAAGTAAAAAAGCGCGGCTGATTAAATCATTCGACTTTAGACAACGCTCTTCTTAAGCCTGACCTTTCATCAAGCTGAGAAGAACTATTGGTGTTCAACCTTTCATTCGTTCTTTGACATTTCCAGCGCCTGTTTCCGCCTTTTTGACTCCAGGCGATAGCGCGGCGGTACGGTGCGGTGCCGACCGGCGGGCCAGCCTGGGGCTTTTCCTCGCGGTAGCACTGCCGCTACCGGCGTGCCTACGCGCGCTAAATTCTCGCCCAGCGACCGGAGTACGCGGCCCGGCGTCAATTGCGCGGGCGGGAGCGGCGCTTGCCACGGCAGATGTGCATCCGCCGCCGCCGGGCGCCACAGGTAGAGTTCCCATTCGACCAACTGCACCAGTTGCAGCCAACAATCACTGCTCTGGGCCGTGCGCACCTTTGGCAGTTCGGCGTAGAGTCGTTCTTTGCGGAAGCGGTTCGCCGGTTCAATCGGCCAACGATGCGTAATGCATTCAAAGACGCGTGGGAGCGTGGTCTTTTCCGCCGTGCCGTTATGCACGCCGTACCAATGCGGCGCTGGCGGCTTAGCTTGCTCCAGATGAATCTGCGAGCGGACGACCGCGATGTCAACCATCTCTTGTTTGACTCGGAAGCGGAGCGCTGCCCACAACTCCAAGCGGACACGCCCGTACTGCGGGTCTGTCAACTCACAGACTTCATCCGGTGGCGGCCAGGAAGTCGGATCAGCCAAGCGAAACGCTGGGCCATATTTCGGCGGGCGTCCAGGTTTCGGCGCCGCGCCGCCGGGTGGTGTCGCGGGCAGTTGGTAGAGCACCCGATCATTGCGCAGCCGCGCCGTGGCAAAGCTGCGCACGCCCCGCAGCCCGGCAAAGAATTTGCAGTTGCCATAGCCGCCATCAAGTGCGATCTCCGGCGGGCTGTCGGCGGGCAGCTTCGCGGCTAACCAACGGACTTGCGTGAGGGCGAGCGCGACGGCGCTCTCGCCGGGTTTGCCGCGTTGCGTATGGACCGCGGGTGCCCAACTGCTGCCGCGCTGCTCGACGTAGGCGAGCAGTGAGTAGGCTAAGCCGATAATCACGCCTTGGCCGCCGACTTCGCGTTGCGCGCCGTGACAAAAGATGCGCTCTTGCAAGGTCGGCGAGTGCATGCGCCGCACCGCCATTACGTCGAGCGCGAAATGCCGCCGCGCTTTCGCTCGCGGCACTTGTTGCAGACAGAGTGCGCGCAAGCCTTCAAGATCCAGCGCGCCGTCGGCGAGGGCGCTGTAAAGACTGGGCCATTGCCGCGTGAAAGCCGGTGCCAGCGAGAGTTCAGCGTAGGAACGTGCGGCGGGTGTCTGGATGATGGCATCGCTGAGTTCAAATAACACATCGCGCTGGTTCGCAAACAGCGCGTAAGCCTGCTGACGAAACTGCGTCAGTGCATTAAGATGCGTCTGGGTCGGTTCGTTTTTGTTCACACATAACAACTAACCCAGGCGCGGCTGTGGTCAAAACCCAGCCGCGTTTTGTCTAAAGTCGAATAAATCATAAACAAGAGAACAATACGTCGGACGGGCGCGGCGAAGGATGCCAAGCATTCGATCTTTGATCGTAGCGCGCTATCAACACTGGCAAAGGGCGAATGATGAAAGGTCGTTCGCCCTTCGTTATTTCAAGCGGCTATCAATCGCCGCTGCCTTTATCACCAAATCAGAACATAACTTCGGTGCTATCGTTTTCGGCTTAATATCAAGCTGCCGCATTCTCGCGAATTCTTTCGAGAATCGAAATAATCTTATCTGCCTCTTGATTCTTGAAAATGCCGTCAACCCCTTCGGCGCTGAAGTCGGTGAATGGTGGTTCGTAAAGCTTGCCTGCATCCATCACGCCATTCTGCGTCAGGTAATCAATTATGAGATTCACAAAGCGAATTTGATTGGCGTTGAAGGCTTGGCCGTCAAGATAGTCGTTAAAAGCCTGCTTTGCCGCTTCACGATCCAAGCCAATCAGCTTGCGTATGAATAGCCCTAAGCTTTCCTGTTTACCATAGGCTTGCTCGAAAGCCTCTTTCGTCACGACTTCGCCGGACTCGAAAAGAATTCGCTCAAGCTCGCTGATGTCAGACGGCGTGATTGCCACATTGTGTTTGAGTTTGTGAATGGCGATGTGGTTTTCGTTCTCCTGCAAAAAGCTCATCACCTTTCGACGATACCGCTCAAGCTCGGAGGCAGAGATAAGGCCATCAAGCGAAACCTCCTGCATCTCGCCGATTTCATCCTCAAAATTCGTGAAGATCGGTTTGCGTTCTTTCTTGTCCATGAACTTGACCAGATCACGCAAGCGCACGCGAATCTGCTCAAGCATTGGCAGGGTAATGTCTGCCCAATATTCGTCTTGCTGCAAGTCTTGAATCAGTTCCATCTGTTCGTTGACCATCGGCACGCTTGACTTGTCTTCCAAGCGGCGGGCGATTTCACGGATTTGCGCGCTGAGGCTGGTGAAGGTCTTGTCACTATGCAAAATAGCAAGCTGCGTTTTCAGCACCAGCACGTCGAAGCGTTTGGCGGTCTCATCTTCGCTGGCCATTTCAGACGGAAGACCGGAAACGATGCGCGCCAGTTCTCCATATTCGTCTGATTGCAGGCTCTCCCACGCTTGTGGCTCGCGGTATTTTTCTACTTGCTCAAGATGAGGGCGGATGATGAAGTTGTCCGTGTTCATTGCTGCCACTTCGGCTTGTAACGTCGTGGCCAATTCTTTGCCGAGTGCGCAAACGTCTTCGTCTTGAGAATCCAGCTTGCGAATGCCTGCGAGCAATTCCAGTCGTTGCACGAAGCGGCGCTTGTTCACAGGCACGGGGATACTAGCTTCAACACCTTTGGCGTTTTGTCCGAAGTATTCCAGATTGCCGCAAAAGTCGAAGATGTAGAAAAACTCTTTATCTTCGCCAGGGCCGAACAGATCGGGGCGCAAACGTGTGCCGCGTCCAATCATCTGAAAGAATTTTGTCTTCGAGCGCACGACCTTGAAGAAAACCAGGTTGACGATTTCGGGAATGTCTATGCCGGTGTCGAGCATATCAACTGAAATGGCAATCTGCGGTTGCTCCTTTTCGGCCTTGTATTCTGTAGCCGAAAAATCATCAATCAGGCTTTCGGTATAGGTTTCATAGTTATCAATTACCCGCGCAAACTTACCCTTCAGATGTGGATAGTTTTTGTCGAAACGTTCCTGGATGAACAACGCGTGCGCGTGATTTTTGGCGAAGATGATCGTCTTGCCCAACACATCGCCGCCTGCAATCTTCTGCCCGTTCAGCAGCAGCGTTTCCAGCACCTTGTCCACCGTGTCTTGGTTGAAGAGCCACGAATTGAGCGCGGCGGCCTCAACCTGATTGGGAGTCTGGCCGTCTTCGTCCCATTCGATTTCGTCCCATTTCTCTTTCTCTTCGTCACTCAGATCGTCGTACTTGATGCCTTCGCGCGGGAAGCGGATTGGCACAGACATCGGCCTAGCCGGAACAAGATATTTGTCCGCCACCGCTTGCTGTAGCTCATAAGCATAGGTCGGCACGCGGTCTTCAATATCGAAAAGAGAATACGTGTTGCGGTCAATTTCGGCGCGCGGCGTAGCCGTCAATCCAATCAGTAGCGAATCGAAGTAATCAAAGATCGCCTTGTATTTTTGATAAACCGAACGATGCGCTTCATCAATCACGACCAGATCGAAATGGCCGACGCCGAACCGTTTCGCGCCTTCTTCTTTTTCATCAATCAGCCGCATCATCGTCGGATGGGTACAGACATACACGCGGCTGTCGGCGGCATCGCGTTCCGTCACCAGATTGACCGGATTGGAATCGGGCAGGTGTCTTTTGAAGGCGTTGCAAGCCTGTTTGACCAGCGCCACGCGGTCAGCCAGAAAGAGCACGCGCTTCGCCCAGTTGCAGCGTTGCAGCATTTCGCAGAGCGCGATCACTGTGCGCGTTTTGCCCGCGCCGGTGGCCATCACGACCAAAGCCTTGCGCTCTTTTTTGCTCAGGTCTTCGTTGACGCTCTGGATGGCCAATTCCTGATAATAGCGATTGACGATTTCGCGTTTTGGCTTCGCGCCGGTCAAGTCTTTACGCTTGGTGCGCCGTTGGATCAGCAACTGCAACTCGTCTTTTTTATAAAAGCCCTGCACCTCACGCGGCGGGTATTCGCAATCATCCCACAGCCAGGTCTTATAGCCGTTGGTGTAAAAGATCAGCGGGCGCTGTCCATACCGCGCCTCCAAACAATCGGCGTAAAGCTTGGCCTGTTGCCGCCCGATGCGCGCGTCTTTCGTGGTGCGTTTCGCTTCCACAACCGCATAAGGCGTATGGTCATCGCCCCACAACACATAATCCACGTAACCAACGCCCTGATTATTCGGCATCCCGGTCACTTCGTATTCGCGGTCTTCGGGTTTGTCGAGCGGCCAACCGGCTTCGCGCAGCATCAAGTCTATGATGTAGGCGCGCGTTTCGTTCTCGGAATAATCGTGATGGTCGGGTACGGCCTGATTCTGTTTTTTGGCTTCGGCGATTTCCTGCCGCAAGCGCGCAATTTCGGCATCGGTGTCTTCCAGTTCCTTTGTCTTCTTGGCCAGTTCGTCAGCCTGCTGGCGGAAGCCTTCTTCCAGCTTGCGCAGTTGTTCGACGGTCTGCACCGATACGCTAACCTGACGCGGCGGCAAGGCTTGCTCGCTGAAGGTCACGCCATCGAACGCGGTGGGCGCGTTGAGCGTGTAGCTGCGCGCCAACCAATAGAGGAAATGGAACATCTCTTTCGTAGCGCGCACCGCATCCTGATGTGTGACAGGCTTCCGGCTGTGAACGGCCAGGTTGCCAATCTCTTTGACCGCTCTGACCTTCAAGAAGATGCCGGGCGAAAGGTTTTGCTTGAAGGTTGGCTCGTAAATCAGCGCGCTCAGATTGTTGTCATACGGGCGCTGCAAACCGGAATCATGCTGATAGAGCCATTCAACAGCCAATTCCAGCGTGCGGCGGGCGTAGAAACAGCAAGCGCGCGAATCGGTGTTGACCAAGGCTTCGGCGCGTTGCGCTGATTCGTGCAACTCCGGCCATTCGGTGTTGAGGAAAGCAAAGTTGCTCATGCATCCCCTCCATTGCCCCTCTGCCGCTCATAAAATTGGCGCACGAGTCCCATCGCAGGAGGTAAATCTTGCAGAGAAGCAAAGTCGAGCAGTTTGGCTTCGGTGGCTTTCATTTCAAGTCCCTCGATATACGGTGTCGGCGCTGATCTGGTCGGTCAAGTAGGGTATGAATCCGGCAAGCAATATGGACATCGCAACCATATCGCGCATGTCAATTGCCCTAATAGCGCCCCCAGGATTTCCCCCGTGACGAATCCCAGGGTAATCAGATGCAAATCCATATAACCTTTTTAACGCCTCCTTCATCGTAACGTGGGGCCAGCTTCCAAGTTGATCGCAGATTTCGCCAAGTGTCGTCTTGTTTACATTAGGGCTGCGTGCTCCTATCGCCTCTATAAGATTCATCTGCTTGTGGATACAGGTCTTGATGCGACTATCCGAACAATCAGTGCGCAGGTCACGGACTGCGTTCTCGAAGTCTTTCATTAAACTGTCGAGGTGTGGGTCTTGGCTTGTTACTACTCGTAGATCGCGCAAAAGGCTGGCGAACATGCCCGGTAGCGTCGGGCATAGCGTGCAAGGCTGCCGCAGTTCATACCGCAGGCTAAACTTCTCAATGAAAGCTGCCAGCAGATTGAAATAAGGGTTGGCCAGTTCGTCACCTGCTAATTCTTCAAGAGCCTCATATGTTTTCTCGAAGAAGATCACCAACACCTGCTCACCAGCAAGTTCATCGGCGCGGATTGCCTGGAATGCCTCTTTGCTTTGAAGCGGGTTATCAATAATGTCAGCCAGCACTTCTGGTTTCGGTCGCGTCTTTAGCGCAAATGACAATTCCCGATATAGCTCGCAATAGAGGTCATCCGGCGCTCTCTCCTGCTCCGCGAGTTCGCTCCATATCTCACGCCAGGTTTCAGACCATACTCCGATGAGTTCACCCCGCATAGTTATAGTTCCCCCCGGAAAGCACGATGCTGTAGAGCGGCGAAAAGTGCATCTAACTCTGTAAGTGACTCGCGATGTTTCATTCTGAGCTTTTCTACTACTTCAATTCTTCTCGCAAACTCCGTTTGGACTTGAAGTGAAGGAACAGGTACTTCAATCCTTTCGAAGGCTGACTTCTTCAGGATCGGCAGGGTAGTGGATGCTCCCCAAGCAACAATGGTCGGCTTGAAAAAGCGAAGCACTGCAAATCCGTATGAGTCATTCACCTCTGGCCCCCATTCGACCGCATTGATTTGCTGATTGAAGGCGCTGCGTACTATCGCCTTTCCAGTTTTTCCTATCGTGGCACCAATGCAGCAAATAAGTGACGCACCGCTGCGTACAGTAACGCTCTCTTTTGCACCTGCTTCGGTCAGGCTCCTTTTGATCGGAGCTTCACTTTCCAGGTCTCCCGGTGTGATGAATGGAATTGGCCCATCGAACATGCCTGTCTTCACGCTTGGAGGCGTTCCACCAGTCGTTACCTTTCCAAGCTCTTTAAGACTCTTGCAAATCCATCCCTTTGGGTTTGTGGCAGGATCGCCAAAGAGGTCGAGGAAGAGTGCTTGGGTGAGGGAGTCGAGTTCAGCGAGGGCGGCGCGGCGCTTGGCCCGCAACGCCTCCGCCCGATCAAGCACCTCCGCAATCCGTCGCTGCGCTGCCAAGGGTGGATAAACGAACGGAAGCGCGCGCACTATACTCGTGTTCAGATTGAGCATTGTTATGCCCTTAGCCTGATGTTTTAGCCATTCACCCACTGAATTCTGTTGTAAATAGCGTCGCACGTAGCCGACATCAATATCAGGGCTGTTCAGGCGGATGCGTAAACTTCCTGTTCCACAAAGCCAGCCTTCTTCAGCCTCAGTTACAACAGCAAACCTCGTTACATCGCCACGACGACTGTAAACAATATCTCCAACTCGAAGTTTATGGCGGCTCAGTCGCTGAACGTGTTGCATTGAGACGCGCGCAATGCGGTCGCAAACAATCCTGCCATCATCCATGTCTTGCGGCATTACCACGGGTGTTCCTTCATCTGAGTAGTCGGATGCGTGAAGCTGGCTTCCGAAAGGGCCAGTTTGGACTTCTCCGTCAAACCTATCGCAAACCGCTCCGATGGTTGTCGCCCATTTGGAATTTGCTGTGATTTCTTCAATGGTGGCCGTATTAGTCACTTTAACATCCCTTCCAGTTCAGCCACTCCCTGTTGAATCTCTGCTTCAAATCTCAAGATATTAGCGAGTATTTCGCGCGGCTCGCGATATTGAGTTTCCACGTGAACAACTTCCTTGTACCGATTGAGCGAAAGGTCATAGCCCTGCGCGGCGATGTCGGCTTTGGGCACACAGAAACTTTGCGCCGTGCGGGCGCGTTCGCGTTCGCTGGTGTCGCGTAGCCGCCAGCGCGCCAGAATGTCGGGCAGATTGTTCTTGGCGTGTTCGTCGGCGCTGAGTGCGGAAGTTGGCACGGGGCCGAGTTTGTCTTCATCAAGTAGCGGCGTGCGTTTGTCATCCAGTGACCAGCCGTCCGCTTCACAATCATAAAACCAAACCTGATCGGTGCCGCCTGAATTGGTCTTGGTGAAAAGCAAGATGGCGGTCGAGACTCCGGCGTAAGGTTTGAACACGCCGCCGGGCAGCGAGATCACCGCGTCCAGCTTCTGCTCTTCGACCAGCATTTGCCGCAGCGTCTTGTGCGCGTTGCTCGAACCAAACAGCACGCCATCCGGCACGATGACGGCGGCGCGTCCGCCCGGCTTTAACAGCCGCAGGAAGAGCGCCAGAAAGAGCAATTCTGTTTTCTTGGTCTTCACGACCTGCAACAAATCCTTCGCGCAGCTTTCATAATCCAGCGAACCGGCAAACGGCGGATTGGCCAGAATCACCGTGTAACTCTCTTCGTCCCCGGCGTGGTCTTCTGACAGCGAATCTTTGTATCGGATGTTCGGATTCTCTACGCCGTGCAACAGCATATTCATACTGCCGATGCGCAACATCGTTGAATCAAAGTCGTAGCCGTTAAACATCCGTTCGTTGAAATGCGCCAGCAATTTGTCATCAGTCAAAATCCCTTTGTGACGTTCGCGCAGGTATTCGCCCGCCGCCACCAGAAAGCCCGCCGTACCGCAGGCCGGATCACAGATCAGGTCTTTCGGCGTCGGCGCGACCATTTCAACCATCAGCCGGATGATGTGACGCGGCGTGCGGAATTGCCCGTTCTGGCCGGACTGGGCAATCTTGCCGAGCATATACTCGTAAAGATCACCTTTGGTGTCGCGGTCTTCCATCGGGATACGGTCAATCATATCCACCACGCGCGCCAGCAAGCCCGCTGTCGGAACGGTGAACCGCGCATCCTTCATGTGGTGCGAATACGTCGAATCCTCACGGTCACTTTGCAGCGTGCGGATGAATGGAAAGACTTTCTCAGCAACGACGCTGTACATTTCGCCGGGCGCTTCGTTCTTGAAATGCGACCAGCGCAAAGCCTGCTGTTTATCGCTGAAGATCGGGCGCTCAATCGCTCGCTTCAGGCGGTTGGCTTTCCGCTCGGCTGCGGTGTGCAAATCGTCAAGCCGTTTGATGAAGAGCAAATAGGTGATCTGCTCAATGACTTCGAGCGGGTTGGAAATGCCGCCTGTCCAGAAGGTATTCCAAAGACTGTCAACTTGTGATCTTAGTTCGCCTGTAATCATTTTTCGTCGGAATTGTTAGGTACAGAATCGAGCCGTGGCTCAGGGCAAGGCCGCGCATCAGTATAGCCACATTTGCAAAAACTTGCAGGGCAATTCTGACTTGTAAGAACTACTTTGTTTTGCTTTTGCCGACTGACGCGCGCAGTCTAGGCCGAACCTTTACGGAAGACAAGAGCGAAGCCCTTTGCAAAATTAAACTGCCAGTGTAAACTTCGCTCAACTCGCAGCGGAAATACCCTAATGGCTGAGGACGCTGCGGACTTTGGGGAGCTGAAAAGCTTCCCTTTAACTTTCTAGGGCTTCTCCCAATAGGCGTGACAAGGCACGCAGTAAAAGACTTCATTTGTAGATTTGGCAGCCTTACCACAGATACAAGTATCTCCGGTGTGGCCTTCATTGTGACGTGTATATTTTGCGAATACGTGAACAGGCGCTTTTAATTCTGCGAGTATTTCAATCTGTGTTTGACCGTTTTTCCAGTGGTGATATTTAGGATCGCTGTCGAATGGGATGATGAGTGTGTCATTTTCAATGCGCGGTTGGTTCATCCCTCCTCTTTATCGCAATGGCCTTGGCTGTACAACTGGTGGCAGAAATTAAAATTCGCGCCTGTCCTAGCTGCGCTTCAACCTGTCAGAAAGCTTGAATTTCTTGATGAGCGATAAACACGAAAGCCCGGAAGCGATTCAGCTTGCTTCCGGGCTTTCGCGATCAGCTTTAGGAGACTACTCCTAATCGTGTCGCGTTATACGCCCACACAGACCAAACGACAAGAGCATCGCGTCAGCCCAACGGCTCAATATCACTGCCACCAGTCAAACACGTGGCGAAAAAATAGTTACTGCCACCAGTTGAAATCTTCAATGCAATCGCGCTAAGTTACACCCTCGCGCTTTTGACCTCAGTTTTCCCCCTTGTAGTAGCAACAACGTGGATTACACAGGTTTTCGTCCACAGGCAGCAGATGACGGAGAACCGCCCCTTTCTCTTGACCGCTTGCTCGTGCGCCCTTGCGTCTTTTTTGCCGTGATGCGCGGCGATGCAATGGCGCGCGCCGGTATTCGTGCGAATGACCTGCTTGTAATCGAACCACAAGAAAGCTACAGGGATCAGCAAATCGTGCTGGCGCTCGTAGACCGTGAGGCCATCGTCCGGCGGCTTGAGCGTACCAGCAGTGGCGGTTTCCAGTTGGTTGCTGCGCATCCCAAATTATCCCCGAAAGATGTTGGTGAGGACTGTGTGATACGCGGGCGCGTGATTGCCTTCATAAGGTTGCTGGCAGTGCCCCGCGTGCCGTTACCAGTGGTGAGCTAGGGGCAGATGTGCATCCGAAATCAACCATCGCAATCATAGACGCGAATAGCTTCTATTGCGCGTGTTTCTCAGCCTTTGATGCGAAGCTCGCCGACCGTCCGGTCGTGGTGTTGAGCAACAATGATGGCAATGTGATTGCACGCAATCCGTTGGCGAAAATGTTGGGCATCGGCATGGGGCAACCCTACTTCGAGATTCGGAATTTGGTGGCCGCACACGATGTCGCTGTCTTTTCGAGCAATCACGGTTTCTTCGGCGAGATGTCTGCGCGCTTTCAATCGCTGCTCAATGACTACTCTCCATTGGTTGAGAATTATTCGATTGATGAGGCTTTCATTGACCTTCAGCCAACGTCCCGCATGACTGTTACTGACATCGCGCGTGAGATTCACCAGCGCGTTTATAAACTCTCTGGCGTGCCTGTTAGCATTGGGCTGGCCAAAACGAAAACGCTCAGCAAAGTAGCACTTCACTACGCGAAGACATCGCGGAAAACGCGCGGCGTGCTTGATCTGACCGACTCGAAACACTTACCGCTTGCCCTTGAACGCCTGCCAGTTGCTGAGGTGTGGAATATCGGCCCGGCCCGTGCTGAATTTCTCCAGCGAAATCGCATCACCAGCGCGCTACAACTACAAGCCGCAAATGATGGCTGGATACGCCAGCATTTGACCGTTGTGGGTTTGCGCACCGTGCATGAGTTGCGCGGCGTTGTGTGTTATCCAATCAACCCAGCGCCACCCGTGCGAAAACAAGCCACGTGCTCACGCGCTTTTGGCAAAGCAACTGAAAGCCTGGCCGATGTGCGCGCCGCCGTTGCTCACTTCGTTTCAATTGCGGCGGCAAAGCTCAGGAGAGAAGGGCTGTTGTGTGGGCGGCTGAGCGTGTGGATTTCAACCGATGGTTTCAAAGACAGCTTACCGCAATATTCCAACTCGCAAGCCTTCAGCGTTGCGCCGCTGTCGAACTGCACACTCGAACTGTCTCACCTCGCATTGTCGAGCTTGTCCGAAGAACCGCGTGGCATCTTCCGCCCTGGCTACGCCTACAAACGCGCGGGCGTCTCGCTGGATCAATTGGAGCCGGAAGCAACTGCACCGCTGCGGCTGTTCGCCGATGATCGTTATGAGATGTTACGGCGCTTGATGATGGCGCTTGATTACTGCAATGCACGATACGGCGGGCAAGTTGTGAAGGTGGGTCTGTTTCCTGCGTCTACATTGTGGCGCACGCGGCAGGCATTTGATGCGCCCGGACGAACAACGCGCTGGGGTGATGTGATGTTGGCAAGCTGAGCGTTAGACCGGTCGGATTTTGCATTTATTTGACCGTGGCTGAAATGCCCCGTGCCTACAGCCTGTCAGGAGCGAATCGTGCAGGGAAGGCGGTAAAGCGCGGGCGCTGGATGGCTCAGAAATGTTGGCCGCTCTTTTCAAAATCAGAGTGTTGACCTAAACTCCACGCGTCGTTCAGCAGTAAAGCAGCAAAGTTTGGCCGCGTTGCTAAATCTCAATCAAGCTTCATCGGCACCACTTGCCGGAATTCTTGGCTTGCGTACTTGTGGTCAAATCTTAGTGTCTATCTAACTTCACGGGGGAATAATTATGAATCTGGGTAATAAGAAAACTTGGGATAAGGTAATCTACGGTCTGATCTATCCTGGCTTCCTTGGCTCAATGTTATACGAATTAGTGCCACCAAACCCTTGGGATTTTACAAGGCAATATTTCTGGAGCGCAGACCACCGGATTCGATACCTAATCATTATCTTTTATTTCTTAGATTACATGCACCTATACGGCGACCTGGAACAGGCTATGGAAAATGATCCTGAAGTTAAAGATTTTTCCTACTTTGTTTGTGATATAGCAACTTCGCTATTATATCTAGCGGCTTTTTTGACTGTAAAAGCTCATCAGTACGATTGGATTACTTATTTATTTATCCTAGTCCCTTCGGCTTTTCTGGTTTACAAGGGGGTAATATACAAACTTAACAATAAGATAGACTCTATCTATCATATTATCTGGCTTATCATTTCGTGCTTGATTGCGAGAGCCCTGTGCTTAAAATCAACTTGGCTTGAAGCTTACAGTAGCTGGGGTATAGCTCAAGCAGTAATGATACTGAATGTGGTTATTTACGCCTTTTATGTATTTTGCTATTTCGAACGCTGGTCGAAATTCAAAACTATAGAGATATTACGAGGAAAACTTAAAAGGCTTGAAGAGATCAGACAGGCAAATACTGGCGATTGATCTTGACGACAGCCGCGCTAAGTGTGAGCCTGGCGCGGTGACACTTTTTCCCCACTTCCTATAAAGGGGTGTTTATGTGCCTTGATTGCTTGTTGGTATTCAGAAGTTACTCTGATTGCGGATCAGCAGGCAGAAGAGTCTGAGACGAAGGCAGACCAGCATTTTGCAAAACAAAGCCATTTTGTGCGCCGTTTCCAGGCTGGTTTTTACGCTGGCGTGCTTCCTGAAGCCTTTCTAGCGCATACATTGCCCGGTAAAGACTCCGCTCAAGATGTGATTCATAGCGCGTAATCCTCATCAATGGCCCCTCATCTGGCATAAGCCGTTTGCGCCGCTTGCTATCAAGCTCATTTGCCAATTTTTTCAGTTCCGGTTCGATAGTATCCCTAGCCGTCCGGCATTGAACAAAAACGGCCTTAAACAGTTCTTCAAATGTCGTGCCGCCTTGTTCTGCAATTGATGCGATAGCCAGCCGCACTAACTCGACCGTCCAGCCTTCAAACTCTTCCAACCGCCCATTGGGTATCCAGGCCAAACGACATTTGGAGTCTGCTTTTTGCTCCATCATCTCATACAAAGCAATGCTGACGATGTGGACAGCTTCCGGCACTTTCACCGCCTCTTGACCACCCGTTGGAAGTTGGTTCACTAGACGGAAGATTTGATTGGCAGAGTCGAAATCTGCTTGCAACCTCGCTAGTTTCCATCCTTCGCTAAAGTTCTCCTGTGTGATAGTGGCTATCTCTCGTTCAAAGCGCGTCACCCGTCCCAAACGCCACCACATCACGGCGATGCGCAAGGCCAGGTCTGTCTCCAATGCTCCCACTGGCGCAAGGCTCTCAAAAATCCCCAGCCGGTGCGCTTCCCATTCTTCGGCGGATTCGATAAAAGGCACGATCAGGGTTTCGGCAGTCGCACCGTGCTTGAGCGCGTTAAGCCGTACAACAGATTTTCCTCTAGGCGTCTTCGGCCCCGTACTTTTCCGCGCGTTGGCTCGGTTGGCCGTAATCTGTTTCTCGGTTGTCTCTTTGGGAGGGTTTGCCGCAAGCCGTGCCACGATCTCACTCAAAGACGGTCGCGGTGTTGGCGCATCAGGCGGTTCTGGTGGCGGTTGCGGGGAAGGGTTGGTTTCGGGAAAGGATTCAGCCATAAGCGAGCATTTTGCGGAAAGTCGTTGTTATGGTCAACGCGAATCTTGGGGCGATAAACTGGCGCATTTTGTCGGCGTTTCGATCACAAAGCGCCAGTTGCAACCGGGACAATGCAGCAAGCCGCCGTCTACGGCGTACAGCTTGACTTGCTTACTTAAGCCAGCACATAGCCAGCAGTGTGTAACCGCGTATGCGTTGCGGATTATGACAACCTTGTCTGCAAGCGTGTAGCGTCGCTCTGGCTGCGAAGTAGGAAGGCGCTGCAAGGCACTCCCTGGCTGGCGCAGGAATTCAAGTAATGGGGCCTTATGTTCGCGGATTGCCGCGCGGTCTTCATCGGTCAGTTGCGGCGCAGGCTTGACAGCAATGCCGCCATTGACCAGCGTCAGACTGAAGCCGCGCGTTTGAAGTGTCTCAAGTAAGGCTTGGGCGTCCATTAAAACACCTCTACATCATCATCCCCGGCCAGGGACGTTTCTTTTATCTCGGCCATCCCGGCCAGAGGCAGAACCTGTTGATTTTGCAAAGCTTTAGGCTGGCCTGAACGAAGCACAGCCGAATTGTCAGCTTTTTCTTCTACCGGCCAGTCTAAGTCTTTGCCTGTATTAGCGTTAATCTGAGTGGCCGGGATGGCCGGGATAAAATCAACAGGAACAGGCAAGTTGTAGCTCTTGAAGATTTCCGCAAAGGTTTGCCGGTCGAAAACCAGTGCCATTTTTTTGCGGTTCGTACTCTTTCGCGAGGTGATTTCTTTCCGTTTGAAAGCCAATTTGCCAAGCTGGCTACCAATCCATTTCGAGTCGTGTTTCTGCTTATCTGGCAAGTCGGTATTAAATTCAGCCGTGATGCGTTCAGTTGTTGCGGCCTCAATTGGCTTGTCGTCAGAAAGCGAGGATAGAACGTCCTTACGCCAGCGCGCTTCTTCTTTTGCGTTCTCACCCTCACCTACGGCTACAGTTTCAAACAGTAGCTTATGGATAATTGAAACTAACTGCCCGTCCAAGCTCTCCCTTTTCTCGCTTGCAGCATCATCAGTGCGTCCTTCGAGTAGGCGCACGAAGTCTTTTTTAAGATCGTCATTACTGAGCAAGCCATAGAGTGGGATTGCGATCTGGATATAGCGCGGCTCAATTTCGTATTGCTTCAACTCGCGCTCAGCCTCATCAAGCGCCTGTTCATAATCACGGCCCATATTGCGGAGTCGCCACAGGTAGAGCTTGGCGCGCAGTGCGGCGAAGTCGCTCAGCATTCGCTCAGTCATCCGAAACGGAATGTCTTTGCGCGTGGTTTTCTTCAGCGCGACGTGAATACACCGTGATTCAAAAGCGGGACTGTCGGAAATCTTCAGCCCGCCAATCAGCTTTGGGCCGAACGGAGAAAACATTCTGACTGTCATTTGACCGTCCGCGCCTTTTTCTATACGTGGCACAGAAGTAATGCGCTGGAACCCGCTGTTGAGGATTTGCATAACCGCTTCCGTGTCTTCGGAGTGAGCGGCCAAGTTGCACTCATCAATAATCAGCGTTGGCGCGTAGGCATCCATCATCCGATATAGGCTCGCCGCGCTCGGACTGGTCACAAGAACGGGGCGCAGGCAGAGCATGCCCGTTGTGCAGATGTAACGAGACTTGCCGCTGCCACGCTCTCCGGTGGCGCGGAGGTAGGAAATCTCGTTGAGTTTGTCCGCGATGTAGCTCAGCCGAACGTATTTGCCTGAAAGCGCCTGCTCGCGCTCTAGTACATCAGAGTAGCGATGGATACAGGTTTCAATTTCGGTGTCCAGCGCCGCATCGTTGCCATAAGACACTAAACGCTCAGGCAAGCATAGTCCGCCCTTTGCCAGAAAGTCATCCTCAAGCGGTTTATAGATTGCGCAGTCGGTTTCAACTGAGCGCCGGTAGGTGACATCATCCGTCTGCGGATCATAAACGGCGAACTGGCCGCCTGCGATCTGTTCGATCAAGTGGCCATCCGGCAAGACGGCGTGAACCACTCTCCGCTCTTCCTTTGTCGGCTCTGCCTCGACGCGGGCGGGCAATTTCTCGGCTTGGTCAGACAATTCGAGCAAGGCGCGGTGCGCTGTTTTCTCTTGCTCTGCGTCAAGGCCGAGTTTCTTGATGAACTTCGCACGGTCTTCGGCCTTGTCTAGTGAAAGCACGTCACGGTGCAACAGGCCGTCCTGATTGCGCGCCGTCAGTTTCACCTTGCCGCGTTCGACTGGCTCAAGCCCAAAGATCAATTGGCCGTCGAAAAGGTTGTGGGTAATACCGGACACAGGCTCTGACGTTGTGACTTGACCGGCGGGCTGAACAGTTGCGCCTTCGTCAACGGGCTGCTCTGTGCTTGGCCTGTCTTTAGTGGCCGCCATGTGATTCACTCTTGTTGCTATCCGCCGAACAGATTCTGGCAACTCGCGCGGCTCTTTCATTCCCGCGTTGATGCCGCTGCGAATTGTTGCGGCAATCTCGCGCCCATTTAGCCCGGCTGATTGCGCGGCGGGTTCGAGCGCGCCGATAACATCGGCTTCGGTCAGTATGCCAGCCCCAATCAATTGGCCAAGCGCGAAAGCAGATTTGTTCAACTGAGCGTTGCGGCTACCATTGGCCGCCGTCAGGATGCGGTGGACTTCATCGTGCAAGGCCGCTTGCACATAGGCATCATAGTCAACGCGCTCTTCGCGGGCGGCCTGAACAAGCATCGCAAGCGGTCTGTTGTGAGTTTCAGTTTCAAGTGGGAGTGCGCGCCAGTCGAGCGCAGCGCCGTCCTGCACTTCGTAGTGATACGGCGCATCTGGCGCGGCCTTCACGGGTAAATAAAACATGCGGCTGACATCTTTAGGCGCAGGATCAATCTTGCCGCCGCTCAACTCTGCTGCCCATTGCCATAGCGCCGCAAACTGTGCTGCCGGTATTGGCTCTGCCAGTGGAATCACAACGCGAAATCGGTCTTCGGCTTCCGGTTGCTCTTTAGTGTTGCGCTGATGGCTATGCGTAGTGTAAACGGCAAACTTCAACCCCAAACTGCGCCAGGGAGCGGTATCGCGGCTCAGGTCTGCGCCGTGGTCGTAATCAAGTGTGAGCGCCGCAATTTCGGTCACGTTCTCTTTTTTGCGATGCGCCGGTTCAAAGGTCGCAGGCGAGAAGAGCGCGCCGTCTTTGTTCGCTCGAATCATCGGCTTTTCAAGACGTGCGCAAAACTCTCCCCATGTCCAAGTGGCGGGGCGTGGCAGTGCGTCATGCTTGTTGTCGAAAAGGGAAACGTTCAGATTCACGTTACCCTCCTTCCCACCAAGCGCACCAACTGCCAGGCTGCACGGAGCGGTGCGCGTTAGGCGCGGCGGGAGGACTTCCCCCAGCGGGTTGATTGGTCTGCGAGCGGTTGTGCCATTCGCGGCCTTCGTTTTGTCTGGTCATTGCTCACCGCCGCTTCGTTTATACGTCTTTGGTTCCGTCGCCTTCAGCCTGTTCGTTGAGCGGCGTTCCGCCACGTGCGGCCCATTCTTTTAGCGCATCAAGATCAAACCGCAGCCTGCGACCTATTCGGACTGCCACGCCGGGGGGAATGAAACCGTTCCTGGCGGCGTCATAGATTTGCATCCGATTGGCCAATCCAAGAATGGATGCGGCCTTATCAGCATCAATTAACTGCATCGTGAATCCCTCCTTCAAAAAGAAACTCAATCGAACACGGGCGAACTTTAGTTCAAGTTTTAGCTTTCGCCGGAATAGAAAAATTCATTTGGGATGCCCGAATAATTGAGTTTATTTGGGATGCCCAAATAAACTCAATTATTCGAGCGTGGAAAGATGCCAACGCTTGAAATACTCCCAATCGTCAAACCCGGTCTCTTGCCACGCACGATCCAACACCTTTTTGGATATGCCCATTTTATTAGCCAGCGCGGTTTGCCCTATCTCGCCGTTTGGCGAATGCTCTTTCAACGCCTTTAGCACATCATCCAGCCGCTTTGTGGGCTTTCTGCCTCTAGTTTCAAGATGCTTATGATCGCGCCAAGCTTCTTTGATTAAGTCGCTAAGACTCGCAATTTCCCGTGGATGCTTTGGTATGCCTGACGAAACTCTGACTGTCTCTTGCCCGTCTTCGGGACAAATATGAAAGTCAATGACCAAATTTCGATTGGCGCTTTTGTAGCGTTTAACTAACAGCAATTTTCCGGCCTCATCTATCTTGAATTTGGCTGCATACCATTGTCGTTTTTCTGGCACAAAATGTACGTTGCATCTATACCAGAGGGATAAAACTTGCCATTTAGTTCTATCAAGATTCGCGTCTTTAGGAACCTCTTCTTCTGGCGCTTTCGCTCCACAATACGGACATTGCATCTTCGGCATTCCTTCCAAAGCCCCTTCATTGTTCCGGCCCGCCAACCGCGTGAAGGTTGCGCGGCTGTCCGCTGGGTAGCTATTCCAGCGTAAGGCCAGCCGTACTTGACAGCCCCATCCATCTAATCAATCAACAGGGCCAGATGGGTTTGATCTTGTAAGTGAACATTCCATCTTCCGAAAAATGAAAAAGCCGCAACAATGAAACAGAAGGTTTCCCTCAGTGTTTCGCTGTTGCGGCTTTGAAGTTCTCCGCCGCGTTCGGAGCCGAAATTCTGAACTCGGTTCCTCACTACTCAGCGCGATAAATTTTCGAGCAGTAAATTACAGTAAAGTTTGAACTGCGTCAAACTACTTTTGTTGGGATGGACTGCGGTTGTCTGGAAATGGAATTTATCGAAGAGCGAACTAACGCTCTCTCAATATTCTTGTGTGCCAGGAGTATGCCGACTCAGCGAAACTCAAGCAAACTCAGGCAAACACAGCCAAACAGCCTTCAATTGTCTGTATCACTCCTGTATCACAACACAGCCTTACTAAGCCATAAACAGGAAAACACAGACATTATAGGCAAGCCTGAAAGACTAACCAATGGAATATCATCCGCACTCAGACTAACTCAGCCGATAAGCACTTGTAAGACTCTGGATCGCCTATCGGGGTTCGACTCCCTGCCTCCCAGTTCAACTTATTCAACGATTTACGGGCAGCCGCCAAGCTGCCCGTTTTCGTTTTGTGTGCCTATAGTGTGCCAGTCTTCTTGAAAAGCAGGTTTTCTAGCTTCTCAGTGGCTGTTTGCTGCATTGATGGTAAGACGTGAGAGTAAGTGTCTAGCGTAAGCACGATGCTGGCATGGCCAAGTCTTTCGGCAACGATCTTTGGGTTGACACCCTCTGACAGCAGCAGCGTTGCGCAAGAGTGGCGCAGATCGTAGAGCCTGAATGTTTCAGACAATTCCGCTCGTTTTAGAATTGGTTTGAAGTGGCGCGCGCCTAGATTCTCAGAATGGAGCGGGCCGCCTTCTGCCGTCGTGAAAACCAAATCGTGATGCTGCCAGGCTGCGCCTGTCTTCAATCGCATTTCAGCCTGCCGCCGTTTGTGCTCGGCAAGTTGGCGCAGTAGCGAGCCAGGAAGCGGGATTGTCCGCCTGCTCTGTGGGGTCTTTGGCTCGGCAAAGTACCAACCACCGCCCTTTTGCCTCCGCCAGCAAAGCACCCTTTGAATCGTAACCGTCCCGCTTTGCCACTCTACATCTGACCACTTCATGCCGGTGTACTCTTCAGGTCTTGCGCCGGTTGCCAGCGCAAAGGTAAAGATGATGCCGTAACGATCTTCCCTAGCGGCCTCAAGAAATTTGGCTGCCTCTTGAGGCGAGAAAGCTTGCATTTCTTGCCGCTTTCGTCTCGGCAATTCGACATTCTGCGCCGGGTTCAGATTGAGCATGTGCCACTTCACCGCTTGCTTGAGCGCGTTCGAGACAACCACATGGACAGATCGAATTGTACGCGCCGAAAGCCCGCGTGTCTGAAGCTTGCTGTATATCTCTTGAATGTCTAACGGGCGAAGGCTCGAAAGAGACCGAGTGCCAAGCTCATCCCGAATGTATCGGCGCAAAACTTCGGTGTAGTCCGCATAAGTGCGTTCGCTCAAACGTGGCTTTGCTGCTGCATCTAGCCACTTGTCCAGATATTCATTCAGCGTTATATCTGAAGGCTCAACAAAAGTTCCCAGATCAATTTCACGCAAGACGCCGTTTAGATACTTCTGCGCGTCTTTCTTCGTGCCTCTGACAGTGTGGTTGAAATAGCGGCGCTTCCCTGTCTGTGCGTCACGCCCCAAAAAGACGCGCACCAAATAGCCGCGCTCCCCTCGCTTGATGATTTGTCCCGCCATCTTTTGAAAACTCCCTTTTGTTGGTTTTGTGTTCGGGGAGTGGTAGGCTTTCTATGTTGTAAGAGGCTAACCACTCCCATGTGGTTTGCTTCAGGGCTTGTCAGTGTTGACGCACTTGGCAAGCCCTTCGTGTTACACAGCAATCCTGCCGTATGTTTCGCCTTCAATCGCGCGCTTGACCAGCACGGCCTTGCTCGCTTCAATCAGCATTGACTGCGTTTCCACTACTTCATGGCCGCGCTTGCTTGAACAGTTTTGTACGCGCTTCGTCTCGCCTTCCGCTGTCGCTACGCCGAGGCGTTCGGCGTAACGTGTGAGCAGGCGATGTGCCGCGCGATGTTTACATGCCTTGTGACTATTGGCCGTTGCTTCGCAGGCGTGCTGATCGTCAATGCGGTAGAGCTTGCCCGACGTGGTTGACTTGATCGTCAGCACACCGTCAGCAAACGACCAGTATGCCGCGCGCTCGATTTCCTTCGCGCCGCGCTCGATTGCCCGAACCCAAGCCGCGTTGCCCGTCACTACCGCCAACGCCGCCGCTACTGTCGCTTTCCAAATTTGATTGTTGAGAATCACTGTCTTTACTCCTGTGTTGAATGTTTTAGGCACCGTTCACTGACGAGAGAAACTATACCGCCAGGGAATAGATAAGTCAACATAATTATTCCCTTGCGGCATAGTTATTTTCGGGTTATAAATTCGGGCATGAAACCAACGAGTCTGATTACAACCAAGCAGGCGGCGGAACGGCTGAAAGTTTCCTTACGGCGTGTCCGTGCGCTGATCGAAGCAGGGCGTTTGCCGTCTCAACAAATTGGGCGTGAGCACTTAATCAAAGAGTCTGACCTTGCCCTTGTTGCTGATCGAAAACCTGGCAGGCCAAAACAGACAACCGAAGGCGAGACAATCAATAAGTCGGCGGCAGAGGCGAAGCCTAAGAAGCGAGCGGCGAGGAAAACTGTGAAGAAGAAAAGGGCGACTGAGTGAAAGTCAAGCGCAAGGTTGAAGTCGAGAAGTACGGTGGCTTTGACGTGTAAGTGGAGGCATCCAACATTGAACGGCGCTCTTGATCTTTTCTTTAACCTAGCGTAATTTCCGCCTTGTCGCGCGTCCTGTGCGACATTGACGATCAGCAACACCGTGAGTGTCATTTTCAACGTAGAAAGGCATCGGCCTATGCAAGAGCTTTCAATCTCCACCGCTTCGTTGCTTAGCTCAGAAGCTGCCTATCAGGAATTACGCCAAGTAATTGAGTGCTCTGTTGACCGCTACACCGGCAATGAAACTTTTGCCATCACATTGCCGGTTACTCCGCTTGCCGCTCCTACTCCGGCATCTTCTCAGTTGGTGATCTTGAAAGATGTCAATCGGATTTGGGCCGCAACCCTCTTGATAGGGTTTGACGTGCGCGGGGGAATGGGCTTTCCAAGTGCAGGCGATCCTGTCTACTGGCTTATCAACGACCAGCGATTCACCAGCCAAATCCTTAGCTCCAACGGACAGACCGCTACGAAAACTTTTCGTGTGGGCACAGATGTGATGCCAGGGCCGCTTATGGTTTGGATGTCCGCTCCGGTCACCACGGCTCGCACAACTGGAACTGTCTGCGTTTGGGTAACTGAAGAAATAATGCTGGCATTAACTCAAGCCGGTACGGCGGATTTCCGAGTCGGTATGATGGAGTTCAGATTGTCCGGTCAGTATGATGGCCGAAAAGGCTCTTACCGTCCGGTCGCCCCCTACATTGCAGGCTTGCGCGCTCTGGCCGAAGAAAAGCCCAATGCTGGAGATAGCCAGGCACTCTTGGCAATTATAGACGCTGACCGTACCCATAAACAGCAACACAGGCGAAGGAGTATCATTGCAGTTTTATGTGTGGTCATCATTGTCCCACTAATTCCTTTTCTTGTTGGTCTTCTGAGTTACTCCGGCGCGATAAAAAAATCAGATCAGTTTGCACCTCTTACTGACTCGCAACGCGGGGCAGTAGAACAGCTACTTACCTACAGTGACAAGCTTGATGCGATGTATAAAGCGAATCGCACAGGCAAAGATTTCATTGATACTGCGAAGAAGTTGGAAGCCCAAGCTGTGGATGTCGAAAAGACACTTCCGCGTGGCAACGCCGCAAGAGATTTATTTGTTAATTCGATGAAGGCATATCAAGAAGCGACAGTTGATTTGATGAGTCAAGGAAGGGTAAAGAAAGACAAGCCTGATGCAACAATACTGGCAGCGGGAATGCGCAAGGCGCTTTTGCGTAAGGTATTGGTTGGCAGCTTATCGCCAGAAGAGGAAAAGATATTCAAGGAATGGGCAACAACTGCGGCCTCTGCGAAGTGATTTAGCTTCTCGTCACCTCCAACTACGGGCGCTCACAACTCACTTGAACACGCGCGCTCATCAACTCCTGAGCTGCTTCCCATTCATCCTTCTCCATCTTGCGCGGCAGAATCATCACCGTCAACGTAGCTCCGCAGCGCGTGCAATGTGGCGTCGGATCGCCTTTCCGTATCAATACTGCGGTGTGATTCTCACAACCCGCATGGGTAGATTGCTCAAGCTTCCTC
The DNA here is from genome assembly GCA_963699175.1 of uncultured Acidobacteriota bacterium. Classification (GTDB taxonomy): domain Bacteria; phylum Acidobacteriota; class Blastocatellia; order RBC074; family RBC074; genus JACPYM01. The sequence continues at coordinate 9,053,854 of OY969418.1, read as the reverse complement.
AGACGGTTCTCAATGTTCATTGTCCCTCCGTTGCTCACTGCGACCGATGATAATCCCCGGCCCGGTCATCTGTTCGCAGACTTCGGCGCGCGTCATCATTCCGATTGATGCGCCTGATTTGGTGACGCTGAATTTCTCCGGCTCGCTCTCGTCTTGAGTGGCTATCCACGCAGTCAAGGCTACATCCCCGGACGGCAAGCTAACAGTCTCTTCCAATTTGCTCAGTCTCGTTTTGATGTTCATTCCCTCTCCAATCGTGGACGTACTCGGTGATGAGCACCTGCCCAGACAGAGAGGCGACTTCATCGCTGCTCATTATTCGGGCTTCGCCATTCGAGCTAGATTTCGTAACTTTGAACTTGTCCCTGTCATTCCAATCCTGTGTGGCTATCCAATAATCAGCAGATGCGGGCCTGGTAGCTTGTTCCAGTTTACTCAGCCTCGCCTTGATGCTCAAAACGTCTTCCTTCTGTTCATTGGTTGCAAGCTCTCTTCAAGCACTCTTAAACGCTCTTCAGTTTCGAGCACTTCTTTGCCCTTGAAAGTGAATTCGAGAATCGCGCGTGCCGCGCTCACCTTCTCGCTGGCCTTTGCTTCTTTGTCCGTGAGTGTGTCGCGCAGAGTTTTGACCGCATCCTTTGAAGCTGCTTGCAGGTTTGTCAGTACGACTTCCAGAATCCGGTTACGCGCCTCTTTATAGGCGTTCGCAAATAGTGGCTGCTGAAGCCAGCGCCAGACGGTCGTTTCACTGACGCCCGCGCTTTTGGCAGCCGCCTTCGTCGTCTTCTCGGTCAAGAGGCTTTCAATCGCGGCCAACTGTTTGGCCGTCAAAGTCGCCGGATTGTTTTCATTTTTCGTCATAAGCTTGCAGACTGCGCGGCCCGGTGCTCAGCTATCCACGCTTTCAATTCGTGCAGAAACTCGACTTTGTCGCGCAATGATGCGCGCCGTTTTAGCTCTTCCTCGTATTGAATAAGCTCATCATCGGACATTGCCTCAAGACCCGTTTCGCCCGTCCCGGCTAACTGCTCAAGCTCTCGGTCGCTAAGCGACGCAAGAAACTCGTCAAGCTTTGTGTCAAGCTTCGCTCGCTCGGCCTTCTCAATTGCATCAAGCTTGGCTCGCAGTCTCATTACGCAATCTCTCCAAGTGGCGCTCGATCTTCGGCTCGACTATGCACAGAATGCCCGCGCGCCGCGCAAGACATTACTCAGGCGTTCGCCCGGATGACGCGGACAGCGATAATCATTCGCTGTTGCGGTTGCTGTGAATGGTTGGTTTTGCATTATTGACTACCTTCTTTTCCCGTTTTGCAGTTTTTGCAGTCCCTATAGGGGTTGCAAAAACTGCAAAAACAACAACCCTTGTAATCTCATTTAGTTATGGACAATCTAGGGAATTGCCCAAAATGCCCGTTGCAACTTCGTGGCAGATGAAAATCGTGGCTTTTGCAATTCTTGCAACTATTCGTCTGCAACATCTGCAACATCGTCTTCCGACTCCTTCACTGGGGCGAATCTCCCACGCCTGGCCTTAGCGAGATGTCCCTTCTTCAAAGCCTGCTCGATTAGGCTGTCTATTGTCCGCCCGCTGGCGACACCACGCATAGCATCAATGATTTCCTTGCGGCTCATTTCTTCGGTTACGGCTTCAAGCAAGAGGTCATAAGTGGACTTGTATTCAGTCCGCCCGACTGGCCGAAACCAACGCGAATCATCAAGCTGCAACAAGGTGTCTTTGGGTTGCTGAGTCGCTTTGATCTTCGCGCAGGAAAGGGTAATCAGTCCGGCGGTAACTGGATCTTTAGTGATGTTCCAGATGGCGCGCGCCGAACCGCCCGAACTGCTAGCGCCGCGTCCCGCGTAAACCCTATCCGGCGTTGCGCCCTCTTCCGCTTGCCGCTTCCCAATGTGATGAGTCAGCAGAAAAGCCGCGTCTACACCTCTCGCCACTTTTTGCAGCGGACGCCAGACCTTACGGTTTTGCTCCCCGTTATCATTCTCGGAATAGACGTGAAAAAGTGACGCGAATGTATCGAGTACTACGAAGTCCGGCTTGATTTGCAGCGCCTCGTTAGCCAGGTACAAGAGATGTGTTTGAGTCGTGAGTGAAAGCGGCTCGCCGTTAACTTCGGCTTCACATATCACGAATAAATTATCTTTGACGAGTTCTTTTTCAGACTGAGACAAATCCTTCACAAGCCAGCGTAAATCGCCCTGAAGCCGTCGCGCGCGTGTCTCACCGTCAATCACTAAAACGCGACGCGGTTTGCCAGCCGCCACTACAGGAGGAAATTCACGCCCGATGCAGAGAGAAATGAGCGCATTCAGACAGATCGTGGTCTTGCCAGCGTTCGGCAGCGCGTTGAGCATTCCAATCTCTCCGCGCTCAAGCCCGAAGGCGATAGATTCCCGCTCGATAAAGTCCTTCGCGAAAAGCTCCCGGCAGGACTGCGCCAGCTTGATTACAGGCTGTGTGGTTGGTGACGAAGGCGCAGTCCCGTTGGTAGCAGCCTGTTGAAAGGCATCGTCATCATCAAGCGTCCAATCAATCGGAACGTCCTGTACATTGTTGGGAAGTGTAGAAGTATCCGTCATGCCACCTCCCGCGCTAACACATCGTCCAAGCCTTTGCCCTTAGCTGAATCCCAATTGAGCATAGACACGATTAAGCCAGCCGCGCTCAGCTTCTGGCCGAGCCGTTTCAACGCGAATCGCACTTCCCGCTTGTCCCGCCAGTCCGCATCAAAGGCTATCTGCACACGTTGAAGGCCAAGCAATTTCAGCGCGGCGTCAAAGCCCGCCTTGATGTTGCTGACGCCCGCCAAGCCAATCACGCCGCTGGTTGTGAATTGGGCAATCACTTCAGCCTTCAACGCGCCTTCGGTGATAATTACGTTGCCCGATTTCAACCGATGCGGTGCAGCAAAGTGCATAGGCGTGCCGCTGGTGATGCCATCGGGTTTATTGACCGATGAGAGCCACGAGTAGCGCGGCTCGCTTTCATCACGGCGAATCTGCAAAGCTTCAATTCGCCGTGACAGGCTGCGACAAGGAACGAAGTAGCCCGCGTGCCAATCACCAAGATTCAGCCGCCACGTGCCCGCCATGCGATAGAAACCAGGTACGCCGCGCAGATCGAAACGAGCGGCCAAGCTTGCCGTAATCTCTTCCGCCTCAGCTTGGCCTGGCACTGTAGCGTAGAGTTGATAGGCCGCTGTTGTGTCGTGAAGCTCGCGCCGAAGTAGATCGTCAGCATGCCGTCTACTCAGAGGCAATTCTTCAAGCAGCGCCGAATAGACTTCGTTTCGATAAGCGAGCGGAGCTAGGGGCGTTTCTGTTGATTGTGGCTTGGGGTTTGGTGGCTGATAGGCTGGTTGCCAATATTCGCGTTCACGTTCGCGCAGCCTATGGAAATAAGCCCCGTTGCTTGCCGTCTTGAATGCGCCGTCGGCGATTCGCGCGCAAATTGCTACGGTGCCATCATCCGTCACCCTGCAATTATCCGGCTTGCCGCAGATCGGACAAGGATCGCGACGCGTAACGCACCGCCAGTCGTTTCCGTTGATCATGCCGCGATCCCCTCCTGTTACTCAGAGAGTGCCACTACACAGCTTCAGCGCGTGCATCAGCCGGTTGCCCACCTTGAGGCTTGACCAAGCCTATGTCTTCAGCGTTTATCCTGATTTGTTTGCCAAGCCTCACAAATCGAAATGGGAACTGATTCTCTCTAATCGCGCGATATAGTTGCGGCTTGGTCATATCGAGTGCGGGCGCAGCCTTGTCTACCGTCACCCAAGTTGGTTGTAGTTGCTCGTTCAAAACTTCGTCTCCCTTCTGATTGAAACTTGCTCAGTTGCAAGTCTTCGCACCTGATGCGAAGAGAATCGCACAACGGCAATCCTGAAAAAATTGTGCTATTGAAAGAAACTCTAAGGCTTGAATGCAAAATTATTGTTTTCGGCTCTGACGTGGGGCCATTGGCGAGTCTTTGCGGCCTATTGGTCTTCCGCGTTTTGCATTTGCACGCTTTTCGATGTCGAGCAACTCAAGCATTTTCTGGACGTTGCGACTAATTACACTGGCGTGAGCCGTTGGAATTTCGCGCTTACCAATCGCCGTGTAAGTTTCCTTAACAACTTGAAAACGGACAGCCCATTCTAAATGCTTCTTCGCAACAGATGGGCTGTCAGCATCCACGAGTCTCATGCTTTCTTCTTGAAGAAAATGCTCGATTGACTCTTTGCAATATTTCTTGGCCACATCTTCAACACGGCGGATAATCGGCAACCTGTCGTTGTATTTGGTTATCTTGAGCAGTGGAATCCGTTTGATGGCCTCGTCGGCTTCATTTTTCAATCGCTCAATGTAGGTGCTAGGTTTCGTTTCGGTTGGATCAAAGACAGGGAACCCATTGGGCGGCTGAAGAAGCTTTGGGATAAAGATATTGATAGGCATTGGAAACCATGTCCGTTTCTCTTTAGCCTTCATGTTCCAAGACCATTTATCAAGGGTATGTAGAGTGTCGGCAATTATCCAGCTTGCCAACAGGTTGTGATTCAAAGCCCAGCAAAACAGGTCACAACATAGCGCGCATAACCAATCTGCCTTGGGATAACATGTTTCAATATAGTCAATGATGTCGCCAAACTTGACGTTGCTAATTTCGCCAGCAATCTGAAGCAACCCGCGAGGAAACTGTTTTTGTACTTCTAAAAAAGTGGCCAACGGTTCGTCTTGTAATTCTTTCAGTATCTCAGGTTTTAAGTCTCCTATTATTCTGAAGAATTCTCGGCGAAAGAAAAAACGAGTCAATGATTGATCTGGCGTATCAATCGCCGGCCCCCATGTCTGTGCCATTGGCTTCCTGTGGCCTCGCTTCCTGATTGATGAACGGCTCGCCAACACGATCAGGATTTCGTGCTGTTCCCGCGTTGATCAGACGCGGGTGAGGCGAGCCGAACTTATGCCCCGCCAATCAAAGCAGAGCGTGAATCTTTCATTTGGTATTGTGCCAATTGCCCTACACTCAGTAAAACCCACCAAAACAAGAAAGCCTCTGAAATGCCCATAAACAGGCTTTCAGAGGCTTTCATACTTTGCAAATTGAATATGGCAAACTTGTGTGCCAGGAGTGTGCCAACTCAGCGAAACTCAAGCAAACTCAGCTTAACGCAGAAAAAGACAAATGGCTGTAAAACTTGACCAATCAACACTCTCGCAAACTCAGGCAAACACAGCCAAATGCCCTTGCGCGCTCTCTGGATCGCCTATCGGGGTTCGACTCCCTACCTCCCAGTTCAATATTTTCAATGCTCAACGGCCACCTTCGCGGTGGCCGTTGTTATTTATGCCGTATCCAATTCAGCCCTTGCTGTGGCTTGTGGCACTAGATGGTTTGCAAATGAGTGTACGGATCAAACCACGGGGAGCACGGGGCACACAGGGAAACACCAACCTTGACCGCCTATGCCAGCTTTCCCCGTGATCCCGGTGCTCCCCGTGGTTGATTTTGCCGTACACACAATTGAAATCCGATCTAACTCAGCTACATTGCAGGCTTTGTCTGGAATAAACGCGGGGCGAGTTCATTCAGGTAGTGCCGCCAGTTGATCCAGGTGTGACCGCCGCCGCTGATGTGCATCTCATGCCGGACGCCGTGCTTCTTCAGGATCTCCGCCAGATTCTTCGAGCCGTTGAAAGCCAGCGGATCTTTCTCTCCGCAACTAATTGAAAACAGCTTGATCTGCTTGTTGGCTTGGTCGGCACGGTCGAGCAAGGCCGCCGCGCGTTTCTCGAAATCGGCTGTCGTCTGCGGGTTGACGCCTGCGCTCCAAACCGCGACGTAGGCGAATTGGTCGGGGTTTGTGGTGATGATGCGCGTCGTCTGGCCGCCGCCCATTGAAAGCCCCGCAATCGCGCGATTATCGCGTCCTGCGAGCACACGATAATTCTTCTCGACGAACGGCACAACGTCTTTGAGTAACTCGCTGGCGAACCGGTCTTGCAGCGCAGCAGTCACTGCCGGGTCAGGTGGTGCGCCGGGCGTGGCGGGCGGGCGCGGGAGACTGCCGTTGGGCATCACGACAACCATCGGCCTGGCTTTCTTCGCCGCAATCAGATTATCGAGGATGAAACCCGCGCGGCCAATCGTGCTCCAGCCTGAATCCTCGTCGCCACCGCCGTGTAGCAGGTAGAAGACCGGATAACGCTCCTTGCCGCTCTCGTAGCCGGGCGGGAAATAGATGTGCAGGCGTCGTTGCATGCTGAGCGTCGAAGACTGATACCAGACTTTGCGAATCTCGCCGTGCGGCACAGCTTGGCTGTCTTCAAACGCGGCCTCCGCGCCCGGCAGAAAAAACATATTGTCGAGGCTCGTCAGGCCCTGCTTGATCATGGCGTTCTTCGGGTCGAGCGTGCGCACGCCATCTACGGCGAACGCATAACTGTAAAAATCGGGCACAAGGGGGCCGACAGTGGTTGACCAAACGCCCTTGTCATCCTTCTCCAGCTTGACCGTCCCTGTTCCTTCCATCCAATCGCCGCGCAGTGTCACTTCCGACGCTTTCGGCGCGTAAATGCGGAATGCCACGCGGCCGCCGGAGAGGACTTCAGGCGAGACCAACGTGTCATTCGGCGTCGGCTGGCGCGGTGGTGTTTGGGCTACGGCCAACACAGAAAGAATCGCCGCGAGCAAAAGCAGACCGACGACATTTTGCAGAGTTCTTTTCAGAGTCATAAAGGGAGTCTCCTTTCAAGGGTGTTTGTCGCTCCGTGTGCGATTCATTTCTCGGAGCCGCACAAATTATTGAACTACAGGGCGGCGTTGCGGACACGCCGGATACTAGCCAACCTAAAGCTGCAAGACGATACAGCTTGGTAAGAGGTTACGTTTGAAAACGCGCGGCGAACATTTGAGTTGTAGCTTGTCACAATTGACTTCTTGCGCACGCTTCGGTCGAAAGCTAGAATCGCATTTGCTTTCATCGTTTGTGCGCACTCCTGTGGGGCGCGACTCAAAGATATTTCTTACGACAGATCATTCTAGTTATGACCAGGCCCCTGAATCCTTTATCAGTCGAGCTTTCCGATCAATTGCGCGACCGGCTGCGTCGCCTGTTGGTGCGGGTGGATGAGTTGCGCGCGCAGGCGCAGCAGCCCGGTTCATGGTCGCCGCCGGTTGATCTCTGCGAGATGGAAGATTCAATTCTGGTGCGGGTCGAATTGCCGGGCGTGCTGCTCTCGCACATCCGTGTGAGCCTGCTCGACGGCAAGCTGCGTATTGAAGGCCGCAAGGAACGCGAAAACTCGGAAGTGCCGAGCGAAGACCAAAAGCCGGTGCGCTTTCTTTGTCTGGAGCGCGAATATGGCGCGTTCTCCTTGAGCGTGACGATAAAGTGGCTGGTGGAGGCCGAAGGGGTCACGGCTAAACTACTAGACGGCGTGCTGCATGTGCGCTTGCCAAAATCCAATGTCTGCGGACGGGAGATTGCGATACCGATTGTGGAGTAGTCAGTGGACATTAGGCAAGCTGCAATGTCTACTGTCTACTGTCTACTGATTGCTACTAACATATGTCAACCAACGAATCAGAAAATACTGCGCTAGTACCTGTTGATAACAATGACGAGCAGCTCAAGATTCCGGAAGTGCTGCCGGTCTTGCCGCTACGCGACATCGTGATCTTCCCCTTCATGATTGTGCCGCTCTTCGTCAGCCGCGAACGCTCGATCCGCGCGGTTGATCAAGCGTTGGCCGAGAATCGAATGATTATGCTGACGGCTCAACGCGACGTGAACAAAGAAGAGCCGGGCGTAGGCGATCTCTATGACGTGGGCACGGTGGCGATCATTATGCGCATGCTCAAGCTGCCCGATGGGCGCATACGCATCCTCGTGCAGGGCGTGTCGCGCGCGCGTATCAACTACCTCGAAGAGTCGCCCGACTATTTGAAAGCGCGCATCGAGGTGCAGACCGAAACGCCGCCTGAGCAGAATCTGGAATTGGAAGCCTTGACGCGCAACGTACGCGCGGCGCTCGATAAAGCCGTCGGCCTGGGCAAAAACATCTCGCCCGAAGTGATGGCGATTGTCTCCACGGTCGAAGACCCGGCGCGGCTGGCCGACTTGGCCGTCTCTAACCTCGAACTCAAAGTCGAAGACGCGCAATCGGCGCTCGAACTGATTGACGTGGCCGCGCGCTTGCGCCGCGTGAACGAGCTACTGGCCAAAGAGATCGAAGTGTTGACCGTTCAGCAGGAAATCAACACGCAGGCCAAAGGCGAGATTGACCGCTCGCAACGCGAGTTTTACCTGCGCCAGCAACTCAAAGCCATCCAACAAGAACTGGGCGAAGGCAATGAACTGGCCGAAGACATAGCTGGCTATCGCGAAAAAATGGAAAAGGCCAAGATGTCGAAGGAAGTGCTGGAAGAGGTCGAGCGCCAGCTCAAGAAGCTCGAACGCATGCACCCCGACGCGGCGGAGACGGCGACGCTGCGCAACTGGCTGGACATTATGGTTGCGCTGCCCTGGTCGAAGTCGTCAAAAGAAAATCTGGACCTGAAGAAAGCCGAAGAGATTCTCGAAGCCGATCACTACGGGTTGGAAAAGGTCAAAGAGCGCATCATCGAAGCCCTGGCCGTACGCAAGATCAAAGAGAAGCCAAAAGGTTCGATCCTCTGTTTGGTCGGCCCGCCGGGCGTAGGCAAGACTTCGCTCGGACGTTCGGTGGCAAAAGCATTGAATCGCAAGTTCGTGCGTCTCAGCTTGGGTGGCGTGCACGACGAGGCCGAGATTCGTGGCCATCGCCGCACCTACGTCGGCGCGATGCCGGGGCGCATCGTTCAATCCATCCAGCAGGCGGGCACTAACAACCCGCTGATTATGCTCGACGAGATTGATAAGGTCAGTTCGGACTTTCGCGGTGATCCCTCGTCCGCGCTGCTCGAAGTGCTCGACCCGGAACAGAACTTTTCGTTCCGCGATAATTACCTCAACGTGCCGTTCGACCTGTCGAACGTGATGTTCATGACGACGGCGAACCTGCTCGATACGATTCAGCCCGCGTTGCGCGACCGCATGGAAGTCATCCGCCTGGCGGGCTACACCGAAGAGGAGAAGCTGCAAATCATCCTGCGCCACCTGCTGCCGAAGCAGATGGAGGAGAACGGCATCAAGCCAGAGAACATGCATATCTCCGAAGCAGCGCTGCGCGATGCCGTCGTCAAATACACGCGCGAATCGGGCCTGCGCCAACTCGAACGAGAGGTCGGCAAAATCTGTCGCAAGATAGCGCGCCGCGTGGCCGAAGGCGAAACCAAACAAGTTCACGTCACTATCAGCAACCTCTCGGACTTTCTCGGCGTGCCGCAGGTCGAGCCGGACGAGGCGTTGAAACACGATCTAATCGGCGTGGTGACTGGCTTGGCCGTGACCGCAGTCGGCGGCGATATTCTTTTCATCGAAGCCATCACGATGAAAGGCAAAGGCTCGCTACAACTCACCGGACAGCTCGGTGACGTGATGAAGGAATCAGCGGCGGCAGCCTATTCTTATGCGCGCGCCAACGCTGCCGAGTTGAACATTCCCGAAGACGTTTTCACCACCAAAGACATTCACATTCACATTCCCGAAGGCGCAATTCCCAAAGACGGTCCGTCTGCTGGAATCACGATGGCGACGGCGTTGGTCTCGGCTTTGTCGAATCGCCCCGTGCGGCCTGACGTAGCGATGACCGGTGAGATCACACTGCGCGGCACTGTGTTGCCCATCGGCGGCGTGAAAGAGAAAGTGCTGGCCGCCCATCGCGCGCACATCAAGAAGGTCTTGCTACCTGCGCAAAATCGCAAGGACATGGAAGACGTGCCCAAAGAGCCGCAACGCACGATGAAGTTCGTCTTCGTTGACCACATCGGCCAGGTGCTCAAAGAAGCGTTGGGCGAGTCAGTGGCCAAAGCTCAACCGGAAGGCGGCGCGAACGGAGCAAAACCGAAAGCCAGAGCAGTTGCGCCTGTGGCTAAACCGAAAGCCAGAGTGCCCAGAGTAGAGGATAACGGATTACGCACGGTGGCAAAGGCCGCCAAGGCCAAGGCTAAATCGAAGGCCAAGGAGAAAACCAGAGCAAGTCGGCGGAAGACCGCGTGATTGGGGCTGCGCCAGCGAAGAGATAATCCAGTCAATGGCCTAAGCTGAAACTTGTTTTGCCGCAAGTTAGGAAGGCGCAGCAGGAAGAACCTTATGCCTACATGGATCAAACGGCTGCTGGCATCCCCCGTCTTTAAAGGCGCTGAAGACAAAACGCGCACGGCCTGGTTGCTCAATATTATTTTGTGGCTGTTGCTCGCCCGCGCGCTCCTGTTTCGCGGTATCACCTGGGTTGAAGAAACTGCACAAGCGCCGCGCCTCAGCCTCTTCGTGCCGCTCACCTTATTACTAATTGGAATGATGTTGCTGTTGCGGCGTGGTTACGTGCGACTGGCTAGTATTGGCACTGTGCTGGGTTTCTGGTTATCGCTCACAGCCATCGCCGTTATTAACGGTGGGGTTCGCTCAACTGGGTTCCGCAATTACATCATTCCCGTGCTTATCGCTGGATTATTGCTTGGGCGCGGTGCCGCGTTGGCGGTGGCGGGATTGAGCATCTTGGCCGGGCTGGGCATGTGGCAAGCCGAAAGCAACGGTTGGTTGCCCGCGCCGCTAATACCTGTGGGGTCGTTCGAACTCCTGGTCACGCATGCCATTAGTCTCTTGTTGGCTGCTGTGCTGGTGACACTGGCAACGCGCAGCATCGAGGAAGCATTGGGGCGTGCGCGCCAGGAGATCGTTGAACGCCGTCAAGCCGAGGAAGCGGTGCGCCAGAGCGAGAGCCGGTGGCAGGCAATTTTCAATAATGCGGCTATCGGTATTGCACTGGTAGATGCCGATGGTTATCCCGTGCAAAGCAATGCGGCGTTGCAACGCATGCTCGGTTATTCGGGAGAAGAGTTGCGCCGCATGCCTTTCGTCCAATTCACTCACCCGGATGACGCCGCCGTGGATTTTGCCCTTGCCCAGGAGTTGTTTGCCGGGCAACGCGATCATTACCAGATCGAAAAACGCTATCTCAAGAAGGACGGTCAGATGCGCTGGGGCAATATGACGGCTTCTAGCCTCAGCGACGGAAATAACAGCAGCCAGTTTGCCATCGGTATGGTAGAGGACATCACTGAGCGGAAGCTGGCCGAGCAAGCCTTGCAGCACGCCGAAGAACTTTTCCGCGCAATCGTGGAAGACCAGACTGAAATGATCGTTCGGTGGAAGCCCGACGGCACACGCACCTTTGTCAACCAAGCCTACTGTCGCACTTTCGGTAAATCGTTTGATGAGTTGGTCGGTTCCAGCTTTCTCCCCCTTGTTGCAGAACCTTACCGGGAAACGGTCAGAGAGAAAATTCGGAGTATCACACCTGCTACACCCGTAGCCTTGGGTGTGCACGAAAGTCTTTTGCCTGATGGCACGACATGCTGGCAGGAGTGGGCCGACCGCGGCTTGTTTGATCAGCAGGGACGGCTGATCGAATTGCAATCGGTGGGGCGCGACATTACCGAGCGCAAGCTTGCTGAAGAGGCGTTGCGCGCTTCGGAGGAACGCTTTTTCAAGGCTTTTAACCACAGCCCCCTCCGGATGGGCATCATTCGAATTAAAGACGGAGTGGTGCTGGATGCTAATGACTGCTGGTTTCGCGAAATGGGATTCACACGTGAAGAAATCATCGGCCAGCCTGCCTATGAACTGAAGAGGTGGATAGGCAAAGAGGATTCTCGCATTCAACAGTTACTCAAAGAAGGTCAGCCCTTTCGCAACCTGGAGTTTCGGCCTCACACCAAGGCAGATGAGGAGCGCATAGTACTCACCTCTGCGGAGGTTATCGAAATCAGTGGCGAGCCTTGCTTTCTCATGGTCACCAACGACATCACCGAACTCAAGCGTGCAGAAGACGCCGTGCACGAGAGCGAAGAGCGATTCCGCCAACTGACGGAAAATATTCGTGAGGTCTTCTGGTTGAACACACCCGACTTGAGCGAATCGCTCTACATCAGCCCCGCCTACGAATCTATCTGGGGGCGCACACGCGAAAGCCTGCGGCAAAATCCTCGCTCTTTTCTGGAGGCCATTCACCCGGAAGATCGCCCAAAGGTCATTGCTGTTTTTGGCCAGAAACTGGAGCGCGCATTTGAAATGGAATATCGTGTGGTCAGGCCGGACGGCTCGATACGCTGGATCTGGGATCGCGGCTTCCCTATCCAAGACGCAACGGGGCAGGTCTACCGCATCACCGGTATTGCCGAAGACATCACCGATCATAAGCGTGCAGAAGAGCAGCTCAGAGCCACCAGCGAACAGTTACGCGCGCTAACCGCCAGTTTGAGTTCTGCGCGCGAAGAGGAAGGTCTGCGTATCGCGCGTGAGATTCACGACGAGCTAGGGTCATTATTGACCAGCTTGCGCTGGGAGTTGGAAAGAGTTGATAAGATTCTCTCCAATGCCGGCGAGCAATCGTCAGCGAATACACTGCATGAGAAGGTCGTAAATATGCTCAAGCTGACCGATACGACGATCAGCACGGTTCGCCGGATTGCGGCGGAAATGCGACCCAGCGTCCTGGATGACTTAGGATTGCCGGAGGCCATCGAATGGCAGGCGCAACAGTTTCAAGCGCGCACCGGCATCCAATGTCATTGTGATTGCTGGTTGGAAAATCCGCCGCTGACCCGCGAGCAAGCCACCGCTCTCTTTCGCATTTTTCAGGAAGCCTTGACCAACATTCTGCGGCATGCGGAAGCGACACGCGTAGAGATTATGATGGAAGTGCGGACCGGTTATTTCGTCTTGACGGTTAGCGACAACGGCAAGGGTATCACAGAGGATGAGCAAGCCGGGATACATTCGCTTGGACTGCTCGGCATGCACGAGCGCGCTCGTTTGGTAAATGGCGTCATTACCATTACCGGAACCGCAGGAAAAGGCACAGTGGTGACGGCACGGGTCCCAATTACGGCTTAGCACGCGCAGGAGAAACCATGCAAAGAATCCTCATCGTTGACGACCACGAAGTCGTCCGAGACGGCGTGAAGAAGCTCTTTGATGAGCAACCGGGCACAATCGTTTTTGGGGAGGCGGGCACAGCAGCCGAAGCACTCAAGCTGGCCTGTGAGCAGGATTGGGATGGCGTGGTTTTAGACCTCTCCTTACGCGGCAGAGACGGGCTGGAGTTATTGAAAGAGTTGAAACAGGCACGGCCCAAACTGCCCGTGTTGATCCTCAGCATGCATTCGGAAGAGCAATATGCGCGGCGCGCTTTCAAAGCCGGCGCTGCCGGGTATATTACGAAAGATAGTCCAAGCGAAGAGTTGGTCAGAGCCATCAACAAAGTGATCACGGGCGGCAGATATGTCAGCCTCGCGCTAGCCGAAAAATTGGTGCTGTACTTTGAAAGGGGCACGGACGGCCCGCTGCACGAGACGCTTTCTGACCGGGAATTCCAGGTTATGTGCCTGATCGCTTCGGGCAAAACGGTCGGCGAGATTGCCGAGCTACTCTCGCTGAGCGATAGGACGATCAGCACCTATCGAGCGCGCATCATGGAGAAAATGGGGTTGAAGACGAACGCGGAACTCACCCACTATGCTTTTCAAAACAAGTTATTGAACTGAACTCGCCCTGCTCTAACTGTATACCCGGCCTGCTTCAAACTTGGCCACGGCCCAATCTGATCGCTTTGTAGTGCTAACAATGACAAAGCTATGATGGAAGCGCGTACACCAAAATCATGGCTAACCTGATATTCAGCTTCTATTCCAGTCTGTAGATTGACCAGTTACTGCTAAACGAATAAGGCGTAGTAGTGGCGAATTGGAGATCTGATTATGGAGAAGAGGAAAATCCTGGTCGTTGAGGGCAACTATGAAACCAGAGAAATGCTCGAGCGGACATTTCAGCATGCAGGCTTTGCCGTGTTGGCAGCCGAAAACACTGCGGTTGCCTTCGATCTGCTAACCTCATTCGAACCTGATCTCGTCTTGACTGATTTATTGTTGCCGTTGGTGGCAGGGGAAAATTTCATTAAAGCCTTGAGGCGTGTCCCTAAACTCACCGACAAACCCATTATAGTGTTGACCGAGTACAGCGACGCTTTCAGTCAGAATGCCAAAGACGCCGGGGCGACAGAGGTGCTGCGCAAACCGCGCGATTTGCCGCTTGTGATCAAGACAGTCAAAGTCTTGCTCGGAGAATAAGCCGGGGCTGAAGAGATGTGAGCTCCGGTAAAGTGCCGGGGGCGATGGTGACTGGGTGACTGCGCTTGCGCCTAAAGCAGAACACCTGGTTGCTGTCGCTCCCGGCAGTTTACCGTATCCTAAAATGGCCCGAGTAAGTGGGTGAATGCACCACTTGCTCAGGCCAAATGTTTTGGTATCGCGCGCGGTTCAATTGAGTGTGAAGTTGAAGGTCAGGACGCCCTGCACCTTCACCGGCACCTTACTCAACAGCGTCGGGCGAAAAATCCATTGCCGCGCCGCATCCAACGCCGCCTGCCGCAAAAGCGGATGGCCACTGAGTACGTCAGCTTCTATCACACGTCCTTCTTCTGAGATCAATACCTGAACTTGCACTGGCCCGAAGACGTGCGCAGCCTTGGCAATTGCCGAATATTGTGGCGTGACTTTGCGAATGGCCATGCCTTGCGTCACGCCGTCCGACACTTTCAACGTTGGCCGAGGCGTCGGTTTCACTTCCGGCGTTGGTTCTGGCGTGGGCTTCGGCCTCGCTGGCGGTGGCGGAGCTGGCGCACCTGCCTCTGCAATACCAGGCGTGAAGTTGACACTACCACGATTCCAGGCATCACTGGTTGGTAAGCCAGTACGAATTAAGTTGCGATTTGGTGGCTGTAGCGAAGGCACTGTGTCAGGCGGTGGTGGCGCAGTTTCGCCGGTGGGCTGTCTGAAACTCATTGAGGTGGCCCGCGTCACGCGCGAAGCGTGCTGAATCGGTGGCGGCGCTTCGGTTAATAGTATGGGCGGCGCCAACCGCGCCCAATCAATGCTTTCCGCCAAACCTGGACTGAAGCCCATAATCGTCCACACTGCCAAAACAGTTAGCAGCATCGCGTAGATCAGCCCGGTCAGAAAAAGAAATCTGCCTGAACGGCTGCGCTGTTTGTTTTTCGTTGATTCAACCAATCTGTCGAACATAGTTTAGCCTCCCTTCGATGGCCGCCCGCGCGGCGTTGAAAAGACGCTCAGAGCCGATGGGAACTTTCGTTTTGAGACTTGAGAAATGACATTCAATCCAAGCCATCCAGCAGCAGACCAATTGGCGCGCAACCTGCCGCAGCCATCACGTCAATCACCTTGATGACTTCGCCGTAATGCAAGCCGCGCGGCGCTTTGATAAACGTGCCCTTGTAATCCAGCGGGCGTCCGTCCAAGGCCGAATGAAGCAATGCTTCAAGTTCCTTTAGATTGGCCGCCGCAGTTGCGTTCAACCGGTAGCTGCTTTGCTCCATCGTGACAACTAAACAGAACTCACATTCTGCTGACGTGTCGGGTTCTAGTTTTTTAGGAATCTGAGCCTCGAAGCGGCTCGGCTTCAGCGGGCTGATGACCATAAAGATGATGAGCAGCACGAGCAGCACATCAATCAGTGGCGTAACGTTGATGTACGGGGCGGTTTGCGCTTGTCGTAGATTCATCCTTGCCTCCGATCTTTGCAGACACTTCTCCTACCGTAAGCCAGCATTGGCTCACTCACGATTTTTGCGCGGAGGTTGCCCTACTCAGTTGCGACGAGCAACCTCATTCGGTCTAACGACTGTGTGCGTGGAACTAATCCAGGTGAGCCGAGATATTGACCTTGCCGAAAACGATCACCGCATTGCTACTGCTGGCTTCGTGGCGGCGCAGGGGTTGGAAGCTGGCCTTCTGGTAAAGCGCCGCCGAAAGTTTATTCGCTAAGCCGGAGTCTTCGGGATGCTCGACCACTTCGCCGAGTTGCGCGCGTCCGCTCCGGTGGTTGACCTTGACGGTGGCGATGATTTCACCGCCAGCCGGTAGATTCTGCCCAAGTTCAAGTAGCGTGGCGTCGGGGCTGAAAGCCGGTGGTGGCGGCGGTTGCAAAATCAACACGCGATAACGGATTGCCGGATCAATGCTCGCCTCTTCCACCACAACTGGCGGCACCTCGACTAAAGCGAACAGCGCAAGATAGGCCGGTTTGAAAACTGCTGTCACAACAAAAGTGAAAAGCGCCAACGACACTACGGTGCCGATACCTTGCGAAAAGAGGCGCATCATCCACAAGTCAATCAAGTCTTGCCGCCGCCGCGCCGGGTTGCCATAAAGCCGCGTGTCACGCTGCAAGGTCGCCTGAATCTGTGCCGTTAGATCAGGCCCAGTGCTAACCGGACGGAAAGTTTCCAATGCCCGCAAGTCGGCGCGGAGACCACGCAAGTCAGCGGCATACCAGCGACAGACAGAGCATTCGCGCAAGTGACCTAGCACCTCCAACTGCTCACGCTCGGTCGCGTAACCGTCAACCTGCGCTGACATCAGCAAGGGAAACTCTCTGCAATCCATATCTTCAACCATTGCGGCAAATCATGCGTTTGCCCGTTTAGTGCTTTCGAGGATCGCGCCCGCCGTGAACGCAAGTTGATAGAACCAAATGTGGGTTGCTGACCCGGTGTCCTTGGTTCGCTTCAATTTCGCCGACCCATCGGCTTTGAGCGTCGAAAAACGTTCGCGGCCTACTGGGCAGCGATCCTCGAAACCTGGTGAAGAGCGAGAATTGAGAATCGCGTTGTTATCGCGATTCTTGCTCTTCTATCCTCTATCCTCGCCCCTCGCTCTTCACAATCTCAGCATTGCCTCGCGCAGCATCTCGCGCCCGCGCGCAATACGCGATTTGACCGTGCCGATCGAAGTCTCGGTCACATAGGCAATCTCTTCGTAAGAAAGCCCTTCGATGTCGCGTAGCACTACGGCAATGCGAAAATCCTTTTTCAAACCTGTCAATGCGCGCTCCAGGTAGCGGCCTCGCTCGCGCATCAAAGTCTCTGCCTCAGGCGACGTGTCGTTGCTGGGCAAGTAATCGCGTGGCGCTAGCTCGGCCTCGTCTGACGAACCAAGCGGCGCGTCGAGCGAGACCGTCTCGCGGCGAAAGCGCCGTCGCCACCAGCGATCGCTGCTGCGCGCCTGATTGATCGCAATGCGGCAAATCCAAGTCTTCAAACTGGCCTCGCCGCGAAAGTGCGAGAAGTGGCGATAAATTTTCAAAAACGTCTCTTGTGCTGCATCGCGTGCATCTTCGTTGTCGTTCAAGATGCGATAACAAAGCGCGTAAACCAGTGGTTGGAACTCTTCGACCAACTCTTCGAACGCGGGCAGTTCCCCGGCCTTCAAACGCGCAATCAAGCGGGTCTCGGCAAGCGAGCCTGCCCCAGCCGGGCGCGCGATGGACTCATTCGCCATTTCACCCTGCTGAACTTCGTCGAGTCCGGCAACCAGCAATGCCTCTTTTTCGACCAGCATGCGCGCTCTCTCCGTGAGCTTATTTTCGTCCCTCGTCTTCTCCTGCTTGTGGGGCCAACCTTCGCGCTGTGTCGGCGTGCTCTGGTTTCGCTAACGACGACCGTATAGACACCAGGCTTTCTGGAAGGTTCCCGGCTTAATCATAATTTTTTTGAGGCTTGGTGGGAAGAGCGAGCGGGAGAGCGGGAGACAGGGAGCAATTTAAACTTCGCATCTCTTTGTTTCTCCGCTCTCACACTCTCCCACTACCGGCTCTAGCGGATTGTGCCGAGCACTTCGTCAAGCGTCTTAATGGCAAAGTCACACTGGTCTTGGCTAATCACTAGCGGCGGGGAGAGGCGAATGGTGCTCACACCACAACCGAGGGTAATCAGGCCGCGTTTGAAGCATTCTGTTTCGGCTTGACGCATCGCATCGGGATGGACTTCTTTGGTCGTGCGATCTTTGACCAACTCAATACCGATCATCAATCCCTTCCCGCGCACATCGCCGATGATTGTGTGTTTGTCCATCAACGCGCGCAGACCGTCGAGCAAATAAGCTCCCATTGCTGCGGCATTTTTGATCAAACCTTCTTCCAACAACTCAATCGTTGCCAGCGAAGCCGCAATCGCCACCGGATTGCCGCCGAAAGTCGAGGCGTGCGCGCCGGGCGGCCAGTTCATCAAATCGGCGCGCGCAATCGTCGCGCCGAGTGGCAGACCGGAGGCGATGCCTTTCGCGGCGGCCATAATATCCGGCACGAAATCGAAATGCTCTGATGCGAAGAACCTGCCCGTGCGCCCGAAGCCCGATTGGACTTCGTCCGCAATGACCAGCACGTCGTGCCGGTCAGCGATTTCGCGGATCGTTTGCAAGAAGGATGCTGGTGGCACTAGGTAGCCGCCTTCGCCTTGAATCGGTTCGACGACGATGGCGGCGCAATCTTCGGCGGGCACCGTGGTCTTGAAGAGCAAGTCTTCGATCACGCGTGCGCAATGCGGGCCTTTCGATTCCAGGGCACCGCAGCTTTCAGGTGTGAGGTTGTAGGGACAGCGGTAACAGTTGGCATAAGGAATATGCGTCACATCCAACGCCTGTCTGCCAAAACCCGCACGCTGGCGCGCCTTGCTGGCTGTGAGCGAGAGCGCGCCCAGCGTGCGTCCGTGAAATGCGCCGAAGAAACCAATCAACTTCTGGCGGCGCGTGGTGTATAAGGCCAGCTTGACTGCGCCTTCGACAGCTTCAGCGCCTGAGTTTCCAAAGTGTACGCGTTTGTCCGGCGTGCCAGGCGTGACTTGGCTGATCTTCTCGGCGAGCTTCGGCAAATTCGGAAAGTAGTAATCGGCCGAGCAGATGTGCAGAAAATCATCCACTTGTTTTTTGATGGCTTCTATCACGCGCGGATGTGCATGCCCAGTCGAGCAAACGGCGACACCGGCGTTAAAGTCTAAAAAGAGATTGCCATCTACGTCTTCGATCATCGCGCCTTTCGCGCGTTTGATGACGAGCGGATAGGGCCGGGTGTAAGACGGCGAAATGAATTGTGCGTCGTGTGCGATGGCTTGTTGCGCGACAGGCCCAGGTAGAGCGGTTTTGAGCGCAGGAAGTTTCGCGGTTTCGAGTTCTGATTTAGTTGCGAGCATGGCTAATTATCTCCTTACTACGTTGGAGTCCAATACGTGCTGGCACGCCGTGACGACTGCTGCGAAGTATTATAAACCGCGCAAGGTGTGCCGAGTTGAAGGAATGCGACAAGGCTGTGGCTAGTCCGCGAAGAGGTCTTTACGGCTTAAGGTGGGAACGTGTTGGGAGACGAAAATAGGTTTTAAGAAGGTCATCAGATTATTATAGCGCGCGTACGCGGAATTACTTCCTACGCCAGCGCACGCCGTCTTTCGTGTCTTCAAGCAAAATGCCCAGCGCGGTCAATTGCTGGCGAAGTTCATCAGCACGGGCGAAGTTTTTCGCTTTGCGCGCGTCTTGGCGCTCGTCAATCAGCGCCTGAATATCAGAATCCAGCAATTCCTGCCTGACCTCACCAAAGATGTTGAAAACAGCATCGAATCGCTCGACCAAATTCATCAAGTTGGTTTGGTCGTCGGCTCGCACTTCTTCCTTCGCCAGTGCCGTGTTGGTCTCGCGCACAAAGTCGTGCACCGCAGCCAGCGCTTCGGCAGTATTCAAATCCTCATTTAGCGCCTCTTCAAAACGCTGTTGTGAGCGCGCGACTAACTCGGCCAACGCCGGATTCGCACCTGCCCCCGGTTTCAATTCAAATAACCGGCGCTTGAAATCATTCAAGCGTTCGACGGTACTCTCTGCCCCGCGCAGCCCTTCGAGCGTGAAGTTCAACTGTTTGTGATGCGGCGCTGAAAGTAATAAATATCGAATCGCGCGCGGCGTGTAGCCTTGCTCAGCAAGATCGCGGAAAGTGAAGTAGTTGCCCAACGATTTGGACATCTTCTGCCCTTCAACCATCAAAAACTCGGCGTGCACCCAGTAGCGCACGAACGGCTTGCCAGTCGCACCTTCCGATTGCGCAATCTCGTTCTCATGATGCGGGAAGACCAGATCAACGCCGCCCGCGTGAATGTCGAAGGTCTCGCCCAGCGACTTCATAGACATTGCCGAGCATTCGATGTGCCAGCCCGGACGGCCCTCGCCAAGTTCAGTTTCCCAGAATGGCTCGCCTTCTTTGGCTGCTTTCCAGAGTACGAAGTCGCGGGCATTTTCTTTGGCCTCGTATTCATCGGCATCCACACGTTCGCTCGCGCCTGTAACATTGCCTTCGAAATTCACCTTCGAGAGCTTGCCATAGCCGGGGAAAGTGTTGATGCGGAAATAGGTCGAGCCGTCGGATTGATAGGCGTGACCATTGGCTGACAGCCGCTTGATGATCTCGATCATCTCCGGGATGTGATCGGTCGCGCGCAAAATCTCTTCGGGTCGCTCGCCGCCCAACGCATCGAAATCTTCAAAGAAGTAGTTAGTGTAGATCTCTGTGTATTCGCGCAGCTCCTGTCCTTTCTCTGACGCCTTCCTGATGATCTTGTCGTCCACGTCAGTGATGTTCATCACGTGGTGCACTTGGTAGCCTTTGTATTTCAAATAGCGGCGCAGCAGGTCAACAAACAGAAACGTGCGGAAATTGCCGATGTGCGCAAAGTCGTGCACCGTCGGGCCGCAGACGTACATGCGCACAGCGGGCGGGTGCAACGGCTTGAACTCTTCGACTTGTCCTGAGAGCGTGTTATAAACCTTAAGCATCGGAGAAGACCTTTTTTGATAACAGTCAGCAGTATTACAACGCAACGGCAGTTTATTGAAGCCTACTCAAACTTGTCAAAGAGGTCAGCGATCTGAAAAACAAAAGGCCCTACCCGGGGTGAGCGTGGGTAAGGCCTTCGCATCATCATCACCTAGCAGAAGCTACTGCAATCTCATCACCCTTTCCGCCTGTTTCCCTTTGGGACCATTGACGAGTTCGTATTCGACTACCTGACCTTCATCCAGTGTTTTGAAGCCGTCCATCTCGATGGCCGAGTAATGGACGAACACGTCGCCAGCCCCGTGATCGGGTGGTTCAATAAACCCGTAGCCTTTCGCATTATTGAACCATTTAACTTTACCTTGTTTCTTTTCTGCCATGGTGAATAACTACCTCCTGTGGATGTGAACGAGCTTTGCGATACAGCCCGTCGGGTTACTAACTTCCCGCTCGCTCAGTAAATCAGGTCTTACTGCCGTAGCTTCCTGCTAGCTTCTAGGGGATAAACTGCCGGTGAAGCTGACGACTGGGTTGTGCGGGGGCAAACGGCCTTTGCTCACAAAGACAAAAGCCGTGCTCGAAGCTCAGCTTTAACGCTCAGCTTCCAACACGGCCTTCTCTTGGGGACAGAAAAACAGTTACCACAAACGCACTACTTCTACGCTTACTTGTTAATCTAACTAATTGTCGTTTGGATCGCGCCTGACGCGGCGCTTTGTGTGTACGGCGGGCATACTACTGAAGCCTAGTAAAACTGTCAAGGGCATGAATGATTTTTAGCTAAGAAAATCGGGCTTTTTCGCGCTTGCCGGTTGATTCATTCAATAGTCAATGGGTTTTTGCGCTGGCTGAGTTCGTGAGATATCGAATTGAAGCGCTCGCGCGTGATCATGTAGTAGGTGGCCTCAAGCCCATGCAATCGCGCTTGATGATCGAACTGCATGCCTAATTTCTCCATCACGCGAAACGACGCCGTATTGGGCAGATCAGCACCCGCATAAACGCGCGCAAGCTGCAATCGTTCAAAGCCAAATCGTAGAACTGCGGATGAAGCTTCGACTGCCAACCCTTCGCCCCAATGCCCAGGCGAAATGCCATAGAGAATTTCCACCTGGGCTTCAACTATTGCTGTATTGCTGAACTGACGTAGACCGCAGAAACCCACTGGACTCTCCCCCTCCTTCAGCCGCACAAGCCAAAAGCCATAACCAGTGGAGTCAAATGAAGCCAAGCTAGCTTCGATCACTTCGTTGGCTTGCTCACGTGAAATGATTTGGTCGTCCCACAGATAGCGCCGCACTTGCGGATCAATCCATAAGGAGTACAGAAAATCCAGGTCAGCGGAAGTAAATGGCTGTAAACTCAGACGAGCAGTTTCAAGATTCAGCATCTTGTTCAACTGATTTGATTCCCCTTCAGAAAAAACGCGGTGAGAGTCTTAACGACTCTCACCGCACCAAGGGCTTTGCTGGGATGAAAACTTGGAAGATATAAGACGTTTCGATTACTGCTAGAAAAGTGTCTCTCTTGGTGCAAATCCGATGCCGCAAGCAATACGGTAATCAGCGACGTTGATTTCAAAGACACTTAACGAACTGTCATCTATCAAGAGCACAATAATTCGTTCATAACACTGGATTCCAATCCATTTTTTCGGATAGACCAACTGACAAGCTAAAGCCACGACTAAGGCGAAAACACTGTTGACCGTCGTTGGGTAAGTTCAATCGCCAATTTGATCGCCGCAACCATGCTCGAATGATCGGCGATGCCTTGCCCGGCAATGTCGAAAGCCGTGCCGTGATCTACTGAGGTGCGAATGAAGGGCAAGCCCAGCGTGACGTTGACTGCTTCGCCAAACGAAAGGCATTTGATGGGGATCAAACCTTGATCGTGGTAGCACGAAAGTACGATGTCGAACTCGCCCCGCGAGGCACGCAAAAAAACCGTGTCACCCGAATGCGGCCCACTGACCTCTATGCCGTCATTCAACCGGCACGATTCGATAGCGGGGATCATCTCGGCCAGCTCTTCAACCCCAAACAGGCCGCCTTCGGCTCCATGCGGGTTGAGCGCAGCCACGGCAATACGCGGGCGCTCGAACCCGAAGCGTTTGAACTCTCGATCTACCAGGCGAATCAGCCTTTCCAGTTCAGCCTTCTTGACGTAGCTCGACACTTGCGCGAGCGGCACGTGTGTCGTCAGCAAGGCCACGCGCAAGAGCGGCGAAATAAAGGTCATCGCAAAATCGTCGCAATGGGTCAGGTGAGCCAGAAACTCCGTATGGCCGGGAAAAGGATAGCCTCCGAGATGAAGCGATTTTTTGTTGATTGGCGCAGTCGTGATGGCGTCGAGTTCGCCAGCCTGACACAATCCGACAGATGCCTCGATATATTCAGCTGCCGCTTTGCCACAGGCAGCTTGCTCTTTGCCCAACTCAATTGAGCCGGGAACGTTGTTGAGGTTGTAGATGATCGGGCCAGCAAACCCCGCTGGCTCCGCGGGGAAAGGCTCTCCGCGATTGATAACCTCAAAGCCACAACCTAACCCAAAGTGGCGTGCCCAATGCGACAAGTAGTGCGCATCGCCGATTATCACGGGAAGACAGGCGGCC
Organism: uncultured Acidobacteriota bacterium; assembly: GCA_963699175.1. Classification (GTDB taxonomy): domain Bacteria; phylum Acidobacteriota; class Blastocatellia; order RBC074; family RBC074; genus JACPYM01. The sequence continues at coordinate 9,030,425 of OY969418.1, read as the reverse complement.
AACACATCCGCCTCGCTTGCGGCTTTCAGCGTCACCTCAGGCCCTATCCCAGCCGGATCACCAATCGTCAAGCCGATGCGTGAGCGTACTTGTGCCTTCGGTTTATCGTGAATCGCGTTCATACGGGTGGGAATGAGGGAGCGCTGGCAGACCAGTTGGCGCGCTACCAAAGAAGCAGATGAAGAGGAAAGTAGAAGGTAAAAGCCGTAAGAGGAGAACTGCTGGTGGCCTTTACCTTCTGCTTGCCATTACTATTCTTTTTCAGCGGCTTGCTCTTTAGCTTTATAGAGATATTTGATGTTGTGTTTGAGAATCAGCACATTCGGTGCGTCATCACGATGCAATTTGAGGCTGCCTTTGTCATACCATTCAATAATGCCGGTGAGCGACTCGCCGTCCTGCAAGACGACAACCATTGGCGTGTGAGCATCCATCTGCTTCTTGTAATAGAAGCTCTCGGCATTGGTCTGCTCCGGTGGCACTTTTTTCTTAGGTTGCGCGGGCTGGGCCATTTGTGGTGGTGGCGGCGGTGGCATATGCCTATGCTCACGATGTAACTCGCGCTCTTTGACTTCGGCTAATGTGGTGCGAATAAGTTTTCTGTTCATCTTCTCTTCTCCCCTATCGAGGCTTGAGCAGACAGTCTGACTTTCCATCTGCCAGTGTGAACTTCAGCATTGAGCTTTCCGAGCTTTAACTTAATGTTGGACCGTTGTCAGTAGAAGTTTACGGCTTGTACCAGAGACTGGGTCTTAAAGAGTGGCCGAAACCGGCTTCAATCACCCGTGCAGAGACTGTCTCGATGAGCGGGCCTTGTTTCAGACCCCAGACAGTCCAATCACTGGAAAGCGTTCTTTCCAAGCAGCGATCAACGATGAAATTAAGTGGGAATCTGCATCTGCGCTTCGGAATTTTTTGCGCGCAACAGAGAGTCAAACTCAATACTGTTGTTCGTTGATGACTGAATGCTACCTAAACATCGGCGTTGGCGCAAGTGGAATCTAGTGAATTAGCGAGGTTAGTGCGCTGTTTTTTGCTCCTCGCAGCAAAAGGGGCGCAATTATCTACACCAGCCTCTGCAAAACTCAATCTGCTTTCTTGCGAATGAAGGTCGGCACATCCAAATCATCCGTGCCGCGGCTCGGTGGGCCCGGTTGATTACCTGACGTATTGGATGGTGAAGCAGGAGTACGAGTATTTGCGCCTGTATTTGGCGTTTGGCGCGCGGTCGGCAGCGGCTGCACTTTATCCGCCGCCATTTCGCCAGCCCGGTCAAAGCCGGTGGCAATCACCGTAATCTTCATCTCATCCTGCATCTTTTCATCCAGCACGGTGCCAAAGATAATGTTCGCACCCGGGTCGGCTGCATCGTGGATCAAGTCCATTGCTTCGCCCACCTCGTCCAGCGTCAAATCGTGCCCGCCTGTGATATTGACCAACACGCCTTTCGCGCCTTCAATCGAAGCCTCTTCCAGCAGTGGGCTGGAAATGGCGCTTTGAGTCGCTTTGATGGCGCGGTTCCCGTCGGAGCCGGAGGCGGAAGCCTGGCCCGTCCCCATCAGGGCAATGCCCATGCCTTTCATCACGGTTTTGACATCGGCAAAGTCCACGTTGATGAAGCCCGGCGTTGTAATCAAGTCGGAGATGCCCTGCACCGCCTGCCGCAAGACATCGTCGGCCAACCGGAAAGCCTGGCTGACGGCCATGCCGCGTGCCACCGTTTGCCGCAGCCGTTCATTCGGGATAGTAATTAGTGTGTCAACCACTGAGCGCAACTCTTCCAATCCCGCCTCAGCCTGCTGCATACGATGCTTGCCTTCAAAGTTAAAAGGCTTGGTGACTACTGCCACTGTCAACGCACCCAGCTCAGAAGCGAGCGAGGCGACGATAGGTGCCGCGCCCGTACCGGTACCGCCGCCTAAGCCAACCGTCACAAAAACCATGTCCGCGCCTTCCAACGCCTCGATGATCTTCTCAGTGTCCTCCAACGCCGCGTCACGGCCAATCTCGGGATTTGCGCCTGCGCCCAACCCTTTGGTGAGTTTTGCGCCGAGCTGCAATTTAACCGATGCGTGCGATTTCTTCAGCGCCTGTAGGTCAGTATTAGCGACTAGGAACTGAATTCCTTCGATATGAGCCTCGATCATGTGATTGACCGCGTTACCACCGCCACCACCAATGCCTACTACCTTGATGATTGCGCCGCTCGTTGGTGGCTCATCTACGAAGGTGTAATTTACGACCGTGCGATCATTCAACGACATCCTGCGCCTCCGCTGTGTGAATTGTTATCTTTATTGTTTGGCATTTCTGCAAAGCGACCGCGGCTACGGCGTAAACGAATAGACATCTCGTTAGGCCGTAGAGCTTCAGTCACCTGGTTGTCTTTTTTTATTCGGCGACTTCAATGTCGGCTCATGCTGGCGATTTGTACTGCTATTCCTGCTTCTAGATTGGCTCAGCCAAACGGGGCTTGGACTCTCTTTAGTGCACGCATCCTAACACAGCCCACGCAGACGCCAAAACCATTCAGCCCCAAGCCAAAGAAAGGCAGGCAGATTGTGCACGCCACCTTAATAAGATGCAACCTCTGTCGCACAAAAATATCAATACTGCAAAAGCTGCTCTGAAAAACACTTCAAGCAGACTGTCGCTTCAAGCCAAACCATTCTTTCAAGCGCGTTGCCATCGCGCGCTCCTCCTGCGGCTTGCGGCTCGCCTGCCGCTTGATGATCTGGCCCTGCTCGCAGCGCAGCCCATACAAAACCAAGCCAACTGCCGTGGCGAAGCCCGGCTGCGTGACTTCCTCCGACTCGTTCGGCATACCAATACGCACTGGCGCATCGAAGACCGCTTCAGCCACTTCAACCAAACCTGGCAACATCGCGCCGCCGCCGGTCAGCACAATGCCGCTTGAAAGCTGCCGGTCGTAGCCTGCGCGTCTGAGTTCGTCGTGTAAGTGCGCAAACATCTCTTCGGCGCGCGGCTCCAGAATCTCGCACAACATCCCGCGTGAGACGTTGCGCGGCGCGCGGTCGCCTACGCTCGGCACTTCGATCATCTCCGGGCTAAAGCCATTGCTCAACTGATCTAGCAACACGCGGCTCGCACAGCCATATTCGCGCTTGATCCGTTCGGCCTCCGGCACGGGCGTGCGCAGACCAAACGCGATGTCGTTGGTGAAATGGCTGCCGCCCACTGGCAAGACCGCCGTGTGCCAGACTGCGCCGCGTTGATAGACCGCCAGGCTCGCCGTTTCACCGCCGATATTGATGAGCGCTGTACCATACTCTTTGTCATCATCGCTCAAGACAGCTTCGGCAGAAGCAAGCTGCACCAAATAGATGTCAGCGACATTGAGATTGGCGCGGTTGACGCAATTGACAATGTTCTGCTTGGTTGCCACCGGACTCGTCACGATGTGCACCGCGACCGACAGTCGCGCGCCGAGCATGCCACGCGGGTCGTCAATCCCGTCCTGATCGTCTACCGTATATTCCTGCGGCAACACGTCGGCCATCTCGCGCCCCGACGGAATCGAGATGGCGCAGGCCGTCTCTTGCACGCGGGCGATGTCGTCGTCGGTGACCTCGCGGTTGCGTCCAGGGATAGCGATCATTCCCTGACTGTTCTCGCCTTTGATGTGCGCCCCCGACAAACCGACATAAACGTCCTGCACGTCCATACCGGACATGCGCTCCGCCGCCTCAATCGCGCGCTTGATCGCTTCGACTGCCAAATCGGGCTTGCTGATGACGCCTTTGCGCAGTCCCTTAGACTCCGCCTCACCAACGCCGACGATTTCAACCTCGCCGTCCAGCGCATCGGCAATTACGACTCGTACAGTCGTCGTGCCGATGTCGAGTCCGACAATAGGTGCCGCTTCTTGTGTTGGCATTGCTTCTCCCCTTTTCAATATAGATTGTGGAATGCGGAGTGCGGAAATACCCAGGCGTGATTCCGCATTCCGCATTCTGCATTCCGCACTGCTTACTCAGCCAAGCCTACAATCGCGCGGCCCGGCACGGTCGCGTTGATGTAGGCGATTGGCTTGCCACTCAACAACCGCTCTGCGTCGGAAATCTTCATCAGTTGCAGAGCGGATATATCCTTGCGCTCGACGGCTTGCAGAATCCGCAGCGCCTCCTCCAAACGTTTGCGAAAATCCTTCGTCCCAACCAAAACCGCCACCCGACCTTCGTGCACGCGCAGCTTCAGCCCATCCCCAGCGTCGAAAATTACCTCATCAACCCGCGGCGACAACTTCGGCTCGCGGCTGTCCAACTCGTTGAGCAGTTGGTGATACAAATCCAAGTGCCGCTGATTGGCGTCCAGCACCTTCGGCGTCGTGCCTTCCGCCAAACCGCTAATGACCGGTGGTATAACCTCCCGATTGAAGCGCGAATGATCGCCCAACACTGTGCCGTCAAGATCAATCCAAACCACCGAGTTATCACTGCGGCGGACTAGCGCATACGGCTCACGCTCGTTGATCTTGACGTGCAATTTGTCGGGCAATTGCCGCGTCACCTCGGCGTCGCGCACCCAAGCGTTGCGCTTGAGCGCTTTGCGAATCTCTTCCAGATCGAGCTTCCACAAGCTGGCGCGCGTCTTGTCTTCGACCAGCGCCAACAATTCTTCCCGCGACGTGCGCGTATTGCCCTCCAACGCAATTTCCTTGACGGCGAACAACTGCGACCCGGTCAACGAACGAAAGATGATGGCCGCGCTGCCGACGGCAATCATCACCACAATCCAGACAAATACGCCGCGCATCATGCGGCCAAATCCGCCACCGGCTGCCGCAGGCTGGCGCGTCCGCCGCGCGCGTGGACGTTTCGGCTTGGCGCCTTTGGTAGCTGGAGACGGCCGGCGGCGTGCTCGCGTATGGCGCGCGGCCAGAGTGCTTGCCGTGTTTGCGTGTCTATTGCGTGGGGGCATGATTGCTGTTTACTTTCTGTTCGCTGTTTCGCTCTACGCTGGCTTCATTGCTGTCAAAAACTCTTCGCCTATCTTCCAAACGCTGCCTGCTCCCAGCGTCAACACCAGGTCATTCGGCTGCACGACGGCCTTCAACTCTTCCGCACCGCGTTCAACTGCGCCAATGTAGCGCACGCCTCGATGTCCGAACCGTTCCATCTCTTCAGCCAACACCTGCGAGGTCACACCCGGAATCGGGTCTTCGCTGGCGGCGTAGATATCGCTCAACAAGACGACCTCTGCATCGTAAAACGCACGCGCGAACTCTTCGTGCAGGGCCGCCGTGCGCGTGTAGCGGTGCGGCTGAAACAGCGTCACGATGCGCCGCCCGCAAGTCTTGGCCGCCGCCAGCGTCGCGCGAATCTCGGTCGGGTGATGACCGTAATCATCCACCACCAGAATGTTCTGCGCGTCCACCTGCCCTTTGATCTCGAAGCGCCGCCCGGCGCCGGTGAAGGCTTCCAAGCCTTCGGCAATCTTTTCAAACGGCAATTGAAGGTCGAGCGCGACTGCAACCGCCGCCAGCGCATTGCAGACGTTGTGCTCGCCCGGCACGTTGAGCTTCACACGACCCAACGTTTCACCGCGTCGCTTGACGGTGAACTCCGAGCCGAAGCAGTTCTGCTTGATCTCTACCTCGCTCGCCGCAATCTCCGCATGCGCGCGCAGGCCATAAGTGATCACGCGCCGCTTGATCTGCGGGATAATCAGTTGCACGTTCTGGTCGTCCAGACAGATGATGACCGCGCCGTAAAACGGCACCTTGTTGACGAACTGCACGAAGTGATCGCGAATCTCATCCAAGCCCGAATAGAAATCCAGATGCTCCAAATCAATATTCGTGACCACGGCGATCGTCGGTGAGAGTTTCAAAAAGCTTTTGTCACTCTCATCGGCTTCGACTACCATAAAATCGCCGCGCCCCAGCTTGGCATTGCTGCCCAGCGTGTTGATGCGACCGCCGACCACCACCGTCGGGTCAACACCCGCCTTGTCCAGCACCGTCGCCACCATCGAAGTCGTGGTCGTCTTCCCGTGCGAACCGGCGATGGCAATGCCGTATTTCAAGCGCATCAACTCAGCCAACATCTCAGCGCGCGGAATCACCGGAATTTGTCTGCGTTGCGCTTCAACTACTTCAGGGTTGTCCGCCCGCACTGCCGTCGAAGTGACGACGACTTGAGCGCCTTCGATATTGCTGGCCGCGTGTCCTTCATAGACCTTCGCGCCCAACTGCTCCAAGCGATCCGTAATTGCCGACTTGCGCGCATCCGAGCCAGAAACGTTATAGCCCAGGTTGAGCAACACCTCGGCAATGCCGCTCATTCCGATGCCACCGATGCCAACGAAGTGAATGTGTTGATAATTCTTGTACATTGTGGTCAGTAGTCAGTAGTCAGTAGTCAGTAGTCAGTAGCACGAACTGACTATCTACTATTGGCCACTAACTTCATTGCCAAATCCACCACCCGCGCTGCCGCATCAGGGTGCGCCAATTTGCGATTCGCCGCGCTCATGCGTTGCAATTGCTGCGCGTCACGCGCCAACCATAAAAGCTCCTGTGCCAATCGCTCCGGATTCAATTCAGCCTGCAAGATCATGCGGCCCGCGCCAGCGTGCTCGACTGCCTCGGCATTCTTGCGCTGATGATCGTCCGCTGCGAATGGAAACGGAATCATCAACGCAGGCTTGCCTGCCGCCGCCAATTCGGCCACAGTGGTTGCGCCCGCGCGGCTGATGACCAGGTCGGCACGCGCAAATTCATCCACCATATTTTCAATGAAAGGTTTCACCTCTACTTTGACCGGCGCAGCGCCGTCCAGTTTGGCATATGCGGCTTGCACTTTTTCAAAATCGGCCTCACCGGTTTGATGCACAATCGCCAATCGCCCACCTTCTTTGCGCAGCACCGGAGCGAGAAACTCGACCGCGCCGCTCATCGCCTCGTTGATCGCACGCGCGCCCTGGCTGCCGCCCGTAATCAACAAGTTGATCGTGTCACCCGGCTGTTTCGCCGGCACGCTGAAAAACTCCGCGCGCACCGGATTGCCCGTCAGCTCCGCCTTCGCGCCGAAAAAACGCTGCGCTTCTTCAAACGACACGGCAGCCGCCTTGACAAACTTCGCCAGCACGCGATTGGTAAACCCTGGCAGCGCGTTCGACTCCGCCACCAACGTCGGTACGCCCGAGAGCGCCGCCATCAAAACCACCGGCCCCGACGAATAGCCGCCGACGCCAATCACTACGTCGGGCTTGAAGTCACGGATTAAAGCGCGCACGGCTAAAAAGCTTTTTGGCAATAGCAACAACGATTTGACGCGTTGCGCCAAACCAACACGCTTCAACGCCGCAACCTCGATCAGCTTCAGCTCGAAACCTTCACGTGGCACGATCTTCGTCTCCAAGCCTTTCGCCGTGCCAATAAAAAGAACTCTGCTCTGCGCATTGCGCCGTTTGAATTCTTGCGCCAGCGCAATGCCAGGGTAGATGTGCCCGCCAGTGCCACCACCCGCGATGATGACCGCGAGCGGGAGAGCGAGAGAGCGGGAGAGTGGGAGCTGGCCCGCATCTACCGATGCTCGCATCTTTTCCTGCTGGTTCACGCTCACGACTTCTGTTCTCCTGCTTTCCCGCTCTTCTCACAATGTGCCGAGATATTCAGCATCACGCCGACCGTTGCCATCGTGACCAACAACGACGTGCCACCTGCGCTGATGAACGGCAGCGGGATGCCTTTGGTCGGCAACATGCTCAGACTTACACTGATGTTGAAAAACGCCTGCACCAAAATCGCTGTTGCAAATCCCAGGGCGAGCAATTGCCCAAACCTGTCTGGCGCCGTGCGGCTCACGCGATAGCAACGATAGAAGAAGAAGCCGAAAGCCGCCACCAGCGTGGCCGCGCCCACTAAGCCCAACTCTTCGCCGATCACGGCAAAGATGAAATCCGAGTGGGCCTCCGGCAGGTAGAAGAGTTTCTGCCGGCTCTGTCCCAGGCCCAACCCGTTCACGCCGCCTGTGCCGACCGCGATCAGCGATTGCCAGGCTTGATAGCCTTTGCCTTGTGCATACTTTTCGGGATTCCAAAAAGCCAGGACACGTTCCCAACGCCAACCGACGCGCATAATCAGATAGAGCAAGACCGGCAACATCAAAGGCAAAACCCGTAGTAGATGGCGCAACGGCAGCCCGATGGCAAAAACCATCACCACAAAGATCGCACCCAGCATCAGCGTCGTGCCCAAATCAGGCTCTTTGACAATCAAGCCTGCGAGAATGGCCGTCACCATACCGGCGGGCGCAACCGTGTGCCAGAAATTTTCCAGCCGCCCCTCTTCCTCACGCAGTGTCAGGAACCACGCTAGAAACACGACCAGCGCGGCCTTCGCCAGTTCCGACGGTTGCAACGAAACACCGCCCAAGAAAATCCAGCGATGCGCACCGTTGATCTCCCACGGCCCCACTAGAGCGATGAACAACAACGCGGCGATCACACCCAAGGTGACATATATCAGCAGCGGCTTTTGGTAGAAGCGATAATTCACCTGCATCAACACCGCCATCGCGATGATGCCGGCAACGGCGTACTTGCTCTGGTTCAGCAACAAGCTGTCGCTTTTCGCCCACGGCAACGACGCGCTGTAGATCATCACTACGCCACACAGTACTAACCCCAAGGTGATGACTACCAGCCACAAATCCCAACGCAGGTTCTGCAAAGTGTGAAGTAGGTTTTTCATCAAGAAAAATCAAAAGGCAAATATCAAAAGGCAAAAGGATGGAACTGTTTTTTCAAATATAAAAAAGACAAAGTGCCGACCTTTTGCCTTTTGATATTTGCCTTTTGCCTTTTGATTTCTTTCAATCTCAGCTCTTCAACTCATTTACTGCCTCTTTGAACACGCGCCCGCGATGCTCAAAGTTATCGAACATATCGAAGCTCGCGCAGGCCGGGGCCAGGAGCACGATGCCGCCGGGTTGAGCCAACTGCTTACCCAGCCTGACGGCATCGTGCATCGTCGCGGCTCGATGCAAAGGGCGCGTCTCGGCCAAAGCCGACGCAATCTTTTCCGCCGCCGCGCCGATCAGAATCACGTTGGCGCAGCGCTCACACACAAGCGGCGCAAGTGGCGCATAGTCGCTGCCCTTGTCTTTGCCGCCCAAAATCACTGTGAGACCGCCGGGAAAAGCTTCGAGCGCTTTGATCGCGGCATCCACGTTGGTCGCTTTGGAGTCGTTGTAAAACTGCACGCCGTCAATTTCGGCGACGAATTCCAGCCGGTGCTCGACGCCTTTGAAGTTGCGCACCGTCTCACGCATTGACTCCGGCGAAACTCCGCAAGCTAAGCCAGTAGCCAGCGCCGCCATCACGTTTTCCAGGTTGTGCTCGCCGCGCAACGTGATGTCTGCGCGCGCAAGCATTACCTGTTCAGTACCCTGCCACCGGCTGACCACCTGCTCGCCGCGCAAGAAGATTCCTTCATTCAATTCGCGCGCGCGACTGAAATAGATCACGCGCGCCTTGGTCAAACTGTCCATCTGCGCCACGCGCGCATCATCCGCATTCAACACGGCAAAATCGGCGGGCGTTTGATTGATGAAGATGTTCGCCTTAGCCGCCGCGTAATCTTCCAGCGAATCGTAGCGATCCAAATGATCGGGTGTGATGTTCAACAACACAGCCACAAATAAGTGCAATTGCTCGACGGCTTCGAGTTGAAAGCTGCTCAACTCGGCCACCGTCAAGCTATCGTCACGCGCCGCCTCAACCAACGAAATCAGCGCCGTGCCGATGTTGCCGCCGACCAGCGTAGGCAGCCCGCCATTTTTCAAAACTTCGCCAATCAATGTCGTCGTCGTGGTCTTGCCGTTAGAGCCGGTGATGCCAACCATCCGCCCGCGTAAGAAGCGCGCGGCCAACTCGGCTTCACCGATGACGGGGACACCCGCCTTTCGGGCATGTTGGAAGGCTTCGAGTGCAAGCGGGACTCCGGGCGATACTACAATCAAATCCGCTTGCGTGAACCGTTCCAAGGGGTGTCCACCGCCAACGATCTCTATGCCGTCTGCGCGCAATTCTGCGGCGTTCGGCCATTCCGTCTCTGGCATTGCGTCGTTGAGCGCCACGCGTGCGCCGCGTGCGCGCAGGAATTGCGCCGCCGCTATACCGCTGCGCGCTGCGCCAACGACCAAAATGTTTTTGCCAGCCAACTGCATGTTTGGAGTACCGCCTTCAGGCGGCACGACTCACATTCTTTCCAACCGCCTAAAGGCGGGACTCCGAACTACCGCAACTTCAACGTCGAAAGACTCAACAAAGCAAAAAGAATCGCCACAATCAGAAAGCGAAACACGATCTTCGGCTCCTGCCAGCCCAACATCTCAAAGTGATGATGGATCGGCGCCATCTTGAAAACGCGCTTCCCGCGCAGCTTGAACGAGCCGACCTGGATCATCACCGACAAGCCTTCGAGTACGAAAATGCCGCCCAGAATCGGCAGCACCAACTCTTGCTTGATCAACACCGCCATCGTGCCGAGCGCGCCGCCGATGCCCAAGCTGCCGACATCGCCCATAAAGACTTCGGCCTTCGGCGCGTTGTACCAGAGAAAGCCTAGGCTCGCCCCGACCAGCGCGCCGCCAAAGATCGTCACCTCCCACACGCCCGGTATGTGCGGGATGTCCAGATAATCGGCAAACTTCGCGTGCCCAGTGATGTAGGTGAATGCGGTCAGCGCCGACGCGGCGACCACTGTCACACTGATTGCCAGGCCATCCAATCCATCAGTCAGATTGACGGTGTTCGACGTGGCTATCAACACCAAGATGATGAAGGCCGCATAGCCCCACACCGTTAAATTCGGATGTAGGTTTTTCAAAAACGGCACACTCAAATACGAGTTGTAATCGGTTACGCTGAACAGCAACCAACTGACCAACACGCCGACAACCAACTGGCCTGCGATCTTCTGTCGCCCCCTCAGACCGAGGTTGCGCTGCTTGGCAATCTTCAGATAATCATCAACAAAGCCGACCGCCGCGCTGCCACACATCCCGACAATCGCTACCCAGACCGACCACGTCTTCAAATTCGCCCAGAGCAGTGTCGAGACCAGCACCGAACCGATAATCAGCACTCCGCCCATCGTCGGCGTGCCGCGTTTGACCTGGTGATGTGCCGGCCCCTCTTCACGAATCTCCTGGCCGAACTTGAACTCGCGCAGTTTGCGAATCACATAAGGGCCAAAGATCAAACTCAGCAGCAAAGCTGTCACTGCCGCGTAGGCCGTGCGGAAGGTCACGTAATAAAACACGTTGAAGACCTTCAACACCGGCCACTGCCCGGCGTAGCGTTTGAAGAGAATCTCGTAGAAGAGGTAGTAGAACATTTATCTAAGTCTCGTCTCGTGGAAGTTCCTGCTTCAACCGCTGCACGACTCTCTCGGTGCGCACGCCGCGTGAGCCTTTGACCAGAATCAAATCACCGCTCTGGCAATCGCGTAACAACAGCTCAGCCGCTTCTTCAGGCGAGTCGGCAAAGACGGCCTGCCCGGTTTTCAGGCCAGCAACTTGCGCGCCAGCTATCAACGCCTGGGCCAGCCCACGCACGCCAATTAATTTTTCAACGCCCATTTCAGCAATCGCCCGCCCACAATCGCGGTGCAAGACTTCGGCCTGCTCGCCCAGTTCGAGCATTTCACCTGCTACAACAATGCGCCGCCTGAAGCCGGGCGCTTCGACTTGCGCGCGCACGGCTTGCAACAATGCCGGTGGATTCGAGTTGTATGAATCGTCAATTACCGTCACATCATTGGCGAAGCGGATGACCTCGCCGCGCATTTGCGATGGCGCCGCCGCATTCAGTTGTTGCGCGATCTGCGCCGTATCCAACCCGAAGGCGATGCCTGCTGCCGCTGCCGCCAGCGCATTGTAAACATTGTGACGGCCCAGCAAGGGCAAGCTCACTTCAGCTTCGCCCTGTGGTGTCGCCAACACGAAGCGTGTGCCAGCCAAGCCCGGCAACACAGCCAGCTCACGCGCTTTGACTTCGGCTGCTTGTTCGATGCCAAAGCGGACAATCGCCATATCAGAACGCCGTTCGCGCATCTTCAACACCAGCGGATCATCTGCATTCAAGACCGCTGTGCCGCCCGGCTTGATGCCGTCTACCAACTCGGCTTTCGCGCGCGCGATGCGCTCTTGCGAGCCGAAGAATTCGACGTGCGCTGTGCCTACGTTGCCGACGATGCCGACTGTTAGCGGCGCCAAGTCGGTCAAGCGCGCAATCTCGCCGAACGAACTCATCCCCATTTCGAGCACCGCTAGATCAAAGTCATCCGGCTTTGTACCATTCGTAATCATCCGCCCGATGGCCAACGGCAAGCCGTAACTCGTATTCAGATTGCCGAGTGACTTGAGCACCCGCCCACCAGCAGCCAACACTTGAGCGGTCAAATCCTTGATCGTCGTTTTACCTGCGCTGCCCGTGACACCGACGATGGGTTTGGCCCATTGCGCCAGCACGCGTGCCGCCAGTTGTTGCATCGCTGCGGCAGTGTTTTCGACAAAGAGCAAGCGCCCGAAGTAATCGCCCAGATCAACCGGAAACTGTCCGGTCGCCACCAAGCGATGGTGCACGACAATGGCCGCACACGCTCCTTTTTCAAAGACCTCACGCACAAACTGATGCCCGTCCACCCGCTCGCCAGGAATCGCGATAAACAATTCGCCGGGTTTTACCAGGCGCGAATCAATTACCAAGCCAGTCGGTTCAAATTCCGCTAGTGTCGTTTGTAAGCTTTGGCTCGCGCCGCATAAACGCGCGATTTCGCGCAGTACCACTGCCCTGCTCCTATCTCAAATCCCAAATCTCAAATTCGCCCGCGCCGCTCGGCCAATGCTTCACGCGCCACTTCGCGGTCATCAAAATGAATCTTGCCCGTCGGCAGGATTTGGTAATCCTCGTGTCCTTTGCCTGCAATCAACACAACTGCGCCGGGTTGTGCTTGCGTGACCGCTTGAAAGATCGCTTCGCGCCGGTCAACGATCTGCACGAAAGGCTTACCTGCCTGCTCAAGGCCGGGCCGGATGTCTTGCAGAATCGCCTGCGGGTCTTCGCTGCGCGGATTGTCCGACGTGGCGATGACCAAATCGCTCAAATGCCCTGCGACTGCGCCCATCAGCGGGCGTTTGGTCTTGTCGCGATCACCACCGCAGCCCATCACCGTGATGACTTGCCGCTCGCTTTCGCCTAGCGCGTCACGCAGCGTGTGCAGCACATTCTCCAGCGCATCAGGCGTATGGGCATAATCCACGATCACGGTAATGTCATCCTCGGTCGTATTGCATCGCTCGAAGCGCCCCGCCGCGCCGCGCGATTGATTGATGCCGCGCGCGATCACTGCAGGCTCGAACTCCAGCGCCACGCCTATGCCGATGGCACAGAGAATGTTGTATGCAAACGGACGGCCAACCAGCGGCGAGTTGATCTCAATCTCGCCAATCGGCGTCTGCGCTACAAACTGCAAACCATCCAAGCCAAAAACTGTCTGCGCCGTCGTCACATCCGCCACAGTATTCAACGCGTAGGTGAGCGCCGTTTTCTCAACTTCACTAAGCAATCGCTGGCCATAAGCGTCATCAACATTGATGACTGCGCGTTTCGGCTTCGTGCCAATGCTGCCGTCAAACAACTTGCGCTTGGCCGCGAAGTAGCTCTCCATCGTGCCGTGCAGGTCTAAATGATCCTGCGTCAAATTCGTGAAGGCCGCCGCCGCGAATTCGAGTTGGTCGGCGCGATGCAGTTCGAGCGCGTGCGAGGAGACTTCCATCACCGCGTGCGTGCAACCGGCAGCCACCGCGCGGCGCAAGAAGTTCTGAATCTCGGAAGCCTCCGGCGTGGTGAATTCAGAGACGACTTCCTCGTCACCGATGCGTTGATTGATCGTGCCCATCAATGCGGCCTTCTTCCCTGCCGCGTGAAAGATGGACTCGACCAGATGCGCGCAGGTCGTCTTGCCGTTCGTGCCGGTCACGCCGACGAGTTGCAAAGAGCGTGAAGGAAAGCCATGCACTAGAGCCGCCGCAGTCGCTAAAGCCACGCGCGCATCGGCCACGCGCAGCCAGACGCCGGGGAAGTCGGCCGGCTTCTCCTGATCTGAAATGATCGCCTGCACACCACGCTTGAGCGCCTCGCCAACGTACCGATTGCCGTCGGTCTGCGCTCCCGTAATCGCCACAAACAACCCGCCGGGTATCACGCGCCGCGAATCGTGTGTAACCGCCGAGTTGGTTGCTTCAACTACAGCATTCAACTTGCCGCTTCTATGCTCGCCATAGATTTTGGCGTGGATGAATTCGGCGATTTCTCGTAGCGTTATCATTCGCGTTTCTCTGGAGGCGCGCATCGTACCGTAGACTGTACAGTCTGCCGCAGACTCGGCACTTTGCCCTTCGGCCCCAGTAGGATTCAGATTAAGCCCTCCGCAGACTAGACAGTCTACGGTACAGCTCCGCGTGCGCTTCCAGGCTCAATGAAATTCCACTTGGCAAGTCTCGCCCGGCTTGATCGGTGTGCCCGGTCGCGGCATTTGGCGCACGGCCTGGCCGGAGCCAATCAATCTGGGATTTAGATTGAATTTGGCACAAGCCTGCACGACATTGCGCAAACTTTGCCCGCGCAAATCAGGCATCACCTTAGCAGTCGTGACTGCCGGCGCTGTAGTCTGCTTCAAGCCAGCTTTGCTCATTGGCAATGCCGAATTGAGCTGGCTCGGCGCATTCACCTCCGCGCGGGACGGCGGCTTGTCCGTGCGTGCAATCTGTTGGGGGGGGGCTTGCTTGTCTGCGCCAGCCGTTTGCGTAACCGCTGACTGCGGCACAGGCGCAGTTTGCGTGGGGGTTTTAGCTGCTTGCGCAGCTTCTTTTGCTTTGCTCGCTTCCATCAGCTTAGCCAATTCCGCGCGGAAATGCTCGTCATCCGGGGGCACTAAATATTCGGTGAGCGCCGCTTCAGCAATCAGGTTGAAAGCCGGCGCAGCGATTTGGCCGCCTTGATGCGCGCCTTTCGGCTCATCAATTAATACGATGATCGCAAAACGCGGATTGGTGGCCGGGACGAAGCCGACAAAGGTCGGCGTGAATTTGCCCGATTTGTAACCGATGCCTTTGACATACTTCTCCGGCGTGCCTGTCTTGCCAGCGGCGGTGTAGCCGGCCAGCCTGCCCGCCGCGCGCCCGGTGCCGCCGGTGACGACAAATTGCATCATCCCAGTCAATTGCTCTGCGACACGCTCGCTGAAGAGGCGTTTCGATTCCACTTTGGCTTCTTCCAACACGCTGCCACTCGGCGCGATGATTTGTTTGATCAGATGCGGTCTATTCCACACGCCGTGATTGGCTACGGCGGCGTAGGCGGCGACGGTCTGTAAGGGCGTAACGCGGAGTTCCTGCCCGATGGCCAGCGCGCCGATGGAATCTACCTTCCACTTTTCGACCGGACGCAAGAAGCCGGCTACTTCGCCAGGCAATTCGAGACCCGTGCGTTGATTGAAACCAAAGAGCCTGATCCAGTTGTAGAAGCGCTCTTGCCCAAGTCGGAGCGCGGTTTTGATCGCGCCGACGTTGGACGATTTGGCGAACGCCTCGGCCACTGTGACCGTACCCATTCCGGCGTGTGAATCGTGAAAGACGTGCTTGCCGAGAGTGAACACGCCACCTTGGCAATTGACCTTGTCTTCGGGCCGCACCAAACCTTCTTCGAGTGCTCCGGCATAGGCCACCAACTTGAAGACTGAGCCGGGTTCGTAGGTATCAGTGATCGCGCGATTGCGGCGTGCTTCGTTGATCTGCGGCTTGTCGTTAGGATTGAAAGTCGGCGCGTTGGCCATTGCCAGCACTTCGCTGTTGGTCACATCGAGCACGATAGTGGTGACGCTGACCGCGCCCGTCGTGGCGCGCACGCTGTCAACAATCACTTCGACTCTGTGTTGCAAGGCGCTGTCGAGCGTCGTCACAATTCGCGCGCCGTTGGTAGGCGGAGTCTCTGCCCGTTTGAACGCATTACCGAGCGCGTCCTGTTCAAGCTCGACTTTGCCGTCCGTGCCGCGCAACTTGGTATCAAGCTTTCTTTCCAAACCTTCCAGCCCGCCTTCGTCCGAAGCAACCGAGCCGATAACGTGCGCGGCTAGGGTGTCGTTGGGATAGCGTCGCTGCCGTTCTTGACCAAAGCTGAGTGCCGAAAGCTTGCGCTCTTTGATCACGGCGCGCGCCGCTTGCGCCATCGGAGGCGACAAATCGTGTTTGAGCCAGACATATTTGCTGCCACTGCTGAGTTGGCTCAAGAGTTCTTGTTGCTTGAGACCCAAGACTGGCGCGATGTGCTCAGCTACGGCGCGCCGGTCATCCTCTTGCTTGAGCATCAGCAAGTCTGCGTAAAGCGATTCGTTGAAGACGCTGTGCGCCAACACGTGGCCGTCGCGATCTACGATCTCGCCACGCGGCGCTGGCAGGCGCAACTCTTTTTGCTGGCCTTTTGCGGCCAGTTTGATGAACTCATCGTGACGCACGATCTGTAGCCAGGCCAGGCGGAAGATGAGGGCCAGCATCCAGGCAAAAACGAAGAGTGCCACCAAGAGGGCGCGCGCCGCCGTTCGATCTTCCAGTTCTTCCCTTTTTCGTTTGTTTTGCATTGTCTTGATTTTGAAATAGGAGAATTGAGAATGAACGTACCCCTACTCAGCCACCAACAGCCTTGACTGCCGCTGCTGAGCTAGCGACTTGAGCGAGCAGCGGGTGACATGGGCGAAGGCGAGTTGCCCGGCGCCAGTTCACGATTGTCCGCCTTCAACTTGCCGCTGGATGACCAAAGCTTGTCGGGCAATTTAGCAGAGACCGTGCGCTCTTCAAGCTTGACTGGGGCAAGCTTGCTTTGCCGGCTGCGCAATTCGTTCTCGCGCGGACTGAGCGCGCGTTGCTGGTCTCCCACAAGCTGGCGACCTTCGTTGGTCTTCTGGTAGAGCTTCGAACGCAGTGCCACTTCCTGTTGGTTGAGTTGATAGGCTTGGCGCTGCCAGTTCAAAGACAACACAAACGTTAATGCCAGCCCGATAGCGACTATGGCCAATAAGCTAAAAACACTGAGACCTTGGGGACGCACGGCCACGAGTTGTGCGCGGTGGCGCGGCGCGGTTCGCCGGTACAATGTTCGGCTTTTACGCGGGACTGGTTTGAGATGGGAAGCTCGCAAGCGTGTCGGCTTGACCGAGCGACGTTTGACAATTTGAGTGTTGCGAATGCCAGGACGATATTGCGCTCTTGCTGTTTTCATTTGTTACCCCACACCACCTAAAGTGGGGCGCATTGGTATAGCTCATGCTGTCGGACTCAATCATGCCTACGAGCATGATTGACAACCTACATCACACACCGACTCTTCTGTACACCTCGAATCCAGCAACACCGAAGCATTCCTTGCGCTCCGTTTATTATTTATTTACAGCTTGCAGCACGCGCGCAGCTTGGCGCTCCGAGCGCGAGGGTTGATTCGCAGTTCGGCTTCGCCCGGCTGCACGGCTTTACGAGTGAGCACTTCTACACGCGGGACGGCCCCGCAATGGCATTCAGGCTGGCTGATTGGGCACCGGCAAATACCAGACTGAAATCTGAAGGCTTGTTTGATGAGGCGGTCTTCGAGCGAATGAAAGCTGATGACAACGAGGCATCCGCCCGTGTCGAGCAGTTCTACTGCGTCGGCAACAAATTGGTCCAACCCTTCCAGCTCAGCGTTGACGGCCAAGCGCAACGCTTGAAACGTGCGGGTAGCCGGATGGATGCGCCAATAGCCTTTCTGGTGAACGGCCTTGACGACCAACTCGGCCAATTGTGCGGTGGTCGTGATGGGCGCTTTTTCGCGCTCAGCCACGATCCGCCGCGCAATCCGCCGCGACGCTGGCTCCTCGCCATATTCAAAGATGAGGTCAGCTAGTTCCCGTTCGCTCAAACGATTGACAAGTTGCGCAGCCGTTTCTCCCTGACTGCGATCCATGCGCATGTCGAGCGGTGGCGCCGCTCGCTCAGCCGTTTGATCGAAACGAAAACTGAAACCTCGCTCTGGCGAGTCTAGCTGGAATGATGAGACCCCAAGGTCGGCCAAAATTCCAGCAACCGTATAGGACTGCCTCTCCCGTAAGACTTCCTCAAGTATAGTTTTGATCTGGCGATAGTCGGCGTGAATGGGGACCAACCGGTCGCCAAACCGTGATAGACGCTTACGCGCCAGTTCAATCGCTTCAGCATCACGATCAATTGCGATCACGCGATGCTGCGGCGAAGCTTCTAACAACAACTCGGTATGCCCACCTAAACCGAGCGTGCAATCAACAAAAATTCTTTCCGCATTGGCGGGTCGGTCAGCGCCCAAGTAAGCAATGGATTCGGCTGGCATGACCGGCAAGTGCAACTTGCTGATCTCGTTTTGCCCTTCATCTGCCAGCACGGACTACCTACCTCGGCTTAAGCACACCAAGACCCTGCAAAGCAGCCAGGGCTAACCGTTGCTCTTACCTGACATGTTCAAGATTGCGATGCGTCGAACATCGCAGACCGAACTACAACTTGTCGTTTGAACCGTGAGGAAATGGCCAACGATACTAATAACTCTCTGCCTGTCTTGTTTTTCTGCCTGGCTAAATTCCCAAACGCGCCAGTGTCTCTGCGTCTTCATCGGCGAACGGCTGCGTTTCCAAGCGGTCGCGCCGAAAACGCTCCGCGCTCCACACTTCCAAATAGGTCAAATACCCAAAGACTGTTACTTCGCCCAGTAACTCCGCCGTGGCACGCAAGAGCGGATGAATCAGCATGCGTCCTTGCCCGTCAAAGGAAGACATCTGACCATAATAGTTCGCGCGATCGAGAAACTTGCGCTTGGTCTGGTCCATCGCGGGCAACAGCGCCAACTTGTTTTCAATCGCTTCCCACTCGCGCAATGGATAGATGCGTGCGCATTCACCGTCCACACTTGTCACGTAGAAATCCGTCTCGCCATACTCTTCATCAAGGTAGCGTTTGAAAGCGGCCGGGACTCTCACCCGACCTTTTTCATCAATGTTGGCTTTATAGCTGCCTCGGAGCATGCGCTGAAGCTGTGTGGTACTGCTTTCAAAAGTCCTTGCCAACCCCTAAACGAAAGCTTAAAAGATGACATATAAAAAAGAGGCAACGCCTCTTTTATTCTCACTCTTGATCTCAATCTCGCCCGCTTCTGACCACCTTCAACCACCTTCAACCACGTGAGCACATCCTACGCATGGTCATATAAGGTGTCAAGACTTTATCCTGTCAAAGATCAAATTTCTTTCTTGTGAAGATCATCATCAACATGATTCGTCGCTTCGTGTATGCAAACGTGTCTGATCACTTAGCACTTGTATCAAAGTAGGCGCAAAAGATCGCGTTGCTCAGCGCTGTTACAGTGTTGCGCGATTGCGTTTCAGCTTTGCGCATGTGTATAGTGACGACGCTTTGCTAGCTCACCAATAATGCAGTAGCGGGAGCAGCACAACAGCTTAACTCCACTAACTTCGCTGCGCCAGATTGCGCAACTCGATGACGCTACAGATTCAATTACTGCTCTTCGGACTATTGGCCGCTGGCGGCAATCTGCTAGGTGGTTGGTTGTTGACTGCGTTGCCGCTCATCCATCGTTCGCGCGTTCGGGCGTTGGTCGCTTTAGGCGCAGGCTTTATGTTGGCCGCAGTCTTCCTCGATGTGTTGCCCGAAGTCGTCGCACAGTGGAGCAATCAAGTCTCAGCCGCGATGGCCTGGGTATTATTAGGTTATCTGTTGATTCAACTCGTCGAACACACCATCGCGCCGCACTTCCATTTTGGTGAAGAGACGCATCACGAAGAGATGCTGCAATCCGGCGTCGCCGTGACTGCCGTCATCGCCCTCGCGATCCATGCCTTCCTAGACGGCGTGGCCATCGCCTCTGGTTTTCTTACCAACTTGCGGTTGGGCATCGTACTGTCGCTTGCCGTCTTGCTGCATAAAGTTCCCGAAGGCTTCACGGTGGCTTCAATCATGTTTCCGCCGGTCGTGATATGCGAGCGGCGCGGCGTGCCACAGCCTTAGTTGCCGCAGCCACTTTTGCTGGCATCTTACTGGTCTCGGTGCTGCGTTCCACCGTGGCCTACACCTTGCCTCTCTCTGCCGGCGTAACCATCTATGTTGCCGCGTCCGATCTGATCCCGGAGGTCAATCGTGAAGGTGCGCGTAATTCGCTGACATTTTTTGTAGGTGTCGTACTTTATTTTGCCGTGCACTTACTCTTACCTGCCGGACTGGATTAACACGCGCCTCATGTGCCAGAATTTGCCTGCTTGCGCGCTGACAACTCGGTTACTAGAATGCTCGTTTCGATTACTCAACGAATTTCTCTCTGTAGTGAACTATGGCAATCGAGCAGATCTCTGTGCGTGGCGCGCGCCAGCATAACCTGAAAAACATTTCACTCACCATTCCGCGTAACAAACTGACAGTCGTTACGGGCCTGAGCGGCTCCGGCAAATCCTCGCTCGCCTTCGACACGATCTACGCTGAAGGGCAGCGCCGCTATGTCGAATCGCTCTCGGCCTACGCGCGACAATTTCTCGAACAGCTTGAGAAGCCCGACGTTGATGCCGTCGAGGGCCTCTCGCCCGCTATTTCAATCGAGCAAAAAACGACGAGCCGCAGCCCGCGCTCGACCGTCGGCACAGTGACTGAAGTCTACGATTACCTGCGCCTGCTCTTCTCTTCGATAGGCCAGCCGCATTGTCATCAGTGTGGGCGGCTGGTCTCGAAACAATCCACTGACCAGATCATTCAAAGCGTCAAGGAACTGCCTGAAGGCGAGCGTGTGATGATCCTCGCGCCCATCGTGCGGGGGCGCAAAGGCGAGTTCAAAAAGGACCTCGAAAAGCTGCAAAAGTCCGGCTTCACGCGCGCGCGCATTGACGGCGAAATGCGCACGCTCGACGACGGTGACGAGATCAAGCTCGACAAGCGCCGCAATCACACTATCGAAGTCGTGGTTGACCGGCTGCTTATCAAAACGGGTATCACCCAACGGCTCGAAGAATCCATCCGCACGGCCACCAAGCTGACCGACGGCATCGTGGTGGTTTCAATCGTGGATGGCGAAGAGCGGTTATATTCAGAAAAGATGGCTTGCGTTTATTGCGGCATCTCCTTGCCTCAGCTTGAGCCGCGTTCGTTCTCTTTCAACTCGGCTTATGGCGCGTGCAAAGAATGCCATGGCCTCGGCACCTCGCTCGAAGTTGATCCGCGCAAGATAGTGCTGGACGAAGATGTGCCGCTCGACAAAATGCGCTTCGTTGGCGACGAAGACAAAGCGACGGACGCCTACTTGCGCGAGGCATTGTTGGCCGTCGCGCGCTATTTCGATTTTTCCGCAGAGACAACTTTCGCCAAGCTCTCCAAAAAAGCTAAAGACGCTTTCTTCTTCGGTCTGAAAGAGAAGCTCGAGTTCCGCTACGGCGATTACAAATATCAGGCCGAGTGGAAAGGCGCGACGACTTTCTTGCTCGACGCGATGCAGAAGCTCGCAGGCGATGAAGACGCTTACGCTGAAAAATCGCGCTCCGCGTTGGAAGCTTTGATCTCGCCGATCACCTGCCGTGTCTGTCACGGCGCGCGCTTGCAGCCTGAATCATTGGCAGTCAAGCTTAACAGCAAATCCATCGCCGACTACGCTGCCTTGACCATTGCCGATGCGCGCACAGCATTCGCCGCGCTCCAACTCAACCCGCGTGAAGAGCTGATTGGCGGGCGCATCTTGAAAGAAGTCCGCGAGCGGCTGGGTTTCTTGAATGGGGTCGGCTTGGGCTATCTCTCGCTTGACCGCCCCGCTGCCAGTTTGTCGGGTGGCGAGGGTCAACGTATTCGCCTGGCCACACAAATCGGCTCGCAACTGCGTGGTGTGCTTTATGTGTTGGATGAACCTTCGATTGGTTTGCACCCGCGCGACAACGAACGCTTGCTGCAAACGCTCGAACAGTTGCGCGACATCGGCAATACGGTGTTAGTGGTCGAACACGACGAAGAGACCATTCGTCGCGCCGATTACGTGCTCGATCTAGGCCCTGGCGCGGGCACGCACGGCGGCTGGCTCGTCGCTTCAGGTACGCCGGATGAAATCGCGCAGGCCGAAGACTCCATCACAGGCCGCTACATCTCCGGCCAGTTGCAGATCGCCATCCCGCCGCAACGCCGTGCGCCAAACGGCAAGGCATTGCTAGTGCGTGGCGCAACAGAGAACAACCTGAAAGGCATTGATGCTACTTTTCCGTTGGGCGTGCTAACCGCTGTGACAGGCGTCTCCGGCTCTGGCAAATCTACGTTGGTCGAAGACATTCTCTACCGTGCGCTCTCGCGCAAAATCTATCGCAGCCTGGCCGAACCGGGCGCGCACGTAACCATCGAAGGACTCGAACACATAGATAAGATCATCGAGATTGACCAATCACCGATTGGCCGCACGCCGCGTTCCAATCCGGCAACCTACACGGGCCTCTTCACGCCAATCCGCGATCTGTATGCGATGCTGCCCGAAAGCCGCGAGCGTGGTTACAAGCCGGGACGTTTCTCGTTCAACGTCAAAGGCGGGCGCTGCGAGGCCTGTCAAGGCGATGGTATGAAATGTATCGAGATGAATTTCTTGCCCGATGTCTATGTAACCTGCGAAGTCTGTCGCGGCCAACGTTACAACCGCGAGACGCTCGATGTGCGCTTTCAGGGCAAGAGCATCGCTGAGTTGCTCGACTCGACGGTGGAAGAGGCGCTCGCCACGTTTGAAAATCACCCGCAGATCAAACAGAAGCTGCAAACGCTCTACGAAGTCGGCCTCGGCTACATCAAGCTGGGCCAATCCGCCACCACGCTCTCCGGCGGCGAAGCGCAACGCATCAAGCTGGCCAAAGAACTTTCGCGGCGCGCGACGGGCCGCACGGTCTACATTCTGGACGAACCCACGACGGGCTTGCACTTTGAAGACGTGCGTAAACTGCTCGACGTATTGCAACGTTTGGTAGACCTAGGCAACACGATCATCATCATCGAACACAATCTGGACGTGATAAAATCCGCTGACTGGCTGCTTGATCTCGGCCCCGAAGGTGGCGACGGGGGCGGGCGTATTGTGGCGGAAGGCACGCCTGAGCAGGTGGCGAAGAACAAGAAGTCTTATACAGGGCAAGCATTGCGTGCGGTATTGAATGGCAAGCTCAAATACAAGACGTGAAAATCTCCGTCAAAATCAACGTCTACAACGAAGCTCACAACATCGCCGCCGCCTGTGAATCGGTCGCCTGGGCGGATGAGATCGTGATTTGCGATTCTGACTCGACCGACAACACAATTGAAATTGCGCGCCGTTACACCGACAGAATCTTCAATCGCGAGTTTCGGGGCTACAAAGATAAGCACGAATATTCCGATGCGCAGACGATCGGCGATTGGATTTTCTGGCTCGACGCCGACGAGCGCGTGACGCCGGAATTGTGCGCGGCAATAGGAGCCTTGCGCCAGCGTGACCAAGCAACCTTGCCCGCTGGATTTCGCATTGCTCGCCGCACGCGCTTTTTGGGTCGCTGGATCAAGCATTCCGGCTGGTATCCCGATTACCAGATGCGGCTTTATCGCAAGGCCGTGAGCTACTGGGATGGCGTAGCGCCACACGAGACTGCCCGCGTGCGTGGAAATATTGAAACGCTCTCCGGCGAGCTGCTGCATTACACCAGCGACAGTTTGAGCGATCATCAGCGCCGGATGGACTCCTACACGACGCTGGCGGCGGAATATCTGCACCAGCACAGCAAGCAGGCGCGCGCGCTCAATCTTTTCATCCTGCCGATTGCTGCGTTCATTCGCACCTACCTGTTCAAACAAGGTTTTCGTGATGGCGCGCAGGGATTGATTATTGCAATGTTTACGGCCTACAGTGTCTTTCTCAAACACGCTAAAGTTTGGGAAAAACGCCAACAAGTGAAGGAGACCACAGAATGATTCGTCCCCTGTTCTTTGTGCTAGCGATCTGTCTTTTCATCCAGACAGCCATTGCGCAAAAAGCTCCCGAAGTGCAACCTCGTTTTGTCAAATTCGAAGGGATGCGCGTGCACTACGATAATTACGGCAAAGGCAGAGAGGCGCTTGTCTTCGTGCACGGCTGGACTTGCAATTCCACTTTTTGGAAAGCGAACGTGCCCGCCTTCATCAACGACATCCGCGTGATTGCTATTGATCTGCCTGGCCACGGCCAGAGTGATAAGCCACAGGTGGTCTACTCAATGGATTTGTTTGCGCGCGCGATTGATGCGGTATTGGAGGACGCCAGAGTTGAACGCGCCACGCTCGTCGGTCACAGCATGGGCACACCCGTCATCCGCCAGTTTTATCGCAAGTATCCAGCCAAGACGCGCGCGCTGGTCTTTGTGGATGGCTCGCTCAAACCTATGGGCACGCCGGAATCAATGAAGGAGTTTATCGCTCCCTTGCGCGGCCCAGATTACAAAGATCGGGTCGAACAGATGCTCGCCTTCCTCTCGCAAGGGATGAAGAGCCAGCAGACGCTGGCCGAGATCAAAGCTTCGTCACTCGCGACGCCGCAACATGTAATGGTCAGCGCGATGGAAGAAATGTTGAACCCGGCTGTCTGGCAAATGCAGGACAAGATCAACGTGCCGACGCTGGCAATAATGGCGGCCAATCCGATGTGGTCGAGCGAGTATGAAAAATTCGTGCGCGAGCTTGCGCCCGGCATTGAGTATCAGGTCTGGCCCGGCGTCAGCCACTTTCTGATGATGGATGAGCCGAAGAAGTTCAACGGCACGTTGATGACTTTCCTCAAGAAGAACCATATCGTCGAATGAAAACCGTAATTCTCTGCGGCGGGCGCGGCACGCGCTTGGGTGAACACGGCGTGAATGTGCCGAAGGCGCTGATCGAAATCGGTGGGCGACCGCTGCTCTGGCATCTACTGAAAATCTACGCGCAGCACGGGCTGAACGACTTCGTGCTCTGCCTGGGCTATCTGGGTGAGGCGATCAAGCGCTACTTCGTCGAGCGCGAGTGGCTCGACCACGATTTCACCTTGGAGTTGAGCGCCACGGGCGAAACACAACTGCACCAGCCTGCACGCCGTCGTGATGATTGGCGCATTACATTTGCAGATACCGGCCTTGAGACAAACACCGGCGGACGAATCAAACGGATTCAAAACTACATCGGAGCGGACGAGACATTTTGTGTCACCTACGGCGACGGCTTGGCCAACATTGATCTACCAGCCCTGCTCGCCTTTCATCAAGCACACGGGAAGCTGGCCACATTGACAGCCGTGCACCCGCATTCCAACTTTGGCCTGTTGAAGCTGGATGAAGCAGGCCGGGTGATCGAGTTTGAAGAAAAGCCGTTATTGAAGGAATGGATCAACGGCGGCTTTTTCGTCTTCAATCGTCGCGTCTTTGATTACTTGGCAGATGATAGCGTGCTAGAACGCGAGCCGCTGGAACGGCTCGCGCGCGCGGGGCAATTGATCGCCTACCAACACACAGGCTTTTGGAAGTGCCTGGACACTTACAAGGACAACGTTGAATTCAATCAGTTCTGGGACGCCGGACAGGCGGCGTGGAAGATTTGGTAATCGCCAAGCAAGCAGAAGAAATTGCCACAGCGGCACGGAGGCACAGAGAAATCCAGTGAGACTTCGCAGCAAGGCAAGCCTTGCTCTCTGTGTCTCCGTGCCTCTGTGGCTGTTTTATTTCCAACTCGAACTGAGACTTGTTATGCCAAAACCAGTCAAGGTCTGGCAAAGTTGACGAAGCCAGAAACCGTGTGCTAGGTTTGCCGCTCGTTACGACTGA
Source organism: uncultured Acidobacteriota bacterium (assembly GCA_963699175.1). Lineage (GTDB taxonomy): Bacteria > Acidobacteriota > Blastocatellia > RBC074 > RBC074 > JACPYM01. Next base: position 9,004,525 of record OY969418.1, on the reverse strand, counting down.
CCTTTCACAACAGCATTCCCACAAGCAAAGAGGATCACGCTCTTGTCAGACACCCAGCTCAAAAAGACGGCTCTCAATGCGGCGCATCGTCGTTTGGGTGGCAAGATGGTGCCGTTTGGTGGCTGGGATATGCCGGTGCAATATGCGGGCACGATTGAAGAACACTTGGCCGTGCGCACGGCGGTTGGCTTGTTCGATGTCAGCCACATGGGCGAAGTCGAAGTGCGCGGCCCGCAGGCCTTACAGCTTGTGCAACACATCAGCAGCAATGACGCCAGCAAGCTGAACGTGGGACAGGCGCACTACAGCGGCTTGCTCTACCCCACCGGCACGTTCGTAGACGACCTGCTCGTGCACAAGCTCAGCGACGAGCACTTTTTGCTTTGCATCAACGCATCGAATATTGAGAAAGACTTCGATTGGATTGCTGGTAACACGCGGCAATTCGAGGCCGAGGTCGTGAATACCAGCGCCGACTACACGCAATTGGCGATTCAAGGGCCGCAGGCCTGGGCGACCTTGCAACCGCTGGCCGACGCGGATTTGAGCGCGCTCAAATACTACTGGTTTATGCACGGCAAAGTGGACGGCGTGCCTGCGTTGATTGCGCGCACGGGCTACACAGGCGAGGACGGCTTTGAAATCTATTTCGAGCCGAACGAGTCGGAGCGCATCTGGGACAAGCTGCTAGATAGCGGCAAAGAACACGGCATACAGCCCTGCGGTTTGGCAGCGCGCAACACGCTGCGACTCGAAGCTAAGATGGCGCTTTACGGCAATGACATTGACGACACAACGACGCCCTACGAAGCCGACCTGGCCTGGATCGTCAAATTGCAGAAGGGCGATTTCATCGGACGTGACGCGCTCCTCAAACAGAAAGAAGCAGGCTTGAAACGCAAGCTGGTCGGCTTTGAAATGTTGGAGCGCGGCATTGCGCGCGATCATTACCCGGTCTTTATTGGCGAGACGCAGGTCGGGCAGGTCACGTCGGGCAGCCCTGCGCCGTTCTTGAAAAAGAACATCGGGCTGGCCTATTTGCCGATTGAACAGATCGCTGTTGGCAATAAGTTTGAGGTAGATATTCGCGGCAAGCGCGCCGCGGCCCAAGTCGTTGAGACGCCGTTTTACAAGCGCAGTAAGTAAGCGGCAAAATTTCTACGATGCTCCAAGAAGATTCAGTAATGCTGTCAGATTATTTAAGAAAGTGAGAGGAAGTGATGGCTGATTATCCTGAAAACTTACAATACACTAAAGACCACGAATGGCTGCGCGTGAATGGCAACGACGGCACAATCGGCATTACCGATTTTGCGCAGAATGCGTTGGGCGATGTTGTCTACGTCGAGTTGCCCAAAGTCGGCGATAAGTTCGAGCAGGGCGATCCGTTTGGCTCAGTCGAATCCGTCAAATCGGTGAGTGAACTGTTCATCCCCGTTTCCGGCGAGGTAACAGCGATCAACGAAAAGCTGCTTGACGAGCCGGAACTGGTCAACAGCTCGCCTTACCAGGATGGCTGGATGATCCAGCTTAAGATCAAAGACGCTGGTGAAATTGACAGCTTGCTCTCGGCGCTCGAGTACGAAGATTTTGTTAAGAGCCAGTCCGAGGAATAGCTTGCAGTAGCCGCGTTGTCACTATTTGACAAAGCCAACACCGGACAGCAAGATGCGTTAAAAGCGCAACCGGGCCACTGACGGGAGAGATTGGCCGCACCAGGCCAACGCCGAAGGAGCAACCGCCCAGGAAACTCTCAGGCAAAAGGACCGTCTGGCTCTTTCAAATCTGGAAAGTGGCGAGGGCTTCATGAGTTTGCTCATCAGCCCTGCCCGCCGAAGGAATAACACTCTCAGGCAAACAGACAGATCGGGCATTTTGACACCGTTTGATACTTGGTTAAGGCTTCCATCTTTGGAACCGATTTTTTTGGAGTGTGTCTTATGCCTGCTAGCAAACCACAAAACCAATCCGTCCAACCGCAAGACCAAACACCAGCAACCACCTTCACGCGCCGTCACATTGGCCCATCGCCTGCCGAAATCGAGACGATGTTGCAGACCGTCGGAGTTGCAAGCGTGGCTGAGCTGATCGCGCAAACCATCCCGGCAACAATTCGTCAAACCGCACCACTTGATTTTGGCCCGGCGCTCTCTGAAACCGAAGCACTGGCACGGCTGCGCGAGATTGCCGCGCAAAATCAAGTCTTCACCTCGCTGATCGGGCAAGGTTATTACGGCACGATCCTGCCACCCGTGATCCAGCGCAACATCCTGGAGAATCCAGCTTGGTATACGGCCTACACGCCTTATCAACCAGAGATTAGTCAGGGGCGATTGGAAGCGCTGATCAACTACCAAACAATGATCAGCGACCTGACCGGGCTGGATGTCGCCAACGCCTCGCTGCTCGATGAAGCGACTGCGGCTGCTGAAGCGATGGCGCTCGCCGAGCGTGTGGCCACTTCCAAATCAACCCAATTCTTCGTGGACAGCCAGGTGCATCCGCAGACGCTGGCCCTGCTGCAAACGCGCGCGGAGCCTTTGGGCTGGACGTTGCTCGTGGGTGATCCGTTGAAAGACTTGGAAGGCGCAGACGTGTTTGGCGCGATCTTTCAATACCCAGGCACCTACGGTGACATCCGCGATCTGCGCGAAGCCATTGCGACAGTCAAAACAAAAGGCGGATTGGCCGTCCTCGCTGCTGACCTGCTCGCGCTAACGTTGTTGACATCGCCCGGTGAATTGGGCGCTGACATCGCCATCGGCTCCGCCCAGCGCTTCGGCGTACCGATGGGCTATGGCGGTCCGCACGCGGCGTATATGGCGGTGCGCGATGCTTACAAACGTGCCTTGCCCGGGCGGCTGGTTGGCGTTTCGATTGATGCGCGCAAAGCGCCCGCGTATCGGCTGGCGCTGCAAACGCGCGAACAACACATCCGCCGCGAGAAAGCGACTTCCAACATCTGCACTGCGCAAGTCCTGCTGGCCGTCATCGCTTCGATGTACGCGGTCTACCACGGCCCCGAAGGCTTGACCCACATCGCCCGCGAAGTACAGCGGAAAACCGCCACGCTTGCCGCTGGGCTGCGCCGCCTCGGTTTTCGCGTGCTCAACGATTCATTCTTCGACACGCTCACGGTCGCAGTCAGCGCGCGACAACAAGAGATCGTTGAGCGCGGCCTGAGCGAAAAACTCAATTTCCGCATTATTGTGGCGGAAGGCGGAGCGGAAGCTGCGCTCGGCATCTCGCTGGATGAAACAACGACGCCTGCCGTAGTTGAAGCAATCTGGCGCGCATTCGGCGGCGCACTCGCTTACGAAGACATTGCCGCCGAAGCCAACGCAGGATTGCCGACAGAGTTGGCGCGCACTTCCTCATTCCTGCAACATCAGGTCTTCCACCGCTACCGCTCTGAAACAGAGTTGCTGCGTTATATGCGCAAACTCGCCGACCGTGACTTGGCGCTCGACCGCGCGATGATTCCGCTCGGCTCCTGCACGATGAAGCTAAATGCGACCGCCGAGATGGTTCCGGTCACTTGGCCGGAGTTTGGCGCGCTTCATCCCTTCGCGCCCGTCGAACAAGCGCGCGGCTATCAACACCTGTTCGATGACCTGAAACAAAAACTCTGCGCCATCACTGGTTACGATGCGATGTCGTTGCAACCGAACTCCGGCGCGCAGGGTGAATACGCGGGCTTGCTGGCAATTCGCGCCTATCACCGCAGCCGGGGCGAAGAACACCGCAACGTCTGCTTGATCCCCTCCTCCGCGCACGGCACCAACCCCGCCTCCGCGCACATGGCCGGGATGGAAGTCGTCGTCGTCAAGTGCGACAGCCAGGGCAACGTAGACCTCGCCGACCTGCAAACCAAAGCCGAACAACATGCGGCGAACCTCGCGGCAGTAATGGTGACTTATCCTTCCACGCACGGTGTGTTTGAAGAACAGATTCGCGAGATGTGCGACATCGTGCATCGCCACGGCGGGCAGGTTTATCTAGACGGCGCGAACTTGAACGCACAAGTCGGCCTCGCGCGCCCTGGCGATTACGGCGCAGACGTGTCGCACCTAAATTTGCATAAGACCTTCTGCATCCCGCACGGCGGCGGCGGGCCGGGCATGGGGCCGATTGGCGTCAAAGCGCATCTCGCGCCGTTCCTGCCGGGACATCCGGTTCTAGACGGCGGCCAAGCGCCTGTCGGCGCAGTCTCCGCAGCGCCTTATGGTTCGGCCTCGATTCTGCCGATCTCGTACGCCTACATCTTGATGATGGGCGGCGCAGGACTGCAACACGCAACCGAAGTGGCGATTCTATCGGCAAACTACATCGCGGCGCGACTGGACGAACATTTCCCCGTGCTCTTCAAAAACCACAATGGCCGCGTCGCGCACGAGTGCATCATTGATCCGCGCCCGCTCAAAGACGCCTGTGGCGTGACGGTCGAAGACATTGCCAAGCGGCTGATTGATTACAGCTTCCACGCGCCCACGATGAGCTTCCCCGTCGCAGGCACGCTGATGATCGAGCCTACAGAATCGGAATCGCTGGCCGAGCTGGATCGTTTCTGCGATGCGCTGATTGCTATCCGACAGGAGATCAGAGACGTTGAGAATGGCCGCTTCCCCATCGCGCAATCGCCGCTGCGTTACGCGCCGCACACCGTGCACGACTTGGCGGCAGACGAATGGGATCGCCCTTATAAGCGGGCTGAAGGCTGCTTCCCTGTCGGGACGCCGCACGTGGACAAGTACTGGTCGCCGGTTGGTCGCGTTGATAACGTGTATGGTGACCGCAATCTGTTTTGTGCTTGTGTGCCGCTGGAAGAGTATGAACAGATAGCAGAGCGTAACTGAAACAATTCGTCCGGCCTCGTGCTTATCTATACTTCTGGATTTGCGTCTCAGCCAAAGCTTCCTCTAGGCATTACGCCAACTGGCAACTCGTCCTTGTTTCGGCCAGTTGAGCGTGATTTAATGCGCCGGTTGCTCAGAACGCCAAACGAACATGCAACGGTGCGCGGAACTTTAGAGGACCGTCCTGCTTCGTCGCGTAACCAATTAAATCTTTAGAAACAAGGAAACACCTATGAAGCGATTCCCTTTCTGGGGATTACTGATCATCATCATCGTCGGATTACCGCTGTTATTGTGGAATCTGCCGCTGCGCAAGGCCAGCCGCACCGCCCAGGAGCGCGGAGCCAGCCGTGCCGCTAAGCCGAATATCGTTGGACAACCTTCAGTTAGTGGTAAGACTCCCGTGCCCGAGAATCACGACATCCGCACTGATTCCTCCCAAGACTCTCGGACAAAGCTAGCGCGGCAGAAGCTTGCTCGACAACAAAGCGCCCGCAACACGGCGCAGGCGCAATCAATGAGTGGCGCTCAAAGCGCGCTGGCCCTGCGCATTGGCGTCAGACCTTGGGGCCGCCCGTTTCCGGCTGCACCATCTGATCTAACGCGCGCGCTAATCACGCGCAGCTCGCTCGCCCGTTCGGCTGCCGCCTACGGTTTCAGCCCTGCACAGGCTGGACAATTACCAATGCTTGCCAGGCTTACCAAGCCAGCAGGCAATTTTGCGCAGATCACGCGCGCACAGCGGTTCAATGGCCTGCCAGTCTTCGCTGATCAAGGGCGGGCGGATTTGACGCCGTCGGGTGAGGTGATGATGGCAGTCAACAGACTGGCGTATTCTCAAAGCGTCTTCAACCGTGCGCCTTTGCCAGCCACAATCCATCAGCCCAGGCCGTCACAAACAAACACCCGTGAGCAGCTAGCCAAAGATTCTCCGGTTGCGCCAGCCGAGTCGCGGGTTGAGCTAGCGAATCTGCCGCAAAAGAAAGGCCCTGAATTCCGGACGAGGAGCGAAATGACTATCCCGACAACGGCGACAACGAATGCCGCTCCTGGCGAAGTCAACGAATCCATCGCGCTACAAAATCCGCCGTCAAGTATTCAGGCCGAGATCTCAGCTCCCGCCACGGTCGTGCCTGCAGAGTTTCGTGGTGATTTACGGAACCTCCCGCAGCGCATCACGCCGGAAGAGCGAAAGTTATTCGCACGTCCGTTCGAGCTTGAGGTAGAACCGTCCAAAAACAAGCAGGCCTTGCCCGGAGCCAAGCCGGCGGTTCTAACCCCGCTGGTAGGCCCATTGGCTCCCATGCCAAATCCGACTGTTTCATTCAACGGCATGGACTACAACACGAATGGTGCGGGCCATCCGCCTGACACCGTTGGTGACGTGGGGCCAAACCATTTCATCCAGGCAGTCAATACTTCGATCGGTATTTATAACAAGACCGGGGGGCCGGCAATCACGACTTTTACATTCAATTCTTTATGGTCCGGCGCCGGAACAGGCACGCCTTGCGACACCAGTCATCAAGGCGACCCTACGGTCATTTATAGCACTCAGTACGATCGTTTTATCGTCGCCGATTTTTCCTGGACTAATATACAGAACGGCCCCTATTACGAGTGCATCGCTGTTTCAAAGACGAGCAATCCCGTGACTGGCGGCTGGTGGCTCTATGCCGTTAGGGCGGACGACGCGGCGCATCCCTGGCTGCCGGATTATCCCAAAATGGGCATCTGGCCGGATGGTCTTTACATGGCCGCGAATATGTTTGACTGCACGACTGCCACTTGCTCGAGTGCCACGTATAAGGAAGCGCGCGCGTACGCCTTCAATATCGTTGATCTCGTGAATGGCGCCCCGCTTCATACCCTTGTAGCCGACACTAATTCCGCGAATCGTTTCACCCTGCTGCCGAGCAACTTTCGCGGTACGCCTCCGCCCGCCGGCAGAGAAAACTTAATGGTCGCTGAATCCAATACAGCCTTCGCCTGGGAAGTTTACAAATTCCACGCGGACTTTGCTGTCCCAGCTAATTCGACGTTTACCGGACCGATCAACGTATCTCAGACTGCCTACACCGGGGCGGCAGATATAGTGCCCGCGCTTGCTCCGGGCAATAACATGGACACACTGGCCGACCGGGCAATGATGCAGAATCAGTATCGAAACATCGCAGGCATCGAGTCGCTTTGGGTTAATCACACGACCGGAACCGCTAACCCAGGAGGCTCATCAACTCCAACCGGAATTCAATGGGCTCAGATCAACGTCACCGGCGGAACGATCAACACTACTCCGGTTCAACAACAGATATATAACAACGGCGCCGATGGTCTTAACCGGTTCATGGGGGCGTTGGCAGTGGATAACCTCGGCAACATGGCGCTCGGCTATACGGCTTCAAGTTCTGCCGTTGCCCCGGATATTCGCTATGCGGGTCGGCTCTCTACAGATCCATTAAATAATTTGCCGCAGACCGAGGTAACGCTGTTGCAGGCGGTCGCCCGTAGTGTGCAAACCGGCAACTGCGGCGGCAGCCCCTGCACCCGCTGGGGCGATTACAGTACGATGACGATAGACCCGGTGGATGACTGCACATTCTGGTACACGAACATGTACTTCCCCGTGCAGGGGACGAACTGGGTCACGCGCATTGGGTCGTTCAGGTTTCCCACGTGTTCTCCTGCTTCGCTAACGATTGCTACTGTGGCTCCGCTGGCTGGGCGGGCATCGGGTGGGCAGGCGATCAAGCTAACCGGATTGCTCGCCAACTTATCCTCTATCACGATAGGCGGCGTATCCGCCCCTACTTGGTTCTTCTCGATTCCCACGAGCGAGGTGACTGTCACAACCCCGGTCCATGCTGTTGGGGCCGTAGACATTGTTGTGACGCCGACTTCGGGCAGTCCTTATACCAAAACCAACGCCTTCGCTTATCTGCCGACCGTCTTTACCGACGACACGCTAACGGTCGGCGTCACCACAGCCAAGCCGGTGCACATTACCGAGTTGCGGCAGGCGGTGGATGCTTTGCGCATTGTTGCAGGGCTTGGGCCAGCCACCTGGACTGACCCTACGCTGACGCCTACGAGCACGGTCATCAAGGCGGTGCATATTACCGAGTTGCGGTCGAAGTTAGAGGAAGTCGCACTGTTACTTGGTTATTCTCCGCCTGGGAGCTACACAGATGCAGTATTGAATAGCAGCGTGCCAATCAAACGGGTGCACATCCAGGAACTGCGCCAGCGCATTCGCATCATTGCTGGCTGACGTGAACGCAAATAAGCATACTACGCGCCCTCCGACACTCAGAAATATAGATGAAAGATAGACAACTCCCATCCTGCTGCGCTAGAGTCCCGTCCGCAACACGAGCGCGCGAAAATCCGGCCTTTTGCCTGCGGTCTTGCCCGCCGCGTTGCAGATAACAAACGCTCACACAGCTTTTGCTCGGCTGTTATTGTTAGCTCGGCAGCAGTCGCCTGGCTGATGATTGCTGTGCAATCTTTCGAGGTACAATGGTTATGTCACCCCTCTCCTTAGCGCGCTCTGCAAAGGGCTGTACCGCTGAAGCTAGCCGTCTTTTTCACTCGTCTGCCGGACTGCTCAGATGTTTCAGTTCCTACTTTGTACTGCTTTTCGTCGCTGGTTGGATGACGCGCTGTGACTATATTGGTGCGCCTGTTCTGTGGGTCGAAGCTACAGACATTCACGAGGCGCAAATGGCCAGCTTGGAGTTGGGGAAAGCCAGCGTGCGTGAATTGAAGGGTGGCGAAACGCACAGCTATGAACTGCCATTGGCCGCCGGGCAATTGGTGGAGGTGACGGCAGAACAACTGGGCACCAACGTCCGGATTATCCTGCTCAAGCCAAATGGCGCAAAGCTCGTTGAGGCCGACAGCCAGCGCGGCGCGCGCGGCGTGGAGCAGGCCTATTTGCTGGCGGAAGCGGCGGGGCGTTACGTTCTGCGCATTAAGTCCATGCGGAAACAGGCCGTACCGGGGAGGTACCGCCTGAGCGTGACAGAACCGCGGCCGGCCACCAGCCAAGACCATGATCGGATCACCGCGCAGGCGCAGCAGTACGACATCGGCGAACTCGACCGGCGGAAGACCGATGTGCCTTCCTGGCAACGCGCAGCAGCGGCCTACCAAGCTGCACTACTGACCTGGCGCGCACTCGGCGAGCGACGGCGCGCGGCCGATGTCTTGAACAAGCTCAGCGAGGTTTTCTGGTTGATGCTGCGCCCGCCAGAAGCAATCGAATATGCTACACAGGCGCGGACGCTCTACCGCGAGTTGGGCGATTTGAGCGGCGAGGCCAACGCGTTGTTCGCGCTGGGCCAGGCTTATCGCCTGCAGCGCGACCGCAGCTTATCGGTCGAGCATTACGAGCAAGCGTTACGGCTCTACCGCAGGCTCGGCGACCGCTATGGCGCGGGGTTAGCGCTTTATTGGATATCCCCCTATTACAACACGCGCGGCGAGAAGTGGCGGGCGCTCGCCTGTGCAGAGGAAGCGGCGCAACTCCTGCGGGCCGCTGGGGAACCTGGACACGAGGGTTTCGCCTGCCTGAAGATCGGCTGGATTTACGATTCGCTAGGCAACAAGCTCAAGGCGCTCGCGGCTTATGAGCAGGCCCGTGCTCTCTTCCGGGCGGATGGTCAGCAGGTGCTCGTAGCCGGCGCGTTCAACGATAGCGGAGAAATTTACGCCGCGCAGGGAGAAACCGCTCAAGCACAAGCGGCTTACCGCGCCGCGTTGGCCATTTTCCGCGAAATTGGCGACCGCCACATCGAAGCCCAATCGGGGACCGGACGCGTATTGCTTGCTCTAGGCAAGCTGGCCGAGCTGCAAGGCGATAAGGAACAGGCACTCGACTACTATCGGCAGGCCTTGTCAGCCTACCAGGTGCGCGACGGCTACAACGGGCAAACAGACGCGCGCCGACACCTCAGCGCGGTTTACCGTGCACTTGGTGAGTGGCAAAAGGCGCTCGACCAAAGCTATCAGACTTGGTTGTCCTGTCGTGATAGCGGCGACCGCAACGAGCAAGCCGCGGCCTTGGACGACCTGGCTTTCATCCACTTGGAGTTAGGTGATGAGCAACAGGCGCTTTCGCTCTACGAGCAGGCGTTGGCGTTGCATCGCAGCCTCGGCGACCGTGAGGGCGAGGCGCACAAGCTCATTTATACGGGCATTGCCTACAACCGGCTGGGAGAAAAGCGACGGGCGATTGAACGCCTCAAGCAAGCTATCGCGCTCTGCCAGGTCACAGGGGCACGCCCACGTGAGGCGTTCGCGTTGAGCATCATTGCTGCGCTCTACGAAACGGTGGGGAAAAGAGAGCAGGCGCGGGATTCGTATATCCACGCCCTGGCCTTGAGTCGCGCCATCGCTGATCGTCATCAAGAGGCCAGCGCTTTACACAATCTCGGCTGGTTCTACTTCGGGCGCGGAACTCACCAACGGGCTGTCAAATATCAGCTCCAAGCCGCTGAGCTTTACCGACGGATAGGCAGCTCTGTCGGCGAGGCTAATGCTTTGCGCGCACGGGGCCGGGTCTACGGCGTGCTGGGACAAAAACAGAAAGGAATTGACACGATCCAGCGGGCCATCGTGCTAACCCAGCGGAGCCGTGAACCCCACGTAGAGGCGCTCGCTTTTTATCACTTGGCCCAACTCTACCTTGATGCTGGACGGCTGCCGGAGGCGCGGGAGAGCCTGGAATCCACGTTGCATCTGGTCGAGTCCATCCGCGCCAACGTCGTCAACCAGGAATTGCGCGCCTCCTACCTCGCCACCACACAGGAGTATTACGAGGCGTACACCGATTTGTGGATGCGGCTGTATGAGCAAAACAAAGACGATAATTATGCCAGCGAAGCCTTCCAGGCCAGCGAAAGAAGGCGCGCGCGGAGCTTATTGGAACTGCTGACTGAAGCGCGCGCGGAGCTGCGCCAGAAAGTCGCTCCCGAACTAGTGGAGCGCGAGCGCAGCCTGTTGCAACAACTCAGCGTAAAAGCAGTCGGCTTGCTGGCGCTAAAGAACGATCAAGCAACCGCCGTACAGGCTGCTGAACTCGACCGCCAACGGAATGCCTTGTTGCTAGATCTCCAACAAATCAGGGCCCAAATCCGCACTGCCAATCCGCGCTATGCCACGCTCATCCAGCCACTCAGCCTGGCCGAGATTCAACAACAAGTGCTCGACCCGGACACGCTACTGCTTGAATACGCACTCGGCCAGCAGCGCAGCTATCTGTGGGCAGTGACGCCGACTTCAATCAACAGTTTCGAGTTGCCGAAGCGCGCCGAGATCGAAGCACAGGCCAGAAAGGTCTTCAGCTTGCTGACAGCGCGCGCAGTGAAACGGAAAAACGAAACACCGGAGCAACAGCAAGCGCGCATTTTTGCAGCGGACAAACAATTCCCTGCCGCCGCCGCACAGTTGAGCCAGGCGCTGCTCAATCCTGTTGCCGCACAATTGGGCAATAAACGCTTGCTCATCGTGGCGGATGGCGCCTTGCAATACATTCCCTTCGCTGCGCTGCCAGAACCGGGGCCAGGGGCTAGAGTGAGGGAAAGCCAGCCCCCAGCCCCCAATTCCCCGCCTCTGATGGTTGGGCACGAGATCATCAACCTGCCTTCGGCTTCGACGCTGGCCGTCTTGCGGCGCGAGTTGGCGGGGCGTGCGCCAGCGGCAAGGGCGGTGGCCGTCTTGGCTGACCCGGTCTTCTCGTCCTGCGATGAGCGCTTGAACACAGTGGCCCTAGGCAAGTTCAACCGACCGGGCTGGTGCGACCAAATGGAGCGACAACGGTCAGCGAATGGCCAGGCGCGTACCGTAAGCTGGAGTCTAGCTTTGTCTACGGCGCTCCGCTCAGCCGCCGAGTCTGGCGTGGCCAGCCCGGCGGCAGGATTTCAACGCTTGAAGTTTTCGCGCCAGGAAGCGGAGGCCATTGCCGCGCTCGCCTCGGCCAGCGAGCCGCGCCAGGCGCTCGATTTCCAAGCCAGCCGCGCGACGGCGCTGAGCACAGAATTAAGCCAATACCGCATTCTTCATTTCGCCACGCACGGGCTGGTCAACAGCCTGCATCCTGAGCTGTCCGGATTGGTGTTGTCGCTGGTAGACGAGCGCGGCAATGATCAGGATGGCTTCCTGCGCATGCACGAAATCTATAGCTTGAAGCTGCCGGCTGAGTTGGTCACGCTCAGCGCCTGCCAGACGGCGCTCGGGCGCGAGATCAGCGGCGAAGGCTTGGTCGGATTGACACGCGGGTTTATGTATGCAGGCGCGGCGCGCGTGCTGGCCACGCTCTGGAAAGTGGATGACGAAAAGACGGCGAGCTTGATGAAGGCGTTCTACGCGCGCTTGCTCGATCAAAATGGCGATTGGCGTATGACGGCGACAGCGGCGTTGCGGGCGGCGCAAATCGAAATGCGGAGCCAAAGTGCGAGCAGCCCGCCGTATTACTGGGCCGGTTTTGTTTTGCAGGGAGAGTATAAATAGCTTGACCCAGGCTTCGTTGGAAAAACTATTGGCTTGGTTGGGCGCCGACCGAGAGTGCGCCGGTGCGCGGTACGAATCTCTACGGCAGGAGTTGCTCGCTTTCTTCGCGCGGCAAAGTCCAAAGATTCCGACAGAGGAATATGTAGACAAAACGTTTGATCGCATCGCCGTCAAGCTGGAAAAAGGCGATGATCTCTCGGCTAAAAAACCGGAACTCTATTGCCGCGCCGTAGCCCGGCGGCTGGTGTTGGAATTTTGGCGCTGTGGCGCAAGCAAGTCCGAAGATTTTGAATCGTCTGCCACGTCACGGCAGTTGGATCAACAAGCAATCGCTGCGGCGTTCGTAGCGCGCGCCGACGAGCGAAAACACGAACGAATGGAACGGCAACGCGCCTGCCTGAAGAAATGCCTACAACGCTTGAAACCGAGCGAGCGCGAGTTGCTGCAACGATATTACGGCGGCGATGAGCAGACGCGCGAACAGCATCGGCAGAAGCTGGCTCAAGCATTCGGGATCAGCTACGACAACTTACGGCTGCGCGCGTATCGCGTGCGCCAGAAGCTCAAGGACTGTCTTCATAACTGTATGAACAGCGAGGCTGCCGATTGAGGGCGGCAGACAGTATAGTTGTAACAAGACGGGCCGTTTTCGACACTACGAGATGAGCGATTCGCAACAGAACAACTGGCAGAACGAGGAACGCGAAATGATGCGCTACTGGCTGGGCGAGCTTTCACCCGAAGCGGAACTGCGGCTGGAAGAACGCTCTTCCGACAGCGAAGAACTGTTTGAGCAACTGCTAGCCGTCAAAGAAGAGTTGACCGACGCCTACGTGCGCGGCGAATTGGCGGCAGAACAGCGCGCCCGCTTCAAGCGGCGCTTGTTGCAATTGCCTGCCGACCAGGCGCGGCTGGAATTTTCGCAAACCCTCGTCAGCGAACTCGACAGCCAGGTGACCGCAGCAGCGCGCGTCACGGCCTCAAGCAGCCCGCAGTGGTGGAGTTGGCCACGGCTGGCGTGGGCGCTCGGTTGTGCAGGCTTGCTGCTCGCCCTCGGCGGGTTGATCCGCGACAACCTTCGTTTACGCGCCGAACTGGCACGCTCAAGCACAGCACAACTCGCACAGCAACAGCGCACCCGTGAACTAGAAGCGCAACTTGCGCAAACCCAAACCGTCACGCCAACACCACCCTCTGTTACACCGCCCGAAAAACCAGCAGCGCCCGGCGGCACGCTAGCCATCACGCTCTCCGCGCTCAGTCTGCGCAGCGGCGGCGGCGCGACGATCCAGCTCAAGCCGGAGACGCACACCTTGCATTGCAACCTGTTACTGGATACGCCGGATCTTTTACGCCGCTATCAGGTCGTGTTGACGCAGAACGGTCGCGACCTTCGGCGTTGGCAAGGATTACGGCCAATGCGCAACGCGGTCACAGTTGAGCTGTCCACCGCGCAACTGTCCGCTGGCGAATACTCATTTGAATTGCGCCGCATCAATGAGGATGGTTCGTTCGAAAATACCGGGCGCTACACCTTTCACCTCGTCAAGCCCTAAGCCAAGTTAGCTCTACAACTCTGCCAAGCTGAAAATTTTTCTGTAACACACCTGCCCTTTCCTATCACCTTCCCATGAAAGGCTAATCGGTTCTTCAAGCACTCACAACTTGAGAGATTGTCGCCAACCTGGCGGGTGCGGGATTCGTGTCTCATTTGAGCGGCGGAGTCCCGGAGCAACGCACGTCGGGTTGGCGGGCAAGGTCTCAGCCACCACGGCCTTGTGTTGGAGTACCAAGGATTCTTGAGATCGGTTGGCGTTTTCCGGCTGTTGCGAATATTTGAATCAGGCGTGAGCACCTGTCCGCACGCCTATTGCTGACGGCATCTCCCGTCAATCAGCTACCACTTGGGAACGCATCATCGGAGGCATTGGTTCCGAGCTATGAAAAATCATTTTCTCTCTCTCGCACTACGAAGCATTGGCCTATCAATGATTGGTCTCGTTCTATTGACCTCCAATGTGCTAGCCCAGTACACGGCCTCACCTTCGACGACCAATTCAGGCGGTGGCTCGCTTGGCAACAACATCTTGCGAATGTCTGTGAACGTGTCCGGCACGACCGGGAATTTCACCGTCACTAAAACAGACAACAGCGCCTTTTCAACCGCGGGCACGATCAAACTTCAAGTCGGTACATTCGATACTTTCGGCACGATACGCAGCTCGCAGTCGGTTTCTCCCGGAACCTTCTCCTTCACGTTCAGCGACAACTTCGCCAATTTTTCCGGCTATCCCAAGACCTACTACATTCGCTTTGAAAACACATCGGGCGGCTTCGCCTGGGTCGGCCCCATCACCGTCGCCTGTACCGCGCCGCAAGCGCCAACGCTGAACGGCATTAGCAAATCCGCGCCGAATGGCGTCATCCAATTCTCGCTAAGTTGGAACAGCGTGGCCAATGCCAACACCTATCGCCTGTTTCGCAACGGGACGCAGATTTATTGGGCAGGCGGCACAAGTTATACCGATACAGGCGCGCATTTGTCAGCAAACACAACTTACACCTACCAGGTCAAAGCCGATTCGGACACTGGCAATGGCAACGGTTGTGGGCAATCAGCCAATTCCAATAGCCAAAGCGTCACCTGGAACATCCCCGCTGTGCCAACCGGCGTGACGGCAGCCACGGCTTCCGGCAGTTCGATTGCCGTCAACTGGAATTCAGTCAGCGGCGCGACCCGCTACAAAGTCCGCAGAGTAGATAATGGGCAGGAGACAAGCGATCTATTCGCGACGAGTTATACGTGGACGGGGCTGAGTTCCGGGCAGCAGTATTGCTTCACGGTGATTGCGTGCAGCGACGGCTGCTCAGGCGCGAGCAGCCAGGCTTGCGCGACGACATCGTGCAGTGTGCCTGCTTCTCCCACATTGAATTCCGTGACAAAATCCTTTCCTGGGACGATCAGCTTCGGCTTAAGTTGGAGCAGCGTGACGGGCACCGTCAATTACCGACTATATCGTAACGGCTCGCAAATCTATTTCGGCCCGAACACGAGTTATACGGATGAGGGAGCACATCTGTCTATCAACACGAGCTACAGCTACACAGTCAGGGCCGAGAACAGTTGTGGTCTATCCAACATCTCCAACACGCAGACGGCGATGTGGAGCGTGCCAGGCGTGCCGACGGGAGTCAGTGCGACCGCTGCCTCGTCAAGTTCAGTGACGATCACCTGGGGCGGTGTGAGCGGGGCGACGCGCTACAAGGTAAGAAGAGTTGATAATGGCCAGGAGACCACCGATATAACCAGTACCTCCTACACGTGGACAGGATTATCAGCAGGGCAGCAGTTCTGTTTTACCGTCATTGCCTGTAATGACGGTTGCTCGTTAGCTAGCCAGCAATCCTGCGCAACCACGACCAGTGGACCGCCTGGCTTTACCATTGCCGGTAAAATCTTCGACACGAACAACTCCAGCGGCCTTTCCGGCGTGTCCATCTGCATTGCCGGGCCGAGCGCCAACAATTGCTCCACCATCACGCCAGCGGACGGCATGTTCACGCTCGGTTCCGTCACGCCGCTTGCGCCCGGCACTTACACCATCACGCCGCAGAAGTCCGGCGTTACGTTCTATCCAACCAATCGCACCGTCACTATCGCAGCGCAGAATGCCACTGGCGTGAACTTCAACATCAACGATAACGTTCCCTACGTGACCGTCAATTCACCCGGCTTCGGCGCAACCGTGTCGGGCAATCTCGTGTTGAATGGCTCTGTCAACATAAATCCCGGCGTCGCCAGCGGCATCACGCAGATCGTTCTGCGGGTGAATAGTGTGGATAAAGCCAGGGCAAATATTGCTGGCCCGGACATTGTGTTCCAGCTTTCGGCGTTGACATGGCTTGATGTCTCAACCAATTTGCCCCTCAGCACGTGGAGCCAATCCGGTCTTTCATCCGGTAGCTTTGCCGACGTGCAGGTAAAAGCAAGCAGCAGCAACGGCGATGGGTATTCCCCCCACATCCTCCTCAAACTCGGTAGCGCTTTCACAGTCACAATTACCTCGCCGACACTCGCCGAAATGCCAGTGCTGCGGAACAGCCAGATCGTTGCCAATTCGTCGGTCAGCGGTGGTACCCCGCCGTACACCTATTTGTGGGATTTGAGCGGCACTTGCCCTGCTAGCGCCTGCAACACTTCTTCAATCACCTTTACCGCAAGCAACATCTTCGTTACTTATCTGAACCTGACGGTCTCTGATTCGGTCGGCAATCAAAGCACAGCGCAGATTCCCTTCGCGGTTGACACGTTAAGCGTAGTCGGCGATCCGGAATCGCTGCTACAAGCGAGCGCTGGATTCGGCGTCAACGTCGTCAACGGCAACTTTTTCATGCAGCGCACGGACATGGTTCTGCCCGGCGTCGGAATACCGCTGGCCTTAACCCGCGCCTACAACAGCAATCTGAAAGGTATATTTACCATTAGCCCGATCAGCCCAGGCTGGACACACAGTTACAACATCAAGCTCGTTGGGAGCTATGGCGGCAACAAGATAGATGTGACTTGGGGCGATGGGCTGGTGGATTCCTGGTATTTGATCAATGGCGAATATCGTTCGGCCATCAACAATTTCGCCATTCTGAAACAGAACGGCGCCAACGTCGAAGTTATCACCAAGACGCAGATGCAGTACATCTTCAATTCGTTGGGCAGGTTGATCGAAATCCGGGATCGGCAGAATAACTTCATCGAATTGCAGTATTACGTGGGCGGCGCGCTGGACGGTTATCTACAATGGATCATCAACCGTTCCGGCACGAACGGTTTCGGATACGGGCGGTACATCGGCCTGCAATACGACGCATCGAATCGTATCCAGACGGTGTCCGACAGTGCTGGGCGGCAAGTAACGTATGCCTACGACGCCAACGGCCAGCTTGCCGCCGTCACCGATTTGCGCGTGAAGACAGAGCGTTATGAATACGTGCTGAAAGGTAGCAGTCGGTTGGTTTCTGTCATTCGTGACAAGAAGAATAACGTCGTGCTGACCAACACATATGACGATTATAACGGCATCTTCCTGCGCTATCGTTGCATTAAACAGACCGACAACGCTGGGCGCGCTTTTAGTTTCGAGTACACGAGCGATTACTCAAACCCGACGCCTACCATCGTTACCAACCCGCTGTTGACGCAAAAGACCAGCTTCGTCTTTGACACGGCGGGACGATTGACCAACATCTTCGATCCGCAGAACTTCCAGTCCAAAACGGAGTACCTCGCCAACTCAACCACGCCTTCCTACCGCGGTTTGGTGAGTAAGCTGACGACGCCGACGCAAACCCAGACCGACTTGCAGTATTCGACGGACAATACGCGCGGCAACGTGCAGAAGATCATGGAGCCAATCCCGAATAGTGATCCGGCACAACAGCCGATCCACCAGTTCAGCTACGTGCCGGACGCGAGCATCAACCAGAACAACCGCAACCTGCTCAACCAGTACACCGATCCCGCAGGCAACCCGACCAGCATCAGTTACAACGGGATGGATTTGCCGCAAACAATCACCTATCCCGTCGGCAGCGGAATGTCGGCGATGAACTACACTTACAACACGCTGGGGCAGACGTTGAGTGTGATGACGACACGGGACGGTAATCCGCAAACCACCAGCTACCAGTACAACAATAGCTATTACGATCTGACACGCGTCACGACGCCGCTGGGTTTCAATACCAGCTACGAATACGATGCGGCGGGCCACGTTATTAAGATCACCGACCCTTTGGGCAAGACGGTCGAGTTCACCTACGAAGGCGATTTGGTCAAAACGCGCAAGGTGCAGATTGACGCCGGGCGCTATGCCACGACGACTTACAGTTATGACGACAATGGGCAGATAATTAGCATGCAGACTCCGTTGTCGCAGGTCACCACTTACGAATACAACGCGCTCGGACTGTTGACCAAAATGACCGCGCCCACCGGCGAGATAACGAACTACGAATATGATGTGCTGAATCGCCGGACCCGTATTACTTTCACCACCGCCAATATCAACCCAGTGGAAAGCGCGTATGACGCCAGCGGGCGCGTCATCAGCCAACGCAACGTCAACCTGAACGAGACGATGAGTTACACCTACGACGGCAACGGCAACGTCCTAACCGAAACCGATGGGTTGGGCAGAAAGAAGACCTACAGTTACGACAACCTCGACCGGGTGACACGCATTGCTTACGATGACGGCACGGATGAGATATTCACCTACACCAAGCTTTCCAAAGTCGCCACCGCACGCGACCGGCGCAGCAACACGACCAGTTACACCTACGATCAGCTTGGCCGTCTGAAGACGACCACCGAGCCGGTAGCCCCCGGCTCCACCGTCACAACGACGGTCAATTACGATTCCGTCGGCAACCTCAAAGAGATCATTGACCCCAACACCAAAACGATTCGGTTCGATTACGACAACGACAACCGGCTGATTAAACGCACCGAAGATGCAACCGGCGCGTCGTTGCAATTCCAATATGCCCATGACGCCAAGAACCGGCTGGTAACATACACTGCGCCGGACAGCTTGACGGCGACCTACAATTACTTTGATTCTGATTGGCTGAAGAGCATCGTCTACTCCAATGGGACGGCGGGCAGTAACACAACCATCACTTTAAGCTACAACGATAATGGCCATCCGACCGGAATGACCGATGGTGCGGGCAATACGAGCTACAGCCGCGATGCGTTGGGGCGCATGCTTTCGCGCACCGATCCGTTTGGCAATACTGTCGCTTATGCCTATAACAACCTCGGCTTGCGTTCGCAGATTACCTATCCGGGTAACAAGAATGTTAGTTACAGCTACGACGCCGCCAATCGCATGCAGACAGTGACAAGCTGGCTGGGCGTGATGGCGAATTACAGCTACAACCAGGCCGGGCAACTGGCTTCCGTCATCAACGGCAACGGCACAACCACCACGCTGCAATACCAGCCAACCACTGGCAGGCTGACCGGCCTGTTCAACCGCAAGGCCGACGGCACGGTCATCGCATCTTATCAGTTCACGCTCGACGGCAACGGCAACCGCACAAAGAGTGACACCGTGCAGCCGCTCGACGCCGTGTCGCCAACAGCGCAGACCGTTAATTACACCTACAACGGCGCGAACCACCTGCTGACTGCCGGTAACAAGACCTTCACCTTCAACTCACGTGGCGTGCTGACGCAGATTACCGCGCCCGGCGGCAATTCCACCTTCAGCTTCGACGTGCTGGATCGCCTGACCAGCCTGACCGCGCCTGGTAGCGTTACTGCGAGTTTCGTTTACGACGGAATGAACAATCGCTTGTCACAAACCGTCAACGGCGCGACGACTCGTTACGTGCTGGATACCAACAAGGGACTGACCGACGTGTTGATGGAAACCAACACGTCGAATGCGCCGCAACGGTACTACATCTATGGCCTGGGGTTGATCGCACAGACAGATGGCAGCGGGGCAAATCCGCGTTATTACCATTACAACGGCATCGGCAGCACGGTGGCGCTAACGGACAGCAATCAGAGTGTGACGGATGCTTATGCTTATGATCCCTTTGGGACTGTGGCGAGTCAGTTTGGCAGCATGCCGAATCCGTTTCAGTTTGTTGGGCAGTATGGGGTGCAGCAAGCAGCAGCGGGGTTGCAATTTATGAGGGCAAGGTATTATTTGCCCGAAATCGGTAAATTCTCAAGTAGGGACAAGGTTTTGGGGAGTAGCTCAAAGAGTCAATCACTGAATCTCTATTCGTATTCTTTCAATAACTCAACCAATTTTATTGACACCGGAGGAATGGAAGCTAAGAGCGTTACGGCACTTTGGGATACATTCATAGGTGGTGTAGCGGAAACGCTCAAAGACACGGTTAAATATTCTGCAAAGGGATTATCTTTCGCTTTCAAAAGTGGCTATCCGTCTGTGGGAGAAAAAATTGGAGCGATGAAAGGTGCTATTCAGGCAGGCGTAGGAGTCCTGTCGTTTGTTAAGGGTGCAGCGGAAGGTCTTATCGAAAATGTTGGATTGAACTGGGCAGATAAGGCGACTGGTGACACCTCTTATAAGGACACTCTTCTATCAAAAAATCCTTTTATACCTTTAGCTAAGACTCTGTTTAGGGTTCAAGAAGAAAACGATACCTCTGAATTAGGGAAAGAAGACCAGTACGGTAACCTATGGAGAAATGGTAGATTTGTCGGAAGTATTCATGGATATGATGCGCCAACTCCCGCCTCCGAAGACACCTTGAGATTTATTACAGACTGGTACTATTTGAGAAAAGCCAATGCTGCCAAACTTGGAAAAGTTTACGGCTTGTCACTGGATCAGTTTACTCAGCAACAACTCAAGTTTAGAGCCACAGATTTCTCAGGATTTCGCTCTAAGTATCAGGAAATCAGCAACCTGATTAAGAAATCGAGGTAGCAGCTAACTTCCAGAGGAAATGCGATGAAATCCAGAATGGCTAAAAAACTCAGAAGCAGGCTGATCTTGTTGGTACTGCCGTTTGTGACTGTTACCATCTTTGCTTTATTTTCTCAGCTACACAAAGCTAAGGCAGAAGACTATACCTACGACCAACTTGGCCGCCTAACCAAAGTAACCAACTGCGATGGCTCGACGATCAACTACAGCTACGACGCGGCAGGCAATCGCACCACGATGGCAGTGACGGCGGCGACCAGCACGATCACAGTGACGAGTCCGAACACGGCGGTAACCTGGACGTTGGGCAGCGTGCAGAACGTCACCTGGACCAGCAGCAATGTCGCGGGCAATGTAGACATCATGCTTTCGCGCGATGGCGGGCTGACGTGGGAGATGGTAGCCGCGAACACGCCGAATGACGGCAGCCAGAGCGTTTCGGTCAACGGCGCGGCGACCGCGCAAGCGCGCGTGCGGGTGCGGGCGGCTTCGTGCGGGCAACTCAAGGACGACAGCAACGTCAATTTCACCATCAGCGGCGGCACAGCACTGGCAATTAACAGTGTAACCCCGCCAGCGGGGCGGGCTTCGGGCGGGCAGCAGATCAAGCTGGCAGGCTCGTTCGCTAACATATCGAGTGTGACGGTGGGTGGCAATCCGGCCACCTGGACTTACACCAATGGCGCGAGCGATACGAGCATGATCACTGTCACCACGCCGCTCCACGCCGTCGGGGCCGTTGATATAGTTCTGACGCCGACAACGGGCAGCCCTTATACCAAGACCAACGCCTTTGCCTATCTGCCGACCGTCTTCACCGACGACACGCTGATGATCGGCGTCACCACTGCCAAGGCACAACACATTATCGAACTACGGCAGGCGGTTGACGTCCTGTGTATTGTTGGAGGGCTAGGGCCAGCGTCGTGGACAGACCCCACGCTGACACCCACGAGCACGTTGATCAAGGCCGTGCACATTACGGAGTTACGCACCTATTTGGAGAACGTCGCGGCGCCGCTCGGTTATTCCGCCGGGAGCTACACCGATCTGGGGTTGAGTAGTGGTTTTGTAATCAAGCAGGTGCACGTCGAGGAACTGCGCCAGCGTATTCGCAGCATCGCTGGCTGAACTGAAAGCTGATGACCTTGTAAGCTGGCGGCTTGCTAGCTTAATATCGCGACCGCTTGTCACAAGCAAACGACTTATAACTCGAGAGGAAGAATCATGATCTTAATCCGAACCTTCACGTTAGCCTTCCTGCTGCTCGCAGGTGTGGTCATAACTTTCGCTCAGTCGGAGCCAGCGGGTAAAACCAATGCGCCATCTGGGACAACCATTACCATGTCCATTTCGGCGAAGGGCGTCCGTTTCACCGCGCTAGGCAACATCGGTCAGATGCGGCTCGAAGTCTTCAACGCAGGCGGCGAGTCCTTGTACAACTCAGACTTCAAAGCCGGCAACGTGCAAGACTGGACAACGGAAGATCAACGTGGGCAGCCGCTGGCGGATGGCTCATACCTGTGTGTAATCACAACCCGGGACTTCGCTGGCAGATTAGGCATTAAGCAGGGCACTGTCTTGGTGCAAGCCGGGCAAGTCTCGCTGAAGTTGGGCGAGAGTGAGCAAGCGGGCACGGTCGAAGCAGAAAAGGCGCTGGCGCCGGTAACACAGGATGATGCAACTGCCCTGGCCTTGCTGGCACACGACGGTCAACAGGGCAAGGTCGTGAGCAGTAATGGGGACTTGAGCTTCCGCTTCGGCAACTTTTTTGCAGGCAAGGATGTCGAGCGCATGCGCTTGACCACCAAAGGAGAACTCGGTCTCGGCGTCGAGCACCCGCAAGCCAAGCTCGACGTGGACGGGCCGATTCGTACGAGCGAAGGAATCGTCTTCCCCGACGGTACGGTGCAAACCACCGCTTACGTAGCCTCCGGCCGCAGCCTGAGTGAGCGTGCCCGCGTGCAGCGCGATGCGGCGGGACGCGCCCTGACGAGCCAAGCGGGTCAGGCCGAGCCGGAGCTGCCGTCAGTGCTCAACGGCAGCTTCAATAAGCTGGCCAAGTTCGCCGCCGACGGGACGAGCCTGGTTGATTCGGCGCTCTACGAGGCAACTGGCACGGTTGGTATTGGCACTGCCTCTCCGGCAGCTCTGCTGCACACCAAGAGCGCCAGCGCGCACGACCTCTACCTGGAGAACACCAAAGACCTCTCGATCTTCTTCCGCGCGGGCGTCCCCAACACGGTGCAGTTGACCGCTGGAACAGTGGGCGGCCAGTCGGCGCTGGATATTTCACTGGCTACGGGCAAAGGCTTGCGGATGACGACGACGCCCTTCCCCGTCTACGGGGTCAATGATGTGTACTTCCAACTCAACACGAACAGCCAGGACCTTAATGCTTTCGCCGTGATCGAGTCTACTAATTTGAAGGGCTTGGCGCTAAGCGTGGCCGAGGCGCGCCCAGTGATTTTCGGCACCAGCCGCACCGAGCGGATGCGGATAACCGGTACGGGAAACGTGGGCATCGGGACGAATAACCCGCAATCAAAGCTAGAAGTGGCGGGCGACCTGCAGGTCATGGGCAATGCAGTCATCTCGGGTAACATCGCGGCCAAATATCAAGACGTAGCCGAATGGGTGCCGACCAGTCAAGCGCTCGCGGCGGGCACGGTGGTCAGTCTGGATGTGCAACGCAGCAATGCAGTCGTGGCTGCGCGCCGGGCCTATGACGCGCACATCGCAGGCGTCGTCACCGCGCAACCGGGCGTGATCCTGGGCGAAGGCGGCGCGGGCAAAGTGCTGGTCGCAACAACAGGCCGGGTGAAAGTGAAAGTTGATGCGAGCCGACATCCGATCAAGATTGGGGATTTGCTGGTGAGCAGCGGCAAGTCAGGGCTGGCCAAGAAATCGCAGCCGCTCAAAGTTGGTGGCGCGCTGCTGCATCGGCCGGGCACCATCATCGGGAAAGCGCTAGAGCCATTGGCCAAAGGCCAGGGCGAGATTCTGGTCTTGCTTAGCTTGCAATAAAAGCTAGACCCGTTTGCAATTGCGTGTGCAAAAAGGGCAGGCACACAGGCCTGCCCTTACACTGCTCTGCAACCAATCTGGAAGGCAGGCACTCAGTCTCTGCTGAAAGAGTACGAGCAGATAACAACGAAGTAGGACTGTTTTGTTTTCCAAGCGGCAGTAATTATCGCCCCAGCAACACGGTCACGGCATTGCCTTCGAAGCTGGAGGCTGCAATATCGAGCTTGCCATCTTTGTTGATGTCTCCGACGGTGAGATGGTAAGCGCCGGGGCCGGCAGCGAACGGCGAGCCGGGCGCTGCCGCGAAGCCAGCTTTATCACTGAGCAGCACTGCAATATTGTCGGCGGTGGCTACAACGAGATCGCTTTTCTTATCTCGGTTGACATCGGCGGCGACTACCGCATACGCCCGCGTCCGCAGGTTGTAAGGTGCAACGGGCGCGAACTTACCCTGGCTGTCATTCAATAAAATGCTGAGTTGATCACTGAAGTGGCTGATCACGACGTCCGGACGCCCGTCGCCATTCACATCACCGAGCGCCAAGTAGCGTGGCCCCACTGACACAGACAGGGGCACAGTTGACATCTCCTTGAAAGCGCCTTTGCCATCGCCGCGCAACCACACCATACGACCAGGTTCAGCATCGTCTCCCTGCGCACCGCTCGCCGTCACGATGTCCAGATGCTTGTCACCATCAACGTCGCCAAAGGCGAAGGAATAGAAATTGTGCCCGGCAGGAAACGTGATAGCCGGCCCCGGTGCGAATCCGCCGCGCCCGTTGCCCAACACTGATGCGCAAGTGTTCCGGCGATTATTCGCGGTGACGATGTCCAGGTTGCCATCTTCGTTGAGATCCACAAGATACAAAGCGTACGTGTAGTTTTCCGTTGCTGCGCTTACGGTAACAGGCGAACCGGGAGCCAGACTGAAGCCACCTTTGCCATTGCCGAAGAAAATGTCCACCTTATTCGGCTCGCTGCGGGTGACGACCAGATCGAGGATTTTGTCGCCGTTGATGTCGCCCAGCTTGAGGTCTCCAGGCTGATAGCCAAGGGTGATTGAACTGCCTGCGGTAAACCGGCCGGTGCCGTCGCCAAGTTGCACCGCTACGACACTGCGCAGTAAATGCTGAGTTATCAGATCGAGATTGCCATCGCCATTGACATCCACCAGCAATATTTTTCCCGACCCTTCACCGACTTTCACCGGCGAGCCGGGCGCGGGGCTAAACAGCGGGCTTTGTGACGGAGCTTGCAGCGCCCAACTCAACGCAACCAGGATAAGCATTCGGATCATCGTCTTTCACCTCTTTCAGTTTTCATTCAAGAACGACATTGGATTTTTGGCCGCCGCCCGTCGCGCTGGCCACCAAGTCGCCAACAACCCAGCCGCCAACATAAATGCGCAGGCTCCCAGCAGCGTTGTGATGTCGAAGGGCTGCACGCCATGAAGTTGATTTGTCAGCATCCTTGCCACAGCCAATGCGCCGAACAGTCCGCAGCCGATACCGCAGGCCAGCACAAGACTACTTTCCTTCAAAAACATTCGCATGATCGTGCCGGGAGTCGCACCAATAGCCATGCGGATGGCGACCTCGCGTTCACGCTGCTGCGCGGCATACGCGGTCACGCCATAGATGCCGAGAGTGGCCAGCAGCGCCGCAAAGAGCGCGAAGCCGGTCAAGCTCGCCATCAAAAATCTTGGGCCTGCCAGTTGCCGCTCTGCCTCGCGCGCGAGCGAGGGATCGCCCGTCGTTCGCCCGGTGACTAACACGCCCGGATCAATCTCTGCGCACACAGCGCGCAGCTTATCGAATGAAAGCGACGTGGGGCGATCAGTCCGTATGTATAGCGGCGCGTAGCGGCTGGGGGTTTGAAAGAACGGCAAGTAGATGTCGCTCAAATCAGTATCGGTGTGAATCTGCCGCACATCTCGCGCGACACCGACAACGGTGCGCCAGACGGCCCGTACGTCTCGGTCAGGCTGATCAGCGGCGCGAATGCGGCGACCAACCGCATTTGCATTGGGCCACAACCGCCGAGCCAGTGTTTCGCTGATCACTGCGACTGGCTCCGACTCGGCCCGGTCTCCGGCAGTGAAGACCCGGCCTTGTCTGATGCCAATGCCGAACAGGTCAAAGTAGCGATCACTCACTGCGATGACACCGACCTTCAAACCACTGATGTCGGCGTCGGCAACTTCCACCGCCTGTTTTGGTGTCTCGTAAAACGGAATGTGATTCGTCAACGCGAACGGCACATCCGATGAAGCCGACAGCCGTTGATTGAGCTGATCGTAGAAGCGCATAAACGTCTGCGCGTTAGGATAGGTGCGGGACGGTAAGGCGACGCGTGTGCGCTCAATGTGTTCAGTTTGAAACCCTAGATCAGTGCGTATCAGATTGACGACGGTGCGGATCATCAAGCCGCAACCGACAAGCAAGGTCAGGGAGGCCGCAACTTCCAAGGCGATCAGGGCTGAGCGCATCCGGCGCATAACCGGGCCATCTGTTCCGCTCCGGCCTTCGCGTCGCAACGTATCGGCCAGCCGCCGCTCCCACGGCGTCAGCAAAGGAATAGCTGAAAGCGTCAGGGCAATCAGCACACCTGCGCCACCAACCATCAACAACACGGTAGCATCAAGCGCAATCGCGGAACTGCCACCAGGAGCGCCCCGCCCCAAACGCGCTTCAATAATCGGCGCGAGCAGGCGCAACGTGAAGCTTGTCAGCGCAAGCCCCAACGCAAGCGCAGCCCCACAAATCAAACAAGTCTCTGCCACGATCATCCGCAGGATGTGTCTGCGCTCGGCGCCAAGCGCGACCCGCACGGCTACTTCTTTCTGACGCCGCATGGCGCGCAACAACATCAATACGGCGACATTCACACACACGATGACCAGCACCAGCCCCGCCGCGACTGTCAGCGCGTAAAGCATCGGGCGAAGCTCTGTGACGTAGCGCGCGTGAATGGATTCCAGCCGCACGCCAGGCCAGTTGGGCGGAAACGACTTCGCCACGCTTCTCACCGCCTCTGTGATGCGCCCTTCTGCGAACGCCACAGGCACGCCGGCGCGCAAACGCACCATGTAAGTCTGCCTGGGTGTGCGGGACGGCGCCACAAACTCCATTGAGCCGCGCGCGTAGTCGCGGGCGTAGTGAAACTCCGATGATAAGACGCCGATGATGCGAAAGGTCTCAAGCGGCTCGGCCAGATTGGAGCGGCTCGCGCGGAGGGAACGCCCGATGATGTTTGGATCAGTGCCAAACCGCTCCCGCCAAAGAGCCTGGCTAATCAGCACTACTTGCTCTGCTCCCTGGCGAAAATCTTCGTCCAGCAAACCACGACCGATCATTGTTCGCACGCCCAGCATTTCGAGCGCGCCGGGAGCCGCCGACAGGCCCAACGATTCTTGCTTCTCTGCCCCTTCACCAAGATAAAACCGTGCGAGCGTGGAGGAGTCGGCAATTTCTATAACGTCGCTGAGCGTCTTCCAGTCGAGCGAGGCCGAGCCGACCGGTTCAGGCTGACCGAGGGGCGCGTGAATCACGTGGTAGAGACGATGCG
This sequence comes from uncultured Acidobacteriota bacterium, assembly GCA_963699175.1. Classification (GTDB taxonomy): domain Bacteria; phylum Acidobacteriota; class Blastocatellia; order RBC074; family RBC074; genus JACPYM01. Next base: position 8,977,089 of record OY969418.1, on the reverse strand, counting down.
CCGCCGGGTAAGGCATCGCGCGAATCAGGTAAGCGTTGACGACGGCCAGCATTATCGCAGTCAGCGCAAAGCCTAGCGTGAGCGTTAAGACGGCCACTATGGTGAAACTCGGCTTTTTGCCCAGCATCCGCGCGGCATAGCGCAAGTCTTGCCAAAAAGATTGCATGAAGAAGTCTCCGTTGACGGTAATCAGCGCCGGACGATTTGTCCGTTTGCAGTTAGACGGCGATGGAGGCTGTTTTCTTCCATCATTTTTTGGTAATGGGTCAATTGGGAGACATTTCAAACGCCAAGAGCGCCAAGTGAAGGTGACAGGCATGATGCTGGCAGCCCGCCCCACCTTGGCGCTCTTGGCGTCTTGGCGTTTAAGTTCCTGTTACATCTCTTTCCGTTGAGCCACTACCTGTGACCTGGTTCCATGTTGCCTTATTCGTTGCGTAGCGCCAGGAGCGGATCAACTTTGGTTGCCCGCCGCGCTGGTAGATAGCAAGCCAGCAGCGCCACACCGGTGAGCAGCAAGGCGATCAGCAAAAATGTCAGCGGGTCAGTCGTACTCACACTGAAGAGTAAGCTCTTCATCAATCGCGTCAGCGCTAGTGCAGCGACCAGACCCAGCGCCACGCCGACGAGTGCCAGCTTCATTCCCTGCACGATCACCAGTCTCAGCACGTCACTCACCTGCGCCCCGAGCGCCATCCGCACGCCAATTTCGCGCGTGCGCTGTGCGACCGCGTAGGACATCAAGCCGTAAATCCCCAGGCTGGCTAGTGCAAGCGCGACGACGGCAAAGACTGTCAGCAACAGCATCGAGAAGCGCCGGGGGGCAACCGATTGCGCCACCGCCTGTTCCATCGTGCGCACGTTGAAGACCGCCTGATCTTTGTTCAAAGCCGCGATCTGGGCGCGTACTGCTGAAGCCAGGCTCAACGGCTCGACCTCAGTGCGCACGAGCAAGTTGATGCGCCGGACACTGTTTGGTATCAACTGCAAGGGTTGCTGATTGAAGTTGGTGTAGAACTGGGCTGGGCCGGGCCCTTGTCCGTCCAGGCTGTAAGGTTCGACGTGCCGGACGACACCCACAATCTCCAAACTCGGCGAGTCAGCCGAAGGCTGCCTGATCCGCTTTCCAATCGGCTCTTCGTTGGGAAAGTGTTGCCGGGCGAGCACTTCATCAATGACGACCACCCGTGGGCTGTCGCGCGTATCCTGCGCGTTGAAAACTCGGCCTTTGATCAACTCAATGCCCAGCGCCTGGAAGTAATCGGGACTCACGGCGTAGCGCTGGGCATTCGGTTTCTTCTCAGGCTCCGGCCGGCCTTCAATGACGAAAGTCGGGTGATTTGTTCCCCCGAATGGAAGCCCGTTCGACACGGCGACTGCTTTGACGCCTGGCAGGTTGCCGACGTTTTGTTGCAACTGCTCGAAGAAGTTGGCGATCTGTTGGCCGTCGGGGTTGGTGATCGAGACCTGCATCGTAAGCAGGTTCTGCGGATTAAAGCCCGGATCAACTCCTAGCACGCGCCGGAAGCTTTGGATGAGCAGCCCCGCGCCCACCAACAGCATCAACGTCAACGCAACCTCACCCACGACCAACACATTGCGCAGCCACTGGCGGCGTCCGGATGAACCCCGCTCGCCTTCTTTCAACCCTTCGGTCAGGTTCGGGCGCGAAGCCTGCAAGGCCGGCGCCAGACCGAAGAGCAAACCAGTCAGCAGCGAGATGGCGAGCGTGAAGACCAATACGGGCGCGTCAACCTTGGCTTCCTGCAACCGTGGAATGCCGTCTGGCAATTGCGCGGCGATGACACTCGTGCCCCAGAACGCGAGCAAGATTCCGAGCGCGGCGCCCAACGCGGCCAGCAGGACGCTCTCGGTCAGCAATTGCCGAATGAGCGTGACGCGGCTCGCGCCGAGCGCCACGCGCACCGCCATCTCCTTTTGCCGCGCCGACGCGCGGACGAGCAGCAGATTGGCGACATTGGCGCAGGCGATCAACAAGACCAGGCCAACTGCTCCCAGTAAAATCAACAGCGGCTGGCGCACATTACCGACAAAGCTTTCGTGCAGCGGCTTAATCAATACGCGCCGCCCTTTGTTGGTCTTCGGGTATTGTTGTTCCAAGCGCGCGGCGATCACGTTCATACCCGCCTCGGCTTGCTGCTGCGATACATTCGGTTTCAAACGCGCGACGACGCCGGTTCCCGGGTCACTGCCACGATTTTTGAAGCGTTCCGCCTGCAGACCGATGGGCACAGTGACGTCGGCTTCCTCTCCGAACTGGAACCTGGGTGGAGCAACACCGACGACAGTGAAGCGTTGATTGTTGAGCGTGAGTTGTTGCCCGATGACGCCTGGATCAGCGCCGAATCTGCGCTGCCAAAGTCCATAACTCAGGATCACCGCCGGGGTCGCGCTCGGACGGTCTTCTTCCGGGAGAAAGTCGCGCCCCACAAGCGGCTTGACGCCCAGGGTGGAGAAGAATTCCGCCGAGACGAGTCGCCCCTGCAAGCGTTCCGGTTCGCCTGACCCCGTGAAGTTGAAACTCTCGTTCCCACGCACCGCCGAGATTCCATCAAAAACCGTGTGCTGCGCGCGCCAATCAACAAAGTTGGGATAGGACACCGATTCGCTGGAGATATATTCTCCCAGAATCACCAGGCGCTCCGGTGCCGGGTACGGAAACGGGCGCAGGAGCACCGCATTGACGATGCTAAAGATCGCCGTGTTCGCACCGATGCCCAGCGCCAGCGTCACGACAGCAATCAAGCTGAAGCCCGGTTGTTTGAGTAACATTCGCGCGCCGAAGCGCAAGTCTTGCCATAGGTCTGCGATCATATTTGTCCTCCGATTGGTTCCAAGCACGATGGGTTCAAGGTTGCTCTGCCGCTCCACGCGCCGCAGTTCACGCTCAAGGATTTTGCTCTCGCTCAATCCGGCGAGCGCTTGTTGATATGCTTCGGCTTCCGTCGCTCCGCCCGCCAGCAATTCCGCGTAATCATCCTCCAGATGCTGCGCGAGTTCTTCGACGATGGCGGCTTCGCGCGTCGGTGAGAGTTGCAAATTCGTCAACCGCCGTCTGATTTCGGGTTTCCAGTCACGCACGTTTGCCCCCTCATTTTAGATTTTAGATTTTGGATTTCGGATTGAAGCCAGGCCTGCGCTGCTGAATCCGAAATCCAAAATCTAAAATCCAAAATCGGATCACTCGTATCGCAGCGCCACCAACGGGTCTACTTTGGTCGCCCGCCGCGCAGGTATCCAGCAGGCCAGCAGCGCCACTACAATCAACAATAGAGCAATCGAGCTGAACGTCAGCGGATCGGTTGCGCTCACGCCATTCAATATCGGAATGGGGAAGACCGAGCTGGTCAGGACTCGTGTCAGCGCCAGCGCCAACAACAGACCCGCGCTCAATCCGTAACCCACCAGGATCATTCCTTGCCGCATCACCAGGTGCAGAATTTTCTGTTTGTCGGCGCCCAGGGCCATGCGGATACCGATTTCGCGAGTGCGCCGGCTGACGGCATAAGCGACCACGCCGTAAATGCCGATGATGGCCAACAAGATGGCCAACAGCCCGCCCGCGCCGACGAGCAGGCCGAACAAGCGATAGAAATAAAGTATCGGGGCATAGGCGTCGGTTAAAGTCCGGACATCGGTAGTAACGATGGTTTGATCGAGCGATTGAATCGTGCGGCGCACGGCGGGAAGCATATTTTCAGGCGCGCCCTCGGTGCGAACGAGCATCGTCGTCCCCAGCCTGTCCGATTGCAGCAGAGCGAAGGCATGCCAGGGAACGAGTTCCTTGCGCAGCGATTGAAACTTGTTGTCTCTGACGACGCCGACGATCTCGCAAGCTTGGCCGGGCTGCTCCCAGCCGACCTTCGTCAACCGTTTCCCTAGCGCTCGTCCGTCGGCAAAGTAGCGCCGCGCGAAAACCTCGTTGACGACTGCCACGCACGGCGCTCCATCGCGGTCGCGGCCATCAAAATCGCGCCCTTGCGTGATGGGAATGTTCATCGCCGTCAGGTAGCCCGGGCCGACGGTATTCCTGTCAATCTGTATATCTTCGCCGGGGGCTGCCTGGTAGCCCTCGATCCCAACAGGGTTGCGTGAGCGGGCCAATCCGATGAATGGGTGATCAACAAAAGTCACAGACCGCACACCAGGCAAGGCGCGTGTGCGCTCCGCCAATCGCTGGTAAAAATCGTGGCTGCGCGCGCGGTCGTAGAGGCGTTCTTCCAGCCCAATCGGTGCGACCACCAGATTGAGCGAATCGAAGCCCAGGCCGATTGGTCGAAGGTTGCGCACGCTGCGCAACACCAGCCCCGCCCCCGCCAATAACACCACCGACAATGCGACCTGCGTAACGATCAACCCATTGCGCAACCGCGATTGGCGCCGCGCGCCGGCATAGCCCTCCCCGCCTTCTTTCAAAGCCACGATCACATCCGGCCTGGAAGCCTGCAGCGCGGGAGCCAAGCCGAATAACAGGCCAACCAGCAACGAAACCGCCAACGTGTAAAGCAACACGCGCCAATCCAACTGCAGATCAATTGCGATGCGGAAGCCTTCAGGCAGCGCGGGGAGCGAAGCCGCCAGCACGCGCATCAGCCACATCGCCAGCAATGTGCCAGCCGCGCCCGCGAGCGCCGCCAGCAACACACTTTCAGTCAGCAACTGCCGCACGATGCGCCAACGCGCGGCCCCCACCGCCAACCGCACGGCGATTTCTTTGCTGCGCGTCGTCGCGCGCGCCAGCAGCAGATTGGCCAGATTCAGGCACGCAATCAGCATTACCAGGTTGATGATCGTCACCACTACCGCGATGATGGCGTAGGCCGCGGTGCGCGCCTCAGGAGGAATTCTGGTTTCACTTTCGGGCAGGATGGTGACCGACTTTTCGCGCGTTTCGCCGGTCTCAGCGCGCCGCTCCCGCCAGGCTTCGGGATATGCTTCCCGCAATTGGTGAGCGAGCAGATCAAAGCGCGCGCGCGCCTGCTCCAGCGTCGCCTCAGGCTTGAGCCGCCCGACCATCGAGAACAAGGTGTTGCCGCGATCGTTGAGCAGAGACAGACCGAGTTCCGGTTCCAACTGTGGGAGCATCATCACGGGTATCCACAGATCAATCGCCAGCCCACGCATCATGCCTGTGTATTGCGGCGGCGCTACGCCAATCACCGTCAGCGTCTGGTGGTTAAGCTTGATCGTTTTGCCGATCAACGCGGGATCAGCGCCAAAGCGGCGGCGCCACAATTCGTGGCCGATCATCACCACCGGACGTGCGCCAGGAGTTTGATTTTCCTCCGGCAAAAACGTGCGGCCAATGAAAGGCTTGACTCCAAGCAAGTCGAAATAATTGCCGGAGACCACTTCTCCAGCGACCTGTTCCAGCTCGTCCGCTCCGCCCAATTTGAACTGCCAGGGCCGATACACCACGAGGCCGGAGAAGACTTCGCCCTGGTCACGAAAGAGCAAAAAATCCGGGTAAGCGAAATTCTGATAAGGCTCTTGCGTATCGCCGCGGTAAAGCTCGACCAACTGTTCAGGCTGCGCGACCGGGCGCGGGCGAAAGACGACGGCGTTAATGACGCTGAAGATCACCGTGTTCGCACCAATGCCGAGCGTCAGCGTGAGCACGGCGATCACGGTGAAGCCCGGTTGCTTCAGCAACATTCGCGCGCCGTAGCGCAGGTCTTGCCAGAGGTCTGCAATCATATTTGTCCTCCGATTGGTTCCGAGAATGACAGGTTCCGGAGTGCTTGGCCGCTCCCCGCGCCGCAGTTCGCGCGCCAAGATTTCACTCCCGCTCAATTCAGCGCGTGTCCGACGCTCGGCTTCTGTTTCAGTCGCGCCGCCCGCTAGCAACTCCGCGTAGCAGTCTGCCAAATGTTGCGCGAGTTCCTCGACAATCGCGGCTTCGCGCGTTGGTTCCAGCCTTAAGTTCGTCAACCGCCGTCTGATCTCTGGTTTCCACTCAGGCACAACTGATTCCTTTCAACTTGAACTGTCACTAGCGGTTTGCTGGCGGGACTAGCTTGTTTGGCTGTGCGCTCTGCTGCTCTTTCGTAATTGTCGCCAGCGTTGTCACTTTGCCATCACGTCCCAGTTTGCGGACGCGCGGCAGCCAACCCTCGGTGAAGTGGCCGTTGGCATTGGTGTATTCAAGGACGTAAACATTTTCTCCCTGCACTGCAACTCCGGTGGGAGACCACGGACGTTCGGCTTTCAAGACCGTCTCGACTTTGCCAGCAGCGGTAATCTTCACGACACCACGACAACCAGAGGCCGCCGCATACACCGTTCCCTGCGAGTCCACGTCAAGACCGCGCAGAAAAGAATTGGGCGCATCTTGGTCGCAGCCTTTCAGCAGGGCTAAGTCAGCCATCGTGGTGAACGTCCCGTCCGTCTTTACTTTCAAGACGCTGGTGAGACACGCCACGTAAAGAGTTCCGTCCGTGCCGCTCGCCAGCCCTGTGATACCAAGCTGCTCGATGCGCTTAGCAAAGTCCGGCGCAAATGGCTCCTGCCTGCCATCGGGAAAAATCCTCCTCATGCCTACACTCACCTGACCTGTGCTCGAAAGGCCCAGGCCGTAGTAGAGGTTTCCATCCGTGTTGACCGTAATGGGTGCGCCGCCATCCGCGACGATCAGGGCTGGTGCAATCCACTCGACCAGCTTCAGTTCAGTTCGTGCAAACTTGCCTTTAGCATCCAGTGCCATCCAGTGCCCGCCCAGCTTGTCGTAATGCGCCGTCACCTTGCCCTGTGAATCAATCTTCCAGATGGTGCGAGCTACGCTGTCCTGGAAATACACATTGCCCTGTGCGTCAACGACAATGCCGGAACCCGGGTGAGCCAGCGACACGGTCACGCAAACCACGCAGACCACCAGCAATCTTGAAAGCGCGGCGAAAGGAGAAGAAAACAACGCCCGCTTGAAATACCGGTCGTTTACTTGAGCTTGAAAAGTGTTATTTGCCATGGTGAGTTCTCCCGAAAGTTGAATAGAAGTTGAAAAGCCCTTCTATCGGTTTACCGCTTGCTTCAATCTTATTCACTCGCAACGAAGCGCGACCAGCGGGTCTACTTTGGTCGCCCGCCGTGCTGGCAGCCAGCAAGCTAACCAAGCAACGCACAACAACAACAAGGTGATCGCACTAAAGGTCAAAGGGTCGTTAGCACCGACGCCAAACAACAAGCCCTGCATCAAACGCGTCAACACCAGCGCAGCGAGCAAGCCAACCGCTACGCCAATTCCAGCCAGGCCCATTCCCTCCTTGAGCACCAGTCTGATGACGTCCGATTGCTGTGCACCGAGCGCCATCCGAATGCCGACTTCACGCTTACGCGCCGACACGCTGTAGGCCAGCACGCCGTAGATGCCTATCGCGGCCAACAATAGTGCCAGCCCCGCAAACAACCCCAGCACCAGCGCAATGAAGCGCGTGCGCGAAGTCACTTCCGCCACACGTTCCTTCATCGTTTGAATCGCGGTGAGCGGGATGTTGCGATCTAGCTGAAGCACTTCGCGCTGCACTGCCGCCGTGAGCGCCCCCGCCTCGACGCGCGAGCGCACGATCAGCATGCGCATTTGATCAGTAGGTTGCAGCGCCGAGACGTAGACGTCCGGCCCAATCGCTTCTTCGAGGCGGCCATACGGCACATTCGCCACCACGCCGACAATTTCGACAAACTTTTCCGTGGTCTCATACTCCGTGGTCACATAAGGCCGGAGGCGTTTGCCGATGGGGTCTGCGCCGGGGAAAAACCTTTCGGCGGCAGTTTTATTGATCAAGGCCACGCGCGGCGCGCCCGCGCGATCCTGCGGCGTAAAGACGCGACCGCGCAGCAGTGTGATACCGAGCGTTTTGAAATAATCGGGCGAGACGCTGTGAAAGCCCACGCCGGCTTGCTTGATGTCGGCGCGGCCTTCGATGTCTATCACGGCCCTGGCGTAACGGCCCAGCAGCGGGGCATTGCGGCTGAAGCTGACCGCCTCGACTCCCGGCAACGCCTGCACGCGCGCGCCCAGTTGTTCATAAAACTCTGGCTCCGCATCGCGCGAATAGACGGTCATCTGGAGCAGGTTTTCCGGTACGAAACCAAGGTTGACAGATTGCAAGCGCAGCAGGCTGTTGATCATCAGTCCAGCGCCACTCAGCAACACCAGTGCGACGGCGATCTCACCGACGATCAGCAGGCCGCGCACGCTCGATTTACTTTGGCCGTGAAAGCTCGCGCCCTCTTTCAAGGCTGCGTTGACGTTTATGAAGGAAGATTGCAGCGCGGGCAGGAGGCCGAACAACAGTCCGGTGAGCAGCGCGAGCGCGAAGTTGAAGCCGAGCACGCGGGAGTCCAAATTGACCGTGAAGAAGTTAAAGGTGTGCGAGTACGCAGTCCAGAATTGCGTGTTGTCCTTGGGGCGGATGTGCATCAGCAGCGCCACGCCCCAACGCGCGAGCAGCACGCCCAACGCACCGCCTACGAGCGCCAGCAGCAGGCTCTCGGTGATGAGTTGGCGCAACAAACGCAGCCTTGAAGCGCCAAGCGCCGCGCGCAAAGCAAACTCGCGCTGCCGCGCCACTGCTCGTGCCAGCAGCAGGTTGGCCACGTTCGCGCAGGCAATCAGCAGCACCAACCCGACCGCGCCCAGCAGCAGCAGGAACGAGGTCTTGAGTGCCGGATCAACTTTGGCGGATTGAAACGGCTCCAGCACGGGCACTTTCGCATTCCCTGGCACTGTGTCAGGCGAGCGGGGATATTTCTGTTCGATCTGCGCGCTGAGGCGTTGCATGTCGGCTTGTGCTGCGGTGAGCGTGACGCCGTCTTTCAAACGGGCGATGACCTGAAACCAGTGGTCGTTCGGATGAGTAAGGGCGGTGCGGACAAACTTGGAGGCGGCCATCATCGGCAACCAGACATCCGCTGTGCCGCTTTGACCGCGAAAGCCGGGCGGGAGCACACCGACGATGGTGAACGACTGTTTGTCCAACTCGATGGTCTTGCCCACCACCTGCGGCTCGCCGCCGTAGCGACGCTGCCAGAGGCCGTAACCCAACAGCGCAACCTCCCCCGCGTCTTCCTTCTTGAAGGAACGCCCGACGATGGTATTCACACCGAGCAGCGGGAAGTAGCCGTCTGACACCATCTCCATCCACAACTGCTCCGGCGCATCCGTCCCGGTCAGGTTGTAAGGGCTTTGATTAAAGCCTGCGACCTCGGCAAAACTTTGGTTGTGGTCACGCAACATCTCAAAGCGCGGGTACGACCAGATCGAAGGCAACATGCCTTTTGCCGGATCGGGCTGCGTCCTAAACACTTTTACCAACTGCTCCGGCTGCCGATATGGCAAGGGGCGCAACAACAGCGCATTCACCACGCTGAAAATCGCCGTGTTCGCGCCGATGCCCAGTGCCAGCGTAATAACGGCGATCAAGGTGAAGCCTGGTTGTTTCAGTAATGTTCGCGCGCCGTAGCGCAGGTCTTGCCACAGGTCTGCCAGCATATTGATCCTCCGATTGGTTCCGAGTACGACGGGTTCGGGCGGGACTTGCCGCTCCACGCGCCGCAGTTCACGCTCAAGGATTTGGCTCTCGCTCAATCCGGCAAGTGCTTGTTGATAAGCTTCAGCTTCCGTCACTCCGCCCGCCAGCAATTCCGCGTATTCATCATCCAGGTGTTGCGCGAGTTCCTCGACAATCGCGGCCTCGCGCACCGGTTCCAGCTTCAGCTTCGCCAGCCGCTGTCTGATTTTCGGTTTCCAGTCAATCATCAGATTGTTTGCCGTGGCTCACTCGGCTCGCAGTGAGACCAATGGGGCCACCTTTGTTGCTCGCCGCGCCGGCAGCCAACAAGCCACTAGCGCGACCGCCAGCAACAACAGCGCGATTAAGGAAAAAGTCGTCGCATCAGTCGCCTGCACGCCATAAAGCAAGCCGGAAAAACCGGTCAGCAGTTTGCCTAGCGCCAACGCCAGCGCCAGACCGATGACAACACCCGCACCGGCCAGTCGCATGCCTTGCCCGATTACCAAGCACAGCACATCTCTGCTTTGCGCGCCCAAGGCCAGGCGAATAGCAATTTCGTGCGTGCGTTGTTTAACCGAGTAAGAGACGATGCCGTAAATGCCTATTGCCGCCAGAATCAACGCCAGGGCCGCAAACACAGCCATCAAAAGAGCCGGATAGCGCCGCAAAAAAGTGGCGGGCCGCTCGGCGATTAGTTGCTCCATCGTGGACACTGAGTAAAGCGCCAGATTCGGATCAAGAGCTTGTACTTCGCCGCGCACGGTATTCACGATGCTGCCAGGTTCGCTCGCCGTTCGTACTGCCAGATTCACCTTCGTCCAGGGGTCTTGCAGAAATGGCCGGTAGACTACTGACGCCGCTTCTTGATCTAGTTCGCCCACTCGTTCATCGTCTACCACGCCGACGATCTCAAACGATTTGTCTTCAAAGATCAGGCGGCGGCCAAGCGGTTCTTGCCGGCCAAAGAGCTTCTTGGCCAGCGCGTTGTTGACAACTAAAACCCCGGGCGACGCTTGATTATCAGCGTCTGTGAAATGGCGACCTTTGATGAGTGCAATGCCCATCGTGTGAAAGTAATTGGCGCTCACGACGCGTGTCGTGGTCTTGGGCATCTCGCTTGGCCGTGGCCGCGGCTGACCTTCCACCCGAAACAAATCTACCGGGCCGCCTTCGAGCGGTAGCCAGTTGACCGAACTGGCGCTGACGACTCCAGGTAACGCCGCCACGCGGGCGAGCAGTTGCTGGTGAAAGGTTCGGGTCTGATCATCGGTTGAATATCTGGCTCTCGGTAATTCCAATTGCAGCGTCAACAGGCGTTCGGGCTTGAAACCCAATTTGACGTTGAGCAAACGCAGCGTGCTCTGGATCAATAATCCTGCGCCGATCAGTAACACCAGCGCCAGCGCCATCTCCGAAACCACCAGCAGGCTACGCAAACGCCAGCGACCCGTGCCCGCTGCGGCCCGGCTGCCGTCTTTGAGCGCGGTGTGCAAATCCAGCCGGGTTGATTGCCATGCCGGAACCAACCCAAACACGATCCCGGTGATTAACGACAGCGCAAAGGTAAACCCCAGGACGCGCGCGTTGAGCGCCAGCCCTTGCAGGTAAGGCATTGCGCTCAGCTGCGCCGTGGGAATCGCGGCCAGCAAGAACTGAACGCCAATTTTAGCCAGCGCCACACCCAACAGGCTACCCAGCAGCGCCAGCCACAAGCTCTCGCTGACCAGTTGCCGCACCAACCGCCAGCGCGTCGCGCCGAGCGCCAGCCGAATACTGATTTCCTGCCGCCGCGCCACCGCGCGCAGCAGCAGCAAGTTGGCGACGTTGGCGCAGGCGATCAACAGCACCAACCCAACCGCGCCGAGTAAAACCAGCAGCAGTGGGCCGACTGAGCCGACAATCTGTTCGTGCAACGGAACAAGCTTCAACCCCGCGCTCGTGTGTGTATCCGGATTTTCGCGTTCGATGCGCGCACTGACCACGTTCATCTGCGCCTGAGCTTGCGCCAGACTGACGCCGGGTTTGAGCCGGACAATGACGTTCCAGCCAATGCATGAACCGCCGGTTTACCTGGAAAGGGAGTGGGCGCAACGGCACCCAGAGTTGCGCCTTGCCCATTGGGGCGAATTGAAAACTCTGGGGCAAGACGCCGAGCACCGTGTAACCGTTGCCGTCCAGCACGATTTGTTGCCCGACAATCTGCGGATCAGCGCCAAAGCGCCGCTGCCAAAGCGCGTGGCTGATGATGACTGTTGCCGCAGCGTTGGGCCTATCTTCATCCGGCAGAAAGCCGCGCCCCAACACAGGCACAACACCCAGCACAGAAAAGAAGCTGGCGGTGACACGCGCGCCCTCGATGCGTTCGGGTTCAGCGCGTCCGGTGAGCGTGAATGACCCTCCCCAGCCCGAATATCCGCAGATACCTTCGATGACATCGGTTTGTTGCCCCCAATCCAGATAATCCGGGTAGGAAGCATCCAATTGTTTGATCTCACCGAGCCGGCGGGTTTCCCACACTTGAACCAGCCGTTCCGGCTCCTGGTAGGGCAAGCCACGCAACAGGGTCGCATCAACCACGGTAAAGATGGCGGTGTTCGCGCCGATGCCGAGCGCCAGCGTGAGCGCCGCCACGACAGTAAAACCGGGCGATTTACGCAACATGCGCCAGCCATACCTGATGTCTTGCCACAGTCCTGCGATCATCTTTGTCCTCCAGGTCGCGCCTAGCACGACGGGTTCTGGTTGGTATTGTCGTTCGACGTGCCGCAATTCACGCCGCAACAATCTGCTGTCACTCAATTCCGCCAGCGTTTGTTGAAAGGCTTCCAGTGGTGTCGCACCGCCAGCCAGCAACTCCGCATAGTAGTCGTCGAGGTGCTGTGCGAGTTCTTCGATGATGGCGGCCTCGCGCGTTGGAGCGAGCCTCAACTCTGCCACTTGTTTTTTGATTTCTGATTTCCAGTCAGGCACGTTTGATCTGCGCTCCCATTAGCAGGCGAAGATATTCATCCTTTACGGCGCTATTCCGCGCAGCATCCCAACCTCGCCGCTGTTTACGCGGCGCAGTTTCGATCTCCGCCACGATGATGTCTGCGTCCAATTGCCGGGCGGACTGAAGTACCACTCCATCTGGATCAACGATCTCCGACGATCCATAAGACATAAGCTTGTCGCTGTGCCCCGCGACATCGGCGCGAATCACGGAAACACCGTTTTCGATGGCTCGCGCAATGTCTGCCTTCCTCGCCTCAGCGACCAGTTCCGGCCCGGCTTTTGTCGGGGGCATGCCGTTGTTTGTAGGCACAAACAATGCTGTGGCGCCCTGCGCGGCCATGATTCGGGCCGGCTCGTAATAATTCGAGTCGTTGCAGATGATGATGCCAAAGGTCAGCTCGCCAACCGTGAATACCGGCAGCTTGTCTCCAGCCTCGTAAACCGATTTGTTGATCGCCGGGTACAGCTTGCGATAAATGCCGTAGACCGAGCCTCGGTAAAAGACCGCTGCCGAGTTGTACAGGCGGCCACGCCGGTCAATTTCTGTGAACCCCAAAATGGTTGTGACCTTGTCGCTCGCCAACGGAGCCAGCCGCGCTTGCAACTGGCCGCCCTCAATGTCGAGCGCAATATTGGCAGGCGCATCAGCGTAATCGGCCAGACCGCCTAGCGCGCCTTCCGGACAGCACAAAATCCCCACTTCATTCGCCTCACACCAGGCGACCTGTGCCCGAACCAGATCAATGACCTCTATCGAGCCAGTAGCACGCAGCGGGATTTGGTAAGCGGCAACCTTCATCAACAGATACAGGAAATTAACAGCATCGCATCGGCACGCCGTAAAGGCGATGCAAGACAATCCGTAGGAACGTGTTCCCCGAACGCGGGTACGATGCGAGCCAGACAATCACGTTAGCTGCCTCATTGTTGGCTGGCTATTCACAACGCAACGCCACCAGCGGATCAACCTTGGTCGCCCGCCGCGCAGGTAGGTAACAAGCCAGTAGCGCCACCGCGATCAGCAGGAATGCGACTGCGGCGAAAGTCAGTGGATCAGTCGCGCTTATACCGAATAGCAAGCTCTCCATCACGCGCGTCAGTGCGAAGGCCGCCAGCCCACCCGTGGCGATCCCGATTAGGGTTAGTGTCAGGCCTGCTCCGATCACTAGCCTGAGCGCGTCTCGCGGCTGCGCCCCAAAGGCCATCCGAATCCCGATCTCGTGCGTGCGCTGGCTCACGGTGTAACTCATCACCCCATACAGACCCAGAGAGGCCAACACTAGCGCCAGCACAGCGAAAGATCCCAGCAGCAGCAAGTTAAATTGCGGGCGCGCGACCGATTTGGCGAGTAGTCCTTCCAGCGTTCGGACGTTGTAAATCGGCTGATCTTTATCCAATTCCTGAACCGCGCTGCGCAGAGCTGCGGCAAGTTGTTCGGGGGCGGCTGCGGTTCGCGCGACCACCGTCATTCCGCGCCAGGTGATGGGGAGTTGTGAGTAGGGGAAATAGATTTCCGGCTCGGAGTTGCCATCCAAACGAGCGTGCTTGACGTCTTTGACAACCCCCACAACGGTGTAGTTTCGTCCTTCGAGTTTGAAGCGATTGCCCAATGGCTCTTCGCCGGGCCAGCAGGCGCGCGCCGCAGCCTCGTTGAGAATGGCGGCACCAGGCGCAGCTTCGTCGTCGTCAGCGGCAGCAAACTCTCGCCCTTTGACCAGAGGGATACCCAGCGTCCGAAAGTAATTGGCAGTAACCGGACGCCAGCCCGGCTCCAGATACCTAACCGCAGGCTGGGATTGACTGCCCTCAATCTGAATCGTCCAGGAGTTGTGCGTTCCGCTAAACGGTAAATAGGCTGCGGCACCGACTGAACGGACTCCGGGCAACGCAGCGACCCGTTCGAGCAGTTGGTGTTGGAAATGCCAAACCTGGCGGCCATTTTGATAACGCGAGTTTGGCAGAGAAATATCCACCGCTAGCACGTTTTCCGGTTGGAAGCCCGGATCTACGCTACGCAGCCGCAGGAAGCTCTGAATCATCAGTCCCGCGCCGACCATCAGCACTAGCGCCAGCGCCACTTCGCCAACTACCAATGCCTGACGAAGCCGCCGGTCACGCGCGCCGCCACTCGCACGCCGTCCACCTTCTTTGAGCGCTTCGTTCAAATCTGTCTTGGCAGCCGCTAGCCCCGGAGCCAGCCCGAAGACCAGTCCGGTCACGAGCGAAATCCCCAACGTGAAGACCAGCACCCGGCCATTGAGTGCGACCGTCTCCCCGCGTGGCAGCAGCGCGTTTTGTACGAGGAAAGTTTTAAGAACCTGAACACTCCAAAGTGACAGCAACAACCCGCCAATGCCGCCAGTCCCAGCCAACAGCGCGCTTTCAGTCAACAACTGTCGGATCAAGCGGGCACGTCCGGCACCGAGCGCCAGCCGGACAGCCATTTCCTTGCGCCTCGTTACAGCTCGGGTCAGCATCAAGTTGGCGACGTTGGCGCAAGCGATCAACAACACAAAGGCAACCGCGCCGAGCAAGATCAGCAAGGCTCGCCGCGATTCCCCGACCAATTGCTCCTGCAAAGGAACCAGGTTGACGCCCACGCCGGTATTTGAGTTCGGATAGTTTTGTTCCAGGCGGCGCGCGATCTGATCCATCTCGGACTGTGCCTGCTGAAGCGTCACGCCTTCTTTGAGGCGCGCAACGACGCGCAACGGATGCGTTCCGCGCGCCGCCGCTTCCCAACCGTCAAGGACCATCGGAACAAAGATTTCGTGTTCTTCAGGCAGAAAGCGAAAATCTGGCGGCAGGATTCCGACCACCGTAAAGCTCTGGTCATTCAGCGAAAGCGTCCGCCCAACCAGCCCGGGATCAGCACCAAAGCGCCTTTGCCAGAGCCTGTTGCTCAACAGTGCGACCTGATGATTGCCTCGTCGCTCTTCCTCTCCTGTAAACGTGCGACCGGCGACTGCGCCCACGCCGAGTAAAGAGAAAAGACCAACGGAGACACGCACACCTTGAATCCGCTCAGGCTCCCCAACGCCTGTCAGGTTGAAGCTGGGAAAATTGTCGTAGGCAGCCAGCCCTTCGAATGACCGGTTTTGCCCTTTCCAGTCGAGAAAGTTCGCCGGAGCGACTGGGCCGTGCGGCTTATTCTTGGGCCGGTTGTGTTCCCAAACTTGCACCAGCCGGTCGGGCGCGCGATACGGCAGCGGACTGATCAGCACGGCATTCACGACGCTGAAAATAGCCGTATTCGCGCCGATGCCCAAACTGAGCGTAAGCACGGCGATCAGCGTGAAGCCGCGCTGTTTCAGCAACATTCGCGCGCCGAACCGCAAGTCTTGCCATAAGTCTGCGATCATATTTGTCCTCCGATTGCTTCCAAGCACGATGGGTTCCGGATTGATCTGCCGCTCCGTACGCCGCAGTTTGCGAGCGAGTAATTCATTTCCGCTCAATTCCGCCAGCGTCTGTCGCTCGGCTTCGGCTTCCGTCGCGCCGCTGGCGAGCCATTCCGCATAGCAATCACCCAGATGCTGCGCGAGTTCTTCCACAATGGCGGCTTCGCGCGTCGGCGCGAGCTTCAAGTGCGCCAACCGCCGTCTGATTTCTGGTTTCCAGTCAGGCACGGTCGCCCCTCCCTGATTTTAGATTTTGGAGTTTGGATTTAAGCCAAGCCAGCACTGTCGAATCTGCAATCCAAAATCTAAAATCCAAAATCGGATCACTCACAACGCAACGTCACCAGCGGATCAACCTTGGTCGCCCGCCACGCAGGAAAGAAACAGGCCGCTAGCGCCACCGCCACGAGCAGCAGCGCAATGCCAGCAAAGGTCGCCGGGTCAGTCGCGCTCACGCCGTAGAGCATCTGTGCCAGCAGGCGGGTCAAGCTCAGCGCGGCGAGCAGTCCCAGCGCCACGCCGCCCAGCGTCATTTTCATGCCTTGACTCAGCACGAGCAGCAGCACGTCCCGGCGTTGCGCCCCTAGCGCGAGGCGGATGCCGAGTTCGTGCGTGCTCTGGCCGACAAGATACGAAATGACACCGTAAAGACCGATGCTTGAGAGCACGAGCGCCACCACCGCAAAGGCGTTGAGCAATATCATCGCGAAGCGCCGCCGGGCGAGCGTCTCGGCAATCACCTCATTCATCGTCCGTGGTTCGTAAATGACGTTATCCTTGTGCTGGCTTTGGACGACCCGGCGGAGCGCGTCAAACTGCGCCGTCGCTTTTCCCTCCGCGCCCTCTACACGTGCCACCACGTTCGCCTCAGAGTTCCAGCCAAACTGCCTGAACGGCATGTAGAGCTGCGCCCGGAGCGCGTGCCCGTCATCCGCATCAAGCCCCCACTGCTTGACGTGCCCGACCACGCCGACGATCTCCGCCGGCCTTGTGCCTCCCCCATTGATGCGCTTGCCGAGGGGGTTTGCGTCTGGGAAATATTGGCGAGCGAAGACCTCGTCAATCACCACGACGGGCTGAGTTTCCGCCCCATCTTGCGCGGTGAAAAAGCGGCCTTGCTTGAGCGGGATATCCAGCGCCGTCAGATAGCCTGGTTCGACCGCATACGCCAACGCCCTGTGCATCTCGCTAGCGCTCGCAGGTTTGGGCTGGCCCTCAAGCCAAAAGGTCGCGCTGCCTTCGTCCTGCATGGGAGAAGCGCCCAGCGAGAGTGAAGCCGCCTTGACCCCCGGCATCGCGTTGAGGCGGTCGCTCAGGTCACGCAAGGCAGCGCGCTTCCCCTCGTCGCTGAGAGCCCTCATCGAGGGCGGGAAGCTGAGTCCGAACGTCAACACGTTGTCTGGCCGAAAGCCCGGATCAACGTTCCACAACGCGCTCAGGGTGCGGATCATCAGGCCCGCGCCGATCAGCAAGACCAACGCCAGCGCCACCTCCACCGCAACCAGAACGCCCTGCGCGCGATGACGCCCGCCGCCCGCGCCGCGCCCGCTCTCCTTGAGCGTTTCGGCCAATCGCCACTGCGCAGTCTTCAGCGCGGGAGCTAGCCCGGCGAGTACACCGGTGAGCAGCGCAATGGCTGCGGTAAAAAGCAAAACCCGCGCGTCCAGCCCAACCTCATCTGCGCGCGGCAACCCGGTAGGCAGCGCATTGAGCGCTGCGCGCGTGCCCAGGGCAGCGAGCAGCAAGCCAAGTCCGCCGCCAGCCAAGGCGAGCAGTGTGCTTTCGGTCAGTGATTGACGCAGCAAGCGCCACTGACCTGCACCCAGCGCGGCGCGAATGGCAAATTCGCGCGCCCTGCCGGTCGCGCGCGCCAGCAGCAGATTGCTGACATTCACGCACGCGATCAGCAACACGAAGCCGACCGCGCCCAGCAGCATCCACAGACTCGGCCCGACCTCGCCGACCAACCTTTCCTTGAGCGGAGTAACTGCCGCGCCAATGCCACGGTTGGCTTCAGGATAAGCTTCGGCCAGACGGCGCATCACGCCGTCCAGATCGGCCTGCGCCTGCGCGAGCGTGACGCCCGGCTTGAGTCGGCCAATGCCTTGTAGTCCTAATCCCGCGCTGCGATTCTGCAACCCGGAATTGCCCCACTGGCCCATCGGTATGTAGACATCCGTGCCGCGATAGAGCGTAAAGCTCGCCGGAAGCACGCCCACAATCGTGTAGTTCCGGTCATCCACAGTCAGGCTTTTGCCCGGCACATCCGGCGCGCCGCCGAACCTGCGCTGCCAAAGCTCGGCGCTGATGATCACCACCGGGCCTACGCCAGGCGCATCTTCGCCCGGCGCAAAGTCGCGCCCCACCACAGGCTTCACGCCGAGCACAGCGAAGAGATTCGCCGTGCAGCGCCGCCCCCGGACGCGCTCGGCTTCGCCCGTGCCGACGAGCGCGAAACTGGACGAGCGCGAAACGGCTATGGCGGAGAAGCTCTGATTCTCCCTTTGCCAATCTAGAAAATTCGGATACGAGATCGAACCCGCGCCAGTATTCGGCAGGCGCTGGTTGAGCGCGACAAGCTGCTCCGGCTGTGGATAAGGCAGCGGGTTGAGCAGCACACCGTTGACGACGGAAAAGAGCGCCGCATTGGCGCCAATTCCCAGCGCGAGCGTCAGCACAACAACGGCGCTGAAGCCTGGGTTTTTCACCAACATTCGCGCGCCGTAGCGCAGGTCTTGCCACAGGTCTGCAATCATATTTATCCTCCGATTCGTTCCTGACACGATAGGTTCTGGCGGAGACTGCCGTTCCACCCGTCGCAGTTCTTGCGCCAGCAATTCGCTTCCGCTCAACTCCGCCATCGTTCGGCGCTCGGCTTCTGCTGGGGTTGCGCCGCCCGCCAGCAGTTCCGCGTAGCAGTCATCGAGGTGCTGCGTGAGTTCCTCAACGATCGCGGACTCGCGCAGCGGTTCCAACTTCAACTGCGCCATCCGCCGTCTGATTTGCGATTTCCAGTCCGGCATTCCTGTTAGGGGTTTCGGTAACTCTCAGAAAAAATCATAAGCTCAGCCCGACTATTCTGTCAGACGCGCAAATCGCCTTTATTCATAGGTGTTCGAGCAGTTGATTAGATCGGATTTCAATTGTGTGTACGGCAAAATCAACCACGGGGAGCACCGGGAGCACGGGGAAAACTGGCATAGGCGGTCAAGGTTGGTGTTTCCCTGTGTGCCCCGTGCTCCCCGTGGTTTGCTCCGTACACTCATTTGCAAACCGATCTAGTGTCCTTGCAGTGTTTCCGCCACGCGCGCGGTACAGGTTTGGTTATTTCTTGGCCGGCGGCGGTTCGCTGCTCGGCGGTACGAGGCCTTTCAGCCGCAGGTATGTCACCAGATTGCCATAATGCTCCTGGCTGTGCGCGATGAGCAGCAGCAAGGGCGAAGTTTTCGGGACATCGCGCGTGCCTGATTTGAAGGTCTCTTGCAAGTTCGCAACAGTCAGATTTTTCAGCGCGCCGTCGCAATACTCGAACGAGGCTTTGACGGCTTTGACGACCTCGTCTTTGGTCTTCAGCGTCTTTTCCAAGTCGTCCTTGTTCGGATTCGCTTCGCCGCGCAACGCAGCACACGCATAGTAATTCGTATCCATGATATGGCCGAAGATTTCGGCGTAGCTGCGTACGTCGCTCGTGGGTTTGTAGCTGAAATGCTCCGCCGGCATTTTTTCCGCCGCGCCGATCACATTTTTCTTGGTGGAGTTGTAAAAGTTCTTGAAGGGCGTGGTGGGGTCAGGCGGCGCGGCCTGGGTTTGCGCTTGCGCCGCGCCAGTCAGCGTCAAAAATAACAGCGCCAGAAATAACAGCGCCAGGGTCGTCAGTGATTTTGGTTTCATGGTTCTACTCCTTTTATGTTATGAAATTTCTCGATTGGCACCGGAACGCCTGTTATTGCTCCTGTAACAGTTGCTCGATCATTCGCATGAGGCGCGTTTCGTTAGCCGAACCCCAACCGAACAAGATTTGGCGCACGATGCCTCGTTTGTCCAAGAGCACATGTTGTGGAAAGACGCCGACAAAATATTTGCCTTCGTTTGACGCCCGCCAAGCAGCATCGGCAGCCGCCGTCTGGTCGGACAAATCGAGCTGCGGCTCCACCGCGATCTTGAACGGCAGTTTATGGCGTTCGAGGTAATACTCGCGGTTGGCGGCGAACTCTTCTTCCGGTTTCAAATCCTGCCGCCCACCGAAATAGCCATACAACTTCGTTGACATCACCACTTCCAACCCGCGCGCCTGGAACTGTTGGTGGAGCTTGAGCAAATCTGGATAGCTCTTGCGGCAGGGGACGCACCAATGCGCGGTGAACTGAATCAGCGTCACGCGCCCGCTGAGGTCGAGTTGTTTGGTCTCCGGCGTAACGTTGATCCAGTACGCGCTCTTGAGCGGCGCGCCGGGGCGGCCCAACAGCGAGTAGAGTTCGACGCAGCGCTCATACCCGGTTTCCGACCGCCCCTGTCGCGCGGCTTCCGCGATACCCTGCCGACAAGTCTCGCGGGCTTTCTCAATCAGGCCCTGGTTGCCATAGTTGGTTGAGATGCGGCCATAGAGGCTGAGATTCTGCCGGGCGAATGTCTCGCGCTCCGCAGGCGGGAGTTGCGCAACGAGTCCCAGAACAGCGGTGTCGTGCCCCAGCAACTTATCATCTTCAATTTCATTCCCGCTGTAATACCCACCCAGACGTTTGTGCGCCGCGATCCTTTGTTTCAGGGCCGCATCCGAAAGCGCGTCAAGCCGGGCCGTGTATTCTTCGGCCAGTTTGAGGTCTTCGACACTGGGCGAGGCTTTCGTCAGCACAACGACAGCTGTGGAGAGCGCCTCGGCACGGTCGCTCTCAGCCAGCGTTGCCTCGTTAAGCCGCTGCTCGATGGCCGCTCGTGCCTGTGCAGATTCGCCTGCTTCCAGGTAAAGCAGCGCCAGACTCAGCAAGTCGGCCCCCTTTACCTCCTGCGGTTTGAAGCGTGCGGCATATTGCTTTGCCAATTCCTTGGCTTGCGCCTGATAGGCGCGGTAATCCGGCCTCCGCCCAACCTTTTGCGCGGCCTCTTCTTGTCGGTCGCTGTATTGCTGTACGGCCTTCAAATATTCCGCGACGGTGCGCGGCTCAGACTGTTGTGTCGCGTTGACGTTGCCGACAACCATCACCAACATCAAGACTGCGGCGAAAGAAAACCATTTGTGCATAACCAGACTCCCTTTGATGATTTACCAATACTTACTACTGACCGAGTCAGGTTTGCGCTGAGAGGAAAACTATTACCCCTCCTGCAAAGCTGTCAGCGGATCACCCCTCGCCATTCGCCGCGCCGATAAACACGTTCGCCACTTATTTTGGATTTTAGATTTTGGATTGAAGTCAGGCTGTCACTGTCGAATCCAAAATCCAAAATCCAAAATCTAAAATCCGATCACTCGTGCCGCAAAGCCACGAGCGGGTCTGTCCTGATCGCTTTCCGCGCCGGGATAAAGCTCGCTGCCAGCGTCACCAGCACCAGCAGCAACGAAATGCCCAGATAAGTTGCCGGATCGCTCGCACTCACACCGAACAGAAATTCAGCCAGCGCTGGCGTCAAGCCGAACGCGAGCGCCAGCCCTATCGCTACACCTAACACGGCCAGCTTCAAGCTCTGCCCGATGACGAGCTTGAAAATGTCGCGGCGTTGCGCGCCCAATGCGACCCGCACGCCGATCTCGTGCGTGCGCTGATTGACCGTGTAGGAAACCAGGCCGTAGATGCCGAGCGCCGCGAGCGTCAGCCCGATCAGGCCGAACACGTTGGCTAGCACGCCTGCCACCCGCCATGGCAGCGTTACAAATTGCACGGCTTCAACCAAAGTCATCGGCGATTGCAGCGGCAGACTAGGATCGAGCGCCTGCACCTCGCGCCGCACGGCGGCCAGCGTGTTCGCCGTGTCGCCGCGCTGGCGCAGCACCAGCGTCATGCCCAGGTTGCCGCTCTGGCCTTGCAGGAAAGGCGAATAGACGAAAGGCGGCGCTGACTGGCCGGCGATGCGGCTCTTACCGTCCTCGACGATGCCGATGACCTCCGCCCACCCTTCTCCCATCGCTTGCGGTTGTTTGCCGGATTTGCCCGGATCGTCAAGGATAAGCGCCCCGCCTTCCCAGCCTTGCCCCCCCACTTGCACTTGTTTGCCGAGCGCACTTGCGCCGGGCCAGAAGCGGCGTGCCATTGCTTCGTTGATAATCACGACGCGCGGCGCGCCTGCGCGATCCGCCACGGTGAAATCGCGGCCACTGAGCAGCCTGATTCCGAGCGTCAGAAAGTAATTTGGCGTGATGGTGATGGATTCAACCTTCATGTTGCCTTCCTGCGGGGCATCTTTGACGGCCAGACTGGTCGTGCTGTAGCCATCGCCGATTTGGAGCTCCCGTGCGAGGCTGACCGCTTCGACGCCGGGCAACGCCGCGACGCGCTCGGTCAATTGCTGATAAAACTCGCGCGCGCGCGCCACGCTGTAACCTTGATTGCCCGGGTCCATGCTAGCCGTCAACACAGTTTCAGGCTGTCGGCCCGGATAGATCGTCTGCGCGTATTGCAGCGCGCGCGCAACCAGGCCCGCGCCGATCAGCAACACCAGCGAGAGCGCGATCTGTCCGACGACAAAGGCCTGGCGCAACCGCGAACGCTTGACCCCACGCGTCAAAGGAGCGTCTTTCAAGGCCGTCTGCAAATCTGCCCGCGCGGCCTCCGTGGCAGGCGCTAGCCCGAAAATGAGGCCCGTCAATAAGGCGAGCAAGAGCGTGAAGCTCAGGACGCGCCAATCCACCTTGGCATCGAGGGCAAACGG
Source organism: uncultured Acidobacteriota bacterium (assembly GCA_963699175.1). Classification (GTDB taxonomy): domain Bacteria; phylum Acidobacteriota; class Blastocatellia; order RBC074; family RBC074; genus JACPYM01. The sequence continues at coordinate 8,954,300 of OY969418.1, read as the reverse complement.
CAGGTCAATCGGCACGGGGATCGTTGATAACAAGCGCGTCAGCCACAGCGCCAAGCCCGCGCCGAATGCGCCCGCCAGCAAAAAGAGCAGACTGCTTTCGGTCAACAATTGCTGGATCAGGCGCCAGCGTGTTGCGCCGAGCGCCAACCGCACGGCGATCTCACGCTGTCTGACCGTGGCGCGCGCCAGCAGCATCCCGGCCACGTTGGCGCAGGCAATGAGCAAGACAAAGCCGACGATGACCAGCAGTAAACTCGCGCCGCCGAGCAGCGCCAGGCGCATTTCCCAAGGGAAGGAGCCGACCGGGACTAGCTCTACGCCGAGGTGCGGGCGCAGTGAAGTTTCGCCCCGCTCTGGGTGAGCCTCTTCGAGTTGACGATCGAGCAGATTCAAAGTCGCCTGCGCCTGCGCACGCGAGACGCCGGGTTTGAGCCGCCCGGTCAGCTTCAGGTATTTGGACATGCGCTCGCCGAAGATGTTTGGTTTTGACAAGACCTGCGCCTGCATCATCAGTGGCACGTAGACAGCGGGCGCAAACACGTTGTAAGTGCTGGTGAAACCTTTGGGCGCTACGCCAATGATGGTGAAGGGCTGCCCCTTGAGCTTGAGGCTTTGGCCAATGACGGACGGGTCGCCACCGAAACGGCTTTGCCACAAAGCGAAGCTGAGCACCGCGACTGGATGCGCGCCGGGCGTGCGGTCTTCTTCAGCGCTGAAGAACCGGCCCAGCGCCGACTGTACACCGAGCGTGGAAAAATAATTGCCCGAAACCACCATGCCGTAAGCTGATTCCGCCTGCCCGTTCAGACTGAGGCTGAGCGGCACTTCACTCCAAGCCAGCAGATCGGTGAAGACCTCGTTGCGGCTGCGATAGTCTAGGTAGTCCGGGTATGAAATCGTGTACATGCCGCTGCCATTCTGACCGGGCTTGTTGACGCTAACGAGCGTGTCGGGGTCTTTCACCGGCAGCGGGCGCAATAACACAGCGTTAGCTAGACTAAAAACAGTGGTCGTCGCACCGATGCCCAAGGCCAGCGAGATTACGGCCACGAGCGTAAAACCACGGCTGTTCCATAACATTCGCGCGCCGTAGCGCAAGTCTTGCCACAAATCTGCGAGCATATTTGTCCTCCGAGTAGTTCCTAGCACGAGGGGTTCTGGCGCGACTTGCCGCTCCACGCGCCGCAGTTCGCGCGCCAACCATTCGTGCTCATTCAACTCCGCTAGCGTCACACGCACGGCTTCTGTTTCCGGCGTGCCGTCCGCGCGCAACTCCGCGTAGCGATCATCCAAGTGCTGCGCGAGTTCTTCGACGATGGCCGCCTCGCGCGTCGGCGCGAGCTTCAAGTGCGCCAACCGCCGTCTGATTTCTGGTTTCCAGTCAGGCACGGTCGCCCCTCCCTGATTTTAGATTTTGGAGTTTGGATTTAAGCCAAGCCAGCACTGTCGAATCTGCAATCCAAAATCTAAAATCCAAAATCGGATCACTCACAACGCAGAGCGACCAGCGGATCAACCTTTGTCGCCCGCCGCGCCGGAACCCAGCAGGCCAACAGGGTGACTGCGATGAGCAACAAAACAGTCACGACAAAGGTGAGCGGGTCGGCAGTCTTCACGTTGTAGAGCCGGCTCGCGATCAACTGCATTGAGGCTGCCGCCACACCTACACCTAGCGCCACTCCAATCAACGTCAGCTTTATTCCCTGCCCGATCACCAAACGCAAAACCGCGCCCTTTTGCGCGCCCAGCGCCATGCGAATGCCAATCTCGCGTGTGCGCTGCGCAATCGTGTAAGACATCACGCCATACAGCCCCACCGCAGTCAGCACCAACGCCAGCAGCCCGAATAACGAGAGCAACACACTTTGCATTCGTTCGAGGTAAAGTGCGCGTCCGATGTGTTCGGGCAAGGTGCGAATGTTGAAGACGGGCAGTGCAGGATCGAGCAAACTGAGTTGCGCGCGGATTTGGGCAAGCATGGCTGTTGGCGCAATGGCTGTGCGCACCAACAAGTTCATGCCAGAGGAATATTCCTGCGCCAGCGGTTGGTACATTGTCATTCGCGGCTCTTCGCGCAGGTCGCGGTATTTGGTGGCGCGCGCAACGCCGACGACTTCGAAGTTGTCCGAGCCGTCGTAGAAAGTCTGCCCGACGGGATCAGCATTCGGCCAGAATTTACGCGCCATCGTCTCGTTGACGATGATTACGCGGCCTGATTTCTCGCTGTCGAGCGCGCGGAAATCGCGGCCCCGCAGCAACGGCAGTCCCAGCGTCTGGAAGAACTGCGGCGTCACCGTGATGATGTCAATCGAGATGCGCTCGTTCACTGCCGGGCGAGTCAGGTTAGGCGGCCTTTGCAAGCGAGAGCCACCTGCCGTCACCGGCAATACGCTGCTCAGGCTGACGGCCTGCACGCCCGGCGTTGCTGCCAGTTTTTCAAGCGCAGCGTTGTAGAGATTTTTGCCCTGCGCTTCGTTGTAGCCCCGCAACCGCAAGTCCAGCGTAAGCGCCAACACTTGATCGCCGGAGAAGCCAAGATCAATCGAACGCAGCTTCCACAAACTGCGCAGGAACAATCCTGCGCCCACCAACAGGACGATTGAGAGCGCCACTTGCGTCACCACTAGCAGGTTGCGCAACGAAAATATTCTGGTGGAGAAGGAGGATGAGACCGCGCCATCTTTCAGCGTCGGCGCCAACTCAACACGCGTGGCCCTGAACGCGGGAATTAGGCCGAACAACAGCGCAGTGATGACTGCCACTGCCAACGTAAAAACAAGCACACGCCAGTTGAGCGAATTGTCCAGCGTCAACGCACCGCCTACACGTGTGCGAATATTGGCTGTCAGGTCTTTCGACCAAAGCGCAAGCAATAAACCGAGGCTGCCACCAACAAACGCCAGCATCAGGCTTTCAATCAAAAGCTGCCGGATGATGCGCCCGCGCGAGGCACCTAACGCCAGCCGTATGCCAATCTCGCGCTGTCGAGTTTGCGCCCGCGCCAACAACAGATTGGCGATATTCGCACAGGCAATCAGCAGGATCAGCGCGACCATCGCCGCCAGCAACTGCAAAGGCTGTGACAATTCGGCGACGTAAAAATCGCTGCCCTGCGCCGCCGGAGCGAGCGCAGCTTCCCATTGCCCTTTGCCGATGGCTGCCTCGAATCCGGCTGGCAACTGAGTTGAAAGCCGCGCCTGTGCCTGTGCCACCGTCACACCCGGCTTCAAGCGCGCCGCCAGTGATAACCAACTTCTCGTGCGATCGTTGAGAAGCTCAGGCGTCCCGCCCAAGGCGATGCGTTGCGGCAAGGTCAACCAGACATCCGTACTCAATCCGCGCGACAGCCCATTGAATCCGGGCGGCGCAACGCCGACTACGGCAAAACTGCGTCCGTTGATCGTCAGTGATTTGAACAAAACAGCCGGGTCGCTGCTGAAGAAGCGTTTCCATAATTTGTCGCTGATGACAGCGGCGGGCTGCGCTCCAAGATATTCGTCGCTGGCGCCGAAGCCAGCGCCGCGGGACATTGGCAGACCAAGCACCGAAAAATAGTTGGCGCTGACGTACTCTCCGCGCGCGCGTTCAGTCCGATCACCGGAACTGATGCCGAAGCTGGTGTCGGATGAAGCCAACATTCCGGTAAAAACGTCGTTGCCGTCGCGCAAGGCGACATAGAGCGGATAAGAGAAATCCGGGTGCAGACCGCCTTCGCTGGTGCGCGTCGCGACTAAGACCAACTCTTGCGGGTGCGGCACAGCCAGCGTTCGCAACATAACCGCGTCCAACAAGCCGAAGAGCGCAGAGTTAGCGCCGATACCCAAGGCCAGCGTGATGATGGCAATTAAAGTAAAACCCGGATGCTTCACGAACATACGCGCGCCGAAGCGCAAGTCTTGCCAAAGGTCTGCGATCATATTCGTCCTCCGATTCGTTCCAAGAATGATGGGTTCTGGGCCGAAGTGTTGCTCCACGCGCTTTAGTTCACGCGCTAAGATTTCACTCCCGCTCAATTCTGCGCGCGTTCGGCGCTCAGCTTCTGCAGGCGTCGCGCCGCCTGCCAGCAACTCCGCGTAGCGATCCTCCAAATGTTGCGCGAGTTCCTCAACAATGGCGGCTTCGCGCGTCGGCGCGAGCTGCAAACCGGCCAGCCGCCGTCTGATCTCAGGTTTCCAGTCAGGCACGTTTGTCCTTTCATTTTGGATTTTGGATTTGAAAGTAGAGGCAGAGCTTCAATCCAAAATCTAAAATCCAAAATCGAGTCACTCACAGCGCAATGCGACTAGCGGATCAACCTGTGCTGCGCGTCGCGCCGGCAGGAACGCGGCCAGCGCCGCCACTCCTACCAACAGCACGATGGCGCCTATCAGCGTGAGTGGGTCAGTCGGGCCAATGCCGAAGAGCTGCGTCGAGATCAAGCGCGTAGTCGCGGATGCCACCAATAATCCCACTCCGATTCCTACACTCACCAAACCTAAGCTCTCCTTGAAAACCATGCGAAGCACCGTACCGGGAGTCGCGCCTAGCGCCAGACGGATGCCGATCTCATTGGTGCGGCGCGCAACCGTGTAAGAGATCACGCCATACAGCCCCAGGCAGGCCAGCAATACCCCCAACAAGCCCAGGAAGCCCGCCAGCGTCGCCACCAAACGCTCGGACACCAGCAGGTCATTGAGTTGTTCCTCAATCGTGTCCAGCTTGAGCACGGGCAGTCTGGGATCAATTTCTCGCAGCGTTTGGCGTACGCGGGCCGCGACGGCGCCAGGGTCGCCAGAAGTTCGCACCGCCAAGCACATTTGCAACAGGTGGCTCGTGTCCTGGCGATAAGGGATGTAAAACATCAGCCGGTTCTGATCGCGCGGCGTGATGTGCTTGGCATTGTTCACGACGCCCACGATCTCTAGCTCGCCGGGCGTGCCTGAGAATTGGAATCCGATATGCTTCCCAATTGGATTTTGATCGCCGAAGAAATAACGGGCGATGGCGTCGTTGATGATCACCACGCGCGGCGAGTCTGCGGTGTCTTGCTCAGTGAAATCACGCCCCCGCAGCATGCGCATGCCCAAGGTCTCGAAATAGCGAGGCGCGACCAAATCTATCTGCGTCTTTGGATCTTCCGGTCTGGGTTCACGGCCAGGTATCTTCACCGTAGTTCCGATAAACGGGCTGCCATTCAAAAAGCCGTAGACCGACGGGCTAGCGCTGATCACACCGGGCAATGCCGAGACGCGCTCTTGTGCGGCTTGAAATAAGGGCTCAACGGCCTTGCCCCTGCGGCCAGCCTGCATAGGCGCAGTCCAAACCAACAAAACATGCTCGCGATCAAGCCCCAGGTCTTGCGACCTCAGATTGCGCAGCGTGCGCACGAACAACCCCGCGCCGATCAGCAGCACGAGCGACATCGCCACTTGCACAACCACCAGGATTTTGCCCAGGCTGAACCGCCCGCCTGAATCGCCGGAGGCCGCGCCGCGACCGCTCAAGGCCGGGGCGAGCGCAACCTTTGAGGAAAGGAACGCGGGCACCAGACCAAAGAGAATCCCGGTGAGCAAACAAAGGAGCGCGGTAAAGGCGAAGACATCACCATTCGTATGCAAGTCGAGCTTGATTGCGAGCGGTGTCGTATTGAAGCCCACCGAACCGGAACTCACCAAGAGCGCCAACACATCTGTCATCCACTTGCGCCAACACCATGCCGAGCGCGCCGCCCAGCAGCGCCAGGAGCAAACTCTCGGTCAGCAATTGCCGCACAACCCGCCCGCGCCCCGCGCCGAGCGCCAAGCGCACGGCTATCTCGCGCTGCCGCGCCTTGGCACGCACCAGCAACAGATTGGCCACGTTGGCACAGGCGATCAGTAGCACCAGCCCGACCACGATCATCAGAACGGTCAATGGCTGAGCAAAATATGTACGCTGCGGCGACCAGCCCCTGGCCGCCGGTTCGATTTCAAGGCGCATCTGCGCGAGTTCTTGCAAGCGCGGCGGCGACGGATTCGCGCCTGCCTCATCCAGTAGAAGTTGCTGATAAGTCAATTGTCCTGCCGCCTGCGCCTGACTCCTCGTCACGCCCGGTTGGAGACGAGCTAGGACTTGGTAATAAACGCGCCCGCCGCGCTGCCCGGCGGGCAACTCCGGCATTACCTGACCGAGCATCGCAACGGGGAACCACAAGTCTGTAGGCCGCCCGATCCATTCGCCCGAAAACCCGCGCGGTGCGACGCCAATGACGGTGTAAGTTGTGCCATTCAAGCTGAGCGTGCGGCCAACTACGTCGGGCGCGCGGTCAAATCTGCGTTCCCAGTAACCATAGCTAATCACTGTCACTGGGTGTCCGCCTGCTACACGATCATCATCCTCGGTGAAGGTTCTGCCGAGCGCGGCGCGCACGCCCAACAAGGAAAAGTAATTGCCTGTGGCCACGCTCACACCCACTTGCCCTTCGTCCACGCCCCCGCCTGCTCCGTTGAGCGTCACGTTTGACCGCTCGACTCTGGTCGTCGCCAAGAGGCCTGAAAAAGTCTGCGTCAAACTCCGCAACCGTTCGACCCGCTGGAAGCTGAGCGTGGGGCGCTGAAAGCCATCTGGGTAAACTTCTCTGAAAGTGACCAACTGCTCCGGGTTGCGCACCGGCAGCGCGCGCAGCATCAACGCCTCAATCACGCTAAAGATGGCCGTGTTCGCGCCCAAGCCCAGCGCCAGCGAGAGCACTGCGACCGCCGTAAAGACTGGACTCCGGCGCAGTGCGCGCAGGCCATAACGTAGGTCTTGCCAAAAGTCATTCAGCATATTGCCCCTCCCATTGGTTCCTAAAACGATTGGCTCTGGCGGCGCTTTCCGCTCGAGACGCCGCAGTTCGCGCGCCAGTATTTCATTCCCGCTCAATTCAGCCAGTGTCCGGCGTTCGGCTTGCGCTTTCGTCGCCCCACCTACAAGCAACTCGGCGTGATAGTCTTCCAGGTGTTGCGCGAGTTCTTCGACAATCTCCAACTCACGCTCAGGTCGTAACCGCAGCGGTGCGAGTTTTTCCCGCACAAGCTGTCTCCAATCCGGCATAGTTCACTCCGTGCGCAGCGCCACTAACGGGTCTACTTTTGTCGCTCGTCGTGCCGGTATCCAACAGGCCAAGAGTGCGACTCCGATGAGTAGCAACGCGATTACCAGGTAAGTCAGCGGGTCAGTGGGGCTGACGCCAAATAACAATTTCCCGATCACTCGCTGCAAGGCGAGCGCGCTGACAAGGCCAAGCGCGCTGCCGCTCAAAACCAGCTTCAGCCCTTGCCCAACGATCAACCGTCCCAGGTCGCGCGCGGTTGCGCCCAGCGCGATGCGGATGCCCAATTCGCGCGTGCGTTGCGCAACGGAAGCGGTTAGCACACCGTAGACGCCCACCGTCGCCAGCAACAGCGCAAGGCCAGCAAAGAGGCTGAACAGCAACAGCACAAACCGGCGTGTCGCGAGCGACTGTGCTATCACTTCTTCCATCATCCTGACATTGGAAACAGGCAGATTTGGATCGAGCGCCTTGACTTCACGCTGCACCGCCGCCAGCAGCGAACTCTGGTCGAGTGGGGAGCGAATAGTTACAACGAGGAATGACCAGGCGTTTTGCTGATACGGCTCGAACAGGTGCGGTGTAGAGGCCAGATGCAGCCCATCAAATTTCACGTCTTCGACGACGCCGACGATTTCGCCCCAGGGATCATTGTTGTTATACCGAATCCGCTTTCCGAGCGGGTCTTCGTTTGGCCAGCAGCGGCGCTGAAGCGTTTCGTTGATAATGAAAACTGATGGCGCACCCGCCGCATCACGCTCGGTGAAGACGCGTCCTTTGAGTAGCCGCGTGCCCAGCGCAGCGAAGTAATGCGGATTGATCACGTGCAGCCCAACCGGGACTAAATCAGTTGGCGCTGCAGCGGGCTGGTCCTGGATTTTGAGGGTGGTCGAAGAATCGGTGCCTGCAATCGGCAAATCATCGCCGATGCCCACGCTCTCGACGCCCGGCACGGCTTCCAACCGCGCATTCAGTTCGGTCACAAACCGCTTCTTGTCCACACTCTTGCTGTATTGCTGAGTGTTCAGACCGATGCGCATCGTCAGCAAGTGTTGCGGATTGAACCCCGGCTTGACGGCCAGCAGACGCGCGAAGCTGCTGAGGAGCAAACCCGCGCCAATCAGCACAACCAATGCCAGTGCGACTTCGGCAACGACCAAAGTTTGGCGCAACCAATTACGCCCGGCGGTCGCGCTGCGCGATCCTTCTTTGAGTGCCGTGTTGAGATCAGGCTTGGACGCCGCTAGCGCCGGAGCCAATCCAAAGACCAATCCAGTCAAACCAGACACGATCAACGTGAAAGCAAAGACGCGAAAATCCAACCCAACCTCATTCAAGCGCGGTATCTCACGCAGACTCGACGCAACGATGAGGTACACGCTCCAGAGCGCGAGTAACCAACCGCCGACGCCGCCCAAACCCGCCAGCAAAAGACTTTCGACCAACAATTGCCGCACGATGCGCCAACGGCTGGCGCCCAACGCAGTGCGGATGGCCATTTCTTTATAGCGTTCGGTCGCCCGTGCCAGCATCAGACTGGTGACATTGGCGCAGGCGATCAGCAACACCAGGCTGACCGCGCCGAGCAGAATCAGTAAAACCGGACGCGCACTGCCGACCGTCTGTTCGTGCAAGGAAATGATGCGCGCGCCGTGCCCAGCCGGACGCGGATACTGTTGCTGCAAACGCGCGGAGATGGCGTCCAAATCGGTTTGTGCTTGCTGCAAGGTGATGTTGGGTTTGAGCCGCGCGATTACGCGAAGAAACCCTGTTTGACGTATGGAAAGCACATCAACAGTGGAATTGGGTTGCCAATCCGGCACGATCTGATGTGGATTGAGCCAGATTTGGCGCTCATTATTCTGGCTCGTGTCCTGGAATCCGGGCGGCATTATGCCGATGAGCGTGACCGGCTCACCGCTGAGCATGAGCAACTTGCCGATCACGTTCGGATCACCGTTGAACCGTTGCTGCCAGAAAGCGTGGCTGATGACCGCGACGCGCGGCACTCCTGCGCGTCCATCCTCCGGCTGAAAGATGCGCCCGCGCTCGGCTGGAACGCCGAGCAGCGCAAAGAAATTGGCTGAAACAATCAGTCCATTGAGTTGTTCTGGTTCTCCCTGCCCCGTCAAGGTGAAGTACATCAACCGACACGCCGCCATTTCGGTGAACGATTGATTTTGTGCCTGGTAATCAAGAAATTCCGCCGGGGAAAACAGAATTTGTTCTATTTTCCTCGGCGCTTCCCAGACGGCGACGAGTTGCTCGGCATCTTTGTAGGGCAAAGACCGCAATAACACCGTATTGACGACGCTAAAGATCGCGGTGTTCGCGCCAATGCCTAAGCTGAGGGTGAGTACAGCGAGCGCAACGAAACTCGGTCGCTTCATTAAGCTGCGCGTGCCAAAACGTACATCCTGCCATAAATCTGCCAGCATACTTGTCCTCCGATTAGTTCCGAGCACGATTGGTTCGGGCGCGAACTGCCGCTCCACCCGCCGCAGTTTGCGCGCCAAGATTTCACTCTCACTCAATTCCGCCAGTGTTAGGCGATAGGCCTCTGCTTGCGTCGCGCCACCTGCTAGCAATTCCGCATAGCAATCGTCGAGGTGCTGCGCGAGTTCTTCAACGATGGCCGCCTCGCGTGTCGGCGCAAGCAGCAAATCCGCCAACCGCCGTCTGATTTCTGGTTTCCAGTCAGGCACGGTTGTCCTTTCATTTTGGATTTTGGATTTGAAAGCAGAGGCAGAGCTTCAATCCAAAATCCAAAATCTAAAATCCAAAATCGAGTCACTCACAGCGCAATGCGACCAGCGGGTCTACTTTGGTGGCGCGGCGAGCTGGGAAATAACAGGCCGCGAGAGCGACGCTTGCCAGCAGTACAGTCACCGAACCCAGCACAAGCGGGTCCATCGGTTTGACTTCAAACAGCAGTCCTTCCAAAAAGCGGGTTAACGCCAGCGAACCCGCCAACCCTAGCCCGATGCCGATGAGGGCTGCGCCCATACTGCGATTCAGCATCAAGCGCACCACTGTGCCTTTGCTTGCGCCAAGCGCCATGCGAATCCCGATTTCACGGGTGCGTTGTGCGACCGAAAATGCGACGACGCCGGAGATGCCTACGGCAGCCAGCGCCAAACCGACCAGGGAAAACGCCACCAACAACATCATTGGGAAGCGCCGCGAGCCGGCTGAGTCGTAAATCACTTCTTCCATCGCGCGTACGCCCGAAGCGGCGCGCTCCGGTTCAAACCGCGCGAGGGCTTGTTTGACGGGCGTGATGAAGGCGCCAGGATTGGAAGTCGTGCGCACAACGACTGTCATCACGGGCCAGGCCGCTTGGTTGTAGGGGCGGAAAAATTCCGGGCGTGTCCGCTGATCCAGGCCGCGTTGTTTAACGTCTGCGGTCACACCGACAATCGTCAACCAGGGAGCCTCGTCGTTGAACCTGCCAATTTTGATGCGCCTTCCAATTGGGTCTTCGTCTGGGAAATACTGCTTGGCGAGCGTTTCGTTGACCACAATGACGCCGGGCGCAGTGAGCGAATCCTGTTCGGTAAACTCACGCCCACGGATTTGCTTGATCCCCATCGTCTGAAAATAGTTTGGGCAAGCGATGTTGTATTTCGCGTTTGGTTGGTTGTCACGCCCTGGATCGGGTCGCCCTTCGATCGCGAAGCCGCGCCCTGCCCAACCGCCGCTGACGGGCATATGGCTAACTGCACTGACAGAAACAACGCCCGGAATGCTGCCGACGGACTGTTGCAACTGACGCGGAAACTCCGGATGCCCCGGTGGGCCGTAATACAAATTTTCCTGCGGCAAGGTCATGTTCAGCACTAGCACATTGCGCGGATCGAAGCCTGGCGTCACACCCAACAGTCGCGCCATGCTTTGAATCATCAGGCCCGCGCCCGTCAGCACGATTAAAGTCAAGGCGACTTCGAGAATGACCAAGCCTTGACGCAGCTTTGCACCACCGCCACCGCTCGAACCGCGGCTTCCTTCTTGCAGCGATTCGTTGACGTTGCGTTTGGAGAAAATTAGTGCGGGCGCGAGTCCAAAAATGATTCCCGTCAGGCAGGTGATGGCCCAGGTGAAGGCCAGCACTTTGTAATCGAGCGCGAGGCCTTCGGTTTTGTCGATCGAACGGAAAGGTACAGCCATCAAATTGCCCGGCAGCACTTTGAGCAACAGGCCATTGCTCCAGATGGCCAGCAGGATACCGCTCACGCCGCCCGCAAAAGCTAACAGCAGGCTTTCCGTCAGCATCTGACGAATCGTGCGGGCGCGACTGGCGCCGAGTGCGGCGCGAATCGCCAATTCACGCTGACGCGTTGCGCCGCGCGCCATTAGCAAGTTGGCGACATTGACGCAAGCAATCAACAAGACAAACCCGGCGACAGCTAGCAACGTCAGCAAGGTTCGCTGTTGCGCTTCGGTGTCAAAACCAACGATGGAATCAATGGCGACGGTCTGGCCGGCAATGTCTTGCGGATATTGCGTAGCCAGGGCGCGTCCGATCGTGTCCATGCGGGCGCGCGCTTGTTCTAAGGTCACGCCGTGTTTCAGCCGCGCCAGACACATAAACGAATTTGAGCCCCGCTCATAATCGCCTTTGGTATAGGCCACCGGCACCCACAATTGCCGGACTGGGCTATAAAGCTGAAACTCAAACTTTGGCGGCATCACACCAATCACTGTGTGCGGTTCGCTATCCACTTTGACCGTTTTGCCAACGATGCCGGGATCGGCGTTGTAACGCGACCGCCACAGGCTGTCGCTGATCACCACGACCTGGTGTTTGCCGGGCTGCTCTTCTGCGGGCAAAAACGTGCGCCCCAATTGCGGTGCGATGCCCAGCACATCGAAAAAGCCCGCCGTCACGCGCACGCCGGAAACGCGCTCCGGTTCGCCCTCGCCCGCCAGGCTGTAGCCTTTGCCAGCGGAATCCAACAGCGCCATCCGTTCAAACACATCGTTCTGCTTCTCCCAATCCCAATAATTCGGCGCAGCGACGATGTTGCGGTTCTTCGGATCGTTGACTTGGGATTGCCACACTAAGACCAGGCGTTCTGCTTCAGGGAATGGAACAGGTTTGAGCAACAGCGAATTGATGACGCTAAACATCGTCGTATTCGCGCCAATGCCCAGCGCCAGCGTCAGCACTGCAATCAAAGTGAAACCGGGCTGCTTTATCCACGTGCGCGCGCCGTAGCGTAGGTCTTGCCATAAATCTGCGAACATATTTGTCCTCCGATTGGTTCCGAGAATGATGGGTTCCGGGTCAATCTGCCTTTCGATGCGCCGCAACTCGCGCACCAACAAGTCGTTCCCGCTTAATTCCGCTAGCGTTTGCCGGCGTGCTTCCCTTTCGGTTGCGCCGCTTGAGAGCAATTCCGCATAGCAGTCCGCTAGGTGCTGCGACAGCTCTTCAATAATCGCAGCCTCACGCGTCGGCTCTAGCTTCAAATTTGCCAGCCGCCGTCTGATCTCTGGTTTCCAGTCAGGCACGGTTGCTCCTCTCTTCATGGCCTTTCCGCGCGCTGACCGCTCAACGCTTGAGCGCAGGGATCAACTGCTCGGAGTAGAAAGGCTCCTGGGTGCACCAAAAGATGTAATCAACTTTGAGGTAATCCGTAGCGAACTCCAGCAACTCGGCAATGGTCACGCGCTTGCCAGTCTTTGGATTCACGACCTCATAGTTGCCGTCCTGAACCGCGATGCCCGTCGGGACAAGGCCGCCACTTTCTTTGATCAGCGCATAAGCGTGGTTCATCTGGTTCCGCCGGTAAGGCAAGAGGTCAGGGCCGCCCACAGCGACTTTCAACTCTTTAGCTTGTTGGTAGACGCTGCGCAGGTAAGACTTGTCTTCACCGGGCAACCATTCCCCAGGCATGAAGTTCGCGTATTGCATCGCCACTGACTTGGGGAACGCGCGTTTCAAGGCGCGCATGTTTGTGACGACCGCGTCCCGGTAGCCTGCCTGGGTGAAGCCCTTTGGCAATAGCTCCTCGCCTCCGCCAAACACGAGTGAGGTCTCAGCCAAATTGATCCCTTCGAGCTTGCCGTCAAATTCTTTACCCAGCGCCGAAAGCAGCTTATGCCATCGCTCCTGCACCGCCGGGTCCCAGCGCCGCGCTACCCAGCCTTCGGGAACTGCGCGTTTGCCAGCCTCTTCATTACTGTATTGCCGGGCCACTCCTCCGTTGTAGCGGCTGTCACGCTGTAGGTAGCGCGGGACATTTACAATGGAGTCATGGAAGGAAACGTCCTGAAGCTGGATAAAGAGCCGCTTCCCTTTCGCAGTCAGCGACATCAAGTCTTGGCGAATGGCGCTGAAATCATAGGCGTCCTGTTCCGGCTCCAATTCCGGCCACGTGTATTTTATTTGCGCCCCTTCAAAGGCCTTCGTCGCGAGAAACGCCGGGTCGGTGATGCGCTTCCGGTCGCGATTGAAGAAGACGTAATGATGCACTTGTTTGGCGACCGCTTTCGGTGTCTGTATTGATGAAGAAGCTGGCTTGATCCAAACGTTGACGCTCAATGCCACCAGCAACAGCGCGAGAGTTTGAGTCACTTTCATTTTCAGAATACCTCCGTTTTACTCACTGATGTTACGCAGCGCGGAAAATCGTTTTAGGTTTGATGCCCTTCTCAGCGCCGGAGGCGCGGTCGGAAATTAGCCGGTGGTGGAGCAAAGCGTAACCACCGGAAAGTCGAACGCCGCAATCTCGCGTCCCGGCTGGGACGCTGGACAGGACCTTGATTTCGCGCCCATTGTCTATCCTGCGCCCCTACTGGGGCGCGGTTACTTGACGCGTGTTACCGGTGGTTTCACTGCGTTCCACCACCGGCTAATTTCCGCTGGGCCCCCGGCACAAAAACCTGTCAATTCCAAACTCGACTTTCTTACTGCGTAACATCAGTTACTCAGACCGCAGTGCAATCAGCGGGTCTACCTTGGTCGCACGCCGCGCCGGGACATAACACGCCAGCCCGGCGACAGCCATCAACAACAGTGCAATCGCCACAAACGTCAGCGGGTCAGTCGCACTCACTTCAAACAACAAGCTCTTCAGCCAGCGCGTCAGCAACCACGCTCCGCCCAAGCCAACGAGCACGCCGCCGAACGCCAACTTCATTCCCTGCGCGATGACGAGTTGCAACACGTCACGCGTTTGCGCGCCCAGCGCCAGGCGGATGCCGATTTCGCGCGTGCGCTCGGCGACGGCATAAGCCATCACGCCATAAATCCCCCCGCTCGCGAGCAACAGCGCCAGCCCCGCAAAAGCGCCCAGCAGCAGCAGCGTGAAGCGCCGCGGCGCCAGCGAGTCGGACAGCAGTTGTCGCATCGGTGTGATTGCGGCCACGGCGACCGCCGGGTCAACGGCTTGCACTTGCGCGCGGATGGCGCTGCTGATTTGTGCGGGATCACCTTTAACGCGGACGAGGAGCGGCATCACGTCAATCACGAATTGTTCGAAGGGTACGTACATCTCCGGCGCAGTCTCTCGCTCCAAACCGAAATGCTTTACGTCGCTGGTGACGCCGATGATTTCGCGCGCGAAGGTTTCGTTGCGGATGACGATGCGTTGCCCCAGGGCTTCGGCATTCGGCCAGAAGCGGTGCGCCATCGTTTCGTTGACGATGACGACCGGCGGCGTGCCATCACCGTCGGCGGCGCTGAAGAAGCGCCCGCGCCGGAGTTGGATGCCGACCGTGCGAAAGTAATCGCGCGTTGCTACCTGAAACGTAGCGGCTGGCCCTGCCGCTACGTTTGGATCATCGCCTGCATGCCGGAAGCGCCAGACGCGCGCGCCAACGCTGCTAAAAGGCAGGTTATCAACCGCGCCGACCGCTTCGACGCCGGGCAGCGTGGCGACGCGCGCCGAAAGCTGCTGCCAGAAATTCAGCCGCTGCGCTTTCCAGTCACTCCCGTTGTAGCGCGCCGACGGCGGCTCGAAGTCCACGGTCAGCAACCGCTCCACATCAATGCCCGGCTCGACCCGCAACACACGCAGGAAGCTGCTCGCGAGCAACCCGGCGCTGACGAGCACGACGAGCGCCAACGCGACTTCGGCAACTACGAGCGCTCCGAACAGGCGGCGCTGCCCCGACGCGCGGCCTGTTCCTTCTTTGAGCGCCTCTTGCACATCTTGCCGCGCCGCCTGCCACGCGGGCGCGAGCCCAAAGAGGAGGCCGGTCACGAGCGTCACGAGTAGCGTGAAGCCAAACACGCGCGCATCGAGCCGCACTTCGCCAAGCCGCGGCAGATTCTCCGGCGCGAGCGCGAGCAGCGCATGCAAGCCCCAGACGCCGACGAGCAAGCCCAACAACCCGCCCAAGCCTGCCAGCAACAGACTCTCGGCCAGCAATTGCCGCACGATGCGGCGCGGCTGAGCGCCAAGCGCCAGGCGAATGCCGATCTCGGCCTGCCGCGCGGCGGCGCGTTCGAGCAGCAGACTGGCCACGTTCGCGCACGCAATCAGCAACACCAATGCGACTGCGCCGAACAGGACGAGCAAGGCTGGCTCGATCTTGCTGACTTCTTCTTTCAACAGCGGCACCACGTTGACGCCCCAATTACGATTGGTCTGTGGATACTGTTCGGCCAAGCGCCGCGCAATGCCAGACAGTTCGGACTGCGCCTGGTCAAGCGTGACACCCGACTTCAAGCGCGCGATGACTTTGAGAAAACGCGCTTCGCGCATCTGCCGCTGATTCGCGCCGAGCCGGTAGAGTTCCCACAGCTCAGTCCGATGCGGATACCCGAAGCCGGGCGGCATTACGCCGATGATGGTGAAGCTGTAACCGTCAATCTGAATTGCGCGCCCGACAATCTCGCGCGCGCCGCCGAACCGGCGCTGCCACAAGCCAAAACTGATGACGGCCATAAAGCGTTCGCCTGAGCGCTCGTCTTCCGCCGTAAACGTCCGCCCCAGCAGCGGCGGCACGCCCATCACCGAGAAGAAGTCAGCCGAGGCCAGCGCACCTTCAATGCGTTCCGCCACGCCATCACTCGCCAACGCCAAACCGGTCAATCCGTAAGTCGCCAAGCCGCTAAATGAAGTGTTCTGCTCGCGCCAGTCAAAGTAATTGGCCGGCGCGACCTCCATCCGGTCGCTTGCCATCGTCACGCGCTCAACACGCTCAAAGAGGCGCACGAGTTGCTGTGGCGCGGGGTAAGGCAGCGGTTGGAGCAGCGCGCCGTTGACGACGCTGAAGATGGCCGTGTTCGCGCCGATGCCCAACGCGAGCGTGAGCACAGCAATCAAGGTGAAGCCAGGTTTCTTGATCAACATACGCGCGCCGAAGCGCAGGTCTTGCCACAGGTCTACCATCATATTGCCTCTCCGATTGGTTCCGAAAACAACGGTTTCTTGCGAAACTTGCTGCTGCACGCGCCGCAGTTCGCGCTGAAGCAATTCACTTTCATTCAATTCCGCGCGCGTCCGGCGCTCGGCCTCCACCGGTGTCAGGCCACTGGCCAGCAACTCCGCATAGCAATCATCTAAATGTTGCGCCAACTCCTCGACGATGGCGGCCTCGCGTGTCGGCTCTAGTTTCAAGTTCACCAGTCGCTGTCTGATTTGTTCTTTCCACTCACTCATAGTCGTACTGCTTGCCGGAACAAACTTGGCAGTTACTCGTAGCGCAAGGCTGTGAGGGGGTCTACTTTGGCCGCGTGACGCGCGGGCAGCCAGCAAGCCAAGCTGGCCACCACAATCAACAAGACTGGCACGGCCAAGAAGGTCAAGGGGTCGGTCGGCTTGACCTCGTAAAGCAAGGTCGTCAGCACGCGCGTGAGCGCCCACGCGCCAAGTAGACCGAGCGCGATTCCAGTCCCCACCAGTTTCATTCCTTGTCCCAGCACCAGAGTGATCACATCGCGCCGTTGCGCGCCCAACGCGATACGTATGCCCAATTCGTGGGTGCGCTGGGCGACCGAGACGGCCATCACCGCGTACAGACCAACTACGGCCATCACCAGTGCGAGCGCGGCAAAGACGCCGAGCAGCGCCGTGCGGAAGCGCGGCTGGGCGACCGCTTCAAACAATCGCTCTTCCATCGTGCGCACCTCGAAGACGGGCAAATTTGCGTCAATGGCCGTCACTGTGCGACGTAATGCTGCCGCAAAACTGGCCGGCTCTACTGGCGTGCGCACCGTCACGTTGAGCGCGGAGGCCGGGACCTGACTCCAGGGTACAAACATCTCCGGCCTAGGCTCTTCGCCTCTGGCCCGATGCCGCACACTGCCGACGATGCCGACGATTTCGCGCCAGGCTCTTTCGTTGGAGGTTTCCTTGATGCGTTGCCCAATGGGATTGGCGTCGGGCCAATACCTTTTGGCCATCGTCTCGTTGATGACGATCACCATCGGCGCGCGTTCGTGATCCGCGCTTGAAAACTCGCGCCCTTTGAGCAGCGGAATGCCCAGCACCCGAAAATAGTCTGGGCTGACCGAACGGAAGTTGGCACCCGGCATGCCTGGCCTGCCCTGTTCCTGACCATTCATGAGAACACCATAGCTGAGATTACCTGAAGCAAACGGCAGAGAAGAGGTCAGCGCCACCTCTTGCATCCCAGGTTGACGGCGCAGTTCTTCGAGCAGGCGGTCAGCAAAACTCAGGCGCTGCGGCGGCGTGGTGTAGGCGGAACGCGGCAGCGCGATGCGCGCCGTCAGCAAACGTTCGGGCCGAAAGCCTAGCGGTGTTTGCTGTAGCCGCACAAAGCTCTTGATCAGCAAGCCCGCGCCCGCCAGCAACACCACGGTCAGCGCTACCTGTGAGATGATCAACGACGCACGCAGGCGGTTTGCGCCGAAGCTGCCGCCCAAGGTTCGACTGCCGGCCTTCAATGCCTCGGTCAACGCTGTCTGTGAAGCGCGCAACGCTGGCAGCGTGCCAAACAACAATCCAACTGCCACGCTCAAGCCGAAGGTGAAGGCGAGCACGCGCCCATCCAGGCTGATCTCGCCGTTGCGCGGAATCGTGTTAGGTAGTAAAGCGTTGACGAACGTCATGCCCAAATAGGCGAGCAACAGGCCGGCCAACCCGCCCAAGCCGGCCAACAACAGACTTTCAGTGAGGAATTGCCGGACGACGCGGCTGCGCTTGGCGCCGAGGCTCAGGCGGACAGCCATCTCTTTCTGTCGCCGCGCCGCCGCCGTCAACAGCAGGTTCGCCAGATTGGCGCAGGCAATCAGCACGACAAATCCAACTGCGCCCATCAGCACTAACATCATCCTGCGCACGTCACCCACCAGCGCCTCTTGCAAACCGATTGCCTGCACGCTGCTGAAGCGCGGGCCACGCGCGCCCGGCTTGATGAGCGTGGCTAATTCGGCCTCGGCTTGCGTGGTCGTCACGCCTGGCTTCAAGCGGGCAATGAGCGTCAGAAAATAGCCCTCGTAATTGCTCAGATCGAAGGCTGTGAGGGCCAAGGGCACGAATAATTCTTTGTCTTGCGGAATATTGAGACTCGGCGGGAGTACACCAATCACTGTATAGCTTTGCTCGTCGAGCCTGATCGCGCGTCCCACTACACTGGCGTCAGCGCCAAATTGTCTTTGCCAGAGCTTGTAACCGAGCAGGACGACCTTCGCGCCGCCCTCCCGGTCTTCTTCCGCCGTCAGATTCCTGCCGTACAGCGGCTGCACACCCAGCGTCGGCAACAAGCTAACCGAGACGCGCGCGCCATTGACGCGCTCTGGCACATTGCCGCCGGAGAGGTTGAACGTGGCGGTAGCGTAAGCGCCGAGCTGCGCGAAAGAGCGGTTCTGCGTCGCCAGGTCGCGGAAATCCGGCGCGGTGAAGATGCCGCTGTCATTTCCCTTTATCAGCATCAAGCGTTCGGGTTCGGGGAAAGGCAAAGGGCGCAGTAAGACGGCATTGACGACGCTGAACATCGCCGTGTTGGCGCCGATCCCTAGGCTGAGCGTCAGCACAGCCAGCAAGGTAAAGCCGGGTTGTTTGAGTAACATGCGCGCGCCAAAGCGCAGGTCTTGCCACAGGTCTGCGATCATATTTGTCCTCCGATTGGCTCCAAGCACGATAGGTTCTGGCACAAACTGCCGCTCCACACGTCGCAGTTCGCGCGCCAGCAATTCATTTCCGCTCAACTCAACCAGCGTCCGGCGCTCGGCTTCCGCTTCCGTCACGCCGCCAACCAGTAACTCTGCGTAGTAGTCTTCGAGGTGTTGCGCCAACTCCTCGACAATGGCGGCCTCGCGCGTCGGCTCAAGCTTCAGCTTCGCTAGTCGCCGTCTGATCTCCGGTTTCCAGTCAGGCATAGTTGGATCGCTCGCCGAGATTCGCCCGGCATTCACTCGACTCGTAACGCCACCATCGGATCAACCTTCGTCGCCCGTCGCGCCGGCAGGTAACAAGCCAGCAGCGCCACGATGGTCAGCGCCACGGCCACCAGCACAAAAGTCAGCGGATCAGTCGCCTTCACCTCGAATAGCAACCCTTTTATCAACCGGGTCAGGCCAAAGGCTGCGGCCACGCCCAGCGTGATGCCCAGCAAGACCAGCGTCATTCCCTGCCGGATGACCAGCTTTAAGACGTCGCCGAGTTGCGCGCCCAACGCCATCCGCACGCCGATCTCGTGTGTGCGCTGCGCCACCAGATATGAAAGTACGCTGTAGATTCCAATGGCCGCCAGCAGCAAGGCCGTCGCCGCAAAGCAGCCGACCAGCCAGAGCGTGAAGCGTTGGCCTGCGACGGCTGTCGTGGCAATCGTTTCAAGTGTTTTGACCTCAGCCAGCGGCAAATCTTTGTCGAGCGCGCGGACTTCGCCACGCACGGCTTCGATCAAGTTTGACGGTTCGGCAGCGGTGCGCACGGCGAGGAACATCGGCCCCCGCACCGGGTCCTGCGTCATTGGCAGATAGAAAGCTGGTTCAGCCGTTGGCGAATACGGAAAGTCTTTGACATCGCCGACTACACCGGCAACAGTCAACCAATCCTGTTCGCGCGAATGGGGAGAGGAGCTAAGGCGTTTGCCGACGGCACTCTCGCCTGGCCAATAGCGCTCGGCCAGGCTGCGATTGATGAGCACAACTGCGGGCGTCCCCGGGCGATCCTCGGCGTTGAAGAAACGCCCGGCGATGAGCGGCACGCCAATCGTGCGGAAATAATCGGTCGAGATATAGTGATAGCGCGCCGTTGGCCTTTGGCTCGGCGGGAAGGTTTTGCCCTCGATGTTGAACATCCTGTTTTCATCGTAGCCCGTCCACGGCAGATCGGAGGTCTGCCCCACCGACTGCACGCCTGGCAAAGCGGCGAGCCGGTCGAGCAATTGCTGATTAAATGCGGCGACCACAGGCAATCGCTGGCTGTAACGCGCAATGGGCAAGAACAGACTGGCCGTCAACACACGCTCCGGCGCGAAGCCGGGATTGATTTGTTGCAGCTTCCAGAAGCTGCGCAATAACAGGCCCGCGCCGACCAGCAGCACCAACGCCAATGCCACTTCGACCACGACCAATGCATCGCGCAGCCTGCGCTGGCGGCTGCCAGTTCCTTGCGAGCGGCCTTCTTTGAGCAGTTCGTTGAGATTGACATGGCCGGCTTGCAGTGCGGGCACCAAGCCGAAAAGCAAGCTGGTCAAGAGCGTCAGCCCAAGCGTAAAGAGCAAAATGCGTCCATCGAGACTGACCGCCTGCAAGCGCGGCAGTTGTTCCGGCCCGAGCGCGCTGAGCGCGTCAATCGCCCAGCGCGCCAGCAGGATTCCGACGGCGCTGCTGATGACGGCCAGCAACAAACTTTCGGTCAGCAACTGCCGCACAATGCGCCCGCGCCCGGCTCCCATTGCGGCTCGCACGGCAATCTCACGTTCGCGCGCCGTCGCTCGCGCCAGCAGCAGGTTCGCCACATTCACGCAGGCGATCAACAAAACAAAGAAGACCGCGCCGAACAACACCAGCAAAGTCGTTTGCGCGCGCCCGACGATTTCTTCCTGCAGCGGTTTGACCGCGATGCTCCATCCTTGATTTGTGTTCGGAAATTGTTGTGCCAGCCGCTCGGCGATCACATTAAAATCCGCCGCAGCTTGCGCGGGCGAAACGCCCGGCTTCAATCGCCCTACGACATTCAGGAAATGGTTCCCGCGACCGGCCTGCGGCGGCAAGCCGATCGGCAACCAAACGTCTACGCTTTCGCCGTGTGGCATCGAACGGTAATCGCCGCCAACGTGCTGCACACCCGGCGGCATCACGCCGACAACGGTGAATGATGGTCCCTTCGATAGCTGGGCTTTCAACGACGGCAGGCTTTTGCCGACGATATTTGGATCGCCGGCAAAGCGCCGCTGCCACAGCGCGTGGCTGAGAATCACGACCTGGTTATTGTCGGGCAATTCGTCTTCGCGGCGGAACTCACGTCCCAGCAGCGGCTGCACGCCCAGCAAATCGAAGAACCCCGCCGACACCAGCAGCCCAGCCAACCGTTCGGATTTATCGTCCTGCGACAGTTCCAGATCCTCCCGCCTGTAAACCGCCAAACCGCTGAGCATGGAATTCTGTTCGCGGTAATCCTGGAAGTTGCCGCCCGACATAGGGAGTTTGGGCTGAGTCCGGCTGACTTCAAACACGCGGATCAACTGTTCCGGCGCGCGGTATGGCAGCGGTTTCAGCAACACGCCATTGACGACACTGAAGATCGTCGTGTTAGCTCCGATGCCCAGCGCCAGCGTCGCAATGGCGACCACAGTGAAGCCGGGTTTCTTCACCAACATTCGCGCGCCGTAGCGCAGGTCTTGCCATAAGTCTGCGATCATATTTGTCCTCCTGTTTGTTCCCAGCACGATCGGTTCCGGCGCGACTTGCCGCTCTACACGCCGCAGTTCCCGCGCCAGTAGCTCGCTGCCACGCAACTCTGCACGTGTCTGGCGCTCAGCTTCCGCCTCAGTCGCGCCGCTTGAGAGCAACTCCGCGTAGCAGTCCGCCAAGTGCTGTGACAGCTCTTCAATAATTGCGGCCTCGCGCGTCGGCTCAAGCTTCAGCTTCGCCAGTCGCCGTCTGATCTCTGGTTTCCAGTCAGGCACGTTTGCTTTCTCTCCTACGCTCACTACTTGATGCGAGCGCAACTTACTCACTACGCAGAGCACTCATCGGGTCAACCTTCGTTGCCCTCCGCGCCGGCACATAACAGGCCAGCAAGGCCACCGCGGTGAGCAGCAGCGCCAGTGCTGCGAACGTCAGCGGATCGGTCGCGCTCACGCCAAAGAGCAGCGTCTTCATCGTGCGCGTCAAGACCACTGCCGCGACCAGGCCCAGCGCCACGCCCGCGAACGCCAGCAGCATTCCCTGCCCAATTACCAGCTTCAGCACATCGCTCGCTTGAGCGCCGAGCGCCATCCGCACGCCGATCTCGCGCGTGCTCTGCGCGACCGCATAAGCCATCACGCTGTAAATCCCGACCGCCGCGAGCAAGAGCGCGAGCGCGCCAAAGATGCCGAGCAGCCAACTGCTGAAGCGCGCCTGCGTCGTCTGGTTGGCGACTTGCCGCGCCATCGTTGTGACGCCGTAGACGGGTAGGTTCGGATCGAGCTTTTGCAACTCGCCGCGAATCGCCGTGGTCAGACCTACCGGATCAACTTCGGTGCGCACAGCCAGGCTCAAGTTATTGGTGGGCCTTTGCAGCAGGGGAAAGTAGACGTCCGGGTCGTTATTCGGGTTTTGCGGCAGCCCGCGATATTTGACGTCGGCCACGATGCCGACGATTGAGAGCCACGGATTTCCCTGACCGTCTTCCCTCAAACGCTTGCCGATCGCGTCTGCGCCTGGCCAGTAGCGCCGGGCCAGGGCTTCGCTGATGATGACGACGCCGGGCGCTTGCGCGTGGTCGTCGGCGCTGAAGTCGCGGCCTTTGACGAGCGGGATGCCCAGGGTCGCCAAAAACTGCGGGGTCATACGGTGGCGGTACATTCTGATTTCACCGTCGGCGGGCGCGGCGCTCTGCCCTTCCAACTCAATCAGCCCGGCACTGGTGTCGCCACTCAGCGGCAAGTCGGAAGACAGTGCGACCGCCTGCACACCGGGCAAAGCTTGCAAGCGTTCGCGCAACTGTTGGGTGAAAACGCCGATTTGCGCGCGCGGGTATTTTTGCACGGGCAGATTGAAGCGCATCGCCAGCAGGCGGTCGCTCGCGAAGCCCGGATCAACGGACTGCAACCGCTGCATGCTGCGAATCATCAGCCCGGCGCCAACCAGCAGCACCAACGCCAGCGCGATTTCGGCAACGACTAGCGAGCCGAGCAAACGGCTGCGCCCCAACCCGCCGGAACTGCCGCGCGCGCTGTCTTTCAGCACTTCATTCAACGCCGGTCGCGCCGCTTGCAGCGCGGGCGCCAAGCCGAAAAGCACGCCGGTGAGCACGGAGATCAAGAGGCTGAAGCCCAGCACGCGCGCGTCCAAGGCGAGTTTGACAAAGCTGGGAAACTGAATCGGACTGAGCGCAACGAGAAAATCCGCGCTCCAAAAAGCGACCAAGACTCCCAGCACGCCGCCGCCGAGCGCCAAGAGCACGCTTTCGGTCAGTAATTGTCGTATCAGCCGTCCGGGCGTCGCGCCCAGCGCCAGCCTGATGGCCGTCTCTTTCTGCCGCGTCGCGGCGCGCTGCAACAACAGGTTGGCGACGTTGGTACAGGCTACGAGTAGCACGCAGCCGACCGCACCCAGCAGGATCCAAAGCATCAGTTGCAGGTTGCCGAACAGTTGCTCGTGGAGCGGCGTCACCAACGCGCCCCGATTCGCATTTGTGTCGGGATAGGTCTGTTCCAAGCGGCGCGCGAGCGTGTCCATCTCCACCTGGGCTTGCTGCACGCTGACGCCCGGTTTGAGCCGCGCGATAGCCGAAAGCCAGCGTTGATCGCGTGGTTGCAGATCGCTTGCCGGCCTGGCGGCCGAAGTCATCATCATCGGCAGCCACAGCTCGGCCTGATCCGAGATGCCGCGAAAACCTTCGGGCATAATCCCGACTACGGTGTAATTGCCATCGGCCAATTGAATCGTCTGGCCGACTAGATTTGGGGAGCTACCAAACCGCCGCTGCCACAGGCCGTATCCCACCACCGCTACGCGATGTGTGTCCGGCGTGCGATCTTCTTCGGGCAGGAAAGTCCGCCCTTGAGCCGCGCGCACACCGAGCAAAGAAAAGTAATTGGCCGAAACCAGTTCGCCACTCACACGCTCCGGCTCGCTACTACCGAGCAGGCTGAAGAAAGCTAAAGTGCGCGCCGCGATCTGTTCGAAGACCGTGTTCTGCTCGCGCCAGGAGACGAAGTCCGGGTAAGAGGTGGCGCGCACTTCGACCCGATCGCGGCGCATCGTCGTAGCGACCACTGCCAGCCGTTCCGCCTCCGGATAGGGCAAGGGGCGCAGCAGCAGCGCATTGACCACCGTGAAGATGGCGGTGTTCGCGCCGATGCCCAGCGCCAATGTCAGCACAGCGACTAACGTGAAGCCGAACTGCTTCATCAACACGCGCGCGCCGTAGCGCAGATCTTGCCATAGGTCTGCCAGCATATTTGTCCTCCGATTAGTTCCGAGCACGATGGGTTCTTGATTGATCTGCCGCTCCACGCGCCGCAGTTCGCGCGCCAACAATTCACTCCCGCGCAACTCCGCTAAGGTCCGGCGCTCGGCTTCCGCTTCCGTCGCGCCGCCAGCCAGTAACTCAGCGTAGTAGTCTTCGAGGTGTGCGGCGAGTTCTTCGACGATGGCCGTCTCGCGCGTAGATGCAAGGTTGAGTTGCGCCAAGCGCCGTCTGATTTCTGGTTTCCACTCAGGCATCACAAAACTTCCTGCTCTCTTTAACTTCGTACTGGTTGTCCGAAGGTTAGCCAGTGGCCGTCAGGCATGCGCACGCTGAGTTCGCGCATGCCATAATCCTGATTGACAGGCGGCTGCACATCCTCTGTGGGCAGTGTGGCGAGTCGCGCTTGTAATTCAGCGTAGAGCGCATCCACATCGTGCACGTCAATGTAAACGGTCGTGCGGGCGTGTTCGCGCGCAACTGGCGTGGCAGTACGCTCTGCCAGCAGGCGCAACCCCGCTGCATCAAGCGCGAGGTAGGCATAGTTCTCCATTCGAAAGGGAACGGCGAACCTCAGTACGCGCGTGAAGAAATCGAGCGCGGCGTCGAGGTCGGGGACAAGTAGAAATGGAGTTACATGCACAATATTTGACATCGTTCTTCACTCAGGCATTTCATTTTGGATTTTGGATTTTGGATTTTGGATTTTGGATTGAAACCAGACCTGCGTTCTCGAATCCAAAGTCCAAAATCTAAAATCCAAAATCGGTTCACTCACAGCGCAACGCGACCAGCGGGTCTACTTTCGTCGCCCGCCGCGCCGGAATCCAGCAAGCCAGGAGCGCCACGCACAACAGCAGCAAAGCAATCCCTGCAAACGTCAGCGGGTCAGTCGCGCTGACACCAAACAACAACGCCTTCAGCAAGCGCGTTAAGGCGAGCGCCGCAATCAAACCCAGCGCCACACCGCCGAGCGCTAGTTGCAAACCTTGTCGAACAACCAGCCTAAGTACATTGCCTGCTTGCGCGCCCAGCGCCATCCGAAGGCCGATCTCGTGCGTGCGTTGCGCGACCGTGTACGACATCACGCCGTAAATTCCACTGGCCGCCAGCAACAAAGCCACGATAGCAAAGACGCTCAGCAAGAGCAGCGCCAGCCGTTTGAGCGCAATCGAATCACTGACGATTTCCCGCAGCGGCTTGACGTCAAAGACTGGCTGTTTGCGATCCACCGAGAGCACAGCGGCGCGTACGCTCTGCGTCAGTGCCGTCGGCTCACCCCCACTCGCACGCACGGCAAACGAGAGGTTGAACATTTCGTCGGCTTCCTGCAAAACTGGGAAGTAGGCCTGCGGCAATGAAGTGGCATCCAACCGTTGATTGCGGATGGGGCGTACGACGCCAACGATGGTCTTCCACGGTCGTGTGCTCGTCGGGCCGCCGCGTTTGATGCGTTTGCCGATGGGATTTTCGTTCGGATAGAAACGGCGCACGAAGCTTTCATCCACGATGGCGACTGGCAGCGTCCCCTCAGCATCGGCATCGTTGAAATCGCGGCCATTGAGTAAGGCAATGCCCAGCGTTTGAAAATACGCTGGCGAAGCCCAACGCATTTCGACCTCAACACGTGGGTCGTTTGGCGTGTTGGCAACATTCTCACCAGTCATCGTGCCGGAGTTATTCCCTGGCGCCATCGGAATGCGCGATACCGCGCCCGCCGAGGCCACGCCTGGCAAGGCACGCATGCGTTCCAACACTTGGCGGAAAAACGTGGCGCGTTGTGATATTTGAGGGTGCGTGCTGAACGGCAACAGCATACGGAAAGTCAGCACGCCGTCGGGATTGAAGCCCGGCTCAACCGCTTGCAAGCGCCAGAAACTTCTCAGCGTCAGCCCTGCACCAGTCAGCAACACCAACGCCAATGCAATCTCGGCAACTACGAAGGCATTGCGCAACCGCTGTTGCCGCGCGCCAGTGCCAGTCCGCCCGCTTTCGCGCAGCGCCTCATTCACATCGCCTTGAGTCGCTTGAAGCGCTGGAGCCAAGCCGAAGATGATGCCGGTCAACAACGACGCCAGCGCCGTGAAGGCCAGCACGCGACCGTCTAGGCTGACCGCGCTCAAGCGTGGCAGGTTGTCGGGCACAAAGCGCAACAACAACTGCACGCCCCACGTAGCCAGCAACAACCCGGCAAGACCACCTGCCAGCGCCAGCAAAACACTCTCAGTCAACAACTGCCGCAACAGCCGACCGCGCCCCGCGCCCAACGCCAACCGCACGGCCAGTTCCTGCCGCCGCGCAGACGCGCGCGCCAGCAATAGATTCGCCACGTTGGCGCAGGCAATCAGCAACACGAAGCCAACCGCGCCCGCCAACAACAACAACGCCGGTTTGAGTTCGCCGACGTAATCTTCCAGCAGCGGCGCTACGACCATGCGGTAGCGGCGCTCAGCGCCGTAATTCTGCGGATACTGCGCGGTAAGTTGCGCGCCCAGCCGATCCAACTCTGCCTGCGCAGCGGCCAGACTGACGCCGGGCTTGAGCCGCGCCAATACTTCCAACCCGCGCCCGCCGCGTCGTTGTTGGTCATAAAAATCTTTCGGAAACCAAAGCGGCTGCCAGATTTCAGCCGTCGGCGGGAAGGCAAAGCTGGGCGGCATCACGCCGATGATGGTATGGCTGCGGCCACTGATCATCAGCTTCTGCCCAATCACATCGGCCTTGCCCGCATAACGTCGCTGCCACATCTTGTGGCTGAGCATGACCACGTCATCACGTCCGGCTTGCGCGTCTTCCGGTGTGAAGACGCGACCTAGCAGCGGCGCTGCTTGCAAGACCGCGAACATCTCCGGCGTCAACATCGCCCTTTCGACGCGCTCCGGCACGCCGCCCTCGTCCGGCGCCAAATTCGCGCTACCGCTGCTGTCAAACACGCCGCTGGCCGCGAAGCTCTGCGTCCGCTGTTGGAAGTCAACATACTCCGGCACGGAGAGGCGCAGCGGGTCAGTGTTGAGCGCGACGAAATTGCCGTAGATCATCACCAACTGCTCCGGCTGCGGGTACGGCAGCGGTTTGAGCAGCACGGCATTGACGACGCTGAAAGTCGCCGTGTTCGCGCCGATGCCCAGCGCCAGCGTGATGATGGCAATGAAAGTAAAACCAGGCTTCTTCATCAGCATGCGCACGCCGTAGCGCAGGTCTTGCCACAAATCTGCGAGCATATTTGTACTCCGGTTGCTTCCGAGAATGATGGGTTCTTGATTGATCTGCCGCTCCACGCGCCGCAGTTCCCGCGCCAACAATTGATGCTCACTCAACTCCGTGAGCGCCGTGCGCTCTGCTTCTGCTTTAGTCGCGCCGCACGCGCGCAACTCGGCGTAACGGTCTTCGAGATGCTGAGCCAACTCTTCGACGATCTCGCTTTCGCGCGCTGGCTCAAGCCGCAAACCCGCTAGCCGTCGCCCGATCTCTTGCTTCCACTCAGGCATGCTCCGCCCCGGTGATGCGGTTGATCGCTGCAACAAAGGCCTCCCAGGTGCTGCGCTGTGCCTTCAACACCTGCTTGCCTTCCGCCGTCAGCTTGTAATGGCGGCGCCGTCGCTGCCCGGCCTTTTCGACCCAGCGCCCTTCGATCCAGCCGCGCTTCTCCAACCGATAAAGCAGCGGATAGAGCGAGGCGACGTTGAACTTCAGCACGCCACCCGAACGCGCCTCGATCAATTTGCTAATGTCGTAGCCGTGGCGCGGGCGAGCTTCCAAGAGTGAGAGGATTAATAGTTCGGCACTGCCCTTCTTCAACTCTCGGTCAAAGATTCTGGTGTTGATATGTGTCATAGCCACATATTATATAGGCAGCTATACGGCGTCAATAAAATGCAAGTTCCGAGTCTCATTGGTGGTGGAAAAAGTTGATTATGAGGCCGAGGCGAGTGCGCCAGTTGACTGGCTATTGGTAACCATCCAAATTTTTTGTGCGAGTCGAGTTCGCCAAATGGCGAACCTGACTCGCACTTTATCCTGTGATTGGCAGTGGCGGTGGAGGAGGAGGCAGTGGCGGCCTGGCTTTGCTTAACGGGGTAAAGGTAGAGTGGGACTTGAGAGTTATATCACTTGGGCCAAGTGTGTAGAGCCTTTTTCAGTTTGACAGCGATTCCAGCCGTGGCGTTTGGGTAGAAACTATTCTCCGACCCGAACACTTCGGCTGGAATCGCTGAAGATTCGGCCATCAACGCTCCTGCTTCACCGCCTTAATGATGCTTCCATCAATCGCACTCAGGAATACGCGAGTCGTCGTGGTCTCTGCTCCATTGTCGAAAAGGATCGTGAGCGCATAACAAGCTTTATCCTGGAATTCGCGCACCAACCTGGATTCCAGCACCGTGCCGAGGTATTGGCTGTTCGCGATCTGGATCGCTTGCTGCATTGTGATCCGCGCTTCTTTCACCAACTCGGCTTGCCGCTTGGCCATCGCCTCTCGCTCGGCTCGCCGGTGCGCTTGAATCTCAGGGTCTTGTGATTCCCTTTCGGCACGGGCGTGCTCTTCCTTCATTCTGGCTTCTGCCCTCAGCTCTTCTTTCTGTCTGGCCTCTTGCTGTGGGTCTTGTGAAAACGTAAAGACTCTCGGCCCATCAACGGTATTGACTAAGAATGTTCTGGGCTCTTGCTGCGGGTCTGGTGAGTGGGTTACGGCCCAACCTTGCCTTTCTCGCTCCACTCGACGGCGCTCTTCAAGCCCCGCTTGGGCTTTCAGCCTCGCTTCGTGCACTTCGTTGCGCTCTCGTTCTTCTTGTGGTGAAAGCAACGGCTCGCCCGCTCCTTGTGCTCGGATAATCGCAAGCGCCGCGCCCGCCGGAACTTTTTCGCCAAGCTGCACCATGAGCCTTTCGATGACGCCGCTAGTGCTGGCTTCAACTTTGATCAAGCCCTTGTCGGTTTTCACTTCGGCAATCGCCTCGCCGCGTTCGACCGTCTCGCCTACACTTTTTAGCCAAGTAGTCAATGTGCCAGGTCCCACGGTGATGCTCCGTCGTGGCGCTGTGGCAGCGTCCTGCGTGTTGATGTTAATGCGGAGTGCGAATGGCATAGCCACAGCGCACGGGACAATAAAGACGAGCGCGGCGGCAACCAACAACAAATTCTTCCGGCGAACATTGATTTGCGGTCTTCTCAAGATGGTCATAATACGTTCCTCCAAAATGTCGGCATCGGCGATGCCGACGGTGATGGTTGCAGTGGGGCGACCCACCGTGACTGCCGCGCCGGCCAGTTGGACGAGCGAGCGGGCATAGACTGCGGCATCCAATAATCTTTCGGTGACCAACTCATCACAGCCCAACTCCCGCGTCTCCCTGATCCGGCGTCGCAGCAGCGCCGTGGCCGGATGAAACGCGAGCGGCAGAGCAATGAGTTCGTAGAACAAATTCAGCAGGTAGTCGCGCCGCCAAACGTGCACCAGTTCGTGCCCGATGGCCGAGGTCAAGACATCGCGATCAGCTTCCTGCAACAACTGCTCAGGCAGAATGACTAGCGGATTGAGACTGCCAACCGTGATCGGCACTAAGACCGAGCTTGAGCACAGAATCTGAAATCGCTTTACTCCAAGCGCTGTTTGACATTCGTCAATAACAGCCCGGACACGTTCGGGTAGTTCAACCGGATAAGCGCTACGCGCAATGATTCTCGCCCTGCGCCAAGCCAGCAATAGTTGGCCGCTGCGATAGCAGAGAAACAGCAAGTAAAGGGCAACTACAACTGCGGCGACATTCTTACTGATGAAGATAAACGGGCTTGTCTCCTTCATTGGCAGCAAGGCTGGCGCGTCTGCGCCAATCGGTTGAGGTGAAGGCAGTGAGCCAGCAGCGCCTAGTTGAGCTGTTGTTGGCGACCACGCCTGCGCAGAGAAGAAGGTGCTGCCTAAAAGCTGTGAACAGGTCACGACAGGCAAGCCGAAAGCGAGAGCCAAGGCGGCCACCCACAGCAAGTGACGATAGCGCGCCGCTGTCCCGCGCAACAAGCAGGCGCACAGCGCTGCGACCACCGTAACCAGCGCAATCTGCCAGCAGGCATTCACGAGAAAGGTCAACAACAGTTGGCTACTTATTCTCATCGTTTCCCTCCTCAGACTCTTGCAAGAGTTGATTGAGCCGGGTCAATTTCTCGGCATCGAGATGCTTAGTCTCCACCAAGCTCATCACCAGACTTTCTACTGAACCGCCAAAGAGATGCTCGACCAAATCACTAACGGCGCTTCTGACGACCTGGCTACGACTGACAGCAGGCCGGTAGAAATAGGCGCGCTCTTTCAGCGTGCGTTTGACCTTCCCCTTGCGATGCAGAATGTTGAGCATGGTCTGCACCGTGGTATAAGCCAGTTCGCGCGGGAGTTGTTGCTGTACGGTCTGCACGTTGGCGGGGCCGGTGTCCCACAGTATGTGCATGATTTCGAGTTCGAGCGGCGTCAGGCGTTCTTTTTTACGTTGAGTCATAAGCTATCTCCTAAGTTTTTAGGAGTATAGGCGCGAGAAAGGCCGGCTGTCAACTAAAACTTTAGGAGTAGAAAGAAAATCACGGGCCTTGGAGCGCACGCGGCGCGCGGGCGGGTAGTGGGAAGCATTATTGCCGGACAAGGCATCCCGCGCCCCAACTCGCACGTGAGGCGCGGGGGCTAAGATCAGAAGTTCCCTAGCCTGATTGGTGTAGGTGGCGGCGGTGGCAGGTTGAACATTGGCATTTCATTCTCCTCTCGCACATCCAAAATCCCGCGGACAATTGCCAAGCGCGCGATCACGCGCGGTTCGACGCGTTGAAAACGATCTAGGGCAATCTGCGCACGCTCGAAATCCTTGCGCGCCAAGTTGGCCAGCGTCTGCCCGCAGCGCATCACTAGACTGTTCAACTGGCCGCCGCCTTGCAGCAACATCTCGCCTTCTTTGAAAACGCGCACCTCGAAGCCGCTGAGCACCGCCGCCGCGTTCAGCAGTTCGTTGAGTTGCTCGATACCTGGCGAGAGCACTTCAACAGCGCGCGCCGGATCAAGCTCGGCGTAACCGCGCGCGACGCGTAATTGCGGTTCGAACTGTTGGTAATTGTCCGCGCGGCGGCTGACCAGAGCGCGCGCCTCGTCCAAGAACTGCAAGGCCAGCTTTTGATCGTTCTTCTTCGCGACGGTCGAGGCCGCCTGTGTTAGCCAGTTGACGCGCTCGGCGTCAGTCTTCATAGCGGCGAGCGTTTGCCGCGACTCTTCCATTTTGCCGGCCAAGGCGCTCTGCAAGGTTTGCTGGCGCTCCAATTCACGCATCATTCCTTCACGCTGTCGCTCGTCGAGGTGTTGCGTGGCGATCTGGCGGGCGCGATCAAGGTTTCCTTCGTTGAGCGCTTTGGAGGCCGATTGCCGGTAGAGCATTCTCTGCATCTCTGGCGATGTAGCGCTGGACGCGGCTTGCATCAGCGCGTCACTGGAACCTTGCTGCATCAGGTTGGAGAGTTCGGGTGTCATCACAATGGGATTCTGCCTGACGCCCATTTCGGCTAGCTTCTGGCGCACGGCGGGTGCGCGTGCGGGCGAATATTTGTCTATGTACTGCAACAAACCTTGCAGCCCCATTGCCAGGTTGCGTGCGTTGTTCTGCATAGCCTGTGCGTTGGCCTGCTCGCTGCGCAAAGCTGCTGACGCGCCGGGTGGCAACGGGGTCGCGGGGCCAGGGCTGCGCGGCGTAGCTTTCAATGCCGCCGCGATCACCAGTTCAAGCAATTCACGAAACGCCGTTTCATCCAGCGCCGGATTGCCTGCCCGGAAAGAATTGTTGGCTTGAGTCTGCGCGTTGCTCTCTTTCGTTTCAGACAGGCGCGGGCCTGGACGCAACAAGCTAAGCGCCAGATTGCTGGCGCCTGAAGCGTTCAGCAAGACCTCAGCGTTCAGCTTTTTGAAGAGTTTATCCTTGAGCTTCGCCGCCGCCTCTTTATCTTTCTCCTGAAGCTGTGCAAGCAATCTGGCGAGCGAGCTGGGGAATTGTCCTTTGTCTAAAGCTGCTTCGGCGTTTTGCAGCGCCAATCGTGGATCGCTGCCCGCGACTTGCGCTAGCAGATTCATCTCCAGATTCGTCTCCATATTTTGCTGGCCTGTATTGACCGTCGGGTTGGGCGGCGCAGGCAGTCGTGTGGTCAGCAGGAAGTTGTAGGCTAGTTTCGGATCGCGGCGCGCCACCGTATTCAAGAATTCCTGGCGTAACTGCTGGGGCGTTTGCAGCAACTCCATAAAGCGCCGGTCATTGACGTCCAGACTTTGAATCAACTCGCCGAGGCCTGCCGCCGCCTGTGAAAATAGCGCGCGCGCACGCCCTTCATCACGCGGCCAGAGCAGGTCGCCCGCCTGCCATTGCACGCGCAAGCGGTTTTCGGGCAGTTTGAGCGCGCGTACTTCTGCGACGACTTGATCGAGCAATTGAAACGCTCTGTCTTGCAGGGCTTTTTGTTGTTGCTCCGCACTCGGCTGATCTTGTGCTCTGACTGCTAGCGAAGCGGCCAAGCACACCACTCCCAACGCGACCAAAAGAAAAGTTTTTCGTAAAATCATAACTGGCTCCTCAATGTCTGAACGCACTTGCTGCAACACATTGCATAGTGTTGCAACGCGAATTTTGGAGCAGACTTTGTCTCGTTCCCTTCACTCATACCGCAAAGCAGTCAGCGGATCAACCTTCATCCCACGTCGCGCCGGAATATAACAAGCCAACAAAGCGACCAGCGCCAGCAGCAGCGCGATCAGCACAAAGGTCAGCGGATCGGTCGCGCTCACTCCAAACAGCCAACTCTTCAACAAGCGCGTCAAGCCGAACGCCACCATTAGGCCAATCGCCACGCCAAACAGCACTAGCTTCATTCCCTGCCCGATGACCAGCTTCAACACGTCCGCTTGTTGCGCGCCGAGCGCCATACGGATGCCGAACTCGTGCGTGCGCTGTGCGACGGAATAAGCCATCACGCCATAAATGCCGATGGCCGCCAACAAGAGCGCGGTGGCCGCGAAGATTCCCAGGAGGAAAGTGTACAGACGCGGTTCGGCGACTTGGCCGGAAAGCATCTGTTCGAGCGTCTCGGCTTTTGACTCAGGCAGTTCTTTGCTGACCGACCAGATGGCCTGCTGCACTGCCGTCTTGATCGCCAGTGGGTCTTCAGTGGCCGAGCGGACGAGCAGCGTGCCGCCGAACCAGGGGAGTTGGGCAAAGGGCACGATGATTTCAGGCAAAGTCGGTTTGGACGGCTCGTCTTGTTTGAGGTCGCTCGCCACGCCGACTATTTCACGCGCGAGGCGGCGGTTCAGATAGCTGAGCGTCAGCTTCTTGCCAATTGGGTTTTCGCCCGCGAAATACTGGCGGGCCAGCGTCTCGTTGATGATGGCCACGCCTGGGCTGTCTGCGAGATCGCGGTCATTGAATTCGCGCCCGGCGCGCAGCGGCGCACGCAGCGTGCGAAAGTAAGTGGGACTGACCGCGCTGTAAGCTACCGACACATCCCCATTCGGCAGCGGGCTGCCTTCTAGGTTGAAGGGCATATTGAGTCCGCCCAGGGTTGTGAAGCTCATCAACGCAGCGGACTCGACGCCAGGCGTAGTCCCGACGCGTTGGAGCACTTGCTCGACAAAGCCTTGCTTGTTCTCCGTCGGCAACACCAGACTCAGCGTCATCAACCGGTGCGGGTCGTAACCCAGCTCAACTCTGCGCATGCGCACGAAGCTGTTCATCAGCAATCCGGCTCCTGCGAGTAAGACCAGCGCGAGCGCAATTTCCGCGACGACCAGCGCGTTGCGCACACGTTGACGCGCGCTGCCGCTGCCGTGCTTGCCCTCTTTGAGTTGTTCCTGCACCGTTGGCGCAGTGGCCTGCCAACCTGGAATGAGGCCGAAGAATAGACCTGAGAGCAACGAGACTGCCAGCGAGTAGAGCAGCACCGCGCGGTCAACCCGAATCTCGTCGCGCAATTCAGCGAGCGATTGAAACGAAGCCTTCAACTGTGGCAGCAAGCCTGTCAAAGCCTCTACACCCCAGACTGCGAAGAGCAGGCCCACCGCCCCGCCCAACAGCGCCAGCAGTAGGCTTTCAGTCAACAATTGTCTGAGCAGTCGCCTGCGCGAAGCGCCCAACGCCAGCCGAATAGCCAGTTCATTGCGCCGTGCAGTGGCACGCGTAAGCAGCAGATTGGCGACGTTCGCACACGCGATCAACAGCACGAAGCCGACTGCGCCCGCCAAAATCAACAGCGAAGTTTTGCTGCCTTGCACCAAGTGTTCACGCCACGGCATCAGCCGCACCGTCCAACTTTGATTCTCTTTCGGATTGGCCAACGCGAGCCGGGCAGCGATGGCTTTCATCTCCGCCTCGGCTGAAGCCATCGTCTCGCCCTGTTTGATCCGGCCCACCACAGAATAGTAACGGCTGCTACGGCGCTTCATCTCGCCGCTGTCACGCGGCATCGGCGTCCATACTTCGGCATAGCTCGGGAACCTAAACTCAGGCGGCATCACGCCGATGACGGTGACCGCGCCGTCATCAGTCCTGAACGTGCGGCCAACGACCTGCGGGTCGCCGCCGAAACGCCGCTGCCAGAAACGGTGACTGAGCACGATCGCGTGCGGGCCGCTCATCAAACCTTCTTCTTTGACGAACGCGCGGCCCAGCAGCGGGCTGACGCCAAAAGCTTCAAAGAAATTGACCGAGACGAACGCGCCGCCGAGCACTTCCGTCCGCTCGGCTTCTTTCAGGTTCACACCGCGCCCGACATAAGCGGCAAGCTGTTCGAAGCTTTGACTCTGCTCCTTCCAATCCCAGAAGTCAGCCGGTGAAGCCGCGCCCCAGTTGACCTCTTTTTGCGGATTGAACGAATCCACCGCCACCAAGCGCGTAGCATCATAAGGCAACCGCCGCAGCAAGGCGTCATTGACGACGCTGAAGATGGCCGTATTCGCGCCAATGCCCAGCGCCAGTGTCAACACCACAATCGAGGTGAAGCCGGGCCGCTTCAACAACATTCGCGCGCCGTAGCGCAGGTCTTGCCAGAGTGTTTGCATAGTTCCAACCTCCATAACACGGATAAGCCCGTACCGTAGACTGTCAGTCTGCGGAAGTCTCGGTGAGGTGCCCCTCGATTCCAGCGGAGACTAAGCAGAAGACTTGGTGTCTTACTCTTCAGTTCCAGCGGGTAAAAAGGCCAAGTCTGCCGCAGACTGACAGTCTACGGTACATTGCCTGTCGAGCCTCTCAGTACTCCCGAAACGTCTTTTGTATAAGGTTAAGCTTGGGTTTTCACATCCAAGCCGTGTGCCACTGTCAACCGTTGCTAAAGCCTTTGATTTTGCGCCACCGTCGGGCGGATGAAGAGTCTGAGCATTGCCGGAGTGCCCGCTTCCGGGATTGAGGGTTCCCATAACCGCTCAAGCCCACACGGCTGCACGCACACGAAAGCTCTGCCCAATCTTTGCGCCTTGTGGTATCGTGCCGCCGCACGTCAGTCATTTGTTTTGTCTTGTATCTCTCGGAGGAATTTTCTGAGGTCGTTATGCCAAACGCCAAAAGCTTTTCAAATCAGCGAAAGGATCGTTAGCTATGGATCTCATTCAAATCACACAACACCTGACGCCGTACCTGATTCCACTGCTGCCTTACCTTGCCAAAGCTGGAGAAGGCGCAGCGGAAGAGGCGGGGAAATCCATCGCCGGGGCGGCCTGGGGTAAAACCAAAGAACTCTGGCAGTGTTTGCGACCGAAGATCGAAGCCAAACCCGCCGCGCTCGAAGCAGTCAAAGATGCGCTGCGAGCGCCGCAGGACACCGATGCCCAAACCGTCTTGCGCGTGCAGTTGAAAAAGCTATTGGATGAAGATGGGGCCTTGGCCCAGCAAGTCACGCGGCTCTGGGAAGAGGCGCAAGCGACTGGCGCACCGATCATTCAATTCGGTGAGCGCAATGTGAACGTCGGCGGAGCGAATTACGGCAACATCAACACGGGCGACATTGACAAGTCATAGCCCGCGCCGGACGCCTTACGGGTGTAATTGAAAGTGTGAGACAAATGTTTGCCTCAGATGCCACTGGCTCGTCCCATTGGTATCTACATGGGTTTTTGTGCCGGAGGCACAGCGGACATTAGCCGGGGGTGGAGCGCGAGCGGAACCCCCAGAAACACGAATAGAAATCCCGCCAGCCCTGAAAGGGCGATAGACGAGACTGGTCTGTCGCCCTTTCAGGGCTTGGGCAAAATTGCAACGCTGTCCCGGTGGTTGCGCTGGCGCTCCACCACCGGCTAATTTCCGGCGTCCCTTCGGGACAGAAACGCATTCCAATTCAACAAGACAAGCGCTATGTCCCATGAAAAAATCCAACAGCAAGGCAATCGGCAAGCAGCCGTCAGCGGCGCGAATTTCGGGACGATCAACACCGGAGACGTAATCAACCAGCCTGTGCCGATCATCTCCGCCTTGCATCAACTCCCGCCGCCACCGTCCGATTTCACCGGGCGCGAAAAGGAGTTGAGTGAGTTGCTCGCCAAGCTCGGTCAGGGCGTGACCATCTCCGGGATGTACGGACTCGGCGGCATCGGCAAGACCGCGCTCACGCTCAAGCTGACCGAGCGCATCCAAGACCGCTATCCCGACGCACAGCTTTACCTCGACCTGCAAGGCGCGGGCGCAAATCCGCTCTCGCCCGCCCGCGCGCTGGAACACGTCATCCGCGCGTATCACCCGACGGCCAAGCTGCCCGAATCGCTCGCGGAGTTGGGCGCGATCTATCGTTCAACGTTGCACGGCCAGCGCGCGCTGCTCTTGATGGACAATGCCAGAGACCGCGCGCAGGTCGAGCCGCTCATCCCGCCTGCGGGCTGCGTGCTGTTGGTCACTTCGCGCCAGCATTTCACCCTGCCGGGGATGTTCGATCAGAACCTGGATGCGCTGCCGCGCGCGGATGCGATCAAGCTGCTGCGCGCCATCGCCGGACGCATCGGCGACCACGCGGACGAGATCGCCCGGCTGTGTGGCGATTTGCCGCTGGCGTTGCGTGTCGCCGCCAGCGCGCTGGCCGAACGCCCCAACCTCGCGCCCGCCGATTACGCGCGGCGCTTGACCGATGCGAAACAGCGGCTCAGCCACCTGAAGGAAGTGGATGTCGCGCTCAACCTCAGTTACGAAATGCTCGACGAGCAGCAGTGGCGGTGGTGGCGCGCGCTCGCGGTCTTTCCGCAGAGCTTCGACGACGAGGCGGCGGCGGCGGTGTGGCAAATGGAGCGCGACACCGCGCAGGACGCGCTCGGCGATTTGATGAAATGGAGTTTGGTGGAATTCAGCGCCGAGACTGGACGCTACCGGCTGCACGATCTAGCGCGTCTGTTTGCCGACACTCGGCTATCCGAAGCTAGAGCGGAAGAGGCGGACGCCGTGCAAAGACGATTCGCGCAGCATTACTGTACAGTGCTTAAGACCTGCAATCGCTGTACCTTGAAGGAAATGAAGCGGTGCTGCGCGGGCTGGCACTCTTCGATCAGGAGTGGGGCAACATTCAGTCCGGGCAGGTGTGGGCCGAAGCTAGGAGGGATAAAGACCGGAAAGCCACTAGGTTGTGTCTGGACTACCCAAGTGCCGGAATTGTATTTCTTACCTTGCGCCTACACAGGCGCGAACTCATCCACTGGCTGGAAGTTCAGCTTGCTGCCGCCCAACAGTTGAAACGGCGATCCAGCGAAGGCGCTGCGCTCGGCAACCTTGGCGTGGCTTGGGCTAAGCTCGGCGAACCAGGCAAGGCCATTGAGTTCTGCGAACAAGCTCTGATTATTGTGCGCAAGATCGGCAACCGTAGAAGAGAAAGCTACACGCTCGGGAAGCTCGGCCTGGCCTGGGCTGCTTTTGGCAAGCCGCGCAAGGCCATTGAGTTCTACGAACCAGCCCTCGCCATCGCCCGTGAGATCGGCGACCGCAGAAGTGAAAACTATGCGCTCGGCAATCTCGGCGTGGCCTACTACAATCTCGGCGAGCCACATAAAGCCGTTGAGTTCTATGAACAAGCCCTCGCCATTGCCCGCGAAACCGGCGACCGCAGAAGCGAAGGCAATGGGTTTGGCAGGCTCGGCGATGCCTACAAGCATCTCGGCGCGCCGCACAAGGCCATTGAGTTCTATGAACAACATCGCGCCATCGCACGTGAGATTGGCGACCGCAGAGGCGAAGGCAATGCGCTCTTCAACATAAGCCTGGGTTTGGAGGAACTCGGTGATCGCGCGCAGGCCATCGCGCTGGCTGAAGAGGCACTGAAGATTCAAGAGGAACTTGATGACCCACGCGCTGAAACGGCGCGCAAACAACTGGCCGAGTGGCGTGGGCAGGCGGAGACAGAATGACGCAGCGAAGGCGTGGATGCTGAGTGAAGCTGAGGTCTATTGGCTGGAGGTAAGCCAGCACAGAGAGCGTTACCTCTCCCTGTACCGCTACTTGATTTGCACTTTGACAGGATTCGCTAGCTTACCATCTACAGTGACATAAAGCTCAACCTCGCCGCGTCCGGCCAAACTGCGTGGTATGCGCGCGTTGATTTGATCCAGCCCAGTTGAATCAGGCTGTTTGCCAGCGTAGAGCGTGTCAGCCTTGGTATTGCCAAAATAGACTTGCACATTTTCGAGCGCCGTACGATTGCGCCACCCGCTGCCGAAGAGCAAGAGAAAGACTTGGTCGCTTTCGGCCCCTAGCTCAATCGGGCGGGTGACAAAACGCTGTTGCGCCGGATCAAACTGGGCCACTGCTTCGTAGCTTTGGCTGCCATCGGCTTTGACCCGCAACACGACGGCGGCGGGCGCACCTTGCCCGTTGCCGTTGGCGGTAAACAGCCCCGGCGCGACGCCGACCACCGAAAGCAAGCCGCGCGCGCCCGCGCCATTGCTCGACTTTCTGATGACCACTTCCGCTTGTCCTTCAGCCAGCCCGGCGGGCATTTCATAATTGATCTGGTTCGGCGTGACCGCGAAGACCCGCGCGGCGAATTGCCCGCCTTGCTGATCTTTGAGCGAAACGCTGACCGAATCGAGCGCCGTCGAATCGCTCAGGTTGGGGCCGAAAGCCGTGACTATCGAAGCTCTGGCCAATGACTCGACGCGAAAACTTGCGGCTGAAGTGTTGACGACTTGTGCTGGCGGACTCGCGCCAAAATCGAAGCCGTACAGTTCCTTGCCCGTGAAGACTTGCCCATCGGGCAAGAGTAGCGGAGGAAGCTTTGGTGAAATTGCTGGGAAAACCGCGCGCCAGGCTTTTTGTGCAGTGTTGTAAAGTTCCGAGTAGTCGCCGGTGAACGTCAAAATTTCGCCGCTGGCCAAGACCACCGCTGCAGGTTGCCAAGAGGCGTCCGTGTTGCGCTCAACGTAGTCCGTCCAACTTTCCGTTTGTGGATCGTAAATGGCGCTGATTTGCGGGAAAGCTCTGGGTTCGGAACCCGACCAATCCACGCGATAAAAGATGCCCAGTACCTTGCCATTGGGCAACGGCCCGGCCAGGCTGACACCGGTTATCGGCACACCGCTAATCGTTGGAGCCGCCGTGGCGCGCCACGTGCGCGTGGCCACATCAAACAGTTCTGCGCTGACGACGCCTTGATTGCTTATGGTCAAGTAGAGGACTTTGTTATTTGGCAGCAGCACGGTGGAATGTCCGTGCGTATCATTGGCCGGCCCGGCAATCTCTTCAAAGCTGCGGCTGGTCGGGTCAAGCAAGGCGGCGAAGCGGCTCAGTCCGCTGACCAGCAAAAACTGGCCATTGGGCAAGGGCGTGACAGTGGGCTTGTATGGGAAAAGGCCGTAATAGAAGTTCTTTGTCGGCCCGTTGATAGTGATAACGCTCCAGGTTTCGGTGACCGGGTCGAACAGCTCAGGCGGCCCGGCGAGCATAGGAGGAATCCCATAGTCTATAAACTTCCAGCCGCCCAAAACAAGCAAGCGGCCATCAGCCAACAACAGTGGAGTAGCGTCGTAGCGGGCAAAATTCATGGGCGCAGTGTCACGCCAGTGGCCAGTGAGTGGCTCATAAAGCTCGACCTTATTCCCTTGCCGTTCAAGCAAGTCAGTACCGCCCACCGCTATCACGCGGCCATTATGCAAGCGGGCCATTGTGGTGTGTTGAAAAGTGGTAGCACCCGTGCTTGTCCACCGCGCTGCTGCCGGTTGCGTTTGAGCAGAGGCTATCTTTTGTTCAATCAAAGCCAAGCTCGCAACCAACAGGCTAAGCGTTATGCTGAAGACCAAGAAACGCAGGCAACGATGGGCCGATCTCTCCATACAATTCTCCTAAAAGTTGTTCGGTGAAATCAAAAATACCCGTGCTCATGGAACGAGAACTCAGGTAGGTACTTTTGTTTGATGATCGCATTGGGGCTAGAGTGAATCAGACTCAACACGCAGGTTGGCTAGGTTTGGTTCCAGATTTTGCCGAGGATTAATCTTGGTCATTCGTACCGCAGCGCCACCAACGGATCAACCTTCGTCGCCCGCCGCGCTGGCAGATAACAAGCCAACAGCGCCACGCCCGCCAGAAACGCCGCCACACCACAAAACGCCAGCGGATCGAACTGGCTCACATCCACCAGCACTACCGCCAGCAAGCCGGAAATCGCCGCGCCCCCGGCGAGACCAAGCGCGATACCGGCGGCGATCAGCTTGCCGCCCTGTCGCAAAAACAACTTGATAACATCTTCTGCCTGCGCGCCCAGCGCCATCCGCACGCCGATTTCGCGCGTGCGCTGGCTGACGACGAACGACATCACGCCGTACAAACCGATGGCGGCCAGCAGCAGAGCCAACGCGCCCAGCACGCCTGACAGCAAGGCGACGGCTTTGAAGGGAGCCATTTGAAAGGCGAGTGAATCTTCGACGCGGCGCGGCACAACGAACAGGCCGGGATCAACGGCGGCGGCTTCATTACGCGCTGCCGTCATTACAGGGCGCAGGTCGCCCTCGGTGCTGACGATCAGATATTCTCCCACAGTCCTGCCCTCTGCGTTCTTGTTGGCCGCGCGCAGCGGGAGGTAGAGGAAGGTCTCATCTCGCTGCCAGACCCAGCCCTGGCGCGTGTCGTTTGTGATGCCGATGACCTGGAATGGTGGGAAGGTGTGCGTGGCGCTGCCTCGTGTTTCGCTCTGTGCCACGCCGATGCCGATCTGTTTGCCGAGCGCTTCGCCGACATCGTGGAGGCCGGGCCAGAAACGGCGCGCGGTGGATTCACTGATCAACACGACGGGCGTATTCGCTTGCGCCTCTTGTTCGGTGAAGCCGCGCCCGCGCGTGATGCGCAGGCCGAGCGTTTGAAAGTAATCAGCCGAGACGTAATTGAAGTTGGCCTGTAACGGGCGCGCGGTGGGTTGTGAAGTTTCGGCCAGCGTGATCCGTGTCGTGCGCGACCCGCCGGTCAGCGGCTGGCGATCCGCCTGGCTGACGGCTTTCACGCCAGGCAGCGCACGCAAACGCGTGATGAGTTGGCGGCGAATTTCTATCTCCCTGTCCGGTTCTGGCTGCGCCGTCTGTAAGCGAGTATCGAGCGTGAAGACGTTCTTCGTCACCAGGCCCGTATCAATCGTCTGCACCCGTTGCAGGTTGCGCACCAGCAAGCCTGCCGCGATCAGCAGCGTCAAGCACACGGCGACCTGCGTGACGACCAGCGCATTGCGCAAGCGGGATTCCTTGAATTGCGCGCCCAAGGCCGAGCCTTCGTTTTTCAAAGCCGCGTTCAAATTGGGCCGCGAAGCTTGCAAGGCCGGAGCGAGTCCCGCTACCACTCCTGCCAGCAGTGAGATCATCAGCGCAAAGCCGAAGATGCGATAGTCCGGCTCCAGGTTGAGCACGAACTGTTCGAGGAGCGCACGCGGAATCGGCAACTGCGCCATCACGACGGGGTAGAGCGCGCTGAGCGTCCAGATGGTCAACAGCAACCCGGCCACGCCGCCCAGCGCCGAGAGCAGAACACTTTCGGTCAGCAATTGGCGCATCACGCGCCAGCGGCTCGCGCCCAACGCCAAGCGCACGGCAATCTCGTGCTGTCGTGACGCCGCGCGCGCCAGCAACAGGTTGGCGACGTTGGCGCAAGCGATCAACAGAATCAGTCCGACTGCTGTCAGCAAAGGCACGACCAGTCGCATGATGCTGTCATCAATTTGAATGAAGGTGGCGCCGCTGCCGACGCTGACAAACGTTTTGCGCTGCGGGTCGGGGTCTTGGTCTTTAAGCTGTTGTGCCAGCATGCTCATTTCGGCTTGCGCTTGTTTGTGCGTCACACCCGGCTTCAATTTGCCGACCAACACGAACGAATCCGCGCCGCGCTCTGTCAACCAGCGTCGGTGATTCCAACTGCCCGCCACTTGATCGCGCATCATCAACGGCACCCAGAACTGCGGCGAATCCGGTTCGGTGCCCACAAAACCGCGCGATGCGACGCCAATGATGGTAAACGGCTGCCCGGCTACCTTGACCATTTTACCGATGATCTGCGGATCGGAGTCGAAACGCTGCTCCCAGCAGATGTAGCTCAAGACCAACACAGGATGCGTGCCGGGCGTCTTGTCTTCTTCGGGCACAAAGCCGCGTCCCAGCGCCAGCTCTGCGCCCAGCACGGAAAAGTAATTCCCCGAAACGATTTGGCCAAAGCCGAAGCTGGCGGGAAAGAGCGGTGATTCATCCGCGCCTGCCACTTGATCGCCAAACGGAGCCGCAATCTTGTTCCACGCTACTAACCCGGCAAACACAGTGTTGCGGTCGCGGTAATCCAGGTAATCTAGGTAGGAGAAGAGTCGCCTCCGCTGGCCTGCGCGATCTTGCCCAGCAATGCTGGCGATGCTGTCGGGGTCTTTGAGCGGCAACGGCTTCAAGACAAAGGCATCGAAGACGGTGAACAATGCGGTGTTCACACCAATGCCCAGCGCCAGCGTGATGATGGCAATCAACGTGAAGCCGGGTTTCTGCACGAGCATGCGCGCGCCGTAGCGCAGGTCTTGCCAAAGTGTTTGCATCTACTTCTTCTTCTTCAAAAAATGTCTTTTATAAATTTTTCGGGGTGGCAAATGTACCGCAGACTGTCCGGTCTGCGGAAGATTCGGCTTTTTACCCACTGAAACTGAAGGGTACAACGCCAAGCCCTCCGCAGACTAGGCAGTCTACGGTACAGCTACAGCTTGTCGGACATCAGTCGTCAGCTTTAACAGCCAACACCAACAGCGTCGCGTCATCCTGAAAATGCCCGCCGCAGAATTCGCTGACGGCAACCATAATGCGCGCTTGCAAGGTCTCTGCGTCCAACGCTCGGTGCTTGATCAACAATTCGCGCAGGCGGGCTTCGCCGAACTCTTCGCCCGCCAAATTCATCGCTTCGGTGATGCCGTCGGTGTAAAGCAGCACGCGGTCGCCCACCGCCAATTGCACTTCGCCTTGTTCGTAAACGCCGTCGCTGAAAACACCCAGCACTGCGCCACCGCGCGACAAGGTCGTGCTCGTTCCATCACGGCGCGCCAGCATTGGCGGATTGTGCCCGGCGTTGGTGTAGCGCAAACAACGGCGCTTGCTATCAAAGTGCGCGTAGAAGAAGGTGACGAATTTGCCCGTGCTGAGCTGGCCGCAGAGGGCGCGATTGACCTGCGCGCACAACTCGCGCGGCGCGCCATTCGGCTTGGCAAAGGCGTTGACCAGCGCCTGCGCGTTCGACATCACCAGCGCCGCTGGCATCCCTTTGCCCGACACATCGCCGATGCAGAACGCGGCGGACTGTTTATCGAATTGAATAATGTTGAAGAAATCACCACTCACCGCGCGCACCGGCTGCCAGGCGGTGGCCAATTCGCAGCCGCGCAGTTGTGGGACGTTCTGCGGCAAAAGGCTCTGTTGAATCTCCAACGCGGCGGCCAGCTCGCGCGCTTCGGTTTCGGCGCGTTGTGTTTGCAATCGTTGTTCGCGCCGCCGTGTGCGTCCGGCTTCGAGTTGCGCGCGCAACGTTTGGATTAGACGCGCGTT
Source organism: uncultured Acidobacteriota bacterium (assembly GCA_963699175.1). Classification (GTDB taxonomy): domain Bacteria; phylum Acidobacteriota; class Blastocatellia; order RBC074; family RBC074; genus JACPYM01. The sequence goes on along the minus strand of OY969418.1, from coordinate 8,909,695 downwards.
GTCCCACGGCTTCTGGATGAAATCGCCGACGCCGTGCCGCATCGCTTCGACGGCCAGTTCAATGCTGCCCCACGCCGTCATCGCGACGATGGGCAAGGTCTGATCGAGCGCGCGAATCCGCGCCAGCAAATCCAGACCCTCCTCGCCCGAGGTTGTGTCGCGCGTGTAGTTCAAATCCATCAGCAGCACGTCATAGGGACGCTCAGTAAGCGCCGCCAGCACACTTGCTGGCGAGTTGGCCGCTTCGATCTGAAAGCCTGCGCCCTTGAGCAGCAAGCGCAAGGCCGCCAACACATCAGGATGATCATCGGCAATTAAAGCTGTCGGTATATTGGCGGCCAATTGGTTAGCATTCATCGTCTGCCTCTCTCATTTACAACTATACCAGAGATTCAATACTGCGTAACCAAGCGGCGTGCCAGATGTCCCGCGTTGTCTGTTTGGATTTAAGTCCTGCAACTAAGTGAGTTGGCGCGGCGCGTTGAGCAGGAATATGAAGGAGGGTGTTCGCTTCTGGGATAGCTACTTCCCAAACCTGGGAGCAAACCTGGGAGCGCAGGCATCCTTGCCTGCTAAGCGTGGCAGTTCATGCATTGATTCCGATAGGTCTGCCCCTTCAGCCTAGCAGGCAAGGATGCCTGCGCTCCCAGGTTTATTCGTACCGCAGCGCCACTAACGGATCAACTTTCATCGCGCGCCGCGCCGGGAAGTAACAAGCTAGCAAAGCGACTGATGCTAGCAGCAACGACACTCCCACAAAAGTAATAAGATCGAGCGCGCTTACGCCGTAAAGCAAACTGCTTATTAACCGCGTGCCTGCAAAGGCAGCGGTCAAGCCTATGCCTAAGCCGAGCGCAGTGAGTTTCAAACCTTGCCCGACCACGAGCGCGAAAATACCGCGCGCAGGTGCGCCCAGCGCCATGCGAATGCCGAGTTCGCGCGTGCGCTGGGTGACGGCGTAGGACATCACACCGAAGATGCCGATGGCTGCGAGCAACAAGGCCAGCAGCCCGAAGCTGCCCAACAAGGTTGCGGCAACCCGCGCCGGAAAGAGCGGGAAAGCCATGTGCTCGACCATTGTCTTGACGCCATAAACCGGCAAGCTGGCGTCGAGTCGTTGAAACTCACGGCGAATGGCGGCCATTGCGCTTTGCGGCTCGCTCGCGGTGCGCACGACTAATGTCAGATAGCCGCCGTTCTGCGGGCGCAGGTTACGATAGACGAAGGGCGTAGTCTCTTCGCCCAAGCTGAAATACTTGCCGTCCTGCATCACGCCGACAACTTCTATCCACGGGCCAGCGGCTCCCATGTGGCTGAAGCGTTTGCCGAGGGCCAATTGGCCCGGCCAGAACCGGCGCGCAAAGGTTTCGTTGACGATAGCGAAGCGCTGCTTCGATTCGCCATCCTGTTCGGTAAAATCGCGGCCCTGCAACAGGCGCGTGCCGATAGCCGGAATAAATCCCGGTGAAGCGCTGGAGGTCATCGCCGACGGAATATTCGCGCCGCGCTGCTCCGGTTGACCTTCGACATAGATTGAGTTGTTGTTGATATTCATGCTCAGCGGCACGAAGTCGGACAAGCCCGCGGATTGCACGCCCGGCAAAGCGCGCACGCGTTCGAGCAGTTGCCGATTGAACTCTTTGCTGCGCGACTCGTCATAGCCTTGCAAATTCAGATCGAAGGACATCTCCAGCGCGTGTTGCGGCACGAAGCCTGGATTGAGCAACTGCGCACGCTGCAATCCACGCAACACCAAGCCAGCGCAAATCAATAAGACCAATGACAGCGAGACCTGCATAACTACCAGACCGTTGCGCAGCCACGAACGGCGATAACCGCCGAGCGAGACTTCGTCTTTCAACGCGGGCACGAGTTCCGGCTTGGTTGCTTGCAGCGCGGGTAGCAGACCAAAAACCACGCCGGTCAGCACCGAGACGACCAAGGTGAAGAGCAACACGCGTTCATCAATGTGCAACTCGGTCGAGAGCGGAATGTCAATCGGCGGCTTTAGTTTTTGAATCGCATCAACCAACCAATAAGCCAGTCCAAATCCGAGCACGCCACCTAACGTAGCCAGCAACACATTCTCAGTGAGTAGTTGCCGTACCAAACGCCAACGGCTCGCCCCAATCGCCAAGCGCACTGCAATCTCTTTGCGTCGTTCAGTCGCGCGCGCCAGCAGAAGGTTCGCCAGATTCGTGCAGGCCAGCAACAAAACCAGACCGACCACTGCCATCAGGACACCGGCAAAACCCGTAATGGGGCCGCGCATAAACGCGCCAAACAAGCCTGCCGGAGAGAGCATGATGGTTTTGCCTTCGTTCTCTTTGGGATGTTCGCGCGCCAATTGGGCCGCGATAGTTTTGAGTGCGTCTTCGGCTTGCCGCGACGTAACGCCGGGCTTGAGGCGGCCTTGCACAAAGAAGTTGGAGCTGTCGCGATCTTCTAAATAATCATTACCCGGCTCGATCTGCGCGAGCATCATCGTGGGAAACCAGACTTCCGTGCGATAGCCAATCTCAGCGCCGTAAAAGCCCGGCGGCGTGACGCCGATGATGGTGAAGCTGCGCCCATTGACGAGTATGCTCTTGCCCACGGCTTGCGGATCGCCCGCGAAGTGTTTCTGCCAGCAATCGTAAGTAATCACCGCCACCGGATGTGCGCCGGGCGCTTTGTCGTCATTGGGCGTAAAGAGGCGTCCCAGCGCAGGTTTCACGCCTAACACTTCAAAGTAATTGCCGGTTGCCAGATAACCCCAGAGCCGCACGTTCACGCCGTTGTTGCTCAAACTGACCGGCGAAAAGCGGTAAGCGATCAACCCGGCGAGTACGTTGTTGCGGTCGCGCAGATCGCGGTAGTTGGGAAAGGAGAGGGTGGGAAAGTTCTGCTCGCCGCTCAGCGCAACGTTGTTGAGCGAGACCAACTGCTTCGGCTCTTCAACCGGCAAGGGGCGCAGCAGCGCAGTGTTGACCAGGCTGAAAATGGCCGTGTTTGCGCCAATGCCCAGCGCAAGCGACAACATGGCGATCAAGGTGAAGCCAGGCGTTTTTTTCAAACGGCGTATACTGACGCGCAAATCCTGCCAGAGAGTTTCCATTCGTTGCTCCTTTGGGAATGTCCGACAAGCCGCCTGGCTTGTCGCTGACTCCAGAATGCGCTTAAACACGGAGACCGCGACAAGCCGGCAGCTTGTCGGACAACTGTGAATACGAATCTTGCTGTAGGTGATACGCTGAAGATGGCAGCTCGGAATGCAAAAATTTCTGGTCTGGCGTCATGGGTGAGAGGCCCGCGTGCGCGGGCCTCTCACAAAGGCTAATTCTTTACTTAACGGCAGGGCGTAACTACCCTTCCTCGACAATCCGTCCGTCAAACAGGTGCACCGACCGATCCGCGTGCTTCGCAAACCGATGGTCGTGCGTGACCATGCAGATCGTCGCGCCGTTGCGATGCAATTCGCGCAACAACTCCATCACGGCCTCGCCATTGGTCGAGTCCAAGTTACCCGTCGGCTCGTCGGCCAGCAAGATCAAGGGGTCGCCACAAACGGCGCGCGCGACGGCCACACGCTGTTGTTGACCGCCGGAGAGTTGCGAAGGCAGGTGTTTGGCGCGGTGGGCCATGCCAACCCGCTCCAGCGCGGCGGTGGTGCGCTCGCGGCGCTCGGCGGAAGACATGCCGCGATAGGTCAGCGGCAGCTCGACGTTCTCGTAGACCGTCAGATCGCCAATCAAATTGAAGCTTTGGAAGATGAAGCCGATCTCGCGGTTGCGGATGCGTGCGCGCTCGCTCAGAGAAAGTCCCTGTACAGGCTTACCATTGAGCAGGTACTCGCCGTCCGAGGGCGAATCGAGCAGGCCCAGAATCGAAAGCAGCGTAGATTTGCCGCAACCGGATGGGCCAGCGATAGAAATGTATTCGCCTTTGTTGATCTCTAAGTGGATGCCCGATAACGCGTGGGTCTCGACTTCATCGGTGTAGAAGACTTTCTTCACACTATCCATGCGCAATAGTGATTCGCTCATTAGTTCTCTCCTTTTTGGTGATCAATAGTCAGTGGCTAGTCGCGACTAGCCACTGACCAGGGACAATAATCTCAATTAAGCTTGATGCGGTCACCCTTATCGCTCCACTGCGAAGTGTCGGACAGGATCACTTTATCGCCGGGCTTCAACCCCTCACGTATTTCAATCTCGGTAACGGAATCACGTCCCAAAGTGACTTTGGTGGCCACGGCGTGAATATCGTCTGCTTCGAGTTTGAAGAGCGTGATCGTGCTGTTGGGCTGCCCGAAGGCCGGGCGTCCGACCTTGATCGTGTTATCGGGTAGGTGTTCAAGTACGATGGTTCCATCCACACTCATATCGGGGCGGACGTTGGGCAGCGCGCCCAGCAACGCCACGTCTACTAATACGGTGCCGTTTTCGGCGCGCGGATCAATGCGCGTGACGCGACCTTCGATAATACTGCCGGTGCGCGCATCTATCTCCGCACTCTGGCCGATGGCAATATCTTTCGCCTGCGTTTCGGCGATGCGCACCTGCGCTTTCAAATGCGAGGGATCGGAGACGCGCGCCAGGTTGGTGCCCGGCTGAACGGTCTGGCCGACTTCAACGGCCCACAGTTGCAGGATACCGCTCATTCCGGCGCGCACGCGCAGGTCAGCGACTTGCTTGCGACGCAACTCGACCATCGCGCGGCGCTGGTCAAGGTCGGCTTGGCTGACGGCTAGTTGCGTTTTCATCGCCTCGGTATTCATCTCAATACGCTTCTTTTCAAGCTCGTTGCGCTGGCCCAGTTCTTCAGCTTTGGCCTTGAGCTGCTTGTAGAGCAACTCCGAATATAGCCCTTGCTTGGTCAACTCTTCATAAGCCTCAGCCGAGAGCTTGGCTTGCGTAAAATCGGACAAGATAGTGGCAGCCTGAGCTTTCTGATTGAGCAGTTGGGATTCCAGATCAACCTTGCGATTGGTGTAAGCCGCCTCAGAGGATTTGAACGCCAACTCGGCATCAATCAACTGCTGCTGCAAATCGGGATCGCTCATCTCGAACAAGATGGTGTCGGGTCGCACTACCGAGCCAGGTTGTACCAGTCTTTTGTCTATGCGCCCTTTGGTCGTCGAGGTAATCCAGACGATGTCTTCGGGCACCAGCGTGCCCAGGCCGCGCACGTTGCGCACCATCGGGCCGCGTTTGACCGTATCAATGATAGTAGTGGCGCGATCCACGGAGGGTGCGGCGGGTTTGAGCCGCGATACACCGAGCGTCACGCCAGTAATGCCGCCAATAACCAGCACGGCGTAGATCACGCGGCGAATCTTGCGATTGCGCGCGAAAGATTTCTCCCGTGGTTTATCCATAATGCCTCCAAGAAAACCGATAAGTGAGTGTCTGAAACGCGCAGGCGTTTCAGACAAATTAACGATAGCTGTTAATCCAATTTGCGTGCCAAGCACTATTCTCTGCTAAGTAGCTGAGAATTCAAGTGCTGGCCGTATAGATCAAGTTTTGACTGCATCCACCGTGTCCGTTTTTGGGATGCCATTATCCCGAAAGCGAAACCAAATTCAGAATGGCTCGCTGCAGCTGCTTATTGCTTAAAGTTGAGAATGCCTATTTGTCATCGAAGCCTTGCCGCCAACACAATCAACTTGCCCCACCGCAAAGCTACAGTTATGCTATGGCCGCTTGTCCAGTACGAGCATTATCATTGTCCTGTTCGCAAATGTTTTCAGAAGACTCAAAGAGCTTCCTGATCGTCCATCAAATTCCCTTGGGACAAATTCCCTTTGAGCTTGAGGAAGGAAATCAATGCCTAGCACTCCCAATTCGCCATCGTCATCTGCTTCTTCTTCTTCTTGGAGTCTGACTAAAATCGGACTGATCGGCTCGGCAGTCTTATTGATAGCGGCCATCGCTTCTTCATTTTTGCATAAAGATGGCTCTGTAATAGATGAGGTGTCGGTGGCCAACACTGGTACGGGTTCCATGCCAGCAGCGGCGCGACCGGCCAGCCCAGCCAACCCTGTTGCATTGCCAGAGACGGTCAAAGACGCCTCGATCAATATGCTCGAAGGCGGCGCGAAGAAAATCTCCGATTATCAAGGCAAAGTTTTGATCGTGGATTTGTGGGCAACCTGGTGCGGCCCCTGCCGCCAGGAAATTCCACACTTGATCGAAATGGCCAATCAATATAAGAGCCAGGGCGTCGAAGTGATCGGCCTGACCAACGAAGACCCGACAGCCGATGCAACCAAAGTCCGCGAGTTTTCTAAACAGTTCAAGATCACCTATCCCATCGGTTGGGCGGATCAGACGTTGGCGGTCAACATTATGCGGCTGGCCGGGCGGGGTGGCATTCCCCAAACGCTCATCATCGGACGCGACGGCAAGGTGCGCAATCACTTCATTGGCTTCTCTGCCGCCATCAGTGTGCCACAGATGAAGGCAGCTTTAGAGGACGCCATCAAAGCAGGCTAAAGAATTTTCGCTTCAGAAAAAAATGGCTGACAGGAAGATTCGACGCGACATTTTCCTGTCAGCCATTTTTCCGTAAGAGCGTGTATGAGAAGTGCCGCTGAAAGTCCTGAAAGGGCTTGATTCAATAGCCGGTGGCAACGCTACCGGAGAGCGAAGGACCCAATTCCGACCCTGCAATGGTCGCACCTGCATGCATCGTGCAACCCTTTCAGGGGCTGTTCAGACACGCGGTAGGGCATACCGTACTAACGCCAACACACTCAATGCATCGGTGATCTCGCCCGCCAAAGCCATCTGTAAAGCCTCTGCAAAAGGCACGCGCCGCAATTGCAGCTTCTCTGTGCCCTCCGGCTCAGCATCTCCCTGCACGAGGTCAGTTGCCAGATAGTAAAGCGCCTCTTCATCACTGACCGAATTGGAGAGATGCGCTCGACCGAGCAATTGCCAATGGCGCGCGCTCAAGCCCGTCTCTTCCTTCAACTCACGCTGCGCCGCCCGCAACGGGTCTTCCCCGACCGGACAGCCGCCTTCGGGAATCTCCCACGAATATTCGTCGAGCGTATAGCGATACTGACCAACCAGATAGGTGTGGCCTTCGTCATCAATCGGCAACACGCCAATCGCGCGGTTTTTGAAATGCACCATGCCGTAAATCCCCGGCGCGCCATCTGGCCGAATCACTTCATCGTGTTGAACAGTGATCCAAGAGTTGTCGTAAACAGTCTGGCTCTTCAAGGTTTGCCAAGGATTGGCGCACTCGTTCTGCTCGTCAGTCAAACTTGTCTGCTCACTTTCTCTTGTAAAGATGGCGTTGTCGCGCGCGCAGTCTAGCCGATATGATCAGCAGTATGAAATTGCTCGCAAGATTTTTGAATTGGTGGAGCAAGCCAAGCGATCTTGCTGCCCGCGTCGAGCCTGAATTGACCAATGAAGACGACGCGGCAGATCCGTTTGACGAGCCGGTACAATTGGAGATCACCGACGTGATTGACCTGCACACGATTCCGCCCAAGCAAGTCAAAGCCGTTGTTGAAGAATATTTGTTCCAAGCTCAGGCGCGCGACTTTCGCTGCGTGCGCATCATTCACGGCAAAGGCCAGGGCGTTCAACGCGAGCTTGTGCGCAAGCTGCTAGCACGCACCTCGCACGTCAAATGTTTCTACGATGCACCGCCCGAAGCCGGTGGCTGGGGCGCAACGATTGTCGAATTCAGTCAGAGTGATGCCAACTAAGCCAACTTTAGACGCCACTGGTTAGCCAATCCACGAGCCGTCAAGTAAAATGCCTGCCTTAACTGCACAATTCATCCAAGAGAATCTGGCAAAGGAATCCCGCAATGATCAATCTACCGCCTTTCAAAAATGAGTCTTATCGCGACTTCAGCGATGAACGCAACGCCCAGGCAATGCAGCGCGGCCTCGAACAAGTCGCCGCGCAACTGGGCCGCACCTACCCGCTCACCATCGGCGGCGAGCGTGTAGAGACCGGCGACCTGCTCGCTTCGGTCAACCCTTCGCAATTCAATCAAGTCGTCGGGCGCGTCCATCACGGCACCAAAGAACTGGCTGACCGCGCCATCGCCGCTGCTTGGCAAGCGTTTGAAAGCTGGCAACACACCAGCGTCGAACAGCGCGCCAATTACCTATTTCAGGCCGCCGCCATCCTGCGTCGCCGCAAGGACGAGTTCAACGCTTGGATGGTTTACGAAGCCGGTAAATCCTGGCTCGAAGCCGAAGCCGACACGGGCGAGGCAATTGATTTTCTGGACTTCTATGCGCGCCAAGCTTTGCGCTACGATGCGCCGCAACCGCTTACGCCTTCGCCGCTGCCTGATGAAGTCAACGAGATGAAATACCTGCCGCTCGGTGTCGGCATCATCATTCCGCCGTGGAATTTCCCGCTGGCGATTATGGCCGGGATGACCTGTTCGGCCATCGTCGCGGGCAACACCACTGTGCTGAAACCTTCTGACGATACACCGATCATCGCAGCCAAATTTGTCGAAGTGATGGAAGAAATCGGCCTGCCTCCCGGCGTTATCAACTTCCTGCCCGCTGATGGCCCGACCGTTGGCGAATACATGGTCGAGCATCCGCGCACACGCTTCATCTCGTTCACCGGCTCGATGGCGGTTGGCCTGCGCATCAACGAACTCGCGGCCAAGCCACGGCCCGGCCAAATTTGGATCAAGCGTGTTGTCGCCGAGATGGGCGGCAAGGACACCATCGTCGTGGATGAGACTGCCAATCTGGATGAAGCCGCGGCGGGCATCGTCGCGTCGGCTTTCGGTTTTTCCGGCCAGAAGTGTTCGGCCTGTTCGCGCGCGGTGATTGTTGACGAGGTCTACGATCAAGTCGTCAGCAAAGTCGCCGAGCTAACCGGCAAGCTCAAAATCGGCCCCGTTACGGACGTGCGCAACTATACCGGCCCCGTGTCGAGCAAGAAGGCATTCGAGAAAGTGTCCAGCTACGTCGAAATCGGCAAGAACGAAGGGCGCGTGCTCGCAGGCGGGGGCAAACACGACCTAGCCGACGAAGGATATTTTATCCAGCCGACGGTGATCGCCGATGTTGATCCGCAAGCGCGCATCTCGCAAGAAGAAATCTTCGGCCCGGTGCTCGCCTGCATCAAAGCGCAGGATGTCAACGAGGCGCTGGCGATTGCGAACAACACGATCTACGGCTTGACCGGCGCCTTCTATTCGTCCGACCGCACGCGCATCGAAATCGCCAAGCGTGATTTCCACGTCGGCAATCTCTACATCAACCGCAAGTGCACAGGCGCGCTGGTGGACGTGCATCCGTTCGGCGGGTTCAATATGTCGGGAACGGATTCGAAGGCGGGTGGGCGCGATTATTTGGGATTGTTTTTGCAGGCGAAGTCAGTGGCGGAGAAACTATAATCGAGGCATTGAGGTGAACTATGTCTTTGGCATTCGCACCAACGCTGTACACCGTCGAAGAGTACCTGACGCTTGAGCGCGCCGCTGAAGCGCGTCACGAGTATCTCGACGGTTTCATCTACAAGATGGCTGGCGAAAGTGAGGAGCACGGCGACATTTGCATGAATCTGGCTGCGCAAATACATCCGCAACTCAGAGGCACACCTTGCCGTGGCCGCATCGCCAATACTAAAGTGCGCAGCGGCCCGTTGCCACTTTCCCCGCGCAGCACCAAAGGCTTGTTTTCTTATCCCGATGTTTTCGTTGTCTGCGACCCCCTCCAGTATCACGATGAATTCCGCGACATCGTCATCAACCCGGTGGTGATCTTCGAAGTGCTGTCGCCCTCCACCGAGGAATTCGACCGCGACATCAAATTCGAGCGTTACGACCGCTGGAACCCGTCCTTGCAGGATTATCTGCTAGTGGCACAGAGCGCACCCAAAATCGAACATTACACACGCCAAGCTGACGGTAGTTGGAAATATCGAGCCTATCGCGGTCTGGAAACCAGCTTCGTAATCGAATCTATCAATTGCCGCTTGAGCCTGGCGGAGATTTATGAACGAGTCAGCTTCCCGCCGCCGCCAGTGCCCAAGCTACAAGCCGTATCCAAAAAACCGCCGCGCGCAACCAAGCGCCGACCGGCGGCAAAACAACGCAGGAGCAAAAAGAAATGAGATTAATTTCCACCGTGGCTTTGATTGCCACACTTTGGTTGTTGACTGGCGTCGTCCAAGCCACGACAGGGCTTGCCATCGGCCAACCCGCACCTGACTTTAGCTTGCCTGACTTGCGAGGCCAATCACACACGCTCAAAGATCAACGCGGCAAAATCACTGTCGTCGCCTTTCTGAGCGTGCAATGCCCCATCTCCAACGCCTACAACGAACGCATCCGCGCGTTGGCCGAAGACTATGCCAAACAAGGCGTGACCTTCCTGGCCATCAATGCCAGCGCGCCCGAAACTATCGCCGACATCAAAGCCCACGCCACGCAACACAACTTCGCCTTTCCCATCCTGAAAGACGCAGGCAACAAGGTGGCGGACGCTTACGGCGCAGAACGCACGCCCGAAATCTTTGTCGTGGATGCGCAAGGCGTGCTGCGTTATCACGGGCGCATTGATAATTCGCAGGATGTGCGGCGCGTCAAGCGCAACGATCTGCGCGAGGCGTTGAATGAATTGCTGGCGGGCAAGCCGGTGAGTGTGCCGGAAGCCAAAGCGATGGGCTGCGTCATCAAGCGTGCGCAAGTGGCAACTACCGGGCGCAGTACCGGGAGCGAGAGCGCCCGAGGCACTCTCCGGCAAAGTATGTTGCAGTCGCCAGTCTACCCGGTCGCTCTCACTCCCGTTACTGCATCCTTCGTCCCACAGAAAGCCAAGCCTGCCACCAAACGTCCGACCACGACTGCCAGGCCGGGTGGCAACATGGCTTTCTCAAAACCCACCCTGCTCAAGCCCGCCCAGTTCCCCAGGCTGCGCGATTCATTCAAAGGCCAAGTGCTGGTTCTCAACTTCTGGGCGACGTGGTGCGCGCCTTGTGTGGCCGAGATGCCCGAATTCGTCAAGCTCGACGCCGAATATCGCAGCAAAGGCGTCCGCGTCGTTGCCATCAGCGCCGACGACACGACCGACCTGAATACGCTGGTCACACGCTTCGTGCGCGACAAGAAACTGGTCTTCCCCATCTACGTGCAAGACACCGACGACCCGCAGGAGATGATTGACCAGATCAACAAAGACTGGCCCGGCACCTTGCCCGCCACGTTTATCTATGACAAGCGGGGACAGCTCGTGCTCTCGCGCTTCGGCATCATTGACCGTGAGTTGTTGACGACGACCGTGCAAAACGCTTTGAAATAGGCTGAAGCAAGCTGCACGCGCGCAATAACAAACTGGCCGGAGCGCTCAGACTCCGGCCAACTCACCTCTACATCAAACGATCCGTTGAGCAAGTGGCATACTCCACCGCTTCGACACACGCTACGGCGCGCAGCCTGAGCCGCTAGCGCAGCTATTCAAATTCCTCTGCCAATAGTGTATAAACTGCCCGCGCGGCGCAGTGTTTTGTGCCTTCAGTCGAGTAAGAGCCGCCAATTTCTGACTCTACCAAATCGGCAGACAGTATTCCGATCCCGCAGAAGGTTGTTATGGGCTTAATCCCGGGCTACGAGAACGACATCTTCATCAGCTATGCCCACAACGACAATCTTCGTGTCTTCGAGTTCAGATGGGTGGAGTGGTTGCATGAAAACCTCGAAAACCTGCTGATTATGAAGCTCGGCGAAAAGCCCGCCATCTGGCGCGATAGGAGAATGGATCAAACCGATTTGATCGAGGGGCTGCTCGACTCGCGGGTAAACACCTCCGCCCTGATGCTGGCCATTGTCTCGCCGAGCTATCTTAAATCGAAGTGGTGCGGCTGGGAGCGGGAAAAGTTTATCGAGAATGCGGCGCGGCGCGGCGGCCTGCGGGTGGCCAACAAGAGTCGCATCGTCAAAGTCGTGAAGACCTATGTTGAACGTGACGGACTCCCCGAAGAGTTTCAAGAGACGCTTGGCAGCGAGTTCCTGCGCCACGACCAAGCCGCCGGGACATACATCGAGCTTGAGTCACAATCCAGCGAGTGCAGGCAAAAGCTGGATGCGCTCGCGGACAGCCTGAAGAACCTGATCGAAGCATTTAGAAATCACGCGGCGGTAGCCGTTCCACTCGCCAAAGACAAGACCATCTACTTGGCGGAGACCGACTCAGAGCTTGACGCAGAGCGCAACGACCTCAAACGCGAGTTCGAGCAGAACGGCTATCACATCCTCCCCAACGTCGAACTGCCACCCAAAGCCGTGGCCTCGGCGCTGGAAGAGAAAGTGCGCGGCTACCTCAATTCGGCCCAGGTCTCGGTACACTTGCTCGGCAAGTATTACGGCTTCGTGCCGCAACAGGCAGCGGGCCGCTCCATCGTTCGCCTTCAGCACGAAGCGGCGCAACGTCACGACACCGACCCTGGCTTCAAGCAAGTCATCTGGATTCCCAAAGGTCTGGAGCAGAACGAGGAGACCGAACCGGAGCAGCAGGAGTTCATCACCAAACTGCTGGCTGATTCCTCCGCCCTGCGGCGCGTCGAAGTGTTGCGTGGCGACATCGAGCAACTGAAGACTTACGTTCACAACTTGCTCAAGCCGGCGGTTGATTCTTCGGTTAAGCTCAAAGGCAATGGCAGCATCGCCAGTGTCTACCTTATCTGCGACAAGCATGATTACGAAGAGACTGATTTACTGGAAAAGTATCTGACCGAGGAGAAGTGCGAGGTCTTGCCGCCTTTGTTCGAAGGCGATGCTGAACAGGTTTCGCAATATCACCGCGACAGCTTGCTCGAATGCGACGCTTTTCTGGTTTATTACAGCCGCGCGAATCATCCCTGGGCGATGATCAGGAAGCAGGAATTCATCAAGCTGCCGGGCCTGGGCCGCTCAAAGCCCGTCGCTGCCAAAGCCTTTTACATTAGCGGTGAGCAAAACAAAGACAAAGATCGTTTCGACAGTGCCGAGGCCCTGGTCATCAGAAACTACAATGGCTTCGCGCCTGAATCGCTGGCGGAGTTCATCAAACAAATCCGCCAAGCCAAAGGATTGCCGGTATGATTGCTGAAAGCCTGGAAAAACTCTCGCAAGTCCGCCCGTCTGACAATCCCTTTCCCGGATTGCGCCCCTTCGAGTTGCACGAAAGTCATCTATTTTTCGGGCGTGAGGGACAGAGCGAAAGAATGTTGAAGAAGCTCGAAGCGACGCGCTTCCTGGCCGTCGTCGGCACTTCGGGCAGCGGCAAATCTTCGCTCGTGCGCGCCGGACTGGCGCCCGCGCTGTTGGGTGGGATGATGGTCAGCGCCGGTTCCAATTGGCGCGTCGCCGTCCTGCGTCCGAGCAATGATCCCATCGGCAATCTGGCACGCGCCTTAAGCTTACCCGAAGTCTTTGGCTCGGAGGTCAAAGAGAATGCCGAGATTCAGACCCAGGTCGCCGAAGTGACGTTGCGGCGCGGGAACCTGGGGCTGGTCGAAGCCGTGCGGCTGGCGTTGCAGACCGCCGACGAGAACCTGCTGGTGGTCGTAGATCAGTTCGAGGAATTGTTCCGCTTCGCGCGCGAAGCCAAGAGCACCCGTTACGAAAACGATGCGGCGGCCTTCGTCAAACTGCTGCTCGAACCGTCGCGGCGCTACCAATCGGAGCAGGAGGCTCTGCGCCGGAAGTTGCAGGCCATCAAAACTGAGCTACGGCAGCGCAAGCTGAGCGACGAAGAAGCCCGTCAAACAGAAGCCCAGGCGCGCCAAGAGGCACGCGAGCGCGATGTCAGAATTTATGTTGTGCTGACGATGCGGTCGGATTTCTTGGGCGACTGCGCGCAGTTCTGGGATTTGCCCGAAGCCGTCACCGAAAGCCAATACCTGATTCCGCGCCTGACTCGCGACCAATTGCGCGAGGCCATCGCCAGCCCGGTTGCCGTCGGCGACGGACAAATCGCGCCGCGTCTGGTCAATCAACTACTCAATGACATCGGCGACGACCAGGATCAGTTGCCCGTGCTGCAACACGCGCTGATGCGGACTTGGGACGAGCGCAAGCGGCAAGCGCACGATCACCGGGCGAGACCCGGTGAAATTGACGTGTGCTGTTACGAAGCGATTGGCGGGATGAAGCAGGCGCTCTCCCGTCACGCCGACGAGGCTTATGACGCGCTCGACGCGCGACATCAAAAGATTGCCGAGCGCATGTTCAAAGCCCTGACCGAAAGAGGCGAGGACAACCGCGAGATTCGCCGCCCGGCGACCTTGGGCGCACTCGCTGCCGTCGCCGATGCCAGCCAGGAAGAGGTCAAGACCGTCATCGAGACCTTTCGCCAGCCGGGCCGCTCGTTCCTGATGCCGCCCGCCGAGACGCCGCTGGCGACGGACAGCCTGATTGACATTTCGCACGAGAGCCTGATCCGTGGCTGGGAGCGGTTGAGCCAGTGGGTGGAAGAAGAAGCCTGCTCCGCCCGTGTCTACACCCGCTTGGCTGACACCGCCGAGTTGCACCGGAAAGGCGAAGCTGGATTGTGGCGCGATCCTGATTTGCAGATCGCTTTAGATTGGCGCGAGATAAACAAGCCCAACCAGCCGTGGGCACGGCGTTACTTCGCAGACTTAAGTCTGGCAATGGGCTTTCTTGAGCAGAGCCGCCGAGTTCGTGAAATCGAAGCGCAGCGCCTTGCCGCAGAAGCTTTAGAAAAGGATGAACAACGCAAACGAGAGCTTCGACAAGCTAAGCGGCTCAATATCACCATATTGATTGCTTTGTTATTTGTTCTTATCTTAGCTCTAATTGCCTTCCTGCAACGAAATAACGCGTTGAAGAATGAAAGAAAGGCTAGGCGACTGGTTTACGGTTCTAACTTGGTTCTAGCACAGAATGCACTTATGGAGGGGAACTATTCAAAAGGGAACGATATATTGCATGACTTCCTTCCGGGCAAAGGTATTTTTGAGGATGAAGACATGCGGGAGTTCTACTGGTACTACCTCTGGAGGCTCTATAACAATCAAAAGGCAAAGTTAAAGGGACATAAACATGATATTACCTCGGTTGTATTCTCGCCTGATGGCAATACGCTAGCTAGCGGAAGTGAGGATGGCACAGCTAGGTTATGGGATGTGAGAAATGGCCAGGCTTTAGCAGTGTTGGCTGTAGAGGAGAACTCTATTTTAAGTGTCAGCGTCGCTTTTTCTCCTGATGGAGCCACTTTGGCAACTGTTGGCAAGCAAATTAAATTATGGGATGTTGCTACCAGGAAAGAATTCGCATCACTAGAGGCAAAAGGCACCGCTGGTCCAATAGCTTTTTCTCCAGATGGGAGCAAGTTGGCAAGTGGGGGAGCCAGTAAGTCGCTAATCTTATGGGATTTAAAAAGCAGGCAGATAGTAATGACGCTCCAGCGGCATAAAGAAGCTGTTACTGCTGTTGCCTTCTCTCCAGGCGGAACAATATTGGCAAGTGGAAGTAGAGACAAAACGATAAATTTATGGGAGGTAAAAAATGGAGGACATTTGATTGAATTAAACGTGGGTGATGATATTTCATCAGTAGCATTCTCGCCCGATGGGAAAATGCTTGCTAACGGAAGTTGGGGGAACGCGATAATACTTTGGAATGTGATAAGTGGGCAGAAAGTGGCTACGCTTGAAAAGGGGTCAGGCTACGTTTCCTCGATTGCGTTTTCTCCGGACGGAAAAAGATTGGTGAGTGCGGACTGGGATGACACAGTGAAAATATGGGACTTATCAAGCAAGCAGGAGTTGGGAAGTTTAAGAGGACACGCAGATAACGTGACTTCTGTCGCGTTTTCTCCCAATGGCAAAACAATAGCGAGCGGGGGTGGGGACCAAACAGTAAGGTTGTGGGATGCGAATGGCGTTGAAGAAGTAAAAACCCTAAGCGGTCACATCGGCCCTGCTCATTCAGTCGCTTTTTCCTATGATGGAGGAATGTTAGCGAGTGGTGGTAAAGATAATTTGGTGAGGCTTTGGGATTGGCGCGCCGGCAAAGAGCTTGCGATATTGAAAGGGCACGAAGATGCTGTTAACACGGTTGCCTTTTCACCGGATAGAAACCTGCTGGCTAGTGGATGCAAAGACGGCACTATAAAAATATGGAGACTAGGCGACAGGCGAGAAACGGTAACACTTAATGGGCATACTGACACCGTTAATGCAGTAGCTTTTTCCTTGGATGGAGCTGTTCTGGCGAGCGGGAGCGGCGATAAAACAATAAGACTTTGGGATGTAAAAACTGGGGCTCAATTAGCAAAGCTGGAAGGTCACAAGGGTGCTGTTAATTGCATCGCCTTTTCTCCTAATGGAAAAACGCTAGTTAGCGGGGGCGGCGGAGACGTAGGATTGTGGAGCCTAAGTAGCAAGCAGACGGTATCTGTTATTAACACGGAAAGCGGCATTATTACATCCATGGCATTTTCACGCGACGGAAAAATGCTAGCAATCTCGAACACGGCTCAGACGATTAAGCTACTAGATATTGATAGCGAAAAAGAAATTCTTTCGTTGAAAGGACATACAAGTTACGTCTTGGGCGTAGCGCTTTCCCCGGACGGCAAAACACTGGCTAGTGCGAGCGCTGATAAGACTGTTAAGCTTTGGGATGTACAAAGCGGGCTAGAGCTATTAACGCTAAAAGGACATAAGGGGAATGTATTTTCAGTAGCTTTTTCGCCAAGCGGCAAAGCCTTGGCTAGCGCGGGTGTAGATGGAAAGATAAGGTTGTGGGTTGCCGCTACGGATGAAGAAGTAGAACAACAGCAGAATAAGTGAGGGGAAAGATAGGAATGGCTAAAACCGGTCAGGCTGGCTGCGGCTCGATGAGGTAGACGTTGACCGCTTGCGCGCCGCACGGCACAACGTCGTCGCGCCCACACACGAAATCAATCTGGTGCTAGCCCTACAAGAAAAAAACGCAGAGGCAAGCACTGCGCTCACCTCTGCGTAGCCAATTCAGTTGAGCGATGGCCAGCCGCCACGCTCAGGGCGACTTACTCCAAGCCCCCGCCACAGGTAGCCCACCGCGCACGCCCAGCGTAAAGCTTAACTCCGGCGGCCCCGTCGTGTTGGTGTTGCGCAACAGGAATTCTCCCCGCTCGCTGTAGAGACCCAGAGTCGTCACGCCGTCGCCATCCCAATCCCCCACCACTGGCCAATAGTCCGGCCCGCCCCATTGCACTTCGATGTCTGCCAGTCCGAGCTTGAGCGAGTTACTCAAGCGGAACATTCCTGTTGCCGGATTGTAGACGCCCACTGTCACTTGCCCATCGCCATCCCAATCACCCGCTAACGGCAGATCGCCAACGCTGCCCAACTGGACGATTAAGTCCGGTGGCCCGCTTTGGTTACTGTTGCGCAGTAGGAAGTGGCCTTCGCGATAGACGCCTACCGTATCCACCCCATCGCCGTCCCAATCACCTACCACCGGCACATCGCCTGCTTGCCCGAACTCCACCACCAACTCCTCCTCAGCTTTGCCCGCGCCGTGCAGGTAGAACACGCCTTGCTGAAAGACGCCGATTGTGTCCAAGCCATCGCCGTCCCAATCGCCTGCCACTGGCCAAGCGCCTGGCTGTCCGTAACGCTCAATCCGCTCGGCCAGTCCCGTGACATTCTGCTGCTTGAGCTGGAACTCGCTATTGCGGCTGTTGTAGAGCCCGACCGTCTGCGGGCTGAACGCACCGCCGCAGCCGATGGCTGCCCTGATTTTGTTGGCGTAGCTGATCAGGTTGTCACGCTGTGTGGTGTTCATTGGCAGACTTGGGTTGTTGCACTGTGTGTTGAAGCTCGCCAGGTCAGTACAGGTCGCACTGTTGTTGCCCTGCTCCAGGTGCGTACCAGCCAGTTCCAGATAGCTAATCAACGAATTGGCCTGCGATTGTGTGAGCGTGGTGGGCACGAGCGCCTGCACTTGCGTTTTCAAATTGGTGACGGCGGCGCGTGGCGTACGCACCACCACCGTGAAACTGCAACTCGCTGTCAGCCCCGCCACATCGGTCGCCGTGCAATTGACCGTCGTCGTGCCGAGCGCAAAAGGCGCGCCGGAAAGTGGTGTGCAATTGAAGGTCGCCCCCGGATTATTGTCGGTCACGGTCGGCACTGGGTAGGTGACCGCGCCAGAGCTGCCAGCGATGACACCGACTTGCGCGGGTGGGCAGGTGATCGTGGGTGGGGTGCTGTCTACGATGATCGTGGCGCTCCCTTGGGGTGTGGCCGGGCAGCCATTGTTGTCTACTGCTGAACTGATGGCGTAGGTGGTAGTGACTGCCGGGCTGAGGCTGAACTGCAAGGGGCTGGCGCCGGTCTGCGTGCCGCCGCCATTGTTCAAAGTGACGGTGTAAGGCGGCGTGCCACCCGCGAGCGTGACAGTGAGGCTGGCTGATTGCCCCGGGCGGATGGCACCAGCACCGCTCAGCGTAGCAGTGCTGGCGGCTGGTTGCGCCAACGTGACCGCTATCGCGGCGGTCTGGCAGGCATTGGCGTCTTTGACCACGACTTGATAGGTGCCTGCCGGCAGATTGTTGAAGCTGGGCGAAGGCTGAAAGCCTGCGCCGTTGTTGATCGAGTATAGCAGCGCGCCCGTACCGCCACTGGCATTGACGCTGAGGCTGCCATTGCTCGCGCCATTGCACGTTGGATCGGTCTTGCTCGTGCTGAAGCTGAGAGTCTGCGGTTGGGTGAGCGACACGCCTTGGGCGGCAGTCGTGCAATTGTTGGCATCCTTAACCACAACTTGATAGCTGCCCGCGGTTAGCCCGTTGAAGACATTCGCGGCCTGGAAGCTGGTGCCGTTGTTGATCGAGTACAGCAATACACCCGTGCCGCCCGTGGCGTTGATGGTCAATTGGCCGTTGCTCGCACCAGTGCAAGTGGGCGTGCTGGTTTGCGTGGTGAAGCTGAGGACTGCCGGATTGCTCAGCAGCACGCTTTGCGCGGCGGCGGCGCAGTTGTTGGAATCTTTGACCACGACTTGATAGGCGCCTGCCGCCAAGCCCGTGAACTGGTTGTTGCTGCTGAAACTCTGGCCGTTGTTGATCGAGTATAGCAGCGCGCCTGTGCCGCCGCTGGCGTTGATCGTCAACTGACCGTTGGTCGCGCCATTACAAGTCGGGTTGACTGGTGTGGCGGTAAAGTTGAGAGCGGAGGGCTGGGTCAAGGTGGCCGTGGCGGTGACTAGACAGTTGCCGCTGTCTTTGATGACTAGGTTGTACACGCCTGCCGCCAAGCCCGTGAACATGTTCGCGGGCTGGAAGCTTTGCCCATTGTTGATTGAGTATTGCAGCGTACCGGCGCCGCCCGTCGCATTGATGGTCAGGCTGCCGTTTGTCGCGCCGTTGCAAGTCGGATTGACCTGACTTGTGCTGAAGGTCACGGCCGACGGTTGTGTCAGGGTGACAGACGCAACCGCGCTCTGACAGCCATTGGCGTCTTTTACGACGACCTGATAAGTGCCCGCGCCCAGGCCGGTGAACGAGGGGTTGGCGAAGAAGCTCGCGCCGTTATTAATCGAGAATTGATACGTACCCGTCCCGCCCAGCACATTGCTGATGCTCAGGCTGCCGTTCGTTGCACCGTTGCAGGTCGGATTGACCGGCAGCGTGCTGAAGATGACGACTGCCGGTTGCGCAATCATCACCGACCTGCTGGTCGTGCAGCCGTTGGCGTCGGTCACCGTCACTGAGTAATTTCCGGCGGCCAGCCCGCTGCGATCTTCGGTCGTGACGCCATCACTCCACCTGAAGGTATATGGTGTACTGCCGCCGCTGACTGACAGATCAATCGAGCCGTTGGTGCTGCCAAGGCAACTGAGGTTCGTGTGCGTTTCCGTTGATCCGAGAGCCGCTGGCTGGGTAATCGTCACCGATTTGCTGGTCATGCAGCCGTTGGCATCGGTCACCGTCACTGAGTAGGTTCCGGCAACCCGCCCGCTGCGGTCTTCGGTCGTAGCGCCGTCACTCCACAGGAAGGTATAGGGTGTAGTTCCGCCGCTGACCGTCAGATTCATCGAGCCGGTGGTGCCGCCAAAGCAATTGACGTTCGTGACTACGGTGGATAACGAGATAGCCGGTGGCTGGGTGATCGTCACCGAACTGGTGCTTGTGCAGTTGTTGGCGTCTTTTACGACGACCTGATAAGTGCCCGCGCCAAGGCCCGTGAATGAGGGGTTGGCGAAGAACTGCGCGCCGTTGTTAATTGAGTATTGGTACGGCTCGGTCCCGCCCAGCACATTGCTGATGGTCAGACTGCCATTCGCCGCGCCGTTGCAGGTCGGATTGACCTGACTTGCGCTGAAGGTGATGGTAGGGCAAGTGAGGGTCAGGCTGTAGGCTTGTGACCCCGAACAACTATTGCCATCCGACGCCGTGAGCGTGAAGTTGAACGTGCCGCTCGCGCTCAAGGTGCCGCTGAGCACGCCGTTGCTGAGCGCTAAGCCTCCAGGCAACACCCCATCGGTCAGACTGAAGTTGTAGGACCCGGTGCCGCCGGTGGCCGTCAAGGCGACGTTGTAGGCGGTGCCTGAAATGGCGGAGGGAAGCGCCGCCGGGCTGAGAGAAATGGTCGGGCAGTTACTGCTGGTCTGAATCTCAAGACTCCAGCCGTCCACGATCGGGACATCTCCCGGAGATCTAACATAGAGGCTCCAGACCCCGTTGGGATTCGCCCCATTAAAGACTGATGCCAGGGTGGCTGTTCCCGCCGGTGCTGATAATTGATAAGGCGGTGGCTGGAAAGTAAACGAGTCGTCGTTATCCGGCGGGTCATAGTTCGTCGGCTTGTAAGTTCCGGGGGTGATGGCGCTCCCGTTCGGCAGCCGGGAGGTGGCCGCATCGTCAAAGACCAGCGTGCCGCCGAACGTGCCACCTCCGGCATCCGACATCAGGAGCATCTTCTGGCCGGAGGGGCCGACCAATAAGATGTCGGTTTCATCAATGACGTTGGAACGGAAGAAGTTATAGAGCCCCACTCGTACCTCGGTGACTACACCCGACAAGCCCGAGACGAAAATGTTGGAAGGGGCCTGCGTTTGGATGAGATCCGGGTTGAAAAGAGACCCGATGGTGAGCAAGGCCACGCTCATTTTCGGGTTGTCTCTGCCCTCGGTGGTCAGCCCGCGCAAGCTGAAGGCCCCGGTCGGATTGCTGAGCCGGAGTAGTGCCGTCTTGCCGGAAGCTTGGGCGAGGATCGGGACGTTGAAACTCTTCGTCACCTCACCTTCCGCAAAGTTGACCGTGCCTGTGACGGCCGTGTAATCAGGCCCCGCTGTGGCCGTGCCGTCGGCCGTAGAATAGTCAACCGACATTGCGCCGCGTCCGTGGGTGCGGGTGACCGTGACGGTGACTGATCCAGTGCCTGGAGTGACCAGGTAGGTGTCGGAGCTAAACTGCACACCACTTTGGAAGGGACTTTTATCCCCCAGCGTGACGGCCGCTTGCTTAGTATCAATAGTCCAGGTGATTTGAGGTGTGGAACCGGGGTCAAAAACTGCCCCGAACGCTACCGGGTGGACTCCTGGGAGGAAGGTGGCCCCCTGGCCGCGAGTGCCGGGAGGTGGGGAGAAAAAATTTGAAATCGTCCCGGTCTTGAACGTGACCGGCATAGAGGTAGTATTGATATAGCCGAAGAAGGCCGTCAGCTTCCCGGTCGTTGAGTCATAACTGGCGCTGTGAAGGACCGGGATCACGCCGGTTTGCTGTGCCTGCGCGCTTTGCGCCGCACCCAGCATCAAGCCGAAGGCGACAACGGCCAGGGTCAGGGAAAATTTCAACCTCTCTTTCATCTCCTTCCCTGTAAGTTGTGCTGCCGCCAGAATCATTCGAGTCGTTAGCTGTTTCATCTTATCCTCCATCAAGGTTATTGCCCGGCCGCGCTCCTGGAATCATCTGTTCCTGGTGCGGCACGCGCAGATGCTCAAGCCATCTCTTCAATTTAACGAGCCAGGGCAGACCAGCAGGCCGCCGACTTCAGTTTCGGTGAAGTGCAGCCGCTCTTCTTCCACCCAGCGGTAGATCGCGCGCGTCGTTACGCCGGCCAAGAGCGCGGCCTGCTCGGCGGTGATCATCTGAACCATTTCGCCACAGGCCGCGCACCAGACCCGCGCCGTCCGCCCGGAGCGGCGGATGACTTTCACTCGGTAGGTCTCAATCGTGATCTCTGTCTTTTTCATCTCCTCACCTCTCCCGGTTAATTTCCGTCAGGCCGCGTGGTAAACTTGCCACTGCCTAACTGGCAATGACTTCCCTTAAGTTCGGGCCGCAGTTTCGGACGAGTGCCGTCTCAATGTCCTAAGTCGGCGCTCAAATCTGGCTCAAGAGTTTCTCAGGCGTTTCTCAGTTCGGGCTATGGATAAGCAAGCCAAGCACTTCTACGAATTCGGGCCGTTCCGCCTCGATGTCGCCAACCACCTCTTGCTCAGAGAGGGAGAGCCAGTGCCCCTCCAAAAGAAGGCCTTCGACACGCTCCTCTTCTTGGTCCAGCACAGTGGACAAGTCCTGGAGAAGGACGAACTGATGCGGGCGCTCTGGCCCGACAGCTTTGTCGAGGAGTCGAATCTGACCCAGAACATTTATATGCTCAGAAAGGCGCTCGGCGGGGGAGTGGGCGAAGCTCAGTACATCGCGACGGTATCGGGGCGGGGCTATCGCTTTACGGCTCGTGTGAGAGAGGCAGTGGAAGAGGAAGCGACGATGGTCGTGGAGGATCATACGCTCTCCCGTATCGTCATCATTGAGGGAGAGGAAGCTGGACCGGCTCAGGTCAAGACGGCGAGGGAATCGGCGATTGAAGCAGTAGAAAGCGGAGCGCACGATGTCACCCCGAGAGCTAAGCTGCTGATCGGCCCGGGCAACCGCCAGCAAAGAAGGGCAATGATCGCCCTCTCCGGCCTCTGCTTAGCCATCGCCGGGCTGGCTTTTGGGCTCTCCCAACTTCGACAGCGGAACGGGGCAGCACGGCCAACTGTCCCGGCGCGGCTCGTTCCCTTCACCACCTTTCCGGGGAGCGAACTCGACCCGGCTTTCTCGCCCGACGGCGACCGGATCGCTTTTGCCTGGGATGGCGGGCAGGATGGAGCGCTAAACATTTACGTCAAGCAACTCGGCGAGGGGGAGCCGCTGCGGCTGACCGCTGGCACGGCTGACGACCGCAGTCCGGTGTGGTCACCTGACGGCCGCTATATCGCTTTCATCCGCTACTCGCCGCAGCGGGCCGGTATTTTTATGGTTCCGGCTTTAGGCGGTGCTGAGCGTAAATTGGCTGGGCCGGAGGCCGTGCTCTCGAATGAACTCATGTTTTCGAACGTGAAATCCATCGGCCAATTTAGCTTGTCGAGCCTGGCCTGGTTCCCCGATGGCACAGCCATCGCCTTCGTGTATAGGGCTTCGCCTCAGGAATCCAACAGTATCTACGCCCTTTCGCTTCAGACAGGCGAGAAGCGGAGACTGACTTCGCCCGGGCCAACCTCTAGCGATAATCTCCCCGCCCTTTCACCCGACGGGAAGAGCTTAGCCTTCATCCGGAAGAACCCCCTCATGTCAAACGCGATCTACCTATCGCCTATCGCCGGCGGCGAACTGCGGCGACTGACCTGGGATAACCGGGACGTTCTCGGGCTGACCTGGACGGCTGATGGCAACGAGATCATCTTTTTGTCGGCCCGAGAAGGCGGCGGGCGAAGTATGTGGCGCGTGCCAGCCTCCGGCGGCAGACCTGAGCAGGCGCCGGCAGCATCAGGCAACATCGCCTCCCCATCCGTCTCTCGGCTGGGGGGCCGCCTGGCTTATGCGGAATCCTCAGCGGACATCAACATCTGGCGTTTGGAAGGGCTAGGTCTCACAGGGCAAGTCCCGACCGCTGGCAAACTCTCGTCATCCAAGTTGATCGCTTCGACGCGGCAAGACCACAGTCCGCAGTTTTCCCCCGACGGGCAAAAGATCGTCTTTATCTCCGATCGCTCCGGGTGCAGTGATGTCTGGGTGTGTAACAGGGACGGCTCTTACCCGAAACAATTGACTTCCTGCCTCGGCTCTTCCACCGGCACTCCACGCTGGTCGCCCGACGGCCAACAGATCGCCTTCGACTCTACCAAGGAAGGCCAAACCCACCTCTTTGTCACGGGCGCGGAAGGAGGCATGCCGCGACGGCTGACGACGGCCCAAGCACTCGGCTTCACGCCGAGTTGGTCACGTGACGGGCGGTGGATCTATTTTGCCTCCAAACGAAGCGGGTCTTCGAACATCTGGAAGATGCCCACGGCAGGTGGTGAGGCGGTGCAGGTGACGAAGCAGGGGGCCTTTGAAGGCTTCGAATCCCCTGACGGCCAATCGCTCTACTACACGAAAGGTCGCGGCCCCGGCGGCATCTGGCAGGTCCCGGTAGCTGGCGGTGCAGAGACTCAAGTTCCGGAACTGACTCAGGCCGGGTATTGGCGCTACTGGGCCGTGCTCGCTCGCGGCATCTATTTCCTCTCCCACGAAGGGACGGCGGCTCCGGTCATCAAATTCTTCGACTTCGCCACGCGCCGGGTGACGCCATTGGCCACCGTCGAGAAAGAACCACTCTGGTGGCCGACAGGCTTGGCTGTTGCTCCCGACGGGCGGACGATTCTTTACACTCAAGGGGACCAGCTCGGCAGTGACATTATGCTGATAGAAAACTTCAGGTGAAAGGACGCGATAGATCGAAGATCGCACCGCGCCAACAGTGGGCACTGCGCGGCTTGATCCTCAATCCTCGATTCCCGCCAAGGCCGCTGCACGTGTGCTGCCGCAGGGCGCGGAGATAATACGGAGTTTTCTCGCACACTCCCGGCCAGCAGCAACCGCACAGCGGCTTTCTGTGCCGCACGCTACGCTTACGGCATACCGACCCAAACGCCCGCGACAGGCAGCCCACCGCGCACGCCCAGCGTAAAGACGAACTCCGGTGGCCCTGCCGTGTTCGTATTGCGCAGCAGGAATTCGCCACGCTCGCTGTAGAGCCCCAGCGTCGTCACGCCGTCGCCATCCCAATCCCCCACCACCGGCCAATAGCCCGGCCCGCCCCATTGCACTTCGATGTCTACCAGACCGAGCTTGAGCGAATTGCTCAGCCGGAACACGCCCGTCGCCGGATTGTAGACGCCCACTGTCACCTGTCCATCGCCGTCCCAATCACCTGCCAATGGTAGATCGCCTGCGCTGCCGAGTTGGATGATCAAGTCCGGTGGCCCGCTTTGGTTACTGTTGCGCAGCAGGAAGTAGCCTTCGCGATAGACGCCGATGGTGTCCACGCCGTCGCCATCCCAATCACCGACCACCGGCAAGTCGCCCGCGTGCCCAAACTCCACCACCAACTCTTCACCCTTGCCGGCGCCGCGCAGATAAAAAACACCTTGCTGGAAGACGCCGATGCTATCCAGCCCGTCGCCATCCCAATCGCCTGCGACTGGCCAAGCGCCCGGCTGACCGTAACGCTCAACCCGCTCGGCCAGTCCCGTGACATTCTGCTGCTTGAGTTGGAACTCGCTATTCCGACTGTTGTACAGCCCGACCGTTTGCGGGCTGAACGAACCGCTACAACCGATGGCCGTCCTGATTTTGTTGGCGTAGCTGGTCAAGCTGTCGCGTTGTGTGGCGCTCATTGGCGGTGTGAGCGTGTTGCACTGTGTGACGAAGCTCCCTAGTTGAGTACAGGCCGCCGTGTTATTGCCCTGCTCCAGGTATGAGCCAGCCATTTCCAAATAGCCCAGCAAGGTATTGGCTTGCGTTTGCGTGAGAGTGGCGGGCACGAGCGCCTGCACTTGCGTCTTCAAATTATTGACAGCGGCGCGTGGCGTACGCACGACCACTGTGAAGCTGCAACTCGCCGTCAGTCCTGCTCCGTCTGTCGCCGTGCAGTTGACCGTCGTGGTGCCGAGCGGGAAGGTGTAGCCGGACGGATTGCACACGACGGTCGGCGTGCTTCCGCAGTTGTCGCTGGCGGTTGGCGTGGGGTAGTTGACCACCGCGGTCGTGGCGACGCCGTTGGTCACGCCGACCTGATTGGCCGGGCCAGCGATTGTCGGCGCTGTCGTGTCATTGACCGGGTGGATGACATTGCCTGACGTACTGTTGTTAAAGTTGCTGTCACCTTCATAAGTTGCGGTCAGTGTGTGATTGCCTGCACCACTCAGGCTGAGTGTGCATTGGCCTGCTGCCACCGTGCCCGTGCATGAACTCGTGCCATCCGAAACCGTCACATTCCCGCCCGGCGTGCCGCTGCCCAGGCCGTTGATGCTTACCGTGTAATTCACCATCACCGATTGACCGCAACTGGACGGACTCGGAGTGTGCGTGCCGATGGCAGTCGCGGTGTTGGCTTTGTTGACCATGAAGCTGTTACTAGTACCGCTCTGCGCGCCGTTGCTGGTGCGGGTGGCGGTGAGGGTAAAGTTGCCCGCGTTGGCGATGGTCACGCTGTGCGAAGCAAGTACGCCATTGGTAAACGTGGTTGTTGTGCCGCTGCCCGCTGAAAGCGTGCCGGTTGAAGTGATATTGACCGTATTGCCTGCGCCGCTAAAGCTGGCCACTGTGTTGTTGTTGGCATCGCGCGCAGTTACACGAATATTGAAAGGCACGCCGATGATCTGCGCGCCGATGTTGCCACTACCCGCCGCCTCGACGAAGAAGTTGGCGAGCGCCCCGGCGTTGACCGTGAAGCTGTTGCTCGTGCCGCTCTGCACTCCGCCGCTCGTGCGCGTGGCCGTGATGCTAAAGCTGCCGGTGTTGGAAATCGTCACGCTGTGCGCACTCAACACGCCGTTGGTAAAGACTGCGGTTGTGCCGCTGCCTGCTGAGAGCGTGCCGGTCGAACTTATGTTCACCGTATTGCCCGCGCCGTTGAAGCCGGTCACGGTGTTGTTGTTGGCATCGCGCGCAGTGATTTTAAGGCTGAAGGCGGTGCCCGCCGTTTGCGTAGCGATATTGCCACCAGCAGCGGCTTCGACCAGGAAGTTGGCGAGTGCGCCAGCGTTGACGGCGAAACCCTGGCTTGTGCCAGTTTCACTTCCACCAACACGCGTCGCCGTGATGGTCTTGCTCGCGCCTGCTTGAGTAACGGTCACACTCTCTGTGCGCGTGCCGTTGCTAAAAGCACCGGAGACGTTGGGCGTGATCGTGCCTGCCGTGGTGCTCAAGTTCACCATGCCGGTGAAGCCGGTCACGGTGTTGTTGTTGGCGTCCTGGGCAGTGAGGTTGATGTTGAAGGCCGTGCCAGCGGTTTGGGTAGCGATGGCATCGAGCGCGAAGTGATGCAGCGCGCCAGGATTGACCGTGAAGCTATTGCTCATACCCGTGTGAGAGCTGCCGTCGTTGACGCTGATGGTTTTGCCACTGCCTGCTTGAGTGACAATTACACTCTCGGTGCGCACCCCACTGACAAATGCGCCAGAGGTGGCTGGACTGATCGTGCCTGCCGTCGTGCTCAGACTCACCGTGCCGCTGAAACTCGTCACCGTGTTGTTGCTCAAATCTTGAGCGGTAATCGTAATGTTGAACGCCGTCCCGGCAGTCTGTGGGCTGCTGATCGTGTTAATGGCAAAGTGATGCAAGCCAGCCGCATTCACCGTGAAGGTATTGCTTGTGCCAGTATGCCCGCTGCCATCATTGACGCTGATGGTCTGGCCTACGCCTGCTTGTGTGACGGTCACGCTTTCCGTGCGCGCGCCGCTCACAAATGCCCCTGAAATCGCCGGGCTGATTGTGCCTGCCGTAGTGCTCAGATTCACCGTGCCCGTGAAGCCAGTCACCGTGTTATTGCTCACGTCTTGAGCAGTGAGCATGATGTTGAACGCCGTGCCTGCCGTCTGCGGACTGCTGATCGCCGCAATCGCAAAGTGGTGCACATTACCCGCGTTGACCATAAAGCTGTTGCTTGTGCCGGTGTGACCGCTACCGTCATTGGCGCTGATAGTTTGGCTTGCGCCGCTGCCCGTCACGGTCACGCTCTCGGTGCGCAAGCCTGCGCTGAAAGTGCCGGAAGTGCTTGGAGTGATCGTGCCCGCCGTAGTGCTCAAGCTAACTGTTCCGCTAAAGCTCGTCACCGTGTTGTTGTTCGCGTCCTGCGCAGTCAAGCCGATGTTGAAGGCCACGCCTGCCGCTTGGTTTGTAATATTGGCAAAAGCGAAGTGATGCAGCACGCCTGGGTCAACCGTGAAGTAGTTACTGCTGCTCGTGTGGCCGCTGCCATCATTGGCGGTGATGGTTTTGCTTGCACCGGCCTGCGTAACGGTGGCGCTTTCTGTCCGCACGCCTGCGGCGAATGCGCCGGAGGTCGTGGGAGTGATCGTGCCCGCCGTCGTGCTCAAACCGACTGTGCCAGTGAAGCCGGTCACCGTGTTATTGCTCGCGTCCTGCGCCGTGAGCGTGAGGTTGAAGGCTGTTCCGGCGGTTTGTGTGTTGATGTTGGCAAAGGCGAAATGATGCAACGCGCCGGGATTGACGGTGAAGCCATTGCTCGTACCGCTGTGTCCGCTGCCATCATTAGCCGTAATAGTCTTGCCACTCCCGGCTTGTGTCACCGTCACACTTTCGGTGCGCGCGCCTGCGGCGAAGGCTCCTGACACAGTTGGATTGATTGCGCCTGCCGTAGTGCTCAGGTTCACCGTGCCTGTGAAGCCAGTCACGGTGTTGTTGTTCACGTCCTGCGCGGTGATGCTGATGTTGAAAGCCGAGCCCGCCGTTTGCGGGCTGCTGATCGTTCCAAGCGCGAAGTGGTGCAGCGCGCCTGAACTGACATTGAAGCTGTTGCTGATGCCGGTATGTCCCGCGCCATCGTCAACGCTGACAGTTTTGCCACTACCCGCTTGCGTCACCGTAACGCTCTCGGTACGCGTCCCACTCGTGAAAGCTCCCGAAGTAGTGGGACTGATTGTGCCTGCGGTCGTGCTCAAGTTCACCGTACCCGTAAAGCCGGTGACGGTGTTGTTATTAACGTCCTGTGCGGTGAGCATGAGGTTGAAGGCGGTGCCCGCTGTCTGCGCGCTAATATAGGCGATGGCGAAATGATGTAGCGCGCCCGCGTTGACCGTGAAAGTGTTGCTCGTACCGATGTGACTAGCACCGTCATCTACACTGATGGTCTTGCCAGCGCCTGCCTGCGTGACCATCACACTTTCAGTCCGCACGCCATTAGTGAAAGCCCCAGAAGTGCTCGGACTGATCGTGCCTGCCGTTGTACTCAGACTTACTGTGCCCGTGAAACCAGTCACGGTGTTGTTGCTCGCGTCCTGCGCCGTGAGGTTGATGTTGAAGGCTGTGCCTGCCGTTTGTGGGCTGCTGATCGTCATTAGCGCGAAGTGATGCACGCTTGCTGCGTTCACGGTGAAGGTATTGCTCGTGCCGGTGTGACTAGCGCCGTCATCCACACTGATCGTTTTGCCAGTGCCCGCTTGCGTCACCGTGAGGCTTTCTGTCCGTGTGCCGCTGACAAAGGCGCCGGAAGTCATCGGGCTGATCGTGCCCGCCGTCGTGCTTAAGCCAACGGTGCCCGTGAAGCTGCTCACTGTGTTGTTGTTGGCATCCTGGGCTGTGAGGCTGACATTGAATGCCGTACCTGCTGTCTGAGTGCTGATGTTACTGATGGCGAAGTGATGTAGCGCGCCCGGATTGACGGTGAAGCTATTGCTGGTGCCAGTGTGCCCGCTGCCATCATTAGCCATAATAGTCTTGCCGCTCCCGGCTTGCGTGACCGTCACACTTTCTGTGCGCGTGCCTGCGGTGAAAGCACCCGAAGTCATCGGGCTGATCGTCCCGGCTGTGGTGCTGAGACTAACTGTGTTAGTGAAACCGGTCACCGTGTTGTTATTGGCATCTTGCGCGGTGAGCGTAATATTGAACGCTGTCCCGGCAGTTTGCGTGACGATGTTGGCAATGGCGAAGTGATGCAACACGCCAGGATTCACTGTGAAAGTATTGCTCGTGCCAGTGTGGCTGCTGCCATCGTCAACACTGATGATCTTGCCGCTCCCGGCTTGCGTCAGCGTGACGCTTTCCGTACGCACGCCGTTCACAAATGCGCCTGAAATGTTGGGGCTGATCGTCCCCGCCGTCGTACTCAGACTCACCGTGCCACTGAAGCCAGTCACGGTGTTGTTATTCACGTCCTGCGCCGTAACTGTGATGTTGAAGGCTGTGCCTGCCGTCTGTGGGCTGTTGATCGTCGCAATGGCAAAGTGGTGCACACCACCTGCGGTGACCGTGAAGCTGTTGCTGATGCCGGTGTGCCCTGCGCCATCGTCTACGCTGATAGTCTTGCCACTCCCGGCTTGCGTCACCGTGACGCTCTCGGTGCGTATCCCATTCGCGAGGGCCCCCGAAATAGTCGGGCTGATCGTGCCTGCGGTCGTACTCAAATTCACCGTGCCAGTAAAGCCAGTCACCGTGTTGTTATTAACGTCTTGCGCCGTAATCGTGATATTGAAGGCTGTGCCTGCTGTCTGTGTTGCGATATTGCTGATCGCAAAGTGATGTAGCGCCCCCGCATTGACGTTCAGCGTGAAAGTCGCATCAATCATCACGCTGCAATTGTCCGTTGCGCGAATGGTGATCGTGTGCATTCCCACGGGCGCCGCATTAGTGATCGAAACCACACCGGAGGCGTCCACCGTTGGCGCAGTCGTCAAGCCGTGACCGGTCAGAACCTGGTAACTGACCGTACCGTTATCACTGGCGGCGGTTGGGCTGACATTCAATGATCCGCCGACTGTCACCGATTGCGGACTTACATACGTCAGCGGCGGTTGAGAGTTGGCCGTCACGGTAACGTTCAGCGTGGCTGAGCTTGTATTGCCGCCACCATCGGTGACTGCCAGCGTAAAGGAGGCGTTTGAGCTAGCGCAATCGGCCACTACATCGGCGGTGATCGTGCCGTTCGTGTTGACGAGGTTGGAAACGGTCACGCCGTTGGATGGATTGGCGCTGGTGACAGTGACTGTCAAGCTGCCCGCCGCCGTTTCAGTGTCGCTGACCGTGGCGATTGGCGAATTGAAACCCGGCGAGCCTTGCTGTCTGGTAATGCCAGCTTGCGCCATGATGCTCGGCGGCGTATTGGGCGCATTGATGATGACTGTATAAGCCTGACTGCCCGGACAGCCATTGTTATCGTTGGCGGTCACCGTGAAATTGAACGTGCTCGTGGCCGATGGCGTACCGCTCCAAGTGCCATTGCTGTTGAGCGTCAAGCCCGTCGGTACGGAGCCGGAAGTCACTACAAAGGTGTACGGCGAAGTTCCGCCCGAAGCCGAAATGGTGTTGGTGTAGGCCACGCCTGCTGTGCCATTCGGCAAGCTCGACAGTGTGATGGTTGGACAACTCGCCGTGGATTCATACGCGCCCATATCCACCGTGCCGTTGACCTGGCGCGCATTGCCCGTGCCGCGTTGATCGGTCGTCAGGCTGTAGGGCGCGCCGGTGAGAGAGTTGTCACCGGCGTTAATGGCCTGGCTGCCGGAGAGCAAGGCATGCGTGAAGGTCAATCCGCCATTGTCCTGCAACGATCCCAAATTCGGATCAACGGACAAGGCCGGGCTGCCGCAAGCGTTATTGTTTTCGATCAGGCTGTTATTGCCCGTCACGCTGGTCGTGCCGCTGTTGAGGATGCCGCTGACGCAATCCGTGGCCGAGCTGCTGGTGTTTGCCAGGATGCTGCTGACGATGGAGAGCTTGGCGAGAGCGCCATCGCCCAGGTTGTAGATGCCGCCGCCACCTGCAACGGATGAGGCTGCCGGTGCAGGCGTGCCATTCGTGCCAGCGGTGACGAGGTTGTCGCTGAGTGTGGCCGCGACTACCGTCACGGTGCCGTTGTAGTTGAACACGCCGCCGCCGTAGCCGCTGCCGCCCGCGCTGCCCGCGTCCGTGCCGTTGCCGCCGTTGCCGCCTTGCGCCGTGTTGCCGGAAAGCGTGCTGTTGAGGATCGTGACGGTGCCCAGGTGGTTGAAAATTGCGCCGCCCAGACCGCCGCCGCCGCCGCCCGCTCCGTTGTTATTGCCGCCGTTGCCGCCAGCGAAACCG
Source organism: uncultured Acidobacteriota bacterium (assembly GCA_963699175.1). GTDB lineage: Bacteria > Acidobacteriota > Blastocatellia > RBC074 > RBC074 > JACPYM01. The sequence continues at coordinate 8,877,663 of OY969418.1, read as the reverse complement.
CCCGAGGCGCCGGTCGCGCCGCTGACGCCGCCACCACCGCCGCCAGCAAATCCGCCAGCACCGCTGCCGCTGATGTGACCGAGGGCAGCAGTGGTGCCCGCGCCGCCGCCGCCGCCGAAGCCGCCCGCGCCGCCATTGCCAACTGCTAAGCCGAAGGCGCTGCTGCCGCCGCCGCCACCGCCGCCGCCAAAGCCACCGGCTCCGCCAGCCCCACCTGAGCCGCTTCCGCTTCCGCTTGCGCCGCCACCGCCGCCACCAGTATTGCCAGTGCCGCCATTGCCACCGCCGCCGCCACCAGCGCCATGTACGCCGTTCGCGCCGCCGCCACCGGTGGGAGCCCCACCAGATCCGCCATTATCGCTGCTCGCGTTGCCGCCAGCGCCAGTTCTACCGCCGCCGCCGCCGCCGCCGTTGCTGGCAAGGCCGCCATTGAACCCCATACCGCCGCCGCCGCCGCCCGTACTGGATGTACTGCCGTTTCCGCCGAGCGCCTGATTGCTTGAAAGCGTGCTGTTCTGCACGAGCAAGTATCCTTGGTTGGCGATAGCGCCGCCCAAACCCGCGCCGCCGCCACCGCGACCACTACCATTGCCGCCTTTCGCCAAGCCATTTTGCAAGGTGACGTTTTGCAGTGCCAGATAGCCAGTGACGTTGATGTAAAAGAGCCGTAAGTTGGCCACGCTACTGTCGCGTTGAATGATCGCGCCGTTGCCGCTGATGGTCACGGCTTTGTTGTTGATGGCCAGCGCCGTCGGGCCGAAGGCAGAGTTGCCGACGGTGCTCAAACTGATCGTGCCCAGGCCCGGTTGAATGGTGATGGTGCCGCCGCCGCAGATGTCCGCGATGGCTTGGCGCAGCGAACCCGCGCCGGTGTCAGCGTTGTTGGTAACGGTGATCGCCGCCGGCGTGCAGGAGTTGGCATCAACCGTCAACGAATACGCCTTTGTGCCGAAACATCCGTTTACGTCGGTAATCGTGACGGTGAAATTGGCTGTGCCCGAAATGATGATGCTGCCTTGCAACGTCCCGCTCTGCGTCAGACTCATTCCCGTAGGCAAAGCTCCACTGGTCACGGCAAAGGTATAAGGCGCAGTGCCGCCGGTTCCCGTCAGCAATTGCGAATAGCCGTTGCCGAGCGTCGCGTTCGGCAACGAAGAGGGCGTCGCCGAGATCGTGCCGCAAATGGTGATGGTGTTGTATTGGCGACTGCCTTTCCTGCCGCTGCTGTCCGTTGCAGTCACGGTGAAGGTGAACGGCCCGCCCGCCGCTGACGGCGTTCCGCTCAACACGCCACCTGATGAAAGCGAAAGTCCCGTGGGCAAGCTGCCGTTGGTGACGGCGAAGGTGTAGGCGGGAGTGCCGCCGCTGGCCGTAATGGTTTGGTTATACGCCATGCTGACCTGCGCGTTGGGCAGTGTGGTCGGACTCAACGTCAGTTGGTTTTCATATGCGCCGATGTCCACCGTGCCGTTCACCTGACGCGCGAAGCCGGTCTGGTCGGTAGTTAAGTTGTAGGGTGCGCCAGTGACGCTGTTGTCGCCCGCGTCAATTGCGGGACTGCCCCCGAGCAAGGCGTGCGTCTGCGTAGAACCGCCGTAATTGCCGAGCGGCGCCAGGAGCGGATTGCTGGTCAGCGCGGGAGTGCCGCAGCCTGAGTTGTTTTGAATCAGGTTCTTGTTCGCCAGCGGCCCCGTCACCGTGCCGTTGTCGTTGTTACACGTGGTGATGATGGTGCTGTCAATCATCATGCTCGCGCCGCTGCGTGACGTGCCTCCGGATGTATCTGTGTTCGATGCGCCAAGGTTGTAGACCGAATCGTTGAAGGTCGAACTGACAATCGTCACCGTGCCGTTGCGGTTGAACAGACCGCTACCCAAAGCGAAAGCAACACTCCCACCCATTGTTTGATTAAGTCCGCCTGTGCCGCCGGTAACGATATTACCCGACAGAGTGCTGTTAGTGATGGTGACAATGCCTTGATAATTATTGAAGACGGCTCCGCCGAACCCCGCGCCGCCGCCGCCCTGCGTATTGCCACCACCATCGTTCGCCCCAAATCCGCCTTTGTTTTGGCTGCCGCCCGCGCTGCTACCACTGCCGCCGCCGCCGCCGAAGCCGCCATTGCCGCCGAAGCCCGTGTTACCGCTGCTACCGCCGCCGCCGCCAAAGCCACCGGCGCCGCCATTGCTGCCTTTACCGCCGCCGCCGCCGCCGCCCGTGCCGCCGCTGCCGCCGACAGTGCCACTAACGGTCGAACCCAACCCGCCATTCGGCCCGCCGCCATTCGCGCCATCCGTGCCGCCGCCCGCGCCGCCATCTGCCGCCATGCCGCCACCGCCGGAACCTTGCGAGCCGGAGCCAGAGCCGCCGTTGCCGCCTTGCGCCGTGTTGGCAGTCAGCGTCGAACGACTGATGTTGAGCGTTCCTTCATTGAAGATCGCACCGCCCAAACCCGCCGCGCCGCCGCCCGCTCTGCCGCCCGTGCCGCCATTGCCGCCCAGCGCCTTGCCGTTTTGCAGCGTCACATTGTTCAGCGTCAGATTGCCCGTCGGTGTGATGTAAAACAGCCGCAGCCGCGTGACGCCGCTGTTGCGTTCGAGGATCACTCCGTTGCCGTTGAGCGTCGTCGTCCGGCTAATCAACAGCGCCGACGGCCCGTACTCGGAAGAGCCGACCATGGACATGCTGATCGTGCCTGTCACACTGACATTGATGACATTGGTACAGGCAGAAAGCGCGTCGAATTCCTGAATCGCCGCCCGCAATGTGCAAACGCCACCCGAAGTCGCGCAGACGCCGTCGCCCGGGTTGGCATCCGCTGCATCCCCCAAATCATTCACGGTAAATGTCTGGGTTCCTGAGCAAGCAGAGATAATGATCGTGTACGCCTGGCTCCCTGTGCAGCCCGTGCTAAAGGTCGTGTAGGTCGCCGTCACGGTGAAATTGTATGTGCCGGCGGCGGTCGGTATTCCGCTCAAGGTTCCGTCGCTGGCTAAGCTCAACCCTGTAGGCAGGCTGCCACTGGTGACGGCGAATGTGTAAGGTGCAGTCCCGCCGCTGGCGGTGAGCGTTCGCAAATAGCTTACATTGAGTGTGCCATTCGGCACCGGGAGCGAACTGAGGGTGACGGCGTTGCAGGTGACTTGCGCTTCATACGCGCCAATGTCGCTGTTATCGCCGCCAGAGGCCGCCGCGATGCCGGTCAGGTCGAAGGGGCGCGACTGGCCGCGTTGATCAGTGGTTAGCCCGGAAACGGCAGCACCTTTATCCAGCGCCGGACTGCCTGCCAGCAAGGCCCTGGTTTGAGTGTAGCCGCCGTTGTTCGCCAATACGTCCAGTTGCAGACTGGCGCTGGTAACCTGATTGCCGTTCGTGCCGTTGGTCAATCCGCCTGCTGATCCCGAGCCGATGAAATTGTAAGAACTTGCCGGGTCAACATTGTTGCCTCCGATGTTTGCTGAACTTGAGGCGGTGTTCGTAGCGACAATCGTATTTTTCAGAAGCGCCGTCCCGCCCACATAAATTCCGCCGCCTATGCCACCCGTTGCCTGATTGCCCGCCACCGTGCAATTGGTCAGGCTCAAGGCCCCTGATGACATATAAAACCCTCCACCACTATTGGCCGATGTATTGCTGCTGATGGTGCAGTTGGTCAGCGTCGTCGTCGTGCCGAAACTGACCAAGCCGCCGCCCGCGCCGGTGGAGGTATTGCCGCTGACAGTGCAATTCGTCATCGTCAGCACGCTGTCGTTTTCAATCCCGCCAGCCTGTGGTGAAGTATTTCCCGTGACCGCGCAATCGGTCATCGTCAACGTGCCACTGTTCTGGATGCCGCCGGCCTGCGACGCATGGTTGCCATTGCTGATCGTGAGTTTGTTGAGCGCGGCCGTCACACCGCTGCTGATATTGAAGATGCGGAATTGTGTCCCGCCCGAACGAGTAATGGTCACGCCTGCAGAGCCGCCGTCAATTGTCAGGTTCTTGTTAATCAGCAGTTCGGCGGAAGTTAAACTGACAGTTCGCTGGACGTTGAAAAACGCCGGGTCGAAAAAGATCGTCTCGCCTGCCCCGGCATCGGCGATTTCCTGCCGCAGGCTGCCGTCGCCTGAATCCGCCAAAGCATTGTTCAATGCCACTCCAGCGGGCGTGTTGGTGACGAAGGGCGCGACTTCAACCGCTCCGATGTCAACCGCCGAGCCTGATTTACGCGTCGCTCCGCGCTGGTCGGTGAACAGCGCAAATCCTAGCGCGGGTGAACAAGTGTTGTTGAGTACGCAATCATTGCCAGCGTTAATCGCGGGGCTGTTGGTGGCGAGCGCATGCGTCAGCGTCCAGCCGCCGTTGTTCGCCAGTGTCGTATTGATGACCGAGCTGGCGCTGGCAACCTGCTGGTTATTATTCGTGCCGTTCGCCGGGCATTGGGCATCAACCCCGAAGATGCTGTAGTTCGCGCTGAGCACGCCTGCGCAGTCGTCATTGCCGGTGTTGCCAATCAGGATGGTGTTGTACAGCGTCGTCGTCGTCCCCGTGACGCCATTTACACCATCGCCCACATTGGCCGTATTACCAGTGATGGTGCTGTTGAAGATTTTGAGCGTGCCGCTGCCCGTGTTTTCGATGCCGCCACCGCTACCACTGGCGGTGTTGCCGCTGATGGTGCAGTTCGCGACCGTCAGGCTGGCGCTCGCGCCGCTGTTGAAAAGGCCGCCGCCGTTGCCGCTGGTGGCGCTGTTGCCACTGAACGTGCTGTCGGTCACCTTCACCGTGCCGTTATTGTAGACGGCGCCGCCCACACTGCCGCTATTGCCGCTGAAGGTGCTGCCGCTGATGGTCGCCGTACCGCCGCTGTTGACGTACACGCCGCCACCATGGCTACCCCCGCCGACATTGGTGATCTTGACGTTATTCAAAGTCAGGTTCCCACCTGACAGAACCTCGAATATGCTGCCGGTATTGCCAATGCTCTCGCTGAGCGTCGCGCCGTTACCATTGATCGTCAGCGTGCCTTCGTTGATTGTCGCATGACCGATCGGTACATAAAAACTATCGTTACGGTCGCCGTAGTTAAAGGCAGTCACCAGATTGTACGTGCCGCCGCTGGTGAGGGTGATCGTCTCGTTGGCGGTCGTCTGGTTGGCGCAGGTGATGGCATCATCGAGGCTGGTCACGTCACCATCCGGGATCGTGGCAGGGATGCCCGCGCAGTTAATCCAGCGGATAATGTTACTGCCGCTGGTCGGGGTACTGGCGGTGTTGGAGTTCGCGCCACCGACGTTTAACACTCTGCCTGCGGCGATGTTTACGGTGACTAATCCCGTGTTGGACATTCCCGTCACGTCCAGGCGATAGGTTGTCTGATTATTCGGCGCGATTTCGGTGATGGCAACCGTCGTCGGGTTCCCTGTACCGGCAAGCGTCACGTCGCTCGGCGTGAAGCTGGTCGGGTCAATGGCTTCGCCGAAGGTCACGCTGAACTGCACCGGGCTGAGGCTGGTCGGGTCGCTGCTGATTTCGGCCATCGTCGCCGTGAATGTGCCGAAGGGTGCGGCGGGCGCGAAGGCCTTGAAGGCCCGCGGCATAAACTGCTTGAGCAGTTGGCCAACCCGGCTTTGTTGAGTGAGGCCGAATTTGCCCAGACTTTCGGCGCGGACACCGCGTAACACGCAAACAGATGCGCCAGTGATGAGCAGCAGTGCACAAACGATCAACAGGAAACGGGTGGCCAGGAAACGGGTGGAAGAATTCATTTTCTTATTGAGCAGCATGATTCTTAGTCCTTTCAGGTAGTGCTCCATCAGTTGAATGAAGCGCAACAAGCAACACTTCTCCTGCGCCGCCAGACATGCTTGTCGTGCGGCTCACTTTAGGCGCTTGGCTTTACGGTGTTAATTCAGGGCTGATCAGCCTGTCCGGCGGATAATTCCAACGGAGCACTTCCGTTCTCGCACGGACGGTCGGCCAACAGCGACGGCAGGCAAATCATTACGCTGCCCGCCGGAGTTTCTGAGAAATGAAGCCGAGTTTGTTCAATCCAGCGAAAGATGAGGCGGATGCCGATGTTGGTCAGATGAGCGGCTTCCTCCGGCGTCACCATCTCGACCCAAGCCGCGCACCCTCCGCACCAGGCACGCACGGCATGATCCGGGCGGCGGATGATCCAAACTTCACGGGTCTCAATGGTGATTTTGGTCTGCTTCGCTGACATTAGTACCTCATTTTTTTCTGACTGCGATTGCTGTGCTGGAATAGCGAGTGTTACATTGTGCGCCTTCCCAAGCAGCAATATCGGAGCAAATCTCGACTTCGTGGGAGACCTTAATCCACCAGCAGGAAAAAGTGGTTTAGCCGTGGTGAAGAAAAGGTTGAGTTTTGGTAAAGACGGGTTATGAGTAAGGCAATAATGCACTTATACGAATTCAACGAGTTTCGAATCAATGTCGCAGAGCGCCTGTTACAACGGCGTGGGGCGGATGTGCCACTGCCGCCGAAGGTCTTTGATCTCTTATTGGCGCTGGTGGAAAGACACGGGCAGGTGGTAACCAAAGATCAATTGTTGAGCGAAGTCTGGCCCGACACCTTTGTCGAGGAGACCAACCTCAAGGTTTACGTCTCAACCCTCCGCAAAGTGCTCAGCGACGGCAGCGAGGGTGCCACTTTTATCGAGACGCTGCCTAAACGCGGTTACCGTTTCGCCGCTCCGGTGACTAAAGTCCTCCCGCAAGAACTGACACCGCCCACGCGCGCGCCCGAACTGGTCATCGAAAAACAATCCGTTTCGCGGGTAGTCATAGAGGAACAGGTCGAGCCGTCAGGGCCGCAGCAACTGGTAATTCCGAAAACGCCTACCGCTCGCCTGTTCATGCCACGCCAGCGAGTGCTGGCGTTAGGTGGTCTCCTAGTCGTGCTCGCTTCATTAGGCTGGTTTTCCTGGACGCGCTGGGGAGCGCGTACCAGCCAAGTCGGTTCGCTGGCCGTGATGCCTTTCACGATGCTCGCACAGACGCCGGATGAGGAGCATCTGGGCATGGGCCTGACCGATGCCTTGATCACCCGTTTGAGCAATGTCGGCGGCCTGGTCGTCAGACCGACCAGCGCAGTGCTGAAATTCACTGCTGCTGACCGCGATGCGCTCGCGCTAGGGCGAAAGCTGGGCGTGGATGCGGTACTCGATGGCCACTTGCAACGCAGCGGTGAGCAAGTGCGCTTGACCGTGCAACTACTGCGCACGCAGGATGGCGCTCCGCTCTGGGCGCAAAGTTTTGAAGAGCCGAGCGGCAGCTTGTTCGCCTTGCAGCGGGCGGTCTCGGAAAAAGTGGCGCATGCGTTGACGCTCAAACTGACCACCGACCAACAACGCAAACTCAAGCAGGATTACACCGCCAATGCCGCCGCTTATGAAGCCTACACTCGGGGCCGCTACTTTTACGGCAAGCAAAACAAAGAATCCCTCGAAAAAGCGCTCGGCTACTTTCGTCAGGCGATTGAACTCGACCCAAACTACGCGCTGGCCTGGAGTGGGATTGCCGATTGTTACGTTGCGCAAAGCTCGACGATCGTCTCGCTGGGGGGCACACCGTTTCATCAATTGTTTATCGAAGCGCGCGCGGCGGCGGAGCGGGCGATTGCGCTGGATGAATCTCTAGCGGACGCGCACGTCTCGCTCGGCGCGGTGCTGGCTGAAAAAGAAGGTGAGGCGCCGCATCGTGAATTGCAGCGCGCCATCGCGCTCAATCCCAACCTGGCGCAGGCGCATAACGTTTACGGGCTGATTTTTCTCGGTGAAGGGCGCATGGCAGAGGCGCTGGCGGAGATGGAGCGCGCACGCGAACTCGACCCGCTCTCACTTTCGATCAACACCAATCGCGGGAATATCCTGTTCCGCGCCCGGCGCTACGACGAAGCCGTCGCGCAGTTTCGCAAGCTGCTGGAGTTAGACACGAATTTCGTCCGCGCGCGATATGGTTTGGGCATTTCGCTCGGTCAGCAGAAGCATTACGAAGAGGCCATCGTCGAGTTACAGAAGGCAGTTGAGCTATCGAAAGGCGGCTCGGTACCCTTGAGCGGGCTCGGTTACGTTTACGCAGTCACGGGCCGCCGCGCCGAAGCCCAGGAAGTCTTGACGCGGCTGCTGGCGCTGTATGAACAAAAGCTGGCAGCGCCTTTGTACATCGCGCTGGTCTACACTGGTCTGAGCGATCAGGAACAAGCCTTCGCCTGGTTGGAAAAGATCAAGGGCAAACATCTCATGCGGCTGACTCTGATTGATGAACGCTTCGATGCGTTGCGCCAAGATCAGCGGCTCGCGGCGCTCCTGCCGCAATGAGTGGCGAAAGCAATTTCGATCTGTTGGCCGCTGGTTGGGGGTAGTGGCGCGAGCAGTCTAAAAATGAGTGGGCTTACATCTAATAGCTCAGGTGCGTGATAGTGAACTGCACAAGAAAAACGCAGAGGCAAGCACTGCGGCCGCCTCTGCGTTACTTTTCAAGACAAAGGAACAAAGAAGGAAGTTAGCGAGAAAACACATCAAGTCCGCTTGGTTTTTCTCTTTTGATCCTTTGCTCCTTTGTGTTGGAGCTACATTTATGAGCTTACGTCAGTGTGTGTTCCTTTCTTCAAGACATAAACCTTGTCGTTGGGTTTACCCCAGCCGGTCTGACAATAGAAGGTGCGGGCATTAATACCCTGGTCGTTCACAGGAAGAATTTCCCAGATGCCTCCTTCTTTAGGAGCACGACTGTGTCTGTCATTCCAAAGCTGTTCGCCAATCTTGCCTTCGACGCAAAGCGATTCGTGTACACAGGCCAGCCCCCGCGCCTCATCACCTGAAGGCGGGCCCTGGTCGAATACCCCAAGCCGCGCCACTCCTCCCAAGACCCTATAACCCGGAGGCGGGACCGGGTTCCACAGACTGTGGTCGGGGCTTTTGCCTCTGCCAGCGTCGTCCCAAGCGTTGGTGTAACCGATCGGTTCGGCGAGGGCGCCAGGTACTAGTTCCTGCACAATGATCAGCTCACGGTTGTTGTTTCCTGATTGGCCTAACCAATACCAATCACCTCCGCTTGTTACAGGTCGGTAAACCTGGAGCGGCCCCGCACCGAGACGATCAGCCGAACCTACTTGTCTAGTTTGGCTCTGCGTAACAACGCGCACAGCAATACGTGCACCGGTGTATGGCGTCAGTTGCTTCTTTTGCAGATACTCGTTATAAGCGTCCTCAAGCTCTTTGCGGCGCGCCGCCTCCTTGGCCAGGGTGAAGATGGGCACGAGGCTGCCTTTGGTAAAATCAATCAAGACGGGCTCGTTGCGAAAGGTCTTGACCCAATCACTAAAGCTCTGCGGATCGAAGGTGGCCGAGAAATCGCCGCCCACCGTGCGAAACTTGGTGGTGCTGTTCTCTTTGAACCTGTCCACCGTCTCCTTCTTCACGGTGGAAATCCCAGCCTTGATGTCGAGCACGCCCCCGTAGGCCGCTTTGGCGACGATTTCCAGGTTTTGTTCGCTCGTGAATCTCGACCTGTCGACCATGCAGTGATATTCAGCCCGACCGCCGATGACGCCGCTGATCAGCACGTGCGTGCCGTATCTGGTAAAGACTTCGGCGGCTGACAGCTTTCCGTTGATGTTATCTTCAGCGGTTTTCAGCATCGGCAGCGACTCGTAGTCATTGAGCGTCAAAGTCCAGACCTCGTGCCGGTGATGCACGGTCATAAATTCGTGATTGATGCTCGACCGTTGTTCCTCCGAGTAGTTCGAGGTCACATCAGAGGAGAAAAGGCCATATTTAACCGAAACGTTCGCGCGCAGGGCTAACTTCTTGGTGTACTCTTCGGCGCTTCCGCCTCTGCTAACCTCGAAAGAGCTGCTCGTCTTGTCATTAACGTCTAACACCGACTCATCGGGCAGGCGGTACTCTGTGCCCCACTGTGTCCGATAGACCTCCGTATTCTTGCCGAGGCTGAAAATACGCCCGCGCTTGCTATCGGGATCGGCAAACCGATCAGTTACATCGTAACCACATCCGAGTATTTCCAGACCTGGCAAATTCGGTAATTGTGTTGCTGCATTCACTTCTGATTGTGCTGCTGCATTCACTTTTGGTCGTGTTGCTGTTTTCGTTGTCATTTTGAGGCTCCTTTTGTGTTTGGCATTGATAAAAAAGTCGCGGATTTACACCCGTGACCGTTACACGTTGTTTGTTCGAAACTGCGCTACGAGTCGCCGCTTCGGAAATTGTTTGGAACCCTCTCGCAGAGTTAGGGTGATTCAGTCAGCAGCCCTCACTACAAAGCTAAGCAAGCTGCGACGCTGAGCAAACAGGTCTGCTGCAAGGCTGCTTTGCGCTGCTGCGAAGCTTGTTGTGTCGCTCACCTAGCTAAGCGAGATTGGCGGCCTAAAAGGTGAAGCCACCGCAAAATTCTTTTTCCAGCCGGAGCCAGATGATATGATCCGGCGCAACTGAGGCAGGGTTAGCGCCTCCTTTTCTTCATCAATCAAAAGGCAAAACTCGTGACCATCGCACCGCAAGAAGTGACGCAATTGCTGATCGCCTGGGGCCGGGGAGACGAAGCGGCGCGCGAGCAGTTGATGTCACTGGTCTACCACGAACTGCATCGCATGGCTCATCGCTACCTGAATCAGGAAGTGCCCGGCCACACGCTGCAAACTACGGCGCTCATCCACGAGGCCTACTTGCGACTGGCGGGACAGTCTGAGCCGCACTGGGAAAATCGCGCGCACTTCTTCGGCGTCGCGGCCCAGGTGATGCGTCACATCCTGGTGGATTACGCACGCGCGCGGCGCTTCGCGAAACGTGGGGGCGGGTTGCAAGTGATGCCACTGGAAGAGGCAGCGGCAGTCTCGGCTGAGCGAGCGGCGGAGGTTGTGGCGCTCGACGAAGCGCTCGAGGCGTTGGCCACTTTCGACAAGCGGCGCAGTCAGGTAGTGGAGTTACGTTACTTCGGCGGGCTGAGCTTGGAGGAAACGGCGGCAGTGCTCAAAGTCTCCGTAGACACGGTAAAGCGGGATTGGCGGCTGGCCAAAGCTTGGCTCTTGAAAGAACTCAGTAAACCTTAGGCAGTTTTTCTTTTTTTGGTATTGGCAAAAATGTAAGGCTGCGTTTTTGCAGCCACGTAGTGGCGACCTGATTTTAGCCCGGCGTTTTCAACGCCGGGAAGATCGGCTTCAAGTTCCGCGTCGCGTCAGCGACGCCTGATTCAAGCGTCGCTGACGCGACGCGGAACTGCGACACACGTACCGTGGGTTGAAAACCCACGGCTAAATTCAACTGCCGCTACGCGGCAAAAACGACCGCAGCCCTACATTTTTATCAATACACTTTTCGTTCCTTTGTGTCGAAGCAACTCGATTCAAGTCTGGGCACCACAGCCCGAGTCTCTTATGACACCTGAACGCTGGCAGCAAATCGAGCAGATCTATTTCCAGGCGCTGGAACGTGCGCGCGAAGACCGAGCCGCCTTCCTCACCGCAGCCTGCGCCGGTGATGAAGCCTTACGCCAGGAAATCGAGGACTTGCTCGCGGCGGATGCACAGGCCGAGGACTTCATTGAAACGTCCCCGGCTGACTTGGCCGCCGGTGCGCTGGGTCACGCACCAGCCCACACCACAGCCAAAACAGCGCGCTTGGTGCCAGGCACGCGCTTGTCCAAGCGGTATCGCATCGTTGGTTTGTTGGGCCAAGGCGGGATGGGCGAAGTCTATCGCGCCGATGATTTGAAACTCGGCCAGCCGGTCGCGCTCAAATTCCTGACTGAAAGGCTCTCGCATGATCCCAAAATGCTTGCGCATTTTCACCACGAAGTAGCGACGGCGCATCGCGTCACGCATCCGAACGTCTGTCGCGTGCACGACATCGGCGAAACGACCACCTCGGCAGGCACACTGCACTTTCTTTCGATGGAGTATGTGGACGGCGAAGACCTCTCGTCGCTGTTGCGCCGCATCGGGCGTTTGCCGGCGGACAAGGCGCTCGAAATTGCGCGACAGCTTTGCGACGGGCTGGCGGCGGCGCATGAAGCGGGCGTGCTGCATCGTGATCTGAAACCGGCCAACGTGATGTTGGATGGGCGCGGGCGCGCTCGCATTACCGATTTCGGATTAGCGGGTTTGGCCGACCAGTTTGGCAGGCAGGATGTAATGGCGGGCACGCCAGCCTATTTGTCGCCGGAACAGTTCGCGGGCAAAGAGGTGTCGGTCAAAAGCGACATCTATGCGTTGGGACTGGTGCTCTATGAAATCTTCACCGGCAAACGAGTGTTCGAGGCTCGCTCGCTGGAAGAGTTGCGGCGTTTGCACGAGAGCAGTGCGGTGACCAATCCGTCAGATTTGGTGAAGGAGATTGATCCGCAGGTCGAGCGCGTGATTCTGCGCTGTCTGGAAAAAGACCCGGCCAAACGACTGGCGTCGGCGCGGCAAGTAGCGGATGCGTTGCCGGGTGGTGACCCGCTGCAAGCGACGCTGGCCTTGGACGAGACGCCTTCACCGGAGATGGTAGCGGCGGGGGGCGAAAAAAACGGATTGCATCCCAGCGTCGCCGTGGCGTGTCTGGCAGCCATCATTATCGGCCTGCTGCTGGCGGTTCGAATGGAGAGCAAAATCAGGCTGATTGACGTGACGCCGTTTGAGCAACCGCCTGAAGTTCTCGCCCGCAAAGCGCGCGAGATCACAGCCCAACTTGGCTACCCGGCCCGTCCGCAAGACACCGCTTATGGTTTTGAATATGATCGCCGGTATTTGCGTTACCTTCAGCGTCAGGTTCCGGTTGGCGCATGGCAGCAGCGTCTTGGCCAAAGCCAGCCCGCCGCGATCTACTTCTGGTATCGCGAAAGTCGCCAGGGACTGGTGCCGAAGGGCTGGCCCACCTCACCTGGCGCCAGGAGTGGCGAACTCCCCGATGTGGCGCGGGTAAAGGAAGACGATCCGCAGCTCGCGCCGGGTATGACGAGCCTGCGGCTGGATCTGCAAGGGCGGCTCATCCACTTCAGGGCCGAGCCGCCGGAATTCGATCAGATGATCTCATCTGACCACAGTGATGGGGGCGATTGGGCCGCACTCTTTTCCGCTGCGGGAATCGAGGCCGCGCGCCTGACTCCGACCGAGGCGCAGTGGACGCCGCAGAGTGCTTTTGACCGGCGCGCAGCATGGCTCGGCTCCTTCTCGGAACAACCCGACTTGGCGCTGCGCGTGGAAGCTGCTGCCTGGCGCGGCAAACCAGTTTACTTTGAAATTACCGGCCCGTGGATTATGCCAGAGCGTAGCACGGCGAGTGGCTCCATCAATCGCTACAGTCTCATGTTTTTTGTGGTGTTGGGGATCGCCGTCGTCTTCCTGGGCGGGTGGCTGGCCTGGCGCAATCTGCGGCGTGGCCGAGGCGATCGCAAGGGTGCTTTCAGACTGACGGCCTTCACCTTTTTCGGCTATATGTTCGCCGGGTTGGTTGGCTCGTTTGTCTACACTGTGCAGCCGCAGGAACTAGGGATTCGCGAGGCCTTGGGTTCGACGTTCGCGATCTGGGTCTTGTACCTGGCACTGGAGCCTTATGTCAGGCGGCGCTGGCCGGGGACACTAATTTCGTGGAACCGCGTGCTGGCCGGGCGTTGGCGCGATCCGGTGGTCGGGAGGGATGTGCTCATCGGCCTGCTCGTCGGTATCGTGATCGTCCTGATCGGCGCGCTGGGTCAGCATTTCATCCCGAATCTGAGCGCCTTCTCGGTTTCGCCCAACCCGCTGTTGCGAACCCTCTCCGGCGCGCGACTGGCAGTGAGCCAATTTGTGTTCCTCGTCAGCGGGTCGCCGTCATTCGCGCTCGCTCTTCTCTTCATCCTCTTCGTGCTTCGTCTGCTGGTGCGGCGCGACTCCTTGGCCGTTGGTCTCTTTACGCTCGTCAATGCCCTACCGCCGCTCTTGACCGGTGATTGGAAATCGGCGATTGGGATTGGCCTGGTGATTGGTTTGTTGGCGGCGGCGCTGACACGCTACGGGCTGGTCGCGCTGGCAAGCGCCTATTTTGTGATCAATGCATTGCTCAATTTCCCGGTCACACTCAACTTCTCGGCGTGGTACGCGGGAACGGCGCTGCTTCCGCTCCTCGCTATCCTGGCACTGGCTGCGTTTTCGTTCTACACCTCGCTGGGCGGGCAGAAGCTGGTTGCGGAAAAGCTGCTGGAAGAATGAAAGCCAGCGGCCATCCCGCTGGTCACGACCAAGCTTGGCATGGTTGTTGGTGATGAATTCGAGCAACTGCTATCCGGGAGCCGAAGTTTAAGAAAAAAGAATTTCTGTCAGGTTGTCGTCAGCTTGAAACGTGCAGGCGCGAGCATGCTAGACTGCGCTTGCACCGCGGTGACCTCGTTCCAATTCCGCGCAAGGGTTCAAAAGGCAATGATGGAAAGAATCTTCGGCCCCGACGGCCTCATCGCAAAACATCACCCAGATTACGAATTTCGCCCCGGTCAATTGGCGATGGCCGATGCCGTGGCCGAAGCGTTGGAAAATCGCCATCATCTGCTGGTAGAAGCTGGCACCGGCACGGGCAAGACGATGGCTTACTTGGTTCCGGCCATCGGCACAGGCCGTCGCGTCATCATCTCGACCGGCACCAAGAATCTGCAAGAACAACTCTTTTTCAAAGACGTGCCTTTTTTGCAACGCGTCCTGCCACGCAAGTTCAGAGCGAGCTATCTGAAAGGCCGCAACAACTACGTCTGCTTGCACCGGCTGAAACGCGCTGAGAGTGCGCCAGTACTCGAAGGAATGGAAGAAGTTGATTACTTCGATCTAGTGCGGCGCTGGGCGCACGAGAGCCGCACGGGCGACCGCGCCGAGTTGACCGAGTTGCCAGAGAAAGTTCCTTTCTGGCGGCACGTGGATGCGCGTTCGGATATTTGCCTGGGTTCAAAATGCCCTAGCTTCGACGAATGCTTCATCACGCGGGCGCGCCAAGCTGCGCTCGACTCGGAAATAGTCATCGTCAACCATCACCTCTTTTTTGCCGACCTCGCGTTGCGCGACAAAGAGTGGGGACAGGTCTTGCCCGATTACAGCGCGGTGATCTTTGACGAAGCCCACCAGATTGAGGACGTGGCAGCGCAGTATTTCGGCGCGCACGTATCAAGCTATCAGGTTGAAGATTTGATCGGCGACATCACGCGGCTGCCCATCCATGATGTCGAGACCTCGAAAGAACTGACCAAAACCTGCGCGCGCGTGAGCAAGTTTGCCGACCACTTCTGGATGGCTTTTGCAGGCGACTCTTCGGTGTTTATGGCCAATGACGAAGGGCGCTTTGTGTTGAAGCAGAGCATGTTCGTGCGCAAGCGGCGCGATGGCGAGTATGAGGCGACGCCGCTCGGTGAACGCTATATGGCCTTGAAAGCCGCGCTGCAAAGATTGATCGCGGCGCTGAATGTCGTGAAAGAAGCGCCGCCGGAGATGGAAGCGATTGTGCGCCGCGCCGAGCAGTTGCGCTTCGATCTGGAATTCATTGTGTTGGGCGATGATGAAGGCTTTGTCTATTGGTGTGAGCGACGCGGGCGCGGTTTCTTTTTGCAGGGGACGCCGATTGATGCGTCGGGCATTTTGAATGACCGGCTCTTCAGCCAGATTGAATCGGTAATCCTGACTTCGGCCACCTTGACCAGCGCGGGCAGTTTCAATTTCGTGCGCGAGCGCTTGGGCGTTGGTGAAGCCACCGAGTTGGTTGCCGAATCGAATTTCGATTACGAACAACAGGCAATGCTCTATTTGCCTCAGAACATGCCCGATCCGCGTCAAGCTGGATTTACTGAAGCGGCGGCAGCGGAGATCATCAAGCTGTTGAAGGCGAGCCAGGGGCGCGCCTTTGTCCTTTCGACCAGCTACACGCAGATGGAGAGGTTGCGTAATTTGGTCGAGCCTGAAGTGGATTTCCCGATTCTGATGCAAGGCGAAGGCTCGCGCTCCGGGCTGCTGGACAAGTTTCGCGCGACGCCAAATGCGGTCTTGTTTGCGACGGCGAGTTTTTGGCAAGGCGTGGACGTGCGCGGCGAGGCGCTCTCGTGCGTGATCATTGATAAGTTGCCGTTCGCCGTGCCATCTGATCCGGTGGTGGCCGCGCGGCAGCGTTACATTGACAACCAGGGAGGCAGCAGCTTCAACGAATATTCCGTGCCGTCGGCAGTCATTTCGTTGAAACAAGGTGTGGGCCGCTTGATCCGCAGCACGACGGATCGCGGCGTGATTGCCCTGCTCGATCCGCGTTTGTTGACCAAAAGCTACGGACGGCAATTTCTCGAAAGCTTACCGCCGTGTCGCATTACACAAGAGATCGAAGCGGTTGAAGACTTCTTTGCGTCGTAAGCTTTGGATTGAGCTTAAACGTCAAAAAGCCAAGAGCGCGAGGCGAATTGATAATTCACCTCGCGCTCTTGGCTTTGCACAAAAACTGTTTGAAAAATCAGTTGTCCTGGTTGGGCGCGGCTACGATGGCTTCGACCGTAGCGGGCCGCGTGCGATTGGATTGTAATTCTTTGTAGTAATTGAAGACAAAAGTCTTCATAGCTTTGTGGCCCCAGCGCGTATAGAAGTCATAGTCCTTCATCTCTGCGTAAGCGCGATTGATATCCCAGCCTTCAAAGGTCATACGGTAAACGGCCAGCATGGCTCCCGTGCGGTGGCGTCCACCAGCACAGTGCACAAAGATCGGCCAGTTCTGCTCGGTGTTGGCGTATTCAATAAACTTTTTGACATTCGCCTCGGTCGGATATCTGGTGTCGCTCAGCGGCAGGTTGATGTAGCGCAGCCCGGCTTTTTCAGCCATTGTTTTGGCATAGCTCTTCGGATCATCGCGCAAATCGAGGATGGTCTTGACCCCCAAAGCGGCGAGTTGCTCGTATTGATCTTCTTCGGGTTGCGCGCCGCGATAGAAGCGGTCATTGATTTTGCCGAAGTTTTCTACTTTGCACTCTGCGCTGTCTTTGGCAGCTTCGGCTTTACTTTTACGATCCGAAGCAGCGCTGCTGGTTGCACTGGCGAGCAGTAAGCAGAGAGTCAAAAATGCTAGTGAGGCCGCTTTGCTAAGCCTCACTAAACTTGCGACTGGCGAATATGTTTTCTCTCTCATAACACCGTTGGGATTAAGCTTCGCCCCTACGTTGGAGGCAATTTCAAATTTTAACTACTGCGATCAATCTTACCGGTCGCGAGTGCGCCGGTGAGTTGGGGAGTGCGCGTCAACTATGCCTCAGATGATAGTCAGATCAGTTGGCGATGTCCAGGGAAATTCAGATTTCTGGATTTTTTCATTTTTTCATATTTTCTCAGTCGCGATAACGCCTGCTGCTCAAATTGCCCCGTCCGCAAATTAATCTGTGTTAGGGCCGCGTTCGCCGCCTCACGCAAGTAAGGATCATCGGCCTGGGCCGCTTGACGCAACGCCGCAACCACAGCGCCTGCCTGCACTGGGGCCAACCAGCCGAGCGCATAAGCTGCCTCACGACGGACAATCTGAGCTTTGTCCTGTTGCAGTGCTTTGAGCAAAGCTGGGATAGCTGCTTGATAGCCGATGCGTCCTAGTCCACGGGCGGCTTGGCTGCGAGCAAAAGCGTCTTCATCACTATTCCGCCTTTGCAGGAATTCGAGCAGGGCGGTGGCGGCGGCAGTGTCGGCCAATTCAGCCAAGGCGTAGGCCGTGGTGGCGCGTATCTCTTTCTCTTTGTGCTTGAGCAAAGGGATCAAGGCCACAGTGACTTGCGGCGCGGGGTGGCGCGCCAAGGCGTAGATGATCGCTTTGCACGTGGCCAACTCGCGCTCTGTGCGTAAGGCTGACAGTAGAGCGTCGCTGACACTCGGCTCGCTAACAAACTCAAGGACGCGCGCGGCATGTGTTCGGATAATTGGAGAAGGATCGGTTTGCAAGGTGTTGGCCAACGTCTTCAGCGTGGCGGGTCGCGGGGCGTTGAGGTGCGATTTGAAAAGCGCGGCCAGATCAATCAGTGCGGCCAAACGCGTCTCTTCGTCTGTCGCAGCTAGGCGGGCAACCAGTGCCGCTTGAGAATCCGTTTGGCAGTACGCAACTTGAACATAGGCCAACTGGCCTGCCAGACAAGCTAAACAGGCTAGTATGGCCGCCCGACTGGTTCTCCCAAGCAAAAAGGCGAAGAGTTTGAGCATCGTTATGACAGCCCGAGTTTAAGGTCGCGCGTAATGGCGCACCGAAGCGAGCGAATCGGCGCGGCGGCGGATGCTTTCCCATTCGGCCACCTGCCGGGCACGGCGATTTTCATACGCTCCGCTCAGGGTTGAAAGGATTTCGTCATCGCTGAATTCCGCAAGTGGCGGATTGGCTGTTGTTTCTTTGGCCGCTTCGATCTGGTTGACGTAATCGAGTACTTCGGTGATTTCAGGTTCGGTCAGAAGATCAAGCTTATTGAGCAGTCGTTCGCGTTCAGTGATTCGCTTGTTCATCGTAGCCTCCTTATCGCAACTTCCGGGGCTGCGTCTGCGGCAAGCGACCGCGGTTGGTAGCGCGCTCAGCTTGCCAACCAAATTTTTGCGCGCTTGATGCGCGTCAGCAAATTCATCATTTAGTCAACAGTACTAATTCTTCTTAGCAAGCTCGCTCAAGCTTTTAATCCAATCGAAGAAAACGACGCACTGATCTTAGTACGGCACTAGCGCCGTAGGCAAGCTGTCTGCAGCGTAGTTTGACGGTACACGCCCGGCGGTTTAATCTTTGGTTTCAGTTCGGCTTATTCAAACACGCTAGGGTTATTCTCAAAGATGGACAAAAAGAAGTTTATTTATGGCGTCGTTGGCTTGCTCGTTGGTTTGGCCATCGGGTATTGGGCTACCAATGCGCTCAATCGCAATTATGCCAACACCGCCAACGGCGAAAACAATGAGGCGAATGCGGCTGATTTACCACCGGGACATCCTTCTGCCGGGGCAACTGGGGCCAATGGCGGCACAAGCAATGCGCAAACGGACAGCCCACAGGCTGATGTGATGGCAGTCATTCAACAAGCGCGCAACGAGCCGTCGAATTTTGATGCGCAGATGAAAGCTGCCGTGCTCTTCGAGCAAATTCAGCGGTACGACCAGGCGCTGCTGTTTTATCAGAAAGCGCAACAAGCCAAGCCGAAGGAGATTAGCGTGCTAGTGGCGCTCGGCAACACCAACTTCAATCTGCAACGTTTGCCAGAGGCTGAACAGTGGTACAAAGAAGCACTCAAGCTCAAGCCGCGCCACGAAGAAGCCTTGCAAAATTTGGCCACCGCTTTGCTGGCCAAAGGCGATAAAGCGGCAGCGCGCAGCTACGTTCAGCAACTCGAACAGGTCAATCCGAGCAATCAATCGCTGGCGCAATTCCGCGCGCAGTTGAACTAAAGCCCTCCTGATTTTTATTTATGGCAACTTTACGCGTCATCACGCCCAACCAACACAGCTTCGTCTATCGCATTACGAACGAGCAACTGACCATTGGGCGCGAATTGGACAACAAGCTGGTGCTCGACGACCCACGCGTCTCGCGGCATCACGCTCTGGTGCGGCTGGTCGGCGACACTTGCCATCTGCTCGACCTAGGTAGCGGCAATGGTACTTATGTCAACGGTGAGCGGTTGCCCGCCAAGACTGAGGTCATCTTGCAGGATGGCGACGACGTGCGTTTAGGCGCTAGCCAATTCACTTTCCATAGCGATGCACAACGCAAACAGGAGATTATCGGCGACGGTTTCCGCACCGTGGTTTCCAAAATGCCGAGCGATCTGCTTGAGTCCTCGGCGCTGGCCGCCGCTTCCGATTCTCAAGAAGTGCCTGCCGGGCTTTTCCGCCACGAGTTGGAAAAGAAGGGACGCATTCTCAAGCTCTTTTATGAACTCAGCAGCAAACTGAGCGGGGTTTTTCAACTTGACGAGGTCTATGCGCAGGTGCTGGCGATGCTCTTGGAAGTCACGCCTGCCGCGCGTGCCTTCGTCTACCAGCGCGTGCCAGCGGAAGCCGGCGTGCAGGAGCGTTTCGATCAAATGGCGGTGCGGCTGCGTAAGGATGATCAAGAACTAGCTGCCGACAGCAAGCCGCTGCCCATCAGCAAATCGGTCTTTGCCAAAGTCGCCAATGAGCGCGTAGCGGTACTACTCGATGACACACAGCGCACCTTTACCTCAGAAAGCATCGTCATCAACCAAATTCGTTCGGTGATGGCCGCGCCGATCACCAGCCAGCAAGAGTTGTTGGGCATCATCTATGTTGACCGGCAAGATGATGCGGCAGCCTTCACGCCGGACGATCTCGATCTGCTCAACGCGGTCGCGGTGCAAACCGGCATCGCCATTCGCACAGTCCTCAACCATGACAGGTTGCAGCAACAAATGCAGGCGCGCTCCCGTCTGGAACGCTTCCTGCCGGCGGCCGTGGTGGAAGAAGTGCTGCGCGCTCCCGGACAAATCAAGCTGGGTGGCGCACGCCAACAAGTCACGGCGTTCTTTGCCGACATACGCGGCTTCACCCCAATGACCGAAAGCAGCCCGCCTGAAATGGTGGTCACACTGCTCAATCGCTATTTCTCGCTGGCCAGCGAAGTTATCTTCAAACATCGCGGCACGCTCGATAAATACATCGGCGACGGCTTGCTGGCGCTGTTTGGTGCGCCTTACGAAAGCGATATACAAGCTACCCAAGCCGTCCGCGCAGCAATTGAATTGCAACGCCGCATGCGCCATTTCAGGTTGGAGCTCAAACGGGACGGCTTGCCCGAAATCGAAATCGGTATCGGCATCAACACCGGACAGGCTGTGGCAGGTTACATCGGCTCTGAGACACGCCTTGAATACACCGCGATTGGCGATGCGATCAATACGGCAGCGCGCTTGGAAAGCATCGCCAAACCCGGACAGATTCTCGTCAGCGAGCATACCTTGAAAGAGTTGGGCACAGCCGTTATGGCAAACGATTTAGGGACGGCCAAGCTGGAAGGCAAATTAGTCAATCTCCGCATCGCAGAAATCGTCTGGAACAAACAGGAAGAAAGTACAGAAATGATCGGTTAGTCGCAGCGTGTCCGCCAAGCGAAGCCGCCTACTTTTAACCAGTAAAATTATTTCGACCACACACGTTCCCTTTAGCTCTAAAGCCGCGTTGCTATTGTTTACTGCTGAAGTTACGAAAGCGGGTCGAGGGTAATTTGCGGCGCGCCGCATCACCGGTAACGCTTAATCCCCACCCTCACCTCACGATAGAAGTTTTTAGACCCCGAGTTGCAAACAGATTTGCAGGAGGATTTTATGCCCAAGAGAAGCGCGAAGCGGTTTTCAAGCGCGCAGCGAACGGCGCAGAACTTAAAACGGCTAACGGCTCTGGTCTTTACTGTAGCCTTGCTGGTGACGGCGCTTGGCCGTTTCGGTATGCGGTTTGATTCTTTAGCGGCTTTTGCCCAAAGCAGTGATGAAAGCCAAGAGCGCAAGATCATGCGCGACGATTGCAATTATTTGCGCGAACCGGAAGGATTCAAAGGCGCGCTGGCGCGTCATCGTGAAGAGGTCTCGCGCGCGACCGATCTGCTGGTCGGCTCACAGGCTCAACCCACAACCGAAGACTTGGCGTTGGTGCCGCCACAGAGCATCCCGCGCAAAAATTTCATTGACAACATCATCTTCGACAAGATGGCGAAGGACAACGTTCAATCCGCGCCACTCTGCACCGACGAAGAGTTCATCCGCCGCGTTTACCTAGACGTGACCGGGCGCATCCCTGCCGCCTCCGACGTAACCAGCTTCCTCAATGATAAAAGCACCACCAAACGTGACGCGCTGGTAGACAAGCTCATCGGCTCGCCGGAGTACGTGGACAAGTGGACGATGTTCTTCGGTGATTTGTTGGGCAACAGCTCGCGCGCCACCAATATCCAGATTTTCTCCGGTGGACGCGACGCTTATTACACCTACATCAAGAATGCGCTGACCACCAACAAGAGCTATGCGCAGATGGCCACCGAGTTGATCACAGCCACCGGCGACAATTTCGTGGCTGGCGAAGCCAACTTCATCGTGCTCGGCAATGTGGCGATGGGACCGCAGCAAGACACCTATGACGGATTGGCCGTAGACGCTTCGCAGAAGTTTCTGGGCATCGGCGCAATGGATTGCCTGCTCTGCCACAGCGGCGCGGGACATCTGGACAATGTCAATCTTTGGGGCTCGCAACGCACACGCCCCGAAGCCTGGGGCATGTCGGCCTTCTTCGCACGCTACCAGAAAACGCGCACGGTAATTTCGCAGCAACCCAATTACTTCAAATACACTGTGACGGAGCGACCGAATGGCGAATATCAACTCAACACCGATTTCGGCAATCGCCAAACGCGCGCACCAATCAATGGACAGGTCACGGTCGCTCCGCAATATATCCTGGGTGGCGGCGGCTTGAATGCGGGTGAGAATCGGCGGCAGGCATTGGCGCGGCTGATTACTAATGACAAGCAATTTGCGCGCGCAGCGGTCAATTACATCTGGGAGAAACTCATGGTCGAGGCCCTGGTTTCACCCTCGAATGGTTTTGATCCGGCGCGGCTCGATCCGAAGGCTGTCTTGCCGGAGGGCTGGGCGCTGCAACCAGCCAATGCTGAACTGCTCGAAGCCTTGGCGAACGACTTCATCACGAACAAATACGACCTGCGCAAACTGATCGCCACCATCGTCAAATCGAACACCTACCAACTTTCGGCCCAGTATCCCGGCACCTGGACGCTCGCGCTCGTGCCCTACTATGCGCGCAAATTTGCGCGGCGGCTCGACGCCGAAGAGGTTCACGATGCGATTCTCAAGGCCACTGGCATCGGCATCACCTATCAGTTGCGCGATCAATTGGGCAACAACACTTTCACTGTGAATTGGGCGATGCAACTGCCCGATCCGACGGAACCACGCGGCAACGCTCAGAGTGTGCAACTTCTCAATTCATTTATTCGCGGCGACCGCGATGTCAAACCGCGTTCGCAGGAGCCGTCCATCCAACAGGCGCTCAATTTGATGAACAGCCAGTTTGTCATGACGCGTGTGCATCAACGCGACACTGGCTCGGCAGTCAGGGCACTGCTGGCTGATGCAAACCTGACGCCGACGCAGATCGTGACGCAGTTGTACCTGAACACGCTCTCGCGTAATCCGAGCCAGAGTGAGTTGGACAAGCTCACACCGCTCTTCTCGTCGCTGGGTCGGCAACCTGCCGCCGAAGCAGTGCAATGGTCGTTGATCAACAAGATGGACTTCTGCTTCAACTACTGAGAGGTGAAAAAAATGGCGAACCATACTCAATACGGACACGAATGCGAAACCTGCAAGCCGCTGCGTGCAGTGACTTCACCCCTCACTGGCCCGACGCTGCCTGGACGCCGTGACTTCTTCAAACTGGCGGGCGCTGGTGTAACTGGTTACTTTCTGACGCCGCTGCTCAAATCCGAAGCCATCGCCAGACCGCTGCCTTCGGCGGTTGCCGAGGCGCATCTGGTCGGCAAAGCCAGGAACGTGATCTTCATTCTGCTCTCCGGCGCGCCCAGCGGTGTAGACACTTTTGATCTAAAAGTCGGCAACTGGACACCGAGTGATTTCAATCCGACCAGCTACAACGGCGTAATGTTTCCGCAAGGGTTGATGCCCAAACTGGCGACGCTGCTCAACCAACTTTCGATTGTGCGCAACCAACGCGCCCCGGCGCTCGTGCACACCTTGCAGCGCACTTGGGCGCAGATCGCGCGCAGCCCGTCATCGGCGCTCGGCAAAATCGCGCCGAATGTCGGCAGCGTGGTCGCGCTCGAATTCGAAGCCCAGCGCAAACCCAATCAGAAACTGCCGGTCTTCGTCTCGCTCAACACCGGCGGCGACGTAGTTGGCGCAGGTTATTTCAATGGCCTTTATTCGCCCTTCGATGTAACTGCCGCGGCAACGGGGTTGACCAGCCTGGCGAACGCTGACGGTCAAACCACGTTCAACACACGTTACAGCGTGTTGCAGTCAATTGACGGCGGCTTGCGCACGAATTCGCCGCTCGGCGACGACGTGACCACGATGGGCAGCTTCTATGACCGTGGTCGCGGGATGATGTATGACCCGGTGATTGATGGCGCTTTCAAGTTCACGACCGACGAGCAGACGCGCTATGGCAACACAGGCTTCGGCAATTCCTGCATTGTGGCGCGCAATCTGCTCAAGACCGATCAGGGCACGCGCTACGTCCAGATCAACTTCGGCAGTTGGGATCATCACCAGGATATTTACGCCAAAGCCCAAACGCCCAATCAAAATGTCGCGGGCATTTACAACATGGCCGAAGACTTGGATAGCGGCCTGGCGAATCTGATTACTGATTTGGCCGCCGCGCCTGGCGTCAACGGCGGCACGCTGCTGGATGAGACGCTGATAGTGGCGATGGGAGAGTTCGGACGCACAGTCGGGCCGCTGACCAATCAGGACGGGCGCGATCATTACTTCCAACACTTCTCCGTCTATGCGGGCGGCGGCGTACAAGGAGGCCGCATCATCGGCGAGACAACCGCCGACGGCGGCAACTTGAAAGAAGCAGGCTGGTCGCAAGGCCGCCCGACACAGTACGAAGATGTCGCAGCGACAATCTATTCGGCGCTGGGTATCAACTACCTCACCATCCGGCACGATGACCCGTTCGGGCGCGGTTTCGAGTATGTGCCCTTCGCCAACGAAGGCGCGTGGTATCCGATTCTGGAGCTCTTCTCGCGCAGTATTCAAGCTCGCCCGCTGATGGATGGGCGCGATACGGGACGTTGTATTTCGTAAGCGGGGATTCAGCAAGTCGTCAAAGCCACAGAAGTTGTCATGGCTTCTGTGGCTTTTGTTTTTGTGATGTAAGCCGGTATTGTGTTTTCGTCACCTTGCACACTTTCACAAACTAACGTCCGACAAACTGCCTGGCTTGTCGCCGTTCTTCGGTTGGACGCATCACGGAGGCTGCGACAAGCCAGGCAGTTTGTCGGACATTTAGAGAGGAATTGCGATGAATAAGCTATCCAGACGCGCCGCCGTTGAAACAATGGCGCTCGGCGGCATTAGCCTACTGTTAGATCACGAAGCAGTAGCGCAAAACCCGCCAGCCACCCCCAAAGCTTTTGCCGGGCAACATCAACCTAAACCGTTGCCCTTCGATCCCACCAAGCTCAAAGGCATTTCGGAAAAACTGATTCGCTCGCATTGGGAGAACAACTACAGCGGCGCAGTTCGCGCGCTCAATGCCGTCGAGCAAAAACTGGCTACGCTGCTCAACGACAAAGACCTGCCCGCTTACATCTACGGCGATGTGAAGCGTGAAGAACTCGTGCGCACCGGCTCAGTCGTCCTGCACGAACATTACTTCGCCAACCTGGGCGGCGACGGCAAAACGGGCGGTGACGTGCTGGCCGCGATCAAGCAGACCTGGGGTAGTTATGAACAATGGGAAGCCGAGTTCAAAAAGACCGGCAATGCCTTGGGTGGCGGTTCAGGCTGGGTGATCTTTGCCCACAACTGGCACACAGGCGAGTTGCACAACTATTGGTCGTGGGATCACATGCACAACGCGCCTTTCTCGCGCCCGCTGCTGGCGCTCGACATGTACGAACACGCCTACCAGATGGATTATGGCGCGGCGGCGGCTAAATACGTTGACGCCTTTATGCTGAACGTCAATTGGGAAGAGGTCGAGCGCCGTTTCGTCAGCGCGAAGAAAGCGTCGGCGGCCTTGTAGAATTAAGACGCATTCTTCCTTCTCAATGCTTGAGGGCTTACGCAAAGTGTGGTGCGAGTTCTTTACTCGCACCACACTTTAAGGAGTTCATGGTGCGAGTAAAGAACTCGCACCACATTTCATAGATATTTTGCAGCTAAAGATTACGGCTTGCGCTTCCTCGTCGGTGTAGGCGTTGGTGTAGGTGGCGGCGCGAGCGCTTCGGGTGCGATCTGTTGCAACTGCTGGGTCGCCAACGTTGCTTCGCTAGTATTCGCGAAAGTCTTCGTGATAGTCAGCAACTGCGCCACAGCTTCTTCCTTCTTGCCCATATCCAACAAGACCAGCGCGCGTTTGTAGAGCGCCATGCGTGTCTTATCGCCTTGCGGGCTGATCGTGGCCACCTTCTCCCATTCGTTCACGGCTTCTGGCAATTTCTTTTGCGCGTAGAGAATCTCACCGATCCAATACTGCGCATTGTCGGCTAATTCAGAAGTCGGGAAGGTGTCCACGTACTGCCTGAACTCCGACAACGCTAGGTCATAATTGCCACGGTAATAATCGCTCACCGCTGCGCCAAAGAGTTGTTCGGCGTTACCCGGCGTCATCTGGGCCATGACTGGTTGCTTCGGTATGTCTTCGATCAGCTTTTTGAGTTGCGCGAACTGTTCAGACAATCGCTCCATGCGCTGATTGGTCGCGCTGGTTCGTTCGCCCATTTGCGAGATTTGCAAGGCGGTCTCGGTCGCATTGGTCGCCACCGACGATTGCGCGCGGCGGATGGCCGAGATGTTGTCGCCCATTTGTTCGATCAATGTGCGGGCCTCGCCGTTCGTCTTGTTGAAGGTCTCCTGCATCGCCTGCATCTGGCGTTGCAGCAGAATGAACTCGGTCTTCAACTCTTCAAGCTGCACGGCCATCCGGTCAATCTTGTCCTGCTGCTCTTTCTTTTGCGCAGGAGCTAAAACAGCCAAACAAGCCAGCACGACAACACAAGCGATCAGGTGTTTCGCTGATAAATACTTCTTCATCGCTCCACTCCATCTCTGTTTGATTTAGCGGCAGGCCGTTGGCAGTAAAAAAGCTGCCAACGGCCAATCCTTGTTACGGCTTCTCGCCACCACGTAAGTAAACAAACTCCGCACGGCGGTCATGCGCCCACGAAGGCAGAGTTTCAGGCGAGCCTTCGCTAGTGCCTTGCGCTTTTTCCAGACCGTAGCTGACCGTCTCGATGCGGCTCTCTTCCACGCCCTGAGTAATCAAATAGTTCTTGACCGCACGCGCGCGCCGGTCGCCTAGGCCCAGATTGTACTCCGCTGTGCCGCGCGGATCACACATACCTTCAATGCGGAAGACAATCGAGCGATACTCCGGCCTCAACAGCCACTCGGCGGCGCGGTGCAGCTTCTCTTGTTCCGACGACATCAAGTCCGATTTGTCCAGCTCGAAGTAGACTGGTGTTAGCACGCGGCTGAAGACTTCAGCCACAGGCGGCGCAGTCGGTGTGGGCGGCGCTTCAGCCACTGTGCGCGGGCGTTCTGCCGGTGGCGGGGCTGGTGGTTCATTGACCGTGATGCGCGTGCTGGCCGTCGCATTGCCACCATCGCCAAGCGCCGTTGCGGTGTAAGTGGTCGAGACACGCGGGCTGACTTCACGTTCGCCGCGCGCGGGCAATTCGCCGAGGCCGCCGATCGTGACGATCTTGGCGTTCTCGGCTGACCAGGCGAGCTTGGTGTTCTGGCCGCGCTCGATGGCGCTCGGCGTGGCCTGCAAAGTTATAGTCGGCGCAGGCGCTCTGGTCACGTTGACAGTAACGGTTGCTTTGTCGCGGGCTTCCTTCTTGCCGCGTTTGGCGACGACTTCGTAAGTGGTGGTGTCTTTAGGTGTGATGGTCTTGGCGCCGATCTTCTCGACTTTCTCGCCGTTCAGTTCGACGAGCTTGGCGTCTTTGGTATCCCAACTGACGGTGACGGGATCGCCTTGCTTGATGTCGCTGCGCGAGACTTTCAGTTTAGCTGTCGGCGGTTTGCAGGATGCCAACAGCGCAGCCAACAACATCACCAAAGCTAGCAGGGGGAGTTTGCGGAAGTTGCGTATCATTGTTGTGTGTCTCCTCGATAGGTGGTTGTCCACGAATCACAGTGGGTGTTTTCGCGGATAGTTCTGTTTATTATTTTGTCTTGTCCAAGATGGCGTGCGTCCGCCATTTACTTCAAATAATGAGATACTTGCTCAAGTTCTGTAACAATCGCTTATGTCGCGTGACAGAGATTGAACCAAGACTGCCCGCTATCTTGCTATGAGGAACCACGGTCAGGAAACCAAGCCTGACGAGCGAATCTGTGCGTAACCCGCTGTTCACAAAATCAGCATCCTGGCCTGAAATAATCTCGTCAAACCCTGCGACTTCTTGTTGAAGCTGTGTGCTGATACCGCAAATGAGTGCATCACCGAAGCGCGGCATTTCACGCAGGAAAATCGCCGGACGGTTCTTGATTTGCCCATTGGCCTGCGGCAATGGCGTCAATACGACATCACCTTCTTTCATACTCAGGATTGCGCTCCTTCAACAATGCCAGTGGATAATCAGGTTCATCATCACCGTAAGCAGCGTTCAGATTTTGCAGCGCGAAATTCATAAACGCCTCGCGCTCAGCATCAGGCGATTCCAGCACCGTTATCAGCAATTT
This sequence comes from uncultured Acidobacteriota bacterium, assembly GCA_963699175.1. Classification (GTDB taxonomy): domain Bacteria; phylum Acidobacteriota; class Blastocatellia; order RBC074; family RBC074; genus JACPYM01. The sequence continues at coordinate 8,849,254 of OY969418.1, read as the reverse complement.
CGTGTTTGGCTGTAATTCCGCCGGTTCGTCCAGCAAAATCTGCTTGCCGTCATAGTGCGCCTGCAAAACTCTGTCCTTCATCACAATCCTCCGCCACAATCACTTTGACCATGAAGGCGAGCGCCCGCCATTGCGCGTCAACTGTCTTTGTTCGCTCCCATCAATATGCATCGCCCAGATTTCCCAGCGTCCGGTGCGGTTTGATTGAAAAGCCAGATGGCGACTGTCGGGCGACCACGTCGGGCTTTCGTTGCGCCCATTGCTCGTCAAGCGCAGTACATGGCCCGTCGCTACATCAGCCAGGTGAATATTGAACGAGCCGCCGCCGCCATTCCAGGTGAACGCGATGTAGCGCCCATCAGGCGACCACGAAGGCGAATCCATCTGCCCACCCAGACTCAACAGCGCACGTTCGTTCGCACCATCGGCATCAATCAAGTAAACCTGCGGCGCGCCACCTCGGTCTGAAATGAAAGCAATCTCTCGGCCTGTTTTGGGATTCCAACGCGGTGAAATGTTGACTGCGTTTCGCGTGCGCGTCAAGCGGCGCGCGTTCGAGCCGTCGCCGTTGGCCACATAAAGCTCCATCGAGTCGCTGTCTTTACTCGAACTGAAAACGATTTGTCCATTCGGCCCGATGTTGGGCGAGGTCGTCGTCGCCTTGAATTGCGTCGAGCCGATAATCAAGCCGTCAATCCCGCGCACGACCACATTGGGATGGCCGCTGCGGTACGAGACGTAAGCCAGGCGGTTGCCATCGGGCGCGAGCGACGGAAAGAGCGCAATCGAGCCATCGCGCGAAAATTGTCGCGTGCCGTAGCCGTCATAATCCATCAAATAGACTTCACGGTTGCCGATGTAAGCGATCTTCGACGAGGCGATGCCGTCCTGCCCGGTCAACAGCTTGACGATCTGATCGGCGAATTGATGCGCCAAGTCGCGCGCATCGCCGCCGCTCAAGCGTGCGGAGAGCAACTGCGTGTTGGTCTTCACGTCGTAAAGAAAGCCCTGCGCCTCGGTTGTGCTGAGCAAACTGCCGAGCGCCACATAATCAGCTTTAACTGGATCGCCTGACCACTCTTCTGGTTTGAGTGAAGCAGGATCGGCAAGCTTGGTTTTCGGGTACAGACTCTTGCCGGCGAGATTGGCGATGCCGGCGAATTTCAGATCGTTGAATAAGACCTGATTGAAAGTCACTACGGCTTGATCCAGCCCACCAGCGCGCGGTTGGAAATCGGCAACGGCGAGCATCGGGCCGCTGCCGGGTGTGACGATGATGGTGCCGATCTGTTTTTTGAGATCGTCCTGCGAAGTTTGCTGTGGTTTTGCAAAGGTTCGAAATGAACTGATAAGTGTGGCTGAAACCAGACAGGCTAGCAGCAATGATAAAAACTTCTTGTATCCCTGTTGCTCAGGTTTAAGCATTGATTATCTACTACCTCCTAACAAGTGAATCAATATCGGGAAAACCATTGGGAAAAGCCAAAATAGTATCGGTAGCCAGACGAGCCAACTCACCCGGACAATCCATTTGGCAACTCGGCAAGTATCACAACCCTTTTTCGCCTTGACGAAAACCACGGCGCCAACAGGCAGAATCGCCACGTAAGCAATTCCCATCAACCACCAAAAAAAATTAACCAGGTAATATAAAAAGTCCTGCTGATAGGAGTAATTGCCAAGCCCATAAAACAAAAGAGTGAGTGTCGGTGAAGTAAGCGCGGCCAACCATACATAACAATCGCCACTGTGGCTCTTTGATTCGAGTAAGAGACTCATCATCAACTCTTTACTTCGGATACCGAAACCAAATCTCCGCCACGGCTTCTTCCGCGCTCATCAAGAAGCCATTCGGGAACGGGGGCAGTTCCTTGGTTGCAATAATGGCTCGTTCGGCGGCGTTCGTAACCAAATCAATCGGCGAGCGTTGTTTGATGTAATTCGGCGCAACGCGATTATTAACCAGCGACAGGATGCGGCCATCGCGCGCAATACGCAACTGAATGATAACGTAATGCGGCGTGACATTATCATTGCCGGGCGGCGGATTGTAGTTGCGACTCAAAATCATCTGAATCAGTCGCCCATATCCCGACCCACCCGGCACGCCGCTGCCGCCTGCGCCCACGCGGGCATTGGCGACGCCAACACCATTGGTCATTGCAGGCGCTGGCGAACCGAAGGTGCGCCCGACTTCAACATTGGTATTGGTCGAACTGCCGCGCAACGGTTGCTTGCTGACCAACTGCTCATTTTGATTAGCCGTCGGGCGCTCGGTTGTTGCGACCTTCTCCTTGGGCCTGGGTGATTTGGTGGTTGACGGCAACACCTCTGCGTTTGGCGCTGGCTCCGTTTTTTTGGTCTCGACCACGACGTTGTTAGCCGCCGTGTTGTCCTCACCCACGAACGAGACTGGTTTGGGTTTGGTGAAGCCGAGTTGTGAAGCTTCCACCACGCCGACCTCGATGGCGCTGCTATTGCCGCCTTCGCCCTCACCAGCCGCAATGATCTGTACGGTCGAAGGGTGGCGAAAGTACCAAGCGCAGAGCGCGAGCACGAGCAGGTGCAGCAAGGCTGAGAGCGTCGCGCCTAACCGTGTCGTCTGTTTGTCTGTTGCAACTCCTACTGCCACGTTTTACTTCTTTGCCGTCGGCTCCGTCACCAGACTGACGTTCGCATTCACCCGTTTGGCCTGATCCAATACATAGGCAACCACGCGATACGGTGTCTCGCCGTCGCCCCGCAAATAAACGCGCCGGTCTTGAGCGTTCGCCAGCCGCTCGCCTAAAAGCTTCGCCAGATCGTTGACGTTGATCGCCTTCTGCTCGTCCTTGCCGCTCAAGTAGATCGAGCCTTCCTTGTCCACCGAGATAATCAAGGCTTGCGGTGTGGCCTCGTTGGCCTGCGCCTCGCGCGTCTTCGGCAGATTGACCTGAATGCCGGTTTGCAGAATCGGCGCAGTCACCATGAAGATCACCAGCAAAACCAGCATCACGTCTACAAGCGGTGTGACGTTGATCTCGGCCAGTGCGGTTTGCGTGCGTCCATTACGCGTCGTAAATGCCATATCAATTGCGGATTGCGGATTGCGGATTGCGGATTGCCGTCTCGCGCGCCTCACGCTCGATCATATTCAACAACCGCAAACTAAAACTGTCCATCTCCGCCGCCAGCACCTTGATGCGGTTGAGATAGTGATTATAGGCGAGCACCGCCGGGATGGCAGCCGCGATGCCGGCAGCAGTGGCCACCAGCGCGTCGGCAATGCCGGGCGCGACGGCTTGAATTGATGTGGTGGTCGAAGTGCTCAGGCCTTGAAATGCGATGATGATGCCGACTACTGTGCCGAAGAGACCGATAAATGGCGCGGCACTGGCTGTCGAAGCCAGCCAACTCAACGATTGTTCCAGCTTGGTCGTCTCGTCAATCGCGGCGCTTTGCAGGGCACGCTGCACCGCTTCCAAATTCAAAGTTGATTGTTTGCGCAGTTCGTCTTCCGCCGAATGGCAGAGCGCCGGAAGCGGACTTGCAGCGAGGGCGGCGGCGCTGTCGCGCAGTTCTGACAGGCGCTGGCTGCGTTCGAAGATACGCAGAAATTCGGCGGATTGTTGGCGCGCGCTGCGCGTCGCCAACTCCTTCGAGATGATGATTGCCCAAGAGACGAGCGAGAAGACCAGCAGCAGTAACAAGACAAATTTGGCGATAGGGCTGGAACGAAGAATCAAGTCCAGGATACTGCTAGTGCGGGGGGCGGTGGTTTCTTGTAAGAGTACGAGTAAAGGCCAGGCGATTTGCGCGCTCAATGATCCTGCTCCGTGAAATTGCGTTTAGTGAGTTGTTTGCTTGTTGAATTTCGCGGTTATGCTAACATGCGCGCCGCAGCGGTTCAAGAAAGTCATTCTGGCGTAAGGGGTTCGAGTTCGGATTTTCTGGTTTGTGGCGGTCACGCGGCAGACTTCGAGGCAACCATCGGGCGCTCTCGCCGAAGTCTCCCAGTCTTTTCCAACTGACGAACTTGCTCAAACGCCGCTCGGCCTACACGCCACTTTCCGCTTCCGTGAGCGGACTATCTCTAGCAAAGGAGCGTGTCACCATGAACAAGCTTTGGAGACGGTTTTTCGTCAGCGGTCTGCTGATTAGTTTTGCGCTGTGCACCGCAAGCGTGAAATCGGCCGCGGTTTGGCAGGGTAAAGTGTTGCGCGAATATCGCGGCGTAACGCTGGATATGAAACAGGCCGACGTTCATGCCAAGCTGGGCAAGCCCAGTCAAGGCAGCGAGAGCGCCGACGAGTACAAGCTGGAAGGCGAAGATATGATGACGGTGCGTTATGAAAACGGCGCGGTCACAGCAATTCAGTTACTCTTGTTCGACTCGAAGAAAGCACCGCCCTTTAACGAGGTAATCGGCGACGCCAAAATCGAAGAAAACGACAGCGGACGCAAGCTCGCGCGCAAAGTGCTGGATGCCGAGAAATTCTGGGTCTCGATGTCGCAAAACAAGGACGCGACGATGACCACCATCACGATCAAGAAGATGTGAGCGCCAAACGGCAGGAAAAGACTAAATCGAAGCACTACAACGTTGAAACAACAGAAGTAGACAAGTTTGACAAAATTTTCCAGGATCAGTTAGTGGTCACCCTTCTACCTGCTCCTTTCAGCCTGAACAATCCTGTCTATCCTGTCCAAATGTTTTGTGCTCCGATTTAGGCATAAAAATAGCGGAAGCCGTTTTAGTGTGTTAATCCCGGCCTCCGCTATCAAGAGAGAAAGAAATGTGTTTACTTGCCGCTCTGGGCGACCTGAATCCTAACCAAAGCCCGTTTTAATTTCAATTCCGCGGCCTGGGAATCCGCACTTTCTGCGCGGGAATTAATCAGGCTTTCGGCCTGTTCGCGGGCACGCTGGGCGCGGGCCAGGTCAATTTCTTCAGGTCTTTCGGCCACATCGGCCAGCACCGAGACCTTGTCCGGCAGGACTTCGACAAAGCCGCCGCTGACGTGCATCTGCTTGCGCTCGCCACCGCGCCGGTAGCTCAGCGTGCCTGTCTGCAATTGCGAAATCAGCGGCGCGTGGTCTGGCAAAATGCCCAATTCCCCGCCCAGCCCCGGCACGATGACTTCATCTACCGTCTCGCGCAACGCCAGCTTCTCAGGAGTAATGACTTCAAGTGTGAGTTTATCTGCCATCTTTGGTAGTAGACAGTAGACAGTAGGCAGTAGACAGTAGAGCGCAACAATGCTGTCTACTGTCTACTGCCTACTGCCTACTTTGAATTACATCTTCTTCGCCGCCTCCACGACCTCATCAATCGTGCCTTTGAGCCAGAAGGCTTGTTCAGGAAGGTCGTCGTGCTTGCCATCCACGATCTCGCGGAAGCCGCGAATCGTCTCGGCGATGGGCACGAGTTTGCCTTCCATGCCAGTGAATTGTTCCGCCACAAAGAAGGGTTGCGAGAGGAAGCGCTGAATCTTGCGCGCGCGCGCCACTGCCAGCTTGTCCTCTTCCGAGAGTTCATCAATTCCCAGAATAGCGATGATGTCTTGCAAGTCTTTGTAACGCTGCAAAACCTTCTTTACATCCTGCGCACAATTGTAGTGCTCTTCGCCGACGATCTTCGGGTCGAGGATGCGCGAAGTCGAAGACAGCGGATCAACTGCCGGATAAATACCCAGCGCCGCGATGTCGCGTGACAGCACGGTCGTCGCGTCCAAGTGCGCGAAGGTCGTCGCCGGAGCCGGATCAGTCAAATCGTCGGCGGGCACATAAATCGCCTGCACCGAAGTCACCGAACCGGTCTTGGTCGAAGTAATGCGCTCCTGCAACTCGCCCATCTCCGATGCCAAGTTGGGCTGATAACCCACCGCCGACGGCATACGGCCAAGCAACGCCGATACTTCCGAACCGGCTTGCGTGAAGCGGAAGATGTTGTCAATGAAGAGCAATACGTCCTGGCCCTGATCGCGGAAATATTCAGCGACGGTCAAGCCCGACAATGCCACACGCAGTCGCGCGCCAGGCGGTTCAGTCATCTGGCCGTAGACCAGCGCCACCTTCGATTTGCTGTTGTCTTCATCATTGATAACGCCGCCTTCGCGCATTTCCAACCACAGATCGTTGCCTTCACGCGTGCGCTCGCCTACGCCAGCGAAGACCGAAAACCCACCGTGCGCTTTGGCGATGTTGTTGATCAACTCCATGATCGTCACGGTTTTGCCCACGCCCGCGCCGCCGAACAGACCGATCTTGCCGCCCTTCAAAAAGGGCTGGATCAGGTCAATCACCTTGATGCCGGTGATGAGCATTTCAAGCGTGGTGGATTGGTCTTCAAAGGTGGGCGCGTGGCGATGAATCGGGTAGTAATCAGTCGCCGGAACCGGGCCGCGCTCGTCCACCGGATCGCCGATGACGTTGATGATGCGTCCGAGCGTGCCGTTGCCGACTGGTACTTTGATCTGGTCGCCCGTGTCGAGCGCCTTCATCCCGCGCACCATACCATCGGTCGGCAACATCGAGACGGTGCGCACGCGGCTCTCGCCGAGGTGCTGTTGGACTTCACAAATAACATTGATCGGGCGCGGCACGTCGAACCCTTCGCTGGTGACGCGCAAGGCTTGATAGATCGGCGGCAGGTGGCCTTCGGGAAACTCCACGTCTACCACCGGGCCGATGATCTGCACGACTTTGCCTACAACTCCATTTGCAGTAGACATACTTGCTTTGCTAGCTCCTTAGTTTGAGGGACATCCCTGAAAGAATGATGAAAATGCGCTCGTTCCAAGCGCACAGTGAACATAAACGATAAATCCGGTGCGTTAATAAAGGCGTGAGTCTAGCATGTGGCTGCGGAATTTGACCAGCGGCTGGAAAGGAAAATTCCGTTGCGGTACTTCAGTCCCTCCTTGATAGCAGTTTTCCTGGACCAAAGATGCGTGGGACTTTGGAAGTTCTCCGTTAGGACCGAATGGGGCTAGTGTGCCCAGCGTTAGTCTTCATTTCGGAAATTCTCGATTCAATGTTGCGAGAACCTCGCCGAAGACTTCTTTGATATTGTTCTTAGCGAAGGTCATGTACTGAACACCTTGAACCTTCGAAAATTCCTCTACGCCATCCTCCAATCAGAGGATAGCACGTGCGAAGCCGAGACGCCCATGGAAGAGCCCGACCTCATGAATTACATTCTGTCGCGCCCTCAATAAGCCATCCTTTTGCTCATCCTCTCCAGTCAACACCAGTATCGCGAAGGAACTCTTGGACACCATGTCTTCAAGAATGTCGCGAATAGTATGGCCAGCACGCGCTCCGGATTCGTAAGCCTCCACCTTAATACCGTGCTTGTCCTGAAGATGACCCTTCAGATCCCGCCATGCCGGGCTGCGTCCATGACCGATGAATACAATAGGCGCAGGAAGTGCTGATAGTAGTCTTGATGCCGCTGAATACTTTTCAAAGACATCGAAGATAGCCTCAATCTCGCCGTGTTGAGGAGCCCTTATGCTAACTTCTGTATTGCGCTTGCTAACTGTCATTTTGAAGCCAAACCCTACGCCAAATATGTAAATGTTCGCGTAGCTGCGAAACTTCCGGTAGTCAACAAGGAACTCCTCGATCGTCTCGTACTCCCATGAAGAGTCATCGTGTTCGACTTCAAACGTCACAATAGAAAAGTTAACCGTCGCGCGCCCTGCCAATTCACGTACGGCCGTCACAGCCTCCTTGAATGCCTCCGCATTGAAACGAGTGTCATAATAGAGCTTTGTGTTCATCAAGGAGGTGAATTTATGACTTGAAGGCCAACTTGGACTTATGCACGTCAAAACTATCCAACATGCGCAGAGACTCGGCGAGTATCAGGCGCGCTATCAACCGAAGCAATTCTTTCGCTGTGCTGGTGCCAACTTTTTCAGCTTATATCCTGAAGGGCTGCTATGGCTGATCAGCATTCATATCTACCAAAGTTTCTCAATCAAGTCGCGGATGCAAGTTCCGCCGCCACTTTTTCAAAGAGCAAACATAAAATTAGCTTTCTAAAGTCGGAAAAGTGTGTATAATTAGCCGCACTTTGCGGCATTAGCGTTACCTTGCAGCATTAGCATTTACCTAGCACAATTTGTATTACCTTGCAGCATTAAGTATTACCTTGCGTCTGTTCAACGGGTAGTTAACTGAATAGTTATACCTCGACACATAAACAGCTAAATCTTTAAGCCCCGCAATGGGCGAAATCCGATAAATTTCTTCATTCGAGAACTTCTCGAAGTTTAGTTATTGGTGTGTCAAGGTGTAAAAGGAGTCACCCATGTTTAACCCTCAAGATTCGTTGGAACAATTCCTCTCACTTTCGGTCAATCTAACAGGCTTTGATCAAGCCGAGTTATTGGGAACGGGTTTGGCGCAGGAATACTATGACCAATTGGTCAGCGTGATAGGCGAAGCGATCAGTCAAGAGCTATGGACTATCACTCAGAATTTGACCAAGCTCGACGACAAAGCTCGGGCGACAGCCATTCGCCATGAGCTGCTGGCTAGTTCGAAGTTCGGACCGATTGCCCGGAACATCATCCAATTGTGGTACTGGGGGTCTTGGATCGAGTTGCCGCAGAGCTGGCGCGATCAGTATGGAAACAACCCGAAGGATGTAACTCGCTTCACCTCGGCAGCGGCATACCAGGAGGGTTTGATCTGGAAGACAATGTTCACACACCCTCAGGGCGCAAAGCAGCCGGGATATGGCTCATGGAGCGTGCCGCCCCGCGAAGTGTGAGCGCCATTCAAAAAATCCTGACGATTAAGGAGCTGATATGAGTGATAAAGAATACGATGTCGTCATCATTGGTGCAGGCATTGCGGGTGCCATTGTCGCCAAGACCCTAACGCGTGCCGGACATAGCGTCCTCCTTCTGGAAGCCGGTTTAGGTACAGACACTAAAACCATTAAATTGGAGGGCGAGGAGGCACACAAGGTTTATCTAGACTATTTGGACAAATACTATCAACAGCAAGCCAAAGTGCCCAACGCGCCCTACCCCAATCTTCCGCAGGCGATGTCCCCCGACGTCCTGGATGTGAGACCACTCAGCGGAAACACGCCCAATACCAATGGCTACTTTGTGCAGACCGGTCCACTGCCATTCCCCAGCGATTATGCGCGCGTGCCCGGTGGGACCACCATGCACTGGATGGGCACAGCCTTGCGTATGTTGCCCAACGACTTCCGCTTAAAAACGGAATATGACGTCGCCGTGGATTGGCCGATCGGTTATGAAGACTTACGACCGTATTACGAGCTGGCGGAATACGAGATGGGCGTTTCAGCCAACGTCGAAGAGTTGTGCTATCCCAACACTGGCGAGGACTTTTTCGGCAAGGATTACGTCTTTCCGATGGAGGGGCTGCCACCGAGCTACCTCGATAAGGAATTCAATAAAGGTGTGAAGGGCATGACCATTGAGGTCGGCGATCAGTCGTTTGCCGTGGAGGTCACACCCACACCGCAGGGCCGGAATTCAATACCGAATAGGAAGTATCGGAGGAAGGACATTCTTTGGGATGGCCAAAAACTCGGGTTTGAATCGCTGGCAGCGCACGAAACTTATGAGCCTGTCGGCGCCATCTGGGATCAGTACACCGGCCAGCGTTGCGAAGGCAACGCCAGCTGCGTACCGATCTGCCCCGTGCAGGCTAAGTACAACGCGCTCAAGACACTCAAGTATTCGAACCAGAAGAATCTCGAAATTATTCCCCAGGCGGTAGCATTCGAGGTAGAGGTTGATCGCGCTGCCCCCAAGGGGAAGCAAAAGGTTACCGGTATCAAGTATAAGCTCTACAAAGATCGAAATTCTAAGGAGTATACGGAACACACCGCGCGTGGCAGGAGATATGTGCTGGCAGCACATTCCGTTGAAAACGCCAAGCTACTACTCGCTTCGAATATCGCTAACACCAGCGATCAGGTGGGGCGCAATTTAATGGATCACGCGATCCTGCTGACCTGGGGCTTGATGCCAGAGCCTGTCTACAGTTTCCGTGGGCCTGGCTCGACCTCTAACATTGCGGTCTTCCGCGATGGCGACTTTCGCGCGCAACATTCGGCCTGGGCAATGCCGATCAATAATTGGGGCTGGGGATTTCCGACTGGCTCGCCCGATACCGATCTGGCTCGAGCGGTCAATTCGCTGAATCTTTTCGGGAAGAAGTTGCGGAAATATCTCGAAGAGACGCTCCCCCGCCAAGTGTTGCTGCACTTTGAGTGCGAACAATTGCCGGAGCCAGACAATCGGATCACGATTGATCCAAAGTACAAAGATATCCTGGGCAATTACCGCCCGGTGCTCCATTACGACGTGTCCGACTATGTGCGCGCGGCCTTTGCCAAAGGCAAAAGCATCTCCGACCAAATGTTCGCCCGGCTCGGCATTGAGGACTACAGCCTCTACAATCCGAGCGAACCCGATTACGTGGTTTTCAATGGGGTTGGCTATACCTTTCGTGGCGCAGGGCATCTGGTTGGCACACATCGCATGGGCTTCACTCCGGCTGATTCGGTGGTGAACTCCGAGCAGCGGACCTGGGATCATCCCAACCTTTTCCTGGTGGGCTGCGGCAACATGTCAACGCTTGGCACCTCCAACCCGACGCTGACCATGGCGGCGCTCACCTTCTGGGCCGCTGAGAATATCCTCAAGGATCTAAACGGAAAGGATTAACTATGGAAGAGCAACGACCACGCCGCCAATTGCTGTTGCGCGGGCTCAAGCCCATGCTTAAGTCAGCCAAGGACATTGCTGGATCTAAGCCGGAGCATTGCGTCAAGGATATCTTTGAGCTGCGCAAACTGCTGCAAAGCGCCGTGGAGTTGGAGCATACCACGATCCCCCCCTACTTGTGCGCGCTCTATTCGATCAAGGACGGCACCAATCATGAGTCGGTCGAGATCATCCAGAGCGTGGTGATGGAGGAAATGCTCCACATGATTTTGGCGGCGAATGTCCTCAATGCGATCGGTGGCCAGCCCTCGATCAATCACAAGCAATTCATTCCTGAGTACCCCAAGGCTCTGCCCGTCACTCCGCACGGACAAACTAAGCAATTGATGGTGGGGCTGGAACGCTTCTCGAAGCATTCGATCGAAACATTCATCAAAATTGAGGAACCGGATCCGCACCACGTAGATAAGCCGAAAGAGCCCAGTTGCCTGGCGGATTTTCACTCCATCGGCCAGTTTTACGAAGCCATAGAGATGGGGTTGAAGACGTTGTCTGCAAAGGAAAATATCTTCACCGGCAAACGGCACCTTCAGGTAACTCCCGAGTATTACTACGGTGGTGGCGGAAAGCTGAACGAGGTAACTGATCTGGATTCGGCGCTGGAAGCCTTGGTTGAAATTGTCTCGCAGGGTGAGGGGCAAGATGAATCGCTCTGGGAAGGTCAGCCGCACCCCGGGGTGGAGGATTTTCTCGAAGTGGCTCACTTTTTCCGCTTCGACCAAATCCGCGCGGAGCGCTGCTATCAAAAAGGCGACACCCGCCCTCCTGGCCCCACCGGGGCGAAGTTTAAGGTGGATTGGAACGAAGTCTACCCCATGCGAACAAATCCTAAGCTGGCGGACTATCCAAAGGACAGTGAGTTGTGGCAAAAGACCGCGGCTTTCAATAAGACCTATAGAGCGCTGCTCGATGAACTCCACTACGCGACCAACGGCGAGCAAAAGCGACTGATGACATCGGTGCCTATCATGTACGAACTCAAGTATCAGGCGGTCGAACTAATGAAGATTCCGACGCCAGACGGCAAGGAGACCGCTGGCCCGAGCTTTGAATAATTTCTCCGCTAACTGACCCAACCACACCCAAAGCAAAAGGAGCTAACTAAGATGAGTATCCCTGACAATCCGAGCGTAATCACTCAGCAGCAAAACCTGCCCAAGAGTTTCCGCCCGGGCGTACCATTAAAATCTGAGGCCCTTGACAATCAGCTCGGATTCCTGGCCGATCTTACCGGGAACTGGAAAGGCACCGGATTCAATGTGGTCGCGCTGCCAGCCAAGCATTTCAATGATCCCACAATAAAGTTCCGACTCATGGTGAACGCTACCCGAGAGTCGTTTACCTTCACGCCGACTGGCGTTATCCCCAATCGGGGAAACTTGCAGGATGACATTAACATCTTTGGCCTGCAGTATCTGCAAACGGTGGATGACCTGGCCACGAACACCCCCCTGCACCTGGAACCGGGACTGTGGCTCAATGTGCCGGCGACCACTGCGCCGGCTGAACCTGCCACAGTGGTGAGACTGGCGACGATTCCACACGGCGATGCACTGCTGGCGCAAGGAGATGCTTTTGAGGTTCAGGGCGGCCCTTCACTTGGAACGGCGAACTCGATCCCCTTTACGCTGGATGCGCATGGCAACCGTGTTGACGATCCGAACGTAAACACTTACCTCAAGCCATACTTCAACACCCCGCTACCACCGGGTATTCCGGAGGGTGCCATCGTGAACCCCAATCTCGTGCTGGACGCTGCGATCAAAGGTCAGAACATCACCAACACTACTGTCTTGCGGGTCAACGCGGCTCCGGTGGGCGGCATCAATGGCACTTCGGTGCCGCCGGACAATGTCGGCGGCATCGTCAACATTCCGTTTGTGGTCGCCAATGCTAACGCCAACAGCATGTCGGCGATCTTCTGGATTGAGACGATTGAGACTGGCGACGGCAAACAATGGCTGCAGTTGCAGTATACGCAAACGGTAATCCTGGACTTTCCTGTTCCGGGGCCGGATGGCCAGATGGTTGACATCAAGTGGCCTCACATCTCAGTAGCGACTCTCATCAAGTCCCGATAAATTCAACGCCGCAGGCGCGCACGCCTAGTGTGCGCCTGCGGCATCTCCAATCAAGAAAGGCGGACTATCAATGGCCTCCGATAAGTCACCAATGATGCACAGCACCTACTTCAAATTGAAGGAAGGCAGTACGCGGGCGAGCTACATTGATGCGTGTCATGAATACCTGTCAACGTCAAAGGGGATGATGTCGTTCTGGGTTGGCGAGCTGGCCGATGATTTGAAGCGCCGCGACGTCAGCGACCTCGACTTCGATGTGGCGATGCATCAGGTGTTCCAGAACAAGCAGATGTTTGACCTCTACAACGGCCAAGACCCAAGACACGATCAGTTCGTTTCGGAAGTGAACCGCTGGGCTGCCGGTACGACGCGGCGTGTGCTCGATTCGTACCTGGACGATCTTTACATAGGCGAGGGCCAGGGAGCGGGCCTTCAACCCGTGGCCGCAGATGGGACACTGCCGCGCCGCTTGATGCACAGCATCTATTTTTTACTGAACGACAAGTCCCAAAAAGCCAAGCTTAGAGACATCTGCGTGAAACTGCTCTCCGATCATCCGGGCGTCTGCGTCTTTGCCGTCGGCGAAATGGCCGACTTGAAGCGCGACGTGTCAGTGACGAACTTCGACGTGTCGGTAGATATCGAATGGATGGGCAAACAGTTTTACGAGGAATATCTGAAGAGCGAGAGTCACAAAGACTTCTTCCCTGCTACGCAAGGTATGATCGCAAGTACCCACGTATTCGACTCCTACCTCCACTATGAACGGAATGATCGAGTCTACGCCTAAATCAAACTCCTGACCTGAATCAAACCCCTGAAAGGATGACGAAATGATTTCACCTGCATCAGTCAGAGAATTAGCCGGTCAATTGAGCGGCTATGTATTGGAACCGGGAGACAGCCAGTATGAAGCTGCCACGCAAATTGACAATGGACGAGTTCAGCGCCGTCCGCGCGTGATCATTCGCCCGACCACCGTTGAAGATGTGGGGAAGGGACTGAAGTTTGCGATCGAGCACAACGCGCCGTTTACTGTCAAGGGCGGCGGACACAGCGCCGCCGGTTACTGTCTGAATGATGGCGGCGTGGTGATGGATATGCGGTATTTGAACGCGATAAGCTTCGACCCAAAGAAGCCGAGCGTCAAGATTCAGATGGGGGTCATTTGGTTTGATGTCTATAAGTTCCTGGCCGATGGTGGAACCGGACTGATTCCAGTGGGTGGTGGCTGTCCGACCGTGGCCCCGCCGGGCTTCATGCTGGGCGGCGGTTATAGCTTCGTTTCCCGTACCTATGGCATGAGCGTAGACAGTCTGGTCGGACTGAGCATTGTGACGCCGGATGGGCAGTTGCGGCACGTGGGTATCGAGAGCAAATCAACTGACGATCAAGACCTGTTCTGGGCCTGTCGCGGGGGCGGCGGAGGCAACTTTGGCGTGGTGGTTGATATGGAAATGATCGTGCATCAGCCGCGCACTGAAAAGATGCTGGTCGGCCAGCTCCGCTATCCGCTCGAGCAGAGCGAAGAGGTGCTGGGCTATTACAACGAATGGGTGGAGACAATCCCGGATGAGATGGCGGTTTATGGCAGGGTCGGGCCGATGCCGGATCCCGTGTCTCCGAAAGACCCGTCGAAGCTCATCAAAACGATCGGGTTGACGCCGGTGTTCAACGGAGAGTTCGCCGAAGGCATAGATCTGCTGGAGAAATTCCTCAAGATGAAGCCGATCGTGGCCGAACTGCGCAATATGACGCTGCCCGATTGGGAATTCTATAACGGCTTCACCACGCTGGTAGGAGGCAAGAGCGCGTACATTCGCTCGCTGATTCTTCCCCAAGGGGGGATGAACAACCAAACTGCCAAAGTGTTCGTCGAGTACATGAACGAGTCGCCCTCACCGGATAGCTTTGCTGTCTGGACGCTGATCGGCGGCGCGGTTGAAAAGAAGGCGCCCACAGACACGGCGTACTTCTTTAGAGACGCGCGGTTCGTGCCGGAGATCAAGTCCATCTGGGACTTTGACAAGCCCGAGGATGCGCGCCCGAATATCGAATGGGCGTACGACTTCTTCGAAGACTTGGCGAAAGCCTCAAAGGCGACCGGCGCGTATGTGAACTACATTGACCCGCTGCTGCACGACTGGGCTAAGATGTACTACGGCGACAATTACGAGCGCCTCGAAGCCATCAAGAAAAAGGTTGATCCCAACAACGTATTTGGCTTCCAGCAGGGCATCGGTTCGACTTTCAATCCAAAGAACCAGAAACCGCTCGACTTGAGTCCGCTGAATCGAACGGTATGAGCGGCGAGAACCGAATAGAGGATTACTATGACTAAATCGGGAACGCAGGGGGCCGCTAATTACGAGACCAAGCTCGAGGCTAACGGCAGCGCGACGGTTCGGGTGTGGCGGGACTATCCAGCCGGTGCGCCGACGCCGACGGCTCAGCGGGTCTGGCAGATTGTCGCTGACTTTGGCGGGATCAAAACGATCTTCCCCTCAACGTTGAGTGTCTATCTGACTTACCCGGATGCCACGGACGCGGCGCTAAATACCGTGCGCTACATGACCTTCGCACCGCCAGATCCGAAGAGTCCGCTATCCTCAAAAAACCCGTTGCCTTTCGGTGTAGAGCAACTCATCGAACTCGACGAGCAGACTCGACGGTTGGCCTACATTTCCGCGCTGGGTCTGCCGGTAAAGAACTACCGGTCCGTCATGGAAGTGAGTGGTGACGATGCCTGCCGGCTCACTTGGACATCATCGTTCACGATAGACAAAAAAGATGAGGGGTTTATGGACACGCTTGCCCAGATCCTTGCTGCTGGCGCAAACCAGATTGCCACAGCACTGAACCTGGGATAAAACCCCAAACGTGTGTCAGGCTTCAGCTCGCCGCTAGGCTTATTTACTTTGCAGGTTGAGCGAAAGCAATAAAGCGTCTTGGCGTGGCTCACGGTAATAATTCTTGCGGCGTCCGATGACTGCAAAGCCGCAAGAACAATAAAGGCTCAGCGCGGGAAGATTGTCTTCACGCACTTCTAAAAAAACTCGGCTTACGCCCCGTTGTTGAGCGATGCGCAAACCTTCCAGCAGTAAAACTCTACCCACTCCCTGTCCGCGCGCGGCTTCAGCTACAACAAAACTATCAATCTCCAACTCATCCTGCACAACCCAGCCGGTTAATAAGCCGATCAGGTTCTTCGCCACAGCGTCGAACCGGTGGAATATCGCTAGCAGAAGCGCGGAAGGTGATTGTAGCCGGCTCAGCATTTGGGCTAACTCGGTGGGGCCAAGTCCCGCCGCGCGCTCAAGCTCAATGGCGGCTTGGAGGTAGTCAGCTTGTAGCGGTTCGACCAGCAACTCAGAGTTAAGTTGTGAGCTTGAGTTCTGCATCTGATTTTCGGATGTAGGAGGCCTTAAGTTTTGCGTTGCCATTCCTGGCCGCACGTTTGGTGGCTTCAGTTGCCAAGGTTACGGCCAAAGCTGGCGCTTTCAATTGCACTGCCCAGTCTTTGCCATCCACCAGATTGCGGTAAGTGGCTGGGTCAGACGAGGCGGCTAAAGAGGCTAATGTCCGCCCCAACTTCCCTGCTATTTCCTCAAGCCGCCCGAAGTGTTTTGTAACACCGCTGCCTGCCAAAATCGTGCCCTTATCAAGTTCTGACTGGTAGTGACTGATGACAGCAGGTAAATCATTGACCAGATCAGCCCCGCTTGCCACAACGGAACCAGCCGAGCTAAGCACGCGCAAACCAGCAAAGACTTCGTTGCGCCCGGCCTCAAGCAGAATCAAGTAGCGCGCTTCAATACCGACGGCCAGCGCAGTCAGATCGAGCGCGTTGATGCCGACCACTTCCCGGTTCAGCGCCTGGGCAAGCCCTTTCAAAGCGGCCAGCCCGACACGTAAGCCTGTAAAACTGCCTGGCCCGATGTTGGCTGCCAGCAGATCAACCTGCGAAAGGCTGATTCCGGCTAGGCTCAACACTTCCGTTAAACTCGCAAACAAGCTCTGTGAGTGAGGCAGTTGCTCATCACCTTCGACTGTGGCCAAAACCACGCCGTCTTGGGCAAGCGCAAGGCTGCTTCTAGGTGAAGTTGTATCAAGCGCGAGAACAATCACTTCGGCCTACTTGATGTTGAACCTGACTGTGTTCGCATTCCTGCCATCAACCGTCAGTACCAAATCCACATCTCCCCGACCAGCCAAGCTGCGCGGCAAGCGCAAGTTGACTTGATCGAGACCAGCCGAGCCTTGCGCGCCAATGAAGAGCAATTCGGACTCGACGCCGCCGAGCTTGGCCGACGCATTCGTGAGCGCAGAACGTCCACGCAAGCCTGTGCCAAAGAGCACCAGAAAGACCTGTTCGCCTTCAGGGCCCGCATCAATCGGTACAGCGACAAAGCGATTGGTGATTGCGTCGAAGCGGGCTACTGATTCAAAGCTTTGCTCGCCGTTGGCCTTCACGCGCAAGACAAGAGCAGCGGCAACGCCTTGCCCATCGCCATTGGCCGAATACAAGCCTGGCGCAACCGCGCCGATATTGGCCGTGCCGATGATCAGGCTGCCGTCGCTGGGGCTGACTGTGACTGTGGCTAAGCCGTTGGCCGTGCCCGCCGGGACTAGGTAGTTGATCTGGTTTGGCGCGACGAAGAAGAGCGGGGCATAACGTTCTACGCCTAGACTGTCACGTACGCGCACGGTCGTGCCTGCCAGAGTCGTCGGCAATGGCAGGGTGTCGGCGATTTGTGTCGTTGAGGCCATGCCAGTACCAAAGGCGGCGGCAATCGTTTCGCTCGCCAAATCGGATTGGAAGCTGGCGGAAGAGATAGAAGCGACGGTGCGCACTGAATTGGCGGCTTGCACCTTGCGAATGCGGTTATTGCCGCTATCGGCGATGTAGATGCTGCCTTGCGCATCCACTGCAACGCCGGTTGGCCCGAATAACAAAGCGGTGGAGGGCGCGCCGTTTTCGCCGCCGAAGCCCGCCGCGCCGCTGCCGGCGACGGTCGTGATGATGCCGGTGCTCAGCGTGATTTTGCGGATGCGGTGATTGCCTAGTTCGGCCAGATAAAGATCACCAGCGGCATCGAGCGTAAGCATGCGCGTTTCGTTGACCTGTGCTGTATTGGCCGGGATGTTGTCGCCGTTGTAGCCGGATTCGCCCGTCCCGGCAATCGTGCTGATCTTGCCGTCGCTCGCACTGACTTTGCGGATGCGATAGTTGCCTTGATCGCTGATGTAGATGTTGCCTTGACGATCAACCGCCAAGCCGGAGACAAAGTAAAGCCGTGCCTGCGTGGCCGGGCCACCGTCGCCGCTGAAGCCAGGTTCGCCACTGCCGGCTACAGTGCTGATTTTGCCGTCGCTCGCATTGACCTTGCGCACGCGATCGTTGCCGTTTTCGGCAATGTAGAGATTGCCTTGCGCGTCCAGCGCCAGACCGAGCGGCAAGTTCAATTCGGCTTTGGTGGCGAAGTCGCCATCGCCGCGGTTGCCTGCCTCGCCAATACCCGCGACGGTACTGATCTTGCCGTCGGGTGTGACTTTGCGCACGCGGTGGTTGAGGAAATCGCCGATGTAGACGTTGCCCGCCGAATCTGCGATCACGCTGCGCGGCTCGTTGAGGTTGGCTTCTGTGGCGGGACCACCGTCACCGCCAGAACCTAAGATGCCATTGCCCGCGAAGGTGGTAATGACGCCGCTCGGCGCGACTTTGCGAATGCGATGATTTTGCGTGTCGGCGATGTAGGCGTTGCCCCGCGCGTCAACCGCCACGGCGCGCGGCAACCAGAGTTGCGCGGCGACCGCTGCACCACCATCGCCACCATTGCCCGTGACGCCGTTGCCTGCGAGCGTGGTGACAATCTGCTGCGGGTTGAAAGTAACCGCGAGCCTGACGGTGCTGGCATTACCGGCTAAGTCGTAGGCCGTGACCGTCACATTATTCAAGCCGATCAAGAGCGGAATGCCGGTGGCCGCCCAAACATTGGTGCCCGCTGCCGTGCCGCTGAAACCGCGATCATTGAACCATTGAACGAGCAGGACGCCGTTGGCATCGCTGGCTGTGCCGTTCAGCGTGAGCGGGCTGGCGCTAGTTGTATAGCTCGTGCCTGTGGCGGGCGCGGTCAACACGATGCTTGGCGCAGTGGTGTCATTCGCAGGTACGCTTTGCACGACGCGCACGCGGTGGTTTTCACGGTCGGAGATGTAGAGCTTGCCTGTGGCATCGGTGATTACGGCGGTCGGGCAATTCATTCGCGTGCTCGTGGCCGCGACGCCATCGCCGCTGTAGCCGTTCAGACCGTTACCGGCCACACGGCTGATCTTGCCATCGGCTGTTACTCGGCGAACGAGATCGTTGAAGGTATCGGCGATGAGAAGGCTCCCGTCACTATCTACAAAGACGCCTTCGGGCAACCCGAGGCGCGCGGATCTCGCGTCACCGCCGTCGCCCGTTGAACCACGCACGCCGGTGCCAGCCACTGTGGTGATAATGCCGTCGGCGGCGTTGACCTTGCGAATTTTATTGTTGTAGGTGTCGGCGATGTAGTAGTTGCCCTGTGCATCAAAGGCTATGTGCTCCGGCCCATCAAATTGCGCCGCCGTGGCTGGGCCGTTGTCGCCCGCTGCGCCGAACTCGCCAGTGCCTGCAACCGTACTGATCTTGCCATCACTGGCGTTTACTTTGCGGATGCGATTGTTGCCAGCATCCGCAATGTAGAAGTTGCCTTGCTTATCGAGCGTGACCGTGTAGGGCGTATCCAATTTCGCGCTCTTGGCATCGCCACCGTCACCACTGAAGCCAAACTCTCCGGTGCCAGCAACTGTACTGATCAGCCCGTCCGCCACAGAGACGCGACGAATGCGATGGTTGTCGCGGTCGGCGATGTAGATGTTGCCTTGCGGGTCTATCGCCACACCGGTGGGGCAATGTAATTGAGCCGCTGTGGCCGGGCCGCCATCGCCTTTAGAACCAGTGCCCGCGCCGCCCGCGACGGTCGAAATCTTGCCGTCGCTCACGTTCACTTTGCGAACGCGGTCGTTGAAAGTCTCGGCAATGTAGAGATTGCCTTGCGCATCCAAGGCCATCCCGCTCGGCCTCCCGACTTCCGCCAGCGTAGCCAGATTGCCATCGCCTTGAAAGCCGCTCAAGCCAGTGCCCACCGCTGTCAGAATCAAGGATGACGGGCGCGAAATGGCTTTGAATGAAGCCCGCGCGAGATTGCCGGCGGTGTCGCGCGCAGTAATCGTGATGGTGTTCAACCCGCTGGCCAGCGGCAGCGCGCTAATCGTCCAGGACGTAGTGCCGGTTGCCGTCCCGCTCCCGCCGCGATCATTGCTCCAAGTTACGGAAGCCAACGCGCCATTGTCTGAAGCTGTGCCGCGCACCAGGATGCTGCCGAGCACGTCATTGGTCGTGATATTCGGATTCGGTTCAGTCACCGTCACCGTCGGCGGTGTGAGATCAGGAACGCCCGGTTGTGTGACGGCTAGACTGCGCCCGGCGATTGTGACTGTGCCGGTACGTGGCGTGATGGCCGTATTGGCGCTGGCCGTAATCGTGACAGTACCGTTGCCGCTGCCGCTGCCGCTGGCCTGCAACCACGAAGCGTTGCTCGTGGTCGTCCAATTGCAGCCGCCTGGTTGCGCCGTCACGTTGATCGTGCGTGTTGCGCCATTGACGCCGACATCGAACGACGCTGGCGAGATGGCGTAATCACAACCGTTATTGTTCAGCTTCACCCGCCATGCGCCGCGTCCGTGCGTGAAGGCATAAAGCCAGGTTTCGCCATTCGCGACGTTCAGCTTCAAGGTCTCGGTGATGACATTGGGGAAGCCGGTGTTTTCAACTGCCCACGTCGCGCCGCCATTGTTTGTCACAAACACGCCCGAGTCGGTGCCGATGTAGAGGCGCGCCGTATTGGATGGATCAATCACCAGACTATGCACCGGCACATCGGGCAACGCACCTGTGCCGCTGCCATCCAGCGGCGACCACGACTGCCCGCCATCCATACTGCGCCAGACGTGCGCGCCGCCAAAAGTGGAGAAGGTTGCGTAAACGATATTCCGGTTGGTGGGATCGAAGGCCAACGAGGAAACAAAGGCGCGCCGTGGCTGATTGCTGGCCCAATTAGTCGAGCCGGTTGAGGTCAAGCCGATGCTGGTGCGCGCAACAAAACCATCGCTCAAGCCGACAATGACGTAATTGGCATCCGTCGGAGCAATCGCCAGCGCGGTCACGTCACCGATGCCGGGAGTGATGTTGCTGGCCAGCGTCCAGTTCGAGGCACCATTGGTTGTGCGCCAGATAAAAGCGCCGCCCGTCCACAAACGATTCGGGTCGCTCGGATCTATTGCATAAGGCGTGATGAACTCGCTTTCGTCACTGATACCGAAAATCGAACTGCTGAAAGTCGCGCCGCCATCGGTGCTTTTTGCAAAGGTGAAGTAAGGATTGGAACTGTAAAGCGTGCTCGGCTTCGACGGATCAACCGCCACGTAGCCGCCGTCTCCGCCATTGATCTCGCGCCAAGCATTGCCGCCTGTCTGATCGGTGCCGAGCACCGTGCCGTTGTCCTGTGTGCCGCCGAAGTAGCTTTTGCCGTCCGGAAAGACTGTGCCGTTGTAAAACTGTGTTACTCCATAACCATTATTGAGGCTGCTCCAGTTCACCGCCGAGTTGCTCAAACGGCAAGCGGCTGTAGCTCCGGTCGCCACTGTCGCGCGCGCGTTATCGGTGCGGAAAAGACCGCCGTCATTGGCGAGGAAAAAAGTTTGATTGGTCGTGCCGTTGTATTGCGGATGGAAAACCATTACGTGCTGGTCGGGGTGAATCGCGCCGAAACGAAAAAACGCCCCTTCGTAAGCTTGTCCGGCAATGCCAAAGTTCCGGCCGCCATCATCCGAGCGGAACACCTCGATGCCGCCCACCCACACGCGTTCGGCGTCAACCGGGTCAACAGCAAGCGTCAGGTCATACCAGCCCTGTCCAAAAAAACTATCTTCAAAATAGAAGCCGCAATCCGTGGCAAACGCGGCCACCGAAATCGAGAGCAGAGCTTGATTGAGCTTGTTACTGCTGGTGTTGCGCGTCTGCGCCGTCCAAGTCCCGTTATCACCACCGCTGGTCGAGCGGAAGACCGCGTGCAACGCATCTTGGAAGGAGCCTTCAAAGGCAGCACTGACTGCGTAAATAATATTCTGATTCGACGGCGCAATGGCCAGCGCCGTGCGTCCCATTCCGGGATCGGTGAAAACCGGCGTCCAAGCGTCGGCGCCTGCACCGTTGTTGGTGCGATAGATGGTCGCTTGCTCGAAGGTGCCACAGGAGGCAAAAACCACATCGGCATCGGTTCGATCAGTGCGGATCGCCAGATCGAGACAGCCGCCAATGACCGTATCGCCGTCGCTGTTGAGCGGTGTGAGCACGTGCACCCACGTCGCGCCGCCATCGGTGGAACGCCAGACGCCCGAGAGCGTCGCGGCATAAAGGCGCTGATTGTTGGCCGGGCTGACAACGATGTCGAAGACGTAGTAAAAATCCCTGGTGGTGGTGCCGGCCAAACGCGTCCAAGTTGCTCCGCCATCGGTCGTCTTGAAAATGCCCGCGCCGCGAAAATCAAAAGTCGTATCTCGTTCAAGCCCGCCGTAGATGCCTTCGCCCGAGCCGACGTAAATCACGTTCGGATTGCCCGGCTCCATGACCATCGAACTGACGGTGATATTGGCAAGTTGATCGGCAATCGGCGTCCACGACTGCCCACCGTTGGTCGTCTTCCAGACTCCGCCCGAAACGCCTGCCGCATACATCACGTTCGGGTCTTGCGGGTTGATAATCAACGCGCGCGTACGACCGCCGATATTGCCCGGCCCCAGCGGCGCCCAGGTGCTCTGCTCCGGCGTCACCGCACGCTCATTGAGCGGCGCGGCAGCCGAGAGGCCTGCATTCAAAAACTGCGCTCGCGCCGTTGAATAAACCTCCATCTTGCGCATCTGCTCCTGCGCCTCGAAGTATTTCTCCAGCGGCAACTCTTTCTCGTCTTTGGGCAGACGTTTGCGTTTGAAAAACTCCACCGCTTCCCGTGGCGAATCATAGAGAGCCTCGGCTTCTCTGGGGTGGGCTAAATCAAGCTCGAAGATTGATTTTTGTTTCGTTTCACCTTTTTCACGCTCACCCTTTTCACGCTCGCGTTCCTCGCGCGCTTCAGTCCGTCTTTCCCTTTCCTGCCCTGACAGCAGCTTGGCTGAAAAGTTGCGCGCTTGTTTTTCTTTGTGTGCACGCAAAGCCCGCCTTTGCGCCAGCGCCTGTTTTCCGCGCTCACGCGCCGCAGACGCGCTGACAGGCGCAAGGCTAAGATAAGCCGCGCAGCTTATCACCAAAGCAGCCAGCACAAATATGACAAAGGTTTTGCGTGGGGAGGACAGAGTTGTCATGCAATTTACTCCTTGAAGGCGAGAGTGCCTAAAACGATTTTAGCGGTAAGAATAGGGATGATTTCAGCAGTTTCCTGTCGTTGAAATGCGCACTGTGTCTAATGACTTGGGGTTGCGTGTGTGCTCGTGTCAGTTAAGGATGCTATTCATTCGGGGAAGAAAGTCAATCGGCCTGGGAGCGCAGGCATCCTTGCCTGCTGGACTGACCTTGCGAACCTATCGGAAACAATCGGCGCTGTGACAAGCCAGCAGGCAAGGATGCCTGCGCTCCCAGGTCACACCTTACCATTCTGCGCCAGCGCCTCAGCACGCTCCACCGTGATGACTCCTTCCACCCCCTTCAACGCGCCGAGCACGCGATCCAGGTGCTTCACATCGGCGATGTCTACAGTAAGGTCAATTTGGGCGCTGCCGTCGTTGAAGATTTCAGTGCGGGCTTCGGTGATGTTGGTCTTGATGTTGGCAATCGCGCTGGCCAGCGCCGCCAGCATACCTTGCCGGTCTTCGGTTGTTACCACCAGCTTCACCGCGTACTGATCGAGCTTTCCTTCACTCTTGCTTTCCGAGCCAGCCCAATCCACTTCGACTATACGCTCCCGATTGACCATCAGGTTGGCGACATTCTTACAACCTTTGCGATGCACGGCGACACCTTTGCCCAAAGTGATGTAACCGATGATCTCTTCGCCGTGAATCGGATTGCAGCAGCGCGCACGATACACCAGCACCTCATCAATCCCTTTGATGACGATGCTGTCATCACCCAGGCGCAAAGCTTTTTTCACCGCCTGACTGACCTGCTCCAATCTGGTCGTCTTGGTCTGCTCGATCTTCTCCAGTTCTTCCGGTGCGATGAAACGCGCGAGCACGGTGCGCGGCAAGACCTTGCCATAGCCCATCGCGGCAAACAGGTCGTCCAGCTTGGCATAGCCTTGGTAGCTCAAGACCTCTTTCATCTGCTCGCTTTCGAGCACCTGGCGGGTTTTCAAGCGCAGCCGCTGCGCCTCTTTCTCAAAGAGCTTCCGTCCGACTTCGATGGATTTGGCGCGCTGCTGTTCGGTCAGCCAATGTTTGATCTTGTTGCGCGCGCGCGAAGTGATGGCAAAGTTGAGCCAATCGCGGCTCGGTTTGTGGCCGGGCGAAGTGAAGATCTCGATCACGTCACCGTTCTGCACCTGGTATTTTAGCGGCACGATGCGCCCGTTGACCTTAGCGCCCGTGCATTGGTTGCCGACCTCTGTGTGGATCGCGTAAGCAAAATCTATGGGCGTGGCGCTGCGCGGCAACTGGATCACCTTGCCTTTGGGTGTGAAGGCGTACACCTCTTTCGGATGGAGGTCGAGCTTGAATGCCTGCACGAAATCTTCGGCGTTGGGCGTCTCCTGTTGCGACTCTTCAATCGAGCGGCGCAACCACTTAATGCGTTCGTCATCGTTACCGTCCGCGCCCTTGCCTTCTTTGTATTTCCAATGCGCGGCGATGCCCTCTTCGGCGATGCGGTGCATCTCTTCGGTGCGGATCTGCACCTCGAAGTGATGGCCTTCATCGCCGATTACTGAAGTGTGCAGCGATTGATAGCCGTTCTCGCGCGGCATGGCGATGAAGTCCTTGATGCGGTCTTGAAACGGCCTCCAGTATTTGTGCATCACGCCGAGCGCGTAGTAACAATCGCGAGGCTCTTTGGTAAGGATGCGTATTGCCGCCAGGTCGTAGACTTTTTCGAGCGGGATTTTCTGCCGTTCGAGTTTGCGATAGATGCTGTAGAGCCGCTTGATGCGCCCGTCAATACGCACAAATGGCACGCCCTCTTCGTTGAGCCGCTCGGCAATCCGCTTTTTCACGTCTTCCAAAAAGACCTCGGTAGCCGCGCGTCGTTTCTCAACCTCTGCCTTCAAACGTTGATAGGCATCGGGGTCTAGATACTGAAAAGCCAGCTCTTCCAATTCCGCGCGCAGCTTGCTCATTCCCAGACGGTGGGCAATCGGCGCGTAAACGTCCAGGGTCTCTTGCGCGATACGCTTGCGTTTTTCCGGCTTGAGATATTGCAAGGTGCGCATGTTGTGCAGACGGTCGGCGAGCTTGACCAACACCACGCGAATGTCGTCCACCATCGCCAGCACCATTTTGCGCAGGTTTTCGGCCTGGGCCTCTTCTTTAGACTTTTTGCCGAGATTGCTGATCTTGGTGACACCGTCCACCAGATGCGCCACTTCTTTGCCGAAGTATTTCTCGATGTCTTCAAGCGTCGTCAGCGTGTCTTCTACTACGTCGTGCAGCAAACCGGTGCTGACCGTCACCACATCCATCTTCATATCCGCCAGGATGTCGGCGACCGAAAGCGGATGAATCAGATATGGCTCGCCCGAGGCGCGCACCTGGTCTGTGTGTTCTTTTGCCGAAAAGAAATAGGCCCGGCGCAGCAAATCAATCTCTGCCTCGGCATGGTGCTTCTCGACCTTTCTGACGACATCCTCAATGCGGATCATAGCGGCGGATTATAGCATCTTGCTTTCGGCTGCACGAAAGGCACGAAAAAATCCCCGCCCAAAAAACCCGGCGCCATCTGCAAATGACCAAAATAGACAACTTTGCTTGTTCTCTTCCGCGTGATTGCGCTACTCTTCGCCCGCTCAGTTTATTGCAATCAACCTGCGGTCTTATCACTGCGGGTTTTGTATATCAACTAATTTCAACCCGGCAGCCTTTGCCGGCAACTAGGTTTCACCGATGCATGAAATCACCCAGTTGCTTTTGGCTTGGAGTAATGGCGAGGAAGCGGCCCTGGGGCAACTGGCGCCACTCGTCCAAACCGAATTGTATCGCTTGGCTCAGCGCTACCTGAGTCGGGAACACTCCGGCCATAGCTTGCAAATCTCGGATCTCGTCAATGAAGCCTACGTACGATTGATTGATCGGAAGGCGGTC
Source organism: uncultured Acidobacteriota bacterium (assembly GCA_963699175.1). Lineage (GTDB taxonomy): Bacteria > Acidobacteriota > Blastocatellia > RBC074 > RBC074 > JACPYM01. The sequence goes on along the minus strand of OY969418.1, from coordinate 8,823,036 downwards.
CAGTGGCAAAACCGCGCCCATTTCTTCGGCGTCGCCGCCCACTTGATGCGAAATATCCTGGTTGATAATGCGCGCCGCCGCCACTATCGCAAACATGGTGGCAAAGCGCTCAGAGTCTCGTTGGCATTGGCCGAAAACGAAGTGCAGGAATATAACGTAGACATGATCGCGCTCGATGATGCGCTCGCAGCTTTGGCGGCGTTTGACTTGCGCAAAAGCCGGATTGTGGAATTGCGCTTCTTCGGCGGCTTGACCGAGCAGGAGGTCGCCGAGGTGCTGAAAATTTCGGAGCGCACCGTGCGTCGCGAATGGAGCGTGGCCCGCGTCTGGCTCTACCGTGAGTTGAGCAAGGAGGCAAGGGATGAGACCTGAAAGCTGGCAGCGCACTCAACAAATCTATCTCACGGCGTTGGAGCACAACACAAGTCAGCGGGCGGGCTTTCTCGACCAGGCTTGCGACGGTGATGCAGCCTTGCGCCACGAAGTCGAATCGCTGCTCGCCGCCCACTCAGAGGTCGGTGATTTTCTGCTCACCCCAGCCTTAGCACTCGAGGCCAGAGCCCTGGCGGCTGAACAAACGCTGGCGCTCGCCGGACAGCAACTCAATCAGTATCAACTTATCTCCTGGCTCGGCGCAGGTGGGATGGGCGCGGTTTACCTGGCCCAGGATAGCAAGCTGGGGCGCCGCGTGGCGCTCAAATTATTACATGCCCGCTTCACGCAGGATGCAGAACAGGCGCGTCGCTTCGCACGTGAAGCCAAAGCGGCCTCGGCGCTCAGTCACCCGAACATCATCACTATTTATGACACTGGCGAGGCTGGCGAGACGCGCTTTATCGCCGCCGAATATATCGAAGGCGTGACGCTGCGGCAGCGGATGAATGAAAGCCGCTTGGAATTGCTTGAAGCCTTGGAAATTGCACTCCAAGTAGCGGCGGCGCTCGCGGCCGCTCACCAAGCCGGGATTGTGCATCGCGACATCAAGCCGGAGAACATCATGTTGCGGCCTGACGGCTTGGTCAAAGTGCTGGACTTCGGGCTGGCCCGCATCACCGAGCCGCTACTGCTGGCCGCTGCGGGACAGAGCGCGCACAGCTCTGAGACAGGTGTGGTGGTGGGGACACCGCGCTACATGTCACCCGAACAAGCGCGTGGGGAGAAGGTAGACGCATTGGCAGACATCTTCAGTCTGGGAGTCGTACTCTACGAAATGATCGCGCAGCAAGCGCCCTTCAGTGGCGCGACGCTGGCCGAAGTCTTCGCGGCGCTGTTGACGAAGGAGCCGGAGCCGCTTTCACAACACGCTGCCGGAGTGCCCGCCGAGTTGCAGCGCATCGTGAGCCGCGCACTCGCCAAAGAGCGCGCGGCACGGTATCAAAGCATTCAGGAAATGCAAGCCGATCTGCAAACGCAACTGGCGCAGTTGCAACAACCGAGAGGACCTGCCGCGCCCAGCCCGCCGGCGTTGGCGCAAGCGCATTCGGCTACCAATTCAATGGCGCGCGTGGCCGCGGTGGAGGTGGGCTGTCGCGCTGGTGCTGGCTTTACTGCTGCTGGCTGGAGGGGTATGGCAGATACGGCAGCGCCGAGCCAAGTCATTCGATTCCACTTTACATTCAAACCTGCGCTTCTCCACATTGCCCAACATGCCAGTCTCTGACAGTTGGGATGACCCAAGTGATCTCAGCTTTTCGCCCGATGGCAAATTGCTCGCGTATAGCTTGTACATTGGCGGTGAGAGTCATCTCTGGATCAGGCCGGTGGACGGTGGTACGCCAAAGGAAATCACACAAGGAAAATTCCAAGACTACAGTCCACGCTGGTCGCCAGATGGCAAGGAGCTAGCATTTGTTTCAGATCGTGGTGGGGCAGACGGCATTTGGTCTGTGCCTTATTCAGGCGGCACACCGAAGCGGCTCGGCCAGCCTGAGAGCTTTAGCTATTTGGCCGGCTGGTCGCACAATGGGCAGTCAATCTATTTCGTGGCCAATAAAAAAAATTTGTATAAGCTTGATTTGGCCACGCAGCAAAGCTCACCTGTGAGTCAACTCAAGCAATCCGCCCGCGGAATCAGCGTGTCGCCTGATGAGAAACAAATTGCCTATATCGGCTACGTAGACTCCCAACTCCACATCTGGGTAGCAGCGTTGGACGGGAGCAAGGCCAGACAAGTTAGTAGTGGCCCGGAAAGATTGGTAGGTGCTCCTTCCTGGTTTCCTGACGGAAATAGAATCGCCTATTTATCCCGGTACGCTAATGACGTGCCTCAAATCTATTTCCTCTGGCTCGATGGGCGCGCACCTGTGCCCATCACCTTCGGCAACGAGGATTACATGGGTCAGACTCTATCGCCTGACGGAACCAGGATGGTGGCCACTTCACTAAAGGCCAGCTCCAATCTCTTCGCCTGTGATCTACAGACGGGTAGTGAGACCAGGCACTCATCAGGGCTTTTTCACCACCTCAAGCCTGACCTTTCGCCTGACGGTGAAACAATTGTCTATCAAGCCGGCGAGTCATTGCATACATGGAATTTCTCCCTCTTGACCCAGTCGCGCGTGCCCGGAAGCCGCTCCCACCAGCTTATTTCCAATGGCATGTGGGCCAAGTGGTCACCGGTTGAAGCTAAGCTGGCTTATGTCAGTAATACGTTCGATCTTTGGAAAGTCAGCGCGAGCGGTGACAATCAACAAAGGTTAACGACTGATGTGCTTGTAGAGAACAGGGCGTTTAATAAGCCGTACGACCCACTGGGCACTTTCTACGGTTGGTCGCCCGATGGCAAGCAGATCGCTTATTGCTCGTATAAGTCTGGTCAGCAGAATATCTGGATAGTTGCCAGTGATGGTTCCAGCGACGTGATGGTAACTCATTATACAGAACAGAAGCGGAGATTCACTTCGTTGTTCTGGTCGCCGGACGGAACACGCCTCGCGCACGTCTCGCATTTGGGTGGGAAGCAGAGTATTTACTTAACTGAACAGGGGAAAACCACTACTGTTTATGAGAGTGACGAAGCGCTGTATCTGCTTGGCTGGTCTGCCTCAGGCAAAGAACTCTTTGTTGCCCAGGCCAAAAACAACTCCTGGAGACCGGAGGGAATGAGTCTGGTGAGTGTTTCCCTGGCTGGCGCGAAGACTAGGGTGATCGCGCACTATCCTAATGCCTTTTTGCATAACATCAGATTGTCTCCTGATAGACGCTTCATCGCTTATGCTTCAAGGCAGGCTGAAAAAGATAACATAGAGATAGCTCCAACTAGCGGCGGGCCGATCAGAAAACTGACCAACAACTCCGATCCAATCATTTATTACTCCGGGTTAGCTTGGGCGCCGGATGGCAAGACGCTCTACTACAGCAAGCAAACCGGCTGGACACAGGTCTCGTTGATCGAAAACCTCAAGTGAGCGGAGGGCCTGATAGAGGGGCGAGAAAACATATCACTACTGAGCAAGTAGGAAAGTAATGAGTTCTGAACACTGGCAGCACACTCAACAAATCTACCTCTCGGCGCTGGAACGCAACGCGAGTCAGCGGGCGGGCTTTCTCGACCAGGCTTGTGGCGGTGATGCAGCCTTGCGCCACGAAGTCGAATCCCTGCTCGCCGCCCACTCAGAGGTCGGTGATTTTCTGCTCACTCCAGCCTTAGCACTCGAGGCCAAAGCCCTGGCGGCTGAACAAACGCTGGCGCTCGCCGGACAGCAGCTCAATCAGTATCAGCTTATCTCCTGGCTCGGCGCAGGTGGGATGGGCGAGGTCTACCTGGCGCAGGATAGCAAGCTGGGACGCCGGGTGGCGCTCAAATTATTACACCCCCGCTTCACACAGGATGCGGAACAGGCGCGCCGTTTTGCACGTGAAGCCAAAGCGGCCTCGGCGCTCAATCACCCGAACATCATCACCATTTATGAAACCGGTGAAGTTGAGGAGACACGCTTCATCGCCGCGGAATACATCGAAGGCATCACGCTGCGGCAGCGCCTGAACGACAGCCGCTTGGCATTGCCTGAAGCCTTGGAGATTGCGTTGCAGGTGGCGACGGCGCTCGCGGCGGCTCACCAAGCTGGGATCGTGCATCGCGACATCAAACCGGAGAACATCATGCTGCGGCCTGACGGCTTGGTTAAAGTGCTCGACTTCGGGTTGGCCCGCATCACCGAGCCGCTGCTGCTGGCCGCTGCGGGACAGAGCGCGCACAGCTCGGAGACAGGCATGGTGGTGGGGACGCCGCGCTATATGTCGCCCGAACAGGCGCGTGGGGAGAAGGTGGAGGCGTTAACTGACGTCTTCAGTCTGGGAGTCGTGCTTTATGAAATGATCGCGCAGCAATTGCCCTTCGATGGGGCAACGCCGCCGGAGGTCTTTGTGGCGCTGCTGACGAAGGAGCCAAAACCGCTGGCACAGCACGCGCCTGGCGTGCCCGTTGGGTTGGAACGCATCATCAGCAAAGCCTTAGTCAAAGAACGCGCGGCGCGCTACCAAAGCATCCAGCAGTTGCGCGGTGATCTGCAAGCACAACTGGCGAGCTTGCGGCAACCGAGAAGGCAAAGCTGGGCCAGCCTGCTGTGGTGGTTCAAGCGCCTCTATTGGCCGGTGCGCATGTTGGCTTGGCGGCAAAGGCGCGTCATCGTGGCTAGCTTGTTGGCCGTGTGCTTGGTGGGTGGGATGGCGTGGTGGTTTAGGCAGCGAGTAGCCTCGTCAAGCGAAGCCGGCCCGCCTGCAACTGCAAACCTGCGTATCTCTGAGTTGTTCAGCGTGCCGATCTTGAATGGTATGGCTAGTCTAAATGACTTCAAGTTTTCGCCCGATGGGAAATGGCTGGCCTATAGCTTAGCCAAGGACGACGAGAGGCATCTCTGGATCAAGCAGGTGGAGGGAGGCGAGCCAAAGCAAATCACGGTAGGCAAAGTCGAAGACGGGTCTCCCATCTGGTCACCGGATGGCCAAGAGTTGGCGTTCGCTTCACTTCGCGGTGGCGCACCGGGAATCTGGACAATCCCGTATCAAGGCGGCACGCCAAAGCTGCTCGGCCAGTTTGAGTTTGACCTTAATTTGACTAGCTGGTCTCGCAATCGGCAAACCATCTATTTTCAGGCCGAAAACAATTTGCATAAGTTTGATTTGACGACGAAGCAAAGCTCAACTCTCACTCACTTTTCGGAGGCCTACCTTTTCAGTATGTCACCCGATGAAAAGCAAATTGCCTATGTAGGTAGAGGAAACGGACTCCACATTTTTGTGATGCCGCTGGACGGAGGCGAGCCGAGACAAATTAGCCAAGGTAGGGGGATCAGCGCAGGCGATATTGCCTGGTTTCCTGATGGAAAGAGAATCTCCTACATGTTTCAGCAAATTAATACCCCTGGTGGGATCTATCTTGCCTGGCTGGATGGACGCGCACCTCGGCAGTTCACTCCTGGCAATGAAGGGTATAGCTCTCAGACTGTCTCACCCGACGGAACCAAGATTGTGAGCGCGATAGATAAGACCAGTGCCAATCTCTTCGCTTGCGATCTGCGAACGGGCACTGAAATAGCGCAGACCTCCGGGGTCAATCAACGACTTGCTCCTGAGCTCTCACCTGACGGTGAAACCATTGTCTTTCAAGCCAGTGAAGTATTAACGCTCTGGGATTTCTCGCTCTTCCTCCAGTCGCGTGCTACGGGAAGCCCCTCCCACCAGTTTATCTCCAATGCTGCGTGGGCCAAATGGTCGCCGGTGGCAGATAAGCTGGCCTTTCTGCGGCGCGGAAATATCAATGAGACTTATCAGTACGATCTTTGGCAAGTCAGTCGGCGTGGTGGGCCTGAACAACTGTTGACGACGGGTGTGGTGGCTGGAACCAAGGAACTGCTGCCTTTTAACCCACAGGGCACTTTCTACGATTGGTCGCCCGATGGCAAACAGCTCGCGTATAGCTCGAAGAAGTCAGGTCAGGCGAATGTCTGGGTCGTAGCCAGTGATGGTTCCAGCGATGTGATGCTCTCCCACAATACTGATCCGAAGCCGGCAATCAATCTTGATCTGAAGCTGAGAATCATTTCACCGTTCTGGTCGCCTGATGGGCAGCGCCTCGCTTACGCTTCGAATTCGAATAAGAAAAACAGGATTTGTGTCATTGAACACGGGGAAACCGCTACGGTTTATGAAAGTGATAAGCCACTATGGCCGCTTGGCTGGTCTGCCTCAGGCCAAGAGATTCTGGTTTTGCAGGGCAAATTCGTAGCCTTTCAACCGCTGCAAGAGACGAGTCTTGTGAGTGTGCCTCTTAATGGCGCGCAGCCGCGCGTCATCCTACACCGGCCTAACGACTATCTACATAACGCGAGCTTGTCGCACGACCGCCGCTTCATCGCCCTGGCCTCAAAGCGAGGGGGGAAAGATGACATTGAGATCGTCCCAGTCAGTGGTGGGCGGGTCAGAAACTTGACCCGCAACAGTGATCCCACCATTTTTTACTCCGGCTTAGCCTGGGCGCCGGATGATAAGATGCTCTTCTACAGCAAACAAACGGGCTGGACACAGGTCTCACTGATCGAAAACTTCAAGTGAGCGGAGAGCCCGACAAAGGGGCGAGAAAACATATCACTACTGAGCAAGTAGGAAAGTAATGAGTTCTGAACACTGGCAGCGCACTCAACAAATCTATCTCACGGCGTTGGAGCACAACGCGAGTCAGCGGGCGGGCTTTCTCGACCAGGCTTGTGGCGGTGATGCAGCCTTGCGCCACGAAGTCGAATCCCTGCTCGCCGCCCACTCAGAGGTCGGTGATTTTCTGCTCACTCCAGCCTTAGCACTCGAGGCCAAAGCCCTGGCGGCTGAACAAACGCTGGCGCTCGCCGGACAGCAGCTCAATCAGTATCAGCTTATCTCCTGGCTCGGCGCAGGTGGGATGGGCGAGGTCTACCTGGCGCAGGATAGCAAGCTGGGACGCCGGGTGGCGCTCAAATTATTACACCCCCGCTTCACACAGGATGCGGAACAGGCGCGCCGTTTTGCACGTGAAGCCAAAGCGGCCTCGGCGCTCAATCACCCGAACATCATCACCATTTATGAAACCGGTGAAGTTGAGGAGACACGCTTCATCGCCGCGGAATACATCGAAGGCATCACGCTGCGGCAGCGCCTAAACGACAGCCGCTTGGCATTGCCTGAAGCCTTGGAGATTGCGTTGCAGGTGGCGACGGCGCTCGCGGCGGCTCACCAAGCTGGGATCGTGCATCGCGACATCAAGCCGGAGAACATCATGTTGCGGCCTGACGGCTTGGTCAAAGTGCTCGACTTCGGGTTGGCCCGCATAACTGAACCGCTGCTCGCTGAAGGACAGAGCGCTAACAGCTCTGAGACAGGTGTGGTGGTGGGGACACCGCGCTACATGTCACCCGAACAAGCGCGTGGGGAGAAGGTAGACGCATTGGCAGACATCTTCAGTCTGGGAGTCGTACTCTACGAAATGATCGCGCAGCAAGCGCCCTTCAGTGGCGCGACGCTGGCCGAAGTCTTCGCGGCGCTGTTGACCAAAGAGCCGGAGCCGCTTGCACAATACGCCGCCGGAGTGCCCGCCGAGTTGGAAGCCATCGTAAACCGAGCGCTGGCCAAAGAGCGCCAGCAACGTTATCAAAGCATCCAGGAGTTGCGCGGTGATCTGCAAGCGCAACTGGCGCGTTTGCGGCAACCGGAAGGGCAAAGCTGGCCCAGCCTGCGGTTCTGGTTCAAGCGCCTCTATTGGCCGGTGCGCATGTTTGCTTGGCGGCGCTGGCGCATTGTTGTGGCTAGCTTGCTGGCAGTGTGGTTGGTGGTTGGAATGGCGTGGTGGTTTAAGCGTCGCGTGGACTCGTCCATCGAATCCATCACACCTGTCAACCCGCGGATATCTGAGTTGTTCAGCGTACCAATGGCAATTTTGGGGGGGAATCTAACTGATCTCAAGTTTTCGCCCGATGGGAAATGGCTGGCCTATAGCTTAGAAAAGGCCGATGAAAGGCATCTCTGGCTCAAGCAGGCGGAGGGAGGCGAGCCCAAGCAAATCACCGCAGGCAAGGACAAAGATTGGTCTCCCATAGGGTCACCAGACGGCCAAGAGTTGACATTTGCTTCAAATCGCGGTGGTGCGCAGGGCATCTGGACCATGCCTGCACAGGGGGGGACGCCCAAGCTGCTCACCCGGTTGGAGCTTGAGCCTGAGTCTGAGCTTGTTGATATGGTTAAGTGGACTCACAATCGGCAAACCCTCTACTTTGTGGCCAGATACAAATCGTCTGAGATAGACAATTTGTATAAGTTCGATTTGGTGACGAAGCAAATCTCACCCGTCACGCACTTCAAAGATTTGCGGGCTCACCTTTTTAGTGTCTCACCCGATGAAAAGCAAATTGCCTATGTGTATGCAGGCAAAGGAAAAGAAATACGCACTTTTGTGATGCCGCTGGGTGGAGGCGAGGCTAGAGAAATTAGCCAGGGTTCGGGGGCAAGCGCAGGCGATATTGCCTGGTTTCCCGATGGAAAGAGGGTCTCTTACATCTTTCAGCAAATCAACAACCAGGGTGGCATCTATCTAGCTTGGCTGGATGGGCGACCACCGCTGCTGCTCGCTCGCAGCAGTGGTGGTTACAACTGTCAGACTATCTCACCCGATGGAACTAAGATCGTGTTCGGGTCAGATAAGACCAATGCCAATCTATTCGCGTGCGAGCTGCGGACGGGCGTTGAAATTACGCTGACCTCCGGACTCAATCAACGACTGGTCCCCGAACTCTCGCCTGACGGTCAAACCATTGTCTTTCAAGCCAGTGAAACATTAACGTTCGGGGATTTCTCGCTCTTCCTCCAGCCGCGTGCCCCGGGTAGCCAAGCACACCAGCTCATCTCCAATGGTGCCTGGGCCAAGTGGTCGCCGGTTGAAGATAAGCTGGTCTTTCTGCGGCGCCAAAACAATGAGCAGTTTCGGTGTGATCTTTGGCAAGTCAGCCGGAATGGTGGGGATGCACAACAGTTGACGACGGGGGTGGTGGCGGGCGCCTCGGAATTGATGCCGTTTAGCCCACAGCGCACTTGGTATGACTGGTCGCCCGATGGCAAACAGATCGCCTATGGCTCGATGAAGTCCGGTCAAGCAAGTGTCTGGGTCGTGGCCAGTGATGGCTCCAGCGATGTGATGCTCGCCCAGCATAGTGATCCGAAGCTGAACATCACCTCACCCTTCTGGTCGCCAGATGGGAAGCGCATTGCTTACGCCGTGGGTTTGCGTGAGAAAGGAAGTATCGGTGTAACTGAACCAGGTAAAACCGCTATTGTTTACGACAGTGATCAGAAGGTGTGGCCGATTGGTTGGTCGGCCTCCGGCCAGGAGATTCTGGTTTTGCAGGGCAAATTCGTATTCACAAGTTATCCTCTGCAGGAGATGAGCCTGTTGAGTGTGCCGCTCAGTGGCGCGCCGCCTCGCGTTATCCTGCACCGGCCTAACGACTATCTGCATAACGTCAGCTTGTCGCACGACCGGCGCTTCATCGCTTTTGCCTCAAAGCGTGAAGGGAAAGATAACGTCGAGATTGTGCCAGTCAGTGGCGGGCCGGTCAGAAACCTGACCCGCAACAGTGATCCCTCCATCTTTTACTCCGGGTTAGCCTGGGCGCCGGACGATAAGACGCTCTTCTACAGCAAACAAACGGGCTGGACACAGGTCTCGATGATCGAAAACCTCAAGTGAGCGGCGAGCAGAATTACACTGACAAGCTTGATGTGCATCAATTCATCGTGCTTAAAAAAATTGGTAGTGGCGCAAGGTGGTGAGTTTGGAATACCGGCTGCAGCCGGCCGGGCTGGTCAACCAAAGCTGCCGCCTGCAGGCGGGACTCCAAACCTTCTCTCCCGCTTGCGCCACTACCAAATAATTCTCTAGTAATCGGCTTCAGCACTTTGCCTAGCCAAATCGGCCAAACGACGAATCCACCACGCCAACCTGTACAACCGACCCTCCTACCCACTAGCTGCTCAGTGCCAGAGGCGCCAAAACGGCCATCAACGCCTATGAAGTTTTTCCTTGAAATGGTTCAGTCAAACGATGTCTTGATTTTTGAATATATGTATTCATATTCCTGCGTCGCAAGGACGGCTGACGCATTTAGTTTTGGGGGGGAGTAACGGCTCATACGCATTTGCGGCTTCCCGGTTTGCCGGTGAGTCGGAGGCGGATGAGCCGTTACCATAAACCAAAGCGGATTTGCTAAAAGGTTTTGAAAAAACGGGTCGGGTGAGTAGCAAGGTGTGGGGTAACAACCCATGCCTGCCTCCATCACGTAGTTCCGTGGGGGTGTTCCGGTGAAATTCTTCAATCTTTCATTCCGTCGTTATCAAACAAACAGTTCTCTCCAGCAATCAACTCCATCAACTGCACACTCCAATTCCGAATCTGTCATTCCAGGCCGCTCGCTGAAGAAACCTTTGTTGATCGGTTGGCTGTGTCTTGAACTGATCTCCCTCTTCTTGGGTGGCGCTGTCATCGCGCAAAAGCTGAACGCGTTGGAGCCTGGGAATACCGACAAGTACTATCGCCTGCGCGGCGGTGACAAGCTGAGCATCAAGTTCCCATATCATGCTGAACTCAATGAGCCGACCGTCATCGTGCGTCCGGACGGCTTCATCACATTGCCGATGATTCAAGATGTGCAGGTCATCGGAATGACCGTGCCGCAATTGAAGAAGCGCCTGGAAGAGGCCTACAGCGAACTGCTCATCAATCCGATCATCTCAGTCAACCTGACAGATTTCGTAATGGCGCGGATTTACGTAGGCGGTCAGGTCAATAAACCTGGCAGCTACGAGCTACGCGCCGGGCAAACCTTGTTGCAGGCAGTTATGCTGGCTGGCGGATTTACCAACGACGCCAACCGCAAGATGGTGCTCCACGCGCGCCCTTATGGCGAAGGTCAACTCAAAGTCACGGAGCATGATGCGCTGGCGATGATCTCGAAGACGAAAGCCGCTCACGACTGGCCGTTGCAGGACGGCGATTATGTTTTTGTGCCGGATGCGAAGATGTTGAAGATCTCGCGCGCCGTTCAAACTTTTAGCAGTTTGCTACCAGGCGCACGGCTGATCTATTGATTTGATTTCCCTTTCCTAGTGCCGCTCAAGCTGGCTGCGCCACGACTCAAGCAGACCGGCTGAGAAGTCCGATTAGACCCACACCGGCTGAGGCAATAGTTGGCGAGAACTGTTGCTCAGCATTGCATCACATCACGACAAATCGAACATTATCCGAAGGCTCCACGCATAGGCAGAGCGTCGCAGGGCAATGCCTTGCGGCCCCCGCCTGCGCTGCGTGTGGGTCAAGCGGCAACTGTAGTTCTCCGAAAGTTACTGGCTCACGACTACTGAATCCCAAGCGAGATTCAGCGAGCAATTACGATGAATGCACAACCCCTGAATCTGGTTGACCTCTGGCGCATCTTGCAGAAGCGCGCCTCTCTGCTATTGGTGGTCTTCGGCGTGATCGTTGGCGCAGGGATGTTGATGACACTGTTCACGCCGCCGACTTACCAATCAACAATGAAAATCCTGGTCACGCGCAATCGCCTCGATCCGCAAGTCAGCGCCTCTGACAAAACCGGCGACCTTTTGCGGGGCGCGCTGACCGAAGAGGATTTCAACTCCGAACTCGAAATCCTGCAAAGCCGCGCCGTGCTCGAAGCCACCGTAAAACAACTCGAACTCGGTCAGCCCGCTCCACCCAACGAAAGTGAAGAGGAAGCGCCTTCACTACGCAGCCGCCTGGGCAACTGGTATCGCAAGCTACATGAACAGAACCCGGCTACCGAATTGGAAAAAGCCGTCACAGAGTTGGCCGGTCGCCTGGAGGTCGTGGCGATCAAGAAGTCGCATATTTTGCAGGTCAACTATCAGGACAGCTCGCCTGAACGCGCCGCCCGCGTCCTGCAAGCGCTCTATCGGCAGTACGCCGAGCAGCACCTGCGCCTGAATCAAAACGAAGAGGCCGCGCAGGTCTTCCGCACACAGAGTGACGATTTCAATCTCAAGTTGCGCGAAGCGACTGACACCTTGAAACATTTCGACGCGGCAAATGGTCTGTCGGGCAGCCCGGCCCAACGCGATCTATTGCTGCAACAGTTTTATCAAGTCCAAGCCCAGCTCAACGACGCGAACACAGGCTTACGCGAAACCGCGGAACGCATCGCCACGCTCAAAGCTCAATTGGCCACGACACCGGCACGGATCGAGTCCGAAGTCCTTACTAAGTACGCCCCTTCGCGCGACCGCATTAAAGATGAGGTGCTGCGCCTGGAAATGGAGAGCACCCAGTTGCGGCAAAAATACCAGCCTACTAACCGGCTGGTGAAAGAGACCGACGACCGGCTGGCCCAGGCGCGCAAGCTGCTCACGCGCGAAGAGCAAGCCTCACCACAGGAGCGCAAGACTATCGTCAACGAAGTCTATCACCGGCTGACCAACGATCTGTTGGCCGCGCAAGGCAACCTTGCCGCGCTCAAACAGCGCGAGCAAAGCCTGTCCACGCTGGCGAAAGAATATCAGGCAAAGGTTGCGCGTTTCGACGCCAAGAGCCTGGAGCGCGCCGAGCTTGAACGTGCGCGCGCCGTCAATGAAGAGGCCTATTTGGTCTATCACAAAAAAGCCCAGGAGGCCGAAATCTCCAACGTGATGAACCTGGCGAAGATCACTAACGTCAATCTGGCGCAACCCGCTTCGGTCAATCACAAACCGGTCAGTCCGAAGCCGCTATTAAATCTGGCCGTGCTTTTGGTAGTGGGACTACTGGCAGGCCTCGCAACTGTCTTGTACGTAGAGCGCGGGAATCTGCTGAGACCGCAACGTGTGATGCTGCCAAGACCTATGAATGAAGGTTTAGTGCTGGCGATCACGCGCTTGCAACAGCGCGATGAGCAGATGCTGGCCGAAAGGAGCCGGGGCTTTTCAGAGGCGGGCGCAGCCCCGCAGGCCCGCTACCCGCGCGCCTTGCCGAGTTCGCAAACTTCACTGCAATTGCGTCGCTTGACTGACCGGCGTGGCTAAACCAACGCTCTGTTGCTGCCACAAAGAATTCCGCAGAGGCACTAACTGGAGTAAGCCAATGACACAGTTCAAATGGTCGTCGCTCTCATTCACCCAAAAGTTTTTTGACTTGGGTATTCTCACCGGCGCATTGGCGCTGGCGGTATCGCTCTGGCTACCCAATCAACCGACGCTGCACGCGGCCAGGCACGGTGTCATCATCGAGTTGGCACTCTTCAGTATTGTTTTGATGGGGTGGAACACCTGCCTGTCATCATTGGCGCTTTACGGCAGCCGTCGGTTGACTCGCTGGCACCACGATCTGGGCGATGTATTGCGCGCGGTGGGTCTATGTAGCCTGACGCTGGCCGCTTCAGCGCACCTGTTTCATTGGAGTTGGCTCAACATCTGGCTGTTGGTGAGCTTCTGGCTCATCGCGTCGTTCAGTTTGTTCGCATTTCGCCTGCTCAAGCGTGTCCTCCTGCGCGAGGTGCGACTGCGTGAACGCAATCTACGCCATGTGCTGATCGTCGGCGCAGGCGCGCGCGGACAGCACATTGCTGAGGTCATCAACCATCACCCCGAACTTGGCTATCACTTGCTCGGTTTCGTGGATGATCAAAAAACGCCGGGCGTGGTCGGCAAGCTGCAAGACTTCGCGCAGCTTCTCGCCGAAAACATCGTGGACGAGGTGCTGATCGCGCTGCCGGTCAAAAGTTTCTACGCCGAGATCAACCAAGTTATTCAACTGGCTGAAGAGCAAGGCATTGTCGTGCGCCTGCACGCCGAGCTCTTCAATCACAAACTGGCCCGCGCCCGCGCCGAACAGCTCGACGAAGTGCCGGTCTTGACGCTCTACACCGCGCCGCCCAGCGATTGGCGCGCCACCTGCAAACGTGCGCTCGATCTGGTGGGTGCCGCTGTGCTGCTCATCGCGCTTTCACCTTTGCTACTACTGATCGCCGTATTAATCCGGCTGACCTCGCCGGGGCCGGCGCTCTTCGTGCAAGACCGGCTGGGCCTGAATAAACAGCGCTTCCCGATGTTCAAGTTTCGCACGATGGTCACCAATGCCGAGGCCTTGCAGAAAGAACTGGAGCAGTTCAACGAAGCGGGCGGCCCGGTCTTCAAGATGCGCCACGACCCGCGTATCACCCCGCTGGGACGCTTTCTGCGCAAAACCAGTCTCGATGAATTGCCCCAACTCATCAACGTCGTGCGCGGCGAGTTGTCGCTGGTCGGGCCGCGCCCGTTGCCAGTGCGTGATTACGAACGCTTCGATGCGTATTGGTTCAATCGCCGCTTCAGCGTCAAACCCGGCATCACTTGCATCTGGCAAGTCTCCGGGCGCAGCGAAACCCGTTTCGAGCGGTGGATCAAACAAGACCTGGAATACATAGACAACTGGTCACTGTGGCTCGACATGAAGCTGTTGTTGAAGACGATTCCGGCAGTGTTGCGCGGCTCTGGCGCGATGTGAACACGGCGCGTGGGCGGATTGCCAAACGATGTTTGACGTGAAAGGTAAGATGAGCAGTCACAATCAAAGCTACAACGACGATCTTGGCTACGGGCGCGACCACTACGCGTTCGTGGCAGACGCTCTACTTTCACCCTCACCCCAGCAAACGTTCGGCGGTTTATCAGTGCGCACGTTTACGCTGGCGCTAGTGATTTTGCTGGCTCTGGCGTTGGGCGGGGCGGTGGCCTGGCTCGGCAACTTACCAGACAAGACGCTTATTTTTGTCGGGCTGACGCTGTGCGGCGCGTTGGGTATGTTGGCCTGGGGGTTGCTGCGCTGGCCGATCAAACCGATTCTGCGAGTGTTGTTACCGGCCTGTTTGATGCTGCGCCTTGAGATCAATCTTTTTCCGATTTTCAAATACAACGAAAGCCTGCCTGGGTTGAATGTCTCGCTGATGCTGCTCACCAGCCTGACGTTACTTGTGGGGCATTGGTTTGAGCGGCTACGCGGCAAACAACGCGAACAGGTCTTCCCGCTCTCCTTCAGCTTCTTTGCGCTCGCGCTACTGCTGTGGTGCGCGCTGGGCGTGCTAGCCAGCACGGAAACGACGCTGGGCTTTTATGCCTGGTTCTCGTTGGCGTCGTGTGTGCTTTTCACCTTCGTGCTCGCCAATGAATACGGCCAGCGTGAACACTTGCGCACTGCAGTTATCGTCTTGGCCGTGATGATCGGCGTCAACGGCTTGGTCGGTGTCTTACAAGCTACGACCGGGATGCTGACCGAGATTCCCGCGCTGGGCATCGGCAAAGCTGAAAACCGCCAAGCCTTCGGCGACGGCGAATTCGCGCGCGCCGTCGGCTTGCAGGAGATGGCCAACGCCTTTGCCTGGTTTCTGGTCACGCTCTTGCCGACCTTGCTGGCCGTGCTGATTTTGCGGGTGCGGGCCTTCAACGTCTGGCAAAAACGCTTATTGCTGGGGTCGGCGCTGCTGGGATTGATGGCGTTGATCCTGACTTACGCGCGCGGCAGTTGGCTGGCTTTCGCCGTCGCACTGGTGGCGTTGGTGGTGCTCTCTCAGCGCGCTTTGCCGCCGGTCGAGCGTCACCGCTTTAGCAAACAGATTGCGGTGCTCGCGCTCTGCGGCCTTGTGCTCTGTCTACCCTTCAGCAGTGCGATCTACACTCGCCTGACCGAAGACGACAACGAATCGGCCTATTCGCGTGTGCCTTTATCAAAAGTGGCTCAGGCAATCATTGCCGACAATCCGTTGCTGGGCGTCGGGCTATCGAATTACGAAGCGGAGATGCGCCGTTACGATCACACGCCGGATCGCATCACCGAAGAATTTCCCTGGCCGGTGCACAACATCGTCTTGCACCAGACTGCGGAAGCGGGGATTCCCGCGTTGCTCTTCTTTGTTGTGCTGCTAAGCGTAGCGCTGCGGCGCGGCTGGTCTGTGTTGCAGAGTCAAGACCGGCTCTTGCAGGCCATCGCCATCGGCTTGATTTGCGGCCTGCTGGCTTACTTGATTACCGGACTAAAAGAGCCTGGCACCTTCGGTTCCCCACAACTGCGCCTGTGTTTTTTGACTTGTGGCCTGCTGCTCGCGCTCGCTCGCGCGAACCGGCAGCAGGAGCTGGAACTTTATTCAGTTTAGCGTCAGGAGTTTTTTGCATTGAGTCAACCTACGGAAAACATCAAAGCCGGCAATGGCAGCATCCTGCGCAACACCGTCTGGATGGCCTGGGCAGGCGCGATCAACATCGCCAACAGCGTCGTGATTTGGATGGCATTGGCACGCTGGCGCAGTTCGGCTGAAGTCGGCCAATTCGCGATTGTGATGAGTTTGCAGACAATCTTCCTGACTGTCTGCGGGCTGGGACTGACACCCTATTTGGCCAGTCAGCTCGCGCGGCGCAGTGAACGCCGCAGCTTGGTCGCCAGCGCTGCATCGGTGGTTATGTGCTGGTCATGCCTCTGTGTGATTGCCATGCTCGCCGCAGGCTATTACTTCAATCCTTCAACGACAGGCCAACGCGCTGCTTACATTCTGAGCCTGTCCATCCTGCCGAGCGGACTGATCAGCATCGGCGAAGCCATCTTTACGGCTTGCGGCCAAGCGCGCGTGATCGCATTGGCCACGACCATTGAAAACCTGCTGCGCACTATCATTCCACTGCTCCTGCTTCAGCGCGGTCATTCTCTGCCGGTCGTATGTTTTTCATTTGTGCTCATACGGTTGGCAGCGTGCGTGGTGTACGTGCTGGCCGCTTGGCGGAAGTTCGGCGCGCCGGTTATGCCTGAACGCCAATTAGTGCGCGAAATCGTCAGCGTCGCGCCGACCTTTGCGGGCGTCACGCTGTTGGCAGCTTTGCACTGGCAATTGGGCACTGTGCTGGCAAGCAAGCTGGGCGGTGAGACTGTGGCGGCTGATTTCGGCGTGGCTTCACGCTTCCTCGTTCCAGTGATGATCTTGCTGTGTAGCTACGTGAGCGTGATTCAACCCGCTGCCTCACGGTTGGCGCAACGATCGCTCGTGGAGTTAGGTGATTTTCTCGCGCGCTGCTTGCGGCTGGTGATTGCGCTAGCTTTGCCGTTGGCAGTGGGCGGGCTGATGTTGGGCAAGCCGTTGCTCGTGTTGTTGTTTGGCGAAAAATACGCAGGAGCCTCGCTTCCGTTGGGCCTGCTGGCCCTGAGCATCGTGCCTTTCAGCATTGTGATGGTAGCGGCGCGCGGCCTGGTGGCGACCGGTCGCCAGCGCATTGATCTGCTCGCCAATCTGGTCGCGGTCATTATCAACCTCGCGGCCAATCTGTTCTTGCTCCCGCGTTATGGCGCGCTGGGCGCGGCAGGCACACAACTGCTCTCGCTTACGGCAATGGCTGCAATTGAGGTCTACGGCGGCACACGACCGCTCTTCGCGCTCAACCTCTGGCAAGCCATCTGGATTTGTCGCTGGCCGTTGGCCGTAATGACCGAGGTGATCTTGCTCACGCACACCTACAGCTTTTGGTGTGCGTTGACGTTGGGCGGGTTGACCTATTTGATCGGCCTGGCTCTGATTTGGGATAAGCTCAGTCCGAGCCGCACTGCGCCGGTCGCAGATGCGTCAACACAGGTTGCGCCGCGCATCCTGATGGTCGGCGCGCACCCCACTAAAACGCTGGGCGGCATCAGCACGCTGATCAGCGACATTCTGCATTCATCGCTCGCGCGCGAATTTGCGTTCAAGCACATCGTCTCGCAGATGGACGAATGCAACAGGCTCGGCAAGCTGGCGCTGGCGGCCACGGCGCTGTTGCGCTTCATTTGGACATTGATTAGCTGGCGTCCCGAAGTGGTCTACATTCACGTCGGTGGCAATGCGAGTCTCTATCGCAAAACGATTTTCATTGCACTGGCGCGTCTGGCGGGTTGGCGTGTGATGACACATTTTCACGCGGGCAATTTTGCGCCCTACTTTAGCGCGCAAACCAAACTCGGCCAGCGGGTCATCCTGCGCGGCTTGGGGTTGAGCAATAAGTTCATCGCCGTCTCCCAGGATATGGCTACCTGGCTTGCACAGCTTTGGCCACAGGCCGAAGTGACGGTGATTCCCAACGGCGTCAGAACTGAGTCGTTCGCTTGCCAACGTACTTATGACGCCGCCGTGCCGCGTTTGTTATTCGTTGGCAAGATGGGTTTTCTGAAGGGCGAAGCGGACTTGTTACGTGCGCTGCACAGCCTAGCTGCACACATGGTAAGAGCAGACCTGGGCGTCTTCCCTAGCCCGGATTTGTGCGCCACCGCCGGGGCAGACACACAGGTCTGCCCCTACGTTGCGCCCACGCAACCGCCCGCCTTCAGACTTGATCTGGTTGGGCAACTCAGTTCTGAAATCGGCGAGTTGATAAGCTCGACTGGATTGGACTCGCATATTGATCAGCTTGGGCCGGTCTCGTTGGCCGAACGCGTCGAATATTTCAAACGCGCAGACATTTTCATCCTCCCTTCCTATGCAGAAGGGCTGCCCCTGGCCGTGATCGAAGCGATGGCGGCGGGCTTGCCCATCATCACGACGCCGGTCGGCGGCATTCCCGAACTGATCGAAGACGGCGTCGAGGGCCTGCTGATCCAACCCGGCGATTGCCAGGCGCTCGCCCGACAGATCGCGCGGTTGCTCGGCGATGCCGACTTGCGCCGCCAACTGGGCGAGCGCGCGCAACGTCGCGCCAGCCGCTTTGATTTAGCGCAGGTGCTCTCACGCCTGGGCAACGAACTGCGGCAGGAAACCGTGCCCGCGACGCTGCAACCCTTGAGTGTTGCCGGCAAAGGATCGAACTGAAGTTTTTTTGAGGTAGGAATTTTATGCTGACTAAATTGCGACAGATCGGTAATCGCTCAATCAAATCATCTACGGCGCCGTTCTTACAGGGCTGGCGTTCCGGGCGACGTTGGCTGGACGGCGAAAAGCATCAAGCCAATCAGGTGATGATTCTCGGCTACCACCAAGTCGTAGACGACATCATTCGCGCCGAAGACGAAGCGATCTTTGGCATGGTCATTTCGACAGCAACCTTTCGCCGGCAGATGAAATTGCTGCGCGAGCGCTATGAAGTCTTATCGCTCGCCCAAGCCGCCGCCGTGTTAAATGGCGAGGCCGCCACCAAAGGCCCGGCGGTAGTCATCACTTTCGATGACGGTTACCGTGATGTCTATGAAAACGCCTGGCCGATTTTGCGTGAGCTGGGCTTGCCCGCGACCGTCTTTGCCTCGACCGCCTACGTCAATACCAAGCAATGGCTCGATCACGACCTACTCTACTGGTTTGTGTGCCGCGCCAAAGCGCGTGGCTTGAGCCTGCGTGTGCCGCTGATCAAAGCCGGGCTGAATTTACAGGAAGCAGTGCAGCTTACGGCGGAAGTTGACTCGTTGCGCTTGTGCGACCGGCTGATTTACCAACCGCTGGCGCGGCGGCAAGCGATCATTCAACAACTGAGTGATTTTCTCGGCGAGCCGTCAACCGCGCAGAGCGGCAGATTCGCGCTGCTCACTTGGGCCATGATCCGCGAGATGGCGGAGGGTGGTATTTCGTTCGGCGCACATACCGAGCGACATCCCATACTAACACTCGAAGACGCGCCCACTATCGAAAGCGAGATCGCCCGCAACCAACAAGCGTTGGAAGAAGTGCTTGGCCAGCCCGTCAAGCATTTTGCCTACCCCAATGGCCAATACAACCAAACGGTCAAAGAAGCGGTGCAACGCCGCGGCTTTGAGCTGGCCGTCACGACGGAGCGGCGCGTCAATCGCGTCGGTGATGATTTATTGACACTGGGCCGGCTCTGCTTGTGCGAGGAATCCACGCGCGGACTGACCGGGCATTATTCCGAAACGGTCGCCAGATTACGGCTGGCGGTGTAGCGCTCCCGGTTCTGTACCGCGCCGTCACCCGCTTTTCAACTCAAGAGGTAGCAATGGAAGAAATAAAACGCATTGACGTACTCGGTTGCCCTTTCGATGTAGTTTCGTTTGCCGAAACGGCCGAATTGATGCGGCGCGCCGTGTCGGAGAACACACAACTGAACATCGTCACCGGCAATATTGATTTTGTGATGAAAGCCAAGCGCGACGCGCAGTTTGCCGCCGAGCTTTGGCAGTCCGATCTGATTGTGGCGGATGGCGTGCCAATTCTCTGGGCCGCCGGGCTACTCGGCACACCATTGCGTGGCCGCGTCAACGGCACCGACTTGGTTTGGCAGTGCGCGCAATTCGCCGCCGAGACCGGTTGTGGCGTGGCGCTGCTCGGCGCTGGCCCCGGTGTAACCCTCCGGACGGCGCTGAAGATGCGTGAACGTTTTCCGCAAGCGCCGATCTTCGCTATTCCCACGCCGTTTCAGTTCGGCAAGAAAGAGAACGCTGACTTGGTCAAGCAGATCAGAACAGCCAAAGCCAAAATCGTCCTGGCAGCGCTAGGCGCGCCCAAACAAGAACGTTGGCTAGCGGAGCATCTGCAAGCCTGCGGAGCGAATGTCGGCATCGGCTGTGGCTCGGCGTTCGACATCATCTGTGGCGACATGCCGCGTGCGCCGCGCTGGATGCGTGACCACGGGCTGGAATGGTTTCACCGCATGTTGCTCGAGCCGAAGCGGCTGGGCCGTCGCTACCTGATCGAAGACAGCCCCTTCATCTTGCATTTCCTCGCGGCCTTCGCACGCCGACGAATCTTGGGCGAGGGTGGCAGAGGCTAAGCAGTCTGTCCGCCGAAGTCCGACAAGCTGTCAGCACTTGTCGGTAGCTTCGTGAGGCACACATTCCGAGACCCCCGACAAGCTTTGGCAGCTTGTCGGACATTTGCTGAGGTAAACGTAGTGACAGGTTATCAACAAAACGTGCTGCTAGAGCGTGGCATCAACACGACGACACAAAATAATGGCGCTTCAACTGCGCAGAAGATTCAGGCGACGTCTGCGCTCAAAGGACTGGAGCACGCCTGGCAGCAGCTTGCAGCGCAAGCCGGTCTGCCAATGCAAGACCATATCTGGGCGCAAGCTGGTGCCGAAGCTTTTGCCAAAACTGGCAAACTCCATTGCATCGCCGTAGGCGAGGCAGAGCGACCGACGGCGATTGCGCCGCTGGTCAGGCGCGGAAGGATTTTTGCGCATTTTGAGATGCTCAGCGTGCGCGAGCTTTATGAGCCAATGGATTTGCTCTACGCCGATGCGCCGGCATTGGAGTCTTTGACCGACGCACTAGCCAAGTCAGGCTTTGCTATCCAGCTTGGTCGTCTGCCTGCTGATTCACCAACGCTCGCAGCGATGCAAAAGGCGTATCAACGGCGCGGCTGGGTTCATCTCAGCGAAGCGACACCCTACCCCTACATCGAACTACACGAGGGCTGGCGCGAGCCGGAGCGACAATTCAACTCTGGGCGCCGCTCCGATTTCAGGCGCGCCGAACGGCACGCCCAGCAGACGGGCGCGCTCAGTTACGAAATCCTTTCACCAACGGTGGCCGAGTTGGAGCCGCTGTTGGAAGAAGCCTTCGAAGTTGAAGCCGCCGGATGGAAAGGTGCGACTGGTTCTGCGCTGGCGCGCGACACCGAGCGTGGCGCGTTTTATCGGCGCTATGCCGCGCTGGCCGCCGAGCAAGGCATTCTACGCTTGTGCTTCTTGCGCATTGGCGGGCGCGCTGTGGCAATGCAATTCGCGGTTGAGTCTTACGACCGTTTCTGGTTGGTGAAGATCGGTTATGACGAGAGTTTTTCGCGCTGCTCGCCGGGCACGCTGCTGATGTTGCACACGGTGAAGTATGCGGCGACACGCGGATTGCGTTCGTACGAGTTTCTAGGTCTGTGCGAGCCGTGGACGCAACAATGGACACAAACGCTGCGACGTTGCGTCGCCTTGCGCGCTTATCCGTCGAATTGGTGCGGCGCTGCCACTTTGATTTGTGACGCGACACGCTTGGCTTGGAAAAAGTTGAATCGGAAAGCAGGAGGTGAGGCATAGACGCGCTACGTTATAACTTGTTTGGGCCGCTCTGGCTCTACGCCCAGACTTTCACCAAACGTGCCAGTCGCTCTTACGTAGCGGGCGCGGAGTTGGCTAATGCTGTGCAGGTCTGTCAACGACTCGCGCAACAAGGGACGGCCACCACCGTCGGCTACTGGAATGCTGACAGCGATACCTACCGTTTTGTTGCTGACGCATATCTCAACGCGTTGACAGTGCTGGCGAGCGAAAAGCTCAACACCTATCTCTCGATCAAAGCGCCCGCTCTAGGACTAACGCGAGGGTTGGTGACAGAAGTCGCGGCGCAAGCGCAACAAGCCGGCCTCGGTCTGCATTTCGATTCGCTCGAACCCGAAGCGGCAGATGAGACTTTCACTTTAATCGCTGAGGCGGCGCGTGAGTGCAAGCAGATCGGTTGTACGTTGCCGGGCCGCTGGCAAAGAAGCCTGCGTGATATTGATCTAGCTGTCGAATTGGGTCTGCGCGTGCGCGTGGTAAAAGGTCAATGGGCCGATCCGCTGCAACCCGAGATGGATTTGCGCACGGGTTTCTTGAATGTAATTGATTGCCTGGCCGGGCGTGCGCGGCACGTCGCCGTAGCGACACACGACCCGTCATTGGCGCGTGAGGCGTTGCAACGCCTGCGCGCTGCGGGCACGTCCTGCGAATTGGAGTTGCTGTTTGGCTTGCCACAAAAGGCCGTGCTGCACGCTGTCAAAGATTTGGCGGTGCCAGTGCGCGTCTATGTGCCCTATGGCGAAGCCTGGCTGCCTTATCGTCTGTCACAAGTGCGCAAGAATCCGCGCATCTTGTGGTGGGTGTTGCGTGATGCTTTGCTGGCTGGCTAAGGCCGCCAGCGTAGCCAATGCTGTAACCGAAGCCCGCGCGTGAGCAAGGGCTACCGACATATTTATCATCGTGAATGAAATAATCGTTGAAGTATTGCAAGGCGCAAGCGCAATTGACGCGCTGCGTGATGAATGGCAGGCGTTGTTCCGCGTGGCCGGGGCCTCGCCCTTTCTCTCTTGGGAATGGATGTTGGCGTGGCATCAATCGCTCAATCAGCAGCGTACGCCGTATCTATTGTGCGCCCGGCTGGGAGGCGTTTTGATCGGCTTGCTGGCACTGGGCGTGGAAGAACTACCGGTGTTTGGCTCAGTAAAAAGAGTGCGCCGCCTCTCATTGCTGGGTGAAGGTTTTGGCGGCGCAGACTATCTCGATCTGCTGGCGAAACCGGAAACAGCGCCCGCCGCCGCGACCGCCATCTTTGACCATCTCGCTCGCAAGACAGATTTCGATTTGCTGGAATTGGATGGTCTCGCTGCTGATTCACCGAATTTGGCGCTGTTGGCCGAGCGGTTCGAGAGCTCGCAGCAGTTTCGCCATCGCTGCGCTACACGTTTTGTTTGTCCACAGATTGAATTGGCAGGCGATTGGAGCAGCCTGCTGAAGCGCAGCCGCCGTTCCGACAACTTCAAACGGCGGCTGCGGCAAATCCGTAATTACAACGGCTTCGAATATCGCTCCGTCACGGCACCGGCTGAGGCCGAGGCGGCGCTCGAACGCTTCTTCACTTTGCACGACGCGCGTTGGGCCGCGCAGGGCGGGTCTGATTTTACCGGGCACGCCTCGTTGCGCGCGTTTCACCGCGACTTGGTGCAACGGCTGGCGCAGGCGGGTTTGTTGCGCTTTGACGAATTGTGGATCGAGGGCGCGTGTCGCGCTTCGATCTACGCGATTGACGATGGGCAGCGTTATTGCTTCTACAACTCCGGCTATGACCAAGCCTGGAAGCATGCCAGCCCTGGTCTGGTGCTGCTCGGCCTTTCCATCGAAGCGGCCCTGCAACGCGGCGTCAAATATTACGACCTGCTGCGCGGCGACGAGGGCTACAAGTTTGATTGGTCAACCACCACGCGCCAGACCGTCGCCGTGCAGGTAGCGCGCCGCCGCTTGCCAGTGCTGTTGTGGCTGGCACAGCAACAAGCGCAAGAAAGCTTACGTGAACGCTTGAAAGCATTGCTGCCCACGCAAACGGCCGAGACCGCGCGTCGTTGGTACAGAGCGCAAAAACGCGAACGCGGTTTAGTAGCGCGCACACCGATGGAAGTCTGAGTTTGTAAATATCGCTGAGCAACAGTTCGAGAACAATGAAATCATTATCAGTCGTCGTCATTGGCAAAAACGAAGAGAGGCACATCGCCACCTGCCTGCGCTCAGTCTTGGCTGCGGCTGAGGCTGCCGGGGGCGCTGAGGTCGTTTACGTAGATTCGGTGTCAACGGATCGCACAGTCGAAATCGTACGGGCGCTCGGCGTCCGCGTTCTTTCGCTGCGCCCTGAATGGCGGCTCAGCCCAGCGGCTGGACGCTACATCGGTTTCCATCACACCAGCGGCGAGCTGGTGATGTTCGTTGATGGCGACACAGTCATTGAACGCGACTGGTTGCAGCGCGCCGTGTCTTATTTTGACCGCGCAGAAGTAGCGGGCGTCGCGGGGTACCTGAACGATCAGGATGAGCAAGGACGCAGCCTGACTTTTGTGGGCGGGCGCAACACCGAAGTAGAAGCTCGCCACACCTTGCGCGGCAGTGCGTTCTATCGGCGCGCTGCAATGGAAGAGGTTGGCACATTTAACCCGCATCTGCGCTGCGAAGAAGAAGCCGAGTTGGGCTTGCGACTGCGCCAGGCTAGCTGGAAGTTGTTGCAATTGCCCTTGGCGATGGGTTGCCATCAACGCGGTCTGCCGACTTTGAAAGCGATGTGGCGCGCCTGGCGCTTGGGGCGTGTCAGTGGCGTGGGGCTGACGTGGCGCTATGCTTGTCGTAATGGGCTGGGTTGGGGTTTCTGTTTTGAACATTTGCGCCCAACGATGAAATTCAGCTTGATCTGTTTGGCGCTCAGCCCCGGACTCGTCTTGATGGCGCTGGGGCGGTTGGCGCTGGATGTGCCTTTCGGCTTGGCGCTATGCGCTTGGCTATTGGCGGTTAGTTTGAAAAAGCGCAGCTTGATGGGGCCAGTAAATTACGTGGCGGTTCACGCAGTTTATCTGCTGGGGCTGGCCGCGGGTTTGTTCATCAAGGAACTGCCCGCGCCCGAAGCCTACCCGCGCAACGCAGTCGAACAGGTGGATAACGCATCTGGCAAGCTAAGAGGTTTTTCTGCCGCACAGCGTGGCGCAATCACGGCCACCGAGTTGACGGCTTAACTTATCAACATAATCAATCTGTATCGGTAGAGATGGCTGAACTAAAAGTCGAAATAGTCCGTGGAAACGAAGCCTTGATTAACTTGCGCGCAGAGTGGCAGGCGCTCTATCGCCAATCAGGGGCGTCGCCTTTTCTCGCGTGGGAATGGATGTCGGCCTGGCAAGAGTGGTTGGGCCGCGAGCGTCTCCCATTGTTGTTATGCGCGCGTGTTGGGCAACAACTCGTTGGCCTGTTACCGCTCACGCTGGAAGAGCGCCGCGTTGGCAGCGGTTTGGGCAAGGTGCGCCGCGTCGCCTTTCTTGGCGAAACCTTCGCTGGGGCCGACTACCTCGATGTGCTGGCGCTACCTGCCTTGCAAACGGAGGTGACGGCGGCAGTCTTCACGCATTTGTTCCAACACCTTTCATTCGACTTGTTGGAGCTTGAAGGGCTGGCCGCAGATTCCGCCAGCGTGGCCTACCTGTCTCGGCAAGACAGCCACACGACCCAATTCAGTTATCGGCAAACGCCACTTTACACCTGTCCCCAAATCGAGTTGAACACAGA
Source organism: uncultured Acidobacteriota bacterium (assembly GCA_963699175.1). Taxonomy (GTDB): domain Bacteria; phylum Acidobacteriota; class Blastocatellia; order RBC074; family RBC074; genus JACPYM01. Next base: position 8,797,299 of record OY969418.1, on the reverse strand, counting down.
CTGGCCGACTTTGCTCGAACAGAGCCGGCGGGGCGACAACTTCAAACAGAAGCTGCGCCGTATCCGCCAGCGTTATGGCTACGAGCATCGCATTGTTACACAGCCTGACGAGGTAGTGGCTGCTTTTGAGCGTTACTACCAACTGCACGAATCACGCTGGCTGGCGCACGGTGGTTCGGATGCCACCGGCCACGCCAGGCTGCGCGAGTTTCAACTTGCGGCGGTGCGCCGCTTGGCCGAAGCGGGCTTGGTGCGCTTTGAAGAGTTGTGGAGTGACGGCGCGTGCCGTGCTTCCAATTACGGGCTGGACGATGGCCGGAACTTTTATTTTTACAGCGCAGGTTACGATCTGACTTGGCGCAATCTCAGCCCGGGACTGGTGTTGACCGGGCTGACGATTGAAAGCGCGATTCAGCGCGGGTTGAAACGCTTCGATTTTTTGCGCGGCGATGAATCTTACAAGTTCGATTGGGCTACCAGCATGCGCGAAACGGTCGTGGTGAAACTGGCGCGGCCCAATTTGGCTGCGCTGTTGCTACAGACGCGTGAACAGGCTTGGAACAAATTGCGCGTGACGGCCAAGTCAGCATTACCGGCGCCGCTAGTTGGCGCCCTACGCAATTGGATGCGCGCGGCGCGCCGCCAACAGAAGCTGGCGGAAAGCCGCAACTGACACACGACTCACAATCATTGGTCATTTCTCCCCCGCAAACGACAACTCGAACAATTCGCCCACGAGAATTGTTGCCCTTCACCTTCATCAGGAACCACTATGAGCAAAAAGATCACACGCAAGGAGTTTCTCAAAAGTTCAGCCGCCTCACTCGTAGGCGCTACGCTGGCTGGCAAGAACACAGCGGCAGCCGCACTCGAAGACAACCCCATCGTGCGGGAGAACGCCAAACAGGGCGCGCCCGATTGGGAGTTGGCCGACCCAGCCTACAACCGTGAAATCGAGGGCTACGCCTCTAAAACCAGCGTGGCACGTGGCAGCACAATCAGCTTCTACGTCTCGACCACTGCGAAGACCTACACCATCGAATTCTTCCGCCTGGGCTGGTACAACGGTGCGGGCGCGCGGCGCATGACTTCGCCTGTTTCGCGCGTAGGCATTCGCCAAACCATGCCCAAAACAGACCCAGTCACAGGTTTGATCGAATGCAATTGGACGAGTCCCTACACGATCAACATTCCCAACACTGCCGATCCGACCAATTGGGCGAGCGGTTATTACTTGGCAAAGCTGACGGCACGCGGCGGGAAAGACTGGTATATTCCGTTTGTCGTGCGCGACGATCAGCGCGCGGCCAAATATCTTTTTCAATCGAGCGTCACCACCTATCAAGCCTACAACAGTTGGGGTGGTAAATCGCTTTACGCCTTCAGCAGCACCAACAGCGCGCGCGCTTACAAAGTCTCTTTCAACCGGCCTTATGATAATGGCTACGGCACAGGCGATCTGGTCAACGATTGGTCGGGTTGGGAACTGAACATGCTGCGCTTCCTCGAACGCGAAGGCTACGACCTAACCTACTGCACCAATCTCGACACGCACGAGAATCCTAACCTCATCAACAATCGCAAGTCCTTCCTTTCGGTCGGACACGACGAATATTGGTCGCGCGAGATTCGCGACAACGTCGAGAACGCGCGCAATCGCGGTGTGCATCTAGGTTTCTTCACCGCGAACGCCGCTTACTGGCAAGTGCGCTTTGAACCCAGCCCCGCCAATGGCGCGGCCAATCGCACGCTGGTCTGTTACAAGGAAGCGGCGAAAGATCCGTTCTACGCCGACCCCAACAAGCGCCAACTAACCACCGTGACGTGGCGCGACCCCATCGTCAATCGCCCGGAAGAGACGCTGCTCGGCGTGCAATACGAACATTATCCGGTAGACGCCGACCTGGTGATTGCCAATGCCAGCCACTGGGTTTTTGCCAACACGGGTTTGCGCAATGGCGACAAACTGCCCGGTCTGGTTGGTTACGAAGCCGACCGCAGATTCGGCATCGGCGCTGCGAACACGGTCGTACTGGCTCATTCGCCGGTCGTTTCTGAAGTTGGCGCTGGTTATTCGGATATGACGCTCTACACGCACGCAAGCGGCGCGAATGTCTTTGCGACTGGGAGCATTCAGTGGGCGTGGGGCTTGGATGATTATTTCGCGTGGTGGTCACATACCTATCTCGTGCACGCGGGGGCGCAACAGATTACGCGTAATGTGTTGGCACGGTTTGGTCAATAGCTCGCTCACTTGGGAAGTACAATCCTACAGTGTCAGCAGCCCGCACGCGTGCAAAGGCTGCTGACACGACTTACTGAATTGGCTCCATCAACTCAATACGATTGCCAAACGGGTCGTACACGTACACTCGATGATAGCCTTCAAGCGGCTCATCCAACCCAATCTCACAACCCGCCCTTTGGCAACGTTCGATCAACTCATCCAAACCTTGCACCAGCAATGCCGGGTGAGCTTTCTTCGCCGGACGAAAATCTTGTTCAACTCCCAAGTGAATCTTCAACCCCACTTCTTCAAACCATACGCCACCGCGCGCGGCCAGATGCGGCGGCTTCGGTCTTTCTTCGATTCCCAGGATGCCGCTGTAAAACGCACGCGCCGCGTCCTCTCCACCCGCTGGCATTGCAAGCTGTACGTGATCAATCGCGTAAACCTTCACTCGCTGCCTCCGCCGCCTGAATGACTGATGGTGGCACCTCACTGCTGGCGAACGTTCTTGTAAACCTTTCCGCCTTTCATCACGAACACGACGCGGCGTAGCGCAGTTATGTCACGCGGCGGATCGCCCTCGACCGCGATCAGATCAGCTTCCATCCCCGGCGCGATTGAGCCGATCTTATCCTTCAAGCCGAGCGCCTCAGCCGCCAATGATGTCGCACCGATGATTGCCTCCATCGCAGGTTGGCCGCCAGCTTGTACGCGATGAACGATCTCGCGCGCGTTCTGCCCGTGCGCGCCCGCAACGGCATCTGTTCCCATAATCAGTTTCAGCCCTTTTTGTTTGAGCGCCCGCTTGAATACATCGAGCATCATCGGGAGGCCCTGTTCCATGAACTTAAAGCCCTCTTCGTTGTAGTTGCCAATGCCCAGAAAGCGGGCTTTGTTCTCAAGATAGTTTTGCAACACCAGCCCCACGTTCGGCTCGAAATACGTCCCACGCTCGGCCATCAAAGCCAACTCCTGATCCGTCACCTGACTGCCGTGCGTGATGGCCGTACAACCAGCCAGCGTGGCCGCGCGCACTGCTGATGCAGCGTGCGCGTGCACCCAGGTGCGCTTGCCCAATGCGTTGGCTTCCCTGCAAGCCGCCACAAGCTGCTCGTCCGTCAAAGTCTGGCCGCCGCCATCGCGGATACTTTTCGAGGCGAAGATTTTGATCAGGTCAGCGCCTTGCGCCACCATCTTGCGCACGTGCTCGCGAATCTGGTCGGGTGTTCCAGTGGTTTCAGTCACGGGCGAGATGGAAGTCAGCAGTCTTGGGCCAGGCAATTGTCCGCGCGCGATAGCGTCACGCAGCGTAACATCCGATGGCGAGCCGACGCTTTGTACCGTGGTGAAACCCGCCATCAGCGTGACGTAGGCATTCTCTGCGGCGAACAGAATTTGTTCGGCAGGCGTTTCACCGCGATTCGACGCGCGCCCGTCTTTGCCGAAATGGCCGTCAATGTGGACGTGCGTGTCAATCAGTCCGGGCAGCAGCGTCAGCTTGGGAAAGTCATAGTCAGCGCGCGGCTGATTCGGATTGCCGATGCGCGTGATGCGCGAGCCTTCGACGACGATGGTCACGTTGCGCTGCACACCGCCTTTGCCGTCAATCAGCGTTCCGGCGCGGATGACAATCGGTTCTTGCGCCAGAGCTTGTATAGCCAAACTAAAGAACAGCCCTATCGCCAGTAGTAAAGTAATAAAACGGGTGTCCACAAATCCCTCCCTACCCAGTGAAGCTAAGCGGCCAGCCGTTTTTCTTCGAGCAGCGACAAACACAGTGAGCGCATTGTCGCCAATTCGCGTTGAAATTCTCGCTGAGCCTCAGCCGCCGCCAGCGTCTCGAATAAATCTGGCAGTTGCACGCCATGGCTCATAATTTCATCAGCAACCTTGTTGTGTAGATGTCGCTGAACGAACAAACAGTTTTCGGCGTTAAAAAAGAAGCGCAGTGCTGTAGTTGCGCTGATCAACCCGCTGATAAGCGATTCGATTACGCCCAGGTTTAACAAGGCAAACAATGCCAACTGTTGAGCTGTGCTGCTGCCCGCTTCGGGAAGAAGCGTGTCGAGATGGATTTTGTTCTTCATATCGTTTCGCGTGGGAAGAATTTGACTCCCGCTACCTTGCCTGACTCGTGTTCAAAATAATGTGCAGCGCCAATGTTGCCGCGTTTGATGACTTTTTGCCACTTGCCTGGGAGCAAGCTCTTGAGATACTTGCGCACAACGGCATTGCGCACTGGATATTTGATTGTGCCACTTTTGTCAGGAACCCAATCAGCCGGGACTGAGCCTGATTCATATACATTCAAATACAAATGCAGTGGCATCTCAAGTCACCTTCAAAAAAGGCGTGGCAGCAAAAGATGCTGCCACGCCCTATGCTCAGTCAATCAGCCAAAAAATTATTACTCTTCCTCTTCCTTCCGCACCCGACCATCCGCCACCGCCTGCTGCACAATCTTCTGCGACAGATGCGTTGGCACTTCATCGTAATGCGAAAACTCCATGTGGTACGACCCACGCGCGCTCGTGATCGAGTTGAGCGTTTGCGGGTAGGTCAACATCTCGGACATCGGCACTTGCGCTTTGATGACCTGGTTGCTGCCTTTGGCGTCCATGCCGGCGATGCGGCCACGGCGGGAGTTGAGGTCGCCCATCAGGTCGCCCGCGAATTCCTGCGGGGCGACGACTTCGACGTTCATGATCGGTTCGAGCAGGGTGGGATGCGCCTTCTCGATCATGTTCTTGAACGCCTTGCGTCCGGCCATTTGGAACGAGTGATCGTCGGAGTCTACGGTGTGGTAGGAGCCGTCAATCAATTCGACTTTGAAATCCACCACTGGATAGCCTGCGAGCGCGCCACGGGCGGCGGAATCCTTGATGCCCTTCTCGACGGCGGGGCGCCATTGCTGCGGGATTGCGCCGCCGAAGATTTTGTCTTTGAACTCAAAGCCGCCGCCGCGTGGCAACGGCTCGAAGATGCACTTGCAATCGCCGAACTGGCCACGCCCGCCGGTCTGTTTCTTGTGCCGCCCTTGAACCTCGACGCGCGCTTTGATGGTTTCGCGGTAAGGGACTTTGGGTTGGTGCAGCGCGACTTCGACGTGGTAACGGTTCTTGAGCTTGGCGACAACGGCCTCGATGTGTTGTTGGCTGGAGCCGCCCAACTCGAATTCTTTGGTCTCGTCATTGCGGTTGTAGCGGAGTTGCGGGTCTTCTTCGAGCAGCCGGTGAATCGCGCCGGAAAGCTTGTCTTCATCAGCGCGCGACTTGGGCTCGATGGCGAAGTTGATCGCTGGTTCGGGCAGCTTGACTGGGTCGTAGTAAATCGGCGCGGCCTTGTCGCAGAGCGTATCACCCGTAGTCGTGTCTTTGAGCTTGAGCACAGCCACGATGTCGCCGGCGTGAGCATCGGCGATCTTCTCGACGCTTTTGCCCTGAATGACGTGCAGCGGGCCAAGTCGTTCTGGCGAACCAACGCGCATGTTTTGCAAGGTCGCGTCGGATTTGATGACGCCGGAGAAAACTTTCATCACCGTGATCTTGCCGAAGTTTTCGACAATGGTTTTGAAGACGTAGGCAGAGGCTGGCTCGCTGTCACTGATAGCACGCTCGACCACTTCGTCGAGACGATCCGGGTCGGGATGTCCGACGATTGCGCCGAGGTCTGACGGAGCGGGCGCAAACTCGACGATCATATCGAGCATTGTTGAGATGCCAATCAGCGAAGTGGCCGACGCAGCAAAGACAGGCATCAGCACGCCGGAGAGAATCGCTTTCTTGATGCCGCCGATAAATTCGTCGTCGGGGAGCGTGCCCGCTTCAAAGAAGTGTTCCATCAACGTCTCGTCCGATTCGGCAACGGCCTCGATCAAGCGCTCGTGCGTCTCGTTGATGTAACCGCGTCCTTCTTCGGGCAGCGGAACTTCTTTGGCTTTGCCGTTAGCGTCAAACTCGTAAGCTTTCATGCGGATGACATCCACGACGCCGCGAAAGCCACGCTCCGTGCCAATTGGCAGCGTGAAGGGGACACAGTGAATGTCGAAGGTCTCGCGCAGTGCATTCAACACCGCACCATAATCCGCGCGGTCTTTATCCAGCTTGTTGATGACGAAGAAACGCGGCCGGGCGCGTTTGAGATCGTTGCAATATTCCCAAGCCTTCTCGGTCTGCACGCCGATGCCGCCGACGGCTTCCACTACGAAGACGGAGGCCTCGGTCACGCGCAAGGCGGGTCTGGCATTGGCGATGAAAGCAGCGTAACCAGGCGTGTCTACTAGATTGATCTTGGTGTTTTTGTGTTCGCAATAGGCGGTGCCTGTATTGAGGCTGATCTTGCGGCTCATCTCTTCTTCATCGAAGTCAGTCGGCGCTGTGCCCTCGTCTACTTTGCCTAAGCGCGGGCTGGTGCCGGCGGCAAATAGCATTGCGGCGACGAGGGAGGTCTTCCCCGCGTCGCCGTGACCTACAATGCCCAAGTTTCTGATCTCCTGTGTCGAGTATGTTTTCATCACTTGGCTCCTTTCAAGCGTTGATGGTTTGATGATTGGCACAGTATCGGGAGCGGTAGCGACCGGGTTGGCTTGATTAGGGTAATGCCTGCCAGCCTGGTCGCTGCCGCTCACGGTGCTGCACTACGTGCAGAATAGTTTAGTTGTGCGGTTTTTTGAGAATGGTCATCTGCCATTTCTCCTTCTGATTGCGGGCTTGATGATGTCTTCGCGGGAACAATCCTGTGCGATTACGCCGGGATACTAGCACACGCGCTTGGAGGGTGTGAAGAAGCCCCAAGCTGCTCACAGCGTCGGCTTCCCTTTCAGCCAGCCGAGCGATGTAAGGAAGTCGTCTGTGGCACGCAGCGTCGTTTTGAAATCTTCGTTGTCGCCTCTGCCGTGGTTGAAAAAACCGTGCTGGCGGCCTTCGTAGGCTTTCACTTCGCAACGGCTGCCCTGTTTGGTCAGTGCTTCGCAAAAGCGCGTGGCTTGGGTGAAGGGCACCGTCGTGTCGGCTGTGCCGTGAAAGATGATGGTGGGCGGCAGCCCTTTGCGGACGTTATGCAGGGGCGAAGCTGCCAGCTTTTTGTCGCCAAAGCCATAATCGGCAGGTATCTCACTCGCATCGAGCGCCGGATTGAAGAGCACCAAGGCTTGCGGCAACGGGCTGACTTTCAAATCATCCGCCTTGTCATCGAACTCGCGCAGCGTCGCCACGGCAGCGGCCAGATGTCCGCCCGCGCTGCCGCCACCAGCCGCGATGCGATTGGCGTCAATGCCCAATTCTGCGGCGTGCGCGCGCACCCAGCGCATGGCAGATTTCGCATCGGCGATGCATTCGAGCGGTGTTACGTTATGACGCGACTTGACGCGGTATTCTGCGGTGATCGCGACCATGCCGCGCGCGGCCAGATATTTGCAATGCTCGATAAACTGCGCAGGACTGCCCTGCCGCCAGCCGCCACCAAAGAAGAAGACGATGGCGGGCAGCTTGGCTACGCCTTGCCGTTCAGCCGGTTGGTAGATGTGCAAGTAAAGCTGCGTCTCGCCAATCGTTTTGTAGACTTTGGAAATTGCACCAGGCAGCGAAGTCGGCGCTGGCGCTGTCTGCTGAGCGAAAGCCAGTAGGCTCAGGCTGACCAACAAGAAGATAAAACAAAGGTTCTGCTTCATCCCTAACCTCCTAACGAATCGGAAACGGCTCCATCAATTCAATACGACTGCCATCTTGATCAAACAGATTCAATTGCCAGCGCCGGTTGCGTCCGACCTGCGGCGCTCTGATCTGTGTTGGATCGCTAACGCGTTCGCGCAAACTTTCCAACGCCTTCTGCATATCGGGCACCAGCAGCGCGGCGTGATGGCTGGAACCAAGTTGTTGGCGCGTCGGTTTGCCAGTAGTCAACATATATTCCAGATAATCCGTGCCATCCGGCACACGCATATTGATCCAGTTGAGCGTTGCATCATCGCGCCCGCCACGCCAGATTTCGCTGAAGCCGAGCACGTCTTTGTAAAATTTATCTGCCGCCGCCATATCGGCCACGGTCACGCCAACGTGCAAGATGCGTTCAGAGAGACGACGCGTTGACATCGCGCGGCCCTTGTTCCGCGTATGCAGCGAGCCAGGGCGATACTGCACGAACTCAACGCGATGATTGTCTGGGTCGGTCACCGTGAAGTTGATATTGCCATCGCGCCCTTGATTGACTTTGTCAGGCGCTTTGACGCCTTTGGCTAGGAAATAGAGGCGCAAGGCTTCGAGGTCATTCGTCTCAAACGCGATATGCAGCAAACGATCGTCTTTATCTGGCGGCAAGCCGGGGAAGATTTCAATGTATTGCCGGTCGTTGACCTTGAAATAGGTCAATGCCAGCGAGTTGTCTTCATTGCGGATTTGAAACGGTTCGTCATAGCCAAGCAGTTCGCCGTAAAAAGCGCGCGCCTTGCTGAGATCACTCACCTGAAACGCGATGTGCGCAACACCCAAAATCAGCGGGCGTTGCGCCGTGCCAACCTGATTTTGCGCGTGGCTGCTACGGGCAAACCACCAACATAACACTGCGACCAAAGCTACCGTTAAGTACGCGCGCTTGTTTTGCCGAAACATTGTTGCCTCTTGCCGATGTGATGTGACTGCTTGAACGGCGGCATCATAGCGAGGTGCTCTCGTGAAGGCAATGCAGTGCAAGCGGCTGGTTGCGTGGCTTCAACGCAGCCCTGTATGCTGGCGTTATTCGTTCACACATTTCGTCTGACGGGTAAAGAGAGGCTGCCATGCCGCACTTGTTGCAATTACTTTTACTGCTGCTTGTCATCATCTGCTCTGCCAAAGCTGCCGGGGCACTCAGCGTGCGTTTCGGCCAACCAGCGGTCTTTGGAGAAATACTAATTGGCTTGTTGCTCGGTCCAACGGCGCTCAATTTACTGGGATGGCCTATCTTTCACGCACAGCACGAAGTGCTCAGCATCACCGTCAAAGACTTGTCCGAACTCGGCGTAATTCTGTTGATGTTTGTCGCGGGTTTGGAGACCGATTTGGAGGAGATGAAGCGTGTGGGGCGGGCGGCCTTCTGGGCGGCGTTGGGCGGCGTCAGCTTGCCCATGCTGGGTGGCGCGTTGACAGCCAAAGCATTTGGTTACGGCTGGCGCGAGGCAATCTTCATCGGCACAGTATTGACGGCTACCAGCGTTTCGATCTCGGCGCAGACGCTGATGGAGTTGAAGCAATTGAAATCGAAAGAGGGCTCGACGATCTTGGGCGCGGCGGTCATTGATGACGTGATGGGGATCATCGTGCTTTCGTTTGTCGTCGCCTTTGCCGCCATCGGCAACGCAGAGCCGCAAGCAGGAGCGGCGCTGCCACAACTCTTAGCCACGCAGCTTTTCAATGGCAACAAGGCCGCAGAGATTGGGCTAATCCTTGTCTTGATGATTCTATTTTTTGCGTTGGCAACGTGGTTTGGCTGGCGTTACTTTGACCGCTTGATGGAAGGCTTTGCGCGCGTTCCGGCCAGTCAGGCGCTGCTCGCGGGCGCGGTAGGCTTGGCCTTGCTCTACTCATTTCTGGCGCAATATGTCGGCCAGGTTGCAGCCATCACCGGTTCTTATCTAGCCGGCGTGCTCATCACGCGCACGCGCTTCAAACACAAAGTTGACGAAGGCATTCATCCGCTCACCTACAGCATCCTCGTGCCTGTTTTCTTTATTTCGATTGGGCTGGAAGCGAACGGGCGCGCACTACTGGCCGATTCGTCGAAGCTGTTGCTGATGCTGGCAATTTTAGCCGTGGCGATTTTGACCAAAGTTATCGGCAGCGGTTTGGGCGCGCGCTGGTGCGGCTTCACCAATCAAGAAGCCTTGCGCGTGGGCATTGGGATGATCTCGCGCGGCGAAGTCGGACTGATCGTGGCGGGCGTGGGCCTGGCGAGCGGAGTAATTGGCCAGGAGGTCTTTTCGATTATGGTGATTATGGTGCTGGTGACGACAATGGTGACGCCGCTGTTGCTGCGGCTGGTCTTTCCGCGTTGCGAGGAGGAGGTGGGAGTAGAGGTTTATGAAGTAATTGCTGGGATGACTGAGCCGCCAGAAAGCGAAAGTTAATAGGGCGGCTCGCCCACACCCTACAAGAACTAGGCGATTTCTTCTTGCGGCTTGAATTCGACCAGACGATATATTTCAGCCAAAGGTAAAGTGCAGTTGACTGACTCCAGCTTCAAATCACTCTCTATGCCCTCGATCTCGGAGCGCAGCCATTTGCCAGAGGCTTGGCGTACGTACTGCGTGATGTGTGGCCAATCTTGTGAGATCAGCAGATACTCCTGAAAGCTCGCGATTGATTGATAGGCTAAGAATTTACGCCCTTGATCGTAAGCCTCCGTACTGGGCGAGAGAATTTCGATCAACACCAACGGATTGACGAGCATCTGCTGCCCGCCTAGTTCTTCAATAATCAACTTGCCGCAAACGATAGAAATGTCGGGATAACGATACGGGAAAGCCTTGGGGACTTTGATCCGCATATCGGCAGGCAAGACTTCACAGGAGCCGCCTTCAAGCCTGCTTCTCAAGCCGTAGAACAAATTGCCAGCGACTCGATTATGACTCAAACTTCCCCCGGCCATTGCAAAGACTTCGCCGTCAAAGTACTCGTACTTCTCCTCGGAGTTCTTGTCCAGTTCCAAGTACTCTTCCAACGTGTAGCGCCGTTTGGGTAAAGCCGTCATAACCGCCCTTTACTTCCCCTTCACATCATAACAAGTCAGTTCATTTTGATTACGGATGTAAAGCTTGCCGCCCACGACCACCGGATGCGCCCAGCTTTCACGCCCCAGGTCTTTGATCGCAAAACGGCCTCTCTCAACGTAAGCCTCTGGATTCGCAACGGCCAACCCAGCCATCTGATTTTCGCCCAGCAGAAACAACATCCCGTCCGCATAAGTCAGCGAGCCTTTGCCGACGCTACGATCCCGCCACATTACTTTGCCAGTGTTGAAATCCAGGCAGGTTAGTATCGCGTTGGAGAAGCCGTAGAGATAGCCGTTCACCAAAACCATCCCGCCGTGATGGTTCATCATCTCTTTAGTGAAGTAAGCCTCCTGCGCTCGGACTTCGCCATTCTGCGCTGAGAGGTTGAGCAATGCCGCACCTGTGCCGTAGGCCGACGAGAAGAAGACTTTGTTGTCAGCAAAGACCGGCGTTGTGCAATTGGCTGTGCGGTTGGCGACATTCGTATGGCGGAACATCAGCTTGCCATCACTGGCGCGCACGCCTACTGCCGCGCGCGAAGTGAAGTTCATGTAGGTGCGCACTCCGCCGATGTCCGCAGCGATGCAGGAAGAATAGCCAGCCTGATCGCTCAATTCTCGCGCGTGCCAAATCTCCGCGCCGGTCATTTTGTCTAGCGCCACTATTCCCGCACCGCTGCCGCCGGGCGAGACGATCAAGCGGTTGCCATCCACCAGCGGCGATTCGCTGATCAGCCAACCGGGGTTGCTGCCGCCATAGTCTTTCAGAATGTTTTTGCTCCAAATCCGCGAACCATCGCGCGCCCGCAAGCAAGCCAGATCGCCATTTTCGGTCAGTACATAAACTCTATCGCCATCCAGCGTCGGCGTGCTGCGTGGGCCGTTACCACGACTTTCTTTCACCATTGGCCCCAATGAAGCTGACCAAATCACCTTGCCGTCCGCGCGATTCAAACAGAAGATGGCGCTGGCCGCCCCGCTCGTTCCCTGCACATAAATACGGTCGGCTTTGACAGCCAGCGAGCCATAGCCTTCACCGAGATTCGAGATTGACCAAGTCACAGCAGGGCCCTTGGCAGGCCATTGTTTGAGAAACCCCGTCTCGCTAGACAGGCCATTGCGCAACGGGCCACGCCACTGCGGCCATTCGGCTTCGGGCGCAGTATGGCCAATCGTCAACGGCATTAAAGCGAAAGCGCAGAATAACGTAAGCGTAAATAAAAACTTCATGGCATCTCTCCTATTGTAAAGCGGGAAGGCTTAGCAGCCAGACGCTCACGCCTGGCTTGAGATCATGGTCAACTGCAATTTAACCAGTCAGCCAGCGAATTTCAACCTTCAACTTTGCCAGCGCCAACAACTAGAATGTTGTATGAATCAGGCTATGAGCAAACCTGGCCAAGTAATTCGAAATACTCCTAGTCTTATTCACAAAGAAGTGATCCACCGAATCGCTCTTACAAATGGTTGGCATTCATCCCAAGTTACGGCGTGGCTATCAGCTCCTGTTGCAACGTCGCCAGTTGTTTCTTCAACACCTGGTAATACTCCAGCGCGCTACGCCCCACCTTCCGATCAGCTCCGTTCACCATGCGCGACAAACTCTGCAACTGGTCAAGCAGCATCGGCTGCGGATACGGCCCTGGTGCCGTTACCAACTTGGCGCGCAAGGCTTGCAAGCGGCTGGCCATCTCGCCGCTTGCCCCTCGCAGCTTCTCATCCACTTGGCTGGCGAGTTGACGTGCCTCGTTGACCGTCTCGCGAATTTGCAGATTGAGCGTCAACTGCTCCTGCAAATCGGCCAATGTCACACCGTCTTTAACCAAGCGCGGATCGAGTTTCACTGTGAGGGGCTGCATCTGCGGCTTGCCGTCCACGATAAGCCGCACCTGATACGGCCCCGGCACGACGAGCGGGCCGCCGCTGTCATACCGCAAATCCCACACATAGCGATTCAGCCCGGCCTTCTTCGACAAAGGCCGCGCGGCAAAGGCGCCAAAGCCGGGGCCGCGCATCTCTTCATCGCCACCGCTCGACGGGCGTTCGATAGACGCAGCCGCTTGATTGCCGGTGATCCTGCGAATCACTTTGCCCGCCGCGTCCAGAATCTCCAGCTTGAGTTCGCCTTGCACATCCGACGCGAGCGCGTAATCCAGGTGCGCGCCATTGGGCGGATATTCCGGCACGGCGGGTCTGCCGCCCATGGCGGCGTAGCGTGTGCGATAGGCGGCGCGCGGCGCGAATAGTTGCGCGCTGGCCGACTGCACCGCGTCGGTGAGTTGATGCAACGGCGTCACGTTGTCCAAGATCCAGAACGCCCGCCCCATCGTCGAGAGCACCAAATCTTTCCGATGCACGCGAATGTCCGTCACTGGCGTGACAGGCAAATTCAACTGGAACGTCTGCCAATGCGCGCCGTTGTCGAACGAGATGAACATGCCGAACTCGGTGCCTGCATACAACAACCCTTCACGATCAGGGTCTTCACGCACCACGCGCGTGGGGAAATCCGCCGGAATGCCGTTCTTGCCATCGGTCAAGCGTGTCCACGTCGCGCCGTAGTCATTCGTCACGTAGAGGTAAGGCTGCCAGTCGTTGAGCAGATAGCGATAGACCGCGATGTAAGCCGAGCCTTTGCGATGCGGCGATGGTTCGATGTTCTGAACGCGCCCGCCCGGCGGCAGGTCTTTGGGCGTTACGCGCTTCCACGTCTTGCCGTTGTCGCGCGAGACGCTGACCGGGCCGTCATTCGCGCCTGCCCACAGCACGCCTGCTTCGAGCGCGGATTCGCGGAAGGCATAGATCGTCGAGTAGACCTCTTCGCCCGTGATGTCGCGTGTGATCGGCTCGCCCGAAATGACTTGTTTGTCCGGCTCGTTCGCAGTCAGGTCGGGACTGATGACTTGCCACGTCACACCCTCGTCAATTGAACGATGCACGACGTGCGAGCAGTGATAGAGCACGCGCGGATTGTGCGGCGAAATGTCCATCGGCGAGACGCGCTGGAAGCGATACAAGATGTCTTTCGGATTGTGGCCGTAGCGGTTTTGCGGATGCACCCAATAACTCGCAGTCTGCCCTGTCTCAAAGTTGGTGCGATAGAATTCGCCCTTGCACACACCGTAGACGATCTTCGGATTGAGCGGGCTGGGCATAATCGGCCCGGTCTCACAACCTGGCCCGGTCTTCCAGAGCTGAACCGGATCGTCCATACGCTCCATTGTCGGCGATAGGCTCGGCACAATCAGCGTGGTGTTGTCCTGTTGTGCGCCGTAGACGAAATACGGGAACTGATTGTCCACAGCGACCTGATAGATTTCCGCTGTCGGCTGGTTGTAGATGGTTGACCACGTGCGTCCGCCGTTTAGCGTGACATTCGCGCCACCATCGTTCGATTGAATGAAAATCTCCGGGTTATCGGGATTGATCCACATTCCCTGATTGTCGCCGTGCGGCGTCTGCATTGAGCGAAAGCTTCTGCCACCGTCGGTGGATTTGTAGAAGGCCAGATTATTGACGTAGACCACATCGGGATTCTTCGGGTCGGCGTCAATGTAGGTGTAGTAGAAAGGCCGCGCAATCAAGCCCGCCGTTTTGTTGACCAGCGTCCAACTCGTGCCTGCATCATCAGAACGATAGACGCCGCCTGCGTTGCCTCCGTCTGAATTGGCCGCTTCCATAATCGCGTAAACGCGCTGCGGGTTCGACGCGCTTACGTCAACGTCAACCTTGCCGATCAAGCCCAACGGCAAGCCTTTGCTCAAATGTGTCCACGTATCGCCGCCATCCGTGCTCTTGTAGATGCCGCATTCCGTCGCGGGACCGCCGCTGATGATCGTCCACGGACGCCGTTCGCCACGCCACGCACCAGCATAAATTTCATTCGGGTTGGCCGGATTCATTGCCAGCGAGACAGCGCCAGTCTTGTCGTTGATGAAGAGCACCTTCTGCCAAGTCTTGCCACCGTCCTTCGTGCGAAAGACGCCACGTTCGGCATTCGAACCAAACGGCTGTCCCAACGCCGCGATGTAGGCAACGTCTGGATTTTGCGGATGTACACGAATCGAGCCAATTTGCCCAGCTTCACGCAATCCAACGTGCTTCCATGTTTTGCCCGCATCCATTGATTTATAAACACCGCGCCCCTGAATCACATTGCTACGAATCGCCGCGCTGCCCGTGCCGACGTAGATCACATTCGGGTCAGACTCCGCCACAGCAATCGCGCCAATAGAAGCCGTCTCGAAAAAGCCGTCGGAGACATTCACCCAATTCTGCCCAGCATCGGTCGTCTTCCACACGCCGCCGCCGGTCGCGCCCATGTAAAACGTGTGTGGTTGTTTGCGATGCCCAGCGACTGCGGTTACGCGCCCGCCACGCGCAGGGCCGATGCTGCGATAGCGCAAGCCTTGCAAGAGCTTTTCGTCAACCGGTACATTGGTCGTGCGTTTGGCCGCACGTTGTTGCGCGGGGCTGGCCGCGATCAGATTGAATGTAATAAAAAGCAGCAGCGCGAGTCTGAACGAAGCGTGTTCAGTGAACGTCATAGTGGAAGTCTCCTTCGGCAAAAAAGCCGCACAATGTTCGACAAGCTGCCAGCTTGTCGCTGGTTTCCGGTTTGGCGTAACCCGGAATCAGCGACAAGCTGGCAGCTTGTCGAATATTTCGGCGGCCCGCTCTAAACTACTTTTTGACCCGTTGGCCGATACAGTAAAGATGCTTGTCCGTGCGAATGAAGATTTGTCCGTCCGAAATGGCTGCGGTGCTCAGGCAATAGCCTTCTAACTGATTTTCTGCCAGCATCTCAAACTTCGGGCCAGCTTTGTAAACCACCGTCAAGCCGTCCTCGCTCGAAATATAAATCTTGCCGTCAGCCAGTACGGGCGATGAGCTATAGGTCGCGGGTGGAATGCGTTCAGGCCCATAAATGACTTGGCCCGTCTTGGCGTCGAAGCAGAACGCCTGGCCGCCATCACGCACCAGGTAAAGATACTTGCCATCGCTCACCGGCGTCGGCACATCCGGCCCGTTCGGCGTCGTCCAGGCCACGTGCGATTGGCTCACGTCGCCACGCCCACCGGCGCGAATGGCGAGATACGGATTGCCACGACTGCCAGCGAAGATCATGCCATCCGCGATAGTCGGCGAATTGACAATGCGATAGTTGGGATTGTTCTGCGGATTCAACCCATTGGCGCGCCACAGCTCCTTGCCGGTTGCCGGGTCGTGCCCGGTGACACAATCGCCACCGCTCAACACAATCTCGACCGTATTGCCATTACGCAACAGCGCGGGCGTGATGTACGCGTCGGGCGATTCCATGATTGCCGCCGTCGGACGTTCGACACGCCAGACCGTCTTGCCCGTCTTCGCGTCAATGCGTAGCAGGAACGACGGATCATCTGTGCGCATCCCGTGTAGCACTGGCACAAATAGCGCGTTGTCGTAGAGCAATGGCGTCGAGGCATAACCCCAGTTCAAGCCGAACTTGCCATAATCTTTCTGAATCTCGCGCATCCACAGTTCATTGCCCTTGAAATCGAAGGCCCTCAGCATGCCCGTCCCGGTCATCACCCAGACGGTTCTGCCATCGGTGATTGGTGAAGGTGAAGACATGTTCTGTTTGCGCATGCGCACGTCGCCGCTGCTGAGCGGCTTCTTCCACAACACGTCGCCTTTCGCGCGGTCGAGCGCCCAAAGCGAGAGCGCGCCACTGGTGTTCGTCCCTTCAGCGACGTTGAGAAAGATGGTCTCGCCCCACAAGATCGGCGTTGCGCCGCTGCGGTCGGTCATGGGGAGCTTCCAAGTGAGGTTCTCGGTCATACTCCATTTCACCGGCAAATTCTTCTCATTGCTGATGCCGTTGGACGCGGGGCCGCGCCAGGTCGGCCAATTCTCGGCCTGCACGCTGAGCAGCGCAAAAGCGGTGGCAAGTGTGACAAGAACAAGCGCAATAACGAGACGGCGCATAAAATAATTCCTCCTTGTGGATCGTTGATCAGGTTGCGGAATGCAACTATGGTAGAGCAAATGGCCAGAAAGTAGAAGCTGTCAGCCAATTTGCAATTGGCAATTTATTCAGCGGGCGGAAGCTGAATGTTCAGTTGTGATTTCACTATGGGATTGTACAAAGGGCGATCTTGCGAGATTCATTGCCAATCTCTCCACGTAGAACAAGCGCTGCTCATCAGTCATTTCTGAAAGAAGTTCTCTTGTAAGATGGATTCCACTCGTCTTCTGGAGCAAGGAGCCATAGTCACCCCAAAAAAAGTCAAATTTCTTCTGACAATCGACCTTGTGGTGCTCGGACAAGTGATTCGCAGAAAACTCAAAAGATAAATCATAACGCTCAAGAATCGCTGCAAGTCGGATAGCAAATTCTCGCGAGTTCCCGTCGTAAATGGTTATATGCGGCTTAAATTCCTTGAAATCTCTCTTCCACCAAATCCGCTTCAAATCCTCTGACTCACACTGAAAAAAAACTGTGTTTTGATTTTCCCCAAAAAACACACCCACACCTTGAACTAACACGCGAATGTTTTGGGTGTCGAGTTCAGGTTGGTGATCACTATAATATGGCCCACGAACGGTGAGATGTGCTGAACTGGTTTTCGATGGATTGCAAATCAACCGCATAAGGTCGAGGTGATTTCGCAAATCACCCATTGGAAGATACAAAACATAGAATCGATCTGCCATCGCTTAAATCACCAAGTATCTACTATAGCCATTTGATTCAGCACAATGCGCGAGTGCTTTGTAGACCTTGAGTCCAAAGTCGTCTGCGCGCTGAAACATCCTAATCTTCTCTTCTTTGCTTTCAAACAAGACTGTCAGATCTTCAGTCGAGAGGGCTGTTTTTTCCATAAACCAAGCGTAGTCGTCAAGTATCTCGCTACGCAACGAATGCAAATCATTAAGCTTTTCGAGCGCAAGATAAAATCGATCCAGAGGAATGCGTTCGCTCAATTGAACAACGAAATCTTGATCTATAGGTGACTTCTCTGCGCAAATTGCCGCTACGGTTCCGAAACATGACATAAGGCGGCTGAATTTCAGCTTGAAATTTTTTACCGACTGTTTGTGTTTCTTTACTTCATCATGCTCCGGTTTGTTTCGCCGATGCTCGTAATTCAGGCATAGAGTTTTCCAAAAGCGCAGGATGTCGTTAATCAGAAAGACCGGTCGAAAATCTTTTGCATGATTCGGGTAATCGCGAAAATAGGACCCAACAACCTTGTTTAGAACTTGAGTGTACAGCGAATCGTTAATGAGCGGGGCACTCTCAAGAAGCAAGAGCATTCTGGCCGTGAAGAAGTTGTGATAATCGTCTTCTCGACCGCCGAGCATTTCGAGAAGCTCGTCAACATACAAGATTTCTAAAAACTGTCCGTCATTAGAAAAAGTCGGAAAGTTCATTTCCTGGCCAATCTCGATCACACGAGCAAAGAGACGTAGTTGATCAAGTCTAGAGAACTGACTTGTTTGTTGAGAACCGTCGTGAATGAAGAAGAGATCAATATCCGAGTGTTCACTTGCTTCCTCTCTTGCATACGATCCAGTGGCATACACGCATAAGTTTTCGAATCGGCTGAGTTCAGTGAGTTTGTGTTTGAGCTCAGTAAGTCGTTCATGGGCAAATCGCCTACGCTCGGAAAACTGAGGTAGCTCCAAGCTCATAATGATTCTCCTTAATGCGTTATCTGTCCGCGCGCTAAGTGTTTTTTCTGAATAGCTAACAAACGTGCGAAAGTTTAACTGGGATTAAAGCCAGCCGCAAGTAGTATGAGTTTATAGACACTTATAGAACGCTGCTCACGAACGCAAATACGAAGCGCCGTTCACATCTACAATCCCGCCCGTCAAAAAGTCCGTGCCTTCAGAAGCCAAAAACAAAACCGTGCGCGCCACCTCATCCGGCGTCGCCACCCGATTGAGCGGGCTTTGTCGTCGAATAGCTTCACCGTCTTCGCCGTGCACTTTCCAGGCGACGCGTTCGGTGTCTACGAAGCCCGGCGCAACTACGTAAACAAACACGTTGTGCGACGCCAGAGCTTGCGCCAGCGACTGGCTCATCGCGTTCAACGCGGCCTTGCTCGCGCCGTAAGCGGGCGCGGTCGGCTCGCCGCGAAAAGCGCCGCGCGAAGAGACGTTGACGATCTTGCCACCGCCCTGCTCGATCATCTGGCGACCAGCCCAATAGCAAAGATTGGCGGCAGCAATCAAATTGGTATGAAGAATCGCGGCCCACGCCTGTTGCCATTCGTCAAAGCTCACGCCCGCTAACGGATGATCCACGTAAATCGCGGCGTTGTTGACCAGCACATCCAATTTGCCAAAACGTTCGACGACGCCTTGCACCAACGCCTTGGTTGCCTCCGGTTGGGTCAAATCCTCTTGAAACAAAGCGTGTTGATTGCCAGGCAGCGCGGCCAGCGTCGCCTGCGCTTCGGCCTGATGGCTGCGGTAATGCAAGGCGATGTGTGCGCCCTGCGTGGCGAATTGTTGCGCGGTCGCGCGGCCAATACCCTGTGCCGCGCCAGTGATGAGTACGACTTTGTCGGTGAAGTCCACGGATGCCTCCCTGAAGGTTGATGATTTGCCGAACTCTTCTACCGCAATTTCGCCGATTTGAAAAACCCTGGGCTGGCCGCTTACAATGCGGCCTCGATTTGTTATCTAACAGGTTGCCTATGATTGTCTACTAAAGAGTGAGTTGTTGGTTGTCGCGTACGCTGAATCTGGCTTACTGCTCGCGCAAAGCTGTTCGTGTCTCTATTCGCCAACCGCAACTCAGCTCGGCCACTCGTCGCCCAACTCTTCACCCAAGTTAAGTTATCGTTTGTGCGCAGTTGCGCCGCTAATTCCTGTGCAACTCACGCACTCCTCTTTAGGAGACAGACCGCAATGAATTTAAGTTTCGAGAATTTGCAAGCTTACGGTTGGAACGCAGGTTTCGCCGAACATTTCCAAACTTTCGCCGAGGCAGGCTCCAGCCCCGGGCGCGTCGTGCTTGAATACAACCAGTTCTATCGCGTCATCACCGAGGCTGGCGAAATCCTCGCCGAAACGACTGGCAAGCTGCGCCACGAAGCGCAGAGTCGCGCCGAACTGCCCGCCGTCGGCGATTGGGTCGCCTTGAAAAAACGCGCCGATCAGGCCCGCGCGCGAATTCACGCGATTCTGCCCCGCCACAGCAAATTCACCCGCAAGACCGCGGGCGCCAAGACCGAAGAGCAGGTCGTCGGCGCCAACATTGACACGGTGTTGCTGGTGACTTCACTTAATCGGGACTTCAACCCGCGCCGCATCGAACGCTACCTGACCGTCGCAGTCAATAGCGGCACGCAGCCCGTCGTGTTGCTCAGCAAAGCCGATCTCTGCGACGATGTCGCCAGCAAAGTCGCGGCAATCGAGGCCGTCGCCAATGGCGCACCCATCCACGCGATCAGCGCCAAACACGGCCAGGGCGTCGAAGCGGTAAGAGGCTACTTCGTCGCCGGACAAACCATCGCCATCATCGGCATGTCCGGCGTAGGCAAATCCACGCTCATCAACCGGCTGCTTGGCTTCGACCGGCAAAAGGTCAGCGAAGTGCGCGAGACAGACGAGCGCGGCCAACACGCCACGCGCCACCGCGAATTGATCCTGCTGCCTACGGGTGGTTTGGTGCTCGACACGCCTGGCATGCGCGAATTGCAATTGTGGGAAGGCGACGAGGGTGTCGAGCAGGTCTTCAGCGATGTTGAAGAAATCGCCGCCCACTGCCGCTTCAACAATTGCCAGCACGGGAATGAGCCCGGCTGCGCGATTCGCACCGCGTTGCAAGACGGCACGCTGAAAACCTCACGCATCGAAAGCTATCGCAAGCTGCAACAGGAGCTATCCCATCTTGCACAGCGGCAGGAGTCTTACGCGGAAATGCGCGAGCGCAAACAAAAGTGGAAGAAGCTGACGCGGGAAGGCGAAGAGCGCGGAAAAAGGAAGCGGCGCGGCGATGCTTGACGGGGCGACGGGGCGACGGGGAGAAAATATTTCGCCCCGTCGCCCGCTCTCCGGCTCTCATTTCTGCGACACAATCACTGTCTGCGGCGAGCCTGGCAACGGATGAAATTCGCTGCGCGCAAACCCAGTGTGGCGGAACATTTCTTCGTACTCGGCGGCGGTGTAGGCATCCCCGGCTGCCGTCGAGCCAAGCATCATCAGCGAAAACGCAGCAGCGCCGGGCGGCGTCACACGGTCTTCATTGGGAATGAATTCCAAAGTGATTACGCGTCCGTCTTCGTTCAACGCAGCATGCGCCTTTTTCAGCAATTGCTCGCAGGTCGGCGGATCGAAGTGATGCAGGAAGTTGGTCAACAAGATCAAGTCATACCCACTCCCCCAATCCAACTCAAATGCACTGCCTGGCAATAATGAATGTCGGTCGGCGACGCCAAACTTTTGCGCATTCTCGCGCGCTACTTCCAGCACGCTTGCCCAATCAAGCGCCACGACTTCGACGTTGGGATAAGCCTGCGCCAGCGTGATGCCGAAGATGCCGTGCCCGGCAGCTATATCGAGCGCCTTGGCCGGGCGATCTGGCGCAACCTGTACAAGCTGGGCGATGGCCTGCGCGGGCATCATCATCATCGGCATCATCGCGCGTGCGAACTGCACCCAGATGGGATTTTCCGGCGACACAGTGCCTTCCTCGCTCATGACTGTGCCGCCCTTGCGCACGACCTCACTCAGCTTGTCGAAGTTGCCAATCAGTTCTGGCATCAGCAGAAATTCAATCGCTCCGCCCAGGTATGAAGGCTTGTTACGGTCAAGAAAGAATGCCGAATCTGCCGTCAGCTCGTATGGCTCGCCCGCCTTCGTCAGAAACCCGATGATGACCAAATAGTCGAGCAGGATGCGCATCCCGCGCTCCGAAGTGCGGCAGCGAGCGGCCAGGGATGCCGCTGTCGTATTGCCCTCGGCCAAGGCGGTAAAAACCTCGAGTTCGATGGCCGCCTTGAGCGCAGCAGTGCGCTGATAGGCATTGACCGTTTCAAAAAACAGGATAGGTGAAGGTTGTGCAATATGTTGGCTCATCAGTTCTCCGAAAATAGAATGAAGTTGAATGTTAGAGGGGATTGCCCGAAATGTGACGCGCAAGGTAGCGTGTTTTCGTCCGCCAAGCAACTGTTCTGCTTTTTTGACAAACTTTCCAGATAATGTCGGAAACCTCTGGCAGGGCAGTGACGTTTTAGCAAACGAACCAGAGCGCGCCGCGTCAGCCTATAACTTGAGTTTGTGACTTGGTTGGCTGACTTGCTATGATGCGCGTTCGTTGTCGCAAAACAAACCATCTCCTGCGCATCAGTAATTATCCAAATGGCAGTTGCCAATATGCTCCGCTGATCGAGTCTGGCAACCGCAATCAATTTTTGTGTAAGCAGAAAGGTTCTAGTGTGAAGATTACGACTCTATTCAAAACTGTCTCCCTGCTCCTTTTGTTCACCCTGCCCGTGCTGGCGCAAAACTATCGCGGCACAATCCATGGCCGCGTTACCGATTCACAAGGCGCAGTCATCCCTGCGGCCCAGGTTAAAGCCACGCATTTAGAGACGAACGAAACCCGCACCGCCACATCCAGCGGAAGCGGTGAATTCGCGCTGACGCTGCTCCAGCCCGGCACTTACAAACTGGAAACCGAAAGCAAAGGCTTCAGCCGTAGCACGGTTGAGATAGTCGTTTCAGTCAACCAGGACATCCGCCGCGATGTGACTATGGAAGCAGCCGCGGGAACTCACGACCCAGTGACTGTCACCGAATATGGTTTGCTCAAACAGTCTTCACCAGCGCACGGCGCAGTGATTGAAAACCGGCAAGTCACCGGCTTGCCGCTCGACGGGCGCAATTTCCTCGAACTCTCGCTGCTCGTGCCCGGCGCCACGCCTGCCGCGCAAGGCTCCGCCAGTTCGGTGCGCGGCGATTTCGCTTTCAACATCAACGGCACGCGCGAAGACTCCAATAGCTTCCTGCTCGACGGTGTCTACAACATTGACCCCAAGCTCAACTCCGTTGGCGTCAAACCGCCCGTGGATGCGATTCGTGAATTCGAGATTGCCAGCAGCACCTACGACGCATCGTTCGGGCGCAGCGCGGGCGCACAGGTCAACGTCGTGCTCAAATCCGGCTCCAACGGTTTTCACGGCACGGTCTATGAATTCCTGCGCAACAAATCGCTCGACGCGCGCAACTTCTTTGCGCCGCGCAATGAACGCGCGCCGCAATACCAGCGCAATCAATTCGGCTTCTCACTCGGCGGCCCGGTCATCAAAGACCGCACGTTCTTCTTCACCGATTACGAGGGGACGCGTTTGCGCGAAGGCATCACGCGCGTGGCCAATGTGCCGACGCTGGCCGAACGCAACGGCGACTTTTCACAGAGCCTGTTGCCCAAGCCGGTCATTCCGCAGGGGCTGCAAGGCGCAGGCTTCCCTTTCCCCGGCAATCAACTGCCCGCGCCGTTTATCAACCCCATCGGCCAGAAGATCGCCGCGCTCTATCCGCTGCCCAATCGTAACGCGCCGTTCGCCAACTTCGTCTCTTCGCCGATACAACGTGACCGCAACGATCTGTTCGATGTGCGACTGGATCATCAAATCAGCGCGAAGTCACAATTCACAGCGCGCTACAGCTTCAATGATCGCGACCTTTTCGAGCCGTTCACTGGCCCGACCTTTGCGCAAATACCCGGTTATGGCGACCGCGTCCCGCGCCGCGGGCAGAATTTGATGTTTAGTGAAACGCACGTCTTCACTTCTGCGCTGATCAACGACGTGCGTCTCGCCTACAGCCGCACGGCTTCCGCCGTCAATCAGGAAAATCAAGGCCGCAGTCTCAATCAACAGGTTGGCATGCCCGAACTCTCGCGCAACCCGCGCGATTTCGGCTTGAGCTTTATCACCATTACCGGCTACTCGCCTATCGGTGACGAATACAACAACCCGCAATTCAGCGCGACCAACATCTTCCAATTGCTCGACACGGCAACCTGGTCGCGTGGGCGGCACCTTCTCAAATTCGGCTTCGACATTCGCAAAGCGCAACAGAACGCCTTCCGCGACGTGCAATCGCGTGGCTTCCTGACTTTCTCGGCTTTCACACTGGATGCTCAAGGCCGGCCAGTACCAGCGATCACCGGCAACGCGCTGGCCGACTTGTTGCTCGGCGTGCCAATCTTCACGGGTGGCGCGCGCCTAGACAATCCGCAACATCTGCGCACCGAAAGCTACAACTTTTTCGTCAACGACAGTTGGCGCATCATCCCGAAGCTCTCGCTCTCGCTGGGGCTACGTTACGAATATAACTCTCCGGCGGTTGATGTGACCGACCGCGCGAATGTCTATGATGTGACGACACGCAACCTGGTCGCGGTGGGCACGAATGGCGTGCCGCGCGGAGGTTACAAAGCGGACAAGAACAACTTCGCGCCGCGCTTCGGTCTGGCCTGGACGCTGATGGAAAACACCGTGGTGCGCACCGGCTACGGCATCTATTACGATCAATCTGCGCTGGCGACGGGCGAAGGTCTGTATTTCAACGCGCCCTATTTCAATCTGGGTTTGTTCTTCCCCCTGCCACAACTGCCGCTTCAACTATCGAATCCGTTCCCGGCAAACTTCCCCGTTGCTTTGCCGCAATCAGCCAATGCTTTCCAGCGTGACTTGCACACGGCCTACGTGCAGCATTGGAATCTGGGCATTCAACGGCAACTGGGTTCAAGCCGCTTACTCGAAGTCGCCTACGTAGGTTCGAAAGGGACAAAGTTGTTGGCCGCGCGTGACATCAATCAACCGCGCCCAGGGCCAAAGCTACCCAATCCGCTGATTACTTACTTGCGCCCCGATCCGCGCTTTGAGGACATCACCTATCAGGAATCGAGTGCGAGTTCGATTTATCACAGCTTGCAAGCGAGGTTTCAACAACGGTTGACCGCCGGGCTGTCGCTGCTCTCGTCCTACACCTGGGGGAAGGCAATAGACAATGCGTCGGGCATCTTTACCAGCGCGGGCGATCCCAACTTCCCGCAAGACAGTCTGAACCTGCGCGCCGAACGCGGGCGCTCAAACTTCGACATTCGTCATCGCTTCTCGTTGAGCTATGCGTATGACTTGCCGTTTGGCAAAGGTGCGACTGCGGGTTGGGAAAAAGGCTTGCTGGCGGGTTGGCAAACTTACGGTGTGATTACCTTGCAAACGGGTCGCCCGTTCACCGTCGCGCTGCTATCAGACATTGATAACAGCAACACGGGACGCTCGAATCTGGGCTTTGGCGCGAATGACCGCCCGAATCTGGTTGGACAAGCGAAGCTGGATAATCCGACGCCGGAGCGTTGGTTCAACACAGCGGCGTTTCAATTCCCTACGCCGTTCACTTTCGGCAACGCGGGGCGCAACGTGTTGGACGGTGATGGCTACCAGAACGTCAACTTTTCGGTGGTCAAAAACACTGCGCTGCGCGAGAGCTTGAACCTGCAATTCCGCGCGGAGTTCTTCAATCTCTTCAATCATCCAAACTTCGATCTGCCGGATAACTTTTTAGGCTCGCCTTCGTTCGGCACCGTTCGTTCGGCGCAGAGTCCGCGCCGGGTGCAGTTCGGAGTGAAGCTGCTGTTTTGATGTAGTCATACCAAACCCCGAAGGGGTGAAATTTAGTAGCCCAGGGCATCGCCCTGGGTAGTAGGCCGAATAAGGTCAAGCCCTGAAAGGGCGAAATTGCGCGTCGTAATTTCGCCCTTTCAGGGCTTGAACATCTTTGCATCGGCGACCAGGGGCGTTGCCCCTGGCTATTGAATGACGCTCTTTCAGAGCTTTCAACTGATTTCTAGCTCACTTGCCAATACAATATAAATTCTTATCTCCGCGAATAAAGATTTGGCCATAAGCAATCGCGGGCGTAGCCAGCACCATCTCATCCAACGAATTCACCTTGAGCACTTCGTGTTTAGGCCCAGCCTTGATAAAGAAGGCATCACCGTCCTCTCCGACCAGTAACAACTTGTCTTCAAACGCAACTGGTGAAGCCGAGAAGCTTTCCGGCTTCGGCACTCTGCCGCCTTCGTATTTGATTTCGCCGGTCTTGGGATCAACGCAAGTGAGGATGCCCTTGTCGTCAATTAGGTAGAGATAGTCGCCATACAGAATCGGAGACGCAACATAGGCCGTGCCCTTGTTGTAACTCCAGACAACTTGGGGCGTGCCGTTCAAATCGCCTGAGCCGCCGAGTTTGATGCCAATGGTGCGTTTGGTTGGATAGCCCGCTGCCACAAAAACCATCTCCTGGTTGGCGACCGCGCTGGGGATTGCCCAGCCTTTGACGCCATCGCAGCGCCACAGTTCTTTGCCAGTCGCGGGGTCGTAAGAAATCACGGACTCCCAGCCGCTGGTGATCAATTCGACGCGCTTGCTCGTGTTGACGATCAGCGGCGTAGAGTGCGTTTTTCGATGGTTGCGTTTCACGCGCCAAGCTTCTTTGCCTGTGCGCTTGTCTACGGCAACGAGGAACGAAATATCCGCCCCACCGTCTTCCTGGTCACATTGCAGAAAGATCAGGTTTTCATACAGCACCGGTGAAGTGCCCGGCCCCATCCCCATCTTGGCGTATTTGCCGACCGAAGCTTGCCAGACCAGCTTGCCGTCGAAGTCGTAGCAATATAGTCCTTCGGCTTCAAAAAAGGCGTAGACGTATTTGCCGTCGGTGACGGGCGTGCCAGATGAATAGCTGTTCTTGCGATGGCGGTCGTCGTAGGCCTGGCCCTCAAAGCTCGTCCGTTCCCATAGAATTTTGCCAGTCTTGCGGTCGAGGCAGAGCACTTTGAGCGTCTGTTTCTTATCACCAGCCGTGGCGTCCGGATGCACCCAGGTCTGATTGTTTCTGACGTGGTGCACGGCTTTCGCGCCGGGAATTACGTCGCCTTCAATCGTCGTGGTCAGGAAGATGCGATCTCCCCAAATGACCGGCGATGAATGGCCGCGTCCGGGCAGCGGCGTTTTCCAGGCGATGTTTTTGTCAGGCCCCCATTCGGTCGGCAGATTTTTCTGGTCTGAAATCCCCAGCCCTTGCGGCCCACGGAATTGAGGCCAATCTAGGCCTTTGCCAGCAGTTTGCGCTTGGATATGAAAACTGCTCGCCATCAGAAACACTACTAACGACAGATGGGTGAATATCCTGATTTTCATTTTTGTTCTGTTTGACAACAAAGCAAGTGGGCAATCGAGGAAAGACTGCCCACCTGCTCTTGTTTTACTGTTGGGTGGTGATAAAACCGTAAGGCCTAGGTGTTTTTGCCGCGTAGCGGCAGTTGAATTTAGCCGTGGGTGCACAACCCACGGTACGTGCAAGCAGCAACCCTGCGTCGCGGCAGCGACGCCTGATTCAAGCGTCGCTGCCGCGACGCGGAACTCGGGATTGACTTTCCCGGCGTTGAAAACGCCGGGCTAAAATCAAGTCGCCGCTACGCGACTGCAAGCCTACGGCCTTACATTTTTATCACTTTTGTTTCACTAACCGACCTTGTTATAGACCCGTTTCACTTCAAACGAGCCACGGTTATCGTCTATGAATATGTCAACCGTCAAGACCTTGCCGTCTGCTGACAAGGACATTTTGCGTGTGAGTTGCCGCACGACTTTGCCGTCGGCAGCGACTTCGTCCTCTACCACGATGCCGCGTCCATTCGGCAGCCAGGCTGCTTTGCGTTTGCCTTTTTGATTAGGCGGCGCGCCTTGCGGGGTAAACTCGGCCTCTTTGCCGTCGAGCGTGTATTCCTCGTTGATGTCAACTTCGCCTCTGGGCGTTTTCTGTTTGGCTGCGAGTTTGACCTTCTCGCCGATGTGCGTGAAGGTCATCGTCTGCTCGAAGCCAGGGCCGTTGTTGAAGCTTTTATCTTTATCGAGCGCCCACGTTCCGCTGAGGTCTGCTTTCCCATCACTCACGGCGAGACTGGTGACGCAGAGTAACAACGCAAAGCTGGAAAATAACATTTTCAGTTTCATTGTTCCTCCTGGTTACTTTGCACTGGCAGCTTTCGCTTCGCCGATGCAATACAAATTCTTCTCGCCACGGATGAAGATGTTGCCACCCGCAATGGCCGGCGAAGCATAGACAGGCTCGCCGACCGAATTAGTCGCCAGCACTTCGTGCTTTGCCCCAGCTTTGACAACAAAGGTGTCGCCATCTTCGCTGGTCAGCAAAAGCTTGTTATCGAAAGCTACCGGCGAAGCGGTGAAAGTGGCAGGAACAGGTACGCGCCCACCTTCATAAACTACTTTGCCGGTCTTGGCATCGAGACAAGTCAAAATACCGCGGTCGGTCATCAGGTAAAGATAATCGCCGTAGAGTATCGAAGAAGGTACATAAGCCGTACCTTTGTCGTAACTCCAAGCCAGATTCGAGTCGGTCAAATCACCCGTGCCGCCCAGCTTGATCGCCAGCGTCTTTTTGACCGGGGCGCCGGCATAAACGTAGACCAGCCCGTGACCGACGAGTGGAGATGGCACGGCGTTACTCTCATGGCCTTTTATTTTCCATAGTTCTTTGCCGGTCTTCGGCTCGTAGGAAATGATCCACTCGAAGCCGCTCGTGACAACCTCTGCACGCTGGCCGGCCTTGACGATCAGAGGAGTTGACCAACTCGCTTGCACCTTGCGCGGCGTGCGCCAGAGTTCTTTGCCAGTCTTTTTATCAACGCCAACAATAAAAGAGTTTTGGCCTTCGTCTTCGTCGCATTGCAAGATGACGACGTTTTCATAAAGCACTGGCGACGCGCCCGGCCCCATCCCGAGGCTGGCGATCTTGCCGACGGCGGTCTTCCAAACCTGTTTACCATTGAGGTCATAGCAATACAGCCCATCGCCTTCGCCGCCAAACCAGACGTAGACGTTCGTACCATCAGTCACTGGCGTCGGCGCGGCATAGCTGCCTTTGCGATGGCGGTCGTCGTAGACCGTGCCCGAATAAGCGATCTGTTCCCAGAGCAGCTTGCCGGTGTTGCGGTCGAGGCAAAGCACTTTGAAGGTATGTTTGAGGTTTGCGCCGACGCTGTCGGGTTGAACGAAATCCTGGCCTTCGAGTTTGTGTTTGACGGCTTTGGCTCCGGCGACGACTTCGCCTTCGAGGTCGGTGGTCAGAAAAATTTTGTCGCCCCACAAGATCGGTGACGAATTGCCGCGCCCGGCCAGCAGCGTTTTCCATTTGATGTTTTTGTCGGCGCCCCACGCGGTCGGCACGTTGGTTTCAGTGGAAACGCCTGTGCCTTCAGGGCCACGCCATTGCGACCAATTGGCCGCAGGCGCGGCCTTGGTGTCTAGCGGTTTGAATGCTGTCCAGGCGCAGGTAACGATGGCTAACGCGACCGACAGCAAAACGAGTCGTTGTTTCATGCGGTTACTCCAGACTTTTGAAAGCGCAGGTATAGATCACGGTCAGGTCAATGCAGGATATTAGTCCGTATCAAAATTTTAGCTTGGGAACGAGTCGGGATTTTTTGAGCTTGCCAGTATGAGTGTAGAAAGTGGTCTCTTTTTTGCTTTTCACTCCCCAAACTTCCAGCGCGCCTTTGGCAAGATAAAGCTCGGTCTTGTGCTTGAACTCTTGTTTTGAATTGGAAAGCGAGATTACCTCAACGCAGATTTCGGGCGCTTTGGGATAAGGTGTCGCATCACCGTACTCGGCAATAAATGTATCAGACGCCCAGGCCACATCAGCTACTTTGATTCCATCAGAGGTTTCAATCGAGCATCTTGTGATGATTGTGCCGGTTCTTTTTTTACGATCAATTTGATACCCGACCTCAAACTGCAACATACCGTGCTTATTCGTAGCCGGACTCCTCAAGATTTGCCCGAACTTGTTCGTCTCAATCTTGTAAGGCAAGTCGCGCAGCGACGGATCGTTGATAATCTCGTCCCAAGTCATAAGCGTCTATCCTTTCTTGCCAATGCAAAAAAGATGCTTCTCGCCCCGAATAAACAGCTTCCCGTCGGCAATCGCAATCGAGGTGCGGCACGGCTCGCCCAGAGAATTCGTCCCTAACACTTCGTGCTTCGGCCCAGCCTTGATGACGAAAGTATCACCGTCGTCGCTGGTCAATAGAATTTTGTCTTCAAAGGCGACCGGTGATGCGCCATAGAATTTCGTCGCTACAGGCACGCGCCCGCCTTCATAAACCAACTCGCCCGTTTTGGCATTCAGACAGGTCAGGATGCCGCCTTCGCTCATCAGGTAGACGTAATCGCCATACAAGATCGGCGAAGGGACATAGGCCGTGCCTTTGTTGTAACGCCAGGCAATTTTGTCACTGCCATCCAGATTACCTGAACCGCCCAACTTCACCGCCGTGATCACTTTGTTGGGATAACCGGAGGAAAGAATCGCCAGCCCGTGGCCGACTACCGGCGTGGCAATCGCATGGCTTTTCAAGCCGCCCGTGCGCCAGAGTTCCTTGCCAGTCTTTGGATCATAGGAGATCAGAAATTCATTGCCGCTGGTAACCAACTCTTCGCGTTGTGGCGTCTTGACGATGACGGGGGTCGTCCAGCTCACCTGAATCGGACGGGCCACACGCCAGACCTCTTTGCCGGTCTTTTTGTCGAGCGCGGTGAGGAAGGAGTTTTTGCCTTCGTTTTCATCACATTGCATGATCACGGTGTTTTCATAAAGCAGGGGGGAAGTGCCAACCCCCATCCCAATCGTGGGGATCGGGCCAAGCGATTTCTGCCAGATCAGCTTGCCGCTGTAGTCATAACAATACAGCCCTTCCGAACCGAAATAGGCCCACACGTATTTGCCATCCGTGATCGGGGTGGGCGCAGCGTAGTTGCCGCGTTTGTGGCGATAGTCGTAGACCGTACCTTCGTAAGCAGTCTTCTCCCAGAGAATCTTGCCCGTATCACGGTCAAGACAGAGTACCTTGAAGGTGTGCAGCAAATCCACGCCGTACCATTCGGGATGCTTGAATTCACGCCCGCCCATCATATGCGTAGGCGGCTTGTGGGTGGCAGGCGCGGCACCGCCTTCGACATCGGTGGTCAGAAAGACGCGGTTGCCCCAGATAATCGGCTGCGAAAAACCGCGGCCGGGCAGCAGCGTTTTCCAGAGTACGTTCTTGGTGTCGCTCCATTCGGTGGGCAGATTCTTTTCGGTCGAGACGCCCTGGCTTTCAGGGCCGCGCCATTGCGGCCAATTGGTTGAGTTGGCCGCCTTGCTGCTGAAAATGTGGGCAGCGAATAAAACCGCTAAGCAAATGAAAAGGAATGGTGAAAGTCTGAGTGCAAATCGTGTCATCTGTTGTTTGCTCCTAAGATAATAGAAAAGCCGCTGGCGCTAACGATCCAAGAATGTTTTTCGTTTTCCAACCTGCGGGATTTGGGAGAAGCACGGCAGTACAATGTTCAAAACGTCGCCCGCCGAGCCGAGGTTTCGGGAAACTCGGCTTGAACTGCTCACGCTGGCAAATTATAGTTTGCAGGCTGGTACGTCAAGCAACCTGAATTCATTCGCAACCAAAACCCGTGTGTGCCAGTCTTTTATCAATGAAACCAACCACCACACGTCTACGAATGGAGTGACTCACGTTATGAAATCGAAGCTTCATATTGTCTTACCGCTTGTCCTGCTTGTGACCGGTCTAGCGTTGCCGTTATGCCACCACTATCTTTCAGTTTCTGCGCAATCGCCTGCGCGCGCCAAATCAGGCAGCGACTGGGCCGATTGGCGCGGCCCTTCGCGCGATGGCATTTCACCGGAAACGAAGTTGCCGGAAAAGTGGTCGCCGCAGGGTGACAACCTGGTTTGGAAAGCGCCCTACGGCGGGCGTTCTGCGCCAATTGTAATGGGCAACCGCGTCTTCGTCTTCAACTCGGCGGGCGAAGGCGAAACTTTGCAGGAGCGCGTAATGGCGCTCGATGCCGACACGGGCAAGCCCGTTTGGGAATACAGATTCAACGTCTACTCGACCGACGTGCCGCCGCGGCGTGTGGCGTGGTCTTCGCCTACGGGCGACCCGACGACGGGCAATGTCTATGCGTTCGGCGCGTGCAATGAATTGGTCGCGCTCTCGAATGATGGCAAGCTGCTCTGGTCGCGTTCGCTGACTGATGAGTATGGCTCGTGGACGACGCACGGCGGGCGCACCGTCTCGCCAATTATCGAAGGCGAGTTGGTCATCGTCAGCACCGTGACCGACGGCTTTACCAACGACCTCGCGGCGCGGCGGCATCGCTACTACGCGTTCAACAAACTCAACGGCGAATGCGTCTGGATCAGCACGCCGGGCGGACGGCCTTACGACACGACCTATTCGACGCCAGTGGTGACGACGGTGGATGGAATGCGCGTATTGGTCGCGGGTGGCGGCGATGGCTCAGTCAGCGCGGTCAAGGTCGCAACGGGCGAGCCGGTCTGGAACTATCCGATGAGCAAGCGCGGCGTCAATCCTGGCGTAGTGGTCAAAGACGGCATCGCCTATGTCTCGCACCAGGAAGAGAACATTGATACGAGCGAGATGGGACTGCTCGCTGCGATTGACATCACAGCTAAAGGCCCGATCAACAAAACCTCAAACGCTGATAAGATCAAATACGCGATCAACAATTATCAACTCGGCCCGGCTTCGCCCGTAATTGATGGGGCGATGATCTACTTTGTGGACGCAGGCGCGAACCTCTTCGCGTTCGACCGCACGACGGGCAAGCGTGTCTGGGAGCAAAATCTGGGCACGATTCAGAAAGCTTCACCAATTTTTGCTGATGGTAAAATTTATGTCGGCACCGAGAACGGCGCGTTCTACATCTTGAAGCCTTCGCCAACCGGCTGCCAGATTTTGGACAAGGACGAACTAGAGCCAATCACCAAGGTTGACATCAAGACCGAGTCCGGCGACGAAGCCATCTCCTCAAACGAACAGGTCATTGCGGGTGTGGCTGTCTCGCGCGGGCGCATCTATCTGGTTTCGACCAAACACGTCTACTGCATCGGCAAGACAAAACAGCCTGCGCTGCCTGCCGTACAGGAAAAGCCAGACAACGCTCCGGCAGGCGCAACAGTCGCGCATGTACAAGTGACGCCGGTTGATTCGGTGGTGCAGCCCGGCGCGACGGCCAAATTCAAGCTTCGCTTGTTTGATGACAAAGGCCGCTTCATTCGCGAAGAGGCCAGCGCGAACTTGGCGCTCGAAGGTTTGAAAGGCAATGCAACCGGCAATCAATTCACGCCGGAAGGTACGGGCGCACAAGCGGGAATTGTGAAAGCAACGGTCGGCAACGTTACAGGTAAGGCTTACGTGCGCGTGATTCCAGCGCTGCCTTACTCAGAAGACTTTTCCGGCATCCCGGTAGACAAAGCGCCACCGACATGGCTCAACACCCAAGGTATGCCAAATGCCAAATATGTCGTGCGCGAGGCTGAGGGCAACAAGTTCCTGGCCAAGATGGCCGACACAGGTATCTTCAAACGGACGCGCTCGTTCTTTGGCGCGGCCAATACGTCGAACTACACCATCGAAGGCGACGTGCGCGCGGTTGAGAAACGCCGCCAGATGGGTGATGCTGGCGTGGTCGCGCAACGTTACGAACTGGTGCTCTTCGGCAATATTCAAAAGCTCGAACTGCGTTCGTGGCAAATCGAGCCAGCGCGTTCCTTTAGCAAGCCCTTTCAGTGGAAGGCTGACACCTGGTATCGTTTGAAGCTCGAAGTGCAGAATCTGCCTGATGGCAAGACGCGGGCGCGCGGCAAGGCGTGGCCGGCTGCGGAGCCTGAACCGGCGGGCTGGTTGCTTGAATGGACTGATCCCATCGGCAATCGGCAAGGCAGCGCAGGAGTTTTCTCTGACAACGCGAATGAGGTCTACTTCGATAACATCAAGGTTACGCCCAATAAGTAACGCAGCAATCATCTTCAACAGGAGAGTCGTTATGAAATTACTTTCGTTAAAATCGCTGTTACTCGCCGGCGCATTCGCAATCACTGCCGCGCTGATGGCTAATACACTCTTGAAGCCAGTTTCCGCCAATGATCCCGGCACTGGTGATTGGCCGATGTGGGGCGGTACGCCGGATCGCAACATGGTCTCCAAGATGAAAGGGCTGCCTACGTCCTGGAACATCGAAAAGAAGACCAACGTCAAATGGGTCTCCGCGCTCGGCTCGCAAAGTTACGGCAACCCGGTCGTCGCGGGCGGCCAAGTCTACGTTGGCACCAACAACGAAGGACTGCGTGACCCCAAACAGGGTGGCGACCGTGGTGTGTTGATGGCCTTCGATGAGAAGACCGGCGAGTTCCTCTGGCAAATGACCCACGAGAAGCTCACCGCCGGGCGCGTCAATGATTGGCCGTATCAAGGCGTCTGCTCTTCACCGGTGGTCGAAGGCGATAAAGTCTATTACGTCTCCAATCGCGCCGAGTTGGTCTGTCTGGACGCGAAAGGCTTTCGCGATGACGAGAACGACGGCCCAGTCACGGACGAAAAG
The DNA here is from genome assembly GCA_963699175.1 of uncultured Acidobacteriota bacterium. Taxonomy (GTDB): domain Bacteria; phylum Acidobacteriota; class Blastocatellia; order RBC074; family RBC074; genus JACPYM01. Next base: position 8,762,826 of record OY969418.1, on the reverse strand, counting down.
TTCAAAGGCAAATTTGATGGCGACATCATCTGGAAGTACGACATGATCGAAGAGGTCGGCGCGCATCCGCACAATATGGCCAACTCGTCGCCGGTCATCTGGGGCGACTTGATCTTCCTGAGCACCTCGAACGGCCAGGACGAGAGCCACGTCAACGTTCCCTCGCCTAAAGCGCCCTCGATGATCGCGGTCAACAAGAAGACCGGCAAGCTGGTCTGGGAAGTCAACAACGTCTTTGACAAAATCCTGCACGGCCAGTGGTCATCGCCTGCCGTCGGCAAGCTCGGCGATGTCGAACAAGTCGTCATCGGCGAAGGCGACGGCTGGGTGCGCGGCTACGAAGCAGCCACGGGCAAGAAGCTCTGGGAGTTCGACAGCAACCCGAAAGATGCCGTCTGGCCGAAGACGCGCAATGAAATGATCGCGACGCCAGTCTTGTGGGATAACAAAGTCTACGTCGCCAATGGCCAAGACCCCGAACACGGCGAAGGCGTCGGCCATCTCTACTGCATTGACCCGACCAAGCGCGGCGACATCACCAAGACTGGCCAAATCTGGCATTACGACAAGATTCGTCGCTCGATCTCGACCGGCGCGCTGGCCGACGGCCTGCTCTATTACTCCGACTTCAGCGGCTTCCTGCACTGTCTGGATGCGAAGACCGGACAGGTGCATTGGACGCACGATATGTTCGCAGCCATCTGGGGTTCGCCGATTGTGGTGGATGGCAAGGTCTACCTCGGCGACGAAGACGGCGACATCGCCGTGCTGCAAGCGGGTAAAGAGAAGAAGCTGATCGGCGAGATGAATATGGGTAGCTCGGTCTATTCGACACCCGTGCCCGCGAATGGCGCATTGTTCATTATGAATCGCAACCAGCTTTTTGCGCTGGCTACAGGCGCTTCTGCCAACACTGCTAAAGCAAGTGGAGATGCGAAGTAGATTGTGTTTTGGTGTCCGACAAGCTGGCAGAGCTTGTCGGCAGTCTTTCGGCGTTGACCAATCGGCTCAACCGCAAAGATTGCCGACAAGCTCTGCCAGCTTGTCGGACACTTGATGGCATTCTCACCAACAGCAAATGAGCGGCGTGACAACCTCAACAGTCCAGCCCGACATCCGGGACAATCAAGCTTTCGATTTTCAGGCGCGCACCCGTGTCATCTTTGGCCTCGGCACGTTTGCGCGTCTCGGCGAAGTCGCGCGTGCGGCGGGTTTCACACGCACGCTGCTGGTCGCCGATCAAGGCATCGCGGCCTGTGGCTATGTTGACGAAGCCGCGCGCCAACTTGCGCAAGCAGGCATCGCCTGTTTCCACTTTCAGGATTTTGGTGAGAATCCCAACACGGCGATGGTTGAAGCCGGGCGCGTGGTGGCCGCAGCACAGCAAATTGATTCAATCATCGGCTTAGGCGGCGGCAGTTCGCTCGACACGGCCAAAGGCATCAACTTCGTGCTCACCAACGGCGGCACGATGCGCGATTACTGGGGCCACGGCAAAACGTCTAAGCCAATGCTGCCGATGATCGGCATTCCGACCACCTCAGGCACGGGCAGCGAAGCACAAAGCTACGCGCTGATCTCCGACGCCGAAACACACATCAAAATGGCCTGCGGCGACCCGCAAGCAGCTTTCAAAGTGGCGCTCCTCGATCCGCAATTGACCGTCACCCAACCCGCCTACATCACAGCCACCGCTGGTTACGACGCCATCGCGCACGCGCTGGAAACCTACGTCAGCACCAAGCGCAATCCGCTTTCTGAAATTTTCTCGCGCGAGGCTTGGCGCTTGCTCATCGGCAATTACGCAACAGTCTTGGACGAGCCGAACAATTTAGCGGCACGCGCTGCGATGCTGCTCGGCGCGCATTACGCCGGTGCGGCCATTGAAAATTCGATGCTGGGCGCGGCCCACGCATGCGCCAATCCGCTGACGGCGCGCTACGGTACGGCGCACGGCGAAGCGCTCGCCATCTTGCTGCCGCAGGTGATTCGCTGGAATCTGGCTGAAGTGTCTGAACGCTATGACGAACTTTGCCAGTCAGCGCAATTCCCTTGTGACAAGAGAACAGGTGGAGAACAGATCGCGCAGCACTTAACACAACTCGCAGAAACAGCCGGTCTGCCGACGAGTTTGAGCGCCCTTGGCATACCGCACACCGATCTACCGGAACTGGCCGAAGCTGCCGCCACACAATGGACTGGCACATTCAATCCGCGCCAATTGAGCGCCGCAGGAGCGAAGGAGATTTACGAATGGGCATTTTGAAAGACAGAAGACAGAAGACAGAAGACAGAAGACAGTGGCTGAAGAGCGCATCACAAACTACTGCCTACTGTCTTCTGTCTTCCGTCTACTCACCAGCACAATCTCCAGACGCCTGGCCACAGTTTCGCGGCGATCACAACCTGACGGGCGTCTCGCCTTCGACGATCAATCCGAATCTGAAAATGCTGTGGTCGCTCAACGCGGGCGAAATTATCGAATCGTCCGCGGCACTCTCCGACGGCACGGCGTATGTCGGCACGGGTCTAAAGGAAGGGGGCGAATTGATCGCCGTTGGCTTGTGGGACGGCAAGCTCAAATGGAAATACAAAACCAAAGAGGCCGTCGGTGAATCTTCGCCCGCCGTGGCCAACGGCTTGGTCTTTGTCGGCGATCTGGCAGGCTCCTTTCACGCAATCAACGCAGGCAACGGGCAAGGCATGTGGACATACAAGACCGGTGGCGAGATCAAATCATCGCCTGTCGTAGTCGGCGACCGCGTGCTGATCGGCTCGTATGACGGCACGCTCTACTGCTTCGAGGCGCGCACGGGCAAAACAGTCTGGCAGTTCAAGACGGAGAATTACGTGCACGGCACGCCCTGCGTCTTAGACGGCATCGCCTACTTCGCAGGCTGCGACGAAATCTTCCACGGTATCCGCATCAGCGACGGCAAAGAGGTCGTCCATCTCCCAGGCATCGGCAACACAGGCGCTTCGGTCACCATCATCAACACCCCGGCGGGCCAGCAAGCCTTCTTCGGCAATTTCAGCAACGAAGTGCTCAGCATCAATTTGAAGACGCGCCGCCGTGTTTGGCGCTACATACATCCGCAACGCCAGTTCCCATTCTATTCCTCCACCGCCGTCATCAACGGCAAAGTCATCCTGGGCGGGCGCGACAAAGTGGTGCATTGCCTGAACGCGGCCAACGGCAAAGAACTCTGGTCGTTCCGCACCAACGCGCGCGTCGAATCATCGCCAGCCGTAACTTCAACTGGTGCTGGCGGGCGCGTCTACATCGGCTCGAACGACGGGCGGCTTTACGTGCTGGATTTGAACACGGGGGCGAAGGTGTGGGAGTTCAATGCGGGGCAAGCGGTCTCGGCTTCGCCAGCGATTGCAGGCGGACGTGTGGTGGTGGGGGTGCAGGATGGGAAGCTCTATTGCTTCGGATGATTCAACGATGCAGCCACCGCGTCACCTCCGCCTCGGTAGCCGCAAACCATAAACGGATTGCATAATCTTTCTTCCCTTCGCTGTATCCGCCTGCCGAAGCGAGCGTTTTGCCGTTGCGCGCAAAGGTGACTGCGTAAACCGGGTCCGTGTGATCTTTGAGTGTGACAATCTTTTGCTTGTTCGCCACCTCCCAGAGCTTCACCGTCTTGTCCCCACTCGCGCTCGCCAGTGTCTGCCCATCCGGCGCAAACGCCATTGACAAGACCCTGTCCGCGTGCCCGCTCAACGTCAGCCGCTCTTTGCTGGCTAGCCACAAGCGATACCAGGAAAATTCACGGTTCTGTGACAGTTCTCGATTTGTAGGCGAGGGCAAAAAGGCACTGAGCAATTGATAAACCTGCGCGCCATCACCACGCTCGTAGGCTTCCTGAGCAGCATTCATGGTGACGTTGTAGTAAAGTCGCGCCGCTCGTTGCCCCCGCGCTTTGGCAAGCTGTTGCTGCAGGTAGGCGTACCAAGCTACCCCCATGGCCAGCAGCAACGCCACACCAATGACAATGGCAAAAAAACGGGTTCGGCGAAACAGAATTTCCTGTTGCTGTCGTTTGGCTTCACGCAGTTGCCGCGCTTTTTCAGCAGCCTGTGTGCGCTCTTCTAATTCCTGGCTGTAATTCAAAAACTTCAGTGCCATCCCCAACGCACCCGCGTCCTTGTCATACCGCTGCGCCCAGATCTCGTTTGGCTGCTGCTCAGCCTGCCACTTGCGGGCTTCGGCCAAATCTCCACCGCGCCAAAACTCTCGCTTGCGGCGCGCCGCTTCAACCAACCGTTTGAAAAGATCGGCGGCATCGCCCTCAGCTTTCATCCATTCATCCATACGCGGCCATTGGCGGATCAAACTCTCGTGTGAGATGCTAACCAACGAATCGGCTTCGTCACTCAGAATCAGAAATGAGCGATTGTTGCCACGAAAGCGGCCAATGATCTTCTGCAAATGATCTTTGGTCGTACCGGTAATGTCACATAACTCTTTCAGATGCACCGGGCGGCGAATCTTGCGATTGTTGGCGTCCGTAGCGGTCAAAGCGCGGAACATTCGTTCGGCCAACTTCACCTCTTCATCCGTTAGCCCAGTCAACGCCGCTTCGGCATCGTTGGCGAGCGCATTCTTGATCGTCCCGGCTTCTAGATACTGCGGCAAGTCGAGAGGTAAAGCAGATGGCTGAGCAGCCGCGTCGTCCTGTTGTTCCAGCTCACGTTTGCGCCGGGTCTCAGCGAATTTCCACCTCTCCCATGTGCGCATCAACGCGTGTTGCAATACCGGCAACTGATCGGACTGGTCGCCGACATCATTGAGCACGCGATCCAACAAACGCGGCGCGATTCCCGCCCCAAACAGCCGCACCGGCCCTTCAATGGCTTGGCGGCGCTGCTCGCGTGTCAGGCGCGGCACCAGATACTGGCTGCAATTTAAGGCTTCGGGCAGCCCGTGGAAGTTGTCGCAATCACCCAGAAAGTCCGACCGCATCGTCAACACGATGTAAATGGGCAAGCGGCACTGTTCGGCCAATTGCAGCAGCAAGGCCACGAAATCCGCTGCTTCGCCGCGCTGCTCCGGTTTGTCTGATCCGACGCCGAAGCGGAAGAGTTCTTCAAATTGATCCACGAGCAAGAGCAAATTGGTCGAGTCAGAGAGTACGGGAGCCATGCTCGTCAATATCGCCTCCGCACCGAACTCGTACAGCGGGTTCAGCACCCGGTCAACCTCTGGCGCGTATGGGGCGGCGACAGCGGCCTCGCACAATGCCGCAGCCAAATTGCGTAGCGGCGCATCGCCCGGCTTCATAGTCGCAATCAGCCAGCGGTCGCGCTCTTCGACCAGAAAGCCCGCCAGTAGATTCGGAATCAACCCAGCACGAATGAGCGAGGATTTGCCGCAACCGGAACTGCCGACGACGGCAATGAAATGGGTGCGGTGCAACTGTTCCAGCAACTCAATGGTCTGCTGCCGCCGCCCGAAAAAGAGCAGGCTCTCGTCAGTATTGAAGGGTCGCAAGCCGACAAACGGATTGCGCGGGAGCATCAATTCCAGCCCGGCGTGCGGCGGTTCGGTTGTTGATGTCTGCGGTGTCATCGTTTTCAGCAAGGCTCGGTGAGCCAGGCGATCAAAGTTTCGGTGCGGTCGAAATGTTTAACTTCCAACATACCGAAACTGAAGCTGCCGTCAGCGTTCAACGTGCGCGGCGGCACATAACAGATGCTACAAGGTTTGATGATTCCGTCTTCCTCCAAACTCAACTTGATGGTTTCAATCAATCGGTGTCTAACCCAATCTTTGCCGGATTGACCAAACATGACCACTAAGCAGCTTGCTTCTTTCAATTCTTTCAACAATACCTCAATCTTCTCGCGGGGATTGTCGCCACCAATGTTGATGCGCAGATGAATGAGATGCATTTGCAGATGCGGATACAACTGTGTCGCGTGCGAGATGTCATGGTAATGCCCATCAAAGAGCGCCGATGAAGGCACGGCTGATACGGCTTTGGCCTTTTTCCACTGCTCGCGAAATTCCAGCACAATGCGTTTGATCGCTTCGGCAGTCAGCGGTTCGCGAATAAAGGTGTAGGTGCGTTCTGCGCCACCCGCGCTTTCGAGTTGTTTGAGAAAACGCAGGTGGGCTGTCTTGGCTTCGTCATCATCAATGTTGGCATCAAGATTGACCGCATTAGGCACCCAGATTATTTGGGCTTTGGCATGCGGTTTGGCGAGTTCGGCCTGACGCTGTGGGTAGAACTGGTTCGCTAGGTCAGGCAAATCGCGCCCCAGCGAACCGTCAAAGAGGTGCAAACAGAGATCGGCTTGTTGTACGGCGGCGAGCAGAGCTTGGTCGTGTTCCGCTGCTTTGCCCAGGGGTACGTCGTCGGTGAAAACAAAGCCTTCGACCTTCAACTCAGTGATGAGGCGTTGGCGTAATCTGCGGTGCAACTCATCGGAAGTTTCAGCTAGAAAGATCGTCAAGGCGTCAGATGTTTTTACGTGGCCGTTGTCATTAGCCATTTTCTGCTTTTGCGCTTCAGCAGCACGTTGTTCTGCCACTTCTTTGAACTTGTTGAGCGTGCGGCTGAGGTGGCGCAACAGTGTTCTGAATTCAGCTTTGAACTGTTCACTGCCTGGTTCAGCCGGCAGTGCCACATCGTCGTCAGGGACCTGTTCAAAGAAGTTATAACCGGTCGCACCTTGAAACGGGGCAGGCCACTCGGAGAAGTGAAGATTGTTGAGCAGGACGTTAAAAATACGCTTGCGGTCGCCAATGCTCATCCCAAATCCGTCATGCTGAACGTGGGTATTGAACCATTCGATCTCTTGTTGGCAATAGGGAGACTTTTTGTAAGCAATGGAATTGATGGATACGAAAATGGCCGAACTGTCTATGGCTTCTTTGATCGTCTTATCAAATTCCTGATTGCGATCAAGACGGCGGTCACGCCAGATACGCAGATCGCGATGAGTTAATTGGCGCAATTGTTCTTCGAGCAAGCGATGAAATTGCGTGACCCAGCCACCCGCACCCTCTTCCCCACCGGGGTTGTTATCGTGCGCATAGCTAATCAAGATGTCGTGCTCAAAGCCGGGTATAAAGGCCATTACTCCTTACCAATACCAGTCGAACTTGTCGGGGCAATGCCCGTAATACAGGCTGGTGTTGATCTTTGTGCTTGGTAAACAACAGAAAATGCAGTTGCCGAAAAATACAAGGCTGGCTGCGGGCGCAGCATAGCACCGTCTTTCCAGCGCAGCAAATTTGTGTGGTGTGTGGTGGGCGTAGCCGCCTTAAATCATCGCATCAAGTGCGAATTTGCCACACGCCAACAAACGCTCGGCGCGATGCCAACCACAACACAGATGCGGCACGAGAGGGTGGGCAGCACGCGCCAGCCTGCCCTTGTGTTACACCAGACGCTCAGTCATCATAACGAGCAATCGGAGATTGAATCCATTAGTACGAGGGGCAGGTTTCTTCTTCCATAGCCAAGCATCAATGGATCCGAGTTCTTATTTCAACTCAATTGGTGAAACACGGTAAAGTAAAAATGCGAGAAACTTTTCTTGATAACGACCTTGCTCACCCGGTCAAGTTGTTTGAGCCGGAGAAGATTCTATCTATCAAGCGACGACAGTTTTTGAAGACGCTTGGCCTTATCAGTGTTGGCCTCACCTTACCCACAGAGGATGGATTTGCACAGGATACTGAAGCTAGTTCGTGGCTTCACCTCGTCACACGTCTTGTGTATACCGTGTGCGGTAATGACAATGAAAAGGCCCGAGCGATCAACTCACAGCTTTACAGGGCAAACATTATGCCCGCGCCTGGCCCTACGAACTTCCATACTCAATTCTCCGCTCGGTATATTTTCACTGGAACGAGAATTAGCCCTGAGAGAGTCCTTTGCGGAAACGGATTCGAGGTGAATTTGTTCCCCTTATATAGCGTCGAGTATCCCTGTGGGGACGCTTGCGACCTTAATAGTTTCGAGATTGGAAGCCTTACCCATGTGGCAGAGATACATAAGTTCGGCTGTGTGTTGGCCCCTACCGGGCCAAGAACTACGATGGGGTACAGCGATCAAGCTGATTATCGTCGGACAGCTGCGGCGTATGGCCTGAATCCTAACAGCAGCATCGTAAATTACAAAAGGATCGTTTCAGGAAGGGGCAAGACACGCAATATCTTCGGCGTTACCAAGGCAGACAAGAATGGTAAGCCTGTTGTAGGCGCGAATGGCAAACCTCTTAGGGACGTCTTTATTTCTGACACTGATATATGAATCAGTGGGTGAGATCGCATATAAGCGAGTCAAACTTCAATCTATTGCCAGTCTGCGGGAGCAAGAATGTTGAAACGGCAGTCCATTCGTATCGTAGCCGTCCGCATAGTAGTGGCTTCGATAACTGAGGCTAATACTAAACACCAAGAGGCTTGCCAGGTGCGTCATCCTGGCAAGCCCTCGAACCAACTACGCGCTTAGGTAGTTGGGCATTCAACAAACTTACAACAGAGCAGCCAATTACTTCTTCTCTATCACCAGTTCGTTCTTGACGCTCTTCACATCTTCAGTCTCTTTGGCGATCTTTTCGGCCAGCGCTTTTTCCTTGGCATCGTCAACGTGTCCTTTAAGCGTGACTTGTCCATTGACGGTGTCAACGTTCGTGCCGATGATCCCCGCGGCTAGAAACTTAGCCTTGATCTTGGCGGTGATACCGGCGTCCCCGACAGCCTCACCAGCCGTGTGGGCCGCTTCGCTAGCTTTCTGACCAGCATTAGTCGCGCCAACGGAGTTCGGGTCAACCGTGATTCTGTTATCAACCCGCGTCACGCCCTCGGTATTCTTGGCGATCTCTTCGGCTTTCGCCTTTTCAGTTTGAGTGGGCACTGTGCCTGTCAGCGACACGACTCCGTTGATAGTGTCAACGCTGATCTTGATGGCGCTGGTGTTCGCATCAGCCGCGAGCTTGCTCTTAACCTTCGTAGTGATTCCGGCATCGTCAACGGGCTGTGGCGAATCACAACCAACGAATGCCAGAGCTAAAGCAGCCAATAATGTAGATAGCAAAACTTTCATACTTGGTTCTCCTCTTAGTTATTGAGATAGTTCTCCAACCCTCATGCGCTCAGACAAGGCAAAGTTGATGCCATCTGGTTAAAGATCAATAAGCGCAGCGTAAAATGCCCTTTTGTGCCTTCAATTCACTTAAAAAGCTTGTCGAACTACAATGCGCAGTCGTTTAGCTGGATTGGCGATATACACCGCAACGCATTCCCGGAATACAGCGGCGCGCCAGTGTGAGCTTGCTGGTACGAGATCACTTATCTTCAAAAGACGTTTTAGCTTGGCCACTGTTGTGAATTAGCAACAGTGGCGAGTTGGCTAATGCCAAATTTTGTTGCCGACTCGCAAGCCGCTCTGTGTTTACGTAATGGTTTGTGATAAAAGTGGCGCGGTTCGCAAACCAATCCATTTTCAATCTGTATTCAGTTTGCGGGAGGCAAGGATGATGAAACGGCAGTCTGTTCATGTGATAACGGTCTGTTTAGTCGTTGCTTCGATTATTGTGCTGGGGCTGCTGTGTCGCCCGGTCGCCGCGCAAAATGCGCCGCAACTCATCGCTAGCTACAAGATTGACGCGCGGCTGGAACTCGACGAAAAGCAGCATCCGACCAAACTCAGCGGGCGCGAACAACTGACCTGGCTCAACGCTTCACCCGACACGGTCAACGAGTTGCAATTCCACCTCTACTTAAACGCCTTCAAGAATGAGAAGAGCACCTTCTTCAAAGAGTCGGGCGGGCAATTGCGCGGCGACAAGTTCGAGTCGGGCCAGTGGGGTTGGATTGATGTCAACGAGTTGAAGGTCATAGCCCAAGCAGGAGAAAGCCAAGACCTGACTAAGAAGATCGAGTTTATTCACCCCGATGACGACAACGCAGATGATCAAACGGTGATGCGTGTGCCGCTCAGCAAGCCGTTGAGGCCGGGCGAGCAGCTTGTGCTCGACATCAAGTTTACGGCGAAGCTGCCGCGCGTGTTTGCACGCACCGGCTATTGGGGGCAATTCGCGCTGGTGGCGCAGTGGTTCCCGAAGATCGGCGTGTGGGAAGAGGTGGGCGAGCGGCGGCGCACGGTGGCCGGGTGGAATTGCCATCAGTTTCACGCCAACAGCGAGTTTTATGCGGACTTTGGCAATTACGATGTAACGATGACGGTGCCTGCGATTTACAAGGGCAAGGTCGGCGCGACGGGCAGGCAGCAAAGCGAGCGCGTGAATCAAGATGGCACGGTGACGTATCAGTTCACGCAGGACAACGTGCACGATTTTGCCTGGACGCTCGATCCGCAGTACGTGGTGGTCAAACGCACATTCAAAGCGGATGAATGGGTGAAGCCGGATGAGTTGGAACAGTTGAGCAAGCGACTCAATCTACCGAGTGAAGCTATCAAGCTGAAAGATGTTGAGTGCACATTGCTGATTCAGCCGGAGCACGCGTATCAAACCGAACGTCATTTCAAGGCCGCCTTCAGTGCCATCAAGTATTACGGCTTGTGGTACGGCGCATATCCATATTCGACGCTGACCATCGTTGACCCGCCTTACAACGGCGGAGGCGCGAGCGGGATGGAGTATCCGACCTTTATCACGGCGGGCACGAACTGGTGGGTGTCAAAGACTCATGACCCTGAGTTGGTGATCATTCATGAGTTTGGCCATCAATTCTGGTACGGGCTGGTGGCCTCGAATGAGTTTGAAGAATCGTGGTTGGACGAGGGCTTCAATACTTACTCTGAGGCTAAAGTCGAAGGTCTGGCGTATGGCAACAATGTGTTGCCATACAGATTCTACGGCGTGCCAATTTTGGACTTTCCATTTGAGTTGCCGCATCCCTACGATAACCGGCTCGGCACGTTTATGGGCAAGTTCAACGATCCGATCCTGACGCCAGCGTGGAAGTTCTATAACGATTTCAGCTATGGCCTTAATTCGTATCCGCGCACCGGGTTGATGTTGACAACGCTTGAAAGGTATTTGGGCGAGGACGTGATGGCGCGCGTGATGCGCGAGTATGCGACGAAGTGGCGCTATCGGCATCCGACTTCGCAGGATTTCTTCGACACGGCCACTGCAGTCGCCGGGCAAGATTTGTCGTGGTTCTTCGATCAGTTTGTCAAAGGCACGCAGATGCTCGATTACGAGATCGTCGAGTTCAAGAGCGAGCAGCCGGAGACCAAGATTGGCGTTTTCGACAAAGACGGCCAGAAAGATGAAGTAAAAGAAGAGAGCGAGAAAAAGAAAGACGATCAGCGGCCTTATGAAAACGAAGTCATAGTGCGCCGTGAGGGCGAGGCCTGGTTTCCAGTAGAAATCCTGGTCACTTTGCAAGACAGCAACAAGATTTTCTTCAAGCCCACGGCGGTGCGTGATGGCGTGATTGAATATCAAGCCAGCCACAGCAAAGACGGCAGGCAGTGGGTGGAAAGCTGGGCGTTGAAAGACCGCTGGAAGAAGTTCAAGTTCACTACGACATCGAAGATTGCAGCGGCGCAAATTGATCCTGAAAACAAAGTACTGCTCGACGCCAACTTAACCAATAACAGCAAGGCCGAAGGCAGTGGGCTGAAAGGCGCGGTGCGTTGGTCTGCCGGGTTGCTCTTCTGGCTGCAAGCGATTCTACAAGCGGCTGCCGCATTGAGTTGAAAAGGAGGCTTAGGTGTTAAACGCACTGCTAACAGGCATCGGCAGCGCCACGCGCAATTACCGACTGATCGCGCTGCTCTGGGTTCTCAATCTGCTCTTTACCGCGCCGATTATTGTTCCCGCCTTCGCACTTATTCAGCAGAGTACGTCGGGGCGATTGGTAGCGCAGCGGATGAGCGGCGATCAGTTGGACGTGCTCTGGCTGATTGATTTGGTCAACGGGCAATTCACTGAAGCTTCGTTGACGGGCGTGGGGCTGACAACCTTGTTCTTGTTGCTCTTGTGCGGTGTGCTTTATTTGTTGGCTAACGCCTTTTTCGCGGGCGGCATCCTGGAAGTGCTGAACAGACCGGAGTTCACGATGCGCCGGTTTTGGCGCGGTGGCGGGACATTTTTCGCGCGTTTCGTGCGGCTGTGGGTATACTCGCTGTTTTTTTACGGCGCGGTGTTGATCAGCTTTCAGATAGTGCAGTCATCCCTCAGCAAAGCGGAGAAACAGGCGACCGCCGAAGGGCCGCAACAGATCAAGCAGCTCGTGCTGCTGTTTGTGACGGTGTTGCTGTTGGCGCTGGTGAATCTGGCTTTTGACTACGCGCGCATCAGCACCGTCTGGCGCAACAGCCGCAAAATGTGGCGCGAGATGCTGAATGGCTGGCGCTTCGCATTGGCCTATGTGTGGCGCACTTACAGCTTGTATTGGCTGCTAGCGCTGATTGGCTTGGCGCTCTTTGCCTCCTTCTGTTGGCTGCGCGGTTCGGTGCAGCAAGCTTCTTTTGTTGCGGTGGTGGTGGCTTTTGTGTTTGGGCAGTTTGCGCTTCTGGCACGTATGTGGACACGAGTGGCGCTCTATGGCGGGCAGACGCAGTTGTATTACCAATTGGCGCAACCACCGCCCGGCGTAACCAGGATACCGCATTTTGAATTTATGCCTGCCACTGGAGAGCTGCCGCCGCTGGCCTCCATTGCACCAGAGATGGAAGCAGCGCAGCGAGGCAGTGCTGAAACGAGTGCGCCTGTGCCAGACGGCCCTGTAGTTGAAACTGCGGCTGAAGCAGTGGCCGAAAAATCGGAGGAACAACATGAATCATGAGACCGTGCGTGAATACTGTCTTTCTTTGCCGCACGCCACCGAAGATGTGAAATGGGGGCAAGACCTGACCTTCTGCATCGGCAAAAAGATGTTTGCCGTGCTCGCACTTGATGAGGCATCGCCCTACAAGCTCTCGTTCAAATGCACGCCCGAAGAGTTTGCCGAATTGACCGAGCGCACGGGGATTGATCCGGCGCCGTATGTCGCGCGTTACCATTGGGTGGCGCTGACGCGGCTGGATTTGGTTCAGCAGACGGAGTTGAAGCGTCTGCTGAAAGACGCTTACGAAATGATCAAAGCCAAGTTGCCGAAGAAGGTGCTGGCGGGGCTAGAAAGGCAGTAATGGACTTTAGGGTTGATAACCCAAGCCCCAGACGCGTAGCAGTGCGCGGCAACCATCGTCGAAGTCATTGGTAAAGTCCACGAATTGATAGGCCGATAGCGTCCAAGAAAGCTGGCTATGCTCACAAGCTTGCAAAAGCAACGGGACGATTTTGTTTTGATAGCGCCGTTCGTCCAACGCAAACATCAACTCTCGCTTGACCCACATTGATTGCAAGGCTTGTGATGAGAGAACAATGACAAACCAGTCGCAACGCTGTAATGCAGCGCCAATCTCATCGTGCCACTGCTGCGCCCCAAGCAATTCCGTCGGCGCATACCAGACAGGTATTCCGTGTCGCCGCAGCATCGTTGCCAACTCGGCGACAAAAGGCTGATCCGCACTGGAATGAGAAAGAAACACCTCACGCGGTAACATAGGCTTGAGAAGCGACAAATTGGCTAGGCGGCAGCTTGCAATGACTGCACGATCTGTTTCATCCCTGTTTCAGCAGCGCCAGACGCGGACAAATCAACAGTTTTCAAGCGCCGTAGAATCCAGGGGACTTCGTCTTCGGGCAAGGTATCCGGGTCATCCGCAAAAACAGTCACGAGCCGATGAGCGAAGTTCTGATTGCCCAACGCAAAGCTGATGTCGGCGCGCACGTGCTCTGATTGCAACGCCTGCCGAGTCAGTAACACAACCATCGCATTGGCTTCTTCCAGTCCTTGCGCGATCTTGGCCGCCCAATTGTCGCCGGGGAAGATTTCATCCTCACCATACCAAACCTCCATCCCCTCTTGCCGCAAGGCCGCCACTATCTTACGCGCCAGCGCTTTATCAGCCGAAGCATAACTGATGAACACTTTCATAACTGCCTCCACAGCAAACAAGTAACTCACACAGCATCTTTCGTCAACCGGTTATCTACCAGCCGCCAAATTCCGCGCGGATTCGCGTTCTGCAATTCAACCGGCAAAGCTTCCTGCGGAAAATTCTGATAAGCCACCGGGCGCGCAAACCGCTCAATTGCCGCCGTGCCGACTGAAGTGCTGCGCCCATCGGTCGTCGCCGGATAAGGCCCGCCGTGCTGCATCGAAGGGCAGACTTCCACGCCTGTGGGATAACCGTTGAAGAGCAAGCGCCCCGCTTTGGTGGTGAGGATGTCTACTAGCCATTTATATTCGGCCAAGTCTTCCGCCGTGCCGTGAATCGTCGCAGTCAGATGGCCTTCCAGGTTGTTTGCAATCTGCTCCATCTCTGCGCGCGATTCGCAAGCGACCACTACGGTCGAAGGGCCAAACACCTCTTCGCTCAATTCGTGATGTTGCAAAAACGTCCGCGCGTCAGTGGCAAACATGGCCGCGCGCGCTTCACACTTTGTCTCGTCTGCGGCGGAGCGCGCCTGTACTGTCTGCAATCCGCCAATCGTATTCAAACGCGCCACGCCTGCCGCATAGGCTTGGGCAATGGCAGGATAGAGCATCGGCGCGGGCGGCACCCCCTCGATCAATTCGCTGAGTTTGCCAGCAAAACGTGTAAAGTGGTCATCACGCAACCCAATTGCCAATCCCGGACAAGTGCAGAACTGACCGACGCCGAGCGTGACCGAGCCTTTTAAGCCTTCAGCAATCGCGTCGGCGCGTTCGCGCAAAGCTCCTGGCAAAATGAAAACGGGATTGATGCTGCCCATCTCGGCGTAGACGGGAATCGGCGCGGGCCGCTGCGCTGATACATCAAACAGCAAGCGCCCAACACGTTCTGAACCAGTAAAGCCGACGGCCTTGGTCAGCGGATGTTTGACCAAGCCCGTACCGAGGTCATGGTCGGTTCCATGCAGCACGGAAAAGATGCCCGGCGGCATGCCAGTCGCAGCAACGGCCCTGCATACCGCGTCTCCGACCAACTCCGAAGTCGCGGGATGCGCTGAATGCACTTTGACCACGACGGGACAACCGGCGGCAAAGGCCGAAGCCGTATCGCCACCCGCGACCGAGAAGGCCAGCGGGAAATTGCTGGCGGAAAAAACGGCGACCGGGCCAATCGGCACGAGCATGCGCCGGATGTCCGGTTTTGGCAGCGGCTGGCGCTCAGGCTGCGCGCGATCAATGCGCGCTTCGACCCAGGAGCCTTCACGCACGACTTCGGCAAACAGCTTCAATTGATTCACCGTGCGCCCGCGTTCGCCGATCAGGCGGTCTTTGGTCAAGGCGGTCTCGGCGTGCACACATTCGATCAAGTCGTCGCCGAGCGCGAGTATCTCTTCGGCAGCTTTATCCAGAAACGCCGCGCGTTGTTCTGCCGGGATTTGGCGCAACTCGTGAAAAGCTTGTTCAGCAGCGGTGAGCGCCGCTTCGATATGCCAGTTGCCCGCTTCCTCGAATTCACCCAAGCGGGCGTGGGAAGTAAAAGTGCTTTTGGCTTGCCCGCTGTTATCAAGCTGGCTCGCGATAATGTTTTTGCCGTGTAGTTCCATTTTCAATCTCAAATCTCCCATCTCAAATTAGCCTTGCACTACGCGATTGATCAGCGTGCCAATCGGATCAATCGTGATACGGATTTCATCGTCTACCTGTAAAGTGAATTCGTCCGGCGGTACGATGCCTGTACCGGTCAGTAGAAAACAGCCGCAAGGAAACAGGTTGTCGCGGTAGAGGTATTCAACCAACTCTTCCGGCCTGCGCTTCAATTCTTTGAGCGAAGTCTGCCCGTGAAAAACCGTCTCCTCGCTGCGCAGGATTTCCAGATGAATCTCGGTCTCACTCGGCAAGGTATGTTGAGTTAGTAGCACACACGGCCCAAGTCCGCAGCTTTGCGCGTAGAGTTTGGCCTGCGGCAAGTAGAGCGGGTTTTCGCCCTCGATGTCGCGCGAACTCATGTCATTGCCGATGGTGTAGCCGATGATCTGGCCGTGCGAATTGACGACCAGCGCCAACTCCGGCTCCGGCACGTTCCACTTGGAATCGCGGCGGATGCGCACCGCCTGGTTCGGCCCGGCTACGCGATGCGGCGTGGCTTTGAAGAACAACTCAGGCCGTTCGGCTTCATAGACGCGATCGTAGAAGCTGCCGCCGCCCGCATCTTTCGACTCTTCCATCCGCGCAGTGCGGCTGCGGTAATAAGTCACGCCTGCCGCCCAGACTTCCTGGCTTTCGATGGGCGCGAGCACGTCCCGGTTGATCGTAAAATTGTGGATGCGGGTGGCGTGGCGCGTCATACTGGGTAACACCCGTTCGTGATCGCTGCGATTGAGCAGCACATCCCAATCGGTCTCGGCCAGTTGATAAAACTGGCCGCTGTCTTCCAGCACGGAACCGTAGGTGGTTTTGTAGAGTTTCATCATCGTTGGTCAGCGCTTAGTGGCCGGTCACACGCAAACAACCGGCTATTAACCAGCTCCTCGTTTCAATTGTTCGACGGCGTGATCGAAGATGCGTTGGCGGCGCGATAATCGCAACACGGGCTGAGAAATGCAAGCGCACTGGCTGCGTTGGGTAACTAGGCAGTGCACTTGGTTGACAGGCACTGCATGCACGATTAGATTATCGGCACGTCGGCGCGGCTTGCTCACAGTGTAGTAAGCACTAAAGTCGCGCTCAGCCAACTACCAACAAAACCAAACTGATTTGTTGCGCCCGCCGCATCACTCGTGTGATGGCGTTCGCTGGCGCAAGTACCGTAGCGGTAGTGCAAGACAAATCAAAGTATGCGCTTGGCGCTGGCGCAAGCGCGGCTGCACTACACAGTACGAAGGAAACGCGATGCGACTACACACACGCAAAATGATTTGGGCGCTCGGCATGTTGCTGGGTGCGAGTTTATTGAGTTGGCTGGGTTGGGGCACACAGGCTGCCCGCTTGGGTAGGCGTGACGGGCCAGCCCTGACTGCTACAGCGCGTGCCAACATCGGTACGCGGCCAGCCGGACTGGGCACGCTCGCGGGCACGACGACGCTGATGATCAACCCGGCGAGCAACAACGCCTGGGCGGTCACCGAACTGATCAACGCCATCACCACAGCCAATGGCGATGCGGCGGCGGATACGATCAACCTCTTTCCTGGCGGCACCTACACCTTCACGGCGGCTAACAACTTCAGGTACGGGCCGAACGCGCTGCCGCAAATCAGTAGCAACATCACCATCGAAGGACAGGGCGCGACCTTGCAGATTGCGGCGGGGACGACGCGGCTACGCTTCTTTTACGTCGGGGCGAACCCGGCGGCCAGTGGGACACCCGGCTTCCACACGCCGGGTGCGGGCAACCTGACGCTGCGCAACCTGACGCTGCGCGGCGGGCGGCAGAAGGGCGGCGACAGCAACGGAGCTAGCGGGGGCGCGGGAATGGGTGGAGCGCTCTTCAACCAGGGTGTGCTTCAGCTTGAAGCGGTGACGCTGACCGACAACCGCGCTACCGGCGGCAACGGTGGTAATGGTGGCGGCGGCGGCGGCGGGCTGGGTAGTGATGCGAGCGGCGGCAATGGCGGCGGCTTCGGGGGACCAGTCATTCCGGTGGGCAGTAGTGGCGGAACTGCGGCTAGCGGCGGCGGCGGCGGCGGCGGCTTCGGGCCAGGAGATACCGGCGGCAGTGGCAGCGGCGGTAATGGCGGTGCGGGCGGAGGAACTCCAGATGGTCTTGGTGGAATAGGCAGCACCGGCAGCGGCGGCGGCGGCAACCCCAGCGGCGGCGGCTTCGGCGGCGGCGGCGGCGGCGGCGGCGGCCTCCTCGGTGGTGGCGGTGGCGGCCTGGGCGGGGCGATCTTCAATCATCGCGGCACGCTCAACCTCATCAACTCTACCCTCTCCGGCAATACTGCTCAGGGCGGCACTGGCGATACTGGGGCCGGAGGCGGCAGCGGCCTGGGCGCGGCGCTCTTCAACCTCAACGGCACCGTCACGCTCAACTTCAGTACTCTCGCCAAGAACATCGTCACGGCGGGCGCGGGCGGCGCGGGCGGTAGCGCGGGGCAGGCCGATGGCGGCGCACTCTACAATCTCGCCTTCGGCAACAAGATTGAGGACGGCACAGCCTCGACGGCGACGGTCACTGTCCGCAATTCGATCCTCGCCAATTCCACCGGCGGCAACGACCTGGTCAACGACAAGCGTGACGGCAGTCAGCCCAACACCGCGACCGTAGATTACGATCAGCGCAACATCGTCATGACCAAGAACGCGCTTTCAGGCACCGCCTTCACCGGCACGCTCTACTCGATGGCCGACCCGCAATTGGGCATGCCAACCACGCCGGTCTGCAAGCCAGCAGTCCTGCCCATCAACAACACCAGCCCGGCTTTCAACAACGCCGTCTGCGACCCCACGAACGCGCCGACCGACGAGTGCGGCACGTCACGACCGCAAGGCGCGGGCTGCGACATCGGCGCTTATGAACTCCCCTGCCAGACGATCACTGCGACGGTCAGCGGCGGCGGCACGCTTTGCCCAGGCACAACGGGCACCGTCACCGTCACCCTCAGCGGCGGCTTCGCGCCTTATACCGTCACACTGACCAACGGTGGCGGCACGCTGACCGGCAACAGCCCACTCAGCTTCACCATCAACGCGCCGGGCACTTACTCCGTAGCCTCGGGCACGGACGCTGTCGGTTGCCCGGTCACCGGTTCGGGCAGTGCGACCTTCAGCGCCGACACAACCGCGCCGACGATTGCCTGCAACAACGTCACGGCGCAGATGGCCAACGCCAACTCCAGTTGCCAAGCCACCGTGCCGGACGTGACCGGGCTGGTGCGCGCGCAGTCTGCGGACAACTGCACGACACAAGCTAACCTGACGGTGACGCAAAACCCGGTGGCGGGCAGCGCTGTCTCAGGCACTGGCGCGCACCCGATAGTCGTAACAGCTTAGCAATCGCGCAAAGATTAATTTCAACTCTCTGCACCATTTCGCCGATGACCAGGAAACTCGAATAGACTGCCGCAAAAGCTTGGCGGCGACAGTAAATCGGCCAGCTACAAGCTTCCCAAACTTGCTACGCTCAGTTACACTGCCTGCCGTTCGCACCTTCATCATTTAGCTTCAACAACGAGGGAAATCGCTATGCAGATCAATCGCACCGCTTTGCGTTTACGTGTGGCTTTTCTAGTGGCGCTAGCCATAAGCCTGGGCAGCGTCTTCGCAGTAAAAACGTTCGCGCAAGCCAAAGGCAAAACGCGCGTGCTTTACGTCACCCAATCAAAAGGCTTTCGGCACGCCGTCTTGCATCAGTCCGAAGAACTGATGGAAACACTCGGCGCAAAGAATGGTTTCGAAGTAACGATCACACAGATGGCCGAAAAGTACATCACGCCCGCCAATCTCAAGAATTACGACGTGATCGTTTTTTACACTACCGCCGAATTACCGCTCTCCGATGCGCAGAAGACGGCGCTGCTCGACTGGATCAAATCGGGCAAGTTCTTTTTAGGACTGCACAGCGCGACCGATACTTTCTACAAGTGGCCGGAGTACGGCCAGATGATCGGCGGCTATTTCAACCAGCATCCGTGGACGCAGGACGTTGAGGTCACCATCAAGACCGATGACAAATCGCACCCGGTCTCGCGCCACTTGCCCGACGGCTGGACGATGAAGGAAGAGATCTATCAGATCAAACAGTTCATCGGACGCGACAAGACACACGTGTTGGTCAGTCTGGATCAGAGCAAGACCGATATGACCAGACGCGGCGTCGAAGCCAAAGACTTCCCGCTCGTCTGGTGGCACGATTACGGCAAAGGCAAGGTGATGTACAACGCGCTCGGCCATCGCCCCGATGTGTGGACGAGCGATTGGTATCAGACGATGGTCGTCAACGCGATCAAGTGGGGCACAGGACAGATGAAGTAAGCCGCGCTCAATCGGAATTACTTGTTCACTTGAGGAAGCAATCATGAAAGTCCCGTACTCCGCATTTCGCCAAATGGCATTTGTCTGCTGTGCGTGTCTTTTGTTCGTGCTGCCAGCTAGGCCACCTGCCGCCGCGCAACAAACTCAACCTGAGTTCGCCGAGTTAGAGAAAGTCGTACTTGACGAACTCAAAGCGACCAACACGCCCGGCGCGGCCATCGGTATTGTGCGTGGCGACCGCCTAATTTACGCCAAAGGCTTTGGCACATCGAACGTCGAGACGGGCGCGCCGGTCACACCCAACATGCTCTTCCGGCTCGGCTCGACGACGAAGATGTTCACCGCTGCTGCGCTGGTGCAGTTGGCCGAAGCGGGCAAGCTCAAACTCGACAATCCTATCGGCAACCACGCCAAAGGTTTGAGTCCGAAGATTGCGCAACTCACCAGCCATCAATTGCTCAGCCATACTGGCGGCTTGAGCGATGATGCAGTCATGTTCGGCTTGCACGACGACGCGGCGTTAGGCGAGACGGTGCGCGGATTGAAAGACGATTCCCTCTTCACCGAGCCGGGCCGCATCTTTTCGTATTCCAATGCTGGCTACTGGCTAGCCGGTTTCGTGGTCGAGCAGGTGAGCGGCAAGCCCTACGCTGACCAGTTGAACGAAGCGCTCTTCAAACCGCTGGGCATGCAGAGCACGACGTTGCGCCCAACGATGGCGATGACCTGGCCGCTGTCGCAGGGACACGAAGGCGCGCCACCCAAAGTGATTCGCCCAGCCGCCGACAATGCGGGCAATTGGCCCTCCGGTTCGATCTTTTCCAGCGTCAACGATCTGTCGCGCTGGGTTACTACCTTGTTGAATGGCGGCAAGTTGGATGGACAGCAAGTGCTTTCGCCTTCGCTGATCGCCAAGCTCAGCGCGCCACACGCCGCGACTCCCGGCTCAGAATCGCATTATGGTTATGGCTTGGCGAGTTCCACCGAGCGCGGAGTGCGACGGCTCCAACACGGTGGTTCGCGCAGCGGCTACGGTTCGGTCATTACGCTTGCGCCAGAGCAGCGCGTCGGTCTCATCATCCTGGCCAATCGTACAGGCGCGAGTCTGCCTAGGACGGCGGAGAAAGCCCTGGAACTGCTGTTACCCTTTACGCCTCAAGTCAGTGAGAAACCGCAGTCAATAACGATGAGTGAAGCGGAGATGCAACGTTGCGTGGGTGTCTTCGCACAAGGCTCCAATATCGTTGAGCTATTACCGGTAGAGGGCAAGCTCTTCGCTAAACGCGGGAACCAACAATTTCCTGTCAACAAAGTTGGCGAAGGGCGTTTCACCGCCGGCCCGCTTGACAGACCAGCGGTCTCCTTCGCGCTGGTCTTCGGCGCAAATGGCAAAGCTGAATATTTTCACGCCGGGGGGCGCAGCCTGCGCCGCATCAAGTAAAGGAGCACCTGAGCGATGAGCAACAAAATCGAACGCCGAGATTTTTTGAAAACTTCGCTGGCCGCCTCGGCAATGATTGCTGCTGCCGATGAAATGAACGCTGCGCCCGCCGTGGCAACAGCAGCCAATCCAATTCAAGGCGCCAACGATCAAATCCGCATCGGCTTGATCGGCTGCGGCGGGCAAGGCAATTGGGACGCGGGCGATTTTGCGCGCCAACCAAACGTCAAGCTTGTCGCGCTCTGCGACGTGTACGACGGCAGCCTGCAAGAGACGCTGAAGAACACGGCGTTGAAGCTCGATCAAGTCAAGACGCCGATGTTCAAAGATTTTCGCCGCATCCTCGACGACAAGAACATTGACGCAGTCATCATCGCCACACCCGATCACTGGCACGCGTTGACAATGATTGCGGCTTGCCAGACAGGCAAAGATGTCTACGTTGAAAAGCCCATCTCGTTGACCATCGAAGAAGGCCGCCGGATGGTTGCCGCCGCACGCAAATACAACCGTGTCGTGCAAGTCGGCACACAGCAACGTTCGGGGCGGCATTTCCAGCAAGCCGTCCAACTCGTGCGCGAAGGCAAACTCGGCAAGGTCACGCGCGTGCACACCTGGAACTACGATGACGAATTTCCGAACGGCATCGGCAATCCGCCGAACGAAGCGCCGCCCGCTGATTTGGATTGGGATTTCTATCTAGGCCCTGCGCCGGTCGCGCCCTACAACCGCAACCGCCACCTGAATAACTTCCGTTGGTTCTGGGACTATTCCGGCGGGAAGATGACCGATTGGGGCGTGCATCACATTGACATCGTGCATTGGGCAATGAATGTTGACGCGCCAACCGCAGTCTCGGCCTCTGGCGGCAAGTTCGCATTGACCGACAACCGCGAGACGCCGGACACGTTGCTGGCCACGTTCGAGTATCCGAACTTTGTGATGACGTTTGAAAACCGCGCGACAAGCGGGCGCGGGCTGGATGGGCGCTACAGCTATGGCATCCAGTTCATTGGCACGGACGGCACGCTGATGTTGGATCGCGGCGGCTTTGAAATTTTCCCTGAGTTCGATGGACGAAGTCGCAACGCACTCTTCACCGCGCGTACGCCGCCAGCGCGCATGAGTGTGCAACGTGGCGACCCGTCGCACTTCGATCACGTCAAGAATTTCATCGAGTGTATGAAGACGCGCAACAAGCCGATCTCCGACATAGAGATTGGCCATCGTTCGACCAGCGCGCCGCACTTGGCCAACATCGCCTTGCGTTCAGGCCGTAAAATCAAGTGGGATGCGGTGCAGGAACGCATCATTGGCGACGCCGAGGCCAGCAAGTGGTTGAGCAAAGAGTATCGCGCGCCCTGGCGTTTGCCGGAGATTTAGTGAGCGCCCAACACACGTACTATTAATCAAAAAAGAAAATTTTTGCGGATGATAGTTTTCGGTAAGTTTCTCCGCCTTAGTCTATGGGCAGACGAAGTGAGCGAAGAAGACTTCGGTCAGCAAAATCTCTGCCGATCATTTAACGGTATTTCGACTAAGAAGGAGAACAACTTATGCGTAACAAAAATTTCATCACCACTGCAAAATCCTATCAATTGGTAATGGCTAGTCTCTGTCTGGCGCTGGCCTTAGTGCTGCCGCTCAAGGCTACCCAGTTCGGCAGCGACGCGCTTTCTGCCGGAGACGCTGGCACGCAAGCGCGCGCGGAATTGGCGCGCATCCCGACGGATCGTATCGCGCGCGTCAAGGACACCAGACAGCGCGAGGCTCTTCAACGGGTCGTGACTGCGCTGCAGGCTGTTGCCAACAATAAATCGCAGGACAGAGTGGTGCCGCTCCTCAACGAAGTTGACCGCAGTATGGACAACTTAATGGCCGCGCCCAATCCCACCAAGGGATCGCACGAATGCTTTTCCAGCGTTGGCAGCGATTTCAAGTCATGTCAGACCAGTTGCAAAGGAAAAGGCAAGAAATTCTGTGGTTGTCTGGCTGCCGCAATCCTGGACACCCTCAAATGCATCGTTTAATTATCATTTAGCCCCGCACCCTTCGCACCCTACAACCGCCATCGTCACCTCGGTGACTTCCGCTAGTTCAGGGGTTATTCAGACGGGATGATGACTGAATTCCTGGGAGCGCACGCGGCCCGCGTGCGGGGTGTGAAGCAGCAGACCTGCAGGGAACCGCGCGTCTAACCCTAAGCCCGCACGCGAGCCGCGTGCGCTCCCAGGACGCTGCGCGCTTTTTCAAACTACTGGAATCAAAGGCAGATAAATACGCACACGCTTCAAATAATATCGTGCACCGTGGCGTTTGCCGGAGATTTAGGATGAAAAAATGTGGGACAAGATGCTATCTTGTCCCACATTTTTTCGAGGAGGTTCCCCCCCAATGAAATTCGCGTTGAGTTTTCTGCTCGCGTGCCTGCTCAACATCGCTCTCATCAGCAGCATCACCAATGCCCAATCCGTGGGCGCCAGCATTGAAGGAACTATCACTGATGTAGCCAGCGCCGCTGTGCCCAAAGCTAAAGTGGCCATGCGCGATGTCGGCACTGACGCCACGCACCGGGTCGAGAGCGACGAGGCTGGCCGTTATCACATCCCGCTATTGCCTTCGGGCGATTATGAAATGAAGGTGTCGGCCACGGGTTTCCAATCGCAACTGCGGCGCGGCATCACTCTCTCTGTTGGCCAGAATCTGATCCTAGACTTGTCGCTCAATCCAGGCCAATTGGAAAGCACAGTCACAGTCGAAGGTTTCGGTAGCACGACTATCAGCACAACCAGCGCCGCGTTGAGCGGGTTGGTTGACCAACGCCAGATTCGCGATCTGCCGCTCAATGGCCGCTCCTTCACGCAACTGGCACTGCTGCAAACCGGCGTCAGCGCGGCGCTGGCCGCAGGCAGCGATCCGGTTGGCGGGCGCACGCCGAAAATTTCGATCAACGGCGCACGGCCTGAGCAGAACAACTTCCTGCTCGACGGCACAGACATCAACAACGTCTACAACAAAACGCCCGGCTCAGTGGGAGGCGTGCTGCTCGGCGTCGAAGCAATTATGGAATTTCAGGTACTGACCAACGCCTACTCCGCCGAGTTTGGCCGCTCGGCAGGCGGCGTAATCAATGCCGTCACGCGTTCGGGCACGAATCGCTATCACGGCTCGCTCTTCGAGTTTCATCGCAACTCGGCATTGGATGCGAAGAATTTCTTTGACCCGGCGAATCAAGCAACCCCGGCTTTCAAGCGCAACCAATTCGGCGGCGCGTTTGGCGGGCCAATTCGCCAAGACAAGACTTTCTTCTTTGCGACTTACGAAAGCTTGATTGAACGGCTGGGCGTCACAGGCGTGGCCGCCGTGCCGGACGCCAACGCACGCCAAGGCCGCTTGCCCAACAGAACTGTCACGCTACATCCCGCGATTCCGACTTATCTGCAACTGCTCTTCCCCTTGCCGAATGGCAACAACCTGGGCGGCGGCGCGGCTGAATATCTCTTCTCGCTCTCGCAACCGACCAACGAACATTTCGCGCAAGGCAGAGTTGATCACCACATTTCTGAGCACGACATTGTCTGGGGACGCTTCACCTTTGACAACGGCACGGTGGATCGCCAGCCGACCAATAAACCGCCGCTAGCCTTCACCAAAGAGCGCTCGCGCAATCAGTACCTGACGCTCGAACAGCAACATACTTTCGCGTCGGGCATACTCAACACCGCGCGTTTCGGTTTCAATCGTTCGGTGCAGGAGGCCGTGAACGTTCGCACGATAGACACTCCGGCCAATCTTTCATTCGTGCCCGGCGAGCCATTTGGCTTCATCAGCATTGCAGGGCTGGTGACTGAACTGGCCGGTGATTTCCGCCTGCCGCGTTTGGATCGGCTCAATGTCTTTCAATGGGGCGACACGCTTTTCGTCACCAAAGGCGCGCACGCGCTGAAATTCGGCGCGCAGGGCCAGCGGATTCAATTCAACCAGGACACCGTCAGCCAACGCGGCGGCGTGCTCAACTTCGCCAATCTGGAAAACTTCTTGCTCGGTACGATGGTCAGCGCTGATGTGGCTTTGCCGGGCTTGGTTGATCCGATACGCGGTTATCGCCAGTCAATGTTCGGCTTCTTCGCGCAGGATGATTACAGATTTCACTCGAATCTGACTTTCAATCTGGGCTTGCGTTACGAATTCATCACGACGCCAACTGAGGTCAACGGCAAGATTTCCAATCTGCGCAACGTCAGCGATGCCAAAGTCACCGTGGGCGATCCATGGCACGACAATCCTTCGCTCAAAAACTTTGCGCCGCGCATCGGTGTCGCGTGGGACCCATTCAAGAACGGCAAGACTTCAGTGCGCGCGGGCTTTGGCTTGTTCTTCGACGAAATCCTGCCGAAGTACTATTTCTTCTCCGGCAGTTTGAATCCGCCGTTTACTACGCGCACTTCGATCACCGCACCGCCCTTCCCCAACATCGTCGCCAACTTCAATCCGAACGCTCCGATCAAAGCGCAGTTGCAAACGGTCAACTACGACTTGCAAACGCCGTACATGATTCAATACAACCTGAGCGTGCAACGTACGCTGCCCGGCGACATTGATTTGACGCTGGCCTACGCCGGTTCGCGCGGCAATCATCTGCTGCGCTTGGGCGACGCGAACCTGGCACCCGAAACCATCGTCAACGGCGTAAAGACCTACAACCCGGCAGCCGGTCGCCGCAATTCGAATTTCACTGGCATCTTTCAACGCATCACCGACGCGCAATCGTTCTACAACTCGGCGCAGATCAGCGCCATCAAGCGTTACTCGCACGGACTGCGCGCGCAGTTGTCCTATACCTTCTCGCGTTCGGTGGATGATTCCAGCGGCATCAACTCGCAGGATTTCGGCAACGTGGTGCAATACGGTTTGGACTGGTACGACCGCACGATTGATCGCGGGCTGTCGGCCTTTCACGTCAAACACAATCTGGCTTTCAATTGGACTTATGATCTGCCAATCGGGCGCAATCTGACGGGGCTTGGCGGCGCGCTGCTCGGCGGCTGGCAGTTGAACAACATCGCGGCGATTCGCTCGGGTGTGCCGTTCACCGTACGCCTGGGCTTCAACCGTTCGGGCAATCTGAACACGACCGGCTTTGCGGCCAACGAACGACCGAACCTGAAAGTGGGCGCTTCGACGAATCCGGTTCTGGGCGGGCCAGATCGTTACTTCGACGTGACTGCGTTTGAATTGCCGACGGTGAACACACGCGGCACGCTCGGACGCAATACGTTGATTGGGCCGGGACTGGTGAACATTGATCTATCGCTCGGCAAATCTCTCAGTTTAGGCGAACAACGTGCGTTGCAATTCCGCGCCGAAGTTTTCAACTTGGCGAATCATCCAAACTTCGCCGTGCCTTCGGGACAAATCGCCTTCACGAATGCACAGAGCGCAGTTGCGCCAACGGCGGGACGCATCACATCAACCGTCACTGCCTCGCGGCAGATTCAGCTTGGAGTCAAACTGACCTTCTGAAATTGTAGCAATATGGGAAAAGGTCGCCTGGAAGCATTCAGTGATGGCGTACTCGCGATTATCATCACTATTATGGTGCTGGAAATGAAAGCGCCGCATAACGCTGACTTCGCCGCGCTAGGCCCGCTGCTGCCGGTCTTTCTCAGCTACCTGTTGAGCTTCGTTTATCTGGGTATCTACTGGAACAATCACCATCACATGCTGCACAGCATACAGCACGTGAGCGGAGGAATTTTATGGGCGAATCTCCACTTGCTGTTTTGGCTGTCACTAATTCCGTTCACCACTGCCTGGATGGGTGAGAATCATTTTGCAGCAGCGCCGACCGCTCTCTATGGTTTGGTCTTGTTGTTAGCGGCGATTTCATATGTGATCTTGCAACGCACGATTATCGCCAGGCAAGGGCGCGACTCCGTGCTCGCGGCAGCAGTCGGTCGTGACTTGAAGGGCAAACTATCGCCGCTGCTTTACATCATCGCGATTGCGGCAACCACTATCGCGCCCTGGATTGCGTGGGCGTTATACGTCGCGGTTGCGCTTATCTGGCTGATACCTGATCGCCGCATTGAGCGTGCGCTGGCCGAGCAAAACAAGCACAAGTAGTAAAGACGAGGACAATTGAGCCAGCCGATTGCCTTATTTACAAACGAGCAAACGCGCCGAACGTGGTGGCAAATCGTTGATCGTCAAACTGCCCTCACGGCGTCCCAAGTCTTCCCCACTCCAAAAATCAGTCACACGGCTCGGACGTGGCAGCGGAACAGTAATCGTCTGCGGCTTCTCTTCCCAATTGAAAACGCAGACGACACGCGCAGCGGGCAGGTTAACCACGCCCACGCGCAATGTGTCATCGGCAAACTCAGCGGCCTTGCCCGTCGGCGGCATCAGTTTTTTGAGCATCGCCAACCGGTCAGGCGTGATCTGCGTCAAGTCGTCACCGGAAAGCAACATCCCACCGCTGGCGTAAATCACCGTCGCGTGAAATTGGAATTCGTTGAGCGGCAGTGTGCCCACTAACACAATCGCGTCGGGGTCGTTCCACCACAACCGCCCGTTCTGCCAATTGCGCAACAGGTTTTGCTTTCCAGTCGTAGCAATGCGATCCCAACGGCGCGAGATGTCGTTCGAACTGCGCGAGCCGTGAATCAAGCCGAGCGAAGCCCAGATCGGATGGTTGCAACCGAGAATGAAGCTGTCACCAGCGCCGCGCAGCACCGCCTGCATCCCGCGCCGGTAGGCTTCAATGCGCGTGGCCTTCGGGTCGTGAAAACGCCCGCCGTGCATCGCACCCCAAAAATTGGCATCGAGCTTGAAGTAGGTACAACCCCACTCGCGCCGCATCGTGCGAAAGACTGTCTCCAAATGCTTCTGCGCTTCCGGATGCGTGCCGTCGAGCGCGTACCACGGCCCACGTCGCCAACCGCCGAAGGTGACTTTGTCAGCACGCAGCGGCTTGCCATCAGCATCTTTGATAAACCAATCGGGATGTTGCTCGAACAAGTGCGACTTCTCTTCGGCGATGAACGGCGCGACCCAGATGGCTGGCTCAAAACCCTTTTCGCGAATCTCTTTCAACACGCCCTGCACGTTGCCGCCGAAGGCCGCGCCCGTCTCCAACCAATCGCCCATCGCCGGTTGATAACCGTCGTCAATCTGAATGTACTTCAACCCCGGCGCGTTTTTGGCGATGAAGTCCAGATTGTCGCGCACCTGCTGCGCCGTCACGCGCGGCCCGAAGCAGTACCACGAACACCAACCCGTCGGCGGCGTTTTGAAGCGTAGTGGCGGATGATTCGCGTTCAAGCGTTGCGCCAGTTCATCCAGCAGCTTCGCGCGATCAGCGCCTGAGCGAAAGGTGAACTCTTCCAACTCCCAGCTCTCACCCGGTTTCAGTTCCAAG
This sequence comes from uncultured Acidobacteriota bacterium, assembly GCA_963699175.1. GTDB lineage: Bacteria > Acidobacteriota > Blastocatellia > RBC074 > RBC074 > JACPYM01. The sequence goes on along the minus strand of OY969418.1, from coordinate 8,734,011 downwards.
CCTTCGGTATCAACGACCACCTGCAACGCATCACCACGCAAGCGGAACTGCCCGTTGAAGCGGCGACAAGAAGTGAATGCCAGCAGCAGATGTTCACCAGTCGGAGGCGCGAGCGTCATCAAGCCGTAAAAAGTGCGCGCGTCCGCAGGCATCGGCATCTTGTAATGCTTCGCATCACTGTAGTTGCCCAAGTCGGCGGGCTGCGCGAGCGTGCCGCCCGATTGGCTGAGCATCTGAAAGCCTTCGCCGTACAACCGCGTCTCCGGCGGCAAACCGAGTTTGAGATCGAAGAGCACGACCTCTTTCACGCGCGCTGCGTTCTTACCACGATTGACCAACCGCGCAGTGCAGAGCGCACCACGCCATTGCCTGGTCAACACGATCTGCTTGATGTCAGCCTCACCAATCGGCACGACGGCACTCGGCGCTTTCTGCAAAGCCTGCAGGTCGAAGCGGTTTGTTTGTAGACCGGGAACGACCGCCAACAAAGGCGAGGCCAGCGCCAGGTTGAGCACTTCACGGCGTGTGATGGTTGTCTTTGATTTCATTGGTGCGCTCCTGTCCCGCGCGGAAGGTCTTCAAATCTGTGGAAGACCAACTTACCGTGCTGGCGCGCGATCTCTACCATTTCATCCGCGCCTTTCGATGCGCCGCCGATACGCAGACAGGCGTCACAACATGCGACCAGCCGCCGTGCGATGGGATGGAAAATCTCGTTGAAGACCTCGTCCCCAATCTCCTGCGAGCCTGCGTATTCAATCAAAGGCAAGGCGAACCATTCACCCAGCACGGGCAAGTGGCCTGCCCGGAAGACGCGCAGCGCCATCTCGGTCATCGCCAAAACGTTTGCCTTGATCAAGGCCGGGTCATCATTCGTACCGGAGCGGTATGGCCCGGCAATCAGGATCATCAATGGAGTTGTTTGTTCTGTCATAACGTATGGAAGAAGATGCCGCTTGCACGGCCTACCTGGTGAAGCGGCCAACGAAGCCGCCGCCCGCGCGCAATTCGATGGTCAGCGAATCGCTCCGGCTGCGCGCTGTGTTTTCAATTTTGACTGCCGCCGCTTCGTCTGACTGGTCGCGCACCAGCATCGCTTGATGCTTGCCGCTGCCGAGAAACGTAAGCGGAACTTTGATCGTCTTCGCCGTCGCGCCATTCATTATCGCCAGAAACCAAGTCGAGCCATTGCGCCGCGCGAAGCCTGCTAACTCGGCAATCTCGCTCGCGGGCAACACAACGGTTTCGTCCCAGACGCTGGGAATGCTCTTGATCAATTCGACCGCCGGATTGGCCAGGATGTTTTTTGGATGCGCGCCGTAAACCAGCAACGGCGAAGTGAGAATCGCGGCGCTGGCGATCTGGTGCGCCCACGAAGTCTCTTTGCGCCGCTCGCCGAAATGCATGGCCGTGTAATCGGCGTGCCCGGCCAACATCCGCGTGAAGGGCAGCGTGGTGTTGATCGTCGCCCAGGCTGGCGCGTTTCGATGTTCCAGGCCGTAAATCCCTTCGCGCGTCATCTCGTTGGGCCAAGTGCGCGCCTCGCCCGCCGGTTTGTTCGCGCCGTGGAAGTCCAAGATCAGTTTGTGCTCTGCCGCTTCACGCAACAGCGTTTGATACAGATCAATAATCTCTTTCGCTTCGTGATCGAAGAAATCAATCTTCGCGCCGACTACGCCGATGCGTTGACAGAGGCCAAAGAATTGTTTGCGCGCTTCCGGCGTCCGTAAGTCACGGCTGTGTTTCCAAAACAACAAGCCGACTTTCTGCTGCCGCGAGAACTCCACCGCTTCGCGCATCTGCGCCTCGCTCCAACGCGACCAGAAGCCTTCGACGACTTGATATTCAAAACCCAACTGCCCGGCCAGCCGCGAAAAGTTCTTCACCTCATCCAGCGTGTTCTCGCCGCCATCCAGATACTTCCAGACTGCGCGTCCTGGCTTGAGCCAATTGCTTTTGATGCCCGCCGGAAAAAGCTGTTTATCGGGCGGCGGCGACACGTGATTGACGATGTCGCAATTGACCAACGCGTTTAGGTCGGCACCGATCATCACCACGCGCCAGGGCGTGGTGATCGTTCCGGCAATTGCCGCCGGTTGTTTCAAGCGTTCGACATCGGCGGCATAGCGCAGACGGAATGGGTAACTAGGCGGATGCGCGTGGCCCAAACGTAGGTTGAAGCCGCGCTGCCCGTCGGACTGCAAGCCCATCCCGGCGTAATTGATCAATGCGGCTTCGGTGATGGAGGCATAGCCTGCGCCAGCCTGCAGCTTGAATGTCAGCGGCGGCGCAGCCCACTCACCGGCTTTCACGTCGGCAATCTCTTTCCGCAGGTGCGCGCCTTCGTAATGGCCTTCAAAGTCGTGATACCAGACTGTGCTGCCCGGTGGGAGCGTGAAACTGGTTGCTTCATCCGGCACACGCGGCTTGCCATCACCGGGCACAATGAAGCGAAACGCAATCCCGTCGTTGAAGGCGCGCGCTTCCAGCGTGTAGCTGGTGTTGCTGTTGACGTGCTTGAGCGAAAGTTTTGCGCCATTGCATTGACTGACCGCTTCGGAGTGGACACCGCGCCAGGCATAGCGTTCATTCAAGTGGTAACGCTCGACTCGCTCGACCTTGACGCCTTGCCCCAGATCAACGCCATCTATGACGATGCCCAGCGCCATGCCTTGGATCACCGGTTGATCCTTGAACGTGACACGATAGCCCTGCTGCGCCTGTTGAGGCGGCAGAAGCTGAAACCGCACCTTGCCATCCGGGCTACTGAGGCTGACGCCCTCGGGCTGCAACGCTGCCGACAATTCTGCGGCCAGCGCAGGCGTAGCCAAGGCGGTCGCGAGGAAGGTGCGACGAGAGTAATTGTTCGTTCGCGGATTGTTCTTGTTATCCATATTCCTTTCTTCACTAGGATGAGCAGAATCTTTGGTTTTACTTCTTAGCGTGTTGGGCAATTCCAGCCCCAACGGGGCGCAATGTTTATAGCTCGGGACGTGCCTATAATTCTCTAGCTCCGTTAGGAGCGACATCTGGCAGATGCCGCTCCTAACGGAGCTAGAAAACAAGAGCGCTCCTCAATGCTATAAACATCCCGCTCCTGACGGAGCTAAAAGCAACACGCTTCGGTCAAACAGCTCAACCTCCGAACATACTTTGTCGCGGTGATGGCGCTGTTGTCTTCGTTTCAACAGCGCCTCAAGACACAGGCCAAATCAGGCTGACCTCAAGGCGACTTATAGATGACTTCGCCCTTGCTACCGATGAACGCGCCGAGGGCAGCGCCGATGCCTGCTCCCATCACGGCAGTCGCATACTCCAAGCGATAGCGCGACTCATGCGCCTCGCCAAGTAAATAGCCGGATCCGTATCCGCCTGCGAAGCCAAGGCCGCCGAACACAGCCGCATAACTTGCTACCAGCTTGCCGGACTTTTTGCGGATTTCGGCAATCTCTGCACGCCTGATCTCGACCTCTTTGTCCGCAGCCTTATTGTCAGTGACTGTCAGCACAGCGGCTGTCACAGCTTTGAATTTGCCGTTCAGCTTCCGGCCTGTTTTAGTCTTGATCGTCAGCTTTGTGCCAGGTTTGAGCTTCTGCAATGCTTCCCAATCACTCGCAGCGTTCTGCGCAAGAGCCGTCTGGGCGAAAGCAGCCAGTACAAACCATAAACTCAGTAACAAAATTTTGTTTGGTAGTTGCAGCAACATACGTTTCTCCTTTGCTGCAACCGTTGAGGGAATCAGAATCTCATTTCAACTCAGGTTTGATCTCGAACGCGTTCGTATCCTAATCCACCGTCACCGTCGTTCCGTCCGCAAACGTCGTCCGTTCCTTGCGGTAGTTCTTATCCAGAAACTCGTGTTTCGTCAACTCCACCAAGGCTAATGTTTCGTGCAACGCTATTATTTGGCGCTCACCAGCGGACGACTTCTGGTGAGCGAATGTTTAGAGTACAAGCTTTAGCTTGCCACTAGATTGTACGCGCGCCACTGGCAAGCTAAAGCTTGTATTCTAAACGCTCGCCTTGATCGTGTCGTTCATAGCTAATCAAATTTGCGCGCGCTCGCGCTGACGGACGAAGAGCTGATCCTGCTTCGGTTCGCTAGCGCATTCTATGGCGATGGTCGTGATTGGTGTGTCGGGCGCTTTGGCTGGCAGCCCGGTGAAGCGTACCCGATACTCGTCTTGCTGAAATGCCACTTTCTGCCTGGTTGAAAGCAGACTCGCCGACTTGACCTTAGTCATCAATCCCGCCAAAGCCGCCGTCTCGCCCGGCCAGGAATGCACGTGCAGGTAAAGCGTGTTGCCGTTGCGCGAAAAGCTGCCGAAGCGGCAGCGGGTCGGCTGGCAACGGTCAGCGCCGTAAAGCGACTGCCCGTTTTTATCCATCCATGCGCCGACTGTGCTGAGAATGCGAATGGATTCTTCAGGGATCGAACCATCAGGCTTCGGCCCAATGTTGATCAGGTAGTTGCCGCCGTCGTGCGCGCAAGTGATCAAGTTGCGAATCACCTGCTTGGGCGTCTTCCAGGCGTCATCAGCGGCGTGATAGCCCCAACTATCATTCATCGTCATACACGCTTCCCAAGCTCTGCCTACTTCTGCCGCTTGAATTTGTTGCTCCGGCGTCGAGAAATCGCCCAGCAGTTTTTGCGGATCGTTGCGGTTGTTGACGATGATGTCGGGCTGCAACTGAAAGACCATCTGATTCATCCGCTCCGATTCCCAGCCTTTGACATCAAGTGGCCAGGGCACGTCGTACCAGAGGATGTCCACCTTACCGTAGTTGGTCAGCAACTCGCGGATTTGCGCGTGAATGTAATCAACGAAGCGGCGGCGCGCGGTTTCATCAGTTTTGCAGCGCGCGCCGTCGGGATGATGCCAATCCATCAGCGAGTAGTAAAAACCGACGCGCAAACCTTCGGCGCGTGCGGCCTCGACATACTCCTTGACCAGATCACGCCCGGCGGCTTGTTTGGGCGCGCAGTAGTCGGTCGTCTTCGTGTCGAACAGGCAGAAGCCTTCGTGATGCTTGGTCGTCATCACCATATATTTCATCCCGGCGCGTTTGGCCAGGCGCGCCCAATCGCGTGCGGGGATCGGTTTGGGTTTGAACTGTTTGGCGAGCGGCTCGTATTCGGAAACTGGGATGCCCTCCATCTCCATCACCCACTCGTGGCGTCCGAGCACACTGTACAAACCCCAGTGGATAAACATGCCGAATTTGGCTTCGTGCCACCATTTCATACGGCGCGCGCGGTCGGCGTCGTCAGCGGCGCGCGCCGCCAAAGCAGGCGTGATGGAGAGATCAGAAACCGAAGCGGCGGCACCCGCTCCCAGCAATTTCAAACAATCGCGTCGGGAAAATTGGTTGTTAGTCATACTGTCTTGTAAGTGCGTGGTTGCAGTACCGGGAGCGGTAGCGACCGGGTTAGCCCGCGATAGTACTTCAATCGTGAGTTGACCCGGTCGCTACCGCTCCCGGTACCGCACCGTCGAGCCTGAGCTAAAAATTCAACCGCAACGACCCTTGCATCACGCGCGGCGAGCGCGCCGTAATCGGCTGGCCGAACCGGGCGTTGGTCTGCGTGACCACATTCGTCGTCGTGTTGAGCGTAAGCGTCAGATCAGTATCAATGTCGTTGAAGTTGGTATGGTTGAAAAGATTGTAGGTCTCCCAGCGGAACTGCAAGCGCAGCTTTTCGCGCAACCGCACGTTCTTGAAAAACGCCAGGTCGGAGTTGATCACGCCGGGACGGCGAATCATGTTGCGCGAGGCGTTGCCGATCTCGCCCCGCACCAGCGGACGCGCGAAGCAGGAGGCGTCAACCAAGACCGGCGTTCCGTCGGGCGCATTCGCTACTTGACGATTCGGATTGCACAGCACCAGTGGCCGCGCGTTCACTTCTCCACCTGTAATGTCAGTCAACCCACCGCTGAAGCTGACGCCTACACTCTTCGGTCTGCCGGTGACCAGCGAGGTAGTGCCGGAAATCTGCCAGCCATCAAAGAGCGCTTTGACCAAAGGATTGCCCAAGCGTTTACTCAGACTAGGCACATCCCAAATGTAATTGGCCGTGAAGATGTGCGTCTGGTCGTGATCCGCCGGGCCGTAGTTGAACGCCTTGTAAGGGCGCGGGTAGAGCACATCTGAGGAATCATCATTCGCGTAATCCAGCGTCTTGTGCCAGGTGTAGGCCAGGCCGAACTGGAAGCGTTGCGCGTAGCGGCGCAGCACCTGCACCTGCAAGCCATTGTAGTTCGAGCCACCAGAACCCATCACCACATTGATGTCACCGTAGCCTTGATACGGGCGCAGGAAGTCATCGGCCAGCGCGCCAGTGGCCGTTGCGCTGGGCGCGCTGAACGGATTTCTATTGCGCGGGTCGAAGCGCGCGCCGTCGGGCACGGCGTTGATATTGCGCCGCTCGCCCAAGTGTCGGGCCAGCGAGCCGACATAGCTGACTTCGAGGATCGTTTTGAAGCCGATCTCCTGCTGGATGCCCAGCGAGAAATTGTAGACTGTCGGCGTCAGCGTCAGCACTTCGACCGCGTTCAAAGCGGTCGGTCTTTCGAGCGCCGTGCCGACTAGATTGGCCAGGTTGTCAATTGTGCCGAAATCAATCGTCACGTTGCGTTGGTAGGGCGGGTTGCTGACCAGGTTGCCGCCCGTCGTCCCGCCGCCCGTGCGCGTGCTGTGATAAACGCCGCCGTGCGCGCGCAGCACCGTCCGGCCCTTGCCGAAAACGTCGTAGGCAAAGCCGAAGCGCGGCTCCCATTGAATAGGCGCGGGTCGTTTGAACCCGTGCGCCACATTCGGGTCAGTCCCCACTGCGATGCCGTTGAGCCTGTCACCGATGTTGGGCACGAAGGTGCCGACCAGCGTCGTGTTGGTGAGCAGTTCACCCGTCACAGGGTTCTGCGCGCGCCGGTTGGCAGTCGCACAAGCAGCCGTGGCGGGCGTCCCGCCCACGCAAAACGCGCGATAGAGCACCTGCGCTTTGGCTGGATTGTAGAGCGTCGCGTCGAAGTTCGAGGCATCCAACTGGCGCTGCGCCCACTGTGAATACCAGCCCATACGCGCGCCATAGTTCAAGGTCAGCCGCCGGTGCGCCTTCCACTGATCTTGCACGTACCATTGCATCAGCAGCCGTTCGAGGTCAGTGTGCGGACGTGAAGACGATTCGCTATAACTGCGGAAACTGCCAGTGAGCGCGTTGGCGTAAGGATGCCCGGTGTTCCCTTGCGCAGTGGTGAAGTTGCTGTCGTTGCTGCTGAAATTGTAGGTGCCAGTCCAATTCCCACCGGGAGCCTCGCCGTTGCGGATGCGCTCGAGGTAGATGCCCGCTTTGTAATTGTGATTCGTGCGGTTGTAGGTGATGTTGTCGTAAATGATCGGTAGCATGTAATCGTCGCCGACTTCGCCCCAGCGGTCGAGCCAGTTGATATTTGCAACGGTCGTTTGCGACAGACCGCCCCAACTGGTCGCACGCGGGATCGTGCCAAGCGTATTGTTGCCGGGGAAGAGTTGTGGCGCAGTGTACTTCAATGCGCTGCGAGTCAGACGATCAATCTCGCCATCGGACGGCACAAAACCTTCGGAGTCGTGGCGCAACCCCAAAGAGACTTCGTTGACGATGCGTGGGTTGACTAGCCGCACCCAGTTGATGGACATGCCGTTGTCTTTGTACAGGTAATGCGAGCTGATGCCCCAGCGGTTGTTATCGCCGCTCGGCCAACCCGAAGTGTCAAAGCCTTCGTTGTCCGCCGTCCACCATTGCGCGTTGACGAAAAAAGTATCCTGCTCAGTCGGCTTGAAGTCCACGCGGATGACTTGGCTCCGTTTGGGCACGTCCACACTCTTCTGAATCACGTAGTTGAAGGAATTCCCATTCGAGGCGCGCCCGCCCAACACATTGGGAATCGGAAAATAGTTGAGGATCGCCGCGCCGCTCGGATTGAAGCGGTTGCGCGGAATGATGTTGAGGCCCCGCGAATTGTCTGCCGTCGCGCGCGAAGGATCGCGGAAGCAGGCGCTCTGATCGGTCGCGTTGCAATTGCCTGTCAACAGTGGATCGCGCACAAAAGCCTTGACCGGATTCCCGCCTGAAATCCCCGTGAACGACTGCGAGAAATCGCCGTTGCGCTCGCGCTCCGTAGGCACCGTGACAAACTTGGCACTGGTCGGCGTGATCGTGTGCGGCTTCTCCAGCGAATAGAAGAAGAAGAGTTTCTGTTTGCTCCGGTTCGGATAAAGCACCGGCACTTGCACCGGCCCGCCGACGTTGAAGCCCCAAATGTTGTGACGGTAGACCGGGCGCGGCAGCCCTTGCCGGTTGTTGAAAAAGTTATTGGCGTTGAGCGCCTCGTTGCGCAGGAAGTAGTAGCCGGTGCCGAAATAGTTCTTCTTGCCGCTCTTGGTGACGATGTTGATCTGCGCGCCGCCGTTGTTGCCGAACTCCGGTGAGTAGTTGTTGCGCAGCACCTTGACCTCGGCGATAGCGTCCTGATTGGTCGTCATGCTGACCTTGTTCGAGCCGCTCGGCTCGCTGGCGTTCAAGCCGTTCACCGTGGCAATGCTCGAACGCCCACGCTGTCCATTAACGTTCGGCAAGTCCGTGCCAAAGCCGTCGCCCACACTCTCCACGTCATCAATGTAAGAAACGCCAGGTAACAAACGCAGCAGCGAAGTAATGTCGCGCCCTTTGGTCGAGATCAGATCAATCTGGTCGGAGGTCAAGCGCCCCGTCAAATCACTGCTTTCCTTTTCGACCACCGCGCCTTCGGCCACTGTCGTAACAGTTTCCGTCACCTGGCCGACATCCAAAGTCAATTTGCCCAGCGAGAGCACTTCATTGGCGCTCAACACGTTGTTCGTCCGCTGATAACTGCGGAAGCCGTTCTGCTCGACCTTGATCGTGTAAATGCCCGGGATCAGCGTGGTGAAGGTGAAATCGCCTTCCCGATTGGTGACGGCGGTGCGCGCACTGCCCGTACGATCTTCAGTCAGCGTGACCTTTGCCCCGGCGATTACTTGGCCAGAAGCGTCATGGACAGTGCCGGAAATGGTTCCTGAAACAGACTGCGCCAGCGCCGCCGCGCTCACGAAAAGCAGGCTTAGCAAACCACTAAATAATTTTAGCCAGTGTGATTTGATAGACATGTGATCCTCCATGAGTTTTATGACCGCTCAGGCTCTGTGAAATTCTCAGCGAGCTAAGCGTCTGGCTGGGCGCGCTTTGCGTGGACACGGAGACGCGCTTTCACGCAAAGGCGCAAAGCAGACGCGAAGCTCGCCAGGCTGTACCGTAGACTGTCAGTCTGCGGCGGACTCAGTTTCTCACCTACCGGAACCGAAGGGCACGACGACGAGGCGGCCGCAGACTGACAGTCTACGGTACATAACGCGCTGTTCCCCTGAGTTCGCTAGAAAACAAACCTCAACCCAAACTGCAACTGCCTCGGCGTCGTTCCTTGGGCGAGACTCGTGATCCGCCCCACGTTGGCCGCGATCTGCGTCGCGCTGCTATTGATAGTGAGCGCCGATGGCACGTCGTAGTTTTGGACGTTGAACACGTTGAACGCCTCAAAGCGCAACTGGAGCTTCCAGCTTTCCCGTATCGAGATGCTCTTGAACATGGAGTAATCCATGTTGAACACGTGCGGCCCTCTGAACGCATTGCGCCCCAGGTTGCCGAACGAGCCGGAAGGTATGCCAAAGGCGCAGGAGTTGAACCAGCTAAAGGTCGTATAGACCTCATCAGCCGCGCGCCCGCCTTGCGAGACAGTCTTCTGGCACAGCGGGTCTGGGTTCGCTGCCACCGGGCCGGCCACGAAGGGATCGGCGATCAGGTTCGGACGAAGGTAGTTGCCGGGCGCAGTTGACGCGCTCCCGCGCAGGTTGGCAAAGTCACCGGTGACTTGCAGGTTGTAGGGCGCACCCGAACGCACCTGCATAATGTAGTTCGCCTGCCAGTTGCCTAGCAGCCAGGAGGCCGGGCCGCTCTGGAACCACTTCTTCCCTTTCCCGAATGGAAACTCGTAGATGGTCGCCCAGGAGAGGAAGTGCGTGATGTCGTAAGACGACACGCCGCGCGCCGTGCTCGGATCACCGAAGTTTTGAATCGTCGAGCCGCCGCCCGAGCCGTTCTCGACGTTAAAGTAGCCGCTACTCACGTCAATGGATTTACTCCAAGTATAGGAAACCAACGTGCTCAAGCCATCGGTAAAACGCCGCTGTAGTTTGGTCTGCAAAGCGTTGTAATTGGAATAGCCCGTGCTCAACGTATAGTTGAGACCCGCGCCGACCCAGGGCATCGGACGCAGCGCGTCAATCACTGCGTTAGACGTCCCATTCGGCGAAGCCTGACGAGCAGCATTGCCTAAGCCCGAATAAGGCAGTCGGCCATTCTTGCTGCCCACGTAAGCGGCTGTGACCACAGTTGATGAAGTCAGTTCGCGCTGAAGCTCCAAGTGCCACTGCTGGGAATAGGGGTCTTTATAGTGCGGGTCATCGTTAAAGCCGCCAACCGTCCAGGGACTGGCTGTTGGCAGCGGAACGGCGAAGCCTTGCCCTTGCTGCTGAATGATATTGAGGATCGTCCCGTTGACGAAGTTGGCGGGCGCATTGATCGGCCCGCCGGAGAAGGCGGTGGCGTCGGGCCAGACTGCCGCTTCGAGATCGTTCTGCGCGTACTGGCTGCGCGCTGTGATCGCATCCCAATATAGCCCGTAGCCTGCGCGCAACACCGTCTTTCGATTGATGGCCCAAGCCACACCAGCGCGCGGGCCCCAGTTGTCTTTGACTGGCGCAGGCGCGAAGAATTCTTTGCCAGCCAGGATCACGTCATTGAAGTGCGGATCAGTCTGAAAAGAATCCGGGATGCAAGGCGCCGCTTTGACCACGCTGCAAAGGCCGGGCATGGTGCTCGCGCCAATGATCCACTTTTTATTGGGCAGATCGAGTGAGTTCCACAACCGCCCGTCCAGTGTCTTCGGCTGGTTCAAGTAGTCGTATCGCAGTCCCAGACTCAAAGTCACCGTCGGCGACACCTTCCACTCATCCTGCACGTAACCAGCCGCCGCGCCATATTTGAAGCGCACCGGGCCACCGTGCAAGATCGGCAGTTGTGCTGCAAAAGTATTTGGGACTCCCAACAGCGCCGACGCCAGCGATAAACCGGTTCCACCCGTCGCCGCCGATGGGTTGCGCGTCTGTTCGTCGCTGAAGGTGTAGGTTTGGAAGGTGTTCAACTGGATGCGCTTGGCTTCGATGTACCAGAAGCCCGCTTTGATGTTGTGATGGCCTTTCAGCCAAACGATGTTCGGCGTCACGCTCCAGTTCGGGTTTTCGCGTGGTGCCGGGCCGCGAATACCGAAATTGCCGTTGCCGCCGTTAGTCCAATTGGCGAGCGTGACGAGCAGCCCGCCGTATTTGTCAACATCACCAAATCCAGCCTGCTTCAGTGGGTCAAGCCCGGCTGGATGCTGATTTTGTTGACCGGCATCCACGCCAGGGCGGCCAGCATAACCGCCGCGCACATCCAGAATCAGACTCGGACGAAAAACGTGCGTCCAGCCACCGCCGTAGTTGCGACCTTGCGAACCGCCACCAGTCGAGCCGACGTTGCCAATCGGCGTCAGGATCGTATTCCGCTGTTCGGTGTAGCGGAAGAAAATGTTGTCCTTGTCATTGAAGCGATGATCTACGCGCCCTTGAAAACTGTTCGAGTTGTTGATGGTGGGCCGCGTGCGGATGAAGTTGTTGGTCAAATCGCGCGCGTCCGAAAAATTGGGCGTCGCCGAATAAGTCTGGAAGAACTTCTGCATCGGCCCAAAGATCAGCGCCTGCGGAATCTTGTTGCAGGCCGTGCCGATGGTCTGATCCTGCTGCCGCTGCGCATTGACCGGCAGCGGATTGCCCGACGCGTCGCAGCGGAAAGCATCACGGACGAACGTGCTACCCGACGCGCGCGTCGAGTAGGGGTTAAAAATTTGGCGGCGGAAGCCCGGACTCGTGTTGCTGAAATCTCCGGCAATCTCGGCGGCAGTCGGCACGTAAGAGATTGCTAGATCGGCCTGGCTATAGCGCCAGCCGTCATAGCTGGCGGAGAAGAAGGTTTTGTTCTTGATGATCGGGCCGCTCACCACTGCGCCAAATTGGTTTTGATGAAACGCCGTCGGGCCGCTGGGCACGACCTGTCCCGGCTTGCAGCGCGCCAGCGTACAGTTGGCGTCAGTAAAAGCGTTGCGCGCGTCGAAGAAATTGTTGCGGACGTATTCAAAGGCCGAGCCGTGCAGCCCGTTACCGCCGGACTTCGAGACCATATTGACGATGCCGCCCGTCGCGCCACCGAATTCGGACTTGGCGTCGTGCCCGACGACCTTGAACTCCTGCACCGCGTCAATGTTCGGGATGACGATGTATGTCGGCCCGCGCACGTTGGTGTTGATGATGCCGTCGTAGAAGTAAAGCTTCGAGCGGTTCAATTGCCCGTGGAATGAAGCGTCGGAAAAGCCCGACCCCGGAATGCCCACATTGCCTTCGCAGCAGCCGACGTTCCGGTTTTGCGAGGTCGAAACTGGCGTGACGCCCGGCGTGAGGGTCAAAAGCTGCGTGAAGTTTCGCCCATTCAAAGGCAAATCCTCCACCACCTTTTCCGTAATCACGGTGCCGAGTTCTGACGAAGAGCTTTGCAACAACTCAGCATTGGCAGCCACTTCCACCGTTTGGCTGACCTCGCCCACCGTCAAGGCGACGTTCTGCGTCGTGGTCTGGCTGACGCCCACGTTGAAGGCGGGAACTTGCGCCGCCTTGAAGCCCTGGGCTTCGACTCTGAGAGCGTAGACGCCAGGCATGACATTGACGAAGATGAAATAGCCGCTCTGATTGGGCTTGGCCTGCGATTCGATCTTGGTCGCCTGGTTGATCAGTTTGACGGTCGCGCCGGAGACGGCTGCGCCATTTTGATCGGTGACGGTGCCGTTGACTTCGCCGGTTGACGTTTGGGCGAAGAGGGTCACACCAAGCGCGAGCAGCGTAGCAAGCAACAAGACAGCTTTCGCTTTTAGAGAAATCATTGACTCATCCCTCCTTGACGGATGCGGGTTAGCTACACAAAGAATCATGGTCTGATTGATCTGAGCTACAGAACCAACCGATCAAGGCGAGTGTTTAGAGTACAAGCTTTAGCTTGCCAGTGGATTGTTCGCATCCCCACTGGCAAGCTAAAGCTTGTACTCTAAACGCTTGATGGCACGAGCTCGCTCACTGATTCAATCAACACTCAACCTGTTGATCAATCAGACAACCGACCTCTATTTCAGAGGTCTTTTCGGAATTTGGATCCCAGCAAAGCGAGTTTTGTAATTAGATGGCGCGCCTTTTTGAGAGCGGCGCGTCGAATGGTTCTTCACGCGCTCCTGTGCCGACCAGCAACGGCATAGGCGCGCGGTTGATTGACGCCTAAAAAGTGATGCGCAACGATCCCTGCATCACGCGCGCCGCACGTGCGGCATTGACTTGTCCGAAGCGCGCATTCACTTGCGCGCCGACTGCATCAAAACGCGCGGTCGTATCTATGCCCGACCATTGCGTGTGATTGAAGGCGTTGTACATCTCCCAACGCAGTTGCAGGTAGCGCGACTCGCTCTTGAGTGGAATATTCTTGAAGAGCGAGAAATCCCAGTTGTGCGTGCCCGGATTGCGGAAGACGTTTTTCGGCGCATTCCCGAAATCGCCGCGCGCCGGACGGGCAAAGGCGGCGGGGTTGATCCATTGCACGAAGCCAGTGGCCGCCACCGTTTGCTGGCTGTCCGAGAGATTCGGATTGCCGACGACGACGACACGCCCGCCATCGCCACCGCCAGTGATGTCTGTCCCACTATCAACCAACGCGTAGCCGATGCCGCCAGGTGTGCCGCTGGCAAACGCCGTGATGCCCGACAACTGCCAGTTGTCGAAGACGGCTTTGACCGCCCGGTTGTCCCAGAGCTTGGTAGCGCGCGGCAAATCCCAGGTGTAATTGATGACCATTACATGCGTCTGGTCGAAACCGGCCTTGCCGTAGTTCCAGATACGGTATGGGCGATAGGTGGCCAAACCGCCGTCTCGGTCGCCGTCCACCAAATCCATCGTCTTCGAATAGGTGTAGGCCACGCCGAATTGCAGGCCACGAATGAAGCGGCGGTTGGCCGCGACTTGCAGCGCGTTGTAATTCGAGTAGCCGGCATTATCGTAATAGGTGATGTTGCCGTACCCCGGATAGGGACGCAGGAAATCATCCGGCAGCGCGGTGCCCGCCACGGTCGGGTTGGTGTTCTGCGGATTGATGTCGAGATGTTTGGCGCGGTAAGGAAGCTGGTTGATATTCCGCTGCTGTTGTAGATGGCGGCTTTGCGAACCAACATAAGACACATCCACCACTGTGCCGAAGCCGACATCCTTTTGAATGCCCAGGTTGTAGTTGTATGTAATCGGCGTTGGGGAGTCGAGGTTGAAGCCCGTCACGCTGCTGGGGAAGAGCGTCCCGCCAGAGGCCAGCAACGAATCCATATTGCCGTAAAAGATGCGCGGATTGTCGGCAATTGGCGGATTGCGCGCAACATCCGTCCAGATGGCATTGGCGCTCACGCGTGTTTGATTGAACACGCCGACGCTGCCTCTGACCGCCAGCTTCCCGTCGCCTTTGACATCCCAGGCAAAGCCGAAACGCGGCTGCACCTGCACGGGCTGTTGTTCTTTGAAGCCGCGTGGATAGCTCTTGTCAGTTCCGAGCACCATGCCGTTGTACGGGTCGCCCGAGCCGGGCACGAAGGCGCCGATCAAGACGGCAGGAGAGAGCGAGCCATTGACCGGATTGAGTGCGCGCCGGTTGGCTGCCGCACAGGTTCCGCCCGCTGGCACCGCCGCGGTGCAACCCGGCTGGTAGTACTTTGGCGCTTTGGCGCGGTCGTAGCGCGACAGCGCAAAGGCTGCTGAATTGGCCGTATCCTGATACCACTGATTAAACCAGCCGAAGCGCACGCCGTATTCAAAGCTCAAGCGGCGCGTCGCTTTCCACGAATCCTGTATAAACCAATCGGCCAAGCTCTGCCGCCCCTCGCCGCTTGGACGGAAAGTGGCTTCAGTGTACTGCGTGAAGTTCCCCAGCACTGCATTGGCGTACGCATAACCCGAATTCAACGGGTTGTTCGTATCGTTGGAGAAGGTGAATTGGCCGCCGAAGACCGCCGTCGCGCCTTCGTAGTTGCGGGCGCGCTCGGCGTAGAAACCCGCTTTCAGATTATGCGAGCCGAGCGTGTAGGTAATGTTGTCGGTGAAGGTGATGATGGTGTCAGCGCCCCGCAGCGGCGTGCGCCCGTCATAAGTGATGTTTGCCGGACTGGTGATGTTGCCGAATGAAACCTGCGGGATGATGCCCAGTGGATTGAGTTCGGGATGGAACTGCCCCAGCGTGTAGCCGTAAGTTGCCTTCTGCAATTTGGCCAATTCGGCGTCGCTGAGCGGCGGCCCTTTCTCGACGCTGTGGCGCACCCCGAGCGAAGCTTCATTGACGAGACGCGGGCTGATCACGCGCGTCCAGTTGCCAGTGATGCTGTTGTCGGTGAAGGTGTAATGCAGCCCGGCCAAGCCCCAGTTGGCTGTGCCCGCCGGAACGGCGATGCCCTGATTGTCGGCATACCACATCGAACCGCGCACGTAGAACGAGTCTTTCGCCGAAGGCCGGTAGTCGGTGCGAAACAAGTTCTGCCGCTTCGGCACCTTGATGCTCTCCTGGAAGAGATAATTGTAGCCCGCCTTCGTAATGCCCAAGTCGGTTGCGTTCGGCAACGGAAAGACATTCAGCAGCGCCTGGCCGTTTTTGTTGATCCGGTTGGCTGGAATGACGTTGCCGGGGAAGCAGGCCGTTTGATCGGTCGCGGTGCAATTCCCGGTCTTGGTCGGGTCGCGGATGAAGAGCGGCACTGGTTTGCCGGCGCTGTCCAACGCGGTAAACGATTTCGAGAAATCTCCCTTGCGTTCCAGGTCGGTCGCCGTCGTCACCTGGCGCAGCGCCTGCGGATTCAAAGTCTGCGAGTCCTCGAATGAGTAGAAGAAGAACAACTTGTCTTTGACTTTCTCGCCCACTTTCGGCAACCAGACCGGCCCGCCGAAGGTCGCGCCGAGCGTGCTGTAGCGGTAACGCGGCTTGGGCACCGTAGTGGTCTTGCCGGTCAGCGGCGAAGTCACGAGCGTGTTGTTGTTGAAAAAGTTGTTAGCATTGAACTGCTCGTGGCGTTTATACCAATAGCCGCTGCCGTGATATTCACGCGAGCCCGATTTGGTAATGATGTTGACGTTGGCTGAAGAATTGCTGGCGTATTCAGCCTGATAGCTGTTGAGCAACACTTTGACTTCGCTGATGGCGTCGAAGTTGATCGTGCTGCTGAAGATATTCGGGCTGCCCAAATCATTGCCGCGCACACCATCCACGTTGAAGGTGTTGAAGGTATTGCGCCCGCCCTGGATATTGGGAACGCCGCTGCCAAAGCTGCTGCCGGCCGTTTCGCTTTCGCCCCCGTAAGAGACGCCGGGCAAAATTTTCAGCAGTGAGGTCACATCGCGTCCGCGCTGTGAGATTAAGGCGAGTTGGTTGGACGAAATCAGCGCCGAATGCTCTGTGCTTTCTGTTTGCACCGGCGTGCCTTCCGCCGTCGTCGTCACGGTCTCCGAGACTTGGCCAACCTTGAGCCGCAACTCGCCGACTGACAGGTGCTCATTGGCCGTCAACACATTGCCTTGCCGCTGCAATGCGCTGAACCCCTTCTGCTCGACCTTGACGGTGTAGGTGCCGGGCAGGATCGCCGGGAAGATAAAGTCACCCGACTCGTTGGTGGTGACGTTGCGGGCATCCTGGGTGCGCTCGTTGATGAGTGTCACCGTCGCTCCGGCAATCACATTGCCGGAGTCATCCACCACAGTGCCGGAGATTCTACCGCTGACCGTCTGCGCGTAAGTCAGACCACTTTGCACTGCCAGACAGACAAGCAGGCAGCCGAGAAAACGTGAAAGGCGTCCAGTCGCAAGCATGGTTCGCATCCTCCTTTGATGAAGGCTCAGTTGATGATTTTTGGGTGTCGAGCTTCGTCCTGCAAGCCCTGATTGGCTTGACCCTCTGTAACCCAGCGTCACAATTGGTCAAACCACTTAGTGAAGTGCCCTGGCTTATAACACGCTCGCCAAAACGCTGTCAATACTCAAGTGAGTGACAATTCCCAGCTTTTATATTGACAAAGCCAGACCTCAGTAGTACACAATGCGAGCCTTGCTAATAGCCTAGTGGTAATACCTCTGGTTTAGAAGTAAAAACCGTGGCTTTGCTGGAGAAGTAGCATAATGAAGATTATCAAGCTTGAAGTACGCGATATACGCTTCCCGACTTCGCGGGCGCTGGATGGCTCGGATGCGATGAATCCCGATCCGGATTACTCGGCGACTTACGTCACACTCAAAACCGACGCCGGGCTTGAAGGTCACGGTCTGACTTTCACCATCGGACGTGGCAACGAATTGTGCGTAGCGGCGGTCGAGGCGTTTTCTCCTTTCGTGTTGAATCTGTCTGTCGCCGAGTTCGCAGCTAATCCCGGCGCGGTCTGGCAACGCCTGGCCGGTGACAGCCAATTGCGCTGGGTCGGCCCGGAAAAAGGCGTGATCCATCTGGCCACTGCGGCGGTCATCAATGCCCTCTGGGATCTGTACGCCAAAGCCGAAGGCAAGCCATTGTGGAAGCTGCTGGTGGATATGACGCCGGAACAGCTTGTCGCCTGCGTGCCTTTCAAACACATCAGCGACGCGCTCACTCCGAATGAAGCATTGGAGATTTTGCGTCGCCAGCAAGCCACGCGCGGCGAGCGCGAAGCCGAGATGCGCGCGCTCGGCTTCCCGGCTTACACGACTTCAGCGGGCTGGCTGGGTTATTCCGAAGAGAAGATGCGGCGTTTGTTGCGCGAGGCCGTAGGGAAAGGTTGGACGCATTTCAAGATGAAGGTCGGGCGCAATCGCGTGGACGATAGGCGCCGTGCCTCGCTCATCCGCGAAGAGATCGGCTGGGAGCGCAAATTGATGATGGACGCCAATCAAATTTGGGATGTGCCGGAAGCGATTGACTGGATGCGCGAGTTGGCCGAGTTCAAACCTTACTGGATCGAAGAGCCGACCAATCCTGACGACATCCTGGGCCACGCGACTATCGCGCGCGCCATCGCGCCGATCAAAGTGGCCACAGGCGAGCACTGTCACAATCGCGTGATGTTCAAACAACTGCTGCAAGCCGACGCAATCAGCTTTTGCCAGATTGATTCGTGCCGCTTGGGTGGCGTGAACGAGATTCTGGCGGTGTTGCTGATGGCTGCGAAGTTCGGCGTGCCAGTCTGTCCGCACGCGGGCGGCGTAGGCTTATGTGAATATGTCCAGCACTTGGCGCTCTTCGATTACATCTGTGTGAGTGGTTCGCTTGAAAACCGGCTGCTCGAATATGTTGACCACTTGCACGAACATTTTGTTGACCCGGTGCTGGTCAAAGACGGAAGATACATGCCGCCGACCGCGCCTGGTTACAGCATCACGATGAAACCGGAGTCTCTGATTAGTTACGAATACCCACATGGCGCGGTTTGGCGCGCGGCAGCTTGAGCCGCGATGAGAGGCGCCATGCCCAAAACCAAACTTGCGACAAATCAAATCCAACCCAATAAGACCAACGGCCAAACCTCCCAACAAGTCGTCGCGCGGATTCGTGCGCTGATTGCGCGCGGTGATCTGCGCCCCGGTGACCGCTTGCCCGCCGAACGCGACCTGGCTGTACAACTCGGCATCAGCCGCCCTTCTTTGCGCGCCGGGCTGCGCTCGCTGGTGGCGATGGGCGTGCTCCACGCCAAACACGGCTCCGGCACCTATGTGGCTGACGAACCTTTGCTCGGCAGCGAACAACTCAGCTTGATGGCAGAGTTGCACGGTTTCACCTTCGATCAAATCTTCGAGGCGCGCCGCGTGTTGGAAGTGCAAGTGGCGAGCTTGGCGGCAGAGCGCGCGACGGGCGAAGGCCTGGCCGCTATCGCCGAAGAAGTAGCCAATATGTACGCGACGATTGATGATCCGCAGCAATATCTGATTCACGACATCAAGTTTCACCGCGCAATTGCCGATGCCTCGGACAATCCCATCCTGGCCGCGTTGATCGAGATGGTTTCCGCCGTGATGTACGACCAGCGCCGCGAAACGATTGGCCGCGCGCACGACTTCAAGGAGTCTATCGAATTGCACCAGCGCATCTACCGCGCCATCCGCGCGCACAAAAGCGACGAAGCGCGCGCCGCGATGCACGAACATCTGCTCCTGTCCCAGCGCGCTTACCGAACAGAAGAGACGCAGCCACGCCAAGCCAGACAACCTGCACAACAAGCCAAGCGCAGAACCAAGCGCGACGGTTGAAGCAGTAGACACCAAGCACAACAGCCGCCAGCCCAGGTGACCGTTCCTGGGACTGGCGGCTGTTAGCAAACCTGGCGGCGCCAAAACCGAACCCGCGATTGCAGCGTCGAGCGCGCCTGACTGACGGCGAGGTCGAATTGGACAAAGGCGCACGTGTGGGGCGTGCCGCGCAGGTGAGTTGATTGAACTGACCACAGTTGAATCCGGCTTGCTCGAATCAGCAACTTGCGCAAAAAACTCGGTCATCGCCTGAGTTCCTGCGCGCGTCTGCCCTCACAGGAATACTAGGAGTTTTAGCCAATTGCGTGTATCTTTAGCGCAGACCTCCTTCATACAGTCGGCCCTCATCCCCAGGTGGCTGTTTTTCACTTTTGTTGTATGAATTTGTTGAGACTCTACTTCGCGCTGTTCCTACTTTCAATTACGGCTTCTTTCGCACATGCGGCTGAGCCTGATGCGCTGCGGCAATTGCAGGAGAGCTTTCGTCAAGCTGATGCGGCGTTCGCACTCCAAGATCTGCAAACCGGCGGCTTCTTCCGCTACAACGAGATGCGCTGTCAAGAACCGTTCAGCCCTTTTTCGACTTTTCATCTGCCCTTGGCGCTGATCGCGTTGGAAACCGGCGTAGCCAAAGACGCGCAGACGCTGATCCCGTGGAATCAACTCAAGTACCCGGTGCAGGCCGATACGATGAGCGAATTGCCTTCGCAGTGGTCGCAAGATCAAACCTTGCGCGCCGCCTTCGAGCACGCCGTGCCCTGGTATTTTCAAGAGTTGACGCAACGCATCGGGCCGCAGCGCTTGCAACGTCACCTGGACAAATTACGCTACGGCAACCACGCACTCTCGGCCAATGTGGCGGGCTACCCGGAACCATTCTGGTTGGAGGGCAGTTTGCGCATCACGCTGGATGAACAGTTGGCTTTTTTGCTGGCGCTCTACAAACAGCGGCTGCCCGTCTCGAAACGCACGCAGCAACTCACGAGCGAGTTGCTTATCAAGGAACAAACCGAGTCCTACACTTTGCGCGGCATCGCGAGCAGCGGAATGCTCGCGAGCGGAAAATATTTGGGCTGGTTTGTCGGCTGGTTGGAAACGGGCCAGGGCAGTTTCGTGTTTGCCTTGAACTTGATGGGCGCGGACAACGAATCCGTCAACGAGCCAGCCATAGCGCTGGTCAAAACTGCGCTCGCCTTGTTGGGCTACCTGCCGGAATCAATGAAAAGCTGAGCTTAGTCTTGCGTGGTTGGCCTCACTGATTTAGGCTGTGCCCATCAGGCTTAATTCGTATAAGCAGCCGTACCTCTTCTCGAGCAAACAATCCTTTGATCGAGGACAAGATCAACTCAGTAACCCCAAAAGGAGCCAAAACCATGCCAAGTCAATATGACAAACCAGAGACACTCAAGAGCAGCAAACTCTGTCTCAACGCAGTCTCGAAGGACATCTTTCATGGAGTCTTGAGCCTGCACGGCGAGCCAGCGAAGGATTGCACGTCCAAAGCTTGTAAGACAATCAAGCTCATCCACTCATTGAAATTGCCGGTCAGGACGCACGTACCATGCGATTCGAAGGTAGCGCTTCCACTAGACGGCATTATCGAGGTCCAAGAATTAGTGACGGAAGAGATTGACCCTATCCCCGGACGCGGGATTCACTCCGGCAATTTCGTTTGGACAGGCACCGATATCGTTGTCAAAGGAGCCATGAACGGCTTCAACAACATTGGGCCGCACCGCCGGCCTTTCATCTCGGGCCCGGCTAACTGTGAACAGTCGTGCAACACGCGTTTGGTCATGGAAGGGCGGCTAAGCGGCAAGATCACTAAGGCAAAAGACGAGAAACTGGTCGGCTGTGAAGTGCTGGTCGCCTATCGTCTGCGGTTGAGCAACGTGGAAATCAATGCGCAAGTTGCGGCGCTCGGCACACTCGAAGGGGTGATCGTTTGTCCCTGCTAGTAATAACGACCGCCGCTTAGCCAAGCTGGCGCGACTCGTCAGCCCCAGCTAAAACGGCATAGTTCACCAACTCAATCCCGCGCGCGCGCAGCAGCACAGGCAATTCCTCATCCAACAACAATTCGAGTTCTGCTGCGCGCGCCGCACGCAAGCGTGTGGCGATTTGCCTAAGCGCCGCGTCGTCATAACCCGGATGACACATCAATTCGCTGGTGCCTGCTGGCAAGCGATCGAGCAGGTCGAGCAACCAAGGCTTGCTCCAACAGCCAGTCTGCGTGATGCCGAAAAAGGCCGTCGTGGTTCGGGTGAAGGTCGCGTCCAACTGGCGCTGAAAGTCACGGCACAAATACGACAACCCGGTGGCCGTCAAACCTTGTTTCAACAGTCTGCGCGAGCGGCAAGCCTGGCCCCAGCGCAGCGGCTCGCGCGGCAAGCGTATGGCGTGAATACCGTAAAGGCCAAGCGTGGCATTGATGGCGGCAAAGACCGGCGCGATGGCGTGCGCGTGTTTGTGGCTGTCAACGTGTGTCAGTTGCAACCCGGCGTCCAAAACTTTTTCCACTTGCGCGCGGAATTCGAGGACGATCTCTTCGCGCCGCACGCGCCCGATGAGTGCGCGTTGCCACAACCGCGTGCTCGTGCCAAAAAACTCGCCGTCTTCATTCAACAGGCTGCGCACCTGTTCCGGCGCGGCGACGGGCCGCCCTTGCGTGATGTTGAAGTGCAGACCGACTCCCAACGTGGGGTGCGCTTTCGCCAAATGCACAGCATCGTCAAAGGCGGGCATATTGGCCATCAGCGTCGCGCTCGTCACAATGCCGCGCGTGTGAGCTTCGATGATAGCGTGATTGACGCCGGGCGTCAGACCGAGATCATCCGCGTTGACGATCAGCCGCCTCATCGCCGCCTCCGGCTCAACGCCAAAAAGAGCAGGCCAATGCCGATCCAGCAAAACATCCTGATCTTGCGAATGATCGCCAGCGCCACACCCGCCGGGCGGCCAAAGCCCAAGACTTCCGTGACCAACCCGGTTCCCGCTTCATCCACTCCGACTAAAGCGGGCACAAAAATAAACGCGATGTTCAAAGCGCGATTGATCGCTTCCAGCATAAAGGCCGTCGCCAACGTCAACTCATGGCCGATCAACCGCATCGTTACGTAGATTTCGGTCATGCCGCCCAAGTGGAAGAACAACTCGCACAACCCTACCAACAGAAAATCCGTCGGGCGCTTCGCATAAAAATCAAAGGCGTAGTCTTCCAGTTTGCGCAATTCATCAAGCTTCTCTTCCAACGACACTGGCAACACCGGAGCGAGCGCCTGCCAACTGCATAGCCAGCCCAACACTAAAGACCCAATCCGCCAACGCCGGCTGATGGCTAGCACGGCGACACCGCCTAACACCAATACAATTGCCAGCGCCGTCAGCACGGCCCCGCGCAAGGATTCATTCAAGCCAAAATTTGCCAAGAGTGCGGTCGCGCCCGCCACTACCATCAAGCAACTCGAGACCGTGTACGCCACATTCTCCACGGCCAGCGAGGACAAGCCTGCGCTCAACCCCAACCTGTCGCCCAGAGCGACCAAGCGCAATGGCTCCGCTACGATTGGCCCGAACGTCAAATCGCCCACCGCTTCGCCCGCCAGCCGTGCCCGCAGCAGATGCCACACTCCAACGCTCCGCGTCTCCGGTGACATACAAGTCAACCACGCCAGACTGCGCGACAAGTAGCGCGTTGAAGAGATCGCCAGGATGAGCAGAAAGCCCGCGCCCAGCTTACGTATTTCGGCCCAAATCACACCAAGGCCTGTCTGCCGCACCACATAGATGAAGAGCAGCAATCCAAGTAGGGCCACGATGCTGGCAATCCAACGCTTCATCTCTCAAAAGGCAAAAGGCAAAAGGCAAATATCAAAAAGCAAAAGGTCGGCACTTTTCTTTCTTTTGAAACCGAGTTCCACACTTTTGCCTTTTGATATTTGCCTTTTGCCTTTTGATTTCCCCCCTCTACTCGTAACTCAACGCGTCTATCGGGTCTTGTCGCGCCGCACGCAACGCCGGGTAGAGTGCGCCAACAGCGCCACTCAACAACCCGCCCAAACACGCGTACAAGATGTAGCCCGCTTCCAACTCGATCTTCCAACCCAGCTTGTTGACCAGAAAGTAGCGCGCGATGAACGTGACGGCCAAACCCGCTAACACGCCTAGTGAGCTAATCAACAGCGCCTCCTTTTCAAAGACCAGCGCAATGCCGGTCTTCGACATCCCCAACGATTTCAAAATGCCGATCTGCCGCGTGCGCTCAGTCACCGTCGTGTACATCGTCAACAAAATAACCAGTAAGCTGATAACCGTCGCCAACCCCGCCACAACGTTCAGAAACACGTTGAAGCCGCTGAAACCCGTAGCAAACATCTGCGGCAGGTCGCGCGTGAAGATCACGCTGTAATCGGGGAGCTGCTCGGCCACGCGGCGCGCTACTTCCTCTTGTTCGCTCGGATTGGCGACCTTGATATAGATCATCGAACACTTGTCACCCAAGCCCGACGCTTCTTGCAGCGTGGAGAGCGGAACTTTGATGCGCGCGCCCATCTCCGGCTCGTAGATGCCGACGATGGTGAGTTCGCGGCCTTTCAAAGCTCTGATTTTATCGCCGACTTTGAGCCTCTTGCCTTCGGCTTCTTTGAAATCAATGAGCGCGACATCGCCCGTGGCTGGTAGAGGTTGCCCTGCTACCAAGCGCAGCTTGCTCGATGCAGCATAGTCCGCAAAGCTGATCCCTTCGATCTGGCGAATGCCAACACCAGCGCTGCCGCCCATCTCCAGGTCTTGCCCGACTGGCGTGGCCAACGCTACGCCTGGCACAGCGCGCACCTTTTCGAGCTCGTCTAGCGGGATGTTCATATCCGCCGTCGAGAACGAGAGACCCTGCCCAGTTTGGCGCAACCAGAGTTCGACGCCCGTGTTCGCGCCGCGCTTGCCGATTTCGCGCAAAGTGCCGCGCACGAGGCCGACAGTTAGAACAACCAATACAACACCGACGGCGACGCCGATGATGCTGGCGAATGTGCGACCAGGGTGATGTGTCAGATTGGAAGCAACTAGACTGTTCATAAAGCAAATGCCGATGTGCAATATAAAGCCGAGCTAGGCTAGGCTAGGCTTCGTTCCATGATTGATCGCCATAATGCCACCGCCGAACTCGATAAAATCACAATCAACAAATCCTGCGCACTGCATCAAATCAACCACGCCACGCTGTCCGGGATAACGTCTGAGGGATTCGGGAATATAACGATAAGTATCCGGGTCGCGGTGCATCACCCAACCGACGACCGAGCCGACCACGATCAAATAATTCAAGTAGCCCCAGCGATAGAGTTGAAACTGCGGATGCCCGAAATCAAGTGAGAAGAAACGCCCGCCGGGTTTTAACACACGCTGTATTTCAGCCAGCGCCCCCGCAATGTCAGGCACGTTACGCAACGCATAGCCGCCTGTTACACAATCAAAAGACTCATCTGCGTAAGGCAAGCGCATAATGTCGGCGCGCTGAAACCGCACATTGTTCATATTCAATTCGCGACGTTTGCGTTCGGCAATCACCAGCATGCCTTGCGTGATGTCCAAGCCAACAGCCTCACCTGTTGGCAACTCGTGCCCTTCGGCAAAAGTGATATCGCCAGTGCCGCAAGCCAGATCGAGCACACGCTCGTTGCCTTTCAGCGCCAACATCTCGATCAGCTTCCGCTTCCAACCACGATCCATGCCATACGAAAAAAAGACCGTGAAGAAATCGTAGCGGTGCGAAATCCGCTCAAACATCTGGTTGACGTAACGCTGCTTCTTGTCTTTTGTGGAGATGTGTTCAATGAGGTCGAGCTTCTTAGTAGGGGAATTCATAATTTAACCTATCTGAGCATTTGACTACCGCTTAAGCCCTGCGGGCTTGAAACACCGATCAATTTAACGGACGAACTGTGGTGAGCCAGCGTTTAGAGTACAAGCTTTAGCTTGCCAGCGTTTAGAGTACAAGCTTTAGCTTGCCAGTGGATTATGTACGCTCCACTGGCAGGCTAAAGCTTGTACTCTAAACGCCCGCCTTCGTTGCTTGGCTCTTTTCGCGTGGGTCAATGGTTCAAAGTGCTTTCTATGATGCTGGGTACAGATTGCAACGCTTCATCCAGCTTATCTAATTCAACGCCGCCTTCCGCCAAATCAGCCTTGCCGCCACCGCGCGCGCCGGGCAACGCCTTGATGATCTTGCCAGCTTGCACCTTCGCCGTAGCATCATCCGAAACCATCACCAACAGCGCGGCCTTGCCATCCGCCACATCGCCGATCACGACGACGCCGGGCGCGATCTTGCGTGTGAGCGAGTCGGCCAGTTGGCGGCGTCCGTCTTTGCCCAACTCTTCGACTTTGCGGACTAAAACTTTGAGGCCGTTGACTTCAGTAACTTGATCGGCGCTGCCGCCCCCGCCCTGCGCCAGTTTGAGTTTGAGCCGTTCGATCTCTTTCTGCTGCTGGCGAATTTGGTCTTGCAGCTTCTCGACGGTTTCTGGCAATTGCTTCGGCGTAGCATTCAAACGCGAAGCTGTTTCCGCCAGCAACGTTTCCGAGGCTTGAAAACGCTCGAACGCGCCCTTGCCCGTCACGGCGCGGATGCGGCGCGTGCCTGAAGCGATGGCTTCATCGCTCGTGATTTTGAAAGAACCGATGTCGCCGGTCGCGCGCACGTGAGTGCCGCCACAGAGTTCTTTTGAAAACACGCCTTCCATCCCGTTCACTGTCAACACACGCACCTTCTCGCCATACTTCTCGCCAAACAGCGCCATCGCCCCCGAACGCATCGCGTCTTCAATCGCCAGCACGTCTGTTTGTACAGGCTCATTGCGCAGGATGTGATAGTTGACCAGGTTTTCGATCTCTTCGATTTCGTTGCGCGTCAAAGGTTGATAGTGTGTGAAGTCGAAGCGCAAGTAGTTCGGTTCGACCACTGAACCCGCTTGTTTGACGTGTGTGCCAAGCACTTCGCGCAAGGCCGCGTGCATCAAGTGCGTGGCGGTGTGATTGCGCCGCGTCGAGTCGCGCTTTTCGACATCCACTTGTGCTGAAACTGTATCTCCTACTTGCAGACTTCCCTTTTCGACTTTGACCTTATGAACGACCAACCCTGAGATGGGTGAATAGGTGTCTTCAACAATGGCGCTGGTATTTTCACCAACGAGGTTGCCAACATCGCCGACTTGGCCGCCGCTTTCGGCATAAAACGGAGTTTGGTTCAATACGACTTCAGCTTCATCGCCTCCGTCCAGCGATTTAACCTCATTTTCACTTTTGATTAGTGCGACAATTTTTGCATTATCAACTCGCGTAGTTTCGTACCCTTTAAACTCTGATTTAGTGTTATGCCGCCGTGATAAAGCCTCATAGACCGGTTTAGTCTTTTCGTGTTGTTTGTTTTTGCTGATCTCGGATGTTCGTTGAAGTTCTTTTATGGCGTCTTCAATACGTTGGTTGAACTCTTCCGCCGACATTTGGTCAACCGGCAACGTTGGTATGCGTCCCAGGCTGTTCTTTTCGCCTACGACGATGGATCTCTGCCCTTCCTTCAATACTACATACATCAAATCTGTCGGCGTTCCGTAGGTGTCTTTCAAACGAGCCAAGTCAACAACGCCACAAACATACTTATCCTCTCCAAACAACTCTTCCAATTTCTTTAGACCAATCGTAAGTGTCGCGCCAAACCGCCGTTCCTCAAGCGCCACCATCTTTTCAATAAAGCCACGTTGAGCTTCCAGTTCTGGATAAGGCTCTTTCATCTGGTCAATAACAAAGTTCGTGACCTTATTAAAGAAGGTGCCTTCGAAACCTAGCGTGTTGCGACCGTGATAAATCGCACGACGCATAATCTTTCTCAAAACGTAGTTGCGCCCTTCGTTACCCGGCAAGATGCCGTCCGCAATCGCAAAAGCGGTAGCGCGCGCGTGATCCGCCACGACGCGCATTGCGAAACCTTCTTGTGTTTCTGGCTCGTAATGCCTATCCGCCAGCGTCGCAGTGAACCTGATAATCGGCTTGATTAGATCAGTGTCGTAATTCGACTTCACGCCCTGCAACACAGCCGAGACGCGCTCCAAGCCCATTCCCGTGTCCACAGAAGGCGCAGGTAGCGGATCGAGTTTGTATTTGCCCGGCTCAATCTCGGAGCGGTTGTATTGCATGAACACGAGATTCCAGATTTCAATCGTGTCATCGCCCGGGCCGTTGACGTACGCTTCCTTGTTGAAACGCGGGTCTTCGGGGTGTTCGCCCATGTAGTAATGGATTTCCGAACACGGCCCGCACGGCCCTGTTTCGCCCATCTGCCAGAAGTTGTCTTTGCGACCGAAGCGCAAAATCCTGTCGGCAGGCGCGCCGACCTTTTGCCAAAGCTGCGCGGCATCTTCGTCCGCGCCAACTTCATCATCGCCCGCGTAAATCGAAAACCAGAGCCGTTTCGGATCAAGCTTCAGTTCGTTCACCAGCAAGTCCCAGGCAAACTTGATCGCGTCCTCCTTGAAGTAATCGCCGAAGGAGAAGTTGCCGAGCATCTCGAAGAAGGTGTGGTGGCGCGCCGTCTTGCCCACTTCGTCCAGGTCGTTGTGTTTGCCGCCCGCGCGGATGCACTTCTGCGAGGAGGTCGCGCGTTTGTAGTCGCGCTTCTCGGCGCCGAGAAAGACATCTTTGAATTGATTCATCCCGGCGTTGGCGAAGAGCAGCGTCGGGTCGTTGGCGGGCAGCAGCGGCGACGATTTGACGATCTTGTGGCCGTGGCGTTCGAAGTATTCCAAAAAGATTTTACGTATCTCGTGTCCAGTCATTATGGTTTGCCTAGCGTAAAAATTGCGGTTTTTAGTAAGTGCCGAACTGTAGCGGCGCATTTTTGCTTTGTCAAATTTGGCTTCGGCTTGCTCAATGCGGACAACTTTGCTTCAATCTCTGGCGCAATCTTGTTTTGAAATTTAGATTCTCGGTGCAGTACCGGGAGCGGTGGCGACCGGGTGGTAGTACGCCGGATAGATTAAACCGCAAGTTTACCCAGTCGCTATCGCTCCCGGTACTGCACCGGCTAAGGAGCAATCATGTCAACCAAAGACATCTTCGCGGAACGCGAACAGGGCTTTGAAGAAGAATACTTCCTGCGCAAAGAGCGCGAGTTGATCGAGAAGATGCGCCAGAAGCGCGCCAACGAAAAGCTGCGCCAGCAGATGGAAGAGGCGACGGGCATTCATGACGCTGAGGCGCTCGCCGCGCTACAGGAATTGGGCTACACGCCGGAGACAGTGCAATTGCTGTACGTGGTGCCGCTGGTGCAAGTGGCCTGGGCCTCTGGCGACATTCACCCCAAAGAACGTGAGATGGTGATCCAGGCGGCGCGCAATCGCGGGGTAACGCTTGGCAGCCCCGCCGATCAAAAACTCAACGAATGGCTGACGCGCCAACCGCCGCACGAGTTTTTTGAAAACACCTTGCGCGCCATCCGCGTCTTCATTGCCTCACTGCCGTCCGAAGAGCAGATTGAGGCACAGCGCGATTTAGTGAGCTACTGCACGCGCATCGCCGAAGCTTCACGCAGTCTGTTTGGTTTCGGCATCGTCTCGGATGATGAGCGGCAGGCGCTGGAAGAAATTGCCGCTACGCTGAGCAAAGACCGCGAAGAGACCGTAAATCAAATGCTTGCCAAATAACCTTCCGCTTGACCATAAAAAAACGGGTAGTGGCGCAAGCGGGAGAGAAGGTTTAGAGTCCCGCCTTTAGGCGGCAGCTTGCGTTGACCAGCCCGGCCGGCTGAAGCCGGTACTCCAAACTCACTACCTTGCGCCACTACCAAAAAACGAAACGCGCTGTTGTACTCAGGTGCAACGGCGCGTTTTGTTTTTGGAGCGCTGCGGCTTGACGCAGCGTCCCCCAATTTAGTCCTGGGTGGAAGTCTGGAAAGCTGCGTCAAGCCGCAGCGCTCCATATCAAGGCTTCAATCCCACCCGGCGCAGCAAGTCGCTGAAGCGCACGTCCTGCCGCAATGGGTCAGCCATCGGGTCGAGCTTCAGCCACGGAACCCAGCCGCTGCGTTCTTGGTACGCCTTTTCGAGAAAAGCGAAGGCCTGATCTTTTTCGCCCAATTGCGCCGCCACCATCGCCAAGTAGTAGGGCGGGACGTAATCGCGCTGCGCGTGTTGTTGCAACTGATCGAGCAAGAGCCGCGCACGTTCGGTTTCACCCGCTAGCGCACAGGCTGCTGCCAGGGCTGTTTTAACGCCGATACTCTCGCCTTGCGCGCGCATGGCCTGCTCCATTGCGGCGACGACTTCGTTGGCGCGCCCCATTTTGAGCGCGACGTTGGTTTGCCAGAAATAGGCGAGGCGGAAATTCGAGTCCATGTCCAAAGCCTTTTGCAACTGCACCAACGCTTCTTCGTAACGGCGCGCGCGATAGAGAATTTCGCCAATGTCGGTCGTAATGATTAGCGAGAGGGGGTCGAGGCTGAGCGCGTGGCGCAAACATTCCAGCGCTTCTTCCACATGCCCTTGCACCGCCAAGTTGTAGCCGTACCAATGATGCGCCGTCGGATAGTTCGGGTTGAGTTCAATGGCGCGCCGCAACTCGCGCTCGGATTGCATAAAATCCCAGTCGAACCAGAGCGTCAGAAAGCCCAGCGAGGCATGCGCTTCGGCAAGCTGTTCATCCAACTCCAATGCCTTCGTCACGGCCATACGCGCTTTGGGCACGAATTCGCGCGGCGGCACGGCAGACCAACTCAACAACGTGTAACAGTCGCACAGCCCGGCGTAGGCGAGCGCATAATGCTTGTCCTTCTTAATCGCTTGCAGAAAACACTCAATAGCTTTTTTCATAGCCTCCGGCGCGCGTTGATTCCAAAAGAAGCGGCCTTTGAGGTAGAGGTGATAGGCTTCGGCATTGTCTGTGTATCGCCTGGCCAGCCGCGCTTCTTGCTCGCCGGAAAGCTGCAAACGTAGATGCTCGGAAATTTGCTTGGCGATCTCGGCTTCGATGGCAAAGATGTCGCCTTGTGGGCGTTGATAATTTTCAGCCCAAAGCAAGGTGCCATCCGCCGTGTCTATCAGCTCGACTTTGACCACCAGATTTTCGCCGCGCATCTGCACGCGTCCGGCCAGCACGCTACGCACACCAAGCTCGCTGCCGATGGCTTGCGGGTCAATGGCCTGCCCCTTGTAGCGGAAGACTGTGCTGCGCGCCATCACGCGCAAGCTGGCCAGCCGTGTCATCGTGTTGATGATGGTTTCGGTAAGGCCATCGCTCAAGTATTCGGTGCTCGGATCGTTGCTGACATTGGCAAAAGGCAGCACGGCCAGCGAATCAATTGAGTCACGAGATGCGCGCCCGCCAGTGTTGCGTCGCACTGCGCCTGAATCGCGGCTCAACGGCGTGCGTCCGCTCCCGCTCGATCCACTTTTGCGCGTGAGGTTGAGCGCGCCGGTGTCTTGTCGTGACAGCGGGCGCGTCTCGAAGCGTTGCTGATTAGCCGCCGGACGCCCAGCAAAGCGTTGCTGTTCGGCGGCCATTTCCAGCTTTTGCTTCAAGCGCCGCAGATCGGATAGACACTCCTTGCTCGTCTGATAGCGTTCCTCCGGCTCGATGGCGAGCGCCTTCTGCACAATCCAGTCCAGTTCATCCGGCGCATCGTGAGTCGCGCGGCGCACTGTTGGCATTGGCTGTTCGAGCATCGCGTCCAATACTTCCGTCGCGCTCGCGCCAGGGAATGGCACACGTCCGGTGCACATTTCGTAAAGCAACACGCCGAAGCTGTAAATGTCGCTGCGCTCGTCCAGCTTCGTGCCATCCAACTGTTCCGGCGACAAGTAAGGCGCGGCTCCGGTCGCGGCCAGGATTTCACTGCGCCACTGGCCCGGCTGCTCTGGCGCCGCATCTTTGATATAGCTGAGCGGCCTTGTCTTGAATGGATCGTCGTGGACTAGCAACTCAGTTCCGCCGGGTCTGGTTTCTTCTGTGGCGGTTGGGTCGTTCAAGGTTGCCGTCTGCTCCACCAGTTTTGCCAGGCCGAAGTCCAGAATCTTCACGTAGCCGTCGGGCCGGATCATCACGTTTTCCGGGCGCAGGTCGCGGTGCAACACGCCCGCTGCGTGTGCCGCCACCAGCCCGCTCACTATCTGCGCCGCGACATCGAGTATTTCCTGCAAGCGCAGGCGCGTCGTCGCCAACTGTTCGCGCAGCGTCGGCCCCTCGACAAATTCAGTGGCGATGAAGTGTTGCTGTTGATCTTGGCCGATCTCGTAAATGAAGCGGATGTTCGGATGGTTGAGCGAGGAGAGCAAACGCGCCTCTTGCGACAATTGGCTCATACGGCGTGCATCGCGCGTGAAGCTTTCCGGCAAAAGTGTGAGCGCCACTTTGCGGCGCAGTTGCAGGTCTTCGGCCAGATAGACTTCGCCGATGACGTTCGTGCCAAGATGGCGCTGAATCCGGTAATGCGAGATCGTCTGCGAAAGCAAGCGGAACTGCCCCCAGCAATGATTTTCTGGATTGAACGATTGGCGGTGGCGCGACTCCACTGCCCCATAGCGGCACAGGGAAGATAGAACAGGCATGTTGCAAACGCAACAGGTCGTTGGTGAAGGCCGCGAGCAGACATTCAATGTCGTCATCGCGCACACACGCAACGCTAATGACTCGGATTCTTGACACCCCGCAGACGCTAAGCTAACTTCCAATGTTTCAAGCCACAGGCTGAAACGCGACTGTAGCTAAGCGACGGCTTGACTTGGCTTGCGTCACAAACAAATTCCCTAAAAATGATTACAAAGGAGAAGCAATGGGTATCAAAGTAGGCATTAACGGCTTTGGCCGTATCGGACGCAACGTGCTGCGCGCAACCTTAGGCACGGACGATATTGACTTCGTCGCGGTCAACGATCTGACCGACACCAAGACGCTGGCGCATTTGCTCAAGTACGACTCAATCTTGGGTAATCTGGAGCAGGACATTTCGGCGGACGAAAATTCGATCACCGTTGGCAAGGACAAGTTTCGCGTCTTCGCCCAAAGAGACCCAGCGCTGATCCCCTGGGAAGAAGTCGGCGCAGAGATCGTCATCGAGTCCACGGGCCACTTCACCGACAAAGAGAAAGCCAAAGCTCATCTGCGCGGCCCGGTCAAAAAAGTCATCATCAGCGCGCCCGCCAAGAACGAAGACATCACGGTTGTGATGGGCGTGAATGAGAAGGCCTATGACAAGGCCAAGCATCACGTGCTCTCGAACGCTTCGTGCACGACCAACTGCCTGGCGCCGGTGGCCAAGGTCATCCACGAAAAATTCGGTATCAAGAAGGCGTTGATGACGACGATTCACTCTTACACCAACGACCAGGTCATCCTCGACTTCCCGCACAAGGATTTGCGCCGTGCGCGGGCTGGCGCACTCTCGATGATTCCAACCTCGACCGGCGCGGCGAAAGCAGTGGCGCTGGTGCTGCCCGAACTGAAAGGCAAATTCGACGGCATCGCCGTGCGCGTGCCGACGCCCAACGTATCGCTGGTTGACGTGGTGATTGAAGTCGAGAAAGAGACTTCGACCGCTGAGGTCAATCAAGTGCTCAAGGACGCAGCCAACGGAGCGTTGAAAGGCATCCTACAATTCGAGGAAGCACCGCTGGTCTCCTCCGACTTCAAAAAGAATGCCAATTCATCCATCGTAGACGCCGAGAACACCAAAGTCATCGGCGGCAATATGATCAAGATTCTGTCGTGGTATGACAACGAATGGGGCTATTCCTGTCGCGTTGTCGATTTGGTCAAGTACATCGCGGCGCAGGGGCTGTAAGCTTTAGGCCAACGAAAACCGTTCAGGGCGCGACAGGCAATCTATGCCTGTCGCGCCCTTCTTTTTACGGATGAACGCAAACGCCGAAGCCCGGCGGGTGATGGGGGAGGACATACATGAATCACCGTCGCAGCCACGGCGCTAATTGAATTGCGTCCTGACACAAACAAGGCAGTTTCAATAAGGGAAAAGTTCCGGTGTGTTGAAGAAAGAATTGCTGGGCAGGCTGAAAATGATTTGGAGCGGGGGACGGGACTCGAACCCGCGACGTCCAGCTTGGGAAGCTGGCATTCTACCACTGAATTACCCCCGCTCGTTTGTGATCTGGTTGTCAATTGCGTGCGGAAAACTACCACAGATAATCAGGCACCGCAATACAGCCATAATTCTTCAGCTCTTTGTTGGAGACAACCAAATGTGCAAACGTTGCTTGCCGCCGAAAACTTCTGGGCAGAGTCAATAGACCGTGTTCAGCGTGCACGGAGCTTACCGGAGCGGACAATCTGCCGGGGAAAGTTTTACGCGTTATTCGCTGCCAGGCTCGGAGCTTCGGGTGGATTGAAGGGCGTGCTGTAACAGATCATCTGCCGCGTATCGGTCAGCGTGACAGCGCGTACCCACTCCTTGCTGATCCAAGTGTAAATTGTTCGGCGATGCTTTTGTACCAACTGACAAGCCATCCTGACACTCACCAATACAATCGAACGATCGCACTCCGGGCAATGTAAATCTACATCTATTGCGCTGTGCAAGCGCGGCAATTGGTGGCCTTCAGCCTGATGACACCATTGGCAATAGTGTTCATTGGGGACTCCCTCTCTCGCTGCGCACCAGCCGCCGTGCGCGTACGTTGGCTACGGTTGTCTCAAGGTTGTGCTACGTAATAGGGGAATCAAAATCGGCGCAACGTTTGCGCGCGCAGCCACAGGCCCTTGCTGTCCGAAGCTGGCTCGTCGAGCAAGGCGCTGAGCCGGGCGGATAATTCATCAAGTGGGCGGGAATAAAAAATATCTCTTTGCTTGCTGCAACGTATGAGTGCGTGAGCCGTGAAAGGCCACCTACAGAGCCAACCTGCAAGAGGGTGGTTAAATCCAGCTTGTCTTTCTTGCCTGTTTCAATGTCTCCAAATCTTTGCAAAAGGAAATCATTTTCTGCCTTCAGGCTGCTTTACGACTTCGACATAACCACCGCCGCACATTTTTGAAGGGTCTGCGCCAAGGACAAATACTATTCGCCAATCTTCGGACTTGTTCTCATCGCTTGCCGCAACAATATTCAACTCCACACCTATTCCTATTATCTGACTATGCTTTGTTCTAAGCCAGTATTTTCCCGGCTTTATCTCGTCGATGTGAAAGTGGCCCTCAGCGTTGGTGACTGTACTAGCAATTACTCGCTTGGGATTTCGGTAATTACTAACTTCAACAATTACGTCTCGCTGTGAACGTTGTTTTCCAGCATATCCAAAGAACACTTGCCCTTTTACCTGGCCAATCTTTATTGGCTCTGGCACACACATACCTTGTCCAAGCACTACAACTGGCGCATAGCACATAAACAACATTGCTAGTGGCAAAAGATGGATTTTTGAGTTGAACTTCATAACTTAACGCCCCGGATATGTCTTCTGGTAAGACTCAATAGCCTTCTTTATTCTTCCAGGCATCGAATCGCCTTTGCCGCCTGGAAATCTATTATTGAGAAATGGGATCGTATTCGCTTCTGCCCAATGTTCTCGATCTTTGTTAATCGTCACAGGCGTCCCCCCCATTTGCTGTTCCAACTGAGCCAAGCGAGGGTCGCTAGCGCCGCTCTTAAAGAAAACGTCATTCCACTCGGATATTAATTTGTTCTGTAGCTGATAGAGTGTCGCATCAACATTTGCTGTTCTATTGACATGTCCAAACTCATGGGCAATCTTAGTTGCTGCCAGGACTTCTCCGGATACTGCAGTGTTATATTGGGGATCGCCTTGGCGCAAAGAGCTTGTAACAGGGTAATGATCAGGACTGGGGTAACCAGAGTCAAGTTTGCTACCAAGTGTAATTGTCGCGGCATTAAGTTTGCCATTGGCATCCCACTTATATCCATCCGCCAGTGCTCCCTCCCCTCTATCTTTTGATACAGTGATTGTCAAGGTGAAGTTCTTATCATTGGCATACTTATTCCACTGCTTGCGCCCCGCCTCGGTGGAAAGAAACTCGTCTTTCCACTTCTTATATCGCTCTTTGTACTCGTCCGCAACATTCTCAACGATATCCTCTCCTGTCGGATCGGTGAAGCGTAGAGGGTTATTGCGTGCGTATGCAAAAAGGTTAAGCTGTTGTGGATCTATGACACGTTCAGGAGTAATTATGATTGGGTCTGCTGAAGTAAATCTTCCCTGTAGGCTTGAGTAATATCTGGCTTCAAAAAAGTCCAGCCCGCTCTCAGTGTCGCGTTCTTTTGAAGTAAACTGCTGTCGCACACAATCCTGCCCTGCCGCTGTCGTATAGCCCCGGCCCGTCGTACGCTGATTCGTCCCACTGACCACCCCAAACAAGTCCTCCCCAAACGGCAAATAATCGTGTCGCCTAATCCCCGCCAAACTTCCCGTCGTGTCTGATTCCATCCGCGGTGTCCCCACCTGATCCCCCACCAGCCAGCGCATCGTATCGCAGCCTCCCACCACGAGCAATTGTCCGCTGCGATGCCCGTACTCTTTCTGCGTCACCGTCGGCGGATTGCTCCCATTGAACGTTCCGACGACTGGATACTCCGCCACCAACTCGCCTTCAAACCCGTAAACCAGCCAGGTCTCCGCCGTGCCCACCACACGCCGCGTCCGCTGCCCTTCGGCGTTGTAGTAATAGTAGCTCGTGCCGCCGCTCGCTGTGGCCTTGGTCATGCGGTTCTCGGCCTCGTACCAACGTGAATAAGCGCCATTGCTAGTCTGATTGCCCGTAGCGTCATAACCGAGACTGACACCGCCGCTGGCCGTCATCCGGTTGGTGGTTGTGTCAATGGTCTGCCCGCTGACGGTGCGGTTGCCCCATTGATCATAATTGTAGGTCTGTTGCAGAGTACCGAAGCTCCAGACGCCACTCGCATTCATCTGCGATTCGTAAGTAGAACCGAGGCGGTTGAGCGCATCATAAGTGAAATCGTGTAGCGTCGGGATAGAGTATGCAGTTACATTGCCACTACCGTCTACCGCGTCGGGCACATAATAAGCCTGCCGCCGCAGATTGCTGTTGCTGTCGGTGTCTTTGGCATACATATCCCAGTTGGTGACCGAATTCGTCCCGTAAAAATTGATAATTGCTCCGCGATTCCAATTTAGGTCGTCATTGATCGTACTTAGCCGGGTCGAAACCATTTGCTGGCGGCTGTTGTAATGCATTTTGTGATAGAGCGCTGCTGTGCCAGTGTTGAACTGTTCGCGATACAGTTGCCCGGCAGCGTGGTAACTTATGCTGGTGGCATAAGTGCGTGGCGCACCATCGCCGATGTTGCCCGTGAACCCCGATAGGCGGCCAGCATTGTCATAAGAATAGCTCACCGATCGCCCCGAAGGATAAGTTTGCGAAGAGACCGCGCCCGCCAGATTGTAGGCGCGGGTCATGTTGTACTGCTGCCAAGTCGTCGCCTGATTTTGCGCATTGCTCAGTATGAATCCCTGCCACCGATTCAGTGGCCGACCCACCGCGTCATAGCTGTTCGTCGCATCGGCATGCCAATATGGTTTGTTATCACCATCCCAGCGATAGTTGTAACTGACCGTGTAATAAGGCAGCCCTTTGCCATTCGTGGCCAAGTCGTAGACGCGCTCGATGCCACTCGTCCCAGTGGCATAAGAACTGAACGCTACAGAGGTATTGCGGTTGAGACCGTCGTAACCATACGTCGTCGTCAAGACGGAAGGAGAAGCATCCGCGCCAGTGACCGATCTGCGTTCCGTCAGGTTGCCGTTCAAGTCGTAGGCGTAGGCCATTGACCATTGATTGTTCAGCGGGTCGCCAGTGGTGGCGAGCGCCGAAGCTGTGCGCGTCTCAGGATTACGCGTGCGGATCAGGCGAGAGAGCGAGTCATATTTGAAGAAGCGCTGCTGCGAGCCTTGCGTAACGCTACGCAAATTGTTGAATGTGTCATACACGTAGGTAGTCGTCGCATAAACGCTGGTGCTGGGATGCTCGTACATCTCATCCACTTGTGTTAAACGTCCCGCACCGTCAGTAAAGCTGCGCCGCTGTTTGTTCGCCTGATCGCGCACGGTCACCTGATTGGAGTAATAGGTCGTGGTGACAGAGCCAGTCCAATTGGCGGTTGTTCCCGTGTTCGGCGGTTGTGTGGTAGTGGCGAAAGTCGCCATTTCAGTGACCCGTCCCAGTGCCAGGTTATCCTTTGTGATACGCGTCCAGCCATCCGTCTGAGCTGCGGCGCTCCGCCGGGGATTGGAACTCAACGTAATCCTCCCCATCTCCACGTAGACATTTTGGGTTGAGATCGTCCAGTTGCTGGTGCCGTCTTCGTTACTTTCGGTCAGCGTCGGACGGCCAAGTAGATCGCTGGTGACGCGCGTCTTGAGTTTGCGATCCCCTTGCGTATTCAAATCTCGTTCGACCACCACCTGACGAGCGGTGTCATAGTAAAGATTACGCGCTTGCGCCTGTTGATTGGTGTATGTCACTCCATTAGCTACCGAAGTAACGGCTGGCCCACTCGCCAACCCAGGGCGCAAAAACGGATCAGCCGCGCCCAGCAATTGATTGACATAGCTGATGGTAGAAATTTTGCCATTGGGATCAGTCTGGCTCGTCAACAGACCGGTTGAATAATCGTAGACAGAAGTAGTGGTTTGCACGCCGCTGCCATTGAGCGGATCAACGGTTACGCTGGTCACATTCGCGTGCGTGGCTGGATCCCAGACATAGGTCATGACGAAGTCATTCGGGACACCAGTGCTTGCCACTCCCTTGGGAGCGGTAGTTGTCAGGCGGTTCCCATAGATGTCATAGGTATTGACTGTATCCAGCCAAGTGCTGGATTGGTCATCCCACTTGCTGAGGCGCGTCAGATTGCCGATGGTTGGTGTTGTGCCCCAGGCTTGGCCTTCAAAGCTGAATCTCGTTTGACTCGGCCCAGTGATGGAATCGCGAGGAGCGCTGAGAATCAATGGCTGGGCCGTCGCCAACACGCGTTTGGCGTAGACATTGGTCGAACTTGAAGCGTCCGCTGGGTTGTAATAAGTGTTGGTCGTTGTGCGCAGGACAGTTGCGCTGCCAGGTACGGCAGTGGGCACGCCATCGCTGTCCCGCGAGACCAGCGCCGGATCGAACCAGTCATATTCAGTCGTCTGGGTGACATTGCCGTTGAAATCGTACTGGAATGTCTTGGCCGCCATCTTCACCGCGCTACCGCCTTCCATCAACGTCGTGTATTCCGCCAGCAGCACGTTGTTAAAGTTGACTATGCCTTCCGGCGAGAGGCTGTAAGCGCCATCGAAGATCTTCAAGCCCCACTTACGCTCAATGCGGATTTTGCCAGCGCGATCGCTGCGATAGACCATCCCACCAAAGCCGCTGATGCCAGCCAGCGAAGATGATTTTGCTGTGCTATGACTGTAAAAAGTCTCAGTGGTCACTGAATTGTCCGGCGCAGTCACTGTGCCGGAGGTGCTGCCGATGACATACGCCCAAGTCGAGAACTGGCCGCCATCATACGTCACTTTCTTTTGCTTGATTGTCTCGCCGGCAATCTGCTCGGTGGCGGTCAGTGGCGCGGACTTGTTTGGCACGTTGTCCCAGTCCCAGGTGTAATCCACATAAGCGCCGGTCGGCATGGTCATCCGGCTCACTTGGCCCCAACCACGCGAGGCGGCCGTTACGGTAACCGGGGTTGGGTTACATGCTGGCGCTGGCCTGTATTGAAAAGGCACCGCTGTAGCGGCGGTGTCGGAGTTGTAATTGAAACTGAAACTGCGCCCTGGCAAGCCTGGCTCGGTCTGTGGCAAAACGATTGACCGGATCACTGACAAGGTATCGGAATGTTCTCGCGCCAATGGCTGGCAAGACCGGTCGTCTACGTTGTAAACCAGTCCGTAGACATCGGTCGTGCCCCAATTGATGGTGATTGTCTCCCAAGCGCCGCCGACTTTTTGATACTGCACTTGCGTATTGCTGGAACCGAACGCACGATAAAGTTTGATCTCCCGGTTGGTGCGTTCATCCACGTAATGCGTTGTGCTGTTACCACTGCCATCTACCGTGGTGTAAATAGCGATGCTGTTGCCGTTGGTGTCGTAGATGCGCTCGATACCGCCGGACATTGTGACGCGCGTCCCGTCTTTCAGATAAACCGTCCAGGCCGTAGCGCTGCCCGAAGGGTTGATGACTGCCCACAAATAGCTGCCGTCGTAACTGTAATAGCGCATCGCGCTGCCAAGCGTGTCCGGTGTCTGGGCAAAGTAGCCACTTCGCCAGGGAGGGCATCCATTACAAGTCGGCGCATCGAGCGGGCGCAGTTCGTGCCGCACGCCGTCAGGAGTATTCAGAAAGTATTTGTATCTGAAGGTGGCGTAGG
Source organism: uncultured Acidobacteriota bacterium (assembly GCA_963699175.1). Classification (GTDB taxonomy): domain Bacteria; phylum Acidobacteriota; class Blastocatellia; order RBC074; family RBC074; genus JACPYM01. The sequence goes on along the minus strand of OY969418.1, from coordinate 8,694,155 downwards.
TGCAATCTGGTTGGCCAACACAACCGTCAATTTGAATCTCGTCGTCAATCGATTGTTGGTAAATTTCATAACGCCCGCCGAGCTCCCAACCACCTTGCGAACTGGCCTGGATATGTTTCAAGTAATAAGGCTGGTTAAGATGATTGATATCCGCCGGATATTGCTCCGATTTCACGTCCCAGAGCTTGCTGTTGTAAATGGCATTGATCGTCCAAGAGAGTTTGCCACCAGCCGAAGGCGGCAACGATGCCAGCGGAATCGTTAAATTCAAATTGCCGTTGGTCAGGCTGACGTTCTCAAGATCAGAGATGGAATAACCCCCTGGCGTGCGTGTACCGCGATCCGGTTGTAAGCCAGGGCTGGGCGTTGTTTGGGCGGCTGCCGATAGCGCACTAGCCAGAAATACGCCTAGCAATATGCTGCATGAGCAAAATGACCGAGTTTTTTCTATCATACCGCTTAGATTAAGCATTCGTTGCATGGCTGGTTACCTCTCTTCTTACTATGTTATTGCCGGGTGGGAAAGCCGATGTTATTGACGGTCAGTTTCATAAGTTCTTCGCCGCCGGACTTCCAGGTGATGAGTGAAGGAAAGGTCTCGCCATTCCGCTCGACCCAGCCTGCAATCTCGGCCGTAACGGTCTTCCCGTCTTCCTGTGAAAGCACACGGTCAAGCAGCCCTGTATTTTGATTGAGGTAGTACTGTCGCACTGCACTCAACGGGCGACGGTCGGCGACCGTACCTGCTTCCAGCACCTGGACGAGAGTCCAAAGTGGGCCAGTATAATTTTCGTTTTTGTCGGTGCTGATTGACTCTTCCGGGCGCACCGCCTCAGCAATCTTTTGGTAAGCGGTACGGCGTAATTGCGCCAGCACGAACTGGTCGGGACTATCGAGCACTAGGCGTTCAATCAATGTTCGCGTGTCAGCGCTGGCGCGCGCGCCGTCTGACAAAGCCCCGCTGTCATCGCGCCATTGAAAAATCGCCGTCTTGCCAGCCAAAGTAAATGTGACGACCTCGCCTGTCTCGCTGTAACTTCGTGTGAGTCGAATGAGCTGATGCTCTTGTCCGCGTTGCAGCATCCCAACTATCTCAGTAGCAACTTTCCCCTGTGTCAGAAAGCGTTTTCCCAGCCGTTGCCGCAACCGCCCCGCCAATGGAAAACGATCTGTTGCGACATTCAGGGTCCCCCCCAAGCCGGCATTGGTTTGCCTAACCGTAGAACCTGGGGCAGCTACCAATGCGCGGTCTCCGTCCGTCCTGCCCGAGGCTAGTAACCCAGTGAGTACACTCAGTACTGTCGCTGCCACCAATAGGCCGATAAAACCTGAACGGTGTTTGCTGATTCGGCGACGCAAAGCTCTGACAATTGAATCGGCCCAAGGTTGTAATTGCATAACTTGTTCTCCATATTCGCAGGTTTCGCTTGAGCGAATAGACCGCAATCGTCTCACTCCATGTTTATCGGCCTGCGAGCTTGTTACATTTTGTTATTCCGCCAACCTCTGCTGTAAAAGGCTAATGCCCTCAGGTTTTCAGCGGCTACTAACTAAAAGCGTGAAACAGCGTCAAAAGCGGCCAGCAATTTGAAATTTTTCTTGGCGTTGCTCATTCCCGCCACTAACCACACGCTGAGAAACTTGTTGCTCTGTTGGCAGTGTCCTAATAGAAAGTTGTTCAGTGAGGAAAAAGGTACGTTGAGGTAAAGCGGCATTCACCGCCGAAGCACAGCGCGCGCGGAGCAGCTCTCTGCGCAAGCTCTGCGTCACTCTGCGCCTCGGCGGTGAACAGGCTTGTCCCTCTGCTTCCTGCTGAGGTGTCAGCCGCCTGCAACTTTTTATCAGGACACTACTGGTCTGTTTGGCGCTGCTAACCTCAATTGCCAGAACTTCCGCAAATGTCAGCAGGCAATATGTAAGCACTACTTTCAGATACGAGTAATCGGGGTTAGAGACCGAGAGAATGGCTGCTTATTTATCAAGCAATCGCTTTCGCGGGCCGACGGCTGCTTCTATGCTGGGACGGCTCGCACTGCTAGTCACCAGCCGGGCGAGTTGACGACATGTATGGCAACCGCAAGCTGTGCTTGTGTGCCGCCAGAGGAGTACAAGCAAAGCGGCGAATAGGACGGCTTTTCTTCGAGTTATTGAAATACCGTGGCAGAATCGCTGGCTATACTCAGCCCGCCAATTTGCACGCCGCCGCTTCGTCGGTTAACCAGAGCAAACTGCCATTGCCCGGCTTGATCAGTTGGCTGGGAAGTTCGTCAGGGCGTGCGGGGCCTTCCAATACCTGGCGCAGTGTCTCGGCTTTCCCACCACCGCTGACCAGAAAGGTGACATTGCGCGCGTTATTGATCGTCGGAGCAGTCAACGTCAAACGCTGCTCATTGCGCTGCGGCACAAAATTGGCCACCGCAATTTGATTATTGGCCTTCAACGCCTCAGTGCCCGGAAAGAGCGAGGCCGTATGTCCATCGGTGCCCATACCAAGCAAGACCAGATCAAGGCGCGGGAAAGCCGCCAGCGGAGCCGTGCCCGTGCGATTCGCGCCTGGCCCGGCAATGAAGAAATTGCGCAGCGTCATCTCATAACTTTGCGCGGCGCGCTCTAAATCAGCTTCTTCAGCTTGAAAACGAAAAACGTTTTCGCTCTTCACCGGCGCTTTCGACAAGAGCAGTTCGTGCGCTACGCGATAGTTGCTGTCGAGGTGTGCCGGCGGCACGCCTCGTTCATCAGTCCAAAAGAAATAGATCATTGACCACGGCACGGTCGAATAATATGGCTCTTGTGCCAACAGCTTGAACATCTCCTGTGGCGTCTCGCCGCCAGAGAGCGCGACGGTAAAATGCCCATTGCCGATTACGTATTGATCGGCCAGTCGCGCGAAATGCTGCGCGGCCTTCAGCGCCAGTTCGTCGGTATCCCGGTAAACACGCACATTCGCATTGTCCCGATTGATAAGCCTGGTAGTCATTTCCTTCCTCGTTCGTTTTTTTTTGCTGCGCCGGCTTTTTGTTGCGCGCTGGTGAACCCACTCGACGTGTCCTGCGCTGTCAGCGCTTACGCTTCAAAATGTATTGCTCGACGCCGCGCGCCCAACCATCATCATCATTGGAAGTCGTGACGTGCGTGGCTTGTTTTTTGACAGAGTCCACGGCCTGTCCCATCGCAACACTGAGGATAGCCTGTCTGAAGAGCACCGCGTCGTTTGGCCCGTCGCCGATCACGGCGATGTTTTCGGGCGTTAAATTGAATAGCGAAGCGAAGCGTTTGAGCACCGAAGTCTTGTTCCAGCCAAAAGCCGTGACGTCCAGAAAACGCGGCTTCGGACGTGACGCCGAAACGACTTGGCCCAAGGCGCCACGAATGCGTTCTTCGGCCCGCAGCACCACGTCCGGCGTACCGGCAACTGTTAGTTTGATGTTTTCGCGTTTGAGTTGCGCGGGATAGCCTTCGGTGCGCGGCAGGAATCCGGCGGTCTGCGCTTCACGATCTACGAAGGGGGTGCGCATCGCCGCCCACCAATCCTTTTGATCGTAGAGCCAAACGTCCAAGCCCAATTGCATGGCAATCGCGCGGATGCTCTGTGTGACAGTGGATGGCACGACACTGCTCGCCAGGACTTGACTGTCGGGTAATTGAATCAACGCGCCGTTGAAGGCCGCGAAAGGCGCGCGCAACCCCAACTCGCGCGCAATCGGTTGGATGCTGCGTGGCGGGCGCGAGCTGACCAAGCAGAGATGGATGCCGCTCATGCGCAATTCCAGCGCCATGCGCTTGGTGGCGGGCGTGATCTCATGGTTGGACGTGATCAACGTGCCGTCAATATCAGAGATAAGCAGATCAATCGTGGGACGTGGCATAACACAACTCAAAGCGACTGTCGGGCAATTTGTCCGAGCGCAGTCAACCCCGCAACGCTGTCGTTGCCCAAATGCACGCGAATGGCGCGGCGTCCGCGCGAAGCCAGCGATTGAAAATCGCCCAACGCCTGCGCCTGTTTCAAAATGCCAAAGCTGAAAACCTCGCCGGGCAACGGCACATCCGTCTGGTTGTCAGCCGTGATTTGCAGAAAGACGCCGTTGTCACCACCGCCCTTGTGCAGTTGACCGGTCGAGTGCAGAAAACGCGGCCCATACCCTGTGGTGGTCGCAATGCGCAAAGCATTACGCAAATGCAGGCGGATGTCCTGGATCAGCGCCTCGTGTTCCGGCGTCTCCTGAATATAAGCCAGCAGCGCCACGTAATCGCCTGTCTTGATGCGCCGCAAATGCGCCGCGATAAAATCTGCCACTGTTAAGCCTGTACCCAGCGCACGTAACGTAGCTTCATCGGCGTAGATCTTCAAGCCGTCGCCTTCAGCAGCCAACGGCTGCTCACTCAATTTGCCGTTCTGTTTGAACTCTTCGAGCAACGCCTTCGTGTTGTCTTTACTTTCTTGCACGTTCGGCTGATCGAAGGGATTGATCTCCAGCAGCTTGCTCGCTATGGCTGTCGCCTCCTCCCAAACATAAAACTCTTCACCCAGATCGAGCGCATCGTTCAATACGCGCCGCACCACCGGATGCCCTGTCACTTCGAGCGCGTGCAACCGGCTTTCAGTCTCGGCATCAATCGCGCCTACCGCGATGTGCACGAAGACGCGGTCATTGTCATAAACCTCAGGCTCAGCCAACGGCTCACCGGCCACCGGCACAATGCCCTTCCCTTCCTTGCCAGTGCTCTCTGCCACAAGCTGTTCGATCCACAAACCGAGCGAGGCGATCTGCGCATCCAGCGTCAGCGTCAGCTTGTCTCGTCCTTTCAACGCCAGCACGCCCAAGGCCGTGCCCAGCTTTACCGCCGGATTGTCCTGCGCCGGAACTGGTGGCGCGCAGGCATGCATCGCGCGCAACGCCCGATCCAGCAGCGTTCTGAAATCGAAACCCTGCAAGGCCGCCGGAACCATGCCAAAAAATGACAACGCCGAATAGCGCCCGCCAATATCCGCCTGATTGAGGAAAATGCGGCGGAATTGATCGCCCTTCGCCATATTCTCCATCAGCGTGCCAGGATCAGTGATAGCGATGAAGTTCTCGCCCGCCTTCTCGCCTTTAAGCTCGCGCAGCCGATTAAAAAAGTATTTGTAGAACATCAACGGCTCAATCGTCGAACCCGACTTGCTCGCCACCACGAAAAGCGTCTTCGGCAAATCCACCTGATTTTCAAACGCCAAGACCGTGGCGGGATCGGTACTGTCGAGCACATGCAATTCCGGGAAGCCTGATTGTTTGCCAAAAGTGCGGCGAAAGACTTCGGGGCATAGACTGCTGCCGCCCATGCCGAGCAGCATCACGTGCTTAAAACCATCGTTGCGAATGCGCGCGCTGAAGGCCGCCAACTCTTCGCCGTTTTCGACCAGCAGCTCCGGCACCGTCACCCAGCCGAGCGCGTTCTTGATGATCTGCTGATGTTTTTCATCCTGTTTCCACAACGCGGCGTCATGCCGCCAAAGCTTGCGCACCCATTGTTCGCTCTCGCAGCGTTTGACGGCCTGGCTTACATCTTCAGCATACGCGCCTAAACTCAGCGTCAGCCGTTCATTCACTCCGCTGGTCAAGGTCGCCTGCTTTGAAGTGATGCTCGCCATCAAACTCTCGAACGATTCCGCAAAAGCCTTGACGCCTTCGTCCTGCAACTGCTGGCAGACCGCTTGAATATCAATGCCAAACTCGGCCAGGTGTGCCAACGTCGCTTTCGCTTCATCCAAACCTGTTTCGAGCGTCAGCGCCACTTTGCCATGATCGCGGAACGCCGTGTAGGTCGCGGGCGGCACGGTATTCACCGTGTCGGGGCCGATGAGCGATTCTACATAGAGCACGTCGCTGTACTGCGGATTCTTCGTGCCCGTGCTCGCCCACAACGGACGCTGCGCGCGCGCGCCTTTAGCCTGCAACGCGGCAAAGCGTGTACTGCCGACAATCTGTTTGAAGCTTTGATAGATCAGCTTTGCATTCGCTACAGCCACTTTGCCCAACAACGCCGACAGCGCCGCCTTCTCCTTCTCCTCGTTCGACCGGCGCAGCCTGAATTCAAGCTGGCTGTCCACCAGCGTATCAACGCGGCTGACAAAGACGCTCGCCACGGACGCTATGCCATCCACCGATGAGCCTGCCGCCGCGCGATCTTCCAGACCCAACAGAAACGCCTCAGCCACCTGCTCGTAATTTTCGCGCGCAAAGATCATCGTCACGTTCACGTTGATCCCCGCCGCAATCACCGCGCGAATCGCTGGCAAGCCCGCGGGCGTCGCCGGAATCTTGATCATCACATTCGGACGACCCAACGCCGCCCACAACCGCTTCGCCTCGGCAATCGTCCCTTCGGTGTCGTGCGCCAGCAACGGCGAGACTTCCAGACTGACATAGCCGTCCAGCTTCCCGGTCTTCTCGTAAACCGGCTTGAACAAATCAGCCGTGCGTTGAATGTCTTCGATGACCAGCGCCTCGTATATTTCGCTGACGCTCTTGCCTTGCGCAACCAGCGAACGCAGCGTCTCGTTGTAATCGGTGCTGCCCGTGATCGCTTTCTCAAAAATGGTGGGATTGGAGGTGATGCCACGCAGGTCGTCGTTGGCAATCTTGCCCGCCAGATCGCCGTTATCAATCAAGGCGCGCCGGATGTTGTCGTACCAGATGCTTTGTCCCAGCTTTTCTACTTCAACTAATGGATTCATCTCTTCTCCTAAGTTTGGACGATCTATTTGCGTTGTTATGGTTTGAAAGTTTGTTTGAATAGTTGAGCAGCTTTTGCATCAGCTTCTTTCTTACGTTGGGCCCATTGCTCAGTAGGCGTTGGGACAGTAGTGATTCCTAACTCGCTGCGTTGAGGGGTGTTTTCTTGAATACCGACAGAGAATTCAACACCCATACAACGTACCATTTTGTTTACAGAAGTTTCACCACGTCCTGTAATTGACCAGGTTAAAGCTTTCGGCAAGTTGAAAAATTCACCCAGCTTATCAATAAATTCATCTGGGTGTGCCCAATGCGTGTTTTGATAGCTCAAGCTAAAACCTCCAAGCTGTTTGTCAATAAATGTAGCTTGGACAGACGAAATGCCTTTGAAGGTATCACCAGCAAATCTGGCTGGCTCATTCACGTTAATGCTGTTGATGCCATAATTCTGTGGGATCTCGAACCTGGCAAGCTGATTGGCAAACTCAACTCGGCTTCCAGGGAAAAGCGCCAAAAACTCGTCGAGGCTCATACCTAAGCGCAGCCCCCGAACCTGTGGAGCTTGCACCGCCGTTAGTTGGCAAGTCGTGGGTGGTGGATATGTCGTCTGTCCCAAAGCAGCGAGGGATGAACTGATGACGACAAGAAAAGCAACCAACGTCTTTTTCATATTCAACTCCTTTGCTCAATCTTGCTAAACATCCAACTTGGTTTCATTCGGTGCCGCTTACCGTTGAATACGGGCAGACCCGCCCTTTGCAAAAGACCGCACCTGCTCCACCGTCGCCATCGTCGTGTCACCCGGAAACGTAGTCAGCAATGCGCCATGCGCCCAGCCCAGTTTGAGTGCCTCCTCTGGCGTTTCACCCGTCAGCAATCCGTAGAAGAAACCGGACGCAAACCCGTCTCCGCCACCCACACGGTCGTGCACATCCAGGTCGCAGGTCATTGATACATGAGTTTTGCCGTTGACCCAAGCCACCGCACCCCAACAATGCCGACTCGTCGAATATACTTCGCGCAGCGTCGTCGCCACGACCTTGATCTGCGGATGCTTCTCGACGACGCGATCAATCATTCCGAAAAACGCCCCCGGATCGAGCTTGGACTTCGCCGCGCCAGCTTCAACCTCCGGCCCAGGAATGCCCAAGCCTTTCTGCAAATCCTCTTCGTTCCCGACCAGCACGTCCACGTGCCCTACGATGCGTTCGATGACGGAGACGGCGCGATGCTGACCGCCGGAAATCTTCCAAAGCTTCTCGCGGAAGTTCAGATCGAATGAAGTCACCGCACCCGCAGCTTTCGCTGCCTTCATCCCCTCGATAATCAACTCCGCCGTCGTTTCCGAGAGCGCCGCAAAGATACCGCCGCTGTGGAACCAGCGCACGCCGCCCGCAAAGATCGCGTTCCAATCGAAGTCGCCTGGCTTCAACCGCGCCGCCGCCTCGTTCGAGCGGTTGTAAAAGACCACGGGCGCGCGCACGCCGTGTCCCCGGTCGCTAAAGACAGTAGCGATGTTCGGGCCAGTCACGCCGTCATGCTCGAAGCGTTTGTAGAAAGGCTTGACGCCCATCGCCCGCACGCGCTCAGCAACCAGATCGCCAAGCGGATAATCCACCATCGCCGTGGCGACGCCGGTTTGCAAACGGAAACAATCGGCCAGGTTGGCGGCTACGTTGAACTCGCCGCCGCTGACGTGAATCTGGCACTCGTGCGCCTTGCGAAAGGGGATGATCCCCGGATCAAGCCGGTGCACCAGCGCGCCAAGTGAGACTAAGTCCAGCGCGCCTTGTTGAGGGATATTCAGACTACTTTGCATTCTGCTCTCCGTGTGTGGTTAAAGTTTGAAAAAGAATCTATCACAGGAAACCTATCAATCAACGTATTTCGTATTTCGCGTTTTCAATAGCGCGGCACGATCTCGCCCGCTTCGTTGATGCGCAGTCCTAGCCGCTCCTCCCAATACTTCAGCGTCGCCATCTCGCCTGTGACCGGTGGGGCAGGAGTTTGGTCAAGCCGCAATTTAGCAACTTGGATCGTCTCGCCCTGCGGATTGCGATTCAGACTGACCACAACCTTGAGCAGGTCGGCGGTTTGCTGATCGAATAGCAACAATCCACTTGATGCCCACCATTCGCCCGGTAGTAGACGGCTGTTCAGCGGATGCAATTCTGCGCCATCGAACCATGCAATATGCAGCCAGTTCTTCGTCGCAGCTAATACTGTGCGCCCGTCTGGACTGAAAGCGACTGCATTAATCCAACTGCTGTGATGTAAAGGCAACCCAAGTGGCTGTCCGTCGGCAACGCGCCAGATGCGGACTGTTCCATCACGCGAGCCAGTCACAAGTGTGTCACCGTTTGGGTTGTAACCGACAGCACAAACTTGATGATCGTGGCGGAGGGGGGAGATAAGTTGCTGCCCATCAGCGACGCGCCAAAGCCGGACTGTCCGATCATCTGAACCAGTTGCGAGTGTGCCACCGTCCGGGCTGAAAATAATGGCATCAATTGAACCTGCGTGGTGTAAAGGTGGGCAAAGCGGCTGACCGTCGGCAACCCACCAGACCCGAGCTGTGTCATCACCTGAGCCAGTCGCAAACGCACTTCCATTAGGACTGAAAGCAACAGCAGATACTGCAAGCTCATGGCTCACTCGCGGGCCAAGTGGCTTTCCATCAGTAATGCGCCAAAGCTGGGCCATACCGCTAGCTGCGAAGCCGAAGCCAGTCACAAGCGTGCGGCCGTCGGGGCTGAAAGCAACTGCATCAATCGACTCTTCGTGGCGCAGTGGTTGGCCAAAGGGTTGGCCATCCTTAGTGCTCCACAATCGCGCAGTCCCATCTAGGCTTCCAGTCAACACTTCGCGTCCGTCATGGCTGAAGGCCACAGCGCGCACTGAACCTTCGTGCTGCAGCGGTTGACCGAGGGCTTGGCCGGTCTCCGCGCTCCACAGCCGCGCCGTCTTGTCATCGCTGCCCGTCAGCACGCGCCGCCCGTCCGGACTGAAGGCTACGGCCCATACTCTATCTCCGTGCCGAAGCGGTTGACCAAGGGCTTGCCTGGTTTCCGCGCTCCACAGTCGCGCCGTTCCGTCATCGCTGCCCGTCAGCACGCGCCGCCCGTCCGGGCTGAAGGCCACGGCTAACACCGAAGCTGGGTGCCGCATTGGTTGACCAATGGTTTGACCGGTCTCCGCGCTCCACAGTCGCACTGTCTTGTCATAGCTGCCCGTCAGCACGCGCCGCCCATCCGGGCTGAAGGCCACTGCATTCACCGCACCTTCGTGCCTTAGCGGTTGAGCGAGGACCTGACCGGTCTGCACGTCCCATAAGCGCGCGGTTCCATCACTGCTGCCCGTCAGCACGCATCGTCCATCCGGGCTGAAGGCCACCGCATTCACGACACCTTCGTGCCGCAACGGTCTAGCTAGGGCTTGGCCAGTCTCCGCGCTCCACACTCGCGCCCTTCCATCATTGCTGCCCGTCAGAAGGCGTTGCCCGTCTGGGCTGAAAGCCACGGCAATGATCGTGCCGGGATGCGAGGGCGGTATGGGATCTCCTTCGCGCCCAGGGGGAAAATCCAATTCCAACACTGCGTCGTGCCGCATAGGTTGGCCGATGGGTTGCCTCGTCTCTGCATCCCACAATTGCGCGATGCCGTTCGCTCCTCCCGTCATAATCTTCTTCCCGTCGGGACTGATGGCGGTCACGACATAACCTGATTGCCCCACACTTTGAGGATTATTTCCCTCTCTTGCTCTTTCCGTCGTAGTTGTTGCCGCGGAGAGAGGACGGAAGGTCACGAGTAGCTTCGGATAGTCGGGGGCGATCAATCCGTTCAGCGCACGCGCACGGCTATCGTTCGGTCGCACAGCGTGCGCGTTCAACCGCCACAACAACGCATTATCGCGTTTGCCCAATTGCTCGTCGCGCAATGCCCGACGCTCGTAAAACTGCGCCATCAACTCATCGGCCTTGCCCGCATAAAACGGCACGCGCTTCAATTCACGATATTTCACTTGCGCCAGCTTGTAATCGTTCAGCACCTGATTGAGCGTGTTGATCCGTTCGCGCGGGTAGATGACTTCAAGCCACAATCCCGCAGCCACCAGCAACAAGACTATCGCGGCCATTGCCAATCGCTGAGCTGAACGAACACGCCGTTCGACCGGTGGCATTGCCGCTTTCGCCCACGCATCGGTGAATAACTGCCGATAGATCGGATTGCGCACGACGAGCGTGGCGTTGCCGCCGCGTTTGACCAACCCCGTCAGTTTCAAATTGATGTGCGCGGGCGTAGTTTGATCGGGCACCGGTTTGCCTGCCAGTACGCGGCGATAGAGTTCGAGCGTGGAGAGTTTGTCTTCCACCCGGTCGTTGATGAAGCGCAGTATCTGCTCGAAATGTACATCGCGCTTCACCGCATCGAGCGAAGCGAAGTTTTCATTGACCTGGCGCGCTACGGCGGCGGGCGTGGCACCACCCTTGGCCGCCACCTCTTCGCACAAACGCAGTGTCAGGTACGGCTGCCCGCCCGTATATCGCAGCACTTCACGCACGATGGCCTCGCCTTGCGCTTCATCGCTCGACAACAATTTGTACAGCGGCTTCAGGTCCTCGCGAGCGGGATCGAAATCAGGCAGCTCCAGCGTCTTGCCGATGTTGTATGGCGTGGTGCGGCGGTCTTTGATCAATTCGTTGGGCGTGGCGACGCCGACTAAGCAGAAGACGAGCTTTTCATAAAGTGGTTCGGACGCGCGGTCGTTGTAGAGCGAGCGGATAGCGACAAAGAAATCGTCTGTGTAAGGCAGCTTGAGCGTGCTGTCTATTTCGTCCAGGAAGATGACGACGGGCATCTCTGATTTGGCCGCGACCTTTTCGCGCAGGAACTGGATCAGGCGCTGATTAGTGGTGATGGCGCGGCTCGCTTGCCACCACGCGCGGATGTCCAATTCCAATCCTAGTTGGTCGGCGATCCCTTGCAGCAAGCCTTGAAACCAATCGGTCGCATTGGGCGGCGTGCCAAGATAACCTGCCAGATCAAGCTCGACTGTGCGGTAGCCCAATTCAGCCAGTCTGGCTTTGGTGCGTTTGAGCAGACTAGTCTTACCCATCTGGCGCGAGCAAAGCACGTTGGCGTATTCGCCGCGCCGCAGCAACTCGAACAATTCATCATCGGAAGGCCGGACGATATAGACGCTTTGGGGTTTAACCGCGCCGCCGGCTTGCAAAGTCAGTTTGGGCAAGACCGCGCTCATCGTTGGCCTCCAAAATAGCGTGCGTAAAGTTGATTGGCCGGGACAATGCGGTCAGCCTGTTTGCGCACCAACCCCGCGCTGTGCAAGCGCTGGAAAGCGTCGTCATCGGGTGCGGTGCCGTGGTTGATGATCTGTAGTAACGCCGCTCCCAAATCCTTCCCGCCGAATTTGCGTAGTTGAATCGTCAGCGAGCGTAAATGATCGCCGAACGGCCCGTCTTCCCGATGCGCGGCTTGGCAGAGCGCGTCAAAGGCGAGTTGTTGTGGGCCAGTCAACAGGTAATAGGCGCGCCTGAGCAGATAAGGATGTCCCTGCAACAACTCCCAAAGTCGTTCAAGTTGGCTGTCGTCCAGCAAGTTGTTGTACAAGCCGTTCAATCGGCGGCATTCAGCTTGGTTGAAAGAGTGCAACTCGATAGGCGCACGGATGTTGAATGGCGAACGGTCGGCTTCAGTGACCAGCAGGTAGGCTTCGGTCGAAATGACCAGAATCATCTCCGTGCGCACCCAATCGGTCGGTGGGATGTCGGTGCGGCGTTCGTGCCAGTAACGCAGCATCGAGAAGAAGTCACTTTGATAAGCGCGCCCGATGATGCGATCCACTTCGTCAAAAGCCAGCACCAGTGGATCAGTAAGGGCTTTGAGTAAGGTGCGTTGCAGAAAGCGCGTCATTTCGGCTTGCGTGCGAATGGCGGGAGCAGGCAGATCAAGTTCGAGTTTGTCGAGCATATCGGCGGCAATCGCCGTCAGAAAGATGTTGTATTCGACCAACTCGGTATTGGCAAAGAGCGAGAGGTCAACCAACACGGTCTTTTTGCCAGCCTGATGGCAACCCATCAGGTAACGTTTCAACAGACTACTCTTGCCGGTTTGCCGCGCGCCTTGAATAACGGTTGTCTCTTCAGTGCGCTGGGATGCGGCCAGGATTTCAGCGTCAGCAGCGCGTTCGATATAGAAACGATCATCCGGACGCAGCGCTCCGCCAGGTGCGGGTAGATTTCTCAGTTCTGCCATAGGCTGCGGGATGTTGAGGTCCGGCGCTGCCTGATTTTGCGCAGCGTCGCCGGAAATGGATGGTTGTTCTGCGGGGGCAGGGATAGTTCCACCAGCAATGCCTAGCACTTCCCGCAAGATGGTGACGGAATCTGCTTCGGTTTGCCAAGTCCGCCATTGGTAACGATTCAGATAAGCGCCTAGCGCGTAACCGAGCGGGCCAGAGTATTTCACGCGGATGGGGAGATAGTGTGGCTTGCCCTGCGCAAGTCGTGCATCGCGCGCTAGCCGGACTTCTTCAATCACCATCTCGCTATTGATTGAAGCGGCGGAGAGCAACACGATGAAAAATTCGCACTCGGCAATGCAGCGCGGAATCTCTTCATCCCAGTTGTCGCCGAGGCTCATCCTAGTGTCGAGGAAGACTACGTGCCCAGCTTGCGTTAATTCCTGGCAAAGCCACGCCGCCAGCTTCTCTTCATCCGGCTCGCGGTGGGCATACGAGATGAAAAATTTGCGCTGTTGCTGATTGCCCGCAGTATCGGGCATCGGTGTATCCATAGACCGCTTTCTCCTCTTGGCGTTCCGCGCGCGATTGTAATGAACCCACCTGAAGTTGTCACCATCCGGCTGACAGATTGTGCCCACGCGCTATCCATATTAGCATTAGCGCCGACCGCAACCGATCATCTTCATTCAGAGGAGACAGACTATGCGCCGTAACCTAAAACCCATCTTTGCTTCCTTGCTCTGTTTGTTGATCCTGTGCGCCAGTGCGAGCGCGCAATCCGGGCGCAAACAGAAAAAGGCCGATCCGATGCCGCCCGTGCAAGGCGTCAATCAACCCGAATTGCGCACGCAGCAAGAAACTGCTGTTGCGCCGGAAGACAACAAGGCTAAAGAGAAAGACCGAACCTGGGTCGAAGTGATGTCGAACATGCCGGACATCGGCGTCCCGACTTACTACACCGACACGGCGCGGCAAGCCTTTTCGCAAGAGATGCGCAAATTTAGCCAGTCGGTGCAACTCACTGACGGAGGCAATAACAAAAACCGTAAAGATGCGATGGATCAGGCCAAGAACAGTGACAAGACTTATACGGTCTTGTTGGAATTGCAGACCGATCAGTACAGTAACAATGGCTATGGCTTCGATCTGCGTTACTGGGTCTTCGAGCCAAAGACCGGCAAACAGATCGCCTTCGGTTCGGGCTATCCGCAGCGCCCCAACAGCATGCCGCAACCGCCTATCGGCATGTCACGCGTGGAAGTTTATATTGAATGGGCTGCGCGTGATGTGGCGCAGCGCGTGGCTGAGAAGCTTGGACTGCGCAGCGCACTTTGAAGATTGTCCGACAAGCTGCCAGCTTGTCGTGGACTTTCGGTTTGGCGCAATCTGAAGTCAGCGACAAGCTGGCAGCTTGTCGGACTTTTGCAAGCGTTTGAGCAGTTCTTGCAAATCCGCTGGCAGTGGCGCTTCAAACCCCAATTTGCGCCCGTCGAGTGGATGGCGAAAACTCAGGCGCTTGGCGTGCAGCGCCTGACGTGGAAAATCAATCGTTGCCTGGGGCGCGTTTTTCTCAGCGTACTTGCGCTCGCCAATCAGCGGATGCCCGCGCAATGCAGCTTGCAGCCGTATCTGATTGCGTTTGCCAGTTACCAAGCTGACCTCCAGCAAACTCGCCTCCGCGAATTTTTCCAGCACACGGTAACGGCAGATGGCTTCCTGCTTTTGAAGATCGTTGCGCCGCGCCTCACGCTGTTTCAAAGCCTTCTGATCCCAGACCAATTCATCTTGCCAGACGCCAGCCGGTTGCGGGTGGCCGTAAACAAAAGCCCAATAGACGCGCTCCGGTTCGCGCCGCTCGAATTGATTTTTCAGCTTCTGTTGCGCGGCGAAGCTTTTGGCAAAGATCACCAATCCCGACGTGTCGCGATCAATCCGGTGCACGATCAAAGGCTGCCGTTTGCCTTGCGCGCGCAAATGCTCGGCCACGCGTTCGAGCAACGAAGACTCAGTCGCTTCCCCAGGCAAAGGCACGGTCAACAAGCCCGCCGGTTTATTGATGACCAGCAACGTTTGATCTTCAAAAACGATTTGCATTCCGGCGAAGCGTTTGCCGGTGCCTGCGTAATTGCGCCGCTGTGCGCTGCCGGGACGATCCAGCCACAGTCGCACTTTCTCGCCCGCCTGCAAACGATGCCCGGCGGCGGCGGCGGATTGCTCTTGTTCATTCACGAAGACCTGACCTTTTTCGAGCACCGATAACGCGCGCGAACGCGAGCCAAGTCGCGCTGCGTCGGCCAGCCATTTATCTAATCGCAAGCCTGCTTCTGTTTCGCTGATACGCCAGTTTGATTTGCTCATTGAGCAGCAGTCTAATGGCCCATCGCTGGGATGAAAAGCCACTTGTACGGAACCGGGAGCGAGAGCGACCGGGTGGACATTATCACCAACGCCTCCAGGTTCATGCCTACCCGGTCGCTCTCGCTCCCGGTTCCGTACCGATTACTTGCAGACATCAACCACGAAGTAGGCTATGATGCGCGCGTTAATCAGTGCTCTGAAGCCGTACTCGCGGTTTCGATTACTTCCCACTTCTTTCATAAACCAACGATTCATCGCACAACGTGGCACCCGAAAGAGTTTCGCATTACCGCATTCTTTCCAAGCTCGGCTCCGGCGGGATGGGTGAAGTCTATCTGGCCGAAGACACGCGGCTGGGCCGCCAAGTCGCATTGAAGCTGCTGCCGGAGCGTTACACCAAAGACGCCGAACGGGTACGCCGCTTCGAGCAGGAGGCGCGCGCCGCCAGCGCGCTGAGCCATCCCAACATCATTACCATTTACGAAATTGGCCGCACTGCGCCCGACGAAGGCGAGCGCCATTACATCACCAGCGAATACATCGAAGGCGAGACGCTGCGCACGCGGATGCAGACTGCGCGCTTGGAATTGGCGGGCGCTTTAGGCATCGCGTTGCAAGTCGCCGAGGCGCTAACCGCCGCACACGGCGCCGGTATCACGCATCGTGACATTAAACCGGAAAACTTGATGTTGCGCCCGGACGGCTTTGTCAAAATGCTGGATTTCGGCTTAGCCAAATTGCTCGAACATAACGACAACGATCAAAGCAGTTTTGATCCCGGTGTCACGCAGGGCGACACCGCCAGCGGTTTCCACGAAGATTGGTTTGTCACGGCTGACTTTCACGCGCGCCCACGTACCAGCCCTGGTGTGATTCTCGGTACCTTGAGTTATATGTCGCCCGAACAAGCGCGCGGGCAGCGAGTGGATCATCGCACAGACATCTTCAGTCTCGGCGTCGTCTTGTATGAAATGGTGGCTGGCCGCTCACCGTTTCAGGCCAAGACGACCAGCGACATGATCGTCGAAATCCTCGACCGCCAGCCGCCGCCATTGCAGCGCTTCGCGCCCGACGCGCCCGATGAGATTGAGTGGATCATCAGTAAGGCCCTGGCCAAAGACCGCGACGAGCGTTACCAGAATGTCAAAGGCTTGCTCAACGATCTGAAACGACTGAAACGCCGTTTGCAGTACGAGGCCAATCATCCCTCAAGCGATTCAGGCGCGCATTTGCCGGCAGTGCGCGAACTCTCGACAGATTCCGGCGGCATCCTGAGTGATTCCGGGCGCGTGCGAACATCCGAGCGTCAGGCGATGCAGACTGCGCCCGCGCAAGTGCCTACTCAGGCGCCTACTCAAGCAATTGATTCGCTCGCCGTCCTACCACTGTCAAACCACAGTCGAGACGCGAATGCCGCTTATTTGTGCGAAGGCTTGGCGGAAAACTTGATTGCCAATCTTTCGCGCACCGGCCAAGTGCGTGTGATGGCGTGGAGCACCGTCGCGCGCTTTCAAGGCAAACAAGATGATCCGTTGGCCATCGGGCGCGAACTCGGCGTGCGCGCTGTGCTGTCAGGCCGTCTTTATCAATTCGGTGACAACCTAGTTATCAAAACCGAACTCGTAGACACACTCGACGGCGCACAGTTGTGGGGCGATCAATATCAACGTCAATTCGCCAATGTCTTCACGCTCGAAGAAGAACTATCGCGCGACATCGCCGAAAAGCTGCGCTTGCGTTTGGACAGTGAAGAGCGCCAACGGCTGACCAAACGTTACACGGACAATCACGAAGCCTATCAAGCCTACTTGCGTGGCCGTCACTACTGGAAACAACGCACTGCCCCGGCTCTGCGCAAAGCCATCGAGAGTTTTCAACAAGCCATTGAACTCGACGAGGATTACGCGCTGGCCTACACCGGTCTTTCAGATTGTTACGGCTTGGTGAGCATCTACGGCGCCGCCCCGCCGCGCGCCGTCATGCCCAAAGCCAAAGCCGCTGCGTTGAAAGCTTTGTCGCTCGATGACAGCCTAGCCGAAGCGCACACCTCGCTAGCCGTCTCGTTAGCTTGGTTTGATTGGGATTGGCAGACGGCGGAGTTGGCTTTCAAACGCTCGCTCGAACTCAATCCCAACTACGCCATCGCCTGGCATTGGTACGGCTCGGTGCTGCTTTCGG
The DNA here is from genome assembly GCA_963699175.1 of uncultured Acidobacteriota bacterium. Classification (GTDB taxonomy): domain Bacteria; phylum Acidobacteriota; class Blastocatellia; order RBC074; family RBC074; genus JACPYM01. The sequence continues at coordinate 8,676,639 of OY969418.1, read as the reverse complement.
CGCAAGGCCGTCACGACGAAGCTCTGGCCGCTGAGCTGCGCGCGATGGAACTGGAGCCGTTCACGCTGATCTACAATTTGCATCCGGGCTGGATTTGCTATCACGCGCGCCGCTACGACGAAGCGGTCGGGTATTACCAGCGTGCGCTCGAACTCGATGATCAATTCATGCTAGCTCATTTCTATCTGGGCATTGCCTACCTACAACTGGCGCGTTATGACGAAGCTCTGGCCTCAATGCAGCGCGCGCTTGAATTATCAGGCGGGCGCGGAACGTTGATTCAAGCTGTGTTGGGTTGCGCCCACGCTGTGGCCGGACGCCGCGCTGAAGCGCTGGCGATCTTGCAAGAGCTGCAAACCTTCCCGACCAACCGCAACGTCTCGCCTTTTTGCCTGGCGCTGGTTTATTGCGGGCTGCGCGAGCGCGAACAGACGCTGAAATATCTGCGCGAGGCATTTGAAGAACGTTTCAGTTGGATGGTCTGGTTGAAGGGCGATCCGCTCTTCGATTGGCTGCGCAATGAGCCGGAGTTTCAGGAGTTGCTACGCGGGATGCGGTTGATTGAGTAGCTGAACCAGCACAGCCACTCATATACTCACGAAGCAAAGTTCTGGCGCACATCAAGCTCTTCGCCCGTCACGGCATCCAAAAAAACCGTCCAAGTCGTCCCACTTCCTGCTTCTATCGGATAGGCAATGTGCAGAGTCAGCCGATTGCCTGCTTGCTTGAGATAAATCACCGGGTCTTTGACGACTACTTCACTCCGATTCGCAACCTTGTAGCTCAACGGCTGGCCGGCAATGCTTGTATAACTGAAGCTGCGCCCGATAAATCTGTCAGGCAAATCTTTCGTAGCGAGCAAAGTGCGTCCAGCCAATTCCAGTTTTGGCAATAAGCGGCTGCTCCATTGCATCAGCAGCCCGGTCTTACTGACGACCAACGTCAATTCGCCAAATCCGCTCACCACTGGATAGGAAAAGTTGCGCTGCTGATAGACGGCACGATATAGCGTTCCTTCATTGCTGAAAGTGACGAGCGAGAGGTCTTTGAGCGTCACTGCCGTGTCGCGCTGTCCACCGCTCAAGACGACCGCGGCGCGTTCGATAAAGCGGCGCAATGCGTCTTTCGCCGCTAATTCGTCGAATGCAGCAGCCTTCGTATGCAAATTGATTTTACCTGCCAAGCTTGCTGGCAAAGCGCGGGGAGTGTTGAGACCAGGTTCTGTCTCTAGCTTCGTCTCAGGCAACTGAAAATCTGCCAGGAAAGCGCGCCAGGCTATCTCGGCCTCTTGTTGGTTCGCAGGGGTCTCAATCACAAATGGGTAATCGCCACCACGGCCTTGCGGCGTTTTCACGCCAACCTGGCCCGGCGCGGCGCAGGCCAGCAACCAGATGCAATAGAGAAACGATAGAACACTCAACACAATTTTCATCGTCTTGGCTCTCCTCGCGAAACATATCGCGTAGACTGTCAGTCTGCGCAGGACTCCGCAATGCGTCGAACACGGAGTCCTGCGCAGACTGACAGTCTACGCGACATTGCAAGCGCGATGATTTCACGCGCACCAGGTGAAAGCAAGCGTATGAATGGCGGCTGAGGAATGTTTGTCTATGTCAATCAGCCTCGTGATGTTGCAGGAAGAAATCAATCAATTCATCTGCCGAGTTGCTCATCTCGACTTCAAAGCCATGCACGCGGCTGGTGAAGTAATTGAACATCCAGACCGCCGGAATTGCCACCACCAAACCAAATGCTGTTGTCACCAAAGCCTCGGAGATACCGCCCACGACGGCGCTGAAGCCAGAGTTTTGTTGCTCAGTCATCATCTTAAAAGCATTAATGATGCCGATCACCGTGCCAAACAACCCGACAAAAGGCGCAGTGGAACCGACCGTAGCCAGCGCCGACAAGCCGCGCTGCAATTCGGCGCTCTTCATCGCCGTGGCGCGTTTGACCGCGCGTTTGGCCTTACGCATCTGGCGTTCGAGTTGGTTACTGGTTTGAGCAGACAACTCCTGCAAACCCGAATTGACGACGACGGCCAGGTGGCTGCGGCGATAGCTTTGCGACAGCTTTAACGCGTTGTCCAATTGGGCATTGCGCAACAGCGTAGCGACTTTCGGTGCAAACTCGCGTGATTGGCGCGCCGCTGCTTTGAAGGTCAAGTAGCGTTCGAGCATCACAGCAATCGAATAGATGGACATCAACAACAAGACCACCACTACGCCGATGCCGATCCAGCTCATCCGCTTTAGCATTTCTGTCGGTGAGAAAATGATCTGCGACTGCGCCGGATCTTGCAGCGCCATTAACAAAGTAGAACAGGAAGAGAGAAACGCGAGCACACACGTAGCCATAGATTTGTCCTCCGCCAGCTTTCAGCCAGATTTGATTTGTTTCTGCGCAGGCCCGTGCAGTAGTGATGAAGCAGCGTGATCGTTCATGATCACACGCGCTTAGACTCCGCCATCTTTGTAAAGTTCCCAGTCCTGGCAAATCTGCGTATCTTGCATCACAACAATTCAACCGACATACTCACGCCGATGGCGAACAATCAAATCTACGGCCTGCTGCCTGTGCTCGAAGCCGTGCGCGCGCGCCGCCGTCAGATTCAAAAAATCCTGCTCCTCGAAGGTGCACAACCGGCGCGCCTGAATGAACTACTGGACTTGGCGCGCCAGGCTGGCATCACGGTCGAAAGGCGCGACCGGCGCGTGCTCGACGAATTGACGCGTCGGGCCAATCATCAAGGTGTCGTGGCGCTGGCGAAAGCAGTGGAGAACGCGGGCTACGTCGAAGCCGAAGAGTTGCTCGACTCACTCGAGGCAATTGAAAAGCCACTCGTCGTGTTGCTCGACGGCGTCGAAGACCCACACAACTTGGGCGCGATCTTGCGCACGTGTGAAGGCGCGGGCGTAGATGGCATCTTTACTCCCGAGCACCGCGCCGCGAGGTTGAACGAGACGGTTGCAAAGACTTCGGCGGGCGCAGTTGAGTACGTGCGTGTGGCGCGCGTGACCAATCTGGTGCGTTTGATTGAGGATTTGAAAGCGCGCAACATCTGGGTCGTTGGCGTTGAAGGCGGCTCGAAGACTGCATACTGGGATTATGATTTCACCACGCCGCTCGCGCTCGTCTTTGGCAGTGAGGGAAAAGGCCTTCGCCGTTTGGTGCGTGAGCATTGCGATGCTGTAGTTTCGATCTCAATGCGCGGGCAATTGAATTCGTTGAATGTGAGTGTGGCGGCTGGTGTGGTGTTGTTTGAAGTGTTGCGGCAGCGCACTGCGCGAGCCGTTGAAACAAGTCAGCAGTCTCTGTAAGCTGCGCTCTCACTCGAAGACTCTGCAATCCGTATTTGACCGAATGACCGATCACCCACGTTCCCACACTCCTACCGTGCCAGCCTTTGCGCCTCTCATCATCAACGGCGACGACTTTGGCTATTCCGAAGCGGTCAACCGCGCCATCATTCTGGCGCACCGCGAAGGTGTGTTGACCAGCGCCAGTCTGATGGTCAACGAGCATGCCGCCGCACAGGCAATCGAGTTGGCTAAAGCAAATCCCACACTCGCTGTCGGCTTACATTTGGTGCTCGTACTGGGACGCGCGGCCTTGCCGCATCACGAAATCCCAACCATCACCAACGCGCAAGGCAGCTTCACCAACAGCTCGTTTCAAGCGGGCATCAAATACTATTTCAACGCCGCCGCGCGCCGTGAATTGCGCCGCGAGATGCGCGCACAATTTGAAAAGTTCGTTGCGTCTGGTCTGCCTTGCTCGCACGTTGACGGGCACACGCATCTGCACCAGCATCCGGTGGTCTTTGCCGAACTCATCCGCCTCTGCGAAGAGTTCGGCGTCAAGCGCGTGCGCGTGGTCAAAGGCGAGATGCGTTTGAGCCTGCGACTTGACCGGCGTAAGCTGCCGCTCAAATTGATTTGGGGGGCGGTCTTCAATCTCCTGGGCAATTGGTGCGAGCGGCAACTGCACGAACGCGGCTTCGTACAACCGCAGCGGGTTTACGGTCTGTTGCAATCGGGCGATCTGAACGAGGATTATTTGCTCGGCCTGATTCCGCGTATGCCACGGACGGCGACGGAAATTTACGCGCACCCGCTCGCCTTCGACGCAGACGAAGCAGCGCGGCGCGAGAATCCCGGCGGCATAGGCGAGTTGCAAGCTTTGATGAGTGCGCGCGTGCGTGGCGCAATTGAACGAACCAGATTCAAGCTGGCAACTTATCAAACGATTGCGGATTGAGTTGCAGAAGTTTTGTTTTCGAGCGGCTCTATTCACAATTGGCAAATCCGCAATCCGCAATCCGCAATATGAAAACTTTGCTGGTTCTCTTCATCGCCATTTGTGCGCAGGTGCTTGGCGACATCAATTTGACCAAGGGCATGAAAACCATCGGCGAGGTCAACACGCTCGATCCGGCCAAGCTGTTCCAACTCGGCGTGCAGGTCTTCACCAATCCCTATGTCTGGCTCGGCATCATGCTCTTGTTGGGTTTCTATTTGCTCTATTTGGTGGCGCTCTCGTGGGCGGATTTGAGTTTTGTGCTGCCGGTGACAGCGTTCGGCTATCTGCTCAACGCGCTGCTGTCGCGGCTGATTTTGCACGAGCCGGTTTCGTTGGCGCGCTGGCTTGGCACGTTCATCATCTGCGTCGGCGTGGCGGTGGTGTCGAGCACTGAACAGAAAACGACCGGGCAGAAAGGAGCGGCGTGAAGACTTTTCTGCTCCTGTGCACATTGATTGTCTGTAGTTCACTGGGCGAAATCCTGTCGGCCAAAGGCATGCAACAGGTCGGCGCGGTTTCGTTCCAACCGCGTGCGTTGCTCGGCTCGTTGTGGCGGATGTTGCGCAATTCGTTTTTGATTTTGGGCGTGGTGTTTATGGCCGTCGCGTTCTTTTCGTTTATCAGCCTGTTGAGCTACGCCGATCTGAGCTTCGTCGTGCCGCTGACTGCCGTCAGCTACATTACCAACACGTTGGGCGCGCGTTTCTTCCTGTACGAGCGGATTTCCAAAGAGCGCTGGCTGGGCACGTTGCTCGTGGCTTTTGGCGTCGCGCTGGTTTCACTCTCCGGCAAGTTTGAAAGCTTGGTTGCGTGGCGTGTGCAGAGCGGGCTTCAGCAGTTCTATTTGCTGCTAGTGCCCGAAGAGATCATCAATCAGGCGCAAGCGCCGCTGGCTTTCTGGCTGCTCTTCGGGCTGCGGTTGGCGCTGCTGGTTTGCGTCGTAGCGGCCTGCGCTTATTACAGCATCGCGCTGGTCGCGGGCTTGCTCTGGCTTGCCGATCGACACAGACAGCGCGCATTGGATTCACAGTATTTGCCTGCCGCGACAATCTTCAAGCCGGTGCGCGGCGCAGATGCTCAAGCCTATGAAAACTTCGCCAGCTTTTGCCGACAGGATTACCCGACTTATCAAATCATCTTTGGTGTGCAGGACGAGGCTGATCCGGTCATTCCGATCATTGAAAAATTGCGTCGTGATTTCCCTGCTTGTGACATTGAACTGGTCATTTCGCCCAATGAAATCGGCTACAATCGCAAGGTCTCGAATCTACAAAACATGCTGAATAGCGCCAAGCACGATATATTTTTAATTGTGGACAGTGACATCCGTGTTGGCCCGGATTATTTGCGCCGTGTGGTCGCGCCCTTGCAGCAGTCGCGTGTCGGGATGATTACGTGTTTGTATCGCGGCACGAATGCAACGACTTTGGCAGGCTTGTTGGAGAACATCGGCATCTCTTCGACTTTTGGGCCTGAGGTCTGTACGGCGCGTGCGCTGGAGGGAATCAAGTTCGCGCTCGGCTCGACGATTGCGCTGCGGCGCGCGGTGCTTGTAAAGATTGGCGGCTTCTCTGCCGTAGCCGATTATCTGGCCGATGATTTTTTGCTCGGCAATTATACGGCGGCGGCGGGCTATGAAGTCGTGCTGTCGGATTATGTAGTCGAGCACGTGGCGGGGCCGGACACGTTGCTGACGATGTTGAAACATCAATTGCGTTGGGGGCGCTCGACGCGCATTTCGCGCCCGTGGGGTTATCGTGGCTTGATTCTGACTTATGGCACGGCTACCGCGTTGCTGGCGTTGTTGGCTTGGCAAGGCAGCGTGTTTGCGTGGTGGCTGCTGGCCGTGACTCTTTTCATTCGCGCATTGCCTGCATTTGTTGTGGGAGTGATCGGACTGCAAGACTATGCGCTGGGGAAATGGTTTTGGCTGGTGCCGTTGCGCGATCTCTTGACGTTTGGCATTTGGGTCGTCAGTTTTGTCGGCGACGAGATTCACTGGCGCGGCACAAATTTCCGCGTGCTGCCAGGCGGTAAGCTCGCACCGATTGGAGATTGAACAGGAGGAGCTAGTATGACTTTATTGAAGACTCGCATTTTTACGTGCTGCGTTTTCATCGCAGCAATCAGCATAATTACTAATAGTTGCTCGCAAAGGAAACAGCAAACCAGCGCCGACGCGAAGAAGTACGAACTCAAGGGCAAAGTCGTCTCGGCGGACAAGGCCAACCACAAAGTCACCATCGCCCACGAAAACATCGGCGATTATATGGAAGCGATGACGATGCCGTTCACGCTACTCGATGATTGGGTCTACAGCGATCTCACGCCCGGCGCGCAGATTCAAGCGACGCTAATCGTGGACAAAGGAATGTCTTGGCTCGAAAACCCAATAGTCACCAAAGTGGTTGACCCCACACTTGCGCGTAGCGAAGAGACTGGTGTTGAGCCTAAACCTGGCATGGAGACGCCCGATTTCTCACTGCTCAATCAGAATGACAAGAAGATCAGCTTCAAACAATATCGGGGACGCAATCTACTGCTAACATTTATTTACACGCGCTGCCCGTTGCCTGATTATTGCCCGTTGATGAGCGAGAACTTTGCCAAGATCAATACAGCGGTACAGCAAAACGAAAAGCTCAAAGCCAAAACGCATCTGCTCAGCATCAGCGTTGATCCTGATTACGACAAACCGAAGGTGCTACGCGAATACGGCGCGCGCTACGTTGGCAAACCCGATTTCAATCAATGGGAGTTTGCGACGGGCACGCCTGCCGAGATCAAACAGGTCGCCGAGTTTTTCGGTTTGCAATACTGGCAGGAGAAAGACCAAGTCATTCACGGCCTGCGCACGGCGATTATTGGCGCAGATGGCAAGGTCGTGAAGGTCTATCGCGGGAATGAGTGGAAGCCGGAAGAAGTCATTAAAGAGTTGGAGAAGTTGTAAAGAGGTGCAAACAGAACCGCGCGCGTAAGCGAGCGGCAAATTGGCTTAGCCACCTACTGGGCGCAAAGCCAATTTGCCGCTCGCTTACGCGCGCGGTTCTGTATTATTGACTTTAATCGCCCGAAGCGAATTCCGGCGCGCTTTGCGCGACCGGCGCTTTACGCGGGCTCTTTAAGTAAGCGAAGCCGACCAGCCGCTGTTGATCCTCATCCCACAGCCTGAGCGAAGCGCTCTTCAAACTGTTCCACAACGTCAGCGTAGGCGATTGCTGGAAGAGCGGATTCTCTTCGTGGCAAGCTTGCAGCTTGTAGTTAGGAATCTTCGGGCAGAGGTGGTGAATGTGGTGGAAGCCGATGTTGCCCGAAAACCATTGCAGCAGACGCGGTAGCTTGTAAAACGAACTGCCTTGCAACGCCGCCGTCGCATAATCCCAATCCTTACCGCGCTGCCAGTAGGTGGCCTCGTATTGGTGCTGCACGTAAAACAGCCAAACGCCCCAGGCCCCCGCGACGATTTGCACCGGCACCCAAAGCAGCAGGAATGTTTTCAAGCCTAGCGCCCAGATAGCAGCTCCCCAAATCGAGTACAGCGCCACATTGGTCAAGTAAAGATTGTTGCGCTCACGTGTGCCCGAATGTTTGCCGGTGAAGCGTTGATAGAAAAGAAAGATGTAGTGCGGGCCAATGCCGAAGGTAACGAGCGGGTTACGGTAGAGCCGGTAACGCAAGCGCTCGAATTTGGATAAGGCCAGATACTCGTTGACGGTCAGCGTATTCACGTCGCCCACGCCGCGCCGATTCAAATCGCCCGAAGTCGCGTGATGAATCGCGTGCTCGCGCGTCCATTGATGGTAAGGCGTATTGGTCAGGATGCCGCAGATCGTTCCAACAATATGATTAGCGCGTGGCGATTTGAAGAACGAACCATGCCCACAATCGTGCATGATGATGAAGACGCGCGTCAGAAACCCACAGGTCGGCAAAACCAGTGCCAACGTCAGCCAATAAGAGACCGACAAGCTGCGGTACAGCAGATACCACATGACCAAAAACGGGATTAGCGAGTTGGCGATCTGCCATAGGCTGCGCCAGACTTCCGGCGTTTGATATGGCTTGACCAGGTCACGCCAGGAAACAGCGATGAGTTGCGACTCGTTTGATTTGAGTTTAGACATTATTAGTTCTCCCAATTTTACTGACACCACAGAATCAGACTGCTGACCCTTACGTCATGCGCCTGGACTGACACGGATGGGATGCGGTTAGGTATGTTTTAACCGCCATAACGGTTGGTAACTGGGTGCAGGAGAATATTGCCATAGAATGGGCCAAGGAATTGTAATAGTTAGGTAATATCAAATCGTTCGCTGACGAGCGTGGAGAAGATTACTGGCACGCGGTGTCAATGTTTTATGTAGTAGGGTTGCTGCGCGACTTGGCGCGAACGCTGCGCACAGTTTACCAGCAAGCCGCCTGCCGCGCTCTTTAGAATCCCTGATTGCCTGCCCGCAGCACGCCCAACATTAGCTGTAGCGCCTCAACAAAAAAATACTCGCCCCACATCACTGACTCATCCACTCCCAAATCTTTATGGATGTGATAGACGCCCCCGCGCAGAATGCCCTCCCATCCAGCGACGCCCTCGCCCAGGTAATTGGTCGTGAGCGAGTCCATCGTTCGCAGAGCACAATCGAGATAGGCCTTGCGCCGCGCTGCGCTGGTAGAAAGCTCCGCCAAGTTGAGCAACCCGACGGCGGCAATGGCTGCGGCGCTGGTATCCACTTGCCCACGACTGAGCGGCCCGCTCTCCGGCGCGTCGAAATCCCACGGCACAACACCGTCGGCGGGTGCGTTGGCCAGCCAGTAGTCGGCATTCAATTGCGCGACTTCCAAGTAGATCGGGTCTTTCGTCAGTTGGTAGCAAGTACCAAAGCCATAGAGCGACCAAGCCAGGCCGCGCGACCAGCAGGAGTCGTTGCGATACCCCTGCTGTGTCGTCTGGCGCAGGAATTCGCCACTATCGAGGTCAAAGATGCCTTCGTGAGAAGTGCTGCCATTGCCGCGCACCAACGTGCGTCGCGTCGTCCGGCAATGCCGGTGCGCCAGTTCCAGCAGCGCGCGGTCTCCTGATTCCAACGCAGCGTAAAAGATGATGCCGACGTTCATCATGATGTCTATGAAGTTGGAGTCCGCGCCGTGAAACGAGCGCAGGCAGCCAGCCTGCTCGTGGAAGCGCAGCGCCAGCGTACGGCCCGCGTGAATGACTACGTCTTTCAAGGATTGATCGGGCACGCCAGCGCGCACAGTCGCCTCGTACCAGCGGCGATAAGTGCCGTGATAGAAGATAAAGCCGAGATCGTGCACTTCGCGATCATCTTTACGAGATTCCAAGGCGCGCGAATATTCCTCAGCAGACTTGCGCCACTTTGGGTCATTGGTCCCCTCGTAAAAAATCCACATCATCCCCGGCAAGAAGCCGTCGCACCAATGCGTCCAGGCTGGTTTGGAATGCCGCCATTTCCCGCCATCGGTGTAGAGTGGGAAGAAATTAGGATCGCGTTCAATCAAGGCTTGCACCTGTTTTTGCGCGAAGGTGAAGGCGTGTTCGATTTGAGCAAGTAGTGATTTGGCCTCTGACATAGTTGTGTATTTTTGCGAAATGAATTTCGGGTTTGTATTAAACGATTGCCAGTCTTACAAGCGCCGCAAATGAAAGCCGCCATCCACGTTTATGACTTCGCCCGTAGAGAAGGGGAAGCTACCCATCGCCACAGCGGCAACAGCGCGCGCCACATCTTCCGGCAAGCCCCAGCGACGGATCGGCGTCAGCCCTTCGTCAAGAATCAAGCGGTCGTATTTGACTTTGACGCCCGCAGTCATGTCTGTCGCGATGATGCCTGGGCGAATCTCGTAAACATTGATGCCCTCGGCCGCCAAGCGCGCGGCATAAAGCTGAGTCATCATTGCCAACCCCGCTTTGGCCACGCAGTAATCGCCTCGCTCCGGCGAAGCGGTGTAGGCAGAGATCGAGGTGATGTTGACAATCGCCGGCTGGTAACTGGTCAGCACACCCGACGCCTTTTGCTCGATCATCCAGCGCGCCACGGCCTGCGACAAAAAATACGGGCCTTTCAAATTCACGCGCACAAGCCGGTCAAAGCTCTCCTCGCTAGCTTCGAGCAAATCCACGCGGGCTTCCGGTGCGACGCCCGCGTTATTAACCAGCAAATCCAAGCGGCCAAATTGCTCGCGTGTGTAGCTAAGCAAGTCTTCCCGGTCGCGTCGCTCGGAAATATCAGCACGGCACAAACCAATGCGCGCTTGGTGCTCGCCGCTAGCCACCTGCGCTTCGGCGCAAGCTTCTTCGGCCGCCGCGACGTTGGATACATAGTTGATCATCAGGTCGAAGCCATTGCGCGCCAGTTCCAGCGCAATCGCACGGCCTATCCCGCGTGACGCGCCCGTGACCAGCCCCACGCGGCGCTCATTGATGCCTGAAATCTTGCTTGTCGTCATTCAGCTTTGCATTCCTTTGCGCCTTCTCGGATAGAAGGCTTCTTCCAATTGGGCAGTGATGATGACATTGTTGGGCGGGGCAGTACAAAGGTGTGCAGGAATTTGTTTAGGGCCTTGAGCGACGGTCAGAGACCCGACTTAATCTCACCACTTTTAGCCATCCGAACTATGTGATTTGCTCCGCGAAAGGCCAGCGTCAGAACGGTCTGCGCATCAAACCTGACCTGCTCGTCTCGCATAGCCAGGCTTCTCCCGCTTCGCTACCTAGCCTGCGCTTCACGGTCGTAAAAACCGAAAGGCGGCTCGAAGAAAAACCTGTCTTCAAAGCCGATCAGCTTCCAGCCAAGCTGATTGTAATTGCCGCTGTACTCGGCATTGGCAAACATCCCCGTGATGGTCAGCGTGCGGACAAGCTCGAAGAATGGACTCTTTTCGATGGTTTTGAGCAACGCGATCTGCTGCTCGGCGCTCAGTTCAGCAAATCTCTGCGTTGTCTTGAAGCGCTTCTTAACTTGCGCTGGAAGCTGCTTCAAACCTTTGATCAAGGCCGCGCCGTCTGGGGCTGCGAACGTCTTCATTGCACGATCAATGAAATAGACGACGCGGGCCTCACGCGCGCCGGGCGTGTCATCAGTGGGGATGATTTGCGCAGCGATGGCTTCGACTTCAGCCGCCTGTTCGGGAGTGAAGAATTCGAACGTTGTAGGCGTTGCCGATTGCGCGGCGTGCTGGGCGTGCTCCTGTGCAGCGATGATCTCAGGCATGTTGGACAGAAGCCAGGCTGAGCCCAGCCCCGCGCTCGATTTGGAGATAAACAGTCTTCGTGAGATTGCTTGCTTAGCCATTAGCGCCACCTAGAATCAGCGGTCGCCAGACTCAGCCTTTGCCTTGATACCGCCCGCCGGGAAAAGTTCTTTGAAGGCCGTCATGAATCTGGCCATTTCCGGCTCAGTGCCAACCGACACGCGCAACCAGTTATTCATCGGGGGGAATTTTCGCCCCACCAACACCCCGCGCTTCTTGAATTCTTCGGCCAGCGGCGTGACATCGCTACCGACATTCACCATAAAGAAGTTGGTTTCCGACGGGATCACTTCGTAGCCCAGCGTGGTCAATTCCTTGGTCGTCTGGTTGCGCAACGAGACCGTCAGCTGCTTGATCTTGTTTTCATACGCCGTGTCCTTGAGCGCCGCCACCGCGCCGTATTTGACGAGGGCGTTGGCGTTGTAGGACATCGCGTAGGGGCGCATGCGCTCGATCAACTCTTTCGGACCGAGGCCGTAACCGAGCCGCATCCCGGCCAGCCCGTAGACCTTCGAGAACGTGCGCGTGACGATGACCGGGCGGCCTTCCAGCACGTAGGGCACGCTCGTGGCATAGTCGGGACTCGTGACGAAGTGATGATACGCTTCGTCAATCATCACCGGCACATCGGCGGGCAGACCGTCGAGCAACATTTTGATTTCCTGTTTAGGAATGATGTTGCCGGTCGGGTTGTTGGGGTTGCAAAGGTAGACGAAGCCGACATCGCGGTAGTTCTGCTTCGCCGCGCGAATGATGCCGGGGATGTCCATCCGGTAATCTTTGAGGAGCGGCACCCTGATCGCCTCGGCTTTGCTGTTGGTAGCGTAGCGATAAACCGATTCGTAAGTCGGATCAACGCCGACCACCTTCTTATGCGCGGCCAGAAAGGCGTCATCCATGATTTTCAGGAGTTCGCTCGAGCCTGCGCCAGTCAGCACGTTCTCCGGCTTCAACCCGTGATGAGCGGCGATAGCGTCCACCAGTCCGCCGTCCGGGTAGCCATAACGGTTGCCGTATTTCCACGCATCATTCATCGCTTTCATAATCGAATCGGATGGCCCCCAGCAATTCTCGTTGTTTGCCAGCTTGGCCATACCGTCGTAAACCTTTGGGTCTTTCAGCTCATCACGCGTTGACCGCGCTTGCGCAAAAACTTTGAGCGAAGGATTGAGGCCGACAAGACTCAGAGCGGTTGCGACCCCGCCCAGGAAACTTCGACGTGTTGCTTGATTCTCTAGCATGTGTACCTCCGTTGTTGATAGCTCTCTCAGTTCGCCTTGGGTTTGGTTGCTTCGATGCGAATCTGTTTGAGCAGTTCAGTCTTTGATTCGAGTTCTGTTTTACCAGCCGGAAAACTGTTCACGCTCAGCACGTAGCCAAGCATGTCAGCAATCTGCTGACGACTTAGCCGTCCCAGTTTGTTTGGCGGCATCGTCCGATACACTCGCTCGGACAAATCACCGACGGTCAGACTGTCCCAATTGGCCAGAAAAGCCGGGCCGGCCAGCGGCGGCGCCTCGTCATTGCCGCTCAATTCTGTTCCATGACACGAGGCGCATTCACGACTATAAAGCGCCTCGCCGCGTTTGGCCTGCTCCGCCGTGTATACGCCATCCCACACCGAACGCGATGTCTGTGCAGCGTGCAGCGCGGGGCGAAAGACTCCGAGCGTTGCCAAACCGACGATTGCCACAGCCACAATTTTGGCCTTCATGTCACCTCGCTCCGTTTCCGTTGCTCACAGGACGATCTTCTGGCGGCAGGGCGAACGCGATGTACTCGCCCGAATAAGCGCCACCGCTGACGGCAACAACAATGTATTGAACGCCGTTGTGCAGATAGGTCATCGGCGAGCCGCTTTGTTGTGCTGGCAAGTAAACCGCACCGACTTCTTTCCCAGTCGCCTTGTTGTAAGCGCGCAGCATCGCCCCCCGCGGGCGGCCCGGCGCTGTGGTGACCTGCGGGTCGCCCATAATGACGAGCGTCTTGGTGACTGCCAAACCGACAGCGCCGCTCTGGCCCGTCTTGGGAATATTCATGCCTTTCAACAGCGGGTGATTGCGAACTACATCCGGCGTGTCGCCATGCGGAGACTGCCAGGCAATCTCGCCTTTGTCTAGATTGACAGCCGCCAGCAATCCATACGGCGGTTTGACGAGCGGCAGACCTTGCACAAGCGTCGCGCCTCCGCCTTCGCCACCACCTCCACCGGCGGGACGAGCAGCCGCTGTGTTTGGCGCGGCCGTTTCAGCGCGCCGCCGCGGCTCTTGCGGAAAATCAGCAGCGCTGCCAAAGCCAGGGCCTTCCCTGGGACGGAATGGCTGCCCGGCTGTGCCCGCTACATATTTGATGTCTGAAAATCCTTCGGGCGGGTCCACCAGCCCAAGCGGCGAGATCGCGGCATTCGAGGCTGGAGCAAAGACCGTGTGCGTCTCAGGATCGTAGCCACCACCCGGCCAGTTCGTCCCACCGTTCAGCGTGGCGATGGTCAGCGCCGCCAGCGGGCCTTCGGTCTTGCTCAGAGTGGGCGGGTTGAAGATTGGCCCGTTCTGATAGCGTTCAAGTTGCTTAAGCGCCTGCGCCCGCAAATCGGGCGTGAAATCAATCAAGTCATCTATCGTGACGGCTTGGCGCGCATAAGCTGGCGGCTTGGTTGGGAACGGTTGCGTGGGCGAGTACCACTCGCCCGGCACATTGCCTTTCGGCACCGGGCGCTCTTCGATAGGCCAAACCGGCTCGCCAGTCACGCGGTCAAAAACATAAACCCAAGCCTGTTTGCTCGGCATCGCGACCGCTTTGATCGCTTTGCCGTTGACGTTGATGTCAGCCAAAATCGGCGCAGAAGAAAGGTCATAGTCCCAGATCGGGTGATGCACGACTTGATAGTGCCATTTCCGCTTGCCGGTCTTCAGATCAACGCAAACCAAGCTCTCGGCAAACAGGTTGTTGCCCGGGCGATGCCCGCCGTAGAAGTCCGAAGTCGGCGTCTCGACCGGCAAGTAGACAAGGCCGAGTTCCTCGTCCACCGTCATCTGCGTCCACACGCCCGTGTTGCCGTTGGTCGCCCAGGAATTATTGAGCCAGGTCTCGTTGCCAAACTCGCCCGGCCGGGGAATCGGATTGAAGGCCCAAAGTTGTTTGCCCGTCCGCACGTCGAAGGCGCGCACTTGGCCTTTGACGTTGTTATGGGTCTTGACCGTCATACCCTCTTTCATCGCCATCCCGACAATGACCACGTCTTTGACCACGATTGGCGTCGAGTGCAATCCCGCATCGCCCGTCTCCAAATCAATCTGCTGGCCGCTGCCATAAACCGCGCCCACCTTCAGGTCAACCAGGCCGTCTTTGCCAAAGCTCGGAATGCGCGTGCCAGTCTTGGCATCCAGCGCAACCAGCCGATAGCCCGTGGTCACGTACAGAATGCGCTCTTCCTTGCCGTCAGTCCAATACGACACCCCGCGTCCAGATAACTGGCGCGGCGCATTGACGGCGCGCTGGCCTTCAAACTCGGCGTGCACCCAGACCAACTCGCCGGTGTCCGCTCTGAGCGCGATGACCGAGCGGCGCGTCCCGGCGGTCACGTAGAGCATGCCTTTGACCATCAGCGGCGTCCCTTCCAATTTGTATTCAGGTCGCGTGCCCAGATTGTCAGTCTTGAAGCGCCAAGCGACTTCCAGCTTGTTGAAGTTCTCGGCGTTGATCTGGTCGAGCGGCGAATAGCGTGTGCCTGCCAGATCGGCGGTGTAATGCGGCCACTCGCCGTTTTTGGTCGAAGGGGCTGAGATTCCGTTCTTGGTCCCGGACTGGCTCGATACATCCATCGTCAGCCACAACATCCCGACGACGAGCAAGACCAACGCTGGAACGGATCGAAATAGTATTCGCGACATGGCTTACCTCCGATTATTGATGGACAAAGGCAACGTTTGAATCATTATTTTAGCGCTTCTCGTATTAGGTCAGGACGATTGTAAGTAGAGTTATAGCTAGCGTCCTCCGATACTTTATCTCCCACTTTCCACTGGACGAAGCGGGTAGCGCCTTCTGAGCCTGCGTAATAGCCTCCTGGTGTAAACGCCACCCATTCAGACGAATTGCCTCGTTGGCCACTTGGACGTAATGCAAGAAATGTTAGAAGCAATTGCCCAGTTTTGAGGTCCCATACTTTAACCTCATTATGATCACCACCGCTGGCCAATTTGCTTCCATTTGGAGAGAAAGCAAGAGCGGATACTGTTTCTTTTGCCACTAAAGTCTGCTTTATTTTCCTAGTCTGGCTATCCCACAGCTTTATCACTTTACGTAATGGCCGTTCTCTTAGCTTCTCTAGACCGTGCTTAGCAGGCTCAGGATCAGGAAGAAGGTCATATGCAGCGAGCGTTTTTCCATCAGGAGAAATGGCTGCTGCATGATCGCCATCCCATTTGAGTCTGCGGCCAGTTTCAACATCCCAAAGTAGGAGGTAATTACGAGCAACACCAACTAACGTCTTACCATCGGGGTAAAAGTGAATTGCTTCAACCCCACCAATTAACCGCTGCTTTATTTTCCCAGTTTGCACGTCCCAAATAACTACCCAATCTTCGTTGGCAGCTTTCGCAACATCCTTAGCATCTGGTGATATTGCAACTGAAAAGACTACCGTTCCCTGCATATCATCAGGGCGAGGGTTCCCACCGTGAATAAGGTCATACTCTTTCAGAGTATGTTTTAGCGTGCCTGTTTCTACATCCCACACCCTTACGTTGCTATCATTACTTCCACTAACCAATGTTTTCCCATCCAATGAAAATGCAACTGGTGTTGCTCCGCTAGTATTGTCTTGGAGTGACTTTTTAACCTCACCAGTATCTGGATCCCATATCAAAACCTTTTCAAGCGATGTTCCAGTTGCCAACATCTTGCCATCTGATGAGAATGCAATTGACGCCAATATCCCTTCATCAATCCATAGCGTTCTCTTTAACTTCCCCGTTTGTAAGTCCCAGAGCCTGACCACATCATCGCTACCCAAGCTCGCTATAACATCACCTTTTGGAGAAAAGGCTACAGAGTCGATACTGTCATTAGAAACGTCGCTACGATCTAACATTAATTCTGGATGAGTAGGAGAGGTGCTAAATCTACGTGACAGTGAGATCAGAATGGAAAGTAGCAAGGCAAAGTACACGATATTTTTCGCTATGCGGCGCACGGGCATGAAGCACCTCCAAGGTTGTTTCTCTGACTTTGTGTCCGTATTCTCGAAACAAGACTAACTCTGAACATACGTCCAGATGAAACAAAAGACAGTCAACGTGATCGTAACGCATCTCCCATAATCATCGCTTATGAACCCTCTCCTACTTTGAACTCGGCCACACGGTTCCCTGATCCTGCTTTGCCACCACCGCAAGACCTTTGTAGACAAACTTCTGCAAACGTTTTCCTTCGTATGTCTCGGTCGTGTAGAGATTGCCCTTCGAATCGGTGGCAAGGCTGTGAACGGCGAAGAACTGCCCCGGTTGGCGTCCGCCATCGCCAAAGCTGGTCAGGATTTGCATGGTATCGCGTTGGATGATGTAGACCTTCTCGTTCTTCCCGTCGGCAACGTAGAGGTATTTTTGTTGTGGGTCTTTCGAGAAAGCGATGTCCCACGTCGAGCCGTCGCCGAGCGTCTTGGGAGCAATGAACGTCTCCTTCACGAACTTGCCGTCTGGGCGAAATATCTGGATGCGGTCGTTCGCGCGGTCGCAAACATACAGAAACCCGTCAAGGGAAAGATCGGCGCAATGCACCGGCGTGCGGAATTGCTGAACTGGCGGCGCGTCCGGGTTGTAGCGACCTAGATTGGTGTCATCGGGCTTGTTGCCATACGCGCCCCAATAGCGTTTGAACTTGCCCGTGTCGGCGTCAATCACGACCACACGTTTGTTGCCGTAGCCGTCGGCGATGTAGGCTTCGTTGGTCTTCGGGTCAACGAAGATTTTCGCCACGCGCCCGAAGTTCTCCATATCATTGTTGCCGCCGCCCTTGCCCTGATGCCCGACTTGCAGCAGAAACTTGCCGCTCTTGGTGAACTTCAGCACGTGCGCATCTTTCGCGTCGTTGCCGCCGATCCACACGTTACCTTTGTAATCAACCGTGATGCCGTGATTCGAGAGCGGCCACTCGTAGCCTTCGCCGGGGCCGCCCCAATGCCCAACCAGATTGCCCGCCGGATCGAATTCAAGAACGGGCGGAGCCGGAACACAGCAGGCCTCGGCAGTTGGCGGTTTGGTAGCGGCGCTCATCTCTGTCCGCTCGTTGAGCGTGCCCGGCCCGCGATGAACGATCCAGACGTGATCCTGTGCGTCCACCGACACGCCAATGGTCGAGCCGAGCAGCCAATGATTCGGCAGCGGCTTCGGCCATAGCGGGTCTACCTCGAACCTCGGGGCCACGGCTTTCGACTGGGCAGCCGTCATCTTTTCCAACAGGCTCTGACCGATTCCGAGTACTGCGAGAAGTAGAACTAAGGCGACAGCAAGATAAAGATTACGCTTCTGATTGCGCATCTCTTCCTCCCTTGATGGATACAAGCTGTGTTGTGACTGGCGCTGCGGTTTGCGTCCCACAGGCCGCAACTACGAACGGTATAAAGCAGGAATTTATTTCAGATGGGCGCAGTATACACGATTCGTTTCAAATGCACGATTTGTCCCAGGCTCGTCTCAAGTTTTTCTGCGGGTAGTGATAAGAACGTAAGGCGGCTATCGTTTTTGCCGCGTAGCGGCAGTTGAATTTAGCCGTGGGTGTTCAACCCACGGTACGTGTAAGTAGCGAGCCCCGCGTCGCGTCAGCGACGCTTGAATCAGGCGTCGCTGACGCGACGCGAACCGTGCTGCTGCTCTTTCCCGGCGTTGGAAACGCCGGGCTAAATTCAGGTCGCCACTACGCGGCTGCAAAACCGCCGCCTTACTTTTTTACCACTGCTTTTCTGCGGCCATTTGCTTGTCAGCCGCCGCGCTAGCCGATTACTATGCGCTGCGCCATTCACAATCTGTTTTCAAAACAAGAGGCCGATCCCGGCTTGTTTGGGTTAGCAAGAGAGGCTCGTGCTGAGAAGCAAACGTACAATCGTCACAACGCGCATCACGTTTTGGCTCGTGGTGGCACTCACTTTTTGGTTGCCGTTTGGCGCGGCTGCGCACGACATTCCAAACGATGTAACGGTGCAAGCGTTCGTCAAGCCGTCCGGCGAGCAGTTGCGTCTGCTCGTGCGCGTTCCTCTGCGAGCCTGCCGTGACGTGGATTTTCCGAAACGCGGGCCGGGTTATCTGGACTTGGCGCGCGCTGACGCTGCGCTGCGCGATGCAGCGACGCTCTGGGTCGTTAACGAGCTTCAGCTTTATGAAGGTGAGACGCGCTTACAGAATCCGCAAGTAGTCGCGCTGCATGTGTCCCTGGAGTCCGACAAATCTTTCGCAACTTATGAAGAGGCTTTGGCGCATGTCACAGGCCCGCCACTCCACAATGACACAGAACTTTACTGGAACCAGGGACTGCTCGATGTGCTGTTTGAGTACCCGATCAAGTCTGACGCGGCGAAGTTTTCGATTCGCACGGGTTTCGCGCGGCTGGGCTTGCGCACAGTTACCGTGCTTCGCTTCCTGCCGCCCAACGGCGTGGTGCGCGCTTTCGAATTCACTGGCGATCCTGGCCTAGTGCGACTTGATCCGCGCTGGCAACAGGCCGCGTTGCGCTTTGTCGAGTTGGGGTTCTTCCACATCTTGGACGGGATAGACCATCTGCTGTTCCTGTTTTGTCTCGTGATTCCCTTCCGACGCATTCGCGCGTTGGTCGTGATCGTTACCGCCTTCACCATAGCGCACTCGCTGACGCTAGTCGCGTCGGCCTACAACTTCGCGCCCGATGCGTTGTGGTTTCCGCCGTTCATCGAAACGCTGATCGCAATCTCGATTGTTTACATGGCGCTCGAAAACATCGTTGGGACGAACAATGAACAGCGCAGCCTCCAACGCCGCCTCCAACATAGATGGATGATCGCTTTCGGATTCGGTCTCGTGCACGGCTTCGGCTTCTCCTTCGCGCTGCGCGAGACGCTGCAATTCGCCGGGTCACACCTGCTCGCATCGCTGCTATCTTTCAACCTAGGTGTAGAGCTTGGGCAACTCCTGGTGCTCGCGTTGCTCATCCCTGCGCTGGGGCTGCTGTTCAGATTTGTGGTGGCCGAACGCATCGGGACGATCATCTTGTCGGCGCTGGTCGCCCACACTGGCTGGCATTGGATGAGCGAGCGCGCCAGCCAGTTGAGGCAGTTTCGCTGGCCGCAGTTTGATGCCGTACTGCTGGCTGCGGCCATGCGTTGGCTGATGCTGATGTTGATCCTGGCGGGCCTTCTCTGGCTTGTGTTCGAGGCGCTCAAACGTCGGGCGGCACGCCGAGGTTTGGCTACGACGAACGACGCGGCGTTGTTGAGCCAGCGCACTGATAACCCACGTTCAAATGAAACGGAGGAACTGCAATGTCGCATTCAGACCGAGTGAGATTCAGGCTAACGGCAACTATCGTCGCGCTGGTCGCGCTGTCGGCGGGAAGGGCCTACACGCAGAGCGATGTCCCACCCATCAATGATCTGCCCAATCCTTACGTCACGGTCGAAGGCTGGGCGAAGATGCCTGATGGCAGGACGTGGGGAGCGACGAGCGCAGTGGACATTGATCGCGACGGCACATCCATCTGGGTCGCCGAGCGCTGTGGCGCCAACACCTGCGTCGGTTCAACTCTGCCCACCATTCTCAAGTTCGATGCCTCAGGCAAGCTCGTCAAAAGTTTCGGCGAAGGGATGCTCATCTTTCCGCATGGCTTCTACGTTGATCGCGAAGGAAACGTCTGGGTGACTGACGGCATCCCGCCCGGCGCGAATCAACCGGCCACACCCGGCAAGGGTCACATCGTCGTCAAGTTCAGTCCGGCTGGCAAGGTCTTGTTGACGCTCGGCAAGGCAGGCGTTACGGGCGACGGGCCGGACACTTTCAATCAGCCCTCCGATGTCGTCACGGCGCGCAATGGCGACATCTTCGTGGCGGACGGGCACGGCGGGAATACCAACGCGCGGATCGTGAAGTTCAGCAAAGACGGCAAGTTCATCAAGGCTTGGGGCAAGAAAGGCACAGGCCCCGGCGAGTTCGACACGCCCCACGCCATCGCGCTCGATTCCAGCGGGCGATTGTTTGTCGCCGACCGCAATAACAATCGCATCCAGCTCTTCGATCAAGATGGAAAGTTCCTCGCCGAGTGGAAGCAGTTCAGCCGCCCCAGCGGGATTTTCATTGATAAGAACGACGTGATTTATGTGGCTGACTCGGAGTCGAACACCAGACGCCATCCCGGCTGGAAGCGTGGCATCCGCATCGGCAGCGCCAAAGACGGCAAGCTCACGGCCTTCATTCCAGACCCCGAACCAAACCCGGACGCAGGGCCAGGCTCTGCGACCAGCGCGGCGGAAGGCGTGGCAGTAGATACCAAGGGCAACGTCTATGGAGCAGAAGTCGGCACCCGGTCGTTAAAGAAATACGTCAAGAAGTAGGCAGCTTGCACTTATGCACTTGGCTAGTGGGACGATTTGGCTGTGTCCCACTACAGACAGCAGTGATGATAATCCCGAAAAGGGCCACCAACCACAGCTCAAAGTGTCGCAGGCCAGATCGCGTTCAACAACGCTGCCAGACAATACTCTGCAAAGGCCATCCGCTTCCTCACCACTTCTAAACCGCGGGTCTTGTATTCATCACTCGGCGTTCCCCCTGGAGCGTTGCCACCCTGATCCCCCTGGGGCTGCGCGCTACTTACCCTGGTGGAACAATGCAGCGGTTGGTGAATGTCGCCGACAAAGTGGATGACAAAGCGCAAGGCCTACGCCTGCTCGATCGTGTCAATGCTGGTCTTCAGCACTTCGACGTAATGCTCCAATGCTATGATGATGTTGTGCGGCTCAGGCAGGTTGGGCGGTGGTGTGCCGTCAACAGAGAACGGGAAGTCCGCGAAGTGCAGGTTAGGAGCGAACTCAAAGCCGAGTTTGGGTCTGACGTCATCGGCCAGTGAGCGGCGTTGACGAAGTCCGGGCCTTGCTTGGTGACATCACAGGGGTCGATAGGAATTGCCAGCAGTTTCTGCGTCTGGGCTTTAGTCGTGGGATTCAGCCGATTGAAAGCAATAGAAGCGACCATCATATGCCCGCCCGCTCCCCAACCGAACGAAGTCGTCGCAGCATAAAGAAGCAGGCATAGGACCAGGGAAAAAGGAAAGATTCGTTTTGTTATTTTGGCTCTCCTCGTTTGATGGATTCGAAATGGCCGAAGCTGCTAGCCTGTTATTCATCGCAGGCCTCTCACGTTGAATCTTCGTGAACCTGCTTGGTAACTCTATTCAACGAATGACAGAGTAGCATAAGTACGAGATGTTAAACTAATAACCTTAGGTGAGTTCTATTCGAAACGTTACTTTCTGCTTGATACTAAGATTGGTCAAACAAGCAGGCAAACCATTGCATCTCTGCTGAACCCCTCTTATACTTTGCGCCGTCTCACATTCAAACGGCTCAGTAGTACCGGCCATTTACAACGCTTGGCTTTGTCATGAGGCCCTGGCCATGCAGAACACTCGCACAGTAGCGCCCGGCCAGCGTGGCGCGCACAGCTTACTCGATTGCTGGGATCAGCAACCTGCTCCGTCCGTCCGATTCATAGCAAGGCTCGGCTTCACAAAATAACTCTAGGGAGAACACGATATGCCCATCACAAAGATCAAGATTTATCCTGCAATCGGCATTGCGCGGCTGGGGAACAGTCCCGAATTCTTTATTGGCCCTGAGATTCCCGGTGAGTATACTGCGCCACCGGGCGGCTACAAGGATGCACGCTGCCGCATCAAACGCCAGGCAGCGCGCTTCCGCTTGTATGGCTACGACGGCAATACCTTGGTACAAGAGATCACAAAGGACGACGCCACCATCGAATGGACGGTTGAGTTGGCCAACACAAAAGGGTCATGGAGACAGTTTCTAGGCTCAAGCGCCAACCAGCCCGGGCGCAATAACCTGCCGCTAGCCTCGATTGGCAACTCTCCCCCGCACGAGATCAAACCCGGCCCAAGAACTCTCACCGGCCCGAACCAGGCAGCCGGATTTAACACCGGGAAATTCCTCAACCAAGTGGTGCCGCTGGGCGAGATGCGCACCGATGCCGAAGGACGCCTGCTAGTTACTGGGGGATTCGGAAACTCAGGCTCGCCGACGGGCACAGCACTTCAGAATATCTTCAATAACGACAACTGGCACGATGATGTATCGGATGGCCCCGTGACGGCTACGGTGACGCTCAATGGTGAAGCCGTACCCACCCCCGTAGAGCCTGCCTGGGTGATTTGTCCGCCGCCAGACTTCGCCCCGCCGATTATCAATATCACCACAATGTATGACGTGCTGTTCCAGGTGGCGCGAGAAAAACAGTTGGTGGATATTCCGGCAACGCCCTCGTTCACACAAGACATTTGGCCGATCCTTCAGCGGACGCTTGACTACCGTTGGGTCAGCCAGGTCTTCAAGCCGTTCTACGCATTGCACCAGAGCGCATTCACGACTGATCGCGCAGGCACTTTCTCTCGCGTCCGCAGTCCGAGCGACGTGAATATCGGGGACATGCCCAATGTGTTAGGCGACAACTACCCAGCCTTTCCTAATGCCACGATCCTGACCCAAGCGCAGTATGACATTCTGCAGAGTGGACAGGGGCGCCAGGGACGACCTGGATTGATGACTCAGCCGCTCCGCCTCCGCCTCCGTCAACAATCACGCCCGACGGATTAACGCGCGCCGCGCTGGAAGCCTGTTCGGGCGGCGCCTTCTGGCCGGGCATCGAAGCCGGCTGGTTCCTGCGGGATAAGAGCCTTTACAAAGAGGCTTTCCGACTCGATCACACCAAGGTGAAGGCTGGTGATGTGACCAAACAGATGGCCTTGCCGTGGCAAACTGATTTCTTCATGTGCAAGACGGAGTCCCAGGAGGACGAGAATGGTGTCACAAAGGATTACCTTTGGTGGCCCGCCCAACGGCCCGACGACGTGCTGCCGGAAGCCTCTGCCAACGCCGCGTCGGACGGCGCAACCGTTAATTGGACCGGAACACTGGTAACATCGCAGAAAGATATGGTTGACCAGTGGTACAAGCTGGGCTTCATCGTGAAAAAGCAGATTGCGGGCAACGATGTGTTCGTCGAGACCGAGCGGCGGGTGGTATGCACAAACATCTTTCTGGTTACTGACCACAACACCTTCTCCGAGGACGAAGTCTCGGCGCAGCTTCTGGCAGCCACGCCCGCGAAGTTTGATGACGCGCTGTACGTCATCGCCGAGGGGTTCAAACCCGCCGAACTGGGCGTCACCGTGGCCAACCCGACCCCACTGGAACTCGCCGCCTTCGCCCCTGTTATCAGCGATCCGCTGACAACTCTCAACGTGAAGCCGCAGAAACTTTTGCTTGAAGACGCTACGCTGCCGCCCGACCTGCGCCAGCGCTTCACCTTCGTTTACAGTGTCGAGTTCGATAACACGGACGACTTCGTCACCGAGCAGGTGGTGCCCATTACCGCCACCAAGGGTGCTTTCAGTTCAACGGGACAGCTCAAGCTGATCAAGCAGCCCAACCCCTACATGCTCGACGGTCAGGTTTCGTGGCTCAGCACGGATGTGCGTGTCTTCAAGCTCGAAGAGGGCCAAACGCCCTACAGCGCGACGGTTGGGACTGCCACCGATGCCGCCTCCGCCATTACGTTTATCAATAAGCTGGTGAATCACTTTCGCACGCCATTGGGAACACCCCATCCTTTCGACGACATTCACACCGACAACCAACTCCAACTTTCCGAGAAAGAAGGCGCCAAGCGCGTCTTCAATTTTGCAGTCGCGCGCGTGCGCTATCGCGGCCAGGTTTCCCAGGCGACGGATGTGCGTGTCTTCTTCCGGCTATTTACTGTGGCGGCCACGGGGCTGGAATATGACGAGAACTCCGCCTATCGCCGGTCGGGCGTTATGGCCCCGGCGGCGTTGCTGGGCTTGCAGGCGCGCAAGGTGGTCACCATACCTTGTTACGGCAAAGAGCGTGTGGATAGCAGCACAGCCAAGTTGACGGACCAGACCGACCCGCTGAATGTGTTTACCCTGGAACCAGCCGGTGCGAACGAGTTCCACGGCTACTATGGCTGCTGGCTGGACTTCAACCAGACGCCGCCGCAGTTCCCCGAAGATGTAGGAATGAGTCCGGACGGGCCTTGGCCAGCAGGCAGAAAAAGCATTCAGGAGTTGATCCGCGGCATGCACCAGTGTCTCTGCGCCGAAGTGTATTTCAAGGATGACCCCAACCACTACGGTGATACACCGGCTGCGAGCGACAACCTGGCGCAACGCAACCTGGTCATCGTCGAGTCGGGCAATCCCGGCACGCCAGCTACACGCACGATCCAGCACCCGCTGGAGATAAAGGCGACTCAGCCCGCGCCGCAGGTCATCATTCGCCAGGAAGAATTTGAGCAGGAGCGTGCCGTAAGTGTGATCCCGGCAGGCCCGGACGAGATGATGATCCGTTGGAACGACGTGCCCCGCGCTTCGCGCCTGACTCTCTATATGCCCGATGTGAGCGCCGACGAGGTGCTGATCATGGCAGCCCAGCGATATGAGGCTGCACGCTTGGAGCGCGTGGATGCACACACGTTACGCTGCCTGGCGGGCGATGTCACCTACGTGCCACTACCGGCGGGCCGCACACGCAACATCGCGGCCCTGCTGACTATCGAATTGCCGGAAGGGGTCAAGCGGGGCCAGCAGTTCAGCCTGACAGTGCACCAGATCTCCGGCCGGCCACGCGCCATCATCGGAGCGTTCCAACTCACCATCCCCGTGCTGACCGAGAGCGTGCTGCTCACGCCGGAGATTCGCAAGCTCTCCGTCCTGCGCCACATCTTCCAGAGCATCTCGCTCGAAGATCCCTGGCACGCAGTGTTTCAACGTTACCTCGATCAGGTGGCCGATCGGGTGCGGGGCTTCGGCGGCAATCCCGACAAAGTCGCGCCCGCCGCCGATGGCTCCGGTCGTGACGTCAAGGCGGAGCGTTGCGCGCGGCGTGGCTGGCTGGTTTCCGCCTTGCTCGCCCTGCTGGTGTTGATAACCGCGTGGCAGCCGCTGGCAACGCCCGTTTTGGAGTTGGTCGTGCTGGCGCTGCTCATTGCAGCGGCGCTGGGGTGGCGCGCGAACTGTGCTCCTTCGGTGTGCCAATGGGCGGCGGTACTGCTGGTTGGGCTTGGATTTGGAGCCGCCGGTATAGCCCTCCTGTTGCTTGGGGGTGCAGCAGGGCTACTAGCTCCCTGGGTGCTTGTCATTGTTCTTCTCGCGCTCAGTGCAGCATTGGTAGTTGGCTTGCGGTCAGGCTGCTTGGGTTTTGCGGGGAAATGAATGTTTAGCGTCGCACGGCAAAGCCGAAAAACGGCTGATCTCGTCGTCTTGGGCGGCGGCCCCGCCGGAGTGGCTACTGCTTTGACAGCCGTTGCCGGCGGCGCAGAGGTCATAGTCGTTGAGCGCTCAAGCTATGAAGCCGTCCGCATCGGCGAGACTTTTCCTCCGGTGATCCAGACAGCCCTGGCGAGTCTCGGTCTCTGGGAACAGTTTTCCTCTGCGAGCCACCTTCCCTCATTCGGGATACGCAGCATCTGGGGTAGCGAGCTGGCCTTCGAGCGGAGCTTCCTCTTTGATCCTTACGGTGTGGGCTGGCAGGTGGATAGACAGCTCTTTGACGCGTCATTGGCAGCCGTGGCGGAGGAGCGCGGAGTGCATTTTGTCCGCGGTGGACGCTTGCTCGACTGCGCGTGCGACTTGAGCCAGCAAGCCTGGCAACTCCAAGTCGCCGCGCCGGGCGAGCTGCTGGATATTTACGCGCGTGGCCTGGTGGACGCTACCGGACGCGCTTCCATGCTGGCGCGCCGCTGGGGCGCTAAACGGATCATCCACGACCAGCTCGTGGGAATTTATGCGTTTTTCCAGTGCCGCTGGGAGCAGGCAGAGCAAGCCTGCGCGCTGATCGAGGCTGTCGAAAACGGCTGGTGGTATTCGGCAGGGCTTCCGCAGCAGCGCCTGACGGTTGCGTTTATGACCGATACGGACATCTGTGCGCAGGCCCGGCTGTGGGAAGTGCCACAGTGGAAGACGCAGTTGGAGTCGGCGCCGCAGACAATGGCGCGCACCCGTGGTCTTGCGCTGGACGGCGGTTTGCGCGTGGTCCCAGCCAACAGTTCTATGCTCGAACCGACGGGCGGGCCTGGCTGGCTCGCGGTAGGAGACGCCGCACTCGCGACCGACCCGCTCTCAGGGCAGGGTGTCTACAATGCTTTGCAAGCAGGGATCGCCGCCGGGCGACTCCTGCGCAATGAAAATGTGTGGAGCGCGGCCCTACTTGTCGGCTACGCGGCTGGGGTTCGCGCGGCTTGTGACCAATACCTGAAGACTCGCGCAGAGTATTACAGCCGTGAACGACGCTGGCCCCAAGCCCGGTTCTGGAACCGGCGAAACGGAACCAGCGTGGCAGAGCAGTAAAGGGAAAGTCGCCCAGCGAACGTCTGATGGAAGTCGGCCATAGCTCCCTTCGTGCGTGCAAGCTTGACCGGGCGCAGCCACATTCCGTTTTACGCGAACAGCAAACTTAACCGCCGCAAAAAGCCGCGCTGCACTTTACAAACCTCAGCCGGATAGGTAAGTATGTCGCCGTCCTTCCCCCGCGCAGTACATGCGCAATCCAGCAGTCAAAGAAGTCAGCAAAGCAGTGCGTCCAGTGAGCAGTGTTGCTCGCTCAGGCCTGCCCACAGAACAAGCGACCACGAGGAAACAGGATGGCGACCACGATTGTCAAACTGCTACTGATCCTGATTATTATGCTGTGCATGGTAGAGCTTACTTTGACTCGTGAGGACTATACCCTGCTTAAAGATATAGGCTTTATCTTGGCCTGCGGGATTTTTATCTTGCTGATTACTATTGAGGAGCACAAGTAAAATCTGGCACGGACATCGTCAGCAGTTAGCTATCCGTTCATCCGCTCCATCGCCGCTTCCCCCAACTCTTCCGTAATCCGCAACGGCTGCAACGTCTCTCGTACCTGCTCGAACTCTGCCTCCAGTTTGGCCAACAGCCCCGGCGCTTCGCCCAATTCCCCGCGCCGTCCCAGCTTCTCCAACTCGCCCGCCAACTCGCTCATTGCGCGCGCGCCGACGCTCGCCGCTCCGCCCGCTAAGCTGTGGGCAGTGCGGATCAAGGCCGTCGCGTTGCCATCCAGGATCGCTTTGCGCACGGCTTCGATGCGCTTGGGGATGTCGCTCAGGAAGAGGGCGATCAGCTCATTGACGAATTGATCGCCGCTCTCTTCGCGCATTTCGTGGATGCGGGCGACCAGTTCGTGATCCACCTCTTGCCCGGCGCGGCTGTGCGCAACGGGGTTGAGCTCAGCCGGTTCGGTGGGCACGGTGCGCAATGGGCCGGTCGGCACAGCAGGCGGCTGTGGCGCAGTTTGATGCGGCGCAGTCTCGGACTTTGACTCGACCGGCTTCAAGTTAGCGCGCGCAGTCTCGCGGAAGGGTTCGACGTTGGCTGCGTGGTCATCGTGCGGATCGTGCTTCATTGGCTCGGAAGCAGTATTGCTCAGCCGGTTCCATCTCTGGCCGAGGCGGGTAGCCACGGAAGCGACAGGCGGCGGCAGCGCGGTGAGATGGCGGCTCTTACCATTATTTAAGGTGAGTTGGGCGCTGCGGACGAGTACGGCTTGCAGTTCGTCTACGCGGATGGGTTTGCTGATGTATTCGTCCATCCCGGCGGAGAGGGCGGCGGCACGGTCTTCTGACATAACATTGGCGGTGACGCCGATGATGCGCGGGCGATGGCCTTGCGGCCAGCGGTCGAGGATGCGGCACGTGGCTTCGAGGCCATCCATTTCGGGCATCTGCAAATCCATCAGGACGACGTCGTAACGCTGGCGCTCCAGGGCTTCAAGCACTTCGAGGCCGTTCGAGGCCAGGCCGATGTGGTAGCCCAGTTTTTCGAGCAGACGGATTTCCATCTTCTGGTTGACCGGGTTGTCTTCGGCCAGCAGGATGCGCAGCGGGAAGCGTCTGGCAAATTCGCCGTTGAGTTGTGGCAAGGTGGGCGCGGGCAGCAACTCTTTGGGTTCGCCGCCTGCTTCGCTTTTGAAGATGCTGTTGACGACGTGATGCAGTTGCACCGGTTTGATCGGTTTGGTGACGAAGGCAGCGAAGAGATCGGGATCAGTAATCTTGTCACGTTTGCCCAGCGGCGCGAGCAGAACGATGGGCAGCGATGGGCGCACCAGACGTAGGCGGTGCGCGAATTCAGTGGTATTGATCTCTTCGCCACCCGCGCGTATGCGGCTGTCAATGATGGCCAGATCGAAGAGATCGCCGCGCCGCAACCAACCGACGGCTTCGGCGGTCGAGCCGGTGGCGTAAGGGCGCATTTGCCAGGTCTGCAATTGCCAGGTGAGCGAGAGGCGAATCGCGGCGTTCTCGTCCACGATCAATACACGCTTGCCCGCCAGGCGGTCTTCGCTGCGATGCACCAGTGCGAGCGATTTATGCTGCCACGCGGAGGGCGCGGCTTCGGCGACGAAGGTGAAGTGGAAGTTGGAACCTTGCCCTTCCTCGCTCTCGACCCAGATGTTGCCGCCGAGTAGTTCGACCAGGCCTTTGCTGATGGCCAAGCCCAGGCCTGTGCCGCCGTACTTGCGCGTGGTCGAGGCGTCCACCTGGCTGAAGGCTTGAAAGAGCTTGTCCATCTGATCGCGCCGGATACCGATGCCTGTGTCTTTGACCGAGAAGCGCACTTCGTGTTTGTTCTCGCCGAGCGCTTCGGCGTTGATCGAGACGACAACTTCGCCTTGATGCGTGAACTTGACGGCATTGCCGATCAGATTGACCAGGATTTGGCGCAGGCGCGTGCCATCGGTGATGAAAGTTGTAGGCGAGTAAGGATCGAAGAGCGAGACCAGTTCCAGGTCCTTCTCGTTGGCTTCTTTGGCAAGCAGTTCCAGCGCGTCTTCCACGCATTCGCGCACGTCGCAAGGTTGCATTTCGAGCGTGAGCTTGCCCGATTCGAGCTTGGAGAAGTCCAGAATCTCGTTGACCGTGTTGAGCAGCGTTTCGCCCGCCAGACGAATTGTTTCGGCGTATTCGTGCTGCTCCTGATTGAGCGGCGTGTCGAGCAGCAGACCCGTCATGCCGATGATCGCGTTCATCGGCGTGCGAATCTCGTGGCTCGTATTGGCCAGAAATTCGCTCTTGGTGCGGGCGACGGTTTCGGCGGTGTCTTTCAACTTGCGCAGATCATTGTTGGCCTGCGCGAGTTCCTGATTTTGCAGGACGACTTCGGCGGTGCGGTCGGCAATGCCGGCTTCGAGCACTTTGTTGCGCCGCACGAGTTGTTTGCCGCGCCAGCGCATGAATGCGTAACCTAGTGCCAGTGCGAGGAGCACTGCTGACACCAGGAACCAGCGCGTTTGATAGAAGTGCGGTTGTAGTTCGAATTTCCAGGTCGCGCCGGTGTTGTTCCAAACACCATCGCTGTTGGCCGCGACTACATGGAAGCGGTAACTGCCCGGCGGCAGGTTGGTGTAATAAGCCGTGCGCCGATTCTCGGCTTCGATCCAGTGATCGTCGTAGCCTTCCAGTTGATAGCGGAAGCGAATCTTTTCAGGGTCTAGGAAGCTAAGCGCAGTGAAATGAAATTCCAGATCGCCGCGTCCGCGTGTCAACGCGCTGACTTGCGAATGATTGACTGGGCGGCCATTGAGGAGCGCCTGTTCGATCAAGACGGGTGGCGGCAGATCATTGCGTTTGAGTTGTTCGGGATCGAGCACGACCAAGCCTTTGATCGTCGGGAACCACAAGCGCCCGTCGCGCCCACGCCAGCCAGCAGGTTGACTGCCGCCATTGCATTCGTTGCTCTTGACGCCGTCGGCGGTGCCGAAGGGCGCGGAGTTGACGCCGCTCTGTCGGCCTTCGAGAAATTCATTGAGTTCGCGCTTGCTCGTGCGGAAGATGCCCTTGGTGCTGCTCAGCCAAAAATTCTGTTGGCCGTCTTCTAGGATTTGATAGATGACATCATTGAACAGCCCGTTGCGCGTGGTGACGGCTTTGAACTGACCGTCGCGAAAACGCACCAGCCCGCCGCCGCGCGTGCCGATCCACAAGCTGCCGTCGCGGTCTTCGTAGAGCGAACGAATGAAGCTGTTCGGCAAACCTTCCTGCACGCCGTAGTTGATGAACGTGCCGTTGCGCCAGCGCGACAGGCCAGCTTCGGTGCCGAGCCAGAGATTGCCTGCCTGATCTTCCAACAAGACTTTGATGTGATTGTCGGGCAAGCCGTCCTCTGTGGTAAAGACAACGAAACGCCCGTTGTCCAAGCGCGCCAAGCCACCGCCATCTGTGCCGATCCAGAGATTGCCCGTGAAGTCTTCGCCGAGCGCCAACACGGCGTTCGGTGGCAACCCTTGCTTGCTGGTGTAAGTCGCCCAGCGGCCATCGCGCATTTTGCTCAAGCCGCTGTCGGTGCCAACCCACAAGCTGCCGCTACGATCTTGATAGATTGACCAGACACGTCCCGGCGCAAGGCCGTCCTTCGCCGTCGTATACGATGTGAATTGGCCATCCTTCAAACGGTTCAAGCCCGCTTCGGTGCCGACCCAGAGCGTCCCTTCACGGTCTTCGTAAACTGACCAGATAGAGTTGTGCAGCAGGCCATTGTTCGCGTCGTACAGCCCGATGCGTCGCTCGGCCAGACGATTCAATCCGCCGCCTTCGGTGCCGACCCACAGCGAGCCTTCGCGGTCTTCATAGATCGCCCAGACCACGTCTTGCGACAAGCCTTGCTCGCGCGCGTAGGTGGTGAACTTGCCGTCGTGGAAGCGACTCAACCCGCCGCCGTTGGTGCCGATCCACAGACTGCCATCGCGCGCTTCGCGGATCACCCAGATCGTTTCGTTGAGCAGGCCGTCTTTCTTGGTGAAACTGCTGAACCGGCCATCGCGCAACACCGACAAGCCGCCGTCCGTGCCAATCCACAACGCGCCATCGCGCGCTTCAAACAGCGTCCAGACGCGGTCATTCGCCAACCCATCTTTGCTAGTGAAGGTCTTGAAGCTGCCGTCTTTGAACTGGCTCAAGCCGCCGCCATCCGTGCCCACCCACAAACTGCCATCTCGCGTCGCGCGCAAGGCCGACACTGCAAAACGCGCCGCGTTGTTTTGACGAATGCTGTTAAACTTCCCGTCTTTGAATTGCGCTAAGCCAGCTTCAGTGCCGACCCATAGTGTGCCCTGTGCGTCTTCGGCTAAAGCTCTGACCTTGTCGTGTGGCAAGCCTTGTTGTGTGCTGTAAAGCGTAAACTTGCCTTCGTGATGACGCAGCAGTCCGCCGCCATTTGTGCCGACCCACAACGCCCCGTCGCGCGTTTCATAGAGGGCGGCGACGTTGTTGTCGCGCATCTCAGCGGTGTTTTGTTTATCGAAGACGGCAAAACGCTGCCCGTCAAAGCGCACCAAGCCTTCCAACGTACCGAGCCAAAGATAACCGTCGCGGGTTTGCCAAATAGAAGTGACCGAGTTTTGCGGCAGCCCGTCTTCTTTCTGCCATACGTCCCAGCGGTATTGCGAAGTTGTCTGTGGTTGATTGAGCGCAGGGGCCGAGCCATTCAAGGTCAACAGCCAGAGTAGACACACGGCTGCCGCACCGTGTCGCCACGACAATTTGCCGAGCCAGTTTGCGCGCGCAAAGAGTCTCTTCATAGCCGTACCGGAAACTAATCCCGCACCGCAGCAGTTGTGCACCAGAAACCTGCCCTGCTCAGGCAGGTCTTACTCCCAATCCGCCGCAAGCCGGGGGCGGCCTACGGTACTTATGTTCGCCGTCTACCTTGAGAATCAACGTGAAACCGTCATCACCAAAACATCCCCAGGCCGATTGCCAGCGCGCCCTAGACTGCCGGGCACATCAGTGGGAGGGATGCCAGCGGCTGAAG
This sequence comes from uncultured Acidobacteriota bacterium, assembly GCA_963699175.1. Lineage (GTDB taxonomy): Bacteria > Acidobacteriota > Blastocatellia > RBC074 > RBC074 > JACPYM01. Next base: position 8,643,966 of record OY969418.1, on the reverse strand, counting down.
CCATCGTTTCGGCCATCACCAGAATCCGCCGAAGCGGACTATTTTAGGCGTCGAATACTACCTCAACCTGGCCGCATAAAGCCAGTTGCTGTTGCCCAAGCCGCAAAATCATTTTTTGTTTTGTGCCTCTGGTCACTCGTCCGGCTTGATGATAACTTTGGCGTTCTATTTCAATCACACTCGTGTCCGACAAGCTGCCTGACTTGTCGTGGTCTCTGGCTTTGGCGCATTCAGAAAACCGCGACAAGCCAGGCAGCTTGTCGGACATTTTCAAAGGAATCCTGACCAATGAGCTTTGCTGACGCTCCCGTTATTGCGCCGTGCGCGCCGCCGCCGCGTATCTTGCTTGGGCCTGGCCCATCGCCTGTGGACGACCGGGTCTTGCGTGTAATGAGTGCGCCACTATTGGGCCATCTCGATCCGCTGTTTGTGCGCACGATGGACGAGGTGCAGCAGCTTTTGCGCTACGTCTTCGAAACCAACAACCGGCTGACCATTCCGATCTCCGGCACTGGTTCTGCCGGGATGGAGGCGACGGTGGCCAACCTGCTCGAGCCCGATGAAGAAATCGTCGTTTGCATCAACGGCTATTTTGGCGAGCGGCTTTATGAGATGGCCACGCGCGTAGGAGCCAAGCCAGTGCGCGTGGAATGCGAGTGGGGTGGGCCAGTGGATTTGGAAAAGACCCGCGCGGCGTGGCGCTCGTCGAATGCGCGCGTGCTGTTTGCGGTGCAAGCTGAAACTTCTACCGGTGTGCTGCAAGAGCTTGCGCCGCTGCGCGAAATCGCGGACGAGCGCGATGGTTTTTTGTTGATTGATTCGGTAACGAGCATCGGCGCGCATCCCATCGGCATTGATCGCAATCGTGTGGATGCCTGTTACGCCGGAACGCAGAAAGCGTTGTCCTGCCCACCCGGCCTCTCGCCGGTTACGTTCAGCGAGCGCGCAGTCGAGAAGATCAAAGCGCGCCGGACTAAACCTGTTAGTTGGTATCTGGATGTCGGTTTACTGACCAGCTACTGGGCCGAAGGCGCAAGCCAGCGCACGTATCACCACACTGCGCCGATCACGATGAACTATGCGCTGCACGAAGCCTTGCGCATCGTCGCCGAAGAAGGGCTTGAAACACGCGCCAAACGCCACGAGCGCAATCACCGCGCGCTAGTTGCCGGACTTGAGGCAATGGGCCTGCAAATGCTGGTCGCGCCAGAGCATCGTTTGTGGACGCTCAACACAGTGCGCATCCCTGATGGCCCCAATGGGTTGATAGACGATGCGCGCGTGCGCTCTCAGTTGCTCAACGAATTCAACATCGAGATTGGTGGCGGCCTCGGCGTTTTCAAAGGTAAAATCTGGCGTATCGGTTTGATGGGAACCGGCAGCAGTGCAAATAACGTATTGCTCTTGCTCGCCGCGCTCGAAAAGGCGCTCAAAGCTGAAGGCTATCAGCCTAAAGATTCGGGTGTGAGTGCCGCAGCGGCGCTTTTGAATTGAGCACAACGCGCTTATATCTGAGGTCTGAGAATGTACTGTCCACGTTGCGGATCACCGAACACAGATACGACCAAATTCTGTCGGCAATGCGGCCTGTCTTTGTCGCAATTGGTTGATTATGTTGCGAGCGGCGGCACCTCGCCGCTCACGTCGGCTAATCTGCCCAACCTAGCGCAGCCGGTTACGCAATCGTTGGAAGGTATGACGCCTCGTCAAAAAATGGCGTTGACGATTATTGGAATGATGCTACTCGTTCCTTTTTTTGGTGTGGTTGGTGAGGCCCTTTTCAACACTGGAGAGATCGCCGGCCTTCCTGCCATGCTTTTGCCCTTTGGCATCATCTGGGCCGTCTTCCATTTTCGCAATCAGGCGCGGCGGTTGGCACAGGAGCAATGGCAGCGGCAAATGCAAATGAATCAGATGTACGTGCCAGTTCAACCTTATCTACCACCACCTGTTCAGCAACCGATCTATCAGCCAGCGCAACCACCACGTCAGGAAGCTGTACTACAGCCTATGCACCCGCCAGCCTACCAAACTCCGCTACCCGCCACGCCGCAAGAGCCACCCAATACCAATCCATTGGGCACCGCGCCCAGCAGCGTGGTCGAAGACGAAACTAAGCGATTGCCGGATAAGCAAAGTTAGCGCCGCTTTTCCAATTGTGGCGGGTGCTCGCCAATCAAGACCAGTAGACGGCGAAGATTGATCAGTTCGTCACGATTCAAGCGCAAGGCGGTGACAGTGGCGCGGCCTGCGGCTGTCAATCCTACAATCTGCAAGGCGTCTGTGCTCCAAGTAAAATGCTTCCCCTAGTGTTGGCGGCGCGGATTGAAGAGCGAAACGCTGCGGCGCGTCTGCGGATCGTAAGCTCGGACGCGGTTGGCTTTGTATTGATTGCAGCCACAGGCTAGCGCCAGATTGTTCAACTTGGTCAACCTGCCCAAACTGAGCGGAATCACATGGTCAACATTGAAGCTTTGCGGTGAAAAGCGGAAGGGCGTGAGGCAGTATTCGCAACGCCCTTGTGCCCGTGCTTCAACCGCGCGACGTTGTCTTGGCGTAAGACGGAGGGACATAGCGTTTTGGCACAAGGTCTAACTCGCGCATCAGCATGTTCACGTCTGTGTCGCGCAAGCGTGCGAGTTCAATTAAGGCTTCGAGGCGTTCCACGCTCATCCATTCCAGGCGGCTGGTCAAGCTTTGTAAATCCAGCAACTCGGACTCTGTAATAATTTCTGCCCGGAGTTTTCGGCGCAACCGGTTGAAACGGCGCTGTGTTGTCTCTGGCAAGCGTGAGTTGAGGCGGATACGCCCCAACAGCTCAGTTTCCAGTTCTGTATTAGCTTGCTCTGGCTGCCCATTCTTTTTTTGCCAACTGGCAAATTGACGCTTGAACTGGCGCAACTCTGCAGGCGGCAATTGCTTCACCGCCGCCTGCAATTGCTTCGCACTGGGTTCAGCTTGTGTAGCAGGCATCTCATCTACTCCTTTCGAGTAACGATGCTAGCCCAACTCCGCAAACCCGGCAACTTGTTAGTAGTGGGGCGATAGTGTGTTGCTATCAAAGCCGCGCTTTGTATGGCAATGGATTAACAACCAATCAACGGCCAGCAGTAGTGATAAACCTGTATGGCTGGCGTTTTTGCCGCGTAGCGGCAGTTGAATTTAGCCGTGGGTTTTCAACCCACGGTACGGTGAGCAGCAGTTCTGCGTCGCGTCAGCGACGCTTGAATCAGGCGTCGCTGACGCGACGCGAAATGCGCTGCCGAGCCCGGCGTTGAAAACGCCGGGCTAAACTCAGGTCGCCGCTCCGCGGCTGCAAGAGTATAACCTTACGTTTTTACCCCTATCCGGCCATCAACACACTGTCGCCCCACCACCAACTTGTTCAGGATTTTAACGCCGTGTTAGACTCAGCGCCTGGGCTAATGCACAAACAAGCAATGATTTCTACCCGTATGTTCACTACATTCGATCTGCCGCGGTGGCTGTTGGTCAGTCAGTCTGCGCTTGGCAAGGGTGCAATGGTGTTGGCGCGCTCATTTCGGAATTTCAGTTTGGCGTTGCTCGTCCTGCTTTGCCTAACAGTGACAAGTAAAGCCGCCGATGTATTGTTGACCTTGCCCTTTGAAAATGTCTCCGGCCACCCGGAATACAATTGGGTTGGCGAAAGCTTCGTCGTGCTCTACGCCGACTTGCTCGAAACGCCGTTTATGCAGGTGCTTGATCCTGACGAGCGCGATCTGGTCTACGAAAGGTTAGGCTTAAATCCGCGCGACCTGTTGACGCGGGCGGCAGTTATTCGCGTCGCCGAAACCGCGAACGCTACGCTGGCGCTGGTCGGCACTTACGACATCGGCGGCGATAAAGAGAGCGTCTCCATCGCCATCACCGCGCGGCTGATCGAGATCGCCACGGGGCGGCTGGTCGGCAACAAGGTCTTCACGCGCAGCGGGCCGCTCGGCGACTTGCAGGAGATGCAGGGCGAGTTGGCCTGGAACATCCTTTACGAGCGCAACCGCGCCACGACTATTACCAAAGATCAGATCATCAGCATTGCGCGCAACGTGCCGCCACGCGCCTACGAAAGCTACGTCAAAGGCGTTCAAACTCAGGATGCCAGGCTGCGCGAGACGCTCTTGCGCCGCGCGCTGCAAGAGCACGCCGACGGGAGCAATGGTCATTACGCGCAGGCTATCTATGAACTGGGCTTGCTCTTCTACCAGCAGCGCGATTTGAATGGGGCTGCCGAGCAGTTCCGCCAACTCAAGCCTGACGATCCACATTTTTTGGAGAGCCGATTCTACCTAGGCTTGGCGGCCTATCAACAAGGCAATACGGCGGAGGCCGCTACAGCTTTTGAACGTTTGGTTGAGCCGGTGCCGCTGCTCGAAGTGCTCAACAATGCCGGCGCGGTATTGTTTGTCAAAGGCGAACAGCAAAAGGGCCTGACCTTGTTGCGCCGCGCCGTCGCGCAAAGTCCGGCAGACGCGGGCTACCGCTTCAATTACGGTTATGCACTTTGGAAGGCGCAGAACTTCGCGGAGGCCGCGCAACACCTGAAAGTCGCAGCGGAGCGCAACCCGCGTGATGGTGAGGCGCTTTTCCTTTTGGCGAAGAGTCTGGAAGCTTCCGGCAATGCCGCAGAGGCGGCCAAAGTAGACGATCAGGCCAAGCGCGCGTTTCCCAACTACGCCAAATGGGCGGTCGCGCCTGACAAGATTCCCGCGCCCTTCCGTTTGAAGACCGAGTTCAACCGCGCGCAGCTTTTCAAATATTTACGTCAGCGTGCCACTGCGCAACAGCCAGTTACAATTACACCGACACCAACTCCGGCTCCGCCGGTAGTGCGTACAACAGCGCCGCAGCCCGCAACAGAGGGCGCACCTAGTCTGGAACGCGCGCGCCAACTCGTCGAAGCGCGCAAAGACAACGACGCCTTGGGCGAATTGCAGCGCTTGCTGTCTGCCGAAGCGACCAACGCGGAAGCCTATTATTTGCGTGGCCTCGTGCTGCAACGCCGCAACGAGACCGAGCAGGCGGTCAGTGCCTTCCAGTCCGCTGTTTATTGGAATCCGCGCCAAGTCGCGGCGCATGTCGCCCTAGGCAAAATTTTTCTGGCGCGCAACGACCGCGCGCTCGCGCTCACGCACGCGCGCCAGGCTTTGCAGATCGAGCCGCAGAATCGGGAGGCGGTGGCTTTGAAACAACAGCTTGAGACGGGACGGTGAAGAAATCAAAAGGCAACCGGATGGAACTTTATTTTTCAAAAATAGAAAAGCCAAGTGCCGCCCTTTTGCTTTTTGATTTTTGTGCTTTAGCTCTTGGGCAAATATAATCACCGCCGACAACGAACTTGTCTGCACCCTAGCGCATCAGAGACTGCGTATTCAAAGACAAGATGATTACGCTGATTCAACATCCCAGTCGCCGGCACGCGCTCGCTTGGGCGCTTGGCCTTTCTCTTTTTGTGCATGGCCTCGGTTGGCTAATCGTAAAGTACGTGCCCCTGATCGAATTGGCTTACAGCTTGAGCGGCATTGAGTTCGTTAACGAAGACTTTGACCGCCGCATCCTCGTCACTTTTTCACCACGCTTGCAATATCCGTCAGGCTACGCAGGCTTCCGGCCAGCTAAACGCACACTGTCGCCGCAAGAGGTTGCGCGACTCGAAGCGCGCCGCCGCGCCCAACAGGCTCAGCGCCAGGCGCAGGAAGTAAAGGAAGCCGAAGCACAACGCGAAGCCGCCACACTAGCTCAGCAAGTCGCGCAAGCCAATCCGACACCCACACCAGCGCCAACGCCAAAATCCGAATATCCAGGCGGCTTCGGCAAAATAAATACCGCGCCGATCAAGGCCCAAGTCCAGCGCTTGTACGAAGCGAAGAAAGAAGGCGCGCTCGTCCTGCCCGATGGCAAACTCCGGGTCGGGGTCGCGGGCAACATTCAGGCAGATGGGACGCTTACCGATTACCGCATCATCGTTCCGTCGGGCTTGCCGGATATTGATAAGGCCGCGTTGGCTATTCTGGCTGCCGTGAGCGAAAGCCGCGCGCTGGGGCCGCTGCACGAGATCACTTCGCTGAGCATGATTTTGAATATTGACGAGCGCGCTGAATTGACTGTCGCGGGCTTCACGCCCAACGAGCAGGCGGCGGCTAACATCGTCAATCTGGCCAACGCGGCGATTCTTTACGCACGCATCAAGAAGGCTGATGAACCGGCAGCGATGGTGATGATCAACAACCTGAAAGTTTTCCGCACGGGCCAGCGCGTGCAAGCCATCATCAGTATGCCGCGCCAGAAAGCATCAGACTCGTTGACGCAAACGATGGAGCCGAAAACGCAGTAAGGAAATCAAAAGGCAAAGGGTCGGCACTTGTTTTTTTTATTTGAAAAGCGAGTTCCACCACTTTTGCCTTTTGATATTTGCCTTTTGCCTTTTGATTTCCCCTCGGCCTTTACCTCTGTAACCGTCAGCCCTTATCATCCGTCTCTGCAATCGTCACGCATTTCGCAATCTTAACAACCGCATCACAACCTGAAAGGGAGACCCAATGCGTCAGAAACTCTGGTCTTTGTTTGCGCTTTTATTGCTGCTGAGCGTCAGCGCCTTTGCGCAAACCAAGCTCACTTCACCCAAAGAGCATTTCGGCTTCAACATCGGCGACGATTATCAACTCGCCAACTACACCCAACTGGAAGCCTACTGGAAAAAGCTGGCGAAGGAATCAGACCGCGTCAAGCTGACTGAAATCGGCAAGAGCGAAGAAGGCCGGACGATGTACACAGTCATCATCACTTCGCCGGAGAATCAAAAGAAGCTCGCGCGCTACAAAGAAATCTCGCGCCGTCTGGCACTGGCCGAAGGGCTGACGGACGAGCAGGCGCGCGCGCTGGCTGCCGAAGGCAAAGCCGTGGTCTGGATTGATGGCGGCTTGCACGCCACCGAAGTGCTCGGCGCGCAGCAACTCATCGAGACTGTCTATCAATTGGTCAGCGGCAACGACGCAGAGACCAAGCGTCTGCTCAATGACGCAATCGTGCTCTGTACGCTGGTCAATCCGGACGGGATGGAACTGGTCTCGAACTGGTATATGCGCGAGTCAGAGCCGACCAAACGCTCAACCGGCGGCATCCCGCGTTTGTACCAAAAGTACATCGGTCACGATGACAACCGCGATTTTTATATGTCGTCGCAGTCGGAGACCGCGGCAATCAACCGCGTCTTTTATCACGAGTGGTTTCCGCAGATTGTTTACAACCACCATCAGACCGGGCCAGCGGGCGCAGTGATGTTCGCGCCACCGTTCCGCGATCCGTTCAATTACAACTTCGATCCGCTGGTTGTGACCAGCCTCGACCTGGTCTCGGCAGCCATGCACAGCCGGTTTATCGCCGAAAACAAGCCGGGCACGATTATGCGTTCGGGCGCGCCCTACTCGACCTGGTTCAACGGCGGGTTGCGGACGACGACCTATTTCCACAATATGATCGGCATCCTGACCGAGACCATCGGCAATCCGACGCCGATTGACATTCCCTTCCTACCGCAGCGGCAATTACCCAAAGGCGATTACCCATTCCCGATTACGCCGCAGAAGTGGCACTTCCGCCAATCCATCGAATACTCGCTCACGGCCAATCGCGCAATCATTGATGCGGCTGCGCGCTACCGCGAGACGCTGCTCTTCAATTTCTATCGCATGGGCAAGAACTCCATCGAGCGCGGCAACCGCGACAGTTGGACGATGCACCCGAAACTGATTGATGAAGTGCAAGCCGCAGCCGGTGGCGAACAAGCGGCAGCGGGCGGTGGACGGCGCGGCGGTGGCAGAGGTGGCGGTGGCGCAGCAGGTGGTGGTGGCAACGCGGCAGCAGGTGGGCCGCCGACTGAAGCGCCTGGTGGCGATGCAGCAGGCGGTGGTGGCGGAGGCGGTTTTGGCGGAGGTCGTGGCGGTGGAGTCTCTGCGAAATATTTTGAGATGTTGCGTCGGCCAGAATTGCGCGACCCACGCGGCTACATTATTTCGTCAGATCAACCGGACTTCCTGACAGCAACCAAGTTCGTCAACACGCTCATCAAGACCGGCGTCGCCATTCATCGCGCTACCAGTTCATTTCAGGTCAACGGCAAGACCTATCCGGCAGGCTCTTACGTTGTGAAGTGCGCGCAAGCCTTCCGTCCTCACGTCCTCGATATGTTCGAGCCGCAAGATCACCCGGACGATATTCCCTATCCCGGTGGCCCGCCGACGCCGCCTTACGACACGACGGGCTGGACGCTGGCCTATCAAATGGGCGTGCAATTTGCTCGCATCCTGGACGGCTTCGACGGCCCGTTCGAGAAGATCAACGGGTTCGCCAAACCGCCCGCTGGCAAGATCGCGCAAGCCAACGCCGCTGGCTTCCTGCTCAGTCATCAAGTCAACGACGCTTTCATCGCCGTCAATCGCTTGCTGGCGAGTAACGAGGAAGTTTACTGGCTGAAGCAGCCCTTTTCTGCGAATGGCAAAACTTACGTCGCCGGGACGATGTTCATCCCGGCCAAGCCTTCGACGCTGCCCAAGCTGCAAAAGCTCGCGACTGATCTGGGCTTGAACTTCGATTCGACCACAGCGAAACCCACTGGCGAACTGTTCAAGTTGAAGCCGCTGCGCATCGGCTTGTGGGATCAATACGGCGGCTCGATGCCTTCGGGCTGGGTGCGCTGGCTGCTCGAGCAATACGAGTTCCCTTTCACCGTCGTCTATCCGCCCACGCTCGACGCAGGCAACCTGTCCAGCAAATTTGACGTACTGATCTTCCTGGGCGGTATTCCTGGACGCGCTGGTACGGGCGGCGGCGGTCGCGGTGGCGGCGGCGGTGGCGGTGGTTTCAATCTGTCGCCGGAGAGCATTCCGGCTGAATACCGCGAGCGTTTGGGCAGCGTAACCGCCGCCAAGACCATCCCGCAGCTGGTGCAATTCCTCAACGACGGCGGCACGATTCTGGCCGTCGGCAATTCGGCGCTGGCAATGGGCGGGCACGCAGGTCTGCCGATCACGAGCGCGCTGGTCGAGAAACTGGCCGATGGAACCGAACGCCCGTTGGCGCGCGAAAAGTTCTACGTGCCCGGTTCACTGCTGCAAGTACGTGTGGACACTTCGCAGCCACTGGCTTACGGCATGAATGAGCGAACGGATGTGAACTTTGACAGTAGCCCGGCTTTCCGCTTGCCTGCTGATGCGACCAATCTCAAGCGTGTCGCCTGGTACGACAGTGACAAACCGTTGCGCAGCGGCTGGGCACTCGGCCAGAAATATCTGCAAGACAGCACAGCCGTCATTGACGCGCAAGTCGGCAAGGGCAAGCTATTGCTCTTCGGCCCAGAGATCACCTTCCGCGCGCAGCCGCACGGCACGTTCAAATTCCTGTTCAATGGGATTTATTACGGCCCGGCGGAAACGGTGCGGTGGTAGGCATTTGGAGGATTGAGGACAGGCTTCTCTGAACCGCGCTCCTCAATCCTCCTTTCTCGCTCCCACAACCGCCTTAATTAAATTCAGAAAATGTGACGGCGGCGCATTTACAAGCTTAGCGCGCTACGATAAAAAAAGAATGCCCTTAACGTAATCTTTCCCCCAGCAAGATCACTTAATCAAAAATCAGTCTTACACGACTGGCACAAATCACTAGAGAAGCTCAACACCTGTTCGTCACACGCTCTTAGAACTCAATCAGTGGTGAGTCTTGTTAGAAGACTCAGGCTTCAGTTCGTGGCCTCACTTGTAGCTGTAAGTCCGAAGTGCAGTGTGCCGTGCAGTCTGTGTCATTCAGTTAGTCCCCAAAGGAGTAGTAATGCCTTTTGACAAAATCTCTCTGCGCCCGCGTGGTTGGCGGGTGTTCGGCTTTTTGACAGCAATTGTGTGGGCCGTGGCTTTTGCCTTTACACAATCTGCGCCAGCGCAGACGACACTCGACAGCGAAGAGTTGGCCTTTGTGCAATTAATCAACAATTACCGCCAGCAGAACGGGCTGGCGCCGCTGCAGGTCTCGCTCGCGATGACTAACGCCGCCAAATGGATGAGCGCGGACATGGGCACGAACCGGTATTTCGATCACTACGACAGCTTGGGGCGCGACCCATACGTGCGCATGGCGGCTTTCGGCTATCCGTACCAAGTGATCAAGGGTGAGAACATCGCCGCTGGCAACTCTACGGCGCAGGCCACCTTCGAGCAATGGCGAAACTCGCCGGCCCATAACGCAAACATGCTCCAACCAGGGTTTCTGGCGATGGGCATTGGGCGCGCTTGCGTGTCCGGCTCGCCTTACGGTTGTTATTGGACAAACGACTTTGGCGGCTTTGTTGATCAAACAATCCCGCTTGGGGGGCCGACGGCTCCTGGGGATATTCCCGTGGCGGGTGACTACGACGGAGATGGCAAGACTGACTATGCGGTCTGGCGGCCGAGTAATGGCAACTGGTACATCATCCGCAGCTCGACCGGTCAAGGAATGGTGCAACAGTGGGGTGCACCCGGTGATGTGCCAGTGCCGGGCGATTACGACAATGATGGCAAGAACGACTTCGCCGTCTGGCGGCCAAGCAACGGTACATGGTATGTCATCCGCACCGCCAGTTGGACGGTGGCCACGCAACAGTGGGGCGTGAACGGCCATGTGCCGGTGCCGGGTGATTACGATGGTGATGGCAAGACTGACTATGCCGTCTGGATACCTTCGAGCGGTCTCTGGTATGTCATCCGCAGCTCGAGCGGTGCAACAGTAGTGCAGCAGTGGGGCGCGAACGGCCATGTGCCGGTGCCGGGCGATTATGATGGTGATGGCAAGACTGACTATGCCGTCTGGATACCTTCGAGCGGTCTCTGGTATGTCATCCGCAGTACGAGTGGCTCAGCGGTGGTGAAACAGTGGGGCGTGAACGGTGATATACCGATGCCGGGCGATTATGATGGCGATGGCAAGACTGACTATGCCATCTGGAAGCCATCGAACGGTCTCTGGTATGTTATCCGCAGCTCAAGTGGCTCAGCGGTGGTGCAACAATGGGGCTTGAATGGCGATATACCGGTGCCGGGCGATTACGACGGCGATGGCAAAAACGATTTCGCCGTTTGGAAACCGAGTAATGCTGTTTGGTATATCATCCGTAGCTCAACCGGCACAGCGGTGGCGCAACAGTGGGGCATGCCGCGGTGATGCGCCTGTGTCGCATGGCACGCCAGACCGGCCTCGCCGTCTGGCATCTGAGCTAGCTCCAAACGCCAAGCCAAATGAAATCGGTATGGCGTTCAGTTTACAAGCTGAACGCCATACCGATTTTTGTTAAGCGAACATGTAAAATCTCGTAAAAGCTTTTAGCGAACTGCAACTAGCCTGTGCCCGCTCGGTTCTTCCACTCTATACTGGCGCTTCCTGTATGCGCGCTGAAACTCGCACTCACCATCTTTGATCTAGTTACAAAGGAGGCATTATGAAACGCTACATCGCAATCCTGAGTTGTCTTTTGTGCTGCGCTTTGGCAACGCCGGCATGGGCGCAGCAGAACTTGACTCGCCTGGCGCTCAAATCGGAGGTGCTAGGTGAAGAACGTAGCGTGTTCGTTCGCACGCCGCCCGGCTACGACACGAACGAGCAACGTTATCCGGTCTTGTATATGACCGATGGCCCAGCGCAGCTTGGTCATACGATCAGCACCATCGAATTCCTGGCGCGCAACGGACGTATGCCTGAGTTGATCGTCGTCGCCATCACCAACACTGACCGCACGCGCGATCTGACACCGACCAAAGCCTCGCTGCGCAATCCCGGCGGCCAACCGGTTAACTTCCCGACTGCAGGTGGCGCGGACAATTTCCTCAAGTTCATCGAGACTGAGTTGATCCCGCAGATCGAAAGCAAGTATCGCACGCACCCCTACCGCATCTTTGCCGGACATTCGTTTGGCGGGCTGTTTGCGCTGCACACGTTCTTGAGCAAGCCTGAGTTGTTCAATGCAATCATCGGCGTCAGCCCGTCCTTCGATTGGGACAATCATCTGGTTTCGCGGCGCGCCGAAGAGTTTGTCAAAAACCGCAAGGAGTTGAATAGCACGCTCTTCTTTACGCTGGCCAACGAAGGTGGCGAGACGCGGGTGGGCTTCGACCGTTTCAAATCGCTGTTCACGAAACAAGCGCCAAAGGGTCTGGTCTGGGGTTCGATGTTGATGGAGGACGAAGATCACGGCTCGGTGGTGTTACGCAGTCACTATCAGGGCTTCCGCAAAATCTTTGAGCATTGGCAAATGCCAGTGGCCGGGGGCGATGCGACTGAACTCAGTTGGGCGGCGGTCGAGGCACATTACAAAAAACTCTCGGCGGGGTTCGGCTACACGATCAATCCGCCCGAAGCGTTGGTCAATCAACTCGGCTATCAACTGATGGGCAAGGGTTGGCTGGGTGAGGCGATTAACGTCTTCAAGATCAATGTCGAGCATTATCCGCAATCGGCCAACGTGTATGACAGCTTGGCAGAGGCTTATGAGAAGAGCGGGAAGCTGGAACTGGCCAAGCCCAACTACGAAAAGGCAGCGCAGCTTGGCGAGCGGAACAATGATCCGAATCTGCCGGTATATAAAACCAATTTCGAGCGCGTGGTTGAAGCGCTAAAGAAAAGCGGTAAGGCGGAGAGCAAGTAAGAAACCTGGGTACGTACGCTGCCAGCGTGCGTACCCAGGCTAGCCCACTTCCTGCCTGAGTTGAAAAATCTCTGCTTGCAATCTGCCGACGAGTGTAAAGCTCTGCGTTTCGGTCTGCGCTTGTACAGCGCAGGCAACGTGCCAATGACACAAGCCGAGTTTGGCCACGGCCCGCAGGAATTGCCGCCGCGCATTCAACACGCGCGTGTTGCCCAGCGCCGACCAGACCCAGCCAGTGCGGCGGAAGACCGACACCACCGTGTCGAGTTGCTGCTGGGTAATCAGACCGCGCTTTACTTCCAGTTCCAGCGTCTCGCGCAAAATCCGGCCTTCCCGTCTAACCAGATAAACAATCAAGCCAACGAAAGCTAGAAACAGCGGCACCTGCAAAATCAAGTAACCTGCAAAGAAGACGCGATTGCTGAACGAGGCGAGCGTGTTCCAGAGCGCATGCAAAAACATCGCCCCGACATAACCGGCCAGCGGCGCAAAGAGCTTGACCGCGCGTCTGTGCGTTTCGCGCGCGATGCCACAGCCAATGCCGGTCATGCTGGTAAAGAGTACGTGCGAGAACGGCGCGAGCACACCACGCAGGATGAACGTCCCGAATAACATGCCAAAGCCGCCTTCGCTAAAACTGCGCCCGTAATAATCCACGTTCTCAACCGAGGCAAACCCCAATGCCACGACGCCCGCGTAGACGATGCCGTCTACCAGGCTGTCAAAATCTCTGCGAAAGGCCTGCCAGATAATCAGCACGCCCAGCCCTTTGGTAGCCTCTTCGATAAAGGGCGCGGAGATGATGCCAGTCAAAGTATTACCCGTGGCTGAGCCTAAAGCTGATTGCGCCGCACCACCGAAAATACTGTTGAAGAGGCCTGACACGAAAATGGCAAAGAGCGCGCCCCAGGCAAAAGCGAAGGCCAGCGGCACAAACGGCTCCGGGTCATAGCGGTCGAGCCAAAGGAAAATCAGCAAATAGATGACGGCTGGCACAAAGGCCGTCAGCGCTCCGATAAAGCTCGGCACAATGCCCAAACTCGACACAGTCAACACAAGCACGAGAAACGCCAAGGCCCCGCCAAATAAAGCTGCACAACCTAGTCCCAACGATTGCGATGTCTTCCCGGTCTCGTAAGCAGGATGATAAAGCCCGACATTGCGAATTGCAGATTGCGGATTGCAGATTGCGGATTGCGGATTAAACTGCGCTTGAGGTGGCGCAGGAACGTAAGCCAGGGGTTGTGCCGGTGCTTGCTCCACTTTTTCAATTTCTACCAGCAACTGCGGCCCGTCGTAACCGAGTTGGATAACATCGCCCGACTTCAATTGGACACGCTGGATGCGCACGCCGTTGACGAGCGTGCCATTAGTACTGTTTTGATCGTTGAGGTAAATGCCAGCGCCTGCCGTGTAAAGCACAGCGTGCTGCGCCGAGACTGCCGGGTCGTTGAGCTCCCAGTCGCAGTCAGGGCTGCGACCCAGCGTCAACCAAGCGCCCGCCTGCCCATCAAACGTCCGCTGCGTTCCCGCGGCTGGGCCAGATTGAATGGTCAACTGTAATTTCATCGCGCTTTCCTATCGAGCCAAGCCTAACACTTCCTGCCAAGTCGTGACGATAGATTATTTGGTTGCTTTCTGATGCAAATCGCTTATCATTGCCGCGCCGTTGCCGCCCCTTACCACACGTTGGCAAATGGCTCACATAGGACGCGAAGATCAGGTGCCATGAAGAATAGGTGTTGTGAAGCTACCTATGCTGCTAAAAGTACTGCCAAAAACTCAGTTATCCTCAATATTCGCCCCGACACTTGTCCTGATCGCTCGCCCCAAGACCCAACAATCTATTAGGCCTGAATTTTATGGAGGAACCTACTATGCGTAAACTGTTGTTTGTCGCCAGTCTGTTACTTCTACTTCCGTTTGCGGCGCACGCGCAAGACAAACCGAAGGTGGAAATCTTTGGCGGCTACTCGTATTTGCACACGGATGATGCGCTCGATCTCGACCTGCACGGCTGGAACGCCTCGGTGACTGGCAATCTGAACAAGTGGTTCGGCATCAAAGCCGATTTCAGCGGTCATTACACTACTGAAGAGATCAGTCCGGGCATCAAGGCCGATCTCAGCGGCTACCTCTTTTTGATCGGCCCGCAGTTCGCTTATCGCAAACATGATACCTGGCAACCCTTCGGACATGTATTGCTAGGAGCTGCGCACCAGCAAGCCTCTGCGCGCACGCCTACGGGTAGATTCAGCACCTCGGATACGGCTTTCGCCTTTGTCGTAGGTGCAGGGTTGGATGCGCACGTTATCAAGCCACTCGCCATTCGTCTCTTCCAAGCGGACTACGTGCTGACCAACTTTAATGACGACACTCAGCACAACTTCCGTCTCTCGACAGGTCTCGTGCTGCGCTTAGGCGATCACTAATTCATCCAAACTGGGAACAGCGCGACGAAGCGTCTGTTCCCAGTTCGCCCTTGTTTAGCCTCTCACTGCGCATCTTCTCAACAGATTGGGCCTTAACCACGCAGCCAGCGGTTTTTTCCGTATAATTTGAAATGCGCCGAATGTAATGAACTATGGTTGCTTTCTGCGGCAAATCGTTTATTATTAGCGCGTCGTTAACCACTCCTCACCACACGACAGCAACTAGCTCAGACAGTACGCGGAGTTCAACAGGTGTTTTGAAGCTGACTATGAGGCTAGCGGCGATGCCGAAAATTCAGTCTTCTTCTAGGATGGCCCTGGCGCTTGTTTGATCGCTCGCTTGAGAAATAATCTGCTAGGCGTGAAGCTTAAGGAGGAAACCAACAATGCGTAAATCTTTGTTCGTCATCTGCTTGTTGATGGTGTTCGCACTGATCGCTCAAGCGCAGGATAAACCCAAAGTAGAAATCTTCGGCGGCTACTCTTACCTACGCGCAGATGATAACGACGACGGGATAAATCTGCACGGGTGGAATGCCTCTGGCACCTATAACTTTAACAAGTGGATCGGAGTGAAAGGGGACTTCAGCGGACATTACGGACAGTACACGCTGGTGCCACCATCTCTTACCGGCTTTGGGCCGCCGCTCGACACGCACATCAAGGGAGATGTGAACACTTATCTATTCTTGGTGGGCCCACAATTTGCCTATCGTGAATATGATGCCGTTCAGCCTTTTGGGCATGTGTTAGTAGGCGCAGCCCACCGCACCACAGAGGCGACGGGCGATGCGGCGCGGCGCTTGGCGGACCCGAGGGTGTTGGGGAGAAATCCTAACAGGCCGCCTTTCGAAACATCAGACACAGCCTTCGCGTTCGTCGTGGGCGGAGGACTGGACGTCAAAATCACCAAGCATCTGGCTTGGCGCGCCTTTCAAACTGATTACGTGCTGACGACCTTCGATGATCAGGTAGCTGATCCGATCACTGGCACGGCACCTTTAAGAGACCCATATGACACGACCAGGTTTTATTGCGGGCTTTCAGGCGTAGCCAGTTACAGTATTCAAGTGGCTGGGGGTCTAGAAGTGCCTCCGGTGCCTGCGCCAGGCAGAAAACCCGGCCAAACCAGTTGTAGCGATCGACAACACAACTTCCGTTTCTCGACGGGCTTGGTGCTGCGCTTGGGCGATCATTGATTCACCCAAACAGGGAACAGACTCACCCTACGGCTGTTCCCTGTTTGCTTCCGCCCTTCGCCCCCTCTCCATTTCTGTCCTCGCGCCGGTTGTGGTCTGCATAGCCAGCGGCGGCGCTTTTTGGTAGTCTTGCAACATCATTTTTTGACCAATAAGACAAGCGTGCCAGTAACCCGACTACCTAATAGAGATGGTACCGCTCCCAATTTGAAAATTGGGATTCGGCCTGGCGCGTGCTACTGATCTGGCAGAAATGCTGATGAAGGTGACAGGTATTCGCCAATCAATCCATTTGCAGTGGCAGCGCAGTCTGTTTTGCTGCGCTGTTTGGCTCGCGTTGCTGCCATCCGTTGCCGCCCAAACGCAATTGCCGCGCACCGGCAAAGTTCCGAACAAACCCGCTAGCAGACCAGCGTCCAACCAACCCGCAATGCCCGTTGGCTCTTATGCGCTGGTCATCCCCACACTCTCGCCTTCGTTTGATAATGGCGCTGAAACCTATCGCCTAGTCTTGCCGAATGAGGTTGCCGCGCGGAATCCGCGTACGCTGAAGCGCGCTGAGCGTAACGCGTTGGCGCAACGCTACGCTGAAGAAGCCGAGCAATTGCGCCTGCCAGGCACAGCGGATGCCTTGCGCGCCAGTTTGGCCAAGTATGGCGAAGCATTGAAACTCTGGCGCGCGGCCAATGAATCCGCCGAACTCGCGCAGACGCTCAACCGCATGGCTGTAGTGGCTGACGCGTTGGGGAACCGCCAACAAGCCATGCAGTATCACCAGGAGTCGCTCATCCATTGGCGTAACGCGGGCGACCGGCAAAACGAAGCCGCCACGCTCAATCAACTCGGACGCCTGGCCGAAGCACAGGGCGATCAACGCGGCGCAAAAGATTACTTCAATCAGGCACGCTTGTTGTTACAGACTATCGGGCTGCTGCGCGCTGCTGGCCCGACTACAAATTTGCCGAACGCAACGACGGGTAAGCGCGGCGATTCCCAGGCCACGACGCTTTACAATCTGGGCAAGCTCTACGAAGAACAAGGACAAGCGCAACAGGCGCTGGATCATTACGCGCGCGCATTGGCGCAATGGCGCGCCGCCGATGATGCGGCTGGCCAGGCTTCTGCGCTCAACACCATCGGCAGTTTGCTCGCGCGCGCGGGCCAGTTGAATGAAGCCATCCAATCGTGCGAACTGGCCTTGGGTTTCTGGCGCAAAGTCAATGACCAACGTGGCGAAGCCGTCACGCTGAGCAATCTGGCTTACATCAGCGGCGCGCTACGCCAACCGCAAGCAGCGTTGCAATATCTCACTCAATCGTTGACGCTGTGGCGCACGTTGAAAGACCTGCGCGGCGAAGCGGCCACACTCAATGACTTGGCCAACCTGCAAGGCGATCTAGGCAATTGGGCGGAAGCCTTCAAGCTCTTCGCTGAAGTGCTGGCCTTGCGGCGCACGAGCGGTGATAGACGTGGTGAGGCGGCGACGCTCACCAACCTGGCCGGTCTCTACTTGAAATCAGGCGAGCAGCGCCGCGCCATCGAAGTCTTCCGGCAATCGCTCGAACTGCGCCGCGCGCTCGGTGACCGCCGCAACGAAGCCGTCACGCTCAGCAACATCGGCTTCATCTATCAAGCCCTGGGCGAATCGCAGCCGGCGTTGGAGGCTTATGAACAGAGCCTGCCTTTGATGCGCGCCATCGGCGACCGCACGCGCGAGGCAGGCGTATTGATGACGATTGGTGAACTGCGCGCGCAGCTCGGCGAAAGAAAAAGAGCGATTGAGTTATTGACCCAATCGCTCGCTCTCTGGCGCGATCTCAAAGACCGCGAACGCGAAGCTTATACGCTCACCCAGCTTGCCGCTAACTACGCCGCCACCGGCGACAAACAGAAAGCCGCTGAGCATTATCGCCAGGCTTTTATTGCCCAGCCCTGGCCCGTCACCTTACCGCATCCACTCACACGCAACGCACTCAAGGCGGAGCAGAAGTGAATTGCTGTCCGACAAGCTGCCAGCTTGTCGCGGACTCCAAGTTGCGCCAAACCGGAAGCCAGCGACAAGCTGGCAGCTTGTCGGACAGTTTTAACGCCACGGCTTCATATCAAAAGTAATCACGCCGCTCACCTGCACCGGCTTCCCCTCGAATTTAGCCGGACTGAATTTCCACTTGCGCGCCGCCGCCAACGCCGCGCCGTTCAAATCGGAACGCCCCTGCACAACGTGCGCGAAGACGACTTCGCCGCTGGTCGAGATGAGCACTTCGACTTTTACCTTGCCCGGCGTGTAGGCTGCTGTCAACGCACCGCGCCCGGAACCCAACGAATAAGCCCCGCCCTCTTTGGTCACGCCCTTGCTGGAAGGGTCGGACGGGTCGGCGCTTTTGGCCGAGCGGATCGCAGGAAAGATCGCCGCCTCGCGTTTGATGACCTCGCCGCCAGCGATCAACTTGCTGATGGGTTGAGACACATTCTTCGCCTCGATCTCAGTGGGAGCGAATTCGCCTACCAGCACGGTTGGCGTGCTGAAATCGGCGGCCCATTTCAGCGGGTCTTTCTCCTTCATCAATTCGTAAGTCCGCCGCAACGAAGCAAGCGACAGACGCCGATGCTCCGCCAGCTTCTTTTCGTCGCTGAAAAAGAGATACTCGCTGTGCAGCAGGCCCTTCAAATTATGTGCTTCGGTATAAGTGCTAATGAGTGTGCTGGCGCGCTCAGCGTAGTACAGCCCGCCGACCAATTGTTCTTCGACCTGTGCCAGGCTCTTCTCCGGCAGTTTGAAAACGGTCTGGCCGTTTTTGTACTCGCCGTTCAGCGCAATCTCGTCGTGCGCCTCGCGCCAGTAAGACAAGGCAGCGCGGTAGAAACTGAAAGCCCGCACCGACTCTTTCTGGTTTGGCAATTCAGCGCGGCGCAAAAACCAGGTGCGCGCTTTGACTTGATCGTCCAGGCGATAAGCCGTGTCGGCAGCTAAAGCCAACGCTTCGTCCTGCTCTTCGTTGAGCTTGAGCGCGGCTTCAAATTTAGCCAGCGCTTGCGGGAATTTGCCGGTCTTGTAGAGAGCTTTGCCCTGCTCAAGCAACTGTTCGACTGTCACCGCCGGTTTAGCCGCTTGTGCAGACGCGTTTGATGGATTGCCCAGTTTTGTCTTATCGGAAGTTGTTTGTGTGGGCGGATTCGTCGCAGGCTTGCTGGCAGGTTTTGCCATAGAAGGCGGCGCAGATTGTGATGGCGCCGAGACAGGGCGCTTGGTAGGCGCAGGGGTAGGCTTGCTCTGCTGTGCCCAACCCGGCACCGTCAACGCAGTCAGCAAAAAAGCGTGCAGCGCCCGCTCAAAGGGACGTAGATTTATTCGCATAATCAGCTATGGGTTAGCCGATGACAGTCGCTCGTTTAACACTAATCACTGACGCTATTGCTTCAAGCTCTCGCTCACGCGCCGCTGGAAGTCACGCGCCCGCACTTTGATCGTGGGCTCATCCAACGTCAACAAGCGCCGATTGCGCAATAGCACGCGCCCGTTGACGATGGTGTCAGTGACGTTGGAAGCTTTAGTCGCATAGACCAGATGGGAGTAGAGATTATAGCGCGGTGTTTGATGCGGCGCATCCAAGCCGACGATGATGACATCGGCGCGCTTGCCCGCTTCGAGCGAGCCAATCTCTTTTTCCAGATGCAGCGCCCGCGCCCCACCAATCGTCGCCATCTCCAACGCCTCGCGCGCCGTGACGACAGTGGGATTCATGGCGACGAGCTTGTGCAGCTTGGCCGCCGTGTCCATCTCTTCCCACAAATTCAAATCGTTGTTCGACGCCGCGCCATCAGTTCCCAAACCTACACGCAAGCCCCGTTCGAGCATCTGTGGCACGGGTGATGTGCCCGAACTCAATTTCATATTCGATTGTGGGCAATGCGCAATGCCGACTTCGCGCGCTTTCAACGTGGCAATCTCCGCGTCATTGACGTGAACGACGTGGGCGCCAATCACACGCGCCGACAGGAAGTTGATGCGTTCCAAGTATTCGACCGGGCGCGCGTTGTAGCGTTTCAAAATGTCTGCTGTCTCGGTCGGCGCTTCAGCGATATGCGTCAAAATCGGCGCGTCGTACTTTTCGGCCAGCGCGCGCACTTCACTCAAATGTTCCGTGCTCACGGTGTAGGCCGCGTGTGGCGCAGCGGCAGGCACAATCAGCGCATCGCCTTTCCAGCGTTTGAGAAACTTCTCGGTGTAGCTCGTGGCAGCGGCCCAAGTTTTGTTGTCGGGCGCGGGAAAATCAATCAGCGTCTCGCCCAAGACCGCGCGCACTCCGGCGCGTTTGGTCTCTTCCGCCATCGCATCCTCGAAGTAATACATGTCGGCGTAGGTCGTAGTCCCGCCGCGAATCAGTTCGATCAAGCCCAGCCGCGTGCCCCAGCGGACAAACTCTTCGGTCGTGTTTTTCGCTTCCGCCGGAAAGATGTACTTGGTCAGCCATTCAGACAAAATCAGATCATCAGCAATGCCCCGATAAAGCACCATTGGCAAATGCGTGTGCGTGTTAATCAGACCGGGCAACACCGCTTTGCCACGCGCATCAATCGTTTGCTTGGCCTGATAATGCTTGGCAGGCAGCGCCCTCATCGCGCCGACTTCAACAAGGCGCTCGCCGCGAATGGCGACAAAGCCTTCGTCATAAACGTGGCGTGCGCCATCCATCGTGACAACTGAGCCGTTGATGATGAGCAAATCCACCGCGCCCGCTGACGCAACGTTACGGCGCTGTGCAGTAGCGGCGCTCGCCAGCACGAGCAAACAAAAGCCGAGCAGAAGTTTCTTCCACTTCGGTGGCCTCACAAGTAGCTCCTATCAAATGGCGCAGGCAACAGCTCGTTGACCTGTTTTATTTCGATCTCGCCACGCAGATTGGCCATCACGACTTCGGCCTCGCCGCCCATCAAGTCCGAGATGACCTGGCGGCACGCGCCGCACGGGTGCACGGGCTTACCGCTCGGTGTGTCGGCGATCACGGCGATGCGCGCGAAATCTTTGACGCCTTCCGAGATGGCTTTGAACAAGGCGACGCGCTCGGCGCAGATGCTTAGGCCGTAGCTGGAATTCTCCACGTTGCACCCGGTGAAGACGCGCCCGTCGCGCGTTTCGAGCGCCGCGCCGACTTGGAACTTCGAGAAGGGCGCGTGGGCGCGTTCACGCGCTTGGCGCGCTAATTCAACCAACTCTTCAGCCGTGCGCGCGTGTTCTGAAACTTTGACCGGCGCTTGTTTGCGCCGGTCGCTGGCACTACTACTCATAAATTACTTTCTCACCTTCTCCAATTCTTCTTGTAGCTTTGCCCTGATCTTGCCGGAGATCAAGTCAATGCCTACTTCATTGTATCCGCCTTCGGGAATAATGACATCGGCGTAGCGCTTGGACGGCTCGACGAATTGCCGGTGCATCGGGCGCACGGTCTCCAAGTATTGCTTGATGACCGATTCGACCGAACGCCCGCGCTCCTTCACGTCGCGCTGCATGCGGCGGATGAAGCGCAGGTCATCATCCGTATCCACAAAAATCTTCACGTCCATCAACTCGCGCAGAGCCGCGTCTACGAAAACCAAAATGCCCTCGATAATCAAGATCGGCTTCGGCTCGATGTGTATGGTCTCGGCCTTGCGCACATGGTGAGCAAAATCATAAACCGGCATCGCGATAGCTTCGCCTGCGCGCAACGCCTTCACATGATTGACAAACAGTTCATTATCGAGCGCGTCGGGATGATCGAAGTTGATCCGATGGCGCAACTCAATCGGCAAATCGCCGAGGTTGCGATAGTAACTGTCCTGCTGAAAAAAAACGACGTGCTCGTCGCTGACGTTTTCCAAAATGCGTCGCGCCACTGTCGTTTTGCCTGAACCTGTGCCGCCGGAAATTCCGATGATCATCTTGCTTCTACAGTTTCCAAATCACACGCTGCAACAACTCGCAAAATGGCCCGCTGGCCAGCCTGCCCGTTCCCATCACCTCAGCGTGATTGATCGGCCCATCCGCCACGCCCGCTGCCGCATTGGTGATGAGCGAGATGCCCAGGATTTCCATACCCATCTGCTGCGCGACAATCGCTTCAGGCACGGTGGACATACCGACCGCATCGCCGCCGAGCGCGCGCACCATACGCACTTCCGCTGGCGTTTCGTAGTTCGGCCCTTGCAACGCCAGGTAGACGCCTTCGTGCAAAGGCAAGCCCATTTCCGCCGCGCAAGCCTGAGCGAGTTGGCGATAGGCTTTGGAATAGACTTCAGTCATATCAGGGAAACGCGCGCCCAACCGTTCGTCGTGCTTGCCGCGCAGCGGGCTGATGAGCATCAGGTTGATGTGATCGCTGATGAGCATCAATGAGCCTTGTTTGAATTCCGGATTCACGCCGCCCGCCGCGTTAGTCAAAATAAGCTTTTTGACGCCCAATGCGCCGAAGGTACGCACGGGCAGCGTCACATCTTCCAAGTCGTAGCCTTCGTAATAGTGAAACCGTCCCTGCATCACGGCTACAGTGCTAAGGCGATTGGCGGTTGGCAATTGGCCGATCAGTAAGCGGCCCGAATGACCTTCGACGGTCGCCCGGGCAAAGGTAGGGATCTCTTCGTAGGGGATGCTAACCGGCGCGCGCAGTGTGTCGGCAAAGGCACCTAAGCCGGAGCCGAGCACGACCGCCACGTCAATGGATTCAACGCGGCTGCGCTCACGGATGAATTGCGCGGCCTGTTGCGCGCGCTCAAAAATCGAAGTCGAATTCAATGATTGTTCTTTCTCCTTTTTAGGGGTTCTCTTTAATGGATGATCTTGGCCTTACATTTTGCTTGGCTGAAGAGCAATCGGCAAGCGCGTGTTGTCATTCCTGGCAAAAGAAAGGGCAGCCGGAGACGCTTGTTTCAAGCCCGGCTGCCACTATTGGTCTGTTTGCTACGTTGCTTACGGCACGATCTGCGTCGGGCCGGTGCCCTGGATTGGCAAGCGTTCTTCGCGGTTTGTATAGACCACTATGCCTGCGACAATCGCGGCGGCGGCGACAACGAAGACCGGGATCGCGTTGCGCTTCGTCCAGAAGTCATCGTCATCCACCAGGACAACGTTGGTGTTTGCCGAATTCGTGCCGCGCACCGACGCGCTCAGCGAAGTCGAGCCGGTCGCCGAGCCTGCGTTGAAGGGTACGACGGCCATACCGCGCGTGTCGCTCGTCGTCTCGAAATATTTGCCAGCGTTAGTGCCAGTGCCCAACATTCCGACGGGCTGGCCATCCGATGCGTTGAGCGTGAAGACGATGGGCACGCCCGGTGCGGGTTTGCCGGTTATGTCAGTTACTAAGAAACGCAGTTGCTGTGTGCTGCGCGCGCGCACGTTCGTCATATAGCTGCCCGGTTGATTGGCTTCAGCCAGCGGGCGGATGTTGTATTGGCGCGGCCCCGCATTCAGTTGTGCGGCTTGATCCATTACCTCGCTCGAAAGCTCGACCATCCAACTGCCGATCTCGCGCACGTTGCCTTGAAAGACTTCGACGATGGCTTGGGAGTCGCGCCCGCTCAGGCGGAAACGCGAACCGGCTTCCGCCGAGAAGGCTTTGCCGTTGGCCTCCACGTAAGCGGCAATCTCCGGTTGCAGCTTGATGTTGATCTCGCCTTGCAAGACCGAAGCGGCGAGCACGCGGCGGTTGCTATTGGCGCTCGCGTTCGCGGTCGTGAGCTTGACGACCGCGCCTTTGGTCAATTGCACCTGCCCCAATCCGGCGAGCGAGACTTGTGCGGCAGCGTTGGCTGGCGCTTGCACGACCTCGCCGTCCCAGAGCAATTCCTGACGGCGCGCGTCGCGGCCATTGATCTTGACCGTGCCGGAAGAATCAATCATCCCGATCATCCCGGCCTTGGTGTTGGCGTAAAGCTTGACTGGTTGCGCCGCCTCGCCGCCATCGCGATTAGTGACCAACTTGATCGAACGCAGCAGCGAGTCGCGCTCAATAGCTTTTATATTGGGCACCTCAGGCTTGGCGATGGGTTGCGCAGCCTTCGCGCTTTGCAGGCTAGGTAAGCTCAACGCAAAGCTGCCCAGTTCGCCGACGTAGCCTTGTGTGGTCTTGAGCGTCGCCGCGCCGCCACGCACGTCAAGCGAGAGCTTGGCATTGCTGGAAGCGAGCCAGGCTTTACCAGCAGCTTCAAGATAGGCGCTGGCCGCAGGCTTGAGTTCCAATCCGACCTGGCCGTTGTAAACAGAAGCGACCAGCGTGCGCCGCGTGTTTTCATTGGCCGCCGTGGCTACGCGCACGAGTGAGCCGCCCGCGAGTGTGAGTTGGCCAAGCGCTTCGAGCTTGACCGAGGCGCGTGCGCCGGGCGCAGCTTGCAATAGCTCGCCATCCCACAAGGCGTTCTTACCTTGAACCGCGCGACCATTGATCAGGATCGTGCCGGTCGCTTCGACTGTGCCGATGGGCGTGGCTGTCGTGTTGTTATTGGTAATGTTAGCGGCTGTGTTGAGCGCTGCCCACGCCTGTAATGGCACGGCCAGTGGTGATAGGATTAAACTCAAGCACAAGCTCGCAACGGCACCACGAAACCTTTTCATTATGATTTCCTCCTCGGAAAATTTCCGACCATTTGCCAGAGCTGGTCGGGATGCTGGCAATGCGCACAATCGGAAGTCACCGCCAAGCTCTGGCAGCTTGGCGGACATCGCATTCATCGTTAGCGTATCTGCACGCGCACGGGATTGGCCGCTCTGCCGTCCACGCTCAAGCGCACTTCGACCTCGCCGCGCCCGGCCAGTGTGCGCGGCAAAAGCAGGTTGACCTGATCAACCCCGACAAAGCTGCCTTGCGGCCCGGCGTAAGGAACCAGCACTCCCGCTCCGCCGACCGTTGCGCCTACGGGCAACGGCGAGCGACGGTTGCGAATGCCTGAGCCAAAGAGCACCAGGTAGACCTGCTCGCTGCTGTTGCTCACGTCAATCGCGACGGGTGTGAAGCGTTGCGTGCCGGCGTCGTAGCGCGCAATCGGCTCGAAGCTCTGGGAGCCGTTCGAGCGCACGCGCACGACCACGCCATTTGCCAAGCCCTGCCCCGTCGCGGAAGCCGTGAAGAGCGCGGGCGCAACCGGAGTGATATTGACTTCGCCAGTCGAGACCGAGCCATCACCCGACACGACCGTCACCACAGCAGGCCCTGCGGCAGTGCCCGCCGGGACTTGATAATTGATCTGCCCCGGCGCGACGAAGAAGAGCGGTGCGGCACGTTCGACGCTACGACTGTCAGTCACGCTCACGCGCGTGCCAGCTATTTCAGTTGGCAATGGCGCAGTCGCGGCCACGCGTGTAGCCGTCGCCAGATTGCTGCCAAAGGCTGCCACGATGGACTCAGGCGCTTGGCTCTGCGTAGCAAAGCTGGCCGCCGAGGCATTGACGACGCGCCCACGTTGCGAGCCAACCGTGCCGGAGACTTCGACTCTATTATTCAGATTATCGAAGACGGTCACTTTGACCTTGACCGCTTCTGGACGCCGATTGGCGCCGGTGAATTGCTTGACGACAGTGAAGCTCTGTCCGCGCACCAGATTGGCTCTGGCAACGTCTTCACCGAAGTAGAAAACCGGCGCCTCACCGACTGGTTGGTTGGATGCGTTGAGGAATTGATAGACGGCACAGAAGAAGTCCATGTTCGCATCGTGCACCGAAAATTCGACCGAGAAGATATCGCCGTTGCGCGCAATCACGACCAGTGGTGACAAACTCGGCGCAGTCGGGTTGATGAACTTCACATCGTCCGACACTCTGCCCGTCAAGGGGTAAGAGAAGTTCTGGTTTTGCCCCTCAATGTCCGGCCCATTGGTGAAGATCGTCAAGACCGAGTTGATGAGGTCTGGAATCGCCTGGCTGGCGTTCAAGCCTGAAATCTTGCCCGCTGCCGCCGGAACCTTCGGGTTGAAGAAGATGCGGAAGTTGGCCGTCGCCCCGCCCGGTATGATTGGATTCTCTTCGCCAGTTAAGAAGAACAACTGATCGCCGAGTCCCTGAGCCGCAATCGGGAAAGTAGCCCGATCATCAGGGTTGCCAATACGCCCGCTGGCGACATCATTGCCAGTGCGCGCAATGCCAAAGCCAAGCGCTAACGGCGCGCAGCCAGTGTTCTGGACCGTAATGAGGTACGAAGGCGGATTGGCCACACCTTCGCGCCGCAACTGCACCGTGCCGAAATCGAGCGCGCTCTGGTTGCGTTCGATGGTTATCCGGGGCTGCGGCGGTACGACATTGACTGAAGCCGACGCATTATTGTTACTCAGATTCGGATCGGGATTGGCAGACGCCACCTCCGCGGCGTTGGTCAGGATGGTGCTAATGGCGCTTATGCATTCGACGCGCACGACGTAATCAACTGTGACCGTCTCGCCGACTGACACAAGCGGGAAGAGCGCGCCACGATTGCTCCCTTCGCCCGTACAAGCGCCAGTGCCGCTAGTGGTGCACGCCACAAAAGCCGCGCCCGTTGGCAAAATGTCAGTCAACGTCACATTGACTGCGGCCGCTGGCCCGTTGTTGGTGATGCGCGTGTTGTAAGTCAGCAGCGTACCGCCAGTCACAACGGACGGCGAGGCTGTCTTGGTCAGTACCAAATCGGCAGAACCTTCTGGTGGGCGCGCGGTCGGGCTAGCAGTTGGGCTAACAGTCGGAGTCGGAGAAGGCGGGAAAAGCACGCCCCCATCGCCCAGGACAGAAAGCCCAAAGATCGCGTCACCTCCAGTCGGGATGCTTCCGACCTGATTGCCGCTCTCAATATCAAACTTGTAAGCGATACCCGACGAAGCGCCACCCGGCGAACTGCCACCGCCCCAAAACGAAGCGCCGTCCGGGTCGAGCGCCAGGGCAAACCACGAATCTTCGCCTGCCACATCGTAGCGCTTGATGATGTTCCCGCCAGCATCGAGCCGCAGGATTTCATTCGAGTCTGCCACCAGCAGCCCGCCACCCGGCAAGAGGCGCACAGCGTAGGCGATAGGATTCGGCAGATTACTGACAAAGTCCGGCAAGGCGGTCTTGGTGCATAGATCGAAGCGCAAGATGCGCACACCCTGCGAGGTGTAGTAAAGCGTGCACCTGTCCGCCGCCAAATCAATCCAGTCAGAACCGTGGCGTTCGACCGGCACGTCGTAGTTGTCAATCACGTCGCCATTCGGATTGAGTTTGCGGACATCGTTGTCACCGCTGGTAGTGGCGACTGTGCCAACCAAGGCATTGCCATCCGTATCAAACAGAATGGATTCAGGGCGACCACTGAGTCCACTGCCAAAATCACCCAGCCGCATGCCATTCGCGTCAAACTTAACTATCTTGCTCGCCGAAAAGGCGGTGGCATAAAAGTTATTATTCCGGTCGAAAGCCGAACCCGTTACGAAAAGGCCGGTGGCCGTGTCGAGCGTCTGCAACAGCAAGCCGGTGGTTTGCGAAAAACGCAAAACTCGCCCGTCGCCCAGCGAGACAAAAACATCGCCCCGCTGAAAGCTCCCTTGCCACGCCGCCGAGCGCAAACCGGGCCAAGCCACGACGAGCGTGAACAAACCGATGGCCAAAAAAACTCGAAAACTGATGCTGTATAGAAGCTGCTGTTTGAGTTTAGTTACACTCTGCCTCATTGTTGCGGCCTCCTGAAACCGCATACGTGCCGGAATCTTCAAGAAACAAGGGCTGGTATTGTGACCGTTAGACATGTCCCTGCGACTGATGCCCAGAGCCGCCGTGAGGAATGGAGGACAAGGTCAACGGACAATGAAATGATGGTTGAACGCCACGCGTCGCCACGCCTTCGCCCTGCGGAACAACGCACAATGTTTAGCGATATGGGGTTACATTACAGGTGATTGCAGAATTGCCAATCACGTCGCCTATCATCTTCAGAATGAGGTCTAAGATCAAGTTAAAAGTGCCAGCAGGAATAATTCATTTCCGCTAGCAATAGTGGCTGAGTGGTTGAACCAAAGCTATAGCTTGGGGTTCAGTGCTCATAACTGAGAGATTACTTTAGCAGCACATCACTTGTATGCGGAGCGAGAGCGACTTAGCGATTTCAGCAGCGTTCACTGCAAGACCCCAAGTCGCCATCGCTCCCCATACTGTGATGAGCCGTATCGCTCAGCCGCGCATCAACGAATCATCACCCGCACCGGGTTGGCCGCTCGGCCTTCTACCGTCAGCGCAATCTCCACTTCACCGCGCCCGAGTAGCGTGCGCGGCAAGAGTAGATTCACTTGATCCACTCCGATCAAAGCGCCTTGCGGCCCGACATACAGCACAGGCAAATCCACACTGTTTGGCACGGGCAAATTAGGCGTGGCTGCTCGTGCGGTAGCCACGCTTGATGCGCCGCGATTGCGCCAGCCCGTCCCAAACAACACCAAATAGACTTGCTCACTAGCGCCGCCTAGATCAATCGGTGTCGCTACGTAGCGTTGCTGCGGTTGGTCGTAGCGCATAATCGTTTCAAAGCTCTGCGAGCCGTTGGCCCTGACGCGCAGCAAGACACCCGCCGGGACACCTTGCCCGTTGGCATTAGCCGTGAACAACGCTGGTGCGACGTTCGCCACATTGATGGTACCGAGCGATAAGGAACCGTCACCTGACACAATCGTCACCGTCGCTGTGCCCGTCGCCGTACCTGGCGGAAGCTGGTAGTTGATCTGGCTCGGCGCGACGAAGAAGAGTGGCGCGACGCGTTCAACCATCCGGCTGTCGGTCACAAAGACCTGTGTGCCGGAGAGTCTGGTAGGCAACGGCGACGTATTCGCAACCGTCGTTGCTGTTGCCAAGCGGGAGCCAAAGGCCGCCACGATTGAGCCAGCCGCCAACGCATTCGCGCTGAAGCTCGCCGCCGAGACGCTGACTACGCGCCCGTTCTGCGTGCCGATCAGGCCCGAAGTCGCCGTCGTGTTGCCCTGCCGGTCGTAGAGCGCCACACGCACCCGCCGGACGTTGGGCCGCCCTGCCGCGCCAGCGAATTTTTTGATGACTGTGAAACTCTGTCCTTTGATAACACCTCTAGCCTGAATCTCCTGATCGAGCGAGAAGCCCGGCGCTTCGCCTACCGGCAAACCGCCCTCGTCCAGGAATTGGTAGGTCGCGTAGTAGATGTCCAGGTTGGAATCGTAAGCCGAAAACTCGACCGTGAATTCGTCCGCGCCGGATTTGACCAGCACGACGAGCGGAGACAGACGCGGGGCGAGCGGATTGATGAGCTTCGCGTCGGTGGTCACACGTCCGACAAGTGGCACGTTGAGTGCCGTCCCACTGCTAGGCGTGATCACTAAAACGGAGTTGATGAGATCCGGGATGACCTGCGAGGCAAAGAGATTGCTGGTGCCGCCAGCCGGCGCAGGAATCAGCGGATTGAAGAGCACGCGGAACCGGCGCTGTTGGCCGCCGCTGAGCTGCGCTTCGGTCACGGGCGTCTCCGTACCATCGGCATTGATCGCGCGGATTTGGAAAGTTGCCTGATCGTCCGTGTCGGTGACTTTACCGCTCGTCACTTCTGCACCTGTGCGCCGGAAAGCGAAATTGGTTAGTAAAGGCGCACAGCCGGTGTTTTCCAAGGTAATAATGCGCGAGGGCGGATTGGGGTTTGGGTCGCGCGCTGCTGCGGTCGAGCCAAAATCTAAAGATGAGGCACCGCCTTCGAGCGTGATTTTGGCTTGAGACGAAGCGAGATTGACAGTTGCGCTCGCCGTGTTGTTGGCCGTGTTGGGATCAAGCGTGCCGCTCGTCACTGTGGCCATGTTGGTGAAGTTATCACCAGTAAGCGCGGCGCAATTGACCGCTGCTACCAGCGTAATGTTGGCTGTCGCCCCCACCGCAAGCGAAGAAAAAGTTATCGTGCGGTTATTACCCGCACCGTTGCAATTGCCGCCGGGAGCGTTGCAGGAAACAAAATAAGTACCGGCTGGTAGATTGTCCGTCACCGTTACTGATGACGCCGGATTCGGCCCGTTGTTTTTTACCGCGATGTTATAAGTCAGGTTCTTGCCGCCCTCGACCGGATTGGGCGAGGCATTGATGGTGAGAGAGAGATCAGCCGTATTTCCCTCGCCAAGCACGGTGACGAGTTTGCTTAGCAGCGTCACGTCAGTCTGTGAGAGCAGCCCATCTCCGTTGAGGTCGCCCGGATCACCAAGTCCATCCGTAAAACGGTTCAACTTTCCGGTGAGCGCTGTTATATCGTTAGCATCAACATTTCCATCACCATTCACATCACCTCCGGTACCAGCCTTAGGTGCAACGAGCAGCTTTTGCATCTTGATTTCACCCTTAGCCAAGACGCCGCTGAAGCTCTCTGAAGAACCGAGCGAGCCAATTGCCGAGAATACCCGAGCCCCGACTCCCACCTGTTGAATGGCATAAGGACCTGGAATCGCATTTAGAATCAGAAGCTGCTCGACACCTCCGTTACCACTGTAGAAGGCATTCGGGATTTCATCTAGGCGTCCTATCCCCTGGACAAACCCAAGCCTTCGTCCCAGGGGGTCGGTCACGATAAAATCAACCGGATCGAATAGACCCTGCACCCACTGCTTGGCGTCTTGTAGAAGCTGCTGGGCCTTCATGGAATAATTAAGAAGTTGCGGCGAGAGTAAGGGGACTTCGATGGTACTAGGCGGGAAAGTACTTAGATCAGGTATAGTAAACGACTCAAAACTGTTTCGGATGAAGCCCTGCCCACCGTTATGTCCTGCCCGTTCGGCAGCCCATTCAACTAGTCCAACACAGGTGAAACTGCCATTACCACCTTTTTGTAGCGCGGGCAAAAGGGTCGTCGTTATGTGGCTATAATCAATTTTCAGGAAGGGTTTTCCCCGCACCGTTTCAATTGCATCGCGCATACCACGTGCAAGCTCATCCTTGATTGGTATTTCTTCGAAGGCCCTAACTACCATAGCGTTACGATCCATGGAGTCGTGCTTGAAAGTTGCGCGGGTAAATTGTGCCTGCACCCCGAAAATCGAGTTGATGAAAACCGATTCCTTTCCATCGGCTGATACATAAGTCCCAGCTTTATAACTGGGATGAGATTCATATACTAAATTTCCGATTTGGAGAGCTGAGTGGTCAAAGCCAGGGATTTCATCACCTAATAACCCCCAAGTTCCCTCTTTTTCGGAATCTATTTTCTCGCGGAAGAGAACAGAAGGCCCGATGGGTACAAAAGACACATTGTCGATTGCATAGCCCGCTGGCTCGTTTTGTACGATCCCGATCCGCCAACTCGCAATATTGCCCTCCTCAATGGTAAATCGCTCAATGCCAAGGTGCGAGTTGATCTGCTGTCCGATCTTCTTGCCGGCAGGATCAAACCACTCAATGCGTGTACTTCCGATCTCATTAAAATAGCCAGCATCGAACGAGAAGGATTGCACTACGGTTGGCTGACCAGTCTCCGGCTCGACGAATGTGCCGGTGATGTCCCCTTGGAACTTCGGAGTCCCAGAGAGGACAGGACTCGTTGGATTTGCTGTATCGGTTGTGATGAACGGGCTGGAGCCGCCAAAGATGATCCCAATATTCTGATATTGGGCACCGATCCGTGTGCCGACTGGGAATTCACTGAAGGTAATGATTTTAGATGGACCTTGAGCGATAAGGCTAGTCGTCGGGTTTAGGAAAATCGAATTAGCTAAAAAAGAGGTGCTGACAGATCGTTCATTGCGAGGGGTCTCGAGCGCCTCAAGCAATTGCAAATCAATCTTCCGTTGCTCCGGCGTGCGAGACTTCTTCTCATCCATCAAGGTTTGAATCTGGCGCAAGGCGGAGGTGCCGATCATCAGCCTAGCCAGTTGATTTTGATCCTGTGCTGAAACAGCGTGCAGCAGCCGCATTCCTCCGAACAATACGGCAATCACCGTAAGGATCAATCCAGCGCGTGCCCAGCGATAGCTCAGCCGGTTGGCGTGCATCTTCTGTTCACTGGCGCTTCTGTCGTGGCGTAAAAGTCTCATCTTGAGCACCTCCCAAATGTTTCTAGCGTTCAAGTCAATGGGTCACTTTTAACGCTGGCTGTTAAGAATTGGTCGTTAGGCTTGTCCCTGCGACTGATGCCTTCAGGCCGCCATGAGGAGTGGAGGACAATGCCAACGGAGGTTGAAATGCTAGTTGAACGTCGTGCGCCAGCCGTGTCTTCGTCCCACACGGCAACGCAATTGATATTTAGCGAGCTGGGAATACAAGTGATTGCCGAAACTGCCAATCACGTCGCATATCATCTTCAGAATGAGAGCTAAGATCAAGTTAAAAGTGCTAGCAGGAGTAATTCCCTTCCGCCTTGCCTCAACAATTCGGCGGGAAGATCGGAATGGTCAACACCGCTGCCGTCGTCAAGCTGAGCTTGTGCAAGTTGTGTCCCTGATTGAACGCATTTGCCGCCGTTCCCGCATTCGGGTTGAAGTTTATCTGCGCTCCCAACAATCCAACGTCGCTCAACGAATAAAACTTTGCCCAACCGCTTCGTCCCGCCGGGATGAACTGCTCGAAGCGCGGCGCCGTGCGCGGGAAGTTGTTCGAGAGCGAGGAGCGGAACTGGCAGACGCCCGCCGTGAAAGTGAAGCTCAGCGGATTCTCTGCATCATCGTAGAGGATGCCAAAGAGCGAGCCGAGCGTCGCCGCTCCTACCGCCAAACTGCCGCCCAAGCGATTCAACACGATCAATGTGTCGTTGACATCGGCGCGCGACGGAATGTTGGAAGCCGCCACAACACGCGGCGCACGGTTGTAGCTGATACCGTCAAAGTTCAAGACCGTCGTCACCGAGAGCACATCACAGGCAGGCAAGCCTCCGGCCAGCGCAGCAAATGACTCAGCAGCCAGGTTGGCCGCGTGCCCGGAAGAAAGCTTCACGTACTCATCGCCGATCAGGTAATTGAAGTTCACCGGGCAGCCTGTCACGGTGTCTGAGGCTACGGCCACGATGTAACCAGTCGTGCCCGGATCAATGTCTGAAGCGAGAAAGCTGGCCGTCTGATTCGGCGTCAAACAGATCAGGCTGTCAGCAATCGAACAGGTCGCCCCATCCACAAAGAACAGGTGTACGGCGACCGGCAAGCTCGGGTTGGTATTGGTGAGCGAGACGCGCGTGTTCTGCTGATTGGGCGCGGCGATGCTCGATGAGTAAAGGTTGTAGACGAGCACCGAGCCTGCCTTCTGGTCGCTCACTTCGGAAGCCGTTGGGAAAGTCGAGCCGGGGCCGATTGGCGGCGGGGTACAAGTGTTGAGCAGGATCGTCACATTGCTGGAGGTACCGTTCGTCACGGCGAGATCGAGCGTACCGTCAAGATTGAGGTCGGCAACGACCACCGAGCTAGGAGCAACTCCCACTGCAAAATCCATCTGGGCGGAGAAGCCACCCGCCCCGTTGCCGAGTAGAATTGAGACAGCATCGGAAAAAGAGTCCCCTACGGCCAGATCGAGCTGGCCATCGGCGTTGAAGTCCCCTGCCGCTATACGGCTAGGGCCGCCAGTTACCACGAAGTTAGTCGGGCCGGAGAAGCCGCCCAGACCGTTACCCAACAGAATTGAGACGGTGCCAGCGCCGAGATTTGCTGTGGCCAGATCAAGCTGACCATCAGCGTTGAAGTCTCCCGCTACCACCGAAGCAGGATTACTGCCTGCAGCAAAGTCGGTGGGGCCGGAGAAGCCGCCCAGACCATTACCGAGCAGAATTGAGACAGTAGTGGAAGCAGAGTTAGCCACCGCCACGTCAAGCTTACCGTCACGGTTGAAATCTCTCACTGCTAACCAATTGGGACCTGTACCGGCGGCGAAGTTACTGGCGGCGGAGAAACCACCCATTCCATTACCCAGCAGGACTGAGACATTGGCAGAGTCACCATTTGCAACAACAAGGTCAGGCCGTCCATCGCTGTTGAAGTCCGCCACTACTACGTAGCGTGGGCCGAGACCGACTGAAAAATTGGTCAGGCCGGAGAAACCACCCGTGCCTTCACCTAAAAGGATCGAGACATAGTTGAAGGCGGCATTCGCCACCGTCACCGCCACATCAAGCCGACCATCAGCGTTGAAGTCTCCCACTGCCACTCCGATAGGGGCGTTCGGTACCGCGAAATTGGTCGGGCCGGAGAAGCCACCCGTTCCGTTACCCAGCAGGACTGAGATATTGGCGGAGAAGCCATTTGACGTGACCAGATCAGGTCGGCCATCGGCGTTGAAGTCTCCTACCGCCGCCACACGAGGATTTGCCCCCACGCCAAACGGCGAGCCAGCAGACTGACTAAAGCTTGCGCTGGCGCATCCAGCCGCCGGTACCGTCGGCGCATTCCTACTTGCTGCACCCGGGCTAATACTCAGGCCCATATCGCCCGGTGATAACGTCATCCCGGTGCTGCCGAGTTTCAATGATTCTGGCGCTATTGCCGTGACATCGCTCGCGCCGACTATTGTGTCGGCCTTCATCACCAGCATTACCATAATTAGGAGCACAACGAGAAACATGAGTCGGATTCTGGTGAGAGTACATATCATTTGCATCTTTAGTCTCCAATCAGGGGCAGCTTGTAGTAATGGCATCTCTGCCCATGACTGCGCGGGCGCGCTACGGGCGGCTTTTTGCCAAGCTGAATAACGCTCAACGACTATGAGGCACTTTACGGAAAGTAGATGGCACCAGTCAGCGATGAAGGCCGACACAGTTGAACGACAAGTCAAAACGACCCGACGATAACTGTGCTTGAGTAGGGCAAATGTGGACTGCGCTTGATCAGCGGCTTTTGGGCTTTACTGAAACGGGTGGCGCGCTGACGGCGCTAAGACTAGAGAATGCCTCTGCGCCTGTCAAGCATTCTCCGCCTCAGTCTAGCGGTAGAAGTAAAATGACCGACGCCAATGTGGATTCTAGCCTGCTGATGCTTATTCTTTGGCGTAAGCCACACCCAAAGCCTTCGGTGGCGTCGCCCGCCGCACCAATCCGGCCAGCGCTATCATCGTCAGCACATACGGAATCAACTGAATAAACTGATTCGGTATATTGACTGTCCCCTGCATCCGAATCGCAATCGCTTCGGCCAAGCCGAAGAAGAGACACGCCAGCAGCGCGCCCACCGGATGCCACTTGCCGAAGATCAATGCCGCGAGCGCGATGAAGCCGCGTCCCGCCGTCATATTGCGCGTGAAGAGCGAGTTCTGCCCGATAGACAAATACGCGCCACCCAACGCCGCCAACGCACCCGACAACAGCACGCCCGCGTAACGCATTCGCCGCACGTTTACGCCCGCCGTATCTGCCGCTTCAGGGTTCTCGCCCACTGCGCGCAAACGCAGACCGAAGCGTGTCTGGTAAAGCACATAGAAGGTCACCGCGACCAAGATGAAGGCTAAATAGACCAGCGGCTTTTGATTGAAGATCGAAGCGAGCCTCGGCATGGTGTCGGGATTGAAGAGCGCGATGTCGGGCAAGACTTGATCTTTCGGCAATTGCGGTGTCGCGCCTGTTGAATCGAAGAACGCACCCGACAACAAAGCCGGGACGCCGAGGAATAGAATGTTGATCGCCGTCCCGCTCACGACTTGATTGGCTTTGTAATTGATCGTCGCCACCGCGTGCAGTGCCGCCACCGCTACGCCCGCCGACGCAGCCGCCAGCAGCCCCACCCAAGGATTGTGCGTGAATATAGTTACTGCCGCCGCCGTAAAAGCCCCGGCCAACATCATGCCTTCGAGCGCGATGTTGATGACGCCGCTGCGTTCGGAATACAGACCACCGAGCGCGGCCAGAATCAGCGGCGTGGACAAACGAATCATCGAAGCGATCAGCGTGTAGTTGAAAATGTTTCGTAGCATGCAAACCCTCTACTCAGTCAAACTATTTGACTCTTTTCGCTTTTGAGGTCGGCTGGTTGGGTGGTTCGCGGGTCACTGATATCGCGCGCCCTTGCTCATCTATTGCGAAGGTGAAGGTGGTGCCGTTGTTGTTGAAGTATTTTGTGTCCGATTCGGGCATCAACTCGATTCTCGGTTGCTGAGGCCACTTCAGGAAAAGCTTGCCGTCTTCGACCAAGATTGTGAGTTGAACGCCGCCTTCGAATTCATAAAGGCCTACATATCTTTGGTAAACGGCCGGATCAATTTTTGCTACCAACCGCTCCGGTTGCAGGTAATCCGGCCAGTTGTATTCTTTGGCGATGCTACGAATGATTTCCTGCGCGAGCGGAATCGCACGGTTCGCGTTCATCATCACGACTGCTCCCTGCCCGGTTTGGGAGTAGGCGACGAGGTAAGCCTCAAAGCCTTCGTCCACACCACCGTGACTGAAGCGCGCGGCCCTTCCCGCCCCTTCAAGCGCCGGGCCCAAGCCGTAACTGCCCTTCTGCACGGTCAGCATCTGCTGCGCCAGCTTGCTCGACAGCAGCTTCGATTTACCGGCGAGGGCTTGCTGCACTTCGATGGCGTAGCGCGCCAAGTCTGACGCCGTTGTCCACAATCCGGCGGCAGCCATTTCTGGGTAAACGTGCCAACGGCCTTTGACGGGCTGAGCATTACCTATGTGCGCAGTCGCGGCTTCGGCCACGCGCGCTTTTGGCAGAGGATTTTCGTAACTGCTCAGCTTCATGCCGATGGGCGCGAGCACGAGTTCGCGCATCAACTCGGGAAATGTCTTGCCGGTCACATCAATCAGCGCCTGCTGCATCACCGTGTAACCACCGCCCGAATAGCGCCATAAAGTGCCCGGCACCGTATCAACCCGAATCGCACCGGTGTTGGCTGGCTTCTCGCCGTTCAGCACTTGCACCAGTGTGGGCATTGGCGCATCAACCGCGTAGCCGGGAAAGCCGTGCACGGTCAGCCCGGCGCTGTGGCTGAGCAGTCTGCGCAACGTGACTTTCTGCTCCTTGGTGAACTCGTTCTCCGGCACGCGCCAGGTCTTTAGCTTCAAGTTCACATCTTCATCAAGGCTGAGTTTGCCTTGCTCGACCAAGCGCAACGCGGCCAGCGCGGCCACCGGCTTGCTGATTGAGCCAGCCAGGAAGAGCGTGTCGGCGGTGACTGGCTGATTGCCATCTTTTTCGATCACGCCGTAACCGCGCGCCCATTCAATCTTGCCATCGTTGATGACGGCGACGCTGAGACCAGGCACTTTGTAATGGGCCATGCGCTCGGCGAGCTTCATCGCCGATATCTGGCCCTTGACCAAAACGGCGGGCAGCAAGCCGTTTTCAACGCGCCGAATCCTCTCATTGAGATTGGCCGTATTCTGCGCCGCGCTACTCAGCGAATTCGGCGCATTGCGCCAAGCTGTGAGGCCGAGCGCAAGGAGCGTGAGCAGCCAAACGAGTCTAAGCTTCATAGTTAGTTCTCCTGTGCAATAGACTTAAGCCACCGGCTTCTTTGCCAAAGCCGGAATAAAGCGCATCAACGCGCCTCTGAAAAACGCCTCCATCGCCACAAACAAAATAATGATTGCTTGCAGCACCAGCACTAAATCCTTCGAGACCTTGTCGGTAAAGATGTCCACGAACAACCCGCCGCGAATCAACGCGCCAAACAGGATCGCCGCCAGCACTATTCCTACCGGATGATTGCGCCCAAGCAGCGCCACTGCGATGCCTGTAAACCCGTAGCCCGGCGAGAAGTCGTGGTAGTAGCGATAGCGATAGCCCAACACTTCGTTGATGCCGACCATTCCGGCCAACGCGCCCGACAGCGCCATTGCCAGCACGATCTGCCGCTGCACATTGACACCACCGTATTCTGCCGCGAAGGGATTCGAGCCGACCGCGCGAATCTCGAAGCCCCACTTCGTGCGCCATAAAAAGAGCCAGACCAGAAACGCTACCAACAGTGCCAACAGAAACGCCAGATTGAGCGGGATGCGTTGTGGGAACGGCGGAAACAGTGTGTGCAGTCGCGCCAAGTGTCCCTGCTCCGCAATCGGGCCGGATTGCATGATCGGATCGCCCGGCGCTTTGTAATATCGCTGCAACAGAAAGCTGGCCAAGCCCGCCGCAATGAAGTTCATCATGATCGTGTTGATGACTTCGTGCGAGCCGAAACGTGCCTTCAACAAGCCCGGAATCGCGCCCCAGACCGCGCCCATCAGCATCGCTGCCAGCATCGCCAGCATCACCAGTAACACGCCCGGCAGCCGTGCGAAAGTAAACCCGACCCAGGCCGCCGCAAAGGCCCCGGCATACAACTGCCCTTCAGCGCCGATGTTGAGCAGCCCACACTTAAGCGCCAGCGCGACTGCCAGCCCGGTAAAGATCAGCGGCGTCGCATTGAAGAGCGTGTAGCCCCAATTGTCGAAGGTGAAATTGCCGAGCGCGTCGAAGAGGCCAAAGGCCGATGACAGCAGCAGGCGGTAAACGGTGAAGGGATTGTCGCCGATAGCCAGCACGATCAGACCGCCAATGAGAAAAGCGGCCAGCACGGCGAGCAACGGAAACAGGAGTTCGCGCAAGAGAGTTTTCATCTAGCCCCTCACTTAGAGCCTTTCGATTGAGACGTTTTACTGCGAGTTTGATTCGAGCGCTTCGTGAATGACCCAAGCTGGCCGCGATAATCAATCGCAAGCGTAGGAAAGTCAAGAAAGGCCAGTCTGAGGTAGTGTCCTAATAGAAAGTTGTTCAGTGAGGAAAAAGGTACGTTGAGATCAATAGGCATTCACCGCCGAGGCGCAGAGTTCGCAGAGAACTGCTCCGCGCCCCCTCTGCGAACTCTGCGCCTCGGCGGTGAACAGGCTTGTCCCGGTGCTTCCCGCGGACGTGTCAGCCGTCTGCAACTTTTTATCAGGACACCACTCAGTCTGAAGTAATATCTGCTGTTAATCTTGTTCAAGCTAACTGCTCTACAATCCCACACCGGAGTGCCAGGCTGCCTGAAGTAGGCCGTGTAATGTTTTGACCTACAAAGACACTTGGAGACGAAGTCTCCTGATAAGCATACCAACCACTGCGACTATTGCCGGTAGTGCGACTATTGCCGGTAGACTAGGCGTGTTTGACCTTAATTAGCTGACAAATACGACGCGCCTCAAGCCGTCCCCGTGTTTGCTCGGCAATTGAATTTGCCATGCTTTGACAAGAACGTAACGACCGTCCTGGAGGCAATCATGTACCTGCGACTCTTTTCTCCCCGACCCCCTTTTTTCACCGCACGGGTGATCTTGCTTTTGTTCGTCATGAGTAGTGCACCTAGCGTGCTGGCGCAACAAGCGCCACCGCCGCCCGATGAAGTCAAGGGGATAATCGAGCAATTACGCAAGCAAGTCGCCGAGCTTGAAGCACGCACCAAGGAACTGGAAGCGCGGCTTAACAAAAACACGGTTCCCACGCCAACGCCCACGCCAATCCAAACTGTGGCGACTGAACCTGTCAAACCTGAAACAGAGACTGCTAACAAACAGAGCGAGGCTAACCCCGTAGTTGATCACACAGGGCACGGCGGTGGTGGAACTTTGGGAATACCCGGCATGCAGATACGCGGGTTTGGCGACGTCAACCTCCGCGCGAGCAACGTCAAAGGACAGACTACCAGCTTCGCCGAGGGGCAGCTCAACCTGTTTGTCACTTCGCGCCTGTCCGACAAGATGAGTGTGCTGGCTGAAATAGGTATAGAGGCGGAACAGGATAATGGGACCGAGCTCGATTTGGAACGCATCCTGTTGCAGTACAACGTCAACGACTACTTCAACCTGAATGTCGGGCGTTATCACACAGCTATCGGTTATTACAACACGGCTTTCCACCACGGAACTTGGTTTCAGACCGCGACCGGACGACCCTTTCTATTTTTGTTCGAAGATGCTGGTGGCATCTTACCGATTCACAACGTAGGTTTTTCAGTCAACGGCCGCATTCCCTCAGGCAAGTTGGGACTGAGATATGTTGCCGAGATTGGGAACGGACGTGCATCAAGCTCCAGGGATGCCGAACCGGTACAAATCCAAACCGATGAAAACAACGGCAAGGCTTTTAACTTCGGGTTACAGGCGCGCCCGCAATGGGTGTCCGGCCTCCAACTCGGTTTCAGCGTTTATCGTGATCGGTTGACGCCCAATGGCGCGCCGAAAATCGGTCAAACAATTTGGGCGGCACACGCCGTCTATCAAACTCCCTCGTTCGAGTTCCTCAATGAAGGCGTCTTGATGCGTCATACCCCATTAGGCACTCAACAAACGATCAATATACCTGGGTTCTATACTCAAATCTCGCAGCGTTTCTTCAATCGGGTACGTCCCTATTTTCGCTACGAGTATATAAACGTGCCGACACGCGATCTGCTCTATAGCGATGTCGGTCGCCGCAATGGGCCATCGTTGGGCGTGCGTTACGAACTGGGTGAGTTCACCGCGCTCAAATTGCAATACAGACGGACTGCGCGACGCACCAGTGTAAGTGATGCCCTTCAGTTGCAATTCGCCTTCACGTTTTAATAAGGGGCTGAAAAATGCCGAAGCGACTATCTTTGCTTTTCTACTTGGCCGCGCTGCTCGGCGCGCACTGGATTAGCGCCGCGCCTTCACACGCGGCGCTTGATAAATCCCCGCCGCCAGCAGCTTTTGAAGATGTGCCGCTCGCCATCGTTGTCAATAAAACCAACCCGGTCGAAAACCTCTCGTC
Source organism: uncultured Acidobacteriota bacterium (assembly GCA_963699175.1). Classification (GTDB taxonomy): domain Bacteria; phylum Acidobacteriota; class Blastocatellia; order RBC074; family RBC074; genus JACPYM01. The sequence continues at coordinate 8,603,041 of OY969418.1, read as the reverse complement.
GAATGACCTGCGCGGCTTGCTGTTGGGTGAACAACGAACTTGGGCCAATGGCCGCCGCGTCACCATCGTGATGCGCGAGCCGGGGCAACCGGAGCGCCTCATCGTGCTCAAAGCTGTCTGCCGCATGACCGACAGCGATTACATCAGATATTTCATGCAGGCTCAATTCACCGGCGATCTGCAAGCTACGCCCAAAGTGTTGGCGACGCCGGAGGGCATGCGCAAGTTTGTCTTCAACGTGCCGGGCGCCGTCGGTTATGTGCGTGCCAGCGAAGTGGACGCCTCAGTGAAAGTCGTGCGCATTGATGGTCGCTTGCCGGGCGAGGCGGGTTACAAACTAAGGTTGGTTTCGTCGGGAGCACGCGGATGAGCGCGTAGTTCAGGAGAACTGAATCCCTATGCTCGAGACGGGCAGACTTAAACGCATACTGCGTGGTCTCACGCGCCAGCCTAGCTTCACCTCTGCGTTCGTGCTGATCGGCGTGATAGTCTTGTGCGTCGGCCTCTTCGTATTCCATGACTTGAAGCGGGCCAGCCGCGAAGCGCGCCAGATGTATGTCGGCTCGGTGCGGGGACTCGACTTGATTGGCGAGTTGCAATATCAAATCCAGGAAGCACGCCGCAACGTGCTGTACGCGCTCACCACCACCGACAGCAATCTCCAAATCGAATACGTTGACCAATCACGCGCTGCCGATGCCCAGGTGGCCGCGATGATGCGTGAGCACATGCAACTCACCGGGTCGCCGCAGGAGGTGGAAGGCGGCAAGAAATTCGAGCGTGATTGGCGGGCTTATCTAAAAGTCCGTGACGAGGTTGGCGCCTCGATTCTCGCCGGCGCCATCAAAGAAGCGTTGGAGTTAAACCTGCGCGAAGGTGTCCCGACATTCAATCGGGCGCGCGACGACCTGCGCGAGATTAAACGATTACAGAAGGCACAGGCTGAGCGGCGGCTGTTCGGAGTTGAGAATTCTTTCGATCATTCGCTCTGGAAATTAATCGCCATCCTCTTGCTGACACAAACCCTGGCGGCTGTGGCAGTCAAGACCCTCCAGAAAGGCAAGATGCTCTATGCCGTACAGCAGTCGGAGGCGCGGCTTCAACTCAGCAATGAGCAACTCTCCAACAAAAACCAGGAGCTCGAGCGTGCGCACACTGAACTCGTCAAAGCCAAAGAAGCCGCCGAAGCCGCCAGCCGGGCCAAGAGCGAATTCCTGGCCAACATGAGCCACGAGATTCGCACGCCGATGAACGGCATTATCGGCATGACCGAACTCACGCTCGACACCAACTTAACCGCTGAGCAACGCGAATATTTGGAGATGGTCAAGTCCTCTGCGGCTGCGCTGCTTTCAGTCATCAACGACATCCTGGACTTCTCCAAGATCGAAGCCGACAAACTGGAGCTTGAGCCGCGCGATTTCCATTTACGCAACCATCTGAACGAAACCATCCGGCTGCTGGCCCTGCAAGCACGTCAGAAAGGGCTGAAGCTGATCTACGAGGTGGGACCCCAAGTGCCGAAGCTGTTGGTTGGCGACCCGGACCGGCTGCGGCAAATCATCATCAACCTGGTCGGCAATGCGATCAAGTTCACCGAGCAAGGCGAAGTCGCGGTGCGCGTCGCCTTGGAGTCAGCCGATGAAGTCGAAGCCAATTTGCACTTCACGGTCAGCGATACCGGAATCGGCATACCGGCCGATAAACAGCAAATTATCTTCTCGGCTTTCACTCAGGCCGACGGTTCAACCACGCGCAAGTATGGCGGGACGGGGCTTGGGCTGACGATCTCGCAACGGTTGGTAGCCCTGATGGGCGGCCGGCTTTGGGTTGAGAGCACGCCGGGTGAAGGCAGCCAATTCCACTTCACGGCGCGCTTCGGTCTGTCGTCAATGCCAGCGGCGCAGCCTGATAAACCTAAACCGCCTCTACATCAGCAGAAGCTGCGGATACTGTTGGCCGAAGACAACCTGGTCAACCAGCGGCTGGTGCTGCGTTTGTTGGAGAAGCGCGGGCACGCAGTGGTAGTAGCAGGCAATGGCCAAGACGCGCTGACCATCTTGGGGAGTGAGTCATTCGACCTGCTGCTAATGGATGTGCAGATGCCCGAGCTGAACGGCTTTGAAACGACCGCCGCGATTCGCCAGCGCGAACAAGGCAGCGGCAGACGAATTCCGATCATCGCTTTGACCGCCCACGCAATGCAGGGCGACCACGATCAATGTCTGGCCGCCGGGATGGATGGCTATGTCTCAAAACCCGTTCAAGCTCACGCTCTCTGGGAAGCAATCAATAGCGCAGTACGCGACCAAACAGCCATCTTCGCTTAAGTCAGAGAATTCCCGCGCGCTGCAAACTCTTCAAAAGGTTGTAGCTGAAGAGCACTTCAAAGCGCGTGCGATTCGGCAGCGCGTAGTCGTTGCCCACCGCGCGCCCCAAATAAGTTGTGAGGGTAAACTCCGGGCTGAGCGTGTAAGTGCCAAACACAAAGAGCCGGTGGCCGCGATTGAAACGATCCGCATTCAACCCATCGTAATGGCGATCAATCTGCGCGTAGCCGCCGCTGAGCGTGAAGCGTTTGGCCAACTTCTTCTCGCCCGTCAGAGCAAACCCGTAAGCCGGGTTTACATCCAGTCGCTCATAATTTTCCCAACGCAACGAATCAAGCAGCTTCGCTTCGGGCAGGTTAATCTTCACGCCTTCTCGTAGCGTCTCCACGCCCGCATGAAACGTGTAATCCACTGACATGGCAGCTCGCCGCCCGGCATTCTTACTCACCAGGAATTGGTGATAGTTGCTCTCCTTCAACCGATGATAGCGTTTGTTGAGGTTGGAACGATTCAGATCGCCGAGGTAAGCATACGTAACCGAGACATCATCAAAGAAGAATTGTTGTGGACGCTTCAAGCTGAGCCGCTCGCCCACCAGATAGCCATCGTTATCGTAGCTGGTGATCTCGGTTGATTCGCCCCGGTTGATGCCAAACCCGCCGTATTGCAATTCCACTCCTTTGATTGGCTGCGCGGAGAAGTAGAGTTGCTTCAAATAAAGATTGGTCGTGGGGTGTCCGGTGCCGAGGCCGGTGTCGTCCCAGCTTGCGAGGAAGCCGTTGCCCGATGCGACCACTGCGTTGAGGCTGTAGTGCCCTGGCGCGTCGAACTTGAAGCGTGCCCTGAAAGTGTCCTGATGCTGCACCTGATTGGTCGTCGTCACCCCAGCGCTGTTTTCAATCCAGCGGTAGCGCACAGTAAGGTTTGACGTTTGTACTTCCAGCCAGCGTCGCAATTTTTCTTGGGCGGGTGATGCGGTAGTAGCAGTTGAATTGGTTGCGCTCGGCGGAGTCGTTGTTTGTCCATAGACGAACGCCTGCGGTGCGGCAACCAATGTGAGTAAGCATGCAAGCCAGACAAATTTCACTCTGCGTCTCCGCCGAAAACTTCTCGATTTAGTGTCCCGGCCCCAACAAAATCGCGTTCATCATCATCACATTCAACCCATCCAAAAACGCCCGATAATTCGGGTCTTCGGCAAAGGCGACGACGTTACCGCGCCCGACGGGCACGTGCAGCAAGAAGGCTTTGTTTGGAAGCTGCCGCCGCGCGTCGTCAAACATAAAGCCGCTGGCAAAGAGTTTATCTTCCGGCGCGTAGATGCCGACGGTCGTGCCGCGATCCAGCTTGACGAGCGAGAAGATGCGGTTGCTATCCACTATCACCGTCGTCATCTCGCCGTAGCCAAAGCCGAGCCAGTGCGCGCGATCAACCTTCACGCGGACGATAGCGCCGGGCGTGCCACTGGGCTGCTCTTCCGCTGGTTCGATAATTTTGTCCAGGCCGGTTTCTTTGGTCTGCGCGGGCGGCGGAGCAGCAGCGCCCTCTTTGCGCGCATCCGGCGCGGTGTCCTTCGCCGCTTCTTTCCCCGCGGCAGCTTTCTCGCGCTTCTCCAATTTGATCGGCAACAAGCCGACCTTTTCGTCAGCCAGCCAGGCCGATGCGCCGCCCAAGGTCACTAGCGTGCCGCCTTGTTGCAACCACTCGCGCAGCTTCGTCCCGTCGTTCAACACGCTACTGTAATTGCCGCTCGGCATAATCAGCACGTTGTAGCGGCTCAAATCCGCGCCGCGCAACATATCGGCACGCAGCGTCGTCACCGGGTAGCCATAACGCTGCTCGATCAAATAGCGCGTCCAGCCCGCCGAATTGCTGCTGGTCGGCGTGTTGTAAACAAGCGCGATGCGCGGCTTGATCAAATAGCGCACGTTCGCACTGCCGAAATTGATGCCCGCTTCCACCCACGCCGAATCGGTCGAATAAACCTGTACGCCGTGCGCCTCTGCGAGTTTGGCCACGCGCTCGTACAAATCTGCCGGGTTGTCTTTGAGCTTGACGATCAACGTGCCCGCGGGGAAATCCATGCCAGAGAGCCTAAAGGGCTTGTCGCTGCTGTGCACACGGATGTTCTGTTGGAACAGATCAGCCAACGCAGCCGCAGCCGCTTGCGTGCCCCAGGGAATCACGTAGGCGAGCTTGGCCTTCTCGCCCTGCACTTTGCCAATTATGCGCGGCAGCTCTTTGAGCAAGGTAGCCGACGCGTTGGAAGCTAGCTCGGCACTATAACAGGGCACGTCGTAGAGCAACGGCAATGACCAGGCCGTTACGTCGTAAAACTGCTCGGACAGGCGTGCGCGATTGCGCGACCGCTGTTCGTCCAGAAATTCCCTGTCCTGCTCGGTCTGCTTGTCCATCAATGTCCGCGCCAAGCGCTTCGCCGGTTGCGCGAGCGAGACGACATAGCTACCCGCCGGGAAATCGCGCGCTTGCAGCCGCCCATCCTGATAATCGCGCGTGCGCGGATTGCTGAAGGCTTGCGCGGCTTGTTTGACTTCGATGCCGCACTGCATCAGCGTCGCGGCCAAGCGCGCCGCCCGGCCCGGATCGTTGCCCGGCGTGATGATGTACTCCTTGACCGTTTCGCGCGTGGCCTCATCAATCGCGCTGCGGCGGTACTCGTAAAATTGGCGTAAGAGCGCCTCGCGGTTCTTCGCCGCGTTTTCAATCATCGAAAGCTCGGCGATGAAATGATGCTGCACCGAGTCGCGATAATGTATCGTCGTCTCGTCGTCTCGTCGCGCCAGCAAGCCGCGCACGCTCGCCTGCTCGCATAGAATGCCAATCGCGCCGTGCAGCATCGGCCAGCTTTCGCCATAGCCCGGATAGAATGAATCGTAGCCCTCGCGGCTGAAGTAATCGAAGCCGAATTGATCGAACCAGCGCGCGGTGTTGCGCCCGAATTTGGTTAGCCATTCCAACTGCGTGTTGGTCAGGTTCGGATTCCACGGCAGCGTGGGCGGTGCGAAGTAGTAGCTGCTCTGCGTGCCCATCTCGTGCATGTCCGCGACGACTTGCGGAAACCATTCCAGGTAGGTCTGCACGCGCCCGCGCGTTTCGGGCTGTGTTTGCGCGAACCAATCGCGGTTCATATCGAAGAGGTAATGATTGGTGCGCCCGCCCGGCCACGGTTCGTTGTGCTCGGCGGATTGCAAATCGGCATCGGGCCAGCGTCCGACGTTCTGGCGGAAGAAGCTGATGAAGCGGTCGCGCCCATCGGGGTTCTCCATCGGATCAATTATCACCAGCGTGTTCTTGGCTGCGGCAGCGGCAAGTTCGTCGCCTTGCACGGCGACCAGATGATAAGCCGTCAACAACGCCGCATCGGTGCTCGAAATCTCGTTGCCGTGCACGCCGTGCATCAACCAAACGACGGTGGGCATGCTGCGCATGAGTTCGTTGGCCGCGTTTTGATTGAGCGCACGTGGGTCGGCCAGCTTCTGCATCGCGGTTTTGATCTGCTCCAACCGCGCGATGTTTTCGGGCGAGCTGATGAAGATGTTGTAAAGCGGGCGGCCTTCCCAAGTCTCGGCATATTTCACTACTTTGATCCGCTTAGGCTCGGCCTTCTGCAAGGCTTCGAGGTAGCGTTCGACTTCGTGATGCATGGTGATGCGTTCGCCCCAATCGTGGCCGACGACCTGTTTCAAGGTTGGCACCGCCGGGTCATATTTCGCGCCGGGGAAGAATTCAAAGCTCTGGGCGAAAGCTGTGCAGGTCAGCAAAAGTAGGAACGCTAGGATGAACAAACTTCTGTTCAAGGGGGACTCCTTTTCCTAATGATGGTTGATGCCGGATGAAAGTTGCAGCAGTCAGTGAGTATCACGCGCCCGCTGATATGGTCAAGCCGTCGCGCATGCTCAAATTGTCTTTTGGCGCGGCTGATGCTAGCCTTGCGGCGGTCTGCGACATTCAAGCTTTATCAACAACCATTTCAAGCTACGGAGGAGTTTATTGTGAGGACTTCCATGTTACGAACTATTGTTTTGGGCGCGTTACTCGGTGCGCTCGTGCTGTTGACCGGCAGTACCATCCTGGCGCAGGGCGCCCGCTACGTCAGCCCGCGCCGCACGGTCGAGTTGCCGTTTGCTGGCGGTAAGAAGGTCGTGATTGACTATGGCAGCCCGGAAGCGCATGGGCGCAAGGTCATGGGCGAACTGGTGCCTTATGACAAAGTCTGGCGGCTGGGCGCGAACAAGGCAACGCATCTGACGACCACTGTTGATCTAGTGATTGGCGGGCAGACCGTTCCAGCAGGGACTTATACGCTCTTCGTCGTTCCGTCAAAAGACAAATGGACGTTGGAGATCAACAAGACCATTGATGTGTGGGGCATCCCTTACAAGCCGGAATATGCTCAAACGGTCTTGACCAAAGTTGATATGAAGGTTGAAGCAATAAGCGCGACACAGGAACGCTTTCTCATCACGCTCGCGCGTCCTCCGGGCGCGGAGAATTGGCTGATCTGCGAGTGGGAGAACACACGCGTGTCGGTCAGCTTTACTGAAAAGAAATAGCCGCTGTTTGCTCATCGGCGATTGCAACCAAGCCGCCCTATCTTGCGATGGTGGCGGCTTTTTGCTTTGCAGCGGTTGGCGCAATCGGTATGATAGCGCAGCTTGACCGCTGACTCTTCTGCGAGCAAATCAAACGTGGAGAAAACTGTTATGACCTTGCGGCGCGCAACTGTGCGCACTCTACTGCCAGTATTTTTGTTGATCGCCCTGCCCTGCTTCGTTGCGGCTGGCGGTAATCCGAACGGGTTGAATTGGGAGGCGATACAAAAAGAGGCTTTAGACCTCTTCATTCAATACCTGAAAATTGACACGACCAATCCACCCGGCAATGAAATCCGCGCGGCCGCATTCTTTGCCGACATCTGCAAGCGCGAAGGCATCGAGCACAAGGTCTTCGAGCCGTTTCCCGGTCGCGGCACGTTGTGGGCGCGCGTGAAGGGTGACGGTGGCCAACGTCCCATCGTTTTGCTCAATCACACTGACGTTGTGCCGCACAACCGCGAGTTCTGGACGGCGAATCCGTTTGGCGCCGAGGAGAAGAACGGCCTGATTTACGGGCGCGGCGCAATGGATATGAAATCGCTCGGCATGGCGCAGTTCGTCACACTGTTGACGCTGCATCGCAGCAAAGCCAAGCTGAAACGCGACGTAATCTTTCTGGCCACTGCTGATGAAGAAGCAGGCGGGCAGCAAGGCGCGGGTTGGTTTGCCAAGCAACACCCTGAGTTGTTCCGCAATGCCGAATTTCTCCTCAACGAAGGTGGCGGCAACTCTGCCGACGAGACTGGCAAGGTGCTCGCTATCGGCGTTGGCCCGTCGGAGAAGACGCCCGTCTGGGTGCGGCTGACGGCGACCGGCACATCGGGACACGCTTCGATTCCGCGCGCGGATTCCGCCGTCAATCGCTTGCTGCGCGCGCTCAACCGCTTGTTAGATTACACGCCGCCGGTTCAACTTACGCCCGCCGTCGAACAGGCCTTCAAATCCGTCGCGCCGCTGCGCCCAGAGCCTTTGCGTGAAAAGTTCGCCAACATCCGCGAGGCGCTCAAAGAGCCGGACTTTTTGAAATTGATCGAAGGTGACCCGTCGGCCAATGCGCTGCTGCGTAACACCATTTCGATTACCATGCTCGAAGCCAGCAACAAGGTAAACATCATTCCGCCCGCCGCACACGCCGACATTGACACGCGCGTCGTGCCGGGCGAAAACCTCGACCGCTGGCTCAAGGAGTTGCAAGGCGTCATCAAAGACGACAAGATCAAGCTCGAAGCGGTCATGGCTTTTGACGCCAACGCCTCACCGGTTGACACGGCGCTGGTCAAAGCAGTCGCCGAAGCCACCAAGCGTCACTATCCTGACGCGCTTATCACCTATCCAGTGCAAGCCGGTTTTACTGACTGCCATTATTTTCGTGAGCTAGGCGTACACAGCTACGGCTTCACACCCTTTGCCGCCGCGCCACGCGAACTCGGCGGCGGTGTGCATGGCAATGATGAGCGGATCAGCAAAAAAGCTTTTACCGAAGGCGTGAAGTTCTTTTACGAAGTGATCGCGCAAGTGGCGCAGTGAGCTAGCTGTCCGACAAGCTGCCTAGCTTGTCGCGGACTCCGCATTGGACAAATTTCGAAGACAACGACAAGCTAGGCAGCTTGTCGGACATTATTTGAGTAAGTAATGCCATCTATCGAGTTGAAACGCCGGATTCGTTGGGCTGATACCGATGCCGCGGGACGGCTCTATTTCCCGCGCATCTTTGAATACGTCAGTGAGGCCGAGACGGAGTTGCTACGCGAACTCGGTGTCTCTTTGTTTGACCGTGCGGGTTACGACTTCCCCCGCAAACACGCCGAAGCGACTTTTCATCGCGTGCTTGCACTCGACGCGCCGTTTGTTTTGCGCGTGTCGATCGGCAATCTGGGGCGGACTTCAATCCGCTATGACTTTCAAGCTTTCGCTGATGACGCGTGCACGGAATTGGCGTTGGAAGGTTCGATGACCGTCGTCGTAGTGAAAGACGGCAGACCGCACGATATTCCGGCGAGCTTGCGCGAAAAGCTGTCTTGAATCTCAAATCTTCCCAGGGAGAAATAAATGAAAGCAATTGTACTGCGTGAGTTGGGTGGCCCAGAGAAGCTGCTCTACGAAGACATGCCCGATCCACAAGCGGGGCCGTGCGAAGTCGTGGTCAAGCTCAAAGCTGCCGCGCTCAACCATCGCGACCAATGGATTCGCTACGGCCAGTACGCCGGGATCAAGCTGCCGATCATTCTCGGCTCGGATGGCGCAGGCGTGGTGCACGCGGTCGGCGAAGGCGTGGATAGCGCACTCTTGGGCAGCGAGGTCGTTATCAATCCTAGCCTCGATTGGGGCACCAACGAGGCCGCGCAATCAAAGAAGTATCGCATCCTCGGTCTGCCCGATGACGGCACTTACGCAGAGTTCATCAAAGTCCCGGCGGAAAACGTAGCGGCCAAGCCCGACCATCTTTCGTTTGAAGAGGCCGCCGCGATTCCGCTCGCCGCACTAACAGCCTATCGCGCTGTGGCGACACGCGCGCAAGTAAAAGCTGGCGAGACAGTGCTCGTAACCGGCGTTGGCGGCGGCGTGGCGACCTTTGTCTTGCAAATCAGCAAGGCGCTCGGCGCGCGCGCGCTGGTGACTTCGGGCAGCGACGAGAAGATCGAGAAAGCCAAACAGCTTGGCGCGGACGGTGGCGCAAATTACAAGACGCAAGATTGGGCGAAGGAGATCACCGACCTGACCGGCGGCGCAGGGCCGGACGTGATTATAGACAGCGCGGGCAGTAGCACGTTGGAAACAGCAGTGAAGATCGCCAAGCCCGCCGGGCGCATCGTCTTCTTCGGTGCGACAAATGGTTTAGCGCCCAATCTGGATTTGCGGCGCATTTTCTTCAAGCAACTCAACCTGTTCGGCTCGACGATGGGCAGCCCGCGCGAGTTCGCAGCTATGCTGCAACTCTACACAAATCAGAAACTGCGACCGGCGGTGGACAAGGTCTTTCCGTTGGCCGAGACGCCCGCCGCGCATCAGCGCATGGAAGAGGCCGGACAATTTGGCAAGATCGTTTTGCAGATTGCTTAAATGAGGCCTGTGGAGTGCTGCGTCGAGCCGCAGCACTCCACAACCGCGCTTACCGATCAAACACATTCACCGAATAAGGCGTGCCATCAGCCGTACTGATAATTCTCCTTCCATCCGGCGAAAAGGCCAGCAGGTTCACGCCCGAAGTATGTGCCCGCCACATCCACTGTGTCAGGCCATTCTGCACAGACCAAAGGTTGAATGTTCCATTGTGATTCCCGCTCAACAGGTTCAGACCGTTTGGTGAAAAGACGATGGTGTTGATGACCCCGGCGCCGTTGCGCATCGTCTGCACCAGCGTTTCCGTCGTCAAATCCCATACCTCAATGGTGCCGCTTAGGAACGCAAAGGCTGCCAGCTTGCCATCAGGAGAAACGGCCAGCGCGCGCAAGCGATCAAGCGGTGGATTGACGTGGTTGTGGCGCATGAATTGATGTTCCACCTTACCGCTCTGCGGATCGAAGACAATCACTGCGCCATATTCATCTCCGACCAGAATCAGATTGCCGTCCGCTGAGAAAGCCACGATAGACATCCAACGCGAGGCCCACGGGATCTGCCACAACGGCTGTCCTTTCCGCACATCCCACTGCACGACAGTCTGATCGCGGCTGCATGAAACCAGCGTTTGGCCATCGGGCGCGAAGGCCAGCGCAGTAATGACTGCGTGCTGCTGGTTCAAGGTGCGTTTCAATTGTCCGGTTTGCGCACCCCACAAGTTGAGCGAGGCATCATACGCGCCGCCCGCAATCAGTTTTCCATCAGGCGCGAAGGCCAACACGGAAAGCTCATCCTGGCTGCCTGCCAGGGTTAGTTTGGGCTGCCCGGTCGCCGCGTTCCAGAGCCTGACTGTATGGTCGGCACTGCCAGTAGCAATGGTTTGCCCATCGGGTGAGACGGTCAGCGCGTTGATGCGCCCGGTATGCCCAGTCAGAATTCTTTGCGGACGCCTGAAGGGAATCTGTTCAGGCGGCCATTCGTTTCGGCGTGCTGCGTCGCTCAGCACCTGGAAGCCCGGCGAGCAGAGACTTTGCAGCATCAAGATAACCAGGAAGCCAGTCAGGAAGAGGCTGCTACCGTTCCAGAGCCTGGCAAACAAGCTTGGCGCAGGTGGCGCAGGCGCTTGCCCCATCAAGCCGAGAATAGGAGTGTAAGCTGGCACGCTGGTTTGCGAAGCCGCATAGGCCGACCGCGCAGCCATTGCGCGCTGTGTGGCATAGGTCGGATGAATGATGCGCTTCGCCTTGCGCGGTAAGAGTTGCAGATGCTGCCCGCGTTTGATGGCTTCGAGCGAAGGAAACGGATCGCGCCCGCCAAGCTGCTGCGCGCGTTTGCACCACGGACAGGCCGACAGATGTTGGCCAAACAGATGCTGGTTGTTGGCTGCGCACGCGTGTAACGAGTCTTCGGCATCTTTCAACGCGACTTGCCACTCGTGGGCGCTCGGACGTGCTGTAGGATTACGAAAGCCTGTGATGAAACAGCGAATGAAAAGCTGGCGCAGCGGTGGCGCCAACAAACCCAACGGCGGCGCGGTTGCCATCGGGCGATAAGGCATGTCTCTGCCAGCGCCATAAGGAAAATGCCCGGCCAGAATGCGCGCCTCAATCGGCGGCGGCTCGCCTGCGCCCGTGAAGATGCCGGCGAACGGATGCGTGCCTTCCATCAACAATTGAAAGATCAGCACTGCCAACCCGAACAGATCGTGTTCCGGCAAGCGATCAATTTCGGCAAAGGTCTTGCCCTGCAACTCCGGCGGCGTGAACTCGGCCTTGCCGACGGGGCTGCGATAAACGACGCCCGTCTGCGGGTCGCGTACCTGAAATGAGTCGGTATCCACCAACGTCACCAGCGCTGTGTCCGAGACCAACACGTTCGATTCATTCACGTCGCCGATCACGTAGCCACCCGCGTGCAACGCGCCAACCGCAGCGGCCAGATTGCGCGCCGTACGGTGCAGGTAGGCGTAGCCAAACAGCGGCGTCCGTTTGCGCCGCGTGCCGGGATGATAGAAATCAATCACGCAGCGCATCCGGTGCACACGCGGCATCAAGAAGCCTGCGATCTGATGATGCGCATCAATCGAGCGCAGCAACTCAAGCGGCCAGATGATTGAGGTGTGGCCTTGTCCAGGATCGCGTGGCGGGTTGGCGAGCATCGCGGCCAGTTTGTGCGCGTAGGCATCATCGGGTTGATGATAGATTTTGGCGGCGAGGTCGGGCGCTTGCGGCAACGTGTAGATGCGCGCTTCGCCGCCTACGCCGAGCAGCGCGCTGTCGGAGAGATTGATAAGGGCCTGATTGGTTTCGCGCCGTAACAACATAGCGAAAAGCCAAGGGCGTCACTTTCGCGCCGCCAGCACCAACGTCAGATCATCGTCTGCGCGCGCCGTAATACGTGGTGAGCGCAAGAAGGCTGCCAATTGCTCATCCGCATTCTCGCCTGCCTGCGCTGCGAATTGAAACAATGGGGCAAAGAATGGTGCGTGTGGTTTGCCCAGCGGCATTTGCAGCGCCAGTCGTTGCAAACCGTCGGAGAAAAGCGCCACGTATTGCGCACGCCCCTGCCAGATGGTGAATTGCGCCGCACTCAGGTAATCGGCTGAGACAAGGAACGTGGTTTCGTTGACATACTCACTGCTCTGTGGTGTGGCAAGCAGGTGCAACGCGCCCGCTTCATCGCGCAAGACCGCTGCGCCATCGCCGATGTGCGCACTGATAGTCACTTCGTCACTCACAACCACCACAATTAATGTCGCCGCCAAATCGCGCAAGCCGCATTCACGCGCCTCGGCTTCTTGTTCGAGCCGTTGTCGCGCCGCTCGCAACGCAGAGGTAAAGAACGGCTGCCAATCCCCGTCTTGCGCTGGCCAAGCATGCTGCAAACAATCCAGCGCCGTTTGCACCGCCAACTGCGCGCCCACTTCAGCCAAGACGGCAGAGCCTGCGCCATCGGCCACCGCCGCCAACAAGGTTCGATCCGGCAAGACCATCCACGCGTGCGCATCCTGACACGGCGCGCCGGTTTTGACGTGGCTGACGCCTTGCACCGAAGCGCCAATCACGCGCCAGGTTTCTTTTTGGTCGGATAATGGGCTGCCCCCCGGCTTCATACGGTTCCCCAACCGGGCGGCGGCAGCGCGACCTGTTCATCCACGCGCGAATGCGAGACGGCCTGCGTGCTGCGCGAGAGCCAGACGAACATCTCGACGAAATTCAATCCGATCAGCCGCACCGGCGTGCGCACCGTGAGCTGACGTAGCTTATCCAGGTTAGCCTCTTCGACACCAACGGCGAAAAAGGCCACGCGCTTGTTCTGTTCGTCGTCGCGGATACGTTGCGCGGCTTGTTGGATGACCTCGTCCGGCTCGCCCTGCGGTTCGCCATCGGTGATCATAAAAACCCAGGGGCGGTAGTAGGCGATGCCGCTCGTGCGATACTGCGCCTTGCGCGCGGCCAGTAGGTCTAGCGCTTGATGGATGGCGCTGCCCATTAACGTCGTGCCTTCGGCGTGCAGCGTGGGCGGCTCGAACTGATCGGCGGTGACGAAATCTTGCACGACTTGTACGTCGCTGCTGAAGGTGACGATGGCGACTTCGACGCGGCGCGAAGCCAGGGCGTCCTTCATCAAATCGTTCTTGAACGCGCGCAGACCATCATTCAACGCGGCCATCGCTGCGCCCTGCATCGAACCCGAAGTGTCCACCAGCAGCACGCACGGGCAGCGCGGCTCCGGGTTCTCCGCGAACTCGACGGCGTCGGCCAGGTTAGGTAGGGGATTACCTGCGGGCATGGATAGATTGGACATGCATTCAATTCCTCAGTGGTAAGCCGATGGTCGGAACGTTGTGATTATCCACAATTGAGGCGGATGGGCAAAATGGAAAAGGGATTGAGCGCGTAGCCCAATCCCTTCAGTTTTTCTATGAGTGGAGTTGGAAGGCTTTACTTCAGTTTCACTTTCACCACGTTCGCCTGCCTGCCACTGACGGTCACCACCACATCCACCAAGCCCGACACGTCCGTCGGCAACTGCGTGTTGAGTTGATCGAGGCCAGCAAAGCCGCCTTGCGCTCCGGCAAACAACATTGGCATCTCACGCCCGGCAATCGTGACCTGTACCATCTCGCGCGCCGCGCGGCGGAAGCCCGTGCCGAAGAGCACCAGGTAGTCGCCTCGGTTGAGCGTAGTCGGCGTGCCGTCAGGATTGCCGACTGCGTAGAAGCTTTGCCCGTCGGGCGTGGCAAGCGCTGTTGGCGCGCCAGAACCGGAGGCATTAGCAGTGAAAAGACTCGGCGCGGTGGAACTGAGTATGAAGGTGCTGCGCGAAAGCGAACCGTCGCTCGTGGTGACTTCGATCACGGCGCTGCCCGATGACAGGCCCGCCGGAATCATGAAGTTGATCTGTTGCCGCGAGACGAAAAAGAGCGGCGCGAGCACGCCGTTGACGCGCACCGTTGTGCCTACCAACTCCGTCGGCAGCGGCGTTGTAGTCGCTGCCGCGCTGCCGTTCGCCAAGTTTTCGCCAAAGGCTGCGACGATGGATTCGGGTGCGAGCGCGTTGGGCGAATAACTCGCCGCTGAAACGGTGGCGACTGCACGCGCAGTCACGTTGCGTGTGAAGCTGCGCGCTGCTGTGCGCACGCCATCGGGATTGATGACTGTCACGTTGACGTTCTGGCCCGGCGCGGCGTAGACCTTCCAGAGTTGGCTGGAAACAAGGCGGCTGTTTAGCGTGGCCGACTCGGCGCTCGAATCGCTGAGACGATGGCCGTTGATTTCTATATCCGCCGCCGTCAGAAAACCGCTGCCGTTGACGATAAGGTTGCCCTTTTCATCAGTAGACACTTCGGCCAATTGCGGCGCCGAAGACGAAATCGTCAGGGCGTCAAGCGTAAACATAATAAAGGCCAACGCCATTTCATCCGTCGTCTCTTCGCCCCAACGCACAGTCTTCGGCGGGTTGTTGGGTTGAAAAGGATTGTCGGTCGAATTGTCGAAGATGCAAGTCAGATCAACGCGACTGTTAGCAGCAAACGGGATGGCTTGGTTGTATAGATACGAGCCTTGCCAGTTGAAATTCCAGGCGGGAATGTTGACCAGACACTGGGTCGGTTGATTCGGTTGCGTCAACTCGACTTTGATTTCTTTGCCGAGCAAGTGCATGTGCGGCGCGATGCCAAGAACTTTGCCGGCAAAACCGGTCGCGGTGAAACGCGCGGTGACGCGATGCGCCTTTGCGCCCGGCGGAATGGCAAACGATTGATTGACTAGCGGCAATGGCAACATCGCTTTTGAGACAGGCTTTTGCGCGAAGTAGAAGCCCACTGATGTGCGATCAACTTCAGGCTCGCCGGTCGGATGGTAATGAACCTGAAGGACGACGCGCGCGCCGGCATTGCCCGGCATCTTGATACCGTTGCCTTCCGGGGCGAAGTAGCCGCGCGCGCCCGGAGCCCAGCCGCCCAGCATCGGAGAATTCCCCCCTAACGCATCGTTGAGGGAAAATGAAATATCAAAACCAGGCCCGCCGAAACAGGTGTAACCGGGGCCGGCTTCTTTCTGGTCGAGTTCGACAGATTTGCCCAGCGGATCGGCGTAGGCGATGACGTGATGCACGACCTTGCGATTGCCAGGTTGTACGTCCAAGCCTTGAATCCAGCGGTCGCCACGCAAGGCTGTCGTAGGCACGCTGAAACAGCGGTAGGTGTCTTTGCCCTGCGGCGGCGTGTAATCAGTGTCAGAGACCGCCACAAAATCGGGTTGACCAAGCGGCCAGCCATCGGCGAATGCGCGCGGCGGCGGCAAGTCTGCCGCATTGCCTTCGGGCGCGCCACCGTCCACCCACGCGACGAGGGTGTTGATCTCGTCCTGTGTTAAGGCACGTGTATCTTTGAAATCGCCACAGCCAATCTCCGGTTTCCACGGCGGCATCTGTTTCAAGATGATTTGCTCGCGGATCGAGCGCGCCCAGGGACGCGCGGCGTTGTATGACATCAGCGAAAAGGGTGCAATGTCGCCGGGGTGATGGCACGACTGGCAATGCTCTTGAAAGAGGCGTACGACTTCTTTGTTGAAAGTTGGTGTGCCTTGCGCGCGTTTGGCCGTCTTGACACCTGAAGCGGCGGCCAATGAATGACGCTGCCACAGCAATACGGATGCGGCGCTGAGCACAAGGAGTAGGGAGAGAAACCGTCTGGTGATTTGTCGCATAGTCGAAAACCGCTCCTGCTGAAACTGCTTCGTTGAATCGGAGGTGCGGGCGCATTGTAGTGGGGCGTAAGACGTGTGGCAAGCAAGTTATGCTCGAAGGGAAAGACAATTCACTCTGTCAAGAAACCACTTGCTATCCACTGCGTCGGCTGAGTAACATACGCACCGTCCAGTTCGCTTCTACTGACTACTCTCACATCATTAGCAGGAGCAACCGGATGCCAGCCAAGCTGGCTGGCAAAGGCAAGATTCGGTAAGCCTGATTTATGAAGCTCCCATCTCTGTTGGATTTAGTCACTGATGACCTGGCAATTGACCTCGGCACATCGCGCACGCGGGTTTTTGCGCGCGGGCGCGGCATCGTCGTCAACGAGCCGTCATTGCTGGCCTACGATATGCCCTCGCGCGAAGTCGTGGCCGTTGGGCTAGAGGCGCTCGAACTCGAAGGGCGCGCTTCGGAAGACATACAGATCATCAGCCCGTTGCAGGACGGCGTGGTCGCCGACTCCAACTTCGCGGGCAAGCTGTTGGGCAACTACCTGCGCAAGGCGCGCGATGGGCGTTCCAGTATCTCGCGCCGCGTGCTGATCTCTGTAGCGAAGGACGCGAGCGACATCGAACAATACGCCTTGCGCTACGCTTCTAAAGAAGCAGGCGTCAGCAACGTGCATTTCATCAACAAAGGGCTGGTCACGATTCTGGGCGCAGGGATTGATCCCGATGACCAGCGCGCGACGTTTGCCATAGATGTGGGCGCGGGCACGACGACGATTGCCGCGATGGTGCACAATCATTTGATCTTTACGCGCACGCTACGACTGGGCGGCAATGATATGGATGCGGCGCTGATCGAGATGATCAAGGGCAATCACAGCCTGCACGTCGGGCCACGCACCGCCGAGCGCGTCAAAATCGAATTGGGCTGCGCCGTGCCACTCGATCAAGAGCAGACGACGATGGTCAAAGGCCGCAGCGCTATTAGCGGCCATCCCGAAATGGCCTTCGTCAACAGCATAGAGATTCACGAAGCTATCGAACCAGTCGTTGGCCGGATTATCCAGGCGGTGCAAGACGCGCTCGAATCGTTGCCGCCCGAAGCTTCGGGCGACATTTACGACCGCGGCATCATCCTCGCTGGCGGCGCGTCGCTGCTGACAGGCTTTGACGAGCGGCTGATGAAAGAGACCGAGCTGGCCGTCTCACTCACCGAAAGCCCAGCGCGCGCGGTGATACGCGGGCTGGGGATTTTGTATGAGAACCCGCTGGCGCTACGGCGGGCGATATTGAAATCGGAATGAGCCGAAAGAGCCTCAAACATTAACGCGTGTTTGAGGCTCTTTCGCTTTTGGCAGCGGCGAGTTTATAATGCCGCACGTTGTTGCTTTGATTCATTACCCATTTTTGACGAGGTGCGATCTTCAGGCAAGTAGTAAACGTTGATCGAATCCAATTCACTTCGCTTCAAGTCAAGCAAGGCTTCTCAAGCCCCCGCGTGACACAGCTTTTTGCGCCTCTGTTCTTCGCCTTCTTACTCCCGCTAATTCGCAAACAAATGTCAGACAAGCTGGCAGCTTGTCGAACACTTCCGCTTAACTGCTGCGCGGCGTTCGTCTGTCGCTGTAGCCTAGTGCCGAAAGGGATTTGCCGATGAATGGAAGGGTTTTAGTCCTGAACTCAACCTACGAACCAATCAATGTCTGCACCACGCGGCGCGCCATCGTGTTGGTGATGAAAGGCATCGCACACACCGAAGAGCGTCACGAGCGCATCTATCATTCAGCGCGCCTGCAATTGCCCGTGCCGTCAGTTATCCGGCTGACCGAGTACGTGCACATTCCGTTCGAACGCAAAAGTCTTTCGCGCAAGAACATCCTGCTGCGCGACCATTACACCTGCCAATATTGTGGTCGTGCCTATCCTACCGCTGAACTCACGCTTGATCATGTCGTTCCCAAATCGCGCGGCGGCGGCTCCGGCTGGGATAATCTGGTCACTTGCTGCAAACGCTGCAACAACCGCAAGGGCAATCATCTGCCCGAAGAGGCGGGGATGCGGCTGGTCAAACGCCCCCAATCGTTCAGCCACAACGTCAACCGGCAGATCATGCGCTACCTGGGCCGCAGCGACGCGGCGTGGCGCAAGTATTTGTTCTACGAATCGTGACCGCTATCAACCAAGAAGAACAATTTCTCTATCTGACTACAGTCGGACGTAAGACTGGTTTGCCGCGCGAGATCGAAATCTGGTTCACGCATGTCGGCGCGGCTTATTACTTGATCGCCGAACACCGCGCGCAGGCCAATTGGGTCAAGAACATTCAATACAACCCGCATCTTACTTTCCGCGTCGGCGCGCAACGCTTTGCCGGCAATGGCCGTGCGTTGGATGAAAAGGCCGAGGCAGCTTTATGGCAAGCCGTGGCTGAACGGTTTGCAAAGAAGTATGGTTGGAATGATGGCCTGATAGTTGAATTGATGCCGGATGAGGCGGGGCAAGTGTGAGCAGCCTGGGAGCGCACGCGGCTCGCGTGCGCGGGGTGGCGCGGGACGGCCTGCCAGGACGTTGTACATTACCACTGTAAGCGAGCCGGGGTGGCTAACTTTCTTTTTGATACATCACGCCGCGAGCCGCGCACGCGAGCCGCGTGCGCTCCCAGGGCTATTGTAATGTTTCCCCTCGCACTTCCACTTGCACATGCAGTTCGCTAATCCTTGAACAGCGATTCTTGCCTTCCCCCCGACTACGAATTAAGACCCAACGCAGCAACCATGAATCACGTGTGCTCATTGCCTCCTACAAGTGGCGATGAGGGTGGAGGTTTTATGTTCCATTGCAGCAGAGGTGTAACAAGTCTGCTCTTGATCGTTTTGTGTGCAGGCGTTGGCGCGCTGCCTTTCACTCGCGCGTCAGCGCAAGACGGCGCGAAGCAAACAAAACCTGAATGGGCACCAGAGAAACTGGCGCAAGAGAAGTTCCTGCTACATCAGTTTCACGAGCAACAACTGGCCGGGTTGCCGACGGGCGAACCAAACAGGCTGGCAGCCGAAACTGCGGCGCAAGACATCAATGACATCGCGGTGCTGCAAAACAGCGGCTTGATCGCGCGGCAACCTAATAACTTCGATCTGAGCGGTCGCAGCCTGACCTTCACTCCTGCGGGGCGCGGCTATCTTATCAGCAACAGCGCGCTAGTCCTTGATAACAATCTTGGTGGCAAGCTGAATTTGTCTTCCGCTCCGGCGATCAATCCCAAACAAATCGCTGAACTCGGCGATGACGCATACCTCGCGCAGGATTTGGGGTTCAGCTTTCCCTTTTATGGCGACGGCTACACGGTTGTCTGCATTGCCAGCAACGGCAATCTGACATTGCGCCGCGATTTTGCGCCGACTGACAGTTTCAATCTCTCCACCGTCAATTCCGGCGAATCGTTGATTGATCTGCGCACCGGGCCGCCGCGCATTGCGCCCTACTGGCACGATCTGGACACGCGCGCCAGTGCGACACAAGGGAGCAATGGTGTCTACTTTCGCCGCGAGGCTGATCGCGTGGTGATTACCTGGAACCAAGTGCGCGATTTCCCCAACCTGCCGCGTGACCGGGGCGTGCATCGCTTTCAGGTGGTGCTCTTTCGTGACGGGCGCATTGTCTTCAATTACGAGACCGTTACATTGACTTCCAAAGCGATGGTCGGTCTGTCGCCCGGCAGCGCACTCAACGCGCCCGCCGCGGTCAATTTCAGCGGCCCGCCGGCGAGCGTGTTCAACAGCGCCTACGCCGAATTCTTTACGCTCGAACCGGGCATTGACGAATTGGCAGTGGCCAAAACGTTTTTGCAGGAGCACGCGAACCGCGAGGTCTATGACTTCGTCTTCGTGATGACCGATTTCTATTACGACTTGAGCGGCGCACAGGCATTCTACCTGCCCATTCGCAACGACGAGCGCGGCATCGGATTAAGCCAATTCGACAATGACCCGAACGGCACGCTGGGCGCGCGGCGCATTCAGGGCATCATCAGTTTGAGCAACATTACGACGCTTTATCCTGATTCGCCGGTCACGCGTTTTCTTGGCTCGTACAACGCGCTGGGCGTGTTGGCTCAACAGATTGGTCAACGCTGGCTGGCCTATCCGCGCTACTCGGGCAGTGATCCGAAAATCCTGTTAGGGCGTGACGAGGCTAATTGGAGCACCTTCTTCAACACAGAGTCGGTGATGAGCAGCGCGGCGGCGCGGCGCTCTTCGGTGATGGAAGGAAATTACTGGGAGGATTTGGGCGGCGGACGTTTTATCTCGAACAGCCTGCCCGATGGCTATTCGCGGCTCGATCAATATCTGATGGGCTTGCGCCCGGCCAGCCAAGTCGCTGATTCGTTCGTATTGACCAATCTGAGCAACAACGGCGGTGTTGATCGTGCCTTCGGCGTGCGAGCAGGGCTTCAAGTGGCCGGCAGCCGACAAACCATCTCGCTCAACGAGATCATCGCGGCCAACGGTGGACGCACGCCTGACGCCAATTCGTCGCGCAAAAATTTCCGCGCCGCCTTTGTGTTGGTGACACGCGATGGCGGGCAGCCCACGACCGAGACGCTCAACAAGATCACACGACTGCGGCTGGCGTTCGAGAGTTACTTCGCGCAGGCAACCGATTATCTGGCCAGCATCAACACAGGCATTGCCGAACAGAGTATCGTGCACGTCAGCGCCGCCGCCTCGGCAGCCAGCTTCAAGAACGTCGTTGCGCCGGGCGAAATTACGGCGCTCTTTGGCGCAGAGCTGGCAAGCAGCACGATTACAGCCACGTCACAGCCCTTGCCCACCACGCTGGCCGGCGTGCAGGTGCTGGTCAATGGCACACCCGCGCCGCTCTTTTTCGTATCGCCGAGACAGATCAATTTTCAATTGCCACGCACAACCGTGGCCACGACCATCTCGCCCGGCTTCAATTCGGCTGCGGCCTT
Organism: uncultured Acidobacteriota bacterium; assembly: GCA_963699175.1. Taxonomy (GTDB): domain Bacteria; phylum Acidobacteriota; class Blastocatellia; order RBC074; family RBC074; genus JACPYM01. The sequence continues at coordinate 8,581,860 of OY969418.1, read as the reverse complement.
GCTCGAAGTGCTCAACAACGGCCAACTCGTGCGCGCCGGCACGGTGCAAGTCGCGCCCGTCACGCCCAGCATCTTTACTTTCACGGCTAATGGCAGCGGCGCGGCGGTAGCAATTGACGCGCTGCGCGGCACACTGCCGCCCTTCAATGCGCGGCAAAACAACGGACAGCCCAATATCATTTCAGTTTTCGGCAGCGGGTTAGGAATTGATGCGACAGATACAGAGGGGAATCAGGCGGGCAGCGTACAAGTCACATTTGGCGGCGTGTCAGGCGTGGTGCTGTATGCCGGACGCGCGCCGGGTTTCACCGGGTTGAATCAACTCAACGTTCAATTTCCGGCCACGCTCGCGGCGGGCACACATACAATGGTGATTTCGCGCAATGGCATTGCCAGCGCACCCGTGACGGTAGCGGTTCGCTGAGTTCGGGCATTACCACTCGCTACTTTCAATCAACTCAATCTCAACTTCATTCGAAGTTTGATTGGCGCAGTAAAGCCGCACGTCAGCGCGACCCGCTTCCAATCCCGGTGGCATCGGCACATTAATCTGTGTGCAATCGAATTCACCCTCCGCCTTGAGCGACGGCCCGACAAAATACGGCGCAGCGCCGAAGCCGCCCACTTCAACGCGCAACTGCTCGCGCGTTACGGCTTCTGGCAAACCGTCAACCCACAACGCCAGAAAAGCGTGGCGGCCACGCAGCGGAAAGTCGTGTTTGAAGTTGATCGCATTCGTCACATCGCGCAGCCGCAGCGATGGCGTTTGCTCAGAAGGTAAATCCTCCCAACGCCGATAAGCCTTCAGCACATTGCGCGAAAGCTGTGGCCGCAACGGCTCGACGCGCGCAAACCCGGCGGCGCGCGTCATCCGCATCAGACATTCGCTGTTCGGCCCCCACCAGTTGTCATACTGGCCGCCCAACTCGTCCAGCTCATAAAACTCCATGTTCGGGTAGTCCGTGCTGCGCGCGTTATCAATCACGTGCGACTCGATCAACGCCAACCCACGCGTCACTTCGCAGACTCGCTCCAACGCCAGCAGCGGATGGCGCAGGTGATAGAGCACGCCGAGGAAGAAGACGACGTTAAAGCTGCCCAAGCGTTCTTTCGTCACTTCGTAAACGCTCAGCTCGTGAAACTGCACGCGCGAATTGAGCGCCTGATGCGCGATGAAAAACTTCTCTGGCCGCCAACAGTCCAGCGCGACCACATGCGCACCGCGCCGCTCTGCCTCAAAGCTGTAGAACCCGTCCCAACAGCCGATGTCGAGCACGCGCTTGCCGGTCAAATCCGACGGCAGATCGAAGAGCGCGAAGTTTTCCTGCAACTCTTCGAGCTTGTGCGCGCCGGGCGTCACGCGGCCTTGGCCCAGATCAATACTGTGCCACCAGCCGCTGGAAAAATATTCTTCGCGCTGCTCGTCGGCGACGCGATTGACGATGTCGTAAACGGGATTATCAATGTGGGATTTCATAAACTTCCGGCGGGCTTTATTGGCTCGATGGCTTGGCGGGTAAGTACACTCCGTGTGCTAGTGCCAATTGCCATCTACCAGTACGTCTAACAAAAATATCAATAAAGGCGGTGGCGCTGACCTCTTCTTTGCCTCTGTCATTTTGTGTCTTGGCTTTTTGAGTTCCAGTCAACACCGCCACGTCGCCGTAGACATTCGCTTTTATATCCTCCGACCATACAGCGATAATATTTACCGGGATGTCCCTGACCTCATCCAAAAAGGCGGCTCTGGAAATTTCCCCTGCCAACGGATTTCTATACACAAAGTCATCGGCCAGGATTGCTTCCAGCTTTTTGGTGTTTTTTTGCTGAATGGCCGCAAAGATGTCGTTTTCAAGTTGGCGAATCTCTTTTTCAACTTGATCGACTTGTTGCTTTGTCGGCTCAGCTTGTTGACTAAGGCAGCCAGTCAACATTATCGGAACAACTGCGCAGAGGCTTACAACCAGAGCTTTGAACATCGCAGCTACCTTTCTGCCATACTTCCCTGCTACTTGACCGCCACTGCAGCACGGCGCGCCCGCCAATACTCGATGATCGCAGGCAGCAAGGAAATGCCGATGATGGCAAAAACCACCAGTGTGAAATTGCGTTTGACGATGGGAATATTGCCAAACCAAAACCCCGCCGACAAAAATATTCCCATCCAGAGCAGACTGCCAAAGACACTATAAGTCAGAAATTTCAGGTAATTCATCCGCCCAATACCTGCCACAAACGGCGCAAAGGTGCGAATGATCGGCATAAAGCGCGCAAGGATGACGGTCTTGGCGCCATACTTTTCATAAAACTCGTGCGTGCGTTCCAAATGTTTCCGGTTAAGCAAGCGCGAGCTTTGGCTACTGAAGACCTTCGGCCCGACGTGATAGCCGATCCAATAGTTGACGTTGTCGCCGATGATGGCCGCACAACACATCAGCACAAAACACCAGACAACGTTCAGCGCCCCGGTCGAAGCCAGCGCGCCCACTGCAAACAACAGCGAGTCGCCCGGCAGAATCGGCGTTACCACCAAGCCCGTCTCGCAAAAGATAATCAGAAAGAGAATGCCATACGTCCACGTGCCATACTGCCTGACCAATTCGACCAGGTGTTGATCGAGATGAAGAATGAGATCAATGAAGTATTTGATTAGGTCCATAAATTGGTTTGAAACTTTCAGGCTTATGCAAAAAACTTGCTGGTATGATGCGGGTTCTTTACCTGCACCTGTCTGGCATGGTCGGCAGGTGCGAGTAAAGAACCCGCACCACACTTTGCGTAAGTCCTAACTTTATTGCTGCCAGCCGTGCCTGCCGATCAATTTCACGAACTGGCACGCGCCGCAATCTTCGGTCTGTGCGCCTCTTTCAGTACGTGTGATGCGTAGGAGGCGCTGTGATTTTTCGTCGCCGACGGGGATGACAAGTCTGCCGCCGAGCGTCAGTTGTTCGATTAAAGGTTGTGGGACTTCGGGCGAACCCGCAGCCACTAGGATACCGCGATAAGGCGCGAACTCGCTCCAGCCAATCGTGCCGTCGAACCATTGGATCGTCACATTATGAATACCGAGCGAGCGCACCAGCGTCTGCGCCCCGCGCGCCAATTCCGACAGGCGTTCGAGCGCGAAGACCTGGCCCGCGACCAGTGCCAGTACGGCGGTTTGATAACCAGAGCCGGCGCCAATCTCCAGCACGCGGTCGTTGCGCGTGACTTCGAGCAATTCAGTTTCGCGCGCCACGATGTAGGGTTGCGAAATCGTTTGTCCACCAGCAATCGGCAGCGCGTGATCGCCGTAGGCGTTATGGCGTAACGGCTCAGGCACGAACAAATGACGCGGCACTGCGCCCATCGCCGCCAACACACGCTCGTCACGAATGCCTTGCTTACGCAAGCGCACCACCATCTCAGCGCGTTGGCGCGCGTAAGCGGGCGTGTCTTGTGCGGGAGTGAGCTTTAGGGTCAGCGTGAGTTTAGAATCCATTCCAGCTCTGCAACTCTTCCAGCGCGCGGTGATAAGTCAAATCCGAACGCAACGGCGTAATCGAAACCAGTCCTTCTTTGACCGCTGCGTAATCGCTGGCCGGGTCAACTTCTGACGAATAGATTTGCGTGCCAATCCAGTAGTAAGACTTGCCGCGCGGATCAACGCCTTCGACGATGTGCGTCTGCGCGCCACGCATTCCCTGCTGTGTCCAGCGCACACCACGAATCTCGCCCGGCGGGACATTTACATTGAGCAGCGTTCCTGGCGGTAAGCTTTCCTGCAAAACCTTTTGCGTCAGCCGGGCGGTTAGCCGCGCCGCATGCGAAAAGTCGCGTTCGTCGCGGTTCGTCAGACTCACAGCAATCGCCGGCAAGCCGAGGATCGAGCCTTCCAGCGCGCCCGCCACCGTGCCCGAATAGGTCACGTCGTCGCCAAGATTCGCGCCGTGATTGATGCCCGAAACGACGATTTCCGGTGGCGTCTCTTTCAAGATGGTCATCAAGGCCAGCACCACACAATCGGTCGGCGTACCGTCCACGTTGAAGCGCCGCTCGCCCAATTGCCGCACGCGCAACGGGCGCGTCAGTGTCAAGGAATGTGAAGTGGCGCTCTGTTCCGAAGCGGGTGCGACGACGTAAACTTCGCCGACTCCTTCTAACGCTTCGGTCAACGCGGCAATGCCTTCAGAAAAATAGCCGTCGTCGTTTGTTACTAAAATTCTCGCCATTACTGCTCTTCGATGAACAAATCTGTGGGATAACGAAGCGGGCATCATCGCTTATCAGAGGCAGACAAGGCAACCGCCTTTGCGTAAGTGCAATGATGCTCGGCGTAAGGCAATGCGCTATACTGCCCGCCATGTTTCGACTACCACTAAACCTGATTTGGCTGACCAGCGTGGGACTGGCGCTGTGCGCAACAGCAGTTATGCAAACCAAGCCTGCTGCCCCAGCAGAATTGACTAGCGCACGCCAACTCGTCCTCGTCACCACCAAAGATTGGCAAACTGTTGACGGCGAATTGCAACGTTACGAACGTCCGCGCCACAACGACCGCTGGCGTCCGGTTGGCGCGCAGATCCCGATTGTCGTCGGACGCAACGGCCTGGCTTGGGGCCGTGGCTTGCACGGCGAACCAGCGGCTTTGGCGCAAGACGCCGACCCACTCAAACGCGAAGGTGATGGCAAAGCGCCTGCCGGGGTTTTCAAATTGATTGCCGCGTTTGGATATGCGCCACCAGCGCAAGCGCGCCGCATCAAGCTGCCTTACTTACACGCCAGCCAGACAGTGCAGTGTGTGGACGATGCGCAATCGGCCTACTACAACCAAGTCGTTGATCGCGCGCAGATCAAAGCTCCCGATTGGCAAAGCCACGAAGAGATGCGGCGCAAAGACGAGCTGTATCGTTGGGGCGTGGTGGTTGCGCACAACGCGGGCGGCGTGAGCAATCAGCGCAGCCACGCCCAGCCAAGCGGCGGTTCGTGCATCTTCCTGCACATCTGGTCAGGTACAGGGCGCGGCACGGCAGGTTGTACGGCGATGGAAGCGAAGTTGATGGAAGAAGTTTTGTATTGGCTCGACGCGCAGAAACAGCCGGTGCTGGTGCAATTGCCCGAGCGCGAGTTTGCGCGTTTGCAGACGGCGTGGCAGCTTCCAGCTAAATCGGGGACGGCGAAGGTCAATTAGAGTTGTTGCGCTTCCCACCTGTCATCAACAACCCGATCTCTTCCTGACTCGCCTGTTGCGGGTCAACCGCGCCAACGATGCGGCCTTGATACATCACCAGCACGCGGTCTGAAAGCGAGAGCACTTCTTCCAGCTCAGCCGAGACGAGCAGGATGGCCGCGCCCGCGTCGCGCAATTCGATCAGCTTGCGATGGATGAATTCAATCGCGCCGATGTCCACACCGCGCGTCGGTTGCGAGACGAGCAATAATTCCGGGTGGAGGTCGAATTCGCGCCCGATGATCAGCTTCTGTTGATTGCCCCCAGAGAGCGCGCGCGCAGGCAGGGCGGCATTGGGCGGGCGCACGTCGAAATCGCGAATTAAACGAGCGGCTTTGGCAGAGATAGCTTTGTCATCGAGCAAGCCGAAGCCAGTCGCTGCCGGAGCGCGGTAATGCGTGCCCAGGATGGCGTTGTCGGCCAGATCAAATTCGAGCAGCAGGCCGCGCCGGTGGCGATCTTCGGGAATGTGCGCAATGCCGAGTTCCTTGATGGCGCGCGCGGAGAGTTGGCTGATCTCTTTGCCCGCCAGCGTAATGTTGCCGCCAGTAGCGTGCTGCAATCCGGCCAACGCCTCGATCAATTCGGTTTGGCCGTTGCCCTCAACGCCCGCGATGCCGACAATCTCGCCGCGCCGAACTTCAAACGAAACGTCGTTTAGCGCGGCGCCGAGCTTGAGATTTTTCACGCTCAGCACCACGTCTTGCGGCTGCGCTGGGGTTTTCTCGACGCGCAGCAGCACTTCACGTCCGACCATCAGACGTGCCAATTCCGCCGCGTCGGTCTCGCTGGTCTTGCGCTCGCCGACGACCTGGCCGTCGCGCATTACGGTGACGTTGTCCGAGAGTGCGAGCACTTCGTTGAGCTTGTGCGTGATGATGATGATCGTCTTGCCCTGCTCGCGCATGCGCCGCAGGATTTTGAAAAACTCCTCGACCTCTTGCGGCGTCAGCACAGCGGTAGGTTCGTCCAGGATCAAAATGCGCGCGCCGCGATAGAGTGCCTTCAATACTTCGATGCGCTGCTGCTGGCCGACCGAGAGGTCTTCGACTTTGGCGCTCAAGTTGAGATGGAAACCAAAATCTTTGGCCAATTGATTGATCTCCGCTTCGGCCTTCTGAAAATCAATCTTTACGGCGTTGCCCGGCTCCGCGCCCAGCACGATGTTTTCGAGCACAGTCATTGGCGGCACGAGCATGAAATGCTGATGCACCATGCCAATGCCGAGCGCGATGGCATTGTGTGGATTGCGAATGTCGCGCCGCTCGCCATCAACGAAAATCTCTCCCTCGTCGGCGGTGTAGAAGCCGTAGAGGATCTTCATGATGGTGGATTTGCCCGCGCCATTTTCGCCGACGATGGAGTGAATGGTCTGAGCGGGGATCGAGAGATTGATGCCTTTGTTGGCCGTCACCGCGCCGAAGCGTTTGGTGATGCCGCGCATTTCGATGATGTTTGCCATACGGCCTCTTGGAAAATGTCCGACAAGCCGCCTGGCTTGTCGCGGTCTTCGCGCCTGTGTGCAATGCGAAGTCAACGACAAGCCAGGCGGCTTGTCGGACAACGGCTTTGATCTAAACAACAGCGGGCGCTTTGTCCACCTCGTTGCCCGCATCGTTAAACTCGCCTTCCCAACGCGCGACCACCACTGTCGCCAGACAATTGCCGATGACGTTGGTCGAAGTCCGCGCCATATCCATCAATTCATCAACACCTAAGATCACTGCAATACCTTCGAGCGGCAGACCGAACTGCGCCAGTGTGCCTGCCAGCACTACCAGCGAGGCGCGCGGCACGGCAGCGATGCCTTTGGTCGAAAGCATCAGCGTCAACACGATCAGCAGTTGTTGGGTAAGCGTGAGTGGATGATTGGAAGCTTGCGCAACGAAGACAGCAGCCAGCGACAAATAGAGTGTCGAACCATCCAGGTTGAAGCTGTAGCCGAGCGGCAGAATAAAACTGACAATGCGGCGCGGCACGCCGAGACGCTCCATGTTTTCTAGCGCCTTCGGAAAAGCCGACTCGCTCGACGTAGTGGTGAAGGCCAGCAGCGCCGGTTCTCTGACCAACCGGAGAAACCGTTTGATAGGCACACGCGCCATCAACGCGACCGGCAAGAGCACCACCAGAATAAAAACAAGCAGTGCGCCGTACAGCGTGAAGATCAACAGGGCCAGATTCTTCAACACCGACAAGCCCTTCATCCCGACCGTCACCGCCATCGCCGCGCCCACGCCGTAAGGCGCGAAAAGCATCACGTAGTTGGTGAACTTGAACATCGCCTCCGCCAGCGATTCGCAGAAGGCGATCATCGGTTTGCCCTTTTCGCCGACGGACGCAACGCCGATGGCAAAGATCAGACTGAAGACGACGATTTGCAAGACATCGTTTTCAGCCATTGATTTGATCAGGCTGGTCGGGAAAATGTTGACGATGTGATCTTGCGGCGTCATCTTGCTCGCGTTGGCGGCAATCGCTTTCGCTTCGGCGCTCTGCTCGGCGGGCAGGTTCACTCCGATACCAGGCTTGGTCAGATTGACGGCACCCAGACCGATAAACAACGCCAGCGTCGTCACGATCTCGAAATAAATGATTGCCTTCAAACCGATGCGACCGACTTCGCGGATGCTGTGGGTGCCCGCGATGCCGACGACCAGCGTGGAGAAGATCAGCGGCGCGATGATGACTTTGATCAAGCTCAAAAAGATGCGGCTCAGCACGCGCACCCATTGAATGACTTGCTCTTTGTGATAAGGATCGGCGTCGAGCCGATGGATGAGCGTGCCGACCACTACACCGACGGCCAGCCCAATGAAGATTTTGGTAGTGAGCGATAGTTTGCGCATAATGTGTTGGTAGTCAGTGGCTCGAACTGCTGGCCGCCGACAAGGGATTAGCAACGACAGACATCTGGCGGTTAAAGACGACACCGAAATGGCGGGCGACGCTTGCGGCGACTTCCGGCAAGGCAATCTGCCTGCCGGTCAATTTTTCGAGTGAAATCACACCGTGCCCGCGAATACCACAGGGCACGATCAATTGAAAGTAATCAAGCTCAGTTGCGACGTTGAAGGCGAAGCCATGCATCGTCACCCAGCGCGAAATGCGAATGCCGATGGCGGCCAGCTTATCACGTCCGACCCAAACGCCAACATGTTCGCCACCGCGCGCTTCGGCTTCGACGCTGAAATCGCGCGCCGTACGAATCAACACTTCCTGGAGGTCGCGGACATAACGCCGCACATCTTGCCGGTCTGGCGCTAGATTGATGATTGGATAGCCGACCAACTGTCCGGGGCCGTGATAGGTCACGTCGCCGCCGCGTCCGGTCTCGAATAATTCGACGCTTAAAGAGTTGCGCGTCTGTTCATCAGCCAGCACGTTCGCCGCGTTCGCGCCGCGCCCGAGCGTGATCACGTGCGGGTGTTCGAGTAATAAAAGCTGGTCGGGTATTTCGTCGCGTTTACGCGCGTCATGCAGGCTTTGCTGCAACGCCAGAGCTTCGGCATAAGAAATCAACCCAAGATAGCGTTGCTCGCAAAGCCGCATTATCGTTACAACAACGCCGAAAAATCGGTCGTCTCAATCGTCTTTTTGATGTGCGCCAGGAACTGGTCGCCCACCGCGCCATCAATCACGCGATGATCAAACGACAGGCTCAGCACGCCTATGTGACGAATCGCCAGCGCATCGCCATCTTCGGTCTCGACCACCCACGGCTTCTTGTGAATGCCGCCCAGGCCCAGGATCGCCACCTGCGGCTGGTTGATGATCGGCGTCGCAGTGTAGCCGCCATACAAACCAAAGTTGGTGATCGAAAACGTCCCGCCGCTGATCTCATCCGGTTTGAGTTGTTTCGCGCGAGCGCGGTTTGCCAGGTCTTGCGAAGCGCGCGCCAAGCCCGTGATGCTCAGCATGTCGGCGTTCTTGATAACCGGCACGATCAACCCCCAATCGAGCGCAACGGCGATGCCGATGTTGTAATCGTGCTTGTAGACGATGCTGTCACCATCCGCCGAAGCATTGACGACCGGAATCGCTTTTAGCGCATCGAGCGTGGCTTTGATGACGAACGGCAGGAAGGTGAGCTTCGTGCCGTTTTGCGCCTCGAACTGTTTCTTCACACGCTCGCGCAAGCGGGCGATGTTGGTGAAGTCCACTTCGAAGAAGGTCGTGACGTGTGCCGAGATGCGGCGGCTGTTGAGCATGTTCTCGGCGATCTTGCGCCGCATGTTGGTCATCGGCTCAATTGTTACACGGTCGCCTGTCGCAAATGCAGGCACGGCTGGCGGCGCGGGAGCCGGAGGAGGCGCTGCGGGTGTTGGCGCTGGCGCAGGAGCCGCTGGTGCGGGCGCGGGCGCTGCCGGAGCTGGCGCAGCAGGCGCGGCCGGTTGTCCCTTGCGCCCTTCGATGAAGTTGAGAATGTCTTCCTTCGTCACACGCCCGCCAAGACCTGTGCCTGGCACTTCTTCCAAGTTCACGCCATGCTCGCGCGCGATGTTGCGGACGAGCGGCGACGAACGGACTTTAACGCGCTCTTCACCATCAGCGGCTGATGGTGGCGGTGGAGGCGTAACAGGTGCGGGCGGTGGCGCGGCTGGCGCAGGTTGCTCTTGTTTGGCAGCGGGTTGGACGGCGGTGACCAGTGGGTCTTCACGCGCCGGCCCGACTTCAACCTTGGCGGATGCAGGCGCGGCCTTAGCTTGCTCTGGTGCGGCTTCGGGTTGCGCAGGTGCAGGCGCAGCAGCGGCAGGCGCGGCAGCGCCCGCTTCACCAGCTTCACCGATGCGCGCGAGCACGGTATTGACCGCCACCGTCTCGCCTTCGTTATGCAGGATTTCCAGCAGGACGCCAGCGGCGGGTGATGGGACTTCGGTGTCCACCTTGTCGGTCGAAACTTCGAGCAACGGTTCATCGCGCCCGATTGTGTCGCCGACTTTCTTCAACCATTTGACGATAGTGCCCTCGGCAATTGATTCGCCCATTTGGGGCATTACGACATCTGTAGCCATTCTCTTCTCCTCTTTCGATTGATCTTTGATTGCATACGCTTCTACGGGTGCTTACAACAACGAGAGGACTTTGATCTCGTGGGTGCGGAACATCGGTTTCGTCGGTTTCTCGAATGTATAAAACTCGTCCGCTGTGACCACGATGGCGGCAGCTATGTGGCAAGTGTCTATACCGACGATGCCATATCTCTCGGCTTGGCGGCGCGCTTCATTGATAATCTCGGTTAGATTGTCAGAGATGAACGCACACTGATTGAAATATTGGCGAAAGATTTGTGCTCGTGCCAGTTTGCGGTAGTGGATTGCTAGCGAGAGCGTTTCGAGCGTGGTGAACGGACTGTAGATGGACAATCTCTGCTGCTCTGCCAATAGATCAAGAACTTTATCTTTGCGCTGCGGCTCCGCATCCGCCAACGCAATCAGACAGCTTGTATCCAAGTATGTCACAAGCGCCATCAGAATCGCCGCCCCAATTCTTCCATGATTTGTTCGATAGTCAGGTAAGGCTCTCCACTCTCCATACGAGCGCGTAGCAGCGGAGCCAATGCCTTGGCCATCGGTGTGGCATTTGGATCGTTCTCAATCTTAATCAAGCGAGCCTCAAACTCCCGTTCTTCCTTCGTCTTCGTTCGTTTACCTTTGATTGTAGGCCGCCCGTTTTTGCGTTTCACTTTTACCGCTTTCATTGCCATCACGCTTACCTCGCTATAGCAATCAAATACTCGTCGCCATCCCGTGCACCGCTTCAGCCGCCTCCATTACTGCCTCAGATAGCGTCGGATGCGCGTGCATAATGTGGCCGAACTCTTCCGCCGTTGCTTCCAAACCCATCGCCACACAAGCTTCCGCCAGCAAATCGGTCGCGTGTGGGCCGATCATATGTACCCCCAACACTTCATCATACTTCGCGTCGGCAATGACTTTGATAAACCCTTCGGTCTCGCCCAGGATCATAGCCTTGCCCAGAGCCGAGAACGGGAATTTCCCGACTTTTATCTCGTAGCCCTTCTCTTTGGCCTTTGCTTCGGTGAACCCGACGCTGCCAATCTCCGGTTCGCAGTAGGTGCAGTTGGGCACCAGGTTGTAGTTGATCGGGTGCGGATTGCGCCCGGCGATGTGTTCAGCGGCCAAGCAACCTTCCTTCGACGCCACGTGCGCTAGCCACGGCGTCGGCACTACATCACCGATGGCGTAAACGTTCGGCTCGGCAGTGCGCATAAACTCGTCCACTTTGATGTAGCCGCGTTCAACTTCGCAGCGGGTGTTCTCCAAACCCAAGCCATCCGTTACTGGACGGCGGCCAATCGCCACCAGCAATGTTTCCGCCGTAATCGTGCCTGGCTTGCCATCTTTGCCCGTGTAATTGATCGTCACGTCGTTGGCGTTGACTGTCGCGCTTTCAAACTTCGTGCTGGTCAAAGTGTTGATCTTGCGCTTGCGAAAAGCCTTCTGCAATTCGGCGGAGGTTTCGGCGTCTTCAATTGGCACCAACCGATCCAGCATCTCGACCACTGTCACCTCGGAACCGAAGCGTTTGAAGACTGAGGCGAATTCGACGCCGACCGCGCCCGCGCCCAGCACGACCATTGATTTCGGGATGTGATCGAAATCGAGCAGCTCATCACTCGTCACGATACGTGGCGTTTGCACCTTCAAATTTGGTAGCAGGCGCGGGGCGGAGCCGGTTGCGATAATCACATTCTTCGTCGGCACGTCCTGCGCTTTTCCGCTCGCGTCGGTGACGGTCACGCGGCCTTTACCCTCGAAGCGCCCCACTCCTTTGAAGACGGTGATCTTGTTCTTCTTCATCAGGAACTCAACGCCTTTGGAGAGCTTGGTCACGACTCGATTCTTGCGCTCCATCACTTTGTTGAAATGGAGCTTGAAGCCCTCGACGCTGACGCCGAACTCTTCCGGATCAGAGATCAAATCATAGACGTGCGCGGAATGGAGCAACTCCTTAGTCGGAATGCAACCACGCAATAGACACGTGCCGCCAAGATCTTTGTCCCTTTCGATGATGGCGGTCTTTAAGCCGACTTGGGCGGCGCGGATGGCGGCGACATAACCGCCCGGCCCTGCGCCGATCACTGTCACATCAAATTTTTCAGAAATGGGCTGTTCAGCCATTAGCCTCCTTCTCAACAGACGAACTTTGCCTGGACACAGAAAAAGCAGCCAGCGACGCGCGTTCTAGCAAGTTGGTAAAACCACGGCAACGGCTGCTCTTCATTCTGTTCAACCTAATCAGAAAATGTGTTTGCTGAATTAGTGGCTGATGATAATCGGCAGATCAGGTTTTTGCAAAAGGGGACGTAAGGCCACCCTCACGTCCCCGCCAGCATTCTTTTATGGCTGGTGCAGCGCTAAAAGACCAGCGTCCAGCCTTCGCGCGCAGCTTGCTCTTTAGTGTAACTGATGCCATCAATTTTACGGCCCTGGTTATCCAGTAGATTGCAGATGCCGCCGTTATTGCCCAGCGCCACGTCAATCGGCAATGTGACAACCAGCGTCTGGCCGGCGGCAATCGTGCCGCTCAATTTGTGCCGTTTGTCGAAGCGGTCAGCCAGTTGCCAGCCGGTCAAATCAACCGGCTGCGGAGAGGCATTGAGCAGCGTCACGGTCTCCTTGCCCTGGTCACCCCCCAACGGGTTGACCAGCGCTGCAATGATGCGCACCGTCCCACCAGTCGCTGGAGTCACTGGCACGCCGGTTGGAGGCTTTTCGCTCACCTTCAGCCGATGCCCTTGCTCATCGGTCTCCCAGGTTTGCGATTGGAAGGCCAGAAAGACCGCCATCCACTGTTGGCGCGCGGGGAAACGGATGAAGAGCGCGCCGTCTTGAAAGATGCCGTCATCCTTCACAAACTGCGCGATATTACCCTGGTTCATGTGCACGTCGTGTATGCCATTGCCTGGCAAAAAGCCGAAGATCTTGTCGCGCGTCTTCGGCTCGGGTCCCCAGCGCTCACCGAAGACATAAATCAAAGCCTCTTCATCAGACAAGGCCTGCTGCACCACGCGATCCAGCTTCTCATTTAAATCGTTGTCCGTGCCCGGCACGTTGAAAGGCAAAGGGCGCATCAGCGTTCGATCGAAGAGATTACCCCGGATGAAATCGAGCGCGCTGCCGCCCGGCTGGCTCTTCAATAGATGGAAGCCTGGAGCCAAATCGTGCAGCCCGGCCAAGACTGGATGCGAGTAGTTCTCATCGAGCAAGTAGAGGACTTCAGACGGAGCGGCTTGCGACATCACGTTGATGGCGGCACGATACTCGGTCAAGTCATCAACGATCTTGATTTGGTAATGCGCGTTATTGTTGGTAGCTAAGCGACGGTCTACTGGACGTCCGACCAGCACACCGTATTGTTTGAGTGGCATTGCGTTTCTCCTTTAGCTTAAGGGCGCGCGGCGCGCGACAAAGGCGTTCGGTAAAAGGTTTGGTCAGGGCGTGGAACGAAAAATTCACGCTGAGAAAACCGGCTGATGGTGTGAAGCGCATGCTTCCACCGCGCGGACTATCGCACGGCCAGTTGCCAAACGCAATCTAAAGTCTCAACTAGGCCGCAGCGGTCAATGCCTGCCGTGCCGCGCGCACCAACCGCGCCGCCTCTTCCGCTGTGTGGGCCAAGGCCGTCAAATGTCCCATCTTACGCCCCGGCTTTGGTGTGAGCTTACCGTAAAGATGTAGCTTGATTTCAGGAAACGCGCAGGCGGCAGCCCAATTCGGCTCGCCCTGTTGCCACAAATCGCCCAGCAGGTTGGCCATCGCGGCGGGCCGCAACAGTTCAGTCGAACCCAACGGCAAGCCGCAAACGGCGCGCAACTGCTGCTCGAATTGGCTGGTCACACAGGCGTCAAAAGTGAAGTGGCCGGAGTTATGCGGGCGCGGCGCAAGTTCGTTGATGAGCAACTTGCCATCACGCGTCAGAAAGAATTCGACGCACAGCACGCCGACGACCGCGAGCTGATCGAGCACCGCGCGCGTAATCTCGACCGCCTCCGCCGCGACTTCAGGTGGCACGCGCGCCGGGGCAATCGTCACGTCGAGGATATGATTGCTGTGCGCATTTTCAACCGCGCCCCAATGCGCGAACGTGCCGTCAAGGGCGCGCGCCGCCACCACCGACAATTCGCAGGCGAAATCTACAAAAGCTTCCAGGATCAATTCCTGCTGGCCCGCTTTGGCCAGGGCAGTTTCAGCTTCGTCCGGCGCTTTGATCTTCGTTTGCCCTTTGCCGTCGTAGCCGAACCCGGCGGTCTTCAACACAGCGGGGCAGCCAAGTTCGCCCAAGCCCATTTGCAAATCTGCGAGTGAGTGAATCGGCCTGAACGGCGTGACTGGGAATCCGTGCTGTTGCAAAAAAGTTTTTTCGCGCAGCCGGTTTTGCGACGTGTGCAAGGCATCCCAGCTCGGTCGTACTGGCGCAAACTCCGCTGCCGCTTCCACTGTAGCTGATGGGACGTTCTCGAACTCAAATGTCACGACGCGCACCGCGCGCGCGAAACGCCGCACAGCATCCAAATCAGCATACGCAGCCGTGATCTCTTCATCGGCCACCTGTCCCGTCGGCGTGTCGGTGTCGGGCGAGAAAGTGTGCACGCGATAACCCATCCGCCGCGCGGCAATCGCAAACATCCGGCCCAACTGGCCGCTGCCGAGAACACCGATGGTTGCGCCGGGAAGAATGCTGTCCGCCGTTGTTTTCACGCGTTTGCTCGATTCTTCGGAGATTGATTCTTCCTATCAATTTTCGGGGCCGCAGCAAATGTACCGTAGACTGTCTAGTCTGCGGAGGGCTCGGTTTCTTACCTGCTGGAACCGGAGGGCGTAACGCCAAGCCTGCCGCAGACTAGACAGTCTACGGTACAACAAACGCGTTCCCTTCAATCCGTCAGCCCCGCAATACTTACAGGAAGGAGTGATTTTCGCCGGATCAACTGCGCAGCCATTGTTGTCGAGCCGCAACGAGAAGGCAAGTTGCGCGCGGCAGTTTGCGTCGGGCCGCGTTTCCCTGTAGATAAATGCTATGCAACAAATCCAACTCTACAACCGGCAGACGCAGCAGGTCGAACCGGAGGTCGTCTACGAAAAGGCCGTGATGGATTTTCTTTTCGGCACCAGGCTGGGCTTTTGGATAACGGAAACAGCGCTCAAGCATCGCTGGGCGACCGAGTTCTACGCGCGCCGCATGCATAGCCCGCGCTCCAAGGCCAAGATCAAAGAGTTCATCAACCGCTACGGCATCAACGTGGATGAGATTGAGCGCCCGCTTGATTCCTTCCAATCCTTCAATGATTTTTTTATCCGCAAATTGAAACCCGAAGCGCGCCCGATTGATTGCGAGCCGTCGCATTTGATCTCGTGTGCCGACTCGCGGCTAATTGCTTACGAGATCAAACACGAGACGATCCTGCCGGTAAAAGGCCGCGCCTTGACGGTGCGCGAGTTGCTGCGCGATCCGTTGGCCGAGCAATACCACGACGGGCTGTGCCTGATCTTTCGCCTAGCGCCGCTCGATTATCATCGCTTCTGCTACATTGACGATGGCGAGCAAACGCCGATCAACGTCATCAACGGCTATTACCGCAGCATCAACCCCGTGGCCATCTGGAAACAACTGCCGGTCTTTAGCGAAAACCAGCGCGAATATTGCGTGCTGAAGACGCAAAACTTTGGCGACGTTGTTCAAGTTGATGTCGGCGCAACCAGTGTCGGGCGGATGGTGCAACACAAGCGGCAAGGCGGCCCGTGCAGGCGTGGCGAAGAGAAAGGCTATTTTGAGTTCGGTGGCTCGACGATCATTTTGCTCTTCAAAGCCGGGGTGGTGCGGCTCGACGATGATATTGCCGAATATTCTGGCAAAGAGATCGAGACAATCGTGCGTTATGGCGAATGCATCGGCACGCGGCTCTGAAACTTATGTCCGACAAGCTGGCAGTTTGTCGGAGACTTCCGGGTAGCGCAACTCACAGTCAGCGACAAGCTGGCAGCTTGTCGGACATTTTTTCCCTGGCATGCTGCGCTGTTTTGTTTTACTCTCAGCCTGCCGTTAAACCCACGAGTCTTCTGGTGAATGTGTGTAGGTGAAAGATGTTTGGCTGAAGAAGACTCCGGTAGAAACACGCAACCTCTCCCATTCAATGCGTGTCCGGCCCGCTTCTATACTTAAAACAATTGCCCGCGTTCTTTCCCTCACACAACCAACTTTGCTTTGCGGCCCAGTTGCAGCGTTCAGCGGAGCCGTCCAAATAGATTTTTACCAAAAGGAAGTACCCCAATGAAAACTCGTCTTTTCGCCCTGTTATTTAATTTCACCGTGAGCTTGTGCTTCGCCAGTCTGGCACCCTCCGCCGCGCAAGCGACTGTCTACGAAGTCGGGCCGGGTAAGGCTTACGCCAATATCGGTAATGTCCCATGGGAATCGCTACAGCCCGGCGACACGGTGCTGATCTATTGGCGCGCGACCCCGTACAAAGAGAAATGGGTGATCTGCCGCCAAGGTACTGCCGCCGCACCGATTCTTGTGCGTGGCATGCCGGGCGCGGACGGCTCATTGCCCGTGATTGACGGCAACGGCGCGACGACGCGCACGACGCTCAACTACTGGAATGAAAATCGCGGCGTAATCAAGATCGGCGGGGCGAATGTTCCGGCAGACACAACGCCACGTTATATCACGCTCGAAAACCTGGACATCCGCAGCGCCCGCACACCCTACACCTACACCGCCGCCAACGGCACGACGCAAAGCTACACGGACAACGCCTCTTCGATCTACGTCGAGAAGGGCGAGAACATTACTGTGCGCAATTGCATCATCCACGACAGCGGCAACGGCTTCTTTGTCGCGTCGAGCGATGCGCTGGCCTCGCGCGATATTCTGGTCGAAAGCAATTACATCTACGACAACGGCATCGCAAACAGCATCTTTCAACACAACAACTACACCGCCGCCATCGGCATCACGTTTCAATATAATCGCTTTGGCCCGCCGCGCGCCGGCTGCCCGGGCAACAATCTGAAAGATCGCTCGGCAGGTTTGGTCGTGCGCTACAACTGGATCGAGGGCGGCAATCGGCAGCTCGATCTAGTGGACGGCGAAGACAGCGCGCTTATCCGCAATGATCCGCGCTACCGTGAGACGCACGTCTACGGCAACATCTTGATCGAACCGGATGCGGCGGGCAATCGCCAGATTACGCATTACGGCGGCGACAGCGGCACCACGGCCAACTATCGCAAAGGCACGCTCTACTTCTACAACAATACGGTCGTTTCGACGCGCACCGACCGCACGACGCTCTTCCGGCTTTCAACCAACAGCGAGCGTTGCGACGCGCGCAACAATATTTTCTACGTGACGGCGGCGGGCAATACGCTCTCGCTGGTTGATGCGGACGGTGTGCTCGATCTGATGCGCAACTGGTTCAAACCCGGCTATGTCGCTACGTTCGGCACATTGACCGGCACGATCAACGACAACAACACCTCCGTCACCGGCACTGCGCCGGGCTTCGTGAACGAAGCGGGACAGGATTTTCGTTTGGCTTCCGGCTCGGCCTGCGTCAATGCGGGAATTGCGCTCAACGCGGCGGTCTTGCCTGCGAATGAGGTCGCCCGCCAGTATGTCAAACACCAAGGCAACGAAGTGCGTCCGAATAACGGGCAACGCGATCTCGGCGCGTTTGAATTGTTAGCCGGGCCGCCATCCGGTGACGTTATGGTGCAGAGTGACTATGATGGCGACGGGAAAAATGACTATGCTGTCTGGCGGCCCTCGGATGGCGTCTGGTACATCATCCGCAGTTCGAGCGGTCTGGCAATGGTGCAACAGTGGGGCTCGCCCGGTGACGTGCCGGTGCCCGGTGATTACGACAATGATGGCAAAACCGACTTCGCCGTCTGGCGACCGAGTAATGGCACCTGGTACATCATCCGCAGCGCGAGTTGGACAGTGGCAGTGCAACACTTTGGCGCGCAAGGTGACGTGCCCGTGCCGGGCGACTACGATGGCGATGGAAGAAACGACTACGCCGTTTGGCGGCCCTCGGACGGCGTCTGGTATGTCATCCGTAGCGCGAGCGGCACGGTGATGATGCAGCCATGGAGTTCACCCGGCGATGTGCCGGTGCCGGGCGATTACGACGGCGATGGCAAGACCGACATTGCCGTCTGGCGACCGAGTAATGGCACCTGGTACGTAATCCGCAGCGCCAGTTGGACGGCAGTTGCGCAACAGTGGGGCGGACAAGGTGATGTGCCCGTGCCCAGCGATTACGACAACGATGGGAAGACAGACTTCGCCATCTGGCGACCGTCCAGCGGCGTTTGGTATGTCATCCTCAGTGCGAATTGGACGGGGGCGGGACAACAGTGGGGTTCGCCGGGTGACGTGCCGGTGCCTGGTGACTACGACGGCGATGGCAAGACAGACTTCGCCATCTGGCGCCCGTCCAACGGCGTTTGGTATGTCATTCGGAGCGCGAGTTGGACGGTGGCGGTGCAGCAGTGGGGCCAACCACGCTGAGTTCTCAAGCTCGCCATAGCGCGCTGATACTGCCAATGTCCGACAAGCTGGCAGCTTGTCGCCGACTCCGAAATGCGCTCAACGCGGAGTTAGTGACAAGCTGGCAGCTTGTCGGACATTTTTACTGCTGTCTTGTGACTACCTCAGTCTGATGCCATAATCCGCGCCGCTCATGCGTGTTGGGCATTCTCGCCACACGCGAAACGAAATTAAGCTACTCAAGTCACTCGAAATTTATGGCACTCGCAGCCGTGCTGGGCATGTACGCAGCATTTCTGTTCATTGGCGTGCGCGCCGCACGCAAAGTCAAAGAAGGAACCATTGCCGACTTGCTGGTCGCTGGTCGCAACATGCCGTTGTGGCTGGCTGTCTTGACGATGACCGCTACCTGGGTAGATGGCGGCTATCTGCTCGGCACGGTCGAAGGCACTTACAAAACGAGCGTCACTTTGGGCGCGCAAGGCGGTTTGTGTTTCGGCATCAGCTTGATTCTGGGCGGGCTGTTCTTCGCGCGCCGGATGCGAGAGTTGGAATTCACCACGCTGATTGATCCATTCGAAGCGCGCTTTGGCAAACGTTGGGCCGCTGTGTTGTTTTTGCCCGCGCTGATGGGCGAAGTTTTTTGGAGCGCCGAATTGCTCGTCGCCATCGGCTCGACTTTCGGCGTGCTGTTGGGAATGAAGCTGAGCACCGCGATTCTGCTCTCGGCGCTGGTCGTGACGGCTTACACAGTGCTCGGCGGGATGTGGTCGGTCGCATACACAGATGCGTTTCAACTCGGCCTGGTCGCGTTGGGTTTACTGGTGGCATTGCCCGTTGTCTTTCACGCGACCGGTGGGATGAGTCATGCATGGGCCGATTATTTGGCCGCCCGCCCCGACCGCGCCAGTTTGTTTCCGCCGCTGCATGCGACCGGAAATTTCTGGAACACGCAGACGATCATCAACTGGTGGGACGTGAGTGTGATGCTGATGCTGGGCGGCATCCCGTGGAATTGCTACTTCCAGCGCGTTCTCTCTTGCCAGTCGCCAACCAAAGCGCAATGGCATTCGATCCTCGCGGGCTTACTGACCATTGCCTTCACTGTGCCGCCGCTCCTGTTGGGCATTGCAGCGTTCAGTTATAAATGGCCAGCAGATTTGCTGGCGCAATTACAAGCGCAACCTGCCGAGGCGCTGCCATTGATCTTCCAGCACATCACGCCGCCGCTCGTCGCGCTGCTGGGCTTGGGCGCGATTATCGGCGCAGTCACCTCCAGCTTTAGCGCCTCGATTCTTTCCGCCGGATCAATGTTCGCGTGGAACTGTTGCTATCGGTTATTGCGTCCCGATTTAAGTCCGGCGCAACTGACGCGGCTGATTCGCTTCGCCATCGTGCTGTTGGGCGCGGGTGCGCTGGTGTTGGCGCTGAAGGTGCAGAGCGTGCAGGCACTCTGGTTTTTCACCAGCGATCTGGTCTTCGTGCTGCTGTTTCCGCAATTGGTCTTTGCGCTCTTTGATCCGCAGGCCAATCGCATTGGTTCTATCGCAGCTTTTTGTCTGTCGTTAGTGTTGCGCCTGGGCGGCGGCGAACCATTGTTTGGCTGGCCGCCGTTTATTCCGTATCCCGAACTACTGGCCGCTGTGTTGCCAGATTCTGCGTCGAGCTGGCCCCAAGCTTGGTATGACGCGGGCACGGGCGCGTTGCTCTTCCCCTATAAAACTCTAGCAGCCTTGGCAGGCGTCGTGACGTTGCCAATTGTCTCCCGCCTCACGCGACGGTGGGACAACCCGCGGCCGCTACGCAATGTCGCCGCTCCAGCGAAGGTACAAACGTTGTGAGCTTCAGAAAAGTGCTGGCTTGGTGTGCGCACCTTTACACCGCGCTCGGTTTGGTGGCGGCGGCAGGTATCGCCATCCTGGTGGTGCGCGGCGGCGATGAATCTTTTCGTTTGGCCTTTCTGTTGATGGTGCTGGCCACGGTGATTGATACGACAGACGGTTGGTTTGCGCGGCGCGTTGGGGTGCAAACACTGACGCCAGAATTTGACGGGCGCAAGTTGGATGATTTGATTGACTTTCAGACTTACACAGCCTTGCCACTATTGCTGATTTGGCGAGCGGGACTGGTGAGCGCCGAGCACCAATGGTGGTTGCTCTTGCCGCTGCTAGCCAGCGTCTACGGCTTTTGCCAGACACAGGCAAAAACAGAGGATCACTTCTTTCTGGGCTTCCCGTCGTACTGGAACGTCGTAGCTTTGTATCTTTACTTGTTGCGGCTGCCGGAGGCGTGGGCGCTGGGGCTTATCATTTTTCTGGCATTGTTGACTTTTGTGCCGAGCAGATATTTGTACACCACTCACGGCGGGCCATTCAGTTTGGCAACCAACTTGTTTGGCAGCGGCTGGGCAGTTTTGTTGCTCGTGATTTTATTTCAGTGGCATCAGGTCTCACGCACGTTGCTGCTCGCTTCGTTGAGTTTTCCGATTTATTACTTGGGCTTGTCCTGGCTGATTTCTTTGCGTTATTGGCGCAAACATTATCAACCGCGCTAGCGGCTGAAGGTAAGCGTGCACCTGATCGAGAGGATGTAAACTCACATCAGTTTCGCGAGGGGCGCATAATGAATATTCACGAAGAGATGTTTGCCCATCACTTTATCAAACCCGCTAAGCGAGAAAGATACCTGGCGCTTCTTCAAAGCGAAAAGGGCAGGTCAAAGCTTGCACACGGACTCAACCATTGTGGCGATTTAGATATGCGGTACGCCACACTGATACCGAAAGAACAGCAGAGCCCAGGCTTCGTACTCAACCTTCTAAAACAGAAAGGTGCTCCTGAATTGTGTCACGTGATGTCATCAAATTATGAAATTGATGAACAGGATATTCCGCTGCTTGAAGCCCTAGAAAAAACTATGGGATGGGGCTCAGGCACTTTCATTTCGTGCATTCCGGGCAAGCTGGCTTACTTCGAGTATGAAGACCAGGGTGAAAGGTACATTCTTGAACGTAACGCTCACATAAAGTGAGCCAAGGAAGGCGCTGAACGGTTACGGCTGAAGAGATCAATCCACAAAATCCAGCGTGATCGTCTCTTCTCACTCAGGCAAGCTGTCATTGCGCACCTTCGCTGTCTGCTCTTCACGAAACTGGCGCAGCTTCTCGCGCAATGCGGGCCGTGAATTGCCCAAGATCGCAATGGCCAACAGCGCCGCATTGGTTGCTCCCGCCTTGCCAATCGCCAACGTGCCGACCGGAATCCCGCCCGGCATCTGCACAATCGAAAGCAGCGAATCCATACCCTTCAATGACTGACTTTCAACCGGTACGCCCAGCACTGGCAAGACTGTGTGCGCCGCCGTCATCCCTGGCAGATGCGCCGCGCCGCCTGCGCCCGCGATGATGACTTCCAAGCCGCGCCCTTCCGCCGTCTTGGCAAACTCTACTAACCAGTCGGGCGTGCGATGCGCCGAAACGATGCGGCATTCGTGCGGCACGGCAAATTGCGTCAACATTTCGTCGGCGTGGCGCAGCGTCTCCCAATCGGACTTGCTGCCCATAATCACGGCGACCAGCGGTTTAGTTTCTGCCTCCATCGGTCAGGCCTCTCTGTCGAATAAAATCGCACTGCTTCGACCGCCATCATCGTCTAGCTGCAAAAATGAACGCAAGCCGCCGCATAAGTTTTTGGTCGGTTCAATACGAGCTCTTGATGTTCGACGCGTCCACCTCATCGGTCAATTGATTGACCGATGTCAATTGCCCGTTGTTGATCTCGAAGACCTTCCACAACGTTCCGCCGCCAACCGGCGCGAGATACGCGGCGAGTTGCTGGTTGCCCTTGTAGACACGCACGACTGCGCCCGACTGCGACAATCTAACGTTGCCCAACGCATCGCGGTCGGTGTAGTTGTGCAGCGAGAAGCGGTACGTGCCCGTCGCCGCAGGCGTGAAGGTCAACGTCTCCGGCCCCGGATTGGCATTATCCAGATCGAGCAGCGCGGTGCTCGGCGTCAACAGATCAGTCGTATCATTCCACCAGACGTGGAAGCGCGTGTTGCTAGTTTTCGGCCCAGTCAGATGCGCGTCCAGATCAAGCGTCGTCTGCCACGTCACGATCACGCGGTACTGATTAGCCTGCAATGGCTGCGTCAAGGCGAAGTTGGCATTGAGCGCCTGCGCGCCCGTCACCGTGGAGGCTTGCGTCACGGTGATGAAGCCGTTGGCCGCCGCCGTGACGTTGTAGCTGCCATTGTTGACAATGTAGAAGCTGTATTGCCCGTTGGCGTTGGTCGTCGCGGTGCGTGTGCTGCCGTTATTGCTGGGTTGCAGCGTCACGGTTGCGCCAGTCAACGGCGCGCTGTTGAACGCATTGACGACGGTGCCCGTTACTGCGCCAAATTCGTTGCGATTGGCCACTGCCAGTGTGGTCGTGAAGCTGTTCTTGCCTTTCAGCTCAACGGTCAAGTTGGTCGCCAGGTTGGTCGGCAGACTCGCGGGCAACACAGCGTTGATCTGCCACAAACCGACAAAGCCGGGGGCGAGGCCGCTGAAGAGCACTTGCGCCGCCGCGCCGCCAATGGTGACGTTCGTCGTGCCAGTGGCCTGCGCCAGTGTAGTGCCCGGCGCGGCTTGGCCGTCGGGCACAAGCGGGTTGGTGTTGCCGACGCCGGTGGCGTAGATAGTTACGAAGTTGCCCGTCGCTTCGGGGCGCGAACCCGGATAGCGGTCGAAGTCGGCATTGCGCGAGAAGTCTGAATTGAGCGCGATGACTTGGCCTTTACCTGACAAATCCGCCGTAAAGAGTCCGGGCGCGGCATCGGCCACGCTAACTGTACCAGTGGCGACGGGCGACGCAATACCGTTTCTGAAGACTTGAATGTTGGCCGTGCCTGCCGTAACGCCACTCGGCACTTGCAGGTTGATCTGATTGGCCGAGGCAAAGAAGAGGGGCGCGGCCAGCCCGTTAATCGTAACCGATAAGCCTGCCAGCGAAGTCGGCAATGGCACACTAGCTGCTACTTGCGCGCCTTGCGTAGTCAAATTGCTGCCGAAAAGCGCACCAATCGAGCCGGGTGCAACGGTCGTGTCGTAGCTGGCCGCGTTGACCAATGCGACACTCGTCTGTTGCGCCTGTGCCTGCGGCATCCACATCAGCGCACTCAGACAAAGGCTGAAGCCAATCAGAAAGAACCAGCGTATCGAATTGGAGTGAGTCTGTGCTCGCATACTGCGTCTCCTCCGAACATGTACCGTAGACTGTCTAGTCTGCGGAGGATTCCCGTTGCTCGAACACTGTCGGAGCGTAAGAACACCGGGCAGAATGTTTGATCCCTTCGACTTTTTCGCTTCACGAGACTTCCGCAGACTAGACAGTCTACGGTACGCGTAAAATCAAGCTAAAAAGCCAATCGTGTTGTAACTGCCATTCAACACCTGCGCGGTCTCGCCCGCCGAGTTGCCGAACCAGTTTTGAATGACGCTTGCGTAAACCTCGCGGAAATCAATCTTGTATTTCAGATTTCCCGCGTGCAGATCAGTCAAGCTCGGATCGCTGCCGTAAACACCACCTTTGACGCGCCCGCCGATGAAAACAATATCGTTGGCCTCACCGTGATCGGTGCCGTTGCTGGCATTGTCGGCTACGCGGCGGCCAAACTCCGACCAGACCATCACCAGCACTTTGTCAATCAAGTTGTGCGCCACCAGATCGTCATAAAACGCCTTCAAGCCCTCGCCCAATTGCTTCAACAGCGCAGGATGATCTTTGTCCTGATTCCCGTGCGTATCGAAGCCGCCCAACGAAATGTAATAAACCCGCGTGCCCAACGCCGGAGACGTGGACGAAGCCAGCTTCGAGACCAATTTCAAGCCACCCGCAAACGGCGTGTTGGGATAACTCACGCTGCTCGTATACCTGGCAAGCGCCTGTGCCACTAGATCGGAGCTGTCAAACGCATCGGTCTCGACCTGCTTACTCAAAGCGGTGTAGTAGCGCGCCGCGTTGCCCTGCGCCAACAGTCGCGCGGCTTCAAGCTGGTTTGCGCGGTCAGCGGGAAAACGCGGATCGCCGTTGAATGAATAGCCCAACGCATTGCCCTGCTGGTCGGCGCTGATGCCGGAAATCTTTGCGCCTTGTGCTTGCAGCACGGTGTTGACGCCGCCAATGCCAACCGTGTCGAGCGGATTGTCTTTGCTGCCAAAGAGCGCCGAATGGCGGCCAATCCAACCTGACTGCCCCGTCACCGTCACGTTGGTGTCGCCAATGCGATAGATCGTGCGCGAGCCGTCGTGCGACAAATTCGGATTCGGATAGTGCACCGCTTGGATTACCGCCAGCTTGCCCGCATCAGCCACTGGCTTGATGGCGCTCAAGTTCGGCGACAAGCCGCGCGTGGTTGAACCGTAGAGCGGCAAGACCTGCTCTTTCGCAATCGCCAAGCGCGAGCGAAAGCTTTTGTAGATGTCGTACTGCTGCAACGGTACGAAGGTGTTCAACGGGTCGTTGCCGCCGCCCAATTCGACAATCACCAGCACGCGGTCTTCGGCTAACAAGGGCTGGCGCAAACTTTCGACTACGGTAACTCCGTAAGCTTGGCGATTGATGACCGGCAACATGCTCACTGCGGCTGCGCCAGTTTTGATAAAATCTCTGCGAGTCGTGTTAGTCATAATTCTCCCACCTGGGAGCGCACGCGGCTCGCGTGCGGGGCTGGCGGAGATGCACTTACCGGAAGTGCGTCCAACTCCAAGCACGCACGCGAGCCGCGTGCGCTCCCAGGAATCAAAAACTCTGCGCCTCCGGGCACGAGAGCAACAAGTGAATCAGCCCGCGCACCTTCTTGTCTTTGGTGACAGCGTCCAACGTAAAGCCGCCCACATTGCCTTGATCGTCTTTTTTCAAATAGCGAATCAACGCTTGTCGCGCCTCGTCGCTGAGCGACGTTTGCACCAGCAAGTTGATAAAGTAGTCCACTACCTGCTCGGCTGTTGCATTCGCTCCCAAGCCGCCCGTGGCAAGCACCGTATCGAGCGGAATGCCTGTATTGCCTGGCGTGGTGCTGCGATTGCTGGTGAAGCCAGCCGCGAAATTCATCCTCGCAAAAAGCTGCGAAGTCGTCAGCCAATCTTCGCGCCCCGGCCAACCGAAGACATCGGGCGGATTGAGCAGCACCATCCCCATTGCCCCGATGGTCGTCGGCTGCGGCACGTTGAAGCCGCCAAAACCGCCGCCATACAATCCGTTCGTGTTGATCGAGCCTTGCAGCAGACGCACGGCGCTCGCCGTGTAGTAGACCGGCCATTTGACCAGCGCGTGCATGGCCCGGTCGGAGTAAAACTCCTTCACGTTCAAAAACAGATCGCGCAGCATCGCTTTGATGTCGAAGTCGGTGCGCTTGGCAACTTCAGCCAGATGCTGAATGACGCTCTCTTCCGGATTCTCGTAGGCGAAATGTTCAAAGAGCTTCTTGCCGATCAGGCGCGCGGCGTAGCTGCGTTGCGGCTCGTGATCGAGGATCAAATCCACGATGTCGTCGCCATTGAAATTGCGCGTCACGCCGAAAACGGTCTTGTCGCGGTAATCGTGACGCTGCGACGCGAGCGAATTATTGGCCGTCGCGGGCGGGATCAGCACGACCTGCGCGGGATCGGCAATCGGCCCATTCTGCTCGTTCATCCGCTCCGGGTCTTGGTCGCGCGTGATCAAGCCCCAACCAGTAAAGGCGCGCGCCGCTTGCTGCACATCCGGCTCGGTGTAGACGCCCGCGTTAAAAGCCTCCAGCCCTAATGTAAAGATTTCAAGCAACTCGCGCGCATAATTCTCGTTCGGGCTGTCCTTCAGGTTGAGATAGTTGTCCAGCCACCACAACATCGCCGGGTCGCGGTTGACCGCTTTGAGCAGCGCGCGGAAATTGCCCGTCGCGTACTGGCGAAAGAGCAGGTTCTGCCAATAAAGATATTTGTAGCCATTGGGCGCGCCCACCTTGCTAACCGCCGTGGCGAAATGATCGTGCCAGAAGAGCACCATCCGTTCGCGCAACGGGCGACGCGTCTTGAGCATTATTTCGAGCCACCACGAGACGGTAGCCTCGATGTCGAGCAAGCGAATGTTGAACGTGCCGTCGCGCGTTGTCGGATTGGCCGGGATGTCGGGCGCTTCGGTCACGCTGTCGTAATTGATCAATTGCTCGACGGTCACCTCGAAGCCCTGCTTGAGATAGTTCTCGATCTCGCCAGGGCGCGCGCCAAATCCCGCGCGGCGCAGCAAGTGCGCCATCTTTTCATAAGCTGTCAGCATAATGCTCACCTCACAGATTGAATCGTTCGCGTCTACTCAACGACGGTTGAGCCGGAAATTGTGCAAACAATCTGTGAAAAGCCAAGTTGTCAAAGAACGCAGCCTCAAATCACAGCAAAAAACCAAGCGTCTGAAATGTCCCGCCCAACACTGGCGCGTGCTCCCCACCAATCCACTGGTCAATTAACGTCGCGTAGACCTGCCGGAAATCAATATTCGATCTGAGATTGCCATTTTGCAGATTGGTCAACGCCGGGTCAGCGCCGTACACGCCGCCTTTCACGCGATTGCCGATGACGTACATATTGGTTGCCTGTCCGTGATCGGTGCCGTCGCTGGCATTGTCGGCAACGCGGCGGCCAAACTCCGACCAAACCAGCATCACCGTCTTGTCCCCCAAGTTGTGCGCCGCCATATCGTCGTAAAACGCCTTCAACCCAGCGGCCACGCGCGCGAGCAATGCGGGCAAATCATTCTTCTCGTCGGCGTGCGTGTCGAAGCCACCAATCGTGATGTAAAAGACCCGCGTGCCCAACGTCGGTGTCGCCGTCGCCAGTTTCGCAATCAGCTTCAACCCATTGGCGAACGATTCATTCGCCGGATAGGTGATGTTGCTCTGATACGCGGCAGTCGCCGTCGCCACTTGATCGGCGCTGCTCAACGCGTCGAGTTGCGTGGTCTCAACCAAGTCAGTGTAGGGTTTAGTCGAAGTAGTCGTATCCATCGCGCGCGCGGCGGCAAGCTGGTTGTTGCGGTCGCCGGTGTAGCGTGGGTCGGTTTGGAAGGTGTAAAGCGAGGCATTGCCCTGCCCGTCGGCATTGATACCCGCCACTTTCGCGCCCGGCGAGTAAAGCGTCGGGCTGACACCGCCGATGCCAACCGTATCGAGCGGATTGTCTTTGCTGCCATAAAGCGCCGAATGGCGGCCAACCCAGCCGACGCGCGAAAGCGCTGTGCCCGCGCTCGGATCGCCCAGATAATAGATCGTGCGCGAGCCATCGTGCGACAGATTCGGATTGGGATAGTGCACCATCTGAATCACCGCCAGCTTGCCTGCGTCGGCAATTGGTTTGAGCGCGCTCAAGCTGGGCGCCAATCCCATCGTAGTCGTGCCGTGAAGCGGCAACACCTGCTCTTTCGGAAGCGCAATGCGCGAACGCAGGCTGGCGTAGGTGTCATACTGTTGCAGCGGCACGATGGTGTTGAGCGGATCGCAGCCGCCCGCCAACTCGACGATCAACAGGATGTTGCCATTACCCGCCAAATCCTCGGCATATTTCTGCACGATGGTCGTGCCCATCGCTTGGCGATTGATGATGGGCAGCGGCGTCTTTGCCAAAAGGCCCGCGCCAACTGCGCCTGCACCGGTCTTGATGAAATTTCTGCGTGTGGTCATAACTCCTCGCAAACTGTCCGACAAGCTGCCAGCTTGTCGTTGACTCGGAATGCGTTAGATGTGGAGACTGCGACAAGCTGGCAGCTTGTCGGACTTTCGCAATCAAAAACTCTGCGCTTCAGGGCGCGACAGCAACAGGTGAATCAGCCCGCGCACCTTCTTATCTTTAGTCGCGTCGTTGAGCGTGAACGTGCCGAGCGTGCCATTATCGGCCTTCCGCAAATAATCAATCAGCGCCTGCCGTACCTCATTCGCCAGCGGGCGTTGCACCAGCAGGCTGATGAAATAATCCACCACCTGCTCAGCCGTTGCATTCACGCCGAGTCCGCCAGCCGTCAATACCGTATCGAGTGGAATGCCTGTATTGCCCGCCGTCGTGCTGCGGTTAGTGGCGACGGCATTGGCAAGGCCAGCACGCGCCAACATAAACGAAGTCGTGCTCCATTCAACGCCGCCCGGCCAACCGAAAACATCAGGCGGGTTGAACAATTGCATGCCCAATGTGCCCAGATTGTAGGGCGTCGCCGCCCCACGCCCGCCGCCGTTGAGCGTTTCCGCCGGAATCACTACTTGCAACTGACGGATCATGCTGATCGCGTAGTAGACCGGATTCTTGATAAGCGCGAACAACGCCTTCTCGCTGTAAAACTCTTTGACGTTCAGGAAGAGGTCGCGCAGCATCACCTTGATGTCGAAGTTGGTGCGCTTGGCGACTTCAGCCATGTGTTGGATGACGCTCTCTTCCGGATTCTCGTAAGCGAAATGCTCGAAAAGTTTTTTGCCGATCATGCGCGCGCAATAGGTGCGTTGCGGTTCGTGATCGAGGATCAAATCCACAATGTCATCGCCATTGAAATTGCGCGTCACGCCATAGACGGTCTTGTCGCCGTAATCGTGGCGCTGTGCGGCCTGCGAATTGTCATTAGTGTTGGGCGGAATCTGAATGACTTGGGCAGGGTTGGTAATCGGCCCATTCGGATTGGGGTCAACCGGAGCATCTACGCCGCGCCGAATCGTCCAGCCCGTGAAAGCCCGCGCGGCTTGCTGCACATCCGGCTCGGTATAAGCCCCGGCATTGAACGCTTCGAGGCCGAGCATGAAAATCTCTTGTAGTTCGCGCGCGTAGTTTTCGTTCGGGCTGCCTTTGACGTTGAGGTAATTGTCGAGCCACCAGAGCATTGCCGGGTCGCGGTTGATGCCTTTGAGCAGGTCGCGGAAATTGCCCGTCGCGTACTGGCGTTCGAGCAGGTTCTGCCAATAGAGATACTTCAGTCCGTTGGGCACGTTGACTTTGCTGACCGAAGTAGCGAAATGATCGTGCCAGAAGAGCACCATGCGCTCGCGCAACTGGCGCTTGGTCTTAATCATCACCGTCAGCCACCAACCGGAGATGTTCGGAATGTCTAGCAACTGCACATCGAAGCCACCGCCCTGCGTCGTCGGCTGCGCTGGCACAGATGGGTCTTCCGTCACGTTTTCCCAATTGACCAACTGGTCAACGGTGGCTTCAAAGCCTTGTTTGAGATAGTTGTTGATCTCATCCGGGCGCGCGCCGAAAGCCGCGCGCCGCCACAGATGCGCCATCTTGTCGTAAGCAGTGACGGCCATAGTTTGTCCTCCGATACAATGCTGGCAGGTGACAGTGCTGGCATAGAATCGTGGCCGCCGTGTCATCAGGCGGCCTGCAGTTTGGGCTGACGGGACACCGCCAGCCGTTAATCAATCAGTTGAAAAGCTATGCTTGGGGCAAGGATGCTAGGCCATTCATTGCTGCGGGGCAAATCAATTGTCGTGAGTGTGCGGAGGGTTAGAGCAGCTTTGGTCGCGGATGGACGAGAAATTTTCCAGAAAATTTTCAGGCAGCGAGTTGCTGGATCAGATTGTGCAGCGGGGCGAGATCTAGGGTCAGGTGTGCGCCGCGTAGGTGGTCGTGTAAAAGGCGCAGACGCGGCAAGAGTGCGCCTTCTGAGGCGGTTTGCTGAATGAGGGCGGCGCGTTCGATGAGGGTCGGGAATTCGATGTAATGGCCTTCCAGCAACGAGATGATGAAGGTAAAGTCTTTCTCTCTGCCCGCAATCAATTTGCTAACTGCTGCATCGTGCGGTTCAAGGCAAATCGCCACGACTCGCCCATCCGCATCGGTCAATGGATTTAAGCGTTCGCGCCACCCTGGCACCAATACCACAGTCGCAAAGCCGAGTGGGTCGGCATAATAACCATTAGCGTCGAAAAAGGCGCTTCCGATTCCCAGCTTTTCCCCGACTTCACGCATCACTTCGATGCCCCATTCCGCCAGCAGAAAATCTGCCTCGACCGACCGGACAACAATCGAAGGAACTTGATCGGTAATCGCAAACAGCGAATGCGAACCCACGATGATCGGCGACTGGGATTCGATAAACTGGCTAACCTGCTGAATGAGATCGAGTAATTGCGTCTTCTTCATAACGCGCCAACTCTCTTTGTTCTTCAGCTGACAACAAACCTGTAAATGGCGTCGAGGAGCGCAAACGCTGCCCTTCGTCCGAGTTTTCCGTGATGATGGCAATCAATTCTGGCACGGTGTGTTGCGCCAATATTTCCTCCCATTCCTCCAAACAATGGGCATCTGCAGAACCACGCTCGTAAGCCGCCAACCAACGCGCTAAGTTACTGCGCGCTTTGCTCACTACCCGCTCAGGTTCCGCTCGCATCAGTTCGGCAATACGCTGATGATAAAGTAGGTTCACCCAATCAATAAATTGCTGCGAACCGTATGGCGGTGGTTGTTTAGTCTCTTCTGCCATCGCGCCAAGTATAGCCAACAAAAATAAAAGCTGCGAGCAGTTTACCCACCCGCAGCTTTCGCGTCTTCCCTGTTTGAAAACAGTCTACCTGAGCCGCTCGTCCTTCGAGATTTGCCCGTCCAGAATGGTCAACACGCGGTGCGCGTGCGCGGCGATGTCCGGTTCGTGCGTGACCAGGATGATCGTGTTGCCACGTTTATGCAGTTGATCGAGCAACTGCATAATCTCCTGCGAAGTCTTCGAGTCGAGGTTGCCAGTCGGCTCGTCGGCCAGAATGATCGAAGGGTTGTTGACCAGCGCGCGCGCAATCGCCACACGTTGACGCTGGCCGCCGGAAAGTTCGTTGGGCCGGTGGCTCATTCGTGAGCCGAGTTCGACCGCTTCCAGTGCTTTCTTCGCCTTCTCGATGCGCTCGCCTGAAGGTGTGCCGTTGTAGATCAGCGGCAATTCGACGTTGTGCAACGCCGTGGCGCGCGGCAGCAGGTTGAAGGTCTGAAAGACAAAACCGATTTCTTTGTTGCGAATCCAGGCCAACTCGTCATCATCCATCTGCGAGACGAGCTTGCCATTGAGCCAGTACTCGCCCTTTGATGGCGTGTCGAGACAGCCGATCATGTTCATTAGCGTAGATTTGCCGGAACCCGAAGGGCCGATGATGGCGACATACTCTCCGCGTTCGATTTTGAACGAAACGCCGCGCAGGGCGTGAATCTCTTCTTCGCCCATCACGTAGGTCTTCCAAAGATCCGTCGTTTGGATCATGACTTCGCGTGGCTTCGGCTCTTCGCGTTGCATATGGGGTTTGATCTCTCTGTCTAACATTACAGCAACCATAAACTCTCCCTCTCCGGTGACGGGTGGCCGGATAGGACTCCCGGCCACCCGCTACCAGCTTAACTACTTGCTCTCCGGCTTAGCGTCTTTCTTCTTGTTCTTGTCTTCGCGCTTGACGATAGCGTCATCCTTAAGCGTGCGCAATTGGCGATACGGCCCAATGATGATCTCCTGCTTTTCATTCAAGCCGCTCTTGATTTCGATATCGTTCTCGCCGGTGATGCCGGTCTCGACCTGAACGAACTTGGCCTTGTTGCCAACGATTGAGAAGACACCTTTTTGCGGCTTACGGTCTTTCTTGTCAACGGGTTTGGCTGCCGGAGCATTCTTATCTTCAGGCTGCTCGCGCTCGACCAACGCTTGCAACGGAATCGCGACTACGTTCTCGCGCCGGTCGGTCGTGACCGTCGCCGTGGCGGACATGCCAGGGCGCAAGGAGTTGCGCACATCCTCAGGCATATTAACGAGGCGGATGACGACTTTGAAATCCTTCGCCTCTTGGTTGCCGGAGGTTTGCGTCTGGACAATGTTTTGTCCTGTGCGCGTAATGGCCGAAGCGGCCTTTTCGACCACTTCGCCTTCGATCTCGCGTTCACCGAGCGCGTCAACTTTGATTTTAGCCTTTTGACCAACCTGCACGTTCTTGATGTCGGTCTCGTCCACGCGAACTTCGACGTTGATGAGCGACATGTCCGCGATGATCATCAGCGGCGTGGATTGGAAGTTGGCGACCGCGAACGTGCCGACCTGAATCGGCAGGTTGGCGATCACGCCGTGAATCGGCGAATACTGCGTGGTCTTGGCCAACAGGTCAGATTGGCTGCGCAAGCTGGCCTGCGACTGCGCCACACGAGCTTGCGAAGAGGCCAAACTGGCACGCGCCTGATTGACGCGAATCTCAGTGTCTTTGACCTGCACTTCCTGCTGTTTGACGCGCGAGTCGGCAGAATTGACCGAAGCATTCGCCGCATCGTAACGCGCCTTAGCCGTATCAAAGGCCGAACGCGACTGAATGCCAGATTCCAGCAACTCCGTGTAGCGCTTCAATTCAATCTCAGCGTTGGCGCGATCAATTTTGGCGCGCTCTAAATCGGCTTGCGCGGCGTTCAACGCGGCGCGCGCATTATTGATGGTGTTCTCTGACGCCTGCACGGCCACCGTCTGGTTTTGCACGTCGGCCTGCGAAGCACGCAAGGCGGCTTCTTGCAAAGTCGTCGCCGAAGCCTGTTGCGTCGGGTCAACGCGCAGGAGCGGTTTGCCCTTGGTGACGACATCGCCTTCCTTGACGTAGATGTCGGTCACGCGGCCAGGCACTTCGGAGGTTAAATTGATAAGATGGACGGGGCGGACTTCCCCGTTCGCGGTAACTTTGGATTCGAGCGCCACACGTTTCTCGACATTAGCGGTCTGCACTTCCGGCAAGTCGCCGCGCCGCGACAGCACGGTGGCGGTGATGATCCCGCCTAATACCACAACCGCGATGGTGGCGATTCCAATCTTCTTGTTTCTCGACATCGGCATTGCTTCTTTTCTCCCTCTGCTCCTTCTCCTGAAAACTGAGCCTGCGAAGCTCATGAAGAAGTCGTACAGCTTGTTGATTGATGCTTTCGTATAGCTTGGAGCGTTATTTTCCAGAACCGTGACGCTATACGTAGGTGCTCACGGTCATGTTTCAAAATCTTGGACGAAAATTAAATGAACATTGTAGCAGTCGAAAGATGAATGTCCAGCCAGGATTTCTCTCCTCGGCTTAAGAGCATAACGCCGCGAAACACAAAAACATTAACACGCTGGCGAAAAGTTTTCCCTATGTGCCAAATCAATTAAAGCAAGGCAGGTTAAAGATAGACACAATGGCCGGATTTAAGTGGCAGAAACAGCAACAGACTTTCGGTTTGAAGCTGGGCTAAATTATTTTCGGCTTCAAACCGAAGGTCTGGCGGCAACCGAATTTGGCAAACAGGCTAGGGCTGCACAACAACGACTGACTTCACGCCGCTTACCCGCCGAATGCTGGCGATCACATTGCTATAATCCTGCTCATAACCGGGCGTCAATTTGACGGTGACATTCCCACTTTTGACGCTGGTGACGAACTTTTTCGTTTGCGGGTCAGCATTGAGGATGTCGCGCACTTGCGTGTGTATGTCCACATCGCTGCGTCCGACAACGGCGTCGCTGGTGCGTTGCGCGGCTCCCTGAGTTTTATGCGCGGCAGTCTTTGCGCCTTTAGTGGTGGATTCGCCGACGCCAACGGTTACTTCTTTGCTGCGATTGAGCGCGCCAGTCGTCTTTTCAACCGTCTTGTCGTAACCAGCTTTAGTGCTGTTGGCGACTTTGCGCGTCGTGCCGGTCGCGGCATCTTTGGTGGCGACGGCACCATCCTTCGTGGCGTAGCCGATCTTGGGCAAGACGCCGTTGCGTCGGCCGCTGTTGGCTTCCTTCCCGGTAGCAGGATAGCTGATTTCCAAGCTCTCCAACGTCGCGCGGTCAATCCTGCCCGTGGCTTCGAGCTTGTTATCGGTTTGATAAGCGCGGATCGCTTCGCGCGTTGGCCCGTCAAGCACGCCGTTGGGTTTTGCTTGATAATAGCCGCGACCCAGCAAGGCCGCCTGCACGGCGGAGACCTCTTTGCTGGTAATGACCAAGTTGACCGATTCCAGCTTAGACTCTTCTGGTCGCGCAGTCTCTGCGGTTTGTGCCTGCTTGGACTCTTCTGGACGCGTGGTTTCAGTGGTTTGCGCCTGCGCGATTGAGACTGCAAACAGCGTGAGACCAGCCAGCAATACTAAATTCAAACTAAATGTGGTTACTGCTTTCATACCTCGACTCCTAAAAACGTCCGACAAGCTGCCAGCTTGTCGCGGTCCCTCGATTAGATACAGTGCGGAGTCAACGACAAGCTGGCAGCTTGTCGGACACTCAACTCCTTTTTAATTCTAGCCTGACGAAGTGGCCGACGACGAAGCGCGTGGTGGCTCCTCGGCGGAGTCTTTCTTCTTCGGTCGCCGTCCGGGTTTGCTCGTCACTTCGAGCTTGTACTTCTTGATCTTGCTGTAAAGGCGCGGGCGATAGATGCCCAACAACCGGGCTGCCTCCTGTTTATTGCCGTCGGTGCGTTTGAGCGTTTCGGCGATGACGGTCTTTTCGATCTCGGCCAGCGTCATATTCGGCGGCACGACGAAAGCCTGTGCTGACTCCGCGCCGTTGGCTGACGCTTCCTGTATTTCTTGGGCTAATTCTCCGAAGGGCAAATCTTCGGGCTGGATGTGAGTGCCTTTGGCCAGCAGAACGGCGCGCTCCATCGCGTTCTGCAACTCACGCACGTTGCCGGGCCAGCGATGGCTGAAGAGCCGTTGATAAGCCGCTTGCGAGATGCCGTGCAGCGGGCGGCTGTATTTGCTGGAAAACTTCTGGAAGAAATGGTCAATCAACAATTGTAGGTCTTCGCTGCGTTCGCGCAGTGGCGGCACATTAATCGTGATGGTCGAGATTCTATAGAACAAATCCTCGCGCAGGTTGCCGTCCCTGATCGCTTCGCGCGGTTCGCGGTTGGTGGCAGCAATCAGCCGAAAATCGGCCTCGAAGGTCTCCGACGAACCGACGGGGCGGAAGCGGCGCTCTTCCAGCACGCGCAAAAGTTTCGGCTGCAAATCGAGCGGCATCTCGCCAATCTCGTCGAGCAACAGGCTGCCGCCTTTGGCTTGTGAGATTAGCCCAGTGCGATTCTGCGTCGCGCCAGTGAACGCGCCTTTGATGTAGCCGAACAGCTCGGCTTCGATCAATTCTTTCGGCAGCGCAGAGCAGTTGACCTTGACGAATTCGTGATCGGCGCGCAGCGAGTTGAAATGAATCGCGTTGGCGATCAGCTCTTTGCCTGTGCCCGATTCGCCGATGATGAGCACGTTGGCGTCGCTCTTGGCGATACTCTCAACCGTCTCGTAGATCATCTGCATGGACTTCGAGGCGCCGATGATGTTGGAAAATTCGTTGCGCTGAAAATGTTTGCGCAGGCTGACCGACTCGGTCAGCAACCGGCGGCGTTCGAGCGCCTTTTCGACCAGCAACAACAACTCTTCCTGCTCGAAAGGCTTTTCGAGGAAATAGTACGCGCCCGCTTTGGTCGCTTCGACGGCTTCGGAGACCGAGCCGTAGCCGGTGATGATAATGACTTCGGTCTCAGCCTGTTGCGCTTTGACGGCGCGCAAGAGCGCCAATCCACCCTGCGGATCATCCGGCAATTGCAGATCGGAGATCACCAGATCGAAGGGCACGCGTTCCAGCGCGGCAGTCCCTTCGCTGAAAGTTTGGGCCGTTTGCACACGGTAGCCTTCCGCGCCGAGTACACGCTTCAAGCTGTCGGTCATCAGCGGTTCGTCATCCACGACCAGAATGTTGATCTGTTGTTTCAAGCGTTCTGCCTTGTTTTTTGAAGAATTGAAGGGAGGCTCTTCACCCCTTCGCCATCATCAACTTTATCTGCACCACAGCTCCTGATGTCTCAGCATTGGCAACTTCGACAGTGCCGCCGTGCGCCTCAACGATGTGTTTGGCAAGCGCCAGGTCAAGCACAGTCTTGTTGAGCCGCGCGCTCGTCGAAAGCTCGAAGAGCGCGCGTAATTGCGTTTCACCGAGCGTTGCGCCCTGATCGCTTATCTTCAGAACGCAGCCATCATTCTGACTTTGCAACTCGACCCTAACCGTGCCGCCCGCAGGCGTAACGGCGATAGCGCGCACAAGCAGCGCGCTCAACGCTGCACGCAATTGCTGTTGATCGAACTGAAACTCAGGCAGCTCTTCAGTCAAGCTGCGCGCCAGCGCCACGCCGCGCGCATCGGCTGACTGGCGTTGCGAAGCGATCAGCCGCTCGACCAACACGGTCAAATCACCTGATTCGAGCCGCAATTCAAGCGGCTTGGACAGCTTGCCCACCAGCGTCGCCAACTCGGCCAGCGCGTCCAAACCCTCAATGATCTTTTCGGTAATTTCTATGCTCTCCGCGCGCGCCTCGCCAGCTTCGACTTGCTCTAAACGTTTTTTCAAATACCCCGCATAGAGCTTCAACCCACCCAATTGATTCCGCAAATCGTGGATTAGCCGCGCGGTCAAACGTCCGATCTGCGCCAACGCTTCATTTTCCATCGGGATCAAGCTACTTCTTCAGTAATGGTTGCCGAAATTGTTTGGGAAGGGGTTAAGCCAAACGCGTTTATTTATCCAGTTGTCCGGCTCGCCCGGCCACTCGTATTGCGCGCGGCACGTCGCTTCATTTTCTGCGTTCACTGCAATGCGGCGCAGATGCTAACAGAAAGCTTGGGTGAGCACAAACTTTCCTCCCACTTTGCCAATTCAATCAAGCGATGCTATTGATAGCGCGCTTTTCATTGAGCGCCGATGTCCGACAAGCTGTCGGAGCTTGTCGGGGTTCGCTGGTGCGCTTAAGCCGGAGTCAACGACAAGCTCTGACAGCTTGTCGGACATTATTCTTAGGAGACATTCGTGACCCAACCTGCAATCCGTACCACCGTTGTTGGTTCATACCCAGTACCCGAATGGCTGATTGGCATGCCCAGCCAACAGGCCCTGCTGGACGCGACCAAAGTCGTCTTCAAGCTTCAAGAACTCGCCGGTATTGATGTTGTCGCCGACGGCGAGTTGTACCGCTGGGATGTTAACCACCCCGACACCAACGGCATGATCGAATATTTCATTCGCCCAATGGATGGCATACGCTCGCGCGTCACGCGCAGCGACATCGCTGAATTCCGCGCGCTTGAAGGCATGGGTTTTCGCGCCGCTCCGGCGGGCGTCGTCGATGGGCCGATTGATGAAGGCACATTGAATCTGGGCGAAGACTATCGCCGCGCCCGCGCCTGTACGACCCACCCGATGAAGTTCACGTTGACGGGGCCACACATGCTCTCGAAGACATTGATGGATCATCATTACAAGAGCCGCGACGCATTGGCTCTCGGCCTGGCGCATGCCTTAGCCAAACAAGTGCCGGAGCTTGACGCACAGGTAATCCAAATTGACGAAGCCAACATTACCGGCCATCCCGACGAAGGCGAATGGGCCGCCGCCGCAATCAACGTCGTTTTGGACGCGGCCACACAGGCCAAAGAGAAAGGCGTACACCTATGCTTTGGTAACTACGGCGGCCAATCTATTCAACATGGCGAATGGCACAAGCTGATCGGCTTTTTGAACCGGCTGCACTGCGATCACATCCTTATCGAGATGGCCTTTCGCGGCTACAGCGAGTTGCAATATTTCAAAGACGAACTCGACCCGCGCATGGGCCTCGGCTTGGGCGTGATTGACATCAAGGTCAACACGGTCGAGACGCCCGACCTGATTGCGTGTCGAATCGAAGAGGCCACGCGCATAGTGGGCGACGGGCGCATCAAATGGGTCAATCCTGATTGCGGCTTCTGGATGAACAAGCGTTCGATTGCGGATCGGAAGATCGCGGCGCTAGTGAAGGGGCGCGATCTGTTTTTGGGCAAGCAAGCATGAAGGCATCATAGTCAGCCCCAACGGGGCGCAATATGACAGCCCAGGGCAACGCCCTGGGAAGAAGACAAATAGGTTTTGAAAGCCCCAACGGGGCGAAATAACAGCAATGAACAAAAGACGAAATCGTTTTATTGCGCCCCTTCAGGGCTTGATTATTTTTACCACCCGCAACCTGCGGCGCGGCCCCAGGCTTTCATACTTCGCTCCGTTGGGGCTTGTAGTCTTGTTGGCCGCCACTATTGGGCAAGCACAAACACTCAAAAGCGACTACCTGCGCTACCTAAAAATTGCTGCCGACAAAGGTTGGGCCGACGCACCCGCCGTCATCGAACGCTGGAAACGC
Source organism: uncultured Acidobacteriota bacterium (assembly GCA_963699175.1). Classification (GTDB taxonomy): domain Bacteria; phylum Acidobacteriota; class Blastocatellia; order RBC074; family RBC074; genus JACPYM01. Next base: position 8,542,952 of record OY969418.1, on the reverse strand, counting down.
GAGACCAAGCCAAGCGAGTTGTGGGGCTACGACGCGCCTGCTCATCCAATCTACCTGGCCGACCTGCTGGGCTTTCTCTATCAAGAGACGAAGGACAAAAGCTACGCCGAAAAAGCGCGCGACCTGCTCTCAAGCTACGGCGATTTGCGCGCCATCATCCCGCTCGACTATCCGGGCAAACGCGCCGAATACCGCGACGGCGTGCCTGCCATCTCGAACTTCTTCATCATGCCGCCCTACGCACGCTCGTACATGCGCATCCGCGCGAGCGGCGCGCTGGACGAAAAAACCAAAACAAAGATTGAAAAAGATTTGGCCTTCAGCCTCGATTTCATTTTCTATTATCCCGAATGGGGCGCGCACAACCGCGCGATGCTGCGCGCTGAGAGTCTGTATTACGGCGCCGTCGCGCTCGCCAATCATCCCAACGCGGCAAAATGGAAGCAGCTTGCCGAGACGTTGGCGAGTGACAGTTTGAAACAGTGGGAGATTGAAGACGCGACCGGCTATCACGGCGTCTGGCTCTATTCGGTCTTTTCCTACGCCGACATTGCGCAACGCGAAGACGTGCTGCGCTCACCGCAGATTCATTACTACCTGGACTACTTTGCGCAACTGCTGACGCCGCACGGCAACCTGGCCGACTTCGGCGATTCGCATTGGAACAGCGGTTGGGAGCGCTTCGTGCCTGTCTATGAAAAGGCGGCGGCCCTCTATCACAACCCGCAATATAAGTACGTGGCCGAACAGCTCACCAAACGCGCGCTCGAACGAATGGCCAAAGCGCAGAACCTGCCCGATGTTGCTAACGTCAACGTCGGCATTGGCGTTGGCTCGCCTTTCACGGACGCCTGTCGCTGGGCGGACGATTCAATCAAGCCGCAGGCGCCGACAAATTTGAGCCAGGACGTGCTGGAAGATGTAATCGGTAAGAAGATTGTTTTTCGCAACGGCTGGGACAGGGCAAGCACGATGATGTTGCTGAATTATCGTGACGAAGGCGACGGCGGTCTGCTCGGGCGCGATTTCTTGCGACAAACGCTCTCGGTCGAAGAAGAGAAAATGCACCACGGCCACGCCGACGAAAACAGCATCGCGCTGTTGATGAGCGGCGGCTCGGTCTTGTTGCACGACGGCGGCTATCGCCCCGATTTGCCGAGCGGACAGTACGGAGCGTGGCGTGCCGATTACTTCCACAACCGCGTCGTCGCGCGCAAAAACAAACGCGACAAGACGCAGGACATGTTTGAATTCCTACGCAACTCAGGCGCTTACCGCCACGTCACCACGCAGAAGATTGATTTCCTCAAGTTCAAAGATGTGGACGCCAGTCGCACGCGCGTGATTGATAACGAACTCGGCTACCAGTGGGACCGTGTCGTGAGTTACCTGAAAACGGGGCGCGAGATGTTTGTCGTGATTGACGCCATCAAAGTGTTGCGGCCCGACTACTACACCTTCACCAACCTCTGGCACACGCGCCAAACCGGCACCAGGAGCAAAATCCTCAACGAGAAGTCGAATTTTTTCACCACGATGTATGACAAAATTCAGACGGATGAGCTGCCGCCCAACAAGATGTTGCTGATCTATTTCCCTGAAAATGCACAGGGCAAACAACTCGGCACGTTTCCCGTCACGCGCCACTTTCAAGATGAAACGGCGATCTATCAAAGCGTCTCGCAGTTCTATCAAGCCGGTGATTTCGAATTCTTCGTGACAATTCTCTTACCACTCGACGGCAAAGGCGATAGCTTCCCGGTTGACTTTCGCCTGCTCGAAGTAGACAAGTCAGGCCGCGCCCTTGGTCTGGAAATCCCCAATGGCGCGGGGAAATCTTACCTCTGCGTCAAATTCGATCTCGAAATGGATTTAGCGCGCGAAGCCGTTGGCCCGCGTTATCAATATGCGCTCGGCAAGGTGAAGTATGGCGAGTTCGAGACTGATGCTTCGTATCTGTTTGCCAAACTCAACGGCAATCAACTCAGCTACGGCGCGGCAACCCTGACCAAGCTCAGCTTTCGCAATCAGGTTTTGCAGGAAGCATTGCCAAACACTTTTGGGTTGCAACTTGACGGCGCGCCGCCGCGTACTGGTTATGCAAAGTGGCGGTATTGGGAAGATGAGATCAGGTTGCGCTGAGAGGCAATTTGCTGAATTGGTTTAACCTCTTGACAACTTTACACAGGCTTAATACAGTCCGCGCATTGCATTCCCAAAGCTTTGCTGGCTTCTAACATTTGCGCAGACGGCAGATTGTAACGCCGTCAAAAAAGCTCCCGATTCCTGGCAACACCGCGTTCGACTCTGGCTTTTGCACAGCAGCGCAAGCGCCATTTATGACAACCCCAAAACTTATGAGGTGATGGAATGAAGATCATTCGCCCAACTATTTCTCTTATTTGTCTACTGCTTCTGGCAGGCAGCTTGGCATTCGCACAATTGACTGGCGGCTCAATGACCGGAACCGTTGCTGATGCCAACGGCGGTGTGGTAGCGAAGGCAAAAGTCACAGCCACACACGTCGCGACCGGACGTACTTTTGAAACCACATCCACCAGCGAAGGGCTGTATGTGCTGCCCAGTTTGGAAGTCGGCGCATACAATGTGGCAATCGAAGCGCCAGGCTTCAAAAAACTGACACTCAAGGGCATTGTTATCGCTGTCGGCGTCCGTTCGGTGGCTGATGCGAAACTCGAAGCGGGAAATCTTTCCGATTCGGTGACGGTTACTTCCGACATTCCTCAATTGCAATCCACGACAACCGAAATCGGCGTCAGCTTTGCTCCCAAGCTGTTTAACGATGCACCGGTTTCAGCGGGGGGTATTCGTAATATGGAAGCCTTTGTCAGCTTCCAACCCGGCGTGACCTATGGCGCAGGCTCAGAAGGCGGAATTTCCGGCGGCGCGCGGCGCGCCAAGGAAATCCTGCTGGATGGCGCGAATATGACGAACCCGGAATCAGGCGGTGTGATTTTCAATGGCTATCCGGCTTATGAAGCTATTGGAGAGTTTCGCCTGATTAACAACACCTTCGCGGCCGAATACGGTCGCACAGGCGGCGGCATCGAATCATTCGTGACGAAATCCGGCGGCAGCCAATTTCACGGCAATGCTTTCGACTTCCATACCAGTAGCGCGCTCAATGCTGCTTCGTGGGCGGGCAAAGCCAGTTCTACTGCTGCCAACCCGGTTTTCAGAAAGACTCCATTTCACGGCAATAACTACGGCGCCACGATAGGCGGCCCCATTTATTTGCCGAAAAAAGTTTTTGGGCCACTTGCGTACAACGAGGGCAGGAATAAATCCTTCTTCTTATTCACGACGGATAACTTTCGTCGCACCACCGCGACTTCAAGCTTTCTCACTTTGCCGACGCTGAAAATGCGGCAGGGGGATTTTTCCGAATACCTCATAGCTGCGCCTTTGCCCGGTGCGCCCGGCAAGCTGATTTACGATCCGGTTACCAGGGTACAATTCCCCGGCAACATTATTCCGTCTAATCGCTTCAGCAATGTTAGTAAGAACGTTCTGGCGTTGATTCCCCAACCGACGAATGGGAATTTAACGCTGAATTATTTGCAGACGACGACCAGCGTCAACAAGCAAGATTCCTGGAGCATCAAGATCAATCAGAATATCGGGGCGAAGCATCTTTTCAATTTCTTCTACACGCAGCAATACATCGGCGCCGTCGTGACAGGCCCATTGCCCGATCCTTTACTTGGCAACGGTGGTAATGCCTTTAGCCCGAACAAGCCGATCTTTGCCCGCTTCAATTACGATTGGATTTTGAGTCCGACGCTGAACTTGCACGTGAGCTATGGCATCACGAAGTTGCGCGCGTATTTTGAAAACCAGAGCGTCGGCAAAGGCTGGCCGCAACGCTTGGGCTTAAAAGGCGTCCAGGAAGCTGGCACTGATGCCTTCCCCGTGGTGAACTTTGCCGGTGTGTACCAAGCTCTAGCCGATACTAACGGCACTAAGACCAATGGCACACAGTTCAATAACACCGACCACGTCCGTGCTGATGTAAGCTGGGTCAAGGGCAACTTCAACTGGAAGTTTGGCTTTGATAAACGTTGGATGCGCACGACAGGTCAACCATTGCCCTCTGGCGCATTTGATGACGCTGGCGTGCAAGGCGTCTTCAACTTTGCCGCCAATCAAACCGCGTTGAATGGCGCTGGTGGCGATCCGTTTGCCAGCTTCCTGCTTGGACTGGTCAATACTTCCTCGCGCACTTTCAACGGCACCGGCATTTCGGCCAAGTTCGGTTACAACGCGGGCTATGCCCAAACGGATTGGAGGGTGCGTCCCAACCTGACCTTGAATTTGGGCCTGCGTTATGAACTGCCTACCCCACGGCAAACTGATCCCATTGGCTCTTTCACTTCATTTGATCCGAACGTTACTGATCCCAGATCAGGGTTGAAAGGCGCACTGGCATATTTGGGGGATTGCAATGGCTGTAATGGCCAGGATCGCTTCGGCAAAATTGACTATTCCTCAGTAGGCCCACGCGCCGGTCTGGCTTGGGCTATCAATCAGAAAACGGTCTTCCGGGCTGGCTACGGTATGTACTATGCCGCCGGTAACGGTTTGATGGGTGGTTTCTGTTTGCGTTGTGCGACCGGGTTTGCCACGGTTGCAGATGGCGTGAGCGGGTTGAATTGGGATAACGGCTTTGTCGCGAATGCCAACTTTATCCCGCCCGGCGTCATCAATCCTTCGTCTGGCAATGCGGCTGATGAAATCTATTACATCAGTCCGAAATCCGGTGTTGCGCCGCGCTTCCAAAACTGGAGCATCGGCTTCCAGCGCGAATTGCCGTTTAAGTTCGTGGCGGAAGTTGCCTACATCGGTATGCGTGGTACAAGACTTTCGGCCAACCACTTCTCGTTGAACCTGTTGGATGCGAAGTACTATGCGCTTGGAGATCTGCTCTTCAAATACATTGACGACCCCGCGGTTGTCGCAGCAGGTTACAGATCGCCGTATCCAAACTTCATTGCGGATTGGGGCAAGACAAGCACCACATCGGGCGCGACACTCGCGCGTGCCTTGCGTCCGTACCCACATATCAATGGGCCGGTCAGCGACGAATATAATCCGGTGGGCAGTTCGTGGTATGACTCCTTGCAAGTGAAACTGGATCGTCGCTTCGGCAATCTGTTTACCGAAGTGAACTACACCTGGTCGAAATCCCTGACCAATGCTTCCGGTTCGCAAACGGGTGGCGATTCCAACAACCGCAATCCAAAAACTGACCGCTCCATTTCGACGCTTGGGATGGATGGCGTCCTGGCGTTTGAAAAGAGCCTACAGTACACGGACGTTCCACACATCCTTAACGTAATCGCGTCGGTTGACCTGCCGTTTGGCAAAGGAAAGAAATTCCTTTCCAGCAATAAGGTGCTTGACCGAGTGGTGGGCGGTTGGACGGTTTCTTTTGTTGGAAACTATGCGTCAGGAGCCTTGTTCCTGCTGAATGCTCAGACCCTCACTTATCCCAACTGGGGCTTTGCCTACGGTCGTAAGCGCGTCAACATCATTCCCGGCAAAGCAATTCAGACTGGCATCAGCCGGCAAGACCTCGATCCGCGGAAAGGCTTATTGCCGAATGGCCAGTATGATCGTACAGTTTCAACCAACTGGTTGAACAACGATTTCTACAGCATCCCGGGACAGTTCGAGCTAGGCAATTCACCAGTCTACCTAAGCGAACTGCGCAACCCGAATGTCTATAGTGACAACATGGGCTTTATCAAGCGGACGCGGATTCGAGAAAACGTCAACTTCGAGATTCGGGCGGAATTCTTCAATATCTTCAACCGCACGAATTTTGGCTTTGGCGGCGTTCCGTTCCGGCCCGCGACGGGCACTGGAACACCAGTGAACAACTTTGGTATTCCGACGGGCGTTCGCACCGGAGAACGTTCGGGTCAGATTATGGCGAGAATTAACTTCTAAGCACACTACGGTTGTAACTACGAAAGGGCTGGCGTTACGGCGTCAGCCCTTTTGTTTTCAGGCACAGCGAATGACAATGCGGCTTCTCAATCGAAGCATAAAACAATTGAGCGGAAGGAAGACGGAGGCTATGACGGATCAAAAATCCAGCGAACAACGACAGGTCGCAGAGCTTGAACATAATTTCATTGAAGCTTGTCTTAAGAGCAACACGCCGGTGCTTGACGATATACTGGCGGATGACTTCATCTTCACCGACCCTAACGGAGTAAACCTAACCAAAGAGGAATGGCTGGCTGACCTTTCATCCGGCGACTTCAAATTCGAAGCGGCCGAACTTGAAGACATTCGCGTGAATATACGCGAAGGCGTGGCAGTAGTGCAGGCCAGCATCAGGGTTAAGGCTCGCTCCAAGAAAGCGGGGTATGACGGTACATATTCCGCTATGGATGTGTATGAGCAGCGAGAAGGGCGGTGGCAAATGATTCTTTCCACGGCCAATAAGGTTGAGGCCAAAGACTAAGGCCGAGATTGATAAAACCATGCAAGTGAGGCTGCTTTATCGCCCACAAACCCAAATCAAGTTTTTCATCGCACAAGGAGAGCACAATCATGAAGTCCACTCTGTTTGCAGCACTAGCACTGTCTTTCGTCGTCTGTGTCGGCGCAATTGCCGTCATTAAACGGCCAATCGCCGACCCACCAAACTTCGCCTATTGGAGCGCCAAAGAACTAAAAGGCTATGAAAAACCCTTACACGATAAAGTCACTGGCCCGTACAAAATCTCCAGCATCAAGCTAGCCGATTACGGCTCGAGCAACGTCTCGATTACCCGCCGCGAAGCCAATGGTATCCCCGAAGTCCACGCGCATATGGACGATTACTTCGTCGTGGAAAGCGGCGAGGCTACGCTGGTCATCGGCGGCGAAGTCGTCAACGCCAAACAGACCGAACCCGGCGAAACGCGGGGCGATTCGATCAAAGGCGGCGAGCGGCGCAAGCTCGCCGCTGGCGACGTGGTGCACATCCCGACCGACCTGCCGCATCAATTGCTGGTGGATAACGGCAAACTGTTTACCTATTTCGTGATTAAAGTGAAAGCGAAGTAACAGCGACCACGCCTTTAGTTCTGACACAATGGCAAGACAAAACTGCGCAATCAATCACAACGGAGCCAAATCTAATAGTTCCCCAGCGGCTCTGCCGCCCGATGTGCGGAAAGGCTATGCCTTTCCGGTAAGCCGCTCATTTATTCCTTTGGGGCTACGCCCCAACTTGGTAGGGCGTAGCCCCAAAACATCAATTGTGCCTGCCGGGAGGTCAAAGACCTCCCGCACATCAGGCGGCGGAGCCGCAAATTCGAACCTGCTGAAACTTATATTTAGCTTACTGCTAGCTCTAACACCGCTTGCCTGCCGCACGCAATCCACGACTAAAACCGGCGCTGGCCCCACCGCGCTTTCAGCACAAGACGAACTCAAGACCTTCAAGCTCAGCGAAGACTTCAAAGTCGAACTCTTCCTGAGCGAGCCGCAAGTGATGAGTCCGACCGAAATGGCCTGGGACGAGAACGGCAAGCTCTACGTCGCCGAGATGCTCGATTATCCCGAAGACCCGCCGCCCGGCACGCCCGCGCGCTCGCAGATTCGCCTGCTCGAAGACAACGACGGCGACGGCAAATACGAACGCAACGTCGTCTTTGCCGACCACGTGCTCGAAGTCAGCGGTCTGCATCCGTGGAAAGGCGGCCTGCTCGTTACCGCCGCGCCCGACATCTTGTGGATGAAAGACAACGACGGCGACGGCAAGGCCGACGTGCGCAAAGTGCTCTACACCGGCTTCCCGCTCGTCAATCCCGAAGCGCGCATCACCAATCTGCGCTACGGCCTGGACAACTGGTTTTATGGCGCGCAGAACGGCAATGATGGCAAGGTAACTTCGCCCGATCATCCTGAACGCCCGCCACTGCTGATTCGTGGCGCCGACTTCCGCTTTCATCCAGTGCGCGACATCGCCGAAGCCACGAGCGGCCCCGCTCAGTTCGGCTCCTCCTTCGATGATTTCGGCAATCAGTTCATCACGCAGAATACCATTCACCTGCGCCACGTCGTCTTGCCGATGCGTTACATCGCGCGCGCGCCGTTGCTCGACGTGCCTGCCTACGCCTATGACATTTCGGATCACGGCAAACCGTCAGCGCCAATCTTCCCGCTCACGCAACCGCAAGAATGGCGCAAAGAACGCACGGCGCTGCGTCAACAACGCTACAACGAGAACGGCCTAAACCGCATCGAGCAAGTCGGCGGCTACTTCAGCGGCGCCAGCGGCGGCACGGTCTACAACGGTGACAATTTCCCCGACGTATATCGCAGCAATGTCTTCACGGGCGAGGTCAGCGCAAATCTCATCCACCGCGATGTCATCAAGCCCGACGGCGTAACCTTCAAGGCGTCACGCTCGAAAGACGGCGTTGAATTTCTGGCCTCGACCGATGTCTGGTTCCGCCCATGCAATTTCGCCAACGCGCCGGACGGCAATCTGTACGTGATGGACATCTACCGTCTCTTCATCGAAACGCCCGAGTCCATTCCCGAAGAGATCAAAAAAGGCATGGACTTCTACGCGGGTGACAAAATGGGGCGCGTCTGGCGCATCGTGCCAAATCAGCCGCGTGTGCAACGCAGTCGAAAAATCAATCTTGGTACAGTAAGTACAGCGGGACTGGTCAAATATCTCGATCATCCGAATGGCTGGCATCGCTTCACCGCGCAACGCCTGCTGGTCGAGCGGCAAGACAAAGCAGCGATCCCGTTACTGAAAGAACTCGCCGCAAAGAGCATCTTTGCGCAGGGACGTTTGCACGCGCTATGGACATTGGAAGGGCTATCCGCTTTGGACGAAACGACCGTGCTGGCAGCGTTGAAAGATGCCAATCCAAATATGCGCGCGCACGCCTTGCGTTTGGCCGAAGAATTATTGCCCAAATCAAAGACGCTTCAGGCCGCAGTTCTGGCAACGACACACGACACTGACACGGGCGTGCAATTTCAACTCGCCTTGACGCTCGGACAATTGCCCAGCCCGCTGAAAGAGCAGCGTGGGCTGCCTGCATTGGCTGAAATGGCGCAGCAACGCGCCAATGACCAATGGTTTCGTTTGGCCATCCTCAGTTCGGTTGGCGATTCAGCCACGAAGTTCTTTGCCCAGCTTTATGGCAAGTTTGCCTATCTTCCGGTGAGTCCGGATTTGACGACACAACTGGCTGCAATGATTGGCGCAAACAATCAGCCGCAGGAGATTGCCCATCTCTTGCGCCGCTTTTCAGAGTTGGCGCAATTATCGCGCACAGCCAAGCTGACGCCGGGCGCTGTGGAATCAAACAACCAACATTTGCAAGCCGGGTTGAAAGGCCTAGCCAAAGGGCTGCGGCTCGCCAATGTCAAAAAGCTGAATATCCCGCAAGCCGAAGGGTTACTGTCAAACCTACTACGCGACGAAGCCTTACAAACAACCGTCTGGGACGTAGCCCGCTACTTCGAGCTGCGCACACTGGTAGCACAGGCGTTGAAAGACGTGAACGACGACAAACTGTCCAACAACAACCGCGCTGTCGCCGTGCGCGCCCTGCGAAGCGGGCAATATGGTGCCGTCGCGCCAATGCTGGCAAAGCTGCTCGCCGCGCACGACAAACCCGAATTGCAGATGGCCGCAGTCGAATCGCTCGCCTCTTTTGAAGCTGAGAACATCGCGCCCGCGCTGCTCGCCAACTGGAAAGGCTATTTGCCCGACGTGCGGCAAAAAGCGCTCAATGCGCTGCTCACCAATCAGGAGCGCATGAAAGCTTTGCTCAAAGCCGCCGAAGACGAACAGATCGAGTTGGCGGCTTTCGATCCAGCGGCGCGCGCGCGCCTGCTCGATTCGCCTGATAAAACGCTGAACGACCGCGCACAGCGGCTCTTCAAAGACGCCAACCGCGATCGCACGCAAGTCGTCGCGGCCTATCTCGATGCGGCTAAACTCGCGGGTGATGTCGCGCGCGGCAAGAAGCTGTTTGAAGACAACTGCGCCAAATGCCACCTGCCGCAACGCGAGAAGGCGCGCATCGGCGCTGACCTTTCCGGCATCAACAACAAGACCAAAGAAGAGCTGATCACTTCGATCCTCGATCCGAGCAAAGCCATCGAGCCGCGCTTCGTGAGCTACATCGTGACAACCAAAGACGGCCACATCTACGACGGCGTGCTGGGCAACGAGACGCCGGGCACAATCACCTTGCGTGGCGGAGCAGAAGGCGACACGACGATCTTGCGCCAGAATATCGCCGAAATTCGCGCTTCGACGCTCTCGTTAATGCCGGATGGGTTTGAAAAGCAGTTGAACAAACAAGCTATCGCCGACATTTTGGCGTATTTGCGCGGTGGGCTTTGATCCTGGGAGCGCACGCGGCTCGCGTGCGGGTGATGGATAGTTTACCTACCGGTCAACGCATACCGCCCCACTTAACCCCGCACGCGAGCCGCGTGCGCTCCCGGGGCTTCGCTATGCCATCTCCAACTCGCCGCCAATTCCTTACTTCACTAGCAGGCGCGCTCTTCACACAAGCCCATCCGCGCCTCACTCAAATTCGCAATAAAGCCGACTGGCAACAAGTGCGCGCCGAAATCCTCGCCGGTATGCAAGCCGTGATGGGGCCGTTGCCTAAACACGCGCAAGCACCTGTTGAAATCGTCACACACTCAAGCGAAGACCTGCCCGCGTTCACCCGCAACAAAATCACTTACCTGAGCGAACCCGGCGACTCCGTCCCCGCCTATCTGCTCGTGCCGAAGCGGCACAAACGTCGAGCGCCAGCCATGCTCTGTCTGCACCAAACCATCAAGATCGGCAAAGAGGAACCGGTGGGTCTCGGCGGCAATCCCAATCTGCATTACGCCAAAGAGTTGGCCGAGCGCGGCTATGTCTGCCTTGTGCCCGACTATCCTTATTTGGGTGAGAACACATTTGTTCCCTACACGCACGGTTACCTCAGTTGCACGATGAAGGGCATCGTGAACCATCGGCGCGCCGTAGACCTACTGCAATCGCTGCCTTACGTAGACCGCCAACGCATCGGCGCCATCGGCCATTCGCTCGGCGGGCACAACACGCTGTTCGTCGCCGCCTTCGACGAGCGGATCAAGGCAATGGTGACGAGTTGCGGGTTCACCTCTATGCGCAAGTACAAAAACGGCGATTTGACGGGTTGGGAGGGGCAACGCTATATGCCGCTGATCGCACAGAAATACGGCAAAGACCCGGCGCGCGTGCCCTTCGATTTCCCGGACATGCTGGTGGCGCTGGCGCCGCGCCCGTTGTTTATCAATGCGCCGCTGCACGATGATAATTTCGAAGTGTCGGGTGTACGGGATTGTGTGGCGATTGCCGCGCCGGTTTATGACAAAGTGTTCAAGGCGCAGGAGCGATTGTTGGCCGTCTACCCTGACGTAGGGCACGAGTTTCCAACGGCGGTGCGCACGCAGGCTTACGATTTCCTTGCTCGCTGGCTGATGTAATGGCTATCATTCGCCCGGCCCGGCAGTATGATCCAAGCAGAGGAACACCGGCGATGCCCAAAGTCTTCATCAGCTATGCCAGAAGCGACCTGAACCGCGCGCAAGAGTTGGAGCAAGCGTTGCGCGCGCACGGCGTGAGCGTGTGGCGCGACCAGCACAACCTTTACGGCGGCGACCGTTGGCCGAAGAAGCTCGGCGAGGCCATCGCCGATTGTGATGCAGTGTTGCTGCTCTGGTCGGCGCATTCCGCCGCTTCACACTTTGTCGAGTTCGAGTGGACTACGGCGCTGGCGTTGAAGAAGACAATCATTCCCCTGCTGCTGGATGAGACGAAGCTGCCGCCTGCGCTCGCGGCCATCAACGGCATTGCCTGCCATAATTCAAACGAAGCCTTGCCGAAGATTTTGGCAGCCTTGCCGGATGCGCCACAGCCGCACGAAGCCGAGCGGCGCGTCCAGGTCATCGCCCAGCTTGAGCGTGTCACGGCTGCCGAACCTGTCGAGGCGTTGAGGCAAGCGCAGGCGCTCTTCACGCAAAACAATATCAAGGTCGGCGGCCACTTCATTCAGGCTGGCAGAGACGTCCACTATACGGTCAAAGAAGAAACTCGTAGCGCCCGGCTTATCCTGGTTGTGGTGATCGCTCTGATTTCGGTGGCGGCAATCGCCTCTCTCGCATTGCTACGCAATGATCAAAAACCGATCCCCACGCCTACTCCTACGCCCTTGCCGATGAGTGTTCTCAGGGGCGCAGTCGTAGATCAAAACGACCGTCCAATTGATGACGCCGAGGTAAGAATAGAAGAGTTGCCGGAAAGGCCACCCGTCAAGACAGACAGTTATGGAAACTATTCGATAGAAAACATTCCAATACCGTTTGGCGAGCAGATTAAGATCGTCGTTCGCAAGGAAGGTTACGAATCACTCTTTGGGCAAGAAGTACATAAAGAGTTGATGAAGCTTGGAGACAAAGTGCCCCCCGTGAAACTCAGGAGGAAAAGAAGATGATGAAATGCATCAGCGTTATTTTGCTCGCTTCCTGCTTCTCTGTGACAGCCCTCGGACAGGTAACATTGACCGGCACACTGAAAGAGGATTCGAGCAATGGGGTAAGAGCATTGCCTTTGACACAGATGGTTGTAGACGGTGGAGGAAGCACCGAAACCGACACAAAAGGCAAATTTAGATTCAAACTGCCGAACAAGTTCAAAGCCGGGGATATTGTTCACATCAGAGTCATGAACAAAAATGGCTTTATCATCAATGATCCACTCGATGGGTACTGGAATCTCCCTGACAACACTCGCAACTTCGCTTCTCGGGACGTAATCCTCGTTCCCAAGGGCTCCAAGAAACTCTGGACGAATGCGCGCATAGAAAAACATCTCTCCAAACTGTCGGATGAAATCGCCCGACTGAAGAAAGAAGGTGACATGCCGCGCCCGATTGATTTCAGCTTCTACCTTCGCGAATGGGCTGAGCAGTACGGCTTCACGCCGGAGCAGGTCAAAACAGCATTTGACGATTGGGCAAAGGCGGTCGAAAAGTCTGACGATTACCGCACGCTCGGTTTGCGCGCCTTCTACCAAAACAACTTCCCGCTCGCGGCAGCGAATTTCGTAAAAGCAGCGGAAAAGGATGAAAGACAAGCGAACCGGATTGGCGAGCAGTTTGATAGGGAAAAACTTAGTGCTTATCAGAATCGTAAGGATGCCGGTAACTCGCTCACGAACTCTTATCAGTTCAGAGAGGCACTGGAGCAATATAACCTTGCCAGGCTTCGCCTCACGGAACTTATCTTGAAAGATAAGCATCGGTATGAACAAACCGAGATAGAAGTTCTCAGCGGCAGTGCGAAGCGGGAACTAGGAATTAGACTGGAAGGCGCTGAAGGGAATCGCCTGCTTTCTGAGGCTGTAGATTTGTATAAGCGAGCTTTTGCAATTTTTACCCGCGAACAGTTGCCGTATCAATGGGCAATGACGCAAAACGATCTGGGCAATGCGCTGCTAAGGCAAAGCGAGCGAGTGGCAAGTGAGGAAGGCCTGAAGCTGTTGGCGGAAGCTATCTCAGCTTTCCGCAACGCCTTACTGGTCTACACTCGCGAGCAGTTACCGCAAGATTGGGCGATGATACAGAACAACCTATGTAGTGCACTGGCTTCACAGGATCAACGAATGCCGGATAGTGGAGTTGTAAAGCGGCTAGCAGAAGCCGTCTCAGCCTGTCACAATGCCTTGCTGGTCTACATTCGCGAGCAGTTGCCGCAACAATGGGCAGCGACACAGCACAACCTGGGCAATGTGCTAAGTCTACAAGGCAAGCGAATGACAGGCGATGAAGGCATGAAGATACTGGCCGAAGCCGTCTCAGCCTACCGCAAAGCCTTGCTGGTCAGAACCCGCGAAGAGTTGCCGCAGGACTGGGCGGCAACACAGAACAATCTGGGCAATGCGCTGAGTATACAAGTCGAGCGAATGCAGGGTAGTGAAGGCACGAAGATACTGGCTGAGGCCATTGTCGCCTACCGCAACGCTTTGCTGGTATATAGCCGTGAGCAGTTGCCGCAAGACTGGGCGAGAACGCAGTACAATCTGGGCCTTGCGCTGAGCCTACAAGGCGCGCGAATGGCAGGCGATGAAGGCGTGAAGATACTGGCCGAAGCCGTCTCAGCCTACCGCAAAGCCTTGCTAGTCAGAACCCGCGAAGACTTGCCGCAGGACTGGGCGATGACGCAGAACAATCTGTGCAGTGCGCTGAATTCACAAGGCGAGAGAATGCAGGGTAGTGAAGGCATGAGGCTGCTGGCCGAAGCCGTCTCAGCCTGCCACAACGCTTTGCTAGTCTCTACCCGCGAGCAATTGCCGGAACAGTGGGCGACAAGGCAGAACAATCTGGGCATTGCACTAAGTTCACAAGGCAAGCGAATGACAGGCGATGAAGGCATGAAGATACTGGCCGAAGCCGTCTCAGCCTACCGCAAAGCCTTGCTGGTCAGAACCCGCGAAGAGTTGCCGCAGGACTGGGCGGCAACGCAGAGCAATCTAGGCGATGCATATAACCTTTTGAATGAGTGGGGAAAAGCTGTGGAATGTTATGCCAACATTTTGACGCTATATCCAAACCATGAAAACGCTTATCAACGCTTGAGCGGGATTCGCCACGAGAGGTTGTTTGAATATGAATTGGCTTTCGAGCTGCATCAAAAGTGGCTGACCAGTTCTCCCAATGATTTATCTGCGATGACTAATTCCGCCGAGACACATTTCACTACGGAAAGGTTTGCTGAAGGTGAGCGACGAATTTCGGCGCTGCTTGCCAATCCCAAAGTTGAGATGAACATTGGTTCAGGCCTGCGCGCGATTGACGTAGCCAATTCACTGGCGCTCAACAAAGTCGATCAAGTTCCGGCCAAGCTCAATGCGATGATCCAAGCGATTGCCAATCAGCCTGCGGATTTCAAGTTAGCGTGGCGTTTTGACGGAACACTGCACTTCATCAGCCAGAATGAAAAGTTGGCGATCTACCGCGACTGGCTGCTCCAACTGTTCGGCGCGGCGCAGGCCGCGAACCGCGATGCCATCGTCAAAGGCTTGCGGGAAGCCAAGGCTAGTTTCAAATGGTAGCGACGGGCAGCGGGTCACTTCGCCCGTTTCTTGGCAGGTTTGCGCTTGAGGCGCGCGAGTTCGGCGCGCAGTTTTTCCAATTCGGTTTCGGCGCTGGCTGCACGGGCTTCAGCTTCCCGTTGGGCGGCGAGAGCTTCTTCAGGAGTCGGCAGAAACGCTTCTCTCACCGGATCATAAATGCGTAACGTCTCACCGGTATTGACCAGTTCCAACCCCAATTCTTCGCTCCGCACACGGCGATTGACGATAGCCAACTCCACGTATTGCTTGCCGCTCAACCGGTAGGCGCGGAACGGCGGCTTCAGATAGCGATACTCCGGGTCGAAGATGAAATACTCTTTGACGCCGAGTTGCGCATACAAATTCTTTTTGCGCTGCAGGTCTTCATTCTTTGTCCCACTGGACGTAACTTCGATCACCACGCAAGGTGCGACGCCTTCTTCCCATAGTTTGTAGACACGGCGCAGTTGCTCGCCGAGCCGTTTGCCGACTCCGCGCACGACGAAGACATCCGGCGCCACGTTTTTGCGATTGTCGTCTTCAACGTAGTAGATGAACAGATTGCCCGACACGTACACGTCAGGCTGCCGGGCAAAAAAGCTCTTCAAAGCCTCTCTCAGATCTATTATCACCTGGCAATGTAGATCGGTTTCGGCCATCGGCTTTCCATCCGATTCAGGGTAAACAAGCTGAACACCATTGCGTTTGCGCAAGCTCATAACTAACCTCGAAGTAAGCGCAAGGTAACACGGCTTTCAACAACTGAGCAACGCCTCAGCGTTTCCGCCCCACGCGCCGCGCCAATTCGTGCGTTTTGCCGATGATCTTCTCTTCCAACTCCGGTGCCCACGTCGTCGGGTGATCGTAGTAGATCATCGAAGTCACTACTTCGTAACCGCCTTCCTTGAACATCCGCGCCGACGGGATGTAAGCCATCACTTCGTTGGTGTAGCCGGCCACCCACAAGCCTTTCTCGCCCAACTCGCGTTTGAGCCGCAAGACGTAATCGGTGACGACTTCGCCTGCCAGGCCGATCAACGTGCAGTCAGGGCCGAATTGTAAGACCTGAATCGTGTAGGGATATTCGTTCGCCAATTTACCGTCGCGCTCGTAGCGTTGGAGCATCCGTTGCGCGTGGCGTTGGTTGTAAACGTTCCGGTCATTCAAGCGCGCCTGAAACTCTTCGCGTGTCGGTGGCGTGGCAAGCGGGATCATCACGCGGTCGAAGGCCAGCTTGATTGTGCCGCGCACGTTCAACCGTTTGTTCTTCATTGCCTGCTCGACCGCCTGCGCCAGCGACGCGCCGTTCTGCTGCGCATTCTCAATCGTTGTGCGCGGGAAGGGGTTGATGTCCGCGCCACAGCCCATCACGAACATGGCGGTCGCGCCAGGATGCGCGCTTTCCAAAGCGGCTTGCGCAAAGCCCGCGTAATCGCCGCTGACTTCGTAATGCTTGTCGGTCAGCGTCGTGTTGTGGCAAGCGTAGCCGAAGATGAGACCGCGCAATTTGCCGTCTGCTGATTCAACTGCCAAGACGGGGACATCGTGATCTACGGGGCCGGTGTCGTTGACGCCGATTTGCATGCCGCTCGGAGCAGGACGGCGGCGATTTTTGGCGAAGCTGCCCGTGCCGTGCGCGAAGGAGAGTTTGGCTGGGGCCAGATCGTGTAACGCTGCGCCGATGACAGCGACGACTTTGTCTTGTAACTGCTGCGCATACTGATTGACGCGCGTGGTCTGTTCCGCATCGAGATCGTAAGCGCCAATCAGGTTTTGCCGTATGACAGGCGCGGAGTGCGTATGCGTGGCATTGAGCATCAGTTGCTCGCGGCGCAAGCCGTACTGCTGCTGTGCGCGTTCGGCAATCGCCTCTGCAACCTCGCGCGAGAAGCCGAGGATTTCGGCAGAAACCAGGACGAAGCGATTGCCGCGCTCGTCTTCAACCGCCAGCGCCTTGGCCCAAATGTCGTGCAGTTTGCCTTCGGACGGTTTGGTGCGCAACGCATAACCGGAGAGCCAAACCGGTTGGTCAGGCGTAATGGCGATTTTGGCCAGCCCGGCTTTGATCGGTTTAGCTGTTGCAGTAAGCACACAGACAGTTAGTAACAATGCGACAAGCAGAAGCTGATTTGGTTTTTTCATCGGTTGACTCCTTTGTGACTTACTTAAGCTGCAACAGGCGCTTGGCATTTTCAGACAGGATTTTGCGCACGGCAGTTTTGTCCGGCGCTAAACGTCGAATTGTATCCAGCGTCCGAATGCCACAGCACTTCTCGCTCTTGGTATCTTCATCTTGACAGTCGCTGCCGTAAAGCAGCTTGTCCTGATGGCGCGCGATAAAGCCGCTGGTGAACTCTTCATCGCGCAGCAACGCGCGCATTCCCGACCCGGCGGAAAGATCGCCGTACAGGTTTGGATAATCACCGAGCCATTTGTCGCTCAAGCCGCCCGGCACGATGGGGCCTTGTGGGTACAACTCGGTTTGATCTTTGAGTTGGCCGATATTGCCCCACCAGGTTTGCGCGTGGGCGATGAAGTTTACCTGCGGAAACTTCTCCAGCACTTTGTAGAAGCGCTCGAAGCCGGTGTTGTACTTGCCGTGTTGAAAATGCATCAGCACAGGGACGCGATGCGCGCGCGCTACCGTGGCGATCAGCTCGATGTGTTTGGAATCGCATTCGACCTGAAACTTCTGTTCACCAATGCCGATTGCGCCGCGCTTGAGATATTTTTCCAACACCAGTTTCGTCTCCGGCAAGTCGGGCAGTTCATTTGCAAAGAAGACGAACTGCCTGGGGTATTTTCTGACCAGCGCCAGACAGGATTCATTGCCGTAGCAATCAGCTTCCAACCCGTACTGTGAACCAGCGGGCAGCAGTACAGTCTTTGTCGCGCCGAGCGCGCGTTGATGTTGCAGCAAGTCGGCATCGCTGCGCCCCCAATAGTGTGTGTGCTGGTGAATATCAATGACCGGCTCGGTGATGTCTGTGCTCGGCAAGCAGTGTGCGCACGCGGCGGCACAAGCATTTTGTAGAAAAGCGCGCCGGGAAAGGTTGCGTTGAGGAGTAGCTTTCATTGCCATTCAGTCTCCTTCAAAGGAGTAACGCGCAAGCGCAAGTGGTAATGCAAATGCAGGAAGGTCATGCCCCAAATCGTCAGCGCATGATCGGTGCGTAAACTGCCGTCTTCTGCTTCGTAAACGCGGATGTGTTCGCGCATCGTCTTGACGTAGCGGACAAAGAGCGTCTCGGCATCTTTGCGCACGGTGAAATAAAAACCTGGATCGCCAAACCGGTCGCCAACTGAGTAAAGCGAAAATGAGCCGTCTGGATTGGCGACTGGCTTCATCACTACGATGGCATTTCCGTTGGGCAAGGGAAACACCACTTTGATACAAGCTCCGACGCGATTGGGGATGTAGCAAAGCGAATAGCTGCCCGCGTAAAGCACGGCCTTGTTACTGCGCAGATGTCTGACCCAAGCCGTCAGCTTGACCTCGCCGGTAATCGGATCAGTCAATTGCAGCACGTCACTGCTGATGCCGCGACTGGTGTCGAGTCCCGACAAGGGCACATTCAACTGCTGCAAACGGCGACTGAATAAGCAGGCCAGCGCGTGTCCAAACGGGCGAAAGAAACCACGCCATTCCGACCAGACATCCAATTCATAAGCCAGTGTGCGTTCGTAAAAATCTGCTACGCGGTGATGAATCCTGGTTGGATTGAAATCCGGCGCTGCTAGCAAATTAAAGCGCGGAACTAATCCCCGCACCGCTCCGTCGCGTTTCAACTCCAGCCCTGCTTCGACAGCCCACTCTTCATAAAAATCGCTGCCGATCCTAGTTGTTTTGCCAATCGGCCCGGCCAGCCATTGAGCGTCAGCCAGCCTGACGCTGCGCCCGGTCAATTGCACCCAACGCTGCGTCACCCAATCAGTGAGGTAGCCGCGTTTTTCGCTCAACCAGATCATAGCTCGATCGCCTTGCCGCTCTGGGCAGATGCGTAAACCGCCTGCACCACCCGCAGATCATCTACGCCTGAAGGAATCGAAACCGGCGCAGGCCGTTCGGCGCGCACGGCTTCGAGAAACTGCCGGTGCTGATTAAAGGGATTGCTGGCATCGCCCAAGGGCGGCGCGATCACCGTTTGCACTTGCTGCGAAGCCGCCGCTCCTGGCGCACCCGGCGTTTGGCTCGTGCTCTTGCCCGCGTAGTTGACGACATAGCCGGCGAACGCGCCCGCGTCAGAATCGAGGATCAGCGTTTGATTGCCGATGTATTCGATGGTGCCGCGCGTGCCGTGAAGCGAAAGCTGTTCGCCCGCCGTGTTCCAAGCCATGTCGAGCGTTGCCAGCGCGCCGTTGCTGAATTCGAGCAGTGCGCAAGCCAGGTCTTCGCCCTCAATGCCAGGGCAATGCAGATTCTTCGCCATTGCCATCACACGCGTGATGCGTGCGTTCAGCAGCCACTTGAACAGGTGCACATAATGCACGGCGAGTTGAATAAAACAACCGCCGCCCGTTTGTGCGAGCAAGGCGCGCCAATTGGCTTGGCCGCTCAACACTTGTTTCGAGACGGCCAAGCCGCCGCGATGCATCAAGCGGGCGTACAAATGCACGATTTCACCAAACCAGCCCTGTTCCACCATCGCGCGTAGATCGTGCATCAATGGCTGATCGAAATAGCTGAGATACAACCCGCTGATCAGGCCGCGTTGTGCGGCTTGCGCAGCAGCCTCGGCAATTGCCTCTGCGTCAGCCAGGTTGGCAGCCACTGGCTTTTGCAGCAGGACGTGTTTGCCTGCGGCCAGAGCAGCTACAGTTTGTTCACGATGCAAATGGTTTGGCGTGTTGATGACCACTACGTCCACGTCGCCCGCCAAGGCGTCATTGAGCGCCGAGGTGGCACGGGGTTGCCGCTTGGTTGATTGAAGATCAGCCAGCAACGAGGCGGCGTGTGTGGCGCGTGTTATCTCGGCGTCCATACACACGACCAATTCGACCCAGTCCAGGGTGCGATAGACGTTCAAATAATGTTCGGCGATACCACCGCAGCCGATAAAGGCCGCGCGCAGTTTTTCAGAGTTCATGCAATGACTTCGTGATAAAGCCGCTCAAAGCGTTGCGCCATCCAACAGCAGACGTCCCACAAATCGCTCACCGGCTGATAGGTGTAAGGCAAAGTAGGCATGTAATTGGGTGGGCCAAATTCAGGATTGAAAGTGAAGAACGCGGCCACGGCTTGCCGCCGCGCGCGAATGATCGCCGACCACCAGGCTTCGTGCGCGGCCAATTGCCTAGCCCATTCCGGCGCGCGCGGGTCGTTGACTTGCGGGCCTTCTTCGTGCCCGACGCGCCCGTGCACGTGGCGCGCGCGCGCGATGCACAAATTCAAATCCTCCTGCTGATCTTCCAACAAGCTTTCGCAGACGTTGCAGAAGTGGCTGAAGTCGGCATTGATGTGGAGCTCGGGAAACTCGCGTAACAAGCGCGCCGTCGCCGCAGGTGTAAACATCGGGCGACCGCGATGCGTTTCGTGATTGATAATCAGTCCCGTGTGATGCTCGACTTCCAACGCTTCGGCAAAAAATTCCTTTTGCTTTTCCCACGCCCACCAATCCTTGCCCGCGTGCACGGTCAGTTGCAGCGGCTCGAGCGTGCACGCTTGTTCGACTTTGGCTCTGAATTCAGCGAGGTGATCGTCGGTCTGCGTAATGACCATCGCCACCAATTCCAACTTGATCTCGCGCAACAAGTGCTTGAATTGGTCGAGTTGCTCAGCGGGCGGCAATTGCATCTCCACCGCCGCGTAACCGGCCTCAGCAATCTGGCGCAAGTTCTGCTCCAACGTGCCGGTCATTCCCCAGGTGCTTTTGACGAGTTTGAGTTGCATGAATCAAATGCCCTATGCCCCGCCCCAAATCGCCACGCGTTCATCGGCCGTGATCTTGGGGACGTTGGCCGCGACGTAATGGAACTGCACGGCGCGGCGACGTTGTTGCGTATAATTGCTCGGCGTGCCGTGCGGGATGAAGCTATCGAAGATCACCAAGCCACCGGGTTCCAGCGGCGCGGCGACACGCTGCGCCTGTAAACCCTCCATCTCAACGTCGGCGATTTGCCAATCACGTCGCTGATAATGCGGCCAGACGGGCCGCCAACCATTACCAGCCATCACCGCGCGCTTCGCAGAAGCTCTCCCATTCTCCCACTCCCCCCCTCTTCCGCTCTCATTATGCCCACCAGGCAAAAACCGCATACAGCCGTTCTCTACGTCCGCCGCATCGAGCGCGATCCAAACGCCGACGACCCGCACATCCAGCGGCAGTTCAAAATAGGCGTGATCCTGATGCCACGGCTTCTCGCGCCCGCGCGGCGGTTTGACAAGCGCCATGCTTTGAAAAAGTTGCGGCGGCGCACCCAACAGTTTCTCGACTGCGGCCAGCAGGCGCGGATGCAGCGCCAGCGCTTTCAACCGCGGCTCGTAATCGGTGAAGCAAAGCAAGCGGCGCACGGCATCAATACGCTCTTCCAAATTCAAATGCTCAAGGCGGTCGCGCGCGTCGCTGCGAAACTGAATGTTGGAAAACTCAGCCGCCTTGCCCGCGATCAAATCAGTCAAACCGTCGAGCGCCGCATTTACTTCTTCTGTTGTGAACGCATTGTGTGTGGCCAGCACGCCGAGTTCGTGATAACGCGCCACTTGCGCGTTATCAATCGCCTGCAATCCATCAACGCCTTCTGCCAGCGCCGCAAAGTCGTACAGTTCAGGCGCGTGCAAGCCCGCTTCATCGTCAAAACTGTATTGCGCGTTTGCCGACATCACTCAATCCTTCGTTGCCAATTCCGCTTCGAGCCGTTCCACGCCTTCCACAGGCTTGCGCGTCGAATACAGCGCCAAGCCCATCACTAGCAGCGCCGCGCTTGCCAGCATCACACTCGCGCCGAAGTCCAGCTTCAAATAGATAATCAGCACGCCTGCCAACATCACCGACGCAGCGATCAACTTGTCGCCGACGCCCTTCTCTTTGAAGATCAACCAACCCATCAACACGGTCAGAATGATCCCGGCGCGTTTGATGCTGATCGTAATCACGACTTGAATATAGTTGTGCGAAGCCAATTGAAAAAGCAGCGCAATCGCTTCACCCGTGCCTGCAATCACGCACCAACCCGGCGTCGTGCGGATCACATTCTTTACATCAGCCCCACGCACCAACGCCAGCGCGGCAAAAAAGATGCTCATCCCCACGCCGAAGCCGCAGCCCTGCGTAAAGGCGTCAGTCATCAGCACCAACTTTTTATCTATCGGATTGGTAATCGCCATGATAAACCCGGCAATCAACATGAACAGACAGCCGCGCTCGCGATAGATCGCCTTCACCGGTTCGAGCCAGCCCCGCGCCCACAACGCGCGATGCATCACCATCGAGCCGATGAAGATCAACAACACGCCGACGATGGCCGCCTGCGAAACCTTTTCGCCGTTGATCAGATAACCGGTGAAGATCAAAAAGACCGGCGTGAACGACACGTAAGGCATGCACAACGAAATCGGCGAGACCTGCATCGCGCGGAAAAAGAGCAGCGTTGAGCAGACAATCAGCGAGACTTCGATAAACAGATAGATGAAATAGGTCAGCAGTGGCGTCAGTTCCCAGCCCGCCACGCCGAAGAGCGGGCTTGTATCTGGTTTGACGGTAGGCAGCCCGTTAAGGAGCACGCGTCCTAACAAAGCCAGCGCAAAGACTACCGCGGCGAAGAAACGAATCCAGAAGGTCGAAGCAACCAACTCGTGCTGGTCTACGACCTTCTTGCCCGCAATGTCTTTGAAGACGTTGGTGACGGAGGTGGTTGCGGCCATCAGCAGACCGATTGAGGAAAAAGCTTCAGCCATAATTCCGTTTCGTGTTTATCTGAAGTTCGCGCTCTTCATTCTCATCCAGCGGATGAGTCAGACCAGCCTTTATAAATGCACGAGAATTGAGAATGACGAATAGAGAATGGTGCCTAGCCAATGTCTACTTGTTCTTCATCCATCCGTGCGCTGCCAATTCTTAACGTAACCGCCCCGCCGTCCACAAAATCGCTTGGCGCACCAGCGTTTGATAACTCGGATTCAGATTCGCCTGGCGGTCGTGCCCAAGCTGGATGTAGACGACGCGCGATTTCTCGTACGGGCTGATCCACGCGATAGTCTTGTCACTCAACGGATGCTCGGTTACGAGCAACGGCTTGACCTTCGGCGAAATCCACAGCCCTTTGTAGGTCTCGTCATGAATGCGAAAGTCTTTCAAACCCCGCGTGATCGGATGGTCGCCCGCAATCTTCACCTCGATCTCTTCGTCGTGTTTGTATGTCGTGATCGGCATGCCACTCGCTGGTTCAAACAACCAGCGTCCGCCCGTGACCTCTTCGTACCACCACGGCCATTTAACGTGGCTACAAATCGCGTGATGCAAAATGACGATGCCTTTGCCGCTCTCGGCGAAGCTCTGCAAGTTCTTGCGGCGGGCTTCTTCGATGGAGTCCGGCACATGATCGTAAAGCACCAGTACGTCGGCGCGGCGACGTACATCGCCGCGAAAAGCCGCCGGGTGCGGGTCTACGACGGCGCGGATGCGGTCATCGGCAAAGACGCTGTAAAAGTCCGCATCGTGATCGTGGCCACCCGTCACGACTAGCACACGCACGGCATCAGGTTTTTTGGCTGGCGGTTGCCAAGCGCCATTTTGTGCGAGGGTCAGCCAACACGACGGCAGCAAAGCCGCCGACAGACAAATCGGCAATATGATCAACCAACTTCTTTTCATCAGCGCCTCTTTGTTACGATGCAGACAGAAAAACTGTGCCGGGCTGGAAATGCGCGCACATCCTATGCGAGCTACTGCCGGAGTTCAAGCGCCGCTTGCTTCGCTGCCCGTTGAGCAGCTATAACGGCATTGATCATGACTGACCCAAAAACCTGGATTTTGGTTGCCGAAGATATGGCGGATAGCCGTCACCCACTCATACTGATGTTGAAGCTGGCTGGGTTTGCGTGCCTGGAAGCGGATAACGGACGCACTGCCATCGAACTAGCGTTGCAGCAAAAACCCGATCTGATTTTGATGGATTTGTCATTGCCCGAAGTGGATGGCTTGCAGGCGGTACGTGAACTACGCGCGGCGGGCGCGGACTTGCCCATCATTGTCGTCTCTGGCTATGACGACGACACAACCAGAGACCAAGCGCAGCAGGCGGGGGCAAATGGCTACGTCACCAAGCCGATTGAGTTTGAGGAGTTGAAGAAGTTGATTGCCGAGCAACTGCGCCCACGGTGAAGCCCGCCAGCAAAGACTGCCATGTGTCGCGCGTATAGAGCGGCAGCGCTTCAATCAAGCGGCGCTCCGCCAGCGTGGGCGGCAACTCAACAGCCTTTTCATCCGACAAATAGAGCGCATCAATCTGACCGTTTGCCAATGCCCGGCGCGCTGAGGGCTTGAGCTTAGTCTCATCGCCACGCAACACCAGAATTGCCAGCTCAGGTTCGATAAAGCGTAAAAGGCTGGTGCCTTCAATCAGCACACGACCGGTGTGCACGCGCGCCAGAGCTTGGTTGATGCCCTGCTCCACTTGCGCGTCGGTCGCAATCACCCAATGCACGTTGCTGGCGCCTGCATCCCAATACTGCCCGGTGTCTTTGCCCGGCGCGTAGGTCTCTGCTCTGCCGGAACGAACGGTGGGCGCGTCGCCCAACAAATGGCTGACACAACAGGAGTGCGGGTCTTTGCCACAAGAACGATAGTGGCCGCGCGTGAGCTTGATCGCCTCCCAGGCTTCGTGTGGCGCCAACGCGTGCAGCAAATCGCAAAGCAAAGTTGTTTTGCCCGTGTTGGAAGCGACACCGGCGATGACTATAACTTTCGGATTCATCACGCGGACAGCTTAACTCAAATCAGCGCGTAGATGGTGTTTGAAAAATGGGTTTAACAAATAAGTTGAAACAACCACGGTGCGCACGGGGGGTACGGGGAAGACAGCTAAACCATTGAGTTGCCCCCGTGTTCCCTGTGTTCCCCGTGGTTTATTCCGTTTGTTAAA
This sequence comes from uncultured Acidobacteriota bacterium, assembly GCA_963699175.1. GTDB lineage: Bacteria > Acidobacteriota > Blastocatellia > RBC074 > RBC074 > JACPYM01. The sequence continues at coordinate 8,517,721 of OY969418.1, read as the reverse complement.
TCCGTTTTTCAAACACTATGAACACGCTGAAACGCGGAACGCTGCCGGAGAAAAGCTGCCTATGCCTGTTTCTGCCGAGCTGCCACGACCGAGCCAATAAACTCCGCCGCTTCATCGCTGTAAGGTTTTTTAGCGTTAGCGGGCCAATTTGCCCGGTCGGCGTAGAGCTTTTTGATCCCCTCGACAATGGCCGGGTTGCCGCCGGTGAAGCCATTGACCAGGTCCCGCCAACGCATCGCCAGCGCCAGGGCCCGCTCGCTCGCCGGGTCTACGCCTTCGCCGATGGCGGCTTGCACCTCTTTGATCAACGTCGCCCAATCACGCTGGGCTTGCTCCAGCATTTCAGGCGTCCAGTTTTTAGCGCGCTCATCAATCGCCTGCCGCGCCTCTTCTGAATAGTACTGATTCATCCATTCGTTATTGTTCTGCATATTGATTGCCTCCACGATTTTTGCGAAAGACTCCCAATCCGGCTCTTGACCGGTGGCCAGCACGCCTTCGACGTGTGCGAGCGCTTTGACGGCGAGGTCTAATTGACGCCGTTTCTCCGCAATAAGCTGGCGCTGCGCGCGGATCGCCCGCGCCAAATCGAAGCCGTCCCGATTGAGAATCTCTTTGATTTGATTGAGCGGGAAGCCGAGGAATTTCAGCGTGACGACCTGCTGCAAACGCGCGAAATCGCGTTCGCCGTAGAACCGATGCCCGGCCGCGGTGCGACCGCTCGGCTTCAACAAGCCTTCACGGTCGTAATGGTGCAGCGCCCGCACCGTAACGCCGGTCAAGCGGGCGAACTCGCTCGCCCGATACAGACGCCCGCTACCTTTCGCCAGCGCTTGCTTCGTCGCACTTCCCATTTCGCCTTGATCGTAAGGCCTGACGTTACGTCAGGTTCAAGCAGATTTTTTGAACGTCCGGATTAAAAGCAAAAAACAGAGTGATAAATCACGAAGTGATGAAGAACACGAAGAATGAGACGAGAAATAATCTTTTTGGGGTAGTGATAAAAATGTATGGCTCGGTCGTTTTCGCCGCAGAGCGGCGGTTGAATTTAGCTGTGGGTGGCAACCCAGGGTAGCTGCACGTAGCGAGTTCCGCATCGCGTCAGCGATGCTTGAATCAAGCATCGCTGACGCGATGCGGAATTACTGCTGCGCTTTCCCGGCGTTGAAAACGCCGGGCTAAATTCAGGTCGCCGCTACGGCCAAACTACCGCCTTACATTTTTAGCACTACCTCTTCTGGGATTCTTCGTACTCTTCGTCACTTCGTGGTTCGCTTCAACTGAATCAGCCTCACGGCATCTTCATTTCCGTCGGGCGGAATTTTTTGCCTGGCTCATCGCCGAGCAACCGTACCCATTCGCCATAAGCCGGATTGGGCAACACAATCCAGTCATTGCCCCAGCGGTAGTTGGCGCGCTGCGCTTTGAGGAGTCGTTCCGCAATGGCGCGTTTCTGCCCAGCGTCATCGTTCGCATTGAGATTCGGCGCGACAAATTCTTCGGAAAAATCGCGCAAGTTGTCGCCGAAGTATATCAGCACGTTGAAGCGTTGCTCGGCCAGCTTGCGGCGCGCAGATTTGTCCGAGGTGTTGTCGCGCAAGAGCAGCCGGCTGGCAATATCATTCGTATTCAAGCCGACGTGTTCGAGCGCGGCAACCGTGCCCGCCTGATTTTTCGCGTTGCGGTTGGAGATGTAGACCGCCGCCACACCCAGTTGCTCCGCCGCTTCGACAAAAGCCTTTGCGCCGGGCACCAGGCGGACTTCCTGCGGATAACGCTTCTCCCAGACCTCCCAATTTTCCGTGGTGCTCGTCGTCTTTTCGCGATAGAGGAACGATTGATAGGCCGAGTTGTCAATCACTGTCTCATCCAAATCCAGCACGATGGCCGGACGCAGTTCACCGTGTTTGGTGGCCGCCAGTTTCTGCTTCAAACGTTCCAAGGCCCAGTTGTAAGTCTGCAAACAGACGGCGGCGTATTCGGCTGAGGTTTGCATGTACAAGTTGGCGTCAATGCCACGCTCTTGTGGATTGATCGCTGGTTGCGGCGCTTGAAAGGCATTCGAGCGCGCCAGGCTGAAAGAGCCGATGGCCAAGCCGAGCGTTAAGCTGCATAGGCTCGAAAGCATCCAGCCAGCACGTGTGTTGAATTGCATATTGTCCTCTCGTTGGTTTTGTAGGTTGTGATTTATCACAGAGCTGCCAGACTCAATCAGAGACTCATTTGTTCAGAAATCATCATCGTCGCTTTCGGGCACAATCTCTTGCGCAATCAGTTCACGCCAGGCAGTCAGAACATTTTGGTCTGCTTGAGCCGAGTTCAAGCAATCCGTAACTGGGCCAGGATCACGCTTAAGCTCAGGGAAGGTCAACAATAATAAGGCCAAGTCGCGCCAGTCCGTACCAGACTTTGGTTTACCTAACCGCTGGCGATACGAGATGACCTTACTCGCAATCAGTTCGGCGGGAGATAACACCAATACACCATCCAACCGTTGAAGCTGCGGAAAAGAATCTACCGAGCGCACATCCACCAAATGCCGGTTGCCTGTTTTCTGTAATTGAAAAATCCTGTAGCCTGCTCCGGCTTTGATTTCACGCACACGTACGACGATATGAAAAAGTTGACTGAGATGTGTGCGCAATTCTTCAGCCAGCTCGCTCGCTCGTGTAGACATCAAATTAACGTCTTGCGTTGCGCGCGGCTCGCTGACATAAACGTTGACTGCTTGCGCTCCAAACAGCACGACATCGTCTCGCCCACGCAGAAAATCAATGACGGCAGTTTGAATCGTGTTCAATGGCAGAGGTTCTTTCATCACGATCTCCCGAAAGTTGATGGTGTCGGCGACAAAAGTCATCAAGCCCTCCAAAATTGAAATGCGGACTGGAAAACCATAGCTCTCCAATCCGCATTCCGCAATCTACAATCAGTTACGCCAGTTACGCCGTCGCCGACGTAGCCGCCGCCCCTGTCTCATCGGCAATCGCCGCGTGCGCCGCCGCCAGCAAAGCAATCGGCACGCGATACGGCGAGCAGCTCACGTAGTTCATCCCCACCTTGTGACAGAAGATCACCGATTCGGGATCGCCGCCGTGTTCGCCGCAGATGCCGACTTTCAAGTCAGGGCGCACCGAGCGGCCCTTCTTGATGCCGATCTCGACGAGTTGGCCGACGCCTTCCTGGTCGAGCACCTGAAAGGGGTCTTCGGGCATGATCTTCTTGTCAACATAGTAGGGCAGGAACTTGCCTGCGTCGTCGCGGCTCAAGCCCAGCGCCGTCTGCGTCAGGTCGTTCGTGCCAAAGCTGAAGAAGTCTGCCGCCTCGGCGATGCGGTTGGCGGTGAGCGCCGCGCGTGGCAACTCGATCATCGTGCCGACCAGATATTCGACCGTTTCGTTTTCACGGGCGAAAACTTCCTGCGCAACGCGGTTGACTACTTCGGCCTGCAGCTTCAATTCGTTCACGTTGCCGACGAGCGGAATCATGATTTCGGGTTTGACCACGACGCCTTCGCGCTTGACCTTGACGGCGGCTTCAAAAATCGCGCGCGCCTGCATCTCGGTAATTTCGGGATAGACGATGCCTAGACGGCAACCGCGATGGCCGAGCATTGGGTTGAACTCGTGCAGCGCGGCGACTTTGGCTTTGGCCTCTTTGAAAGGCATCTTGATCTTGCCGGCCAGTTCTTTGAGCGTCCCGTCATCGTGCGGCACAAACTCGTGGAGCGGCGGATCGAGCGTGCGGATCGTGACCGGGTAGCCGTTCATCGCGCGGAAGATGCCGACGAAGTCTTCGCGTTGCAGTTCGAGCAGCGCGGCCAATGCGCCTTTGTACAAGGCTTCAGGCTTGGCGATTTTCTTTTCGAGTTCTTTGACGCGCTTGGCGGCGTCTTTGCGTTTGTCGCCAGAAAGCTTTTCGACTTCGGCGCGCGCCGTGGCAAGTTGGGCTTCGAGGTTCTTGAAGTCTGCCGACGAGAGAATCATCTGGCGCACGCTGTCAATGCGGTCGCCCTCAAAGAACATGTGCTCGGTGCGGCAAAGGCCGATGCCCTCGGCGCCGAAGCCGCGCGCGACTTCCGAATCGTGCGGCGTGTCGGCGTTGGCGCGCACGCCGAGTTTGCGAAATTCGTTGACCCAACTCATCAGCGTTTTGAAATCGCCGCTGACTTCGGGCTTGATGAGCGGCACTTCGCCCAAAATCACTTCGCCGGTCGAACCGTTCAGCGTGATCGAATCGCCCTTCTTAACCACTATATCGCCAACGCTGAATTGCTGATTGGCGTAATCCACGCTCACTTCGCCTGCACCCGCGACGCAACATTTGCCCATGCCGCGCGCGACGACGGCAGCGTGGGAAGTCATCCCGCCGCGCGCAGTCAGAATCGCTTGCGCCGCGACCATGCCGTGGAAATCTTCGGGCGAAGTTTCAGTGCGCACTAGAATCACCTTCGCGCCCTCTTTCGCCATAGCTTCAGCTTCGTCCGGATCAAACACAGCCGTGCCGGTAGCCGCGCCGGGCGAAGCAGGCAGCCCCGTGGTCAACACTTTCAATTGCGCCTTCGGGTCAATGCGCGGATGCAGCAATTGATCAAGCTGCGCCGGTTCGACGCGCGTGATGGCGGTACGTTTGTCAATTACGCCTTCGTTGACCATATCCACCGCGATCTTGACCGCCGAGGCTGCGGTGCGCTTGGCGTTGCGCGTTTGCAGCATGAAGAGCTTGCCCTTCTCGATAGTGAATTCCAGGTCTTGCACGTCCTTGTAATGACCTTCCAACTTCTTCGCCAGCTCGGCGAATTGGTTGTACATCTCCGGCATCTCTTCGTGCAGTTGCGCAATCTTCTTCGGCGTGCGAATGCCCGCGACCACGTCTTCGCCCTGCGCGTTTTGCAGGTATTCGCCGTAGAGTTCTTTCGCGCCCGTCGCTACGTCGCGCGTGAAGGCCACGCCCGTACCCGAATCTTCGCCCAGGTTGCCGAAGACCATTGTTTGCACGTTCACTGCCGTGCCCAGGTCATCAGGAATCTTGTTGATGCGGCGATAATCTTTTGCGCGGCGGCCATTCCACGAGGCAAAGACGGCGCGAATCGCGTAACGTAATTGCTCCAACGGCTCGGTCGGGAACTCGTTGCCGGTCTCTTTCTTGACCAGCTTCTTGTAGTCAGCCACCACTTTCGCCAGCGCTGCGGCGTCAACGTGCGTATCCTCGTGCACGCCGAGTTGTTTTTTGTAGCCCTCGAAGACGTGCTCGAACTTCTCGGAATCAATGTTGAGCACGATCTTGCCGAACAATTGAATGAAGCGGCGATAGGCGTCCCAAGCGAACCGCTCGTTACCGCTCAGCGCGGCCAGCGCCTTGAGCGTGTCATCGTTCAAGCCCAGATTGAGCACGGTATCCATCATGCCCGGCATCGAAAACTTTGCGCCCGAACGCACTGAGACCAGTAGCGGATTATCTGTTCCGCCGAACTTCTTGCCCGTTATTTCTTCAGTCTGCTTCAACGCCGCCAGTGCCTGATCCCACATGCCTTCGGGAAACTGTTCGCCGCTCGCATAGTAAGCATTGCAGGCTTCGGTCGTGAGCGTGAAGCCGGGCGGCACGGGCAAACCGGCATTGGTCATTTCGGCCAGGTTCGCGCCCTTGCCGCCAAGCAAAGCCTTCATATTCGTATTGCCTTCGGCCTGGCCGTTGGCAAACGTATAGACGTATTTCTTCGACATTGTTATTTATGATCTCCCTTTTTGGTGAATGGTCAGCAGCCAGTGGTCGCCGACTCTGCCGGTCGCAACCGGTCTAAAAATTCGTAAGATTTCAATTCGCGTTCGAGCACGCGACTGATCAACTTGTTGGTGATGGCGCCGATTTGCGCCAGCGCTGCCGCGTCACGCGTGGCGGCCAGCAACTTGACGGGTGATTGCGCCAACATCTCGGCCAGCAGACGCCGCGTGGCGGGTAGTATTTGATCGCCTGCGCCGCCAGAACAGTTGTAACAGCGCGGCGAGCCATCATTGTTGAGCCAGATCGTTTCATCCGGGCGGAACCCTGTCTCGCACACGCCGCAACGGCGCGTGTCGGCGAGAAACCCGCCGAGCTTGAGCAGCCAGATTTCAAAATAGCGCGTCAATGCGCCCAGTTGCGCATCGGCAGCCGCCTTCAACGCTTCAATGCTTGCGCTGACCAGCCGGTAAACTCTTTCGTTCGGCTCGTGGTCGGGCATAAATTCCATCAGCAGTTCAGCCAGGTAATGCAGCACGCCCAACCGTTCGCTGCTGATGCCCGCCGCGAAGTGCGACTGCACGATCTCGCAGTTCGAGAGCGAAACCAGTTCCCTGCTCTCGTTGAGGAAGTAGGTCAGTTGTACCTCAGTGAATGGCTCCAGGCTCGCGCCGAATTTGCTGCGCAACCGCCGCGCGCCTTTGGCCACGCCGCGCAATTTGCCCGCCTCGCGGGTCAGGAACACACAGATTTTGTCAGCCTCTTTCAGCGTGAAAGTGCGCAGCACAAAGGCGTCGGTGTCGTGCAGTGGCATAACGCGGTATCGTAATTGGTCAGACCGGATTAGTAAAGTTGTGGGCCAAATTCGACGCGATGTTTATTGATGAGTCTGGCTTATCGGGGTGATGAAGAGCTTGCATCACGCCACTTCATTAGACGGTTGCTGCGCTTTATATTTGGAGCCAATGTACTGATGAAAATCAGTGATAGCTATCCTATAGCTAATTAATATTAGCCGTACTGTTGCCTCAGCAATTGAATCGGTAGACTGTTTATTCCCTGTCATATTAAATCAGAGGTCAGTAATGAATATCAACGCATTCAAAATCATCTGCTCGTCCCTTGTCTTGACGCTCTTCGCCACGCTTAGTCTGGCGCAGCAAGACGCGTTCAAGGTGGGAGACAAAGTTGAAGCCGAATACTACGCCGATAGCAAATATCGCCCGGCAACCATTATCGAGATTGATCACACCGGCAAGTACAAAGCTCCGTATGTCGTCATCTTCGATGATAAGTCACTAGCAACAACGCGCGACTCTCTCCCGGCGAGCAAGATTCGCGCACGTGGCAAGTTCGTCGGAGCCTTCAAGGTCGGCGACCGCGTAGATCATCTCGAAGGCAAGAACGCGCGCGGCACTATCGTGGCCGTCTCCGGTCACGACTTCAAAGTACATTACGACGGTTGCAAGCCGCATTGGGATCAGGTGGTGGACGGCGCGCGGCTGCATCCGGCGGCCACGCTTTCGGCAAGCGATCCGGCGATCAGATTTCTGACCGGCAACTGGGCGATGTTCACGCCGAGTTATCCGAACACAGTCATTCGCGGCAATAATATTTATCGTGAATATGGAATGGGCGGGAAAGCGCCGCCGCTACAGATCAAAGCCGATGGCACTTACGTCTGGTACTTCGACTTCGGCAAGCCACCGATCAAAGGTCAATGGGTCACTCATCCCAAAGTCGAAGGCGCGACCACCGGCACTGAGAAATGGGACGGCCTCGTCATCAAAGACCCGACTGGGCAGGAGTGGAAAGTCTACAAATGGGTGAAGCCCGATAAAAGCGAGGGCATTGTCGCGCACCAGATGTGCTCCGGTATGACGATGACTGGTTCGAGGATCAAGTAATCCGCTGAATGGGAGCAGGTCACGCTTGAAGGCTAAGGTGTGGTTTTTCTACCGGACTTTGGTTTTGGAGTTTGGGCTGGCGTCGCCGCAGGAGTTGGCGACTCGACGGCAACAGCATCCATCTTATCTTTCACGATCACGCGCGCTTTGGGCAGCTTAGTCAATTGCCCACCAAGCTGGCGAATAATCCAGACGGGGCCGCTTTGCGGATCATTCTGCGCGGCCTCGATCTCGCCCAAGTAACGGCCACTGCTCGCGCCATAAGCGTGCTTGCCGAGGTTCGTGTCTTTGGGCGGCGTCTGATTCATCACGTAATAATAGACGCCCGACCCGATGGCCGCGATGAAGAGCGCTACCAGCACGTGTTTGAAAACCGTGTAGAAGAATTTCCACACAACCCACAAAAGACTGATGAGTATCAGCAGGCCGATGGCCATGACCATCTTCGTTGTATAAGCGTCCATCTCGAAGGGCATCTGTACACCTCACTTGAGATATTTGACGAACAGAGTCGCCAAGCCGAGAAAAGAAAGAAACCCGCCGACATCGGTGCAGGTCGTGACAAAGACCGTCGAAGCGATGGCCGGATCGGCGTTGAAACGTTTCAGCACCATTGGAATCAGCGTCCCCGCCACTGCCGCGATAATCAAGTTGATAACCATCGCCGTCGCAATCACGCCGCCCAACACCAGCGCCTTCACCGCCGTGCCTTGCCAAAGCCAGACGAACAGCCCCGCAATCACACCGTTGACCAAACCATTGGCCAAGCCGACTGCCGATTCTTTCAACACGACACGCCGCGCATTCTCCCAGTTCACTTCGCCCAACGCCAGCCCGCGCACTACGACCGCCAGCGTCTGCGTCGCTGAATTACCACCCATCCCCGCCACCACCGATTGCAGCGCCGCCAACACGCTGACCTGCTCAATCGTGCCGCGAAATCTGTTGATGACCGAAGCGGCCAAAAACGCTGTCGCCAAATTGATCATCAACCACGGCAAGCGCAAGCGCACCGAACGCGCAGGCGTGCTCAACGCATGCTCATCCGACCGCACACCGGCCAGCGCCAGGATGTCTTCGGTCGCCTCTTCGCGCACCACGTCGAGCACATCGTCCACGGTAACCACGCCGGCCAGCTTGTTCTCGTCATCAACGACGGGCACGCCCAGCAAATTGTAACGAGCGACAATGCGCGCCACTTCTTCCTGGTCAGTGTCAGTGTGGACGCTGATGATGTCGCCGCTCATTATTTTTTTGATCGGCGTCGTCGGCGCAACCAGCAGCAGTTGGCGCATATTCAAAACGCCGACCAGATGCTTGCGATCATCCACGACGTAGAGATAGTAGACCATCTCAACATCGCTGCTGGCCTGTTGTATCGCGCTGATCGCTTCCCCGACCGTCAGGTCTTCATTCAAAGAAAACGCATCCGGCGTCATGATGCGTCCGGCGGTGCCATCCTTGAAGCTAAGCAACTCCTGTACGTCGGTCGAAACTTCGACCCGCATCAGATCGAGCACGCGCTCGCGCAACTCGTCTGGCAATGCGTCAGCCAACCCTGCCGCATCGTCCGGTGCCAATTCCTGCAAGACCTGCGCAATCTCTTCCGGCGCGAGCATCCTCAACAGATCAACGGCTGTCTCGCGCTCAAGCTCGCTCAGACTGGCGGCGGCCAACTCTTTTTCCGCGCGCACCAACGCCGCCCAGACGGCGTGCCGATCCAGTTCGTTCAACGCCTGCAAGACCTGCGCGACATCGGCGGGCCGCCCCTTCTTGAGCACGTTCATTGAGCGCGCCACCGACCCGCCGCGCATCAGGCGACGCACCGAATCCAGCATCAAGGCGAACTTCTGCGGTTGCATAGAAGGCAAAAAATCAAAAGGCAAAAGGCAAATATCAAAAGGCAAAAGGGTAGAACTTGTTTTTCGATCAAAGAAAAGTGCCGACCTTTTGCCTTTTGATATTTGCCTTTTGCCTTTTGCCTTTCGTCAGAGCGGTAGCGGATAAAGAATCCACGCGATGAGCAAGCCGACGCCGACAAAGTAGCCGAAGACTTTGAAGCCATACTTGACGCGCTCCTGCGTCGTGTGATGCTCCTGCGAAAGCGCGGCGAAGGCGATGGAGACCAGCAAGCTGAAAAGCAGCATAGCGATAAAATGGGTCACGGCTTCCTCCCGATGGCAATGTCGTAAACGTCCAGCGCTGCGAGCATATTCAACGCGCCAGCCACATGCAGAAACGTATTGCCATAATCAAACGTGATCTTGGCTGCCTGCTCTGCTGTGACGGCAAAACCTTTGTCCGCCACCAGGCAAGCGAAGTAAGGCAAGCCCAAGCCCATATCTAAAAAGCTGAAGAACCAAGTCAGCCAATCGCTGCGCTCCGGCCAGAAGAAATGCCCCTCCATCCAGAAACCAAACGCGAAGAGCGCGACAATCGTCAACCCGATCAGGAGCGCACGCCCCCATTTGCCCAACACCAAGTGTCCCAAGCCCGGCAGGATGAAGGCCGCCAGGACGGCCGCCACCGTGCGCGCCATCGAGACAGGCGTCAACGCAATTTGACCACTTACTGCTTTCTCGCTTTGCAACTGATTGCTCCGTTGATTTTTTGAGTCGCTCGAATTGAGCGGCCATTCTAAGAAGCGCATCCGAGGGCTGTCAACAGTACAAGGAGCGGTAGCGACCTGGTAACTCTGAGTTGTGCGTACTCGGAGCTACCAGGCCGCTACAGCTCAATGGCATTAAGTTAAGCCGATAAGCTCCACCACTCCCTGTACCGCACTACTCTTGCGACATTGCCACTAGTAATTTCATAATGCGCCGCGCTGTCCGACAAGCTGCCAGCTTGTCGTTGACTCCATATTGCGCTCGTCTGGAAGCCCCCGACAAGCTGGCAGCTTGTCGGACATTTTCCCAGGAGCAACTTATGAAGCAGACTCTCTCGCGTCGCACCCTCATCAAAACAGGACTTGAAGCAGGCGCTGCCGCTCTAACGACTTTCGCCCTAGCGCCCTGGCTCGCGCGCGCCGCCGCCAAAGGCGTGAAGTTCAAAGTCGGCGTCACCGATTGGAATCTGCGGCAGACCGGCAAGCTCGAAGCCTTCGCGCTCGCCAAACAACTCGGCTTCGACGGCGTGCAAGTGAGCATCGGACGCGGGACGGCCAACGTGCCGATGGAACGTCTGCCGCTCTCTGACCCTGAGTTGCAACAGAAATACCTGGCCGAATCGAAACGCACCGGCCTGCCGATCACTTCCTTGTGCCTGGACGTGCTGCATCGCAACGGGCTGAAGTCTGACCCGCTCGGCGCGCGCTGGGTTGCCGATTCGATCACGCTGACCAAGACGCTGGGGGTCAAAGTCATCCTGCTGCCCTTCTTCGGCGACAAGGCGTTGAAGACGCCGGAGGAGATGTACCGCGTCGGCGATCTGTTGCGCGAGCTTGCGCCTGCGGCGGAGAAGGCCAAAGTGATTCTCGGCCTCGAAGACACCATCTCGGCGCGCGACAACATCCGCATCGTCGAACGCTCGCGCTCCTCGGCGGTGCGCGTTTACTACGATGTCGGCAATTCATCCGGCAATGGCTTCGATGTGATCGAAGAGTTGCGTTGGCTCGGTGGCGCGCGCATCTGCGAAGTGCATTTGAAGGACAACCCGCACTACCTCGGCAAAGGCAAGATTGATTTCAAAGCGGTGATTGCCGCGCTCGCCGACATAGGCTTTGATCAATGGGCCAATCTGGAAACCTCTACGCCGAGCGGTTCGGTGGAGAACGATATGACGATCAATCTGAAATTCATCCGCGAGTTGATTGCCGCGCAAAAGGCTTAACGCTCGGTACAGAACGGGGAGCGTGAGCGACCTGAACCTCGGCAGTTGGCGAATTGATCCTAACGGGCGCAATACCGAGGCTCAGGTCGCTCACGCTCCCCGTTCTGTATCGCCGCAGCGCATCGTGCTGGACTGTAGCCACGCCCGCGCAGGTATCCGGGAGATGGAGCAGCAACGCGCGGCAAAGCTCGCGCAGCGCCGCGACCTTCGGTGCGCTGCGTTTCTGCGCAGCAGGGCGCTGGCCCGTCACGCCTACGCGGAGCACGAGCGGCGCGCGTGGCGGGGGTGCTGGGTGATGATCCGCCCGTGGCTTCACGGTTATCTGCTACCGGCTTCAGTCAGTCGCGCCTCGCTATGCGCCGCTCCCAAACTGAATTCCAAACGGTTCGCCCACCTTGTCGAGTTCTGCGATGACCTGCGCCTGGTTGTAGTCCATCTGATCAAGCAGAGCGGCGTAGTTCCCTATAGTGGTTTGCTGTTGAGGATGCTCGTTTCGATTGGCCACGGCGAAGCGAAGTAATATCTCGACCGCACGACGCATCAGCGGTTCAGCCTCCGCCAACCGGTTCGTGTCCTGGAGCAATAAAGCCAGGTTGTTGAGGTCTCTGGCAACATCGGGATGCTCCGAGCCGAAGCTTTGCTCATCAATCTTCAGCGCACGGCGCATCAGCGGCTCAGCCTCCACCAGCCGGTTCGTGTCTTGGAGCAATGTAGCCAAGTTGTTGAGGGCAATAGCGACATTGGGATGATTCTCGCCAAGTGACTTCTCGAAAATCGTCACCACGCGTGCCATCAGCGGCTCAGCCTCCGCCAGCCGGTTTGTGTCCTGGAGCAACTGCGCCAGGTTGTTGAGGTTTATGGCGACATCGGGATGCTCCGGGCCGAAACTCCGCTCATCAATCTTCAGCGCCTGCCGATAGAGCGGTTCAGCGGCAGCATACTGCGCGCGCGCTTTCAAATAAAACCCGCTTTTATTGAGCAGTCTTGCTGCCTCGGATAACTGTAAATCCAGCCGCTCGATGAACCCGGCACAGGCTTGCGCATGAGGGATCAATTGCTCGCAAAGCGACCAGTTGGAAAATTCAACATAAGGAAAGGCGCGGTTCACTAATCGCACTGCGCCTTCAGCCCAGCGGATGAGCGCTGCCTGACCCAGCCGGTCGCGTTGGACGGCCTGCACCATGCGATGCACGCTGAACGTGCCGTCGCCGCGCGTGACCAACGAGAACCGGGCCAACTCCGCCACCGCATCGCGCACCGGCTTTTCAGCAGGCTCCTCGCCGCTTTCCTCACACCAGAGCTTCAGGAGCGCCTGCAATTCCTCCGGCGCTTGCTCGAAGATCACGAGCGGGATGGGAGCGGGGGCGAGGAAACTGGCCGCGCGCAGGATGGCTTTCTCCAGCGGCCCCAGCCGGTCGAAGGAGATGAAGAAGGTGGTGGCCACCGTCTTGACCATCCCGGCCTTCTCCGGTTCGGTCTCGTATTCGATCACCATGTGGTCGTGATATTCGAGCACACGGGCCAGGTTGCGCTCGAACTCGGCGAGATAGTCGCCAAAGCCGATGGCGTAATAGCCGATGTAGGCCGCCGCGTGCGTGAGCGCCAGCGGCAGGCAGCCCAACCGCGCGGAGAGCACCTCCGCCTGCCCGGCATCATCGGGACGGGCGGCCCGCTGGCCCTGCGTGAATGCGAGGAGGAAGTCCACCGCGTCGGCCACCGGGATGACATCCAGCGACAGCAATTGAATGCCCCGGCCCCACTGCGTCAGCCGCGAAGTGATGAGCACGTGCCCACCGCTGAAACTAGCGACGAACTTCTGCACGGCGGCGGCGGCTTCCGGCGTGTCCACGTTGTCGAGGATGAGCAGCCAATCCTTGTTTTGTTGAAGCCAGCGAATGACGGCGGCGAGTTGCTCGTCCTGCTTACCCGACTTGTAGTCGGCCAGGTCGAGCGCATCGGGCGCGCTCAGACGGGCGAGGTTGGTCTCAAGGGCGTCGGGCGTGTTGGCGGAGGCGAAGAGGAAGGCGGTGAAATCGTCTGCGTGTCGCCAGGCGTATTCCAACGCGAGCCGGGTCTTGCCGATGCCACCCAGCCCGCTGATGGCCTGCGGCTGAACGATAGCCACCGAGCCGTCTTGGCGTAGGTGCGCGTCGAGTTTCGCCAACTCTTCGTCGCGGCCCTTGAAGAGAGCGCCGAGCGAGTGAAAGGGCAGATTGCGCGGGACGCGCCCCGGATTGAGCAGCCGCTCGATCTGGCGGCATAGATCGAGGAGGGCGGCGGTTTGCGAAGCTGCGTCGAGTTCCGCGAGCGGACGGACGTGCCCGCCTGCGGCTTGCAGATCGGTGATTGGCTTGAGCGACTCCGGCGCTTGCGGCCCGTAGAATGTGCCGAAGAGCGGAAGCCAGAGGATGGTCAGTCCTGCTTCGTCCCGCGCCTTGAGAATGCGCGGCAGTTCCTCTTCCATAATGAACCGCGAGGCGAGGAAGTTCGGCGAGACCAGCAGCACGGCGACGCGAGCGCGGGCGATGCCTTCGATGATGTGGTCTAGCCACGGAGCGCCCGGTTCAAGCTCGCGGTCATCCCAGTAATCAATGCGGTCGCTGCGGATGTCGGGAGCGAGCACAGCGCGCAGCTTGTCGCGCCACTCCTGGTCGAGGTGGCTGTAGCTCACAAACACGCGGTCGCGGTTAAGAGATGGCATGGGGACCTCCTGAGTACAACGCGCAGTAAAGATTCGGCGGCGACATTATCATTAACTGATGTTACGCAGCAAAGGTGAAAGAGGAATGCCTGACGCTCTCAATGTGCCGGAGGCACGACGGAAATTAGCCGGGGATGCAATCCCCGGAACGCGACGCATAAAGTCTAGGCGTCCTGAAGGGACGCTGGACGAAGCTCGCTCCGGCGTCCCTTCAGGACGCGCAATTGCTGCGCTACCTCTTCCGGGGATGCTATCCCCGGCTAATTTCCGTCGTGCCTTCGGCACTGAAAAGTTGGCGATACCTTGCAATCCTCTTCGCCTGCATAACATCAGTTTGTCAGTAGGGACAGACGCTGGTACGATGCCCTCTGCTCCTACGCTTCAAAGAGCAAAAGACCACCATACGATTTTCAGGAGGCGCAAAACAATGCCCGAAACATTGTCGGCATCCGCTGAAAAAGCACTCTCAGCGAATGCCGACAAGCCGAACTCTGACCACCCAGCAGCAGAACCCGGCTGGCAGTCACCCCGCTTCCGCCGCTGGGTGGGAGTAGGCGTGGCGCTCTGCGCGCTCGTCTATTTCCTGCGGCTCGATCAGGTGGTCAGCTATTATTTCGTGGATGACGGCTACTACATCACGTTGGCCAAAGCCCTGGCGACCGGGCAGGGCTATCGGTTAATCAACACGCCTTCCGGTTCGCTGATGCCGTTATATCCGCCCGCCTTTCCCGTGCTGCTGTCAATCGTATTTCGGCTGTCGCCGAATTTTCCCGACAACCTCTGGCTGCTCAAACTGTGCTCGATTGCGGCGATGTTCGGCGTGGGTGTGGTGAGTTATTACTACTGCGCGCGCATACAGAAATGGGCGCCGAGCTTGGCGCTAGGCATGGCGTTGGTGACGGCTCTGACGCCTGGGCTAGTGTTGCTGGCGACCTCATCGGTAATGTCAGAATGCGTCTACACCTTTGTTTTTATGCTCACGCTGTGGGTGATTGAGGCAGCCTTGCGTGGCGGCAAGTTTCATCCGGGTTATCTGGCACTGGGGAGCATGTTTTGTGCTTTTACCTGGCTGACTCGTTCGGCGGCTGTCGCGCTGGTGGCGGCGGTGATCGTTTATCTGTTGAAAGAGCGGCTCTGGCGCGCACTACTCATCTACGTCATCGTTTTTGTGGCACTGGTTGCGCCGTGGCAACTCTACGCGCGCGCGCACGCGCCGACGGCGGAACAGCGCAAAGAGCAGGAAGGCTACATCATCACCAGTTATGCCAAGTCGTTTTGGCAGACGAGGGCTGGCGACGACAATTCCAAGCAGGCCACGCTGCGCGATTTACCCGCCCGCGTATTGAACAATCTGACTGAGATTGCCACGCAGGATATGGGGCGAATCTTCCTGGCCCCACTGGCCGAGGCATTGCAGCGGCAGGGAGCATCCGGCGTTCGTGCAGTTCTCTCACTCATCCTATTTTTGCTGGCGCTGATCGGCTTTGTCACAACCGCGTGGCAGCGCATTTCGTTGCTCGAACTCGTCACAGCTTTTTCGTTGGGTCTGATTGTGCTTTGGCCTTGGGACACGTTCCGCTACACGCTTACGCTGACACCGTTGCTGCTCTTCTATCTGCTGATGGGTGTGCGCGTGATTGCGCGCCGCTGGTATAACAAGCAAGTCGAATCAGTGGCCGGCGCAAGCGGACAGAAGCGAATACTATTGGCGGCGCTCGGCCTCTTGTGCGTAATCAGCCTAGCCGGGCACGCGCATTATTTATTCTTGCGCTACGCAGCTTCACCTTTAGATCAACCCACCATACTGCGCGGCCACAAGGAAAATATGGCTTTGCTCGATTGGGTCAAAAGATCGCTGCCGCGCTCCGAGGTCTTGGCGGCCCAGAATCCGCCGCTCGTCTATTTGTACACTGGCAATAAGACTATCAGCGCGCAGAACCTGGGAGAGAATCTGGATACGATGCAGCGCTTCAATGTACGCCACCTGGTCTTAAACTCACTCGCGCCGCTGCCCAATCCGGACTTACGCGGTGGCAAATATAAAATCAGCTATCGTGTGCCGGGTGAGTTGAACCTCTACATCGTGGATTTCGGCCCGCCCGGATCGCAATGAAACTGCCACGACTAACTATCGCCTATTCCTTTTCCAACCAGCTTGTCGCTGCGCTCGCGCAATTCCTCTAAGACGCGCTGCAACCTTTGGTGCTGCTGCTCATCATTGCCTGCGTCTTCAGGCACATATATCCGTTCGCCAATCACCACGACTGCCTTCGCAAATGGCTGCGGAATTTCTAAGCCGTCCCAACTCGGGAGCCGCCAGCGACGCGTCAACGAAATCGAAAACGGCAAGAGCGCCGCGCCTGCTTTGGCCGCCAACATCACCGCGCCGGGCTTGGCTTGATAAATCGGCCCGCGCGGGCCATCTACGGTAAAGGCGGCGCTCTTGCCTGCACGCACGGCGCGGATCATCTGAATCAACCCGGCGCGGGCCCCACGCGTCGAACTGCCTTTGGCCGCGCCGTAACCGAAGCGTTGAATAAAGCGCGCGATGTATTCGGAATCGAAGCTCTGCGACGACATCACCAAGATGCCGCGCCGCCGCCAGAAGTAAGTCGCAATCGGAATGCGGTTGTGCCAGAAGCTGTAGACCAGCGGCTCCGTTTCGGTGTGATGTTCCCAGCCGTGCACCTCGAAGCGCAGCGTCGCGCCAATTGTGCGAATCAACCAGTAGAGCGCGAGACCTGCTGCGCGAATGATCAGCCGTTGTTTGAAGGTGTATTGCTCAAGGCTGGCAAACACATAGAGCTTGTCGAGCCAGTCAGTAGCACGCTCGTTTGCGCGGTTCTCTTCGGTTTGGGCGGGTTGCATTGTGAACATCGTAAGCGCGAGACAGCTTACTCAATCGAGCGACGCGCTTCAACATTCGGAACGCGCTTACTACGTTACCCTGGCTGGTGCTAAGATACGCGCGTCTTCGCACACACCCACGCTGCAAAGGAGATTCGAGATGAGCAACTACCTGACCGCGCGTTTTCGCTACTTGCTTTTATCGTTTGGCCTGCTTGCGCTGGCGGTCGCGCTGCCGTTCGCCGCGCAGCAGCTTCCGCCTTTCGATGAAGCGCGTATGGTGGACGATGTGAATCGGAATCTACAGCTCACGTCAGAGCAAAGCACCAAGCTGCGCGAATTGATCGCCGCGCATCGCCCGCGGGTCGAACAACTGCAACGCGAGGCGAGCAATCTGCCGCCCGGCAGCCCACGTCTCGGCGAGTTGCGCGCGCAGTTCGAGCGTGAGCGGCGCGCGGCGCTTAATGAGTTAATGCCTACGCTCAATCCTGAACAGCAAAACCGGCTGCGCGGCATGCTGGCGGCGCAACCGCCACCGCAGGGTTCGCCGATTGCGCCGCTCAAGCCCGTGCTGCCAACTGGCCCGCTTGCGGCTGGCGAGCGTTTGATAGCGCAGCCGGCTGTAGCAGCCACGACCAGCACCACACGCAATCGCCGCGCGGCAGCAGCGCAACCCGCGCTGACCGAGGAGCAAAAGATTTTGCATCTGCTCAACCGCGCAGGCTTTGGCCCCCGGCCCGGTGACATTGAGCGGGTGCGGCAAATGGGTCTCGAACGTTATCTCGACGAACAATTGCATCCTGAAGATGTGAGCGATGACTTGCTGGCCAAGCCGCTGCTGGCGTTGAACACTCTGCAAATGTCCGCGCCGGAAATGGTGCAGGGCTTTATGCCGCCACCGCCGCCACGCCCAAGTCCAACACCAACACCGGCACCTGCGCCAGTGATGAACAAAGAAGGCGAGACGGAGAAACAAAAAGAAGGCGAGAAAAAGCCTGAGGTCGTTCAAACTCCTCGCCCGGTGGCCACTCCAGCCCCGCCGCTACGCAACCCGCAGCAGCCGATGATTGAATTGCAACAAGCCAAACTGTTGCGTGCCGTTTTCAGCGAGCGCCAGTTGCAAGAGGTGATGGTTGATTTTTGGTTCAATCACTTCAACGTTTACGCCAACAAAGACAACATCCGCTGGCTCGCCACTTCGTATGAGCGCGACACGATTCGCCCGTACGCGCTCGGCAAATTCAAAGACTTGCTCGTCGCTACGGCGCAAAGTCCGGCCATGCTTCACTACCTGGATAATTTTCAGAGCCAGGCCGAACCGCCGCCGCCGCCACCGCGCAGAGAAGGCGCGAACAATCCTCAACCGACGTTGGCGCCGCCACAACCCGCGCGGCGTCCGGGCTTGAATGAAAACTATGGGCGTGAGTTGTTGGAGTTGCACACGCTCGGCGTGGATGGCGGCTATACGCAGGAGGACGTGATTGCGGTGGCGCGCTGTTTGACGGGTTGGACGGTCATGCAGCAGCCGAATATTGCCTTCGTCTTCCGTCCACGCATGCACGACCGCAACGAGAAGATTGTGCTGGGCCACCGCATCGCACCGGGCGGCGGCATTGAAGACGGGTTGCGTGTGCTCGATCTGCTGGCACACCATCCTTCGACGGCGCGCTTTATTTCATACAAGCTCTGCCAGCGTTTTGTCGCCGACGAGCCTCCAACCGCGTTGGTTGATCGTATCGCCGCTGTCTTCACCAAAACCGATGGCGACATTCGCGAAGTGGTGCGCGCGATTCTGACCTCACCGGAGTTTTATTCGCCCAGGTACTACCGCAACAAGATCAAATCGCCGCTAGACCTTACTGCGTCCACCTTGCGCGCGACGGGCGCAACGAGTGACGGGATGGCGCTCGTGCAATGGCTACAGCGGATGGGCGAGCCGCTTTATCAATGCGTGCCGCCGACCGGTTATTCGGAAGAGTCCGCGCGCTGGCTGAACAGCGCGACGCTGCTCGAACGCATGAACTTTGCGCTGTTCGTCGTGCAAACTCAGGGGGGCAGCGGGACGCGTGTCGAGTTGGCTCGTTTCGTCGCGCCCGAAGTGGTGGACGATCAAACAGCGTTGCTCAATCAACTGCTTGCTCTGCTTGTGCACAGCGATGTGTCTACCGAAACGCGCGCCCAATTGCAGCGCGTGCTCGCTGAGATGCGCGCCAATCCTATGCTAGTCCACTTTTACGATGCCGCCGCGCGCAAGTACATAGAACCGTGGGTCCGTGGGTTAGCGGGGCTGATTCTCGGCTCGCAGGAGTTTCAGGTGAAATGAGGCAAATCAGTACCGCGAGCGGTAGCTAGCACGCTTCAGCCACTAGTTCACTCCAGGAGCGCGCTCGCTACCGCTCGCGGTACTTACTCAGTGCGACCAACTATGCCCCCACTCATCATCGCCCATCGCGGCGCATCCGCCTACGAACCAGAAAACACTTTGCGCGCCTTCGAGTTGGCCATTCAACAGGGCGCGCAGATGATCGAGTTGGATTTGCACTCGACTGCCGATGGCCACGTCGTCGTGATTCACGATCCGACGCTCGACCACACTACCAATTTGCGAGGCCGCGTAGATCAACTGACGCTCGAACAGATCAAACGCGCAGACGCTGGCAAAGGCGAGTGTGTGCCGACGTTGGATGAAGTGCTCGACCTGACAGCGGGCAAGGTGCGGCTCTATTTGGAAATCAAAGACCCGCGCGCCGCCGCGCCGACCTTGCAAACAATGCGCGCGCGGCATTGTCAGGACGCGCTGCTGCTCGCATCTTTTGATGTTGGGTTGATGAAGCGGCTTGGCGAAGAGGTACGCGATGTCGAGTTGGGCGTGATCTTGGGCACATCAACCTTGCATCCGCTGGTGCGTTATCGCGAGGCTTTTCCGTGGCGCAGCTTACAGGCAATCAATTATCAAGTGCTCTGTATGCAGGTTGAATTGTGTTACGGCTATTTGGCAAAGCGGGTCAAGATAGCGGGCAAAAGGCTGTACGTCTGGACGGCGGATACCGAAAAGCAGTTCGCGCGGATGCGGCGTTGCGCGGTGGACGGCATTGTGACAAACCGCCCCGATCACCTGCGCGCGTATTTGCAGCGGCAGCCGCGTTAAATCTGCGCAAGCAAATAGAACTTGCCCGTTGGTTGTGGCGACCCGCCTTGGGGTTCGAGCGTGACGGCGGTGGCCGCCAGGTTCGATGCGATTCCGGCTGGCAGTGACAAGCGCAATTCGTGACGCCCCTGCGCATTCGGACGAAAGACGGCGGCGCTGATCTTGGCGTCCCGTGTCACGTACCAAAGTTGATAATCCATCCCAGCAGGCGGCGCAGGCAGGTTGAATACTTGCATCACCCACTCAGCGCGCGTCGTATCCCAGATTAATTTGGCGCTGGCCTGGGGCGCTTCTTTGCCTCCCAAGGTGATGATGCGCGTGCTGGGCGCAAGCATGCGGTTGATTTCGTGCTGCGCATCTTGAAGTTGTTGTGCAATGGTTGCGCGTTCATCGCGCAATTGGCGGTTTTGCCAAAACAGAAAGGCACTGGCGGCTGCCAGGATGAGCGAGGCCGCGATAGCTAGCCATTGCGTGAAGCTGGATGAGTGACGCGCCTCTACGTGAGATTTTGGTTTGAACTCCAAAACTTGGCTGGTGGTTTGGCGTTCCGATAAATCCTCACTGATGCGTTCGAGCAGTTGATTTTTGAGCGTGTTCGACACGCTGGGCGACAACAAGGCAAAAGGTAAGAGGGCGGCGACTTCGCCGAACTCGGCGGCTTCGCGTCGCTCCTCAAGCGGCGCTTGGCCGAGATAGTCTTCGACAGCACTTGCCGTAGCCGCGTCCAACGCCCCCAGCGCGTGCAATGGGATCAGTTCTCTCGCCTCGCTCTGCGTCATCTGAACACCTTCGTTTATTCGCCGTCATTTATCTCACTCAAAAAATAGACTCCACCGACGTGAAGCCCCGCGCTGACTTTGAGTGAGCCGGTTTATCTTCTTCTACGTGCGGGGAGCGCGTTTCAGATGTTGTGGCCAATCGGAATTTCCTGAGCGGCCTGAGCGAATTGATTCAGGCCGCTCATTGCCAAAATGAAACAGGCAGAGAAGCATACTTCTCTGCCCTTACAGCGATTTGTTTTATCCACCAATTATTTGAGCGTGCGGAGATAGGTCACGATGTACCAGCGTTGTTCATCGTCAAAGCGCACACGGTTGGCTGGCATTGGCGATCTGCCGTTGGTGATTTTCCAAAACAGTTCGCCATCGGTGTTGGCTTGCACCATCTGGCTAGTCAGGTTGGTAGGTGTCACTGTCTTGCCGTCGCGCTTGAGTTGCGCGGAGAGGTAACCGTTGCCCTTGCCTTCCCTACCGTGACAATCGGCGCAGCGTTGCAGATACAACTCTCGGCCGATCTGGGCAGCATCGGCGCGCCCTTTGACTGGATTGGCCGAGCTGGCAGCTTCAGCGGGCGCTTGCCATTGTTGCTTGATCTTGCCGTTCTCCATTACGACTGTCGGCGTCGGACGCGCTTTGAAAGGTTCGGGTGCCGGCGTAGGTATTTTGGCTGGGCCAACCTCAATCGGAAAATCGCCGACGCGGCGCAGTTTGGAGCCAGGCGGCGGCGTGACCTGTGGATTGTTGGCCGCATCCGGATTGACCGCGGCAATAGAAGCTTTGGCCGTGGTCATAGTCGTTGTGCCCGCTGGGCTGGGCGCAGTCGCCGCACCTGCCTGCGGCGTTGCCGTGCTCACGGCGCTGGAAGGCTTCTCTGAAACTACGCTTGAATTTTTGCAAGCGAGCAGTTGGAAAGCGAGCAGCAGCGTGCCCAAGCTTAGCGCCAGGCGCGGCCAATGATGTGTGTGTGATTCTCCCTCGTGGGTTTGCATGATTACTTGATGATTGCCTTTCTCGATGATTTCTTTGCTTGGGTCGTCTTAGTTATTCCACGCCAGCGTCGCCAAGCCCGCCGCTGCGGCAAATTCTTTGAAGGGTGCGCTCGGCTCGACCTGCAAGCCGATTTGCGCGGGGTCGAGCATGATGGCGACATTCTCCAACGCCGAGGCCAGCACCTCGCGGAAGCGGCGCTGATCATAAGCATTGCCGAGTGTGAGCAAGCGCGACAGAGTGACTTGGCCATCTTCCGGCATCAAGCGGTCGCGGTAGAAGACCAGCAGGCGGAAAAATTCATCTTCGCGCTCTTCCGGTGTGCAGGAGACTTCGCGCACCAGAATCGGCTCGGTGCCGCGCACAATCACGGCGTCAAAGCCGTCCTCGCGCAAGCTGACCAGCGCCTGATCGTCGGGCAACTCGGCGCGCATCAGCCACTGCGCCTCGCCCAAGGCTTGTGGCAAGATCAACCCGGTCTGCCAGCCTAGTTCGCGGAAGACGCGTTCGTATTGCGCGAGCACATCCTCGTGAATTGCTGAAACAAGCCACTGACTGCGCCCGTTGAAATCGCTCAGGCGTTGATGATTGATGCGCAGCTCGCTGACGCGACCGCCCAGATTGCGTTCGACCTTCCACTCGATCATCTGCGCCAACTCGCGACGTTCGTCCGGCACGCTTTCGAGCGTGAAGACCAGGCTGCGCGCGCTGCCCGCTGGCAGGGCCACGGCAATGCGGCGCAAACGGCGATGCCCGGCCTGGGCCACCGTCTCACGAATCTTTTCCAGCAGATCGGCTTCGCTCGTAATGTTTGGCTCGGTGAAATGGGCGCGCACCAAACCTTTGGGCAGACGCAAGACGCCCAGGTTGCTCGGCTCGAAGACGCTGCCGCGTTTGCGCAAAGTGGTCAGCGCGAGATGCGTTTCGCCAATCGAGAGCGCCGTGCGCGGCCAGTCCGGCGCGGTCAGCCGACCCCAGATATTCGATAAAACATTAGGTTGTGACATAAGTTGAAAGGATGAAGGATGAGTGATGAATGATGAAAATAGGCATTCATCATTCATCACTCATCCTTCATCATTAGATTGTCAGTACTCACTATAAGGCTTGCCGTTGGTATCTGTCCCCTCGGCGCCGCTCTTCACATCGCGGATACCAGGCGAGACGTTGGGGCTGAGCGTTTCGGTTTCCATCTCGATGCGCCAGGTCTCGGTGGAATGGGTGATGGCGTCTTCAGGCAACGCGCGCAGGTAACCGCCGGTTACCAACTCTTGCAAGGAGGCCGGTGCTTTCTCTTTATCCACCGTGTACTTGTCAATCGCCTCGCGCATAACGTACAGGTCGTGCTGCAAGCGGGTTTCGCGCGCGCGTTTGATGTTGGTCATAAAGACTGGAATAGCCACTACTGCCAGAATCGCCAGGATCGTCATGACGATCAGCAACTCCAGAAAGGTGAAGCCGCGTTGCCGCCGCAAGGTCTGTTTGACGGCTTGGCCGGGCCGTCTCAAATTTGAGATGCGAGCTTTGAAATTCATCTTACCAGTCTTTGTACTTAGTGCCGTTCAACGCGCTCTCACGGCTCTTGGTGTAAACGTCAAAAATATTCTCGCCGTCCCACGAATCGCCGCTCGGATCGTCTTCGGTCGAGTGGAAGCCCCAATCGGTGCCGTTGGTCATCGGGTCACGCGGGATGCGGCGCAGGAAACGCATCGTCTTGTCCACAGTGTTGCGCACGCGCATGCCTTCGACCATGTATTCGAGCTTCTTCGGATAGCAATCTTTATAGCGGTCGCTCTCCAACTCGGTGAACATGCCCTTGTTACACTCCATGTGGAAAGCATCAACCGCCATGCGTATCTCGCGCAGGTTACGGCGGAGTTCTTCTTCGCGCTGGCGCTTGACGTTATTACGCATCAGCGGCACTGCCGAGGCTAGCAGAATCGCCAGAATCGCCATCGTGACGATCAACTCAAGCAGCGTAAACCCGCGTTGCGTAGGCTGGTGGTTGGCAGCAGACGATTGTCCAGCCAATACGCGCCTGCGCCGCCAATGACTGCCAACTGCCAACTGCCAACTGCCAACTATTTTCTTCATTACTTTCACCTCAGCCGGAACTCAATACCAAGCTCAACGCTAAAAACTTAACGAGTGACGACTACCTGCGCCGCTGTAGCATTGAGATTGGCCATCACATTGCCGGCGAGCCGCACTTGTGTTTGGCCGCCATCAACGGAGATTTCCGACTCGCCGGGGTTGATGGCGAGAAATTCGATGACGATCAGACGGCCCGACGGTTTGATCGCTTTGCCCCCCGTAGCGTTCGCCGTAATGTTAAGCCTGCCGACATCCATGTCAGTTGAGTGCATGATGTCCGGCTGCTTGCCCAGCATATCGCCGTCGCGCACGGCTTTCACTTGCAGTTTGAGTGGGTCGAAGCGCAGCGCGAGATTCGCGCTTGAGAGCGCCGTCTGCGAATCGAGTTGCAAAGTGACCATTACCGTCTTGCCCAACTGCACACGCGACTGCTGCGGTTGCAGACTGAGCGCGACCGAACCAGCCTTGGGCGTAGTGAGGCGCACGGGCTCCGGCGCACCGGTGTTGTTGAAACTGCCCGGATCGCCGCCTGCCGCAGATCTCCCCGCACCTTTGGGAGCGGCCGGTGGCGCGTTGACCCGTTGCGGCTGTGTCGGTGGTACGTAGTCAATCGGTGGTTGGGCGGCTGGCTGCTTTTTGTTGTTGGCGGCGGCAGCGCGCTCTTTGGCCGCGAGCAGGCGTTGCTCTTGCAGGTATTTCTCAAGCTCAGGCGGGCGCGTAGCGTTCATCACCTGGGCCGGTCTGACCGGCACGCCATCGGGAGTAAGCACTACTACTTGGCCAGCCGCCTCCGGCGACTTCTCGCCCGTAGCTTTGTCATCGCCCGCCGCGTTCGGTTGCACATTCGGATTCGCGTTTGGTGGCAGATTCGGATTCAGCGCTGGATTCAACCCAGTATTTGATGCCGGATTGATCTCGACCGGTGGCGTGACCTGCGGAATCAACGCCGGATTGATCTCCGGTGGCGGGTTGGTATCCGCCGTCACTGGTTGCGGGTTCCAGTTGTGCGTCGAACTGGCATTGCTACCACTCGAGTCACCGCCTCCGCCAGTAATGCTTATATTCTTGCGTGGCTGGCTGCCAGTGTTGTTCGCAGGCTGGAACGTATTGGCAGCCCCCGACGGGCCAGCGGGCAACCCCTTGTCCGGCAGGCCGCCGCCAGAATTGCTGGCATTGCGCAACGGCACGGCATTGGGCGCAGTGGTCGGCGCAATCTGCGCAGGCGTTTGCGTGAGCGCAGTGGTGGCCGTTGGATCGGCGGGCACCCCACCCCGCTCGGATGCGACTAAGCGGCGCTCCTGTTCCTCTTCAAGCTGCGCGCGGAAGAGCACGTCTTCGATGCTCGGCAGCAAGCCGCTGCCCGCGCCGGACTGGTTGTTCAAACCGGCAAGTTTGGCCAGGTTGTCTTCTTTAGTGATCTCCGCCGCGCGGATGATGTGCGGCGTGACGGTGATGACGATGTCGCTCTGGCGCGACTCCTGGTTCGGTGTGGTAAAGAGCCGTCCGAGCAGCGGCAACATGCCGATGAACGGAATGCTCGTGCGCGAATTGCCTTTCGAGTCCTGCGTCACGCTGGCCACAATCGAGGTCACGCCGTCCTGAATGCGCGCCGTCGTGTCGAGCGAGCGTTGCGTGAAGTTGGGCGTCAATGGGTCAGCGCCGGCTTCGACGTTGGAAGTCTCGATCTTCATCGTAATCTCGACATAGCCCTCGTTGGTGATCTTCGGCTTGGCGTTGATCACGAGCCCCACGTCTTTATACTGGATGCTGTTGAACAACCCGCCGCCGTAGCCACCACCACCAAGGCCGCCTAAGAGGCCACCGCCAAGACCTTGATTGACGCCACCGACCGTGCCGCCAGGAGTACCGACCCCGCCAACCCCGCCAACCCCGCCAATCCCGCCAAACGTGCCAACGCCTGCGCCATAGTTCGAGCCCAGGCTGACCGGCACGCTGCGTCCGACTTTGGTCGTGTTGGATTGGCCGTCGAGTGCGTGGATTTGAATCTTGTTGAGCAGTTTCGAATTGCCCTTTGATTGCAACAGGCTGAGCGTAGTCCCCGGTAACCCGATCAACCCGCCCACGCCGTTGAGGGGATTGAAAGTGGTACCAGCCAAGGCAAGCGCGCCCTTCGCGAACAGACCGCCCAGGTTGGTGAGAGACGCCGTCTCACCGGCAACATAAGTCTTGGGTTCGCCGGTGGTTTTGTCTGTATAAGAGCTTAGCACTGGCAGCCCTTTTTCGGTCGCGAGCTGATTCCCGATGCGCAGTTTGGTATCGTTAGAAACCTCGTAAATCTCTACGTCGATGATGACTTCGCTAATGTTCTTGTCCACGCTGTCGAGCACGTCCTGTAACAATTGCAATTCGCTTGGCGTGCCTTTGAGGATAATGACCTTCTGATCTTCGATAGCCGCGACTGGCTTGCCGGGCAAGAGTGTGTTGACCACAGCACGTGCGTCGGTCATTTTGATGTTGCCCAAATAGAAAGTCTTGAGCGCCGCCTGCTCGAAAAGCAAGCGCGTTTGTTGGTTGTTCATGTAGACCAGAATCGTCTTGCGATCCACTTGTTGGAAAGTCAGCTTGTTCTGTAGCAGGACGAGGTCGAAGGCCTTGGCGAGCGTCACCCCATGCAACTCGATGTTCACCTTGCCCTGCGCGCGCACCGATTCATCGAAGATCACGTTCAGGTCGAGCTGGCGCGACAGAGTTTTGATCACGGTTTTTAGATCATCATCCAGCTTGAGGTCTACTTGCGTTTCGCGGTTGCGCGGCTTTGTCTGGAACTGTATATCAGTGCTGATCGGTTTGATACGCCCTGTCTGCGGGTCGTAAACGGACTGATTGAGTCCAGTCGCCTGCTCCTTCTGCAGTTCGAGCATGCTCCGCATCTTCATCGAAGCCATCTCGTTACCCTGGTCGTAACCGATTGCCTGGCGATAGGCGTTATAGGCGCTGGCGTAATCGCCCTGTTTGGCCAGTTCATCGCCGCGTTTGACGAACATGATCGAAGCGTTTTGCAGCGAGCGCGCATAATGCAGCTTGTACTCGTAGTTGGTCGGTTCAGCCGCCACGGCCATCGCGAACTCTTGCGCGGCCAAATCCCATTGCTGCAACTCTTCGTACTTGAGTCCTTCCTTGTAACTCTTCTTGCCAGACTTGCCATCGGCCATCGCTGTCACCGCCGCGCTCGGCACCGTGAGACAGAATGCGAGAAGCATTGCCAATAACCTATGGACTGTGGTGTTCGTTCTCATAACTGACCTTCTCTTCCTTAAAACTTGCTCGGTTTGCCTTGGCGCGGTTGCTGACTTTCAGCAATAACGCCGGACTTGCTTCGTCACGCTCAAACTTAATCAGGATTTCGGCCAAACCTTTCACGGCTGGCCATAGCTTACTTTGACGCCGGTGACTCGTGTGCTCACGCTAGTCTGGCGTTCATAATCTATTATTGGTTCGCGCGCGTCTTTATCGAGCCTCAAACCAATGAGTAGGAAAACTGGCAAATATTTGGAGCAGATTTAGCCAACAGCAATTCCGCCAGCGTTCGGGCGCGACAGAAACTGCCTTCCAACCTTTCAGAATTTTCAAGCAGCCAAAATCTGACCGATAGCGGGGATGGAGCAAAAGGCAGAAGCAGGCGGTACTTTACCCTTAATGGCCTGCTCTTGCCAATCGCAAATTTCAAATGCGGGATTTGAAATTTGCCGACGAGCGCTACCTCAGCTCCTCCACAAACGTCACACGATTGATCTCGTGCAGCGTCGTCTGCCCTTCAAAAACCAGGCGCAAAGCCGATTGGCGCAACGTTCCCAAGCCTTCTTCGGTGGCGACGCGACGCACTTCGGAACCGGGCTTGCGCGCGATGATTAGCTCGCGAATGGTGTCAGACATGTCCAGCAACTCGTGAATCGCCGTGCGCCCGCGATAGCCCGTGTGATTGCAAATCTCACAACCGATACTCTTGAAAAAGACGCGGTCGCGGTAGGCCGTCGGTTGCAGCCCGGATTCGATCAACTCAGTGTCATCCGGCGCATATTGCTGTTTGCAGCGCGTGCAGAGCATACGCACCAGCCGCTGCGCCAACACGCAGTTCAAGGCGGAAACGAAGTTGTACGGCTCGACGCCCATGTTGATAAAACGCCCGATCACGTCAATCACGTTGTTGGCGTGCACGGTGGTGAAGACCAAGTGGCCCGTGAGCGCCGAGTTGATGGCGATCTGCGCCGTCTCCTGGTCACGGATTTCGCCGACCATGATCTTGTCCGGGTCGTGGCGCAGGATCGAACGCAAGCCGCGCGCGAAGCTCAACCCCTTCTTTTCATTGACCGCAATCTGTGCGACGCCACGCAACTGATACTCGACCGGGTCTTCAATCGTGATGATCTTGTCCTCGTCATTGCGAATCTCGTTGAGCGCCGCATAAAGCGTCGTCGTCTTACCCGAACCGGTCGGCCCGGTGACTAGCACCATCCCGTAGGGTTCGAGAATAAAGCGACGGAATTTTTGCAGCAGCTTCGGGTCAAATCCGACCACTTCCAGTTTCAAATCTTTGAAGGCTTCGTTGATTTGCTCCTTGTCGAGGATACGAATCACCACGTCTTCGCCGTGCACGGTCGGAATGATCGAGACGCGAAAATCCACCTTGCGCCCCTTGATGCGCATACGGAAACGCCCGTCCTGCGGCACGCGACGCTCGGCAATATCTAGCTCCGACATGACTTTGATACGCGAAACGATGGTCAGGTGATGGCTGAGCGCAATCGGGTCGCCCGCATCGTAGAGCGCGCCGTCAATACGGTAACGCACGACCATGTCGTTGTCACGCGTCTCCATGTGAATGTCAGAGGCGCGCTTTTCGAGCGCAGTGAAGACGATGGTGTCAACCAGCTTGATGATCGGCGAGATGTCGGTGTCACCCGAGAGGCGGTCAAGATCGAACACCTCCTCGCCGTGTTCCGTCTCCTTGATGAGCGAAGCACGGAAACCTTCAGTCGCCTCGTGCAAGACGCGCTGCGAGGCATCGCCCTTGCGCAGCACACCTTCAATCGCGGTCGCGGTGGCGACTTCGACTTTGATCTTAGTGTGCAGTTGCGCCTTGAGTTCGTCGAGCAAGAGCAGATCCGACGGATCGGCCATCGCGATCACCATATGCCCGTTCTCGCGCCGCAAGGGGACGAACTTGTTGCGCAACATCAAATCCACCGGCAGCGATTGCACCAGCGCATAATCCACCGGCGTCGTTTCCAGGTTGACGAAGTTGAGCCGGTAGCGTTGCGCCAGTCGCTCGGCATCGGCCTTCTCGTTTGCTTGATTGACTTGTTGTTCTGCTGCTACTGCCATTGCGAAATTTCCAGTGAGATTATTGCGCGCCCTGATTGACCATCTGCAACATCGGCGTGTAAATCGCCAGTAAGATTGTGACCACTACGCCCGCCATCGCGAACAAAATCGCGGGTTCGATAAAAGTCGTAAGTTGTCCCAACGTCACTTCGGTCTCGGCGTCGTAAAAGCCTGCCACCTCGTCCAGCATCTCGCGCAAGGAGCCGGAACGCTCGCCCACACCGATCATATCCACGGCCAGCTTGGGCACCCAACCGGCTTCGTCAAGACTTTCAGTGAACGCTTTGCCCTCGCGAATCTTGCCAAGCGCCGGTTCGGTCGAGCGTCTGAGTTCGTAATTGGTCACCGAGGAAAGTCCGATTTGGAATGATTCGACCAGCGTGATACCACCCGCAAGCAGTGTCGCCAGGCTACGTGAAAGCTGCGCCGTAGTCATCTGCTTGACCAGATTGCCGACCAACGGAATCTTCAAAATCCAGCGATCCAGTGTGCGCCGCCCATTCTCAGTCCGGCGCCAGGAGAAGAGCAGAAACAGCGCGACCGCAAGCGCAGGTACAATCCAGTAAATATTTGATTGAATCGCCGTCGAGATGCCGACGACCACGACGGTAATGGTCGGCAGTTGGCTACCTAGATTTTCGTAGATGGACGTGAAACGCGGGATCACGAAAGTAGTCAGCACCGTCACCAATATCGTCGCCGCACAAAGCAGAATGATCGGATAGGTCAGGGCGCCGCGAATTTTGCGCCGCAACGCCACGATAGATTTGGTGTATTCGACGTAGCGGCGCAACACGTCATCCAGACTGCCCGACCGCTCGCCAGCTAGAATCGAAGCCGTGTAAATGCGCGGGAAAGTGTCGCCCTGCGCCGCAAAGGCGTCTGACAACGCGACGCCGTTTTTGATGCGCGCTTCGACATCGCCCAGCACCAGCCGCAGCTTCGGATTAGGCGAATGCTGGCGCAACATCTGTATGGCTTGCAGCACCGGCAAGCCCGCGTGCAGCAACGCGGCGAGTTGTTGATTGAAGAGCAGGAAGTCATCAAGCTTGATCTTGACAGCCCGCCCACTCGCGCCACTGACACGCACGCCATTGATCATGCCGGAGGTTTGCACCGAGAAGATGCGATAGCCTTCGGATTGCAGCCGTTGGCGCAACTCCGGTTCGGTCATGCCTTCGACAGTGCGCGTGACGATCTCGCCTGCCGGAGTGCCCAATTTACAGGTAAATTCTGCCATCTTAACGTTTTCGCTTCTTGCTGAATTTGCGCAGTTGCCAAACAAACGCGCTTGCCGGGGGATAGGTGAAGGCTTGGTAGCTCTTCGGAATCTTAACGGGTCGGCGTGGACAACTTCGCGGCAATGTTGCAGCGATTTGGGCGGGCTCTCAAACTGATGAATGTCAGAGGGGCAGCGGATTGAGTTGAGGCTTGCTCGTCTATCTCGCTTTAGTCTCGCTTTTCAATTCCGTTGGCTTCAATCCGTCGGCATCAGCATACACTTTGCCCAAACCCAAAAGAATACCGCTCTTCCACGCCTTGACGCGCGAAAGGTTTCAGAAAGTGCCGGAAAAAATTTCCACCACCTTGAGCTGCTAATCAAGCAGTCAGTTTTACCTTTGGGCAAGCGATGCTTGAGCCTATGGGCCTAAAGTAAAGAAGCCTGAATCAGGCCAGGGGTGCAGGGGAAACATCGCGTTCAATTGCACGGTTGGCTTCACGGTTACCCGTGGCTGAAGTTCCAATTAAGTTTGTTAGCGCAGATGCACGCCTATGCGAAACTACGATGGTTGGCTCACTGCATAAGTTAAGTGAGGAACGTCAGTGAACCAACCATCATCCTACTAAAACCAAACTTAATTAATTGCACAGGCTGGGAGCGCACTCCCACTGGCCGGCAATTCGACTGACGAGCCACAAGGCGGCGTAATCAATGGGATCGTGATCGAATAGCCTTGGGTAAAGGTCGTTCCGTAGCGCAAATTATGACCGCCCAAGAATGAACCGGTCCGCGTGGCGGTCGCACCCATCAACGGCAGATTATTCAATGTCGTCGTCGTGCCGCTGGTAGTGCAGCGCACCGTCCGCGTCCCGAAGGCGGAGAAGCTGGCCCAGCCACTCTGCCCCGCTGGCACAATCGAGGTGATATTCGGCGAAGTGCGCACCGAGGTGATGCGCTGCTTGTCCGAAGACAGGTAGCAGACGTAGGACAACTGTCCCGAAAAAGTGTTCTCCTGATCGTCGTGTATCAGGAAGAACAAAGTGCCGCCCGGTAAACTGCTGCCGCCTGTCGCCAGATCGGAATGGGGCGTGTAAACATACAAACGCGTGTCGCCCGCCGAAGTGCCCAGCCCAGCCGTCTGGCTCGGGAAGTTGTCGAGCACCATTGTTTGGGGCAAGAAGTCGTATTGCGTGCCGTTAAAAAACATCGTTGACGAGAAGCCATCGGAGTTGACCGGCGACACAAAATTGCCATCACGCCGCGCTGCTGCCACCGCCGCTAGACCGAAGCGATGCCCCGTGGAGGTGACTACGAGTTCATCACCTGCCAGGAAGTTGAAGCCCGCTGGTAGCCCCTGTGTATCAACCGCCACCGCGATCACGTAACCCGTCACGTTCGGGTCAATATCAGCGGCTAGAAAGCTGGCCGTCTGATTGCGCGTCAGACAAATGTAGTTGTCGGCGATATTGCAGGTTGCACCGTCCACAAAGAACAAGTGCACGGCAATGTCCTGCGTGGGATTGGCATTGGTGATGGCGAAGCGGGTGTTGACGCTGGCGCTGGAGATGTCGCTGGTGTAGTAGTTGTAGAAAAGCACGCTGCCGAGTTTGTTTTCGCTGACCCCACGTCCGAGAGCGGCATCGTCGGCGCTACCAGGCATGCCCGGAATCTGCGCCGAGACAACATTCAAGAAAGCAAGACCCAGCAAGGCGCAAAGCATTATGGCGCGCCAGCAAATCGTAGAAGAGCGAAGTGTGATTGACATATATCCGGCACCTTTCTCGTGCTCCATCCTGCGTGAGCACTGATGCCTTACCTGTAGTCCAGCTTACTCGCAGCTTTGAAACTCGCGTGCCTCACGGGATCAAAGCTCACACCCTGTCGTCGGAACCGCTACAGGCAAGTGTGTGTATAGTTGTGTTTCAAGACTTCGTCTCCGAAACAATTTCAACCAATTTCAACCAAGATGATAACGTTCGTCTTACTGCTGATTGCCCGAAACCCAGTGAAACGCAATTCATGATTCGGGCTGGGGTCGTGACTACGAAAGTTGCGCTTTAGGTCTCTCGCTCAATTTAATTCTACCTAAAGCATTTGAGGTTCATAGCCAACACGGGGCGCATTGTATTGGCTAACGGCACTCTGAGTCAACCTCGTTTTGATTAATCGGCAAGCCATAATCAGACGCAAGCCCACTAGGTAGAAAAACTTCTCCCCGTCGTGGTAAGCTGTCGGTGCATTCAGTTTTACTTGCGTCACAAGTCTGAAAGCAGCATTTGGGTAGCCCTTCCGGGAAGCGATCACTCGCAGCGAGCGAACAGGTCACGCGCTCAGAAGCGCACCTAAACCTAAATTGAATCTCCGAAGGACGCCAGCCCGCATGACAGCTCGTTCAAGCGAGCATTCGTTCCGTGAGAGGTCGAAACAGTTATGCCAATCGAGACGGGGTCACTTGAGACCGGCGGCAGCGAAGTCTCACACGCCGCCCGCGCCACCATCAGCAATCCGGCCAGCAAGCTCTTTATCAGCTTCGTCGGCGGACTATGCGTGGGGCGCGACACGCTAGAAGTTGGGCAAGCTGAATTGATCATCGGGCGCGGCGATGATTGTGAGATCAAGCTGGAAGGAGACACCGTTTCACGCCATCACAGCAAGATCAAACGCATCGGCAATGCCTTCCTATTGGAAGACAGCAGTCGCAACGGCACCTATGTAAATGGCGAGCGCATTGAGTCAACCCAGTTGCGTGACCAAGATCAAATCCGCGTCGGACAGAATCTGCTGCTCGTCCAGCTCACCTCGAGCCAGGGCACCATGGCGTTGGCCAGTAAGGCGACGACGCCGAACCTGTTGCCTTACTTACTCGAGCTGAAGCCACACATC
This sequence comes from uncultured Acidobacteriota bacterium, assembly GCA_963699175.1. Classification (GTDB taxonomy): domain Bacteria; phylum Acidobacteriota; class Blastocatellia; order RBC074; family RBC074; genus JACPYM01. The sequence goes on along the minus strand of OY969418.1, from coordinate 8,484,261 downwards.
GTCATCAAAGGGCTGGAAGTCGGCGTCACGCAACCTTTCGGCGAAACCCGCGTCACGATTGGCCGCCGCGCTGACAATCATTTGATGCTCGATGAGGACAATATCTCGCGCCAGCACCTTTGCATCGAGCGGCGCGACGACGAGCAGTATTACGCCGCGGATATGGGCAGTTCCAACGGCACTTTTCTCAACGACGAGCGGATTCAAACCGCGCCGCTCAAAGACGGTGACACGCTGCGCTTTGGCGATTACGCCCTGACTGTCCGGCTGCGCGGGCAGGATTGCATTTTGAGTTTTAAGAAGATCTCGAAGATCGAGACCGGAGGAGCACAGCTCGAGACTCAAGAATAGCACGCTCCTTCATCCTCCATTCCCTGAATCATGATCGGTCGCACCATCGGCAACTACGAAGTCATTAGTCAATTCGGCGAAGGCGGAATGGGCGAACTCTATCTGGGTCGCCACACGCGTCTCGCCCGCGAAGTCATCATCAAGACCATCCGCACTGAAGACTTCAATGCCAAACAGATCGAACACCTGCGCCAGCGCCTCGAACGCGAAGCTTTCATCCAATCGCAGCTCGATCACCAGAATATCGTGCGCGTTTACGACTTCATCGCCGAAGGCGATATGACCTGCATGGTGATGGAGCATGTGCCGGGCCGCGATCTGCGCCGCATGATCGCGCGCGAGACCGGCGCCATTCAACCAGCGCGTGCCATTCGCCTCTTCAAACAAATACTGCGTGCGATTGATTACGCGCACCACTTCATTTACTCCGACCAGCATGGCAAGAAGCATCAAGGCATCATCCATCGCGACCTGAAGCCGGCCAACATCCTGATCACGCCAAACGACATTGCCAAAGTGACTGACTTCGGCATCGTCAAAGTGCGCGGCGTCAAAGGCGGCACGCAGATGGGCTTCAATCCCGGCACGCCCGAATATATGTCGCCCGAACAGGCGCGCGGGCGCGAGTTGGATCACCGCTCCGACATCTACTCAATGGGCGTGGTCTTTTACGAGATGCTTACCGGCAACGTGCCTTTTTCAGATACCGGCGACGGCACCTCCGATTACGAAATCCGGCGTGGCCACATCGAATTGCCCGCGCCGCCGCCGCGCCAATTCAAACCCGAGCTTTCGCCCGAACTCGAAAAGATCGTACTCAAGTCGCTCGAAAAAGACCCGGATGACCGCTACCAGACGGCGCGCGATTTCTGGATTCTGCTCGAAGAGTTCGAGCGCAGCGGCAAGGCCGACTTCACCAAAGTCGCCGCCGCGCGCGCCACCCTCGCGCAAGCTGAACAGCGCGGCACCGGCGTCGCCGTGGTAGATGTCACGACCATCGGTTTCAATGAAACCCAGGCCGTCACGCCTGTTGCTGATGCGACGAGACAGAGCAATGGCGCGGGTGATTCTTATGGTGGTATTCCATCGGACGGTTATCCGCGTTCGCCGTTGCCGGTGGTGAAGACGAAAGAGAAGCGCCAAACGCCTTTAGTGATTGGTTTAGCAGCGTTGCTGTTATTGACCCTGCTGGCGGGTTGGTGGGTTTACCGTCCTACCACTCCGCCTGACAAGCCTCTTACGCCAACGATTCCGGCAGGAATGGTTCCCATCCCTGCCGGTGAATTCAAAATGGGGCGCGATGGCGCTAGCGAGTTTGAGAAACCCGTACACGCAGTAGAGGTCAAGGCGTTCTACCTCGACCAGAATGAAGTCACAAACCAGGACTACGAAAGTTTCGTGCAAGCAGGTCAACGCGGCGCCCCAAAAAACTGGGTTGCTGGCAAAATTCCAGCCGGTGAGGATTACTTCCCCGTCATTTACGTGAGTTGGTATGACGCGGATGCTTATTGTCGCGGGCGGAAAAAGCGGCTGCCCACCGAGATTGAATGGGAATACGCGGCACGCGGCAAAGAGAGTTTTCTCTACCCTTACGGCAACGAGTGGAAGTCAGAGTATTCCAGCGCCTCACTTTCACGAGACCAAGTCGGCAGACTAAGCCGCGTAGGCAGCTATCCCAAAGGCGCGAGTCCCTTCAACGTTTTGGATATGGCGGGTAACGTTGCTGAATGGACAGCGAGCGAATACGAACCCTATCCTAACAGCCTGGCCGAATCTGATCCCGGCTACAAAGTGATTCGTGGTGGTTCCTACTTCAATCCTCCGAGCGAGCAAACCGCGACCGAACGTCGCTGGCTGAAACCACAGGAAATCCGCGACTACGTCGGCTTTCGTTGCGCCCAAGATATTCATTGAGCCACTCTTCCACGCCTCCGCCAATTGATTTCTGTGCGCGAAGCTACTACCCTCAAGGCCGATGAAAGTTAGTAGCCTCCGTTTGTCACCACTTCAATTTTCGGCAATCTTTCTGCTTCAATCTTTCTGTGTCATCCCTGCACTGGCGCAACGAGATTACACCGTCATCAGACCGCGTGAGCGCGCGGCGAATGAAAACGTGACGCTGAGCCGCCGTGCGACTCAGGCTAGCAAAGGCATTCTAGGCGTCTTTCTCGAACCGATCATTGCGGGCAAAATCGTCGTCACAGATTCCCAAGGCCGCATTCTTGACGAAACCGAAACTGATAATGTCGAAGGCAAAGCCGAGTTTGAGTTGCGGCGCGGACAAAGCTACATCATCAAGGCTAGCTCGCCCGGCTTCTTGAGTAGGGAAACTAAAGCGCGGCTGACGAAGAGTAGCGATATTGTCCGGCTCCAACTCCAAGCGCAATTTGCCCGGCTTGAATTGCCTGGCATCCCGGTTGGCGCGCAGGTTTTCATTGATGACAAGCTACGCGCAACAGCCAACCAAACCGGACGCGTTGTGATTGATAACCTTGAACCGGGTAACCACTCACTGCTGATCCACCACCCTGAATACAATGACTACCGCACACCGCTAGACGACATTGAAGCAGGCAGTCGTTACCCATTCCCCCCGCTCAATACTATTCTGAGCAAAGTCGCCAAACTGAACATCCAATCTCTTCCTGGTGCTACTGTACTAATTGACGGCGACCTGCGCGGCAAGGTCAACGCAAACGGTCGAGTGCAAATTGATTACCCGCTCACGGAGGCCACTGAACACACTATCGCAATTGAATTGCCCGGCTATCAACCTTGGTCAAGCAAAGAATTGCTCAAACCTGGCCCGCGCGAGCTAGCCGTCAAACTCGATCCGATCCTCACCTCGAAAGGCACTAGCGACGGATTTGATAACCTCTCGCTCTGGAACGCGCCGGGCGATTGGACGATTGCGCGCTTGCAAGTCGGCCAGCGGACGACCACGCGCTTGCAAGTTAGCGGCAAGACCATCGGGCTGTTGAAAGGCAAAACCTATCGTGATTTCGAGGCTGTCTTCACCGTCTGGCTCAACGACGGCAAAGGCGCGACCTGGGCCGTGCGCTATGACAAGAACAACTACTATCTCTTCCATCTTACCGGGCCGAAAGCGAGTGAACTGGCCCCGCGCAAACTCTACACCTATCGTGTGAAAGATGGACAAGTCACCGAACTCGCCACGCCGACGCCACTGCTCTTCGAAATCAAAGAGAAAGAGAGCTACACCATTTTCGTCACCGTGAGCGGCCACACCATCTCGCATAAACTCCAGGCCAACTCCAACGGCGAAGAGAGTCCGGCCATCTTCACCGACACGAGTAATGACAAAGACCTTTTTCTCTACGGCAGCTTCGGTTTTCTTTCTTTCGAGGGTGAGGTGTTTCAGGTAGACGACTTTGATATTCAACCTAAGAGTGATCAGTGACCAGTGATCAGTGGCCCGTTGCTTGAACTTCCCTGGCGCGTTTTGCGTATAGCAAGACTGTTCGATGAAACTGACCACTAACAAGCTATGAACAAGAAGACTGCAGAAAAACAGCGCCGCAAAGAACTCTCGCGGCAAGTAATAGCCAATCGCGACTCAGGCAATGCGCCACTCGCTGGCTGGTTCTCGCAACATCTATCCCGCCGCAGCTTCGGCAAAGGCATGGCGTGGACGGCGGTGTTGGCTGCCGCAGGCCTGACCATTTACCAAATCACCGATAAAGATTCCGAAGTCACGCTCGATTCGCTTGAGTTGCAACGCAAATCGGGCTGGAACGTGGGCTCGACCGACAAGGCGCTGGCCTTCGATGGCTCGGTGGCGACCGACAGTCGCGAGCAACGTTGGTCTGCCTATGATCCCAACTACTTGATCTCTATCTATCAACCGCACAGTTCCGCCTGGCAGCCATTCTTCGTGCCGACGCTGCTGCAATCGCTGTCGCAATCATCGCTGCAGGCGCAAATGCGTCCAATTCGCACGCCGCAGATGACCGAGACCTACGCCCGTGCCGAAGGCTTGCGCGAACTGATCAGCCAGGCACAGAACGCCAATCAGACACTGATCGTCGCCGACCTGCCTGGCCCGCAATCGGTCGCGTTGGGCGCGGCAATGGCCGATACGACGCAGATCGTTCCCGCGTTTGATAACTGGCCGCACCCGCTCGGCGTGGTCAAAGCGCACGAGACGCTGGCTGCAATGGCCTACTACGCGAAAGAGATCGAAGAAAAGAAAGCCAAGCTCAAAGACGATGCCCCTGCGTTGCTCTTGCTCGACAGCAACCGTCTCGCGCCTTATCAAGACGAGGACACGCAATTCGACAATCGCTTCCTGGCCAAGCTGCCGCCCGCCGATCAACTCAAGCAGCGCGGCATCCAGAACGTCATCTATCTGGTCAAAGACCCGACGCAACAGGCCGAGCTCGACGACATCAACGACGATCTGGTCGAATGGCAGAAGCAAGGCGTCAAGGTGCAGATGCTGCGGCTGAGCGACTTTCAGCCGCACGACGAAGAGGTCGCAAAGAAAAATCCTGACAATACGACGACGCGCGCGGTTGAACGTCACTACTACTACGGCGGCAGCCCGTTTTCGCACTGGTGGTTTTACAGCCACTATTTCTATAGCCCATACCCGACCGTGGGCTATTATCGTGGCGGCAGTTATATGCCCATGTCACGTCCTACGACTCCGCCACCATTCAATCCGCCGAGTTATCGTCCGGTAAGCCGCCCGACAATCTTTAGCGCCTCGCGCGTGGGCGGCGTCAACTCAACCGGTGTGGGCAAAACCCGTCCGAGCGGTTTTGGACGGACGAGTGTGCGAATGTCTTCGAGTGGACAAGTCACTGGCACGCGTACGGGGCGGTCGGGTTCGTATGGACGTGGTTTTGGTGGGTGGTTTGGCGGCTAAAGCTCATTCCTTAATCAACCCATGCAACTCGCCATCTTCGACATAGACGGCACGCTCACTCACAGCAACGAAGTGGACGATCGCTGCTTCGCGCAAGCCTTCGCCGATGAATTCGGCATCGTCACCAACTCAGGGCATTGGCACGCTTGCCCGCACATCACTGACTCCGGCCTCACGCATCACATCCTGACCGATCACCTAGGACGCGCGCCCTTCGACGTGGAAGCCAATCAAGTGCAACGCCGCTTCCTGCAACTGCTGGCTGAAGCCATTGCCGCCGCGCCGCATCTTATGCCGCCTATTCCCGGCGCGGACAGAGCATTCGAGCGTTTGCAACAAGAAGCCAATTGGGCCGTCGCCATTGCCACCGGCTGTTGGCAAGCCTCGGCGCACTTCAAGCTGCGACACGCACAGATCAACTTCGACGGCATCCCAACCGCCTGCGCCGATGCCTGGCACGCGCGCGAAGAGATTCTGAGCGACGCCCTTCAACAAGCGCAGTCGCACTATCAAACCGTCTTCGACCGTGTGGTCTACATCGGCGACGGCCTTTGGGATGTGCGCACGACGCGCAATTTGAAGCTGCCTTTTGTCGGCGTCGGCACAGGCGAACGCGCCGCGCTGTTGCGAAACGCAGGCGCATCGCACATCATTCCCGACTTCAACGACTTTTCGCAGTTTCTCGTGTCACTAAGGGAGGCTCAAGTACCGCAATGATAATTCCCGTTTTGTTGCTAGCGACCAGCGTTTTTCTGCTGCTGCTATTCATACTCGCCCTGCTCTTCGCGGGCGGCGTTTACATGGCGCTGAGTTCATCGAACAACAAACAACTCAATGCCGGACGGCGCAATTTCCTGGGCGGGCGCGTCGAAGAGAGTCACGCCTTATTCTTCGGCATCCAGCTCGTCATTCAAACCTTCGGCAATGACCAACTACGCGCCCAACTCGCCCGCCTGATCGAAGCCGAAGACAATACCGATAGCGCGCAAGAGAAACGCCGCTTCATGAAATCGGTCGCTTCCCTACTGCTCGAAAATCAGTACGCCTGGGAATACGGCTTTTGGGATTACTACGACGACGCGACCAAAGCCATCAGCACCTTCAACCAATGGCGCAATGAGATCGAAGCCTCGATGGCCACCGAGCCGGACGAGATGGGCAGCGAAGTGGATCGCTTGCACCGCTTCTCCGACCAAAAGGAATTCATGATCGTCACGCTGATGATGTTGATTGATAACCAGGACGCGCCGGTCGCTGATGACGTGGGCGATTACCAGTTCCGCCCCACCTACCAACAGCTATTCGACCCCTTCCAAGCCACCATCGAGAACATCGCGGAAAGCGAATACTGGCAGCCCGCCACGTTTGCCAGCCTGCTCGAAGGCTTACGTGCGCTCGATCCGCGCGTGATCGAACGCGACGGCATCTTTGTTTATCCAGGTACGGCGCAGGATGGTTTGTCTACGATGGATTTGCTGGGCGAAGAAGGGTGGAAGTATCTGACCGATCACAACATTCGCGTGTGAAGTAAGCGCGCCACCATCTGGCTACTGAAGGCTGGTTTATCTTCAGTTTCGGCAACAAGCCATGACTACCTCTACACGCCATCCCAACCAACCGCGCTCCGGCGTCTTCATCTCCTACGCCCGCAGCGACGGCAAGGCGCTCGCCAGCCGATTGCGCCAGCAATTGGAAGCCCAGGGTTTCGAAGTCTGGCAAGACCTGACTGAGATGGAGAGCGGCAAATGGTGGCTGCAAATCACCGAGGCGCTCAATCACGTCGAGTTTATGGCGCTGGTCATCACGCCGAACGCGCTGAAATCTGACATCGTGCGCAAGGAATGGCGCTACGCGCGGCAGCAAGGCGTCTGCGTCTATCCGATCAAAGGTGCGCCCGATCTCGATTTCAAAAGCATGCCGCGCTGGATGCGGGAACAGCACTTTTATGACCTGTCCGATAAGCTGGGCGGGGAAAAGTTCGTCAGCAATTTGAAACGAAGCTGCGAAACGCCGCGCGTGCCGTTTATGGTGGATGACTTGCCGGACGATTTCGTCCCGCGCGACGAAGAGTTCGAGCAGATTATCGGCCTGCTGCTCGACGAACAGCGCGAAGAGCCGGTCGCTATCACGGCGGCGTTGCGCGGCGCGGGCGGGTACGGCAAGACGACGCTGGCGCGCGCCGTCTGTCACGACGAACGGATTCAGGATGCGTTTGATGACGGCGTGCTGTGGGTGACGCTGGGCGAGACGCCCGGCGAGTTGCTCGGCAAGGTCGAAGATTTGATCGAAATGCTCAGCGGGCAACGCCCCGGTTTCACTAACCTCGAAGCGGCCATCACGCGCTTGAAAGAGTTGTTGGAAGACCGCGACCTACTGCTGGTGATTGACGACGTGTGGCAGAGCGCGCACCTGCGCCCCTTCACGCAGGGCGGCAAACGCTGCGCGCGGCTCATCACGACGCGCAACCTGGACGTGCTGCCCGGCGGCGCGCACAAGGTCAAAGTGGACGCGATGAAACAGCACGAAGCCGTCGCGTTGCTCTCCGCCGGTTTCGAGGGCGCTCCCGGCTTGGCCGTCGCGGCAGGCGAACTCGGCAGGCTGGCGGCGCGGTTAGGCGAATGGCCGCTGCTGTTGAAACTGGCCAACGGGTACGTGCGTCGCAGCGTTGAGCATGAAAGCCGCCCGCTCCCGGCGGCAGTCGCCCGCGCGCACCAGGCGCTGGATCGGCGCGGGTTGACCTACTTCGACGTGCGCGACAGCCAGCAACGCAATGACGCCGTCGCCAAGACCATCGGCATCAGTCTGGAATTGCTGACCGAGGCCGAGCGCGCCCGCTATTTCGAGTTGGCGATCTTTCCCGAAGACGTAGAGATTCCCGCCGCCACATTGGAAAAGTTCTGGACGCGGACGGGCGGGCTGGACGATTTCGAGACCGACGACCTGTGCACGCGGCTGAACCGGCTGTCGCTGCTGCTCGGTTACGACGCGACCAAACGCCGGTTGCAATTGCACGACGTTGTCCGCAGTTACCTGCTCGAACAGCAGAAAGACGCCCTGCCTCAACTTCACCAGCAATTGCTCGACGCCCATCAGCCGTCTCCCACCCCTGCACCCTACCCCTCTCCCACTCCCCATTGGTCGGCGCTGCCCGACGACGAGCCTTACCTTTGGGATCATCTGGCGTTTCATCTGCTCGCCGCCGGGCGGGGTGAAGAGTTGGTGACGACGGTGAAGGACTGGCGTTATTTGGCGAAGAAGATACTGTTGCGCAAAGCGCACGCGGTCGAACACGATCTGCTCAAGGCCATCGCGGTAGCCCCGGCAGATGACCCGCTGGCTACCTTACAGCGTGGCATTGCCGGTTCCAGCCACCTGCTCAATCACTGTACGACGCGTCGAGAGGTGGAAGAGACGCTGCACCTCCGGTTGCAACACCTGCAAGGTTTACGGGCGATGTTGCAGGAGATGTTGCAATGTCTGGAACGACCGCTGATTACGCCGCAAGCTGATCTACCCGATCAGCCGCATCCGGCTTTAATTCGCACGCTTGAAGGGCATGCAAATTCGGTGTTGGGCTGCGCCTTCAGTCCTGATGGCAAGTTGATTGTCTCGGCTTCCTATGATGGGACACTGAAAGTCTGGGAAGCGCAGTCAGGCGCGCTACTGCGCTCGTTCGATGGGCATTCTAGTAACGTGAATGGCTGTGTCTTCAGTCCTGATAGCAAGCTGATTGTCTCAGCTTCCTGGGACAAGACGCTGAAAATCTGGGACGCGCAGTCGGGCGCGCTACTGCGCTCGCTTGAGGGGCACTTCGATTCGGTGGAGGGCTGCGCCTTCAGTCCCGATGGCAAGCTGATTGTCTCAGCTTCCTGGGACAAAACGCTGAAAGTCTGGGAGACGCAGTCGGGCACGCTGCTGCGCTCGCTTGAGGGGCACTTCGATCCGGTGGAGGGCTGCGCCTTCAGTCCTGATGGCAAGCTGATCGTCTCGGGTTCCTGGGGTGCGGGTGCGACGCTGAAAGTCTGGGAGACGCAGTCGGGCGCGCTACTGCGCTCGCTCGAAGGGCATTCCAGTGGGGTGAATAGCTGTGCCTTCAGTCCTGATAGCAAGCTGATTGTCTCAGCTTCCAATGACGATACATTGAAGGTCTGGGAAACACAGTCGGGCGCGCTGCTGCGCTCGCTTGAAGGGCATGCAAAATCGGTGTTGGGCTGCGCCTTCAGTCCCGATGGCAAATTGATTGTCTCAGCTTCAAGTGACTGTACATTGAAAGTCTGGGAAGCGCTGTTGGGCATGTTGCTGTACTCACTCGATGGGCATTTAGATCAGGTCAATGCCTGCGCCTTCAGTCCCGATGGCAAATTGATTGTCTCAGCTTCAAGTGACTGTACATTGAAAGTCTGGGAAGCGCTGTCGGGTATGTTGCTGCGCTCGCCCGATGGGCATTCCAGTTCGGTGACTGGCTGCGCCTTCAGTCCTGATGGCAAGCTGATCGTCTCGGCTTCCTATGATGGGACGCTAAAAGTCTGGGAGACACAATCAGGCGCGCTGCCGCGCTCGCTCAATGGACACGCAGATTCGGTGGCTGGTTGCGCTTTCAGTCCCGATGGCAAGCTGATCGTCTCGGCCTCCTATGACACGACACTGAAAATCTGGGACGCGCAATCGGGTGCGCTGCTGCGCTCGCTCAATGAACACGCAGATTTGGTGACTGGTTGCGCTTTCAGTCCCGATGGCAAGCTGATCGTCTCGGCCTCCTATGACACGACACTGAAAATCTGGGACGCGCAATCGGGCGCGCTGCTGCGCTCACTCAAAGGGCATTCCAGTTGGGTGAATAGCTGCGCCTTTAGTCCTGATGGCAAGCTGATTGTCTCAGCTTCCACCGACAATACATTGAAGGTCTGGGAAACACAGTCGGGCGCACTGCTGCGCTCGCTCAATGGACATGCAGGTTCGGTGATTGGTTGTGCCTTTAGTCCCGATGGCAAGCTGATCGTCTCAGCTTCCGGTAAGACATTGAAAGTTTGCGAGACGCAGTCAGGCACGCTGCTGCGCTCGCTCGAAGGGCATTACAATAGGGTGGTTGGCTGCGCCTTCAGTCCAGATGGCAAGCTGATCATCTCGGTTTCCCATGATAAAACGCTGAAAATCTGGGAGGCCGCCTCTGGCAAGTGTTTAGCGACTCTTTTCGCCGATGGCTTTATGTCTTGCTGCGCTGTGCATGGCGATCTGATTGTGGCTGGGGGCGAGCGCGGCCTCTACTTCCTGCGGCTGGTGCAATGATCCGCCGCACACGCAGTAAGCTACGCCAGCGGGGACGCGGTCGCTCCCAAATCTGTCACGCGCCTCCCCATTCTTCGGCGCGTTGGCGGCGCTAGACGAAGCCACAGGTAGAGACCATTGAACTGACTGGCCGCGTCGCCGTTCGCTGAATCGCTCAGCCAAGCTCCAAGTGGTGGGAGAATTTATCGTCCCAACCAACTCAAGCTGCTTTCGCCGCAGTCGCTGCCCCGAAATCAATCGTGACTTCCGCCGGCGGCAAGCTAGGAATCGCGCCATGCTTGCCGTGGAAAGGCGCTAGCAAAAGGTCGAGTTGATGTCCCGTCGCCCGGCTGACTTAGGCTTCGTGACACAGCGGGCAAACCTCTGCCGGGATGTGATGAATGGCCACTTTCACGAGCGCGCCGCGCCGCTCAAAAGTCTGGCTGGTGTGGCCGGGTTCTGGCACGCCAGGGCATTTGTTGCTGCATCGTTTTCTCATTGTTCACAGTGTAAGCGGTTTGAGGAACGGCAAAAAACTAGGTTACACTGCCCGCCGCACACGGGCGAAAGGACGCCCGCCACATTCAGCGAGGAAAACACGATGTCTGGAACGACGACCGAAACTGCCAACCTGCCTGAGCCGAGCGCCCAGCCTAGCCCTGACGATTGGGCGGCTTACTACGCCCGCGTCGTGACGGAGGATGACGAACCCGTGGACAACCTCTTTTCCGAAAAACAGCAACGCCTGTTGGTGCAAACGCTCTATGCCGCGTGGACGCCGCCGCCCGGCAAGAAACAAGCGCCGGGGCAGCCGCGCCACTTTCTGGCCGCTGCCAACGTCGGTCTCTTCTTTGCCAAGTCCCAGCCACCACTCGTGCCTGATCTTTTGGTCAGCCTCGACGTACAGCCGCACCAGGATTGGTATGCGAAAGAGCACCGGTCGTATTTCGTCTGGGAGTTCGGCAAACTGCCGGAGGTCTTAGTCGAAATCGTCTCGAACCGTGAAGGCGGCGAATTGAGCCGCAAGCTCGATGCTTACGCGGAGATAGGCGTGCTCTACTACGTGGTCTACGACCCGCAACGGTATTTGAGCGAGGAAATTTCGCAAGTCTTCGTCTTGCGTGACGGCGAATATCAGTTGCTGGAACAGCCACTCCTGCCGCGTGTGGGTTTGCGTGTGAAGCTGTGGGACGGCATCTTTGAAGGCCACGCCGACACGTGGTTGCGCTGGTGCGATGCGCAAGGCCACTTACTGCCGACGGGCGAAGAACGTGCGGCAGAGGAAGCCGCCGCACGCCAGCAAGCCGAAGAGCGCGCCACACGGGCTGAAGACCGCGCCACACAGGCTGAAGACCGCGCTACGCAGGCTGAAGACCGCGCCGAACTGGAAGCTGCCGCTCGTCAGCAGGCCGAAGACCGCGCGACCCGGCTGGCCGCGCGTTTACGCGAATTGGGTCTTGATCCTGAATAGGTCTGAAGTTGGCGGGGCAGCTGTTTTGCCGGTCACCATAAAAAAACAGGGACGCTGGCGCTCCTAAACACGCTGCCCGCGTCCCTGTTGCTTACTGCCAACACTCTTCAGTTTTTCAATGCCTGCTCGACCGCCTGCGTCACCTTCTCGCCTTCCGGCTTATCGCCGCTCTCAAAGCGCGCAATCAGCTTGCCGTCGCGCGCCACCAGAAACTTGTTGAAGTTCCACTTGATGTCGCCGCCGAATTGCGGGTCGGTCGTTTTGTCGGTCAGGAACTTGTAGAGCGGGTGGATGTCGTCGCCTTTGACTGAAATCTTGGCGAACATCGGGAAGCTCACGTTGTATTTGAGCGTGCAGAACTGCTTGATCTCTTCGTTCGTGCCCGGCTCCTGCGCGCCGAAGTTGTTGGCTGGGATGCCAAGCACGACCAGGCCCTGGTCTTTGTACTTGGCGTAGAGCGCCTGCAAGCCTTCGTATTGCGGGGTGTAGCCGCATTTGCTGGCGACGTTGACGAGCATCAGCACCTTGCCTTTGTAGGCGGAGAGCGCAGTCTCCTTACCGTCAATGTTCTTCAGCGTGAAATCGAGCACTGTCTTGTCTGCCATTTTTGCTGCCTCCTTCGTTTCAGCTTTTACTACGTCGACTTTCAGCCAGAGTTTGTAGAAAGCGTTTTGTGTGTCGTTGGAAATGATGTCGGCGTAGCGTTCGTTCTGGCCGCTCATCCCCGCCGTCTTGACTGAGAGCGTAATCAGCCCTTCGGAGTTTGGCGCAACTGATTTGCTGAAATTGCTCGCGGTACAGCCGCAAGCGGGCGAGACGTTCGTGATGACCAATTCCGCCTTGCCTTCGTTCTTGACGATGAAGGTGTGGCTCACTTCTTCGCCTTCCTTGACCTGGCCAAAATCATAGGTCGCGGCGTCCACTACCAGCTTTGGCGCGGGTTTGGGCGCAGCCGCTGTTTTACCATTGTCTTGGCCCCTGACGTTCAGTGTTAGCGCCACCAACACTAAGACCATACTCAAACCCAATTTGATCGAATTTCTCTTCATCCTGAAAACCCTTTCGTTCCGATTGATTAACTGGGAAACATTCGTTCTAAAGCCGATTTGACAATCTGCAAGCCGAATTGCCCGGCGGCAAAGCTCTTCAGTTGTCCTTCGGCGTTGAACAGATAGTAAGCGGGCACAAAGCCCTGCTCGTTTTGAAACGCGTCGCGCAACTTGTGTTCGTTATCCACCGCGCACGGATCAGTGATTTCGTAATCGCCGATGGCCTCCTGCACTGCCGCCAGATCTGTATCGGCAGGATAACGCGGCAGGTGCACGGCAATCATGTGCAAACCTTTGTTCAAGTATTGCGCGCGCCACTCGGCCAGCTTGGGCAAATTGTCTTTGCAGGTGCCGCAACTGACCGCCCAAAAATGCACCAGCGTCGGATGGCCTTTGGCTTGCTCGACGGCTTCCGCGCCGCCGGTCAGCCATTCCGTCGCACCTTCGAACGAAGGCAATGCGGCTCCGATTTTCAAAGGCATGGTTGTTCCTCAGAGCATGTAGACAGGATTGACAGGACTAGCCAGGATTGGGTTCGACTTTCATCCTGTTCAATCGTGTCAATCCTGTCTACTTACCTTCAAACCTTCAGTGTCTCTTGTCCCGGACGCCATTCGGCCTGGCACAGCCCGCCAGTTTGCAGCGCCTGGATGACACGCAAGGTCTCATCGGTCGAGCGCCCGATGTTCAGATCGTGCACGACGGCGTAGCGCAGGATGCCTTCGGGGTCAATTACGAACAGACCGCGCAGCGCGATGCCCTTGTCCTCGATCAGCACACCGTAATCCGCTGCCATCGTCTTCGTAATGTCGGACGCGAGCGGGTATTTCAAACCCGACACGCCACCTTTGTCACGATCCAGCTTCAGCCACGCGCGATGCGAGTGAACCGAGTCGGTCGAGATGCCGATGACTTCGGCTCCGACGCCTTCAAATTCTTCGTAGCGGTCGCTGAAGGCGGTCAACTCAGTCGGGCAAACAAAGGTAAAGTCGAGCGGATAGAAAAGCAGCACGACCCACTTGCCTTTGTAATCGGAAAGCTTGACCGGTTTATCGAGCTTCGCAATGTCTTTGGTCGAGGGCAGCACGAAATCAGGCGCAGGCTGGCCCACTTTTGCATTTGCCATGTTGATGTATCTAACCTCCGTTAAGTAGTGTTTGGTTCTGACACCGGGAGCCGCCAAGCTTAGTTGGCTTGATTCCGGTAATTTGATTGCTTTGACTTCTGCGATGAATGATGTTGCTTTTGGTCTTCATCAGCAAATTTAGAATAGTTCTAAACCTGACAGGCAGTCAAACCGATTGTGTCTCCAGCCGCCAACGATTAGGATTAAACACGGTGATGGTGACGGCTTGAGCGGATTGACCACTTGCAAGAAAGCAACTCACAATGAACAGACCGGCTACAAAGAATTGAAGATTCACCCGCGCGCAAAACCGAAGCGCCGGGCTTAACTACGAAGGGCTAGCCATGAACCCAGCTTTCAATCCGGCGCGCTCAAACACAGCGCCTGAGCGCAACGCACTTTTAGCGCAACGTTATCAAACCATCCGGCAAGCGACTGAAAAACTGATCGCGCCGCTCACGCCAGAAGATTGCGTCGTGCAATCCATGCCCGATTGCAGCCCGGCCAAGTGGCATCTGGCACACACGAGTTGGTTCTTTGAAACTTTTGTGTTGGAGAGCGCCACGTATCGTCCTTTCAACGCGCAGTTCCGCATGCTCTTCAACTCGTACTATCAAACGGTCGGCGCGCAATATAATCGCCCGCAGCGCGAGTTATTGACGCGGCCAACGTTGGCTGAGGTGCTGAATTATCGGCGTTACGTAGATGAACACTTGATGAAATTGCTGGCTGTGCCAACTGCGCTTGGGCAGGGCCTGCTCGACATCATTGAACTCGGCTTGCACCACGAACAACAGCATCAGGAGTTGCTGCTGACCGACATCAAACATCTCTTTTCGTTCAACCCGCTGCATCCTGCTTATCAATCAGTGCCCTCGCCGACAACGACAGCCGCGCCGCTGCGTTGGTTAAGCTACGTAGAAGGCTTGCGCTGGATCGGCCACAACGGCGACGGCTTTTGCTTCGATAACGAACAGCCGCGCCATCGCGTCTTTCTCGATACGTTCGAGTTGGCCTCGCGGCTGGTCACCAATCGTGAATATCTCGAATTCATTCAGGAGGGCGGTTACGAGCGTCCGTCGCTTTGGCTCTCCGATGGATGGAAGACCGCGCAAGAACACGGCTGGCGCGCGCCGCTCTATTGGCAACAAGAGGATGGTCAATGGTTTGCGCACACGCTCAACGGTTTTCGCGCATTGAACCTGGAAGAGCCGGTTTGCCATCTCAGTTATTACGAAGCCGACGCGTATGCGCGCTGGGCGGGCGCACGGCTGCCGAGCGAAGCCGAGTGGGAATGCGCGGCGGCGGAGTTGGCAATCGAAGGCAATTTTGTCGAAAGCGGCTTGCTGCATCCGCGCCTGGCGGCAAAGACAGACGGCGAAATGCTCGCGCAAATGTTCGGCGACGTGTGGGAATGGACGCAGAGCGCCTACACCGCCTATCCCGGCTATCAGCCTTCGGCGGGCGCGTTGGGCGAGTACAATGGCAAGTTTATGTGCAACCAATTGGTTTTGCGCGGCGGCTCGTGCGTCACTCCGCAATCGCACATCCGCGCCAGCTACCGCAACTTCTTCCCGCCGGAGGCGCGCTGGCAATTCAGCGGCGTGCGCTTGGCGCGCGATGTTTGATAAATCTGGGAGCGCACGCGAGCCGCGTGCGCTCCCAGGTTTTGCACGCCTCAGCCGGGTAAGCTATCTTATTCAACCAAGATCACCCTTGAATTCACACAATCAAACACACGCGGTCGGTGAACGCAAAAGACATTGTTATAGCTCTGCCCCGCGCGCGCTGCGTTTGCACTGAAGGACATCGTTGCCATGAAAAAGTTGAAAGAGAGTTTAGTCACCCAAGCCGATAATCTGCTGGCCAAGCACGCCAGCGAAGCGGAAAGCCTAGCCAGCCAAGTTCGTTTAGGACTGGCCATCACTTGCCTTGCTGGCGCTGTTTGGTCTTGGCAGAAAGCGCCGAACGTCGCGCCGCTCTATCTGATCTTTGCCGCCGTCTGGCTCGTCGCAATGTTTGCGGGCAAGCTGCGCGCGAAGCAAGGCGCAAGCGATGCGAACACGTTGATTGATATTACGCTGGTGCACCTGGGACTGTTGGCTTTCATCGTGAAACGCTATTTCCCCTGGCTCGGCGGTGGCATCGCGCTGTTTTACTTTCCTATTTTGCTGGCGGCGGCGCTGCGTTATCGCGCTTGGCTGGTCGTCAAAGCAGGAGCTTACGCAACCATTGGCTGTTTGGCGCTGATGCTTTACGCGGGCAGCCCGCCGTGGTTCAAAGTGGCGGCGCTGGCGCTCACCACCTTTGTAGGCTTCACTGCCGCCTTCAAACCCAAATCGCTTTTGACCACGCTGGCCCAACAAGCGGCTGAACAGGGCTACGCGCTTGGCTCACAGCAGAAAGAAACTGAGTTGACGGCGCAGATTCATCAAGTCTTCATGGGTGAACCGATTGTTGAGCTGCCGCTGATCTGGTCTTCGTCCAAACACAGCGCGGGCACGGAGACGGTGGGGGATTACTATCAAGTCTTCGAGACGGCGCGCGGCCCTTTGGTCGTCGTGGGCGATTTGCCCGGACGCGGTGTCGAAGCGTTGAGCGGCATCGCGCTGCTTCATCAAGAACTTTTGCAGATCGTCAACCGCGAGGCCGAGTTGCCGAAGATTGCCGCTGAGTTGAATCAATACCTCTGCAAGAAATACAACGGCTCGCGCCTGTTCCCCTGTGCGTTCGCCCGCTGGGAAGGCGAGCAGATGCATTACGTCAACGCTGGCCACCTGCCGATCATTCAATTGAACCGCCAGCAGGAATCGCAGCAATTGCCCGTCAACAATGACATAGCTCTCGGCGCGAAACCGGACGCCACGTTCACTGAATCGGTCGTGCCTTTCCCCGCGCGCGATCTGGCTCTGCTTTACACCGACGGCCTCTATGCCAAGGTGACCAACAGCCGCGAGGAAGGCAGCGCGGAGGTCGAACGCTTAGCCGCACAGTTCAGCAGCGCAGAGGTCACGACGCTCTGCCACCGCATCTTCGATTGCGCGCAGCCCGGTTATGAACCGCTGAAAGACGATGCGACGATGGTGGTCATCCGGCGACAACCCCAGGCCGTCAGCGCCAAAGAGGCGCAGGCGTAAGAAAAGGACTGGGGAAAATGAATCTGCGCGAACAGTTTGGCAACATAGACATCTACTTGTTCGATCAGCTCCTCAAGGGCAGGCTCATACCTCCTATGTCTTTACTCGACGCAGGCTGTGGCGATGGCCGCAATCTAGTCTACTTCCTGCGCCACGACTTCGAGGTATTTGCTGTTGATTCAAACCCACAGTCCATTCAGCAGGTTCGACTGCTTGCCGCCAAACTCGCGCCCAAGCTTTCCTCACAAAATTTCCTCCACGC
Source organism: uncultured Acidobacteriota bacterium (assembly GCA_963699175.1). Lineage (GTDB taxonomy): Bacteria > Acidobacteriota > Blastocatellia > RBC074 > RBC074 > JACPYM01. Next base: position 8,466,709 of record OY969418.1, on the reverse strand, counting down.
GAATGTGGCCGAGATGCCGCTGCCAGGCGAGAAGTTCGAGCTAGTGATCAGCAGCGCCGTGTTACACTTTGCCCACGATGAACAGCATTTTGACAAGATGCTCGATGAGATGTGGCGAGTGCTCAGGCCAGGAGGGATGTTGTTTGCGCGGCTGGCAAGCTCTATCGGAATTGAGAAGCTGATCAAGCCAAGAGGCAATGGCCATTTCTTGTTGCCAGATGGAACAGAGCGCTTCCTGGTTGACGAGGAGATACTCGCAGCAGCGACTGAACGGCTAGGAGCTGGGCGGCTGGAGCCTTTGAAAACAACCAATGTAGAGAATCTCAGGTGTATGACGACGTGGGTTGTGGGGAAAGCAGCCTGATTTCTCCATTGGGCGTCAGACGAAGCTCGACAGTAACAAACATCGGTGAGTAGGGTAAAAGGAGAAGGATGTCAGACCAAGCAGTAACAGCAAGACGATTACTGAACCAGCAGAGTGTAGGTGTGCTTTCCACTCATTCAGTGGATGTTGAAGGATACCCGTTTGGGTCAATAGCTCCGTATGTACTCAATTATGATGGCGAACCTACCATGCTCATCAGTGACATTGCTCAGCACACGCGCAATATCAAGCATAACAATAAAGTGTCACTCACTGTTTTCGATCAGTGCGCTGATGATCCACAGGCCAGCAGCCGCCTTACCTGGATAGGAGACGCTGGGTTAGTTGAGCCTACTGATACGGAAATATCCCAGCGTTATTTACGCTATTTTCCTTCGGCGGAATCATACTTCGAGACGCACGATTTTTCGTTCTATCGAATCCGTTTGCAGAGGGCGCGCTTCATTGGTGGATTTGGACAGATATACTGGGTCGAACCAGATGCAATGCTGGTCAAAAATCCTTTCCGGGGCACAGAGGGCGGTATCGTCGAGCATATGAATCAAGACCATAAGCAGGCATTGATTCACTATTGTAAAGTATTGATGGGAGTAGCGGCGGATGCCGTAACCATGACAGGGATTGATAGCGAAGGCTTCGATATGTTAGCCGACAAACGGAAATTGAGAATAGATTTTGACTTACCGATAAATACACTCGAAGAAGCACGAGCCACTTTGGTGAAATTGGCCAGGTCGTAGTAGGAAGCCAAGCCTTGACCACATCGGCGAAAACGACGCGAGCTAGCCGCGTCAAACAGACAGGCGGGAGATGGAATCCGGCACGGCGCGTTCGGGAGATGCGCTATGACCAAGCAATGACGCTTGGGCTGGAAGACCGGATCGAAGAGTTGGAAGTGTCTATTAGTAGACACTTGAGTGTCCGCATAATCACAGTAGTTCGGCGCCAGAACCGATCACTCGCTAAACGCCCGGAGGACTACATCGATGCCAAACTTGCCGGTCTCAAATCCTTCACAGTTCATTCAAGGCGCACCGGTCCTGCAGGTGCCTGACGTTGCCGCTACTGCGACGTTCTATCGAGATGTCCTGGGCTTCACCTGGGACTTCGGCAGCGATGATTATGCGGTGGTTTGGCGCGATAACTCCGCGATTCATCTTGCAAAAGGCGACGGACGCCCAACGGGGGTCCATTTGTTTCAATGGGTTCAAGATGTTGATGCCTACTACGCAGAGATCGTAAGTCGCGGGGCCGATGTGGAAACAACGCCAGAGGACCGGTCCTATGGCATACGAGACTTCTCGTTACGAGATGTCAATGGACTTGTCGTCGTCTTTGGCCATGACATCGACTAGCTGATAACTCTCCCGAACCCAAAGGCTCGCGTGGCGGCGAACCTGGGTGCCCGGTATTGCGCTGTGAATTGCGCTTAGCGAAGTGCCGAATCGGACTCCGCCGCTGATCGGTCTCGTCTTTGAAGCGCCGCACTCATCCGGCTATTCGATTCTGCTGATTGAGTAGGGAAGCAAATTGCCGCCATTGCAGTCGGTGCAGAGCCAGCGTCTTCGCGCAGCCCAGCGTGGCGCCGAACTAGCGGTTGCACCGGAGCCGGCGCAGCCGATGTCGTTGATATGATCCTGCTCGTCGCGTCGGCCCGGTGAACCTAGGTGTTGGGCTGGAGGAGAACTATGAACGCTTGGTTTGGTAACGTTCTGGTCTTAGCAGGCATCGTCGCCATCATCGTGATTCGCGCTCCGCACGGAAGGCGAAGCGCCAAAACGAAGATTGCAGACAGCCGAAAGGGTCGCCTGGAGATCGGGTTACTCACGCTTATGTGGGTGACGATGATAGTTCTTCCTGTTGTGTCTATTGCGAGTCCACTTCTATCCTTCGCTGACTACCCTCTTCATCCAATTTCTTTTTCCATCGGCGTAGCTTCGCTCTTAGCCGGGCTTTATCTCCTCTACCGCTCGCATGCTGATCTCGGCCGCAACTGGTCTGTGAGTCTGGAAATACGCGAGGGGCATACGCTGGTAACCTCAGGCATCTATGGGAGGATTCGTCACCCCATGTACACGGCCATTTTTCTGCAGGCTATCGCCCAGGCTTTACTCCTTCCCAATTGGGTTGCCGGACCTTCTTGTTTGCTTGCCTTCCTCACAATGTTCATGCTCAGGGTCAACCTGGAAGAACGCATGATGTTGGAAAAGTTTGGAGACGCCTATGTTCTCTACATGAAGCGAACCAAACGGCTCATTCCTTGCGTCTGGTAAGAACATCGAGGCTTGGTCATGCCCAACAAGTTGTCCCAACCGATGCCGTGAACTGGCGGCGCGTTTCCTGTAAGGTCAGTGGCCGACGCGGCTGAACAACACGTTAGGCAAAGCAGGGAATATCGGATGACCAGAGGCTCAAAACCGCCTCCCGCAATCGGCGTGGCGATCTGATAGTCTGTGGGCACGCCCAAATCCTGTTTGAACTCGAGACTGCGTAGATGGAAGAATAGGCCCAGAGGCAACCACGAAACACTATGCGCTTGCTCGGCATCGAGACTTCCTGTGACGAAACCGCCGCCGCCGTAATCGAAGATGGCACGCGCATGCTCTCCAACATCATCTATTCGCAAATTCCCACGCACCAACGCTTCGGCGGCGTCGTGCCCGAACTGGCCTCACGCGAGCACCTCGAAAAGATTGATGGCGTTGTCGCCGAAGCCTTGCAACAAGCTGGTGTCACGCACCAAACGATTGATGCCATCGCCGTCACGCAAGGCCCCGGCTTGGTGGGTTCATTGCTGGTCGGCATCAACTTCGCCAAAGCTGTGGCGTTTGCGCTGAACAAACCTATCCTCGGCGTCAATCACATCGAAGGCCACGTCTATTCGGCCGCGTTTGAATTTCCGCCGCCGGAATATCCTGCGCTGGCGTTGATCGTTTCGGGCGGGCACACGAATCTGTTTCTGATGTCTGAACCCGAACGTTACAAATTGATCGCGCGCACGCGCGACGACGCGGCTGGCGAGGCGTTCGACAAAGTCTCAAAGCTGATCGGCCTCGGCTATCCCGGTGGCCCGGTGATTGATCGGCTGGCGCAACGCGGCAACAAACGCGCGATCATTTTCCCGCTGGCCGAAATCAAAACTTCCAAAGCGGACAACCGGCTCAGCCTGGACTTTTCTTTTAGCGGGTTGAAGACCGCTGTGCTGCGTCACGTGCGCGAAAACCAGATCCAGCCGGTCGCTGATCCGGCCAGTCCGTCCGAGCAAATCTTCGACCTCTGTGCGTCGTTTCAAAACGCCGTCGTGCGCGCGCTCGTGCGCAGCTTGCGCAAGGCTGCCGAAGAATATCAGCCAAAAACGATAATCCTGGCAGGCGGTGTCGCCTGCAACAGCGAGTTGCGCGCGGCGGTCAAACAAGTAGCAGATGAATTAGGCGTGCCTGCTCATATCCCGTCGCCGATCTATACGACTGACAATGCCGCAATGATCGCGGCGGCGGCCTATCCGAAACTATTGCGTGGCGAACACGCGAGCTTGGACATGTCAGCAGACGTAAGCTTGCGCTTGCAGAACGTGGAAGTGGAAGACGCAAAGACGCGGAAGAAAGTGCGGTATCGTTTATAAACCTACGTGCGCTGAAAAGTGGTTGCCCCTCAAGCCAAAATCACGCAATATCAGTTCTCGTCACGCGCTGCTCCGGTTACACAATTCAATTCAGGAGAAGAACTATGAGCTTGGTCGCCTGCTGCAATTACCCGTTGATCTTCCGTCGCTTGATGAAACTGGCGTTATTCACTGCGTTATTCATCACGCCAGCTTCAATGACAGCTCAGCAGCCCGCTCCGGCGCAGCCCAAGCTTTCAGACAATAAATTGGCCGACGGCATCTCGGCGTCTGAATTTGCGCGGATGATCCGCGAGATGTCTGAAAGCGGCGGCTACTTCTTGTCGGACAACTTCACCTCGAACGAAACGTCGTACCTGCACATCGTAGACAAGCTGCAACAACTGGGCGAGACGGGCGGCGCCTACATCGGCGTGGGACCGGAGCAGAACTTTACCTACATCGCCAAGCTGCGCCCGCGCATCGTCTTCATCGTAGACATTCGTCGCCAGGCGATGATCCAACACTTGATGTACAAAGCGATCTTCCAGCTTTCGCCCACGCGCACCGAGTTCCTCTCACGCTTGTTGAGCAAACCGCTGCCCACGGAAACAAAAGACGCGAAAGAGACCGCCAAAGAGGCGGCTAAAGAAGTCAGCAAAGAAGCGGGCAAACCCGAAGCGCCCAAGCTCGTCATTCCGAAGCCGGACGCGCCAGTGGCAGAGATATTGGCTTTCTTCGACAAGCTACAGCCGAGCGATCAAGCTTATACCGCCAACTTGGCTGAAATAAAAAAAGTGATCGAGAACGATTTCCAATTCCCGCTTTCCACCAACGACAAAGCCAGCCTTGATTACGTCTATAAAAACTTTCGCACTGATGGTCTAGAGATTGCCTTTCGCATGGACAGCAACTGGGGCAACTACTTTCCTACATTCAGAGAACTGATCGTCCAGACAGATTTGCGCGGCAAGGCAGGTAACTTTCTGGCCGTGCCGGATGATTACAACTTCGTGCGCGAGTTGCAGCGCAAGAATCTGATCATCCCGCTGGTCGGCGATTTCGGCGGGTCAAAGGCGCTCACCAGCGTCGGCGAATACCTGCACAAAAACGGCTTGACCGTGTCGGCTTATTACCTCTCCAACGTCGAACAGTATCTCTTCGATGGGACATCGTTCGAGGGCTTTGCCAAAAACGTCAAAAAGCTCCCCCTCACGGACAAGAGCCTATTCATCCGCTCGGTGTTTAATATGCGTTATGCGCACCCGGCTACTTTGCCCGGTCATCTTTCGACAACGTTGTTGCAACAGATGACGGTCTTTTTGAAGGACTATGACGCGGGCCTGTATCGCAGCTACGGGGATGTGATCTTCAATCATTACATTGCTGCTGAGAAGCCGTAACGAAAAGAAAGAAGGTTTCTGCGAGCGGGCAAAGGCAATAGAGCTACATCCGTTGTGTTCATGCGAAGCCTCTCGTATACTCCACGCCGTCTCGAAGTCACACGATTTAGCAGTACCGGCTCTTCAATCGTTTTGCCCTAGCGGGAAGCCACGGCCACGCAAAACATTCGTAAGGTAGCGCACGGCCAAGGTGGCGCGAAAAGATTACTCACTCAATACGGCACAAAGTTGATCTGCGCGCGCTATCGCTACGATAGGCAAAACAGAGATGCAACAGTGCGCACTCTATCAGGAGATCACGATGGTAGCTAAACCGAACATCCTCTTTATTCTCGTGGACCAGATGCGCATGCCGCCCAGCCAGCCCAACCTCACTCCCAGGCTGGAAGAACTGAATCAGGTCCTGAGCTTCGACCCCCACATGAAGGACGATAACCCGTTCCTCCACTTCTTCCCTGCCTTCCGCCGTCTGCGCCGTCATAGTGTTCGCCTAGCCCGGCACCATATCGCGTCCGCAGCCTGTGTCCCCAGTCGGGCCACGCTGATCACAGGCCAGTATCCTAGCCGACACTTGGTCACGCAAACTGCGGGCATGTTCAAGCAGGACTACGATCCCGGCTTCCCCTGGCTGCCCAACAACCAGGTGCCGACCATCGGCGACTGGTTCCGCGCTGCCGGCTACACCACGCACTATTTTGGCCGTCACGACTTCACAACGCCGCCGGTTCCCAGCCTGGAGGAGTGGGGCTTCAGCGACTGGTCCACGTCGTGGCCGAGCAGCCAGGGCGGCGGGCCTGGCAACCTGGGCATCTTTCGCGACCTCGGCTTTGCCGACGTGGCGAACACCTTTTTCAATCGCAAGGCGCTCGGCTACGAAACCAATGTCCGGAACCTCTACAACAACACGAACGCCACCACGGACCAGACGCCCTGGTTCGCGGTGGCTGCATTCGTGAACCCTCACGACATCACGGGCTGGCCAAATCCCATGGCTCGGGGGTGTTCAGCCTTTGCCAGCCCTGACTGGCGCCAACGCTTCGGACGACATCTTCGAACGGATCGGTGCGCTGCTCGGGGCCCCGGCCACGATCCCGCAACAGGGCGACAGGAGTGTGGCGCCCGCCGGGGGAACGTACCAGGTAGGGCTGAATCCTGAAGGCTTTCCACAAGACAACGCCGTGCTTTCTCCGAGTTGGAACAGCGATCTCTCGACGAAGCCCATCTGTCAATACGAGGCGTCTTTCAAGATCAGTCAGGGGTTCCTGGCCCAATACCCCCAGCAGCTCTGGCAGGTGGCCCCGCTACCCTACAAGTCCGCCACGCGCCCGGAAGAGTGGCTGCTCGCCCACCTTCAAGCCTATGTTTACTTTCAGTACCTGGTCAATCTGGAGATTGATAAAATCCTGGCCAACCTTGAGCGGAATGGCCTGCTGGACAGCACGATCGTCATCTTCACCTCCGACCACGGCGAGATGGGCGGCGCCCACGGTGGTCAGATCGAGAAATGGCACAACGCCTATCGCGAAACCATCCATGTGCCGTTCATCGTCTCAAGCCCGCAGGTCAACCCTGCGCCAGACCGGATGCGCGACATTGACTTCGTCACCAGCCACATTGACCTCGCCCCCACGCTCTTGGGCCTAGCGGGCTACCATGAGGCCGAACAGTCGGCCCTCCAGCCCCTCATTCTGGGTCACGAGGTGTACGAGCTTCCTGGCCGCGACCTCAGTCTCGCGATCCACGGCGCGCCCGCTTCAAAGGGAACCGGCGCGCCGGCAGGTGTCCTGTTCGTGACCCAGGACGACATCACCTTGCCGACCGACCGCAGCAGCCTGCCGGCCACGTTCGTGAACTACCTGAAGATCGTGAAGGACGCCATCGCGCAGGGCAAACAGCAGACGACCGAAGGTCCCATCGCTCAGCCCAACCACGTTTATGCCTACTGTGAGGAGGCGTGGAAGCTGGTCAGATACATTGATGGGCGGAGCGCCGATGCCACGTCGGCCGCCCCGCTGGACTTCGAGCCTGACCAGTGGGAGCTCTACTACCTGGGCAAGGACTCCGGGGAGAACATCAACCTCGTAAGCTGGCGAAACGGGGAGCCGGTACCAGAGCCGGGGCGGATTCCCGAGAGCTGGAATCTGACCGAAAGAGAGCTGGCCGCCGAACTCGACCGGCTCCGCAAGGAGCTGGCCGCAGCCATGGCCCGCGTCGGCTATGCTCACAACGGAGGCCCGGCGAGTAGGCAGGAACTGCCTGCAGTCCAGCGGTTCGCGCGATACGACTTTAACGCTCCCTGATGGTCGTAGAGCGCCCTATTGCCAAGCTCAATCCAGCAATTTATGACGCTTACGTAGGAGATTATCTGGTGGGATCGAGGACGTGCAGCGTCGTGCGCGCAGGAAGGTCTCCAGATGGGAACAGCAGAAGAAGCAAAAGCAAGAGCGGCGGCCACCTACAACTCTGCCTCGGATCACTACGATGATCCCGCAAACTCATTCTGGGAACGCTTTGGTCGTCGCACCGTCGAACGTCTCGACTTGCGTCCTGGCGCACGCGTGTTGGACGTCTGCTGTGGCAGTGGGGCTGCGGCAATTCCCGCGGCAGAGCGCGTTGGCTCAAACGGCTTCGTGCTCGGCGTAGACTTGGCTGAGGACTTACTCGAACTCGCCCGAACCAAGGCCAAGCAACAAGGTCTCAAGCAGATTGAGTTTCGCACTGGCGACCTGCTTGAGCTGGGCCTGCCTGAATCCGATTTCGACGCCGTGATCTGCGTGTTCGGCATCTTCTTCGTACCAGATATGCAAGCTGCCGCGCGCGCGTTGTGGCGGTTAGTCCGGCCAGGGGGTAAGCTCGCTATCACGACTTGGGGCCCGCGCTTCTTTGAACCGATGAATACTGCATTCTGGCACTCCGTACGTGAAGTGAGGCCTGACCTATACAAAGGCTTCAATCCGTGGGATCGAGTATGCGATCCGGATTCATTGCGTGCGATGTTGGTCGGAGCCGGAGTGAACACGCCAGAGGTCGTCCTGGAAGCAGGAACACATCCCCTGTGTTCGCCAGAGGACTGGTGGACGATGGTGCTTGGAACAGGTTACCGCGGAACGATTGAGCAACTCGATGCTGAAAGTAAAGAACGGGTGCGGCAAGACAACCTCAATTTCATACTTGAGCCGGGTGTGAGTTCGGTAGAGGCGAATGTCATATACGCAGTTGCGATAAAGGTGTAGGACAGGTTGCGAACTTGTCCTACCATTTCCGAGGAGGTCATCTATGATTATTGCCCTGGCGTCGCCTCGTGTTGCCACAACCCTTGATGAGGGCTTAGACAAGATCAAGTGGCTACTGTCCGAAGCTTCGGCCCAAGGCGCGGAGATTGTCTGTTTTCCGGAAGCTTATCTGCCAGGTTTGCGGGGACAGGATTTTGAAGTATTGCCTTGGGATCAGACGCAGCAGGAACAGGCGCTCCAAGCCGTGGCGCAGTGGGCGCGAATGTATGCGGTGGCTACTATCCTTGGGATGGAAAGGCTCACGGAGGCAGGCCGACAGATTGCCGCCGTTATTATTGACGCGCAGGGCCAGCTTCAGGGATACCAAACCAAGAACCAACTAGACCCGACCGAAGACCGGTTCTATGTGCCCGGCAATACTCGGCAACTCTTCGAGGTCAACGGGGTGAAGTTTGGCGTGGCGATTTGTCATGAAGGCTTTCGCTATCCAGAGACAGTGCGTTGGGCAGCAATGCGTGGCGCCAAAATCGTCTTTCATCCCCACCTCACTGGAAGTGAGCAAGCAGGTATCCAATTGACCGAGTGGGGCGCAACCAACAATCCCTACTACGAGCAGGCGATGATGATGCGCAGCCGTGAGAACACAATCTACTTTGCCAGCGTCACTTATGCCTTGCGCTTCCAAGAATCGGCGACGAGTCTGATCGCGCCATCAGGCCAGTGCCAGGCTTACTTACCCTACGGACAAGAAGGCTTGCTGGTGCAGGCCATCAATGTCGAGGAAGCCACCGGTTTGCTAGCCGCTCGATACGCACCTGAGCGTTATCAAGAATCAAGGTTGGAATGAAAACCCAACGCTGCATCAGGACCGGTTGTGCTTTTGAGTCTTCTGGCGTTTTGCTTATTACCCTTGCATTCAAACGCTTCCGCTCGCAAGATCCTCGCCACCACAATACACTCGCTTGACCGTTTAGAGAAGACTCCTGCGATACGTCACACGCCGCGCTTCGTCTGGCTTTCGTTGTTAATGCTAGCCACGTTGGTTCACATATTACAAAGCCGGACACATGATGTACATCGAGAAGAAGTCGCGAGAGAAGCTGCACAAGGATGTGACGGCCTTTATCAACGGCGCGGCTAAGATCGAAGCGGCGGGCGGCGGACAACAATTGATACGGTATCGTGCGTCAGCAAGCGAATCTCTGCGGAGTTTGCCGCTTGCTGACGTATTGTACTGTGCCGATGTGGGGCGAAATGCTATTCGAACTTATGTCCAGTAACAAAAGAGTTGCTGATTTCGACAACATCGTAGGACTCGAATAGCTGTAGGATCGTTTCAAAGTTTCGCTCGAACAACAAGAGCAATTGCTGGTTGATAATGTTTCCCGTGGTAATCATCAACAGTCGCCTTGGTTTTTTCTGCAAGATGTGCAGTTTGAAGAAATCACTATTTTTGCTGATCACAATGCGATCTTCGGCATCTGCAATCTGCACGATGTCGCGGTCGGCGGATAGATTTTGTCCTGGCAAATCAGTGGTATGAATGGCATCGAAACCCTTGGCCAAAAGCCAGGCTTTGAGGCGATAGGGCAGTTGCGCATCAACGAGGAATTTCATGGCGCAGGAAGTTCATCAGGCAGCAATGACCTTATGGATGGAGTTCACCTTCACCAACTTGCCTGCGAACAGAAGACAGGCTTGCAAATCCTCTTTTTCCAGATCGGGGTAATCGGCCAGGATGTCGGCAAACGACATGCCCGCGCCCAGCAAGTCCAGAATCATTTCGACGGGATACCGCATATTCCGAATGGTCGGTTTGCCGAAGCAAACGTCGGGATTGAGCGTGATTCGTTTTAAGAGTGCTTCTTCCATGCGACGCAACGTAGCACAAGCGAATATGATTTCACAGCAATTTACCCGCGCGGTCTTGCCATCTTCGACCAGCCAGTCCTACACTGCGTGCGTCTCATGGCAGTTCATATTTTGTTCCGACAAGCTTAAATATTTCAGGAGGGATGTCAGCTATGCTTTGGGGAATACATAGACAACTGAGGTCTAACGATTCATCGAAGAGGTTACAGGCTGTCGAAAAATTAGAGCAGTCTGGCAGCAAACACGCAGTTGCAATGCTGATTGATGCGCTCAGAGGTCTTTATGGCTATAGGGATGTGCCAGAGCGCGCATTCATGGCGCTAGTGAAGATTGGACCTGCCGCAGTGGAACCACTGATTGCTGTTCTCGAAGGCTATTTCCACCAAGATGTGAAAAAGCGTGCAGTAGAAGCTCTGGTGAAGATTGGAACTGCCGCAGTAGAGCCACTGAGCGCTGTGCTCAAAGACAAGGACAAAGATAACTACTGGGATGTGCAAAGCCGCGTAGCCATGGCGTTAGGGAATATTGGCGATGCTCGCGCAGTGGAGCCGCTAATTGCTGCACTCAAAGACAGCCATACAATAGTGCAGTGGAATGTAGTAGAGGCGTTGGAGAAGATTGGAGACGCCCGCGCAGTGAACCCCTTGATCGCTGCGCTTAAAGATAGTTACTGGCAAGTGCAAGAGCGCGCAGCCGTGGCGTTAGGGAATATTGGGGATGCCCATGCAGCGGTACCACTGATCGCTGCGCTCAAAGGCCGCTGGGATTTGCAAGAGCGCGCAGCCGTAGCTTTAGAGAGGATTGGCACTGCTGCAGTGGAGCCGCTGATCACCGCCCTCAAAGACAAAGAATGTAATGTGCGAGAGCGTGCAGCCGTGGCACTAGGGAATATTGGTGATGCCCGCGCAGTGACACCGCTGCTCGCCGCGCTCAAAGACGACCATCAAGGTGTGAGAGAGTATGCAACTGTGGCGCTAGGGCAGATTAGGGACGCTAGCGCAGTGGAACCACTAATCGCCAATCTCAAGGACAGCTACTGGCGGGTGCAAGCGAGCGCGATAAGATCGCTTCGAATGTTAGAATGGCGGCCTGAGGATGACACTCAGCGTGCGCTTTATGCGGTTGCACATTCTGACTGGGATGAAGCTGCGAAATTAGGCACAATCTCGGTGGAGCCACTGATCGCTGCGCTCGAAGATGGCGGTTGGGAATTGAGTGAGCATGGGGCAGCCATTGCATTGGGGAAAATAGGGGGCCCACGTGCATTAGAAATACTGATTGCTGCGTTCAAGACTCTCGGCAATAACAGGCTAGATATTGCTGCAGAAGCACTGGTGGAGATGGGAACAGATGCAGTAGAGCCACTTACCACCATACTCAAAGACGGCAAGTATGGTGTGGAAGAGCGCGCAATTGTGGCGTTAGGAAAAATCGGGAATGCACGCGCAGTGGAACCGCTGATCGCTGTGCTCGAGAATCGCAATAAGTTCATAAGCGCACAGAAGGCTGCAGCCGTAGCATTAGGGAAGATTGGGGATGCTCGCGCAGTGAAGTCGCTAATCGCTTCGCTCACAGGCCGACACAAAGAGGTGGTGGAGTGTGCAGAAATGGCGCTGGTGGAGATTGGAACTGATGCAGTGGAGCCGCTGATTGCTGTACTCAAAGACAAGGACAACGAGTGGCCTGGGCGAAGAAAGCAGGCTGCCGTGGTGTTGGGAAAGATAGGAAATGCCCGCGCAGTGGAGCCACTGATCGCTATGCTCGGAGACGACGACGAGTGGGTGCGAGATAGTTCAGCCCAATCACTTCTGTTGCTAGGATGGCACCCTAACGATGACATTCAGCATTCCCTTTATGCGGCAGTACTCAACGAGCGGGATGAACGGTACAAGGAAGATCGGCGGCATGAATTGCACAAGCAGAACTGGAGGTTTTATGGACAGGATAAACGCTCTCCCGGAGTTGCAACGCCAGGATTTGATTGGAGTCAGTATACGGGTGGTTCCTACACCCCTGATTGAGATTCTCGTATCTTTGAAGTCCTGATTTACCTCAAACGCATGCACTCATAATTCCCACCGCTATTCAACCATCTCATTGACCGTTCAGAGGAAATCCAATGCGATTCCATCACACGCCCTGCTTCGCCTGCCTGCTGTTCATCCTTGTCACGCTGGTGACGGCACAAGCGCCATCACCACAAACTCCATCACGCGCCGACATTCTGCGTGGCGAATACAGCCAGTGGCGCGCCAACAACGACCTGCTCTCTTATGACCTGGACATTCGCGTTGATCCAGAAAAGAAGCTCATCAGCGGCAAGAATACGATTCGATTCAAGATGCTGAAGGACGATACGCGGATTCAGCTCGACCTGTTTGCCAACCTCAAGGTGGATAAAATCCTGCACGGCACGACCGAGTTGAAATACACGCGTGAGTTGGGCACGGTCTTTGTAGACTTCCCTGCGCCGCTCAAGCGGAACTCAGTGCAGGCCATTGATTTTTACTACTCCGGCTCGCCGCAAGAGACTGGGCGCTTCGGCGGCATCAGCTTTCGCAAAGACCCTGCGGGGCGGCATTGGATCACGACTGCGTGCGAAGGCATCGGCGCGAGCATCTGGTGGCCCAACAAAGACCAGCAGCGCGACGAAGTCGAAAACATGCAATTGCACGTCGCCGTTCCTACCACGCTGACCGATGTTTCCAACGGGCGCTTTGTTGGCAAGAAAGACTTGGGCGACGGCTACACGCGCTACGATTGGAGCATCAGCTATCCGATCAACAACTACAACGTGTCGCTCAATATCGGCGCGTATGAACGCTTCAGCGACCGGTTGGGCGATCTCACGTTGGACTTCTACTGTTTGCCGGAAAACCTGGAGAAGGCCAAGCGACAGTTCGCGCAGGCCAAGCCGATGATCGTGGCGTTTCAAAAGTATTTTGGTGAGTACCCGTTCAAGCGCGATGGCTACAAGCTGATCGAAGTACCGTATTCAGGGATGGAACATCAGAGCGCCGTCACTTATGGCAACCGCTTTGCCAATGGCTATCTCGAACGCGATTGGACGGGCGTCGGCGTCAGTCTGAAATTCGACTTCATCATCATCCACGAAAGCGCGCACGAATGGTTCGGCAACAGCATCACGGCTGCCGACGTTTCCGATCAGTGGATTCACGAAGGCTGGGCGACCTATGCCGAATGCGTCTATGTCGAAGCGATGTTTGGCAAGGAAGATGCGCTCAGGTACACCAACGGCTACAAAACGAAAGTCAGAAACCAGCGACCGATCATTACTGCGCGCGGTGTCAATCAAACGCCTTCGCAGGACCAGTATTTCAAGGGCGCGCTGTTCCTCAACACGCTGCGCTCGGTCATTGATAATGACGCGCGTTGGTGGAAGCTGCTGCGCGCTTACTGCCAGCGCTTCAAATACCGCAACATTATGAACGAAGATTTGGTGGCTTTCTTCAACCAACAAACCGGCAAGAACCTGACACCGATCTTCGACCAGTACCTACGGCAGGCGGCGCTACCGGTGTTGGAATTGCGCTTTCAAGAAAACGAAGGCAACGTTTCGTATCGGTGGAAAGCCGGCGTCAAAGAGTTCGCTATGCCGGTGAAAGTCGGGCGCAAAACAAACTGGCAACTCATCCAGCCGACAACGGAATGGCAGACGATGAAAGCTGGCTTGAAGAAGGAAGAGTTCGAGGTCGCGACGGATTTGTACTACATCGAGGTCAGCAAGAATTAGCCTCGAAATATATGAATAACTTGATTGGAGATTTGAGTAAGAAGCGAATGTTGGCACTGGTCGTGGACAACGCATTTACATTTGTCCTGTCAATCATCGTGGCTAGCACAGTCAATTCGCTTGGCAATTTTGCGGTGGTCGCGGCTCTGTGCTTGACGTACCTGATGTACTTCTTCGTATTCGAGGCTTTTTTCAGAACTGATGATGCAGCATCCCTTGATTCACTCGCAAGCCGACTAACGTTTGTCATGACGCGCCAGTAAGTTGAACATCATCATTTCTGAAATATGACCAAAGAAGGAGAAATTATGGCGAGCAAAGAAAGACTCAATCTGGCGAGCTTCAAGCGAGAGAGATTCGAAGTGCTGGCGCGCAAAGCTACAGTGTTAATGAAAGGTTGGCGGCGCGAGCGCGGAGCGCGACTGACAAAGCAACTTGCTGTTAATAGTGAGGTCAAGCAGCGTTGGTTGGAGTCTTGCCCAATCGAAGCGCGGCAAGGTTGGGTGGCAAACGGGGGCGCGATACCTTCCTGCCAGTTCCAGTAGCGCCAAGTTCCCTGTTCAAGGCGTTGATGGCTGCGGCGGAAATACCCTTGTGAATAACACCCTGGCATACATTGTTTCTGTTTTTGGCATTCAACGTATGGCAAAGCAAACAAGCACACAAGTCACGGTTGGAGCGAACGCTAACACAGCCCACCAGCACTCACCACTTTTTTCCGAGCATGTTCAATATTAAACGGTAACTTATCTCTGACTGGCCTATCATTGGCTATTCGGATTGGAGGTATGCCAAACGGATGGGAGCCGTTGTAACTTGCAATCCGCCACAATCAGTACGCTGCTGAGAATTATCGAAGTCAACCCCCTATTATTCGGTGGACTGCCAGCCGGGATCATGCTCATCGTCACGAAACGAAAGCAGCGTCTGGGCGATCTGTTGGCTGGAACAGTCGTAATCCGAAAGTAGATTGGCTTAAATAGATCACTAGGAGGATAGACACATGCATACTCACCTTACTCTCGGACGCGTAAGTAAATGGTTGGCAATCGTCGCGCTCGCTACGCTGTTAGGCTGGGCGGGCTGGGAACGCGCAGGCTCGGCGCAGGCCGGCCAAGCGGATTCGACTCGCGCGGCACAGGAACGCGCGCGCGCGGAACGCAAGGGGCACCAGCCAGAGTGGCAGGCTGACCCGCAAGACTTGTTGCAGCCAGTCGCACAGGCGACCACGCTCGTCCCTGATGGCGCACTGGTACCGGAGGTCGAGCCGAATGATACGGTGGCTCAGGCGATGACGCTCACTCCGGCCACTTCGCCCGCCATTGTTGTCGGCGCGGTGACGCCCGGCACCGACCGCGACTTCTTCAAGTTCGACGCCCCGGCGGGAGCGAAGCTCTGGGCCTACGTTGATACCGGCGGGACGCAGAACCTGGGAGCCACTTCGCGCAACTCGTTGTTGACGCTCTACGCCGCGAACGGGACGACCGTGATCGAGCAGGATGACGACGATGGCACAGGCAACGGCTGCGATGGCACGCAGGAAACGGCTCTTTCCTCGGCTATTGCCGGGCGCACGCTTACGGCTGGCGGCACTTACTATTTGCGCGTCCAGCAAACGACTAACAACGGCGTGATTGATCCCTATCAGATTTACGTCGCGCTCACGAACACTGCGCCGGTGGCCGAGAGCGAGCCGAACAATACCAGCGCGCAGGCCAATCCAATTATCGCCGCCGGTGAGACGGTGGGGCTGCGCTCCGGCGCGATTGGTTCGGCGGGCGATTTGGATTTCTATTCGGTCGTCGCCAATGCCAACGACATCCTCTACATCTCCAGCGATGACGACCCGGAGCGTGATGGCAGCAGTAACGACTCAGTCGTCCAGTTACTCTCGCCTACTGGCACGGTGCTTCTGACGATTGACAACTCCGACGACACAGGCTTCCCGGCGCCGCCTGCTGAGGCCGCGTGCTTCCTGATTCAATCGGCTGGCACTTACTTCGTCCGCGTGCGCCACTTTGTCGCCACCGGCACGGGCACCTACAACTTGATGGTCGCCGTCGCGGGTCAGCGGCGCACCGATTGCGGAACGGTCACGGCCCTCAATCCCGCGAGCGGCGCGCCGGGCACGAGCGTCACGCTCACCGGAACTAACCTGACCGGCGTCACTGGCGTCATCTTCCCTAACAACGTTACGGCCAGCTTCACCGTCGTCAGCGACACGCTGATCACGACTACTGTTCCGGCAGGCGCAGTGACCGGCCAAATAATCTTTAACAAGGCCAACTGCCCGCCCGCGCGCACGCCTTACTTTGTCGTGCCTGGCACCAACTGTCCCACAGTAAATGCTGCGGTCAGCCCGAACAGCGGTGTGGCCGGCACGAACGTCAGCATCACTGGCGCCAACTTGACTGGCGTAACGGCGGTGCGCTTCGCCAACAACGTCAACGCCAATTTCACTGTCGTGAGCGACACAACCATCAGCGCGACAGTGCCCGCTGGCGCAGTCACGGGGCCAATCTCTATCGTGCGCGCTGACTGCCCTGTAGCGCAGACGGGCGGCTTCACTATCGGCGCTGGCCAGGATTTGGCGGTGGATGATGGCTCGTTTGAAACCTCCATCGGTTTGACCGCCGGTGGCACAGACTACGCGGTCAACCGCCTGACTCCGACTTCCTATCCGGCCACGCTCTCACGTCTGTTGATCTACTTTGCGCCGGGGCGCGGTGTGCAGGTAGGCATGCCATTCCGCCTACTGGTTGGAACGAGTCCGGGCGGCACGGACATCAACAACACGCAGTTCCAGATCACTCAGGCGACGGTGCAAGCGCTCGACCAATTCAACGTCTTCACGGTGCCCGCGATAACCATCACCTCAGGCGACTTCGTGGTGGGCTTCAGCATGACTTATCCGGCGGGCACCTTTCCCACCGCGATTGACCGCACGCCACCCTCACAGATGCGCTCTTACGTGTCGAGCAACGGGACGACCTTCACGCTCATAGATACGGCCAGCCCGTCATTGGCGGGCAATTTCGGCATACGGGCGCGACTGGTCACCAGCCTTGGCACGTTCAGCAGCGTTTCAGCGGCGAGTTTCTCAGGAACGGAATTGGGGCGCGATTCAATCCTCGCAGGCTTCGGCGTTAACTTGGCGACAGCCACTCAGGTCGCTAACACTACGCCGCTCCCGACTACGCTCGCCAATACGACCGTCAAAGTGCGTGACAGTGCGGGGACGGAACGGCTCGCCCCGCTCTTCTTCGTCTCGTCGGGGCAGATCAACTACCTGCTGCCAGCGGGCACAGCGACCGGGGCAGCGACAATTACGGTGACTTCGGGCGATGGCTCGGTTTCTAGGGGCACAGCACAAATTGCGGCAGTGGCGCCAGGTCTCTTCTCGGCCAATGCCAGCGGGTCAGGCGTGGCGGCGGCAGTCGTGCTGCGTCGCAATGCCGCCGGGCAAGATACTTTCGAGCCAGTAGCGCGGCTTGATGGCAGTGCTTTCGTCCCAGTGCCGATTGACCTCGGCCCTGCGACAGACCAGGTCTTCCTCATCCTCTATGGCACAGGCATACGCGGCCGAAGCGCGCTCTCGGCGGTGACGGCTAAGATTGGCGGGACAGACGTGCCGGTGCTCTTCGCGGGTGAGGCTGCTGGGTTCGCCGGGCTAGATCAAGTCAACCTCGGGCCACTGCCACGTAGCTTGGCCGGGCGCGGCGTTGCGGACGTAGTGCTAATGGTGGATGGCAAAACGGCCAACACGGTCACTGTGACCATTCGGTGAGCAGAATATTTCCGCCTGCGCTAACGGACATTTGAAATACCTGCCGTCAGCGTCTGTGTCGGATACGGTGAAGCCTCGGTCGTCGGGTGTTTAGAGTCCAAGCTTTAGCTTGCAGGTGGGGTGCGCACAATCCACCTGCAAGCTAAAGCTTGGACTCTAAACACCTGAGCCTGAGAGTGCGCGTTACATCGCACCTAAGCTCTTTCCACTCCCCTACTCACACCGAAGCGCCACCAGCGGATCAACTTTGGTCGCCCTGCGCGCCGGGATGTAACAGGCCAACAACGCTACTCCGGTGAGTAACAGTGCGATTGCAACAAACGTCAGCGGATCGTTCGGACTCAACTCAAACAGTAAGTTCTTCATCAAGCGCGTGAGCGCCGCCGCCACCGCGATACCAATCACGATGCCCACGGCGGCCAACACCATACCCTGTCCAACGAGTAGTTTCAGCACATCTGCGGCTTGCGCGCCCAACGCCATGCGAATGCCGATCTCCTGCGTGCGCTGGGCCACGGTATAAGAGATCACGCTGTAAATGCCGGTCAAAGTCAGCACCAAGCCGGTCGCCCCGAACAATGCAAACAGAAAAGTGTAGAACCGCGTTTGGGCCACAGTGTTGGAGATGGCTTGCTCAAGTGGCTGGACGTTAGTTACCGGCACTGTTCTATCACCCGACCGGATTGCCTCGGTGAAGCTCTGGGTCAGAGACGTGGGGTCGTTCGTAGTGCGCACGAAGAAATTGCCCCAGCCCCAACTGTTCTGCTGATAAGGCAAATAGATTTCGGGATTCGCTGGTTTGGTGAGGCTGGCGTGATGCACGTCGCCGACTATGCCGACGATCTCGTATTGCTCAGGGTCGCCCTCATTCTGATTCGCGCCGATGTGCGAGAGGCGTTTGCCAATTGGGTCTTCATTCTGGAAATAGAGTCGGGCCAACGCCTCGTTGATGATGGCGACGCCGAGGCCCCCCCGCTGGTCTTGTTCGGTGAAGTAACGGCCTTTGCGTAAAGGAATCTTCATTGCCTGAAAGTATTGCGCGGTAACGCTGCGATTGTTGGCCCCTGGCTCCTGCCCAGGCTCAGGCGTAGGGCGGCCTTCAATCCTGAAATCGCTGCCGACATTGCCGCCGCTGAAAGGCATTGGCGCACCGAAAGCGGCGCTCTCGACGCCGGGCAAGGCTTTGATTCTTTCGAGCGTTTGATTGACGTAGCGCACTTGTTCTTCGGGCTTTTCATAAGCCGCCCGCGTCAAACTGATCCGCCCCGTCAATACATTCTCTGGGTCAAAACCCGGATTGATGTTCACCAGCCGTCCAAAACTGCGAATCATCAGACCCGCGCCGACGAGCAGCACCAAGCCCAGAGCAACCTCCGTAATAACCAGCGAGTCACGCCACAAACGCAGCGAACTGCCGCTGGTGGCACTTTTCGCTCCCGCTTTCAAAACCTCGTTTATATCCGGACGCGAGGCTTTGAAGACTGGCAGCAAGCTAAAGAGCAGCGCCGTCAACACAGATACTGTAAGCGTAAACACGAGGACACGAGCGTTGATCTGCATTTCATCCAGTCGCGGCAACTGCCCCTCGCCGTAATACTTGATCGCGCTCAGTCCCCACACTGCAATGAGCAAGCCCATGCCGCCGGAGAGCAAGGCAAGCAAGAAACTCTCAATCAGTAACTGGCGAGCGATGCGCCAGGTTCCCGCGCCCAACGCGGCGCGCAGGGCCAGTTCTTTCTGCCTGGCGCTGGCGCGCACCAGCAGCAAATTCGTCACGTTCGTACAGGCGATCAGCAGAATGAAGCCCACCGCGCCCAACAACACCCACAGCGCACGACGCATATCGCGGCCTACAATCTGCTCATCCACTTTCACCAGGTAGGCGGTGGTGTTGCGACTGTATTGCGGATATTGCTGCGCCAATCCCTCGGTGATGTTGATCAACTCGGCTTGCGCCTGCATAAAACTCGCGCCCTGCTTCAACCGGCCAATCGCCCGCAGAACCTGCGCGCCACGTTGATCCAAGTTCCCTCCCTCCCCTGCGATGGTAGTGAGAAGCTCCATGTCTTTCGCTACCAGCGGGAACTCGAAAGTGGGTGGCAGAATGCCAATCACCGTGAACGGCCTACCATTCAAAGAAAGCTGCTGGCCCAAGGCTGTTTCGCTGCCGCCAAATCTGTTCCGCCAAAACTCGTGGCCGAGAATTACCACGGGTGGAGCGCCGCGCCGCTCTTCTTCAGGCTGAAAATCGCGGCCACGCATTAACCTGACCTTCAGGAGCGCGAGAAAGTTGGCGCTGACCCGCATGCCCTGGATGTGCTCGGCTTGGCCTTCATTGAGCAGTGTGTAGCCGTTGGATTTATAAGCCGCTATCGCTTCAAAACTCTGATTGCGCGCCCGCCAGTCTTGCAATTCAAGATAAGAGACATAGCCTTCGACGCGCTTCTCTTTGGTCGTGCGCCAAATTGCAGTGACGCGCTCGGCTTCGGTAATGGATGGAGGGGTCAGCATCAGCGCGTTGATGACGCTGAAAATCGCCGTGTTCGCGCCGATGCCCAACGCCAGCGTCAGCACAGCCACCAGAGTGAAAGCGGGTTGTTTCAACAACATTCGCGCGCCGTAGCGCAGGTCTTGCCACAAGTTCATAACCACTCCCATCAACGGATTCCAGATCAGTCGCGTTCAACCCGCCAGGCAGGCTCTGTAAAACGCGCGTTCATTGGCATAAGCAATCAAATGGCAGCTACCAAAAGCTGTGCCAGCAACGCGGCACGACTAAATGCGCAAATGATTGAGTTTGAGAGCAAGCATGAGCAGCGTTCCAAATAGGCTTCGTTCGTTTGTGGAATTGTAAAATCCCGCAACTGAACACCAACCCGCTGCGGCTTGGCTTCGAGTGCGTTGCTTGACAGCAGTTGCGCTCATCGCTTATTCAACGCTCGCAATTAATCGCTTGAGTAGAGTTAAAAATGTAAGGCTGAGTTTGCAGCCGCGTAGCGGTGGCCTGAATTTAGCCCGGCGTTTCCAACGCCGGGTAGCGGCGAGATATATTCCGCGTCGCGTCAGCGACGCCTGATTTCAAGCGTCGCTGACGCGACGCGAAAATCACCATCGCGCTCACCGTGGGTTGCAACCCAGGGCTAAATTCAACTGCCGCTACGCGGCAAACAATCAGCCGCCTCACATTTACTCGCTACCATTGCTTGTACTGGAGACCTTCACCCGCATGAGCCGAAAGAAATCGGATAACAAATCAGATAAAACAGTAGTTTCGGATAAAACAGTAATACACGACTCCCAACGCTGGCTGCCCGCTTTGCTAGTGCTCTTCGTAGGCAGCGGCGGCGCGGCCCTCATTTACGAAATCGTCTGGTTCCAATTGCTCCAACTCGTCATTGGTTCGTCTGCCATCTCGCTGGGCGTGTTGCTTGGCACGTTTATGGGCGGCATGTGTCTTGGCAGCTTGTTGTTGCCGCGTCTGGTTGATGCACGGCGACACCCGCTGCGGGTCTACGCCTATTTGGAACTCGGCATCGGCGCTTGCGGGTTGTTGGTGTTGTTTGGCGTTCCGCTCATCGGTGGCGTGTACAAGCTCGGAGCGGGCTGGGGACTTACAGGGCCGTTCGTGCGCGCGCTGGTGGCCGGAGTCTGCCTGTTGCCACCGACCTTGTTGATGGGCGCAACGCTGCCAGCCGTGGCGCGCTGGGTGGAGGCTACACCCAAGGGCGTTTCCTGGTTGGGATTTTTCTACGGTGGCAATATCGCCGGCGCAGTCATTGGCAGTCTGTTGGCCGGTTTCTATTTGCTGCGCGTTTACGACCTGCAAACGGCAACGCTGGTGGCTGTCGCGCTCAATATTGTTGTGGCGCTGCTGGCGCTCTTGCTGGCGAAAAGAACCCAGCACGAACCAAGCGAGGTCGCTAAAGAAGACAACAAACAACCGCGCGAAGCCCGTGCGGTCTACGTGGCAATTGCGCTCTCGGGGCTGACTGCGCTGGCTGCCGAAGTGATCTGGACGCGCAATCTCTCGCTCTTGTTCGGAGGCACGGTCTACACCTTCGCCTTGATCTTGGCAGTCTTTCTGCTGGGTCTGGGAATTGGTAGCAGCTTCGGCTCCGCGTTGGCGCAGCGAGTAACGCAACCGGGCGTGGCGCTGGGCTGGTGCCAAATGCTCTTGTGCGCGGCAATGGCGTGGGCTGCGTATATGATCGGAGCGTCGCTGCCTTATTGGCCGATCAATCCACATCTCTCGCCCGACCCGTGGTTCAATCTTCAACTCGACTTGGTACGCTGTCTCTGGACGGTGCTGCCAGGGGCGATTCTGTGGGGTATGAGCTTTCCGTTGGCGCTCGCGGCGGCGGCCACGCGCGGGCAGGATACGGGGCGGCTGGTTGGCGGGGTTTACGCCGCCAACACTGTGGGCGCGATTGTCGGCTCGTTGGGCGCAAGCCTGTTGCTCGTAGCGTGGCTAGGCAGCCAACGCGCGCAGCAAGTATTGATCGCCCTCTCCGGGCTTTCCGGTTTGCTGATGCTTGCGCCGACGGCCATTCGCAATGAAGCGGGCCGGGAGCGGTGGCAGTTGAAGGGTTTGTTGTTGCTAGTCGCGGCAGTGACCGCGTCCGCGCTGTTGTTGAGGGTCATTCCTCAAATACCGGGCATACTGGTCGCCGAGGGGCGTTACGCTGCGACCGCGCTCAATCGGGATCAGATTCTTTACGTCGGTGAGGGCGTGATGGCCTCGGTGGCGGTGTCGCGCGCGCGCGAAGGTTATCTGCAATATCACAACGCCGGGAAGGTGCAGGCGTCTGGCAGATTGGAAGATATGCGGCTGCAACGAACGCTGGGCCACCTGACGACCTTGATACCGACGCAGCCGCGCTCGGTGCTGGTCATTGGATGTGGCGCGGGCGTGACAGCAGGTGCGGTTTCGGTTGATCCGCAAGTCGAGCGCGTCACTATCGCAGAAATCGAACCGCTCGTCCCGCGCGTGGTTTCGACCTACTTCAGCCAACACAATTACGATGTCATTCGCAATCCCAAGGTGCAGGTAAAGCTCGATGATGGGCGACACTTCCTGATGACTACACAAGAAAAGTTCGACGCCATCACCTCCGATCCACTCGACCCCTGGGTCAAAGGCGCGGCCATGCTTTACAGCAAGGAGTTCTACGAAGTCGTCAAGCGCCACCTGAATCCGGGTGGCGTAGTGACCATCTGGGTGCCGCTTTACCAGACCAGTGAAGCAGCGGTGCAGAGCCAATTGGCGACTTTCTTCGAGGTTTTCCCTAACGGCATTGTCTTTGGCAACACCGAAGATGGTGAAGGCTATGATCTCGTTTTGCTTGCTCAGGCCGAACCCGCGCCGATCAATCTCGATGCTTTGGACGAGCGGCTAGCCCGCCCGGAGTACAGCACGGTCGCGCACTCACTCAGCGAGATTGGCATTCGGTCGGCGGTAGATTTGTTCGCAACTTATGCTGGCCAAGGGCCTGACCTAGCTGAATGGTTGCAAGGCGCAGCAATCAACCGAGATCGCAACCTGCGCTTGCAATATCTGGCGGGGCTAGCGCTCAACTCCGATCAGGCGCTGCGAATCTACCGGCACATGCTCGCCAACAACCGCTATCCGGAACGGCTCTTCAACGGCTCCGAGGCGCGCTTGCAGGCGTTACGCAAAGCTATTGCGCCCACCACGCCTTGATCGGAGACTTTAGCACGTGCATAAAACCTTGGAGCGCACGCGGCTCGCGTGCGGAGGCTGCCGGAGTTCGCACCTGTCTAACCAGTCGCTACCTTCGCAAACCTCCGCACGCGAGCCGCGTGCGCTCCAAGGCAGGTTGCTTAACTTCCGCGCTGTGCTCGTGTCCGCGCGGCCTTCTTTGCCGAAGCCGAGCGAGCCGCAGCAGGGCGTGCAGCCGAAGCCGCGCCGCCTTTGCGACCGCCTTTCCGCGCCGGGGCTTTGTTGATCGGCTTGCCTCTGCCTGAGCCGCTCTTTTTTCCGCCGCCGGTCATCTCGTTGACTGTCGCCCACGCGCGGCGCTCGGCCTCTTCTTCGGGCACCCCACGCCGCTCATATCCTTCTTCGATATGTTCAGCCTGACGCTTTTGCTTGTCTGTGTAGCTACGCTTGTCTCCTCTCGGCATAATGTGATTCTCCTCCCTGCATTGAGTGTGTTGTCGAATGCACCAGTAATTCGCCGACAGTCGTGGCGCGCTACGGCGCTCTGATGCGCTTGGCGTAAAAGCTGACCGCTGACACGGCCACGCCCAACGAGGCCGCGATGCCTAGCCAGAGCCAGACTGTCGAGTAGGCCGAGATAAGCCCTCCCAATCGTACCGTGTCAGCCCGCTCGTGGTAGATCAGATACGCGCTCAATCCACCCGCTACAATGCTGACGAGTCCGAAGAGCGCGGGCATCCTCTCCCAAACGATGCGCGCAAGTCCCACGAACAAGACTGCCAACATCGCCACTGGCACGAGCCAAAGAGCGGGTTCACCGCCGCGCGCCAAGTCACGCCCGCTCGCCGTATCGCGCAAGCCGGGACAACTTACCTGCAACCACGGCAGAAAAAAGCAGAGCAGGACGAACGCGGCCAAACTTACGGTCAAGCGCGGCGCGCCCGTGCCTGCAATGCCTGTTTTGGTTTGTGTAATACCCATGCGCTTACGTTCAGCTCAACGACAGCTACAAGTATTGACTGCCCCACCATCCCTGATCAGGAAGGTCGGCCCTACCGGAGTGACCTTGATTACGGCATTGCCTGCGCCCAACGAATTCAGGGAGCAGGTGTTGATTTCAGCGTTTACAAGCCCGCTGCGCAGCTCAAGCGTGCAGCCACGACGATTGAGCGTGGCTCGGCCAATCACGGTCGTACTATCGGAACCGCATCTCACAAACTGGAAGTCGCCAGTGGCCGAATTGAAGCGGAGCATGTCGCCCGTGCTGTCATCCTGCAAGCAGGCGTCGGCGCGGTAGATTTCATAGATCGCGCCTCGCGAAAGCGACACGACAAATAGATTGCCGTTTGGCCCGGTCTGAATGTCCGTGCCGATGCCGAAGTTGCGGCCAAACAGGAGTCCTTCGCTCTCGGTGATGTCGAACTTGTCGGTGTTGTCAGCCACACGATCGTCTAAGCGCGTATCATCCACGGCAATCGTCCGGCGGTTGCCCGTCAGATTGAAGTGGAACAGATAACCTCCCGCCAGAGCTGGCACTGACGCCCCGACAAACAGATCACCCTCGAATTGCGGCCCTAACGCGCGACTGTTCAAGAAGCCGATGCCCGCCGGGGCGACCGCATACTTCCAGCTAAATTCCGGGTCGTTATAGTGCGAGCCAGGCAAAACGAACAACCGTGACATAGCTTCCGCTTCAGTGTCGGCAATCAGCGTGGGCGGCCAGCGCACTTGCTGCAATCCACCCATCCGAGCGACCTCGATCTCTTTGAACTGAGCGATGCGCGCGGCTGGCCCCATAAACTGAACCCAGCCGCCGTTCGAGCCTGGCTCGACTAGGTTGAGTTCATCGAAGCTGTCATCACCATTCTCCTGCTCCCACAAGTTGCCCGACTGCGGATCGAAGGCCATGCCAAAGCTGTTGCGGATGCCGTAGGCAAAAATCTTTTGGACGTTAGGCCCAGTTGTGCCACCCATTGCAGCTCCAGCGGCAAAGAAGGGATTGTCACTCGGTGTAGTGCCGTCCGGGTTGAGCCGTAGAATCACGCCCGTCGTATGGGCGGCATCTGGCTCTGGCCCGCCGAATTGGTCATCTTGCGTGCCGGGACCGAACGGGCCGTTAACCAGATTCTGAAGTTGCCCGCGCCGGCCATTGTCGCCGATGATGATGTAGAGCTTGCCGTCAGGCCCGAAACGGATGACGCCACCATTGTGATTTCCCCTGGGTTCCGGATTGGTAGCGTCAGCTTGAAGCGCGCGCAGCCTGATGAGGGTCGCATTAGCCCCATCAGGGCTGAGCGTCGTGCCATTCCAAACATAACGATCAACCCGATTGCCCAGTAACGGCACATTGGACAATACGTCGGTATCCGCCCCAGTGCTACTCTCAGTCCAGTACAAAAAGACCTGCGGAGTGGTCGGGAAATTCGGATGCAGGGCAATGCCGAGCAAGCCGCGCTCGGAGCCAAAATTGACGGCTAGATCGAGCACTGTCCCGACGACCGTTCCATTCGTCACGCGCTGCACTTTGCCAGTATTCTTTTCCAGCACCAGCACATCATTTGGGCCAATGAACGCCATGCCCATCGGAGTAACCAGCCCCGCGACCAGCGTCCTCACAGCCAAGTTGGGAGCCAATACGGTTGGGCCGACTGTTTGCGCGCCGGCTTTGTCATTCGTGTTCAGCGAGACAGCTACCAAGGCTATCAATAATGCACTTGCTAAAATGTAAGACCGTCTCAGTGTAAAGCTCTGCATGAAATACTTCCTCCTTATTAGCGATTAGCTTGAGTTCTCTTCAGTACTGGGCGAACTCCTGGCAGCTTCAGCGCCAAACTAAACGGGCTTTGCCTGAAACCGAAGAGCCAGTTCCAGGCAAAGCCCGTTTGGTTGTTGCCAAGCCACTTTCCGCACACGTAAGCGAGAACTGATCTAGCTATTTCCTGCTTTTTTATCAGCAGCCGTTGCACCACACTGCCAAACTTAACCACCGCAGTGGCGGCCTAGGGGTAGCCTTGAGTTTTATCTTTTCATCACCTAACCAATCGCTAGCCTTTGTTTCTCAGAACAAGCGCACAGAGTTCATGCTTTCGTTTCTAAGGTGCGCTACACATCCATGGGCAAGTTGAAGCTCGAACTTCATGCGCTTGCCTTCAGATGCCCGTCGGAAAAGTCTCTGGTGGCTCGCCGCGTCCGCTACCTTTCTACCTTTGCGTCGCCGCCTTGCGTTGGGACGCCGCCCGCGCGAGCAGATCGCGCACTTCGTCATCACTCGTCTGCGAGAAGTCTTCGTACCAGAGGCCGACCGCGTAGAAAGGCTCCGGCGTGCTTGCGCAAATGATCTCGTCCACTTCGGCGCGGAACTCGTTGCAGGCCTCCGCTGCGGCTACGGGCACAGCGACGACGAGACGGGCGGGTTGCTGCGCGCGTAATGCGGTGGCCGCGGCGCGCATCGTTGAGCCGGTCGCCAGTCCGTCATCAATCAGGATTACCGTCCGTCCGCGCGCATCCAACGCTGGTCGGTCGCCGCGATAAAGCCGTTCGCGCCGCTCCAATTCCTGCTGCTCTTGTGCTGCGGCCTCGTCAATTAGCTCATCAGGGATGTGCAGATAATTCACCACAGCCGCATTGAGCACGCGCACGCCACCGCTGCCAATCGCGCCCATCGCCAGTTCTTCGTGGCCCGGCACGCCCAGCTTGCGCACCAAAAAGACGTCCAGCGGAGCTTTGAGCGCCATCGTTACTTCATACGCCACTGGCACACCGCCGCGCGGCAAGGCCAGCACCACTACGTCGGGCCGGTTGGCGTAAGCCTTCAACTTTTCGGCCAGTAATCGGCCCGCCTCACTTCGATCGCGGAATCGCATGGCCGCTGCCTCCCTGCGGCATACAGTAACGAGCTTCCAGAGCTTGCACTTTTTCGAGTCTGCGGCGATGACGTTCTTCACCAGAAAACCTCGCCTGCAGAAACGCGCTAATCAATTCCCACGCCAACTCCGGCCCGATCACCCGCGCGCCCAAGACCAACACGTTCATCTCGTCGTGCTCTACCCCCTGATGCGCCGACCAAGTGTCGTGACAAAGGCCCGCGCGAATGCCGGGCAGCTTATTGGCCGCAATGGCCGCGCCCACACCGCTGCCACAAATCAGAATGCCGCGCTCGGCTCGTTCCTCCAACACGGCGCGTCCGACGGCTTCGGCAAAATCCGGGTAATCACTCGGCGCCTCGTCGTAAGCGCCCACGTCAACCACCGTGCAGGCTTCACGCTCAAGCAGACGAGCTGCGAGCTGCTGCTTCAACGCAAAGCCTGCGTGATCTGAGCCGAGCGCGATTCGCATAGTTCGCTCCCGCCACTAGGAGGGCTTTAGGTGATTTCAATCCGCCGACCGCGTTGCTCCTGCTTCGGTGGCATTGGCAAACTGATCTCCAGCACGCCGTCGCGGAAGCTGGCTTTGGCCTGCTCGCCATCAACCCCTTCCGGCAGCGGGATACTGCGATAGAAGCTGCCGTAGTTACGTTCGCTGCGGTAGTAACCTTCGGGACGTTCTTCCTTGTGCTCCTGGCGTCGCTCACCCTGAATGGTCAGCACATTATCGTGGACATCAACTTTCACATCGTCCTTGGTCAAGCCTGGCAGGTCGGCGTGAACGATGAGTTGACCATCACGCTCGAAGACTTCAACCTGCGGCGCCCACAAGGATTGAAACGACTCGCCCCAGCTTCGCGGTGAAAGCCAGTTGCGACTGACACCGAAATCTTCAAAGAGCCGTTCCATCTCGTGCGCGAAACGGTTCACCATTGAAACAGGGCTGGCCGCCCACTGCGTTGGCGAATAAGACGTGCGGGACGTGAGTCCAGTCTGCCGGCCACCCTGTTGTTCGTGCCGGGTTTCTTCCCGTGCTTCTTTTGCTTTAGCCATACTTGCCTCCTTGGTTTGATTGAAACTTATGAAATAACCCGCCTACTTTCTCCCTTCCTGCCACTCGATCTTGTCATCCGCCCTGTCTGACCAAGCCGATAGCATGGCCTGACATTCAGGATGACCACAGCCACAGGCGGTTTCGAGATCGTCCATCCCCAGCGTGCAGTAATCGCTGCAATAGTCGCCACCAACAGGCCGGGAACAACGACAAGCTGCGTGCGAGCACTTATCCGGTTTCTCTACCATCTCGCCTCCTCGAGCGACTCCGCAGAGTCGCTGCTGTTTTGCGTTAAGGGAGAGTTGTGCGACGAGCTTTGCTTAGTACTGATAGTGAGCGTGTCTGCGGTACAGGGAGCGGTAGCGACCTGAGTTACCCGGTCGCTACCGCTCCCTGTACCGCAGCATGCTCTTGATTACGTTCGCGCTGCCTGACTGCTCTGCGCGGTTACGCCAGTTCCACAGCCCGCGTGTCCACAGCCGCACATAGTCTCGGGCGGCGCGGTACGGCAATGCGGGCTACAATATTTCTCGCCTTGCGGCGCGGTACAATTACAGCCCGGATGAGCGCATTGATTGGTACCTTTTTGTTCCGGCATTTCAATTCTCCTTTCCGCATAAGTTGTAAATCGGCAAATCAAAGAGCCACGTTTGCACGCTAGCCTGACAGCTCAGACACGCCTCCCGATTCGTCACCTCGTTGCAAATTCAGGAGTGTGCTTTCCAAGACAATAATCTCGCTTGCGACGACCGCTTTCCGCCGAGCAGCACCGACTCAAACTTTATCCCCGGCGCTTGAAATACTGTACGGCGCGTTCGTGTCGCTCGGCCTCTGCGCGCGTGTTGAAGGTGCCCAGATTGCGACGCTTGCCGGTCTTGGGGTCTTGCTTGCGCGAGTAGAGGCGGTACTTGCTCGACTTAAGTTTCCTGATCATCGTGCTCACCTCTTAAGCATCACTCAAATTCAAGTATTGTTATGACGCCATCCTGCGAGGCAAACAGCGAGCCGCAGGCTGAGCAATTATGCACGCGCATAACAGGAGGACTTCAGCGCGGTGGGAAAACTCGTGAAATGTCAGTGCCGTCAGCTAGGTCGGAGTTACTTTCGGCCTCGCGATTTCTAACTTGGTACGCTGCTTGCCGCAGTTTTACTTGCAGCGGTTTAACGAACCTGACTGATTTAATGAAGTACAGCGGGTTGGCTTGCTAGTACAGCTTCTTGCGAGGAATGTACGGTTGATATACGGCTGCTGGCGGTTTGGCATCCTATTGGAAGGGGGGAGTAGGAATGAAAATCACAGTAATCACGTTAATTGTAAGCTTGACCCTGCTCTCTTTCGGTTGTGCCACGCCAGCCATAGATGATGTCGAGATCAGCACTAAAATTAAAGGCAAGCTAGCCGCCGACAGCGAGACGAGCGCTATTAAGATCGGCGTAGATACGACCAATCGCGTAGTTACCTTGAGCGGCGTCGTTCCAACCGAGCGCGAGAAGGGCAAAGCCGAACAACTGGCGCGCAACACCGAAGGCGTTTCGCAGGTCGTCAACAACATCACCATCAATCCAGCATCGTTGGGTGCAACCAATGTCGGAGAGAAGGCGCGCGAAGCGGCTAATGACGCAGCCATCCTGGCTAAGATCAAGGCCAAGCTGCTCACTGAGGGCATCACGGGAACGAATGTTGACGTAGTAAATGGCGTGGTTACGCTCAAGGGTGAAATCGAGAATGAAAGAAAGAGCGCGCTAGCTGCCGACATCGCGCGCAGCACTGAAGGCGTTAAGAACGTAGATAATCAACTCGTGGTGAAGAAGGCGGGTTGAATCCGGCGTAGCAGCTTAGCTTCAAAGTAGCCAGGTTATTTCTAGGTTATTTCGAGCATCCCACATCCGGCGCTACTCCGGCATAACGGCGTAACTGTAAAACATCGGTAGCTACACCACAGTAGTGCAATCCTGGCTGAGCACCACGATCTCAGCTTCGCCTGTCAACCTGGCTGTTACTTTGTAACAACCGCGAACCTCCCAAATATCATGAAAGAGTCCAAGTATGATTTCGAAGCTTGCCAGGAGTGTTATCGCCTCTGCTTGACAATGGTCAACCACTGTCAGACGAAAGGCGGGCCGCAGACAGGAATCAAACAGATTCGCTTGTTGCTCGACTGCGCGGAGATCAGCCAGACTGTCACTGACTTCCGGCCGCACGGCTCTGACTTGCATCTCACTATCTGCAACGCGTGCGCGGTGGTTAGTTTGAAATGCGCCGCAGCCTGCGAGGAATTCATTGGCGATGAATTGATGCAGGCCTGCGCCGCCGCTTGCCGCCGCTGCGCTGAGTTTTGCCAAACATTGGTCGCCAGCGCCAGCGAGAGGAAGGTAGTGTACAAATACGAAGTCTCAGTAGCAGCGCGTAACACGATGGCAAGATAAAGCAGCTTTCCAGCGCGGACCGTTGTTTGTGCCAATTATGATTTATCGGCCTGGCGCAGTTTCTTTTGTTTAGACTGGTGACGGACTTCGGCTTCCTCAATCGAATGCGAATGCCTGATATCGCTGTCGTGTTTGGCTATCTGTGCCAACTTTCGGTAATGTTTGTGCAGCGTCTCGATCTCCTCTTCGGTGAGGTCTTCGATGTCAATCAACCGATTGCTTGAGCCTTCGAGGGCCGCCACAATCTCATTGAGCTTCAGATGTATGGCAAGCGCGTCTTTGTTTTGCGACCGCTGAATCAGGAAGACCATCAAGAAAGTGGCGATCGTAGTTCCCGTGTTGATGACGAGTTGCCAAGTGTCAGAAAACCCGAAGAGCGGCCCGGTGACGGCCCAGGCAATGACCACAGCCAGCGCAACCAAGAAGGCCCAAGAACTCCCAGACCAGACGGTGACTTGCCGCGCAAACCGCTCCAGCATTCCGCTCAAACCGCGTGATTTCTTCCTCCGCATTGTTCTCCTTATTTGTCGGCTGCCGGTAGGCCCGGCAGGTTGAGAGGTTCCAAGCAAACAGAGTTTCCGCTGCGCAAATTCTAGCTTGCCAAAGCAGAATGACTAAATCAAAACCCGTGAGCTTGTTATAGCGCAGACAGCTTTCAACTCCTAACTTCTTGCCGAGTAATAGCCACGCAAAACCACTCTCTCCGCCAGAGTTGAAAGTGAAGAATAGAAATTGCGCCAAGCTGGCCTGATCTTCGTTGGTACAATTTAGATCAGCTTGCAAATCAGTAAGCGAGGGAAGAAGAGAGAAGGCGGCGTGAAAAACCAAAACGACAATCCACGCCGCTAGACAATCCAACAAGCCGTAAATCTCACAGCCGTTGCGAAGAGTCACGCTGCTGGCGCAACAAAGTTGGGAGCGGTAAATCGCCCCCCGACTTACAGAATAGTGAAAAACCGCAACGCCGCAATCCACCAAAATGCATCCGCAGAGATGTTGCCCACAGGGTATCTACTAGGTTTGCTAACCCCACCCGGTCGCTGACCAGGTTTTTCGCCAGGGTTTGGCGGCCTATCAGGCGGGCCAATCACACACGTCTTATTGATTTCACACTGCGCAGCCGAACCTGACTACGCAAGCGGCGTGATCGTCAATATGCTCATTAACAACAATCCAGCCAAAAAATTCGTCAATTGTTTTTTCATGTTCTCTCCTTGTGTTCTCCTTTGAACAGTTGAGACAAGTTACCCCATGCTCAACAAGCCCGTCTCTTTCTCGCTGCAAGGTTTATTGGCAATCGCCTTGCCAGATGCTTTTACAAAATAGCTGCACGTTCTCCGCATCTAAAACAATCAGATCGTATGGTGAAGTAACAGCGGGGTACGGTAGATTGACATAGCAAAAACTAGCCAGCTTGTTTCAGTCATTCAAAGGCAGAGCAGCAAAAAGCCGAATGACTAAATCGAACCGAGCGACATTTGAGCATAAGCTTAGCCACAGAGGCACGGAGTCACAGAGAAGAGACAAGGCAGGAGGGCATTTCTGCGGATCTCGCTGGTTTTCTCCCTGTGCCTCTGCAGCTAATGCAATGGCACCAAGCCATTATTTCTTCCCGAGCTGGCCACGCAGCGCGCCATTTGGAAACTCGGCGTTGTGGATGTTGACGTAGTAGTTAGCCGGATTCTGCATGATGTCCATGATCAGATTCTGATCCGCACTCGCGCAGCCTTTCGATTTGCCACTGGCCGGCGGCTCAAACGTCACCTTTACGTCACCAGTCTGACCAGCCGCGCCAGCGTGGATGTGTGCCAAGGTCGCCGTCTGAATATTTTTCACCGACACCTCATAACAAACCTCGCTCTTGCCGTGATTGAGCTTGACCTTCACTGCCCCGCTGCCGTCAGCATCACCCGGCCCAGGCACCTCCGCCGCCCCTGTCAACGTAGTTTCCAGCGGCCGCCCGCCGTGATCCTTCATTTTATCTTTGTCTTTGTCTTTCTGTGCCAGCGTGAAGTTGCTGAAAGCAAAGAGCGCCAACGTGATGACAAAAATGGAGAGAAATATCCTTCGCATAGAGTACCTCGCAGTGTTAAAGCCGCCCGCACGATTGGGCTGGCGGCTGTGTTGGATTATAGAAATGGGGGTAAAGAAATATCTGCTCGCGCCTGACAAGCAGATGTAGGTAGGGGTAGGTAGAATGCACCAACCAACCGAAAACTCAGCGCACCAGGCTGACTTCGCCAAAGCACAGGGCGCCGGGCTGCGCAGACATCAGCAATTCTTGCTACGCTGATTTGGCGGCGGCGGCAGCCTTCACCCGCACGACTTCGACCGAGCAAGGCGCGTGACTGACCACCGATTGCGCTACGCTGCCGAGCAAGAAACGTTGCAGTCCCGTGTAACCGTGTGAGCCGACGATGATCAAATCCGCGCCCCACTTCTCGGCCTCGTCCACAATCACTGAGCGCGGGTCACCTTCACGCACTACCGGCTCAGCCAGCAACCCGCTGCCTTGCAGCGCCTGCGTCACGCGTTCAGTCAAGGCTTTGGCGCGTGTCAGCAACTCCTGCTGCGCGCGTTCGACCAAGTTGCTTGTGTCATACCACAGTTCAGTGGCGGGCAGCGGGACGGCTTCCACAGCCGACAGCACACGCACTGCTGTGTTTGGCGGCCAAGGCCGCGCTCCGATAGCTCCGGCAGCAGCCGACGAAAAGCTTGAATCATCCACCGCCAACAAGATTTTCATAGCTTCCTCCAATCGGGAAACGCACTACTCTATCAACCCCGCACGCCAGCTTCGTGCGCTTCCAGGTACTTCACTCTACTTTGGCTCGGCCTCGCCGCCCGCTTGTTCCCAAGCCTCGAAGCCGCCATAAAGCGGATGCACATTCTTCCAGCCATTATCTAAAAGTATTTGCGCCACACGGGCGCTTGAAGCCTCGTGCGGTCAGGTACAGTACGTAATGACCACGCGGTCGTGCGGGATCTCTTGTAGATGTTCTTCCGCTTCATCAGCCGGGACGCGGAGCGCTCCCGGCAGTTTCGTCTGTGCTTCACTCCACGCCTGCGGATTGCGTGTGTCAATAAACGTAAACGGCTCGCCGCGTCGCATGCGCTCCAACACCTCATCCGCAGTTACACGCGTGGGCTGTTGCGTCGTACCAGCTTGTGCTTTCGCCATAATTCCCCTTAATGCTTGGGTAGCGGCGCAAGCGGAAGAGAAGGTTTGGAGTCCCGCCTGCATGGCGGCAGCTTGCGTTGACCAGCCCAGCCGGCTGCAGCCGGGACTCCAAACTCACCACCTTGCGCCACTACCAATGCTTGTCTCAAGCACCAGCGCGCCGTTGCCCCACGGCTCGATGCGCGCCTTCGGCAAACTCCTCGATCATTTTGCGATTGAAAGCCGGGATGTCGTCAGGCTTGCGACTGGTCACCAAACCATTGTCCACTACGACTTCTTCGTCTACCCACTCGGCGCCTGCGTTCCTTAAGTCAGTTTGAATGGATTCGTAAGAAGTCACTTTCCGCCCTTTGACCACACCCGCGTCAATCAACGTCCACGGGCCGTGACAGATGGCCGCGACCGGCTTGCCCACATAAAAAAAGGCCTTGACGAATTGCAAAGCTTGCTCGTTGCGGCGCAACTTGTCAGGGTTCATCACCCCGCCGGGCAGCAGCAGCGCGTCATAATCGGCCGGGTTCGCCTCAGCCAGATTTACATTCACCACAAACTCATCGCCCCAATCCGTGCGACTCCAAGCTTTCACCCAATCTTTGTTCGGTGAAATAACCTGAGTTTCTGCGCCAGCCTCTTCAAGCGCCTGCTTAGGCTCGGTCAATTCCACTTGTTCAAAACCATCTGCCACCAAGATTGCCACCTTTTTACCATTTAATGCTTGAGCCATATTTTCTCCTTATAAAAACCAGACTATCGGTGCAAAGTTGTCAAAACCATTAACCTCAAATCGTGTGTCCTTGCCTGATACCCCGCCTGACACTTTTCAGGACACAGGCGAGCGCGTCCTGTACTATTCTGCCAAAAACGCGCCTGAATAAACTGTTACTTATCACCTTGTTGAAATCACAAAGATCTGCTGAGAATTGCTTTGGCAAGACGGGTGCCATTCGGCTGCGGACTGGGCTGCACTATGCTATCTTCTCGCTCTCTTTTTACTACTTGTTAAGAAGACCTAGTGATTGTTGTGACTGACTCAACCTACGATTTACCGCCAGAGATTCAACACTCATCCGCCTGGTATGGGCCGGACTTGGCTGCACGCCACGATTGGTTGGTAAAGCTGTCGCCGATTGAAATCACGGAAATCGAACGCGCAATACAGCGGCTGGCAGAGGCGAAGGTCGAGATTCCTGCTATTCGTCGCACAGATTTTCCCTTGCCTACGCTAAGCTCGCGTCTTCAGCAATTGCTGGACGAAGTGCTCAACGGACGTGGTTTTGTGTTGTTGCGCGGGTTGCCGGTAGAGCGTTGGACACAGCGTGAAGCGGCCATTGCCTTCTTCGGTCTCGGCGCGCACTTGGGCAGCGCCCGTTCACAGAACGCGCAAGGTCACGTGCTCGGCCACGTCAGAGACTTGGGGCTATCGAGCGTTGATCCGAACACGCGTATCTACCAAACGCGCGAGCGCCAGACCTTTCACACTGATTCTTCTGATGTGGTGGCTTTACTCTGCTTGCAACCAGCCAAAGCGGGTGGACTGTCGAGCTTGGTTAGTTCAGTAACGATCTTCAATGAGATGCGGCGGCGGCGGCCTGACTTGCTTCGCGCGCTATTCGAGCCAATTGAAACCGACCGCCGCGGTGAAGTGCCGCCGGGCGCGCTCCCTTACTTCAATATCCCAGTCTTCAATTGGCACGCTGGCTTGCTTTCGACGATCTATCAACGGCAATACATCGAATCGGCGCGCCGCTTTCCTGAAGTGCCGCCGCTGACGGCGCGACAGATCGAAGCCTTAGACCTCTTCGACGCACTAGCCAATGATCCCGCGCTGCATCTGTTGATGGAGTTTCGGCCAGGCGACGTGCAGTTGGTCCACAATCACACGCTGTTGCACGACCGCACTGCGTTTGAGGATTGGCCGGAGCTGGAACGCAAACGCCACTTACTGCGCCTGTGGCTTGCGCCGCCCAACGCGCGTCCGCTGCCGCCAGTCTTTGCCGAGCGTTACGGCTCAATCACACCTGGTGATCGAGGTGGCGTCACAGTGCCTGCCACGAAGCTCGCGGCGCCGCTCGACTGAGCCTCTGAATCATTCGTGCCGCAAAGCCACGAGCGGGTCTACGCGCGTCGCCCGTCGTGCCGGGATATAACACGCCAGCAACGCTACCAACGTCAGCAATAATGCAAGGCCGCCGAACGTCAGCGGATCGGTTACGCTCACACTGTACAAAAGCTGCCTCAACGCCCGGGTCACGGCAAACGCGCCTGCCAAGCCCAGTCCAATGCCGACCAAAGCCAGCGCCAGCCCACGCCGCAACACCAGTTTGAGAATGTCTATCGTCTGCGCACCCAACGCAATGCGCACGCCGAGTTCGTGTGTGCGTTGCGCGACGCTGTAGGCCATCACCGCATAAGTCCCGACCGCCGCCATCAACAAGGCCAGCAAGCCAAAGGCGACCAGCACCCACATCATCACCTCTTTTGGCGAGCGGCGTTCGTGAACAAGCTGTTGCATCGTCTTCGCTTCCGCCAGCGGCAAGCGCGCATCGAGCGCGGCGAGTTCCTGGCGCACGGCGGGCACGAGTTGCGCGAATGTGCCCGGCGCGCGCACGACCAGATTCATTTGCTGCGCGGGATATTGCGCAAACGCTAAATAGATGCTCGGCTCCGCTAATTCATCCATATCATCACTCATCACATTGGCAACGACGCCGATGATCTCGCTCGGCGTCTTCGCCCAACCCAGCTTCAAACGCTGTCCCGTAGCCGTCTGCCCTCTGAAGTAACGCGCGGCAAAAGCTTCGTTGACCAACACGACGGGCGGCGCTTGCACATCATCCTGCGCGTTGAACAAACGGCCCTGGCGCAGTTCGGTGCCGATGGCAGCAAAGTAATCCGGCGTGGCGAGGCGATAATCTGTGCGTGGCTCTTTGCCTTGCTCGAACGCGGGCTGACCGACGATCTGAAAGTTGCTCATGTTGCTGCCGCCGCCACCCATCGGCAACACACTCACCGCCCCGGCATTGGTTACGCCCGGCAACGCAGCGATGCGTTGCAACAATTGCTGAAAGAAATTGCGGCGCTGTTGGTCGTCCGTGTATTTGTCGCGCGGCAAGTTGAGTTGCATCGTCACTACGTTGTCGGGCTTGACGCCCAAATCGGCATGCATAATTTGGATAAAGCTGCGCACCAACAACCCTGCGCCGATCAGCAAAACGAGCGACAAAGCAAGTTGAGCCACTACTAAGGCACTACGCATGCGGTTGCGACTGCCTTTACCCAACACACCTTTGCCGCCGCCTTCTTTCAGCGTCTCGTTGAGGTTGGCCTTCGTCGCCTGCCACGCAGGTAACAGGCCGAACAACACGCCGGTCAAAATCGAAACCGACGCAGTAAACGCCAGCACCGTGTAACTGATTCCCAACCGGTTCCAACCTGGAATGAACTTCGCCATATCGTAAGGGATGGCTTTGGCCATGGCTTCGATACTCCAACTGGCGAGCGCGAGTCCAAGCACGCCGCCCAAGAGCGATAACATCACACTCTCGGTCAGCAATTGGCGCACCAGGCGAAAGCGCGTCGCGCCCAACGACAGACGCACCGCAAACTCTTTCTGCCGCGTCGCTCCACGCGCAAGCATCAGGTTTGCGACGTTGGAGCACGCAATGAGCAAGACGAACAACACTGACCCGATGAGCACCGGCACGTAGTCGTGCGCGACACGCGTGTACTCGTCATTCAAAGCGACGGCATACACATCGTGCCCGGCTTCTCCATCCGGGAACTGTTGCTGGATGCGTTGCGCGATGTTGTGTAGTTCGGCGCTGGCCTGCGCCACCGTAACGCCAGGCTTCAGCAACGCGATCACACGCAGGTAATGGTTGCGGTGCTCCTGCTTCATCTTCTCGTCAAAGACGAAGGGCGTCCACATTTCGCCGCCGCCGAACGGGAACTCGAAATCTTTGGGCATCACGCCGATGATCTCGAAGGGCTTCTCATCGAGCACGATTTGCTTGCCGACAATTTGCTGGTCGCCGCCAAATCGCTTTTGCCAGAAGCTGTGTTTGAGCACAGCGACCTGCGCGTGCCCAGCTTCGTCTTCACCGCGTTGAAACGTGCGCCCCAGTTGTGGGCGCACACCGAGCGCGTCGAAGAAGGCCGCTGATACACCGTAGCTGATGTAACGCTCCGGCGGCCCTTCGCCGGTCAAGGTGAAATCGCGGTTGCGCATAACCATGATTTCCTGCAAGGTCTGCGCCTGCGCGCGCCATTCGATCACATTGCCCGGCGAGACCGAGCCGCGCGTAATTCCGATCTCCAGATTGCGCTCGAAGAGCATCACCAGGCGCGCCTGATGCGGAAATGAGAAAGGCCGCAGCATCGTCGCATCCGCGCTGCTGAAGATTGTCGTGGTAGCGCCGATGCCCAGCGCAGTAGCTAGCACAGCGATAACCGCAAAGCCGGGATGCTTGCGGATCATTCGCGCACCGTAGCGCAGGTCTTGCAGTAGGGTTTGCATAATGCCTCCTGGAGAGTTCACAGATTCAATGCGGTACAGGGAGCGGTAGCGACCTGGTTCTCCGCCTTGGATGTCGCCGGAGTCACCAGGTCGCTACCGCTCCCTGTACCGCACGCGTTAAGCGCATACTTACGCTGAGGTCGGCTATAATGCAAGCCAAGGAAACTAAACTTATGCTGCATATTCACAATGGAGATTCGACTGCCGGTACGCTGAGAGAAGCTGGTTTTGCTGGCGAGCACTTTGCCTTTCGCGAATCACTGGCGAGCGGGCCGACACCGCAGGGACTTTCAAAAGACGAATGGCTAACGATGCGCGCCAATGACCTGGCCGAAGATACCGAGCTTGATTTCAGCGCGATCAAACATGAATTGGCCGGGATGTATACCACGCTTGTAAACCTTTCCAGCCACGAAGAAGTAATCTTGTGGTTCGAGCATGACCTGTTCTGCCAGATCAACTTGGTCTATCTGCTCGACCACTTCGCGCGACAAGGGACTGGCTCTGCGCGCTTAAGCTTGATCTGCATCGGTGAATTCCCGGGCCGCCCAAACTTTCGAGGATTGGGTGAATTGACCGCCGCGCAATTGGCTTCGCTCTTCGACACGCGGCACGAGGTGAACGCAGCAGAACTGAGCCTGGCGCAAAGAGCCTGGGAAACCTACTGCTCACCCGATCCGCACAACATCGTAAAACTGCTGGCCGAAGATACTTCCGCCCTGTCCTTCCTACGCGGCGCGCTTGAGCAGCACCTGGCGCGCTTTCCTTCTGTCCGCAACGGGCTGGGACGCGCGGAGAACAAATTGCTCGGCTTCATTGCTGATGGCATCAACAAATTCGGCTCACTTTGCCCGGCCTTCTTCAATGCCGAGCCAGCTTATGGTCTCGGCGATTCTCAAATCTGGGACGACCTGAAGCGCATGGCCAAGGCAGAGCAGCCGCTCATCGAGCTTGAAGCCCCGGCTGATACAACCGGCGCAGCCGCGCAAGTTCAAACAGCGTGCAGCATCACCGAAACCGGACG
Organism: uncultured Acidobacteriota bacterium; assembly: GCA_963699175.1. Lineage (GTDB taxonomy): Bacteria > Acidobacteriota > Blastocatellia > RBC074 > RBC074 > JACPYM01. The sequence goes on along the minus strand of OY969418.1, from coordinate 8,426,929 downwards.
GCGTGTCTTGGCCGGCCAAGCGGATTTCATCGAGCTCAACGGCATTGATCTTTGGCTGGGCGGCGTCCACCTGCGCGCAGATCATGTGTTCCGCTGGGATGAACAGCAACAAGCGTTGATATAGGCCACCGCCTACCTCGGCTTTATCATTCCTACCAGATAACCAAACAGCCACGTGAATCCAATTGAGCAGGCTACGACGCAGGATTATACTGCCCGCCGTTCCGCCAACTTCTGGCCCAGCTTTATTGGCCCGACAATTTCAGAATTTGGAGACATCATGAAAGAGCTTCGCAACGCCCTGCTGATCTGCCTTGTATTGACCTCGCTGGCTTCAGCGCAACGTCCTGCGCCAAACTCGGCTCAGACCACTCAACCAGCCGCAGCCCAAGCTTCAACCGGCGCCGCCTTCGTGCGCGAAAACTATTCGAAGTACGAATACCGCATCCCGATGCGCGATGGTGTCAAACTGTTCGCCTCCGTCTACGTTCCCAAAGACGTGATCGCTGAAGGCAAGACTTATCCCATTCTGTTGCAGCGCACGCCCTACAACGTCGCGCCCTACGGCATAGACAAATATCGCGCGAGTGTCGGGCCGTCCGAACTCTTCGCCCGTGAGAAGTTTATCTTCGCCTATCAAGACGTGCGTGGCCGCTTCATGAGCGAAGGCGATTTCACCATCATCCGCCCGCACAAACCGGTGAAAGGGCCAAAGGACATAGACGAAAGCACCGACTGTTATGACACCGTCGAATGGCTCATCAAGAACATCCCCGGCAACACGGGCAAAGTAGGGATGTGGGGCATCTCGCAGCCCGGCTTCTTCGCAGCGGCAGGTATGATTGACGCGCATCCCGCGCTGGTCGCGGTTTCGCCGCAAGCGCCGGTAACAGACTATTACTTGAACGATGACTCCTATCACAACGGCGCGTTTATGCTGGCGCACCGCTTCCGCTTCTATCAAGGCTTCCGCCAACGCGAGGGCGAGCCTGCGCCACCACCGACGGCGCAGCCATTCGATTTTGGCACGCCGGACGGTTACGAGTTTTATCTGAATATGGGTTCGCTGTGGGATGCTGATGCGAAGTATTTCAAACACCAACAGCCTTTTTGGGTGCAGAACATCGAGCATACGACCTACGACGAATTTTGGCAGTCGCGCTCGATCTGGAAACATCTGAAGGGCATCAAACCAGCGGTGATGATCGTCGGCGGTTGGTACGATCAGGAAGACTCGCAAGGGCCGCTGCGCATGTTCGACTTCATGGCGAAGAACTCACCGCCGCAAAACCTGATGCTGGTGATGGGCCCCTGGAATCACGGCGGCTTTGCGCGCGGCGATGGCGACAAGCTCGGCAACGTGAACTTCGGCTCGAAGACCAGCGCCTACTACCGCGAGAAGATCGAGTTCCCGTTTTTCATGTATCACCTGAAAGGCAAAGGCGACGGCAAGTTTCCGCAGGCCTGGCTCTTCGAGACGGGCACGAATCAGTGGCGCAAGTTCGACGTGTGGACGCCCAAACAGGCGCAGTCCAAAACCATCTACCTCGACGCCAAAGGTAAGCTGACTTGGCAACAAGGAGCAGCGCAAGTTTATGACGAATACCTTGCCGACCCGAATCGCCCGGTGCCTTTCATCAGCGGGTTAGCAACAGCGGTGCCCAACGATTACATGACCGCAGACCAACGCTTCGCCGCCACACGCCCAGACGTGCTGGTCTATCGCACCGAGCCGTTGGATCACGATGTCACGGTCTACGGCCCAATTGCGATTGATTTGAAAGTTTCGACGACGGGGACGGACGCGGACTTTGTGGTGAAGCTGATTGATGTCTATCCGAACGACTATCCAGACTTCAACAACCCACCGCCGACTCCCGCGCCGGGCGCGCCGGCCACCGCGCCAGTGATTTCACAGATGGGCGGCTATCAGCAATTGATTCGCGGCGAGCCTTTCCGTGGCAAGTATCGCAAGAGCTTCGAGAAACCCGTGCCCTTTGAGCCGGGCAAGCCGGATCGCATTACCTTCAAGCTGCCAGATGTCGCACACACTTTCCGCGCGGGCCATCGAATTATGATTCAGGTGCAAAGCTCCTGGTTCCCGCTGACCGACCGGAATCCGCAGAAGTTTATGGAGATTCCGAAGGCCCAGGCAGCGGATTATGTGAAGGCGACGCAGCGCGTGTTTGTGGGTGGAGCGGATGGATCGAGGATTCAGTTTATGGCTGTTGAGTAATTTTGCCTGGCGAGTCAAGTTTCGATTCAAGAAAGGTAGCGGCTGTCTTATGCAACGTCGAGAGTTCATCCGTACAGCTTCAGCAGGTCTGGCATGGCTGGCGCTGCAACGTGCGTCAATACAAGCTGCGCCGCGTTCACCCATTATGACGGTGACTGGTTTGATTGATGCGCAACAGCTCGGCCTGACACTGATGCACGAGCACGTGCTGGTGGATTTCATCGGTGCGGCCAAGGTCAGCCGGGAGCGTTACGACGCCGAGGAGGTTTTCAAGACCGCACTGCCGCACCTCAAACGCGTGCGCGAGCTGGGCTGCCGGACGTTCGTAGATTGCACGCCGAACTGGCTGGGGCGCGATGCGGTGTTGTTGCAGCGGCTCTCCCGCGCGTCAGGCTTGCGGATTGTCACCAACACCGGATATTACGGCGCGCGCAATCATCTCTTCCTGCCCGCACACGTCGCTGAGGAGACGCCAGAGCAGCTTGCCGCCCGCTGGATCAAAGAGTTCAGACAAGGCATTGACGGCACAACGATCAAACCGGGCTTCATCAAGATTGGCGTGGATGCGGGGCCGCTCTCCGCCCTGAACACCAAGATCGTCAGCGCGGCCGCCCTCGCACATCTGCAAACTGGACTGACCATCGGCGCGCACACTGGCGACGGCGTGGCAGCGCTGCAGCAGCTTGACTTGCTCGAACGCCACGGCGTCAGCCCGCAGGCCTTTATCTGGATTCACGCGCAGAGCGAAAAGAACACGCAACTGCACGTCGAGGCCGCCCGGCGCGGCTGTTGGGTCGAATTCGACGGCATCAACACAGGGAGTATCGAGCGGCACGTCACGCTGGTACAGGCCATGCGCTCAGCCGACTTGCTGCATCGCGTCTTGCTTTCGCAGGATGCTGGTTGGTATCACGTAGGCGAAGCAGGTGGCGGCGCTTATCGCGGTTATGATTTGTTGCTGACTACGTTTGTGCCCGCGCTCAAATCAGCAGGATTTGGCGAGGGGGAAATCAAGCAATTGGTGGCGAGCAATCCGCAGCAGGCGCTGACAATCCGGGTCAGGAAGATAAGCGCACGATGACACTCGCTTAGCCATCGTATCGGCTGAGATAGATGAGTTGATCGTAGTCAATCAGACCTAAGCGAAGCTTGTTGAGCCAGCCAGCCCGGCCAAGTAAATTGCGCAGCAGCAAGCGATCGCGTGCAAAATACACTGTGCTGGTGAAGGCAATGTCATAAGTTTGAAGCTCTATCTCATGACCGAAGGCGTCAAGTCCGCCTGTGAGTGTGCTCAGCCGCTGATAAATGCCTCGTTCGATGTCGATTCCCAATATCTCGCCAATCTCGCGGGAAAAGAGACAAACGGCCGCTCCGGGGTCAACCACAGCTTCGGCTTTGTGGAAAGTTTGTCCGCTCAATAAGGAAACCGGGATCACGATTCCAGCGGCGTGTTCGGGATATGGATGCGCGCACTCTAGCGGCAGGTAAAGCGGCAATGACATAACGGCCTCGGCAAAAAAGTGGCAATCAGAATCCGGCAAAAGGCGGCTCGTCCAACGGTTGCAGGTACGTGAAGAAAAGCCCGTTCAACCCGGAAGCACGGACAGCCTCAATCACAGGTTGTGGCTCAGTGCCGTGCGCCAGCAAACGCTCTCCGTCTAGCGCAACGTATTGGCCCGCGAATTCTGCGCGATGTTCAGCCAGCCAACGTAGCGACGGCGCGGGGTCAGTCTTATCGAACGGCTGAATAAAGTCATTCGCCGCAGCTTGACCATTCACAGCCGAAGATTGCCGGTCAAGTAACGTCTGCAACTTTTCGCGCTCTTCCGCAGGCAGTGCGGCGATTTCAGCCAGGATCATTTCAGCAGTTGCTTGCGACATCAGATCGTCTCCTTTCAGACAGGTTCAGTATTTGAGCGCCTTTTGAGTAAGAGTCAATATACACGAAGGATGGACAGGTTTATACTGCGCGCTGTTACATCAGCGTCCGGCCAGTTTAATCGTCCCGACGCACTTAGGATTAAGGTGCAAATCTCTTCGTTCCCGCTGACTGACCAGAATCCGCAGAAGTTCATGTAGATTCCGAAGGCGCAAGCGTCTGACTTTGTGAAGGCGACGCAGCGGGTGTTTGTGGGAGGGGCGGACGGATCAAGGGTTCTGTTCTTGGTGGTGGAGTAGATCCCCACTCCCATTGATTGGCAACCAAGGATTGAGCAGACTGCGGAGTAGGACTATACTGAGCATCGTTTCATCAACATTTGGCTTACGTATGCCGATTCAATGCAGCTCAGACTACAAGCAATCTCATAAATTCCGACAGGCTGCTGAAATATAGCCTTTACAGGCTTCGCGCTTATTTATGAGTTGGCTGCCACGACTATAACGTTCTCGATCGACTTTATTCTTATGCCATTACAAGATGAGATTGACAGAGCTAGAGCAGAAATTCGCACGGATGGATACCCCGTTTCTATTGGTGAATGGACTAGCCTTTATGAAAAAGGGGAATTGGATATACATCCTGAGTTTCAAAGATTTTATAGATGGAGCCCGAAACAGAAATCTCGTCTTATTGAATCAATCTTTTTGGGAATCCCCATCCCACCAATATTTGTTGCTCAACGACCTGATGGTGTTTGGGATGTTGTTGATGGCCTGCAGCGGCTCTCTACAATCTTTCAGTTTGTAGGTATCTTAAAGGATGAGAATGGTGAGCTAGTTCCACCACTTATTTTGGAATCTACCAAATACTTGCCTTCACTTGCTGGCTATCGCTGGGAAGACTCAAACAACCCCGACCGTGCAATAAGCAATCCACAACGGTTACTAATAAAACGTTCAAAAATAGATGCTAGCATTATTCTCAAAGAAAGCGACGATAAGGCAAAGTATGAGCTATTCCAACGTCTCAATACTGGTGGTTCACCTTTATCAGATCAAGAAGTAAGAAATAGTATTTTAGTAATGCTTAACCCAGATCTCTATAGATGGATGAAAAGTCTCTCGACTGATCCAAATTTCCAGGAAACAACAGTTCTTACTGATAAATCTTTAGACGAAAAGTATGATATGGAGCTCGTTTTAAGGTTCTTAGTGTTACGCACTATGCCTGAAGAAAAACTCGTTGAAATTGGGGACATGGGAGATTTTCTCACAGATAAAGCCATCGAGTTGGCGGAGCGAAAAGATCTAGATATGGCAGAAGAAGAGCGAGCTTTTCGCTCAACATTCTTAATATTACAACAACAACTTGGAAACAACAGTTTCAGAAGATTCGATTTGCAGAAGCAAAAATTCGTAGGTGGCTTTTCCGTATCAGCATTTGAAGCTGTTTCCCTCGGAGTAGGTTACAACTACATAGCTTTACAAGCACAACCACCGGATCTATTACAAAAGGTGAAAGACCTTTGGGGAGATCAAATCTTTCTTCAGAATTCTGGTTCAGGGATCAGAGCATCATCTCGTGTCCCAAGAGTCCCCCCTTATGCTAGAGAACTATTTGCTATATGAGTATTCGAACTTTGGAGCATCTTTCTGATGCGCTTGCTGCAGAGATCGTCTGGAGGAAGAAAGAACTTACCGCACTCAAATTTATGATCGAGCGCGGAACATTAACTACAGATCGCCGTACCGCCATTTTACGTGGGGCGGTGGCATTGCTTTACGCCCACTGGGAAGGTTTTATTAAATCCTCTAGTAAGTATTATCTAGAGTATGTGTACTATCAACGCTTAACATACAAACAACTTTCAAATAATTTTCTTGCCATTAGTATCCGAAGCCTATTAAACAAGGCAAGTCTATCAAACAAAATAGAATACCATTTAGATGTTGTAGATTTCTTTTCAAAGAGATTGGCCGATCGTAGCGCCTTGCCGTATAAAGAAGGAATTAACACGAAATCCAACCTTTCCTCAAAAGTATTCAAGGAAATAATTACCACCTTAGGCCTGGACTACTCTGAGTTTGAGGCTAAAGAGCTGTTAGTTGATGAACTGCTTCTGAAAAATCGAAATGAAATTGCACACGGTGAGTATCTACTGCTATCTCCCGAAACTTATATTCAGATTCATGAGCAAGTTTTACATATAATCGAGCGCTATCGTACTGAGGTTGAAAACGCTGCTGCCTTGAAAAAATATTTAGCTACGCCTTAGGAAATATTTTGAAAGAACCCAACTTTCGACTGATCGAAACCAATAGCATCCGTCTCCGCACCGTCGTCGAAGGCACCGGCCCGCTGGTTATTCTCCTACACGGTTTCCCGCAATGCTGGTATCTCTGGCGTCATCAGATCGCGCCGCTGGTTGCATCCGGGTTCCAGATGGCCGTGCCCGACCAGCGCGGCTACGGCGGCAGCGACCGGCCTGCTGAGATCGAAGCCTACAACATCGTTGAATTGACGAATGATGTCGTCGAGTTGGCGGATGCGCTAGGACACGAGCAGTTCATCGTCGTCGGCCACGATTGGGGCGCGCCGGTCGCCTGGCATACGGCGCTCTTGCACCCACAGCGCGTGCGTGCGGTTGTCGGCATGAGCGTGCCGTATGCGCGCGGTCGAGTCGGGACGATGACGCGGCAAGAGAACTTCGGCGACAATTTCTGGTACATGGTCTACTTCCAACAGCCGGGCGTGGCCGAGGCCGAATTCGAAGCCGACATTCGGAAGTCGCTGCGCACGATCTACTACATGACCTCTGGCGACCTATTGCCAGAGCAGCGGCCCGCGCCGAAACCTGCGACGGCGAAGTTCCTCGACGATATGACCGACCCGGCGCAGTTGCCTGCCTGGCTGACGGAAGCAGATCTGGATTACTACGTGGCGCAGTATGAGCGGAGCGGCTTTCGCGGGCCGTTGAATTGGTATCGGAACATTGACCGCAACCTTGAGATCACACCGCAATTGGAAGGCGCGAAGATTGAACAGCCGTCGTTCTTCATCGCCGGTACGAAAGACCCCGTGCTCTATTTCGCGGGTGGCAAGGCGTTCGCGCATATGGACAAATGGGTGGCGGACATGCGCGGCAAAGTCTTGATCGAAGGCGCCGGGCATTGGGTGCAGGTAGAGCGACCGGCGGAGGTCAACGCGGCGCTGCTCGATTTTCTGAAGACTGTGGCTTGATTGCAGCGTTGCACTCGAACCTGTTTTGATTCACCTGAAGTAACAACACAATGATAGATGGAATAAGAAAGGGTAGTTATGGATGTTGACCCGCTGGAGTATGTTGATGAGAAAAACGAGGAGCAAATAAGCAACGATGCAGCGGCGTTAAAAGCCAAGAGCCGATTAAATACGCTGGTAGCCATCACAGTAGCTCTGCTAGCAACCTTCATGCCTGTCTGCAAAATCAAGGATGACAACATCGTCCAGGCAATGCAGCAGGCGCAGGCGGACAAGATTGATAATTATGCCTGGTATCAGGCCCGCAATATTCGTGAGGAGGTTGCGAACGGAGTCGTTGTACAAATGAACTACTCCGCAGCAAGCTGCGGAGTATCAAAAGCGTTGGCACCGTTTCGATGCTGGCGAATTATCATCCGCCAGCGTTCGGAGTGCAGCCTTTCGCAGCAAGCTGCGGGGAATTAAACCCGCACCTGATTAAAGGCGCAGGCGGTTGCTGTTCCGGCTGCGGCTCGTGAAGGGTATCAAAAAGAGATTGCCACTTATCAGGCGTTGGCGGCGGAACAAGCGGAAAAGAAGAAAATACAGCAAGCAGCCGCCGAAAATGCTGACAAGAAATACGCCGAGCTGAATACGCACGATGATCAGTTCGACCTATCGGATGCAATGATCTCGATTGCTATCTCGCTGCTGGCAATGACAGCACTCACCGGCAAACGCTGGTTGTACGTAGTAGCAATGGTGCCGACTTTATTCGGAGTAATAATGGGGCTGGCTGGGCTGTTGAATTGGAGCATACACCCTGATCGGCTGATGAGGTTGTTATCGTAACGGGCAAGCTGGTTCTATAAACGCCAAGCCAATCATGTTGTGGGGCGGAGTTGTTACGGTGCAACCCCGGCCCTTTCTATTACTCATACCGCAATGCAACTAATGGGTCTACCCGCGTTGCACGTCGCGCTGGAATCCAACAAGCCAGCAACGCGACAACAGCCAGCAACAAGCTCAATCCAACAAAAGTCAACGGATCACTCGCGCTCACACCAAACAGCAAATTTTTCAGCAGCCGCGTCAATGCCAGCGCCGCAATCAAGCCGAGCGCTATGCCGGGCAGCGCCAGTCGCATACCTTGGCCGATGACCAGCTTCAGAATGTCTGTGGCCTGCGCGCCCAGGGCCATGCGTATGCCGAGTTCGCTGGTGCGTTGGGCCACCGCATAAGCCGTCACGCCGTAAATGCCGACGGCGGCGAGCAGCAGTGCCAGCGCCGAGAGCCAATTCAACAGCAGCGCGTTGAAGCGCGGGCGCGCCAGGTTCGTTGTCAACAATTCTTCCATCGTCGCCACACTGGCTACGGCCAGTTGCGGGTCGAGCGCGGCGACTTCACGACGAACTGTAGTAACGAAGCTCGCCGGGGCGGTCGTCGTGCGCAACGCAAAGTGATTGAGGGTGACGGTGCTTTGTGTGTAGGGCACGTAAATGTCCCAGCGCGCGCCTTGTAATTCGCGGTAGCGCACGTCCCCCGCCACACCGACAATCGTGCGCCAGGGTTCATCGGGCGTTGAAGGATCGAGCTTGATGCGTTTGCCGAGCGGATCAACGCCGGGGGCGAAGAGCGTGCGGGCCATCGTCTCGTTGATGATGACGGACGGCGGCGTTTGGTCTGTGTCCTGCTCCGAAAATTCGCGCCCGGCTTTGAGGGTAATGCCGAAGGTGCGGAAATAATGCGGCGTGACCGCTTCAAAATTCGGCACGACGTTGCGGTGCGCTTCGGCGGCGGATTGCCCTTCGAGCGCGAAAGGCATGTCCCATCCGACTGTTCCTTCGAGCGGACGAATCAAGACTGCGCTCGCCGCTATGATGCCGGGCTGCGCTTCCAGCCGCTCGATCAGTTGGCGGAAAAAGGCGCGGCGCGCTTCGGGCTGGCGGTACTTCGCGCCCGTCAACCGCAATTGCATGGTCAGGGCGTTGTGCGGGTCAAAGCCTAAATTGACGCGGCTCAGATTCACAAAGCTGCGCAAGATGAGCGTCGCGCCGCTCAGCAACACAATCGTGAGCGCGACTTCGGCTACGACCAGTGCGCCGCGCAACCGCCTGCCCGAACGTTCACCTGCCAGCTTGCTGCTGCCTTCGCTGAGGGCTTCGTTGAGGTTGAGCTTGGTGGCCGTGAGCGCAGGAAACAGCCCGAAGATCAGCGCCGTTAGCAGCGTGATGGCGACGCTGAAAATCAGCACTGTCGCGTTCAAGCGCACGTCTTCGACGCGTGGGATGTCAGCCGGAGCGACGTAGACCAACAGATCAACCAGCCAATACGCTAGCAGCACGCCGACCGCTCCGCCGCAGCTTGCCAGCACCAAGCTCTCGCACAACAACTGCCGCACGATCTGCCAACGACTTGCACCCAGCGCGGCGCGCACGGCGAACTCTTTGCGGCGCGCGGTGGCGTGCGCCAGCAACAGATTGGCGATGTTGGCGGCGGCAATCAGCAACAGCAGCGCCGTCGCCGTCAACAATGACCAAAGCCCTAACCGTGCATTCCCGAAAAGATGATCGGCCAGCGGCGTGATGACGACGCGTTGTCCGGCGGCTTTGGTTTCAGGATGCTGGGCGGCAATGCGCGCGATGATAGTGTTCAATTCGGCCTCGGCCTGCTGTAGCGTCACGCCAGCTTTTAACCGTCCGATAGCTTGCAGGAAGACCGCGCCACGACTCTCAACCGTGCGCGCGTTCATCGTGGCCGTCAACGGCGTCCACAGGTCAGCGCCTTTGGGAAATTCGAATTCCGCTGGCATCACGCCAAGGACGGTGAAACCCTGCTGATTGAGCGTGGCGGTTTGCCCAACAATATTCGGGTCGGCGTTGAAGCGCTCGCGCCAGAGGCGATTGCTTAGCACAATCAATTTGGGCGCGTTCACCTGATCGTCTTGTTCATTGAAGACGCGACCGAGCGCGGGCTTGACACCCAGCAGAGAGAAGAAACTGCCCGATACTTTGGCCCTCTCAAGCTGCACTGCTTCGCCTCTGCCAGTCAACACGTAACCGTAGCCGTAGACCGTCGTCGGCATAGCCGCGAGACTTTCAAAGCTGTGGGCTTGCGCCTGCCAGTCTTTGACTTCGGGAACGGACAGTTCGACGAACGGATTGTGTGCAGTCGTGTCTTGCTTCCACGCGACGACTAAGCGCTCCTGCGCGGCGAAAGGCAGCGGGCGCAGTAAAACAGCATGCACCACGCTGAAGATCGCCGTGTTCGCGCCGATGCCCAGCGCGAGCGTGATGACGGCAATCAAGCTGAAGCCGGGTTTCTTTAACAGAAGGCGCGCGCCGTGACGCAGGTCTTGCCAAAAGGTCTGCATGATTTCTCCTCGTTTGCTGCTTCGTCTGCTTTGAGTCGGGCTATTGTCAGATGTTCGGTCACATCTCGTCCAGTCTGGTTGCGCAGATAACCAAGCAGCGTGCCAGCCAAGTCGAATTGCCAAACCATTACTCTGAGATAGCTTGGCGCGTGCAGGTTTAACAGCGGCGCGCCCCGCAGTGCGCGCTTGTGGGACGGCGCAATCCCATTTCCGGTGACCCGCTTACGTCAGTCGTAGAGTGAAGACAGGTGTAGTGGGCACATGACGAGCAAGTAAAATCGTTGCATCCACAGTAAGCTTCTCTTATACTCCGCAGCGTCTCACACTCATTTGGATCAGTAGTACCGGCCCTTCACAACGTTTTGCCTTGTCAGGAGGCCACGGCCATGCACATTCGTAAACCAGCGCCCGGACAGCTCGGCGCGCAGGATTACTCAACCAATACGGCAGGAAGCTCCTCTGCGTGCTTTATCGCTGCGATAGGCAGAAGTAGAAACGTTTCAAGATCGTCGAACTCATCACTTCAAGGACGGGGCCTGACCAATGCGAACAGGCGATCTAAGCTCGCTGTTACGTGGTAGCGAGGCGCGCTGCACGGCGTACTGCGTTAACAAGAAATAGGAGGAAAATATGAATAGGATTATTGTGGCTCCCTTTATCCTGGGATTGATTACGATGCCGACGTATGCCCAGGTGGCAAGCCAACCGCTCGCTCAATCCAAATGCCTGCTGACGGAGACGAACGCCCCAAACGTTCGCGGGCTTCGATTAGGCATGAGTGTTGAACAGTTAGTTGCCTTGTTTCCGGCCAGCACTAAGAGGAAAGAAGCGAAGGAAGCTCTTGATAAAGCGAAAGCCGCTAACAACAACGAAACTGTGGACTTCTCGTTCGATCCCGCCATTGAAGCTAACAAGGAACGGTTCATTGGGGTAGAGGCAGTCTCGGTCGGTATTTATAAAGGGCGAGTGCAGGATTTTAGTGTCCAGTATGTCGGCGTGTCTTGGACGAATATTGACGAGTGGATCAGAAAGCTTTCGGAAACACTCAATCTGCCTGGGACGCCCGAGTGGGTGGTTGGGCCAAACGAGAGTCCCAACAAAGTACTGAAGTGTAGTGGGATTGAGATCGAAGGTGCGATACAAGGTGGAGGCGCATCAATCAGAATACGAAACACGGAATACCTCAAGGGGATGGATGGACGTACAACCGCACAGGAAGAGAAAAAGTTGCGGGAGTTCAAGCCGTAAGTAGCTTGGCAATTACAAGCAAGCCGCCTAACTCCCGCACTGGGGGTACGCGGTGGCGAGCAAGACAGATACTCAACCTAGAACGCATAGCGAGGCCGCAAGGTGGCGGCCTCTGCTACTACTCATATCGCAGCGCGACCAGCGGGTCTACACGTGTTGCCCGCCGCGCCGGTATCCAACACGCCAGCAAGGCGACAAAGGCCAGCAGCAGCGCAATCCCAATAAACGTTGCCGGATCGGTCGCGCTTACTTCGAAGAGTAAGCGCCGTAGCAACCGCGTCAACCCAAGAGACGCGAGCAAGCCCAGCGCCACGCCCGCGAGCACGAGCGCCATGCCTTGTCGCACTACCAACTTGAGCACATCGTGCGTCTGCGCGCCCAACGCCATGCGCACGCCGATTTCGTGTGTGCGTTGCGTCACCGTGTAAGCGATTACGCCGTAGATGCCCACCGCCGCCAGGAGCAGCGCCAACGCCGCGAAGATACCCAGCAGCGTCGTGTACAGACGCGGCTGGGCGACCGAGTTCGACATCAATTGTTCCATCGTGAGGAAGTTTGCCGCTTCAAGCGTTGGGTCAACCGCGCTGACAGCTTGCCGGATGCTGTGTGTCAAACTCTCCGGCGTAACACTGGTGCGAATCATCAGGTAGTTCCAGATGAAAGGCGTCTGCGCAAAGGGCGTGTAGACGGCCGGCACATCGGCATCATTCAGCCCACTGTAACGCACATCGCCGACGACGCCGACAATTTCGCGCCATTCGGCAGGATATTCGGGATTGATGAGTTGCAGCCGTTTGCCGATGGCACTCTCGTTCGGGAAGAGAGTGCGCGCCAGCGTCTGGTTGATGATGACGACACCTGGCGCACCAGCTTCGTCACGTTCGCTAAACGGCCGGCCTGCAACCTGCGGCGTGCCGAGTGCGCGGAAATATTCCGGGCTGATGGCGATGAAGAATGAGAAGCGCCCGTTCGCGTTGTCATCGGGCACACCCTGCACAGTGAAGCGGGTGCCGCGTTGCGCTATGTCTGGCGGCAGCCCCGTGCCACCGCCGACCGCCTGCACGCCGGGGATTTGCGCGATGCGCCGGATGACTTCGCGCTGCACGGTGACGCGGCGTTGCGGTTCTTTCAATTCCACAAAACCCACGTTGGCCGTCAGCAAGTTCTCGCTGACAAAGCCCGGATCAACTTGCAGGAGTCGCACGAAGCTCTTCAGCAACAAGCCCGCACCCACCAGCACGACTAATGACAACGCGACTTCGATTACGACCAAGGCGGCGCGCAAGCGTTTACCTTTTGCGTTGCCGAATGCGCCGCGCCCGCCTTCCTTGAGCGATTGATTCAGATTGACGCGCGCCATCTGCCACGCCGGCGCCAGTCCGAACAGACAACCGGTTAAGGCCGACACGCCCAAGGTGAAGAGCAGGACCGGCAGATTGAGGCTGATCGTCGTCAGACGCGGAATCTCGCTTGCCGCAAAGCGCGGCAGCACGTCAATCCCCCAGAGCGCGAGCAGCAAACCGAGCGCGCCACCCGCAAGCGCGAGCAACAAACTCTCCGTCAACAATTGCCGCAGCAAGCGCCCACGTCCCGCGCCGAGCGCGCTGCGCACCGCCATCTCGCGTTCGCGCACCGCCGTCCGCGCCAGCATTAGGTTCGCCACGTTCGCGCAGGCAATCAGCAACACGAAGCCGACAACAGCCAGCAACACGTACAAGACAGGCCGCACGTCGCCGACAATACGTTGCTGGAGCGGCGTGAAGTTGAGCTGAAAACCCGCGTTCGTGTCGGGATATTGTTGCTGCAATCGTTGCGAGAGCGCGTTCATTTCCGCCTGCATCTGCGCGGGGGTGACGCCGGGTTTGAGGTGCGCGACGGCGCGGAAGATGCGCAGTTGGCGGTTTTCAAATTGTTGCGGTGCTTTGGCCACCGATGATCCTATGGTCGCCCAGAACTTGAATTGCTGAGTAGGGTACTGAAACTCCGGCGGCATCACACCGATGATCGTGTAAACGTCGCTGTAAAGCCGGAGCGTTTTGCCAATGACATTTGGGTCACTAGCGAAGCGCGTCCGCCAGAAATCGTGGCTGATGACCATGAGCGATTGCGTGTCTTCTTCTGGCAACCACACGCGGCCTATCAGCGGAGCGCCCAGCAGCGGCAAGAACTCAGGCGACACTTGTGCAGCGAGGACTTGCGTCGTCTCGTTGTTGAGCGTGACGTTGTAGCGATTGGAAGCCCAAATCGCAACTTGATCGAAAACGCTGTTGGCCGCTTTCAGATCGCGAAAGTCAGGCGGCGAGAGGCCGGCCACGACAATGCGGTCGGCATCTTTGTACGGCAGCGGTTTGAGCAGCACGCCGTAGACTACGCTGAAGACGCCCGTGTTCACGCCGATACCAAGCGCCAACGTGATAATTGCCACCAGCGTAAAGCCGGAGTTCTTTATCAACACGCGCGCGCCGTAGCGCAGGTCTTGCCAGAATGTTTGCATTGTTACTTCCCTTTCTTGCCTGGAGTCAGGACACTTTTGTTTTAGCAGAAAACATCTGCTTTGCGCCGCGTGAGCGGCGGCTGACTTTAGCCCAGCGTTGGAAACCTTGTCATTACCCAAACTTTGCACGATTTCAGCCCGCGAAGGCGGGCGGCAGCATAAAGCCTGGGGTGCAGGCGCTAGCCGAAACCCCAGGTCCTGTGCAAAATTGAATTTTCCAGCCCACGAAGTGGGCGACAGATATCAATTGGCGGGCGACACTCTGCCGCCCGCCTGCGCGGGCTTGCCGCATAATCGCCAATGTTCCTAGGGTTCCGCGCGCAAGGCGCTCCACCCTAGGCTTTATGCTGCCGCCCGCATTCGCGGGCTAAAAACTAAAGCGCACGTTTCGTGCGAAAGTTTGGGTAATGACAAGGTTGGAAACGCCGGGCTAAAGTCAGCCGCCGCTAGCGCGGCGAAAACCAAACCGTTTTTCAAAAGTGTCCTGACATCAGCTTTCTTGCAATGAAGATAAACAGAATGACTCGTGTCTACTAACCAACCACCGTGCCAGCGCAAGCAGCAGACTAATTGATGAAACCAGTCGTGTTATTCAATGGGGTGAAGACAAGATAGGCGCACGCGTGCGCGCTTTCGGGATTTACCGATCCCGAAAGCGGGACTGAGCTGTTAGCGGAGGCAATCAAAAGCCGCATCGGAGCAACAGAAATTTGGATGATGGCAAGCTTGAAGAGATTGCCATCAAAACGCGAACAGGCGCGGAGTTGTTGCCCCGCGCCTGTTCGGCTTTCTGTGATCTACTGGCTACGCTAGCGTATGTCAAGCTCAGCGCGCGCGTCGCCCCATCTACCAGCCACTGGCAAACCGCCTCTCACCCCCAGCGTGAAGATCAGGTCGGGCGTCCCGGCCGTGTTCGTATTGCGCAGCAGGAACTCGCCTGCCACGCCGTACAAGCCGATGGTCGCAATGCCGTCGCCATCCCAGTCACCCACCACTGGCAAGTAGCCGGGGCCGCCCCATTGCACTACCACGTCGGCCAGCACGTTCTTGAGCGTGTTGCTCAATTTGAACAAGCCCAGCGTTGGGTTGTAGACGCCGACAGTTACTTGCCCGTCACCGTCCCAATCTCCTGCCAGCGGCAGATCGCCCGCCTCGCCGAAGTTGATGATGATGTCAGGCGGCCCGCTCCGATTGCTGTTGCGCAGCAGGAATTGGCCTTGGCGATAGACGCCGATGGTGTCTACGCCGTCGCCGTCCCAATCGCCCACCACTGGCAAGTCGCCTGGCAGACCGAACTCGACCGTGATCTCTTCGCCGACTGGATTGCCATCCGCATCCGCCAGGCGCGCCGGGCGCAGGTGGAAGACGCCTTGGCGGTAGATGCCGAGGCTATCAATCTTGTCGCCATCCCAATCGCCCGCCACGGGCAAGTCGCCTGCTTCGCCGTAGCGCTCGACTTGATCAGGCAGCCCGGTCGTCAGGTGTTGCTTGAGATAGAACTCGCCACGCTGTGCCGCGAAAATGCCAGCTTTCTTGGCGGGCAGGAAGGGGCCACCACAGACACCCAGGGCGTTCCTGATCTTGTTGGCATAGCTGATCAGGCTGTCACGCTGCGCCGCATTCATCGGCCCACTGCCTGGTGACGGGCCAAAGGCGTTGCACTGCGCGACGAAGTTCGCCAAGTCAGTACAGGCCGCCGGGTTGTTGCCTTGCTCCAGGTGCGTAGTAGCCAGTTCTAGAAACCCATTCAAGGTGTTGGCCTGCGCCTGCGTGAGCGTGCCCGGCACCAGCGCCTGCACCAGCGTCTTCAAATTGTTGGCAGCGGCGCGTGGTGTACGCACGACCACCGTGAAGCTGCAGGGCAAACTCGTGTTGGTTGGGGAGGCGTGGTCGGTGGCCGTGCAAGTAATCGTCGTGGTGCCGAGCGGGTAGACGGGATTACTAAACGGCTGAGCGTCGCTGCGCGTGCAGTTGATGGTCGGACTCGCGTCACAGTTGTCGGTGGCGGTAGGGTTCGGGACGGTTACCGTGGCCGTCGTGGCGACGCCGTTGGTGACGCCGACCTGGTTGGCCGGACAGGTGATGACCGGCGCCTGCGTGTCTTTCACAGTGATCGTCTGCATGCAGGTAGCCATGTTGCCAGCCGCGTCGGTCGCCTTCCAGGTGATGGTCGTCGTGCCGACCGGGTAGGGCGCGTTGAGCGCCAGACTGTCGCTGCGCGTGCCGGTGATGGTCGAGCTGCCGCAGTTGTCAGTCGCGGTCGCCGTGCCCGGATTGACTGTCGCCGAGCACTGCCCCGTCGTGGCGGGCACGTTGGTCTGGTTGGCCGGGCAAGTAATCACCGGGACGATCTGGTCATAAGCAATCGTCACCTCATCAAACGTAGTGCAACTGCCGTTGGTGATCGTCCAGCGCAAGTTATACGTGCCCGTCACCGAAGCCGTCGCTGTCGAGGTCGGTGAGTTGGCGTTGCTGAAGTTGATCGTGCCCGGCCCACTCTGCTTCGTCCACGTGCCGGTGCCGACCGAAGCCACATTGCCCGCCAGCGTCGCGGTCAGACCGCAGACGTTTGACTGATCCGACCCGGCATTGGCCGCGTTCGGCGCGGCGTTGAAGACGATGCTGACCGTGTCGCTCGAGGCCGTGCACGGCGCGTTGCTGATCGTCCATTGCAAGACATAGGTACCTGCGCCACCCGCTGGGGTGAAAGTCGCCGTCGGAGACGCGGTGCTGCTGAATTGCGAAGTGGAAGTTGACGGCCCGGAGAAGACTGACCACGCGCCTGTCCCGCTCGACGCGGTGTTGGCCGCCAGCAGCGCTGATCCCGTCGTGATGCAGAGCGTCTGATCCGGCCCGGCATTGGACGCAGTCGGCGGCGCATTGTAGACAATGCTGACCGTGTCGCTCGACGCCGCGCACGGCGCGTTGCTGATCGTCCATTGCAGCACATAGGTGCCTGCGCCGCCTGCTGGAGTGAAGGTCGCCGTCGGAGACGTAGTGCTGCTGAACTGTGAGGCGAGGGTTGAAGGCCCGGAGAAGACTGACCAAACTCCCGTCCCACTCGTCGCGCTGTTGGCTGCCAGCGTCGCCGGAGTAGTTGTACACAAGGTCTGATCCGGCCCGGCGTTGGCCACAGTCGGTGGGGCGTTAAAGACGATGTTGACCGTGTCACTCGACGCCGTGCAGGGCGCGTTGCTGATCGTCCATTGCAGCACATAAGTCCCGGCGCCGCCTGCCGGAGTGAAGGTCGCCGTCGGAGACGTAGTGCTGCTGAACTGTGAGGCGAGGGTTGAAGGCCCGGAGAAGACTGACCAAACTCCCGCCCCGCTCGTCGGCGTGTTGGCTGCCAGTGTCGCCGCTGCCGTCGTGGTGCAGAGCGTTTGATCCGGCCCGGCGTTGGCTATGGTCGGCGGCGCATTGTAAACAATGCTGACCGTGTCGCTCGAGGCCGCGCAGGGCGCGTTGCTGATCGTCCATTGCAAGACATAGGTGCCTGCGCCACCCGCCGGGGTGAAGGTTGCGTTCGGCGCACCCGTGCTGCTGAACTGCGCCGCGGAGGTTGAAGGCCCGGAGAAGACTGACCAAGCTCCCGTGCCGCTCGACGGGCTGTTGGCCGCCAGCGTTGCTGGAGTAGTCGTACACAAGCTTTGATCCGGCCCCGCGTTGGCCATGGTCGGCGGCGCGTTGTAGACAATGTTGACCGTGTCGCTTGATGGTGGGCAGGACGCAATACTAATTGTCCATTGCAGGACGTAAGTCCCAGCGCCGCCCGCCGGGGTAAAGGTCGCGTTCGGCGCGCTCGTGTTGCTGAACTGCGAGGCGAGGGTTGAAGGCCCGGAGAAGACTGA
The DNA here is from genome assembly GCA_963699175.1 of uncultured Acidobacteriota bacterium. Classification (GTDB taxonomy): domain Bacteria; phylum Acidobacteriota; class Blastocatellia; order RBC074; family RBC074; genus JACPYM01. The sequence continues at coordinate 8,408,629 of OY969418.1, read as the reverse complement.
CCACACGCCAGTGCCGCTCGACGGCGTGTTGGCCGCCAGCATCGCCGGAGTGGTCGTACACAAGGTCTGATCCATCCCGGCATTGGCCGTGGTCGGCGGCGTATTGTAGACGATGTTGACCGTGTCGCTTGACGCCGTGCAAGGCGCGTTGCTGATCGTCCATTGCAAGACGTAAGTCCCAGCGCCGCCTGCCGGGGTGAAGGTCGCTGTCGGAGACGTAGTGCTGCTGAACTGCGAGGCGAGGGTTGAAGGCCCGGAGAAGACCGACCAAACTCCCGTCCCACTCGTCGGCGTGTTAGCCGCCAACGTGGTCGGAGCGGTCGTACACAACGACTGATCCGGTCCGGCGTTGGACACAGTCGGTGGCGCGTTAAAGACGATGTTGACCGTGTCACTCGACGCCGTGCAAGGCGCGTTGCTGATCGTCCATTGCAAGACATAGGTGCCTGCGCCGCCCGCGGGTGTGAAGGTCGCGTTGGGCGCGCTCGTGCTGCTGAACTGTGAGGCGAGGGTTGAAGGCCCGGAGAAGACCGACCAAACTCCCGCCCCGCTCGACGGCGCGTTGGCCGCCAGCGTCGCCGCTGCCGTCGTGGTGCAGAGTGTTTGATCCGGCCCCGCGTTGGCCATAGTCGGCGGCGCATTGTAAACAATGCTGACCGTGTCGCTTGAGGCCGCGCAGGGCGCGTTGCCGATCGTCCATTGCAAGACGTAAGTGCCTGCGCCGCCCGCGGGTGTGAAGGTCGCGTTGGGCGCACCCGTGCTGCTGAACTGTGAGGCGAGGGTTGAAGGCCCGGAGAAGACCGACCAAACTCCCGTCCCGCTCGTCGGCGTGTTGGCCGCCAGCGTCGCTGGAGTGGTCGTACACAAGGTCTGATCCATCCCCGCGTTGGCTATGGTCGGCGGCGTGGCGTAGGTGATGGTCACCTCATCAAACGCCGTGCAGCCTGCATTGGTGGTCGTCCAGCGCAAGACGTAGCTGCCCTGCACCGAAGCCGTCGCCATGGTAGTGGGCACACTAGCGTCGCCGAATATGATCGTGCCCGGCCCGCTCTGCTTCGTCCACATTCCGCTGCCGACGCTCGGCGTATTCCCGGCCAGCGTGGCGACCAAACCGCAAACGCTCTGATCCGGCCCGGCGGTGGCGGTCGGCGCCGCATTGACTGTCAGCGTCGCGCTCTGGTTGGAGATGCTGCTGGGGCAGGCGCCAGAAGTAGCGTCGGCGGTATAGCTGTCCGTGTCCGAGAGTATCGTAGGGTTGATCGTCAAGGTACTGGTCGTGGTGTGGGCCATGCTGTCGGTGGTGGTGGTGATGTTAAACCGCCCACCGCTGGAGATGGTCGAGCCGTTCTTCTTCCAGACGAAGGTGAAAGGCGAATTGCCCTTGACGGTCGTGGTGAAGGTCGCCATCGTGCCCTCACAAACGACCGGCGAATTGAGCGGAGTGGTGACCTGTGGCGTCACACAGACCGTCGTGCAAGTCGCAGGACTGGTAGTCACATCGCTGAAGCTGGCCGTCGTGCTCGAGACGGTGCCCGCATTGCAGACCTGATAGGTGTCCGCCGGGAACGACGGGTTGACCGTCACGCTGAACATGATCTGGACGCTCTTGCCCGCGGGCAGCGTGAAGCCATTCGTGCCGCCGACCACGACAGTCTCACCCAAGAGGCTCTTGAGCACACGCACCGGCAAGCGCTGCGGACGTTCGGGCATGCTGGGCCGCTGTTGCGAGTCGCGCGCCTGATCATTGCGCGCCGGACGATCTTGCGCGCTCTGCTTGAGCGCAGGCTTAGCTTTAATTGCCGACACAGACCTGGCATTGGGCACTTCTGCCGCTGCCGCCGGGCGTTCAAACAACGAGAATGGATTGAAGTAACTACGCGGTGTGGAGAAGGCCGCCAAGACTGGCCGCCAGAGTTGGCGCACGGCTTTGATTTGCGGCGAGATGGTTGTGCTGTAACCGACCGTCGTGTTGAGGTAGCCTGCCCAACTCCGCTTAACCGCGGGCGTTTGGCTTAGCGCTTTATTGGTTTCGCTACTCGTTGGAATATTCCCATTGCTGACTTCCCTAACCGCAACGGTTGCGCGCGGTTGGGCAGGTGCCGTGAAGATTGGGCGTAGCATCTGTTGGAAACGTGCGAGGAGCGAGCTTGAACCGTTGTTATTGGGCGCGCTGTAACTGCTCCGCTGTTGTTGCCGCAATTGCTCGTCTGTCTCGATAGGCATGAAGGCTGGCGGCTGGTTGATTGGTCCGGCAATTAACGCAACACCGGCATCGGCACCAGTACTGCCGGTGTTATGGCTCGCGAGTTCCGCCGCTGCGGTGGCACTCGCGGGCGCAACATCTACAAGCTGCGCAGTCGCGCCGCCTAACTCGGTATAGTAAAGATAAGGATCAGAGCCGCTGAAGGTCGGATAGTCGTAAGACCCCGTTCCTGCTGACGCTGCTGTCGGAACGGTATTGCCTGTAATTTGCGCACGTACGGTCGAGGGCGAGCCTTGATTGTCAGCCGCCAGGAAGATTGCTGCCAGCGGGAAATTCGATGAACCAGGATGACACGTCAGATGAACATGGTTCACATCATTGTTAGTAATGGTGATGTCGCTGGTGGGGACTGTTTGTGCCGCTGCTATAGTGCCGAGAAATTGTGCGTCAATACCGCGGGCATTATGTGTTTCCCGAATCGTATTGCCGTCAATTAGGAATTTCCCGGCAGTCTTAGCTTGAACGGCCAAGCGGATTCCCGATCCGGTTTGTGAACCTGAGTCGCAAGTTCCCGCCGTACCGATGGTGTTGCTGGAAACTGTGCCGGTAATTGAGCCGCCGGTTGAGGCCGAGGAGGAGAAGATATTAATTGCTTGCAGCCCCGAATTCGAAGGAGTCTCGGTAAATTGGAAGTTGGAACTGAGTAACTTGAACGCCAGATCCGACGAGGTGTCCTGGGTAAAGCTGGCGTGGATGCCGTTGTGCATGAAGGTACTACCTGAAATGACGAAATACTTGGCTGGCACGACGGAAGTATTCCCGATTCTGGCGGTGTCGTGCGTCTGCACTTCCAAACCCCGCTGCGGCGAGTTGCCGTTGAACGAGCAGCCCGTAACGTTGGCCTCGGTCGTTACCGAAGTTCCCGACGCCTCATAAAGGAATGAGTTTGCGCCATTTGTGTCGTTGATATTGTTGAAGGTGCTGTTCGTCACGGTCAGCAAATCAAGCGTCCCGGAGGTGCTGCGGAAGTGAACGTTGTTGTGTGCGTTACTGCTAACATCGCAATTGGTAATCGTCGCCGTTCCAGTCACGCCTACCGTGTTGCCAGAGAACAGTCCGAATTGAATACCTTCATCGCTCGTGCTGTTGCCGTTGCTCGTCACGTTGCTGCGGTTCAGCGTGAAGTTCGTTACGCTGAAGCCCTGAATACCTGCATCGCCACTACTTTGCACGTTCAGGTAGCCGAGGCTGATGTTGCTCACGTTATTCAATGAGACCCCAACATTCGTTGCGCTCGAAATCGTGCCGCCGGACCCGTTATTACTTCCCCCGCCATCTCCTGTAACGGTAAAGCTGCCGCTTGTGTCTTGGACGAAGATGCCATTGGACGTTGAGCTTGTCGAAGTCACCTTAGTTAAGGTCATGCCGAGCGTGGTCAGGCCAGCGGGACCGTTAATGTTGATAGCCTTCCGATTGGCAGCGTCAACCGTACCGGACGTGCTGTTGAGCGTGCCATCGGCATTCGTTGCAACAATGCCTTCAGCGTTGCTCGTGAAGATGCTGACCGCGCCAAGCGAGTACGTCGCGCTGCTTCCACCGTTAGTGATCGTCACGGCTTGATTGGTCATGCGCGAGCCTGAGGTGCCCAGGTTGAGCGTCGTGAAACTGACGCTGCCATTGACCGCAGTGGTGTCGCCAATGTGTATGCCAGTGCTGCTCGCCCCGCCAGTTATAGTGCCGCTAAGAGTGATGGTGTTGCCCGTTGTGCCTTGAATGTCAACGACGCGCGCTGCGTTGTTCTGGGTGATGGTGCCGCTGTAAGTGATGGCCGGGTTGTTGCCGGAGGCGAGGAAGGTTGCGCCCGACGCGCCTGTTAGTGAACCGCTGCCGAAGTTAGAGGCGCCCGTGACGTTCGTCAGCGCAATGCCGTTGGTTCCACCACCGGATGTGACGCTGTTGAAGGTAGCGGTCAAAGCTATGGCGTTAGACGTGCCGTCGGCGACGAACGCGGCGGCGCTCGTCGAGTTGATTGTGTTGTTGCTCGCTCCCGTTGTGATATTGATCGTGCCACCGTTTGTAGCGCTGAAGCCTGTGCCGCTGGTGGTGTCAATGTCTAGCCCACCGTTGGTGAATTCGACGATTGCACCAGTATTGTTCACCGCACTGACCGCCGTCGCCGTGCTGGAATTGAGTGTCTTGGTCCCGCCGCTGAAACGCACCGTGCCACCCGTGTTGGCTTCCGCCGCCGCGCCGCCGACGATGATGGCAGTGTGGGTGGCATTGTTGGAAGGGTTGGTGGAAGTGATATTGCCCTGAAAATCCACCGTTCCGCCGGTGCGGCCTACCACTTTGATAGCGCCGCCTACCGTACTATTTACCGTGCCGTTGTAGGTGAAGTTGGCCCCGCCCAGATTGACGAGAATTTCTACAGCGCCGCTATTGCTGACGCTGCTGCCACTGCCAAAGGAGATCGCCGCCGTGTTGTTCTGACTCTCAATCCCGAAGCTGCTCGCAGTGTTGAGATTCGCCGTGAAGCTGCCAAAACTGATCGTGCCGCCCGCGGTGTTGATGATCTCAAGTGCAGAAAAGGCGACGGTGTCAGCGTTATCAATGTCCACCGCGCCGGTCGTCAGAGTACGGTTTTGATTGTCTATGCGCATACCTTTATTGTTGCGCCCGTTAATGTCAATTCCGGCGAAGCTCACCGTGCCCGTCCCACTAAAGCTACTGATGCCGATATCGCCGGGGTTGTTGATCGTCGTCGTCCCAGAGATCGTGAAGGTAGTGCTTCCGAGGCTAAACAAGCGTATACCTACACCAGTAGTGTCGCTGATGGTCACTGCGCCCGACACGGTAAAGGAGCCGCTGGTGATGCTTTCCAGGTTGATTCCGTTAGCGCCGTCGTTCGAGGCATCGTTATCGCCGGAAGTCAGGCTGTCGAGCGTGACGTTAATATTGCCGCCGCCGTTTACCGCCTTGAAGCCGCCGCCTGCGCTGTTGTTGATGAGCACATTGCTGATGATCAGATCGCCGATCGAGACCGTGTTTTGGTTGGCGATGCCAAAGCCGCTACTCGTCGTCGTGCCCGCATTCAAGCCGCGCACTTTATTACCGCTGTTGAGGCTTACACCATTATTGCCAGCGCCGGTCGCGCCCACGACGGGGCGCGTACCTGATGCGTTGCTGGCAAAGGTGGTGTAGGCCGACGTGCTACTGGCATCGGCGGTGAATTCCGTATTGAACTGCACGCCTTCGCCGATCAATTTCTGGGTGCCGCGCAGGTTGACGCCGTTGGTCTCCGAATAGGTACCCGTGCCAGTGCGCAACGCGATGAAGTGGCCGTTCTGCGGCTTGGGCGCAACCCCAGTGTCGTTGACCGTGTTGAAGCTGGCGATGGTAGTGAACGGGTGCGTGAAGGTGCCACGGTTCAACGAACCGCCGGCGTTGTTGTTGATGAACCAGACCATGTTGCTGATGGCGATGGTCACGGTCGCAGCAGCACTGGTCTTGCCCCCCGCATCAGTGGCGATGTAAGTGAAACTGTCGTTGCCGATGTAGCCCGGCGGCGGCTCGTAGGTGAAGCTGCCGTTGTCGTTCATCGTCACCGAGCCGGTTACGCCGCCCAGGCCGGTCGCCGTTGTGTTAACGGTAGTTGGCACGCCTACCGGCACCGCCGTGGCATTCACCTGCGAGACCTTCAAACCTGTATTGTCACAGGGCATGCCTGAGCCTGTATTGTTGGGGTCACAGTCGTTGGACAACACACCCGTGGCTGGCGAGATCGGAATGTTACCCGAGCAGGTGTAAGTAGAATCGTCATTGGCAATGGGTGAAGTGTTGACCGAGCTGCCAATGAGCGTCGTATTCGGATCAATTGTGTCGGTGAATTTGACACCCGTGGCGGCGTCGGTCGGGCTGGTGTTGGTGATCGTCACCGTGTACATCAAGGTGCCGCCAGGCGTAGTGGTCGGATTGTCCACTGTCTTAGTGGCGGTGATGGTGGCCGCCGACGGCGCATTCGGCGTGTTCGGTCGTACCTCCGGCGTGAAGACGCGAAATAGAAACTGATCGAGCAGGTTGACCGGGCGCGTGGGGTAGACCACATCGAAGCGCACCAACAATGGTTGCGTGGCGTCATGCTCTTTGACCTGCAAGCTCACGCGCCCGCCTTTGGCGACAAAGCCGCCCTCGACGGTCTCGTTCTGGCGCGTCAGACGTGGGCGCAACAATCCCAGATCGCCATCTACCGCGATCACCCAGATATTGCCCTGCGCATCGGCAGTCACGCTCTCAGCCAGCGGGAAGTCAAAGCGCAACGCATTCAAATCAGCGCCCGCCTTGACGATCAAGACGGCTTCCATCTTCTGCTTGTTACCGGCAAAGACCAGATCAACGCCGGGGAAGATTTCCTGCTGGCGCAGGTTGTTTTCGTTCAAACGCGCTTGCCAGCGACGCGGGTCGCGGCGCGCCGGATCGTTACTGGTCTCGGCCAACGGCAACGTGTCTATTTGATCGAGCGGAATCAAACGCGCAGGCGCATCTTGCGGTTGTTGCTTGAGGACGTGGCGGAGCCAGGAACCGGAATTCTTGGGCGCGCCCAGCGAAACCCAACCGATGGGGAGCAAGAGCACACCCAAAACCATCGTGAGCAACAAAACATAGATGCGTTTCATAACTTATTTCTCCTGAGCCGCAGGCTTGGCTCGAATCTTTACCAAGTGGTGATGCAAATGTGAGGTAGTAATTTGGCAGCCACAGAGCGGCGACCTTAATTCAACTCGGCGCACAACGCCGGAAAAGATCAGTAGCGAATTCCGCGTCGTCGCCGCGACGCGGTGTTGATGCGTGTCCGTAACGTGGTCGAAATCTAAGGCTAAATTCAACGTCGCTACGCGGCAAAAACGATGGGGCTTACATTTTTATCAATGCCACACGCGGCCACACGCGTAATGATAAACAGGCACGAAGATGACAGCGATCTTGCGGTACTGATTGAAACAAAGATCGCTGAGAAATTCAGACTGACACTAGAGCTTGGCTCTTTTGACTCAGACAAAGCTAGCCACCTTCAGCGGGAAAGTGTGCTGATGGCAGATCATTCGTTTAAGTTACAAGTAGCTTTCTGGAAATGTCACATCAAGGATAGGACACCTGGATGACGGCAGGCAGTTTAGGCAATCGCGCGCCATCCTGTCAATCAATTCACCGTTAAAGAAGAGTGGAGAGAGCCTGGCTAAGTCGGGGGCGATTGTCCAAATTCCGACTGGACGTATTCAGGCGAAAGGCGCGCGGCAAAAACAAACGCAATGTCAGACAAGCGCTGCCTGTCGCTAATGGTAAAGATCACTTCTGGGCCAGAGATTACGTCGAGGTTGTGCTCTTCGGCGTGCAACAACATTTTCGCCAGAAGTCGTGCCCCAATTAAGCAAAATTGGCTTGTGAGCGCGGACAATGCTAACGCGCACTGCCGACGCTCACAAACCATATTGCTAATGCCGACTGCTCTGCCCTAACCGCGCGGCGGGAAGACGCCTTGCAGCGCGATGCAGAAATAGAAGGTCAGGTACGGCTGCAAGTTATTGTGCGGTTGATCACCGCCAGCAGGCGGCAGCGTCTCCGGAGCCATTGAAACGAGTGGCGGGGCCGGACTGCCAGGAATATACGCATTCCCGCTGGACGTGCGCGCAAGGCTGTTGCCAATCGGATTGGTTCTATTGCCGGGCGCACCAAGCGCCATCAGCCCATGGCTATGCGACGGGATTTCGGACTCAAGTAGCGTTACGGTCTCGCTCCCGCCCGTCTCTCCCAGATCATGCAGCGAAAGCCCCGGACCTTGCCCTGGATGCATGGGCGCGCGGCCCTGCAAATCAGGCAGCGCGAAGTTCGACTTGCCGTTGCCACCATAGGTGGTTCCAAGCAGTGAGAACAGAGCCGTATTTTGGCTGAGTGGCAGTAATTGGCCATCACACCATGCCCAGCCTTTGGGCGCAAAATTGAATGGAAAGATGCGAATTTCAGCTACAAAAGGATCCATATAAATCTCCTTATGGTTTGAGAGAAACCCAAATATTGAAGTGGTCAACCTTATGCAAAAAGACGACGCCCCAAGCTTATGTTGGACTTGGGAAGATGCCGAACAAAGAGATGATAAAGTCGACGCAAAGATACGGCTGGAAATTAGTATGAGGCTGGCTGCCGCCAGTCGAAGTGATCGCTAATGGAGACATCGGAGTTACCGGAGCCCCGGACTGGTATAAGCTGATAGCCGATGACTCACCAACAACGTTGTTAGTCGGATTGGGGTCATTCGCCACAGCGTTCGCACCCAAAAACGGATGGCTATGCGCAGGAATCTGACTGACCGTTAGCGTGATCTCTTCTGCGCCACCCGTTTCCGCCAGGATGAACCCATTACCCTGATGAATGGGGATGCGGCCGCGCAAGTCAGGCAGGGCGAAGGTTGATTCCCCATCGCCGCCGTAGGTCGTGCCAATCAATTGGAATAGCGTTTCGTTCTCCGAGATTGGGAGCAATTGCCCCTCGCAAAACATCCAACCAGCGGGCGCAAAATTGCCCGCGAACATTCTGATTTCTCCGACATAGGGTTGTGCCATTGTCTTCTCCTTAAACTTGGTCTGACAAAATCCAGACAGCGAAAATTATCAACTTTGTGCTTTGAAACAACCGTCGAGCCGAATCTCACGTCGGGCTTGGGAAGATGCCTTGCAGCGCGATACAGAAGCTCAGCGTCAGGAACGGCTGCATGTTTAAGTGCGCCTGACTACCTCCCACATTCGCCACGGTCCCTGCCATGAGAGCCCCTAGCGCAGTTGGTGCGATATAGGGATTCGCGGGGGCTGCTTTAGCCAGTAACGCGCCCGCAGGGATAGCCGCCGTGCTATCACTCGATGATGCCTGCGCCACATGCGTATGCGTTGGCAGTTCCGAAATCGAAAGCGTGTGCGCCTGCTCGCCTCCACGCTCGCCCAGCGTGTGCCCACTACCGACGTGAATCGGCGTGCGCCCGCGCAGGTCGGGCAGCGCAAAGTTCACGCGCCCGTCGCCGCCGAAGGTCGTGCCCAGCAAACTAAAAAGCCCCTGGTTTTGGTTAATAGGTAAAAGCTGGCCATTGCACAACGCCCAGCCTTTGGGCGCGAAGACAAACGACATAATTCTGATTTCAGACAGAAAAGGTTCAGCCATAGAGTCTCCTCTCTGTAAAGGGTAAGCGCCTTGTAGTTGTTATACGAAGACGCGGGTTGAAGAACTAACAGGCCTCAATCAAAAACCCAAACTTAAAGATTGCAGATTGATCCTGCTTATCATGACTAAGAGTCTGACGACTTCTAAAAAGCGGCTTTGGCTCAGTACTGCAGCGGATAGGGCAACTTCTCAAAAGCAAAGCCGGATAAGTAATTTGTTGATTACGGCAGAGTGTGCATTACCAATGCGGTATCGGAATGCGAACGGGATTCTAAACTAATCGCAGACAGATGCAATCGTTTTGTGCATGTGATGTCAAGAATTTCAGCAAAATTCTGCATCACCGATTTTTTTGCTTGCTTGTCAGCAAGGCTTGCCGCAGTCCGAACAGCTTTCATTGTGCCAGAAGTCGCCCCACTGGCCATCATTACAAGCCGACGGGCAAGGCAGTAGTGGGGCGATAGTGTGTTGCTATCAAAGCCGCGCTTTGTATGGCAATAGATTAAGCAACCAATCAACGGCCCTCAGTAGTGATAAACCTGTCAGGCTGTCGTTTTGCCGCGTAGCGGCAGTTGAATTTAGCCGTGGGTTTTCAACCCACGGTACAGTGCGCAGCCGTTCCGCGTCGCGTCAGCGACGCTTGAATCAGGCGTCGCTGACGCGACGCGGAACTCACGGCTTATCTTTCCCGGCGTTGAAAACGCCGGGCTAAACTCGGGTCGCCGCTACGCGGCTGCAAGAGTATAACCTTACGTTTTTACCCCTATTCGGCCATCAACACACTGTCGCCCCACTACCGGCAAGGCTCTACGATTGAGTAGGGTCTGGTGCCAGCAGTCGCCCCGCTGGCCATTATTCAGCGCAGCCCGATAATAACCTTTACGTTCTCAATCGTCACGGCCAACTATCCGTACACATCTCCGCAATTCGTGGGGGATTTCCACGGGCGGTAGCGTGATAGCTACGCTGCCTTTTATACGGGAGAGAAATACGCCGCTTGCGGTTGCGTCCTGGTCTTCCTGATGCCCATTTTCGCACAGGTGCACGAGCTTATGTGGCTCAGACACTATAGCGGCTCCACAATCCACAACTGCGCAGAGGCTTGAAGGGAATTTCAGTTCCTCGTCTTGCAGTATGCCTTTGCGCTTTTCGAACGCCTGCCGTATGAGGGGGCGCAAGGTGGACAAGGAGGCCGCGACACGCCACTTCTCGGCATTGCGCCGGGCAGGATGATCAGTCTCGGCTTCGGCAATCTCTTTCAGATCGAGAGCGCCTTTCCAAGCTATCAAATCAAAATTCTCGGCCAGCCAGGCAGCCAGCTTGCGATACCAATCACGGCGGGCCATTGTTGCCCGCGCAAATGCGCCTGCCCAACGCTTCCATTGCAGGCGGCTACGCACATCCCATTCTTGGAGGACGGTCACGATTTCCGGCGTTGTATTCAGCGCCGTCAGATCGTCAAGCAGGTTACGCAATGACCGACCTCGCACTTTATCGTAGTGCTGCCGGAAGTTCTGGAGTGGAGCAGGTAATTCAAGTAGTTCATCGGCCATCTGCTTGATCTGTAGTTTGACTGCATTGAGTTCATCATCAAGTTTCGCCTGTTCGCTCTTCAGGTGCTGCCACTCACTGAGGCGCTGCCACTCGCCCGCATCTGCCCCGCGCCATTTCTTTGCCGCACGCCGGTTATGTTTGCGCGTGGCCTTGTTGCCGAAGTCTAAAGGCAAGCAGAGCTCATAGCGATTACCGCCGTTGTCGGTCAAAAAGCCGATGCGCAGATACCCGTCGCGCATCCGCCAACCTAAATCGAGTCCAGCGACGCGCCCGGTTGGCTCGCGCAGCGCGTAAGCCAGCCGCTCGCTGACCTCGCCAGCGTGGCAGCGTGTTAGGCGAGGCGCATCAGGCGGATGCTCAAGTTGTACTTGTAACTGCCAGCGCCAACCCAAATGCTCGCCGCGTCTGCCAATCAGTGAGACACGCTTGATGCGGCAACCTGGCGGCAGCGGGCGATGGTAGGCGACATGCAGAGGTAGCCGGTCACGTTGGCAGCCAATATCGAACCAACCATTGCGCAGGTATTCCGCTTGGGCTGCTTGGTTGTGACGTAGGGCATAGGTGTCGCGCAATTGCACAGACTTTCCCGTTGCCAAATCGTGCACGGAAATTCCCGCGTTGAACACAAGTGGGATGTTTACGTTTAGCAGCGGCCCGCTTTTGAAGTGTGGCTCGCCACGCTGTGCATGGTTCTTCCGCCAGTTCTTAAACGTGACAATGAAGCGAGCAATCACGGATTCGTAGCAAGCAGCAGGAATCACGCCCAGGTAACGTTTGCCAACTTCAGCGAGTGAGGGGACTGCACCCCAAATTGATTGGGCAAGATCGTAGCGCGCTGCATAGGCCTCGTTATTAGCACTGCGAGCTGACTTCCGCTGCTGGAATGGGTAATAGATCGCCGCACGTTCCTCTTTTGAATGCAAAGGGCTGCCACTGTCGTCGCGTGTGTCGAGTTCGCGTGCGCGCACGAAGATGGCCGTCAGATCATTCCATAGTCTGCGCATTTGATGCGCTGTTTCCCATAACGAATCGGGCGGTTTCTCTTGCGGCCAGCAATCAAAGGAATAGCTTGAAATGGGCCAGTCTTCATTGAGCCGGGGACGGCGCGCCAGATTGCGAGAGTTGGTCGTCTCCATGTTTTCTTTCTTTTCGTCCATTTGTCCGGCGCTCTCAGAATCTATCGGAGTCTGATGAATGAGGTTGCGATCATAGCGCAATCCGTCAACGAGAGACAGACCTGCGCCAGTCTAGGCTTCGGCCTGCTCTGCGCCACCGATTTCCTCGTTTTTGGCCAGATCAAGCGCAATTTGCCCACCACCCAGGACGGCTACTTTGCCGTGCCGGAAGAAGCACGCGAACAGTCGCTGATGGCGCTCAAGCGTTCCAGCTTCGCGCGCTACAACGGCGATTATTTCGAGGCAACGAATGATTACGGTCAACCGGTCATCTTGAACTTGTTCAAGATCGAAGACCCGCCCGCGCAGCGCGGACTCGCGGTCAAGCTCAAACTGGCCGAGAGTGAAGAAGCGCAATTGAAGGAAGAGTCTTTCTCGCTGCTCTTTCGCGGGCCGTCGAGCGAGCCGCTGCGCCAGCGCAGCTACAAAATGAAGCATCACACGCTGGGCGTATTGGAGATATTTCTGGTGCCGGTGGGTAAAGATGACGGCGGGCGCTACTACGAAGCGGTCTTCAATCGCACGCAGCGCTAAGTCGGAACATTGCTCTTTCACCACGAAGAGACGAAGCACCACGCAAGACTGCGAAGTTGCTTCGTCTCTTCGTGGTAACAAGCCGTCCCGCTGTCCGCTATTTCGCTTTAAGTGGCCGCGCGCCACTCGAAGAGTACGTGGGCTCCGTTGTTAGCGATGGGCTTGAAGTCTAACTGCTCGAACAGTCCTTGTAACGCATCACCGGGCTGCTGATGGATGGTCACGGCTTTGCCTACGGCGGCGGCTTCGTCCATCAAACTGCGGACAAGCTGCGGCGCGGCGGCGCTCGTGTGATACTCCGGCAACAGGCTGAAATCGAGCAGGCGAATTTCCGTCTCACGGCGATGCACGTAGAGGCGTCCGATCGGCTCTCCGTCGAGCAAAATCAACAGTTGCTCCGCCGTCGGATACTCAGCCTGGTAATGCGCGCGTTGCGCGACTGATTGCAGCCGAACAAACAGCTCGCGTTGCGCGGCCTCCCAGGGTACCAGCGCCAACTCCGCTGCGCGTGTGCTCTCGTACAGACGTAAGAGAAAGTCTTCGTCTTCCGGCCCCACCGGGCGCAGCTCAACCAGCGATTCAGTCATCAAAGTGTCTCCGTCTATTTAGCGCATACGATTGAAACTGGCTTCGTAATACAACCCGCTTTGATCGCGGCGAATCGGCACAAGGAAGAGCGCGCCCGCACCCAATTCGGCGTGTTCGAGCTGAAAGATGCTTTGATAAGGTGGCGCATCGAGCGGCGCGCGAAAGAGCAGCACATATTGCTCCTGGTTGGGCGAAGGCGATTTGTCTTCGGCCTGGATCAATTCGATTTCCCAGCTTTGCTCGCCCGCGCCCAGTTGAAACTTGCTGTTGACGTGGGGGGCGTAATCCTCGTGATGTAGATTATCCAGCATTCTCGTGTGTGTTCCTTTCGTGTAGTTGCTCGGCGCGCCATTCCATGAACCAGTGCGAGCCACGGTCTTCGATCAATTGAAAGCCCAGCCTTTCATAAAGGCTGCGCGCAGGATTGTCCATTGCAACGTGCAAGCGCACGGCCTTGCCTTGCTCCTGCGCCTGGGCCTGCACCCGCTGCACCAGACCGGCGCCGATACCGCGCTGGCGAAAGTCCGGCAGCAAGGACACATCCACCAGCCTGATTTCATCGCTCAAGCGCGCGATCAGCAGTCGCCCAATCGGCTCACTCTGCGTTTCGACAATCCAGTGCATGGTGTTAGGGTAGGCGGCATAATGCTGTTGCTGCCCGCGGAATTGCAAATCCAGGAAGAGTTTTTGCTGCGCTTCAGGCCAACCCCAGGCGGCCAGTTCGGCGGCGCGCGTGCTGGCGTAGAGCGCGTAGAGAAACGGCTCGTCGGCGTCGCAAGCCGGACGCAGCGAAAGCGATTTGGCGCAGTCTTCAAGCATTCTTTAGCTAGGCTTCAGAAGCACGCGCGTAAGCAAGGGCTTGAGCTACCGTGACCCAAGCCCTTGCTCACGCGCGTGCTTCTGACACAATAAAACAGTGGAATAACGACCGAAAAGCCAGCCAGCGCGATGATGCCGGAAAGCAATCTGAGCGTCAACTACCAGCTTAGCCAAAGGTCCGCGAGGAGACCTTGCGTCAACTGCCGGGGCTGTGTGATGATGCGCGCGCATCACACAAATGCTGTTGATCGAATCCATCGTACAAGAGGAGGCCACTTTGAACGCGGAACTGAGCCAATTGATTTCGCTCCAGGAGACCGACCTTGCAATCCGTCAACTCAATGAAGAGATTGCGGCGCTGCCCAGCCGTCAGGAGCAAGTCGAGCGCCAGTTTGCCGAAGCCAATCGCGAGTTTCTGGCCCTGCAGGCCAGTTCCGAAGCGACAAAGGCGAAGCGGCGCGAACAGGAGGCTACGCTCGAAATCGAGCAACAGAAGCATCAAAAATTCAAGGACGATCTGATGAAAGCGCGCAACGAGCGCGAGTACACGACCGCGCTGCGCGAGATTGATGTGACCAAGAAAACCGTCAGCACTCTGGAGACCGAAATCCTCAAGCTGATGGAACAAGCCGAAACGCTCGAAAAGCAGGTGCAAGAGCGCTCGCCCGAAATTGAAACGCGCCGCCTGACGGTGGATCAAGAACTGGCTGGCATTGCGGCTTCAGCGGAAGCAGCCAAACAGCGACTTGCCGCGTTGACTACCGAGCGCCAACAGCTCTTCAACACGCTCGGCCCGCAGGCCAAAGCGACCTATCAACGCCTCTCGCGCATGCGCAATGGCGTCGTGCTGGCCGAGGCACGCGACTATTCGTGCCAGTCCTGCCGCATGAAAATCCGCCCGCAAGTCTTCAACGACATCAAACGCGCCGAAAGCATCATCACCTGTGAGAGCTGTGGCCGCATTCTTTACTTCCGCGTCGAAATCGCCACGACTTGAGCCATAGTCATTATCTGCATTAAACAAGAAGAACCACGGGGAGCACGGGGCACACGGGGAAGACTATTGCTTGGCTCTTTCCCCTACCAGTTCTTCCCGGTGTGCCCCGTGCTCCCGTGGTTATTAAAGATTAGCTTGTATGAGTAGCTCCACCAATAGCGAAGCACAAGCCGCGCCGTTCGGTTTCAATCGCCAAGTAGCGGTGCTGGCCGTCAGCATTTTCGCGCTCGGCTTGGGCGAAGAGTTATGGCAGAGCTACTTGCCAAAGTACCTGACGGCGCTGGGCGCGAGCGGCGTAGCCGTTGGCTTGTTCGCTTCGGGCAAAGATCTGCTGGACGGCGTTTGGCAATATCCTGGCGGCTGGCTGGCCGACCGTTTTGGGCGCAAACGGGCCTTGATGCTATGCACACTGTTGGCGCTCGGCGGCTATGCAATCTACGCGCTGGCTTTCCATTGGGCGTTAGCCTTTGCCGGGCTGGTATTGGTGATGGCTTGGAAAGCGGGGGCTTTTCCGACGACCTTCGCCGTGATTGGCGATGCTTTGCCGCAGGGTCAGCGCGTCCTCGCCTTCAGCGTGCAATCCATTCTGGTCAGAGTGCCGCGCGTGATCGGCGCGCCCTTAGGCGGAATGTTGATCGCCGCGCTCGGCGTTCAACATGGCGTGCGCATCAGTTTGAGCATCACGCTGCTGCTGGCGCTGGTGGTGCTCGCGGCGCAACATTACGGCTATCGCGAGACCGAAGAGGCCGCCGAAAACTACGAACGCTTGACCGTGCGCCAACTCTTCGAGCGCATGCCCGCTTCGTTGAAACGGCTGCTGCTGGCTGAATGTCTAGTGCGCTTTGGCGAAGCGCTGGCGGCGGCCTTCATCGTGCTCTATGTGCTCAACGTGCTGGGCCGACCGGCGACAACCTACGGCTCACTCTACGCGCTGCAACAATCCATCGCGCTGGCCTCATATCTGCCATCCAGTTCGTTCGCCAAATTGACTGGGCGTCGTCCGCTGATTGCGCTCACCTTCGTTTTCTTCGCCCTCTTCCCGTTGGCCGTGCAGTGGGCGCAGAGCACTCCGGCGTTGATCGCCGCGTTCGTCATCGGCGGCCTCAAAGAAGTGGGCGAACCCGCGCGCAAAGCCCTGATCGTAGATCAAGCCGAAGCCACGCAGCGTGGCCGCGTGGTGGGCGTCTACTACACGATTCGCAACACCTTGATCGTCCCGGCGGGCCTCATTGGCGGTCTGCTCTGGACGCGCGCGCCGGAATTGCCGCTGCAAGTCGCGGGCGTCATCGGGCTGCTGGGTGTGTTGCTGTTTTGGTTCACTTCGGGAAAACAGGTAGACGAATAAAGCCCGCCAACGCCGTGCGCTTTCGGGATTGGGCTTTCCCGCGAGCGGACAATCGCTTCGGCCTAGCCTTCGTCAGCCAAGGATTCAAGTCCTGCGTTTTCAGCAACGACTCTCCGCAACAAAGTCGGCACGCCAATTGGATAGAGAAGAACAAGTATCTATTGCTATAAATATGCTGTAAATAAAACGGGGCTGCGAAAGATGTACCGTAGACTGTACAGTCTGCGGAAGTTTCGGTCGCTTACACACTGGAACCGAAGGGTGCAAAGCCGAGTCTTCCGCAGACTGGACAGTCTACGGTACATTCAGCACCTTTTCCGCAGTTTGTCAGTCCCGAAAAACTTACACTTCTTGGAGATGCGTATGCCAACCTTACTGCAAGACCTGCGCTACGGCGTGCGAATGTTATTGAAGCAACCCGGCTTCACGTTGATTGCCGTGCTCACGCTGGCCTTGGGCATCGGCGCGAACACGGCGATTTTCAGTTTGGTCAACGCTGTCTTTCTGCGCCAATTGCCCGTGCAGGAGCCGCAGCGGCTGGTCTTTGGCTTCGGCGGCCGGCCCAACAGCCCGTGGAGCGTGATCTCGTACCCGAATTACGTTGACTATCGTGACCGCAACGAAGTCTTCACCGGACTAGCCGCCTACGGCTCGATCAGCGTTAGCCTGAGCAGCGATGAGCGGCCTGAGTTGGTCAACGGCGTGATCGTCACCGGCAATTACTTCGACGTGCTGGGCGTGGGCGCGAAGCTGGGGCGAACCATCTCACCCGCCGATGATCAAACGCCAAACGCGCACCCGGTCGTAGTCATCGGGCACCGTTTGTGGCAGCGCCGCTTCAACGGCGCAAACGACGTGGTCGGACAACACCTCAAGGTGAACGGCTACGATTTCACCGTGATCGGCGTTACACCCGCAGGCTTTGAAGGCGCAGAATTGTTGGAGACCAGCGACCTCTACGTGCCAATGATGATGCAAGCCGTCGTGCGCCCGCCGCGCGGCGGCTTCTCCGGTGAAATGAACGCCGACATGTTGGGTCGGCGCGGTCCGGCCTGGCTGGGCATGATCGGTCGTTTGAAGCCGGGTGTTTCGATGGAACAGGCACAAGCCAAAGTGGCAGTTATCAGTCAACAGTTGGCCCAAGCTTATCCTGACACTAATCGCGATCGCATCGTCACACTGTTTCCAGTCAGCAAGATTGATCCGCAGGGCTATTCGCCGCTTCTCTCGGCGGCGGCGCTGCTGTTGAGCGTGACCGGCATCGTTTTGCTGATCGCGTGTGCCAACGTGGCAAACCTGTTGCTGGCGCGTGCCTCGGCGCGACGCAAAGAGATTGCTGTGCGCCTGGCGCTGGGCGCTGGGCGTTTCAGGCTAATTCGCCAACTGCTGACCGAAAGCTTGCTGCTCGCGTTCCTGGGCGGTTTGGCCGGTGTGCTATTGGCCGTCTGGACGGTCGAATTGCTCAAAGCCACACCGCCGCCGGCAGGAATATTTTCCTTCAATCTGGATTTCAGTCTCGACGGGCGCGTACTGGGCTTCGCGTTTGTCTTGTCGCTGCTGACCGGCATCATTTTCGGCCTCGCGCCCGCTTGGCAAACAGCGCGTGCAGACGTTCTTCCGGTCTTGAAAGATGAAGCCTATGCGAGCGCGCAAGGCGGGCGACGTTTCAACCTGCGGAACGGGCTAGTCGTCACGCAGGTGGCGCTGTCACTGGTGTTGCTACTTGGCGCCGGCCTGTTTTTGCGCAGCTTGCAGCGAATGCAGAGCGTTGATCCGGGCTTTGATGCCGAACGCCTGCTGACCGCGTCGCTCAACATCAACCTGCTGCGTTACACCACTGAGCAGGGCCGCGAGTTTTATCGCCAGGTGCTTGAGCGCGTCGAACGCCTGCCCGGCGTCGAAGCGGCCAGCCTGGCGCGCGTCGTGCCGATCAGTGGCGGCGGGCGCACGACCAGCTTCGCTATTGAAGGCCAGCCCGACGCGCCGCGCGATACTGATGCGCAGGCTAGCTCCGCCACAAATGTCGTCGGGTTGAGATATTTCGAGACGATGGGCATTGCGCTCCGGCAAGGCCGCGCTTTTACCACGCAAGATAACGCGAGCGCGCCCCTTGTCGTAGTCATCAGTGAGGCGTTCGCACATCGTTACTTCGGCGGGCAAAACCCGCTGGGCAAGCGGCTGCGGCTGGGCGGCGCAAACGCTCCTTGGCGCGAAATTGTCGGCATCGTGCGCGACAGCAAATACCGCACACTCAGCGAAGACCCGATGCCGTTTATCTTTCAACCGCTGGCGCAGAATCACGAGACAGGGATGACGCTCTTCGTCCGCACTGCGGGCAATCCGTTAGGCGTGAGCGCTGCTGTGCGCAACGCCGTGCAATCAGTCGAAAAGAATCTGCCGCTCAACGATCTGCAACCGCTCAGTTCATTGTTAGGCAGTGCGCTCTATCCGGCGCGCATGGGCGCGGCGCTGTTGCTCATTCTGGGCCTGTTGGCGCTGTTGTTGGCAGCGGTCGGCTTGTACGGCGTGATGGCTTACACGGTCGCGCAGCGCACGCGCGAGATCGGTGTGCGCATGGCGCTGGGCGCGCAGACGCGCGATGTGTTGCGTTTAGTGTTGAAAGAAGCGATGACGCTGGTGGCACTCGGCATCGCCATCGGTTGGGTGGGAGCGGCGGCTTTGACGCGCTTGTTGGTAAACTTTTTGTACGGCGTCAGCGCGCTGGACGCGGCCACCTTTACTGCGATTCCGGTCGTGCTGGCGCTGGTAGCGCTGGTGGCGAGTTACTTGCCCGCGCGGCGCGCTGCCCACATTGATCCGCTGCTGGCATTGAGATACGAGTGAGATGCAGTACAGGGAGCGATAGCGACCTGGTTACTCCGATTGTGTCTAACACGGAGTAACCAGGTCGCTATCGCTCCCTGTACTGCATCTTCGCCTGTCACTTAGCTTACTCGTATCTGAGCGCCACCAACGGATCAACCTTCGTCGCCTTTCGTGCAGGCAAATAACTGGCCAGCACCGCCACGCCCACTAACAACAAAGCAGTGATTCCGAAAGTCGCCGGATCAGCCGCCGTAACGCCAAACAGCAGCGTGGTAATCAAGCGCGTGACTGCAAAAGCAGCGATCAATCCCAACGCAACGCCGCTCGCCACCAGCGTCATCCCTTGTCTGATGACCAGTGCAAGCACATTGCCCTTTCGCGCGCCCAAGGCCATGCGAATGCCTATCTCCCGCGTGCGTTGCGCGACGGAATAAGCCATCACGCCGTAAATTCCGATGGCCGACAGCAGCAGCGCCAGCAAGCCGAAGACGGTCAAGAGCCGGGTTTGTTGCTGCTGTCCGGTGAGCGATTGGTCAAGGCGCTCGCGCAGCGTTTGGACGCCGCCCAATTGAAGATTGGGAATCAGCTCTTTTACTACGCTGCGCACCGCGGCGGTCATCTGCGCGGCGTCGCCCGTAGTGCGGACGTGTAGCGTGCCGTTGGGAACATAGTTTTGCGACAACGGCACGTAGATGAACGGTGCGCCCGCCTCGGTCAGGCTGTTGTATTTGGTATCGCGCGCCACGCCGGCGACCTCGCGATAGAAATCTTCGCCGAAGAATTTGAAGCGTTTGCCGAGGGCCGATTCACCTGGCCAGAAACGCTTGGCCATCGTCTCGTTGATGACGACGACTTTGGGCGCATCCTCGCCGTCCTGCTCGCTGAAATCGCGGCCTTGCAGGAGCGGAATGCCCAAGGTCTCGAAGAAACGCAGGCCGACGTTGTTGAGTTGCACCAACACGCCTCGCCCCGTGGGCGTGGGGGCTTGGCCTTCGATGAAGACGCTCCGTGCAAGTCCGCCGCCCAGCGGGCGATTGCTTGCAATCGTCACCGCCTGCACGCCGGGCAGTGCACGGACGCGTTCGACCACTTGTCGCTCGAAGATGACGCCTTGCGGTTTGGCAATCCCTTCGCGGCCTAGATTGAAGCCCGCGAGCAGGATGTTTTCGGTGATGAAGCCCGGATTGATCGCCTGCGCATTGCGCAAGCTGCGCACGAACAGGCCCGCGCTGATGAGCGCGACCAATGAGAGCGCGACTTGCACTACCACCAATCCCTTGCGCAGGTTGAAGCCGAACCTGCGCCGCGTCGGCGCAGCAGTGTCGCCCTTCAGCGTCAATACCAAATCAGGCTTGGAGGCTTGCAGCGCTGGCGCCAGGCCGAAGATCAGACCGCTTAACAGCGAGACCAACAAGGTAAAGCTGAGCACGCGGAAATTGAGTGTCGCAATCGGCGGAGCATTCGGGCCGCCATCAAAGGGGGCGAAAGTGCGCAACAAATCGCGCGCCCAAAACGCAACCAGCAAACCGAGCAACCCGCCTACCAACGAGAGCGCGAAACTTTCAGTCAACAGTTGCCGGATCAAGCGCGCACGGTTCGCGCCAATTGCGAGCCGCACGGCAATCTCCTTACGACGCGCAGAGGCACGCGCCAGTAGCAGGTTGGCGATGTTGGCGCAGGCAATCAGCAAAACCAATGCAACCACCCCCATCAACACGCCCGAAGCGAGCACCAGTTGGCCCGAGCCGTCAGGGTCAACTCTGGCTTGCAACAGCGAAATGGTTTTGATGCTGCGTCCTTCGTTGTCTCTCGAATAAGTCTGCGCCAACTGACTGGCAAAAGTTTTGAGCGAGGCTTGCGCCTGCTCGATGCTCACGCCCGGCTTGAGCCGCCCAATCAAATTGAGAAACAGGCCGCGCCGCGTGTCGTAAAAGTCGAAGCCCGGCTGCACCAAGTTATGCATCATCATCGGCACATACAGGTCGGGGCCTTGCCCCAGGTTCGTGCCGGTGAAGTCCGCCGGGGCAATCCCGACGACCGTGTAATCGTGGCGATTGAGCGAAATCGTTTTCCCGACCAAACTCGGATCGCTGCCAAAGCTGCGCTTCCACAAGTCGTGGCTCAGCACGACGACCGGATGCGTGCCCGGCGTCTTGTCTTCGTCCGGCAAAAAAGTACGTCCCAACGCAGTCTTTACGCCCAATACGTCGAAGTAATTGCCCGAAACAACCTGGGCAAAAACCTGCTCGGTTGCGTCACCTTTGGTCAGAGCCAACCCCGCGCCGGTGAAAGCCAGCACGCCGGCGAAGACCTGGTTCTGATCGCGGTAGTCTATGTAGTTCAGATGCGAAGTCGGCAGATTGCCCGGATTCTTCGCGTCGGTCGTGAAGAGCGAGACCAATTGCTTCGGCTCTTCGACCGGCAACGGTTTCAACAACGAAGCGTTGATGATGCTGAAGACAGCACTGTTGGCGCCGATGCCGAGCGCCAGCGAGAGCACTGCCACCAAGCTAAACGCCGGGCTTTTGAGCAAAACTCGAAAGCCGAAACGAATGTCTTGCCATAAGGTTTCCACTAGCCTACCTCCTACAGGGGAATGGTGAATGATGAGCGGTTGATCCGCTTTCAGCACTTGGTGCGCCGTTGGAGCAAGCTGTTGTCTTTGGTTTGGCGAACAGCCCCGCCCGGTGAGCAGGGATGCTGGCGCACCAAAAAACTTAGCGGCCAAGCTTCAAAACGCCGATGTCCACTTGATAAATATCGCCTAGCCCATTGTGCACGCTTCGGATTTGTTTCATCAACTGTTCATAGTTCAGCCGCGTTGTCAGAGGCGTGGCAGTAAAACTTCGCTCGCTAGTAAAGAAAAAGTATTTTCCATCCGGTGACACTATCGGACAAAAATCAAGCGCGCTGGAATTGAACGGCGCACCGAGATTGACCGCCTTTGTCCACGCGCCAGCGCGTTGAAAACTGATGTAAAGATCGCCGTCGCCAGCGCCGTCTGGGCGGCCATAGGAAACAAAGATCAAATAGCTTTCGTCTGGCGCAATGTAAGGGTCGCCCTCGAAGAATTGCGTGTTGATCTGCTCGCCCAGGTTTTCCGGCGCGCTGTATTTTCCCTCTGCCCAACGCGCGCGATAGATGTCACCGCGCCCTTTGCCGCCTTCGCGGTTGGAACTGAAGTAGAGCGTCCCGTTGGCTGCGACTGAAGGATAGTACTCTTGCGCCTGCGTGTTGATGGGCGCTTCGAGCTGCCTGGGCGCGCTCCAACCGGTCGCCGTTTTGTCCACCACCCAAATGTCGAAATCCGTTTTGCGTTGGCCGTCTACCGGGCGAATGGAACAAAAGAAGAGATGCTGGCCATCGGGCGTAACAAAGGGATCGAAATCACTGTACTGCCCTGAGAATTCCGCCATCTCCGGCACGCTCCATTTGCCAGCTTGAAAGCGCGAAGCGAGGATGAACCACAGCTGCGGCGCGGGCGTGCGCTTCGTAAAATAGAGCGTCTTGCCGTCCGGCGTGAAGGCCGCATTTAACTCCATATCACCGGTCGAGATGAGGCCTTCGCCAAACACTTTGGGTTCTGGCAATGGTTGCGCGGAAGCGTAGGGATGGCGAGCTGCTTGCTGCGCCACAGCGTAGTAAGTCAGCGCGAGCAGTGAAACGCTCAGCAAAACCGCTATGACTGACATGCGAAGTCGTTTGTTCATGGATTCCTCCTTATTCGTAGCGCAGCGCGACCAGCGGGTCTACCTTCGTCGCGCGTTGTGCCGACAGCCAGCAAGCCACGAGCGCCAGCAAAAACAAGCAGTCGTCACTCCCTGATACAGCGAACGGAATATGCTCCTTGCTTCTCAAGGCCGCTTTGACGATGTAGAGCTTGCCCGCCTTTACCAAAGTTGTAGGACCATCCAATGGTTGGATCAATCTCTGACGCAGTCCAGTAGAAGCCGTGGTCTTCCAATCGTCTATATTGGCCATTATCGGAACGCCCACCGCCGAGTAAGGCATTGAATCCCGAACTACCTCCGGCCAGAAGCGCCTTGTAGGCCGCTTTCCCCTTGTCATCCGCATCCGCGCTCACACCACCGTAGTGCCTCGCCATTTGCCGCCATTCGTCGTCCGTCGGCAATCGCCATCCATCTCCCAATGATTGACAGACGCGCCGCGCCGACTCCCAGGTGTACAAACGACCATACCGACGGCAATTCGATTCCGCATCTTC
Organism: uncultured Acidobacteriota bacterium; assembly: GCA_963699175.1. Lineage (GTDB taxonomy): Bacteria > Acidobacteriota > Blastocatellia > RBC074 > RBC074 > JACPYM01. Next base: position 8,385,160 of record OY969418.1, on the reverse strand, counting down.
GTAGCAGTAAGACGGGACAATCTTGACGTTCAGATTTTCTGTCATCCATTGTTTACCGTCCGCCATCCGCTTGGCAGGCGGCAACGTGCCAGACGCTTGTTGGATTTGCGCTGAACTGCGCTCCCAGCAAGCGCTCATAAACTCGAACGCGACACACAGCGCGATTGATACGGCACAAGCTCGCATCAGCCTGGTTTTGTGATTAACACGAATCATCATTGAACTTCTCGGTGTCTTGTTGACATTTAGGAAAAATCAGATGGTAAGTACTCTAAGCGGCATCTTCAGCCAGATAGTAAGCCTTGAGATAAGCGCGCACCAATTCCGCCTTTACTTATATCTCAGCATTTACTCATATCTCAGCGCAACCAGCGGGTCTACCTTCGTCGCGCGCCGCGCCGGTAGCCAGCAAGCCACAAGCGCCACGCCGGTCAAAAGCAGCGCGATGAGTGCAAAGGTTGTCGGATCGGTCGCGCTCACCTCGTAGAGCAATCCCGTCAACAATCGGGTCAAGGCGAACGAGACCGCTAAGCCAATCACGACGCCGAGCAGCGTCAGCATCATTCCATGCTTGACGACCAACTTCAGTACGTCGCCTGGCCGTGCGCCCAACGCGACGCGGATGCCGATCTCGTGCGTGCGCTGCGTGACCGAGTACGACAACACTCCATAAATGCCCAACGCCGCCAACAACAGCGCCACGGCGGCAAAGATGCCGAGCAAGATCGTGTTGAAGCGCGGTTGCACTGTGACCGTCTCCAAAATCTGCTCCATCGTCCGCACGTTGGTGATGGGAATGCTACGGTCGAGCGCCCAGACCTCTTGCCGGATGGCATTGACCAGATTCAGCGGCTCGACCGAAGTGCGCACGGCCAAAGACATCTGCTGCGTGAAACCCATTCCGTCTATGGCTGCCTCGCGCTGGCGCAACGGCACGTATACCTCTTGCCGCGCTGCCTCTGTTAGGCTGTCATTTTTCACGTCGGCCACGACACCAACTACGGTCAGAAAAGCTGTCGTCGCCTGTTCTGGGGGCCGATTGAGTAGCCTAAGTCGCCGACCGAGCGGGTTCTCATTGGGCCAGTGAGCGCGGGCCAGCGTTTCGTTGATCACGGCAACCGAGGGCGACTGCTCTTGATCCGCAGCTTGCAGGAAACGTCCGCGCAGGAGCCGGACGCCCAGCGTGCGAAAGTACTCAGGCGACACGACGCGCCACCCGGCGGAATTGAGTGCGCCCAACTCAAACGATTGCCCTTCGATCTGCATCACGGTGCCGCCGTTCCTGTCACCGATGGGCACTCCGCCAGCTACGGTGGCGTCTTTGACACCGGGCAGTGACCGCACACGCTCAAGCAAGTTTTCATAGAAGGTCGCGACTTGTTGGTCGTTGGGATAAGTTGATGCTGGCGGAAAGAGTCGCATGGTCAGCAACTGCTCAGTTCTAAAACCAGTGTCTACTTGTTGCAGCCGCCAGAAGCTGCGGATGAGCAGCCCCGCGCCCAGCAGCAGCACGAGCGAGAGCGCTACTTCAGCCACGACCAGCGCATTGCGCAACCGGCTGCGCCCTTTCGCCGAAGCAGACGTGCGCCCGCCTTCTTTGAGCGCCGTGTGCAGATCGAATTTGACGGCTTGAAAGGCTGGCGCCAGCCCAAAGATCACGCCCGTCAGCAATGACAGCGCCAGTGTGAAACCAAGCACCCGCGCGTCCAGCGCGATTTCTTGCAAGCGCGGAATATTTTCAGCGCCGAGCGTGGGGAGCAAACCCAAGCCCCACGAAGCCAGCAACAAGCCTAAGCCGCCGCCGATAACGGCCAGCAGTAGACTCTCCGCCAACAGTTGCCGGATGAGGCGGGCGCGCCCGGCTCCCAAGGCCGTGCGAATGGCGATCTCTGAAACGCGCGTCTCGCTGCGCGCGAGCAACAGATTGGCCACATTGGCGCAGGCAATCAGCAAGACAAAGAAGACAGCAGCGAGCAACACCCAGAGCGCCCGCCGCAAGTCGCCGATGAGTTCCTGTTGAAGTGACGTGACAAGCGCCTGTTTTGACCCGTCCTTTGGATAGCCATTCGGGTAATCTTTCTTCACACCGGCCATAATCGTGCTGACTTCGGCCTGGGCTTGCTCAAGTGTTTGCCCCGCCCGCAAACGGGCAACGACGCTCAATCCGTGGCTACAACAGGGGCCGGCCAAGTTATAGCCAGGCGGCACCCACAACTCGATGGCCCGATCCGCTTGCAGTTCAGGCGGGGATTTGAAGCTCTGCGGCAACACGCCGATGACGGTGTAACTGCGCCCGTCGAGCGTGAGCGATTGACCGATGATGTCGGGGCGGGCCGCGAATTTCCGTTGCCAGAAGCTGTGACTGAGAATCACCACGTGGCCCTGCCCGCGTGGCTCTTCTTCAAGCTTGAAGCTGCGACCAAGCGGGAGCGGCACGCCGAGCGCCGCGAAGAAATCGCCCGAAGCCGTGCCCGCAGAAACGCGCTCAGTCTCGCCCACGCCCGTCAGCGTGAACGTGCTCGTGGTGTAAAGCGACACCTGATCGAGCGAGCGCGCTTGATCGCGCAGACGCAGAAATTCGGCTTCCATCAACCCAAGCTTGCGAATGCCGAGCCCAGGTGCGTTGTTATAAATGAAGACCAAGCGGTCAGGCTGGGAATAAGGCAGCGGGCGCAGCAACACTGTATTCACTACGCTGAAAATGGCCGTGTTCGCGCCAATCCCCAGCGCCAGCGTAATGATCGCAACCAACGTGAAGCCGGGTTGCTTCAACAACATTCGCGCGCCGTAGCGCAGGTCTTGCCAGAGTGTTTGCATCTGTCCCTCCAGGAAAATCAAAAGGCAAAAGGTAAATATCAAAAGGCAAAAGGTCGGCACTTTGTCTTTTTTATATTTGAAAAAACAGTTCCATCCTTTTGCCTTTTGATATTTGCCTTTTGCCTTTTGACTTCATTATTCGTATCTGAGCGCCACCAGCGGATCAACTTTCGTCGCGCGTCGCGCCGGGATGTAACAGGCTAGCAGCGCGACCGAAGCGAGCAGCAAGGCAATCAGCCCAAACGTCAGGGGGTCGGTCGCCCGCACACCGAAGAGCAGGTTCTGCATCAAGCGCGTCAACGCCACAGCCAACCCCAAGCCGATAGTGACACCGAGCAGAGCCAGCTTCATGCCCTGCCCCAAGACCAGCCGTAGCACATCGCTGCGCGCCGCGCCGAGCGCCATGCGCACGCCGATCTCTTGCGTGCGCTGCGCGACCGAGTAACTGACGACGCCGTAAATTCCGACACCTGCCAAGACCAAGGCCAGCCCCGCGAAGATGCCGAACAAGAGCATGGCAAAGCGCCGCTGGACAAGCGATTGCGCGACCAATTGTTCCATCGTGCTGACGTTGGCGACCGGCAAGTTGCGATCCAATTGGCGCACCTGCGCGCGCGCGGCGGCAATTACGTTATGCGGGTCGCCTTTCGTGCGAATGACGAAGACCGGGCCGGTCGGCGGGTTGCTGTTGGTGTGGTAGTAAAGCTCCGGGCGCGGCTCCAACTCCAGCGTCAGATGGCGTATGTTGCCCACGACACCGACCACCGTTTGCCAGGGCGCTTGATCGCTGCTGGGGCCAGTGCGCAAGTGTTTGCCGAGCGGGTCTTCGCCGGGCCAGAAGCGTTTGGCCAAGGCCTCGTTGATGACGACTGCGCCCGTGCTGTTGGCGACATCGGCTTCGGTCAGCGTGCGGCCTTTGAGCAGCGGGATGCCGAGCGTTTGAAAGTAGTCCGTGCTGGCGCGGCGAAAATCTATTTCGGGGCGTTGCCCTGCCGGGAGCGGGCGGCTTTCAATATCAAGCGTGCTCGTCACATTGTTGAGTGCGCTGAGCAATGGCAAGCGCGTCGCCATCCCGACGCCGCTGACTTCGGGCAATGCCTTGAGACGCGTTTCAAGCTCCTGAAAGAAGTTGATGCGCTGTTGCGGTTGCGCATACGCCGTCTGCGGCAACAGCACCTGCATCGTCAGCACGCGTTCGGTATTGAAGCCCGGATTGACTTGCAGCAATTGCGTAAAGCTGCGAATCAGCAAACCAGCGCCGATCAACAAGACCAACGCCAGCGCCATTTCGGCCACGACCAGCCAGTTACTCATACGCCGCATCCCGGCTTCAGCGGCGGTGCGCCCGCCGTCTTTGAGCGAGGTGTGCAGATCGAGCTTGGCAGCCTGCCACGCAGGCGCGAGTCCGAAGAAGACGCCGGTCAATAAAGCCGCCAGCAACGTAAAGCCGAGCACGGTGGCGTCAACGCCGACCGGGTTGTAACGCGGCAGTTGCAGCGGATTGAGCGTCATCAACGCATCAATACCCCAGACGGCCAGCAAGACGCCGAACGCGCTGCCCAACAATGCAAGCAAGACGCTCTCGGTCAGTAACTGGCGCAGCAAGCGCGCGCGCCCTGCGCCGAGCGCCGCACGCACGGCAATTTCTTTGCGGCGCGCCGCCGCACGCGCCAGCGTCAAGTTCGCCACGTTCGCGCAGGCAATCAACAAAACAAGCGCGACCGCGCCGAACATCAGCCACAACGCCAGCCGCACTTTGCCCGTCACTTGCTCGTGCACAGACACCAAACGCGCGCCCACATCGCTGTTCGTGTTGGGATATTGCGCCGCCAGATTGCGCGTCACCGTGCTCATATCCGCGCCAGCCTGCGCCAACGTGCTGCCGGGTTTCAGCCGCCCGATCACGTTGAGCAAGCGCACCCCGCGCCCGCGCGTCAGGAAGAGATTCTGCGCCAGCGGCAGCCAGACTTCGGCAGCGTCGAGAAATTGAAAGCCTGGCGGCATCACACCGACCACCGTCGTGCTTCCGCCATTGAGGCTGATGGTTTTGCCTACGATGTTTGGATCGCTGGCGTAATAGCGTTGCCAGAGGCTATGGCTGAGCAGCGCCACGCGCGCGCCGCCCGCGCGATCTTCGTCCGGCAAAAACGGACGGCCCAACATCGGCTGCACGCCGAGCAGTGCTGGCAGATGGCTGGAAATGTATTGCCCAAAAAGCTGCTCCGGTTCGCCACCGCCCGACAGCACTAAGCTCCATTGTGGCGAAGCGGCGGCGATGCCGCTGAAGGATTGCGCCTGCCGCTGGAAATCATAGAAGTCATCGAACGAGGCGGGCTGTTGCTGCTCGTTGGCGCGCGCGTTGGTGCCCCACAACATTACCAACCGCTGCGGCTCGTAAAACGGCAGCGGGCGCAGGATCACCGCATTGATGACGCTGAAGATCGCTGTGTTCGCGCCGATGCCCAGCGCCAGCGTGAGTACGGAGACGATGGTAAAAACCGGGCGGTTTAACAACATGCGCGCGCCGTAGCGCAGGTCTTGCCAGAGTGTTTGCATAGTTTCTCCAAGTTGATTTCGGATTATTCGTACCGAAGCTTTCAGTTCGGCTAGGGACGCTTGCCACTTGGCTGCGGCTTATCGTTAGACATCTGCGTTTCCAGCTCACGCTGCAAGCTGTCTAAGCGCTCATTGAGTTCAGCGAGCTTGGCCTGCTCCGACTGCAACTGTGCCTGGAGTTGTGCCTCGTATATCTGCTGTTGTTGCTCCTTCCGGGTCGCCTCCTCCAAATCGACTTTGAGACTTTGGATTGACCTTTCCAAATCGGCGCGCTTGGCTACATCTGTCTCCTGGGCCAACCTCATTTCATCATTCTTCATGGTCGCGGGTATCCAAGACAAAGGTTTTCGAGTCTCGGCCAGTTGATTACGGATTTCGCCAAGTTGAGTTGTAAGACGATCCACGCGCTGTTGCTGGAGCTTCATCCGCTCGATGGTGATCTGCGCGTGGTAGGTGTTGAGATTCGCTCGTTGCAGCACCAGCCGGAGTTGGTGTACTTCGCCGAGGAGCGTTTGCAAAGTTTGGTCGCTCTGCAAGGGTTGGGCAGAGCTACTAAATGCCTTAGCAGCAGTGAGCAAGCTCAGGCTCAGGACAGCCAGCACGAGCAGCGCGCTGACAAACAAACTTGTTCGACGTGACATTTGATGCTCCTTTCTTTAGTCACCGATGTTACGCAGTAAGAAAGTCGAGTTTGGAATTGACAGGTTTTTGTGCCGGAGGCACAGCGGAAATTAGCCGGTGGTGGAACGAAGTGAAACCACCGGTAACACGCGTCAAGTAACCGCGCCCCGGTAGGGGCGCAGGATAGACAATTGGCGCGAAATCAATGTCCTGTCCAGCGTCCCAGCCGGGACGCGAGATTGCGGCGTTCGACTTTCCGGTGGTTACGCTTTGCTTCACCACCGGCTAATTTCCGACCGCGCCTCCGGCGCTGAGAAGGGCGTCAAACCTAAAACGATTTTCCGCGCTGCGTAACATCAGTTAGTCAAGTGAAGGCGGCTTCACTCATACCGTAGTGCGATCAGGGGGTCTACCTGCGTCGCCCGCCGCGCCGGTATCCAACATGCCAGCAAAGCAACGCCAGCCAGCAGTAAAGCGATTACCCCAAACGTCAGCGGGTCAGTCGGGCTGACGCCGAACAACAAACCCTCCATCAAGCGCGTCAGCGCAAGCGCGCTGCCCAAGCCCAACGCAACACCAATCAGCGTCAGCGTCATTCCCTGCTTCACCACCAGCTTCAATACGTCGCGCGTTTGCGCGCCCAACGCCAGCCGGATGCCGATCTCCTGCGTGCGCTGCACCACGCTGTACGAGATCACGCCGTATAAGCCGACCGCCGTCAGCACGAGCGCCAGCGCCGCGAAGAGCGCCAACAGCAGCATCTGGAAACGTTGTTGCGCGATGGAGGAGTACAAGCGCTCTTCGAGCGTGCGCACGTCGTAGAACGCCTGGTGCTGATCGAGCGACTGCACCGCCGCGCGCACGGCGCTCACCACTGAAAGCGGCGCGACCTCAGTCTTCAAAGCGACGTACATCTCGTTGAAGGGGTCTTGCGCGTGGGCGATGTAAACTTCGGGGCGCGCGCCAGTATCCAGCCTGATGCCTTTCACGTCGCCCACGACACCGATGATTTCGCGCCAGGGCACTTGCTCCCGCGCCCACGGATAGACGAGCCGCACGCGCTTGCCGAGCGGGTTTTCGTTGGGCAAGTAGCGGCGGGCAAACTCCTCGTTGATGACGACGACCCCTGGCGCGGCGGCGTCATCGCGCGCAGTGAAATCGCGGCCCGCGACCTGTCGAATCCCCAGCGTGCGAAAATAATCCGGCTGGACTCCGTAAGCGCCCGAGCGCCAGGGCCGGTTCTTGTCCGGCGTGTGGCCTTCGACCTCGACCGCGAAGAACAATTGTTCGAGCACCTGTTGTCCGTGTAAAGGCACTGGCATTACGACGCTGGCCGAGCGCACGCCCGGAATTTGCTCCAAGCGTCCCTGCAAACGGCGAAACCAGTCCGCCCATTCCGCTGGCTTTGAATATTTGAAGCCATTCAAACTCACACGCAGCGTCAGCACGTTGTGTGGGTCGAAGCCCGGATCAACCTGGCGCAACCGCCAGAAGCTTTTCACCAACAAACCCGCGCCCGCCAACAAGACCAGCGCCAGCGCCAGCTCAGCCACGACCAGCGCGCTGCGCATACGCCTCCCCGCCAAGCCGCCCATCGCAGTCCGCGCGCCGTCTTTCAACGCAGTCGTCAGATCAAGTTTGGAAGCCGTCCACGCAGGCAGCAAGCCGAAGAGCAGCCCCGTCAGCAACGAGAGCACGAGCGTAAAAGCGAGCACGCCGCCATTCAGCCCGATCCTGTTTCGCCCTGGTAATTCGGTCGGGCTGAGCGCGAGCAAGCCGTCCACACCCCACGCCGCCAGCAACACGCCCAAGCCTCCGCCCAAGAGCGCCAAGATCAAACTCTCCGCCAGCAATTGCCGCACGATGCGCCAACGCGGAGCGCCCAAAGCCGCGCGCACGGCCAACTCGCGCTGTCTGGTCGCGCCGCGCGCCAGCAACAGACCCGCGACATTCACACACGCGATCAGCAACACACAGGCGACTGCGCCGAACAACACCAACAGCGGACGGCGCATACCGCCGCTCAATTCTTCCAACGCGGGAATGAGGCGCACGCCGATATTTTGATTGGTCTCCGGATACTGCGCGCGCAGATTGGCGCTGAGCGTATCCAACTCGGCCTGCGCCGCGCCCTGCGTGACGCCCGGCTTCAAGCGCCCGACGACATGTATCAAGCGCACGCCGCGCCGCGCGAATAATGGGTTGCCGACCTCAGGCGCGGGCATCCACAACTCAATCGAGCCAACTTGCATCGGCTGAAACGGCAAACGATAACCCGGCGGCAGCACGCCAACGACAGTGTAAGGCCGCTCGTTGATCGAGATGCGCTTGCCCACTAGATCGCGCGCCGAACCGAAGCGGTCGCGCCAGAGCGAATGACTCAGGATGACCTTGTCCGGCTGGGCGACTTTGAATTCCGCCGGATCGAAGAAGCGCCCCAACAGCGGCGACACGCCCAACGTCGCGAAGAAGTCCGCCGTCACCCAGGCGCAGCTCAAACGCTGCGGCGCGTCACCCTCGGTCAGCGTGTGGTCAATCTCAGTCCACCCGGCCAACCGCTCGAAGCTGCGGTTCTGCACCCGGTAATCCGAAAAATCCAGCCACGACGTGCCCTCCTTCGATTCGGCGCGCCGCTGATCGGCTGACCAGACCGCCATCAAGCGATCAGTCTCCGGGAACGGCAGCGGATTGAGCAGTACACCGTTGATGACCGAAAAGAGCGCCGTGTTCGCGCCAATGCCCAGCGCCAGCGTCAACACGGCAATCAACGTGAAGCCGTGTTTCTTTATCAGCATGCGCGCGCCGTAGCGCAGGTCTTGCCAGAGTGTGTTCATCGGTCTTCCCCTCCCTAAATCAGTAGGACAGGTTCCCAACCTGTCCTAGCCAGTAACGGACAGGTTGGGAACCTGTCCTACTGATTATCATCATTTCAGGCGAGCGAGTTGCGCCGGTACTGCATTCGTTGCTCGGCGCGACAATTCTCCGAAACCATCTCTATCAAATAACCAAGCCGCGTGCCAGCTTTGACCTGTGCCTAAGTGCTTGTCTGATGTGATTTGAGATGAGGCCGACGAGCGCGGGCAGCGGTGAGTTGTCCGCTTCTGGGATCACCCTTTCCCAAAATTGAAGTGATGAGGAGAGCGTGCTTCACGTACCGTAGACTGTCCAGTCTGCGGAGGACTTCGTTGCGTTACCCTGCGGTGCTGGTAGGTTTGCCGCCGAGTCTTCCGCAGACTGGACAGTCTACGGTACAGCGCCGCGTGAATCCGATTGAGCAGGTAGCACAGCGGGTTTATACTCCGCGCCGTTCCTGTCAGCTTATAGCCCAGCTTGCTCGGCACTACACACTTCAGGCAGTTGAGCGGATGCAAGTGCCGGGCGGTTGCAGCAGCAGCGTGAGGGCAGGCGTGATGACTTGCAAAGTAGCTAAAGACGGCAGCGCGAAAACGCTACGCCAGTATTTTCGGGATTCCAGAGCGCCAGCGGCGCGAAATGTTTATAGCAATGCGTGCCTATCATTCCCAAGCTCCAGCGGAGATCACTGAAAAAGTCGGTTTTGACGATTTCCACATACAAGCGACCGGGTCTTTCGGGATAGATATATCTAAAGCTACCCGGTCGCTGCCGCTCCCGGTACTGCACTCTGCTTACTCTCAATACCGCACTCCGCTTATGGGATAAGCCTTTCCCAAAACCGAACAACGTGAAGGCATTCAACACACCTCGATCCACGTGGATCAACAATTTGACAAGGCACCCTTCTGGCACGGCATTTGGGAAGAGGCGATTCGGACTTTTTGTCTTTATCACTTAAACGATTCAGGAAAGGGATTGATGAATACATTCTGGCAAGACTTGCGCTACGGATTGCGAACCTGGTTGAAACAGCCAGGCATCACCTTGATCGCCGGGTTGACGCTGGCGTTGGGCATCGGCGCGAACACCGCGCTCTTCAGCGTCATCAACACCGTGCTACTGCGCCCGTTGCCGTTTGCGCAGCCCGAACGTTTGGTGGCGATTCGCAACACTGAGCCGACCAGCAGCAGCCCTGGATTCCCGACCACCTGGCCCGACTTCGCTGATTGGCGCGCGCAGCAGACTTCCTTTGAAGACCTGGCGGGCTACGCCGACCGCGATTTGACGATTACGGGTTTAGGCGAGGCAGTCCGTCTGCCTGGCGCGCTGGTTACGGCTAATCTATTTCCGCTACTCGGCGCAACGCCACAACTCGGTCGCAGTTTCACGCCGGAAGAGGACAAGCCAGGCGCGCACGCCGTCATCTTGAGTCATAGATTTTGGCAGAGCCGCTTCAGCGCCGACCCGCAGGTGTTGGGACGCACGTTGATGGTTGGCGGCGTGCCGTTCAACATTGTTGGCGTGATGCCGAAAGGCTTTAGCTTTCCTGTCAGCGCCGACCCGATGGAGTTGTGGATCAGCGCGGGTCTGGAAGGCGAAGGGCGCGCGCCACGCACGCAGCAACGTGGCAATCATTGGCTCGATGTAGTAGGCAGGCTCAAGCCTGGCGTGACGCTGGCCGCCGCGCAATCCGAGATGGGACGCATCGTCGCCGCACTCGCGCAGCAGTATCCCAGCACCAATAACAGCATCGGCGTGATGGCATTGCCGCTGGCGAAGTTTGTCGTCGGCGATGTCAGCCGGGCGTTGTGGACACTGTTCGCAGCGGTCGGTTGTGTGTTGTTGATCGCCTGCGCAAACGTGGCCAATCTGTTGCTGGCGCGCGCAGCCACGCGGCGGCGCGAGATGGCCGTCAGAGTGGCGCTCGGCGCACAACGTCGGCGCGTAATGTCGCAGTTGCTGACCGAAAGCTTGCTGCTGGCGTTGGGCGGCGGGCTGCTGGGCTTGCTGCTGGCTTCGTGGGGCATGGACGCGTTGTTGAAGCTGGTGCCGGAAGGTTTGCCGCGTGTGGCCGAGACGACGCTCGATGCGCGCGTGCTCGCATTCACCTTGCTGGCTTCTGTTATTACGGGCGTGCTCTTCGGTCTCGCCCCGGCCTGGCAAGCGACCAAGACCGATTTGGTTGAAGCGCTGAAAGACGGCGCGCCGGGCGCAGGTGACCGTGCCAGCAGTGCGCGGCTGCGCAGTACATTAGTCGTCGCACAAGTGGCGGTGGCCTTCTGTCTGCTAATCGGCGCGGGCCTGCTGCTCAATAGCTTCTGGCGTTTGCAACAGGTCAATCCGGGTTTTGATCCGCACAACCTGCTGACCTTCCGCTTGCGACTGCCGAACGCGCGCTACCCTGAAAACCAGCAAGTCACTGACTTCTATCAGCGGCTAACCGCGCGCCTCGCAGCTTTGCCCGGCGTAACCAACGCGAGTGCGAGTATGACATTGCCGCTGAGTGGTTCGAACGCCGATGTCGGCTACGCCGTCGAAGGCGTCCCGACCAACCCGAACAAGCCGTTCCCGCATACCACCAACTTGCGTATCGTGCAGCCGGGCTTTCTGCGCACGCTGGGCGTAGAGCTTTTGCAAGGGCGCGATTTCGAGGAGCGCGACATTTACAACGCCAATCAAGTCGTCATCGTCAACGAAACGCTCGCGCGCCAAGCCTTCCCCAATCAAAACCCGCTTGGACGTTGCATCCAGCCGAGTATCGGTGACGGGCGTGGCTTCCAGTGGCGCGAAATCATCGGCGTCGTGCGCGACGTACATCACGCGCAGTTGAGCGAAGCGGCGGGCGCGGAGAGTTACATCGCCCACGCGCAACTTCCGCAACCAGGCATGGCCGTCGTCGCGCGCACGAGCGGCGACCCGCACAACTTGATCTCAGCCGTGCGCAACGAAGTCCGCGCGCTCGACGCGGAATTGCCTCTTTTCGAGGTCAAAACCGCCGAAGAGCATTTGGCCAACTCAATCGCGCAGCCGCGTTTCACCGCGCTGTTGCTGGCGCTCTTTGCCAGCGTCGCCTTACTGCTCGTAGCGGTCGGGCTGTATGGCGTGCTGGCTTATCACGTGGCGCAGCGCACGCGCGAGATCGGCATTCGGATGGCGCTCGGCGCGCAACCAGTGGAAGTCGTCAGGCTGGTGCTCAAACGCGGGCTGGGCTTGGCGCTGGCAGGCGTCGGCTTGGGCGTAATAACTTCGCTGGCGCTGACGCGTGTGTTGACCAAGTTTTTGTTCGAAGTGAGTGCGACCGATCCGCTGACGTTCGGCTTGATCGCAATTTTATTGTTGGGTGTAGCGCTGCTGGCTTGTTGGATTCCGGCGCGGCGGGCGACGAAAGTAGACCCGCTCGTGGCGTTGCGATATGAATGAGCCGATTTCAGATTTTGGATTTTAGATTTTGGATTCGAGCAGTACCCGCTGGGGTTCCATTCTGCAATCCAAAATCTAAAATCCAAAATCACTAAGTGGGGAATTTATGCAGACACTTTGGCAAGACCTTCGTTACGGAATCAGAATGTTGACCCAGAAACCCGGCTTCACGCTGGTGGCGGTCATCACGCTGGCGCTCGGTATCGGCGCGACCACGGCCATCTTCAGCGTCGTCAACGCTGTGCTCTTGCGCTCGTTGCCGTATCCCGACGCAGATCGGTTGGTGTACGTCGGGCAGAATTATCGCAGCGGTATCGCCGGTACGGGCGAGCCCAAGTTTCTCTTCTGGCGCGAGCAGAGCCAGTCATTCGAGGCGCTGGCCTGTTATTCGAGCTACGGCGGCGCGAGCGGCAACCTGGCAGGCGGTAACGAAGCCGAGTTTGTACGCGGCCTGCGCGTCTCGGAAGATTTCTTCCGCACACTTGGCGTCTATCCCGCGTTGGGCCGCGTCTTCACCAAAGAAGAAGACACGCCGGGCCACGAACGCGTAGCGATTTTGAGTGACGCGCTATGGCGCGGACGCTTCGGCGGGAATCCCGCGTTGGTCGGCCAGACCGTTACGCTCAATGACAAAGCAATCACGGTCGTCGGGATTATGCCGCCGCACTTCCGCTTCGGTTCGGGCGCAGGTTTATTTGTGCCGATGCAAGCGCGCCAAGGCGCTAACGTTGACCCCAATGCCGAAGTAGTGGGTCGTTTGAAACCCGGCGTGACGCTTGCGCAGGCGCAGGCCGAATTGAAGGTGATCGCCGAGAAATATCGCTCGGCCTTCCCGCGCCACATGCAAGAGACCGAGAGCATCGGCGCAATGCCATATCAAGCTCTGTTCACAGAGGACGTGGCGCGCTACCTCTGGATTCTGCTGGGCGCGGTCGGCTTCTTGTTGCTGATTGCGTGCGCGAACGTCGCCAATTTGCAATTGACGCGCGCGGCGGCCCGGCAACGCGAGATCGCCGTGCGTATGGCTCTGGGCGCGGGCGGTGGACGCATCGTGCGCCAATTGCTGACCGAAGGCGTCTTGCTCGCATTGATTGGTGGCGCAGCCGGATTGTTGCTGGCCGTCTGGGGCACGGAGTTGTTGATTGCCATGTTGCCGAAAAACCTGCTGCCGAGCATGGCTGTCATCAGCGTGGATTGGCGCGTGCTGGCGTTTACCTTCGCCACCGCCATTGCGACGGGCCTCTTGTTCGGGCTTTTCCCCGCGTGGCAGGCCCGCAAGGTGGATGTCAACACGGCGCTGAAAGAGAACGCGAGCAAAGGCGGGACGGCGCGCGGGCGTTTGCGCGGCGCGCTGGTCGTGGCCGAAGTTGCACTCTCGTTGGTGTTGTTGGTGGGCGCGGGGCTGCTCATTCGCACCTTCGCCAACTTGGTGGGCGTCGTGCCGGGCTTCGACCCGCACAACGTGTTGACCTTTCAAGTCGCGTTGAATGGCGAACGTTACGACACGACCGATGAAGCGGCGGCCTTGTACCGTGACGCGCTCGAACGCATCGGCCATCTGCCCGGTGTCGAAGCGGCGGCGGTCATCAACAAACTGCCGCTCGATTGGCAATTCAATATGCCCATCATCTTTCCGAGTAAGCCCGATCAAATGCAGAGCGTGCAATTCCGCATGATTTCGCCCGACTATTTCCGCGTGATGAAGATTCCTGTGCGACAGGGGCGCGTTTTCACCGCAGCCGACAACGCCGCCGCGCCGCCTGTCGCCCTCGTCAACGAAGCCTTCGCGCAGCGTTACTTCAAAGAGCAGAATCCTTTCGCGCAGCAACTTTCCATCGGACGCGGCTTGAACGATCCGGCGCGCCAGGTCGTCGGCGTCGTGGCCGATGCGAAGCAACACAGCTTAGACCGCCCTGCGCCAGCGACGGTCTTCGTGCCGATTCCGCAGATGCCCGACAAGCTGATGGCCTCTGTGCGCACTTTTACCCCGGCTTACTTCGCGGTGCGCACGACGGTCGCGCCTTTGAGCTTGAGCGCGGCCATCAAGCGGGAGCTGGCGGCGCTAGACCCGACGCTGCCGCTCTCCGAGATTCATTCGATGGAAGAAATCGCCGCGCTCTCCGTCGCGACGCCGCGTTTCTATATGCTGCTGCTCGGTCTGTTTGCCGGGCTGGGCCTGTTGTTGGCGTGCGTCGGCATTTACGGCGTCACCTCTTACGGCGTGGCGCAACGCACCAACGAGATTGGCTTGCGCCTGGCTTTGGGTGCGCAGGCTAGCGATGTCATCAAGCTGATTCTCAAACACGGCCTCACGCTGGCGTTGACTGGTGTTGCGCTGGGTTTGCTGGCATCATTCGCGCTGATGCGGTTGCTGAAGACTATGTTATTCGGCGTGAGCGCGACCGACCCGTTGACCTTCGTGCTGATCGGCTTGTTGTTGCTGGCGGTCTCGCTGCTGGCGTGCTGGTTGCCCGCGCGGCGTGCGTCGAAGGTTGATCCGTTGATGGCGCTGCGCTACGAGTAAGTGCGCTACGTAACTGCATAACATTCATCAACGAATCTGACGAGAGGCCACACACTATGAAGAAGCAAGCTGAGAGCAAGACGGCTGGCATCGGCGACGAAGCGGTCGCAGCGAAGACCGGCAAGACCTGGCCGGAATGGTTCACGTTGTTGGACAAAGCCGGAGCGGCCAAAATGAATCACCAAGAGATCGTCGCGTATCTGAGTGAACAATATCAGGTGCCGGCCTGGTGGCGTCAGATGGTGACGGTCGGTTACGAACAGGCGCGCGGGTTGCGGCAAAAGCACCAGAAGCCCAATGGCTATGAAGTCAGCGTCAGCAAGACCATCAATGTCCCGCTCGCCGTCCTGTTCAACGCCTGGGAAAATGAAACGGAGCGCGCGCGCTGGTTCCCGCGTCGCAAGCTCAGCGTGCGCAAAGCAACCCCGAATAAATCGCTGCGCCTCACCTGGGGCGACGGCAAAACTAGCGTTGAGGTCAACTTCTACGCCAAAGGCGCGGCGAAGAGTCAGGTGACCTGTCAGCACAGCAAGCTGGCTGATCAGGCGGAGGTCGAACGCATGCGCGAGTTCTGGGCCAAAGCAACTCAATCGCTTAAAGAGAAACTGGAAGCGTAACGACAAGCCAGATCGAAACACACCACATTGCAACTGCCTCAGCCTCGGCAATCAATAGTACAGAACATCGTCTGACCGCAGCGGGAATCGGATTGAGCAGGCAACGCGGCGGGTTTATACTGCGCGCCGTTCCATCAGCGTTTGGCCCGGTTTGATCGGCACGACATACTTCAGACGATTGAGCAGATACCATTGTTGAGTTGTCGAAGTAGCATTGTGATGGCTAGCGTGATGAAGCCCGCGAATGCGGGCGATAGCATAAAGCCCAGGGCGTCAGCCCTGGGAAGAGCAGTAGCCAAGTTGACCAAGCCCACGTGAGTGGACGGCAGCCATCTATCTGTCGCCCGTTTCACGGGCTTTGCATCCATTGCCAACGTTACCCCGGGTTGCGGCTGCGCCTTCACCCGGGGCTAAATTCTGGCCACCCGCTTCGCGCACTTCTATGCGGAAGCAGTTTTCTTGATGTCTCAAAACCTCAAAGCCGAAGGTGAAGCATGGCAGACGATTTCAAATACGACGTATTCCTTAGCCACAGCTCGCAGGACAAAGCGGTCGTGCGCCCGCTCGCCGAGCGGTTGCGGGCCGACGGGCTGCGCGTGTGGCCCGGTGTATTTGAGGATAAGTGGGAAATCCGCGCGGGCGACAGCATCCGGGCGAAGATCGAGGAAGGGCTGGAGCACTCCCGCGTGCTTGTGCTGTGCATGTCGGCGCAGGCCTTCGGTTCCGACTGGACGCGGCTGGAGAGCTACACGTACCGGTTTCGCGACCCGCTGAACAAGGAGCGGCGCTTCATTCCGCTACGGCTTGATGAGGCCCCTATCAAAGGCTCGCTGGCGCAATTCCTGTGTATCAACTGGCTGCTAGAAGAACGCGAGCAGGAGTATATGAAGCTGCTCGAAGCCTGCCGTCCACCAGCGAAGCTAGTGACAGCAGAAACACAGGCCAGTCGTGAGCAAGTTGCAGAAAAATCACTTAAGCTCGATTCCAAGACGGCAATTCTGACCTATTCATTTAGTCCGGATGGGAAGTACGTCCTTACTGGCGATAAGGATAAGACTGTGCGGCTATGGGACATGGAGAAAGGACGCTGCTTGCGCGTACTCGAAGGCCACGCAATTGGAGTCTGGGGCGTGGCGTGGAGTTATGATCAACGTTATGCCATTGCCGGTGCACAAGATAAGACCGTGCGGCTGTGGAACATGGAGACAGGGCGCTGCCTACGTACGCTCAGAGGCCACATAGGCGGCGTTAACTGTGTAGCGTGGAGTCCAGATCAGAGCCGTGCCTTATCCGGCTCCGATGATAAGACCGTGCGGCTATGGGAAGTTGAGACAGGGCACTGCTTGCGCGTGCTTGAAGGTCACACGGACAATGTCTGGAGTGTAGCCTGGAGCGCTGATCAGCGGTATGCCCTATCTGGCTCCGATGATAAGACCGTGCGGCTGTGGGAAGTTGAGACAGGGCGCTGCTTGCGCGTGCTTGAAGGGCATACGGGGTGCCTCAGGAGTGTTGTGTGGAACGCAGATCAACGCCACGCTCTATCTGGCTCAGGTGACAGAACTGTGCGGCTATGGGACATAGAGACGGGGCACTGTTTGCGCGTGTTCAAAGGGCATACAGACCTCGTCTGGAGTGTTGTGTGGAGCGCAGATCAACGTTATGTACTCTCAGGTGCCAACGACGGGACCGTGCGGCTGTGGGACATAGAGACGGGACACTGCTTACGCGTGCTTACAGACCGAACTTCCGCTATCAGGAGTGTAGCGTGGAGCGCCAATAAATCCCGAGCCTTGGCCGGCGACCTCTATGGAAGTATCTGGTTATGGAATCTGTCGAAATTTGTCAATGAGGCGCGGACACCAAAAGTCGCTGTGTCAGCTTTAGCACCCACGCCGGATCAAATCCAATACACGAACGCCAAAGTTCTGGTCGTTGGAGACACTAGCGCAGGCAAAACTGGATTGGCTCACCGCCTAGCTACCAGCAAATGGAAACCTAGCGATGGCTCCACAGTTGGAGCTTGGTCCACACAATGGCGACTCCCAGAGGTATCCACGAACCTAGGTGCTGAGGGCATGGAACGTGAAATCTGGTTGTGGGATTTCGGCGGACAGGCCGACCAGCGGTTGGTGCATCAGCTTTACATGGATCGCGCCGCGTTGATCCTGCTGCTGTTTGATGCGGACAAGGAAGATGTCCTGCCTGGTCTGCGCGATTGGCAAATGGCACTGCGGCGAAGCGTGCCAGCCACAATACCACTGCTGCTGGTCGCCGGACGCATTGATGCTGGCTTCAGGGCGAGCCGCGCGAAATTGCAGCAGTTCGCCCAGGAACAGGGCTTTTGTTACTTCGAGACCAGCGCGAAGGATGGCACGGGCTGTGAAGGATTGAGCCAGGCGATTAACGACGGTATTGCCTGGGAGCAGATGGAAAAGCGCACCTCGCCGCGCATCTTCAAGCTCATCAAGGATAAAATTCTTAAGCTTCGCGATGCGGGCGGGGCGCTCTACACCTTCAAGGAATTGCGCGACGAACTTCAGCGCAGGCTGCCGCAAGAGCCAGATTTCAATGACCGCGTGTTGGAAACGATTATCAGTCTGCTGGACGGCCCCGGTGTAGTGAAGGAGATGGATTACGGCACTTACATCTTACTTCAGCCGGAGTGGGTCAATGCCTACGCGCAGGCGGTGATCCGCACACTGCGCCAGGAGCCTTCTGAACTGGGCTGCCTGCCGCTGCGCAGCATCGCGGAAGGGTGGCTCTTGTTTCAGACGGTGGAACGCGATGGCAGCATCGTGGACATGCATCGGTTGCCAGAGGCAGAGGAACGCGTCGTGTTGCGCGAAATGGAGCGGCAACTGGAAGAGCGCGGCCTGTGTTTGCGCCAGGGTGACAAACTCGTTTTCCCCAGCCATTGCGGACGTGAACGCCCAGCCGTACAGAAGCATCCGGCAGTCTTCGTCAGCTACGCGGTGCAAGGCTACCTGGATGACATCTATGCCACGTTGGTGGTCAAGCTGGCCGACAGCGAATCCTTCACGCTCAAGGAACTGTGGCGCGATGCGGCGGACTTTGCGACGCTCGCGGGCGATCATCACATGGGCATCAAGCTCACTCGCGAGGCAGCAGGCAGCGCAAACATCAGCGTCTATTTCGCACCGGGTGTGACTAAACAGGAGCAGGTGATCTTCGCCAACTACATCCACGCGCACCTGCAAAGCCGCAGCGAGCGGGCCGAGCGGCTGCGCTATTACGTCTGCCCGCATTGCCACGCGCCCAAAGGCAATCCGCAGGTGCTGATGCAAAAGCTGCTGGCGAAGCGCAAAGACGCGACCGTGGTGTGTGACAGTTGCGACAGATCATTCGGCCTCTGGGATGAACTGGAAATGCTGTTTGCCAGCGCGGAGGTGCGCGAGCGCGTAGAGGGCTTGCAGGCTGCCGACGAAATCCGCCTGGATACGCGGCGCAAAGGCAAGCTGCTGGCGCTCGAAGTAACGGCCCGCATTACCAGCGCCGACCAGAAATGCTTCGAGATTCCGGCGACGGAGGACGAAGGCATTGACATGGAAGTGGAGTTCACTGACGACGACGGCAAAGGCACCGGGCGACGGCTCTACCTGCAACTGAAATCCGGCAACTCGCATTTGAAAAAGCGAAAAGGTGGCGGGGAGATTTTTAAGATCAAGGAACAGCGTTGGGTGGATTACTGGCTGAAACAACCGCACCCCGTGATGTTGGTGATTGGCACGTTTGCCGAAGACGATGAACGCTCCGTCGGCAAGGACAAGCTGGAGTTCGCCGAAGTCCGCTGGATGGAGATCAGCAGCGTGCTGAAACGCGAAAGCAAGGACGGCACAAAGCCGGTGAAGCAGATCGAGTTCAAAGGCGAACGGCTGGATATGACCAGTGTGCGGCGCTGGCGGGACGCGGTGTTGCACCAGCGTTTGTCGTAGAGCTAGTGCTGCCTGCCACGTTTTCGCCGCGTGAGCGGCGGCTGACTTTAGCCGTGGGTGCAACCCACGGTAGAGCGTGGTTATGAATTCCGCGTCGCGTCCGCGACGCTTGAATTCAGGCGTCGCTGACGCGACGCGGAGACTATCGCCGTCTTTCCCGGCGTTGAAAACGCCGGGCTAAAATCAGCCGCCGCTAGCGCGGCGCAGAGGCCGTGACTCAGCGGTCGCGCTTGCGCTCTTTTGGCGCGGTGCTCGCGGCGGCCTGTTTCTCAAATTCGCGTTCCAGCGCGTCCAGCCGCTCATTCAATTCATTCAACCTGCCCCGCTCAGTCTCCACGCGGACGCGCAATTCGGTTTCGCGCGCCCGCTCGTTCTGTTCCATTTGTTCAAAGCGTCCGATCTGAGCTTTGTGTTGTTTCAGTTCTTCTTCGAGGGCTTTGCGCATCTGCGGGTCAGTCGCGCTGTTGAGGGACTGCTCCAAATCTTTCAACCGCTCCGCCATCATCAGCCGACCGCTTTGCTGATTAGCCACGCTTTGACGCAGACCTTCCCAATCACGGCTGAGTTGGGTCACCAACTCCTGCTGCAAGCGCAAACGCTCGATGGCAATCGTCATGCGGTACTGGTTTAAGTTGGAGCGTTCGACCGCCTGCCGCAACAGTTGTAGTTCATTCACCATTTCGCGCGTGATGGGCGCTTCCTGCGTTTGAGTTGGCGCTTGGTTGTTGCTCGTTTGACCCACCACAGGCGCAGCCAGCCAGCCAACCCAAACCAGACAACTCAAGCCAAGCTTCAAACAGTGTTCTTGCTGGAATGACATAACAACTCCTTTGGTCAACCGATGAATCACTGCGCTAATGCGGACAGGACTATTCAGGATTCCGCCTCGGCTGCGCCCCTTCGGCGCCTGCCGCCGGTTGCGGGCGCGGCTGCGCGCCATTGCCGTACTTCTCAATCCTCCGCGCCTTCATGTTGTACACGTCACCCGCCGAGAGCACGAAATAAGGTTTCTCCCACGGCTGATAGATGCGCGTGTTGTCGTGAATCGCCACCTTCCACGCGCCCATCACCTCGAAGCGGTCGCCGTTGACGATAATCGCCGTGCCTTCGGACAGGCCGATGCCGAGCAGGTTGGGATATTTCTTGATGACGGGAATCAGATCGTCCCAACGCATGCGCGTGTTGATGTGTTGATCAATGGCTGATTTGCGTAAGAAGTTGAAGCCGTGTTCGTGTTCCTTCTCCGGCGTCATCATGATGTCCGGGCCAGCAATCGCGCCGCGCACCAGATAGTCGCCCTGAATCGTAGCGCCCGCTGACGAGCCGGCAATCACACCGCCACGTTCCAGCACTTTGTGGAATTCACGATAGGTCAAGGTGTTCATATACGAATCCACGATGTTCCACTGGCGGCCACCGTCGAACCAGACGGCGTTGGCTTCGCGCAGCGGGGCGGCGAATTCCTCGGTGTCGGCAACTTTCGGATCGTGCGTGTGCAGCATGCGGACGTTCTTGAGGCCGCGCCGCTTCCAGGGAGCGATCACGTCTTCCTCTTTGTAGACTCTGATCTCACCCGCAGACGTCTTGTTGCCACCGGCGGTCGGCACGATGACGAACTTGGCGTCGGGGCCGCCAGCCAGTTGGATAAACTTCTCGATGATGCCTGTGCCGTTGGTCGAGCCGCCACCGACGATTACCAGTGTCCCTTTGGCTGGCCCGTATTCCGGCGTTTCCTGACTCGCGGCGGTATTGGATGCCCGCTCTGATTGCTGACCGCCAAAGCTTCCCAGCGCAATCACTGCCAGGAGCAAAGCGATTGATAGACTGTAGACAAGCTGCTTCTTCATAAGCTCTCCTATGTTTGAAACGAAGTTGACCAATTTCGCCGAGCTAGGTTGCGGAGCGAGATAATCCAACTTTCGCTTCGCAATAGGTTGAGGTGAACACGACGGCGACAGCTATAACCTTTCGTGCCGCCGGAGTAAAGTCAGCCCATCAAGCGAGGGCTAAAAAATTGGGTAGTGGCTTAAGATGGTGAGTTTGGAGTACCGGCTGCAGCCGGCCGGGCTGGTCAACCAAAGCTGCCGCCTGCAGGCGGGACTCTAAACCTTCTCTCCCGCTTGCTCCACTGCCGCTTTTTTTAGTTTAATTGGATTATTGCGCTTGGGCGATTGACTCTTGCGCTTAGGGTTTATACACTGCGCACGCCAGTGAACTCACTACAAGACCGGCAACTTGTGTAAGACGCCCTCACACGAATTAGCTTTACTAGGCGTCTCGCTGGCGACTCGCATCGAGGTTGCGACTTTGACCTCTTAACAATATCTAGCTTATTGCCCCACTCATTGGGTGATGCCAGACGTTGGCATCAAGGAAGGCTGTTGGTAGCTGATGCGGTCTCCGCCGCTTCATCGCGCGGGCCAGGTGGTTGTGATCGGGCGATCATCCATCAGGTCTGTAATACTTGCGCGACGATACTCTGGCAGTCTTCATCTTGACGATTGACTATGACGAATGACGAGCAAGCTGCCCCATGAGAGGGCTGGTTATCGTCTCACTCTTTGCCAACATCTTTAGGAGGAATCCAGGATGCGAACTACACACACACGCATCTCTCTATTACGACTGGCCGTTCTCTATAGCTTTTTGCCATTCTTCGGCCTTAGTTTGTTGATCAACCCTGGTCAGATAACCAGCGTTCAGGGACAAGAGCAAACTAAGCTGTCCCTCAGTAGCCAAGAGTCGCGTCAGCGCGTAGCAATCAAGCGATTGAGCAACCTAGTTAAGGTGCTGCCCGCAGCACAGGCTCGCCCTTTGATCAACTTTTTGGAAGTGGCCAACACACACCTGGAGATGGGGCAGAAGGTCGCCGCCTGCGCAGACCAGCAAAACTTTATCAATGGGGTCAACGCACTCATCACGGCTAAGCAGTTGGATGCGACCCAAGGAAAGACGTTGGTTGATGCTGCCAGCCAGATTCAGACGGCCCTCGGTTGCAGTGCAGCTCAAGTTAGTACCACCGGACTACTCAACAATCTGACCAGGCTGTTTAATCAAGAGCAGCACCGCGTCTTACATCCGAGTGCTCAGGGCGGCCCGGACGCTTTCGGTTATACCTTCATCACTAACCAGCCGCCGGGGCCAACTATTTCGTCCACCTTTCTCGACCTCAATAGTACGGTACCAGCAGGCGTAGTGGTGGGCAGTGGCGACAATCTAGGTTATACCGTGCCCTTGGCCCAGTCGTTCAACTTCTACGGCACTAATTACAATTCACTCTTGGTCTCTACCAACGGCTACATCTCGACCGATTTAACAGATCTGGGTTCGGACAATACGAATGATTGTCCATTGCCAGCAGCGCCAAGTAGCGGCGGCGGCGGGCGCATCTATCCACTGCACGACGACCTATTCTTGCTAGGCCCTGGGTCGCGCATCCTGCAACAGTTCTTTATGAACTGCCCGCGGACGAATGTGGGCGGAGGGACTGAGCCGTGCACAGTCATCATGTGGGACAATGCGCAGTTTGCCTTCGACGATCCCGATATAGGAGATATTGTGCCGGTTGGGCCACCGTTCGACTTTGAAGTCATTCTCTTCCACACGTCGCGGGAGATCAGAGTGCAGGTCGCGGCCGGCAACGCCGACCATGGTGCCACCACCACAACTGGCATCCAGAATCCGGCGGCAACGACCGGTTTGACGGTAGCCTGCAACACGGCGAATTCAATCCCGGACAACTTTGCGGTCTCCTTCATACTTTGCTCTTCGATTACGTGCCCGCCGAACATCACGACAAAAGCGAACGACCCGAATCAATGCGGCGCGGTTGTCACCTACCCGGCACCGACGGGTAATGCCGGTTGCGGGGTGATCAACTGCTCGCCAGCTTCCGGCTCGTTCTTCCCGGTAGGAACGACGACCGTCACTTGCACGTCGACCGCCGGGCCGACGTGTAGCTTCACCGTCGCCGTGCAGGACACACAGGCGCCGACTATTACCTGCCCGGCCAACAAAACCCAGGCGAACGACCCGAACCAGTGC
Source organism: uncultured Acidobacteriota bacterium (assembly GCA_963699175.1). Taxonomy (GTDB): domain Bacteria; phylum Acidobacteriota; class Blastocatellia; order RBC074; family RBC074; genus JACPYM01. Next base: position 8,361,752 of record OY969418.1, on the reverse strand, counting down.
GGGGCCGTCGTCACGTATTCGTCGCCAACGGTTTCGGACAATTGCCCTGGCGTGACGGTTATGTGCACTCCCGCCTCCGGTTCGTTCTTCCCGGTCGGCACGACAACTGTTACTTGCACGGCCAGTGACGCCAGTCCGAACAGCCCCAATGCTTCTTGTACCTTTACCGTCACGGTGCAGGATACACAGGCACCGGTCATTACCTGCCCGGCTAACATCACGACTGGCACCAATTCGGCTTCGGGCACTGCGGTGACCTACACCACGACCGCAAGTGATAACTGCCCAGGTGTGACGGTTACGTGCACACCCGCCTCCGGCTCCAACTTCCCCGTCGGCTCGACGACGGTCAACTGCACGGCGAGTGATGCCAGTCCAAACAGTCCTGATGCCACTTGCAGTTTCGCGGTTACGGTCATTCGCGTGACCTACACGATAAGTGACCCGCTGGCCTGCACCGGCCCGGGTAATGTCGTCAACGGCACTTTCACCATACCTAACACTGGCGGCGCTCCGGTTACGGTCACGGCTACGGCCACGCTACCGGCGGGTCTGATTGGACAGGTTGGCTCTTGTACGGCCAACATTCTCACTACTTGCACGGTCAACCCCACGAGCGTTAGTTACACCGCTACGATTCCAGCGGGCCAGACGGCTACTGTGAGTTACCAGGCGCAAGTCGCTGACTTCGTAACCATCGGCACGCAACTCTGCTCCACTTTGACGGCGACTTTCGGTGGTGGCGGCGCGGCGCTGACGCTGCAGGCATGCATCACGGCTAACTGTCCGGCGGTCGGCCCCGGCACACCTTTCCCTGTGCCGGGTGAAGTGAGCGATCAGCGGGCAGGTTCAGTGCTCGTCTACAATCTTTACTCGTCGAGCATCGCCGCGCCTAATGCGCAAAACACGCGCATCTCGATTACTAACACCCATCCATCGCTACGGATTGCGGTGCACTTATTCTTCGTGGACGGCGCGACCTGCTCGATTGCCGACAGTTTGGTTTGCCTGACGCCGAATCAGACCGCCAGCTTCCTCGCTTCAGACATTGATCCGGGCACGACTGGCTACGTTGTGGCGGTAGCTTCGAGTGTAGCGACGGGCTGTCCGATAGATTTCAACTACTTGATCGGCGATGAGTACGTGAAGCTCTCTTCGGGCCACGCAGCCAACCTGGCGGCGGAAGGCTTCGCCGCGCTAGCTGGGAGCGTGCCTATTTGCAACGCGCTCTCGGTAACGGCGCTGCTGAGCTTCGATGGGACGAACTACAACCGCGCGCCGCGTGTGCTGGCGGCCTCGAATGTCCCGTCCAGAGCCGATGGCAACGACACGCTGATCGTGCTCAATCGTTTCGGCGGCAGCTTGGTAGCCGGGGCTTCGACGCTCGGTTCGATCTTCGGCATTCTCTACGATGATGCAGAGAATCCGTTAAGCTTCACCTTCACGGCGGGCGTGTGTCAGTTTCGCTCCTCGCTCTCGAGCAATTTCCCGCGCGTCGCGCCACGCTTCGAGCAGTTCATTCCTGCTGGTCGCAGCGGTTGGGCGAAGTTCTACTCGCAATCGGACATCGCGCTCTTGGGCGCACAGATCAACTTCAATGCGAATGCGGGGACGGCAGCGAATGCTTTCAACCAAGGGCACAATCTGCATAAGCTGACGTTGACGACGGCGGCGACGCTGACCATTCCGATCTTCCCGCCGAATTGTTAGCGCGGGCGAGCAAATGTATTGCTTGCTGACGGCTGATTAACGGCTAATCCCCCAAGCGGCAGAGTCTCGAAGCTCATCAGAGTTTCAATGCTCTGCCGCTGTTTTTATTGGCAGCTTAAATGTTGCAGATCACACAACCTGTAAATCCATCGTGATTAGCCTGTGACCTGGACAGATGGCTGCTTCCTGTCAGTTGCCCGATACAACACGAGTCAGCCATTTCTAAAGCCAATAAAAAAAGATGGACGCACAGCCAATCACATTGACTGACCTTGGTGCTTGCCATAAACTCTGGGCAGCTAGCAGGCACTTCTCTCTACCAGCAGTAATCTTGAAAGAAGCACCTCACGACGCGTTGGTTTTATTCAGACGCGTTGCTAGTACTACGAGCAGTAATACGATTCCTTATAGTAATTGTGAACATCACGGCTCACCGACAGTGCGCAGCACTGAACGGTGATTTTTCCGCTAGCCGCGTCACTAACACCAAAGCAGTGTTAAAAACAGATGCGATACTACACACACAACAGAAAACTAGCTCGCGTGTCTTCGATCCTCGTCCGACGCTCAGCTTATATTTCGCCTAAAAGCTTTGGCTGGCTTGGGAGTGCGCTGCTAGCAGTGATGCTTCCCCTGCTCTGCTTGCCAGTCAACGCAGCCCTCGCTTTTATTGAACCACAAACCTTCACAGAATCAACGCCGGGCACGCATCTCCGTCGCGCGCCGGACTTTCAGATAAAGCGAAAACTTTCAGTTGGCATGGAACCCGTGTCAGTCGTCACGGCTGACTTCAACGCGGACGGCAAGGCAGACTTGGCAGTGGTGAATAGCGGCTCCAACGACGTCTGGATATTTCTCGGCGAGGGGCACGGCGGGCTGACGTTGGGAGACAAGCTTGCGGTGGGCGAACAACCGCGCGCCATTGTGGCGGCGGACTTCGATGGTGATCGGCAAATAGACTTGGCCGTAGTCAATTACAAATCCAACAACATTTCGATCCTGCTGGGAAATGGCAAAGGACACTTCAAAGCGCCTTCAATTGAAGCGACCGGCTCAAGCCCGGTTGCGCTCGTCGCTGCCGATTTCAATGGAGACAGTAAGCCCGATCTGGCCATCGCGAACTCTAAATCCAATAGCGTGTCAGTGCTCATCAATAAGGGACGCGGCGCTTTTGCTGCGGCTGTAACGCTGCCAGCCGGGCGCGAACCTTTCTCGCTCGCCGCCGCCGATGTCAACGCCGATGGCAAAGTTGATTTGGTAGTCGCCGATGCTCAATCGGGCGATGTCTCAATGTTGGCTGGCACTGGCGCGGGACGGTTTGCGCCAGCCGTGATGTATTCAGTGGGTAAAACGCCGACGGCGATTGCCACCGGCGATTTCAATGGTGATCGGCGCAACGACCTCGCGGTGGCGAATTACGGATCGAATAACACTGCGGTAATGCTCAATGACGGAATGGGCAAGCTAGTGGCGACTCGTAGATTCCACTCACCGCTGGCGCCGTTGAACGGAGCGAAGGGTGATTTCAACAAAGACGGGCGCGCGGATCTGGCAATTGTGGACGGGCTGAATTCGTCTGTGGCGATCATGCTGTCGAATGCCGCTGGCGAATTGAGTCCAGCCTCGGTGATTAGCCTGCCGGGCGAGGAGGCGCGCGCTGTTTTTGTCGCCGTCGGAGATTTCAATGCGGACGGCAACGATGACCTGGTCATAGCCAATAACAACCTCGGCCTGGCGGTTCTGCGGGGTGACGGAACGGGCAACTTCGCCAAGCCTGAAAGCTATGCAGTTGACGGTGTGTCAGCCATCACGGTCGGCGACTTCAACAACGACGGCAAAAGTGATCTGGCTGTCGCCATTGGTAAGAGCGTCACGGTGATGCTGAACGATGGCACAGGGAATTTTGGCAAGCCGGTCAGTTTCCCGGTCGGGGGAGATGTCGTGGGAATTGCCACGGGCGACTTCAACGGCGATGGCAAGGCGGACTTGGCGACTGTCAATCCCCGGCAGGTAAACATCTCAATCCTGCTCGGTGATGGGCAGGGCGCATTCGGCAAGGTTGCCAATTTCACCGGCGAGACCACTGCGCGTACCATTGTGGCTGCCGACTTCAACGGTGACGGCAAAACAGACCTGGCGACGGCCAACGACAGGGGCAACAGTGTCTCGATCTTTCTGAGCAATGGTAGCGGGTCGTTCGCCAATCGTCAGGGCTTTCCCGTCGGTACGCGACCGTTCTGGCTCGTTGCGACAGACTTCAATCACGACGGTCAAGTTGACCTGGCTACCTGCAATCACAGTTCGAGCGACGTATCGGTGATCTTCGGCAACGGGCAAGGCGGCTTTGGCGCTCCCACGAATTACACGGTAGGTCTGACGCCCACTACGCTGGCGTTGGGCGACTTTGATGGTGATGGCCGTGACGACTTGTTGACGACTGACTATGGCTCGGCCAGCCTGTCGTGTTTGCTCGGTGATGGGCAGGGCGGCTTCAGGGGGACTCGACGCTTCGCCACCGGACTTAAGCCTTACGGCCTGGTGGCTGGCGATCTAAACGGCGACGGCAAGCTTGATCTGGTAGTCACCGACAGTGGCTCGGGCGATTTCCTGATTCTATTGGGACAAGGCAAGGCGGCGTTCCAAGCTCTACCGCTGGTCTCAGTGGGAAAGACCCTGCGTGGTGTGGCCTTGGGCAACTTCAATGGCAAAGGCGCCACCACACTGGCCATCGCTGCCTCGGACTCTAACGAGGTAATGTTGCTGGAGTCACAGTTAAATAATGCTGGGCTGATCAAGAAGTCAGAGCAGAGTATTTTTCAGTTTTTCCGTGTGCTGAAGCGATCCATGGTTTGGCTTGCTTACCAATGAAGCTCGTCAAGCTGGGGAGGCGAGCTGAAATGCCGTATCTGAAAATGAGTTCAGTATTGCTCTCACTTCTGTTGCTGCTGTCAGTGGCGCGGCCCAACAGCTTGTGCGCCGAGCGCCAGATGCCAGCGCGCAAAGATACGCGCGTAAAAGACACCCCGCGCGACAAGAAAGAAGTGCGCAAGGCAAAGGTCAGCGCGACCAGACAGATGAAGACATTGCCAGAGAGCGAATGGGCAGGGCCGCAGATCCGGCTGTCCATCAACGAGAGCGGGACGGTGATCGAGTATGACTGCGCTCACGGAACCATAGATCAAAGCATTGAACTCGACAGTGAAGGACAGTTCGATGTGCGCGGCACGCACGAAGATGAGAGCGGCGGGCCGACGCAAGACATCACTATCGTAGATGAAGATGGGAAGACCCGTTCGAGCGCGACCAGTGACAAGGTTCAACCGGCTCGCTACATCGGTCGCATTACGGCACAAAAGATGACCTTGACTGTGACGCTCATAAACACGGGGCGCGACATCGGAACATTCGAGCTTATACAAGGCGCGTCAACGCGCTTGCATAAATGCCAATAGTGAATACAAGGCACGCGTGATAGCGCGGGGCCGACTTTTAGCAACACAATTCGGTTCAGCTTTGCGCATTAGATCGGCAATGACTTCAGGCCGGCTTTCCGCAAGCAAGCTTGCGTGCGGCGCTGCTGACGAATTGAGCAAACTACACAAGACTGGAGAAGCTCCATGAGAAAACCAACCTCTACTACACCACCTAATGGCTCTTTGCATAAAGGCAGAAAGAGCGCCAACCACATTCTGCGATTCGCAGTAATTGCGTCGGTGATGCTGGCGGGCCTGGCGTTGCTAGTGTTCCAAACTACGCGTGCCAAGACGACGACCGCTCAGACCCAGAAAGGTAAGACATACACGCCAACTCAGCAACAAATAGGGAGGTTCTCGCCGATAGATGTTGCGGCGGCGGCGCGGCAGGAAGCTCTCAAGCCCACTGGCGCGCCGCCGACGGAGATCAGGTCCATTGATCCGCCGAAGGACAGGCCTCCGCACCCTGGCGGGGTGCCGATTAATAGCGCAGCAAAATCTCTCAATACGCCGCTGGCGCCGCCTCCGTCGCCGACAGGCCCGTCGCCCGGGCCGAGCAAGACCTTCCAGGGAGAATTCCTGAGCGGCACATCCATTCCGCCGGATACAATGGGCGCGGTCGGCACGACGCACGTCGTAGTACCCAGCAACAACATGATGCGGATCACTGACCGCAACGGCATCGAGTTACAGCGCATAACGCTGAACAGCTTCTGGGCCGGCACCACAGTCAAAGGGAGTGCAGTCACCTCCGCCTTCGACCCGAAGATTTTGTTCGACCGCTTCAACAATCGGTTTATCTTCGTCGCGTCGCTCAACGGCCCTGGCCAGTTCTCCGGCATGGGTCTCGCCGTCACGCAGACCGCCGACCCGACCGGCATGTGGAACCGCTTCACGGCTGCCTCCGACCCGGCCGGCACCGGCGCGCCGGGCGGCTCTGGTCACGCGATTGACTACCCGTCGGTCGGCCATAATAAGAACTGGATCGTGGTGAACGAGAACACGTTCAATTACACATGCGGGGCCTCTACATGTAGCTTCACCACTTACTGGGGCCCGCAAATCTTCGTATTCGACAAGGCTGCCGCTTATGCCAACACGCTCGGTAGCGCCTCGCTTTTCGAGGCCAACTTCACCGCCACCTGTCTCACCAGCGCCACCCCGGAAACCGAACTTGCCTGCGGCTTCACGATGGCCCCGGCTATCACAGAAGACAACACGACCCTCACGGACTACATGGTCGAGGACTGGGATAATGTTGCGGCGCAACTCCGTCTGAGCAAAGTGACTGGCACGCCCGCGGCTCCGGCGCTCACTATCGGCACGCAGTTTCCACAGTCGCCCTTCTCCTGGCGCTTTGACGCCGCACGCATCGGCACCGCCAACAGTTGCGGCGGAACGTGCAGCGGCGGTTACGCGCCGCAGAGGCAACAGTCGGCCCATCTGGCCTCCGGCACGCGCCTTATGACTAACGACTCGCGCATCCAGAATGCAGTGCTGCGCAACGGCTCGCTCTGGACGACGCACACCGTGATGCTCGCCACTACACCCACTGCCGCCGGGACAGGGTTTGGGTTAGCCAACCCCGATAACCATTCTGCTGTTCAATGGTGGCAGATTGACCCGACCCTCGAGACCGGCGTTTCGCAACTGCCGACACAACGCGCGCGCATTGAAGACCCGACCGCCGACAATTGTCATAACGGCGCGGGCGGGACGAATGCGGTAGGCCCCAGATGCACCTCGACCGCTACGCAAACCGGCACGTTCTTCGCTTACCCGAACATTTCGGTCAATCAGAACAACGACGTGCTCATCGGCTTCACGCAGTTTTCGCCCCTTACCTATTCAGCCGGGGCCTACGCAATGCGGCTGGCTGCAGATCCCCCCAATACGACACGCGACCCGGTGGTTTTCCGGCCCGGTCAGGCAAACTACAACATCGGCGCTGGGGCGGGAACCGCTCGGCAGAATCGCTGGGGCGATTACAGCGCGGCGCAAACCGATCCTGTGAACGACACCGACTTCTGGACGATTCAGGAATACGCTGGCGCTCAGCGTGACTTCGGCATTGGCATCGCTGGCCCCTGGGAGACTTGGTGGGCGCTCGTCAAGCCGAGCACGGCGGCTCCTTCAACCACCGGCAATCTCATCATCAGCGAGTTCCGCTTGCGCGGGCCGCAAGGCGTAAATGATGAATTCGTCGAACTCTACAACCCGGGTACTAGCCCGGTGATCGTCAGCACGGCGGACAACTCCGACGGCTGGGCGCTGGCCTACAGCACTACGGCAGGGGTAATCTCCGGCGTTGCTGTCATTCCCAACGGCACGGTGATTCCGGCGAAAGGTCACTTCCTCATCGCGCGCAATCAGGACAGCGTCAATGGTCCCACGTTGACCTATAGTCTCAACTTGTATCCCGCAGTTCAGGCGCGCTCCGCCAATAGCGACACCGGCTATGCGGTAGACAACGCCGATAACGGCGGCCTCGCCATCTTCAAAACAGCCACGGTGGCGAATTTCAGCGCAGTAAATCGCATGGATTCGGTGGGTTTCACGGCGGCAGGTATTAACGCTCTCTTCAAGGAGGGCACGGGCCTCCCGGACATCAGTGCGACAACACCGGCTGGCCAGATGACGTTCTATCGCAACCTATCGAGCGGCACCCCGCAAGACACGGACAACAATTCTGCCGACTTCGTCTTCGCCGATCCGGTCATCGAAGTGCTGACCGTGACGCCGAAACTGGGCGCGGCCGGGCCTGAGAACCTTGACGGGCCGATCCATCTGACAAGCGGCGGCGCAGTCACTGCCTCATTGCTCGACACTGGTGTAGGCTCAGGCACTCCGCCAAACACTGTCCGCGACAACACGGCGGTGGCGAACGGGGCATTTGGCACTCTCACTTTCCGCCGCACTTTCACCAACAGCACTGGAGTTCCGCTCACACGTCTACGCTTCCGCATCGTGGACATCACAACGAATCCGGTTTCAGGCTCTGCGGCTGATCTCCGTGCGCTCAGCTCGAGCGCCGGCACCGTCACGCTCAGCAACGGCAGTATGGTGAGCGTGGGCGGGACAACGCTCGAAACACCGCCGACACAGGCGGCGGGCGGCGGCTTCAACAGCAGCCTCTCGGCGGCGGGCGTCACGCTCGCTGCGCCACTGGCGGCTGCCGCGACCACCAATTTGCAGTTCACGCTCGGCGTGCAGGTAACAGGCCAGTACAACTTCTGCATTATTGTGGAAGCCGATGCACCTGCGGCATCAACCGTACTCTGCTTCAGTGGTGCGACCGAGGCTCCCGACCTGGCGATCACCAAGACGGACGGCGTGACGACGGCGACGCCGGGCGGTTCGACGACATACACGATTACGGCTTCCAATCCGGGGCCGAGCGCTGCGACGGGCGCAACGGTGGCCGACACCTTCCCGGCGATACTCACTTGCACCTGGACATGTGTGGGCGCGGGTGGTGGCACATGCACGGCAGCCGGTTCGGGCAACATCAGCGATCCGGTCAATCTGCCAAGCGGTGGCTCGGTGACTTACACCACCACTTGCGCAATTGCGGCGAGTGCGACCGGAACACTCTCCAACACAGCCACGGTGGCAATAGCCGGTGATCCAAACCCGGCCAACAACAGCGCAACCGACAACGACACGCTCACGCCCCAGGCCAATCTCGGCATTACCAAGACTGACGGCGTGACGACCGCCACGCCGGGCGGGTCGGTGACTTACACGATCACCGCTTCCAACCCTGGGCCGAGCAATGCGCCCGGCGCAACGGTGGCGGACACCTTCCCAGCGATACTCAGTTGCACTTGGACGTGCGCAGGCGCGGGCGGCGGCACGTGTACGGCGGCGGGTTCGGGCAATATCAACGATACGGCCAACCTGCCAGCGGGTGGTTCGGTGACTTACACTGCAAGTTGCTCAATTGCGGCCAGCGCAACCGGTACGTTAAGTAACACGGCGACGGTGGCGGCACCAGGCGGCGTGACTGATCCAACGCCGGGTAATAACAGCGCAACCGATACTGACACGCTCACGCCGCAAGCCAATCTCGGTATCACCAAGACCGATGGTGTGACGACGGCCTCACCAGGCGGCTCGGTCACTTATACAATCGTGGCTTCCAACGCCGGGCCGAGCAATGCGCCCGGCTCCACGGTGGCGGACACTTTCCCCGCTTCGCTCACCTGCACCTGGACTTGTACAGGCGCGGGTGGCGGCACTTGCACAGCAGCCGGTTCGGGCAACATCAACGATACGGCCAATCTACCTAGCGGTGGTTCAGTGACCTACACGGCGAGTTGTACGATCTCCGGGGCCGCGACCGGCAGCTTGAGTAATACGGCGACCGTGACGGCGCCGGGCGGCGTGACTGACCCGACACCCGGCAACAACAGCGCGACCGATACCGACACGCTCAATCCGTCAGCCGATCTCGCGATCACCAAGACTGATGGCGTGACGACGGCGACGCCGGGCGGCTCGGTGACCTACACCATCGTGGCTTCGAATGCCGGGCCGAGCACCGCGACGAGTGCGACGGTGGCGGATACTTTCCCAGCCTCGCTCACCTGTTCGTGGACGAGCGTCGCCGCTGGGGGAGCGACGGGCAACACGCCAGGACCGGTGGCGGGCAATATCAACAACACGGGTCTCAATCTGCCCGCGGGCAGCTCGGTGACGTACACGGCGAGTTGCACGATTTCGCCGAGCGCAACCGGCTCGCTCGCCAACACGGCGACGGTCAGCAGCGCGGTGACCGATCCTAACCCTGCCAATAACAGCGCGACTGATACAGACACGCTCAACCCGTCAGCCGATCTCTCGATCACCAAGACTGACGGCGTGACGACTTACGCGGCGAACGGCACGGTGACTTACACCATCGTGGTCAGCAACGCCGGGCCGTCACAGGCGACCGGCGCGGTCGTGACCGACAACAAACCGACGCAAATATCGCAGTGGACTTGGGTCTGCAGCGGGGCGACGGGCGGCGCGACGGCTTGCGACGGCGTGACCAACAGCGCGGCCAACTTCAGTGACACGGTGACGCTGCCGGCTGGCTCGACGCTCACTTACACGGTGACGGCGACGATTGGGGCGGCGCCGAGTGGCAACCTGGTCAACACCGCGACGGTGGCGGCGCCGGGCGGGACGACCGACCCGAACGGCGGCAATAACAGCGCCACTGACACGGATACGCTGACGGTCGGGGCGCCGCCAGTGCTGACGGGCAACATCACTGACCCGTTGGCCTGCACGGGGCCAGGCAATCTCATCACGGGCACGATCCAATTGACCAATCCGACTGGCGCGCAGCAAACCTTCACGCTGACCACGACCTTCACCAACCTGATAGGCTTGCAGGGTAGTTGTACGTTGGCGGGCGCGGTGGCGGGCGCGACTTGCTCAATCGCGCCAAACGGAGCCAGCTTAACGGCTGGTGGCAGTATTCCGGCCAATGGCACACTGACGGTGCAATACCAGGCGCAAGTGGCGGTGGTGCCGACCGGCACCGTCGTGACGGCTTCCAGCGTTGCTTCGGTGGGCGGCGCGCCAGCCACGCCCAATCCGTTGGTTCTCACGGCGACAGTCAATTGTCCGGCGGTCGGGCCAGGCGTGCTCTTCCCTGACACGGCTGACGTCAGTGATCAGAAGGCAGGCTCGGTGCTCGTCTACAATCTCTACTCGTCGAGCATTGCTGCGCCCAATGCGCAGAACACGCGCATCTCGATTACCAATACCCATCCGGGTTTGTCCATCGCCGTGCACTTGTTCTTTGTGGACGGGGCGACCTGCTCGATTGCCGACAGCCTGGTCTGCTTGACGCCGAACCAGACAGCTTCGTTCCTGGCTTCGGATATTGATCCGGGCACGACCGGCTACGTTGTGGCGGTGGCTTCAGACCGTATAACTGGTTGCCCGATTGACTTCAACTACCTGATCGGCGACGCGTATGTGAAGCTCTCAAGTGGGCACGCAGCCAATCTGGCGGCGGAAGGCTTTGCCGCCATAGCAGGAGGCTTGCCTGCTTGCAATGGCCTTTCGGTGACGGCGCTGCTGAGCTTTGATGGAACGAGCTACAACCGCGCGCCGCGCGTGTTGGCGGCCTCGAACATCCCGTCCAGAGCGGATGGCAACGACACGCTGATCGTGTTGAACCGCATCGGCGGCAGCTTGGCAGCCGGGGCTTCAACGCTCGGCTCGATCTTCGGCATCCTCTACGACGATGCGGAGAATCCGCTGAGCTTCACCTTCACGGCCGGCGTCTGCCAGTTCCGCTCGTCGCTCAGTAGCAGCTTCCCGCGCGTAGCGCCTCGGTTCGAGCAGTTCGTTCCGGCGGGCCGCAGTAGCTGGGCGAAGTTCTACTCGCAATCGGACATCGCGCTGTTGGGGGCGCAGCTCAACTTCAACGCGAATGCGGGGACGGCAGCGAATGCCTTCAATCAAGGGCATAATCTGCACAAGCTGACCTTGACGACGGCGGCGACGCTGACCATCCCGATCTTCCCGCCCAATTGTTAGGGTAGGAGGAGCTAGTTTGCTTCTTCGGCGAACCTTAACTTGCTAGCTGCCTTAAACAGCGGCAAGTTAAGGTTCGCTTCGTTGTTTAGCCAAGCGTTGCAACGCGCGCTCACCGTGGGTTGCACTTATGGCTAAATTCAACTGCTACTACGCGGCAAAAAACGACGGCAGCTTGCATCTTTATCGCTACCAATTTCCGAACTGCGGCAGATGTATCGTAGGCCATTCGATCTGCGGAGGCGCAGTTTCCTCTCGCTTGGGCATAGCAGGGCGGTACTGAGCTATTACCCGATTTGATCCAGCTTCATCATCCCAGAAGAATTTGCAGAGAGATTGCGCGTCACAATAACTAAGTAGTGGGGCGATAGTGTGTTGCTATCAAAGCCGCGCTTTGTATGGCAATAGATTAAGCAACCAATCAACGGCCCTCAGTAGTGATAAACCTGTCAGGCTGTCGTTTTGCCGCGTAGCGGCAGTTGAATTTAGCCGTGGGTTTTCAACCCACGGTACAGTGCGCAGCAGTTCCGCGTCGCGTCAGCGACGCTTGAATCAGGCGTCGCTGACGCGATGCGGAACTCACGGCTTATCTTTCCCGGCGTTGAAAACGCCGGGCTAAACTCGGGTCGCCGCTACGCGGCTGCAAGAGTATAACCTTACGTTTTTACCCCTATTCGGCCATCAACACACTGTCGCCCCACTACCAATAACTAAGCTCAGTTGACTTCGTGTTCATGCGTCATTAAAATCCCACAGCGTCAGAGAGTCTTCCTCACAACCGGCAGTACACAGAAGGCTCACTAACACCTCGCAGTAAGATTTCGACAAACAGTTTTACTCGTTAATTCTGCGTTGGTTGGCTGCGTTTCCAGCTTCGAGTGTGAGACGGCCAGCTTCGCGGTTATGCGAACTCCTAGTTAAGCATGCATCTGGGCGGAACGGTAATAACCTACGGTCTAGCGGTGTATGCCTGACGATAAGAGATAGATCACTAACCCTTACTATACCGAGCAGACCCTCGGTCGCGCTTAACGCCGCAATGCTGAGCACGACATGAGTTCGGATAGGGGATAAGGTGACACCCAATGCAAAGACTGCACACACCCTCTACATACAGCCCTTTATTGTCAGTTCTTGTTATCGGCCTAGTCGGCTGGCAGTTGTCTCAATGGCTCAGCTCAGGGGTATACGCAGCTACGGGTCACGCATCGCGAACGGTGCTCGATAAAGCAGCTTTCAAGTTTCAGGCCAACCACACTAAACAAACCGCTCAATTACTTAACCAAACTCGCGCGGCTTTCAACAAGCTGGTGGTGGCCAAGCTGGCCCACAATTCGACGAGCGCCAGTATGAATATTACGCGCAACACGCTCGTACACATGCAAACACTGAAGACATTGCAGCAAAACGCTACTGAGGCTGAGAAAAAACTCGGCTCGCGTTTGTTGATCGCGCTCCGCAAGCAGCAAAACCGGCTCCCGGCAGGGCTGGAAGCTTTGCGCACCGAAGCCCGGACCAGCCCGGAGGGTAATGCGGTAGTAGACATCAAAGTAATCAACCGCACTGCAGGGCTGAAAGCGCTCGATCCTTACAATTTCAAGATCGAGAACGCAGCCGGCAACATCATCCGCGCCGAGGTGCCTTTTGACAAACTAGAAGAGATTGCCGCGAAACCTGAAGTAATCACGATCAGAGAAGCGGCGAAATACTTTACTCAGCACAGCCGGGCTGCGCGTTGAAATTTGGTCGGCGGCAGGTTTTGACTGGCAGTCGCACTTGAAACTCGGAGATAGCAATTGACCCTCTAACCCGCGAGACATTTTTTTCATGAAACACACACACACATCTTCACGCCCGCAAAAGAAAGCCAAGGGGAAGTTGCGGGGGCTGGCGCTGCTGGCGCTGCTTTTGGCCGTTGGTCTGATTGGCTGGCAAGCAAGCAAGCCGATGTTGGCGGCTAGCAGTATGGCCGCCGCCGCAGCCGCCGTAGAAAGCAGCCGTCTGTCCCTTGATACTGTGGTAGATGCTTATCGCAGCCAGCGGACAAGGGAAAACTGGCAGGCCGTTGAAGACGCGCGCCAAATTTATGAGACGGCTTATAGCAAGGCGGTGGAAGTCAATGCGGTCAGTGCTACCCCGATGATGGCATCGAGCGCGGCGTTGCAAACGCAAACGCTCAGAGACATTAAGCTAAGCCTGACTGCTACCCAAAAGAAGATCAGTTCCCGGCTGTTGTTCGCCTCACGCAAACGGCGCGGCACTCTACCGCCGGAATTAGGATCAATGCGTACTTCGATAGCGACCAACGCCACGGGCGCGGCCGTGGTTAATATTACGGTGGTAAACCGTATCGCCGGTTTGAAGATGTTGGACCAGTTCGGCTTCAAAGTCATCAACGCTGCCAATAACAGCAGACTGATTGTGGCGGAAGTGCCACTGGATAAGCTGGAAGAGTTGGCCGCTGCCCCAGGCGTTATTGCCATCCGTGAACACATCAAGGCCTATGTCAACCGCATGGAACGTCTCGGTCCCGTGGATGGGCCAGCGGACGGACGGATGTACAAGCCAGGCTTGGGAAAAAGACTGGAAGCGTTTCGCACTCGATTGTTGGCTGCGCTGGCGATCAATGTCTCTGAAGGCGATAAAACCCATCGTGCAGAGAGCGCACGCGGCGCTTTTGGTGTGAATGGCACGGGTGTCAAAGTTGGCGTGCTCTCTGACGGCGTGGATTCGCTGGCGGCGTTGCAAGCCACGGGCGATCTGCCTCCGGGCGTAACGATATTGCCTGGCCAGGCTGGCTCGGGCGATGAAGGTTCGGCGATGCTGGAGATCATTCATGACTTGGCGCCGGGCGCACAACTCTATTTTGCAGGGGTAGACCCTGACCAAGCGCAATTTGCCCAAAACATCCGCGACTTGGCGGCAGCCGGTTGCAAGATCATTGTTGACGACGTTATTTATTTGGACGAATCACCGGTGCACGATGGCCAGCCAGTCATGTTGGCTTCGACGATGGGTCTCATCGCGCAAGCGGTCAACGACGTGACGGCGGCGGGCGTAAACTACTTTTCCTCCGCCGGCAACGAGGGGCAGGTGACTGATCTTACCTCCGGCACATGGGAAGGTAATTTTAACCCAAACGGCACACCGGGCTCGCTGGCTGGTGCCGGGCCAGTGAACAACTTCGGTGATGGCGGACAATCCATCCTGGTGGAGTTTGGGGGGGGGTCCGGCACCCCGGTGGTGCTGCATTGGGCTGACCCACTCACTTTTTCCGGGAATGACTATGATATTTATGTCATGAACGGTGCGCTCACCTCCATCTTAGATGCGTCCGCTGATGTGCAAGACGGCGCAGGTGGCGATGACGAGCCGATTGAGTATGTTGGTGGCGGCACCTTTACTAACGAACGCCTGGTCATCGCGAAATTCGCCGATGACGGGACCTCCGCGAACGGGACCAACGAATTTCTGAGCTTGCGCGTTTTCCGCGGCGAACTCGCCAATGCCCTGGCTACCACCGGTTCAACTCACGGCCACTCCTCCTCTGCGCTGGCCTTCAGCGTGGCGGCGACACCCGCGGCTGCAGCGTTTGGCCCACCCACGCCAAACGGCCCGTTCCCAGGCCCCTTCACCAGCGCCAACCAAACCGAATGGTTCAGTTCCGACGGCCCGCGCAGGATTCTCTTCGACGCGAATAACACGCCGATTACGGCTGGCAACGTTACCTCGACAGGAGGGCTGCTACGACAGAAGCCGGACGTCACCGCCGCCGATGGTGTGATGTGCGCCGCGCCGGGTTTTAACACCTTCTATGGTACGTCGGCAGCGGCGCCACACGCCGCTGCGATTGCGGCCCTGCTGTTGTCATCCAATATGACGCTGACGACTGCGCAAGTGCGCACGGCCCTGATTACCAGCGCCATTGACATCCAAACGGCTGGCGTTGATCGCGATTCCGGCGCGGGCATCGTCATGGCCTTCCAGGCGCTACAAGCCATCGGCGCGACTCCCGCTGCGTTTTTGCAACAAGGGACGATCACCTTCACCGAAACGAGCGGTGATAGCGACGGCTTTATCGAGCCGTGCGAGCGGGTGAATTTCACCATCCCGTTAAACAATGCTGGCGCAGTAACGGCGACCAATATCTCGGCGACGCTGACCACTTCGACACCGAACGTGACTATCGTGAACGGCGTTTCCGCCTACCCGAACATTCCGGCCGGCGGCACGGCTAACAATACGACGCCGTTTACCGCCATTATCGGTTGCAACGTTGCCTGCGGCACGACGGTGAACTTTACGCTCACCACAACTTATACAGGCGGCGTGGCTGGCTCCAGTCCGTTGATAATCAACTTTAGCTATTTACTAGGCGCGCCTGGCACGCCGGTGACATTTAGCTACACTGGCCCGCCAATCCCGATTCCGGATGGCCTCGGTTCGTCGGGCACAACGCCCGGCGCGCCGGTAGTTGCGCCATTAATCGTGGCTGGCGTGCCAAACCCGATTTTTGACGTCAATCTGCGAATTGACGGTACGACTTGCAACGCGACTGTCGGTTCGACCACAGTCGGTATAGATCATACTTGGGTCAGCGATCTGGAAGTCAGCTTGGTCGCTCCGTCAACCACGACGTTGAAAGCCATTGACAACACAGATGGCAGTGGCAACAACTTCTGCCAGACGCTGCTCGATGACGAGACGGCGAATCCTTCGATTCAAACAGTGATCAGCTCGATGAACCCTTTCACCGGCACGTTCAAACCGGCCAATCCGTTGTCAGTCTTCAAAGGCCAAAACGCGAACGGCACCTGGAACCTCCGGGTGCAGGACTTCGCCCAACAAGACACGGGTAACCTCCGGGCTTACTCGCTGATCATTACGCCGGTCGTGTGCCAAACGACGGCGTGTACGGTGACCTGTCCGGCGAACATCACGACAACGGCAACGGGGCCAGGCGGTGCAACCGTCAATTATCCAGCTCCTACTACCAGTGGCGGTTGCGGTACGGTCACCTGCGTACCGCCATCCGGCTCGACCTTCGTCATCGGCAATACGACCGTGACTTGCACACCGCAGTCAGGCTCGGCTTGCAGTTTCATGGTGACAGTCAATCCTAACGTTGTCCCGTCTACGCTCACGGGCAACTTCACTGACCCGTTAGCTTGCACGGGGCCGGGCAATGTCATCACCGGCACGATCCAAATCAACAATCCAAACGCCGCGCCGCAAGCGTTCACGCTGAATACGAACCTCACCAACCTGATTGCCTTACCGGGCAGTTGTACGGTGTCGGGCGCAACCGGCACAACTTGCACGATCAACGTCGGTGGCGGCGGACTGATGGCCAGTGGCACTATTCCGGCCAACGGAACTGCCACGGTGCAATACCAGGCACAGGTTACAAACGTCGCGACCGGCACTGTCTTGACGGCTTCCAGCACTGCCACGGTTGGCGGTGTGGCAGCCACACCTAACCCGCTGGTCTACACAGCGACGGTCAACTGTCCGGCAGTCGGGCCTGGTACGCTCGTCAGCGACAGCGCGGACGTCAGCGATCAAAAGGCTGGCTCGGTGCTTGTCTACAACCTCTACTCGTCGAGCATCGCCGCGCCCAACGCGCAGAACACACGCATCGCGATCACTAATACCCATCCGGGATTGCCGATTGCGGTGCACTTGTTCTTCGTAGACGGCGCGACCTGCTCGATTGCCGACAGTTTGGTTTGCTTGACGCCGAATCAGACGGCTTCGTTCCTGGCTTCGGACATTGATCCGGGCACGACCGGCTACATCGTCGCGGTGGCTTCGGACTTGGTGACGGGCTGTCCGGTGGACTTCAACTATCTGATCGGTGATGAGTACGTGAAGCTCTCTTCCGGCCACGCGGCCAATCTGGCAGCAGAGAGCTTCGCGGCGATTGCGGGCGGGCTACCTGCTTGCAACGGGCTGTCGGTAACGGCGCTCTTGAGCTTCGACGGAACGAGCTACAACCGCGCACCGCGTGTGCTGGCGGCCTCGAACATCCCGTCCAGAGCCGATGGCAACGACACAGTGATCGTGCTCAATCGCTTTGGCGGTAGTCTGGCGGCGGGGGCCTCGACGCTCGGCGCGCTCTTCGGCATCCTCTACGACGATGCGGAGAACCCGCTCTCGTTCACCTTCACGGCGGGCGTCTGCCAGTTCCGCTCCTCGCTCAGTAGCAGCTTCCCACGCGTGGCGCCTCGGTTCGAGCAGTTCATTCCGGCGGGCCGGAGCGGTTGGGCGAAGTTCTACTCGCAATCAGACATCGCGTTGCTGGGCGCGCAGCTCAACTTCAACGCGAATGCGGGGACGGCAGCGAATGCCTTCAATCAAGGGCATAACCTGCACAAGCTGACGCTGACATCAGCGGCGACGTTGACCATTCCCATCTTCCCGCCGAATTGCTGAGCGACGCTCGGCGAGCACGGCGGCTTCTATGTTTCCGACTCAACACTCAATTGTGTTGAGTCGGAAACATACCAAGCTTCGAAAGCTAAAAGCGACTCGAGCTACTAGCCACAATAGAACATGCGTAGCGTGCGGTCAGCAATCGTTACGCCGCCATAAAAAGAGACAGCGGTCGGCGCTTGGTGCAAATTCCCGCCAAGCAGTCAGGAGCCGCGCGAAGCGGCTTCACCCAAAACAGTAGGAACGAAGTGAGTGAGCTATGAAGAACGACACACATTTGACAGACCCTTCCAAGCAACCTGAGCCTAAATACAACAAGACTGAGATGGCAGTCATGCTCGCGCTCGGTTTGCTGGTCTTGGCGATAGTAGCAGTAGCGATCTCACCAAAGGGCTCGACCAACGTCAGTCAGACCAACAAAGGAATTTCTAGAAGCATCGGCGCACCGCCGTCGAAATCTGGTGGGACTTTGGGGCTCCTCGGACAGGCGCAGAACGCCCAAGTTCTCTCACAATCGAAGACCAACGATGACGGCACAATCACGCCGGGGAAGATCATTACCGCGCCGCCGGTCAAGAGCAGCGTCGGTCAAATCATGGCTCTGCAAGCCACGCAACCAGCCCGAACCACATACAGGATAAAGCCTGAACATGAAATGGACCCTGGCGCCAAGACCCAAAATCCTAATGCGCCTGCAACGTCGCAGTATCCGCCGTTGCCCAGCGGTCTACAATTGCGGCGTGCGCCAACTATTGAGATACATACGACCGCCGCCTCACCTGCTCCTTTTGATGGTGCGACGCTGACGGATACCGGCGCATTTCCGCCTGACACGATGGGCACGGCTGGGCCAACGCAGTATTTTGCTTTCGAGAACGGCCGCTTGCGGACGTTTAACAAAACCACAGGTGTGGCGGATGGCGTGGTCAATGCTGACCCGGATGTCTTCTTCGCCTCAGTGATGACACCAGTATCCCCGCCAGTGCTTTTCAACTTCACGAGCGATCCGAATGTGCGCTACGACCGCTTCTCTGCCCGCTGGTTCCTGACCATCATTGACGTGCCTTGCACAAACGCTACTTGTACGACGACGGCCTCCAACCGTTTGCTCATTGCCGTGAGCGACGCCGCGAGTATGGGGACAATCAGCGGGAGCACGGTCTGGACCTTCTATCAGTTTCAGGGCGATTCGAGCGGCCTGAATTTCCTCGATTACCCTTCGCTGGGCATAGATGTGAATGCGCTGTATATCGGCGGCGACATGTTCACCAATACTACGGGCACCTTCGTTGGCACCAACGGCTACGTCGTGCAGAAATCGTCCGTCCTGAGCGGTGGGCCGGCCACCGTGAGCGTTTTCGCTAACATGGCGCTGGGAGCGGGAACTGGGCCGGAATCTCCGCGCGGCGTTGATAATTTCGATCCGGGCGCGACCGAAGGCTATTTCGTCGGCCCTGATAACGCCGTCTTCAGCGCGATCACGTTCCGCCGGGTGAGCAATCCAGGCAGCGCCTCTCCGACGATCTCCGCCAATATCGTCGTGACCGTTTCGACGACTACATCCCCCGATCGCGTGGAGCATCTTGGCAACACCGGTGGGAGCAGTGGCAACCTGGATTCCATCAATGATCGGTTTTTCCAGGCAATGATTCGTAACGGACGGCTCTGGTCAGCTCACAACTTCCGAGTGGACACATCCGGTGTTGCCAGCACTGCGGCGCAGAATCGCAATGCATCGCGCTGGTATGAGTTCCAGGACCTCACCACCACGCCAACGGTGGTGCAGTCCGGGACAGTCTTCGACAACGCGGCCACACGCGCGGCGGCGCGTCAGTATTTCTTTCCTTCCATCGCGGTTAACGGTCAGGGACATGCGGTGATGGGCTTTACCATGGCTGGCTTACCCGTTGGCGCTACGCCTGCTTATGTTGGCCGCCTAGCTGGCGATACGCTCGGCACAATGGTTGGCCCGCCAGGTACACCCGCAGTGACGTTTGGGACTACGACGGCAAACTACAATCCGCCGTCTGATCCGGGCGGAGCTAACGGACGACGCTGGGGCGATTACTCATTCACCGTCGTTGATCCGATTGACGACATGTCAATCTGGACGATTCAGGAATATAACCAAGCGTCGAATTCGTATGCAGTGCGCGTGGCCAAACTACTGGCTCCACCGCCTGCCACGCCTACGTGCTCAGGCTCTCCCATCTCATTCACTGGCCCCACCGGTAACGTAGTTATCAACGCAACGTCGAGCGGCGGCTCTGGCTTCTATGATCCGGGCGCCAACCTGGCGGCGCCGGCCCTGCCCTTCAGTCATCTCTCGGCGACGGTCACGAACGCGACCGTGAACAGCGTGACGTTTAATAGCCCGACCCAGGCCACGCTCAACATCACGGCGACTGCCAACGGCCCGCAGAACGTGACCATCACCAACCCCGACGGTCAGAGCGTAACCGCCAATGGCTGCATCAACGTCTCGGGAGTCGGCGCAGTCGCGGATCTGGGGATCACCAAGACTGATGGCGTGGTGACGGCAGTGCCAGGCGGCTCGGTGACTTATACCATCACGGCTTCCAATGCTACGGCGACTGCTGCGACGGGCGCGACAGTGGCCGACACTTTCCCAGCAGTGCTCAGTTGCACCTGGACGTGTGTGGGCGCGGGTGGTGGCACTTGCACGGCAGCCGGTTCGGGCAATCTCAACGACACGGTCAATCTGCCAGCGGGCGCTTCGGTGACTTACACCGCGACTTGCGCCATCAACGCCAGCGCGACCGGCACGCTTTCCAACACGGCGACAGTGACGCTGGCTGGCGATCCAAACGCAGCTAACAACAGCGCGACCGACACCGACACGCTCACCCCCCAAGCCAATCTCGGCATCACCAAAACGGATGGCGTGACGACCGCCACGCCGGGCGGTTCGGTGACTTACACGATCACGGCCTCGAATGCCGGGCCGAGCAATGCGCCTGTCTCAACTGTAGTGGACACCTTCCCAGCTTCGCTGACCTGTACTTGGACATGTGTGGGCGCGGGCGGCGGCACCTGCACGGCAAGCGGCAGTGGCAACATCAGCGATGCAACCAATCTGCCTGCGGGCGGTTCGGTCACTTACACGGCGAGTTGTACGATTTCGGCGAGTGCGACTGGCTCGTTGAGTAACACGGCAACAGTCGCAACGTCTGGCGGCGTGACTGATCCGACACCGGGCAACAACAGCGCCACCGACACCGACACGTTAGCAGCACAGGCCGATCTGGCGATCACCAAGACTGATGGCGTGACAACGGCGACGCCTGGTGGCTCGACGACTTATACCATCACCGCTTCGAACGCCGGGCCAAGCAATGCGACAGGGGCGACGGTAGCGGACACTTTCCCGGCTTCACTGACCTGTACTTGGACGTGCGTAGGCGCAGGCGGCGGCACTTGTACGGCAAGTGGTAGCGGCAACATCAGCGATACAGCCAACCTGCCCGCGGGCGGTTCAGTGACCTACACGGCAAGTTGCACAATCTCAGCGAGCGCGACTGGCACGTTGAGTAACACTGCGACGGTGGCAGCGCCGGGCGGCGTGACTGACCCGACGCCGGGCAACAACAGCGCCACCGATACCGACACGCTGGCGGCACAGGCCAACCTCGGCATCACCAAGACCGACGGTGTGACGACGGCGACGCCGGGCGGTTCGGTGACTTACACCATCACAGCTTCCAACGCGGGGCCGAGCAATGCGCCTGGCTCCACTGTAGCGGACACCTTCCCCGCCTCGCTGACTTGCACCTGGACTTGTACGGGCGCAGGTGGCGGGACGTGTACGGCGAGCGGCAGCGGCAATATCAACGATACAGTCAATCTGCCGGCGGGCGGCTCAGTCACTTACACGGCGAGTTGCTCAATTTCGGCGAGCGCGACCGGCTCGTTGAGTAACACGGCGACGGTGACAGCACCCGGCGGTGTAACTGATCCAACGCCGGGCAACAACAGCGCAACCGATACTGACACGCTCTCGCCGCAAGCCAATCTCGGCATCACCAAGACGGATGGTGTGACGACGGCGACGCCGGGTGGCTCGGTCACTTACACGATCACGGCCTCGAATGCTGGGCCGAGCAATGCGCCTGGCTCAACTGTAGCGGACACCTTCCCAGCCTCGCTGACCTGCACTTGGACGTGCGTGGGCGCGGGCGGTGGCACTTGTACGGCGAGCGGTAGCGGCAACATCAACGATACAGCCAATCTGCCCGCGGGCGGTTCGGTCACTTACACAGCGAGTTGCTCGATCGCGGCGAGCGCGACCGGCACGTTAAGCAATACGGCCACAGTTGCCACAGGTGGCGGAATAACCGATCCGACACCAGGCAATAACAGCGCGACCGACACTGACACGCTCAACCCGTCAGCCAATCTCGGCATCACCAAAACGGATGGGGTGACGACGGTCACGCCGGGCGGTTCGACGACTTATACCATCGTGGCTTCGAATGCCGGGCCAAGCAATGTGACGGGGGCGACGGTGGCGGATACCTTCCCGGCCTCGCTCACCTGTTCGTGGACGAGCGTCGCCGCTGGGGGAGCGACGGGCAACACGCCAGGACCGGTGGCGGGCAATATCAACAACACGGGTCTCACTCTGCCCGCGGGCAGTTCGGTGACTTACACGGCGACTTGCACGATCTCCGGCAGCGCCAGTGGCACAATCTCCAACACAGCGACCGTCAGCAGCGCCGTGACCGATCCTAACCCTGCCAACAACAGCGCGACTGACAACGACACGGTTGCGGTGTCAGCCGATCTCGCCATTACCAAGACTGACGGCGTGACGACGGCGACGCCGGGTGGCTCGACGACCTACACGATCGTGGCTTCGAATGCCGGGCCGAGCACCGCGACGAGTGCGACGGTGGCCGACACTTTCCCAGCCTCGCTCACCTGTTCGTGGACGAGCGTTGCGGCTGGTGGCGCGACGGGCAACACCACAGGCCCGGTGGTGGGCAACATCAATAACGCTGGTCTCACTCTGCCCGCGGGCAGCTCGGTAACTTACACGGCGAGTTGCACGATTTCGCCGAGCGCAACCGGCTCGCTCGCCAACACGGCGACGGTCAGCAGCGCGGTGACCGATCCTAACCCTGCCAATAACAGCGCGACTGATACAGACACGCTCAACCCGTCAGCCGATCTCTCGATCACCAAGACTGACGGCGTGACGACTTACGCGGCGAACGGCACGGTGACTTACACCATCGTGGTCAGCAACGCCGGGCCGTCACAGGCGACCGGCGCGGTCGTGACCGACAACAAACCGACGCAAATATCGCAGTGGACTTGGGTCTGCAGCGGGGCGACGGGCGGCGCGACGGCTTGCGACGGCGTGACCAACAGCGCGGCCAACTTTAGCGACACGGTGACGCTGCCGGCTGGCTCGACGCTCACTTACACGGTGACGGCGACGATTGGGGCGGCGCCGAGCGGCAATCTGGTCAACACCGCGACGGTGGCGGCGCCGGGCGGGACGACTGACCCGAACGGCGGCAATAACAGCGCCACTGACACGGATACGCTGACGGTCGGGGTGTCGGCTGGGGTGCTGACAGGCAACTTCAGCGACCCGCTGGCTTGCACCGGGCCGGGCAATGTCGTGACTGGCACGATTCAGTTGACCAATCCGAACGGCACGCAGCAAGCGTTCATGCTGAACACGAACCTCACCAACCTGGTCGCCTTGCCGGGCAGTTGCACGGTGACGGGCGGGGTGGGTGCCAGTTGCGCCATCACGCCAGGCGGACTCAGCCTGAGTGCCAGCGGCAATATTCCGGCCAACGGAACCATCACTGTGCAATACCAAGCGCAGGTGACCAACGTCGCGACCGGCACGGTCCTGACGGCCAGCAGCACGGCCACCGTGGGTGGCGTGACGGCTACGCCTAACCCGCTGGTCTTCACCGCGATAGTCAACTGCCCGGCGGTCGGGCCAGGCGTGCTCTTCCCTGACACGGCTGAAGTAAGTGATCAGAAGGCAGGCTCGGTGCTGGTCTACAATCTCTATTCGTCGAGCATTGCTGCGCCCAATGCGCAGAACACGCGTATCTCGATCACCAACACCCATCCGGGCTTGGCTATCGCCGTGCACTTGTTCTTTGTGGATGGGGCGACCTGCTCGATTGCTGATAGTCTGATCTGCTTGACGCCGAACCAGACAGCTTCGTTCCTGGCTTCGGATATTGATCCGGGCACGACTGGTTACATTGTCGCGGTGGCTTCAGACCGTATAACTGGTTGCCCGATTAACTTCAACTACCTGATCGGCGACGCGTATGTGAAGCTTTCAAGCGGACACGCCGCCAACTTGGCGGCGGAAGGCTTTGCGGCGATTGCGGGCGGGCTGGCAACGTGTAATCCGTTCTCGGTGACGGCGCTGCTGAGCTTTGATGGAACGAGCTACAACCGCGCGCCGCGCGTGCTGGCAGCCTCGAACATCCCGTCCAGAGCGGATGGCAATGACACGTTGATCGTGTTGAATCGCGTGGGCGGCAGCTTGGCAGCCGGAGCTTCAACGCTCGGCTCGATCTTCGGCATCCTCTACGACGATGCGGAAAATCCGCTGAGCTTCACCTTCACCGCGGGCGTCTGCCAGTTCCGCTCATCCTTGAGTAGCAGCTTCCCGCGCGTGGCGCCACGCTTCGAGCAGTTCGTTCCGGCGGGCCGCAGTAGCTGGGCGAAGTTCTACTCGCAGTCGGACATTGCGTTGTTGGGTGCACAGCTCAACTTCAACGCGAATGCGGGGACGGCAGCGAATGCCTTCAATCAAGGGCATAACCTGCACAAGCTGACGCTGACATCAGCGGCGACGTTGACCATTCCGATCTTCCCGCCGAATTGCTAAGGCGGTCATTTCATAACAAAGGCCGCAGTCGTCAATGGCGACTGCGGCCTTTGTTTTTTCCATCAGTAACTGCACCGCCCACAGCGACAGGCTCAGAAGGTGCTGCGAATCAATCCGCCATCAACTTGTAACGAAACGCCCGTTAGATAGCTGGCGCGCTCGGAAGCCAGGAAGGCCACGACTTCGCCGACTTCACGTGGTTCGCCCAAGCGGCGCAACGGAATCTCCGCCGCTTGTTGCGCAAAGTATTGCTCAAGCGTGATACCCCGCTCCTTCACGCGCACATCGGCGAGGTGATATTGCCGGTCGGTCAGGATGTGTCCCATCAACACCGCATTGACGGTAATATTGTCCGGCCCCAATTGATTGGCCATCGTTTTAGTCAAGCCTGAAAGGCCAGCGCGCAGCGTGCTAGAAATCGTCAGTTCGTCGAGCGGCTGTTTGGCCACCAGTGAAGTCAGATGGATGATGCGGCCCCAACGGCGTTGCTGCATGCCTGGGATGATCAGCCGTGAGAGTCTAACTACGTTCAGCAGCGTGGAATCCACGCCCGCTTGCCATTGTTCATCGCTCAACTGCATGAAGCGGCTGACCGGTGGCCCGCCTGTGTTGGTCACCAAAATATCAACCTGACCGAATGCTGCTACGGTCTGTTGATACCACTGTTCCAAATCCGGTTTGGCTGAAACGTCGGTTACGACGGCCAACGCCTCGGCGTATTGTGCGGCTTCGGCGCGGGTCTTTTCCAACTCCTCCGCGTTGCGCGCGCAGAGCGAGACTTTGCAGCCTTCGGCGGCTAGCGCCAGCGCACAAGCTTTGCCGATGCCTTTGCTTGCCGCTGCGATCATTGCCACGCGGCCTTGTAGATCAAGTTTCATCCGTCCTCCTGGTCAAAGTAGTGCGATAAGAATGCCTGGGGCGAAGGCGCATAGAGTCCAAGCTTTAGCTTGTTGCTTGGGTAGTGAGAGGTGACAAGAGAGCTTCAACGCAAAGACGCCAAGACCGCCAAGCAAACCGTATCGAGGAGGTAGTGGGGAAATGGGGTGGGACGTAGGGGCAGACCTGCGTGTCTGCCCCGGTCTCGCGTCCCCGCCGCTTCAGGGCAGACACGCAGGTCTGCCCCTACGCTATCACCATTCTCCCACCCCGTTTCCCCACTACCCATTTTCTCTCTCCTTGGCGCTCTTAACGTCTTGGCGTCGAAAGCCTGTCTCACCTCAGTGAGCCATTACGGTTGCTTGATTACGCCCAATCAAGCAACAAGCTAAAGCTTAAACTCCATGCACTCGCTTGCTAGTGCTCTCCAACTATGGCTGAGCGCACCCAACAAAATCAAAGGGCTTGGCAAAGCAAGGCTCAATTCGCCCGTTTGCCAAGCCCTTGAGGCTCGCTTGGTGAAGCGTTTAGAAGTTAAACCGCACGTCAAAGTTCAATTGCCGTGCATTGCCGGCGCGGCTCGGAATGCCGAAGAAGGACGTACCGAGCGTGCCGCTGTAGTTGCCAAAGTTGACCCGATTGAGCAGATTAGTGACACCCACTTGGAAAGTCACGTTGAAACGGGCACTTTCCCCATTACCACCAGGGCCACCCATCATCATCGGGCCGCCACCAAAGCCACCGCCGGGGCCACCACCACCGCGCGGGCCGCCGCCGCCGCCACCGCCGCCGCCACGACCGCCGCCACCGCCGCCACGGGCACCGCCGCCACCGCCGCCGCGACCACCACGACCGCCACCCTCACCGCCAGCCTGGGCTTGAGCATTATTGTTTTGCGCTCGTTTGCCGAAACCAAAGGTCTTGCTCAGGTTCATGTTGACGAGGAAGGTGCCCGGGCTTTGCGCGCTGACACCATTGGGATAACAGCTTTGCAGATAATCACGCAAGACCACGTTTGGCTGGCCTTTTGTGATGTTGCCGCAGGTTTGGTTAGAGGTGATTGTCCGGCTGAATACCGGCAATGAATAGAAGCTCGGCAGTAGATCGGCATTGCGCGCCAACCCTGTCGGACGATCAGAGAATGAACCGTCGCGATTGTCGTCAGTGCCGGTCGTGATGTTGAACGGGCCGCCGGTGCTGGCGTTGATGTTTGTATTGAGCCGGAAGCCGTGGGGCAAGGTGATGAAACCACCGGTGAAGAAGGAATGACGCCGGTCACCGTTTGAACGCCCCCATTCGGCAGCGAGGTTGTAATTGTCCGCCGGTGTGCCTTCGCCGTTCGACCTGATAAAGGAGAGATTGTAGTTGCCGAAGATCATCACGCGGCCAGCGCGGCGATTGAGACCAAATGTAATACGGTTAGTCTCGCTCAGCGCCGATGATTCGGTCTGTTGGATAATGCCGCACGAAGGATTGGGACAGATCGGCAGCAGTCTGCCAGGGGTAGTTGGGTCAGCTACAAAACCGGTCGGCGCGTTGATATTGCGCGTGCGGAATTGGTTTACCCCACGGAAGAAGTTGTAAGTCAACGAGGCAACCATCCCCCTGGGCAATTGCTGCTCGAGCGCAATACTGCCATTGAGGTCGTAAGGCGCTTTCAAATCTGACGCCAGCGGGCGCAAGGTCTGCGCCGCCGGATTGCCGAGGGCGGTTTGATTGAGCCGGAGAGCTTCTTCCGTCGTCGGCGCAAAGATGGCTCCGGGTATGCCAGGGCCACTCCGCACGGTGAAGCTCTGTTGTAACTGGCCGTTATAACGGATCGAATTTTGATAAGCGCCGTTGCTCAGCCGGTCATAGAAGATGCCGCCGCCACCACGAATCGTGGTCTTGCGGCTCTTGAACGGCGACCAGGCAATCCCGATGCGCGGCGCGAAATTGATCTTGTCGTCCAGATGATTCTGGAATTCGTAGCGCAAGCCGTAAGAGAAGGTCAGCGATTGTTTAACGCGCCAGTCATCGTTGATAAACAACGAGCCACGGAACATCGAGTATTCGATCAACGGATTGCCACGGTTGATCGAGAACTGCTGGGCGCGCGCCAGCGGATTGGTCGGATCGCTCAGCGCCAGCCGGTAAGCATCCAGGTTCGAGAAGGTGTACGAACCATTGAAATTGCTACCGCTGAGATTTTCGAACTTATCCCACTGTAGCTGTACGCCGCCTTTGAGCGTGTGCTTTGCGCCTTTGCCGGTATAGGTCACATAGTCTTGATATTCGATGCCGGTCTGCTTCAGGTTGTTGGGACAGCAAGTCGAGCCGCCGCCAATAAAGGAGTCGAGCACATTGATCGCGACGCCGTTGAAGTGCGGCGTTTGCTCGCTGGTATCATGTTCGAATTGCAGGCGCGCTTCGTGAATCATCTTGGCGCTGATGATCCAGGTATCCGCTAGACGCAGATTATGCGTGTAGCTCGTGCGGTCTGAGCCGCTCTCCGGCAAGCGGTTGTTGCCACCGCCACCGCCGCCGCCGCCAAAACCACCGCCGCCGCCGCCACCACCGCCACCGATGAAGACAGCGCCGCCAAAACCGCCAGCGAAGCCGCCGCTGGAAAACTCCTGATTGACGCTGTTACGCCGGCTGAAATTATAGGAAGTGTTGAGCGTGTTCTTCTGATTGACTAAATAGTCGGTGCGTACCCCGATATTGGTGTTGACACTCTCTGACGGCACGTTGATAGAAAAAAAGCCGTCGAGGTTTTGCCCAAAGGTCGTGTTTTCGCCGCTAGTAACATTGCGGTCGGCGAAGACGTTGAACGACATCTTCTTCCTGATGAGCGGCCCGCCAAAATTGAAATTGAGCCGATTGAGTTGCTGATCAGGCTTGACCGTAGCGAAGGCGTTGCGCGCATCCAGCACCGAGTTGCGATAGCCCCAGCCACCGCTGCCACGCCAATTATCATTGCCCGGGCGCGTGATGATCTCGATACGTCCGAAACCGTTGCCGGAAAATTCCGGCGAGAAAGGATTCTGATTGATACGAATCTGCATAATGGCTTCGCGCGGCGGCAAGCGCCCGCCGGTAAAACCATCCACCAGGATTTGTGCGCCCTGCCCGTTGCCAGCGGCAGCCGAAGGCCCGGCCAGAGCTTGCAGGAAGTCGCGCAGGTCGTCTTCGTTGTCCGGCAGGTTTTTGATGAAATCTTCGCCCAGCACGGTGGCGTTGAGGTTCTGATCGGGTTCGACGTTGACGTTATCGCTGTTCATCTTCGTCTCGATCACTTCGCTGACCGCCTCGACATTCATCTTCAAAGCGAGCGGCGCGTTGCCGGTCGGCACTTTCAAATCGCGTTGGACAAAAGTTTGAAAGCCTTTGAATTCGCTGGAAAGTGTGTAGAGGCCGGGCTGTACGTTGTTAATGACGAACTCGCCCTGGACGTTGGTAGTGGCGTTGCGCACCTTGCCATCAGCCGCCGTCAGCGTGATGTTAGCGCCGGGGATGGAATAGCCGAGTTCGTCTAAAACCTGGCCGCGCACGGTCGAATTGCCTTGCGCATAGGCCAGACTGAATAACAAACAAAGACTCAAAGTAGCAGTAATGATGCGTGCGATGAGAGTTTTCATTGAGTTATTTCCTTGGTTGATCCTTCTCCTCAAAACCGAACTGGCCATTGGAGCCAGCCACCGCCTGAAGATTTGTGAATTGTCTGAACCAGCGAGAGCGGTTCAGCTTTTGCTCTTTTCGGTTGCAACTTGTTATCAGCAGTATCGTTTAGGGACAACCTAGCTGGATAGACGACTGGTTCAGAAAGGTAGTTTCAAAAAAAACTTTTTGTGCGAAAAACTTAAGCGGTGATTACGCCATGCCAGAGCAAAAGTTCCACTTTGTCTCAGCCGCCGCAACATCTCTCTTTGCCTTTTGCGGGCCAGCCTGCTACGGTTGCGCTTTCCTAGCTCAAACCACAAAACGTTCGGGCGGGGATTTCAGGATGAGAGGAGCGGCACTAAGTTACGTGCCCCTACTTAATCCTGGAAAATCCTGTTCATCCTGTCTATTTCTTCAGTTCCAATGATGAGGTGCATTGACCGTGGCTGAACCGATTCGCATCACACGCGGCGACAATCCCTATCAACGCGAAGTGCAGGGCAAGGCGAACGAGCCGATTTGCGTCGCAGGCTTGCTGGATCGCGCGCGGCTATTGTTAGGCGTGCGCGATTTGCACTATCCGCTGGCCGAAATCGTCGAACGTCTGGACAACAATGCGCCGCGCATCGCCATCATCGGCGGCTCGCCCGATCATCCGGCGCACATCATGGATTACGAGACGACGGCCCGCGCGGCAGTGCGCATCTGGCAACAGGGCGGCGTACCCTTCTCGTTTTCGACGCCAGTGCTTTGCGACGGCACAGCGCAATCAAACGCTGGGATGTGTTACTCGCTCGAATCGCGCAATGCAATGACGGCGATGATCGTCAACCAGATGGAGGCGCAGTGCTATCACGGAGCTTTTGTTATTCAAGGCTGCGACAAACAACCGACAGCAGCCATCACGGCGCTCGCGGCGCTCGACCTCACACGTCAAGCGCGCGGCGATGCGCCCGTCTTCGCCACCTTCGCGCCCGCACACGTGCTCAAAGGCGGCACGATCCCAGCAGATTTGCGCCAGGAGATTGAAGCACTAGCGCAGCAGGCCGAATCAGCCGACCAGTTGGGCATTGCCGATGATTTGCGCGACGCGTTGGCTTACGTGTTGCAATGCACTACGAACCAAGCTTTTCAAGGTGTCTTCACGCGCGCAGTCGCGGCAGGTTTGCTTGGCGCAAGCGAAACGCAAAGACCTGGAAAAACGGCTGGCTGTGCACACCTGCGATGGCAAGGGCGGCATCTGCGCTTTCAACGGCACGGGCAATTCATCACGTCACATCGTCGCGGCGATGGGCTTGGTGCATCCCGCGCTCGAATTGTTGACTGCGCCGCCCGATCAGGAGCGTGTCAACGCTGCGGTGGATGCACTCTTCAGCTACTGCAACAAGCCCGAGTACTCAGTTTCCGAGATGGTCAAGCACAACCTGGAAAACGCCGTGCGTATTCATTCGACCACCGGCGGCTCGACCAATCTGATGATGCACTTCGTCGCTTGCCTGATTGCGGCGGGCGTGGATTTCTCGATCTGGGATTATGACCGCATCCGCCGCGCCACGCCGATTCCCGATCTATTCGATTACAGCCTGACGCAGGGGCGCACAATCTTCGAGCTAGCGCAACAATGCTGCACCGGACAGATTCGCGGCATGGAAACGGTGATGTACGAGTTGCAACGCAACGGCGTGCCAGTGACGTTGGATGCGCCGACGGCCACGGGCACGACGTGGCGCGCGCGCTTGGCTGATACGACCAATCTTTCTGCTGAAGGCGTGAAGCAGAATCCGATTATTCTCTCCAAGCCACGTCGCCCGATCAGCGGGATTGACGTGCTGACCGGCAACTTCTTCGAGTCTGCGGTAGTGAAGATCAGTGGGATGAGCGATGCGCAGCTTGATGAGTTCGATGCCAAGCTGGCAGTCGTCATTTATTTCGAGAACGAAGACGAAGCCAATGCCAAGCTGCTTGACGATCATTTTCTGGAATCACTCAAACAGCATCCGGGTTTGACGCCGCAAGACTTGCGACGGATTTACGAACACAACGCGCGGCAACCGCTGCTTGAAGAGCTTGCTGCGCTCGACCACGCGGCGCTCTTTGATTATCTGCTGCGCGAGAATCTGATCAAGTTCGCTGTCGTCATCAGCGGGCAAGGCCCCGAAGCCTTCGGCATGCCTGAAATGTTTACGCCGATGCAGCACATCAACGCAAATCGCCACTTGAAGAAGCTGGCGCTGCTGTTGACCGACGGGCGTTATTCCGGTGTGTCTTACGGCGCGGCCATCGGCCACATCACGCCCGAAGCGCGGCGCGGCGGAGGGATTTTGTACCTGCAAACCGGCGATCTTTTGCAAACCAATCTGCGGGCGCGTGCGATTACACTGATTGATCGAGCGGCGCTGCGTGAACGCGGTGAGGCGCTAGCTTTCACGGGCGACTTAGCTACTGAACGACAGACGCTAGGGCAAGAACGATTGAGACACATTGAGCAGCGTCGGCTGGTCATTGTCCCAACAAATAGAATGGATAATGTGACTGATTCGTCACGCGGTGTCGTGCCGCAGGCTCTGGCTGCGGCCGCCACGCTAGCCTTGCCTGAAACTGCGCAGAGCCATCTGGCACGAGCAAGTGATTAACCCCGAACACTTGAAGGGAGCAAAAAATGCACACTGGAACTTCTCTGTTTTATCTCTTCGTTGCTGCGCTATTGGTCAGCGCAGTATTGACCGTTTCCGTCGTTGCTGATAACAGCGATATTGAGAAGCTGGTCGAACACGGCTACGCTGACTCGGGCGGCGTCAAGATTCACTACGCCGCGCTGGGATCCAAAGATGCGCCCTTGGTGGTGATGATTCACGGCTTCCCAGATTTCTGGTACACGTGGCGCGATCAGATGGCGGCACTCTCAAAAGACTATCGCGTTGTGGCGATTGACCAGCGCGGCTACAATCTAAGCGACAAGCCGAAAGGCGTCGAGAATTACGATATGCGCCTGCTGGTTGGCGATGTTGTGGCAGTCATCAAGCATCACAAGCGCGACAAAGCGATCATCGTCGGGCACGATTGGGGCGGGATGGTCTCGTGGATGCTCGCGATGACGCAGCCACAAATGGTCGAGAGGTTGATCATTCTGAACTTGCCTCATCCGCAAGGCCTGACGCGCGAATTAGCCAATAATCCGCAACAACAGAAGAACTCTCAGTATGCGCGCAACTTTCAGCAACCCGATGCGCACACAAAAATTACGCCCGAAGCGATTGCCTTCTGGGTGAAAGACCCGGAAGCCAAACAGAAATATATCGAAGCTTTCAAACGGTCAGACCTGGAAGCGATGCTCAATTATTACAAACGCAACTATCCGCGCGAGCCATATCAAGAGATTAAAGACCCGCTCCCGAAAGTCCAATGCTCTGTTTTAATGATCCACGGCCTTGGTGATACGGCATTACTACCAGGCGCGCTCAATAACACCTGGGAATGGCTGGAAAAGGACTTGACGCTGGTCACGGTGCCCAAGTCCGGCCACTTCGTCCAGCAGGACGCCTCGGAGTTTGTGACCAAAACGATAAAAATGTGGTTGGCGCGCTAAGCTGAATTATGGTAAACATTCACTCAACTCTTAGCGCAATCTACCTAGCACGCCCGTGCCGGATGGAGAAGCGAAGGCGATCACAGATGTAATCAAGTGCATCTGGGCGGCAGAAGCAGAGGAGTTCCAGACCCCACCCTCTCCCGCTAGTTCAGCTCAAGAGGTGAAATCGGAGAGGTGTTTGAGTGGGAAATCGCGATTTCCCCAGGTGATTTGCAGTGAGCCAAGAAACAACGGGAACAATTGAAGGGATGGTGTTGAACCACCGCTATCAGGTCGAAGCGGTGTTCAATGACAAAGGCGGGATGGGGTTGATCTATCGCGGGATTGACCTCAATCTGCGCGGCACCGTAATTTTGAAAAAATCGCGCTTCGTGGACGAGCAATCGCGCGCGGCCTTCGAACGTGAAGCGCGCTTGCTCTACGGCCTACGCCACAACGCGCTGCCTCGCGTAATTGATTATTTCATCGCGGAAGATGGCGGCCAGTTCTTCGTGATGGAGTTCATTCCTGGGCAGGACTTGAGCGAGATGCTCACCGAACGGATCGAAAAGAGCTTAGGGCCATTCACGTTCGACACAGTGCTTGAGTGGGGCGACCAATTGATGGACGCCTTGCATTACCTGCACACGCACCAACCGCCGATCATCCATCGCGACATCAAGCCACAAAACCTGAAGGTGATGCCCAATGGCCAGATCATTTTGCTCGATTTCGGTCTAGCCAAAGGCGCCGTGTCCGGGATGACGCTGGGCAGCGCCAGCATTCAGGGCTACACGCCCAATTATGCGCCGCTAGAACAGATGCGCGGTTCCGGTACGGATGCGCGCAGTGACATCTATTCACTAGCCGTCACGATGCATTGCCTGCTGACGGGACAGATGCCGCCCGACGCTGTCTCGCGCGCGATTGATACGCTGAGTGCGCAACCCGACCCATTGCGCCCGATTCACGAGATCAATCCGAAGTTCCCAATGGCGATCTCTGAGGCGCTTCAACGCGCCTCCTCGCTCAACCAAAACGAACGTCCGCCTACAGCGTTAGCGATGCGCGAAACGCTGCGCGAAGCTCGCGCAAAGGCCAGACCGACCGATTCAGGCATTTTGTCGGAATTGACTTTTAACTCTTACCCACAACACCCGGCACAAAAGCCGAGCGAGCCAGTGGCGAGCTTCAGAGCAGCGGCGTCTTATAAAAACAATGTGGGTGATCCAGCCGCTGTAACTCCGCTGGTGGTCGAGTCTGCGCAAGTTGTTGCTATCCCTTCAGCGCATGAACAAAAAGAAAAGGGAGCGCCCGTTGTAGCGGAGGCGCCTCTGCCTAGCGTCAAGCGGCAGAAAGATGCGCCCAAATCCAATCGTGCCGGAACATCCGTCCCACCGAATTCGACCCAGGCAAAGTCTGGTCGTCAGATGGTAGACCAAGCAGTTGCCTGGCCTTCTGATGCTGTGCGAACAAACCCGCCCAGCGGAGCCTTCGGGGCAGACGGCGATCCATTTGACACCATCCCAGACCCCATTGCCGATGAAGCGCTGTTGGCTGAGCTAGTGGCGCAGGCGCCAGCGTTGCAAACGACTCCATCTGTGGCAACCGATGCTGCACAGGCAGCAAGCAAGTCAGCCGAGATGCGCCCGACCAGCCTCGTCTTCATTGAACACAAAGACGACGGTAAACCAGTCGAAAATAACGCGGCAGAACCAGTCGAAGCAGCGGCGAGCAAACCTCAGCCGGATGTTTCAAGCAGGTCGAAAGCCCAGTCAGGCATCAACAAATCGCAATCCAGGACAGCACCGCCCACCCCTGTGGCGTTTATTAACGACCCGCCACCACGCAGCCACAGGTCGCGACCGTCATCGCAGCCAGTTTTCCAACGGACATCTCAAGTAGCTGAACCAAGCATTCAATCATTCATCTCCGAGTCGGAGCCACCACCGGAGGTCGAAAAGCCTAGCCAGGGCGATAAGCTGCCGAACATTGATTTGACTGGCATCATCAACAATCCCACGGTGGCCGGCGGCACGCCCAAAGGGATGCGCTCGTACACAGAAGTCATCGCGTTGAACGTGCGCTTGGAGATGCACGCTATTCCCGGCGGCGAGTTTTTGATGGGTTCGCCCGACCAGCGTGGCTATGCCGACGAATACCCGCAACATCGCGTGACTCTCTCGCCCTTTTACATCGGCAAATATCCCATCACACAATCTCAATGGCGCGCCGTCATGCGCACCAACCCCAGCCACTTCATCGGCAACAATCATCCCATTGATAGTGTGACCTGGGATGAAGCCATCGAATTCTGTCGTCGTCTGAGCTATGCGACTGGCCGCCTCTACCGCCTGCCGTCTGAGGCCGAATGGGAGTTTGCCTGCCGCGCCAGCACCTACACGCAATTCAACTACGGTGACGAAGAAGAATTACTCTCCCAATACGCCTGGTCGCTCGTCAATTCCAGCAATCACACACACCCAGTCGGCGAGAAGAAACCGAACGGCTGGGGCTTATACGACATGCATGGCAACGTCTGGGAGTGGTGTCAGGACTGGTACTCGGCGGACTATTACAGCCACAGCTCCAACGTCAATCCAGCCGGGTCAGCCACCGGCACGTCCAGAATCTTGCGTGGTGGCTCGTGGTACAGCCTGCCCAACTATTGCCGCAGCGCCGGGCGCAGCAATCATCAGCCCGACCTGCGTGACCCGCTGGTCGGTTTCCGCGTAGTCGGCGAAGCCAAAGCTTAATTCAGCAATCAAATTGCCGGTTGTCATCTACCCGTCCACAGTTGTATTTTGTCGGCGGCATAACACGGTCTTTACCGACTACTAACCACTGACGGCTAAAACAAACATGGCACAACTCGCGCTGCGTGGCGGCAACCCCATCCGAACTACATCTTTTACTGCCTGGCCTATCTATGACGAACGCGAAGCGCGCGGCTTGCAACAAGTGCTCGCAAGCCGCAACTGGGGCGGCTATCCCTGCCCCAACGATCTGGCGCGTGAATTCGCCGCTAAGTTTGCCGCACACCACGGCGCACGCTACGGTGTCGCAGTCACCAATGGCACCGTCTCGCTCGAACTCGCGTTACAAGCAGCCGGCATTGGCTACGGCGATGAGGTGATCGTGCCTGCTTACACCTGGGAAGGCACGGCTGCGGCTGTTTTGTTTGCTGGCGCAACGCCGGTCTTCGTGGATGTTGATCCCAACACCTATTGCCTCGATACGAAATTGGTCGAAGCCGCCATCACCCCGCGCACGCGCGCCATCATTCCAGTGCATCTGGGCTTCCGCTTTACCGATATGGATGCGTTAGGCGAAATCGCCGGTAAACACAGCCTCTTCGTGTTGGAGGATTGCGCACACGCCCACGGCGGGCAATGGCGCGGTCGTGGTGCAGGCTCGATCGGCCACGCCGGGAGCTTCTCGTTTCAAACCTCGAAGCTGATGACCGCCGGTGAAGGCGGCATTGTCATTACCAGCGATATTGATTTGGCCGATCAAGTCATTCGCCTGGCCAATTGCGGCAGACCAGCACGGCGCGCAGCTAAAAACAATCCGGCGCTCGGCCACAACTATCGAATGACTGAATTCCAGGCAGCGGTATTGCTGGCGCAGCTTGAACGGCTCGACGAGCAAACTCTCTTGCGAGAACGCCGCACAGAGCGTTTGGAAGCAGGCTTGCGACAGATCGAAGGCATTGAGTTATTGCCGCGCGACCCACGCCTCACGCGGCAGGCTAGTTATCACTACGTTCTCAAATTTCACGGGGCAGCTTTTCAGGGCATTCATCGGGATGCCTTCGTCGCGGCGCTCAACGCCGAGGGCATACATTCTGACGGGCGTTTTTATGAGTCAGTTTATAAGTCTTCGCTCTTCGAATTTGCGGCCGAGAAGTTTCCAGCTTGGGCACAAGCAACCCGCAGCTTTTTTTGTCCAGCCGCTGAGCGCGCTGGTTACGAAGAATCGGTTTGGCTGCCCCACCAAATTTTCCTGGGCAGCGAGCAGGATGTGGACGACACCTTGAGCGCCATCGAAAAGATCAAAACCAATGTGAATGAGCTTGTTGGGTATGAGGACGAGCGCATTCGCATTCAAGGTATGTCACGTGCTCAACGCGCGTTGCTGGAGTCTAAACCTCCGTATTGAACTATGTGTCAAAGTAGCGAAAGGGAGCTAAGAGCATGAAACGACCACCCTCAGTTTGGATCGCTCAAACGTTAGTTCTTTTTTTCGGCCTTGTGGTAATTTTTGGTCTATTGGCGAACATTGGCGCTGTCATCAAACAAATGACCATAACATCTCAAACAGGCGCATTGTGGGGAAGACTGCTTTCACTCTTGCTTGGTCTGTTAATCGCCATAATGATAGTGGCAGTTTTCTGGGGGCTGCAAAAACGAAAGCAATATGGTCGCTGGGGCGGAATACTAATTATTGGTTTAATCTTCCTTGTTAACGCCATCAGCCCATCTTCTCGTTTGCTATACAGCGCTCTGCGCAATGGATTGAGCACGACTGAAAGCTTGCCGTCGCCTTATTACAACTTCGATAACCAACCTCAATTGATTGGCGGCATCATCGCAAATCTAACTATACAACTACTCCTGCTGTTATTGATTTGCCGTTTGGCTTTTGCGCAAAAGGTCAGACGCTTTTTCGCCATTCCAAGCAATGTCCCGCTTGTACCCACCGCTCAACCGGATGAAATTAAGCAATACTGAAAGATAGAGAGGTTAAATATGTTTTCTATGAACGGACTTAAACTGCTTGGCACGCTCTGCCTCAGTTTCTTATGTTTATCAGCCCTTGCGGGAACAGCCACTGCACAAGATAAGCCTGTTCAAGATAAACAGGCATTGATAAAAGAACTTCTTCGACTGACAAATGCTGGCGATATGGCCCAAAATTTTTCGGAAACCCTGCTAGCTCAGCTTGAAAACACCCTGCCACAGATGTTGAGCAACACTGCTGGAGCCTCGCCGGATATTGACCCGAAATTAAAGGCTGAGCTTGATCAAAAAATCACTGAGATGACTCAAAAACTCTTAAAGCGTTTCCGCGCGGAATTGCCCAAACGCGTCAACTTTGCGCAGGTGGTTGAGCAAATTTCAATTCCTCTCTATGACCGCGTCTTTACGGAAGCCGAGTTAAAAGATTTGATCAATTTCTACCGCTCTCCAACAGGGCAGAAGGCAGTTAAGGCCATCCCCCAGTTGCTGCCAGAAATCATGCAGGAGGCGGATAAAATCTTGACTCCGCCCATCACCACACTCATCACAGAATTAATGGATGAAATAAAAGACGAACTGCCTAAGACTGGACCGCCCCCACCCAAACAAACCGGCCAGCCTGGCTCAACAACCAAGAAGAAACCTTAATCAAAGTACGAGGAGATCACCAATTATGAAGCGGCTCGGTATCGGTTTTATCGGCAGCGGTTTTATCACCAAATTTCACATCCAATCCTTTCTGGCCGTGCGCAACGCCGACATACGCGGCGTGTGGAGCCCTAATCAACAACACGCGGCAGAAGCCGCCGCACTCGCCCGCAATCTCCGCGTTGGCGATTGTCAGGTGTTCGATTCTATCGAAGCGATGGTCGCCTCGCCCGACATTGATTGCCTCTGGGTCTGCGGCCCCAATCACAAGCGCATCGAAAATCTGCAAGCCGTCGTCAACACCTTGAAATCCGGCAAAGGCTCGCTCAGCGGCATTGCGATTGAAAAACCGCTGGCGCGCAACGTGGCCGAAGCCAAGCGCGTCATCGAATTGATCGAAGAGTCGGGCGTACTGCACGGTTATCTGGAAGATCAACTCTTTGAACCTGGCATCACGCGCGGACGCGAGATCGTCTGGCGGCGTGCGGCGGCGTTGACAGGACGGCCTTATCTGGCGCGGGCCGCCGAAGAGCACAGCGGCCCGCACATGCCCTGGTTCTGGCAAGGCGACTTGCAAGGCGGCGGCGTGCTCAACGATATGATGTGTCATTCGATTGAGGTCGCCCGCTTCCTACTGACCGACCCGAGCAAGCCGCGCAACTCGATCAAGCCGGTCAAGGTCTCCGCCACGATTGCTTCGCTCAAATGGTCGCGCCCCGAATACGCCGACCTGTTGCAACAGATGATGGGCAAAGAGGTGGATTATCGCGTGCGGCCTTCGGAAGACTTCGCGCGCG
This sequence comes from uncultured Acidobacteriota bacterium, assembly GCA_963699175.1. Lineage (GTDB taxonomy): Bacteria > Acidobacteriota > Blastocatellia > RBC074 > RBC074 > JACPYM01. The sequence goes on along the minus strand of OY969418.1, from coordinate 8,322,426 downwards.
CGACGATTCAATACGTAGACGACGCGGGCGAGCCGCTGATTGCCGAGGTCACTACATCGTGGAGCTACGTCGGCGCGGGCTTGCGCTTGTCCACTGAACTGCTCGGCCCCGAATACTCGCTCACAATCAACACGCTGGAGAGTGGCGTCAAACTCTTCTTCAGCCGTCGCGTGCAAGGCGTGGCGGGCGAGGATTTGGTCGAGAAGCAAAACGCTGAACAAGGTCTGATGCCAATAGTTGGTAACGAAGCGGGCGAGTATGGCTATGAGGCTGAGAATCGCTACTTCGTGGATTGCTTCCTGGACGGCAAACAACCGGAGGTGAGTTGTTACGATGGACTGGAAGTGACCGAGTTGTTGATGACGGCTTATCTGAGCGCCGAGCAAGAGCGCACGATTGATTACAAGCCGGCGGATTTGGCAAGTTACATTCCCGCCGTCGCACAAGGCACGTGGAATCCGAGGAAATAACCAAAGCTGAAGCTTGAACGCTAAACGCTTGAGCATCGAGGTTTCCCTTCGCGCCTGCGCGCGCCAAATCAATAGGCGCTGTGTTTAAGTGCCAATTGCTAAACTACTGATTACAGGCAACTGACCATCATGCTTTTCAACCGGTTCTTATTCCGAGCCACACTTACCTTGCTGCTTTGCTCTACTGCGCTTTTTTCAAACAAGGCACAAGACGGTCCGGGGTCACCTCAATATTGGGAAAAGACACGCACCTATTTTTCCCCCGCTGAATTCAAACAACGGACTCAAGGCAGAGTCAGAATTCATCGAACAAAATCTATAATAACTCCCGACGATAGAGGAATCACTGGCACCAGTAAGGGGCTGCTGCAAAGAACACGTCGAAACATAGTCTCGCCTTTCCTAACTGACTTTGTTTTGCCGTGGGCTAACATTACCGTCGTGGCTGAGTCGCCTCCGTTTATCTGGATCGGCACAAAACTTGGCGCCATACGCTACAACTATGCCACCAATAGCAAGCCCGCCTACCTGGCAGGCAAGCGTTGGCTGCCAGGCGATCACGTTACGGGTTTCGGGTTTGAAAAAGATCGTGAAAGACTCAGCGGTATTGATATTGTCTGGATCGAAACAACTAAAGGCTACAGCCGCCTTGAATACCGGATACAGACGCTCGCCGACAAATCCAAGGCCTTCATCGAACGCATCCGCGCCCGCCACGTCCGCTGGGGCTTAACCGCAGATTCGCACCTGCGCGTGCCCGGCGATCTGTCGAGCAATCAGATGACGTTGAGCGATAACGACGGCTTGTGGACAGCGATGTATGTGGCGGCGGAATGCTTCCGCTACAAAGTCACTGGCGAAGCAGATGCGCTGGCAAATGCGCGACAAGGCATGCAAGCGCTTCTGCGCTTGGAAGAGATCACCGGCATCCCCGGCTTCCCTGCCCGCTCCTTCATCAAAAAGGGCGTAGACATTCAGCCCCAAGATGGTGAGTGGCACGACACACCCGACGGTCAATGGCGCTGGAAAGGCGACACAAGTTCGGATGAGATCGTTGGCCATTATTTCGTCTACCCGATCTATTACGACTTGGTCGCTGATGAAAACGAGAAGCGACAGCTTGCTGCTGCGCTCGATCGCATCACCAATCACATTCTGGACAATAACTACCAACTGATTGACGTGGACGGCAAACATACGCGCTGGGGTTGGTGGGGGCCGGAGTTGATTTGGGATGATCCAGATGAGACTGGTTTGCGCGCGCTGCATTTGCTCGCACACCTGCGCAGCGCAATGCGCGTCACACAAAGTGACGCCAACCGCGAGAAGTACAAACGCCACTACGACGAGTTGATCACCAAGCACCGCTATCACCTGCTCACGCGCAACCAAAAGATTACTGTGCCCGGCCACATCAATCATTCTGATGATGAGCTGGCGTTCCTGTCCTATTACCCACTCCTGCAATACGAGACCGACGCGGAGTTGCGCAAGGTCTACGTGCAGAGCCTCGAACGCGCGTGGCAGATCGAGCGGCCTGAGCGCAATCCGCTCTGGAATTTCATCTACGCGGCGGGCAGTGGGAGCCAAGAATATGACTACGTCGAATCCAAACGTACGCTGCAAGAGATTCCGATGGAGCAGATCGAATGGACGGTGACCAACTCACACCGGCACGACGTGCCGATTGATACGTTGGCTGACCGTTTCAACCGCAAACAGGCGTTGATCGTGCTGCCTTACGATGAGTTGCCGATGTCGAAATGGAACGGCAATCCGTACCGGCTGGATGGCGGCAATGGCGGGCGTGGCGAAGATGACGGCGCGTACTTTCTGTTGCCGTATTGGATGGGGCGGTATCACAAGCTGATTGGCGAATAGCGGAAGCCGCCTCCACATTATTTCACTAAATCGAACCACAAAACATTTAGACAGGATGAACGGGATTGTTCAGGGTAAAAGTAGGGCACCTTTACACTCCAGCTAGAGGGTGTCAGATTTTTTGTGTAAACGGCATTCACGGTGTTACGGCTGGGCTGATACCAGCCCAGCCAACGGTAAACGATCTTCAAAGAGAATGGCAAACTGTTGCAGCGCCGCCTTCCAGTGCTTGATCGGCATCGTCCATTTGCGACTGACCTGCTCCAGCCCCAAGTAGACTAAGCGGTAGACAGCCTCATCGTTGGGAAAAGCACTCCGCCCTTTGAGGATTTTGCGCAAGCTAAAGTTCAGCGACTCAATTACATTGGTCGTATAGACGGCTCGGCGTAGCTCGGCAGGCAGTTCAAACATTGGTTTGATGCGCGCCCAATTCGCCCGCCAGGACTTGGCAATCAGTGGATACTGCTTACCCCACTTGGCCTCAAACGCCTCCAACTCGCGCAACGCCTCGCTCGCGGTCGCGGCCTGGTAAACCCGCTTCAAATCAGCCGCGACTGGCTTGCCATCCTGGTCGCCGGTCATGCGCAAACAATAGCGCACCAGATGCACCACGCAGGTTTGCACGACCGTCTTAGGAAAAACGCGCTCGACCGCTTCAGGCAAACCTTTGAGACCGTCGCAGCAGAGAATCAAGATGTCTTGCAGGCCGCGCGCTTGTAGTTCGGTCAGTACTTGCAGCCAGAACTTTGCGCCCTCGCCTTGCGCCAGCCAGAGGCCAGTAACTCTTTGTGCCCTGCCAGGTTGACGCCGACCGCGACGTAGAGCGCCTTGGCGACGACGTGTCCTTCGTCGCGCACTTTCAAGTGCAAAGCGTCCAAATAGACAATCGGCCAAACGGCTGAGAGCGGTCGCTCGCGCCATTCGGCAATGCCTGCGCTGACCGCTGCACAAACGTCGGAGATAAACTGCGGCGAAACTTCAACGGCGTACTTCTGGCGCAACAGGTCTTGAATATCACGCGTCGTCATCCCGTGCGCATAAAGCGCCAGGATTAGTTCGTCAAAGCCTTCCCAACGGCGTTCGTGCTTGCCGATGAGCTGCGGCTCGAACTCGCCGTTGCGGTCACGCGGCACGGCGATCTCAACGGTCGAGTCCTCAGTCTTGAGTGTTTTGCGCGAAGCGCCGTTGCGCGAATTGCCACTCTTGCGCCCGGCCACAGCGTGTTTCTCGTAGCCCAGCAGATGCGTCAACTCACCCTGCAAGGCGTGTTCAATGAAGGCTTTGCGCAAGTCTTTGAGCAGGTCTTCAATCTCGCCAGCCGTCTTGCGCTCAGCTAAGAGTTGCTTGAGCAAGTCTGGCTCAAAGCTAGCAGGTTTCGGTTGGGTGTCAGATTTAGCGGACATCGGTTTGTTTTCCTTTCTTCTCAGCAAAGTGAGAATTCAACTTGTCCGCTTACACAAAATTTCTGACACCCTCGGGGTATCGGCTTCTTCGGCTCAGGATTGGCTTTCTTTTTGCTGAAACCTCCCTTTACACTCCAGATTGGGGGTATCAACCGTAGTGTAAATACCATATTTTCTGTAATTTTTAACTCGACTGAGAATACTCTGTTTATCTTTATCATCCTTCAGCTTTTGATTTAGATAACTTATAACATCCTCTAAACTATTCCCTTTACCCTTACAGTTGATGGATCTAAACACTTTTAAGTTTCCATCTTCAAGAATGACAATATGACTAAATGAATGTCGTTTTTGAATTGCAGCAAAATGATAAACGTGATTATTTTTGAATTTAATGCAATCGCTCAAAGGGGTTCCTTTGTTTAACGTGTCAGTTAAATCAAAAATGGTGAATTTTCGAGGTCTTTCGTTTTTAACATAAAACTCAAACTCATCTTTTCTCGTTCCAAAAGCAGAAACGTTGAGTATCTCAGCAAGCTGTTCAAGAATCTTTTTCCTATCATAAACAGCATCGGGATTATCAGAGCATCTCTGATCCTGAGTTGTTTCAGTAGAGGATTTCTCTTGCCCTGTCTTGGGTGGGCCATTTTGGGAGATGCCGGCAATTGAAACGACAGCGAGTACGACCATAATCAAAACAAAACTTCTCATAAACAACTCCTACTTTTAATCATGCCAAAATTATAACGCGCTGCATTGAAAGCTTAACTTTACAGCGGGAAAATAAGCGACTTTCGAGAGAATGGCCGATTCCAGCAATAGTAAAGTCAACCTGTAAACTGCAGCAACCGGGGATTCTCCCAGCTTACTGCGGAAAGGATGCGCTCCAGACGCTGACGAATGGAGATTCGCCAGCGTCTGGAGCGTCCTGCTTTTGATACTATGCAGCCTCCTGCGCAGTTTATCATCCTCTTGGTTTCGGCCTCTTTTTCTTGATTTCTCCTAGAGTTTGTTCCTCCACTGCGTCTGCAGGTTTCTCAACATCAAGATTGTTTCTGCCACCTTCTTGTCTTGTCCTAATGGCGTCAATAGCTGCTTGATTGGTGTTATGATCAATCTCATGAGCAAAGACACCTACCATAAGCTCAGACTTCGTCAATCCCGGGTCAGCATAAAGTTCTTGGTTAGCCTTGACTTCATCTTTGTTCATGTTGCCTTCAAAAATGGTAATACTGGTTTCTTTGTAAACCATATTTCCATTTTTGTCCTTGATATAGTCGGGTTGTCCGTTAAATTTGCCGGTACCGCCAGTGCCTTCCTCCCAGACTAATGGCTTTCCGCTTTTATCATGCGCTTGATGTAAGCCATTCAAGTTATTCTTTACCTCTTCCTGTGCAATTTTGAAGTTATTTCTGGTTTCATTAGTGGCAGCCGCGGCAAATTGTGCTAACGCTGTCTCGCTCCCAGTCTTATTTATTAGCCTTGCCATTCGTACTAAGTCAGCAGAAGCATTTTTGCCTAAAACCATCTTTCCATTATCACTTATTTTGAAACCTACTTTTTTCCCATTCGCCCCGACAAAATATCTGCCGTCAGGATCAACAAACTTCAATGGGTTGTTTCTCGTATAGGCATAGAGGTTGATTGCCTGGGGGTCTATCAGGCGTTTCGGTGCTATGAAAATTGGGTCAACACCCGTGAACCTCCCTTGTACACTCGCGAAATATCTTGCACCAAAGTAATCGAGTCCCGTCTCCGTATCTCGCTCCTTATCCGTAAACCTCATCCGCATATTGCTGGCAGGCGGTTCATATCCTACCCCTGTCACACTTCGCTGCGCTCCCACACTCGCATTTAACTCCTCCCCAAATGGCAAGTAGTCGTGTCGTCTTATCCCTTCGAGCACACTTGGCGTGCTTGAGTCATCATTCAATCTTCCGCTCTTGTCCGCTTCCATACGCGTCGAACCGAGATGATCCGTCACCAGCCACTTCAACCGCTCATCCCCACTCTTGTCCGCATCCCACACCACCAATAATTTCCCATCTCGATACCCGTACTCCTTCTTCACCGTCGTTGGCGCTGTAGACAGATATTCTGCCAGTAATTCACCGCCAATGCCATAGACATACCACCACTCCTGGCTACTTGCCGTGCGCTTCACTCGCTTGCCATTGCCGTCGTAAACATATGCCCCGCCGGTTGCGCTTACCATCCGATTTTCTGCGTCATAAGTGCGCGATGCCCCGCCCTCATTAGTCAAATTGCCTGCGGAATCATAGCTGTAATTGGCCGTAGTGATGCGATTGGTCGTTTGGCTAAAGCTCAATGATAGCCCGTTGCACGGCCCGGTCACGCTGGTAATTGAGCGGTTGCCGTACCGGTCATAGCCGTAACCCTGCGCGCAAGTCGTGCTCGACCAGCCACCGCCCGAATTCTGCTGAATCTCGGTTACATTGGTAATTCGGTTCAGATTATCATACTGATAATCCTGCAATTGCGGGATCACATAGCTGCTAATTGCATCGTTGAGCGGCACGTAATGCAGCGCCCGCCGCACGTTCCCGTTGTTGTCCTTGTCGTCAGCAAACGGGTTCCAGGCACTGACCGCGCCCGTCCCGTAGTAAAAGATCAGCGCCCCGCGATTCCAGTTCCACTCGTCATTCACACTACCCAGCCGCAGATCCGCCATTTGCAAGCGTTTGTTGTAATGTAGCTTCAAATAGAGCGGCACAGTTATGCCATTCGTCCCCGTGCCGTAGCTCTCGCGCTCTTTTTGGTTTGCCGCATTGTACTGCGTGACCGTCGCATAAGTGCGCGATAGCGCATCACCCAACGTCCCGCTGAACGTATTCAGCCGCCCCGCATAATCGTAGCTGTAACTTACCGTGCGGGTCGAGGGATAATTCTCACTCGTCATCGCACTCGCCCGGTTGTAGCCCGCCTGGATTTGGTAATTCGTCGTCCCAATCCGCTGATACTTGAGCGTGATGCGCCCGGCTTCGTCGTAGGCGTAATAATCGCCCGTGCTGCTCCCACCGCCATAAGTCACCGCCACCAGAACGTCCGATAGACGAGCCGCGGGTGTAACTCGGTGCCCCGCTGGGTAGCGTCTGGTTGTCATAGTAGTAATTGACCGGCGGCGTGCTGTCACTGTAGGTCTTACTGGTCGGGCGGTTGAGCGCATCGTAATTGATCGTTGCTGTGATGCTGCGCGCGTCTGTCTTGCTCGTCAAGTTGCCGTTGTTGTCGTACCCGTAGCTCGTCGCCCCGTTTTCGGGGTTGGTCGCCGAAGTCAGCCGCTTAAGCGGGTCGTAACCAAAGCTGCGCGTTTGCGTCGTGCCGCCCGTGCCGATCTGTTGCGTAACCGTAATCAGGTCGTCGAGCGCGTCATAAACATATTTGCTGCGATAACCATAGGCCACTTCCGAATGGCCGGGGAAGGTGACGGATTCGGTCGCGCTGTCGGATGATCTGACCTCCCAGACATCGGTCAATTGGCCTAGCGCGTTGGTCTGGCTAACGCGCTGCGCCCCGCCCGTGCTGCCGGTCACCCCGTCAACCAATTGTGCGCTGCGGGCTTGATCAGTCACCAGCGCGCGGTTGCCGCTGTAAGCCGTATCCACGTGCGCCCCGTCCGGCGTTGTCACTTTCGTCATGCGGCTCAGCGCGTCGTAAGTGTTCGTCGTCCAGAGTATCGTGTCGCCCGAGCGGTACGGATTGGAGACCTGATACACGCGTCCTAGCGCGTCGTAGACCGTCTTCACCGTGATGTAAGCTGTCGCGCTTTCGTAGGTGCGCTGCTCCACAGTGCGTCCCAGCCCGTCGTATTTCACCTCGGTCTTGAGCGCATCCGCCGTAAAGCTATCTTTGGAACTGATGATAGCGATCAGACGTGTGTTGTCATCGTAGCTGATCGCGGTTTGGGTCTTAGCGGCTGATGTATCGGCCAGACTAGAGGCGCGCACCCCATTGGTGGGGCGGTCGAGCGCGTCGTTATAATACAGGCTTGAAACGATGCCGTTCGTGTCTTGCGTGTCTACCGGCTTGCCCAGGTAATAATCGAACTGAATGTAAGAAATCTGGTTGAGAGCATTGGTCACTTTCGTTGGAAAGGCGAAGCTGGTTTGGCTGACCGAGGATAGCTCGCTCGGCGTTGAATTGGCCTGCGCTTCGCCGTTGGGCGTGCCGTAACGGTCATCGAACTCGAAGATCGTGGCATTGCCAGTGGGCGTTTGGCCGTCAATCGTTTTCACGATATTACCGGCGATGTCGTACTGCGAATAGTTGCTCACGAGTAGTGTTCCACTGCTATTGCGCCAGCGGTCTATCTGCGTTGCGTTGCCGCGGGTCTGGTAGGAAGTAGTAAACGCGCTGTCCAGACCGCTGATACTGCCACGGTTAACGAGCGCCGCATGGTTGGTGCCAGTGTATTTGTCGTATTCGTAGACTGTTTGTGCCCCCCACGTCTCCGCGCCGTTTGCGGGGTTAACCGCGTAGACGATCTGTTGGCGCGGTAGGTTGCGGATGTGGATGCTCGTATTCGTATCGTAACTGGTCCCGTTGACCGAATTGGTCGTGAGGTAATCAGTATGGGTGTGTCGCGTGGCGTAAGTTGGCGGCGTCCCTGTGCCATAATCGTATTCGTACATATCCTGTCGATTATAGTAAGCGTCGTAAGAAAACGTTTGCTTGGACACCTGGTTAGTACTCAGCCAGGTAGTTTTGGTCTCAGTGATTACCGGCCCAGACCACACATTTTCTACCTTCTGCACGACTGTAGTATTGTCCAGCAGCTCTGTCTTGAATTCTTTGCCCTCTACTTGATCGGGATAGCCTTCCATCACATTATGGTAAAACAGCTTTTCTGCTGCCCCACCATACCCGCTGCTATGAAAATAGTGGCGTGACCGCGCATCTGGCGTGGGCGCGGACTCTGATGGAAAATCATCAACCTGAGAATAACCGTCACTGGCAAATGTAACCCCTGAATAAGATTCACTTACTTGCCGTTCCGGCCGTCCGTAGACAGTTTTCTTCTCCAATGTAGTTCCATCCGGCAGAACGCGCCGCTCCAGCAAGCGGCGGTAGATCTTGATATTCGGCTGGCTTGGCGGCGGGTCGCTATAATAAACCCAGTAGGTGGATTTACCAATCTGGCCGCTACTATTCCCATCCCGAATCCCGGCCCCGTGCTCGTAGAGAATCGCTCCACCAGTGGGCAACACCACTTTGGCAACCTCACCATAGGGGTTATAGTAAAAATAATAACGCCTACTGTCAGGTAGCTCTATGGACGAGACGACGCCTGGGTTATAAGTGCTTCCCGTGTCCATCTGCGGAAATAGCTGCAGGGTGGTTTGGATAGAATAGCCCGACCCCGGCCGGAGTGCCGCGCTCAAGGTGCTCCAATAAATCTTCAACGTGCGGGTTCCGCTGTTGAACCCGCTGAAGCCTTTGAAGGTAATTACGTCGGGATTACCGTAGCTGACAGTCACCTTGCGGTTTAAGGAATCCTTCGCTTCTAAGAGCTTGCCGTAATACGTGGCGTCGTACGTAAAGCTTATTTTGTTGCCGTTACTGTCTCTGATCCACTGGACCAGGCCATTTACAATCCTATACTTGGTGCCGTCTTTTAACATCAAGTCGCCGGTGGGATAAAAGTGATCATACAGATTGGTATAGAGGTCGCTAGCGTAATAGTCGTAAATGTTACCCGTCGGGTTGTAGACAGGATCTATGTCCGAGATAAATGTAGCACTCGAACCATCTTGGGTAACAAAGACGCGCCCGCGGTTGTAGGTCGTAAGGTTAGTACAGCCAGAGTCTACTTCGTATACTCCGTCGCCGATGCTGTCATAGAGTTGGAACTCGGTCCCGTCTGCGGCAGTGAATACAAGCTGGGTGAAGGTTTGGCTGAATGCTTGCGGCCCGCCGTTAGGGCATTGGTAAAGACTTCTACCGGTTCGCTTGCCCTCCAAAATCCCAGGCCCATAGCCGGGCTTAAAAGTTCCCGGCCCGCCATTGTTCCACCAATCTTTAGTCGCTTGTGAGAGCCAAGTAAAGCAATTACCATATCCACAATTGATGGGTATTAGGCTTTGGTCAACTGTCCAAGAGGGCTGACTGATCAGAGCTCCCATGACAGTCCTGGTTGTTCCCCGGCCGCCTATTGTCAGTAACGGAAGGCGCATTGAGAGACTGCCGTTGTAAGGGCCAATATGCTCAAAGTCGGTGAGCGTGTACGAACCGGCTGGCGCCCCGGGCTGGATGGGTTTGGGCGTATTGCCGTCCAGATAGGACGTTTGCGCCAGAATGTTGATCGAAACTGCGGCTAGGATGAGTAAGGTTTGAATGTACTTCATGGTCACTCCTTTAGTGTCTTACGCCTGACTAAGGCCTTTTCTAGTAATAAGCTCCGGTACGCCTTGAAGTTGTGAAAAGCCTTGCTGCTGTACGAAATGCGCAGCGGATAGCCCTTCCCCGTGAACGGGTCACAAGGTTTATCTTTAGTTAGCGACAGTGATGTTACAGGAGAAATTGGGATGGCTGGCTTCCCTGAGAATGTAGCGTCCCGGCGGCAGTTTCAGAAACTGTTTTGCGCGGTGCCGAGCGTTCTGAAAAGAAACCTCGTGTACTTTGCCGCCCGTTTCCCGGTCGAGCTGGAACTTGGCGTTGATAAATCCGCTCTTGTTGACGATGGTCATCAGCAAATCCTGATGCTCAACGGTTAAAGCATCGGGCTCAAATCCTCTTATGGTGAAAGCCACATTAGCTGCAGAGACTCGGTTGGTTAATTGTGGTTGCTGTCGGCTACCAGCTTTCGTTACCCCTATACCGATCAAAGTACTAATCACGAAAACACTGAGTATAAGTATCCTGGTGGTCAAATTTAGCGGGTAACAGCGGGTTAGCGAGTTCTTCAATTTGGTAAGCATAAATAACTAGCTCCTTTGAGACTTGATTTCGGCTGGGCTGGGAGCTAGGATGCGAATTAGCTAGACATACATCCGAAGCTGCCCAAAGCAGCCGAAGTTGTTTGTTTAATGAGGTTCCATCATTACCTGCAAGTAGTGATGGAACTTCGTTCTTTTGCGCTAAAGACAAAGCTAGGGCACTTTGAGTGAAATAAGAAAAAAACCGATTGGAGCGTTGTGTGTACACTCGTTGGTAAATTGTTATTTGATCTGCAACACGTACTTATCCAGCGGAGTGTTCGTTATTGTGATTCTTCGATTGAGGATATTAAGCGGCTTCGACTTTGAGGGAGTTGGCAACTATCCGTCGAAACCGCGCATACCTTACGCCCCTTGTTTTTTGCTTGTCAATAGAAAAATCATTAGATGTAGCCTGTATTTGGACAACTGCCTGCAAACAATAAGAAACAATAAGAAATATGTTGGAAAGATCTGTTGGGTGTATTTCAACCAAGTGTAGCTTTTTCACTACCGGATGCTTCAACGGTGCTTTCGAACTTGGCCAACCTTCTTTCAGCGCACTCTCACAAGTATGTTACATTCCAAAAGCCTTGAGCACGTTCAACACTTTCCCCAAAGAACGTGATTGCTCTACCCATAGCAACAGAAGCATATCTTGTTCGGCCTCTTCATCAGACCGTCATCAATTCCAATCGTTGCCTATTTTCTCTCAGCCTGGCAGAAACTTTCTGCATTCATCTGTCACAGGCATATCTTGTCTTTTCTCAACCGAAGCTTCCGATCACAATCCTACCTCGACTTATGAGGGCGTGACGCCTAGCCGAAAGCCGCCAGCAAAGCCGGTTTTTTTGTTCGCTGGCGAATTTGCGATGCGTGTGGAGACCTCTACAAACGTCAGCTAACTTTAGATGTCAGCTTGTGATCCGCAACACGAGTTGATCGTGCTGCCTTATGAGAAATCGCCGATGATCAAGTAGAATGGCAATCCGTACCGGCTAGCTGGCGGCAATGGCAGATGCAGCGAAGATGCTGGCGCGTATTTTCAGCCGCCGTATTGGCTGGGACAAAACTCACGAAAGGCGATAAATGAGCAAAGCCCACGGCGCAATCAAGCTGCTCTTTCTCGGACAATGTATCGCCAGCGGGCATGACATCGGTGAAGCTAACGCGTATCCGCGCCTGGTGCAGCAGATGCTCGGTGCGCAATTCCCCACGCTCCGCTTCGAGCTGAAGTTCAGACCACTGTCCCATCCGACGGGCTTGAAGGCTTTGCTCGCAAGCTGTCTGCCGGAACAGCCGGACATCATCTTTATCAGCCTTCCGGCCATCTTCGCGTCCATGCCGTTTCGAGTGAATTCGCTCTATCTCATCGCCCCTGACGTTATGCACCTCGCTCACTCTTTTGCCGTGAAGATCGAAGCGCGGCTACGAAAAGATTCGGCGTTGGCCAAGCTGTTTAGCAAGAGGTACGTTTTACAGCCTACTATGAAATGTGCGCCGGTCACCTGCGACGAGTACAGACAATTGATTGAAGAGGCGCTCAGTTTTTGTCAGCAGGCCAGCCACTGCCGTTTGATTTTGATGGGACCGGGCGGGTTCAACGAAGATACCGAAACTGAGGAGCTTAAATCCCCGGAGCAGTGTGAAGCCATCAACCAGATGATCTTGGCAGTTGGCCGTCGCCTGAATGTGCCAGTCGTCAATGCTCACGATTGGATGACTGGTCAGGGTGGCAAAGTTTTCTTGCCCGGCGACATCCGCTGGAATCAATTGGGCCACGAGGTGATGGCGCGGGAAATCCAATCCGTCGTGGCCGCGCAAGTCAAGGCGCTGAAAGCGTGTGAAGCAGAGTAAGGATAAGCTGGAAACTACGTGTCACTCTATTACAATTCAATTATTCGGCGCACTCAAAGCCTGCGCACTGGTTATCCTCAAGTCTTCATTTAGCGCGTTCAAAAAAGCCACCAATGGTGCAATATCCGCTTCATTGATGTTGATGCGCAAGAGTTCATCATCAGCTTGTCGCACTTGCCCAGCGCGTGCCAACTCGCTCAAGCCCATAATTTCACGCAGCGTGTCTTCCACCGTCGAGTAATCGCCCGTGTGCATATACGGCCCGGTGAAAGCCAGATGGCGCAGCGTCGGCGTTTTGAAAGTGCCGATCATCCGTTGCAGCAATTGTCCGTCACGCTCGCCTGGGCGACGCAAGGGCGAGCTTGTCAGATCAATGAAATTCCAGTAGCCCAAATCAACTTCACCTGGTTTTCTTTGAGTCGGCGTCTCGCGCAACTGCGCCATTGGACGCCGAGCTTCTGCTGCATCTGGAATCTGCAAGACGGCGAATTTACCCGCGCCGTGCACGCGGTCATATTCAGCCTGCGCAATGCCGAGGTTGTGATAGGAGAAGTCGGTGAAGAGCGGTGGCGCGTGACAAGTCACGCAGTTGCCAACTGAGGCCGCGCCTTCCGTGCGGAAAAAGATTTTCATTCCGCGTAATGCTGCGTCGTCAAATCCGGCAGTGAATTTCAAATTACGCTTCGTTTCAAGCTCCGCCAACTGACTCAAAAACTGCTGCGTCTTTTCTGACATGTTGGCCGCACTATTTGACCAAGCAAGCCGATTGGCGCGCAAGAAACGATCATACGGCGCGTTCTGTTGGCTCTTGAAGGTGCGCATGAGATCGGCTACAGCTCGCGCCACCAAATTGACAGCCGCCGCCTCGGTGAGCGTGGCGAGTTCGACGTTGTAGGCTTCTTTGAATTGTGGCGCATAAGAGCGGTCATTCAGCAGCACGGCGCGCAGTTGGGCGAAAGCCTGAGACTGTTCACCCGACAGCCAGCCCATCGGTCGCCCGCTGAAAGTTCCTTTGACCAAATCTTCCAGCGAAGCGAATTCGCCGTCAAAATGCAGGCGTGGCATCAACGCGACATCGTAGAGCGTGGGCGAATTGCGCAGTTCGTTGCGACGCGGGTCTTGCGAACGATATGAGACCCAACTGCGGTTGAAAAAATCTGTGTAAGCGCGCAAGCCCTGCGGGTCTTCGTCGAAGAGGTGACAAGTGCTACAACTCGCCGGCAGATCGCCTTTGCTGGTGGAGAAACGCGTCTCGCGGAATAGCCGTTCACCCAAACGCAACTGCGCCACTTGCTGTGGAGGTTGCCTCGCAGGCTTTTGCTGCGCGCGGGCCGGGCGATGAATGGCAATGCCTGATGTAACAAGCATTGCTAGACTGGCAATCAGTACTCCGCGTTTGAGATTATTGCCTACGCGGCGTGGCGTCGCGCCAGCGTTATTCAAACTTGTCACGTAATTTGAGCCTCCACCAGATTTATTGAATGACCGCGGTGAGATTAAAGCACAGGTCGGGAATAAGAGCTATTAGCACAGCGACGTACTTACCGAGCGGTTGGCGCGCGATGGCAAGCCGATGTATAGTGCCTGCAATTTTACTGATTGAACAGCAGGAGAAGGAAGCGGGACGCAACCGCATACAAGTTTGGAGTAAGTAATGGTGAACAATCCCAAGACGGGTTATCTACATCGCGCGCTGACGCTCTGGGGTGCGACGGCTTTTGTGGTCACCAGTATGGTGGGCACCGGTATCTTCACCGTGCCGGCCTTTGTGCGCACGGCGACTGGCAATGGTTTGGCGGCGCTCGGCGTCTGGGTGATGGGCGCTTTGCTGGCATTGTGCGGTGCGCTTTGTTATGCCGAATTGGCGACGCGCATGCCGCACGCGGGCGGCGAATATCAGTATCTCTCGCGCGTCTACGGGCCGATGTGGGGCTTTGTGACCGGCTGGATTTCTTTCTTCGTCGGCTTTGCTGCGCCTACGGCGGCCTCGGCGCTGGGCGCGGTGGCTTATGCCTCAGCCGTTGTGCCGGGCTTCAATCCTAATCAGCCTTTGTTTGAAGGCTGGCCGGTGACAGTCGGCGCAGCAGTGGCAGCCGTAATCCCACTCCTTTTTGCTGTCTTTCATTCGAGCGGTGTGCGACCGAGTGGACATTTGCAAAGCACGTTGATGTTCACCACGATCGGCGCGATTGTGCTCTTCGTGGTCTTGGGCGCATTGAGTGGGCGCGGCGACTGGAGTGGTGTGACGGCAGGTACTCCGACCAGCGGGCTGTGGTGGGTAGCCTTGATTCAAGTCAGCTTTGCCTACACAGGCTGGAACGGCGCGACATACTTGGCAGGCGAGGTGGCCGACCCACAACGCAATCTGCCACGCGCATTGATCTTGGGGACATTGATTGTGGCGGCGCTCTATCTGGCGCTCAACCTGCTCTTCTTTTACGCGCTGCCTGCTGATGCTTGGCATGCCGATGTGGCGGTCGGCAGGGACGCAGCAGCGCGGTTGTTCGGGCCAACAGGCGCGCGTGTCGTCAGTGCCATTATCACCTTCATCATCATTGGTTCGATCAGCGCCTGGACTGCTGCTGGGCCGCGCGTTTATTACGCGATGGCTGATGACGGACTTGCGCCAGCATCTTTCAAGTATCTAGGCACGCGCACCCGCGTGCCGGTCGTCTCCTTGTTTGCGCAGGCATTGGTGGCGGCGATATTGGCGCTGTCGGGGACTTATGAAGCGCTGTTGACCTACGTTGGCTCTGGCCTCTTGCTCTTCTCGGGCTTTACTGTGGCAGCGGTCTATCTGCTACGTTACAGAAACACGCACAATGACCGGCAGTTTTTCCGCGTGCCGGGCTATCCCTACACTCCCGCCATCTTTTTGGCGGTGGTCGTAGTGTCGTGGATACAGAGCTTGCAAGAGCGTCCTTGGCCAACTGGAGCGGCGCTGTTGACGTTGTTGGCGGGCTTTGCTTTTTACTTAGTGGGGCGTGCGTTCGGACTGTTCAACACGACGCCCTTTGCTCTACGGTCAACGTCATCGGCTGATTAATTCGGGGAGAAATTCAGCTTGAAACGTCTGCGTCTGGGCTTACTCTTTTTGCTTGTCGGCGCGTCCGCGCTGGCTTTCACGGTAACGGCGCAACAACAGCGCACGGCGGAAGAGTACATCAAAGTGCTCGAAGCGGAACGGCGCATCGAAGGCTTGCAAGTGTCGCGCGTGGTCGAAGCTTTGAATGTCAAACCCGGCCAACGCATTTGCGATCTTGGCGCTGGCTCCGGCCTCTTCACCCGCCCGTTGGCACAAGCAGTCGGGCCACAGGGCATCGTGTATGCCGTGGATATTGATCCGGGCTTGCTCAAACACGTCGAAAAGACTGCGCAGCAACAGAAGCTGGCTAACATCAAAATTGTGCTAGCGGCTGAAGACGATCCGAAAATCCCCGAACCGGTTGACTTAATTGCGATCATTGACACGCTGCATCACATCAGCAATCAACCGACCTATCTGAAAAATCTGCGCCGTTATCTGCGCTCAAATGGCCGCATCGCCGTGATTGACTTCAGCAAGACCTGGCCCGCCGGGCACGAAAAGATGATCTACAAGCTTGAAGACCTCAATGGCTGGATGCAGGCGGCTGGGCTGAAACTGGTCACGCAGCATTATTTTCTCGATAACGATTTCTTCGTGGTTTATCAGTAAGAATTGCAGCAGTGCTGCGTGGCGCTGCTTCCGCCTGCCGTATCGTTCCGATTAATAACAAGACAGAGAATATGCAGCTCAACCACTGCTTCGTGGTCATCAAGCAAACTGCGTTGGCACAAGGCGGGCACATAGCGCAATTGGCGCGGCAAGGCGATGCCACTGCGCGCCGCTTGATTCGCGCCGATGCTGAACACCGCCGCACGATTGATGCCGTGCGCCGCGCGCTCAAGCAACGCCAAATCGCTTTTACCGAAGTGACCTTGTCGCAACTCAACGCAAGGTTCAAACGCCAACTCGCCACCGCCGATCTGGTCGTCACTATCGGCGGTGACGGCACAGTGCTCGGCACGTCACATTATGTACGAGAAGGTCTGTTGCTGGGCGTCAACTCCGCACCGAGCGATAGTGTCGGCCATTTCTGTTCAGTCACGCGCGCTGATTTCGCCGCGCGGCTCGACGCGATTCTCACGTCGAGCTGGAAACCAATTGCTTTGACGCGGCTCGCGGTTTCACTCAACGGACAGCTTTTGCCGGAATTGGCGCTTAACGATGTGCTGATTACACACGCTTGCCCGGCGGCGACCACGCGCTACCTCATCAAGCTCGGTCAGCACGAAGAAGAACATCGCAGCTCCGGCATCTGGATCGCTACGGCAGCGGGTTCGACGGCGGGCATTCATTCCGCTGGCGGGCGCGTGATGCCGCTGCGTTCCGCTCGCCTCCAATACCTCGTGCGCGAACTCTATCGTGAAATCCACGGCGGACGAATGCGCGCTTACAAGCTGGTGCGCGGTTTCATTGAGCCGGCTGAGTCGCTTACTGTGGCGTCCAAAATGCCCGATGGCTGGCTGTACCTTGACGGCGCGCGCACAATCTATCCCTTTCCTTTCGGTACGCGCGCGACGCTCGAAGCAGCCGAAACAAAGCTCAAGATCTTTCTCAATCGTTCAAAACAACTCTGATTTACACCATCTCGATGGAGGACAATGATGAATACCAATCGCATCTTCACCACAATCGGAGCCGCCCTCGTGCTGCTCGCCCTCTTCACCGGCCTAGCCCTGACGCAAGGCAAAGGGCCGAAGCGCCGTTACATCAACCTGCCCAACAAGGCCGCCAACTTACCCTTCAGCGATGGAGTGCTGGTGGGCGACACGCTCTATCTGGCTGGGCGGCTCGGCACCGACCCGAAGACCAATCAAATCCCCGCTGATATTGAACAGGAAGCGCGGCTGATGCTCGACGGTATCAAAGCTGTGCTGACTGAGGCAGGAATGACGATGGATGATTTGGTCTCGGTGCAAATCTTCTGTTCTGACGTGTCACTCTTCGACAAGTTCAATCCGATCTATCGTAGCTATTTCACCAAGAATGTGCCCGCACGCGCTTTCATTGGTTCCGGTACGCTGCTGCGCGGCGCGCACTTCGAGTTGCAGGGGATTGCAGTCAAGCAATAGCTACGACGCTGCAAATGGTCGTGCCCACTGAATCGAAGGGATTGCGCCCGTTGTACCGTAGATTCTCAGTCTGCGGAAGACTCGGGCACTCACCCACTGGAACCGAAGGGTAAGAAACCGAGTCCTCCGCAGACTGATAGTCTACGGTACGGCTTCGGCAGCCCATCTCATTTACAGCCACAAAAAATTCCTTGCTAGGACAAAAGCTGTAGTAAACTGGGCACCGCAATCGCTGGTGAAGGATTAGGATTGGTGGAAGAGAGCGATGCCCAGTTTCTCAATCTTCTATCTCCACCCTCATTTTCCCGCCTTCAACCTGCCTGCCCTTTTTACCGCTTGAGCATCCCTGAACTTCGATGATTTTCTGGAGGAAGTGTCTCTTATGACTATGCAACGTATCTTCGCCGTCGTGTTTTTTATTGGCCTGCTGACCGGCGTCGCGCTGACCCAGGGGCGCCAAACTAATCGCGCCCCACAGCGTCCACAAGCTCCCCCGGCCAACGTGCCACCAGAGGCGCTTGATGGTTACGTGCCCGCTCGCCGTTACATCAATCCGCCGTTAAAACCCGGCCACGCGCCTTTCAGCGATGCAGTGCAAATTGACAACACGCTCTACCTTTCAGGTCGGTTCGGATTTGATCCGCGCACCGGACAAGTGCCAGCGGAGGCTACGATGGAAGTGCGCATCATGCTCGAAGGGATACGCGCCACGCTGGCCGAAGCGGGTATGACGATGGATGACCTGGTGATGGTGCAAGTCCATATGACCGACTTGGCGCTCTACGATCAATTCAATGCGATCTATCGCAGCTATTTCACGCGTGCCGTCCCAGCGCGTGCCGTCGTCGGCACAGGCAAGCTGCTGCGTAATGCGCGCTTTGAGATTCAAGGGATTGCGGTGCGAACGCAATGAAGTGCGGAAGGTGGAATGCGGAGTGCAAAATGGAGGAGCAAAGAACTTTTTCAATTCATCATTCCGCATTCCGCATTTAGCCAACAAACTTATACCCCATTCCATGTATCGTCAGAATGAATTGCGGATGGCGCGGATTTGGCTCGAGTTTCTGGCGCAACCACGCAACGTGCACGTCCACCGTCCGCGTCGTCGGCATCGCATCGTAGCCCCAGACGCCGTTGAGCAATTCGTCGCGTGAGAGTGTGGCTTCACGGTGTTCGATGAAGTAGCGTAGGAGCTGAAATTCTTTGGCTGAAAGTTCGAGCTTCTCGCCTTCGCGTTCGACTTCGGCGCGCCGGAAATCAACCTTGATCGCGCCGAACTGGTAGCCCTCAGACAGATTTACTACTGCTGGCTTCGGCGCGCGCCGTAGCAGCGCTTCCACACGCGCTAGCAGTTCCATCATCTCAAATGGCTTGGTTAAATAATCATCCGCGCCCAGCTTCAAGCCAACCACTTTGTCCACCACTTGGCCGCGCGCAGTCAGCATCAAAATTGGCGTGTTGACACCGCGTTGTCGGAGGTCGCGGCATACATCGAAACCGTTTTTGCGTGGCAGCATTACGTCCAGGATAATTCCGTCGAAGGTTTCGCTCGCCGCGCGTTCCAAGCCCGTTTCGCCATCACGCGCGCTGGCGATGTCGTAGCCCTCGCTCGTCAACCGATCTGTCAACGTCAAGACTAGGCCGGGTTCGTCTTCAACGAGTAGAAGGCGCTTGTTCATAATTGCTCTTCAACGCGGCCAGGCTGGCCGCTTCGTGCACGCTGGGCAAATGCAATGTAAAAGTGCTGCCCTGCCCCGGCTGGCTCTCGACGCTGACACGCCCGCCGTGCGCTTCAATGATGTGTTTGACCAGACTCAGTCCCAGCCCGTTGCCGTGAATCTGCGCGGCAGTCACTTCGTCGCCACGATAGAACGGCTCGAAGATGTGCGGCAATTCCTCCGGCTTGATACCCAAGCCGCGATCCTGCACCGCAAGGCGCACCTCCCCACCGCTAATGTGCTTGCCCACTTCGGCGCGCACAGTCAGCCAGAGATTTTCGCCACTGTATTTCATCGCGTTGCTCAGCAGATTCTGCAACGCGCGGCTCAAGGCTGCGCCATCCGCGTTGATCAACGGCAACTCGTCAGCAATCTGCCGCTCAACCACAAACCCGCTTTCACTCAGCGGCAAGTGCAAAGCCGCCAACGCATCGTCAATCACGCGCTCAGGCTCCAGCGGTCGCAACTCATAATTCTTGCGGCCCGATTGCGCCCCGGCAAATTCAAGCACTTGCTCGACCATATCTGTCAGCCGCCGTCCTTCATCACGAATCAGCGTGCCGTAGCGTTTGATCTGCTCGCGATTATCCACCACACCATCAGCCAGATTCTCTGCTGCTGAACAAATCACTGAAAGCGGCGTGCGCAATTCGTGCGAGACGCCTGCGACAAATTCAATCTGACGTTCGGCCAATGCTTGCGCACGACGACTGGAGAGTACGACCAAGCCAATGCTCACACTGAGCAGTAATAAGACGCCAAAGCTGATCGCCAGATTACGACGGCGCACCTTAGCCACTGCTGCTTCGAGCGAACCGGCGCGATGCTTGACGACGAGCTGCCATGCGCCATCGGTCTGCTGCCCGATCAAGTGAGCAATTTGCTCGTTCACTGGCGTCGTACCCGTTGTTTCCGAGTACTTCACTTCATTGCTCATCGTCACAATCGTCATCTGCTTGCGCTTGCCATCACCCACGGGAAGCGGCAAACCTCTGACAAACATTTTGTCACTGTGCTCAAAGCGCAACTTGAATAACCCCTCCACGACATCGCCATTGGCAAAAGCATTGGCAGGCAGCGCGGCTTCGTATTGATAGAAGACTTGCGGGCCGGTCTCCTCAGGCCGCAGCACAGCAAGGTTGTATTCAGGTGCGCCAGTGTTGAAGAGATGCTTCTTCGCCAAAGCAGGAAAGAGTTCTTGTTTAAGATAGTCGGCATCGAGCAAGACGACGCGATAACGCGGCGCGCCAGGCGTTTGGCTTGTAACATTCTGAAACATCCCGAGCGGGATAAAGAGCGCTGGTAAATGTCCATCCAACTTGTCGAGCACACGGAGTCGGACAACTTTAGCTCGCCCCGACAGTCCTTCGCCTAAATTCCCGGCCTCGGCCTTGAACATATCGTGTATGGGGTTGATGGCGTTTTGCAGCACCTGCTGAATTCGCTGCTGTCGCGTAAAACACTCCTGCAACAATTTCAACTCCGCCGTCAGTTCGCTCGGCTCAAATCGCCCTTGTGTCGGATTGAATCTGGTCAATTGGTATTCGCCATGCTCATCGGCTTCGGCTTGATAAATGGCGCGCACCAGTTGCGGATGCGCCGCTGCCGTGGCCCAACGTTGATAGCGTTCGGCAAATGTCTCAGCAGCATTTTGTGTGACAGGAGCGAAAGGCAGCGACTGTGGGTCTTGCAGCGACTCGTAAGTGAAGGTCAACTCCTGATCGAACTCCTGACAGAACTGTGCAGCGCTGGCTTTCAGGTTACGCTGCATCCGATCGCGCTCAGCCAAGCTTACTTCACCTAACCAGCGATATTGCCAATAGGCCAGCAGCGGCAACAGCGCCAGCAGCGCTACCACCAGCCAGAGCGTCATAGATGGTCGTTTCTTCCAACGCTTCATCATTCATTCCTCGATCACAAAGCTAGACTGTAGCTCTGGCCGCGCATCTTAGCACAGCCTTCCAGCCAGCTTTTCACCAAGCCGCAAATTTTACATCCTTAAAACAAACTCTTTGCGCTAAAAGCCTGTTCACTGTCTCAATAACCCGTCTGCTTATTGCTGTTTACAGTTTTCAATGAACGAAGCAAGACGGGTTTAGTGTGCCAATAGGATGCCAAAAATTCCTGAAAGCTACTTTTTGCCCGATAACAGTCGCTCGATCTCTTCGCTCGCTTCGGCCTGCATCCCCGGCGAAACGTGCGTGTAGGTCTGCAAAGTGATCGTTACTTTCGAGTGTCCCAATCGCTCTTGCACAACCTTTGGATTTGTCCCACCTGCCATCAGCAAAGTTGCCGTCGTGTGCCGCGTGTCGTAAGGCTTGAAGTCGCTCGACAACCCTGCGGCCTTCAGAATCTCTTTGAAGCGGTATCGCAGCATTGATTGCGAGTAGGGAGCGCCTACCTCGTCCGCGAAGATAAAGCTGTTATCCGTCCAAGCCTTCCCTGCCCTCATCCGGTCTTCAAGCTGGCGCGTGCGTTGCTGGGCAAGCTTCTCGATCAAGCTGTCAGTCAGAGGCAACGTGCGGCGACTGAGCGCCGTCTTCGGCTCTGTCAAATACCACTCGCCGCCTTTGCGCCAAACGATGGTGCGTTGGATTCGCAGCGTTCGTCTACCTGTATTCACATCGCCCCACTTCAAACCAAGCAACTCACCGGGACGGCAACCCGTGTGGAAGGCTAGAACGAAGAGCGCGCCCAATCGTGTTTCTTCAGCGGCCAATAGAAAGCTCCCGATTTGCTCAGACTCCATCGCGTGCGGCTCGCGTTTCTTCAGTCCCTTAGTGGGAGCGGTAACGCCTGCCATCGGGCTGCGTTGAATCTTGCGCCGGCGCACGGCCAACTTGAATGCACTGTTGAGCAGCGTGTGAACAAAACCTACTGTGCTCGAGGCCAAGCCATCGTCAGCCAATTGCGTGTAGAGAGATTGAATATTGGCGTCTTCGATCCTGGCTAATTGAAGCTTGCCAAGCGTTGGCTTTACCCAACGCTCTAATGCCTCTTTGTAATGCTCATAGGAGGCTTCTTTGAGCGTTGGCTTTACAGCCTGTAACCACTCGCCAAGGAAGGTATTGAAATTGTCTTTAGTTTTCCTGAGCGGTTCGCCAGCGCTGTGCTTGGTGAGTAATACGCGAAGACGATCCTGTGCGGCCTTCTTCTTCCCGTGGAAGGTCTCGCTGTGATAATGGCGCTTGCCCGTGGTATCCCGGCCCGTGAAGATGCGAATCAGATACTTGTCTTTGCCGCGTGACAATACCTGGCCTGGCGTGCGGGCTTTCTTTGCCTTGTTGTTCTGCTCGTCTGCCATCGTGAATTCAGAAATGCCCAGGGCAACCATCAAAACCGGTCTACGGGCAGTTCCGCGCTTTCCTATCAACCTATCAAGACTTAGGCGTCAGGTGCTTGACCGAGACAATCTCAGCCTCGCCATCAAAATAACGTCGCAGGGCTTCTGCTTCTTCTGCCCGAAACACTTTCGACGCAAACATTGAGTTGTTAAATGCCAGGGCAAAGTAGACAGTCAGGCTTTCGTCTGACTGTGAGTATTCAATATAAGCAATCTGGTCACAATTGACGGTGTAATCACCCACCTTAATTAACTTGGCCATGTATTTCCTTTACTCAGGTCTTTGGTGTTGCCGTCCTCAGTCAATGATTTTGCTTCCTTACCTGCTCAGACTGGTTGCGAATCAGCATCCAGTTAAGCTCTCTACAGTTTAGACAGTTGCAGTCATCGGGCGCCACGTCTGTCCGATGGCCACACGCTGTGCAATAGGCGGGCTGGTTTTGCCTTTGGGCCTCTGTAGCCTCGTTCATAACGTTGCACCACGGGCAGGGTTGTTGAGTCGCTTCGTCCATCACTTCTCTTCCTCCTACGGATTATCCTGGTCTGGAATAATCGGAGGCTGCGGCGCACCTGGCAGCTTGATGGTATCGGGCGAATCTTCAGGCGGCGGCAACTGCTCCGGCGGTGGCGGAGGCTTAGGCGGTGGCGGTTTTTCTTGTTCGTCAATCATTGGGTTCCTTTCTTCGTCGCGCGTTTGTTCGATTGCTCACGCGGAGCATTAACTTGCAACTTTATCCCGCGCTCGTCACAGTAAGCCCCGATCTCTTTTACAACTTCGTCAGCCGGGAAAGACATACCATGTACAAGACCTTCCGACCAGATTACCTCTTCGCCTTTCGGGAGTTTTTGCAGTTTCTCCTTTAACGCTTCGACGCTGCCCACACGGCTTCTTTGTGCGGTGACTTCATCCCTGGTCTTGAGCCGGTTGGTGCCGACGAGCAATGCGAAATACCAGTCGTCATTGGCGCGCCAGCTATACAGTTCATAGCCTTTCATCGAGTGCTGCGAGGCTGACCCCTGCGATTGGGCGGAAACAGACTGGCCTGTGCCGAGCAGACACAGCGTAAGAAAAAGCTTCATCAAACAAAATGTGCGTTTCACTTATTACCCTTTGTCTCTATTTCTTCGCCCCGCGCTTCTTAGCGGGCTTTACTCAAGCGTAATGCCCTGATCGGCTAGCCATTTATCTAAAAACTCACCCGTGTAAATTTCAGGAACATGACCAAAGGCAACCAGCACAGGCGCTTTGCGCGCGGTTGCTAAATAAGCAATGGCCAAGTCTCTACTGCCGAGTTGTTCCATCAGCCGAGCGATTAAATCGTTCAGCGCTTGATGAGACTCGACTTTCGCACTGGCAAAGCTGCTCTCAAAGTGAAACGGTTTGAATTGTGTGCTCATTGGTTTTCGCCTGTCCTAGTCGCACGCTTCGTTGCTGGCCTGGTCAACCGCAATCCCGTGCTCGCCCAGCCATTCGCCCAGCGTCGGCATGGTCTTGAAATCAGCACCGTGCCCAAAAGTAGGACTGCCGGCCTGTTCTATGATTGGCCGACTGCCGAAACAAGCCCCCACCACCCAATCCAGCGCGCTAATTCGGTCGCCTTGATGAACAGTCAGAAGCGCAAGTAACTCGTCCAACTCCTGAGCAGATTCAACGCGCATGGTCACATACGGGCAAATAAAGAAGAAGGTGGGGAATCCTTCCGGCATTGGGTCTCCTTGCCTCGTGGGCTAGGTTATTCGTTCGGTACCAGTGTTTGCGTGTTCTCCGTTCCCCTACTCGATCTCTGCTGCATCTCCGGCAGTCGCTTTAGTTCTCTTTCTTCGGTACGCGCTTCTTCGCTGGCCTTGTCTTCACTCAATCCCGCCCAGCTTCTTCACCATTCCGGCGACAATGAAACTACCCACACCTAGAAACAGCCCATAGCCCCATCTCATTACGCCAAAGGATGAAGCGAGAATGAATAGCACGCCGACAGTGCTTAAAATAATGCCCAATTGTTTTGCCGCGATTGGAGTCATAGCTTGATGTTTCCTTGTAGATTACAGTTTGAGATTGCTTACTTCTTCGTCGCGCGTTTCTTCGAAGGTTTTGATTCTGCCGCGTTGCGTCTAGCTGCCCACAACTCCCATTCGGCCCGTTGCGCGTTGTTATCAAACGGCAGCTTTTGCCAGTGTGCGGGAAGCTTCAGACCGCGCCGGTCAACTTCTTGTTGCACCTGATTCAAGCGGTGTGCGCTATTTAAGCCTGCCTTTTGAGTGAGCAGCCAGAACGACAGACGCGTTAGTTGCGAGTCTGTCAGGTACTCGATGAACCTGCGCGTGTAAACGCCTGGCACCTGAATCCCGACCAGTGTCGCAGGTTCCGGGCGCTTCGTCTTGTTGCTCACTAGCGGCATAATTGGCATCAATTTCCTACCGGAGTTGCAGCTTCTCTGACCCTTCCACCTCAATCCCGACTGCCGCACACACGGCTGAGGTGATTTGTTCGGCCGTGGCGCTTAGGCAGTGTGCCAACCAACTGCCGCCTTCAAAGCTTGGGATTAATAAGGCTTCAAACTCCTGCTCAAAAGCTTCGATGATTTTGGGATCTTGCATATTTAGGTGTTCTGTCAGCTTTGCTGCAGCGTCGCGGTTAGAGAAAAAACCGCCACTGCCATAAAGGTTGAACTTGCTGGCTAACACATCCTCCGCTTGAAGGCGGGTCAGTTGCTTCCTTTCACTCATTCATCACCTTTAAGTCGCGCGTTTCTTCGTGGTCTTCGTCTTCGTTTGCGCCTTTATGGGGGCTGCCAGCTTCTTCGGCGCTACCGTCAGCAGGCTTATCTCGTGTGACAGTTCATCAATCAGATTAGCAACGGGGTTGAGTGCAATCGGGTGAAAGGCCACCCGCTCAACCCAATGGGCATCGTCGTCGCAAGGCAAGTGCAGCAGGTACGGCTCGCAAGCGTCTGCCACGTGCACCATGTGCGTTAGGCGCTCTTCTTCAGGCAAGCACTCCGAAGCCTGCCTGAGTGTTATTTCAAGCCGCGCTTTGATGCCCCTCAAAATGATTGCCAGATGTTCATCACTCATTGTTGTTTGTGGCCTTTCGCTTTCGTCGGATGTTTCTTCGTCGCCTTCGTCTTCACCGGCGCAGATTTCCGGCTCGCCTCTATCATCTCGGCTTCGTCGGCCTTCTTCGGCCTGCCTGGCGCTGGCCTCTCTTTCACCGAAGCAATATCAGCCTCGCGAATAACGTAGGCTCGGCCTATCCGGGTGGCTGGCAGCACTCCACTGTCAATAAGTTGATTGATTCGCGTCCGATGCACATCAAGCGCCGCTGCCGCTTCTGCTACTGATAGGAATCTGTCACTCATAGCTCGTTTTATAACTTAGGAGAAAACATTCGTCAACCGTAGAGAATTACGTTGACTAATTCTCTACAATCGTCTAGTATTTCTTTCGTCGGGATAACACGAACGAAAGGGCACACAATGATTCTCAATACCACCACTTGGCACCAAGCAATCAATGAAGCGAAAGCGAAATCTGCTGGCAAACCCGCCATCTTGCGCGCCATTGATCGTGCGGTGATCGAGATCAGCCGTAGCAAGTACTGGTCATTCGACGGCCAGACGCTGCGCATCCAGTCAACCACTAGCCGCAAGCTGTACATCGTGGACGAGAGCCACACCTGCGAAGCGCAGAGCAAGACCTGCAAACATCACGTGGCCCGCCGCCTGCTCGCTCGCTACACCCGCAACTTGGGTGTAGCTGCTGCCGAAGTCGAGACGAAGGCCGTGCGCAACTGGTCTGCCGGTCGTGGCCACGAAGTTGTCGAGACGAAGCGCGCTTCGATGCTGGACGAGGCGAGCAAGGCCGTGATGATCAAGTGCAGGGTGCGCGGCGAAAGCTACAACGGGATTGATGTGTGACAGGGAGGTT
The DNA here is from genome assembly GCA_963699175.1 of uncultured Acidobacteriota bacterium. Lineage (GTDB taxonomy): Bacteria > Acidobacteriota > Blastocatellia > RBC074 > RBC074 > JACPYM01. The sequence continues at coordinate 8,295,738 of OY969418.1, read as the reverse complement.
CAAATGCTCAAATCACCCAAACGCCACCCCAGCAACGCTCTTTTTCCTGCCAATGAATTGCGTGGGCTGAAAGAAGTTGCCGGGCTACGCGTCGAAGACATAGCAGCGAAAGCCAAGCGCAGTACGACGACGGTAAACGACGTGCTACTTGGGCAAGACACCAGGCTGAGCACGCTGATTGCCGTCGCGCAGGCAGTTGGCGCAAAGGTCAAGATTACATTCGAGCGCGAATAAGAAAGGCCCGCCGGATGCGTCAACACTCGGCGGGCCTTTTGAACCAACCACCGCGAAGGGTGGCCGATCCTTACCGATTCCAGGCTATCACCCTTCGCCTTTCTCAAGAGAGGTTTTCTCACCATGACCACAGCGAATTCGTTACCGATCTTTCAACAATTCATTGAGGCGCTCACCACGCTTCTGCTCCATCCGGACACGCCGCCAATGGTGCGCAAGGCGTTCAAGGAAGCTGCCGAAATCGCAGTTGACTACTTAGGCGGCTATCAGTATGACGCGCAGGAAATCCGCGTCGCATTACTGCGCGGCTTCGCCCTCCACTGCGGACAAGAAAAAGAAAAAGCAGAGCACAGCGTCTTAACACCCGACCAGCCTTTTAAGTCTTTAGACGAAGACGAAGAAGACCTGCGCGCATACCGTGAAATCTCTGATGCCATAGCGAAAATCGAACGGCATCGCGCCTACTTACCGACCGACTTTTATAACAGCTTTGGCGACTGCGTAAACGAGTGGATTGATTTGGCGCAGTGGACATCTGAACCGGAATTGATTTCGGAAGTCCTGCCGTTGCTCTTGAGCCACATAAAAAAGAACGCGCCGCAAGTGCCAGCCGGAGGGACGGCATGAGTAAAGCCCTTCAACACTCGCCGCTCTTTACCTACGCGCCTCCGACACTCCGTTTAGTTCCAAGCGATAGCGCCCGGTTTGGCGATGTCTTCCTGCTGAGCATTGAAGTCCAGCTTGGCAGTTACTACCCCGGTCAACTCGTGACCGGGGTAGTAACTGCCCGCATCATCCCCGGCGTGGTGATGGGCGTTGCCTTCGGCGACCGTATTCGCCTGGGCTTGGTCTACCCACTCGCGGCTGGTCAAGCCTGTGTTGACGCGCCGCGCGGTGTTGAGGCGTTTTGGTTGAACGAAGTCAGCTTGCTTGAATTGTGGAGGTCGTCATGAAACGCAAAGAAACCAACCTTACCGAAATTGACGGCAAGCTCTATGCGCGCGTTGGCTACAAAGACCCGCGCACGGGTAAATGGAAATCCAAGTACAAACGAGTTCAAACCAAAGCCGAAGGCCGCGCACAGGCCGTCGAGCTGCGCAGGCAATATTCAAGACCGCGCGCTGAACAGCTCGACGCCGAGAAGATGACCTTCAACGATCTGCTCGACGCTTTCCCGCGCAAGTTTGAAAAATACTTTGCCGAGATGTACCGCGAGTACTTCGGCGCGATGAAGCTGCGCGCGATTGATTACACCACGCTGAAAGCTTTCAGAGAAAAGCGTGAAACGGTCAAGCACCGATACACGGACGAGCTGCGCTGCGTCGCCACCATCAACCGGGAGATGGAAATCCTGCGGCGACTATTCAACTACGCAGCACAAGAAGACTGGATCACTCGAAACCCATTCAAGCAAGGCGAAGCCCTGATCAAGCTGAACGAGGAAGTACCGCGTGACCGCATCCCGACTGACGACGAGATCAACCGGCTGCTCGACCACGCCACCGGGCCGCGCCGTCATCTGCGCGTGCTGATCTTTGCCGCGCTCGACACGGGCTTGCGTAGAGGCAAGCTGCTGCGCCTCAAGCGCCCCCAGATTGATTTAGAGAACCGCTTGCTCGATCTGGGCCGGCCAACCGCGCGCAACAAGCGCCACCCGCGCTTTGTGGGCATCACGGAACGCCTGGCGCGCGAGCTGGCTGCCTGGCTGGAGGAACGCAACCGCCCGACAGTGAACCTGTTTTTGGTATCAGGTACGATTTTCAAAAGGGCTGGACGAAGCTTTGTGAGTTGGCCGGAGTTACCGATCTTCATTTTCACGATCTGCGCCACTGGTACGCAACGAATGCGATACTCGCCGGACTCCCCCGCGATTTAGTCATGAAGCAAACCGGCCACAGCGAATCGAAGACCTTTGATCGTTACCTAAATGTAGATGCCGACATTGCGCGGCAAGTTGCGCAGGTGTTGGACATGGCGGCGGCGTTGAAACAGCAACAGCGCGAGCCGGAGTTTACGACTTCGGAGGCGGTCAACTGAACGAGGTATTGCACGCGATGACCGACCCGCAAGCTTGCATAAAAGTTTTCGAGTACAAGCTTCGCATCAGGTAAAGACGACGGGCTTGGCGAGGGATGAGGCCCCCCGCCAAGCCCCAACAACCACCACACGCCAACGCGCGTAGAGGCTGCCACTGCGGCGCCATCATGCCGCTTCCCTATTTGAAGGAAACTCACGATGTTGAAACAACCCACCTACATCAACGGTACGGCTCATCCCGACGCCGATACAAACCCGCTGCCCAACCTGGCGCACGTGATGCGCGGCAAAGCTACCGACGCATACAGCACGCTGGCTAACTCCGACGCATACCGGCGCGTCTCTGGTCGGTTGAAGCTAATTGACCTTTGCGCCGCTACCCTGGCCGCTATCTCCACGGCTTACGCGAATGGCTATTCACATACGGCCCGCATTGGTATGGCTGGCGCAACCGTGTTGGCGCTGCTGACCTTCGCCATTGTCGAGTTTTCTACCTTCACCCTTGAAGACGGACTGCGCGAGACCTTCAAAGGTGGCACACAAAGATTGCTGGCCAACCTCACCTATTGGGCGATTCGCGCGACGATGATCGCTAACGGTGCGTTGCTCTCTTGCTTCATTGCGGGTGTGACTCCGCCGGCGCAGCTTCGTTTCTGGTCGCACTGGTCGTTTGCCTTCCACCTGGCTGTCGGTTTGATCCTCATTCCATTGATTCGCAACGCCGATCCGGTAACGGCTCACCGCATGCTCGAGCTGAAGGCGGAAACCGCACACGCTGACCTGGTGACCACGCGAAAGTCTGCGGCCATCGGCAACCCGGTTGTGCTGGCATCTGCCCGCGTGCGTGGCTTCTTTGACGCTCTGGCACTCGCCTGGTCACTACTTTGGCAGCGGAACGGGTTTGCGGCCAAGTACGCCGCCGAAGTGGACAGGCTCAGGCGTGAGCAGTTCGGTTGGGCGGACGAAGCGCGGAGCCTGACGAGTGCGGACGAGGTGACGAGTGATCTTGACCCAAAAGCCTGGCGCCGGTGATTGATGCCCCGCCGGTCGAAGAAACCGGCAAATCATCGGCGGCCAAAACCACATCAGAAAAACGTGGTGTGAAACGTGGCGGTAGCGGGTCTGCTTTGAAGCTGCCCGAATTGGTCAACATTCAATGGGAGAAACGCACCGACCGGCCCGGCTTTGGTTGCTGGCATACACCACAAGGGCCGAACGCGCCACGCCAGACGAAGACCTACCTCGGTTATGTGGGAAAGCGGTTGCTGGATCAATGGGCAGCGTTGGGAGCGGATCGGCGGCGCTCCGTGGTTGAGCAGTGGGTGAGTGAGCGGCGAGCAGAGAAGGGGACTGAATAAAGCTGAGACGAAAACCAGTAATTAAACGGAAACGCACCTTTCTTTCCTCCTTCAGCTTTAGCGACTAGCCCCGCGAATCGTGAGCCGCCTGGCTCACCCGTCAGCCATCCCCATTAGCCTGCCGCTGATACTACCGTATTTTTACGAACACACTCCGAATGTCTTCAACATCATCAAGTTCGTAAGGACGGTCGTCCACCTTCATGCGAAGCTTGTGAATGCGACGGCATTCGACCGTCAGAGTTTTGCCGTCCTCGGATAACGAAAGAACGTCTCTGCCTTCGGATGACTCGTATATGCTGGCATCATTCATGCTCCATTCTCTGACAATTCGAGCCTCTTCCCACCGAGATTTGGACCGCTGAACTCCTACTCCGTCATTTTTCTCTTTCTGTTTTCCACCGACCAAAAATTCCGCGTCATATGGAATCCAACCGGTAAACCATTGCGGAGCGGATGTTGTCAGGCGGTCACCAACAACTTTGATTACCAGAGTAGGGGGTGTAGAAAAATAACGGGGTACACCTGCCAGCCTTGGTACGTCATAGTTTGGGATTTTCACCTTTAAGTGATCCGGCAAATCTTTTATCACCTTAGTCGTCAGCTTATAGGATGACTGGGCTTCATCAAACTGCCACTTGCCTGCAAAGGTTGTGATTTTGTCTTCTGTCCTTGTGAATGGGACGATGAACGCCAAGAACAAAAGGGCGCGAAAAAGCATATGTCACCTCTCGATTCAGCATTCGGAAGAGCTCCGTTGCGGAAAGTCCACTCCAGTTTCTCGATTTGAGATAGAAACCTTGATGGGGTCTCGTTGCCAAACACGAAATTTCATACTCTAAGGGTCATAAAATATCGGCTAGGCATGTTGACTTGCAAAGTCCTTTGTTTGCAAGGTCTGCCGGGCACCGGAACCTGTCGGCCTCCGGTAGCTTGAACTTCTACAATCTGCTCGACCTCGGCATTTTGCGTTTATTTGACCGTGGCTGAATTTGCCCTTGTCCCACAGCCTGTCAGTGTCGAATCGTGCAAGGAAGGCGGCAAGGCGCGGGCGCTGGTGGGGAATTACGCTTCCACTCTTGACGAACACACAGCCACGTCTTACGGTGCGCCAATCACATCCCCCACAACCCGGCTGGTTGCCGCCAGCCTTCACTCAAGGAGTCATCCATGATGCGGAAGATTATTTGCTCGTTGCTGCTCTCGTTATCACTCGTCCCTTTGCTACTAGCGCAGGATAAGCAAACGCCTGATGTGGCTAGCGGTTTCGTGGCTTCGGGCCAGAGTTTGAGTGATAGCGCCCGCAGACAGCTACTGTTGGCTAGGCGACATGGCGACAGTGCCGAGAGTGTGTCTTCCGCAAATCTCGCACAGGCACTCAACAAGATGAGCATTGGAGGCAATCTGGCGGTAGGCAAAGATTATAGCAACATAGCCGCGCCGCCCGATGGGATGATCGTGCAAGGCAACGTCGGCATCGGCACGTCCGCCCCGACAGCAACCTTGCACGTCAATGGCGTGTCAACGGTCACACCCGACAGCAACCGGGAAATATCACTCGGCACACCCAATGGCGAAGCTGGGGTGGGGATCAAAAACGGCGGCAACCGTGGCGACGTGAGATTCGACGGAGCAAGGTTGAAATTGGTGGCCGGGCTGGGATCTGGGCCGCCGCCTTCGACTAATGGCATCAATATTGACATCTTCGGTAAGGTCGGCATCGGTAGGGATAGCATCGCTAATAAGTTGGAGGTAGAAGCTTCTGGATCCACCGCCGCCGTATATGGTTATAGTCCCAACGGAATCGGCTTGTCGGGAATTAGTCCCAACAACATAGCCGTTTATGGCGCCAGCAGCCTGTACGCGGGTTTTTTCGATGGCAATGTAGTTATTAACGGCATGCTCTCGCAAAACGCCGGTTCATCTCAGATAGATCATCCACTGGATCCCGAACACAAATACCTCTATCACTCCTTTGTCGAAGCGCCTGACATGATGAACATCTACAATGGCCTCGTCACCCTTGATAAGCAGGGCGAGGCCGTCGTGTCATTGCCGGAATGGTTCGGAGCGCTCAACCGCGACTTCCGCTATCAACTCACCTGCATTGGCGGGTTCGCACCAATCTACATTGCCGAGAAGATCAAGGACAATCGCTTCAAGATTGCGGGCGGCCAGCCTGGGCTAGAAGTTTCCTGGCAGGTGACCGGCATCCGCCAAGACGCTTACGCCAACAAGTACCGCATTAAGGTGGAAGAAGAGAAGCCGGAGCAAGAGCGCGGCCACTACCTCCACCCGGAAGTCTTCAATCAGCCTGAGGAGAAGAGTGTCGAGTGGGCGCGCCGTCCGGAGATGATGCAGCAATTGAAGGAACAACGTGAGAAAGCACAAAAGGAAAAGGCCCGGCAGCCCAACCCATAAGTGGAGCAATGGAACGCAAAACAGCCGCGCCAAGTGTGAGCCTGGCGCGGCCAGTTTGCTTTCAGGTGATTTCTTGTCTCTCCATCAACATCCGCAGCGTTGAGCGCTCCAAGCCTAGCAGCCTACCGGTAGCGGTCCGCTCGACCGCGCGCACGTCGCCAGATTGAAACGCCGCGACGAAGGCGGCGATCCGCTTGTGCCCTTCGCGCCTTCGCTTCCGCTCGATGCGTTCAATGTCTCGGCTGCGAGCCGTGCCGCCCAAGCCATACGAATAGCGCCCGTGCTTGAAACGATGATGAAAGGCTCCGCGCTTGGCTGTGCCACCGTGCATCCGGCAGCGTTTGCGGCCTATGACCAGCGGCGTCTGGCAGGGTGAGCCGTCGCGCGTCTTTGCTCCGCAGATTTGGCGGTCACTGTTCGCGGAATTCTCAGCATGAGGTATTAGGGAATGCATGGGGTATCCAAAAAGCTCGGCATCACCGCATCGTAATCAGTAGCCCACGTCTTACATAATCCAGCCGCCTTCTGGGCCACTGTCGGAGTCTTCCGCTGATAGCTTCTCAAGTATAGCGGCGAGGTCTGCTTTTTCTATCCATATCGCCTTGCAACCATAGTGCGTCCATCCATCCGATTCAGGCCATTCTGTGTGGGCAAACTCAAGTCCCTGCCGAATGGCGGCTTGATCGTCTTCGGCGTACATCAATCTAGCTCGCAGTCCCGTTGTAGTGACGATGTGGACGCCAGCGTGCGAGATCGTTGACTGCATTTTGATAGCCGAAACTGCCAGTGCGTAAAACTTTGTGTTGTTCATTGTTGAGTGTTGCCAGTTAAGAGGTTGTCAGCGGCGTCCCGCTGGTGTAGCTGTCGAGCAGTTGCTTCACGAGGCTGAAGACTTGGCGAGTTCCAAGGCTTCGCGCGCTTTCTCGATGGCCCTCTGTTTCAATTCGTCTAACGTGTAGCTTTGCCCGTCGAGATGCACTTCAACCGTGCCAGCGCTCGATGTGCCGTCCGTATGTTGAACGCGGAAGCCTACAGTGACAAGGGTGAACGCTTCGTTCAGTCCGGTGTTGATTCTGGTTACTTGCAACATAGATTGATCCTTTCAGTTTTGTTGATCGTGTTTCGCGATGCCAGTTTCTAGCTAGTCGTTAGCGGCATGCCTGATATTAAGTTTTCTGTGGCTTGCCTGATCGGGCCATACTCCCGATGATCTTGTGCCACCGCGCCTTGTACCTCTTTGATGAAATGAGGCGTGTTCATCTCCAGCTTAATCACGATGTTTCCTTGCCGCACGCCTGCCGCGTCCTTCTCGATATACTCATAGCGTCGCTCGGTGGCAAGCGTGTTCTCACTCTGGCGCGTGCCAGTGAGTTGGTTACCAAGTGCGCTATTGGTCGAACTACTAGCACCAGCCCCACTGAGTAGATTGGTGGCAGCCGCTCCCAATGCAGCAAAGCCCACCGCTGCCAGGGTATGCAGGGCAAACCCGCGCAGATCCCACACGGCCAGCGAGCCGACTGCCGCCGCCGCGTGGTAAGCGGCTGCTGTCTTCGCCGCCTCGATATACGGCGCGGCCAGGGTCTGGGCGAAGGCTTTTCCAGCAGCCTTCAGCGAGCCGCCGCTGTCCACAAAGGCGTTGGTGGCCGCCGCCGCCGCTCGCTGAAAATTACCGATCACATCTTTCGCGCGTTCGAACGCAACCGACATATCAGTCTTGAGAGTCTTCGCGTAATTCGTGGCTGCCAGCCTGAGCTTTTCCCATAAGGTCAATTGACGTTCGAGAAGTTCCTCCCAATAACTTATCTGGGCAGCCACCGCCGGGCCGTAGATATTGAAATCGCTGGTCGGGTTGGCTTTCTGCAGGTCAGCCCAGCGCTGCAAAGTTATCTGCCGGATTTCCGACTGAAAGCGCAACTCCTCGGCGGCCCGGCGCTGATTGCTGGCCCTTTCAATCTCTTCGATCTGCTGGCGCGTGAGGTTCTCGACAGCCAAGGCAGCCTCGGCATCTTTCTGAATATCAGCCAGCTTTTGCTCGTGAATGTGTTCGGCGGAGTCGCGTTCGAGCTGCGCGCGCCGCTGAATGATTTCGCGCTGCAAGGCTTGATTGCCCGGGTCGAGTTCGCCGCGCTGTCTTAGTGCGCCAAGCTCGGCGCTGTTGGCGTCCAACACGTCCCGCCGTGCCTGCTCAAGAATGCGAATGCGAGCTTTCAGATAGGTCTGAAGATCTTTCAAGCGCTCGGACTCCAACCGGCGTTCCCGCTCGGCTGTCTTCTGCTCGTCCGCCTCGTTCTGTTTGCGCAGTTGCTCTTCGCGTCTATACCGCTCGCTTTGCACTTGCAGAATCTTGTCGCCAGCGGTTTGGCGCGCGGACGCCTCACGCTCGCCGAGCTGGGCCAGGCGCACGGCTTTTTCAGTGTCTTTCAGCTTGGACTCTTCGACCGCGCGCCGCTCAGCCGCGAAGACCTTCAGTTTGGCGGCGAGCATCCGGTTCTCGGCTTCGATGGTAATCCGCTCAAGTGTTTCAATGCCGATTTTGCGTTGTTCGAACTCGGCGCGCGCCGCGCTGATCGTGGCGTTGGCCAGGCGCGTGGCTGCCTGTTCCTGAATCCTGAGCAGTTCGAGTTGGGCTTTAGCTTCTTCATCAACCTGCGACTTGGCTGGGCGGGGAATGGTCGGAATCGTCTTGGTTTTATGCTGGCGCGCGAGCGCGTCTTGGGCGAACTGCATGGCCTCGCGGATTTTGTCTTCGATGATGATCCCGCCCAATGTTTCATCAAAGCTGGGTGGTAGCGGTACTTTTTTGATGAGGCTGTTCGCAATGCCCACAGGGTCGCGTTTGGCCAGCGCAATGGCCGCCTCAGCCATACCGCCAAGCATTTCCTTTGAAAATCGCAGATCAGCCGCTGTCTGTCGCGCAATCGCGCGCACGCCGAGTAAAGTCGTGGCCGCGATTTCGCCGAATGATTTGAAGGCTCCCTCGTTTGCGCCGAGTGCCTTCTGAATGTCTATGATCGCACCTGTGACTTGGGGCGCCATCTCTCCAGCAATCTGACCAGTGACGCGCTTCGCCGTAAGGCCGAGCTTGACGACTTCATCATCGAGCGCTGCGAGTGAACGCAGCGCTTCCCGGTCGAGTGTCTGACCAAAGTCCGCCGCAGCTTTAGCATTCTCTTCCGCGATGCGTAAAAGCTTCGTGCCGCTCCTGCCCGCGAGTTCGAAAGCCAACTCTGTGGCTGCCGCGCTGCCCTGATTTTCGGCCAGCACTTCCAGCAGTTTCTTGAAGGCCGCTTCTGGATCGCTGGCCGCTTCTTTCGCCGTGATGCCGAGTTTTTGCAGCGAGCGTTGGGCTTGTTTTGAATTCTCATCAGCGCCGACGATCACGCGCTGAAACTTCTCGTACGATGCGGTGATGGTGTCAATCTTGACGCCGCCCAAATCGCCCAAGGCTTGCAGCCGTTGCAGAAACTCAGGACTCAGGCCCGTCTCCTTGCTGAGGTCGTCAAGGTGGCCAGCCAGCTTCGCCATTTCGAGCGTTAGGCTGATGGCCTTGGCTTCGAGCGCGGCCGCTGCACCAGCCGCCGCCAATGCGCCGGCGGTGAAACCACCCATAGCCAACGTCGTCGCGCTGATCTCGCTAGAGATTTGGAAGACCCTAATCAGGTTCGGTATGCCGCCGAGGTCGCCGCGTCCAAGCTGGGTCAGGCCGATGCGTAGTTGTGTAAACGCGTTGAACAGAGCGTTCGTGTCGCCGCGCAAATCATTAACAGCTTGTCTTGCCGCTGCTGTATCACCACTCACTTTGAATTTGATTTCGTCAGCCATAAATCATCACCAGAGCCGAGGGGCTTATCCCCCCGGCTGCAAAAGTTGAATCGTTACGTCGCCGCCCTTCATAAACTCAGACAGCTTCACGCGCGGCCCGCGCACCGTCGTCATGCCAGTTTCGGCGTCGTAAACTCCGCGCTCGTCGTCTTCATCGTCCGACTTCTTCGGAGTTTCGGCTTGCAAGATGGCCATCGCCGCCGCGCAGTCAAAGGCGCGCATCACAACGTCATCCAGCAGCCCGATCCACCGCCCCGGACTCTGCCCGAACTTCTGGCAGAGGTAGGCCAACGCCAGCAGACTCCGGCGTCCCCAAATTGTCGTGACGAAAGGTTTCGACGGCACCCACCGTCGTCATTCCATTCGTCGTCATCACGGGCACACCCGACGAGAGTGCCATTGCCCAGCGATAAATTGCCTGCAATAAATCATCGGGAAGCTCCGCTGCGTGAATGTCGTTTTCTTTCAGTGGGCGATCATCAAAAACTATGTGCGGGTCAACTGTGACGCTGGAAATCACACGCTGTCTGAAGCGAATCCAGGCCTGTGCCTCGGCACCGGATAAGGGCGCGGAATCATCCTCGACTTCTCGATCATCGGCTTGTGCGGCGAGCTGGTTCGAGAGGCTTTCGGGGATCAAACCGTTGGCAATCCATTCTTGCCACGGCAGGCGTCTTCCGATGAATGGGAATAGTGGAAACTCAGGCAAAGTGATTAGCGCGGTTGGTTCATTGGCGCGTTGTTGCTCGGCGCGGCGGGCGGCTTCGGCTCGCCAGGTTGCTACGTTACTCATCGTTGTGTGCTCCTTTGTCTCTTGCATAAAAGTTGATAGAAATGTTGGCTTGCTCTGATTGGTTTTATTGACGCCGCAAAACTGGCGGTCAGCTTTTGCAGATCAGCCGTAGCTTGCACCGCCAACTGGCGGTGCGTCGCCTGAAGCCGTCGTATCTCAGCTTGTGCCAACATTGCGTCAGCGATGAAGAATTTCAGTTCATCTCTCATCGTTACCTCACTCCATTTCAAGACACGCCACCACCGCGAGTCGGTTAATTCGTTTGATCATTCAAAATTCCGGGCTAGCCCCTGTCGCCAATTCGGAGCGGTGAATCACGATGGTCGGCCCGCCCAATTCAGCAACTTGCTCACGCGTCATCATTCTGGCGGCTTCGCCACCTTGCGTAACGTGGAAAAGGTTTTTGCCGTCATCAGATTGAATTGCGACGGTGGCGGTCAGCGGCAGAAGTTGGCCGCCTTCACTCTGCGCGGTCTGTTCTTCCAATTTATCCAAGCGTGCTTTAACACTCATGCTCTTTTCCTCTTCGGCCCTGCTAAATGCTCTTCAAGCGCACGCAATCTTTCTTCGATTTCAAAAACCTCGCGCGCTTTCAAGGTCATCTCCAACACCTTGACCGCTGCTGTCACTCTCGACGACGGCGGCATGCTGGTGTCCTCCATAATCGTGACGAGGACCTTCGCCGCCTTGCCGCAAGATCGCTGCAAATCAGTGATGGCCGTTTCGAGCAGGGTTGTGCGCGCCGCCCGATAGGCCGTGGTGAACGCCGGCACTTGCAGCCAACGCCAAAGTGTTACTTCAGAGACGCCGCAGGCTTGTGCCGCTTCCGGCAAGGTCGCAGCCGTCAGCAGCGCCGCGATGGCTTGCTCTTGTTTCCGCGTCAGTTTTTCGCCAGAACCTTTCAAATCCTTTCAAATCCTTTCATCTAGTGGCTGAGCCACCCCAATTGCGGATAGCGCCTCACCTGCGGTCTCTACGATGGCTTTCTGTCCGCGCCAGCCTTCGTGCCAGGCCTGCTCATCTGGCGTTAATCGCCGGTCGCTGGGTCTCTGCGTCGGGTTCTTCACCTCAAGCACGAAGTTCGCGCCACGAAAGCCGACCAGCAGATCAGGGCAGCCGCGCCCGACGGTGTGCAGTGGTTGCACAGTCGCGCCCACTGCGCGCAATGCCTGCACGATCACGGGCTGGTTCTGGTCAACTCTCTTCGGCATTCGTTCGCGCTGTCTTTCATTGCGGAAAATACTTGTAAATCCCACTCACTTTGGTTGCGCCGGTGTGGACTTGCCGCGCCTCTCGCTTGGCCTTCTTGGCTTTCTTTGCCTTCGGTTTCGACGCTGCCGCACGCTTTGCAACAATCACTGCATCAAGCTCTGGCGGCTCGATACCGGCGGCCTGCACATACATTCTGTGCAATGGGTGCGAGCAATAACCCGCGCCGCCTTTCAACACATAAAGCAACGGCGTGCCGTGCGTAGGGCAGGCGAAAGCTTCAGTTTTGACCGGTGTGGTTGCTGTGCTCATGCTGCTTTCGCTCCTTCTCGTTTCTGTTGCAGGTATGCCCGCAGTGCTGTCAGGTCTTCGTCAGGCCAAGCCAGGTCGCAACTAATGCAGCGAGCAGGTCGGATGCCCCGCGTGAAGCGTGAGCCGCAACAGGGAGGCACGCCGCTTTCGAGCCGCCGCTCAGTTTCAAGCGTCGCAGTGGAAAGGAGGCGAGATGTTGGCGGAGACAGCAAAGACAACAACTCAGCTTTATGCTCGCGGATCGCCGCGCGGTCGGCATCGGTGAGTAGCTTGGACGGCTTGACGCTGATGCCTCCCTCAGTCGGGGCGAGACTGAAACCGCGCGCTTGAAGAGTAGAAATTACGGTTTGAGCATTCATTAAAAAACCTCCTCATCGTCTGCGGTCGGAGCCGGATTTTCCGCCGTTCCGCCGTTTTCGCCGTTTCCGCCGTTTTTCCCGACAGGTGGCCGTTTCTCAAAATCACTAATTGAGTAGGCCACCCGCCACCGTTCGACATCCGCCGTTTTAACGAGCCATTGGCGCCCTTTTTTTCCATCTTCGCGCCCAGCTTTACCAAGCCTAAGACGCTTCAGAATCCAGCCAACTCTTCTAGTGTTAATAGTTTCCGGGTCTATGCCGGTTTCTTCTTCCTCCGCCATTTCCTTCGCTTTATCAGTGATTTGCTTGGTTGAGAGGGGGGGTCTCAGATAAAACGGCGGAAACGGCGGAAATGGCGGAAACGGCGGAAATCACCACGCGGGTCAAATCGCTGCTTTCAAATTCGGTGCGCTCGGTTTGGTAGCCCGTGGAGAGTTGCTGCATGCGCTTTGATAGATCGCTGACTCCGTTTTCTTCGAGCCACAAGGCAACAGCAAGAATAGCGCGCCACGGCTCCAGATTGCGCCCGGTCAAGTCGGATTCCGTATTGACGCGGCGTTCGTAGGCTGGCAATTCGTGCAGGCGGGCGGTGGCGAGTCCCCACAGATCGTCAACCAAAGTCTGCCGGTCGTGTGGCCACAGGTCGTATTCGAGCGGATCGGCGTTGGCCCTTCTTTTGTCGCCGCTGCGGATGAGTGGAATCGTGATGGTTCGGCTGGCGAGCACGCTGTCCGGCAGACGAATGGCGCTGAACGAGCGCGGGCAATATTGGACGTGGCGCGTGCGCCAGGTGCCGTCAGGGGCCTGCTCTTTAATGGGCACAGTGCTGCCGCGCCGGTTGCCTGCAAGCAGCAGCGTACGCTTCTCTGGGTCTGTAGACTTCGGATCGCTTAAGTTTTCGGCATCGTCAAAGCAGAGCAGTGCGCCGTAGTCAGCCAGATCGCGTAAAGCGGCAAAGCTTCCGCACGCAAGAATGTACTGGCCAAGATAGCCAAGCTCGCTCAGGAGGATCAGCAATTGAGTTTTGCCGCTGCCGCGTTCGCCATTTGGCCAGATGTAGCCAATCACATTGAACGCATCCAGGAACCACGTGGCGAGAATGTAGGCTGCCACCAGTTCACACATCCCGCGTTGGTTGGTCAGTGACTTTTCAAAATCAATGAAGCGGTTAACTACATCAACCAGCCGGTTGAACAACTCTGCTGGCGTAGGCCGCTCTCTTCGTAGCCACCGCTTTATTCCGACAGTTGACCAGAGCTTTTGCGGAGTAGGAATTTCAGGCAGGCGAAGGGAAAGGCCAAGCTCGTCAAAGCTATGATTGCTATCGCCGAACACTACGCCATCGCCGCGCACGATCATCAACCGTTGCTCGTTGTGCTCTATTGGCGGGTTATGCCGAATGACTTCCCCGTCTTTATTGTTGGTCTCACTGACCGTGACTTTTATGTAGGGCCAGATGGCCGCGTACACCTGGCCTTGCAACAAAGTCAGTGGGCGCGAAATGACCAACGGTGCATGGTCTAGCAATTCAATCCGGGCAGGAGCTGCTTTAACTACCGGACGCGGTGCGCTGACGAGCGCCTGTAGCTCATCAACGGTATACCTCAGCAGGTAGTCATCAAGACCAACCTTTTCCCCGTTTTCGGCTGGCAGGTAAACGCAATTGACGAGTGCGCCTTTGCGCTGCAAATGCTCAACCAGCCTTTCGAGCGCTCCTTTCACTTCCTTCTTTGTCATCACATCGTTATCGAAAACGATGTTAACGGTGCGCTCTTTCAACGCGATGTAGTCGAAGTCTGCCAGTACCGTGATGCCGCCGAAGATGTTCTTACCCTTGAAGCCATAAACGCCATTGAGAGCAATGCAACAAAGCCCACGACTAGCTGCTGCGTCTGCTTTCTTCGTTCCCTCGGTAATCCAAAGAGTAATAGCAGGACTGCTAAGTTGCTCTTTGCAGCGTGGCGGGCAATCAAGACGGATGCCCACACCTATCGGCTGTTCGTACTTGATGACTTTGGGATTTGCCGACTTCGCATCGGCCACGCGCGGCTGATCAGGACGGAAGACATAGCGCCCGTTGCCGCCGTCCGTACCCCATTGCGGAATGAGGAGGCCAGGCACAGTGCGAGCTTGAACGGGGGCGAAGCCAAGCTGCTGTAACTCGGTGGCCTTTTCGATTGTCCGATAGCCACGCTCATGAATGACTTGCTCGTCAATGCCGGATTGCTCGACAAGCTGTTTGATATGTGTCGGTGCAAGGAAGGCCTCAGGTTGCATTTCTCAACCTCCTTCCCACGAAAGCAGCAAACCGCAACGTTGTGCTGAGCAGCACACTCTTGGTGAAGCGGGGGGAAAGCCCCCCGCTTGTTGTGCAACGTCCGCCAAGCGCGCCCTGCTGGTCTTCAATGGTGGCCGTGTCCGACTCGGCAAACCAGGCGTTGAAGCGTGTGATTGAATCGTCTGTATCACCGCCGGCATTGACGACAAAGTACACGCCGAGTGTTTGGTTGAGCGCCTTCAATTCGGCCTGACTCGCGGGGGCGTTAGTGATGGCGGCCCGAGTTGTGACGAGCTTTCGCGGGCGGTTGTCGGGAGAGTCCGGCGCGTGGCGTGGCTTGAAGCCGCGCAGATGTATTGGCTCGCTCTGATCTGGAAAGAAGGCCGACAAAAAATCAGGAATCTTCGGCTGTGGTTGTGGTAAGATTCGCTCGCTCGATAATTCTGGAATTCCCCGAAAGTCCGCCACCGTCCTGCCAGACTCGGCGGCTTTCGATTTTACGACAGTCATTTGAAACCTCGATAATTTGGCAGGAAGGGCTGAGGCAGATAAACTCTGCTCAGCCTTCCTGAGAAGGGTTGGTTGAATGGCATTCCGTCGCAGTCTTCCTTGTCGCGCTCCTCGCCAAAGTTGAGCGGCAAAGTTGAATAGCTTCGTGAATGCCTTTCGTTTATGTTGCAGCCTCAGCCGTTGCTGAAGCCGTTCCCATGGCCTTTGCTGTTTGTTCTTCGATCCAGCGCCGAAGAGCTGATTCCGGTATGCGAATGCGGGTGCCGATCCGCACGTGCGGAAACTGTTTCCTCCGGCAGGCGTCGTAAAGAGCTTTCTTCGTCATTTGGACTTGTGGAGCCACGGTCTCTACTTTGTGCATCGTTTCGATCAAGTTTGTTATCTCCTTTCTTCAGAACTTGCGCGAATGGTTCGCGCTTGACGGGTGCTACCTTACACAGAGCAGAACTGACTGGCAGCAAAACCAACAAAGAAGATGGTTTTTTGCCTTGGGGAGCTAAAACAAAAAAATCAAACGGCACTTTGATTTTGTCGCTTCTGTTTCCTGTAGGTCTCCTGCAAGGATGATAACTTGTAAGCGTAAGGCTCAGCCCCGCATGACCGCGCCGCCCGCTCAAATGCAATGTCTTCGGCTTTATCTTCGCCACCTTGCTCAAGACATATGTCAGATATATTTTCTGGCCAGTCAGTCATAGGTTGTAACCTCTCAACTAAGTCATCAGGCAACGCCGGGAAAGCTCGTTTAACCTCACTCCGCCACTCGGCTTTTCTACTCTGGCTGCGTGACGCTAAACAGTCGCGACAAATCCGAAACGCCTCGCGCCAGTCTTCAAGGTCGCGATCATAATAGTCGCCGAGTTGGCCCAGGTCGGCTCTGCTCCGCCGGTCTCCCCCTCGACGAACTCCCAACCTTCTGTTGTGCCAATCCTGGGATAATCGTTTTAGATCTTCCCGCATTTCTACCTTGGACTTTTTGTCGAATACAAAAAATGTCCGTTCCTCGTAGGGAGATTTGACCGTTACACTTGCCTCTTCGAAGAGTTTCAAAAGCACATTGCCAACAAGAGTGATCTGAGCTTGTAGAAACACCTCGGCAGCATAGGCAGCTAGCCCGCCATTAGCTTTAGCTACCACTTCATCAAGGTGTTTCTCTATTTCCTCGTCAGTTGGCGTGCCTTCAGATCTGCTTGGGTCATTTGGATATGCACTTACTTTCCAACGTCTAATCAATTCATCTGCCAATTCGCGGCCCTTGCTTCGTACGTAGGTCAATGCTGAATCCACCTGCCAGAAGCAATAAAGCTTTCCGAATCGCTGATCTGACCCTGCGGTGAAAGCAACTATCTTGTCGAGGTATTCCGCGTTTGTTGTTTTCATGCTCAGCACCACTGGCTCTCCAGCATCATTCTCGGACGTGAATTCGATGTCGGGCAGATCTTCATCCTGATCCCACATAGGTCACCTTCCTAACCTTTCCCTTCAAAGTCTCCGGCCCGCCAACCGCGTGAAGGTTGCGCGGCTGTCTGCTGGTTCATGAGGCCAGCGTGAGGCGAGCCGAACTTAAATCAAGTGTGCCAAATTACAGGTGTCAGTGTGCCAATAGTGCGCCAAACTCTCCGGTTCTATTGGGAATTCGCGCGACCTGGCAAGCCTTCAACCCGCGCTAAGTATCTGCATTTCGGGGTCTGAATGGAACTGAGAAGACCCAATGAGATTTTACATCCTTAACAAACTCTTTGCCGCAGCTTAACCAATCAGCGTGCGCTTTCAGCGATGATACGCTCGGCTCACAAGCCATATTCGATCGGCGCGCAATCGCCCGACAAGCTGCCAGAGCTTGGCGCGAGCTTCCGGTTTGGCGCGACCCAGAATCACCGACAAGCCCTGGCAGCTTGGCGGACATTTATTCGGAGGAGAAAGTTTTATGCGACTATTAACGCTTTCGCTCGCACTGGCTCTGTCTACCACCAGCCTGCTGCTCGCGCAAAATCAAGTTTCGGCCAACCAGGACACAGCGGCCAAAGCGCAGGCCATCCTGGCGCAAGCGCGCCAGGCGCTCGGCAGTGAGGCGAAGTTGAAAGCCCTGCAAAGCCTCACGATCAACGGCAAAATGCGCCGCGTGATGGGCGACCGCGATATGAGCGGCGAAGTACAATTCGACATCCTCTTGCCCGATCACACAATGAAGATCGAGACATTGTCGCCCATGCCTGGCGTAGAGATGACTGTCACCGATGTGCTCAATGGTGCGGAAGTCTGGTCAGATCAAAACACTGGCCACGGCGGTGGCGCGAACATTGTCATTCGTCGCCCCGGCGCCAATACGCCTCAAGGCCAAGAGCTGGCCAGACAGTCGGTGCGCGCAGACATCATGCGCTTCTGGCTCGGCTTCTTGCTGACCGCGCCAGCCTCTGCCAGCGCCACCTTCAATTATGCGGGCGAAGCCGAAGCGCCGGATGGCAAAGCCGATGTGCTCGATGTCAAAAGCGCGAATGGCAGCACGTCGCGCCTCTTCCTGGATCAAAAGACGCATCGCGTGTTGATGGTCACTTATCAAGGCCGCCGACCGCGAGTCGTGGTGAACAACGCTGGCGGCCCGCCCACCGAAGAAGAGTTGCAGAAGCGGATCAAAGAGGCCGAGGCGCAAGCCGCCGCCCAGCCGCCCGTCGAATTCCAGATGCGCTTCAGCGATTACAACGAAGAAGGCGGCATCGCTTTCCCGCACCGCATCACCAGAGGCATCAATGACGAAGTTACTGAAGAGTTGGAGCTGACGAAGTTCAAGCTGAACCCGCCACTCAAACCTGAGAAGTTTGCCAAGAAATAGCGAGCGCGACAATTTGCCAAACAAACCGGCACAGCAGCAATGATGAGAGGTTAAGATGCGAATTCACTGGTGGAGCTTGTTGCTCATCACTCTTCTAGTTTTCAATCCAACGTTAGCGCAAAACAAAAAGCCAAACGAAGCAAGTCTGCGCATCAGCGTGGTTGACCCGGCGGGCGCGGCCATCCCCAATGTGAGAATCACGCTTAGCAAACCCACGCGCACGCAACGGACTGATGAACGCGGCACAACCTCATTCAACCGGCTCGCGCCCGGCAAATATCAAGTTGAAGTGGCAGCGGATGGTTTCGCACCGCTCGCGCTCAATGACTATCCCTTGCGCTCCGGCGAACAGCAAATCGAGATCAAATTGGAGCTTGCCGAGGTACAGGAAGTCCTCAACGTCGAGCAAGACAAACTTGAAGCCAATCTAGACCCGCGCGGGCGCGCCTTTACGACTGTCTTGACCGCGGAGCAGATCGCACAACTGCCCGATGATCCCGAAGAGTTCGAGCGGGCCATCCGTGATATGGCCGGCCCCGGCGCGACCTTCCGCGTCAATGGTTTTCGCGGTGGCAAGCTGCCGCCCAAATCGCAGATTCGTGAAATTCGCTTTCGCATGAATCCTTATGCCGCCGAGAATCATGATGCCGAGCATGATCGGCGTGGACATCTTGACCAAACCGGGCCTGAACAACTGGCACGGTAGTTTGAATGTGGGCTTTCGTGACGAAGCGTTGAACGCGCGCAATGCCTTCGCGCCGTTTCGCGCGCCGGAACAGAATCGGCGCTTCGGCTTTGAATTAAGCGGGCCACTCTGGCGCAAGCATACGTCGCTCTTCCTGTCGGCGGACGGCGTGAATTCTTACGAGGCCAAGACGATCCTGGCGGCGTTTCCCACTTCCACTGTCAATGACGTTGCGCGCCAACCCTGGCGCACCTTAAACCTGACGAGCCGCGTCGAACACATGCTGACGAAGACTCACACTTTGCTCGGCGAGTACCAACGCAACGCGCGGCGACAAGACAATCTGGGTGTTGGCAATTACGATTTGCCGTCGCGCGCTTTCAACACAAACTCGACCGAGCATCTGTTGCGACTGGCCGATTCGGGCACGCTCGGCAAAAAGCTTTTGAACGAAATCAGATTTCAGTTGCGTTGGCAGTCGGTTGAACAACACTCGCTCTTCAATGACACGACGATTCAGGTGCTCAATGCTTTTACCAGCGGCGGCGCACAGCTCAACAGTCAACGGCGCGTGCGCGATTCAGAGTTGGCAGACAACATTGACCTCGCCTTTAGCAAGCATTCGCTGCGCACCGGTTTACAACTCGAAACCGCGCATTACAGCAGCAATGAAGAACGTAACTTCAACGGCACATTCCTCTTCTCCAGCCTTGCCGCCTATCAAGCCGGTAAGCCGACGACCTACACGCGACGCACTGGCGTAGGCCAACTCGACTTCAATCAATATCAACTCGGCTGGTATGTGCAGGACGATTGGCGCGTGCGTAAAAGCTTGAGCTTGAACATTGGTGTGCGCCACGAATGGCAGACCAATTTAGGTGACGGCAACAATTTTGCGCCGCGCTTCGGGCTGGCCTGGTCGCCCTTCAAAAACGGCAAGACGACGTTCCGCGCCGGCGCTGGTATCTTTTATAACTGGTTCGGCGCGGAGACGCTCGAACAAGCCTTGCGTGTCAACGGTCAACAACAACGCGACTTGATTGTTCAACAGCCATGCTTCCCAAATCCATTGGCTTGTGGGCAACCCATCACCCTGCCGGCGAGCCGCGTGCAAGTTGATTCACATTTACAGATGCCGGTGACGGAAATGTTCTCTTTCGGAATGGAGCGTGAGTTGAAGCAGGGCGTGCGGCTGATGTCGCAATACATTCATCAACGTGGCGTGCATGTGCTGCGGGGGCGCAATATCAACGCGCCCGTGTCCGGCTTGGGGCGACCCGATCCGCTCGCAGGCAACATCACGCAGATCGAAGGCAGCGCCAACTCTTCGCTAAACGCGGCGTTGATCAATGTTAACTGGATGAAGATGGGGAAATTCTTCGTGGCCGCCAACTATATGTTATCGAAGGCGACCAACGAGACAGATAGCTCGCTTGGTCTGCCTGCCAACAATTTCGATCTGCGCGGAGAGCGCGGCCCGTCTCTCGGTGACACGCGGCACCGTTTGTTTGTCATGTCCAATTTCACGCTGCCCAAAGGGCTGCGCGTGGGCACGAGCTTTCAAGCCAACTCCGCCGCGCCATACAACATCCTGACCGGCTTTGATAATAACGGCGACAGCATCGTCAACGACCGGCCCGTTGGCGTGACACGCAACAGCGCGCGTGGCGCAGGCCGCGTGGAATTGAGTACGCGACTCGCTTGGGGTTTTGGCTTTGGCAAAGTGCGTGAAGCCAGCGGCGGGGGCGGTGGCCCAGTTGTGCGCATTATGCGCGGTGACAGCAATGCGAGCGATATGCTTGGCTCGATGCCTTCGATGCCGGGCAGCAACTCAAAACGTTTTCGCACCGAGTTTTTCATTCAGGCAAGCAACCTACTCAATCACGCCAACCAGGTTGCCTTTTCTGGCGTACAAACATCGCCGTTCTTCGGTCATGCAACAGCGGCAATGCCCGGACGCCGGATTGAAACCGGAACGCGCTTTAGCTTTTGAAGTCGAACACGGATAGCTGGGCTACATCTCACTGTGTGGCTCGGCCAATACTGGCAAGTTTATGACTCGGTTTTGCTCGCTATTCGGCTGCTCAAGTCTGGCATTCGAATCGTGCTGACCGAAGCCGCTCAAGATCAATTCCAACATCGGTAGCATTCGCCCAGCACGGCGCGCGCGAATCACCCAATCCCACAGCGGCTCGAACTTCTTCCAGCCCGCCGCATAACCCAGATGCCGCAAGCGCCCCGTCCAATCTGTCTTCGCCCACGCGCCTCGACAAATGGCGCTCCACCGATAGAAATCGCGATAGGCCCGCCAGTAACCCGCCTCCAGCGCAGCGGGAGTCAATTTCTGCGGCTGAAAGACGACGTGGCGTGTGTCGTAAAGCTCCCAGTCATCACAGGTAATACGCCTCTGCGCCTGCATGCGTTTATACAAAGCCGTGTCGGGATAGGGTGTGAGGATGTGGAAGGTGGCCGTTTCAATGCCCTGCTCAATCGCCCAATCTACCGTGCGCGCAAAAACCGTCTCGTCATCTTCGTCCATGCCAAAAACGAAGCTGCCGTTGATCATCACTCCTTGATCGTGCAAGCGGCGGATGGCGGCGGTGTAATCCCGATTGAGATTCTGATACTTGTGCTGCTCGCGCAGGTTGTGTGGATTGAGTGTCTCAAAACCGACGAACAAGCTGCGCAAGCCACTCGCCACAGCCTTTTCGAGCAGGTGCGGTTCCAGCACCGATTTGACTGTGCCTGCCGCCTGCCACAACCGCCCCATCCCGCGCATGCCGTCAAACAGCGCCGTTGCAAAGCGCGGATTGCCGAAGAGATGATCGTCGAGGAAATAGAGATGACGCCCCGGCAAGCGTTCGATCTCTGCCAACGCATCATCCACCGTTTGCACATAAAACGATTTGCCACCCGCGAAGAAAGCCTCCTTGTAGCAGAAATCGCAGGTATGTGGACAGCCGCGCGAAACGACGATGGAGTTGGGCACAAGGTAAAGCCGGCGTTTGATGAGGTCGCGGCGAATGCGCGGCAAGCCTGCCAGCGTGCGTAGTTGCGAGCGATAACACTTGCGCGCTTGCCTGGCGCGATAGTCGGCCAGGAATTGCGGCCACGTATCTTCGCCCGGCCCCAGAAAGATCGTATCCGCGTGCTGCGCCGCTTCATCGGGCAAGGAGGTGACGTGCAACCCGCCCAGGCAAACGTAGGCGCCACGACGACGATAATGATCGGCGAGCGCGTAGGCGCGTTTGGCCGACGTGATGTAGACCTGAATGACGACCAATTCCGGCTCGTCATCCAGGTCGAGTGTTTCCACGTGTTCGTCTTGCAAGACAATCTCGTCCTCTTCGTGCAAGTAGCCAGCCAGTGTGGCCAGCCCGAGCGGCGGGAAGAGCGAATATTTGATCGGACGCCAGAACGGACTTTTCGCCTCGGTTAAGGCTGGCAGTATCAGCTTCACTTTCATCTTTGGCCTCCTTCGAGATGTTTCTGCACCAGCCTTGCAGCGTGCCTCCGCGAGGAGTTCCACGAACGCCAATCATTGACCGCCCACTCTGCTTGCCGCCTTTGCCAACCTTGGAAGATGGTTTGACGCTCTGCCTCGCTCAAATAGGCTAGCCCCGCCGCCAGTGCAGGCACGGCATCGGCAGAGAGTGAAGCGGTGTAGGCGGCATCGAAAGGCTGCCCGGCACGCGCACGCTCCACGTTGACGCGCGCGATCAGGTCATCGGGATTGAGGAAATGTAGGCCGACAATCAACGCCAGCCCAGTAACTGTCGCGCCAAAAGCGAACCGCTCGCGGCGCCCACGCAATACGGTCAGCACGAACCAGACGAAAACCACGGCCAGCCAACCCATAAACGCCATCGTGTAAACACGCAATTCCGTCAGCCCGCAACAAAGCTGGTAGAGACGCATGCGATAGATCGCCGAAGCCATCATTACGAATAACAATGCAATCTGCACCCCAGCCAGCACACGAAATATCCTTTCGTTGCGCGGCTCGTCTTTACGCAGTAGCCAATGCGCGCCAAGCAACAGCGGCAGCACTAGCATTGCCACCGTCACCAATTCGAAGAACCCACGCCGCGCGTACATGGCATAAGGTGTCCCTGCTCCCTGCGGGAAGTGGGCCGCGCCGAAAAATAGATATTTGAACTGCACGATCACAAAGGCCAGAAACAACAGGTCGAGCAGTCCAAGCGCAATGCTGATCTCTACCATGCCCAGCGAAGGAGACTTCGCGCGCGCTGCCGCTTCTTCTCCAAACATAGACTTGGGGTGTAAGCTGCGCAGATACCCCGCAACCAACCAGCCAATGCAACCGACCGTGAAGGCGTGCAAAAACAGGCTGGCCGTATCGAAGCGGAAGAGGCCACTGACCAAATCTTCGAACACTGCGTCTGCCGCCATCAGCAAGCCGCCAAAAACCAGCAGCAGCGGCGCAGCAATCGCCAGCCCGCGCCCGATGGCAAGCGCTCGCTTCGACCAGCCGTCGCGTGGCAACTCGCGCCAGCGAATATCTTCAAAGAGCAGGAACATTATCCCGAACAGCATCCCGCCAACCGTATGCAAGCCGGCTTTGAAGTAGGCAGAGATTTCCGCAACGGCTAGTCGCCCGGTGCGAGTGCGCAAACCAATCAGGCTGAGCGTGAGGAGCGCCCCCAACAAATCCAAACCGTGTAATACGCCTGAAGCGCGCCACGCAAAGGCCGCTGCAAAAAAGAGCAGCAAGCCGAGTAGCCAGGGATTGACCTTCACTCGCAACGGCTTTTGCCATCGGCTTAAAGCCAGCACCGCGCCGGTTGTGATGCCGAGCCATAGCGATACATTGATTCCCCAAGGTGTCGCGCGCAGCAATGTATCGCCTCCCAAACCTGCCACGATGGCCACGGCCAGTATTCCTAGACCTAACTTGCTTCGTTCACTCAACTGAGGCGGTTCATCGCCCGACTCGGTCTTAGCTTGCAGCTCTGCCGGTAATGACGGGGGCACAATCGCCGATTGATAAGCTTCCGGCTCAAGCGGCACATCCGGTAAAAGTGTGGATTGATAAGCCGCCTGTCGCCACTCGTCTTGTTTGGCAGGCTCGGTCGGCGCGTTCTTGGCAACATCATCTTCAGTCATAAGTTATTCTCCGCAGATTTAACAGGCTAGCCTGGCCAAGTCATTGTCACACTCAAGTACTTGGCGTGGCAAAGTCGCAAGGTCTAAATAAAGCCGACTGGTTCAATAGTCGGCTTTATTGATGAAGCCTGATGACTAAAGCTTCAACTCTAAGTCTTCCTGCCACGTACGACGCGGAAGCGCGTGCCGGATTGCCCCATTACCATGACCGAAACAGCGCGCAAACGCGGGCAATCCAGTTCGATGAAGAAGATGCGCTGCCAGCGGCCCAGGTTCAGTTTGCCTTCGACTATGTTGAGCGTCTCCGAAGCGCGCAGAAAGAGCGCACGACAGTGCGAATGGCCGTTGGGCTGCTCGTCCGGCTGCATATTGACCGTGCGGATGTTGAAATCGTTGTGACGATAATCGTGTTGCTGCGGCGCGAAACGCTCCAGCAAATCTTTCATATCCTCTAGCAACAAAGGCTCGTGTTCGTTGACGATGATGGCGGTGGTGGTGTGCTGCGTCTGGATATTGACCCAGCCGTTGAGGATGCCGGAGTCATTGACGATCTCGGCGATTTGATCGGTGATGTCAATGAATTGCACCCCGCCTTCCGTTTCGAGTTCAACAGTTTCGTGATGAACGCGCATAACCGCATTGAGCGATTCCTCCACCTGCGCGGTCTGATACATACTTCTTCTCCTTTCCAGGTATAACGTGCAGAAAATGAGCGGGCATTCTAGCAGAGCCGCTCTGTTGCGCTCAACGCTCCCGCGCCGCACGGATCAAAGCTTCCATGTGATCCAGGTAGCCTTCCAATGCACGCCGCCCCGCCGCCGTAAGCCGATACTCGGTCTTGGGCACGCGACCTTGGAAAGACTTGGTGCAAGTGATGTATTCAGCTTCTTCGAGCTTGCGCGTATGTACGCTGACGTTGCCGTCGGTCGTCTTCAGCAAATCTTTCAACTCGCTAAAGGTCAGCGATTCGTTGGCCGCCAGGGCGCTGATGATGCCGAGCCTGATGCGCTCGTGAATGAGATTGTCCAGCCCCGGAGCTTTCTCCGCGACGCGCAACGCCTTGAGGGCGCGCGCAGCCACACGCGGCTTGCCGTGGTTTGCTTGTTCAGTTACGTGTACGTTTCGTTTAGCCACCGTACCTCCTTGCGATAATGATTCCAAAAACGATATGCAGCACGCCAAACCCAGAGGCCATCAGCCAATTGTCATAGCCTGCGGGCGTCCACAGCGCCACGCTGCCCAACACCATAAAACACAAACCCATCACGGGCACGACGCGTACCGAAAAAGCGCCGCCAGTGACTACGCCTGTGCCGTACAGCAACAGCCATAAACCCGGTAGAGCGTGAAAGACGTGCGCGCGATAAAGCACTACGCTCAAGACAGCGCCTGCCAGTAAAGGCGGAAACAGACTGAGCGCGAACTTGCGGCCTGGCCCGGACAAGACGGTTGACTCGGCGGCGCGCGCCTTGCGATTCATCGTCCAGCCGCCGATGGCCAGCGCCAACAAGGCTTCAACCAGCCAAACCATCAGCCAGGCGTGCCGCGTCGGTTGGCGCGCCGCTATCGCTGCGGCCACGAGGGCCGTTACACCGATGCACACACCGCCCCAACCCGGCACTGCGGTGAAAGAAGAAGCACGCTCCATCGTTTCGCGGATGTAGCGCAGATTGTCCATTGCACGCCCGTGCAAGGTTGGGGGTTCTTCGCCCGCCGGGCGAAGCGAATGCAGTGAACTCATAACAATGCCAGATGATAGAGCCTTGCTCGGTATTTGACAAGTACTTTTTCAGGCAAAGCGTATGGGCCAAATAAAACGACCCGCCGGTCATTACACTAATAGTCCTGTTCGCTTCGCCAGACTAGAGCCTGGCCTCCTTCGTCAGCGGATCAAGCCCCGTTTGTGACTCTTTTTGTAGCGGTAATCGTCGCCTTTCAACTCGATCATTCTGCACATCTCATAGAGCCGTGAGCGCAAGCGCACGCCAACGCGGTCAACCAGTGTCTCTTCTTGCTGCACCTGATGATCCAAGTAATTTGTGGTAAAGATGGTGAGCTGTTTATTGTTGTAGCGAGTATTGATGATCTGCGTCATAGTGTCGCGCACCCAATCTGTCGGCTTCGAGGCACCCAACTCATCGAGCACCAGTACCTCGGCCTCATAGACGGGCGCGAGAACTTTCATTTCAGAGTTTTGCGAGACCGGGTTATAGCTATCCTGAATTTCCTTGAGCAGGTCACGAAAATCGTAAAAGAGACATTGCACTCCTTTCAGAAGAATCAACTCCTTTATTGTCGCGACTGCCAAGTGGGTCTTACCTACCCCGCATGGGCCAAGAAAAAGCAAGCCATTATCTGTATATGGATACTCTCTAACAAACGTCTGGGCATACTTCAGCGCGTAATTCTGCGACTGGTGGCTTTCATGGAATGGCTCACCTACGGGCTGCGGTAGGTAACTATTAAAAGTGCAGTCCTCATAACGCTTCGGAATCCGCGCCCGTTCGAGCAACACTTGGCGCTGGTCGTTCAAGCGGCACCGGCAGGGGCGTGCGCCCTTGCCTTCCACCAACTCCCAGCCCGTGCCACTGCAAAAATCGCAAACGTGTTCCGTTACTCTTCGCAGGTTCGTTGTCATAGCTTACCAATCCAAATCGGCACACACCAACACAGCACTGCTTACACCTCTGGCAGCAGCTAAATTCTTGTAGCACCAAAGCGAAATTTTGTAGCACCAAAATGTTTTTTTGGGATCCACTGTGAGGACAATCGCATTATAGACAGACTCCTCCGAATGTCAAAAACTTTAAGCTAAGATCGCGCATTTTCCTCTTCATCACTCAACTTGCTTTTGCCTTTTGATTTTTCCGCACGGTAAAATTCGTTTGCATATCAATCCAAGAGTGACTTCGCCCAAACAAATCTTATTTGAGGATGGCCGCTATGTTGAACTTTGACCGTCGATTTATTTGGCTGCTAACGCTGACTCTCTTCTTCGTCACAGGTTTAACCTGCGTTGCGCAGAACACAACACCTGCGCCTGTTGCTAAATCCAAGTCAGGCCAGGAAAGCTGCGATGGGGCGCTGGACATTGTGCCGAGCAAGTCAGCCACCTTCATACGCAAGCGGCGGCCCGGCAATCAAAAACCACCGCATAAGTCTGAGACTAAAAGTGAAAAGAAATCGGCCAGCTAAACGGTCGTCCGCCCCATCAACACAGAGCCATTGCGCACCTCTATGAAAAATAAAAATCACCGCGTTGCTGTGGCAGCGCGCGTCAGCTTGATGGAATTTTTCTTTGCCTTGCTGCCGCTCCTCGCGCTCACGCCAAATTTTTTTGTCATCCCTGATCTGACTTATCCTGGCTTGGCGACACAAGAGTTTGTCTTTGCCCTGGCGATATTGATCTGTGCCGCAATGGGCCTGTCCAAGGCGTTGCAGCTTACAACCCAACTCCGCGTTGAGCGCCAACTTTTCTTCCTTTTCGCCACCTTAGTGGCTTTTTTGTTGTGGCAATCGTTGACGCTCGCCTGGGCGCCCGATTGGAGTGAAGGCGTGCGAATTGCCGGATTTTGGTTCGGCCTGCTGGTTTTTTTCGCGACAGCCGTTTGGGCTGTGCGTGAACGCTCGGCCTGGTGGATCTTCGCCATGCTAGTGGTGACCACGGCGCTGCTGCTCTGGTCGCTCTTTTACGAGTACGCCAAATATGGCGCGTATGAGATGGCGGGCATTTTCTTCAATCACGGTATCACGGCAGAACTGTTGGCGATGCTGTTGCCGCTCTTCCTGCTGGTCTTTCTCTGCGAGCGAAAAAAACGCGGGGCGGTGATTATTTCCCTATTGGCTGCGGGAGTTAGCGCAGCGGCTTTGATGTTGACGCTGCGGCGCGGCCCATTGCTGGGTCTTTTGCTAGCGGGGTTGGTGATCGGCTTGGCTTTGCTTACCAAAACGGTCGAGGTGGCGGACAAGCGGCGGTTGTACCTAGTAGTTGGCGTGGTATTGCTGGTCGTCGTTCCTTTGGTGATCTATAAACGCGAGGCGCTGGTGGCGCGGCTGCGTGGCGCGACACAGTTGCAAACCGCAACCAGCGCGCAGGCGGTTGAATTGGGTTTGACCAGCCGCGCAGTCGTTTGGTTGACGGCTTTGGAGATGGGCAAGCACAACACGCTAAAGGGTGTGGGCGTAGGCGGCTATATGTCCCGCTACGGCGCGTACAGAAAGTTGTTTCTGGAAAACCCGCGCTATGCGACTGCGGCTGCCGCGGCTGAGGCCGAAGATCACGATGAGATACGCAGCCCGCAGGCGCACAGTGAATATTTGCAGATCTTCGCCGAGTTGGGCGTGATCGGAGTGCTGCTCTTCCTCGCTTTTTGGTTACAGATCGTTTGGCAATTATGGCAACGGCGGCGCGCTGCCAACGGCTATCTGGCTTTCGGCGCGCTGTGTGGCTTGTTGGTCTTCACTGCCAGCTCAGCAGTGGGAGCTTTTTCGTTTCGTACCTCACCGGACATCCTCATTTTGAGTGGCTTGCTGGCTATCGGGTTTGCAGTCAAGCGTCCGGCTAAAACTGAAGTGACGCAAGTCAGCTTGCCTAAACCTCTGTTGGTTGGCTTGGCTGCGTTCGTGTTGCTCGTCAGCCTGGCGCTCCTCAGTCGCAATTACAACGTCTATGCCAGTCAGCAGGCGCAGGGCAGCCAGCAGGTGCAAAACAACCTTGATTTCAAGATTGCGCTCAACAACGAGGCCGAGAATGAGCGGCTCGCCCGACGCTATCAGCGTGTGCTTGATCTAGACCCTGTCAATGCAGGGGGGCACCTGGGTTACAGTATCCTACTCTTTCAGATGAAGCGTGTGCCTGAAAGCGTGCAGCACGCCGAGTATGCAAATCAACATGGTTACAGCCGTCCTTACGCCTATCTCTTGCGCGCCTTCGGTTACGAACAGCTTGGCGACTTGGCTAAAGCGACGCAGATTTTACAGGACTGTCTCGCTTCTTTTCCGAAATCTATGGTGACGCGCGCGGCTTACGCTGAGCTCTTGCGCAAGCAAGGGCAATACGACCAAGCCAAACAGCAGCGGGCGCTGCTGGAAAAGGTTAACGTTCAATTGGCACGCAGTTGGGACTTGGCCTTGCGAATGAAAGACGCGGCGGCGGCTGAAGAGGCGAAAAAGGCCGGGCAGCTCGCGCCGGGCGAGCTGCAGCCGATGCTGGTGCGCACACTGGTGCAGGCGCGGGCGTATCACTATCTCAGATAAATGAAAGAGGCACGCAGCCGCAATGGACTCCGTGCCTCTTTTGTTTGGCCTGCTTGCCTGGATAATCAAGCCCGCGAGTTGATCGCTTCGAGCACCGCCTGTTGCGCGCCGGCCCACTCGAAGCGCGGCACTGCGCCTGACATCAACAGGTTGGCGAACTGCTGGGCGAGCAACGGCCAATTGTAGGCTTGCTCAACTAACGCCCGGCCCGCCTCGCCGCAACGCTCTGCCGCTTTCGGGTCGCCCAGGAACGAATCAATCGCGTAGGCAAAGCTCGTCACGTCGTCGGCAAAAGCAATCCAGCCTTGACCGATGCGCATCACTTCGCGCGTGCAGGTGCTGATGATCGGTTTGCGCAGGGCGGCATATTCAAACAGCTTGAGCGGGCATGAACCGTCCGACACTGCATCGTGCGTAAAGGGCAGCAGGCAGACATCCATTCCGGCGACATAGTTCATCGCCTCTGCGTAAGGCACTGCGCCGGTCAAGACGACATTGGTCAGGCCACGTTGCTCGACTTGCTGCTTGATGACTTTCCAGCGGCGTCCGCCACCGACCAGCAGGAAGGTCACCTGCGGCAGGCGGCGCGCCAGATTCATTACCAAATCGAAATCAACCCAGTACTCAAACGCGCCAACAAAACCGACCGTCGGCCCCATGCGGCGCGCGCGCCAGGCGCTGCCGTCGGTTTGATCCAACTCGGTGACATCCGCGCCGTTGGGTAGCATCAACACTTCACGATCAATCTGATCGGCCAGCACGCTGGAGGCCACTGTGACCGTCTCGGCTTGTTTGAGCATGCGCTGTTGGGCCAGCCGCGCAGCAGAAACGGCTCCGGCGCGCGCCAGGATATTGTGCTCGCCCTCAAGCATGGCGACCAAGTCATCGGCCAGATCGAAGTGGGTGCGGCACTCGGACTGTTTGAGCAAATTGACTTGCGGCAGGTTGTAAACCAGTAAGGAATCAATCTTCTCTTTCTCGATAAACCGGCGCACCTGCCCCGCCGAGGTCAGCGAAAGCAGTCCCTTCTTGAGCAGCTTCGTGCGCGGTATCCAAGTCTTCCAGAGAGAGCGCAAAGGTGCGGGTGCATAAAGCTCGCTCAGCGTCAGGCCCGGCGGCAGTTCTTCATTGCAATTGTTCAAGTCAGTCGCGCTGATGTCATCAAGGGCCATCGGCGGTGCTTTGAGCACAAACACCCGATGTCCTTGACGGCAAAGCTGACCGAGCAATTGATGGTATCTGCTGCGATTCGCCGAACGCCAGCGTGCGAGATATGGGAAGAGGATTTTCATAGTCTGTGTGTCAGTCTGTGTTGCAAGGTTACTAACCGTTGGCTTATGTGTAAGTCAGTTATGAGGCACGTCAACAGCACGCGCATTTTCCGACTTTCTCGTCTGCAATGCAACCTTTTAGGCGCTCTTTTAATATTTAACGCCCGGCTTTTAACCAGCCGCGCCGGACGGTCGCCAGCCCGAAGCTGTACAGCCACATCACCACGTAACGCGGCGCGGCCAGCAGGTCTTGCAGATAACGTTGCCGCTCTTCAACGATAGCCGCGCCGCCCAGGTAGTACAAAACATCCAGCACCAAACCCAGCAGAGCCAAGCCCGCGAGCAACCAGCTTGTTGAAAGCAAGCTGACCGCCAGCAGCAGCAAGCGCATTCCGATCAAAGCAGTCTTGGGACGCAAGAACAACAACCACAGCAGGAACCATGCGCCGATTCCACCTTTCAGTAGGGCCTGCAAGCCCTCACGCCAATAATCGCGTAAGACTTGCAATTGGCCCTGCAACCACCTCGCGCGTTGTCGTGAGGCGCCAGCGGTCTGCTGCGGTTTTGGGTCGTAAACTTTTGCTTGTGGCACGAAGAGAACTTTGGCTTGACGCGCGGCTAGCAGCACATCCAGTTCCAAGTCTTCAGCCAAAGTATGTAAGCGGGGCGCAAGTTCGGCCAGCACTTCAGCGCGAAAGGTCATGCCTGTGCCGCGTAAAGGGACGTTCCAGCCGCAGCGCAGACGCGCCTCATCATCAATGCCCTGCATCAACACTTCAGACCAGCCCGCCAATCTGGCCGCATTGTACTCCGCTTTGGGCGCGACAAAGGCTTGAGCCGCGGCTACGCCGCTCGCTAAGGCCAGTCGTAGCGCATTCAAGCTGCCAGCAGTCAGACGGCTGTCGGCATCCAGGATCACCAGGCCATCACCAGGCTGCCATTCCAAGGGATGTTGAGCCAGCCACCAAGCCAGGACTGCGCCTTTGCCTAATCTTCCCTCACTGCGCTCGGCCACGCGCGCACCGGCAGCCTCCGCTTCTTGCGCAGTCACGTCGGTGCAACGATCAGCAATCACCCAAAGCCGCGCACTTGGAGACTCACTCAACTCGGCTTGCAAAGCAGCCACCGTTGCGCCAATCGTACCAGCCTCATTGTGCGCAGGAATCAGCACGAGACAACGACTGTTGTCTGCCGGCTCATCTGCCACAGGCTTAGCCGCAGGCTTGGCAGCCCGCGTCCCGCGCAGACACAGCAGTGTAAAGCGCAAGAGACTATCGCCGATCAAGCTTGTCCCAATCAGAGTTTGAGCCAGGGTTAGCACAGTCATGTTGTCGTTTCGATCCACGCCCCATTCAGCGAATGGGGCAAACAATTGCTCATCTGGTCAAGCGGCACTTGGTTGGCAAATTTGGGCGGCATCGAAAGGAGGCAACGTAGTCGAGCCGGGGCGCGCAAGCTATGCGTAATGTTTCACCTACTGCTCCACTTAATCACGAAACCCGATTTGCTTTGAGCAACTAAATAGCCGTTGCCACCAGCTTGAAAAGTTGAGTTTTACCGTGTCTCGTTCGGAGCAGGATGCCTACGCGTCCGCAACCAATCTGGGGCGTTCAAAATCACCAGACCCGGAAATATATTGCCGATGAGGGAAAGCCGACCAACGGCTGGGAGTTTAGCGTAGGGCTGCGGACGGGGTCAACCTTTGGCGTAAACCATCGGTTTGAGTTTTTTGTTTTCACGTCGAGCCAAGTTTAAGGAGTCCGGGCAGCGTCCGGCAGGTGTGAGGTGCAAGGATATGAGTGAACAGATCATCATCGGAGTCCCCGGTGTCTGGAAGAATCAGGCTGAAGTTTCGCGAGCCATTACCGCGCAAAATAACGATCTCATCTTTGCCGGTTTCACCTTGATGGACACGGCTACGCAGGATGTGTCGTTTGTCGAGCTGCACGACTACGACCCGCGTCTGGTGGACGTCTTTGAAACGCTGGGCGAGCCTTCGATCAACGATCAGGATTTGGAAAAGATCGCCGCGCACCGCAGCACGCTCTGGGTGCTTAGCTCGGAGGTTTCGATTGAACAGGCGCGCCGGATGATGAAGGTCGGACGCACGCTGCTCAATGCCGGCGGGCTGGCAGTCAAAGTCGAAAGCTCAGGCGTCGCTCACAGCGCGCGGCGCTGGCATGAATTTGCCGTGTCAGACGATCTGCCGCAAATGTATTGCGCCTACGTCAATCTGATCGAAGGCGACGATTACATCTACTCGTGCGGCATGCACAATTTCGGTTTGCCCGACGCCTCGGTCGGAAGCAAGCTCGGCGCAGCGGAAGCGGCGCAGCTACTCAACCAATTCAATGCCTATCAACTCGAAGAGCTGCCACAGCTCGAAGACGGCCACTATTTCAGCCTCGATGAAGTGGCGCCGCGCTATAAACTCTCCTTTGAAGCCTGCGAGGCGTATGAACCGGAGCATCCTTTCTACAATCCCTTTGGCCGCTGGCATCTGCGTCAGCTTTAGCGGCAAATTTAATCTGTCGCTCGCAATTGAGAATTGACAGCGAACGAGCCGCTGTGGTTGAATCCCCGCCATTGATTGAACCACCATGCCCTGCGAGCTACTTGCATCCCTCGCAATCAGATTGACATCCCGATGAGATCAAGTTGGTCAGATTAACCCCGGAATCAACCATCCACGCACGCGCCTACCGCCCACAAACCGCGTTGCGCCGCACCTAAATTTTTCTCGTTCCCAACGTCCGGCTCCCCCGGACAATCCTATCTAGCTCTTTGCGCAAACGCTGCCCCGTTTGCGTTGACCAGCACAACCTACAACCAGGTTAGCAGCGGGTGAACCGCTTGTGCGCCTACCTATCTGTCAGCGTCGCGCTTCGGCATCGTGCGGCAAGCGCGCGTGAATTTTGCGGCGTGCTGCTTGTTGTGCAGCCGTCTTGCCTACTGGCGTGCCCCACGCTCTACACCGACTGAATGCTAGCCCCTTTCACTCGCCTTAGCGGCGAAGCGGGAGTTTTCAATGAAGGCAAAAGTGTGGTCTCGAGTAGTCCGTCCTCTACTCTGTGCAATCTCGTTGGCAGCGACGACCGTGGCGGCGCTGGCTACCAGCGTGGTCATCCCCAGCGATGATGAATTGGCCATCGGTGCGCGCGCCATCGTGCGCGGTCAGGTCACTAACGTAGCCAGCGGCTACGACGAAGCGCACGGCGGCATCTTCAGCTATATCACGCTGCAAGTGGCCGAAGTTTACAAAGGCGATCTTCCACTCGGCGCGCTCGTCCTCAAAGAACCCGGCGGCGTGCTGCGCGACCGTGGCAGCATCGTCTACGGAACGCCGACCTTCAGCGTCGGCGAGGAAGTGTTGCTCTATCTGGACACCTGGCCTGATGGCAGCTTGCGTGTGTACCAGTGGTTTCTCGGCAAATTCACGATTACGCCTCATAAACTTACCGGCAGGCCGATGATCAACCGTGAAGTTCCAGCGGAGCGCGTCGCGGTCATCGGACGTTCACGCGGCACAATTACGGACAGCGCGGCATTCGACGATTACGCGATTGCCTTGCGCTCACGCATCCCGTCCCTGCAAGCCCCGGCGCGACGACAGGAGTCCACCCATTACGCCAACGTGCCACTGCGTGTGCGTCCGCCTGAATTTGTCACATTGGATGTCGCGCCGAATATTCAGAACTTCACCCTCATCAACCCGACCCGTCCACCACGCTGGTTCGAGCCGGATAGCGGTCAGCCGGTTGTTTTCAGGATCAATTCGGCAGGCGCATACAATTCGCAAGCGATCAATGACGTGCTGGCGGCGCTGAATGCCTGGTCAAGTGTCAGCGGCGCCTCACTTCGTCTCGTCAATGGCGGCTCGACGACTGGCTGTGGGTTGACCGCGCTCGACGGTCAGAACACCGTCTCATTCAACAACTGCGACAACTATTCAGCCTTTGCGCCACCAGCCGGTTCGAGCTGTTCCGGTGTGTTGGCTGCCGCCGGGATCGTCAGTTACAGCTTAGCGCAAACGCGTGTGATCAATGGCATCACCTTCTACCGCGCGCTGGAAGGCAATCTCTCGTTCAATCCATACGCAACATGCTACTTCACCAGCAGTTGCAACATCGCTGAAGTGGCCACACACGAGTTAGGACACGCCCTGGGTCTAGGCCATTCGTCAGACTCGAGCGCAACGATGTACGCCTACGCACACTTCGATGGCCGCTGTGCTGGGCTGCGAACTGACGACATTAACGCGATACGCACTATCTATCCCGGTTCGAGCGCAATACCGCCAACTCCAATTCCAACTCCAGCTCCAACTCCCGCGCCACTGCCACTGAATATCTCGACTACGAGTTTGGCCGACGCGCAAGTCAGTTCGAGCTATTCGCAACCACTCGCCGCGACCGGCGGCACGACGCCCTACAGTTGGAACCTCGCTGCCGGAGCGCTGCCGGGCGGATTGAGCTTGAGTAGTGCGGGCACAATCAGTGGCGCAGCCAATAACGCCGGAACCTTCAACTTCACCGCGCGGGTGGTGGATGCGGCGGGACAGACGGCGCAAAGAGCTTTGTCTATTAATGTCAATGCTGCGCCAACCGCGCCGCGCGCCGCGCGCGGTGATTTCGATGGCGACCGCAGAACGGATTTGAGCGTCTGGCGCGCTTCGACTGGTTATTGGTATGTCATCAAGAGCAACACGAATTCGGCGCTGACCACTGCTTGGGGCATAGCGGGTGACGTGCCGGTGCCGGGCGACTACGATGGCGATGGCAAGGCTGACATAGCGATCTGGCGACCGGCTAATGGCATCTGGTTTGTCATTCGCAGCGCAGGCGGCGCGACGCTGATGCAGCAGTGGGGTTCGCCTGGCGACGTACCTGTGCCGGGCGATTACGATGGCGATGGCAAAACCGACTTTGCTGTCTGGCGACCGAGTAATGGCACCTGGTACGCCATCCGTAGCGCGAGCTGGACGGTGGCAACACAGCAGTGGGGCGTAAACGGCGATGTGCTGGCGCCAGGCGATTATGATGGCGACGGCAAGACTGACTATGCCATCTGGAAACCGTCAAACGGCCTTTGGTACGTCATCCGCAGCTCGAGCGGCGCAGCAGTAGTGCAGCAGTGGGGCGTAAACGGCGACATACCAGTGCCGGGCGATTATGACGGCGATGGCAAAACCGACTTTGCTGTCTGGCGGCCAAGTAACGGTACTTGGTATGTCATCCGTAGTGCGACTTGGTCGGGGGTAGCGCAGCAGTTGGGCTCGCCTGGCGACGTGCCCGTGCCGGGTGATTATGATGGCGACCGCAAGGCCGACTTCGCCGTTTGGCGCCCATCGAACGGCGTCTGGTACATCCTGCAAAGTTCTAACAACACGCAGCGCATTCAAGCCTGGGGCCAAAGCGGCGACACGCCACTGCCCGCCAAACAGCCTTGATAAGCAGTGAGCGTAAGTGCCAAGACACCAGGAGCGCCAAGCAATTTGAGAGTTTTGGGGCGGATTTCGTCTGTCCCTGCTTGGCGCTCCTGCCGTCTTGGCGTTAAGAATGAGCCAGCCACGCCTCTTCTCAGCCCAAGTGTGACATCAAATCCTACTACTGCTATACTGCTTCTCGCTTGCCGTTGAGAATTCGCCCAAGCTTGATGAAACTTCATCCAGCCGCAAGGCGTATCATCAAAAGTTGTGGACAGGGCGGCCTTGTAAGTAAGTAAGCACCCGCACCGTTCGAGAAAAAGAGGAACCAAATAATGTGGAATCGTTTCAAGCGGCTGCTGCGTTCGATCTTTGGCGGACTGATCTCCGGCGCGGAAGACCCGGAACTGATCCTGAATCAGCTCATCCGCGATATGCAGGACGACGTACCGAAGATGCGCAACAACGTCGCGCAAGTCATGGCCACCGAAAAGCGGCTGGCCAGCGACATTGAAAAACAACAAACGCAACTCGTCCAAATCGACGCCAAAATCAAAGCGGCGATTCGCACCGGCAACGACGACATCGCGACTTCGTTGATTTCCCAGATGCAAACCGCGCAGCGCGGCCTCGACACCACCAAGCTGCAATACGAACAGGCCAAAGCTTCATCGCTGAAAGCGCGCGAATTCCTGGACAACTATATGCTCCAATTCGAGCGCAAACGCGCCGAGGCCATGCAACTGCTTGCCTCCAATCGCCAAGCGCAGATGCAGGAGCGCGTCGCGCAGACGATGGCCAGTTTCCAGTTGGGCGACAACTCGCAGACCTTCGATGACATGCGTGAGAAGATCGCCAATCGTGTCGCCGCAGCCGAAGCCCGCGCCGAACTCGCTTCGAGCGGCGTAGACGCCCGCATGCAAAGCATTGACCGCGAGATTGCCAACATCGAAGCGCAAGACACGCTACTGGCCTACAAACAACAGATGGGTCTGGCTCCCGCTCCCGTCAAATCGGCGCTCGGCGAAGGCGCACCATCTGCCAATATGGAAAAGACACTCGGCGCCGCAGAGTCCCTGCCGCCAGAACGTGGGAAGTTGAAAGAATGAATGTGGAGTGCGGAATGCGGAATGCCGAGTGAGCAACCCAACCGGCGCTTCACTCTTACATTCCGCATTCCGCACTCCACACTCCGCATTAGCAATATGGAGTTTAATTCCGCCTACATCAAAGAAGCCTTGAAAGAGCCGCTCAACATCGGTGGCCTGCTGGTGGCCGGGCTGGGCGCAGTCTATGCGATGACGATGGGCTATGACCCGGCCTGGGTGTTGGGCGCAGCGCTCGTGGCTGAAGGCGGGTATCTGGTGACAGTGCCCGGCTCAAGTCTCTATCGCCGTCTGGTAGACCGGCGCTCGCGCGGGCAGTTGCACGAAGTGCGCAAAAAAGAGCGGCTCGAAATGATCAAGACCTTCGACCCGCGTGAGCGCGAGGCGGTCGAGTATCTGAGTTGGATGAAGAATCAGATCGCCAGCAACTTCAAAAAATTCGCGCGGCTGAATGAAGAGCCGCCGCAATTGCGCGAACTGGAAGCCACCTGGGAAGCCTTTGTTGATCTGCTAGACGAGTACCGCCGCCGCAAGTCGCACCTGCGCTCGATCAATCGCCAGGCGGTCGAAAACCAATCGCGCCAGGCCGAACGCGCCTGGCAAATCGCCGACGAGGCGACCAAGCCGCTGCACGAAAAGAACGTCGAAATCCTGCGCCGCCGCTTGCAAACCTTCGACGACATCGAGCGCAGTGTGAAGCGCGTCGAAGCGCAGTTGCAGATGATCGAAAACTTCTTCGGGCTGGTTAACGACCAAGTCGTCACGATGCCCACGCCCGAACACATTATGTCGCTCGACTTCGATTCACTGCTTTCTTCCATCGAAGTCACCAAAGACATCCTGCAACAGACCGCTCCGATCATGGGGCACCTCGACGCGCTCGACCGCGAGGCCAGCCAGATGCGCGCTTCGCTCGTAGCAGAAAGACGTTGATTCGATCCGCTGGATCGCTGGAACAATATCTACAGTATCTGGGCCGCGCCCAATCTCTCACGGGCGTGGCTATTTCGTTATCACACCCCCGTAGTTTTCATCAGGAGTACAGTTTTATGTCATACCGCAATGCCTGCCTGCGCTTTCTATGTTTGGCGCTAGCAATGTTGTTGACAGCAGCAGCAACGGCCTTCGGCCAGGAAAAGAAGGAGTCGGAGCAGGGGGAAATTCCGCTCTCGCCCATTTTCGTTACCACCCGCATCTTTCAACTGAGCGCCAAAAAAGGCAGCTATCAAAGCGTCACCGATCAGGTCTTTCGCTTGAAGAGCGCCGGGCTGATGGATGAAGAGAAATGGATCAACGCTTTCAAAAAGGTCTATCCCGAATTCACTGCCGCGCTGCTACAGACCGACACGCGGCGCATCTTTCGCACCTCCAGGGCCGCCGCGCTTACCTTTGGACAAGAAGGCGGGCGCAGTTTACAAGCCCAGTTTTTTGGCGCGCAAAGCCCCGGTGAGGGCGACAAGCCTGGCACCACTCTGGCCACTGAAGTGGGCCTGTATTTTGGCAGCGACAGGACTCATCGGCCCGTGACGTACGCTCTCCACCCGCTCGAAATCGAGAGTGGAATGACTTACTTCTATGCCGTCACGAACTTGCAACTAAGTGGCAAAGACTACGTGAGCTTTATTCGTAAAGGCGCGCCTGCCGCCGCGTTTGGCGAAAATGACATCCTGTTTGTCTTCGCCTTCACTGTTGATCTGACGACTCTTGAACAACCCGCGCGCCTCCTGAACGAGCAACAATCGGCGGCGCTGCTCAATGACCCACAAAAGAAAGTTCAACCTGAATTGCCCGCCGCGCTGAAGCAGTCCGGCCTCGGTGGCAAAGTGCTAGTGCGCGTCGAAATCACGCCCGACGGCAAAGTCAGCCGCGCGCTGACACACAGCTCGACCTTCCCGGAGATGAATCGTGAAGCCGTCGTCGCCGCCCGCCAATGGGAGTTTTCGCCCACGCTGTTTGCCAGCGATAAAACGCCTATCAGTGGCCTGCTGACTTTTGATTTCGCAGCCAGTCAGGCTAAGCCTGCGGAACAGAAACAATCTCAATAGAGAGCGGGAGAGTGGGAGAATTTCTCTAAGTCTCCCGCTTCTCTGCTCTCCCACCCTCCCACTCTCCAAATGTCCACCAATACACATTCACTCAACACCGCCGCACAACTACCCAACTGGGCGACCGAGCTAGCGCGCAAATACAGCGCGGGCGAGGCCAATCACTTTCTCCTGTACAACAACGTCTACGATTTGATCCGCGCGCGGAACGGCTACGTCTCGCTGCTCAGTTTCCTGGAGCAGGAACTGCTCGGCAACAAACGCATCGTGCTCTACAACCGCAGCGAGGGCATCACCTTCGATTCCGATGAAACGCTGCGCGCCTTCGTCGCCCAACAGCGCGTCGCTGATCCGCTGTTGAATATTCAAAACGCCGGCCAATTGCCACGCGATCCCGCGCGCGCCTTGCCGATGATCGAGCGCTTTCTCTACTTCGCCGACCGCACCGCCGTCGTCCTCAACTTCCTGGAAACGATCTTCCCGGCGGGCGAGATCAGCCATCTATCGAGCGAAGACCGCACCTCGCTGGTCTCGCTGCAACGCTGGCTGACCAGCGCGCGCCTGTTCGATTCCGACAACATCGTCCTCCTGCTGACTGAATCGCTCTCCGACGTGCATCCGCGCATCCGCGAAAACTCGCGCCTAGTGTTGACCAAAATCCCCTACCCCGACGAAACGCAACGGCTCGCTTACGCAAACGAGTTCTTGCAGAGCTTTCCGATTAACAAGGTCGAGATGAAGTCTCAACAATTGGCCGCGCTGACTTCGGGCTTGAACCTGGTGCACCTGCGCTCGCTGCTCTGCGCGGCGCGTGAATCGGATGACGGGCTGAGCTACGAAGACGTGCGGCTCAAAAAGAAAGAGATCATCGAAGCCGAATGCGCGGGGCTGATCGAGTTCGTCACGCCACGTCACGGCATGGACAGTGTCGGCGGGATGGAGAGCGCCAAAAACTACCTGCGCGACATCGCCCAGACGATCAAGAGCGGCAACCGCGAAGAAGCGCCGATGGGCATCTTGATCTGCGGCCCCGTAGGCACGGGCAAGACCTTCCTGGCCGAATGCTTTGCCAAAGACTGCGGCTTGAACGTGGTCGAGTTCAAAAACTTCCGCGACAAATGGGTCGGCTCGACCGAAGCCAACCTGGAAAAGATTCTCAACCTGCTGCAAACGCTCGCGCCGATTGTCGTGCTGATTGACGAGGCCGACGCCGCGCTCGGCAACCGCGAAACCGACGGCGATTCCGGCACGAATCAACGCGTCTTTTCCAAGATCGCCGCCGCGATGAGCAACACGGAAAATCGCGGGCGCATACTCTGGATACTGATGACCTCGCGGCCCGACCGCTTGCCGATTGACCTGAAACGCCAAGGCCGTTGCGAAGAACACATCGCGCTCTTCTACCCCGAAACGCCGGAAGACCGCCAATCCATTGCTGAAGCGATGGCGCGCAAGAACAAGATCGCACACACGATCAGCGACTGGATGCCGATCACCAAAAATCAACTGCACCTGTCGGGCGCAGACATTGAATCCATTCTGATTCGCGCGCGCCGCGTTGCGCGCTTGGCCGGGCGCAAAGAAGTGACGCAGGATGATCTGGCGAATGCGGCTTTTGAATTTATGCCGGCGCGGGATGAGCAGGCGATTGAATATCAGGAACTGGCTGCGGCGCGTGAAGCCACTTCGCGTTCGATGTTGCCGGAACGCTTCCGCCAAATGTCCAGCGCAGAGATGACGGGGCGTATTGATGCGTTGCGCATCGTCATTTCGTAAGTCAGAAGGATTGTCATCAGATAGCGCTCTGAATTAGCATCTGCCAGCATTTCAGCGCGAGAGGATGACATGGCCGACGAAAAAGCAATTCTCGAACTTATTGAGCAGGCAGCGCAGGAAAACTGGACAGAACTCGACCTCATGAGCTGTCAAATATCAGGTTTGCCACCTGAAATCAGCAAACTTACCAACCTGACAGACCTCTACCTTTCCGACAATGATCTGACGAACTTACCACCAGAGATCACAAACCTGATCAATCTGACCAGCCTTGATCTAAGCAACAATCAACTTTCCTCTCTGCCGCCGGAAATTACAAAGCTGACAAATCTAACCCACCTTAACCTCAGCGATAATCAAATAACGAGTTTGCCAGCCAAGATCATTGATCTAAGTAAGCTGACTCATCTTGATCTCGGATTCAATGGACTAAAAAGTGTGCCAGCAGAAATCACCAAATTAGTGGGCCTAACTAGCCTTGGGCTAAGAGGCAATGACTTATCAGCTTTCCCCCCGGAAATTACTGAGTTAGTCAATCTAACCAGTCTTTATTTAAGCGATAATCAGCCCATAGCCTTTTCGCCATGGATCGCGCAACTAACTAACCTAACCTTTCTCGATCTGAGCAATAACCAAATGACAGTCATGCCAGTTGAGATAACTCAACTGGCTAACTTGAGGACTCTTTATTTAAGCAGCAATCTTCTGGAGTCTCTACCATCCGAAATCGGGAAGCTGACTAATCTCGAAGAACTTTCATTTGGTAGCTCTGTTAATACTGAATTGTATGCAACAGATTATGGTAATGGGAACAGACTTAAGATATTGCCATCCGAGATCGGGGAGCTGATTAATCTAACGATGCTTGACCTCTTTGATAATAGTTTAACAGACCTACCACCTGAAATCGGCAAGTTAAGTAATTTGACCAGTCTCTATCTTGATAGCAATCAACTAACGAACTTACCACCAGAGATCGGTCGGCTGACAAACCTTACTGAACTTGACCTCAGCGGAAATCAGCTAGCAAGCTTACCACTTGAGATTACTAGACTGACTAATTTGAATGTCCTTGATCTCCGCAACAATCCGCTGCCTGTTCCGCCAGAAGCGTTAGCCAACCCGGAAGATGTAGAAGCGATCTTTGTAACGCTGGCCAAATTGCAGAGCGAAGAACGTTTGAAAACAGAAAAGAGTACTCCGCAACGTCTATATGAAGAGATTCGATCCCAATTGCATCCGCGAGTTCTCCGCATTGTGGTTGCATCACCTGCCGATGTTCAACCCGAACGAGATGCGCTTCCCGCAGTCATTGATGAGGTCAATCGCTTTATCGCGGCCGACCGGGGATTGCACCTTGTATTAACACGTTGGGAAACTGACACGCATCCCGGCTTTCATCCTGAAGGGCCGCAAGGTCTAATTGACCCGATTCTGCGGATCACTGACTGTGACTTACTGATTGGCATCTTCTGGAAACGTTTTGGTACTCAAACAGCGAACGGGAAAACTGGCACCGAACACGAATTCAGCCTAGCTTATGAAGCATGGAAGAAAAAACGCAGCCCGCAAATCTTCGTCTATTTCAATCAGAAACCCTATACGCCAAGATCAAGGGCCGAAACTGAACAATGGGGACTGGTGCTAGATTTCAAAGACAGATTTCCTCAAGAAGGTTTGTGGTGGCCTTATGAAGGTGAAGTTCAATTTGAAAGGTTAGTCCGCAATCATCTGATGAATTACATACGCAGCCTCACCAATACCAATGCTTAGGGAAACCACTTGCAGCCATGTAGCAGTGGCTTGAATTTAGCGCAGCATTTCAGCCCGTGAATGCGGGCGGCAGCATAAAGCCTGGGGTGAAGACGTAGCCGAAACCCCAGGTAATGCGCCAAAAGAATTCACAGCCCGCGAAGTGGGCGACAGCCATTCTGGTTACCACCACCATCTGTCGCCCGCTTATGCGGGCTTGTCACCGAATTGCTAATGTTCCCTGGGTTACGCGCTCTGCGCTCCACCCAGGGCTTTATGCTATCGCCCGCATTCGCGGGCTGAAAACCAAATATCGCTATCCAACGATTCACCTCCCGCACGGTCGAGACGCCAACCTGATTCGCCTCCATTGACCGAAGCATCCGGCTAACGCATCATCGGTCGCACACAACCGTCAATCGTAATCTCCATCTTCCAACAACCTTGTGAGGCAAGTTTATGTTCAACCGAATCATTGCTGAGCTTTATGCCCTGCTGCGCACGCCACACCGGCAACCTTCGACTGCCACCGCACAGAGACGCCGCAATTTCATTAATGCATTGTTGGCCGCGCCTGCTCTGTCTTGGGCCGCCTTGACGCCCGATGGCAAGCGCGCAGGGGCCGCGTCAACTACGGCTTCGACGACCGCGCAAGAACCCATCCGCAATTTCGCCGATGTTATCGGTTACAAGCTCGAACAACACGTCAGCCAATCACGCTTCGCCATCCTGCCGCTGGGCAGCGTGGAATATCACGGGCCGAGCGGGCCAGTCTCGACCGACACGGTCTTGGCCAAAGGCATTGCGGCGCGGCTCGCTCCGCGTTTCCAGGCGTCCGTCTTCCCGACGATTGAGTTCACGCACAACCCGGCGCACACGGCGGAATTTCGCGGCAGCATCTCGGTGCGGCCTGAAGTCTTGACGATGTATTTTGAAGATGTGCT
This sequence comes from uncultured Acidobacteriota bacterium, assembly GCA_963699175.1. Taxonomy (GTDB): domain Bacteria; phylum Acidobacteriota; class Blastocatellia; order RBC074; family RBC074; genus JACPYM01. Next base: position 8,252,191 of record OY969418.1, on the reverse strand, counting down.
GCGCGGCATCTTCCAGAACGGCTTCAAGAAAATCTTCGTGCTCAACGGCCACAGCGGCAACATCGCGCCGATGCGCTCGGCCATCTCACACGTCGTCGCTGAATTGAAAGGCTCAGACATTCTGATGGCCAATTGGTGGGAGACGCTTTCGATTCAATTGGTCGAGGGCATGAAGCTCTTCACCTCCGGCAATGGCGGGCGCGGGCACGGCGGGCCGCTGGAGATGTCTTCCGCCGCCGTCTTTGCGCCGCAGAGCGTCGAAGCCGGGCGCGCGCCTGATTTGCCGCCGACGGTGCGGCCTGAAGACGGCTTTCCTTTTTATCACGAGAAGGCCGCGACGCAGGATTGGCCGGGCTATTCCGGCAAGCTCAGTGAGATTTCGCGCGAACGCGGTGAAAAACTGGTGGATGCTGCAACCAAACGCTTGGAAGCCTTGATCGAGCACTGGCTGAAAAACGAAGGCAAGGCAGGCAATTGGTAACTCAGCCTACGATGCAGGCAAACAGATGTGCTAAAGTCTGCGCAACGCAAAACCAGTTTACATTCACATATTCTGCATAAGGAGTTGTTCAGGTCGTTGTCGCGACTCTTTGCAACAACGGAAGCGCGCAGCGCAGCAGTTCGACAAGCTGCCAGCTTGTCGCTGACTCCTGAATACGTCCAATTTGAAGACCACGACAAGCTGGCAGCTTGTCGAACTTTTTCTGAGGAGAAGTAGGTATGTCCCCAAGAATACTGTCTCGCGGCTTTGGCTTGGCGCTTGCGCTGGCCGTTTTATTCATCGGTTCATCGCAAACCATCTTTGCTCAATCCGCTGCCATCAACGGCCAGATTGAAGGCACGGTCACTGATCAAAACGGCGGCACCGTCCCCAACGCAAAGGTTGGCATCGTCAGCAAAGACACCGGCTACACGCGCTCGATGCAAACCGACGCGCGCGGCTTTTATCGTTTTGGCACGTTGCCGTTGGGCACGTACAGCGTGACTGTCGAGGCGACCGGTTTCGCCAAAGTCGAGCGCAGCAACTTGGCGATCAACGCCGGCAGCATTGCCACTGTAGACATCGCGCTGGGCGTCGCCAATCTGACCAACACGGTCGAAGTCACCACTGCCGCGCCGGTCATCGAACCCGGACGCACCGACATCGGTTCGACACTGACGGCGAACGCGGTGGTCAATTTGCCGCTCACGTCGCGCAACGCTTATAACTTCATCCTGGTGCAGCCTAACGTCAGCGGTCATCCGCAAAACACTTTCGGCGTGCCGCGCAAGATCAATGCGAACGGCTTTACCGACCGCCTCAACTATCAACTCGACGGCAGCAATAACACGCAGAGCGACCGCGCGGGCATTCGGCTGCTGCCGATCTCGAATACGTTCATCGGCGAAGTGCAACAGGTCAACAACGGCTTCGCGCCGGAATTCGGCAACACGACCGGTACCGTTTTCAATGTCGTCACCAAGTCGGGGTCGAATAACTATCACGGCGAGGGCGCGTACATCTTCCGTCGCAAAGACCTGAACGCCCGCCCGTCGTTGTTGCGCGCGCCTTCGCCCAAAGTGCCGGGCTTCCTCGATTCGGAGTACGTCAACGTTGGCGGGCCGGTGAAAAAAGACAGGTTGTTTTTCTTCTCCGCCTTTGAACACGTCTCGCACGATCTTTCGTCAGTGGTGTCCACCAGCGCGGCCAATATCGCGGCGCTAGGGCTGCCTGCTGATTTCGGTGACCCAGTGCCGACGGTTGAACGCCCCTATTTTTATCTCGCCAAAGTTGATTATCAGATCAGCGAAAAACATCGGCTGTCAGTGCGCTACAACTACTTCCGCAATCGCCAGCCTTTCAACGGCGGCGGCGGCCAGACGCTCAAATCGGCTACGATCCTGTTCCGCGACCGTGCACACGCTGTCGGTGCACAGTTGATCTCAACCCTGACCGACCGCGCGTTGAACGAATTCCGCTTTAGCTTGCCCTACCGCGATCAGGCCAACGTGTCGTTTGAAGAATCAGGCAAAGGGCCGAACCTTGTCGTTTCGGGCGTCGCGACATTCGGCGGGCCGAACAACGCTGGATTCCGCTTCATCGAAAAAACGCCCGAATTCGCCGACAACTTCACTTACAACTTGGGCACGCACAGTTGGAAATTCGGCGTCTCGGTGCGCAATGTGCGCGATGACAACACGCAAGCGACGGCGGCGATATATACCTTCGCCAGTGCGGCGGCATACCAAGACGCCGTCAGTGGCAAAACTCCGAAAGGCTACAGCACCTTTGCGCAAACATTTGGCGACCCGCAGTTGGTTTATTCGTCGCTCTTCACCTCGTTCTTCGCACAGGATTCGTGGAAGGCGCGACCTAATCTGACGCTCAGCTATGGCCTGCGCTATGACCTCTATCAAATCCCTGAAGCCGACAAGCAATCGCCTTACGAACCGTCGCGTGAGTTCCGCGTAGACAAAAACAATTTTGCGCCGCGCGTGGGTGTCGCTTGGTCGCTGGGCAAAGATCAGAAAACCGTCGTGCGCGCCAACGGCGGCATCTTCTATGACCAGCCGCAGACCGATGTATACCGCCGTGCGATTTTGAATAACGGGAACCAGCGTTTCTTCAACATCACGATTAGCCCCACCAATACTACTCAAGCGCCATTCGCGCCCAGCTACCCCAACGTGCTGGCCAGCTTCCCGTCGGGTTTTCCGCAAGGCATTCAAGGCGTGATCGGAGTGTCGCCGGACTTTCGCACAATGTATTCAGCCAACGTCAATTTGCAGATCAGCCGCGAGCTAACATCTAACTTTGGTCTGAGCGCAATCTATCTGCACACCAAAGGCACGGGTATTCCCGTCTACAACAACATCAATCTGATTGCGACGGCGAACCGGCTGGCCGATGGCCGTCCGATCTTTGGCGCGGGCCGCGTGGACACGCGCTTCAACAACATTCAGATTGCCGAATCGGTCGGCAACTCCAATTACAACGGCTTGAACATAACGCTCAACCGCCGTCTGTCACACGGCTACGAGTACTTCGTCAGCTACACCTGGTCGCACTCGTTAGATAATGCGCCTGAAATGAACGTGCTCGACAGCGGCGGCAATCTGCCGCAAGATCTAACCAACCGGCGTGGCGAGTATGGTAACTCGCTCAGCGACCGCCGCCACGTGCTGACTTTCGCGGGTTCGTTACAGCCAGAGTTCACCATCAATAACCAGGCGCTGTCTTACCTTGCCAACAACAACCAACTCTCGTTCATCCTGATGGCGCGCAGCGGTGACACATTCAACATTGGTAGCAATAACGTGCTCAACGGCGATTCAAACGTGCCCGCCGCGCAGCAACGTCCGCTCTTTATCGGGCGTAACACAGTGCGCGGGCCGAAGATTGCCCAGCTCGATATGCGTTACGCGCGCAGCCTGTTTCGCCGCGAAAGCTTCAAGGTGGATTTCCTGGCGGAGTTCACCAATCTATTCAATCACACCAACATCACTGGCTTGAACACTACCGCCAGCGTTGTGGCGCTGGGCAGTGCAACAGCACCCAACCCGCAGGCTGGCACGATCACGACAGCACCGTCACTGTTGCCGACGGCGGCGCTGGATGCGCGGTTGATTCAGTTTGGGTTCCGCGCGCGTTTTTAATAGCAACATTCTCCATTCTTCATTCTCCATTCGGTAGCACAGCTAAGGTCTCTTATCTGCCTGCGAATTGAGAATGGGGAATGGAGAATGGCTGTAGTTTCCCTTATGGCTGAGAGCAAAGAACAGAAACCGAATCCGGTGCGCGACAAGTCGTTTGCCTTCGCGCTACGTGTCGTCAAGCTCTACAAGTACCTGGCGAACGAGAAGCAGGAGTACGTGTTGAGCAAGTTCCTGCTCAACGCCGGCACTCTCATCGGCGCTTGCGTCGAGTCAGCCCAGCAATCACCCGACAGACAAGACTTTCACCGTGAGATGAGTATCGCACTACAGCATGCGGTCAAAACTCAGTACTGGTTGAAACTGTTATCAGCGGGAGAATACTTGTCAGCAACCGAATTCGATTCGATTTATGCAGATGCCGATGAACTCGTGAGCCTTCTTACCTCCATCATTAAGTCGGTTAAACGAACACCTTAATCAACCTGGCATTCTCCATTTTCCATTCACCATTCCTGGCAAAGCTAAGGCGTAATAGCTGACTATTCATGACTTCGACAAAAACTACTGCTAAGCCACAATTCCCGGCACCGATTTATGCCGAAACTGTTCTCAATCATATCTTCGCCGACGGACAATGCTTCTTCTTCGAGCCGCTGCTGCACATTCATAACGCGCACTGTTTGATGCTGGCTAAACAAAGGATCATCACACGTGATGACGCAAGGGCGATCCTGCGCGGCCTGGATCAGCTCGACCGCGTCAGCATTCAGCAAGCCCCATACGATGGCACGGTCGAAGACCTCTACTTCTTTGTCGAACGCGAACTCAACAACACAATTGGCGAAGAGACCGCAGGCAAGCTGCACATCGCGCGCAGCCGCAACGACATTGACGTGACCCAGTACCGCATGAACCTGCGCCTCGAGATTCTCGATCTGCTCGACGGCCTAGTGACGTTGCAAGCCGCGCTCATCAAACTCGCGCGCGCCAACCTGCGCACAATGATGCCCGCGCATACGCACACGCAACCTGCGCAGCCGACGACCTTGGCGCATTACCTGTGCGCCGCGCTCGAATTCATCCGGCGCGATGTAACGCGCTTGCAAGCGGCATTTGCCAACGTGAACTGTAGCCCGCTCGGCGCGTGTGCCATCACCACGACAGGGTTTCCAATCAATCGCGAACTGACGGCTGAGTTGTTGGGTTTTGAAGGCGTCGTTGAAAACTCGTATTACGCCATCGGCGGGATTGATTACCTGATCGGAACGCTCGGCGCATTGGCCGCTGCGGCGATCTCGCTGGGCCGCTTCACGCAAGACCTGCTGGTTTGGGCTACACAAGAGTTCTCTTTCATCACGCTCAACGATGGCTTTGTGCAAACGAGTTCGATCATGCCGCAGAAGCGTAACCCCGTTGCGTTGGAGCACGTCCGCATCCAGTTGAGCAAAGCGCTCGGTCAGGCGCAGGCGGTGATGACCAGCGTGCACAATACGCCCTTTGGCGACATCAATGACGTGGAAGACCCCTTGCAGCCGCTCGTCTACCAAACCTTTGCCGATGCCAAACGCGCCGTGCGTCTGCTGGCGGGTGCAATCGGCGCAGTCGTGATAGATCGAGCGAGCTTGCGCGAGAAAGCGGCGGGCAGTTTGCTGACAATGACTGAGCTGGCCGACACGCTGGCGCGGCAGGAAGGATTGAGTTTCAAGATCGCGCATCGTTTGGCGGCGCAAACAGCCAAACGTTTGCCCAAGCACGCCACCCACACGCTTATCGTTGAAACATTGCAAGCCGTTGCGCGGGAGTTGTTGGGACGAGACTTGAAAACGCCCGACACAGCATTGCTTGAGGCATTGTCGCCCGAAGGCTTTGTGCAAGTGCGGAGCATCTTCGGCGGGCCAGCGCCGGATACGGTGGCAGAGTTTCTCGATAGACAACGACAGGCGCAACTGGAAACGTGCCGCTGGCTGCGCGACAAACGCAAACGGCTTGCAGCTTTTCCTCAGAAGATCGAACGCGCAAAGCAGCGCTGGCTAGGTTGAGCTAAAACTGAACAGCTCAGCGCAATGTCTTTGTCTCCAACCCCATTGCTCCATCAATTGATCTACGCGTCCAAACCAGTTTATGCCCGGCTTCATCTGCAAAAGCTAAGCCGCTGCGCTGCGTAATCGGCGCGGGCACGAGTTGCGGGGCCGTGCGTGCTACGCCAGCGAAGTCGAAACGCTGTGTGAATACTTGCGGCTTGTCCGGCTGCTCTTCCAGCCAAGTAAACAACACACCAGCTTCATCCAACCGCCAATCGAACGCCGGAACCGGCGCAGCCGTCGCAACTACTGTAACAACTGTTTGAGTTTGCAATTGCGCATTCAGCCGCGCCATTCGCAGTTCAAATCGGTCGTCTTCTATCTCACCCCAACAAAGCAGAAAGCCGCCCTCTACTAAAGCCAATGCCTGAATCGGCGTGCGCCTCTGTCGCTGAATTGTGGTAAGGCGAACGCGCTCGCCTATTTTCACGCGCTCCTGCGCAAGCTCAAGCGTGAGACCTTGCAGTTCTCCTCTTTCAGTAAAGAAGAAAAGCGCGCCTTGCTTGCCTACGCTAGCCAGACTCGGCAAACCGATCTTGTCAGCCTGTTCGGTCGCCGCAGCCAGCAAGCCGCGCTCTTGCAGAGGCTCACCAGCGCGATCCAAGGGCAGCAATTCGATGTATGGCGCGGGCTGGCTCGGATTGACGTAAGCCAACAAATAGCGGTCACCAAACCACGCCAGTTCAGGCTGTACACCGTGGCGCGCAATCATCACTGGTTGTATCGGGCCTGCTACGCGACGCGGCGCATCAGCGGATACGTGCCAGGCGAAAAAACCCTGCGGCCCTTCGCGCACCACGACAGCCTCGTGCATATCGCTCGCGCCTGTAACAATCATTTTAGGTAGCGGCGGCAATCGCTCACCCTGGAAGTGTGGCAACGCGAGCACTACAGGAGGCGCTGCTGCGCCTAACCAGTTAGCCAACAACTGCCCGCGCTCCGGCCAAACAGCCAGCGTGTCGTCTTTGTGTGAAAATGTCTGCACCCAATCGTGGACAGGCGGGCCAGCTACGCGCCGCTCAGAAAATTCGGGCGGAGGTTGCAGTTTAGCTTGTTGATCTTCTTGTGGATTCGTACGCCAAATCGAAGTGAATAACAGTATGACGCCGATGGCTGACAACCCAGCAAAGAGGCTGACACCCGCAGCAACGGCAGCCACACGCGTCAGCGAGGTCGCCGCGAGTCGGAACAATTCGCGGCCTCGCGGCGAGACCACCGTCAACTCGAAGCCTTTGCCAAACCCGCTGCGCAACATCACGCGTCGCCCAAACAGCGGCACGACCGCGGCCACACCGCTATTCGGTTGTTCTGTCGGTTCGGTATTAAGCGCAGCCGTTTCATTCGCCTGCACAGGCGCGGCTGGTGCGGTCAAACGCACCAGCGCCTGTTGCGCGCGCACTGTTTCATCCGCTGCCAAGCGTCGCAAAAACTCCGGGTAACGATCAAGCACCGGACTATCAAGCTTCAGGCCAGACGCCAATTCGTGTGTTTGCTGCAAAACAGCCAGCTCAGCCTGACAAGCTGGGCACTGCGCGACGTGTGTGTGAAGTTGAGTGGCGCGCTCCGACTCCAATTCATCAGCAGCCAAAGCGACCAACAACTCACTGACTACGCGGCACTCGCTTTGATATTGATCATTCATAGCAGCTCACTTCGCCCTCAACGCGTCACTGCTTCGGGCGGTTCAGTGATTCATAAGCGGCGGTGAATTGTTGATAAGCGCGGCGCAACCGGCTGGCCGCCGCTTCAAAGCCGATGTTTAGCGCCTCGGCCACTTCGGCAATCGAATAGCCCTCCACCGCTTGCAACACAAAGGCGACGCGATAATCGGGTTTGAGTTTGACCAGCGCCGCTTCGAGCGTCAGCACGGCCACTAGCCGCGCTTCCTGCTTGGCTCTGGTTTGCAGCGCCGCTAGCGCATCTGCATCACTCTCCTCATTGCGCCGCGCGCGTTGTTCGAGCAGGTCGCGGCAATGGTTGACCGCAATACGGTAGAGCCAGCCGCGAAACGTCACCGCTGGTTCAAAATTCGCCAAGCCGCGATAGGCTTTGATAAAGACCTCCTGCACCGCATCCTCAGCTTCGGCGTGCGAGCGCAGGAGTGCGAGACACAAGTTGGCGATGTATTGTTGATGACGGCGGAAGAGCGTCTCGAAGGCTGTCACATCAGCTTCGTACTTGAAGCGGCGCACGAGCACAAAGTCCTCCTGCTCGACCGCTGCGGGAGTGGCCGCTGGATTGAGAGGAACGCTGCGCAAGCCTCGGCGGTCTTTCATGTATTCATCCGTCACTAGTCGTTCGCGCACCGTCAATGTTGGCTCGGCCAACACTGAGCGCGCCAATCCATCAACGAGTGGCCAGAGTGAAAATGGTCAAGGGCAGGAAAATTCTCGACGCGCCAAGGCGCAGTTCAAAAATAGCGGTAACGTCCGATGATCTTCCAGGCAAACAGCACGTCTTCGAGTTTTGCACCAGAGTTGATGTTATGCACGATGCCGTAGCGGTCTGTACCCGCGACTTTGACGTTGCTCACCATCCCAATGTGCAACAAGCCGCTGCCCAACTCCCACGCGACGACATCGCCGGGGAGATAATCCGCCGCCCGCTTACTGAGCGGCAGAGCTTTGCGCTGGCGCTCGAACCAAGTCATCAGGTTGGGTACGCGGCGATGGTCAATGTTGCGGTCAGTCACGCGCGCACCCCATTTGTTCGGATAGGCCGAGAAGTGCGCCTGCATATCCTCGTGCACCGCCCGCTGCAAATCCAAGCCGCCTTTGCGAAAGGCGCGCACCACCACATCCGCGCACACGCCGCGCTCAATCGGCAGATCGCCGTTCGGATAGTCCAATTTGACGTAGGCCGGGTCGTAGCTCAGGGTTTGCGTCGTTTGCTCGATCAAATTGGCCAAGACTCGTTCGAGCGGCAGCGCGTCGAGTTTGACTTTGGGAGCGGCGGCCAATTGTGGCGAGTTGGTCGGCGCGGCGCGCGGCGTACTGTCAACTCGCGCGCAACTCGTCGCCAGACAAATCAGCCAGATGGTTGGCAGCATTGTTACAACTTTCATCTCAGCGGTTGAAGCTTGCCAACGCCGCCTGCTCGTCATCGAAGATTTCAAAGACTTGGGTGAGATTGGTGACGGCGAGGATGCCCTTGACCTTGTGCGGCACGGCGGCGAGCTTCAGATTGCCGCCCTGTCGCATCACGTGCACCAGCGATTTGATCAACTCGCCCAAGCCAGAGCTGTCAATCCATTCGCAGCCGGACAGGTTGACGATAAAGTGCTTCTCGCCCGCCGCCAGACGCTCGCGCACGAGTTGCTGAAAGGGTTCGTATTGGCCGCGCTGCTGCGCATCAATCGTCAGATCAAGCAAAGTCACGTTGCCGACTTTGTGTTCGTTAAGCTGCATCGAGGTCTCCTCTAAAAAATGTTTGACAAGCTCCGTGTCCAACGGGTGCTAGACATGGCTCTGTTGTTCAAAGCAAGTCTTTGAACTCATCAACTGTCAAACCAACTTCGCGAATGATTGCCCGTAATGTTCCCTTCGCAACTTCCGGATGGTCTGGCACAGTCACGCGTCGGTGTGGAGAGGCTTTTTGTCTCAGGACAATGTGACTACCTTTCTGCCGGTCCTTTTCATAGCCAAGCTTCTTTAGCGCCTTGACCACTTCGCGCCCGGAGATCCGAGGTAAGTCACTCACGCTGGTATCTCCACAATCTCTTCCGTGATCGGAGGCGGAATAGGCTCGTTATGCGCCTCCAGGCTCTCAATGTAGGCTGCCATCGCTTCTTTGATATTGGCTAGAGCCTCTGCGCGAGTTTGCCCTTGAGAAATGCAACCGGGCAGTGAAGGCACTTCAGTAACATAGATTCCGTCTTCATCTTGCTCAATCAGAACTCTGTACCTCATTCCGAATTCCTCCCCACCAACATTATAAAAACCAAGTCTTGCCACGTATAACAATTCGTCCACCGGGCGCGCGCAGTGACGTGGGCAGTAACAGCCCCCCCAGTTGCGCGCACTCCAGGACAATGGATGTTCGGCGTCTTTGGCGGCTATGGGATTTTTGAATTGATCGCCTTCATAACGTGAAATAAGCCTTCGAATAAGACGTTTAAATTATCGAATGCCTCATCGTCATTGTCACCATATGCGCAGAAATGTAGATAAATACGCTTGCCTTCAAATGGTTGTCCCTCATCACGTAATTCTATATATGGTGTAATGCGCGTACCGATCTCGACAAACCCATCCACAAAAGTAGGACTCGCTTTGCAAAATTCTATAAGAAGAGATTTGATTAACCACTCAACAGTTTGCTGATGGACATTAGCAGCGAGTTGGCGAAAAAGAATTTCGACTCGACCACAACACCTAAGTTGTTTAGTTGATAGTCCAATATCTGTATTTTCATCTGGCTCCCTGAATGCACAATCATTTGATTCAAATTTTGATTCTGCGCCATTTAACCAAGTAAGAAAATCGTAGAATGTATTCACCGCCTTTCGTGAGTCATGAGGTTTGAAATCTTCCAGAACTTGTGAGATCAAGTGGGGAGAAATTTTAAAATCATGATAGCTTCCGCCGCCTTCAAAACCTGAATCCGCCCAAGGATGTGATCTGATAGACGAATTATTGTCTTGTAACTCTGGCCATACAATCATATTTCACACTGTTACAGTTGTTATGCGGCGCACTCAGACGAACAATTCCTGCACTGGTTTGAAGCCGACGTACTTCGTCCCCGACGCCGGTTCGACATAATGAAACGCCCTACCCGAAGGCGTGTTATCAATCCGCTTCGTCCAATCAATCCCAAGCGCCGAATAGATCGTGCAGGCGATGTCTTCCATATAGATCGGGCGGTTGCCTGACCAGCCCGCGTCAATGGCCTTGCCACCGGCTTCATCGGTCTTGCCAATGACCGCGCCACGTTTGACGCCGCCGCCCGCGAACATGCCCGAATGCACTTGGATGTAGTGTTCGCGGCCCTTGCGCGTCTCGCTGATCGGCCCCGTCGTGCGTCCAAACTCACCCATGCAGATGACCAAGGTCTCGTCGAGCAGTGTCTTGCCAGCTGTGTATTTGGCTGGCGTGCTGTCGAGGTCGTTGATCAGGCTCGCGAACGCGATGTCGAGTTCGCGCATCAGCACCGTGTGGTTGCGCGTGTTTTCTTTGTAGATATTGCTGTGATGATCCCAGCCGCCGTGACTGGCCAGGATGAAGCGCGTCCCAGCGTCGGCGCGGAATAGGTTGCGCGCCAGGATCAGGCTGTTGCCGATGGCGCTCGAACCATACCGCTTCTTGTCTTCATCGCTGACTGCCATTACCTCCGGCACGCGCGGGTCGTTCATAATCGCCCACGCGCCACGATAGTATTCGTTGTAGTCGGCGAAGCTGCGATCTGCCTGCCCATTGCCGCCGCGCAGCGCGCCGTCGAGTTGCTGCAAACGCTCCCAGCGCCGCTTGAAGGTCTCTTCCATTCCTTTCTGCGGGGCCAGATCGGGCGGGCGGTCGTTGATCGCCAAACTCAATGGGCCGAACTCCGCCGAGAGGAAGCCCTGGTTGATCAGCCCGGCCTGATTGCCCGCCATATTCATCGAGATAAAAGCAGGCAGCGAATCGCTCGGCTTGCGCTGTTTCGCCAGTTCGTAGCAAACCACCGCGCCAATTGCGGGCACTTCCTTTGAGAGCGCCAGGTTGAGCGGGTGGCCGGTCTGGATGTAGTACTGCGCGCGGCCATGCACTGCGTCCCACGCACCCAGACTGCGCACGACCGTAAGCTTGTCTAGCACGCTGGGCAGATTCCTGAACACTCCGTAAGGCAGCTTCAGATCATTCGGGAAGCTGCGGATGTCGTAATCCTTCGGCGTCCACGAGCCTTCCCGCGCGTCCAGACTGTCAATCTGGCTCATAGCGCCTTCGAGGTTGATGAAGAGCACTTGCCGCGCTGTGCCCAGCGGTTTTGCTTTCTCCTGAGCGCGCACGTTGAAAGGGCGAAAGCTGTTGAGGAAGCCGCCGACCAGACTGACGCCGCCAGCTTGCAGCAATGCGCGTCGTGTCAGAAATGGAATGTTGCGTTGGTTGCTTTGCATAGCTTTATGAACCTCAATGGTCACTAGACCGTGAAGCTGTTTGATTTATGCGCCGGAGGCGCAATGGATATTAGCCGGTGGTGACAACCACCGGGATCACGGCGACCAAATGCTTGCGCCCCCAGAGGGGCGCAGGACAACAAATAGGCAATATACATGCGTTGGTCTGTCGCCCCTGCCAGGGCTTGAGACCGTTGGTGAACACGCTTCCGGTGGTTGTCACCACCGGCTAATATCTGTAGCCCCTTCTGGGCAAAATGCAATTTCACTAGCTACTGATTGTACATTTTCTTCAATAGTTGAAGACGAAATCCAGCTTGTTCAGCAAACCCCAGTGCAGGTCTTCCGCGCCCTGTTTGCGATCTTTGTCAATCCAGGACTGCGCGAGTTGCTTCTCCTGCGGCAGGGTATAGCGCGACAGCGTCGCCAGATACAACTCATCAACAATCTCTGCACTACTCTTCGCCGATTTTACTAATTGGTCAACCAAGCTGTTGTTCGCAGCTTGCACGCGCTTGGTCACGAATGGACTGTTCATCAACGACATCGCCTGCAAAATCGAGCCACCCGATTGGCGGTCGAATTGCTCACGATTGGCCATGCCAAAGGTACGCAGGAAGTTTTTCGCCTCGCCATTGCTGATGTCTTCGGGCGAGGCCGCCTCAGTCCAGAAATGCGCCGGAGCGATGGGCGTGCCGTACAGATAATCTTTGCGGCTGTAGTTACCGAAGACTTGCGTGGCCTGCGTTATAGCGTCGTGAATCTGCTCGGCGGTCAGTTGACGGACGAAGTGGCGCGCAAAATAGGGCGTGTAGCTCTCTTTCCATTCGCCGTCAAAATGCGACGAAAGCTGGTAGGCGCTCGACCGCACGATGGTGCGCATCAACTGCTTCAGGCTGAAACGGTGTGCTGCAAAATCAGCGGCGAGTGCATCGAGTAGTTCGGTGTTCGTCGGTTGGCACGTCCAGGGCGCTGGCAACGCGGCCTTTGGGTCTTGCCGCGCGAGATCGAACGAATCCACCGGATCAACAATGCCGAGGCCAAAGAACTGTTTCCAGATCAGATTGACCGTTGCGCGCGCGAACTGCGGATGCGTCGTCAGCATGCGCGCGAACTGCGGGCGCAGCGGTTTGTTTGGATCGGCCTTTTCACCCGTCAAGATAAAGGTCGGTTGAATTTCGCCGCCCTCGCGTTGTAGCCGAACCTGGCTCCACCCTTTTGTGTCGTAACCTGTGCCGTCTTCGGTGACGGTGTAGCGATCCTGGAAAGTGACCACACGGATGCGCGTCTTGCCAAAGAACGCGGCCATCGCCCAAAAATCGCGGCGCTTCTTCGCCAACAAATCGAGGCTGACCTTTTCAAGAAAGCCTTTGCCGCCGTGACACGAGATGCACTGATAGTTGAGGCCCAAAAAAATGCGCGCCGAATTGACGATGATCTCGTCCGCCGTGTCTTCGAAATTATCGTCGTACATCGTGACGCCGGTGATGTGCCAGCGCGTCAGAAAGCCCGCGGCTGCGGCGTCCGGCATCCAATTGGTGTTGGGCGCGGAGACCGTCAACATCTCGGTCACGAAGCGGTCGTAGGGCTTGTCCGCTTTGAATGATTGCCTGATCCACGCGTCGAAATGTTTGAGCGCTGGGTCGCCGATACGATTACCGCAATTGCGCACCAGGTCGCCGTACCAATAGCTCCAGTGATCAACCCAGGCCGGGCTCTCAATCAATTCATCAATCAGCTTGTCGCGCTTGTTCGCGTCGGTGCTGTTGACAAAGGCTTTGAGTTGATCGGTCGTCGGGATGCGCCCGGTCAGATCGAGGTAGACGCGGCGGCAGAATTCGTAATCGTTCGTGAGCGGCGCGTGCGGAATGCTGGCTCGTTCCAGCGCGCCGAACAACTGTTGGTCAATCAGATTGCGCAGCGCGACCTTTTGCTCACCCGTGCCGGTGTGCGGCAATTTTGCGGCGACGCTGTTGGTCAGATCGCTGACCTGTTTGTCAGAGCGCGCTGGCTTGAGCTTTTCGTCGGTGTGTTCGCTAGGAAACTTGTTCTGGCTGGAAGTTTGTTTCTGTGCCTGAAGCGATGTGACTCCGAACCAGATTGCGATGGCGAGCCAGAGAACGATGAGCACTGATTTAATGAATGCCCTACGTCGCATGGTGAACCTTCCTTTGCTTCGACTTCTTTCAGCGCGTTGCGTAAGGGCCTTTACCCATACGCCGGTCGCTATCTCGTGGTTTCTCATCAACGTAGACGTAGCGAATTTCGCCTGGCTTGATGCCTGCGAGCAGTTCGATCACCTCGGGCAAGAGCGGCAAGACCGAATGGTAATCGTTGTCGTAAGCGCGCAGCACAATCACGGCAATGTCGTATTGCGCCACGTTCTGCTGATGATAGATGTTGGCATCCATCGTCAACATTACGTCGAATTTGGCCTGAGCCTGATCGAGCAGAAGGCCGTTGCCAAGCCTTGCCCACCCCATCTCTTTGGCCAATGAGACCTGATGTGGTTGCAGATTCCGGCGCAGTTTCTTCGACACATTCTGATCGAACAGGATGCGCATCAATAATCCACTCGTTCAGCCAGCCACCCTTCGGCAAGCGCTTCACGAATAAGTTGGAGCGCGGCCAGCACCTTCTCACGATCAGCGTCGAATTCATCCACAAACTCGTCCACAGCGTCGCTCTTCATCAAGTATCCGATGAGATGCTCAACTGGCAACCGTTCAATGCCGATGACCGGTGTACCGCCCATTCGTGCTGGATTGATCGTAATCGGGGGAGCCGTCTCCCCTAGCTCTCGCAGTTGCTCGATTTCACGCTGAGTATCATGAGCGGAGTTCTCTGCCAAATTCTTCTGCACTGTGACTGCCATAAGCATCAACCTCCACAGTGATTATCGCATACTGCGCTTCAATTACCTCGGTATCTTGATAACTTCAGGGTCTAAGAGCATGCCAGCAGGCGGCCCCGCGCCCGTTACGGTACGGATGAAACCCTTGGCGTCAATTTTTCTGACGCGCTGATTTCCGCGATCAGCGATGAAGATGCTGCCGTCTTTGGCGATGACAATTTTCTGTGGCGTATTCAATTCTGCGGCTGCGGCCTCTTTGCCATCACCGCTGTAGCCAGCGTGTCCAGAACCAGCCAGGGTTGTAATCAGTCCGGCGTGAATGACGCGGAGACGATTATTGCCGCTGTCTGAAATGTACAGCTTGCCCGCAACATCTACTTTCACATCAGCCGGTGAAAAGAGCTTCGCTTTCTCCGCCGGGCCGCCGTCACCGCCAAAGCCCGCGCCGCCCAACCCTTCACCACCACCAAACCCGGTCATCGTATGAATCTTGCCGTCCAACGTGATGCGCCGAACTCGGCTATTAGCCGCGTCGGCAACATAGAGGCTATCATCCGGCCCTATTGCTACAGCCATCGGCAAATTCAATTGAGCTTCTTTTG
This sequence comes from uncultured Acidobacteriota bacterium, assembly GCA_963699175.1. GTDB lineage: Bacteria > Acidobacteriota > Blastocatellia > RBC074 > RBC074 > JACPYM01. The sequence continues at coordinate 8,236,924 of OY969418.1, read as the reverse complement.
CCAGGCCACCGTCGCCGCTTAATCCAGCCACTAATCCCGCGATTATCGTCAGCGCCCCGTTGGGGTCAAGCCGCCGTATGACACGGTTGTAGGTGTCAGCGATCAAGATGTTACCCGCGCGATCAACTGCAATACCTTGGGGATTGTTGAGTGTGTCTTTCGGCGCTTTGCCGTCATAGCTGTAGCTCGGCGCGGTGCCGTTGCCAGCGATAGTTGTAATCACACCTTGAAGATCAATGCGGCGAATGCGGTGATTGTAGCTGTCGGCAATGAGCAGGCGGCCTTCCGCATCAAAGGCCAGATCGTGTGGCGCGTTAAGTTGGGCTTTGGTCGCCGGCCCACCGTCGCCGCTGAAACCGCCTTCACCCGTCCCAGCGATCACGGTCAGACGGCCCTGACGGTTGAGTTTGAAAACGCGATGCGCTCCGATGTCGGAGATGTACAAATCGCTTTTGTCATCTAGCGCGAGGCCATTGGGGTATATCAACCGGAGAGGTGTGGCCCGCCGCTGTTGCGCGTGTTGGCGAGGTACAAAGAAAATCCCTGTCAACAGGAAACCAATGGTGAGTAAAACTTTTACTGCGTGGTACACCGGGTTTTCTCCCGAAGATTACCTTTATAGCGGTGTGATCCGAATGGCAAGATCATGTAGCGTAGGCTGTCCAGCCTGCGCATGACTCGCAATGTGTCTATTGCGGAGTCAGGCGCAGGCTGGACAGCCTACGCTACAAATTCCACCTTTTATTGTTTGCCGTTCGCGGTGGCAGCAGCAGCGGCAGCCGCAGGTTTTTCCTGCGCGTTCTTCACGTATTTATCAAACCAGGAAGTCATCTCATACAACACGTGCATGAGCGATTCTTTCGCCTGATAGCCGTGCGGTTCGAACGGCAGGGTCACGTAGCGAACATTGCCGCCGTTGCCCTTGATCGCTTGATACAACCGTTCGCTCTGAATCGGGAAGGTGCCGGAGTTATCGTCCGCCTCGCCGTGAGTCAGCAGGATCGGCGTTTTGATCTTATCGGCAAACCAGAACGGTGACATCTTCTGATAGGTGTCCTGCGCCTGCCAGAAATTGCGCCGCTCGTTCTGGAAGCCGAAAGGCGTGAGCGTGCGGTTGTAAGCACCGCTGCGAGCAATGCCGGCTTTGAACAGGTCGCTATGCGCCAACAGGTTCGCCGTCATAAACGCGCCGTAGCTGTGACCACCCACGCCAACGCGATTGCGATCAGTCACGCCCATCTCGACAGCTTTATCAATCGCGGCCTTGGCGCTCGCGACAATTTGTTCGACGAAGGTGTCGTTGACTGTACGCGAACTGCCAACTACAGGCATGGCCGCGTTATCCAACACGGCGTAGCCTTGCAGCGCGAAGAACAGATGCGACATGCCGCTGATCGTCGTGAAGCGATTGGCTGAGCCGCTGACTTCGCCCGCGGAGTTCGCGTCTTCAAACTCACGCGGATAAGCCCAGACCACCGTCGGCAACCGCGTGCCTTGTTTGTAGTCCGGCGGCAGGTAGAGCGTGAATGACAGGTCAACGCCGTCTGCCCGTTTGTACTTCACTATTTGTTTCGAGATGCCGCGCAGTTGCGGCGTAGAATCTTTGAAGGTGGTTAGCGCCTGCTTGTTGGAATCGCCAGCGGTGCGGATGTAGTAGTTGGGCGGCTCGTTCGGCGTTTCGTAACGCGTGATGAAACGCGAGCCGTCGTCGCTAAGCAGCGTGACGAAAGATTCATAGCTCTTGTCATCGCAGCGGAAGAGCCGTTCGGCTTTCAACGTCGTCAGATCGAAGCGATCCAGGAAGGGTCGGTCGCCTTCGGGCGTCGGGCCATTGCTGTTTAGCAAAATGTTGTTGCCGTTCTGCCAAAGGACGCGGCCACCGGTGGGCAGTTGCCGCATCACTGGTTGGCCCGGATCACTATAGCGGCTCTGCGTCCCCCTGCGATCCCAGATGACGCGCGGCTTTTGCGTTGGGTCATCCAGATTGACCAACAGCGTGCGGCCACGACCACCACCGCGTCCGCCACCACCTTGCTCTGCGTCGCCCGGCGTTGTTTGCGCGCCACCACCACGTCCCTGGGGAGGTTCAGTCTCAACCAAGAGCGCCAGACCTTTTTCGCCCCAGGTCAGACCGCCAAAGCGTTGCTCGGTCTTGTACAACTCTATCGGCTCACCCTGGAACGGCGCTTTGAGCGCCAACACGCGGTCGCGCGAGGGACGGCGAGTGTTACCTTGTTGATTATTTTGTTCGGCGTTGTTTTCTCTGAGCGCTACCACATAAACTAGCGTGGACGGTTCAGTCGGTCGCCATTGGTAAAAGCGCGGACGGGCCAACACGGCAGGGTCTTGATCTTGATCGCCACCCGGCCCAAAGCCCTGCCCACGTCCCTCGGTGAGTGGGATGCTCACGACTTTGTGTTCGAGCTTGCCGCGCCGATCCCAGACTTCGACCTCTTTCGGGAAAGCCGAAGAGGGTGCGATGTAGGTGTACGGCTTGTGATTGGTGACGACCAGGAAATGTTGGCCGTCGGGCGATGGGTCGCTGGAAACGAAGATAGCGGGCTTGCCGATGGGTGTAACCAGCCCGCTCGCGATATTGATCAGCACCAGTTGCGAGGTGGCGTAGTAATCGAACAAGTCTTCATCGTGCGCATTCTGCAAAAGGTCTTCATACGTCGGCACCTGCGCCGCTTTGCCGTAGCTCTCCTGAATCGTCGGGCCGACCGGAACTTTTGGCTCGGCAGGCGGGCGGCCACGTCCAGCAGGCACGATTTGGCAGAGTAGCGTGCGATTGTCCGGCATCCACTGCCACGCTTCCCCATAAGCAGCGTTGAGTTTCACTCCGATCAAGCGCCGGACTGTGGCGGTCGCCGTGTTGCCGACCCAAAGCTCAATGCCGTTGTCAGTCGTGTTGGTGAAAGCGAAATGCTTGCCATCAGGCGACCAACCACCGCCGCCACCAAACGCGCCACCGCCTCTGCCGCCACCACGACCAAACCCGATGCGCGCGTTGACGGGTACGGGAACCTTGGTCTCTTTGCCATCCGCGATGCTCTTCAGCGTTAGTCCGGTGACAAGTTGCGGCTGGCGCAGCCCATTCGTAGCTGGATTGATGCGCAAACCTGCAATGCGCACCATAGGCTCCGACAGATCAGCGATGGTCGGATAGCTCTCTCTGTAACTTAACATCATATGGTCGCCCGCCGGGCTGATTGAAACCTGCGGCGCGTTTGGGGCGTTGAGCACGTCGAGAATCGCTTTTGGCGGTTTTTGATAAGGCGTTTGCGCCAGCGCTGGCCAAGCCGTTAGTGACAGCAATGCCAGCGCACAAATTGTCAGGAAAGATCGGCGAGTCTGATCGCCTGTGCGGATGTTCATAGTCGGCTCCTCGTTACGAGTGAAAGTGTAAAAGCAATGTTTTAGGGTGGCTGATGTGTGAAGAGGCCGCAGATTTATGCCGAGTCACTTGAGTGTTCGGCATAAATCTGCGGCAAGCTATTAGCTGCGCGCCGTCTGCGGCAGCGCCACGGGCTTGTCCGTGACCTTCTGCGCGACTTCGTCGAAATAGAGCACGCGGCCCTGGCGATACGATTCGACGGCCATGCCGATGGTCGTCATCGCGCGATAAGCGGTCGCGGCGTCGAGCACGTTTTTCTCGCGCGTCTTCACACAGCGCAGGAAGTTTTCGTAGTGCGACTCGCGCTTCTCGGTCATCAGCTTGACCTCTTCGCTGCCCCACTTCTCGACAAACTTCTTCTTGCCGACGCGTTCTTCGGGTGTGACGGTGATGTAATCCACACGGCCTTCGAACTGGCCGCCCGGCACCATCATAATCGTGCCTTCGTGACCGCGCAGCAGCCCCGGAATGTGCGTGCTGTTGGCCATCGAAGAACTAAGCACGAGCGAGTGGCCCTTCGGAAATTCGGCGATCAGGTGGAAGGTGTCGGGCACTTCGCGCTCGTCTTTGAACGCGTAGACGCCGCCCGAGGCCATGACCTTGTGCGGGAACTGCGCCTCACCCCAGCAGATATTGAGCGGCGCGACGACGTGATAGAACAAGTCGGTTGCGATGCCGCCTGAATAGTCCCAATATTTGCGGAATCGGAAGAAGCGGTCGGCATTGTAAGGCCGTTGTTGTGCGCTGCCGAGCCACGTCTTCCAATCAATATAATCTTCGCCCTTGGCGTTCGGCCCGGCATTCTGATCAATCGGATAATTCCATTCGCCGCCAACCGAGTTACGATGATAGGAACCCTGACTCATGATCAGTTGACCAATCATGCCATCCTGAATCGCTTTGCGCGCTTTCCACCATTGATCGCTGGAAGTGGTATTCGAACCGATCTGGACGATGCGGTTGGTCTGTTTGGCGACTTCGGCAAACTTCTTAGCTTCTTCGACCGTCTTGGTCATCGGCTTTTCGCAATAGACATCTTTGCCCGCTTGCATTGCCGCAATCGAAATCGCTGAGTGCCAATGATCGGGCGTGGCAACCACCACGGCGTCAATATCTTTGCGCGCGATGACCTCACGGTAATCCAGTGTGGCGAAGTCGGGCTTGGCTTTCATCAAGGTCTCGACGCGATTCTGCGCCGCCGTGAGGCGTTTCTTGTACACGTCACAAACGGCGACGACTTGGAAAGGTTGCGTTTGCACGGACGGCGCGAACAGGCCCAACAGCGAGCTGCCGCGCCCGCCGACGCCGATAAAGCCCAGGTTGATGCGGTCATTCGAACCAAAGACGCTCGCCTTGATGTAATCGGGCGCAGCGCCAAACGTAGCGGCGACGCCCGCCGCCGTGACACTCTGTTTGACGAACTCTCTGCGTGTGGTCTTCTGCTTACTCATTTACAATCTCCTCAAAAATGTCCGACAAGCTGTCAGAGCTTGTCGCAGTCTGCTGGTTAAGCGAATTGCGTAGTCAACGACAAGCTTTGACAGCTTGTCGGACAAGTGGTTAAAAGCGGAATTGGTCGTTCAAGAATGGCGCGTGTGCGTCTGCTGACCAAAAAATCAAACTAAAGCCGACAAAAATCAGTCCAAGACTTCGTTGATCTTACAAGCTCTAGCAGCTTAGAGCAATGATTTTACCTGTCTCTACGATGAATCCCGCGCCGGTCTCGCGGCAGGCGCTTTCGTTGATGGAGACGCTGCTGGCCACTTGATGGCTACAAAGATTTGGTGCGCGGTGTCAGAAAGTCTGACCGATTCATTTTATAGCCGGTCAGAGGGAGAACCCGAATGAAACGACGTACAAGCTCTCTCGTCTTAATCTTCTGCTTTGCTCTTTGCGTGCTTGGCAGTTGCTGGCCCACTTGTTTGACCAGGCACGTCGCCGCAAGCGCAACTTTCAAAGCTGGCAGTTCAATTCCCATGCAATACCCGCCACGGGTGCAGGCGTTGCTCGACTTTGCCCGCGCCGCCGATGCTCAGCGGTATCAATTTGCGCTCGACAAAGGCGCGCAAATCGGCGTGACGGCTGACCAAAACAGCTACTATCTGCTCTGGTATCCACCCAACCAAACTAACGCCAAGCCCGAACAGCGAACATTGATCGTGACTTTGCACGGCAGCGAAGGGAACGCTTTCAACGAATTCTTCCTTTGGTACAACACCGCATTGCAACACGGGCACGGGATATTGGCTTTGCAATGGTATTTTCCGAATACAGCACCACCGCGCGATTACTTTGCGCCAAACGAAGCCTATGCTGCGCTTGAACCAGTCTTAAAACAACAAGGCCTTCGTCCAGCACGCGCATTGCTGCACGGATTCAGCCGGGGCAGCGCGAACAGCTATTATGTTGCCCTCTTTGACCGGCAAGCAAACAACAATTTCTTCGGGCTGAATCTGTCCAACGAGGGCGGCGCTTCGGTGGATTATCCGCTCTACCAGGATGTGGCCAATGGCAAATACGGCGAGCGCGTTTTTGCGGGAATGCATTGGATGACCTTTTGCGGCGGTCGCGATCCGAATCCAACGCGCGATGGCTGCCCTGCTATGCAACGCACGGCAACTTGGTTACAGCAGCAAGGCGCGACGATTGATTTGGTGATCGAAGATCAGAATGCCGGGCACGGCGGGTTTCATCAAACGCCGCGCTATATTGATAACGCCCTCTCGGCTTTCGACAACCTGCTGAGCGTCGCCAAACAGAGTTGGACGATCAAAGCCGATAGCGGCTTTCGCATCAATAATGCCAGCATTCCCAACGCCGGGTTAGTCAATAACGAAGTCTGGCTGACCGTAGGCGGCCAGGGCGGCCCCAAACTTTATCGGTCAGCGCAAGGCGACAACGCTACCAGCGCAGAAACGATGCCTGGGTTGGATACGGCGCTGGCGGGTACGAACTATGCTGTCGGCGAAGTAATCCCACGCGAAGGTGCGAATGGCGTTCGTCAATTGTACGTGCTGGGACTGTGGACAGGTGGCGCGGCGCGAGCCGTAGTTTATCGCTTACAGCAAAACGCAAACGGCAGTTTTGTGCGCGACCCGCAAACGCCGATCTACAACGGCGCGAATACTGATAATGAATTCCTCGGCGTGCCCGATCTCTATGCAACGAACGAAGGGAATTTGCGCTTGATCTATGTGGCACGCGGCGCATCCCGGCAAAATTCACGCACTGCCGTCTCTAACGACAATGGCAAGACCTTCACTTTTGAGTACGACAATCCGTTCAACGATCTGAACGTTGCTACCCCTAATGCGGACAACACCAATGTTGATCCGGCGGTATTGAAGCTCGCTTCAGGTGGATATTTGGCAGTCACGATGCGTCAGAAACGGCTCTATCTTTTCGGGAGCGCTGCCGGCCGCGTCTTCACCTCGTTATCGCAAGGCGCGATTGAGGCAGCAACTAATTGGCCGGGAGCGACGGGCTTCTTCGATCCGACCTTAGTGCAATTGCCAGACGGTCGCGTACTGCTCTACGTCACGCTGGAAGAACCAGGCGGCAAAACTTCGGTCGTGCAGGCAACGCTCGCTCCGGCGGCGTCGGTCACCAATGTCTCTGCCGCCAACTACAGCGCTGGCGCGCTCGCGCCTGCCAGCATTGTGGCGGCCTTCGGCAACGGGCTTGCGACAACAACTCAGACAGCCACGGCGCTGCCCTTGCCCACCACACTGGCCGGTGCAAGCGTGAAAGTGCGTGATGCGCTGGGCACGGAGCGCGCTGCGCCGCTTTTCTTCGTCTCGCCCACACAGATCAACTACTTGCTGCCTGAAAACACAGCGACTGGCATGGCCACGATCGGCTTCAGTAATAACGAGGTGGCCGTTGCTACCACGACAAACCTCATCAACGCTGTTGCCCCGTCGCTCTTTTCCGCTAATGCCAGCGGGCAGGGTGTGCCAGCCGGCGTCGTCTTACGCATCAAGGCGGACGGCACACAGAGCTATGAACCATTGGCGCGTTTCGATGCTGCGCAAAGCCGCTATCTCGCCGAGCCGATTAAACTGGGAACAGAGACCGATCAGGTTTTCTTGATCGTGTTTGGCACAGGGTTGCGTGGTCGTCGCGACTTGGCCGACGTCAACGCACAGCTGGGTGGTGTAGACGCGCCCGTTACTTTTGCTGGCGCGCAAGGTGGACTCGCCGGACTAGATCAGGTCAACGTGCGTGTGCCGCGCAGCTTGCTAGGTCGTGGTGAAGTGGATTTACGTTTGGCGGTCAGCGGGCAGGAGGCGAATTTGTTAAAGGTTGTGATTGGCCTGTGACTAAAAGAAGGCGGCGCAATTCATCACTGAATCGCGCCGCCCTTGCACTTTTAAGCTTCAACCAAGTTGGCAAGCCAGCTCGTAATGCGCCGTCTACTTGTTATGCAATAGATGTATGTTGCCGGAAACGGAACTCATCTTTAACCGGCGCGCGCCGTTGCCCACGCGCCCGCGCGCCGAGCGTTGCGGGCCGAATTCGGCCTTTTCGATTTGAATCGGGAAATCAGTCCTGATTTCGCCACTCATTGACGACATCTCGATCTCGGCGTCCAGGCTGCCCGGCACGTTCACACTTACGTTGCCGCTCACCGACGAGAAATCCATATTGCCGCTGTTGTCCAGTCTGACGATCTCGACCCGCACATTACCGCTGACCGATTTGGCGCTGACTGTCCCGGCGATTTCACCGACTTCCACATTACCGCTGACCGAAGAAGCGTTGACCGGACCGACGACACTATTGATCACAACATTGCCGCTGACTGATTTAGCTTTCAGTTCGCCAACCAAGCCCGTGACTTCCACATCGCCGCTGACGCTGCCAAAGCCATCGTAGCGCAGCGCAATCTGGCGCGGCACTTTTACTTCAAAGCGCACACTCACATTGCAATTGCGGCAGCGTTCGGGGTAGCGATCGTGCACTTCAACGCGGTTGCTCGTGCTGTTGTCTTCAATGGTGACGAGACGAACATCGGTGTCGCCGCGGCCTTCTTTGAAAGCAGTGACGATAACGGCGTCGCCTTCGTAGCCGGTCACTTTTACGTTGCCGGAGACCGAGTGGACATTGACCACGCCGCCCGGCCCTAGGCGATAAGTCTGTTGGAAATCCTGCGCGAGCGCAGCGAATGTGAGCGCCAGCAGCCAGCCAGCGACGAGCGTGACAGAACGCAAAGGGGTAGTCTTCATAAACAAAATCCTTTCTGAATAGATCAAAGTTATGCCCAAGCTGTTGCAGTTGTCGTTTGCGTCAGTAGGTGCAGGCTGCTGAACAAAGGTTTCAGATTTTTTTGCTATGGAGAGTAGAGAGGGAGTTCGGCTCGCCGGTAACAACAACCAAAGCCTTCAGACACACGTCTGCCATCACTCACATTTGCCAGACTGCGCAAACATAAAGAGCCGCCTCAACGCAGCAATTACGCAACAAAGAAGAATTGGTAATTGAGCACGTCCACACCAACCGCTTAGCTACGCTAAGCACCTACAGGCAGGATCAAGCAGGCAGGATCAGACGCGATGCTTGCTACTTTTGCCGGCGCGCTTCGAGTAAAGCCACGCCAACAATCAAGGCCAGCGGCACTACCAGCAGGGGCAGATACAACAATACTATTAGGACTGTTTCGATGATCTCCGTCATCGGTCTCCTTAACACACGGGAATTGGGATTTATCAGAACTCAGGGGGAACTGAAGTCGCAAGGTGATTTGACCGCTCTGGGGGATGAGTCAAACTGACATTGAAGATATAGTCATGCCTGGTTTTTGGCAATGGCCTCTGGCCGTTTTTTTTCAAAAAAAGCGGGGGAGTCCAAGATTTTATGGTAGTGGCGCAAGGTGGTGAGTGTGGAGTACCGGCTGCAGTCGGCCGGGCTCATCAACGCAAGCTGCCGCCTGCAGGCGGGACTCCAAACCTTCTCGCCCGCTTGCGCCACTACCGATTTTATTTCGAACTGGTGGCTGGCAAGTGTGACTGCACCTCTTCGGGCTGGGCGAGTTGCTCCATGCGTACGCGCGTGATACGCCGCCGCAAAACGCGTTCGACCGTAAAACGCAGACCTTCGTACTCAACCACATCATTGACCGAGAGCATGCGGCCCGCCTCTGACAAGAGGAAGCCTGCCACGGTGGTGTAGTTGTCTGACTCCGGCAATCTCAGATTGAATTTGCGGTTGGCATCGCGTACCGACAGACTGCCGTCCAGCACAAAGACGCCCTCGCTGTGCTCCCGCAGCTTCTCGGCCAAGGCTTCATCGTGTTCATCCCGAATGTCTCCGACAATCTCTTCCAAAATATCTTCGAGCGTCAGAATGCCCTCGACGCCGCTGTGCTCGTCAACCACGATGGCTAAATGCGTCCGCTCGCGGCGCAACTGCTGCAAAACATCGCCGAGTTTAGCCGTGTCGGGCACATAGACTGGTTGGCGCAGCGCAGCTTTGAGGTCGAACTTGCTCTCGTTGCCTTTGAGCAGAAACTGCATCACGTCTTTGCTGTGCAAGATGCCGACGATGTTGTCGAAACTCTCGTGATAGACCGGCAGGCGCGAATAGCCCGACGTTTGAAACACTCGCACGACTTCGGCAAAGCTGGCGGTGTCTTCGAGCGGCGTGACTTCGGTGCGCGGGATGAGCACTTTGCGCGCCGTCATCTCGGAAAAATCGAAGACGTTGTGGATCAGCTCCTTTTCTTCCTGCTGCAAATGGCCAGACTCGTGGCTGGCGTTGACCAAATAGCGAATCTCTTCTTCGGTGTAAGCAGCGTGATGGCCAGGTCGGAAGTTCACGCCGAAGAGCTTCAGGAATTTGATGCCCGAAACATTGATGAGCCAGATGAACGGTTTGAAGGTGCGATAAAACAATTGCATCAGGGGTGCCGTCGCTAACGCGAGCGTCTCAGCCTTCTCGATGCCCAAGGCTTTGGGCGAATATTCGCCCAAGACCAAATGCAAATAAGTGATCACCAACAACGCGATTGCAACGGCTATCGAATGCGCCAGCCACTCCGCCGCCATTGCTGGCAGAACACGCAGCAACAGCGGTTCAAACAAATGCGACAGCGTTGATTCACCCACCGCACCTAACGCCAGGCTGGCCAGCGTGATGCCAAACTGGCTGGCTGAAAGCATCGCGTCCAAATGATCGAGCGCCCACAGAACCGACTGCGCGCCCAGCTTCCCTGCCGAAGCCAAGGTCTCGATGCGCGCGCGCCGCAAGCTGACCAGCGCGAATTCAACCGCGACAAAGAAGCCGTTGATTAAGACCAGCAGGAGAACGACAAAGAGTTTGAGAAACGTTGCTGTCATAGAACGCGCGGGATTATAGCCTAATTGGCCAAGCGGAACTATTCGAGTTTCTGTGCGAGTTCGTAAAAAAGCACGACAAACCTACCGGTGTAGTGTGGGTTCTTTACCCGCACCTGGCTCATTTTCGATTAACTGGTGCGGGTAAAGAACCCGCACCACACTTTGCCTAAGCCCTGTACCGTCAAGCTGAAACGCAATGGCCCATAAAATGCCGCCACTGACTTGCTCCGGGCCGAATGTCACGGTAGATTTGCCGCGCCTTTGAGACGACCTATGCGAGTTTGCCTATGGCCCAGACCCTGTCGCCAGCTAAACGCCACATTTTTATCAGCTACGCGCACGCGGATGCCGATTTCGCCAACCAACTGATTGACGATTTGGAAACCGCCGGTCACCAATGCTGGATTGACGACACTGACATCAAGGGTGGCGACGAGTGGGTGAAAAAGATCGCGGAGGGCATCAACAACTCGTATGCCCTGGTGGCCATCGCCACCGAGAATGCGCGCCGCAGCGAATGGATGCGCAAGGAGATACTCCGGGCGCAGCGAAAGAAGCTGAGGGTTATCGCCTGGGTTTTGGAAGATGTGATGAGCGCGGATGAGTTCATCCTGCTGGAGGACTGCCAGTGGGTGACGCTCTTTGGCAGCGACTACGCCAGCCGCTACGCTGCTGCGCTCAAAAAGCTCCTCGACTCATTGCCCAACCCTTTGCTGCCGGGCGCGGTGACCGGCCCGCCGCCAGCCGCAGACTCCGCGACCAGCCTGCGGCGCAAGGCGGAGTTGGATTATCTCGAATTTCTACAACTCAAAAAACTCGCCTCCGATAAATACACGCCGATGGGCGGCGCTTCGCAGCGCAGAATGCAACTGGTCGAGATGCCCCAAACATTCGAGTTGCTGAACTGGGGCAAGCCGCGCCAGGAGCGGCAGCAGTTTGCTAATGCGGTCGAAGAAATTCGTCGCCTCCGACGCGCCGTGCTGCTCGGCGAACCGGGCGGCGGCAAAACCTCCACTTTGCGCAAGCTCTCCGTCGTGCTGGCCGAGAGCGCCGAGCAAGACCGCGCCGCGCCGCTTCCGCTGTTCATCGAGTTGGGCAAGTGGGACAAAGCCGAGCAGCCCTTGGTAGACTTTATCACCGCGCAACTCGGTGAACTCGGCAATTCACTCGATGCGCTGCTCAGTGAAGGGCGCGCGGCGCTCTTGCTGGATGGCTTGAACGAATTGCCCGCCAGCCAGCACGCCGCCAAATATCCGCAGGTGCAACGCTTCATTGAGCAGCATCCGCAATTGCTGGCGGTCGTTTCGTGCCGCGAATTGGATTACACGCTCAATCTGGGCTTTGACCTGATCAACATCACGCCGCTCGATCCGCTGCGCATTCGGGAGTTTGTAAGGCGCTACCTGGGTGAAGCGCGGGGCGAGGCACTGTTTTGGCGCATCGCAGGCGGTGAGGCAGTGCGGGCGCTTTGGGAAGTCTGGCAAAAGGCGGGAGCGAGCTTTGAGTTGTTTTGGACTGCGCCGGAGATTCCCAAAGAGAACCCAAATGTCTATGGCGTTACCTCGGGTGAACACGACCGGATTTGGCAGGAGAAGGTGCGTGGCAAGCATTCGTTGATGGAGTTGGCGCGCAATCCCTACATGCTGCTGATGCTGACCAGCGTCTATGCCGAACAGGGCGAGTTGCCAGAGAATCGCGGCGAGTTGTTCAAACTCTTCGTACAAACGCTGTTGAAACGCGAGCGCATCCCCGTCGAAGAGCAAACGGCGTTGACCAAAGGGTTGATGCATGTCGCCTACGAAATGCAGATTCGTCGCATATCAGACGGCGATGACGAGGCAGGTAATGCGTTGACCGTGCTGCCCAAAGCAGAAGTAAGCGCCATGCTGGGCGAGCGGCTGCTCTATCTGGCGGGTAGTGCGAGCATTCTCGCTGTGGGCGAGCAAATACGTTTTACCCATCAACTATTGCAGGAATATTTCACTGCCCGATACATGGACACTGCATTTCGGGCCGGGCAATTGCACGCAATTCTCATCTGGCCCCCCGCTCGTTGGTGGGAGCGCACCAATTGGGAAGAAGCAACCATCCTGCTCGCCGGTTTGTACAGCGATGATTGCACGCCGGTCGTGGATTGGGTGGCGCAGGGCAATCCCGAAGTGGCGGCGCAGTGCATCGTGCGCAGTGGCGCGGCGTTGGCCGACGCCACGCGCGAACGGTTGCGCGCCGCATGGATTCCCCGGCTGACTGACTTGCAAGACGACCCACAACCGCAATCACGCGCGGCGGTCGGTCGCGCCTTGGGTCTGACGGGTTGGGACAATCGCAAAGGCGTCGGAATGGTTGAACGGAACGGAGTGAGGCTACCCGACATAGATTGCGTAGAGATTCCCAGCGGTGAGTTTCAGTATGGCGCGGCGAATGTTGATCATGCTGCCAAGCCGCAACGACTGACGCTGCCGGCTTTTTACATCAGCCGCTACCCGATCACTTTTGCGCAGTTCCAAAGCTTTCTGGATGATCCGGCAGGCATTGCCGATGCGCGCTGGTTTGAGGGCTTGGCGGCGAATGAGCAAGAACAGCAGATGCAGGAGCAGGCTTTCAAATTCACCAACCACCCGCGCGCGAGGGTGAACTGGTATCAGGCAATGGCCTTTTGCCGCTGGTTGTCGTGGCGCTGGGGCAGCGGGTTCGATTTGCGCAAAGTGGATGAATGGGCGGTGCGCTTGCCGACCGAGTTTGAATGGGAGAAGGCTGCGCGGGGCACGGGTGGGCGGCTCTATCCTTACGGTAATGAATTCGACGCGACGAAGGGCAACACCTACGAAAGTGACAGCCGCATCGGCCAGACCAGCGCCGTGGGCATCTTCCCAAATGGCGCTTCGCCTGATGGTGTGGAGGATATGAGCGGGAATGTGTGGGAATGGTGTCTGAGCGATCACAACAAGCCGCAGTTCGATGTGCGGAAAGAAAAACTGGGGACGAAAAACAATCGCGTCCTGCGTGGCGGCTCGTGGATCCGCGACTTCGTTGATGGCGCGCGCGCCGTCGCCCGCCTCATCGCCGATCCCAGCTTCCGCGGCGACGGTATCGGTTTTCGGTTGTGGGTGGTGCGTCCCCCTTCTGCTCTGCTCTGAACTCTGATCTTGGGCGGTGGGCGAAGCGCAGGCGCGTATGCGCCAGCCCTTAAATGATTCGGGGCTGCGGCAACCGTACCGTAGACTGTCAGTCTGCGGCTGATTCGATCTTTCGAGCATTCCGGGACAAGCCGCCGACCGCCCGTGCGACAGCCGTTCCCTGCAATCGTTGCCTTAGTCAGCCTGCCGCAGACTGACAGTCTACGGTACAGCAAGCGCGTTACACCGTCGGGCGCATATTAGCCAGGGTACGGCAAGCTGACCCACCAGCAATTGATTTTTCTCCTTGGCAACGCTACCCTGCGCGCACCCACGTTGCTTGCAGTTGCACCCATCCGCATCCCACACCGATTTGCCCCGCCGTTTCCCACGTGTGTCTGATCAACTCCGAGCCGTTCATCCCGCTGGCTCGCTTCCACCTGCGGAAGGAGAACTATGTCACGTCCAGCGTCTGCCTATGCGCCACTGCCGGCCACCACCCGCTTGAAGAAAATCGTGCTCGCGCTCTTCACGCTCAGCCTCTGGCTGGCCGTGGCCGCCGGGCCTGCACGCACACCCTTGCCGCCCGCCGCCGTTTCCGCGCAAGCTTTGCCGCCACTCAACTACGACATCGTCTACGTGCGCGCGCCACGTTACGGCGACAACAACAACACGATCTGGCCCGAAGTTACGACGCCGTTGCTGCCAGAACCCGGCGCTGATTTGATGCTGCTCCATCCAAACGGCAGCGAAGAGGTCTTGTTCGCGGCGGGCGCGAATGGTGCGGTGGTTGATCCGTATGTCTCCTACGACGCAAAGTCGGTGGTCTTCGCTTACTTTCCCAATGTGCGTAACGAGAATCAGCAACGCGGCGCACGAGGTCGCGGTTTGTCGCGCGACGGCGCAGACATCTACCGCATTGAGCTGGCTACGCGGCGAGTCACACGCCTGACCACGCAAGAACTGACGCCAAACACGGGCAATGGCGCGAACTTCGATTGCACGCGCTCGCAGACGAATTGCCCGCAGATCGGTGTGTTCAACACTGGCCCGGCTATTCTGCCCGACGGACGCATCGTGTTTACTTCGACGCGCGACAATTTCATGCCGAACAAGTCCTTCAACCTTAGCCAGCGCGTGATGCAGCTTTACGTGATGGACGGCGATGGCAAGAACGTGCAGAACATCGGCCACCTGAATGTCGCGGCGGCGCTCCATCCGTTCGTTTTGAAAGACGGGCGCGTCGCTTTCACCTCGTGGGAGAACATGGGTTTGCGCGATGACCGCGCGTTTACGTTGTGGACGATCTGGCCCGACGGGTCGCGCTTCGAGCCGTTCTCAGGCTTTGGTGACACACACTTCGCGCATCACTTCATGACGCAAACCTCGAACGGCGACATCGTCGTGTGCCGTTATTACAACCTCAATAACAACGGCTTCGGCGAGCTGTATCGCTTCCCTGTTGCGCCCAACAGCGTGGCCGAGTTTCAACCGATTCCGCCCGACAATGCTGGAGGTGACGAGATTCCGCTCAAGCGCGTCGGCTATACGCGCATCACGCCATTCACCGACGGCGAAGACTTTCCTGCACCGTGCCGCGTTGGCGATCCGGTCTATCCGCCTGTGCGCTGCGCGGGCGGCAACAACTCGCGCGTTGGCAAATTTACGCTGCCTTCGGCTGCCCCGAACAATGAGTTGCTTGTCGTCTACACGCGTGGCGCGGCCAATCACAATGGCATCTTTGTTGGTGAAAGCTTGACCGCGCCCTACTACGACGGCGGGATTTATCGCATGCGCGGCGATCAGGTTTTACAGCGCCCCGAAGATTTGGTGCTGGTCAAAAACAGCTCGCAGTACAACGAACAATGGCCACGCGCCGTCGTGCCGTACAAACAAATCTATGGCGTGGACGCACCTGCGCAATTGCCCGAAGTAAAAAACGATGGCGCGCTCGATGTGCGCTTGCCCGAAGGCACGCCGCTGGCGTTGATCGGCACCTCTTCGCTGATTTCGCGCGACACACGACCATTCAAAGGCGACCGCTTCTACCCGCACGAAAACTTCGGCGACCGCAATTGGGGTCAACAAGGCGCTGACGCGGGCGTCTACAGTGACAATGATATTTACGCGATTCGCATTCTTGCTTTGCAGCCTGTGACTGACCGCAGCTATCCCAACAACGGAATCGCTTTCGCTTCGCACTTCAGCGAGCGCGTGCGCATCCTCGGCGAAATCCCTGTGCGCAAAGAAGGCGTGCTCGATTTGCAAGGCAACACCGATACCTCATTTCTGGCAAAGATTCCGGCGGACGTGCCCTTCACGTTTCAAACGCTGGATCGCAACGGCCTTGTATTGAATATGGCGCAAACTTGGCATCAGGTGCGGCCCGGTGAAGTGCGCGTCAATTGCGGCGGCTGTCACGCGCACAGCAAAGCGCCGCTCAACTTTGCCACCACTGCCGCCGCGCAGCCGAGTTATCAAGTGCGCGATCTGGCGGCCACGACGCCGCTACTCAACGTGGACAGCTCGAATGCGCCGGGCGTGACGACGCTCAACGTGAAAGCGACGACGCTCGAATATCTGCGTGACATTCG
This sequence comes from uncultured Acidobacteriota bacterium, assembly GCA_963699175.1. Classification (GTDB taxonomy): domain Bacteria; phylum Acidobacteriota; class Blastocatellia; order RBC074; family RBC074; genus JACPYM01. The sequence continues at coordinate 8,220,480 of OY969418.1, read as the reverse complement.
CCCGATCCTGCAAGCCAAGTGCGTCGCGTGTCATAGCACGCGCAGCGGACGCACGCTCGAAGCGGGTCTGAACCTGGATATGGATGATCGTTTGGTGAATGGTTTTCCAGCGACCTACGCGTGGCTGACACAGCCACGCAGCACAGCCAATCCGACGCCGCGTGCGATCACGCCGGATGGTTCTTGGTGGGGGCCACAGGCGACGCGCTACATTCGCGGCGGGCAGGCGCGGCAAAGTTTGCTCGTGTGGAAAATCTTCGGGCGACGCTTGGATGGGCGAACAAATGCTGCGCGCCCGACTGAACGCGTGGCAGGCGATCCTTCTACCATTCCCAACGGCGCAGAATTCTCCGATTGCGATTTGGATTATACGGGCGTGATGATGCCGCCACTCGATTCCGGCATCGCGCTGACGTGGGAAGAGCGGCTGAAGATTGCGCGCTGGATAGACATCGGCGCACCGATTGATCTGACTCAACTCATTACAAACGACGGCGGGCGGCCCTACGCCGGTTATCTCGAAGACGACTTGCGCCCGACGCTCTCGCTCACGCCTTCCGTCGCGCAAGCCGCAGTGACCAGCACACTCACGCGCTTTGTCATCGGCGCTTACGATTTGGAGAGCGGCGTTGAACCGACTTCGCTCTCACTCACCCTCGACCGCGCGGTCGGCAATATTGCCGCTGGCAGCAATCTCGCCACTGGCTTGGTCATCAATGATGGCGGCACGGTAACGGTCAATCTGCCCACTGCAATCAACCTGATCACTGGCGCGCTCACCGTCACGTTGCAAATCCGTGATCGCGCGGGACACCTCACCAAACTCGTGCGCACCTATCGCAGCAACGCCGCGCCGCTCGCCGTGACCAATGTTTCGGCGGCCAGCTACAGCAGCACGCCGCTTGCGCCTTCGGCCATCATCGCCGCCTTCGGCACGAATCTGGCGACGGCGACTAGCAGCGCCGCCAGCACGCCGCTTCCGGTCGCACTGGCGGGAACAACTGTTGTGGTGCGCGATGGCGCGGGAACAGAGCGCGTCGCGCCGCTCTTCTTTGTTTCGCCGACGCAGATCAATTACCAAATGCCGCCGGACACTGCGCCCGGCTCAGCCACGATCATCATCACGAATCAATCAGGTGTAACCTCGCAAGGCACAGTCACGATTGCTGCTGTCGCGCCAGGGCTGTTCGCCGCCAATGCCAGCGGGCAAGGAGTCGCCGCCGCGGTCGCTCTGCGCATCAAGGCCGACGGGTCGCAAAGCTTTGAATCCATCGCGCGCTTTGACACTACGCAACAACGCTTGCTGGCTTCGCCGATTGAGCTAGGCCCAGCCGGCGAACAAGTCTTTCTGATCGCTTACGGCACCGGCCTGCGCAATCGCAGTGCGTTGACGGCGGTGCTGGGGCGCGTTGGCGGCGTGGATGCGCCGGTCAATTTTGCCGGTGCGCAAGGCTCGCTCGTCGGCCTCGATCAAGTCAACTTACAATTGCCGCGCAGCTTGATCGGGCGTGGTGAAGTGGATGTCGGGCTGACGGTGGATGGCAAGCTGGCCAATACGGTACGCATCAACATCAAGTGAAGAAGGGCTGACTTCAGACGTACCGTAGACTGTCCAGTCTGCGGCAGACGTTGTCACTTATCCGCTGAAACCGGAGGGTATAACGCCGAGACTGCCGCAGACTGGACAGTCTACGGTACAACTCGCAACGCCGCTCCCAGCCGTTGAATTTTGGAGCTATTGAGGCTGACTACCGGTGACAATCTGACAAAATTCCACCGCGCGATTCTCCGCCCATGCGCGGTCTTCATCCGGTTGCCGTCTACCACAAAAAGCCACGTGGCCACCGTGCTGCGGGCTGACAAGCACAATATTCGGATTGCTTGTTAAACGTTCATCACTGAACGAGGCAAATGGAATGAATGAATCATCCCGCGCAGTGATGATGGCGGTCGGCACGCGAATCTGCGGGAGGAATGGCAGCGAACTGGCGTGTTGATAATAACCGCGCGCGCCGTCAAAGCCGTTATGGTGTTGATAGGCTTCGTCCCAATCCCACAGATGTTTGATTGTCTTCAAATGGCTGGCGTCGTAGATGCCAGGAAAGTGGCGCACCTTTTCGCGCAGCGTACGCCGCAGCTTGATGATGAAACGTTGCTCGTAGATGAAATTCTCGCGCCGCATAATCGCCAGCGAACATTGCTCCAAATCAATCGGCGGACTGATGGCCACAATCCCGCGCAACTGCGGCGGCGCAGCTTCGGCCAATTCGCCAGCAAACTTCAATGACTGATTCCCACCCATCGAAAAGCCGATCAAGAACAATTCCGGCAGTTGGTCGCGCTCGATCAACTCGCGCGCGATGTGATGCAGATCAACCGTCAGCCCCGAATGATACAGTGTCGGCGTCAAATGCAGCGTTCCGCCACAATTGCGTACGTTGCAGCGCAGCACGTTGAAGCCAGCGGCAAAAGCCTTGCTCGCCGTGCCCAATACGTAGGAGGCTGCGGCTGAGCCTTCCAGGCCGTGAATGACGAGCACGGTTGGGCGCGTCTGTCGTTGCGGCTGCCAATGACAATAGGCCACGATGGTCGTGTGCGGCTCGGTGCGAAATTCGCGGCGCTCGTGCGGCTGAGCGAGAATGGCGAAGCGGCGCGGACGTTGCGAGCCGACGATGGTCATTGCGTGGGTATTGCGCAAGGCGGGTGGCGCTACGAAGGGACGCGCGGCAGCGCGCGCAGCGAAGGTTTGCAAAAGCAGTGAATGATTTTGGGTTGAAGGTAGAGCGATAGATTTCATTGTTCGGTAGCTTGCATTTCAATAATAGCCGCGTGATGATGCCTTTCACACCTGACCAATTAGTATGAACATAATTTTAGAAGCAGCGTAATTGCTTCAGGCAACACCGACGAGGTTTGATTATGCAGCAGACTTGTTCCCAATGTGGCTTTGTTTCTCCTGTCCCGGCAAAATTCTGTCGCCAATGCGGTGCGGCAATGTTCGCGGAAAGCGAATCGTCCGAAGCCGCGACGCGCAATTATGGCAGACAGACGCCCGCGCCCGCGCCTGAAACCCCACCGACCTCGCACCCCTTCACGTCACCTACGCCACAAGCGCCGCCCAGTATGGCCGATGCCTTCGCACCGAATACGGCGCGACTGCACAATCAACCGCAAACGCCTTATAGCCAGCCACAAGTGCCGATGGGCATGCCGCCCGTTTATCCGGCTTATCCGCCACCTGCTGCAAAATCGAATTGGTGGAAGTGGCTGCTTGGGATTGCGCTGACGACCTTGCTGGTGTGCGGCGGCTTATTGGGCTACGCCTTTATGCGCGCCAACGAGAAATTCCACCAGATTCAAGCTGAGATGAACCCGCCAGGACAGGGCGTGCCCGATGGCATTCCCGGCGGCGTCCCTGTGCCGCCGCTGCCGCCACCTCCACCGCCAGCGCCGGGCAAAGGCATGGCGCCGGAGTTCGAGCAGCTTACTTATCCCAACGCCAAAGTCACCAGCCGCGTCAACGCTTTTGGTCAGCAAGTGATGGAGATGAAGACGACGGATAACTTGGCGCAGGTCAAAGCATTTTATGAAAAACAGATGGGCGCGCCGGTGGTTGAATCGGAAGGCGGCGACGGCGACAAATCGCTGGTCTTTCAAAAAACACCGCTGATGGTTACGGTCGGAGATGACAAAAAAGAAGCTGGCCAGCTCTCGATCACGATCATCCGCTCCGGTTGGATCCCACAGATCAACCAGCCGGGCAAACCCAAGTAACCATAGCGCGCGACAAAATTAAGAACAATTCTGCCCGCCCGACGTATGGCAGATTGATTCCACGCGCAATCTGAAAGCAAACGAGGTATACGCCAATGCAATCCTGTCAAATCTGCAATTATGATTCCCCGGCAGGCGCAAAATTCTGCCGCCAGTGTGGCGCGCCCCTCTTCGCCGAAAGCGATGTGTCTGGCGCAGGCACACGCAATTATGGCCGACAGGAAAGCTCGCCCGCCGTGTCGGCGCCGCTGCCCAGCAACCCCAGCGTGGTGGATGCGTTTGGCGGAGATACTTCGCGCTACTACCAACCGCCTGTCGGCGCAGTTGCTGGCACCGCCAGCCTGGGCAGCGCACGCCCGATGGTTGTCACGCCCGCCTACATTCCACCAATCAGCGAAACAACGCGACTCAAAGGAAAATGGAGACGCCGTTTGCTGAAAGGGGTAGTGTACTTTGGACTACTGTGTGGTGCGATGGGCATCGGCGCGGCGATCAACGAAGGCACGCACGATCACCCCAATGCGCCAACACTCTCGTTTGAAGACCGCCAGCGGCTGGAGAATGGGCGACGCTTGGAGGCCATTCAAAATGTGACTAACGAGTCGCTGCGCGACCAACAAGAGCGTACGAAGCGGATGCTCGACAAGCGTCTCCAATCCATCCGTGAACAGCGCGACAATGCCCGGCGCATGGCCGAGTCGGGGAATGCGGCAACGTTGACCGAAGTCATCCCGGTAAACCTAACGCCTTACGAGTACCCGAACGCCATAGTCAGCAACTACGTGCGTATTCCGGGGCATGAACTACTGGTACAACAAACGAAAGATACTTTTGCCGCGATCAACCAGTTTTACCAAAAGAAGCTGGGCAATCCGCTCTTCGTCATCAACGAAGAGCGGCGCAACCTGCTCGTCTTCCAATCCAGCGGCACGCCCTCCGTCGTGGTGAAGGTTGAAGTCAGTGACCAGCGCGATGACCAGTGGGAGATCACCATCCTGCGTTCGCCTTTCCCTTTCCCCAAACCGATTGAAGGGCCTGTCACAGCAGCCGATGGCCAACCGGCCAAGCCGGCCGTCGTAGCTGAACCACGACCAGCCGTCAAACCTGTGGCTCCGGTTCAACCTGTCGCAAAACCACAAGAGCAGGAGTAACGCCTATGTCTATCTGCTCGACTTGCAGTTACGATTCACCGGAAGGGGCTAAATTCTGCCGCCAGTGCGGCGGCCCTTTGTTTGCCGAGAGCGACACCACCGGCGCGGCCACGCGCAATTATGGCAGGCAAGCGAGCGCGCCTGCCGTTTCTGCTCAACTGCCGCCCAGCGTAATTGATGCGTTCGGTGCCGATACTTCAAGGCATTACCAGCCGCCTCAATCGCCAGTTCCGGCGGCGGCGGCATCTGTGTATCCGCAATACGTGCCCAATACTTCATCGCTCAAAGCGCCGCCCAGCAAATTCCGCTGGCTGCTGATATTCGTGGTCTTACTGGTCGGCATTGGCTTTGGTGCGGGAATTCAAAGACGCGCTGACAGACGCCGCATGCCCACGCCCATTGAATATGAACGGCTCCAACGGATGCGCGACGCCGACCGTTTTCGCCGCCTAATGACCGAAAGCATCAACGGCGCGGCGGGCCGCTCTATCCAGGATTTGCAGAAATACCTTCAGACCATTGAAAGCTTTGTCAGAACATCCGAAAGTACGCGAACGAGACCTGGCGCCTCTGTAGGCAGCCTGCCGGGTTTCCAATCGGTAGATTTACGCGAGTACGAATATCCGCAATCATCGGTCAGCCACAGCATCCGACTGCCCGGCGCGGAACTGCTCAAACAAACCACGCAGGACAGCGCCCAAACGGTCAGCCAGTTTTACGAGCAGAAACTAGGAGCGCCGCTCGCTCGCGGCGAAGAGGGCGAAAAGACCTGGCTGCTCTTCCAAGCGCAGGGCACGCCCGCCGTCACTGTGCTGGTTAAACAAGTCGAAACGCGCAACACGCGCCGCCCACGCCGTCCCAATACTAACGAGCCGGAGCCTGGCAGTTTGGAGATCACCGTCCTCAACGCGCCCTCCGCCATTCCCCGGCTGGCCCAGCCCGAAGCTCAAACAGAAGCCAGCGACATTCAGGCTGAACCGAAAAAACCATCCGTCAATCCAGTTGCCGCGCAGCCGAAACAATCGGCTGCCATTCCGAGGTAAGCCATGCAAACTTGCTCGTCTTGCAATTACGAATCGCCCGCCAGCGCCAAATTCTGCCGCCAATGCGGCGCGCCACTTTACGCCGAGAACGACCTGTCGGGCGCTTCGACGCGCAATTACGGCAGACAGGAAGCCGCGCCCGCCATGCCAGTCTCAGCGCCCTTGCCGCCGCCGAGCGTAGCAGATTTGTTCGGGGCGAACACCGCGCGGCACTACCAAGCGCCGCCAGTCTACGTTCAGCCGGTCATCAACACCGCGCCGATCACGGGCAGCTCTTCCAAGTTTAGAAGCTGGTGGCTGATCGCCTTCGTGTTGCTAATCCTGTTCGTCGGCGTAGGTGTGGGTCGGTTGCTTGTTCCTGGCCCTAATCGCGATGAAATGCCAGTCTCGCCCGAACATTTGGCGCAAATGGAGGCCCATGCCCAAATGCAAGCACAGCAGCAAATGATGGCTGACCGCATCCGCGAAGCGCAGGAGCGCGCGCGCGAAGCCCAAGACCGCATTCGTGAAGCGCAGGAGCGCGCGCGTGAATTGGCCGAGCGCGCCGCCGAGTCAGGCGCAGCCCTCACCCCCAGCGATGGGAAACCGCTCGATTTGTCCAAGTACGAATACCCCGGCGCAAACGTCGGCAACTACAGCCACATCACCGGCTACGAGATGATGCAACTGCGCACAAAAGATTCTTTCGACGCCATCAAGGACTTTTACCAAAAGAAGCTGGGGAAACCGCTGCTGTTCATCAATGACGGAGACGACGACAAGAGTCTATTCTTCCAATCCAACACCTCGCCCGCCGTCTTTGTCTCGGTTGAGCACGATGATGATTCTGACCGCTGGCAGATCACCATCACCCGCGCGCCCTTCCAATTTGCCCAACCTGATGCGCCCAAAGTAGCCAGTGGCGCGGCGAAGCAGTAGATCACGAAACGTACCGTAGACTGCGCGAGTCTGCGGATGTTTTGATTGTTCGCGCATTCCGGGGCGACGTACCAACCGCCCTGTGACAACAGTTTCCCGCAATAAGCGGCTGATGAAGCCCGCCGCAGACTGGACAGTCTACGGTACAAAATGGTCAATCCTTTTGCTCTGCCAGCCGCTGGCATACCAGCCACAACGCTTCCCAAACAGGATCGTAGAGACTTGAATACCCTCTTGCCCAGGAAACCATAGTTTCATTGAGGGGATCATCAAGCATCACCCGCAAACTGCCCGCTACTTCCTGAAGAATTGCGCGCTGCCATTTTATCTTCTTGCTCTTTGACAAATCGCCCAACGCCCACGCCGCCGAACTGCGCACATCCGCGTCCGCATCACGCAACGCTTCGAGCAAGCCCGCCACCACCGCTGGCGTGCCGATCTTGCCCAACGCCCACGCCGCCGACCTGCGCACATAAGCTTCCGCATCACGCGACGCTTCGAGCAAGCCCGCCACCACCGCTGGCGTGCCTTCCTTGATTTCGCCCAACGCCCACGCCGCCGAACTGCGCACATAAGCTTCCGCATCACGCAACGCTTCGAGCAAGCCCGCCACCACCGCTGGCGTGCCGATCTTGCCCAACGCCCACGCCGCCGACCTGCGCACATAAGCTTCCGCATCACGCAACGCTTCGAGCAAGCCCGCCACCACCGCTGGCGTGCCTTCCTTGATTTCGCCCAACGCCCCCGCCGCCGACCTGCGCACATCCGCGTCCGCATCACGCAACGCTTCGAGCAAGCCCGCCACCACCGCTGGCGTGCCTTCCTTGATTTCGCCCAACGCCCCCGCCGCCGACCTGCGCACATCCGCGTCCGCATCACGCAACGCTTCGAGCAAGCCCGCCACCACCGCTGGCGTGCCGATCTTGCCCAACGCCCACGCCGCCGACCTGCGCACATAAGCTTCCGCATCACGCAACGCTTCGAGCAAGCCCGCCACCACCGCTGGCGTGCCGATCTTGCCCAACGCCCCCGCCGCCGACCTGCGCACATCCGCGTCCGCATCACGCAACGCTTCGAGCAAGCCCGCCACCACCGCTGGCGTGCCGATCTTGCCCAACGCCCCCGCCGCCGAACTGCGCACATAAGCTTCCGCATCACGCAACGCTTCGAGCAAGCCCGCCACCACCGCTGGCGTGCCGATCTTGCCCAACGCCCCCGCCGCCGACCTGCGCACATCCGCGTCCGCATCACGCAACGCTTCGAGCAAGCCCGCCACCACCGCTGGCGTGCCGATCTTGCCCAACGCCCCCGCCGCCGAACTGCGCACATAAGCTTCCGCATCACGCAACGCTTCGAGCAAGCCCGCCACCACCGCTGGCGTGCCTTCCTTGATTTCGCCCAACGCCCCCGCCGCCGACCTGCGCACATCCGCGTCCGCATCACGCAACGCTTCGAGCAAGCCCGCCACCACCGCTGGCGTGCCTTCCTTGATTTCGCCCAACGCCCACGCCGCCGAACTGCGCACATCCGCGTCCGCATCACGCAACGCTTCGAGCGCAACCAGCGCCGCTTCATTTGCTGCTTCGGAATTGCTGAGGTAATTGAGCAGTGCCGTGATTCGTTCACGCAGCGGTTGATATTTTCCTGCGCCCTTTGAATCGAGATAGAGCTTCACCATTCGCTGCACGGCGTCGCGCTGAAAGGTTTCGTCTATCTGCGCGCAATCGCCGATACAATTCACCGCAAAGAGCAAATCGCGGTGCAACACATCTTCGTAAAGGCTCGGTTTATACCCGCGCTCTTCCGCCACTTCCCCTTCGGCCAAAATCGCCGTGCGGATCAATTCACCTGGCAGATCGGGATAGGCTTCGCTGACGTAGCCGATGGCGAGCAGGATCGGTTCCTGCCAGCGCGGTTGATGGCGCAACTCGTAAATCTTCTGCGCCAACTGATCGGGCCGCCGCACCAGCTCGCGCGCCGCAAAGTATTCCTCGAAGCTCAGGTGCATGAAGCCGTACTGTTTGGGCGCGCGTTCGACCAGCAAGCCCGTTTGATGGCGCACGCGATGCAGGAAGTCGTTGACCGCTTCGATGATCTCCGGGTCGTCCGGCGCAAGCTTGCGTTTGGTGGAGAGGAACTTCGCCAACTGCTGTTTGATCTCGGCTTCGGTCGCCATCCCGCGCGGCTTTTCGCGGTGCAACCAGTCGGCCAGCGGCCACAGGAATTGCGCCGCCTCGTGCTCTTTGATCGTCTTGCTCGACGGGACGCCGCGCGCCAGTTGCCAATCTTCGAGCAGCGTTTTGGCCGCGAGGTCGTACAGCTCTACACGGCGATTGGGCAGCCGCGCGCCGTTGCGATGGATCAGCGTCAGAATCGTCAGCAGCAACGGATTGACCGCCAACCGCTGGACGCCGGGATTCTCGTCCACCGCTTGCAGGATGCCGTCAATCTCCAGTTGGGCGCGGCGGGCAAGCTCTTCGGCGCTCGCGTCCTTGCTCAAAAACCGCTCCTGCGCCTGACACCAGCGCGTGAGGAAGCGTTCGATCTGTGGGCGTTCCAAGTCCAGCAGCGTGAAGTGTTGATAATCGCCGCCGAGCGCGGCTTCGCGGTAACCGGTGATGCGGCTGGTGACGATGACACGATTGTGCGGGTGGAGCGCGGCCACGAAGTCTTCGATCTCGCGCGCGATCTGGGCGCGGTCGCCCGTGTCAATCACTTCGTCAAGGCCGTCGAGCAACAGCAAAGCTTTGCCCTGTTGCAACGCGTCGAACAGCGCAGTTTCGAGCGCGACGGGCAGGACGTGAACATCCCCGAACGGCACGGCCAGAAAGTTGCGCAGCTTCAGGTTCTTGTTTTTGGCAAAAGCGTCAGCGAAGTCGGCTACGCGAAAGAAGACGGGCAGGCGCGTCCCGCCATAAGCACGCCCTTCCTTGTCGGTGACATTCGGCTGACCGGTCTTGCAGGCTTGCGCGAATTGCAGCGCCAGAAAGCGCAGCAGCGTCGTCTTGCCCGCGCCCGGATCGCCCAGCACGACGATGCGCGAGTGTTCGCGCACGGCGTCGTAAAGCTCAGCCTCTTCCTTGCGCGGTTCGTTGGCGAGCCGCTCCAACACGTGGCGACCGCCCGGCCCTTGCCACATATCTTCGAGGTCATCGTCAAAAGGAGTGCGGCGCAACCGTTCGCGCCCGCTCAACTCGCGCTCGGCCTTGAGCGAAACGTAGACCTCATCCAGCCGCAGAGAGACTTGCCGCACGGTCTGCATCACGCCGCGCGGGTAAAGGTCGGTGTTACGTTCGATGATGTGATCGAGGTAGGCGGCGGTGGCTTGTTCATTTTGCTCGCGTGCGCGTTTCTTCTCCCACTTTGGGATGGCTTGGCTGATGAGGGCTGCGAGTTGTTCCGGCGTGGTGAATGTTCCCCAGATACGTTCGTCACCAACCCGCTGATGGAACAGTCGAGCTTTTTCTTTGTCAGCATCGGTAAGCTTATCGGATAAGCCGCGCGGAACAGGAAAATCTTCGGAAGCGGCAAAAACCAAACGCGGCTTGTTTAGCTCGACCGCCTTGTCATATTCAAGCTCGGTGTAGGATTTGTCTGCACTCGGCGGGCAGCTTCCATAGGTCGCACCTAGCAACAACACGAACAAATCACATTCGGCCACACGATCCAGGGAATAGTCTTCTGCCGCTGCATCGTGCGCGCCGAAGTGCTCCATCGCAATGCATTGATAGTCGCCAAGGTCGCTGATCGCCCCTTTAGCACGCAGACGAAATTCGCGGAGGTCTTTGGATGTCGAACTCAAGAAGACTTTGATCATTGCCACGCTCCTGGCCGGGAAGTTGTGCTGTGCTTGGTTATCAAAACATCAGGCGGCAATGGTACGTGAGAAACGGCGAGAGTCAACCAGGTCGCCCATGAAAAAGGGCGATGACGCCATAACGTCACCGCCCTTTCGAATCATCTCAAAACTTACAGGCGTTTTTTAGAAGCCGTCCATACCGCCGCCGCCAGGGGGCATTGAAGGCATGGCCTTCCTCTCTTCCGGAATCTCCGAGATCAGCGCTTCGGTCGTGAGCATCAGGCCCGCGATGGACGCGGCGTTCTGTAACGCTGTGCGCGCTACCTTCGCCGGATCAATCACGCCCGCTTTGACCAAGTCTTCAAACTGCTCGGTCGCCGCGTTGAAGCCGAAGTTCTCGCCCTTGTCCTGCTTGACGCGCTCGACGATCACTGCACCTTCTTTGCCCGCGTTCTCGGCGATCTTGCGGAGCGGCTCTTCGAGGGCGCGCTTGACGATGTTGACGCCAATCTGCTCGTCTTCGTCGTCGAGCTTCAGGCTATCCAACGCCTTCGCCGCACGCACCAACGTCACACCGCCGCCCGGCACGATGCCTTCTTCGACGGCAGCGCGCGTGGCGTGCATGGCGTCTTCGACACGAGCTTTCTTTTCTTTCAACTCGGTCTCGGTCGCAGCGCCGACCTTGATGACTGCGACGCCGCCGACCAGCTTGGCCAGACGCTCTTGCAGCTTCTCACGGTCGTAGTCCGAAGTGGTCTCTTCGATCTGACGGCGAATGGTAGCGACGCGGCCCTGGATGTCTGCGTTCTTACCGCCACCTTCGACGATGGTGGTGTTGTCTTTGTCCACCGTGAGCTTCTTGGCCTTGCCCAAGTCTTCGAGCTTGATGTTCTCCAGCTTGATTCCCAGGTCTTCGCTAATCATGCGGCCACCAGTCAGGATGGCGATGTCTTCGAGCATTGCTTTGCGGCGATCACCGAAGCCCGGCGCTTTGACGGCGCAAACCTGCAATGTGCCGCGCAGCTTGTTGACGACCAGCGTCGCCAAGGCTTCGCCTTCCACGTCTTCGGCAATGATCAAGAGCGGCTTGCCGCTGCGGGCGACTTGCTCTAACAGCGGGAGCAGGTCTTTCATCGAACTGATCTTCTTCTCGTTGAGCAGAATCAGCGCGTTCTCAAACGAGCACTCCATCCGCTCAGCATCGGTCACGAAATAAGCCGAGAGGTAGCCGCGATCAAACTGCATCCCTTCGACCACTTCGAGCGAGGTTTCGAGCGTCTTCGACTCTTCGACGGTGATGACGCCGTCCTTGCCGACTTTCTTCATCGCCTCAGCAATGATGCCGCCGATGGTGTCGTCGCCGTTCGCAGAGATCGTGCCGACCTGGGCAATCATCTCGCCTTTGACCGGCTTGGCCGAGCTGCTGATTGCGGCCACGGCCTTCTCGACGGCCTTGTCAATGCCGCGCTTCAACGCCATCGGGTTGGCCCCGGCGGCGACGGTCTTGACGCCTTCCTTGAAGATCGCACGAGCGAGCACGGTTGCGGTCGTCGTGCCGTCACCGGCCACGTCCGAAGTCTTGGAAGCGACTTCGCGCACCATTTGCGCGCCCATGTTTTCGAGCGGCTCTTTCAGCTCGATCTCTTTCGCCACGGTCACACCATCTTTGGTGATGGTCGGCGAGCCAAATTTCTTGTCAATAACTACATTGCGGCCTTTCGGGCCGAGCGTAATCGCAACTGCATCGGCGAGTTGATTGACGCCACGCAAAATTGCCTGGCGCGAATCTTCGCCGTGAATAACCTGCTTAGCCATGATTTCTATTTCCCTCCGATAATTACTTGGTTGTGTTCAGACTTCGGCGGAATTACTTCGCGCCCTTGCCCTTGGCAGTAGCTTCGATGACGCCGAGCACGTCGTCTTCGCGCAAGATCAAGTACTCATCGCCGTCGAGTTTGATTTCGGTGCCAGAGTATTTGCCGAAGAGAACTTTGTCGCCGACCTTGATGTCCATCGCGACGCGGTCGCCGTTGTTGAGAATTTTGCCGTTGCCGACAGCGATCACTTCACCCTCTTGCGGTTTTTCCTTCGCTGTGTCTGGGATGTAGAGACCTCCGCGCATTTGCTCCTGCTCTTCCGTGCGCCGCACGATGATGCGGTCGTTGAGTGGACGAATTGTTGCCATTTGAATTGACTCCTTTCGAGTTGATTGATGTTGTAGATAAGCTGAATCCCTCAAGCGGAGAGCGAACTTGAGTGCCTTACACTCAAATCCTATAACTCAATCTTTATCAGGATAGCCGTTATTAGCACTCTCCGTTTAAGAGTGCCAAGTATATGAATCGGTCTGGGGGCTGTCAATTGGAAATTTTTACCTGGGAAAAGGAGAGGGCCAATCGCGCGCTTGCCATCAGTGGCCTTGGCGGAATTGATCCTTGAGCGTGCGTTTCAGAATCTTGCCCGAATTGTTTTTTGGCAAGCTGGGCAAAAATTCTATTCGGGCAGGAACTTTGAATCTGGTCACATATTGGCCGATATATTCCTTCATCTCGGCTTCGGTCAGGTTTTGTCCAGCCCTGAGCACAATGGCGGCTGCAATGTTTTCACCGTAGACCTCGTCAGGCACACCGAAGACGGCGGCCTCGGCCACGGCTGGATGGCTGTAAATACCTTCCTCGATTTCGCGAGGCGAGATATTCTCGCCGCCTTTGATAATCAAATCTTTCTTGCGATCAGTGATGTACACGTAGCCATCCGCATCCAGATAGCCGATGTCGCCTGTGCATAACCAGCCGTCCACAAAAGCCCCGCTTGTCGCCTCCGGCTTGTTCAAATAGCCCATCATGATGTTTCGCCCGCGCGCGCAGATTTCGCCGACCTCGCCAAGCTCCAATATCTGTTGATTGAAATCCATAATGCACAACTCAACATCGGGCAGCGCTCTGCCAACCGAGCCGACACGATAAGCTTCTTCCGGTTGATAGCCAGTCAGCGCGCCTGCTGTTTCCGACATGCCATAGCCCTGTACAACTCGGCAACCGAAGAGTCGCTCGAACTCCAGGCGCACCGATTCGGCTAGTGGCGCGCCGCCCGAATTCACTTGCTCCAGCGAAGAGACATCAAAACGCTCGCGCTCCGGGTGATTAATCAGATAGCTCAGCATCGTCGGCACGAGCGCCATTCGCTGCACCTTGAAATCCTGAATCGTCTGCAAAACCTGTTTCGTATCGAACTGGCGGAGGATGCGCGAAGCTGCGCCGTAGCGATAGCCCAGATTCATCATCAGCACACCGTAGATGTGGCTGAGCGGTAGCACCAATACGCTGCGATACGGGCCTATCGTTTTGCTGTTCTCATAACACGAATCGGCAATGAAGAGCAGATTTTCGTGGCTCAGCATCACGCCTTTCGGGTTGCCGGTCGTGCCGGAGGTGTAGAGCAACAACGCCAGTTCATCCGGCTGACAATCCGCCACCGGCTCATAAGGCTCGGCAACTTCAAGCTCCGCTGCAATGTCGCCCGAACCATCTACACCGCTCGCGCCGATAGTCACCACTTCCCGAAAATCTGGCAAACCCGCCGCAGCCTCTCTCAAGCGCGCTGCCAATTCTGGCGAAGTAATGACCAGTTGCGCGCCTGAATCTTCCAACACGTACCGCACCTCGCGCGCATTCCACATCGGCGTGACCGGAATCGTAACCGCGCCCAACTTCCAGGTGGCAATAAAGGCGGCGGCGACATCGGGCGAATTGAGCATCATCACCACGACTTTATCGGTTCCTTTAACGCCGTGCTTGCGCAACACCGTCGCCAATTGGCAAGCGCGGCGGTAGCTTTGCACATTGGTCAAGCAGCGTTCTTCAAAATAGGTCGCCGCGTATTCGCCAAAGCGGGCAATATTGTCGAGCGCGAGTTGAGTGGTGTTCATACGGTTGACTATTTCTTCTTGGCCGAACTCTGCTCGCCAACCCAGATCGGGCTGACCCAGGCCGCCTCGCCATCAATCTGTACGACGCGCAGGTAGTAATAATCATCCTGTGCCGACGGCTTGGTCGGGCGATAGCTGAACGACACATCCCACGCACCGTTGGCTCTGGCCTTGCGCGCATAGATGAAGGCATTCTGCGCCACTTTGTATTCGGCTTGCTGCTGCGCCACGTCGCTAAGTTTGAAATTGACTTCGTGCAGCGGCGTGCGGGTGGGCAAACCTACCGGCCAGGCGGCATACCCCGATGCGCCCGTGCCGCCAGCCGAGCCGGTCAGGCTGGACACGATCACCCGCACCTGCGTGTCGGCGGGCGCTTGCGCCAGGCGAATCAACAAACCATCGAAATCGCCGCGCGTCCGGCAGGTAAACCAGATGCGGTGGTCATCCACCTGATGAAACTGATCGCTGAAATGATCCACGTTCAGCGGCTCGATGGAGGCGATGCGCCCGCCGCTGATTTCGATCCAGCCGCCCCAGCCGACGCCGCCTTGTGGTGAAGCTACCTTGTCACCCGCCGTCTCGGTCGGCGTATGGAACATCACCTGCAACGCCGTCGGATCGTTCGGGCGCGGCGTTAGGTAATCACGCCGGTATTCGACTTGCCCGTTGTGAATGACATCCACATGGTCAATTGCTGCCGTACCCAACACGCGCGCCTTGATTGTCGGGAGCGTACCGGTCGCGACAGCCTCGCCAACACGTTTATCGTCCACCAACATCTTCACCACCGGGCGCAACGCGTTGCTCGTCGCGTAGGTCGCGCGCTCCTTCATTCCACGCCAAACGCTGTCCCGATCAAGTTTGTCTGCATAGACCGCAGCCAGGCCATTACGCGTCGAAATAATCGCGGGGCTGTAACCGGGATGTCCCGTGTGATCGTCGCTTGCCGCGACAAAGCCGGTGCGATAGCCGCGTCGCAAATAGCGTTGGCCAAAATATTCGAAGCTGCCGTGCATCGAGAAGATTTCGACCAACCGCTCCAACTCGGCGTCGTTGTAATTCCAATCACCCGGCTCGTGGGCGTGCGGAATGATCAACACGTTGTCGGTTGCGTCGAGCGCGCGCAGCTTTTCGTAAAGCAGATTCGGCTTCGGCGCTTCCCAGCGCGTCACGTAACGCCCTTTGTCGGTCTTGAAGAAAACGTTGTGATGACCGCCGTTGGCGAATTGCTGTGTCCATTCGTAACCCATGTAGGCCACGAACTGCCTCGGACGATTGGCCTTCTCAGTTTCCCTACGGATTTCATTCCAGCCCCGCTGCGACAGGAACAAATCGTGGCCGGTCAACGAAGCGAAATCCAGATAAGCCACATCGCGCGCGTACTCGTAATAGCGCGGCACCGTGCCCACGCCCTCCTCCCAACCCGAATGGCCGTGCAACTCGCCCCAGTAGATGCGCTGCTGCGGGTTGCGTTCGACCAGCACCGGATTGCTCTTGCAAGCCAAATGGCCGTCGGCGCTCACGACGTTGAATTTATAGCCACCTTCCAGATCAAGCTTCACGCCGTCAAGCTGCGCCGTATATTTGCCTGCGGCCAGGTTGATCTCGCCGACCGGTTTGCCATTCAAACTGATTTTGAACTTGCCGCCTTTGAATTGCGCTGGATTCCAGTATTGATCTTCGACGCGCAACTTCACGGCGAAGGGTTCGCCGGTTGCCACAACCGAAGGCACAACCGCGTTGATGAAGGCCGCCGCATCACCTGCTACCGGCATTGAAACTTTCGCTGCCGGAATGACCGTACCATCGCCCAGAAAATCCGCGCCCAACAAGAACGGGAAGTCATCGGAATCGCGCGGTGGCAAGCGATATCCCAGGCTGCCGCGCGAAGTGTCGCCGATGATGATTGTCACTTTGTCACCTTGCTTCAACGCGCCCGAAGTCACGCGCAACGCGGGCATCGGCACTGCGCCAAAGATGCTGCCAAAGACGCCGAAGACCGGCGCTGAATAGGTTTCGGTCTGTGCGGTTTTGCTCTCGACTTTGAACGAGACGAAGCCTTCCGATGCCGGTTCAGTCACCTGCGGGCGCGGACGGTTGTTGAAGAAGTTGACGCCCAGTCGCAGGCCGCTGCTGCGCGGAATCTCCGCCGCGCCCACCGTGTATTCGAGCACAATAGTCACAGGCTGCCCGGCGACAAGCGTGTTCCGGTCGGTGCGCACGAGCTGGCCCATCCCGTCACCGCGCTCTTCGATAAAGGACAGGATTTTGACCCATTGCTTCAACGCAGCATCTGCCTCCGCGTTAGGCTCGGGCTGGCGGGCGAAGGTCAGGTGCAAATCCTGCTGCGTCAGAAAGCGCCCGCGATCAGTCAACTCATCGCCCCAACCGCGCATCGTCTGAATGCGTTCGGCGTAATTGCTCGCGGCGGTCGGCACGCTGTTGATCTCGGCGCGCAGCTTCCTGACGCGCTCTTGCAGCGCTGGTTCAGTCGCTCCACGTGTGACCGTATAAAGAATGCCGCTGCTGGCCAACAACACAATCAACAGCGTGAGACGGAAAGACAGTCTTGGCAGATTCATGACTTTTCCTTTTCGCGCACGATATCGTTCAAAACGTCGCCAACGGATTGAGCGGCGATCCCGTCCCGCCCACCACTGCAAGCGGTGCGGCGGTCAAGAGAAATTCCCAGCGATTACGCTTCGCACAAGCCTCGCTCAGCGCTTCCAGATCGCAGTTGTCGAAAATGTTCACGCCTAGCGCCACCAACATCAGTTGATGAATCGGATGCGTCAGGCCAGCAATACCTGACGGATGCAGGTCGCTCGCCGCATCGCTCCCCAAGATGGCGACATCGCGCTGCCTGATCCACTTTGCGCACGAGGCGTGCAAGCCTGCCGAGTTCGAGCTGACTGCCCACGGCCCACTCGCTGCGCGCCGGGCCCAGCGTCCGGTGCGAATGAAGATTACATCGCCGCTCGATACTTTGAGCTTGGCCTGCCTCTCCCACGCATCCAGGTCTTCGGGATAAATGGCTGTGCCGGGTTCTAGGTAGGGCACGCCTTTGAGCCGTGCGATGTCCATCAAAATCCCGCGTGTGACGATGCCTTGCTTCAGGTTGTGAATATCCAGTTTGCCCGCGCCCTTCTGCGTGACTTCCTCTTTGGCAAAGCCGTTGTACATCTTCCCTTGCCAGAACATGTGGCAGAGCGCATCCAGATGCGTGTGCTGATAACCGTGAAACGAGACGCCCAGTTTATCCAAACTAAACTGTCCAGCATTGTTCACACCGGTCAGCGTCATCGTGTGTTCATAAGGTTGTGGATTGTCGGGCGCGGTCTCCGTGTTGGTATCGCGTGCGAGCGAAACTGAGACGCCCTCTTTGACCAGCGCCAAAGCCTGCTTGCGCTTAGCAGGTGTAATGAGATTGATTGCGCCGAGTTGGTCTTCCTTGCCCCAGCGGCCCCAATTGGACAGCTCGGTCATCCAGCGGTCAACGTCGGCCTTGCTGAGTTGGCGGGTGGCAGTATTGTTGGTTTGTGAAAGCGCTTGGCGTGTAACGGCAACTGCGCAAGCGATGAGAACGAAAGCAACGAACACTACTCTGACAGTTTTCATTGGTGACTCTCCTCAATCTTTGATCTTCACTTCGCTTTCCTAAATTTATCGAGCAACTGCTTCTCGCGCTTGCCGATTTCGTCCAGCCGGTTGAGCCACTGCTTTTGATAAGGCTTGAGCGCGTTGACAATGGCTTCAGCGACAGCCAGGTTGCGAAACCATTTTTTGTCGGCGGGCACGATGTACCAGGGCGCGTGCGGTGTGCTGCACCGATTGAGCGCGTCTTCGTAAGCGTGCGTATAGGCATTCCAATGCTCACGCTCCTTCCAATCGCTGACCGAAAGCTTCCAGTATTTCTCCTTCTCCTCTTCGCGTTCGAGCAGCCGCTGCTCCTGTTCGGCCTTGCTGATGTGCAAATAAAACTTCAGGACGATGGTGTGGCTGTCAGTCAACAACCGCTCGAAATGGTTGATGTGGTCGTAATGCTTGCGCCATACGCTGGGCGGCACAAGATTATGCACGCGCACGACCAGCACCTCTTCGTAATGCGAGCGGTTAAAGATCGCGATTTCGCCGCGCCTGGGGGTGTGCTGATGCACGCGCCAGAGAAAATCGTGCGCTAGCTCTTTTTCGGTCGGCACTTTGAACGAAGCCACGGTGCAACCCAACTGGTTGAGCGGCCCCATCACTGATTTGATCGTGCCATCCTTCCCGCTCGTATCGCGACCTTGCAACACGATCAAAACTGAGTGCTGCCCAGCGGCGTAAAGCAACTCCTGCAAGCGCGTCAACTCATCACTGAGTTTTGCCAGCTTGGCCTCGCCCTCCTCGCGCTTCAGCCCCGCGTCTTCTTCGGGATCGAAATCTTTCAGCTTGATCTTCTTTGTACCGGTGAGTTTGTACGCGTATGACATAGTTGGCAGTTGGCAGTTGGCAGTTGGCAGTGTTTTGTTGGCGAACATCGAAAGATTCTTTACCGCCAACTATCAACTGCCAACTGCCAACCAATTAAGCTACCCCGTTCTTCTTGAACCAATCGAGCAAGCGTTTCCAGCCGTCTTGCGCTGACGCTTTGTCGTAGCTCGGGCGATAGTCGGCGTGGAAGCCGTGTTGCGCGTCGGGATAAATGACAATCTCCGAAGGCTTCTTCGCCGCTTTCAAAGCCTCGCGCATCTTTTCCACATTGGCGACAGGAATGCCTGTATCCTTGCCGCCGTACAAGCCGAGCACGGGCGCTTTCATTTGCGGCACCAGTTCAATCGCGGCCTGCGGTTGCAGCGGGTTGACGGTTTGCGGCGGCGTCACTTGGCCATACCAGGCCACCCCCGCTTTCAGCTTCGGATTATGCGCAGCATAGAGCCACACGACACGCCCGCCCCAACAAAAACCAGTGATAGCCAGTTTGTCCGAGCCGCCGTTCTTTTTTGCCCAAGCAGCCGCAGAGTCGAGATCAGACATGACCTGTTCATCCGGCACTTTCGACACAATCGGCCTGATCTCGGCGATGTTCTGGAGCTTGGAAACATCGCCCTGTCGCGCATACATCTCCGGCGCGACGGCCAGATAACCCGCTTTGGCAAAGCGGCGAACAACGTCTTTGATATGTTCGTGCACGCCGAAAATCTCTTGCACGACGAGCACCACCGGCAGATTCTTCTTCCCCGCCGGCATAGCGCGATAGGCCGGAATCTCGCCGTCTTTCACCGGGATTTTGACCTCGCCTGCTGTCAAGCCATTCGCGTCGGTGGTGATCGCGGTCTGCGCCTGAATCGGCTGTATAGCGAGGGCAAACCCAGTGGTCAACGAAGTCACGACAAAACCGCGCCGCGTAACTTCACCTGCTGAAGGAAACAAACTTTTGATTTGGTCATCTTGCATCAGATCGTTCTGCATAAGCTCTCCTCCGATATGTACCGTAGACTGTTAGTCTGCGGCGATCTTGTTGAAGTGGCGTCTGACTTCCCGGCGGCTCTTTGCCGCAAGCCTGCCGCAGACTAACAGTCTACGGTACAACACGCGCCGTGCTTTTCATGGTTTCAAGGCATCATCACGGATGGGATGATGATTCCTCTCAATCCTAAATCGCAAATCCCAAGTTCACCTCGGCAACGCCTCCGGCAAATTCGCCAGCGCGTAAGCTAAGACGGCCATCACTGCCGCACTTTCCGCCAACTCGCGCGGCTTCACTTTGTCGAACGTGTCGGCAGGCGTGTGGTGATAGATGAAGTAACTGCGATTGTCCAGCAATGGCGCGAAGCCCGGCACGCCCGCGCCTTCGAGCGGCGAGATGTCTGCGCCCACTGCTTGAGTCGTCCAACGCACGACACCCGCACCCGACTCCTGCAACACATTCGCAATCGGCTGCAACATGGGCAGCGCTTCCTGTTTGACGTGCGCCGAGAAACCCGTTGGATGGCCTGCGCCCATGTCGCTCTCGATGACGGCGAAGTGTTTGGCCAGGTTAGCCTGATTATTTTGAAAATAGGTGCGCCCGCCCGCCGAGCCGTTCTCTTCATTCATCCAGGCCACCACGCGAATCGTGCGCTTGGGTTGCAGCTTGAGTTGTTTGACTAAATTGGCCACTTGCATCGCCACGCCTACGCCCGCCGCATCATCGAGCGCGCCCGTGCCTAAATCCCACGAATCCAGATGGCCGGAGACGATGATGATCTCGTCCGGCTTCTCGCTGCCTTTCAGATCGGCGATAACGTTTGCGCTTTCGACTTCGGGCAACGTCTGCGGCGTGAGCGTCAAATGCATTTTGATTTCGCCTTGCTTGGCCAGATATGCGAGCAACTCGGCATCCTCCGCCGTCACCGCAGCAGCCGGAATCTGCGGCGCATCCGTCGCGTAAACCAGCGCGCCCGTATGCGGCAAGCGCCACGCACCGATGCCCGCCGAACGATTCAATGCGGCCACCGCGCCCAATCGCGCCGCCGCGCTCGCGCCGCCCGCGCGATAGGCCACAGCTTGGAAGTACGCATCATCGCCCAACCCCTGTGCAGCCATCCGCTCGTCAAACTTTTTATTGAAGAGCACGATCTTGCCCTGCACCTTTTCGCGCCCCAACGCCGTCAACTCGTCAAAGTCTTTGACCACTACGACCGGCGCGTTCAATCCAGTTGCCGGAGTTGCGACGCTGCCGCCAAGCGCGGTCAACACAACTTTCTGTCTCGTGCCCGGCGCCTGGCCTTTGAATTCGACTAATTCGCCCGTCTCGATGCCGCGCACCCAATGCGGCACCATTACTTTTTGAAGCTGCACTTCCAGACCGAGCTTGCGCAATTCTTCGGCAACAGCTTTGACAGCTTGTTCGGCTTGTGGCGAGCCGCTCAGACGCGGACCGATGTTGTTGCAGAGGTAGCCGACTTGGCGGTAAGCGTAATCGCTCTTGAGCGCGGCCTGCTGCAATTGTTTCAGCTCGTTGATGAGCTGCGCAGGGTAATTGTAAGCGGGTGGGGCGTTGCGGCGTTGCAGCGCGGCAGCCACCACCGTCAGACAAAGTGCGGCGACGATTGTCAGGGAGAGCACCCGAATTGTGTTAGCCATAGCGCGGATTGTATGCGAGCGCGCGGCGGAGAACAATTCCGCCCAATTCATTTCGAGGCGAGTGATTTATCCAATTTAGCCAGCAGTTGATAAAACGGATCGCTGGAATTTCGCAGCGCCTCCAGCACTTGCTCACGCTGCGCCTGTCTATCAGGCCCTTCATAACGTCGCATGAACTCGCGCAGGTGCGCATACCATTCCCCGAAGCTGGGAATGTGCTCACGGCTCTTGCTCAAGAGTGCCAGATAGTCACGCAGTAACTGCTCGCGCTGCGCCCCGAGTTGAATCCACTCAAAGGCCGCGCTGTAGAGCAGACATTTTTGATGGTAAAAATCTGCGCGCTGAGTTTCAGGCTCAATCTCCCACGCCTCGACCGCCTGAAAAAATTCGTTTACCTGCGGCAGCCACACCGAAGGGTTAGGTTCCGGCATATTCCTCTCCACACCGTGTTGCAAAGCGTAAAAACGCTGTTGCAGCTTTGCCGCCGTGGGAGTTCGCCAATACCGAAAATCCCGCGCCGCGCTGCCCTGCACTTGCGGCTTGAGTTCGTCTTCGTCAATCGGCTCCAGCTTGCGCTGATTCAACTCGATAAATTGATTGAAGTCTCGCACGACCTGCGGCGCGGCCACGGGCTTGCCTGACGCCGAGAGCACGTTGTCCGAACAGCGCCGCCCGTTGAGATGCTCGATCAGATAAGTGCGCAACTGCGCAAGGATTTCATCGCTACGCTGGCCATGTTGCGAGCTAAAAACAGCCAGCGTCATCAACTCCGCCGCTGAGGGCAGGTTGTTTCCCTGCGTAAATGCCCGATCATCATTTCTGACTTTATCCAGTGCAGCCAGGAAGATCGTCAGCAATCGCTCCAACCGCTCCGGTGTCGTACCCACAAACCGCACCACGCGCGCGGCGGGCGCTACCTGAGCCGGGTGATCAACCTGTCGCAAATATGGTTCGAGAAAATCCAGGTCTTCGCCGCGCTCCTGCTGTTCGCGTGTGAAGCCGCGTTGGGCCATCACGATCAGCAATTGGTAAAACCCGTCCACCTCCGGCGCGAACGGCTCTTCGCAAGCGGTGATGGGCAGTCGCGGCGCTTCCAACTCGGCCATCAATTCCAATGCCCGCTTCCGATCTATCTCCAACAAGCCGCGGAGCGCGCCGCATTGCAACGAGAGCCGATCCATTCCCAATTCGGCGACTGTCCTGGAATAGTTACGTCCTATGAACGTATCCACATTGAGAACCGGGCGCTTGAATGGTTGTTTGGCTTGGCGAGCCAGCGCGAAAGCTTCTTCAAACAGCTCGCGCTGCCACTCCTTGTCATTCTTGACTAACGACTCAGCCAGCCGAACCAATTGGCTGGCGGCAAACTCCGGCGGAGCCGTGCGCACCTCGTCAATCAGCGCGACTAACTCCGCCGGTCGGCTTTTTTTGGCGCGGCCTCTGCCTTCTTGGCTGGCGTCAAAAAGCCGCGCGCGCGCAACCAATTCTCCAACAGCTTCGGCCACGCGCTGAGCGCCGGGTCGTCCTTCGCCAAGCCGACGCCGTGTCTGCCGTGTTCGAACAAGTGCATTTCGTAAGGCACTTTGTTTTTGCGCAGCGCGTCGGCAAACAGCATGCTGTTTTCGACCGGCACGCCCGCGTCATCCACCGTGTGGAATAAAAAGGTCGGCGGCGTCTTGGCCGTCACCTGTTTTTCATTCGACAGCAACTCGACCAACTCCGCCGCCGGATTGTCGCCCAACAAATTCTTGCGCGAACCCATGTGCGCGAACGGCGGCTGCAAGCTAATCACCGGATAACACAGAATTGCCACGTCAGGCCGGCTGCTCACACGATCAATCGGATCGCTTGCCTGCGGATTGCCGTCATCGAAATGCGTGGCCGCCGTCGAACTCAAATGCCCACCCGCCGAAAAACCCATCACGCCGATGCGCTGTGGATCAACTTTCCACCCAGCGGCGCGCGCGCGCACCGTGCGCAACGCACGCTGCACATCCCACAGCATCGCCGGATGGTTGTAGCGCGGCCCCAACCGGTACTTCAATACGAAGGCCGACACGCCAATGCTGTTGAGCCACACGGCCACGTCGTGCCCTTCGTGCGGCGCGAGTCGCCCGTAGCCGCCGCCCGGACAAACGACTATGGCCGCGCCCGTCGCTCGGTCGGCAGGCGCGGGATAATGCTGAAAGCTTGGAATGTCTTCCGGCTGACTCCCTTTCGCGCCCGGCGCGCCACTGGGCCAGAGCCATTGCGCGGGCGGCTGATTGGCAGGTGGCGCGTTTTGCGCAAAGCTAGTGGTGAAGCCAACAAACGCAGACAGCAGCAACAAAGGCAGCAGCAATTTCATCGGTTCCCTTTCAAATTTCAGATTTGAGATTGAACAGCTTGGCCATAGCATAGCGCGCTTGGCTGCTTTCGCGCTATGTCTGCTCACTGGTTTCTGCTGGTGCAAGCCTTTACTGGCTATCTAACGCCGCGCCAGGGCCAGCCGCAGACCGAAGAGAATCAGAATCGTACCCGTGAATGTTTCCAGCACTCGCTTCACACGCGGACGCACAAGCCAAGCGCGCAGCCTGCTCAAAAACAGCGTGACCAGCGATAACCAAGCTACGCCCATCGTTGCGTGCAGCAAGGCCAACAACAGCGATTTCGCCAAGACCGGATCACCGGGGCTGATGAATTGAGGCAAGAAGGCTAAATAGAAAATCGCCACCTTAGGATTGAGTAGATTGGTCAGTAAGCCCACGCCAAAGGCTGTCGAGAATGCCGTGCGTGGTGGTAACTCCGCTTGCGCTGACTCTAGCGCCACCATTCCGCTTTCCGCCTGCCAAGCCTGCCGCAGCGATTGCACACCCAGATAGACCAGATAACCTGCGCCCGTCAATTTGACCGCATCGAACACCAGCGTCGAACGCATCAAGATCAACGACAAGCCCAGCGCCGAGAGCGCCGCGTGAATCAAACAACCGGCGCAGATGCCCAGCGTCGTCAACAACCCTGCGCGCTGGCCGCGCGCAAGCACGCTGCGCATCACTAGCATAGTGTCCGCGCCGGGCGTGATAGTCAGCAACGCCGCGACGCCTGCGAAAGCTAGAATTTGTGGATCGAGCATAAGGAATACTGTTCAACAAGCTGTCAGCTCAATAGTATCTACTTAAATTCTGAAGACTCGATTTGTTTGCGGCTCTGCCGCCTGATGTGCGGAAAGGCTGAGCCTTTCCATTATGCGCTTCCCACTTTGCTTGGGTCTGTGACCCAAGCAGGGTCGCAGACCCAGAAAAGGAAGAAGCAGACTGCTGGTAAGTCAGAGACTTACCGCACGTCAGGCGGCAGAGCCACAGACACCCCCCGGCGAAATATGTGGGATACCATCAGCCACCTGCCTGATGAATCGAAACATAATTCGGCAACGACTTCTCTTCTTTCTCGCGCGCTGCCGAAGCCGCGCGCTCTTCACCTGCTTTCACCGCTGCGTATTCCTCTTCAGTCAAAATCACCTTCAACCACAACTGCAAATCGCGGCTGCCCAGCGCGAGCCAATGCCCGCGCGGGCTAAAAGCAGCGGAGTTATAGCTGATGTTCTCGTACTGAAGCTGCCGCACGACCTCGGCGGTCGCCGTCTTCCAAACCATAATGCGCACGCCCAAGCTGCCTGCGGCCAACATCGCACCGTCAGGGCTGAACGCAACCGAAGTCACGCTGTTGCGCAATCCGGTAAAGCTGCGCACTTCACGCCCGGCCTGCAAATCCCACAATTTCACTTCGCCGCCTTCCCCACCCGAAGCGAGCCAGCGCCCGTCGGGACTGATCGTCAGCGCAGCGATGCCTCGGCTATGTCCGGTCAGAAGGCTCTGGGCGCGACCCGTCTTCAACTCCCAAAGCATGATCGTGTGATCCCAACTGCCCGACGCCAGCAGTTGGCCGTCGGGGTTGAAGACGACCGATGTCACCGCGCGCGTGTGGCCGCGCAAAGTTTCGACTTCGTGCCCAGTGGCGGCGCGCCAGATGCGAATCGTCTTGTCGTGGCTGCCCGAAACCAACCATTGCCCGTCGGGGCTGAAGGTTACGGCACGCACTTCGTCGGTGTGGCCGCGCAGCAGCTGCAACTCCTTGCCCGTGTCGGCCTCCCAGACTTTGATCGTGTCGTCCCGACTGCCTGTTACCAACAGTAAATCGTTCGGGCTGAAGGCAACAGAGTTGACACTGGCGTAATGGCTGTTGAGCGTGTATTGCTGCAACATCGAATCCACTTCCCAAACTTGTAGACCGCCATTCAAAAAACCGGCGGCCAACCATTGCCCGCCATGACTGAAGGCAATCGCGCGCACGTAATCGCGCGGGTCAATCGCATAGCGTTTATCAAAGCGTTCGTGAATGTGTTGCAGATCATCTTGCAACTGCGTCAGCCGTTCCAACATCTCCAACCGGTCGCTGTAGGTCATCCCGGTCTTCTGCTGCTCTTCCATCTGTTGAAAAACGCTGTCGAGCTTTTCCTGCTCGGCAGCGGCGATCACATAGCCCTGCAACTGCTCGGCATCTCGCCTCACCTGCTCGGCGCGCTCCTCCAACGGTTGCACCAGGCGTTCGAGCAGCGCCTCGACCTGTGGCTTGAGCGCGTCAAACAGCGGATCGGTCTTCACACGTTCGTAATACCGCGCATCGCCGCTGATAGCTTGTTCCAAGCTGTTGATAGCCTCTGCGGCTTGGCCCAACATAGCCGCGACGCTGGCGCGTTGATAGTGAGCCTCGTAAAACTGCGGTTGCAGCGCGACGGCTTCCTGCAACTGCGCGAGCGCCTCAAGGGGTTGTTGTTGAACCACACAAACGACGGCGGCAAAGTAATGTGCCTCCGCCGCCTGTCGCGCATCGCTGGGACGCGCGTACTTCGCGGCTTTGCGAAAGTAGTGGAGCGCCTGTGGCAGGTTGATCAGATGGTACAAGTAAATGTTGGCGATGGAGCGCAGCACGACGTAATCGGGATAGTTGCGCTTCTCGGCTCTGAGAAAATCGCGCAGCGCCTCTTCGTGCCAACCGTTCAGATAGGCACGTTCCGCGCGGGTGCGATAGGCGCGGGCCTCGCGCTCGAATTCAGCCAAACGGATTTCCTGCAAGACATCGAGCAGATTGGCGTGCTGCATTTCGAGCTTCCAGACGATGTCGCCGAGCAACGGAGTGAAGTCCGCGTTGAGTTGCGCCACACCACCCGCCAGCGTGGCCAGATCGAATTCCATTGTGCGCAGCTTGTCTTGTGCTTTGTTGCGCTTACCGTATCGCAAAGAGCCAAGCCCGGCCACGAGGGCAGCCTGATACTCGCCCTCGCTCAGCAAAAGTTTGAGCGAAGGTTCGGCTTCCTCTGGTTCCGCCAAGTGACTGCCGAGGCCGGTCAGCCGCGTCTGTTGCTTGAGATATTCAGCCCACGACAAGCGCCCCTCGTAAACGTCCAGTAAGCTCACTCGCCCTCCTTAGCCTGAAACAACTTCGGCACAACTGCGCACACTTCAACCCACTTTGTCGCTCGGATAACCAAACTGCGTGCCAAGTGCGGTGGAATTGCCAAAGTGCTACGCCGATGTGCTTTGACGCGCAGATGAGAGGTGATAGCGAGAGTGACACGTGTGCGCTTCTGGGACTGCGCAATCCCATTTCCGGTGACTGGCTCGCGTGGAGAGAAGAACAACGATCAGGCCGAATATGAATGGAGTAGGCTAGGCCGTTGTATCCCTGCTCAGCCTCTCCTATACTTCGCGCCGTCTCAGATTCACGCGGCGCGAGTAACGCGAGGCGATGAGTGAACGGCAAGCGATGCAGTACCGGGAGCGATAGCGACCTGGTTCTCCGCATTGTACGAACTCGCAGAGACCCGGTCGCTACCGCTCCCGGTACTGCACCGGCGGCTGCGCCGACTTCTTTTCACCCAATTGCTTGAGGCCACAACATGGAACCGATCAAAGACGCAAGCCATCTCTATGAAGTCGAGCGCCGGGTTACACACGCCGCGCGGCCCGGCTTCCGCATCAACGAACTCCAGCTTGCGCCGACGCAACAGGTGCCGTGGCATTACCATAGCAATATTCGGGATACGTTCTATGTCATTGAGGGACAGCTCAGGCTCTTCCTGCGCGAACCGAAGGAGGAGATGCGACTTGACCCTGGTGAGAGCTATTCTGTCGGAGCGCGTCGCCCGCACCTTGTTACCAATGATGGGGATTGCTCGGCGACTTTCCTAGTGCTTCAGGGTATTGGCGTGTACGATTACGTTCCGCTCGTGTAGCAGGCTGCCCGGAAAGGCCGAGAATGCTCGTTACGCCTGGAATTAAACAGGCAAGCCGTTGCGTCACGGCTAAGCCACTCGTATACTCCGCGCCGTCTCGCGTTCAATGGTATTGGTCATTCAAGCGTTTTGCCTTGCCAATAAGGCGTTAAAGCTGAGAATGGCTGGATGTAACCAAACCACAACGAAATGTTTCTGATAAGGAAACAGGGTGCTCTTATCGGAAATATTGACGCTCATAGATAATATGACAACCTACTTACTAACCTGGAATCCCAACAGATGGCCTTGGCATGATTTGCAAGATAACGTCGAAGAAATAGCCGAGAAAGGATTTCATCTTGGCAGTTGGAGTACAGGTGTATCGAAGAAAATACAAAGGGAAGACCGACTTTTTTTGATTCGCTTGGGTAAAGAGCCAAAAGGGATAATTGGCTCAGGTTGGGCTGAATCCAATGTTTATGAGGATGAACATTGGGATGAGAGTGCATATGAAGAGGGAAAATATGCCAGGTATGTTCACGTACGTTTCGATGTCTTACTTAATCCCGATCTCAATCCTAAAGATATTCTCCCGCGTAAGGAATTGAATGATCTTGGTAAGATGCACTGGGATTCTCAAGGATCAGGGATAAGAATTCCCGACAACGTAGCTCGAAGGCTAGAGGATATATGGGCAGAGTTTCTTAGCACTGAAAGTCAGCCGTTGCCAGTTGCCGAACCTTCCGCTATTGAAGGCTTGCTAACGGAAACTGTGCGATATGTTCGTGGTAGAAGTCGTCAGCTTCGTGATCTTGCTTTAGAAACATCGGAAGGTATTTGCTGTGTATGCAACGTCGATTATACAAAATTGCTTAATGGGAAAGGCGTACATGTTTTACAGGTGCATCATCGTAAGCAGTTGGCAGCCACCGACGCTCCAAGAATCACTCATCTTAAAGACCTTGTCGTTGTATGCGCCAATTGTCATATTCTGATCCATATAGATCCCAATCACGCCCTTAGTGTGGAAGCATTGAAGATAATGTTAGATGAATCTTCCAAAGACCAATGAAGCAAAACAAGTCTTTGCACAGGGTGCCCTCAGTATCGCTTTTGAATTCCAAGCGACTGGGCTGCATCCGAATTTCACTGCAGCCACAGCATTTTCCGCCGCGTAGCGGCCTGCTGAATTTAGCCGTGGGTTTTCAACCCACGGTAGGCGAGGCGGTTCCCCCGCGTCGCGTCAGCGACGCCTGAGCGCGTTGGCGCAAGGAGCAAAGCATGGCAAACACCTACTCATCCCTGCTATATCACGTCGTATTCAGCACCAAGAATCGAACCGCTTTCATCCGGCCAGAGATTGAAGCGCGTGTGTGGGCGTACATTGGTGGGGTTGCGCGCAATCACAAGATGACTGCCATTCAGGTGGGGGGCGTTGAAGATCACGTTCACGCTTAGTAATGGCTTCACCCGTGTTGGCTCCGGCTGAGATTGCCAAATACCTCAAGCGCGATTCCTCGAAATGGATTCACGAAACGTTTGCTGATTTGCAGGATTTTGGCTGGCAGGATGGGTATGGCGCATTCACGGTGAGCAAATCGAATGTGCCTACGGTCGTGAGTTACATCCAAAACCAACGCGGGCATCATCAGACGCAGAGTTTTCAGGACGAATACCGTGAATTCCTGAAGAAACACGGCGTGGAATATGACGAGCGCTATTTGTGGGGTTGATTCAGTTCAGGTGTCGCTGACGCGACACGGGAATTGATGCACACCTCCCGTGGGTTGAAAACCCACGGCTAAATTCAATTGGCCGCTACGCGGCGGAAGAGGAGGAAAATATTCCGATGCAAAAACTGATCGCTCCGGCGCTGGCCGCTCTGTTACTCGCACCACTGCTACTGCATGCGCAACGCTACACCGGTTCGGACGGCCGATTGCGCGTATCTCTGGTCAAACAGCCCCTCTCACCTACTGGTACTTCAGCAGGCCCCAACACAATGGCCAATGGCGGTATCCAGCCGCTGCTCGCCAACCTGGGCGCGGTCGTGCGTGTCGAGGAGGCGGCGCTCACGCCAGATGAAAACACCGAGTATGGCGGGTGGAAACGGCTGGGGCTGGCGCTCGGCCACTTCGCCGAAATTGTGGCGAAGAACGAGCGGGAGGGCTACTTCACGGTCGGGCTGCTGACGACTTGTCCATCAATGCCGGGGCTGGTCGCCGGGCTGCAACATTCGGGGCCGACGCGCGAGCCGATCAAGATCGGGATGCTCTGGCTAGATGCGCATCCGGACTTCAATACGCCGGAGACGACGCGCAGCGGTTCGCTCGGCGGCATGCCGGTGGCGGTCGCTACGGGGCGGGCCTTGCAGCGGCTGCGCTTGGACGCGCACCTCGATCCGCCGCTCGCTGATCGCCACATCGTGATGGGTGGCGTGCGACTCAGCGATCCGCTGGAACAGCAGATGCTCGACCAATCGTTTATCGAACAGCTCAGCGTTGACGACTTGCGCAACGCGACGGCAGCGGTCTTCGCGCAGCTTGACCGTTTGAGTCGGCTGACCGACAAGCTCTACGTGCATATTGATCTGGACGTGCTCGATCCGCGCGAGGTAATGGGACATGGGAACAAGGTGCCCAATGGGCCTTCGAGCGAGCAGTTGGCCGCGCTGTTCGAGACGGTCTTCAGCCGCTACCCGAAGGCGTCGGCCATCGGGTTCGCGACGATTCCGGCTACGGACGAGGGCGGGCTTTCGCTGGCAGCGGTGAACCGTATGATCGCGGGCGCTATTCGTGGTGTGAAGGCGCGCGAGAATCGCCGGTAGCAGTAGCTCAAGACGTGGCTCTATGGGTTACAAACCGAAAGCTCTGGTTGACAATAATCTGCACCTAACTTACAGCATGCACCATAGCCGCAGGCTAAACGGCATGGTGATGCGGGGCATTAGGCGCGCTTGGTTTCTAGGTCAAAAGGCATTTTCATCATGAACGGTCAAAACAGAAAAGACATCCGACCCGGGTTAGAGGTCGAGATAGTTACGAAACAAGATCAACGCACTGGTAAGAGGACACGCGGCACCGTTAAGGATATATTGACCAACTCCTCTCATCATCCACACGGAATA
This sequence comes from uncultured Acidobacteriota bacterium, assembly GCA_963699175.1. Lineage (GTDB taxonomy): Bacteria > Acidobacteriota > Blastocatellia > RBC074 > RBC074 > JACPYM01. Next base: position 8,189,380 of record OY969418.1, on the reverse strand, counting down.
AAGGTGCGCCTTGAAACCGGTGAAGTGGGAAGAGTCCAAGAGATCATTCGGCAGTGAGCTCATTTGCTGCCCCGGCAACAGGCGGCAGTGGGTGAACTCGCCCTTAGGCAGCCCAGTGGCGGCGGTTATACAAATGAATAACGAAACACACTCATCACCACATAGCCCTGCTATTGCGCGTGCGATTTGGCTCGGGTCAATTATCTGGCTGCTGGCCGTCCAGTTCTTTATTGCGCAGGCTGTCGTGCAATCTGCGTGGACGACGCCTTTCAGCTTAACTCAGAATTTTATCAGCGATCTGGGCAACACGACGTGTGCGCCTTATCCACTGGATTCAAATTCGTATGTCTGCTCGCCCTGGCATGCCTGGATGAACGCTTCGTTCATCGTGCTTGGGCTGACCATTCTGTTTGGTGGTGTGCTCCTGCGCACCGCGTTCCCGCGCGGGCTCGCTCGGCTGGTAGGTCTGACTTTGCTCTTGTTGGCCGGAGTTGGCATTATCGCGGTGGGTCTGTTCCCGGAAAACGAAAACATCGCGCTCCACCGGCTCGGCGCGGCTGGCCATTTCGTATTGGGCAACTTGGGCATGGCTGTGTTGGGTAGCGCGTTGTTACAGGCGAAGGGGCGACAAGCAGTGGCTGTCTATTCCATCGTCTCCGGCGTCGTAGGGTTGTTGGCGACGGCGCTGTTCATTACAGACCATTACCTGGGTCTCGGCATTGGAGGGATGGAACGAGTGGCCGCCTACCCGTTGCCGTTGTGGTTGAGTTTGACTGGTCTTTCTCTCTTCAGGTCATGAACATCAAAACTATCACCAAATCCTTGTACGGTTTCTTTGGGGTAGTTTTCTTGCTCGCCGGGGCCGGTGTGTTACTCGTAGGTACTGGCCTGTTACCCAATGTTATAAAGAATACCATCATAAATGTCGGGCATGACGATCTGAACACTTTGCATATTATTCAAGAGTTTGGCTCGCTGCTCGTCTTTGCTGGCTTAATAACGTTCTGGTTTATCCGGCATTACGAACGAAGCAAAGCTTTCCATTGGGCAATGACTACTTTCTGGGCTTTGTTTGCGCTCGCCCATTGGTTTGATGCAAAAGGTTTCTTTCACTCAGGCGTCGTACAAATGATCAACACCGTCCCCTTCATCTTGTTTGTGTTGGTCGGCCTGCTTCGTAATAACTATGAAAGAAAGACCATCAATAACTGATGTTACGCAGCGCGGAAAATTGTTTTAGGTTTGACGCCCTTCTCAGCGCCGGAGGCGCGGTCGGAAATTAGCCGGTGGTGGAGCAAAGCGTAACCACCGGAAAGTCGAACGCCGCAATCTCGCGTCCCGGATGGGACGCTGGACAGGACATTGATTTCGCGCCCATTGTCTATCCTGCGCCCCTACCGGGGCGCGGTTACTTGACGCGTGTTACCGGTGGTTTCACTTCGTTCCACCACCGGCTAATTTCCGCTGTGCCTCCGGCACAAAAACCTGTCAATTCCACATTCGACTTTCTTACTGCGTAACATCAGTCAAAAAAATGAAGTAATCTGAAGCCGTGACGATTCCAAATAGCTTGAAAGAAACCGTTGAGCGGGTGTATGGCGAGCAAGGCCGGCAATGGCTCGTCACCTTGCCCGCGCTTCTGCTTGAATGTTGCCAGCGTTGGTCGCTAGAACTTGGGCCACCGTTTGAGAATCTCTCTTACAATCTCGCTATTCCGGGCCAGACAGCGCAAGGTGCAGCAATCGTGCTCAAGCTGGGCGTTCCTTGTCGTGAGTTACAGACAGAAGCAGCCGCGCTCCGTCTCTTTGAAGGTAGCGGAGCAGTGCGCTTGCTCGACCAGGATGCGACCAGCGGAGCTTTATTGCTAGAGCGGGTTCTGCCAGGCACTCCAATCTACAACTTGCAAGAAGACGCAGAGGCGACTCGCACTGCTGCAACACTCATGCAGCGTTTGTGGCGCGAGCCTCCCGTCGTTCATCCCTTTCCGTCGCTCGCAGTCTGGTTTCGGGCTTTCGCGCGACTTCGTAGTCGCTTCAATGGTGGGAGCGGGCCTTTTCCAGCGGAACTTATCGCGCACGCTGAGCGCACATTTTACGAGCTGGACCAGTCAGCCGAGCGTGCCGTGATTCTCCACGGAGATTTGCATCACGACAATATCCTCGCCTCGACCCGCCGAGGCTGGGTAGTTATTGATCCTAAAGGTATCGTTGGTGATCCCGGTTACGAAGTTGGCACCTTTATGCTGAATCAATTGCCCGCTGGGGCGGGGGATGCAGTAGTGCAGGAGATATTCAACCAACGACTCTCAATTTTTTCCGCTGAGTTGCAAATCAGCCGAGCGCGGCTCGCAAACTGGGCGTTTTGTCACGCTGTGCTGTCGGCCTTGTGGAGCTTTGAGGATTCCGAAGAGTGGCGCCATACCATTCGACTGGCAAAGCTGTTCGAACAAGTGGAATAAGCCGACTGCTCAGAAAGCTCCTTAGCGGTGGTTTAGTCCGCCAGATGCTGATATTATTTGGCGCAATGTCCCTGTTCACCCGATTCGATTAACTCTCTTCGGAAAGGAGCAGACTATGGCTGATAAAAACAAAGCTAAAGCTGAGCAAAACGCTCAACGGGTGGCTCAATGGCTGATGGACAATAGCGCAGAATTTGAGCAACAAGGCATCAACGAAGGTAGAGTAGCGGCGGCGGTGGGCTTGTCAGAGATAGAAGCCCAGCAGGCAGTAGATCAGCTTGAGAACCGTGAGGAAGTGGTGAGGATGCCGCAAGCATTAACTCCACCACAATTCTTGCTCAAACCAGCACGTGGCTGGCCTGAGATCAAGACCAAAGCTATGAAGCAGGCCAGCGGCTAAACCTGGCAGGCAGCTAAACAGGAAAATGTGGGAGAGCAGACTCGCAAGGTTTATTTCCCTGTCCTACATTTTCCTGTTACTGGCATCACGCTGCGCCAATTTATTGCCAATCGCAGCTATTCATTCCTGAGCGCCACCATCGGGTCTACCCGCGCCGCGCGCCGCGCTGGCAACCAACACGCCAGCAGCGCCACGCCGACCAGCAACAGCGCAATCAAGCAGAACGTCAGTGGGTCGGTCGCGCTCACACCATAAAGCAAACTCTGCATCAACCACGTCAACCCGAAAGCTGCACCGAGTCCGACAACCACGCCTAGCAGCGCCAGTTTGAAGCCCTGCCCTACGATCAGTTTGAACACATCGCGCGTCTGCGCGCCCAACGCCATCCGCAAACCGATCTCGTGCGTCCGCTGCGAAACTGCATAAGACATCACGCCGTAGATGCCGACCGCTGACAGCACAAGCGCCAAAGCTCCGAACAGGCCCAGCATAAGCATGGCGAAGCGGCGCGTGCCGGTTGACCGGTTGATCAACTGATTTAGCGGACGCACCTGGTAAACCGGCTGATCGCTACTTAAACTCCAGATTGCTTGCTGTACTGAACCAACCAAGCTGACCGGATTGCCATTCGTGCTGATCGCCAGATTCATGCGGCGATAACGCTGCGCCATTTGTGCCAACGGGAAATAGGCTTCAGGACGAATCGCAGCGTCGAGCGCGCCTTGCGCTGAGTCGGCCACTACGCCTTTGACCGTCATCCACGGGCTGTCGCTCTCAGCACGGCCCAGCTTGAGGCGTTTGCCGAGCGCATCGCCAGCGGGCCAGAAGCGCCGCGCCATCGCCTGATTGATGATAGCCACGCCGGGCGCGTCGAGCCTGTCTTGCGCGGAGAACGGCTCGCCGCGCTGCAAGGGAATGCCCATCACGCGGAAGAAGTCTGCGCTGATCGTGCGTGTGTCAACGTTCTGCGTCTGCGTCGTGCTACCCTCGATGGTGACAGTCCAGTCTTCAGTGAAATCGAAAGGCATGTGCGAAGCGACGGCGACGGCCTCTGCTCCAGGAACGGTTTTGACGCGCTCAATCAACTGCTCGAAGAAAGCTGCATTTTGCCGCCCACCTTGCGAGCGAGCCGGAGAAAGGTTGAGCCGCATCGTCAGCACACGCTCCGGATCGAAGCCCGGATCAATTGCGGTCAGCCGTGCAAAGCTGCGAATCATCAATCCAGCCATCACCAGCAACAACAACGAGAGGCCGATTTCCGCCACAACCAACAAACCCTGCGCGCGACGCTGGCGCAAGCTGACGGTCGCCTTCTGGCCGCCTTCCTTCAGGTTTTCGCTGAGTTGCGGTTTCGAGATTTGCAGCGCGGGCCACAACCCGCAGAGCAGCGCGGTCAGTAGCGAAATGCTGAGTGTGAAGACGAGCACTCGCCCGTCAATACCGATGCTGAGACTTTGCGGCAGCGTGTCTTCTGGGATGAGCGCCACCAGCGTGGCATTCCCCCAGAGCGCTACCAGCAACCCCAGCGCGCCTCCCAGCAGTGTGATGATTGCGCTCTCGGTGAGCATTTGCCGGATCAGGCGCGTGCGACTCGCGCCCAACGCCGCGCGGATGGCAACTTCGCGCGCACGTGAAGTGGCTCGCGTCAGCAACAAGCTGGCGATGTTGGCGCAGGCAATCAGCAGAATCAGACCGACCGCGCCCAACAGCACATAGAGCGCCGTCTGCACCGCCCCGAAGTAGAACTCGCTGATTGGCTGCAAATATAGCTGACGGCCCGCGTACTCAGGATTGCTGCCTAGATAAGCCTGCTCCTGATTGCGCGCCAATCGTTCCAATTCCGCATTGGTTTGCGCAACTGTAGTTCCAGATTTCAGTCGCCCCAACACACCAAACGCCCGCGCCTGTCGTGGCCCTTGGCTGAGATCAAAGGGGAACGGAAACCACACTTCAGCAGCGTCGAAATAGAAACGTGGTGGCATCACGCCAATGATCGTGAATGGCTCGTCATCCAACGTAACTTTCTGACCAATCACTTTCGCCGCCCCGCCAAACCGGCGCTGCCACAATCCATGACTGATTACTAGCACGCGCTCGCCCTTCGGCCCTTCATCCGCCGCTGTAATCACGCGGCCAAGCTGTGGCTCAACACCGAGCAGCGGGAAGAAATCGGTTGAGACTTTTGCCGCCGCCACACGTTCTGGTTGCCGATCAGCAGCCAAGTTGCGGCCCGCGGGTTCAAAGGCGGCTACGCGCTCGAAGACCTGACTCTGTTGCACGTCTGTGAATTCAGGCCCCGAAGCGCGAAACTGCTCCTGCACGCCAATCTTCGGCAGCCGCTGCCGCACGAAGAAGAGCTGCGCGTGCTGCGGGTAAGGAAACGGGTCGAGCAGCACCGCGTTGACGACACTGAAGAGCGCCGTGTTCGCGCCGATGCCCAGCGCCAGCGTAACGACTGCGACCAGCGTGAAGCCGGGAGTCTTCAGTAACGTGCGCGCGCTGTAGCGTAGGTCTTGCCATAAGGTCTGCATGATTCCTCCTCGTTTGCTGTTGCCCGGCTTGCTAACGGGCTGTTGTCAGGGGTAATGAGACGACTTGACCAATATAACCAAGCAGCGTGCCAAGCGGAGTGAATTACCAAATTGTTATGGTGAGATAGCTTGACGCGTGAGAGCTGAGCAGTGACTGCTTGTGCGGTGTGCGCTTGTGGGATTATGCAATCCCATTTCCGGTGATTTACTCAAGCGTTGCGTCTTCGCCAAGCCTCTCCTATACTCCGCGCCGTCTTACATTCACAGGGCTTGGTAGTAGTGGCCTTTCAACCTTTTTGTTTTGCCAGTGGCAGCCACGGCTGTGCAGGTTACACGCGACAGTATGAACACCGAAAACCATCTTGTTCTGCCTGATGGCCGGACGCTGGCCTACGCCGAGTTTGGCCAGCCTGACGGCTATCCCGTGATGTATTTTCACGGCGCGCCATCCTCACGGCTTGAGCCATTGCTAATTGGTGATGCTGTCTTGAGCCGGTTCGGTTTGCGCGTTATTGCCCCTGACCGCCCAGGAATGGGCGGCTCCGACTTCCAGCCCAATCGTACTTTCTCCGACTGGCCTAAAGATGTAATTGCCCTCGCGAATGCGCTGGGGCTAGAACAATTCGCCGTGCTGGGCAATTCAGGCGGAGGGCCGTATGTGGCGGTCTGTGCGGCGCGGATTCCCGAACGGCTCACCAGCGCCGTCATCGTTTCAGGCGGCTGGCGGATGGACTGGCCGGAGGCGCAAAACAATCTGCCTTTTGTAAATCGGCTCGTTTTGATATTTGCCGACAAAGCCCCTTTCCTACTGGGACTATTGCTGAAAATGATGGCAGCCTCTTCCGGGGGCGAACGTGAAAAGGAACTGGCTCAGCTAAGAAAGAGAGTTCCCCGGCGGACTATGCCGCGTTTGAACAACCAGGTCGAGTCGAGGCCATTGGCAAGATGATGCGTGAATGTGTGCGTCAAGGGACGAAAGGCCCGGCTTGGGATATGCGCCTTTATATGCGTGAGTTTGATTTTCGGTTGGGCGAGATCCAAATGCCTCTGAAGCTATTCCACGGCGAGCAGGATGTAAATGCTCCCATCGCTATGGTGCGGAGAGCGGTCGCCGAACTGCCCAGCGCCAAACTCGTGACCTATGCGAACGAAGCGCACTTATCAACGCTGTGTAACCACATGGATGAGATTGCGCAGGCGCTTGTTAATAAGTGACGGCAGTTAGGAAACACCTGAAATCCAAATGAGTGCTTCGTCCCAGCAAACCATCGCCGAGCGCGCGCACACACAGAAAAGCAAGCTGCGCCGGGTTATGGGGCTGCGCGACTTGGTGCTGTTCTACACGATTGCCGTGGTGGGTTTGCGCTGGATACCGACCGCCTCAACGCTTGGGCCTGGCGCAATCATGCTTTGGCTGCTGGCCTTTATCTTCTTCTTTCTTCCCTTAGCCTTCACGGTTGCCGAATTGTCGTCACGCTACCCTGAAGAGGGCGGCATCTATGTTTGGGTAAAACAAAGCTTCGGCGGCTTCCACGCATTTATGGCCGCGTGGTCTTACTGGATGACGAATATCTTCGTCTTTCCGGCGGTGTTGTTGTTCGGGGCGAGTAACGTGGCTCAGGGCATCCCACAGTTATCACAGTTTGCTGCGAGTAAGACTTTGTTAGTCGCCCTCGCCTGCCTAGCGATTTTGATTGCCATCAGCTTGAACATCGTGGGCCTGAACGTTGCTAAGTGGCTGCATAACGCTGGCGGGTTGTTAGGCAATTGGCTGACGGCGGCGCTCTTGATCGTGATGGGCGTGGTCGCTTGGTTGAAGTTTGGCTCGGCGACGGATTTTAGTCTGCCGAATCTGAAGCCCAAGCTCGGCAGCGTCTCTGACATTCTGCTCTTATCGAACATGGCTTTTGCTTTTGCCGGACTCGAAACCGCTTCGGCGATGAGTGAGGAGGTACGTGACCCGCGGCGCAACATTCCGCGCGCGCTCCTGCTTGCCGGTGTGAGCATCACGTTTATCTACGTGATTGGCACGATCAGTTTGTTGCTGGCGTTGCCGCAGGAACAGACCAGTCAATTGGCCGGAATCATCAACGCCATCCGCGTAACCGGCGAACGCCTTGCGGGCGTGGGTTTCGGCGCGAGTCTCAGTACCCTGGTGGCGCTGCTGTTGTATATCAGCGAAGTCGCAGCCTTGGGCGCTTGGATGGCGACCATCGCGCGACTGCCGTTTGTGGCGAGCATAGACGGTTTTCTGCCCAGCGTCTTCACGCGCATTCATCCGCGCTGGCACACACCATACATTGCGCTGCTGGCGGGCGGGGGCGGTATCGCTCTCCTCTTGCTCGTTTCGTTGGCTGGGCAGCAGGCCGAGCAGGCCTACCGTATGCTCGTAAGCCAGGGCGTGATTCTCTACTTCATTCCCTACCTTTATATGTTCGCTGCGTTGCTCGCCTTGCAAAGAGAGCCGGCGGCGGCTGACGGGATCAGAACGCCGGGCGGACGAACGGGAGCTTACCTGCTTGGGGCCACGGGGTTCTGCGTAACGGCATTATCAATCATTCTGGCTTGCCTGCCGGGGAAAGAGGTAGATAATCGTGCCATCTTCTTCATCAAACTTTTCGGTTCGGTCGGCGTGACGTTGGTGGTAGGCGCGGTCGTCTATTTGCTTGGCAAGCGGCGCATCAACAAGTTGGGTAAGTAATGATGGACGAATACATTGCTGCGACTTACGGTGAGCACTTGGCCGAAGTCTATGATCTGTGGTTTGACGCTTACGATGAATCTGCGATTGAGACGTTGGCGGAGTTGGCACAAGGCGGCCCGGCGTTAGAATTGGGCATTGGCACCGGGCGCATCGCGCTGCCGTTGGCGGCCAGAGGCATCGAGGTGCACGGTATTGACGCCGCACCGGCAATGGTTGCTAAATTGCGCGCGCGGCCTGGCGGAGAGGCTCTCGCTGTAACGATGGGCAACTTCGCCGACGTTGCGGTTGAAGGACAGTTCTCGCTCGTCTACATCGTATTCAATACCTTCTACGCGCTGCTGACGCAGGAAGAACAGGTGCGCTGCTTGCGCAATGTGGCCGCGCGTTTGACGGAAGGCGGGACGTTTGTGATTGAAGCATTCGTGCCCGATGTGGCGCGTTTTCGCGGCGGACAGGATGTCAGGGCTTACACCGTAACCAATGAGCGCGTCCAATTGCAGGCGGCGCAGCACGACCCGGTGCGACAGCGAATGATGACGCAAAACATTGTTTTTACCCAGCAGGGAACCAGACTTTATCCAGTCGAGATTCGTTACGTTTGGCCAGCGGAGTTAGACTTGATGGCGCAGCTTGCCGGACTAAAATTGCGCCAGCGCTGGGGCAATTGGAAGCGCGCGGAATTCAATTCGACCAGTGAGAAACATATCTCTGTGTATGAACGCTGGTCTGGCTAGACTATCAACAACCATCACATCCCAAAACCGCAAAAGGAGGACTAAAGCAATGGCACATACGTATGAAGAACTAAAGCATAAGACCGTCGCGGAGCTACGCGAAATCGCCGCCGGCTCACAACACGACGCTTTGAAGGGTTACACCCAGTTGAACAAAGAGCACCTCCTGGTGGCGCTTTGTAAGGCCCTTGGGGTTGAGATGCACGCACATCACGAAGCCAAGGGCATCAACAAATCTGAACTCAAGTCGCAGATTCGGGAGTTGAAGAAGAAACGCAATGAGGCGTTGACGGCGCACGATCACAACCAGCTTAAGCAGGTACGGCGGGAGATTCACCACCTTAACCATGTGATCCGCCGCGCGGAAAAATAGAGCGGCCAAATCGTCCGGCGCGCTTATGTTAATGCGCTGTGCAAAAGGTACAGCGGATCGTCCAGCCTGCTGTACCTTTGCTCAGCTTCACTCACACTGGCTGCAAGAGGATCCGAATAATGAACCTGACGATAGCCGAGCTGCTCAATTACACGGATGAAGAGCGCGCCAAGTGGCAAAGCTGGTTTTCGGCGCAAGGCAACGATCCGCTCAAAATCACTTTTGGCAATGAGACACACTCGAATATTGGGGCGCTGATCTTGCACATTTTCTGGGCCGAGCTTTGGTATGCCTACTGGATGTGCGGAGAAGCTTTAACGCTGGAGAGTGAGGTCGTTAAGCAGCACAAAGATATTCCGAATGATCAGGCTGAAGCCATCTTCCAATTCGGGCGGCTGGCGCGCGCGAAGATGCGTTCGTTCGCCAATGCGGCACAGCCGGAAGATTGGGAGCGCAGCTATGAAGTCGAGATAATGGGGCTTCACTTTCAAGGTTCGGCACGTAAGCTGGTCGCACACATCTTGATTCACGAGATACGGCATTGGGCACAAGTCGCGCTGGCGCTAAGGCAACACGACCTAGCGCCACCGGGCGATCACGACTTACTCTTTAGCGAATCGTTCGGGCCGCTGGCGAAAAGGGTCTAGCGCGAAGCCGGGCCCTTGTTCGACAAGCTGGCAGCTTGTCGCGGGCTTCGTTATGCGTCCGAATGAAAGTCCGCAACAAGCTGCCAGCTTGTCGAACATTTCCGAGGAGAAGAACACTTGTCGCTGACACTCTACTTCCTTCGTCACGGCCAGACGACCTTTAGTCGCGATAACAACTTTTGCGGCTCCGGCTCCGATCCCGATTTGACCGAAGCCGGTCGCGAAATGGCAGCGGCTTTTGCGGCGGCCTATCGCGCTACGTCCTGGAGCGCAATCTATGCCAGCCCGTTGCGGCGTGCCGTAGCAACAGCGCAGCCGCTGTGCGACGCGCTTGGCCTGAAGCCGGAATTGCGCGATGACTTGAAGGAGATCGGCTATGGCAAGTGGGAGGGGTTGACGGTGGAGGAAGTAAACCGGACTTATCACGATGATTATATTCGCTGGACGGCTGATCCGGCCTGGAATGCGCCGACCGAAGGCGAGCCTGCCGTTGCCATCGCGCGGCGCAGCTTGCATGTAATCAAGGAGATAAAACAGCGATTCAGCACAGGCAATGTGCTGGTCGTCTCGCACAAGGCAACTATTCGGATTGCCTTGTGCAGTTTGTTAGGCATTGATGTGGGGCGCTTCCGTTATCGGCTGGCCTGCCCGGTAGCTTCGGTCAGTGTGGTAGAGTTCGGTGGTCAAGGCCCGTTGTTGAAAGTGCTGGCGGATCGAGCGCACCTGGATGAAAGGCTAAGGCAATTACCTGGGACATAACATCGAAAGGGGGAAACCATGAAATTGGGCAGTGATAAAAACGTAAGGCTCATCCGTTTTTGCCGCGGAGCGGCAGTTGAATTTAGCCGTGGGTTTCAACCCACGGTAAGTGCACGCACCGGCCCCGCGTCGCGTCAGCGACGCTTGAATCAAGCGTCGCTGACGCGACGCGGAACGTCCTACCGAGCTTTCCCGGCGTTGCAACGCCGGGCTAAAATCAGGTCGCCGCTCCGCGGCTGCAAAACTGCAGCCTTAAATTTTTACCACTACCTGAAGCTTAACAAAGTGCTTTTCTGTCTAGCTGTGCTGAGCATCACTTTCGTCTCCCTCAGGGCGCAGACGCAGAGTCCTGCGAACCAACAGTTTCCAGTTGAATCCTGGAATAAACCGTTCAAACCTTTTCGCATCATCGGCAACATCTACTATGTCGGCACCAATAACCTGGCGTGCTATCTGATCACCACGCCCGGCGGGTACATTCTGCTCGACACGGCGCTCGAAGAATCGGCGCCCATCGTGCGCGCCAACATTGCGGCGCTCGGCTTCAAGCTGAACTACATCAGGGTCATCTTGTCGAGCCACGCGCACTTCGATCACGTCGCTGGGCACGCGGACATGAAGAAGACGACCGGCGCGCAGGTCTACGCTACGGCGGCCGATGCGACGATTCTTGAAAGCGGCGGCACCAAGGGCTTTCATCCGTTGACGCCGTACAAGCCGGTCAAGGTTGATCGGATCGTCAAGGACGGCGAGACCGTGCGTTTTGCCAACGTGGCGCTGACGGCGCATTTGACGCCCGGGCACACTGAAGGCAACACGACCTGGACAACGACCGTTGAGGAGAATGGGAAGAAGTACGACGTGGTCTTTGCGGGCAGTATGTCAATCAACCCCGGTGTCCATTTGGTGAACTATTCCGCGTGGCCCAACATCGCCGAGGTCTATGCCAAGTCTTTTCAGACTTTGAAATCGTTGCACTGCGATGTCTTCCTCGGCCCGCACGCGCCTTTCTTCGATATGGAAGCGAAGGTGCAGCGGATGAGCGCCGATGCCAAAGCGAATCCCTTCATTGACCCGGAGGGTTATCGCAACTACATCGCCTCGTTCGAAAAGAGCTATAACGAACAGCTTCAACGGGAGCGCGCCGGAAAGTAGCGACTGAAAATATTGAGATGCTGGTCTATCACGAAACTCAACCTTCGCCTCAGCTCGCGCGTTACATTGATTGTTTCTGGAGTCTGGAAAGCACGGCGGACTTCGCTTCGCCCGCGCCACAAAGAGTGCCACCGGACGGTCGCATCGAAATCGTGTTCAATCTGGCCGACCCGTTCAGGCGTTACCAGTCGAGCGACGCGGCTGAGTTGCAACCGCTGATGATTGTCGTCGGTCAATTGCGCGCTTATACAACGATTGAGCCGACCGGTCGCGTAAACCTCTTTGGCATCCGGTTTCGCCCCGGTGGCGCTTGCGCGTTCTTTGGGCTGCCGCTCAGCGAATTGGCTGACCAGATTCTGCCGCTCACCGATCTTTGGCCGCTGCAAGCGCACGAGTTGGCAGAGCGCATCCGAGCGGCAGCATCGCTCACCGAACGCAGCAGAGCTAGTGAGACTTTTCTGCTGCGACATCTACTTCGAGCGGACAATCTTGATGCCCTAGTTGAAGCTGGCGTGCAGCGAATCCTGAGCAAGGACGGTTGCTTGTCGAGCGGCTCGCTGATCGAGGGAATGAGCATCAGCGAACGACAACTCGAGCGGAAATTTCAGGCGAAGGTCGGCTTGAGTCCTAAACAGCTCGCTCGCGTTATCCGCTTTCAAAAGATTTTCGCTGCGTATGAACGCAACCCGCTTGGCTCTTGGATTTCACTGGCCTACGAGTGCGGCTACTACGATCAGGCGCACTTGATCCGCGACTTCAAAGAGTTCTCCGGCCAAAACCCTTCCGGCTACTTTCAACAAGAATCCGATCTCGCGCGCTACCTTATGCACCATCGCCGGATGTCGGAATTTTCCAAGACGGATGACTAAGTCAGCTTTATCTTGTTAGCTAAATCGAATGGTAATGCAAAAAAGTAAAGCTACGAGCGGCGTGAGTCTGTTCACCGCTGAGGCGCGGAGAACGCGGAGGAAGCGCAGAGAGTTTGTCAGTAAGCCATTTTCTCTCTTTGCTTCTCTGCGAGGTCTCGGCGCTCTCTGCGTCTCTGCGGTGAACTCAGCATTACCTTCGTAGCACTACCGACCAGATTAACAACAATGAGGTAATTCGATGAATGCAAGAGTTGGTCTAAGTTTGCTTATCTGTCTTATGTTGCAGTTCCCTGCTCCGACGCGCGCGCAAAAACCTGCGGTAGCGAGCGCCGCCTGGATTGCTGGTTGTTGGAGCGGAGAAGTCCGGGGGCAAGAATATACTGAGCAGTGGATGAAACCGTCCGGCGAAGCGATGCTCGGCATGAGCCGCACCGTATCAAAGAATAAGATGGTTGACCATGAATTCCTTCAGATCCGACAGCAGGATGACGGCGAGGTCTACTACATTGCGAAGCCTTCCAAACAAGCTGAAGCCTCCTTCAAGCTAATCAAGGCCGGGCCGCAAGAGTTGATTTTCGAGAACCCGCAACACGATTTCCCACAACGCATCATTTATCGCTTGGTGAGCGAAGGCTCGCTCGTGGCTCGAATTGAAGGCACGAGGAATGGCCAACAACGCGGTGTTGATTTTCCGATGAAGCGGGTGAAGTGTGATTGAGCAGTGCGCACAGCTTGACCTATTTAGCCGGTAGTCTTTCCAGATGGCGCTCGACTAATTGCCATTTGCCGGTCTCCTTGCTCCACACATCCAGCAGCGCGAACGAGGTCTCGGTTGTCTTGCCGTTGCTCGTCTCCCGAATGCTGAAGACCGCGTTGACGATACCCATCTTCGCATACAGTCGCACGCTTGTTTTGCTGAAACTCGCTTCCGGCGATTGCATGCGGCTGAAATTGCGCAGGGCGTTTTCGATCCACTGCGTTTCGTTCACGGGCCGACTCCAATCGAACAGCCCCGTCTGTTTGAAATCATCTGCGAGTAGTTGCCGCAAGCTTTCCTGATCACCGCGTTTGATGGCTTCCACCAATGCCTGTTCCTGGTTGAAAAGCTCCTGCTCGGCAGCCGACAGTGGCGGCGGGGCGGATGCTTGCGCAACGGCGGCGCGATATTCCGGCGTCCAGCGCAATACTTGAAAAAGCGGATCGAGCACGACTGTCTGCGCGGCAAACTTCACCGGCAGCGTGAACTCCGTCTTCGCGCCATCCACTTCTACCTCCGCGCTCTGCTTCTGCCCATCGCGGCTTTCGGCTTGGACTTCGAGCGTGGCGCGGAAATATGGCGGCGCTTGCGTAATCTCGCCGCGCACAGTTTCGCCTTCTTGTCGCCAACTCAGTTGCCATTCAGGCACGCCAGTGCGTTCGAACCATTGGTCATAAAACCATTTCAGATCACGGCTCGCGCCGCGTTCGATGGCTTGCAAGAACTCGGCCCAGGTGACGCGCTGAAAGGCATGTTGCGCAGTGAAATCGCGCAGGATGCGGCGAAAGTTATCACGACCGAGCGTGCGCGAGAGCATGTCCCAAACCTGAAAGCCCTTGCCATCGGCCAGCGACCGGCTGGCCGTATCGGGAATGTTCGAGAGCGGAAAATCCTTCCCCGCAGCCAGCACCTTCAAATACCCCAGCCCACTCTGCTCTTCGTAATAGCCTGGGTAACCCGTGCGGCGATACCGCTCGGCGGCCTCGGCCCCTTCGAGCGTTTCAACCACGCGCAGCGAGCCGTACTGCGCCATCGCCTCATCCAGCATCATCCTGCCGCGCGTCCCAGTACGGCGAATCAGATTGCCCCACCATTGATGCGCGATCTCGTGGCCGTAGTAAGCGAGGTTGAAGCGCTGATCGAGAAAGCCGCCCGTCACCATAATGAAGCTCGCCACACTGGCACCGGTGAAGCCGGCCTCTTCGGCTTGCGCCTGGGGCACTTCAACAATCGCAAACTCACCCGATGGATACGGGCCGAATTCATTGCTCAGCACTTCAATGGTCTTGCGAGAGCCTTCGACATATTCGGAAACATCCACGCGCGGACGCAGCAGGTAGACAGAAACCGGAATCGTGCCTTCGTGCCGCGTCACGCTGTACTTAGCTGCAACGAACGCGAAGAACGAAGGCGCGACGCTTTCGTAGCGGAACACGCTGCGCTCCCGCTCCTCCTTCGATCCACGCTGCAAGCCGTTAGCGTGAACAGTCAGTCCCGCCGGGACAGTGATGCGCACCGCACCCGTGCCGAGGCCGGTTTCCAAAACCGGATACCAAGCCGTGTTGATGCCACTGGCGAAAGAGCCTTCCGCGCCGAGATAAAACACGAACGAGGATTTTTCGCCGCCCTGCCAAGTGCAACGCAAGCGCACCTGCTGCTGTGCCGGAAACGGTTTCGCCGGTCGCGCATTCCAGATATTGTTGGCTCCGATAGGCGCTTGCGGTTCCAGGATAACGGTGCCCGAGTTTTCTGCCGGTTCCAGCACTTCAACGACTAGGTCGCGCATGTTTTTGCCGAGTCCCAGTTTGATAAACTCGCGCGCTTCGCTCGCTGCCGGAAGCCACAAGGTAGCGCGCCCTTCGAGCCGATGCCGGTCAGGATCAAGACTGACTTCCAAGTCATAGCGCGGGTAGGCGGTGGCGCTTACACTTCGCTGCGGCTGCGCCAGCGCTGGCAGCGCAACAATCAGCAACGCGATCAAACTAAGAGATTGCGATTTCATGGCCGAAAGTTTGCCACGCTGCCAAACGCGAGGTCTTTCATCTGCCAAACCTTTTTGCGTTGGATTAGCGTGCGCGAAACGCTTCGCGATACTGATTCGGCGAGAGGCCGGTCGCGCGTTTGAAAGAAGTCGAGAAGTGCGCCTGCCCAGCAAAGCCACAGGCCAACGCAATCATCACTAGCGCTTCATCGGTCGCGGTCAAACGGTGACAGGCGTTGTCTAGGCGCAGGCGGCGGATGTAATCGCCAATCGTGCAACCGTGCTGCGAGCGAAACTGCCGAGCAAGGTGCACCGGGTGTCGGTTGACGATCGCGGCAATCTCTCCCAACGTCAACGGCTCGGCAAAGCGCGCGCGAATCAATTCCTCGGCCTGCTTCAACCAGCGCGGCGGAGCGGCTCTGCGCTTATCTTTGAGCGGATGCTGGCGGGCAGTGGCAACGATCATCTCCAACGCCAAACTTTCAATCGCTAGCGCAGAGAGGTTATCCATCAAATAAAATTCGTTGCGCAGCCGCGCCGCCAACCCAGCGGTAGCCGGATCGGCGAAAATCGCGGGCGCATCAAGCAGGGGCGCAACTTCTCTGATTCTCTCCAGCCAGATCGCACCGAACTCCAGATTGAAGCAAGCGCCGCCCTCTTTGCCGAAACAATTGGCGTGGGCCGCGCCCGCCGGATGAAAGACCAACATCGCCGGACGGCACAAGCGCTGTTGGCGGGCATCGCTCTCTTCGTAGCTGCCTTTGAGCACGAGACAGAAATACAAGCTTTCGTGCGTGTGCAGCGGCAAGCGGGCGTTTGCCGGGTAGACGGTTTCGGTCAAGCCGATGCCAGCTACCTCGGCGCGTTTTTGCAAATCGCCGTAAAAGCCACCGAACGAAAATCTCATATCTCTGTCCAACCGCTAGAGATCATTAGACATTATCGGCTTTAAGTGGGAAGCAACCACGGGGAACACGGGGAAAGCTATAGGAGATAAGGTTTGGCCCTTTCTTTTCTATCAATTCTTCCCCGTGTTCCCCGTGGTTGAACGACTCACTTGAGCTACTCCCGATAACATCTATTATTCGTAGCGCAGTGCAACCATCGGGTCAACCTTCGCCGCCCGCCGCGCCGGAATCCAGCAGGCCGCCAGGGCAATCAGCGCCAACAACGTGGCAAGCGCGGCGAAGGTCAGCGGATCGGTCGCTTTCACCTCGAACAACAAATTCTTCATCAAGCGAGTCAACGCGAATGCACCCACCAACCCCAGCGCCACTCCGACTAACGCCAGCCGCATTCCTTGGCCAATGATCAACCGCAACACATCGCGGGTCTGCGCACCCAGCGCCACGCGCACGCCGATCTCGTGCGTTCGGGTCGTGACCGTGTAGGCCATTACGCCATAGATGCCTACAGCGGCCAGCAAGAGTGCCACGGCGGCGAAGACGCCAAACAGGATCGTGTAGAGGCGCGGCTGCCAGACCGATTGGGCTATGACCTCTTCCATCGTCAGCACCTTCGTGACTGGCAGATCGGGGTCAAGCTCTTTGACTTGGCCGCGCACCGCCCCGGCCAGACTCGCCGGGTTTGCCGTCGCACGTACTGCCAGCGCCATGCCATTAACCGGGATTTGCCGATGCGCCAGGTAGACGCTCTTTCTTGTCTCGGCGTCCAGTCGCTCGTGCCGCACTGTGCCAACCACACCCACCACTGTATGCCAGGGTTCGTTGTCCTCCGGCGGCCCGAAGCGGACGCGCTTGCCGAGCGGGCTTTGCTGCGGCCAGTACTCGCGCGCCAAACTCTCGTCAATGATCGTCACCTTGGGCGCGTCCTGCGCGTCGGTCTCGCTGAAGTCGCGGCCCATCAGGAGAGGAATGCCCAACGCGCGAAAGTATCCCGGCGTGATCACGTTATGCTGGATCATCGGCGCTTGCCCGACGGAGAGGACGGGAAAGCCTTCGACTGTCAGGCTGCGGCCCCAGCCTCCGCCGCTCAGCGGCAAAGTCGAGGTGGCTCCAGCGGCTTCGACGCCGGGCACTGCCCGGATGCGCTCCATCAACTGCTGGAAGAAGGCGCTGCGCCGCTCTCTGTCGTACTTCGCTCCCGGCAGCGCCACCGACGCCGTCAACACGCCCGTGGGGTTCAGTCCGGCGCTGACGTGTTGCAAACGCAGAAAGCTCTGCATCATCAAACCCGCGCCGACTAACAGCACCAGTGAGAGTGCGACCTCCACCACTACTAACAGGCTGCGCGAGCGGTGGCGAACTACTGCACCAGCGCCACGGCCACCTTCCTTGAGCACTTCGTTAAGGTCGGTCTGCGACGCTTGCAGCGCCGGCACAACGCCGAAGACCAGCCCGGTCAACAACGAGACGCCGAGCGTGAAGATCAACACGCGCGGGTCGAGATTGAAATTCATCCAGAATGGCAGCTTGATCGGGATCGCAGCCAGCAGCAGCTTAAGACCCCACACAGCCAGCGCCAGTCCGAGCACTCCGCCCGCCGCACCGAGCAGCAAACTTTCCGTCAGCAGTTGCCGCATGATCCGCCAGCGGCTGGCGCCGAGCGCCGCACGCAGCGCAGCCTCTTTCTGCCGCGCCGAGGCCCGCGCCAGCAGCAGGTTCGCGACGTTCGCACACGCCACCAACAGCACGCAGCCGACTACGCCGAGCAGAATCAGCAGGGCTTCACGATAATCACCTGACAATGCCTTGTGCATGCTAGAGACGCTAACGCCCAGCCCTTCGTTCGTAATCGGATTCTGTTCCTCGATGCGCCGCGCAATGGCGTTCAACTCGGTCTGCGCCTGTTCAAAGCTTACGCCGTCTTTTAAGCGTGCCACCGAGCCCAGGCCGTGGTCGGTGCGCGTCCACAACTTCGTAGTGAGCGCGAGCGGCACCCACAGTTCGGCAATCTCTGGGAATTTGAAGCCGGGTGGCATCACGCCGATGATCGTGCGCGGGCGGTTGCTGAGCGTGATTTGCTGGCCGATGATCTGCGGGTTGCTGCCAAAGCGGCTTTGCCAGAGGCCGTGCCCAAGGATGACGACGCCGTCTTGTTCGGGGCGGTCTTCCTCCGCCGTGAACGTCCGCCCCAGCAGCGGCGCGACGCGCAGAATCTCGAACAACCCGTGCGAGACACGCGTGCCGCGAAGTTGTTCCGGCTCGCCGACGCCCGTTAGCGAAAAGTTGCTCCCCTGGTAAGTCGCCACATCTGTAAACACGCGGTTCTGCTCGCGCCAGTCCAGGGTGTTCGGGTACGACACGCCCATCGCAGTCACGCCCCGCTTGAGCGCGGTCTCTTGGAGCAACGCCAATCGCTCAGGCTCCGGGTAGGGCAGCGGGCGCAACAGAATGCCATTCACGAAACTGAAGATGGTCGTGTTCGCGCCGATGCCGAGCGCCAGCGTGAAGACGGCGACGAAAGCAAAGCCCGGATTCTTCATCAGCATTCGCAGGCTGTAACGCATGTCTTGCCAGAGTGTTTGCATAAATTCTCCTCGTTCATCGTTTCTGATTGGACGTTGTTATTCGCTCCTGAGCGCCGTCATCGGCTCCACCCGAGCGGCGCGGCGGGCGGGAAGTAGGGATGCGAGCAGCGCCACCACGACAAGAAGCAAGGCGACAGCGCCGTAGGTCAGCGAGTCGGCGGGTGACAGGCCAAAGAGCATTGATTGAATGAACTGGCCGCTGCCGTACGCTGCCAGGAGGCCAAGCACGACGCCGAGGCTGACCAGCGCGAGCGATTCGCGCAGGATCATCCACAACACTTGCCCGGGTAGCGCGCCGAGGGCCATGCGCAAGCCGATTTCGCCCGTGCGGTTGAGTACGAGGAAAGACATTAGGCCGTAGAGTCCAACGCACGCAAGGACCAGTGCCACAACTCCGAAAAAGCCGGAGAGCTGCACGAAGAGTCTCTCCTCCGAGTTGATACGCGCTATCTGCTCGTCCTGCGTGCGGAGGTTGAGAACGGGCAAGGTGGGATCAAGCTCTCTCACGGCGGCGCGGAGCGCGGGAAATAGCGCGGCAGGATTGCCGGCAGCGCGCACGCAGTAATTGGCGACTCCCTCCAGCATCTGGGTCGCGGGCACGTAAATGGTCGGGGACGAGGCCTCGCGCAGCCCGGTGTATTTCGCGTCGCGGGCAACGCCGACGATTTCAATTTCGGTAGCGTTGGCGGTGGGGGTGCCGCCGAAGCTGAAGCGGCGGCCAATGGGGTTTTCGTCGCCGAAAATTTGTCGCGCGAACGATTGATTGACAATCGCGACTTTCGGCCCGCTGGCGGTGTCATGGTCGGTGAAGCCGCGACCAAAAAGCAGCGGAATTTCCAGCGCGGCAAGAAAATTGGGCGCAAGGCCATTGAGGTTGAAGATCATCGAAGCGCCCGGCGGCGGCGTGTAGCCCGGTACGGTAATCCTGCGGTTGCTCCGTGTGCCAGACAGCAGCGCGACTCGTGAGAAGGTGGCAGCACGCACGCCGGGAATGCTTTCGAGCCGCGCTTGCAGGCGCGCTTGCAGCGCGGCGAACTGCTCCTGACTATAACCGGCGGAGACGGCGTCTATGCGAAAGAGGGCGAGTTGGCGCGGGTTGAAGCCGGGATCAACCTGTTGCAGGTTGCGCAGCGTGCGGACGAAAAGCCCCGTGCTGACCAGCAGCACGAGCGAGAGCGCGATCTGTGTGGTCATCAGGGCCTGGCTGAGCCGCGAGCGCACGCTGGCTCCGAGTTGTCGGGTGCCGCCCTGAAACTCGGCGGTCAGGTTGAGGCGCGTGGCGCGGATCGCGGGAGCCAGGCCGAAGAGCAGCGCGGTGGCGGCAGTGACTGCGATGGTGAAGCCGAAGACGCGCCCGTCGAGCGGTAGATCAAGCACTGCCGGGGACCCGCCGAACTGGCGCAGCCCCACGAGCAGGCCTCGGCTCCAATGCGCGAACAGCGCGCCAAGCGCGGCGCCGAGGGACGCCAGCAGCAGACTTTCGACCAGAAGCTGCCGGATGACGCGGACGCGGCTGGCGCCAAGCGCGAGGCGCAGGGCGAATTCGCGGCGGCGAGTTGCCCCTCGGGCTAGCAATAGATTGGCAACATTGGCGCAGGCGGCTAGCAACACCAGGCTGACCAGGCCCATCAGGATACGCAAGGACTGGGCATATTGGCGGCGCCTGTCGTTTTCGCCTTGGCCACCGGGGTCTGCGGCGAGTGTCGAAAGATCGGGCATGTCACGCGGCGTGGTATCGAGTGCTCGGCCCGCGCGCCAGCCTTCGCGCGCGGCTTCCTGGAAGATCGGTTCGAGGCCAGCGCGCGCTTGCGCGGCGGTAGCCTGGGGCGCGAGGCGACCAATCATGCGGATCCACCAATACCAGGGCTTGGCTCTATTAATGCCGCGATCCGGCTGAAAGCGCGCGTGGTGCGCGAGGGGCACGGAGATGTCTGCGGATTCGCCGATCTGCAGCGCGCCTGCAAAGCCAGCCGGGGTGACGCCGATGATCGTCACCGGGACTTTATTTATCTGAATCGTTTTGCCGATGACTCCCGGATCGCCGCCAAAACGGTTTTGCCAGTAACGGTGAGAGATGACGGCGACCGGCTCAGCGGCAGGCTGGTCATCTTCGGGTGCGAGCGTCCGACCGCGAATCGCAGGCACACCCAGGCCAGTGTAATAGGTGCCGGAAACGAGTTGGCCCAAGATGTTCGTTTCGGGCTGACCGTCAATCAGGAGGTTGATCTGGTTGAACGGCGCGTAGGCGAACACGTCGGAAAGCGCCGGATGGTGAGCGCGAAAGCGTTCAAACGCGAGCAGCGAAAACGAAGTGCTGGCGGGCCGTCCGGTGGCGGGATCAAGCGAGCCATTGTTCTCTCCGGCCCGCGACATGCGGCCACGCCAGCCTTCGACGTTGCGGAAGAGGACAAGCTCGTCGGGATTTTTCACCGGCAACGAGCGGAGGAGCACCTCATTGACGAGGGAAAAGATTGCCGTGTTGGCACCGATGCCCAATGCCAGCGTGAGCACGGCAATCAAGGCGAAGCCAGGATTCTTCAGCAACATTCGCACGCCGTAGCGTAGGTCTTGCAGCAAGGTCTGCATAAGTTCTCCTTACTCATCGTTCCATTCCGCTGGCATTACTCACTCCGCAACGCCACCATTGGATCAAGCCGTGCTGCACGACGCGCCGGGAAGTAGATGGAAAAGGCCGCCAACATTCCGAGCAGGCACATTGAAGCAATGAGGACCAAAGGGTCGTGTGCTTTGACCTCAAATAACAGCTTCTCAAGGAGCCGCGACAGCGCGAATGCCGCCGCCAATCCGATCACGATGCCAATGAGCGCCGGTTTCATACCGCCTGTCAAAACCAACTGGATGATCTCGCGCCGTTGTGCGCCCAAGGCGAGGCGGATGCTGATTTCGCGAGCGCGCTGGCCGACTGAGTACGACATCACACCGTAGATACCAATGCAGGCGAGGCTGATGGCGACCACGGCAAACAGGCCCAACAGGATCAGCGTCGTGCGCTGCTGGGCCAGTGATTTGTGGACGGCTTCTTCGAGCGTGCGCACATTGGCGATGGGTTGATCGGGATCAACTGCAAGAATGGTTTTCCTAACCGTCTCGACCAGCGTGGTGGGCGGCAGTGCAGAACGCACCACCATCCCGGCGGTCGGGTAAGAAAAATGCGCGCGCGGGCCATAGATTCTGGGATCGGGATCGCTACTCAGGCTAGCGTGGCGAATGGGCGCAGCGACACCCACGATCTCCCAGGTCTGATCCGCATAAGTGAGCGCTTTGCCGAT
This sequence comes from uncultured Acidobacteriota bacterium, assembly GCA_963699175.1. GTDB lineage: Bacteria > Acidobacteriota > Blastocatellia > RBC074 > RBC074 > JACPYM01. The sequence continues at coordinate 8,167,232 of OY969418.1, read as the reverse complement.
TGGGTCTTCGTCAGGATAGAGGTCGCGTGCAATCTTCGCATCAATCACCAGCACGCGGCGTGCGGTGGGGACGTTGTCGGCTTCTGTAATCGCGCGACCGCGCAGGAGTTTGATTTGCAGCGCCGAAAAATAATCACCACTCACAAAATCATCTCTGACGCCATAGTCGTTGCTCGCAGGTTTATCAACCCGACGCACACTGCCACCGCGCATGCGCCCGCTCAACGGCAAGGTAGTTACCGCGCCCACAGCCTCGACGCCGGGCAAAGCCGTGATGTGCCCGGTCAATTCTTTAAGGAAACGTTGTTGATCTTCAGCTTTCGGATACTTGGTTTTGGGAAATGACAGGTCGAAGGCCAGCACGTGTTTGGGATTGAAGCCGGTGTCTGCTTCCAGCAGCCGTACAAAGCTGCGCAGAAACAATCCCGCCCCGACCAACAAGACCAACGTGAAGGCGAATTCGGCGACTACCAGCAGCGACTGGGAGCGCCGCTTAGAAGCCGACTGTGCGCCTCGTTCGGTTTCCTTCAGCACTTGATTCAAATCCGGTTTGCTTGCACGCAAGGCCGGAAGCAGTCCGAATAACAAACCGCAGCCGCAAGCGATCAAAACTGAAAACGCCAGTACGTTGAGGTCTAGCTCAGGCTGTAGCATTTGCGGAAGCTGCCCCGTCACCATGCCCGCCAACAGCTTGATGCTGAAAACCGCGAGCAGCAGCCCAAGCGCACCGCCTACCAAAGCGAGCAACAAGCTCTCGCTGAGCAGTTGACGGACGATGCGTCCAGTGCGAGCGCCGAGCGCCGAGCGGATGGCCAACTCCCGGGCGCGGGCGTTGCCACGCGCGAGCAACAGGTTGGAAACATTCGCGCAGGCGATCAACAGCACCAAGCCCACCGTCGCCAGCAGGACTCTGAGCGTCGGGCGCACATCACCGGTCACATCCTCTTGCAGCGGGAAGAAGCCTACGCTCCAGCCCTTTCTCGCTGCCGGATATTCGGCGGCAAGTTGTTGCCTGACGTTCTGCAACTCAGCCTGGGCCTGAGCAAGCGTGACACCTGGCGACAGGCGGCCTAACGCGCCGCAGCAACCGTAGCCGCGCGTCCACCTCACCGTGTCAGAATCCACATCAACGATGAACGGCAGTAGGAACATGGCATCGTCTTGCAGTAGCGCGCCTGGAGGCAGTACGCCAATCACTGTGTAAGGAATCTGATTGAGCGAAACGGTCTGCCCAACTACGCTATCATCGCCGCCATAACGCCGCTGCCAAAATTGATGCGCCAAGATGAGGACTCGATTGTTGCCGCCCTGCGCATCTTCCCCAGCCACGAAGCCTCGCCCAATCATTGGCGTGACGCCCAAGGCTGAAAGAAATTCTGTGGTGACCTGCAAGCCAGTAACGTGCTCTGGCGTCCCGCTGCCAGTGAGATTGAGCCGCACGTCCTTAAAGAGCGCGACGTGAGCCAACTTAGAGCTATGCGCGCGCCAGTCTTTGAAGGCGCCAGCCGTCACGCCTGCCCGCGCACCGTTGGGCAGCGTTTCCCAAACTCTCACGAGCTGTTCCGCATTCGGATAAGGCAGCGACTTAATCAGCACCGAATTGATTACGCTGAAAATCGCCGTGTTCGCCCCGATGCCTAAGGCGAGCGTGAGCACGGCCACAACGGTGAAGCCTGGATTTTTCCACAGCATTCGCGCGCCATAGCGCAAGTCTTGCAGCAGTGTCTGCATCATTCCTCCAAAGATGTCAGATGCTGGATGTTAGATGCCGGTGAAAGAACCTCTCGATTCGCTTGCTACTAACATCTAGCATCCAGCATCCGACATCTATTCGTATCTAAGCGCAATCATCGGATCAACTTTCGCTGCCCGCCGTGCCGGAACGTAACAGGCCACCAAGGCCACTGCGGCCAATAACAGCGTCACGCCCGCCAACGTAAATGGATCGCTCGCGCTGACGCCAAAAAGCAAACCTGACATCAAGCGCGTCAGCGCCAACGACACGCCCAGCCCGATGGCCACGCCTGCCGTGGCGAGCCGCATCCCGTCGGCCATCACCATTCGCACTACAGCTTGCCGGCCAGCACCAAGCGCCATGCGAATGCCGATCTCCTGCGTGCGCTGCGTGACGGCGTAAGAGAGCACGCCGTAAATTCCTAAGCTCGCCAGCAACAGCGCGAGTGAGGCGAACGACACCAGCAACGTCATGCCGATGCGACGCTGCACGACCTCTTCCGAGAGGATGTCATCCATCGTCCTGACGTTTGAAACAGGCTGAGCGCGATCAACCGACCAGACGGCTTGGCGCACGGCTGCTGCGAGGCTTAGCGGATCGCCCGTTGTGCGCACCGTCAGGTCGCGCGGGGCATTCCAGAACATGTCAGGCATTTGCTGATACGGGAAGAACATTTCAGCTTTGGGCGGGGCTTCAAGCCCCATCTCCTTCACGTCAGCGATGACGCCGACAACTGTGAACCAGGGCCGTGGTGAATCAGCCGGGCCGAGTTTGAAACGTTTGCTGAGCGCGCTTGCGCCTGGCCAATATTGGCGCGCCATTGTTTCGTTGATGATGGCGACGGTCTGCGCTTGCGCGTCATCGTGCTCGTTGAGAAAGCGGCCTTCGCGCAGCTTGATACCCATCGTTTCCATGTAGCCGGGACTGGCTTGCCGACTGTTTGCGTCTTGCCCCGCCCCCTGCTCATGCCCTTCGACAGTGAAGCCGTTGGTGCCGCCCTTCCAGGTCAGCGGCACGGCAGTCGTGTAACCGGCGGAGGTTACGCCGGGCAAAGCGCGCACGCGCTCCAACACTTGCTGATAAAAAGCAGCGCGCTTCGGCAGCTCGCCGTATTTGCTGCGCGCGAGCGATGTCCTAAGCGTCAGCACGTTCTCCGGATTGACGCCGATGTCGAGCGCGCGCAGCCGCAGGAAGGTCTGGATCAATAAGCCCGCGCCGACAGCCAAGACCAACGCCAGCGCGATTTCGCTCACCACCAACGCGCCGCGCAATCGGCGATGTCCTGCGCCCGTGCCTGTGCGCCCACCGCTCTGTTTCAAGGCTTCATTCAAATCAACCTTAGCGGCTTGCAGCGCGGGCGCGAGTCCGAAGATGATTCCAGTCAGCAGCGAAAGCAATAGCGTGAAGCCGAAGACGCGCGCGTCAATCTGTACTCCAGCATTCATCGCCATGCTGTCTGGAATAAGTTGTTTGAGGAAGGAAAAGCTCCACCATGCAAAGAACAGCCCGGCGACGCCACCCGCGATGGCCAGCAGCACGCTCTCGGTCAACAACTGTCGCACGATGCGCCCACGACCCGCGCCCAACGCGGTGCGCACGGCGATTTCACGGTAACGCGCCGCGCCGCGCGCCAGCAGCAGGTTCGCAATGTTCGCGCATGCGATCAGCAAGACGAAGCCAACTGCCACCAGCAATACGAGCAGCGCGGGGCGAACGTCACCCGCCAATTGCTCGCGCAAAGAGACCACGACAGAGCCCATTTCAAATCCATGCGTCGGGTTATCGCGGTTGATGCGTTGCATGATTGTGGCTATGTCGGCGCGTGCTTGAGCGAGTGTCACGCCGGGTTTCATACGCGCCACCACTCTGAGGTAATGACTGCCGCGATTGGCCAACTGTTCGTTGGTGAAAGCTATCGGCACCCAGAGGCCCGTCTCTTTCGACATGAATTGAAAGCCCGGCGGCATTACACCGAGGACGGTGCGCTTCTGCCCATCGAGCAGAATCTCTCTCCCGATCAACCCCTGCTCGCCACCAAAGCGCCGTTGCCAGAGACCGTAGCTGATTAGCACGACATTGTTCCGGCCTGGCTGGTCTTCTTCTTTCGTGAAAGCGCGCCCCAGCACCGGCTTGACGCCGAGCAGCGGGAAGAAGTTGGCGGTCACGGGTTGCGCCTCGACCATTTCCGGGTCGCCTTCATCTGTCAGGTTGAAGCCGCCGAATCCGATGGCGGCCACATCTTCAAAGACGTGGTTCTGCGCCTTCCAGTCAGCATAGTTGGCTGGCGCAGGCGTGTTGCGCGGGAAGCCGATGCGGGCCGCGTCCTCCCATACCATCACCAACCGCTCCGGGTCGCTGAAGGGCAGCGGCCTGAGCAACACCGCGTCCACCAGACTGAAAATCGCCGTATTTGCGCCGATGCCTAAGGCCAGCGAAAGCACTGCGATCAGCGCGAAGCCGGGTTTGCTGAGCAATTGACGAAAGCCAAAGCGAAGGTCTTGCCAAAAAGTTTCCATACTCTTCTCCTGTCAGATTAGATTGATTGAGGGTTAGTGACACAAGTAGCGGCATGGTCGCAAAAAAAATCCCTACTGCCTAAGTCTTTAGCGGGCATTGTCAGGTAACGTGCCCCCCAATATTAATCAGAGCAGATCAACGCTCGGGAATTTTTTTCTCTTCCGTTGGCTTTTTAAGCTCACTCTTGGAATCAACCTTGAACTTCTTGTAATCACTGTAACGCTTGCTAACGTTGGCATTGATGCCTTTGAAAAGCAGCAGGCGCGCCGAAAGGTTGAGCGACGCGTAAGAAGGCAACCACACTTCGTTGTTGACGTGCTCCTGCTCCAGGATCAAAGCGCTGCCCGGTTGGATGGTAGCCAGCAACCCGCCAGCGATCTTGAGCTTGTCGTTGAAATGCGCTTCGAGCCGGGCGACTTCTTTGGCTTCGGCGTCCACCCACATCACGCCGACGAGCTTTTGCACCAGACTTTCACCCAGGTTGCGCGCCTTGACGTTGGGTTTGGGCTGGAAATCGAAGACGATCACCTCGCGCCCGCGAAAACGTTCGCGCCGTGGGTTGACGAAGTCGCACACGCGCAGAAACTCAGCCAAGTCTGGGTTGTCTTCATCCTCCTTGACGCGCTCGCCGCGAGCCCGCGCTTCGTCACGTTTGCGTTTGCGCTCTTCATACTTTTGCTTCTCTGCCTCGATCTCGTGAATGCGTTTTTCGAACTGTTTGAGCTGTTTCGCGTCTTCTTCGGGGCTGAGCGGCTGCCCGCCCCTTTTCACTAACCGTTCGATCTGCTCGCCGAGGTAATGGCTGATCTCTTTGGTCGTGGAATCTTTCTCAGTCACTTCGCCTTTATTGGTGATCGTGCGTTCGGTGAGGACCTCGGTGTAACTGTAATTCTCGATGATCGCATCATTGTGTTGCTGGTTCTGCCCCACTTCGCGCAGCAATGTAGCAACATCGGGCAAGGGCGCACCTGACACAGGCGGATAGCCAAAAATCGCCTCATCCAGCGGACGATTGTGCTCGACTTGATTGAGCGTGACGCGCAAGATTGAATCGCCGCTGCGCAATTCGATTGAGCGCGGCTCCATCACCTCATCAACTTTGTGGTAATCGCCGTAGCTGATGACATCTGTCCCTGCCGCTGTCTCCTGCTCCTCGCGCAGGATCAAATAGCTCTGCGCATCGAAATAGACTTTGCGCTTGAGTGCCTGCGGTGTTGTCAGTTCGAGCACAAAGGCGTCACGCCCGTTGACCGGCGCGCGGCCCACTAGCACCACGCGCAGCTTGTTACGTTTGTAATTCAGGAAATGATCGTTGCGGTAAAGGGCATCGGCTTTGAAGCGCGCGCCGTCGAGCGCCGTCAGCGTCCGCAAACCGTCGCGCGAATCACGGCGCCACGCCGAGCGCCCGTTGTAAGCTGCGTTCGATTCAAAGCCGCCGAGTTCCATCTCTGTCATCAAACGATCAGGCCGTTTGAGCCGCAGCACGAAGCGGCCCGTTTGCTCTGTGACCGGATTCACCACCGTGCCAGTGTAAATCGTGTTTTCAATGCGACGGAGTTGGTTCGTGCCGCCGCTGGCTTTCAAATGCTGCTTGATGATTTGATCGGCAGATTGCGCGGCGACACTTGTATGGCCGACTAAAAGAATGAGCACTGTCAAAATGAGGCGATTGAACATTTTGCTTTTCCTTGGTTTTGCTCTGGCTTGACGCTTTTTGTTAGACCGCGCTGCCGAACGTCAGCGCTTCGGCTTGCCCGTTGTTGACGGCGTGTTTGCGCGCGCTTCAATTAGTCGGCTACGCCGAAATCACTCATACCGCAGCGCGACCAGCGGATCAACTTTCGTCGCCCGCCGCGCCGGTATCCAGCAAGCCAGCAGCGCCACCACAGTCAGCAGCAGCGAAACACCGCCAAACGTCAGCGGATCAGTCGCGCTCACCTCAAACAGCAATTTGGCGACGAAGCGCGTCAAGGCGACCGCTGCTCCTAATCCGATGGCAACGCCGACTAGCGTGAGCACCAATCCCTGCCCAACCACCAGCTTCAGCACATCACGCGGCTGCGCGCCCAGCGCCAGGCGGATGCCGATCTCGCGCGTGTTCTGCGTCACCGTGTAGCTCATCACGCCGTAAATGCCGACGGCGGCCAGCAGCAAGGCCGCTGCCGAGAAGACGCCGAGCAGCAGCGCGTTGAAACGCGGGCGCGCCAGCACGCCAGCCAATACCTGTTCCAGCGGCGCCACGCTGGAAATGGCCGCCTCAGGGTCGCCTTCCCAAATAGCTTTTTGCGCCGCAGCAGTTATGCCGCGCTGATCGGACGCAGTGCGAATCGCCAGCATCACGGTGCCGCGCGGGTTCTGGGCGTGTGGCACGTACAGCTCCAATTCTTCCTCGGCTTCCAGCGTGCGGTGGTGGATGTTTGCCGCCACACCAACGATCTCGCGCGTGGTGCGACCGGCGATGAGCTTCTTGCCGATGGGATCGGCGTTCGCAAAATAGCGACGGGCGAATCCTTCATTGATGATCGCAACCTGTGAAGCTTCGCGCGCATCCGCCTCGGTGAACGCGCGGCCTTTGATGAATGGAATCTCCAGCGTGCGGAAGAAGGCGGGGCTGATCAGCCGGTAGTAAGCCGTCGGCGCGCGTCCGGGATCAACGGGCTGCCCCTCGATCTCAAAGCTGACCCTCGTGTTGCCCATGCGAATGAGCGGCAGCGTGGAACTTACGGTGGCGCTCTGCACGCCGGGCAGTCGCTCGACGCGCGCGACCGCTTGCCGAAAAAAGTTGGCGATCTGCTCACGCTCTTTGTATTTCGCTTCAGACAAAGAGACGCGCAGCGTTAACACGCGCTCCGGGTTGAAGCCCAGCTTCACATTCTGTAAACGAACCAGGCTGCGCACGAGCAGACCGGAGCCGACCAACAAGACCAGCGTCAGCGCAATCTCGGCCACGACAAGTGCACCGCGCAAGCTCTGCCCTTGAGTCGCGCCGCGCCCGCCTTCTTTCAAAGCCGTGTTGAGATTGACGCGCGCGGCCTGCCACGCCGGGATGACGCCGAGCAACGCCACCGTCAGTAAGGAGAGCGCGAAGGTGAAACCGATGACGCGCGCGTCAGGGCTGATCTCGTCCAGGCGCGGGATGTCCGGCGGGGCAACCGAGATGAGCAGATCCGTCCCCCATAAGGCGAGCAGCAGTCCTGCACCGCCGCCGATTAACGCCAGCGCCAGACTCTCGGCGAGCAGCAAGCGCACCAAGCGCCAGCGCCCGGCGCCCAACGCCGCGCGAATCGCCAGCTCTTTCTCGCGCGCTGTCACACGTGCGAGCAACAGATTCGCCACGTTGACGCAGGCGATCAGCAGCACCAGCCCCGTCACGCATTGCAACAGGAACAAGACACGGCGGACGTTGCCCGTTACCTGTTCGTGCAAAGGCACGAGTTGCACGCCGCGCTCGGTGTTGGTCTGCGGGTACGCCAATTCGAGTTGGCGCGCGATGGCGCTCATCTCGGTCTGCGCTTGTTGGAGCGTTGCGCCCGACTTCAACCGCCCGAGGACGCGCAGATAATGATTACTGCGATTGTTGGCGGCGGGGTCGAGCACGAGCGGCGTCCACAAACCGGAGGAAAAATCGCCGGCCATTTCAAACTGGCGAAAATCGGGCCGCAGCACGCCGATGATCGTGTACACCTCATCGTCCAGCTTGATTGTCTTCCCGACCGCCGCCGCGTCGCCGCCGAAGCGCTGCTGCCAGAGGCTGTGGCTGATCACTACGACGTGGCTCTTGCCCGGCTGATCTTCTTCCGGCAGAAAGAAGCGGCCCAGTTGCGGCTTGACGCCCAGCAAGGAGAAGAAGTTGGGCGAGACCTTCATCCCGAATATCTCGGTCGGCTCGTTGGTGCCCGTGAGCGAATAGCCCCAATTCCAGACCGCGCTGAAACCTTCAAACCTCTGCGCCTGCTTGGCCCAATCGAGGAAGTTGTTGGGCGCGACCCCACCACGATCAGTCCCGTTCGGTTGATACGTCTCCCAGACTTGCACGAGTCGCTCCGGCTCGTGATAGGGCAGCGGGCGCAGCAGGATTGAATTGAGCACACTAAAAATCGCGGCGTTCGCGCCGATGCCCAGCGCCAGTGTCAAGATGGCAATCAAAGTGAAGCCCGGCTTCTTCGCCAGCATGCGCGCGCCGTAGCGTAAATCTTGTATCAACGTTCGCATCGTGACTCCTTCGGTAGTGCTAAGAATGCTGAGTTCACAGCAGAGACGCCGAGCGCGCGGAGACTACGCAGAGAGGAAGAGAGAAACAAGAGCTTACCGACAAACTCTGCGCTTCCTCGGCGTTCTCGGCGTCTCTGCTGTGAACGAGACTCGTCCTGCTCGTTGCATTACTTTTTGTGCGTTACCACTCCTTTATTTCTCTCAATCGCGTGACAACGTGTGATTGCCATGTCTCACCTTCGCTCCTCGCCAGCGGCGGAAGGCTTATCCAACATCCGGCGCAGTTCCTCTCCTGCAAGCCATCTCCCACGCAACATCACACCGGCGCGCTTGGCCGCATTGCCCACGTCTTTTAACGGGTCGGCCTCGACCAGTATCAAGTCGGCACGGCGGCCAGTCGCGATTGTGCCAAACTCGGTTGCCGCGCCCAGGAATTCCGCCGCGTTGGAGGTTGCGGCCCGGAGCGCCTCGTAGGGCGTTAGCCCCGCCGCCACCAAGTCACGCAATTCGGCGTGCAGCGAAAACCCCGGCACAACCGACGGGTTCATCGCGTCCGTCCCGGCGAGCAGTCGCACGCCTGCGTCGTGGAACCCTTTGGTCAGCTTCTCCAACACGCGGTAGCGCGCCCAAAAAGAGTCAGCGGGCAGATGCTTGAAGCGCGCGTGGTAGGGATTGTTGTCCGGCCCCCATTGCGCGGCGATGGCTGGCGGCAGGTAGCGCATCTCCGGGCGGTTGAAGACCGCGTTGATGTCAATCGCCTGTTCGCCGATGTTTTTGTAAGCCGTCAGGTTCGGAATCAGCCAAGTCCCCGCCTGCGCCGTCGCCTGGGCGATGGCAGGGATCTTCGGCTCGAGTTCGGCATAGTGACTCGAATTTCCCTGCCGATCATAGAGATACTCTTCAGCGTGCGCCACGGCGTCCTGCCGCTCTTCGCTCATCACCTCGTAGCCGAGATTACGCGGGGAGTGGCCAACGACCTTTATCTTCTCGCGCCGCGCGACCTCGAAGAGCTTGCGATAACCTTCGCGCGTGAACTCACCGTGAATCTTGATTAGATCGTAGCCGGCCCGCTTCTGTTCGATAACCGCCGCTTCAATCTCGGCGGGCGACGGTGGCGGGTTGGGCGACGCCGCGATGAAAGGGCCGCTCGTGTAAATGGTCGGGCCGAAAAGTTCACCGCGCGCCACCCGCCCGCGCATTTCCAGGTGGCGCGGCGCGCCGGAAAGGTTCAGGACGGTGGTGACGCCATTGATGACGTAAAGCTGCAACAAGCCGGCCATGTCCTGCTCGCTGTAATTGCGCAGATGAACGTGCATATCCACCAAGCCGGGCAGCAGGTATTTTCCCGCGCCCTCAATGCGCAGGGCGCCGCCTGGGACTTTGATTTGCTCAGCCGGGCCAAGCTCTGCAATGCGGTCGCCTTTGACGATGACAGTCTGTCCTTTGAGCACCCGCTCAGTGTCCAGCGGAATGACGCTGACGTTGATAAAGGCGACCAAGGACGACGCCGTCACTTGTGCTGCCAAGCCTGCAACATCGTCAACGCCGCCACCCGGTGTGAGCGCGCTTCCCGACGAGTCAGCGCGATTATAGAAATACACAAAGACGAGCGGCAGCATCCCGACAGCGAAGACCACGGCAAGCAGCAATACGCCCGTCAAAATGTTGCGTTTTAACCACGCCGGGAGCAGGGTCTTTTGTACAGGTAAAGGTCTGTCCATAGCCACTTCTTTATCTATCTGCTTTGCACACCAAAAACCGGATAAACTGGGGCTAGTGGTACTGCACTGTTTACTACTCATAACGCAGCGCCACCAACGGATCAACTTTCGTCGCTCGCCGCGCTGGCAGATAACAGGCCAACAATGCTACAGCCGTGAGCAACACCGCAATTCCGCCATAGATTAGTGGGTCGGTCGGGCTTACGTTGAAGAGCAGTTTTTCGAGCAGCCCCGTCAAGGCGAAAGACGCGCCCACACCAATCACCACACCGATGACGGCCAAAACCGCCCCCTGCTTGAACACCAGCTTCAGCACGTCGCCGGTCTGCGCGCCCAGCGCCAGCCGCACGCCGATCTCGTGCGTGCGCTGCGTGACCGAGTAAGCGATCACGCCGTAGATGCCCACACTAGCGAGCACTAAGGCGAGCACGGCGAACAGCGCGATCAGCGTAGTGCGAAAACGTGGCTGCGCAACCGCCGTGGCAAAGCGTTCTTCCAACGTGCCGACCTGCGATACCGGCAACTCGCTGTCGAGCGACTTGACCTGGTTACGCACAGCGGCGGCCAGGCTCAACGGATCGGCAGCTTCGGTCTTGATGGAGAGAAACACATTCCCTGAGACGAGTTGCGTTAGCGGCTGGTAAAAAGCCGGCTGCACCTCATCCGCCACCCCGTTGTATTTTGCGTCACCGACGACGCCGACGATTTCGCACCATTCCGGCTCGCGCTCGCTGCCGCGATTGATGCGCTTGCCGAGCGGGTCTTCGTTTGGAAAGAAGCGACGCGCCATCGTCTCGTTGATCAGCATCACGCGCGGGGCTTCAGCAGAATCGGCAGCAGTGAGATAACGCCCCCGGCGCAGCGGCAAGTCGAGCGCGCGGAAATAGTCAGGGCTTACCACAATCACGTAAGCAACGGGCTGTTCTCGATCGGCGCTAACAGGCCAGCCTTCAATCGTGAAATTGTCTGAGCCTGACGTGCTGTCCGGCCGCAAGCTGTTGCTCAAAGCGGCGGCGCGCACGCCCGGCAGCGCCTGCACTTGTCCGAGCAAGCGCTCATAGAGCGCGCGTACCTGTTGCTGTTCGTTATACCGCCGACCGCAGCGCAGGTCTTGCCAGAGCGTGTTCATAAATCTTCCCCTTCGTGTCTCAAGTGATTGCTAGGCCGACAACGCACCGACTGCGGCGCGCAGCGTGCGATGCACTATCCTGGTATAAGCAACCAAGCAGCGTGCCATCCACGCCTACTAGCTAAGTGCTTGGATAATGCGACTTGAGTTGAGACAAGTTGCATTTCGCGTACACCACCTTGTCCGCTTCTGGGATCATCCTTTCCCAAAACTGAAGCGCACTGGCTGCAATCGTTGCTCGGTTTTCTGAGCAAGCATATACTCTGAGCCGCAGTATCCGAGAATCACTATTTTTATTCATCACCTGCTGACTATGGCCTGAAGATCAATTAACCGGCCTACTCAGGCCTGGCGAATCGGACACACTTATGACATCAAAGACACTCTGCGCCGCCGTGCTGTTGATTGCTTCACTGCTCTTTGTTTCGCTCCCGGCGCGCGCAGCCCAACAGAAGTCGCTTGCCAATGATTCGGCCCCGCGCGTCATCGAGCTTTGGCCAAAGGGCGCGCCGAACGCGACCGGCACTTCGGACGAAGACAAGCCTGCCATCATCCCTTATCTGCCTGCCGCGAATCAGCACACTGGCGCAGCCGTGTTGATCTGCCCAGGCGGCGCTTTTACCAATCGTTCGATGGACAACGAAGGCGTGCTGATCGCCCAATGGCTGCGCGCGCGCGGCATCGCAAGTTTCATCTTGCGTTATCGCATCCTCCCGCTCTACACACGTGATGATGCAACGCAGGATGCCCAACGTGCGTTGCGCTACTTGCGCGCGCACGCCGCCGAGTTTCGCATTGATCCCAATCGCCTCGGCATCATCGGCTTTTCAGCGGGCGCGGAGTTGGCGACCTTTGTCGTCTACAAACCTGCTCCCGCACAGCCGCAAGCCGAAGACCAGATTGATCGCCAATCTAGCCGACCTGACTTTATGCTGCTGGCCTACGGCTCTTCGCCCATGCCCGCGTCTTTTAATGCGAGTGAAGCCGCCTTGCCGCCGACCTTTATGTTCTGCACGGCGGAAGATATTGGACACCTGCGCGGGATGATGGAACTTTACACCTCGCTGGTGCGCGCCAAAGTGCCGGTTGAAACTCATTTCTTCGCCAACGGCGAACACGGCGTCGGCTTTGCCCAAGGCGATCCGGTGCTCGGCGAATGGCCCAACCTGATGTTCAATTGGCTGCGCGCGGGCGGCTTCCTCACGACAGAACCGCGCGTGGCGGCAGAAGGCATCGTCAAGCTAGACGGAGCACCCTTGCCACACGGCTATGTAATCTTCACACCACTGGATAAAACGGTTGCGCCGCCCGTAGTTGCTTACGTCTTTAACACCGGCCAGGTGCTGGGCCGCTTCGTAGTGCCGCAGAATCAGGGCTTGGCGCCTGGGCGTTATCGCGTCGAAGTGCGACAAAACGCCACGCGCTGGCTGAGCAACGGGCGCAATGAAGTGATAATCAAGATGAATCAGAAGCTGCGCAGCGGCCAAGTCACCGAAGCCGACCGGCAAGAGTGGAACAATTACTCCCGCAAACGTGACCTTTCGCCGAGTATCGAAGGCCAGCGCGTCTATCGCCGCTCGAACCCCAAAGACAAAAATGATTTGGTCGTGGAGTTCAAAGCTGGGGCTGAGAACCGCTTACAAATTGAGGTCTTCAGCCGCTGATCAGCGTTGGAACTAACCTGTCTGCTACTTCGTATGCCGAGGCGTATCAAGTTCCAGATAACTTACTAAAGGAGATGATAATGAAAAAACTCGCGTATGTGATTGGTTTCGCCTTGCTACTGGCCTCCGCCGTGCTGGCAGCAGATGATCTGACCGGCAAATGGGCCGGAAGTTTCAATATCACCATAGATGGACAAACGAAAGATGATACGGCCTACATGGTCTTAAAGCAGACTGGGACGGAACTGACCGGCACGGTCGGACCGAGTGCCGAAAAGCAGTGGCCGATTCTGAAAGGCAAAATCGAAGGAAACAAAGTCACGTTTGATGTGCAGTCCGACGGGCCGCTGGTGAAGTTCGATCTAGCGCTGGCCGATGGCCATCTGAAGGGCGAAGCGAAAGCCGAGCACGAGGGCCAAACGATGAAAGCAGCCGTGGATGTCCAGCGCAAAACCGAATGAGTGCGCTGCTGCGTAATCGCTTTCAACACTACAACCTTGTCTGAGCATTTACCCAGGAGGAACAAATTATGAAAGGTATTGGTAGAATTGTTATTTTGTTGGCATTGGTAACGGTGGCGATGGCCCAAACGTCGGAGCCGCCGCTGGCTGACACTCGACTCTCAATTAACACCCTTGTGCGCGAGGATATTTTTGCTGGCTTTTTGAGCGATAACATGGAGCGGTTCAGCCGAGGAGAAAAGAACATCCAGACGCTGCTCGAAAAGCGCCCCAGCGCTAAACCCGAATTGCTGGCTTGGCAGGCTGGCGCGACTCTGTACCGCGCAGTGGTCGCCTACGAAAACAAGCGCAACGACGAATATCAGCAGAAATATAAACAGGCGCTCGACCTTTTCGCCCAAGCACGCCAAGCCGGCCCACAAAATCCCGGCGTCGCCGCTATTACCGGAGGCAGTTATGTTGTCTTCGGTGATCGGCTGCCAAAAGAACACAGCGCGGCGGCGTGGGCACAGGCTTACGACAATTATCAGATGTTGTGGAAACTGCAGGCGCCTGCGGTTGATAAGCTGCCTGTACACCTGCGCGGTGAACTGCTCGCCGGGCTGGCCGCATCTGCCCAGCGCACCGGACGCACGGAAGAGGCGAATCAGCACCTCGACAAAATACTCGCCGTGCTCGCCAACACGCCTTACGAGCCGATAGCCAAGCAGTGGAAGGCCAACCCCAAGGCTGCGGCCAACAGCACGCTGACCTGTATGACTTGTCACGATGACGGACGACTCGCAGCGCGGCTGACTGCGGTGAACAAACAGTAAACGAAGTCGGGTGCGCACGTTACGTGCCCTCAACTGTTGGTGAAGCTGCCTAATACTAGGAAGGTCTATCTGCCTAGTATTAGGCAGGCTGGCTAGACTTAGGCAGATGTGCTTAGTATTAGGCAGGTGTGAGGCAGTGTAAATGTAGTTAGCTGTCCGTTACCCAAAGCACCGCAAGGTCGAAAACTGAAAGCAGCGAAAATGGGCGTTTCTACGAAGAATCGCAGAAAGATAGTTGTCAATAATCGCAAATTTGTCTGGTACATTTGCGAGGAATGGGACTGGTATTGTTACCTGGTTTTGCATGTGATTTCAGAGGACAAGCATTTCAATATTGGCTATCCATTGGGGCAAACGGATCAACGGCGGCATCTGATTGTGCTTGGCAAAGAATTTCCAGGGCTGAAAGAAGCTGGTCATTGTTGGAAAAGTGTTCTCTGCCCAGGCTGGGAAACGGACGATGTCGTGACGCCTGCAACGGTTCGCAAGCTGATCGAATGGTGCTTAGATTCAGAAAGGGAATTGGTAGAGGTTGGATTTACAGGTTCTGTAATAACGACGAGTTAACCAGCCAGGAAAATGCTGAAAAACGAACACAACTAACATTCATTGCCCCGGAGCGCGCGCAACCGGTGTTGTGCCTGACCACCTGCGCTACAGCGCGCCCGGTGAACCTGGCGTTGGGTGCCAGAGAAGGCTGTGGTGGCGATGATGTCTAACGCGGTCCTGAAGCGAAACAACAAACCGTAAGAAGGCCTGGCAAGCAAAGGCCAATGAAACAGACCGAAAGGCAAAGACAGACATGCAAAGCGCAAAAGACCTGAAAGCAAAACAACGTGAAGAACTACTCGGAGCATTGAAAGCCCGTTTTGAGAAAAACCTGAACCGCCATAAAGGTCTTGAATGGGCTAAAGTACAAGCAAAGCTCGAAGCCAATCCTGAAAAACTGTGGTCACTCAATGAAATGGAAAGAACTGGCGGTGAACCGGATGTTGTTGGTTATGATAAAAAGACGGGCGAATACATTTTTTATGATTGTTCAGCGGAAAGTCCCAAAGGCCGCAGAAGTGCTTGTTACGACCGTGAAGCCTACGAGTCGAGGAAAGAACATAAACCAGAAAATAACGCTATGGATATGGCTGCTGCCCTGGGCATTGAGCTTTTAACGGAAGAACAATATCGAGAGCTGCAGCAACTTGGAAATTTCGATCTGAAAACGTCGAGCTGGGTGAAAACACCTGCTGATATTAGAAAGCTCGGCGGTGCCCTCTATTGTGATCGCCGCTACGACAATGTCTTCCTCTACCACAACGGCGCGTCCTCTTACTATGCCGTCAGGGGGTTCCGTGGCTCGCTAAGGGTCTAAATTTTGCACAGACAGCTAAAGCGGCTGAGGCTATTGGCAAGCGGTTCAGGCAAGGCGCTGTTGATGGCAAGATTCAGGCACATATCATCACCATTGAAAAGTGACAGTCGAGGCTGAATCCTTCAGCCTCGACGCTGATAAACAAACTTCTACGAGCAGTTGTATCACTTCAACCGAAACACAAGGAGACAAGATGACCGCTTTTGAAAACGCCCAGAAATTCTTTCTCGCTTGTGAAGCCTCCGAAGGTTGGGCAGGCTGTAAACCTTATGTCGCCGACGGAGCATCTTTCACTGCGCAGTGTGAACCGCTGGTAGGAGTCAATACGATCGAGGCCTATTGTGACTGGATGGCGGGCATCGGCAAGGTTACCGCGCCAGGCGCAAGCTACGACCTGCACGCGTCTGCCTACGACGAAGCCAACAAAACTGCCATCTTCTTTGCGACCTATCACGCGCGCCACACCGGAGACGGCGGCCCAGTTCCGCCGACCAACAAAGAAACGCACACCGACTATGTCTACGTGTTGACCATGAATGACGACAACAAAGTCGCGCGGATGGTCAAAGTGTGGAATGCGCCTTGGGCGATGAAAGAACTTGGCTGGATGTAATGGATCAGCTTGCTGAGGAAAAGGTGATTACACTCCGGCATCTGAATTGGCCAGCGGATCGCGCGGCCTTGCTCAAGCTCGACACATCTTTCCAAACGCATCGATTTTACCGCGTTGACAAGAGCGAGCGCACGTTCGCCCTTGTCGAAGTGCCCACCGGCGTTCTGATATCCAAGACGTATCCGCTTGCGCAGCAACTCGATGAATTGCCGACTTTCGATTGGGTTCAGGTTGCCGCAGACGGCGAGACGATCTGCGGACTGGCGGCGGTGCGAGTAGAGCAATGGAATCAACGAGCAGAACTCCATCACTTGTATGTCAACCCAGCCGCACGTAGGCGAGGCGTGGGGCGCGCGTTGGTCGAGGCGGCGGCGGACGCGGCGCAGAGGCATGGCGCGCGTTGTCTCTGGATTGAAACCCAGACAATCAACGTCGAGGCAATTCGCTTCTACGAACAGCTCGGGTTCGTCTGGTGCGGACTCGACACATCGCTTTACAATTCTGCCGACACAGCGCCACTTGAGGTCGCACTGTTTTTCGCGCGCGACCTTTCAGAGATCGGTTGTGGCTGATAGCAAAACAGAAATCGGTCGTCGAATGGAGGTTTACTATGCAAATGAGCCCGTATCTAAGCTTCAAAGGAGACTGCGAGGCAGCGTTCAAGTTTTATGAGCAGTATCTCGGCGCTCAACTCGGGGCGCTCTTCCGTTACGCCGGGTCGCCCCTCACCGGTCAGGTTCCGGCCGACTGGTCGGACAAGATTATGCACGGCAGCCTGACGCTCGGCGGCCAGGTGCTGATGGGTGGCGACGTAGCGCCGGAGCAATACGAGGAACCAAAAGGCTTCTCGCTCTCGCTTCAGATGAGCAACACGGCTGAGGCCGAGCGCATCTTTCACGAACTGGCCCAGGATGGCAGGGTTGTGATGCCGCTTGAGCAAACATTCTGGGCCGCGCGTTTTGGCATGGTCGTGGATCGCTTCGGCATACCGTGGTTGATCAATTGCGATGGGGCTGAGCAGCCTCCAAAAGGATGAGACCTCAGGCGGAAGGGCGATGACTTCATTCGGTAAGTTACGGGTGTTAAGTCAACAGGTCGGGTTTGTGCCAACAGTTATGATTTCTAAAAAGAGATGCGTCACAAAATCTTTGGCGACAGCGGTACTGCTCTCGTTTGCTCAGTTGTGTTTCTCGCAACCAAAGGATGTTCTGGGTTGGGAAAAATCTCGTTGGGGAATGTCCAATAAAGATCTTGTCTCAGTATTTGGCTCGCGGCTGCAAAAACTGCCCAAACGACAAACATTCCTAAAGTGGCATACTGACCATGTTATTCCGGTTGAACTTATCGGAGGAGCTTACACTGTCTTTTTTCAGATGGCGGATGATACTGATCAACTCTCACAAGTCTTGGTCAGGTTGAATGAAATGAAATCTCACACGCCACGAGAAGACCTCTTTAACATGTTGGCCTCCTCCCTTACTGATGATTATGGTGAACCGACTGCCAAAACAAACGATCGGTATCAATGCTCAACTAAGTTCAACTGCATAGATCTTAGTCGTACTTGGCGATTTCCAACGACGACCATTGAATTGTCTTACGGTTGGGATGACCAAATCTTTGCTAGTACGCTCACAATCAGATATTTTCCAACTCGCTAATTTGAGTCAACACCAAACACATCGTTGGATTGGTGCTTCTACAGCACATCAGCGCTTCAATTGCGCCAACACAGTCTTCGGCACCTTCGCCACAATACTGACCTGCGTCCCCACCAAATCCGCCACATCGTATTTCACCGCGAAACCCAGAATCATCGCCGCCTCGGTCGAATTCAATTTGTAATCGCCCTCTAGCCAGTTTGCCATCGCTGTCGTCGCGCGTTGCAGCGCTTGATCGAGCGAGCCACTGATCCCGATGGCCATGATGTACTCGGCGTTCTCCGCGCGCGGCGTACCGATGGATTTCTCCGGGATGACCTCGACCGTGAATTCAAAATCCATTGACGTTTCGAGCGCGTCACCCGTCAACTCGCCATCGCCCTGCGCCGCGTGGCCGTCGCCCATAAACAACAGCGCGCCTTCCTGAAACACCGGCAAGTAGATCGTTGTACCCTCGCGCAGTTGGTTGTAATCCATGTTCCCGCCGAAGATGCCCGAATCGCGCGTGGCGACTACGTCGCGGCCCGGCGGCGCTACGCCCACGCAACCCAGCATCGGTTGCAACGGAACGGTGAAGTTCTTTAGCGGGTCGGTCGGTTTGTCCAGGTAGGCGATGCCTTTCGCGGCATCAAGCTTCCAACGGCTGCTGAAATTCTGAGCGCGTTTCATATCTATCAGATAGCCAGGCCCAAGCGCGTTGCCCACGACGCCTTGCCCGCTCTGTGCCCAATCGCGGTTGGTGCGGACACGATTCAACTTCACCACCAACGTGTCGCCAGGCAGCGCGCCTTCGATGAAGAACGGGCCGGTCAACGGATTGCCGCCCAGCGAGCGCCGCACAGATTTTTCATCAGTGCCGCCCGCGTCCACACTCTTGGTCTGCACCGTATCGCCGGGAAAGATGCGCAGCGCCGGAGGTATCGCATAGGAGAAGGTGCGATGAAACTCGGTGGGCGTGAAAGTGTGTGTGCGTGGGCTGCCTGCGCGCGAGGCGGGAGGGCGCAGGCTCCATTGCGCCTTGATGCCGCCGCTATCGCGCTCCCCTTTGAGCACGCCATCCTGCAATTTGCCCGTGTAAGTCGCGACCTCGCGCCCGTCCGGCGCGAGCGCTTTCAGAGTGACCGTCGCATTGGCAATCGTCCCCTCTATTTTGAGCGGGCCGGATTGGCCGCTGATCTTGTCGCCAGTGACTTGCAAGTTTAGACGGCGCACGCGGCTCTCATCGGGGTATTGCTCAGTCAAGATCCACGCGCCGGAGATGTCATCGCTTTTTGGGGCAGCCGCTTGTGCCAGCGCAGCGGTCGTCAATGAGACAAACAATAGTGAAGAGACAAGCAGAGAAAAGTGTACACGTCGCATAGTTGACCTCATATATGTTTGTATTTTGGATTTTAGATTTTGGATTTTGGATTCAAGCAGCGCCCGCTAGTATTCCATTCCGCAATCCAAAATCTAAAATCCAAAATCAGTTCACTCATATCGCAGCGCCACCAGCGGATCAACTTTCGTCGCCCGCCGCGCTGGCAGCCAGCAGGCCAACAGCGCAATGGCAGCCAGCAGCATGCCTGCCGCAACAAAGCTGATCGGATCAAACGCTTTCACTCCGAAGAGCAGACTGTTGAGCACTCGCACCAAAGCCAATCCAGTCAACAAGCCAATGACTATGCCGAGCAAGGTCAGCCGCACGCCTTGCCCCAACACCAAGCCGCGAATGTCGCGCGGCTCGGCACCAAGGGCTACGCGAATGCCGATCTCGTGCGTGCGCTGCACGACCCAATAAGCCAGCACGCCGTACAAACCGACGCCCGCCAGCAAAGCCGCCAGCGCGCCGAAACAGAGCGAGAGCCAAGTCACCAGCCGCTCGCCAAAGAGGTTTTCGCCAATCACGGTCTCGACTGTTTTTAGATCAAAGACCGGCAAGTTGGCATCCAGGCGTTGCACCTCGCGGCGCAGCAGTGGCGTCACAGCCATCGTCTGCTGCGCGCGCACGTAAAACGACACGCTGCCCAAATGGTCGTCTTGCGTGTAGGGCATGTAGGCGAACGGTTTGGTTGCGTCGCGCACTTGTATGTCTTTCATGTCTTTGACAACGCCGACGATTTCGATATTCGGTTTGACGTTGACTTTGCCAAAACCGAAGCGCACACCCAGTGGGTTACGATCAGGCAGAAAATATTTGACGAAGCTCTCGTTGACGATGGCGACTTTCTGGCTCTGGGCCGTATCGGCGCGCGTGAATTCGCGGCCTAGCATGAGCGGCGTCCCCAGCGCGGCAAAGTAGCCTGGGCCGACCCAGTTTTCACGGATCTGACTATTCTCACGTTCGGCCACGCCTTCTACAATTATATTGCCGCCGCTGCTGTCGCCCGTCAGCAACGAGATTTCAGCCACGCCCACGCCTTGCACGCCAGGCAAGCCGCGCAAAGCATCGGTGAGTTGATCGCACAGCGTCACTGTTTTCGCGGGCGTGTAGGCGTTTAAGTCCGGCGCGATGGAGAAGGTAATGAGTTGCTCCGGCTTTACTCCCAAATCAACTCGGCTCAGATTCCAAAGCGTCCGTGTAAACAGCCCTGCGCCAATCAGCAGCAACATCGTCAACGCGACTTGCGCTGCGACCAGGCCTTTGCGTAAGCGCACCTGCGAACGGCTGGCGGATGAAGCCGCCGATTGATCCTTCAACGCGGGCGTCATATCGCCGCGCGTCACGCGCCACGCCGGAATCAAGCCAAAGAACAGGCCCGTGACCAACGAGAGCGCAAAAGTGAAGAGCAACACGCGCCCATCCAAGGCCGACGACAGCCCGCGCGCCTGGCCGTTGTTGTTCAGTAAGTTGACCAGCAGGTCACTGACCCACACTGCAATCAACAAACCTAATACACCACCCAACAGCGACAACATCAAGCTTTCAATCAACAACTGGCGCACCAACTGCCCACGTTGCGCGCCCAGCGCCAGCCGGATGGCCAATTCGCGCTGTCGCCCCAGCCCGCGCACAAAGAGCAGGTTGGCGACGTTGGTGCACGCGATCAGCAAGACCAGCAAGACCATGCCGAAGAGCACCCAGAGCGGCGTGCCAGCATCGTGTTGAAAAATTGTGCGACCTTGCGCGCCCGGATTGAGTTCGAGGCGCTTGTTCAAAAAACGCTCGCGCACTTGTTGCGACCAGCCTTGCACCTTCGGCAATTGCTCTTCGAGCAAGGCGCGGTAAGCAGGTGCGATGGCGGCTTCTGCCTGCTCGCGCGTCTGCCCAGGTTTGAGCCGCCCCATCAACGCCAACCAGTAATCATTCCAATCGTCCAGCCCTTCCCAATTCGGCGTCATCTGCGCCTTCATCGTCACCGGGATAAAGATAGCAGGCGTTTGACCGACCTGGACGCCGTTGAAACCTTCGCGCGTCACGCCGACTATGGTCAGCGCGTGGCCGTTGACGAGCAAGGTTTGATTCAAGATCGCAGGGTTCAACCCGAAGCGCCGTTTCCAAAATCCATAACTCAGCACGGCCACCGGATGCGCTCCGGCTAAC
This sequence comes from uncultured Acidobacteriota bacterium, assembly GCA_963699175.1. Classification (GTDB taxonomy): domain Bacteria; phylum Acidobacteriota; class Blastocatellia; order RBC074; family RBC074; genus JACPYM01. Next base: position 8,145,815 of record OY969418.1, on the reverse strand, counting down.
TGATCGTCTTGCAAACTGAAGACGCGCCCCAAGGCGGGCGGCACGCCGAGCACCTCGAAGTAGTTGCCCGAAACTAATTCGCCCGAGGCGCGCTCGGTCTGTCCCTGCGCGCTGACGCTGAGCGGAATCGCATAACGCGCCAACAAGCCAGCGAGCGCCTGGTTCTGTTCACGCAGCTTCTTGTAAAGCGGATACGAGAAGGAAGTCGCGATGTCGCCATCGGAAGAGGCGTGCCCGCGAATTGGCCCCGGCGAGCGCAAGACAACCAACTCTTCGGGCCGTTGCACGGGCAAGCGCCGCAACATCACTTGATCGAGCAGCGAGAAGATCGCCGTGTTCGCGCCTATTCCTAAGGCCAGCGTGAGCGTCGCAATCAAGCTGACGCCGGGCGTCTTCCACAACATTCGCGCGCTGTAGCGCAGGTCTTGCCACAAGGTTTGCATACTTTCTCCACTTAGGGATTTTGGATTTTAGATTTTGGATTTTGGATTCCAGAATGAAAAACCAGCGGTTACTTCTGCAATCCAAAATCCAAAATCTAAAATCCAAAATCAGTTTATTCGTGCCGGAGCGCCAGCAGCGGATCAACCTGCGTCGCCCGCCGCGCTGGTATCCAACAAGCCAGCAACGCTACACCCGACAGCAGCAACACCACACCGAGATACGTCGCCGGATCGGTCGTGCTCAAGCCAAACAGCATGCTCTTCATCACCTGCGTGACCGCCAATGAGGCCGCCACGCCGAGCACGGCGCCAAGCAGCACCAGCCGCATTCCCTGCTTGAGCACTAGCTTCAACACGTCACGCGCTTCCGCCCCCAGCGCCATGCGGATGCCGATCTCGCGCGTGCGTTGGGCGACTGACCAAGCCATCACGCCATAAATCCCCAACGCCGCCAACAGCAATGCCAGACCGCCCAAACCCGTGCCCAACTCCGATGCCGCGCGGGTCTCGTCCAGGTTATCGTTTCCGGCGATGCGCTCTGCCATCGTGTTCACGTAGAGGCGCAGCACTGGTTCGAGGGCATAGAGTTCTTTGCGCACCAACTCCTTCATACTCGCCGCCGCGCGCGCAGTACGCACCAGCACGGTAGTATCCATCCATTCGGTTGGCACGCCGGGCGCGTAAAGGAAGAGCGGCGCAGTTTGGCCTACGCGATAGACCTGGTTGTCACGCGCCACGCCGATGACCTGCGCGGCGGGAAAGATGACCTGGCTGCTATTGCGCGAGCGCCGCTCCATCCGCAAGGTCTGGCCGAGCGGGTTTTCGTTGGGCCAGAGCCTGCGCGCCGTCATCTCGCTCACAATGACGACCGGCGCTTTGGCATTCACTTCTTCCGTCGTGAAGCCGCGCCCTTGCAGGAGCGACGTTCCGATGGTTTCGAGGTAATTGGCCGTCACCCACTCGAAAGGAGCGCCGTCGAATTGCCGGTCGCTCTGGACCTGCTCGCCCGGCAGCACGAGGGAGATACGCCCGCCAAACTCCCGTTCAGGCGTGACCGATTGCACGCCAGGCAAGGCCGCCAGGCGCGCCATCATTTGCGGCAGAAACAATTGCGCGCGTCGCGAGTCATAGCCGCTCAATTCCAAACTGTAGCTGACGTGCAACAGCTTCTCCGTCTCAAAGCCGGGATCGGTGTTCAACACGCGTTGCAGCGCACGCACCAACAAGCCAGCCGGTATCAACAAGACCAAACAGAGCGCGACCTGCGCCACGACCAAGCCGTTGCGCAGCCAGGAACGCGCCGCGCGTCCGCTGACGCCCGCGCCTTCGTCTTTGATTACAGTAACCAAGTCAGGGCGCGTTGCGCGCAAAGCAGGCGCTAAGCCGAACGCAATGCCGCTGAGCATTGCGAGCAACCACGCAAAGGCCAGCACGCGCCCATCCGGCGACAAATCGAGCGCGAGCCGTGTAACATCCCCGCCGCCGTAGCGAGTGAGCGCCCCCTTCAACAACAGGTCTAGACTCCACCAAGCGAGCAACATACCGGCAACGCCACCTAACGCGGCCAATAGGAAGCTTTCAGTCAGCAACTGCCGGATCAAGCGCCAGCGGCTCGCGCCCAGACAAAGACGCACGCTGATCTCTTTCTGTCGTGCCGCCGCGCGCGCCAACAGCATGTTGGCGATGTTTGAACAAGCGATCAGCAAGACCAACCCGCTCGCGCCCAGCACCATCGCCATAATTCGCCACACTTCATTGTCCGCGCCGACTTCGGAAATCGGCACGACATTGAGGCTCGTTGGCTGTTCATCCGCTGCCCGCGTGTTCGCCAGTTGCTTGTACAGCAAGCCCAGCTCTGCCCGCGCTTCATTCACTGTTTTGCCCGGCTTGAGGCGCGCGTGCAAACTCAGCCATTGAAACTGCTGGCCGTTAAACCAATCGCGCTGCTCCTGCGCGATCTCCTCAAAATAGACCGTCGCCATTGCCGCGCGCATCATCAACGGCAGCCAGATGTCGGGCATCTCGTAACGCAATCCGACGAACGCCGGGCTGGTCACGCCGATGACCGTGAACGGCTTGCCATTCAGGAGCAGCGTGCGCCCGACAATCCGTTCATCACCACCGAAGCGCCGCTGCCAGAAATGATGGTTCAATACCACCACCGCATCGCGCCCCGCGACGTGGTTCTCTTCCGCAGTGAAGAAGCGCCCGAGTCGTGCACCGCCGCCGAGCGTGGCGAAGTAGTTATCCGAAACAAAATTCCCCAGAATCTCTTCAGGTTCAACGCCAGATGTCTTTTCGCCGAGCAGGAACTTCTCTTGAAAATTGGCGATCACGTCCGAGCAAACTTGCGTGTGATCGCGGAAATGCGCGTATTCGGGATACGAGAAGCGCTCTTCCCTGCGCGCACCTTGATATGCGAAGCGGACAACCGTGTCGGGGTCTTTGACTGGCTTAGGACGCAGAAAGATGTTGAAGCCGGTGAAGAGCGCTGTGTTGACGCCGATACCTAATGCAAGCGTGAGTACGGCAATCAAAGTAAAGCCCGGTTTCTTTACGAGCATACGCGCGCCGTAGCGCAGGTCTTGCCAAAGCTCTTGAAGCATATCGTTCCTCCGCAAATGTCCGACAAGCTGGGGAGAGCTTGTCGGAGGCTTGATCTTCAAACCCGATGGTTTGTCGGCTAAGACACTCTCCTGCCCGCGTAGCGGTCTGATGAGTTTAGCCGTGGGTTTTCAACCCACGGTAAGCGTGCGATGGTTCCTCGCGTCGCGTCAGCGACGCCTGAATTCAGGCGTCGCTGACGCGACGCGAAATCATTTTCGCCCGTTCCGTGGGTTGAAAACCCACGGCTAAATTCAGCCGCCGCGCTGCGGCGAAAAATGGCTGGCAACCTGTCAACCGTCACTCCGCCCGCAAAATGCCGAGCGGCTTCTTCATCATCACGTCCCAACTCGACAGCACGCCCACGGCAGACACCAGCAGCAGCGTCACCGCCACACCGATGAGGTTGACGGCGGGATTGAGCTGCCAGTCAATTCGCATTTCGTATTTGCAGAATGCCCACGTCAAACTGATGGCCGCCGCCGAACCGATGACTCCGGCCAGCAGTCCCAACACGCCGTATTCGATCAACGTGATGTATACGATCAATTTCTTTTCCGCGCCCAATGTTTTTAGAATCGCCGCCTCATACAGCCGCTGATACTTCGTCATTGCAATCGAGCCTGCCAAAATCAGCACGCCGCATAAAAAGACAAAGCCGCCCGCGAAAGAGATCGCGAATGAAAGCTCCCCCGCTCTCTTTTTGATTTCGGCAATCGTGTCGAGCGCGTCAATCATTGTGACGTTCGGAAACTGCTCGACGAAGGTGCGCTGCAATTGAGCGCGCTGTGCGCCGGGCGGCGGGCCTTTGACGGCGCCGATGAACATTTGCGGCGCGGCTTCGAGCGTGCCGGGGCGGAAGATGACATTGAAGCGGGTGAGGAATGACGAAGGCGAGAGGCGGCGATCCATGCGCCGGATGCTGGTAACTTTGGCTTCGATGCGTTTGCCTAAAATGTCGAAGCTCAGCTTGTCGCCAATGCCGAGCGCGAGGTCGCGCGCGTAGCGTTCTTCAACCGAAATCTCAGGTTCGGCGCTCGGCGTCGGCTCCCAGAATTGCCCGGCGCTGATCGTTTCGCCCTGCTCCAAATTGGGGCGATACGAAAACCGCTGTTCCCAGCGAAACCGGTTGCGCAGATCGTCCGGTGTCAAACGATTCGCTTCCCCACTCCAATTGCCCTCCGCGCGTTTGAGATCAACGATGCGCGCCTGCACGATAGGCACGAGTTTCGGCGCGGCGCCCGACAAGCGCGCGAGCACCGCTTCGGCAACGTCGCGCTGGTCTTTCTGCACATCGAGCAGGAACACGTCAGCCGTTGCGGCGTCGAGTTCAAAGTCGTATTGGCGCAACACATTCACCTGCTGCAAACGAACGGTAATGATGAACAACGCGCCGAGACCGACGGCAGAGAGAATCACCTGCGTCTGATTGCCTGGACGATAGATGCTGCCGATGCCTTGCCGCAAAACAAAGGACGGTAAATAACGCACCCGGCGCAACACGCCGATCAGTCCCGCGCCGGTCAGATGAAGCAGCAAGGCCGTCCCTGCCACCTCTGCCATAAAGATGCCGACTTTGTTCAATCTGCCCGACACCCAATAGGCCAATGCGAAGACGCCAAACGCCAACAACAGCCCTGAACCCAGCCGTAGCCAATCGCGGCGGCGCCGTGCCGTTGCATCCTGCCCCAACACGAGTATCGGCTTGACCTGTCGAATCTCCAACAACGGCGGCAGCGAAAAGAGCAGCGTGATCAGCACACCAATAATCACGCCTTGCAATGATGCCAACCAACTCAGCCCGGGCAGAATCCGGAACGGCAAGCGTCCGGCGGCGTAATCAGCGGCGAGATGCGTGATGGCAGACGCGAGTAGTAAGCCCAACAAGCTGCCGACCAGACTGAGCACGAGCACTTGCGCGATGTATGCGCCAAGCACTTGCCGATTCTCGCCGCCCAGACATTTCAAGATGGCGATGGTCTTGAGCTTCTGTTGCACAAAGACGCGCGTCACGCTGGCAATGCCAATCCCGCCCAACACCAGCACTGCCAAGCCAACCAAGCCCAGGAAGCCTTCCACATTCTCCGCCGAGCGCGTCATCCAATCTTCCTGAAAGCGGTACGAGCCGAGCCAGTTGAGCCGCGTAGTGCGAAACTCGCGGCCCAGCTCTTTCAGCAATGCTTGATCTTGACCCTCGTGTGTTTTGTAGAGCCAGTGGTAACTCACGCGGCTGCCAAAGCCGGTCAGCCCCGCCACCTCGGCATCGGCGTAATCCACTAGCACGCGTTGCATGGGCCGGAATTCCATCGCATTGCCCGGCACAAACTGCATCACGCCGCGAATCGTGAAGCTTTGCTGGCCGATCTTGAGCGCATCACCAACTTTGAGATTCAACGTCCAGAGCAGGCCAGATTGCACGACCACGCCGCGCTCTTGCACCAACGCGTGCGAATAGTGCGCACCATCGGCCATCTGAACTTCGCCATGCAGCGGGAATTGCGGCTGCACTGCGCGCAGTTGAACCATGTAGGGCCGCGCGTTCGGATCGTTCGCCGCCAAGACCATCGTCTGCGTTTCAAACATCTCGGTGTGCGCCGTCACCTGTGGCGCGCTGGCATAACGTTCGAGCACAGCGCGCGTCTCAGGCTTCCACGGTTGGTTGACGCCCACTCGCACATCCGCGCCATACATCACGCGCGACTCGTGCGCGATGCCGTCTTTGATCTTCTGGATCAGTGAACGCAAGCTGACAATCGAGCCGACACCGATGGCGATGCAGAGGAAGAAGAGCAGCAAGCGATGCCACGACGACCGCATTTCGCGCCAGGCCATGTTGAGGATGAAGTTCATAAATCAAAGGCAATAGGCAAAAGGCGGCTTCTATCAAGTTGGCAAAAGGCAAAAGGTCGGCACTCGGCTTTTTATTGGGAAATCAGTTCCACACTTTTGCCTTTTGCTATTTGCCTTTTGCCTTTTGCTTTTTCTGTTTCTCTGTCTTCCACAATCCGTCCTTCGTTCAAGCTGATCACGCGGTCGGCTTGGTCAGCCAGCACGTGATCGTGAGTGACGAGTAGGAGCGTCGTGCCGTGTTCGCGATTGAGTTTAATGAGCAATTCGAAGATGTGCGCGCCATTTTTGGAATCCAGATTGCCGGTCGGTTCATCAGCCAAAAGGATGGCAGGTTCGTTCGAGAAGGCGCGCGCGATGGCTACACGTTGCTGTTCGCCGCCTGAAAGCTGTGATGGGTAATGATGGCCACGCTCGTGCAAGCCAACTTCATCTAGCAATGTTTGCGCCCGTTCGCGCGCCTTCGGCACTTTGCGAATCTCCATCGGTACGAGGATGTTTTCGTAAGCTGTCAGCGAAGGAATGAGGTGAAACGATTGAAAGATGAAACCGACCTTTGCGCCGCGCAGCCGCGCCAACTCGTCCTCTTTCATCAGCGTGATGTACTCACCCGCCAAGCGAATGTCGCCCGTAGTCGGGTAATCCAAGCCCGCGACCAGCGAAAGCAACGTAGATTTGCCGCTGCCCGATGGGCCAACTACCGCGACGAATTGCCCGGCGGGAATGGACAGATAGAGCGGATGCAGGATGGTCAGCTCTTCGGAGCCGCTGCGGACAATTTTGGAAACGTTGTTGAGCCGGATCATAGTGCGATGTCATAAGGGCTATAGCACAACACGGTTACATATACGATCAGCTATTCGAGCGGAACTGAGGTTTTACTTCAATCTGTATGCCAGGTTGCTGCTAAAAAATAAGCCCTTAAGCCAAATGGAGTTGACCTAGCTAAGCAAGATTATAGCGCGCAGGAAATGCCCGCTCACGGTCAGCCGAATCCCGAAAGCGAACAGGTGCTTTTCATTCAATCGCATAGTGGTGAGGCGATTAAGATGTGAGTACGACGACGTCGTACAACTGATTGAACCTGCTATAAAGCAGGGCTATACTGCGCGCCACACAATACTAATAAGCGCTAATTGCTCTGCCTGCCTGGAGGATAATGAACATGAATCATCAATTCGACATCGCACTATCGTTTGCAGGTACTGAACGTGAACGCAAAATTGCAGAAGCTCTTGCAAATCATCTTCAGCAGTTGGGACTACATGTCTTCTTCGATCGTTGGTACGAACATGAACTAATAGGGCGTGAAGCCGACAAGATTCTTCAAGACGTTTTCGAAACGCAGTCAAGATATTGCATCGTCCTTATCTCTAAAGACTACGATGAGCGAAGATGGACTCAGCTCGAACTCCAAGCTATACAAGCAAGGGAACAGGGAGACCTTAGAGACACTCTATTTCCGGTAATGACCACTCGCTATAGACCGAAATGGCTGAAAGAAACATGTATCTATTTTGATCTGGCCTCTCGACCTATAGAGGAGTTGGTCCAACTTATTAAACGTCGTCTTGAGAGCGACGGGCTTAGCTCTATCCTAGAAGTGAAGTTGCAACAATACCTCCAGCGTATTCAAGAAGAGACTTTGCAACGTTACAAACTAAAAGAGAACTTGTTTCGCTGGGGCATAGATGTCCTCCCAATTCAGTTTAAGAATCATGTTCCCGAACCTGAACCGAGTTGGACTATTCGCTCGAATCAACTCCTGGATCAGGAGGGCAAGTTGTTTTTACTTATCGGATCGCCCGGCAGCGGCAAGACAACAGCCTGTCACCGGTTGAAAGCGAACCCTCCTCCGGGCCTTATCCCTTTAGACATCAAGGACGTTCTATTACGGGATCGCCAGGAGGCATTAAACTTCGTGGCTGAGTATACGGGTATTGATAACCTACAATTCTTGGAGAGCATCGAATGTGCGGGGCGTCTACTTTTTATTGCAGACGGGATTGGAGAAAAGCGGAAAGTTGCAAAAGTGGTGGAATCCCTGCACCTGCTTGTAGGCGGTCTTCCTAACAGCCAATTTGTCGTGACCTGTAGGACTGGTGATTATGAAGAGGACTGGCTTACCAATTTTCAAAGGTGGGACATTTTGGAGCTTGACAATGCTGCCCAAGACGAGTTTTTGCGGACTCAGCCGAAAGAACTGCAGCAACGCGTTCTACAAGCATTTCGCACAAAACCGGAGCTTCGACAGATCTGCCGCAATCAATTCTTTTTTCTTATGGTAGTTAGATTAATGGCCAAGGATGAAGAGCCCCTTACTGTACCTACACGCGTGGATCTGTATAAAAGCTTCTTAGGAGAGTTTCTGACAAGGTGGGAGAAAAAAGGAGCGGGGGAAAGACAATTCATCGAGAGCTATTTGGAGACACTGGCAGTTGAGATGCGCAAGTCTCCTACGGATCGTACTTGGCTTGCCGAAGATAAGGTCAAGGAAATTCTTCACTGTCATTTGCCGAACGGGAGTGACCAAGACATCATGAAACAGCTTCGCGCTCTGTATCGCACTGGCCTGATTGAGCCAGTAAATGGGGGGATACGCTTTTTCCAAGAGACGTTCCAGGAATACTTGTGTGCGAAGTGGCTTGCTACCCAAAATACCCAATTTGTTAAGGTGATTCGAGACCTGCTTGATGATAGGGAAATTCGCAGCTTCTTTGATGAGATTGCTCTGTCAGGCCATAGAAGCGCACAGGAATTGACCGCCGTAAAGCAGGAAGAACAAGTTGCGGAGGGACTACGAATATCGCAGTTGGCCTCCGCACACTGAGCTTCGAAAATAATTGTCCTTTCATTCGTAACGTAACGCGACAAGTGGATCAACCTTAGTCGCCCGCCGCGCCGGTACGTAACAGGCCATCAACGCCACCGAAGCCAGCAGCAATGCTACACCAACAAAGGTCAGCGGATCGGTCGGCTGAACGCCGAACAACAAGTTCTTCATCAATCGTGTCAATCCAAATGAGGCCGCCAAGCCAAGCGCCACGCCGATCACGGCCAGCCGCATTCCCTGCCCGACGACCAGCGTCAACACGTCGCGCGCCTGCGCGCCCAGCGCGATGCGGATGCCGATCTCTTGCACTCGCTGCGTGACCGAGTAGGCCATCACGCCGTAAATGCCAAGCGCGGCCAGCAACAATGCCACCGCCGCAAAACCACCGAACAGCAACATTACCAAACGCGGCACAGCAATCGTCGCGGCAACCAAATCATCCATCGTCTGCACATTCGAGAGCGCCAGGTTTTTGTCCAGCGCCTGCACTTCATTGCGCAGCGCCGCGACATAGCTCAACGGCTCGCCCTGCACGCGCAGCACGACGTTGGTGAAGGCACGTGGAAGCTGAGTCGCTGAGAAGTAAAAAGTAGGCCGCGCGTCTGCGCCCAACCCGAAGTGGCGCACGTCGGAGACGACGCCGACGATCTCGCGCCAGTTGACCGGGTTGCCGCCAAAGCCCAGACGTTTGCCGACGGGGTTTTCGTTCGGCCAATATTTGCGCGCCATTGTTTCACCAATCACCACTACGCGCGGCGCATTCTCGCCATCGCTTTCGGCAAAGAAGCGGCCTTCGCGCAGGCGGATGCCCATTGTCTGAAAGTAATCCGGGCTGACCACGCTGAACCAGGCCGCTTGCGGCTGGCCGGGCGGTGGCGCAGGGCGGCCTTCGATAGTGAAGTCGGTGTCAGTATTAACGCCCGTCATCGGCACCGATGAACCGAAGGCGGCGGATTGCACGCCGGGCAGCGCTTTGAGTCGCGCGTGAAGTTGATTGTAGAAATTCGCGATCTGTTCACGATTTGGATATGCATTCTGCGGCAGGCCGAGGCGTGCCGTCACCACGCGCGTCGGGCTGAAGCCTGGATCAACGCCTTGCAACAATACGAAACTGCGCATCAGCAAGCCCGCGCCCACCAACAGCGTCAGAGCAATCGCAATCTCCGCCACTACCAACGCAGAGCGTACACGCCCACCGCCTGCGCTGCCTTTATTGCCCGCGCCCGCATCGCGCAAGGCTTGATTCAAATCGTGTTTGGAAGCTTGCAGCGCGGGCACCAGCCCACACAACAACCCGGTCACTGCCGCAATACCCAGGCTGAAGAGCAACACCCGGCCATCAATGCCGATTTCTTCCATGCGCGGCGTGCCATCAGGCGCTACACGCTTGAGCAAATCAACCAGCCAGAAAGCCAACAGCACGCCCGCGCTGCCGCCGAGCAAGGCGAGCAACAAACTTTCGCTCAACAATTGCCGAACGACCTGCCAGCGGCTCGCACCGAGCGCCGCGCGTATAGCGATTTCACGCTCGCGCGCCGCCGCCCGCACCAACAGCAGGTTGGCCACATTCGCGCAGGCAATCAGCAATACAAAACCTACCGCCGCCAGCAGTGCCATCATGGCCAGCCGCATATCGCCGACCACGAACTCGTGCAGCGGGACAATCGTCGCGCCCACCTTCTTGTTCGTTTCAGGGAACTGTTGTTCGACGCGCTGCGCAATCGTGGTCAGTTCGGCGCGCGCGCGTTCCAGCGGCACGCCCGGCTTCAAACGCGCGATGACGCGGATGGTGTAGCAGCCGTGCTGACAGCCTGGATTGAACGTCGGCGCTATCGGACGAAAGATTTCCGCGCCGTTGATGATCGGAAGTTGAAAGCCCGGCGGCAGCACGCCAACAACAGTGTAGCTTTCACCGCTCAGTCGCACGGATTTGCCGATAATCGCCGCGTCGTTGTTGAAGCGGCGCTGCCACAAACTGTGATTGAGAATGGCGACCTTGGGCGCGCCAGTCTTGTCTTCGTCAGCGTTGAATTCACGTCCAAGCAGCGGTTTGATACCAATCAGCGAGAAGGCATTGTAAGAAACACTCGCGCCAGGGAGCATCTCCGGCTCGCTCGCTTCTTGTAGCGTTGGCCCCCAATTGTTCAGCGCGGCGATGTGCGTGAAGACGGTGCTCTGGTCGCGCCAATCCTGAAAACCGGGCGGCGACGTCCATTCGCGCGCCGGCCCTTCGCGGCGCGTGTGATCTTCCCACAAAGTCATCAATGCTGCGGAGTCGGGATAGTTGAGCGGGCGCAGCAATACGCTGTTGACGACGCTGAAGATCGCTGTGTTCGCGCCGATGCCCAGCGCCAGCACTAACACAACGATTGCCGTAAAGCCGGGGCGTTTGAGCAACAGCCTTAACCCGTAGCGCAAATCTTGCCAAAGTGTTTGCATAAGTCCTCCTGCAGAAGTAGACAGAAGTCAGTAGACAGTAGCTGGTAGACAGAAGAGAAAGATGCGCAGACTCTGCTGCCAACTACTGTCTACTGTCTACTTCCTACTCATATCGAAGAGCAATCAGCGGATCAACTTTCATCGCACGCCGCGCAGGGATGTAACAAGCCAACAACGCAACCACAGCCAACAACAGCGCGATGGCGGCAAACGTCAGCGGGTCGGTCGCGCCGATGCCGAACAACAAGCCAGACATCAGCCGCGTCAACCCAGCAGCGGCAATCAAGCCGATGGCTAGGCCCGTTACCGTCAGCTTCATTCCCTGTCCGACGATCAGCTTCAACACATCATTCTGCTGCGCGCCCAACGCCATGCGAATGCCGATTTCGTGACGGCGCTGTCCGGCGGTGAAGCTCATCACGCCGTAAATGCCACCCACGGCCAACAACAATGCCAGCGCGGCGAAAGAGCCGAGCAAGGTCAGGTTGAAGCGGCGCGCTTTGAGCGACGCATTAACCAATTGATCCAGCGTCGCCACCGCGTAAAACGGCTGCGTCGGGTTGACCTGCCAGATGCGCGCTTTGAGCGACGCAAGCACCGCGTTCGGGTCGCCCGCCGTCCGCACGACAAAAATAAGCGAGCCGCTAGGTGATTGCGTGTGCGGGCGGAAGAATTCCGGGCGCGGCTCTTTATCCAAACTGTCTTGGCGCAAATCGCTGACCACGCCGACAATTTCGAGCGCAATCAAGCCTTGCCTACCTCGCAAAGCAAACTGTTTGCCGACCGGGTCTTCATTCGGCCATTGCCGCCGCGCCAGCGTCTCATTGATCAGCGCAACTTTGGTCGAATCTCTGGTGTCGAATTGATTGAAGAGCCGCCCGCGCAGCAGCCGCATGCCCAAAGCCGGAAAAAAGTTCGCAGTGGCCGTCGTAAGTTGCGCGACCGGCTCCTGTCCAGGCGGCGGCGCGGGCCGGCCTACGATGGTGATTGGCAACGAGGTCGTCGCGCTGCTGTCGAGTAAAGGCAAGGCGGTCGTGACGCCAGCGGCGCGCACGCCGGGCAGCGTTTCCAACCAGCCCAGCGTCTCTTTCACGTAAGCCTCGCGCTGTTGCGGCTCGCGGTACTTGTTCCAGATAAAAACTTGCAGCGCCACCGTCCTGTCAGCCGCAAACCCCGGATCAACGTTGAGCAACTTCACGAAGCTGCGCAGCAACAAGCCCGCGCCGACCAGCAACACCAGGGCCAGCGCGATCTCTGCCACCACCAACGCGCTACGCAAACGATGTCGCGCCGCTGTCACCGACTGGCCCGATTCTTTTAACCAGCTTTGCAAATCGGGTTTGGAAAATTGCAGCGCCGGAACCAAGCCAAAGAGCAACGCCGTGACAAAAGCTATGAGGGCGGCGAAGCCAAGCGTTGCGCCGTCCAGCCGCACCTCTTCAATGCGTGGGATGCTGCCGGGGTTGAAAGCCAACAGCAGATCAATCAGCCACACGGCCAACAGCACGCCACCGCCGCAACCCAACAGCGCCAGCAACAGACTTTCGGTCAGCAGTTGACGCGTCAGCCGAGCACGCCCCGCGCCGATGGCTGCGCGAATCGCCAACTCGCGCTCACGCTCACTGCCGCGCGCCAGCAACAAATTGGCGATGTTGGCGCACGCGATCAACAGCACGAAGCCGACCGCGCCGAACATCACCAACAGCGCCAGCCGCCATTTCCCTTTGACATATTCGGGCAGCGTGACGGCGGCGATGCCGATGCCCGCATTCGTGCTCGGATATTCGGCGGAGAGTTGCGCGGCAATCTTGTTCAGCTCGCCGCGCGCCTGCGCCAGCGTAACGCCGGGTTTGAGCCTGCCGATGACTTTCAGGTAGGTCGCTCTGCGCTGTTGACGCAGACTTTCGTCAATGACTTGCGGTCCCCACATTTCTTCGGTCTTTTCAAACAAATGCAGTTTGAATTCAGGCGGCATCACGCCGATGACGGTGGCGAGCTTGTCATCAAGTGTCAGCACTCGCCCGATGATCTTCGGGTCGCCGCCGAAACGCTGCTGCCACACACCGTAGCTGAGTAAGACGACTCGCTCCTTGCCTGCTTCGTATTCCTCAGGCAGGAACGTGCGCCCGTGCAGTGCCTGCACGCCCAGAATCTGAAAGAAGTTTTTTGAGACCAGCGCCGATTGAATTACTTCCGGCTCGCCTGTCCCGCTGTAATTGAAGCTGAACGGATTGGCGAAGGCCAGATCTTCAAAGACCTGCTGCCGGTCACGCCAGTCCAGAAAGTTGGCAGGCGAAACGTCGTCGCGCTTGATGCCCTCTTTCGCGTTGTGCTCCCACAACGTCACGATGCGCTCGGCGTCTTTGAAAGGCAGCGCACGCAGCAACACGCCGTAGATCACGCTGAAGATCGCCACATTCGCGCCCACGCCGAGCACCAACGTCAGCACCGCGATTAGCGCGAAGCCGGGTTTCTTCAGCAACATTCGCGCGCCGTAACGCAGGTCTTGCAATAAAGTTTGCATGATGTCTCCTCGCTTCTTTGATCAGGTTACTGTCCAGACACACCTCAAGCAGTCTTGCTGCTCGGCTAACCAAGCAGCGTGCCAGCCGAGTCGAGCTGCCAAATCGTTACTCTGTGATGGCTTGGCGCGCGCAGGTTTAATAGTAGTGCAGGGCGCAGTGTGCGTTTGTGGGACTGCGCAATCCCATTTTCGAGTACTTACTCAACGCCGGGTGGCGACTCAAGCTGTTATCTAAGGAACAAGCAAACCATTGTATATAGGCTGTCCCTCTCGTATACTCCGCACCGTTCCTTATTCACAAGGCTCAGTTGTATCGGCCCTTCAGACAATTCGCTTTAGTAGTAGAGACCAAGGCTTGGCAGAGTTTACGGAATGACGTCCGACGCCATTATTCCTGAAATGTTTCTCTTCGATTTTCCTTAAGTACAGGTGGAGACAATATTGCAGCGGCGGTCACCGTATTCGGCAACACACTGATCGGGCACGGTCACAGAATTCTTAGGCTGAAACTGACCTCGATGTATCAAGTTTTCCTCGCTGGCCAATACTGAAAAGGAGCTTACTATGACATTAGTGTACCTGGACACTCTTATCGCGTTTGTCGTGATAATGCTTGGGGCAAGTCTATTGATAACGATACTGAATCAGATGATCTCTGCTGTGATCAGTTATCGTGGCACCAATCTACGCTGGGGAGTGCAGACGTTATTAAGCACTCTGGCGCCAGGTCTGGCGAAGGATGCTAAGGCTTTGGCGACTGAAGTTCTCACACAACCCCTTATCTCTGACTCTATATTTTCGAGGTTTAAGAATATCCCCGTACTGGGCAAGCTAACGGAGCGTTGGAGGCTTGCGGCAGCCGTAAGCCCAGAAGCACTGGCCCAGGGTCTGAGGAAGCTTGCTGAAGATTTAAAGACTACTGGCATTCCAAAAGGCTTAAAGACTACTGGCAATCCAGATAGCGGAACGACGGCACTGATGATCGAAACCCTCCTCAAGGACGTTGATCCGGCAGCGGCTAGAAAAGCAGAACTGTTACAAAAGACTTTTCAAGCCGTGGCACCGGACTTTTCAGTACAGGTTGATAAAATATTCGAACAGTTGGGAACCTCCGTGCAGGAATCCCTTGGAAAACTCGAATTAGGGTTTAACGTCGTGATGAAAAGTGCGGCCCAACGATTCGCCATGCAAATACGCCTCTGGACAATAGGATTCGCGTTTATACTTGCCTTCGGGGCTCACTTGAATACCTTTGATGTATTAAAGCAACTTTGGACCAGCCCTGAGCTACGCGCTAGCTTGGTCAGCCAGAGCGAGGCCATGTTAAAGGAGGCCTCCGTCCTACTCGCTGCCCAAGGTGGCGCTACTCAGAGTTCAGCACCAAGTGTGTCTCCTCAGGTTTTGCAAGCTGCGATGAAAAAGTTAATAGAAAAAGAGAAGGAGGCTACGAAAGGGCTTGGTGCTGTACCAGAATTTAAGGATATGGCTGCAGCAGAAAAATGGCTTCGGGATGGCCTTAAGGTGGACGACAAACGCAAAGACGAGCTCGTCACTGAGTATAGGAATCAAGTGCCCAACGAATTAAGGACCCGCGCGGAAGCAATACAAAAGAAATTGGCAGAAGGCGGATTTCAACTGATCCCAACGCCCTACCCCGGTTTCCACTATAAAGGGCCGAGAGACATACTGGGCATTTTGATATCTGCTGCCTTTTTAAGTCTCGGAGCTCCATTTTGGTTCAACGCCCTGAAAACTCTGAGCAACTTACGTCCCTTAGTAGCAAGCCGACAAGATGGTCAGCAACGCAATTGAACGAATCGAACGCTACTGGTCTTAGAGTGACAGTATTGCGCAGGCGTTTTGGTAACTCCAGAGCCAATTTTGTCGCGTCGGGATAACTTTGCGTGAGGCTAGCATATAACAGGGCTTACGACCGCAACAGTTATGTAACTGTGTAGTGTCCTGCTAGAAAGTTGCGGAGCATCGAAACCTAACAAACCAGGTCACCGAGCAGCAGACGCACAGAGCCAGCAACAAACTCACTCGCTGGCTCTGTGCTTCGGTGGCTGGTTTAGGTTCCCTCTCAAGCTGCAACTTTTTATTAGGATACTACCAAGCGGGTGCTCACTAGCAGGCTCGCCCGACCTGATCGTTATTCATATCTCAGCGCAATCATCGGGTCTACCTTCGCCGCCCGCCGCGCGGGAAGGTAACAAGCTAACAACGCCACTACAGTAAGCAACAGCGCGATGCCGACAAAGGTCAGCAAATCAGTCGCGCCCACGCCAAACAACAAGCTCGCCATCACGCGCGTGATGGCTAAGGCGGCGACCAAACCGATGGCAACGCCGCTGCCAGCCAGCACCATTCCCTGCCCTACGATCAGCTTGAGCACGTTACGCGTCTGCGCGCCCAGCGCCACACGAATGCCGATTTCACGCGTGCGTTGCGCCACTGTGTACGACATCACGCCGTAAATGCCTACGCTGGCCAGTAGCATTGCCACCACGGCAAACAGGCCGAGCGCAAGCATGGCGAAGCGCCGCCGCGCCAGTGATTCCGACAACCATTGCTGCATCGTCTTCACATCGTAGATCGGCACGTTCGGCTCCAGCGCTCGCGCTTCCCGCGTAACAGCGGCAGCAATGCTGGCTGGGTCAGCAGCCGTACGCACGGTCACGTACAGCGCGCCGGTCGGAACTTGTAGGTGCGGCATGTAGAGGGCGACGCGGGAATCGGTGTCCAAGGCATACTGCTTGACGTTTGCTACTACACCGACGACCGTCAGCCAGGGATTTTTTGAGTCAGCGCCACCTTGTTTCAAACGTTTGCCGACTGGATCAGCGTTCGGCCAATAAGTGCGCGCCATGTTTTCATCAATGATGACGACCCGCTCCGCGTCTTTCGTATCCTGCTCAGTGAAGAAGCGTCCGCGCAGCAACGGAACCTTCATCGTTTCGAAATAACCTACGCTGGCGATGCGCCCGTCCGCCTGAATCATGCTCTGCCCCGCCGACGGGTTATAGCCTTCAATCGTGATGCTGCCCCAACCGATGCCGCCGGAGAGCGGCAACACCGAAACACCGCCCGCGGCTTCAACACCGGGCAAGCGCCGAATGCGTTCCCACAGTTGTTGAAAGAAATTCAGGCGGCGCGCTTCATCCGCATAAGCAGGGCCGAACACTGCCAGACGCAGCGAGAGAACGTTTTGCGGCGCAAATCCCGGCTCGACTTGCTGCACGCGGGTGAAGCTGCGGATCAGCAGGCCTGCGCCAATCAACAAGACCAACGACAAGGCGATCTCGGTAACCACCAACAGATTCCGCAGCCGGTGCTGGCCGCCGCCAATCATGCTGCGCCCGCCTTCTTTGAGCGTTTCGCTTAAATTCACCTGCGAACTGCGCAGCGCGGGAGCGAGTCCGAACAGAATGCCTGTCAGCACGGCGACGGCAGTGGTAAACGCCAACACGCGGTTATCTACGCCAATGGTCGCCAGGCGCGGAATGTTGCCTGGATTGAGCCAGCGCAGGAGCGCCAAGCCCCACACCGCCAGCAGCAGGCCAAGCGCGCCGCCTACCACTGCCAGCAGTACGCTTTCGGTCAATAACTGTCGCAGCACACGCCAGCGGTTTGCGCCAATGGCCGTGCGAATTGCGATCTCTTTTTCGCGCACTGCCGCGCGCGCCAGCAGCAAGTTGGCGACGTTGGCGCAGGCGATCAGCAACACGCAACCCACTGCGCCCAGCAACACGTAGAGCGCCAGGCGAACATCACCAACTACTTGTTCCAACAACGGTCGGATGCTGAAGCTAAAGCGGCGGCTCGGCGGATAACGATCCGGGAATTGCTGCTCCATCCGGCGTACATCCAGACTCAATTCGGCCTGCGCTTGTGCGATGGTTGCGCCGGGTTTGAGCCGCGCCAGCACGTTGTAATTTTCGTCGCCGTGATTGTTCATCCGTTCAGGACTGAGCGGCAGCGGCAGCAATATCTCAGCTTGCGACACCGCGCCCACCGTTGGCATCACTTCGTTGCCAAGCATGAAGTCCGGCGGCATCACACCCACGACGGTGTAATTGCTGCCTTGAATAGTCAGCGTCCGCCCCAACACTTTCGGGTCGCCGCCAAAGCGCCGCCGCCAGAGGCCGTGACTAAGGATCACCGTCAACGGTTTGCCCGGTGCATCTTCTTCAGGCAAAAACACACGCCCCATTGCAGCCTGTGTGCCGAGCAGTGAGAAGACAGCGGAAGACGCCGACACTGCACCCAGGCGCTCCGGTTCCGCATCGCCGGTGAGAATGACGTTCCTACCCTGCGCGAGGGCGAGTTGTTCAAAGACGCTATTATCAGTTTTGAGCGCGGAGAACTGTCCGGGCGATGGCCAATCTTGCGCGACGTTCGCGCCCGGCGAATGCGTCCAGATGATCGCCAGCCGCTCGGCATTGCGGTAAGGCAGCGGGCGCAGCAAAAGACTGTTGACGACGCTGAAGATGGCAGTGTTCGCGCCAATGCCCAACGCCAGCGTGAGCACGGCAATCAAAGTAAAACCTGGCTGCTTCAGCAACACTCGTAAACCGTAGCGAAAGTCTTGTAGCAAACTGCCCATAGCTTCTCCGTTAAGTGGTTGATTAGCGTTGTGGATCAGATTGAAGATTCAATCCTTGTACCAGCGCAGTCGTCAGGCTAAGCGAAGCAATGATTCACCTTGATTAAGTTGAGCTTTAGCAAAAGCTGCGGCAGGTGTTCGCTTGTGGGATCAACCGTTCCCAAAACCGAATAGCCCCAAACCGATTGCAAAAAAATCCCGCTGCTCAGGTAAAGTTCTCTCCGCCATTTGGCTCTTATCCAGTGAAGAAAGGAGAAGACGACAAAGTTCAAGTGAGAGACCTGCGAACGCTAATCACGCAAGCCGCAAACGCTGAAAGCCCACTCGCCACGCGGCACGATGCCTTTGGCGAATTAGTCGCGCGCTTTCAGGACTTGGCCTTCGGCTGCGCGTACGCTGCGCTGAATGATTTCTATTTGGCCGAAGACGCCGCGCAACAGGCTTTCATCGCGGCCTGGCAGAAACTCGGCCAGTTGCGCGAGCCTGACGCGTTTCCGGGTTGGTTGCGGCGCTTGCTGCTGACCGAATGCAACCGGATGACGCGCGGCAAACGCTTGCGCTTTGTCCCACTCGAAGCTGGGCTTGAGTTTCATGCCAACCAGCCCGGCCCGCAAGAGCATGCCGAACAGGGCGAACGGCGCGAGCAAGTCCGCGCCGCCATCAAGGCCTTGCCGGAGCGCGAGCGCGTGGTCACGACGCTGTTTTACATCGGTGAGTATTCGCAGACCGAGATAGGTGAATTCCTGGAATTGCCTGTTTCGACAGTGGTCAAACGGCTCTATGCGGCGCGGCAGAGATTGAAGGAGAGGATGATCGAGATGTTCAAAGACGACCTGAAGGAGCATCGTCCATCGCGCAATGAGGCTTTTGCTGAGCAGGTCAACGCGCGGCTGCGTCCGTTTGATGGACGCGATTGGGAATTGATCAGCCAGTTTGTCTACGGCCTCGAACCGGACTTTCGCGCCGACGATGAAGCCTGGCTGCGCAACCGGCAGCAGTTTGACGAAACGCGCTACACGCGGCGGCAATACGTGGCCGAGCACGCCGAAACGGGCCAGATCATCGGCTACGGCTCGATTGAACAAACCATCTTTCTGCCGAAGTACAGGCTCTTTCTTTTCATCGCGCCCGAATGGCTGCGCGCCGGTGTGGGCGATCTGTTGCTCGAACGGCTGGAAGCCGATCTGCGTGAGGCGGGCGCGATCACGGTCTGGCATCGCAACTACGCACAACTCACCGACGTGCTCGAATTCCTCGAGCGGCGCGGCTTCAATGAAACTAGGCGTGTGTGGGATTTGCGCTTGAATGTCGCCGAGTTTGAGCCAGCGCGCTTTCAACCGCTGATCGAGCAATTAGCCGCACGCGGCGTAACGTTTACAGACTTCGCGTCAGAACGTGCGCGCTACGGTGAAGCCGCGCTGCACAAGCTGCACGAGTTTCTCAACGCGGTAAAGGCAGATGATCCGCAGCGCCAGCCTTTCACGCCCGTGCCTTTTGAAGCTGTGGTGCAATGGTTCGAGCGAAGCTATGTGCTGCCCGACGCCTGCTTCATCGCCAAGCTCGGCGATGAATACATAGGCTTCACTGATCTGAATCACATCGAGCCGATACCGGGCGGGATCATGCACGGCTTCACCGGCGTGGCGCGCACTCACAGACGACAAGGCGTGGCGACAGCGTTGAAAGCACGCGCCATCGAATATGCGCGGCAACACGGCTATCAAACCGTTCGCGCGTTCAGCCTGCCTGCGCATCAGGCCACGCTCGCGCTCAATGAAAAACTTGGCTTCCGTCGTGCGTTTGCCTACGTCACGATGGAGAAGTTGTTGAGGCAAGTGGCCAAGCTCGACCCGGTCAGTTGCGGCGCATACGTTGGCACGTATGCGCCGGACGCGGCGCTGCTGCGTCAGCACGGCTTGCCCGCTCACCTGACAGTTACCATCAAGCAAATCGGTGACAAGCTGTTCAGCGAACTGCGCGACATGCAGGACGAGCTATTTCCCGAAGCGGCAGACGCGTTCTTTACCGACCACCATTACGCCCGCTTTATTTTTATCAGAGATGAACGTGGAGCAGTCACGGAGTTGCTCTATTGTGAAGACGGAAAAGAATTGCGCGGGCCTAAGCTCAGTTAATCAACCATCGTATCGCCGGCCATCACAGACCGGAACAGGAGGCTTCACATGAACAAACACCGCAGGCTCAGCCTGACGCTTCTTTTCATCGCGCTTGGCGCGTGGCTCAATCTTTCAAGCGCTTCTTTGCAATCCCCAGCGCCGCCACCGGAAAAGACTGCCGAACAGGTCTTTCGCAATATCCAGGCGCTGAAAGGCATTCCGGCGACTCAGCTTCAACAAGTGATGGCTTTGTTCACCGGCGCGCTCGGCGTCAGATGCAGTCATTGCCATACGAACTCGTTCGACAAGGACGACAAGCCTGCCAAACAAACTGCCAGGCGCATGGTACGGATGATGTTGGAACTCAACCGAGCCAATTTCGGTGATCAGCAAGCTGTCACTTGTGCCACCTGCCATCGCGGTCAGCTAAAACCTGAGACTGTGGTTGCGCTGGGCAAGAGCCTTTGGCTGCCGCAGCCAGCAGCCAAACCGGAGCCAACCCTGCCGACCGTCGAACAAATTCTCGCGCATTACGCACAAGCCAGCGGCGGCGAGGCGGCGCTGCGCAAGCTCACGACCAGAGTCAGTCGTGGCGAACGCATTGGCGCGGACGGCGTGCCAGTGCCGGAAGAGGTTTATCAGAAAGCACCCGACAAACTCCTCGTCATTACCAAATACCCCGACAACCATCTGCGCGCAGGCATTGACGGCCAGCGCGGCTGGACAGGCAGCAAGGATCAAACGCAGGAACTCGGCGGAGCGGAGTTGGCAGAACTCCAACGTGAAGCAGCTTTCCACAAAGAACTGGCGCTGAAAGAACTGTATGCGCAGATGAGCCTCATCGGCAAAGAGTTGATCGGCGACCGTGAAGTGTATGTGATCAACGCGCAATCTCGCGCTGGTAATCCTGAAAAACTCTACTTTGACGTGCAAACAGGCCTCTTGCGGCGCCGGTATCAAGTGTCACCCACTGTGCTCGGCCCATTCCCGCTGCAGACCGATTACGAGGATTATCAAAAAGTAGACGGCGTGACGCTGCCACTGAACATTCGCTGGTCAATGCCGGGCCGCGCTTGGGGCCGCAAGATCGTGGAGGTCAGCCACAACACACCACTCGAAGACGAACAGTTCAAAGCTCCGCCAACCAAACGCTGACCAGACTTATCAAGCAAGCTGAAGATTAAAACTTAGCCGATTGGCTAAATATCGCTTGACTGATATTTAGCCAATCGGCTAAGTTTCTTTCCACAAAGGAGACATCAAACATGACTGAAGCAAAACCCGTCACGACGCTCGTGAGTTATTATCCGAAGGCAGGCAAAGAACAGGAATTGCTCGCCTTGATTGAAAAGCACTGGCCGACGCTGGAGCGTTTGGGCCTGGTTTCGTCGCAACGCGCGCAAATCTGGCGGGCGTCGGACAAACGCACTAATCAAAATTTCTTCGTAGAGCTGTTCCAGTGGAAAGACGAGTCGGCTTCCGAGATCGCGCACCAGACGCCTGAAGTGATGGCGGTCTGGGAGACAATGGGGCCGATACTCGAAAACCTTCAGCTCACGCGGCTCGAACCGCTGGAATGACCGAGTGAAGAAGCCTGATCCAAAGCAACGACTGGCCGATCTCGAAGCAGTCTTCACCGCGCTTTCGCACGCGGCGCGCCGACAGATTTTGATGATCATTCATTTTTGGGGCGGCTCGATGACTGCTGGCGAGATTGACAAACGTTTTGGCCACGCCTGGCCGACGACCACGCGCCACCTGCGCGTGCTCGAAGAGGCGGGGCTGCTCACGCACGAGAAGGTGGGGCGAACTTGCATCTACCGACTCGAACACGCGCGGTTGAAGTTGGTACAGGAATGGCTGGCTTGGTTTGAGAAATCCGCCGAAGAGATTGGTAAGGATAAGCGTGAGGTCGAACCTCAACAAACTGCTCAGCGTGCGCGCGCTCACGCCGCCCGGCGTTCCTGACTATCTCTGGCGTTGAGGGAAAGCCTGGGATGACACGCGCACAAAAGAATCTCACCGCGCTGCAGTGCGTTCGCTTAACAAACTCGCCATCCTTGTGTGGCGGTAATTTTTAGCCAAGTCGAGCGCCGTCTGACCTTGCTTATTCTTTGCCTTCAGGTCAGCGCCACCAGCAATGAGTTTTTCCAGCACGGCGGTATCGCCATAGTCAATCGAGGCGGCGTAGAGGAGCGACGTCATGCCGAGCTTGTCTACATAATTGATCTGCGCGCCGCGCGCGAGTAACACTTGAATTGTGCCGACATGGTTACAGAGCGCCGCCCAGCTCAAGGCGGAAAACCCGTCATCGTCTGCTTCGTTTGGGTTCGCGCCTTTATCAATCAGGTGCGTGACCATAGTCGAATCACCGCCAAATGTCGCGTAGATCAGAGGGGTTGTCGCAAATTGCCCGAGAATTTTCATTCGATCACCGAGTCGCGCGCCTGCATCGAGTAGCGCCTTCACCGTCTGCACATCCCCGGCCATCACGGCGAAGAACAGCGCCGAGGCGTGGTTACGAACCTCCACGCCTTTGTCCGCATTTGGCTTGGCCCCTTTCTTCAACAGCAAGCGGACTACTTCCAGATTCCCGCGATGTCGCGCTGCAACCATCAACGGAGTAAGGCCGGTTGCGGCGCGGGCATTTACGTCGGCTCCGCGCTCAATCAGCAATTTCACCTTCTCCGGGTCGCGCGCTGCCAACATCAGCATCGTTGTGCCCTCGGCTGTTTTGGTATCCGGCTTCATTCCTCCGTCAAGCAGCTTTTTCAATTCGGCGGCGCTGCCTGTCAGCGCGACGCGCATCCACTCGGCTTGTTCAGCGGGCGCGAAGTTTGTGGGCACGAGCGGCAGCGGTTTTGCTTCGGCTTGTGACGGGAGCGCGTATAACAGGGCGGTCACGGCCCAAGTGGTTCCCATGATGGAGATGAATTGATCGTGCCCCGTTGGGAACTCTGTGTCAACATAAGGAGGACTAACGGGCGCGGGCGGATGAAGGCGCGACTTGACGCGCCAAGAGCCATCCGATTCTTGAGTCTTGAGCAGAAATCGCAGGCCGCGTTGATAGGCAGCATTGTCGGCCGGCAGTCCTGCCGCTTCACGTAAGGCAACCAAGACCTCGCCAGTGGCGTAGGCGTCACTGGTTAAAGTAGGTAATTGCGCCCAGCCGCCATCCTCGCGCTGTGCGGCCAGCAGTTGCTGCGCTACTTGCTGCAAGGCGCGTTCATCAGCACCCGTCGAGTGCAAGCCGAAAAGTTGAAAAGCACGATCCTCAGTCGTGCAGGGCGGCGTCTTAAGCAACCACGACCGCGCGCGCTGCAAACGGGCCTCCTGCTCGCCTTTAAGTTGCGTAGGCAAATAAGCACGAATGGCTTGGGCGCAAACAGCCGTGGCTGTGAAGAAGCTGTGGGCTTGGGGCGGGCGAGAGTCAACTGTTGGCCAGCTTCCGTCAGGGAGTTGACGAGAGGCAATGAACTGAGCGTAAGCGGTGGTCGAGAAACTAGGGCTGATGCCAACCGCCCGAGCAGCGGTCAGCACCCAACCGTCGGCGATCACGTCAATATAATCGTAACCCTGCACTGCCGCATCCAGGTCTTTCAGATAAGCGAAGGCACGCGCTGTCGCATCCTGCGCAACGGCCTCATCAAAGGAAACGCCGCGCGCACGAGCTAAGTTGAATGTTACTTCGGGCAGCACTTGGTGGTGGCAGGAGGTGCAGGTCTGCTTCTTGTACCAGACGACTTGCGAATGCTGGATGAGCTTGAGCGCCTTCGCAGATGCAGTTCGCAACTCGGCTTCTTCGACAGGCTTCAACTGCTCTTTAGTCGAGACATAAGGTACTAAAATGAGTAGCGAGATGCTGATGAGCAAAGTGAATTTGATAGCTTGACGAGACATCGGTCTACCTCCAATAAAAGCCCATAGTGCTTTGCGCATTGTTTTCGAGCAGCGGCGCGACTATGCCGAATTACAAAAGCTAAGGCAAGCTTTTCTTCTCCAGCCTCATAATCTCTTCGACTGCGGCGCGCGGAGCTTGGTGAATCTGGCAGCTTTACTTGATAATCAGCCCGCAGTCTTCGACGAGGACGAATTATCGTTCTCTGCCTTTGGGAAATTAGCGAGTCATTTTTATGGCGCTGCCTCTGTCATTCAGCTACGAATAAAACTCAAGTATGGATTTGTGACGCGTTACTGACAGACGGAACGGTGCGGCCTCGAACGGTGACCTGATGGATCGAAGCGAAATCTTAGCGAATGCAATCAGAGCCTTGCTCGCCAACAAGCTGCGCACGGGCCTAGCGGTGCTCGGTATCGTTGTCGGCATCAGTGCGCTCGTGGCCATTGTCGCGCTGATCGAGGGCGCGAGCGCCTACATCTCCGCGCGGCTCGTCACCCTACAGCCCGATGTCTTTCAAATCTCGCAACTCCCAGCCAGCATTCTCAACGTCAACGACTTCATCAAAGCCTCGAAGTGGAAGCGCATCGAGTACGATGACTACCTAGCCGTGCGCGCAGGCTGCCGCGAGTGCGCGACGGTCGGCGCGGAGTCGGACATTATGGGCCGGCTCAAATGGCGTGGCACCGTCACAGGTAGCGTGCAGATTCGCGGCTTGACCGCGAGCCTGTTCGAGATTGAGCGCGTCGAGGTCGCGGCGGGCCGCTTCTACAACGACGCCGAAGAGAGCGAGCACGCCGCTGTCTGCTTGATCGGCGCTGACATTGTTGACGACCTCTTCCCAAACAGCGATCCGCTCGGCGCAGAGTTGAATGTGCTCGGCAAATCCTGCCGCGTGATCGGCACTGTTGCCCGCCGTGGCTCGCTTTTCGGGCGTTCGCAAGACCGCTTCATCATCACGCCGCTTGCCACACTGCTGCGACGTTTCGGCGCGCATCAAGCAGTGACGATCTATTGCCAGCAGCGCGCTGACCGCGTACAGACTGCGGCAATTGACGAGGTGCGCGGAATCATGCGCGTGCAGCGCCAGTTGCTGCCTACGCAAGAAGACACTTTTTTCATCATCACTTCGGACTCGGCGCTGACGATTTACCAGACCATCGTCGGCAGCTTCTACGTCGTAACCTTTCTGATTTCAGGCATCGCGCTCACTGTCGGCGGGCTGGGCGTAACCAACATCATGCTGGTCAACGTGCGCGAGCGGACGCGCGAGATCGGTTTGCGCAAAGCGGTGGGGGCGCGCAGCCGTGACGTGTTGCTGCAATTTTTGGCTGAGACCATTGCGCTTTGTCTGTTTGGCGGGCTGGTAGGAACGACTGCCGGCATGCTCATTGCGCGCCTGATCGCATTGACTACGCCGCTGCCTGCCAGCTCGCGCCCGCTCGTGGCCATCGTCGGCTGTGTTGTTTCATCGCTCGTCGGCCTCGTCGCTGGCATCTACCCGGCGTATCGCGCAGCGCAGCTCTCGCCGATTGAAGCATTGCGCTATGAATAAAGTGTGGGTCTCAAACGTACCGTAGACTGTCAGTCTGCGGCGGACTCGGCTGAAAATCTACTGGAATAATGGGTCACTTCCGCCAGTCTGCCGCAGACTGACAGTCTACGGTACGAGACATTGCCCTATGAATAAAGGACGCTTCCAACAACTCATCCCCACTCACCGTAGCGCCGAATTCGGCGAAGCGTTTTCGCTCGCGCTCGACGCCATCCGGCAACACCGTTTTCAGTCATCGCTCACGCTCGCCGGGATCATTATGGGCGTAGCGACGGTGATCGTCGTGGTCGCGTTGATCCAGGGTTTGGATGGCACGATCAAACGCGCTCTCTCGCGGCTCAATCCGAGCAGTTTTATCGTCGGGCGCATGGGCTTTTCAGACATGGGCAACCCGGATTTCATGGCGCTGCTCAAACGCCGCCCGCAACTCACCGTGGACGATGCGATGGACATTCGCGCCAACTGCCCTTCGGTGCGCGTCGTCAGTCCCTTCTACGCCAAGATGCCGTTCGAGCCATTGCACGTCTGGTATAAAGGCGCGGAGGCGCAAGGGCCGATTATGCGCGGCGTCGAACACTTCTTCACTGACGCTACTGCTATTCTGGTTGATCGTGGCCGCTTTATCACCGATAGCGACTCGACCCATCGCCGCAACGTCGTCGTCCTCGGTCGCGCCATCACCGACGGCTTATTCGGCGCAGAAGACCCGCTCGGCAAGCAGATTCACATTGACGGTCAGGTTTACGAAGTGATCGGTCTGCTCGAACAGCGCGAAGCTTTCTTCGGCGCGCCGAGCGAAAACCAACTCGTGCTGATCCCGTTCGGCACCTTCGACAAATACTACTCGGAGCGTGAAAAAGAATTCCTCCAATTCCTCTGCCTCGCCGCCTCGCCCGAAGAGGTCGAAGCCGGAATGCAGGAAGCGCGCGAATTGCTGCGGCGCCGCCGCCACCTCGCTTCCGAAGCGCCCGACAACTTTGCCATCTTCGCCTCA
This sequence comes from uncultured Acidobacteriota bacterium, assembly GCA_963699175.1. Taxonomy (GTDB): domain Bacteria; phylum Acidobacteriota; class Blastocatellia; order RBC074; family RBC074; genus JACPYM01. The sequence continues at coordinate 8,118,955 of OY969418.1, read as the reverse complement.
AACCAGATGTTGGACATCTGGACGCAGGCTTCGAGCGGCATCTCGTTACTGTTGATCGGCGTCGCCTCGTTGGGCTTGTTGATCGGCGGGATCGGCGTGATGAACATCATGCTGGTCTCGGTTACCGAGCGCACGGGCGAGATCGGCCTGCGCAAAGCGGTCGGGGCGCGGCGACGTGACGTGCTCTGGCAGTTCCTGCTCGAAGCGATCACGTTGACGTTGTTGGGCGGAGTGGCGGGCGTGTTGGCGGGCGTGGCAGTGGCGTTGCTGATCCAGTTGTTGTTGCCTTCGCTCAAGGCCAGCATCTCGGTCGGCGCGATTACTGCGGGGTTGGTGGTTTCAGTGAGCGTCGGTCTCTTCTTCGGCTTGTGGCCGGCATATCGGGCGGCGCGGCTCAATCCGATTGATGCATTGCGGTACGAACGCTAAAAAATCATAAGACAAAGGGCAATCCTCGATTTTATTACCGGGCACGAACATCTCATTGGAGTGTCCGCTTCACCGATGTTAGATAAGTGATGAGCTTGTTCAGTACTGGGGCGGCAAAATCAAATTTTTTCATGTTTCCGTCCGCTACACTTCCGCCCGAAGGGTTCTTGGCTTTCGACTTTTCCATGTAAAGGAACCCAGCTAAGGTCTCGCCTTTCAGAAAACTCCCGTTCTCCCATCTACCAATGATAAACATTAGCGCCTCACTCTCACGTCCTTCACTTTCATCACCCTCTAGAATAGTCCCAGTCTTGTAAATTGCTCTGTACTGGGCAGGAACTTTCACTGTCTTCCTTAGGGCCTTTGCGGTGCCAATCTCGCCAACCAACTGCATAGGTGTGATGATGTTTGCGTTACGCCACTCAAGGTTGCCGAGCGGATCGGGTAGTGAGTCAACCTGTGCAGCCGGGGTTGTCTCCAAACGAGCGAAAACACGCTGCCCGGTCACGATTCTGGCTGCTGCCTGGGCCATCCTGACGTTGCTGAAGCGGCAATCGCCACCACCAAGTAAACAGGAGATAAGACCACCACGGACGTTTTGGAAGCTACCGCCGCTCAAATCGAGCCGAGAAGGAATCACGTTGTCCAAGTAATTATTGTCTTTGAGTGGTAGCTTCTGGTTGTTAAACGTCGGAAGAAAGTTGGCGCAGGTGCGGCTCAGCCAAGCCTCTTTCTCCTGTAAGTTGGCAGTATCAAAGTCAAACACAGAGGCAAGTCCTCTAAATAAGATGGTACTATTCATCACCTCTGGCCCTCTCGTACTGGGATTTTTACCTTCACGCTGATCTTGGATAGAGAAGGCAGTCGCGTCTTCGGAGGCTCTCATCAGATCGAACTTGTACCCCCTACCCTCATAAGATAGATCAGGCGAAGTGTCGTTGCGAATGAACACCCTGGCAATCTCTTGTTCACTGTTGAGCATCCCTAGCATCCCAAGCAAGCCTTCCGGAAAATCTAGGGAGCGAACAATAAAATCTCTCATATCGCACTCAAGCTGTGAGCTATTGCAACCCCAAACTCCGATTCTGATCCCGCCTAGGCGCAAGTGAGGGTGCACAGCATGTTCTCTGCCAGAGTAGACGTCAGAGCGGTTGTAAATTTTCACCCTCGCTAAGTCATAATCGGCTTGACGCAGGGCCGTGGCCATTGTGGCAAACACAATCGGCTTGATGGTTGAGCCGATGACATGCGGCGTTAGATTATGATTCTCCTCAAACCGATAGCGTGTCTGCTCGGTTATTTTATCAATCAGTGATTCGTACTTGGCGTTGTCCGGATCGAGGGTTGGCCAAGTAGGCAGCGCCAAGACTTGTCCGCTAAAGGCATCCAACACTGTGACGGCCAAGCGGTTCGGACGAGGGCGGAAGGGGCTGTAATTAGGCTGATGGCTGGCGTAGCGTGCAAGCTCCTGCTGCAACGTTTGATTTAACGAGACATCAAGACTGAGCGGCAATTCATCCTTTAGCTTTCGTTCGGCAGGCGTCAGTTTGGTTTCTAAAGCAGCGGCCTGATCGCCAGCTTTGCCGAGCATATAAACTAGCGTTAAGCCACTTTCTGGAAACATCCGGCGCTGCTCGCCGTTACGCCAGCGCACATAAGCTAAGATGGGCCGGGTTGGGCCTAAGTAGATTAAGTTGCGGCGGTACTTCGCATCCCGGCTCTCAACCACGATGATGCTTAGCGGCGCAATGTTGGCGGGGCCACTGAGTTGCTTTCCATCAACGAAGACTGACCACTTGCCGCTTTTTGGATCCAATCTAACTTGGTCGTCCTTTCTCTTTAATTCAAAGAATTGTTTTGTTTCTTGCCTTGCATATTCATATAAAAGCACAGACGAGTTGGTACGGATGGACTGAGAGTTCGCCAAGTTAACGCTCCCTGGGTAGCCTCCTGCACTCAGGCTAATCCTCAACCGATTATTCAACGCGTAAACGGTGGGGTCGCTTTCCCCGCCAGCTACGATCTGCCCACGCCACAAGGCGGGCTCGCTGAAGGGCGAGCGCGCATAGAAAAAACGCCGGTTCATGCCCACGCCTAGTTCATTGGCCCCGGCAGCACCGCGCACCCGTTCAAGATAGTAGAGCCCACCACTAGGATTGAATTTGTCGGTTCGCTCGTTGAACTGTTTTATGTACTGCTCCTCAATCTCTATGAGCTGACCACCCGGCACACGCCCTAGCTTGTCATTGGTCAAAATGATCGGGGCATTCTTTCCCCTATTTGGGTTGGCGCTGTCTGGCGGGAGGTCATCATCAATGCGCTTGAAGACCTCTGGTTTGAAATTGTGATCGAGTCGGTAACGATCATCCCTGCCAATTTTATTCATCCGCCAATTGATCGCAGCAAGCCCTACAATCAGCACAACAAAGAACAAGAGACTCAACCCGAACACGACGGGGTAAGGCTGCTTCAAGTATTTTGGTGTACTCTCCTGACTTCCCAACAGCAGCCAACCCGCGAGCGCCGTCAGCACCAGCCCTTGCAATAAGTCCCCACCTGAGTTGAGGCCGAGCAGCGGGAGGTTTTGGCCGGTGAAAATGAAGAGGCCGATGTTGGCCCCAGCCATATACAAGGCATTGCAGGCAAAGAAGGCTCCAATTGCTACGAGCGCGACATTGCGGCGGCGTACAGTACTGTCGAGATACCAACCGGCGAGCACGCAAGAACAGGCGAGCAGGAAATAGACCAAGAGTAAAAATAAGGCAGCGGCCTTGCCATGTTCCGCTAGGAGGTAGGTGGAGAAAGCGCAATCGGAAACCGACGTAGCATAAGTCATTCCGATCTTCGAGAGCGGGGCTTGTCCGTAACCTACTGGGGCGGCTGCGCCGTGCGAGGCGTAGAGAAGCATTTGCCAATCCTGCCTGGAGTTGTCCAGCAGTTTGCTCATGTCGGCTTCCTCATCGCCACTCTTTGTCATCAGAATCTCCTCCTCAGAATCGGTGAAACTGGCGAAGCGGTAGAAGGTAGTTTCAGGAAGGGCAGGTCGGGCAGCCTTACGCATCCAGCTTGTTTGGATTAGATAGGGCGTCAGAACCATCACGATGGCTGCCAGCGGTAGGCCGTATGGAGCTAGCTTAAGTAGCCCTATGGGTTTGTGTAAGCCCCACAGCATGCCGACGCACAGCAGTAGGGACAAAGAGTAAATAATTGAGCCGGCGTCCTTCACAACAAATATCTGTAGCACGAGCGCGAGAAACACGATGAGGGCCATCAGCCAGCCGAACCGTGGCTGGGAGTCGAGTGCCGGCCCTGTCAGCCATGCCAACCCGCCTACGAGCATTAGGTGATCGGCGATACTGATGCGAATACCAAAGGACTGATTCTCCCCTAAGTAGGCTCCTGCGATGGTATAACCGACGATAATTAGCCCCCACAAGATAACTGTGATAACAGTACGCCAAGTGGCCCACCACTTCTGGCTTGAGCTACGCTCGGCGAAGAAGAGTAAGAAAGTCAAAAATGCGAAAATTCCTAAGCCCCCAAGGCTGTAGTCCACACCTTTGCCAAAGACATTCCGAATCTCAGCCAAAGTTGCATCGGGCGGCGGCACCAGGCTGACACGATAGGCCAGCACGAAGCGCACAGCGAGGAGTGCTAGTGTTACTCCCCAGATCAACGTCCAAGCCAGGAATAGCTTCGGCCTGGTGGAGTTTTTCTTAGCGGCAAGAACAAGGAAGAGCGCGTTGACAATAATCAGGGCAGTGGCTGCCAGACCGATATACGGCGCCCCAAGATAGCGAGTTGCCAACTCGGCATATTGCCCGCCAATCTGTGCCCGAACCAGAGTAATCAAGACACCTTGTTCATAATCACCGAGCGAGGCAGGCTGACCAAGGTGGAAACTTCGCGCATCGCTTTCTCCGCTACTTCCCGCTTCCTGTTTGTCCCTCACCACATTTCTGCCGTCATTGATACTCAACTCGTCCAGGCTTTGATTGAGCCGCGCCTTCGCGTAGAAGGAGTGGGACGAGTTACCGATTTCAAGAAAGTAGCCATCAAGCGGAATGTAGTCGTTGTTACTGGTGATGATGAAGTCTGTGGTAGGCGTGGGCGGAAGCTCCCACGGCAGCGGATGCTCAAAGTTGACGTGAACGATTTCTCTCCAGATCTGATCCCGCACAACTTCATCAGTGAGGACAAGCTCGAAAGACTTCCGGCTGCCCCGGAAGCCATATGCTACATCTGTGGTAGTCGGTATTTTGATTGTCTTCTCGACAGAATCGGCAACCAGTGGTGGTGAAGAGCCATTGCCATAGTTTCTATAAATCTTCAGCTCGGGCAGTTGGGCCACTTCATCGGCAATCAAGATGCCAACGCGCGAGTTGCGATCCCCCCTTGACTCGCGTACCAAGACAACGCCGCTAAATGCATTCCACCACTCCTGGTCAATGATGCCGATTTGCGCGCGGAATTCCCTGCGCGACCGCTTGACCAAGTCTGCCAGCGACAAGCCATCAATCAACACCCGCTCGGACATCAGTAAGTCCGGCCCCTTTTCATAAGCCGGAACGCCATTGCGGATTACCCCTTGGCCGAAGTAGTAGGCATTCACCATTCTGGCAAAAGGCCCCCAATATTTTGAAGCGGCACTCCACTTAATCGAGATGAAATGCGTTGCCCCACCGCGCTCCAGCGTAAGGAAGATTGTATCACCAGGATTGAGCCATCGTTCAGGAGTAACATTCACACACTGGCTGACGTTCTCAACCGATCTGAGTCTGAGCGGGCGGCTATTGACTTTGTAAGTGAGCATCCACTCCGCTGCCTTATCGCCTTCCCAGACAGGCTTCAAGGTAAGGCTTTCACCTGGCTCCAGCCTTGGTTGAACGAAGCCCTGCCCTAAGAGAGTCGTGTCTCCCGTTGCTCCCTGAGACGGCAAATCGCCGTCAGCTTCGCTGCGACCGAACGAGATCAATTGCCTGATGATACCAACCTCATAGGACCGACCCTCCTCTGCCGTCCTTTCCAATGACTGGTCATCCTCCAGTTGTTTAGGGCCAGCAGTCGCTTCCCCTAGCAGCTTCAATTCACCGTCCCGGGCAAAGTAGTAACCGGTGTGTGCGATCCGCCGTTGAAGATTCCTGGGAATGCGCGGGCTACCTTGATTCCCCCATCCAATGAAATAATAAATCATTCCACCCAGGATAAAGGCGACCGCTGCCGCATAAAGCACAACGACGCGTTTGAACCAAATCTTGATGTCAGGCCCCTTGCTGTAGACTGAGACCGCAGCCAAGAGAAGACACGAGGCAGACAGAGTGAAGATGCAGGCCAGGAACCATGCAAGAGGTGACATTTTTATACCCTCCAAAGCGCCACTAGATCAGATGATCTGCGGCTAGATGAGGCTCGTAGAACTACGGGACGGCCATTGCCACGTAATTGGAGCAAGCTGTTTGTGCTGCGAGCTAAAAACCGACCAAGGCTGCACACGCGCCATGCTAAAGGCAGCGCGTGCAATTCAGGTGCAAAGGGCGGGTTAGCTTGCGTTGACGCTGACAAGATTCTGCTTGTCCATGCCAATGAAGAATGGAGCAAGATTTATCTCGGTATCTGTTTTGAGTTGCCTCAGAAATTCGCGAAAGAGCATGCTGTCCGTTTCACTACCTCCCCGAGCATCTTTTAACTCAATGACCGCCATTTCGACCTGTGGGGCAAGACAGTTAAGCTGCTCACGCATGCCCGCGGCTGCGGCGACTAGGCGATCATCGCCTGATTTCTCCAACACCTGTGAGACCAGGTAGATGTTATGTGCTATGACCCTGCGCAACGACTGCTGGTCTTCGATGATGCTGAAACACAACTGGCACAGTGAGAAGTTGATGAGTGAGGTAAGCAGTGCGACGGGCCTTACCTCGTTATAGTGTCTCATTCGTACGTCGAAGAATTGCTGTAACCACCACCGTAGCGTGCGGGAGATGGATAGCACTTTCCGAATGTCATCAATCTTGCTCTGAAGATCCGTAAGCGCAGCTTGCGCGGACTGATTTTTCTCTTGCATAGCAGATGAACCGCTCTGCACTCGGCCGATCTCTGTTTCTAAGTTAGCAACTCTTTCTCGAGCAGATTCCAAGTCCCGCGATCTTTGTTCGTTTGTTTGTTTCAGAGCTTCTATTTCTGTTTTCAAACTCGCTATGTTATTTATGCAATCCCCCTCGCTTTTTCCAATAGCTTCTTCATGCCGCTTGTTCTGCACCTCCAGCTCTTGAGCAAGCTCACCACATCTATTTTCCCGCATACCCAAGCACTCATCATACGCGGCGAGCAGGTTAGGCCAGTGAGCTAGCCAGTCAGCCGGTGATTGTAGTGGCCAAATTGTCACTTGCTGCTTAACCCGATTCTCTACTTCCTCTGGGATTTTCAGCCCGTTAAGCTGGGAGGTCGCCGTTTCTGCCACACGCCCCAATTCGATCCAATTTTTAACCCGCTCAGCACTACTTGCCTCAACGCCTAAGCTATGTTGCAAAAATTCCTCAACGACTTTCTCTCTATAGCTGATCGCTTCCTGCTGCAATTCGTTAGATTTGGCCAGTTCGAGGTACATATCACGGGTGCAGTCAAGCGCAGCGAGTAGCATGCGGCGAATTCCGGTGTCCTCGTTGAACTTTTCCAGGTAACACTCTCGTGCGCGTTTGAGGAGTCTCTCAAACCCCTCTTTGGGGAAGAAGTCAGCTTGTGGCTTTTTAGACAGATTGGCTCGCTCCAAAAACTTAGCTAACCTTTGCGGCAGCCAGCTAGGGGCTGGGGGCAGATGATGCCCGAAGAGTAAAAACAATAAGATAAAAGCGTTGAAGGCAAGGCTGATTACAGCGATGAGTGGCCATGGGAATGTAGAAGGCGCTGGCTCGCTTGCGCGCTTCTTTTCAATGCCTGGTTCTGCAATAACTGGTAGAGCTGTCGGCATCTGCCTGAACTTGGTCGGCAGTGTAGCCCCCTGGCCGAGCCGCGCCCGCAAAAGCCACCGCAACTCGCCATTCGTGTCTTTATACATGATGTGGTTAATAGGCTCTTTGTCATTAAAGATGGTCTTGATCCATTTGTCCCATACATCCTCCCACCACTTCTGGCTGATCTGCAGCGATTCAGAGGCAGGTATGGCTAAAACTTTATGCAACTCATCGGATTTGGTGGTGAGACCAAACAGTGGTCCTAGGTTAAGCTCTCTGTCCTTAATCCACTTACCATCTGACCGCTTAGTGAATGGGACAACGGCAGGGCTTGCCTCGCCATTTGCCTCGTGAATGAAAGCCACTTCCACCATGCGTTCACCTTTGGAAAGCAAATAAACCTCGACAGAGGGCTTGCGTTCTAGTGCCCATATAACATTGCCATGGTTGTTGCGCAGCCTGGTTAGCACGAACGACCACCTTAGATCGTCTTTGAGAGTCTGGAGATCCGCATTCGGGACGCAAAGCTGGATGACCTCATCAAGAATTGGACGCCATGTCTCAGGGAAGTTAGACGGGGTGACATCCCATTTTTGTGTTGCTTGGTTGAAATCGGCTGTAACCGGCTTATCGTCGGCAGACGACTGCCAGAGAATGATCTTATCCGGGGTAATCCAATGGTAAAGGAAAGGTTTGGCTTCTGCCTCTGCGCAATATGGCAAAGCTAAACACGTGATAGCTAGACAGAACAGGATGTTTAGTTTAGTAGCTCTCATCATGCACCTCCTTTAGTCTTTATGCGGTTCTAGTATTTCCGGCCACACCTTTTTGTAAATCTCTTCGCCCACATCGCCAAAACTGCTGATGGTCAGCCTCTTGCCATTGATCTTCAGTTCCAGACGATCAGGATCGTACTCAATAGTGAACTCGGACTGTTTTATAAAAACATCAATCAGAGCCGTAGCGTCGTCACCCAAGGTGGGTGGGTCTGGATCCTTAAGTACCTCTTCATAAGAGCGCGGGGTGAAGATCACATAATACCTCCCCTCAACCCTGAAAGAGATGGTGTGGCTGCCGCCGTTTTTTATCTTTCTCATGTCGAATGCCTTAAACCCCTCCCCACCCATGCAGCCATAAGTCCCGTGCAACTCCCTCGGGTTAGTAAGTAGCATACTGTCGGCCCAGAAGTTGACTACTCCTTTACAGCACGCCTCTTTCGAGGCGATTCCCTCCATCAGAAGCATCCGTTCATCCTCAATTCCCATGTCTTTGCATTTCAGCTTGATGCTGGCGCGGAGTGGCCTGAACTGAGAGGCTTGGCCTGAGACCACCACGAAAGCACTACGGTCAATGTTTCCTCTGTCTTTTGAAACCGCCTGGTGTTCTTTTACCAGATTCTTCAGATTATCCAGTAGATCGTCAACGTTCTCGCTTACATATTTTTCAAGGTCGCGCTTGAGATCCGCTGTTAGTCTTGAGGGACGGGGCATAGTGGCGGCTGTTACTTGCGCTGGCTTCCCACCGGATGGTGAAGTGATGCGCTTGAGCCAGGATGAGAGCTTTCCTAGGCTGATTCGTCCTGACTTTTCGAGCTTAGGCGGCAGGACTAACGAGTTGATCACTAGTTCACGGAGGGGCCAATAAGATGTGTGGATCATCTCTTCCTCGCTTTTTTTTGTCCACTCAGGAACTAGGCTTTCGAGCATCTGGTCTACGACAACTTTGAGCATCTCACGCTGCTCGTCTTGACTCAGCAGGCGCTCATCAATCTCATAATCTTCCGTCATGCTCCGCTTGACACGCTCAATCAGCTTTTCTAATTTGGAAACTGCTTTAAGCTGCAGGTCAAATGGTTGGGCCATTCCTATAAGTGGAGGCTCCCTTAGAAACCCAAAGGGTATGTTCGGGGATGTCCCAGGTTGAATATTTTCAACTGCCTCTCGCAAGCAGTTGTCATAGTACTTCGCGAAAATATAACTCAGGTCACTGCCACCACTGCTTTTCCCAGTCTTACCCTGTACTGAATGACGGATCTGCTTGTCCGGATTTCCTGCCGTGCGGCGAAGCACTCTATCCCGCAGGCTAGTCCCACTAGGTTCTCTTAGGAGGATGCAACTCAGATCAGTGGTGCCTTTACCAACGTCGATAGTGACGAGACACAACTCCTTCCTCCGCTCACGCTCCTTGCGCAAAGCCTGTTTAAATCGCTCAAGCGCTGGCGGGTCGTTTTTATCAGGCAGCTTGAGCGCGTAATAGGCCACAGCGTCCGACTCAGATAACACCTCCACGCCAGCAAGATCACTCGCGTTTCTCCGCACAAACTCCTTAATGCTTTCTGCGTGGGATAGGCTGTAGACGTTGGGCACAGTGATCGTCAGATGAATGTTCTGTCGGCTGTAGTTTTCCAAGCTTTTCAACTCAGGAGAGTTGAGTACGAAGTTGTTGAGCACTTGCAGAGTAAGGTGCTTGATCAGCATTTCAGGGGATAGGCGCACACGCCCCCCGTCTGTTGTTTTAATCTTGAATGAAGCTAGTATCTTCGTTGTCTGCTGTTGGAATAAAATTTTTGGGTTAGGCAGAGCTCTTCTAAAAAGCGGCCATCCTCCAGCGGTATGGAAAAAGTTGAACAGCGATTTTTCGTACTGCTCCAACGAAACTTCCCAACTCGTTGTTGTCTCACTCGGAGAAGAAACAAAACATAGGGTTGCGTGATCGTCCTCTGGCTCCTGCGGCTGCGCGTTATCTCTGAAAGAGATGCGATTCCATAGTCGCGGAGAAAGCTTGCTGCGGCCCTCAATTTCTTCCATCAGAAGCTGTGGTGATTCGGTAGCGCCACTACCACCACTCAGCAGCTTCTTCGCTACGTCTTCGACTTGCAGCTTGATCATGCCGCCCTCGCGGCGTGTAGTTTCGTAGTAGGCAGCCATTGATTCAGAACCTAGATCCAATGCTACGAAAATAGTGTTCTCGTCCATAACGGTACTCCTGGCTGGTTCGGCTAGGGCACGGGGGTAAGTTAAATTTACGTCCGCACGCTGGCTTCCTTGTTGGAAACTAATGGTGACTGTAGTCGGTTCTGCCGGCAGGCTTCGCCAGTGGGCGAGGATCCGCTCTTGCGCCAGTGGCAACTGAATTTGTGTGGTACTTTTGTCGTCAGACCAATTGAGTAGCTCTTCATCGCCTTCAGAGCCGAGCGTGATAGTCGCCCCCTGGTAAAAAAGCCATTGCTTGAGCCGGCCTGGTAACTTCAGGCTCAGGGCCTCTAGGCCGATCTGTGGCACGACCGGCGCTCGCCCCTCACGTTGTCCATGCCGTTCAAGACGGATTGGCGCAAGCGTCCCCGGTATCTCGATTTCGAGGTGTGTTGTGCGGAACCGGTAGTGGAGGTAGAGCGCAACGGCTAATAGCGCGAGCACGGCAATTATACCGACTGCCGCAGCCGAAACAGCAAACACAGCCGTGCAGCGCAATGGAGGCGGTGCGAGGACGGCTCGTTGATAGGTGTAATTAGTCTGGCGTGTGCCAAGCAATGGATCTGTGCGTCGCATCAGTATGTTAAGCGAGACATCCAAGGTTTGTGGCGCGCACGTCAAAGCCTCTTCGAAGACGACCGGCATTTCCAGTTCTGCTCCCGTGCCTGACTGTCGGTTAGATCCCGCTGCCAGCGATACCTCTGAGCCATCTGCGGACTTCAGCCACGCCGCAAACTCTTCGCTCAGTTTGGCGGCCAGGATCCCTTGAGGCGTCTCGCCGGATTCCTTAGTCCATCGAAGGCGTAAGTCAGTCAAAGGTTGCAGGAGTACGCCCTGGGTCTCCCACTCAGCTTGAGCAGTGGAGGTTATTTCGTAGACTTCGATAAAGAAGCGCGAGGTATCTTCAAGAGCTTCGTCACGGCCAGCATTCCGGTAAGTCTCGGGTTTATCGCTTACATTGGTAAACTGATATTTCTTGTCAATGGAAGTAACGAGCGGCTCAACTCGCCTATAGTTGTCCCCGGACCACAGACGAACCATCTCCAACTCCGCTTTAACCGAATGGTCATTCGGACGGCCGTCGTGGATCATAATAATGAAGGTGCGGTGGCTAATATCAGCCGGACTTGTAGGTCGTGAGTGGTGCAGCGCCAACTGCTTGGCCCAAGTTAGGATCGTGTACCGATATACTTGTGCCGGAAATAACTCCGGTTTGAGATCGGCTTCCTTAACTCCTCCTTGCCGGATCAGCTTCGGGTGAATGAAATCGGCCAACAGATCATATCTTCCCAACCGGCTAAAAGCGGTCTCTACTTCGCCCGTGACGACGCCGAAGTGATGGAGCGTTAGATAATCCTGTTGCGGGTCATAAGGCGGGACGACTTGCCCAAATCCGTCGCGATAAAGATACTTCAACAGACGATCAGTAAGGACTTCTTCGTAGAGTGTTCTGCGAACTTCAGTTTGCACTGTCGAGCCAGAAGCATCTATTAAAAGGATGTAGTGGTTTGGGTGTGTCCGCGGCTGGAGGCTCTGTCCGCGTGCGGTGAGACCTATAATGGTGATCTGCCAGCAGATAAACACTAGCGCGTAACAGGCTGGCCTGGACATTCTAATGGCAAGTTTCATAAGACCCAAAAAGTAGCTAACAGGTTTACAACGGCTAAGCAGGTATCCACCTTATCTGACACCACTTTTTTCACAGAGCCTTCATCACCAACCGTACTATCGTTCAAGCGGCAACTGGTCTAGCCTCAGTGAGGAATTACTGGAACACTCGTAATCGAGTCCAGTGAACACCACCCCAAACCAGAATCAGTGCATCTAGCAGAAAAGTAACTGATAAAACACACGCTGGAGATGAAACCTGTTGCCAGTAACAGGCTATGTTCTCCGGTCTCTGCCGAATTGGAGCCGGTTCAGTAAATAAACTACGACGCCCCCATCACTTGCGCGCAATTATTGTGGTTAAGTTATCGTGGCATAACGCAGCTATCGTCCAATCCTTATCGAAGCCAAAGCCAAGTCGGCTTCATCCATGGTTTTCTGAGACGGGGACACTATGCAGTATTACAAAAGCTGTGACAAGCCCTGGCCCCTGATCTCACAACACTCCTGACTGTTGCGCCCGCGCAATCACCTGCGCCCGGTGCGCAGGTTCAGCTTGCCATAGATGTGTTCTAGCAATTCCTGCTCGAAGCGATCACGTTGACGCTGCTGGGTGGTGTCGCGAGCGTGGCGGTGGCGCTGTTGATTCAATTGTTGCTGCCTTCGCTCAAGGCCAGCATTTCGGTCGGGGCGATTACGGCGGGGTTGGTGTTTTCGGTGAGCGTCGGCCTTTTCTTCGGTCTATGGCCGGCGTATCGCGCGGCGCGGCTCAATCCGATTGATGCGCTGCGGTACGAGCGCTAACAAGATGGCGCGGCATGGAGTTGGGTATCGGCGAAAGCGATAAACTGCTTGATGCGAATAAGGGGAAGGCGGGCGGATCGTTTGGGATCTTCGCTCTTCAGCGCTTGCAGGATAAGTTCGTGCCATTCTTCCGGCAGATGTTTGATGGCCCACTTGGCAGCACGCGGCTTCGAGACCATCCGGCCCTTCCTGAACGAATACAGAATCCTGCATAGCGTCAACACCGCATAGACGCGATAGAACGGAACGTCTCTCCATTCGCTCTGTGGCTTGTCGCAGAGCTCCTCGCGCAAATAACCCACCTCGCGTTCCAACGCCTGAAACAACAGCTCAGGCGTGATCGTCGGGACAAACGACTCAGGACGCGGGCCGAAAAGCACGACGCCGCTCTCCAACACATTCAGCCAGATGATCGGGTTGCCGTCCGAGCCACTGCGCTTGAGAGTCCCAAATTGATAAAGGCAGGCCTTGGAGTTCATGGTGAGGACTTCATGCTTGATCAGAAATGACATTTGCAGGCGCGCTACCCAGGGATTTGACCGCGCAGCCCATTCAAGCCAAGCGCCGAGCTTGCTGAACTGCGCATCGCTCAAATCCCGCTGCGTTACCACTATACAGTCAACGTCGCTACGCTGGGGGTCAAAGGCTCGCTGCGTGAGCGAGCCATATAGGTAGATGCCGACCAAATTTTTGCCAAGGATGCGCGGGAGTTGTGTTGTGAGTTCTTCGAGCAGAGCGGATACCTGAGCGGGAATATGTGCCATAGATCACCGGTTGGGTTAGCGGCCAACCAGCGCCGCTCAGTTATCCTCCGCTACTTCGTTACGTTTCTCTCCCAACTTGCCGGTTCTATCTGTATCTTCGAGAACAGTTCTGCCCCCAGCACCTTTTTTATCAGAGCGTCAATTTTGCCCGCATTGGGGACATAAACGAACGGCCTCCGCGGATAAATCCGATCATTCACCCAGTACTCACTCCAGTCTGTTGACGTCCGCAAGAACTTCTCTGCAAATCCCGCTTCCTTCGCCAAGGGGTAGGTTGCTTCTATCTCCAGGCAGCCGTTCAAACATACGTCTACGTATGATTGTACTATCGGAAACTCCGGCGAAGCGTAGTGTTTCGCTGTGCTGGCATAGAACCAGATATCGCCCTCAGGGGCAGACTTACTGCCGTCAAGCATGGTGATATTATCCCGGGCGATTCTTTCCCGGTCGTAACCAGCCTCGCGTTTGTCGAATGCCTCGCGTTGCTGTAGCGACACCTCGAATATCACGCCGTTGCATTCGGAGTCGGGGTCAGCAACTGCTCCAAGAAACGTAGTGCTCAAACTATCTCCGGGGGTGCGGTCGAACCAACCTCGTTGAATGCCTACAACCTTTGCGGGAAAAGCGTACAAGGCAGAAGGCGAGGTCCTGGCTCTGGATTGAGATTCGACTAAAGAACCATAACCGAAAATGAACTGTCGTGTGTCAGACATATTTTCCTCCTTAAGTTGAGCCTTACTTCGAGGTTTTGATCTCGCCCAAAAGCACCAAGTCTCCGGGGGCATGAATCGCTTTGAGATTGATGAAGTTACTGCCTGGGAAGAGCAGGTTCTTGAGCGCGAAGACCGAGATCGAGTTGAACGAGGTGCGGTTGATCTGATCCTTGATTTTGTCCGGCAGTGTCTTCTCGATAGCAGTCTTCATATCTTGGCGCAATTTATCCGCCGGTGACGAGCAACTCTCCGGCAGGCGCGCGTTCGCCCCGATGTTAATGGCCGAAGTACTCACGCCGAGCGCAAGGTGCACGGACTGATTGCTCCCCTCACCGCTGATAGCCAGCGCGGCATTGAACTTCATCGAGAGCGCGGCCTCAACCCAATCATTATAATTGTGAGTCCAATAAAACTCGCCCTGGTCCGTCATATCGATCGGCGGACGGTACGTGTAGCTTTCGAAGTCTATCTTCCACTTCTTCTCGGGCATGTTGAAGTTAAGCCCGGTAAAGCTGGCTCCCCCGAAGGGCGCGGGGTCTTCCCTACGCGTAATTGCGACGTTGTCCACGACGATGGTCGTTGTGCCTTTCCCCTCTCTGTCCCCGATCCTTATTTTGTTGTTGCCCAGATCAAATGTCTCGGTCGCCGAGAACCACTCCTTGATGCGTGCAGACCACAGCAATTCGCTCTTATCTACGATAGAGGAATCGAAACTCTTGGCCTCCAGCTTGGCGCCGCTGAAGCCATTGCCGAGGATGTCGCGGAAGAGAATCATGGAATTGACCATCAGGCAGCAATCGTAACCGTCAGGGATCGGCACGCTGGTGCCCAGTTTCATGTCTCCCCTGCCGTTGCGGTAGATCGGCTCGCCGCCGTTGGCCGCTCTGGCATTGGTGTTGATGAACAGTTGCAGGTAGGAGTGATCCTTGTCTTTCAGGATGGTGCGCAGGAAGAAATCGTGCGGCGTCAGCCCCGGTATCAACCCCGCGTGGCCGGTGAAGTCGAGCGCACCGAGGCTGTAACTGAAATTGTGTTTTTTGAAGTGTTCGACCAGGGCGTTTCTGGCCTCGGCAGCGATCATCTTGGTGACCGCCCCGCTCAGGGTCAAGCCCTTGATCACAATCGAGTCGAAGGCGCCTTTGGTGAAATCGAGGATGACATTGCCAATCTTTCCGCTGGCCTTGCCGCCGTCGGGCGTCACTTCGCCGTGCACCAACGTGAGCTCGACCGAACCTGTTATATTGCCGGATTTGTCAATCGTCCCTTGTTTGACCGTCTTGCCTTTTTCTTCCGGTTCATCCTTCCCCCTTTTTTTCAGTTCCCAACCGCCACCTTCCAACGCCAGTTCAAGTGAGGCCTTATTATCTACACTGTCAGAAAACTGTAGTTTGGGAGGGCCGAGCTTTACATTAGTCAAGTTGAGGTCGAATACTACATCATCATCCATTACGTCAGGGAAGGTCGTCGTAATCTTGGGCAAGGGCGGCAAGGCCGTCTGTTTTGAGTCCCACTGCTGCTTCAACAGAATGTTGACTTTCTTCTCGGACAGGCTGAAGACCACGTCCCAACCCATCAGCGCCGATTTTTCCTTGCCGTGCAGATTGGCCAGGAATGTGGCCAGCGAATAATCGGGGGCTGGCTCCGCCAGCGCGGTGGTCCGCAACATCCTGCCCCCGGTGCGGGGCGCGACTCTGGTGTCTCCGGCACTCAGGTGGAAAGTATATTTGAGTTTGACGGTGTTGCCCGCAAACTCCAGGTTCTTAGCCTTCAGTTCGTCGAGCTTATCTAACAACTGCACGCGCCAGAGCGAGAACGGCGTGACGCGAATTGGGCGCGGCCCTTGATAAGTTGGCTGAAGGTATTCGGGCTTGCTGTTGGTATGCTTGACCGGGTTGACCTCAATCGCCCGCACGATGGAAGGAGTGCGAAACTTTTGAGTCTCTCCTTTGCGGTCGCGGTCGTAGAAAGGCGCGCCCACATACTCGACCTTCAGCGAGTAATTTTGGTCACCGTTGGTCGGCGATTTAACGGTCAGCCCTTCCAACTCGACCTCATAGTTTTCGAGGCGGACGTGGTAGAGGTAGCTGTGTAGCCTATCATAAGCCTTATCAATGGCGAACTCGTGCTCGAAGTAGTTTCCGTTGGTGATTTGCGCGAGGGGGACGTTGTCAACGGTGAGGGTGATCGGATCGCGCTTTTCGAAGGTTTCCAATTTGTCCGGCGTCAGTTGCTGGCTCTGCTCGACAATCACCGCGTAGAGCGACTCCAGACTGAAGCTTTGGAGTTGGAACGGCGCCTTGAACGTCTCGTAGACGAGCGCCTCATCCTGTTTCTCCAAAACTTGCGCCAGCGACGCCAGCGCCTGCGCGATGCGAAGCTGCAAGACGCCGCTGATGCCGACCAGGTCAACCTTCGCCGTCTTCGGCTGCAACGCGGCCCGATTGCCGTTGGCGTTGGCCGTGTTGGTGAGCTCGCTCAGGCGCTGGGCCTGGCGCTCCTCGACCTGCTGGCGCAGCGTGTTGGCGTAAATCTCGCGTGCGATGTCGTGGGCGCGGACTTGCGCCTCCGCCCAGCCCCGACCCACATTGACCATCTCTTCGTAGGCGTCAACTATCTTGTCTTTGCCGCCCGGCAGGCTCGCCAGACTCTGCCTGACGTCAATGAAGAAGTTGCTCCACTGCGCGCTGTTGGGCAATTGGGCGGTGAAATCCCCGGTGTCTGCCAGTAAGAAGTTCTTGACGTCAGCCACCAGGTTGGTCTTGCCGCCGGCCTTATCAATCTTCTGCGCGACGGTTCTGAGCTTTTCGATCAGCGCCATCAGCTTCTGCACGCTCTTGGCGAAGTCGAGCACCTTCTTGGCCGCGCCTCCTATCCCTTTGCCTTTCTCGGAGATTACCGTACCGACCTCGTAGAGCGCCTGAACACCCTCGACGACGACCATTAAGATTTCTTTGTGGGCCTCTTCCAGTTGCTCGCCGATGTACGTGTTTAGCTCCGTATTGGCGTCCAGCTTCTTCTTTTCGTACTCCTTTCGCAGCGTCTCTACCACCGCCAATTGCTGTGTCAGCGCACGCGAATCTTTCTCGATCAGTTGCTTGAGCGCGCCGCCCGCGTCTTTATGGTAAGCGGCGGTGCCCTCGAAGAACGCGTTCAATTTATCGGCCTGATTTTTGAGCGCCTCTTCGATCCGCTGTTGCTGTTGCAGTGCAATGGCTTGATTCCGCTCTTCTCGGAGTTGTTGTTGCAGGTTCTTCAGCTTGCCGATGAGTGCCTCCGCGTATTTCTGAATATTCGCCACCTGCGGCTCGTAGGCTTGATAAATGAAAGGCGGAACTATCATGGCCGGGGAGGGGTCTTCCGCCGAGACAGTGAGATACAGGACTTGATTGGCGAACCCGGACAGCTTCGCGGTGTCAACTTTGTCCAGGGCGACCGACAGCCAGGCCAGGTACGAGCGGGCCAGGCGGCGTTTGGCCACTTGCGAACTGGTACGGGCCGGCGCGCGCAGCAGCGCTTCCGCCACCACGAGCGATAGGTTAATGGAGCTTTCAAACCGCTCGAACAGGCTTTGCGTCAAGTGCTCCGATTTTTCTTCGGCGACTGAAACCTGCCAGCGCCCGGCTTCCAGTTGCGTGCTATTCAAAACCAGCGAGAAGCCACGGACGAGCACCCGGCGTTCTTTGCCCGAAGTCGAGCGGAGCATGATCGCGCCGTCCACCCAACCAAAAGCGCACTGCAATTTGTTGTAGGCGTCGTCGCTCAACTCGATCACGCCCGGCTTGAGCGCGTCTTGCGTCTGTGTGTCCGGCCTGCCGGACACATAGTAGCTGCCCAGCGCCACCTCGCTCCCCGGCAGCGTCACTTTGTCAGACGTGCCGACTTGCAGCGCGAGCGCGAAGAGGTTCAAGGTCTGCACGTCTTCAGGATTGAGCAGTTTTATCTGATCCAGCGTCAGGCTGGGCAGGAAGAGATCAATTCGGCTGGTGGCGATGTTGGATTGCAAATCATCAAAGCCGAAGCGCAGCAGTCCGCTCGGCGGCTCGCTCGCCTGGCGCTGGAAGCGCAATTGCTCACGCCCGTCATACTTCAGCAGCATCACGCCCATAAATATGTCCCGCACCAGCGCTGCCACCGGCACGGTCGCTGCATGCAGCAGTGGCTCGACGCACAAGTTGCTGAGCGGAGCCAAGGTGAAGCTGATAGGGACTTGCTTGGACTTCAACGATTCCAGCACGTCCCGGTTTTCCAGCAAGGTCAGGATGCTGTCGGCTTTGGCGTAGGTCGCATCGTTCAGTTTCTGATTGCTGCGCGCGTCGGCAAATTTCGGATCACCGCTGCGTATGTGCGGCGTGCCTACTTGATGCACGAAGCCGATGTCGTCGGACCCGCGCTTCTGGGTGTAATACTTGAAACCCCGGGCATCCTCGCGGGTGTTGAGCGGTTGATCGCGGTACTCGTCGCGTATCTGTTGCCAGGCGCTGCTCCGGTATGAGAAGACTTGAAAGATTTCGTCGCCGAGCGTGACGTGGCTGATGACATGCGTGCCGAATTCGTGGAAAGCATTCAAGGCGCGGCGCGCGTGTTCAGGCGTGGGGCTGCGCTCGATCTCCGGGTTATCGTTGCGCGGGCCTGGCCGGAGTTTAGAGAGTTCTGTACGCGCCGTCTCAGTCAAGGCTGAGTAGGCATCATCTTTGCCGATCCGACCATCAGCTTCAAACTTGGGATAGGCCACACTCGGATTGGCGCGCCGCCAACGCACGAGAGCGAAGCCCAAGCCTGCCTCAGTCAGATCAAGTCCCAAATGCGCAGCCAGGCTCTTGAGCGCAGCCTCACGATCCGCGTCGCCGAGCGCGAGCCGTCCCAAGGGCAATTGGCCCGGCGTTGGGTCACTATGGGCGGGCTTGACCTCTAGCGGTTGTAAGGCCCCGGCCAAGTCCTCCACCGTGTCGTGCAGCGTGATCTCAATTTGATTCCACTCGGTGCCCAATTGCGCCGGGTCCAAGTCGGTCGCTCTGACAGGAGACTGTTTGGCTTTGAAAAAGGGCCACTGCTCAGGGTCAGCAGCGTTCCAGACCGGGCGCAATCCTTTGGTTAAATCCACGCCACTCCCCAACGAAACTGCAAAAGTATTAGCCACGACAAGTCCTCCTTTTCGTCAGCGCGCCTGAACGCCCGCCAGGGACAAACGTCAGCGACTGTGCTAAGCATTGTTGGTTTTGGTTTAGAGATTTTCTGGCTCCCGGCTCGATGCAAACGAAGCTTTGGATAGGGCGTGTCGTTCCCCTTCCTGAAACACTGAATAGCGCAAAAACAATGATCGTGCCGGGGCCAACGCAAAGAGGTCTCAGAATCGGACGCCTGGCGACTACCGTAACTTGCTTTCGCAGGCTGTTTTCTGAGACGGCGACAATATGCCGAAGTTCGGGCGCTAAGGCAAGCCACCGCTCAACTGCTGCACCACATTCCTGATGGTGGACGTTACAAAACAGACGCGGGCTTTACGGTAAACGGCAGGTTGATCCAGGCGGGCGTAGAAAGGTGTGACGAGGCTTCATTCAAATCTACGTCGAAGAGCCGCTGCAAATTGTTGCCCGCGCGATCTTCCAGCTTTGGATTTACTCGCATAGTGTAACCGCCCACGCGCCACGGCAATGTCGGGGTGAAGAGCCATTGCGTTTCGCCCGCGACGATTTCGCTGCGCCCGGCAACCGGCTGCCCTTGCGCGTCGAGCAGAACAAGCATCTCTTCCAGCAGCACGAAATCGAGCGGCTCGGCGAACTGCAATCGCAGCGGCTCGTTCGTGTTCGCCGCGGGGGCGATCAATCGCCACGCGCGATAATCGGGCGCAGTGCGGTCAGGCACTGTCACGCTGAAAACTTTCTCGAAAGATTCGCGCAACGGATTGCCCTCGCCATCGCGCCAGCCAGCGTCAATCACCAAGCGATAATGACCGCCTTCTCTGAGCGGTGCACCGTCTTCCACATTCGACCGCAACCCACGTTTGACGCGGCCCGGATCGAAGATCAAGGTGAAGCGTTGCCGCGTCGCATCCCACAACTCCTGCTCCACATGCAGAAAGGCGCGCGGCACTTCGCGCCCGGTCGTATCCAGCAAGCGAACGCGTTGATAAGCCTCACCCACGCTCATCGGCGCCGAGAAGCAAAGGTAGAGTTTGAGTTGATTGGCGGGCAATTCATTTGCGCTCGGATAAACATGCGTAACAAAGGTGCTGGCGACGGCTGAGGCTTTGGGCAACAGCACGCTCGCTTCAATCATCGGCGCAGCCTCGCTCGCTTTAGCGATGCCAAAACGCTCCTGAAAGCGCGCGAAGTTGAAGCGCGCGATGTAGCGCAATCCGGCGACCAGCGGGAAGCGTGGCGTAAACCTGATTGAGTTACTCACTACTTCGTAACTCCCCAACATCGCGGGCGTGTCGGCGGCAATTTCCGAAGTTGAATAGACGGCCAGCAAAGCCGCCCATTCCGGCGCGGCCAGCCTGGCTTGTCGCAACTTCGTCAGGCTGCGCCCGTCAAGTCCTAAGACTTCGATAGCGCCAGCCTGGCGATCCAGTTTGATGAAAGGCTGTGGTGTCGCTGCCGCCAATCCGGTTTGCTTCAACGCATCGGCCTTGCGCCAAAGCAGAATGCTCAGGCCGACCAGGATCAGCAAACCGGATACGATGCGCCGCGTGCTCAGCATAATGATTCGCCTCGTGCTACAGCCAGCCCTTCGACAATGAGCGCAGATTCAACGAGCCATTGGCAATGTTGCGTTGCACCACCACCACAAACTTGTCGTTGAGGTTGTCGAGCTGTGTGATGCCGACTTCCGCGATGGACAAATAAGGCACACCAGCGCTGACGTAAGCCGCCGCCACCGGCTTGGTCAAAGGCGCAGCTTTCTCAATATCCTCTGCGCCCATGCTCATCAAGGTGCGGTCGCTGTTGGCGATCAGCACGCGGCGCTTGCCTTCTTTTTCAAACGCAATCATGTCCAACGGGCGATTGCCGCCACCCAGTTCCGCCAACGTCGTGCCGCGCAGATGCTGCTTCGTTTTCAAATCCGCCAGCGCAAACGAAGCGATGGGCGCGCAGCCGTAACCGGCCAGCAAGCTCGGTTTGCCGCTGATGGTGAGTGACAGAAAAGTTTCGATGGGCGACTGGGTTTCGTAGCGGTTGTGCGAGGTGTGATAAATCTCCAGCGTGTTGACCGCCATCTCCTGTTTGAAGGGAAACGCCGCGCGGCGCAAGGTCGAAGCGAATTCGGCATTTGATAAACCGGCAATCAACAACTCCCCATCCACAAAGGCCAGATCAGTGATCGTCATTTGGCGCTTCTCTGCGCCCCAGGAAGTCTTCGCTCCTGGCTCCGGCGCATTGCTGATGCTCACTTTGGAAAAGGGCACGTCTTTGAGCGCAACCTCTTCCAACGCGCCGCGCTTCGTCGCGCGCAACAACACCGGCACGGCATCGTTGCCGCGCCCGCGCGAAACCGACAGGTAAACATTCTGCGAAGCCGGATGGACGGCCAGGTCATTGATGACGACGGCATCAGGCGTAGTGCCGAGCAGACTGGCAATCTTGCGGTCTACGCCGTCAAGCCTGATCTGCTCCGTGCCGGTGTCTTTTGCCGTGTCCTTCACGTCCACGGCAAAGACTGCTGCGCTCGGCGAGTCGCCGACGAATAGAATGTTCTCCGGGCCGAAGGCCAAAGCACCCGCTGTTTTTAGATCGGGCGTACCAACGATCATGCCCGCGTGAGTTGCAGCAGTAAGCGAAGTGACTGGCGCGCTCATCCGCGCTTTCGCAACGAAGCCTGCGGCCAACGCGATTCCTGCGGCAAAAGTGAAGAGCAAATATTTCCTGAGCTTCATCATTATTCTCCTGTTCGCAATGGTAGTTGGTTGATAAAGAATGTCGCGCCGCAGTATACGCCGCGCAGTGGCCAGACAGTTCCTGGACGTGATCTCTTGCCAACAACTTTTACAAGTTTTTACGGCAGGAGCAGTACTTGACATTCTTGCGAGAGAGGAAATACTGTCGGGACTCTTGTAACAACATGCAAAGTACTAAAAATCAGAAAACCGTTATAGCTCCGATGCTCTCGGTTCGCAGGGGCGCACAGGCGATTGAGTTTTATAAAGCGGCGTTCGAAGCCGACGAGCTATTCCGCATTGAAAGCGATGACGGAGCGGTAGTAGCCCAGTTGTCTGTGGCGGGAGCCGAATTTTGGCTGGCCGACGAGTCGCCGGAACACTTCAACTTCAGCCCCGAATCGCTCGGTGGTGGCTCGGTGCGAATGGTGATGATCGTAGATGATCCGGATGCCGCTTTCGAACGAGCCGTCGCCGCAGGCGCCACCGTGGTTTCGCCAGTCAGCGACCAACCCTACGGCTGGCGCGTCGGACGAGTCAGCGATCCCTTCGGACACCATTGGGAGATAGGCAAGCCATTGTCCAAAGATTCGAGGCAATGAATGCTGCCGAACAATTGATTTGAATACACCACACAGATTGAAAGCGACTGAAGTGAGTTAACCAAATGAGTGCTACAGCAACAGACTTGAATCAAAAAACACAGGAAGCCAAGCAACAACTCGATGCCCACGTGCGCGAGATTGTGGAGTGGCATTTCAACCCCGCAACCGGCTGTCCTTTCTGGCTGGATTTCGCGGCCAAACTCGATTGGGACCCAAGGCGCGAGATCAATTCCTTTGAAGACCTCAGGAAATTCCCGCCATTCCAGGATGAATGGTTGCGCGGCGGGCCGGTGCGACGCTGGTTGCCAAAGGGACTCGAAGGCAACCCGCTCTTCACTTTTGAAACCGGTGGCACGACTGGCGTGCCGAAGAGCCGCCTGCAGATCGAAGACTTTCGCACCGACTATGAAATGTTCAGCGACACGCTGCCGGAAGAGTATTTTCCGCGCGGCGCGAATTGGTTGATGCTTGGGCCGTCGGGGCCGCGCCGTCTGCGGCTGGCTGTCGAGCATTTGTGTCAGCATCGCGGCGGAGTTTGCTTCTGTGTTGACCTTGACCCACGTTGGGTCATCAAGCTGATCAAGTGGGGCGAGATGGCCGCGCTGGAACAATACAAAGCACACGTAATCGAGCAAGCCGTAACCGTGCTCTCGGCGGGCCACGACATCCGCTGCATGTTCACCACGCCGAAGCTGCTCGAATCGCTCGCCGAAGAACTCGAAAATCGCGGCACCAGCGTTAAGGAAGCGGGCATCACCGGCATCTTCGCAGGCGGCACTGAATTCACGCCGCAGTACACACGCTTTGCAGTGGAAGAGTTGCTGGGCGAGGGCGTGTATCTGACACCGACCTACGGCAATACGCTGATGGGGCTGGCTTGCTCGAAACCGGTCGGCCCAGAGGATGGCTACAAGATCAGCTACTACGCGCCGCAACCGCGCGCCGTCATCGAAGTGGTCTCGTTCGACGATCCTGACTTTGTCGTAGACTACGGCGAAACCGGGCGTGTGCGCCTGACTACGCTGACGCGTGAGACTTTCATTCCTGGCTTTTTAGAAAGAGACGAAGGCGAGCGCGAGATGCCTTATGATAAATATCCGTGGGATGGTGTGAGCGGCGTGCGGCCATTCCGCAAGCTCGCTGCTTCAACTACGGTGGGAGTTTATTGAATAATCTGGTCGTGGGGGAATTGGGTGTGACGTAGGGGCAGACCTGTGTGTCTGCCCCGGTCTTACGCTCCCGCTGCTTCAGGGCAGACACACAGGTCTGCCCCTACGCTATCCTCACTACCAACTATCTGTGAGGAACCGATGTCAGTCCTAAACATTCCTATTCTTCGTTGGGGTAAACCCTACACAAGTCTCGAAACTGAAGACGTGGTGCATTTCATCACCGGCGAAAAACTGGCGCGCGTCAGTCAGGCCAACACAGGCTTACTGAGCCGCGACATACGTCAGGCAGCCCGCGCGCGGCAAGTGCTCACCGAGATTCCGATCTCGGATTTGATCGCGCTGATGAAGAAAGCCGCCGACCTTTACCTCAACGGCACGCTGCCGATGGGCGACGGCGTGCAGACGCCGGACGATTTCGCGCGCCAGCAATCGGCCAGCACCGGTCTGCCCGAGCAGATGTGCAAAGGCAACATGAGCAAGAACCATTTCGTGCTCTCAAATATGGAGCAGATTTTGGATGCGCTGACACGCGGCTTGGATCTGAACATCCTGTCGCGCGGCTACGGCATCGAGTCGCGCGGCGTAACCGTCAGCTATCAAGCGCAAGCTCCTGTGCTCGGCTTAGTGCTGCCCTCGAACTCGCCGGGCGTGCATACGCTCTGGCTGCCGGTGATACCGATGCAAATCGGGCTGCTGCTCAAGCCGGGCCCGCAAGAACCGTGGACGCCTTATCGCATGGCCGCTGCCTTTACCGAAGCCGGCGTGCCCAAAGAAGCGATTGCGGTTTATCCGGGCGGCGCGGATATGGGCGCTGAAGTCGTGCGCCGCTCCGACCGCACGATGATCTTCGGCGGCACCGCGACAGTTGAACGCTATCGCGGTGACACGCGCGTGCAAGTGCACGGGCCTGGGTTTACCAAAATTCTGTTGGGCGACGACGTGGTGGACGACTGGGAGAAATACATTGACATGATGGCGGACAGCGTGTTTCTCAACAGCGGTCGCGGCTGCATCAACTGTTCGGGCATCTGGGCCTCGCGCCACACCAAAGAGATTGCCGAAGCGCTGGCCGAACGCATCGGCCCAATCGAGCCGAAACCGCCCGAAGACCCGGAGGCGAAGCTGGCTGCGTTTACCGTTCCCGGCGCAGCACGCGCGATTTGGAACAGCATCGAGTCCGGCTTGCGCGAAGCTGGTATCGAACACGTCACGGCCAAGTATGGCGCGCGCTTAGTGGAGCAACAACGCTGCGGCTACCTGCGCCCCGTGGTAATCCACTGCGACTCGCCTGAGCGCACATTGGCCAACACCGAATTCATGTTCCCCTTTGTAAGCGTGGTGCAATGCCCGCAAGATGAAATGTTGAACCGAATCGGCACGACGCTCGTGGGCACCGCTATCACGAATGATGCGCGCTTCCAGCGGCAGCTTGTAGATGCTACGCACATTGATCGCCTGAACCTGGGGCCGGTTCCGACAATCCAACTCAACTGGCTGCAACCGCACGAAGGCAATATCGTGGAATTCCTCTTCCGCCCGCGCGCGTTTCAGACGCGGTTGGAGAATATGGCGGCGTGAGGTTAGCCAGCGGTCAATTTCAGTTGAAGCGCATTCGGATTTGGGTAGTGGCGCAAGCGGGAGAGAAGGTTTGGAGTCCCGCCTGCAGGCGGCAGCTTGCTAGGCGGATCAATCTGTCACAATCCGTCGCAAGAGCGCTTGAGATCACCGCATAATTACTATCGTTAAGCATCCTAATGACTCCCGAACGCTTCTGGTCTTGGTTTACCGCGAACGAGCAACGCTTCCGCAATATCGAGGGCCCTCGGAATGAACTGCCCCTGGACGAACTGCTTGGGGCGCTCCAAGAGTACTCAGAAGGCCTATGGTTTGAAGTTGGTGGCGCTCCAGAAGGGCCTCGGGAACTCATCATATCTGCGGAGGGTGATACCCAATACTTTTCGGCCATTACAACATTGGTGAATGCCGCTCCCCAAATTGAAGGGTGGCGCATCATAGCTTTCAAACCAGCGCACGGCTTTGACTTCACAACTGACTATGAAGGGGTGCGTGTTGTTTCGCAGGCGGCTTGGTTTTTACCTCTTCAGTCTCAGTCCGATCCAAATGAGCTAGGCTTGCTCATCGGGCTTCCCGAATTCGATGAGACGCTCGAAGACGAGTACTGGGTAGCCTGCTATAAAGTCCTTGATACTGGTCTCGGCGAGTTCCAAACTGCTGAAAAGATAAAACACGTCGAGGTCTGCAAGCTCCCTGAGCACCCAGAGGCTGAAGGGTTCATTGAGCTGCCGGAGCTACCCGACTACATTAAATGGCGAGAAAAGAGGGAGGATGCCTAACAACAGATTTAGTTATTAGGCAACTGAGCGTGAGAACAGTAACTGCTACCAGGTATGTGACCCCATTGCGCGAGGGCGGCTCGCTGCCAGCCATCATCGAAGCCGATGACGATGGGATGTATGTGCTCAAGTTTCGCGGCGCTGGGCAGGGGCCGAAAGCGCTGATCGCCGAGTTAGTCGCCGGAGAACTTGCCCGTGCAGCCGAACTGCCAGTGCCTGAAATCGTCTTTGTCGAACTCGACGGAGAACTCGCCCGCACTGAGCCAGACCCGGAGATACAAGACCTGATTAGGGCGAGCGCCGGACTCAATCTTGCGCTCGATTACCTGCCCGGCTCCGTGATGTTTGATCCGGTAGCCGAACAGCCCGACGCGGAGTTGGCCTCGGCAATCGTCTGGTTTGACGCTTACGTGACGAATGTTGATCGCACGCCGCGCAATACGAACATGCTGATGTGGCACCGGCGACTCTGGCTGATTGATCACGGCGCGGCGCTCTACTTTCATCATCGTTGGGACAACTACCGCGAACGCAGCCGCGACCCTTTCCCGCTGATCAAAGATCACGTCCTACTCAGCCTTGCCAGTTCGCTCGAAGAGACGGACGCGAAGCTGACCGCGCAACTCACCGAAGCGATCATTAACAGCGCAGTAAACCTGATCCCTGACGCCTGGCTCCTGGGCGACTCGCCGTTCAGCGGGAGCGACCAACACCGGAACGCTTACGTTGAATACTTGCTGAACAGGCTCGCGGCACCGCATGCTTTTCTGGAGGAGGCGCTTCGTGCACGATCACTGTAACTATGATTACGCCACCATCCGCGTCGTTCCCAAAGTCGAGCGTGAAGAGTTCATCAACGTCGGCGTGATAGTCTCGTGCCCGGCCCGCAAATTCCTCGAAGCCCGTATTGAACTGGACGAGCAGCGACTGTTGGCGCTCGATCCTACGCTGGATGTTGAATCCATCAGGGCGCACCTGGCGGCTATACTCGCTATTTGTGCTGGCGGGGCGCAGGCCGGGCCGATTGGTCAACTCACACAGCGGGAGCGCTTCCACTGGCTCGTCGCGCCGCGCAGCACAATTATTCAGACTTCGCCTGTGCACACTGGTCGGTGCAAGAATCCGGCGGACGTGCTTGAACATTTGCTTGAGACGATGGTGCGACCGGCGCGCGTGGATTCCTCTGCGGCAGAAACTGGCTTGGTAATGAATAGCTGAAGCCACAATAACTGGCGCGTGGTTAGTGGCCCAACACAAGAGGATTCAAACGTGCAAACAGATCTGGTATCTCCTCTGCTCCGATCTGTCGAGCGAGACATCGACTCAGCATATATGGCGAACCCTCTCGTCCGGCGGACTTTCGGAGAATCTGCGTGGTACTTCCTTGCGTTCTGCGAGGAGCGTCTGCTTCTTCCCTTGATTAAGGGGCTGGATGCCACAGAGCCACTTAACCTGCACGAACAGGCGGCGCTTGCTGACGAGGTAATCAACCATGCCAAGTGGCCGCTCCGGTGGCTACGACAAAGCTGCCCACTAGGCGAAATTGTTCCTAGAGGGTACAGCGAGGAAACGTACAAAGCATCCTGGGAACTCTCTCAGCTTGCGTCAGATTATCTCTCTTTTGAATCCGCTTTCACTTACGCTAGCCTTGGCCTTGTGACGCTTCGCCTTGAAGGGAACCGAATCATACCATCCGGCCCGCTTCGGGATGACACGCGGTTTGAGGCATACGATCGCTTGGCCGATCTGGAAGAGAAGGGCAATCCTGTTGACCTTACCTTCATTGCTGAACTAGTCGGCAACAACATCCTGGTTGATGGTGATCGGTTCTCGTATCCACTCAATCCCAAGATAGTCCAAGAAACACTCAGAGGTGTTGATTCAGAACTGAGCCGACGCTTCCGCCTGCCCATCGATTGGAATCTCAGTGCATACTCTCTTGGCGAGTACGCAACGGTGGCTAAATGCCTCTGGGTCATATCAGCGGTGCATATGGTGTCAAGGCTTAGAGCAGCGGCGCAGGGATGTCTCGGCTTGGGCTACTCCCAGGCCCTTGTCCTGATGGGAAACGACGAGTTAACTCGTAGGCTAACACGCTACACAGGATTACCTGAGACTAGTATACAGTCCGTCATTGCTGATTTGACTTACGGAGGCAATACCATCAAATCACCTGATCCAGCACTTCAGCCCCTACTTTGCCTGACAGGGTCAACGGTTGGATGGGCACCTGGGCTCTTTCTCAATAATTCGCTTGAACGGAACCTGATGGTCTTTCTCAATCGCACTGCAAGCACACGCAGCACGTACACACGGCTTAGTCAGCAAAAGGAAGACCTCCTACGATCTCGTATCAAAAGTGAGCTTGACAAACTTGATGTCCGATTCTGGAGCGGTGACGTGACTGGCTGGTATGAGACTCTGGATATAGACTTTGCCATCATCTCAGATTCAGAAAAACAATGCCTGCTCCTCGAGCTGAAGTCATTCATCGCGCCAGCCGAGCCCCGGGAGGTGCGTGACAGATCGGAGGAAATCGCACGAGGTATTCAGCAAATCTGCACAAGACGGATGTGCGCGGAGCGGCAACCACAGGCACTCCGTAATGCGCTGAAAGTGTCTGACGACTATGATCTGGCGTGGGCGGTTGTATCTGAGACATCTATCGGTGGCGCGTGGATTCAGGACGACAGCGTTCCCGTGGTGCGAGTTGCCCACCTAGTGCGAAAGTTACGCGAAACCAGACGGCTCCGCCCCGTATGCGACTGGCTAAAACACCGGGAATACCTGCCTGTAAATGGGAAGGATTACGAGGCGATCACCGTCACGCAGAAAATCAACCAATGGGAGTTGGAATGGTGGGGTATTAAGGGACTTTGGTAAGCTTGAGAGGATGTCGTCGGAAGCAGCCCAACAACAATTTAAGTCTATAACGCAACTTCGGCTCTGAGCATAGATTCTAATCGGGCGCTCGAATACAATCTTCCTCCTGGACGAGTTTTACAGCCTTAGACTTTCGGAGGTGAGTTATGAACAGCGCGCTCTCGCTTCATCGTCTGCACTTTGCCTTCACCATTACCTATCACTACCTCTTTCCGCAACTGACGATGGGGCTGGCTCCGCTCATCGTCGTCTTCAAGTCGCTCGCCCTTTGGAAAGGAGAGGAGAAGTACAACCGAGCCGCGCGTTTCTGGGCCAAGCTGTTTGCCATCAACTTCCTTTTCGGCGTCATCACAGGGATTCCGATGGAGTTCCAGTTCGGGACTAACTGGGCGAAGTTTGCGCAGTATTCGGGCGGCGTGATTGCCACCTCACTCGCGATGGAAGGCGTCTTCGCCTTCTTTCTGGAATCTTCATTCCTCGGACTGTTCTTGTACGGTGAAAAACGATTCGGGCAGCGGGTGCATTGGCTCGCGGCTTTTATGGTCTTTGCCGGTTCGTGGCTGTCGGGCTATTTCATCATTGTGACTGACGCTTGGATGCAGCACCCGGTGGGTTATCAAATCGCGGCGGACGGCACGGCTCATCTCGACAGCTTCTGGGCGCTGCTGACCAACGAGTGGGCGTTCTGGCAATACATCCACAACATGGGCGGCGCGGTCATCACAGGCGCGTTCGTGATGGCAGCGGTTGGCGCATTCTATCTGCTCTCGCGCAGGCAGGAAGAGTATGGCCGCTTGTTTCTCAAGCTGGGCGTGACGGTCGCGGCGGTCGCTTCGATTTTTCAGTTGTTTCCCTCCGGCGATATGCACGGCAAGCTAATCGCCAAATACCAGCCGATCACGCTCGCGGCGATGGAAGGACTCTTTAAGACCGAAGCAGGAGCGCCCATCGTCATCATAGGTCAACCCGATCCTGACAAGCAGCAACTGGACAATCCGATCTACGTACCAGGGGCGCTTAGCTTCATCACTCACCGCCGCTGGGAGGCAGTGATAAAAGGGTTGAATGAATTTCCGCGCGACCAATGGCCCGACAACATTCCGCTGCTTTACTACAGCTATCACATCATGGTTGGGTTGGGGACGATCTTTATTCTCATCACGGCGGTGGCGGCATTGCTGTTGTGGAGGAAGCGGCTCTTCGACGCGCGGTGGATGTTGTGGATTTTGATGCTGAGCTTTCCCTTCCCTTACATCGCCAACACCGCCGGGTGGATTACTGCCGAAGTCGGTCGCCAGCCTTGGGTGGTCTACGGGTTGATGCGGACGGCACACGGTTTTTCGGCTAACGTCTCGGCGGGCAATACGCTTTTCACACTGCTGGGCTTTATGGGGATGTACACGGTACTGAGCATCCTGTTTCTGTTTTTGATCTGGCACGAAGTGGGACACGGCCCTGAACTGTTGGGCGCGCAGGAAACTCAAACTCCTCCAAGTGCCAAAATCACGCCTGAAACTGCCGAGGCATAAAGGAGGGGCTGTGTATGGAAACGCTGTGGTTCATTCTCGTTGCTTTGATGTTGACGGCTTACGTCGTGCTGGACGGCTTCGATCTGGGCGCAGGCATCATCAATCTGTATGTCGCGCGCAATCACGAGGAGCGCCGCCTGGTGCTGCGCGCCATCGGGCCGGTGTGGGACGGCAACGAGGTCTGGCTGCTTGCCGCTGGTGGTGCGCTCTACTTCGCTTTTCCGCTGCTCTATGCTTCGAGCTTCAGCGGCTTCTACCTGCCGCTGATGATGGTGCTTTGGCTGCTGATGCTGCGCGGCATGGGCGTCGAACTGAGATCGCACGTCAACGACCCGCTGTGGTGGTCTTTCTTTGACACCGTGTTTTCGTTTGCCAGCCTGTTGCTTGCGATCTTCTTCGGCGCGGCGATTGGCAATGTCATTCGCGGCGTCCCGCTCAACTCGGATGGTTATTTTTTTGAAGCGCTCTGGACGAACTTCAGAGTCGGCCCGCAGCCAGGCATCCTCGATTGGTACACGGTGCTGATGGGCTTGTTGGCTCTCGCAACGCTCACCGTGCATGGTGCGCACTACATAGCATTGAAGACAGAAGACAACGTGAATCTACGCGCCCGGCGTATTGCCAAGTTAAGTTGGTTGGTGTTGGTGCTGCTGACAGTGTTGAGCCTTGTCGCAACGCTCTACATCCGCCCGCAGGTAATGGACAATTTTCGGTTACGCCCCTGGGGCTGGATCATTCCCGCGCTCGTCGTTGTAGCGCTGCTGGCTATGCGGTACTTTCTGGCAAAGGGACAGGAATTGGCGGCCTTCCTTTCCTCGACAGCGTACATCGCTGGCATGCTGGGCGGCGCGGCATTCGCAATGTACCCATATCTGCTACCTGCCAGCACTAATCCGTCGTACAGCCTGACGATCTACAACGCGAAGACCGGAGCTTACAGCCTGGCCGTAGGGTTGATCTGGTGGGTCATTGGAATCGCACTCGCGATTGGTTATTTCATCTTTCTCTATCGTTCGTTCCGAGGCAAAGTTACTCTAAACGAGTAGGGCGGCTACTGATTCTTATTCCCTATTGGCAACCTAACCCAATCAGTAGATTCATTCGCCGCGTTCTTGTTGTCCAATGCTGAAACACGTATGATGACGCCTCTGAAATTTCCTGGCAGTTCGCTTGCTTGTCATTACCCTAACCAACCAAAAAGGAGAGTTGAGCATGAATCGCATTATTGCCGCAGGCATAACCATGCTACTAGCCGCCTGTCCAATACTGGCACAAGATCCACCACAGCGTGGTGGCCGTGGTGGCCGTGGTGGGGCAGCGGAACAACAACAACCCCCGACAACCGCGCCCGCAGCAACGGCACAACAGCGCCCCGCGCCGCCGCTAGAAGAGAAAAGTTCAGTCACTCACAGCAGCGTGCGCATTGGTGGACAGCAGATCAATTACACCGCGACTGCCGCCACCTATGTCATCAAGGCCGATGACGGTTCGCCCAAGGCGACTTTCTTTTTCGTGGGCTACACCAAAGATGAGGCGCCGGATAAATCTAAACGCCCGGTGTCGTTTGTCTACAATGGCGGCCCTGGCTCTGCCTCTTCCTACACGCACATGGGCTTGGGGCCGAAACGCATCGCGCTGACCGATGATGGATTCGGGATGCCCGCGCCGTACTCGATCGTCGAGAATGGTGATTCATTTCTCAACGCTACCGATATGGTCTTTGTGGATGCGATCTCGACCGGCTACAGCCGTCCCGCACCCGGCGAAAATACGGCGCAGTTCTACGGCGTGGTACAAGACGCTACTTATTTCGCCGATTTCATCTACCAGTACCTCACGCGCAACGAGCGCTGGGCCTCACCAAAATTTCTGATCGGGGAAAGCTACGGCACAACGCGCTCTGCGCAACTCTCGTATGTCTTGCAGCGTCGCCATCAAATCTATCTGAATGGCATCGCACTGTTATCTTCGGTAGGTTTTGGCAATTGGGGTGAAGATGATCGGACAATCTTCTTTCTCCCAACCCTCATCGCTTCGGCGTGGTATCACAAAGTGCTGCCGCCTGACTTGCAAAAATTGAGCGTTTCCGAGGTCGCGCAACAAGCACGCCAGTTCGCGCACGGTGAATATGCGGCGGCGTTGGAGAAAGGCGATGAGCTGTCTCCGGCTGAGTATCAAAAGGTCGTCAAGAACCTGGCGCGCTTCACTGGACTTTCGCCCAAGTACATCGAGCAAACCAACCTGCGCATCAGCCCGCAACGCTGGTTCAAGGAACTGTTGCGCGACAAACGCCTGACGCTGGGCCGTATTGATGCGCGCTTCACCGGTATGGACGCAGACGCCGCCGGTGAGCGTTACGAATACGACTCAAGCCTGGCGTCATACGATGGCTCCTACGTCGCCATGTTTCAGGACTACGTGCGCCGCGAGCTGAAGTGGAACACCGACATGTATTACACGCTCAGCGGCCGTGTGCAGCCGTGGGATCAAGGACAACCTGGCGGGCCTGCCGAAGCCTTGCGTTCGGCAATGACGCAGCAAGGCCAGTTGAAAGTGCTGGTGATCTGCGGGTATTACGACGTGGCCACGCCCTTCAACGGGATCGAGCACACCATCTCGCACATGAGCTTGGAACCGGCTATCCGCAAGAATGTCAGCTTCACGTATTACGAAGCCGGACACATGATGTATATCGAGAAGAAGTCGCGCGAGAAGCTGCACAAGGACGTGACGGCTTTCATCAACGGCGCGGCCAAAATCGAAGCGGCAGGCGGCGGGCAATAATGAGCCAGCGCACAAAAGCTGAGGCCATATCTAAAGCAAAGCCGCCGCCTTCTTCATAGGCGGCGGCTTTGTGTAACGGGTGTTTTTGCATTTCGGTGTGTGAAGGTGCGTCGGGGACAGCGCACCTGACATATGGCAAATACGAGCAGATGGCTTGCCGCAGTCGGATTATCGCATCTTTGAACCGCATCCGACAGATACTGCAAGCCAAGCCGGATTGGCAGGGCTATTGAGTAGCTCAAGACGTTCAAGGCAGAAATCGGCTGACAAACTCGAAGTAGCTGCGTCGCCCGCCGCGCTTTTGCCAGAACTCGATTGATTTCTTGATACGCTTGAGACAGGCGTTGATTTCTTCTGGCGTGTTGGCTTGGTCGCCAAGGTTGACCTCTTCATCGTTTTCACCGACCAGAGCTTGTTTGCCCAAGCGCCATTCACAAATAGCTTTGATGCTGTCGAAGGCTTCCTGTTCGTGTGGTTGGAATGGTGGGGCTGCGAGAGTGCGGCCTTGCTGCTCGGCGTTGTATTGTTTGATGAGCGATTCGACGGCGTAGAGTGCTGCGTAGTCAGTCATCTTCGGATCGCTACGATAGACCTGCGCGAGCGCGAATTCGAGATTTTGCAAGACAGCCTGGTACTTCTCTTCAAAATTCTCTTCCATCGGTACGCTCCGCTTTCAAGGGATCCGCCGAGAAGAACTCAGTTGACCAGTCCTGGCCAGACCGGAACGGAGTGGCCAGGACTGGGCTAGAATTGAAGTGAAACTACGCTGAACTAGCGAGTCGCAATCACGATCTCGTTGGGTTTGACGTAGTGCAATCGCTCCTGCGCCGCTTGGGCGGCAGCCTGCGAGTTGGTGCGAATCAAGTTAGTTTTATCCTTGATTTCGGTATTGGCCGCCTGCGCCTGCGCGAGGCGCGAGTCGCTGACGGCGTAACTGTTCCGTGCGGTTGCCATCTGGCCACGTGCGCGCAACATTGTCGAGACTCCCAGCAACGTTGCCGCTAGTAAGAGCATCGCCAGCCAGACATAGCTGGGAATCGGTGGGACGAGCGCCGCAACTCGCTCGCCTAACACGGACGATTGGGTGAAGGTTAAATTAGCTGAGTACGAACTGACTACCTGTTTCAAATAACACCTCCAAATCTTCTTTTTATGTGGGGTTTCAGCTTAGCACCGTACAATAGGTGCCAGAAATGCGCGATTGAGTTTAGTGAGTCGTTATCAAAGAGATATTTCAGACCAGCCTGAACTGGTATAGCGGCGCTCCGAGACCTGGAACAAACCTACCAGCATTAGCCAGTTTGCCATTGAGCTAACAGCCCACTGGCATTTCAAATATCACGCCCGTGCCGCGTGGCTATACGGTTGAGCAGGCACATTGCAGCGACTGAGCGTGCCACGCCGTCCACCCAACCGGGAGCGTGATTTACAAAGGTGTAAGCCGAACTACTTGCTTCACTTCCACTTTACTAACCTATACCGAAACAAGGTCGTGAAACTAGCACTTCAGCCGACGGTCTTTAATTTTTGTGGAAAAATCGGAATCACCTGGCCGCTGTAAAAGCCCATTTCTCGCCCGCTGCTTTTACAAGCTCTGCACCTACTTGTCGGGGATGCCCGTCTGAAGCGAGCAGCACCTTAGCACAGGTCGTGCAACCTGTAAAGCCAGTTTTATCAGCAGTTTCAGACTTGCAACTTCAAGTTAGGCCTGATAGATCAAAAAAACGTTTTCAAGAGCTTATGGAAAACGACGCAGCCGGGCATTTGGCGTAGAGATGTGAATGAAGGAGACTAATTTTTGTCCCGCCTGAGATGGTCAAAAAAAATTTCAATTGTCTTGCTGATGCAACGAAACAATCTCTTTTCACAAAGCAATGCGCTGCCAAACCAATCCAGCTTGGCAGCGCGGTTATGCTACGTAAGTCCAATTCAGCTAGGCAGCTAGCTTCTTAGCACGCGTCTTTTTGCCAACTAATGCATCTTCAATCATCTGCTCAATCTCTTCCGTGGTAAGTTTAGTCACGTAGGAAAGCTCGCGTATGAGCAGGTGACGTGCGCGCCCCATCATTTGCTGTTCTTCAGGCGAGAGCGTTTTACTCTTGCTCAGTTTGGCCATCGTCTTTAGCGAATCGGCAATCTCGTATATTTCTCCTGAAGCCATGCGCTCGGCATTCTTGGCGTTGCGTTTGCGATGGTCGCTGGCAACCTCAATGTCTTTGCCCAAAAATCTGAGCAGTTTTGGGATATCGGCTTTATCAATCAGTTTGCGAACCCCGACCTCCTCAGCCTTATTGACCGGGACTCGAACGACAGTTGTCTCTTGGAAGTCTAAGGGCTGTAATTCGTAGCACTTAACTGATGTGCCACCGACCGCCAACTCAACAATTCCAGCCACGCGGCAAATGCCTAAACGGGGGTATATAACTTTATTGCCCTCTCGGTATGTCAACTTCTCAATCTCCTCTATCACAGTAAGATTTGGCAAGAGTATAGCACAAAAATATTAGTTTGGGCGGGCAACTTTATTATTTACTGTGGTTTGCTGATAAGCAAAACCTGAAATGATTGATTTTCAAGGCTTTTAGCCCGATGGATTGAGGAACTGCTGCAAAACCGGGGGTTACCTATCCCCTCCGAGCCGTGCTTTTTCTTAGCTGCTTACCCGATTAGCCCACACAAGCCAACTATCAAGTTGCCACGTCCCGATCTCAAGAATTTCTCAAGCCTTGTCCATAAATTATTACCCACGGGCGAAACATCAAGCCCGATGACGGTCTCTGACTCAGAGAGGAATACCGAATCCACTCTCAGAGTCGCTGGCGCTCAAGCGAGCCTATATTCCAAGATGCGGGGTGAACCACAAAGAGACAAAGAGAGCCGAGAAAGAAACCTGAGCAAAGCGTTCTCACCTATTTGTCTTTTCGTGATTTCAGTTCCCATCCTGGCCGCCTTGATTGAGTAGAGCCCCATCAATCTAGCCTTCGTTGAAAACCGTCAAATCTCTTTATCTCACACCTCCCCCGCATCCCTTTAAGGAGGCTGGTGATGACCTTTCACCCGAAGCGAATTCTCTGTATCGAAGACGAAGACAACGGATTGTTACTAACAAAGCTGCTCTCGGATAACTACAAAGTGACCGTGGTCAGCACGGTAGCTGACGGGTGGCGACTGGCGCAGGAAGGGAGCTTTGACCTGATCCTGCTCGAAGGCTGGCTACCGGATGGAGCTGGTTTCGATCTGTGCCGACAGATTCGGAGTCTCAAACCGCAGGTTCC
Source organism: uncultured Acidobacteriota bacterium (assembly GCA_963699175.1). Lineage (GTDB taxonomy): Bacteria > Acidobacteriota > Blastocatellia > RBC074 > RBC074 > JACPYM01. Next base: position 8,082,243 of record OY969418.1, on the reverse strand, counting down.
GATCCTCTTCTACTCATCTCTGGCCTATGAAGCCGATCGGCAGCAAGGGTTAAGCGCAGGCGCACAAGTTTATCTAATTATGCCCAACGATTTGGAGCGGCTCCTTCCAACGCTCGCCCAGTTGATGAATGAATCGGTTGGGTCGAAAAACTCTGCGGTAGAACAATGTTTGAGCCATAGTCCAGCGTACTGAGCGATCATTAGTTATTAGCGTCGTTGACATATTAGGTCTCAAAGGGGTAGTGGCTCAAGCGGGAGAGAAGGTTTGGAGTCCCGCCTTCAGGCGGCAGCTTGCGTTGACCAGCCCGGTCGGCTGCAGCCGGTACGCCAAACTCACCACCTTGCGCTACTACCCTTGAAGGTTACTGATCCGCCCGCCCATCAACCTGCTGTAACCCTTGGCCGAGAAGGCGGACACCGCCAACAAAGAACATCATGGCAAAAGCCGGGGCGAGCAGCGCCAGCACATTGCCCCGTTGCAGCAGTGCCATATCTGCCGCCGCCGCGAGTAGACTGCCCCAACTCACCTCTGGTTCTTGCACTCCGACGCCGAGGAAAGAGAGCGAACTCTCAGTTAGTAAAAAAGCTGGCAGCAGCAGGAGCGCCTGCACAACAAGCGGTCGCGCTGCGTTAGGCAAGATGTGGCGAAATAAGATACGCCCTGGTGTTGCGCCCAAACTGACAGCCCCCAATACAAACTCACGCTGTCGTAATTCCAGCACTAGCCCCCGCGCCAAACGCGCTAGCTCCGCCCAACCCAACGCAACGAAGATTGCGATCAACAGGAGTGCGGCGCGGCGCGGCGGCAATTCTGGCGGAAACGCTGCTCGTGCTGCCAGCGCCAGCACGAGCGTCGGCAGCGCCAGCAATACGTCTGCCGCCCGCATCAGCACAGCACCCATCCAGCGTGCGGCATAACCTGCAAAACAACCGATCAACACGCCCAACAAGCTCGCTAACGCCAACGCCACTGGCCCAACTACTAAAGAGAACCGTGATGCAATTAGTAAGCGCGCCAGCCGGTCGCGCCCCAATGCGTCTGTTCCTAGCAGATGCGCCTGCGGCGCATTCGCATCCTCGCTGTGCACGCCAAACAGATGAACGTTTGTGGCAATCACACCGAACAGCCGGTACGAGTAGCCGCGCGTGAAGAATGAGAGCGGATAGCTTTGCTGCGTGTCTGCGGTGTAATGGCGTTCCAGCGGATCAATCAGCCGCTGTGCATCGAGGCACAACCGCACACCGCAGAAATGGAGCGCGGCTGGCGGGGCAAGCGGTTCTTGTCGTGACTGCGCGCGGTAGTCATAAGGCGCAAGGAAATCGGCAAAGACGGCAACTAGATAAAAGATGCTGACCACGCTCACCCCGGCGCTCAACGCCTTGCTCCGTCGCAACAGGGCAAAGCGCGCCCGCTTTTGCTGACCACTCACGCTTTCCGTTTCAATTTTCTTCATTGCGCAATCGCGGATCGTTCCAGCGCAGTAAAAGATCAGCCAATAGATTGCCTACTAGCACAGCCACCGCCGCTACCAGCACCACACCCAACAGCAACGGCACATCCCGACTCAGCACAGCCACCACGCTCAACTGCCCCAGACCTGGCCAATCCAACACCTGCTCCACAATGACCGACCCGCTCAACAGTCCACCCAGGCTATAGCCAAAGACCGAGATCAGCGGATTGAGCGCCGGGCGCAGGACGTGGCGTAACAGAATGCTGCGCTCCGGCAGCCCCTTGGCACGCGCCGCGCGCACGTGTTCCTGCTCCAACGCAGCAACTACGCACTCGCGTGTCTGCGCCAGAAAGAGCGCCAGCAGCGGCACACTCAACACTAACGCCGGCAACCAAACGGAATGGCTGCGCGCCGCTACCTCAACTGCCGAACCCACGCGGAATGGCGCCGCTCGCACACTGACAGCGAGCGCCACCAGCGCCAACAACAGACGTGGCGTTGAAGCTCCCACCAGCACCAATACGCTGCACAAGCGATCCAGCCACCTACCCGCCCGCCGCGCCGCAGCGACGCCCAATACGAGCGACACCGGCCACGCCAGCAAGAGTGCCACCAACGCCAACATCAGCGTGCGCCACCAACGCGGCCATAAGACTTCGGCCACCGTCCGCTGAAAATAAATTGAATCGCCCAACCGACCGCGCGCTGCTCCGGCAAGCCAGCGCAGGTAACGCACCACCAATGGTTGATCCAATCCATAAACTTGGCGCAACTGATTGAGCGTCTCTTCCGATACCTGCGGATTGTGTTGCAACGCCGTCAGCGCATCGCCGCCTGCCGCCGCCAGCAAGGCGAAGCTGAGCGCCGAGACGAGCAACAGAACCACAATGCCTTGCAGCAATCGGTCAAGAATCAGTTTCAGTGATGAGGTCATTGTGGGCAGCACTCTCCACGCTCGTTGTGCTGCTGTCAACTATTATGCTGGACAGTCTTTTGCCGCTATGCTTGAATTCGCTCGTTGCACAAACTGACTGCAACTTTGGCTGTGTATTTGTCATTTAGGGAGGGCCGGGAAGATGGGATTTACGTCACGACGATTCGTACTGCTCACCTTACTCATTGCGTTGTGGCCGATCAGCGCCTGCAAATCATCTGCCCCGCCTGCGCAGCAAAATCCGTCGAACCCAACCGAGCGAACCACGGGGCAGCGCGGCGGCTCGCTCACCTATCGCGTCACCGCACCGCCACAGACCTTCAATTATCTTACCGCGTCGGATGAGCCTTCGCTGTTGCTAGCTTTCTATCTACTCGGCGGGCGACTCGTTGAATTCGATCATGCTGCGCGCGCTTATGCGCCTGGCCTAGCCGCTAGTTGGAGGTTGGATAGCGACGGGCGCACGGTAGAGGTCACGCTGCGTGATGACGCCAAATTTTCCGATGGACATGAGTTGACTGCTGAAGATGTCGGCTTCACGTTGCGCGCGCTCTACGACGAACGCACAGCCTCACCGGTCTTTCGTGATGCGTTGCTGATTGGCGGGCGGCAGATTGAATTCAGCGCGACAGACAATCGTCATTTGCGCCTGATCTTTCCCGAACCAGTGGCCGCACCTGAAAGCTATCTGTCGAATCTCGCCGTGTTGCCGCGCCACACGTTGGAAGCCGATTTCCAGCGCGGCGCGTTGCGCGAAGCTTATGGCCTGACGGCTGAGCCGCAACGCATCGTCACTGCCGGTGCTTTTGCCGTTCAGTCTGCCGCGCCCGGCGAGCGCCTCACGCTACGGCGCAATCCGCACTACTGGAAAAAAGACCGCGCGGGTACCTCATTGCCTTATCTCGACCAACTCGTGATTGAAGTCGTGAGCGATACCAGCAACGCTATCGCCCGCTTGCAGCAAAGCGCGCTTGATCTGATTGATCGCTTGCGGCCCGCTGACTATGCCGCCTTGCGCTCAGCGACGGGCGCGGTGCGAGCGGTTGACGCTGGCCCAGGCTTGAGCACAGATCATCTCTGGTTCAACCTCACACCAAAGGCCACTGCGGTCAAGCGCGCGTGGTTCAACGACACTCATTTTCGGCGCGCGGTCTCGCACGCAATTGATCGCGAATCCATCGCGAAGCTTACGCTGCAGGGATTGGCGACGCCGCTCTACGGCTTCGTCTCACCAGGCAATCGCGCGTGGGTCGCGCAGGATTTGCCACATACTCCTTACGATTTAGCAAAGGCGCGGGCGTTGTTGCGCGAGGCGGGCTTCATTGCACGCGGCACATCCGAAGCGCCAGAGCTATTCGACGCCACAGGTCATCGTGTCGAGTTTTCTTTGCTGGTGCCGACCGAGAGCCAGCCACGCATAGCGATGGCTACGGTTGTGCAGGAAGACTTAGCGAAACTCGGCATCAAGATGCAGGTCGCCCCGCTCGAATTCGGCGAGCTATCGCGGCGGATTTTCCAAAGCTTCGAGTACGACGCTGCGCTGCTTGGCGCATCTGTGAGCGAGCCTGATCCGTCCTCCTACGCCAACTTCCTGCGCAGCAGCAGCCCCTCACACCAGTGGTTTCCCAAACAGGCGCAACCCGCGACGGCTTGGGAAGCGCGCATTGATGCGCTCGTCGCTGAGCAATCACGCGAAACGAACTTGGAACGCCGTCGCGCCAGCTTCCGCGAAATACAAGCCATCCTGGCCGAGCAATTGCCCGTTATCCCGCTCACCACGCGCCATCTCACTTCCGCCGCCAATCGGCGCGTGGGCAATCATCGCCCAAGTGCGCTGCTGCCTTATTCGCTGTGGAATGCGGAGGAATTGTTTGTGCGCTAAGCCATCACTTCGCCTTCCACGCTCCCTGTTCACACACATACAGCGTGGTGTTCGCTCCGCCGTCCGTGCGCGTGTAGAGACTGCCGGTCACACAGCCTCCTGCTGGCGCACCCGCCCCGCTCGTCCAACTCGGCCCGGCGGCTTGCTTGAATGAGAGCGCCAAGTGTTGCGCGAAGCCGCTACCATCTGCGGTTCTGGTTTCCACTGCGCCAGTGCCACCCTTTAGCGAAGCGTCACCGAGAATCAAGCGACCACCGAGCGTCAGATTGGGCGCAGGTGAAGCCGAGCCGGAGATGTAAGAAGCGTTGTTGAAATCCTGAATCCAGACCGAGCGCGAGGCTGGCCCCAAGGTTACTAACGTCGGAACTGTTCCCTGCTCAATCGTGTTGTTCTCGATGCGCAAGCCGCGCGCGACCGTGGCGCGAATCGCCGCGACCGACGCGCCGTTAAAAGTGTTGCCTGAAATCAAGCCCGTCACATCCGCCAGGCTGTTCAAATCAACGTTGTACTGCGCGCCCTGGCCACCGAAGGTGTTGTTGGAGATGTTCAGCCCCTGAGCAAAGCCCTTGGCGCCAATCTGCACAAGGGATGGATTAGCCCCAGTGCTGTTTTCAAAATGATTGCCGGTGATGGAGGAAGCAATCAGCACATCGGCCCGGATGCCGCCTTGCAGATTACCTTCGATGACGTTATTGCTGACTTGCCAGTTAGTCGCCGGATAAGCGCCTTGCGGAGTGATTTGATTGATGCCGTAGGCATTGCCGGTAATGTGATTGCGCTCGATCCAAAGACCCGCTGCACCAGCCGGGCCGCTGACACGGATGCCATCTCCCACGCACAGCCAGATTTCACCATCCACAATGCGTATGACTGCGCTGTTGGCCGCAGCGTTGGCGCTGACGATGTGGATGCCCGCCGTGCGGAAGCCCACAGTGGCACCATCAACGTATACACCGCTGAGCGTGACCTGATAGTTGTTGGTCAACTCGATGCCCGTCTGCGAAGCGTTGTTTGTCGTCAGCGTGAAGTTCACCAGCTTTAGGTTGTCGTAGCCGTTCGTGTAGCTACCCTCCGGCTCGCGCAGCGCCACACCTGTGCCGGTGTAGCGCAAGATTGATTTCTTGCCGGTGCCCATTATCAAGCTGTCTTTTTTGAGCGTGAGTGTTGCGCTGAAATTGAAAGTGCCTTCAGGGATGATTACGGCGTGACCTGCATCAATCGCCTTTTGCAGCGCCGCGGAGTTGTCGGTTGCACCGTCACTGATAGCGCCGAAGCTCATGACATTGCAATAGACATTCAACCGCGGATCATTATCGAAGATCATCGCCGGGGCCGTCACACCGCCTGAGTCGGTAGATACAATGCTTGTTCTACGAGGTACTTGGCCCACTTGCGCCAGCCCCCAAGTAGACATAAAGAGGAGAAAGAAGAGTGGGTGAAAGAGAGATATCCGAAACCGCATCTTAAAGCATCCTTTCGTGGGTCATAGGGGTTGTTTGGGTGTCTGCAAATTCAATCTTTTCCACTAGCCCAACTGCACGGCTCTTAGATCAGGACACACCTTCCCTACATTTCAACGGGCTGCCGCTGAAACGAGCTTCAAGACGTACCTTTACCTGCTTCCCGGCCAGTGACGACCGAGCTAGGAAAAACTTTCTTGGGCACTTGAATGGCCAAATTTGCAGAAACGCTTTTACGGATTATGCGGGAGGAAGTCAACCGACACGGTGACAATAGAACATTAATTCCTTGTCCCGGTACGAAAACCTACCTTCTTCGTAAGGCCGAACTGTGCGACTGTCTTCGTGGCAGACAGAAAATGAACAACGGTCTGGCGAGTTACTATAATTTGACCGCCATCATTACGCACTTCTACTAAAAGCGGGATTCTATGTATTTAGGTTTTTTAGTTGCGCTTGGCCAGCCGGGCCAGAAGAGCCAGAGGGATTGATAATGGAAGTTTGTTAGGACGTTTTTCCCAAACTCTTGCACCTCTCTTCAACCACTTGAATGGCTTGAAGAGTATCCAAACACCGAACGCACTAAGCTGACTAACCGGGTGCTCACTTGAGCACCTTATGCTTCAAGGCTCGTTGCCCGCCGTGGAGTAACGGTTCTTCTCCTTGAAACTCCGCAGTCGCTTTACACTCGAAAGTGCCTCGTAGAAGGAAATATTACGCTGTGCTCTAGCCGTATGCTGAGAGAACAACACCACGATATTTGTTAAACAAGGCTAGAGGCCGCTCTTTATCTATCCTGTCGCGAGCTTCATCAACGTCACCAGCGCATGCGCCAACTCAACCCGCGTCAGTGCACTCGCCGGGCGAAACGTTGTGCCATCAGCCACCAGCAGCCCGCGTGCGAGCGCGACTGATACGTAACCACGATATTGCGCGGGGATCAGATTGGCGTCGGTAAAAGGCAAGGATATGCCAGCTTTCGCTTCGGCCTCTGCTCGCAACCCTGTTGCGCGTACCAACGCAATCGCCGCCGTGAGCCGATCAGCGCGGTCATCAGGTCTGAAGCCATTGCCCGGCACGGCGTCATAAAACAGCGGGCCGCCGGGCGCGGTTTGCACACTCTCGACCATCAACCTCGTTAGCGCATCGCGAACATCGGTGAAGCGCGCTTGACCAGCCAGATACTGCGGCACGCGCCCGCCTTGCACCAAAGCCGTAGCCAGATCGTAGCGCGAGACTGTGAAAGCGGGCCGGAAGCGATTGCCCAGCGGCGTCAACACGAATGCTCTGAGTGTTTGATAAATCTCTTCGCGCGCCGTTGCGCTCACTCCTTGCAGGTCAGACAAGGGCGCGTACTCGACGTGCGTCGTTTCGAGCGCGCCGGTGAAAGCTTGCGCCGTGCCGATCAAGCCGATGGTGTGCCGCACCTGTGCGCGCCAGGCGCCCGCCGCCGGTTGCTGGAGGGCGAGGCTCTCGCGCTTACCAGTCAAGCCAGGCAAGTTGAGTTCATTCGACTCCGCTCGTTTCACACCACTCGGATCAAATAGTGACAAACCCAGGTCATTCAAACTCAACGTCGGCCCCCAAGCGATTCTGACCGAAGCCAGTAACGTACCCGCCGGTATGGGCAGATTGGTTTCATGGATGCCACCCGGTTGCGCGATGCCGCTGAACTGTTGTGCCGGATCATTGATGAAGCGCACTTGCCCGCACTCCAAACTGGCGCGGAACAGCCCCATGCGCCGTTGCGGGAATTCGGCTTCGAGCACCGCCGCATGCGCATTTAACAGCCCCGCCCCGACTTCGTGCGCGTAGTGCGGTGGGAGCGGCGTGGCCGAACGTTGCAGAATGTCGCGCACCTGTGCGGGCGTTAAATTTGGATTGGCTTCGAGCATCAACGCAATCGTGCCCGCCACTTGCGGCGCAGTGAAACTCGTCCCGCTCGACGTGGTGTAGTAGGGCAACTCGCCGAGCTTGAGCAGTTGTAGATCAACGCCGGATTGAATGCCGAAGACACCCGTCACGCTCAACAGAGGATTGCTGCGTAAACTGACGATGTTGACGCCTGGCGCGACTACAGTCGGACGCGCATTGGCCAACCGGAAATCTCCGCGCGATGAGAAATCTGCCAACCGACCATGCTCATCAGTTGCGCCTACGCTGATTACCCACGGCGCCATTGCGTAAGGATTCAGCGTGCCTAGACCCGGCCCTGTGTTGCCAGCCGAAAAGACAACGTTGATGCCCTGTTCAGTCAGCAGCTTTGTCGCCACGTTGACCGGATCGTTGGTGTCATAAACAGTGTTGGCCGAGAAGCTGCAATTGACCACTCTCACGCCATAGTCCGCGCCACGCCAGAGCAGATAATCGAAACCTTCAAGTATATAGAACAAATTCAAATCGCCCGCGCTCAAGCCCAACAGCCGCGCGCCCGGCGCAACGCCCGTATATTTGCCGCCCGAACGCGCGCCGCTACCCGCGATGACACCGCCGACAAAAGTGCCATGGCCTGAAAGCAGATCAGTGTTGGAGAAGTTTTCCAGACTGAGCGAATAGTTGAAGCCCACACCCAATCCAAGCGTGCCAGCAAGCTTGACGTTCTGCACGACACGGCCTGAAAGGTCAGCATGCAAGCCATTCAACCCAGTGTCGAGCACGGCCACGGTCACACCGCGTCCGGTGAGTGCCATACCGCCGTTGCTCTGTTTGAGATCAGCATCCGCACGCACGCGCTCCACGCCCGTCAAGCCGCGTCCCGGATCGGCCAGCGCTTGCAGGGTGCGATTGCCGTAGATCGAACGCACCGCAGGCAAGCGTGAGGCAGCAATCAATTGCCGTTTGGTAGTGGTAGTAACGATGACCGGCAGCACGTGATAGCGCGTGCCACCAAGAATTCCTAGCGCGCGCAGATCATTCAAATCAGCTTCGGTCGGCGTATGATGATAAACAATTGCGGCGTTGACATTGCTATCGTCGGTTAAACCATTGAGCAAAACCGCCAACTCAGGATCAAGGCTCTGCAAACCTATCAGTTGCGTCACAGCGTTGATCAATCCAGTAACACTATCCACACCGGTTGCCGTGATCCCATCCACACCGGTTGCCGTGATCCCATCCACGCCGGTTATCAAGACGCCACTGGGCGGAATCATGAAGATCGTACCGTCTACGCCGGTCGCCGTAATGCCGTCAGCAGCGTTGATAAGAAAGCTGTCCACGCCCGTCGCCGTGATGCCGTCGGTACGCGCTATGGTGAACGAATCAGAGCCGGTCGAGACAGCACCATCCACGCCCGTTGCCGTAATGCCGTCTACGCCGGTCGCCGTAATCCCATTGGCTTGTCGGATTAGTAGCGAGTCGGCGTGATAGACCGTACCGTCTACGCCGGTCGCTGTAATGCCATCCACGCCCGTCGCCGTGATACCCGCCGCGTTATTCATCGTCAGGCCATCTACGCCGGTCGCCGTGATGCCATTCACGCCTGTGTAAGTCGCGCCATTAGCGCCCGCGATAGGAACACCATCCACGCCCGTGGCCGTGATGCCATTGACGCCGAAAGCGAGCAAGCCATCTACGCCCGTTGCTGTAATGCCCGACGTGCCAGTGTAAATGATGCCGTCTACTCCGGTGGCCGTAATACCGTTCGAGCCGACAACAAGGATGCCCGCTTGCACCTGGCCGATGGCAAGCACTAGGCTCAGGCAAAAAACCAATGCGCGCTGAAAATGTCTGTGAATTTTCCGTCGCCACTTGGCCTGGCGGCTAGAAGAAAGCAGCTTCACCTGCCCGCTGGCGTTTAGTAACTCAGACATGCGAAAGTTCATAGCCTCTCCCCAAGGCGGCTACTGCGTAGATAAGATTGAAAAGAATGTAACTGTAGTCCGGCACTCACTCGGCATCTTTAACAATGGGATAAACTGTTTTCTCAAATGCTAGTGTTGCTTCGCCCATTTGCTTACCACAACCTCTCAACGGATTTAGGGCGGCTTGTGCTCAGCGCAGGTTCAGCAAATCTTGGGCCAGATTGTTTGGCTAAATCGCTCCACCAAAGAGTAGGTCAGTCGGAACTAGCCGATCTTCTCAGCTAAAACCTGCCAGGCTGATTTTTGGCTAGTTTTGCAAAGTCCTTCTACTTGTCTCGCACAAACTGAGTTTTAATCTGGCGTATGCTGATCTGGGCAATCAGGTGAGAGTGATGCTATTGATGCCTCGGCTCGCATGTCTGTTTTCGAGGCATCGGCTGCATATTAGCCGAACAGTTGGCGATAGAGTGTTTGTGTCTCAAGCGCGGGTTCGACACCCAGCTCTTTGCGTAGCAATTTGCACAGCGTCTCGTATTGTTCTTTCACGGCAGAACGATTGCCTTGGGCAGCGTGCGCGCGCATGACCAGGCAATGAATATCCTCGCGGAACGGGTCTTCATGCAAAATCAGTTGCGCCAGTTGGAGCGAGCGTAGCCATTCAGTTCCCTTTTGTGCAGTTAGGACGAGCGCCTCGAGCAGGTGCAGGTATTGCTCGCGATAGTAAGACCGTTGCTCTTCGACCCATTCTTCATAACTGCCCTGCATAAACTCCCCGCGATAAAGCTCTAGGGCTGTCTCATAACATTCCAGCGCGCGGTCTGGTTCATCACGGCGGCGAGCGGCTTCGCCGTCGGACACCAGGCGGTCGAATTCTTCAGTGTCAATTTGGTAGGTGAATTCAGGGTTCAGCAAGTAATCACCCTCGCGATAGAGCAGGAAGTTTTGCTTGAGCGGTTGATTGCTGTTGAGCGCCTTGCGGATGTGCGAGATGGTCGGGTGGAAGTTGCGCGTCACGGTGTCAAGGTCGGCCTCGCCCCAGAAGATGTCAATCAGCGTGTCTTTCGAGGCGCGGCGGTGGCGACGTGAAGCGATGAAGCAGAGGATGTCGCGCGCGCGACGCGTCGTCCACGCCTCGGCGGCCAGCGGTCGCTGCGGATCGCGGAAGATTTCTACCGGGCCGAGCAGGCGAATGGCCAAGTCAGGCGGCGGCGCAACTGTTAGCGGTACGGAGCGTGGGGCTATGGTTGCTGGCGCGGCTGGCGTCAGTGTCGCGAGTTTCTCGCGCATGTCGAGCGGCAGCAGTTCAGCGGCTTCAGGCAACGCAAACAATTGCGGATGGGCCGCCGCTTCGCACTGCAACCAATATTCGTAATCATAGCGAGCCGATAGCTCCAATGCCCGGCGCAACTGCTCCAGCATCTGCACCTCGTTCCCTTCGGCTAGTTTGCAAGCCGCAAGTAGCAAACAGGCTTGTGCCTCGTAATAGTAAAGCCCGTGTTGGCGAAAGTATTGCAGCGCAGCTTCCAACCCTGCGCCGGCGGTTTCGGGTTGGCGTTGCGCGAGCACGATACGGCTATGCGCGAGCGTGGCCGTGTGTAAGCCCATTTTGTCATGCTGCGCCTGCCGCGCCTCAATCAGCCGGTCGAGCAACGCCCGGGCGCCGATCAGGTCGCTCATTTGCAGTCGCAGGAGTGCTTGCTCTTCGAGCAGTTCGCGCCGCGCTAGCTCGATTCCCGCTTCTTCGTAAGTCCGCGCCGCGCGTTCGTAGAATTCTGCCGCGCGTGTTGTCTCGCGCCGCTCACGATAAAGATTGCCGTAGGTCTCGAAAATCTCTGCGCGCACTGCCGGGAGGTTGAAGAGTTGGCAGCGCGTGAGCGCGTGTTCCAAATGCTGTTCGCACTCACCCAATTCGCCGCGATAGAGCTGGCAACGCGCCACGTTTAGATGTGCGGTCGCTTCCTGTGGCAAAGGCGCGGAGGATTGCTCATCGCGTAACATTCGGCGCAGCCAACGTAGCGCCTCACCAAAATCGCCGCGCATCATCGCGGGCAGGCCCAGGTTGTGCGTGAGCAGCCGTATGTAATGCTCATCGCGCTCTTCTTCCGCCGCTTGAAAGGCCAAGCGGAACTCGCGTTCGGCTTCGGTATATTTCCCCAGCGCCATCAAACACAGTCCCTGCGTGTTGCCGCATTTAATCTGTACCGACTTGACGCCAGTGCCCAGTTCCAGCGCGCGCTCCAGATAGGCGAAGGCCAGCGCAAAATCATTTTGACGGCGCGCAATTGTCGCCAGTGAGTGCAGCGCTTCGGCCTCGCCCACACAATCCTGTTGCGCGCCGAGCAGGGCCGCTGCCTGGCGCAGCAACACTTGCGCCGCCTCGTATTCGCCTTGCAGCCGCAGCGCTTCGGCCTTGTGCGCGAGCGCGCGTGGATGCCGATTGAGCACAGCTTCAGGCAGCGCGTCGGCGAATTTTTTCAGCAGGGCCAGTGCGCCTGCCGCAATCCAGGCTGGCCCGCGCGCGGCGATGAGCTGCGCCGCGCGCTCGAATTCTTCCGCTGCCAGCAAGTGTTCCAATGCCTGCTCCCAACGCCCACGTTCCAGATAATAATCGGCATAGCGCGTCCGCAACGCCGTCACGCCAGCTCGTCCAACCTCCGCGCGCAAACGACGGCGCAGAAAACCCTGAAAGAGTGGATGCAGGCGATATTCTTCGCTACTTGTGTCGGCCGCGACGGTCAGGAAGACATTGCGCCGCACCAGTTCAGGCAAGCTCGAGGCGCAGCCTGCTTCAGGAAATAAGCGGGCGCAAGTTTCCAATTCAATGCGGTCGAGCAGGGCCAGCCGCAGGAGCAGTTGCCGTACCGGCTCCGGCTCGGCGGCAAAGACCTCTTCGGCAAAGTAATCGAAGATGTCGCGCTCGGATTGGCGCAGAATGTCGGCGAGGTCAGGCTCGTCTGTGCCTGGTTCCGTTACCTGCCTTTGCGCGACCTGCCGGATGAGTTGCAGCGCAGTGATCCAGCCTTGCGTCCGTTCGCGGTACTCAATCAATTGCTGCGCTGTGGGTTCCAGATCAAAGACCTCACGGAAAAGCGTCTGCATCTCCTCGGCGGTAAAGAGCAGATCGCGGCGGTCAATCACGGCCAGTTGCGACTGGGCGCGCAACCGCGAAAGTTGCAGCGGCGGCGTCTCGCGCGAGACGATGACCAGATGCAACACGTCTGGCAGATAGGCAATGAGCCGATCCAGGATGTGATGTACGTAGTCTGCGGCGCCGAGATGGTGATAATCATCGAGCACTAAAATCATTTGCTGCTCGACGCGTTCCAGCACTTCGTTGAGCAGTACGTCCACCGCGCGCTCCGAGTGGAGATTGAATTCCCTAGCTTGTTGCAGGTAGGCAAACAGCGCCTGCCCAAAATCCGGCAGATGTTGGCGGAAGCCGTGTACCAGGTAGCCGAGAAAGACTGACGGGTCGGCATCGGTCTGGTCGAGTTGATACCAGATGAACTGATGCGCTTGGGTGCGGACGAAATCAGCTACGAGTGTTGTCTTGCCCGACCCGGCATTGGCCGTCACCAGTGTGACTGGGCAAGCCAGGTTGGCGCGCAACCGCTCCACCAGCCGCGGGCGCGACAGTAGCGCTGGCGCGCGGCGCGGCGGCAACAATTTGGTGCGTAGAAACAATGTCCTCTCGTCCACAGAGGACTGTTTAGCCAAGAAGACCTGGGAAAGTCCAGGGAAATTTTGCGTCCTGAGAGCGCCCGCGGCTCGCGTGCGGGCGTTGAAGAGGTCGTGCGTTACCTGGCAGGTAAACCTTCCATCACTCGCACGCGAGCCGCGGGCGCTCCCAGAACAGCCAAACGTGTTTCAGAAATGAGTAGTGGCGCAAGGTGGTGAGTTTGGAGTACCGGCTTCAGCCGGCCGGGCTGGTCAACGAATGCTGCCGCCTAAAGGCTGGACTCCAAACCTTCTCTCCCGCTTGCGCCACTACCCAGAAATGACGATGCGCCAAAATGCCTGCGCGCCACGAGAGTCTGGGCGACTTGCCAGCAATTTGGCAGGGATGCCCGCATCATCACTTCTGAAACTCGCTCGGAAGCGCTACTTCAGATAAAAAATATCTGTTTGCCGCGCCGCGTCCTGACCGCAGGCTTGGCCGCTCTAGGTTTATGCGCTGGTGTGGTGGTTGGCGCTTGCGGCTGCTGCGCCACACACATCAGTAGTGCCTTCATCTCCTTACACTTCTGCCGTCGTCTGGCAGAGTTGAGAAAGTGTTGCTCGAACTGCCGCCACTCGCGGGGCGACAAGAAACCGTTGAGATAGTCGCAAATCAATTCTTCTTCCACCGCGAGCAGCAGTTCGTAAAAGTGCTGGTCGCCGAAGTAAGTAGTTTCGAGCAGATTTTGTTCCAACTCAGAGGCCTCACCGAGCAAGTAGCTGGTGAGTAGCCTCTCTTCACCTGGTCTATTCTTCATTGCCTTACTCCTGTTTCTCTACAAGATGATCAACCCTGTAGGAAATCATCCTTGCTGTTCCGTCCAAAATAAACCGAACAGCTTTCATCAATGACCAGGCGGCTGAGAATGAATGGAAGCTCCGACCACTATGCTGCCATAGCGGTCTGGCCGACCTGCCGCACTAGGTTATAGAGCGCGGCGGCCCGCCCGCGTGTACACCGCCAAGCCTCTACCGCCGTATCGGGCGAGAGGCCGGAGCGGACAAATAACTCCTCAGTTTCCAAGACCGTGAACATCAGCGACGCCTCATCAATGACATGCAACTTCTGTTTTGAGCGCAGCCGCCAAAGCGGTGCCGGTGGCAGACTGCGCGCCAGAATCAGCAAGTGTGTATCCTCAGAGAGCAACGCTAATAAGCGCAGCAAAAATGGCGTTAGCCATGGCACGTCGTAGAGCAGATGCAGATCATCTATCACGAGCAGCAGCGAATCTCTCTGATCTTGCAAACAATGGGCGAAAGCCTCGGCCAGCGCCAGCGGATTACATGAATCCGCCAACCGCAGCAATTGCGTCAGCGTCTGTCGCCCGACGTTGGGATACGGTGCCGCAATGCTCGCGACCAAATAATGCAAAAACAGATTTAGATCGGCATCTGGCGCGTCTACCTTGTACCAGGCCACGCGCCGCCCGCAGCGTCGCGCAAATTCCGCTGCCAATACGGTCTTGCCTGTGCCAGCGCGCCCGGCGATGATCGTCGCGCCGTAACAGGGCAGATTCTCAGCGAGCCGGTCAAGCAAGCGCCGGCGCGCCACGGGTGGTAAATCAGTAGGAGTAGTTATCTTCTCGCGGACTAATTCCATTTCATTCCTCTAGGCCGCGCGGATAATGCTCGCGGCTTGGTTGGGAGAAACCTTGCGCGGCAGTGACCGCGCCGGAGGTTACCAAGATACTAGAGCCAAACCTTGAGAAGTTCTTGAGCGACCACGCCATGCCCGGGATTAGGCGCGGTCCGCCACACATTCTCTCTAACAACTCTTGTGCCAGTGCCTCAGCCACCCGCATGGAGATGGCATCTTCGATGGAAAAAATATCGGTAAAAGGCTCGTCGAACGGCGCGGCCCAGAGCGGTGCGCCGTCGCAGACATCCACCAATTGCACCGTCACACGCACGCGCTCGTTAGCCCATTGGATGCTGCCGTCCACGACCGCATCCGCGTCTAGTTCGCGGCCCGCAACGACCGGGTCCTGCTCCCAACCGTTATATTTGCGCACCACGCTGGTCGGACACACGCTGAGTTCGCGCAGATTGCTCAGGCGTGTAATCAACGCATCCGCGATCCCCAAACCCAAGCCGGGCTTGGCTGCCTCCCCGCCCAGCGGTTTGAATGGCAACACGGCCAGCGAGTTGATAATTGGGCTGGCTGACGCTCCTAACTCTTCCGGCACACGTTTGACCGGGGCAACGAAGCGATAGCCCCGCCTGGGCACGGTCGCGATATAGCTCGCGCTGGCACGCGGATCGTCCAGCAGCTTGCGCAAGGTATAAATAATGGTAGTAAGGTTGCCCTCCTCCACACAGGCGTCGTGCCAGACGGCCTGGATGAGTTCCTGCCGGCCGAGCATCTCACCACTGTGCTCGACTAGCAGTAACAATGTTTCAAATAACTTCGGTGTAAGCGCTACCTCCTGTCCAGCTCGTAATAACAAGCGTGTCGTAGGAGTAAGTCGAAACGGACCGAATTCATAGGCATACTTGATTGTTTTACTCATCTCTTGCACCCATATTGATAGAAATCTTGCTTTGGAAAATCTCCAAAGCCCACACAACAACGTCTCGACCCGGGTGTAAAGCCACTCCTGGCTTGGCTATTTTCAAGAGACGCGGCAGTCGGCAATCAATTGAGCAGTAGGGTAATCAGCCTGTGCTGCCGTGTAACAACAGTAACTTCATCATTGAGTATTTGATGAGCCGTTGGGCCAGACTTGTCCGGCATTCAGTATAGATAAAGCGGAACATCGGTTACCCGAATTAACTCACCTTTGCTGAGAACTCCCGTAGTTTCAAAGAAGAAGTATCTCAATCTCATAGTGAACTGAGACTGAAATACAAATGATAAGAACGTACTACCAATGTACGTGAAGCCCGCCACCTTGTACCACGATGTTGCACCTTAATTACTGTCAGCAGCGCAACAGCAACGCGGATGCCAGGGTTTTCTGTGGAGGGTTTTGTCACGCTGCTTCTAGCAGCAAACTTAAGACCTGGCACCTGAGGTCGGGGCAGTTTCAGAAATTCGCATTACGTCCTCATCACCAACGCGGCAAGGTTAGCCGAAGCACTTGAGAGTTTCTTGAGAGTGGCACTAAAGGGTAGTTTTTAATGTACGCTTTTGGCGGATAAGGCTCGCCATATCAACAACTCATATTTTTTTGATAACTTTTTGAGAAAACTTCGAGAGTAACTACAGGACTCGCTTCCAGACTTTCCGTATGCTGCGCCCGCATTGAACAGATTGAACAGTTTGAGAGACCAGACACCCCCAAACGGTTTTGAATGCCCTTCATTGTCTGGGTCAGCTACCTCGTAACAATCCTCCCCTGTTGAAATTGGGAGCCAGGGATCTAAAGTCCCGCTTCCTTTGCCCCCGGAACAACTTGTTGGAAGTGATGACCTATGATTACGCCAGCCAAAGACAATTTCAAAGCTCGCCACGACACCTCACCTTTCGGCAAGGTGGATGTCCGGCCTCAAGAGGAGTCCCTAACCATTGTGGGTGCCCCGCAGATGATGGCCCAACTGGCGCTCACGCATACACCTGTCGAGCACCTGTTGTATCAAGTCATGCTTGCGGAGGTGACCGTGGCCCAGACACGCGCTTGCGCTTTTAGCTCGCGGCGCTTGATGACCCTGACACATTTGCCCAACTACAGCGCCGTGCGCCGTGGGCTGCATGGGTTGATCAACAAGCTGAGCATCGAGCATTTCAAGATTGCAGGCGGCGATGCCAGAGCGCCACACGAGGCCATCTATCTGGTCTACACGCCGGAAGAGATATTTGCGCGCCGGAGCGCGGCCCATTTCGCCACCACGCCTTCGACCGCGCGCTTCATCCCGGAGAATCACACCTTTGCGCACGCCATCGAGCGGCTGGCCGAGCGCTACGACCTGAGTCGGCGCGAAGCCCAGGTCGCTTTGTGCTGTGCGCAAGGGCTGACCAATGCCGAAATCGGCGAGCGATTGTTTATCAGCGAGCAGACCGTCAAGTTCCACCTGCGGCATGTTTACCTGAAATACGGTGTGCGCCGCCGCGCCGAATTGATCTCGCGTCTGCTGGCGCCGGATAGCTAAACCGGCAGAGCATCTCCCGTTGGCCCCGTTGGCCCCCGTTGGTGACTGAAGTCAGGTGAGCGAGGGGTTTGAACAGCAGTATCGTTTGCGCCGCCTCGCGCTTCAGAGGCTTCCCTTCGGGGTCACACGTGCCGTCAGTTACGCCTAGTCGTCGCACCTAGCTAATCGTCTGCCGGCCCACGAACGAAAAACTCAACTCATGAATAAGAATAAGCAAGCAAAGAAGAAGAAGAAGAGCACCGCCCGCATCATCTGCCGCAATCAAGATCAATTCTGGACGACCCAGGCGCAGTTCTGGCAGTGGTTCCGCGACGGCGTGATCGTCAAGCTGCAAGACCAGCCGCTCACCGGCAGCTTCGTGCGCGAACACGAAGAGGCGCTGGTCAAAATCGGGAGCACCGTGCTCAACCGCGCCTGCCCGCATCATCTGCGCGAGGCATTGGCCGCCCGCCGGTTGGGTCTGATGAAAGGGTGAAGAGTTATGAGAGCAGTAATCAATCGTCTGTTGCGTGGCAATAAAACAGAGTCGCGGCAGATGTACCGTAGACTGTCCAGTCTGCGGGAGGTTCCGCGTTGTACCCTCTCCTTCCTGTGGGTAAGAAGCCAAGTCTTCCGCAGACTGGACAGTCTACAGTACATCAAACGCGTGTCCTTCAGTTCACCAGCCCCGAAATATTTAGAGGGGAGAATTTTTGCTTGGGCATTTGTTTTGCTCCTGCTGCCAGCGACGCTTGTGGCAGCCCAGCAAGCACCAGACAGAGCGGCGACGCCAGAGACCAAGCTGGGCGAACAGACTGCCAGCGGCACCGACGAGCGTTATCGCATCGGCCCCGGTGATCTGCTCGAAGTGCGCGTCTTCAATCGTCCACAGCTTTCGCGTGACGCCGTGCGTGTGGACGGGCGCGGAATGATTCGCATGCCGCTCATCGAAGAAGAAATTCAAGCAGCCTGTCATACGGAAGGCGAAGTCTCGCGCGTGATTCGCGAACACTATTTGAAGTATCAGCGCAATCCGCAAGTTGATGTCTTCGTCAAAGATTTCAATTCGCAGCCCGTCGCCGTCATCGGCGCGGTAGACAAGCCCGGACGCTTTCAATTGCAACGGCGCATCCGCCTGCTCGAACTGATCTCGTTGGCGGGCGGCCCGACCGATAAAGCAGGCAAGCGGATTCAGGTCGCTCACAGCAGCGCCCGCTCCATCTGCGTGCCACCCAATAATCCGGCTGATAATTTGGCCGTTACCTTGGCCAGCACGCAAGATGACGCGCAACAAGTTGAGCCGACTGACTTCGACATCTACAACCTCAACGAGACGCTGCGCAGCGACGACGCTGCCAATCCCTACGTGCTGCCAGGCGACGTGATCACCGTGCTCGAAGCAGAACAGGCTTACGTCGTCGGCAATGTTTTCAAGCCTGCCGCCATCCCGCTCAAAGAGCCAACCACGGTCTCACAAGCGATTGCGATGGCGGGCGGCGCGTTGCCCGACACCAAAACCGACCGCATCCGCATCATTCGCAAAGTCGCGGGCGCGTCGAGCAAGGTCGAAATCTTTGTGAGCCTGCCCGACATCGTGAAGCAGCGCGCGGTGGATGTCGTGCTTGATCCGGGCGACATCGTCGAAGTGCCCGTCTCTGGCGGCAAACGGATGATGCGCACCATCTACAGTGCGCTCGGCCCGGCCTTTGGCAATTTGCCGATTTACGTGCTGCGGTAGGTACGTGGTGCAGTACCGGGAGCAGTAGCGACCGGGTCTCCCAGATTGGGCGCACCCACGAAGACCCGGTCGCTACTGCTCCCGGTACTGCACCGCGCGTTAGTTAGGACTGCGCGATGAGACTGAGCGAAACCTGGCGACTACGATCATCCTTTTCGCTGTCGGCTGGACTATACCTCCCGCTGATTGTCACGGCCTGCATCCTGCATCTTGGACTGGTGTTTCTGCTCATTGAAGATCAGTGGCGGCTGATTTCAGTCGCGCTTGGTGCGCTGGGCATGCTCTCGTTCTTCATCTTGCGACCGGCCACCGGCCTGATGCTGATCTTTGCTTATCTGCCTTTTCAATCCTTGATCAACGACGTGTTCGCCCGCATCACGCCGCTGGTGGCAGTCGGCAAAGACCTGCTGTTTGTGATGGTCATCGTAGCGCTGGCAAGTCAGCACTTCTTGCGCCGCCAAGCGTGGTACATCAACGCGCCGATGTATTGGCTCTTTCTCTTCGCGCTCGTGGGAGCGTTTTTGGTGTTGCTCGCTCCTGACCGGATTCGCGGTGTGCTTGCGCTGCGTTCACTGGCGCTTTATCCCAGTCTCATCATCCTGACGGCCAATGCGCTGGAGACAAAAGCCGATTTACAGCGCCTGCTGCGCTTAGTCGCAATGGTCGGGTTGATTACGGTGGGCTACGGGATTTTGCAGTACTTCACGCTCTTCGACGTGCCTTACCGGACGAGCGGCGGCGATGTGACCTTGCGCATGGGGCGTTTTGATGAAATGGCTATAGTTTCGACCTTCGCCTCGCGTCCGGCGTTTGGCGCTTGGCTCGTGGCGCTCTTTCTGTTGTTCCTGAACGTCCGCAGTCTGGGGTTGAGACTGAACGGACGCTACCGCTGGGCGGTCTTGGGAGCAACACTATTGTGCGTGTTGCTGACTTTCAGCCGCACCACCTGGCTCGCGTTGATCATCGGTCTGCTGGTCACACTCTGGTCGAAGGACAAAATGAAAGCGTCCATCTGCGCATTTGCGCTTGGCCTCTGTCTGATTTTTTTCTACGCCACCAAGTCGTTCTTTTTCCCAGCCTCGTTTACTGAAGCGGCAACGAGTAGCGAGTCATTCAGCATCCGGTTGAGTTATTGGCCGATGGTCTTGCGTCACGTAGTGACCCAACCATTCGGTCTCGGTCTTGGCACAGTCGGTGGGCCACACCTGTTTGAAGACCAGGCGCAGGCGGACGCTTACGGCAACCTGCAATACGACCAGTCGGCGGCCTTCGACCCGCAGGCGGGCCTGGGGCCGGACAATCGGTTGATGGTGACGGACAACACCTTTTTGAAACTGCTCGTGCAAGGCGGGCTGCCGCTGTTCGTGCCGTTTCTCGGCATGCTGCTAATGACTTGGCATCTGTTGGCGAGCACGCTGCGACAGACGCCACCAGGCTGGCAGCGCGAGTTGGCAATCTGGATTGCCGGAAGCTTCGCTGCACTGCTGACCATCTTTATGTTTGTGGACTTTCTCGAAAGCGCCCCGGCGATTGCGACTTATTGGCTCGCCATCGGGGTGTTGTGCTGCTTGCGCAAATTCTCTTTGGAGCAAAATCAATGACGGCACTGGCTAATCACACGGGCGCGGCTGTTGCGCCTGCCATCATAACCCGTGCGCATCACGAAATCGCCCCCGTGACGCAGGTTAGCGAAACGGCGCTGGCGCAGTTCTATCAGCGCATGTATCCGGAGCGGGCGGCTTTTCTCACCGCCCATTGGCGCTGGCTCTATCGCATCTACGAGTACGATTGGGCGCCGCTGCCGCTCCTCGCCTTGGCTGGGCAAACTGTGATCGGACACATTGGCGCGATTCCCGTGCTTTTGCGGGCCGGAGAAGAAACGCGCCGCGCAGTGTGGGACGTAGATTTGGCCGTGCTGCCGGAATACCAGCGCCGCAAGGTCGGCAGCAGATTGATGGAGATGATGCGGGAACAAGTTCCGCTGCACGTCGCTTTCGGCAATGAAAAATCAACTGGCACGCTGACCAAAACTGGTTGGCAGCTCAGCAGCGGGACGCGGAGCTTCCAATTGTTGCTGCGCCCGGAGCGCCATCCGAAATTCCGGCAGACGGCGCTCGCGACTGTGGGGCGTCTGAGCGGCTTGATGACTCGACTGGTGTGGGCGGCGCGGGCTTCGGCTAAAACCGAGCTGGCGGTCGAGCCAGTCTCGGCAACCAACCTCGCGCACTTCGCGCACGCGCCCTCAGACGGTGCGTTGCACGTCGCGCGTTCGACTGAATTTTTGCGCTGGCGTGTGGTGCGGCATCCGCAGGCGGCGGAGCATTTTGTGATGCGCTATGCGGTCAACGCAACAACCGAGTATGCATTGTTGGCGCGCTGGTCGGAGCAGCAAGGTTTTCGGCGTTTGCACCTGCTCAGCCTTGTGGCCGAGCCGTTTGAGGCGGAGGCGCTCGCGCGCTGTTTTGCCAGCGTGGTGCGCTGGTGTCTGGAAGAAGAGATTGATCGCGTGCTCTTCGTCACCAGCCGCCCGGCCATCGCACGAATCGCGCGGTTGTGGTTTCCGATTACGACTTCGCTGCGCTTTCTCTCTTACGCCAGAAATGCGGCGGGCTGGAATTATCTGGATTCACATCCACACCACTGGGAATGCCTTGACGACGATTTTGACCTTTACGGCTAGCCGCAAGATGAACAGCGCAGCAATCAAAGAATACGACAACCCTTATGGTTTCGAAGGCCAACGAACGCCACGCACGGCGTTGCGGCACGTGGCGCTCTCGCTGATGACGCGCGGTTGGCGCGGGTTGGGAAATATGAATTACTGGTTGAGCAGAAACCGCGTTCAGTTTCTCTACCTGCATCATCTGTTCCCGCAGGACGAGTCAGGTTTTCGGCAGTTCCTCGGTTATTTGAGCCGAACGCATCAACTGCTCAGTTATTCCGACGCCGTACAACGGCTGCAAAATGGGCCGATTGATCGGCCTTACGTTTGTATCAGCTTTGACGACGGTCTGCGCCAGAACCTGCGCGCGGCTGAAATTTTGCAGGAGTTCGGCGTGCCGGGTTGTTTCTTCATCTGTCCCGGCTTGGTTGGCGAGAAAGACCCGCTCAAGTTGAAAGAGATTTGCGCCACGCGCTTCAGTATGCCGCCAACCGAGTTACTCTCGTGGGACGAGGTCGAGGCGCTGGCACGCGCAGGACACGAAATTGGCAGCCACACCATGACGCATCGAATCATCGCGCGGCTTTCCGCACAAGAGATCGTCGAAGAGGTCGGGCAATCTTACTATGTGCTCCGGCAGCGACTTGGCGCGGTGCAGCATTTCGCTTGGCCGGAAGGGCGCGACTTTCACTTCAATGAATTGGCCGCCCACATTGTCGCTGCAATGGGCTTCCAATCGCGCGCTTCGGCAGAGCGCGGTTGTCATCTCAATCCGCTGACCGCATCCGCTGACGTACCATGTTTACGCCGCGATTACGTGTCGGCGCATTGGCCCCTTGAACACGTCCTTTATTTCCTGGCCAGGAATAGCCGGATGGCCGCAGCAAGTTAAATCCGTACTCCCCCGCTAGCCCCGCAGGAGTGAAACAATGGCAACTGTGGAACTGAAAGAATCATTGGTCGTCACGCAACCCGCCACCCCGAGCGCGCTCGGCTACGGCACGGAGTACGGCCCTACCGACCGCGTTCACCTGCGCGATTATTGGCAGGCCGTGCGCAAACATCTCTGGTTGGTGACCGGGCTGACGCTGCTCTTCACGCTACTCGTGACTCTCTACCTGTTCCGCAAGCCAAATATCTACGAGGCGCAGGCGCTTGTGCAGGTGGACTTGGAAGACATCAATCCGGCGCTCGGCGCATCGGCCAAAAACAATCCAGTCGTGCTCAACAGCGCGGTCAATGACCCGGCCTACTTCAACACGCAATTGCGCATTCTGAGCAGTTCCGCCTTGCTGCGCCGCGTCGTCAAGACGCTCGATCTGGAAAATAACCAGGGCTTTCTCCGGCCCGTCGTCAGCATCAGGAATGCCCGCTGGTATCAAACGCTGGGCCGTTGGCTCGGCGGTGAGAGAAAAGCAGAACAGAAGGAGGGAGAGATTTCGACTCCGCTGATCGCAGCTACCACAACCACCTCCGCTGCGGCAGCTAGCGTGCCGTCGGGGATGCCAGATTTAGAAGAGGCCCGGCGGCTCGCTCCTTACGTCAAGCAACTGCAACAGGACGTGAAGATCGAACCGGTGGTCGAGCGCCGCCTCGGTTATTCGCGTGACAACACGCGCCTGATCGAAATCGGCTTCACGCACCGCGACCCGCAGCTCTCCGCGAAAACCGTCAACAGCATTGCGGATGCCTTCGTTCTGCTCAACTTGGAACGCAAGGCCGAGACCAACGTCTCGACCGGCGACTTCCTGCAGAAGCGCGTCGCCGAGCTGCAAGCGCAGATTCGCGGCAGCGAGGAGCGGTTGATCAATTACGCGCGCAATCATCAAATCCTTTCGCTCAACGCCGAACAGAACACCGTCGTCGAGCGTTTGGTCGGTCTCAACAAACAACTGCTCGAAGCCGAGAACAAGCGCAAGCTAGCCGAGGCTACTTATCAAGCCGCGCTCGCGCCCGGTGCCGCCAATGCGCTGGCCGAAGAGCACGCCGCCCGGCAAGTCGTTGACATGGAAACGCGATTGGCCGAAGCACGCCAGCGTTACGCCCAATTGCTGGTCGAAAATACTGAAGAGTGGCCCGAAGTCAAAGAGGTCAAACAGCAGATCAGCGCGCTCGAAGAAGAGATCAAGAAGACGCGCAATCGCTCGACCGCAATGACGCTGAAAAATTTCGAGACGCAGTATCGTCAAGCGCTCTCGACTGAACAGGCGTTGCGCAAATCTTTCGACCAGCAGCGCGCCGAAACGCTCACGCAAAACGAAGCGGCGATCAACTACCGCATCATTCAACAGGAGATCGAGACTAACAAGAATATGCTCGACGGCCTGTTGCAACGCTACAAAGAGAACGACGTAGTAATGGCCGGGATTCGCAACAACATCCACGTGATTGATTACGCCGTAACGCCGGACAAACCCATCGGGCCGCGTCGCACGCAAGGCATCGCGCTGGCGTTGATCTTCTCGCTCGTCTTCGGCATGGGTCTGGCGATCTTTCTGGAATATCTCAACAACACCGTCACCTCGGCGGACGAGATCGAGCGCCTACTGCGCCTACCCGTGTTGGTGACGATTCCGGCCATCGGCGGGATGCGGCTCGGCAATGCTCATCCGGAATTGTTGTTCGAGGCGGAAAACAATTCGGCGCTGGCCGAAGCCTATCGTCAATTGCGCACTTCGGTTCTGCTCTCGACGCCGGGGCACGCGCCGCGCACGCTGCTGGTGACTTCGAGCCTGCCCAGCGAGGGCAAAACGACGACCGCCGTCAACCTGGCGATCTGTCTGGCGCAGACAGGCAGCCCCGTGCTGTTGATTGACGCCGATATGCGCCGTCCACGTATGCGCACACTCTTCCACCTCGATAACCGCGCCGGGTTGAGCACTTACTTGTCGAGCCAAATGAGCGAGACGGCCTTACGCGGCATGATCGAACAGCATAGCGAGACCAAACTCCATGTGCTCGGCGCAGGCCCGGTGCCGCCCAATCCGGCGGAGTTGCTGAGTTCGGAACAGATGCGCCGTATGCTCGCCGCGCTCGAACCACACTTCACTTACATCGTGATTGATTCGCCGCCTGCCGCTTCTTTCACTGATGGTGTGGTGCTCTCGTCATTAGTAGACGGTGTGCTGCTCGTTTCGCACAGCGGCAAGACGCCGCGCGATGCTATCCGGCGCACCAAACAATTGCTGACCGGCGCGGGCGCAAAACTCTTCGGCGTCATCCTCAATCAAGTGGAAGCGCGGCAGAACAGCTATTACTACCAGGGTTATTACGAATACGCGGTCGAGCGCAGCAGCGATGAGAGTAGCGTGCACATCACAGTTCCGCCCACGCCGCTCGCATTGCCTGCCTCGCCTGCTGAGTTGCAAGAAGAGATGGAAGCGGAGCACAAGCGCGCCGATTTGGCCGACGCGGCTCGGCAAGGTAGCGAAGCGGCCTTCCAACAAATCTGCGCAGCGTTCAATGATCCGTTGCCAAGCGTGCGGGATGCGGCGGCGCGCGCGCTCAATGATGTCAGCGCCGACCACACTGACTCATTCGCGCGCGCTTTGCGTGAAGCCACGCCCGAAGGCCGTCGTCGCATCGGCGCGGCCATCGCCTCTTCGGGATTGGCGCGCGAAGCCATCAATCACTTGAATCGTAGCCACAACGGTCACGGCTTCGACGCGCTCTCGCTGCTCTTGACGATGATGAAGGCCGGCGAGGTCGAGCCGTTGCTGCGCGCCGTCGAAGATCATCCCGACTTGGAAGCGCGCATCGCCGTCATCCGGCTGCTTTCGCTGAGCCATCAGGCCGAGATTGTCCCGGCCTTGCGCCGGCTTGCCCTCAACGACTCACTCCCGCTTGAGGTGCATTCAGCGCTGCTCGCGGCTATTTATCCAGTTGTTAATCGGTAATCAATGGACAGTTGCAACATAACCGTTTTGTGCACCGGAACATAGGCGAAACACTGGCGCTCAGGCGTTTAGAGTACAAGCTTTAGCTTACCAGTGGAGTGTACGCACTCCACTGGTAAGCTAAAGCTTGTACTCTAAACGCTCGAGCCGCTGTCGGCGCGTTACTTCTGTCGCACGCTAGTTGGAGACGTTGCAGCAAGCCACTGACCACGGTCTGTAATGAACACCTATCTCTTACTCTTCACGACCGCCCTCGCCCTCTCGCTAGTTTTAACGCCACTGGTGCGCCGGGTTTGCGTCCGGCGTGGTTGGCTCGACTTGCCACACGAAGAGCGACGGATACACGCCCAGGCGCTGCCGCGACTGGGCGGCGCAGCAGTCTATCTGGCCACGCTCCTGGCGCTGCCCGTGTTGTTGCTGCTCGACAATTCGGTGACTTGGTCGCTCGGCGCAGAACGTCATCAGTTATTGATTGCGCTGCTGCCAGCCTCTCTAGTCTTCTTGCTCGGCGTTTATGACGACTTGCGCGGTCTGAAGGCGCGCGTCAAATTCGTTGGGCAAGGGTTGGCGGCAGCTTTGTTTTATGCGCTCGGCGGACGCATCGAAGCTTTGTCCTTGCCTTTGTTGGGCGCGGTCGAGTTGCCCACGTTGTTTGGCTTTCTGCTCACGGTCTTGTGGGTCGTAATGGTGACCAATGCCTTCAACCTGATTGACGGAGTTGATGGACTGGCGGCGGGCGCGGCGCTCTTTGCGGCTTTCGTGATGACTATCGTTTCGCTCGGGCTAGGCCATCCGTTCGTGACCGTGTTGGCAGTGGCACTGGCTGGTGCGCTGGTTGGTTTCCTGCGTTACAACTTCAACCCGGCCTCGGTCTTTCTGGGCGATTCCGGCTCGCTTTTCATCGGGTTTCTGTTGGCAGCTTTGTCGGTGCTGGGCGTGCAGAAGGCTTCGACGGTAGTGGCGATTGCCATTCCTTTGATGGCCTTCGGGCTGCCGATTGCCGACACCTGTTTTGCAGTGGTGCGCCGCTTTATCAGCCAACGCCCGCTCTTTGACGGCGACCGCGAACACATTCACCACATGCTGCTGCGGCGTGGCTGGTCGCAGCGGCGCGCCGTGTTGGCGCTTTACGGAGTTTGCGCGCTTTGCGGGCTGTGGGCCTTGCTCTTTGCGCGCGATGCGGGAGTGGGGCGCACGACGGGACTGGGGCTCTTCATTGCCGGGGTCGCCCTCGTACTAGGCGTCGAGCGCCTCCACTATCACGAAGTTGATGAATTGCGCGAGTCGTTGAAGCTGCGCCTCTCGCTCTCTGAACGCCGCTTGCGCACGGCCAACAACATTCGCATCCGCCGCGCCAGTCAGGCCGTTGCGCAAGCCTCTACGCTCAATAGCCTCTTCTGTGCCGTCGAAGAATTGCTCGCGCAGAGCGAATTCGCCGGGGCCGCCGTCCGGCTTGGCTGCGGCGATACAGAACGCAATCGCCGCGCGCTTGAGCGCGAAGCGGGCGCGCACAGTTTGCGCCGCGCTGAATTGCGCCACGGCTGCATCTGCTGGTCGTGGGAACGCGACGGCATCAAAGCGGCAGAGATGGCCGCCTCGATCCGCTTCTGGTCGCTGCGGCTGCCGCTGCTAACGACGCGCGCCGGTTGGGGCGAGATCAGTTTTTATCGCGAGAACAACGGCCAGGCGTTGCGGCTGGACATCAACTGTCTCTACACCTTCTTCGAGCGCGAGTTGGCGCGCGCGGCGGAACGTGTGTTGATGGAAGTGACGGACTCTAAATCTCAAACCGCAGACCTCAGACCTGTCTTGCAGGAAAAGGCGATGAGGGCGAGGGCTTGAAATCTCAAAGTAGACAGTAGGCAGAAGACAGTAGCCTGAATTGTGCGCGCTATTGTTTCAACTACTGTCTCCTGTCTACCGTCTACTGTCTACTTTTCAGAAATGAACTATCTACAAACCTACTACCCTGAAAGTCGCTTTGGCGGTTTCACTGACGTAGACGGGACGCTGATTTTCTACAGCCACGTCAATGCGCTGCTTGCGCCATCAGCGGTTGTGCTAGACATCGGCTGTGGGCGCGGCGCGTATGCGACTGATCCGGTCGCGGTGCGGCGCAACCTGCGCGTCTTCAAAGGTCGCAGTCAACGCGTAATCGGAATTGATGTTGATCCGGCGGCGGCGGTCAATCCCTCTCTGGACGAGTTCCGCCAAATCCAAAGCGGCTGGTGGCCGGTCGAAGACGAAACAGTTGATGTGTGTGTCAGCGATTGGGTCTTGGAACACGTCGAAGACCCTGAACAGTTTTTTGCCGAAGCTTACCGCGTGCTGAAACCTGGTGGCTATCTGTGCCTGCGGACGGCAAACGCGCGCGGCTACGTCGGCTTGTTCGCGCGCTTGATTCCGAACAGGTATCACGCCTCGCTGGTCAGCCGCATGCCTGACAACAAACAGGCCCAAGACGTTTTCCCAACGCGCTATCGCTGCAACACCTGCGGCGCAATCAAAGCGATGTTTGCGCGCTACGGCTTCGACGGCTGCGTTTATCCGCACGAGTCGGAGCCTTACTACTCATTCAACCGGCTGAGCTATTGGCTGGGCGTGCAGCACCAACGCTTCGCGCCGAGCGCCTTCCGGCTGGCGTTGTTTGCATTTGGACAGAAACAGGCTGCCGGTGAAGGCAATGGAAAGAGCAATAGTCGCGGACATTGAAGTCCCCCCCGTGACGCGCCAGGCCGCGCACGACCATTTGGGTCGCCGCTATTTGACGGCGGCGCTCGATTCGGTCGTGCGCGGCGGCGCAAGCCTGGCGCTCTACGGGCTGACGCCGATTGTGTTGGCGCGCGCATTGGGGCCGCACGATTACGGCGTTTACGCCACCGTCACCTCGCTGACAGCTTTCGTCGCGGGGCTTTTTTATATGGGACAGAACTCGCCGCTGCACAAACTGCTGCCGGAATATTTCGTGAGCGACCGCGCGCGCGGCGGCGCAATGCTGGCTGACGTAGTGATCTTGACGCTGGCGGTCGCGCTGCTCTGTTGCGCAGCCTTGTTCGCCGGAGCGGGCGTTGGTGCGGCGCAGCTTTACCACGACGCCGCGTTGACGAATGTGTTGCGCGTTTGCGCGCTGCTGATTCTGGTGACGGCGCTCTTCAATCTGGCGTCGAGCGTCGTAGCGGGCTTGCAAGATTTCCAGTCCTACAACACGGCGCTGCTCGTGCGCAGTTCAGTGCTGGTAGCAGCCGCGTGGCTGGGCGTTATGTGGTGGGGGTTGTGGGGTGCGCTGGCCGCGCAATTGATCGCACTCGGCGCGGGCTTGGCGTGGCTCACTCCGAGCGCATTGACGCGCGCGCGCGAACGTTTCGCCGGTTTGGTTCGACCGGACTTTTCGCGCGCAGTGCTTGGGCCGCTCGCAGCTTTTGTGTTGCCAGTATTTCTGCTGACCTTGCTCAACTCGCCCGGCTATTGGTGGGCGAACACATTGCTCGCGCAGGAGCACGGCTTTGCTGCGGCGGGCCGCTTCAGCGCGGCCTATGCCTTGGCGCAGTTGATCTGGCTCGCGCCCGTGAGTTTTTACGTGCCCGCGATGACCTTTCTCTCGGAAGCGCACGCCGCGCAACGAGAACGCTTCGGCGCTCTGGTCGGCAGCAATGCGCGGATGATTTGGTTGTTGACGTTGCCGCTGGCGCTGAGCATTGCGCTCGCTAGCCCGCTGCTACTGCGCGTCCTCTTCGGCACGGCGTACCAGACGGCAGCGCCCGCCGCTTTCGCGATAAGTTTGACCGGGCTATTGATGGGCTTGATCGGCTTGTTCAACACGGCGCTGGCGGCGGCGGGACGCATTTGGCACGGCTGCGCAATCACGTTCGGCTGGGCGGTGATCTTTGTTGTAACCGGGCTGATCTGCATCCCGCGTTGGGGCGTGACGGGCTGCGCGCTGGCCTATCTCGTGTCGCACATCTTTTACTTCGTCGCGGCAGGGCTGTATGCGCGAGCGGCGCTGCGAGTGCACGGCATAGGGGCATGGCGGCTGACATTGTTGACCAGCGCAGCCTTCGCAACGGCGCTCGTTCTCTTTCTCGTCTGCCAAGGCGCAACATTGTATTGCGCTGGAGTACTGTTGCTCGTGGCGTTGCTCGCGGTGGAATGGCGCTGGGTGTGTAGCCCGGCGGAGCGCGCGGCGCTAACTGTTCGAACAGGCCAGCGGCTTGTCGGGCAATTTAGGAGTTCGTTATGACAAACGATAGTTTTGATTGGAAAGGCAAGCGAGTCTTGCTCACCGGAGCAGGCGGCTTCATCGGCAGCCACCTGACCGAAGCGTTGTTGAGCAAAGGCGCAAGCGTGCGCGCGCTTACGCATTACAACTCGCGCAATGATTCGGGCTTTCTGTCACCACAGCATCGTCGTTTGGAGATTATCGCGGGCGACATTCGCGATTTGGACGCCGTGCGTCACGCTGCGCAAGGTGTGGACGCTATCTTTCATCTGGCGGCGCTGGTCGGCATTCCCTACTCCTACGAGCACGTGCATCAAGTCGTAGAGGTCAATACCATCGGCACGCTGAACGTCCTGACTGCCGCGCGCGAGAACAACGTCCAGCGCTTCGTACACACTTCGACGAGCGAGGTCTACGGGACGGCGCGCACCGTGCCCATCAGCGAAGAGCATCCGAAGCAACCGCAATCGCCCTACTCGGCCAGTAAGATTGCCGCCGACGCGCTGGCTCTGACGCATCACTTCTCGTTCGATTTGCCGGTGACGGTTTGCCGGCCCTTCAACACCTACGGGCCACGCCAATCCGACCGCGCTGTGATTCCAGCACTGATCGCGCAGGCGCTGCACAAAGAGGTAGTGACGCTGGGCAATCTGGCGCCGACGCGCGATTTCACTTTCGTGAGCGACACCGTAAACGGATTCATCAAAGTAGCCGAGTCAGAAGCCTGCATCGGGCAAGAGATCAATCTGGGCACGGGCACAGAGATCAGCATCGGCGATTTGGCGCGCAAGATCATCACACTGGTCGGACGCGATGTGAACGTGACCAGTGCGGCGGAGCGGCTGCGGCCCGCCGCGAGCGAAGTGCAGCGGCTATGCTCTGACAACAGCAAAGCCAGAGAGTTGGCCGGTTGGTCGCCGCAGGTCAGTTTGGATGAAGGCCTGCGCGCTACGCTCAACTGGGTCAGGAAGGCGAGTCATTTGTACGACCCCGATCATTATCGGGTGTGAAAAAAACCCTGGGAGCGCAGGCATCCCTGCCTGCTGCGTTGGGGTAAGCCCTCTTGTTTCCGGCAGGCTCGCCCTCCCACACCAGCAGGCAAGGGTGCCTGCGCTCCCAGGCTGAGAGGCAAATATGAAAGCAGTAGTGTTGGCTGGTGGCTTAGGCGTGCGAATGAGGCCTCTGACTTTCGCTGTGCCGAAGACGCTCCTGGCCGTCTGCGAAAAGCCGATCTTGCAGTTGATCATCGAACAACTCCGTGACGCAGGCTTTGATGAGATCACAGTGGCGACGGGCTATCTGGCGGAGCTGATTCAGGCGTTCTGTGGCGACGGCACGCGCTTCGGCGTGCGCGTGCGCTACATCCACGAAAGCGAGCCGCTGGGCACTGCCGGGCCGGTCTCGTTGCTGCGCGAGCACGTGGCGCGCGACGAGTTCTTCTTGCTGATGAACGGCGACATTGTGACCAAGCTCGATTTCGCAGCTTTCTTGCGCCACGCGCGGCGGCACGACTGCGATCTGCAGGTGGGCTATGTACACCACAAATACCAATCGCCATTCGGCGTGCTGACGATTGACGAGCGCGAAGAGATCACCGGCATTATCGAGAAGCCGGAGATGGATTATTGCATCAGCGGCGGCATCTACGCGCTCAAGGGCACAGCATTGGACTTCGTGCCCGACCAGCAATTCTTCACCATCCCCGATTTGATCGAACGGCTGCGCGCGAACGGGCGGCACGTGGGCGCGTATCACATCAGTGAATTCTGGCGCGGCGTCGAGAACCCCGGCCACATCGTCGAAGCCCGCGAAGCCCTCAACGGTCAACTAGCGAAAGCCAATGGGGCCAGGCCGAAAGCTTTCGCCCAGGCAGTTGGAGCCGATTAAAGCTGAAAGTGGAGGTCTGATGTCTGTTGCCAACTTAGTCAAATCTTTCGTGAAGACTTACGCGCCGCCGCAGGCAGTCAACAAACTACGCGCTATGCGTTATCAAAACGCTTCGAGCCGGGCGATCTTCACCCGACTCTACTACGAACCCAAGCGCGCCGCCGAGATGATCTCCGGCCCCGGCTCCGACTTGTTGCAGACGACAGTCATCGCTGCAGCGCTGCCACAGGTCATCGAGGAATTGGGGGCCAAGTCCCTGCTCGACGCGCCCTGCGGCGATTTCTACTGGATGCGGCGCGTAGATTTGGGCGTCGAACGCTACGTTGGCGTGGATGTTGTGCAAGAGTTGATCACGCGCCACGCCGCACGGCATGCAAGCGCACAACGGGAGTTTTTGTGTCTGGACATCACGCGCGACGCTTTGCCGCGTTGCGATTTGATCTTCTCGCGCGATGCGCTGGTGCATCTCTCAAACCGTGATGCGCTGGCGGCGCTCGCCAACTTCAAACGCAGCGGCGCGCGTTATTTGTTGATGACCACCTTCCCCGCCGTCACGGCGAACGCAGACATCTTAACTGGCGAATGGCGGCCAATTAACTTTCAACTCTCTCCCTTCAACCTCCCAGCGCCACTTAAGCTGATCAATGAGCAATGCACAGAGAATGACGGGCGCTACGCCGACAAAAGTCTGGGCTTGTGGGCGCTGGCGAATGTGCCAGAACTGGCTTGATTAAGTTGGCTGATCACTAACCGGAGAAGAAGCGACAATGACACGAGTACTCTTTACTTGTCAGTTTTCCGTCGGCTACGGCGGGGTGCAGCATTCGATGCTCGACATCATCAATCATCTCGACAGGACGCGCTTCAAACCCATCGTGCTCTGCGCGCCCGAAGGCGAAGTGCCGACGCTTGCCGCAGCGGCACAGGCCGAGGTTCACACGGTGGGCCGGGGCAATTACTTTTGCTACAGCCACAAGCGCCCGCTCGACACGCTGCGCGACCTGTTCCTGGTGACGCGCGAGATCGTCCGGCTGGCACGCGCCGAGCGCGTCAACATCGTGCACACCTTTGACGGCATGGTCTTTCTGGCCGCGTGTCTGGCGCAGGTTTACCTGGGCAATCTCAAAGTCATTTGGCTCGATTCCGGCTTTAACATTTACCCGCGCCACTTCCGCGTGGTGATGCGCTGGTGTTTCAAACACGCCGCCTGCGTCGCCACCATCACGCAAGTTCGTTGGGCGCAACTGTTGGCCGAAGGTCTCAACCCGGCGCGGTCGGCTGTGGTGACTTGCGGCACTGATTTCCATACGCAGATCGTGCCGGCCGAACGCACTGATGGACGGCTGCGCATTGGGATCATAGGGCGCATCACGCCGATCAAAAATTACGAGCTGTTTTTGCGAGTGGCGCGCTTGGTCGCCGACCGGCACCCTGAAGTTGAGTTCGTCGTGGTCGGCAGCAAGGGCCTATTTGCTGATGAGCTGGCCTACTACCAATCAATCGTTGAGTTGACCGAGGCGCTGGGTCTAACGGAACAGGTGTCGTTCCACTCACCTAAGCCAGAGCTTGCGCCCGTGCTCAAAACCTTCGACATCCTGGTCTGCACTTCCCACCTGGAAACTTTCGGGCGTGTGTTGATCGAAGCGATGGCGCTGTCCAAGCCCGTCGTTGCGACCGCAGTCGGCGGCATTCCAGAAGTGGTGACGGACGGTGAAGTGGGCTATCTGGTCGCGCCGGGTGACGCCGCAGCGATGGCCGAGAAACTTTGCAGCCTTATCGAAGATAACGAACTGCGCGCCGAGCTAGGACGCAAAGGCCACGAACGGGTCTTGCAGCATTACGACATCCGCACGCTGACCAGACAATGGGAAGAAATCTACGACGGGCTGTTGAAAACGGAAACGCCTGACGAATGGGATTACCGGGAAGCTTCACAGTTGCCGGTTGACGAACTGGCGCTGACAAAGTGAGCAACGAGAGGTTTCGTCGTGTGTGGCATCACTGGCATTTTTGAATACGGCACAACTCGACCGGTCAACCGCGACCAGCTTCGGCGGATGAACGACACGCTGCATCATCGCGGCCCGGACGACGCAGGCTATTACTGCGCGCCCGACATCGGCCTGGCGATGCGCCGCCTGGCGATCATTGACCGCGCGGGCGGCCAGCAACCGATCAGCAACGAAGACGAATCCATCTGGATCGTCTTCAACGGCGAAATCTACAACTACGCTGAGTTGCGCGCTGAATTGCTCAAACGTAACCACCAATTCAAAACACACAGCGACACCGAAGTAATCCTGCACCTTTACGAAGACTACGGCGCGGAGTGTGTGCAGCGGCTCGACGGGATGTTCGCCTTTGCAATCTACGATGGCCGACCAACGACTGAAGGTGCCGGTCGTTTACTGTTGGCGCGCGACCGGCTGGGCAAGAAGCCGCTCTATTACACCGATTTGGGCAATGCCCTGCTCTTCGGCTCGGAACTCAAACCGCTCCTGCAAGACCCGCGTGTGAGCCGCGAGCTGGATTTGGAGGCGCTCAATCATTACCTCTCGCTCCAAGTCGTGCCCGCGCCACACAGCATTTTCAAAGCGATTCGCAAACTGCCCGCTGGCTGCGTGCTCGAAGCCGATGCGCGCGGCGTGCAGGTGCGGCGCTATTGGGACTATCAAACTTTCGCTGGCAATCGGCAGGTGACTGAACAGGAAGCCGTAGCCGAAATCCGCCGTCTGATCTTTGCGGCGGTTGAGAAACGTTTGATCGCCGAAGTTCCGCTCGGCGCGTTCCTGAGCGGTGGCCTCGATTCGAGCACCGTCGTAGCGGTGATGAGCCGCCTCAAACAAGAACCGGTCAAGACCTTTGCAGTGGGCTTCGCGGGGCCGGAAAGCCATAACGAATTGCCCTACGCGCGCGCGCTAGCCCGGCATTACGGAACGGAGCATCACGAATTCCTGGTCAAGCCCAACGTCGTCGAGACGGTGCAGGAAATTGTGCAATACGCCGACGAACCATTCGGCATTTCATCAGCGATTCCGACTTACCTACTGGCGAAGGCGGCGCGCGAACACGTCACTGTAGTGCTCACGGGCGATGGCGGCGATGAGATGTTCGGTGGCTATCCTTATTACCTCTACGAGCATTGGGCGTCGCTGTACCGCCGCTTGCCCCGCGCAGTTGACATGTGGCTCACAGGTTCCGCGAGTCTGCTTGGCGGGCGCGTGGATGGCGCGTTGGGTCATCTGCGCAGTCGCGTTACACGCTTTGCAAATACCGCGCGACAACAACCGGGCGCGCGGCGCTTGGGTTGGGCCAGTGGCTTTTCTGAACGCGAGAAGCAGCAGTTGTGCACGCCTTTCTTTCATCCCGCGCTGCCAACCACCACAGGCTTTCTTGAACAACAGCTCAGCGCGACGCTGTCGCCCGCCGCGCAGCAGAACTGTTTGGACATCGCCGTCTGGCTGGCTGACGAGATGCTCTGCAAAGTTGATCGAATGACGATGGCCGCTTCGCTCGAAGCTCGCTGTCCACTGCTCGATTGGAAGCTGGCCGAGTACACGGCGGGACTCTCGTTCGACCTCAAAGTGCCTGGCTATCGCACGGCCAAGCTCAAACATCTGCTGCGCCAAGCGGTCAGCGATTTGCTGCCACCCACGCTGCTGCGTCGCCCGAAGCACGGCTTTAACGTCCCGCTCGACGCCTGGTTTCGCAATGGAGCGAAGGGTTACTTGCACTCGGTGTTGAATCCGGCGCGTTTGCGGCGGCGCGGTTTGTTCGAGGCGCAAGCAGTGGCGGCCTTGCTCGCAAGCCACGAGGCCGGGCAGATGAATGCGAGCAACCGGCTTTACGCGTTGTTGGTCTTCGAAACCTGGGCGGAGAAATACCTATGAAAAGATCGCTGCTTAATTGGCTCTGCTGCCCGCAATGCGGTAGCAGGTTGGCGCTCGCGCAGGCGCACGAACGGTACGGCGAGATCGAATCCGGCTCGCTCGACTGCCGCAGTTGTCGTGTGGTTTACCCGATTATGCGCAGCATCCCGCGCTTCGTGCCTTCGGACAATTACGCCGAAAACTTCGGCTTTCAGTGGAACCGCTTTCGCCAGACGCAGCTCGACAGTCATAGCGGGACGACGATTTCGCGCACGCGCTTCCTGCGCGCATCGGGTTGGAGGCCGGAGGAGTTGGCTGGCCGCACGGTGCTCGACGTGGGCTGCGGCGCGGGGCGCTTTGCCGAAGTCGCGCTCGCGCTGGGCGCGGAAGTTTTCGCTTTGGATTACTCAGAAGCAGTGGACGCGTGCCGGCAAAACTTGCGCGCGCACCCAAAGCTGCATGTGCTGCAAGCTGACATTTATGCATTGCCATTCGTGCCCGAGTCCTTCGATTACGTCTACTGCTTCGGCGTCCTGCAGCACACGCCCGATCCACAAAGCGCGTTTGCCGCGTTGCCGCCGCTGCTGAAGCCGGGCGGCGAATTGGCCGTGGATGTTTACTTGAAATACTGGGGCAATCTCTTTTATCCGAAGTATTGGCTGCGCCCGCTGACCAAGCGTGTGCCGCAGGCAAAGTTGTTCCACTTGGTTGAACGCAGCGCACCTGCGTTGCTGCGGCTCAGCCGTGCGCTCGGCAAATTGCCGCGCCCAGGTTCGCTGATGCGGCGTCTGGTGCCGGTGGCAAATTACGAAGGCGTCTACCCGCTCAGCGAACAACAATTGCGCGAGTGGGCGGTGCTCGACACCTTCGACATGCTCGCGCCCGCCTACGATCAACCGCAGACGAGCCAAACTGTGCACAGTTGGCTCAACCAAGCCGGGCTGGAAGAGATTCACGTCGCCAAGGTCAATCACTTGGTCGGCAGAGGACGCAGACCGGGAATCAAGCAGGAGAACTTGCGGTGCGCCTAGGCATTGATGCTTCCAATCTACGCGACGGCGGTGGGATCACACACCTGCGCGAGTTGCTCGACGCGGCGCGTCCACACGAACACGGTATCACGCGCGTGACGGTCTGGGGCAGCGGCGCGACGCTACAACAGCTTCCTATAAGGCCGTGGCTGGAACGCACGCACGAACCGTTGCTCGATCAAGCTTTGCCCGCGCGCGTCTGGTGGCAGAAGGCGCGGTTGCCGCAGTTGGCGCGGCGCGCATGCGATCTGTTGTTTGCGCCAGGCGGGACATGTGGCGGCGCTTTTCGCCCCGTCGTCACAATGTCCCGCAATCTGCTGCCCTTCGAGTTCGGCGAGTTGCGGCGTTATGGCGCATCGGCATTGGCGGCGAAATTCCTGCTGCTGCGCGTCTCGCAAATCGCCAGTTGTCACCAGGCTGATGGCGTGATCTTCCTGAGCGACTACGCGCGGGCGAGTGTGACGCACGCGGCACGGATAGGCACCGACCAGCCCATCATTCCGCACGGCGTCAACCGGCGCTTCTATTTGCCGCCGTGCGCACAGCAACCGCTCGCCGCTTATTCGTCGCGCCAGCCGTTCAAGCTGCTCTACGTTTCGAAGGTCGAGCCTTACAAACACCAGTGGCAGGTGGTTGAGGCAGTGGCGCAACTGCGTAGCGCCGGCTGCCCCATCGCGTTGGAATTGATCGGGCCGCCCACGCACGCACAAGCCACACAACGGTTGCGGCAAACGCTTGAGCGCGTTGACCCGGCGGGTGAGTTCATTCATTACCGCGAGGCCGTGAGTTACGCCGACCTACCCGATGTTTATCACTACGCCGACGGCTTTGTCTTCGCGTCGAGTTGCGAAAACCTGCCGAACATTTTGCTCGAAGCGATGGCTGCCGGGTTGCCCATTGCCTGCGCACGGCGCGGCCCGATGCCGGAAGTGTTGCGCGATGGCGGCGTCTATTTCGACCCGGAAAAACCGGACGAGATTGCCGCTGCCATCGGCGCGCTGCTCGCTGATCACGCATTGCGCGAGCAGTGTGCGTGGCAAGCTTACACCTGCGCACAAGGCTATTCGTGGGAGCGTTGTGCTAACGCAACCTTCTCTTACTTAGTCAAGGTGGCATGTCCGACAAGCTGCCAGAGCCTGTCGGAGCTTCCCCAATGCGTCTAACTGAGAATCAGTGACAAGCTCTGGCAGCTTGTCGGAAATTTCTTGAGGTGACAATGAACATTTTGATCCTGGGTGCAACAGGTATGTTAGGTCACAAGATGTTTCAAACGCTGCGCGAGCGTTTTCCCGATACTTGCGCGGCCTTGCGCGGCGCAGTTGGTGAAGCGCCCTACACGCAAGTAGACCTTTTCCGCTACGGCAACGTGGTCGAGCGCGTCAACCTGGAAGACCTCGATTCACTCTCGCTCATGCTGTGTAAGATGGAGCCGCACGTGATCGTCAACTGCGCAGGCATCGTCAAACAGCGACCTGCGGCGCATGCCACGATTCCGAGCGTTGCCATCAACGCCTTTTTGCCGCATCACCTCGCCGCGCTCTGTGCCCAATGGGGTGGGCGGTTAATCCATTTCAGCACCGATTGCGTCTTTAGCGGGCAGCACGGCAACTACAGCGAGGACGATCCGTCGGACGCAGAGGATTTGTACGGCAAGACGAAATACTTAGGCGAAGTGATGACCGACAACGCGCTCACGTTGCGCACTTCGATGATCGGGCGCGAGTTGGCGCATTTCCACTCGCTGCTCGAATGGTTCCTGCGGCAAAACAATGAGCGCGTCAACGGCTTCACGCAAGCCATCTATTCCGGCGTGACGACTAACTATCTGGCCGAAGTCGTCAGCAATTTGATTGAAAACCACCCGACACTTTCCGGGCTGTACCAACTGACCGGCCAGGCGATTTCCAAATACGACCTGCTCTGTCTGCTGCGCGAAGCTTACGACTTAGACATAGAAATCATTCCCGACGAGAGCTTTCGCTGTGACCGCAGCATGAAAGGCGACAAGTTTCACCGAGCCACCGGTATCGAAGTTCCAGCGTGGCCAGAGCTGGTCGCGCAACTCGCTAACGATTCAACACCGTATGAAGAATGGAGGAAGGAACGATGGAGTTATTTAACGGCAAACGCATCCTGATCACGGGCGGCACAGGTTCGCTCGGCAAAGTGCTGACACGCCGCCTGCTCAGCGGCGAGGTCGGTGATCCTGCCAAAGTCATCATCTTTTCGCGCGACGAAGCCAAGCAGCATTTCATGCGGCTCGAATACCAGCGGATGAAGGCCGCCACCGACGAGATCATTTACCGCAATTTTCAACGCAAGCTCGAATTCCGCATCGGCGATGTGCGCGACTTTCACAGCGTCGCCGCTGCCGTGCGCGAAGCCGACGTCGTCATCAACGCCGCTGCGCTCAAGCAAGTGCCCACCTGCGAGTACTACCCGTACGAGGCCGTGAAGACCAACATCTTGGGGCCGGAGAACATCGTGCGCGCGATTCGGGAATTCAACTTGCCCGTTGAAACCGTCGTCGGCGTCTCGACCGACAAGGCCTGCAAGCCGATCAACGCGATGGGCATGACCAAGGCCCTTCAGGAACGCGTCTTTATTCAAGCCAACATCTTGTGCCCCGCCACGCGCTTCGTCTGCGTGCGCTACGGCAACGTGCTGGCCTCGCGCGGTTCGGTCATTCCGCTTTTTCAAGAACAGATTCGCGCGGGCGGGCCGGTTACGATTACGACGCCCGATATGACGCGCTTTCTGCTCAGTCTGGACGACGCGGTAGACACGATTTTCGCCGCCGTTGATGGCGCGCTGCCGGGCGAGACTTATATTCCGCAAGCTGCTTCGGCGCTGGTGACCAACGTTGCGATGGCGCTGATCGGTAATAGAAGAATCGAGATCGAGTTCATCGGCATTCGGCCCGGCGAGAAGACACACGAAATTCTGATCTGTGAGGAAGAAGCTTATCGTACCTCAGAGCGCGGCAGATGGTACGCGATTCAGCCGATGTTACCTGAAATTTCTCATAACGGGCGGAGCAACGGCGGCTTGAGTAAAGAATACAGCTCTGCCGATAACGTAATGTCGTTGGAAGAGACGAAGTGGTTGTTACGCGAGCGTCGCCTGATGGTCGAACACGTGAAGTATGAAACGGCGGAGGTATTGCGGTGAAGATAATGACCATCCTAGGCACCAGGCCAGAGATTATTCGGCTGAGCCTGGTCATCAAGTTGCTCGACAAGCACGCGGAACATACGCTGGTTCACACCGGGCAGAACTACGATGACCGGCTGAGCGAGTTATTTTTCCGCGAGTTGGGAATACGCAAACCTGACGTTTACTTGGGCATCCGTGGTGAAGGATTTGCCGATCAAATCGGACGGTTACTAGCCACTGCCGAACCGCTCTTTCTGCAATATCGTCCGGATAGGTTATTGATCCTCGGTGATACCAACAGCGGCCTCGTTTCGATCATTGCCCGGCGTTTGGGGATTCCTGTTTACCACCTGGAAGCGGGCAACCGTTGCTTCGACGACCGTGTGCCGGAAGAAGTCAATCGCCGTGTTATAGATCATTCCAGCACTGTGCTGATGCCTTATACAAATCGCAGTCGTGAAAACCTGCTGCGCGAAGGTATCGCCAGTGAGAGGATATATGTTACTGGCAACCCGATTAAAGAAGTGATGGATTATCACACCAAGCGAGTTAAGAGCAGCGGAGCGCTAAGCGAACACCACCTCGAAGCTGGAAAGTATTTTTTAGTAACACTACACCGCGCCGAAAACGTGGATGTTGAAGAACGACTGCGTAAATTGGTAGCAGCGCTTGCAGCGTTAAACAAGAAATATGGCTTCCCCGTTCTTTGTTCGTTACATCCCCGCACCAAAGCAAAAGCAGAGGCTTTCAACGTCAAGCTTGACCAAGCCGGATTGCGATTTGTCGAGCCGTTAGGCTTTCTCGATTTCATCAGGCTGGAACAAGCGGCCTTCTGCCTGCTCTCCGACAGCGGGACGGTACAGGAGGAAGGTTGCATCCTGGGCGTGCCGAACGTGACGTTGCGTGACGTGACGGAGAGGCCGGAAACAATTGAGTGTGGCTCCAATGTGCTGGCGGGCTGCGAGCCTGACAATATTTTGAGGTTGGTTGAATTGGTTACTAGCGAGAACCATTTGTGGCAACCTCCGGTTGAGTACTTGGCTGACCAGGTCGCCGCGACGGTTTGCCGTATCTTGTTAAGCTCGCGCTTGCCTGACATGGCGGAACAGGCATGGCAGAGAGTAACAGCTTAGTAAGTATCTTGCCCCCTAGTAGATTGATCTGTTTATTTACTGTGGAGGTCTGATGCGTATTCTTCTGGTTGTAGATTGTTACTACCCTGGAACTAAATCGAGCGCGCGGTTAATACATGACCTAGGCGCAGAGTTACATAAACAAGGCAACGAAGTAATAGTCCTGACCCCAAGTGAGGCTGTAGCTGATGACCTGGAGCTATCTGTTGAGGACGGCTTGATGATTGCCCGCGTCAAGACAGGGCAAATCAAGGGGGCTGGCAGGGTGCTGCGTTGTTATCGCGAAGCCACCCTTTCGGCGACGCTGTGGCGGAAAGCCAGAGGCTATTTCCAGAAGCACCCGTGCGATCTGATTGTGTATTACTCGCCGAGCATCTTTTTTGGCTCTCTGGTACGCAAGCTCAAAGCGCTTTGGGGTTGCCCCGCTTACCTGATCTTGCGCGACATCTTCCCGCAATGGGCCGTAGACATGGGTATTTTGCGCAAGGGCCTGATCCATCGCTTCTTCCGTATGAAAGAGCTGGAGCAGTACGCCGCCGCTGATTTGATCGGAGTGCAATCTCCCGCCAACCTGGAATACTTTAGACGCGAGCTACCCGATCATCCGTACCAGCTCGAAGTGCTTTACAACTGGACGACACTGGATAAGGTAACTGCCCGCCACTCAGATTATCGTGTGCGCTTGAGCTTGCAGGAGAAAGTCGTCTTCTTCTATGGCGGTAATATCGGCGTCGCCCAGGATATGAATAACATCCTGCGCTTGGCCCGCTCGTTGCAGAATAATCCACAAGTTGCTTTTCTGTTAGTTGGCGACGGAAGCGAGGTCGAGCGGTTAAAAACCGCCATTGCGACAGAGCGGCTGAATAACATCCAGTTACTCCCCGCCGTTGAGCAAGCAGAATATCAAGCAATGCTTTCCGAGTTCGATGTCGGTCTGGTTTCATTAGATCGTAGGTTAAGGACACAGAATTATCCTGGAAAAATTTTGGGTTACATGCAGTGTGCGCTACCGATCCTGGGCAGTCTGAATCGCGGCAACGATCTGCGCGACTTGTTGAAAAAACACGAAGCCGGCCTGTGTTGTTTGAACGGCAACGATGAGTTATTACGAGCTGACGCGTTAAGCCTGGCGGCTGACTCGGCATTGCGTCGCCGCCTGGGCCAGAATGCGCGCCGCTTGTTGGAGCGTCACTTTACAGTTACCTCCACCGCCCGGCAAATCCTGGCGCATTTCGAGCCGCAGCTTGCCCCGCAGTATGCGAATACGGCGAGACCCAGAATCCCGGTAAGAGTAACCGGGGATTTACGCCCTGCGTTGAGGGCTTAGCCCGAGAAGGAGGATGGTAATGAATCGCGCGCTGGTCGAAGGAATAACTATCGAGCTAGTACCGGCGAGAGTTAGCGTGCCGGCGCTGAGCCGTCTAGCACACACGCTCGAACGAGTAATCTTCTTTTCTCTGTTGGCGCTGATCCCGCTGGTAGCCGTGCCTTACGGTACGGTTGAGCCTTGGTGGCAGGCGCTGTTTGAATGCAGCGTCTTTTTACTGGCGGCTTTGTGGATCGTAGAAAGCTGGCTGAGCAGAACGTGGCAGATAGATAATTGGAAGCTCTTTTTGCCTTTGTTCGCGCTGGTCATTTTTGCCTGGTTGCAAATGCTGCCGTTGGGTGGCGCGCACGAGGTCGGAGGAATACAGCAAACATTTTGGCACACGCTCAGCGCCGATCCGTATAACACGCACCGATTCGCTTTGAAACTACTCGCCTTGAGCTTCGCCGGGTTGTTGTTATTGCGCTATACCACCAGCCAATACCGATTGCGCGCGCTCATCCTGGTGATTCTTGGCACGGGCGTGGCGAGTGCGCTTTTCGGCCTGCTGCGGCAGACGGTACAGACCGACGCGACCGGTTTCATCCTGTCATACTTGCCGCTGGGTTCAGGGTATGGGCAGTTTATCAACCGCAATCATTTTGCTTTTTTGATGGAACTGACGTTGGGGTTGACGCTGGGGCTGATGATGGGCGGCGAGCGCCACCGCGAACGGTGGCTTAACTACGCGGCAGTTTCGATCCCGCTGTGGCTGGCCCTGGTGCTGTCGAATTCGCGTGGTGGTCTTTTCAGTATGTTGTGCCTGATTTTGTTCGTGGCGCTACTGCGGCGCAATGCACGACCACAGCAATTGCGTAGGGCGCGGCTCGTGCAGGTGGCACTGGCGCTATGTCTGCTCTCGGTATTGATTGTTGGCAGTGTGTGGGTCGGGGGCGATCCACTGATGAGCCGGTTGGAAACGGTTTCTGATGAAATCACCAATCCGACGCAGACAGGTGTGCGCCGCGTTGAAGTCTGGCGCGCGACCTGGAACTTGATTGAGGATCACTGGCTGGCCGGAGTGGGGTTTGGCGGGTATTGGGCTGCTTTCCCGGCATACCACCGTGCTTCGGGCGAGTTGATCCCGCA
Organism: uncultured Acidobacteriota bacterium; assembly: GCA_963699175.1. GTDB lineage: Bacteria > Acidobacteriota > Blastocatellia > RBC074 > RBC074 > JACPYM01. The sequence continues at coordinate 8,038,882 of OY969418.1, read as the reverse complement.
GGAAGCGCATAACGATTATCTGGAAATACTCGCCAGTGGCGGATTGATCGGCGTTGGCTTGGCGATGTGGTTTGTGCTGGCTTTTGTGCGCTGTGCGCGACGGCGTTTGTGGTACGCAGAAGCTGGCCAACGGGCCGCCCGGCTGGGCGCGCTCGCCGGATTGTTTGCGGTGGCTGTGCATAGCTTCTTCGACTTCGGCCTGCACATTACTGCCAACGCGCTGATTGCTACGGCCTTGGCGGTGATTGCGGTGAGGAAGGAAGAAGCAATTTAGAGCGGGCAAAAAACCAGCCTTTCGGAGCAGCGGAAATTGTTGAATTGGAAAGCGCGCAGGACTATAAAATCCTGTGGGTGGCCCTGGCAAAAGTAACCTGGCTCAAGCCGCTTGAAAGCAGAATTATGTAGATGGAGGGAAGTTTATGATTATCCGAAGTAAGACGTTGAGCAAAATTATGACTCTTGCCGTAGTCATTTCGCTATCGCAGGTTTACGTACAGGCCAATTTGACGAAGGCCGGGGCCAATAAGAGCGCGACTGTGACAGCCAAAGCGAGCGCGCGATTAACCGGGCGTTTAACAGCCGATGGCCCGGTAGTAGTCAATGGCAACAAAGGCCGCACTGGTGACACGATCTTTTCCGGCGCTTTGGTCGAAACACCCGCCGGTGTAGGCGCGACCCTGCAACTGGGCGCGCTCGGCCAACTCGACTTGTCGCCCAACACCAGCCTAACGGTCAACTTCGACCAGGGAAACATTCAAGGCGAACTGCTCAAAGGTTGTGCAATCCTGAGTGCCAACCAAGGTATCAACGGCGCACTGATGTTGCCGCGCGGAGTGCTGAAACGAACCGAAGGCGCGGGTAATACCATCAACGCTTGCGCTGATGGCAAAGGCAATGAAGTGGCGACTGGAGCCAAGTCGGCCCGGCTTGGCAGGAATGGCATCAATCTGGGCGGCAGCAGTGTTAGTTGGTACGAGCTAGGCAGCTTGCTGGCCGGTTCCGGTGTATTGACCGGCGGTATCAGGCTGGCAGGAGCGCAAGGCACTGGCGATTGTTGTTGCTGCTGTTGCTGTAACCCAAGTCCTAGTGCGCCACCGCAGTAGCGCATCGAACTCTGCTTGAATCGTTTGGCAATTGCCGCCTACCGATCCTGCTGATCGGGGGCGGCATTTTTTAGTGTCCGACAAGCCGCCAGCTTGTCGCTGGCCCCGTCGGGTGTGCGCCCGAATGACCGCGACAAGCTGGCAGTTCGTCGGACATTGGAGTGTCAGTCTATGAATCAGCGAATCAATGCGCGCAACTCGGCTTTCCATTCTCTTCTTCATTCACTTATGGCGGTTGCCGGGTTGACAGTTTGCATGCTGAGCTTGTGGCTGTCAGCGCGCGCTGGAATGTCGCGGCTGCTCTCGCTGCACGGGCGAGTGACGGCGCAGTTGGCTTCGGCTGATGAGGCGGTGCGTCTTAGTCCGGCAGACCCGGAGGCACGCTATGTCCGTACCACAGCGCTCCTGAGCGCAGGTCAAACAAAAGCCGCGTTGGCGGAGTTGGAGCAGGCTGTCGCGCTGCGCCCACGTTATTACGGGCTGTGGCTGGAGTTGGGACGCACGCGCGACTTGGCGGGCGATAGCGAAGGCGCACTGACTGCTTTTCAACAGGCCGTCAAGCTAGCGCCCAACTATGCGCAGCCACGCTGGCAACTCGGCAATCTGTTGTTGCGGCTGGGACGTACTGATGAAGCGTTTGCCGAGCTTGGCCGCGCTGCTGCGAGTGATCCCGCGCTGCTGCCGAATGCGGCGGATTTGGCGTGGGGCGCGTTTGATGGAGACGGGCGAGCGGTCGAGCAGATCCTTCAGCCACCGACGGACAGCGCGCGCATAGAGTTGGCCGTCTTGCTGGCGAAGCGTGGCAAGGCGGAGGAGGCAATGCGACTGTTCCGCGCCGCGCGCCAAGTCAGCGCGGTCGAACGCCGCCGCTTGCTGACCGAGCTACTTTCGGCCAATCACTTTCGCGCAGGCTTCGAGGTTTGGTCTGTAGGACGCGGCGATTCAAAGCGCGACACGCCACTGGTTGATGGGGGCTTCGAGCAAGGCTTCGCACCCGCCGAGTTTGGCTTCGGCTGGCTGCGCACGCGGGATATGCAGACAGTGCGCCTAGTTCTCGATCCACAACAACCACACGTAGGGCGCGCCAGTTTGCGCATTGACTGGAACGGCAATTCCGATCCTGCCGCATCATTGCTCTTGCAACTTGTCGTAGTAGAACCGCGCCACTCCTATCGGCTGAGTTTTGCGGCGCGCGCGCAGGAGCTTGTCGCTGGCGGTCTGCCGGAAGTGCTCGTCATTGACGCGGAGAGCAACGGGCGCGCGCTAGTGCAAGCCGTGACGCTGCCACTGGGCACGAATGGCTGGCGCAATTACGCAGCGGATTTTACGACCGGAAACAGCACGCACGCCGTGCGCATCATCGTGCGGAGACAGGATTGCGGTGTGGCAGGCCCTTGCCCGGCTTTTGGCAAGCTCTGGCTTGACGATTTTGTATTGACTGAAAAGAAATGAGCTTATGTAGCATGGGAGCGCACGCGGCTCGCGTGCGAGTAGTCGAGGGTTTACCGTCAAGGAGTTCCACTTCCAAGCCCCGCACGCGAGCCGCGTGCGCTCCCTGCCAGCTACCTCTTTGAACCTCACTGCCGTCGCTGGCCGATGTTCTCAGTGCCAAACGTGCCGATGCCCTTGAGCGTGAAGGAGAAGATGTAACGGCTCTCGTTGCGCTGCCCAGCATTGAAGGTGAAGCTCTGTATTTGCAGGCTGCAACAATCCCACGCCCAGCCTACCGACGAAGTCAGCGCGATCAAGCGGCGGTCGCGCGCCATCCCGGAAAAATCCTTGTCGCGCAGATCGTAGATCACGCTAAAGCCGCCGTAAGGCCCGCGCGCCGGATTGCCGACGAAGCCCGAAAAATCGAATTGATTGCCAGGCAGAGTCGAAGGATCGAAGATCGTCTCCTCGCGGAATTTGTCTACGGCAATGCGACGCGTGTAGTACCAATTTTGGCTCACTGAAATCGGTATCGAGAGGACACTCCTCGACAAAGTGCCGCCGAAGACCACGTCGCGCAAGTCGTGATAGCGCGTGTCATAGTTCAGCCGCACATCGGCAGAGACCAAATCGTTGGGCCGCATCCGCGCGCGCAGGCTCAACGGCGAAGCGTTGCGCTCGACGCCAGCATAGCTGAAGCCGGTCAGCGTATAGAGCGGGAAGAATTGATTGCGCGTGCAATTGTTGGCTTCGTACTCGACGCGCGTGCAGGTCTTCAAGGCCCCGCCAAAAGTCGGATCGAAGAAATACTTCTGCGCCAGCGTCAGATCGAGCCATTCGTGCGCCTGCGTGCTCTGGCCGTCTTTTGATGGGCGCTTGACGTAGAAGCGGTTGGTGATGCCGTACTCGATCTCGTTGGTCTCGGCGATCACGTCGCGCTCGTCGGTGCGGATAGTGCTGGCGAAATCGTCTATGCCCTCGATGCGTCGGTATTCGGCGTAAGGCTCGATGATATGTTTGAACCAGGGCGTGCCGTCTTTGTGATGGAAAACTTTGGCCAGCGCGGGCGCGCGCAAATCCAAATCAATCTCCGCGTAGTTGCGAAAGAGGTTCGTGCCCGTGACCTGCCGCTGCAGCGGGTCAAGGCTGTCGCTGTAGAAGGTCGAGCGCAAGCCTATACTCGGCGTCAGCGTAAAACCGGCGACGGGTTTGAGCGGGAAGGTGAAGCGCGGGAAGAAATCCAGGCGTTGGACGATGGACGGTGTTTTGAACAACGTCACATCGCCTTTGGTCTCGCTGCGGCGCACACCGCCGAGCGAAGAATCGAAAGAAAAGTAGACAGGGAAGCTGTCAGAAATTTTGGTGCTGCGTTTGCTTAGTTCGACAGCAGGAAACTGGCGGACTTTGACGATTTGATCATCAGTAACGCCATTGATTTGCCGCCCGATGAAAAAGCTTTGCTCACCAAAGAGCGCGTTGAAGCTGTACGATTGCCAGTTCCTGTTGAGATAGAAGATCGAACGCTCTTCGGGCGAAATGGCGCTCAGCACGTTCTCGCCAAAGACGTTGCGGAAAGTGAATGATGACGTGATGTTGACATCGGCCACAGCGGTGAAACCATTTTTGAAGTTGTGCACTCCGTCAACATAAAAGCTGCTGCCGCCTTGATCAGGCAATTCATTGCCTGCGGCGTCACGCTTCGGCCCTAGCAATCTATCTAACACGATGAATGAGCCGATGGCGATGTGCGAGGTCTCGTTGGTGCGCGCGCGAAAATCGAAGCCGAAGCCGACACCGCGTTTGGTAAAGACATCGTTGCGAAAGAGTATGTCGGCGCTGCGACCCAGCGTCTGGTAGTAGGCTAGGTGGAATGTGCGCCCCTTAATATTGGATGAACCCGAACTCGGCAACAGGAAACCGGACGAGCGATCCTTCTTGCTGATCGAGATCGAAGCGTAGGGAACGTAGAGGATCGGCACGCCCTTGACGCGAAAGAAGGCGTTGTAAACCTTTGCGCGATGATCAACCCGGATGCGCGCGCGCTTGGCGGTAAAGGCCCACTTGGGCACGCGGTCATTGCAGGCAGTTACTTTGGCGTTATCCAGGGTGAAGGTATCTTCGTCTATCTTGTCTGCGCGGTCGGCGTCAATTGTGATGACAGTGCCACCGCGCGTGCGACTGGTAAAGCCGGTCGTGTTGAAGATCACACCAAGCTCGGTTTTGAGATTTAACTCCAGCCGTTCGCCGACGAACTTCTCGTCTCTCTGCTCGAAATAAACGTTGCCTTCGGCTACCACATCTGCGGTAGCTTTGTTGTAGATGACGCGGTCGGCAAAGATCGCTATCTCGCCCTGTCGCCCGCGGTAATAGCCTTCGACTTCACCCGAACAGACCAGGACAGTATTGTTATTTTGCCATTCCTGTTTGATGGCAATGAGAGTGATGTCTTCCTCCGGCTTCGGGCTGATATTCGCAGTGATGCGCACTTGGTCAGCCTGGGTTTGGCCCTCAGCCTTGCGCTGTGCTTCAGCCGCGCCAATCGGATTGCTCACCTTCTTTTCAGTCTTATCAGGTTGTTGCGCGCGAAGCGGCGTGCCCAGGATAAACAGCAGGCAGAGACTAAGAAGAAATGGCCAGGCGTGGTGAAGCTTTGCTTGAGGCATGCGATCAGGGAAGTAGATTCGTTCTGGAAGATTGCGGGGGAAATGCGGCACACGCAATTCAAGCAAGAAATTAAGGGAAGGCTTGAAATCAGTGGGGCGCTAACGCCGCACCCCAACCGTGGCCGCATAAATTCTGCCGTACAATTCTTCAGGCACTTCCATCTGCTCGCTCTCTTCAAGCGATTCGCGCACGCCTTCGACCAGGCGACGGCAACTCTCACAGACGGCGAAGTGCTCGTGGAAGATTCTTTCGTAGGTGGCTTCGATCAACCCATCGAAGTAATCGGAGATCAACGCATCGAGCGTGCGACAACTGAGCATCTCACCCGCCGTTGTCGCGCTGATGATGCGGCGCTCGACATCGGTGAGCAGGGCGATCTCGTGCATCTGCGCCATCTTCAATTCGTGGCAACCGTCAATTGCCTCGCGCACATCGTTGAAAAGTTGATGACACGGGCGGCAGGCCAGCAGATGCTCGGCAAAGGTGCGCCGCGTCGGGCGATCCAAATTATGATCAAGATAATCGCTGATCAGATCTTCGAAATGCAGATGATCAATCATTGATTGGTTCATCGTTAAAACTCCTGGAAATAATCACTGGCGCATTGTATTGACGCCTCCGGTAGATTTCAAGCCAGACGGCAGCGCCAGTTTTTTTGTGGCCAATGTCGGCGGCAACTTTGACACTCACCGCCAGCCTCTCTATCATCTCGGCTTTCAACCTACTTCACCTTACGGAGACATAGAGGAAAAAGTTCTATGAGCGTTTTCGACAGTAAAGATTTAATGACTTTCAACAGCGCCGCGCGCGAATACGACATACCGGTATCAATGTTGGAACTGGCCGCCACGCAAGGCTCACTGCGCGTGATCGAGCAGGATGGCACGCGCTGGCTGCTGCGCCCGCTGGTTGAACAATTCGTCAAGCGCACGCTTAAACGCGGCGCTGGCAATCGAGTGGTTAGTCGCATCAACCCTCAGTAGTTTTCTTATGAAACAATTCATCTCTCACAAAGCTGCCCAATTCACCGAATCGGTCATTCGCGAGATGACACGCCAGGCCAACTTGCACGGCGCGATCAATCTATCGCAAGGCTTCCCCGACTTCCCTGCGCCCGCAGAACTCAAGCAAGCTGCGTGCGATGCTATCAACTCTGACATCAACCAATACGCGATCACCTGGGGCGCGAAACGCTTTCGTGATGCCATCGCGGCCAAGACCAAATGGAGTCTGGGGCTGGAGATTGATCCCGACCGCGAGGTCGTGGTCACCTGCGGTTCGACCGAAGCGATGATTGCGACAATGCTGGGTGTAGTTGATCCGAGCGAAGAGGTGATCGTCTTCGAGCCGTACTACGAAAACTACGGCCCGGACGCGATTCTCACCGAAGCGAAGACTCGCTACGTGACGCTGCATCCGCCTGATTGGACGTTTGACCCTGATGAGTTGCGTGCGGCGTTCAATCCCCGCACCAAAGCCATCATCATCACCAATCCGCACAACCCGACGGGCAAGGTCTTCACGCACGAGGAACTGCGCCTCATCGCCGATCTCTGCATAGAGTTCGATGCCTTTGCCTTCACCGACGAAATCTACGAGCACATCTGGTATCCCGACCCAGCGCGTGACGTACGCCATATTGCAATGGCCACGCTCGACGGGATGCGTGAACGCACTGTAACGATCAACGGAATGTCCAAGACTTACTCAGTCACTGGCTGGCGTGTCGGCTACGCGATTGCCCCGCCGGCAGTGACTGACGCGATTCGCAAGGTACACGATTTTCTGACTGTCGGTGCGGCTGCGCCTTTGCAAGAAGCGGGTGTCCATGCCTTGAATCTTCCGTTGAGTTATTACGAGAAGCTGCAACAGACCTACCAGCAGAAGCGTGACTTTCTGCTCGGCGTTTTAGAAGAGGCTGGTCTCAAAAGTTACAAGCCGGACGGCGCATACTACATAATGACTGACATCGCCGATTTCGGGTTCGCCAATGATGTCGAGTTTACCAAATACCTGATTAGCGAGGTCGGTGTCGCCGTTGTGCCTGGCAGCAGCTTTTACAGCCGCCCGGAACTCGGCGCACAACAAATCCGCTTCTGTTATTGCAAACGTGAAGAAACCTTGCAGGCTGCGGCAGAAAGGTTGCATAAGCTCAGGTAAAGCCTTAATAAGCAATTGATTACGTGTCAAATATGATTTTTTCAAGCAAGATTTAGTCTTGACGCTCTCTGCTACTTGTGGCAAAAATAACATCAATCTGACTGTTGATGGGGTGAGGACATCAGCAGTTCTGAGCCGGTCCAGAGGCCCCAAGCTAATGGATCGGCTCTTTCTCTTTTAGCCTGTCGAGAAAAGCTACGCGCGCCTACGGCTCAAGCTGTTGATAACGGTCTAGTCAGCGTCATTTGCTCAACTCTCGATAGAGCCATACGCGCGCCAAGCCCCAATCGCGCCGTACGGTGGCCACCGAGACTTTCAATACCTCGGCGATCTCTTCGTACTCCAGGCCGCCGAAGAAACGCAGCTCGACCACTTGGCTCTGGCGCGGACCGTGCGTCTGAAGCGTCATCAACGCGTCATCGAGCGCCACCAGATCGGGCGCACGCTCTTGCGAAAATTCCAGCGCCTGCTCCAACGAAACCTGCTCTGCGCCGCCGCCACGTTTCAAGTACTGTCGGCTGCGCGCGAAGTCCACTAGGATGCGGCGCATCATGGTGGCCGAAACGGCGAAGAAATGCGCGCGGTTCTGCCAACGCACTCGACTGGCATCCACCAAGCGCAAGTACGCCTCATTGACCAGCGCCGAGGTTTGCAGCGCATGGCCACGTTGCTCGCGGCTCAAGTAATTGTGTGCCAGCCGATGCAGTTCCTGATAGATGAGCGGAGTCAGTTTAGCGAGCGCCTCCCCATCACCATCGCTCCACGCGATGAGAAGCTGTGTAATCTCTTGTGGTGAGGTGTCGGACATCGAATCTTCCTCGGAGAAGGTCCGACAAGCTGCCTAGCTTGTCGAGGTCTTGCCCTTGGGCGCACAACGAAGTCAGCGACAAGTTAGTCAGCTTGTCGGACCTTGCGCCGCATTACGCTCAAGGCGGGCAAAAGCTATCACACCTATGCATTGACCGCTAAGTCATACCCGTACCCGCAAAAAATTCCCCGCCACGTTAGCACTTTCGCTCTCCCTTCCCGCTTACCTAAGTGAAGGCAGTTGAAAGTAACGGCAAGCGCCGTCTGCCAGAGGCATTTTTGGTCACAGCAATTTTGCTGTGTTTTTTTGTTGCGCAAGAAGGGAGAAAAATTATGTTGAAGATGATGAACAAATGGTCAGCAAAGCGAATTCTTTTGGCGGGCGGCGCGGGCGGAGTGCTGGCGCTCACGCTTATTTTCACGGCGACACCGGGCAATGTCAGCGGCGCGGGCTTGACCGCACCAGCTCAACAAGGCGGCATTCTGGACGTGATTCAACGCGAGAAAATGGCCATCGTAGGCTCGTGGGACACACCCGACCCCGAAGGCGTGTCAGGCACAATCACTTTCCACCTTGATGGCACCGTCACGGAAAACGACACGGATCACACCTTCTCAGGCGGCAGCGGCACCTGGGCGTATCTTGGTGGCAGACAGTTCGCCTACACTTTCAAACAATACAAGAAAGACGACCAAGAACAGAAAGGCTTTGTCGTTGTCTACGGCAAAGTCACACTCAGCGGCGATGGCAATCATTTCGCCGGGCCGCTCCATTTCGAGTTTTCGGATGAGACAGGCAAAGTGGTGGATAACGACACGATCCTCGGTCTGAACATCACGTTTCAAGGCGCGCGGATTCAGGTCAGGCAATAGGCTGTCACTAGCGCGCTGGCCAACCTGAGCGATTGGCCAGCGCGCTGCTCTAGCTATAGCCGGTGCTCCAACGCCGCTTTGGCCCGCGCCAATTCCCTTTCAACCTGTTCCGGCGCTGTCCCGCCAAGCGCGCGCTTGCCCGCCAGCGCAGCTTCCAACGAAATCGCTTCAAACAAATCAGCGGCAAACAAAGGCGAAAACTGTTGGCATTCGGCCAGCGTGAGTTCGTGCAACTCCTTGCCCTGCCCTATCGCGTAAACCACGAGCTTGCCAATAACCTCGTGCCCTTTGCGGAACTCCAGGCCTTTGCGCACCAAGTAGTCGGCCAACTCGGTTGCGTTGGTGTAATCGCTAATGGCGGCGGCGCGTGCACGCTCAGCATTGAATTCAATATTGCGCAGCACAGTTGCCATTACGCGCAAGCTGCCCGTGAGTGTATCCAGCGTGTCGAATAGTGCTTCTTTGTCTTCCTGAAAATCTTTGTTGTAAGCGAGCGGCGTCCCTTTGGCCATCGTCAGCAAGCCTGTCACGTGGCCAAAGACGCGCGCCGCTTTGCCGCGTATCAATTCGAGCGAGTCGGGATTCTTCTTTTGCGGCATAATGCTGCTGCCCGTCGCAATCGCATCGCCCAGCTTGATGAAGCCGAACTCCTGTGTCGAGTAAATGATCAAATCCTCGGCCAGCCGCGACAAATGCAGCATTGTCAATGCCGCGGCGTTGACGAATTCGATGACGTAGTCGCGGTCGCTCACCGCATCCATACTATTGCGCGTCACGCCGTCAAAGCCCAGTTGCAAGGCCATCCACTCGCGATCAATTGGAAAGTTCGTCCCAGCCAACGCGCCGGAGCCGAGTGGCAAGACGTTCGCCCGCCGTCGCGCATCGCGCAGCCGGTCGCGGTCGCGTGTGAGCATTTGAAAATAGGCCAGCAAGAAATGCGCGAAGAGCACCGGCTGCGCTTTTTGCAGATGCGTGTAACCAGGCAGCGGATCGGTGGGATATTTCTCTGCCAATTCGATCAACGCGCGTTGCGTATCACACAGCAATTCATCCAAAGCATCCAACTCGCCGCGCAAAAACAGGCGCGTAGCCACAGCGACTTGATCGTTGCGGCTGCGCCCGGTGTGCAGCTTGTAACCCGTCGGGCCAATCAATTCGACCAACCGTGCTTCAATAAAGCTGTGCACGTCTTCGGCGTTGGCATAAGCGGGATCGTCCAGCGTGGCGGGATCAGTAAACTGCGTGGCGAGTTGTTGCAGGCCGTTGACGATGGCCTCGACTTCGGCGGGCTGCAAGACGGCGGCATTGCCCAAGGCTTGCGCTTGGACAATGCAAGCTTGCAAATCGGCTTGCAGCAAGCGGCGGTCGAAACGGAAACTGGCGTTGTAGTAAGCGAAGAATTCGTCGGTCTTGCCGGTGAAGCGGCCTCCCCAAAGGCTCATGTTTTTTCAGTCCAAAATTAAATGAAACCACGGGGAACACAGGGAACACAAGGTTAATCAGTCCCTGTGTTCCCTGTGTCCCCCGTGATTTGCTCTGTCTCAAATTTAGCGCGTCTTCCTCAATACGTGAGACTGCAACAGCTTCATCATCAAATCAGCTTCTGCGGCTTGTTTGGAAGCTGGTGAGAATTGGTAATTGCGGCGCGCCAGACCTTGCACATTGATGACCGGCGCTTGCGCCATGCGTTCGATGCTGCGAAGTTGCGCAGCCAGCAGGGTGAAAAGGTTCTGCGGTGGATTGCTGAGATCGGCAAAAATCGCCTTGCCCTCGTAAATGCGTAGCCAGGCTTGTTTCGGGTCTTCCCACTCAAAGCTTTGCCCCGTCCGCTTGGGACGCCGCCATTGCCCGTCATAGGCGATCTTGAACATGCCTGCGCCGCCCAGCTTGATCGCCTGCTCCATATTGCTTTCGGCTTTCGCCGCGTCGCCTTTGTGATTTAGATAGATCACCCCGAGCAATTCATAAGCGCCGGGTTTGTTGGCGTCTTCGGCAACCAATTGATCGAGTTGCGTAATCGCCACGTCCACATTGGCGGCATCGCTGCCTTTGAACTGGCCCGCGATCTTTTGCAACTGCGCCTCGTAGGCTGCTTCGGTCATCCCGCTGCGAATGATTTTGAGCGTGTATGCGCCAACAGCTTTCTTGTCTTCGCTCGTATTGAGCACACGCACGCGGTACTCACCATCCGCCGGAACAGTGCCAGTCGGCGTGTCGAAGCGGTAATCGCCCGTCATCGAATCTTTGACGATAGGCAACTCGCTGCGCGCCGCATCGTAGAAGCGCAACACGAGCGATGGATTGTCAGGCTGGAATTGAATCGAGAGCAGGTCAGAAGCCTTCGCGGTCAGCGCATATTCATTGTAGTAACTGCCCGTTGCAATGCGCCCAGAGCTTTGCGCATCGAGGCTGGCATTCACCGCTTGGTTGAAGGCCAAAGCCGGCGCGCTTGACGGTCGGCGATTCACACTCGATGGCTTACTCTCCGCCGCCGTGTTGGTGTTGGTAGCGGTGTTCGGGCCAGGCTTCGCCGTGCTGGCCTTGCCTTTCGGTGTTGGCGTCGGCTTGGCTTTAGTCGCTGGTGGCAAAGTGCCGCTACCGCCCTGCGCCAAGACTTGCTGTGCCTGAAAGAAGCACAATGAGATCAATAACCCAATGTAATAAAGCTGCTGTCTTTTCATAACCACTCCTCGTAGATGCCCGATAAGCTGGCAGCCATTGGTATCTACCCAAGTGAAAGCTTTTCAGCCCCAAAGGGGCGAGATATGAAAGCCCAGGGCGCTGCCCTGGGGATAGGGCCATCAAGGTTAGTAGCCCTGAAAGGGCGTCATAACCGGGTTAGGCAATCGGCCAGCCAAATTTATTTCGCCCTTTCAGGGCTGGGATGCGCTGCGTTTTTCCCAGGGCGTTGCCCTGGGCTAGCGTATGACGCCCCGTTGGGGCTTCAGCGTTCCACCCTATTTCTGCGGCGCATCCTGTGCGCACCGAAAGCCGGTTTGCGCGTAGTCTGGTGTTACGCCCTCCGGCCAATCCTTGCGCGTGCCTGGCCAGCCGCGCCGAATGGTGGCCGTGGCCTGCGCTGGCGTGCTGGCGTAAGAACCGCCGCGAATGACTTTCAAATTCTTGTAGCCTTCCGGCACAGACAGTGTCGTGCCCTGATAGCCTTTGTAATCGCTCGCCGTCCACTCCCAGGCATTGCCTGCCATATCGAGCGCGCCGTAGAAGCTCTGGCCGCGCAGATAGGCGCCGACGGGCGCGAGCTTGCGTTTGTCATTCTCGTCTTTAGCGATGTTGGCCACATCCTCTTGCCACACATTGCCCCAGGGATACAAGCGGCCATCAGTGCCGTGCGCCGCTAATTCCCATTCCTCTTCGGTCGGCAATCGCTTTTGCGCCCACTTGGCATATTCGTTGGCGTCCTCCCAACTCACGTCGGTAACGGGCAACTTGTCATCACCCGCCGGGTAACGTTTGCCTTGCCACGAAGGAGGTAACAAGTAACCGGTAGCCTCGATAAATTTGGCGTACTGTTCGTTGGTCACTTCGTGCTGGTCTAGGAAGAACGGCGCGACGATCGCCGAATGCGCGGGCTTCTCACTCTCTTCGCCGTCATCGCGTCCGACACGAAACTCGCCGCCGGGAATATAGACCATGCCGGAGGGCGGCGTGACTGGGTTGGGAGCAGGTTGATTGCCAGTCGAGGCAACGGAATTGGGCGCAGGCTTTTCAACTACAGGCTGCGGCTGATTGTTCTTGGTCAGAAAAGCCCAAACAGCAATCGCCCCTGCCAACACCACTGACGCGATGCCGATCATCAAGACCTTTTGCGAACCAGTCTTCGGTTGAACCGGGGTAACGGGCGCATCCTGCACTTTGGCAGGGTGCGTTGTCGCCGCGGTGGCAGCGGCTGCGGCCTTTGCTTTCTGCTTGTCCTCTTTCTTTTCCGCCTTAGGTTTCGGCTGTTCGACTTTGGTCTCAGGTGCAACGGCGACTTTTGGCGTCATTGGCTCATTGAGAATCTCTGTCCCGGCCAAGCCCGGCGCGGCTGGCGACAGGACTTCTGTGCCATCGCTGATGACCTCAGTCTTAGCCATTTCAACGCGTGATTCAGGTGGCTCAGGAATCATCGTCGCAAAAGGATCGCGCGGTGGCACGGCATCAGGTGCGGCGGGAATCATCGTGGCAAACTCGTCACGCGGCGCTTCCGTCACTGATTCATCAGTGATAACCGTCTCGAATGAAGGCTGGCCGGTCGGTTCAGCCACCAGCGTTTTGAATTGATCGGTAGAGCGACCCGATATGGCCGTGGTCATCCGCTCGCCAGCCGTGGTCTCAGTCGGCGTTGGCGCATCGGTCAAAGCTTCAGGCTCGGAAATGCGTGTCTCGAAGCTGTCAGTCGTTGGCACATTGCTGTGCGTCTCCAGCGGGCGGCTGGTCTGCACCTCATCAGTGCGCGGCGTATCAATCCTGACCGCCTTCATTCCTGCTGTCCCGGTACGTCCGAACGTAGTGGTCGCGCCGGACTGCTTCAGCGCACTGGCAAACTCGCGCGCCAGTTCGAGCATGGATTGCGGGCGCGCATCAGGCGACTTCTCCAGTGTGTGCAGCACGACGGCTTCGACTTCGGCGGGCAGCTCGGGTTGCAGTTCGCGCAACGGGCGCGGCTTTTCGGTCGCATGCTTGATTGCCACGCCGGTCGAGGTCTTGGCGATGAACGGCATCACGCCGGTCAGCATCTCGTACATCACCACGCCGAGCGAGTAGATGTCCGAGCGCGCATCGGCTTCCTCGCCCTGACATTGTTCGGGTGACATATAACTCGGCGTGCCGATGACCGTACCTACGTTGGTCAGGTTGTTCTCTACGCTTAACGTGTCGAGCGCCTTGTCGCGCAACTTGGCGATGCCGAAATCTAAAATTTTGACGTGATCGCTGTCCTCATCTTGGCTGAGCAGGATGACGTTGTCCGGTTTGATGTCGCGGTGGATGATGCCGTTGCGATGGCCCGCTTCGAGCGCCGCGCAAGCCTGCCGCACGATGCCATACGCGCGCACCGGGTCGAAAGCGCCATCATCAAACAGCGCTTGCCGCAAGCTGCGTCCAACCAGCAACTCCATCACAATGTAGGCCAGCCCGTCGCTGTCTTCGCCGAAATCATGAATGACAACCGCGTTTGGATGATGCAGCGCCGCCGCGGCGCGCGCTTCGCGGTAGAAACGTTTGCGCGATTTTTCGTTGTTGACCACATCGGAGCGCAACACCTTGACCGCCACCGTGTCGCCGATGTGCATGCGCCGGGCGCGATAGATTTCGCCCATTCCGCCGCTGCCGATGAACTCGTTCAACTGGTAGCGCCCACCCAGCACGCGCCCGACCAGTTGGCCAAATTCAATAGGCGCACCGTCACCGCCCGTCGTGGCGCCAGCACGCGAACTCGGCGTACTGGTCTTGCTGGGCTTGCCCACCTCGCCGCTGGGCGTGGTGCCACAGACCTCACAGCGGGTTGCGCCGTCGCTCATACTTCTGCCGCAATTGGTACAAAACATTGCCATGCTGTTCGGAGGAGCTTGCTTGAATTCTACAATCTACGCAGCGTCTGCGCATTCGGCCAAAGCGCGCAAGCGACAAGGCGGGAAGGCCTGCTTGCTCGCCGAGCTTGGCCTGGAGAAACATCCGAAAGACGCCCGCTAGTCTAGCACAGCGGTCTGCGGCTGGCTATTGAGCGCGCCGTCTTACCTCAGTACGGTCGAAATTTAGCTTACGCACCAAACGCTCCGGCGGATTGCTTGCGGCAAGCTGCCATCACATGCGGGATTGAGCAGCGAAATGGCTCAGGGCAGTTGAAAAAATTTCGGTTGCTTGACGCTTTCCTGACCGCCCACTAAGATGCCGAGGCGCTCGGAGCGCAATGATCTTTCAAGTTCACAAATTGGCCCCTTAGCTCAATGGTTAGAGCAGCGGACTCAAACTTTGAGAGACCGAAACAACTCTCAAAAACTGGGTTGCAGGCGCGTCACACTACAAATCAGAACAGCTTGTTTTCAGGCGCGCTTGTAGAATCTGTCAAATTCGGGGAAGCCTAAGCTGTCGCAACAGGATGGTAATCCCGAGCCAAGCCGCGCGCCAAGCGTGGAAGGTGTAGAGACTAAACGGCAGACACGTAAAGTGAAGAGATAGTCCAGACCGCAAACTTCAACACAAGGCGGCGAAAGCCGTAGTGGTAAGCATAATCCGTTGGTTGTAGGTTCGAATCCTACAGGGGCCATTTACCTTTCTTTCTCAATCACTACCTGAGCACCACGCTCAATACCACACTGCTCCGCCGCCGAAGCACCCCATAACGCAATCTCCCAATAACCCGCACTGCCCAAATAGGCGAACAATTCATCTTGCCGCGCCGCTTGTGCGAAGTGCGAGCCGAATTGCCGTACGACGTGTGAGCCAATGCGAATTGAGGACGGTTGCTGGCACTCGCGCTCAGTAATATTGGTGATGCAGTTGCCGAAGCGATCTATGTGAATAACACTGCCAGTCAGCAAGCCAGTCTGCGCATCAAGCTGCGGCTGGGGCAAATCAAAACGCACGTAGTCATTGACGATTGTGCCAAATGATGACGGATGCACGCCACGCGATAGCCATGCCGCGAGCGGCGCAAACACATCGCGCCCGTGAAAGGTCGCGCTCAAGTGTGGCCGGAAGAACTCAGCCTTCGTCGCGTGAAAGACATTAACCTGTTTGGCGCGTGCATACACAAAACTGAAGAGGCCGTTGTCCGGGCCAACGAAAATGTGCTGGTCAGCTTGCACAACAATCGGGCGGCGCGCTGAACCTACGCCAGGATCAACTACGGCCAGGTGAATCGTGCCGGACGGAAAGTTCTGCCAACAAGCGCCCAACGTGAGCGCGCCAGCGTGTATATCTTGCGCCGGAATGTCATGGGTCAGGTCTACAAGTTGGGCTTGCGGATTGAGCGTCAGGATGACACCTTTGACGGCGGGCACGAAGTAATCGGCGGTGCCGAAGTCAGTGAGCAGGGTAATCATTTCAAGAATGCAAGATTGAGGAGCGAAGCTTTGCGCTTAGCTTCGCTCCTCAATCCTCGGTCTGCTATCTGCGCTCATCTGATTCCCGCCCCGGCGCTGCGGTGCGGATCAACATCTCGCTGCCGGGATCGAGTTCCAGATCTTTAGTGCCTTGATAGATGACGGAACCAGCGCCCATCCCAGCGCCGATGGCCGCGCCGATGGCCGCGCCTTTGCCGCCGCCCGCGATGCCGCCGATGATCGCGCCGAGCGCCGCGCCGCCGCCAGTGCGCACGGCAGTGTCTTTCGTGCGGCTGCTAGTTTCGACGTTGCCTTCTTCGTCAACCGTCTTGACCTTCTCACTTTCGTAGAGGCGTTCGACCTGTGCGGCAAAGCGTCCGCGTTGGCCGTTGCGCAGTTCGATGCTGTCGAAAGCCAGCGCCAGTTCGGTTTTGCCCGTCATCTTGCCAGACTTGTTCAGCTTGGCGATGTGGCCGGTGACGATGGCGTCGGAATATTCCGACGGGTCGAGCACGATGGCGGTGAAGCGGTCGCCTTCACGGTTGGTTTTGGTGCTGATCGGCGTTTGCAGGCGAATCTTCATCTCGATGCCGTCACGGACGACTACGCGGTCACGTGAAGTCGTCGCCACACGGTCGTCCTCTGGCCGGCGGTCGCGTGTTGTCGCCACACGGTCGTCATTCGCTTGACGGTCACGCACTGGCGGCGGCTCAGTCGCACGCGGACGATTGGTAGCAGGCGGCTCAGGCTGCGGCGCAGGCTCAGTAGTCGCAACGGGACGCGCACCGATGATCTTGCCCAGGTTGGCGGGGATTGCCACCGTGTAACCACGCCCGAAATAGCCGTCGTTGTAGGCCAACTCGAAGCCGATTTGATAGCCATCCTGATAATCGGCGAAGTCACCCATGCGCTGGTTGTAGGTGCGGTCGGCGCGGCGATAGGCATCACTGCCCTCAGCGTCGCGTGGCTTGCTGTCGTTGAAATCGCTCTTGCCCTTGATGAAACCGTCTTCGTACCCGGCGCGGTAGCCGTGCTCCCAAGCGTAACGGTATGTAACTGGATCGTTAGTGCGGACGGTTGGACGTGTTTGGCCTGTGCTGGTCGTGCGGGTTTGCGCTTGTATATTGAAAGTAAGTAGCGTCAGTGCGATGACCGCGAATGACAGGCGGTAGGAATTCACTTGCATGCTTGCCTCCTTGAGCCGTTGGTTGTCAAAGGGGATTTATTAAAAGGGTGGTGTCTTTCTACAACATTGAGGCGGGCAAAACAAGCGGCTGGGCGCGCGCGCATCATTGTGTGCCAGACGTGGCGTTGGCACATCAAACGAAACGCGTACCACCGCAAGCATAGCAGGCAAGGATGCCTGCGTACCCAGGGTTGACATTCCCATCGTGCAATCTATGCTTGAGCGCGAGGAAACAGCTTATGCCAGTCAAGAAAATCTACCTCGACAATAGCGCCACTACGCGCGTGGATGATGCAGTAGTCCAGGCGATGCTGCCTTATTTCACTGAAGACTTTGGCAACGCGTCGAGCACACATCAATGGGGACAGCGCGCCAAACAGGCTATCGAAGAGGCGCGCAAACAGGTCGCGCTGCTGCTGAACGCGCAGCCGACCGAAATTACTTTCTTGTCCGGCGGCACGGAGTCCGACAATCTGGCGGTCAAAGGCATTGCGGAAGCTCATCAGTCAAGCGGCAAACACATTATTACCTCGCAGATCGAACATCCAGCAGTGCTCTCGTCCTGCGCTCAGCTTGAAAAGGCTGGCTGGCGCGTGACTCGGCTGCCGGTTTACAGCGAAGGTATCGTGCGAATCGAAGACGTGCGTGAAGCATTGAGTGAGGACACAGTGCTCATCACGGTCATGCACTCCAACAACGAGCTTGGCACGCTGCAACCGATTAGTGAGATCGCCGCTTTGGTCAAAGAGCGGCGCGCGGCGGGGCAAAAACATCTCTACCTGCACACTGACGCCGTACAATCAGTCGGCAAAGTGCCGGTGGACGTGCAGGAGTTGGGTATTGATCTGCTCTCGCTGACGGCGCACAAATTTCACGGGCCGAAAGGCATCGGCGTGCTCTACGTGCGCAAGGGCGTGCGGCTCAACAGCCAGATGCACGGCGGTCATCACGAACGCGACCGGCGCGCAGGTACAGAAAGCGTCCCGCTCATCGTCGGCATTGGCAAAGCGGCGGAATTGGCGCGGCTACATTTGGCCGAACGAACGGAACAGTTGCGTGGCTTGCGCGATTACCTGGAAGATGGGTTGCTCGAAACGATCCCTCACATTGCGCGCAACGGCGACGTGGCGCGGCGCTTGCCACACATCGCCAACTTCAACTTCGATTTTGTCGAAGGCGAAGGTTTGCAGATTTCGCTCGATTTGAAAGGCATCGCCGTCTCGACCGGTTCGGCCTGTGCGTCTGGCTCGGTCGAGCCATCGCACGTGTTGGTGGCGCTCGGCTTGAACCAGGACAACGGGCGCGGGGCATTGCGCTTCAGCTTGAGCAAGGACACGCTGAAGGAAGAGATTGATTATGTGTTGGAGACACTGCCGCCGCTGGTCGAAAAGCTGCGCAAGTTGTCACCGAAAATGCGGAATGCGGAAGTCGGAATGCGGAATTGAGGGCACAGCTAAGGTGGCTCCGGTTTCATGAAATTCCGCATTCTGCATTCCGCACTCCGCAGTACCAAGATGTACAGTCCGCAAGTCCTCGAACATCTCGACAATCCGCGCAACGTCGGCGCAATGGCCGATGCGACGATGTGCGGCGAGGCCACCAATCCCGTTTGCGGCGACTCGTTGCAGCTCTACTTAAAAGTCGAAGAAGGGCGAATCGTCGCAGCCAGCTTTCAAGTGCAAGGCTGTCCGCCGAGCATTGCGGCGGCGTCAATCCTGACTGAATTGATTCAGCAACAAACCATTGCAGACGCGCGCCAGCTCAAACCGCAATCAGTATCGGCGGCGCTCGGCGGCTTGCCGCGCAACAAGGAGCATTGCGCGGTGCTGGCGATTGATGCCCTACGCGCGGCGCTCGCCGAAATCGCCTAAGCATGTTATAAAGCTTCCCGCTAGCGATGCCTCCATCACTGGTCATTCCAACGATCACATACGCAGCATGACTATGGAACAAGCTTCTCTCGAAGGTGCAGCGGCGATAGCCTACATCGCGCCGGAACAAGTCGCCCGCCGCTTGAGTGAGTCTTTCGGCTCGACGCGCGTGCAACACGGCATCGGCAGCCACTTCCGCGTCGGCGACGAAGAGGCGCGGGTGATTGCCTACCCGCAGAGCATTGAAGAGTTGAGCGAGATGATGAAGCTCGCCGCCGCCGAAGGCTGGCATGTCGTCCCGGCGGGCGCGGGCACTTGGTTGGAGATGGGTAATCGCGTCGTGCGCTTCCATTTGATCGTCTCGACCGCGCAGATGCAGCGCGTGCTCGAATACGAACCGGCGGATTTGACCTGCACGGTCGAAGCCGGAGTCAGCTTGCGCGAATTTAATGCGCGCGCAGCGGAACATCGCGAGTTCATTCCGCTCGATCCTTTTGGTGACGAGCGGGCGACCATCGGGGCGACGATTGCGACAGCTAGCTATGGCCCGCTGCGCTGCGCCTACGGTACGCCGCGCGATTGGCTGATCGGCGCGCGCGTCGTGCACGCGGACGGCACCATCTCTAAAGCGGGCGGAAAAGTGGTCAAGAATGTCGCGGGTTACGACTTATGCAAACTCTACAGCGGCAGCTTCGGCACGCTGGCCGTGATTGCCGAAATGAGCTTCAAGCTGCGCGCCTTGCCCGCCGTGGAAAAGACGCTGGTCTTTTATGCCGATAGTGCGGAAGCGCTTTGCAACCTGACGGCGCGGCTGCTCGATTCGGATGTGCAACCGGCGGCGCTGGAGCTGCTTTCGCCGCAAACGGGTTTGCCGCTCGAAGCCGGGCGCTACGCGCTCGTGCTGCGTTGCTGGAATGAAGAGGCCGAGACCGTCGAATGGCAACTCGGCGAAGCGCGTCGTTTGGGCGCGGAGTTGCAAAATGCCGTGCTGAGCAATGATGAAGCCGCTGAATTCTGGCGTGCGTATCACGCCAGCGAGACGGCGGCGCAATGGACGTTCAGCCTGCGCGCCAGCGTACTACCTTCCAACTTGTGGGCGTTGCTGGCAGACGTGCAACGCCTGCTGCCAACGGCTACGATCTGCGCACACGCGGCCAACGGTGTGGCGCGCATTCACGGCGGAGATGATCTGCTCAACGAGTTGCGCCCGCGTCACCGCCACAAGCTGCTGACCGAATTGCGCGAAGCGGCGCAAGCGCGCGGCGGGCAATTGGTAATCTTGCGCGCGCCGGACGGCGTAAAACATCAACTCGACGTCTGGGGCGAACCGGGCGCGACGGCTAAGTTGATGCGCGCCATCAAACAACAGTACGACCCGCAGCAGCGGTTGAATCACGGACGTTTCGTCGCGGGGATTTAGCCTGGGAGCGCACGCGGCTCGCGTGCGGGGGCTGGCGGAAGTAACACAGTGAAGTGATGTAGCGCCCTCAACGCCCGCACGCGAGCCGCGTGCGCTCCCAGGAAGTGGCGCGCTTTCAATTACCCATAATGAGTTCAACACCAGCATTACAAACCGCTCTCACTGCCGAGATGGACAGGCTGCTAGGCTGCATCCATTGCGGTCTCTGTCTGCCCGCCTGTCCGACCTATCAGCAACTGGGCAATGAAAACGACAGCCCGCGCGGGCGCATCTACCTGATGCGCGCGGTGGCCGAAGAGAAGTTGCCGCTCGAATCAGCCGCCTTCAGCAAACATATTGATCTGTGTCTGGGTTGCCGCGCGTGCGAGACGGCCTGTCCGGCGGGCGTCAATTACGGCTTTCTGCTCGAAGCGGCGCGCGAAGATTTGTTGCACGCCAAGAGTGAAAACACGCGCGGTAGTTTGCAGAAAGCGATGCTGAAGCTCGCGCTGCGCCACATCTTTCCTTACCCGGAACGCTTGGAGAGAGTCTTTGCCCTCCTGCAATTCGTGCGCAGCTTCTTCCTAACCAAGTGGCTATTGAAGTCGGGCGTTTTGAAAAAGCTCGTGCCACCAGCCGACTTTGCGCTCTCGCTTTTGAACACAACGTTGCCGAGCGAGGCTGCATCGCAGGCTGTAGCATCAACCGGCGCTGGCGCACGTCCGGTCGCGGTCTTCACTGGCTGTGTGATGGAAGGTTTGTTCAAACACGTCAACGAGGCCACGACGCGTGTGTTGGCGGTGAATGGCTGCGCCAACAAACACGTTGAAACGCAAGTCTGTTGCGGCGCCTTGCACGCACATGCTGGCGATATGGAGACGGCGCGTGAGTTGGCGCGCCGGAATATTGACGCCTTTGAACACACGTCGCCGGACGCGACGATCATCATCAATGCCGCTGGCTGCGGCGCTTTGCTGAAAGAGTATGACGCCCTGCTAAAAGCTGATCCGCAATACGCCGAGCGCGCCAAAGCTTTCAGCGTGCGCGTCAAAGATGTCACAGAGTTTTTGGCCGCTGGTGAAATCAAAGAAGGCGCCCCCGTCGAACAGCGCGTCACCTACGATGCGCCCTGTCATCTTTACCACGCCCAACGCGTACAGACCGCGCCACAGCAGTTGTTGGCGGCGATTCCCGATTTAGATTATCAACAGCTTGAAGGCTTTCAAGATTGTTGCGGCGGCGCGGGCACCTACAATCTGAGCGAGCCGGAGATGTCGCAACAGTTGCTCGCCGACAAAATCGGCAAAGTCAAAGCGACGGGCGCAGAAGTTTTAGTGACGGCCAATCCCGGTTGCCACATGCAATTGGGCGCGGGCGCGCGTTTGTTTGGCGCGTCCTGTCAGGTCAAGCACGTCGTCGAGTTGCTCGATGAATCGTACCGGCGTGCGGGCTACTACGAAGCTTAGTTTCGAGATTCAAAATTGGTGATAGCCTGTGTGGTTGCATCCCCCCTTTGAGCAGCCCAAAGGGCAAGCTTGCAAAGAACAGCTATGGCACATCTCATCATCGGTTCACGCGACACGCGGCTGGCTTTGTGTCAGTACAACGCGGTCAAGGCTAAACTGGAACGTCTTCATCCGGGCTTGTTGGTCGGCTTCGAGGTGATCAAGGCGGCGGATGCAGAAGCTTTTCAAGCAGCCGCGCTGGAAGCATTGTCGGAGCGCCAAGTGGACGTGATGTTACACGATTTGCGCGAACTGCCGTGCGTGTTGCCGCTGGATTTTCACTTGGCGGTTGTCACTGAGCGTGTGGAAGCGCGCGAAGCATTGGTGGTGCGGGCAGATTGGCAGGAGACTGTTAAAGACTTGGCTGAATTACCGGCAGCCACGCGCATTGAAATCAACAGCGCAGCGCGGCGTGCGCAGTTGCTGGCACTGGAACGTGATTGGCAGTTGATCGAACTTGACGCGCCACTGGAGATGCGTTTGCGACAACTCGAGGCGGGCGAGGTGGACGCGCTGCTCGTAGCGCAGGCCAGCTTATCGTTTTTAGGCGAAGACGCTCGCGCTGTAACACTGATCGAGCCGGATGAAATCCTGCCTGTCGCGGGTCAAGGTGCGCTCGCTCTGCAAACTCGCCTGGAAGACCAACGCACCAATCTACTGCTCGAAGCTCTCAATCATTGGCCGACACGCTACGCGACGGAGGCCGAACGTGCTGTAGCTGCCAATCTTCCTGATGCGCAATACTGTCCGGTAGCAGCCTTAGCGCGGCTCATAGAGACTGACGGCGATGAGCCGCAATTGCTCGTCACAGCGCTGCTGGCTGACCCCGCAGGCCAATGGATTGTGCGGCAGAGCCGGTGCGGCTCGTTCTTGCAGGGCGAGTTATTGGGTTATGAATTGGCGCTCGAGTTGCTGCAAGACAGAAAACATGCGCACTCGCAGTACAATGGCGCTGACCCACAGCTTGTCATTGCCGAACTTTTTCCCGCTGTTCAGGACACTCCGTCCGCACACTCAAAAAGCATCACAGATTTGACACAGCCAGCGGCTGCTGACGAACCAACGCGGGCAAGCGCCACGGCTGCCCGCCTGTCGTCTGCTACAGCATCGAGCCAGCAAGTCACAGCCTTCACTAAAGAGAGTGTGCAGGAGTTCGACTTGGTCAGCACCAAAGCGCGCCGCGTCAGAGAACAAAAACCTTTCTACGATCAACACATCTTGATCGCGCGCGCGGCCCGTCACAACGCCGAACTGGTCACCTTGCTGGAAACGCTCGGTGCGGCAGTCAGCGTTTGCCCGACCGCGCGCCTGAGCGAGCCTGAAAGTTGGGAAGCGCTTGACCACGCCTTGTTACATTTGAGTTGGTACGAATGGATCACCTTTGTCAGCGCGCCGAGCGTGACCTACTTTCTCAACCATTACGCTGAACTCGGCCACCATCGCAGCGAGATCGAGGCGCGCCGCATCTGCGCAGTCGGCGAGCGGACAGCAGCCGCCTTGCGTGCGGCGGGCATTCAATGCGACCTAGTGTTAGAGCAATTCACGGCTGAACACTTGGCCGAAGCCGTGTCGAAAGCTTACGGCCTGCGTGGCCGTTCACGCGGCATGACGATGCTGTTGGTCGGGCCGCAGACACTGAATTTGGAGTTGAACAAAGTCGGCATCTATGCGGAAGCTGTCGCGGCCTTTCGACTTGTTTTGCCGGAGACCGGCGCGGAAGCGCTGACGGCGCTGCGTGAGGATATGTTCAACTACGTGATCTTCAACGGTGAGTCGAGCGTAGAAAATCTGGTAACGCTCATCGAGCCGCAGACGCTGCCGGCCTTTCTGCACGAAGTACGTGTGCTGTGCAGCAATGAAGATGCGGGGGAGGCAGCGCAAGCACACGGGCTGACCGTGCATTTGCAACCGAGCGAAAGCAGTATGAGTGGGCTGGTGCGGGCGTTGCGGGAGGATCGTTTGGGCAACCTATCCGCATTTCCTACTCTCTCGGAGTTGCACATTGCGAAGACTAATTGAAAGTCGTGGGAATTATGCAACCATCTCCAGCCGAAGACGCCATTGCTGAAGCAGAAAGACTATCAATTGAGGCTACTTGTCAGCGAGAGGAAACCATCCGTTCTCAGCTATTAGCCGAAGCGCGGTCAGTGCTCAACTGTGCGCTAACTGCTGAGCCGAACAATCCCAGGCTTCACCACATGATGGGCTTGTGCTGGTACAATGACCCAGCAAGGAATGACCCTATTTGCCAGGCCATTGAATCTCACTTTAAGGCGGCTCTTCACCTAGCACCCGCTTATCCCTTCCCCTCACTGTATTTGGGTCACTTTTACTTCGATGAAGGGCGTTACACTGAGGCTTTGCCAATCTTTCAGAAGATGCCTGAAGATTACTTCGAACAGATTGGGCAAAGATGGCGCATTCTGAAAAATCGAGAACTTGTCCTTTGTTGTCGGCTTTACCTCAACCCTGGAGAAGTGGACATCTCAGAATTGGAAGCATTGTGCCAAGCTTATGTGGAGGCCGATCAAGAGGAAGCTCCGGTCCCTACTGAGATCGTTACCTGCGTTGCCAAACTGACTGAAGTCACGCCTGAAAAGATAAGGGCAATAGCAAGCAGGGTAATTAACCTGTTAAGAGACTTGGGATACGAGAATACCTTTTTGGTTCGAAGCGACTATCAGCGTCTGCAGAAATTCACGTCCTAGCAACTGAGCGGTTACGGCTTCGTCTTAGTGCCCCTGTTACCGAAGCAGCACGATGGCTTACGCGTCCGCCGCTAGACGTTTATCACCAATTCATCAAAAGTCATCATTTGCCTACCGCAGGTTGATTCCCTTTCGGCCAGTTCCTACTCACCTTCTCTATTTCGCCAAATACGCGCAGCAAATTCTCGCCCAACACCTTCCTAACATCGCGCTCGCTGTAACCGAGCTTGAGCAACTCATACGTGATGTAAGGCAGCTTCGAAACCTCTTCCATCCCCACTGGCACTTTATCAATGCCGTCGAAATCGGAGCCGATGCCGACGTGGTCAATGCCTGCGACTTTGATGATGTGATCGAAATGCTTCATCAACGTGGCCAGCGTCGCTTGCGGGATCGGGTATTGCGCGTTGATTTTGGCCAGTTCTTCCTGCTGTTTAGCCCAATCCTTCGCGTACTTGGTTTCGACCTCGGCGATCATTGCTTTGACCTGCGGGTCACGGTTGCGCTCGGCTGCGAGCACCGCAGGATCAATGAAGTCGGGATAGAAGTTGACCATCACGACGCCGCCGTTTTTGGCGAGCGCGCGCAACATATCATCAGTCATATTGCGCGGGTGGTCGTTGAGCGCGCGCGCTGACGAGTGCGAAGCAATGACGGGCGCTTTGCTCGTTTCGATCACCTTGAAGAAAGTCGAGTCAGCCACGTGCGAGATGTCCACCATCATACCCAGCCGGTTCATCTCCAATACCACCTGCCGCCCCAGTTCGTTCAAGCCGCCGTGCTTGGGCGCATCGCCCGACGAATCGGCCCAGTTGTTGGTGTTCGTGTGCGTCAGCGTCATATAGCGCGCACCGAGCGCGTAAAACTGGCGCAGCAAGTGCAGGCTGTCTTCAATCGCGTGGCCGCCCTCGATGCCGATGAGCGCGGCGATCTTGCCTTGTCGTTTGGCCGCACGGATGTCGGCGACCGAAGTGGCAAAGACGAAGTCGTTGGGGTAACGCTCGACGATGCCGTGTTTGATCGCGTCAATCATCTCGATGGCGCGGAAGGCCGAGCGATTGTCGGGTACGAACGACTTGCTGATGTACGAGACAAAAAACTCGGCGCTGAGGCCGCCTTCTTTCATCCGTTTGACGTTGAGATGGCTCTTGGCCTGCGGGTCGCCAATGTCCAACCCAGCGTCGAGCACGAGCGAGGGCGTGTCGGCGTGCGTGTCCACGACGATAGCCGAGCGGTGAATCTTCAAGGCTTTTTGCCAGAGCGGATCGTTGGACGTTTGCGCCTGCGCGCCGGATGAAGCAATTGACATAAACAACCAGCAAGCGAAACCAGCGACAAAGATCGTGCGTGACATTTCTACTCCTACAAAGTTCGACAAGCTGATGAGCTTGTCGCGGACTTCCGGTCTAACGCAACCTGGAGCCAACGACAAGCTCATCAGCTTGTCGGACTGGGCTACTTCACCAAGCGAATGATGAACGGGTAGCGGTAGTGATTCCCTTCGTAAGCTTTGACGCCCGCCACAATGCCCAGCACCAGCGCCGCCACCCAGAGCGCGCCCAGCGTCAACGGCATCAGCAGTGCGCCGACGATGACGAACAGCAGAATAAAGCTGACGACAAAACAGATAACGGCCCAGACACTCAAGTTGATTTGAAAATTGATCGCCTCTTTGCCGTGTTCGTTGACGAAGGCCGATTGATCTTTCTTCACCAGCCAGATGACTAGCGGCACGATAATGTTGGCGGGCGGGACAAAAGTCCCGACGAGGCCGCCGATGTGGCAGAGCATTGCCATTGTGCGTTCTTGTTGTGTTGGTGTGTACACGATTTCCTCCGCGTGGTTGCTGTTTTGGATGTTGTTCAAGTTTTTGTGAGACCGCCGTGCGGCCTCAGTATCTTGAATGAGCTTTGATTTGTAAACCGACGATTTTTTTCGACCAGCGTCTTGCCTGAGCGCTCTTAGCCTACGAACGCTGCTATTCGGCAGCGCAACCCAAGTGAGAATTTTGCCAGAGAGGAAAGTAATGAGAATTATTGCAATTTCACTAAGCTGCTTGTTGTCTGTGTTATTGGCCGGTGCGGCTCTCGCCCAAGACCCGCAAACGCAGAACGCCCCGCGCAAGCAAGGCCGACACAATGCGAAGAGGCTGCAACAGATGGATGCCAACAGTGACGGCCAGATCGCGCGTGACGAATGGAAGGGCAGGCCGAAAGGCTTCGACCGGCTGGACAGTAATCACGATGGCATCATCGCGCGTGACGAGTTGGCCAGCCAGGCCCGCGATCACGCGCGCGCCGCATTTGAAAAGCTCGACGCCAACAAAGATCAGCGCGTAGCGCGCGATGAGTGGAAAGGTCGGCCCAAAGGCTTTGACCGGCTCGATGCCAACCACGATGGCTTTCTGACCACTGATGAATTGGGCAATCGCGCGCGTCGCCGCTAACACACTGGCTGGCGTGTAGCGTTACTTCTTTCTACGTTTCTGTTGGCAGTGGCCGCGCGGGTGCAGGGCTTAGTCGCTGAAGCCGTGCGCGCGCTGGCGGTCGCTGCACCAAGAGCGAGCAGCCAGCATTAATCCGCTACTGGCTGCTCGCTTTATTATTTGCTGATGTTACGCAGCGCGGAAAATCGTTTTAGGTTTGACGCCCTTCTCAGCGCCGGAGGCGCGGTCGGAAATTAGCCGGTGGTGGAGCAAAGCGTAACCACCGGAAAGTCGAACGCCGCAATCTCGCGTCCCGGCTGGGACGCTGGACAGGACATTGATTTCGCGCCCATTGTCTATCCTGCGCCCCTACTGGGCGCGGTTACTTGACGCGTGTTACCGGTGGTTTCACTGCGTTCCACCACCGGCTAATTTCCGCTGTGCCTCCGGCACAAACACCTGTCAATTCCAAACTCGACTTTCTTACTGCGTAACATCAGTTATTTGATCTTTTCCCAGTCCTTCAAAAAGTTTGCCAAGCCGATGTCGGTGAGCGGATGCTTCAACAACTGCTCCAAGACCTTGTATGGCATCGTAGCTATGTCTGCGCCCAGCCGCGCCGATTCGATCACGTGGAGCGGATGGCGGATGCTGGCTGCCAGAATTTGCGTCTTGAAACCGTAGTTATCGAAAATCTCCCGAATCTCGCCGATCAAACCCATGCCCTCGTGACCAATGTCGTCCAGCCGTCCGACAAACGGGCTGACGTAGCTTGAGCCAGCTTTGGCCGACATCAACGCTTGCGTCGCGTTGAAAATCAACGTCTGGTTGATGCGGATGCCTTCTTTTGAAAGCGTGTGCGTGGCCTGCAAACCAGCCTTCGTCATCGGCAATTTGACGTAGACGTTGGAATGGATTTTGGCCAGATCGCGCCCTTCGGCCAGCATCGCGTCGTATTCTGTGGCAACGACTTCAGCACTGACCGATGCGCCCTCCCAATTGAGGATTTCGCAGATGGCCAGGATGTGTCCCTTGAAATCTACCTTGCCTTCCTTCGCGATCAACGACGGATTGGTTGTTACGCCGTCGAGAATGCCCAAGCTAGCGGCTTCACGAATCTCTTTCAGATTGGCGCTATCAATAAAAAACTTCATTCGTTTGTCTCCTTCCTTGCAGAATGATCTAGGCCGAATCAGTACCGCAAACAGTAGCGAGCGCGACTCCGGTCAAGCAACGCAACGGAAACCGCGCGCGCTGCCGCTTGCGGTACTGATTTGGTCAGGGCAACTTTATAGCAAATTGCCACGATTGCGAAACAGTTGGCTTGCCATGCCCGGCTAATCCAGCTAAAGATAAACTGAAGTCAAATGCCGAATGGAGGATCGAGCTTATGTCAGAAACACTGCCGACACGTGCAGAGGCTTGGGAACTGCTCTGCGAATGGACGCTGAGCGATTCGCTGCGCAAACACGCGCGCGCCGTCGAATACGCGATGCGCACCTACGCGCGCAAATACGGCGCAGATGAAGAGACCTGGGGCATCGTGGGGATGCTGCACGACTTCGATTACGAGCGTTACCCGGATGAACGTCACCCGCAACTTGGCTCGGAAGAGCTGCGCGCCAAGGGTTACCCCGAAGCGGTGCGGCGCGCGATTCTCTCGCACGCCGATTACACGGGCGTCAAGCGCGAAAGCTTGTTGGAACACGCGCTTTTTGCCTGTGACGAATTGTGTGGCTTCCTGACCGCCTGCGCGTTGGTGCGGCCCGACAAGAGCTTCGACACGCTGGAACCTTCATCAGTCAAAAAGCGGATGAAGGACAAAGCCTTCGCCCGCACGGTCAAGCGCGAGGATTTGTGGGGTGGCGCAGAAGAACTCGGCCTGAACTTCGACGAGCATTGCGCGTTTGTCATTGTGGCGTTGCGCGAGATTCAGGAAGAACTCGGTTTCAAGCGTGCGGTAACGAACCAAAGCTGAGCTTTGCTTTGTAGTCTAACTCTCCTACAACATACCAAGCCTTCTTAGCTCTCGGCCTTCAATGCGTCTGGCGCGCAGCTTGCTGCCCGGAGCTTCGTTGTCGCAAACCAACATCGAGTAAACATTTTGAGGTAGATTCCGTTCTCCATTTGTCGTTGCTCGCACGCAGGTGACCAATCGCAGAACGTCAATCGGCAAATGTCGCATTAACCCCCGACCTTACAACCCGCTAGCGCCCAAGCGGGCGTTGGCATTGAACAACTCTCGCGCAACTCGCACTACTCCGACTAGGCTCCCACACTTGGGATAACTCAAAAACGGTGTGTGGCCTTGAGCGGCCTCAAGGGTACGTCTGTCCACTGCGGCAGAGCTGCGCGAGTAAATCCATTCAGACAGTCAGTCCATCAAGGTGAAGGAGAAAGAAACAGATGTTCACCAAAAATACACCGAAGCATGTCCGTCGCCAGTACGCGCTTGTGCTGGTCTTACTACTCGTCTTGAGTTCGCTGCTACTGCCGTTCACAGGCAAGCAAAACGCCCAGGCACAAGGCGTTGGTTTGTGCGCTACCGATCAGTCATTCGAGGGCACAGCCTTCGCTCTCACAAACAACAACACGCTCGTAAACTTCAACCCAGGCACGCCCGGCCTCGTCAACAACACACGCTTCATCACGGGCCTAGCCGCTGGCGAGAGCATCGTCGCAATTGATTTCCGCTCTGCTACGGGCCAGCTCTTTGGGGTAAGCGACGCCAGCCGTTTATACATTATCAACCCGCTGACAGGATTGGCGACGCAGGTTGGTACAACGCCCTTTACGCCGGCGCTCGGCGGCGCGGTGGTCGGCTTCGATTTCAATCCGACGGTTGACCGCATCCGCGTGGTGACCAGCACGGGACAGAATTTGCGCCTCAATCCACTCACTGGCACGGTAGCCGCGACTGATACCAACTTGGTCTTCGCGACGGGCGACGTCAACGCGAGCGCCACGCCGAACATCACGAGCTTGGCCTATACGAATAATTCGGTGGGACTCAATTCGACTACGCTTTTTGGCATTGACCCGAACTTGGATGTACTGGTGCAGCTAGGCTCGGTTGGCGGCACGCCCGTCTCGCCCAACGCGGGGCAACTCACTACGGTCGGCCCGCTCGGCGTGAACGCGACCAACTTGGCCGGCTTCGATATTTTGCCGGGCACGAATGCGGCCTTTGCCGTGTTGACCCCGCAAGACGCGACGGCTTCGCAGCTTTTCTCGGTCAACCTAGCGACCGGAGCCGTGACGCCTGTCGGGACGATTGCGGGCGGACAACTTATTCGCGACATCGCGTTCGCCTCGCGCGCAGAGAATATCTACGCGCTCGTTTGCGACAGCAATCTACTGCTCCGCTTCAATTCTGGCGCGCCGAGCACGATTCTCAACGTGCTCCAGATCAGAGGGCTGGTGGGCACCGACGAGAAGATCATCGCCATTGATTTCCGCCCCGCCTCGGGCCAACTCTTCGGTTTGAGCAATGCCAACCGCGTCTACGTCATCAGCACCTCGACGGGAATCGCCACACAGGTAGGCAACGCCGCCTTCACGCCGGGCTTGAGCGGCGCGACGTTCGGCATTGATTTCAATCCGACAGTTGACCGCCTGCGCTTGGTCAGCAACACGGGCCAGAATCTGCGCCTCAACCCGATCACGGGCGCGGTGGCCGGGACTGACACCAACCTAATCTTTGCGACAGGCGATACCAACGCCGGGCAACCGCCCAACTTGATCAGTGTGGCCTACACCAACAACTTCGCGGGCGCGGCCACGACCACGCTCTACGGCATTACGGCGAACGGCACGCTCGTCACGCTGGGGTCGGCGAATGGCGCGCCGACTTCGCCCAACACCGGACAGATCTTCACCGTCGGCTCGCTCGGCGTTACTCCAAGCGGCGCAATCGGTTTTGACATCTCACCGGTGAGCGGCGCGGCCTTCGCCACACTCGGCGCGGGCACTGGCACGCCACAGCTCTACTCAATCAACCTGACGACGGGAGCGGCTACACTGATCGGCCAGATCGGCGGCGGTCAACCCATCTGTGACATCGCAGTGGAAACCGTCACGCCAACCGCCTTCGGCGTGACAGCCAGCAACACGCTGGTCAGCTTCAACGCCGGCAATCCGGGCGTCATCAACAGCACACGCTCCATCACCGGATTGGGGAGCGGCGAGACCATCGTCGGCTTGGATTTCCGCCCCGCCACTGGCGAGCTTTTTGCTCTGGGCAGCGCCGGGCGCATTTACCTCATCAGCACAACTTCTGGGCAGGCTACGTTGATCAGCGATGCGCCGCTCACGTTGAACGGCACCGTCTTCGGTTTCAATTTCAATCCGACGGTTGATCGCATACGCCTGGTGACCAGCACGGGGCAGAATCTGCGCCTCAACCCGCTCACCGGCGCGGTGGTAGGGACTGACACCAATCTGGTCTTCGCGACGGGCGACGTGAACGCGGGTTTGACACCTAACTTGTTGGGCGTGGCCTACACCAACAGCTTCCTCGGCTCGACCGGAACGACGCTCTTCGGCGTTGACGCGAGTGGCGCACTCGTCACACTAGGCTCGCCCAACGGCGCGCCTACTTCGCCCAACACAGGGCAACTCTTCACCATTGGCTCGCTCGGCATAGCCATCACAGGCCAGGTGGGCTTCGATATCGCGCCGGGCAGCAACCCCGCCTTCGTGACGGTGACACCCGCTGCCGGCGGCCCGTCGCAACTCTTCTCCGTCAACCTAACGACCGGCGCGGCCACCTTGATCGGGCCGGTCGGCGTGAACGACCCGCTCCGGGTACTCACCATCGGTGATCCGGGCAATGCCATGCAGATGTCGAACTTCCAAGTTTGCTTGCAAGACGACGACACGGGCGACAACCTGCAAGTCAACGTCTGCACGGGCGACTATCAGTTCACCCGCTGCGGCACTGGTGGTTTCACGCTCACCGGGCGGGGCACACTCGGTCGGGGGATCGGTGTCATCACACTACGCGACGCGCGTGTCACGGCCTTCATCAATGTGGGCTTCTTAGGGCCGCGCAACACGGGTAGGGCCACCATCAAGCTCACGATCTTCGGCCCCACTTACACTATTCAAGATAACAGCAGCGGCGACAGTTCCTGCAATTGCCAGTAGGGTTGTGGCTAGCTGCAGTAAACAGTGCGGGGCGCGGAGAGACGGTCTCTCCGCGCCCCGCACTGCGCTTATCGCCTCACACAAAGGCTGCGCGAAGGGGATGCTTGACAGCCTGTGCCGTGCTTTGTAGTATGCTCGCCGTCTCGTACAACGAGCGCGGATGTGGCGGAACTGGTAGACGCGTAGCGCTCAGGACGCTATGGGAGCAATTCCGTGGAGGTTCGAGTCCTCTCATCCGCATAAAAGGGCGACCCACACTGGTCGCCCTTTTCGCTTTCACTAACGCTCAGGCAATCGCTTCAACACCTTTCGATGTCAGCAGCTCTTAACGAACCTGCCAGTCGCCACGACGCTTACGCCGCGTTGCGCGTCCCCGACTTTCGCCGTTTTCTTGCCGGGCATCTGCTCTCCGTCTTGGGAGTGCAGATGCAAACTGCCGCCGTGGGCTGGCAGCTTTACGAAGTGACCCATTCAACCTTCGCGCTGGGGATGGTCGGCTTGGTGCAGATCATTCCGATGCTCGCGCTGGCGCTGCCCGCCGGTCAGACGGCAGACCGTTACGACCGGCGCAAGATGTTGATGGTCGCGACGGCGTTGGCCATCGTCAGTTCCACCGGTTTGGCGCTGGTTTCGTGGCGCGGCGCACACGTGCCGTTGATTTACACCTTCCTCTTTTTGAGCGGCGTGGCGCGTGTATTTCAAGGGCCAGCTCGCTCGGCCTTGATTCCCCAATTGATGCCCAGAGAAGTTTTCAGCAACTCGGTCTCGTGGACAATCACCGGATTTGAACTCAGTTCGATGCTGGGGCCGGCGCTCGGCGGGCTGCTGATCGCGGGCTTGGGCGGCGCGACGATAGTTTATGTACTGGGCGGCTTGGGCAGCATCATCTATCTCATGACGCTGGCGACGCTGACGAAGCGCTCGTACACAGCGGAGAGTTCCGTGCGTGATACCGCGCCGAGCGTGAAAACATTGGTCGCGGGCTTCAGCTACGTCTGGCACAATCAATTACTGCTTGCAGCGATGTCGCTCGATCTGTTTGCGGTGCTGTTGGGCGGTGCGGTGGCACTTTTGCCGGTTTATGCCAAAGATATATTGCACGTTGGGCCAACGGGCTTGGGGGTATTGCAAGCGATGACTTCGCTCGGCGCAGTAACGATGGCATTTATCAGTGCGCACCTGCCGCCGCTCAGACGTGCGGGCAAGACCTTGTTGTGGGCGGTGGCTGGCTTTGGATTGGCGACGATTATCTTCGGTCTGTCTCGCTGGTTCTGGCTCTCGCTGTTGATGCTCTTCCTGCTCGGCGCGCTGGATAACATCAGCGTCGTGGTGCGTCACACGCTGGCGACCCTGCTGACGCCGGACGAGATGCGCGGGCGCGTTTCTGCGGTCAACGGCATGTTCATCAATGCGTCGAATGAATTAGGGCGGTTTGAATCGGGCGCGGTGGCGGCATTGTTCGGACCAGTGTTTTCAGTGGTGAGCGGCGGAGTGGGGACGTTGATTGTGGTAGCGGCGGTCGCTTGGCTTGCGCCGCAGTTGCGCGAGTATGGCGCGCTGGATAGCGGAGCGAAAAAGGAGTGAATTAAGCTTATGCCAGCGAAAGATATTTTTCACGAAGCAGTCAGAGCGGCGTTAGTGAAAGAGGCTTGGACAATCACTAACGATCCGCTGTTTCTCAAGCTGGGCCGGGATAAGGCTTATGTGGATTTCAGCGCAGAAAAGCTTTTGACTGCACACAAAGGTCAGCGCAAAATCGCAGTCGAAGTAAAAAGCTTCGTGGGCGCTTCTGAAATGCATGACCTACACGAAGCGTTGGGGCAATATCTGGTCTATCAAACAATGCTGGAACAGACTGAGCCGGACAGGAAGCTTTATTTGGCGGTCAGCGAGGAGGTTTTCGAGCGCATTTTCACGCGTGATGTTGGCGCTTCGCTGATCGAGAAACGCAACCTCACAATGATCGTTTTCGATGACGAAGCGGAGGTAATCATCAGATGGATACTTTAACCGAGTACCGCGCCATCATTCAGCGCATTCTCAACAAGCAGGCGCAACATCCTTATTCACATGGCGTGATCAAGCACGTCGTAGTCTGCGATAGAGAAGGCGATCATTACCTGTTGATGGCTGAAGGGTGGGACAAGCGCCGCCGCATCCACGATTGCATGATTCACGTGGACATCATTGATGGCAAATTCTGGATTCAATACGACGGCACTGAGCACGGGATCGCCAACGAACTTTTCGACGCGGGTGTGCCGAAAGAACAGATCGTGCTGAGCTTCAAATCGCCTGAGTTGCGCAAGTACACGGAGTTTGCCGCCGCTTAAGCAAGTCACGAAAGATTCAGCAAAATGACAATACATCTCCAATACGGCAAAGATGGCCTCTCCGTCGAACTTCCTTCGACCAATGTCACCAGGCTCGCGCCGCGCTTCATCTCCGGGTTGGCCGATGAAGCCGCCGCCTTCCGGCAAGCAGTGCGTGAGCCAATCAACGCCAAGTCCCTGAAAGAATTGATTGTCGCCACCGACCGCGTCGCCATCGTCATCCCAGACATCACGCGCCCGCTGCCAACCGAGCGGCTGTTGCCCTGGCTCTTGGCCGAGTTGGCGCACGTACCCGCGCAAAACTTCGTCATCATCAATGGCACCGGCTCGCACCGCGTCAACACGCCGGAAGAGTTGCAGGCGATGGTCGGAGAAGACGTCTTCAAGTATTACCGCATCGTCAATCACAATGCGCACGACGCGGCGACGCTTGCGCTGGCAGGCAAGACAAAGGATGGGCGCGACATTTACTTCAATCGCGACTACGTCGAAGCCGACAAACGCATCGTGCTTGGCTTTATCGAGCCGCATTTTATGGCCGGGTTTTCGGGCGGCTACAAAGGCATCTTCCCCGCCGTCGCGGACATTGACGCGATCATGCATTACCACCGCGCCGACGTGATCGGCGACGCGCGCAGCACTTGGGGCGTGCTCGAAGGCAATCCGACGCAAGAACAGATTCAGCACAATGGCGCGCTGCTGCCGGTGGATTTTTGCATCAACGTGACGATCAACCGCCAGCGTGCGATTACAGGCTTCTTCTGCGGCGATGTTCTCACGGCTCACGCTAAAGGCTGCGAGTTTTCCAAAGCGACGGTGATGGTGCCCTGCGAGAAACCGTTCCCGATTGTCATTACTACCAATAGCGGTTACCCGCTCGATCAAAACTTGTATCAGGCCGTCAAGGGCATGTCTGCTGCCGCGCAGATTGTCGCGCAGGACGGCTTGATCGTGCAGGCGTCGAAGTGCAATGACGGCTTCCCCGCGCACGGCAATTTCAAAAAGCTGCTCTTCGATCACGACTCGCCGCAGACGCTGCTGGATACAATCCTCGCGCCTGGCTTTTCAATGTACGATCAGTGGGAAGCTCAATTGCTGGCCATCATCCGGCTAAAAGCGCGCGTCGGCTTGTACAGCGACATTCCGGCAGATGAAGTACGCCGCGCTCATCTGGAACCGGTCAACGACATTGCGGCCTGTGTATCAGAAGAGTTGCAACACATTGGGCCAGACGCGCCGTTGGCCGTCTTGCCCGAAGGCCCGATGACTATTCCCTATTTGACTTAGATCACCTATTCATCAACACCACACAAAATCAATGAACAAAACTCCCTTCACTATCGCGTCAACGGACGAGATTCGCGCCCACTTCCCCGCGCTGCTACGTCAGCACAACGGTTATCCTGTCGCCTACTTCGACGGCCCCGGCGGCACACAAGTTCCGCGTCAGGTCGTCGAGGCGATGAGCGATTACCTGTTTCATCACAACGCCAACACGCATTGGGCCTACCCGACCAGCGCCGAGACCGACGCGTTGTTGGCCGACGCGCGCGTGACGCTGGCCGACTTCTTCAACTGCGCACCGGATGAAGTCAGCTTCGGCGCGAATATGACGACGATCTCTTTTCACGTCGCGCGCGCGCTCGGTCGTGGCTATGGCCCCGGCGATGAGATCGTCATCACTGAACTCGATCATCACGCCAACAACGCGCCCTGGCAGGCGTTGGCCAAAGAGCGTGGCGTAACGATTCGCACGGTACGGATGTTGACCGAGACGGGGCAATTGGACTGGGAAGACTTGGCCGGCAAGCTCAATGAAAAAACGAAAGTGCTGGCCATTGGCGCAGCTTCCAACGCGCTCGGCACAATCAATGACTTGCGACGCGCGGCGGAGATGGCGCACGCCGTCGGCGCGTTGGTTTACGTAGACGCAGTGCATTACGCGCCGCACGAATTGGTAGACGTGCAGGCTTTGAACTGCGATTTCCTGGCGTGTTCGGCTTACAAATTTTATGGCCCGCACATCGGCGTGTTTTACGGCAAACGTGAGTTGCTCGAAAAGCTCGACGTACCCAAGCTCGAACCCGCGCCCGACGAAGCGCCGGAACGTTTGGAGACCGGCACGCAAAACCAGGAAGGTATCGTGGGCGCGGCGGCTGCCGTCAGCTTTCTCGCTTCGCTGTCCAGCGGCGCAACGCGTCGTGAACGTTTGACCAACGCTTTCGCCACGCTGCACGAACGCGGGCAGGGGCTGGTCACGCAGTTGTGGAATGGCTTGCACACGATTGACGGTGTGACAGTCTTCGGCCCTCCGCCTACTGAAGCGCGCACGCCGACCGTCTCATTCATCATCAAAAACACTCCGGCAATTGAAGTCACGCGGCAGTTGGTTGAACGCGGCGTTTTCACTTCGCACGGCGATTTTTATGCGATGTCGGTGGTCGAACGCTTGGGCCAAAGCGAGCATGGTTTGGTGCGCGCGGGATGCTCTTGTTACACTACCGAAGCCGAAGTCGCGCGCCTGCTGGAAGGCGTGCGTGAGATCGCGCAAAACAGCTAATCACATTATCAGGAAGAGGAGAAATCAATGGCAGTTCGTACCGCAAAAGCCGAATGGAACGGCAACCTGCAAACTGGTAAAGGCACAATGAGCCTGGGCAGCGGCGCTTTTGAAGGCCAATACTCGTTCGCGTCGCGTTTTGAAGAAGGCGTTGGAACCAATCCGGAAGAACTGATCGGCGCGGCTCACGCTGGCTGCTTCTCAATGGCCTTTGCTGCCACACTCGGACGCAACGGGTTCGAGCCGCAGCGTGTGCACACCGCGGCCAAAGTCCATCTGGTCAAAAATGACGCCGGGTTTGCTATCTCGGCAATTGATCTGGATACCGAAGCGACAGTGCCTGGTATCGAGAACGATAAATTTCAAGAGCTCGCAGAAGCCGCCAAGCAAAGCTGCCCGGTGTCAAAGGCACTGGCAGGCGTCACTATCAAGCTGACGGCAAAACTTGTGTAAGCTTCATTGTTGGCAGGAGCGCCGATCATCGCAGTGATTCTAGGCGCTCCTGCCAAATTTATTTTGTTATGAAAGTAACTCAACTATCTCGCGTATTCACTGTCGCCTGTGCGCTGGCAGTGCTTCTATTCACCGGCCTAGTTTCAGCACAAATGAAGCAGAAATACGATTACCCACAAGCCAAAAAAGTTGACCAGGTTGACGACTACCACGGCACAAAAGTCGCCGACCCGTACCGCTGGCTCGAAGACCCCGACAGCGCCGAGTCGCGCGCTTGGATCGAAGCCGAAAACAAATTGACCTTTGGCTTCCTCGATCAAATTCCCGAACGCGCGCGCATCAAAGAGCGGCTGACCAAGCTCTGGAACTACGAACGCTACGGCATTCCAAACAAAGAGGGCGGGCAATACTTCTTCGAGAAGAACGACGGCTTACAAAATCAGAGCGTGCTTTATGTGGCGGCGGCGCTCAATCAACCGGGCCGCGTCCTGCTCGATCCAAATACGCTGGCGGCGGATGGCACAGTCGCGCTGTCAGGTTATGCCATCAGTCACGACGGAAAATATCTGGCCTACGGTCTGGCCGCTTCCGGCTCGGATTGGAACGAGTGGAAAGTGCGCGATGTGGCGACGGGCAAGGATTTGAGCGATCACCTCAAGTGGGTGAAGTTTTCGGGCGCGGCCTGGACGAAGGATGGCAAAGGACTTTTCTACAGCCGCTACGACGAGCCGAACGAG
Source organism: uncultured Acidobacteriota bacterium (assembly GCA_963699175.1). Lineage (GTDB taxonomy): Bacteria > Acidobacteriota > Blastocatellia > RBC074 > RBC074 > JACPYM01. Next base: position 8,000,476 of record OY969418.1, on the reverse strand, counting down.
AAGACGAAGCTCGAAGACGTGAACTATTTTCAGAAGCTCTACTATCATCGGCTCGGCACGTCGCAGAGTGAAGACGCGTTGGTTTACGAACGCAAAGACCAAAAGGAATGGGGCTTCGCGGGCGACGTGAGTGAGGACGGCCATTACCTGCTCATCAGCGTCTGGCAAGGCACCGACCCGCGCAATCGGTTTTTCTACAAAGACCTGACTAAGCCGGATGCCAAAGTCGTTGAGTTGCTGCCCAACCTCGAAGCCGCTTACAACTTCATCGGCAACGACGGGGCGACCTTCTATTTCCGCACCGACCTGAACGCGCCGCGCAGTCGCGTGATTGCAATTGACACGGCGCGCCCGGCTAAAGCCGACTGGCGCGAGTTGATCCCGCAGGCGGCAGAGACGCTCGAAAACGTCAGTCTGGTCGGCGATCATTTCATCGCCTCGTATTTGAAAGACGCGCGCACGCAGGTCAAAGTTTTCGACCTGCAAGGCAAGCCCGTCCGCGAAGTCCAATTGCCCGGCATCGGCACGGCAACCGGCTTTGGCGGCAAACGCGCAAATGGCGAGACGTTTTACGCATTTACTAGCTTCACCTCGCCGACGACGATCTATCGCTACGACGTGAAGACGGGCCAAAGCGTCATTCATCGCCAACCCAAAGTTGATTTCAACCCAAGCGATTACGAAACCAAGCAGGTCTTCTACACCAGCAAAGACGGCACGCGCGTGCCGATGTTCATCACGCATAAGAAAGGTTTGAAGCTGGATGGACAGAACCCGACGTTGTTGTACGGCTACGGCGGATTCAATGTCTCGCTGACACCGGCGTTCTCGATCAAGAATCTGGTCTGGATGGAGTTGGGCGGCATCTACGCGCAACCCAACCTGCGTGGCGGCGCGGAGTACGGCGAAGAGTGGCATCTAGCGGGCACGAAGGCGCGCAAGCAAAACGTCTTCGATGATTTCATCGCGGCGGCGGAATGGTTGATCGCCAACAAGTACACGTCAACGCCGAAGCTGGCTATTCACGGCGGCTCGAACGGCGGCCTGTTGGTAGGCGCGGCTATCACACAGCGGCCTGAATTGTTCGGCGCGGCGCTGCCCGCAGTGGGCGTGATGGACATGCTGCGCTTCCACAAATTCACCATCGGCTGGGCGTGGACATCGGATTACGGCTCGCCCGACAACGCGGAAGATTTCAAGGCGCTCTACGCTTACTCGCCGCTGCACAATTTGAAGCCTGGTACGAAGTATCCACCGACGCTGATTACTACGGCCGACCACGATGACCGCGTTGTGCCCGCGCACAGCTTCAAATTCGCGGCGACGATGCAAGCTGCACAAGCCGGAGATGCGCCTGCGTTGATTCGTATTGAAACCAAAGCAGGACACGGCGCGGGCAAGCCTACGGCCAAGCTGATCGAAGAGATTACTGACGAATGGGGATTTTTAGTGAAGGTGTTGAAGCTCGGTACGAAGGGTTAGCCTGCTGATCCCGCCGGATTTTGTGGGCAGAGATGGTGAGCGCCAGCGGCGCGGCATCTTTGTAGATTCGAGGCGGCAAAAACATTTCTAGCACCAGCGGTGCGGCATCTGGTTGTTTCGATGTCGCTCCTGACGGAGCTTGGGGATTTCCACTCGCTCTAGCTACAAAGATGCCGCGCCGCTGGCGCTGAAAGCGGGGCAAGGTGCCATCAAAGCAGATCGTTAGTACATGATAAGCATAAAGGTATTAGGTTGGGTATCCGACTTGTTATCTGTGATGAAAGTAAAAACCTCTACGGACGTACTGTTGAAGACTCGGTAATTTGCCCCATTATTGTAGGAGCCATTGCCGCTTTCACCGTTATACTGGGCAGTAACGGAAAAAAAGCGGTTGGCAATTGCAACCCCAAAATCAATTCGGTAAACGCCAGCACCAAATCCTAAAGGCGTGGTGACCGTGATCCCGCAGTTGCCGCTGTTCGTATTGTTGATCCCGTTATAGCAACGCAATATTGTGCCGTTACTCTGAACTTCAAGCATCGCTTTGACCATGCCACCGTTGTCAAGGTTTTGCGCGACGTTACCCTCGGCATACATCGCCCGGCCTCCTGAGAGGTTGCGGGCATAGACGCCAACGCCCGCCGTACTGGTAGTCACACCAAACACACCCACTGCGTTGTTGCTGTTCGATTCGCCAATCACGCCGATGCTGCCGCTGCCGGTGCCCTTGCCGTACACGCCCGCCGCCGTCAGGCTGGCTACGGGGCTTTCACCATATACACCTGAATTGTTCGTGCTCGCGCCTCTGACACCGGCGGCGCTGCTGCTGACACCGAATACACCCTCTAGGCCGGTGCTTTCGCCAAAAACGCCGATGCTGCTCGTACTCTTGCCCCACACGCCGCGCCCTGACCCGCTCTCGGCGAAGACGGCGGAGATACCCGGCGTGCTGTTCAGGACATAAAGCTTGCTCGTCGGGGCGGGCATGCCGATGCCGACGTTGCCATCCTTATCAATAATCATTTTTGTATCTGGGGCAGCGGTCGTGCCAACTTGAAAATGAATGGTATTGAAAACACCCGGCGTGGCTTCCCCACTCAGATTTTGAATCAGTAAAGGCTTCTCGGCTGAAAGAGTTGACTGCGCGGTCAGCCTGATCGAAGAATTATCGCCACCCCAAAGCTGGAGATACTGCGCTGGCTGGCCATTTCTAGTACTTCTGAGCAGACCGTTGACTTCCAGCGGTGTGGCGGGCGCGGTCGTGCCGATGCCGACGTTGCCATTAGCCGCCACCCGCATCCGCTCTGTGCGGGCTGTGCCGAAAATCAACGGGCGCGCCTCGGCCACGCTCAGCGCCAAACCCTTCAGGTTGGTGGATTCGATCACGGCAAAGGCGTTGAGGTCCGGGCTATTCGTGTTGAGTTGGAAGTACACGTCCTTCACCCCGTAGACGGGGAAGGCCGTCGTCGTCATCCGCAAGCCTTTGCCCGTTCCCAGTGAAATATCCAGCGCCGACTGACCGCTCACCGTTCCAGCGGTCAACTGCACCGTGTTGGGGACGCCCGCGCGGAAGAAGATCGAGAGGTCTTTGGTGTTCTCCAGGTAAAGGTCGTGCGCGCTGGCGCTCTTGGTGTGCAGCAAGGCAGCCGGGCCGGTGGTGCCGATGCCGACTGCTCCGCCCGTCTCGAAGAGCGCCGCATCAACCAGGCTCGTCCCGTCGGCGGCGAACTTAGCCAGCCGGTTGAGTGAGCCGTTGGGGGTTAGCAGTGCCTCCTGCTGCGTTTTGGCGTGCGGGTCAGTCTCAACGACTGCGCGGCCCTGTGTGTCGCGGCGCTCGCCTACACGCTCGCTCAAGCCACTGAGGGCGCGCCCGGAAGCCAGATAACCGCTACCATCACGGCCTGGCAGTTCAGCCCCGCCGACGGTTGCTTCAGGGCTGCCGCTGACGGTTACTTGCGGCGTTGTGCTGTCTGCGCCAATGCCGACTGGCTGTGTGCTGGTCAGCCAGACGCGATCACTGCTGCTGGCCCGGTCTGCGATCAAGTGCCCGCGTTGCGTGCGCGGAGTCTCATCGTTCACGGCTTTGATAGTCAGCGTGTAAGCGTAGAGGCCGCTCTGGATCAGTTCGTCCTGCTGATTCTTGAGCGGCCATTCGAGCGCAGTGCTGTAAACAAAGCCGCTATCGAACACGACTTCCGCCTGTTGGTTCGTAACCACCAAGTGCCATTCCACTGCCTCGCTTGGCGTCGTGAAGCGCACGAGTTGACGCTCGATGATGATATTGGTCTTGGTGATTGGTTCCTGCTGATTGGTTTGAGTCTGCGCTGAGGCGCTGACTAAAGCCAAGCTCAGCACGAGCAAACTCGCCGACAATTGGCGGATGGTGAACATGATGATCTCTCCGGGTGAAATGAATATTGTCTGTGTTGAGCGGTACTACTCTCGGCTCAATTCGTCGGTGGCAGTCAGGACTACGGTTGCTCTTTCTGCTGCTTCTCCTTTTGCGCTTTCTCGCGTTCCGCTTTAGGCGTTGTAGACTTCGAGGCGAATCTGTTGGACGGTACTCGGTGCAGTAAAGCGCACGCGCTCAGCGGTCGCCGCCGCCGGGACGGCGGGCGACTGCGCGTGGCCAGAGCCGACAGCCAAGAGCAGAAAGATAGAACACACGACGAGGTGCGCACACCTGATTTTCCCGAGCATAGTAGTGGCCTCCTGAAAGCGGCATAAGATCAGCCAACTGGCATAGCATTGGCACTTTGGTCACCTAACCATTATTATTCAGGTAATTCATTGTCATATCTCCAATCGAAAGCGGAACCTGCGTGGGCAGACCACAAGTAGAGTTTCTCTAGGTATAGTTTCCAGATTTATGCAAGAAGAACATGCAGAAAGTTGGCTTCGTTGTCCTTCAGTTACTCTGAAGGTTTTCTGACTGTTTTCTGAACGTGCTTATGTCTAAATCCGCCAGACGTTTGTATGAATTCGGCGGCTTTCGGCTCGATCCGGCTGAGCGGATATTGGCGCATCACGGGGCGACAGTTCCGCTCGCGCCAAAGGCCTTTGAGATGCTGGTCGTACTGGTCAGCAATAGCGGCCGCTTGCTGACCAAAGACGAGTTGCTGCGGGTCGTTTGGGCCGGTGCGATGGTCGAAGAGAACAATCTGGATAAAACCATCTCCGCGCTGCGCAAGGCCCTCGGCGAGCATGTCTCGGAACGTAAATTGATTGAGACAGTGCGCGGGCACGGCTACCGTTTCAACGCCCACGTGACCGAGATTGTTGCCGATCAGCACAATGACGCGCTCCGGGTGATTGCCACTGAACAGCGTGCCCCGGCTGTCCTTTCGATAATCCCGCCACTCGCCGACGTTCCACCGAATGGCCAAATATCGCTGCCATCGCCGGTTGAGAAGCGCGACAAAGAGTTGTCATTGAGGCCCTGGCGACGTAAAAGCGCATGGGGGTTAGCCGCCTTGCTGCTGCTGGGCGTTGTGGTAACGCTGCGGGTCTGGCCGTCGAAAGAGCGGCGGCCTGATTTGTCGCAGGGGATCAAAGTAGCGCGATTGACCAATGGTGGTTACATCCCCAATGCGGTGCTCTCGCCCGATGGTAAGTATTTCGCTTACACAGAGCAGGACGGCGACTCAGCACGCCTTTGGCTGCGGCAAGTGGCAGGTGGTCAAGCTTTAATGCTTGTGCCAGAGGTTGAGCACCCCGTCATGGGGCTGACCTTTGCCCCTGACGGCCAGGCCATCTACTTCGTGACGCTTGGTCGGAGCAACCCGCAGGGCGCGCTTTATCGCGTGCCGGTATTGGGCGGGCCAGCGACCAAATTGCTGACAGGGATCGTTTCGCCCGTTGTCTTTGCGCCCGATGGCCAGCGCTTGGCGTTCATCCGGCTGGCGGGCCAACTGGAAGCGACGAGTGAAGGCAACAGCCTCGTTCTGGCGGATCTCACGGGCGGCAATGAGCGGGTTGTGCTGACGCGCAGCGGGCTGGAACGATTTGGCGTGAGTGGCCCAAGTTGGTCGCCCGATGGCAAGGAGATCGCCTGTCAGTTTTTGAGCGGTCTGACTAAGACCAGCGACGATGTGTGGCGAGTTGTTGGGGTGAATGCGCAGAGCGGTGCGCAAAGGATGCTGACAACTCAGCAGTGGGACAGCTGCGGGCGGATTGTCTGGCTACGGGATGGGCGTGGCATTGTCATGGTCGGCACGAAACAAGGTGAGGGGGCAACAACAGCGCGCGATTCTGTCTGGTTCATCTCGCAACCGGATGGAGCCATCCGCCGGATCACGACCGACCTCAACCGCCATTACCACAGTTCACTCAGTGTGGCCAATGATGGCCAATCCATGCTGATCATTCCCTTCAATCGCACCTCGCAAATCTGGTCGGTCGAACTGCGGGGGCAAGATAAAAAGACGAGCTACGATGCGCGCAGCGCCGCGCAATTAACGACCGGTACGGGTGAAGGCCGGGGGGCATTGTCAGCCTGGACGACGGGCGCATCGTTTACGTCGCGCGGACAGGCGAACACGTTGACCTGTGGCGAATGAACCACGATGGCAGCCAGCAACAACAATTGACGACCGACCCGCCTTTTCTGGAGGAGGTTTCCGCGCCGCCGGATGGTAGTTTTTTTGTCTTTGCCTCGAATCGCGCCGGGAACAGCCATCTTTTCCGTGTCAACCGCGACGGTGCCAACCTGCGGCAATTGACCAGCGGCGAGAGTCGCGAAATTGACTCTGATTGCTCACCCGATGGACGTTGGATTATCTATACTTCGAAATCCGGCCTGCTTGGCAAGATCGCCGAGTTCAAGCTCTGGAAAATTCCGGCTGAAGGCGGTGCGCCTGTCAGCCTGACTGATCATCAAGCCAACACGCCCCGTTTTTCACCGGATGGACAATGGATTTCTTATATCTACCCGGAAGTCTCCGGATGGCGGGTGGCGGTCATTTCAGCGAACGGAGGCGCGCCAATCAAAACCTTCGAGACGCCCAATTCGGCGGAGTTGGATACTGGCTGCCGTTGGACGCCCGATGGGCAGGCGCTGGTTTATATCGTAAAGGGAAAGACCTTCGATAATCTCTGGCTACAACCTTTGAATGGTCGTGCGCCGCACGCGCTGACCGACTTCAACTCCGGCGAGATTTATAACTACGCTTTCACGCGCAACGTCCACCGACTTTTCCTGGCGCGCGGCTATTCTATTCGCGACGTTTCATTGATCAGGGATTTCAGATGAGTGACGATTCGCTCAAACGTCGCGCCCTCACATCTTTTGGTTGAGACGAGTAGGGCAAGGTCGCTTTCTTTTCTCAAAGGCACCTGCTCGAAGATGTAGATTCTTGCCACCCAATGCAAAAACAAATCACAGACGATCCTTTCTGGCCGCGCGCCAGCGCCTAGTCAATAGTGGCTCAAGCGGGAGAGAAGGTTTGGAGTCCCGCAGCTTTCGTTGACCAGCCCGGCCGGCTGCAGCCGGTACTCCAAACTCACCACCTTGAGCTACTACCGATTCATCATCATTTTCAAACCACGAACCATCGGTTTAGCGGACGCTGACCGTGACGACGTTGGCCGTCTTGCCATCCGTCGTGTAAAGGATGTTGACCTCGCCGCGCCCGGCCAGGCTGCGCGGTAGCCGCACGTTTACTTGATCGAGTCCGATGAGGCTACCTTGCGGCCCGGAATAAGTGACTTCGGCCGTCACGCCTCCAATCGTCGTGCCGGTCGCGGTGGGCTGGTTGCGCCCGCGCAAGCCCGTGCCGTAGAGCACCAGGAACAATTGATCCGTCTCCGGCCCTAGTTCAAGCGGCAAGGCGACAAACCGGCTCTGAGCGGCGTCGAAGCGCGCGACGGGCTCGTATATCTGAGTGCCGTCGGACTTGACGCGCAGCAGGACTGCCGCTGCGACTCCTTGCCCGGTGCCGTTCATGCCGAACAGCCCCGGCGCGACGTTGGTGACTGCCACCGTCCCGCTGGCGGCTGTGACGCCATTGTTGATCACCCTGACGGTGGCCGTGCCGTCAGCCGTGTCCGCCGGGAAGGCCAAGTTGATCTGTCCGGGCGAAACAAAAAAGAGTTGTGCGTCGCGCTCCACGCCCAGGCTATCTTTGACCTTCACCGTAACGCCTGCGAGCGTTGTGGGCAGAGAGGAGGGGGGCGTGGCGATGGTGTTAGCCAGATTGGCGCCGAAAACTGCGGCGATGCTGCTGCTCGCCACTTCGGCGCGAAAGCTCGCGGCAGAGACGGTAGACAATCCGCCGACGACCGGGCATTGTGGGGGCGCGATGGCCAGCCCTGAAAAACCGGCGGCCGGCGTGCCGTTGACGGTGAGGTTCCCCACCACAGTGGCCGTGCCAGTGGTAAGGTTGACGGTAAATAATCGGTTCGACTGGCCCTCGTCTGTAAGCCCGAAGAGAGTACCATTGGCGTCGAAATCAAGCCCAATATTGAAAACGCCGCTAATGGTTCCCAGAGAGCCAATCGAGGTAAATGCCACTGGGTTGGTGGTGAGTACCCCTAGTTGATTGCCGATAGCAGTCAAGCCATAAGTGACGCCGCCGCGAGTAGCTATTCCGGTTAGGGCATTACCACTACCAATCAGCGTTGCCGCACCTGTTTGCTGGTTGAGCTGAAACAGGTAGACATTGCCCTGGTTGTTAATATTCGCATTTGCCGTCATCAAGAAGTTGCCGGCACAGTCAAACGCCAAACCCACAATAGAGGCCCCTACATCCAGGCCCAACGGCCCGACTGCGGTTACGGCCCCGGTCGCCGTGTTGATCGTGACCAACTGATCGGTGGCTGGATTAATTCCGAAAAGCACCCCAGTTGGACTTAATGCAATAGATTCAAGTCGCTGCCCCGTGGCGCCGACAGGAGTGGCCGCGCCAGTGGTAAGGTTGACGCGATACAGGAACTGATCGCCGAAAGACCGCACCGTGTAGCCAATGGTCTGGGCCAAAGTCGCAGGCGAGAAGAACGCCAAAACAATCAATGCCAGCAATATGCTTGTGTGTTTATGTAGTAGTCGCATTAGTCTCCCTTCGGTTTCTAGGTGGTTCAGTAATGGGATTCGGAGCCTGACAAGCTGCGGCCTGGGGATGGAGAAACTCCATCCCCAGGGCTGCATCAAGCCCTGGGCTAACACTAATCAGAACTGCGATTGAGTGATTTAGAAGTTACGTTGTGAGCTTTCCAGAACCGCTTGCAGGAAAGAAGAAAGCTTACAGGAGGCGGAGTCTAAGCGTTTCTTTTAGGTGGGTCAATCGGCCAGGCAGCAGAATTTTCGCGCTCACCGCAAAATAATCTGTACAGCCTCAGATTCAACTGACTGAAAGACCAACCTCAGTTCATAGCTGCCAGGCTCTACCGCTGAGGGTAATTGTGCATTTACTTGCCAGGTGTCGTGCTGCGCAACAAACCCGGCAAAATCAGGCCTAATGTCCAAGCCGTTCAAGCGCAGCCGCACATTCTCAGGATTCGCCGTCTCATCCAAGTCGTGCACATACACGTGGAGCACAGACTTTTCGCCTTTCGCGTAGATGTCCGTCCCGTAATCAGCGCCATTTCTGACGGTCACAATCTTCGGTCGTTTCCGGCTTCCGCGCGTAAGGGAGATTTGGATTTGATCCGGCAGCCGTTTGCCTGAGACTTCTACAGATACGTTTACAAGTTTCGCTTCATAACCTTCAGGGATGTGCGCTTCGATGTAGCTTAGGTTTTGTGCCGAAGTTTGAAGCTGGCCCGTGACAAAAGCTTGGTGTCGTTGGCGAATAGCTCCGACGTAATGAGGCAGGCATGGTTCGTCGTCAATTACGACTCGCACTGAGTTACAATCAGCTACTTCTTTATTCAAACCTGAGAGCACTAAGCCCAGCGCTGCCTGATCGCCTGAAACCGGCACATCGGTGATGGATAAATTTTCCGCCCAACCGCCAGCTACAATTTTCGGCGCACCCAAATCCGTTTGTGACGAAGATGTCACAAGCTCAGGTTTTCTGATGGTTGACCAGCAGTACTGCGTGTCACCGCCAAGTACGCTGATTAGTTGCCCGCCAAGCTCTGCGGACAACTGTCGAATCTCTTGCTCGGAAAAAGTCGCCCCTTTCCACGTATCTTTTTCAATCTCTTCGTACTCCTTTTTGACCAGCCCGTTCGTATGAACTTTGAGGAAGCCACCGGGCTTGATCTTGCGGTAAGTGTTGGTTATGGCAGTAGTGATCACCTGTTTACTCGGCACGTGCTGAAAAACGTAGAGAGAGAATGCCAGGTCAAAGTAGTTATCTGGTAAGTCGGCCAAGCTGACGCCATCAATCTCTACCCATTTGACGTTCTGAAGCTGCGCGAAGCGGTTCCTCGCCTGCGCGATCATTTCGCCGGAGACATCGGCAGCCCAGACTTCCCCAAAGTTCTCGGCCAGATGACAAGTCATTCTGCCGATGCCGCAGCCGAGTTCCAGCACGCGGAGCTTGCGCAACTCGCGCCCTTGCAAAGTCTCCTCGAAGTCGGGCAGCCACCAACGCTGCAATTCCTGGCGACCGGTCTCAAAGAATTCTTCATCGCTTTGCCCCTGGCTAACGGTATTGATGAACCATTTCGCGTCTTCTTTTGCCCGGCTGTTCCAGTCGCTTTTCATGCGGGCTGAGAACGTTGACAGTTCTTCCTCAAACGATTTCACCGACATTGTTTACTACTTCCTACTCCAAAAGATGAAACTGCATAAACGCCAGTATCTGCCTGATAATCTCGCGCGAGGTCTCGCTATCGTGCATCACGTCAAAGGCGTGCGGAGCAGTTGGGTGATTGGTTAATGTAACAGGCAGATTGCAACTCAACGCCTGGGCCATGAAGCGGTCAATCGTTTCGTTCAGTTGAGGATTGTCTTGACCTGCTTTCGCAATGAACAGCGGCAGACCAGGTAAAAGATCGGCAACTGATTTCCCCGCGCACGGGTTGGCGAAGCCAAACATCTTCGCCGCCTGCGCGACATTGGTTGAGCTATCGAGGTCTAGCATCAGCCCATAGCACAGAACGGCACACTTCAGAAAATCATTGGCCTCCTGCATCAGCACCGACAAGGCATTCGGCACATTGCCAGAGCAGGCCCACACGCCGATTCTGTTCTCATCAATCCCCAATCCGGCGGCGTTTTGCCGAAGATGTTGCAGCAATGCTTGAACGTCCGCCGCCGGTGCTTGACTGGTCGAGTAGGTGATCGCCACCAACCCCGAAGCCGCTGTCAATTGTCCCCACGAGATATACGACTCCATCTCTTTGAGCTTGCAGCCGAGCATCTTCTGAAATCCTAGGTCAGGATAGCCGGACACAAAGACGACAGCGGGTATCCGCGCTCCACTTTGAAAATCAGGCGGATAGTAGATGTCCATCGTCAGAGCGCCCGCGTCGGTCGGTCGGTATTCCACGTCCCGCCGAATTGTCACGGATTCCATGCCGGGGAGTTGGTAGACTACTCTTTTCTTCGTTATGTCGTTTTGCTGAGCTTCTTGGCTCATACGTGATTATCCTTCCGCTCGCCTAGTTGTACTCCAAGTGTGTGATGGGCAAAGCCGATTGTTTCTATCTCAAATTGCCCGCCGAGTAAAGTTTGGTGCGCCATCCAAGCAGACGATGCCCAACAGAGTGGGCATCAGGTTGTGATTGGGCAGTTGCTAAAACATGGCTCTACAGCCGAGTCTGGCCTTCCTCTCCTAAATCGTAAAATCGTTGGAAACGATAGCCAACCTGCTTGTGCGCTTGACACCCTTTGGCGCTTTCCCCTATTCTTGCCGTTCGCGTTTTTCACGATATTTTACGGAGATCATATCTATGAGCACCTACTTTCCAAGCGGCAAAGGTTTGGAGCAACATCGTCAGTGGCACTTGGTGGACGCCGATGGGAAAACTATCGGGCGGTTGGCCAGCGAGGTTGCACAAGTTTTGATGGGCAAACATAAGCCTACTTACACGCCCTTCCTAGACACGGGCGATCATGTCATCGTCATCAACGCAGCCAAGATCGTTCTCAAAGGCAACAAGCTGGACGACAAGGTCTATCATCACCACACCGGCTGGCCTGGCGCGCTGAAATCCGAGACCGCGCGCAAGCGTTTGGCGCGCCGTCCGGAGAAGATGGTTGAAGACGCGATCAAGGGCATGCTTCCCAAGACCAAGCTAGGACGCGCCATGAGCAGCAAGCTCAAGGTCTATGCGGGCGCCGAACACCCACACGGCGCGCAGAAGCCGCAACCGCTGGCCGTCGAAGCTAAGTAAGCAACTTTCAAGGAGCGATTTCAGACGTGGCAGATATTCAATATTACGGAACGGGGCGCAGAAAGAGTGCGACGGCGCGCGTCTACTTGCGTCCGGGCGGCGGGACGATTACGGTCAACCGCACGGCTATTGACAATTATTTTAAGAACGAAACGCTGAGGATGATTATCCGCCAGCCTTTGCAATTGACCGATACGACGGCCAAGTTCGACGTGTTGATCAACGTGCAGGGCGGTGGCTCGGCAGGCCAGGCGGGCGCAGTGCGCCATGGCATTGCGCGCGCGTTGCTGGAATTCAACGGCGAGTTGCGCAAGAAGCTGAAAAAGGCCGGTCTGCTCACTCGCGACCCACGCGCCAAAGAGCGTAAGAAGTACGGTCAGAAGGGCGCGCGCAAGCGTTTTCAATTTTCGAAGCGTTAAACCGAGGGGATATGGGCCAAGCGCCCGTATCCCTTTTCGTTTGGCGCACCAATCCATTGCTGGCCGCGTTTTTGGTTGATCCCCCAACGTCAAGGGGAAGGCCGAGGAGGCAGGCGGCTGGCGAGTACATCAAACCAATTTGGTTAGACGGAGGAATTGATTGACTACAGTTACGATGAAAGAGCTGCTCGAAGCCGGGGTACACTTCGGGCATCAGGTGCGACGCTGGAACCCCAAGATGAAGGAGTATATCTTCGGCGAACGCAATGGCATTTACATCATTGACCTGCAAAAAACTCAGCGCATGTTCAAGGAGGCGATGAAGTTCATCACCAACTTGTCGGGCGAAGGCACAGACAAGACGGTCTTGTTTGTCGGCACGAAGCGACAGGCGCAGGACGCAATCAAGGAAGAGGCGCTGCGCAGCAACATGTTCTACGTCAACCAACGTTGGCTCGGCGGCTTGTTGACTAACTTCCAGACGATTCAGAAGTCCATCAAACGCTTCAAAGAGATCGAAGCGATGCAGGCCGACGGGCGCATCGAGCAATACGCCAAGAAGGAGCGGTTGCAGATCGAGCGCGAACGCCTGGCGTTGGAGAAGAATTTCTCTGGCATCAAAGAGATGAAGCGGCTGCCCGACCTGCTCTTCGTGATTGACACCAACAAGGAAGAGATTGCTGTTAAAGAGGCTAACAAGCTGGGCATCCCGGTCGTGGCGGTGGTGGATACTAATTGCACTCCTGAAGGTGTTGATTACGTGATTCCGGGCAATGACGATGCGTTGCGCGCGGTCAGACTCTTCGCGGCGCGGATCGCTGATGCGATCCTGGAAGGCCAGCAGTTGGCCCAGCAAAAAGAGGCTGAAGAGGCGGCGGCAGCGGCTGAGCGGCGCGCGACTGAGGGCGTCACGGTCGAATTCACGCCGCGCCAACCGCGCGACCGAGGCGAACGTGGTGATCGCGGACGTGATCGCGGACGTGATCGCGGGCGCGGTGAGCGGGGCGAGCGTGGTGGTGGGCGCGGACGTGATCGCGATCGTCGGCCGCGTGGTGCGCACGCAGCGCCTGCTGTAACGCCAGCCGCAGGAGTTGCCGAAGAGACCGCGCCAGTACCGCAACCTGAAGCGCCGACAGCGGAACCCACGCCTGAAGTGCAAGTGGCTCCGCCCGTCGAGCCAGTGGCTGCACCAACTGAGGTGGCTGAAACACCAAGCGGCCCGGTGATCGAGGCAGCGGCAGCGGCAGCAGAGGCCAGCGCAGCAGAGACGGCTTAACGAAGTTTGAGGGGCGAATCGCTCGGCACAATGGGGCAAACCTGATTCGCTGTTGGAAGTTCGACGGCGCAGTCCTGCAAAAGCGCAATGGCTGCGCCGTTTTTGCAAGTGTGGATTGATATTGTATTGATAAAGAGGCAAAAGTTATGGCAGAGATTACAGCAACAATGGTTAAGAATCTGCGCGAAAAGACCGGCGCGGGTATGATGGAATGCAAGAAGGCGCTCAATGAGGCCAACGGCAACGAAGAGCAAGCGATTGAAATCCTGCGCAAAGCGGGTTTGGCCAGCGCCAAGAAGCGCGAGGGACGCATTGCGGCAGAGGGTGTCGTCGGCTCCTACATCCACATGGGAGGCAAGGTTGGCGTTTTGGTCGAAGTTAATTGCGAAACCGATTTCGTCGCGCGCGGCGAGGATTTTCAGCAATTCGTCAAAGACGTAGCGATGCACATCTGCGCTTCCGAGCCGCAGTACGTGTCGAAGGATGAAGTCCCGGCTGACGTGGTTGCTAAAGAGCGCGAGATTGCGCACGACCAGGCCAAGGCCGATCCGAAGAATGCGAACAAGCCCGAGAATATTATCGAGAAGATGGTCGAGGGCCGGTTGTCGAAATTCTTCACCGAGGCCGTCTTACTCGAACAGCCGTTCATCAAAGATCAGGCGATTACGATCTCCGAGTTGGTTACGCAACTGACGGCCAAGACCGGTGAGAAGGTCAAGATTCGTCGCTTCACACGCTACAAGATGGGCGAAGGCTTGGAGAAACGTTCCGACGACTTTGCTGGCGAAGTGGCGGCGGCTATTAATCAGTAGTTAGGCAGTAGGAGCAGTGATTAATCACTGCTCTTCTTTCTTTGTAGGTTTGACCAGGGTGATTGAAGCAGTAAAACAGGAGAAGCCATATTACAAGCGCATCCTGCTCAAGCTGAGCGGCGAAGCGTTGATGGGCGAGGCGGGCTACGGCATTGACCCTAATGTAGTAAGCCGCGTCGCCTGCGAGATCAAAGAAATCTACACGCTTAGCACGGAGGTCGCGTTAGTCGTCGGCGGCGGCAACATCTTTCGTGGCTTGGCGGCCAGCATGAGCGGAATGGATCGCGCTTCGGCAGATTACGTGGGCATGTTGGCTACGGTGATGAATGCGGTGGCCTTGCAGGACGCGCTAGAAAAGCTGAACGTGTTTACGCGTGTGGTTTCGGCCATTGAAATGCGCGAGGTCGCCGAGCCATTTATCCGGCGACGCGCCATTCGCCACTTGGAGAAAGGGCGTATTGTGATCTTCGCAGCAGGCATTGGGCAACCTTTCTTCACGACCGATACAGCGGCGGCCATGCGCGCGCTGGAAATTCAGGCTGATGTTTTGATGAAAGCCACGCGCGTGGGCGGCATCTACACGGCTGACCCACGCAAGGACGCGACGGCAATCAAGATTGACGAGTTAAGCCACACGCGCATGTTGCAGGATGAGTTGGCGGTGATGGATGCTTCTGCGGTCGCTTTATGCAGAGAAAATCAACTCCCCATTCTGGTCTTCGATATGACGCAACCTGGCAACATCAAACGGGCGGTGTTAGGTGAACGCGGCGTCGGCTCGTTGGTGAAACCTGCTAGAGCATAAACATCAATCACGCCGACCGGTGCTCCCCCTTAACAATATTCGAGGCACGCTATGGAAATAAGAGACATCACCAATGATGCAAGAAAACGTATGGATGCTGCGGTTGAAGATTGTCGGAAGAAGCTGGGCACGGTGCGCACCGGACGGGCCTCGACCAGCATTCTGGATAACATCAAGGTCGAGTATTACGGTACGGAGATGCCGCTGAATCAGGTGGCAACGATCAATGTGCCGGAAGCTTCCCTGCTGACTGTGCAACCGTTCGACCCCTCACAAATCAACGTAATCGAAAAAGCCATCCGCAGTTCGGACTTAGGATTGAATCCAGGTAATGACGGAAAATTGATCCGCATTCCGATTCCGCCGCTGACCGAAGAGCGGCGCAAACAATTTGTGAAGGTTATTCACGAAACAGCCGAAGAACACCGCACCGCCATTCGTAATATTCGCCGTGATGCGAATGATCACCTGAAGAAAATGTTGAAGGACAAATCCATCTCTGAAGACGCCGAGAAAGATGGTTTGGATCAGGTGCAGAAACTGACTGATCAACACATCAGTAAGGTGAATGAGTTGGGCGAGCATAAAGAAAAAGAGATTCTGAAGGTATAAATCCTCGCCCAATCTGTCACACGAAAGCGCCATCTTGCGGCAGGTTGCAAGGTGGCGCTTTTTGCTGTGTCATTCTCGCCCTTACGCTTAGCACAGGCTGGTTTGAAATCTTTGGGGCGGCAAAAGATAATGCGACCGAGTTTGGGCCGGACAACTTCGGTCATGCAACTCAAAAACACATTTAGCGGGCAATTCTTTATAAGGTTCTGTTGGTGTATGCGGCTTTCGATCAGAATTTGTCTGGCCCTAGTTCTGTCCTGTGTGGCGCTAGTACTCCCTAAGCCAACGAGACCGCAAAATCGTGCTGAGCGGGAAAGAGAAAAAGTTGTCGTCCGCCAACAATTCAGTAAGAACTTCCATGATCTGCAGGTGACCAGCCAAGAGTTACTGCGGGAACACGTCGCGGGACAACTCACGCCGCCAGAGCTATCGAAAAAGGCTAAAGCTATTTACAAATCTGCCAAAACCCTACGCACGCTGATGGCGCTCGGCGAATTGGCGCAAGAGCCGCACGCAATAAACGAAAAATTGGGCAGTGCGTCTGCGTTTGATCAATCCATCAAACGTTTGGCCAAAATGATTTATGATTTCGCCCACAGCCCTGTTCATCAAAATAGCAAAGTCTTCAATACTGCCGAAGTGTCCAAAACTCAAAAAGATCTGTTGACTATTATCTCACTGGCTAAGGTCATTGAAACCAACGCCCGCAAATACATCAAATCGTCTGAAATAGAGGCCGACAAATCTCCCCCAACTAAACCAGATTAAGCAACAATCTATTCTCCTAAACAAAAACATGAAATACAGCCTACAACTCGACTAAATCTTATAAAAAGTTATTGACAATCTGGCACTCTAGTACTATATTCACCGCCGTCCGTCGGAGTTGCTCCTACAAATGTATCGGACATTTGTCTTACTTCGGTAGTTGATACTTACCCGATGGGCTTCTTCCCCAACAGTTTTGGTTTTGAGTAATTTGTGATTTGAGTTATGGGTTGGTGTTGGTGACTGGTCTGGTGAAAATGTTCGGGTGCAAGGGTTGCAAATTTCAGAACCAGCTTCTCACTAAGCCGAACCAATCCCGCAAAATTTCATATTAGCCTAGTAATTTAAGTACGGCTTTTCTTCCTTGCTTGTACCGTCTGAGATGTCAGAGGGGATGCATGACCATCAGCGGTATGGTTGAGGCAGATGTCATACGTATGATATCTGCCTCAACCAGCAAGATTTCGATCGAGTTTTAAGCGAACTTCTCGCTCTTCGTGTGTCAGTAGGGGATGCCTGACATCGAGTAGCGGAAGGGCTGAGGCAGATGCGATCACGGGCGTTTGCCTCAGCCATTTTTCTTTGCAGCACTGGATTTATTTTTCAGTTCTTTGCGGTGGGCAGTGGATTGCTCACTTCGAACACAATGTGCCAGCCATCATTGCCTAGCCAGCGCCAAAAGTGCGTGTAGTAACCTTTCTCATTACTTCCTTCACCTGTGGTCAGATTATAGCTGCCATAGCTATACCCCAAATCACCAGAAGCTTCGGTTTTCAGTGCTTCAAGTTTCATCTTGCGCGGCTGCGACGCTAACCATTGGCGAAGCGCTCGCAAACCGAGTATTGGCGGCGCCTCTTGACGGTGGACTCTGATCCGTTGCGCAGCATAACGGTCATAGGCAGCCTCCAGACCTTGCACTGCGGTTATACGAGCCAAGCCCTGTACAGCTTCATTCAGTGTGCGCAGTGATTCCTCAGTTCTTGGTTGACGACCTGCCGCCGCCGCGTCTTGCGGCGTAATTAACGTCGCATCCAATGATGCAATTGCTGCGGGCGTGCGCACACCAATGTCCAGCACGACCTTCCAACTCCCATCCGACTGTTTTTTCCAGACAGAGGAATATAAGCCGTGCTGTTTCTCCTTATTGCCGCTGTTTTCCAAAACGTAAGGTCCCGTCGTGTAGCCTAGATCACCGGCCTGAGAAACTTCTGCCACTAGCGGTGCCCAATCCAACACAAAAGCACTCGGTGCAGACGGGGCTGGTCTTTTCAACAACGCCTCTCTGGTCTTGGTAGGATGCGGCCGAAAGTTAATACCCTCGTCCGAAAAGAAGTTGAGGAAAGCTTCACGGGTTCCCTGTGCCACAGAGTATTTGGCAAAGTCGCGCTCGGCTTGCACCAATGAGGTTAGGGCCGCTGATAATTTTTGTTCTTGGGTAAAAACGGTTGTGGTTGCTGTGGCGGCCACGACCATCAAACAAGCTATTGTGCTGGCTTTCATAAACGCTCCTCGAAATAAATCGTATTCAAGTGAGTGTTTAAGCTACGACAGGCAAAGGTAGAAGAAACGTTGGCGGAAGCCTCTCTAAATAACTTTTACAAGGTTTTACCGAAATGATTGAAGCAGGCTGACGACGGCTCGAACATTGAGCGGGCGGTCAGCCTGCTTGCCAGCTCTATTTTGGCTGGGCGAATTTGGCGTCGTTCACGGCTGCGTTGTGTTTGACCTCAGTGAACTTTCGCGTGGTGCTGTAGAAGTTATCGAGAGCAGCCATGCGAATAGTAAATGGAACTTTGACTCCGTCAACCTCGCGGTAATCCTCGTAATCAATTTGTTCAGGATCAAGGCCGAGCAATGTCTCGGTAGTCGTCACTCGCCGCACCAACAAGCCACTCTGGGCGTCGAAATAGAACTGCACGCGTTTCCTATCCGGCGTCATCATCCGCAAAACGTAAGCTTCGCGGTCTCCGACTTTACTAACGCCCCCATAGTTCAAGCGCGGATATGGTTCGCGCAAAGGCAGCGGATCGAGGCTCGCAGCAAAGTTCTTGAAGCGCGACAGTTCCATGCTGTCCATTGCCCGCTGCTCGCGTGGATTCTTGAGCCAACCAGTCGCGCCATTCACTGCCATCACCACCTCGCCCTGCGGCATTTTGACCGTGCTCAGAACTTTGTCCTGACCGGCATAGATCAATTCCAACTCCGCGCCTTGCCCGTTCGCCGCGACTTGTTGTCCCTTGAAAATGCGTGTTGTGATCTTTTCGGCGGCCTCTTTGCTGCCAGTGGCTTGCGCGTATTTAGCGAGCACTTGTTGCGCGGTCAACTGTGGCGCGGATGGCTTTGCAGGCTCTGCCGCAGCCTTCAGCAAAGGCGGCACGCTGGCCGGATGGCCGGCGCCGTTGTGGCAAGTGAAACAGGAAACTTCAGTCCGTCCAGCAAAGGAGTTTTTATTCAAGTCCATTGTCATCTGAATCATTTTGCGGGCGGTCTTTTTGTTGTTCTTGTCGTCCTTCTCAAACTCCCACTCGTTACCATTCCTGACGTGACAACTATCGCAGCGCATACCGAGCGACGCACCAATGAGATTCATCAGCGGGCGCATTTGCGCGGCGGGCAAGCCTTTCAGCACTTGGATATTTTTGTATTTCTGCTCCATCAAAGGCTCGGCTTGCGCTTCAGCTTGTTGCGCGAGACTGACCTCTTTATCCATTGCCCAGACGTTTTTCGTCCTGCCGCTGACAATGACAACAGCGGTCACGCCGACAAGCACGCTTACTATCAGCGCGCACTTCAAATAGTTCTTCTGCATTGGTCTTCCTCCAGAGTTACTTTTGTAGCAAACAGATGGTCGCCTGTCCCTCGATGAAATGTGCAGCACATCTTAGCCTAAGAGTCGCCTGCGCGGCCAAACTTCGGCTAAAAAAATAACCTGCTGCCACTCTGGGTAACAGCAGGTTAAAGGTAAGGAGAGAGAAAAATATTTAGGGAAACGAAATCTTTGAGCTGAATCTTCGCGCTCTGCTCTAAAAGAATTCCGGCTTCTTCCTTTTGTCTTTGTCGTCGCGTTTTTCCTCGCCGCGTTTCTCGTCTTTTGGCTTTTCGCGCTCTTTCGGTTTCTCCGGCGGTTTGTCACGTTGAAAAATTGCCAAGCTAGTATCCGAATCCATTTTGGCTGGCTGCGCCAAGCTCGACGCAACCAGCGACAAACAAATCGTCAAAGAAACAATAATGGTCTTAACCGCTCTCTTCATAGCTACCTCCCCGCGCCAAACAACTTGTCTTCATCGCGGGTAAGGGGATAACCGCTTCTTAATGTTACGAGATCGCCTCGAAGCCTTACCCGAATTCCTGTTTCGCAGGTTTTACCTGAGCTTGACTGCCAGCAATCTTATCAAAAAATTCTCAGCTTGGCGCGTGTGATATTAGCCTCAGGCGCTTCGCTTTTTATAACGCGCTAGATAAGAGCAACGAATGTGCCAAATGGTTTCAATAATTGCAAAGCCGCCAGTCACAAGAGTTGTCGCAGCCGAACATAGATTTTCCAGGTTTTCCTACCATCTTCCTGCCCGATTCGGTGATCCACTTAGACGATATGGTGCAAGGCTTGCAGCTAAAGCCTTTACTCATACTCTTCATCGGGGTAGTCTGCATTTCGACAAACTTCCCTGCACATTTTCCGACGTATCGAACAGTTTTCGTTTGGTAAGGAGAAAACCAATGCATGCTCACCCCATCACACGCCATCCATTGCTGATACTGCTAATTACAGCGCTCGTCGTTGCACCGAGCCAAGTGGCTGCGCTCGCCCAGAGTCCGCGTCAGGTTACGCCCGCGCCTGACCGTCGCGCCGACGAAGGCGAAGGCCCGTTTGAGCGATTGGTAATTCGCGGCGCAATGATGATTGACGGCACAGGCGCGCCGCCACAAGGCCCGGTTGATCTAGTCATCGAAAACAACCGCATCAAAGAGATTCGCAGCGTCGGTTTCCCCAAAGTGCCAATCCGTGAAGCCGCACGCCCGGCCAAAGGCACGAAGGAAATTGACGCGAGCGGAATGTATCTGATGCCCGGCTTCGTAGATTGCCACGGCCATATCGGCGGCAGCGCGCAAGGTACTCCGGCGGAATATGTGTACAAGCTCTGGCTGGCGCACGGCGTGACAACAGTGCGCGATCCTGGCTCGATGAATGGTATTGATTGGACGTTGCGCGAACGCGAGCGCAGCGCACAAAACAAGATTGTCGCGCCGCGCCTCATTGTCTACACCACGCCCGGCAATGGCTGGGACAAAGGCCCAATCAATACGCCCGAAGCCGCACGTGAGTATGTGCGTTGGGCAAAGCAGAAGGGCGCAGACGGCTTCAAAATCATCGGCAATATCCCGCTCTATGATCCACCAATCTTCGGTGCAATTGTGGGCGAAGCCAATCAACTCAACCTCGGTACGACCACACATCTGGCGCAGATGGGCATCGCGCGCTTGAACATTTTGCAAGGCGCGCGCATGGGCTTGGGTTCAATGGAGCATTGGTATGGCTTGCCCGAATCGCTTTTCACCGACCGCATCATTCAGGACTTCCCGCTCGATTACAACTACAACGACGAGCAGCATCGCTTCGGTCAGGCCGGACGCTTGTGGAAACAGGCTGCGCCGCCAGGCAGCAAGAAGTGGAACGAAGTGATGGATGAGTTGGTCAAGCTCGGCTTCACGCTCGATCCGACGATGACGATCTACGAAGCCAGCCGCGATCTGGCGCGGGCGATGCGCGCCGAATGGCACGACCGCTACACACTGCCCTCGCTCTGGAAGTTCTACACACCGAGCCGCGAGGCGCACGGCTCATACTGGTTCAACTGGACGACGCAAGACGAGATTGAATGGAAAAACAATTATCGTCTCTGGATGGCGTTCATCAACGAATTCAAGAATCGCGGTGGGCGTGTGACAACGGGCAGCGATTCGGGCTTTATCTACAAACTCTACGGCTTCGATTACATCCGGGAGTTTGAGTTGTTGCAGGAGGCAGGCTTCCACCCGCTTGAAGTGATCCGCTCGGCGACCTTCAATGGCGCATCACTATTGAGCGAGCAGCAAAAACGCCCGCTCGAATTCGGCTTGATTCGACCGGGCTTCCTGGCCGATCTGGTGATCGTGCCCGAAAACCCGCTGGCTAATTTCAAAGTGCTTTACGGTACGGGCGCGATTCGGCTGAACGATCAGACCAACACGCCTGAGCGCGTCGGCGGTGTGAAGTACACGATCAAAGACGGTATCGTCTATGATGCGAAGAAGCTGTTGGCCGATGTCGAGAAGATGGTCGAAGCGGCGAAGGCCGCGCAGAAGAGCGCACCAGCTGGCAGCGGAACCACAGCGGGCGCGCAAAAACAGTGAGGCGAAGCGTCGAGTACACTTGTTACTTAATGCTCACTTTCACCACGTTCGCCGCTTTGCCTTCGACACTCAGGCTCACTTCTACCTCGCCGCGTCCCGCCAAGCTGCGGGGCAAGCGCGCATTGATTTGATCGAAACCGAGCAGGCTTCCCTGCGCGGCGGCGAACGTCACAGAGGTGCTCAAGCCTCCAACTTTCACGCTGACGTTTTCAAGCGCCCCCCTATGGCGCCAGCCTGAGCCATACAAAATCAGAAAGACCTGTTCGTTCACTGCGCCCAAATCAATTGGGCGCGCGATAAAGCGACTCTGCTGCGGATCGAATTGGCCGATTGGCTCAAACTGCTGCGTCCCGTCAGCTTTCACCCGCAACACAACGGCGGCGGCCAGGCCATTGCCCGTGGCATTCGCCGCAAACAAGCCCGGCGCGGTCGTGCCGATCTGAATCGTACTCAAGCTGACTTCCCCATTGCCGTTGGTGATCGTCACCGTGGCCAACCCGCGTGCAATGCCCGCTGGCAACAGGTAATTCACCTGCGTGGGCGACACAAAGAAGAGCGACGCTGCACGCTCGACACCGACGCTGTCTTTCACTTTGACCGTCGTGCCCGCCAGTGAGGTTGGCAAGGGGTTGGCCGCCATCAGAGTCTCCGTCGCCAAACCAGCGCCAAACACTGCCACGATAGATTCCGGTGCCAGCAACGCGCCATAAAAGCTCGCGGCGGCCAGATGCACGGCGCGTTTGACCGGCGCGGGATAATTCGCACGATACCAGCGCGCCAGCTCGCGCAAGGCTTGTGGCGGGTTGGTGGGCGCGGTTTGACGCAACACCACATCGGTCGTATTGAGGCCGTGGCAATTGGTGCACGAACGAAGCTCGCCCGGTTGAAGCGTCAGCCAATAACGCTCGCGCACAACGCCTTCGCCGTTAGGTTTGTTGATCTGCCAGGAAAGCGCGCGGCGCGCCGGAACAAACGCCGCGACACTGCCATCACTGGCGATCTGCACGCTGCCGGGTGGCGCGTTGGGCGCGCTTGGCAGCAGACCGTCGTGCAGCGTTTGCGCGATAGGGCGGCGACCTTTGTTGAAGGCGTTGTAGCCGCGCAACAAGTCGCCCTGCAAAATTTGAAAGTACTGGATGTCAACCGGCGAACTGTTCGGCTCGGCAGTTTGCACGCCACCGACTACGCGCAGGTTGTAGTCTTGCTGTTTGTCGGCGCGACGCGTGACATTGCGGCTGACGATCAAAGCCAGATTGCGCGCTTCGAGAAAGGTCTTGAATTGTTCGACGCCGGCTTGGCCGCCAAGCTCCTGTTGCAAGATGCTGGCTTCGATCTCCGGCAATGGCGTGGTGAGCCTTGCCGGGCGTGGCCGCACACGGACTTCAACAGGGTCTAGTTCCCAAAGCGGGCCGCTGTAATTGAGTTGGCCGTAGGTTTGATTGTCAAAATAGGTAATTGTCTTCGTGATGCCACCGGGAATCACGCGCTCGCCCGGCGTCCAGTAAGGCTTGCTCTGTGTGGGCGGCAACATGCGCGTCAGATGAAAGTCGTAACGCGAAGTGAGCGGCCCATTCTGCGTCCTGTCTTCGTAAGGCGAACTCGTGTGCACTGCGATCAGCGCGCCGTTCGACAGTGGTGTGGGGTTGCGGAACAAGCCGGAATGATTCGCGGGCGGCGGCTGGCCATCTTCGATGTAAGTGCGTGTGGCGGGATCGGTCAGATATTCGAGCTGCATTTGATCGGCGCTGGCTGTCCTCGGCGCGTTGAGCGCGACGATTTGCCCGGCGGCGTGCGTAGAAAACTCAGGCGCGTTGGTGCCGATGAAGTAGCCGGGGCGCGTCGGGTCTTCTTTGATCTGCAAAAAGCTCAACGTCGTGCGCCGCGCGCTTGGCGCGACGAATTCGGGCAAGCCGTCGCGTGACGAATCGAAGTAGGCCAGCAGCTCGTGCCGCCCGATGTGATTGAGCGTTTCCAGTTCCGTGCCATCTTCGTTCATCTGCCACGGGAAAAACTGGTTAATGCGCTGTCTATGAATCGTGCTGCCGCTTGATACAGCCCACGGTTCGGGGAAAATCTCTTCGGCCTGATTCAACTTGTCGTCGCTGTTCTCCGAAGCGTAATTGAATGGCTTGAACTGTTGCTCGACCCCGCCAGCGCTCTGCTGGTCGCGCTGCAAATGATCCCAACGCGTGAAGACCAACCGCCCATCCGCTCCGATGATCGGCGTGAAATCGCCCGACACGGCGTGATCGAGCAAGCGCAAATCTGAACCGTCCGCGTTCATTGACCAAATGCCTGTGTTGGTCGGCTGCGATTCGTATTCGTCGAGTTGCGGATAGCTGGCTTTGTCCGCGTTGTGTGGGCGATCCGAGGTGAAGATGACACGGTCATCCGTGCCGTAGAGCGGCGAGACGTTGTTACTGTCCCTTGGCTGCGGCAACCGCACGATCTTCACTTGCTCGCTCTGGCCGATGCCCGTGACTTCGTAAATTTGATAGTAGACTGGCGACAGGTCGTCTTTGGTCGTCCCGCCAATCGCCATCGCAAAGAGCGCCTTCGCGCCCGACCAATGCACGCTCGGCTCGCGCACTGTGACCTCTTCGCCAGTCTTCGTGCCGTAGCCCGCCTCTTGCGTCAGATTGCGCAGCGCGCTGTCGCTATAGCGAATCCACAGATCGCCGCCACGCGGAGCCAGGCCGGTTCGTGGTTGATGATTGCCAAAGACTGCGTTGATCGAGATGAAATCTTTGCCAAAGGGTGGCTGCGTGACAAACATCAACGTGGGCAAAGCGTTTTGTGCTGTGGCCGTTTTGAAAGTAGATTGAAAAGCGCCTGGCAGCAAAACCAGCAGGAGAGCCGCAGCCAGCGCGCCCGACTTATAAATCCGCACAGAAAAAGACCTCAAGAAAGCGCATACTCATTTCTCCTGTCTGCGTATTGAACGCATGAACGTTTGAGAACGCGCACGAGTAGTAAAGTTTATGGGTGTGAATGGAGCGATGTGACGAGCGCGATTGTGCGGGACGGTCTCGCCACCTGTCAATTCAAGTGAACTATGAAAGAATTAAGAACTTTCTCGTTCATTGAAACGTAAAGTCCGACAGCAACACTAACTGCCATCCTGACAATGTATTCTTGAGAGGGGAGTTACACCTACTATGACTGGAAATGGCTTTCCGCTGGTATTGATGGAAGACTTGACCAAAGTTTTTCGCAACGGCAAAGTTGATACGCCTGTGCTCAACGGGATTGATTTAACCCTTCAGCAGGGTGAGTTTGTCACCATCTTTGGCCCATCGGGCTGTGGCAAATCCACGCTGCTGGCGATTATGGGTCTGCTGGATTCGGCTACCACTGGCGTCTACTGCTTCAAAAATCAGCCCGTCCAGAGTTTAAAGCTTGCCGACCGCGCAAAGATGCGCAACCAGGACATTGGCTTCGTCTTCCAAAATTTCAACCTGATCGGCGATATGTCTGTCTTCGAGAACATCGAACAGCCGCTCAGCTACATGAACGTCAAACCCGGCGAACGCAAAGAGCGCGTTACCCGCGCGCTAGAACGTGTCGGCATCGCTGACCGCGCGCGCAACCGTCCGAGCCAGCTTTCAGGCGGCCACCAACAACTCGTAGCCATCGCGCGTGCCATCGTCGGCCAGCCAACAATCCTGCTGGCCGATGAACCGACTGGCAACTTGGATTCGGCCAGCGGCGAAGTAGTAATGAAGCTCTTGAAGGAACTGCACGCAGCGGGAACAACAGTCTGTTTGGTCACACACGACTCACGTTTTCTGCACTTGGCTGACCGGCGGATGCAGATGCTGGATGGCAAGATTGCGCAGGAGCAATAAATCAGTCGCCCATCCACTCAGTAGTGATACGTTGTAGTTAGAGACTCCAGCGACGGTAGCAACTCGTCAAGTTGTGATTAGAAATCGGCTTGCGACCGGTGGGGGCTTATGCTAATCTGCGGCGCGTTTGGACGTGCCCCTCACGACCTCAATAGTCTACAAACTTACAAGCTACCCCGAAACTGAATCGAACCGCCGTTTGTACGTGCGGCGACCGTTTAGATTGTCGTCGCGTACCTTTGATCCAGCTTCACCGCCTGCCCCGCCGGTCGAGCCACTTGAAAACACAGCGCGTTTACTCTTCATGCCCCTTCTACTTGGTTCCCGCTTTGGCGGGAAGTCGTGTTCGGCATGGTTTGGAACCTGACCGAAGAGTTCGACGGTTGCCAATGGGGAGGTTTCTACATGCACTCACTGTTTAGGAAGTTGAATAATCAATTGGCTACACATACACATTCACCCAACTACTCCCGTTTAGTCTTTGCCTCACTGCTCACGCTGGCGCTCTTGATCCTTGGCTTGACGGCTTGGCGCAACCAGGCCACGACCGTCGCCGCCCAAGGTGATCCGCAAATCGGGCCGGGCATTCCTAACGTCGGCTCGAACGCGCAACGCAGCGCCGCTAGCAGTTCCAAAGCGGGCAGCCTTCTCTTCTTCCACAAGTACACCAGCAACACGAGCCAGGCGAGCAACGTCAACACGTTGATTACCCTGACCAATACGCACCCGCGCGACGGCGTGGCCGTGCGGCTGGCTTGGGTGCACGGCTGCGTGATTGAGACGGACTTCGTCACGCTGGCCGCGAATCAGACGCGTACGCTGCTGGCAAGCGACATGAGTCCAAACCAGACCGGTTACTTGATGGCGCTGGCGGTGAGTTCGACTGGCTTGCCTATGCAATTCAATTGGTTGATCGGTAGCGCCAGCTATCGTGACGCGCGGGGCTTTGAGGTGACCTACAACGCAGTCGGCGTGGCCAAGCGTACCGGTGGCGGCGCGCGTCTGGTGAACGAGGCCGTGGCCGAAGTGCTCTTCAACAACACCGAATATGACCGCTTGCCAAAACAGGTCGCGGTGGACAACCTGCAAAATCAAGATCCGAACGCGACCGGCGGTGACGCGGCGCGCAAGACCGATGTGGCGATCTACAGCCCGCCGAGCAATCTGGCGACGGCGGCCACGCCCAACGTCAAATTTGACGCCGTGCTGCTCGATCAAAGCGGCAGGCCCTATCCGCAAATCGTCGAGAGCGGCTGCGGCATCAACTCGCCGATCACCAACGTCTGGAGCGGCGCGCCGTTCAACAGTATCGTCACGGCGCAGCGGCAAGGCTATGCCACTTTCGCGGCTAACTTGGATAACAGAGCTGTGCCCGTGCTTGGTCTGAGCTTGACCGAGAGCAGCATTGCGAGTCAGGGGCCGTTGCACAGTGCGCGCCCGATGCAGGCTTTGAGTTGGGTGGACTCGTTCCGTATGACCGTGCCGATCATTCAGCCGCCAGGCGCGCCGAACAATCCGCTGACCAGTAACCAGCCCGAAGCGGTGGGCGGCTCTTTGGGCGCAAGTGAATTGAAGGCGGGCAGTATTTTGCTCTTCACGCGCTTCGCCAGCGGCATTTACGGCCGCACACACATCTGCCTGACCAACACGCACCCGACGCAGCGTGCACGCTTGCGCCTTTACTTCACCGGCCTAATCGAACCGCCATTGATGAACGAAGCGATCATCGTGCTGGAACCGAACCAGACGACGACGTTCGATGCCAACGAATATGCGGCCAATCAGAAAGGCTGGCTGATGGCGGTGGCGATTGACTGGCGCGCGCAACCGACACAGTACAACTATCTCATCGGCAGCGCGCAGGTCGCCGAGCAGACTACCGGACTGGTCGCCAGCTACAACGCTATCGCGCTGGCCAAGAATTCCGCCGGCGCCGTGCCGCGCAACAGCGACGCCGTGACGACCGATCTGGTCTTTGATGGCACGACCTACGACCGGCTGCCGGCCGCGTTCGCGCTCAACGGCGTGCCGAATCAGCAGGACAATCAGACGACCGTCGGCTTCGCGCGTCCGCCCATCAGCATTCTCGAAACGCCCAACACGCGCGGTTCGCTGGGCGTGACGTTCTACGACGACCTGCTCGCTTCGTTCGGCGCGACGATGGGGTTGTTGGAAGTCAAGCTCGGCACGCTGCGCAACAACGCGCAATCGCCGCCCATCACCAACACACTGTTGAGAGGCCATCGGGGCTGGCTCAAGTTCAACGCTACTTCGCCGGTCTTTCCCTGGTACAACAATCTGGTCAATTCCACCGGGCGCTTCACTGTCGCCAATGGAGGGTGGACGGGTGGTTTGCACGGCGGCGCTAACCTGCACATCCTGACGTATGCTGATAGTTATTTGCTGCGCACGCCGGGCAACAATCCGAACAATCGCCCGCCTGTGGCAGATTTCGATACGATTGACGCGATCATGGAAGCGCGCTCGGCCAATGGCAACAACGTGCGGCTGGATGGTCGCGTCTCGCGCGATCCCGATGGCGCGGATGATCCGCTCAGCTTCAAGTGGTTTGACGGCGACAAAGAGATTTCGACGGCCAAAGTCCTGGATTATCGCTTCGGTGTCGGCATCCACGTTCTGCGGCTGACGGTGCTCGACGGCAATAACACACCGAGCGAGCCAAACGTCTACATGTTCCAGGTCAACGACACACAACCGCCGGTCATCAGCGGTGTGCCTTCGAATATTGAGAAAACGGCGGGTTCGGCGGCTGGCATTGCGATCAACTACACCTTGCCGACCGCTTACGACCACGTTGACGGTAAAGTGCAAGTGACCGCCTCGAAACCGCCAGGCAGTCTCTTCCCGGTCGGCAAAACCATCGTCAACTTCACAGCGCGCGACAATGCGGGCAATGTGGCCACTGCGAAGCTGGAGATCAACATCGAAAAAGGCGCGCCCAGCTTGCCGCAGATTGGCGGCGTGCCAAGCAACCTCCTGCCGAAGATGGCCAATCTGAACGATCAATACGTCATTCCCGGCAAGACCAAGACGATCACGCTACAAGCACAGGATGATAACAACGATGCTGTCACTTTCCGCTTGACGGGCGCGCCCTCCTTCGCGCGAATTGACAATCCCGATCCGATCTTGCGCACAGCCAAACTCATCATCGAGCCGCGCCAGGGCAATCAAGAAGTGGCGACCAATGTGCGCGTCGTAGCGACTGACAGCAAAGGCGGCACGTTTACTACGCTGCCCTTCCGCATTCAGCTCAGCGACATTGAAACTGATGAGACTGGCTCCGGCGTAGGGCCGGTCGGGCCGCCTGATCCTGGCCCAGGCGGTGGTGGCGGTGGCGGCGGCGGCGGGCCACCGGCCAACAAGCCGCCGGTCGCCAAGATGGTTCCGCTCGCGGCAACCGCACAAGCGACGCTTAAGGCTGGCGCTATCGTCAAGCTGGACGGTTCGCCATCGAGCGACCCCGATCTAGACGCGCTGAGCTACGAATGGAGAGACAAAGGCGTGAAAATCGCTGAAGGCGCCATCGTAGAGGTCACGCTGCCTGTGGGCGCTCACTCGATCACGCTAACGGTGCGCGATCCCAAAGGCGCTGCGAGCACGACCGATCCGCCAGCGCAGGTCGAAGTCTTGCCACGACCGTTGGCGATCACCAGCATCACTCCGGCGAAGATTCCGCAATTCAACCAGGCTACAGTGACGGTCACCGGCACAGGCTTTTTCAACAATCCTGATCCGAGCAAGACCACCAAGCTGCGCTTCGATTGCAATACCTTCTGCGCGGGCGGCTCGCAGATTACCTTGACTGTCACCAGCATCGAAGAAGACACCATCATCGCTACGGTCAAGACTACGCAGAACACGCCGCTCGGCAACCGTGACGCCATCGTGACTAATCCCGATGGCACAGCAGCAAGGCTGACGCGCAGCAACTATGTGGCGCGATGATGTCGGAGTAATGCGGCTCGAGATAATGCTGGCGAATTGTGGTCACAGGCGTTGAGACACTACCGGGAAGAAGACCGCGTCAGCGTCCAGTGTTCAGAGTCCAAGCTTTAGCTTGGACTCTGAACACTGGAGCTTGCTGTCTCACGGCTCCACAATCACATACAAATAAAAAGTGCATCCGTCAGCAACACTTCAAGTCTCAGCACGCCAAAGTAAGCGATGCGAAATGCGGCGAAATGTGGCGAAATGCGGATGGACTAAAAATCTGTTTACATCATCCATGCTCAGTGTATAATCCCCGCCGCAGCACTAAGTTTGATCAAGTGCTGCTTGCCCTGCCCCGCCAGCTCCTCATCCCCTAGCGGCCGACAGGGTGCAACGAGCTTCGAAAATGAAAGGTGGAACTGATCGTTCCTGCATCCACCATCCAAGAAATGAAATTGCACTGATAAGACCCGCTTGTCTGTTTTACTATCCAACGTGCTCCCCGCACAAACGATCAATGAACATTGTTGCCTAGACGCGCAGGCGGTAGACTGAGCTTCGACGAAGCCAATTGATAACCCGGATGCTGCCTCGCCACGAGGTTTCCTTCACGGTTGATGAATACGGCGGAAGTGTCTTTACCGCGCGGCTCATCACTGCTGAACTTTTGATCGTCCGGGCACTGAACTTCTCACTCGCATCATCTGATGAACTGGTTTGCCAATCTCGACACGCATTGCTTCCTGATCGGCGAAGTCGCGCAGGCGCACGACGGCAGCCTGGGCACGGCACACGCTTACATTGACGCCATCGCCAAGGCGGGCGCGGATGCCGTCAAGTTTCAAACCCACTTCGCCGAGGCCGAGAGCACACCTGGCGAGCCGTGGCGCGTGAAATTCAGCCGCCAAGACGCCACGCGTTACGATTACTGGAAGCGGATGGAGTTTAGCGCAGAGCAATGGCGCGGTTTAGCCGAACACGCGCAAGAACGCGGGCTGATCTTTTTATCATCTGCCTTCTCTTTCGCCGCCTTCGAACTGCTCGAAGGTTTGGGTATGTCGGCTTGGAAAGTCGGCGCGGGCGAAGTGACCAACCTGCCGCTGCTCGAACGAATGGCGCGCACGGGCAAGCCGGTGCTTTTGTCGAGTGGAATGTCAACCTGGGCGGAGTTGGATACGGCGGTCGAGTGTGTACGCCGCCACGCCGCGCCGGTGGCCGTGTTGCAATGCACGACGGCTTACCCTTGCCCGTCGGAAAAACTCGGGCTAAACGTGTTGGCTGAATTGCGCAACCGTTATGACTGCCCCGTTGGTCTCTCCGATCATTCGGGGACGATCTATGCCGGGTTGGCAGCAGCGGCGTTGGGCGCGCAGCTCATTGAAGTACACGTCACGTTTTCACGCGAATGCTTCGGGCCGGACGTGCCCGCTTCGGTAACGACAGTGGAATTGCAACAACTCGTCGAAGGCGTCCGCTTCATCGAGCGCGCGTTGGCGAATCCGGTAAACAAGGAAGCAATCGCTGCCGAACTGAGCGAATTAAAACGTACATTTGGCAAAAGCATCGTCGCCGCACGCGCACTGGCTGCCGGACAGCGGTTGGCCTTCGACGATCTGGCGTTCAAGAAACCTGGCACGGGCATTTCTGCCGCGCGCGTCCACGAAGTGGTCAATCGCACGCTTAAGCGCGACCTGGCCGCGAATACCTTATTGGCTGAAGATGACTTTGAATAACTCGACCAAGCCTCAATCCGATTCACAAGCTGGGCCACGCAAAATCTGCGTCGTGTTGGTAGACCGCGCCAACTACGGGCGCTTGAAGCCGGTGATGCACGCGATTGCGGCGCGGCCCGAACTCGCGCTGCAAGTGATTGCTGCCGGTACGATGGTGCTCGAACGTTTTGATCAACCGGTCAACGTTGTGCGGCAGGATGGCTTTGGGATTGACGGCGAAATCTACATCGAACTCGAAGGCTCGACGCCCGCCACGATGGCCAAATCGGTCGGCTTCGGCGTAGTCGAATTCGCCAGCGAGTTTCAACGCTTGAAACCCGATGTCGCGTTGCTGATCGGCGACCGCTACGAAGCATTGGCGGCGGCCATCGCAGCGGCCTACATGAACGTCTGCATCGCGCACATTCAGGGCGGCGAAGTCTCCGGCTCGATTGACGAGAGCGCGCGCCACGCGATCAGCAAGTTCGCGCATTTCCATTTCCCCAGCACGCAACGTTCGGCTGAATACCTGATGCGGATGGGCGAAAATCCCGACCATATCCTCGCGGTCGGTTGCCCGTCGAGCGACATTGCGCGCCAGCTCGAACGCACGCTGACGCGCGAGATCATTCACACGGGCGGCGGTGGCGCACAGATTGACGTCACGCGGCCCTTCCTGCTCGTGCTCTTTCATCCGACCACCACCGAGTACGGCGGCGAGCGCGAACAGATGGAAGAACTGCTGGAGGCGCTCAGCAGTTTGCAGATACAGACAATCCTACTCTGGCCGAATATTGACGCAGGCGCGGATCACATCAGTAAAGCTATCCGCAGCTTCCGCCTCAATCGGCAACCGCAATGGCTGCGCACGCTGACCAACCTGGCGCCGCAAGATTATTTGAAGGTGCTGGCCAACGCCACCTGCGCTATCGGCAATTCGAGCAGCTTTGTGCGCGACGCCAGCTATTTCGGCACGCCGGTCGTCTTGGTCGGCAATCGTCAGGAAGGGCGCGAAGCCGATGTTCACGTGACGCAGGCAGCGCCGGTGGCTGCTGAAATTTACGCGGCGGCGCAAAGCCAGCTTGCACATGGCCGCTACGCGCCAAGCTCGCTTTATGGCGATGGCTTTGTTTCCGAGCGTATTGCGCAGTCGTTGTGTAAGTTGAATCCTTACGTGCAAAAACGACTGCATTACATTTACAATCAGGTCGAGGCGAAGGAGGAAGCGGAAGTATGCGTGTACTAGGCTTGATTCCAGCGCGCGGCGGCTCGAAAGGCGTGCGGCGCAAAAACATCAAACCACTTGCCGGCAAGCCGCTGCTCGCTTACACGACGGAAGCCGCGCTGGCGGCCAAGCGCCTGACGCGCATCATCCTCAGCACTGAGGATAAAGAAATCGCCGACGTTGGACAAAGCTGCGGGATCGAGGTGCCTTTCCTGCGTCCGACAGAACTGGCGCAAGACCACACGCCGACCTTGCCGGTGGTGCAGCACGCGCTACACTGGCTCGAAGAACGCGACGAGCGTTTCGATGCGATCTGTCTGCTACAACCGACCAGCCCTTTGCGCCGCGCGGTTGATATTGACGCCTGCATCGAGCTGCTCGAACGCAGCGACGCTGATGCGGTGGTTTCCGTGCTGCCCGTGCCGACCGAGTACAATCCGCACTGGGTGTACTTTCGGGATGAGGATGGCCGGCTACATTTGAGCATGGGCGAAGGCGCGCCAATCTCACGCCGCCAGGATTTGCCGCCGGCCTTTCATCGCGAAGGTTCGATTTATGTTTCGCGGCGCGACCTCGTGATGGAACACAATTGCCTCTACGGCAAACACCTCATAAGCTATCAAGTCGAGCCGCGACGCAGCGTCAACATTGACACGGAAGAAGATTGGGCGCGCGCCGAGTCGTTGCTACTCGCGCGCCGCCTACACCAAACAAGCTCGCAGTAGAGAGAAGCAGTTCAACCCCGTTACCCCTGAACGAACAATGCAAACTGTGTCCCCTTTCTCCATTCTGGTAGCTGAATCCAACGGCTTCCCCCGAGCCGCTGCGGAGACGCTGCGGCTGGCCGCAAACTTGAAACTGGCCGATCTCGACCGCAACCAATTGTTGCGCGAGGCGCGGGCCGCCGATGTTTTATGGGTGCGGCTGCGCAATCTGATTGACGCCGAAGTTATCGAAGCCGCGCCCCGCCTGAAGATCATCGTTACGCCGACGACCGGGTTGAATCATATTGATCTGGTGGAGGCCGAACGGCGGGATATTCAGATTCTCTCGCTGCGTGGAGAAACGGAGTTTCTCAAGGAAGTGCGCGCGACTGCCGAACACACGATTGGCCTGATCCTGGCCCTGGTCAGAAATACGGCGGCGGCCTCCGCCAGTGTGCTCAAGGGCGCATGGAATAGAGACCTCTTTCGCGGCGACGAGCTTTACGGCAAGACCGTAGGCGTGGTTGGCTACGGGCGGCTGGGACGCATCGTGGCGCGTCACCTGCGGGCCTTCGAGATGCGCGTGCTTACCTATGACCCGCAACTCAATCCGACGAGCGTTGAAGATGGTGTAGAGTTTGTGTCGTTGCCGGAATTGCTGCGCCAAGCGGACATTGTCACGTTGCACGTTAATCTCTGCGCTGAGACGAGTGGGTTTTTCGGTGCGCTTCAGTTCGCGGCAATGAAGCGCGGGGCGCGGCTCATCAATACCTCGCGTGGTGAATTGATTGACGAACAGGCATTGCTGGCGGCGCTGAGTTCAGGACACCTGGCCGGAGTAGCACTGGATGTGCTCAGTAACGAAAACTCCGGCGGCATGGAGAACCATCCACTCATCAAATATGCCCGCCACCACCCCAATCTGCTAATCACGCCGCACATCGGCGGCTGTACCAGTGAATCTATGGAAAAGACCGAGCTATTTCTCGCGGAAAAGCTCGGGCGCGCGCTGACCCTGCAGCAAGCCGGCAAATGGCCGGCGACTCAGGCAACGATGCGTTAAAGCGAATTCTTTCTTATGTCTACGCCGCAAGGCGCTTACCTGCCAAATCCTTATTACGATCACAGGCGGTTTTATCTAAACAACTATGCGCTGTGTCTACTCGGGCATCCCGCCAGCAGGCAATCGGCTGCTGGAAACTTGTACCCGGTGGCGCGCGCAGAAAAAAAAGGGAGGCAGACTTATGTGTGGAATTGCCGGGGCTTTCGGCCAGCAATGGCAACAACCACAATTGTCCGCGATGGTGAAAAGCCAGCGACATCGTGGCCCGGACGCCGATGGGATTTATGTATCGGCTTCAGGCCTAGCCGGGCTGGGCCATAATCGTTTGAGCATCATTGACCTTTCACCGGCAGGCCGTCAGCCCATGCGTAATCCGGACGGCACGGTGTGGATCGTCTTCAACGGCGAGATCTACAACTACCTGGAATTGCGCGCGGAGTTGGCTGATTACCCATATCGAAGCCAGAGTGACACCGAAGTCATCCTCGCCGCTTATGAAAGGTGGGGCGATAGTTGTGTCGAACACTTCGTCGGTATGTTCGCTTTTCTGATCTGGGACGAACGCCAGCAACGGCTTTTTGCCGCGCGCGACCGTTTCGGCGTCAAGCCGTTGTACTACCATCAGAAAGCGGACGGGACATTGCTGCTCGCGAGTGAGATCAAGGCGCTGCATCAAGCGGGTATCCCGGCGCGGGCCGACGAAACAACCTGGGCCACCTACTTAACTCATGGCTTGTATGACCACAACCAACGCACCTTCTGGCAAGACGTTTTGGCCGTGCCGCCGGGTTATGCGCTGACCTGGGAAAACGGAGACTTGCGCTTAGCTTGTTGGTACGACTTATTTGAGCGTGTCGGAGTTGAATACGACCACCGACCGCCGGAACAAGTAGAAGAAGAATACCTGGCCTTACTGGTGCAAAGCGTGCGGCTGCGCTTCCGCTCCGATGTGCCAGTGGGCATCAATTTGAGTGGCGGGCTGGATTCATCCACCTTGTTGGGATTGGTGCACGCCGTGCAAGGCGAAGAGAGCAGCGTCCGGGCCTTCACCTTTGTCTGCGACGACCCGCGTTATGACGAGTTGCCCTGGGTTGAACAGATGCTCGAGCAAACACAGCATCCGCTGAGCATTTGTCGCCTGCGACCGGAAGATGTGCCAGCGCTGGCCGCGGCCATCCAGGCCGTGCAGGACGAGCCGTTCGGTGGTTTGCCCACGCTGGCCTACGCGCGCGTGTTTGAAGAGGCGCGCGCGCGTGGTGTGATCGTGCTGCTCGACGGGCAAGGAATGGATGAACAGTGGGCCGGGTATGATTATTACAGCAAGTCGCTGAATGGCGCTGTCGCCGGTCTGATTCAGGGGACACAAGAAACGACCGAGCATCCGGAAGGGCTGACGCCGGAATTTCGCGCACTCGCACAAAGCTTCGAGATGCCCCAACCCTTCCCCGACTCTTTGCGCAATCTGCAATACCGCGACATTCGCCATACCAAATTCCCCAAGGCCTTGCGCTTCAACGACCGCATCTCGATGCGCTGTTCGACCGAATTGCGCGGGCCATTTCTCGACCATCATTTGCTTGAACTGGCTTTGCGCCAACCGGCAGAAAGAAAGCTGCACCACGGCGTCAGCAAAGTAATGCTGCGCCGCATTGCGCGACAAGTGCTGCCGTCGGCCCTTGTCGAAGCGCCCAAACGCCCTTTGCAAACGCCGCAACGCGAATGGCTGCGCGGCCCGTTGCGCGAATGGGCTGACGATTGCATTGGCACTGCGCTCGCCACGTTTGGCGGCCACTGGCTCGATGTCAAGACAGTCAAATCACTCTGGCAAAACTATTGCCAGGAGGGGCGCGATAATAGCTTCTTCGTTTGGCAATGGATCAATCTCGGCCTGCTCGCGGCGCAGATTGCAGCTCGGACACTCGATTGAGGCAAGCTGCATGAACAGACGAGAGCAATATTTGTTACACGAAGGATACATTAAGGCTGAAGGCTTGGATCAACTCATCAACTTCGACGAGAACGCGGATTTTTGTGAATCGGCGTTTGACAACGTCAGCGGGCGATTGACCATTCCCCTCCCGCCCGAACCGGATGACTTGGTGCATTTGCACCAGCTTGTGCGCCAGCGCAAAAGCTTAACGATCCTGGAATTCGGTCTGGGCTATTCGACCGTCATCCTGGCGGACGCGCTACGCAAGAACCAAGCGGATTGGGAACGTTTGCCCAATAAGCCTGAAATCAGAAACCGCTTCCTGTTTCAGCTTTTTTCCGTAGATGCGTCGTTGACTTGGGTCGAACAGATCAAAAACCGCTTGCCGTCAGCTTTGGCCAACCGCGTGCATATTCAATACAGCGAAGTCGTCATCAGCACTTTCAATGGACGGCTCTGCCATTACTACCAAAACATCCCTGACGTTGTGCCAGATTTCATCTATCTGGATGGCCCTTCCCCCAAAGATGTCAACGGAGTGATCAACGGACTGTCTTTTCAATGCGACGAGCGCACGGTTATGTCCGGCGACCTTTTGTTGATGGAGCCGACGTTCTTGCCGGGCACTTTTATCCTGGTTGATGGCCGCACTAACAACGCGCGCTTTCTGGCCAGAAATTTCCAGCGTGAGTACGCCATCGAGTGGGATAAAGAGAAAGATATGACGACCTTCGAACTAACTGAAGAACGGCTGGGAAAATACAATCTGCTGGGTTCGGATTTTCTGTAGGACTGTCTAGGAGAAGTAATTTCAGGAGTAACAGTTGATCATCGCTGACAAGCTTTCCAAGCAGTATCGTATCGGCGGCAAACGGCAGCGTTACCAAACGCTGCGCGATAAACTCGCCACCGGCGCGCGCTCCGCTGCGCGCAACATTGGCTCGCTCTTTCGCTCTGCTCCCGACACTGCGGCGGAGTCGGAAAATAGTTTCTGGGCGTTGCAAGACGTTTCTTTTGAAATCAAGCGCGGCGAAGTGGTCGGTATCGTCGGGCGCAATGGCGCGGGCAAGACCACGCTGCTGAAATTGCTCTCGCGCATCACCGAACCAACCGCTGGCTGCGCCACCATCCACGGGCGCATCGGTTCGCTGCTAGAAGTCGGCACCGGCTTTCACAATGAACTCACAGGCCGCGAAAACATCTACTTGAACGGCGCCATCCTGGGCATGCGGCGGGCTGAGATCACGCGCAAGCTCGACGAGATCATCGCCTTTGCCGAAGTAGAGAAATTCATCAACACGCCGGTCAAGCATTATTCCAGCGGGATGTATATGCGGCTGGCTTTCTCGGTGGCGGCACATCTGGAACCGGAAATTTTGCTGATTGACGAAGTGCTGGCGGTCGGCGACAGCGTCTTCCAAAAGAAATGTCTGGGCAAGATGGAAGAGATTGGCAAAGAGGGGCGCACAGTGCTGTTCGTCAGCCATAATCTGGCGGCGGTGCGCTCGCTCTGCAACAAAGGGCTGTTGTTGCAGGAAGGCCGCTTGGTTGAGGCGGGCGACATAGGCAAGATCATCGAGAGTTACTACAAATCGGTCAGCCAGGATGCAAGCGGCCTGGCCGAGAATAATTCGCCACATTCGCGTTTCGGGCCGGTAACTTTGAATGGCTCGCTCAAACCGACTCTCTTGCAATCGGAAAGCGCTGAACTTTCGACTACCTTGCAGATCAAAGGCCAGATCGGCGGTTTTACCTTGCATTGCATTCTGGAAAATATGCACGGTGAACAGCTCTTCCACCTGCGTCAGGAAAGCCCGCAACTCAACTGTACTGAGTTGGCCGCTGGCCGCTATAACATTGACCTCAGGCTGCCGCCGCTCTGGCTCAATCCTGGCTTGTATTCGCTTTACTTCAAGGCGCTTTATTGGGGCGAGTTCGCTTCCTCGCGCCATGTTTCTGATCGGCTCTTGATTGACGTCACCGGCGAAAGCAGCGCCACCAATGCGTTGTTGCATCCGCAGTCAAGCTGGTCGTTTTACCGTGCGCCGGAGCGAGAGCGCCAACCGAATGCGTTGGCCGCTCAATAAACGGGTTTATGACTGATCGCCAAAGCTCACAAACCACTTTGCATCAGAAACGCACGCTCCTTTTCTTTTACGCCACGCGCGCCATCGCCACCGAAGCCCCGGCTTCAGTGGCGCGTTCGCTGGCGCAGACCATCGAATGGCTCAACGAACATTACCCGGCCTGGCAGATCGAAGCTATCTGCCCGCCAGGCGCGCAAGCCGGACACGCGCGTTTCCACCCGGCGGAGTTGAGCGCCGTAGACAGGACAGTGCTGCGCTTGCGGCGTGCAGTGAAATGGGTGCACCGCGAAACACGCTGGGCACCTAAAGCCGTCAAGCTGGCGGTCGCGGCAGGCCTTAACCCCGACTTGGTCATCTGCGTTTCTGCTTATGTCGCCTTAGCGGTACGCCGCCATTATCCACAGACCAAGCTGATTTATTGGGTGCGCAATCTTCCGGCGCCCAGCCAGACACAAGTGGTCTTCAAAGCGCTCCGGGTGGTGGATGCCGTCGTCGTGCCGACTCAGGCGCTCTATCAGGCGCTCTGGCAGCTTTACAGCAGCGAGGTCTTGCCAACCGCAGTCTGGATCATTCCCAATCGGCTCGACCAGCGCCGCTTCAGCCCGGCTGAGCCAGCAGAACGCGCCCAGCAGCGCGCACGGCTGGGGCTGGCGGAAGAAGACTTTGCCATCGTCCACATCGGCGGCGCAGCAGTGCATAAAGGCCGCCACATTGTCGCACAGGCGCTTGCGCTATGTGGCGGACTCAAGCGCCGGATCGTGTTGCTTTCCGCCGGCAGCGCCCAGCGACAACGCCAAGCGCTCGGCGACAACCTCGAACTTCTTGAACTGGGCATGCTCTCGCCCACCGAGTTGGCGGGTCTCTATCAGGCCAGCGATCTGGGCGTCGTGCCGAGCCTTTGTTGGGAAAGCTTTTCGCTCGCCACCAGCGAGATGATGAGTGCGGGCTTGTGTGTGCTGGCCTCCAACACAGGCGGCATTCCTGAAAACTTACAAGACCAACAGACGGGCTGGCTCATCAAGAACCCCAACGACGTTTGTGCATGGGCCAGCGCGCTCGAACAGGCCATCACCGACCACGAGCTACGCCAACGGTTGGCCGGTAACGCGCGCCAATATGCGGTGGGGCGGTTCGGCGCGGGCAGTGCAGAAATTGATCCGAAGTGGCATCAATTGTTCCGCCTTTTGACGGAGCCTAACTACATTCGACCAAACGGTCGTCAATAATTCACTGATGTTACGCAGTAAGAAAGTCGAGTTTGGAATTGACAGGTTTTTGTGCCGGAGGCACAGCGGAAATTAGCCGGTGGTGGAACGCAGTGAAACCACCGGTAACACGCGTCAAGTAACCGCGCCCCAGTAGGGGCGCAGGATAGACAATTGGCGCGAAATCAATGTCCTGTCCAGCGTCCCAGCCGGGACGCGAGATGGCGGCGTTCGACTTTCCGGTGGTTACGCTTTGCTCCACCACCGGCTAATTTCCGACCGCGCCTCCGGCGCTGAGAAGGGCGTCAAACCTAAAACGATTTTCCGCGCTGCGTAACATCAATAATTCATACTCTTTGAACTTGATCTCACCCAATGAAAACACTGTTATTAGTACCCGACAGCGTTAGTATCCGTAATTTTCTTTGCAGCAGTTTCCCGCACCTGTTGCTCGAGGAAGGCGAAGTCTTCGTCTGGCACGCGTTGCCGGCGACGAGTGTAAACTTCTTCCAGCAGCGCTTCGGCGCGAGGTTGAATTGGGAACCGCTGCCCGCTTATCCCGAAAGACTCGTCGAGCGGGTTTTTCGGCAGGCCAAGGTCTATGCTCAATTGCACGCGCAGAATGATTTCGCCCTGTCGCTGGCCTTGCGCAATTTGAAGATGCAGCGTTCGCGCAAAGCCCGGCTATTGGGGCAGTTTGCGCAAAAGCTTGGTCGCCTCTGCGCGGGCACGGAAGGCGCGCTCAGGCTGGATCGCCTGCACAAACGTATGGCGTTGCTCAACCCAGGCACTCACACATTTGAAAACTACCTGCGTGAGCTTCGGCCGGATGTAGTCTTTTGCACTCAGCAGCGCGCGCACAAAGCTGTGCCCGCGTTGTTGACTGCACAAAAGCTGGGCATTCCGACCGCCACCTTTATCTACTCCTGGGACAATCTGCCGAAAGGCCGTATGGCGGTGCACGCGGATTACTTTTTCGTGTGGAGCGATTACATGAAAAACGAGATGAAGGAGTATTACCCGGACATCGCACAGGAGCGGGTCATTATCACGGGTACGCCGCAGTTCGAAGGTTACTTCAATCAAGCTTGGATTAAGCCACGCGAAGCCTTTCTGCGTGAGTTGGGTGTAGACCCGGCGCGTCCGGCCATCTGTTTTTCCGGTGATGATACGCTCACGTCGCCGCACGACCCGGTCTATTTGGCCGATCTGGCGCGGGCGCTGAGGACATTCCCCGAAGCTACGCGGCCACAGATCATCTTTCGCCGCTCGCCCGTTGATTGGACGACGCGCTATGACGAGACATTGCGGCAATTCCCGGAGGTCATCGTCTCCGACCCGGTCTGGTCTACCAGCGAAAGCCAGGGTGATTGGACGCAGTTTACGCCGAGCGAAGACGATATGATCCTGCTCAGCAATCTGGCGCATCACATGGATTTAGTCGTCAACCTGGGTTCGACGATGGCGATGGATTTTGCCATCACCGGCAAACCAGCCATCTTCGTCGCTTACAATCCACCCCATAAACATCCGCATTGGAACATCGAGGATGTTTACCGCATGCCGCATTTCAAGCCCGTGCACGAAATACGGCCCATCTACTGGGCCAGGTCGTCTGAGGAATTGGCGCCGCTGGTAGAACGCGCCCTGACCAATCCGCGCGAAAAGGAACAGGAGCGGCAGGCTTGGCTGAAGTCACACGCCGCACAGCCGCTCAATGAAGCCAGCCTGCGCTGCTGCCTGGCGCTCAAACAGATTGCACAGCAGCAAACCGCCGCCCTCTTCGAACCAGATAACTACCGCGTCGAAACTCCAGCGGCGGTTTGAGCGGTTAATCATGCACATCTGTTTTCTTTGCAATGAGTATCCTCCAGGTCCGCATGGTGGAGTAGGCAGCTTTACGCAAACCCTGGCGCGCGCGCTCACAACCTGCGGGCATCAGGTCACCGCCATCGGGATTTATTCGCCCGAACGGCAGGGCGAGGAGAATGATCAAGGCGTGCGAGTGCTGCGCCTGGCTCACGCTTCACTGCCCGGCACTGGCTTTCTCGTCAACGGATTGAGCCTGCGCCGGGCTTTGACACGGTTACAGCGCCAGGCTCCTATAGATATTCTCGAAGGCCCGGAAAACGGACTGGCGCTGATTCCGGCGGACTTCCCCGCCAGCAAAATTATTCGGATGAATGGCGGTCACCGATTTTTCGCAAAGACCCTGGGTAATCCAACCAGCCCGTGGCGCGGTTGGTTGGAGCGGCAGGCCTTCGGGCGCGCTGATCAACTTTGCGCGGTGAGCAAGTACGTCGCCGAAACCACCCGCGAGCTACTTCAACTCGGCCAGCGCAATATCGAAATCCTGCCCAACCCGGTAGACATCGAACTGTTTCGTCCCCAACCGGAGATCGCCGAAGAGCGGGGCCTGATCATTTTCGTCGGCACTGTCTGTGAAAAGAAAGGCGTCCGTCAGTTGGTGCAAGCGATGCCGCGCATCATTGCGTCAGCCCCCGAAGCGAAACTCTGGATCGCCGGACGCGACTGGCATGACCCGCAGACCGGCGCTTCTTTCATCGAGAAGTTACGCCAACTTATCCCGCCGGAGTTGACCGAGCGCATCATTTTCAAAGGCCCGGTCGAGCATTCCCGGTTGCCTGATCTCATCGCTCAAGCTTCCATCTGCGTCTACCCGTCGCATATGGAAGCATTACCGGTTGCCTGGCTGGAAGGGTTGGCGATGGGCAAAGCGGTGGTCGCCAGTGAAACCGGGCCTGGCGCAGAGGTCGTGGTAGACCGCGACTCCGGGCTGCTCTGCAATCCATACGAGCCTGACTCCATTGCCGACAAAATCCTCGAGTTGCTCAAGCATGACGACTTGAGAAGGCGGTTGGGCGAACAGGC
Organism: uncultured Acidobacteriota bacterium; assembly: GCA_963699175.1. GTDB lineage: Bacteria > Acidobacteriota > Blastocatellia > RBC074 > RBC074 > JACPYM01. Next base: position 7,958,007 of record OY969418.1, on the reverse strand, counting down.
GCGGCTACGCGCGGTCAATCATTTTTCGATTGATAAGCTGGTGAGCCGGAACGAAGAGTTTTATCGGCGCTGTGCGCACAATTGATTCCTGCTCTGCGGTTGTCACCTGACGCGGTTTCCCACCGGCAACACTTTTTCTTGAAGTCTATAGCTGAAAGATGAAGCTTGGCGTTGCGACCATCTGTTCGCACATTTACTTCGAGGGCCAGTGGTGGTCTTACGAGCCGTTCGTGTTGGAAATGAATGTCTGGAACGAACTGTTCGATCAACTCGTGTTTGTCGCGCCGCTCGATCAAGGACCGCCACCAAAGTTTTGGGCGCCTTATCAATGCTCCGAAAGGGTCTCGGTCATTCCCTTCCGACGAGACAAAGGGCGCGGCCTTGAACAAGCGACGACCTCACTGGCAGAAGTGCCGCGGATGTTGTGGGCCTTGAGCAAAGCTGCGCTTACAACCGATGCCTTTCATCTGCGCTCGCCGGGCAGCACCTCGCTCCTTGCATCTCTGCTACTGCCGTTATTGCAAAGCCGGTTGTGCGCGAAGTACGCCGGGCAATGGGGCGCTTACCCCGGCGAGCCGCTCAGCTATCGCTGGCAGCGCGCGATACTCAAATCACGCTGGTGGCGCGGGCCGGTGACGGTTTACGGCGAGTGGCCCAAACAACCGCCGCACGTGATTCCATTTTTCACTTCGGTACTCAATGCACAGCAGCTTGCACGAGCCGAGCAGGCGGCGCGGCAAAAGGCTAGCCGCAAAGCTGGCGGGCCACTGCGCCTGCTTTACGTCGGACGCCTTTCGGCAGCGAAGAACGTTGATATCATCATTGAGGCGCTAGCTCGGCTCAATGAACGCGGGCTTAAGGTTACTTGCGATATTGTGGGGGACGGGGCGGAACGCGCGGCTTTGGAAAAACGCATGAATGATTTGCGCCTGCAAGCACGCGTCAATTTCGCCGGCGCTGTTGAGTTCGAGCGGGTGTTCGATTTCTACGAAAAGGCCGATGTGCTTGTCCTGGCTTCAGAGAGCGAAGGCTGGCCGAAAGCGATTGCCGAGGCGATGGCATTTGGGCTGATCTGCATCGGCTCGAACAGAGGGTTGGTGCCGTGGATGTTGGGCGAAGGGCGTGGCTTGGTGGTGCCGCCGCGCGCTGTAACCGCGCTCGCAGACAGCCTGGCAAAGATCGCCGCTGCGCCTGAGCAGTACCTTGAAATGGGGCAACGCGCGGCGGCGTGGAGCGCGCGCTATTCGCTGGAAGGCTTGCGCGAGGCCTTGCGCGAGTTGCTCAGTCGCTCCTGGCAAGTCGCGCCCGAAGCCTTCGCGTCAAACACCTTGCTGGAACAGAGCGGACGATGAAGCTCCCTGGCATTCTGCAAATGACCGACACACTCGAGGCTGGCGGCGCTGAGCGCGTGGCCGTGAACTTGGCCAATCTCTTGCCGCGCCGGAACTATCGCAGTTACTTGTGCGCCACCCGCCGCGAAGGGCCGCTGGCCGAATTGGTCTCCGCCGAGGTAGGGAAAATTTGTCTGGCACGCACGCGCCGTTTCGATCTGGGCGGCTTGCGCCGTTTGGTCGCTTTTATCAAAGCGCACAACATTCAACTACTGCACGCGCACAGCACGGCACTGTTTGTCGCCGTACAGGCGGCGCTCTTTCCGCCTTACCCAAAAGTGATTTGGCACAACCACTCCAGCAAATACGCAACGGAAGCGCGCGCGGCCTGGCTTTATGGCCCATTCGTGCGGCGGGCGAACGGCGTAATCATCGTCAACCGCCGGCTGCACGACTGGGTGCGGCAAAGTCTGCGGGTGCCGGCCAACTCCGTCTGGTACGTGCCGAACTTTGTCATTGAAAATGCGGCTGTCACCGAGACGCCGGAGTTGCCGGGCCGGCCGGGGCAGCGCATCGTTTGCGTGGCCAATCTGCGCCCGGAAAAAGGGCACCTCACGCTGATTGAAGCAATGGCTAGCGTCGCGCAACGAGCGCCCGCCGCGCATTTGATTCTGGTGGGCGCTCGCAGTAATCAAACACATTACGCTAAAATCAGCGAAGCCATCGCGCGGCTCGGTTTGCAAGATCGAATTACGATAGCGGGCCATCAGAGTGACGTGCCAGGCATCTTGCGCGGCTGTGAGATTGGCGTGCTTAGTTCATATTCGGAAGCCTTCCCTTTGTCGCTGGTTGAATATGGCAAGGCTGGCTTGGGCGCTATCGCTACTGAAGTCGGCGAATGTCCTTCCATCCTGGATGAAGGGCGCGCTGGTTTAGTCGTGTCGCCGAATGACCCAGTGAAATTGGCCGAAGCAATGTTGGCGTTGCTGGCTGCGCCTGAACGTCGAAGAACTTTGGGGGAGGCGCTGCGGCAACGAGTCAATCGGTTTTACACCGCCGACGCTGTCATTGAGCAAGTCTGCCGCATCTACGATCTGGTGTTACAACAGAAGGCTATGGCTTTCAACTCGTCCCAATTATGATGAATCGAAGTGCCGCAATTCCCATCAAGGCCGCCTATCGCCGAAGCTCTGCCGAGCAGAGGCTGCTGGAATTACTGAGTCTGGAAGTCGTCCTTGTCTCCGGCTTGCTCGTGCTGCACGCCGTGTTGGCGCTGGCCTGCAGCGCTTCCCCTCTCATTACTACAGGGCACGCGGCAGTTACGCTGCTCTATGGGCTTTGGGCCGGGGTTTATGCAGCGCGGCTCGAGCGCGTCGCCGTCTTTGGCGCTTACGTCGCCGGCTCAGAAGTACTCTGGCGTATGACTGGCGCGTGGCTACCCTGGGAATTCGGCAAGTACGCCATCGTGCTGGTTTTTCTCTTGGCGCTTGTGCGCACCGGCAAGCTCAACGGGCCGCTTCCCGTCTTCCTATTCTTCATCCTGCTGTTACCGTCTATCGTCATGCCGCTCGCCAACGTAACGACGGACGTGTTGACCGATCAACTGAGCTTCAACCTCTCAGGCCCGTTGGCTTTGATGGTCAGCCTCTGGTTCTTTTCGCATCTCAGGCTGTCTTACGCACAATTGCATCGCATGCTGCTGGCCTTGATCTGTCCAGTCGTCTCCATTGCCGTGCTCGCCTTGTGGGGCATCGTTACGGCCAAAGAGTTGATCTTCGTCAACGATTCCAATTTCGTGACCAGTGGCGGATACGGGCCTAACCAGGTCTCAGCGGTCTTGGGGTTGGGCGCCTTGGCGGCGCTGCTCTGGGCTTTGGACAATCGCATCGCGCGCAGTCTGAAGTTGCTGCTCTTCGGCTTGATGCTTTACTTGATGACGCAAGCCGCGCTGACTTTTTCGCGCACGGGTCTCTATTTAGCCGGTGGCGGAGCAGCCCTGACAATTATGTTTCTGTTTCAAGAGCGGCGCTTGCGGCTGCCGCTGCTCGGTGGCTTGCTGCTCGCGGCTGTCGTAGTGGGTTTCATCCTGCTGCCTCGGCTGGATCAATACACCAAAGGCACGCTCACCAAACGGTTCAGCGATACTACGGCTACCGGTCGCGGCGACATTATGCGCGAGGATTGGCGCATCTTTTCGGAGTATCCGATCTTCGGCGTTGGCCCCGGGCAGGCCAAATATCATCTGCAAGGCAATTATGGCTCTTTAGGTGAGCACCAGGTGGCGTCGCACAATGAATTCGCCCGCTTATTGGCCGAACACGGGATGTGGGGACTCACTGCCATTGCGGTGCTCCTTTATCTGAGCTTGCAACATTTCAAACGGGCGCGCACCACCAAAGGCCGCGCGTTAAACGCTTCGATGACCTTTTGGAGTTTTGGCTTCCTCTTCGCCACGGCCATGCGCATCGTGGCGCCCTCGTTGATCTTCGGGTTGACGGCTGCCTTCATCCTGCCTGAACAGGAGGCAGCGCACGAGGCAGAACGGGAAGCGTGAGCGACCTGGACCTCAATCAAGCGCGAACTGATTGAGGTCCAGGTCGCTCACGCTTCCCGTTCTGCACCAAACCAAACCAAAATGGCAGAAAAATTCGGCATTTTGTTAATCGGCAACTTCCTTTCCGGCGGCGGCGGCTTTCACTCCTTTGGCGAGGATTTGGCAGCGCAGCTTGCGGGCGCGGGTTGGCCGACCTTCGTCGCTTCGGAAAAACGCGGGCGGTTGACGCGTTTGCTAGACATGCTCTTGACCGCCTGGCGACAACGACATGCCTACGCCGCCGCCTACGTTGAAGTTTACAGTGGGCCAGCCTTTGGTTGGGCGGAGTTGGTTTGCTGGTTATTACGCCGCCTCAACAAGCCTTACATCCTGACGCTGCACGGCGGCAATCTGCCGGTCTTTGCGCGGCGCTGGCCGCGGCGCGTGCGGCGGCTATTCAATTCGGCCCAACTCGTCACCGCGCCGTCGCGTTATCTGCACGAACAGATGAAGCCTTATCGCCCCGATCTGCTTTTGCTGCCCTCCGCCTTTGACCTGCAAGCTTATCCATATCAGGAACGCCAGCAACCGCATCCCAAGCTAGTTTGGCTCCGCTCGTTCCATCGCATTTACAATCCCTCGCTGGCACCGCAAGTGCTGGAACGGCTGCTGCCGACTTTCCCCGATATTCACCTGACCATGTTCGGGCCTGACAAAGGTGATGGCAGCGCACAAGAATTGCACCAAACAGCGGACGCGCTGCAAGTGCGCGCGCGCATCAGCCAGCCGGGCGCGGTGACCAAGCCGGAAGTTCCCCGTTGTCTCAACAGCGGCGACATCTTTCTGAACACCACCAACGTGGACAACACGCCCATGAGCGTTATCGAAGCCATGGCCTGCGGGCTATGCGTGGTCAGCACCAGGGTCGGCGGGATTCCATATCTGTTGGAGCACGAACACGACGCCTTGCTGGTGCCGCCCAACGATGCGGCGGCGATGGCGGCGGCGGTGAGCCGGATTTTGACCGAGCCGGGCTTGGCGCGCCAACTCTCGCACAACGCCAGGCAAAAGGTCGAAGCATGGGATTGGCGCAAGTTACTGCCACGCTGGGAAGAGTTGTTCACTAACCTGGTCAAGTCTGCTGAATAAATCCAGACATACCTTCATTCTCCATTCCGCATGCTCCATTCTCTTGATGGTCTTTGACGAATTAAATCGGTAACGAGTTGGCGTAGGGGCAGACCTGCGTGTCTGCCCCGGTCGCGCGTAACCCACCGGGGCAGACACGCGGGTCTGCCCCTACGTAAATTGCTGGGCGCTGCTTACTGATTTAATTTATCAAACACCATTAAGAGAATGGAGCATGCAGCGTGCAAGCCTAATATCAATGCTCTTCAACTCGCTCGCCTTCGCGCTCTTTTTCCCCATCGTCACGCTGCTCTATTTCTCTCTGCCCCATCGCTACAGATGGCTGCACCTGCTGGCGGCGAGTTCTCTCTTCTACATGTTTTTTATCCCGCTCTATATCCTCATCCTGATCTTTACTATCGTCATTGATTACGTCGCCGGAATTTTGATCGAGCAGAGCGCAGGCCGGCGGCGCAAGCTCTGGCTGGTGACGAGTCTCTGCGCGAACATCGGCGTGCTCGCCGTTTTCAAGTATTACAACTTCGGCGTCGGAAACATCAATGCGCTGCTGCACGCCATTGGTTGGTCGGCCTCGCTGCCCTTGCTCAATCTGATCTTGCCCATCGGCCTCTCCTTTCACACATTCCAGGCGATGTCATACACGATAGAGGTCTATCGCGGCGCGCAACCGGCGGAGCGGCACTTTGGCCATTACGCGCTCTACGTGCTCTTCTATCCGCAACTGGTGGCCGGGCCGATCGAGCGCCCGCAGAATCTGCTACGCCAATTTCGTGAGCGTCACAAGTTCGATTACGACCGCGTCACGGGCGGGTTGAAGCTGATGGCTTGGGGCTTGTTCAAGAAAACCGTCATTGCTGACCGCGCGGCGTTGGTGGTTGATCCGGTCTACGCCAATCCGAGCGCCTTCAGCGGCCCGGAGCTAGTCGCCGCGACCTGCTTATATGCTTACCAAATTTACTGCGACTTCAGTGGCTACTCGGACATCGCTATCGGCGCGGCGCAAGTCATGGGCTTCAAGCTGATGACGAATTTTCGCCAGCCCTATTTCGCCCGCAGCATCGCCGAGTTTTGGCAACGCTGGCACATCTCTTTGTCCACCTGGTTCAGGGATTACCTCTACATTCCACTTGGCGGGAATCGGGTTGGGCACTGGCGTTGGCAAGGCAATCTACTGATCGTTTTTCTGGTCTCCGGTCTCTGGCATGGCGCCAACTGGACGTTTATCGTGTGGGGCGCTTTACACGGCAGTTATTTGATAGTCTCGCTCTGGACGCGGGACTGGCGCGCAAAGTTTGCGCAAACAATCGGCCTGAGCAACAGACCGTGGTTGCATCGCGTCCTGCAAACTTCGCTCACTTTCGCGCTCGTCTGTTTCGCCTGGATATTTTTCCGGGCGAGCAATCTTGACACGGCTTTTTACATCAGCGCGCACTTGTTCGACGGCTGGCCTGCTTTTTCGCTCGCCAAGCTGGGCCTGGAGTGGAAAGATGCGGTGGTGTTGCTGGGCGCAATCGCTCTGCTGGAATCGGTGCAGATGCTGCAACAATTCGCCAAGGCCTGGGAGAAACTGGCGGCGCAGCCGCTCTACTTACGCTGGGCTAGTTATTACGGACTGAGTTACCTGATTATGACCTTCGGCAGGTTTGGCGCGCAGCAATTCATTTACTTTCAATTTTGATAAAGCTGTAGCGTAGGCTGTCCAGCCTGCGCATGACTCCGAATCAGCACAACGCGGAGTCATGCGCAGGCTGGACAGCCTACGCTACAGCTTTCGATGAAAGACGGCTCGATGCTGAAAAAATTCTGGTTCAAGCTAACCATCTTCTTCCTGCCGTTTGTCTTGTTATTGGGATTTCCATTTTTTGTCCTGCTCATCTCTGGCGAGTTGCTGCCCGTCTCAGTAGTGCTCTCGTTAAACAACGGCTCGCCCGATTTTCGCTATGGCTTGGCTTATAGCAACGCGGATAAATACTACAAGTTTTCTGAAGCTAGAGTGCGAAAACCCGAAGTTTTGGTGCTGGGCACTTCAAGAGTTATGCAGTTCAGGCGTGAGTTCTTCAGCCGGCCGGAGCAGTTTTACAATGCGGGCGCAAGCTTGACCCGGCTCGAAAATTTCCGAATCTTCTTACAGCAAGCACCTTACACACCACGTATCCTGATCGTCGGCCTGGATCAATATTATTTCAACGAAAACCGTAAGGCAGCGAAGTACGAAAACTACGCAGTGCGCCTCGCTACCGATGACCGCGAAGGCTTGGGTACTATCCTGATGGGTTGGCGCAGAATCTATCGGGATTACCGGAGCGGGAAGTTTCGCTTGTCCGACCTGCGCGCCTTTCCCCGCCGCATCGGCGTGAGCGCCTGCGCGCAAAGCAAGGGCTTTCGCACCGATGGCAGCTACGACTATGGCGAGCAGTTGAGCGACAACCTGGCGCTCCGCTTTCAGGATGCTTTCGAGCGTATCGAAACGCGGACTGACCTCTTTGAAAAAGGCACGCAAGTTTCAGAGGAAAGATTGTCGGAGTTGCGCCGGTTGTTGGAATATTGCCGCGCGCACAACATCCAGGTCGTAGGCTTCCTGCCTCCTTATGCCCACGCGGTTTACGACCAGATGATGGCGCTTGGTGATTACACGTACCTGAATCAGATTGCTGGCCGCTTGCAACCGCTCTTCGACCAATACAATTTCACCTTTGCAGATTATTCCGATCTGGCCTGGCTCGGCGCTGATGATTACGCAGCCATTGATGGCTGGCACGGGAATGATCAGGTTTATCGGAGAATCCTCTTGAGACTGGCCGAAAAAGACGCCCAATTGGCGCAGTACACGGCTGCGCCCACACTGCTCTCGACGGATCAACACTAAGATGGCAAGACTGGATGCCCTCTATGAAAGACTACCGGTCTGGGCGCAACACAGCGCCGTCAGCCTCTACGGTCTCTATTGGCGACGCTTACGCTTTGGCACGGGCTACCAGCAAGCGCTGGATGGTTTTCTGCAACGCGAACGATTGACGCAAACGGAGTGGCAGCAATGGCAAAGCGCAGCTCTCAAGGAATTGCTGCTGGCTGCGCTTCAACACGTTCCCTACTATGGCCGCGCGTGGAACGAATCTGAAAAAAGCGCAGCGACGGCAGGACAGCTCACAGATTTGCCCTTGTTGGAAAAAGAGGCCGTGCGGGCAGACGCTTATGCTTTTCTCCGCGACGATTGCGCGCGCCGCAATCTGCAAGTCTTTTACACCAGCGGTTCCAGCGGCACGCCGATAGCCAGCCTCTGGACAGTCAATGAGCTGCGCGCCTCGATGGCCGTCAGAGAAGCGCGCTCGGCGCGTTGGGCGGGCGTCTCGTTCCAACACCCCCGCGCGACCTTTTCCGGTCGAATGGTTGAACCTGATCCGGCGAGCAAAGGCCCTTTCTACCGCTTCAATCTCGCCGAGCGCCAAGCCTATCTCTCACCCTTTCACTTGCGACCCGACACCGCCCGGCAATACGTCGCGGCGCTGCGCAAACACAAGATCGAATGGCTGACGGGTTACGCAGTCTCTTACTACTTGCTCGCCAAGTTCATTCTGGACGAACAGATCGAAGTTCCTCCCTTGAAAGCCGTCATAACGACCAGTGAGAAAGTGACGGCAGAGATGCGCACGGTGATGGAGCGCGCCTACGGCTGCAAGGTCTACGAGGAATACAGTGCGGTCGAGAATGTACTCTTTGCCAGTGAGTGCTCGCGCGGTCGGTTGCACGTCAGCCCCGAAGTAGGCGTGATCGAAATCCTGCGATCCGATGGAAGCCCCTGCGCACCAGGCGAAATCGGTGAAGTCGTAGCGACAGGGTTGCTGCGCCGTTCGCAACCGCTTATTCGTTATCGCCTGGGCGATTTGGCGGCTTGGGATGATGCGCCCTGTCCTTGCGGGGTGGCGCTGCCAGTTATCAAAGAGATCGTTGGGCGCATCGAGGATGTCATCAGCGGCCCCGATGGCCGCCAACTGGTGCGCTTCCACGGCATCTTCGTCAATCAGCCGCACGTGCGCGAAGGCCAAGTTATCCAAGAGGCGCTCGACCGCATTCGCGTCAAGGTCGTGCCCGTCAATGGATTTGGGACGGCGGATCAACAGGAAATCGTTCAGCGCATCCAGCAGCGCCTCGGCGCACAAGTGCATGTCATCGTCGAGCCAGTGGAAACAATCCCGCGCACCGCTTCAGGCAAATTCAAAGCGGTCATCAGCCTGCTCAACGCAAAGGAACAGTCGGATTGAAGGCTGAAAGCTTTACCGATAATAAAGAGCTTCCGTTCGTCTCCATCATCATGCCGGTGCGCAACGAAGCCGGGTTCATCGCGCGCAGTTTGGACTGTGTGTTGGATCAGGATTATCCAGCCGAGCGCATCGAAGTCATCGTTGCCGACGGGCGCTCGACCGACGCGACGCGCGAGATTGTGCAGGAGTGGCAAGCCGAGCATCCGAATTTGCGCTTGGTTGATAATCCGAAACAGATCGCGCCGACCGCTTTGAATGTAGCGCTCGCGCTCGCGCGCGGCGAGATCATTGTGCGCGTGGACGGCCATTGCGAGATCGCGCCCGATTACGTGCGCAACTGCGTCAAACATCTGCGCGAAGACGGCGTGGAAGGCGTCGGCGGCCCGCTCGAAACCATCGGCGCAACACCAATGGCTGACGCTATCGCGGCGGCGATGAGTTCGCCCTTCGGCGTCGGCGGCTCGGCCTTTCGCACAGTCAAAGACCGCACGATGCTCACCGACACCGTCGCCTTTCCGGCCTACACGCGCGCCGCCATCGAACGCGCCGGGCTGTTTGACGAAGAGATGGTGCGCAATCAGGACGACGAATATAACTACCGGCTGCGCAAGCTGGGCGCGCGGCTGCTGCTGGCGGCGGATGTGCGGGCGCGCTACTACAGCCGCAGTTCGCTGAAATCACTCTTCAAGCAATATTTTCAGTACGGCTACTGGAAGGTGCGCGTGTTGCAGAAACACCCGCGTCAGATGAGCCTTCGTCAATTCATCCCGCCACTTTTCGTCGCGGCGCTTTTGCTCTCGTTGCTGGTCGCCGCAGTCTTTCCCTGGGGCTGGTTGGTTGCAGCCCTTATCGCTGGAAGCTATCTCGCGGCGAATTTGGCTGCTTCTTTTCTCACCGCCTCTCAAACCAATCTGCGCCATTTCATCTTGCTGCCGCCAGTCTTTCTCGCGCTGCACCTAAGCTACGGCGCGGGCTTCCTGCTCGGGCTGATCAAGTTTGCGCCCCACTGGTTGGCCTCCAAATGATGCCCAAACAACAAAGCCCCGATGACTTGGCGCGCCTGCGCGAAGAATATGCCCGGCGTCAACAAGACACGGTGGGAGGTGAGAAATACTCGCTCTTCAATGCAGGGCAGCTCTTCATGATCCAGCAGCGCCAACGTGCCGTACTGAATCTACTGCAACGCGCCGGGTTCGCGCCACTGGCGGGCAAGCGCATCTTGGAGATCGGTTGCGGTTCGGGTGGTGTGCTGCGCGAGTTCCTCTGGTACGGCGCGACGCCCGCGACGTTACACGGCGCTGAATTGCTGGACTGGCGGCTGGCGGAAGCCAACGCCGCTACGCCTCACTTACCGTTGGTCAATGCCGACGGACAACACCTGCCTTATCGTGACGCCTGCTTCGATCTGGTCGCGCAATACACGGTCTTCAGCTCCATCCTCGACGCGCAGCTCAAGCGCCGCGTGGCCGCAGAAATGCGGCGCGTCGTGCGGCCTGGCGGCTTGATTCTATGGTACGACTTCTGGACTAACCCGCTCAACCCGCAGACGCAGGGGTTACGCCAGGCTGAAATCCGCGCGCTCTTTCCTGACTGCCAATTCACCTTCAAACGCATCACGCTGGCTGCGCCGTTGGCCCGCTGGTTCGGGCCTTATTCTTGGTTGGTATGTTACTTGTTGGAACGCCTGCGGGTGTTCAACACTCATTACCTCGTAGCCATTCGACCGCAGTAGCACTAAATCGTTCCTGCCAGAGGTTGCCGCACGCCAATCAACATTCGAACTCATGCCGTCAGTACGGGCGTGGCCGAATGGCGCGAGCGACCGCTGGCAACCGTTTGGCCAGTCGTCTATCTCGATGCTTTGCACTTGAAAGTGCGTGATGACGGACACGTCGTTAGCAAAGCCCTCTACGTCGCGGTGGGCATCAACTTGGAAGGGCATAAAGAGCTGCTCGGCCTTTGGCCGGCACAAGGCGAAGGCGCCAAGTGCTGGCTGCAAATCTTAACTGAGTTGCAAGCGCGCGGCTTGCAAGACATCCTGATCCTCTGTTGCGATGGACTCAAAGGTTTACCTGAAGCAGTTGAGAGTATTTTCCCCAAGACGGTCGTGTAAACCTGCGTAGTACATCTGGTGCGTTATTGTTTGCGGATGACCGGCGACCAAGATGGCAAGCTAGTCGCAGCGGACTTGAAAACGATTTACCAGGCTGCGACTGAGAGCGAGGCGTTGCGCGCGTTGGAGGCGTTTCAAGTCAAGTGGGATAAGAAGTATCCCTTGATTGCCAAGTCGTGGCGGGCCAACTGGGCGCGCATCAAACCAATGTTCGAACTGCCGGCGGAGATTCGACGGGCGGTCTATACGACCAACGTGATTGAGTCGCTGAATTTTAGCCTGCGCAAAATCCTCAAAGAGCGCAGTGCTTTCCCAAACGATGAAGCGGTCTACCGCCTGGTCTATTTGGGGCTGGAGCAGCTCAGCCGCAAATGGACGATGCCGATCAAACACTGGAAAGCAGCACTGCAACAGTTTGCCATTCTCTTTGAAGATCGTTTGCCGTTGGCTGGGCTGGCGTTAGCCCAGCCGTAATACCGTCAATGCCGTTTACACAAAAAAACTGACACCGTCCTGAGGCTTGGGTATCGTGAAAAGCAGCTTGTCCACCATCTCTTTCCCTTCGCCTAGCTTGATGGGGTCGTTGAAATCGGCCACGTCGCGGCGTGATTATTATGCTTTCACCCGTCACTTTTCACTAACTTAGTAGCCTTCTCAAAACCCTTCTCCAAAAAGAGTTTTGCGTTAAGCGGTTTAACATATCTCTACAAGCAGCATCTTCTGATGAGTGGATTTGCTCGCTGAACCTACATCCACGCTCGGCGTAAAAAACATGCCAGTCTCCATGTTCTTCGCTAAGGACATACATATCGTCCGCGACCCATCCCACTACATCTTCCAAACAATAGTTCCTCTTATTAACCATTAGCTTTTCCAAGATTTTTTCAAGCTCTGTTTTTGTCATTTGCCCTTCATTGATTTAAAGCGGTTTCGTTTTGAATGTCCATCACCCAGGCAAACTATAGGGCAATTCTGAACTTGCCCTATAGTTTGCCTCTTGCGTACTCAAGGCGAACTTGCGTTAGGTCTTATGGACGCCGCCCAGGGCAAAATAATTTTTTTATCTTGCCTTGTTTGAGCAAGTCCGTAACACTCGTGCCTTCCGGCAGCTTGATTTGTATCCCGCCGCCAGGTTTTCCGAAAGCAGGAGCCACCTGGCCATACTCGTTTGTGAACAATTCTAAGACCTTAAACACATTGTATGGTCTCGCGTGTCTTCCAAAATACAAAGCCCTCTGGTTGAAAGGTGTCCTAAATGGTGAAAGGAACCCTCCGCCATCAGGACCAAATCTGTCAATAAGTGTGCCTGGTTTGGGGAACTGGCCCATGCTGCCCGTTCCTAAGAAACCATCATTCGGAGGCCAATCTGATTCTGGGATTGTTCGCGAGTCCGGGTTTGTAAAGTTCCCTTTAGCTGTTTCCCGCACACCGCCAATCCCCTTACACTTGCAATAGGCTAGGCCAAAAATACTGGCTGCGGCTATAAGAGCAAAATAGCCTGAATGATCCCCGTCCGATAGTGCTAACCCTAAAGATAAGACGGACGCAGACTGAAAGGCTGTACAAGCAATGGCTTTCGCTAACTCACGAATCGGCGGTCCTGTTCGTGAGGCTACGCTGCCTCCGCTTTGGCCATATTCCGTAGCAGTTGCCAAACCGAGTGGGTCAATGAAGTTTACCGAATCTCCGCCCGTGTACAGATATTTATGAAGTGTGGTTGGCTTCTTCGGATAACCCAAGAATAAATCCATGGTGCGGAAGCGGCCCCGCTGTTGATCGTAATAACGCGCACGCTGGTAATAAAACCCCAAGTCCGCATCAAACTGCTCACCCCGGTATAGATAATTGTTCGGCGTCGTCCCTGTCCGCCCAATCAAATTGCCGAAAGCATCGTATTCAAAGCTGTCCGTTACTGCCCCAGCACTGTCAAACAACTGCCGCACCGTTCTGCCCGCGTCATACTCATAAAAACTCGCGCCGCCTGACAATCGATTCTGGCTCAGTAAAGTGTGGCCATAAGTGTAAACCCGCTGTGCCTGGCCACTGACGACCTCTTCAATCACTTGGGCATATCCAGTCGGATTGGCCTCAGACATTAAGTACTGCGTCGCCAAACCGCCGACTGTCTTCCTCACCCGATTCCCATCACCGTCGTACTGAAGCGTAATCTGCCCGTTGTTGACGCTCTTCAGCCGATCCTCAAAGTCATATGCATACGTCTTGCCATCCGCTTGAATCGTGTTACCATTCGCGTCATACACGTCCCCACTCATTCGATCCACACTGTTGTAGGTGTTCGTCGTGGATGGAATGCCCGACACGGTTGAGTTCCGCTGCAGACGATTTCCTACCTTATCCAACACATAACTGACCACTCCGTTCTGGCCTGCGCCTGCGCCGCTGATCGTCTCTTTTGTCAGCCGCCATATATCGTCATATTCATAGCTCACTGTCCGCCCGCTTTGCTCCGTCACGGTCGCCCGATGGCCTGTCGGCTTGAAGGTGTAGGCATAGTTCGCCAACACTTGCGCGCCTTTGCTGATGCGCACATTCGCGGGCAGGTTAACGCTGTTGTAGGTGTAGTCGGTCTGCACGCCGTTGGGCTGCGTCACGCTCTTCAGGTTGCTGACGGCATCGTAGCTGTAGGTCGTCAGGCCGGGGCTGAGCCGCTTGTCGTTGACCGTCGCCAGCCGATTCAACGCATCGTAGGTATACTCCACCCAAACACCGTTGGCGTTCGATGATTTGATCTGTTTGAGGTTGAAGGAGGCATCGTAGTCGTAGCTCAATGTCCCGAAGGGCGTCTGCTTGCTGAGTAAGCAATGCTGTCCGTCGTAGCTGTAGACCGTCGTCCCTGTGCCGTCCGTCATCGTCGCCCGGTCGCCATTCGGCGTGTAGGTGTAACTGATCGTCGGCTCGCCTAAAGAAACGTCGGGGACGATGCTAGTCAGCCGGTTCAATGCATCGTAGTTGTAGGTCGTCGCCTTGCCGCGAAAATCCACTCGTGTCTTCAGATTTTTGGCGGCATCGTATTGGTATTGATCAACGCTGTTGTCTGGCAGCGTGCGGTACTGCAACTGATCTCTGGAAGTATAAGTGAAGGTCGTTGTGCGATTGTTGGCATCGCTGATCGTCGTTAGGTTGTGATTGCCGTCATAGGCGTAACTGGTCGTCTGGTTGAGCGCGTCAATCACCCCAATCAGATCACCCGCCAGATTGTAGTTGTAGCGCGTGAGCTTGTTCGCTTCGTCGGTTTCAGCGATGCGCCGGCTTGCGCCGTCATAACCAAACTGCTTGGAGGTATTGTCGGGGAAGGTGATCTGGGTAAGCCGCCCGCGCGCATCGTAGTTGTATTTGGTTTCGCGGTTGAGTGCATCTATGAACGCCACGCGCCGTCCGGCGGCATCATACCGATATTGCGCAACCTGATTGAGCGCATCGGTGATGGTCGTCAACCGGTCGCGGCACTCACAACTCGGATCGTAACTAAACTGGGTGGTATTACCACGTTCATCGGTGACAGAATTTACCCGCCCAGTGGCGTCATAGCCAACAGAGGCAAACTTGCCATCGGGCCGAGTAACTTTGGTCAACTGTCCTTCTTGATCATACTCATAATTAGTGGTGGCGCCGCCCTGATCTTTCGCAGTCAACCGCTGGTCACGCAGGTTGTAGGTGAACTCAACAAAGGTGGTATCAGGAAAAGTTACCTTGCTGAGCCGGTTCGCGGCATCATACGTGTATGTCGCCTGGCGCCCCAGTTCATCAATGAAGACTGTGAGATTCCCGTTCGCGTCGTATTCATAGCGCTTCAGAAAATCGGCGAAATAGTAGTGATACTCTTGCGTTCGATGACCCAAGTCGTCATAGCTGTAGGTAGTCGTGAACCCGCGCGCATTGAGTACGCTGGTCAAGCGCCCCATCTGGTCATAGGTGTACTTGGTCGTACTGCCCAGTTGGTCTGTCTCAGCAATCAGGTTGCCATACTGGTCATACGAGTAAGTCTTCGTGCCGCCCGCTCCATCGGTGAAGCTCAACAGACTGCCGTGTGTATCAAAGGTGAACTTCGCCAGCGTCCCCAAGCTGTCGCGGATTTCAGTCGGCGATCCATTCTCGTCATAGATAATCGTGCGCGTGTTCCCCAGCGCATCCATATCCGTCTGCGGCAGGCTGAATTCGTTGTACGTGCCGCGGATGGTGTTGCCACCCGCATCGGTCATTGAAGTCGTATTCCCTTGGCTGTCGTAGCTGTAGCGGTTGACTTGCCCTAGTTCATTCGTTTCAGTCAGTAGATTGTGATTGGCGTCGTAGGTGTTGGTCGAGGTTTTGCCTAACGCATCCGTCTGCGCCACCAGCATCCCGTAGCTGTCGTAAAATAGCGTATTCGTGCCGCCATCCGCATAGATGACCGTCGTCGAGGTCGCGTAACTCGTCCCGTTTTCTGCGATGGCATTGGCTGTGCTGGGCGCTGAATTTGCTGCCTGCGAGATCAATGCCTCCGTCTGTCCTGCTAGCGATAACACCCCACCCGTCAGGTTGTAGCTGTACTGCGTCAGATTGCCCACGGCATCCGTCATCGTCGCGATGCGCCCGTCTGGGTGATAGGTCATCGTCGCTTCGGTATTGCCGCGCGCGTCCTTCGCTGTTAGGAGGTGATGCCCTGCGTCATAGGTGTAACTCGGCTTCGTCACCACGCCTGGTAACGTCAGTTCCTTCAACTCGCCCGTCGGATGATAGCTGTACTGATAGATCTTGCCCGCCGTGTCGGTGATCTGTGTAATACGGCCTTGCGCGTCACGGACAAAGGGCACACTTCTCCCAGTACTCGACACGATGCCGGTCGCTGTGACGGTCAACGTGTTCCCGTGCAGATCACGGATCGAACGCAGCTTCCCATCTGCCCCCATCTCGTACCGCCGCCCATAGGGATCAGTGTAGACATAGGTTGTCGGCTGATAGGCCGCTGCAAATAAGCAGCGGAACTGCTGCCCCGACTGGTAAAACAACCCGCACCCATCGCTCGTCAATGTCCCGTAAAACCCCGGCTCAGGCACGTAGTTTTCCGAGTAGAGATAGCTGACAATACCGCCGTAAGAACGCGGCGCGAAGTCAAAGGTCACACGTCGCCCCGTCCCCGGATCGGTCAGCGTCACGTCATAATCAGCCGCCACTTCCAGCCGCGTAGCATAGACATCTAACGCCCAGCCATAGCCAAAATCACCACTGATATTGCGCTCCAAGCTGTCATAACGCCGCCCAATCGTGATCGGAATGCCCGTCACCGGAACAGTGAACTCGGTGATCTTCAGCGTCATGCGTCCGGGCTTGTTCTCGCCCGCCACCGTTACCAACACCTGGCTGATGAGTTGCTGATTGCTCGCGTTCGTCCCAGTCAGGCGGATGATGTACGGCCCGTTCGCAAGCTGCGTTGTGTCCAGCGTGGCAATGGTCGCGCCCGCGCCGCCCGTGGCATTGTTGTTGAGCGTGCTGCAACCGAGGGCTGAGGTCGCGTCTTTGCACAACTCAACTTTGCCCTGCGTCAGCGTCACGCCTTGTCCCAAGGTCACAAGTACAATGCCAGTGAGCGTGCTCTGGTGCAGTGGCGCGCCGATCCAGCCTTGCGTCACCGAAGCAATCGGCGTGGTTGGGCTGGTCGTCCAATTCAACAGCAGGTCGTTGGAATTGAGCGTCTGCCCTGTGCCGGCTGCCGTCGCCGTCAGCGTATCTGCGCCGCTGTTACTACCCGTGTAGGCGAAGCTGAAGACGCCGTTGGCGTCGGTCGAGCCAGTCGCCGTGCCGGGGTTTGCGCCCGCGATGTTCAAGCGCATGCCGAAGTTGGGAATCGGCTGATTGCTGGCGCTCTTGAGCGTGGCCGTCGCCGTGACTGCCGTCCCAATCTGGTTGGTGGTCGCGTTGGTAGTAGTCAAGGTCAAGCTTGCGCTCTGCAATGAAGCTTCGGGCAAGACGGTGAGTGTGACATCATCGGTGGCCGTGAAGACCGAATCGCTCACCGTCAGCCGCAACACATAACTGCCCGGCTGCGGGAAGACGACGGTGGTAACGGGCGAGTTCGGCGTGAGGATGGAAGCTGATGCCGGGCCACTCACTTGTGTCCAACTCACATCAAGCCCCCTGCCCACGGGCAGCCCGTCGTCGGAGGCCGTGCCGTTGAGGGTGATGGTGGCGGGTTGGAAGACGTTGAAATCCGGCCCCGCGTTCGCCAGCGGCGGCAGGTTGCGGCACACGTCCCCGGCGATGTAGCCGTAGATTGAGGTGATGTCCGCCGACGTGGGCGCGTAGTAGAAATCGTTGGGGCTTGAGGCCCAGCGCCGCAGCCCGAAGAAATTGACGTCGCTCTGTACACCTGTGCCTATGGTGATCAGCCGTATGCCCGCCGCTTTGGCGTTGTCGGCGGCGAAATTCGCGCCCAGGATCGTTTCATCGCCGTCCGAGAGCAGTATCAGAATCGGCACGGCATTCGGATTGTGGCGCGCACCGAGTAATTCCTGTTGCGCCCGGCTGATGCCGGTGCCAACGTCTGTGCCGAAGCCTGGCAGAATTTGAATCGCGTCAATCTTGCTCTTGCTGGCCGCTGCGTCGTGCGTCAGCGTCTGGTCGAGCGTGGCCGAATCGCCAAACGTGACCAATCCTACTTGATCGTTGGTAAGCAGTTGTAGATGGTCAACAAAGCCTTTTGCCGCCGCCTTCGCGTCCAACAGCGCCTGCCCCTGCATCGAGCCGGAGCGATCAATCACCAACAGCACGTCGAGCTTGGACAGATTGCTCGCACAACCGACCACGACCTGCACGTCGTCGCTGAGGGTGTACTGCGAATCGCTCGCCGTCAGGCGCAACACATACGTGCCTTGATCGTTGAAGGTCACAGTCGTCACTGCCGCATTCTGATTGCCGAATATGACTGCCGCCGGGCCGCTCACGCGTGTCCAGGTGATGACGAGCGGCGCGCCGGTGGGCAAGCCGTCGTCGGTTACCGTGCCGAACAAACTGGTCGAGTTTTTGGGAGAAGCGATGTTCTGATCCGCCCCGGCGTTGACGACCGGCGGCTGATTGCCGCTGTTGACCGTAACCGTCACTTCACCGCTGCTTGAAGCCGCGCCATCGCCCGCCGTCAGACGCAAGACGTAGACGCCTGCGCTCGCAAAACTGGCGGTGGTTGTGGCGCTGTTGGTGTCGCCGAAGGTCACTGCGCCGGGGCCGCTCACCTTCGTCCAGGTATAGACCAACGGGCCGCTCGGCAAGCCGTCGTCTGTGGCAGAGCCTTGCAAGGTTACGCTGCTGGTTGGTGATGGAATGGTCAGGGTCGGCCCGGCGTTAACGACCGGCGCTTGATTGATTGTGACTGCCACATCGCCAGTGGTCGCGGCGATTGAATCCGTCACCATCAGGCGCAAGACGTAGACGCCCCCACTAGAAAATGTGGCGGTCGTGGTCAGCGCGTTAGCATTGCTAAACGTAACTGTGCCTGGACCGCTCAGCGTACTCCAGGACACACTTATCCCACTCCCTTGCGGTAAGCCGTCGTCGTTCGCCGTGCCAGTCAGCGTGACCGAATTGGTCGGCAGCGTGACGAGTTGGTTTGTTCCCGCGCTGGCCGTCGGCGCTTGGTTGACAAAGATCGTCACGTCGTCGCTCGCGCTCAACTGCGAATCCGCAGCCGTCAGCCGCAGCACATACGTCCCGCCTGCGAAGAAGCGCGCCGTCGTCATCAAGTTGCTGGCATTGCCAAAGACTACCGCGCCGGGGCCGCTCAGCTTCGACCATGTGTAAGCGACCGGCACGCCTGTGGGCAGCCCATCGTCGCTCGACGCGCCTTGCAAATTCACCGTGTCGGTCGGCAGCGTGATCGTTTGATCCGCGCCTGCGTTGACGGTCGGCGCTTGGTTCTGCGAGACCACGGTCACGGCCAACTCGTCGTAACTCGTCAACAGAGTGTCAGAGGCCGTCAGCCGCAGCACATAGCTGCCGCCTTGGCTAAAGCTGGCCATCGTCATCAGGTTCGTGGCTGCGCTGAACGTTACGGTGCCGGGGCCGCTCACTTTGCTCCATTGGTAACTGAGTGTCGCACCCTGCGGCAGACCGTCGTCGCTCGCCGCGCCTTGCAGATTGACCGAGTTGGTTGGCAGCGTGATCGTTTGATCCGCGCCCGCATTCACAGTAGGCGCGCGATTGACGGGTGGCGCGGGCACGACCGTGTCGGTTAATTGCAAGACTGCGCTGCCATTCAATTCCAAACGGTCACAAGCCACCGAGCCGCGCAAGCGCGACGTGCCGTTAAGCGTCACACGGTTGTTCGGCGCGCGCACGATGGCGTAGACCGTGCTGTTGCCGTTGACCACCAAATTGCCCTGGAACAGATTCATTTGTAGGCTGCCAGGGCTGGCTGACGTGCCGCACGAGCCGTTGACAGTGACGGCGTTGTTGACGTTGAGAATAACTGGGCCAGCCAATCGCATTTCGCTAGCGCCGTTGAGCGTCAGGGTTTGCAGGTTGTAGGTGCTCGGCGTGCTCCCACCCGCCAGGCCGAGCACGATCACGTTGGTGCCGTTGAGCGTAAAGTTGCCATACGTGCCGGGCGGCACAGTGATGGGGCCGAGGCTGCCATTGATGTCCAGGTTGCGCACCGTCGCCCAGTTGCCCGGATTGGTGTTGGTGTTGTTGAGAAACACATCGCGCGTGCCCGTCGGAGATAGTGGCGCGCTCACCGCAGGCATGGCAATCGGATCAACGCGGCGCACGATGTAGCGCACCGACGGCGTGCCGTTCAGCACAATTTGATAATTGGTCGGCTGCGGATTGCCTGGGCCATCGAGGGTGCCGACGAGTTGCGGGCTGCCGTTGCGCACGACCGTGGGCGTGCCCGGCACGAGCAGGTCGGACGTAATCACGGCGCTGCCGTTGAGCGTCGTGGCTTCGGGATTGAGCTGCCAGACCGTGCCTTCGATGCGCCCGCTGTTCAAAAGCATGCCGTGCCGTACTAGCGCGATCTGATCGTAGAAGCGTCCTGCATCGGCCAGCGGCGCGGCTCCAGCAGGCGCAAAGCTGATCTGCTTCCACGAAGCTACCTCTGCGAGCAACGAAAACTCGAACGCGCTGCCGTTCCAATGCAACCTTGCTAGCCTGCCTGGCGCGGCTTGCGCGACCAGCACGTCATCAATCATCCCTCTAAACGCATCATCCGGCGCGCCCCAGAGTTTCTGCCCCGTCGCGTCTACGCCATAGAAGTTTTCGTGCGCCGGTATCACGCGCAATTCGGAGGGGATGATGCCGAACTGGTGCGCCGTGTGGCTGCCTTGCGCGTCCACCGCATAAATGGTGGCCGTTTGCGACGCGCACACCAGTATCTTGCCCGCCCATGGCCCGTAACGATCAACGTTGTTGAGCAGCGTCGTCACACCTGCGAGCGGTGTGTTCAACGTCGCCACCAGCGTAGCTTGCCGCTGCGCCGTCACGCGCCAGACTTTGCCAGACGTTGTCACCGCAATGACGTGCCCGCCAAAAACGTCCGCCCGGTCAAGATACAAACCGCTGACCGTGCCGCCTTCGTTCGGCAACGTGACCCAGGGGTTTTCAATCGTCGCCCCGTTGGCGCTCAGACGCGCAATCACGCCCGCGGCCAGCGTCCCGCAAAACATTTCGCCGACGTTGAAGCCGCCGCGGCTTAGACCTTGCCCATCGTCGCGCGCCGTGGCGATTTTCAATTCCCCATTCAGGCCGGCCACGTTGGAGTAAGCCGCGTGACTGCCATCGGCTGCAATCAACTCAAAATTGCGCGGCTGCCCCGCTGGCGCGTTGGCCGAAAGCACGAGCTTGTTGTTGGCTTGGTGGTAGTCAATGCCGCCGTGGCCGTTGAACGCCGTAGTGAGCGGCGTCAGCACGATGCCGGACTGTTGGACAACAGTGGTCTTCTTACTGGCGGGCTTGCTGATGTTCGCTTTGCTCGGAACTTTGTTGGTGGTTGGACGCACGTCAGTCGTCGCCGCCAGTGGCAGCGCGGCGGATTGCCAGACCAGCAATAGTGCCAGCGCATTGGTGATTAAACGACGCCATTTGAATTGACCGCAACGGAAGTTGACACGCGGGAAGGACAAGCTGCGCAAAAGGCTGGTGACGTGCTGCATAAGGCTGGCTCCTCAATGCCCAAGGGCTGATACGGGTGTGGTCATGACTGCGGCTACACAGTTAGACCGCTCCTCAGTGATTGCTGGAAGACTGCAAGTTAAGTTGACTGCGACTGAACTGCGATTTATTCCGAGAATGGATAGAGCAGGCCGAAGTCCTTTACAGGGCCTCCAAACTCTATCAACTTACCAACCTTTACTCTGTGAGTGTCGCCTGACTGTAATAAAATCTAAACGACAGTGGGCGTTTCAAGCGTCTAGACTGTCTCGCGCTCAAAGCCGCGCGCAAAATAAGCGAAGTATGACAAGCTGTCAATAGTGGCAGAACATTTATTGCGAGTTGTAAGCGAGCGGTAGCGCTGCACGCGCCAAATCAATTGACCCGCTCCGACGCCTGTTATAGACTGCCCGGCGTCGGTAAGTGCCCTTCAGCAACCGCGAGATTGCTGGACTTCAATAATCGGTCCACAACCTCCTATTCCGATGACAACTGATTTTTGACCGGATTCCTCGCAGGCACTTCTATTTGTCTGCGCAGGAGAGTAAGGACAGACTGAGGGTGCGGGCTGTTCCCGCTGGTCTGAATCAGTTGATTGTGCCCCGGTTTGTGCGCTGCCATCGTTGGCGAGAGCGGTGGCGCGACGTAGCCAACTTTTCAAACTGAAATAAAGATTCTGCCTTCCGGCTGAAGTATCTGGCCGGGGTTTGTCTTGTATTAGCCAGATGCGATCAGACAGCGCGGCCTTGTCTGCCTAAGCGGCGGACAAGCGCACGCAGGAATTAAAGTAGTATGCAATCCAATCGAATGACCAGGCCCAAACGGAGGCTTGGCGCTACACACACGCAGCATTCCCTTTCATCAATCAACCGCTATGCCCGCTGGCTGGGGCCGGAGTTATGGCGCGCGCTCGTCGCCATCGTATGCTGCGGCTTGTTGCTGCAACAGCTTCCGTGGCTGGCCCGCGTTGGCGCACAACAAAACCAGCAGACGATCAGCTTGGAAGGGGAGCAGCTTCCCGACACGAAAGTTCGTTTGAGTTGGCGCATCAGCAATCCCGGGGCGATCATCGCCGTCCGCATCTTGCGTTCGGAAACCTCGCCGTTGAGCGGCTTCGAAGTTATCGGGACGACCGCCGCGTCGGCTACCGATTTCATAGACAGCAATGTCAACCTAAACATCACCTATTATTACCAAGTGCGCACGGCCTCGCCGACCAATATAGCTTCGCGCCCTTCCAACGTTTTTACGATCAAGCTTCAGCCGGCGGCCTCCGCGACGCCGACTCCGACCATATCGCCGCGACCGACCACAACGCCGACGCCAGACCCTGCTCCGACTCCTTCGTCAACGCCGGTGCCAGCGCCCGGTTCATTGCCCGGCATCTACGTCGCGCCGAATGGCAGTGCCAGTGGCGATGGCAGTGCGACAAGACCGCTGGATTTGGCAAAGGCGCTTTCCAGTCGCAGCCCGGCGCGGCCGGGCGACACTATTTGGTTGCGCGGTGGCACTTATTTTGGAGCTTATGAAAGCGTGTTGAATGGCACGGCGAGCGCTCCCATCCAAGTTCGCGCGTATCCCGGCGAGCGCGCGACGCTGGACGGCAAAGCTTCAGCCGAAGCGACGCTGACGGTCAAAGGTTCGTGGACCAACTATCAAGGCTTCGAGATTACCAACACCAACCCCGATCGCGTGCAAACGCGGCCCGCCGGTCTCTCCATCTACGGGCCGAATACCAAATTCATCAATCTCATCATTCACGACACTGGCGGAGGTATCGGCGCTTGGACACCGGCGCTCGATGCTGAAATTTACGGCTGTGTGATCTTCAACAACGGCTGGCAAGGCCCCGCGCCGGATCGCGGACATGGTCACGGCATTTATATTCAAAACGAGACGGGCACGAAAAAGGTGATTGATAATCTGGTCTTCAATCAATTCGGCTATGGCATTCACGCTTACACTGAGCAAGGCTCGATCAAAGGCTTCTACTTCGAGGGAAACACGGTCTTCGGAAGCGGCACGCTGGCGCGGGCGCCGGAAAACTTCTTTCCCAACTTCCTGATTGGCGGCTATCCGTCAGCCGAGCGGATCACGTTGGTGAGCAATTATCTTTATCATCCGCTCGACGCGCCGGCACATAACGCGTCTTTTTACTACCAGAACGAAAACAATCGCGATCTGACACTGCGCAATAACTATGTGGCAG
Source organism: uncultured Acidobacteriota bacterium (assembly GCA_963699175.1). Lineage (GTDB taxonomy): Bacteria > Acidobacteriota > Blastocatellia > RBC074 > RBC074 > JACPYM01. The sequence goes on along the minus strand of OY969418.1, from coordinate 7,934,276 downwards.
GCGGCTCACTCGGAGCCTGGATCAAAAGCTGGCAAAAAGTGTCGGGCAGCGGCAATACCTTCATTGGCCAAAGCTACCTCATCTGGATTGCCCCAGCCAACGGCGCCAATCTGAGCAACTTCACCTGGAATAACAACAGCTACGTGCAACTGAATAGTGACCCCAATTTTTCGGCGTTCAATGATAGCGGCACTGGCCAGACGTTCAATAACTGGCGGCAAGTCACCGGCTATGATCGCGACAGTCAATACACGCGCCGCGCCAACCAGCGGCCTGGCGGGACGGTCAGTTTCGTGCGCCCCAATGCCTATGAAGCCGGGCGCGCGCACATCACGGTCTTCAATTGGGACTTGCTCAACACCGTTGAGATCGCCGAGTCGCAGTTGACCAATCTGCTGCGCCCGGGTTCAGCCTTTGAGGTGCGCGACGCGGAAAATTTCTTTGGCCCGCCCGTGTTACGCGACACCTACAAGGGTGGCCCATTGCGCTTGCCCATGATCAACGGCGGGGCCGCTACTGAATTCAAGGCCTTCGTGCTGTTACCGTTGACCGGTTCAGCCCCGCTCCCTACGCCTTCTCCCACGCCCAGGTCATCACCCACGCCCACGCCCAGGCCATCACCGACGCCTACACCGACCCCCGTGCCGGCGCCCTCTCCGACTCCCACGCCAACACCGCTTCCCACACCCACTCCGACTCCGGATGGAACGGTTGACCCGGCCGCGGTGCCGCTCGATGCTGAAGAACAAGCCTTGTTCGACTTGTTGGATGATTACCGGCGGACGATGAAGCTAGGCCCGCTCGGCTTGGCCATCAGTCTGACCAACGCCGCCACTTGGGCGGCCAAAGACATGGCCGGGCACAACTACATCAGCAAGATTGACAGCCTCGGACGCTCGCCCTCACAACGCGCGCGCGCCTTTGGTCATCCGGGTGAGCGTGGTGCAGTGCCGGAAGACGCCCTGGTGCTGGCGGGCGACTTGGGGGGTGTCGCAATCTTTGAGCTTTGGCGCTCATCTCAATTAAACGCTGTGCTGACCAATCCGAGCTGGAAAGTGGTGGGAATCGGACGCGCCTTCAACGCCAACACCAAACGCTGGCATTGGCAAGTGCTGTTCGGCAGCTTCTGGGATAAAACCCAATTGCTCGCCGGAGAAGATGAAGAGGGCCGCATTGACGGCAACCCGCTGATCCGCACGCGCCCGCCGAGCGAGGCGTTGGCAGGACAACACTACATCACTGGCTATGGCGATGACGACGCGCCTTACTCGCCGATGCATTGCGACCTGAGTATCGAGCCGCAAACCTGCTGGCACGACCCGCCGCCGCAAATCAATCTGCGTTTGCTTGAGCCGACTGCGCTGGAGAACCTCTTTGGCACTTGGGAGGTGTTTTATCAAATCGCGGAGCGGGGCGTCGTGCACGCCAACTATGATGATTACGATCGCACCAGCATCGTGATGGAATTGCGCATCAACGAGAACGGCTCCTGGGCTTCGCGCGGTTATCGCGCTTATATGACACCGACCCCGCTCGAAAGCGGCACTTGGCAGGCCGTGCTCGACAGCGCGCGTAACGAGATTCTGCTCACCTTGACGCGCGCCAATCGGCTGCCACGCGCTACGATTCGCGTGCACGCGAGTCAAGATCAGCTCACTTTCTTCGCGGTGGATGGAGGCGCGCTGATGAAAAACTTTTTTCGCGGTTGGCCCGGAGACGAAAACGTGACGGACGATCCACAAATCATCTTCGGTCGAACAGCCCCTTGATGTGTGGCGCGGGACAGAGAGCGAGTGTTCTCTGTCCCGCGCTCTGCTTCAAATCCTACACAGCAAATACTATTTGACAGCCAGCCACTTGCTGTTTAACTTTGGCGCGGCGTGGAGCAGTAATTACCATTCAGAAGCAAATCACGCGCAGCGTAGACGCGTGCTGCAAGACCACACGAATACGCCCTGTCTACTGCGCCCGACAACGACACTTTAATTTGCATCCTCACCAGCAATTCCTTTGGAGTTTTAATGCCTTTGTTTGAGCCCCTCTTTCGCTCACGCCTAGCGCGTCTGATTCGGCATGCTTTGTTCGCTCTCGCTGCCATTGGCTTGTCGGCCTGGCTGCTGGCTGGCATATCCGCCGCGCAACGTCGCGCCACCGTTCGCTCCACCGAACGCAATCCTTCCACCAACAAGATTGACAAAAATGGCCGTGCGAAACCGCTGCCACGGCGCGCCGCTAAGCCGCAGCAGATCACCGCTGATGGTTTGCAAGTAGGAGAGCCTTGGGCTGGTAAAGGAGCTATCAGCCGAACTACGGCAGAGATTATGGAGAGTGAGCAACGCCGTTTGGCGCGGAAGCTCAAAGAACGCGAGAAAGAAGAGGATGAAGGCGAAGAGCATGGGCCGCTGCAAATGGAGCGTCAAAACCTCCCGCAAAATCTCAATGCGCTACCTGGCGCGCAGTGGCCGCCAGTTGATGAGGAGGGGAAAAAGCAGGGCAACATAACATCTCCCTCTTTTTATTCGCTCGCTCCACAACCCATCACGCTCAGCTTCACTGGCGCCACGCTGAGCGACTCCGGTTTTTTCCCGCCTGACTCGATGGGCGCAGTAGGGCCGACTCAGTTCTTGATGGTCATCAATGGGCGGATACGCGTGTTCGATAAGACTACGGGGACGCAGGGAGCATTGGACGCAAGCACGAATACGTTTTTTGCCTCAGTCAGAAACAACGCGACGGTGACTGACCCGCGCGTGCGCTACGACCGCTTGTCCGGGCGTTGGTTTATCGTGATGATCAACGTCCCGACCGGCTTGAGCAATAATCGAGTGCTGCTCGCTGTCAGCGATGGTGCGACGATTACGCCCAACACTGTTTGGAGTTTCTTTCAGTTTCAACAACAAAGTCCCGCGCCGGCGGGCGATTCCGGCTGTCTGGCTGACTACCCGACATTGGGCATTGATGCGAATGCGCTCTATGTCGGCGTCAATGTTTTCTGCCCGAACAATACTGGCACTCTGACCTTCTCCAACACGACGGCTTATGTAATTCGCAAAACGTCGGTGTTGGGCGCAGGCCCGCTTGTGGTGACGGCGTTCCGCAATCTGACTACCAATGCCGACGGCGCAGGGCCGTTCACGCCGCAGGGCGTAGACAATTTCGATCCTGCCGCGAGCGAAGGCTATTTCATCGGCATAGATAAAAGCCTGTTTGGCAGGCTCGTCATCCGGCGCGTCACGAATCCGGGCGGCTCGCCGCTGCTCTCGCCCAACGTCTACGTCAATGTGCTGACGACTTCGTATCCGCTGACCGTGCGACACTCTGGCAACACCAAGGGGACAAACGGCTATTTGGACGCGATTGATGATCGCCTGTTCGCCGCGCACCTGCGCAATGGGCGCTTGTGGACAACACACAACATCGCAGTCAGTAACACCGGCGCAGCCGATGGCGCACCCACGCGCGATGCTACTCGCTGGTACGAGATTGGCGATCTCAACACCAACCTGCCGCAACTGATTCAGGCCGGAACACTCTTTGCTGAAAGCGCCAGCAACAGCGTTGACGAGCGCAACTACTTCATCCCTTCAATCATGGTCACGGGGCAAGGGCACGTAGCGCTGGGCAGCTCGATTGCTGGCAGCAACGAATTTATCAATGCCGTGACAGCCGGGCGCTTGGCTGGCGATCCGTTGGGCAGCTTGCGCACACCCGCGCTCATTACCAATTCGACCACGGCCTACAATCCGGCGGGTGATTCCAGCAACGATTTCTCTTTTCGCCGCTGGGGTGATTATTCGTACACGAGCCTAGATCCGTGTGACGACATGACGCTGTGGACGATTCAGCAGTATTGCGACAGCGCCAATTCTTACGCCGTTCGCATCGCCAAGCTGCAAGCACCGCCGCCCGCCACGCCCATCGGCGTCAATCCGCCGAGCATTCCCGCAGGCCAAGTGTCAGTCAATCTCACCGTCACCGGCTCGGCAGCGAACGGCGCGGGCTTTTACGATCCAGGCACGGGTTTTGGTTGTCGCTTGAGCGCGCAGATCGGCGCAGGCGTAATCGTCAATAGCGTGACCTATCTCAACCCGACAACTATTCAATTGAACGTTTCGACTGTAAATGCCACGCCAGGCTTGAAGAGCATCACAGTCAGCAACCCCGATGGCCAGAGCGTAACGGGCAACAATCTGTTGACCATCGGCAACTGCGCGTACACAGCAGCGCCAACCACACAAAACTTCAACGCTACGGGCGGCAATGGCACACTCAACGTGACCGCGACAACGGGCTGCGGCTGGACGGCGGTGAGCAACAATCCGTTCATCACTGTCACATCGAGCAACACCGGCACCGGCAATGGCACGGTTACTTTCAACGTTGCTACCAACATCGCCGCCGCGCGCACCGGCACGCTCACCGTCGCCGGACAAACTATCAACATCACGCAGGGCGCGGGCACAGGATGCAGCTACGCGATTACGCCCGCGGGCAAAGACTTCCTCGCTTACGGCGGCAGGAGCGCAATTCAAGTGAACGCCCCGGCAGGCTGTGGCTGGACGGCGGCGGCTAGCGCGTCTTTCATAGACGTTTTTCTCGGCGATAGCGGACAAGGCAATGGCACGGTCAATTTTGCCGTCGCGCCCAATACCAGCCCGCTCGCGCGCAGCGGCACGATTGCCGTGGCTGACAAAACTTTCACCATCACGCAAGAGGCGCAGCCGTTTGAACTCGCCATTGACGACGGTGCGTTTGAAACGCCCACCGGCACGTCGAATGGCGGCACGTCTTACCGCGTCAATCGCCTTACGCCAACCAGCTATCCGGCCACGCTCAGCGCCATCTCGATCTTTTTCCCCAGCAATGGTGGCGTCAAAGTCGGCGACAGTTTCGACCTACTGGCTGGCGGCAACGCCGATGGTGATGCCAACATTGACAACACGCAGTTCACCTCATTGTCGCAACAAGTGACGGCGGTGAATGAATTCAGCGTCTACACGCTGCCCACGCCGTTGACGATTACACAGGGCGATTTTGTTGTTGGCTTTCGCATAACGGTGGAAGAGAGTGTGCGACCCACCGCGCTCGACACTTCGTCAGGCTCGCAAAAACGCTCGTATCGCTCGCTCGACGGCGTAAGCTTCGCCATCCACGACAACGTGAGCGGCGCAATACCGGGCAACTACGGCATCCGCGCGCGCTTGATTCGCCCAACCAAGCTGCTGGTCAAAGGTGGTGCAACGCTCTTAGCTGAAAGCTGTGCGGTGGCGAACAACGCGATTGATCCGGGCGAGACTGCCACTGTCAGTGTCACGGTGCAAAATCTTGGTTCGAACAACACCGACAATCTCATCGCGACCCTGCAAGCCACGGGCGGCGTGATCACTAATGGCGTCACGCAAAACTATGGTGTCATCACGCCCGGCGCATCGGCTACACGCTCGTTCACCTTTCTTGCTGGCGGCACCTGTGGCGGCACGCTGACGTTGACGCTCAACTTCAATGACAACGGGCAGGATTTGGGCGCGCAGAGTTACAGTTTCCAACTCGGCTCGCCGGGCACGACGAGCGCGACCGTCAGTTACACCGGCGCGCCTGTGACAATTCCTGACGCCGATGATCGCGGCATCAACATCCCGCTCGCCGTCAGCGGCTTCACCGGTGCGCTGGCCGATCTCAACCTGCGCTTCGACGGCACGCAATGTACCTCGGCAAGTGACGCAACAACCGTCGGCATCACGCACGATTGGGTGGGCGATTTAGTCATCAAACTCACTTCACCCAAAGGCACCACTGTCACATTGCTCAGTCGTCCCGGCGGCGCCAACAATAACGGGCGCAATTTCTGCCAGACGCTGCTCGATGACGACAACGCGAACGCGCCTTCTATTCAACAGATTTCCAACTCGTTGACTTCGCCCGTCGGCCCCCCCTACACCGGCACGTTCCGACCGCTCAATCCATTGTCCGCGTTCGATGGTGAAAATCCGAATGGCACGTGGATGCTCAACGTCGCCGATGTTGACTCGACGAGTACGGGTACGTTGCGCGCCTTCTCGCTCATCCTGACCGGCTTCGCTTGCTGTCAAAGCAGCCAGCAACCCGCTTACGAAAGCGATGTCGCGCCGCGTCCCAACGGCGATGGCAGTGTGACGGTCAGTGATTGGACGCTCGTGGGACGCTTTGCCGCCGGGCTGCTCACGCCCACGAACGGCAGCGAATTCCAACGCGCCGATTGTGCGCCGCGCGACACGCAAGGCGATGGGCGCTTGACCGTGGCCGATTTCACTCAAGCCGGGCGCTACGCCGCCGGTCTTGATCCGCTCACTTTAGTGGGCGGCCCGCTTGCGCCAAACGCTTTATGGTTAGCGCAACAGCGCACGTTACTCGGGACTGGTTTGGCTGAAATCGCCATTCCGCCGCGTAACAATGGCACGATCACGTTGGCGCTCACGCTGGCGGCTAACGGTAACGAGAATGCGCTGGGCACGAGTTTGCGCTTCGATGCAACGCGCTGGCAGTTTGTCACGGCTACGCCCGGTAACGCGGCCAGCCAAGCATCACTCTTGCTGAACACCAATCGCCTGACCGAAGGGCTACTCGGCCTGGTGCTTGCCCTACCCGCTGGCCAACACTTAAACGCAGGCCAAGCCGAGTTAGTGACGCTTACTTTCAAAGCTGTTCAACCACAGCCAGCCGGACTATTTAGCCTCCGCTTCACTGACGAAGTGATCGCGCGCGAATTGGTGGATGCGCAAGCGCGTGTCTTGCTGACCGGCAATCAGCTTCAACTCGGCGTGAGCCTCGCACGACCTTCACTGCCTAGCCGCGGCACCAGCGTCAATTCAAACCGCTCCCGACGAACACAGCAGTAATAGGGCGGCCATCTCAAATTTCAGCTCCGAGATGGCCGCCCAAAGCTTGAATCTTTGCCCATAGGCGCGTAGACTCCGCCCGCTTTCAATAATTTCAAAATCACCCATCAACTGGAGAGAGCTTATGCCGTCAAAGAGATGCCCCGTCATGACGCTGAGCCTGCTGGCTCTTTGCCTTTTCATCACTGCCAATGCCTACGCGCAATCAGAAACGCCCAGGCTCGAAATCGGTGTGCAAGTCAGCGCGCTCAACCTGGGCGATTTCAAACTTGCCGTCCCCGATTTGAGCGAATCGCAACGCGGTGCAGGTGGACGCATCACGGTCAACTTCAACGACAGCCTTGCGCTCGAAGGCGAGTTCAACATCTTCCCCAACAATTTCCGCATCAGCGTGCCGCAACTCAATCAATTCGTCACACGCAAGCTGACGCGCGACCGCGTGGATCAATTCCTCTTCGGCGTCAAATTCGGCGTGCGCTCCAGACTCTTCGGCATTTTCGGCAAGATCCGCCCCGGCTTTGTGCGCAGCGAGTTGCAAGATGAAACCGCCAACAGCGCCAATCCCACGCTCAACACGCTCTTCCGCACTTCGTCGGGCTTGGCGCTCGATCTCGGCGGCGTGCTCGAATTCTATCCGTCACGACACACAATGCTGCGCTTCGATCTGGGCGACACGCTCATTCGCTACGAGACCAAAGCCCAAGCAACTGGCAGCAACGCGCCGAAGAGCAAGTTCACGAACCACAATCTGCAAGCCAGCGCCGGCTTTGGCTTGCGCTTCTGATCCAACGATGCGGTATAGGGAGCAGTAGCGACTTGATGGCCGCGTGATGCGCATACCCCGCAAGCAGCCAAGTCGCGACCGCTCCCTGTACCGTATTTAGCGCAGCCGCGCTCTACAATTGGCCCGCTTCGTGGCATACTCTGCGCCACGCATTCACCATCTTCATTGTCACTCATCTTCAAGAGGAGTCCGGCTATGCGAAAGAAGCTCTCGCGGCGACGTTTTCTTTCGGCGACTTGTGCTGGCGCGGCGGCGACAGGGCTGCGCACTCGTCACACGTCCGCCAGTCACACAATCATTGCCACCAACGACAAACCCGCGCTGCTTGGCGGTCAGCCCGTGCGAAGCACGCCTTTTACATCGTGGCCGATCATCGGCGAAATCGAAGAGAAGCAGTTGCTCGAAGTGTTGCACAACCGCAAATGGAATCGCCTCAATGGCAACGTGGTCGAGCGCTTCGAGCAAGCTTGGTCGGAACGGCTCGGCGTTAAACACAGCCTGGCTACATCGAGCGGGACGAGTGCGCTCATCTGTGCCTTGAACGCACTGGAAATCGGGCCGGGTGATGAAGTGATTGTGCCGCCCTACACCTTTGTCGCCACGGTCAACGTAGTCTTGTTGCAGCACGCGCTGCCCGTCTTTGTAGATACCGACCGCGAAACTTTTCAGCTTGATGCGCGCAAGCTCGAAGCGGCTATTACCAATCGCACGCGTGCCATCTTGCCCGTGCACCTGGGCGGAGCGGCGGCTAACTTGGACACCATTCTTGCAGTAGCCAAGAAACATAAGTTGCCTGTTGTTGAAGACGCTTGCCAATCACACCTGGCCGAATGGCGCGGGCATAAGGTGGGCACGCTCGGCGAACTGGGCTGCTTCAGTCTGCAAGCTTCCAAGAATCTCAACTCCGGCGAAGGCGGCGCAGTCGTGAGCAATGACACCAAGCTGATCGAAGCCTGTCGCAGCTTCCACAATCAAGGACGTGGCGGCGGCCTGAACGCCAACCTGAGTTATGCGCGCAATGGCGACAACCGGCGCATGACCGAATTTCAAGGCGCGTTGCTGCTCGCCCAACTCACGCGTTTGGATGAACAAGCTCGGACGCGTGAAACCAACGCGGCCTATCTGACCAAACTGCTCAACGAAATTCCCGGCATTGCGACTGCCAAGATGTACGAAGGCTGCACGCGCAATGCTTATCACTTGTACATGTTCCGCTACGACGCCCGGCAATTCAGCAACCTGCCGCGCGAGAAATTCCTGAAGGCCATGCGCGCCGAAGGCATTCCCTGTTCGGGCGGCTACACACCGCTCAATCAGGAGCCGTTCTTGCAAAACACGCTGGACGCGCGCGCCTATCGCTACATCTATCCGCCCAAAGTCATTCAACAACTCAAAGCGCGCAACGCCGTATTGCCTGAAAACGACAAACTCTGTCAGGAGGCCGTCTGGCTGACGCAAAATATGCTGCTCGGCGGCAAAGAGGATATGGAACAAATTGCGGCGGCGGTGCGCAAACTGCAACAGCAGGCAACGTTGTTGGCGCAGGCTTAGCCTGGGAGCGCACGCGGCTCGCGTGCGGGCGTGGCGCTGCGTACTTTCTTTCCCGCGCGCTCTTACCACGAATCCCGCACGCGAGCCGCGTGCGCTCCCAGGCTAGGCGCAATCGTCTGAGATTACCTACTCCCAACTCTAAACTGATGAAAATGCCTGATCGTCTCTCAACACTGCTGCTGCTCCTGTTATTGCTTCCTTTCAGAGTGCTGGCCGGAGAGCTTTCCGCTGGCGTCGCCCGCGTCGAAATCACCCCGCCCGCTGGCTACCCGATGGGCGGCTATGCCGCGCGCAAAGGCCCCTCAACCGGCGTATACGATCCGCTCTACGCCACCGTGCTGCTCTTGCGCGCCGACGGGCAAAGCATCGCGCTGGTCAGTTGCGATCTGCGCTCGTTTCCTTCTGAGCGCGTCTTGGCAATGGCGCGTGAACGAAAGCTGGCTGAACACGTGTTGCTTGCCGTGACGCACAACCACTCCGGCCCGCTGACCTGGGAAGATCAAACGTGGCCGAGTCGCGAACGTTCATGGTTTGCTGAAACCGAGTTGAAGATCGTCAACGCGATCGAGCAGGCGTCAAAGAATCTCTTCCCCGCGCGCATTGCCGCTGGCTTCGGAGAAATCTATCTCGGCCACAATCGTCGCAAGGTCGCGCCCGACGGCAAGGTCACAATGTTTTGGCGCAACGCTGAGAAATTGCCGACCGCGCCGCTCGATCCAACTGTTGGTGTTATTCGCGTAGATGATGCCGAAGGCAAGCCGCGCGCAATCATCGTCAACTACGCTTGCCACGCTGTTGTGTTGGGGCCAGACAATCGGCAGATTTCCGCTGACTATCCGGGCTATCTGGCGCGACGCATTGAACGCGAGTTCGCAGGCGCTCTCTGCCTTTTCACACAAGGCGGCGCTGGCGACATCAATCCTTACCTAGACAAACAACCTGTCAACGAAAACGGCTTTGGCGAAGCCGAAAAGATGGGCAATGCATTGGCCGAAGTAGCGCTGAAAACCGCACGCCAATTGAAGCCGCAAGCCAACGCGCAAGCCTCGCTCGCCGCGATTGCCGAAGTCGTCGAGTTTGCCGACCGCTGGGACAAAGCGAAACATTTGCGCGCTGGTGTGACCACGCTGCTCATCAATCGCGAGATCGCCATTGCCACACTACCAGGCGAGCCGTTCGTAGATTTCCAAATCACGCTGCGCGACAAGTCGGAAGTCAGACATACATTCCTCTTCGGCTATACCTATAGCGCGGGCGGCGAATGGGTTGGCTACATGCCAACGTTGCAAGCTGCGACCGAAGGCGGTTACGGCGCGGGTTACAACACGCGGATCGAAGTCGGCGCGGGCGAGGCGTTGATTGATCGCGCGCTGATTAATCTTTACAAGCTGCTCGGCAAGCTGAAGAACGCGCCGAGCTTTTGACGAGGTTCACGCAATGTTGCGCAACACGCCCAGGCTCATTCTGCTGTTTTGCTTGTTATCACTCACGGCGTACGCACAAACGCCGCGCTTCGCCGCCGGTGTCGCACGCACTGACATCACACCGCCGCCCGGCGTCGAGTTGTGGGGCTATTCCAATCGCTCCGGCCCGGCCACCAGCACGCTCGACCCGCTCTATGCCCGCGTGCTCGTGCTCGACGATGGCCGCCAAGCGGTCGCCATCATCACGCTTGATCTGGGCCGCAGCTTTGGCCCGCCGCAAATCGCCCGCGTGCGCGAACAAGTCCGGCGCGAACATCGCGTCAGCGACGTGATGTTCATCGCTTCGCACACGCACTCCGGCCCGGTGATTGACGACGACTATGACAACCAACCGCCCGAATGGGAACGCCGCGCACTCGACAAGATCGCGCAAGCTATCGGTGAAGCCCGCGCCCGACTCGTTCCCGCGCGCATCGGTGTCGGCTATGGCCAAGCCATCATCGGCCACAACCGCCGCGTCATCCAATCCGATGGCAGCGTCAAGATGCTCTGGCGCAACAGCACCGGCCAGGCAACCGGAATAATTGACCCAACCGTCGGCGTCATTCGTGTAGACGATCAACAAGGTAATCCACTAGCGATCCTGGTCAACTACGCTTGCCATCCGGTCATCTTCGGCCCGGACAACTTGCGCTACTCGGCGGATTATCCCGGCGCGATGGCGCAATTGGTCGAAGCCAGTTTCGACGGCAATTCAAGCAAGAGGCCGATTTGCTTTTTCCTGCAAGGCGCGCCCGGCGACATCAACCCGCTGCTGGACAAGACGCCGCTGGCGGAAAACGCCGATGTCATCAAACGCGAAGTTGGCGAAAAACTTGGGCGTGAAGTCGCACGTGTCGCTCGCACTATTCAAACGGAAGCGCCCGCCAATCCCGAAGTCGCTTTCCTGCGCGAAGAGCTGCGCTTTCAGAATCGCTGGGATTTGGAGAAGCTGCGCGCACAGGTCAATCGCGCTTACGGCCCAAATGTGGCGCGCCGTTATCAACGCTACGTCACGCCTGAAATCAACGCAGCAGTCAGCACGCTCGTCATCAACAAACAGATCGCGCTCGTCGGCTTGCCGGGTGAGCCGTTGGTGGCGTTGCAGCTCTTGCTCAGGCAACGTTCGCCGCTCGCCGCGACGTTTTTGTGTGGCTACACGAACGGCTATTACGGCTACTTTCCAACCATCCGTGACGCGGTGCTGGGCGGCTACGGCGCGAATACGATTGTGACGCGCGTCGAAGTCGGTGCGGGCGAACGCATGGTGGAGCGCGGTCTGATCCACATCTATCGCATTTTGGGCAAGCTGAAAGACAAACCTGAAGACCCAAACTAAGCCCCTAAGGGGCGTGATATAGCAGCCCAGGGCAACGCCCTGGGTTAACTGCACAAGAATCAGTAAGCCCTGAAAGGGCGAAATACCAATTCCTATTGCGCCCCTTCAGGGCTTACTCAACTTCATCACCTTTTCCCAGGGCGTTGCCCTGGGCTATCGAATGACGCCCCTTTGGGGCTTTGAGAGAAACTTTGTAATGACAAACTTCATCCGCCTCGCAATCGCTTTGCTGCTCTTCACCACTTTCGCAAATCCACAAACGCAATCCGCCGATGAGCGCGTCGAAAACTGGAAAGGCAAAACCGTGATGGTCTTCACGCCACATCCCGACGATGATCTGTTCGGCTGTGGCGGCACGCTGGCGCTGCTGGCGCGCAATCAGAACAAGATCATCATCGTGATCTACACCAACGACAACAAAGGCTCCTTCGATCTGGAGATGACCAGCGAACGACTCGCCCGCATCCGCAAGGCCGAAGAGGAAGCCGCGATGGGTACGCTCGGCATCCCCAAAGAGAATCTTATTTGGCTGGGCTACAACGACGGTGAACTGGAATACGCCGAGCCGAAGGCGCTCTGTGGCCAGGCGACCAAGCTGATTCGCCAATATCGGCCCGATGTCGTCTTCAGCGTTGACCCTGGCGAATGGTACGAACGCTGGCACAAGACTGACCACCGCATGGCCGGCTTCAACACGGCTGACGCCATCCGCGCAGCGGAATTTCATCTTTACTATCCTGATCACCTGTTGGTAGACGGGCTGAAGCCGTACCGCGTGCCGCTGATGATGTTTTATTACGCTGCAACCGAAGCCAATTACACGGTAGACATCAATGATGTGATTGAACTGAAGCTCAAAGCCGCGAGCCAGCACGTCAGTCAGTGGGAGCCTTCGATCAACAAATATCGCGCGGATTGGGACCCGAAAGATTTGGAGAAGCTGCTGGCCGGACTCCGCCTACGCGCGCCGAAAAAGGATGGCCGCTACGTCGAATCGTTCCGCCGCGCAACGGGCTTCAATCAGCAATAGTCTGAGGACAACTGCTATGACCTATGACGAATTTACTGCCAGCTTGACCAACGACGCGCCGCCCGCTGATCTCTCGCCCTATCTGACCGCGCTCTGGCAAGAGAAGCGTGGCGATTGGAATGCGGCGCACGAGCTGGTGCAAGACATCGAAACGCACGAAGCCGCCGCCATCCACGCCTACTTGCACCGCCGCGAAGGCGATGTGGGGAATGCGCAGTATTGGTATCGGCGCGCGCAGCGTCCGGCGAAACTGGATTTGGCGCTGGATGATGAATGGGAAAATCTGGTGCAGGAATTGTTGTAAAGCTTGTCTGCTTTTACTTCGGCCACTCGCGCTCGAATCGCCCGAATGCCTCTTCGAGTTGCCATTGCAGTCGGGCTTTCTCACTTCCCGCCAAATATTGCTGACAGCCATTCGAAGCGACATTCGCGCACGCTGGCACCCGCTTAAACCCGCGCGCATCGGCCCACAGGCTCTTGCCCAGCAGGAAGGCATATTCCAAGCTGTTGCGCGCCAGCGCCTTGAGTTGCAAGTAGCCCAGCCCCTGCTCTTCGGCAGCCTTCAAAAACTCGCGCGAAATTTCCGAACGCGAGAGGCCTTCGTCATCAGTAGCCAGGGCCATTGGCACGCCGTATCGCAAATAGGTCGCAAGCGGGTGCTGTTCGCGCCGGACACCTAGAATCACATCGTTGCTCGTCAGACAGATTTCAACCAGTACGCGGCGGCGCGCCATCTCCTTCAGCAATTCATACGGCTCGTCCTCGTGCATGATGTCTACGCCGTGACCGATACGTTCGGCCCGCGCTTTCAGCACTGACTCGCGAATGTGAAACGACAACCCAGCGGGCGGGACAACACCCGGAACGAGTTCGCCTGCGTGCAAGGTCAGATGCGCCTGCGGATAAAGCGGTCGCAGGAAGGCCAGCATCTCCATGTGCAGCGAAAAATTCTGCATCGAAAGCAAGCCATCTTCGGCCTGCACCAAATTCAACGCCACGACTTTGGAGTTCGGATCATTCGCCAACGCAAACCCCGCCACCATCTGCGCGAAGACCGTGCCGAGCGGCGCTCCGCGCGAAACCTGCGCGATATAACGCACCGTCACCCCACACCCCGCGTCCGCTTGCGGCGTCCCGCACTTCAACAACCTGTCCTTTTCGGCTTCGGCTTGTTGCAAAGCCCTGATGCCCGCCGCCACAGCATCGGCAATGCCGTTGCTCTTCAATTTCTCCAGCGTGCCTGCGAAATCGCCATCCCAACCCGCTCTTATTCCCAGCAAGGCTGATTGCCCGCCATCCGGCGTCAACATCAGTTCCAAGTAGTTGATCCGCCCTTTGGCCGCGCGCGCCACCACTTCAGCCAACATCTGCCCCGTCTGCCCGACGGTCGCGGCGCCGAATTTGACAAAGGCATCAAAGAAATGATCGTGCCCGTTCTGCCCGGACACAGGCCCCGGCTGGAAGTAGCGCATTGACCAGGCATCAACCAATTGTCGGTATAGCAGCGCATCGGTCAGCGCATTGCTCACCGGCGGCACGCCTTTGTCCGCATCACAAGGCGGCGCAGCCAGCGTCGAGGTCACTTTATTCACGCACAGCTTTTTGTCCGCCGCCCACTGGATAAACGATTCCGCGTAGATGCCACCGGACAGATGATTGTGCAAATCGCCCCCCTTTGGCATGCGCAACAGGAAGGCCAGCATCTGCGGCGGCGAGCGGCGGATGGATTCAAAGTATCTGGCGGCCTGCTGTTCAGGCGTGGCTAAGCGGTTGGGCGGCTTGGCGGCTTGCGCTTGCGCAGGCCAGACACTCGATAACAGCCAGAATAAAACAGCGATGAGTTTCCTAGACGATGGGTGAGAGGAGGGTGTGAAGTTCATGATATTTGGCGGCCTTGAAATTTATTCAGTGGGATCGTTGTAGTCGCTAAGGTAGAGATTGCCGTCGTAATCAATCAAGCCGAGTCGGATGCGATCAAGCCAGCCTTGGCGACCCAGCACATCGCGATTGTAGCTTGGGCTTTCGGCAAAGTAGACATCACTATCAAACTCAGATCCCAATACTGAAAGCGTGACCGTGTGTCCATAAGCTTTGAAGCGCCCGATTGCTGTGCCGAAGTATTCAGGCGTTCCGCTTTCAATCGTTAGACCTAACAATTCGCCGTACCCGCGTGCAAAGATGCAGGCACTTGCGCCAGAGTCTACTTTGGCGTGCAATTCTATCCGTACTCCGCCGCAAATCAGGAAGACCGGCACCGTAATCCCCAACTGCTCTAGGTCGTAGCTGTAGCTAGTACGAAATGACAGCGTCTCCATCTTCACCATCCTCCAAACGGCAGCGCATCAAGTGGATCAACAAAACTGGTAAATGGCACTTCCACACCTTTGGCTTTCGCTTCAGCAAAGACCTGTCGCAAGTCGTCTCCGTGGCTCAGCAACTGGTCGCCCTCCAAAGCCACCCATTGCCCACCGTATTGCGCACGATTCTGCTTATCGCTAAACCAGCGCATCTCGCGCTCACGATAGTGAATCACTTCCGCTCCGCCATTTACCGATTGCGTCTGCGGATGGCGCTCTGTTCTCAGTTCCTGGAACAATCGCTGCTGCTCTTCCGGCGAGAGCGTCCGCACGATTTCCAATGCTTGCTCATATGCTGCGTTTGCCATCGCATCTAACCCCTTTCGCAAAACTGCTCGCATTGTAAACCTGGCGAGCATTTCCGGCTATTGCTATTCCGACTCTATCTGCTCCTGTACGGTCAAAGGTGGTGGCGGGCTGGGCGGCGAAGGGTCATTGGTTGTGATGATAGGAATGGGGATGTCGAAGTATTGTAGCTTGCGTTCAAATTTTCGCAGAGATTCGCACGCCTCCTCTCTTACTTCGGCAACAGAATCCGCACTTACCAGTCGCGCCAACTTGGGTAGGAGGCGTTCGTCGTCGGTGTAATACCCAATAATGCTGGCGGCTTTTCTCCGCACCAATGCATTACTGGAATCCAGCGCGAGCATTACACCTCCAGCAAGCTCTCCTTTAGCACCGATCCGCTCTAAAGCCTGTGCTGCATTTCTTCGCACGTTGCTATCTTCATCCAGAAATAAATCGATAATTCTGTATACCGGCCACTTACCTCCAACTCCATCGTTTAGGGTTCGCCCGAGTGTCATTTCGTTCCAACGCTCTACTATGGACCAGTCGCCACTGTATAAAGAGTGTAGCGCTGCGAGTAAGGTCTCTACTGCCTGTCTACTGCCAACCTTTCCCAAAGCCTTTGCCGCTCGCTCTCGTACCTCGCTGTCTACATTCTTAAGTGCTTCGATCAATGCCGCTTCTGCCTGCTCGTCGCTGATCTCACTTATAGTTTTTGCCACTTTCTGCTCGCCACCGACCTCTTCCAAACCATTTGCCTCAATCTCTTGTAAGCCACTGCCTTCACACTGCGGAGCATTGAGCCTGGCTTCCATAGCTTGCTCGCCGCCGGTCTTCTTGAGAGCCCATTTCACACTATTTCGCACATTACTATCCTCATCACGCAGTGCATCAAGCAAAGGTGCTACTGCTTGCTCGCCACCAATTTCCCCCAAAGCTTGTGCCGCCCTCACTCGCACAACTCTATCTCCACGCTTGAGTGCTTCGATCAATACCTCTATTGCCTGCTCGCCGCCAATCATTCCTAAAGCCTCTGCCGCGGTCTCACGCACCTGGCTATCATTATCGTGCAGCACATCGGACAAAGCCGCCACCGCGCGCTCGCTGCCGATCTGTCCCAAACCAAACGCCGCACTCCATCGCACTTCACTGTCTTCATCGTGCAGAGCAGCGAGCAAAGATGCCATTGCTTTCTCACCGCCGATCTCTCCCAATGCAGATGCCGCGCTCACGCGCACGGCGTAGGTTTCATCCTTCAGCGCTGCTTCTAGCAAGGCTGGTACTGCCCGCTCGCCTCCGATCTTCTTCAGAGCCCACGCCGCACGATTTTGCAAGTTACTATTTTTATCCTTCAGCAACGTGCCTACTTCACCATCAACTAATGATTGAGATTCCCCTCGTACTGCGGCAAAGCTATCGACAACATACCAGTGGTAAGGTTTCTCGTCGGGATTGGTGTGGCGAATGAATTCGCTCAGGCGTTCGATCAATCGCAGTGTGAGCGACTTCTTGACCGTTGCGCCATACCCCAATCCTCTAGCTCGTAATCGCAGCTCTTTGAAATCCAACGACTCCGGCAACTGTTCCAACGCTTCGTAAAGCTTGTCCGGCTTATCCACTAAGCCAAGCGTCATCGGCAACACCTCCATCTCCGCCAGCGTCGGGTTGAAGTAGGCGCGGCAGAAGATGCGTTCGCAGATATCGCCATTATCGCGTTTAGCCAACTGCCAAGCCGCCAAGTATTCCTGCAAGGTGAGATGCGCGAAAGCGTAATGGTCATCACCAACTTGGCGCAGCAGCGCAGTGGCTTTGACATCTTCGGCGAGTTTGCGCGGTTTGATTTTGGTGCCTTCGCGTTTCTTGAGTGTGCGCGCGAACTCGGCAGCTTCGGCGCGAAGCTGTTCGCTGGTGAAGACCAAGCGGTCTACGTCATTGGTGCTGCCGCCAATCTCGTAAGGCGGGTGGATGAGTCCTTTGAAGAGCTGGTTGAAGGCCAGTTGGCGCAGCAAGTCCAATTTTAGCGAGCCGTCTTTGTCCTCCACCAGCCATTCCCGTTCCGGCGCAATGCCTTCCTTCTCGCGGTCGAGTTGCTGCGCCAGTTCGTGCGTGATCTGCTCGTACAGTTCCAGCTTGTCATCGGTCACGCTGCCGTGCTTGCGCCACAACTGCAAGATGAAGCCGAGCAGCGCAGGCACGCGCGCCAGTTCGCGCAGTTCGCGGCGGCGTTGCAGTTCGCGCTGGAATTGCTGGCGCTCGGGCACATCACGGTAGTAATGCTCGATGAACTGTTCAATCTGGCGCGGGTTGAGCGGCAGGATTTCCATCTCCTGGGCGTCGGCGAAGCGTGGCAACGCAAAGGGGCGCGTGGAGATGATGACGGTATTGCCGCCATAGACCGATTGGAGAAAGGCTTG
The DNA here is from genome assembly GCA_963699175.1 of uncultured Acidobacteriota bacterium. Taxonomy (GTDB): domain Bacteria; phylum Acidobacteriota; class Blastocatellia; order RBC074; family RBC074; genus JACPYM01. The sequence goes on along the minus strand of OY969418.1, from coordinate 7,916,175 downwards.
CGTGGCTGTTTGCAGCTCGCGGAAGAAGCTCGCGCCGCTGACTTCATCCAGCCCGTCCAGGAAGATGGCGACGCGGCCTGCGCGCAGGAGGTTGAAGAAGTAGTCTTTGAGCGTTTCGCTTTCAGCCTGGCTGGGTTTGAGCGTGGCGGCGATGCCTACGGCGAAGAGCAGTTCTTCGAGTTGGCCTTGGGCTTGTTGAAAGGCCGTGGCGGTGAGTTGTTTGAGTTCGAGGAAGACGGGAAAACGCGCGTTTGGATCCACGTTTGGAGTACCGCCTTCAGGCGGAGGGGCTTGGGTGTGAGTGCTTCCGCCTGAAGGCGGTACTCCAAACGCGCGCCACGCTTTGAGCGTCTGCCACGTCAGGTAACGCAGCAGCGTCGTCTTGCCACAACCCGGCGCGCCGGTGACGACGGCGTGCGTGTGGCGGCGCAGCAAGTCGTCGGGCTTGATCGTGCGTTTGGTTTTGGCGAAAGCGCGTTGGTCCAAATCGTCTGCTCCCTCACGGTCGCGGTACTGTTCTGCGTCGCCGAAGACCGAGCGCATGCGCCGCAATTCGGCATCCATCAAGCCGAGGAATTCAGCTTGATTGGGGCGGCGGTCGTACTCTTCGTTGATGGTGAGTTCGACAAAGACTTGGTCGAGCGGATGCGCTTCTGCATCACCGAAAATCCGCACCGTGCTGACTTTCTGGCGCAACTGATCGAAGTAGCGATTGAGCAAGTCGTCAAGCGGATAGCGCGCTTGCAGTTCCAGCTTTTCGCGCGCGGCTTTGACGCCAGCGAGCAACGTCTTCTCGGCCTCTTCACCTGTTTTGCCGACCAGATCAATGTAGACGCGCTGCGAGAGCAAACCCTTCGGCTTGCATTCGCGCACGCGAACCGGGATCAGCGCGCGCTGCTCGCCATTCGGGTCTTTTTGATAGAAGGCCTGCCACTCTGCTTTGCAATGAGGCGCCTTCAAGTAGTCGGGCGAAAGGACGGCAATCAGCCCGGTATTCTCTTCGATGGCTTTGTCCATCTCGTGTACGAAGGCTGAGCCAGGCGGCATATCGGTCAATTGAAATGTGGTCGAATATCCAGCAGCGCGCAACTGCTGATCAATCCACGCGGCTACGTTGCGGTCGGCTTGGTTGTAGCTGATGAAGAAATCTTTCGTCATAAGCTTTGCCTGTTGGTAGATGGCGTTGATGAAATATTGCGCGCACAGGATAACACTCCGTTACTGAAAGTGTCGCCTTAAGTCAGCAAGTTTAGCTCGATAAACCCCGCTGGTTGAATGCGCTGCACGGCTTCCATAATCAAACTCGCATTAGCTTGGATGACGGCGAGGTTGTTGGTTGAAAGTACGAGGATGGCGATCTGTCTGCCGGTTAAGTTTTGCTGGTAGCGAATGTTTTGATCCGAAGTGATGAAGAGACCGAATTGGCCTTCAGCCAGTTTCAACAAGTCGCCATTGCTGTAAGCCCCCCAGCCCATCTCTTGCACTGTCCTGGCAAAGTAGCCAGGCAAAAGTTTGATGAGCGGGCGTGGAACGCATTCGTCAATCAGAATCTTCATGACAGAGTTCTGGTGGCTGCGAGTTTACGCTGCGGCATCCTGCTGCAAAGTGACTCTTTCGGCTTCGGTTAAAACTGCCTCGGCGGCGGCACGGCTGACTGACGGGAAATATTCCAGGAATTCTTCGAGCGTGTAATTCCAGCGCAGGTAATCGAACAAGGTTTTGACCGGCACCCGCGTGCCGCGAAACACGGGAGTGCCGCCCAAAACTTCAGGATCAATTGTGATGAGGGGTTGCGCGTTTTGCATCGTCTCGCCTCAAGCACTAACTCATTCGCCTGCTTACAAACCTAGCACTTCTTTCACCTTCGCGCCAATGTCTGCCGGGCTTTTCACCACGTGAATGCCTGCCGCAGTCATTGCGGCCATCTTCTCTGCCGCTGTGCCTTTGCCGCCCGCGATGATCGCACCTGCGTGCCCCATGCGGCGTCCCGGCGGCGCGGTCTGGCCGCAGATGAAGCCGACGACAGGTTTTTTGACGTGGTCTTGGACGTAGGCGGCGGCCTCTTCTTCCGCTGAGCCGCCGATTTCGCCGATCATCACGATGGCGTCAGTGTCGGGGTCGTTGTTGAACAGTTCGAGGGCATCGCGTTGTTGCGTGCCGATGATCGGGTCGCCGCCGATGCCGATGCAGGTGGATTGGCCGATGCCGAGCGCGGTCAATTGGCCAACCGCTTCGTAGGTCAACGTGCCGGAGCGCGAGACCACGCCGACGCGGCCTTCTTTGTGAATGCGCGCGGGCATAATGCCGACTTTGCATTTGCCGGGCGAGATCACGCCTGGGCAGTTGGGGCCGACCAGGCGCACGCCGCGCGCTTGGACGTAGGCGTAGGCTTTGACCATATCCAGGGCCGGGATGCCTTCGGTGATGCAGACGATCAGCGGCAAGCCCGCGTCTGCCGCTTCCATAATCGCATCGGCAGCGAAGGGCGGCGGCACGTAGATCACCGAGGCATTCGCTCCAGTCTCGCGCGCGGCGTCGCTGACGGTGTTGAAGACGGGAAAGCCTTCGTGCGTCGAACCGCCTTTGCCGGGCGTGACGCCGCCGACGATGTTGGTGCCGTAATCACGCATCTGCAGCGCGTGGAAAGTGCCTTCCTTGCCGGTCAGGCCTTGCACAATCAGACGGGTGTTTCGATCAACGAGAACGCTCAAGATTCCTCCTCGATCCCGATATTTCAAATTTGAAATTGGAGATCAGTCGTAGTTGAAATGATTTCGCTTGCGCAAAAGAAGCGAGAGGATAGCACGCGCAAAAAATAAAAGGCAAAAGCCGCGAGCTTTGAGAGATTAACCACTTGGGCTTGGCCGCTGCGCGTGAAGAGCGTTTGATTGACTCTGTTCTTTCAACCGCTATAATCGAATTTACTCGATTGGCGAATACATTTATCTTCCATCAACGACATCATCAAGCAAGAGGTTTTCAGCAATGCCGACCACGATTCAAGAAGCTGTCATCATCAGCGCCACGCGCACACCCATCGGCAAATTCCAGGGCGCATTGAAGCCTTTCACTGCGCCGCAGCTCGGAGCGATTGCCGTGCGCAATGCCATCGAGTGTGCGGGCATAGAGGCTGCGCAGGTTGATGAAGTGATTATGGGCTGCGTGCTACAAGCGGGCCTGGGACAGAATCCGGCGCGGCAGGCGGCGTTGCTGGCGGGCGTGCCTGACAAAGTTTCCGCGCTGACCGTCAACAAAGTTTGCGGTTCAGGTTTGAAGTCGGTGATGTTGGCGGCGCAATCCATCGCGCTCGGCGATAACGAGTTGATCGTAGCGGGCGGGATGGAATCTATGAGCAACGCGCCTTACTTGTTGATGAAAGCGCGCGACGGTTATCGCATGGGCAATGGCGAGATCGTGGATGCGATGGTGCACGATGGCCTGTGGTGCGCATTCGATCAGTGGCACATGGGCGAGACGGGCGAGGTTGTCTGTGAAAGGTACGGTATCACGCGTGAGCAACAAGACGAATACGCGTTCAATTCACAGCGTAAAGCCGTGGCCGCGTTGAAAGCAGGCCGCTTCAAAGACGAGATTTGCCCGGTCGAAGTTCCGCAGCGCAAAGGCGCACCGATTATCTTCGATACGGATGAAGGGCCACGCGAGGATGCGACGCTGGAAGGATTGGCCAAGCTCAAAGCGGCGTTTCGCAAGGACGGCAGCGTGACGGCGGGCAATGCTTCGACGATCAATGACGGCGCGGCGGCGCTGGTTGTCACCTCGCTTGTTAAAGCGAGTCTATTGAAACGCGCACCACTCGCCCGCATCGTGGCGCAAGCCGTGGCTGGCGTTGAGCCGAAGCTGGTGATGATGGCACCGGTTGACGCAGTGAAGAAGGTTGCGGCCAAGGCTGGCTGGAAGCTGGCAGAGGTTGATCTGTTTGAATTGAACGAAGCCTTCGCTTCGCAGTCGGTCGCGTTGCTGCAACAACTTGAACTCGATCCAGCCAAGGTGAACGTCAACGGCGGCGCGGTGGCGTTGGGCCATCCGATTGGCGCGTCCGGCGCACGCGTGCTCGTGACCTTGCTGCACGAAATGATTAAGCGCAACGCCAAGCGCGGCATCGTCAGCTTATGCCTGGGCGGCGGCAACGCAGTAGCTCTAGCAGTTGAAAGGTAGACCCGATAGACGAAATGATTTTCTGCCAACGTTGTAAAAAGGTGAACCCGCTGGAAGCGGACTATTGCGATGGCTGCGGCTCGCGCTTGATGCTCGTTTCGCACACGTATGACGCCGCATTTTTCGACGGCCAGGAAGGCGCGTTGGAAGAGCATCTGCTCGAACGCATCAGCGCGCTCGAAGCGGCGCTGGCGCGCGCCAATGAGCGGTTTGAGCAGTTGCTGGAGTTGGCGCACCAACAAGGCACGAGCAACTTCTACGATCACATGATGCTCGAATCGCTGACCGAACTGCTGACCGAAATGCGTGCGGTGGATGCGGAAGAGTTGGAGCAACGCTGGCGCACGCGTTTGGCGCGTCATTATGAAGAGACGGCGGAACGCGAGCGGTTGGATGAGCGCTGCGAATTGATTATCAACGCGTATCGCGGTGCACAACGCGACGAACGCGAACAGTTCATTGACTTGGTGGAAGAAGGCACGCTACTCATCAGCGAAGGGCGCACGCGGCGCGGCTTGCGTATGTTGGAAAACGCGCTCGCGCTTGATCAGCAAAACTCCGAGCTGTCCTTTACGATTGGCGAATACTACTTCCATCTTGGCAAAGCGCCAGAAGCGACGACCCATTTGCAACGTGCCCTTTCCAAACAGAGCGAGCATTTCGGCGCGCAATTGTTGCTCGGCCTGTTGAGCGGCGATGAAGGGCAGGCCGAATCGGCCCAGCATCATCTCAAACATGCGCTTCAGCTCGATGAGAATTCCTTTGCTGCGCATTACAGTTTGGGACGGCTGCTCATCAGCGGAGGCAAACTCGAAGAAGCCATTGTCCATTTGAAACGCGCGTTGGCGCTCAAGCCGACGCCAGAGATGTATTACCTGGTTGGGCGTGTTTATTGGGAACAAGGACGCGAGGAGCAGGCGCTCAAGCATCTGCAAAAGGCGGTGCGTTTGGACCCGCGCTTTGACGCGGCGCTTTACAGTCTGGGCTGGATGCACTGGCAGGCCAACCGGCCCAGCGAGGCGCGTGAGCATTTTCAAGCGGCCCACGAGATCAATCCACACGATTCACATTATCGCGCCGCCGTGCAGGCCAATGCAGGCGACGAATTGCCCGTGCCGCCGTCATTTGGTTGGTCGAATCTTTTGTCAGCTACCGGTCACCGACGCAAAGCCAGAGTGAATGAGGCGCGCTTTGCCGAGTTATTATGGCGCGACCTCAACGCGATTGCCGTGACCGGGCGCAAAGTTACGCGGAAATAATCCAAAACTCCTTGTTTCATCCATGCAACCCGCGCGAAACGATGCTATAATCGCGAACGTCCAGTCACCAAGTGGAAAGCAGCTCGTGCTGATGCCGGAGCGCATTCCCTGCCTATGAACCTGTTTTAGCACTTGGGGCACAACTCGACGCGGGCAGAGTCAACTTAGCGTTCCAGTCAATGACTGTCGCGCCTAGCCTACAGTAATAGCGTAGCGCGACGCAGGAGCGGGCCAATGCGGCTGGGACACACATCATCTTTTTGTAACGGAGAAAAAACCACTATGGCTATGGAAAAAAGTGAAAAAGCGAAAGCAATCGAAGCTGCGCTGGCACAGATCGAAAAGAATTTCGGCAAAGGCTCGATTATGAAGCTGGGCGACCACGGTACCGAAGATATCCCCGTGATCTCGACTTCCAGCATCGGCATTGACGCGGCCATCGGCGTCGGCGGCTTCCCGCGCGGACGCGTCATTGAAGTCTATGGGCCGGAAAGCTCAGGCAAAACCACGCTGGCGCTGCACGTCGTGGCTGAGGCACAAAAAGCTGGCGGTATTGCCGCCTACATTGATGCTGAACACGCGCTCGATGCAATCTACGCGCAGAAGCTTGGCGTGAACATCAATGACCTGTTTGTTTCGCAGCCGGATTCTGGCGAGCAGGCATTGGAGATCACCGAATCGCTGGTACGCTCGAATGCGGTAGATGTGCTGGTGATTGATTCGGTCGCCGCCTTGACGCCGCGCGCCGAATTGGAAGGCGATATGGGCGATTCGCTGCCGGGCTTGCAAGCGCGCCTGATGTCGCAAGCCTTGCGCAAGCTGACCGCTGTCGTGGCTCGTTCCAACACCTGTCTGATCTTCATCAACCAGATTCGTGAAAAGATCGGGGTGATGTTCGGCTCGCCCGAAACGACGACGGGTGGACGTGCGCTCAAATTTTATTCGTCCGTCCGCATTGACATCCGCCGCATCGCTGCGATCAAAGACGGGGAGAGCGTCACCGGCAACCGCACCAAAGTCAAAGTCGTCAAGAACAAAGTCGCTCCACCTTTCAAAGAAGCTGAATTCGACATTATGTATGGCGAAGGCATCTCCAAATGGGGTGAGATCATTGATATGGGCGTTGAGCACAAAGTGGTCGAAAAGTCAGGTGCGTGGTTTTCCTATCGCGGCGAACGATTGGGGCAAGGGCGCGAGAATGCGAAGAACTCTTTGCGCGATAACAAGGAACTCGGTGTGCGGGTCGAAACCGAACTGCGGGCGGCGCTTGGTTTAACCGTTAAAGCGCAACCGGCAGTAGCAGCAACTGCCGCAGCGGCAACGGCTGAACCAGCACCTGCCGGACGGCGTGGACGCGCGGCGGCGAAGGAAGAAGAAGCGGCGGTGTAAAACAGCGCAGCTAGCGGCAAGGCGATGCTCTGTTGTCTTGCCGCTATGCTTTTGAAGGATTGAATTATTGTATTGCTCGTCTCAAGCTACCTAAGACAGGGGCCTTCGTTGCGCCACCCGTCTTGTGCTTTATCCCCGCTGCACCAGCGTTCGACAGCAAAACCGAGCACAGGGCCAAAGTGTTTTCGTGGATGAAAGAGTATGTAATTGAAATGCTCGAATTTTGGTGATGGTTTGGCAGCAGTTCACACGTAAAAAGTAAAGTGCCAGTTGCAAATTCTTCGAAATGCTGGAGGGCAGCAAGAAGAATTCACAACTGGCACAGGTAGGCTAACAACTTGAAGAAACGAGAGCCATCGAAGCGGGAGAAGCAGTGCCGATGAACTCTCAACGCCGCGCATTATACACTCCAGTCCTATACAGGCAAGTCTTTTTTGGGCTTGCAGTCTGATTTATGGATAAACGATTAACGGAAATGGTGGCCTGTGCCGGTTGAGCGTCTAAGCTCTCGCCGAGCATACTCGCTCAGGTCTTGAGCGGGCTACCACGACAACCACACAATCCGAACTTGCTGGTTGGCTACGACAACGCCGACGATGCGGGAGTCTATCGTCTGCGCGACGATTTGGCATTGGTGCAGACGCTCGACTTCTTCACGCCGATTGTGGACGACCCGTTCGACTATGGGCGCATTGCCGCGCTCAACTCGATCAACGACGTGTGGGCGATGGGCGGCACACCAATCACGGCGATGGCGATCACCTGCTTTCCGAAAAAGGATGTTCCGTTTGAAATCCTCGGTGAGATTATGCGCGGCGGGCTTTCGATCTTGAGCGAAAACAACGTCACGTTGGTCGGTGGCCATTCAGTGCAAAGCCAGGAGATTATGTTCGGCTACTCAGTGACGGGTTTGATTCATCCTGACCAATTGGCAACGAATGACGGCGCGCAGCCTGGTGACGTGCTCATCCTGACCAAACCGCTTGGCACTGGCATCATTTCGACTGGCATCAAGTTCGAGAAGACTTCGGCAGAAGTGGCACAACGCTCAATCGCCACGATGCTCACGCCTGGCCGCCAAGCCGCCGAAGCAATGCGCGAATTCGGCGTGCGCGGCGCGACAGACATCACCGGCTTCGGCTTGTTAGGCCATGCCTGGGAAGTGGCCAAAGCCAGTCGCGTCACTTTTGAAATCACGGCAACCGCTGTCCCCGTACTGCCCGGCGCGCTCGAACTGGCTGGCCGCAAGATGTTGACGGGAGGCGACAAGACCAACCGTGAATACGTTGGTGACGGAGTCTGCTTCGACACGGACATCACCAAAGAGATGGCCAGCGTACTCTTCGATCCGCAAACGGCGGGTGGAATCTTGATTGCCGTAGCGCAAGAGAAAGCCGAAGCAATGCTGGCGCGGCTGCGCGAGAGCTATCCTGAAGCAGCGATCATTGGACAAGTGACCGAGAAAGGCCCGCACGCGGTCGTGATGCTTTGAAACAAGTCGCTTCCCTCTCAACTTACTCGCCATCTCAATTGCCATTTGGAATAAAATCACTCTCTGCCTGCATAAATTGCCGAACGCAAGTGCGTGTTGACTCACGCCAGCGCTAATTATCAACTTTCGTTCTCCACAGAGGAGGCATTATGTCAGCTTCGCAAAGTTACGATGCCATCGTCATTGGCTCCGGCCAAGCCGGCAACCCGCTCGCGCTCGATTTGGCCAAGGCCGGTTGGAAGACCGCGTTGATCGAACGTGCGCATGTTGGTGGCACTTGCATCAATGTCGGCTGCACACCCACGAAGACGATGGTGGCCAGCGCGCGCGTGGCCTATCTGGCGCGGCGCGCGGCGGATTATGGCGTGCATACAGACTCAGTCACGGTCAAGCTCGCCGAGGTACGACGGCGCAAACAGGCCATTGTGGAGAGCTTTCGCAACGGCAGCCAGCAAGGCATCGAGAAGACAGACAACCTGGAATTGCTCTTCGGCACAGCACAGTTCACCAGCGCGCAATCGGTCGAAGTAAAGCTAGCCAGTGGTGGGACGAGCGGGCTGACGGCTCCAAAGATATTCATCAATACCGGCGGGCGCCCGGCCAAGCCCGACCTGGCCGGCGCGGATAAAGTGCCGATACTTGATTCGTCCTCAATTATGGAGTTGGACGAATTGCCGGAACATCTGCTCGTGCTCGGCGGCGGCTACATCGGCTTGGAGTTCGGCCAAATGTTTCGCCGCTTCGGCGGCGCCGTGACCGTCGTGCAGCGCGCGCCACAACTGCTTGGACGCGAGGATGAAGACATTGCTGAAGAAGTGGCGAAGATCATGCGCGAGGACGGCATTGAAGTTTTATTGAACACACAAGCCATCAGCGGTGAGCAAACCAGCGACAAGCAAATCCGCCTGACCGTGCGAACCCCAGCAGGCGAGCGCGTCATCAGCGGCTCTCACCTGTTAGCCGCCGCTGGCCGCGTGCCCAATATGGAAAGCCTGAAGCTGGCCGCCGCCGGAGTCGAGACCGACAAACACGGTTTCATCAAGACCAATGAAAAGTTAGAGACCAATGTGCCTGGTATCTTCGCGCTTGGTGACGTGAAAGGCGGGCCGCAATTCACGCACATTTCGTATGACGATTACCGCATCATCCGCGCCAATCTGCTCGAAGGCGGCAACGCTACATTCAATGAGCGTCTCGTCCCCTACACTGTTTTCATTGACCCGCAACTGGGCCGCGTCGGGCTGACCGAAGCCGAGGCGCGCGCGCAAGGGCGCAACATCCGCGTCTTCAAAATGCCGATGAGCTATGTGGCGCGCGCGTTGGAGATGGATGAGTCACGCGGGGTGATGAAGGTTATCGTTGATGCCGAGAGTCAGCAGATTCTTGGTTGCGCGATACTCGGCATTGAAGGCGGAGAGTTAATGGCGATGCTGCAAATCGCCATGCTCGGCAAGCTGCCATATACGGTGTTGAAAGATGCGATCTTTGCGCATCCGACGCTGGCTGAGGCGTTCAACAATTTGTTCAGGGATTGAGTCATCGCCGGGCGTTGCACTATCCCCAAAACAAGTAAAGGGGCGAAAGGTTATTCCGCCCCCAGTCAACGATACAGACTTGGCCGTGTTCAATTCATATACTTCGCCATCAGGACCAGGATCAGTGCCTTGTCTTTCATACTGGTGGTGCCGACGACCATCTTCTCATTCTCCTTCACGTTGATGCTGGTAGAGATTTTCGCCTCACCGATATTCGCATAAGCCGAGTCGTTATCACCGCGCAGTCCGAGATTTAATCCTTCGAAAAAGATGCTACCCGGCTGATCCCTATCTGTGTAGATGCGGCGAATTTGTAGCTCGTACCGCGCCATGAAACCAGCAGTGCCTGATGGGAAGATGGCAGTCCCGCTGCTGCTCAGACTGCCGGATGTTGAACTGGTTCGCTGCACGATCGGCGTCAAGAGGCGATAGCTTTTGAAGCCCAGTGTGTTTTGCAATTGGGTGACCACATCACGCAAAGGCGCGGGATATTGATCGGTTGCTCCTTCTTGATTGGACGCGACCAAAATATAAGCCACGATTTCGATGTCGCGGCTTGGAGGTTTAGGCGGCTGCGGCACATCAAGGCGTTTTAACGCCTCCTTGATGATGGCGATATTCTCCGGGAAATCGCGTACGGTAATGCTTTTGAACTCCCGGCTTGAGCCAACCTTGGCTCCTTTGAAGCCACTGCCCAAAGCAGCCAAGACTCCGACTAAATCTTGTGGGTCACGATGCTTGAGTTCGATGATCTCGGACTTGAACTGCTTGTGGTCAACAAATTCCGGCTCCTTCTGGGCCGCCGGTTGCTGCGCTAAAGCCAACACAGCAGCCGAACTCACCAACATAGCGATAAATAATGCTTGAATTATCCGTCTCGACATAATTGCTCCTATCTACTGTTTGTTTCAGGTTTCGTATTCAAAGGGGTTTCAGTCTTGGGCGCAAACCAGATGATGCGGATGTTCGGATCAGCCGTTTGCAGTTCGATGCGTAACATCTCCGGCATCTCGGGCGGATTGGGTATCTCTCCGGGGTTTAGCGGTGGCACGTCGTCCGGTAAGGGCCGGTTCGCTTGGGCGATCAGGCTTTGTTGTCCTGGCACAACCGAACTTTGCGCACTGACCAACTCTGTCAATTGGGGCGCGATTTCTACGCTACCACGCGCATGCCTGGCAGGGTGGTTGGACGTGTCGGCCAATTGCTGCTTGTTTTCAGGCAAGCTGTCTTTGAGCGTTGGCGTTTTCGAGCCATTGCCCGTCGGCTGCCTTACAAGCTCATTGCCTTGATTTACAGCAGGTGCAACGCCACTGCGATAAACAGACCAACTCCAAAGAGCTGCAACCAGCAACGCCGTCATCGCTGCCGCCCCCATCAACCGCCAGCTGCCGAACGGCAGCCACCGCTCAAGCAAGCTTGGCTGTGCTTCAAGCTGCGCTTGGCGCTGCCACACCCCGGCGCGCAAGTTGTCAAAAAAGGCGTCGTCAAATTCCGGCGGCGCGACCGCCTGCAACCAGTTCTGACTCGCAGCAAATTCGTCGGCGAGCCGCTGGCACGCAGCACACTGCGACAAATGCGCGCGAACTTCCGCCGCTTGGCCAACCGCCAAGTCTTCACCAACGTATAACGGCAACAACTCTTGAACTCGTGTGCAGTTCATTGGGGCCTCACTTTCCCTGGGTACTAATACAGCCTTGTGTGTTGGTAATGGATTGCGTGCTTGCTGGTGATGGCGTCCCATCCCAGACCGGCACGCCGGAAGCGTGCGTACCCAGGCTAACGCTTCCCTTTCCCACTCAACCAACGTTCCCGAAACGCTTTGATCTTCACTCGCGCCGTGCTGACCTGCGAACGCACGGTCGGCGGCGATGAACCCAGCAACCTCGCCACCTCTTCGGTCGGCAAGCCTTCCAAGTCGCGCAACACGATGGCCGCGCGCTCCTTCGCGCTCAACGTCGCCAGCGCGCGCTGGACAATCGCGCGTTCCTGCGCTGCCAAAACAGCGGCCTCGCCGTCTTCGCGGCTTGCCGGTTCGGGCAAATTGCCGGACGCGAACTCTTCTTCTAGTGATGCGCTGCCGTAGCGGCCACGCTTGCGTTGCAGATCGCGACAGACGTTGACGACGATGCGATAGAGCCAGCCGGAGAAATCCTGCGACAGATCGAACTTGTGCAGGTGTTTGTAAACGCGCAGGAACGCCTCCTGCGCCGCATCGCGCGCTTCGTCTTGCGAGCCGAGCAAGCGCCACGCCACGGCGACCACGCGCCGCTGGTGTTGGATCATCAATTGATCGAAGGCCGCGCGGTCACCAGCCTGCGCGCGCACAATAATCTGCACGTGCGGATCGGACGTAGCGGTCTCTGCCCTTCCCAACCTTAATTTGTCAGCCATCAGCACGAGTTCTGCTGTCTCACTGGGCATTGTTGATTCTCCAATTGCTTGCTCGCTTACTACTACTTAGCTGAGTGGTTAAACGTTGAAAGGAATTTTTGGGTGGCAAAAAATTAGTAGGCAATAGGCAGAAGACAGGAGGCAATAGACAGTAGGAAAACAAAAGGCAGTCTACAGTCTACGGTCCGCTCTCCGTCTACTGTCTACTGCCTCCTGTCTTCTGTCTACTCAGGCAATGAGTTTCTGCGCCACCACGCCTGCCACATCGGTTAGCCGAAAATCGCGCCCGCTGTAACGATACGTCAACCGCTCGTGATCCAGACCCAACAGGTGCAACACTGTCGCGTGGAAATCGTGAATGTGCATCCGGTCTTCCAGCGCGTGATAGCCGATCTCGTCCGTCGCGCCGTAAACAAACCCGCCTTTGACGCCACCGCCCGCCAGCCAGATCGAATAGCCATACGGATTGTGATCGCGTCCGTCGCCGCCCTGCGAAACCGGCGTGCGCCCAAATTCGCCTGCCCAAATCACCAGCGTGTCTTTCAACAAACCGCGCGACTTCAAGTCTTTCACCAATCCGGCAATCGGCTTGTCTACTTCGCGCGCGTTCTGCGTGTGGCCGTTGTACAGCTCGCTGTGTTGATCCCACTTGTAACTGTGCGTGCATTGAATGAAGCGCACGCCACGTTCGGCCAAGCGCCGCGCTAGGATGCATTGCCAGGCGAAGTCTTGCGTGACTGGATCGTCCAAGCCGTAAAGCTTTTTCGTCGCTTCAGATTCCTTTTCAACCTGGAATGCTTCGGGCGCTTCGCTCTGCATGCGATAAGCCAACTCAAAGGCCTGGATACGAGCTTCGAGTTGCGGATCGCTCTGTCGCAAGGCTTGGTGGCGGCGGTTGATGTTCTGCAACAAGTCGAGTTCAAACCGCTGCTCATCCGCCGAATAACGTTTGTTGATCAGGTATTCAATCGGCTCGTTTTTGATGTCGTCTACCTTCAACCCCGCGTGTCCGATGGCCGTGCCTTGGTACGCGCCGGGCAGAAAGGCTGAAGACCAGTTCTTTGCGCCGCCGTGCGCAAGTGACGGTTTGATCGCGATAAAACCGGGCAGATTTTGATTCTCCGTACCCAAACCGTAAGTTGTCCACGAACCGAGGCTGGGGCGGACAAAGTTCGATGCGCCGGTAAAGGTTTGCAACAAGGCCGCGCCGTGATCTACGCCCTCGCCGACCATCGAGCGGACGATAGCCATTTCGTCTACGCACTCGCGCACGTTGGGCCAAAGGTCGCTGACGGGCACGCCGCTCTGGCCGCCGGGGCGGAATTGCCAGGGCGATTTCATCAACGGCCCCGCTTCGTTCTTGTTATCAAAAGCGAGCGGGCGTTTGAATGGCAATGGCTTGCCGTGATCGCGGACTAGACGTTCTTTCGGATCGAACGAATCAACCGAAGACGGCCCGCCGTGCATAAACAGAAAGATGACGCGCTTGGCTTTCGGCGCAAAGTGCGGCGCGTGCGGCGCGAGCGGGTTTTGCGTTTGTGCCAGCGCTTCTTCGGCCAACAGCGCGTTCAAGCTGAGCGCGCCAAAGCCTAGGCCCGCGGCACGCAGCCAGGCGCGGCGCGAGAGTGGTTTTTCTGTTCGGTGATAAAGCGATTGAATCAAATCCATCAAAGCCTGCCTCATACGCCAAACTGGCGCAGATGATGATCGCAATGTAAGTAGCCCCAGCGCAGCCATTCCGCTTCCGCCAGCTCTCCAAACATCGGGTGCGCTTGGAAATTGAAATCTTTTTGCGTGCGGGTGAAGCGGTCAAACAAGGAGAGCAGTTCGCGCCGGTCACGTTCAAATTCAACCGGCGGTGTACCTTCACGTTCCTGATCGGAGGCCGCCATCGTCTTCACTCCCTTCGGCCATTGCAATGGCACATCGAGCGCGATCCACTTCACTACCGTCCGCGACAAGAAGTTGTCGCGGCGCTCCGAAGCTTTCTCACCCATCACGACGCGAAACGAATCGCTGAGGTGACAAAGCATCTGATGCGGCGTCATCCGCCCCCACTGGCGCGCACTGTCGGCGTTGACGCGTTGCAAGCGGGCTAGAATTTCCTCTTTGTCCTGCGAGTTCTGTAGGCTCTTCATCAATCCACGTAAAGGAAATCATTCGACGAGAGCAGCACGCGACACAAGCCTTGCCACGCCGTGATTGGCGTGTTTTCTTGCGCGTGCTTTTGTTTGACCGCATTGAGATAGGCCAAGCTCTGCGCAATTTCTTCGCGCGTGGCCTGCCGATTCAAGATGCGCAGATAGGCCAGCCGCACGCGCGTCTCGTCGCCGAGCGATTGCTGGCGTTCAATCAATTCGCTCGCCAGCCTGCGCGCACGGTCATTGACGAAATCGCTGTTCAGCCAAAATAGCGCCTGCGTCGCCACGTTGGTCAACTGCCGCTTGCCGCTCATTGCGGTCGCGTCGCCGAAATCAAACAGGTTGAGCAGCGCGGGCAGATTCGCGCGCCGCAACGGCAGATAGATCGTGCGGCGTGTGAGCTTTTCAGGATTGAGGCTCAAGCGCCCAGCAGCATTCTCGCCGTCAGTTCCCCTACCCGCCTGCAACGTGCCGCCCATCGTCAGATCAAGTGTGCCGTCAATCGCCAGCAGCGCGTCGCGCATCTCTTCGACCGTCAAGCGGCGGCGCGGGAAACGTGAGAACAATCGATTGTCAGAATCGGCCTTAAAAGCTACGTCCGTCGCGTTGCTCGCCATTTGATACGCATTCGACAACATCAACAATCGGTGCATTGCTTTGATTGACCAACCACTCTCGAGAAAGCGGCGCGCCAGGAAATCGAGCAGTTCTGGATGGGTGGGCCGCTCGCCCATCTTGCCAAAATTGTCGGGCGTGCGCACCAAGCCTTCGCCAAAATGCCAGAGCCAGATGCGGTTGGCCATCACGCGCGCCGTCAATGGATGTTCGGGCTGCGTCAACCATTCAGCCAATTCGCGCCGCCCGCTGCCCGCACTGAATGGCGGCGCGGGTGTGCGTGGCGCGAGGATGGCAGGAATGGCGCGCGGCGCGTCTTCGCCGGGGTTGTGATGATCGCCGCGCACAAAGATTTTTTGGCTAACCGGTTCACCCTCCTCGACCGCTGTAGCCATTTCGGGTTCCGGCGGCGACTGTTTTCTCAAATTTTCAATGTTCGATTTGAGATTCGAGATGCGCTGCCAGTCCATCTCGTTGAAGCGCGCTTTGTCTTCGGCAGTTACCGAAAACGGGCCTCGGCCAAAGTAGACTTCGGCAAAGAAGCGATCCTGGCCGTCTTCAAAATCCGGCTTGTCGGGCAGCGGTTTGTTCTCGGCGAGCGCCTTTTGATATTTGCCACGCCACTCGTTGAGGCGCGCTTGCCATTGGCCCAGCCGCTCTTGAAAACGTTGTTGATAATCCGCAGCCACGGCGCGTAACGTTTCGGGCGTAGCCTTCTCCCATTCCAACAAGTGCAGCTTCGGCTTGCCGGGCTTCAGATAATTGACCCACTTTTGCAGCAACTCAGCTTCGAGTTTGCTCTGGCTCGCCACAGTTTTAAGCTCAGCCTTGTCTTGATAGACACTGCGCGCGGCCAGCATGTACTCGGCCAGTTGCGCGACTTGCGCGGTCACCAATTGTTCTTTCACGCGCTCGGCAATCTCGCCCTGTTCGAGCTGATGGCGTTTAAGCCGTTCATCGTGCTCTTTCTTCTTGGCCTGATAAGCCTCCCACTCGACCCGTGATACCAACGGTTTGTTTAAGTGTTGCGAGACAAACTCATAGGGCGCGCTGAAGCTGCGCGTGCTAGCGAAGATGCCGGTGAGCGCGTAGTAATCCTTCGTCAGGATGGGATCGAACTTGTGATCGTGACAGCGCGCGCACGCGACCGTCAGACCGAGAAAGGCTTTGCCAACGACTTCGACCTGCTCGTCGTAAACGTCGTAGAGCATTTTCTGCTTATCCTGCTGCGCGAGGGCTTTCGGCCCCAGCGCGAGAAAGCCCGTAGCAATGATGCCGCGCCGATTGACTTCTTTGCCGTCAGAACTGGGCAGCAGGTCGCCCGCGACTTGTTCGCGCACGAATTGATCGTAAGGTAGGTCGCGGTTGAAAGCTTCGATCACGTAATCGCGATAGCGCCATGCATTGGGATAGCGATGGTCTTCGTCATTGCCGGTCGAATCGGCGTAGCGCGCCACATCAAGCCAATTTCGCCCCCATTTCTCGCCGTAACGCGGGCTGGCCAACAGGCGGTCAACGACTTTGGCAAAGGCATCGGGTTCGTCATCGGCAAGGAAAGCTTGAATCTCTTGCTCGGTCGGCGGCAAGCCCGTCAGATCGTAAGTGGTGCGACGCAGCAGCGTCAGCTTGTCGGCAGGCGGCGCGGGCATGATGCCCTGCGCTTCCAGCTTCTGTAGGATAAATGCATCAATCGGTGATTTGATCCAGGCAGTATTTTTGACTTTCGGTACAGACGAGCGCGCTATTGGTTGAAATGACCAGAAGGCTCTCTCTCCAGTGGTAAATTCCCGCTTTGGTTTTGCGCTTGCTGATTTGGGCTCGTCCGCTTCGACACGGACAACCGGAGCTTTCGGCCACGGTGCGCCCAACTTCACCCATTCGGCCAAGGCGGCAAGCTCATCATCTTTCAGCTTGCCCGCTGGCGGCATCTTCAATTTTTCTTGGTAGCCGACGACTTTGAGCAGACGGCTTTCTGTGGGCTGTTCTTTATTGACAAGCGGCCCGCTGGCGCCGCCTTTGGCGAAGCCTTCGGCAGTGCTGAGATCGAGGTCAGCCACCTGCGCTGTGGCGTTATGACATTTGGCGCAATGCGTGGCAAAGAGCGGCCTGATCTTCTTTTCAAAAAACTCGGCTTCATTTGCTTGGGTCGCTGTAGGCCCGGCAGTCAAAGCGCCCAACGTAGAAACAGTCCACATCGCACTGGCGCTCAAGAGTAGCGCCAGCAATTTCAGAGTCCGATCCGATTTCCGCATAGAGTTTGAAGGCATTCAAGTGCTGTTTATTCGCCAGAGTAGTTCGGTCGCGTATGTATAACTTTGTCTACGCTTGGCAGTCAAGCAGAGTGGTCAGACCATTTTGCTTTGCTTGAGTGCGCGCCGCAGCACGCGGTAATCCCGCTCTTGCTGGGCCAGCGGGCGGACAGTGATGAGAACTTGCGGGCTGGGATGATAGAGCGGCACGAGCAACCGGCCGCGCCAGCGCACGAGCTTCGCAGCGTGTTCGCGCAAGTTGTAAGCGTGCGGCTCGATCAAGCGCAAGGCATCGAGCGCGACCGCACCCAGCGTGGCAATCACCGGCGGGTTGAGCAGGTCGAGTAGCCGCTGCAAAAAACCCGAACAGTTTTTGATCTCGGCGCGTGTAGGTCGATCATTCGCGCCCGAAGGTTTGCGCGGGCTACACAGGACGCTGTTGGTGATGAAGATTTCTTCGCGCGTAAGTTGGATCGAAGCCAACAGCTTCTCGAAGTTGTCGCCGGAGATGTCACCATGAAATGGAATGCGCGTGCGGTCTCCGCCGTTGCGACCCGGAGCCTCGGCGATGAAGAGCACTTTGGGATTGAGCGTGCCGTTGCGCTGGCTGAGCACGGCTTGGCGTTCGCGCATGCGTTCGCAGGTGACGCAGGCGGCAGCTTCGGCGGCCAGAGCTTCAAATAATGTCGTTCGGCTCATAGTTGCGAGTATAAAGGCAAAAGGATGGAACTTGTTGTTCTTTCAAAAACGGTAGTTCATAAAAGCGATGTTATGAGTTAGACGAAACTCGTTCACTGCAGAGGCGCAGAGTAAATAGAGGTGGCGCGGAGAGCTTGCGGTGGGTCTTTCTCACTCGCTTCTTCTCTGCGAAGCCTCAGCGTGCTCTGCGCCTCTGCGGTGAATCAAGCATTACATTTTTAGCATTACCCCCAAAAGCAATCCCTGGCTGCTCTCCAGGCCAAGTTGAAGCGCCTCAGTAGCAAGCAGTAGAATGCCGCCTCGTTTGCACGACACCAAAACGCTTGCCCATGAGGAGACCACTGATGAGTTATCGCGATTGGAAAACCGAAGAGGCTGAACGCCGCAGCCCCGATGAGTACGTAACCAATCCCACCTACGAACTCGAACACCGCAGGCGCGGTGCGGGCGGCACCAAAGGCGGCATCGGCGAATTTTTGATTGGCTTGGCGATGACGATTGCGGGCGGCTACCTGTTCATGAATCAAGTCACAGTATCGAGCGGCTTCTGGACGCTCTGGGGCTACAATGCATTTGGCCTGACGCTGCTGCCGCTCTTGTTCGGCATTGGAATGCTTTTTTTCAACGGGCGCTCGATGCTGGGTTGGCTGCTCACCTGTGGCGGTGCGCTCATCATTGTTGTCGGCGTGATTGCGAACCTGTCGGTCTATTGGCATTCAACGAGCCTGTTCAACACACTCATCATTTTTACCCTGCTCGCCGGCGGCCTCGGTTTGGTGGCGCGCTCACTGAAAGAACATTGAAAATCAGTAGACAGTAGCCAGAAGCCAGTAGCCAGTAGAGCCGCTTTCCTACTGCCTACTATCTACTGTCTCCTGCCTACTTCCTTCTGACAAATGTATCCATCCGGCAAAGCCTGGCTCCTCGCATATTTCCAGAAGTATCGCTGGCACTTGATGGCGGGTACGGTTTTCGTGCTCTGCTCGGTTTCGCTCGGCGTTTTCCTGCCGCGCTTTGTCGGCCACGCGATTGATGACTTGTCTAAACAGGGTGTGACGCGCGATAGAATTCTGCGCTCGGTAGCGATCATCCTCGGCACGCAAATCGTGAGCGGCATCTTTCTCTTTTTCCAACGGCGCACGCTCATCAATATGTCGCGCTACATCGAATACGACCTGCGCCAGGATTTTTACAGCCACCTGCAAAAACTGCCGCTCGAATTTTTTCAGAACCATCGTACGGGCGATTTAATGGCACGCGCGACAAACGATCTGAGCGCGGTACGGCAGATTGTCGGCCCGGCGATTATGTACAGCGAGCAAACAATCTTCCGCGTGCTGCTCATCCTGCCAATGATGTTTGCTATCAGTGTGAAGCTGACCTTGCTCCTGCTGCTAACGATGCCGCTGGTCACGCTGACGGTGAAATATTTCGGCCATCAGATTCACGTGCGCTTCGAGAAAATCCAAGAGTTCTTTTCCGAGATCACGGCGCGCGCGCAGGAGAACCTGACCGGCGTCCGCGTGGTGCGCGCCTACGCGCAGGAAGAAGCCGAAGAGCGCGAGTTTGCGCGGCTCAATACTGAATATATCGAGCGCAATTTGAGCCTGGTTAAACTTTCAGCGGTCTTCCACCCGCTGATGGCCTTCACGATTGGCTTGGCGCAAGTCGCCATCCTCTGGTACGGCGGGCGCGAAACGGCGCGTGGCGCGATGACCTTGGGCCAGTTCACCGCATTCTTTCTCTACCTGGAACAACTGGTCTGGCCGTTGATTGCGATGGGCTACGTGACGAATATGGTGCAGCGCGGCACGGCGAGCTTGAAGCGCATGCACGAAGTGTTGGCAATTGAACCGGCGATTGCGGATGCGCAGGAGAGTGAGACAACCGAAGAGAGCATTCGTGGCAAGATTGAATTTCGGGATTTGACGTTTCGCTATGCGGAAGGGCCGGCGGTCTTGCGTAACATCAATCTGGTGATCGAGCCAGGGCAGGCCATCGCGTTTATCGGGCGCACGGGCGCGGGCAAATCTACGCTGATGAATCTGGTGCCGCGCTTGTTGGATGCCGCGCCGGGGATGGTATTGATTGATGACCAGCCAATTCGGGAAATCCCGTTGCAACAACTCCGCGCGGGCATTGGTTACGTGCCACAGGAGACTTATCTGTTCAGCGAGACGCTGGCAGAAAATATCGCGTTCGGCGTGAGCTTTGATAGAAATGGAGGCCAGGCGGCTAAGGTTGAACACGCGGCTGAAGTTGCCGGGCTGGCGGATGACGTGAAAGACTTTCCCGCCAAATACGAAACGATTCTGGGCGAACGCGGCATCACACTTTCCGGCGGACAGAAGCAGCGCACGGCCATCGCGCGTGCCAGCTTGCGCGAGCCGAAGGTTTTGATTCTGGACGATGCGCTGTCGGCGGTGGACACTTACACCGAGGAAAAAATCCTGTCGCAACTGCGCGATGTGATGCGCGGGCGGACGACGCTGGTGGTGGCGCATCGCATCTCGACGGTGAAAGACGCCGATTTGATCTGTGTGCTCGACCACGGGCGCATCGTCGAGCGCGGGACGCACGAGGAGTTGTTGGCGTTGGGCGGGGCGTATGCTGATTTGTATGAGCGGCAGTTGTTGGAGGAGGAGTTGGCGGCAGTTTAAGATTTGGATCGGTTATGGCAAGAGAGCAAAGCGACGTGCTGATAAAAATCAAACGGACGGTGATGGCCGGGCGCTACCAGTTCAGCAAGAAAGCTGTGTTGGAAATGGACGCCGACGGTTTGACCGAATTTGATATTGTAGAATCTATTCTCAATGCCGTGACCATCCACAAGAAAATCCGCTCGCGCAGCCCACAGCGCAAACATGCAAACGAGTATCTTTACGTCATTCAAAGCACTAACCTGGATGGAATCTTCATTTACACCAAAGGCAAATTCGTGCGCGAAGACGGCGCTGAAATTTTCTACTTTATGATCTCTGCCAAGAGATCAGTGAGAGAGTGAGGAAGATTATGCTGAAAATTACTTATTGCCCGACTTGTGGCAGCAACAAGCTTAAACTGGTTAAAAGAGACCAGCAGAGAGAAGTGAAAGGCCAAGTCTACGTTGTGCCGGAATTGGAATTTCATGAGTGCCCGGTTTGTGGCGAAGAGATTTACAGCCCGGAAGCCATGCGCAAGATCGAGGCCTACTCGCCTTCATTCGACAAATCGAAGCGAAAAAAACACGCCGCCTGATAGCCAGGAGGTTCAGGCTCGGTAGCCCGTTGGCCCATCACAATTTTCATTGGAGATTGGTACTATGAAAATTAAGCAAATATTGCTGCCCGTGCTCAGCATCGCCGTGCTGTCCGTAGTTGTAGCGCAGGCTCAAGTGCCGGAGAAACCGGAAGAGATCGCACGGGCCTGCATCGAAGCTTCACGCGCGGGAGATTGGTTGAAAGCGGGGAGCTTGATGCATCCGGCCGCACTCAAACAATTGCGCGATATGTTTGGGCCACTTATCGAGATGGCTAAAACCGAAAAGGACAAACAGGAAATGAGCGCAATGCTCGGAGTCAAAGATAAAGCCGCGTTCGACAAACTGAGTGATCAAGAAGTCTTCGGCAAAATCTTCGGTATGATTACCAGCATCAGCCCGGAGATCAAAAACGCGCTCAACAGTTCGACCTACGAGATCATCGGTAGCGTGCCGGAAAAGACAGACTTACTGCACGTCGTTTTTCGGATGCAATTGAAGCTCGATCTGCCCAACGCCCCCACGCCGATTTCCTTCGGCAAACTCGACGTTATGACGCTGCAACGCTTCGAGAACAGTTGGCGCGCGATTTTGAAGGGCGATCTACAGGGAATAATCCAGGCGATGGTGGCGGCGATAAAAGCGGAAGCCGAAAAGACGGCGCAGCCAGAGACCAAAGCGCCACCAGTGAAGAAACAGCCCGGCACCGAGCAGTAATTCATGGCGAGTCACCACGAAGAAGAACAACTCAACAAACTCTACGACGCCAATGCTGCGCGTCGCTTGTTCCACTACCTCGCACCCTACCAGCGCCTGGTCGTCATTGCGCTCGCGCTCACACTCATTCTCAACTTGGTGCGGCAAGTCGGACCGTTGCTGGTGAAGTGGGCGCTGGATGATTACATCAAACCGGCGAGCGAAGGACGGCTGCCAACGATCACGGCGTTTGATGGCGTGCTGTGGCTGGCGCTGGCCTACCTGCTCTCGCTCGTAGCGACGTTGGCGATTGGTTACTTCCAGGAAGTGTTGCTCAACACGATTGGCCAGCGTGTGATGTATGACTTGCGCGCAGAGATTTTCCACAAGCTGCAAACCATCGAACTGACTTTCTACGATCACAATCCGGTCGGTCGCTTGATCACGCGGCTGACGACCGATGTGGACTCACTCAATGAACTATTCACTTCTGGCCTCGTCGAGGTGTTGGGCGATGTGGTGTTAATCGCGGGCGCGCTGGGGATGATGTTCTATTTCAACTGGCGGCTGGCGCTTGTCTCGCTGATGGTCGTGCCGCTGTTGATTGCGGCCACGGCGTGGTTTCGCCGTGGCGCGCGCGAAGGCTTTCGACAGGTGCGCACGAAAATCGCGCGGTTAAACGCCTTCACGCAAGAACATATCGCAGGCGCGCAGGTAATACAGTTGTTCAACCGGGAAGCAAAAGCCTTGCAGGAGTTCAGCGAAATCAACGCGGCGCATCGGCAAGCAAACATTGACACGATCTTTTACTACGCGGTCTTTTATCCATTAGTCCAGTTGATCTCGGCCATCGGGATTGCGGCGATTGTGTGGTACGGCGGCGGGCAGGTGATTCAAAAAGCTATCACAATCGGGACGTTGGTGGCTTTCCTGCAATACACGCAACGGCTGTGGCAGCCGATTCAAGACATTAGCGACAAGTACAATGTGTTGCAGGCAGCGATGGTAGCGAGCGAGCGTATTTTCAAACTGCTCGACACGCCGGACAAGATTGCGTCTCCTGCTCAGCCAGCCGCCGTGTCGCGTGCGCGTGGGCACATAGAGTTTCGCAACGTCTGGTTTGCTTATAAGAACGAAGAGTGGGTCTTGAAAGATGTCTCGTTCACGGTCGAGCCGGGCGAGTCGGTGGCCTTTGTCGGCGCGACTGGATCAGGCAAGACGACGATCACGAATCTGTTGATGCGCTTTTATGACATTCAGCGCGGCGCAATTCTGCTGGATGGGGTGGATATTCGCGAATGGGATTTGCGCAAGCTGCGCGAGAGCTTCGCGGTCGTCTTGCAGGATGTCTTTCTCTTCTCCGGCGACGTGGCGGCTAACATTCGGCTGGGTAATCAGGCGATTGATAACCGGCGCGTCGAAGGGGCCGCGCAAGAGGTGCGCGCGGCAGAGTTCATCAACCGTTTGCCGGACAAGTTTGCAACGAAAGTGCGGGAGCGTGGAGCAGGCTTTTCGGTTGGGCAGAAACAGTTGATCTCGTTTGCGCGCGCGTTGGCCTTCGATCCACGCATCCTAATTCTAGACGAGGCAACTTCGAGCATTGATACTGAGACCGAGCAGTTGATTCAGACCGCGATTGAAAAGGTGATGAGCCAACGTACATCGCTAGTGATCGCACATCGGCTCTCGACGATCCAGCGCGTAGACAAAATCATCGTACTGCACAAAGGCGAGATTCGTGAGCAAGGTAGTCACCAACAATTGCTGGCGCAACGTGAGGTTTATTACCGGCTGTACCAATTACAGTATAAAGAACAAGCTGACGTATTAGAGGCAGTGCGTTGATACGTTGAGTTAGCAGATAACAAAAAGCCCTGGCCTAGGTCAGGGCTTTTTGTTACTTAGGGAATTGTGTTGATCAAATTATTCACAATACTCTGTGAATTCATCTTCTTCGAGACTAACTTGCTCTATACCGACGACTATGTCGCTAAGATCAAGTTCCTCGTGCTGACCGCCTAGCCGTACCCCGGTTAACTGCTCACCCATAGAGGTCGTCCTAGTAAGCAGGGCATCGCGGTCAAACTTCTCACTATTGACCTTCACTGCTGCTTTGGCCTGGGCCACAACCTTTTCCCCACTCATAATCTTCATCTCACCAGTACTGGCATCGTACTTGATCAAGTATTTACCAGGTTTCACCAAAGCAGTGTTGACCCATACCTTGTTGTTGAATTGAACGTGTTCCTTCAAATCTTTCTCGTAGGCTAGCGTTCCGATATTCAGCAAGCACAACAGAGAAAGAGTCGCTAAACCAGTAGCTAGCTTTTTCATAACTTCCTCCTTTTCAATAAAGCTTGTCCACTCTCACCTGTAACATAGGCAGTTATTGTGCCAGTAACACAAGGGCCAGATAACTCCTACCATATGGCTATTTAACTGGAGTATGAAAAGAAATAAAGCAACAGAGATACACTTGAGCATACAAATTTTGTAGTGCAGTGATTCGAGCTAGATTACTATGAAAAGAAGCTCACT
Organism: uncultured Acidobacteriota bacterium; assembly: GCA_963699175.1. Taxonomy (GTDB): domain Bacteria; phylum Acidobacteriota; class Blastocatellia; order RBC074; family RBC074; genus JACPYM01. Next base: position 7,891,757 of record OY969418.1, on the reverse strand, counting down.
GGCGTGCGTCCGCGGGCTTCTTTTCTAGCTATCCAGTTCTTCACCAATTACAGCAGCCATTGCGCTGGTGATGAGCTTGAAAACATTCTTGCGGGCCAGACTTTGTGACGAGCAGGATTCTTGGAGTCGCGGCTGCGAGACAGTTTTCGCCATGAGGGACAGAGTGAACGCATCTTGCATAATCTCTCCCAGTAGGGTATAAACCGCACTTACTTCAGGGCGTATTGGCCGTCAAATCGGTCAATCAATTTATGCCTCAAGTCCTGTAAGCTGTTGATTCTTAGGCCGACTTAGCTCAGTTGGTAGAGCGACTGATTCGTAATCAGTAGGTCGCCGGTTCAAATCCGGCAGTCGGCTCCATCTCTTCCAATCTTCCAGCAATTTTCAGGTAATGATTGGTGAGAGGTTTGTACCAGGCTTACCTGCGCGCGGTGCAACTCCGACGAGTGAAGGCGAGCGGTAGGCTAAAGGTCAATGCATCAAGCCCTGATCCCGATGTGGTGCCTGCGAGGAGAACAATCTTGATGAACTCACCTGTGTGACGCCATCTTTATCCAACCCCTGACGAATCGCGCAGACGATTCCGTTCCAGTTGAGAGCGGCCCCCTTAAAGAATTTGGATGAATGCCACCGCAAGCAGGGGCCATTCTGAATTGCGGCACTGCCCCATAACAAACTACACACGTGCCCAAGCTGCGAACCCCATCACGCTCCTGACGTGAGCTCGCTGCCTTACGCAGGAGTTGGACACCGGATGAGCCTCGTTCCCCGGAGAATCAACTGGCAGTCTTCTGCCTACGACTAAGCAAGGAGTATGTAACTTATGTTCGCCTTTGGGGGCTGTTTGAAGCATCTAGCGCATTCTGTAACTCACCACAGCAAATTGCACCGCGTTCTCTCTTTCCGCTTCCTTACTGTTTATCTATTGCTCGCCGGTCTTGCGATTTTATTCAGCGCCCCGCTGCGCGCCGGGCTGGCTGCGCGCGGGACGCGCGTGCTGAAGACTTTTTCCGCAACTGGCATAGCCAGTGACCAGAGGCGACCTGATTCCCCAATCACCAACGCACCAGAAGAGCCACAACAGAATTGCACGCTCACTTGTCCTCCTGCCACTGTGCCAACGAATGGGCAGATCAATACGGCAGTCTCGTTCCAGGCTACGACGACGGCTACCGGTTGCGCCAGCGCGCCAGTCTACGACTGGAACTTCGGCGATGGCACGGCACACTCCAGTCAGCAAAACACGACGCACAGTTATGCGGCAGCCGGGACTTTTAGCTGGACGCTGACGACCAGCGCGAATGCCGGCACCGTCAATATTGACACGCTGGTTGGTGGACTGGGTGAAGGCAATCCTGCGCTCAGTGTCCCCTTCGGGATTTTGGTCGCGGTGGCGCGCGATCCGCTGGGACGCGGGTTGTTTGTGGGCGACTTGCTCGACAAAAGCTACATCCGATTTATCAATACTAGCAACGCGGCGGTCACGATAGCCGGACGCACGGTTGCGCCCGGCACGGTACGCTTTCTGGCGGGCGGCGGCGAGGATTTAGGCAATAATGTCCTCGGCACGCTGGCCGATCTAGGCAGCGTCGCGGGTGTGGCCGTCAGCAATGATGGAAACGTGCTCTATTTTACGAACAGCACTGACCAGCAATTGCGCGCGCTCAACCTGTCTTCCAACAATGTCGTGGTGGCTGGCCTGACAATTCAACCCGGACGCGTCAGCACGATTCCGGTCAGCAACGTGACCTTCGGCACCAACTTGAGTGTGTTGACGGCGGCCGCCAATGGCGACCTTTACGTGATTGATGCGACGCCTGGCGTCAACAGCGTTTTTCGTGTCGTGCCAGCGACTGGCGCAGCGACGCGCGTGGCGGGCAATGGTGCGGTGACTACAGCGGGCGGCCCATTCATACCCGGCCCGGCGACTGGCCTCGCGCTGCTCAACCCCCGCGCGCTCGAGTTTGATAATCAGGGAAATCTCTACATCGCTGACACAGGACATGGCCGCGTGATTCGCATAGACAGCGGCGGCCAGGCGACGCTGCTCGCTCAATTCAGCGCGGGTTCGGGACGCGATGAGGTCATCATTCCACCCTACAACAATCCGCCTCATCCGGCAGGCCTGGCCTATTTCAACAACAAGCTCTACGTGGCAATGGGCAACGGCCAAACCGTCGTCCGCATTGACAACGTGAATTCCACGCCGATTATCTCCGGCCAAGTGGCGGTGTCGTGCGATTACACGACTACCAATTGCGGTGATGGCGGCTCGATTGCCGGCGCGCTTTACAGCCTGAATGGCAGCACCAGCCCGCAACCGGTCGTCGGGGTTGAAGCCGATTCGACTGGTCTCTATCTGCTCGATCAAGGCACCACACAACGCGGACGCATTCGCTTTCTCAATCTGAGCGCCGGTTCGGTTACGGTGGCCGGAACGGTCATCAGCGCCAACAGTGTAGACACGATTGCAGGCAATGGTTTGACTCCGCCTTATGACGGCGGTTTGGCCGGCAGCGCCTTGATTGGGACACCGGTCGGCGTGGCGCTGGATCCCAATGGCAATCTCTACTTAACCGATGTGATTACCGGCCACCTGCGTTTTGTCAATCGCGGTACAACTACGGTGACGCTCTTTCCAGGCACAGAGGCACAGCAGGCTGTGCTGCCGGGCGTCATCGTGCGCATCAACAAAGACGCTGGAACTGGCACCGGTGGCACTGACGTACCCGCCAATCGCGCCTCGTTCAACAACCCGCAGGGAGTTTTCGCGACAAGCCAGGGCGTCTACATCGTAGATTCGACCGGCGGCCCGACGGTGCCGCAAGGACAACTCCAAAATGCAAAACGCACCGGCGTGATTCGCTTCATCAACACGACGCAAAACAACGTCACTTTTTATCCTGGCTCCTCGTCGCCCATCATCGTGCCGCCGGGCAATATCGCGCGCATCGCGGGCAAAGACAACGCGGACGGTGGTGATTCGGGGGCGGGCGACAACGGCTTTGCTTTGAGCGCCCAATTGATTGGCCCGACGGATTTAGTGGTGGCCAATGACGGCACGATGTATATCGCGGATCTGGGCTACAAGAAAGTGCGCCGCGTCAACCCGCAGACTGGCGTGATCACTAGCTTGTCACTGACGGCCAAGCAATACACGGGGCTGGGCTTCGATACCAGTGGCAGGCTTTACATCACCAATTACGATGACAATCAGTTGCTGCGCGAGACAGCGGCGGGCAGTGGCAGCTTCGGCGTCTTAGCCAGCGGGTTGAATCGCCCGCGCGATGTAGCGGTGGATGCGAGCGGCTTCGCCTACGTCGTCAACAGCGAGCAGAGCGCCGCTTCGCCGGGCACTAATGCGCATCGCATTATGCGCGTGGCCTCCGACGGCACGGTGACGACTTTCGCGGGAACGACGAAAGGCTATAGTGGTGATGGCGGCTTGGCGACGAGCGCGCAATTGAGTGTCGCGCCTTCGCCGCTGGTCATCAGCTCGATCAACGCCATCTATACGCCGATGGGCGTGGGCATCGTCACTAGCGCAACAGGCGACGTGATCTTCGCCGACTCCAATAACGGGCGCGTGCGGATTTTGAGTCCAGCCAAAACGACGTGCACACGCACAGGTCAGATTACGATTGCCGGGCTGAATCCGTCGCCGACCCTGTCTGCATTGAATCCTACGTCGGTGCTTGCGGCTTCTGGCGCGTTCACGTTGACGCTGACTGGCACTGGCTTCGTCCCGGCCTCGGTGGTGCGGTGGAATGGCGCAGATCGCCCAACCGCGTTTGTGAGCACAACGCAATTGACTGCGCAGATTCCGGCCAGCGACGTTCTCAGTGCGGGCACGGCGCAAGTCACGGTCTTCAATCCCACGCCAGGTGGCGGCACGTCGAGCGCGCTGACCTTTACCATCAACGCACCTAATCCGGTGCCGACTTTGGCGGGCTTGAATCCGACTTCCGCCGTCGAAGGCAGTCCGGGTTTTACGCTGACGGTCAACGGCACGGGCTTCATCAGTGGCTCGGTCGTGCGCTGGGACGGCAGCCCACGCCAGACGACGTTTGTCAGCCCGACACAATTGACCGCACAGATTCAGGCTTCCGATCTAGTCGGTATCGGCAGCACGCTAGTCACAGTCTTCAACCCGACGCCGGGTGGTGGCACGTCGAACAGTTTGAGCTTCACTATCGTTTCGACCAATCCGGCGCCATCGCTCACTGGCATTAGTCCGAATCAGGCTATCGTGGGCGGCGCGGCTTTCACGCTGACGGCGACGGGCGCGAATTTCGTTTCAACTTCCAAAGTGCGCTGGAACGGCAGCGACCGCACAACGACTTTTGTCAGTGCGACGCAATTGACCGCGCAGATTCCGGCGAGCGATCTCGCCAACGCGGGCACGGCGCAAGTCACAGTTTTCACGCCTACGCCGGGTGGCGGCGTCACTGCGGCGCAGACTTTCAACATCAACAATCCTGCGCCAGCTATTGTCAGCCTCAATCCGAATACCGCGAACGCAGGCAGCTCTGGCATAACGCTGACCGTCAACGGCACAGGCTTTATCAACGGCTCGGTAGTGCGCTGGAACGGCAACAATCGCACGACGACTTTTGTCAGCGCGACGCAACTGACCGCGCAGATTCCGGCGACCGACTTGACCAGCGCGGGTACAGGGCAAGTTACAGTCTTCAACCCGACACCGGGCGGTGGTACATCCGGCGCCGTCAACTTCACGATCAATCAAGCGCCCAATCCGCTCCCGGCCATCACCAATCTGAATCCGAACACAGCGCAAGCAGGCAGCGCAGCCTTCACGCTGACGATCAACGGCACGGGCTTTATCAGCAACTCTCTAGTGAAGTGGAACGGGCAGGATCGCACGACGACCTTTGTCAGCGCGACGCAGTTGACTGCGCAGATTCCAGCGAGCGACGTTGCTAACACGGGCACGGCGCAAGTCACCGTCGTCAATCCGCCTTCGAGTGGTGGCGGCGGGGGTACGTCGAATGCGGTGAGCTTCACGATTACGTCGGCCAATCCTGTACCTGCCCTGACAGCCTTGAATCCGAATTCGGCTGTTGCAGGCGGCGCAAGCTTCACCTTGACCATTACCGGCATCAACTTCGTCAATGGCTCAGTGGTGCGCTGGAACGGCAGCAACCGCTCCACAACGTTTATTGACAGCACACACGTGAGTGCACAGATCACTGCTGCCGACATTGCCAGCGCGGGCACGGCGCAAGTCTCCGTGTTCAATCCCGCGCCCGGTGGTGGAGTGTCAGGCACGTTGAACTTCACCATCACGCAGCCGAATCCCCTGCCCACCATCACGAGCTTGAATCCCACTTCGGTCGTCGCCGGTAGCACGGGCTTCACGCTGACGATCAGTGGCACGGGCTTTCTCAACACCTCTACAGTCTGGTGGAACGGCGCAGAGCGGCAGACGACTTTCGTCAATGCGACGACGCTGACGATTCAGGTGCCTGCCAGCGACATTGCCAACGCAGGCACCGTCGCCATCGTTGTGCGCAACCCAGCGCCGGGCGGTGGGTCGTCCACGGCTGCAACCTTCACGATCACGCAGCCCAATCCTGTACCTGCCCTGACAACTTTGAATCCGAATTCAGCTATCGCGGGCGGCGCAAGCTTCACCTTGACCATTACCGGCATAAACTTCGTCAACGGCTCGGTGGTACGGTGGAACGGCAACAATCGCACGACGACCTTTGTCAGCGCCACGCAGGTGAGCGCACAGATTCCGGCCAGCGACATTGCCAGCGCGGGCACGGCACAGGTCTCCGTGTTCAATCCCGCGCCCGGTGGTGGAGTGTCGGGCACGCTGAACTTCACCATTACGCAAAACAATCCCGTGCCGACACTCACAACCTTAGCGCCAACGCAAGCTCTGGCTGGTAGTGGCGCTTTCACACTGATGGTCACGGGTACGAACTTTATCAATGGCTCGGTGGTGCGTTGGAACGGCAACAATAAGCTGACGACATTTATTGACAGCACACACCTGACCGCGCAGATTCTGGCTAGCGACATTCTCAATGCAGGCACGGCGCAAGTCACAGTCTTCAACCCAACGCCGGGCGGCGGCACATCGAACGCGTTGAGCTTTACCATTGCGCAACCGAATCCAGTGCCTACGCTGGCGTCAGTCTCACCAAACCTGGTAGCGGCGGGCGGCACAACCTTCACCTTGACGGCCACGGGCACAAACTTCATCAACGGTTCGAGGATTCGTTGGGAAGGCGTTGAACAGGCCACGACCTTTGTCAGCGCGACGCAGTTGACTGCGCAGATTCCGGCCACGCTCATTACGTCGCCGGGCACAGCGCGCATCACGGTCATCAATTTGGCACCGGGCGGCGGCCTTTCCAACGAAGTCACACTGACGATTGCGCGCCCGCTAGCCAACATCTCGGCGGCGAGTTTCCTGGGTCAGATGTTTGCGCCTGAATCCATCATTGCTGCCTTCGGCGCAAATCTGGCCACCGGCATAGAAGTGGCCAGCACGACGCCTTTGCCGACGACATTGCGCGGCACGACGGTCAGAGTGCGCGATAGCGGAGGCGTTGAACGTCTCGCGCCGCTCTTCTTCGTCTCGCCGGGCCAGATCAACTATCTGCTGCCAGCGGGCACAGCGAATGGCACGGCGACAATCACGGCCACTTCGGGCAATGGCGACATCTCGGTCGGCACGTTGCTGGTGAGCGCCGTCTCGCCTGCGCTCTTCACCGCCAACGCGAATGGGTCAGGCGCAGCGGCCGCCGTCGTGTTGCGCGTGCTCGCCAACGGGCAACAAGTCTTTGAACCGGCGACGCGCTTCGATCAAACCCTCAATCGCTTCGTGCCGGAGCCGATCAATCTAGGCCCCGAAGGTGAACAGGTCTATCTGGTCGCCTATGGTTCCGGTCTGCGCGGGGCTAATGCGGTGACAGCGACACTGGGGGGAACGCCGATCAACGTGATCTTCGCCGGGCCGCAGGGCGGTTTTGCCGGACTCGATCAATTGAATCTAGGTCCTGTGCCACGCAGTCTGGCCGGACGCGGTGTGGTGGATTTGGTGGTGACGGCGGATGGCAAACAGGCGAATACGGTGCAGTTTAGTATTAGATAAAACGCGTTCCTGGGAACGCACGCGGCTCGCGTGCGAGTGGTGACAGGTTCACTTGCCGGATAACGTGCTACTTTTGCGCGAAACCCCACACGCGAGCCGTGTGCGCTCCCAGGGAAATTAAAAGAAAACCTTTTAGCGCTTCGGGCGTTGAGGAAAGCCGGATTAAAAACCCTCATTACTTGAAGCAAAACGCTTGAACCTTAATTGAGAGCTGTGAATTGATGGCTAGCTTGCGAACTCAACCTACACTTTTCCAACGATATTTTGCCGCCACTGCCTGTATATGTGTGAAACAGGTCTGGCATCCTCTACCCCGCAACGCCCCCGCAATGCAGAACCGATTTGAGCGGCGTTAGTGGCCGTAAGTCATTACCTGACTGTGATGCCGAGAGCAACGCTACGAAAGAAGGCATCGCTCTTCCCCCGCTAATAAAATGAATAATGAGCCTGCGACCAGATCGCTTGGTCTGACCTGCCGTGCGGCAGCAGCAGGAAATCACGCAATAATGAAAGGGAGTATGACCAATGGTAAGATCTTTGATTTTTGTTTCTCGGCGTCTGGTGCAGCACCGGCGCGCGCGCTTCACCACAGTAGCCTGTCTGTGCTTGCTGCTAGCGGCGACGCTCAGTCTGAACTGGCAGGCCATCTCTCAGGCCGCCACCAAACTCACGCGATCAACTTCTACGACTCCGGCTGTGCAGCCGGTGCTCGCTACTGACACTACACGGCGCACGACGGTTAAGGCCGGCGCCACCACGGTCAAGCGTGATGATTTAGCACAGCAACAAACTTGCACGGTCGGCTGTACGGCCACAGTGCCGGCCACCGGGCAGACCAATCAACAGATTTCTTTCGCGGCAACCTCCACACTTTCCGGTTGTTCGACGCAGGCAACTTACGAATGGGATTTCGGCGATGGTTCGACGCGTTCAACGCAACAGAATCCGACCAAAACCTACACGGCTCCCGGCAGTTACAACTGGCGGTTGACGGTCAGCGCCGGAGCAGGCAACACGACGATTGATACGGTCGCGGGTGGCGTAGGCGACAACGCGCCCGCCAAGCTGTCGCCCTACTTCACGCCGGTGGCTATTGCGCGCGACCCGCAAAATCGCGGCATCTACGTGGTTGATCAGGGCGGCGGCAATTACGTGCTGCGCTTTATCAACACGACCAACGCGAGCGTGACCATTGCTGGCAAAGAGGTTTTGGCGGGCACCAACCGCGTGCTTGTCGGCGGTGGCAACGACGACCTGAGCGATAACGTGCCCGGCACGCAATCGGTACCTTTTGACGCCAACGGCATCGCAGCCCATCCGAACGGCAATCTGGTTTTCTACGTCGGCCAACAACCGGCGCGCGTGCGCGTGCTCAACGTTTCGTCCGCTCCGCAGACCGTGGCGGGCAAACCCGTAGGCGTCGGGAACGTGACCACAGTGGCTGAGATTCCAAACGCCGATACGCTCAATGCCGTAGCGATCAACGCCAACGGCGATGTCTTCGTCGCTTCAGCAGTCGCTGGCATCAACAAAGTTTTCCGCGTGACCGCTGCCGGTCAAGTTTCAACCTTCGCAGGCAACGGCGCAGCCACCAAAGCGAGCGATGCCTTCTTGCCCGGCGCGGCCACTAACGTTCCGCTGCTTGGCCCGCGCGCACTGGAATTCGACCCCAGTGGCAATTTGTATATCGCGGACTCCGGCCACCAGCGTGTGATTCGTGTGGACCCTTCGGGCAACGCTACGCTGACCGCGCAGTTCCCTATTCCGGCGCTCGGCGTCGGCCCGTATCCGTCGGGCTTGGCGTGGTTGAATAGCAATCTCTACGTGGCGCTCAGCAATGCGCAGACCATCGTGCGTGTCACCAACGGACAGACGATTGTCGGAGGCAAAGACGGCATCTCGTGCGATTACTCGACCACCAACTGCGGCGACGGTGGCCTGGGCACAAACGCAATGTTCTTTATGCTCGGCAGTTCCGCGCAAACGCCGCTCGCCAACATCGAAGCCGATCAGACCGGCATCTACATTCCCGATCAAGGCAGCATTCAACGCGGGCGCATTCGCTACCTGAACCTGACGAGCGCGCCGGTTGTGCTCGCGGGCACGACGATCAATCCAAACAGTGTGGATACGATTGCCGGTATCGGCCTGGCCCCGCCTTATGACGGCGCGCCCGCCATCTCGGCTTTGCTTGGCGTAGACAACGGCGTCGCGGTGGATGCGAACAACAACCTCTGGATCAGTGATTCACCGGGTCGCCTGCGCTTCGTCAATCGTGGCGCGAGCGCGCTGACGATCTTCCCGAACACGCAAGCGGCACAGGTCGTGCCCGCCGGCGCGATTGTGACAATCAACAAAGATGCAGGCCAGGGCCAACCGGACAATGTGCCGGCTTCGCAAGCGGCCTTCGAGACGCCGCAAGGTTTGTTCGTCAATGCGCAAGGCGTTTTCATCGCCGATTCCAAAGGCGGCCAATCCGTCGGCAACGACGAGGACAAGCGCCGCACAAGCCGCATTCGTTTTATCAACACGACTAACAGCCCGGTGACGATCTTCCCGAACTCCGGCGCGCCCATCGTAGTCCCGCCGGGCTTCATTCGCACCGTCGCAGGTGGCAGTGAGAATTCGGCGCTCGGCAACGGCGGCTTTGCTCTCGAAGCCAAGTTCCTCGGCTCGGCTGATGTGGCCGTCGCCTCGAATGGTGACATCTACGTGGCGGATGTCGGCAACAAGGCCGTGCGCAAGATTCTAGGCGCGAACGGCGTTGTGTCGAGCCTGAACCTGCCAGCCGCCGAGTATACGGGCTTGGCCTTTGACACGAGCGGGCGGCTCTATGTTGTGAACAACGACAACGGCCAAATCCTGCGTGAGACGGCGGCGGGCAGTGGCACGTTCACCGTGATGGGAACGGTCAACAAGCCGCACGATGTGGCGGTAAACGCGTCGGGCGATGCTTTCGTGACCAGCTCGGATCACAAGATTTTCCGCATTAGCTCGACGGGCCAGGTTTCTACGGTCGCAGGCTCGACGATTGGCTTTGAAGGCGACGGTGGCCCGGCGGCAAACGCCAAACTCAACTTGACGGCGACGCCCATCGGCATCGGCGCGATCACGGTTGGGCCTTTTGTAGACGTGACCATCGGCATCGCCATCAACGCAGCGGGCGAAGTCTTCTTCAACGACATCGGCAACAACCGCGTGCGTCGCATCGGCGCGGGCGCGGCGACCTGCGTGCGCACGGGCACGATCACCGTCACTGGTTCGCAGAATCCGGTGCCAACAATCACCAACCTCTCGCCCAACTCACGCGGCGTGAATGGTGGAGCTTTCTCGTTGACCGTGACCGGCACGAACTTCGTGCAAGGTTCACAAGTGCGTTGGAACGGCCAAGGGCGTCCGACCAGCTTCGTCAACTCGACGCAATTGACTGCGCAGATTCCCGCCAACGATCTAGCCACGGCGGGCACGGCACAAGTCACTGTCTTCAATCCTGAACCCGGTGGTGGAGCATCGAACGCGCTGGCCTTCTCCATCACCGCGCAGAATCCCGCGCCTGTTATCACGGGCTTGACGCCAGGCACAGCGGCAGTAGGCGCAGGCTTCACGTTGACAGTCTCTGGCACGGGCTTCATCAACGGCTCAGTCGTCAGGTGGAACGACAGCAACCGTCCAACCACTTTCGTCAACGACACGACGTTGACCGCGCAAATTCCGGCTTCTGACCTAACGGCCACCGGCCAGGCAGAAATCACCGTCATTACGCCCGCGCCGGGCGGCGGCACTTCGAACATCGCGCGCTTCACCATCACTGCGCAAAATGCCACGCCGACGCTCGCCAGCATTAGTCCGTCCGCCGTATCAGCGGGCGGTCAGGCATTCACGCTGACGGCCACGGGTACGGGCTTCGCGGTCACTTCGCGCATCCGTGTCAACGGCCAGGATCGTCCGACCACGCTGGTGAACGGCGGTCAACTCGCCGCGCAGATTCCGGCCAGCGACATTGCCACCTCTGGCGTGCTCAACATCACTGTCTTCACTCCCACGCCGGGCGGCGGTGTGACACAGGCGCTACCGCTCACCGTCGGCACGCTGGCCACCAACACGCTGGCTGCCAGCTTCGCGGCCAACAATGGCGCGGCGGAAGCGATCATGGCGCTCTTCGGTGTCGAGTTGGCTACCGAGGTGAAAATCGCCGACTCACTGCCGTTGCCGACCACGCTCGCCGGGACGACGGTCAGAGTGCGTGACAGCGCCGGAGTCGAACGGCTCTCGCCGCTCTTCTTCGTCGCGCCGGGCCAGATCAACTATCTGGTTCCCGCGAACACGGCCACCGGCACTGCCGTAGTGGTCATCACCTCCGGCAGCGGAAAAGTTTCGGTCGCCACACTCAACGTCCAGAACGTCGCGCCAGGTCTGTTCACGGCCAACGCGAGCGGTTCCGGCGTCCCGGCGGCTGTGCTCTTCCGCGTCAAAGCTGATGGCACACAGACCACTGAAGCAATCTCGCGCTTTGATGGCACACGCTTCGTGCCAGTGCCGATTGACCTCGGCCCGGCCACGGACGTTGTCTTCCTGATTGCCTTCGGCAGCGGGATACGCAACCACTCGCCACTTGGCACTTCGGTCACAGCCAGGATCGGCAACGCAGATGTCCCCGTGCCCTTCGCGGGCGCGCAAGGCGGCTTTGCCGGATTGGATCAACTCAACATCGGCCAATTGCCCCGCACTCTGATAGGCGCAGGCAATGTGAATTTGGTAGTGACAGTGGACGGCTTGCCAACTAACACCGTGCAGCTCAACTTCAAGTAAGCTCGCGGCTGTGGCCAATCACAAAAGGGGAACGCGCAACATCAAGATTGCGCGTTCCCCTTTTTTACGGCACTACTGGAATTTGCGTGGGTCAGGGAAAAGGGTTCTTCTGGTAAATTTTCCGGGGCTACGGCCGCCGTACCGTAGACTGTCAGTCTGCGGCTGACTCGGCGTTTCAATATTTGGCTCCAGTGGGTAAAAAGCCAAGTCAGCCGCAGACTGACAGTCTACGGTACAACTCCGAACAGTTTACCGAGCTGCTGGCCTCAGCAATTCGGCGGGAAGATTGGGATGGTCAGCGTCGCCGCCGTCGTCAACGTCAGCTTGTGCAGATTATGCCCTTGATTGAAGGCATTCGCTGCCGTCCCCGCGTTCGCGTTGAAGTTGAGTTGCGCTCCTAACAGCGCGATGTCCGATTGCGAGTAGAACTTCGCCCAGCCGCTCCGGCCCGCCGGAATGAACTGCTCGAAGCGCGGCGCGACGCGCGGGAAGTTGCTCGAAAGCGAGGAGCGGAACTGACAAACACCTGCCGTGAAAGTGAAGCTCAGCGGATTCTCCGCATCATCGTAGAGGATGCCGAAGAGCGAGCCGAGCGTTGAAGCCCCGGCTGCCAAGCTGCCGCCAAGCCGATTCAACACGATCAACGTGTCGTTGTTGTCGGCGCGCGACGGGATATTCGAGGCTGCCAGCACACGCGGTGCGCGATTGTAGCTCGCTCCGTCGAAGCTCAGCAGCGCAGTTACCGAAAGCCCATTGCAAGCAGGCAAACCACCGGCTATGGCCGCAAAGCCTTCCGCCGCCAAGTTGGCCGCGTGGCCTGAAGAAAGCTTCACGTATTCATCGCCGATCAGGAAGTTGAAATTGATCGGACAGCCCGTCACCAAGTCCGAAGCCACTGCCACAATATAGCCGGTTGTGCCCGGATCAATATCCGAAGCCAGGAAGCTCGCGGTCTGGTTAGCCGTCAGACAGACCAAGCTATCGGCAATCGAGCAGGTCGCCCCATCCACAAAGAACAGGTGCACCGCGATTGGCAGATTCGGATTGGTGTTGGTGATCGAGATGCGGGTGTTTTGCGCGTTGGGCGCAGCGATGCTCGACGAGTAAAGGTTGTAGACGAGCACAGAACCGGCCTTCTGGTCGCTGACTTCTCCCGTCGCCGGAAAGACCGAGCCAGGCCCGACCGCCGGGCAGTTGAGTGTTGTGCACGCCTGCACCGGCGGGCCAGCCGCGCCGCTGAACGTGCTGGTCGTGTTTATGCAGAGTGTCGCGCCGCTGGCAGCGTCACCGACTTGCACTTGATAAATCACGGTCGCACTCTGGCCCGCCGCGAATGTGGCGGGACCGAAGCTTACGCTTGCGGCATTCACGGTGGGCGCGCTGCCGACCGTACTCGTGCCGGTGCCGGGCAAGCCGACCAAACCCGATGGCAGCGTAGCGGTGAAGGTGATAGGTTGGGCGACGCTTGCTGTGTTGGTGACGACGACCGTTATCGTCAGCACATCACCGGAGCCAGTACAACCAAAGGGGTCGGCAATCGAGACGGTGGGCGTGCTGGTTACTGCATTGGCCGTGAGCGTTGCGCTGGCCGTGCTGCCCGTGACGTTGAGGCCGTTGCCGGTCGCCGTCACGTTGCCAGTCGTGTTGTTGGCCGCGCCAGGCGTTGAACTTGTTACATTGACCTGCACCTGACAATTACTCGGCCCTGCTGCCAGCCCACCGCCGCTCAAGCTGATCGAGCCTGAGCCAGCCGTCGCGCCTGTCACGGTGCCGCCGCAGGTGTTGACCAAGCCGGGCGTGGCCGCAACGGTCATGCCCATCGGAAAGGCGTCACTCACGGCCAGGTTGCTCAGTGCTACGTTATTCGCCACGTTGGAGAAGCTGAGCGTGAGCTGGCTCACGCCGCCGATGTTGATCGTGCTGGGGTTGAAACTCTTGGCGATGGTTGGCGGCGCGATTACATTCAGCGTGGCGGTGGCGGTGTTGCCTTGACCGCCATTGCTTGAGTTGATCGTCACGCTATTGTTCTTCGTGCCTGCGCTTGTGCCCGTCACATTGACTGTGATGGTGCACGAGCCGTTGGACGCCACCGTCCCACCCATCAAGCTGATCGTGCTCGAGCCAGCCGTCGCCGTGACTGTGCCGCCACAAGCCCCCACCACGTTGGGTGGATTCGCAACAACCAGCCCGCCCGGCAAGGCGTCGTTGAAGGCAACGCCGGTGAGCGGAACATCAGGATTTGGATTGATGATAGTGAAGCTCAGACTCGTCGTCCCATTGAGTTGGATTTGGGCGCTGCCGAAGCTCTTGCTGATGGACGGCGACCCGCTCACTGCGACTGTCTTGGTGCAGATGCTGCTACAGCCGCTGCTACCGTTCGTGACGGTCACAGTCAGAGTGTAGGAGCCGGGAGCACCGGCAAGCACATTGACCGATGGATTGGTCGTCAAGCCGGAGATTGTGCCGTTGCCCGAAATCTCCCAACTGTAGGTAGTACCTGCGGGCGGGTTGGCGTTGGCGTTGTAGGTGTTAGTCGAGCCAGGGGTGACAGCGTCAGCCCCAGTAAGGTTGCAGGTCGGCGTCGGTTTGACCGTCACCGTTGCGCTGCCGCTGCCTGTGATCGGGCAGCCATTTGCATCCTGGCCGCTTGCGAGCATGTAAGTCGTAGTCGTAGTCGGGTTGACGGTAAAATCGAAGTCGGGGCCGTCCCCAATCAGCGTCCCACCGTTATTGTTCAAGGTCACGGTGTAAGGCAGTGCGGGCACTTCGGCAGTGTTGCTGATTGTCACTCTAACCGTCACTGGCTGGCCTCCACACACACTGCTCTCGCCTGTGCCGCCAGTGACTACGCCAGTGATGGTTGGACATTTAATCATAATCGTGGTCGAGACTGTTTGTCCGTCCACCGTTGCAGAGACTGTGTCCGTGCCGCCCACTTGGGCAAAATAGTTTGAAGTAGCCACGCCATTCGTAGTGCCCGCGCTCGGCGGGGCTACCGTGCCCAAGCCACCGGAGGCGAAAGCGACCGGCGTCTCGTCCGGCACATAACAGCCGGGGAACGCTACCGTAGTGTCCACGTTGTCTGAATTGATAGTCAGCTTGGCTCTCAGCGTCGAAGTTTCACCTGAGGCTAGGGACGCTGGCATGGCCGTCAGCGTCAGCGTCAGCCAGGGATTGGCGTCCAAATTGGCCGCGCCCGTGCCATTGAGTCCGTTGGTTGTGCCACTGCAACCCGCACCGCCAGCGCCTGGCCCGTAGTTGCAACCCCACCAGTTGTTCTCCACGTTAATCGTCTCCGTGCCGTTGTAGGTCGCGCCGACGCGGTTGCCGATGATGCGGTTGAAGTTGACCTTGTTGGTCGAAATCGTTCCAGGTTCTTGCGTCGGGCTGAACAAGACACCTTCGCCGTTGTTGGTGAAGCCGTTGCGGGTGATGAGATTTTGTTTGACGGTGTTGTTCCGTGCGCCACTGTCTGGCGCCACACTGAGGTCAGTCAGGGCGATGCCGGTGCGGCCATTATTGTCGAAGACGTTATTGATAAACATCGAATCCTTCGGGCCGCCCAAGTGGCCATCCAGGACGTTATCAAAAATCAGGTTGGCGCTGAAGCTGACGCTTTGAAACGAGCGGTTGCCGGAGTTCACTCCGATCAAGTTGCCGGAGATCGAGTTGTGGTCGAAAGACGGCGGGCGATTGATGCTCGGCTTGATGTTGCGGTTGCCGTTCACGAAGAAGCCCGTCCCTGTCCCCACGGTCGCCCCGTTAAAAACACAGTTGGCGCTGAAGACGAACCCGTCGAAGGTATCAGTGTCGAGTTCCACCAACCCGCCGTTGCCTGTCTTGCTGGCCCCGTCAACAGAGTTGCTCCTGACCGTGATGTCCGTGCCGGGGTCATTGAGGACGATGGCATTGCCGGTGAAGCCGACGAAGCGGTTGTTGATGATTGACAGATTGTCGAGCGGCCCCGAAGTGGACTCGATGCTGCGGCTGCCGCCGGAGAAGTTAAAGCCGTTGATGGTCGCCCCAGCGGAGCCTGTCTGGAGTTCGAGGGTTCTGACCGCGGCGTTCGACGGCACGATGACTGTCTCGGCCTCTACGCTGCCGCAGCCACTGATGTTGGCATTCGCGCCCCGCAAATTCAGTGCTTCATTGAGCGTCAGGTTCTCGGTGAACACGCCTATGCCGACGACGATCGTGTCGCCGTTGACCGCTACTTGGATGGCCTTGCCGATGGTGGCGAAGGCGCAGTTGGGAGCGGGCATTGTCTCGTCATCAGGGCCAATATCAACGCTGCCGTTGCACAGCGTGTCGCTGCCGTCGGTGCGGACGTAATAGGTCGAGGCGGCGTGAGCCGGCCGGAACAATTTGACTCCCGGCCCGCTCAGCCAAGCTGCCGCACCTACTAGGGCAACGATGAGGAGCAGCGGCCAGTTGCTTATGAGCTTGAGTGTTGACTGGGCGAGCGGCCTGAGCCGAGGCCAGCGAAGGCGATTAGTGTGTGTGTGTAGCATGTGTTGATCCCTCGTTCAGATAAAACCGGTCTGATAGACCAAGCCAGCAGAGAATATTTCCCGCCTTTAGCCGTTGGCAGTCTTAAGTTTGAAGCTGGCGCCTGCACTGAAAATCGTATCCCGGTCGAGCCAAACTGATTGTCGTAATGTTGCTATGAGAGAGAGTAAGCTTTCTGATAAATCTGTGAGGAAAGCTTACTGACGAGGCAAGATTGTAGTGGTGAGGAGAGAGAGAGTCAATCATTCGTCATCTGTTTGAACCAGTGCGGTACGGGGAGCGGTAGCGACCTAGTGACTCCGGATTGAGCGCAACCGGGAGCAGTAGGTCGCTACCGCTCCCTGTACCGCACCGCTATCCATCCTGTACACGCACGCAAAGCGATCTAGCAATTCGGCGGGAAGATGGGAATGGTCAACTGCGCCGTCGTCGTCAAAGTCAGCTTATGCAAGTTATGTCCTTGATTGAAGGCGTTCGCCGCCGTCCGCTCAGACTGATTGAAGTTGAGCTGCGCGCCTAACAGTGCGATATCTGAAAGCGAGTAGAACTTCACCCAACCGCTGCGCCCTGCCGGGATGATATTTTCAAAGCGTAGTCCCCCAAGCCGCGGCGGGAAGAGTATATTCCGGAATTGGCAAGCTCCGGCCGTGAAGGTGAAGCTGATCGGGTTCTCCGCATCATCGTAGAGAATCCCGAAGATTGAACCGAGCGTCGCCGTGCTGGCTGCCAGGCTACCGCCCAAGCGATTCAACACGATCAGCGTGTTGTTGCCGTCGGCGCGTGAAGGAATGTTCGAGACTACCAGCACACGTGGCGCGCGCTCGTAGCTCACCCCATCAAAGCTCAACACCGCTGTCAGTGAGCCGATCTCGCAAGAACTCACTCTGTCGGCAAGCGCGGCGAACGACTCTGCCGCCAGATTAGCTGCGTGGCCGGTAAGGAGTTTCACGTATTCGTCACCGATCAGGTAATTGAAGTTCAATGGGCAGCCCGTCACCGTGTCAGAAGCCACAGCGATGACGTAGCCGGTCATGCCCGGATCAACATCCGAAGCAAGGAAGCTGGCCGTTTGGTTCGAGGTCAAGCAAAGGCTACTGTCGGCGACCGAGCACGTGGCGCCATCCACGAAAAACAGATGCACCGCCACGGGCTGCGTCGGGTGAGTGTTGGTAATTGAAATGCGCGTGTTTTGCTGGTGAGGCGTGACACTGCCGGACGAGTAAAGATTGTAGAAGAGTACGCTGCCAGCCTGCTGGCCGCTGACTTCAGCAGCCGCCACTATTATCGGCAACAATCCCAGCAGTAATGCCAGCCTCCCGGTGAGTGCGAGTGCAAACCGGCTATGTTGAAAAACGATTGGTATCACAAACTCTGAGGGGCACTGGTGAAATGTAATGCTGTATTTTACAGCCGGGGCGGCGCAGTAACGACGGGGGCGTCACATTATCATCACCCTTCAGAAAAAAGCCAGGCTACCAATCAGACAGCTAAAAATTCCTGTCCGATTGGTAGCCTGGCAGATTTAACTAACCGCTAGGTTCAAAGCCTCGCGGCCAGCCGAACTATCTGTTACGAACCGCAGTCACCGGCGTGTCGCCGTTTTGACCGAGTCGCAGAGTATGTGTGACGCCGTCACTGCTATTGTGGCAGTACCACATGCCCAGCGCCGGACGCCAGATGGCCAGATCGGTCTTGCCATCGCCGTCGTAATCGCCAGGCACAGGAACATCTTTGATCAAGGCAAAGGCAGCGCCCCAGACCCTGACTTCCTGCTGCTTGTCGGAACTACGCAGCACAAACCACTGGCCTAGCTGACTACGATAGACAGCCAAGTCAGTCTTGCCGTCGCCGTCATAATCGCCCGGCACCGGCGTGTCTGTGCTCAAGCCCCATTCCGCATTGACGATTGCGCCGTCAGAACTGCGCCGGACAGACCACGTGCCATTGTGTCGGTGGAAGACCGCCAGGTCAGTCTTGCCGTCGCCGTCGTAATCGCTCGGCACCGGCACTACGTCATCTGGCCCTGCCTCATCTAAACCCCAGCCCGCGACTTGTTCCGCACCGTCGGAGCTGTTGATGATGCGCCATTGGCCTTCCGCACTGCGGAACACGGCGAGGTCAGTCTTACCGTCACCGTCATAATCACCCGGCACCGGCACATCCGTCGCCGCTCCCCAAGCGCGATCAATCATCACGCCATCCGAGCTGCGCTTGATGCGCCAATGACCGTCCGCCGGAGAGAAGACCGCCAGATCAACACGTTTGTCACCGTCATAATCGCCCGACGCGATCAGATCGCCCGGCGCGCCCCACGACGGAGTCTCCAACGCGTTCGAGCCGCTCAAGCTAATCACCCAATCGGCTTGCGTGTTACGGAAGACCGCTGGGTCAGCCTTGCGGTCGCCGTCGAAGTCGCCCGGCACGGCTGCCGAACCGCTAATGATCACCGTGTAGATGCGATCATCGTAGCAACCGCTCGGAGCCGTGGCCCGCAAGGTAAAGGTGTAACTCCCTGCCGCCGTCGGTGTGCCGACGATGGCCTCCTGAACGTTACTAATCGTCAGTCCTGGTGGCAGCGTGCCCGCCTGGAGCGTGATGATGTAATCGTTCGTCGGAGTCACGTGCGACAGACTGCCGAAGTAAGTCACGCCAACCGTGCCGTTGGGCAAGTCGTCGTGCTGGGTGACGTTGGGACAATTGCCGTTGACCGAGATGGTGTAGCTGCGCGACGCCGTGCACCCGCCAGCACCCGTGACAGTCACCGTGAAGGTGTAACTGCCATTGGTGGTCGGTGTCCCGCTGATTGTGCCGCTCGACGCGCCCAGCGTTAAGCCCGGCGGCAGCGCGCCGCTGCTAACGGTGAAGTTGTACGAGCCAGACGGCGAGACACTGATGGTCTGATTATAGTTCGCGTTGCGCGAAGTATTGGGCAGACTTGTTGTATTGATCGTGATGGTTGGACAGGCAATCGAGATCGTGTAGCTACGCGAGCCAGTGCACGATCCAAACCCTGTCGCTGTGACGGTGAAGGTAAAGGTACCCGTCGTCGTCGGTGTGCCGCTGAGCGTGCCACCACTGGACAACGTCAAGCCCGGCGGTACTGTCCCACTGGTGGCGGCAAAAGTGTAACTGCCACCCGCAGGTGAGGCCGTAACGGTTTGACTATAGCTAGTGCCAGCCGTGCCGTTAGGCAGCGTCGCCGGGTTCACCGTAATCGTCGGACAAGCAATCGTCACCGTGTAGTCACGGAAGCCTGTGCACGACCCGAAGCCCGTCGCCGTAATCCTGAAGTTAAAAGTCCCGTTGGTGGTCGGTGTGCCGCTGAGCACGCCACCACTGGACAACGTCAAGCCCGGCGGTACTGTCCCACTGGTGGCGGCAAAAGTGTAACTGCCACCCGCAGGTGAAGCCGTAACAGTTTGACTATAGCTAGTGCCAGCCGTGCCGTTGGGTAACGTCGCCGGGTTCACTGTGATTGTCGGACAGTCAATCGTGAGCGTGTAGCTGCGCGAGCCGGTACACGTTCCGAAGCCTGTCGCTGTAACAGTGAAGGTTGATGAACCAGCCGTCGTCGGCGTGCCGCTAAGCGTGCCGTCGCTGGCCAACGTCAAACCTGCTGGCAACGTCCCGCTGGTGACAGCAAAGGTGTAGCTGCTTGCGGGTGAAGCCGTAATGTTTGCGCTGTAGCTAGTGCCAGCGGTGCCGTTGGACAGTGTCGCCGGATTCACGGTGATTGTCGGGCAATCAATCGTGAGCGTGTAGCTACGCGAGCCAGTGCACGATCCAAAGCCCGTCGCCGTGACGGTGAAGGTTGATGAACCAGCCGTTGTTGGCGTGCCACTGAGCGTGCCATCGCTGGCCAGCGTTAAACCTGCCGGCAACGTTCCGCTGGTGACACCAAACGTGTAACTGCCACCCGCAGGCGCAGCCGTGAAGTTTGCACTGTAGCTAGTGCCAGCCGTGCCGTTGGACAGTGTCGCCGGATTCACGGTGATGGTCGGGCAATCAATCGTGAGCGTGTAGCTGCGTGAGCCCGTGCACGATCCAAAGCCCGTCGCTGTGACAGTGAAGGTTGATGACCCGACCGTCGTCGGCGTGCCGCTAAGCGTGCCACTACTAGACAGCGTCAAACCTGCTGGCAGCGTTCCGCTGGTGACGGCAAAAGTGTAGCTGCCGCCAGCAGGCGCAGCCGTGATGTTTTGACTGTAGCTGACACCAGCGGCGCCATTGGGCAGCGTCGCCGGGTTCACTGTGATTGTTGGACAAGTGACGTTGACGGTGAAGCTCGTGATGGTCATCACGCCGCAGTTGTCTGTGGCCTTGATGCTCACCGTGTACGTGCCTGCGACCGTCGCGTTCAGCGAAACAACGCCGGTCGTGTTGTCCACGCTGGCTGTCAGCCCGGTGCCGGGCGTGACGCTATCCACCACGATGGAAGCCACACTGCCATTGTCGCTCGGCCCGGTGGCCGGGTTGACCGTTGACGATGTGCCTGCCGTGAGCGTCTGCGGTGAGCCGTAGCTCAACGTCGGCATCGTGTTGGCAGTGACCGTGATGGTCAGTGTCGTCGTTGTTGACTGGCTCGTCGTATCGGTTGCCTTGATCGTGAAGTTCGCGGTCGAGGCTACGCAGGCAGTCGCGATGGTGGCGCTGATCGTGCCAGCGGTGTTCGCGACGTAAGTAACCGTCATGCCGTTCAGCGTCGCACTGCTGCCAAAGGTCACTCCGTTAGAGCTGATCGAGAAGCTGACGCCCGTCGGCCCATCTTCTACGTCATTAACGGTAGCGATGTTGAAGGTCGCGGCACTGCTGCCCGCCGCGACTGATTGTGGAATCGCCGTGATGGTCGGCGGATTGTTGACCTGCAAGGTGGCCGTGGCCGTGTTGCCCGTGCCGCCTTCGAGCGAGGTCACGTTGCCGGTCGTGTTGGTCTTCGGGCCATTGGTCGTGGCTTTGACCTGGACGCTGACCGCACAGGAATTACCGGCTCCAACCATGCCACCGCTCAAGCTGATGCTGCTCGCGCCTGGTGCAGCCGTAAACGTGCCGCCGCAGGTGTTGGTGGCCGCGGGTATTCCATCCACTTCCAAGCCAGCCGGGAAGTTGTCCGTCACCGCCACGCCCGTCAGCGTAGCTGTGTTCGGATTGTTGATGGTCAGTGTCAGCGTCGTGGTTCCGTTGAGCGGAACGCTGGCCGCCCCGAAGCCTTTGCTGATTGAGGGCGGTTGATAGACAGGCGTCGAGAGCAAGTTGCTGTTGACTGAAATTCCGCCTGCCGCCGTGACCGTCGCCTGATTGGGGACGGAGGTGCCGGTGAAGCCCGCCGCGATTGTGGCGTTGAACATGATCGTCGTGCTCTCGCCAGCTGGGAGCGTGAAGCCGCTGCCCGTGCCGTTGACCGTGATCGTCTCACCGGAGAAGGTCGCGGGAATCGCAGCAGTTGGCACAACGCGGTACTCGCCCTTGCTGTTGATGAGCAGCGTCTGGGCAGGCACGTTGGTAGTCGCGCTTTGAGACGTAGCGGTGAGTTCCGCTGCGGCAACTGTTGGCGCAAGCGCGCTAGCCGCTTTGTCGAACGCGCGGTCGAGACTGACGTAGCTCAGCGAAGAGTTGAAGGCGGCGAAGGCCGGGTTGAGCCATTGGCCCAGCCGTGCCAGGAAGCGTGGCGCGCCGCCGCCCGGCGCGGGCGCTTGCGCCGCACTGTCACGCGGCTGGGCGCCTTCAGGACTTGCGCCATCAGCTTCGATTGGCGCAGCCGCCGACGGTGCCGTACAAGACGCTCCGCCGATGTAGCCACCGGCAGTCGGGACGGTATTGGCCGCGTTGATTGTAGTGATAGTGGTCTGATTGCCTGCGACGAAAGTTTGCACCGCAGTATTGTTATTATTCGCCCCGCCATAGCCCGGCAGCCTCACCGTAGTGGCCTGGCGCTGTCGGAGTCGAACGTCGTTGTTGTTGGGAGAGATCGTGCCTGAGCCAGAGCCGGCCAAGGTATTGGTCCGAATATCAATGCACGAGGTGAAGTTGTCTACCGCAGTCGTGCCATTATTCAAGTGGACGCCGTTAAAGTCCGTGTTGATGTTACCCGGATTTCTGACTGTGTTATTCGTGACTGCAACCTGAAACACCACGGGGTTACCCATCGAGTCTCCCGCCTGCAGGAGAATTCCGTGATTGTTGTACTGTTGGACGATGTTGTTATTGACGAGCGAGACGAGATCGCCGCCGCCAGCGGACTGGACAGTAATGCCGGAAGACTCCGAAGAGCCGGAATTGGCCAGCGCCTGAACACCGATTGTGTTGTTCTCGATGCGCCCGGCAATATTCGCCAGCGAGTTAGCGGCGTTGATGAAGAGGGCGCTGCCCTTCGCACCTTGCACCGAATTCCCCGAAAAGTTGTAGCTGCCAGGTCCATTGGCGGAGAAGCGCGCGCGCGCGCCGCCGGGGGCGCTGCCTGGGTGCGTGTTGGTGAGCGCGTTGTTGGTGAAGACCACGTCCATCGTCGAGCCTTGCTGATTGCTGGCGACAAACTGATCGGCCCGCGCACCAAGCAGGTCACAACCATTTACCGTGACGTTCAAAACTGTGCCGGCATTGTAAGATTCCACTTCAAGGTTGTTGTTGCCGTTCGCAGTGTTATTGTGACCGAATTCGGTATCCGAGAAGGTAATCCGGTTGAGCGTTCCGGAGATGTTGATCACCTGGAAGTTGTCCTCGAAGCCGCCGCTGATTTTGCAGCCAGTGACGGTGGCCGCACCGGTTAGCCCATTGACGCCAGTCGGCGCGGGCGGCATGCCGAAGCTCACGGAAGCTTCGTCCAAGGCGACGTTGTTGCCGTTACTGCCGTTGACGGTGCTGTAGTGCAGGTTGAAGTTATTGACGAGGAAACCGCGCAGCGCGAAATTCGGATGGTCGTTGAGTTGCATCCGACGTAGCGTCACATTCTGCACATTGTTCAAGTAGACGCCGATGCCATTGGTTGTGCTGTCCGCGCCGCTGGTGTTAGCAATCGTGCCACCGCTGCCGTTGCCGCCCCGCGTGGTATTCGTACCGTCGCCGTCAACCGTGAAGCTGCCAGTCGTGTTTTGCAGGAAAATGCCGTTCGAGCAGTTGTTGGCCGAGACACTGATGAAGGTAGCGTTGATCGCCGCCGTGCCGCTGCCCTGATTCAGGCTGACGGCTGCGTTGCAAGCTCCGCCACTGTTGGTCGTGTTGACCACAGTCTCGCTTACGTTCAGACCGTTGAAGCTCGTGCCGAGGAGCGTCGAACCGGCAGTGCTCTGAAGGTTGATGCCGCGAATCAGGTTGTTGGTATTGAGCGTGACGTGGGTTGCTGTATGCAAGCTGGTCGGTCGCATACCGCCCGTCGCGGGCAGTAGGTTGCTGAAAGCGGGCACGCTAATGCCGGTGATCGCGGCTAGGCTCGCCGTTGCGCCCTGGCCGATCAGCCGCTGGCCGTTACGCAATGTCAGTGGGCCGTCGTAGTTGCCGCTGCCTGTATAAACAAAGATGTGCTCATTATCTTTCGGATGGCTCGCGAGGCCATCGTTTACTGCGTTCAAATTCGAGATATTTACAAAGGGATTGCTCAAGCGCCCGTCGCAACTCGATGAGCAAGCGCCCGGCGTATTGTTGACAAACCAGATCACCCCGCTGACATTGATCGTCACGAGGCCGGTATCAGTCTGCGTACCATCATTAACGGTATAGCTGAAGCTGTCAATGCCAGAGAAGCCAACCGGCGGGTTGTAGGTAAATGCGCCATTACTGCTGACCGAAAGCGCTCCGCCCTGTGCGCTGACACTCGGCACCGCGCTCACCGAGAGCGCATTGCCAGTCGGGCTAACGTCATTGGCCAGCAAGCCGCCTGCCGCCGGAACGTTCAGGCCGACGTTGCCAATAGAACCGTAAGTGTCGTTCGTCCCAATCGGCGAAGCTTTGACCGAGCCGGGCACAAGCGTCAGGTTAGCATTGAGCGTATCGGTGAAGACAACATTGAGCGCCGCGTCTCCCCCCGTGTTGCCGACAACGACCGAATAGACCAGCGTGTCGCCCGGATTGACAAAACCATTGCCGTTCAAGTCCGTCCCCAGCGCGGCTGACTTGACTGCCGAAATAACCGGCGCAAAGAGCGCCGCGCCGACCGGACTCATCAAGCTATGACTGCGCCATTCGAAAGGCGAAATCTCACGACCCCTCTGTAGACGCGGGCCGACAGCCGTTTTGGCCGGAGCAAGAGTGTTCGAAGTTTTAGCGATTGAAGTCCCCGCCGACAGTTCGTGACGAACTGCGCCGGAGCGCGCATTGGATGTGCGCAGGTTGAGCGTCGCCGCCAGCACCAGGGCGAACATTAGACACAATAGGAAAAGGACTCGGCGATTGAGTAGGGTCTGCATCTTCATTGGCCTCCAAGCAGGGTTGCTGAAAAAGTTAAAGATGTTGCTGAATCATTGATCCAGTGGGATGTCTACGTTTGCGGTGAGTGGTCAAAGAACCGGAACGAGTTGCGATGCCCATCTAGGCATCGCGGGCAATTATTTTTTGTGTGAAGTATGGCTTTCCTAGGGATGATCGAAAGCTGTTCGGACGGCGGCCAGCCTAGCAAGGAAGCTGCAGAAACTCAAGATAATATTTATTCAAGCACGTAGTTTTTTCTGTGATTTGGCTGGATGGAGTCATTTAGCCAACTGCGCCAAGACTCCATCGGCCTTGAGCAACGAGTTGAGCAAGGTGTAAGGCACAATCACTTCGTGCGCGCCGGCTGCATACGCGCCGACTTGATAAGGATCGAAGCTAAACTTCAAACCGGCGGGGGTGATATTCCAACTACGGAAATTTTCGAGTTTCGGCCCTGCGCCAGCTTCGACCTCGCTGGTCGTGCTGAGCTTCTTCAATTCTTTGACGCAGTATTCGGAGACGATCTTCAGGTAGTTACTCTTTGGCGCGAAGAGGTCGGCCAGCTTCAACTCCGCGCCGCGCTTGAGGTCGTAGTTGAAGGCTGCCGAGAGGTTGTTCGGATGCGCGCCGCCTTGATAGATCGAATAGTTGAAGAGCACGCTCACCAAGTCCGGATTGGCAAAGACGACTTCATAGCCGCCATTGAAGGTGTGGGGCGGCAGCTCTGCGGCAGGCGCTTTCTCAGCGGGTTTCAGCTCACCCGGTTTGTCAGAGGGTTTGCCGACTGGCTTGTCGGCAGCTTCACCAGTGGGCGCGCTGGGAGGTTTTGTTTCGGCCTGTTCGTCCTTTACCAACTCGATTACTTCCTTTTTGAATTGGCGGATTTGCGTAGCGACGGCGTCATTGATGGCTTTGTTGAATTGCTCTGCGCGCGCCGCATCTACGCCGGTCAATTGCGGTACGACGGCGTCAATCTCCATGCGCAGCTTCTTGTTCTTCTCTTGCAGCTTACGCCCGCTCAGCTTGTAACCGCCCAAATCGAAGCGTCGCTCCGACAAGGAGAAAGGCACAGACTTCTTGTTCTTCAGATTCGTCCACACGCCGAGGAAGCGCAGCGCTGGTTCGCCATTGATCAACACGGCATCCAGCGCGCCTTTGAATTCGCCGGTCTTCTCCCCGCCCTGTTCCGTCTGGACCGTTTCGGTAAGTGTGGTCTTGCCGTCTTTATCCACCTTGCCGGTTAGGCTGATAGTCTTCAACGCCACGTTAGCCGCGCCTGCCCTTTCATAAAAATAAGCGCCGCTGAGTTGATTGCCCTTGCGCGTCAGTTCCATTTGCACCTGAAGGTTTTCATCGAGCGCGCCCATCAGCAGTTTTTTGAACTCGTTCGGGGCGACCATTACCACTTCCGGCGTGGGCGCAGGCGGCGCGGTTGGCGTCGTGGCTGGTTGTGGATTGAGTGGTCTGGCCTCGTTGACTGGAGTCGGCTCTTTTCGGCAAGCGGTCAAGCAACAAACGGCAAGCGTGCAGCCAAGGGCGATTTTTCGCAAGCTCATTGTCACCTCAAATACGCTGGTCAGGACGGGGAGCCGTAGCGACCGGGTGGACTTGTGAGGCGCGTGCTTCTGCGTCTACCCGGTCGCTACTGCTCCCGGGACTTATCGCTGTTACAGCACCGGCCCAATCCGCCACGGCACAAATTCCTTATGCCCCAAAATCTCGCTCTTCGTGCGCTCACCCGACGCCACGCGGCGAATCGTTTCGTAAATATTCTGGCCGACATCTTGCACCGTCGTCTGCCCATCCACAATCGTGCCCGCGTTGATGTCAATGTTGTCATTCATCACGCGCGCGATGCGTGAGTTGGTCGAAATCTTGATGATCGGCACGATTGGGAAACCGATGCCGGTGCCGCGCCCGGTGGTGAAGCACACAATGTTCGCGCCACCCGCACAGATGCCTGTCACCGAGACCGGATCGTAGCCCGGCGTGTTCATCAACACAAAGCCCGGTTTGTTGATGCGCTCGGCGTAGGCGAAGACGCCGGTCAAGGCGGTCGTGCCGCCTTTGGCCACTGCGCCGAGCGACTTCTCGCAAATGTTGCTGATGCCACCCGCTTTATTGCCGGGCGATGGGTTGTCGTTCCAGTTGCCACCAAAACGGCTCAGGTAATCCTGATACCAATTAATCACGTCCACGACTTTGCGTCCGGTGGCTTCGTCAGTGGCGCGACGTGTCAGCAAGTGCTCCGCGCCCATGCATTCGGGAATTTCGGCTAAGACAGAAATGCCGCCGCTGCGCACAAGCAAGTCACTCGCGTGACCCAACGCCGGATTGGCCGAGACGCCGGAGAAAGCGTCCGAGCCGCCGCAATTCGTGCCGAGCAGGATTTTGCTGAGCGGCTGCGGCGTACGTTTGTATTGCTGGCAATGCGCGATCAGTTTTTCGACCTGCGCTGCACCATCGGCAATCGTCTGGCGCGTGCCGCCGGAGGATTGCATTTCCAGCCCAACGATCAGCTTGCCCTTGCGGAAATGTTGTTGGCCGAGTTGCGCCGTGTTGAGATATTTCGAGATTTGATTGACCTCGCAGCCCAAGCTGACCATCAGCACTGCGCCAACGTTCGGATGAAACATCATCCCGGCAATCGTGCGTTCGAGTTGCCAGGTATCGTCGCCTTCCGCATGGCCGCAGCCTTCTTGATGCGGAATGGCTACGACGCCGTCTATGCCGTGCGTTTCGGGTGTGACGTGCTGAAGTTTTTCGGCAATCCCCATCGCAACGTGGCTTGAGCAGTTTGAAGTAGCGATGACGGCGATGTAATTGCGCGTGCCCACGTCGCCGTTTTCGCGCAAGTAGCCGAGAAAACTGCCCGCCTCTTCCGCCGAAAAGTATTCGGTCTTTGGTGTGCGTGTCGCGTATTCGTAGTTCTTGCCGGAAAAATCGGGCGCGACGTTGTGGGTGTGGACCCAAGCGCCGGGCGCGATTTCTTGCGTGGCCTTGCCGATACTCTCGCCGTATTTGCTGATCTGTGCACTGGCGCTGATCGGGCGCAAGGCGAGCTTGTGGCCCGGCGTGATGGCTTCAGACGCGGTCACGCGAAAGCCGTTGACAGACACTTCGGCCCCGGCAGGGATCGGCACGCGCGCGACGCCGACATTGTCTTGCTCGTTCAGCAACAGCACGGGGCTGGCTTCTTGTAGCACGTTCATTACTTCATCCTCAGCTTCGGATTGTTTTGAATTGATCGCTCGACGCAAATTGCAAGTGGTTGGTTTGACCAACCGCGGCAGACACATTATGCACTTTGCTTCGGGCGGCGTCTATCGGAGCGGCTGACATCAGGCAAGCCAGTAGAGGCCGGAAGAGACTGGATATGACAAACCCCGCAGCGCACCGCGGGGTTGTAAAAGGGGGGAAGATTAGCCAGTGGTGATAGCCGCGGAATTCTTATCCAGCACCATCACCTCGCCCCAAAAATTCGGAGCAAATACCTCACCAAGCCCAGCTCAGCGGCTATCACCACTGGCTAATCTTCAAAGCAATGCTTGAGTAAAATAGCGGTAGAAGGCTTGATTGCGCGTAAAGACACGCCGGCCCAACCGGCTGCTTACGATTCAATCAATCTCCATAATGATTTCCAGATTTACTCGTGCTGCTCAAGAGTGAACCACAAGTGGAAACGTTACACTAAAAGTTTAGGCCGATTGTGCCACCCACCTTCTTTTGGCATCACTGGACTAGGAGCGGACACCACACTTACTCTTCGCCCTGCAAGACAAACGCAGCCCAATAGAATGGCCTCTGCCAGCGACTCTCGCGCCACATCTCCAACTGTGCCGCGCGCAAGGCGGCCGCAGGTGAGCTGAGCGTTCCGTTTTGCCCGCCATTGAACATCCGCCGATAAAAGCGTTTCATCAATTCTGCGGTCGCCGCGTCGTTGACCTTCCACAAACTGGCGACGACACGGCGCGCGCCAGCTTGCAGAAAGCTGTGCGCCAGACTGTTGTACGCGCCTGCGCCACCGCTTTCGGTTAACGCACTTTCGCAGGCGCTCACGACGATCAATTCGGCATTGAGCTTCAATGCGCTGATCTCATGATTCAAGAGCAGCCCGTTGATCGGGTCGCCTTGCTCATTCACCCGCGAGAGCACCAGACCAGAGAGCGCAGGCTCGCGGCGATTGAAAAACCCATGCGTGGCGAAGTGAATCACCGGATAGTTCGCCAGCAAGCCATGCATAGCCGCTTTGTGATTGGCGGCAAAATCGAGCCATTGCACCGAGCGGGGCGCGACACCAGCAATCGCCTCGGCTTCGCTGCGCGCTAGCGGCAGCCGCGCCAGCAGAATTTGTTGCTCGGCCCGCGTCAGCTTCAAGGCCTTCATAAAATCCCAATTGCGCAATCCGGCCAGCACGTCATTGAGCAGTGGCGCGGCTGCGCCTGGCCGCTCGGCAGGCGCAGCATCAGCGCCGAGTCTGGCCAGCAACCGTTCATCGTATTTGCCAAAGACCGGATCGGCGATAACGGCGACAGTTGGCTCTTGCGCACGCCACAGCACGTCCGGCCCGGATTGGCGCCGTCGCCGCATCAACCAAACAGTCGTGGCTGAAGGCCAATTGATGATCTCATGCTTAAAAATCAAAGGAGGTCTGCCCACCGCTAGAGCGCTGCCCTGAAACGATGAAAATAAGGCAGACGTTGTCCGGCAAGCTGTCGGAGCTTGCCGATGCCTCCGAGTCGTACGCGTTGCTGAGACTCCGACAAGCTCTGGCAGCTTGCCGGACATCTTCTGAGAAGTCGAAAACAAGACTTCAGCCTGTGGCTGCGGCAACACGCCGAAAGGCAATTGCCGCAACGCGCCATCGGCCACCACCAAAAGCTGCCGCCTGCGCAACTGTGCGGCTGCCGGTTGCAACAAGAGCGCGCTCAATTCCTGCGCCAATCCGGCTGCTTCGTCGGCCAGTCCATTGGTCGCTGGCTCCGGCTGCCTGCTTAGCCACTGATAAAGCCGCATCGCCTTCGCTTCGATAGTTTGTCTATCCGGCAGTTCAAACCAACTGAACTCGTGTTTGGTAATCGCCCATAAATAGCTGCGCTCAGTGCCAAGCGCGTAAGCCAATAAAAGACTCTGCTCGTTGAGGAGTTGCTGTTGTAGTTGAGCCAAGCTCAGCGTGGGCATTGGCGCTGGCGTGGCGCTCGGCGTATTGGCCAACCACCAATGCAATCGCTCGCTGGCCTGCCAAGCCCGCGCCGCAAATGAGGCATGCGGCTGACAGCGCTGGCGCTGCATCAATAATTCGATGTACCACTCGTAATACTCGCGCAAGCTAGCCAAGTGTGCGCTGTAATTACCCGCCTTAGGCTCTTTGGCGCATTGCAACTCGGCGAAGGAGAGCACTTGCTCGATTTCATTTTGGGCTTGGGCAAGCCGCGCGGCCGCCAACGCACGCTGTGCTTGATTGAAGTGTTGACTGGCCCGTGACGCTGAGTCGTCAGGTATAAGCCGGAAAATCTGCGCACGCAGATCCACCGCTTGCGAGCTGAGTGACGCTGCCGCTACCAGCGGCAAATGCAAAGTGGTCTTCTCATTCTGCCCCGCCAAACTGGTCAGTCTGGCAAATAGCATGAGAAGACCACTAAGGACGATCACTAAAGCAAAAATTCTCGGAATGACTCTGCTACACCAACACCTATCCGGCACCATGCACCATACTCCATTCAGCATCGGCTTCACTTTCAACCTGACGATCATGACGACCTTCAAGCTCGTGGGGAAAGAGAAAAGCCGTCAGCAAGAAGCCAACGGCTTGACACTGATTTTCACCTACCAACACCGTAATAGCCAGTCCGCACTGCTGTGATCGTACTGGGCTAACTTATTGTCGGCAAAACTTTCAACACACCTGCACCACCTGCAACCCAAGCTTGGCCGTACTTGATAAGACGGTGATCCCTGCACCCGTCCAGTCCGTAACTACGGGACCACCGTTGTGCTTGCGCACACCGTGCCATCAAAGGCTACCCTAAAATTGCTCTTCTGATTTTGATTTGCCGGTCATCCTGACTGTGGGGACGCTTCTTATACCTTGTGAGGGGCAAACTATTTGGATTACCAGCACAACGCGTGGGGTTTATAACATAAGATCAAGCTTAATGGCTAGAGAAAAACTTTAGGAATAGGAAAATAATTCCAGCCAGTGAATAGATTTGCACAATTGCTCATCACTCTATCCAATGACAGTCAAGCGAGGCTCTTCCATCAATCAATACTCGCCTTGAATCATAAAGGCTGCCCAAAAGTAAGGGGCTTGCCATTTCGCTTCCAGCCAAAGGCTCAATTGCGCCTGGCGCAGGGCGGCGGCCGGGCTGAGCTTCTGCTCTCCCAGCAAGGCCAAATAAAAACGCTGCATCAAGACGGCGGTCGCCGCGTCGTTGACTTTCCATAAGCTAGCCACGACGCGCCTGGCTCCGGCAGACATCAGCCCGTGCGTCAGCCCGACCAGTCCTTCACCGCCGACCTCCTTGCCCAAGCCGGTTTCACACGCGCTTAGCACTACCAACTCGGCGTTCAGTTTCAGCGTGGCTAACTCGTGGACCCGCAGCAAGCCACGAATTGGCTCGCCGCGCTCATTCACCAAAGAGAAGTAAAGTCCGGAGGCTTCGGGCTGCTCGCTGCTGAAGCGGCTGTGCGTGGCGAAGTGAACGATGCGGTACTGGCTTAGCTCGGGGCTGAGCGCGCGTGTGAGGCTTGCTTGGAAATCGAAAGCTTTTAACACCCCCTGTGGTGCGGCGATTTTGACAAGCGCCTCGGCCTCTTCGCGCGCAAAGGTCAGTCGTGACAAAAGCACTGGTACGCGCTCTTGTTCTTCGCGCGCCAACAACTCAGCTACGGTGATCGCTGCGGCCCTTTCTTTAAGCGGCTTGCTTGAGGCACTGACTACCGGGCGCAATTTGGCAGTGCTGGATTGCGCGATACGCCGCACGCGCTCGTCATATTTCCCGAACACCGGATCGGCAAAGATCACCAGTGCGCGCTGTGCCGCTGGCTGGGTGGCGGCGCGTTGTTGCAACACGGCCAGCGTTTGCGCTGAGGGACAATTGGTCACTTCGTGCGCTAGCAACAAAGGCCAACTGGCTGCCGCTTCTGCTTGTACCGGCACAGGTGAAGTTGGCGGCACTGCGGACGGTGATTTCAACCTCGCTATGTTCTCCGACTGCGGCGCGCGCGCGCGGTCTGTATTGCGTGTCTCCAGCTTGCGTTTGTTGGGAGCGCCAAATTCCGGCGAGACGGGAAAATTCGGCCAATTGATTGGCGCTGTGTCAGCCGCGCTCGGCGCCGTGAACTTAGCCAGCGGCTCGAATTGCACTGCACGCGGCAAAGGCAGAGCGCCGAATGGCAGTAAGTGCAAAACACCATCGGCCACGATCCACAATCTTTGTCCGGCTAAGAGCGGTGCGGCACTGCCCAGCAATATTTCGCTCAACGGTCGCGCAGCATCGCCAAATTCGCGCCAACTCACCTTCTGTACTTGGCCGCCATCGTCAGCCTGGTCGGCCAACAAGCGGTAAACACGCTGCGCCGCTGTTTCAATAACGGCGCGTGGCGGCAGCTCATAGCTTTGCAACGTCTCGCGGCTGACCACCCACAAGTAACTGGCTTGCTCGCCCAGCGCATATTCGAGCAGGAGCGTGCCGGGCTTCAGAATGTGCTGCTGTAATTCGGCCAGCGTCAACAAGCGCGCGTCTGCGCTGTTCGGCGTCTGGGGCGACAAAAGATCGAGCATACTACGCGCACGCTTACGCTCGCTGACGGCAAAGGCGCGCGCGTCATAACCGGCTTGGGGTTGCACTTTGTGCTGTTGCATCAGCACATGGATGTAAAGCTGGTAATAATCCTGCACCGTCTCGAAGAACGACTCGCGCAATTCCGGCGCGCCCACTTGATAACGCAACGATTCAACCAACTCCAGCGCCGTGGCCAAGCGTTGCAGTGCCGCTGGCAATTCACGTTGAGCACAATCAACCCGGGCCAGTTGATAGAGCGCCTCGGCTTCTGTCTGGCGATCAGCGCCCGTGCGGCTGAGTTGCAAGGCCTCCTTGAACCGTGACAATGCGTCGGTCATTCGCTGCGACACAAAATCAACTTCGCCCAAGCGGATCAAGGTCGAAGCTTCACCGCGCACCTCGCGCACTGCTCGATAGAGCGCCAGCGCTTCGCTAAAAGCGCGCTGCGCCTGTCTGTATTCTTTGAGCGCGAAATGGGTGCGCCCCAAACTGGCCAGCACATTGGCTTCACCCACTTGGTCGCCCGTGGCGTGCCGCAGCTCCCACGCACGTTGCAACTGGACAAGCGCCTGCGACCAATTGCCCAGCGTGTGATAGACGCGCCCCAGATTGCCGAGCGCCACCGCCAGCGGACGATTCTCTGCGCGGGCCTGGCTGATTGCGGCAGCGCGCTCGAAGTAGCGCAAAGCCGATTGCCGCTCGCCAAGCGCAAAACAAACCACGCCCAGATCGTTGAGCGTAACGGCTTCGGCGCGCGCGTCCTTGATGAAATGTTGTAGCGCCCACGCGCGCGTCAAATGATTAAGCGCCTCCTGTGTCTCGCCAAGCTGATAAAAAGCAAAGCCCGCTTCGTTGAGCGCCTGCGCCTGCGCGCGCCAATCGCCGCCCGCTTGGAAATAAGTACTTGCCTGTTGATAAAGCCGCAACGCCTCGCGCGTCTCGCCCGCTGCGCGTTTCGATTCGGCCAATTGGCGCAGTGCGGCAGCTTCGACTTGTTCGTCTGCAATCGCGCGGCTCAGCATCAACGCAGCCTGGGCAGATTCTTCGGCCTGTCCCAACTGTCCTAACTGTCGTTGCAGGCTGCTCAATTGCGCCAGCAATAAAGCCTCGCGCTGACGTTTGTTCAACGCGCTGGGCTGCAAGGCGCGCAACAGTTCCAGCGCCTGTTGATACTGCGCCTGCGCCTGTGGCAATTGATTGAGAAAAGCGTAGCCGTCGCCCAAGCGCGTTACGGCCAAAGCTTCCTGCACACGGTCGGCTGCCGCGCGCCACAACTCGCGCGCCTCGGCGAAACGCTTCAACGCCTCTTGCCAGCCCGCTTCACTTTCCGCGCCGCGCAACCGCTCGCCTTCGTTGAACGCGGCCTGCGCCGCCACGCGCTGCCGATCCAGTGGCGTCGCCACGCGCAGTTGCGCCAAGCTGAGTTGATAACGCCCGCGCGTCACTTGACCGTAAAGCGTCACGCCGCGCACTTGCAATTGATAGTTCCCCGCTACACTGGCCATGAAGACAAGCTGTTCCGTGCCGCGCAAGCTGCTGCTGTAATTCGCAGCAGCTAATTGTTGTTGGCTAGCATTGAAAAGCGCCAAAGCCGCGTCCACGCCTTGCTGTTCAAGCTGCACGGCGATGAATTGACCCGGCGCAAGTTTCAACCAGTATGTATGCTGTTCACCACTCGCCAGAGCTTTTTCGAGGTTGTGTCCGACAGCCAAGCGAGCGCCACGCGCGCTGTCCGGTTGATGGCGACGCATAGCGGCGTGTGCTGAAACGGATTCGGCAAGAAACAGAAGTAAGCAAGCAGCCGCCAACCAGTGGCGAAAGGTGTTGTGCTTGTCAGACGGGACGAGTTGGTCAGCACAGCAAGGCATTGTTTGGTTTAGCTGCTGACCAAACAACTGGGCTAAGCTCTGCACCGCGCGTCTACACCGCATGAACCACACCTCACCAACCAAATAAAACTTACTGGCACCGTAACCTGATTCTATCTTTAGGCAGCCGGCTTGCTGCGCCGGGATTGCGGGTAATGTAGCATCCGCGGGCCTTTCGCCCAAATGTTTTTCACATGCTATGCTGTGCGCGAGCGCCCCAGCTTACTTTAACTTTTACCTCGCTCCGTTAATCGTTACTTGCATTCGGAAACAAGCCCTAACAGATTGTTATGAAACATTGGACTGTTCGAGTCACCGTCTTTGCGACTGTTTGTGCAATTGTCGCTGCCCTGTTCAACGCTGCACGAACGTCTTCACTCATCAGCGCGGCACGCGCCGCTCAAACGCCTACAGTACCACCACCTCCCACGCAACGCGCGGAACGCTTCGGTATTTACAACTGGAATATTGATTACACGGCCTATTCCGAAAGCAGCAATCTGGATCGTCTCAATTGGGGTGCGGAGCGCGTGGCCGAGATTGGTAGTCGCACCATTCACGTCTTTCTGGGCACGCAAGATGTCTACCAAATCGTGCCGCCCGTGGTGACGGATTTGGTGGCGATTGCCAAGCTGCCGGCCTTCGACAAGCTCTTCCGCGATCCGCGTTTTAAGACGATTATGCTCACCACCTTTTCGCGCGCCGCCTTAGACAACAACTGGGCGGACGGCTTCACGACGGCGGAGTACGCCGCCGAACGCGACGAGATGCAGCGCCTAGGCGAATACCTGATGACCAATCCGGCCTTCGCGGGCAAAACCTTCATCCTGTTCAACTGGGAGGCCGACAATGCTCTCTATTCGGTGCGCAACAAGCGGACGGTCTGGGATTACTATCGCGATTGGCTGAAGTCGCGCGTCGAAGGCATCAAGCTGGCGAAGGCGCGCAATCCGAACAGCGCGGTCAAACTCTTCTCCGGCATGGAGTATGTGTTCGTTCGCAACCCCGATACGGGCGCACCCTGCGGCGCGCCGGTCAACGATCCGATTAATCAAGACACGCTGCAAAACCGCTGCGCGATCAACGACCTCGCGCCGGAGATTGAGTTCGATTATTACGGCTATTCCGCCTGGCATACGCTCTACGAAAAGTTCCTCGACCCGAACGCCAATCTCAAAGCGCTTCTCAAACGTGACTTCACTTTTGCACTCAATCAGGTTAAAGCCAAGCGCCCCGAAATCACCGAGCACAATTTCATCCTGCTCGAAGCCGGTTTCGAGCGCCCGCGCTATGGCGAGTGTAATTCAGCCAACTACGTCAGCGAGCTGTTTGACGCCATCGAAGCCCCCGATGCGTTTCAAGTCTCCTATGCCGTCTGGTGGCAGATCCTGGATAACGAGCCCTTCTTCGGCTACGTCGTGGGCGATTATTATTTCGGCCTCTATCGCGCTTACGACGGCAAGCTGGAATTGACGCTGCCCGGCCTGGTCTTTCAAAAACGCATAGCCGGACAGCCGGTCACGCGCTACACCGGTTGTCCGATGATTCGCCAGACGCCGGAGCCAGGCATACTGACACCGCAAGGCACTTCGGATTTTCGACTCAATCCCGACACCGCGCCTGCCATCTATGTGCAAGGCTGCTGCGCCAACACGACCACGCCCTTCTCGCCGTCGGGCAACCGCGTCTTCTTCGATCAGAAGGCGCGCCACTTCCAACTGCCGCGCGATCAAACGCAGTTCTGGTACGAATCGCCGACGCAAATCAATTTCGGCCTGCCGCCAGGCCGTCGTCCCGGTGCGGCGCGCGTCTTCGTGCGTGATGCGCAAGGCCGCGAGTCGAACAACCAAACGATCGTCTTTGCCTGCGCTGATTGCCCACAGATCAGAGAATCCTGCGGCGTGCTTGAGGCGACCGATCAAACAACGCACATCGAGCCGGGCGCTACTGTGACTATTTTTGGCGAACGCTTCTCGCCGTCGGGCAACCGCGTCACCATTGAGCAGCGCGATTGGGCGCAACGGCTACACACTTACCGCGCCACTGTCCTGGCCGAGTCGGCCACACAACTCAAGGTGCTGTTGCCGCGCGAATTGCAACCTGAAGTCCTGGACGCCGTCGTCAACGTCACCAACGCGCAAGGCCGCGAATCGAATGACGTGTCCTTCTCCGTCTCTGTCCCTTGCACGGCTTGCGGCCCAATTATCAAGTCGTGCAACGGCATCGTTCCGCAAGGCGGCCTGCTCCCGGAATTCCGTGCAGGCAGGACAGTGGACATCTTTGGCCGCTTTGCGCCGAGCGGCAACAGTGTCGTCGTCGAACAGGTTGATCGCAACAACAATGTCTACCGGCACGTGCTCAGCAAGTCTCCCGATCTTAATACTGAAAGCAGCTTGCGCCTGACCGCCACGCTGCCAAGCACGGTCTTTCCTGGCCGCGCGCTCATTTACGTGGTGGACGCGCAAGGTCGCGAATCATTGGCCTACGACATCATGGTCTCGCCGAATTCGGTGGCGAACGTTTCCGCCGCCTCTTTCCGCTTCGCCCAGCTTGCGCCGGAATCCATCGTCGCGGCTTTCAGTACGGCGCTGGCAACCACCACACAAAGCGCCGCCAGCCTGCCTTTGCCGACCGAACTGGCAGGCACGCGCGTGTTGGTGCGCGACAGCAACGGCGTAGAGCGCCCGGCCCCGCTCTTCTTCGTTTCACCGGAACAGATCAACTATCTGCTGCCCACCGGCACGGCGCTTGGCCAAGCCACCGTCACTATACAAAACGGCTATGGCACCAGCAGCAGCGGAGAGATCGAAGTCAGCCGCGTCGCGCCCGGCTTATTCAGCCTCGCTGCCAACGGGCGCGGGCTGGCCGCCGCCGTCGTTTTGCGCGTCAAGGCCGATGGCACGCAGCAGTTTGAACCGGTCACGCGCCCGATAGATTTTGGCGCGGCGACTGATCAACTCTACCTGCTCGTCTACGGCACGGGCATTCGTGGGCGAAGCGCGCTCAGCGCCGTCTCGCTCAAACTTGGCGGAACAAATACGGCGGTGACTTATGCCGGGCCGCAAGGCGATTGGGCCGGACTCGATCAAATCAATGCGCTCTTGCCACGCACGCTAGCCGGACGCGGCGAAGTGGCGGTTTTGCTGACGGTGGATGGGATTTCTGCCAATGAACTGCTCGTGAATTTCAAATGATCTGGCCTGGGGGCGCACGCGGCTCGCGTGCGGGACTGGCGGAAGAGATACGTTGAAGTGAAGGTGGCGCCTCCCGAATCCCGCACGCGAGCCGCGTGCGCTCCCAGGCATTAAGCAGTTGACGCTCTCAGCAGAAATGATTACTCTTCGGCTTACCGCAGGAAGATCAATTCCCCGTCACAAAACCTAAAAATAAAACTGCGCGCGCGCGTCGCGTTGCAACCTTTTTATTGGGAGAAAGCATGCCGAAATACATCTTTGTCACAGGCGGAGTGGTGAGCGGATTGGGTAAGGGTATCGCCGCCGCTTCGATTGCCGCGCTGCTGGAAGCGCGTGGGTTGAAGGTCACATTGATGAAGTTCGACCCTTACATCAATGTTGATCCCGGCACGATGTCGCCCTTCCAACACGGCGAAGTTTTCGTCACCGACGATGGCGCAGAGACCGACTTGGATTTGGGCCACTACGAACGCTTCTCGCAGGCGCGGCTGACCCGGGCGAACAACTGGACTTCAGGCCGCATCTATCTTTCCGTCATCGAAAAGGAGCGCAAAGGCGATTACCTGGGCAAGACCATCCAGGTCATCCCGCACATCACTAACGAGATCAAAAACGCCATCCGTGCGGTGTCGAATGATAACGACATCGTGCTGGTCGAAATCGGCGGCACGGTCGGCGACATCGAATCACTACCCTTCCTCGAAGCCATTCGCCAGATGGGCAACGAGGTTGGGCGACACAACTCGATCTTCGTGCATCTGACCCTGGTGCCCTACATCGCTGCTTCGCACGAACTCAAGACCAAGCCCACGCAGCATTCGGTCAAAGAATTGCTGACCATCGGGATTCAGCCAGACATCCTGCTCTGTCGCTGCGACCGTGAGTTGCCCGCCGAGATGAAGGCCAAGATTTCGCTCTTCTGCAACGTTTCGCAAGACGCCGTCATCACCGCGCCCGATGTCAAATCGGTCTACGAAATCCCGCTGATGTTCAACCGCGAAGGTTTGGACGAATTGATCGTAGATTTGCTGCGCCTGCCGCTCGGGGACACAGACTTGCGCCAATGGTCGGCCTTGGCCAAACGCATTCACAGCTTGCGCGAATCGGTCACCATCGGCATCGTCGGCAAGTACGTGGATTTTGAAGACAGCTACAAGAGTTTGAATGAAGCCCTGCTGCACGGCGGTTTTGCCAACAGCGTCAAAGTCAAATATCAATGGATCGAGAGCGACGAATTGATGACCGATGAGCGCTGGGAAGACCGTTTGCGCGAAGTGGACGCGATCTTGGTTCCCGGTGGCTTTGGCAAACGCGGCGTCAGCGGGATGATCCGCGCCATCGGTTACGCACGCACACACAAAAAACCGTTCTTCGGCATCTGTCTGGGCATGCAATGCGCCTCGCTCGAATACGCGCGTAACGTCTGCGGCCTCGAACAAGCCGACTCGACCGAGTTCGACGAAGACACGCCCGACCCGGTGATCTTCAAACTGCGCGACCTGCTCGGCGTAGATCAACTCGGCGGCACGATGCGCCTGGGCGCGTATCCGTGCGAATTGCGCGACGGCTCACTCGCCGCACAGGTCTACGGCGCGGACGAGATTAGCGAGCGTCATCGCCATCGCTACGAATTCAACACCGCCTACGTTGACCGGCTGGCGGAGAACGGGCTGGTTTTCAGCGGCAAATCACCTGACGGCAAGTTCATCGAGATTATCGAACTCGCCGATCATCCCTGGTTTCTGGGCTGCCAATTTCATCCAGAATTGAAATCGAAGCCGCTTGTGCCGCATCCGCTCTTCGTCAGCTTCATCAAAGCGGCGTATGAACACCGGTTGCGTGACGAGGTAGGTGAGGTGAAAAAGGAAACTGAGGCGTTGGCGGTGAGCGCGAGTGATTGAGCGATGAAAATATTTGCTGGTCACTACAATGAGAAAGCCGGTGAGTTAAAAGACGAAGGCAACATTGCCGAGGCAATCGTCTATTACGAAAAGGCCATCAAAGCTGCGCCGGACTGGTCAGTGCCCTGGTATAACCTCGGCTTACTATACAAATACGAACACAATTGGGCCGAATCATTGCGCTGTAACCGGCGCGCTGCCGCACTCAATCCGCGCGACGAAGCCGCGTGGTGGAATTTGGGTATCGCAGCAACAGCCTTAAACAACTGGCCGGAAGCGCGGCGCGCGTGGCAGGCTTATGGCATAGAGCTTCCCGAAGGCGATGGGCCAATCGAGCAGGGTTATGACGCAACACCGATTCGTCTCAACCCGGCTGCTGGCGGCGAGGTGGTTTGGTGCCGCCGCATTGACCCGGCGCGCGCCATCGTTGACAGCATCCCTTTCCCTGAATCCGAACATCGCTACGGCGACTTGCTCTTGCACGATGGCGCGCCCAATGGCTACCGGCTGTTGCAAGGCCGCGAGGTGCCGGTCTTTGATGAGCTTGAACTTCTGCTGCCCAGCGAATTCGGCACTTTCGCGGTTACGCTCGACCACGCTAGCACAGAGGAGGTTCAACAGTTGACCGCGACCTTTATTGAAAAAGGCCTGTCAGCAGAAAATTGCGAAGCCAACACGCGTGTCATTTGTCGTGCTTGCAGTGAGGGGCGGCCTTTCGACGAGCAGCATAAACACGACGAAGCCGAGTTGGAGCCGCTCCCGGAGAGCAGCGTTCGCCTGGCCGTCGCGGCGGTCTCTGGCGAGCAGATCAACCACCTTCTGCTCGAATGGAGCGCGCAGTTGCCGCATGTCGAGATAGTCGAATTCGACTGCCTGCTCGAACCGGCCATGGTTAGCTAACCGCCAACCTGTTCCTTAGAAGATCAGCCATTCATTTTCCCGTGGATGAACCGGCTTCAGCCCTTATTTAATCAATGAGGTAAGCATGCGCAGCAAGCAGCGTTTCAACACGATTCTCAATCGTCTCTTATTACTTGTGACAGTTGCCACTGGTGGTTGGCTGATTGCGCAATGCCCCTGGCCAGTGAAATCGGCCCCACCACAGGCCTCAGCGGCTTGCCGCTTTACGGTCACGCCCACGAAGCAGAGCTTTGACGCACAAGGGGGTAGCGGCACGCTCACCATCACGGCGTCTGACACGCAATGTGGCTGGCTGGTACGCAGCAATGCACCCTGGCTTACCCTCAGTTCAGCCCCGCGCGGCGTGGGCAACGCGACACTCACTTACCTTGTCGCGCCCGCGCTCACCGGGCGCGCGGGCACGCTGACGGTGGCGGGCCACACCATCAATATCTGGCAAGCAGCCAATGCTTGTGGCGCGCCAGCCTTCACGACGCTTGCGACCTATCCTGCCGGGGAAAGCGGGCCAATGGCCGCCGCGGATTTCGATCTTGATGGCGCTCTTGATCTTGTCATTTGTGGCGATTCGCAGGGTGCCTTGTTGCTCAATGACGGGCACGGCGGGTTCACGCCCCCTCGCCAAGTTCGCAATGCAGGCGCTGAGTTTTCCTATGCATTACTGAGCACCGCCGATCTCAATCGTGATGGTTATCCTGACTTGACCATCGCCGATTCACCGCCGGGCAATAACCTGCAGGTCTTGCTGAATGACAAACGCGGCAATTTTCTGCCGGGCCAGTTGTATGCACTCGACAGCCGTGCGGGCGGGTTAGTCACTGGCGATTTCAACAATGACGGCAAGCTCGATCTGGTGTTAGGCGACTACGAAAATCACGGCTTGGTCTGGTTCTTCCCCGGCGCGGGCGATGGCAGTTTTGGGCAATTCCGCCGAATCAACTTTGACATTGCGACTTACCTGAGAACACAGAACGCGACAGACTTTGATGGCGATGGCAAGCTCGACTTGATCGTAAGTAATAACAACGGAGTGCTCTTCAGCAAAGGCGACGGCAACGGCGGCTTCAACACCTCACCCGTCGTCCTTTATCCGGGCAACGCGAGCCTGCTGGCGATCAGTGACTTTAACGGCGAT
Organism: uncultured Acidobacteriota bacterium; assembly: GCA_963699175.1. GTDB lineage: Bacteria > Acidobacteriota > Blastocatellia > RBC074 > RBC074 > JACPYM01. Next base: position 7,850,110 of record OY969418.1, on the reverse strand, counting down.
GGCCAACGCGACATCTTGCTCAACACTGGTATCGGTCAGCAATCCTCGTTGACGCTTTTGCCTGGGCTGGGCAATGCCACCTTTGGCGCGCCTGTGCAAACGATGTTGACCTATTCGCTGGCAACTGGTGGCGTCCAGATTGGCGACCTCAATCAGGATGGCCGCCCTGACCTGGTGGGCAAAAACTTTAATGGCACGCTCGCGCTGTTCGCCAATGACGGCATGGGCCGCTTCATGCCCCCGCTCAATTACTTTGATGGCGGAACGCCCGATATGCGGTTCTCGGCGCTCGGCGACTTCACCGGCGATGGCAAATTAGATGTTGCCAGTGTGGGATACAATAAGCGTGTGTCCGTTGTGCCAGGGTTAGGCAACGGCCAACTCGACGCACCGCGCCATTATCCACTTTACGACCCATTGCATTCGTTGTCCGTGCCACTTAAACACGCACTCGATTTCAATGGCGACGCCAACCCCGACTTGCTTACAGTCGGGGTAGCAGCCGGTGGCAATGGTCGCATCCTCTTGCAATTAGGTGATGGGCAAAGCGGCTTCGGTGCGTTGCAGCAATTTGAGGCTGGCCCGCGGCCTTCCGCGCTGGCAGTGGGAGACTTGAATAATGATGGCAAGCTCGATTTGGCGCTCGCGAGTGAAAGCACGAATACCATCTCGGTGCTGTTCAACAATGGAGCCACGCTGTTTGCCGCGCCGCTGACAATTTCCTTGCCGGGTTCACCTCAAGGCATCGCCATCGGCGAGTTTGCTGCCGATGGCGCGCCGGACATCGCCGTCAGTTTCAAACCGGAATACAACAACGGCCAATATCAAATCCGTTTACTGGTCTTGCCGGGCAATGGTGGGGGCCAGTTCGGCACGCCGCTGAGTTCGGCGTTCTCCTTGCTGGCGTCAGACTATCCGCACGAGTTGACTGTTGCGGATCTCAATCAAGACATGCGCGACGACGTGCTGTTGGCGCCCCGCTACGCTTACGATTTTGGGATCAGCGTGCTGCTCAATGATGGCGCGGGCGTATTCCGCGAAACAACCAAACTGCGCTTGCAGAGCCAAGCCGATGGCCCGAAAGGCGGGAGTGCGCCGCTCGTCAGCGATCTCAACGGCGATGGGAACTTGGACGTGGTGTTTGCACCGGTTTCCGGCGGCGGCGGCGCGGTGGTAGCCTGGGGTGATGGCATCGGCAATTTCAGCCCGCCGCAATTTCTACAGTTTCAAGTTGGCAGTGGCCGCCTACCTTACGCAAGCGCGTTCCATGATTTCAACGGCGATGGCCGCCCTGATCTGTTGGCGACATCTGTTGAGGGCATCCGAGTGCTGCTGGGAAATGGCGCGGGTCAATTCAGTCTGCCTTTTGTTTTCGCTACTGGGAATACCGAACAGTTTGCCGTGGGTGATTTCAACAACGATGGGCGGCTTGATCTGGCAGCGCAAAACGGAACGATCTTTTTGAATCGTTGCGCGGTTAGTAATCAGGCCGTTTCCGTCTCCGCCGCCAGTTTTGAGGGCACGGAACTCGCACCCGATTCGCTTGTCGCGCTGTTCGGCGATGCGCTGGCCAATGCTACGCAAATCGCCGGTTCGCAACCGTGGCCGACGGAGTTGGCTGGCACGACAGTCAGTGTGCGCGACCAAAGCGGTACGGCACATGCGGCGTTACTCTCTTTAGTTTCGCCGACTCAAATCAATCTGCTGCTACCTGGCGAATTGGCCGAAGGCCCCGCCATCGTCACCGTCACCAATGCCGCCGGCACGCAAGCACAGAGTCCCCTCCAGGTGCGCAAGGCCGCGCCTGCGCTTTTTACCGCCAATGGCTCCGGGCACGGGCTAGCCGCTGGGTTGGCGTTGCGCGTCAAAGCCAATGGTGCGCAGAGTTATGAACCCATCGGGTTTTTCGATCCGCAAAGTAACCGCTTTGTCGCACGCCCGCTCGATCTCGGTCCGCCTAGCGATCAAGTCTTCCTGCTACTTTTTGGCACTGGCATACGCCACCATGAGCCGTTCGAGATTCCATCGGTCTACCTCGCCAGCGGCATCTTTGTCGAGCAATTAGAGCCCAGCTTTGCTGCCGCCCAAGGCACACTCGCGGGCGTGGATCAGATCAACGTCCGCCTGCCACGCAATTGGGCGGGACGCGGCGAAGTGAACGTGACATTCGCTCTCACCCCGCAGTTCCAACCCTATCAAACGCGCTTTTCAAACACAGTCAAAATCAATTTGCGCTAGCCAAGCTGGTGCGGTGTAATGCCGCTGCGTATGAACAATCTCTTCCATCAACTCCGGCAAGCAAGCCATTCATTCTTTCTGCTCGCTGGCCCCTGCGTCATCGAATCCGAAACACACGCGCTGAAGATGGCCGAAGCGATTGCAGCTATCGCACGCAAGCTCGAACTGCCTTACATCTTCAAAGCTTCGTATGACAAAGCTAACCGCTCATCCGGCGGCTCGTTTCGCGGGCTTGGGATAGAAGAAGGCTTGCGCATTCTGGCGAAGATCAAACGCGAAGCCGGCGTGCCTGTGCTGACCGACGTACACGAATCCGCGCAAGTGCCCGCCGTTGCTGAAGTCGTAGACGTGCTGCAAATCCCCGCGTTTCTCTGCCGCCAAACTGATCTGCTCGATGCTGCCGCGCAAAGCAGACGCATCGTCAATGTCAAGAAGGGTCAGTTCCTCTCGCCGTGGGAAGCGAAGAACATCGTTGAGAAACTGGAAGCGCAAGGCTGCCGCGAGATTATGTTGACCGAACGCGGGACGAGTTTCGGCTACAACAATCTGGTGGTGGATATGCGCGGCTTGCCGGTGATGCGTGGCTTTGGTTATCCGGTAGTCTACGACGCGACGCACAGTTTGCAATTGCCGGGCGGCGCAGGCACAGCGACGGGCGGCTTGCGCGAATACATTCCGCATCTGGCGCGCGCGGCAGTGGCCTGCGGGATTGACGGATTGTTTATGGAGGTTCACGATAACCCGGCGCAGGCGTTGAGTGATGCGGCCACGCAGTTTCCGCTGAATCAGCTTGAGCCTTTGTTGGCAGTCTTACTGAAGATTCACCGTCTCTGTACTGACAATTGAAACATTCGGCAACGTCATACAAGGATAAAGCCCCCGTGAAACGTGCATCCATTCTTTCCCTTGCTGTACTGCTTTGCTTGTCATTCGCCTTCAGTGTTTCCAGCCAACAGACAAACTACGATCTGTTGATTACCGGCGGGCGCGTCTTCGACGGCTCCGGCAATCCATGGTTCGCGGCGGATGTTGCGATCAAAAGCGGCAAGATCGTCGCGTTGGGCAAACTCACCAACGCCACCGCCAGCCGCACGATTGACGCACGCGGGCTGTACGTCGTGCCCGGCTTCATTGACACCCACTCGCACGCCGACGAGGGCCTGGGTTCCAAGCAAACCAGCACCAACCCCAACGACATCACGCAAGGCATCACGACCGTCGTCGTCAATCAAGACGGGCGCTCACCGCAATGGCCGTTGTCGAGACAGAAAGCTTTGTACGAACAGCAAGGTATCGGCACCAACGCCATCCTGATGGCTGGTCACGGCACGATCCGTCAGCAGGCGATGAAGAATGATTTCCAGCGCCTCGCCACACCCGCCGAGATCGAGACGATGAAGCAGCTTGCCAAACAAGGCATGGAAGACGGCGCGTTTGGCTTGAGCGCGGGACTCGAATACGTGCCCGGTCGGTGGAGCGATACGCAGGAGTTGGTCGAGATTGCCAAAGTCATCGCGCCTTATCAAGCCGTCTACATCTCGCACGAACGCAGCGAAGGGCGCGACCCGATGTGGCGTAATGCGTCTGATCCGTCGCCACCCTTCGATCTGTTGCAAGCGGTCAAAGAGACCATCGAGATTGGCGAGAAGAGCGGGATCACAGTCGTCTGTTCGCACTTGAAGGCCAAAGGCGCGAGCTATTGGGGCAGCAGCTTTGCCGCGACACGCTTGATTGCCGATGCCCGCGCGCGCGGCGTTTCGGTCTACGCCGATCAATATCCTTATCCAACTTCCGGCTCCGATGGCGATACAGTGTTGGTGCCGCTGTGGGCGCTAGCGGAAGAAGGTGTGAATGCGGGCGATCAGTTGGGCCAGTTGCAAAGAAACCGCGGTGGCGCGTTCAGTGCAAGGCGCGACAATTTCAAGCGCCGCTTGCAGGATCAAGCGACAGCGGCCAAGATTCGCCGCGATATTGCGCACGAGATTGACCGGCGCGGTGGCGCAGACAAAGTCGTAATCTTTGAGTCCAAAGAGCCGAGCCAGATCGAAAAGTCGCTCGGCGAGATTGCGCGCTTGCGCAACGAAGACCCGATTGAGACGGCCATCTGGCTGCAACTCAACGGGCTGGATCGTCCGGGCGGCGTGCGTATGCGCGGCTTCTCGCTAGACGAATACGACATCGAACACATTATGCAGCAGGATTTCACGGCGACTTGCACCGATGGCGGCACGGTGGCGTTGGGGCAAGGCATCCCGCACCCGCGTTATTACGGCACGTTCGCGCGCAAGCTGCGCCATTACACGTTTGAGCGTGGCGCGATCTCGCTGCCGTTTGCAATTCGTTCGATGACTTCGCTGCCCGCGCAGATACTCGGCTTGAAAGATCGGGGGTTGCTCAGAGAGAATTACTGGGCGGACATCGTGCTGTTTGACCCTGCGAAAGTCCGCGACCGCGCTACTTATACCAACCCGCACCAGTACGCTGAAGGCATTCCGTACGTGCTGGTCAACGGCGAGTTGGTAGTGGACGGCGGCAAGATTACCGGCAAATTGCCGGGCAAAGTATTGACCCGTTCGGGGAGATAAATATTCAAGATGAAAAAGACATTCTTTGCATGCGTTTTCCTTGCGCTCTTCAGTTCGTTTGTATTCGCGCAAGAGTTTGAGATTAAAAAGTACGACATCAACGCGCGTGTCAACGTCGAGGCGCGCAGCATCGAGGTGACTACCAAGCTGCGGCTGGTTAACCTTTCGCCACCCGATCTGGCCGACCGCATCCTGCTCTCGACCGACAACAAACCGCGCGTGTCGTTCTTCCTCAATGAAAAGGCGAAGCTCAATACGATGTCGGTGAACGGCGCAGCGGTCACGCCGAAAACCGCCGAAGACGCGCGCAACCGGGCGCTGCGCGTTTCTGCCGATATGACGGCGGCGCTTGCCGCGATGCGCGAGTTCGAGGTGGAATTCAATTACACGCTGCCGTCGGCTGAACGCAGTCCTTCGCTACACGTCTCTTCAAGCGAATCTTTTGTCTTGCCTGCCAGTTTCTGGGTGCCCGTCGTGCACACGCCTTATGCCGAGCATGGCGCCGACACTGCACCGTTTTCACTGACCGTGAGCGCGCCGAACAATTTGAAAGTAGTCAGCAGCGGCGTCCGCAAAAACGAAACGACTTTTGAACAACCGCTGGCCGCGCAGCCCTTCTTCGTCGTCGGCGATTACGAAATCACTACGCGCGGTGGCGACACGCTGCCGGTTGAAATCTATGCTTCACGCGGATTGAGCGCCGCGGGCAAAGCGCAGGTACAACGCATTGCTGCCGAAGCCGAAAAGATGCTGAGCTTCTACATCAAATTCTTCGGCGTGCCCGCCAACGGCCCGTTCCGCATCATCTCGACCGAAGCGCGCCAACTCGGCGCCGCGACGACCGAAGATTTAGCTCAATCGCGCGACACGTCATTTTCTGCGGTCGGCGCGGTGCTGCTCGACGACAGCGTTTTTCGGCGCGAGGCGCTCGATCTGGGCACGATTGAATTTCTGGCGCAGGCTGCCGCGCGTTCGTGGATTGATGGACAGATACTTTTGCGCGGACGTGGCGCGGGGATGTTGCGCGATGCGCTGCCGATCTATTTGACGGCGCAATACCTGGGCGAGCGTTTTGGCGCGGCGCAGCGCGAAGCGTCTTATGATCGCTATCGCCGCGCTTATGGAGCGGTGGCGCGTTCGGATGCGCCGCTCTTGACGCAGAGCCAGTTGGATCGCAGCTACACCACGATTGTCTACAACAAGGGCGCGATGGTTTGGCGCATGTTGGAGCTGTTGCTGGGGCGCGAGCCGTTTCAAAATCTGGTGCGCGGCTCGCTCAATCGCCAGCGCGTAGACATTCTCTCGCTCAACGGCTTTTGGGATTCGCAAAATCAGCGCGGTGCGCGCCAACCTCATCCGCTCTGCAATATCTCGCGTTGCGCCGACGTGCGGAGCTTGCTGTCGAGTGCCGGCGCGAACAAGCAATTGATCAACGACTTTTTCACCAACTGGATTGATACTGTCGTCCTGCCAGATTTCGTAGTCGGCCAACCACAGACCGCGGCCAACGGGATCGAATCCACCATCGCCAATTTTGGCAACGGCGATTTCACCGTCGAGATCGTGGCCACGACTGACAAGGGCGAGCGGCTGCGCCAGGAAGTGATGATCAAAGCCGGCGAGTACAGCACCGTCACCTTCCCCGCTGGCACCGCCATCAAAACTATCGAAGCCGATCCGAACAAGCTCTACCTGCAGAAGGACTACACCAACGACATCTTTCCGCGCCGCGCCAACGCCGCCGATGCGTTCGGGCTAGCCAACACAGCTTTCGGCAAAAATGATTTCGCCGCCGCCGAAGCCAAAGCGCGCGAGGCGCTAGCCATTGACCCGAATGCGCCGACTTTGCAAGCTTTGCTCGGTCGGGCGCTGCTCGCGCAGAACAAAACCGCTGAGGCCAAGCAGGTTTTTGAAGCTGTATTGAAGAGCGAACCGCTGCCGATTCAGGCATACGCATACGCGCATATAGGCTTGGGCGAGTTGGCCCTGCAACAAAGCAGCTTCGCCGAAGCCGCTGCGCATTTCCGCGCCGTCGCCACGGCGGAACTCGATCCGGGCACGACGCTCGCCGCGCGCGAAAGCGCCTTGAAGGCCGAACGCGGGGCAAATGCCGTCAAGCTGTCTGAAGACGTGCGCGCTTTCATCAAACAACTCGACACGGCCATCGTACAAGGCACGTCGGAACAGGTCGGCACGCTGCTCGAACTCGGCAACCTGAAGGGCTTTTCGCAGCGACTGGTCTTGCGCAAGCCGACGGTCTGGACGACCGAGGCGCTGCGCAGCGAAGAATGGGACGCCAATCGCACGGCGGTGGACGCGCTCTTGAAAATCAGGATCGAGGGCAAGGACTACGCCGGGCGCGCCGTCTACGTGCTCAATCGCGTGAGCGGCAAACTGCTGCTGAGCGAAGTGCCCATCTTCGATGTCAAAGTCACCGGCGGACAATAAGCCCGCACGATACAGCCACAGAGTCACGGAGGCACAGAGTAGGCAAGCGAGTTTTTGCCGAAATGTTCTTCTGCTCTCTGTGCCTCCGTGACTCTGTGGCTAATTTGGATTCCCGCTCAAGCTGCAACTTTTTATCAGCACACTATTCAATGCCGCTCCCGCTTGCAGAGATTGAAGAACGCGCCCGTCACATTCGTCTCTTGCTGATGGATTGCGACGGCGTGTTGACCGATGGCTCGGTGATCTACACGGCGGACGGCGAGCGCGCCAGCGAACAAACCAAAGTCTTTCATATTCACGACGGGCAAGGCCTGCGGCTGGCCAAACAGGCGGGCTTGCAACTCGGCCTCATCAGCGGACGCAATTCCGTTGCGGTGGCGGTGCGCGCCCGTGAACTCGGCTTCGATCACGTGTTTCAGGATGTGGCTGACAAGCTGGCGATCTACGAACGGCTTTGCCAGAGCGGGCAGTTTGGCCCGGCTGAAATCGCCTACATCGGCGATGACTTGCCTGATTTACCGCTACTGCGCCGCGTAGGTCTGGCAGTGGCCGTGGCTGATGCTGTGCCCGATGTGCGAGCGCAAGCCCACTTCATTACGCAGAGAGCGGGCGGCAGAGGCGCAGTGCGCGAAGCTATTGAAGTAGTCCTCAAAGCTCAAGCTAAGTGGGATGCCGCGCTCAACACCTTCTTGCAATAACCAAGCTATTGCAACACTAGGCTAGAACACCCATAATTCGGGCGCGTTGCGGTAAGGCGCTTATCAGTGGTTTTCAGCCAGTTGCCGCGACCGCCCGGTGAGCCAGTAAAACAGACTGGCCGCCCGATCCACATTCGTTCTAGTTTCCTGCAACTCTTGTGGCTGGCCTAAAAGCCATCCGGCGTAGAAAAGGTGAAGGTCATCCTCAACAAGCTTTGGAGAAAGATATGCTCCCCGACCAACTTCTTATACCGCACGAAGCAATTGACCAAGTTTTGCAAATCGAAGGCGAGGGCAATGCGTCTCACAATCAACTTCCTATACCGTATGAAGCGATTGACAGGGCCTTTCAACGCGGCAATGTCATCCCCTTTTTGGGCGCGGGCATCAACTTTGGTCATCGTCCGCCTGGTACAAGTTGGAAAAAGTCGGCTGAGCTGTTCCTACCTTCCGGGGCGGAACTTTCCTATCATCTAGCAAAGATGAGCAGGTTCCCGCTGCTTGAAGATTGTCAGCGTACAAACCTTGCCAAAGTCGCCTCCTATTATGAAGAGATTGTTGGCAGGCCTGACTTATGCGATGACCTCTTCGAGGTATTTGCGCAAAATCCTGCGCAGCCATATTACCCACTCTGCCGCATTCACGAATATCTGGCGCGCATTCCTAAGCTGCGGCTGGTCATTACTACCAACTATGACCTGTTGCTTGAAGAGGCATTCAAACAAGCACAACGTCGCTTTTTCGTGATCATTCACAGAACTTACATTCACGAACGCGATACGGTCAGCGAAGAGGCACGGTTGGGAAAGGTGCTTTGGTACGAATATGACCCAGCCAAAGCCTCTGCGCCTCATCAAGTAGCTTATGGTGATCCGCGTGACCTGTCTCTTTCCATTGATGCGCAAGAAGCAACGGTGATTTACAAGATGCACGGGACGGCCTCGAAACACTTGGGCGATTACATCATCTCTGAAGAGGATTACATGGATTTTCTCACCCGTATGACGCAAAACACAGCACTGCCTAATGTTGTATGCGAGTACCTACCAAACCGGCGCTTCCTCTTTCTCGGCTACGGCTTGGGCGATTGGAACACCCGCGTTGTGCTCAGCGAGCTTTCCAAAAAAGCGCAGCACTCTCTCAATAAATCGTGGGCGATTCAATTTGAACCGTCGCTCCTCGAAAAGAAGCTCTGGGCAAAACGCAGCGTCGAAATCTTTCACGCCGACATTGACAAGTTTGTTGAAGAACTGACCAGCGTCTCCGCGCAATAACGTCACGGTTGCATTGCGAGAGATAAAGTGGAGAAACAACAATGAACCACTCCCCCGAAGACGATCTGAATTTCTGCCCCTACCAAGGACTGGAACCGTATGACGAGAAAGATCAGGACTATTTCGCAGGCCGCGACGCTGATACACGCTGGATTGCGTCGAACCTGCTCGGCGTGCCGTTGAGCGTACTTTGTGGCGTCAGCGGTGTGGGCAAAAGCTCTGTGCTGCTGGCGGGTGTCGTGCCGCGCTTGAAGAAGAATCCAGGGCTGGCTGTCACCGTCTTCCGTTATTGGCAGGGCGAGGAGTTCGCGCAGCAATTGAAACAAACCATTGCTGAGGCGGTGCAGCCCAAGGCGCGCCAAGCCGTTCAATTCGATTTGTCGCTGCCGCTGGATGAGTTCTTGCGCCAGTGTAATGAGGCTTTGGATGGCCCGGTCTTTTTGATCTTTGACCAGTGGGAGGAATACTTTCTCTATCATCCCACGGAAAACAGCTTTGACGCAGAGTTGGCGCGCGCCGTCAGCCGCCGCGACGTCACCGCACATTTCCTGTTTGCCATGCGCGAAGAAGAGTTGGGTAAACTGGATCGGTTCCGCACCGGCTTGCCCAACGTGCTCGGTAATATGCTGCGGCTGAAATACCTTGATCCCGAAGCCGCCGAAGCGGCCATTCGACAACCACTGAACGTTTACAACAATCGCGTCTCCGCTAATAGGCAAGTCACTATCGAAGACGAATTGGTCAAAAGCCTGATCGAAAAATCCGCCCACCGTGACGAAAACGAGCAGCTCTTGACCACCAGCAATGGCCAGCGACAGGTGGGATACGAAATCGCTCCACCGGTTTTGCAATTGCTGTTGACCAGTCTATGGGATGAAGAGCAGCGACACGGTTCACGCGCTTTACAGTCTCAAACACTGGAAAGGCTGGGGGGCGCACAGAATGTAGTGGACGATTACTTCGAATCGGTGGTCGAAAACCTACCCGCTAATCAGCGCAATCTGGCCGGACGCACTTTTGGCTATCTAGTTACGCCTGCGGGCAGCAAGTTCACGCAAACGCCCGCCAATCTCGCTTACTTTGCTAAAGAGAAAGATGTAGCGCCCGTAAGTCAATTGCTCAATGGGCTAGCCGGACGTTCGGAACGTCCGCATCCTACGTAAAGTCGTTGTTCCCGGCAGACCCGACCAATACGAAATCTTCCACGATGTGCTTGGCCCCTCAATCCTGAAATGGCAACAGAAATTCGAACAGGAGCAAGAAGCCGCTAAACTGAAATGGGCACGTTTGGGCATTGCGGCGCTTAGCTTGTTATTACTGGTAATGTTTGGAATCAGCGTGTACGCATTCCAGCAACGTACCGAGGCTTTGAAAGCCAAAGCAGATGCTGAGGAACAAAAAAGTATCGCTGAATCAAAAAGCGATGAAGTCGAAAAAGCCAACGAGCGGCTTGAATGCGAATCCAATGGTGCAAAAACCGCGCGCGACATTGCCAAAGACGCGAAGATTGAATCCGAAAAACAAAAAGCCAACGCTTTGCGGCAATTCAAGCTGGCCAACGCAGCAAAAGTTGAAGCCCAAGAAGCTGTGGCAGGCCAGGCTGATGCGGTGAAACAGGTTTTCTTGGAAAGCGTATCAAACGATGAAAGGAGGGATGCCTACCGTAACACTCAATTGGATAGTTTGCTTACGGGACATATTGCTCCGGTCACAAGCGCCGCCTTCAGTCCGGACGGCAAGTTCATCGTTACCGCCAGCTATGACCTGACGGCGCGCATCTGGAACGCCGCCACCGGCCAACTTGTCAAAATACTTAAGGGACATTCCGATTGGATCAACAGCGCCGCCTTCAGTCCAGACGGCAGGTTCATCGTCACCGCCAGTGTGGACAAAACGATCACCGGTGTGGACAACACGGCGCGCGTCTGGAACGCTGCCACCGGCCAACTTGTCACAACACTCAAGGGACATTTCAATCGGATCAACAGCGCTGCCTTCAGCCCGGACGGCAAGTTCATCGTCACCGCCAGTGCGGATAATACGGCGCGCATCTGGGACGCTGCCACCAGCCAACTTGGCACAACACTCACGGGACATGCGGCTCCGGTCAACAGCGCTGCCTTCAGTCCGGACGGCAAGTTCATCGTTACTGCCAGCGATGACAAGACGGCGCGTGTCTGGGACGCTACCACCGGCCAACTTGTCACAACACTCACGGGACATGCTATTTCGGTCAACAGCGCCGCCTTCAGTCCAGACGGCAGATTTATCGTTACTGCCAGCGATGATAAGACGGCGCGCATCTGGGACGCTGCCACCAGCCAACTTGTCACAACATTCACGGGACATGCTACTCCGGTCAACAGCGCCGCCTTCAGTTCGGACGGCAAGTTCATCGTTACCGCCAGCGATGACGCGACAGCGCGCATCTGGAACGCCGCCACCGGCCAATCCGTCGCATCCATGAAATCTGCTGCTAAGATCATCAACTCTGCCATCAGTTTGGACAGCAAGCTCATCGTCACCGCCAATGATGACAACGTAGCACGCGTCTGGAACGTCGCCGACGGCCAAATCGTCTCAATACTCACGGGACATTCCAATCGGATCAACAGCGCCGCCTTCAGTTCGGACGACAGGTTCATCGTCACCGCCAGTGCGGATAATACGGCGCGCGTCTGGAACACCAACGATGGCAAACCTGTCACAACACTCAAGGGCCATTCTGCTGCGGTCTACCTTGCCGCCTTCAGTCCGGATGGCAGGTTCATCGTCACCGCCAGTTATGACGCGACAGCGTGTGTCTGGAACGTTGCCACCGGCCAATGCACCGCACTCTTGAAACACGCCGATCGGGCCAAGAGAGTCGCCTTCAGTAAGGATGGCAAGTTCATCATCACTCTCAGCGCTGACAACATGACGCGTACCTGGAGCGCTGCCAGCGGCCAACCCATCGAACAGAACCCGCAGGCGACCACGACTTCCAAGCCAAACAACAAATAACCATCACACCGCAACAAGGAGGATTCCCCCATGTCCGACACCGCCACACCCGACAAAAACCAACTGATCAATCAAGCGAAAGCCGTGCTGAGCGGCCAAGCGATTGACCCGCCCGATCTCTTCACTCTGGCCAAGCAACTCAAAAACTTTGATGAATTCGGCTATGCGCGCAAGCTGCTGGATCGCGCGCGCAAGCTGCAAGACGCCGAGTGGACGCCCGCCGAGCGTTTGGCCTTGGCGCATAACCACGCACTGGCAACGTACAAAGACCCGGACTTGCCGGCGGATCAGAAGTTCGCGCGGGCGCTGGCCATTTTGCAAGAAGAAGATGATTTGAAAACCACGACGAATCAGGAGACGCTGGGGCAGGCCGGGGCGATCTGCAAACGGCGTTGGGAGGTGGAAGGTAACCGGCGGTTCTTGGAACGCTCGCTCAGTTATTATCAACGCCATTGTGAAGAGAGCATCGTCGCCGACCCCAAACAGATCCCCGGTTACACAGCCATCAACGCGGCCTTCGTGCTCGATCTGCTGGCTGGTTTGGAAGAGGAGGCGGGGACGGAAGAGCAATGGCAAACTGAGAGCGTCAAAGCGCGCCACGACCGAGCCGCGGAGTTGCGCCGAAAAATCATTGAAGTCTTGACGGCGCCGGCGTTGAAGGATGCGCCATTCGCCCAAGATTGGTGGATGCAGGTCACCCTGGCGCAAGCGCATTTCGGTTTGGGTGAGTACGAAAAAGCGGGCGAGTGGTTCCAACGTGCCTTGGCCATCGGCGGCGGTTCGGATTGGCAATATCAATCTACCGTAGAACAGTTCGCCAAGCTGGCCCAGTTGCGCCAGAAGAGTTTGGACACGCCCGAACAGTCACAGGCTGCGCGCCAGGTGTTGGAAGAGTTTTTGAAAGGCAGTGGCATTCGCAATACAAAGGCGGCGGTAGATAGCGCCTACACCGGCAAGGTCGGGCTGGCGCTCTCAGGCGGCGGATTTCGCGCTTCGCTGTTTCACATCGGCGTGTTGGCGAAATTGGCCGACATCGGTGTGCTCAATCGTGTTGAAGCGCTTTCGTGCGTGTCGGGCGGTTCGATCATCGGCGCGCATTACTTCTTGGAGTTGCGCCGGCTCTTCTGCGAGAAAGGCAGCGACGCCGAGTTCAGCACCGACGATTACCGCCGGATCGTGGAAAATCTGGAGCGTGACTTTCTGGCCGGAGTGCAGAAGAACGTCCGCACACGCGTGATCAGCAGTCTGTGGTCGAATGTGCGCATGATTTTCTGGGCCAATTACTCGCGGACGATGCGCGTGGGCGAGCTATACGAGAAGCACATCTATGCGCGGGTGAAAGACCGCGAGGGCCACCGCGCACGCTGGCTGGACGAATTGAAGATCGTGCCCAACGACGAGGACGCCAACAGCTTCAGACCCAAACGCGACAATTGGCGGCGCAGCAACAAAGTGCCGATCATGATTCTGAATGCCACCTCGCTCAATACCGGCCACGTCTGGCAATTCACGGCCAGTTATATGGGTGAGCCGCCAGCCGCGATCAACACCGAGATTGATGCCGGCTACCGCTTGCGGCGGATGTATTACCCCGAAGCGCCGCCCGATTATCGCGATCAGAAAAAGGCCGCGCGCCGCATTCGCTTGGGCTATGCGGTAGCGTCATCGTCATGTGTGCCGGGCATGTTCGAGCCGCTGCCGTTGCCGAGCTTGTACAAAGACAAGACCGTGCAGTTGGTGGATGGCGGCGTTTTTGACAATCAGGGCGCGTCGAGTCTGCTCGAACAGGGCTGTTCGGTATTGCTGGTCAGCGATGCCAGCGGCCAGATGACGGTCGAAGATAAGCCGAGCAACAGTCTGCTCAATGTGGTGCTGCGCGCTTCCAGCATCAGCCAGGAACGCATTCGCTGGGCGCAACATCGGGAGTTGGAAGCGCGCCGCCGCTCAGGTTTGATGCAAGGCTTGATGTTCATCCATCTGAAGAAAGACCTGGACACCGACCCGGTGGATTGGATTGATTGTCCTGACCCGTACGACTCGACCGCCGATGCGCGCCCGCCCGAACTGCGCGGCCCATTGACGCGCTACGGCGTGCGCAAAGACATTCAGCAGCTTCTTTCCGGCGTGCGCACCGACCTCGATTCTTTTACGGAAGGCGAAGCCTACGCGTTGATGGCGAGCGGCTATTTCCTGACCGAGCACGAATTCGCCAAGTGCATCACCGTCTTCTCCGACATCACAGACGCAGACATGCGGCGGCGCTCGTCGTGGCTCTTCCTCGATTACGAAAGGTCGCTCAAACAACCGGGCCGCGATGAGCGGTTGAAACAATTGCTGACCACGGCCCATCAATCCGCGTTCAAAATCTGGCAGCTTTCGCCTTCGCTGAAACTCTTCCGCAGCTTGGTCACTACGCTGACGCTGGCGGCGCTGGCGGCGGCGCTGCTTTGGATTATCAAGAATCCTGGTAGTTTGCCGCCTGACTTGTGGTCGCGTCCCCTCATCAGTGTGACGCTGGGCAGTTCAGCCGGGCCTTACACATTGCGGTTCGGCTGGGTAACAACTTTTCTGCTCACGCTGCTGGTGGGCAGCTTCTTCAGCTCGAAGGTGATGCAGGTGGCCAGTTGGCAAGATACGCTCACGCGCTGGGCCACTGGTCTGGGAATGGGAACGATTGGCGCTTTGCTGGCCGGGATACACCTCTGGTTTTTCGACAAGTGGTATCTGTGGTGGGGACAAACGCATAGATTGATTGAACAGGAGCCCAAGCAAAAGTAATCGGTAGCCAATCAAAGCAAGGTCGAGGAATGTAATGTCTGCACCAACTGGATTGTCACAACCTACACACGCACGCCAAAAGTTTCTCTGGTTGATCTACACGCTGGCCGTCATCACCTATCTCGATCGTGTCTGCATCTCTGCCGCCGCGCCTGCGATCACTGCCGAGTTCAATTTCACACCCACACAGATGGGCTACATCTTCAGTGCGTTCACGTTTGCCTACGCCGCCTTTGAAATCCCAAGCGGCTGGCTGGGCGACCGTTTCGGCACACGGCTGGCGTTGACTCGCATTGTGTTGTGGTGGTCGGCCTTCACAGCACTGACCGCCGCCGCCGTAGGCTTCTGGTCGCTTGCCGTCGTGCGCTTTCTCTTCGGCGTGGGCGAAGCGGGCGCGTTCCCCAATATCGCGCGTAGCGTGGCTGCGTGGTTGCCACCGGCGGAACAAGGGCGTGGGTTGAGCCGGTCGTTTATGGGTTTGGCAACCGGCGCAGCGTTGAGCGCGCCACTCGTGCTGACGCTGCAAAGCTCGCAAGGCTGGCGCTGGACTTTTGTCGAATTCGGTTTGCTGGGCGCGCTCTGGGCCTGGGCGTGGCATCGTTGGTTTCGTGACCGGCCCGAAGAGCACCCCGAAGTCAACGCCGCCGAAGTCGCGCTGATCCGCAGCGGCGCGCAGAAAGACGAGGACAAGACCCAGGCGCATCACGTGCCCTGGCGCATACTCTTCACCAGCCGCAATCTGGCGATCATCTGCGCGATGTATTTTGCTTATGCCTACAGCCTGTATTTTTACCTGACCTGGCTGCCGACCTATCTGATCAAGGCGCGCGGCTTCACGCCAGCTTACGCGAAGTGGTATTCGGCGCTGCCCTGGGTCTTGAGCATCGGGACGTTCTGGTTTGGCGGCTGGCTGACCGACCGGTTGGCGCGGACGCATGGCTTGAAGCTCGCGCGTTGCGGCGTGGGCGCGTGCGGGTACGGGTTGAGTGGCCTGCTGCTCGTGGCCGTGCCGCAGGTGCAGAACCGTGTGTGGGCGGCCGTCTTGTTGGCCCTCGCACTGTGCTGCCAATCGGCCACGATCAGCGCGGCGTGGGCGGTCTGTCTGGATGTGGGGCGGCGTAATGCGGGCGTCGTGACCGGCTTTATGAATTCGTTCGGCAACATCGGCGGAACCATCGCTCCAATCGTAGTGGGCTACGTCGTCGAGCGGTTCCATTCGTGGGCGTGGCCGTTTTACGTGATGGCCGGGGTCTTTGGGTTTGGCGTGGTGATGTGGTTGTTGGTTGATCCGCATCGCTCGGTGCTAGAAAACGAACTCTCGGCTTGAGGCGCGTTGGCAGACTCAGCGTGTATACCTACACTCGGCGGCGTCAGCACAGCTTTTCTCACTCAAGCAAGTCATTACTAGCCTAGTAGCAATTGCGAGTTGTTGCGGAAAACCAATTCTGCTTACTTCTGCCGAGGTGAAGTGTGGCTAGGGCAATACGGCTGGATACGGGAAGCTATCAAAAGCAGCGTCCAACTCCGGCAGCGTTTTCAAGAGCCAGAAATCACGATGCGCTTGTACCCGGATGGCGCTCAGACCTGGGTTGTGCGTATCCTGCACGGGCAAGGCTTCTGACTGAATAGCCCAAGCTAGCGTAACGTACTTGTTCAATTCCGCCCAACGCGCCGCATCAATGTCGAGCAAAAGCAGCGCGCTGATGATCGTATGCCAGCGGTGATACCCAATAGGAGGATTAGCCGGGCTGCTGGTATCCATCATGTGAACTTTGGTTCCGGGCTGGCGGCGGTCGTCAAATAACACACCTTGTCCAAAATCCTCAAAGGCAAGCCGGAGCGACTCAGTATCAGCGGGAAAGTGGCGATCAACTATCTGAAGCTGATGGCGCGAAAGCGTGACTAACCCTGCGCGTAATGTGGTGACATCAGTCAAGAAGCCAGCCGGGTAGGTATTTGTGCGCCGCCGCTCTTTCCATCTCGTCCGGATGTAATCTGCGCCGCGAATAATCTGAAGAGCCTGTCGTACCTCCGTCGAAGGATGAAAGAGGAAATGATCATCGTACTCAAACCAAAAGTCGTTTCCTTGTTGTCTGGTGTAAGGCACGGTTTATCCTCCGATTAGTTGCTGCAATCCGTCTAAGGTTTCTTGTGTCTGGAAGAAAGGAAAGTCCTCTGGTAAAAGAGCGCCAAGTTGTTGAGCGAAATCGTCCGCCTCTTTTACAAGGATGCGTGTTAAAAGCAAAGACGCGTGCGCATCTTTCCCCAAGTTATAGCCCATGCTTAGCGGGTCGAATGGCAGGCCCACGTGTCGCGTTGCCAATAGCTTCCCGATTTCCAGTAACGGGCCGGTCATATGCCCTTTAGCCAGCCCCATCACCAGCGCATTATCCGTTCGATAGGAAATGTCCAGCAAAGACAAGATAATCCAGTAATGCAGATTTCCCAGCCACGCCAAGCGGCGATCATCATCATTTAGAATTTGCTGTGGGTGGCCTTCGAAGGCGCTCGGATTTACCGGCAGCGGCAACGCCGGATAGTTCGGGTCAGTGAGTGGCAACTGCCAAACGCCAGACCGACCATTGAATATATCGGGTTCCCCCATAAACACGCGGCGGAAGAAATCGAAATGATCCTTCTCGCCCTGTTCCCGAACTCGCTTCAACTTTTCCACCCACGGGTTCAGATCCGGCAGTCCCGCTGGCGGCGCGGCCAGCAATTCGGCGATCACGCCAAGCACCGTGTGATAAAGACTGCCCAAATGGTTTGGGCGGAGGTCGCCGAGGATGGCGAAAAGTTGGCTGAGGAATTCAAGCTGGCCGCTATTGGCGGGGGCTTCCGGGTCGAGCGCGCCGACTGGGGCCTCAGTGTAGACGTACTTCGCCAGCGTTTTGCGGCTGAGCGGTTCCAGATTGAACTCGAATGGGTAGATGTCCGGCTCGTAGGGAAAGTCTTGCCTAATCAGATTGGGCGAAGCGCCCAGAGCCGCGAGCAAGCGGTTGACCACTTCCAAATGTTGCATCTCCTGCACGGCGACTCCCAGCAGGTCGTCCGCATTCGGAAAGCCGAAGCCGACCAGCCCGATGTATTCGGGTTTCACTGAAAAAGCGGCGTAGAGATATTGCACCAGCAGCGCGTGCTCGATCTCGGTGGCTTCACGCAGCAAGCGGATGAGTTCCAGCAAGGGATCATTGAATTCGCGGATGATCTGATCGGACGCCACAGTCGGCGCGGTAAAACTCGGCAGCGAGTCAGCCGATTCGTGAGTAGTAAAGCTGGGCGATGTCCTGCTCTTTCGTATTCTCAACATGGTTTGTTTCTCCCGAAAAGTTACGTGCGGATGAAGGTGGGACAAGCCGCTAGCTTGCCCCACAATGCTCGTACAACCTCGGAATCCCTCAAAGTTAGCCTGATGAAGTGCTAATAAGCTGAGGCCTATCTCGACTGGAAGATTCTCAGGCCTTTTTCTTAGCTGGCTTCTTCTCCTCCTTTGGAGGCTCCTTGTAAGTGAAGAGAGCTTTGCTATCAGCTTTTAGATCGGCAACATTAACTGGCGGATCCGTTGGCATCTTCTCCGGTTGGGGCCTCTTCCCTCTCTTCGGCGTCTCCGGCTTTTCTGGAGGGGTGTCGAAAAGAAGGACATAAACCGTGCCCGCTGGCCCTTTGGGCACTTTGACAAGTAACGCATCATCGCTTGTAGCCAGCAGTGATGGCGCTCGCTGGGCGCCAAAATACGCCTGTTTGACTTGGCCGAGTTGCTTGCCACGAATCAACACATCGTACCCGCCCTGGATGCCTCCTTCATTCTTACCTGTTACTGGGTTAGCGATTAATTCAATGGTAGTTGTGAGAGGGATAAAAGCTACCGAGCACTCTTTACCATCCAGCCGGTAAGCAACTTTCAGCCCCTTTTCATATAGGCCCTTTTCAATTCTCAATTTAACAGTCTGCATATCCATGAATTCCGCGCTGTGGGTATGCGTTTCGGCTCTGTCTTTATCAAAAACCTTAAGTGCCTTCATTTCGTCATTAATAAACACCTTGCCCTTCTCAGTAAAGCCAGTGCCTTTCAGTAGTATTTCCACCTTGGCAACCTCAGTAGAAGCAAGTAACTCCAGTTGCAATTTAGTTGTATCCCTAAACGAGTCCTGGAACATCGGTTCGATTTCTCTCCGCTCATCAAGCGTGGTGTCTTTCTCTTTATTGACATCCATAAGTTGCCCGTTGATAGTTGCTGTCTTTTCAGGTGTTACCAGGGTAATCAACGGAGTGCCAACAAATCCTTGTGCTGGAGCCGGGAAGCTCATCACGATTTCATTTGAACTGAGGTATTCGTACTCACCCTTGTCCGTAATGCTCCCGACGGTGGCAGAGGTGAAGTTTTCGTTATTGGCGAGCGAGACAGCGCGCTTGAGCGGGATGCCATCCACCAACACACCTGTAAGAGGAGAAAAATACTGCCCCCTCAAAATCGCGGTCACACGTTCGCCCGACCTGACTGGGCGATAGGTAATCCCAGTAATCTGAAAAGTCTCGGTCTCCTCACCTGGCACGAGGATACGGAAGGTCTTGCTTGTAACCTCCTTAACTTCCTTTCTGTCTCCAGTCGGCGATTTCTTTCGATGATAAGTTTCCCCTTTGACGTGTAAGTCGAAGGATGTGGCATCGGCGGGCGCTGCGAGCACGGCAAAGGTTGTACGTACACCAGGGGCAAGCCGCTTTACTCCTGGCAAAGGACCAAACGTCCAGCCGAAACGTCCCGTTCCCTTTCCAAAACCAGACGCGTAAATCTCCTGCTGTATAAATTGGCCGTAGAGTGTGCGCTGCTTCTCATAACTCACCTTACCGCCCATTCCGAACACTGACAAAAATTGCGCCGTCAAGGCCCAGCCTTTCTGCTGAGCTTGTGTGTCATTAACATTTAGCGCACTCTGACGCGGTATGATGTCAATTACGCGAAACTTACTCGCTTCTGGTTTTAGCCCTTTATCGGTATCCGTTGTTATTTTAACCGTCTCTTTGCCACGCAAACTTGGGTACCGTTTGAGAAATCGCCTCAATTTTTCACCGTCTTCTGACAAAGTCTGGGCGCTCTGCTTGACGAGATTGCTGCAATCGTTGATTTGATCAATCCGCCTAGCATATTGCTGTTTCAACCATCCTCGCTGAATTTTGTCTTGTTTACTTTGCATAGCTTTCACTTCATCTTGTATCTCTTCTTTCACATCTGGGGACGCACTTATAGCTGCGGCGCGCCGCATTTCGGTTGAGAGCCCTTCTTGCAATTTGATGAATTGGTCAATTACTTCGCGAGTAACGGGAGCACTGCTGGTGGTCGGGTTATTACGTTGTTGAAGGTCGCGACACTTGGCTATCGAAACTGCGGCCTCGTCAGCCTCATCGCCGACATAGCTGCCGACATTCCAGCTCATCTGAAGCAAATAGTCGTCATCTTTGTCCGGCACACTATAAAGGTCAGCCGGCATTTCGAGGAAGATCAAGCGTTCACCAGGCCGTACTTCATCACGCAACAATGTTAATTGTTTAGCGATCATTTCGTACTGTAAGTTCACGACATTATCCAAAGCTATAGAAGCGCTGATCTTGGGCATATCGCCTTTTTCTAAGTTCGGCAACTTACCAAGTACTGCCGCTATATCATCTTTGCTGGGAAGTGCAGGTGTCGCAGAAGTCAGCGGCAAGTCCGTTTTCAGTTCGCCGAGTGTAGGCGCGTCACCTATTTGAGTGTTGAGCGCTGTAAGCTGATCATCAAACACCTTCTTTTCTCTAACTTTTTGATCTTTGGCGGCGGTTAGCTCGGCTCGCCGCCGTTTTGTATCGTCATCATCGCCGATCAACTGCGCCAGCTGATTCTCAAGGCTGGCAATCTCCTTATTAGTCTTAATAGAACTCTCAAGTGCCAGGTCAGCTTGTGTCTGCAGGCTCTGACGGCGCTGCAACTGCTGCTGAAAGCTCTGCAAGTTCAGCGAATTCTGCAAACCAGAAACGGCATTGAATTGACCCTCAGCGCCAAAAAAACTCCGTGTAATATCGTACCTCAGGCCATTCGTCGCATTTGGATCGAACTGGTCTATTGCCACTGACCAAGACTGATTTTTGTTACGCATCTGTGCCAGCAGGTAATGAGCTTGACCCAACGACCAGACATTAGGCTCGCCAACGTTAACAGTGATCTGCGATTTGTTATGTGCTGCTGTTGGCACTGGCAATGCCAGGAGCGGCAAAGTCAGGGCAAGCAAATGAATCAGCAAGCGGTGTGTTAGAGAATGGCGCGTCATGTGTTCCTCCTACGATCAAAAGTTGGGAGTAATCCAACGAGTAGATACCCCGAAAACCCTTTGCCCTTCTGGGACGTGACGGTTGAGCACAACTGCAAGCTTTCAGCCTAAGCTAAGTAGAAACGGGAGGCTCGGCGCAAAAAAGAATTCGCCGCCCCTCATCCGCACAAAATGCTCAAACCGAAACTTCGTCGCAGGCGGGCTGTCGTACTCCTTCGACCAAATCTGCTCAGCACCCGGCGGTGAGGCGGGCTGCCCCACAATCGGATCAATCCCGATTTCCCCCTGAACAAAGTCCGGGTTGTTGCACCAAGCCTTTTGCATGAAGGCGAACTGCTGGCGGATGCTGGCTTGAAAACACATAAAGAGCAGCCCCACGTCTCCGCTCGGCAAATCATCAATGGCCTGGAATTGGTCGGGATGTTTGACGCGGTCGCCGTAGGGAATTCCCCGGCGGGTGATGCGCCGCTTGCGCTCATCTTCCACTGTTCCGCCGAATTGCCGCTCAATGTCACCACGTGGATTCGCTTTGCGAATGTGTGCGTGGAAGGGACATTTATGGCCGTTCGAGTCACCTGCGAAAGTAAAGTTGTTCTCTTTGGCTGGGCGGAAGCCGTCGGTCTTTGACAGCGTCACGGGCGTTCCGTCCTCGAAGCGCCCAACGGCCATAGCGCCCGCTCGCTCACGCTCTTCGCCTTTGAACTTCAATTCGTCTGCAAGCTCTTGTTCACGCAATTGAAAGTGCAGTACATCCTGTTCGAGCTTACGAAAGACGAAGAAGCTGCCGTGGCAGAGCGAGTCGTCTACGCCAGGATCGCGTACCAAGACGCGGCGTAAGGGCTCAAAGGGATCCCACACATCAATCTTGCCGCCATCCTTCTCAGCTACGCGGGCGCCAGTCTGATCGAATTGAAAGTCCCTCTTCAGATAGAGCGGCTGGCTGCGACCGTCAACATAACCGAAGTGTTCGATGCCTTCGCCGTCCGCATTGCGCAAGGCTTTGCCTAGCTCAGCAACGAGCACGGTGTTGTTGGCGGCAAGTTCGGTCATAACGCGCCGAGCCTCTCGCAATAGGTAAGCTTCGTCATCGTCGGCGAGCAACAGCATGGCATCAATTGTATTGCGGTAGCCCGTCTCCCATTGATCTTTCGGCGGGTCGGCAAAGTCCTCCACCGCGTGCTCGCCCATACCAGCGACAAAACTGGAACTGACCGGTAGGGGAAGCGGTTCATCCGATTCGGGCAACAGTGTCTCAGGATCGAAGCCGAGGCGGTGGTAACCGCTGGCAGATAAAACAAGGCTGCCGAAAAGCCCACCAGGAATTTTGAACGTGCGGAAGTCTTGAGCTTCCTGGTGTTGGCGTAAGGCAGAGGTAACATATCGCGCTGTCAAGTTCACCAATTGCTGGCGAACAGCGCCCAAGTCGTTCCCAAAGGAAAAGAAGATGTAGACGCCGAAATCGCGCCCGTGCCCCTTGAGGATATTCCCTTGCAAGCGCGCTAACAGCGCTTGCACCTGCGGATCAGCCTCGTCAATAGGTAGCTTATTATCTAAATCGAATGCCATAGTAAATACTCCTCTATTCGTTGTTGTTAGTTAACCCTTTGGCTGAGAACTATCAGATATTGTCTTAAAGTAGCCAGGCTGAACAATCACTTGTGGTTAGTACAGCATCACTACTTTAGGACACTACTCCCTTCAGCAGGCTGGAATCTGGTTTTTGGTACTGCTAACCTATTAACACTTAAGTAGACAAAACATTTCATGTCTATTTAAGTAGTGGTTGAAAGAGTTGATGTCAGAGGATTGGCGGTGAGCGATTGATTTGTTAAGACATACTACGGCAAGGGCGGCCCGGGCCGCCCTACGCTCGACATTCCAAGATCAGTCTACGATAACCAGATTGAATGGCTCGTGTGGATGCTTCTTTAATACTTCTTCCGCACGGGCCTTTTGCTTTTCGTTGGGCTTGACGTTCGGTTCGCGCCAGAGGTTGGCGAGCAAGTACTCTTTGTCTTTGACCATCTCGCCTGCCGAGTAGACTGCCCACTCGAAGTTGTGCCCGTGATTGATCGCGTCCGTCGGGCAGGCATCCACGCAGAAGCCGCAGAGGATGCAGCGACCGTAATCAATCTGGTAGACCTTGGCGTAACGATGATCTTGTCCGATGCGCTCTTCATACGGGCGCGCGTCTTCGGCGCCTTCGATGTAGATGGCGTCCGCCGGGCAAGCTGCCGCGCAGAGGAAGCAGGAAACGCACAACTCTTTCCCATTCTCGTCCACGCCCAAAAAGTGCTCGCCGCGAAAACGCTTGAAGATTTGCACCGGCTCGTCGGGATAGCTGACTGTGTCCTTCTTGCCAGGGATGTGGCTCATCGTCACACTCATCCCTTGCGCGGTGGACTTGGCCACGTAAACGATCTCTTTGACGGTATCAATGATTTCAGAAAGAAATGACATATTCGATTTTGGATTTTGGATTTTGGATTTTGGGGAGATAGATGGCGCAAGTTACTTTCAGAGCGCGCAATCCGCAATCCAAAATCAGTTAATGACCCAGGTTTCGCCGCTGTGTAACAGCTTCTGCAAATTGCCTGGGCCTTTGTTGGTGATGGCCGTGTTGATCTGCTCGGCCAGCATTTCTTCGTAAGTCGGGCGCAGCACTTGCCGGAAGACGCCCATCGGCACTGGGAAGTCAGGATATTGGAAGCGCCCCAGGATGTAGGCCAGATAACTGCGCGGTGAGTTTTCATCGTGTACGAGCAGGTCATTCGCGGTCACGCCATTCTCGCCTACGGTGACAATCTCAGCCTCCATTGTTTGGGTACTCAGCCGAATGCCTTTCTGTTTGTTCTTGCCAAAGAGCAGCGGCTTGCCGTGCTCCAGATAAAGCAGGCGGTCGTCGCGTACATCACGCTCGGTGAAGTTTTTGAAGGTGCCATCGTTGAAGATGTTGCAGTTTTGGTAGACCTCCAAAAAGCCCGAGCCTTTGTGCTTGGCCAGCCGGTCAACCATCAGCGAGAGGTGTTTCGGATCTACGTCCATCGAGCGTCCGATGAAGGTCGCTTCCGCCGCCAGGCCGAGGCTCAACGGGTTGAGTGGATAATCAATCGTGCCCATCGGCGCGGATTTGTTGATCTTGCCCTTCTCGGAAGTCGGCGAGTACTGCCCTTTCGTCAAACCATAGATGCGGTTGTTGAACAGGATGATCTTCAAATCCACATTGCGGCGCAGCGCGTGAATGAAGTGGTTGCCGCCGATTGAAAGCGCGTCGCCGTCGCCCGTAATCACCCAGACCTGCAAGTCAGGATTCGCGGTTTTGACGCCCGTCGCAATCGCCGGTGCACGCCCGTGAATCGTGTGGAAGCCGTAGGTGTTCATGTAGTACGGAAACCGGCTCGCACAGCCAATACCTGAAATGAAGACGATCTTTTCTCTGTCAATGCCGAGTTCGGGCATGACTTTCTGGACCTGTGCCAGAATCGAATAATCGCCGCAGCCAGGGCACCAACGCACTTCCTGGTTGGTCATGAAATCCTGGCGCGTTAGTTTGACAGCGGTTGCGCCGTTAGTGCCATTTGTCGTATGTCCATTCTCACTCATTGCTTTTGTCCTCTGTCTGTCGTCAGTTGTCTGTCTTGACCTATTACTGACCACTGACCACTTACAGATACTCCTTGATCTTGTTGACCACTTCCACCACTTTGAACGGCTTGCCTTTGACCTTCGAGAAGCTCACCGCATCCACCAGGAACTTCGCGCGCACGAGCAATGCCAATTGCCCCAAATTCATCTCCGGAATGATGACCGTCTCGAAGCTGTGCAAGACATCGCTTATATTCTTTGGGAATGGATTCAAGTAGCGCAAATGCGCGCTCGACACGCTCGCGCCTCGTTCGCGCAATTGTTCCACCGCCGTCGTGATCGCGCCATAAGTCGAACCCCAGCCGAGCACCAACACTTTGCCTTGCGGATCGCCGTAAACTTCCAACTCTGGAATATCCTGCGCCATCCGGTCAATTTTCTCCTGCCGCAGCCGCACCATGAAGTCGTGATTGTCCGGCTCATAGTTGACGTTGCCCGTGATGTGCTGTTTCTCGATGCCGCCGATGCGATGCTCCAAGCCCGGCGTGCCCGGCACTGCCCAGGGGCGCGCCAGCGTTTGTTCATCGCGCGAGTAAGGGAAAAAGCCTTCGGGGTCAGTGCGGAACGCAACCTTCATTTCAGGCAGTTCTTCCAAATTCGGAATTAGCCAAGGTTCGGAACCATTGGCGAGATAGCCATCCGAAAGATAAAAGACCGGCGCCATATACTTGGTCGCCAAGCGCACTGCTTCAATTGCCATCGTGAAACATTCCGCCGGTGTTGACGGTGCGACGATGCCGACCGGCGATTCGCTGTTGCGTCCGAACATCGCTTGCAACAGATCGGCCTGCTCAGTCTTCGTCGGCAAGCCGGTGGACGGGCCGCCACGTTGCACGTCAATAATGACGAGCGGCAATTCGGTCATCACCGCCAAGCCGATGGCTTCTGATTTCAACGCCACGCCGGGGCCGCTCGTGCCCGTCAAGCCGATGTGACCGGTAAAGGCGGCGCCGATGGCCGCGCCAATCGCGGCGATTTCGTCTTCGGCTTGAAAGGTTTTGACGCCGAAATTCTTGTGCTTCGACAACTCGTGCAAGATGTCGGACGCGGGCGTGATGGGGTAGCTGCCGTAAAAGAGCGGACGGCCAGTCAATTGCGCCGCCGTGATGAAGCCAATGGCGGTTGCCTCGTTGCCGGTGATGTTACGGTATTTGCCCGGCTTGATCTGCGCCTTGCTGACGCGGTAGTGCGTCGTGAAAATTTCGGTCGTGTCCGCGTAGTTAAAGCCCGCCTTCATCGCCAGCAGGTTCGCTTCGGCCAGTTCCGGCTTGTTGCCGAACTTCTCATTGATCCATTTGATGGTCGGCTCCATTGGGCGGTCGTAGAGCCAATACATCAGCCCCAGCGCATAGAAATTCTTGCAACGCTCTTGCTGCTTGAATGGCAGCTTCGCGCCTTCAAGCGCCTTCAAGGTCAACTGCGTGACCGGCAACTTGAACAAGCGATAGCCGCTCAATGAGCCGTCTTCGAGCGGGTTGGTCTTGATCCCGGCCTTCTTGAAATTACCGTCGGTGAATTCGTCGGTGTTGACCACCAGGATGCCGCCCGGCACCAGGTCTTGCAGATTGGTCTTCAACGCCGCCGGATTCATCGCCACCAACACATCCGGCTCGTCGCCGGGCGTGCGGATGTCGCGGCTGCTGAAATTCAACTGGAAGCCGGAGACGCCCGGCAAGCTGCCTGCCGGGGCACGAATTTCAGCCGGAAAGTCGGGCAAGGTAGAAATGTCATTGCCCAGAATGGCCGAAGTCGAAGTGAATTGCGTACCGGTCAACTGCATGCCGTCACCCGAATCACCGCAGAAGCGAATCGTGACGGTCTCCAGTTCTTCGACTTGTGGCGATGGGGGTAAGGTTGATGGACTTCCTTCTATCGTCTCAATTGTCGTAGCAGACATTAGCGAACCAACTCCATTCAAAGTATTGCGCAATCTACTAGGCGCTGCCCACAGCTTGAAAGCTTGCTAAATCAGATTCAGGCTGTTCGGCAGAGTCGCGATCACGCTTGATGATGCCAGGCATTTTGCCCGTGTCTTTCGAAGCATTTATCGAGCTATAAATCACTGTTTATCAACTTGATTAGCAGCATAACAAAGCCTCGGCCAACTGTCACGCGAACGCCCACAATTTTGGCCGCGCAATTAAAAAACCAAAAAGTTGACAAAAGCGGAGCGGCTTTCTATTATCGTTTCCGTGTCTGTGGCTACCGTCGAAAACATTCTGAAAGCCTCGCGTAGCGCGATCATCGAGTTGCTCAAGCTGCACGGCGCGCTGACTGTCGAGCAATTGGCGCAAGAGTTGGAGGTCTCCAAAGTCTGCGTGCGCCGCCATCTGAGTCTGCTCGAAAGCGACGGCTTGATTGAATACGAGCAGCAGCATTTGGTGCGTGGCCGCCCGCGCTTTATCTATCGCCTCTCGGAAAAGGCCAGTTGCCTCTTCCCGCGCAGCTACGACGAATTTGCGAAGGATGTACTGACACAGGTGCGCTGTCAATTCGGCGAAGAGGCAGTGCAGCATGTTTTACAAGGGCGCGCCGATGAATTGATCGTTGAATTGCAACCGCAGCTCGCGGGCTTGAATCTGGATGAGCGCGTCAAGAAACTGGCGAAGATCATCAGCGAGAAAGGCTATTTGGCCGAAGCGCGCAAACAGAAAGACGGCAGCTTCAGGCTACGCCAGCGTAACTGCCCGACTGAAAAAGTGGCGACCATTTACCCGCACGTTTGCGAACAGGAGTTGCGGGTTTACTGTGAAGCGCTCGGCTGCGAAGTCACACGCGATTGCCGCATTGTAGACGGCGCGACCATGTGCGAATTCAGAATCGTTCCAGCAAACGGCAAGAACGCGCTGCCGATTTTGGCGCAGACAATAAAAGTTTAGCAGCGAGCAAGGAAGAAGCACTTATCCATAATGACTACTGAAACAACAACAAATTCAATTACCGAAGCTGACGTATTGAATGCGCTACGCGCAGTTAAAGACCCTGATCTGCACAAAGATATTGTCGCGCTCAACATGATCCGTGACGTCATCATCTGCGGCGGCATCGTCAGTTTCCGTTTCGTGCTGACGACGCCCGCTTGCCCGGTGCGCGACCAACTCAAGTTTGAAGCCGAAAAAACTGTGATGGCCATCCCCGGCGTCGAACACGTCGAAGCCAAAATGGAAGCCGAAGTTCCCAAAGCGCGCGGCAACATTGATAAAGCGGCGCTCGAAGGCATCAAACACATCATCGCTGTCAGTTCCGGCAAAGGCGGCGTCGGTAAATCTACGGTCGCGGTCAATCTAGCAGTTTCCTTGTCATTACAGGGCGCGCGCGTCGGTATCGTGGACACGGACATTTACGGCCCGAACGTGCCGATTATGATGGGCGGGCACGACACGCCTATAGTGCGTGGCGAGAAGCTCTTGCCGCCCACCTATCACGGCGTCAAAACGATGTCTATCGGCCTGCTCAATCCGGGCGACAAAGCCGTCGTCTGGCGCGGCCCGATGCTTCATTCCGCCGTCAACCAATTTCTGCGCCAGGTCGAATGGGGCGAGCTTGATTACCTGGTCGTAGACATGCCGCCGGGCACGGGCGATGTGCAATTGAGCTTGGCGCAAATGGTCGCCCTGGCAGGCGCAGTGCTCGTCACCACGCCGCAGGAAGTTGCGCTGACCGACGTGCGCAAGGCCTACAATATGTTCGAGCAGCTCAAAGTGCCGGTGCTCGGCATCGTCGAAAACATGAGCTATTTCGAGTGCCCGAACGACGGCAATAAATATTTCATCTTTGGCAACGGTGGCGGCGAGGCGCTGGCGGATCGTTACGAACTGCCCTTCCTGGGCGGCATTCCCATTTCCATCAGCATCCGCGAAGGTGGCGATTTGGGCGTGCCCATCGTCATCAGCCAACCTGACAGCGCGCAGGCCAAAGCCTTTACGCACGTCGCCCAGAACGTCGCGGCGCAGGTGAGCATTCAGGCAATCAAGTCCAACAAGGCGCTGCCGGTGCTCAATTTGAAGAAATAGATTTTGTGGTAAACTTTCGCTCTCAGATTTGAGATTTGAGATTCGCATTTATTGGTAATGCTGGAAGCTGTCATTCAGAACAGTCACCAGCGCTCATCAATCACAATCCAGCAAGGAGATAGAAGCAATGAATTTGACACTAACTGAAACTGCGGTGAGCGAAGTCAAGAAGTTCATCGAAGCCGAAAACGTCAACACCGAAGGCGGGCTGCGCGTGCGCGTGGTGCCGGGCGGCTGCTCCGGCTTCCAGTACGCGATGAACGTCGAAGAAGCGCCGCAGGCGACCGACGAAGTCGTCGAGACCAGCGGCCTGCGTGTCTTTGTAGATATGTTCAGCGCGCAATACCTGGAAAGCGTGCAGATTGACTACGTCAACAGCGTGATGGGTTCGGGCTTTACCTTTAACAACCCGAACGCGACGGGCGGCTGCGGCTGTGGCAGTTCGTTCACTGCATAGTAAACACGAAGTACGGTACAGGGAGCGGTGGCGACCTGGCGACTCCGAATGCGCACAACTTGGAGTCGCCAGATCGTTACCGCTCCCTGTACTGCATCATTCGATGACTCAACCCACGCTTCAACCTGATTTCACGCCCTGTTTCGACTGCACAGCACTGTCTGCCGATTACGGCGATGTGCGCGCCGAGTACGAAGCCATTCGCCACGGCGTCGCGCTGATTGATCTCTCGCCCGCAGGCAAGTTGACCATTGGCGGCAAGAACGCCGTGCAATTCGTCAACGGCTTGGTCAGCAACGATGTCAAGAAGCTGCAAGCTGGCGAAGGGGTGTTGGCCGCTTTCCCGACTACACAAGGCAAGGTCGCGGCGCTTGCGCGCATCTATCAATTGCGGCAATTGGGGCAATTGGGGCAACTCGGCGATTCATTGCTGCTCGAACTCGACGCCAGCAATCGCGCGAAGGTCTTTCAGAATCTCAACCGTTTTGTGTTGGCAGGCGAATTCTTTCTGACTGACGCGACTGAAGCGCTGGCCTTGCTTTCATTGCAAGGGCCGCGCTCGGGGAAATTGCTCAGCGCCCTGACGGGACAAGCGATTGACACCAACATGCCCTACGCAATCAGCACGCATCAGCTTGCCAATGTGCCTGTCCATATCGCTACGCGCTCGCGCACTGGCGAACAGGGCTTCGATCTTTACGTGCCCGCCGAAGCTGCACCGCAGCTTTGGCACACGCTGTTCACAAGCGGCGCGGCGTTGGGCGTGCATGCCGTTGGACAAGCCGCGCTGGAGATTGCGCGATTGGAAGCGGCCATCCCGCGCGAACCGCTGGACATCAACGAAAACTACATCATCAACGAAACCAATTTGACCGATGCAGTCAGTTACACCAAAGGTTGCTACCTCGGCCAGGAAGTCATCGCGCGCATTCACTGGCGCGGCCAACCGGCCAAGCAGTTGAAAGGCTTATTGGTTGATGCGGTAGAGCCGCTTGCCCGTGGCACGGAAGTCTGGGCGAGCGATGGTAAGAAAGTCGGCGAGCTTACGAGTAGCGTGCGCAGCCT
The DNA here is from genome assembly GCA_963699175.1 of uncultured Acidobacteriota bacterium. Lineage (GTDB taxonomy): Bacteria > Acidobacteriota > Blastocatellia > RBC074 > RBC074 > JACPYM01. Next base: position 7,819,607 of record OY969418.1, on the reverse strand, counting down.
GGCGCTAGACCGCGTGATCGCGCTCGGCTACGTGCATCGCCACTACCTCAATCCGGGCACAGCGTTCACGCTCAAACAAGGCGAGGCCGAGCTAGGTACAGCGCAATTGGCCGAGACGCCGTTCGTCAAAAAGTGATGGCTGAACAAGAGCAACCTGCACAACCCAAACCAGAGTTGGCCGAGTTCGATTTGGAGGCCGCCGAATTGGCTTACAGCGTGATCGCGCGCTACGTTGACCACACGCAAATTGCCGGTCTGGTCATCGCGCAAATGGCCAGTCGTCTCGGTGAAGAAGGTGTCAAGCCCATCGCGCAGGGCGACTATTGGCAAGGCTACATGACTAGCCACCGCTTGCTCAACGAGGCCAAAGAAGACATCGAACGGCTGACGCGCTTGATCGAGCGCAAGCAACAGGAGCGCGGCTCTCAACCAAGCTGATTTCAAACTTGTCCGACAAGCTGCCAGAGCTTGTCGCTGACTCCCGGTTGCGCCAAATTGGAAGCCACCGACAAGCTCTGGCAGCTTGTCAGACATTTTCAAAGGAGCTTTACCCACAATGGCAGCATTCAGCGTCATCACTGCACCTGAACTCAAAACCAAAATAGACGCGGGCGACCGGTTCCGCCTGATTGACGTGCGCGAGCCATCGGAACATCGCACGGCCAACATTCCTGGCGCGGAACTCAAACCGCTCGGACAGATTGCACAATGGGCGCAGCAACTGCCCGACAAGGACGAAGAGATCATCCTGCATTGTCATCACGGCATGCGCTCGGAACGCGCCTGCATGTTTTTAGCTGCGCAAGGTTTCACCAATTTGAAAAACTTGAGTGGCGGCATTGACGATTGGTCGTTGCGCGTTGACCCGTCGGTGCCCCGTTATTGAGATGGCGGAGTTACCGGCAGCATACCTGCGTGGCATCGAGCAATTCAACGCAGGCGAATTTTTCACCTGTCACGAAACGCTCGAAGAATTGTGGCAGCAGAGTGCGGGCGAGCAGCGCACATTTTTGCACGCGCTGATTCAAGTTGCTGCCGCGTTGCATCATTACCAACACGGCAATCTGAAAGGCGCGCGCAGCCTGCACCAACGCGCACAACAAAAATTGGAAAGCTTGCCCGCAGTAATGCTGCGACTCGACACGCGGGCGCTGGCGGCGGCGCTGCAAACCTTCTTTTCGCAGGCGCTGGAAGCCACTGACCGGCAATTCCCTTTCCCGATCATTTGCTTGCCATTGGATTGAATGATGACGGCAAAACTTAGGCTGGCAATTTTGAGTCTTTGGCTCGGCGCGATGCTGATGTTCAGCGTGGGCGTTGCGCCTGCCGCGTTCTCCGTCCTCAAAAACGAGCCACGCAAAGCAGGCGACATCGTCAATCTCGCGCTGGGCGGAACAGAGAGCGCCGGCATTGGCATCGGCCTGGCGCTGTTGCTATTGTTGTTTTTGAGCAAAGAAGAGCGTGGCAAGCTTTTCAAACTCGAAGCAGCGCTGCTTGCGCTGATGACGTTGGCGATGCTGCTCTCAAAATTCGTCGTCTCCGCCAAGCTCCACGCGTTGCGCGAACAATACGGTGAAACGTTGCAAACGCTCGCGGCCAGCGACCCGGCCAGACTCGCCTTCAATCAACTTCATCAATATTCCGTCTGGCTGATGAGCTTTGATATGCTGGCGGCTCTGCTGTTGATCATAGTGCTCATTCGTTACACGCCGACGCAGCGACCTGCCCATGCTTGACCCAGCACAGCTTAGTTTCGATTTCAGCTTTACGCGAGCTCTAGCGCCCAAAGAGAAAGGCCCGCGCCTCGATGAATTCATCGCTGCGCAGCTTCCGAAGATCAGTCTCACACGCATCCGCCGCTTGATTGCCGAGGGCGACGTGCTAGTCAACGGTGCAACTTCGTTGAAAGGCATCCGGCTACAACCTAACGATCAAGTCACGGTCAAGCTCTTCGCTGCCGAAAAGTCTGCCGCCACACCCGAACCGATTCCGCTCGATATGCTGTTTGAAGATGAACACCTGATTGTCATCAACAAACCAACCGGCCTGCTTGTCCATCCGTCGAATAGCGAAAAATCGGGCACGCTGTTGAACGGCCTGGCCTACTATTTCTGGGAGAAACACGGTGAGCCGCTGCGTCCCGGCCTGGTGCATCGTTTGGATCGCAACACCTCCGGTGTAATCGTAATCGCCAAAACGCCGCGCGCGCATCGCACGCTGTCAAAACATTTTCGCGAACGTTGGGTGAAGAAGTTTTATCTCGCGCTAGTGAGCGGCGCAGTTGAAAAGAACTCCGGCGAGATTGACGCGCCTATCGGCAGCGACCCGGCTGCCTGGCCGCATTGGCGCGTCTTGCCTGTCGAACAAGGCGGACGCGCGGCGCAAACGCGCTACTCCGTCAAACAACGCTTCGCCCAACACACGCTGCTCGAACTGGAACCGCTGACCGGGCGCACGCATCAATTGCGTATCCACTGCAATCTGCTGGGCCACCCGATTGTCGGCGACCCGGTTTACAGCCCGCAGCCCGATCCACTGGCCCAGCAGCATCGCTTGAAACATCATCTACTCCACGCTGCGCGCCTGGTCTTCAAACATCCGGCGACGGGCAAAGAGATGAACCTGCAAGCGCCGCTACCGCCGTTGATGCGGGAGATACTAGCGCGGCTCTAGTAACTCGCTCACTCGCTTTATGAATGACTACGACATCATCATCATCGGCGGCGGCCCTGGCGGGATGAGCGCACTGCTTTGGTGCAACTCGCTGGGGCTGAAAGGCGTGCTGCTGGAACAGGCGGGCGAGCTTGGCGGTCAGATGTTGCAGATGTTTCATCAGGTGATTGACTATCCCGGCTTGCCGAGCGCCAATGGCCAGGCTTTGCGCGATCATTTCGCCAAACACTTGCGGCAATTGCAACTCGACTACCGGCTCAATTGTCGCGTCGAAGAACTCGATCTTCGCACGCGCCGCGTCAAGGCCAATGGCGAATGGTTACAAGCCAAAGCCATCATCATTGCTAGCGGCGTGCGCAATCGCCAACTCGGCCTAGCTAACGAAGCGCGTCTCGCGCAACACGGCGACGTGCAGGACGCAGCGCGCTACGCGGGCAAACGGGTCTGCGTCATCGGGGGTGGCGATTCGGCTGTTGAGACCAGCCTGATCCTTGCGCGCGTTTGCACTGAGGTAACGCTCATCCATCACTCTGACCGTTTTCGCGCGCGCCCCGAATGGCTCAACGAAGCGCGTGCAACAGCCAATCTGACCATCATCGCGCACGCACGCTTGAAAGCGTTGCACGGCACCGAGCGCGTCGAAAGCCTGTTGATCGAAGACACGCAAACCAACGCCACGCGCGAGTTATTAGCCGAGGCCGTTTTCATCCGCTTAGGCGTTGCGCCGAATACAGAGTTTTTGCAGGGACAGGTTGCACTAGACAAGACAGGCTATGTCGAGGTTGATGTGCGCCAGCAGACTTCGCTGGAGTTAGTTTATGCCGTTGGTGACGTATGCCGTCCGGTGTGTTTGAGTGTGGCAACCGCCGTGGGTCACGGAGCGCTGGCTGTGAAAGACGCCGCTACTGTGTTACAAGCTTAAGCCGCCTAAAGGCTCGGTTAAACGGACCGCACCTAAAATTTTAGTGACCAGCGAAGTCTGAGCCTTTCACTGTTCGTCTCTTTCGTCTTACTTCGCCCATAAGGGAATAACAATAAAGGTGCTACTCTGATCAAGTCCATCGCCGTCCGCGCGGCGTCAAGTGGACGGGCCTTCGAACTCAGGATAGGCCAATGGAACCTGCTCGTCTCGGAGTTGGGCGAGTAGGGTAGCCACTGCTTTCTGTAAGCGCTCCGGCACGTCTGACAGGTCGTCGTCGCCGCGAGCGGCCTTTTCCAACGCCACCCGCATCGGCTCCCAGACGTCCCGATCAAGCATTCTCGCCAGCGCAGCGGCGTGGCCGTGCTTCAGGGCGTCCTTGAAAAGCAGGAGATCGTCAGGCCAATGGGAAGAGACATACTGTTGATCGACACGTCCGACCCATTCACGTACGAGTTCCGCTGCCTCGTCCCAATGATTCTGACGCACTAGAATCGCCGCCAGCGTTTGAAGGATGTTCGTGTCAGCGCGATCTTTGTGCCAACCGCGTCGTGCTAGATCCGCAGCTTCGTCGAGACCAACACCCGCTAGGTACATTTGCCAAGCAAGCGAATTGGCGACCCGAGCAAACTGCTCATCCAGATCATCCAACAACGCGATTGCTTCGCGGTAGGTGGCGATAGCTTCTTGGCCGTGTCCTCGCGCTTTCAAGACCTCACCCAACCTCACCAATGCCATACCCAGATCACCTTTCTGATCTCCCCCCTTGGCCAATGCGACCATCTCGCGGGCTTCCTGCTCGGCACCGTCGAGATCGCCCATCTGTTGGCGGCATTCCGATCGAATTCTATATGCAATCAACAGTTCGTAGAAGTTGAAATGCGGGCGGCTAAGGATTTCATCTGTCAGGTCCAATGCGGCATTGTAATCATTGAATGGTTCATTTTTCAGCAAGTCCGCGAGTTGAAAAAGGTGTGTCTCAAATGTGAAGCCAAAGACAGGTTGCTGCCGTCTTTTGATAGCCAGCGAGGCTTCCATCTCCTGCCTTGCTCCCTGTTGGTCTCCTCGCGCGCTCAGAATCAACCCGCGCTGGATCCTCAAATCGGCGGTCCACTCCGGCTTGCCGATTCGTGCCATCCATGCCTCGCCTTCGCGTAGCACTCGCAGCAGATCATCTAGGTCTGTCCCCGGGAGTTGACGTGTGATGTCGGAAAACGTGGCGAACGAACTGGCGACCAGTTGCAGAGACTCATCTTCCTTTAGGCGACCGCTGGTTGCGGGATCAGTGGCGAGTCCAATCAGCCACGACTCGGCGGCCAATGCTTCCACTTTTTTGCCCAAGATACGCTGTACGGATGCGAGGTAGCTGCGCACAAGAACGTGTAGATCGAGATCGTCAGCCTGCCGGGCAAGCTCATAGGCTTTCTCAAGAGCGCTCTCCGCAGCCTCATATTTGCCAGCCTTGTATTCCGACACGGCTATGTTGCGTAGAGTGTCTATCTGAGTTCTGAGCGAAAATGCCTCCATGTCATTCATGGGTGCTCCCTCAAGGCCTGCAGACGGTTAGCCACTTCTTTCTTCAGCCCTTCCGCAATCCCTAGCTTGAGGCCCGGCACCCGGCTGACGATGGTGGTAGCATCGGTGTTGGCAAATTCCTCCATCGTCACAAACGCTTTCGAGATCAGGCTGGCTCTAACCTCCGTCTCACCAAGCTCTGACTGCAAGAATAACGGTGATATGTAGTGCGCGCCCTTCTTGCGATTAAGTCTCTGCACGGCTGGGATCTTTTCGAACTCAGCAGCAAGAGCCTTTGCGAGGTCATCAACTGCCTGCCTACCTTCAACCTGCGGGTAGCGCACTTTTATGAACCCGCCGAGATCCGACAATGCACCGCCTGCTCCCTCCCGCTCCAAGACAATGCGTGGCCGACTGCGGGCTGGCTCAGCCCATTGCATGAAGCCCAGTTCCATCAGCACATTTGCGTTCAGCGACGAGATGTCTGCGATATAGGCGTCGGACCGCTGGAGCCAGAGACCGACGCTGTCCTCTACTTTGTCCGCCTGGTACCGCTCGTCAGCGCGCACGACCTGCCAAAGGTAGGGTGGCTGTTCCAGAACTGTCCGCAGCGCTGGGAGTAAAACACTGTCGAAGGCAAACGTCTCATTGTCCTTAAATGGCAGGGCAGCAAAGCATACGATATGTCGCGGGTGGGTGACTGGTTGATCGTCCGGGGCGTCGGGGGTTTCCAACTCGCGCAGCCGAAGTTCCAGCGCCGTGAGCTGGGCCTGGGTCTGCTTGAACTGCTCCGTCTGCTCGATGAGCAAGCTGATAATCCTGTTCGAACTACTGAAGGCCGCCTGCGCGTTCTCCGGGGTCATCAGGTGCTGCGCGAGGAGGCTCGCATTGTTGTACACAGCGAGGACGGCAGCTTTGTACTCCTCAGTCTTGGCCATTGGGGTACCGGCCATCCGTGCGAGTTGTTGCACCGTAGGGTTGTCGGCGTTGAGTTGGAGCACGACAGGGACGTGGGGCTTGTCACCTAGCACGTCGCTCACGACCTTCCGGACGAATTCCGGAATGACCGCACTCTCTTTAAATTCTTGCCATTCCTGCTGGGCCTTCGCCTCTTTAGTAAGCACGATGACTGCAGGCAGCGTCGCTGGAACGAACCGAACCGCCTGGGCCCTACTATGCGGGTGCGGCATCGTCGCCTCGAAGTCCCGTTCCAAATTTCGGAATGCCTGGGCGACCTCGCCCTTGATTGGCTCGAAGAGGAAGTCAGAGCCGGCTACGCTAATCAAGTGTAGGCGGACATCGGCCTGGCGGTCAGCGTACTTTCGGAGGAACTCCAGATCAAAAACGTAACCGGCGTTGATCGCCAGTAACTCTTTGGCATTACAGAGCATGTAGAACTGAGTTGCACTACCCCGCTCACTGAAGTAGTGAATCGTATGTTGGCGCTGGCCGGCGATCTTGGGCGACTCGTCAAGGTAGCGGCGCAGGGTCATCAGGCCACGGTTGGTCTCGAACGGGACAAGATCGCAGATTGCATCAAAGAAGTCGTCGTGCTGGACGGCCATTCCCTTGACGTGATAGGCGTGTAGGTTCACCAGCCGATCAAACTTCTGCGGGTCGCGGTGCGCCAGGCCGCGCAGGTGGGCGACGATGACTTGGCCGAGTTTCTCCCGGATGCTTCGAAAGGCTGAGTCCTGTTGGATCGCGCCACGCGCGGCGGTAGGCGAGAGGTCAGGCGAGTCAATGACCCCGCGAACGAACCTGGCCCACGAGGGGAGTAAGTCGCGGTTGGCCGCCATAATGAACATCTGGGCCTGGTAGATGTCTACCAGGCCGGCCGACGCGATGTCGGGCATGTGCTGGTCAGAAATGTAGAGGATGCCTTGAACTCGGGGGGGGCCGTGGACGTCGACCGGGATAATCTCCAACGGGAGATCAGGAAACCGGTGCTTGGCGAACGTCCAATATTCGGCGAGTCGCTGATCCTCAGAAGAGTAGTTTCGGTGCCACGGGGCGTTAACTGCATTTGCCGGGGCTCTGGAGTCGTTGATGTAGATACCAACAGGGATGAAGTCAGCGTACCTCTTCACCGCTCGGTCTAGCTGCCCTTCGTCAAGCAGATCCCGGTAGTTGTCCGCAGCGCCCGATCACCGTGACGTCCATGTGCCGCCCGCTGGCCAGCAACTGTTTGCGGAATTCGTCGGTCCCGCTCCGCCCAATTGTAGCTAGGTAGTCGTGGACCTCGCTCTCAGTCATGCCGCTCCCGTTGTCGGTAAACGTGAGAGTGCCGACTGCATAGTCAGCAATTATCCGGATGATTCCTGCGGGCGCGTGATCCCCCTGGGCCTCGATACGTCGCTGGATGGAATCGTGCGCGTTCTGAATCATCTCTCGAATGAAGACGTCCGACTCAGCGTAAAGGCTCTTGGCTAGCAAGTGGATTAAGCCTGGCAAGTCGATCTTGACCGTATGCCGCGTCACCGGCTGGTGTTCAACGTTAGACATAGTGCGGTCTACTCCTTCCCGTCTCCTTAGTACTTTAGCCGAAGCGCCACCACGCCCTGGATCGGGTTAGGTTTGCTCCAGGTAACCCACAACATCCGAATCGCGGAGTGCTCGGCTTCGGAAGTAACTTGATTTCTCAGCTTCTCGTTCATTATTCACTGATACACTGATCAACTACCCTTTCTGCTCTCTCTCAGCTTCTTCGGCCTAACGAAGTAGATCGGGCCGCCGCCAGTAACCTTGGTGATAGTTAGCGCCTCTGTGTGTGGCGGTTCCGCTCGAACCTGTATCAAGTTTGGCTCGGCGGAAACTACCTTCCGCATGTGGAAACATCCGGCTTTCCATTGGCGGAAAGCATGGCAGTTCAACTCCAGCCCAAGATGATGAATCGAGTTAACGATCACGACTTTATGCAGAGATGCGGCGGAGTATAATGCGCGCTGTTAACCGAAGCAATCGTTTCACTGCGCCGGTGCCACACTTTTTCAGCTTTTCATCCTGGAGGTTTGCCACGGCCGATCAGACTGGACGTCTACCTCAATCGCAGCGCTTTAGGAGTCAACAGCCCGCTCGATAAACTCTAGCCCTGCATTTAAGCTGTCGGCTTATCCGGCAACGGCACAGTCGCATAAAAATCTTGATAGAACCGCTCGGCATAGCTGTCCAACAAGGCTTTCACACGCTCGTGCGCAGGCGACGCGATGATCAAGCCTGCGTGATATTCCTCCTGCATGCGCCAGACAATTTCAGGATCGTTGTAAACCGAAGTGTCGGGCCACTACTGTAGAATCATTGCCCCAGTGCTTAAAACGGCAGCAATGGTGCTCCCAGTAGTTTCAAGTATGTATTGTGGCCGTGTTGATTTCCCACTTCCGTCAGGAAGTCTTCGTTTAAGGCAACCACCCCGTTCAATGGGCTGCCCTGGGCATTTGGCTGGACATACGCCACCCCATCTATGCGACTCAGCCATAGACTGACTACATCAACCGTGTCCTTGATTTCCGAGGGACAGGCGGGGCCAGGCGCGGGGTAAAGGTCTTTTATGCCGGATAACCCCGCCCAAGCTTTCGGAATAGCATCTATCTCATTGTAGTAACGGAAAGATTGGCTGAACATATTGTTGTACATATCGGCGAAAGCTTGATTCCCGGCGGTCGGCCCCGCATAAGTGTAAACTTTGATCTCTGGCAGCTTCCCGGCCTGTGACAATTCGTATTTAAGCCAGGGGGCTAAAACTGTGGCGAGTGCTCCGCCCAAACTATGACCTGTCACGATGATTTCACAATCCGGTGGCGACACACGAGGTTTGAGGTAATCAAGCAAAGATAGCCCGCCCGAGGTCATTCCGCTCAAGTCGTTTAGCCCATCCAATGTACCTCCGGCAACCACGGCCCCTGGCGTGACAGGATATACCCAGGGTTTAGGGTGGCCGACATCCAAGTCTTCGTACAAATCAACCAGCAAAGCCAAGCCGAGTTGAGGTACTGTTCCTCTGATGGAGATAGCATACTGGTTGTAGTCGCCGCGTTTGGCGACAAACATCTGATTGCCTCTGGTCTCACCCGGTCCCCACACAAGATACCATTCACCATTGGTTGCAAAAGAGGGATTAGATAAGTAGCCAGATATATCGCCATAAGGAGCATAAGCGAGCGCAGCCAGGGTCATAGCGATTTGAGATTCTGTATAAACAGTAGGGTTGGTAGCGGTCATGTTCCATCTCCGTGTTTGAATAGCTCCGAGCCGCAGCTATTGTTTCGTGCTCGACTCAAAGGCCAGCTACTACGCTTATGCGAATACTCATGTATTTACTAACACCAGCCACTGAGCTGCACCACCCATAAAATCACCTTGCGTCACATCAATATCAATCCCAACTCCATTGACTGTAACTGTCGGGAACAACTGAATGAGTTGATAGCCTCTCTGCGGAATATTGGGAACGTTGCTTTGCGACCGCCAATAATGTTGAAAACTGAGTTCGGAGAAGAGTTGCTGCCCGGTTAGTATCGCGCTAGACCCGACATAAATACCCGGAACATAACCGGCCTGCTCCACTACGGCGTACCAGGCGTTGCAGTGATCAATGACATCCTGCGCAGTTGCCGAGCTACTGACTCCTTCTAAATCCAACCAGACGTTTACGCCCGGAGGAAATCCTACACCGCTGGCATTATCGGCAGCAGCAGTGCCGTCTTGGGTTCCTAAGCTTTCACTCGGCATCCAGCCAGCGGCCCGAACGTGCTGCACCGGCATCAGCGCCAGGCCCGCATTCAAAATGTCGGTTGCTTCCTCCGTGCTCAGATCAGTTGCAGGCTCTTGGCCCCGCGAGATGTATCGCACACAGAATCTGTAGCCATCCTGGAAGAATTCCTGCGCGGTTTCGAAGCTGATGACTGTATTCGCATCAAATCCCAACAATCCTGGAGATGCGCTCTGGACTTGTCCTGGCAGAGCCATGTTTATCCTCCTTCGTAGTTTGTCAGATGAACAAGAAGCTAGGGCTCAATGATCATTTCAGATCCAATGGCACATTCGTGCAAGTGCCTAACGCCAGTGTTGACCGGGCGCGGGCGACGGCACTGGAATAACCATAAGAAACTCGCTGCCCGCGCTCCGGTCGAACACATTGTTAGGCGCAGTTTCGAGGATTCTTGCCTTCTGTTCTTTGTCTCCCATCTACTTCGTAACAGTATCAGGTAATCTTCGTTTCAGCTCATCCAAAATCGAGAGCATCGCAGACCAGGCTTCAGGACACTTTTCATCAGCTATTTCCTTTGATGGTGCATATCGAATTTCAACGCTGAATGGTTGTAGCGAATCAGCAAGCGGAAGCAGTTGGGCAAGTGATGGATCAATCCTTGCACAGCGGGTTATGAGATCGGCAAGATTATGAGTCTTCGGTACTGATTGCTCGTGAAATTCAAGAAATGCCTTCAGGTACTTTTCCGAAGCCTGTTGTGCGTGGAAGCAAATAGAGTATGGAACAGATGAGGCCATAGCCGCTTCGCAATCTGCCTGTGCCATCTTGATTAAGTCTTTGGCTTTTTGCATTGTGTCTATATTGCACTCTCGAAGACTATCATTTCCCAATCTTCCGTTCTTTATTACTCTAAACTCGACTGAATATTCCTGCGCCTAACGCTTCAGTTCAGCGGGCGCGGGAGCGACAATGGCCGAAGGATACGAACTGCGCTTCCCGCGCTCCGCTGCAACTGGTTGTTATGCCCCGGCTTTGCCGGCGAACCTCTCGCGTAGAATATAAGCAGCCTGTAACACCTTGCGAGGTTTAGCGGCACCTTCAGCCGGGCCAATAAGTCCTGCTTGCTCCATTTGGTCGAGTATTTTCGCGGCTCGACCATAGCCGATTGTCAGCCTTCGCTGTAAGACAGAAGTTGATGCCCTGCCCATATCTGTAACTATTATGAGCGCCTCATAAAATAGCTCGTCTTGTTCTGAATCATTAGCAGTTTGCGTGCTTCTCTCTTCATTATATATTGGTGCTGTGCGCTCGTCCTCAATCCTTACTTGCTTTGTGCCTTGTTTCAAAGCTGCATAGGCAAGATTAATCTCTTTCATTCGACGTTCTGCAATCTCAAGGAATTCCGGTGCCAGATTTGCCACTTTGTCGGGATGATATAATTGCGCCATTTGTCGATATGCAGCAGTGATTTCCTCTATTGTTGCATTCGCCGACACGCCGAGTATTTCATGAGGAGTCTTTTCGTTAATGATAGGTTTGGGCGGTACAGTTCTCTTGTGGTCTGAGCCGGCAGAATTTCGAGGGCTGGGTTCTTTCGCGGCATTCTGTCCGATGGTGGCAAAGAAGGCTAAGAATTGTTGAGTAATGGGTATATTGGAAACTTGTAAGTGTATATTTAACCCTGTTGTTGATTTGACTTCGAGATGTGCATATAGAGCGATAGGAAGTTGTCTGTTATTTGAGAATCGCCTATCAGGTCCTCCATCTTTCCTCACATATTGCCAGGTGTGGCCAACAACTTGAGCGTCCTGTGGTACAAAGCTATCTTCTATGAAGCGCGTCGGAGAACAGTCTAGGCGAAGCGATTGATAAGAAACGGCCCCATATTGGCCATTCTGTAAAAGAAATAAATGATCAGGGAAGAAATATAGCTTAAGTGTGCCAACATCAATCGCCCATATATCAACATTAGTTTCAATGCAGGGAGGAGAAAGACGACCAACTCCAATATCTCGTCGTGTGATTAAAGAACTTGCTCCTGCATTACGCTTCCAGTCCCAAGTTCCTTGCCGAGATTCAACTCTCCAAACCTTTCGAGATTTGGAGAGTATCTCACAGGCTTTCTGTATATTTGAGAATCGACTGGCAAGTTCGCCTTCTAACTCATAAAACAACGCCGTCGCTCGTCGTTGGTGATCTAGCTTATGTGCTGCTATGGCAAGCGCAATGCTAAGTAAAGAAACTATCCCAAAGGCTAAAACGGCTTGAGAATTTAATAGCACGATAGCAGTCAGTACCCAGAAACCCACTATAAACGGCGTGATAATTGTTTTCCCCTTCCGATTGTTTATTGCTGAAAGAGTTTTTTCGCTAGACGATTCAACCAACTGGCTCACGTCAGCCGTTTCAATTATGCCAGCCTGAGTTGGAATGGGTTCTGCTTGAGTTACATCGGGTTTTGTTTGGGCTCGTTTGGTTCCAGGCTTGTCAATCCGCTCTCTATAATAAAACCCATTTCCACCTATGGTCGCATATGTACCTCGTGGCCCCGTTGAGATTCTGAAACCTTTCATCCCATATGAGTATCCAATACCTGATTTGGACAGATTCACACGAAACCCACCAAAGTTGATGCTTTTGCGAAAGTTAAATCCCATACTCCTATTCCTTTCAATACGTCAGTAGGATAGGGGCATAACTACTGTGATTATGCGGACTGCTCAGGTGTCTAATACTAGAAACTTGTGTCTAATACTAGAAACTTGTGTCTAGTATTGGAAACCATCAGGTTTCTAGTACTAGACACCTCGTTGGTGTCTAATACTAGAAACCTTTGGCTCTTCAATCCGCTCCTCTAATCCAAGCGCGACTACTTGGTCGTAGCGCATCTCCCACAGACGCAGCGCAGGATTCCACTTGCCCCCGGCTCGCTTGACCTGGCGTTGCAGGTCCACCTCTTGAAAGGTTACACGAAGACCGACCAGCGTTTCGGCAGCCAGCTTGGCTGCCGGCGTCCACGGCGCTTCTTCAACGATCAACTCGACCGTCTTGTAACGCCTGTGACGTCCGGCATCGTAGCGATACCGGACGCAGACAAGTTTGGCTCTGTACTGCTCATGAAGCTTCTTGGTGCCTTTTTGACCGGGCGTCAATTTTCTGCGGGCTTCCATTGGCAAGTAGCCTCCTCAACGCTGCGAAGATTTTTTTTGCGATTGGTTGCGCTCTACACTGTTGCTGTAAGACGGCGCACAGTATAATCCCGCCCCTCGTCACTAGCAAGATTTGGCGAAGCTCTTCTTCAGCGCAAAGGCTGCTTTGTTGAAAAATCTAGCTCAACTACGCCGTCGGCTTATCCGGCAACGGTGCAGTCGCATAAAAGTCCTGATAAAACCGCTCAGCATAGCTGTCCAACAACGCCTTCACGCGTTCGTGCGCAGGTGACGCGACGATCAAACCCGCGTGATATTCCTTCTGCATGCGCCAGACGATTTCGGGATCGTTGTAGGCCGCAGTGTCGGGCCATTGCTGTTTGGCGAGCGAGATCAAGATGCCGGAGTAATCGTGACGCGGCTCTTGCAATTGGTAGGGATGTTCAGGCGTGGCGGTTTCGATCTTCGCCCACTCGGCCCAGAGGTTCACGCCAGTGGCCGCTTCGACCATCTCGGCGATGTTGGCACCGCCGACGCGCGCGGCGATTTCGAGGAAGTAGAACTGGCCGTCGGCATGCGCGCGAATGAATTCGGCGTGAGTGACGCCGCGCAGCATCTGCAAGGCGTGGATCACTTCGCGGTTGAGCGATTGCAGGGCCTGAGTTTCGGCAGCTTCGCGCGGCAGTATGTGGGTAGTGAAGACGCCACCGTGATGTGCGACGTTCATCGGCGTGTCACCATACTTGCTGACAGCGGCGAAAACGACTTCGCGTTCGGAGACGACGGAGTCCACATGGTAAACATCGCCGGGGATGAACTTTTCCAAGACGTGGTGCGATTGCTCGTCGCCTAGCTGCTCGAGCAGCGGCCATAGCTCATCGGCGTCGTTGATCTTCTTGATGCCGATAGCCGAAGCCGAGGAGCGGGGCTTGAGCACCCACGGGCCGGGCGTGCGGGTTAGGTACTCGCGCAGCTTGTCGTGGTTGAGCACTTGGGCGAAGGGCGGGACGTTGATGCCGTATTCGTGCGCCTGTTTGCGCATGGCCAGTTTGTCGCGGAAATTGCGGCTGGTGGTTTCGCCCATGCCCGGCACGCGTAGGTGTTCGCGCAAGGTGGCGGCCATCTCGATGTCGAATTCGTCCAATGCAACTATACGGTCGAGGTAGGTTGTGCGCGCCAGGTAGCTGACAGCATTGATAACCTGTTCGCGGATGGTCAGGTCAGACATGAGGTAAACGTCGTCCAGGCTCTCGCGCGGCCACTTGGCGTCTTTGAGCTTCTCGACCGTCAAGAGCAGGACGCGCCAACCTCGTCGTTTGCATTCGCGCATAAACGCCTGCCCTTTTTCATAGCTGGACATGCAGAGAATCGTCATTTCAGACATAGCTGCTCCGTGGTAAACAGTTGCGTTGAATAACCGATTGATCTGGTGTTGCGGTGAGCCGCAGAGTAACACGGCGGGCCTACGTTCTGCGAGAAGTAGGAGGCTACAGGTATTGCCCCAACCGCATGCCCGCCCAGGCGCAAAGCAAACCCAACAAGACGCTGCCCAGCGCGTAAATCAGCGCGACCAACCACTCACCTTCCCGCAACAAAGAAAGATTCTCCAGCGAGTAAGCAGAAAAGGTCGTATAGCCGCCAAGGAAGCCCGTCATCAAAGCCAGCCGCAATTCCGCCGAGGTCAAGACGCGCAAGCGGAACAATTCACCGAGCAGCCCAATCACGAAGCTGCCGCTCAGGTTGATGATGAAAGTGGCGTAGGGAAAGTGTGGATGATGAAGCTTTTTGGTGAGCAGCAGCGACAGCCCATACCGGCAGCCCGTGCCAACGGCTCCGCCCAGCAAGACGTAAAGCAGTTGTGACATGAGGCTTACCTACGCATATCGGCCAAAAAAGGCAAGCGCTGCCGATAATCGTTCAAATCCGCGAGATTCAATTTAGCCTGACAGCTTCCCTCTTCTGCTCCGGCTGTGGCAATGACATCTCCCGTAAAACTCACAATCTGGCTTTGTCCCGTGTAACTCAATTGCGGGTCTTGGCCGCAGCGATTGACGCCGACGACATAAGCTTGATTCTCAATCGCGCGCGCTTTGAGCAAGGCGTTCCAATGCGCGATGCGTGCTTCCGGCCAGTTAGCGACAACCAAAAAGAGATTGGCCCGTTGCTGGACAGCCGCGCGGAAACTTTCAGGAAAACGCAAGTCGTAACAGATGAAGGGCGCGACCTTGAAACCAGCCCATTCAAACGTAGCAACAGTTTCCCCGGCGTCATAACTTTCGGCCTCACCGCCCAAGGTAAACGGGTGTAGCTTGCAATAACGAACAATCTCTTTGCCCTGCGGGTCGTAGCCGACGCACTCATTACGGCCCAATCCAGCGCGGCCATCAGTGACCAAACCGCCTACCAGATAAATCCCCAAGGTCTGGGCAGTATCGGCCAGAAAACCTTGCGTCTCGCGTGTGCGCGAGTCCGAGATCGCGGCGGCGCGCATACTGAAGCCGCTGGCAAACATCTCCGGCAGGACAACCAGCGAACCGGGCGCGGGCGCAGCGCGTTCCAGCAGTTGACACACTTTGGCGTGGTTGGCCGGTTTATCCTCCCAAACGATGTCGAGTTGACAGGCTACTACGTTCATTGCGACTCCTTCTGTTGGTTAGTTGAATTCGATTCCCGCATAGACTTCTTGCAAAGGCAATGTACATTCAATTGAAGACAACTCCACAACAGCTTGTAAGTTGCCATAATCGAACCGTCGCCAGCGCTTGCCTTGCCGCAAAAATCGTGTCATGTGCGGCGCATCCTGCGCAACCAATATATATTCTTGCACCGACGGTAAGGCTTGATAAGCCAGCTTCTTTTCATTGTGATCTATACTTGCTGTGCCCGGCGAAAGTACCTCTACCACCAGAATCGGGTTAGCCAGAGTGATGAACTTGTCCACCTTCTCGAAAACAGGTTTCCCACAAACTATGCTGGCATCGGGAAAGCGAAACGGAGGGAGAGTAGGCGTCTTGATAGGCATGTCGGTATTAAAGGTTTGGCAATCATGCCCTTCGAGTCGCTTCCGCAGTGCATAAAAGACATTGCCACAAATCATCGCGTGTTCTGGCGAACCGCCAGCCATACAAACAAATTCGCCGTCCCAAAACTCCCAGCGTTTGTCCGACGCCTCAAGTAGCGCGAAGTACTCTTCTAACGTATGACGCGGACGTGGCAATCCGATGTGATTAGCAACCATATCTTTCTCCTGACGTGCGATTCTATCAGCACCTCAGATCAAATCCCACGGCTTGCGCGCCTGGCGGCCGAGCAGCTTTGACGCCTCCGCATCATTCACAAAATCCTCTTTCGCCGCATCCCAAGTGAGCTTCCTGCCGACCTTGTATGAGATGTTGCCCAGATGCGGCACAGTGGTCGAGCGGTGGCCGATCTCGACCTCTGCAGCAGGCGGCTTGCGCGTGCGCAACGCTTCGATGAAGTTGGCGCAATGCAAATCAGTCGCGTCCTTCGACTGCACGCGCTTGGCTTCGGTGCGAACGCCACTCGGTGGCGTCTTCACGTCCTGCGAACCGTCGCGCCGCCGCAGCGGTTGCGGTTCGGGATAAATCTCGTAGCCGATGCGGTCGGCAAAGAGCGCGCCGTTGGTGCCGTAGTATGCCTCGCCGTGCGGCCGGTCGGTTTCGCCGCGCATGCTGTAATAGCTCATTCCCGGCGTGCGCCCACCCAGGCCATGCGCGTTCAAATTGCAGGCTTCGTAGCTCAAGACGAAGTTGGGATATTCGTAAGTCACTTGCATCACGTCCGGCATCTCGCCGCCATCATTCATCGAAAACCGTCCGCCGGACGCGCTGACAGTCTTCGGCGCGTCAACACCCATCACCTGCTGGACAGTATCGAAGCGATGCGTACCAAAGTCGGTGATCGTGCCGCCCGCGTAGTCCCAGAACCAGCGGAAGCTGCGCAGAAAACGATTCTTGTTGAATGGGCGTGAGGGCGCAGGGCCTAGATACATGTCCCAATCGAGTCCGGCTGGCACTGGTCCATCGGGCTGATTGCCGATGCCGTAGGGCGTCAGGTTGCTATAATTCCACACGCGCACAAACCGCACTTCGCCGAGTGCGCCGGATTGAATGAGCTGCTGCACCTCGCGGTAATGCGGCGCCGAACGGTGCTGCGTGCCCGCCTGCACGATACGCTTGTAGCGGCGCGCGGCGGTGACCATTGCGCGGCCTTCGCGGACGTTGTGCGCTAGCGGCTTTTCGACATAGACATCCTTGCCTGCCTGACAGGCTAACACGGTCGCGCTGGCATGCCAGTGATCAGGCGTCGCGATGTGCACTGCGTCTACATCTTTTTGTTCAAGCAGTTTTCTGAAATCGCCAAAAGCGCGCGCCGCTGTGCCTGCCCACTCGCGCGCCGAGTTAGCATTCGTTTCGTAGACATCACAAACTGCGATGTACTCGACCTCCGGCACTTTGCGCATCAAGGTCGCCACTTCAATTCCACGCCCACCACAGCCGATCAAGCCGAGCCGGACGCGGTCGTTCGCACCCAGAATACGTTTTGCCGAAGCAGCAGTGGTGACGATGGTCGCCGTGCCCAGCAGAGATTGCTTGGTAAATTCGCGTCGTTTCATAAGCACACCTGAGAGAGTTAGTAGGAGAGACAAACACGCGGCTGAAGAAGCGCTTCTTCAGCCGCGCGGCATTTTACACGCTTCGCCCAATTTTGGCTCGTCAACTTGGCGCTCTTTGCGTCCGGTTGGCTAAAAATGGCTGAACGACTCGCCGGAGCAGGAGGATGATCGAACTTCGGGCCTGGCCGTTTGCTGTAACAGGCAAAAGTAGTCGCGCGCCAAATTACAATCCCGCCAGCCGCTTGTCCGTATCGCCGAACCGGTCAAGCTGAACCCCCATTGTGTCCATCAACGACAGATACAAACTGCAAACGCGCCGGTTGTCGTTGCCTTTATCGAGGTAATCCAGCATGCGGCCCGTCTGCCAAACGCCACCGGCTTTGCCCGCGAGCACGATGGGCAACTGATCTGCGCTGTGCGCGTCGCCGTCAAATAAGCTGGAAGCAAACATCAAGATCGAGTTGTCGAGCAGCGAGCTTCCACCCTCATCAATCGCCTTCAGTCGCTGGACGAGATAGGTGAATTGCTGCACGTGGAATTGGTTGGTCTTCAGGTACATCGCCTCGAGTTCCGGCGCTTTGCCGTTGTGCGTAAGGTCGAGGTGCAAGGCCCCGCGCACACCCTCCAGGAACTTGAAATTCATCTGCGAGAGATCGTTGTTGAGCATCAGCGTAATCACGCGCGTCTTGTCCATCTGGAACGCCAGGACGATCAGATCGAGCATCAGCTTCATGTGTTCCGGCACGTTTTGCGGGAGAGCGTCCGCCGGGCGCGCTAGGTTTGGTTTTTGCAGCGTCGGATGCCAGCCTTCGAGCCGTTCTTCTTTGGCGGCGTGGTCTAGGCGCTTTTCGATGTCACGGATGGATTCCAGATATTCGTCCAGCTTCCGGCGGTCGTTGGCGCTGACCTTTGGTTGTAGCGAATGTGCCTCGGCGAGCACGGCGTCAAGCACGCTGCGGTCGAGTTGGCGGCCTTTAGCGTCACCGATCAACTGGTCGAAGGTACGCGCCGGATAGATTTCTTTGCTAGCCGGTTTGGTGGGCGAGACCCACGAAATGTTCGAGCCATAAATCATCGAGAGGCCGTCTTCCAGCCGCAACTCGTTCGGCTCGACCCCCAACGCTAAACTCGGCACGGCGGTGTGCTGCCCCGTGCGTTGCGCGAGCAGTTGGTCAAAGGAAGTGCCTACACGAATCTCCTTGGGGTCCAGGCTCACCGGCGAGCCAGAGAGCAAATTCATTCTGCCGAGGTGTGGGCTGGTAGAAGTAAACGCTTTCGCGTGGTAAAGCCCGCGCAGAAAAATCATATCTTCGCGAATCGGCGCGAGCGGTTGCGCAGCAAGGCCGAATTCCATCGAAGCGCCGCTGCCTTTCGCCCACCAGTGAATGGGTTCGACGCCGTTGGAAAAGAAGATATGCGCAAAGCGCAGCGGCGGCTTGTTTGAAACAGAAGCCTTTCCATCTTGCGCAAACACTGGCAATGATTCCAGCCAGGGCAATGCGAGAGTGACACTCGCACCGCGCAAAAAATGGCGCCGCGATGTTTGGGTTGTGTTCTTCATTGTTTTAGAATCCTTGTACGAAGGAGCTGTTATGCCAAACGAGTACATCGAAAAACTGGATCAAGTTTATCGCATTAAAGGCACGCGCGTAGCGCTGGATTCGATCATTTACAAATTTCAGCAAGGGCGCTCGCCGGAAGCCATTCAGGATGCGTTCCCTGCACTCTCACTCAGTCAGGTTTATGCCGCGATTGCCTATTACCTCGATCATCAAGCCGAACTCGACGCTTACCTTGCTCACAACGAAGCAACCGAAGCCAAGTTCAGCCAGGAACTAGCCCGCTTGTTTCCGAAAGGTGCGGCGTTAAAAGAACGCATTAAACAAAGCGCGCCGGAACCGCTCTGATGAAGATCAAATTTCAAGCCGACAATGATTTGGACGAAGACATCCTGCGTGCGGTAAAGCGCTTGCAACCCGCTATAGATTTTCAGCGTGCGCCGGAACTCGGTTTGCACACCGGCATTCCCGACCCTGAAGTCTTGCGCTTGTGCGCCGAAGAGAATCGCATCCTGGTTACGCACGACCGTCATTCGATGCCCGCTCACTTCATTGAATTCATTCAACAGCACGTCTCTCCCGGCGTCTTCATCATCTCCCGCAAAGTCTCCGTCGGAAAAGCAGCAGAATGGTTGTTGCTCTATTGGGTCGCTAGCATCGCTGAAGAACATCAGAACCAAATCATAGATGTTCCGTAACTCACGACGTTGTAGCCCGTTGCCCGCTTGCTCATTTCATCGCCGTATTTGTTGCAGGCTTCGTTGTCGCCGGACTTGCTTCGCGTGCCAACCGATTGCGGAATTGCTTGCTGGTGGCAATTTCCATTGCGAGTTGCGCTAGGCTAGCCTCGCCGCCCGCTTGCACCATACGCTCGATCAATAATTGATCGGACGCCAGCACGCTACGCCCCAACGCGTAGCCGACCAGCTTGTAGGCAAGCGTCTTGCGTACCTGCGTGTCTTTCGACCGCAGGTAATTGAGCAATCCGTCCATGCCTTTGATTTCAGTTTTATCAGCCAGCGCTGCCGCATCTTCGATTGGTTTGCCGTCGGGATATTGTTCGCGCCAGCGCCCAGTCGGGTCGTAATGTTCGAGCGCAAAACCGAGCGGATCAATCCGATTATGGCAATTGGCGCAAGAAGCATTGCGCTTGTGTTGCTCCAGCTTGGCTTTCAATGACAGGCCGCCGAACATTTTGTCATCCGCCGGGATTGATCCGGCATCGGCAGGCGGCGGCGGCACAGGCGTGCCCAAGATGCGTCGCAAAACCCAGTCCCCGCGTTTGACCGGAGTGGTGCGCAGCGGCGCAGAAGTCACTGTCAATACCGCCCCCAACCGCAACAAACCGCCGCGTTGAAATGCGCCCGCGCCCTCCACCAATTCCGGTTGTTCAGTAGACTTGATCTCCTTCTTCACTCCGTAAAACTTAGCCAGATCTTTATTCAGAAAAGTGTAGTCAGCGAACAGGAGTTCATTGACAGGCCGTTCTTTGCGAATCACGTACTCGAAAAAGGAAACGGCCTCGTCGTACATGGCTTCTTTGACCTCGTCGCTGAACTCGGTGAAGCGGCTCGTATCAACGCCTTTGTGTTGGTCGAAATGATAAAAGCCCAGCCATTGGCCGAAGAATTCAATGGCGAACCTGCGCGCCTTCGGGTCGGTCAGCATGCGTTTGACCTGTTTCTGAATCCCCGCCGTATCGGTCAACTCGCCTGCGCTGGCCGCGCGCCGCAATTCGTCATCGGGAATCGAAGCCCAGAGAAAATAACTCAGCCGGCTGGCCATCTCCCAATTCGAGAGCGGCTGGGTTTCGGTTATGTACAACACCGGTTTGATGGCGGGCGCATCCGCCACTTGCTCGACGCGATACAGAAATTGCGGCGCGATCAAGATGCGCATCAGCAACGCTTGAATCGCCTTGCGATGATCCTGCTCGGAATTGAAGGTTTTCTCGTAAAAGGCGCGCAGGCTCTGCTTTTCATTTTCCGCCAACGGACGACGCCATGCGCGGCTGGCAAACTCCAAACAATCCTTAACGTGGCCCGGACGCGCCGCTACTTGCGCCGCACGCACAGACTCGTACTCGGCGCGTAAAGGGATCACGAACTTGCGCATCTCGGCAGGCAAGGCTGCAATCTGCGTCTTGTCCATTTGTGCAAGGCCCTTGCCTTTGAGGTCATAACCAAAATGCTTGGCCAGCAAGCGCAGATAATTATCGTGATACTCAAACGAGGTATAAAGATCATTCCAGGCATGATCGAGCTTCGTGCGGGTGAGAGCATCAAGCATGTTTTCGACCACAAACCGGTCATCCCGGTGGTACTTCACTTTTACTACGAATTCGTCGTGCTCAGGCACATTGTAAGTGTTGTCGAATGGATCAGGCACCGGGTCTTTGTCGGCTGGCGTTGGCTCGCCGTGCGTGTTGGGCGGCAACAAGGTGGCATATTCCATCACGCCTGCGCGAAACGCTTTGTAGCCTGCGCTAGCCATATCACCGACCAACGCACGCGTCGGCTGGCCTCTGGTGCCGCCATCGGCGCGGTCGGAAATCGTTATGCGGACGACTTGGTCACGATTGCCGCCAACTTCGGCATCAACTTGCAGGTTCAGCGACACCGGCGTTTCCGGCATCGGCACTTCAAACATCACCGAACCTTCGGAAGCGAAATCATCCGGGCCAATGGGCGTGCCGTCTGGGCTTTTGCCAAAGTTCAAGCGCTTAGCAGTCTCTTCACTGACCAGTGACCGCAAGGTCTTCCGTTCACCCGGCGGTAAAATACCGCGTCGCAGATTGGCCGCTGCTTCTGCATCCGCCGCAAGCACGACAACTGATTCGCCGGCTTTGGCCTGCGTTCGAGGCGCAATCGGGCGGAAGCCTACAGTGAGATTGCGCCAAATGATGACGGGCTTATCACCCATCGCGGGATTGACGGTCGCGACATTGAAATAAATTTTTGCAGGCCCTGGTTGTGACGCTCCCGGTCGCCCACCACCTCGCACGTAGACGAAGTGATGTGGCGATTTCACATTCAATGTTCGGTCGCTAAATTCGAGCGGGCTTTCATCACCGGCGCCGCCTGCGGCTACGTCGCCGCGCGCAAACAGCCAGCTTGGCCAAGTGACCAGGAACTTTTGAATGTCTTCACAACCAGCGCGCGTGTCGGCCAGGCTCTTTTTGTTGTCGGCGGCGGGGGCAGGCAGTTTGCGCCAACGCGCAGCAATTTCAGAAGACGGATAACCCAGCGCAGGTTTATTCATCACCTGCCAGATGTGTTGCGCAAAACGCGGGGCAACGCCTTCGCGGGCGGCCAGCGCTGGCAACGTAACATTTGCTTCACCAAGGGCGACACGATGTTTGTATTGCCACGCGACGAAGAAAGCTTTGCCATACTTTTCGAGTCCGAATGGCCTGCCGCCTTCGCCCGAAACAGTGCGGATACCGTGCGCCGCGTAGATGTCTTTGATCCGCGTAATCGCCGAAAGCTCAAGGCCGGTCTTGCCAGGATCGGAAAAGAATGCGAGCGGCCCAGAGCCAATCACGGCATGCTCGGCAACAATCTTGGCGGCGCTGAGATAACGTTCCAAGTTGGCGTCTTGCATGAACTGCACATCGCCAAAATTCGTGAAGCCTTCGCCACCAACCGAATCGCTCGTCGCATCAATCCCGGTATTCAGCTCGAGTCCGGTTAGGTCTTTGATCGTGTAGGCGTACTCGCCGCTGGTCAAGCGCCTGACCGTCACTGGCCCAGGCTCGCCGTCGTGCTTTTGCGCGTAGGCGTGCAACGCCGCGCGTATCCACGCGATGGCTTGCGCGCGTTCGGCATCGCTCGGCTGCGGCATGGCTTTGGGCGGCATGGTTTTTTGTTCGAGCGCCGCCGCCACCTTTTCCCATTGCTGGAAGTTCTCGCCGACCGACCCCTGTGCGGTCATTTGTGCGAGGCTCACGCCTGCTTTCGGAGCAGTCACGCCGTGACATTGAAAACAATATTGCTCGAAGATCGCTTTTGCGTTTGCGCCAGCTTGGCTGGTTTCGCCGACGCTAGTGGCGCGGGTGTTTCCGACCAGGCTCGCGGCGCTGATGCAAGTCAGCAACACGAGCAGGATTTTCCAGCCACGAGCCTTCTTCATTGGCTGGCGATTCCACAAGCTTCTCATAGTGTGTCGAATTACAACCTCCCTCCGCCCCCTGAATAAAACATTGGATCGGATTGCACTGCCAATATACGGCGAACCTTTAGTTCGCTGGGTCTACAACATCTATAACAAGAGACGCGCGGGGAAAAACCGAGGTTTCAATGATTGAGCTTGCTGACGAGCTAATCGCCGTACATTCAATTGAAACCGATTAATGGCAGCCTGGGCGGGCTGAACCCGCCCGGCTGCCTCATTCGTTGCGAAAATACGCTTTAGAAAATCAGCTTCAACCCGAATTGCAACTCGCGCATATTCATACGTGTGCCGGTGATCTTACCAAAGTTGGCGCTAATGACGCTCGCGTCAGGCGCGGCCAGATTCGCGTGATTGGCCGCGTTGAAGGCCTCGAAGCGGAATTGCAGACTGCGCGTTTCCAGGAAGTGGAAAGTCTTGAGCAGCGACGCATCCCACTGCACGATGCCCGGACTGATCAGCGTGTTGCGCCCGACATTACCGAAGGTGCCCGGCGCTTGCAACTCAAAAGCGGCGGTGTTGAACCAGCGGTCGGAGTTGCGTTGATCCCGCGAAAGTTCCGTCACCTGTCCGGACTTTTGGTTGGGGCGATCAAAACCGCCGCCGGTATTCGAGACATCGCGCCCGCCGTCGGTGATCGTCACCGGGAAACCGGTCTGGATGTTGAAGAGCGAACCAAACTCCCAGCCGCCCGCCAACACATTCACGATCCCGCCGCGATCCAACAAGCGTTTCCCCTTGCCGAATGGCAGTTGGTACAACACGGAATTAACCGAACGGTGTGCGACGTGGAAGCTCGACAGGGCTTTCTCCGCCGCCAGGTTGTAGCTGTTCTGCGGAAAGAGCGTGTCGCCATTGTGCGAGCGGATGGCGCTGGCGTTGTCAATCGAACGCGACCAGGTGTAGCCCGACAGAAAGCTCAGGCCCGTGCTGAAGCGCTTCTCCACCTTCAGGCTCATGCCGTGGTAGCTGGACTTGCCGCTGCCATCCACTACTTGAATACGGCTGAACTCCGGGTAAGGAGCGCGCGCCAGTACCGAGCGGGTATCAACGCGCGGGTCGGCTGGAATGGTTTCATTGAAGGCGCGCAAAGATTCGAGCTTGCGCCCGACCGAACCCAGATAGCCAACTTCAACTAACAGGTTGCCCGCCAATTCGCGCTGCACGTTGAGCATCCATTGCAGGATGTAGGGCGTGCGGCGTCCGTTGATGTTGCCCAACACAAACGGATTATTGATTTGCACCGTGCTACCCAGGTTGCGGAAGGGCGCGTCCCAGGTCAGATCAATCAGCGTCGGCGTAGCTTCGTCGCGCCGCCGTCCGGCCAGATTGCGCGCCATGTCAAAGCGTGGGTTGCCGGTGTCTTGCGAGTAAAAGACGCCGCCGCCTGCGCGCACCGTCCAGCGCGTCGTCGGTGACCAGGCCAGCCCAAGGCGCGGCGCGAAGTCGTTGCGGTCATCACGCACTAACCTTTCACCTAACCGACCGTCGCGCGCCACTTTGATGGCCGGATTGAAACGCAAGGTCAGCCCTTCGTAAAAATCGCCACTCCCTATGCGCACAAACGTCGGGTGACGGCTCAGGTCTTGCACATTCGGCGTGTTGTCCAGAAAGGGCACGTGGATGTTCACCAGCCGCCCCGTCTTGTCGAACCACGGCGGCGTGTATTCATAACGTAAACCCACGTTGAGCGTTAGCTTCGGCGTCACCTTCCACGCATCGTCTATGTAGAAGTATTTGTCTAAAGCGCGGAACTGCGCCTGCGCCAACGAGACCGACACTTCGGAGCGTTTGGAATAGCCGAGCAGGAATTCAGCAAATGTGTTGCCGGTGTTGGCCGCGCCCGCGTTCGTGGTGGCGTTCGGCTCGAACTGGAATTGCGCGCGCGCGAACTGATTGCCCACCTGGTTGTATTGATCCCAACGCAACTCGCCGCCGAAGCGCAGACTGTGGTTACTCAACGTCCAGGTAAAGTTGTCCACGAACTGATAAGTCTTGTTGGTATTGACATACGGCCCTTCGGAATCGTCGCCGAAGCCGGAGAAACCGATCAGGCTGATGTTGGGAATGCCCCACGAGATGGGCGGCCCCGGTTCGATGCCGGGAATCTTTAGCTCGCTGACCACATCGCGCGAGTTGGCCAGTTCGCGCCCCAAGCTGTTGAAGAATGAGTTGTAGCCAAAGCGCGCCTCGTTGACCATGCTGGCGCTCAAGGTGCGCGTGTTGGAGGCCATCACCTGGTAAACAGTAGTCAGCAGCTTCGTGCCGTTGAGCTTCAACCCAGGATCGAGCTGCACTTCGTCGCCCGTGCTGTAGCGTCCCGACCAACTGGACTTCGCGCTCTCGATAAAATCGCCGCGCGCAATGAACTGATCCTTGTCAATCAAGCGGCGGTTCAACTGCTCGTGGTTGGTGCCGAGCGCGTTGGGATTGAGCGTCGGACGCGGATAAAACTCCAGCAACTTGACCGAGGTCGGGTGAATGCGATTTTTCGGAATGATGTTGCCGGGGAACTGTGTGCGCGTCAGCGGGTCGTAAATTGGGTTCGCCAGCTTGGAGAAATCGCCGTCATACCAGGCCACGGGCGGCAAACTGTAGCGCCCCAGCAGCACCTTGCGGTCGCGATAGCCCTCGAAGTTGGTCAGAAAGAAAATGCGTTCTTTGTTCTCGTAACCGAGCGGGCCGAATAGCTTCTTCGGCAGCCAGACCGGGCCACCCAGCGTGAAGCCGTACTGGTTCCACTTGAATGGCTCTTTCGGCGCGGTCTTCGCGCGTCTGCCCGTGAAGTCGTAAGTGCGCGCGTCGAGCACGTCGTTGCGCAGGAATTCAAACAACGCACCGTGATATTCGCGTGTGCCCGATTTGGTAGAGATGTTGATCTGCGTCGAGGCGCGCCCAAACTCCGCCGGGAAGATGCCGGTCTGGACTTTGAACTCTTGGAGCGCGTCAATCGAAGGGAAGATGATCGGCGTGTTGAAGTTCACGTCCGTATTCTCGATGCCGTCAATCGTGAAGCGGTTGTAGTAGCTGCGCTGCCCCGCGACCGAGATGTTTTGAGCGGCGCGCGAACCGCCCTGGCGCGAACCGGCCTGCCCGGCGTTCTGAAAACCGAAGCTGACGTTGGGCGCGGTGGCGACCAGTTGCAGGAAGTTGCGCCCGTTGAGCGGCAAATCCACGATGCGTTTGTTTTCAATCACGGTGCCGACGGTCGTGCTCTCTTGCGAAAGCAGCGGCGCGCCACCTGTGATCGTGACGGTCTCGCCGACATTGCCGACCTCTAGCGTTATGTCCAAGCGCACAGTCTGTTGGACCTGCAACTGAATCTCGTTGCGCATGGCTGACTTGAAACCGCTCTTTTCGATGCGCACCGTGTAGACGCCTGGCAGCAGCGCCGGGAAGCTGTAAACACCGGCATCGTTGCTGGTATTGACGCGCGGCGCGCCGGTCGCAATATTCGTAACGGTCACGGTCGCGCCTTGCACGATGGCGCCGCCAGCATCGGTAATGACGCCAGTGATCTCGCCTTGCGTTTGCGCTTGGCAGGTGCTGGCCAAAGTGGAGAGCAGCAACACGCTGCTTATCACGAGCAGCATTGTACGGATTTTCTTTTCCATTGATTCTCCTATGAAACCGCGAAGCTTGCGCAGCTATTACAGTGAAAGCCGAACGAGCGGCTGTGGAATGGTCTACAGCCGCTCGCTAGTTTCGCTTCCTTCCGAAGCCTAGAAATAGAGCTTCAACCCGAACTGCATCTGGCGCGGGCTATTGAATTGGCTCGTGATGCGTCCGAAGGTTTGGTTGGTGATACTGCTGTCTGGCGCGTTGAAGACCACTCGGTTGAAGACGTTGAAGACCTCCCAGCGGAAGTCCAGTTTGAAGCGCTCGGTGAACTGGAAGCTTTTTTGCAGCGAGATGTTCTCGCCCAGGTTGGCCTGGCGGCGCGCCTTGCCGTTAAAGCGCGGTGCGTTGCCCAGCCGGTCGGTTTGCCCCACTACTGTCCCGGCGGCATTGCAGAACTGCGCGATTGAGCAGACGTTGGCGAAGTAGCTAGTGAACCCGCTCGTAGCCCGGATGTTTGGATTATCAGGGATGTTTACCACCCAACCGTCGAGCGTCTTGACGAGCGCCGCACTCCGCCCGCCCAAGCTGACCGCGCCGCCCGTCAATTGGATCGGCTGACCACTGGTGTAGACGTGAATCGCCGAGAAGCGCCAGCCGCCGACGATCAGGTTGCCAGCGCGACCCATATCAAACTTCTTCCCTTTACCGAAGGGCGCGTCGAGGATGTAGCTGAACTTGAAGTTGTGCGGCAGGTCAAATTGGCTGACCGACTTCTCCCATTGGCGGTTGTACTGATCCAGTGCCCGTGGCGCACCTGCGTCCACCACATCGGCGTTGCTCAGCATCTTTGAGAAAACGTAAGAGCCTTGCAGGTAAACACCGTCCGACACGCGCCGCTCCATCTTCAGCACCGCTGCGTGATAGGTCGAATGACCGCTGCGGTCGCCGTTGCCAGCCCACGTGTTGATGTTCGCGTATTGCGGGAACGGGCGCAGTGCGCGCTCCAGCGCGAGGTTGTCCGGGAAAGATGCGTAAGGTTTGGTGAAGCCCGCCGCCACGACCGCCGAGTTGGTAATCGCCAGACCCCGCAACGGGTTGACGCGCGGGTCGTAGACGTACTTCGAATCCAATTGGTTGACGTTGACCAAGCCAGCGATCAGGTGAACGCCGATGCTCGCATTGTATGAAGCTTCGACCAGGAACTTGCCCGGCAATTCGCGTTGCACCGACAAAGTCCAGTTCCAATTCTCCGGCAGGCGCGAGACTTCCTGCCCCTGCCACCAGGGCACATCGGCGTTGGTGTTAAAGCCGGGATTGGTGCTCGGCGGCTGCGGCACGGTGTTGGCGCCGTTGACGATGAAACCCTCATCAAGCTTGAACAGGCGGTTGATGCCGTCCGGCGAATTGACGCTGTAGATCTGAATCGCGCCGTCGAAGTGCGTACTGCCGGAAGTGGTGCGGACATAACCGAAGGTGCGTCCGACACCGCCGCGAATAACCGTCTTGTCGTTCCACGCATACGCAAAGCTGAAGCGCGGCCCCCAACCTCCGTACCAACCTTCAACCAGCGTGCGCTTGCCGACTTCGCCCGCTTCAAAGCCCGCGAAGCGCAGCGCACCCAGCCGGTTGTTGGCACTCGGATTGGGCGTGAACGGATCAAAGTCACTCCACTTGTCGTCGCGTTCGAGCGGCGGCAACGTCACGTCGTAGCGCAGGCCGAAGTTAAGCGTCAGTTTAGAGTTCACCTTCCAGTCGTCCTGGATGTAAGCCGCGTGGCCGCGCCAGTATTGGCGCACAAAGCGGTCGTTCTCAGTCTGCGCGCTGTTGACTTCGCCGAGCAGGAAAGAGGCAAAGCTGTTGCCACCACCCAGCGTCGCATTACTGCTTTGCGGGATGCTCGTTTGAGCGCGGCTCACACGCACCAGTCCGGCCAGCGTCTGCCGTCCGAAGCCGTTGTAGTGCAGCCGCTCGTATAGGTAGCCGCCCTTGATAGTGTGGCGGCCTTTGATATAGGTGAGATCGTCGCCGAAAGTGAAGATCGGATTTTCCGAGCCGTCGCCATTCGAGCCGCCCCAGGTGGCATAACCGTCGCTCTGGTATTCGAGCTGCAACAGCGCCTCATCGCAATTGAAAGCGCCGGGTAGACAGATGCCTTTGGCCTTCCAGCCGCCGCCGATGTTTGGCGTATAGTTGAACTGCTTCCACCAATTGACGCCGCCGTAGAGGTAATTGACCAACGTCGGGGTGATCGTCGCAGTGTAGTTGGCACGATAGACGTGGCTGTCCTGGTGTGTGAAGCGGAAGTTGCTGACGGAAGCGGGCAGTTGCGGGTAACCATCTACGCCGGGCAGCACTTCGCTCAAACCGTAGTTGTAGAGGCCGCTGATTTTGTGTCGCTCGTTAAAGTTGTGGTCAACCTTTACGCTCCACTTCGTCCACGGGAAGAGCGAGCTGCCCGCGAAGCTTTTGAAGTTCTGGTTGACGTAGGCGTAGGTGCCGGGCGCACCCGCCGCGTTCGGGAAGACCGTGTTGCCGACGTAGTCCAGATACTTCTGCGCCAGCGGGCTGATGCGGTTGGCCGGAATAATGTTGCCGGGGAAGGGGTCACGGATAAAGCGCGGGTTCGACTCGCTGATCGCCGCATTGGGATTGTAGTTCGGATTGGCGCGTGTCGTTGCCGGATCGTAAATGATCTGCTGTTTGCCGGTCGAATCCACCCACTTGCTGAAATCGCCCTTGTACATTTCGGGTGTCGGCACGGTGGTGGTGAAGGCGCCTGATCCGGCGCGGTTCTTGAACCATTCCACCGAGCCGAAGAAGAAGGTCTTGTTCTTGCCATTATAGATTTTTGGAATC
The DNA here is from genome assembly GCA_963699175.1 of uncultured Acidobacteriota bacterium. GTDB lineage: Bacteria > Acidobacteriota > Blastocatellia > RBC074 > RBC074 > JACPYM01. The sequence continues at coordinate 7,789,861 of OY969418.1, read as the reverse complement.
CAGACGGGGCCGCCAAAGGTCAACCCGTAATCGTGCTGTTTGAGCACGCTGCGCGTGTTCTCGAAATAGTTGCGCGCGTCAAAGAAGCTGTTGCGCCCGTATTCGTAGACCGTGCCGTGGTATTGATTTGTGCCCGATTTCGACGCGAAGACCAGCGTGCCGCCTTGCCCGCGCCCGGATTCGGCTTTGAAGCCGTTGGTATCCACCGAAAATTCCGTGATGGCGTCAATCGAAGGCGTGTTCAGACTGGACCATTCGGTCGAGCCAAAGCGGCTGGTGGCGGAGGAAGCGCCGTCGAGCGTAATGCCCCAGGTGCCGCCCTGGCCACCGCCGATAGAAAAGTTGGAAGTGTAACCGGGGCCTTGCACCCCCGCATCGCCGCCCAACCCGAGCGGCTTCGACTCCGGCGTCAGCAACGACAGATCAAATGGGCTGCGCATCGTGCCGCTCACGACCAATGGCAACTCGTCAATCTGCTTGTTGGAGACCTGCGAAGAGATTTTGGCGTTCTCGGTCTGCACCTGCGCCACATCGGTGGTGATTTGGACAGTCTCCGAAACTTGCCCGACTTCGAGCGCCACATCGGCATTGGCGTTGTTGCCGACTACCAAGGTGACACCATTTACTTCCGCCGCCTTGAAGCCGGTCTTTTCGACCTTGACCTTATAAGTGCCCGCGGGCAGCGCCGGAACGGTGTACAAGCCTTCGCCAGTCGTCGTGACCGTCGAGCCTGCGCCCGTCGCCAAATTGCTCACGACGACCTTTGCGCCGGGGACAGCCGCGCCTGTGTTGTCGGTGATGCGCCCGCTGATCGTGCCGCGATCCGATTGCCCGAACGCCGTTACGCACGCCAGCAAAATCGCTGCTAAAACCGCCATTCTTCTTCGCATTGATGCCTCCTGTTGCATGGTTGATAGGTGAGAGTGTTTGCTGAAATCGGCGTGAGCGCCCCACGCCTTAATCTTCTTTCTCCTTGTGGCAAGCCATTTCAATGACGACCGTGCTGGCCAGCATCAGCACATCGTCTTCGCCCGGCGCAACTTCGACGCCGTAAGTGTCAGTCCACGAAAACCAGCGTTTGGTTACGGTGGCGACGACCTGCCCGCCACGTCTGAATTCGTACTCGTGATCGAACAGATCGCCCTCGGCGCGCAGATCATCCGGCCCTGGCACATCCACCGTGTAGCCGCAGATGAAGAAGTTGAAGAAGTCTTTCTTGACGACCGCGTACAATTCGCCGCCGCGATGAATTTCGTAGCTCGGCGTCAGCGCCAGCAGTTTTTGTTTGATGTAGGCCAGTTCGTTGCCCGCAAGGTCTTGGAAGGAAAACTTGTCGCCGAGGCTGAAGGCTTTGCCGTCAACGTAGAATACCTTGTTGCCGTCTTCGTCCTTGATGTAGAAGTCATCGCCAATGGCGAACAACTTCTTTTTCATTACGTAGCGCATTGACCTCTCCTGTTCGACAAGCTGACAGAGCTTGTCCTAGGTTTAATCGTCAAACCCAATGATTCGCTAGCCGAGCCTCCGACAAGTTCTGCCGGCTTGTCGAACCATCACCACCCCAAGTGAAATTGAGTGAGCAACGCTTGCCGCGAAAGCCGCAGACGGGTAAAACGAATCGGAAAAAGCAAAGCCAGTCGGTTTGTTTATCTTCTGTTAGTTACAACGGTAGGAAAGCGACAACAAAGCGAAATTGTTGTACTGCTACGATAAATGTCTGACAAGTATTGGAACGTTACAAAACGTTTGCTAACATCTCCCCGCACTGTTTCCCCTACGGCAAAAATGACTTGACCAAAGCACTTATGCGCGAGACGGCCTTCGACACCAGCCAGTCTGTGAGCAGCGAGCAGAAGCGCGCGGCGCTTGAGGCCGCGTTGCACAGCCACACCTTTGCCCGGGCCGATCAATTAAAAAGTTTCCTGAAGTACGTCTGTGAAATGGAGATTGCCGGGCGCGGCCACGAGTTGACCGAATATCTGATTGGCATTGAAGCGTTGGGGCGGCCCGCTAATTATTCGCCGGGCGATGATTCGGCGGTGCGCAACCGGGCGTTTGCGCTGCGCAAGAAGCTGCAAGAATTTTATGAACACGAGCAGCCCGATGCCGCCCTCCATATTGAGTTGACGAAAGGCTCCTACTGCCCACACTTTGTTGAAGCGCAGTTGCAACCAAACACGAATGGCGATGGGGCGTTGGTAGCTCAGGTCTCTCAGCAGCTTGTGCCCGTGGCAACTGCACAGGCCGAGCTATTGCCGGCTGAGGTAAGACAGACTGGCTGGAAGCGAAGCCGGCTCTTGGCCTTCAGCGCCGGGGTGGTGGCAATGGGGCTGCTCGCTGCTGCTATCTACCTGTTGAGCGTGGCTCGGCAGGCCTCCAACGCTGCCCTGCACAACCTCGTGCCGATTATGGCTGAAGCCTGGGGGCCGTTGCTTGCGCCAAACGCCGAGGTAATGCTTTGTGTTGCCAATCCAGCCAGCTTTTCAGTGCATCCCTTAATTGCGCCAGCGACGGCCACCGCTTCTCCACTTCCCTTCAACGATCCGGGAGCGCGGCCTATGCCTGCGCCACTGTACGACTTGTACAAAACGCGCTACAGCGCGAGCGCCGACGCAACCTTCTCACTAACCATAACCACCAATGCCACCTATTGGGGCGATACGCTGGGCGCGCTGATGGCGCTCAGAGCTTTGCATACGGCGGGAGTCACGCCGCAGATGTTTCCCGAAAAAGTGATCACCATTCCGACCTTGCGCCGGCGCAATGTGATCTTCTTCGGCACGCCTGAGTACAGCCCTGCCGTGGCGCACTTTCTGGAAAAATGCCCGTTGCGGGTCAACTACCTCGATGCCATTTTCAGCACAGGGCCGAACCAAACTCCGGCAGTACGCTATGCGATGAAACGTGATCAGCAGAATCGGCTGGCGCTGGTTTATGGGCTGATTACGGTATTGCCCAGCGAAAGCTCATTCAGCCAGCAACACCGCACGGTGATCTTTTCGGGCGTCAATTCGGCTGGCACACAAGCAGCGGCGGAGTTTTTCAGTTCGCCCGAACACCTGCTCGAATTGAAGAAACAGTTGAAAAAAGACGGGCACGAGACTTTCCCAGCGGCTTATCAGGTGGTGGTCAGAGCGGAGACCGACGATAGCATTCTGCTCAACTTCCGCTACGAAAGCTATCGCATCGTCCCCAACCCGACCAGCGAGTGAGCAAACTCACTGGCAACCGTCACCGATAAACGTGCGGCACTCTGGCTGAGATGCCCGTGATAATCTCGTAAGAGACCGTGCCAAGCTGCGCAGCCAAATCTTCCGCAGTAATGCGCAAACCATTCTGCTCACCGAGCAACACGACTTCGTCATCCAACGCCACGCCTGGCACCTCGGTCACATCAATCGTCGTCAAATCCATGCTCACGCGCCCGACAATCGGCGCATGACAGCCGCGCACAATCACGCGTCCCCGATTCGACAATCCGCGTGACAAACCATCCGCATAACCAATCGGAAGCGTTGCAATCCGGCTCGCGCGCTGCGTGATGAAAGTGCTGCCGTAGCCGATGGCCGCGCCCGCCGGAACCGTCTTCAACCAAGCCACGCGCGAATGGAGCGAGAGCACAGGCTCGACCGGCCACGGCACACTGCCCGGACGCAAGATGTCCCGCGTCAAGCCGTAAAGCATCGCTCCCGCACGCACCAGATTGCCGCGCGCCTGCGGATGGCCGTGCATTCCCGCAGTATTCGCCAGATGTCGCCAAGTGGGCGCAAACCCATGCGCGTGCAGCAGCGCCAACGCTTCGTCATACAAAGCGGTCTGGGTTTCAGTGTAGGTTGCGTCTTCGTCATCAGCGCTGGCGAGATGAGTCATCAACCCATCCAGCCGCAAATGCGCAAGCGGTTTGAGAGCCGCAATGAAGTTCGGCAATTCAGCCAGCGGCACGCCGAGCCGCCCCATGCCGGTGTCAACCTTCACGTGCACGTTGACTACGCGGTTGTGCGCCCGCGCCCGTTCATTCAAAGCCACCGCCGCATCCGAACGAAAAAGCACCGGCGTCAATTCAAGCTCGATGAGTTCATCCGCCTGCGCGGGCCAAAATCCGCCAAGGCAAAAGACCGGCTTGGTGATGCCAGCGGCGCGCAATTCGAGAGCTTCTTCGAGCAAGGCCACGCCGAACCAGTCCGCGCCTGCTTGCTCCAATACTTGCGCGCAACGCGCCGCGCCGTGGCCGTAGGCGTCAGCTTTGACCACGGCCATCAACTGTACATCCGGCGGCAAATGTTTCTTGATCGTGTGGCAATTATGGACGAGACGCGGAAGCGAGATTTCAACCCAGGTCGGACGTTGCGGGAAAAGCTGCTGCATGCACAAATCGAGCGCGGCGCGCGTAATCACGCCTCGCGATACTTATCTTCAAACCGTGTGAGCTGTTTCAGGAAGACCAACTCGACGCTGCCCGTCGGGCCGTTGCGCTGTTTGCCGATGATGATCTCGGCGATGTTCTGCTTTTCTGTTTCGGGTTTGTAATACTCTTCGCGGTAGATGAACATCACGACGTCGGCGTCTTGCTCGATGCTTCCGCTTTCTCTCAAATCGGAAAGCTGCGGACGACTGCCCGTGCGGGCTTCGGGCGCGCGCGAAAGCTGCGAGAGCGCGACCAGCGGCACGTTCAATTCTTTGGCCAGCATCTTTAATTCGCGCGAAATCTGCGAGACTTCCTGTTGGCGCGACTCGACGCGCCCGCGACCGCTCATCAACTGCATGTAATCAATCACGATCAGATCGAGCGCCTTCTGCTCGTTTTTCAAGCGGCGCGCCTTTGCCCGCATCTCCAGCACGCCCATACCCGGCGAGTCGTCGAGAAAGATGCGCGCTTCGGATAGTTCGCCCACGGCCAGCGCCAGCTTGCGCCAATCCTCTTTGGCGAGCATGCCGCTGCGCAAGCGGTGTGCGTCAATGCGCGCTTGCGAGCAGAGCATGCGGTTGACCAACTGTTCCTTGCTCATTTCGAGCGAGAAGACGCCGACCACGGCTTTCTCGCCGTGGTGTTGAGCGCGCAAGGCCGCGTTCTGCGCGATGTTCAAGCAGAAGGCTGTTTTGCCCATTGAGGGCCGCCCCGCCACAATAATCAATTCGCCGCGCTGCAAGCCCGAAGTCATGTAATCGAGGTCGTTGAACCCTGTCGCAATACCGGTAATGAGTTGTTCGCGTCCAGCAATCTCTTCGATGTGTTTGAGCTGTTGTTCGGCAACTTCGGCGAGCGGCGTGAAGCCCTGCTTGATGCGGTCTTCGGCAATGGAGAGGATCAGTTGTTCGGCTTTGTCGAGCACCTCTTCCGGCTCGTCTTCGTCGTCCAGCGCCATCGTCATCACCTGATTCGCGGCGTGGATGAGCCGCCGCATCACTGACTTGCCTTTGACGATGTAGGTGTAATTCTCGATGTTGGAGAAACGCGGCACGCCGTCAAACAACGACGCGATGTAGGCCGCGCCGCCGACTTGATCGAGTTCGCCCGCGCGCCGCAACTCTTCCTGTAGGGTAACCGGGTCAATGCCGCGCCCTTGCTCGTAGAGGTAGAGCATCCTTTCATAGATGCGGCGGTGCGAAGGCAGGAAGAAGTCTTCCGGCTTCAGGCGCTCGGCCGCCTGGTTGAGGATGGCGTTGTCGAGCAGGATGACGCCGAGGATCAGCCGTTCGGCCTCGACGTTGCTCGGCATCGGTTTGTCGAAGGTGAAATCACCTTTACGCTCTGCCATCGAAAATAATGCTCAGTGGTTCGACTTCTGAAATGCGCCGTCATCATAAAAGCCAAAGCGCACGGAGGCAATGACCACGTGCGCTTTGGGAAAGTTGATTGAACTGCCGACAGATGGCCAATGATTGCCAATCTGCTAGCAGCGGCCTGCGCGCTCAACGGCTGACTACAGGCCATTGATTATTGACTAGGCCGCCGCTTCCGCTTCGCTCTTCACGACGACTTTGACATTGGTCGTGACTTCGCGGTGGAGCTTGACGGGCACTTCGTATTCGCCGATCTCTTTGATCGGGTCTTTCAGTGTGATCTTTCGGCGCTCGATCTCGTAGCCTTTAGCCGCAAAAGCCTCGGCGACATCCATCGAAGTGACCGAGCCGTAAAGCAGGCCGTGCTCGCCGACCTTGCGGGCGAATTCGAGCGTGACGTCCCTGAGCAGCTCAGCCTGCTGTTCGGCCACCGCTTTCTCTTCGGTGGCTTTCTTGAGCAACACCTTACGCTGCATTTCGATTCGTTTGACGTTGGCGGGTGTCGCCTGCACCGCCAGTCCTTGCGGCAGCAAGTAATTGCGTCCGTACCCGGCGCGCACTTTGACGACTTCGCCACGCGCGCCCAAGTTGTCTACGTCATCGCGTAGTAAAACTTCCATCATTGCCATGATTCAAATCCTCCACCATCAGTAGACAGTAGACAGTAGACAGTAGACAGTAGGAAGACTGTCTGTGGCTACCGGTCACCTGTCACCGACTACTAATATTTTGTGTAAGGCAGCAGCGCGATGTTGCGCGCGCGCTTGACTGCTTCGGTGATTTTGCGCTGCTGGTAGGCCGAGAGGCCTGAAAGCCGGCGCGGCAGAATCTTGCCGTTCTCGGCGATGAACGATTGCAGCAGCTTCACATCTTTGTAATCAATGTAATCAATGCGCTCAGCCGTGAGTTTGGAAACGCGGCGGCGGCGCATGGGGCGGCCCTTGGGACCTCTGCCGCCCTTGTCGTCATCTTGGTCGTTTCTGAATGCCATAGTTATTCACCTCGTATGTCCGGCTGTGTAAAACAGCGGTTTTAGATCTCCTCCAATGCTTCACGCTCTTCCTCGCTCAGACCGAGGTCGGATAGATCGTCATCGGTGCGGCGTGGCGCCGCGGCAGCGCCTTTACGCTTGGCCTTCATCTTTTCGGCGCGCTTCAAATCCTCATCGGTGCGCACGGTCATGTAACGAATGACTGCGTCGTTGACGCGCAGGCGGCGTTCGACTTCGGCGATCTCGCGCCCGCTACCTTCGAGGTAAAGGAAAGTGTAGTTGCCTTCGTCGAACTTGCCGATGCGGTAGGCCAGTTTTTTGCGGCCCTGGTGGTCGGTCTTGGTAATCTTGCCGCCCTGATCGGTAATGATATGTTCGAGCTGGCCGGTGAGTTTCTTTAGATCATCTTCAGTCGTGTTGGGATTGACGATGAAGCTGACTTCATACGTTCTCAATGTTTCCTCCTTATGGATAATCGAGCCTGCTGAGCGTAAGTCAGCAAGCAAGGAGATTCGATGATCGTGGGCGTTTTCCACAATCTTCGATCTTCGGTTTTCAATTAAACCGGCTCATCGCTTCCGCGATGCCGTTTGTCAAAATAACTTCGACGGCGTCTGCCGCACGCTCGACCAGCGTGGCGAGCGCCGCGCGATCTTTGCGCGGGAATTCCGCCAAAACGAAATCGGCGGAATTGCTCAGCGGATGATCAGGCGCGATGCCCAGCCGCACACGCGGGAAGTTTTGCGTGTCGAGCTTGGCGATCAGCGACTTCAAGCCGTTGTGCCCGCCCGCGCTGCCGCTGGCTCGGACGCGCAACTTGCCGAAGGGCAGCGCGAAATCGTCCGTGACGGCGAGCACCTGCGCTGTGTCGGCAATTTCGTATTTGCTTTTCAACTGCGCGATCGCCACGCCGCTCAGGTTCATGAAAGTTTGCGGCTTTACGAGCAACGCCTCGACTCCGCCGATACGCGTCCGCGCGGTGAGCGATTGGCATTCTTTCACACGCACGCTTTGTGCGGTGCGCCGCGCCAATTCGTCAATGACCATGAAACCGGCGTTGTGGCGCGTCCATTCGTACTCAGCGCCGGGATTGCCCAAGCCCACGATCAACCACATAGGAATGCGGAATGCGGAATGCGGAATGCGGAATGCGCCTTATTTCAAGAAATCCGCAATCCGCAACCTGAAATCCGCATTCGAGCTACTTCTCTTCTTCTGCCTTGCCCTTCTTGATCACTTCAGGCTCGGCAGCGGCTTCTTCAGTCGGCGCGGTAACTTCTTCAGCCGCCGGCGCAACGACCGTGGCGATGGTCACGTCACCGCTGGTGCGGATTTCGACCTTGTCGCCGAGTTGCAAATCCTTGACGTAGATGTGGCCGCCGATGTCCAGCTTGCTGACGTCCACCTCGATCACATCAGGCAGATCGCCCGGCAGGCAGCGCACCTTAAGCGCGTGAGTGGGAATGCCCAGGATACCGCCGTTGGTCCTCACACCTTCCGGTTCGCCGACGATCTTGATCGTCACCTCGAACTCGGACTTTTCGGTCAACGAGATGCGCATCAAGTCAAGATGTATCAGCGTGCCTTTGATCGGATCGAGTTGCATATCGGCGATCTTGACTGACGAAGCTGCTCCGTCGTAATTCAGATTGAAGATTTTGTTGCGGCCATGCGCACGAAGCAGCGCACCCAATTCGCGCTTGTTGATGGCGCCGCTAAGCGGCTCGTTGCCGCCGCCGTAGACCGTGACCGGCACAAAGCCGTCAGCACGCAAGCGCCGCGCGGCATTCTTGCCATGCTCAGCGCGCGTCTGCACATTCAATGAAACACTGGCATCAAAACTCATAACTTAAACTCCGAATGATCTCAACTGCGAGATTTGATATAGAAAACCTACACGAACAAACCGCTGACCGACGTTTCCTCGTGAATCGAGCGAATCGCTTTGGCCAGCAGCGGCGCAATGCTCAGACATTCAAACTGCGGCTCCTGGCAAGCCTCTTTGGTCGGCAGCGTGTTGGTAATGACCACCTTTTCGAGCGGCGATTTTTCGATCCGCTCAATCGCGTTGCCTGACAACACCGCATGCACGCAACTGGTCACGATGCGCCTGGCGCCTTTCTTGGCCAACGCCTCGGCGACTTTGGTCAGCGTGCCCGCCGTGTCCACCATATCGTCAACGATCAAGACATTGCGCCCTTCGACATTGCCGATAACATTCATCACTTCAGCCTCGGCGTGGCCCGGCTGCGATTTGTCGCGCCGTTTGTCCACGATGGCAAAGTCGGCATTGAGCCGCTTGGCGTAAGCGCGCGCGCGCTCCGCTCCGCCGGGATCGGGCGCCACCACGACCAATTCCTCAATCGGGTTGTCCGCGAAATACTTCATCATCAGCGGCGCGGCGAAGAGATGATCCACCGGAATATCAAAGAAGCCCTGAATCTGCGGCGCGTGCAGATCAATCGTCAGGATGCGATCCGCACCCGCCGTCGTCAGCAGGTTGGCCACCAAGCGGGCCGAAATCGGGATGCGCGGCTTGTCCTTCTTGTCGCCGCGCCCGTAACCATAGTACGGAATTACCGCCGTGATACGCTCCGCCGACGAACGCCGGAAGGCATCAATCATAATCAGCAACTCCATCACGTTGGCGTCTACCGGCGGCGAGGTCGGCTGCACGATGAAGACATCGCTGCCGCGCACGTTTTCCAGAATTTGGAAATTGAACTCCCCATCAGGAAAACGCGTGGTATTGGTTCCCCCGAGCGGCATTTCCAGATACTGGCAAATCTCTTCGGCCAGCGTGCGATGCGCGTTGCCGGAGAATACCTGTAGGTTCTTCAAGCAATTCTCTCCCGGTAGTAATGATCCTTGCTAGTGGATTGCCGGTGCTGGCCCGACGTGAAAGAAGCGACTTAAGAAAAGGATGGCTGGGGAGGTAGGATTCGAACCTACGAATGGCGGCTCCAAAGGCCGCTGCCTTACCACTTGGCGACTCCCCAGCAGTAACTCACTAAACCAAAGAAATGTGTAGCGTTTGAACGCTCGCGAGCATATTACAACCCTCAACTCAATTGCAATGCTGCTCGATACTCAGCACGGTCGAGCGTGCGCGCTGGCGCGCACCACCAACCGGTCGCCTGTAAATCCTGCTGCGCGACGGAGCGCGTTGCCTCACTGTCAAAGAGCCCGAAAATGGTCGAGCCGCTGCCGGACATCAACACCCCGCGCGCGCCTGCTGCAAACAATCGCCGCTTAATCTCCGCCAACAGCGGATAACGCGCCAGCACAGGTGTCTCAAGCTCGTTATAAAGCTCCGGGAACGAGTCGCCAGAAGAGGCGCGCCCCTTGCACATGGCGTCGTAGGCGGCCTTCAAAGAAATCGGCATCTTAGTGGCGGCTCCGGGGTTTGTCAACTCAGGCGGTAGGTTGCCATAGACTTCGCGCGTCGGCACTGCTACACCTGCATTCACGAGCAAAATATGTTCGGCTTGAATCTCCGTCGTTGGGTAGACCTCATCACCACGCCCCACCCCGATGCAGGTGCCGCCAATGAAAAAGAACGGCACATCTGCGCCAAGCTGCGCGCCAAGCTTGAACAGATCGCGCGTGTCGAGCCGCACATCCCACAGCCTTTGTAAGGCGAGTAAAGTCATCGCCGCATTGCTGCTGCCGCCACCCAGCCCGGCGGCCATCGGCAAATTCTTTTTGATAGTTACGCGCACACCCAAATGGCAATCAGTGAAATCGCTGAGCAGCTTCGCCGCGCGATAAATCAGGTTGGTTTCGTCCAGCGGCAAGGCAGGGTGCGCGCTCTGCAATTCGATACCTTGCTCGGTCAATTCAAACGTCAACTCATCGCCTACGCTGATCGTTTGCAGCAGCGTGCGCAATTCGTGGTAGCCGTCGGGCCGTTTGCCCAACACTTCGAGCGTCCAATTGAGCTTGGCAAAAGATGGAAGAGTAAGTAGCATTCGATTATCAACTCAGTAAGGAGAAGCTTTTATGACTACGTTGACGTTGAAATTACCCAAGGCCCTCGATGAGCAATTGACCACCGCCGCCAAACGCCGCCGCTCAAGCAAGACGGCAATTGCGCGGAAGGCGTTGGAGGAATACTTGGCGCGGCAAAACGGCGGCAATGCCAAGCCTCTGACCGTTGGTGATCTCGTCGGCCACTTGGCCGGTTGCATAGATGTTGACGGCCCAACTGATCTGTCCACCAACAAAAAATACTTTGAAGGCTTTGGCGAATGAAAGCTGCGATCTTGCTCGACACCGGGCCGTTTGTGGCATATTTCTACCGCCGCGACAAGAACCACCAATGGGCTCGCAAACAAATTGACCGATTTCTACCGCCATTATTGCTTTGCGAGCCGGTGCTGACCGAAACGTGTTTTCTACTTTACCGATTGATGGGCAACAGCAATCCGGCGCTTGAATTCATTCAGGGAGGTGGCGCAAAACTTGCTTTCAACCTGGCTGATGAACTCGCTGTAGTCAAAAGTCTAATGGCGCGTTACGCCAACATGCCAATGTCGCTCGCCGATGCTTGCTTGGTGCGGATGAGTGAGCTTCATTCCGACAGCCTCGTGCTCACCGCTGACAGCGACTTCAACATTTATCGCCGTCACCACAATCAAACCATCCCAACGTTGATGCCACCGCTATAATTCCGCCTTACGCATTACTGCCGCACCGCAATCGGGAAATCCGGCACGGTCGCCGGTTTGGTCGTCGTCGGTGTCTGTTTCCTGTCAACGCGATTACCGGAAAAAGTTTGATGAGCATAGCCCTTCCGAAGTAAGAAAAGTGTGACCAAACACTTTGCTTCAGGAGGACACTATGCTCATCCAGGAAACCATAAACGAACCCGATATGCTGCTCAAGCTGCTGGTTAATCTCGACGATCAATTGCAGGCCTTGCAACCGCAACTCGCCGCCCAACAGTTGCCGCGTGACCGTCGGGGCGGGCCAGCGCGCTTGTGTGCCGCCGAGGTGCTGACGATCATGATTTACGGCGCTTGGCTCGGACTGACCGACAAGGCCAAACTCTATTACTACTTTCAGCGGCACCACTGGGCGGAGTTTCCGGCCTTGCCCAGTTACAGCAAGTTTGTCGAAGCGACGAACCGCGTCGTGCGTGAAGCGGGCGCACTGTTGGGTCAGCAATTGCAAGCCAATCGCGCTGCGCAGCACGGCCACCCCGTGGTCTTGCAAGACTCCACGCCCGTGCCGGTTTGCAAAGTGGCCCGTGCCAAACAGCATCGTACCTTCAAAGAGCACGCGCGCAAATCGCGCAACGGGAGTGGCTACTGGTATGGTTTCAAACTGCACGTGCAGTGTGATCAGCGTGGGCGTTTATGTGCCGTGCGTTTGACGGCCGCCAACGTGGATGATCGGCAGTTGCTCGACCCCTTGTGTGAGTGGATCGAGCACGGCATTGTGGTGGGCGACCGCGGTTACATCTCGCAAGCAAGGGCAGAAGAACTAGGGCGGCGTGGAATCAAGCTCTTCACCCCAAACCGCAAGAACATGAAAAAACTCGCCACGCCGTTCCAAGTAGCGTGTCTGCAAGCCCGGCACCGGGTTGAAGAGGCGTTCGAATTTCTCAAGTGCTGTTTCGGCCTGATCCGCAGTACACATCGGGCGGATTACGCCTTCGCGATTCACTTGCTGGTGTGTTTACTCGCCTATTCGCTCTTTAACTTGCTGTTTCAATAAGCACTTTTTCCCGGTAATCGCGTTGTCAGTCAGTGCCTTGACCCGCTCAGAGATATACAAGTCGAGTGAGGTAATCGTGATCTTGTCTTTTCCCTGAACCACAGCGCCGCCATTAATACCTTCGACCAGTGCTTTCGTAAACGCGCCGTTTCCCCACTCGTCAAATTCGAGCGAGACTTGCCGCCCGGTCGAGGCGGCGAAGACAACCGCGCCATTCTCCGCGCTGGTCAATTCGTTGATGAAGCCGTTGATGTCCACCGCCCGCGCCTGGCCGCCGAGCGCGTTGCCGGAATGGCAAGTGTCTATGAAGAAGACCGCTTTGCCCGCAATCGCTTCGACGGCGCTCTTGATGTCGCTGAAGCTGACACCGGTGCTCAACAGCCGCTCGAACGAGATGTTATGCGGGCAAAAAAAGTAACGCCCGCGCGCATCGTTGACGCCGTGGCCGGCCAGGAAGACCATCGCCACATCCGTGCTCTTTGCCGCTTTCCAAATCCAATCCAGCCCGTCCACAATCCCGTCACGTGTTGCATCTCCGTCTTCCAACGCGCGCGCCTCAACTTTGCCGTAGAGCAAGCCTTGTTGCCGCTCCATCGCCGCTGCAAAATCGCGCGCATCCTTCGCCGCAAAGCTCAGGTTGTAATCCGAATTGGCGTAGCGGCTGACCCCGGCGGCCAGCAGGTACAGGTTCGGTCGGCTGACTGACGTAGTGCGCCCGCGCCATTTCAACCGCCGCACTTCGGGGACGCTGGCGGCAAAGCGGTTCTCGGCCAGCAATTGTAGCTCGCAATCCTGCTCCGGCAGCGTCACTTGCAAGTGTTGCGGCGTGTCGGCTGACCACTGCAAATCCTTTTCGATCTCGACCGGACGCCCGTCCACCAGCGCCTTCACTCCCGTCAACGGCTCGCCCGATGGCGCGCGCACCGTGAAGTAGACCGTCAACTCCGTCCCCCGCACCTCCATCCCATCGTGCGGCGCGATCAATTGCACCACGGGCGGCAGCCGTTTGAGCACGTCCGGGTCTTGCCGCTTGCGCCCCGCTTTGGCGTCGGCCAGTCGCACGGCCTCGGCTTCATCGAGCGTCTGCATCGCGCGCGCGACCACGTCGGGCCGGTAATAAAGGTCGCGGAACTGGCTGGCGGGAAAGAAATCGCTCTCGCGCTCCGGGCCGTTGTTGACGTGCCAGCCGATCAAATCTTCCGCGCCGGGCGACGCATCGTAATAGCCCGACGGCGTCCACAGCACCCAGCGTTCGCGGTCGTTGTGCGGGAAGAAGGCAAGCAATTCCTGGCCATCCGTCAGCCGATACCAGCGGATCGTCCCATCGCCAAAGGCCGCCACCGCCAGCTTGCCGTTGCCGGAGATATTGACGCTCCACGCCACGCCCGGAATCGCCGTCTGCCACAACTCTTTGCCGCTGCGGTCGAAGAGGCGCAACCGGTAATCTGCTCCCAGCAGAAACCGCGCCTGGTCGGGCGCGATGGCGAGGCTGCGCGATCTTTCGTACTGCTCCAGCTTCAGCGGCTGGCCGTTGAGTTTAGGGGCGTAGTTGTCCTTCCAATCACTGACCGCAAGGCCGGTGATGAGCGGAGCAGCGAGCGCGCCAGAACCGGGGACGCCCATCTCCAACCGCCGCTCAGCCACTGCAAATCGCGCAGGGGCTTTGCCGCCGGACTCATAACCAAACTGCACGCCCGCGCCATCGCCGGAGAGCAAAAAACTTTCCAGCATTCCCCGGTAATCGGCAATCTCCGGGCCGAAGAAGTGCGAGCGCTGGCCGCGCGCATCAATCACTCCCCAGGCCGGATCACCCGCGCCGTAGACCAACCCGCCATCTCGCAGCGGCAGGATGTGCATAATCGTGTTATCTGCCGCCGCCACCTCACGGTAACTGCCGCGCTCGCCCTCCGACCAGAGGCGGATTTGGCGCTGCCCGCCTTTGCCATAGCTGCCCCCCGCCGCGAGCGCCTGCCTGTCCGCCGTCCACGCGACGCTATCTAATGTCCAATTGTCCACGCCGCTAGTATCGGGTGCGTAGAGTTGCGTCAGGTCGCGCCCCGACAGCACGGCTATGCGGGTCGAATCAGCAAACCCGACTGCCACCCGTTCCCCATCGGGCGAGAAGCTGACTGAGAATGGTCGCTCACCGCCTTCCGCCTTGCGCTTCGCCGCCAGCCGCAAGGCGCCATCGCTCAAATCGTAAAGACGCAGGTTGCCGTCAAAGCACGTCGTCACCAGCCGCCCCGTCGCGTCGAAGTCCGCGCCGTAGCTCTGATTGCCGTAATCCCGATCCGCGCCCGTCTCGGCGTAGCTGCCGGTGGCGTAGACGCGCACGCCGCCTTCGCCCAGCGTGGCAGCCAGCCACTCCCCGTCCGGCGAGTAGACGAGGTGATTGATGACATTGGGTAGCCCCGCAATGCGCCGCACCAGCCGCCCGCTCTCCCGGTCGAAGAGGTAGAGATTGGTTTGCAATCCATCCTTGCTCGTCCATCCCCCGACCGCAACGGTGCGGCCATCGGGCGATAGCGCGACTGCGAAAAGCTTGCCTTCGTTGCCCGCGCCCAGCGGCGGACGCAGCACGCGCAACAGCTTCATTGGCTCACCCTGGCCCGTCGCCAGTTCCCAGACCCGCGCCGTCTTGTCATCCGAAGCCGTCACCAGATAGCGATTCGCCGCATCCACGCTGATCCTTCTGATGACGGCGGTATGCCGGCCCGTTTCGATCCGCAGGATGGGTGTGCGTGTCAGCTTGTTGTCTGGGGTTTGGTCTGTTTTGGCCATAGTCTTTTTTGCTGTGGTGCGTGAGGCAGCTACGCGGCTCAGGCATCACGCGGCCCTTGCACTGTGCCTGACGCGCCGCCGCTGGCCCGGTTGCGCGCCCGCGTGCGCCGCCGCCGCCATTCCTCCAAATCTTGCAAGCTGGTGAAGTTCAACAAGTCTTCACCAGATTGCTACAGCTTTTTGGGTAGCGGGGAAATGGGGTGAGACGTAGGGGCAGACCTGCGTGTCTGCCCTGGTCTCGCGTCCCTGCCGCTGCAGGGCAGGCACGCAGGTCTGCCCCTACGCCATCACCATCATCCCACCCCGTTTTCCCACTACAGCTTTTTGACCAACAAATGTTCGTAGACCGAGACGGCTGGCTGTGGCTTGGTGCACCACTGTCTTTAATGCGCGTCTCTCAACTTCCCTTTCAGCCGCGCCGTCTCATCGGCTTCAAGCGCATACTCCAACGCCTTCTCCCACGCGCGCCGCGCTTCGGCCAGTTTGCCCAGCTTGAGCAACACGTCGCCGAGATGCTCGTGAATAGTCGGATTGCGGCGGGCGAGGCTGAGCGCCTTCTCCAACTGCGCGCGTGCCTGGTCGAGCTTGCCCTGTTTGAAATAGGCCCAGCCGAGGCTGTCGAGGAAGCTGCCATTGAGCGGCTCAATGCTCACGGCGCGCTCAATTAGTGTTTGCGCTTCTGCCAACTTCTGCTCGCGCTCGATCAGCAAATAGCCGAGATTGTTGAGTACTGTCGTGTTGTCAGGCTCGCGTTCCAGCAGTACGCGCAAAATTCCCTCAGCTTCTGTCTGCTTGCCTGCGCGGTCGAGCACGGAGCCTAATTGCAGCAAGGCATCGCTATCATCCGGATTGAGTTCCAGCGCCTTGCGCGCCGTCGCTTCGGCCTCTTGCAACTGTCCGGCTTGCATCTGCACGTTGCTCAGAATCAAACAAACGCTGGCGTCCTCGGCGGCGTGTTCGGCGCGTCCGGTGAGCATGCCGCGCAGCAGTTCGGCGGCTTCTTTGTAGTTCTTCAGCTCGCTCAGGATGAGGACTTCGGTCAAGCGCAGGCCGCGATCATCCTGGACGCGACGGATGGCGGCGCGCGTAAGGTCGAGCGCCTCGCGGCGTTTGCCGTCTTCACGCAAGGCTTCGATCGTGACCATTTCAATCAGCGGATTCTGTTCGTCAATCGCGCGCCGCGCCCGGTTGAGTACGGCTTGCAGCTTCGCCTGGTTGCCGGTGCGACGGCACAGGCGCGCCAGTTTGCTGACGACGTGACCGTACAGCCCGGCGTTTTGCTCGCTGACTGCGCCTTTACCAGCGAGCGCATCCAAAAGTTGGTCGTATTGCGCCAGCGCCTCTTCGTTGCGCCCCAACTCCTCGTAGGTCTCCGCCAATTCTAGTTGCAGCGAGATGCGCGCGTTCGCCTCGGCTTTGGCGATGCCAGCCTTGAGCGTTTCGGCAGCGGCGGCGCGTTGGCCTGCGCGGCGTTGCGCAGTCGCCAGCAAAGCGATGAGGCTGCTATTGGTGTTGTCGCCATTTAACTGCTCGCTCAATTTTTCGGCCGCTTCCTGATAGCGACCGGCGCGGATCAGTGTCGCGCCATAACCGATCTCCAAAACCGGACTCGGCGCTGTCTTCGACAGACGCGCGTAGAGTTTCAATTCTTCATCCAGCTTCGTCGCCGCGTGCAGTGCGCTGATCAGATTGCGCCCGTAGGCATTGTTCTCCGGGTTGAATTCGTAGGCGCGGCGCGCGGCGTCGAGGGCTTCGCGCTTGCGCCCCTGGCTTAGATAGACTTGCGACAACTGCGAGAACGCTTGATCGGGTGTGAGTTCACTGTTCGAGAGCCAGTAATAAAAAGCCTGATCGCTCGGCAATGGCGCACTAGCCCAACGTTCCAGCGCCTGTATCTGCTTGGCCGTGTCATTCTTCATCCGATACAACTCGGAGAGCAGCGCCCAGGCTTCGGCATTGCTGGGATCGAGCCGCGTGACGGCTTCATATTCGCTCGTCGCACGGTCGAGCATGGTCTGGCTGTTCGGTGCGTTGTTCTGATTGTCGAATTTGAGGACGGCAATGGAGAGGCGCGCCAACAACTGGTGCGCGCCGGCAGAGTCATTATCCAGTCTGATCGCTTCGAGGGCTTCGAATTCCGCCGAACGCAGGTCGTTTTTGAAGAAGAAATACAACTCGCCCAAATCCACGCGCGGTTCGGCGGCTTGCGGGTCTAGCCAGATCGTGTCGCGGTAGGCTTTGAGGGCTTGCTCAATCAGCAGCTTGTTATCGCGGCTGTGTTGCGCTTCGCCTTTCAAGCGGCGCGCTTCGAGAAAATGCAAGAGGGCTTGTTGGCGTGTGTCGCCGGTAGCGGGACGCGGTGTCTGACTCGGCTGTGGGGCGGGCGCGGGGGGCGGCGGTTTCGTGCCGGAGGTTTGCGCGTAGCTCACTAAACTAAGGCTGAGTAGAACAAAGGCCGCAAGATAATTGCGCGCCACGACTCGTTGTTGTTTCAACATTCCTCTCTTCACCTCAATGTCGCAATCGCCTTATTTGCTGTTCTCCAACTCGTCGGGGGTAATTGTCTCACTGGACAAGCGTGGCTTCAACGCCTTGACCGGCATGCGCAAGCCGTCAGCTTTGCGCGCCAGCCATTGTTCGTACTGCTTCATCAACTCATCCAATTCTTTGCCCTGCTCAGCCTGACTTTGAAAATTGGACAAGGCTTGTTGCAAAGCCGCGTCGTTATCCTCTTTGGGCAAGGCTGGCATTTTATCGCAACGCGTGCGCAGATTGCTGGCCATGCGGCGATACAACTGGCCACTCTCTTCATCGGTGACTGGCAAGCGTTCGAGCGCGCCGATGTCGCTGCACAGGGCGCGCTGTGTCTGATCTATGCGCTTGGTCAGCGTGGCGAGGTCTGGCAATTCGCTCCCGGCTGCGCCGCCGGTTTGTTTCAGCCGTGCGCCTGCCACCAGCTTGTTGAGTTGCAGATGATTGAGCCAGACCGTGTAAACACGCTCGGCCGACGTAGCCACGCGAATCATTTCATCCTGTCTGAGAACGTTGCGCGCCATCAGCACGCCCGTACCCAAAATCAACAACCAAGCCACTGTCCCAAAGACTTTCGCGAGCCGCATGCGTAGGAAGCTTTGCCGCAACTGTTCCTCATCCGGCAACAAGAAGGCCAGCGCCGCGCCAACCACTGCGCCGCCTGCGTGCGCGGCCATACTGATGCCCGGCAGAAAGCTGATGGCCAGGCCGTAGAGCAGCCAATAGATCATGTCCTGCCGCAAACTCCGCCCCAGCGTGTCACGGCGTTTGTAGCCGTAGACCGCCAGCGCCGCGATTAACGCGAAGAGCGCGCCCGACGCGCCCACTACACGCGAACCGAACATGATGGCCAGCAGATTTCCGCCTATGCCGCCCAATATGTACAGGCAGATGTATTGCGAACGCCCGAAAACTTCTTCGGCGATCCGGCCCGCCTGCATCAACGCCATACTGTTAAAGAGCAAATGAATCGGGCCGCCGTGCAGAAAGCACGACGCCAGCAAGCGCCACCATTCGCCGTTCTGCCGTATGCCCGGATGTGAAGTTCCGAAGCCGTCGTTCACGATTGGGTAAGGCGACATCGAGAAGCCCGGCGCATCATCCAATTGCGCAAAGAGCCGCAATTGATAGAGCAGCGTCAACGCATAGATCAGCACATTGAGCGTCAACAGCAGCGTCGTGACTGGCCAATTGGTCAACAGGCTGAAGCTCTCGCCCGTGCTGACACCAGCGCGCGCGGCATAGTGACCTTCAGCTCCGCACATCTCGCAACGCGCGGCATTCGCCGGAATCAGCGCGCGACAGGACTGGCACATCTTCAAATCATTCCCAGGCATTTGCACCTCAAAAACACGTAAACAAGTGAACGGCCGCAGCGACTCAAGCTTGCGCGTGGGCGACCGCACGATCCCAATCCCAGCGGCGCGGGAAGCTGTACAAAATCAAGAGCAAGCTAACCACCCCCAAGCGCCAGCAATATTCATAATCGCTCGTCAGGGAGAAAGCGACAAACCCGGTGAGCGCCACCAACTCACCCAGCACTGCGCTGATGAGCGTGAGCAAGCGCAAATTGCTCAGTACGCTGCTCACCGAACGTTGGCGTTTGCCCGTGAGCCAGGCCATCCCGAAGCGACGCAACGCGACGACTAGCAACCCGAAAAGCAGCGTGCTCCCGTAGGCCAGCTTTTTAATCAGTTCGAGCGTCGCGGGGTCATAGTACGCCGCTCTCGCGTGGATGAAGCGTCCCAGCGCCATCAATAGAATTGGCGTGAAGCAAAAAGCAAGCACGATGATGACCGACAAACGGTAGGTTTGATCTACAGCTTTCTGATTTTCAACAGAGATGTATTGCATGGCAGTCAGTGGTCAGGGGCTTTGCACAACAGCCGACAAATTTCATTCTTTCTCAGCGCGCAGCACGCCGTTCTCAATCACCAGATCATCCTTCGTACCGGCCTTGCGATCCGCGCCCGCAGAAAGCAGTTGATAATTCCCAGCCGTGCCGCGATAGACGAACTGCGTACCCCACCAGTCAACGCGCAACGGGTCAGTCAGGTAACGCGGCGATAGATGATCGAGCAACACACCGAAATCCTCGGTCGGGACGAACTGTCCTTTTTCGCGGTGGTAAGCTTCCAATCCATCAGCCACGCGCCGCAGCAGTCCCGTCGTGCGTCGCCCTTTTTCCTGACGCAGCGCTGTCTCAATCAATTCGATAGACTCCCACTGCTGATCGCCAAGCCTTATTTCGGCGACCTGCCAGTCACCGCTGGCGCGCGAGAAACGAAAGGCCGTTTCAAGCCTGGCTTCGACAACGGCATTGTCAGCACCGACGCCGGTGGAGATGCTCTTAATCTCGATTTGTTGTGGCTTCAGGTTGCTGCCTCCGATGGTTTGCAGTAGTTGGCGAACGCGCGCCACATTCAACCCAGCGGGCGGTGTGCCGCTGGGTGTGCGCGTAGCCATACGCGTCCCACAGGCGAGCGCCAACGCGAAGAGCAGCGACAGAATTAAGACGTATAGTATTCGGCGTTTCAGCATAGCGGCAACTCCTAGCAATTGCTCGGCGACGGTTTGGAGAATTACAGCCATTTCACAGGCGACTAACAAGTCGGTGGATGGTAACAGATGGACGGAAAGCAAAGCAATTTGCCTTGCTAATCATCAATTCAGCTCTCTCACAGATCTCTCACACAACCTGTCCAAGCCTGCGCAGCGCAGACTTTTTGCGACTGCAAACCATGAGCACTTAGCGGTTGCAAACAAAACTGGCATAGGCATAATGAACGTTGTAGAATGCAGCGTCGTTTGTGGAGCTATTGACTCATCATCGGCAAGCAGCGGTAACGCTTTCCCGCAGCAAACCCAGGCAAGATAACGAGCCAAGGCGATTATGCACTAGGCTCCTCCGTTCCAAGCTGCGTCGGGTTTGCCCTGAGTGGAGGCAAGAGGACTATGGTCAGATGTCATCAATGCGGCACTGATAATCTGGACGGCTCGGAATTTTGCGACGAATGCGGAAACCGGCTGAGTGCGGCAGCTTCGGTGCGTTCCGTGCCCGCGCAGAAACCGGCGGTGCCACCGCCGCCGCAATTCGCGCCGCCGCCGCCAGCGCAGTTCGCGCGTGAGAACGTCGCGCCGAAACCGGCGACGCCCTATACCGCGCCGCCACCCGCTGCCCAACCGGCCCAGCCTGCGCGGTCTACACCGGTTAATACGTCGGTCAATCCGGCGCTGGGGGGTAACCCCACGGCCGTCAGCAATCAGCCCAATTTGACCAATGTCGTCAAAGGGCAAACGGGTTCTTTACATGCATCATCATCAAGCCGAGTGGCAGTGGCCGATGGCGATGCAGAGGCCACTGCGATGCGCGCTAAACTTATCATTCAACGCGGGGGCAAGGTCGGCAAAGAGTTTCCGTTGACCAGCGACGAATCAATGATTGGGCGCTGGGATGCCGACGGAGGTATCTTTCCCGATGTAGATTTGGATCAGGACGACCCCGAAGCCAAAGTCTCGCGGCGGCATGCACGCATTCAGGTTTTGAACAATCAGTTTTTGATCGAAGACCTGGGCAGCACTAACGGTACTTTCGTCAATCGCGGCCCGCGCTTGCTGCCCGGCAACAAGCAACCTTTGAAGAACGGCGATGAGATCATCGTCGGCAAAACTTTTTTGAAATTTGTAGTGAATTGAAAAGCGCCGAGTGCGGAGTCAGCAAAGCTTGCGGCTCAAGCACACGGCACTCAGATTTGGTTATGCCATTCTGTCCCGAATGTGGCGCGCCCACCACAGCCGGTGATCCTTATTGCGGCGAATGCGGCTGGCTTCAGGACATTACGGCGCCACCGCCACCACCGCAAGCGCCCGCTCGCGGGGCTGCGAACTGGGCAGGCACGCAAGCGGGGATGGGAACCGGCGTAGACACAGAATCAGGGCGAACGTCACACTTGAGTATGAGCGCATCCGGCAATAACACCTCAGGCATTCAACTTCCGCCAGGGACGTTGTTGGCCGACCGTTACAAGATCGTCCGGCGCATTGGCGGCGGCGGTATGGGATCGGTCTATCTAGCGGAAGATCAGAACCTGGCCAACCGCAAAGTCGCAGTCAAAGAGATGATCGAGATGTTCGCCGACGACTCGGCGCGCGTGAAAGCGATAGACGACTTCAAACGCGAGGCCGAACTGCTCGCGCAACTCGATCACCCTTCGATCCCGACGATCCTGCAATACTTCTTCGATACGGCGCGTGGCCGCTACTACCTCGTGATGAAGTTCATTGACGGCGGCGACCTGGCCGCTCGCCAACGTGCTGCCGGTGGTAAGTTGGACGAAGCGACCGTCACCAAGTGGGGCATTGAAATCTGCGACGTGCTCGATTACATACACTCACAGAATCCGCCGATCATTTATCGCGACCTGAAACCCGCCAACCTGATGGTGGACGCGCGCACGAATCGCATCATGCTGGTGGATTTCGGCATCGCGCGCTTCGTCGCGCCGACGGTCAAAGGCGTGACGGCCATCGGCACGATGGGCTATGCGCCGCCAGAGCTGTTTGCGGGCAATGTTGAAGCGCGCTCGGACATCTATTCGCTCGGCGCGACGATGTTCCATCTGCTCACGGGACAAGACCCGCAAGACAATCCGTTGCTGATCTTCGATTTCGCCAAGAATCCGAAACCGCGCCAGATCAATCCCGAAATCTCGCCGGAATTAGAAGAGTTGATTTGCCGCTCGGTCGAATACAAACCAGAGAACCGCTTTGCGTCGGCCAAAGCTTTTGGCGCGGACTTGATCGAGCACCTGCGTCACTTGCAAGGTCACGCCGGGCCGGTGCGCCAGCAAATTGATTACGCTGCGCCGCCTGCGCCCATACAGACCTGTGGCAACTGCGGGCGCGAGATGGCAACGGGCGATGTCTTTTGCGCTTATTGTGGCCATCGCCAGCGCACCACGGCCAAGCTGGTCGTGTTGGGCACGAACGAGATGAACGCGCAGTTCATGCTCAATCTCGAAGGCGAAAGCTTGATTGGCCGTATGGATCCGAATCGCGGGATTCGTCCCGAAGTGGATTTGTCGAAGTACGACCCGGCGGCGCGCGTCTCGCGCCGCCACGCCAAGATCATCGCGCGCGATACACAGTTCTTCATCGAAGACCTGGGCAGCGCCAATGGCACTTTTATCAATGGCACCAAGAAACTGCCACAGGGACAATTACACGCGCTGGTGAGCGGTGACGAGCTTAAGCTCGGTGAGACGATGTTGAAATTCGTCGTCTCGTGAGACCGGCACGCGTGGTGCGGTACAGGGAGTAATGGCGACCTGGTTCTCCGCATTAAGCGCAACCTAAATCACTAGGTCGCTATCGCTCCCTGTAGTACCGACCTACACACACTCTCTGGAATTCACTGCGATGTCCCAAACCACCCACGTTGTTCGCATGAGCAATGCAGCTTCGAGTCAGGCTTTTGCCGACAGATCGCCCGGTCAGCGTGCTGGTGGCAAAAAGCAAGCGGCGTTGGCCAGTTTGGGCTTGCGCTGCGGGGCATTTTTGCTCGATTACATTTTGACGATGCTGGTGCTCTCGTTGACGGTGCTGGTAGCCTACGCCATCAAACGCCGATGGGAAGCGACGGAGTTGGCCAACATCGTTCTATTGTTGGGCTATTTGGCCACAGCAGGCGTGCTGTTTTTCAATTTGGTCTATTACGCCGAGCGGGATGGCCAGACCTTTGGCAAACGCTTTATCGGCATTCGCGTGATCCGTGCCGATGGCCAGCCGCTGGATTTTCGCGCGCTGGCTATCAGGCATTTCATCGGTTACCCGCTCTCGCTGCTGTGTGGCGGACTAGGTTTACTCTGGGCTCTTTGGGATGGAAAGCAGCAAGGCTGGCACGACAAGCTAGCCGGTACGTTGGTCGTCAAAGAATAAGGCTTAAGCAGGCGACTCGCTTTTGCTGACGACCAAGGTAACTCCAATTGAAATTTCTGTTTGAGCGACTCGTTTCCTTTTTCTAGTTTGTACCGAACCGAGCTTTAATCATTTCGGCGTCCCGGCAGGGTTGCGGCACATCATCAATCATGCAATGATGAGCGCGCCGTAGCTACAACAGACTAAAGATCGTTCCCCACCGGGACGGAGTTTTGTTGGCACAAGCGGCGGCCATCCCCCATGGCATCCCGGCTTGAATACCACGCCAACAACGAGTGGTTAAACTGTGCCCCAATGGCTACGTTCCTGCGTGGTCAGCCCCGTGCAACAGCATCCAACTTGTAGTGATCTTTTGTGGGGATTAAAGCAATGACTGTGAATTATTGTGGGAGTTGTGGAGCGGCAAATGGAGTGGCCGCCAGATTCTGCCGTCAGTGTGGGACTGACTTAGACACGCAGGCGACGAAAGCCAGCACGGCCCAACCGCGCGCCGACGCGCCAAATCCTGACGGTCAAGGTTCAGCTAATTCGGCTACCTCACCGGCGAAGTCGCAACTTCGCATCGTTTCTTCCCCCAGCAGTAAATCTGCTACTAGCGCAGCGACAGAAGAACCGGTAGCCGAACAAGCCGCTACTTCTATTCCGCCTCCACCGCCGGCTCCGCCGCTACCTAGACGTGAGCGGCTGGCAGCTAGTAAAGATCAGCAGCGTAAGCGCGCCGCGCACCTCATCGAGCAAAAACAGGAAGAAGATGCGCGTCAAATCAAACAGACGGCTGCCAGCAGTCTATCGCAACGCCTGGCCCAAAATGCCGCCGACAAATTGGCGGCAGCGCAAGTAACCACGCAGGCCAATCAACTAACGACCGCTACACCCCCAGTAGTATCTGCCCTGGCCAGGAATTCCGGCCCGTTGACTAGCAACCCAACCCCTAAGGTGAGAACCGGGCCATTGCCGCCGAATGCGGCGCGCAACTCAGGGCCGCTGCAGACAACTGGCTTAAATTCCGGCAAGCTATCAATGCCGCCCGCCGTTGCGGTGGCCGAGGCCTCTGGTTTACACGAGCACCCACAAGCTGGTTTGTTCCTGCGCGTGGCGGCGGGCCTGTTAGCCTGCCTGTTGCTGGGTAGCGGGGCTTATCTTTATTACAATCAAAGAGCCAACTCAGCTAATGCGCAAAATGCGGGGCGTAACTTGCTTTCGCCCGTAGATCAAAGTGAGCAGTTGATCCAAAATGCCGAACGCGCACGACAAGGCGGCCAAGTCGAAACGGCAGCGGCAGATTTGAGCAAGGCGATTGAATTAACGCCCGATCGGCCAGGACCGCGCCAGTTGCTGGCGGAGACCTTTGAAGGTGCAGGCCGTACAGATGAAGCGCTGAAAGCCTACAATGGCCTGCTCAAGGTGGTGCCGGAAAATCTGAGCGCGCGGCTTAAGGTGGCCGAGATGCATCGCGCCAAAGGCAATCTCAGCGAAGCGCGCGCACAATACCAACGTATCATCACAATGAATCAATCCAGCCCGGAAGCGACACGGGCGCTCGAAGCTATCGAAGAATTGGATGACGCGCTGGCGCAAGCGACGCCGGGCAATCACGCTCAGGGCGGGCGTCCGCGTCGTACGAGTGGACGGAAAAACCTGGGGCCAGTGCTGCTGCCCAACACAACGGCGCGCAGTCAAGTTGCGCTGATTCCCCAAAATCCATTTGCCGCGCCTGGTGCGCGTTCACTCTCGAACTTCAATCCGCTGCGCCCGCTGGAGACGCCCGATCCTACGCTGGTGGCGCAACATCACAAAGAATTAGGCAAGCGCTATTTCAACATTGGCCAATTCGGCGCGGCACTCAAGGAGTTGCACGAGGCGGTGCGGCTGACGCCGAGTGATAAGGACATTTATTACTTTCTCGGTGGCTCTTACAAAGGGCTGGGCCAACTCATCAAAGCCTTCGAGTATTTCAAGAAGTGTGAAGCGGGGCCTTATGCGCAGATCGCGCAGAATGCCGCCAAGCAGATTGAGAAACCCGCGCGCAAAGAACTAGAGCGCCAGCAAAAAGAACTAGAGCGGCAGTCAAAAGGGCTGCTCAAGGCGACCCAAGCCAAACAGGCCGAGGCGCGCAAAGAGCCGGTGCCAGGCAAAAGTTTCCAGAATAGTTTTCAGGAGCGGTAGCAGTCAAAAATCAAAAGGCAAAAGGCAAATATCAAAAGTTAAGGTCGGCACCTTCTTCTCTCAACTAAAAGGCAGGTTTTACACTTTTGCCTTTTGATATTTGCTTTTTGCCTTTTGCTTTTCCCTGATAGGAATCCCCTATGCCACGTTTGATTGTTCGTGTTGCCCCCGCTGGTTCCGCCAGCGCACCCGGTAGCGATTCGGTTGCCGAATTGAATCGTCCCCGCGTCACTATTGGCCGTTCTGCGCGCAACGATCTTTGTTTGGAAGACCCATTCGCCTCCCGCCTACACGCTGAAGTGCGCAAGAAAGGCGACACCAGCTTTTGGTTGAGCGACCTGGGCAGCGCCAATGGCACGCTGCTCAATGAAGCGCGCTTGACTTCCCCAGCCCTCTTGCGTGATGGCGATGTCATCCGCATCGGCGAGACTGAGATCGAATTCAACGACCGCGCCGACACGAGCCGCACCAAAGGCCGCACACAGGTGCTGCTGGCCGACACGCCGCATCCATCGGCTCCCGAAGTGACGATTGCCTCCGGCTCGCGCAATTCAAAGGAGAGTCTGCTAACTACGATTGATTCCAGCCATCAAACACTGCTAGCGCAATCGCTGCACAAATCCGGGCCAGTTGGCGTGCAACCGAGTGGGCCGGTCACCGCTTCGCAAGACGACACGCTGGCCGTCATCAGCCGCGTGAGCGTGACGCTGCTCTCGCCGATGTCGCTCGACGAAACCTTGGGGCAAGTGCTGGAGTGCGTCTTTCAGGTGAACCAGGCAGATCGCGGCTACGTGATGCTGCTCGAACCGCCGGAGGGCAAGAAGAACGCGCCGCCCGAACTCGTTTGCAAAGCCCAAAAGTTGCGCAGCACCGGGCCGAACAGTAATGAAGTTTCGCTCAGCCGCTCGATTACCGAGCAGGTCTTGCAGCACGGCAAATCACTGCTCACCTCCGACGCGCAACAAGATCCGCGCTTCCAATCGAATCAATCCATCATGCTCACCGGCATCCGCTCAATCATGGCCGTGCCCTTGATGGTCGAAGGGCGCGTGCTGGGCATGATCTACGTTGACAGCCCCGTTCACACCAACCGTTTCACCAAACGCGACCTTGAACTGCTGACGCTGATCGCGAGCGTCGCCGCCATCCGCATCGAAAACGTCCGCCTGCTCGACGCGCAGCAGGAGCAGAAGCGCCTTGCCAACGAATTGGCCCTGGCCAGCGAAATTCAATTGCGCTTGCACCCTTCGGCGTCGCCGTCCATTGAAGGTTACGATTTGATGGGCGTGAGCTTCCCTTGTTACGAAGTCGGCGGCGACTACTTCGATTTCATCGAGAAGCGCGACGGTCGTCACGTCATCGCACTTGGTGACGTATCGGGTAAAGGAACGGGCGCGGCACTGCTGATGTCTTCCATCCATGCCGCCGTGCGCGCGCAAGCCACCACACGGCTCTCGCCAAGTGAGATCGTCAGCGAGATCAACCATTACATCTACGACAACACGCCCGCCAACCGCTATGTGACGCTCTTTTACAGCGAACTCGATCCGCGCACGCATCAATTGACCTACATCAACGGTGGCCACAACTCGCCGCTCCTCGTGCGCGCCTCGGGTGAAGTTACGGGCCTGGACATCGGCGGTTTTCCGGTCGGTATCACACCCTTCGGCGATTATCATGAAGGTTTGGTGCAGCTTGAACCCGGCGATGTGCTGGTAATCTATTCCGATGGCGTGACCGAAAGCCTCAACGAGCAAGAAGAAGAGTTCGGCGAAGCTCGTCTGATCGAAATCGCCCAGCGCAATCGCGGGCGCACCGCTGCCGGCCTGCGCGACCGCATTGACGACGCCCTGCAACGCTTCGTCGGTAAAGCCAAGAGCGTGGATGACCTGACGATGGTGATTTTGAAACGCAAGAGCGAAGAGAATTGATTTTGGATTTTAGATTTTGGATTTTGGATTGAGAATTTAGCGCAGCAAGACCAAGCAGCATTTCAACAAATCCGCCATCCAAAATCCAAAATCCAAAATCTAAAATCGAATGACTGACCTGCAAAAACTCATCTTCATCCCCTTCATCTCGCTGCTGCCTTGCGTAGTCTGGCTGGTCTACTTCTACACGCATAGCCGTTACAAACGCCCGCCGTTACGGCTGATCGCCATCACCTTTGCGCTGGGCGCGTTCTCGACGATTCCGGCGCTCTTCCTCAATGTCATTGGGCGCAATCTCTTCTATGCGTTTGCGGGCAAGACGCAAATCTCGGACATTCTCTTTTTCTTTTGCGTCGTCGGGCCGGTCGAAGAGGGCATCAAGATGCTGATGGTCTGGATTTACGCTTACCGCCAGCCGGAATTCGACGAGCCGCTCGATGGTGTCATCTACAGCGCCGCTGCCGCGCTAGGCTTTGCCGCCGTCGAAAATATCTTCTACATCTCGCAAAACAATCCGCTGTTTGTATTGCTGCGCGGGCCACTCTCGAACCCTGGCCATGCGCTTTTCTCCGCTGTCTGGGGTCTGGCGCTCTGCGAAGCCAAGACCAAACCCAACCTGACCAGTGAACGCGCGCCCATTGTCGTCAAAGGCTGGCTGATTGCGGCAATGTTGCATGCACTCTTCAACACGATGCTGGAAGGCGCGACCAAGTGGCACAATGGCTTTTTCGTGCTGCTGGTCATTGCGATGGTTGCGCTCTTCCTGTGGGTACGCTCACGCACTAAGTATCACGCCGAGACTTCGCCACACCGCGAAGGTACGATGCTGATGCCGACGCGCCGTTACTGCCAGCAATGCGGCGCGAAGGGCAAAGCCGGCATGCCTTGCCCGCGTTGTGGGGTCATTATTCCTGATCCCGAAGAACTGGAGCTATGTCCTGTCTGTAGCGAACCACAACGCCCTGGCGCGAAGTTCTGCATGCGCTGCGGCGCAAACATCCGCCTTCCGGCGCGCGAAAATCTGGACAACCGCCCGCACTTCGTTTCGTTCACGCCGGATGGCGACGAGCGCATCGCCTTCATCCTCAACCGCGATGAAATCTTCGTCGGGCGTACACTCAACAACTCTTTCGTGATCGAACACCCTTCGGTCTCCAAACGCCACGCCCGCTTGATCGTCGAAGAGGATCAATACTTGCTCTTCGATCTAGACAGCAGCAATGGCACTTTCGTCAACGGCAAACGCATCAAGGAAGTGCGCTTGGATGACGGCTGTGAAGTGCGCTTTGGCCGGGCTAATTTCATTTATCGTTCGCAACGTGGTAGGGCGGAGGAAAGTTTCGCCTGAGCCGCAATAACAGACAGCCTACTCAGCACAGCACAAGCACGTAGCCGCCAAGTTCTCTTGTTTGACACTCCTTGTAATGCTCCACTATCATCGCCACTTAAGGCTGAACGAACGATTTCGCCAATAAAATCAGGCTGTTTCTCGCAATGTCCGACAAGCTGCCAGCCTGTCGCGGTCTTTCGGTTGGACGCATAGCAAAGTCAGCGACAAGCTGGCAGCTTGTCGGACATTTTCCAAGGAGTCCAAACAATGAGCAATTCGTCTACTAATGTCACTCTCTTAGAGAATCAACCCGACGCACTGCAACAAGAATGGGAAGAAACCACGCTCGCGGCTTCGCTCAAGAAGCTGCCCGAAAGCCAGCGCGAGTTTTCGACCGTCTCGCTGCGCCCGATTAAACGGCTCTACACGCCGCAGGACGTAACAGACATTGACTTCGCGCGCGACATCAACTTCCCGGGGCAGCCGCCTTACACGCGCGGCATTCATCCGACTGGCTATCGTGCAAAGCCCTGGACGATGCGGCAATTCGCTGGCTTTGGCTCGGCCTTCGATACCAATCGGCGTTTCAAATATCTGCTCGAACACGGCCAGACAGGCTTGTCTACTGCCTTCGATCTACCGACGCTGATGGGTTACGACTCCGACCATCCGTTTTCCGAGGGCGAGGTCGGCAAGTGCGGCGTGGCCATTGCGTCGCGTGAAGATATGGAAGTGCTCTTTGATGGCATCCCGCTCGATCAAGTTACGACTTCGATGACGATCAACGCGCCCGCTTCGATGATCTTCGCTTTCTTTCTGGCGACCGCGGAGCGGCAAGGCGCAGCGTGGAACAACATTGGCGGCACGTTGCAAAACGACATCCTGAAAGAATACATCGCGCAGAAGGAATGGATTTATCCGCCGCGCCCGGCGATGCGTTTGATCACGGACACCTTCAAGTTCTGCGCGCAGGAGATGCCGAAGTGGAATTCCATCTCAATCTCCGGCTACCACATTCGCGAAGCGGGCGCGACGGCGGCGCAGGAATTGGCTTTCACGCTGCGCGACGGCATTGAATACGTCGAATACGGCATCAGCGCGGGACTGGACGTGGATGAGTTCGCGCCGCGCCTGTCGTTCTTCTTCAACGCACACAACGACTTTTTTGAAGAGATTGCCAAGTACCGTGCGGCGCGGCGCATTTGGTATCGCGTGATGACCGAACGCTTCAACGCGCAAAATCCGCGCTCGTGGCAAATGCGCTTCCACACGCAGACAGCGGGCGTCTCGCTCACCGTGCAACAGCCGATCAACAACATTATCCGCGTGGCGATTCAGGCGCTGGCTGGTGTCATTGGCGGCACGCAGTCGCTGCATTGCGACGGCTACGACGAAGCGTTGGCGCTGCCGACCGAACGCGCGGCGCTGATTGCATTGCGCACGCAACAGATCATCGCGCACGAGACCGGCGCCAACAACACAGTTGATCCGCTGGCCGGTTCCTACTTCATCGAGCGGCTGACCAAAGACATCGAAGAGGAAACCTGGGAGTACTTCCGCAAGATTGACGCGATGGGTGGAATGGTCGAGGCCATTGAGTTGGGCTTCCCGCAAAAGGAGATTCATGAATCGGCCTACCAATATCAGCGTGCGGTCGAACGCGGTGAGAAGATCATCGTCGGCGTCAATGACTATCAAATGGAAGGCAACGAACTCGGCGAGCCGAATATCCTCTTGATTGACGAAACGGTGGCGGGGCTGCAAGCAGAGCGGCTGGCGCGGCTGCGTGAGAGGCGCGATAAAGCCAAAGCTGAACGCGCGCTCGACGCTTTACGTAAAGGCGCGGAAGACCAGCAGGCCAACACGATGCCGCTGCTGATTGAGTGTGCGCGCGCTGATTGCACGTTGGGTGAAATGTGCGACGCGCTACGGCCCGTGTTTGGGGAATATCAAGAGCCGGACTTTTAGGCTCGTGCTGGCGCGGTGTTTGCCAAAATGTTTTTTCTAGGTTTAGCTTGCGTGTGAGCCTTTGTAGATAGCCCAACAGCTCGCAGGAGAAAACGCGATGGAAACAAAAAAAATCCTGTTGGTGGACAATGATCCTGATTATCGTGAAACTGTTCAAGAATTTCTTGAACGTAAGGGTTATCAAGTCCTAGTAGCTTCAAGCCTTGAAGAAGCAATAACTACAGCAGGACAAAAGTATCTAGACTTGGCGATCTTTGATGTCCGTCTCCAAGATGATGCAGACGAAAAGGATCTCTCCGGTTTGGTATTCGCCAAACAACTTGATGACACTTTGCCTAAGATCATCTTGACGGCGTATCTGGAGGTGACTGTAGATTTAGTGCGTGAACTCCTTTCACCAGCAAATGGAAGTAATGTTTCTCTATGCAGTAAGCGCGAGGGACTAGAGAGTTTGTTGAGAGCAGTTGAGGCTGTTATTGGCCCGCCCGCACGTGATGAGCTAAAAGTTTTCCTCAGTTACTCGCCGAGCGATAAAACGCTCGCGCTCAAAATTCAGGCAAGGCTGAAAGACTCCGACTTAGACGTGTGGTATGCCGACCGCGAAATTTTCCCCGGCGACAATTGGGCCAAAATCAGAGGCAAGGCGCTCGAAGAATCCAATGCGATGGTCGTCCTGCTCTCGCCCGACTCGCTGGACGACGTCAAGAAGGACATCGAGTATGCGCTGGGCAACCGCGCCTATGAACACCGCTTGATTCCAGTGCTGGTAGGCGATCCTAAACAAATTCCCCAAAACAAGATTCCCTGGATTTTGCGGCGCTTAAACATGATCACCCTGCCCAATAACGGCCAGGGCGAAGACCTCAATCAAATTGTCGCGGCGCTAAAAGCCGCAGCCTAAGCAGGCGCTTGTCTGGCCGTCAACACCAGCCGGTTAGCTACCCTTATGTTGCCGAAAGAAATTTTCCTCTCCCATTCCAGCGATGACCAAGCCTTTGCGATGCATGTGGCTGACACACTCCGACAACACGGGTTGGTTGTTTGGTACAGTCCAACCAATATCACTGCCGCCCAACAATGGCTGGGTGAAATCGGCGCAGCGCTTGAACGTTGTGATTGGTTTATCGTCATTCTCTCCCCCAATTCAGTCAAATCGAGGTGGGTCAAGTACGAACTCAACGACGCCATATTGCAAGATCGGTTTGACGGCAAGATTGTCCCGCTGCGATACGCACACTGCCGGGAAAGGGATCTCTCCTGGGTGTTGCCACAACTTCAGATTGTTGATTTCACCACCTCGCACGATGACGGCTTCGCGCAACTGTTGCGCGTCTGGCAAATTGATTACAAGAAACAGCCGTAACCGGTTATGCACACGAAGCCTTACGACTAAGCCTTCAAATTTCTGACTGTCCTTGGTGCCGCTGATGAAAGGCGGGCGCGCTGAGTCGGAGACCGCTGCCACCAGATTACGGGATATTGCAGAGGAACGGGCACATCATCGAAATGGCGCAACATCTGGCGATGCTCGGTACGCTGCGCTACAATCTCCTCGACATTCTCGAACTGATAGGAAGGAAGAGCAACAATAATCGCTTTCCATTGCGCTCTGGCTAACCTACATTGTTTCCCAACTACTGACCGCTATGTCTGAAACAAAAATCCGAGTCCTATTAGCCAAACCCGGCCTCGACGGTCACGACCGTGGGGTGAAAGTCATCGCGCGTGCGCTGCGTGATGCAGGGATGGAGGTCGTCTACACCGGCTTGCGCCAGACGCCCGAACAGATCGTCAATGCGGCCTTGCAGGAAGATGTAGACATCATCGGGCTTTCGATCTTGTCGGGCGCGCATATGACGATCTTTCCGCGCGTCCGCGAGTTGATGCGCGAAAAGGAAATGGATGATGTGCTGCTTTTCGGCGGTGGGATCATTCCTGAAGACGACATTCCTAAGCTGAAAGAACGCGGCGTTGACGCGGTCTTTTTGCCCGGCACTTCTACCGAAGAGATTATCAAATACATCCGTGAAAACGTCCGACCGCGCGCTTGAACCAGAGGCTTGAGGATTGGAGATCGTGATTCGCTTCGAGCATCGCTGGCTCAGCCGCTTTCCGCTCATCAAATCATCCATAGCCGGTAGTTGAGTTGAGACAACTGCAAAAGCTATCCACAATGGCAGGGCCATTGGCTGGCGTGCGCGATGCTGCGCTAAGCGTGCTTTATCCGACTGAGTGTCGCGTCTGTGACAGTCATATCGAGTCTTGGCGCGATGGCGTGGCTTGTGCGCAATGTTGGGAGAAAACAGCCAGCGATTGGCAACAGCACAAGCTATGCGTGAAGTGTGGCGTGCCGCTACCTCCGCTCGCACCGCATTTGCGACTCGTTGAACGCGAGTGTGGAAGCTGCCGCGATTTTGCTTTTAGCGCAGCACGCGCTTGTGGTGTTTATGATGGCGCGCTGTTGGAGAGTGTCTTATGGCTGAAAGCTCATCCGCAAATTCCCTTGCGTCTGCGCCAGTTGATCTGTGCGACCTTCGCTGCTCATCCCGTGTTGCAGCAGTGTGAATCAATCATCCCTGTTCCGCTTCATCCGACCCGTTTAGCTGAACGCAGCTTCAACCAAGCTGAACTGATTGCCGATGTGTTAGCCAGGCAGACGGGCTTGCGTGTGGATACGGCCAGCCTGCTGCGTGTCAAAGCCACCGAACGCCATCGCGCCGGGATGGATACGCGGGAACGCGCTAAATCGCTGCACCGAGCCTTCCGCGTGCACGCTCCGCGCTTGATCGCCCAGCGCGTTGTCTTGCTGGTTGATGATGTGATGACCACCGGCACGACCGCCCACGAAATTGCTCAGGCCCTATTGGAAGGCGGCGCAAAGGCTGTCAACGTGTTGACTGTGGCACGCGCGGCGAGCGTGTTTACTTGAGCTCGCGCTTCACTGCCAGCCCGATATAATCGGTCAGCGTGTTGCGCGAGAAACGAAAAGCAAAGTCATCGCCCACCTCGCCCCGCACCAGCATGCGCCAAAACGCGCGATTCAAGCGCGGCACAAGGCCATGTAGTTCGGAAACGTGCAAACCGCTCCGCTGGCACATCGCGCGCAATTCCGCTGGTTTGATGAAGTAGCTCAACTGGTGCATACGCGGCGGCGTATTTTTGACAAACCACTCCACGCCCTTGATCCCGAAGAGCCAGGAGATGAGATTGCGGTTGAAGGTCGAGAAGAAGAATAGACCGCCGGGTTGCAACACACGCGCCGCCTCATCAATCACGCGCCTCGGCTCATCCACGTGTTCGAGAAAATCCAACGCGCAGGCCGTTTGAAATGTGCCCGCTTGATAAGGTAGGCGGTAGGCGTCGCCCAATTCGTAGTTCACACTGCCTGTCACATCATAGCGCCGCGCGACGGCCAAACTCTCAGCCGCCGCATCCAGTCCCGTCACAATCAGACCTTCGCGCGCCAAATAATTCGACAGAAAGCCGCCGCCACAGCCGATGTCCAATACCTTGACCTCACCAGCCGGAAAGGCGCGGTGAATCATTCCGGTGATCCACGGATTGCGCGCACGCGCTTCGGCGCGTAGCAAGGCTACCGGATTGTCCCGTGCCGTATACCACTGCTCGCCTAGCTGGTGGTAGATCTCGTTGTTGACTTGACCGGATTTGACAATGGCCATACGAAGTTCCAGTAGATCAGTTGATAGAGTCCGAAGCCGAAGGTCAGCAGCGCGTTGATCAATAAGAAGGCGCGCTCAAATCCTTCGTAGCGGATAAAAGAGAGTGTGCTTTCGTGCCAAGCTGGCCACAGCAACCCGGCACTGAGCAGACTCAGTGGATGCAAAATGAAGAGCATCGCATGCAACCAGTGCTCGCCCGCTTGGCAATGCTGCCGATGCACTAATTCATCTTTCGTCACAAACAAACACGAAAAGACGCACAGACCTGCATAGACGCCGAGCGCCAGCGCGCCTGGTGGCACCATCAACAGCCAAGCGTAACACACCAACACCGTCAAGGTATCGAGCGGATGCCCCAGGCGCTCCCAGCGCGGCAGTTCGCGTTGCCAGTGAAAATAGAACTCATCCAACGCCATACACAACATCTGCAGGGCGACCGGGACGAGTAAATAGCGGGTGCTAATCTGCATTTGTTATGACCAGTCTTGCCACCAAGCGAGAATTTCAAGTGCAAGTTGATGATTACCGCCGGCTGCCACTATGCAAGCCGCGCGTTTTGCAGTAAAAAGGCACTCCGACTTTGCATCACTGATTGAATTCACCTACAACTAGATTTTATGCCGCAGGAGAACACCGATCACAATGATGTGCTTGCTGCTATAGCGAAGACTGCCGCATTAGCAGGGATGTTGCAACCGGCAACGGTAAGCGGCCTGGCCGAAGCCGAGCTGGATGCACTTACGCGCGGGCACGTCTACGCCGGACAACCGGTCGCGCCCTATCTGCGCCTGCTCATCTACGAGCCGACGGAAGAGATCGTGCGCGAAGGCGAATTGGGCGACCGTTTCTACTTCGTGGTGGACGGCCCGGCGGAAGTCTACGTGCGGCGCGGCTGGGCGAAGGTGGGCGAGTTGCAGGCGGGCGCGCTCTTCGGCGAAATGACCGTACTGGCCAATCTGCCGCGCACGGCGACGGTCTGCGCACCCAAAGACAGCTCCGTGACAGTGCTCGAAGTGCAACGCCCGGCCTTGCGCTTACTGCGCAAAGTGCCACTGTTTGCAGTGGCGCTCGACAAAGCTTACCGCCGCAACAACCGCGCGCTGACCCTGCAGGACTTGGCCTCTGCCACGCGTCTCGACACAGAATCGCTCAACAAACTGGCGACCATGTCGCAATTCCACGCCTACGAAAAACAGCACACGCTCTTTCGTGAGGGCGAGCCGATCCGGCGGCTCTATATCATCAAGTCCGGCTGGGTGAAGCTGAGCAAAATCAATGAAGGGGCTACGGCCGAAGACGCCGCGATGAACGCGACCGACTGGGCTGCGGTAGCGCAGGCAGAATACCTTGGCGCAGGTTATTGTTTCGGGCTGGAAGGTGCGACGGGTGAAGTAAATTGGCCGCAAACTGCGACAGCCATAAGCCGAGTCGAAGTGCTGGAAATTTCCCTGGCGCTCTTGCGCGAAGAGTCCGAATTGATCGAAGACATCACTACTGCGCTCAAAAAAATCGCGCCGCCTGCCACACTCGCTCATCAGCGCCAGCCCTTGCCGATTGCCGCCGCACAAGACCGTCTCATCACCACTGGCGTGGCCGCCACCGCCAATCTGCTGACGATTGACTCCGAGACCTGCATCCGCTGCGGCAATTGTTCGCTGGCCTGTCACACCTTGCACGGCCAAACGCGCCTCGTCCGGCGCGGCCTCACACTCACCCGCCCTACCAGACTGCCTCAAGCGAATGAGCGCGCGTCATTGGAAACATTGATCGTGCCCGCCGCCTGCCATCATTGCCAGCAGCCGGAATGCTTGCACGGCTGCCCGACGAGCGCGATCAAACAATTGCCCGATGGGCGCGTCGAGATCAACGCACAAACTTGCATCGGCTGCGGCGATTGCGCGGCGCGCTGTCCTTATGGAGCAATTGCATTGATACCGCGTGAAGCTGAAAGAGCGGGAGAGCGGTTGGCGGTAAAGTGCGATTTGTGCGTGGGCACGGAGTTA
The DNA here is from genome assembly GCA_963699175.1 of uncultured Acidobacteriota bacterium. Taxonomy (GTDB): domain Bacteria; phylum Acidobacteriota; class Blastocatellia; order RBC074; family RBC074; genus JACPYM01. The sequence continues at coordinate 7,753,040 of OY969418.1, read as the reverse complement.
AACGCCAATGGCCACCAGCGACACCTTTATGGCTGTGTGGAGAATTGTCCGACAGGTGCGTTGCAGCGCGTCAAGCCTGGCGAAAGCTTCGCCGAACTCGGCACGATCACTGGCGCAACGCTGCAACAGGCGCGCCGAAAGCGGCTTGGCGCGCCGCATTCATTGCCTGAAACGCGACGCAATCGCCGGCTGTTGTCCTTGTTGCACGGAGTGGGCGCAGCCGTGACGGTCTTGCTGACCGCGCTGGTTTGGTGGAATCGGCAAGCGGCTGCGCCTCCACTTAGCACAGGGCGCGGCTGGCATTGGCTGACGGGTTTGGTTGGTATGGCAGGCTTAGCCGGTGTATTGACCTACGTCTGGCGCAAACGAACCCAGACGCGCCGCGCGGGTTTGCTGCACTATTGGCTGCTCGCGCACAACTACGCGGGGTTGGCGACGGCGTTGCTCTTTGCGCTGCACTGCGGCAGAAGTTTGAGCAGTCCACTGACCAAATGGCTGGCGCTGACTTCCGGCTTGGCGTTTTTAACGGGTGGACTGGGACAGTTGCTGTATCTGCTCGTGCCGCGCTGGCTGACGAAATGGGAACAGCAGCCGCTCTTGCTGGAAGACCTGCTTGAGCGCCGCGCGGCGTTGCGCCAGCAGTTGGCCGCGCAAGCGGCAACGGACGAAGAGCGCGCGTCATTGTCGCGTTTGAACCGCTTGATTTTGGGCCAGCGGCTGTTGCGGTGGTGGTTGTGGCCGCACATAGTCTGCGCCAGCGCAATGCTTGCTTTGCTCGTGATTCACTTGTGGCAGGTGATCTATTTCAGTTGGCGCTAAGCTATGGCTACTTTCCGCATTCTTCGCACTGATTACCAGGCTGATCCCAGTTCGCTCCATAGCGAAGGTTTGCTGATCGGGCGCGCAGCAGTGTGCGATTTGCAGCTCAATCATCCTACGGTGCAGCCCTTTCACGCGGGCATCACACTGCAGGATGGTGCGTATTGGATTTCCGCGCTCGCAGAATCGAGTCTCTTGCTCAACAGCGAACCGGTCAACCACGCGCCGCTCACCAGTGGCGACGCGTTGCTGCTCGGCGCATATCGGCTGCATTGCTCGGTGATTGGAGAACTGTTGCAAATCACCGTTGAATTTCTGCTTGAGCCAGCCAGTGACACAGCGGCCACCGTAGCGCCGAAAGAAGTCACACCCACAGATGAAAACGCCTTGAGCAATTACTGGGCGCGTCGCTTGCAAACGGCTGAAGCGGTACAGACAACCCTGCCCGCCGACGCACAATTCGCCTGGCAACCTACTGCTGACCTGCGCCGCCGCTGGACGTGGGGTTTAGTCGTAGGCGTCCTGCTGGCCACTGCGCTGATTGCAATTTTTGCGGCCTTCGCCTTTCCGCGCGCGTTTGCTCCGGCGGCACTTTCTGCGGCGCACACTCGCAACGCTCTCACCAACTCAACCGCTGTTGCGGTGGGCGCCAGCGGCGGCTCGTGTGTAAGCTGTCACGTCTTGATTGGCTCAATGCAAAAAAATTGCGCAAGCTGTCACACCACACCTGCTTTTCGATCTGAGATTGGCAACACGCATGCGAAGCTCGGCTTGACTTGTCTGACTTGTCACGCTGAACATCGCGGCAGCGCCTTTCAACCTGGATTAGTCGCCAATGCTGTCTGCACAAATTGCCATCTGGCAGAGAGCGGCACAACAGAAAACAAGCCGGCTGGCTCGCCGCATCAGGTGCCAGTCCGTTATCCGGTCAAAAACGGCCTCTGGTCGTGGGACGGTCTCGCGCAAGCCGAATGGCAACGCCGCGCCTTGCCCAAGCACACGGCGGATTACAACCTGCGCGAGCAATTCCACATGCTGCACACGCAAGGCCGGCAGCAAGGCCGCACCCAATGCAGCGATTGCCATCTGGGTGGTATGGAAGGCAAGGAGCTGTGGCACAATGTACGCGAATCGTGCGCGCAATGTCATCGTTTACATCCGGAACTGGCCGCTGAGCTGGCGCAGTGGGCTGCCACGAACTCGCTTAAACAAGGTAATGTGCGTTGTATCGCTTGCCACACGCAACATGGTGCGGAAAAAGATTTGCGCGCAAGCACGCGAAAGTAGATGATAGCGCCTCAGACCAAAGACACAGACATTAAAAATCAGATCTTGTCGCAGTTCGTATGTTCGTGACCGAATTGTCGGGCTAAAATCTGGGGGCTGAAGTCTGTTTTTCCCGGAGGTGCTTTTGAACTTCCCTTTTGATGACGATGACCCTATGCAGTCGGCGCGCGAACCGTCGCGGCAGGAACGCGAAAATCTGCGTGAGTTCATTCGCGCGCTGCCGTTGATTGCGCCGCCGGAAATTTACGAGCGGTTGGAACAATTGGGCTATAAAGGGCAGCCGGAGCCGCGCCGCGCGCTCGCGCTGATGGCCTATCGTCACGTGCGACGCCTGAAACGGCTGCACGTAGACGATGAGCCGCGCCGTCACGTGCCGCCCAAACAGAACACCTTGCTCGTCGGCCCGACCGGCAGTGGCAAGACCTTCTTGGTCGAATCGCTCTTTCAACAGCTCTTTCATCTGCCGACGCTGATTGTGGACGTGACCAGTTTTACCGAGAGCGGTTATGTAGGCGATGACGTGCACACGATTCTGACGCGCCTGGTCTACGCGGCGGAAGGCGATCTATTGCTGGCGCAATGCGGAGTGATCTGTCTGGACGAATTCGACAAGCTGGCCTCGTCCACCAGCAATGCGCGTTTTGCCGGTGAAGGCACGACGAAAGATGTGTCGGGCTACGGCGTACAGCGCGAATTGCTCAAGCTGTTGGAAGGCACGGACGTGATGGTGCCGATGGATTTTGGCTATTCGGCCTACGGCCAACGCGCGCCGCTTTCGACGCGCGACCTGCCGTTCATCGCGTGTGGCACCTTCTCTGGCATGGAGCAGGTCTTGAAGTCCCACAGCAAAACCATCGGCTTCCACGGCAAGTCCGGCGCTCACGCCCAGGACGCGCCTGTGTTGGAAGAAATCGAGGGCTTTCAACGCTACGGCTTTCTGCCCGAATTGATGGGGCGATTCGCGCGCATCGTGCGTTTTCAAGCGTTATCCCCTACGACGCTGAAACAGATTCTGAGCGAAAATGTTCTGCCGCAATTCGTGCGCGAGTTTCAACTCGAAAGCTTGCAACTGACCATCACCGAGGCTGCGCTCGATTACATCATCGAACGCAGCTTGAAACGTGGCACAGGCGCGCGTGGCTTGCATGCGAATCTGGTCGCGGCGGTCGAGCAGGCCGCGTTTGATAATTTCCAGCGTGTGTTCAATGCTGAAGTAGTAATTGACGTGGCGCGCGGCAGTTTGCGCAGCGAATTGCGCAAACGCGCTTGATTGAAGTGCGGTACAGTACCGGGAGCAGTAGTGACCGGGTCCTCCGATTGGACACAACCCAAGGACCCGGTCGCTATCGCTCCGGTCTGTACCGCGTGTAATTCTCCTTGTCCTAATTCACCCAAATGAAACAACGAACGGTGCTAAGCAATTTCAATATCATCCTGCCGCGTTATCACGGCGCACAGGAGTATGTCTCTGACTGGTTGACCGCCGCGCACTCGCGTGCCGAAGCGACCGCCAATGGACAAGCCGAACCGCAGGCGGAGTTCGTGTCGCGTATGTCCAGACTGGTACGGCGTTATGGCTGCGCGCCATCGAGCATCGGGCGGCGATATTCCGAACTGGAAGACTTCCTGCATCAGGATTGGTCGCGCATGCAGATTTTCAATCTGCACGAAAACCCGGAGGGACACAGCCTGGCAGTACGCAGTCAATTCTTTGCCGAGACAGCCCACCGCGCCTTGCAGGATTTTTTTGTCGGCGAAACGGACGCACCCAGCGATCTGCTGCACGTCACCTGCACCGGCTACGCTTCGCCCAGCGCGATTCAGCGGCTGCTGGCGGCCAAAGGTTGGCACACGCAAACGCGCGCGACGCAGATTTATCACATGGGTTGTTATGCCGCCGTGCCGGCGCTGCGCGTGGCCAAAGGGCTACTGCTCAATCCGCAAAACGGCGGGCCGCCACGCGCCGAGATCGTGCATACCGAGTTGTGCACGCTCCATTTCAACCCGCGCGATCACCGGCCTGAACAACTCGTGGTGCAGAGCCTCTTCGCCGATGGCCACATCCGTTACGCGTTGACGTTGTGTGAGGTTGAAGCCGAAATTGCACAACCGGCGTTTGAAGTGCTGGCCGTGCGTGAAGAGATCGTGCCGGATTCGTTGGCCGACATGACTTGGGAGTTGTCGGAGTGGGGCTTCAGGATGACGCTGGCGCGCGAAGTGCCAGAGAAGATTGCGGCGGAACTGCCCGGATTTCTCGCGCGGATATTTGCGCAGGCGGGCGAAAATTATGAAGCTGAGCGCGCCCAGACTTTGTTTGCCGTGCATCCTGGCGGGCCGCGCATCATTGATGCGGTACAGGCGCTCCTGGAACTGAACGGGGAACAGACCGCGGTGAGTCGCGCGCTGTTGTACGAACGCGGCAATATGTCGTCGGCGACCTTGCCGCACGTTTGGGCGCGTGTTTTGGAAACAGATATGATCAAGGCTGGCACGCTGGTCGCCAGTTTGGCGTTTGGACCGGGCTTGACCATTGCGGGGGCGCTATTTAGGAAAGTGTAAAAAACCTGCTGCAGTACTGGGAGCGGTAGCGACCGGGTTGGCTTGATGGCCAATCGCTCAAATCGGCGGCTAACCCGGTCGCTTGTATGTTGAGTTTATGTACGCGCCACCTCAAAGTAGCGCGCACATACCCAGGGACGCCTGGGACAGCGGTGGCAGCAACCTGACAAGTCGCTTCGCCCTAGAGCCTGTGCGGTAGATTCAGGCTGCCACCGTTTAACTTACTGCTCAAGCCCGAACGGTATCTCAAGGCGCTGCCTACGCGCAGCAGCCTGCATTGGCAAGACCGCGCTCAGTAAGTTTGTGCCTGGCGTTGCTGGACTTCAACCGGAGCTTAACCATGACACTGCCCAAACTCGGAATTGATATTAGCAAAAAGACCTTTGACGTAGCTTTGCTGCGCGACCCGGAAGCAGGCAAGCCGAAACAACGGCAGTGCGCCAACACGCCCGCCGGCTTTCAAGCTTTGCAGGCCTGGCTCACCCAACAAGGTGTGCCGCAAGTCCACGCCGTGCTGGAAGCAACCGGCGCTTATGGCGACGCGCTGGCCGCCTACCTGCACGCCGCCGGGCACACGGTCAGTATTATCAATCCGGCGCAAATCAAAGCCTTTGGCCGAAGCGAACTGCAACGCAACAAAACCGACCGGGCCGATGCTGTCTTGATCGCGCGCTTCGGCTGGCGCTACAACCCGGCGGCCTGGACGCCCTTGCCGCCGGCACAGCAGGAACTGCAAGCGCTCGTGCGGCATCTCGATGACCTGATCGAGCAGCGCACGCAAGTCAGCAACCGGCTGACCGACGGGCGGCTGACGCAGGCCGTACGCGCGTCTTGGGAGAAAGTAGTTGAGACGCTCGAGGCGCAAATCGCCGAGATCAAGCGGCAACTCAATCAGCACTTCGACGAGCATCCCACGCTCAAGCAGCAACGCGCGTTACTGGATTCGATCCCTGGCATCGGGCCGGAGACAGCGGCGCGCCTGCTGGCCGAGATGCCACAACTGGCTGAGTTCGACTCAGCGCGGGCGGCGGCGGCCTACACGGGGTTGACGCCGCAGCGGCAGCAATCCGGGACTTCGCTCAACGCGCCCGGACGGCTCTCGAAGATTGGCAACCCGCGCGTGCGCTACGCGCTCTACCTGCCCGCGCTGGCGGCCTTACGTTCAAGCAAAGAGTTCAAAGAGCTGGCGGCACGCCTCACAGCGCGCGGCAAGAAGAAGATGCAAATTATCGTGGCGGCTATGCATAAACTGGTGCGACTCGCTTATGGCGTGTTGAAGAAGCAGCGGGCCTACGATCCAAATTATGCAGTTGCCGCTTGACAAGCAACACGGTATCTACCGCTCCCAGTACTGCACCGCTTCTTCACCAATGCCTGTTGACCATCAAACTAGGCCAGCCGAATTGCGCAGCCGCGTGCTGCAAATCATCCTGGTTGTAATCGGTGCTGCGATCTTGCTGTGGCTGCTCTATGCGCTGCGCAAGATCATCCTGCTACTCATCTTCACGGTCTTGTTCTGTTACCTGATCTCGCCGTTGGTGGACTTGCTGAGTGGGCCGCGCCGGTTGTGGGTCGTCACCTGGCGTGCGCCGCGCGCGCTGGCGATCATCGGAGTTTATACGCTGATTTTCTACTGCGGCTTTATGGCCGTGGATTGGCTCGCCCCACTGCTGTCTGATCAGATCAGTTCCTTCATCGGCAACGCGCCCGAATACGCCAAACAACTCGACAAATATTCCAGAATGGTGACTAGTCTGCCCGCGCGTTATCGTTTGCCTGCGCGCTGGCAACAAGAATCCACCGAATGGCTCAATACGGCTGTGGCTGGTGTGTGGGGCTGGTTGCAATCACTTGCCTGGCGCACGGTCGAGTTGAGTTTCTATTCACACTGGCTCATTTTGATTCCGGTCATCGGCTTCTTCTTTTTGAAAGACGGCCGCAGCCTGCGCCAGCGGTTTCTGGCCTCGTTGCCCAAAGCTGACATGCGCGTGCGCGTGGCCGATTTCTTGCAAGACGTGAGCGAGACGCTGGCGGCTTACATACGCACGCAATTGTTGGCATGCCTTTTGATCGGGGTAGTGGTTGGCACGGGGTTGCGACTGCTAGGGGTTTCATATTCGCTGGTGCTGGGTGTGACGGCGGGATTGCTCGAATTTATTCCGGTAGTCGGGCCAGCGGCTTTAGGCGTGATTGCCGCGCTGGTTGCCAGCTTTCATTCGGTGACTAGTATGGTGGCGGTGATCGTTTTTATCGTGCTGCTGCGGCTGATTTATGATTACGTCATCTACCCACGTCTGATTGGCCGGAGTATTGAAATGCATCCGGTGCTGGTGATTCTGGCAGTCTTGTGTGGCGCCGAGTTAGGCGGCATCACGGGCATTTTTTTGAGCGTGCCGATGATGGCATTGCTGCTGGTCGGTCTGCGCCATTGGCGTGATCTGCAAGTCGAACAGACGGTCATTAAACCACAACCGATCATTACAGATGAGTTTGAGCTGATTCGCAGCGGTACTAAAGATTGAGTTAAGTGCTTGATTGATTCCGCAAAACTGAAGTAGAGGAAATATGAAGTTCAAGATATTGTTGCTTACTGTTTCTATGGTGATGGCAGTGAACTTGGGTTATGCCTGCACCTGCGGCGCGGAAGATTCTCCAAGAATCAGATTTGATCGGGCAACAGCAATATTTGCAGGCACGGTAATCGGAATAAATGATAAGGCCGTAAAATTAAGGAGAGCGCGCGCGTACAAAGGCAATGTTGAAAAGGAGATTCTTATTACGAGAAGTGGTCAGGAGACCACTTGCGATATTTTCTTCGGTAAGGGTGATAAGTACTTGGTGTATGCAAATGAAGTCAAGCTTGATGAAAAACCTATGCTCGTGACTGATGTTTGCGCCGGGACTGGCAGATATGCCAACAGGAAAGAAGACATAAAGTATCTTGAAACGCCTGAACCATCTCCGAATTTTGGGGAGTTGGTACCGCCCAAAGATCAGCAAGCTCGATCAAAGTACAAGCGCAAAACAAAGAAGCAGTAGGACTGTGAAACGCACCTAACGTGACCGTTATGCCGCACTATCCAACCGACCGGGAAGCTTTAGAGCGCGATTGCGAGTTGGAATTCTTCGTCGCGGGCGGCCCCGGCGGACAACATCGCAATAAAGTCGAAACGGGCGTGCGCTTGACGCATCGGCCTTCGGGTCTGATCGTCACTGCGACCGAACGTCGCTCGCAATCGGCCAATCGCGACGCGGCTTATGAACGGATGGCAGAGAAGCTCGAAGCTATGCAGCGCGTGAAAAAGAAGCGCCGCGCTACTAAGCCAACTGCGGCTGCAAAGCAGGCGCGGCTCGAAAGCAAGCGGCAACAAAGCGAACGTAAACGCGCGCGGACAAAGCGGCCCGATGAGGACTAGCGGGCTGCCCCGGCCGCTTTCCCTTTCTGCATCGGCGTCGGTTGCGTTACTGGCTCCTGCTTCTTCTCTTCAATCGCGCTCGCCATAGGCGTCAGCCTGAAGTTCCGCACTCGAAAGACCAACTCGCGAAAATCATTCGCCGGATACACGCGCCGCGCGTCGGAAGCAAAATAGACCGCGTGTTCGCCGGGCGGCAATGCGAAAGTCTTGCCCACCTTCTGTCCATTCTTATCCGCTTTCAACTGCTCAGTAAAAAATGGCGCTTGGATCGTCACGTTACCGCCGTAGTCCGCCGCCACAGTCATTTCCAGCCGCACCTGCTGCGGGCGCGCAGTGCGATTGACCAACGCCATTCGCCCATTCGCGCCACACCAGCGCCAATTGTCATTCGACGGGCCTTCCAACTCGGAGAAGCCGCTTTGCCAGACGGCCAACATTGGATGGAGCGCCGCCTCACGCTTCGCTTGCCACTCACTCTGCGGCGTGCGTTGCAGCAAGCGTTCGCGGTAGTTTTTCAGGTTGTAGAAGATCAGCTTCTCGTCCGGGCTGAAGAACTGATAATCGCAAAGTGCCGTATAAAGCTCCTTCTCGATTCTCACCGCATTGTCGGCATAGCCGTTGCGATCAATGTAAATGCCGCTGAACCCGGCCCAGGCCAGTGTCTCGACCATCTCGTCCAACGGTTGGCTGGCCACCTGGCGCAGCCATATATCCCCTTCACGTCCTTTGATGGTGCCGTAACTCCAGCGCAAATGATTGCTGTGTAGGTAGCCACGCAACAGGTCATAGTCTTTCATCCGCGCCACCGGCGGATTTTCTGGAAACGACATCACGGGCAGTTGAAAAATCATCGCGCCGTGCGGCACGTTCTTTTCGATCTCGCGCACAAAGGTGCCGTCGTTGACGAATTGGGCTTTGACCTTCTCGTATTCTGGCAAGGTCTTCGGGCTGATTTGATCGAAGAGCGCCAACACGGTCAACACGACTAGCGCCACGCCCAACGCAACCTGCCGCGCACGCGTGACGGCAGAGCGTTGCGCCCAACTCTCCACCCACAACGCCAATGCAAAGACGACGAAGAAAGCCAGGAAGATGCTGATGCGATTGTAGGCGCGCACTTGTGATAGGCCGAAGAAGGCCACTAAAGAGCCGAAGCCACCCATCGTGCCAAATAACAGGCCAGCCAGATTGAAGATGCTCAAGTGATGCAGCAAGCCCTCCGCGCCGCCTTTGCTCATCCCCTCCGCCGCCGGTTTACGGAAACAGAACCACCAGAGCAAACCTAGAAAACCCAACACACCGACGAAGCCCAACGAGGCGTCGTCGTTCTCGTTAATAAACAAGCGCTGGTTGTACTCGGTTTTCAAATCCTCCAACGCTTGCAGGCGATGCCAGCGCACCGGCAACAAAAGCTGCGCAATCCGCAAGCCGTAATAATCGGCCTCGCCCGCCTGACGCCGCACGATTTGCACGTTGCCGTGCTCGGCGAAATAGAGAATGCTCGGCAGGAGGTTTACGACTACGCCTGCGCTGATGATGGTGATCAACCCAAGCGCGAGCCAGCAACCACGCCAATCGCGCCGCTGCATCACGGCCAGCACTCCCGCCAGCAACAAAAAGAAGCAGGCAAAGAAGGCGTAGTAAAACCCTGTCGCGCCCAGCACCAAACAAATCAATACACTCAACCCCAGCCGCCAGTGACGCCAACTCGAACGCTCCGCCTGCCCCGGCCACAATTCACCGCGGCTCACCCACAACGCCATTAACGCAACCAATGGAACCGTCCAATAGGCCGCTAGAAAGAGATGATGTTCGTTGCGCGTCAGATGATATGGCGTGAAGGTGTAGAGCAGACTCGCCCACACGCTCGCCCACCAACCCAAGCCGAAATGCCGCAGCACCCAGAGCGCGCAAAGAAAGACCAGCGGAAACGTGAGCAGAAAAAAGTTGTTGAGCACTGACGGGTAATGCGATGTATTCAACGCTAACAAGCGCAGCAGCAGCGCGTGCAGGTTGTTATCCGAAGTCGGCACGTCGCGCAGATTCAACTGTCCCGGCGCGCCCAGCAACGGCACGTTGAGAAACCAGCCGTGATCAATCACGCTCTTGACGACCAGGTGATAGAACATCGTGTCGCCCTGATAGAGATACGGCCACTTGCGCGCCTCGCGCCGCACGTTGAGCACCGCGCCGAGCACGAGCAGACAGAGCGCGAGCGCCGCAACGTATCGCGCCAGCGTCCGCACGCGCGGCTTGGCCCAAAGCGCAGTGATTAAGCCAGAGGCTTGCTTAACGGTCTGATTTTCCGTCGCCATCGTCTTCCTTCCACGTTGGTGCTGTTGATGAAGAGAGTCGCCAGAACAGGCAAATTCGCACGCGCAGTTTAATGCCCACCTGACAGCTTGCCAAGCCTTTGTCTTTCCGCGTTGGCAAGGTAAAGTCACGGCGTTTATGCAGACCGAAGATTACGAATACCTCTATCAGCTCGAAGAGACTTTCTGGTGGTTCGCAGGCATGCGCGAAGTGGCTGCCGTGTTGCTCGATCCGTTTTTGTCTGAGCAGTGCGACCGCGTGATTCTCGACGCCGGGTGTGGCACGGGCGGCAATTTGGCTTGGCTGCGGCGCTACGCTGGCGCGGGGCGCGTCGTGGGCTTGGATTACATGAACACGGCTCTGCGATTTTGCCGGCAGAACGGCGAACGTTTTTTGGTTCAGGCTTCGGCCACCGATTTGCCGTTTGCTGACGCGGCATTCGATCTGGTGACGAGTTTCGATGTGTTGGTGCAAATTCCTGGCGTAGGCGCAGATGAACAGGCGATGCGCGAGATGTGGCGCGTGTTAAAACCTGGTGGCCTCGCGTTCGTGCGTGGCGCAGCCTACGAATGGATGAAGAGCGGACACGACGCGGCTTTGGATACGCAGCGGCGTTACACGCTGGCAGAATTTAGCAGCAAGCTTGAACGCACAGGCTTTCGTGTGCTGCGACAGACTTATGCGAACAGCTTGTTGTTTCCGGCTGCGGCGTTGCGGCGTTTGGTGTTGAAACGACTGGGACTGGCCGATAGCGGGTCTGACGTGAAGCCGCTGTCGCCATCGTTGCAGTGGTTGAATCGGTTGTTTGAGCAGGCGCTCTTGCTGGAAGCTAGGTATCTACGACGGCCAACTGCGAAGCTGACGTTCGGCCTGTCGGCAATCTGCGTTGTACAAAAGCCAAGTTGAAATACACGAAAATCTGCTACTACTTCACCGGTGCAGCCACGAGCGCGAGTTTATCGCCCTTCGGACTGACGGCCAGCCGTGTGATGCCCGTCACCCCGGCGGTGAGCAAGTCAGCAACCTCCTGCCAATCTTTATCTTTGCCACGTTGCCATTTGAAGAGCTTGCTGCCCTGCGCCATCAGCAGCGTCCCATCCGGCAGCCAAACACAATCCTCACTGCCCGGCAGAGTATTGATGAGCGGAGCGATTTGGCGCGTTTTCACGTCAAGTTCTTTCACCACCCATTCTTTTTCAGCCGCCTTGTGAACGAAGCTGATCTTGTTCACTTGACCAGGGACGCGGTGGAGCGCGCGGCCAATATTATTGGCCAACACTTCGGCCTTCTCCGTCTTCACATCCACAAGTTGCAAACTGTTCGGCTGGCCGAGCACAAACAATGCCAGCGTGTTGTCATCAACCCAAACGTGATAGCCGACGGGCTTGATGTTCGTCAGCACCAAACTCGGCTCGCCGTCGCGCAAAGGGAATTTCCAGAGCCGTTGCGTGCGGTCGGCCTCGACGCGGATCGTCGAAAAGAATTTTTGATCCGGAGTGACAGTCGGCGAGTATTCGCTTTCACCTGTATTGGTGACGCGCTCGACCTTTTGCGTCGCCAAATCGTAACGATAAATGTCGGCCTGATTGTTTTCGCGTATCGAAGTGAAGAGCAAACCTTTCCCGTCGGGCAAAAATGATGGCTGGTTGTCGTAGCCGTCACGGTTCGTAATATTGACGGGCTTGCCGAGCACAAGCTGACCGCCGCGCTGCGTCACGCCGGCCAAAAAAATGTCACTCGCTGGCGGCGCATTTTGACCGGGCGCGCGCCACACCAGAAGCGCGAGGATGATCGCGCAGAAGAATGAATTTTTGTTTGACATAGTCAGGCTCAACCTCCGAGCCATCATACACAATCGCAGAAAATAGCTGAAGAAATAGTCTCAATGGCTGCGCCGTATCAAATAAAACGTCTTGATGAAGAAGGTGCGCCCATTGCGGCGGAAGCCGGGTTCCAATTGGCCAGTGAACGGGCTGAGACCGTTGCGCGTCAGGTCATCGTTGTAGCCAACGTAAAACGACGTGCCTGGATTGGGCGTCCAGCCAAACAGGAACTGCCCGCGCAGTTGTGAAGAGAGCGTCGCGTAATCGGCGCGCGCGCGTAAGAAAATGAAGCGCGTGAACTGATAGGTTGTGTTCAAGGAGAAGATATTTTCGTCGAAGGCCATTCGCCCGGTATCGTTGCGCACGAGTCGGCTTTTGTTGTATCTGAGCGAAAGCCGCATAGCGTTGACTGGTTTGTAGGTGATGTTCGATTCCATGAAAAATGATTTTCCTGCGCCCGGATCGAGCGGCGCGTCCGGGTCGAGCAGCGCTGCTGGGCTGACGCGCGGGAAGCGCCGCCCACCGCCAAAATCGTAATCAAGTGCCCCCCAATCCATACCCATGACACCGAACGCGGAAATCTTCTTGCTCGGTTCGCTTTCGACAAAACTGAAAAAACCTTTGCTGCGGGTCGAACGCTCCGGGTCGCTGCCGTAAAAAGCGCCCCGGCGCGTCAGCGTACGTTTTGCGCCAAACTCTTCTTCAAAGATGCGCTCGTAGTTGGCGTTGCCGCCAAAGCCGACAAAGGTCTGTCGCTTAAGCTGGAAATTCATCTGCGGCCCGGTTCGCCAGTTTTGTATACGCCCCTGCCAATCGTAATCAATCCGGCTGAAGTGATTGAACCGCCACGAAATCAGTTTGGCCTTCGGTTTTGGTTCGGAAGCATAACGGTAGAAGGCAAAGGTCGAATTCGTGTTGGTACGCTGTGTGAAGCCTACGTCAGAGCGATAATCGCGGCTATAACCTTCGCCGCCGATGAAATAACCGAAATGCCTGCCCGACATATCCAGGTTCCAACTGTAGCCCAAGCCGTTGCCGGTGCGGTAAACCTCGCGTCCGAGATCGGGATCGTTGAAAAAGCGGCGCGAAGTCGTGCCGAGCGCCTGGAAACTGAAGACCGTGCGCTGATCGAGCCGAAAACGTCCGTCAATACCGCCCAATTGATTATGCCGCTCGATGAAGTTGTAACTGGTCGCAATCAACCCGATGCTTGATTGCTGGCCGACATCGCGTTTGAGCCGTAGCACGCCAATGTAGGCATTCTTGTCGAGAAATTTTTGAATATTCGGCAGCGTGTTCGGATCGCGACGTTCGTCCTCGCTGTAATTGCCCGGCGCGTTGTCAGAAGCCAGCAACAGGCCGAAGGTATTCCGCCCACGCCGCCCCGTCAGTTTGGCGGCGTAATCGGGATCAACGATGGCGCGTGTGTGCACGGCGCGAATCGGCGTTTGAAAAATATCAATGCCCTCGAAAAAAAACGGGCGCTTCTCGTCAAAGAAAATCGGGAAGCGTTGATTGGCCGTGACGACGGTCTGATCGGCTTCGACCTGCGCGAAGTCCGGATTGACAGCCAGATCAAGCGTGACAGCGGGCGTGAGAGTGTATTTGATTGTCAGCCCCGGATCGAATTGGACTGGCTGGTTGACGATGCGGCCCGGGTCATCGAGCGAGGAGTTGAACGCACGCGCGCCGACAGGCAGCGCCGAAACACGTTTGCCCGTTTCTGACAGCGTCAGGCTCGGAATCAATTCGAGCGTGCGTTCGGTAGAAATATCTTCGAAACCGGTGAGCCGCCCGGCTTGATTGAGGTTGCCCGATTTGTCGCGTGAGACCGGCATCCACGAATCGAGTTCATTGTCGAAGCGTTTGATCCGGCGAAAAAAATGCGCGCCCCATACCTTGTCTTTGCCCGCTTCGTAACGCAGCGACTTGAAGGGAATGGCAATCTCGACGGTGTAGCCCTCTTCGGTCACTACGCCCTTCGATTCCATCACGATGTCAATGCTGTAATCTTCGCCGTTGCCTTCGGTCAGGATGCCATCGGCCTGCACGCCGAGCGGGTTGAAAAAAAGTGCATACGCCCGGCGCTGGTCGGCAAAGGTGTCCAGAAACATCCCGACCGTATCGTCATCCCAGATTTGATCGCGCTTGGCTACGGTCGCGCGCACTTTGCCCTGCTCGTCAGGCGCGCGAAAAGCGATATAGAGAAACTTCGAGTCGTAGCCAAGCAACACTTCGGCGGGCTTGGAGGGCGCGATGTTGTCGCCGGGCTGGATTTGATAGAAGTCCTTGAGCACGGCTGCCTGTTGCCATATCGGCTCATCTAAACGGCCATCAATCGTCGGGGCTTGGTCGAAACGCTTGATCTGTACGGGCTGCGCTTTTTCAGGCGGCAAGGCAATGACTGATTTGCCGTTGGCTGTTTTCTTTGTTTCTCCCGCCGGTGCGGCTGAGGCTGTTGTTTGCGCAATCACTACCGGAGCGCAGAGTAAGAGATACAACAACAGCAAATTTGGTTTCATAATCACTAGCCAAACTATTCTGACAGGAAAACTCGGTTTGCGAGTGACGTACGCCTCGTTCAGGTTTCAGGTTATTGGGGGCAATTTGCAAAATTGGTCGAAGATTGAACGAACTTTCAGGTTTTCCTTACGCCCGATTATTGCTGTAGGTTCCGTATTTGAGCGCGTATTGTGTAAGAAAGCCCGCGCGTGAGTAGGAGCTGAAGACTACGGCAATCCTTGGTCACGCGCGGGCCTCTTACACAGCTTACTAACAACACATGCGCTCATTCACACCGCAGCGCGACCATCGGATCAACTTGCGCCGCGCGCCGCGCCGGAAGCCAGCAAGCCAGCCATACCACGCCCATCAATAACAACGCCGCCAACCCAAATGCCAACGGATCAGTCGCGCTCACCCCAAACAGCAGCGTCTTCAGCAAGCGCGTCAACAGCAGCGCGCCAGCCAAGCCAAACCCAATGCCCACGAGCGCCAGCTTCATTCCCTGCCCAATAACTAGCTTCAACACATCCCGCGTTTGCGCACCCAATGCCATACGCACGCCGATCTCGTGCGTGCGTTGAGCTACTGAATACGAGACGACGCCGTAAATGCCCGCGCTCACCAAAACCAGCGTCAACAGCCCGAACAAACCGAGCAACAGAGTTTGAAAGCGTGGCTCCGCGACTACATCAGCGAGCCGCTCGTTCATCGTCTGCACCTTCGGCGCGGGCAGTCCTTTGTTCAACGCTTTGACCTCGCTGTAAATCGCCGCCGCCAGATTGGCTGGGTTGCCCGCCGTTCGCACCGCCAACGTCGGCGTTTGCATCGGCCATTGCCAATATGGCACGTAGACGTTCGCCTCGACTTTCGGGTCGAGGTTCATGCTCTTCACGTCCGCGACCACGCCGACAACTTCTGCCCACATTGACACGTTCGTGTAGCGATCAAACTCTCCGACTTGGCCGGGATTGAGTCGGCCCATGTAAATGCGTTTGCCGATAGGGTTCTCGTTGGGGAAACACCTGCGGGCCAGCGATTCGGTCAAGATGACGACGCGCGGCGATTCCAGCGCATCGCTCTCGCTGACCGTGCGGCCTCGCAACAGCGTGATGCCCATCGCGCGGAAGTAGTCAGAGGTGATGCCTTGAAAACTGGTGCGCGGATGATCCTCTTCAACGCCGGTCTGCCGGCCTTCGACGGTGATCTGGAAA
This sequence comes from uncultured Acidobacteriota bacterium, assembly GCA_963699175.1. Classification (GTDB taxonomy): domain Bacteria; phylum Acidobacteriota; class Blastocatellia; order RBC074; family RBC074; genus JACPYM01. Next base: position 7,737,107 of record OY969418.1, on the reverse strand, counting down.
CCAGCCTTGTCGCTGACGGCGGCAACCGCTTGCACACCGGGCTGATTCTTCAGGCGCTCGACAAGCGCGCGAATGGTGACTTGCGGGCGCGTCTCGGTCGGTCTGACCCAGGTGCCGAAACCTGAGACGGAAAAATCCAGTTTCGCAGTGAGCAGACGTTCCGGCTCAAAGCCGCGATCAACGCGCGTCATTTGCGCGAAGCTGCGCAACATCAGGCCTGCGCCGATCAACAAGATCATTGAGAGCGCGACTTCCACCACGACTAACAGGCTGCGCAGCCGATTGCGTTGCAAACCATCGGTCGCGCCTCTGCCAGTATCTTTTAACGCGACGTTCAAATCCGGCTCGGTCGTTTGCCAAGCGGGCGCTAGGCCAAAGAGCAAACCCGTCAAACAAGCGACCAACAACGTAAAGCCCAGCGACCAGCCGTCCAGCCGCGTCTCACTCAAACGCGGCACGTGATCGGCGTTGAACGCGATCAACAGCTTCAAACTCCAATTCGCCAGCAACACGCCTACTACGCCGCCAATCAGCGCCAACAGCAAACTCTCGGTGAGCAATTGGCGAATCAGCCTGAAGCGGCTTCCACCCAACGCGAGCCGGATAGCAATCTCTTTCTGCCTGTCGGCGGCGCGCGCCAGCAGCAGGTTCGCCACGTTCGCGCACGCGATCAACAACACGCAGGCCACCACGCCCCAGAGAATCAACAGAGCCAGGCGCAAGTTGCGACCCAGCGTCTGTTCCAGCAAAGGAATAACGGCAACTTGTGTGCTAAGCACTTCCTGCGGATGTTGTGCGGCGAGGCGCGGCTGAATCGTGTTCATCTCTGCCTGTGCCTGCGCCAGCGTCGCGCCCGCTTTCAACCGCGCGATCACCGACAGCCAATTCCCACGTCGCTGTCTGGGAATGCCATCCCAACCCACCGGCAACCAAATCTCTGTTTGATTGGGAAAGCGGAAGCCCGGCTGCAAAACGCCGACGATGGTGTAGACGCGGCGGCCAAACGTATCAACCGTCAACGTTCGGCCAATCACTTGCGGGTCTGCCGCAAAACGTCGCTGCCAGTATTCGTAACTGAGCAACGCGGCACGATTCCCCTTTTCCTGATCTTCTTCGGGCAAGAAGACGCGACCAAGCCGCGGCCTGACGCGCAAAGTGGCGAAGAGGTTGGAGGTGACGTAAGCGCACTTGGCCTTCTCGCTGCCCTCAGCCGTGACCAAATTGAATTCGCCAGTGCCCGTCCAGTAAGCGATGTTTTCAAACGAACGGCTCTGCGCGCGCCACTCGGCCAGATGCGGCGGCGCAACCATCTGCTGCTCGATCTTCCGGCGTGGGTTGCTCTCCCAGAGCATCACCAACCGCTCCGGCTCGTCATAAGGCAGCGGGCGCAGCAGCACTCCATTGATCACCGTAAAGATCGCCGTGTTCGCGCCGATCCCCAACGCCAGCGTGAGCACCGCCACCAGCGTGAAGCTCGGCTTCTTACCGAGCATGCGCAAGCTGTAGCTTAAGTCTTGCCAAAATGAACGCAGCAGGTCACGGGCCATTCTTTCTACCTCCGTTGATAGATGCCGGACGATTTCGGTTTGTAGATTAGACAGAGATGGTGACGATTTTCTTCCATCATTTTTACCGCTCGACTATCAACGCATCAGCTAGACGCCCACGTCAACTCGCCAATCTTATGGCATGTCGCGCGCAGGTTCGGCGGCAGTGCGGAATGTAGAGTGTGTTGCTGGGAATGTGCAATCCCATTTTCGGGGGCTCGCTCACTGGGCTGATTGGCGGCGCGCGAAGCTAATCCACAAGCCAAACAGTGAGCAACTTGCCTAGCCTTGACCGCAACGGCGAAAACAACGCAAGATAGTTGCGTCACACACGACCTCCGGCGGAGAGATGGCAATGGCGACACCAGAATCGAAATTGATTTACACCGTAGAAGATTATCTGGCTATCGAACGCGCCACCGACGAACGGCACGAATACCTCGACGGCCAGATTTACGCGATGGCGGGCGAGAGTCCTGAGCACGGCACGATCTGCACCAACCTAACCCGTGAGATCAGTCTCCAGTTGAAAGGTACGCCCTGCCAAGTCTGGGCCAAAGATTGCAAGGTACGCAGCGGCCCTGCCCCGCAAGCGCGTCGCACTACCAAGGGACTCTACTCCTATCCCGACTTGGTCATCGTCTGCGGCGAACCGGAATTTCATGACGAACACCGCGACGTTCTCGTCAATCCCAAAGTCATTATCGAAGTCCTCTCGCCTAGCACCGAGACCTTTGATTCGACCGAAAAGCTCCGGCGTTATCAGTTTTGGAATCCTACGCTCACCGACTTTCTGCTGGTTTCGCAAACAGAGCCAATTGTCTACCACTACATTCGCCAGGACGCTAGCGGCTGGTCGCATTACGTGTATCAGGGTTTGGCGGAGAGCGTTGCCATCCAAGCTATCGGGTGTACGTTGCGGCTGGCGGAGGTTTATGACCGCCTCGCCTTTCCTGCTGACTAGGATGTAAGGGTAAGTGAAGATCGCGCTGGGTGCACTTCGATTTTACATGGACAGCCCGCCCAACGAACCTGAGCGGCGTCCTGACGAGGCGCAGGTCGCAGTGACGCTCTCCAAGGGCTTTTGGATAGGCAAGTACGAGAGACTATCGGTTAGTCCTATCCCTGTACCATTGCCCGAACAGGTTCGGCCAAGGCGTAGGCTTCAAGCAGCGCAGACAGTGAGTGTTGCACGAAATCCACTCGTACCTCACTGGCATATAAACTTTGGCGCAACCCACCAATTGCAAATTCCGCGTTTGGCAACAAAGAGGCATCGCGTGGCTGAATTACCAACCGATCTAAGAACTTGAATCCGCGCGTGAGCGATTCGAGATAGCGGCGATGGCGTTCCGTATCGCCAGACAAAGCCGCCAACTTCGCACCTACCGCAATACCTTCCAGATATAAGGCCGTCGTGTAACCGGGCGTGTCAGCTTGATGATCGTTGATGAACGCTCCGGTCTTCTCTTGTTGATACTGTAGAATCCAATCGCCGATCTCAAAAACTAACTCAGAAAACTGCGGCTTAGCTGTTGCTTTCCACCAAGTAGCAAAACATTGCATCAGCCAGGATACTTGTCCGAAATCGCGTTGGTGGCGAAAGCGATGTCGGTAGTATTTGAAGGCGCGCTCAAGTTTGTTCTCTTGTAGTTCGGTAACGCCAGCTTGATAAGCCGCTCCGAGCGCCAACAACGCCTGTCCCGGAAAGTAATCTTGAAATTCATCAGAATCATCAACCGGCGCGAGATGAGTGTTGATGCGCCCGTGTGCATTGATACTCGACCAGAGAGTTGACGCGAGGCTCGCAGCCAGGGCGCGGCGGCTATCAGCTTCGGGAAGCTGGCAGAGCGCCAGCAACAGAAAAGCAAGCTCGGAAACCGAAGGCGAGTCGTCGTCACCTACTTTCAACCAACAGCCCTGTTCGTCTGTTTGAACTGTTTTCACCAGGTAATCAATGATCTTGTCACGCGCTTCTTTTAGCTCCGCTCCGCCGAAAACTGGGCAGGCGCGCGCCAGCACCCAGGCGGCGTGCGCCAACCGGGGCGCAGAAATCCCTTGATAAAGCTGATCCTGAAAAGGCTCATAGCGCAGATACAACGAGCCATTGTCCGCTTGCTGACGGATGAGGTATTGCACCTGCAAGGGTGCGAGCCGCTCGATCAATTCATCCAGGGAAGCCGCTTCCGGCGCGGGCGCAAACATGCCTTCGAGCAGCGCGATGCCCGTCGCATCGGCGCGCCAGGTAGCGCAATCAAAACGGCACCATTGATAAGGCGGTCGAGTGATGCCGGCTTTGTCTATCAGTTCGGCGACGAATTCATCACGATCAAAGTTATGGGTGACGGCTACGAAAGGCAGCAGCAGACCGACGCGCTGGTTTTGATAAACCATCAGCGTTTGCTGGCCGTGCCGAATGCGCCAGCCGACTTCTTCCGGTGCATAATCGCCCAGTTCCAGCGGGTTGAATAGAAGCGAGACTGTCACCGCGACATTGTTCGCGTCGGCTTCCTGTGCTTCGTCGTCAAAGCGTTCGTCCTTGAGCGCCGCCAGCGCCAGCTTGCGGATGTCTTCATCGAGCTTTGTAACAACCGAACCCATGCAACCGCGCACCTGGCCTTGCAGATAAACTGTCACGTAAACGGAATCCAGGTCAGCGGGCAGCAGGTCATCTGCCAAAGCCGAGGTAGTTTCAGCCACGCCGAGCAGGCGAGCGATGACAATGTCGCGCGCGCGCTCCGCTACTGGCTCACAGATAGCTGGATTCTGATGCCAGAAGAGTTGGGGTTCGAGCGGCACACCAGAGGGTTGCCATACTGCCTCCGGCTCGACCGCTTTGAACACTTCGTGGCGATAAATCACATAAGGCTCGAAAGAAAGTAGCTCGCCGTTTCTGCGCCCGGCGTGTCGGAATTGCTCCCACTCGTTGCCGATGCCGGGCATGCGCGGGAGCGCGCCGCCCATGCGCCCGGTGCGCTCCCGGCTGCAAACCACAATGCCATAGCGATCATTATCGAGTTGCCCAACCGTGCATTCTTCCAGCGCAGAGAAAAAGGTGACGGCGAGGTGACTGCTTTCTACCAGCGCGCGGCCTTCAGCGCCACGCGGGAGTTCATCAGCGGTTCTCAAACACGCTTTGACCAGGTCTTCAGCCGGCGTCCCTCTGGCTTCGCCGGGAAAGTGCCAAAAGCCGTCACGCGCGTGGCGCTCGTAGATTTCCTCACGCGACCTGAGACTGACCCAGACTCCGCCCGCCGCATCGTAATCCCTGTCCAGGCGTTGCGGCGGACGCAGCAATTGGCCCGATTCCAGGTAAGCCAGCAGCACCACGCGGGCAAGCTGTGCCGGATGCAATCCTTCAGGCGCTTGCGTGGGACTCCATTGAAATTCGGGAAACCACTTCGAGGGATTGGGCAAAGCGGTCTCCTCGCCCTCCATCTTCACCATAAAATCGTCCCAAATGTCGTAGACTGCTTCCACGTGGTAGCCGCGCTCCTGCAGCGAAGCGTAGCCGCTCTCCCAACCGAAGCGCACCAACGCCACGCCGCCTTCTACGCGCAGTCCGGCTTCTTCCAGAATCCGGCAACCCTCGTCCATCGACATGCCTGAACTGATCGAGTCGTCAATCAGAATCACCGGCTCGTCAGGCTCAATGCGTCCTTCGATGAGCTTGAGCGAGCCGTGTTGTTTTCTCTCTTTACGCACGAGCAAGCCGCGATAATCTCCGCCTGCTTGCAAGAGACAAGCTTGCAGGAGCGGCGCGCCCGTCAGACCGTAGGTGGCGAGTTGCCTGCCATCGAAGTGTTTGAGCAGTGCGAGCAAGCAGCGCCCGGCCAATTCGGCGCCGCGCGGGCTGAGCGTGACGGCCAAAGAATCAAGCATCCACCTGGCCGAAGTGCCGTCGCGCGAGAGCACAGGCTGGGTCTCCGTGCGATAAAGTATTCCCTGCTTCAACAAGAAGTCGAGCAGTTCCGCCCGCTCGGCATGAAACTGTGTGGGTAGTGAAGAAAGAATAGTGGATAGGGCTTTGCGCAATTCCAACTCTCCCAGGCAGCGTGCGAGGCGCTGTTGCGGTGACTGGTAACTCAAATCAATCGGCATTCTTCATTCTCAATTCATCATTCTTGTGCAGTAAAAGAGCATGCTTTACTGCAATTGAATGGAGAGTTGAGAATGCAAAATGCCGATGGCCCATGTTTATGACCGTAGCTATAAATACGGATTCTCAGGCAGTGCCAAGCTAAGATAGCGACCGTCGAGAAAGATCATCAGGTCTTGTTCGATAAACTCTTGCAAGGCCGCTTCAATCCACTCCGCTTGATTGAAGCGCGTGGCTATATCGCCACGACTGCGCGCATCGGCGCAATATTCATAAAGCTCTGCCGGGCCGGCGGAAAAAGTAAACGTCTGGGCTGGCTGCGTACGGCCATCTTCGATCACGACGGTTGACCAGGCTTTGCGATAGCGCATATATGGCGGCTCAGGCTGTTCCCAGCTTTCCTGCCAGTCGGCCACCAGGCTGAAGATATCTTCGTAATCCTCATCCGTGACCGTATTTTGCATTTCGTGATCAAAGTAATAAGACACGCGTTCGAGATTGAAGCGCGGCTGCGGGAAGATGTATTCGTAGCAGGCCGCCGGGCGCAACCGCGAGATGCTTTGTGATTCAGGCTCGGCGAACATCGGCGAGCCGCGATCAGCACGCGCTTTGACAATCGCATACGGCGGCTGCAAGTGAGCGATCTTGGAGATTACTTCGCATTGCAACTGATAATCGGCGACGGTCTCGCCGGGAAATCTGACGAGGATGTTATAGAAATTGTGAATGCCGTAATAGGTGCACCACTTGATCAGCTCCAGATTGCGCAGCCCCGTAGTGTGTTTGCGCATGATTTTCAGTATGTTGGTGGAGAGACTCTCCACGCCCGGCTGCACAGAATAAAGCCCGCCCCGGCGCAGTTCGCGCAGTTGTGCGTGCGAGATGCTCGGGCGAATTTCATAGTGAATACGAATATCCGTTTTGGCTTCGGCGAGTCGCCCGAAAAGCTGCTCGGCATATTCCGGCGCCAGGATGTTGTCAATCGCATTGAAATGAAATATCCCGTAGCGTTGTGAGAGCGTCTCAAGCTGTTCGATCACTTTCTCCGCATCCTTCGACCTGAACTCCATCCCCGCACGATTCAGCCCGCAAAAGGTGCAGTGGTTTTTCGCGCCCCACCAACAGCCGCGCGCCGTTTCGAGCGGCAACAACACCTCTCTGGCGTCTTCGTAGTCTTCGTAGCCGCCTTCCTTGCGCGCGTAGAAATACTCCTCAAACTCGGGCACCGGAGTCGAGTTCATGTCAGCGAAATTTGGCGCGCGCCCCGCGTAGACCACTTGGCCGTTGTCGCGCCACATAATGCCGCGCAGCCCGCGCATGGACTCGCCTTTGTACAAGCGGCGCACCGCTTCCGGGAAAGACAATTCGGCGTCGCCGCAATGCAGATAATCAATCTGCGGGCAATTGCGCATAACCTCATCGGCAATATCGTCCTCAAGACCAGCGCCGCCCATAATGATAGGTATGTCGGGATAACGCTGCTTCAATGCTTTGGCCAGCGCCAGGCTCGCGAGCAATTGTTGAAAGACCACCGAGAAGCCGATCAAGCCGAAGCGGCTCCAATCTATCGCCTCCACGCAGAAATCAATAAACGCCGGGGCCGCCTCGTTGCGGACGCGTCGAATGTCGTCCAGCGTGCAATCGGCCTGCTCACAGATAGCGTCGAAGACCCGCGCGTAATGCTCGAAGTATTTTTCCTGATCCGCCTCGACCTCATCGCCAAAAGCCGCCTTAGTCCAGACCCATTCGCCGACCATGCTCGGCCAGACATCCGCGATGGCTTCATTGAGACGCCAGCCGATCTGCTCGCCAAAATACATAAAGAGCGAAAAGGGCTGGGCTGGTATGCCTGCGCGTTCGAGCGTCGGCTTTAACAAGGCAAGCTGAAAGGAAGGAAATCTGCCGGAAAGCGCGGGCATGCTGACCAACGCCACCGGCTTGAATTGGTTCTTCATAGCGGTGCCTCTATGGCGGGTTAACTGTGCCGCAGGCCAGACAAGGCAAGTTGGCAACTTGCTCTGTCTGGCCTGCGGTACGTTCAAAGCGAAGGAGCCGTAAGCACACGGTTTATGGCGCGCCTATTTATTACCGTTTTTTGACAGGGCGGGTTTCCGGCGCGACTTCGGTAATCACATACCCTCCCGGGCGCTGTTTCTTTGGCTTGGTGCCCGGCGCGACTTCAGTAATCACATACCCTACCGGACGTTGCTGTTTTTTCTTGGTGCCCGGCGCGACTTCAGTAATCACACCGGGACGTTGCTTTGTCGGCTTCTTTTTTGTCCCCGGCGCAACCTCGGTGATAACTATAGGGCCTTTCTTTTTCGGCTTGGTTCCTGGTGCAACCTCGGTAATGACTCCGGGTTTGTAAGGACGAGTTCCCGGCGCAATCTCGGTGACGACTCCGGGTTTGTAAGGACGAGGTCCCGGCGCAATCTCGGTGATGACTCCAGGGCCTTTCTTCTTCTTCTTGGTCCCGGGCGCGACCTCAGTGATAACTTCAGGCCGTGGTTTTTTCGGCTTAGTCTCCGGCGCTATTTCCGTAATGACTTCTGGGCGCGGTTTCGGTTTTGGCTTCGATGTTGGTTTTGGTTTCTTGGAAGAAGCAGCTTCCAGCGGAGCCAGGGAAATCACTTCGGGGCGAAGTCGAGACTGTCCCTCGAAATTGATTTCACTGAGCGGCTGTAAAACGATCTCGGGGCGCACGGTGGGAAGCGCCGCAGGGTGCGTTTGCGGTTCGTAGTAATCTGGTCTCATGGTTGTGTCCTCCTGGAAAGAGTTGCTGTGGCTTACTGCTGACGAACCCGTTTCGCTTGCTGGTCGGCAGCAAACGAAACAACTGGCCGTTTGTTGCTAAATCAAACATAGAGAATTGCCAATATTACCCAGCCGGATCAATTGGGGATTCGATTGAGACTGCCATTGGAACCGAGCACGCGAAGTATCAAATGAAAGGCCGGAGTCGTGCTCATTCTCCCCCATTACCAACCCGCGCCAATATATGTTCCTGCGCAGGTTGGAGTCAAGATTCCAAAGAAGATTTGTGTAAGCTCTGCAAGTAAGAATACTGAGTCGAAACCCTGGCTTGGCTGATACAGTTGCGGCGTTATAGAAAACGCCGCATTACAATCTGTGGCGAATGATTTTCTGTCTGCTTTGCAGGTGCTACGAAAAGGCACAGAGGGATTACCCAATAGGAGAATTTCAAGATGCGAATAGTGTGGCAATCAGCCGCTCCCTGGGCTCGTGTCAGCTTTGCGAATCAAACCGGCTTGTTTGCACCGAGGTTAAAAGCCCTTGGCCATGAAGTTCACATTTTGGCCTGTACGGGTCTCGACAGCGGGAGCCTTGAGTGGTGTGGAGTGCCTGTTTATCCACAAGGCGACAGCTCTGCTATCGTCCAGGCTCACTGTAGGTTGTTTGATATAAATTTGATTATCAGCTTATGGACAATTACACAAACTGCGACTTTTGAAGCGAGTCCTCCCTGGTGTCCCTGGCTCCCTATCAGTGCGGACGGCAAATTGCCCAAACTGATTAAAGACGCTCTAGCAGGTGCATATCTGCCAATAGTACTCAACCGAACTTCATTTGATATGTGCCAGGCTGCCGGTCTGCGCTGCGCAGTCGTACCACACGGAGTGGATACGCGGCTGTTTGCGCCTATCAGCAAGGCCACAGCGCGGCGCGCAGTAGGATTGCCTCCTGACGCTTTCATTGTTGGCATGGTCGCGTCAAACGTGGGGCCGAAATCACCCGAGAGGAAAGCCTTTCGAGAACATATAGCCGCCTTCTCGCAGTTCCGGGCAAAGTATCCCAATTCGGTTTTGTACCTGCACACTATGTTGAACGGCTCGACTGATATAGAGCGAGTTCTAAGACAATATGATCTACCTCCTTCTGCCGTGCGTTATCCTGACCAATATCTAAACTCTGTCGGCTTCTCTGATCAGCACATGGCGCGACTATACAGCGCCTTCGACGCACTGCTTAGCGTAAGCATGGCCGAAGGCTTTTGCATTCCACTAATAGAAGCGCAGGCCTGCGGGGTTCCTGTGATCACTGGCGAATGGGGCGCTACGGGCGAACTGATCTTTGCTGGTTGGCCTGTCTTACGGCAAGAGGCGGCCATATTGAAGATTCGTTCCGGTGGTCATTGGTACAAGCCACAGGTCGAAGCCATAGCTGACAGGCTAGAGCAAGCTTATTTCACGTTGAAAAACAGGCGACTGGGGAAAGCACTACGCGAGCAGGCTCGCGCAGGCGCTTTGCAGTTTGATGCTGACACAGTCACCAACAAATACTGGAAACCTTTACTTGATGGAATAGAGGAGCAATTACGCTAAGGCTTCAGCGCAAGTCGAAGAGACCGGCTTTCAGCGAACCGGCGGCAGCCCGACAGCCGCGCGCCATTTGATCAGCAGCGCCTGCCAGCGTTCCGCTCTATCACCCGCAGGATTGATCCGTCCTTTGGGCATCAGGTAATCCAGTTCGCTTGGATGATGCTCGCGCGCCCATTTGCTGAACTCGTCCAAACGATCCGCTTGGCCTTTGGACATAGATTGCACCAGGAAACCGGAAATCTTTCCCGCTTCGTTGAAGAACCACGTCAGCCGGACGGGCGCTGGTGCGCGCTCAATCAAACGGTAGAAATCATTGCTCTCGACTGCGATGACGGAAACGGCGTGGCCTTCGACTCGCCAATCTTTATCTGTACTCTGACTTTTGAAAAACTTGTCCCAATGCACCCACGGGTCGCTGTCGAAGCGCCAGGCTTGGCCCGCGCCTTCCTTCTTCTCGTACCAAACGCGCGGATCGTCGGCCAAAAAAGCTTGCGCGGCTTGAGGGTCTTTTTCGCGGACAGCGCGGAACTCTTTGACTTTCAGGACGAGCGGATGCTTTTCAATAGCGGCCTCCTGCTGATTCCAGGCGGCGTTTGCATTGGCAGCAGCAATGCTCAACAGAGCGGTTAGTGTTAGCCTGATGGCGAAGCGTGATGTCATGCGACCTCCGATCAAAGTGAGAGAGTTGGACAATCAAGCCGCAATGATAAATCGCTGGCCAGCCCACCTCTATAGCGTGCTTTCGGCGGTATACAGCTTTTACGACTTTTTACATCCAATGGGCTAACTGCTTAACGCTTCGAATTCAAGGATCGCTTCCACTACAAGCGCAGCTTCTGTATCACTCAACTGCGGGTAGAGTGGCAACGAGAAAATCTGCGAGACTACACTCTCGGCAACCGGCAACGTAGCCTGTTCAGCGCGCTTGAAGAGTGGTTGTTGATGTAACAAAAAAGGGTAATGGATCAAAGTCTCGATGCCGCGCTCGGCCAGATAAGCCCGCAGCCGCTCGCGCTCAGGATGCTGCACAACGAAAAGGTGATAAACGTGCTCAGCCTCGGCGCGCGTCTCCGGCAAAACAAGCCGCGTATCTTTCAATTGGTCGTAGTAAACCCATGCCAACTGTTGCCGCCGCCGCGTCCATTCATCCAGCTTGCGCAGCTTCACGCGCAACATCGCTGCGTGCAATTCATCAAGCCGCGAATTCATCCCGACCGTGCTTTGCTGTAAGGCTGGCAGATGACCGCCCTGGCGCAACAGCTTCACGCGTTCGATCAATGCGGCATCGTTGGAAACAACTGCGCCGCCATCGCCGAACGCGCCCAGGTTCTTGGTCGGATAGAAGCTGTAGGTCGCCGCGTGTGAATGCGCGCCAGCGCGCCGACTGCGCCAGATCGCGCCATGAGCCTGGGCGGCGTCTTCGATCACGATCAGCTTATGCCGCTGGGCGACTTCGTTGATGACATCCAGATCAGCCATCTGTCCATAGAGATGCACCGGCATTATCGCTCGTGTGCGCGGCGTGATGGCCGCTTCCACAGCCGCCGGGTCGAGCGTGTAGCTGCGCGCTTCGATGTCGGCAAAGACGGGCACAGCGCCTGCTTGCCGGATCGCCAGCGCCGTATAGCCAGCGGTCAACGGCGCCGTGATGACTTCATCGCCACACCCCGGCTGCACCGCGCCGCTCGCCAATAAAGCCAGCGCAATCGCATCAGTGCCATTGCCCAATCCAGCACAGGCTGACACGCCGCAACAAGCCGCCCATTCGCGCTCGAAGGCGGCGACCTCAGCGCCCAAAATGTATACGCCATTGTCTAGAGTCTGTTTGATGGCTGAGTCGAGGTCAGCTTCGATCTCGTGGTATTGCCGCAGCAAGTCGAGGAAAGGTACGCGCATGGTCGCCGCTTCAAATCTGCCCGCTGGTCTTGGCCACAGCTTTACGCTGACCCAGTAAGCCGAATGTCACGCGCGGCAGGACAACCAGCTTCAGCCACAAGCCGAAAAAGTTCAGTGCCGTTTCGGCAACCCGGCGCAAGGTGAAGAACTGCGATTGCCCATGCAGACGTGGGTAATGATGCACTGGCGTTTCGGCGAAGCGATAGCCCGCCGCGTGCAGCTTGTAGACCATCTCGGTGCAGACAACGCCGCTGTTCGAGACCAAATCAATGCTCTGGATTGCGCTGCGTCGCATCAAGCGGAAATCGCAATCCACATCACGGATCGGCAAGCCGAACAAGAACCGCGCTAAAAACTTGTAGGCTGCACCCAATACGATGCGCCGCTTGTTGTCCGAGCGTTTCAACTTGTAGCCGTTGGCCACATCTACTTCATCAGTGAGCAAAGGAATCAACTTCGTCAGTTCAGCTACGTCATACTGCGCATCGCCATCGGTGTAAAAGACCAACTCTTTGGTCGCGTTCTGAAACCCTGTGCTCAACGCGCCGCCATAACCGCGATTTTTCGGATGATGAATCACTCGCAGTTGTGGCAGCCGCCGCGCCAATCCATCTAGGACTGCCGCCGTGCCATCGCTACTGCCGTCATTGACCACGATTATCTCGTAGTCGTCGGTGATGCGCGGCAGCAAGGCCAAGGTCTTCTCCACTATCAACGCAATCGAGCCTTCGTCATTGTAGGCCGGGAAAAAGACAGAGAGACTCTGACAACGCACGGGGAGCGGTTCGAGATGCCGGGAATCGTTCATACTTCTTTACTTGAGTTGGTGGGGAATTTGCCTGTCAACGACCCGCGTTGTAACACAGTGAGCGGGTAAGGGCAAATCTGGAAGCACACGGGGCTCGCGTGCGCGTGGTGACGTGTTCACTTGCCGGATAACGTGCTACTTTCCCAGCCTCCCCTGCACGCGAGCCGCGTGCGCCCCCAGGGCGTGTGCTAAAATCTTCGTCCTATGGAATTATTACTCGGCAAAACAGAGAGCGAATTGATGGCCTTCGCACAACAACTCGGCGAAGCGCCGTTTCGCGGCAAACAGCTTTACCAGTCGCTCTATCAACGCCGCGTGCTCGACCTCGCGCAAATGACCAACCTGTCAAAACCGCTGCGCGAAAAGCTCGGCGAGGTAACGCAAGTCACGCAAACCCAGATCGTCAACGTGTTCTATTCAAGCGACGGCACGCGCCGCTACTTGCTGCGCTTGGGCGACGGCAAAGAAGTCGAAGCCGTCTTCATGCCCGAAGAACGCCGCGACACGATCTGTGTCAGTTGCCAGGTCGGCTGCGCGGTCGGCTGCACCTTTTGTATGACCGCGCAACTCGGCATCAAGCGTAATATGACTGCTGGTGAGATCGTCTCGCAGGTCATCATCGTGCTGAACGAAGTTTACGGTGCAGGCAATGAAACGCCACACGGCACGAATCTGGTCTTTATGGGCATGGGCGAGAGCTTTCTGAATTACGACGAAGTGATGCAGGCGATTCGTTTGTTGTGCGCCAAACAGGGGTTGAACATCAGCCCGCAACGCATCACCGTTTCGACCTCCGGCCTCGTGCCGAAGATCAAGCAGTTTGCCGCCGAAGAGGTGCGCCCGCGCCTGGCCATCTCGCTGTCGGGCACGTATGACGAGCAGCGCACGAAACTGATCCCGCTCAATAAACGCTACAACCTGGCAGAGTTGCTACAGACGCTGCGCGACTACCCCTTGCGCGAACGCGAGCGGCTGACGTTTGAATACGTGATGCTCGCTGACATCAACGACAGCGATGAAGATGCCGAGCGCTTGGCAAGCCTGATTCATAAAAACCATCTGCGCGCCAAAGTGAATCTGATCCCGCACAATCCCGCGCCGGAGTTGCCTTTCAAATCGTCGCCAATGGGGCGTATCCTGCGCTTCCAACAGATTCTCAACGAGCACGGCGTGGCTGCGTTCATCCGCCGCCCACGCGGGCAGGACATTTCGGCGGCCTGCGGGCAGTTGGCGGCGCGACATCAGGCGCAGTAACGAGGGGAGGAATATGTCAGAAGTTACTTTCGAACAAATCACACAACTCGCCGATCAATTACCAGCGCATGAACAACGCAAATTGATTGCGTACCTTAATAATCGGCTGGCAAGTCCTACTACCAATAGACAGCCGCAATCTCTCTATGGCATTTGGAAGGGACATTTTCCAGAAGACCTCGACATCGAAGCGGAGATACGTGAAATCCGCGACGAGTGGAAAAAGGACTTGGAGGATGAACCTCAATGAGTGATTACGTGGCAGACACGCACGCGCTCTACTGGTACCTGATGGCTTCTCCTAAACTCGGAGCCAAAGCCCGCCAGGCTTTCGGCGAAGCAGATCAAGGGCTGGCACTAATTTTTTTGCCTGCAATTGTCCTAGCCGAACTTTTCTATGTGAACAAAAAGCACGGAGAGCCATTGGATTTTGCGGCGGCTTTTCTTCGCTTACAGCAAAGCTCACAATTTGTGTTGTTGCCATTTGAGCCGACCGACGTCTTAGATTTTAGCGCGCATGCAACAGCGCCGGAAATGCGCGATCGTTTGGTCGTTGGAGTGGCCCTCCGGCTCGGCGTGCCTTGTCTTACGCATGATGGCCAAATCGTGAACAGTGGCTTGGTGAACACCGTCTGGTAAGTTTCCGCTCTCGAAGACATTTCGGCGGCCTGCGGGCAATTAGCTGCGCGGCATCAAGCGCAGGGCTAAGTAACGACAATATGCCAAACCTAACCCCCAAATTCCGCCACGCACTCAAAGGCGAACTCCAAGATTGGCTCGAGCAGGGCTTGTTGACGGCAGAGGCGGCGCAAGGACTGCGCACGCTTTACCGGCTAGACGAACTCGGCCAGGAATCGTCGCGCCGGCTGGCCGCCGTGATCTTCACCATTGGCGGCTTGCTGGTGGGCGGCGGCATCATCAGCTTTGTGGCGGCCAATTGGGAGACTTTGCCGACCGGCTTTAAGGTCGCGCTTCTATTTTTCATTCTGCTGGGCTTCCATCTGACGGGCTATTGGCTGCGTTACAAGCGCGGCTCGCCGCGTCTGGGGCACGCACTGATCTTCTGTGGCTGTCTGGCGTTCGGAGCCAACATCGGCTTGATGGCGCAAGTCTTCCACATCAGTGGCACCTGGCACAGAGCCTACGCGGCGTGGGCTGTCGGCTCGCTGGTGATGGCCTGGGCGGTGCGGAGTTGGCTGATCGGGTCGCTGGCGTTGGCGTTGTCATTCATCTGGTTTGTCGGCTTTGCTAACGACTATCACGAGCGGCTGGCCACGGTTTATCCGTTCGTGTTGGCGTTGGTCTTTATACCTCTGGGTTTGGCGACTCGTTCGCGGGCGCTTTATACGCTGACCTTCGCGGCATTGAGCGGCGCGCTATTTACGCTCGCCGTCATCAGCGATTCAGGCCGGGCGGTTTTGTTGGCGCTGGTGTCAGGCGGTTTTCTCGCTTGGGCTGCCGGAGAGTTTCATCGCGTCACCCGGCACAGACCTGAACTCGGCAACGCCGTGGCCGTGTTCGGCGCATTGCTGATTGGCGTGTGCGCCTACGTCGGCTCATTTCGCGGGCCGTGGGTAAGTAACTCTACACAACGGCTGTTGCCAGAAGGAGTCTGGCTGCTCTCAGCCGGGGCGGCGGTATTGGCGGGCCTGCTGCTTGGCGCGCGCGCTTGGCAACAGATGAATGGCGAGCAGCGTGTGATCTTCGGCGGATTGGTCGGCGCTTGCCTGCTGGTAAGTGCAGGCATTCTGCTGAGCGGAAGAAGAATTGTCTTGCCGACGTTGCTGGCCAACTTGGCCGCGTTGATCGTAGCAGGCATCGGCCTGCGCAAAGGCTTTCAGGAAGAGCGCCGGTCGGCCTTCTGGGCCGGAACGCTTTTTCTGGCCCTGCTGGTCTTGACGCGCTTTCTGGAATACGAAACTTCGCTGCTGCTGAAATCGCTGGCCTTCATCGTGTGCGGCGTGCTAACGATTGCAGCGGGCATCGCCTACGAAAAACAATTGCGCCGGAGTGAGGTGGCATCATGAAAAAACCGGCACTCTGGTTTGCGCTCGCGCTCGCACTTCAAGTTCTGATTCTCGCCAGCATCCCTGCGCAGAAGGTTTACACGCGCGCGACCGGGCGCAGCGTCATTCTCAAAGTCGTGCCGGTTGATCCGTACAGCATCTTGAGCGGTTATTACGTCACGCTCGGCTACGAGATCAGCCGCCCTGGCGCTTTGCTCGCGGACAAAGCGCCAGCCAGTGGGGCGACGGTCTACACGGTGGTCGAGCAAAACAGCGATGGCGTTTGGCAACCGATTGAAGTGACGACTTCCCTGCCCCAAGCTTTGCCAAACAATCGAGTCTTCTTGCGTGGACGCTACACCGGCTGGCAAGTTGAATACGGCATCGAGAATTTCTACATCTCGGAAACTCAGCGGGAAGCGGTCGCAGAGGATTTGCTGAAGCATCCTGACAAGGCGCGGGTCGAGGTCAAAGTTGATGGGAGCGGTAATGCCGCGCTGGTGAAGCTGATGATTGAAGATCGCGTCTACGAAAATTGATTTCCGAATACCGAAAGGGATTAGCACCAAGTCTATGGCTCCATCACCCGATTACATCGTCATCGGCTCCGGCGTCGCCGGCCTACGCGCCGCCGTCGAACTCGCCCAACATCTCCCGCCGGAGGGCCGCGTCATTGTCCTGACCAAAGACCGACTCGACGAATCGAACACCGAATACGCGCAGGGCGGCGTGGCCGTTGCGCTCTCCGATGATGACCAGATTGATCTGCACGTCGAAGACACGCTCGTCGCGGGTGCTGGCTTGTGCGACGAAAAAGCCGTGCGCGTGCTGGTCGAAGAAGGCCCGAAGTACATAACGCAACTGATTGAGTGGGGCGCGCAGTTCGACCGCGAAGGCGGTGCGTTGGCTTTCACGCGCGAGGCTGCGCATTCGCGCCGTCGCATCCTGCACGCGCGCGGCGATTCGACCGGGCGCGAGATCGTGCGCGCCTTGATCGCCTACGCCAAAAAACAGCCGAACATCCAACTTGCCGCGCACGCCGCCACAGTCAGCCTCATCGTCGAAGATGGGCGCTGCGTCGGCGTGCAGTTCATTGACCCGCACGAGAGTTTGCGGCGCGAGTTGTACGCGCGCGCGGTCGTGTTGGCGACGGGCGGCGCGGGGCAGCTTTTCGCGCAGACGACCAATCCCAGCGTGGCGACGGGCGACGGGATGGCAATGGCTTATGCGGCGGGCGCAATGATGTGCGATCTGGAATTCGTGCAGTTCCACCCGACCGCGCTCGCCTTGCCCGATGCGCCGCGCTTTTTGTTAAGCGAGGCCTTGCGCGGCGAGGGCGCGCTTCTGCGCAATCACGACGGCGAAGCATTCGCTAAAAACTATGACGAGCGCGGTGAGCTGGCGCCGCGCGACATTGTGGCACGGGCGATTGTGGCCGAGATGCAGCGCACTAACACGCGCTGGATGTATTTGGATTTGACGCACCTCGACGCAGCCTTTGTGCGCGGGCGCTTCCCTGGCATCTACGAGACGTGTTTGCGCTACGGCTTGGATTTGTCGCGCGACCAGATGCCGGTCAGCCCGGCGGTGCATTACGTGATGGGTGGCGTGAAGACTGATACGCACGGGCGCACGACGCTGCCTGGCTTGTACGCGGCGGGTGAAGTCGCTTGTACGGGTGTGCACGGGGCGAACCGGCTGGCAAGCAATTCGCTGCTGGAAGGTCTGGTCTTCGGCGCGCGCGCAGGCGCGGCGGTTTTGGAAGATGCGTGGCCGCTGCCAGACAAGCCGGAGTTGGAGACAGTGGAATACGAACTGGCGCAATGGCGGCTCGATCAGCGCACGAAAGCGCGCGTGCAGGATTTGATGTGGTGGAAGGTCGGTTTGATTCGCCGCGCGGAAGATTTGCGGGCGGCAGTCGCAGAATGTGAAAAGCTTTTGGCCGAGAACATCAACGAGCGCACGAGGAATTTTGCGATGCTGGCCAAGCTGATGGCAGAAGCAGCGCTCTGGCGCGAAGAGAGCCGGGGCGGGCATTATCGTGAAGATTTTCCGGTGCGCGATGATGCGCATTGGCGCGTGCATTCGGCGCAAAGCCTGGGACAAGTGATCAGCAGCATTCCACGTGTGAGTGAAAGCGATTGATTGACGGGCTCCCCAGCCTGTCCGACAAGCTGCCAGCTTGTCGCGGGCTTCCGGTTTGACGCTTTCCGAGTCAACGACAAGCTGGCAGCTTGTCGGACACCACGAATTCAATGTCATTGGCCTGAAGGCGGGGCCTGTGCAACGCCAAGCGGCCGCCTGAAGACGGAACTACAGATGCCCTGACTAACCTGCATCAAACAACTGCCGGTCAAACAGCCATTCCCGCGTCCCCACCATTGCCGTCAGCGCTGCGTCGAGTTGCGGCACAAAGCGTTCCGGGTCATTCAAGCCTTCCCGTTCTACCCAATCATCAAACGCTTCCTGTGTAGTAATGCCACGCTCTCCGGCACAGGCGACCAGCAGATTGAATGCCCTGCGCTGATACTGCTCGCGTTTGGGATGAGCTTCGCCGCGTGTCTGAGCAAAGAGCATAGCCCCCGCTGCCAATAACGGAGCCACTTCCGCCGCCGGGGTGAGCTTCGTCAACAATCCCGCTGCCAGATTAACTGAATCTTCCAGCGGCACGCCGACACGCAACGTGAGCCAGAACGCCTGGGCGAGGTAGGCTGATGCGTCTTCGTCTTCGCCTACGCCGAGATTCCCCAGCACTTTCACTAGATCGAGCCACGCGCGGACCTGCGCCGTCAAGCGGGCGGACTGTAAATAGAGCCGTTGCGATTCCAACGTATTGCCTTGTTGCTCCGCCGCCCAAGCCAAATAGGCCAGTGCTGCTGCCATACCATGCACGTCGCCGATTTGCTCCCTGAGCTTCAGCGACTCCTGCCACAACGCCAGCGCGCGCGCCACATCGCCCTGCTGCGCGACAAGTTCGGCGTAATTGTAAAGGATGGAACTGCGGCTGGTTATATCCGCCTCCGGGCACTCGGCGAGCGCCTGCTGGTAATGCTTAACCGGCGCGCCAATGCCCAGCACCTTTTCGGCACGCGCCAGTTGGAGCAGGATGCGGTAATTATCACCCAACACGAGCGTCATCTGGCAAAGCGCGACGGCTTCGCGGTATTGCGCTCGATAGTTCCAGTTTGAGGCGAGTGTGCTTCCGATTTCGACGGCAATCGCTTGCTCAGACGCCAACAACGCCAGCCGGTGGACTTCCAATGCTTGCTCGATGTTGGGTGCATCCCGCTCGACGTACCAATGTTGATGCAGATGACGGGCCGCGCGCTCAGCGGCGGCACTTTCCTCAGCGGCTGTCAGCACGCCCTCCAACAACGGCAGCAGGATGTCTGAAACGAAATAACGCGGCGCTTGTTCGCCGGTTTGCGGATCGGTCTCGACCCCGGCTTCGATCAAGCCGAGCGAAACCGCGCGTTCCAACTGCCCGGCAGCGAACGCTGCATCAGCGATGACCGCCAACGCCGCCTGATCCACCGGCAAGCGACAAACGGCGGCCAGCGCGACAAGCTGGCGTCCGGCGGGCGTCTGCCGTTCGAGCAGTTGGCGCAACAGAATCTCTTCGCGAAAGTCGGCGGTCGTCTGCTCCAGCGCGGCAAAGATCGCCTCGTGATCGGTGCCCGCATCGGCGATGACACGATAGAGCCGTTCGAGCAGACGCGGATTGCCCGCGCCCAACTCTTCGGCGCGCACCTGTGCCGCGCTACGCGCCAACCGCATTTCGTATTTCTCGTCCAGTTGGCGCAGCTTCTTGGCCAGGTCGGCCTCAGCCAACGATTCCAACCCCTCTTCATACAGCCGCGCGGGGCCGGGCAAGGGGAAGCGGTAACGGCTGGTGACGATGACGCGGCTGCGTGCATTGGTCTCGCGGATGGCGGCCAGCAAAGCGGTCAGCACCGTCAGCGCGGCGGGTTTGACCTGATACCCGTCTCCGGCGTCAGGTTCCAGGTTCTGTTCAAAATCATCGAAGACGAACAGCGCGGGCGTGTCGAAGGCTTCGTGTTCGAGCAGGCGGCAGAGCCGTTGTTTGAGCGTCAGCGGCTGGTTCAACAACTGGTTGACTTCGACGTTGGCCAGCTTCTCGCCCAGCTTCGTAGTGAAGGCCAGTTCGTCAACCACCGCATACCAGACCAGGCGGCGATAATCGGGCAACCGGTCGCACAGCCGCGCGGCCAGGCTGCTCTTGCCCAATCCGCCCATGCCGTGCAACAGCACGCCTTCGCGGTAATGCGCCTCGTCCTGGCGACTGGTCAGCACGCGCAAACAGCGTTGCAACGGACGCCGCCGCCCGACGAACTCGGCGCGCGGACAGACTTCGCTACGGCTGTTTTCGTCCAGGAATTCGCTGTGCGCCGGTCGCCACTTGAGGCGCCCGCGTTTGGGCGTGTGCGGCGGCGTGACGATCTCCGTCGCCGGTGTCGCGTCGGCGTAGAGCCGCAACAGATGCCAATCGTCGCTCTTGCTTTCGATCAATTGATGCCGCGCCCGCGCGACGGCTTCGTCAATACGTTTGCCAGCAGCCAGATGCTCATACAACTCGGCGGCGGCCTCGGTCGCGTAATCGTCGCGCACAGGCAAGGCCCAACCCAAAACAGCCGGAGCGCCCGCTTGCACCAGGGCTTCGCAAAACGACGGCAGCAGCCCCAGTTCCGCTGATTGCGCCGTTTTGCAACCTGAGAGAAAGACTAGCCGGGGCCAGTTGCCTGCAAACGAGCGCGCCAGTTGATCGGCAGTGACCGCGACGCCGTAACCCAAATCATCCTCCATCCAGAAGATCGGCACGTTCTCTTCGTTCACATCGGCGTGCCCGGTCAGATGAAAGACATCGAAATAGCCCTTGCCGTGATCGTCACCATAAAAGCTGATGCGTTCGGCCAGCCCCTCGCGGCTGCCGCGCTCTTCGACGACGAGTTCAACATCGAACTTGCCCGCCGCCGTCAGAATGCAATTCTCTTCGTGTTCGTAGCGCAACACGGGCTGAATGTTTTCAGCCGAACAAGCCATAAACAGAATGCGCAACGGGCGATTTTCGCGCAGTGGTTCGCGGCGCGCTTGGCCCACGCGCCGGACGGGCGTGAACGGGCGATGCGCGTTATGGCAAAGATAAGCCCCCTGGCGATTGAGCAATTCCCGGGGCAAGTGGCGCAACTGCTCGGCCACATCAATGTGGACGGCCAGCCCGGTGCCAGCAGCGGGAGCAATCTCAGCATTAGCCAGCCAACGTTCGGTCGGCCCATCCAGCCATTGATAAAGGTGCTGGCCCAGTACGTTCAGCTCAGGCATTTGGCGCTGATAGTACTTCTCGACAACCTCGGCCAACTTGTTGATGGCAGCATTGTCGAGTTCGCGCTCGCCCAACAGCTTACCTGTGTCATCGAGCAGGCGCAGGTACGACAGGCTTGTGGTTTTGGGGAAGACGGCAAAGATGAGGTGTTGCATGCCTGGCTCCGAGATGGCTCAGTGCTCCTAAGAGCGTCTTGGGAATTCTAGCCCCAGCGGGGCACAATGTTTATAGCTTTGGTTTCTACACAACTCTTCGTGCCGGAGGCACGTCGGGAGATTAGCCGGTGGTGGAGCTTGGCGGAACCACCGGGACCGCTTGGAATTTGTTTCCCAGCCCTGAAAGGGCGTCAGACCAAACTTGTCTCTCGCCCTTTCAGGGCTGGGGGACCTTTCGGTTTGTTTCCGGTGGTTCCGCCAAGCTCCACCACCGGCTAATTTCTGCCGCGCCTCCGGCGCAAAAACATGTGTAGAAAAGCAACCTGCTTCAGTCAGATGGCCCAATCCCCAAACACGCTCTAAGCGTGGGCTGGCACAGCAAACAATTGCGCGCTGAACTCGCTGAGCTGTTTCTGCACATAGCGATTCACTTCGGCGGGTGTGTTGAGTTTGAGGGCCTGCTCGGCAATCTCCTGCGCCTTGCGCAGTTCGAGCGAACGCACCAGACGGCGAATGGCTGGAATCGCTGTCGGCGTCATACTCAAATCATTCAAGCCCAGGCCGAGCAGTACGATGCACTGTGCCGGGTTCGAGGCCATCTCACCACAAACGTTGACGGGAATTCGTAACCGGTGGGCGCAGTCGGCGACATACTTGATGGCGCGCAGCACCGCCGGATGGAGCGGGTCGAAGAGCGCGCTCACGTTTTCGTTGCCGCGGTCTACCGCTAGCAGCGTTTGCGTCAAATCGTTAGTGCCGAGACTAAAGAAATCGGCTTCACGCGCCAACGCGTCGGCCAGCATCACCGCGGCAGGGATTTCGATCATTACGCCGATCTCGACATCTTCCGTGTGTTGGACACCAGCTTGCCGCAATTCCTTTTCGACTTCGGCAATGAGTTGTTTGGCATGGCGTAGCTCGTCCAGATTGGAGATGAAGGGCAGCAGGATTTTGAGCTTGCCGTGTTGCGCGGCGCGCAGGATGGCGCGCACTTGCGCACGAAAGACGTGTTCGACGGCCAACGACAAGCGGATCGAACGCAGGCCCAGCGCGGGATTGCGTTCCGGCTTGAAGCCGTCCAGGTGCAGCTTGTCGCCACCCAGATCGAAGGTGCGAATGTTCGCGCCGTACTCGCCCGTCATTTCAGCCAGCAGCTTGTAGGCCTCGTACTGCTCGTCTTCCGAGGGTAGGCCGTTTGAGTACAAAAACTCCGAGCGATAAAGCCCGACGCCTGCGGCGTTGAAGCGGTGGAAGATTTCGATCTCTTCGAGCAGTTCGACATTGGCGCGCAAGGCCACCTGATGCCCGTCGAGCGTGATAGCGGGCAGTTCGCGCTCTTCGATGTAGGTGAGTTGCTGCTGCTTTTGCAGTTCCTGTTGCTCGGTGTAAAAGCGCAGCGTTTCCGGCGAGGGGCGCAAGATCACCGTGCCCGTCGCGCCATCTACAATGATTGTATCGCCCGAGCGCGCGCGCGAAGTGATTTCGCGCAAGCCGACTGCGGCGGGGATATTCAAGCTGCGTGCGATGATGGAGGTATGCGACGCCCAGCCGCCGACGTTGGTCACAAAACCCAGGACGCGCTTGGTATCGAGCTCGGCGGCGGCGGAAGGCAGCAGATCGTCGGCGATCAGGATTGAGTTGGGCGCGGCCTTGCTCAGGCTGCGCGCTTTGGTGCCAGAGAGAATTTTGATCAGACGGTGCGCGATGTCGGCTACATCGCTGCTGCGCTCGCGCAGATAGTCATCGGCGACCTGGGTGTAAAGTTCGAGCAAGTGATTGGTGACGTTGCGCACGGCCCATTCGGCATTGGCGTGATGTTCGCGGATGAAGTTCTCGATCTGGCGCGCCAGGTGCTCGTCTTCGAGCATCAACAAGTGCGCGTCGAAGATAAACGAGTGCTCTTCGCCGAGCGCCGCTTGCAGGCGTTCTTTCGCCTCGCGGACTTGCCTTTGCGCCAGTTGCAGCGCGTTGCGGAAGCGCTGTAGCTCCGGCTCCAACTCTTCCGTCGGCAGGGCGACGCGTACGACGCGCCCGCGCGGATCATCCACGAGAAAGGCGCGGCCAATGGCTACCCCTTGACAGACGCCGATACCTTCGAGCCTCTCTTCACGGTATTTGCGATGGATGGTCTTCATGTTTTTCACCCCATGCATTCCAACCCAAACAACGATTGATTTGAAACTCCCACCGCCTGCTCATTCTTCGCCAAACTTATCGGCAATCAACTTACATAAAGCTTCCGCAGCGTCGGTCTCGTCTTCGCCTTCGGTGAAGAGTTCGAGCGCGGTGCCTTGCGCAGCCGCCAACAAGAGCACATTGAAGATACTCTTGGCGTTCACCCTCTGGTGCTGCGTGTCGGCGCGCGTCAGCCAGACCTGGCTGCGAAAGCCGCCCGCCAACCGCACCAACTTCGCGGCAGCGCGCGCGTGTAAGCCCAGACGATTGGTGATGGTGATCGTGCGTTGTTGCATCATGCGAAGGCGGATGGCGGAATGGGAAAGGCGGAGTGCAAAGCAACTTGTTTTTGCATAAACTCTTTTGAATTCCGCATTCCGCATTCCGTATTCCGCATTACCTGAGCGGCGTGAGTACCTCGCTTGCCAAATAGATGGTCTTCTGACCTTGATCGCGCACGCGGCGCGCTAGGACGGCGAGCGTTTCGTCCGGCTGCTGATCGGCCAGGTTGATAATCATCGGTAGATTGACGCCGGTGACGACCTCGATCTTGACCTCTGGTTGCGCGTCCAGGAAGGTGCAGGCCAGGTTGGTCGGCGTGCCGCCAAACATATCGGTCAGCACCAGCACGCCAGCGCCTTCATTGACGCGGTCAATCGCGCGCTCGATCTCTTTGCGCGCGATGTCCACATCATCGTGCCAGCCAATCGAAACCGCCGTGATGTGGCGGATGTCGCCCACGATGGTCTCGGCGGCGCTGACCAACTCCGTCGCTAAATTGCCGTGCGTGACGACGACGCCTCCGATAAGTGGCATTGTTGAATGCGGAATGCGGAATGCGGAATTGCAATCCGCATTCAGCGAGTTTTCAGCCTACGCGAAATTTGGAAAGGTTGTGCGATTGATTCTGGCAATTCCGCACTCCGCATTCCACATTCCGCATTACTTCTTTACGTCCCGATGCACCACGCGCGCGTGATGACCGGTTTGATTCAGATGCTGACCTAAGGCATTGGCAACAGCAACTGAACGGTGTTTGCCGCCCGTGCAGCCAATGCCAATGGTGACGTAGCTCTTGTCCTCGCGTTTGTAGAGCGGCATCAAGTAATCGAGCAAGGCGTTGAAACGCTCTATCGTCTCGCGCGCCTCGTCGGTTTTTTGCAAGTATTCGATCACGGGTTGATCGTTGCCAGTGAGTTCGCGCAGTTCCGGCACAAAAAACGGATTAGGCAGAAAGCGCACGTCGAACAACAGATCGGCATCGAGCGGCACACCATATTTGTAACCGAAGCTGACCACGTTCAACTCCAGTTCGCTCTCGACGTTCTCCGGCGTGAAGCGTTTCCGCAGCAGTGCGCGCAAGCTGTGGACGTTGTGATCGGACGTATCCACTACCACGTCGGCCAAGGCGCGAATCGGCTCCAGCTTTTCGCGCTCCTCCTGAATCGCTTCGAGCACACGGCCTTCGCCGAGCGGATGTGGGCGGCGCGTCTCGCTGTAGCGGCGTTGCAGCGCGGCATCGCTCGCTTCCAGAAACAGGACGGTCAATTCCAGATCGTTGCGCCCGTGCAGTTGCGAATAGACCTGCGGGAAGCTGCCGAGAAAGTGGCCCTCGCGAATATTTACGCCCAACGCGGCGCGCGTGATGTTCGACTCTTTATGTTTGAAGAGGTTGACGAAACTGGGAATCAATTCGACCGGCAGATTGTCCACACAGAAGTAGCCGAGGTCCTCAAAGACGTTCATAGCCGCCGACATGCCCGACCCACTCAGGCCGGTGATGATGAGGAGTTGAGGAGTCATAATTCAGTAGACGGTAGACAGTAGACGGTAGACAGTAGCAATTACCTACTGTCTACCGTCTACTGTCTACTTCTTCTAGGGTTCAATCAGTCCGTAATTCCCATCCTTACGTTTGTAGAGCACGCCGACGCGATCAGTTTCGGCATCGCGAAAAACAAGAAACTGATCGGCGCTGGCTTCGACCTGGATGATGGCTTCATCGGGCGTCATCGGTTTGACAGGATAACGCCGCGAGCGGATCAGGCGCGGTAGCGGGCGTTCGGGTTTTACCGGCGGCAGCGGGCTGGGCGCGACAGCTTTCAGCGCCGGGGCGTGATGCTTGCGATCAATAATCTTGCCACGTAGTTTGACGATCTGGCGGCGCAGCCGGTCAATCGCCTGCGAGGTCGAGAGGTACATATCGGTCGTGTTCGCGGTCGCCGTCAACGCGTGATGATGCCAGTTGGCGACGAATTCGGCTACGTGGCGATGATGTTTCTCGACGCTTAGGATGACGTGAACATTGTCAGTGCCGTTCAGGAATTCTTCGACTTTCTTGAAGTGCTCGGCGATGTGTTTTTTGATGGCAGGCGAGACGGTGAAATTACGTCCTGTGTATTCTATCTTCATCCCGTTTCCTCCTAGCTGTTTTTAAGTTGATAAGCGAGCTAAAGCTGCCAACACAGCGGCAGCCATCTTTGATAGAGCTAGCGAACTACCGGATGGGTGTCATTAGGGTGGAGTGCACAGTACAGGGAGCGGTAGCGACCTGGTGCTCCGGGTTGGTAGCGACCTGATGTGCCAGGTCGCTACCGCTCCCTGTACCGCACCGGACGCCCTCCCAACACTCCTTCAAAAAACTTCAAACGACTTGCTTGCGTTCACGCGAGCCGGCAATCTTCATCTGGTCGCGGTACTTGGCGACGGTGCGCCGCGAGAGCTTCTGACCTTCTTTCGCCAGCACTGCGGCGATCTGGTCGTCGGTCAGCGGATTGTGCGAGTCTTCGGCTTCGATCATCTTCTTGATCCTGAGCTTGATGATACGCGTCGAGACCTCTTCGCCCTCGTCATTGACCATGCCTTCGGTGAAGAAGCGGCGCAACTCGATAACACCCTGCGGCGTGTGCGCGTATTTGCCGTTGACCACGCGCGAGACGGTCGAAAGATGCATGCCGATGTCTTCGGAAATATCTTTGAGCATCATCGGCTTGATATGTTCGACGCCCTTATCCAAAAAATCGCGCTGGCGTTCGACGATGCGCTCGCAGACTTTGTAGATCGTCTGCTTGCGATGCTCGATGTTTTTGAGCAGGTCAACCGCCGAACGGAAGCGATCTTTGATGTAATCGCGCGTCTCCTTGGTCGTCTCTTTGTTCTCCATCATCTGCCGGTATTGCCGATTGATACGCAACTGCGGCATGCCGTCGTCGTTGAAGCGGATGAGGTACTCGTCATCCATCTTTTCGATGTAGACCTCCGGCTCGATGTATATCGCTTCGCGTGGAGTATAGCGGCGGCCCGGCTTCGGTTCGAGCTGGCGAATCAGTTTGAGTTCGTTCACCACCGTCTCGACCGAAACGCCGAGTTTGCGCGCGACTTCGGGCAGCTTGTGATTTTGTAGCTCGTGGAAATGCTCGCGGATCATTTTGCAAGCCAGCCGGTCGCTGTAACCGTGTCCTTTGAGCTGCAACAACAAACACTCTTGCAGATCGCGCGCGGCCACGCCGGTGGGGTCGAATTGCTGTACCAACTCCAGCGCCTTTTGCATCACCTCCGGCGACCACGGACCAGACGCGGCAATCTCTTCCAACGGACCATCAATAAACCCATCGTCATTCAGGTTGCCGATAATCGCTTCTGCTGCGTCGTGAATTTCCTCATTGGGCGTGATGGTCAGCCGCAACTGCCACATCAAGTAATCGTAAAGCCGATCTTCGGTCTTGAGGAATTGTTCGAAGGAAGGCGCTTCTTTAACTTCGGTCTCGCGCGTGCGGTAGCCAGGGTCGAGGTATTCTTCAAAGGTCGAGCCGAAATCAATCTCCTCGAATGAATCGCGCTGGCCGATCTCCGGCTCGCCAGCCTCGCCGATTACTTCACTGGCAGGGCCAGGCAACTGTTCACCAGCCGGAGCAGCGCCCTCGGCATAGCTTTCATAGCCAGCGTATTCTTCGGTGGGCGCTTCATAATTGCCGCCATTATGGGCCGCGCCAAACTCGGCGTCGAACTCAGTCACAGTCGCCGCGCTGTTGTCCAGACCGTTGACAGGCTGTTCCACCACGCTGCTTTCCGTGCCATTT
This sequence comes from uncultured Acidobacteriota bacterium, assembly GCA_963699175.1. GTDB lineage: Bacteria > Acidobacteriota > Blastocatellia > RBC074 > RBC074 > JACPYM01. The sequence goes on along the minus strand of OY969418.1, from coordinate 7,709,407 downwards.
AATGTGGCAGGTGTCTCGCTAAAATCCACATTGGCCAAATCCGCTGGCACTGAGATTTCATCAGCGGCCAGTTCTTCGAGCACAGGATTCTCGACCATTTGTTGCGAGACCAACTCGCTCAACTCAAGCTTCGTCATCTGCAACATCTCGATGCGTTGGCGCAACTGCGGCGTCAGCACCAGCCGCTGCGAAAGTTGAGTTGTCAGTGTTGGTTTGAATGACATAACTTTTAGTAGCTAGTAGCCAGATGTCAGATGCTAGCTGCTAGTGAATTGATACTAACACCTAGCATCTCATATCTGGCATCTACAATTTGAATTTCTCTCCCAGGTAAACCCGGCGAACCTCCGCGTCGTCCGTCAACTGTTGCGGCGTTCCGGCGCGGAAAATCTGCCCTTCGCTAATGATGTAGGCGCGATCCACGATGGAGAGCGTCTCGCGCACATTATGATCGGTAATCAGCACGCCGATGCCTTTGTCGCGCAAGCGCAGCACAAGCTGTTGAACCTCATCCACCGCAATCGGGTCAATCCCTGCAAACGGCTCGTCGAGCAGCATGAACTTCGGGTTGGTCGTCAGGCTACGCGCAATTTCTGTGCGCCGCCGTTCGCCACCTGACAGCACATAGCCTTTGCTGCGACGGACCTTGCTCAAATGAAACTCTTCAATCAGTTCTTCCAACCGGTCGCGTCGCTCAGCCTGAGTCATCTTAACGTGTTGCAGGATCGCCAGGATGTTCTGCTCCACTGTCAGTTTGCGAAAGACCGAAGGCTCCTGTGGCAAATAGCCAAGTCCGGCGCGCGCACGTTTGTACATCGCCAGGCGAGTAATATCTTTCTCGCCCAGCATAATGCGGCCTGACTCAGGCCGCTCCAACCCGACGATCATATAAAAGGTCGTCGTCTTGCCTGCGCCGTTCGGCCCCAACAGCCCGACAATTTCGCCCGGACTGACTGCGATAGAAACATTATTGACGACCGCGCGGCCACGATAGGTTCTTTTCAGGTTCTCGACGATGAGGGCGTTGGTAAGAGAAATAGGCTGATGACCATTGTGACCGTTATTCGTTGCCGTCTTCTCAGCGGCGGGCGTGATCGTTTCGCCCACCAGCGCCGTCGGCGTTCTGAATAATCTGAAAAACAATGCTCTAACCTCTCCCTCTCCCCGTTTACTTAGACTGCCTGAAGCTCCGTGGTGCTGCGGCATTCGGGTGTGTTCCCATTGCCTAGCCCGAAGACTCTGCAGGGGGAATGTGATGGCTGAATGGGCACTGACTAACGCTGTATTCGATGTGTTGTTTTCACGCGTTTGGTGCCACTTTCATCATCGCCTTCAATCCTAGCATCGCGTAGATGCAGCGTCAATCGTGCCCCTTTTGACGTTACATCGCGCTCGCGGTCTATCACTTGCGCCGGCTTGCCGGTCAAGATTGCCGCATCGCTGGTCGCCGTATAGACCAACAGATCGCCCGTGCCACGCCTCATTGGTTGCGTCAATACGACCTCGCGCGAGGCCGTCATTTGCGACAACTTGTGATTCTCATCCATCAGCGCATCAGCTTCCGCCGCGTCAATTTGGTCAGTGCCCTGCCGAATCTTCACCTTGCCTTCGTAATGCGCCTTGCGCTGCTCGTCGGTGTAAACCAGCTTGTCGGCGCTGACAAAAACGGGCACGATCTCCTTCTTGCCCTTCTCGACTTCGCGCTCGACGCCGTAAAAAGCCGATTGCACTTTCTCCCAGGCGGTCAGCACACGCTCGCCTTTGTCGAGTTCCAGATTCTCCGCGCGCACAAAATCATCGTCCTGCCACGCGCGGGCATTACCCAAGTAGCGCGCCGCGCCCTCGCGGTGGCGCACAATCGCGCGATCCGCCGCCACTGTCACCGGCGCTTTGCCCTGCTTGAAAGGCGCTGCGCCGCCCGTCGTCTCGCGGCTGTAATAAGTCGTCCGCACGTGACCACGCGCAAAACTTTCGCCCGTCTCCAGGTTCGTATCAATCTCGTCAGCATTGGTGCGCGCGTTCGTGTCCCACAACAGCGGCTTGGTGCGCAGCGCCACGGTGCGCGTGCCAGCGTCGTAAACGCCCCGCCCCGCCGTCGCATTGCGGTCGCCGTCGGTGTATTTCACGTTGTCTTCCGCCGTCAGGTCGGTGATTTCCTGTGATTGCTGGTGCACGTTGGCCGTCATCTTCTTGCTGCTCAAACTGCGCTTGAGGGATTTGGCAGGCTTATCTTTTTCGGGCTTGGGCGGTTGCATCAACTCGAACTCCGCTTGTGCCTCACCGTCCGCGACAAAGGTCTTCAACGCATTGTCCGTCTCAAAAAAATCCAGCTTGAACTTGGCGGCGCGCACGCGCTGGCGCTCGGACTTCGGTGTGACTTGCAGCGGCGTAATCGTGAGCAAGGCATTGCCCGCCGCCTCGGCGCGCTGCAAAAACCTGCCGTCGGCTTGAAACGTCGTCTGCACGCCGTCGGCTTCCACCACGCGTTCGGCAGCTTTGTTAGGCTGCTCCGCCACCACCATCTTCAACGTTGTGCGCCCTTGTGAGTTGATCGTCTGCGGCACGCTGCCCTTCGGCGTCACGGTATAAAGCGCTTCGAGGCGTTCGGCTTTGATTTCGCGCGGCGCGTCTTTCTCCAACGAACGCGCCTCTGCCGCACCGTTGGCCACGGCGCGCGTCAACTGTTGTTCGCCGTCGAAGAAAAAATCCAGCTCGCGCGCCTGCAACTCCGAAGTCTTCTTTGGCTCCTGCTCCTTCAAATAAGCATTGCCGAGCAACTCGATGCGTTCCAGCTTCTGCGTCTGCGCGTTGATGAAGCCGTTGATCAGATCGGCGCGCGCTTGCTGTTGGCCGCGCGTAACAACCACCTGGCCTTCGAACCGAACCAAGCCCGCGCTCTTGTTATAGCCCCCACGCGCGCCGCTGATTTCAACCGGCGGGCCGCCCTTGCCCGGCTGAACGTGCTGTTTAACGAGGCGCGCGTCTTTGGTCAGGTCAATCATCTTCTCCTTCGCGTAAAAGATCGCGCCGGTTGACGAACCGCTCAGGTCGGCGCGTTTGAATTGCATCGCCACGTCGGTCGAAGCCACTTGCTGATTCTGATCGTAGCGCAAGACCTCGCTCGTCAATTCCAGCCCTTCGTCATCGGTCAATTTGACGTGCCCTTTGAATTCGGCCTTGCCCTCCTTCTGCCAATAAACGCCGTGATCAGCTACGATCTGGGCGTTTTCCTTGTTCTCGGCGGTGTACGAGATCAATGTCAACTGCTCCAACTCGTGCCGCCCGTCGGAGTAGGCCGTATCGCGCGCTGCCTTCACGCGATACTTTGCCTTGCCTGCTTCGGTCACCACGTAATCGTAGCCCTCTGTCATCGAAACGACTTGATCGCCCAAGCGCGGTGGCGGCTTGGGCGGCTCTGGCGGTGGCGGTTTAGTCACGCCCCGGTAAAAGGCCGCCACAATTACACCGATAATCGTCAGCAACACCGTCATCGAAATGGTTTGCAAAATGCGCCCGCGCTGGCGGAACCACCAATCGCGGATGCCTGAATTTGAATTTGCCATCGTCTGGTGATTATAGCAGTAGACAGTAGACAGTAGACAGTAGTCGGTTGCATACTGCGTTTGCCGTGCGGTGTTACTTGTCTACTGTCTACTAACCATTATGAAACCCCGCGTCTTTGTTACCCGTCTTCTCCCCACCCCCGTACTGGCGCGGTTGGGCGAAGTTTGCGATTACCAAATCTGTGCTGAACACGAAGCGCCGAGCCGCGCGGCCTTGCTGGCGGGCGTAGCTGACGCCGATGGTCTGGTCTGTCTGCTGACTGATACGATTGACCGCGCCGTGATCGAGACGGCTCCCAGGCTGCGTGTTATTGCCAATGTCGCGGTCGGCTACAACAATATTGACGTGGCCTTTGCCAAAGAGCGGGGCTTGATCGTCACCAACACGCCCGACGTGCTGACCGATGCGACGGCGGATTTGACTTGGGCGTTGATCTTGTCCGTCACGCGCCGCCTCATCGAAGCCGACGCCTTCACCCGCGAAGGCAAATTTACCGGCTGGGACTTTGAACTACTGCTCAGCGCCGGCTTGACGGGCAAGACACTCGGCATCGTCGGCTTCGGGCGCATTGGCAAAGCGGTCGGGCGCCGTGCGGTTGGCTTCGGCATGCACGTGATCTATTGCAGCAGCGAGGAAATTGCCTTTCGCGATGACCCAACCCGTGTGCGTCGTTCAACTCCACGGCAGCAACCCAGTGCCAGGTTGGACAGCTTTGCGCCCAAACGGGTCGGCTACGCTCAATTGCTCGCCGAGTCCGACATCATCTCGCTGCACGTGCCGCTGGCCGCCACGACTAAACACCTGCTTGACCAGGCGGCCTTTGCTCAGATGAGGCCCGGAACTTACCTCATCAATACCGCGCGCGGCGCGGTCGTGGACGAAGCCGCGCTACTTGAGGCGCTACAATCGGGCTATCTCGCCGGAGCCGGGCTAGACGTTTACGAGCACGAACCGGAGATCAATCCAGCCTTGCTGAACCTGCCCAACGTTGTATTGCTCCCTCACATTGGCAGCGCCACTCGCGAAGCGCGCACCGCAATGGCTATGCTCGCCGTCGAAAACGCCATTGCTGTATTGACCGGTAAACCTCCGCGCACGCCTGTGTGAAGTCAAAAACCCGCCAGCCAAACCCGCCGCCTGTCAGCCAAACCTGCCAGCGCGATTTGCTTCGTGCTTAAGCGAGCGCAAAAATATTGCACTTACGCTGACATGTAAGCTGGCATGGCATTTGCACCTGTCAGTTCGCTCATTAAACGGGAGCGGTTTACGCCAGGTAATGATGAACAATGAATAAGAAGTTTGAACGCGTCACCCTACTCTATAACCCAACGGCTGGCTCGTTGCGGCGTGACCCGGCGACTGTCAATCGGCTGGTCGCGGCGCTCGAAGCTCGGCAGATTGTCGTCACGCTTGCGCCGACCAAGCGTGCTCAGCACGCGACTGAACTGGCGCGCGAAGCAGTCGAGGCTGGAGCCGATTGCGTGCTCGTCTGCGGTGGCGACGGCACGATCAACGAAGCGGCGCAAAGTTTGGTCGGCACACAAACGGCACTGGCTATTTGGCCAGGCGGTACAGCCAATGTGCTGGCGAAAGAATTATGCCTGCCGCGCGAACCGCAAAAACTGGCTGAATTGATCGTTCAATCGCAGATACAAACCATCAGCGTCGGCAAGGCCGTCAAAGCGAACGGGAAAGCTGACGGTGATTGGCAGCGTTATTTCCTGCTGATGGCAGGCATCGGGTTGGACGCGACGATTGTGCAGAGCGTGGATTTAGGCTTGAAAAAACAACTGGGCATTGGGGCATATCTGGCAGCGGGCTTAGGTTTTCTGGCGCGGCTGCCGCTCACACCATTCTCGCTAACGTTTAACGGCCAGCGTTACTCGAGCACGTTCGCAGTGATCTCCAAAGCGGCCTGTTACGCGTCTGGCTTCACCATCGCGCCGGATGCGAAGCTGGCCGACGAGAGTTTCAAGGTCTGCTCATTCAATTCGCAGAGCCGCTTGGTCTATCTGGCCTACGCCTGTTTGAGCACGCTGGGCCGGCACATTCACTCGCGCGGCGTGACGTATGCAGCCGCACCCCAGGTTAGCGCCAATTCAAATGATGCGGCGCTCGTGCAGCTTGATGGCGAAGTCGTGGGCTATCTGCCGATGCATTTCGAGGTTGTGCCAGCGGCGTTGTGCGTCGTCGCGCCGTGTGCGCAACCACGACTGCTGTCGTAGGCGGGAATCTTTTTGAGGAACTTATGTTGTATCGAATGCTCTCTTCTTTTGCGCTCTCTTCGCTCGAAAGTGTAGTGGTCGCGGTCTACTACGCCACGCTTTATCTGACCCCGGCGAACGTGCGCGGTGCCAGGCGCTTGCTGAGGCCGATCAGATCTAAAATCTCGAATCTCAAATCGAACATCTCGCAGCAGCCCAGATTGGAAGCCCTCTCTTGCTTCACTGCTGTATTTTTGTCCGGCTCGCTGCTGCTGGGAACACCAACACTGGCTCAATCAACCGCCCTTCCGACTACTAACGCCAGCACCGTCGCCGCCAAATTGCCCCCCGAAATCATCGCCTTGCGCGACGCAGGTACGGCGGCGCTCTTCAACATTGACTACGCCACTGCGCGCAGCAATTTCGAAGAGATTCGCCAACAGTTGCCGCAACATCCGGCAGGCGATCTCTATCTGGCCATCGCCACTTGGCTCGAATACCTTTACAAAAACCGCCGCCTCCAAACCAGCCTCTACCGCGAAGAGTCCAGCTTTTACGCCGGGGCGGAGCAAGCGAAAGAAGAGACCGAAGGCGACAAGGTAGACCCGGCGGTGGACAAAGCCTTCCGCGACCGCATACAGGCAGCTAAGCTCAAGGCCTTGACACTCTACAATCGCGACAAGAAAGACCCTGATGCGCTCTATTACTTGGGCGCAGTACACGGCGTGCTCGCAGGCTACGAAGCTTCGACGGCGCGCAAGTTCTTCGCCGCATTGCGCAGCGGCTCGCGCAACGTAGACCTACATCAAAAGGTCATCGAACTCAAACCCGATTACTACGACGCCTATCTCTCGATAGGCATGTACCATTACATCGTCGGCAACCTGCCCTTCGCGCTCAAAGCCTTGGTCGCCATTGGAGGCGTGCGCGGGAATAAGCAGAAAGGCATTAGCGAGCTGCAAACCGTCGTCGAGAAAGGCTCGAACGCCGACGACGCCAGTGTGCTGCTGTTGGCGATCTATCAGAACGAAAAACGTCCGACAGATACGCTGGGCGTGTTGCAACGGCTCATCAATAAGTATCCGCGCAATTACCTGCTCAAGCTGGAGACCGCTGCCACCCTCGTCGAACTCAAGCGCCACGAAGAGGCTTATGCCACGTTTGAAGGTTTGCTGAAGGACGAGACCGCGGCGCTGGTGGCCGACTTGGTGCGGTTCAAATATGCCGAGGCGCTGACGGACGAGAAAAAGTACAGCCGCGCGGCGGAACTTTTTCTCGCCGTGCCACAGATCAAAAATGCGCCCGCCGACATCACCACGATTGCCCTGCTGCGCGCCGGACAAGTCTACGATTTGGCGGGCCAGCGCAACGAGGCCGTCGCTCAATACAAGGCCGTGCTGGCACGCCCCAACATTTACAACTCGCGCGAACAGGCCGAACGCGGCTTGAAGCAGGCTTACGTGGAGAAGGCACGTGATAAAAAGGGGGAGTGAGGTGGCCCAATATTCCGGCGCAGCTTCGATTGGTTGATTGCCCCGGTTGACAAACCAAAGACCAGGCCGCTAAGATGCGCCTGCGTTTTTGATAACAGTTGAAAACACATTCGGGGCGTGGCTCAGCCTGGTAGAGCGCTCGGTTCGGGACCGAGAGGTCGGTGGTTCAAATCCACTCGCCCCGACTTTAATACAAAGCAAAACGGGCATCGCAATGATGCCCGTTTTTGTTAGGTGGAGAGGGCGTTTTATCATTCGCCCTCTTCGCGCTGTTTTGTATCGCCCGCCATCCGATCAGGGTCTTGGGCAATTCGCCTGAATGACTTCTACCAACTCTAGAACCACGTCCATCGGTTCGGCTACTGAGTAGCCGGAATTGTATTTTTCTGTGGCAGCATGCGGCGAGCGAGGATTCATCCCGGATGCGACAACGGGGATGATTTGGCTGACCACTCCAATGACACGCACTTGCTTTGCCTGAGCCGCTGACTGTTCTACTGCTAAGACCAAGCCGCCGCTGTTACCGTGAAAGACAAAGCTGTCAAGAATGAGCGTTTTTTTCTGCTCGTTAATCCCCGCCACGATGCCTTTCCTGATCAAGGGCTTCAGATAATCTATTTGAGGAATGTTGTGGAATCCGATAGAGGTAGGAAAGCCGAAAATATAAATCTCGTCCGCCGCCACTACTTGATCAAACTTTTTAACACCGTCAAGCCCGACTGCTACTATCCCCGACGGGAGCATTTCTAAGCCTTGCACACCCGGTAAGAAATCGGTTTTTCCCTGCCCGTCTATCTGAGCAGACGTACCTATGCGCACTACGGCGACATCGTGAGTCGCATGCTTTTTCAGATTGCCACTGGCGTTCAATGCCACGAGGTCGAGCAGCAGGAGATTTTTCCCTTTTTCTTTAGGGTCCGGGGAGTAAGCGACAAGCTCGGCCTGCTTGCAAATGAGCTGACGTGCCGGGCTTGAATTGTCGAACAGGACGTGGCTGGCCGTTACCAGATAAAGCCCGTCACCGGCGTTGAGAAAAAAGCCCGACGCCTGCGGAACTAAGTCGGGAGGACAAGACTTCAAGGTAATCAACACAGGATAACCCAGTGCAGGGCCTGGTATGGCCCTTTCTGCTTTGGCCGCCACCGGCGCGAGGAAAAAAAGCGGGACGATAAGCAGCATCCATAGTCTTTTGGTGTTCATTTAGCCTCCACTGAAATCACGCTACAGATTGGAAATCTACCGAGCCAACTGCTTCAGCAGCCCAAAGCGCCTGCCGTAGGCGAGCCGCGCATTGCGGCGAGAAAATCAAAAAGAGGAGCGGGGCAGTGTTTGGTTACACTACTCCGCTCCCAGCAGGAGAAGGAGGGGAAGTAAACCGCTAAACAGTGGATCGTCTTTCAGAAGCAGTGATGCGCCGATGACTCTTTGCTCCAAAACAGAGTCAGCTTCCACACAAATTCGGAACCTACATCACTACTTCTGAAAAACGACCATCACTCGCGTGTCGCACCAGCGTGATTGGGATTTGAGTGATGCCCCTGCCCGATCAAACACATCCTGCGCGCTGAGGGAGGGCACGCGCGCAGGATGGCGGGCGAAAAAGCGCGCTACGGGGAATGGGGACAAGCGCACCGGGACATCGCATTGTTTTGGGGGAGTGCCGCTTGAACCTTGAATTGCGGCGAGATGGTCAAAAAGAGGGCGCGCTAACACTTAATCAGAATAGGTATCCCAGCAAAGCTAATGTGTGCTAACGCGCCATTTGAAGAAGAGCGTGAGAACAGCCTCCAAACCGTTCTCACCTCATGAGACGGAATCCGCCGACAAAACCCGCCACACAAAAACAAAAAAATAGCCGCGCGCGCTTTCCTGTGAGAAGCAAACGCGGTTATAAGCTTCATTGAAGATAAGCCAGTCGAGCAAACTTGTGAGTTGAGTATGCTAAGCCTAGTGAACAGAAAAAAAACAATCAGTGCGCTGTTTCTCCTGCTGCCCCTTGCCGCGTCTCTATTTTGGTTTGAGAGCGCTTCAAATGAGGCAGCCGCACAGAGTCCTCAAGCTGCCAACCAAAAGGCAATCGAGGCAGGCAAACAGCACTTCGAGGCACATTGCGCCGCTTGTCACGGCGCGGACGCTAAAGGCGGAGAGCGCGGGCCTGACATCATCTCTACCGGAAATGCCCGCCGCCGCTCAGCCGAGGAACTCGCCGAGGTAATCCGCAAAGGGCGTCCGGCCGCGGGCATGCCTGCTTTCACATTGCCCGAACGAGAACTGCAAGAACTCATCGCCCTGCTTCGCTCACTTTCTGCTCCTGCGTTTGAGAATGCGGTGGCAGGCGAGTTGGCCGCTGGTGAGGCTTTCTTCTTCGGCCAGGGAAATTGCTCTGCTTGCCACATGGTCAAAGGACGGGGCGGGTTGCGCGGCCCTGATCTTTCTGATTTAGGTGTGAGGCGCACGCTGGCTGAGATTGAACAATCGCTGCGCACGCCTAGCGCGCGGCTGGCACAGGGGTTTGAAATAGTCTCAGCGCGTTTACAAGACAGACGCGTGCTGCGAGGCTTCGCCAAAAACGAGAGCAATTACGATCTGCAACTGCAAAGCCTCGACGGGAAGTTTCACCTGTTACAACGCCAAGAGATTGCTGAGTTGACCCGCGAGACCTCCTCGCTGATGCCAGAGGTGAAAGCTACGCCAGAGGAGTTGCGCAACCTCATCGCCTACTTGAGCCGGTTATCGGGTGTGGCAGTGAGTGCGGCTGTATCTGACGTAAACGCCGGTGGACTTTCTTTTACCGAGATAGCAACGCCCAAGTTGGGAGATTGGCCCAGCTATCACGGCCAGCTCAGCGGTAATCGCCACAGCCCGTTGCGGCAGATTCACACGGGCAATGTCGCGCAGTTGGCGCCCAAGTGGGTCTTCTCAATCCCGAATGCGCGGCGGTTGGAAATGACTCCGCTGGTAGTGGACGGTGTGATGTACGTGACCGCTGCCAATCAAGCGTATGCGCTGGACGCGCGCAACGGACGGACGCTCTGGCGTTATCAGCGCCCGCTGACCAGAGGGCTGGTCGGCGATGCGGCAGGTGCGATCAATCGCGGCGCAGCGGTGCTGGGCGACAAAGTTTTTATGGTGACTGACCACGCGCATTTGATTGCGCTCCACCGTCTCAGCGGAGCATTGCTTTGGGACGTAGAGATGGCCGATTACCGCGAGCATTATGGGGCCACTTCAGCGCCACTTGTAGTCAACGACCTGGTGATCTCCGGCATTTCTGGCGGTGATGAAGGCGCGCGCGGATTCCTCGCTGCGTACAAGGCCGCAACTGGCGAGCGCGTGTGGCGGTTCTGGACGATTCCGGCGCCGGGCGAACCGCTGTCAGAAACCTGGGTTGGCAATGCGTTGCCGCACGGCTGCGCGACGACTTGGCTCACCGGCACTTATGACGCGCAAGCCAACCTGCTTTACTGGACGACTGGCAATCCCTGCCCGGACTACAACGGCGACGAGCGCAAGGGCGATAATCTCTACTCCGATTCGGTGCTGGCGTTGGAACCCGCGACAGGCAAGCTGCGCTGGTACTACCAATACACGCCTCACGATGTCCACGATTGGGATGCGCAGCAAACACCGATGCTGATTGATGCAGAATTCCGTGGCCGCCCGCGACGCTTGCTGGCTCAGGCCAATCGCAACGGTTTCTTCTACGTGCTTGATCGAATCACGGGTGAGCTTCTGTTGGCCAAACCTTTTGTCGAGCAATTGACTTGGGCGAGCGGCATCGGCGCTGACGGGCGACCACAGCTTTTAAGTAGCGGCGCGCCGACGCCCGCCGGTGCGAAAGCTTGCCCGGCGGTCGAAGGAGCGACGAACTGGATGTCCACCGCCTATAACCCTGAGACAAAACTCTTCTACGTGATGGCGCTCGAAAAATGCGTGCTCTACAGCAAGTCCCCTGCGCCCTGGGAACAAGGCAAATCATTTTTCGGCGGCGGCACGCGCGAAGTGCCCGGCGAGCCTGGCAAAAAATATCTGCGCGCGCTTGATGTGCAAACGGGCAAGATCGCTTGGCAATACGCGCAGATTGGGCCAGGCAATTCTTGGGGCGGCGTGTTGTCAACTGCGGGAGGCTTAATCTTTTTCGGTGACGACAGCGGGGCGTTTGCTGCGGTAGAGGCGAAGTCGGGCAAGTTGCTCTGGTACTTCCACACGAACGAGTCGTGGAAAGCCTCGCCGATGACTTACACGGCGGCGGGTAAACAATACGTGGCGGTGGTCGCGGGCGCGAATGTGCTGGCCTTTGCTGTACCGTAGACTGTCTAGTCTGCGGCAGACTCTGTTTTGTAACCTCTGGATCAGCAGTAACAGACCGAATCTGCCGCAGACTAAATCGAGACACGCAACATTGCTACAGCGGGATAAAACCACGGGGAACACAGGGAGCACAGGGGCTTGATTGGTTTAAGTCTTCCCCGTGTTCCCGTGTTCCCCGTGGTTGATCCTGTCTCAATCTTTTGTGCTCCGATTTAGACAGTCTACGGTACAACTTGCGTGGCCAGTTTTAGCCTGTCAGCCTACAACTCAATGATGGTTCCCCGTTGACCGGGATTGCTCTGATACTTCACCACTTTCTTCCAGGCCAAGACGCCATTCACCTCCCGAATGGCCCAGAAGTCAAAATCGCCATAGCGCCTGTCACCCGCTTCATTGAGCGCCGTCCAGCCAGTAGCGCCGAAGTAGAATTCGGCAATGCGCGGGAGCACTTGACTCAGCGTGATGTCACGATTGCTCTCGTCCTTCAGCACGTGGAGCAGTGCGCTGACCCAGAAGGCGTCATAGGCCGCTAGCGCAAAGGCATCAGGCTCGCTGCCCGTTTGTTGCTTGACGCGCTCGACCAAAGGCTTCCATTTCGGACTGGCAGCGTCATTTAAACCCAGCGTGGGATTCGGATAGTCAACTCGCGCGGCAAAGCGGGCGGCTTGAGTATCGCCTAGCAATGCGCTGCTCAGTGCGATGCCGTCGCTGCCGTACCATTTCACCGAAGTCAGCACCTCGCGTCCCTGCGCCTGATTAAATAAGCTTACGGCTTCGTCAAAAGCCGTCAGATAAACCGCCACTGCGCCTGCGCCAAACTCGCCGATAGTTTGGGTGAGCTGCGTGCTCAAAGTTTGAAGGACAGCCGAGAAATCTTTGGCGTCCGGGCCGTATCTGACACCGGTCTTGACCACGCCTCCGGCGGCTTCGAAGAATCGCTTGGTGGCTATCTGCAAACCCTCATTGCCAACATCCATACGCCCGATGGGGACGATTGCTTTGACGCCTCTGGCGAGTAACAGCGCCGCCATGGCTTCCCCTTCTTGCGCGTCATCCGGCACAAAGCGGAACAGATAATCGCCTGGCAGCGAGAGCGACCCAGCCGTACTGCCCTGGCTGATCAGAGGCAGCCCGATAGCGTTGGCATAACTTCTGACGGCTGCCGCTTCAGAACTCGACTGCGGGCCAATGATGTACCGCGCACCGCGAGAGGCCAAGTCTACCGCCTTTTGTAGCGCCAGATCGGGCTTGAGTTGAGTATCTTCAACCAGCAGTTTGAACCGGTGATTTTGTCCGAGCGCGGCCATCAGGTCGTTTACCTCGTCGGCGGCAATCTGGAGCAATGCTCGACTGGCCAATCCGAGCGATGACCAGTCACCAGTGAGTGACAGGAGCGCCCCGATGATAGTGACTTCTGGATTTCGCCCGTCGCCCGCCGAGGCAAGGCTGGAACCCAATAGCAGTGAGGCTGGAGCCGCACCCAAGATTTGACGTTTAGTGATCTGTTTTCCGTGCAAGTGTTCCTCCGTATGAGTTGATTAGATCGGTTTTCAGTTCAGTGTAGGGCTTGGTTAAACCACGGGGAACACGGGGGCCACAGGGAAGACAGATAAACCTTTGGGTTTTCCCTGTGCTCCCCGTGTTCCCCGTGGCCAATCCCCCACATGCAATTGAAAACCGATCTAGATTGCAAAAGTGATAATGCTCAGCGTGTTTCTTTCCCGACCTTCCTCACCCGCTTACGCACACGCTTCGGCACGATTTTGCGGTGCTTCTTGCGCGTGCTCAGATATAACACATCATCAATCACTGTGGTCTGCACCGGTGGTAAGCCGCAAGGCACGTCCTTGCCGCGGTCGTCCGCGACTTCACCGGTCACGGCATCAAAAACAACTTTGTGATGCGGACAGACCAGACAGCCTTTTTTGACTTGTGGTGGGAACATCGCCAGCTCTTTGTGCGAGCAGAGCGAGACGAAGGCTTTAATTCCTTTTTTGGTTTTGATGACGACGTAGGGCACGCCTGCGTGCTCGACACAAAGCGGCTGGTTCTTTTCGAGTTTAGACAACTCTACGACGCGCACTTGCTCAGCCATCGTTCACCTTTTAACCCAACGCTGCCCGCTCGCCTTCAATGGCTTGTCCCGTTAGCCGGGTTCGTAAAATCAACCTCGCCGGCAGTGCCCGCCTCACGGAGTTGTTCCAGCACTCTATCGAACATCGCCTGCGCCACGGCTATGGCCTCATTCCTGACGGCGTCATTCTTGGGGTCTTCGGCAATGAAATGCTCGGCGATGTGTTGGATTGAGGTTTGGCGGAAGTCCGCCAGCGCCTGCGCCGGATCGGGCGCGTTGCGCAAACGTTCGAGCAATAGCGCGCGTAACAGGTAAGACTGCACGCCTATGTGCGCAGTCACGCTTTGTAAGGCCCGCGCCATCTGCGTCAGCGCTTCGACTAGGGCGGCACCGGCATCTGTGTTTGAATTATCGTTCACTGCTCACCTCAAAGTTCAGACATCGTTTGTTTGGCGTCACTTGCCAAACAGGCGCGCAATCGGTTTGCCCGCTTGCGGATTGTTTTCACTGTAATCGAAATTCAGCAGACGGCAAAGCGTGGCGGCCACTTGATTCTGATAGATGGTCTCGGCGTTCTGCCATTCGCCACGCAGCGCAACATCCGGGCTGATAAAAGCCATCCAGATGTATTGCGCTTCGGGGACTTTTTCGCCGTGATCCGTCCAATCCTTGATAGTGTTGCCGCGCCCGTGATCCACCGTGATGATGATGGAGGTCTTGCCTTTGTAGCGCGGCGCGCTTTGCAAGTACTCCCACAGTTCTTTCAACTGTTGATCGTTATGCGCGAACGAGCCGAGCACGTGCGCGTAGTCCCCGGCGTGCGCCCAGTCATCAGTCTCGCCGAGCGCGATGTGCACAACGCGCGGTTGATAGGTCTTCAGATGCGCCAGCGCAAAACGGACGGTGAAGTAATCGAAGCGCACGCTATCCCAAGGGCTGAGTTGTTCGTTTTGCAGCTTGCCCAAAACTTTGATCTCAGGATCGGCCGAGTCATAAGGTTCGTGTCCGGCGTTGATCGTGACCGCGCCTTCCTCGTGCTCGCCGATCCAATTGAAAACATCCCATGAGCCGAAGAGCGCGACCTGATTTTTATCGAGCCTGAGTTTGCGTTTGAGGAATTCCAGCACGCTCGTGTTCGGGTTGCGCTTGCGATCATTGCTGTTGATTACATCGTCGTGCGCCTGCCCGGTCAGGATTTCGGAATAGCCCGGATACGAAAACCACATCTTGTTGGTGGTCATCACGGCACTATTCAAGCTGCGATTGCCAGCAACTGAACCGTACTGTTTCATCAGCGTGCCCCAGAAAAAAGGCATTAGCTTTTCGCGGCGCGCGGCGGGCGTGTCGGCCCAATACTTTTTGTAAAGCGCGGTGTCTTCCACGCGACCTCGTCGGGTTTTATCTTTCAGAATGTCCAGGTCAAGTCCGCCAAAAACCTCCTGCGTCCGTGCGCCGTCGAGCGTGATCAGGATGACGTTTTCAGTTTTGTTTTGCGCGGCGGCTGCGTTGGACAACGCGAAGAGAGCGAGCAATAAGAGAAGGCAATGTGTCAATTTCATTTTGTGATCTGCCCTGAAAATGTACCGTAGACTGTTAGTCTGCGGAAAACTCGGTTTCTTACCCATTGGAACCGAAGGGTACAAGGCGGAGTCTTCCGCAGACTAACAGTCTACGGTACAACGGTAGTGCCGAAGACTCCTGAATGACTTCGAGAAAAAGGTAGGACGAACTGACGGCTCGTCCTACCTCAAACCATTCACGCTTAGAAGATCAGCTTCAGCGCGAACTGAATCTGGCGTGCCGGGAACGTACCGGTGATCTTGCCGTAGCTGCCGGTGTAGTTGCCCGCCGCGTCAAACCGCACGTTCGACGCGTTGCTGTCTGGTTGTAAGAAGTTGGTGCGATTGAACAGATTGAACGCTTCCATGCGAAATTCGAGCTTGGTGCGTTCTTTCCACACCGGGAAAGCTTTGTGCAAGCCCAGATCCGTTTGGAAGAACCTCGGCGCACGAACGGTGTTGCGCCCCGCCGTGCCGAACGGTTGCGTGCGGTCGGTCGGGATGGCCACCGCCAGCGGATTCAGGAAATTGTTCGGATCGTCGTGGTTGTTGTACAGGTTTTGCCCTGTTAAGTTCGGGCGATAGGTCAGCGATGAACCGACAACAAACGCCGAAGCCGGGCCGTAGGTCAGATTGACCGGCAAGCCGCTGGTCGCCGAATTGATCAACGTCAGTCGCCAACCGCCGAGCACGGAATCCGTCACCACATTGCCGTTGCTCATAAAGTGACGGCCTTTGCCGAAGGGCAAGTCGTAAACAATGCTGGTCGTGTTGTTGAAGGGTTGATCGTAATTCGACAGCCCCTTGTCGTTGCGCAGATTCTTGATGTTGCCGCGCGAGTTGTCGCCGAAGTTGGCTTCCAAGTGGCCCGCCACGTTGTCCATCGCCTTCGACCAGGTGAACGAGTTGAGCACGTAGAGGCCGTCAGCGAAGCGCCGCTCCAGCTTGGCCTGCAGCGCGTGGTAATTCGTCCAACCGCCGTTGAAGGAGATTTGGATGAACGAGTAGTTGGCAAACGGACGGCGCGCTTGCAACGGCGTGCCGGCTGCCGGATCGCTCGGCCCATTGGGCCGCGCCTGGTTGTAATCGGCCAGCATAATCAGCTTGTTGCTGCGGTTGCCGATGTAACCCACGTCCAGCAACCACTTGCCAGGCAGTTCGCGCTGCACGGTCAAATGCCAACTCTGAACGTAGCCTGTGCGCGTGTCCTTCGGCGTGAAGTTGACGCGGGCAGTCAGCGGATTGAAGCGTGACGGCGCAACGAAATCGGTCGGGTAACCAGCTTCAGTCGGGCGGAAACAACCCAGGAAGTTGTTGCCCGTGCAAAGCGCTTGTGAGGTCTGCTGCACGATGCTGTTGCCCACGATGTTCGGCCCGTTGTACGAGAGCAGATTCTCGCCGCCCAACCGATTGAAGTGAACGTAGCTGACACCATAACCGCCACGCACCACCGTCTTGTCGGCTGCGTTCCAGGCAAAGCCCAGCCGCGGCGCCCAATTGTTGCGGTCAGGATTGACCAACGTGCGGTCGTAGATCGAACCGCTCTTGGCGGGGATCAGCGTCGCTGTCGCCGGGTCGAAGTTACCCAACAGATTGTCCTTCTCCCACTGCGGCGTGCCGAATTCATAACGCACACCCAGATTGAGCGTCAGCTTCTGGTTGAGCTTGAAATCGTCCTGCAAGTAGGCGAAGTGCATGCGCTGGCGCAGGTGGATGATGACCGCGTTGTTCAAGTCATATTGGCTGCGCGCACCAAAGAAGAAGTCGGCGAGGTTATACAAGTTGTTGCTGGCAGTAATGCCCGCGGGACGGCTGAACTGGCCCGAATAAGTGTCCGTGCCGTATTTCGGGTTGAAGTCGTCAATCTCCGTGAAGATTGCCTGATATTCGTAGCCCGTCTTGAAGCTGTGTCTGCCAACAAGAAATGTGTAGTTGAAACGCGGGTTATAGACGGTCGGATTCTGGAATTGCGGATTGCTGTTCTGGCGGCCCAGTCCCAGATAACCGCTGATTGATTGAGTGCTCAAGCCGCCAGCGAAACGCGGATCGGTCGGCAGCCCCGGTAAACGGAAGTTCGGATCACCCACGCCCGTCGGCGTCTTGCCCGCGTCGGTGCGCGAAACACCAAAGCGGAATTCCAGCAGCGACGTGCTGGTTAGGTTGTGCGTGATTCCCGAAGCGAGTTGCTGATTCAGCACGCGAATAAACGAATTGGCATTCGAGCTGAAGAGGGGCCCCGGCAGCGTCGGCGCTTCATAGTTGTTGACTTTGCGCTGGCTGAGGCGGACGAACCCAGTCGTCTTTGAACTAAAGTTGTGATCAATCTTTAGGTCGCCTTTGTCGTTGAAGAACTGATTGCGCGGCAGGTTCTCGTAATTGTTCGAGGCCGCTGAATTGACCGGCGGCGGAATCGCATCAATCACCGACCGGGCGAAGGCGGTCATCGGCACCGGCGTACCGGCGGCGAAGCGCGTTCCAGCTCTTACTGTGGCGCCGTTGGAAGCTACGAAATCGAAGGGCGCGGTCACATCCACCGTCAGGATGCCTGAGCGGTTGGCAACGGTCGGAATCGTCTGAATGTTGCCTTGTAAGGTGCGGAAGATGCGCCGGAAGCCTTCGTAATCGAGGAAGAAGAATGTTCTGTCCTTGATGATCGGGCCGCCAACGGTGAAGCCAAACTGATTCTGAATCAGCGTCGGTTTCTGATTCCGCAGTGGCTTGAAAAAGCCTGTCGCGTTGAGCGAGGTGTTGCGCAGAAATTCATACGCCGTTCCGTGAAACTGGTTCGTACCGCTGCGCAAGCTGGCATTGATCACCGCGCCGCCAGCGCGCCCGTATTCGGCGCTGAAGTTGTTGGTCTGCACTTTGAATTCAGCGACGGCGTCAGGCGAGGCCTGCACGACCTGATTCGAGAAACCCTGATTGCTGGTGCCGTAGGAATTGTTGTCCACTCCGTCCATCACGAAGTTGTTGAGCGAGCTGCGCAGCCCGTTCACGTTGAATGAGGCGTCGCGCGTGCCCGTCTCCTGCGCGGCCAGCCACGAGCGGCGCACGCCCGGCGAGAGCAACGCCAGATCGGCGTAAGAGCGCCCGTTGAGCGGCAGGTTGACAATCTGTTCGCGATTGATGACCTGCCCACGGTCGCTCGATTCGGTTTCGAGCAGCGGCGCGGTGCTGCTGATGACGACCGTCTCGGTCACGGCGCCCGCTTTCATTGTTAAATCCACGCGTTGGCGCGCGCCAACGGTGATCTGAATATTTTCAGCGACGGCTTTGGAAAAGCCCTGCGCCTCGGCACTGATTTGATACGTGCCGATCTTGACGTTGTTGAATTGGTAATTGCCTTCTTCATCAGTCTGCAAGTTTTGCGTGATGCCAGTGGCAATATTCTTTAGCGTGACAGTAGCTTTGGGCACGACTGCGCCTGACGAGTCACGGACGGAACCGACTACGGTAGCCGTGTCAAATTGCGCGAAACCAGTCGTCGCGCAGATTAGGCAGGCAAGCAGACCTGCCAAGCATTGCAGAATTATTCTCTGCTTCATTTTGGACTCCTTCTTAATTTCTTTAATGGTATTGAGTGCCAGATGAGGTCACTCTGCTTACATCAAAGCAAAGCTCATATTGCCAACCCGGTCTTAAAGCCAGGTTAGTCAGTTGTGGAATTAACGTAGACTTTACATGTGATGTTCCACAATAACCTGCGGAAAGCTCTCTGCCAAGTCACTCGCCAAGTCAATTATTGGGACAATTATTGGAACAGGCCGCGCGGTCGTTTCTCTCGGCTGAGTTGCCCCTCGACTTCACGCTGGCAGAAGCGGCAAATCCGCGCCTCCGGCTGAATCAATTCGGCGCAATGTGGACACGGCACGCGCGCCGGTTCGCTGGCGTGTTGAAAGTAGGCGCGAATCCAATAGAAGCCATAAACGAGCGCAAGCGCTGCGCCCACCCAAAGCGCGAGTTCTAGCAAGATAGCGAGCAAGCGAAACAGGATCATACGCGTACCTTTCTCTCAAATACTCCAAGACTGTGGTCAGCTAATTTTCGGGCACGCTGAAACATTGGCGTCAGGTGTTCAGAGTTCAAGCTTTAGCTTGTCTCCCTCATTTTTCGCCTAATCAATCAAACAAGCTAAAGCTTGAACTCTGAGCACTCGCGCCTGTTTGTTCGCGTCACTTTTCGTCACACGCTAAACCAGTAGCTTACTCGCGCTAGGCGCTGAGCGATTCCACCGCCTTAGCGATGGCAAAAGCGTTCTGTTCCAACGCCGCTTGTGCGCGTTCGCGGGTCGCGCCAGTCTTCTGCATCACGATAGCCACGCGCAAATCCCAAGCAGCAGCTTCGAGCGCGGCCACCGCTTGCTCTTCATTCAAATCACATTCGGCCATCACGATGCCGGTGGCGCGCTGGCGCAGCTTGATGTTGCTCGTCTTCAAATTGGTCATGCGGTTGCCCGTCACGTAGCCAAGCCGTACCAACGTCAGCGTCGAGAGCATATTCAGCACCAGCTTCTGCGCTGTGCCCGATTTCAACCGTGTCGAACCGGCGATGACTTCCGGGCCGACAATCGGCTCGATGGGAATCTCAACTGCTTTGGCGATGGCCGTGTCAGCATTGCAAGTGATGCAGACGGTTAACGCGCCAAGGCTCCGCGCGTATTCGACCGCGCCGATGGTGTAGGGCGTGCGACCGCTCGCCGCGATGCCAACGACGACATCGCCCGCCGTCACGCCGCGCGCTTGCAGATCGGTCGCGCCCGCCGCCTTGTCATCTTCTGACGCCTCGACCGCTTTGTAACAGGCGTCGTAGCCGCCCGCGATGATGCCCTGCACCAGTTCGGGCGAGACGCCGAAGGTGGGAGGGCATTCCGCCGCGTCGAGCACGCCCAGCCGCCCGCTCGTGCCCGTGCCGACGTAAAACAAGCGCCCGCCCTGTTGCAGCCGTTCGACAATGCCCTCCACCGCCTGCGCCACGGCGGGCAAGACGCGTTCGACGGCCAAAGCCACGCGCTGGTCTTCCGCATTCATCACGCGCAAGGCGTCGAGTATCGGCAGTTGGTCAATGTTGGTCGTGTTGGGATTGGTTTGTTCGGTCGTAGTCATGGTGTCAGAAAGTTTGGTTTAGCCAGCCACATCAAACTCAGTTCTAGCAGAGCCAGATGTTTATAACACCTGTGTGGCGATTGTTTCCAAGCTCAGTCGGAATGGCAGCCATTTTTTTACAAGCCAGCCAGCCCACCCTGAAAAATCTTGTAAATTGGCCCGCCTCAGCCCGCTTTCAAAACTCTTTGAAGAAAATTTCAACCTGCGCTCAAGACTTTTGCGCGGGGGCTCAGCTACTTTCGCCCTGTTCAGACAAGGGCTGAACAACACTTTACCTCGGGCGTCTGCCCACCCGGTAGGGATAGGAAACGGCTAAGCATCCACAGCACTGGAGGATTTATGGATTATCGCAACCTGTCTACCTGGCGCCTCACGCGCTACACGCTCAGCGCCATCACGACGTTGGCTTTGTTTATCCTGCTCAAAACATCACTGCCAACCAGCCAGGCTCAGCAACAACCACAACCCACGCCAATTGCCTTCGAGACGCCGGTGGCATACTCCACGGGCCGCGCCCCGCTTTATTTGACGGCGGGTGATTTCAATAACGACGGCAAGCCCGATCTGGCCACTGTGAATGCGAGTGATCGCACGGTTTCACTTCTGCTCAATCAGGGCAACGGCGCTTTTGGCGCAAAGACAGATTTTCCTACCGGCGCTGATCCGGTGCGGCTGGTGGCAGGTGATTTCAACAACGACAACAAGCTCGATCTTGTCACCACAAATTTTGGGGCCAGCACTTTCTCTCTGTTACTGGGCAACGGCGCGGGCGGCTTCGCGCCAAAAACCGATACGGCAACCGCCGCTGGGCCGTTCGCGCTGGCGGCGGGCGATTTCAACCGCGATAACAAGCTCGATCTAGTAGTGGGCTATGCCGGTCAAACGATGCCGAACTTCGTTTCGTACTTTCCCGGCAATGGCAACGGCACATTCGGCACACGCGTAGACTTGACGGCAGGCCGCGCTCACGAAGAGCTGGCTGTCGCCGATTTCAACGCGGACAACAACCCGGACATCGCCGTGGCCAATATCAATGACAACTCTGTTTCAATTCTGCTCGGCAACGGCACCGGCACCTTCGCGCCCAAACGCGATACTGCGCTCGGTTTCAACCCCGCCGCGCTGGATGTGGCCGACAACAACGGCGATGGCAAACTTGATCTGCTCGTCTCTGCTTTCTTCGACAACAAATTGCGGCTCTTGCCGGGCAACGGCGATGGGAGCTTCGGTGCGCGGGTTGAGTTGACTCTTCCGCCTCCGCCATCAACTGCCGCTGAAAGCGCCGCCCAAGCCCAAGTGAGATCGTCCTTGGGGCTGGCCGTGCCAAACGGCCCCCTTGCCCATGGCAAAAATTTCAAGTGCGCGCTGCCACCGATAACAACTTCTACCGCACCGGCAACCGGCAACAACGGTTTGTTACCGGCTACGCCCAGCGACAATCCTAAGCCGCCAGACATACTGGCCAATTTCAACGCGTCTCGCTTTGCTATTTTACAGTGGCAAAATCGGTTCAACTTTGCCGAGCCGCAATACATCACGCAGCCCACACCAACCGACTTCTTCGGCCTGTTTGATCTAAACGGCGACAAAGCTTGCGACATTATTTCCAGCGATATTCAGGGAAACAAGATTTGGGTTTTTCAGCACAAGCTGAGAGAGCCTTGCCCAACGATCAGATTTTCGTTGAGCGCGCTGCCTGAAGCTAGAATCGGCTTGCCATACCCCGTTTTTGGCATCCTGGCCAATGGCGGCGCTCCGCCTTACAGCTTTGTCATTACGGGCGGCAACCTACCCCCAGGACTGTCATTCGCGGACGCCTTTGGCACAGGCAGAATCAGCGGCACGCCGACGCAGGCCGGTGTTTACACCTTCACGGTGACGGCCATAGATGAGAATGGTTGTGCAGGCGCGCAGAATTTTACTTTGACCGTGAGAGCTTGCCCGCCGATCACCATCAGCCCGGACACCCCACATAACGCCACCTGGACTACAACCTATAACTTGGCGTTGTCGGCTACGGGCGGCGACCCGCCTTACACCTTCGCGGTGAGCGGCGGCAACCGGATGACAATGCTCTCAATCAACGCGCGGACTGGGGCGTTGTCAGGCCATGCGGTGGAAGTTGGCCAAAATAATTTCACGGTGACTGCCACAGACTCCTTCGGTTGTACCGGCACGAAGAACTATTCGATCCTGGTCAACCCGCTCCCGGTCTTCGACAACAATCTGCCGTCGCAATTACCTTCCTCTACACTTGGCCAGACTTACATGCAGACTTTTCCGATCAAGGACGGCACAGCGCCGTATGTCTATGGCGTGATGCCCGGCAGCGGCCAGTTGCGAGGTGAAGCCGGGAGACTACGCAACCGCGCCACCGCAGAGCGCGCGCTGATTGACGGCTTGCCGCCGGGCATCACGCTCAACGCCGCGACAGGCGTGCTTTCCGGCACACCCACCACTCCCGGCACCTTCAATTTCACCATTACCGCGACTGACCGCAACAACGCCCAGGTTTCACGCGCCTTCTCGCTCGTAGTTGCCTGCTCGACAGTGACACTTAGCCCAACCACGTTGCCAGCCGGGCAGTTGGGCACAGCCTACACACAGACGCTAACAGCCACGGGTGGCGGCACACCCAGCTTCGCGCTGAGCGCAGGCACGTTGCCACCTGGCCTGACGTTCAATACCACGACCGGCGCACTCACCGGCACACCCACACAAGTGGGCACTTTTACCTTTACCATCCGCGCCACGGCTGCTGGTGGCTGCACTGGTACGCGTGACTACACGCTCACCATTGCTTGCCCGACGGTCGCGCTCAGTCCAACCACACTGCCCGACGGGCGCGTCGGCAGAACTTATCAACAAACGCTCACGGCCACGGGCGGCGGCACGCTCAGCTTCGCAGTCAGCACGGGCGCTTTGCCCCCAGGCTTGAGCCTGGCCACCGCAACCGGCGCACTCTCCGGCACACCAACCAGTGCCGGAGCATTCACCTTCACCGTCCGCGCGACTTCATCAACCACGTGCAGCGGCACGCAGTCTTACACGCTGACGATTGCTGCGCTGCCCAACCTTGCCAGCGTCTCCGCCGCCAACTTCAGCGCGCAAAGCTTTGCGCCCGAAATGATCGTGGCCGCGTTCGGCGCGAATCTGGCGACGGCCACGCAAATCGCCAACACGTCGCCGCTGCCAACCTCGCTCGCAGGCGCATCGGTCAGAATCACCGACAGCGCGGGCGCAGAACGTCTGGCGCAACTCTTTTTCGTTTCGCCGCAACAGATCAACTACCTGCTGCCCGCCGGTTTGGCCAAAGGGCGCGCCGTCGTCACAGTCTTCAACGCCACCGAACTCCTCGCAACAGGCAACGTGCAGATCAATGATGTCGCGCCGGGACTATTCACCGCCAACGCCAGCGGCCAGGGCGTGCCCGCCGCCATCGCGATAAAGCTGCGGGCGAACGGCGAGCAGCTTTTCCTGCCAGTCGCGCAATTCGACGCGCAACAGAATCGCTTCATTCCTGCGCTGCTGGAACTCGGCGCGGCGGACGAAAGATTGTTTCTGGTGCTCTTCGGCACGGGTCTGCGTTTTCGCAGCGCGCTCGACAAAGTGACGGCCAAGATCGGCGGCGTAGATGCGCCGGTTTTCTTCGCGGGCGCACAAGGGCAATTCGACGGGCTGGATCAGGTAAATCTGGAAATACCTAAAGCGCTTGCCGGACGTGGTCTGGTGGACTTGGTGTTGAGCGTAGATGGCCAAAGCGCCAACATGGTGCAGATTCAGATCAAGTAACTAGACATTCCAACCACGGGGTACACGGGGAGCACAGGGAACTGTAGAAGAAGGCATTGGGAAGGAGAACTCACACCCGCTTTCCCATTTAATTCTTCCCCGTGTCCCCCGTGCTCCCCGTGGTTGATCCATAGTTCAGTAGGCTTCACCCCGCATAGCGCGCCAGCACCTCCGCGACCGCCTGCGGATCGTGGAATTCGCGCTGCCAGTCTGCCGCCTTCCAATGGCGCAGCGTGCCGAGTTCGGTGTAGCCCAGCCAGCGCAGCGCCTCGCCCGCCTCATCGCACGCGAAGCGCCCGTCCGGCAGCAGCGCCAGCCACGCGCCCGCCTCGAACGCGTAGAGGTAGAGCACCGTCTGCCCGCTCGCCACGTCCCAGAACTGCAAGCGCCCCGCCGCGCCTGCCGCCACCAGGTACTTGCCGTTTGGCGCAAAGGCGACGGCGTAAACCGGTCCCAAATGCCCGGTGAATGTCTGTAACAGTTGGCCTGTCTCTACCTGCCAGAGCTTGACCGACTGGTCATCACTGCCGCTTGCCAGCGTCGCCCCATCTGGCGCAAAAGCTATTGCACTCACCATGCGCTGATGCCCGTCGAGTGTGCGCAGCAATTGCCCGCTCGCCACTTGCCAGAGCTTGACCGAGTTGTCAACACAGCCACTCGCCAGCGTCGCCCCATCTGGCGCAAAGGCCACCGCATTCACCCCGTCTCGATGGCTGGCGAGCCGAAGCAGCAGTTGCCAACTTCCAATCTGCCAGAGCTTGACCAACTGGTCATCACTGCCGCTTGCCAGCGTCGCTCCATCCGGCGCAAATGCCACCGACCTCACTACACGTTGATGACCAGCGAGAGTGTGCAGCAGTTGCCCACTCCCTACCTGCCAGAGCTTAACCGACTGGTCAGCGCTGCCGCTTGCCAGCGTCGCTCCATCCGGCGCAAATGCCACCGACGTTACACTGCCTCGGCGATTGTCAAGCGTGTGCAACAATTGCCCGCTCTCCACCTGCCAGAGCTTAACCGATTTGTCATAACTACCGCTCGCCAGCGTCGCCCCATCCGGCGCAAAGGCCACTGATCTGATCACAGCATGGTGGCCGTCAAGCGTGCGCAACAGTTGCCCGCTTGCCACTTGCCAGAGCTTTACTGAGTTGTCATCACCGCCGCTCGCCAATGCTACTCCATCCGGCGCAAAAGCTACCGACCTCACTCTGTGTCGATGACCGCCGAGCGTGCGCAGCAGTTGCCCACTTGCCACCTGCCAGAGCTTGACAGAATTATCCCAACTGCCACTAGCCAACGTCGCCCCATCCGGCGCGAAGGCCACTGATACTACCGCGTTTTGGTGACCGTCGAGCGTGCGCAGCAGTTGCCCACTTGCCACCTGCCAGAGCTTGACAGAATTATCCCAACTGCCACTAGCCAACGTCGCCCCATCCGGCGCGAAAGCCACCGATATCACACCTTTTTGGTGACCGTCGAGCGTGCGCAACAGTTGCCCACTTGCCACTTGCCAGAGCTTGACCGAGTTGTCATCACTGCCGCTTGCCAGCGTCGCCCCATCTGGCGCAAAGGCTATTGCACTCACCATGCGCTGATGCCCGTCGAGCGTGCGCAACAGTTGCCCACTTGCCACTTGCCAGAGCTTGACCGAGTTGTCATCACTGCCGCTTGCCAGCGTCGCCCCATCTGGCGCAAAGGCTATTGCACTCACCATGCGCTGATGCCCATCGAGTGTGCGCAGCAGTTGTCCGCTCGCCACTTGCCAGAGCTTGACCGAACCGTCATCACTACCACTTGCCAGCGTCACTCCATCCGGCGCAAAGACCATCGCACTCACCCAGCTTCGATGGCCGTCGAGTGTGCGCAGCAGTTGCCCGCTCGCCACTTGCCAGAGCTTGACCGAACCGTCATGACTGCCGCTTGCCAGCGTCGCCCCATCCGGTGCAAAGGCCACTGCATTTATCGCACTCCCTACTTCCATTGTGTGTAGCAAGGCACCGTCGCTCGCGCGGTAGAGCCGAATCACGCCGTCACCACCAGCGGAGGTCAGCAATTCGCCGTCCAGGCTATACGCCACGACATTGACTTGCGAACTCGCGCCAAGCTGCACGACCGGGCGCAATCGGGTGTGGTCAAGCCTGTCAATGACGCGTGCCAATCCAACTGCACCAGTCAAGACGGCATCCTTGAAACTACTGTCATCGTACTCTGCGTCGCTGAAATCGCTGCCAGTGAGCGTGGCGGCCAGGAACGAAGCGCCGCGCAGTTGGGCTTGTTTGAAGCTGACTCCAGCAACAGCGGCAGCGGATTGCAATTGCGCTTCGGTCAGCTTCGCGCCAGTGAATTGCGCGCCGTCCAGTCGCGCGCGGTTCAAATTGGCTTTGGCCAAATCGGCGCCGGTGAAATCGGCCTCGACTAGACACGCGCCTTCCAACACAGCTTCCCGTAAATTGGCCCCGGCGAGTTGAGCACGTTGCGGCAAGCGGGTGGCAAGCGTCTCACCCAACTGCGCCCAATCGCTGACCTCCTCTTCCATCTGGCACCGGATGCGCCCGCCCCAGTAAAGCATCTCCAGCGCGTTTTCAGACACCTGCGGCTGGTACCCTTCAGTCAGAATCGTTTGCAGCGGCGCGACCAGGCGTTCTGCAATATCCAGCATCGTCAGGAAATGGATGATCCGTTTGTTGAACCGGTGCGTGGCCAGCAACTCCGTCCCGCTGCGCCGCCCGTCCGTGAGCGAGTCGTAGAGCTTGCGCGCCAGGAAATATTCCATAAACGAGCGGTGGATGAAGGCAAAGCCATACTCGCCTTCGCGTTTGAGGAAAGAGCGCAGGTGGATGGCGGTGATGATGTCTTCGATCTCGCGTCCGCGCAGTTGCAGCGCCCCCGCCGCGCGCATCTCTTCGACAAACTTGGCCAACTCGGCGTAGCGCATCGGCTCGTCAGGATTGTTCCAGAGCCGCCAGGCCAACTCTTGCATCAGACGGAGTTTGTCTGCGCCGCGCAGCCGGTAGCGGCCAATCAGGTCTTCGCGCGTGATCCAATCGCTGGTGTAACGCTCGTAAAGTTTGGCCGCATCCACGCGCTCGCCCGGCGCGAATTTGTCGAGCGAATCGCGGATCATATCCAGTAAGAGCGGCAGTTGCGCCAAGCCTCTGAGGTCGTAAATCTGCTCGATCTTCTGCCAATCCTGCGCGGCAGTGGCGGGGCGCGCCTGGGCCAGATAGGCGCGAATCTGCGTTTCATCAAAGGGCTTCAAATAGACGACTTCGTTCCCAGCGCGTTCGCGCAGTATTTTGTAGCTGGCCTTCTCTTTGGAAAACGCCGTGCGCCACGCGCGGTCAATGATGTCGCGCTGCTCGTCCACGTCTTTGAAGTAGGTGATGCGGCTGGTCACAAAGACCTTGCCACGGCCCTCGGCGGCCAGGCTGAGCTGGCGAAAGTTGTTGAGGCTCTCCTGCTCGGTCACACGATCCGCCATTTCATCAAAGGCGTCGAAGAAGAGAATGATCTTGCCGTCTTTGACCAGGTGCAGGAAGTTGCGGTAGTTGACGTTGTCGAAATCGCGCAGGCTGAAATGCTCGTCCACGATGGCCTTGAGCGTCGTCTCTTTGTGCACCTCGCCCAGCGGGATCAGCACGGGCGCGGGATGGCGCACCGGGTCTTTCAAATACTGCTGCGCCAGGTTGTAGGCCAGAAAGCGCAGCAGTGTGCTTTTGCCCGAACCCACATCGCCCAGGATGACCAGTTGATGCTTGTTGCTCTGGCCCAGCCAGTCGCTGATGTATTGGAGCGCGGTGAAATCCTTGCCGGTGATGTCTTGGCGCACGTCGGGGCGCACAAACCAATCTTCGCCGCGCCAGTTTTCCACGCGCCATTCATCGTAGCTTTCGATCAACCGTTTGACGTACTCGTCCAGCGGCGCCAGCGTGCGCAACAATTCGGCGTAGGTGACACAAGATAGGTTTGGGCCGGTCAATTCGGCCCGCGTGTCCCCGTCAAACCCCTGCGACGAAACGACGATCCAGCGATGATGCGGCAAGCGTTTTTCGGCGCGCACGCGCTGGGCAAAGATCGCATCGCGTTCTTGCGCCGTGATGCGTTTGTCTGCACAAACGACGATGGCTTGATTCAAGAAACCGCTGTCGCGTTTTTCAATTGTCAGATGCGGTTCGCCCAGTTCGCTGTAGGGCTGTACTTCCCAGCCGAGCAAGCGATAGAGCGCGGCGACTTCATCCTCAAAGCGTTTGCCTCGCGTGTAACTGCGCCGTCCGCGCTCGGCCTTATCGAGTGGGCGGTCGAGCATTTCTTCAAAGGCCAAATCCTCGTCACGCGCAAACTCGTGCTTGGGCATATCGAGCGCCTCGTACAACTCGCGCAGGCGCAACTCGAAATCGTCGTCATTGCGGAAGTCTATGCGAATTAGGCTGAGCAGCAACGGCGCGATCTCGCAGTCTGCGCGCCACACTGGGATCAAGCGGCGCTCGCTGGCCAGCGGGTCAGGATGCAGTTGGCTGAAGGCTTCGGCTTCGGCACGTGTCCACTCTTTGCCATCGGCAAAATAGCTAGCTGTCCATACGACCACCATTTTGCGGGATTGTTTCATCGCCGCATTGAGCCGCCTTTCCAGCTTGTCGCCGCCGCGCAACTCCCACTTATCGAACCACACACGCACGCCCAGATTGCGCAAGCGCGTGGCCAACATTTCGCACCACTCGGTATCCTCGCTCGCGTGGCTGAGAAAGAGATCGTATTGGAGGTTGTCATCCGGCATCCGCTTAGCTCGCTAGAGATGTTGGCGCTTGGCCTGATACTGCATCGCCGAGGCTTCGGCACGCGGGGAGCAAATTAACATCATCGCGCGGGACAGTCGAGCGGGCTGCGCGCAATCACGCGGCACTTGGTAGTGGGGCAACAGTGTGTTGATGGCCGGATAGGGGTAAAAACGTAAGGTTATACTCTTGCAGCCTCGTAGCGGCGACCTGAGTTTAGCCCGGCGTTTTCAACGCCGGGAAAGATAAGCCGTGAGTTCCGCGTCGCGTCAGCGACGCCTGATTCAAGCGTCGCTGACGCGACGCGGAACCGCTGCGCACTGTACCGTGGGTTGAAAACCCACGGCTAAATTCAACTGCCGCTACGCGGCAAAAACGACAGCCTGACAGGTTTATCACTACTGCTGGCCGTTTATTGGTTGCTTAATCCATTGCCATACAAAGCGCGGCTTTGATAGCAACACACTATCGCCCCACTACTCGGCGCTTCAATCGCTTGACAGCGGGCAAGACCTCAGCGAGTCTACGCGACAGCAATCATCACTACACGCCTCATTCTGTTCTTGGAGGGGCGCAGCGGTTTTCACCAGGCATTGGCTACCCGGCAATTGGAGGTCAGGCTATGAGCAGCAAGCTTCGTTTCGCGCTTCCGCTTCTCGCTCTCGGCGCCGCAGTGTGGGCGCTGCAATCATTCAACCAAACCAGCAGCGCAGTAACATCGCTCAACTTTGAACCGATGGCGGCGCTGGCTGCGCCCGAAGAAGAGCAGGGCTTTCGTATCCTCCTTGGTTTGAATGACACCGAGAGCAAGCGCTGGGATGGCTTGTTGACGATCACGAACGGCGCACTGGCACGCGTAGAGCCGTGGCGCTTCGATCTGCAAGATGCTTTCGGCGCAAAGAGCGAGACGAGCGCGCAATGGCGGCTGGCCACGCATCCGATGCGCGCCTTCGGGGGTCAACAGCAGCAACAACAGCGCATCGTTGCCAACGGTGTCATCGCCACCTTCAGCCGTATCAACTCGTCCTCGGAAGTCACCGTCAAAACTGCCCAAGGCGAATTCAGTTTCAAGCCAGCCGAGATCAATTATGGCAAAGCAGTCAAGTTTCTGTCGGGCAATGCGCTGGTTGACCGCGTGCCGGCGAGCACCAGCGTAGTGCGCACGCGCAACGAACAAGACTTCCCTGCCGCCACGACGGATCGCAATGGCGTGGTATGGGTGGCCTATCAGCAGTTCACGCCCAACCCGAAATTCATTGGTCTACGCAATGCGCAGATCGAACCGATCAACGACTTCAACGAGTTGAAAGAACCGACCGGCGGCGACCAAATCTTTTTGACCAGCTACGCGCAAGGCAAATGGTCGGAGCCGCTGGCGGTGAGCGAACCGAAAGGCGATCTCTTCAAGCCTGCTGTCGCGGTGGACGGCGCCAGTCGCGTGTGGGTCTTTTGGGCTGGCAATAATAGCGGGAACTTTGATTTGTACGCGCGGCCTTTCGCGGATGGCAAAGGCGGCGGGATACTGAAGCTCACCACGGATCGCGGCGCAGACATTTTCCCTGCTACGACGACCGACACAAAAGGCAACGTCATCGTCGCCTGGCAAGCCTTTCGCAACGGGCGTTCGCAGATTCGCGCGGCGAAACAAATTGGAGAGAAATTCGGCGAAGAGATCATCATCGCCGCGTCTGCTGGCAACGAATGGAACCCGGCAATTGCCGCCGCCAGCAATGGCGAGGTGACGATTGCCTGGGACAGCTATCGCAAAGGTGATTACGACATCTACCTGCGCAGCTTCGACGCCGAAGGCAAGCTGGGCACGGAGCGAGCCGCAGCGGCGACGCCGAAGTACGAAGCCTATCCGACGATTGCTTACGATGGCGCGCAACGGCTCTGGCTGGCGTGGGAAGAGTCCGATTCAAACTGGGGCAAAGATTTCGGCGCGGATGAAACGACAGGCATCGCGCTCTATCACGGGCGCTGGCTTCGCGTGCAGGTTTGGCAAGGCGGGCGCGTCTTCAATCCGCCCGATGTCGGCGCGGCGCTGCCGGGCGTGGTACGCCGTGATGTAGACGTGAACTCGCATCAAAGCGATCCGGCCAATGGGGTGCAACCCAATCCGCAAGCGGCAAAAGACCGGCGTCCGAGCGCCGTGCCCGCGCCGCCGCCACGTCCGCGCAACAGCTATCCGCACTTGCTGGTAGACCGTGGCGGGCGCGTTTGGTTGGCCTATCGCACGGCAACGCCGCAATGGTGGAATCCGCTGGGCACGGTCTGGTTTCAAAACCTGACTTCGTTCGACGGGCAAGCCTGGTTGCCAGCGGTCTTCATCACGCACAGCGACAACCTGCTCGACAAACAACCGGCGCTGGCTTCGACCGCGGCGGGCGAATTGCTGATCGTCAACGCCAGTGACGGGCGGCAGCAATTCACTCCGCAGCCGCAAATGGCTGCTGCTGCGCAACGCCGAGAAGACCTCTACAACAATGATCTGTATGCCTCACGCATCGTGCTCGGCGATTCCGTTAAACCGATGCAGCTTGAAGCCGCCGCCGCGAGCACGCCCGCTTCACCCGTTGCAGCGGCGGTGGCGAGCAACGCGCCTGTCACAGCCGACACACGCCGGTTGCGCGAGTATCGCGCGAAGCTTGGCAATACGGAATACCGCATCATGCGCGGTGAATTTCATCGTCATTCCGAAATTTCGATGGACGGTGGCAATGACGGTTCGCTGCTGGACGCGTGGCGTTATGCGCTGGATGCAGCCTCGCTCGATTGGATCGGCTGCTGCGACCACGACAACGGCGCGGGGCGCGAATACACCTGGTGGCTGACGCAAAAGCTGAGCGATGTCTTTCATTCGCCCGGCGTCTTCACGCCGATGTTCAACTACGAGCGCAGCGTGGCCTACCCGGAAGGTCATCGCAATGTGATCTTCGCCGAGCGCGGCATCCGCACGCTGCCGCGTTTGCCCAAGCTGGACGAAAACGATCCGGGCAATGCGCCCGACACACAGTTGCTTTATCGCTACCTGAAACATTTCAACGGCATCGTCGCCTCGCACACCAGCGGCACCAACATGGGCACCGACTGGCGCGACAACGATTCGCTGGCCGAACCCGTCGTCGAGATTTATCAAGGCGACCGGCAAAACTACGAGATGCCCGACGCGCCGCGTTCGAACAATGCTGGCGACTCGATTGGTGGCTGGCGCGAGAAAGGCTTTGTCTCGCTGGCCTTGTTGAAGGGCTACAAGCTGGCGTTTCAAGCGTCGAGCGATCACATCTCGACGCACATGAGCTATTGCAACCTGTACGTCACCGCGCCCACGCGGCAAGCGATCTTGGAAGCCTTCCAGAAGCGCCGCGTGTATGGCGCGACCGATGACATCCTGGCTGACGTACGCAGCGGCGAGCATCTGATGGGCGAGGCGTTCGAGACTGCGCAACGGCCTGTGTTGAACGTCAAGCTTATCGGCACCGCACCGTTTGCCAAAGTACATATCATCAAAGACAACAAGTACGTCTACACGGTCGAGCCGAAGACGCAGACGGTCAGCTTCACCTGGCGCGACGCGCAACCGGAAGCGGGCAAGCAGAGTTATTACTACGTGCGTGGCGAACAGCAGAACAGTGAGATCGTCTGGGCGTCGCCGATGTGGATTACGTATCGGGGACGCTGATCTTTCATTGATAAAGTACTTGAGCTTTAATCAAATCAATTGGCGAACTTGAAGCAGGAGTGTTCAGAGTACAAGCTTCAGCTTGCTAGTGGGTTGCGTACAATCCACTAGCAAGCTGAAGCTTGTACTCTGAACACTCACCTTGATTGTTTGGTTCTTTCTGCAAAAAAAAATAATTATCCAAGGAGTCATTACGATTATGTCCGATGAAGTCATCCTGACACGCGTCGAAAACCGCGTCGCCACACTCACTTTCAATCGCCCCGACAAGCTCAACGCCTTGAGCCGCGAGTTGCTCTTCAAATCAATCGCCACGCTCAAGCAGTGGAGCAGCGACCCGGAAGTCGGCGCAATTGTCCTGACCGGCGCGGGTCGCGCTTTTTGCGCGGGTGGCGACGTAGGCAATATGGCGCGTGAACACGAAGAGCCGGAGACGCTCGAGCAAAAGATTGACGGACTGCGCGAGGCGCAAGAGCTGTCGTGGTTGCTCTACAACCTGCCCAAAGTCACCATCGCCGCCGTCAATGGCTACGCGATGGGCGCGGGGCTGGGCGTTTGTCTGGCCTGCGATCTGCGCATTGCGTCAGCGCAGGCGAAGTTCGGGACGGCTTACGCCAAGGTCGGTTTCGGTGGCGACTTCGGCACGACGTGGCTGTTGGCGCGCTTGGCTGGCGCGGCCAAGGCAAAAGAGCTTTTCTTCCTCGGCGACATCGTTGACGCGACGGAAGCCGAGCGTATCGGTCTGGTCAATCGCGTTGTCACGCACGATGAGTTAATGACACAGGTGAACGAGCTTGCCGCACGCATCGCGCATGGGCCTTTGACAAGCTATCGTTACATGAAGGCCAACGTCAATCTGGCGATGAGCACTGACTTCCGCACGCTGCTCGACCGTGAGGCCGAAACACATCTGCGTTGTGGGGAAACCGAAGATCATCAGGAAGGCGTGCGCGCTTTTCTGGAAAAACGCCAGCCGAATTTTACTGGCAAGTGAGTTCAGAGTACCGCCTTATGGTGTTTGATAAATTAAATCGGTAAACCGCATGCAGCAGTTTACGTAGGGGCAGACCTGCGTGTCTGCCCCAGTCGCGCGCCACCCACCGGGGCAGACACGCAGGTCTACCCCTACGCTGACTCGTTACCGATTTAATTCGTCAAAGTCCATTAGGCGGTGCTCCAAACAATGGAGCATCCACGATGGAATTCCGCGAGATCATTTGCGCGAAAGAAAATCGCGTCGCCACAATTACCTTGAATCGCCCGGCCAAGCTCAACGCTTATTCCGAAGTGATGGTGCACGAGATCATCGCCGCGCTGGGCGATGCGCGCGATGACGATGACGTACGCGCGATCATCATCACAGGCGCGGGGCGCGGCTTCTGTTCGGGCGGCGACATCGCGCAGGACTTTCAGTATCCAACGCGCTATCGCGGCCACCGGATGGAGGCGATGTTGGAGATGCGCGAGAACATGCATCAGCTTGTAACGTTGCTGCGCCGCTTTGATAAACCCACGATTGCCGCCGTCAACGGCCCGGCGGTCGCGGGCGGGTTGACGCTGGCGCTGTGTTGCGATTTTCGTATTGCGGCAGAGAGCGCACGGTTGGGCGATACGAGTTTGAAGTTCTCGCTGATTCCTGATGAAGGCGGCGCATACCTCTTCCCGAAGTATATGGGCTTGCAGAATGCGTTGAAGATGTCGCTTTTTTCCGAAGTCTATCCGGCGCGGCAGGCCAAAGAACTGGGCTTGGTGACTGAAGTCGTGCCGGATGCTGAATTGATGGCGACGGCGCAGGCGTGGGCTGCAACGTTGGCTGACGGGCCACCCATCGCCATCCGCATCACCAAGCGGATGATGTACAAGCAGCAGACGATGGAGTTGGAGAATGCGCTGGAAGATGCGGCCTTAAGCGTGATGGTGACTAACTATTGCGACGATGTGAAGGAAGGCATTGCGGCCTTTCACGAGAAGCGGAAGCCGAATTTCAAAGGGCGCTGATTTTGGAGTGCTGCCGAGCGGACGCAGCTTTTCTTTCGCCACCGAGGCATTCAAGTCACAGCGAAATCTCCGAGCAGCAAACGAAAAGCTGCGGCGAGCCGCAGCACCCCACATAGCCGCCTCGCCTTCCGCCTGCCCGCCTAATTGTTTATACTGCCGCCTACTGCAAATCTCATACGCAATCATTAACCAGTAAGCTGTCAAACTCATGTTCGATAAATTCAAAGAGGAATGCGGCGTCTTTGGCATCTTCGGCAATCCGGAAGCTGCGCGCCTTACTTATCTGGGCTTATATGCCCTGCAACATCGCGGGCAGGAATCGGCGGGCATCGTCTCGGCGGACGGCCTGCAACTCTACGCCGAACGCGGCATGGGGCACGTCAACGAAATTTTTCAGGAGCATAAGCTGGCGCGCTTATCAGGCAGTCTAGCCATCGGCCATGTGCGTTATTCGACGGCGGGCAAGGTGAGCATCAACGAAGCGCAGCCCTTCGCTGTCAAATGCAATTTTGGTCAAATAGCGCTCTGTCACAACGGCAATCTGCCCGACGCCAGCGAAGCGCGCCGCTCGCTGGAACAGGATGGCGCGATCTTCTCTTCGACTTCGGACACGGAAGTTGTGTTGCATCGCATCGCGCGCTCGCGCCGCCGCGATTTGAGCGAGGCAATTATCGAAGCCATGCTCTTTGATGAAGGCGCGTATTCAATGCTCTTCGCCACGCCTGAGAGCTTGATTGCACTGCGTGACCCGCGCGGTTTTCGCCCGCTCTGTATGGGTGAATTGGACGGCGCGACGGTCTTTGCCTCGGAGACTTGCGCCTTCGATCTGATCGGCGCGCAATACGTGCGCGATGTTGCGCCAGGCGAGTTGATAGTGGTTGATGCAGACGGCGTGCGTTCGATTCATCCCTTTCCACAAAAGCCGCACAAGCATTGCATCTTCGAGCACGTTTACTTCTCGCGCCCTGATTCGGTGGTCTTCGGACGTAGCGTGAACAAGAGCCGCCATTTGATGGGGCGTCACCTGGCGCGCGAATGCCCGGTGGACGCCGACATTGTCGTGCCCGTGCCCGATTCCGGCGTGGCGGCGGCGATTGGCTTTGCGTCAGAGTCCGGCTTGAAGTTCCGTTTCGGCCTGATGCGCAACCATTATGTCGGGCGCACTTTCATCGAGCCACAGTCACAAATCCGCCACTTCGGCGTGAAGATCAAACTCAACCCGGTGCGCGACCTGATCGAAGGCAAGCGCGTGGTGTTGATTGACGATTCGATTGTGCGCGGCACGACTTCGCAAAAGATCGTCAAGATGGTGCGCGAGGCGGGCGCGCAGGAAGTCCACATGCGCATCAGTTGCCCGCCGACGATTGCGCCGTGCTATTACGGCGTAGACACGCCGACGCGCGAAGAGTTGATCGCTTCGTACAAGTCCGTCGAAGAGATTCGTGAATTTCTGGGCGCCGATTCGCTCGGCTATTTGAGCAAGCAAGGCATGCTCGAAGCAGTCGGCGACGCAAACGATACGCGCTTTTGCACGGCTTGCTACACGGGGCAATACCCGACGCCACTGGGCCGTCACGTCGAGACCTCCAGGCAACGCGAAGTGCTGACGGCAGTGCCGTTGGCGACAGATTGAATGCGGAGTGCGGAATGCGGAATGCAGAATAATTCTCGTTCCGCATTCCGCATTCCGCATTCCGCATTCATAACTTATGGCTATCACCTACAAAGATGCTGGCGTAGACATTGACGCCGCTAACGCTGCCACCGAGCGCATCAAGAAAATGGCGCGCTCGACTTTCAACATCAATGTGCTGTCGGAGATTGGCAGTTTTGGCGGGATGTTCAACGCTAAGTTTGATGACGCGCGCGAACCTGTGCTGGTCGCCAGTTGTGACGGAGTCGGCACGAAATTGAAGCTCGCTTTCGAAACGGGCATTCACAATACGGTTGGCTACGATTTGGTCTCGGCCTGTGTGGGCGATGTGCTGGCGCAAGGCGCGCGGCCCTTGTTCTTTCTGGATTACATCGCTACGAGCAAACTCGATCCTGACGTAGTGGCCCAAATCATCGAAGGAATTACGAATGGCTGTCGCGAATCCGATTGTGCGCTGCTCGGCGGCGAGACGGCGGAGATGCCAGGGTTCTACGCCGATGGCGAATACGACATCGCAGGCTTCATCGTCGGCGTGGTGGACAAAAAGAAGGTGATCAATGGCTCGCGCATCACTGCGGGCGACGTGGTGATCGGCCTGCCCTCGTCGGGGCTGCACACCAATGGCTACAGCTTGGCGCGTAAGATATTTTTTGAAATCGCTGGCTATAAAGTAGACACGCAGTTGCCTGAACTTGGCTGCACCCTGGGCGAAGAATTACTGAAGCCGCACAAAAACTATTTGCCTGCGCTCTCGCGTCTGATCGAACACGAAGGCGTGATCAAAGGTATAGCGCACATCACGGGCGGCGGCTTGGTTGAAAACATCCCGCGCATCCTGCCGCCTAACGTGGACGTGGCCATCAACGCCAACAGTTGGACAGTCCCGCCTGTCTTCAAATTGATTCAGGAGCTTGGCAACGTGCCGCAGGAAGACATGCTGCGCACCTTCAACCTGGGCATCGGCATGGTGGTCGTCACCAGCAAAAGCTTTGCGCAGTTCGCCACTGACCAGCTTTCGCACGCGCGCGAGCCAATTTATGTGCTGGGTGAGGTAGTGGACGGCACAGGCAAGGTGCAATTCGTCTGATTTGGACGGCACAGAAAAGGATGAGAGGTTTATGCTGAATTGGTTGGCTTGCCCGGCAGTCGAGCGCGACGCAGAAAAGGTAAGCGGCGCGTGGGTCTTCCGCAATACGCGCGTGCCGGTGGCGGCGCTGTTTGAGAATCTCAAAGACGGCGCTTCAATTGATGATTTTTTGGCATGGTTTCCAGGCGTTACTAGAGAACAGATTATCGAAGTGCTTGAATACACCTGCTCAACTGCCAAAGCGTGAAGAGAATCAATGCAGCAACACCAACCAAGCTGTCCAAACCGCCGATTGAGCAGCATTGTTCTATGCGTAGCTATCTGCTTGCTGACCTTTTCACCAAAAGTGTTCGGACAAACAACATCCAATCCAAACAAAGAGGGATTCACTTGTGGTCTTGTTCCCTCCGAACCGGCCTTTGTCCAAGTCGAGATTGTAGACAAGTCCGGCGCGCCCGTGGTGAACCTAAAAATCAGTGATTTTTTGATCTGGGAAGACGGCGTGAAGCAGACGCCCGATTTCATCAAAGAGCAAAGGAACACCGTCGCTGGCAAAGACATGGTTTGGTATCGAGTAGGTTACTACCCGACCAACGGTAAGCTGGATGGCACATTCAGGACAATCCGAATTGACGTGCAAGGAAGAGAAAAAAGAGGGCTGAGCGGTTTATACTGGCCTAACGGTTATTTCGCCAAGATGCTTGGCAAGTAAGTTTCCTGCGAAAGCAATTCCCATCACATTTCAAACAAAGGGGTCGTCACTATGTTCATGTCGCGTATTCGTCGCGCCTTTACGCAACTCTGCATTCTGAGTTTATTGTTACCTTCTGCGGCGTTCACCCAACAGCCCAAAAAATTCGAGCTAACGATTGACAACATCATGCGCGGCCCTGATCTGGTCGGCTACGAACCCGCGCGTGTCTACTGGTCGCAGGACAGCCAGCGCGTCTACTTTCGCTGGAAGCGCGCCGGTGAACCGCGCTTGAAAGAGACCGATCTCTACGTGGTCAATCGCGATGGTAGCGGTTTGCGCAAACTGAGCGAAGAAGAAGCCAAGCAAGCTCCGCCTGTGGCGGGGGAGCTATCGAAGAACAAGCGGCTGACGGTCTTTAGCGAGGAGGGTGACATCTTTCTTTATGACCACACGAAGAATGAGAAGCGCCGTCTGACCGAAACGCTCGATGGCGAGACCAATCCGCATTTCACGCGCGATCAGCAGGGCATCTATTTCACGCGCAACAACAACCTATTCGTGATCTCGCTCACGGGCGGCTCGCTACGGCAACTCACGGACATCCGCACAGGCGGGCCTGAACCAAGCGCTCTGCCGTTGGCTGCTGGCGGTCGCGGTGGCGGACGGCGTGGCGGCGCTGCCGATGGCTCCGCAGCGAATGCAACTGATGCAACATTTGATGACCAACAACAACAAGGCGAAACCAGGCCACCCGAAAACCGCGACAACAGGAAACTGACCAGCCAGGATTACCTGAAGAAAGAAGAGCGCGAGTTGCTCGAAGCCGTGCGCGAGCGCGCGCTAAACCGCGAGGAGCAAGAAGCCAAGCGCAAGAAACAAGAGAAGCGGAAACCTTTCAATTTGCCCGCTGGCCAATCGGCCACCGGTTTGACGCTCGCGCCCGATGGCCAGTCGGTCATTGCCACTGTGGTTCAATCGAGCACTGCGAAGAATGCCATCGTGCCCAACTACGTCACCGAATCGGCCTATACCGAAGACCTGCCCGCGCGCAGCAAGGTCGGCGATATGCAAGGGCGCAATCGCATCGCCATCATCAGCGTCGAGACCGGCGACGTGAAATACATCGAGCACGGCCAGAAGACCAATCCCAACGATCCAAAATCTGCCGACCGTGAAGTGCGCCTGCTCAACCTGCAAATCACCGAAGACGGTAGCAACGCGGCGATGCTGGGCGCTTCGGCGGACAACAAAGACCGCTGGGTCATGCAGGTTGATTTGAAAACGGGCAAGACGAAAACAGTCGATCAATTGCGCGACGATGCCTGGGTGGGCGGCCCTGGCGCGTTCACGCTCGGTTGGCTGCCTGACAACAAGACGCTCTACTTCCAATCCGAAAAAGACGGCTGGGCACATCTTTACAGCGCTAACGTCGAAAGCGGTGAAATCAAGCAATTGACCAGCGGCAAGTACGAAGTCTCTGACGTGCGTCTGTCGCAGGACAAGACCAAGTTCTTCTTCACGTCGAGCGAAGCGAGTTTGTACGAGCGCCACCTGTATTCAATGCCTGTCACTGGCGGCGCACACACCAAACTGACTTCTCTGCCAGGGGAAAACGTTTGCAACATCTCGCCTGATGAAACAACGCTCGCCATCGTGCGCTCGTACACGAACAAACCGCCGGAGTTGTATCTGGCTGCCAACGCGCCCAACGCGCCGACACCGAAACAGATCACCACGTCGCCGTTGGAAGAGTTCTTCAGCTACAACTGGCAAGACCCGCCTATCGTGCAATTCAAAGCTCGTGATGGCGCAATGGTGCCCGCCCAAGTTTTCAAACCGGCCAACTGGAAACCCGGCGGCCCCGCAGTCGTGTTTGTGCACGGCGCGGGTTATTTACAGAACGTGCACAAATGGTGGAGCAACTATTTCCGCGAATACATGTTTCATCACCTGTTGGTGGAGCGCGGCTATTTGGTATTGAACATTGATTACCGCGCGTCGTCCGGCTACGGGCGCGATTGGCGCACGGGCATCTATCGGTACATGGGTGGCAAAGATTTGAGCGATCACGTAGACGCCGTGAAATGGCTGGTCGCCGAGCACGGCGTGGATGCCAAGCATGTCGGACTGTATGGCGGCAGCTACGGCGGTTTTATCACGCTGATGGCGCTTTTCACTGAACCGGATGTCTTCGCGGCGGGCGCGGCGCTGCGCCCTGTTACCGATTGGGCGCATTACAATCATGGCTACACGTCGAACATTTTGAATCAACCGCAGGATGACGCCGAAGCGTACAAACGTAGCTCGCCGATTTATTTTGCGCAGAACTTGAAAGGCGCGCTCTTGATCTGCCACGGCATGGTGGATGTCAACGTGCACTTCCAGGACTCGGTGCGCTTGGTGCAACGGCTAATCGAATTGCGCAAGGAGAATTGGGAACTGGCCGTCTTCCCTGTCGAAGACCACGGCTTTGTGCAGCCGACGAGTTGGGCGGACGAGTACAAGCGGATCTTGAAATTGTTCGAGACGAATCTGAAGCCGGCGACGGCGTCAGCCGCTCAATCAACGACTAAGTCGGCGCGGGGCACGAAATAGATGAAGCGCATCGCCATCCTCATCTCCGGTCGTGGCTCGAACATGTTGGCGCTTGCTGATGCCGTGCGCGATGGCCGCATTCCAAACGCCGAAATCCCGCTCGTCATCAGCAACGTGGCTGATGCCGCCGGACTAGCCAAAGCCGCCGAACGCGGCATTACCACAGTCGTGCTCGACCATCGTGGCAAGCCGCGTGAAGAGCACGACCGCGCGATGGCTGAACATTTGCGGCGTGCCCAAGTGGATTTGGTTTGTCTGGCTGGCTATATGCGCTTGCTGTCGCCGTGGTTCATTACTGAATTCGAGCATCGCGTGTTGAACATTCATCCGTCACTTCTTCCGGCTTTTCCCGGTCTACATGCGCAACAGCAGTCGCTCGAACACGGCGTAAAGTTTTCTGGCTGCACCGTGCACCTGGTTGACGAACACCTGGATCACGGGCCGATTGTTAAACAGGCCGTCGTGCCGGTGTCGCCTGAAGACACAGAAGAAAGTCTGTCAGCGCGGATTTTGGTGGAAGAGCATCGCAGTTACGCCGAAGCGGTCGCGCTTATCTTGAGCGGGAAGTTTCGCGTTGAGGGGCGGCGTGTGATCGAACAGTGAAAGACCAGACTCGTATTGCATAATACCACTTCAATATTTTACCTGCGGCTCGCCCTCGAACTTTTTCGGATTGATCGAACGGTTGAGTTCAAGTTCTGTCACCACCATCTCTTCGAGTTTCTCGCCGTCGCGCGTAATGGTGACACGGTAGGGTAAGAGAAGGCCATTGACCTGGCGGTAATCGGACAGCAGCCAACGCATCTCGTGTAAACGCGGGCGAGCGGTGCGCGCGCGGCGTTCCTGCGAAGCCCGTTGATAACTGCGGCGCAGATAATTTCGATCAAAAACTCCCACATCAACGAATACCAGCGGGCGCACGGCTTCGACGTAAGCGAAGGCTACGCCTAGCGGGAGATGCGACACCGGATCGAGCAGCAGAAACGGACGAAAATTATCCGGCCCTACGCCCAACATCACCTCCACGTCCTTAGGCTCGCTGCCCAACGCCTGATCAGCAAGCTTATAGACGCCTTCGGCGCGCCACTTGGTCGGCACTGAAGGTGGCGTTTGCAGCAAAAACATCAACGTAAAGAAACTCGTCTGCTGCTGCGCATTCTGCGTTTGCAGGTTGAGCGTGCGGTCAACATCGCTGACATCTACGATGCGATTGTCGCCACTGGCTGAGCGCACCTGCAGCGGCGGATCGCGCCAGGCTTTTTCTCCGTTGAGAATTTCAGTGAAGCT
Organism: uncultured Acidobacteriota bacterium; assembly: GCA_963699175.1. Taxonomy (GTDB): domain Bacteria; phylum Acidobacteriota; class Blastocatellia; order RBC074; family RBC074; genus JACPYM01. The sequence goes on along the minus strand of OY969418.1, from coordinate 7,667,542 downwards.
AAGTTTGAAGGGGCTGAATGTTTCGATGGAAAATTTGCGGCGGAATTTATCCGGCAGCAGAAACTCCAACTTGGTTTTGCCAGAGAATGTGCGATCTTTTTCGACCACTTTGTCCGGCCCTTGCACGCTGACGTATTTGACGAAGCGTTGCACCTTGAGTTCCACCGACAAGGTTTGCAGCTTGTTCAACACTTCTTCGCCACCGAGAGCCGCGCGGGCTTGCTTGAGCAACGTCTGGGCGCGGGCCAGTTTTGTCTGTTCGTCCAACTGTTCCTGCGCTTGTCCTGGGAACAAACACAATACCAGCGTCACGCCAGCGAAGAAGCCACGTCTTATCTTGTTTTCGCGAGACATGATGGAGCCAAAGTAAAACGATCTGCCGCCTATCGCTGATTTAACCCCGCTTGGGGCAACTAATAATAACGAGCTTCCCTGCTGCGTCAAGCGCCGGTAATTTTACTTCGGTCAAGCGTGAGCGAAATAATTCTAAAAGCTTCCGCGCTTTTAGTTCATTGAGTAATCCAACTTGAATTCGATGACAGCCTCGACAGTCTCCGCCCTCGGCAGAGAAATGCTCAGGTCCTTCAAGCCATTGAGCTTGAGCACACGATCGCGGCCACGTTGGTAAGCCAACGTGTAGCTGCGGCCTTGAAAGTAGTCGGCGAAAAATTGTTCGATCAGCGGGCGCAACTGCTCGGCGACTTCGCGGCTAATCTCGGCGTTTTTTTCAGGTGTGAGATTGTAAGTCGCAGTGTCATCTTTTGGCGCTTCACGCAGACGCTCATTGAGAGTAGGGAGCACAATGTTGTGATAGAGATAATCACCAGCAAAACGCTGCAGCAGGAATTCAAGCTGCGCGGCTTGCGTGCGCGTGGCGCGTTCGATCAGGTCGTTGAGCTTCTTGCGGTAGAAGACGCGCAGATTGGCTTGCGCGATTGCGGTGCCGAGCGTGTTACCGGCTGTGTTTCGGGCAGCGTAGCCCTCAAAGAGATCAAAGACCTTTTCGCGTTTGAATATTTCGATCAGCCGCTCGTCCGCCCCCCTGCGGCGCGGCGCGGGAAAGCGCATGTCGGCCAGCGCAACGTGGCGGCCAGCTTTCAATTCAGCCAGCAACCTGCCGGCAAATTGATTGAACTCGGCCTGCGTTGTTTCGAGCGTATTGACGAAGAGTGTGTAATCCGCCACCTCTTCATCGTTCACCAAAAGGCCGCCTGCCGCGCGAAGCTGGCTCTCGACGATGAATTGCAGCGGCTGATCTTCAAATGGCGCAATCACCTGCTTGCTCTTTTCGGACGAGTAGACAACGGCGACGCGCACTTTGCTTTCGTATTTGTCCAGGATGGCGCGGCTGGTCAGCGCGAGCGAGCCTTGATCAGTGCCATTGTAGATTGGCACTCTGTCAATAAGCTTCAACTGCTCCAACCGCTCGCGCAGCTTGGCCTGATCTTGCCGGTGCAGACCGTATTGGCGCGCGTCGTCCTGCAAGAAAATCAAGTTGTCAATCTGCCCTTCGCGGTACAGATCAAGCGCAGCCAGATTGATTTGCAGGTTGCGGCGGCGCGTGGCCAGGTAATCCTGGATCACCTGTGGTTCGAGTTCGCGTTTGAGCAGCGTCAATTCATCGGCCAGTTTCTGCTCACCCGTTTTCGGCACTTGGTCTTCCAATTCGGCCCAGCGCGCCAACTTATCGTGGAGGTCGCGCGGCTTGGCCGAGGCAGTCGGCGCAACGCGCATAATCGTGCTGAAAACATAGACCGGCACGCGCGGATTTTTCTGCTTGAACCAGCGAAAGAATTCGAGCCGTGCCCGCGTCTCAGCAACCTGCGTTGCGTTCGTGCGCGACGCGCTCAGGCCGCCGTAAGCCAGCATATCCAGCGAAACAATCAGCGCATCTGTCTTCGTGTAATCCTGGGCTTTCAACCAATCGGCGAGTTTGGCCGGATCACCCGGTTGCGTGAAGCGTCCGAGCAACTCGCTTGGCGGCAGCGTGACTTTGTGATCCGCCACAGCGGCGAGCATCTGTGCGAATTGGCCTGCCGCCGGGCGCTCATCAATCGGCACGAGCACCAAGTAACCCGCCGAGCCGAGCGGGCCTTTGTTCATCGGCACGGGTTTGAGCTTTGGGCGCGGCGTTGGTTTCTGCGCCGAGGTGAGTGAGGCGCACAGCAGCAGTGCAAGCAGAATGACAACTGGTCTGACACTTTTCATCGCTGCGAAATTAAAGCAGTCGTGGTTTGCGGTCAATGCCTAAGTTTCCTTCAACCTACCTCTAACCAGAAGCTTTGCGGCCTCGCTGCGACGCATTGCATAACCAGCGGGCGAATACGTATAATCTGCCCATTCAACAAGCATTCCCCGACTTTGCAATACTTTTTCGATTCAAGAAGACAGCGGAGCTTCTGAATTTCACCCTAGCGGAGCTAAAGCTGGATGAAGAGCAATGTCCTTGCCCGCCTCACTGAGCGGCGCGCCCGGCGGCACAAATGGCGTCAAACCTTCGCGGCCCTTTTGCAGGCTGCCGTAGTTGAAGCCCACCAATTCGAGATTACCCGACCGCTCATTCGATTGCCCAAACTGCCACGCGCCTTCGATGGCCTGCGGCTGGCGCAGCTTTCCGACCTGCATCACAGCCCGTTTCTGGGCGAGGCTGAGATCGTTGAGGCCGTGCGCCACACCAACGCGCTCGAACCCGATTTGATCGTGCTGACGGGCGACTACATTTCGCACTCGCGCGATTACATCCCCGGCTGCGCGCGTGCGCTCGGGCGTTTGCGCGCTCCGCTCGGCGTCTTCGCCGTGCTCGGCAATCACGATCATTGGACGGATGGCGCGCAGATGGCCGCAGCGTTACGAGCCGAAGGCATCCGCGTGCTAATCAACGAACACGCCACGCTCGAACATGCGGGCGCACAGATCAAGCTGCTTGGCATTGACGACTTGCTAGTCAGGCGTGGTGATTTGGCGCAGGCTCTGGCCGGCACCTCACCAAACGAAACGCGCATTTTGCTCTCGCACAACCCGACTATCATCCGCGAAGCTGCGCGCGCTGGCGTTGATCTGGTGCTTTCCGGCCACACGCACGGCGGCCAAATCAACTGGCGCTTGCTCACCGGACGCCCCGAACGCCGCCGCTGGTTGCAACGTCGTAGCCGCCGCTTCATGCGCGGCCACGCGCAACTCGGCGAGACTCAGATTTACGTCAATCGCGGCTTGGGAACGGTGGTGGCCCCTTTGCGTTATGGCTGTGCCCCAGAAATTACGTTGATGGAATTGCAGGCGCGTTAAACCGCAGCCTGAAGCGTTAGTATGGCTGGACACCCGCCCTGGTCTGCACCAAGACCAAAGCCCGCCACCATATCAGCAACATAGCAAAACAGATTGAATGCACGGCGTTATTTCTACCTTCCTTCTAGGCCCGTGGCTAAGCCCGTGGAATTACACAGAAACCGCTTAATATAGCGAAAACTGTCATACTTGATGTCAGTCCTGAAAGCTCTCAGCGACTTAAAACCAGTAGCCCTAGCTTTTAGCATCAACTTATCGGCAGCAGGCAATTCTAGTGCTCACTCCGACGTTCCGCATAAGGCGCACCCATCACCGACCTAGCCGTTTCCCATCGTCAGTTACTAACTCGACTGCTACAAAAAAATACCCTTCGTATCTGATGTCTGAACACTTTCCCAAAATGTCCCGGCGGGACAACCGAAAATAGCCCAGCGATTTATCGCTGGGTGGACGGCAATGATCTCGCCAGTCCTGGAGGGACGGCTGAGGCCTTCGTCGGTAACAGATTGCAGTTGCCCCCCGGGACTGGCTCTCATTACGCGCTGATTCCCGGCGCTGCAGCACTGCGCTATTTTCAAACTGTACCTAACGGAACAAAGAATGTGTCCTGACATCAGCCCTCATATCCATTTCACTGAAGTCTGAACAACCTTGCTATCATTAATAACTCTTGCGTAACTATGTCTTCAATCTCCTCTTCTTACTTGAACTTCCGAAAATACGGATTAGCTCAAGCTATTTATCTAAATTTCTGAATGGCTCAGATATATAAGCCTACGGGGTAACCTGCTTATCAAGCTAATTACTTCGTCACCTTTGAAGGTTTTATCAGCCTCAAAAACTTTCCAGTTTCTGTTGGCTTAGTTCTTGCCTATGGACGCACGGACATATTATTCCAACTCAAAGGAGGAGCATCCAATTGTCCGACGTGAGTTACTTGTGGCTCGACAAATTACACCAAGTGATTCTCTAGGATACATTGGCAGTGCGCTTATTTGGGTTTCACATCTGTATCAGTAACAAGCGCAAGCCCGATTTACCGAACACTGCGCTAAGAGTTGTCATTGTTGTGACAATCACAAGGTTCTTGGGTATTTGTCACAGGGGAGGAGTTACCATCATGTACCATTTAAACGGATCAACGACCGGACCTAAAAATGCCACTGGTCAAAAGCTGTATTCGCTTGTTCAGGTACTTTGCCTGATCTGTCTGGTTGCGGCGCCAACACTAGCTCAAGGGACACGGGGCACGATCAGCGGCAGGATCACAGACCCGAACGGGGCTGTGGTGCCGGGCGCGACAGTCAAATTGACCAACCCCGCAACCCAGGTAGACGTGCGCAACGTTCAGACAAACAACGAAGGCGTTTACCAATTCCTCGAGGTAGAGCCAGCTACCTATACCATCACCATTAACGCCAGTGGCTTTGCCGAAAAGCAGCTCACTCAGGTGAAAGTCGAACCGAACCGCAATGTCCAGTTTGACGCCTCGCTTGGCGTCGGTGGGGCAACTGCTGAGGTGACGGTCAGCACGGCGACACAGGAATTGGTTGACCGCGAAACGCCCACACTCGGCACTACGGTTGACCCGCGTCGTGTAGTGGGATTGCCTTTGAATGGGCGCAACGTACTGCAACTAGCGTTGCTGCAACCCGGCGTCGTCGAGGTTGGAACCACTGCAACGGACACCTTTGGCGCAGGCTTGGGCTTTCGCGTCAACGGGAACCGTGGCACTGAAAACAACATCACGCTGGATGGCGCGAATAACAATGAAGTGGCCGTCGGCGGCTCGACAGGCTTCGCCCTACGCCCGGACGCGGTGCAAGAGTTCCGCTTGCTGACCTCGAACTTTGAGGCCGAATTCGGGCGTAACAGCGGCTCGATCATCAACGTCGTGACCAAGAGCGGGACCAGCAATTTTCATGGCAACGTGCGTTTCTTCTACCGCCCGACGTTTCTCTCGGCGGCGCGCTACTTCGATCAGGATTCGCCCGGCGACCCGGCGCGCCGTGGGCCTGGCGATTTCCGTCGCCCGTTCGAGCGCAAAGAGATAGGTGGACAGATCGGTGGGCCACTCAGTTTTCCCAAAAAGGTTTTCGGCCCACTCGGGACTGACAGCAGCAGCAAACGTCTTTTCTTCTTCTTTGATTTTGAGACGCGCCGCCAAAAGGTAGGCGCTTCGCAAACGATTACGGGGATTCCATCACTGGCCGAACGCAGTGGTAATTTCAGCGCATTGGGCGTCACACTGATTGACCCGGCAACGGGCGCGCCCTTCCCAGGCAACCGCATCCCGGCTAATCGGATTTCACCGATTGCGCAGTATTACAACGGCTTCCTGCCAATCCCGGACGCTACCGGCACAGCGACAGCAGGAGCGGATGAAATACGCAACTACAATCAATACACAGGCCGTCTGGATTACAACGCAAGCGAGAAACACACCTTTGGCTTCACCGCCAATTATTATGACAACTCGACGCTAAGCCCCTTCCCCTTCGGCGGGCCGCCCAACGGCTCGTCTGTGCCAGGCTTTGGCTCGCTTGACCTGCGCACCACGCAGAACTATGTCTTCCGTTATACCTACGCGATCTCGCCGAACATAGTGAATTCACTGCTGCTCGGCTACGCGCGGAATAACCAACCGTCGTTCGCGCCGCAAAACCAAACGACGCCCGCGCAAATTGGCTTCACGGGCAATTTCGTGCTCGACCCGCAATTCGCCGGGCCGCCGATGATCTTTTTATATGACCGGAATTTCCAGATCGGAAACACCTTCCAAGGGCCGCAAGCACGTGTGACCGAAAACTTCCAGATTCAAGATGCCTTGAGCTGGGCCAAAGGCGATCACCGCTTCAAGTTCGGCTTTGACGGCACGCAGTACCGGCATGATCAGGCGTTCTTGTTCATCAACCAAGGCGCTATCGGGTATACGTCCGCGCTCGGCGGCAACACGACGGGCGATGATTACGCCGACTTCCTGATTGGTAACTCGCCCTACGATTTCCAAATCGGCTCGAACGGGCTGCGCGATTTCCGGCAGAAAAACATCGCCTTCTTCGGGCAGGATAATTGGCGCGTGAGCAACAGCCTGGCGCTCTCGCTGGGTCTGCGCTGGGAATACACCTCGCCCATCACAGACAAATTCAACCGCGTCGCTTACTACCGTCCAGGGGTGACTTCGCAGTTGCTCACCAGCGGCCAACTACGTGACGCCTTTGGCAACCCCATTACGATTCCACCGGGCGGACGCGCGCCAAATGGTGTGCTCTACGTCGGCGACCCCGACCCGGCGCTCGGCGGCACGGTGCCAGAAGGCGGCGTGCGCAAAGATTGGAACAATTGGGCACCGCGCTTCGGCATCGCCTGGACGCCGAATTTTTCAAGCGGTTGGGGCAACCGCTTGGGTGGCAATCGTGAACTCGTTATCCGCGCCGGATATGGCGTCTACTACGGCTCGATCATCGGCGACACGGCATTGCAGCAACTAACGGCGCCGGGCTTTAGCGGCACAGACGCCTACTTTGATTTGGGCACGGGCACGTTGGCGAACCCCTTCGCACCCGACCCATTCCCGAACTACGTGGCAGACCCGACGCAGCCCACCAATCAGGGGCAGATTCCGTTCAATCCGCTGACGCAAAGCAGCCTGCTGGTGACAGCGCCACTGGCCAATTTCTCGCAGCCGATTGATCCATTTATCCGCACGCCGTACACACACGCGTACAACTTGACGCTCGAGCGCAGCTTCATGACCAATTACGTCCTGAGCTTGAGCTACGTCGGCAATCGCGCCTTCAAGCAGTACGGTCGCGAGCAACTCAACTACGCTTACGGTACCTTCGTCCCGTTCCCGGCGGGTCGGACGCCGCTTCCGATTCTTACTAGCGGGGCGAACACCAACGCGCGGCGCGTCAACACCGACATCCAGGTCGGCATCGTCCAACTCGTTTCGGCAGGCCGCTCTTGGTACGACGCTTTCCAAGCCAACTTGCAGCGGCGCTACGCCAAAGGGCTGCTCTTCCAGTTGGCTTACACCTTCTCGAAGTCAATCACAGAGATTGATACGCAACGCGGCCAGTTGGACTTGCTCGACCGGCGCTTTGGTCGCAGCCTGTCCTCAAACGACGCGCCGCACCGCTTTGTCGGCAGCTTCATTTATGACCTGCCGTTCTGGCAAAACAGCAACGGCTGGGTGAGGACATTCCTGGGCGGTTGGAGCGTCGGCGGCATCGCGACCTTCCAGTCGGGGCTGCCTTTCACGGTCAACAATCCTTTCAACACAACCGGTACGGGTGGCGGCGTGCTCAGCTTTGCTGACATCGGCGCACCGTTCCAGCAATTGGATCCGCGCGACAACGATAGCCGGGCCTTCAATGTGGATGCGTTCCGCGCGTTCGGCGACCCGTCCAAAGGCTTCGTGCTGGCGCGCGATTTCCGGCGCGGCACTTCCGGGCCAAACCAGTTTCGTCTGCACAACGGGATCAACAACTGGGACGCGATTCTCTCGAAGAGGACACGACTCTGGAATGAAGCATCAAACCTTGAGCTGCGTTTCGAAGCGTTCAACGTCTTCAACCACACTCAATTTCTGGACGCAGATTTGAACCTAGGCACAACAACGCTCAACCAGAACTTTGGTAGGTTCATCTCGGCACGCGAATCACGCGTCGTCCAGCTTGGCGCACGATTCTCATTCTGAAGCTAGGTCGCCAAGACGAACGAAAAAGCCTGCCGGGACATCACCGGCAGGCTTTTTTCATCTATCTCTACCAAAGTAGCTTGCCAAAGATTATCGTGCTAAAACTGTACCGAGTTTGAAATCCACCAAAGCCCAAGGAGATAGACTGATGAAAAAGGTTGTCATACAACTGGCGCTTAGCCTTGTCTGGCTAATGCTTTCACTCAATGTTTCTGCACAATCCCCCGGTTTCGCTGACGCCGTGTTAGGCCGCTGGGACATAACCGTGCAAGGCGCGGACGGCGTGAGCTATCCGTCGTGGCTCGAAGTCAGGCTGCGCAAAGAAAACGAATTGATGGCCAGCCTCGTCGGGCGCTTCGGCAGCCTGCGCTACGCAACGAAAGCCGAGTACAAGAACGGCCAGCTCACCATCGCAGTCCCGCAGCAATATGAACGCGGCCCGAAAGAGCTAGTCTTCGTCGGCAAGCTCAACGGTGACAAACTCGCCGGCACAGTCGAAGATGAAAACGGCAAGACGATTCAATGGACAGCCGTGCGCGCACCCGATTTAATTGCCAAGAAATCCATCACCTGGGGCCAACCAATTCAACTCTTCAACGGCAAAGACCTGATGGGTTGGAAACTGCGCAACAACCAAAATCCCAACTGTTGGAGCGTCGCGGGCGGCGCGATGAGCAATCAAATGCCCTGCGCCGACATCATCAGCGAACAGAAGTTCACCGACTTCAAGCTGCGCGTCGAATTCCAGAACGTGCCGCAAGGCAACAGTGGTATTTACCTGCGTGGACGCTACGAAGTCCAGATCAGCGACGGCTACAACCAAGTGCTCGATAGCCTGCGCATGGGCGCGGTCTACGGCTTCCTGCGCCCCGCCGTCAACGCGGCCAAGAAGCCGGGCGAGTGGCAAGTCCTAGAGATCACGCTCATAGGGCGCAAAGTCACGGTCGCGCTCAACGGCCAGACCATCATAGACAACGAGACCATCCCCGGCATCACGGGCGGAGCGCTCGACAGCGATGAAGGCGCGCCAGGGCCGATCATGCTGCAAGGCGATCACACGAAGATTCTTTACCGCAAAGTCGAAATCACACCGGCCAAATAACACCAGGCTTTTTCGGGCGAAGCCGTCATTGCAGCGCCTCGCTCGAAAAAGCTCTTCCCACGCTCAATCAACTTCAGATAATGAGCATTGAGCGATTGAAGACTGCTTCGTAATAACGCCCGCCGCCGTCTTTACCCACCGGCACCAAAAACATCTCCAAGTTGCCCAGCGCATAATGCTTCATGCTGTAGGTGCGCTGGCGCAGCGGCAGATTGAGCGGCCCGCGAAAGATCAGCGAGAATGACTCTTCCCGCAACTGCGCTTGCTGGCTCTCGGTCAACTTGCCTTTGGCAAAGAGGTCAGTCTGCGAGCGCAGGTCTTCAATCTTGAACAGATTCAACCCAACCGGTTTACCGAAATCGTCCGCCGCCGCGAAATAATCACCATTGTAGCGCGCGAAGTCAGAACGCTTCAGCGCGTTAAGCGCTTCCTGCGGCACGGCAAAGTAACCGTTTTTGGCAGTCGCCGTTCTGCCCGTGCTTTGCCCGAAAATCAGCGCATCGGTCATGCACAACAAACCAAGCCCCAGCCCGGCGCGGGCGCTCTGCCGCAAAAAGTTGCGCCGCGTCTTGCTCGGTGCGCTGACGGAGCGTTGCGCGGTCAGTTGAGTATTGCGGAACTTCGACGTAGACATAATCCTTCTCCTTAAATGAGGCAAAGCCCGTGACTATGCCTTCGGTGTTTAGATCAGTTTTCAAATCAATCACTGCTCTCAGCAATCGAGCCAGCGGCCACGCCTGCAACAACTGTTTGAAGCATGCGCAGCGCAGCTTTCAGCACGCTCTCTAGCCACATCGGCATTAACAAAGCGTGTCAACGGAGTGGATTCTATGCATTTGAGCTTGCGCGCTCATGAGGCTTTGGTGATGAGTTGGTGATGTTTTGGTAGAACGCTGAGCATAGTTTGCTGGCTGCAAAGCTTGGGGTAACATAGCTGCCGCTCAAGGGCAGGCAGTTTTCCAGATTGACCCTTTGAAGTAAGCGAGGCTTTCTATGAATCCACCAGTCGTCAAGGTGATTGCCAATGATGACTACACCTTAACTCTCACGTTTGCGAACGGCGAAGTCGGCCAATTCGACGTATTACCTTATCTGGACAAAGGCATCTTTCAGGAGTTGCGCGATCTCGGCTATTTCAAACAAGCACGCGTCCCCCTCGGCACGGTGCAATGGCCACACGAACAGGATTTCTGCCCTGACACGCTGTACGAGGCAAGCCGCAAGCTGGCTGTCGCTGATGCAGCGTAGTCACTTTCTCTTGGGCGTTGGCGGTGTGGCATTTGTCGGATGCGCTTGCGCCAGGTCACGAGCGATCAGCGCCAGCCATTCCAACCGCTCCTGTTCCGGCAGCGGCAGCACCATCTGCTGATAAAGTTCCTGCACGTTGACTGACATAGCTTTTCCTCCGGGGCGCAATCATAGCGCAGAATCACAGCACTTGCCTGGTTGGAAAAAACCTTGACGAATGCGCTGCCTTTCTCATCCGCAAACCCGGCAAAGGCGCGCAGCTAAAACTTCAGTTCAATCAGGCTGGCGGGAATTTTCTGTAAGGACATCCGTTGCGCCCTGGTCGCAGATTCAATGGAAAGTGACCGTAAGCGCGTCAGCTTCACCAGTGGCTCCGAATTGCTAATTTGGCTGTTGACAAGGTCGAGCGCGAGTTGCGTGAGATTGCTCAGCTTTGCCAGCGGCTCCAAATTGCTCACTTGGCTGTTGCGGAGGTCGAGCGCGAGTTGTGTCAGATCGCTCAGCTTTGCTAGCGGCTCCAAATTGCTCACTTGGCTTCCGCTGAGGTCAAGCGTGAGTTGTGTCAGATCGCTCAGCTTTGCCAGCGGCTCCAAATTGCTCACTTGGCTGAAGCGGAGGTCGAGCGCGAGTTGGGTCAGATTGCTCAGCTTAGCCAACGGCTCCAAATTGCTCACTTGGCTGAAGCTGAGGTCAAGCTCGAGTTGCGTCCGATTGCTCAGCTTCGCCAGCGGCTCCAAATTGCTCACTTGGCTTCTGCTGAGGTCGAACGCGAGTTGGGTCAGATTGCTCAGCTTAGTCAACGGCTCCAAATTGCTCACTTGGCTGAAGCTGAGGTCAAGCCCGAGTTGGGTCAGATTGCTCAGCTTCGCCAGCGGCTCCAAATTGCTCACTTGGCTGTTGCGGAGGTCGAGCGCGAGTTGCGTGAGATTGCTCAGCTTTGCCAGCGGCTCCAAATTGCTAATTTGTCTGCCACTAAGGACGAGCGCGAGTTGCGTGAGATTGCTCAGCTTCGCCAGCGGCTCCAAATTGCTAATTTGGCTGTCGCGGAGGGCGAGCGTGAGTTGCGTGAGATTGCTCAGCTTTGCCAGCGGCTCCAAATTGCTAATTTGTCTGCCACCAAGGACGAGCGTGAGTTGCGTGAGATTGCTCAGCTTCGCCAGCGGCTCCAAATTGCTCACATGGGTTTCGCTGAGGGAGAGCATCAGTTGCGTGAGATTGCTCAGCTTCGCTAGCGGCTCCAAATTGCCCACTTGGCTTCTGCTGAGGTCGAGCGTAAGTTGCGTCCAATTGCTCAGCTTCGCTAGCGGCTCCAAATTGCTCACTTGGCTGTCACCAAGGACGAGCGTGAGTTGCGTGAGATTGCTCAGCTTCGCCAGCGGCTCCAAATTGCCCACTTGGCTGAGGCTGAGGTCAAGCGTGAGTTTCTTGAGTGAGTTGCATCGTGCCAAAGATATTAGTCCTGCAATCGAATTCGAAGAAGTGGCAGCTTTCAAGGAGAGTTCCTCAATAGAATCAGAAGAGAGCCAAGTGAATCGCTCCAAATCGAGCGGCTCGGTCAATTTCAGCTTCTTCAACTGATGCTGCCACGCATAAAGTTCCGGCGGATAGCCGCTTTCACGCAAATACCGTTTGTGTTCGTACTGCTGGTAAATCAGCCCGCTCCCCCAGCCAAACGCGATCAACACAATCGCAGCGGCCACTGCTCTCACCCTAACAAAGCTGCGCCGCCGCTGGCTCTGTCGCAAAAAGGACTGTTTTTCCTGCTCCGCACGCCCCCACGGAATCTGGCTCGCGCAGCGTTCGATCAAGCGCAGGTCAGCGCCCTTCAGCAAATAATGCGCGCGCTTCTCGTTGTTCTGCCACGCCAGAAAGGCTTTCTCGAAGCGCAATCTGGCCTGTTCGATCTCGCCTAGCAGCCTACCCGTCAACCGGTGTAACGCCGGAATCAGGCGTTCGTGCGGCAACCGGTAGCGCACCTCCGAGGTGGCGGGCGGTTCGGCGGGCGCGCTGAAGCTTTCGAGCAGCCGCATGTCCCGTTGCGCCAAACGTTCGAGCTGCGGGCGCAATTGGCGAGCTTCAGCGTCCACCTCCGCCGCCAGCTTTTCGGCGCTCAGCCCCTCCGCGATGCGCTGACTTGTCTGAGGGTCGCGCAACGCGAGCAGCGCTTTCAGGATCGTTTCGCGCTCCGTTTCTCCGAAGCGTTCCAGACAGCGGTTGATGTATTGCGTCAGCAAGCCTTCGGCCCCGCCCGCAAACTGGTAATCGCGGATCGTGACCGTCCGCGCGCCCTGCCGGTCGTGCAACTCCGCCAGCACCAGCAAGCCGATGCCGATGTCTACGGGGACGACTTCGCCCCGGTCATTGGTGGCGGCTTCGATGAGGTTGGCGAAGACGGCTGGCTCGACGGAAAGATCGGCCTCTTGAATCAGTTGGCTGATGACATCGCGCGCCTGCTCGGTGGTAAACAGGCGCATCGAAATCTCCTTCGGGAAGAAGCCGCGCTTCTGTTCGGGGATGATGAAATCCGACCAGTCGGCGCGATACTCCCGGCGAAAGGCTATGACCCAGGTGATGCGATGCGGCGGACGCGCTTCGCGAGCCACGCGGCGCAACAATTGAAAGACCGGATTGCGCCCACGCAACTGTTCAAACTGATCGAGCACAATGACGTGCTGCTCCATTCCCAACGCCGCCGCCGGATTGACCAACTCATCCAAGCTGGCGGGGATGCCGGAAGCAGCAGCGCCATTTGCCGCCTGCACCTGCCAATCTTCCTGAATCGCCCGCAAGAGTCTTTCCGCCGAATCGGTCGGCACGGCTTCCCAGTAATGTACCCGGACGCCCTCGCTCTTCAAAATGTGCGGTAGCCCTGCGCGCAACAACGAAGTCTTCCCCGCACCCGACTCGCCCATCAAGATGACCAGCGGCACCTGATTGTCGAGCACATAACCCATCAACTCTTGCAACTCGTTTTCCCGCCCCAGCCTGCGGAAGAGTTCGCCATCACCCGGCGTAAAGGCGCTCGGCCCCTTGATGACCGAAGGGCGATCTTTGACCGGCGGCAGCTTCGGCACGTGCGTCAAACGCCAGAGCCGCACGAAGGCATATAAGAGAGCGACTGCGCCAATTGCGTAAAGGGCAAGCTGCAAACCTTCTCGCCAAGTAAGACCGTCTTTCCACTCTGGGAGCAGTTTTTCGCTGACCGCATAACCGCTCGGAAAGCACAGCGCAGCAATCGCAAACGCCGCCTGTTCGCGCTGTCGCCCTTTCAGGGTTTTGACCAGTTGTTCGAGTTCCTGCCAAGTGAGCATGCGGATGAAACCAGCTTAGATACTGTTGTGATGTTGAATTGTGTCTTACTGCAAACGGCCTGAGAGAAACGCGGTGATTATAAGTTGAAAGCAGCCACACACCAATAGTGAAAGGAATTCGATGACTAGCGCCAATGCCCGGCTTGATAAACTTCACCACAGTGACACGATTGATCAAAGAGTTTTTGCGTCACCGTAATGACCTCTCATTTATTTCTGGGACAACTGGACAGGCATCCGTTCACCCACTTTGCATCAACAAAGTACAGCACAGCGAAATTCACTCAGTTTCTTTGATACAACCACCTTAACAATTACTTTAGCTCGCTCAAGCTATCCTCACCAATTGCTAGCCCGGCAATATTGGCGCAGCGTTTGCAAAGCTATTCAATGAGGACGGTACATAATTTATCCTCGTGCTGCTGCTTGAATATTTATCAAGCTTAGCATTTGCCCATTAAGCAAATGCTTTGCGGAGCAGTAACAAGACGGTAACGAGAAAAGGAGGATTATGCCTTACAGACATCGGGTTCCACATATAGCGCCAGAGGTTGATGTTGATGAAGGCTACTACGAGCCTCCCGTCAATAACAGAAGCACATTGTTGCTGTTCTTCATTCTACTGCTTGTTATTGGCTGGTTCCTGTTCAATCGAAACGGGAGCTTTAGTTCAATCGGCGCCGGTTGGGGTTCGAGTCCGGTGGATTGGTCTACCAGCGACAGACCTGTTTCAATCGAGGAACCGGCAATGCGCAAACAGGCCCCTGAAGATCAACCACGGCTTAAACGACCGGAGGTTTCGATTACGCCAAAACCGCGCGTGAAAGCGGAAGCTGCAGCGACGCCAGAAGCGCGTATCAAGGGAAAAAAAGGAGAAGGGTTCAAACCGGCAGTGGGCTACTGGCATGATCCCAACGTCATCGGCTACGCCTGGATCATCGCGGACGAAGTCAACTTGCGGAAAGGCCCTGGCCCCGAATACGACTCATTTTATGTGCTGCCTGAAAATTGGCCGGTGGCTATTTTGAACGAATCGGATGTGAATATTGATGGCGAAGTTTGGACACACGTGCGAGTGGAGACTAAACAAGGAGCCAAGAAAGGCTGGTTGAATCGAAGGTATCTTTCTTATTGATTCAGGCAAGGGCCTGGCAAGTGCAGAGTAACTGAATTGAAGGAGGAGTTATGACACTTGAGAATGTACTATTTCTTTTATTGTTTTCGGCGATTTGCGGTGTCGTAGGTCAAGTTATAACCGGGCAGCCGCGCGGCAACTTGTTAGCTACTCTAGCAGTAGGCTTTCTCGGCGCATTGTTGGGAACCTGGCTGTCAGCGTTTTTGGGTGTACCAGCGCTGTTCACGATTAGCATCGGTTTCTTTAACTTCCCCGTTATTTGGTCTCTACTCGGAGCCGCTTTATTGATGGCTGTGGTTGGCCTTTTCATTCGCCGTCACTATGTCTACTACTAACTTGTAGTAACGTCGTCAAGTTTTGATTTGAGGCTCTCTTTCGGCCGACCGTCAATTTCCGGGAGAGAGCCTATGCAAATCATTTAGTTCTCCAGATTTTGCCGGGTCGTATGATTTAGGTTGTCAACCGCCGATAAATTCCCGGCAACCGCTCCGGCAAACTCATCACATCGTCAATAATCGTGTAGCCCACTTCGCCGTACAAATCTTTCAACTCGGCTTCCGACTCGCGGTCAATCGTGATGCAGAAGGGCGTGATGCCGTTGATCTTGGCGTGGCGCAGCGCCATCTTGGTGTCTTCGCGCGCGTAGCGGGAATCGCCATAATCGTGGTCGTAAGGCCGCCCGTCTGAGAGCACGATCAGCAGCTTGGTGCGCGCGTCCTGTTTCTCCAATTCTGAAGCGGCGTGGCGAATGGCTGCGCCCAGGCGAGTGTTGTTGTGGTAGGTGATGCCGCCGATGCGGCGTTCGACGATGTCATTGTAGTGCTCGCCGAAGCGTTTGATCACGAAGTATTTTACGTTGCGGCGGCCTTCGCTGGTGAAGCCAGAAATAGAATAGGCGTCGCCGACCGCTTCGAGCGCTTCACTCATCAGCACGAGGCCCTGCTTTTCGATGTCAATGATCTTTTGGCCTGGGCGCGTGTAAGGCTGGTTCGGGTGGCGCGTGATCGTGCGCGCAGTAGACGAAGACATGTCGAGCAGGAACGAGACTGCCACGTCACGTTCGCGGCGGACGCGGCGGATGTAGAGGCGATCCGAGGGGCGGCCTGTCGTTTTGCGGTCAATGTAATGGTCAATCAACGCCTGCAAGTCGTAATCTTCGCCGTCGAGTTCACCTTTGATCTTGCGCAGCGATTCGGGCTTGAGCATCTGGAATTGATGGCGGATCGAGGAGATGATGCCGGAGTAGCGGGCGCGCACCTGTTCGACAAAGTCGCGGTGGCCGCGCCGGTTCTCGCGCTGGATGACGCGACACCATTTGGCGCGGTGGTCGCCGAGTTCGCGATCCCATTCATCGTAGAAAAAGACTTCGTCACCTTCCTGCAAATCCTGCTCGCTCGATTCGGCGTTCATCAATTCGTTGAGCAGTTCGGAATCGCTCGGCACGATGTCTTCGGTCAGTTGCGACCATTGGTTGAAGACGTTGGGTGGGCGCTGCTGTTGTTGGGTGGCGGACTGCTGCTCTTGGTTGTCGCCGTCGCCTTCGTTGTCGTCTTCTTCGTCGTCTTTTTCTTCGTCTGCTTCGGCGTCTTTTTGCGCGTCCTGTTGATTGCGCGCTTGGCCGATCAATTCGTAGACGCGTTTGGTGGCGAGCAGCGTGTCGGCAACGCCCGCCAGGTCGCGGCGCAGGTACTCGGCGACAATGGCTTCGAGTTCGAGGATGAATTGGGAGTAGGCGCGCTGCGCAGTGTCGTCAATCACTCCGCCGCAGAGCGTGATTTGAAAGAGCAATTCGTAGAGCGTTTGCTCAATCGTCAGTTGCCCAATCGGCGGGCGGCGCTCGATCAGGCGCTGTTTGACGAAATCCAGATCGCGCCGGATGCCGCGATAGGCCGTGCGCAACCGCCAATCAATACGCCCGTTTTCGAGCGTAGTGAAGATGCGTGCGGCGAGCAGCGAGTTGGGGAAACGCGCCAGCACCAGCTTGTAATCGGCGTTCTCAAACTGCGCGTCAGTCAACGGCGGACGGTCGAAGCCCCGACCGAGATGTTCGGTGTTGGAATACTGCACGTATTCAGGGTCTTGTCGCAGCTCGGCAAGTTCTTGCCGCTCAATCTGCTTTTTGAGTTGGTCTTCAAAGTGTTCGTCAATCGAGCGCAGTGCAGCGCGCAAATCAGTCGTGCCGACGTTGCGTGTGCCGAATTCAACTTGTCCGGCAGCGTGCGCGGCCAACACCTTGTAGAGCTTGAAATCCTCGGCGGGCGAGCCGAACTCCGCGACGACGGCCGGGAGTTGAATCGTCTGTCCGTCGTTGATGCGCGATTCGTCGGGGATTGAACCGAGCGGCGCAATCGTCATCTCGCGCCCGGTCAGACCTTCGACGTAGAGTCGCAGCAGGTGTGAGACCGCTTCGAGCGCCACGCCGTCGTGCGCGCCGCGCAATAATTCCTGGCTGCTCTTGGATTCTAGTGCGTAATAAGCTTGGGCGCGGCGGCGATCTTGTTTGTACAGTTCCGCGCCTTCGCGCGCCCAGTTCTGGAACTGATCCATCGAAGCGGCGGACAGTGCACGCGGTGATGATTTGAAACATTCGAGCGCAACGTAAACGTTCGCGTCGGCCAATTCTTCTACAATGTCTAGCACAGTGCCGATGCGTTCGCTGATGCGTTTGCGCTGTGTGACGGAGAGCGTCGAGAGAACTTTAGGCGTGAGCTTGAGGAAGTCGTAAACAATCGCGTTGCCTTCGGCGGCGACTTTGCGCGTGACGCGGTTCCACTTCTCAAAACTTTCCGCGCCGCCCAATTCAATCACCGAACGCGCCGAGCGGAAATATTGCAGCGCCGTCGCGCCGCCGCGTTCCAGAAAGACCGCCGTCTGTTCGCACAGCGCGACCACGTCTGCCGGGCGCGTGACGAAGCTCAAGCCCTCGCCAATCGCGGACAAAAACTCTGCCGCCGTTGCGCCAGTGCGTTGCGCGAAGCTTTCGGCCAGATTCAACGCGGCTTCGGTCGGCGAGACTTCGGCCTCTGCGACTTCAAGTGTGCGCAAAGCCGTCAAGGCGCTGGGGGCGGCGGTCAAGACTTCCGTGCTGTGTTTAACGGAACGATGCGCGACTTCGACGGCGATGCCGAATAAGCGTGCGGCTGAAGCTTCATCGCCCAACTGTACTGTGGTGCGTGGCGCATTGCGGAACGTACTGAGCGCGGCTTGCGGCGACAAGACGATCTGTTTGGAACAGAGTGCGACCAACAAGGTGCGCAATTGCACGGGCAGGGCGCCCAAGATCACCGCCGAATCGCGAAAAAAATCGCCCGCCTCTTCGGCGCTATTCAAAGCGATGCGCTTGCCGAGTTCAGCCCACGCGCGCAGGTCGCCGTTGTCGAGCAACCCGGAGACATCTTTGGCCGCCTTAAAAAAATCCATCGCCACCTTCGGCGAGACGCTCATCAAAGACGCGCCGACATCAACCGTCACCCAGCCACGGTCGTGCGGCGTCAAACCCATCTTCACGGCCAGCGCCTCGACCGCTTTGCCTGTCAGTCCCTTTAACAAGGAACCGGTTATTCCTTTGCGTTCTTCAGACATAAAAAAGTAGACAGTAGGCAGTAGACGGTAGGCAGTAGACTAGAAATTCTACTGCCTACCGTCTACTGCCTACTTGAAGCTAAATCACCGTCGTCACAATCTCCCGGATGCTGCGCTGCAATTCCAGATCGTCCGTAATCGGACTGGCAATCGCTACGTCGCAGGCGGTCACGGGGTCAACGCCTTTGGCAATTAATTGTGCAGCGTAAACCAGCAAGCGCGTCGAGACGCCTTCCTCAAGACCGTGGCCTTTCAGGTTGCGCACTTTCTCGCCGATCTTGACCAAATCGCGCGCGGTCGCATCGTTGACGCCGCCTTCGTGCGCGACGATCTGGGCCTCGGCTTCAGCGGGTGGGTAATCGAATTCAATTGAGAGGAAGCGCTGGCGGGTAGACTGTTTCAAATCCTTCAGCACGCTTTGATAGCCTGGATTGTAGGAAGTGACGAGCATGAATTCGTCAGGCGCTTGCAACAACTGGCCGAGCTTTTCGATCGGTAACACGCGGCGGTCGTCGGTCAGTGGGTGGATCAACACAATGGTGTCTTTGCGCGCCTCGACGACTTCGTCCAGGTAACAGATCGCGCCGTGTTTGAGAGCGGTGGTGAGCGGGCCGTCGTGCCAGACGGTCTCTTCGGCTTCGATCAAGAAACGGCCTACCAGGTCGGTGGCCGACAAGTCTTCGTGACAGGCGACGGTGACGAGCGGGCGGCCCAGCCGGTAGGCCATGGCTTCGACAAAGCGCGTCTTGCCGCAGCCGGTCGGCCCTTTCAACATCACGGGCAGCTTCGATTGAAAAGCTGTCTCGAAGATCGCCGCTTCTTCTTTGATGTTTAGGTAGTAAGGCTCTTTTTTGATGAGATATTTTTCAATGGCTGTGCTCACAGCCTCGTTCTTTGCTTTAGTTTGTGCCATTTCCTCGGTTCATCCCTCAGTTTGATGAATGTGTATGTTAGAATCAACCCTTGTGCAGGGAGCGGCAATCTTAGCATCCGCGTTTGATTGTTGGAAGCAGCGGCAAAGGCGGCTTATGAAGAAAGCAATGAAAATCATGACAGCCTTGAGTATTTACCTAGCAGCCGTGTGCATTGCATTTCTGTGCTGGCTTGAATTTGGGGCACTTACAGGATGCTTGGGGATGTGTGCGCGCAGTGGGGCTCGGGCGGTTATTTGGTTAGGGATGATTTTGTTGATTCCCATTTTGCCGGCAATTCCGGCGTATCTCTTCTGGAATCGTTACGGCAAAAAGTTAGCTTGAGAGATTTTATGATCGCAGTAGCAATGAGTGGCGGCGTGGATAGTTCAACCACTGCCGCCTTACTTCAACAGCAAGGACAAGAGTTGGTCGGCTTTTCGATGCAGCTCTGGAATCAGCGCCGCATCAACGTGGGGCCGGACGGCGAGCCTTTGCCTTCGCGCTGCTGTTCGCTCGATGATCTTTACGACGCGCGCGCAGTGGCGGCCAAGTTGGGCTTCCCCTTCTACGTCGTCAATTTGGAAGAAGAGTTCGAGCAGGATGTGGTGCGCCCGTTCGTGGCCAAGTATCTCGATGGTCTGACGCCTAGCCCGTGTGTGGCCTGCAATTCGTTTCTGAAGTTCGACAAGCTGGTCGAGTTGGCCAAGACCGCCGATGCGACCAAAGTGGCCACTGGCCATTACGCGCGGGTGAAGTTCGATGAAGAGCGCGGGCGTTGGCTGCTGCTGCGCGCAGTCAATCGGGCGAAGGATCAGTCGTATTTTCTGTTTGAGCTGTCGCAGGAGCAGTTGAGTTATGCGCTGTTTCCGCTGGGCGCAATGACCAAGCAGGAGGTGCGCGACATCGCCGCCGCCGCCGGGCTGCCGACCGCACAGAAGCCTGAAAGCCAGGAGATTTGTTTTATTCCCGACGGCAACTATGCGCGCTTCATCGAGCGTTACCTCGCAGAAGAGAAGCCGAGCGGCAAAGCTTTGCCAGTATTGAATGGCAAGAGTGCTGTGCTTGCGCCGGGTGAGATTGTGACAACCACTGGAGAAATTCTCGGCCAACACAATGGTATTCATCGCTACACAGTCGGCCAGCGACGCGGCTTGGGTATTTCTGCGCCGGAGCCGTTGTATGTTGTCGAAGTGGACGCCAAACAGAATCGCGTGGTAGTGGGCGGCTTTGATGATCTGCTTAAACGCGAGATGGTCGTTGGGCGCGTCAATTGGATTGCGGTGGAAGATTTGATTGAGCCACTGCGCGTGTCGGTCAAAATTCGCTCGCGGGCGGAAGAGGCGGCAGCAACCCTGACGAAGCGTGAAGATGGCTCAGTGCTGGTGGCGTTTGATGAGGCACAGCGCGCGGTGACGCCGGGCCAGGCGGCGGTGTTTTACGATGGCGATGTAGTGGTTGGTGGCGGCTGGATCGTGTGAGCGAAGTAGCAGAGAAAATCTTTAACCATTGTGTTGAGCAAATGTTGCCAATTCCAACACCGCCATACACTCACGTGCCACTCTATTCAGACCGTTCTGCAAATCGGTGATGCAGGAGTCTGCTTGCTGCCATGTCTATAAACTCCGAACTTGAACTTTCGCCCGACGAAATGCGCCGGCTCGGCTACCGCGCCATTGACGAAATCGTCGCGCACTTTGAACAACTCCACGACAAGCCAGCCATTGGCGTCGGCACCCGTGCCGAGCTTGAAGCCAGATTGCGCGAGCCGGTGCCCGAAACGCCGACCGACGTGGAAGCGCTCTTCGCGCAATTGCAGCGCGATGTCTGGCCGTTCATCGGCAACATCGGACATCCGCGCTTCTTCGCGTTTATCCCGACGCCGGTCAATTTCGTCAGCGTGTTGGCCGACGTGCTCGTCAGCGGCTTCAATCCTTTCGTAGGCACCTGGCTGGGCGGGTCGGCAGCGGCGCAGGTCGAATTGGTGACAGTGGATTGGCTGCGTGAGCTGTGTGGGTTGCCGGAGAGCGCGGGCGGCCAGTTTGTGTCGGGCGGCTCAATGGCAAATTTGACGGCGCTGGCCGTTGCGCGACACATCAAATTGCAAGACCGCTTCGCCGACGCGCTGGTGTATTTTTCCGATCAGACGCATTCGGCGGTCGAACGGGCGCTGCGCGTGCTGGGCTTTGCGTCGGAGCAGTTGCGCAAGTTACCGAGCGATGAAGCATATCGCTTGCCACTGCCCGTTTTGCAGGCCGCTGTCGCCACTGATCGCGCGACGGGCCAACGGCCTTTCTGCGTGATCGCCAACGCCGGCACTACCAATACTGGCGCGCTCGACCCCTTGCCAGAGTTGAGCGCCTTCTGTCGCCAACAGGATTTGTGGCTGCACGTAGATGGCGCGTATGGCGCAGCAGCGATCTTGTGCGAACGCGGTCAAACATTACTGCAAGGCTTGGGCGAGGTTGATTCCCTCGCGCTCGATCCGCACAAGTGGCTCTTTCAAACTTACGAAACCGGCTGCGTGCTGGTGCGGGACGCACGTTGGCTCAAGCAAACTTTCCACGTGCTGCCGGAATATTTGGGAGACACACAACTCAAAATGGCCGAGGTCAATTTCGGTGAGCAGGGGCTGCAATTGACACGCAGTTTCCGCGCGCTGAAGCTGTGGCTGTCGTTCAAGGCTTTCGGCGTCGCGGCCTTTCGCGCGGCAGTGGCGCGCGGGTTGGAGTTGGCGGAACTGGCCGAGAGCGTCTTGCGCGCAGACGATTGCTGGCAAATCCTCTCGCCGGCCACGCTGGGCATCGTCGCCTTCCGCTTTGCGCCGCGCGGAGTCGCTGAAGATGAGTTGAATGGTTTGAATAAGCGGCTCGTCAGCGCCATCCGCGTAGATGGTTTCGCGTTCGCCAGTTCGACAGTGTTGCGCGGGCAAACAGCGCTGCGCCTGTGTACGATCAACCCGCGCACGACCGAAGCAGACATTCGCGTCACGCTCGCGCGCTGGGCGCAGTTGGGCTACGGTCTGCTCGACCTGGAAGGGGAAAACAATGAGTGAAGTCCGTGTAAAGTTGGCGCTGGCCGAGGGGTTTCGCACGCAAATAAAGGCTCGCACACACACGCTCATCGCCGACGAGCCGCTCAAGGATGGTGGGACGGATGAAGGCATGTCGCCTTATGAATTGCTGCTCTCGGCCTTGGGCGCGTGCACAGCAATGACGCTGAAGCTCTACATCGAACGCAAGCAGTTGCCGATTACCGACGTGGAAGTGCTGCTGAGTTTCGACCGCATCCACATTGACGATTGCGAGTCGTGCAGCCAGAACCAGAAACCGGAGCGCCAAGAGGTGCAGCACATCAGCCGCTTGATCTACGTCACGGGCGAAGTCACCGAAGAGCAAAAAGCTCGGCTGCTTTACATCGCCAATCGTTGCCCGGTACACCTCACGCTGCACAGCAATCCGCATGTAGAAGATGCGTTGATCGTCAGACAAGCTTGAGGCTCGAGCTTCAATTTTCTGCCTTCACCACATCTACAGCAGGTTTGGCGTAATAACCCGGGCGGCTGCACACGACAATCTTCGGCGTGTCGGCAGGCAGGCTGACTTTGACTTTGACCCGCCGCCACTTGCCGTCAGCAATGAAGTTCCAGGGCGTGTAGCCGATGGAATATTGCTGGCGCAATTCGAGCGCGATCTTTTCAAAGGCTTCGCTCATTTCTTCCGCGTCGCCGGGGAAGTAAGTCTTGCCGCCCGTTTGCTCGGCCAATTCGCTTAAGACCAAGCCGCCCGCGCTGCGTCGTTGAAAGAAATCGGTGATGCCGACAGCGTAAATCACCGCTGCCGATTCTTGCGCCATTCGTTTGACGTGGTTGAGCGAGGCGCGTGAGCGGTTGTCTTCGCCATCGCTGATAATGAGCAGCACGCGGCGTGGCTGCGCGGCGTGTTCCAGCTGGGTCAATCCTAGCGCCACCGCATCAAATAAAGCGGTGTTGCCCTGCGGTGTCACGGCGCTGAACTGGCGCAACAATTGCTCACCGTCGCGCGTTTTATCCAAAGCCAACCAAGCGTGATCGTTGAAGCCGATCAGCGAAAATTCGTCCGCCGGGTGGCAATTCGCCAGGAAGCGTGCGAGCGCCTGTTTGGCGCGGATGATCTTCTTTTCACGCATCGAGCCGGAGAGATCGAAGACGATGGCGACCGAAGCCGGCGCGTCTGCGTTGCTGAAAAAACTGATCTCTTGCGCGATATGGTTTTCAAAGACCGTGAAGGCGTGCTGGTCGAGATTGGTTAGATGGCGGCCTTGTTTGTCTGTGACCGTGACGGTCAAGGAAACAACGTTAGTGTCGAGGCTGATGACTGAATCGTTGAGAGGGCCAGCCGTTTTGAACTCTTTTGCCTCAGCCTGCGCCTGCGCGGTCGAAGCCAGACAAAGACACAATAACACGACGCCTGGCAGACCGTGGGCAATCTGCCGCGCCATTGGATGGACTCGCATGATTTCCTCCTACTACTTCAGGCAGAACAAACATATAAAGGCATGGGTAGTGATAAAAATGTAAAGCTGCCGTTTTCTTGCCGCGTAGCGGCAGTTGAATTTAGCCGTGGGTTTTCAACCCACGGAAAATTAGCGCGTGACCTTCGCGTCGCGTCAGCGCCGCTTGAATTCAAGCGGCGCTGACGCGACGCGAAGGCTTTTCGCCGTTTCCCGGCGTTGAAAACGCCGGGCTAAACTCAGGTCGTCGCTAACGCGACTGCAAATTCGGCCTTACATTTTTTAGCACTACCAAGGCATGAAAGCTGCGTGCCGAACATCTCGGGCAGCCAATTTCCTCATTTGAGCGGGAAAGCGCCCACCTAGCGGAAATTTTCAAGCCAACATGCCTTTTCTTGTGCAATTGTTCTGCCACTCAATGGAGGAAGTATTATTAAGGAGTAGCCGCGCTACATCGGCGCAGCTTATCCGCTTCCTCAAGGCGTCTAATGGTGCTTAGTATTCGTTGCCCGGGATACGATTCACGCTGGATTCTCCTCCGCGTGTTGGACACAGTCAATTAAATAGGTGTGGAAGAAGCAGATGGTAAAGAAATTTGCCGTGTTCTATTCGTAACGCAACGCCTTGATCGGGTCTACCTTCGCCGCGCGCGAAGCCGGATAAATCGCCGCAACCAAGCTGATTACTACGGCAAACAGAATCGCGCCGCCCGACAAATACCACGGAATCGAGAAGAATTCGACGTGCCGCATGGCTTGGCCCGTCTGCCGCACGATCCATTGATTGGCTAGCGTATTGGCGACACGATCAACTATCCAACCGGCGACGACACCAAACGTGCCCCCCAGCAAGCCGATCAAGCTGGCTTCGACAAAAAAGATTTTCATGATCTCGCCGTCCGAACCGCCAATGGCCTTCATAATGCCGATCTCGCGCGTGCGTTCGCGGATGGACATAATCATCGTGTTCGAGATGCCGAACGAGGCCACCAGCAGCGCAATACCGCCGATCAACGCCAGACTGCTGTTGATGATGAGGAAGACGCGCTCGATCTCTTCGAGCTGAGAGACGACCGAGAAGGCGCGGAAGCCAAGTTGTTCGAGCTTCGCGGTGAGGGGTTTGATACGGCTCGGATCGCTCACGCGCAACTCGGCGGCGCGATAGCTTTCCTGCTCTGCCTGCCCAGTGAGCGCTTCGCCCATGCGCTCCATCGGCGAGAGGTTGGCTTCGCGCAGACGCTTGGCCTGTTCGAGCGGCAGGAAAAAGTTGGCGTTGCCGAACGGGCTGAAATTTACGCCGCCTTCGTTCTTGAGCACACCCACGATTTTGTAGCTGTGTTTTTCGTAGTGGCTGTCATCGCTTGGCTGACTGGCTTGATTAGCCGCGCCGCCGTTTAATTGGCTGAGCAGCGGAATGCCGAAGATACTGCTTTGTGCGGCGTCAGCGCTGGGTTGTGAAAGCAGGACGAGCTCTTTGCCCAAGGCGGCCTGTGCGTCGCGTTGTCGCTCTTCATCACTGCGAGTTGGCAAAGGTTGAAACGGGCCACCCTGTGGGCCTGGGCCACCGCGCCGGTTGCGGCGGCGGCGGAAGGCTTCGGGGGAAAAAGCAGTCAGGAAATTTTCGTTGATGACGACTTCGGCGGCGTTCTCATCCGTGAAGCCGCGTCCGGCCAGGAAGGTCTTGAAGCGCGGTTCGTCGCCCGCCTTCGCGCCCGCAATAAATTGAAAGCGAGTGCGGTCGTTAAAGCGCGTGTAGCAGTTGAAGCTCACAATCGGCGCGATGAACCTGACACCTTCGAGCTGGCGAATTTCGGCCAGCGTCTGGTCATCAAGCACGCGGCGCGGGCGTTGCGGTGTGCCAGTGGGTTCGGCGCGGGCCGGGCTGGGCGTGGCAGCGGGCTGATTCGACGGCTGGCTGGTCTCTTCCGGCTCCTCGTCCAGCGCCGTGCGTCCTTCACTTAATGCCAGCAAATCATCTGCATCCGCACCCAACACGGTCATCGAGGTAAACGCATCCAACCGCGCAAAGGCTTGCCCGATGATGTTTTGTTGCAAGCCAATGCCGAAGCTGACCATCGTGATGATGGCGGCCACGCCGACGATGACGCCGATCACAGTCAAGATTGTGCGCAACTTAGCTTGATTGAGATTGCGCAAGGCGAGCGCGCTGATGTCAGTGAAATTCATGATCGTAAATGATATTGGCTGAAGCCCTCAAAGCCAACTGGCTCCCGGCTCAAGGCGGTCATCATCAGTCGTAAACCCAATACTCTGCAAAAGACGAACGTATCTCTCGTCTGAACGAAGATGGTCAAAAATTGGCCACACGTTTAGCCAGATGAGCAGCCCGGAGCGATCTACATACGCTCTTTCCAGCCATTCAATCGTCTGATCTACCTGATCCTTGAAGCCGGCATAGACAACCGCGATCGTGGCAGGCGAAACGTATTGGTAGCGCGACAACTCTAACAACTGACCAAGTAACTTCTCTGCCTTTGCTTGTTCGCCAAGCGAGGCGTAGGCTTGACCGAGTCCGGCAAGAGTCCATGAATTTTCTTCAAGGCTCCTCGCTTTCTCCAATTCAGCGACAGCTTCTCGATGCATTAACTTGCGCCCGTAACACATCCCAAGGTGGATATGCGTTCGAAAGAAATTTGGCTCCAATACCAGCGCGCGTTCCAATTGCTCGATAGCTTGATCGTACTGTCGCGCCCAGTAAAAGTTGAGTCCAAGATTTGTATTGATAATCAGTGAGAGTGGATCAAGCTCCCGTGCTCTCTTTAACTGTGCCAGCCCTTGGTCAAATAATCCCATTGCCACCAAACACTCGCCATACCACTGATGAGCGGTTGGATAAGTTGGGTTGAGATTTATTGCTTGCTGGAAATCCGCCTGAGCCCCGGTCCAGTCCCAATCATAAATGAGTTTGATCTGCCCCAGTGAAGCGTAAGCTTCGCCAAGCGTGGGGTCTAACTGAATAGCCTTCATGGCAGCGGCCTTGGCTTGTGGCATAATCAGTCGCGGTCGTTGCGCGCCAAACAATCCGAGCAAGAGAAGACAATCCGCTATTCCAGCATGTGCTAGGCAATAGTCCGGGTCTTGGGCGATTGCTTGCTTGAAATATTCAGCCCCTTCTCTAAGATCTTTTATGGTTCTTTTGCCCCACGCGTGTCGCCCCTTAAGATAAAGCTCGTAGGCCTCTCTACTTTCCGTAAAGTGCTTGGTTGTCGGTTCCCTGCGCTCATGATTCAATCTATGACGTAACTTCTCTGAGATTTCCCAAGCTAATCCCTCTTGCAAAGAATAAATATCTGAGGATTTCCTGCGATAATGCTCGCCCCAGATCCTTGATCCATCCTGCACATCAACTAATTCAGCACTAATAACAACGTGTTCCCCAAGCTGTTGAACTATGCCCGTCATGACCGCGCGTACGCCAAGAGTCCGGCCAACCTCTCGCGGGTCAACACCTCCTCCTCTATAACGAAAGACTGTACTGCGCGCCATCACTCTCAACTGCGGAAACTGTGAAAGACTCTTCATGATGCTTTCGGTTATTCCGTCTGAAAGATGCTCCATGTTGGGATCATTGCCTGCATTAATAAAAGGAAGCACCGCAAGAGAATCTATTCTTTTGTCCTGGCTCTGATCCACTTCTCTTAACTTGGCGATAAAGCGATAGCCACGGCGAGGAACGGTTTCTATATATCTAGGGCTTTCGGTCGTGTCACCCAAAGCCCGCCGCAACATAAAGATGTGCTGCGCGAGATTGCCATCTTCTACATACTCATCTGGCCAGACCTCTTTCATCAGAACTTCCTTTTCCACGACATGACCCTGCTGACGCACAAGGACAAGCAATGTACTTAAGGCCTTCGCCGGTAAGGGTACTAGGCGCTCATCGCGCAACAACACGCGTTCGTCTGCATCCAGACAGAAAGGCCCAAACTGAAAGAGATTGCCGTCTCGCTTCATAAACTTCTCGAGAGTCCGCTGATAACTCCTTGAGCGGCAATTTTGAAAGTATTGACAATTATAGGCCTAATACAATTAAGCCAACAGCCTTTAGGCCAACCACCGAAGCACCAGACTGAAACCGTATCCAGCACCTTGTATGAACTTTCAAAACAGCTTCTGAGAGTTACCCAAAGACTTGTTACTACACTGTTGCCATAGTCGCTTCAATGTGAGAGTCCAGGCTGTACTTACCATTCTTTGGAGACAATTCTAACCTCGAATGATAATTGCTGCAATCTCACCGAAACTTAAAGAAGAGGAAAGATGACCGCAAAGGCATTATCTTGCTATAGGCCCGCCCTCTCTATCACGAACATTGTTGTAATTCATCCGTTTGGATGAATGAGCGGCTTTGCGGAGTTGGCAGCGCAAGGCGCGCGGTTCAGCCAAATGAATTTATGCAACCTGCGACCTCAAAACGATAAATAGATATAGACGACAAATAACGACTTGATAATTCTTTAATAAGTAATTAAGACCTACCCAAAACCTCACCGTTGAAGCCTTAAATAAGTCGTTGAGACTCACCCAAAGATTTATTGCCGAAGTCTTAGTAAAGTTACCAGAGTAGGCAGTATCGGCGAGATCAGCAGATCGGTTGGGATATTAGAGAGTAGAAAACGACACGCCATGATGATTGGGCTGCGTGCCTAGACATTAGCATTCAATGCGTTTTCCTCATCAGCAAAGATAGTTATGCACTCCCTTTGGCAGGTCTGAATTAGATGTTAACTGGCGGAGGTAACACAAAGAGACGCGGTTTACGAAAACTGGTAGAAGCTACGGGGCTGTCCCAGAAAGAGATCTGCGCACGATTCGATGTGAGCCCCGAGGCTTTCAGCCGTTGGCTAACCGGTACTGTTCAGCCGCAACACCCCGGTATGCTAAGGCTAGCTCTGCAAATGCTTGTGGTTGAGCGCTACGCGCGCGAGGACGCAGCAGCACGAAAACAAGTGAAAACAAATAAGCTTGTAGGTGACGCGGTGGGGTATGGCAAAAGTCACATAAGCCCATCATTAAAGGACAAGAGGGCCAGCTGGAGCCAAGCATGGAAATACCATTGAGTAACTCGCTGTACGTGCGAAACAACAACAGTTATAGAGTCTTCTTTAGCTGCGCAACACGGATAACCTATCAGTGAAGGAAAACATTTGATTTTAAGTCAAGTTATTTTGACAGATGGAAACACCGCGCTAGACTGCGCCACACTGGAAGGCGAGCTTCTATTCTCACATCACTTCTTAGACGACTTATTAAACAATAGATAGGTGGGCTAAAGCCGACAGCGCTAACTCACCTTCAATCCCTACTAGCGGCGGTAGTAGTAAAGCGGGCTAGCAGAGCAATACATAACATAACAACCAACTTATTCAAACGTAGAAGCTCTCCTTATATTGGCGATCTTCCTAACCAGTAACGGTGCGATATCGTTTGTTAACCTAGTCTAGCTTTGCGCAAACCGGCCAGTGACTTCAATTTGGAAGTTAGTCCCATTTTTGGGATTTCAACGAGTTACGTAGCTGTTTGTGCAAGGCTACTTGATCTCTGCAAACTTCACTCTTCAATCGGAGGAAAGATGTACTACACACACGCACGTTCCGCGTCCGCTCTCATTAGTATGCTCAAGCTTAACAAGGCTTGGTATCTGCTATTACTTGCGACCCTAAGCGCTGGTGTACTATTTACCGAGCCGGGTAGCAAGTTTTTGACTCCCGCTCAGGCTGCGACCTTCACTGTCTGCGCCAGCGGTTGTACCCATACCACTATTCAGGCGGCGGTCAACGCCGCCGCTGCTGCTGCGGGGGCCGACACCATTAATGTCTCTGCGGGCACTTACGCTGAATCGGTGACGATACCTGCCGGCGCAGGCCCGCTGACCATCAATGGCGCAAACGCCAACATCAACCCTTGCACGGGCACGCGCTCGGCTGAATCTATCGTTGATCCTGTCACTGGCCCAGCATTCAATGTTCTGGCCAACAACGTAACGATCAACGGCTTCAGGATTCAAGACGCGGTCAATGACGCGGGCATAACCCTGGTCGGTGGCACATCGGGTAATCAGGTTCTCAACAACATCGTCACGACCAACACCATCGGCATCTACCTGAACGGCTCAAGCCAACTTGTACAAAATAACAGTATCTTCAACAACAACCTGCCCGGTTCGGGTTCCGGCAACGGCATTTATTCCGACCAGGGATTGATTAATTCTACTGTCAATGCCAATTGCTTCCCGGGAACTCCAGCGACTTTCCACGCCAACGCATCCATCATCATCCTTGGATCGAGCAGCGGGGGGGCTTGTTTTCCTGGCTCACAGCCGATTAGCAATGTTGCTTTGACCAACAATACATTGACCAATGACAACCTCTTCTACCTTATCGGTGGGTCGAATTACACCATCACTGGAAACACGAACACAGGCTCGGCTACCCACGCTGTCCAAATAGATGGTGGGGTCAGCGGCGCCACTATCAGCAATAACAACTTTTCGAATGGCGCTTTCTCCGCCATCCGCGTTAGCAATAACAGCGGTTGCAGTACTAACTCCGGCATCGTGGCAACTTGCAACCGCCTGGTAAACTTTGGTGATGATGCAATTAGATTAACTGCCGGGACTTACACCGGAGGAGCTAATTCACTCAATGCAGAGAATAACTGGTTCGGTTGTAACGCCGGGCCAGGCGCTACCGGCTGTGAAACCATTACTGACCCAAGCGGCCAGGTGGATTTCACACCATGGCTTACCCTGACATTAGCAGCCAACCCGCCTCTGGTTGCGCAAGGAAGTACCACGACGCTGACGGCTAGTCTCAATACCAACTCGGCAAGCGCCGCCACCTCGTGCGGAATTAACGGCGCGCCGACTGCATTCGCTTCAACTTGTGGCACGGTCAATCCGGCATCCACGACAACCACTGGCGGCAACGCTACCTCCACTCTGACTGTGACCGCACCCGCAGGTACTTGTAGCGCCCAGACTACAATTGATGGTCAGACCGTCACGCAATCGGTTTCGGTCGCGCAAGTCTCGACGCCCACCATCACTATCGTTGATCCATTCGGTTGCACAGGCCCTGGGGACGTACTGAACGTGACGGTTACCGTTACCAACCCAGCCGCGATTGCTCAAACGATCACCTTAAACGCAACATTGCCTGCCGGTCTGGTCGGGCTGCCTGGTACCGGCACGAGCACAGTCGGTGCCGCGCCCACGGTGAACGCCGCGAGTGTAAGCTTTGGCCCTATTTCGTTCACGGCGGGGCAGTCAGCGACGTTGACTTATCAAGTGCAAGTCGGCGACGCCGCTGCTGCCGCATCACTCTGCATCACGACAGCCACGACCTTCGGCGGTGTCGCAGGCCCGACAGTACAGACGTGCACAATAGTCAATTGTCAGTCGGTCGGCCCTGGCCTAGTCTTCCCTTCGACTGCTGACGTGAGCGATCAGAAGGCTGGCTCGGTCTTGGTCTACAACCTCTATTCATCAAGCATCTCCAGTCCCAATTCGCAGAACACGCGCATCTCGCTCACTAACACCAATCCGGACGTGGGGATCGCTGTGCACCTGTTCTTCGTGGACGGCGCGACTTGCTCGATTGCCGACAGTATGGTCTGTCTGACGCCGAATCAAACGGCTTCGTTCCTGGCTTCTGATATTGATCCGGGCACGACCGGCTACATCGTCGCAGTAGCATCGAGTTTAGTAACGGGCTGCCCCGTGGGCTTCAATTTCCTGATCGGCGATGAGTACGTGAAACTCTCAAGCGGCCACGCTGCCAATTTGGCGGCTGAAGCCTTCGCTGCGCTCGCTGGCGGATTGCCGGCCTGCAATGCGGCCTCGGTGACGGCGCAGTTGAACTTCGACGGAGTGAGCTACAACCGCGCGCCGCGGGTGCTGGCGGCCTCGAACATTCCCTCACGCGCCGACGGCAACGACACGCTGATCGTGCTCAACCGCTTTGGCGGCAGTCTGGCAGCCGGGGCCGCCACGCTCGGCTCGCTCTTCGGCATCCTTTACGACGATGCAGAAAACCCGCTGAGCTTCACCTTTACGGCGGGCGTCTGTCAGTTCCGCTCATCGCTTAGTAATAACTTCCCGCGCGTAGCTCCACGGTTTGAGAATTTCATTCCGGCTGGGCGGAGCGGCTGGGCGAAGTTCTACTCGCAATCGGACATCGGATTGTTTGGAGCACAGCTCAACTTCAATGGGAATGCAGGGACAGCAGCGAATGCCTTTAACCAGGGGCACAATCTGCACAAGCTGACGCTGACATCGGCGGCAACCTTGACCATCCCCATCTTCCCACCAAACTGCTAAGCGCGGGAACCGGATGAGGCTCACACGGCAACCTCAGGTTGCCAAATGCGCCAGCGGGTGGTCTTCGATCACTTGAAGACCACCCGCTGGTTTTTCTTTTTGTGTCTTTTTTGCTGGCTCAGTTGTCAACGACCATTCCATCTTTGAGTCGGATGATCTGTCCGGCGAATTTGCTTGCCAGTTCGTGATCGTGCGTAACCAGCACGACAGTCTTGCCATCGCGCACGCGCATCTCATCGAGCAAGGTCATCAACTCCGCCGCGCGCGCGCTGTCGAGATTGCCAGTCGGCTCGTCGGCCAGCAACACTTGCGGTTCGTTGGCGAGAGCGCGCGCGATAGCAACACGCTGCTGTTCGCCGCCCGATAATTCACTCGGACGGTGTTGCGCGCGTTGCGCTAAGCCAACACGGTCGAGCAACTCCGCCGCACGCTCCCCGCGTTCACGCTGCTTCAGGCCGCCAAAGGCCAGTGCGAGCGTGACGTTCTGTAACGCAGTCAGCGTCGGGATCAAGTTGAAATTTTGAAAGATCATCCCGACACGCCGCAACCGATAGCGCGACATCTCCCACGACGAAAGCGGCGCGAGGCTTGCGCCATCAAATAGAATCTCGCCTGCCGTCGGACGATCCAGGCCGCCAAACAAGTTCAGCAAGGTGGATTTGCCTGAACCGCTGGTGCCGAGGATTGCCGCGAATGCGCCGCGCTCGATGCCGACGCTGACGCCCGCCAGCGCGTGCACGGTTTCGCTGCCCATCTGGTATTTGCGTGTTACGTTGCGAGTTTCGAGGATCATCTTGGATTTCTTGTTAGCCCATTCAATTTGCCGACGACTCATTGCGCCAGACCGATGCGTTGCAGTAAAGCCTGCAAGCGCGCATCGTCGCACACCTCATCATAAATAGGATCAACTTTGAGATAAATCAACTCGCTTTCACGGTCAGCGGCGGCCCGCTCCAACCATTCCAACGCCTGTTCGCGTTCGCCCAACCCCAGGTAGACCCAAGCCACGCCGAAAGCGCGATTCGGGCTGGCTTTCAATTCGGCGAGTAACTTCAACGCTTGCTTGCGCTCTCCATTGCGCGCATAAACGTGACCAAGCCGCGCCACGGCAAAGGTGCTGTTGCCGGACAATGTGCGCGCTTTCTGGAAGAGCGAAATAGCATCACGATACTGGCCTGTGCGTTCGTACGCCTGTCCCAAATGCTGTAGCGCCGAAAAGAAATTCGGATTTTGCGCCAACACCTCTTCGGCCCGCGCGCGCGCTTGCTCATAATCCCGCTGCACATAATGCAACCAACTGTGGGCCGTCGCAATGTTGAGCGAGCGCGGGTCGAGCCGTTGGGCGCGTTGTATTTCGTCCTGCGCTTCGGCAAAACGCCTCTGCGCCGCCAACAGCAGCGCGTAAAGATGGTGCGCGCCTGGCTGATTCGGGTTCAATTCAAAAGCGCGCCGCAACTCGCGTTCAGCCGCGGGCAAGTTCCATTCGTAGTATGCGCGCACCAGCGCCAACGCGACATGCGCTTCGACCAGCGACTCGTCTAACTGCAGCGCGCGTTGCGCTGCCGTCTCAGCTCGTGGCATCGCCTCGCGCGGAGGCAGAAAGCCGTACATCGCCAACAGCGCATACGAACTGCCCAGACCGGCGTGAGCCAGCGCGAATTGCGCGTCCTTTTCGAGCGCCTGACGCAGATAATCAAGCCCTTGCTTGAAACCTTCCTGCGTGCGCTGCTCCCAGTACAAACGCCCTTTGAGATAGAGCTGGTACGCCTCTGTGTTTTCGGTGACGTGTTTGTTCAAGCGCTGCCGCTCTTCGCCGGTCAATTGCGCCAGCAAGGCCGTCGCAGCTTGTTCAGAGATAGCGTCCTGAAGTTTGAAGATATCGGTGAAACGTTGGTCGAAGGTAGCGGCCCATTGCGCCGTGCCATCGCGCGCGTTAAGCAGTTGCACCGTCACGCGGATGCGGTCGTCCACCCGCTGCACGCGGCCATCGAGCAACATCTCGACTTCCAATTCCTGCCCCACGGTGGTCGGATCGGCTTTGCCATCCGCATATTTGAGCACCGCACTCGTCGGGCACACGGCGATTTGCCGCAGGTTGCTGAGCTTGGTGATCAGCGCATCAGTCATACCCAGACTCAACACTTCATCGGTCTGGCCCGGCACCAGCGGCTTGAAGGGCAAGACGGCGAGTTTTTTCGTGGCGGCGCTCTCAGCAGTTTTAGCCGTGCGCCGCGTTTGCCACAGGTACAGTGAAAGAGCAGCCGCCACGCTCAGCATAACAACGGCAATGGCTCGGCGCTTGTTTGAATGTTGTACTGCGAACACGCCGTGCGCTGCGACGGATTCGATTCGTGTGTCGCCAATCACAGTCTCCGTTTGGGCAAGTGTCTGCTCAGCCGTAACCGGCTGATTGTCACCGGTCTCCGCCGTAGGAGCCGACGTTGAGGTGACGGCGGGCGCTTGCGTGACAAACATATCGTCAAAGCCCAAGGTGTCCAGCGGCGGCGCGCAAGCTGGCAAGGCCCGCTCGAATAAAGCTGGAACTTCTAGCACCTGTTGCGGGCGTTGCTGCGGGTCTTTTGCCAACAAGCGGTTGATAAACTGTTCCAACACCAGCGGCGTTTCCGGGCGCAGCTTGCGCAACGGCGGCGGCAGCGCGGTTATTTGCAGGCGAATCAATTCGTGCACGGAGGTGGCCTGAAAAGGCAATTCGCCGCTGAGCATCTGATACAGCAACACCCCGAGCGAATAGATGTCGGCGCGCTGGTCAATCTGGCCGCCCGCTTGGAACTGTTCGGGGCTGGCGTAATGCGGCGTGCCCAGCGGCGCTGAGACTGCCGTCGCCGTCTCGGCCAGTTTGGCAATGCCGAAGTCGAGCACTTTGACTTGCTCGCTGCCATCGGCGCGGCGCAGCAGCATCACGTTGGCGGGTTTGAGATCGCGGTGAACGATGCGTTCGGCGTGGGCAGCGGCCAGCGCGGCGCAGATTTGTTTGAGTAGTTCCGCCGTGCGTTTGAAATCGAACTGGCCGTGCGCGCTCAACTCTTCTTGCAAGGTGCGCCCATCCAACCACTCCATCACCAGGTAAGCAATGCCGTCTGCCGTGCGCCCGGCATCCATCACATTGGCGATATTTTCGTGAACGAGCCGCCCGGCCAGCTTTGCTTCGCGCTCAAACAGCGCCAGCCACCGCTCGCCATCGAGCGCAATGTTGGGTTGCAGAATTTTGACGGCCACCGGACGTTCGATGCCCAGGTGATACGCGCGATAGACTGCGCCCATCCCGCCGACACCAACCAACGCGTCCAGGCGGTATTTGTCGGCCATGATCTTTCCGACCAAATGATATGGATCGGGCAGCGACAACCACGCGCCATCAGCCGGGCATTGGCGCAGATCGTCAGAGTAAGCTTGCTGGCATTGCGGGCAGTGCTTCATTTCTTGTCGCTCTTCATATCCAGATTGCGCAGCAAGCGGTGCAGATTGTTCGGGTGCATGCCGGGCAAGCGGGCAGCTTCGCTGTGATTGCCTTGCGCGTGTTCCAGGGCCTGCGTCACCAGCCGCTTCTTCGTCTCTTTCAATGTCTCGAAGTAGGTTACTTCGGCGCTGGCGGGCGTGGCCCGCTCCAACAACGGCTCAGGCAAATCTTCGAGCAGGATCAATTCGCTCGCGCCCAATACGACGGCGCACTCGATGGCATTTTCCAATTCGCGCACGTTGCCCGGCCAATCGTAGCCGCTAAGCGCGGCACGCGCTTCAGGCGACAAACCGCGCAGCGTGCGTTTGCATTGCGCGGCATATTTGGCCGCGAAGTAGCTGGCGAGCAGCGGAATATCTTCGCGCCGTTCGCGCAGCGGTGGCAGCGTGAGCGCGACGACGTTGAGACGATAGTACAAATCCTGGCGAAAGCCGCCCTGTTTGATGGCTGCTTCCAGATCGCGATTGGTGGCGGCGAGTAGGCGAATGTCCACCTTGATCGGGCGAGTGCCGCCGACGCGCTCGAATTGCTGCTCCTGCAAAACGCGCAGCAGCTTGGCCTGCATGGCGGGCGCGAGTTCGCCCAACTCGTCGAGGAAGACGGTGCCGCCATCGGCTATTTCGAGCTTGCCTTTCTTTTGTGCAATCGCGCCGGTGAACGCGCCTTTCTCGTGACCGAAGAGTTCGCTTTCGAGCAACGTTTCAGTCAGCGCGGCGCAGTTGATGGCGACGAAGGGACGGTTCGCGCGTGGGCTGTTGCGATGGATGGCTTGCGCGACCAGTTCCTTGCCGGTGCCGCTCTCGCCGCGAATCAGGACGGTCGAATGGCTGGGCGCGGCTTTGGCGATAACTTTGTGCACTTCGCGCATCGCGCGGCTCTCGCCCAGCATGCCGTGTTCGATCTTGATTTCCTCGCGCAAACGCTGCGTCTCACCCTCGAGCCAGGCGACGTGCTGGGCATTTTCGAAAGCGACTGCGGCGAGGCCCGCAATCGCCGTCAATAACTGCAAGTGGGCTTTATCAAATTCAACCGACGGATCGCTCGTGTCCAGATAGATCGCGCCGCGCGCGCGCCCTGCCGACAGCAGCGGCACGGCCAGCAGCGAGTGCACTTGCGAAGCAAGCAGGCTCGGCGCGTCACTCAAATCGTGCTGCGCCGCGACTTCGTTGCTCGCGACGGCGACGCCTTCGTGCAGCACGCGCTCAATGACCGTGCGACTCATCGTGACGGCTTGCTGCGGTTCTGAGCGGCTGCGCCCGCACACGGAGGCAAACTCATCCGAGTGCTGATCGGCCAGCAATACCGCACCGCGTTGCGCCGGGAAAACTTCAAAAATCAATTCGAGCAGGCGTTCTTGCAAGGCCGCGACGCTGCGCAATTGATTGATCACCGTGCCGATCTTGAGCAACGCACTCAAGTCGCGCGCCACGCGCCCGGCCACAGGTAAATCGGCAAACAACCGCTCCGGCTGGCCATAGAACGCTTCTTCTTGCTTGAGCAACAGCGTGGCGCCAGTGAGCGCGCCGCTGTCTTCGAGTTGAACTTGCACTGGGGCTGGGGCCGATTCGACCTCGTGGAGCAAAAACAGAAAGTGATGATCGCCCAGCCGGATCACGTCGCCGTGGTCGAGGCTGCGCTGTTTAATCGGCAGATCGTTGACGAAGGTGCCGTTACGGCTGTCGAGATCGGTGAGCGTGATTTGATCGCCAGCAGATTCGAGCAGGCAGTGTTTGCGCGAGATGGCTTGATCGCTGATGCAGAGTTGATTGTCAGGCTCGCGCCCAAGCGTAACCTCGCGCTCGGTCAACTGGAAGATGACGCCCTTGAGCGGCCCAGCAATGGCAACCAGTCTAGGCAGTCCGGAATTCATGGTTTGCTCCTTGGGTGAGGCCACTATTTACCATAGATTCCCTGCCGAACCTAGTTGCGCTATCACTCTGATAGCCAAGCCCCTGCCACACTATCAGAGTGATAGTTGTCACGCCGTCTTTCCAACTCTCGGCAGCGCAGCTCGACGCCTGCGGACAAAACTCTATTTCCAGTCTCGCCAATCAGTTCGCTTGAATGGCTAAGCGTTGCGCTGCGCCTGTCGCAGGTTGGCACATCGGTTGACCTTAGTGACAGCGCAAACAGGAACAGTCGCTCGGGCAACGCGCCTCAGCACGGCTGCTCAATTGAAACAGTAAAGGCAGTAACGAGCGACCGGGCAAAACCAGCCGCTCAACCAAAGGAGAAACGTTATGTCAAACTTTATCTTGCGAATCGGAATGTTGGCTGCAACAGTGTTGCTCTTCGCCAGCGCAGCACTGGCTCAGGGGATCGTCACGGATGTTTCCCTGCGCACTGACTCGTCCTCCCTCCAAGCACGCGTTTGTCCCGTCACCATCGCTTTCGACGGGTTCATCACCATGAACGGCCCCGGCACCGTGACCTATCGCATCGTCCGCAGCGATGGCGCGACCGGCCCGGTACAAACGCTCGAATTCCTGAAGCCGGGCACGCAAACGGTGCACGAAACTTGGACGGTGGGCGACGCGACGTTGCTGCCACATTATGAAGGCTGGGTGGCGATTCAGGTGCTCACGCCGAATGAAGTGGAATCAAATCACGCCGACGCGGCTTTCCACATGACTTGTAGTGCTGCGCAACCGCAGCCACCGCCGCAACCGCGACGCGCGCACTTTCGCGTCAGCCTGACCGGCTTTACCTGCTTTCGTGAGACGCGCGACCACTTTCTGTCAGCCGACGGGCCAGGCGATGAGATTTATCAAGCGCCTTATGTCCTGGTGGTTGATCGCTCGGGCGCGACAAGCGAGGCTTCGGCCTTCGCCTTCGGGCCGACCTTCCGCCCGATCAGAACCGGAACGAGATTCCCGACGGCGACCCCGCACATTCTCTCTTCCGCTCCAATTGGCTTGGGGATTCCGGGCGTCTTGTTTGATGGTGAATTGATCGAGGGCGAGCGCGCTGTTGCCATTGGGCCGACGCTTTGGGAATTCGACGGTTCAAAGGAACAGCTCAGCCGGTTTTTTGGCTTCTGTACTGCCGCCCGCAGCCTCATTGCTAGCGCGACTATCCCGATCATGACCGGCGGTTTCCCCGCGCGCTTTGGTGGATTGGGTACGCCGCTCGACGGACTGATCACAGTGCCCATCGCGCCGGAAGGAGATCGGGATCGGCCTGTCGGAATCAGTGTCACAGGATCGGTCGGCTTCTTCAGTCCTCAATTCATTTTGTTGACGTATGAAGGGGCAATGGCTACGGCGGGTGCGGCCAGCTTTGGCGGCGACGTTTTTGCGATCCGTTACGCGGAACCGGAAAGCCACCAGGGCGATTACACGCTCTTCGTCAAAGTCGAATTGATACCGTAAGACATGCCAAACGAGTGATGGCGCAGGAGGTCTTCCTGCGCCATCAGGCCTTTAGCGGAGATGATCGCAACAATCGCCGAGTCACTTGCGCAGAAACCAGAAGAGCAGCGTCAGCAGCAAGCTCAAGAGCAGCGAGGTCATCAATGGAAAGTAAACGCGCACCGAGCCGCTCCCCCAACTGAAATCGCCCGGCAAGCGCCCCAACCGCAGCCACGGCACTTTACCGCTCAGCAAAAAAAGCGCGCCTACCACGATCAAAAATGCGCCCGCGATGATCAGCAGCCTACCTATTTGCACAGCCATAAAAATGGTAAAGGATGAGTGATGAAGGGTGAACTTTTCCTTCATCCCTCATCCTTCACCCCTTTAACAAAACTCCGTCGCGTTGAAAAAGTAGCTCAACTCAAGCTTCGCGTTCTCCGGCGAATCTGAGCCGTGCGTTGCATTTTCTTGCACACTCTTGCCGAAATCGCCGCGGATGGTGCCCTTGGGAGCCTTGGTAGAATCGGTCGGCCCCATCAATTCGCGCCACGCGACCTGCGCGTTCTCTTTCTCTAAGGCCAGCACGACACTCGGCCCACTGGTCATAAACTCCACTAGCTCGCCGAAGAAGGGACGCTCGCGATGCACGGCGTAGAACCCTTCGGCGACGGGTTTGGTCAGGTGCATCAGCTTCATTGCGCGAAGCTTGAAGCCATTGTCGGTAATGCGTTGAATGATGTTGCCGGTGTTGCCCGCGCGCACGGCATCGGGTTTAATGATGGCAAAAGTCATGCTTGGTTCTGACATTGTGTTCCTCACTAGAATTGAATGATGATGAAGCAGGGAGGCATCATAACATCATCACACGAAGGTTGAAAAATCTGCGTCGCGTAGGATTTAACCTGCGAGCCATCGGCCTTTTCACGTTCTTGGGCACAGAGAAGACAATTGTGAGGACAAATCGTGCCCGCGTTTTTCGCAACGGAGGGAAATATGCCGCACTCAATTACACCCGTAACCTGTCCCGACAAGCAAAAATCCTCACGCTGGCTGTTGAAACAATTTTGCGCCTGCCTGCTTTGGCTCGCGCTGTTCACGCTGTCAGCCCTCGCACAAACGCCAACCATACAACCGGAAAACTGGCGCGCCGATTTGCGCTTCCTGGCAGATGAACTGCCGCGCCGCCACCCCAACCTTTTCTTCAATCTACCGGTTGCTGAATTCGAGCGCGCCGTGGCCGAACTCGACGCGGCAATTCCGACTCTGCCCGATCATGTCATCATCACTCGTCTGGTAGCTTTGGTGGCGCGCGTCGGCGACGCTCACACATCCATAGATTGGGCCAGCACGACAGGCTTTCGCCGCTACCCGCTTCTGTTGCAAGTCTTGAAAGACCAACGCGGCAACGAAGGGTTATACGTCACCGCTATCGCTGCGGAAACAGAGAGAGACAATCGCGGAGCGTTGGGCTACGTACGCGCCCTGGGCGCGCGAGTGGTGCGCATTGATGGCACGGACGTTGAGTCGGCGGGGCTGACCGTCGCGGCGCTGGTCTCGGCAGAAAATCTGCAATGGGTCAGGGCGCGTATTCCTACTTTCATCACGACGCCAGAGTTTCTGCACGCGCTTGGTCTTATCGCTAATATGGAGCGCTGCCGCTTCACCTTTGAGACGGCGGAAGGTCAGCAGTTTGAGTTGGAGTTCAAACCATTGGCGCGCACTGCGCCGATCAATTGGCTGACCGCGCCATTTCTAACGCGCGCACCAATCCCGCTTTATCGTAGCCGCCCGGCCAGCCTTTTCTATTGGTACGAATATCTCGAACCCACGCGCACGCTCTACTTTCAATACAATCGCTGCCAGGAGATGGCGACCTTGCCTTTGGCCACCTTCACGCAGGAGTTGCTCAACTTCATTGACACACACACGGTGGATAAACTGGTCGTAGACCTGCGGCAGAATCCCGGCGGCAATAGCGGATTGCTGCTGCCCTTCATCAATGCAATTCGTGCGCGTGCGCAACTGAATCGCGCTGGCAAAATCTACGTCGGCATTGATCGCGGGACGATCTCATCGGGGATGTTCAACGCTTTCGATTGGCAGCAGCGCACCAGTGCCAGCTTGATCGGTGAGCCGACCGGCGGCAAACCAAACGCGTATGGCGAGGTCAAAGATTTCTTTCTGCCTAACTCAAACCTGCACGTCGTACATTCGACGCGCTTCTTCCAACTCGTGCCGGGTGATCCGCCGTCACTCTTCCCGTCCGTCCAAGTCGAGTTGCTGATTGAGGATTATTTAGCGGGACGTGATCCGGTGCTGGAGCGGGCCTTGCAACCTTGAGACGCGCTGCCCAATAAGCTCGGCTAGCTTCAGCAGCCAAAAATTTCCAGCCACCTTGCAAGCCTGTTGTCCACTGCCGTTCAGTCACCGGAACGCAGGGAACCTACGATCTCGATTGGGCGTCTATACAGCCGGCTCCAATCACCAGCGCTCTCAATCGCAAAGTTCACGGAGTGTGTACTCAGTGCACCTTCGAGGGATTAGTCTGCCCGTTTGCCCCAGGCCAAGTCTGTAGGAGGAAATATGAAACGAAGACTCACGTTCTCTTTAACTGCCACGCTCGCCTTGTTGGGTTTCTGCTATTGCTTATTGCCCGCTGATTTCACGCCGGGTTTGACCAACACCGTCGAGGCCGCGCCGCGCAAAGTCACGCAAGGTTCTTTGCAAATCACCAGTCAAGACGGTCAGCCGCGCGGCGATTGCCCGCTCAAACACACCGCCGTCAAAGCCTCGGTGAGCGGCCCGCTGGCGCGCGTCACCGTCACGCAAGAATTCCACAACCCGCTCAGCGAAAAGATCGAAGCCGTCTACGTCTTCCCGTTGCCCAACAATGCTGCCGTAGACGATCTGACGATGATCGTTGGCGAGCGCACGATCAAAGGCAAGCTCAAACGACGCGAAGAAGCGCGCGCCATTTACGAAGCCGCCCGCGAGGCGGGTCATGTCGCCAGCCTGCTAGATCAAGAGCGCCCCAACATCTTCACGCAATCGGTCGCCAACATCCTGCCGGGCGCGACGGTCAAGGTCGTCATCAGTTACGTCGAGACAATGAAGTATGAAGACGGCACGTATGAATTCGTTTTCCCGATGGTCGTCGGCCCGCGCTACATTCCAGGCCAGCCCCCAACTCAATTCGACGCCCAGCCGAATCTGAATACCGCGCCGGACACTTCACAAGTCCCCGACGCCTCGCGCATCTCGCCGCCCATTACGTCCGAAGGCACGCGTGCCGGGCACGACATCGCCATCGAGGTCAAGGTTGATGCGGGCATCCCGCTCGAAAGCGTGCAATCCACCCTGCACGAGATTGAAACCGAACGACCAAATCCACACGCCGCCGTTGTGCGCTTGAAAGATCGCGCGACGATTCCCAACAAAGATTTCATCCTCAAATTCGATGTCGCGGGCAAGAAAGTTGCCGATGCGCTGCTCACGCACCGTTCCGCGCAAGGCGGCTTCTTCACACTGCTCTTTCAACCGCCGGAGCGCGTGACGGCCAGCGATGTAATGCCGAAAGAACTCGTCTTTGTGCTCGACACGTCGGGTTCGATGAGCGGCTTTCCGATTGAGAAGGCGAAAGAGACGATGAAGCTCGCGCTCGACGGTCTCTATCCGCAGGACACATTCAACCTGATTACGTTCGCAGGTGACACACATATTCTCTTCCCCGAACCCGTGCCCGCCACACGCGCCAATCTGGCGAAAGCACATGCCTTCCTCGAATCGCGCTCAGGCGGTGGCGGCACCGAGATGATGAAAGCCATCCGCGCCGCGCTCGGTCCTCCAGAAAATGGGGCGGACAACCAAGATCATGTGCGCATCGTCTGCTTTATGACCGATGGCTATGTCGGCAACGATATGGAGATCATTGCCGAAGTGCAGAAACACGCTAATGCGCGCGTCTTCTCGTTCGGCATTGGCTCGTCCGTCAATCGCTTCCTGCTCGACAAGATGGCCGAGCACGGGCGCGGCGAAGTCGAATACGTCACGTTGCAAGACGATGGCTCGGCGGCGGCCAAACGCTTTCACGAACGCGTGCGCAACCCGCTCTTCACCGACATTGAAGTGGATTGGGGCGGTTTGCCTGTGACCGATGTCTATCCGAAACGCTTGCCTGATCTGTTTAGCGCGAAGCCATTGGTTTTGACAGGGCGCTACACGGCAGGCGCGCGTGGCGTGATTCGCGTGCGCGGCAAAATGGCCGGGCATAGTGTTGTGCGTGAATTGCAGGTCGAGTTGCCAGAAACACAGCCGCAAAACGACGTGTTGGCAATACTCTGGGCACGCACGCGGATTGACGATTTGATGAGCCAGGATTTCAACGGCATCCAGCAAGGCAAGCTGCGCGAAGAGTTGCGCGAAGCGATCACGCAACTCGGCCTGGAATACCGGTTGATGACGCAGTTCACTTCGTTTGTTGCAGTCGAAGAGACCTTCGTCACCGATGGCGGCCAACCGCGCCGGATTGATGTGCCGGTGGAGATGCCGGAGGGTGTGAGTTACGAAGGCATCTTCGGCGAAAAAAGAGAAGCTGTGCGGGTCAGCGGCGGGACTCTTAAATCTGGGCAGTTTTCACTGGGCCGTGGAGCTGGCTCAGGTGGAGATCGCTCAACAGGACGCAAAACCAAGGAAGCACCCAAAGCTGTCGCAGGGGGCGTGGCTGGTGGCGTGGCTAGCGGCGTACCAGCAGCGACACCGCCGCCGCCACTCCCGCCCAACCCGAATCAGCAAGCCGCTTCGACTGAGTACCGCCGCTGGCTTGAGGCGGACTTGAAAGATGCGGTAGATAAGCTTTCGCCCGAAGAGCAGAAGCGGCGGCAGACACTTTCCAAATTACATCCATCTATCGCCAGCTTGATCGAACGTCTGAAAAACAAAACGGCCCAACCGACCGCCGCCGAAGCCAAATTCGTGCGCGACGGCAAAGCCGAACTGCAAATCTGGCTGACGGAAAAATCACCGGCAGTCGTTGCCGAATTGAAGAAGCTCGGCTTTGAAGTGATCCTCGACCCAGCCGCGTCGAAACTGTTGGTCGGGCGCTTGCCGCTTGAGAAGCTGGCAGCATTGGCTGAACTCACAACCGTCAAATACGTCGCACCGCAAATGTGATGCCGACGTTGTGCAGGTTGACAGGCTGGGCGGCAACCCTTACAAAGGTTCTTCCTGAAAGGGGAGTAGGTCGCCCAGCTCGATTGGGTTTGCTGCCAGCGTCAACACGATTGCCTCCGAGGCAATCCGGGGCAGCGGGAAGAGCAACGTTACTCAACGACCAAGACCTTTTGTGGCTCATAACGGAGCGCAAAAGGTCTTTTTCTTTTGCGCCGGGACTTAAACGTCTTTGCCAAAGGAGTTGTTGAATGACGGCACAGTTATTTCCGTTTGCCGAATATTGGTGGTTTTACGCGGGCTTCCTCGCGCTAGTCTTATTACTGCTGGGACTCGATCTTGGCGTCTTTCATCGCAAGGCACATTCAGTCTCATTTCGCGAAGCAACTTTGTGGACGGTGGTCTGGGTCGCGCTGGCCTTAGTGTTCAATGCCCTGCTTTACTTTTACGCTACGTGGAAATTCCCGCTCGATCCGCGTTTGATGGCGCTGCCGGGATTCGATCCGCATGCTGCGGCCTGGCAAACGGCGCTGGAATTTCTGGCGGGCTATATCGTCGAAGAATCCCTCTCCGTAGACAACCTCTTCATCTTCGTGCTGGTCTTCAACTACTTTGCGATTCCGGCAAAGTATCAGCATCGCGTGCTGTTTTACGGCATTCTGGGCGCGCTCATCTTTCGCGCCATCTTCATCGCGCTGGGAGCGGTGTTGATGCAGTATCACTGGGTCACCGTGCTCTTCGGTGTGTTCCTGATCCTGACGGGCTTGAAGATGATGTTCGCGCCAGAGCATGGGCTAGAGCCGGAGAAAAATCCGCTGATCCGATTGTTGCGCCGCTTGATGCCAGTCGCGCCGGCAATGCAA
Source organism: uncultured Acidobacteriota bacterium (assembly GCA_963699175.1). Classification (GTDB taxonomy): domain Bacteria; phylum Acidobacteriota; class Blastocatellia; order RBC074; family RBC074; genus JACPYM01. The sequence continues at coordinate 7,622,575 of OY969418.1, read as the reverse complement.
GGCCAACAGTTTTTCGTCCGACTGAACGGCGTTGTGCACGCGACGCCGTTGCTGGTGGCCTTGCTGTTTTTGGAAGTGACGGATGTGATCTTCGCGGTGGATTCAGTGCCTGCGATCTTTGCGCTGACGGACGAGCCGTTGATCGTTTTCACCTCGAACATCTTTGCGATTCTCGGTCTGCGTTCGCTCTACTTTCTGCTGGCCGGAGCGGTGGAGAAATTTCACCTGCTCAAGTACGGACTAGCCGTGGTGCTGCTCTTCGTCGGTTTGAAGATGGTGTGGTTGAATAAGCTGTTCGGCGGCAAGTTCCCCATCGGTTACTCGCTCGGAATTATTGCTGGCGTCGTGGCTGCTTCTATTGCGCTGTCGCTGCTCTTTCCAAAACGTGTGAACGCAGTCGAGCAAGAAAGGACGTAGGGGCAGGCCTGCGTGTCTGCCCAGCGGGTTGGCGTCTCCTCAATCCAGGGCAGACACGCAGGTCTGCCCCTACTGATATACAAATGGCGCTAAGCCGCGCCGCCTGCGCCGTTGACCGCTTTCCACAACGACTGCCATGAGCCGCGCAGTAGCTCTTCAATGCGCTGCCAATCGGCTTCGCTCACGCCGCCCGCCGCTGCCTTGTCGTCGCGGATGGTCATCGCTTCGGCACGCAAGCGGGCGTGTTCCTGAAAACGTTCGGCGGGTAGCTGAAATAACTCTGCTTGCAAATCGGCCAGCGCCTGCGCGAGATCGCCGGGTTGATGCTTGGCGCGTTGCCGGTGAACGATCCACCATTCCAATTCCAGCTTCGCGGCGCGTTCGACATCAAATGGCGTGTCGCTCATCGCGCGGATTGCGGTGTAGTAATTGACCAGATTGGGCAACGCCTTCTCGTAATCCGCGCGCTGTTTGCCCTCTTTGAAAACGAAAGCGGCCTTGGCAGCTTGATAGGCCACGGCGTTCGAGCGTACGAGCGGCATGTGGTATTGCTGTCGCAATGTTTCGCTGAGTTGATTGAAGAGTTTGACGCGCTCTTTGTCGTAATACGAGCGCCACATCGCGGTCTCAAGCTGCGCAACCTCGTTGGGATCGAAATCGCGCAGCCGGGTCTGGCGCGGGGCATACAGATCAAAGCCGAGCCAGCCCAGCGCGGCGACGACGATTGCCAGCACAATCCAAAGCAAACGTTTGTGCCGCCGTTGCGCGCGCGTGCTGCCGGAGGCGATTTGTTGACTAATGTTGCTGTCGCTCATGGTTTTACTCTCTCAAAAGCGGTTGGTGATAACGTGAGAGATTACGGAAGACAATAAGACATCAGATTCATTATGCCTAGTGAATACCTGCCTCGGCTTACGCAAAACACAGAACGGGGAGCGTCAGCGACCTACCCACTGTCTCAAAGGAGATCAAGGTGCAGGTCGCTGACGCTCCCCGTTCTGCACTGGCACAGCCACGTTTCACTTCTTCGCCAACACCACCGGCGCCTGCTCAGCACCCAGCACGGTAGCGAAAAACGAACGCACGTTGGTGTATTGCTCAACCGGGATTGTGCTCGCACGCAGGATGAGTGAACGTTTGAAGTGCAGATAGCCGTCCTTCACTTCCCAACTCGCCGCGTAGTTGCCGAAGGGCTGATTGATTTCCACTGCGGAGGGAATCTCGTCCGCCTCGAAGCCGTCGGGCAATTTGATGCGCGCCGTTTCGCTAAACGCCTTCGACTCCAGCACGACCGGATAGGCGCGTTTGTCTTTCGTCAAAGACAGCGACGAGCGCCGCGAGACCAGCGCCGGTTTGAAGACCATCAATTTGCCGCGCATCGTTTTGGCATAAGCGGGCGCTTTGAATTCGACTTCGAGCGCGAAGCGTCCGGTTTGCGCCTGATCATTCGGCGCGATTTTGGAGACAGCCGCGCCGGGTGCGCCGTGCGTGATCCAACGTTCAGTGACTTTCTGATAATCAGACTGTGAGTAGTGTTTGAATTGGCGGCGCTCGCTCACAGCAGCTTGGCCCACCGAACTCTCTTTGATCGTGGCGGTCAGATTTCCTTCAGCGTCGAGCGCGGCTTCGACCGTGCGTTCGAGTTTGTTGGCATCAGACGGCGTGACCGGCATTTTGACCAGGTCGCCGAGACTGCCCGCTTCGATCAAGGCCCAGCTTCCTTGTTCGTGATCGGGCAGATCACCAAACTGCGTGTACGTGTCGGTCGGATCGAAGATGAGCAGGCGACCGAGTGTCTGGTGTTTGACCAACGTTGCCGCATTGGTGGCTTCGCCGACTTTGACCGCAATGATGCAATGGTTGAACTGACCAGGTGAAGGCCATTCCGGTCGCACGTAATTCGGATCGCCGGAATAGATCGAGACAAGATAAGACTCGACCCCCACCACTTTGAGCATGCTGCGCATCAGATTCGCTTTGTCTTTGCAATCGCCGTAGTTTTTATTGAAGACATCTACCGCCGCGTGTGGGCGATAGCCGCCGCCGCGCCCGAGATCGGTTTGAATCGAAATGTAATTGACGCTCTGCGCATAACGCGCCACGGCTTGAACCTTCTCATATTCGCTCTTAGCCTGCGCCGTCAGCTCGCGCGCTTTGGCAGCCATCGCTTCGTTGTAGGCGGCTTGCGGCTCGGAGAGTTCAACCATATAACGCGAGACATCCGTCCAGGTGGCGAACGGACGTATCAGCGTGCTTTTGCCTTCGGGCGGATAGACGTTGATAGAGACACGCGCGGCCAAGTGCGGTGGGCTAGCCGGTTCCAGTTCAATCGGCGACAAGTTGCGCAGCTCCCAGGTAAAATTCGTACCGCTCACTTGCGGCTCCAGGTTGTTGTGATTGAACGTCACGCCGGTAGCGCGCCACCCCTGCGGCAGATTGACGGTGATACGCGACATCACGACCGGATGCAGGCTTTGAAAGTACCAGGAGAATTGCGAGAAGACCGAACGCGATTCCTTCGCAATCTCATAGCCAAAAACACAGCCGGTATCGGCATCGTCTTCGGCGGAGATCAGCTTGCGGCGATACTCGTTGTAAACATCGTTGTCTACCAGTGCACCTTCCAGCGTCTGTTGCTTGCCGTAGAACTTCACTTCGCCGTTAGGGCGAATCAGCCAGGCGCGCATCTCTTTGATCTTGTCCGTATCGGTTTTATAACCGGTCATCGCTTCGGCGTGCTGTCGGCCCGCGCGCGTGAGCAGCCGGAGGGCATAGGTGTCAGACGTTGTAATGCGTCCATCTTCTGCGACGGTGATACGCGATTCGTCGTGCAACACGACAACTTCGACTTCTTTGGGGTAGCTCGGCAGCGTGATGGCAGCGGCCTGTTTCAACCAGGCGGGCACTTCATCACCCGCCAAGGCAGAGGTTGAGAATGTGAGGAGAACGAACAGAGTAAATAGGATTTTGCTTCGCATAGGTTTTTACCTCCTGGGCGCGCGGCTCGCGTACGTGAGATGAGACGTATTAACCGAAATGTATGCCGCCCCACCCCTCGCGCGCGAGCCGCGTGCGTACCCAGGCTTATTTCACCGCCGTCGCTGCGCCCTGTTTGAGCGTCACGGCGTGATTGTCTTCTTGATGGATCATATCGAACGCACGCTTCAAATCGGCATATATGTTTTGCGGGAATAACATCCCTTCGAATTTGAACTTGCGTTCGTAGATCAAGGTCTTCGCGTCTTGCGTGGCGGCCAGCCGCACCTTGTAATCACCAATTTTGCCGAGAGGGAACGAGGCAGGCGCTTCCGCATTGTCCAAGGCATAGCCAGCGGGCATTTCGATGTTGATCGAATCGTCTTCCGACCACGGGTAGTTGAAATAGATGGCGTGCTTCCGCGTGTTGGTGCTAAAGAGCGGGGCGACGCCTTTCTGGAAAAAGGCCGGTTGCAGGAAAAGCCGCTTGCCGGTGCGCTCAGCGTAGGCGGGCACTTTGATCTTGTAGGAAAAGATCAGCGGCTTGAAGGGATCGGTCACGTTCTCTATTTTGATCTCGGAGATTTCCGCGCCAGCCAAGCGGCTCTTGACCGAGTCGCGCAACCATTCCTCGCGTTCGTTGGCTGACTTCTCGTCCAACTCTTCTTTTCGTGGCACAGCCGCGTGGCCGGTATATTCGACGCGCACGTCGCCTTCGAGCGTGCCATCTTCGCTCAGGCGCAGCTTAGCGCTGCGACGGGAGAGTGATTTTTCAGGCGGCGAAAGCACCGTAGTGATGAAAGTGGGTTCCTTCTGATCGGACACCAGTCCCTGTATGCCCTCCTGCTCCCAACGCAGCATGCCGTAGGGAACGTATTTGCTCGACGGATCAATCACGCGCCAGCCGTCGCCGACTTTGACCGCGACGTTAATGAAATTGAGAAAATAGTCATCCGGTGTCTGCGGATCAAAGAAGATGTCGCTGCGGTCGGACAAACTGATCGCGTGCACATCGAAGCCCGCACCGATTGCCAAAGCGGAAAAGAGCATATCAATGTCCGTGCTGTTACCGTAAGCATTCTTCAGGGTATCGTTGGGCGATTTATTCTCCTTCAGCTTCTTGCGATCATCGGCGGTCAGATGCTCAGCATCATCATTGATGTTTTTGATCTTGGTGCGGCAAAACTCCAGCAGCCGTTGCAGCTTCTGATCCGGGTCGGAGGCGTCGCCGATGATGGTGGCGGCAGACTTCTTTACGTCATCGTTGACCTTCATCATCCCTTTAGTGAGTTCGTAGCGCCGCTTGCCCACCGATTTCCAATACTCCGCCGGAACGATCTTGTCTTTGTTCGAGTAATAGAGCAGCACCCAGGCGCGTATTTGATCTTCGGGTGGCATGCGGGCTTCTTCCTTGAAGGCGGGCACGTTGCTGGCCGTGGTGCTCCAAAAGTTATTCGGCTCTTTTACGAACGGCGTCGTCTGGCCGTGAAAGGTGAGCGACTTCATCCCCGCCGGCGCGCCGTCAACGATGACATCACTGGCTGGGCGGACATAGTACTTTACCTGTTGAATCGGATACTCGCGTTGCAGTTGCAGGCGCATATAAACGCCTGCCGGGCGCGACTCTTTCCATCTGTATTCGACAATGCAGCCCGGTGTGACGGCGGGCAGCGCGAAGTTTTTAGCTTTGACCTTGAATCCGCTCAGCTTGACGACCTCGCGCTCGAAGATTGCATCCTTCTTCAATTCGACAATCGTACCGTCGGCTTTGATCGTGCGCGCAGCAATGTTGTTGATCAGGTTATTGCCGTAATAGAAGATGTCCACTTTGCCGTGCTGCTCGACGCCGCGCTCGGTGAAGATTTTCAAGCGCACGTAGTGATTGAGCACGCGTTGAATCGAACCGTAACCATCCGGCTCGTCCTGCATGCGAACTTCCCAAAAGAGCGCCTCGGCATCGGCTTCCTTGTCAATCGTCGGCGCTTTCAAAGCGACGTGCGCTGGGTCAATCGGCTTCCAATCCTGGGCAGAGCCTGGCGTAGTTAGCAAAACCAGAAAAGCTAAGAGCATAACAAAACGGAAAAATGCGGGAGGGATTTTCATAAATAAATTACCTTTCGTGAAGAGCGGCCAACGTATATGGCACAGTGTCAGGGGGCACCAAGGCTTGGCTATTGAAATTCGTAAAGTTGCTGAGCCGTTGTCGAATTTATCGTTAAAATTTATCGTTAATCAGGTTTGACTAAACGGCTGTTTGATTCAGTCACACGCGAACGAGGTCACGTGCAAGCGCGACTATACGCAGTCGCCAGAGATGTTGCAATAACTAATTTTGGATTCTAATCACCATTAGGAGAGCGCCTTCTTTGTATTCAACTAGCGCGGCCAGCCTCTTCCGGCTGCGGGTTGAACAAGCTTTTAAGCCGAGCGATCAACCGCCGCAAGGCGCGCACAATCTTCGGTACGAGCCATACTGCGACAATCACGAAGAGCACAATCACGACCAAGATCAACACCGGGAAAAACGCCATCAATATGGTCGAGCCGAACGCCACGACATCTTCCAGCAAGCTCAAGGCGATGTTCGAGACAGGTTCCGGACTGGTGTTCGCAGCTAACCGTGTTGCGGCCTTCGTGCCATGCGAGCCGAGCGCCAATGTACCACCGACGAGCATGGCGGCTATTTTTACCGCTGGGTGAAAATCGGCAACGGCAGTCGCGGCCAGAATCGCGCCAGCAGGCACGCGAATAAAAGTGTGAACCGCGTCCCAGGCTGAATCTACGGCGGGAATCTTGTCTGCGACAAATTCGATCAGATACAACGCTCCCGCCAGGCCAATCACCCACCACTCGCTGAGCATATGCAGTTCGCCCGGCAGCTTGACCCACTGGAAACGTTCGAGCAGACCCAGCGTCACTACGGTCGCATACAAGTTGATGCCGGAAAGCCAGGCCGAACCCATGGCGGTGGCGATTGTCGGAAGCCAGTCTGCGGTCATCGCGATGCTCTCCTATTGATGCACAAATGGTCAGGCAAAACGCGGCGCTTAGCGTTTGAACCGCCGTCCGCGCCGCACTTCCAGTGCTTGCATCTCTGCGGCAAACAGATAGTGCACTTCGCCCGGTTGAATCTTCGTCAGCAACTCCAGTACGGCAGGCACGAGTTCCAGCAAATCAGCCGGGGCGTTGCTCAAAGCGCGCAAAACGATCAAGCCAATGTCGTATTGGCGAATGGACTGCTGGTATTTGATGTTTGTATCCGTTGTCAGCAACACATCGAATTGAGTTTGGGCCTCGCGTAGCAGGTCACCATTGGCCAAGCCGTCCCAGCCCATTTCCAGCGTGGTTTTCACGGTATGTGGACGCAGGTGTTTGCGTAAAGGCTTGGGCATGCAATGGTCGAAGAGGATGTTCATCTACTCAATCGTTTGCTCCTCCATCTCAACTCCCCGATAAGCGCACTCCGGGCGCACCCGCATCCCTGTCAACAAGCCATCACGAATCGCCTGGCGCACGATGCTCAAGACTCCCAAGACGGTAGTTCTCGGAGTGCCTTCAAAATCTTGCAGAAAATCCTCTAGTGTCAGGCCACCGGCAAAATAATCAATCAGCGTTTCGGCGTGTACACGCTGCACGCCGATGGTCGGCGAGCCGCCGAGTTTGTCCGGGTCCTGCTGTATTGGCGCAGCCACGGCCAACGCTTCAGCGGCAGCCGAACTGACATTCTTTCTCGACATCACTTTCCTCCTTGCGCTTAAAGACAGCGTGATTATAGCCGCTTGTCAGTCAAGTTGGAATTTCCCCGCGATTGCGGTTATATTGCCTTTCACCTCGTTGATTCCCGACCGGAGTCCTAAAAGCTGCCTGCTGATGACGCAATCCACACAACTCGTTGAACGCATTCTTGCGCGTGACGTGCGCGCGGTGGCGCGCACCATTTCCAAGATTGAAAATGACGCGCCCGATGCGACGGAGATTCTGAAAGGACTTTTTCCGCACACCGGTAAAGGCTTGACTATCGGCATCACGGGGGCGCCCGGCGCGGGCAAATCATCGCTGGTTGACCGGCTGGCCGCTCACTATCGCAGCGAGAACAAGACGGTCGGCATCATCGCCGTTGACCCGTCCAGTCCTTTTTCGGGCGGCGCGCTGTTAGGCGACCGCATTCGCATGCAGGCGCTCGCCCTAGACCCGCAGGTTTTTATTCGCTCGATGGCGACGCGCGGCAATTTGGGCGGATTAGCGCGGGCTACAGTAGATGCGGTTGCGGTTTTGGACGCGGCTGGCTACGATAGGACGCTTGTCGAGACAGTCGGCGTCGGGCAGGACGAGGTGGACATCGTCAAGACCGCCGACGTTTCGGTCGTTGTGCTCGTGCCCGGCATGGGCGACGACATCCAGGCCATCAAAGCCGGGATCATGGAGATCGGCGATCTCTTCGTCATCAACAAAGCCGAACGTGAAGGCGTCGAGCGCACCGAACGCGAGTTGATTGCGTTGTTGGAAATGTCAGTGCGCAGTGACGGCTGGCATCCGCCGATTGTGCGTACCGTCGCCACGCAGAACAAAGGCATCGCCGAATTTGCCGTTGCGATTGAAAGTTACGCCGTGTTCCGCCGCACGCAGGCCGCTTCGCTCGAACGCCGCGCCAGCATTGCCGAGAATCGCCTGCTCGAATTGTTGCGCGAAAGATTGCTGCGCCGTGTGCTCGACGAAGCCTTGCCGGAAGGCGAGTTGCGAGCGCTGGCCGAAGCGGTGGCGAGGCGCGAGCGCGATCCGTATTCCATCGTGGAAGAGATCAGCGACAAGGTCAAAATTGGCTAGCAATGTGCGACAAGCTGCCGGGCTTGTCGTTGACTCCGAAAGTGTACAACCATGAAACCGCGACGAGTTCTGGCAGCTTGTCGCACATCGTATGGTAACTGAAACCAAAATCAATCACCTCGGCGTCGCCGTCAGTTCGCTCGACGAAGCCTTGCAGTTTTGGCGCGACGGCCTGGGCTTGGAACTCAAAGAAGTCGAATTTGTCGAAGACCAGGGCGTGCGCGTGGCTATGCTGCCCGTCGGCGAAAGCCGCATCGAATTACTCGAAGCGACCGGCACAGAAACGCCGGTCGGCAAATTTCTGAGCAAGCGCGGCGCGGGGCTACATCATCTCTGCGTCGAGGTCGCAGACATCGCCGCCAAGCTCGCTGAGTTGAAAGCGCGCGGCGTCCGGTTAATTGACGAGCAACCCCGCCGTGGCGCGGGCGGCTCACTCGTCGCTTTCATTCATCCGGCCAGCACGGGCGGCGTGCTGCTGGAATTGACGCAAAAAGGAAGTAGCCAGAAAACGGTGGACGGTAGTGGTTTCGACTGCGACGTTTAATGGCTACTGTCTACCGTCTACTGTTATTCGGAAGGAGATTTTCTACACGTGACAATGCAATCATCCCTCAGGGTTTTTCTCGTAACCGCACTTGCGCTGGGCTGGCTGGCCAATGGCGCCTGTCAGTGGGGCAAAAAGGAATATAGCAGCCTTCCCGCGTCAGAGCTGGTGGCGTATGTCGAGACAATGCCTGACCAGCAAAAACGCCGGATCGCACAAGACCCGCAGATACGCAAGCAAATGATCGAGGAATTTAAGAAGCGCTACGCGTTCGCACAAGCTGCTATCGGCGAAGGTTTGGACAAGACCGAGGATTTCACGCGGAACTACACACTCACGACAGCTCGCCTGCTGACGCAGGAACACAGCAAGCGCAACGTGGATTTTCAGGTTGGTAAGCCCGAGATTGGCGCGTATGTCGGGGCGCATCAAAAAGAATTCGATGCCGATGTCGCCTACTTTACCAAGCGGAACAAACAAGCGCCGACACCCGATCAGATGGAAGGCTACAAAGCCTCCTGGGGCGAGTTGCAAATCCGCGCTGACAAGGCCCGCCAGGCCAAGATTGATAAAGAACCGGCGACCGAGCTTCAGCTCAAGGTCATCCGTGCTGAGTTGCTAGCCAATCTCTATTCGAACAAGCTGCAAAAGCAATTCGAGCCTACCGAGGCTGATTACCAGAGCTACTATGCGCAGCACCCAGAAGCTGATCCTGAGAAGATTAAGCAGCGCGTGGCCGACTTGCTCACCCGCATCAAAAAAGGTGAAGCGTTTGAAAAGATTGCCGATGAAGTGAACGAAGACGGCACCAAAGGACGCGGTGGTGATCTGGATTGGTTCGGCAAAGGCACGATGGATCCTGATTTTGAGAAGGCTGCTTTCGCACTCCAGCCAGGACAGATCAGCCAGGAGCCGGTCAAATCGAGCTTCGGCTATCATCTAGTCAAAGTAGAAGGTCGTCGCAAAGCCGAGAGCAAACCCGCCGCAGCGAATCCGAATCCAGCCGCAGCGAATCCTGATCCCAATGCTGAAGAGATTCACGCCAAGCACATCTACCTGAGCACCAAGGTGGCGGAAGAGGCGCTTGCGCAAGAGGTCACCAACAAAATCAAACGCGCGATGGAAGACGCAACACTCAAATATCCCGTCAGCGTGCCAGATGACTTCAAAGTCAATGTGGCAGGCCTGCGCCCCTCTGCTGGCACACCGCCGCCGGGCAGCGGACTGGGCGGCTCGATGAAGATGATTACCCCGAACCCCTAAGGAGAGTGCGGGAGCGGGAGAGCGAGAGAGCGAGAGAGTGGGAGAGGCTAACGTCTCCCGCTCTTCCGTTCTCTCGCTCTCCCGCTCTCTCTTGAGAAATGGAACAAGCAAAAATCGGCATCATCGGTGGCAGTGGTCTTTACCAAATGGAAGGCCTGACCGAGATCAAAGAAGTCAGCATTGATACGCCCTTTGGCAAACCGTCGGACAACTTCATTCTCGGTACGCTGGAAGGCCAGCGTGTCGCTTTTCTGGCGCGGCACAGTCGCGGCCACAAACTATTGCCGACGGAACTGCCTTTCCGCGCCAACATCTACGCGCTGAAGATGCTCGGCGTCGAGTGGATCATCTCGGCCTCGGCGGTAGGTTCGTTGCAGGAACAGTACGCGCCTACTGACATCGTCGTGCCCGATCAGTTTTTCGACCGCACACGTGGGCGTGTCTCGACCTTCTTCGGCGACGGCATCGTGGGCCACATCACCTTCGCACATCCCGTGTGCAGCGACTTGAGCGAGATTATCGCGCAAGCCTGCGAAACGGTCGGCGTAAAAGTCCATCGCGGCGGCACCTACCTGTGTATGGAAGGCCCGGCCTTTTCGACGCTGGCTGAATCGCGGCTCTATCGCAGTTGGGGCATGGACATCATCGGCATGACTAACTTGCAAGAAGCCAAACTGGCGCGCGAGGCTGAGATTTGCTACGCGACGATGGCGATGGTGACCGATTACGATTGCTGGCACCCCGACCACGATTCGGTGACGATTGAGATGGTCATCGAATATCTCAATCAGAATTCAGCCAACGCGCAGCAGATCATCCGCAATGCTGTCAGACGCGTAGCTGCGTTCGAGCAGCCTTGCCAATACCGGAGCGCGGTCAAGCATGCGATTCTGACGCAGCGCGATTTGATTCCCGCCGAGACGAAGCAGCAGCTCTGGGCGATCATCGGCAAGTATTTTGCGGAGTAGCCTCGGACGGGCGTAGAAAGAACTGCAAGAAATGGGCATCACTTACGTCAAAGGAACAGTGACTGGTAAGCGCGGGAAAAGTGAGACGCTGGATTTCCTGGTGGACAGTGGGGCTGGCTACACGTTGTTGCCAGAAAAAGTCTGGCGTAAGTTAGGCCTGAAGCTGAAAAGGACGCTGGACTTCATTCTCGCTGATGGCACGAAGATCGAACGCGGGGTTTCCGAATGTCACATCGAACTGCCGCAAGGCGACGCAACTACGCCGGTCGTCTTGGGTGGGGCCAGCGATGAAGCTTTGCTTGGTGTCATTACGCTGGAAAACTTGGGCCTGATGCTCAATCCGTTCAATCGCACACTCCAACCGATGCGCATGACGCTCGCCTCCGCGCTGGTCGCTAATACATTCAAAAAGTGAGTTGACTATGAAGTATCGCAACAGTTTCGTTTTGACGCTATTGACTGTCTGTTTGTTTGGCAGTCTGACCGCCTTCGCGCAATCCGGCGTAGCGCGTGGCTCGATCAGCGCCCCGCGCGATCCCGAACTTGAAAAGCAATCGGCCCACAATCTGGAAGTGGCCAAGTACTACTTCTACAAACGCAAACCAGCAGACAAGAACGACAAGGACGGCTGGGCGCGTTTGAATAAAGCTGTGATTGACCGCTTGCAGGAAATCATGGACACCAACCCAAACTTCGCGCGGATGGATTCGGTCTACTTCCTGCTGGGTGAGGTCTACCAGCGCAACAACGAGCCGGACAAAGCCAAAGAAAACTGGAGCAAAGTTGTCAAAGAGTTTCCCGACAGCGAACACGTGCCCGAAGCCAAAAAGCGCGTCGGCGCTGCAGTCGAAGTGGACAAAAAAGATTCCAAACCCAAAGACTCAAAACCCGAAAAGAAAGGCTAATCATCAGGAATGTCTTCACTCGTCGTAGTTGGCTCCGTCGCCATTGATTCGATCAAAACTCCTTTTGGCGAGCGCGAGCGCAGCCTGGGTGGTTCCGCCACTCACTTCTCTGTCTCTTCTTCGTTCTTCACCGATGTCAGCGTCGTCGCCGTAATCGGCGAGGATTTCACCACCGAAGACGAAGCCGTCTTTCACGAACGCAAGATCAACACCGAGAGCTTGCAACGTGTGCCCGGCGGCAAAACCTTTCGCTGGGCGGGCGAATATAGCTTCGACCTGAACACGGCCAAGACGCTCGACACGCAATTGAACGTCTTCGCTGATTTCAAACCCGTCTTGTCGGACAAAGTCAAAAACGCGCCCTTCCTCTTCCTCGGCAATATTCAGCCGACGCTGCAACGCGAGGTGCGCGAGCAATCGAACGCGAAATTCGTGGCGATGGACACGATGAATATGTGGATAAACGACACGCGCGACGAGTTGATCAAAACAATCAACGTGGTGGACGCCCTCGTCATCAACGACGCCGAGGCGCGCCAGCTTGCGCAGGAAGCGAACCTGGTACGCGCGGCGCGCGCGATTCTAGACCTTGGGCCAAAGCTGCTGATCGTCAAGCGCGGCGAATATGGCGCGGCCTATTTCACCAAAAACTCTTTCTTCGCCACGACGGCCTATCCGCTCGAAGCCGTCTTTGACCCGACGGGCGCAGGCGATAGCTTCGCGGGCGGTTTTATGGGCTACTTGGCGCAAGCCGACAAGATTGACGAGCATACGTTGCGGCGCGGGATCATCTATGGCTCAGTGATGGCTTCGTTCAACGTCGAAGAGTTTAGTTGCGACCGGCTGCGTCGCCTGACGCCGGAAGAAATCAAGGCGCGCTTTCACGAGTTCAAAGAGTTCACACATTTTGAAATTTAGAAGAGAGTAGACAGTAAACAGTAGGCAGCAGACAGTAGGTTTTAGCCTTTGTCTACCGTCTACCGTCTACTGCCTACTGTCTGCTGCCCATGCTTTTCCACAAATTCCAAGCTCTCGGCAATGACTTCCTAATCGCGCGCGAAAGAGACTTGCGCGCCATGACGAATGACTACGAAGCCTTCGCGCGCCATATTTGTGAGCGCCATTTCGGCGCGGGCGCGGATGGCTTGGAAGTTTTGTGCGAGGCGACGAATGTGGCTGAAGCAGATTTTGCAATTCGGCTCTTCAATGCTGACGGCGGCGAGACGCCGATTTCGGGCAATGGGACACGCTGCGTGGCTGCGTGGCTTTACTACACCGGCGCGTGGTCGCAACCGAGTGTGCGCATTGCCACAGGCGCAGGTGTAAAGACGTTGCAATTGATCGAGCAACAGGGCGGGCGCTTCCTGTTTGAAGCAGAGATGGGTAGGCCACGTTTGCGCAGCGCGGAAGTGCCGGTTAGTCTGGCGCAACCGCTCGACCGGGTGATGCGGCAGAAGTTAGAGGTCAACGGACAGCCCATCGAGTTCACGGCGACTTCCATGGGCAATCCGCATTGCAGCCTTTTTCTAGCTAGCTTCGGGGTTGAAGATTTTGACAAGCTGGATTGGCGCGCGTTAGGTGCGGCGTTGGAGGTGCATCCGGCTTTTCCCGAACGCACGAACGTCGAGTTCGTCCGCGTGCTCGATCGGCAAACTATCGAGGTGCGTTTTTGGGAGCGCGGCGTGGGCGAGACGCTCGCTTCCGGCACTGGCTCGTGTGGCGCGGCAGTGGCGGCGATGCTCAACGAGTTGACGGAACGCAAAGTCACGGTGAAGACGGCGGTGGGCGAATTGCTGGTTGAGTGGCGCGCGGATGGCACTGTCAGGCAAACGGGCGAAGCGTGCGCGGTCTATCGCGGCGAATGGCTGAATTGATTGCGGAGGCAAACGAGATGAAGAGCAAAGCTGATGAGCTCGAGCTGAAAACCGTCGCCTACTTCTCCAACTCTGCCGAAGCCGGAATGGTCAGAGAACTGCTCGAAAACAACGGCATTACTGCCGTGTTGCAAGGCGGCAACTTCGGCGGGTTGGAGCCGTTGCTGATGCCGGGCGGTTATTCGGAAATTCGCCTGTCGGTGGCGGAAAGCGACTATGACAGGGCACGCGAACTCTACCAAGCCTTCTTTTCTTCCGCCGCCGCATTTGACGAAAGTGCGATAGATTTGATAGAAAGCCCCGCACACGACGAGGCAATCACGCCTGCTCCTGTGCCCGCTCTGTTGCCCGCTTTGTTGATTGATGAAGCACTTGTCGTCATTACGACCGTTGAAAAAGCGCAAGACAGCGAGCAGATCGCCCGGCAGTTGGTAGAACGCGAATTGGCCGCTTGTGTGCAAGTGATCGCGCCCATCGTTTCGACTTACCGCTGGCAGGGCCAGATCGAGCAAGCGCGCGAACAGTTGTTGTTGATCAAAACGACACGCGCGGCCTATGCCGAACTTGAAACGGCGCTCAAACAGTTGCATCCATACCAAACACCGGAGATCATAGCGCTGCCCGTGATCAGCGGTTCGGCTGACTATCTGGCGTGGTTGAAAGATTCGGTCAAAGCTGCTCAGTAGTTGTATTATTGTTCTGTGGCCCCTGCCCCAATGACCTCCACACTGCCCCAAACGTAGTAAACTTGTTTGCCATGCGCTTGTCCTGACAGGCGTCTGAGCATGACGCAAAGATTGCTGCTTGCTCCAAGCAACTTTTTTTGTGTAAATTACGTCGCAACGATCCCCTAAACCAGCACCGATCATTGCAAGGATACCGACCTTGATTCATCCCCTTACTCAAACCGATCTGGCCACGCACATATGGCCGGCTTGCGGTTTGTAACCGACAGCGGCCGAGTGAGGGTTGGGATTCGAGCGGATTTTTTGATCCTTGCGCGATCACATCAGCAGCAAGGAGTTTTAAGGAGTTTATATGGCGATGCGCGTGTTAGTGATTGAAGACGAAGAAAAGATGGCCGACCTACTCAAACGCGGCCTGGAAGAAGAGGGGATGCAAGTCGAGTTGGCCTTCGACGGCGAGAGCGGGCTCACCCGCGCCCAGACGGGCAATCACGAGCTGATCATCCTTGATCTGGGCTTGCCCAATCGCAGTGGCATGGAAATCTTGCGGGACTTGCGCGAGGCCGGCAGCAAGACGCCGGTTTTGATTCTCACGGCGCAAGACAGCACCGAAATGAAAGTAAAGGGCCTGGACATCGGCGCGGACGATTATCTGACCAAGCCGTTTGCCTTTTCGGAGATGTTGGCGCGCATCCGCGCCCTGCAACGTCGCAGCCAAGCGGAAGGTGGAGAAGACAAAACCAAGCTGCAAATCGGCGACTTGACGCTCAACCTCATCAACCGCAAGGCCATTCGCGCGGGCGTCGAAGTGCAACTCACGGGCAAGGAGTTTTCGCTGCTCGAATTCTTCATGCGTCACCCGGACGAAATCCTCTCGCGCGAAGTCTTGTCGGAGAAGGTTTGGGAAGAGACCTTCGACACACTGACTAATGTAATTGACGTTTACATCAATTACCTGCGCAACAAGATTGACCGCCAATTTGAGCCGAAGCTGATTCACACTGTGCGCGGCGTGGGTTATCAATTCAAAACGCCTGCTACCGAATCGCGGCAGGTCGTGGCGGAAAGTAAGACCGCTTAGTGAAGACGGGGAGACAGGGCGAGGGGGAGACGGGGAGAAAGAGTTCAAATCCTCAATCGCCCCGTCGCCCCGTCGCCCCATCGCCCCGTCTCAAAATGCTCTCTCTACGCCTCAAACTCACCCTCTACTATCTCGGCATTCTCTCGGTCGTGCTGATCCTGTGTGGATTGGCGATCTACTTTTATTTGTCGCGCAGTTTGGTGGCAACGATTGACGAATCACTCGACCGCCAAGTGCAGAAGTACGAGAAGATGGTCAAGCAGAGTATCTACGAGACGCCGACAGGTGACCCAGATTCGCTGCACGACGATGAACCCGAAGGCGAAGCCCTCTTGATCCCGCCACAGATGCTGCAAGTCATCAACAGCAATGGGGTGATCAGATACGATAGCTACGCCCACGCGCAGGACAAAATAACGGTAGGCTTGGCCGAGTTGCAGCAGCTCGAATATGACAAGACCATCCATAAAACGATTCGGACGCCTGCTGGCGAATTGATGCGCATCGCCGTCCGGCGCACGAAAGGAGCGGATGGAGATGATTTCTACGTGCGCTTGGGACAGTCATTGGCGGCGCTCGAACGCGCGCGCAAAAAACTGTTACTAGTGCTCAGCATCGCGTTGCCGATCGCGTTGTTGCTGAGCAGTTATGGTGGCCTAGTGCTCGCCAACCAGGCTTTGCGTCCAGTTGATCGTATTACTCGCGCTGCCGAACAGATCGGCGCTGGAGATTTGACCGAGCGCGTGCCTGCTCCGGCCAAGATGGATGAGTTGGGCCGGTTGGCGGCGACGTTCAATTACATGATCTCGCGTTTGCAAGCGGCCTTTGAGCGCCAGAAGCAATTCACCTCCGACGCTTCGCACGAATTGCGCACGCCGCTGGCCGTGCTGCGTGGCGACATCGAAATCGCGTTGCGCCGCGAACGCAGCGCCACGGAGTATCAAAACACTCTCACGTCGAACCTGGAAGAGATCATCCGCCTCTCGCGGCTGGTCGAAGATTTGTTGATGCTGGCGCGCGCAGACTCAGGGCGCGTCGAATTGCGCTGCGAGCTATTGGACTTGGGCAAGCTCTGCGCTGGCATGGTCGAATACATTTCACCGCTGGCCGAACAGCGCGAACAGATATTGAACTATCAAGCCCCCGCGCAAACAGTGACGGTTAATGCCGATGTGCAGCGCATCAAGCAATTGCTGCTCAATCTGCTGGACAACGCCATTAAGTACACCGAGCCAAAAGGCACAGTAACGCTGAGCCTGACTACTGAAGGCGAATCTGCCATCCTGCGCGTTGCTGACACTGGGCGCGGCATTCCGCCGGAGGATTTGCCGCACATCTTCGAGCGCTTCTTCCGCCGCTCGGCGAAGACCAGCGACCGCAGCGCATCTGGGTCTGGCTTGGGTCTATCAATTGTGAAATGGATTGTCGAGGCGCACGGCGGGAAGATCGAAGCGCAAAGCAAGGTTGGGGAAGGAACGGTGTTTACCGTGCGGCTGCCGCTACACAGCGCGTGCGCTTGAAAAACTACTTTGGCACAGATTCGTCTTCACGTGTTTGAGTGATGCTCGAATTCAACGCCTGTCTCGGTCGCAAACTCATTCGTCTGCCTGTAATCAAGCGCGCTCCACGTTGATAGGTAAAATACATCCACGCCCAATTGAAGAGCGCCGCCGCGCGATTGCGAAAGCCGATCAGGAAAAACAGATGTACGACTAACCAGGCCAACCAGGCCAACCTGCCGCTCAAATGCAGCTTGCCCATCTGCGCAATCGCTGCGTTGCGTCCGATGGTGGCCATACTACCTTTGTCGAAATAACGAAATTGCTCATAGGGCTTGCCAGCTTGCGCGTTGCGAATATTGCGCGCCACGCAGCGCCCCATCTGCATCGCCACCGGGCTGACGCCGGGCAATGGCTGGCCAGCCTGCTCCAGGTAAGTCATATCGCCGATGCAGAAGACATTTCTATGACCCGGCACAGTCAAATCCTTTTCGATCAGCACGCGGCCTGCGCGGTCAATCGGCAAGCCCAACTTCTCGGTCAACGCAGTCGCGCGCACACCTGCACCCCAGATGACGGTCGCCGCGTTGATCTTCTCTGCGCCAAGATAGACGCCGCTCTCGTCAATGTTGGTCACTTTTGCATTCTTGCGCACCGTAACGCCAAGCTCGCGCAGTTGGCGCTCTGCACTCTCCGACAGATCTTCGGCAAAACTCGGTAAGATGCGCGGGCCGCCTTCGAGCAGCAGAATCTCTGCCGCTTCGGGATGAATCCGGCGGAAATCACGCGCCAGCACGTAGTGCGCCAATTCAGCAATCGCACCTGCCAATTCGACACCGGTCGGCCCGCCGCCGACCACGACAAAGGTCATCAACTCGCGGCCGCGCGCCTCGTCCGTCTCTTTCTCCGCTGCTTCAAACGCCAGCAACACGCGGCGGCGAATCTCTACGGCGTCATCCAAATCTTTCAAACCCGGCGCAAACTGTTCCCACTCATCGTGTCCGAAATAGCTGGTGCGCCCGCCCGTCGCCAGCACCAGATAGTCATAGCTGAGCTCGCCATCGCGCAATTTGACCGCCTGCCGGTCGAAATCTACGCCGGTTGCTTCGGCCAGCAGCACGCTGACGTTTTGCTGCCGGCGCAAGACCGCGCGAATCGGCGCGGCAATGTCGGCAGGTGAAAGACCGGCCATCGCGACTTGGTAGAGCAGCGGTTGAAAAAGGTGATGATTGGTGCGGTCAAGCAGCGTGATGCGCACTCCCGCGCGTTTGAGCGATTGCGCGGTGGTCAGACCGCCGAAACCTGCGCCGATGATGACGACGTGGGGTAGCGTTTGGTTCATTTGCCTCTCTTCTCCTCCCCTCATAGTCACGTTTGAGTGAAGTCAGAGGTTACAGCTTTGCCAGAGTAGAGGGAAAGGAAAGGGTTGCAGAAAGTGTGCTGCTCAATTCAACACCCGCAGCACCACTGCAATCTGTTTCGTCGTCACCTGTGCCGCAATCTCTTGCAGCGCGTCCTGCAAACGCTGTTCGCGCACGCGATGCGTCAGTAAGACAATCGTCGCTGTACCATCTTCGGTGACGCCCTTTTGCGTAAAGCTGTGCAGGCTTACGCCGTGATTGCCGAAGGCTTGGCCCAGATGGCCAATCACGCCAGGCGAATCTTGTGTTTCCAAACGAATGTAGTAACCGTTGACAGTCTCGGCCATCGGGAAGACTTCGCTGGGCTGCGAGCTGACCGGTGATTGGAAGTAGCGCGCAAAATCGGGCAGCTTGATCGCACTCGCCAGATTGATGACATCGCCGACGACGGCGCTAGCCGTAGGGTAGCGGCCCGCGCCTGGGCCAAAGAGCATGATTTCGCCGACTGCGCTGCCGTTGATGAAGATGGCGTTGTTGACGCCTTCGACGCCCGCTAGCGGGTGATGTAGCGGGACGAGCATTGGATGGGCGCGCACATCAAGCTTGTCTGTGCCATCGCCCGGCTGCGCGAGACCGATCATCTTGATGCGATAGCCGAATTCGTCGGCGAGTTGAATATCCAGGTCGCTGATCTGCGTGATGCCCTGGCGAAAGATCTTGTCCACCTCGACCGGTTGGTGAAAGGCTAGTGAAGAGAGAATAGCGATCTTGTAAACGACATCGTAGCCTTCGATGTCGTTGGTCGGATCGGCTTCGGCAAAACCGGCGGCTTGGGCTTCGGCAAGCGCATCGGCAAAAGTCTTCTTCTCCTGCTCCATCTTGGTCAGAATATAGTTGGTCGTGCCGTTGATGATGCCAGCGACGCGCGCAATGCGATTGGCTTGCAAGCCGCGTTGTAAGGTTGAAATCAATGGGATGCCGCCGCCGACTGCGGCTTCAAAGAAGATCGTGACGTTGTGCTGATTGGCCAGCGAGAACAACTCCGGGCCGTGTTTGGCGATCAATTCTTTGTTGGCCGTGACGATGTGTTTGCCGTTGCTGATGGCGCGTTTGATGACTTCGTACATCGGCTCGACGCCGCCGACGACTTCGACGATGACTTCGATGCGCGGGTCATCTGCCAATTTGAACGGGTCGCCGGTAAGCTCGAACGGCTTCAGGTCAAGCTCGCGCGGCTTCTCCAAATAGCGCATAGCGATACCGCGAATTTCGAACTGTGGATTGTCGCGCAACAGGTTGACGACGCCCGTGCCGACTGTGCCTATCCCGATAATGCCCAGAGTAGTCTTTGTGCTCATAATTGCTGTATGACGTTCTATGGTTTGAGAAATGAAGGCGCAGCTTAACCGCGTCGGACGCAGATGTGCAACAGGCGTGCAAGACCCCGCCTCGCCAATCGTTCGTGCTGAGGGTAGAAGCGCAAAGGCGCTGTTTGACAGCCCAGATTGCGTGGGCTACTTTGAGACCGGCTGAATAAAGCCAAACTAAAAACTTGGGAAGACAACGATGAGAACTGTTTTTGAAGATACAACCGAACGCGAAAACCGCGAAGATGCTCAGGCGAATCAAGCTGGCAGGCGGCTCACGCTCATGCTCTGGGTTTTCGCCGTCCTCTTTTTCTTCGGTTCCTGGCGCACCTACCACTGGGCGGCTAACCGTAAACCGCCGGAACCGCCCCCGCCGCCAGTCTCGTTGCAAGACGTCAGACAGGTCAGTACCACACTCAACAAGTTCAACCGCTTCGTACAAGACGGCAACTGGGATGAAGCGCAAAAGATGCTCTCGACTGAAGCACAGCAACGTCTGGTCAGCGAAGGTAAGAGCTTGCGCGAAAGCATTCTTGGCGACCGCAAGGACGACCGCGTGATGGAAGCGGCTACGACACCGTCCGGCTCGAGCAGCGAGACGACGGTGCGACAGGATTGCGTCTATAAATTCCTGGATGGCCAGTACAAGATCATTCCGCTGGTGGTGGTGAAAGAAGGCGAGCGGTTAGCGATCAATAGCTGGTAAATGGCGGGCGTTATCGTTCGTCCAATAACCAATAAAAGCTTAAGGGCTGAGTCGAAGTTGTTGTTCGACTCAGCCCTTATCTATTTGGGAGCTTGTTAGGCTCACGTCAGAATTGGCGACTTAGCGGTTGTTGCCACGTGACGGCATCGTACCTGCGCTACTACCTTCTGAGCGCGAAGGCGCTGGCGCGGAGATGGTTGTGCTTGAACTGCTTGACGGCGCGGAGACCGACGGCGAGCTGAAACCGCCAACGCTTCGACCACCCACATCAGCACGTCCAAAGCTGTCACTCGAAATGCCGCGGCTGGCTGGCATTTCACGCCTGACTGGCTCGCGGTCAACCCCCGTCACGACGCGCGGTGGCAGATTGGTCACGACCGTGCCGCCACCATTGCCACCACGATTGCCCGGATAGTAATACGGGTTGCCATAGTAACCGTTGAACGGATTGTACCAATAGCAATCGGCCCAGTTGCGGAAGAAGCCGAAGCCATAGGGCGACATGAGATACCCGCGATACGGGACAAAGGTGTAGCAAGTGAAGAACGGATCGTAATACCAGCCACCCGAGAGCAGACTGTTCCGGCGCAAGCTTGACAGGTTGGCCGCCACCAGCGTCTGCGCGCGGCTGAAACTCCAAGTATCGAAGTTGTCAGCAGCAGCATCCCGGTCAATTTTGGCAATATCAGCTTGCGCGTTCCCACCGGTCAGACGCACCAGTTTGCCGCGTTTGATCTTGGCCTGGCCTTGATCGGCCAGCGCCACCTCGCGCGTGCCCAGGTAAACCTCGCCTTGGCGCACAGCCACCCAAGTCGCCGCCGTCTTGGCGTCCACCCGGATCAAGGCGTCTTTGGCGATGGAGAGCGTGCCGTTGGGCGTGAGGAGTTCAATCGCCGTCTTCTTTTCCAGTTGACCAACCTCGACAATCATCGAGCCTTTGAGCAGTTCGAAACGCGGCTCGCTGAGGCTGGTGGAAATGGCCCGCACCTCGCTCTTTTCATCAAGACGCAGGTACGAACCAGGGTTGAGCAGTATTTCGGCGCGGCTATCGGCATCGGTGCTGAGCCGGTCGCCATCACGCAATTGTGTGCCGAGCGAAGCGCGTCCGGGCTGGCCGTCTTCGCTGTCGCGGCGCAGCACGTAAACTGTACCGTCTGCGCGATTGACAAATCCGGCCTTGCTCGAAATCAGGTGCTGTGCCAGGGCAGTGCCACTCAAAGCAAACACCAGCGAGCCGAGCAATAGAGCGCTGACAAAGGAGATTCTGAGTTTCATCTTGTGGCCTCCAATCAAAAACCGTGATCGTTAAATCAGGCGCGCCAGCTAGCCGCTACCTGACAGGAAAATAATCTTTTCAAATGCACGATGACAGGGGGGATTCTACTCCCATTAAGGAAAAATCAAAAGGCAAATATCAAAAAGCAAAAGTGTGGAGCTAGCACCCAGCCAGCGCCGCTACGTGGGCGCGCACAGTGGCGCCGAGCGTGTTCAGGTTGTAACCGCCTTCCAGACACGACACGACTTTGGCCTGGTTGCCTTTGCCAGCGGCTTCTTTCAAACGCTTCGTCATCCGCTCGTAGGTTTCGTCTTCAACCAGCAATTGTCCCAGCGGGTCTTCTCGGTGCGCGTCAAAACCGGCGGAGATGAGCACTAAATCGGGCGCGAAGTCTTTCATCACCTGCGCTAAGCCCAGCTCAAACATTCTCAGATACTCGGCTGCCGGAGTGGCGGCGCGCACCGGCACGTTGAGTGTGAAACCTTCGCCCGCTGCCCCACCACGCTCGTTGGCCGAGCCAGTGCCGGGATACCAGGGATATTGATGCAGGCTGTAAAAATAAACTGTTGAGTCGTCGTAAAAGATGTCCTGTGTGCCGTTGCCGTGATGCACGTCGAAATCGGCGATCAGCACGCGCTTGACTTGTTCGGGATATTTGTCTTGGGCATAGCGCGCCGCCACTGCGACATTATTGAACAAGCAGAAGCCCATCGAGCGCCCCACTGTCGCGTGATGTCCCGGCGGTCGGCAGGCAACAAAGGCTGTTTCGGATTCACCAGTCAGCACGGCATCTACCGCCCGGCAAGCGCCCCCGGCAGCTAAGCGTGCGACGCGCTCTGATTCGGGCGACACGACAGTGTCAGCGTCGAGCGAGGCATATCCGAACTCGCAAGTGCGCCCGACACGCGCAATCGTCTGCTCGGTGTGGCAGCGCAGTAGTTCATCGAGCGTCGCTTCACGAGGCGCGAGTTTGACCAATCCCGACCACAAATCGGTGTCGGCTTGCAGGCCGCTCAGCACGGCGCTGTAACGCTCTTGCCGTTCGGGATGGTCGCCCGTGTCGTGACGCAGATAGTCTTCGGAATAAACCAGCGCGGTTGTCATAGCCGAGATAGTAAGCGGATTGTTTGCCCTGCGCAATTGCAGTTGGCAACGCACACGCAAACTGCGCTTTCCCGCACAATGTGTAAAAACAAAGGTAGTGGCGCAAGCGGGAGAGAAGGTTTGCAGTCCCCCCTTCAGGCGGAAGCATTAGTTGACCAGCCCGGCCGGCTGCAGCCGGTACTCCAAACTCACCACCTTGCGCCACTACCAAAACAAAAACCTGCTGTTACCCTTGCAGCAAGTTTTCTTTCTCCCTACACTTCAGCTTCATTCCAGCGTCAATCAACTAGGTGACGCCCAGGTGGTATGATTTTTGCTCAACTTTATCTGTTTTATGCGCGCGCGCGGTCAGGCCAAAGCCCTTATCTGACCGACAAGCAGTACCCAAATGGTCTGAGCATATAGGAAAGACGCAACGTGACAAGCAGATCCATCATTACGGCAATGGTATTAGCGGTCTTGACGCTGAGCGGTTTTGCGCTCGTCGCCAGCTATGTCAGCAAGCCTGTAATACCCAATCTGCCACAGCGCCCCTCGCCTTCCCCGTTGATCAAACCAGGCCCATCGCCGCTCGCTACTGCCACACCTTCGCGGCAAATGAATGCTGAAAGGCAGATGTACAGCGACCTGGGTCTGGCGCTGGGACTGCTCGACCAATTGCGCGATACGGCTATCGCGGGTGACTGGCCCGGTGCGCAAAACCTTTTCAACCAATTCCAGCTTAAGACGCAGCAATTGCCGACGCCACAACTCAATCATCCCGACCTCTCGCCCGTGCTACAGGATTTCTTCACGCTTTATCGCGTAGAATTGGCGCGCGCGCTGAACGAGCAGAACCTGGACAATACGCGGATCAACTTGAATCAACTCTTTGCGATTGTCAGCGAGCAGCGCACCCGGCTGGGCACGCGGGGCATCCCGCTCGAACTCAACCGCGTGCATTTCCTGGTGCGCGAGGTCGAGTTGTGGGCGCAATTGAACAACGTAACTTTGTTGCAAGAGCGGTTGAAAGCCTTGCGCGAAACCTGGCAGGAATTGCGCCCGGTCATCGCCGCGCGCCGGAATGGGCGCGAAACCGCCAGCCATTTCGACAGTCTGATCGCACAGCTTAACGCCGCTACTTCGACGCAGGAATTAGCCACACTCGCCAGCCAATGCAATAAAGAACTAGAACAAGTGGACGGCCTCTTTATCCGTACACCACACGCTAGCAACCCCACTGTCAGTCCGAGTAAAACTGCTGATGAAGATTGAGCCTAAGCGCGCCCAGTCGTCACCCACTTCCAGTTCCTCAAGCTTTAAACTCCGCTTAATTAGCTATGTCCGCGCGTGGCACTTATGCGTTTTGACGGCAAAATCGCCACGCCAATCCGCCACAAACCAGCTTTGCGCAGTGCTTAGCGAGTGCAGGGAAAGTTTTCTGCTTGCAGAATTGCAGCGCCAGCGTAGCGCAATCTGTCCAGATTGCGCTACGCTGGCCAACTATTCAGCTCGGATTCAATTCTTGACAGATGGTGTGGCAAAAGCCTTGGGCGGTGCGCAACGGGCTGGCATATTGGTTGCTCTTGTCGGACAGCAGTAAGCTTAGCGGCGCGTGCCGCAATCGTGAGCATACTTCTCTACTCTATTCTTCGATAACCCTCTTTGAAGGAGAATAAATATGAAGCAGATCATCGCAACCTTATCTCTGACGGCGCTGCTGTGCGTCTTCGCCTTCGCTCAGAATCCGCCAGCGAGTGCCTTGCAACAAGGCATTTCGGCTAACAACACAACGGCGACAACCAGCGACGACAAGAAGAAATCCAAATCCAAGAAGAAATCCCACAAGAAATCCCACAAGAAATCTCACGGGTAAGCCAAGCTGAAGTTTCGGCTGAAATAAAGTCCAAGTAAGCTGGCCATAGAAGTCAGCAGGGGCGGTCTCCGCTGCGCCAAGTAAAGTGACGCGCGGAGACTGCGCTTGGGAATCAAGCAAAACGAGAAGCTAAGGGAGCCTATTTTTGAAACCACCAGTTGTAACAATTTCATTGGCGGCGCTGCTGCTTGGCAGCGTGGCCATTTTTGCCCAAGATCAAATCGAGTTTCCCCGCGAAGAGCCGGACAATTCTGCCGCTCCCGCAGCCAACGCGGCTGCCCCGGTGATAACGCGCAGCAAGTCCGACAAGCGGGTTTCTCCTCAATCGCGCGGCAACAAAACTAGACAAACATCCAAGCGAAAGCCGCGCTAGGCTTGCACTTTCTTTCCAGCAATCCTTTCAGCGTGTTGCCCGGGGCATCCAACACTGCGTTGGAGAGGCCCGTTCGCATTGGCAACTCATTAACGACGGAGGAATTGAAGTGAAACAAGCTATCGTTACCACCATCGCAGTCGGCCTGCTCGGCACATTGCTCGCGCTCTCCGGCTGTTCGCAACCCGAAACGGCTAACACCGCCCCAACGGCTACGCCAGCCGCTGCCACACCCGCGCCTGCGGCAGCGCAAGGCGGCGATTTGCAACAAGCCGTAGAGAAATTGGAAAAAGCGATCCGCGAATTGCAGGACAAAAATTACCGGGGCGCGCTCGACTGGATCAACGGTGCGCACAAAGAAGTGACGGCTGTCCTCAACGACTCGAACACACCGGCTCTGGTCAAGCCCAATGTGGAGACGGCGAACACAGATCTCGACAAAGTCAAAGCCTTGGTTGAGAAAAAAGACCCGACGGCGGAAAAGAGTTTGAATGCCGCCCTCGCAGAAATCACCAAGCTGGCTGAACACCTCAACGCTGAAGCAGCTAAGGCAGCCGCGACCAAAGGCGCAGCAGAAAAGACTGTGCCGAAGAAGCAATAACTAGCCTGATATAGCGAGCGGGTGAGTGGGGGAGCGGGAGACTTTAGTTAGTAAACGTCTCCCGCTCCCCCACTCACCCGCTCGCTCCTATTCCCCGTCCAACTTGATCTTGAACCGCTCGGCCATGCGGTAAAGCGTGCGCCGGTCAATTTGCAAAACCTCCGCTGCCCGCGTGCGATTGCCGCCGACCGCTTCGAGCACATGAAGCAGATAGCGTCGCTCCAACTCTTCGAGCGTAGGCAGGCCGGTGAACAACTGCTCGACCGGCAAGTCAGTCCGCACTGCCTCCCGACTGCGCAACCGCACAGGCAAATCATCTTCGGTGATGACCGCGCCGCGCGAATGCAGCACCGCGTGCTCAATCGTGTTCTCCAACTCACGCACGTTGCCGCTCCAGCCGTAATTGCGCAAAACCTCCAACGCGCCTTCCGAAAGCGTGACACGCTTGCCAGTCTCCTGGCAGGTGCGCTGCAAGAAGTGATAGGCCAGCAGCGGGATGTCTTCGCGGCGCGCGCGCAGGGGCGGGACTTTGAGCGTGATGACGCTCAGGCGATAGTACAAATCTTCGCGGAAGCGCCCGGCTTTGACTTCATCTTCGAGCTTGCGATTGGTGGCCGTGACGACGCGCACATCTGCCTTGATCGGCCTGCTCGAACCGACGCGCCGGATTTCACTCTCCTGCAAGGCACGCAGCAGCTTCACCTGCAAAGCGGGCGAGGTCTCGCCGATTTCATCCAAAAAGAGCGTGCCGCCTTCGGCCTCTTCAAACAAACCTTTCTTATCGGCAATCGCGCCGGTAAAACTGCCCTTCGTGTGGCCGAAGAGTTCGGCTTCAAGCAGCGTTTCGGTGAGCGCGCCGCAATTGACCGCGACGAAAGCCTCGGCGGCGCGCGGGCTATGAGCGTGAATGGCGCGCGCGACCAGTTCTTTGCCTGTGCCCGATTCGCCGATGATCAGCACAGTTGAGCGATAGGCCGCAACGCGCGCGATCTCCATATACAGTTCGATCATCTGGCGGCTGTGGCCGATCAAGCCCGACGAGGCATAACGCGCCGTCCAGTTCTGCGCTGCTTCGCCAGCGCGTTGTTCGGCGCGGGCCAACGCGAGCGCGCGCCGCGCAGTGGCGACAATTTCCTGCACATTGAACGGCTTGCTGATGAAATCGAAAGCGCCTTCGCGCACCGCTTCGATGGCTGTTTCGAGCGTGCCAAAGCCGCTGATGAGCAGCACCTGTGTGGCGGGCGCGAGTTGGCGGAAATGTTTGAGCAGCGCCAGGCCATTGAGTTCTTCGTTGAGATTGATGTCGCTGACGATCAAATCAAATTGGCCGGCCTGCACGGCGGCGAGGGCGGTGTTGGCGTTGGTGGCGGTGCCGACCTGCCAGCCTTCTTCCTCGAATAGCTCGCGCAGGAATTGGCAGGTGTCCGGGTCATCATCAATCACTAGAATTTTTTTGCTTTCAGCCATTGGCATACACAATAGCGCATCAGACGTGTGCGCTTACCACGCTTTCAGCCGCGCGCACACCATCTGCTTTCGCTACGCACAACCGAAGCTTAAATTCTGCGCCCTTTCCTGGCTCGCTCTCAACCGTGATCGTGCCGCCGTGTTCGTGAATGATTTGATGCGCGACGGCTAGGCCCAAGCCACTGCCGCGCCCGCGCAACTTGGTGGTAAAGAGCGGATCGAAGATGCGCGGCTTGATCTCGGCGCGAATGCCCTCGCCAGTGTCACGGCAACTGACGAGCACAGATTCTTCCTGCAACGCCGTTTTGAAATACAGCATCCCGCCTTGCGGCATGGCGTCGAGGCTGTTGTTGATCAGGTTGATGAAGACCTGCTGCAATTGATCGTTGTCGCCAGCGATCAGCGGCAGCGTTTCGTCAAAGTCGGTCTGCAACTCGACCTGGCGCGTGGCCAGCGTCGGCGCGGTGATTTCAAAGATGCGGCGCAGCAGCGCGTTCAAATCGAGCGGCTCCAGGTGTGGTCGCGGGCGGCGCGTGGCGTCGAGCATGTTGCGAACGATGCGCTCGATGCGCGCAATCTGTGAGCTGATCAGTTCCAGCCGTTCGCGACTTCTAGTCTCTGTCGTGCGCGCGGCGAGCAGTTGCACGTGGCCGGAGATCAGGTTGAGCGGCGTGCCGACCTCGTGCGCGAATTGCGCGGCGAGTTGTCCGGCGGCGGCCAGTCGTTCGAACTTGGTCAGCTCACGCTGAATCTCGAAGAGCGTCGCGTTGGCTTCTTCGAGCTGCGTATTACGTTCGGCCAACTCGGTAGTGGCTTCCTGCACACGCACTTCGAGTTGTTTTTGATAAGCCTCGCGTTCGGCTGTCATCATGCGCAGGCGCGCGAGCATGTGATTGAACGAAGCGGCCAATTGGCCGAACTCATCGGGCGCGTGCACTCGCGCGCTTACGTCAAGGTTGCCGGTCTGGGCTTCGGTCATCGTGTAGAGCAAATCTTCCACCGGACGGTAGAGCACTTGGCTGAACAGAAAATAGAGCAGGACGATGATCGAAACCAGCGCCATCGCCAGCAACGTCAAAGTGAGCGTGATCAGCCGGCGCGAGAGTTCAGAGGACGGTTCGCGTTTGGTGGTCAGCGTTACCACGCCCTCGAATCGGCCATCATTGAAGATGGGCGCGGCGGCGTACACGAGCTTTTGCCGCCCCTCCGGCGTCTCCTCTTCGCGCGCGTGCGCCAACACCTCGCCGCGCCGCACGACGTTCAAATCGGCTGTGGCCAATGCCTCAGGCTCGTCGGGCCACAGGCTGATCACCTCTTTGCCGTTTTCATTGTAGATGCGAATCTGGTTGATGCGATTCTCGCGTTCCTGGCCGAAGGCAATCACCTGGCTGCGCAGTTCGGTAGTCTTCTTTGAGGGGCTGATCGCGATCTGATTCGCCAACAGCGAGGCCCACAATTGGGCACGCTGCTCCTGCTCTTGCGCCTCGATCGCGCGCGCCTTGACGATGAAGAAGAAGACGACCACCAGCAACACCGCCGTCAGCACGGCGGAGGTCAGCAGGGTGGTGCGCGTATAAAGTTTCAGCGGTTTCATAGCCTGGAATCGTCTGCGGCAAAACGCGCGTTATCATAACACTCGCGCGCGACTGCGAAAACGAACTTGGCACTACAGGGTCCATTCATTAGAGGCACGGAGGCACAGAGCTTTGGGATTGGTCTGGTAGAGCGCATAGGCAGCTTCTGCACTTTCGCTTAGTTTATTCCCTTTGTTTCTCTGTGCCTCTGTGGCTAAGCTTTCTGAGAATGAATAGACCTTGATGAACTTGGCACTATTCATTCCCAACACGTGTGTTATAATCCGGCTCACCTTAGCGGTGTTCGAGGATGTTCTTACACCCAAGTGAATGCCGCGTTTGCCTATGAGCACTCTTCCCATACGTCGTTGGACTCTACGTCTCCGGCAGTGGCCACTAGCAGCGGGTGGCTGGCTCTTCAAGCAGTTTCATCGCCTCCCCGCGCGGCAGCGTACCATTTTGCTGAGTGTGTTGTTGATCCTGCCGACCACCTTCCTCTGTTCGCATTTTCCGCTGACCATCGTGCCGGATTATCGCCCGGGCCAGCGCGCCTTGGCCGACATCGCCGTGCCCGCGGATTTGCAGGCCGATTCGCTCGATTACTTCAGCGCCGAGTTGCCGCCTGGCGTTTCTGAGAAATTGAAACAAACGCGCATCGTAGTACGCGCTGGGGATATCGTGACTGAGGAAGTCTTGCCACAGTTGCTGGCTATCCGGCAGTACCAATTGACACAACGTCAACCCCGGCGGCTCGTCGGCTTGCTAGTGATCGTCACCTTGCTCTACTTCGCGCTCTACAAGGTGGCGATTAGCAACCAATCAAGCCGGCTGGGGCCGCGCGCGGCTTTCTGGGTGGCGGCTTCGATGCTGGCCTTGCAAACGCTGCTGGCGCGCGCGGGAATGTTTGCGGCGGCGGTCTTGAGCGCGCGGCCAGAGACGATGCGCTTCGGCGATACGCTGGTCTTTCAATTCGCGATTCCTTTTGCCGCCTGCGCGCTGGTGCTCGCCCTGCTAATCAACAGCCAAGTGGCGTTGGTGGCGGGCTTGATGGCGGCGCTGCTGACGGGTTTTGTCTCTTCGCATGGCCCGGCGATGGCGGCCTTTGCGACCACGGCAGCGATCACCGCCGTCTTCAGCGTGCAAAAATACTGCGACCGCTACTCGGTCATCTATGCCTGTGCCACGGTTGGCGGCGTCAATTTGGTGACGAGCCTGGCGGTGCTCCTGATTGCCGGGCACGAGTTGTATTGGCAGATGATCGTCGGCAGCATGGCTGCGAGCATCATCAGCGCGCTTTTGACCGCCGGTCTGGCTAGCTTTCTGATTCCGATCTACGAAGCGCTCTTCGACATCCTGACTGACGTGAAGCTGCTCGAATTGTCGAATGCCGATCTGCCGTTGCTGCGTCGCTTGGCGATTGAAGTGCCCGGCACCAATCACCATTCGTTTATGGTCGGCGTACTGGCCGAAGCCGCAGCCAAAGCGATTGGCGCGAATGCGCTGCTGGCGCGCGTCGGCTGTCTCTACCACGACATCGGCAAGCTCTCTGCGCCCAAGATGTTTATCGAGAATCAGGGCGGCAACGAGAATCCACACGACCAGGTCGCGCCGCAGAAGAGCGCCCAGGTTATCACCAACCACGTGCGGCGCGGCATCCAGATGGGCGAGGCCGCCGACTTGCCGCCACAGATCATTGACTTCATTCCGCAACACCATGGCACGCGCGTCATCGCTTACTTCTATCACAAGGCCAAGTCTGAAGCCGAAAAGCGCGGCGAGACCGTCAACATTGACGATTTCCGCTATCCGGGGCCAAAGCCGCAGACCAAAGAGGCGGCGATTCTGATGTTGGCCGATGGCGCTGAAGCATCGGTGCGCTCGCTGGAAGATCGTTCGGAGGAGAACATTCGCGCGATCATCAAGAAGATCGCGGATACGGTTATCGCCGACGGGCAGTTCGATGAATGTAGCCTGACGATGCGCGAGTTGACGATCATCCGCGAATCGCTCATCAGCACTTTGCAGAACATCTATCATCAACGCATCAGCTATCCCGGCTTCAATCCACCGAGCCAAACCGAGAAAGAGATGGCTAAAGCAGAACTCCGCGTCGCGGCAGCCGGCACCGCCAGCCTGGCCCAACCTGCCGCTTCTTCCGCTGTTGCTTCGGCACAAGTCCAAAAGAGCTAGCGAGCATGCGAGAGCAACCCTACTACATCGGTATTGACCTTGGTGGCACGCAGTTGCGCCTGGCTGCCGTCTCGCACGCGGGTCAGTTGACCAGCGAAATGCTCTCCGTGCCAACAGGCAAGGATTTTTCACCTGCCGATTTGCTGCGCGAATTGCGCCGTTTGCGGGAGCGCGTGCGTGAGCTAACTGGCGCTTATCCGCTGGCCGGGTGGGGCGTAGGTGTGGCAGGCGTGGTCTGGCAAGACGCACTCTCGCAATCGGACAATCTGCCGCTGTTGAATGACATCGAGCTGGTCGGTCTATTGCAGGAAGCATCGAACGGTCTGCCGGTGTTGCTGGAAAATGACGCGCGCTGCTTCACGTTGGCCGAAGCGCGCTTTGGCGCGGGGCGTGGCGCGCAATCGGTCTGCGGCGTCACGCTCGGCACAGGCTGCGGTGGTGGCGCAGTAGTCAACGGCCAACTGGCCAAAGGCGTGCGTGGCGCAGCCGGTGAAGTCTGGCGTATCCCCTTGCGCGAACATTTCCTCGAATACTACGTCTCCGGTGCGGGGTTGGTGCGCACCTATCAGGAATGCGGCGGGCAAGCCAGCGAAAACATCACACCGGCTAAGATTGCCGAGCGGGCGCGGCAAGGGGAGGCGGCGGCGCTCTCTGCCTGGTGTTCTTATGGCAATGACGTATACATGCTTTGCGAAAGCATGATCGCGTTGCTCGAACCTGAAGTCATCGTTATCGGCGGCTCAATGGCGCAGGCGAGCGATCTGTTCGGCG
Source organism: uncultured Acidobacteriota bacterium (assembly GCA_963699175.1). Lineage (GTDB taxonomy): Bacteria > Acidobacteriota > Blastocatellia > RBC074 > RBC074 > JACPYM01. The sequence goes on along the minus strand of OY969418.1, from coordinate 7,590,893 downwards.
AGCGGTTTCATGAGCGCTTGGCTGACCGCCCGACACGCATTGCTTTGGCTGAACTGGGCGCCGCCGCAGGCGTCATCGGCGCGGCGGCTTTGCACATCTGATTCCCACTTGCTTTTACTGCGACTGCCTGCCAATGCATTGGTCTTACTGATTGGCCCTTCCGGCGCGGGCAAATCAACTTTTGCAGCACGCCATTTCTTGCCCACCGAAAGCATCTCTTCCGACCATTGCCGCGCGTTGATTTGTGACGACGCGAGCGCACAACACGTCAACGCTGAAGCCTTTGGCCTGGTGCACCACCTCACGCGCCTGCGCTTGAGCTTGGGCAGATTCACCGTGATTGACGCGACCAATTTGCAATACCGTGCCCGGCGTCCATTCTTGCGACTCGCGCGGCGCTTCCAGGTGCCGGTCGTGGCGTTGGTCTTCGACGTTTCACTGACCACATGTCAGGCGCAAAACCGCAACCGGGTGACGCGCGTTGTGCCAGCAGAAGTCTTGCAGCAACACGCGCGCGAGTTGGAGCAAACGTTGAGGCGGCTGCCTATCGAAGGTTACACGCAGGTGTACGTGCTGGACGAGCGGAATATCAATGAGGTGACAATTGAGCGGGTGAAAAACTCTGCGATCTGACCGGCGCGTAAAAGCTCTCAACTTTTTTTGCTCTCGCGCGCAGAAAAGAGTGGAAGTTTCCCCTGATTGAGCTTTTAACACTTATGCCTAGCAAGAAATTAGCTAGGGGCCAGGGCGGGCTGTCTTAGGAGCTACGGCACCAGGCTCGTGGATGGCCCGCCTCAAAAAAGCCCGTGCAGTTTGGGCGTAAGTTGTTCTACTTCCTCACATCCCCTAAGTTAAGTACTAGAAAATTTGCTGCGGTAATCAGCCGTTGCCTGTCGAAGTTGGAGCCATTGCTCAAAGAGGTCTGGCGTTTGCAGCCAGACCGTGAACCATTGGGCAATCTCCGCCTGTTCGGCGCGGTAACGGTCGCTTTGTGTTTCATCACTGGCCGCTTGTTCGGCCTCTCGTTTTCCACTGCGCGCCGTCTGGCGGGCAAAACGCACACCGGTGCGGTCGTCACGGCGCTGAAATTTGCGGTAGAGCGTGTCTATCTCACGGATTGAGGCGGCGGCTTGTTCGAGTGTGGCGAGTCGCGGCAAGTGCTTGAAGATGGTTTCATATTTCTCCGCACGCGTGGACATACGGAAAATCTGCTCGAAGCGCACCGGCAAATCTTCGTCCACCAAAATCCGCGTAATCTCCCCTGGATCCATAACACCACCCTCGCCGAACTCTTCGACAAGGGCTTGGTTAATGATCGCAATCTCGCGCGCCGTGACTTCACCCATCGCTTCACGGTCGTAAATGTCTAGCACCATTTCGCGTTTGCTTTTTCTCTTCATCGCAGTTCGGCCAGTTATCTGCCCAGTAGCCTGGTCACATAAAACTGAGGTGTTAGGGGGCGGTATCGGGCAGTGGGTGCAGGTTGGAAAGTGGTTAATACACGCGTAAGGATTACTGCTCCGATACCGCCCCCTAACACCTCAGCTGCAGCCGCCTATCATTCACTCCAGCGAAATAAAAAGGCAAAAGGGAGATGCGGCGCAAGCCCTTTTGCCTTTACTTGTGTGCGCGGCGATTTTAACCACCGGGCCGTTCAAATCTCAAAGTTGAAATCTGGAATTTGAGTTGTGCCAGCAAGCTACTGTCTGCTTCCATTCAGCGGCTGTTTCCCCTGCTCGTTAGCGCGCTTCACGCTCTCGATAAAGATTTCATTGAGCGAGGGGGCAACCAACTCAAACCGCGTCAAGCGAACATTGGCGCTGACCAGATGCTTCAACAACTCCTGGGGATCGGCGCCTTCTTGCATTATCACTTCGAAGTGATGGCGGCCCGGCGTGCAGGCTTTGACCAACGGATGGCCGGTCAGCAGGCCGTCGAGATTTTCGCCATCGAGCGCCACACTACGCCAGCCGAAGCTGTGCTTCACCTCGCGTAGTGTGCCGCTCAAGACCTTGCGCCCGCGATTGATGAGGCAGATTTCGTCGCACAATTCTTCGGCCTGTTCCATCAAATGGGTCGAGAAGATGATGGTTTTGTGGCGCTGCTTGAGCTCCTGAACGATGTCTTTAAGCAGGTTGGCATTGATCGGGTCGAGACCGGAAAAAGGTTCGTCGAGAATGACGAGGTCAGGGTCGTGCAGGATGGTCGAGATAAATTGAACCTTCTGCTGCATGCCCTTGGAAAGTTCTTCCCAACGTTTGAGCTTCCAATCGCTCATTCCTACGCGCTCCAGCCAGGTATCCACGCGCTTCTTCGCGTCGTTGCGCTTAAGCCCCTTGAGTTCGGCAAAAAAGAGCAGTTGTTCGCCGATCTTCATCTTTTTATACAAACCACGATCTTCGGGCAAATAGCCGACTCGTTCCTGCAGCCGTTCATTCATCGGTTCGCCGAAGAGACGAATCTCGCCCTGGTCGGGTATCGTGATGTTGACGATCATGCGGATCGTGGTGGATTTGCCTGCGCCATTGGGGCCAAGCAGACCGTAGATGCTGCCTTGACGGACTTCTAGCGACAGGTCATTGACCGCTACGAATTCGCCGTAGCTTTTGCTGATGTGGTTGACGGTGATGGTATGCGACATAGTGGTTGTAACAAATATTTGCGCTGTTCACTTCAGGTTGTCTGTGGCGACGTCGCGCCAGGGCGAGCAGAAGCGCGCGACGGGGCGTCATTTTCGAGAAAGATTTTGAGAAAATTTTTCGCTTTACTTCTCGTGTCGAGGAATGCTGCGTAACGCGGTGCTCTCGGGTCCGCCCAAGCTGGCCTGCCAGTGCTACCACTTCAAGGCCAGACGAACGGGCCGTATCCTACTATCGGTGCGCTTTTGGCTCAAGCAAGAAATGCGCCCGTAGGCCACCTTGTGCCAGTAAAATCACTCGACGCTGCCGTGGTGGGTCGGCTATAATCCGGCGTCCACAAATAGTTCGACTAAAGCTTTAACGTGCGAACGTTGATTGGAGCTTTGATGCCCCGAAGTTTCCTTTCCCCGCGACACGCGCATCTCCGAACACAAGCGCCGTTCAGCGTTGTAGCACGACCTGTCTGAGTGCAGCCTATTAGGTTGCTCGCCCCCCGTGATACCACAAACAACGCAGCCTGACCGGTTGTGTGACTCCAATTCCGTAGGCAAAGGTGATGGCAAGTTTTCGTGTTCGTACTCCTGCCGAATATCTGCTGATGTTGTGGCGTCGGCGCTACTACATCCTCGTGCCCTTCCTGATCGTCAGTGGCGCGTTGTGTTACGCGATCAAAAAGCTGCCGGATGTGTACGAGTCTACCTCGCTCATCATCGTTGACCCGCCAAAGGTCTCGACCAGTTACATGCAGCCGGTCAACACGCTCGATGTCAACGCACGCTTGAGCACGATTCAGAAGCTCGTCACCAGCCGCAGCGAGTTGCAACGCCTGATCGAACGCTTCGACCTCTACCCCGAACAACGCAAACAGAACGCGCCCATCGAGTCGGTAGTCGAGCGCATGGTCAAACATATTGATGTCAAAACCCAATCGGCTTCGCAGGGCGTCTACGCTTTTACCATTTCGTTCCGCCACGCCAAGCCCGAAAAAGCGCGCGACGTGACGGCGGAATTGGCCTCGCGCATCATCTACGCCAACTCCGACAGCGAACTGCAAAAGGTCTATGCCACGGTTGACCAGATCGAAGAGCGTGTCAAAGACGTGAGGGGGCAGCTCGAAAAGATCGAGACCGAACGTGCGCGTTACTTCGTCACCAACCCCGACGCCAGTCCGAATCAAGAGCAGAGCCTGGTTGGCCAGTTGAACAGCCTCGGCTTGGTGCGCCAGTCGCAACAGACCTCGATTGATGCGCTGCGCAGCCAGATTGACACGAGCGAACAACTGCTGGGTGCGCTCAAATCGCAAGCCGAAGTCGAGCCGGAAACGTCACTCTCTGTCGGCCAGACCGAAGGCCAACTGCGCACGCGCCGCGCCGAGTTGGAAGGCAAGCTCAAAAAGCTGTTGACCGAATACACCGAGAAAGCGCCCGAAGTGAAACTCGTGCGCGCCGAGATCGAAAGTCTCAACGCCGAGATGGACGATCTGCGCAAGACCGACGACCAGAACAAGCAGGTCAAACGCGCCGCCCGCAGCAACAACACACAAGCGGCGCAGCTCGAACTCAGAATCGCGGCGGACAAGCGCGCGCTGAAGCAAAAAGAAGAAGAGCTTGAGCGCATCAACGCCCGCTTCAATGAATTGCAGAAGCGGTTGAATTCGACGCCGCTGCTGGCGGTCGAGGCATTGAAGATTGACCGCGACTACATGACGCTGCGCAAGCGCTACGACGACCTGCTGGCGCAGCAGGACAACGCGCGCTTCAGCGCCAAAGTCATTAACGATTTCAGCGGCGAGACCTTCCGGCTGGTTGACCCGGCCAGCTTGCCCGAACAACCCGTTTCGCCGCCGCGCCGCATCTTGTACCCGCTCTCGCTGCTGCTCGGCTTGGCGGTCGGCCTGATTGCGGCGGGCGCATCAATGGCGCGCGATTTGGTGACGATCCGCGATGCGCGTGACGTAGTGCATTACGCCCATCTGCCGCTGCTGGTCGCCGTGCCGCAGCTTTACAGCGAAAGCGAGCGCCGCTGGCTGCCGCTCGTGAGCGCCGTCAAGTTTGTTGGGGCATTGTTGTTGATTCTGATCTCATGGCCGGTGCTCTATCAGTTAATTAAAGTTTCGCGCGTGCTGGATATATTCACGCAATCATCTTATTGATGAATTATGTACCTCCAATTTTACGGCTTACAAGACATCCCGTTTAGCCTGACGCCCGACCCGCGCTTTCTCTATTTTACGGATAGCCACCGCGAGGTGATGGCTAATCTGCATTACGGCATTCAGCACGGCAAAGGCTTGATCGTCGTCACCGGCGAAGTGGGCACGGGCAAAACGACTATGCTGCGCTCGATGATTTCGCGTTTGGATCGCAGTGTACTCACGTCGAATATCTTCAACCCCGGCCTGTCAGTGTCAGAGTTTTATGAGCACCTGGCGGCGGATTTCGAGCTTGGCTCGTACACGTCGAAATCGGATTTACTGATGAAGCTGGGCCGCTTGCTGATGATGCGCCATTCGCGCGGGCTGCGCACAGTAGTGGTGCTGGACGAGGCGCACGGTTTGAGCCGCGAGTTGATGGAAGAGGTGCGTTTGCTGCTCAACTTCGAGACTTACACCGAGAAGCAATTGCAGATCATCCTGGTCGGCCAGCCGGAATTGCGCACCACGCTCAATCGCCCCGAAATGCGCCAACTCAAACAGCGCATCAGTCTGCGTTGCGAAATCAAGCCGCTCAAGGTCGAGGAAGTCTCGGCCTACATCCGCACGCGTTTGAAAGTGGCCGGGGCGACGCGCCTGGATTTATTCACGGCCAACGCCATTGCGTTGATCTATCGCGCGTCGGAAGGCATCCCGCGCCTAATCAACAATCTCTGCGACAACGCGATGCTGACGGGCTTTGCGACAAATGCGCGCGTCATCACGGCGCAGATCATCGCCGAAGTGGCCGACTCGCTCGATCTATTGCAACCGATGATCGAAGACGACCCGCAGGCGGTGATGGAAGGCAAGCTGCCCGCCCTGCCAATCATGCGCGAAGAGATCGAAGAGAGTTGGCTCGAAGAAGCCAAACCGCGCCGCCGCAAACGTGGCTCCGACAACGGCAAACCAGCTAAAACCAACGACAGCAGTGAAACAGATTTGACAGATGGCACGACCACGCGCGAAGAGCCTACGCTGACACTGGTCAGCACTCACGAAGAGAGCGCCAAAGCGAGTTGAAGTTATGGCAAGAGTATTTGAAGCGCTTCAGCGCGCGCAAAAACACAAGAAGAATCACGACGTGCACGACCCGTTAGCCGCGGCCACGGGCACACCTGCCACGGTTGGACAGGAGGAGACGACAGGTTTCGAACTGCCTGCGCGCACCGGTACGCCCATCGGGCCACGCTCGAATGAAGGGCTGCTGTTGCCCGGCGCCGCGCGTATGCAGGCGGAAACCGCGTATGCAACTAACTCTTCCCTGCTGTTGCCCGATCATGGCAAAGCCACAACCCTGCCGGTCGTCGCGTCCGAAACAGCTCTGACCAATGGCTTTCACCCGGCACAGTTGCTCGAACTACCGCCAATTGCGCTGGCCCAGGTCAAAGAGGGCGAAGTGCACATGCGCCTGTTGATGCTGCGCGAACCGCACGCCGCCGGGTGCGAGCAATACCGCATGTTGCGCACGCAGCTTTTCCACGCCGCCGAGCGCGAACGCACGCAAGTTATCGTCGTGACCAGCGCGGTGACGGGCGAAGGTAAAACCGCGACGATACTCAATCTGGCGCTGGCGATTGCGCAATCGCCCAACCGCCGCGTGCTGGTGATTGACGGCGACCTGCGCCGCCCGAGTGTAGCGCCCTATCTGGGGTTAAAACCCTTCACCGGCTTTGCCGAAGTTTTGCAGGAGAAGACCGAGTTGTTTGACGCCGTCTCGCGACTGGCCGATCACGAGCTTTACTTGCTGCCGGTCAAGCGCGAGACGACCAGGCCGACCGAGTTGCTCTCCGGCCCACGTTTTCAAGTGGTCTTGCAAGAACTACGGCGCTATTTCGATTTCATTTTGATTGACTCGCCGCCCGTCCGGCCTTTCGCCGATGCGCGCTTGCTGGCTAATTACGCTGATGCTGTATTATTCGTCGTGCGTTCCGGCTTTGCGCCTTATGAAACCGTCGAACAAGCCATCGAAGCCTTGGCTGAACTACGCATCCTGGGAGCCGTGCTCAATGGCGCTGCCGACGTGCAGGGGATCAGCGATTACGAGGCTTATCTGAATGGGCACGATCGCAACGGATCTACCAGTTTGCTTTGGTCGGCCTTGGCGCCGCGCGTGCGCGATAGTTGGCTTGGACGAAGGTTGAATTTATAAACACGAGGTTCAGCCTGCGAGTTCAATGCTTGAACTCGCAGGCTGAATTACTCCCTCTTATGTTCCGTCGTGGTATCTGGTTAAAAACTCTTCTCCTGTTTGTGGCTGAAGCCGGGCTGATCATCTCGGTCGTGCTGCTCAGCCTCTACCTACAATTCCCCGAACACTATGAATCTATTCTTTTCCGCCAGCGCGGCTTGTTGAAGACTGTTTTTACGACCGTCATCTGCCAGTTTGTCTTCTATCTCTTCGATCTCTACAACGTAGCCGCGCCGCGTTCGAAGCGCGAATTGTTGACCGATCTGTTTCGCGCCGTCGGCATGGCCAGCCTCCTGCTCGGCATCGTCTTCTTTCTGAGGCCAACGTTACTACTCGGCTATTTTGAAGAAATCGAAGGCAAAGGCGTGGTGCGCTATGGCAACGGCGTGCCGATTATCGCGATGATCATGGCTTTGTCGCTGATGATCGTCTGGCGGCTGGGCATTCACTGGGTGATGCGCCATCCGCGCATGGGCGAACGCATCCTGATTATCGGCACCGATACATTGGCCAAAGACGTTGCGCGCGAAGCCATGCTGCGGCGCGACCTTGGTTACAAGGTCGTCGGCTTTGTTTCAGAAGACCCGGCGTTGGTTGGCCAAAGCATTCTCAATCCGAAAGTCTTGGGCGTGACCACTGAGCTGTCCGAGTTGGTCAAGCGCGAAAAGATTGACTGCGTCGTCGTTGCTCTGCAAGATCGGCGCGGTCACTTGCCGGTAGACCAACTGCTCCAATTGCGGCTGCAAGGTCACGCCGCCATCGAGGAAGGCACGGCGCTGTTTGAACGATTGACGGGCAAGATCAGCCTGGAGATGCTGCGGCCAAGCTGGTTGATCTTCTCCGGCGGGGTGAAACGCGGGCGCTTCTGGCAAATGGGGCGGCGCATTTTCAATATCATGCTCGCGCTGTTCGGCATGATACTCGCGCTGCCGCTGGCGCTCTTTACGGCCATCGCGATCAAGCTCGATTCGCGCGGCCCGATCTTTTACACGCAAGAACGCGTCGGTAAAAACGGCGTGCCCTTCACGATCATCAAATTCCGCTCGATGTGCACCGACGCTGAAAAAGATGGCCCGCAATGGTCGGGCACGGGCGATGCACGCATCACGCGCGTCGGCAAATGGATTCGCAAGGCGCGCCTCGACGAGTTGCCGCAATTCATCAATGTGTTGCGCGGCGAGATGAGCTTCGTCGGGCCGCGCGCTGAACGCGCCTTTTTCGTCGAGCAATTGAGCCAGCAGGTTCCGTTCTACAACCAGCGCCACTTGGTCGAGCCGGGCTTGACCGGCTGGGCACAGGTCAATTACGGCTACGGCTCGTCGGTCGAAGATGCGCTGCAAAAGTTTCAATACGATTTGTATTACATCAAAAACGCCTCGCTGCTCTTCGATCTGTGGATTATGCTCAAGTCGGTCAAGATCGTGCTCTTGGGGCGCGGGCAATAATTTCAGACTTGAGATTTGAAATCGGAGCGAAGCTCCTGTCGGAGGTTGCATGCAGTCCAAGCAGTTTGATTGGCTGATTCGTTTACCATTGGCAACATTGCTGCTCTTGTCGGCTGCTTCGTTCGCGCTGGCGCAGAGCGAAGAAAAAACAAAGACGGCCGAACAGAAAGCAGACCAGGGCACACTCAGCGACGCACAGCGCCAAGCCCTGCGCCGCGAAGAGAAGTCCGAAGTCGAAGCGGCGGTCTTGCCTTACATCAACAATTTCTTCACCACCACGCGGCTGGGGCCGGAAGACGTGATCAACGTGGATGTCTTCGACAAGCCCAACTATTCGCGCCCCAACATCACCATCCCGCCCGACGGCGCAATCAGCTACCCACAGATCGGGCGCGTTGTAGTGGCCGGGCGCACTATCCCGGAGGTCGAAAAAGAACTGCGCGACCGCTTGATGGAATACATCATTGATCCGCAAGTCACCGTGCAACTGGTCGCCTCGCACAGCCAAAAGATTTTTATCGTCGGTGATGTCGCCACGCCTGGCATTTATGAAATGACGCGCCGCATGAATGTGACCGAAGCCTTAGCCAAAGCCGGTTACATCACGCGCTACGGCAACAAAAAGAAGATTCACGTGTTGCGGATGCAACCGAGCGGCGACACGCTGGCGATGCCGGTCAACCTGAATAATGTCGAGCAAGGCAAAGATAAAGACCTCTACCTTGTACCGGGTGACACAGTCGTCGTGCCGGGCAATCTCTTCAAGACGATTGACCAGGTGATGGGCGCCGCGATGATCGCCTCGTGGATGCGCGTCATCGTGCGCTGAAACTTGTCGGAATGGGTAGAAAGTCCGAGACAAACGGCTATAAACGGCTATGGTTGGCACTGCTTCCGAAGCCCCAACGGGGCGTCATACGATAGCCCAGGGCAACGCTCTGGGAACGGAGTCGTTAAAGTTAGCAGCCCTGAAGGGGCGAAATAAATTTGTCTGGCCGCTTGCCCAAGTTATGGCGCCATTTCAGGGCTGGGATACGCGGCACTTTTCCCCAGGGCTTTCATATAACGCCCCGTTGGGGCTGAAAAAACTTTCGCATTGGTGTAGGCACTATTGGACATCGTTGTGCCGCGCTCATTGGGGCGTTCCGCTGCTCTTCTTCGGCCTTTTGTTCCTGCGCTATTCGCCCTTAAATTCAATCGGCAATGCGCAAAACAATCCAAGCACACCTAGCTGGAATAAACAGGCTGTCAGCACTCTCGCCCGGTTGACCTCCGTCTTCTTCATTGATGCACAACACGGTTGGGCTGGTGGCAACAACGGTTTGCTGTTGAAAACTGAAGATGGCGGCGTGACGTGGCAACGGCTGCCTTTGCCCGCCCAATTTGGCCGTGACTTGCTGCGCGACGTGTGGGCCTTCGATGCGCAGCGGCTGCGCTTGTTAGGCGAGTACGACCTGACGCAGCGACCCACCAGCGCCGAGTTAGATACGCGCGCTTTCCTGCTGGCTTCCGACGATAGTGGCGCGTCGTGGCAAGAAGTCGAGTTGGCGCGCCCGCCTGACAAGCCACTCAGAAGACCTCGCACACGCGCCGCCAGCGAAAATGAGCAAGATCAATTCCTGCGCTTGAACAGCCCGATACTGCTCAGCTTTGTCTTTAACAAAACGCTCACCGGCTGGTTAGTGGGAGAATCCGGTACGATTCAAAATACGCGCGACGGCGGCGTGAGTTGGCAAATGCAATACGCCGTGTCGCGCAAGCTCTTCTATGACGTGGCGGCCATTGACGCGCAGCAAGCCTGGCTGGTCGGCGGCGGCGGCGGCATTCTGCGCACGGTAGACGGCGGCAGCAATTGGAACGAACAGCCTTCGGTCACCACGCAGAGCTTGCGAGCCGTACATTTCATTGACGCCAAGCGCGGCTGGGCGGTCGGGGCGAGCGGCGCAATCATCGCCACGCTCAACGGCGGCAATCGCTGGCAAGTGCAGAATTCGAATACCACGCAAACGCTCAATGATGTCTCCTTCGTCAACGCCAGCGAAGGCTGGGCAGCGGGCGAACGCGGCACACTGCTACACACGCGCGACGGCGGCGCGACGTGGCTCGACGAAAGCCTGAAAACCTACGCCAGCCTCAACAAGCTGTTTTTCGTCGCGCCGGATTGCGGCTGGGTAGTAGGCGCAAACGGCTCGATCTACAAATACACGACCAACGGCTCCAAAAGCACAAACCAATAAGGCTGTGCTAAACTCACTGGCGTTATGACGCCGCAATCGCCGCAAAAACCTTTAGAAGATCAACTCACTTACGCCAGCTATTTGCGCGTCGCCGACCTGATCAAATTGCAGCAGCCACAGTCGTCGCCGCTACAACATGACGAATTGCTCTTCATCACGATTCATCAGACCTACGAACTCTGGTTCAAACAATTGTTGCACGAACTCGACGCCGTAATCGCCAATCTCAAAACGGCGGCGACCATTTCGGCGATGCAAGCTGCACATCACGACGCGGTCTATGAAGCCGCGCGCCTGTTGCGCCGCTGCACCGAGATTATGCGCGTGCTGGTCGAGCAGTTCACCATCCTGGAAACCATGCTGCCGACCCACTTCCTGGCCTTTCGCGGCAAGCTACGTCCGGCCAGCGGCTTTCAATCCGAGCAGTTCCGCGAGATCGAATTTCTGTGTGGGTTGAAAGACGAGAAGATGTTGCGCTATCACGAGCCGAGCGCAGAAGCCCACGCCACGCTCGAACGCCGCCTGCGCGAGCCGTCGTTGCGCGATGTCTTCTTCGAGGCATTGCAGGCGCTGGGCGTGCTGCCGCCAATCCCAAACGAAGCCACGGTTGAAGAGCGGTTCAATGCCCACGCGCAAGCCATCCTCGCTGTTTATCGTGACGAGCGCGGCAAGCGTAATTGGATTGACGTTTGCGAACGCTTGACCGAGTTTGACGAATTGCTAGTCGGTTGGCGCTTGCGCCACATCCAGATGATCGAGCGCACGATTGGCGTGCGGATGGGCACGGGCGGCAGCAGTGGGGCTTCTTATTTGAAGGTCACGCTCGACAAGAAATTCTTTCCCGAATTGTGGGAGGCGCGCACTTTATTGACGGAGTAAACGATGGACGAACTGCTCTCCTATCGCTCGCAATTTCCGATTCTCGAAAAGACCACCTACCTCATCAATCACTCGCTCGGCGCGATGCCTGTGCGCACGTATGACCGGCTGCACGATTACGCCGAACTGTGGGCGACGCGCGGCATCCGCGCCTGGGCCGAAGGCTGGTGGGAGATGCCCGTGACCGTCGGCGACAAAGTTGCGCGCATCATCGGCGCAGCGCCCGGCACAGTCGTGATGCACCAGAACGTCTCGGTCTGTCAGGCCATCGTCATTTCCTGTTTCGATCTCGCGGGCAAACGCAACAAGATCGTTTACGAATCGCTCAACTTCCCTTCCGTGATGTACGTCTACGAAGCGCACGCGAAGGCCGCAGGCGCGCGTATCGTCGAAGTGCCGAGCGCTGATGGCATCACGATTGACACACAGCGGATAGTGGATGCGATTGATGAGGAAACATTGCTCGTGCCCATCTCGCACGTACTTTTCAAGAGCGCCTACATCCAGGACGCGCGAGCCATCGTCGAAAAGGCTCACCACGTCGGCGCGTATGTCGTGCTCGATGTCTATCAATCAGCAGGCACGGTGCCGTTCAGTGTGCGGGAACTCGACGTGGATTTCGCCACGGGCGGTTCGGTCAAATGGCTCTGCGGTGGGCCAGGCGCAGGCTTCCTCTACGTCAAGCCGGAGTTGCGCGAACGGCTGAAACCCAAAGTCACCGGCTGGGCTGCGCACAAAGCGCCCTTTGCTTTCGCGCCAGGCGAGATTGATTACGCTGACGATGTGCATCGTTTCCTGCACGGTTCGCCCGCAATTCCGGCGCTGTACGCGGCGGAGAGCGGCTATGACCTTATCAACGAAGTCGGCATCGAGCGCATCCGCGCAAAATCAATGCGGCAAACCACGCGTTTGATCGAACTGGCCGACGCCAACGGCTGGCGCGTCAATTCACCACGCCAAGCTGAGCAACGTGGCGGCGCGGTGATTCTGGATGTGCCGCACGCGGGCGAAGTCGTGCGCGAGTTGGCGGCGCGCGATGTGCTGGTGGATTTTCGCCCCGGCGCGGGTATTCGCCTGGGGCCGCACTTCTTCAACACCGATGAAGAGATTGAAAGCGCGGTGGACGAAATCAAAGAGATTCTCGCAACGAAGGCTTATGAAAAACACGGGGCCGCCAGCGGCGCGCGCTTCTGAAGCTAAAAGTTGACCTAGCAGCGCCACGGATAAGCTTGTGCTAGGATGAGGCAGAAAGGGGTGTGAACATCATGCCAGTCAAAGCAGAAAAACAAGCGACACGGAAACATCTCGTTTACGTCATGCCCGGCAAAGCCACACCACCGGTAAGCCAGCGTAACCACAACATACCACCAGTAACGATCAATCCGGAGCGGCGCAGCGGCGCGCCTACGTTGGCCGGGACGCGGCTGCCAGTGTCAGCTTTGTTCGATTACCTTTGCGCTGGAGGCACGATCAAACAATTTGTCAAAGAGTATGACGAAGTGAGCGAGGCTGATTGCCAGGCCGCTTTGCTCTACTTGCGTGACGCCATCGAGGAGCAAGGCATTGGCGAAAAAGTGGACTTTTGATGAGAGTCTTATTCGACAACGGTGTGCCGCGCCCTTTGCGCCGCTATCTCAAACCGCACGACGTGAAGCTGGCCAAAGAGCTAGGTTGGGCAGCGTATGGGAACGGTGAGTTGTTGAGCCGGGCTGAGCGCGAATTTGACGTGTTGATTACCACTGACAGCAATATCCCTTATCAACAGAACCTGGCGCGCTATGCTATCTCACTGATCGTGCTGCGTGCTTACACGAATGAACTGTTTCGGTTTGTGACGATGCTGCCAGCCATCCTGGATGCCATCGAGCGGCTTGCGCCAGGGGAAGATATTTCAATCTATGAAGACGAGCGCTTGCGCCAAATGGACGAACGCAAAGGTCAGAAGAAATGAGAAAGGCATACGCAAAGCGCGGGGCCAGGCTTTTGATTGATTGTCAATCAACTGACGTTCGGCGCTCGTGCTACCCGCTACAATCGTGTTTGTAATAGAATTCCGTCATTGACCCCAAAGGAGGCTTTTATGCAACGCAGAACATTTACGCTGGCTTTATGTTGTGTTGCCGGTGAGCGCGCGCTGGCTGCCGTCTTGCCGCAAAAACCGGCGAGCAAACTCGACAATCCCAAACCTGAGAAAGGCAAGATCGTAATCGAAAAAGTTATGAAGACCGAAGAGGAATGGAAACAACAGCTCACGCCGGAGCAATTCTACGTCGCGCGCAAGAAAGGCACCGAGCGCGCCTTCACCGGCGCGTATTGGAACAACCACGATAAAGGCACCTACGTTTGTGTCTGCTGCGGGCAGGAATTGTTCAGCTCCAAGCAGAAGTTCGATTCCGGTACCGGCTGGCCGAGCTTCTGGAAACCGGTGGCGAAGGAATACGTCAAAACGGAAGAGGACAGCACGCTTGGCATGCAGCGCATTGAAGTAATGTGCAGCCGCTGTGACGCACATCTGGGGCACGTTTTTGACGACGGGCCGCCGCCGACCGGATTGCGCTATTGCATCAATTCACTCTCGCTGAAGTTCGTCAAAGAGAAGCCATAAAACGTGAGGGGCGCTACGGCAGCGCCCCTTTCCGTTAACCGGATTTTGCCTGATACAGCTTAGCAATTCGGCGGGAAGATCGGGATGGTCAACGTCGCCGCCGTTGTCAACGTCAGTTTGTGCAGATTGTGCCCTTGATTGAAGGCATTCGCTGCCGTCCCCGCATTCGCGTTGAAGTTAAGCTGCGCGCCCAAGATCGCGATGTCCGATTGCGAGTAGAATTTTGCCCAACCGCTGCGACCAGCCGGAATGAACTGCTCGAACCGTGGGGCCACGCGCGGGAAGCTGCTACTCAACGATGAACGGAACTGACAGACGCCTGCTGTGAAGGTAAAGCTCAACGGGTTCTCCGCATCATCGTAGAGGATGCCGAAGATCGAGCCGAGCGTCGAAGCCCCCGCCGCCAAGCTGCCACCGAAGCGGTTCAATACGATCAGCGTGTCGTTGCCATCAGCGCGTGATGGGATGTTCGAGGCGGCCAGCACACGTGGCGCACGGTTGTAACTCACGCCATCGAAGCTCAGCAGCGCCGTCACCGACAGCCCGTTGCAGGCAGGCAACCCACCCGCCAGCGCGGCGAAGCCTTCCGCCGCCAAGTTGGCCGCGTGCCCACTTGAGAGCTTCACGTATTCGTCGCCGATCAGGTAGTTGAAGTCCACCGGACAACCCGTCACCAAGTCCGAAGCCACTGCGACAATATAGCCGGTCGTACCCGGATCAATGTCCGAAGCCAGGAAGCTCGCCGTCTGATTCGGCGTCAAGCAAACCAAGCTGTCAGCGATTGAGCAGGTCGCCCCGTCCACGAAGAACAGATGCACCGCGATGGACAAACCCGGATGGGTATTAGTAATCGAGATGCGCGTGTTTTGCGCGTTGGGTGCGGCGATGCTCGACGAGTAGATATTGTAGAAGAGCACCGAGCCAGCCTTCTGGTCGCTCACCTCCGCCGCCGCCCCCGCTGCTGCTGAGAAGAGCAAGCCAGGCCCAACTGCCGGACAGTTGGCCGTCGTGCAAGCCTGGATCGGAGTCAGCGGAATGCTATTCAAGCTCGCGGTCGAAGTCATACACACCGACGTGCCGGACGTGACGTTGTCGGCTACTTGCACGCGGTAAGTGAAAGTGATGGTCTGTCCGGCGGCGAGCGTGCCGCTGAAACTGACCTGTGTCGGGGCTGTAGTGGTACACGTGCCTGAAAGCTGGCCCGTCGCGGTGCAGCTCCCACCAATCACCAGCAACTGTCCTGCTACAGTTGGGGTGGCGCTGAAATCCACGTTGACCGTGACGGCGTTGGGATTGGTAACAGAGGCAGTGACATTGAGCACATTGCCAGGGCCTGTGCAGACGAGCGGGTCGGCCAGGTTGCCGGTGAAACCGAGACCGGTCAAGACCTGGTGCGTTGCGCCTGCCGAAGTGCTGCCGTTGAAATTGGTATCGCCTGCATACGTCGCCGTCAGCGTGCGCGTGCCGGGTGTGTTGAAAGTAATCGTGCAGGAGCCTGCCGCGACTGTGCCGATGCAGCTTTCGCCAGTGGTCGCGTTGATGGTGACGTTGCCGGTCGGCGTGCCTGCGCCCGGCGGATTAGCCGTCACGGTGTAAGCGACCGTGACCGCTTGCCCCGGCGCGGACGGATCGGGATTGTCCGCAGTGATGGCCGTCGTCGTGTTGGCCTTGTTGACCGTATGCGAAACCGTGCCGCTACTCGTAGCGAAGTTGGCGGCGCCTTGATAATTGGCTACCACGGTGTGTGGCCCAGCCGTGAGCAAGCTGGTGGTCAGCGTAGCTTGGCCTGAGCCATCGAGCGCAACCGTAACTGGCGCGCCACCATCAATCACAAACTGTACATTGCCAGTCGGCGTGCCGCTGCCGCTGGTGACGGTCGCCGTGAAGGTCACAGACTGACCGAAGACCGAGGGAGTCGGCGAAGCTGTCACTGTCGTGGTCGTGTTGAACTGGTTGACGGTGATTGGCGTCGAGACGGTTTGCATATCAACCGTAGTCGAGGCGCTGCCCATACCCCCTGTTGTCGCAGTGTAGACGGAGTTGGCTTTGCCACTCGTCGTAGTGGCGCTCATTGGCGCAACCGTACCCAGCGTGCCCGCAAACGTGGCGGGCGTGCCGTTGGGAAGGTTGCCTGAGCCGGAGGTGTCCGCAGGCGTTGAATTGAAAGTGAGGTCAGCGGTCAGGTTGGACATCCCGCCAATCCCGACCGTGTTGGGCACGGCAGTGATGCCGAGTACCAGCCAGGGATTGAAATCAACGCTGCCGCCGCCGGTGTTGCTCACGCTGTTAGGCGTCCCGACGCAGCCTGTACCGCCCACGCCAGGGCCGAAGTTGCAGCCCCACCAGTTATTCTCAGCAATGATCGCGTTAGCCGTTGTATTCCGCAATCCAGCGGTCAGATTGTTGATGATGCGGTTGAAGTTGAGCAGTGCCGTGCCACCGCTAACGCCGCTATCAATCAGCACACCGGTGTTGTTGCCGCTGATGTTGTTGCTGACCAACTGCACCGGCTGGATGCCAGCGACGGGAGAGCCGGCAACTGTGTCGAAGAGTACGACACCATTGGCCCAGCCGGTGATAAGGTTGTTCTGGGCTTTAAGGTCCAGCGCCGCGGTAACCGCGTTCGTATCAACAAAGACTCCGGAACTGGCGGGTAGGGTCGCGTCGCCCGCGCCACCAACACCGTTGCCGTTGAAGGTGTTGTTTGTTACCGACAAGTTCCCGACGTTATCGCGCACCCTGAGCCCATATAAGGCCGCAGCCGTTGGGTTCAGTGGATTGCTGCTGAGCGAGATGGAGTTATTGTTCACCAGGTTGGTGCCAATTAGGTTTCCACGAATATCGGTCAAAGCGTACTGCAGTGGGCTAAT
The DNA here is from genome assembly GCA_963699175.1 of uncultured Acidobacteriota bacterium. Classification (GTDB taxonomy): domain Bacteria; phylum Acidobacteriota; class Blastocatellia; order RBC074; family RBC074; genus JACPYM01. The sequence goes on along the minus strand of OY969418.1, from coordinate 7,573,836 downwards.
GACCGTCAGCACACCTACACCGACGAGGGCGGGGTCTACAGTCACGGTATTGCCCGAGATTGTCATGCCGCTGATGGGATCTACGGTGAAAGTGGATCCGACCAGGAAGGCCTGGGCGCGCGGCGAGATGATCGTGTTGTTGGAGGCGGTCCAGGTCGTCGAGCCGCCTGTATTGGAGATCGCCGCCTGTGGTGCGTCGCTGATGGTATTGTTGGTGATGACCGTGCTGTTGGCGCGGAAGGTGAATATGTCGTCGTTCACGACCCGGTTGCCGTTGATGAGGGCCGAGGCGCCGGGCCGGTTCACATTAAACCCATTGCCTGGCGAGCTGGCGACATAGGTCTCAGTGATCGTCGTAGCGCCCAGCCCATCGGTTCCCGGCACGTTGGCGTTGATCAGAATGCCGCTGCCTGTGGCGGTCCCGGCGACCACGATGCGGTTCCGGTGCGAGACGAACTGCCCCCCCGGCGACGCGGGGTCGTTCAGGAAGTTGGTATGGATGCCGGCCCACGGGCTGCCTGGGGATGCGATGTTGCGCGTGCCGATGATGCGGTTGTTCTTGAGATTGAAACTGGAACTCGCTCCCACGCCGGTAGGATTGCCGGAGCCAATCAGGACGTGCCCCTCGTTGGTGTCAGTTCGCTCGAGGGTGAAGCCGTCCATGACGATATTGTTGCGCAGGCTGAGATTCACCGCGCCGTGGATGATGCTTTCGTTCGCCGGATTGGTGCGCGTATCGTTCCACATGGCGTCGTTGGGCGAGACACCGGCCTGATTGCCATTCAAAGTCACTGATTGGTTAATTGTAACCGTTTCGGTGTACGTCCCCGCCGCGACGTTGATTGTGTCACCGGCGATGGCTGTGTTGACGGCTTTGGTGATCGTCAGGAAAGCGCAATTGGGCTGATTCGCTGGGATGGAACTGGCGTTCGCTGTGCCGTTGCACAGCGTGTCGCTGCCGTCGGTGCGCACGAAGTAAGTAGCAGCAAACGCCGCTTTGGCCGGGCTGAACAGCTTGAGTCCCAACCCGCTCAGCCAAACCGCCGCGCAGACTAGCGTAACAATGAAGAGCAGATGCCAGACGTTCATCAGCCTGAGCATTGACAAGACGAATGGCCGGATAGAGTGAGAGACACGTGTGTGTGTAGTTCGCATTAAAGTTCTCCTGACCAGATAAAGTCGGTCTGGCAGATCATATTTATCACCAAGGCCTGTCGCTCCGGGAGCGAAGCTGACTTCAGGTGCTGGTGTATTGACTGATCGTTAGCTCAGCAAGACGCTGGGCGCAGCTCTTGCTGAATTGACTAAATAAACTGAGCGGTAATTTCGCCTATCGAGTAATACGTAACGAGCCGATTTTACAGTTAAGTGCTTAAGCAAACCCGAGTCGCTGTGAGGGGGCTTCCTTCAGTACTGCTCGCCGGACGTGAAGAAAGCCTATCAGCGCGCGCGATTCTAGCTTGAAGCACTCAAACAAGCAAATTTGTCTGGACAAAAAAGCAAAGGGCTGATTGCGAGCAGAACTTCGCCCAGCCGCTCCGACCCGCCGGGATAAATTGCTCAATGTGGCGTGTGCACAACGAAGCAGTCTGTGTGGGCGTGTGTAGTGGTGCATATCGGATGACCTAGATCGGATTGCAATTGCGTGTCTGGGAAAGCGCCGCCAGTGGTACGGAACCGGGAGCGATAGCGACCGGGTAGAGCGCGTACGGAAGACAATCACCGCCAGCCTACTCGGTCGCTATCGCTCCCGGTTCCGTACCACTGATTACCAGGCCTGGTTGACGGTGTGAGGTCTACGTTTCCAAAGATAACAATGCCAATCAATGATGACTGCACAAAGGCAGCTTGACGGAAAGTGAAAGCTGCGGCAAGCATGTGCAAAATATGCAGGTGAATTTTCGGATTTGCGAGGAAGGCGGCTTATGTCAGAAAACACGGGGAAGCATTGCGTACAATGCGGGGCGCTGCTCTTGGCGGGGCGGCGCTTCTGCATCGCCTGTCAGGCGCTGGCGCCGGGGGCTTCGCATGTGCCCGAAGGTCAACTGGCCGAGTTGGCGCGCGCGATTCCTACTACGCAACGCCCGGACAAGACGCTGGTCTTCGTACCGGAGCACCGCGAGGAGCGGCTCAAACGTGAACGCCGCAACCGGCGCGCATTCATTGCCGCCTTGCTCGCTTGCTTCGTGCTGACGATTGTCGCCGTCATAGTCTGGCGCGCCAATCAACACAAACAAGTGAATGCCCAACTTCAGCGACGCGAACAGCTAGCGCGCCGTGAGCTTGATCTCTATGCCAAAGCCCTCGAAAACTTCAACGCCGATGCGGGGCGCTATCCCATCAAACAAGAAGGCCTCGCCGCGTTGCTCAAACATCCGCCCACTTTAGCCGTTTGGCGCGGGCCTTATATCGAGGGCGATTATTCGGTTGACCCCTGGGGAAATGAGTACGTCTACCACGTCTTTGATGACGGAGCGGGCTTCGAGCTGTTCACTTATGGGCCGGAGGGCGAAGCGGCTGGGCGGGCTTTTTTGCGTGTGCAAGCAGGGACAGGTGTGCCGAGCGCGACACCTAAGCCGTAGCATTTTCCATTTATCATTTGCGATTTTCCATTGATCATTGCCTTGCCAACTGCACAACCAATGACAAACTGATGTTACGCAGTAAGAAAGTCGAGTTTGGAATTGACAGGTTTTTGTGCCGGAGGCACAGCGGAAATTAGCCGGTGGTGGAACGAAGTGAAACCACCGGTAACACGCGTCAAGTAACCGCGCCCCAGTAGGGGCGCAGGATAGACAATGGGCGCGAAATCAATGTCCTGTCCAGCGTCCCAGCCGGGACGCGAGATGGCGGCGTTCGACTTTCCGGTGGTTACGCTCTGCTCCACCACCGGCTAATTTCCGACCGCGCCTCCGGCGCTGAGAAGGGCGTCAAACCTAAAACGATTTTCCGCGCTGCGTAACATCAGTGACAAATGGAAAATCGCAAATGATAAATGGAAAATGAAACCCAATCGGATTTTTGCCCAAGTGCTTACTTGATCTGCATCGTCACTGTATTCGCCACCTTGCCATCTACAGTCAAAACAATGTCCACCACACCACGTCCGATCAAGTTGCGTGGCACTTTCACATTGATCTGATCCTGCCCGGCCAGGTCTGTCGCCCCGGCAAAGCTGACTTCAGCGTCGGTATCACCGATGCGTGCTGTGACAGCCGAAAGACTGCTACGAAAGCGTATGCCCGTGCCGTATAGAATCACGAAGACTTGTTCGCCTGTCGGCCCTAAATCAACCGGCATAGGCACGAACGCATTCTGCGTGCTGTCGAACCGCGCAATGGCTTCATAGCTCAGCGTGCCGTCCGTTTTCACGCGTAGGGCGACCGCCGTTGCTACGCCGCGTCCATTGGCGTTCGCCGCAAACAGTCCCGGTGCAACCGTCGCGACGTTAAGCGTGCCGCGCGAGACCGTGCCATCGCCGCTCGTGACCGTCACGTTCGCAAGACCATTGAGCGTTCCGCTCGGTACCAGATAGTTGATCTGGCTAGGCGCTACAAAAAAGAGCGGCGCATCGCGTTCCATCCCGCCGTTGTCTTTCACTTTAACCGTAGTCCCGGCAAGCGTGGTTGGCAAAGGCAGACTGTTGGCCACTTCGACCCTGGTGGCGAGGTTTGCTCCAAAGGCTGCGACGATGGATTCGCTCGCGACTTCGGTGCCCATATAACTGGCGGCGGAGACGCTCGCGACTGTCGGCTCGGCCACGCGTTTGAGCAACCGCACGCGGTCGTTGCCAGTGTCGGTAAAGAGCAGATCGCCATTGCTTAACACGAGGATGTTCGCCGTGAGTTGAATGTCGTTGGCCGCCGTGCCGATCTGTGTGAAGTTGAGCCGCGCCTGCTCGGCCGGGCCACCGTCGCCGGAAAATCCCTGTATGCCGTTGCCCGCGACTACACTGGTCGTGCCGAGTTGGTTGTCATTGGCCAGGAGATCAAGCACCTGATGCGTGCCCGCGTTGGTGATGAAGATTTTGCCCGTGCTGTCCACGGCCAAGTCGCGCGGCGTGCGGATGTTTTGCCTCTGATCCGCGATGACGGCGTAAACATCCGTGCCCGGCGCAATTTGGCGCAGGATGCGGTCATTGCGCGTGTCGGCAATCAACAAGCGGCCCGCGCCATCAAACGCGAGGCCCGTCGGACGATTGAGCCTCGTCGTCGCGCCATCCCCGTAAACTGTGCTGACGATGCCGCTGGCCGCGTCAATGCGGCGAATGCGATTGTTACCCTGATCGGCCAGATAGATATTGCCCGCACTGTCGAGCGCGACATCAGTCGGGAAGAACGCAACCAGATTGGCCGTCAACCCATCGCCGAGCACTTGCGGATTGGCGGGCGGGCGCATGCCCGCAAGGTCTTTGATCTGTCCGGGCGGCACAACCACGCGCGCATCGTTGCCGTTCGAGAAGAAGACTACGTCCTGGCGCGATGTGTTGAGGAAGCGCAGGATGCCGCTGCGGCGGCCCGCCAACGAAGTGGGCGGAACCTTGATGAGTGCGCCAGCCTGCGAATCCACGATGAATACGCCTTTGTCTGTCGCCAGCAGTCCCTGCGGCGAAATGAAGGTAGTCGTAGTGATGTGGTCGCCGGTGGCGTCTCCGGCATCTTTATTGAGTGTGACGATCTGCCCTGGCTGCACTGTGACGGCAGCCGGCGTGGTGATGAAGAGCGTGATGGGTTGTGTGCCACGATTGACGAAACGCAGCCGATTGCTGCGCGTGTCGGCGATGAAGAGATTGCCTGCCGGGTCTACGGCCACACCTGTCGGCTCGTTCAACACGGCGCTAGTGGCGAGCAAGCCGTCATAAGGTGATTCCAGCCCGCTGCCCACAACCGTGTTGATCTGGAGTGGATTGATCTGCGTACCCGCCACCACCGCGCCCGCGCCAGTCAAATTGGTGAAGCGCACACGGCCATAGCGGTAATCAGGCAAAAAGACGCCGCGATTGTCAGCGGCAAAGACCAAGGTCTCAGCCGACGCACTGTCTGGCAAACTCAAACTCGCCAGCAGCGCCGGTCCACCATCGCCGCAATTGGGATGCGCACTCTGATCGCACGCCGAACCGTTCGAATTGCCCGCCACTACAGTCTGCGCGCCGTTTGGCGCAATCGCCATCAATTGCTGGACATTCCCCAATGCGACGTAAACGTTACCATTTGGCGCAACCGTCAACCCGACAGGAAAATCCAAACCACCCGCAAGCGTCGCAATCACGCCGTTGCTATTGACGCGGCGCACCGCGCCATCGGCTTTTTCCGAGCGCGGGTTGCCACCCTCGGCGATTAACAGATTGGTGTTGGCATCGAAGCCCAGCCCGCGCGGATTGACCAAGCGTGCCTGTCGCGCCTGACCGCCATCGCCATTCCCATTCGCCGGATTGCCGCCACCCGCGAATGGCGCAATCGCCCCGTTACTGTCTATCCGATAAACCACCGTCCCGGCAATGAAGAAGATTTCGCGCGAGACCGGCTGTATCACGACGCCGCGTAGGTCTATAAAATCCAGCGTTGCCAGCGTGCCTACGGTGCCGGGCGCAAAACTGCGCCCGCCGAGCGTGACATTCTGCGTGCCAACATTGACGACGCGGATAGCATTGAAAGCCGGGATTGCCAGCAACACCGCGTTGCCCGTTGGATCAACTGCCAGCCCCGTCACTTTCGCCAAATCGGCATCACGCGCCGGGACATTATCTTCCGCGCGCAAGCCGCCGCCTGCCACAAGATTGATGTTATTGGGCAGAATGACCGTGCCCGCCAGCGTGACCTGATTCGGCGAGGTATTGACGAAGCGCAACAAGCTCATGCCTTCAACATCGTCCACGACGTAAAACCCGCGCCCTTGCGGGTCGAGGGCCAACGCCGTCGGCAACTCCATCGGCGCTTGCCGCGCCTGGGCATTTGCGCCGAACCCGCCACCCGCGACGGTCGAAATTGTCGCCTGGGTGACCGCCGTCACGCGCGCTGTAACAAACGACTGGCGTGCAACCACCAACCCGACCAGCAAACAGATCAACGTAAGCACAACTGGAAAAGACCCACGCAATAGCCGCGCTGGTAAGTGTCTTTGGCGATAGAACATCAATATATCTCTCCTTGTGAGGAAGCTCGTCTCATCGTGACGATAGTGGCGCAGCTTACGCGTAACATTCGGTAATAAAGACGGGGTTATAGCAGCAGAACAAACTTTGGAGGGGCAATCGGACGGCGATTTAGCCAAGCGCGCTTACCTTCGGCACCGCGATGAGAACTGAAAGAACAACCTTAATCAAGCTAACTTCAATCTTTACAGGCGCATCATTAGACCATTTCGCCCGCAGCCAAGTCAAAGCGTGCCAGACTGCTGAGCAATGCCACGCGCGCTGTAATACTTCAGCAACTCTTCTGCGACCTCCGCCCACGAACGCGCGCCACCCCGCGCCACAATTGCCTCACGTTTCCACTCGACTGATAAAGCTTCGTTGATCTGTTGCGCCAAGCCTGCTGCGTCAGCCTGCGCTTGAGGCACCAAGCGACCGCAGTCAGCACTGACCAATTCGCCAATGCCGCCGACATCGGTTGCCACGACCGGCGTGCCACACGCCAGCGCCTCAATCACCACATTCGGGCAGCCTTCGCGCTGACTGGTCAGACAGAACAAGTCCGCCGCCGCATACCAATCGGCCAATTCAGGCTGTGGTTTTGCGCCCAACAGAAAGACTCTGTCTTGCAACGATAGCGCAGCGATTCGTGCAGTCAGCACCGTGCGCTCAGCGCCTTCGCCGATGACGTAGAGCCGTGCCTGCGGCTGTGTTTGCAAGATCAACTGCATCGCCTCGATCAAACGATCAACTCCCTTGAGCGGCACGAGCGCCGCCACGCTTACGATGAGCTTGGCTTCAGCAGCCAGCCCCAGTTTGTGACGCGCGGTCAGCCGGTCACGCGGTTGAAAAACATCGCGGTCAACGCCATTGCGAATGACGGCGATCTTCTCTGGCTCAATGCCCAACTCAATCATCCGCTCTTTGAGCGCGGCACTCACGGCGACAATGCCCTGCGCACGTTGCAGCGTACGTTGAATCAATGGGCGAATCGCAGGCATCTGCGCAAACAGATTGATGTCCGTCCCGCGCGCTGTCACACACACCGGCACGCGTAAAGCCTCGCCTAACCGCGCTGCCGCATCGCCATCGGGATAAACATAATGCGCGTCTATTAAATCAATCGGCGCTGCCGCGTGTAGCCGCTGCACCAATTCAAGCGCACTCCGCGCCATCCAATGTCCATAAAACCGCATTCCCACTTTCGGCGGGTTGAAATAACGCGGATGAAAGGTCTCCAGCCCGGCGATTGTTTCCCGCTCTGCAATGCGCGCCATCCGCCGCCAATGCGTCGGGACAAAACCAAAGTCTAAACTTTTGGGAAAGTATGGCACCGGCGCAACTACGCGCATCCGCACACCTGGCTGCCCGGCCAACGCTACGGCCCGATGCTTGACGAAGACGCCAAAGTTGGGTTGTTCGTGATTCGGCCAGAGGGTGGTGAAGGTGAGTATGTTCATCCCTTGAGAAATTTCTGCTGCCACAACCTGAACATCAAGATCGTCCACAATGGGCGCGCAAAATCACGGCGCTTGGCTTGATGTTGTTGCCACAAATGTGTGATGTGTTCGCGTCGTAGCAAGCCGTCTTCGCTCGACACGTCGAACAGCAAGCTCTCGGCCAATGGGCGCAATTCGCCGCGCAACCACTCGGCCACGGGCAACACGAAGCCCTGTTTGCGGCGCGTCAGGATCTCTTCCGGCAGTATCCGGCTGACCGCGCGTTTGAAGATGTGTTTGCCCGCGCGCCCTTTCAACTTCAAGCTCGACGGCATGTGCGCCGCCAACTCCATCACTTTATGATCGAGCAACGGACAACGCACTTCGAGCGAGACGGCCATGCTCGCGCGATCTACTTTGACCAGGATGTCGTCGGTCAAATAGGTCTTGATGTCCACGTACTGCGCGCGCGCCAACGGGTCGGCAGTATTGGCTCGGCTGTAATGCTCAAGAAAAACCTCGAACGGATTGTAACCGTTGAGTTGTCGCTGCAAATCGCCATTGAGCAAAGCCGCGCGCTCATTCGCCATCGCGCCGTAAACCGAATTGAAGTAAGCCGCCGCCGGATCGAGCGCCAGGTTTTTCAACGTGGCTTTGGCGCGCAAGGGTTGCGGCAACCAATCGGCCTTCGGGTAAACCGTCGCCAACGCGCCAAACAGCGGCTTGCGCAAGGCAGCAGGCGCAACCGCGCGCACGCGATTCTCCATTGCATCAAACGCGTAACGGCGATAGCCAGCAAAACTCTCGTCACCACCATCACCTGACAAAGCTACTGTAACGAACTCGCGCGCGGCTTGCGAGACATAAAACGTCGGCACCGCCGAAGCATCGGCAAACGGCTCGTCGTAATGCCAGGCGAGCTTTTCGACCGCTGCGACCGCTTGTGGATTGACGATGCGCTCGTGATGATCGGCGTTTAGGCTTTCCGCAAAAGCGCGCGCGTCATTCGTCTCGCTGTATTTCTCCTCAGTAAACCCAACGGAGGCCGTTACGACAGGCCGCGCGGTAAGCTCACTCATCAGCTTCACGACAGCGGAAGAATCCACGCCCGAAGAGAGAAACGCGCCGAGCGGCACTTCGCTCATCAAGCGCACGTCCACCGCTTCGCGCAACGTAGCCAGCAAATCCTCACACCATTCTGCTTCGCTACGTGTTTCCGTCTGGCTGAAATCAATGTCCCAATATTGTTGGGCGCGCAAGCCGCGCGGCGTGACGACCAGATAATGCCCCGCGCGTAGTTTGCGGGCGGCTTTGAAAATCGTCTTGGGCGCGGGGACGTATTGATACGAGAAGTAGTCCGCCACCGCCTGCTCGTTCAATTCGCGCGGTACCAGCGGGTGTTGCAACAGGCATTTCAATTCGGAACCAAAAAGTAACGCGCCTTTGACATCAGCGTAGTAGAGCGGCTTCTTGCCAACACGGTCACGCGCCAGCAGCAACGTGTGATTGCGCGCATCCCAGAGCGCAAAAGCGAACATCCCGCGCAACATTGCCACGCAATCTTCGCCGAACTCTTCGTAAAGATGGACGATGGTCTCGGTGTCCGAGCGCGTGCGCAATGTGTGGCCGCGCGCTTCGACAATGTTTGCCAGCTCTTTGTAGTTATAAATCTCGCCGTTGAAGACAATCGCCACTGTGCCGTCTTCGTTGAAGAGCGGCTGATGCCCGCCCGCCACATCAATGATCGAGAGCCGCCGGTGGCCCAAGCCCACCTTGCCCGTGATGTAAAAGCCATCATCGTCCGGCCCGCGATGCGCGATTACGTCGGTCATCCGGCGCAGCACGGCTTCATTGACCGCTTGTTCGTTGGCGTAATGGTAGATGCCGGTGATGCCACACATAAATCAACAGTCGGAAACCAACAGTCGGATTGGTAGAATTGGTACGCTCGCGTCTTACCTCTTGATGGCGAGACACACTGAAGATAGGAAAGCGCGCCGGAGTTACAGGCGTTTAGAGTTCAAGCTTCAGCTTGCTTCCGGCGGGTGACTAGCCACGCCTGACAAGCTGAAGCTTGAACTCTAAACGCCTGAGCCTGACGCCATCCTCCTACCGGGATGTTTGCCAATCTATTCGCCTTTTGCGCGTTTCGATTTAGCCCGCTGCTGCTTGCGTACTAGCCAATACTGGCACGCCACCTCGCACCACGCGCTGCGCCTCGGCCTCGCGCTCGTAACCCAACGCCACCCAACGCAATGCCGTCGCCAACGCGGCGATCTCATAAACCAATTCCAAATCGTAACGGCTGACAAAAGACCCAGACACCAGAAAGCCGAGCAGCGCCACTTGCAAACCGTGCGTGTAATGGATGAGCGGTGAATCCGGCGCATGCTCCTTCAATGCACTGCGCGCACGCCACAATCGGAAGTAACTCACCCCAAGCAACAACACAAAAAGCAGCAACGCCGGAATGCCCGCATCCACGCCCAATTGCAAAAACGAATTGTGCGACACGCGCGCGTCTTCCGCGTCACCATAGCGGCTGTAAATCTCCAACAGATTGCGCGCGCCTATGCCTACCAACGGGTAGTCGCCCATGATCTGCAATGAATAACCCCAGACGCGCAAGCGCTGTTGCGCCGATTCATCGTTCTGGCGCGCGCCTTGAATTGTGTTGATGCGCTCAGTCACTACGCTGGGCGCAAAGGCCAGCATCAATACAATCGCCAGCGGTGCGGCAATCAAACCGGTCAGCTTGTACTTCGACCGCAAGCCGATCAGCAACGTCACCACGCACAGACCCAGAAAGCCGCCGCGCGAGCGCGTAAAGAAGATCACGACGAAGGTCATCAGCGTGAGCGCGTAACAGCCGTATTTCAGCCAGCGCTCTTCGGTGCCACGCGCCGCGTAATAGAGCAGCGGCAACACCATCACCAACAACAGCGCGTAGTCGTTATTGTCTTCAAACATCCCGCCCGGCCCGTAAGAGCGATTCGCGCCCGCGCTCAACACCACGCCGACGAATGAGCGCAACGACAGCAATCCGATACCACAGACCGTCCACACATAGAGCAGCCGGATGCGCCGCTCGCTGTCGGCCAATGCCGTCGCCAGCAACGCGATCAAAATCGTCTTGCTAAATTCGATGAACTTCGGCTGCGCGACTTCATAGTTATAAGCGAAGACCGTGGCCAGCCCCGATTGCACCCACAGCAGCACCAGCAACACGTTCGGCAACAAGCGCGGCAACCGTTTGGGCAACTCAAAGAGTAGATACCCGGCGAACGTCGCCGCTGCTACTGCCAACGAGATGCGTGTATCCGGTATGTAAGCCCACTGGTGCGGGCGCAAATACGCAATCCAGATGTAGGAGATCAAGCCCGTGAACGGCGAGAAGAACGAGGCCGGGATAATTATCACCATCAAACTGAAGATGAGTATTGCTTTCATAACAAGGTAGACAGTAGGCAGAAGACAGTAGACAGAAGTTAGAAGACAGCGCACTACTGTCTTCTGTCTTCTGTCTCCTGCCTACTTCTTCGCTCACTAAAATTGGCCGCTGTCTCCGTCGTGCCGCCGCGCTTGTTGGCGACGCGCGCCATCACGAAGAGCAGATCAGAGAGCCGGTTGAGATAACGCACGGCGGCGTCTGTCACCTCTTCCTGCGCGGCCAGCGCGACAACCGTCCGCTCGGCGCGGCGCGCTACGGTACGCGCCAGATGCATGGTTGCGCCAAGTTGATTGCCGCCGGGCAGGATAAATTCGCGCAACGGTTCCAACTCTTCCATCAACGCATCAATGTCGTGTTCCAGTTCTTCGACCAGGCCTTCGCTCACACGCGGCACAGGCGTTCCGGCGGGCGTGGCGAGGTCAGAACCGAGCACGAACAATTCGTTTTGAATACGTCCGAGCAGCGCGTCGAATTGCTCATCGGCCAACCCGACACGCGCTAAGCCAAGCAGCGAATTCAACTCGTCCACGTCGCCGTATGACGCCACGCGCAGACCGGCCTTGCTAACGCGGCTGCCATCAACCAGCGACGTTTCGCCTTGATCGCCGGACTTGGTGTAAACCCTGGTAATTCTCATTTCCCTGCTCTGCTGTCCGACAAGCTGCCAGAGCTTGTCGCAGACTTGATCGTTTACCCACTGGCTCGCCTGCTGGGACTTCCGACAAGCTCTGGCAGCTTGTCGAACCGTTCATCGTTTTTCGAGCAATGATAAGTAAAGTTCTTCGTAACGTTGCAACATTGCCGCCAGACTGTATTCGCGTTCTACCTTCTGCCTTCCGGCTGCGCCTAGGCTGCACGCAAGTTCACGCTCATTCACCAGCCATGCCAGTCGTTCGGTCATTGCCTCGACATCACGCGGCGCAACGAGAAACCCATTCTCGCCCTCTCGCAACAACTCTGGCAACATTCCGACATTCGTCGCTACGACCGGCAGCGAGGCCGCCATCGCTTCAAGCACCGAGATGGGCAAGCCTTCTGACAGCGACGACAAAGCGAAAACGTCCATCGCTCGTAACAGGCGCGGCACATCGTGTCGGATGCCAGTGATAATTACATCAGTCGCCACGCCTAACTCGGCGGCCAAGCTCTCCAACTTCGCGCGTTCGGCGCCGTCGCCCACCAGTAGCAGCTTGGCGTTTCCCCGCGGCTGCAATTGCGCAAACGCGCGCACGAGCGTGCCCAAATCCTTTGTCTCTTGAAAGCGCGCGACTGTGCCGATGACACGCGCGTCGGATGCAATGCCCAACTCAGCGCGCACGCCGTCGGCCTTTGTGCCTTCGATCTCGCCAACGTCTACGCCGTTATGGATCACGCGCATCCGCTTTTCTGGAAAACCCGTCTCGCGGCAGAAATATCCGCGCATCTCCTGTGAGACAGTGAAGACCGCATCCGCCATTTGATAAACAACGCGCCGCACTACTTTGCGCTTCGGCGGTTCGTGGTGAATGTAGGGCAGGTTGCGCCCGTGCTCGCTGTGCACCAGCCTGCCCTGCTGCGTCAGCACTTGCGCCAGCGCGCCATCCACGCCTGCCCAGCTTTGCGTGTGTATGATGTCAGGCTTCAGTTCACGAATGACGCGCGCCACTTGCAGTGGCATCAACCACGCCCGCCCGTCGCCTTTGCCCAAGTCGTAAAGCTTGACCTCAGAACGCAGCGTATGCGCCGCCGCGCCCGCACGCGAGATGCAACAGACCGACTGTGCGAAGCGCGCCGGATCAAGTCCGTTGGCTACGTTGATGACGACGCGCTCCATTCCGCCCACGTTGAGTGAATCCAGCACGTGTAAGATTTTGATCTGCCGGCTTGCCATCAAACTTTCGCGCGCGCCGTGCGCAACGCAGACTCTAAACTCAACACGCGCGACCATTGCCGCTCGTAAGCAAAGGCTGCTTGTTGTGAAGCATGTAAGAAAGCGCGCAACCGCTCACTGTCCAACCAAGCACTCAACAGCATGCGCTCCGGGCACAACAACTCGCGCACGGCTTCTTCGCGCCAGAGCCGCGCGTGTACCGGCTCAACTGAGGCCGTCCCATTGCGCTTCACACTGAACAGATGCCAGCCCTTCTCCCAAGCTTTGCCGCCATAACCGCTGAGCAATGGCTTGAGGCGCTGAAAACCCCGCCAATTCAATGGCCCAGCCGAATAACCATTGGCGAGCGGGTAAGCGGCCAAGCGCGGATGCAAGCGCGCGAGCAACTGCCGCACCAACAAGCCACGCTGACGCAACCCATGTTCGGTTTGTAGCAGCGTCTCTAACACATCACGGAACATAAACGGCGACAGACAGGCGCGCACTTGGTCGGTGCTCGAAGCGATGCGTCCCTGCCAACGTTGCATGCGCAATTGCAGATAGGCGTGATCCATCTGCGCCGTGTTCGGCCAGGCACACAACCCGGCGTTGGCGCGTTCGATCACAGCGGCAAAGTGTGCGACCAAATCCAGGCTGGCGGCGGCAGGAAAAAGTTGCGGGCTGTTGTGGTCAACCACGTAGCGCCCAGCCGCCAGTTTGCGCGCGTCGAGTTGCGCGCGTTTGCCCGTATGCGGCCAGAGCAGTTCCCACCAATAGCCGCGCGCTACTTCGCCGAATGAGCCGTTGAGACTGAGGTCGCCTTGCCGCGCCGTCTGTGTGTGCACCGGCAAGACGTTGCGCCCGTATTCGACGATGTCCACTTCGCCGTCGGTCAACGTCAGTGCGGCCTCAGCTTGCGCAAAAGTAAAACTCGAATTGATCTCAACCGGATGATGCGGCTGCCCGGTGATTTCAGCCAGGCCCCGCGCGATCACGACATCCGGCGCATCGGGCGCGCCCGTCACCGTCGTTTCAAACGGCACGCCCGCCGTGAGCAAGCCAGCCACCAGCACGCGTGAATCGTAGCCGCCGGTTAGGTCGCAAAGAATATTGGGAAAGACGCGACCGATCTGGCGGGCGGCCTCAATGAGGCTGTCACCAAAGGCCTCTACCGCACGTGTGCCGACAAGCGAGTCCGGCCTAAGCTGGCCGATGTGCCAGTAGCGCTCAGTTCCAGCCAGTTTGCCGTCCGCAAAGCGGTAGATGTGCGCGGGCGCGAGCTTACGCACTTCACGAAAAAAAGTCCGCTCTTCATAAATGACGCCGGTGCGCAGAAACTCCTCGCAGCCGAGCGGATCAAGCTCGGTAGACGCCAGACTGGCGAGCAGCAGCGACGAGCTTGCCAACGCAATGCCATACTCGAATTCGCGCAGGAAAGCGTGGCGGCTGCCGATCAAATCGGTGACGACCACGAGTTCGCAGGTTTGCGCATTGCCAAAGACGAGGGTGAAGAAACCTGTCAGTTCTTGCATGACTTGCGTCACGCCGGATTGCAAGACGCGCGCGAGCAGGCGCGCTTCAGCACCTGAGCCGTAACCGTTTGAATGAAACCAACTGCCCACGGCGAGCAACCAACTGCCGGTGGCCGCGTCAACCGCGATTGGCGCACCTGAGCCATGCTGCCGCGCGAAGACTGCGCCCTGTGCCCACTCGTTCTCTTGCACGCGCGCGGGCGCACTGCGTTTGATGCGCCGCGCATTCGCCAAGCCTTGGCGAAATGTAGCGGCGGCTTCAGTGCCCTGTTCCCTGGTGCCGATGACAGCGAAAAAGTTAGCCACTTAGTCTTCTTTTGTCGTAGCGTTGTTCGAGTTCCGGTATTGAGCAAAACGTAAGGCTGAATCGTTTTGCCGCGCAGCGGCAGAATTTAGCCGTGGATTTCACCCAACGGTATGTGCAAGCAGTGAGTCCCGCATCGCGTCAGCGACGCCTGATTCAAGCGTCGCTGACGCGACGCGGGACTCGCTGCTGATCTTTCCCGGCGTTGCAACGCCGGGCTAAATTCAGGTCGCCGCTACGCGGCTGCAAATTCAGCCTTACATTTTTACCACTTCCCAAGTCCTATCGCCTGCTGATCAATTTCGCCACTAGGTTCGGCGCGACGCGCAAGCCCAATTGCACGAGCGATAGTTTCAGCTTGCGATAGTGCGCGTTTGCCAGCGCCAGGTGGTGGGCGGCTTCTTCAAACTCGCGCGCGCGTAATTTCCCACGATAAAGCGACCAGTTCAGCATGGCGTCGGCATCACGCATCTGCGCCTCGATCAGCCGGCGTTGCTCTGCGGTGGTCGCCGGAGCGTTGAGCCACTTGCGGTAGACGGTGTTCAAATTCGTCAAGAGCTTCTCGCTGGTATTGGAGAGCGAATCCGAACGCCAGCGGTATTTGATCAGCGGCTGCCGCGTGAAAGCAAAGCGGCAACCGGCGTGCAGCATCCGCAGCCAGAGATCGAAGTCTTCTGCCGCGCGCAAGTTCTCATCGTATTCGCCGACCCGCTCCAACAATTCGCGCTTGAAGAGCGCCTGGCTAAAAACGTAGCACTCGCGCGTGAGCACCTTTTCAAAAGTCACCGGCTCGGTCGCCGGGAAGACTTCTTGAAACAGTCGCCCGGAAAAATTGGGGGAGCCGTCGAAGATCGCATTCGGATATAAAACATCAATCGCCGGGTTGGCCTCGGCCAACGCCACCATCGTTCCCAAACAGTCTGGCAACCAAGTGTCATCTCCATCGAGCAGGAAGATGTAGCGCCCACGCGCTTGCCGCATCCCCGCATTACGCGCGCCCGGCAAGCCGCGATTCTCCTGCCTGACATAAGTCAGCTTGCCGTTAAAGCGTTCGAGGTAAGGCGTAATGGCCTGCTCTGTCTCATCCGTCGAGCCATCATTGACGATAATCGCTTCGTAGTCGGCGTAGGTTTGCGCCAACAGCGAGTCGAGCGTTTCGGTGATGTAGGGTGCAACGTTATAGGCGGGGATGACGACGCTGACCGTAGGTTTAACTGCCATAAGAAAACTTCAGAAGGTTTCCAGATTCCAAGCCGCATCGGATTTTGCGGCTTGGTGTCCCTAGCCGCGCTAGCGGCGATTGACAGTAGCCCGGCCTTGAAAGACCGGGCTACTGTCAATCGCCGCTAGCGCGGCTTTATGCGCGCGCAGGCCTTGCAGAAATCCGAACATGAACCAGAGTTGTAACTCGTGCGCAAAACTGCCCGGTAGATCGCCGCGCCAACGCGCAGCTAGCATTTTGGGGGCGGCTTCGAGCGTTTGCCGCAATAAAAAGCGCGGGACGCCGAAAACCGAACTGACCTCCTGCGGATGCAATCGTTCGAGCAACGCGACCGATCTGCCGTAACCACGATGCCAGGCGCGGAAATAACTGCGGGTCAAACGTTCGCGCGGCACCAGATGCTTGACCTTCATCTGCGGCTCGTACAAACCGCGATAGCCCGCGCGGCGCAAGCGCAAGAACAATTCCGAATCTTCGCCCATCGCAAACGTGGCGACGGTTTTGCCCAGTTCAGGATGAAAGCCGCCCACGCGCTCCCAGACCTGGCGGCGTAGCGCGACATTGCCACCGGAGATGCTGCGCGCGCGTGGGTCTTCGTCAGTCCGATAGATGATGCGTTCGTCACCCCAATCGGCGAGCGACAACACGCCGCGCAAGCGTTCGTCGTACCAGGGCGGCCGCGCGGCTTGCCAATCGCCCACGACCGGCCCGGTCACAAAATCGAAGCCCTCGCCGATGGCGCGTTCAATCGCGCAGAGCCATTCGTCGTCCATCAACTGATCGTCATCAGCCAGCGCTACCACTTCGCCGTGCGTTGCCGCAACGCCCGCGTCCACGGCAAAGGCTTTGCCTTGCCTGGCTTCATACAGATAGCGCACGCGGCCTTGCGTTTCGTCAGACAAGCGCGCGACGACTGGCGCGGTCTGGTCGGTCGAGTTGTTGTCCACCACCGTAATCGCCAACTCGATCTGCTCTGTGCGGCGTGCGTTCAACAGGCTACGCACTGCACGTTCGAGCAGCGCAGCCCGATTGTAGGTGGCGATGATTACATCAATGCGCATAGCAAGGCTGTACAACAACGTCTCAGTCTGCGGTACAAAAGCTTCAATTCGCTTCCGCCTCGATCAACAACATTCCGCGCAGCGCAGGCCAGCGGTACGCCAGCTTATGCCACGCGGCTTCAACACCCGCCACGACGGGCACGTGTGAATAGACATTGGGATGTTCGAGCACTTCAATCCGCCAATTAGTAAACCCAGCCTCGCGCAAAATCTTTTCAACGGTTGCGGGGCGATTGAAGCGGAAATGGGTGGGATAAACGTCCGCCGCGCCACGTTCTTCCATCCGCGATACGATAGCGGGGTGCCAGCGGTTGGGCACGACCCGCGCGGCCAACGTCACGATGTCCAGCCAGTTGGGGGTCAAGATGATTAAACGCCTGCCTGGGCGAAGCACGCGTCGAATCTCTGCGAGCGAAGGGCGCGGCGCTTCGACATGTTCAAAGACCATGTTGCTCGTCACCAAATCAAAGCTCCCGTCAGCGAACGGCAAGCGCGCTGCGTCAGCTTTCAAGCGTGCGTTGAGCGAATGATTGTCGCGCAACGCCGCCAAATCGCGGTCAATGCCGACCATCAAGCCAGCGAGCGATTTCAACTCGGCTTCGGTCTCTGCCCTGCCCTTCAACCACCAGGGCGCGATCTGTCGCCCGCAGCCCACGTCGAGCCAGCGCGCGTGCCCGCTCAGCCCTGGCCCGTTCAAACATTCTTTAATGCGCTTGAAAAAGAGCTGCTGCGGATGGGGCACGAAGCGGCCATTGTCGCCATTGCTCATCAGAGCCTCACTGTAACGCAGTTGATCGTACATGCCACAGCACCAATTGTGGAGGCGACTTTGCGTGCCGCGCTCGACGACGTAAAACTCCAGCTTTCTCAGCTTCGCCGCATTCGCTCCAGCCTCGCGAAATCCGTTCCGGCGCAGCGCGCGCAACACCGGCCACGGCGTGGGCAAGATGTGCATCGGACGCAAAGGATCGTGGCCCGCACGAACGTTGAAAGCGCAGGCGCCACCTGCGACGAGTGCCGCGCTCAGCTTTTGTAAAGCCACCGCCGGATCAAGGAGATGTTCGAGCACATCCACTGCGGTGACAAACTCGAATTGCTCACGCGGCAAACTCTCCCCATTGAGATCAATGAACTCGGCCTTGAGCCTGCGCCGCTCCAATCGCCAACGCGCAAAATCCAACATTGCGGGAGACAGATCGGCCAACGTCACCTTGAAACCCTGCTGCGCAAACAGAATCGCATTCGCGCCTACGCCCGCGCCGAAATCCAGATAGGTGCTCGCGCCCAAGCTACGCGCGTAATCAAGCAGCGCCACGTTCGCCATGTTCTCGCGCAGGTCGGTCGCGTGCCACCAGACGTGTTCAAAGAGATAGCTGCGCGTCGCGCGATAGAAATCTTCAATCGCTTGCGGAGTAGAGCGCGGCGTGGCTTCCCACTCGCGCTTCGAGTCGTGCACGGCTGCTTCGCAGGCTTGCCGCGCGGCGCTGCGACTGATGCCGAAATATTCGGCCAACTCGCGCACACCGCTCTCGCTCAGATCGGTTTCGCCGGGAAGTAACAACGCCTCATGCCAGCGTCTGCTCAGTTCGTTGTCCATCACCCAACTCCTCGCGCACAAAGCGCGTTTCACCGTCGCCCCAACCCATCACCCAGGGAGCTGTCAAAAAACCCAAAATTATGCCACGCACCTGAGTGCGGCGGCGCGCCAGACTCTCCGCCGTATCGTTGGGCCGCCGTTTGTAACGCTTCGGCAACCACAACGCTGTCCAATAGAGCGCCTGCGCCGCGTGTTTATCACCGCGCAGCGCGTGTTTCAGCAGATAAGCCGAGAAGCCTTTGGCGTAGCCGTGCTCCAGGCGACAGGCTTGCTCCACTGTCACTCGGTCGTGATCGTGATAGACCAACACGTTTGGCGCGTAGAGCAGATAATGCCCGGCCTTGAGCGCACGGTAGAAAATCTCCACTTCTTCACCGCCCGCAAAGAAGCGCCCCGCACCCAGGCGCACATCGAATAGTCCGACCTCTTCAAACAATCGCCGCCGAAAGGCCATATTCGCGCCCATCGCCACATCAACCGGCTCCGTATAGCGAACGACGCGCCGCTCGGTCGAAGCTTGCAGCGCGACCTGACGCAACTCAGGGCGCGCCAGCAACACGCGCCCGCCCAGCAACTGCAAATTCGGATCGTCGGCAAACTCACGCTGAATCTCGGCCAACCAGTTCTCCGTCACCAACACGTCGTCATCGGTAAAAACAATCAATTCGCCGTGACTGTTTCTGACCGCCGTGTTCCGCGCGTAAGACAACCCTGCGCGTGGCTCGAACAAACAGCGCAGCCGGTGAGTTGTGCGCGCGAGCCGCTCGATGACTTGGCGCGTGTCGTCCGTGCTAGCGTTGTCTACGACAAGGACCTCGTAGTCGTACTGGTCACTCTCCGGCTGCGCCAGAATCGTCGGCAGCGTTTTTTCCAGCGCGCGCGCGCGATTGCGCGTGCAGATAAGTACGCTGATCTTCATGCCAACCTCCAAAGCGAGAGCGATTGGTACAGTACCGGGAGCAGTAGCGACCGGGTTCTTTCGGGGCTCCCGGCATTGGTGCAACCACAGTAATCCGGTCGCTACCGCTCCCGGTACTGCATAGGTGCGCCGCTCAACTATCTACAAAAACTCTCCGCCTTTATCGCCGGGCGCTTCATCAGGTGGTAACAAGCGCCAGCGATGCGGCGAATAGAACATCCCGCGCACCTGTTTGCCCGGCGCGACTTTCAGCAAATATTGGCGCGGCTTCCAATCGTAGGCCGCAATCGCGCCGCGCCGGATAAGCGTGGCGTCAATCTTGAAAACACCTGGCGACAACCCGAATTCGTCGCATTCGATCTCGAGCACGCCGCGCCCGTTCAATTGCGGCATCTGTTCACCCGTCAGCGCCGTCGTGTAGTGACAGTGCAAACGGTCGTCCGCCGAATAAAAGAACAATTCAAAAACCGGGTCTTCAATTGGTCTGTAAGCCTGATACTCGATCTGCGCCCGCAAGGCTTCGCCCGTCGAGAGTGAATCCACTTCCAGGCCGTCGCGATCCAGAAAGCGGACGTTGAGAATTTCGGCGACGCGCCCGTGTCCATTGCCATTGTCCAACGAAGACGCCGTCATCTGCTGGTTCTCTTTCTCCGCCGCTTTGAAAACAACCGCGTTGTAGTAGGCGCTGATCGCATCTTGCGGCGTGCCTTGCGCGCTGATCTTGCCGTTGTGCAAAAAGAAGACGCGGTTGCAGAGGCGCTCGACCGCCGCCATATCGTGCGAGACGAAGGCGATGGTCATGCCGTTGCGCCGCAACTCTTCGATGCGCTGCTGGCACTTGCTCTGGAATGCGGCATCGCCGACGGCCAGCACTTCGTCCACCAACAACACGTGTGGGTTGATGTGCGCCGCGACGGCAAAGCCCAGCCGCACGTACATCCCCGACGAGTAACGTTTGACCGGCGTATCAATGAAGCGTTCCAGTTCGGCGAAGGCGACGATCTGATCGAACTTGCTCCGCACTTCAGCGCGCCGCATCCCCATAATCGAGCCGTAGAGAAAAATGTTTTCGCGTCCGGACAATTCAGGATGGAAGCCCGCGCCGACTTCGATCAACGAGGCGACCGAGCCGCGCACCACTAGCTTGCCGCTGGTTGGATAGATGATGCGCGCCAGTAACTTCAGGATCGTGCTCTTGCCCGACCCGTTCGGGCCGATGAAGCCCACTGTCTCGCCCCGCTCGACCTCGAAGCTCACGTCGCGCAACGCGTAAAACTCATCCACCTCGCCATTCACTCCGCGCGCGCCTTGCACCAACCGCTGCCCGAAGCGGTACATCTCTTCGCGGATAGACTTCGAGCCGAGACGGCTCAGGCGATAGCGTTTCGAGATGTGATCTACGGTGACAATCTTCATTTGGTAGTAGACAGTAGACAGTAGACAGTAGACAGTAGTTGGCAGGACTACTGTCTACTGTCTACTACCTACTTCTCTCAAACAATATCTGCAAACTCCCGTTCCAGATGCTTGAAATATTTGTAGCCCGCCCAAACCAACAGTAGTGAGACGCCAGTGGCCAGCGCCAGGTATTTCAAATCAGGCGGCAAGCCCATCACGACACAGCGGCGATAGCCATCAATGATCGCGGCCATCGGATTGAGCGACATGTACAAACTGCGCCAACGCGGCGGCACGGTCGAGACCGGATAGAGAATCGGCGTGGCGAACATCCAAATCTGAATCAGGAGCGGCAGCGTGTGGCGCACGTCGCGATAAAGCACGGTGAAGGCCGACAGCAGCAGACAAACGCCGATTGTAAAGAGCACCTGCACTACCACCAGAGGAAAGATGTAGAGCAGATTCCAGCTCGGCGGTATGCGATACCACGCCAGCATCCCGACAAAGATCAGCGCCGCGATCAGAAAATCCACGAAGGCCGCGAAGACCGACGCCAACGGCACGATCTCGCGCGGGAAATAGATCTTGGTGATGAGATTGGAATTTTGAATCAGACTCGGAATAGCAAACGAGAGCGAGGTGGCAAAAAACGTCCAGGGCAGCAGCGCGGAATAAGTGAAAAGCGGGTACGCGATACTATCGCTCGGCCATTTGGCGAAATGGCCGAAGAAGACGCTGAAGACCAGCATCAACGAAAACGGCTGCAAGACGGCCCAGAGGATGCCCAGCACGCTCTGTTTGTAGCGCACCTTCAGCTCGCGCTGTGTGACCAGGTAGAGCAGTTCGCCGTGTTTGAACAGCTCGCGCGCGTGGGCCAGTAAGCTGTCGCTCCACTCAATCGTATTCTCCAACATCGGCTCCATGCCCGAAGCGGAGCGCGCCTCGGCGCCGTCCATCTCGACCGATCCTTTCTCAAACTTTTTCTCAGCCAAAGTCGCTGACATAACTGCTAAGCAAACCTCAAACTGTCTCGAATTGCAGGGTGCGCAACATCTCCGGTTTGACGCGCGCGCTGACCGAGAGCAATTCGAAACCGACTACTTGTCCTTGTTCGTCAAAGTCCAGAATCACGCCCGGCTGTATCTCTTCAGATTCGACAATTGTCGCTTCGTCAAGCCGGAAGTAAAGAGCGTCACTTTCCTTATCAAGCTTCAATCTCATGGCTCAACCTCATGGCCGTCTTCAGAACTGCAAACGGCGATCAAACAAGACTGTCACTACTCGCTGTGGGTCTTTTTCGTCGTCAACGATGACGTGCAGAATGCTATTCCGTTTCTCGCTGACCTGTTTGGCGTAGTGAAAATTGCCGTCCGGGCCACGCCACGTTTTATTCGGCGCATTGATCGTCTGCCAAACCCCGTCTTCTCTGATGCTGCGCTCGGCCAACATCTCGCTGGCGTGACTTGAAAGTTTTATCCCAGGCATAGTCCATAGTCCTTCCTTACGGGCCTTACGCGGCGCAACGTCGTTTAATCACTCCGCCATAAATCTCAAGATAGCGTTCGACAATCCGCGCCCAATCGCGCTCTCGCAGCGCGAATTCGCGGGCCGAGCGCGCCAAGCTTTCACGCTTCGCTTTATCCACAACCAATTGCAGCAGGCCTTGCGTCAGAGCGGCTACATTCTCCGGCTCGACCAGCAAGCCCGTCTCGCCATCGCGGATCAACTCGCGCAGACCGCCGACGCGGCTGCCGATGACGGCGCGTTGCATGGCCATCGCCTCCAGGGGTTTGAGTGGCGTGGTCAGTTCGTTCAAACGCGCGCGGACGCGCGGATAAACCAGCACGTCCATCACCGAATAATAAGCTTTGACCTGTTGATGTGGAACTTTGCCCGCGAAGATAATCTGTGCGCGCCTGTCAGCGGGGATGCGCGCGCGAAGCGTCGTCTCTACCTCGCCTTCGCCGGCGAGCAATAGTTTGACATCGGCGCGCTGATCGAGCAACCGCAACACAGCGTCTACCAAAAACTCCAAGCCTTCGTACAGGTAAAATGAGCCAATGAAACCAATCACAGTCTGGCCTTGTAACTGGTATTTAGTAATCAACTCTTGATCTGGCTCGCGCGGCGCGAAGCTGTCGGTGTCTACACCGTTCGGCGCTTGAAAGAGCTTTGCCGCCGGGACGCCGCGCGCTTGCAGGTCATCGCGCAACGCCTCGCAGATTGTGACGATGCGGTCGGCGCGCTTCAACGCCTCCCATTCCAGGCGGCGCGACAAGCGGTAGAGCGGCGAATTGAACTTTAGCTTGCCACGCTCGACCGCCGCGTCCTCTTCGTAATAACGCACTTCGTAGACACACGGCAATCCCAATTGCCGCGCCGCACGGCTCGCGGCCAAGCCGTTGAGCGAAGGCGAATGGGCGTGCAACAGATCAACTTTCAACTCGGCTGCCAGCCGCGTGAGTTGCTTTGCCAACTCGGCTACGCACGCCGCCTGTTTGAGCAGCGGCACAGCATTCGGCTTGGGCAAGACAAAGAACGACGGCCACGCCAGGCGATGGTAATCAATGCCATCGCGAGTCTCTTTGGCTTCGCTGAAATCCTCGTGCTTTGGCGAGGTTACGACGACAGGCTGCAAGCCCAGCCGCTGCTGCATGCGAATGATGTAATCGCTGCGGAAGCTGTAGCCGCTGAAATAAGGCAGCGAATGATCGAGGACGTGTAAAACTCGCATAAAACTAAGAACCGAGCAGCGCATCAACTATTCGCTCTGCCGCCTTGCCATCCCATAGCTCCGGCACGCGCCCAGCCAGTTTGAGCTCGCCACGCAACACGGCGAGCGCTGTTTGTTTGATCGCAGCCGGATCGCGCCCCACCAACCGATTCGTGCCCTGCTCGACTGTAATTGGCCGCTCGGTGTTTTCGCGCAGCGTTAGACACGGGATGCCGAGCGCGGTCGTCTCCTCTTGCAAGCCGCCTGAATCGGTCAACACTAGCTTGGCGTTGCGCCACAAGGCGAGAAAATCCAGATAACCGAGCGGCTCGATCACACGCACTTGTTCAGGTAACGCCAGCCCGAATTCACGCAGGCGCGCTTGTGTGCGCGGATGCGCCGGGAAGACGAGCGGCAATTCGCGTGCGATTTCACCCAGCGCGTTTGCGATGCCACGCAAGGTTTCCGGCTCATCAACATTTGACGGGCGATGCAGCGTCACCACGCCGAACGAATGCGGCGCGAGTTCGAGTTCTGACAGGATGCGTGAAGTTTGGGCGCGTTCGGCCTGTTGCCGCAGCGTATCAATCATCACGTTGCCGACGCGCACGATGCGTTCCGGCGCGATGCCTTCGCGCACCAAGTTCGCATCTGCGTCGGCGCTCGGCGTCAGCAACAGGTCGGCCAGTTGATCGGTCAGGATGCGGTTCATCTCTTCAGGCATTGCACGGTCGAAGCTGCGCAAACCTGCCTCGACGTGCGCGACTTTGACGTTGAGCTTGCTGGCCACCAGCGCGCAAGCCAGCGTCGAATTGACATCGCCCACGACAACGACCCAATCAGGCCGTTGTTCAATCAACACCGGCTCGAAGGCCAGCATCACGCGCGCCGTCTGCTCGGCGTGTGTGCCCGACCCGACTTCCAGATTGATGTCAGGCGCGGGCATGCCGAGATCGCGAAAGAACGAGGCCGACATAGCCTCGTCGTAATGCTGTCCCGTGTGCACGAGCGTTTGCTCCGCTTCGCCCGCGCGCCGCCGCAGAGCCGCGATAACAGGCGCCATCTTCATAAAGTTCGGGCGCGCGCCGACGATGTTTAGGATTTTGCGCATGCGTGGGTGGCGTTGAGGTGCAGTACAGGGCGCGGTAGCGACCTGGTGATTCCGAGTTGTGCGCCATCGAAATCACCAGGTCGCTACCGCGCCCTGTACTGCACCCTCAAACATTCAGCGGCGGCCCGTGCGATTGACCTGCGCCTGCAGATCGCTGCTGCCATTGCCATTTCGGGCGGCAACGGATTCTACCATCTCCACGAAACGTTGCAGCAACGGCGTCCAATCGTGGTGCGCTTCGACAAAGCTGCGCGCGTTCTCGCCCAGTTCACAGCGCAATGCTTCATCCTGAATCAAACGGACAATCTGTTCGGCCAGCTTGCGCGGCGAGTTTCCTATCAACAAGTGCTCGCCTGCTACCACATCCAACCCGGCCACACTTTCCGGCGTAGCGGCAATTGCTTTGCCCGCCGCCATCGCTTCCAAAACCTTGTTCTGCACGCCGCGCGCGATACGTAAAGGCACGACGCAGGCGGTTGCGGCCTGCAGATAAGGCCGCACGTCTTCTACGAAACCTGTGACTTGCACGCCGGGTTTGCGCGCGAGCTGGCGGACGGCTTCGGTCGGGTTGCTGCCGACGATCAGAAATTCAGCGTGTGGCTCACGTTCGCGCACCAGCGGCAGGACGTGTTTGACGAAAAATTGCACGCCGTCCACGTTGGCGTAGTAGTCCATCGCGCCGGTAAAGACGAGGCGCGGCGCGACGGGGTCGGCAAACCATTGGCGCTCGTTGTTCGGCAGCTTGTCCAGCACGCTGAGCCGCCAGGCTTCAGGGCGATAGTGCACCAAGTCTATGCCGTTGGTGAGTGTACGCAACCTTGCGCGGCGCGTGAACTCATCCACGTGATCGAGCAGTGCGGCTTCGCGCGGAGTGGTCAGCAGCGTGTAGGCATAGGTCGAGACAATCTCGCGTTCGTAGCGGCGCAGGCGCTTCCATTCGAGTTGGTAAAGCCAAGACTGGGCCAGCCGGGCGCGGCGCGCATAATCGCACCACTTCTCCGAATCTACATCTACCAGATCAACCAGCGTGCGCGCAGCCAAGTCACGCGGGACGTATTGCGCCATCGTAGACGAGTAGACAAAGACGGCGTCGAACTGTTCTTCGGCCAACTTCCGCTGCACGGCACGCCGCATTTTGGCGGAAGCGTAATACCCTAACGACAACGGGCGCTGGCTAAAAAGAGCGCGCAGAGCGCCCCAGCGGGCCAGATTCCGATCAAGCGGCAGAATTTGCACCGAGGCGCAGAACTTGGCCAAATCAACTTGATAACCCAGATCACGCGCGTCGTCGGCAAAAGCCAGCAGATGCACTTCGTGGCCGCGTTCGACGAGCGCGCGCAACTCGTGAAACGAACGAATCTTGTCGCCTTTGTTGGGCGGATAGGGGATGCGATGGGCTAGAAAAAGGAGTTTCATTTCAGGCAATTCACATTGGTGCGGTACCGGGAGCGGGAGCGACCGGGTCACTCCGCATTTGCCGTACCCGCAGTAACCCGGTCGCTCCCGCTCCCGGTACCGCATTGATTTCGATAGATCAAAAGCTGAAGCTGTTACCCACCGACACCTGTGCCTTACACCTGTCTCTTTGGCTTGTTTTCAGCTTGCATCACTATGGGGAGGAATGATGGTTTGACTTCCGCTTAACAGTGATGCTGCGATTGAAACATTACTGCCACAGCCTAGGGCAAATACTTCACGACGGGCGGCCCGATCAACTTCGTCAAAGTGAGCGGCAACCGCTTCCAGGTTTCAATCAGCCATTTGAATTTCGGATTGGTCGGATTGAGCTGCGGCAAGCGCTGCGCGTTGACCAAGTAGAATTGATACGGCAACGCGCGCTCTTGCATCTGCCAACCGCGCTTGAATTCGTAGGCCCCGGTGCCGCGCTTGCTGCGTCCGAAATCGAAGCGCGTGTAGCCGCGCGCGGCACTCTGGCGCATCAATTCGGCGTACATAAAATTGTTAATGCCGGTCTGGTAAAACTCCGGATAGACCCCGGCATAGTAAGGCAGCACGGTATCATTGAAATAGAAGCTCAAGACGGCGCCGGCAAATTTACTTCCCTGCCGGATCACCAGAATATCGGCGTCGGCGGGGAAAACGCGCAAGAATTCGGCGAAGAGCTGTTTCGGAAAGACAGGCGTGCCCAATCTGCGCAGACTGTAAGCGTAGACCTCATAAAAATCATCGAGCGCTTCTTGTCGTCGCAACTCTGCCGTCAAGCCATGCTTCGGGCCTTGCCGGATCATGCGGCGCACATCACGCGGGAAGCTTTTCAGCAAAGTATCTTCGTCGGCCGTGAGCGGATGATCGAAGGTGACATAGAGCTGGTCTTGTTGGTGAAACCTGAGATAGGTGTCGCGCTCGGCAGTGGCATGCAATTCCGGCGTGTTGCGCAGTTCGAGAAAATCTACCTGCCACTCCTCCGCCAACTGCTTGGCTTGCGTAAGCAAGGCTTGCCGCGCGGCGGCATCATCGGCTACCACGCCGCCATAGACCGCATTCGGCGTTGACAGAAGCATCGAGCCGAACAGACGGCTGCTGACATAAAAGAGCGGCAAGACGCCGACAATCTGGCCGGCGCGCTCGGCGTAGAGGCTGTGATTGCGGTGCTGCCAAGTGCTTTCGATGACGCGCTGCCAACCCGACAAATGACAGAACGTGCCGCCCGCGGCGCGCTTGACGTATTCATCCCAGCGCACCGCAACGGCCTCGGTATACAGCTTGACTTCAGATAATGCGTGTTCGGATGGAGGAGCAGACTCCGCCACTGCTGCCGCAGTCATAAATCCACCTGCCTTCTAGCCAACTTTTGCGAAATGGGTTGTGAGAGTTGTAAGGATGTCACAGCTCTACGCCCACGTCATCAGTCGTGCACGTAGAGCGGATTCGGCCTAATCAGGCTTGGCTCCGCGACGCGCACAGGGCGCTCGCTTAACTGCAACACATCGCGCACGGTGGAAAAATTGAAATCCGTCAGCAGACGCGTCAGTCGCGGTTCCGTCTTGTGTAGGTTGAACCGATGCCGCATGACGTTGAGTCGCGTGCCCGGCACGCGGGGCTGTTCCGGGTCAACCTCCCAGGCGTGCACCATGAAGATTGCCGCTTGCTGCTCAACGTTGTTCAGGTGTTTTAAGCCCCAACGGAACCAGCTGTAAGGCAAAATGCGAAAGTAGCCGCCACCGGCTAAGGGCCAATTTTGTCCGGCGATTCGCACGGTGGAAGGCGGGAATTCCAGAATCTCACCCGCGCCGCAGCGAATCACGTGCGGGAAACGTTTGGCATCTGGGATGCCGTAGCGGTCGTGATGGATCGGAAAGATAGATGAATCGTAGCGGAAGCCTTCTTCGATCAAAATATCGAGCGCCCATAATGTCTCGGAGGTGATCGAATAGGTCGGGGCGCGATAGCCTTCGACCTCTTCGCCGATCAGGTCTTCCAGCAGGGCCTTGGCGCGCCGCAAATCTTGGCGGAACTCTTCTCGTGTCTGAGTGCCGATAAAACGATGATTGTAGCCGTGACAGGCAATCTCGTGGCCAGCCTCGGCAATCGCGCGCACCAATTGCGGGCGGCGTTCCGCCAGCCAACCCAATACGAAAAATGTGCCGCGCCTGTTATGTTGGGCAAAAAGGTCGAGCAGCCGCTGGGTGCTGCCCTCTACTCTTGATTCCCAATTTTCCCAGTCTTGGCTGCGCACAACATCAGCGAAGGCCTCGACCTGGTAATAATCCTCCACATCCACTGTCAGGGCATTAAACATTTTTTTGTTCTTCTCCATAGTCCTTTCGCTCACGGGTAAGACGCGATCCGAATTAGCTCTGGGGAAACCATTTGCTACTGACAATCCAAAGACCAATTTGCTGCAAACGACGGCTCAACAACTTCAGTGTCTGCGTGGCAAGTCAGGTCGACTTAGTCGAAACCTCCGGCGCTCAGCAATCAAGAGCCGAAACCGGGGGACTCATAGCACATGACACCATCAGGAGTTGGCAGAACAAGTGGAGGGGATGAACCGTTTTCTGGCTACGTGTCTGCCTTAGCTTTCCGCGCCATCTTAACGACGTGCCCGATTCGGTGAAAGGTTACTTTGCCCAGTGCGAGGGTCTTCCCGAATCGTAGCAACTCGGCGCATTATCGTACTGCCCTGACCGATAGCACGCCCTGAGTTCTCCGTGCCGTGGTTGGATAGGGGATACAACCAGCGGACATAGGACATGGATACTCAGTTCTGTTCTAGTGGACGCGCAGATAATAGCTTTGACACCGCAAGCAATCAAGCTGAAATCTGTGTCATCCGCAAGAAAAGATATTAGAACCCATGTCTGACTGAAATGGCATTGCTGATACCTTTAGATAGGAACTAAGCACACCATTCCTTACGAACAATAGATACCAGGCCGCAGCTCGCCAGGCTCACGCCGCTTGCCCGATTCCGAGCAGCGCCATTGATTGATATTCATAGGGTCGCCAATGTGACTCAACTTCTTGCTTGGGAGCTTGAGTTTCCGGCGCTGCAAGCAAAGCGAGCCGCCAACGCAGTTGTGCGTCTAGTTCCTCAGTAAAGTAGCGCATCTGCTGCGTAGTGAGCTTCAACTTGCGCAACTCGGTTTCAAGCTTGCGGCGATAGTCGCTCACTGATGAGTCGGAGAGGCCGACCAAGTCGGCAATCAATAATTGCGAAGGCTCATTGGGGTCGAAATAACAGTGCCAGAGCACACGCCAGAGCCGTTCCGTGCGTTGCGCATTCGATTTGGTCAAGCGGTGCAGGGAGTTCAGAAAATCATTGGCCGCCTGCTGCGCTTGGCGTTTCTCTTCGTCGGCCAGCGCGAGTTGCTCCGGACTGCTCTCGGTGGAAGGTAGCACGGTGGCCCGGTGGCGTCCCTGGCGTTCCTGCTCTGACTCATCGTCGAGCGAAGTGATCACGGCGTCATAAACCGGCAGCTTCGTCAGCGCGAGTTGGCGTAAGACGCGCAACGGCGCGGGCGAATCAATTGCGCATAGAATCTCTCGCATCAGCTCGGTCAATTCCTGATTGGTCACGATCACCTGCGCTTCGCCACGGCAGCCGACGCGCCGCCGATTACGCACGCGCATCGGGATGTGCGCAATCAGTTGGTCAAACGTGCCACTGTCCTTCATCGGCTTCTGCTCGCTCCATTCGTTCAAACCATACACGACTTCTGCTGCATGACGGTAACGGCCCGTCTGGCCGGGGCGCTTATGAAAGACTTTGAACTGCGCGGCACTTTCCAGCACGCTGCTTACGCGGCGCACGATGCGATAGTTTTCAGGGCGGCGGCGGCGCAAGCGTCCGATCAGGAAGTTGGTCAACTCGATCTGAAAGATCTCGCGCTCAATCTCGGCGTCGCTCATCTGGCTTTGCAGGTAGTGGCTGAAGCGGTCTTTTTCGAGCAGCAGCAGGTACAAGTCCTGCGTCAGGTCGCTGGTGGAAAAGACCGGCAGTAGACTGGCCGCTGATGATTGACTATTGAGCGCCGAACGCACTAATGGATGAACGCAGACCAAGCGGTGGAGCGCACGCCACAAAGCTTGCGCGTCTTCTTCAATGCGCTTTTTCCAGGCAGTCAGGCTGGCGACTTTGGGAGCGGGTCTAGGCAGGGCTTTAGACTCAACGTGCTGCTCCGTGCCGATTGCTGGGCCGATTGCTGGGCCAATTGCCGGGTTGGTCTCTTTGCTGTGATAAACGACGAAGTGCGGCACAACACGCGGCGCGCTAACTCCCGCCGCATACGCCACCGCAAGTGAGGACGATGACACCTTCATGTTCTTCCCCGAGCCGTCCGAAACAGACCAGTGAGGGGTCTGGGCATCCGTTCGGCTCAGTGGGATGCCAACGTGTGTAGTTTGTTTGCCAGCTTCAGCGTCTGCTGCGCTGATAGCAGGCCGTACGGTATACGCATGGACAGTAGTGACGCGCTCGCGGGCAACCCATAGCTGGAGTCGCAACTCCACTATTGCCTAGTCAAGAGCGTGATACCACGACTTGCACAAATATGATGATAAGCTCAGCAGAGCGCAGTCTGTTTGCTGCTCAGGTTGTGACTAAAGACACCACTACCCAAGAGCAGATTTAACTACAACTGCTCTGTAAGCTCTCAGCCTGCTCAAAAAGCTTCTGCGAATCAGCTTATACGATCTTTGTGGCCGACCGATGGCAACGCGCGGTCGCCTAACTGTGGTGTTGATGTCTCGCTCTCGCTGCGCTACATCAAACTGTCGCGAGTCTTTTTTTCCTTATACTCGCCAAGTCTCTCCCGAATGGACGGCGGCATTATAGTCAGGGAGTGAATGGCTGGCTAGTGCTTTTTTAGTGGAATAAAACTTTTTCTTGGCTCTACAGTCCGATCTCTTCTAGTACAGCAGGCCCAGAAAGCGTCTGCTTAAACATACTGAACGGTGTCGAGTCATTTATTCGTCCCATCATCAACGCCACCAGGCGCGGCTGGCGTTTGGCCTTTGCGTTTCTCAAACAAAACTACGGCTAGCAAACCACCCACTTCCGTAAAGACAAACAAGATCACGGCCCAAAGCAGGCTGGCCGGTAACAGCGCGCGCAACACAATCTGCCCTGCCGGCATTTGGCGCAACTGACTCAGTAAATCCAACAACTGCTGCCGCTGTGGATCAGCCATCCCTTGCGCGAATTTTTCCATCGCCATGATTTGTGCCGGCCAAGTCGCCAAATCTACCGGTGTGCCGAGAAAGATACGGATGATCGCGCCGAGCAGCCCAGCCAACGCCGCAACCTTCGCCGCCTCAGCCCAGCTTACTTGCTCCGGCGAACGGTCAATATAGAGTTTGACGGCTGTCGCGCCACCGGCCAAAGCCCACAAACAACAACAGGCGTTCCCGGCCTGCACTATCGGCAGTACCGAGAGCACTCCGACAATCAGCCCACCGATCAAGGCCGGTTGATTGCGATCAACTTCCGGCATTCACTCTCCTTCTCAGACTTTGCGTTGTTTTTTAGTTTGATCGAGCAAAGGACTCGCGTCCGCTACCTACGGCCAGCACAACAGGCAAAAGATAAAAGACCGCTACGCCACCTGCCAGTAGCCCGGTGGCCATTCTGATCACAGCATGGCCATCTATGATGCCCAGCACTCCCAACGCCCAATCCAATAACAGGGGAGTCACTGCCAGCGCCAGATAGCGTCGCGCTGGCAAAACTGGCGTAGCCAAACGCTGCCAGCAGGGATAAAGCAACAAACCGAGTAGCGCGCCTGCATAGATCCCGCTACAGCGCGCGCACACTGCCAACGGCCAGCCACACCAGTGAAACGCACGCGCGCCACGTTGATGACAGACCAGCGCAAAGCTGCGATATAGCAGGGTGGCCACCAATTCGTCTCCGTGACACATCAGCCAGGGCGCGGCCACTAGCGCCAACAACCAGAGCAGCGTCAAGCTGAGGACTGTCAGATACACAACCCAAACCCGGTTGGCGGCATTCAACAACATCGCTCGATCTTTAGCGGTCGAAGCGCACGTAGGCGTCTGGCCCGCCTGCAACGTGCACAGTATCCACAAAACGTACTTGTTTGGTCTCGGTCGTCATCATCAGCGATTGAGTACGTTTGCCATGCCCGAAGAAACGCACGCCACGCAGAATCGTGCCATCGGTCACGCCACAGGCCGCAAAGATGACCTGTTTGCCCGGCGCGAGCGTGTCGGTGTTAAAAACCTGCCACGGATCTTTGATCCCCATCTCCTGCATACGTTCTCCTATTCCATCAGCAATCTTCGCGCGGTCTACTTCAAGAAGCTGCTCTTTCTTCATAAAGCGCGCCTGAATCTCGCCGTTCAAACATTTCATCGCCGCCGCCGTAATCACGCCCTCCGGGCCGCCACCAATACCCATCAGCGCGTGCACACCGGAACCGGCGACCGCCGCCGAGATGCCTGCCGACAAATCACCGTCCGTAATCAACCGAATGCGCGCGCCAGCCTGGCGAATGTCTTCCATCAGCTTGTGATGACGTGGGCGGTCGAGTACGACGATGGTCAGGTCTTCCACCTTGCGCCGCAGCCCTTTGGCAATCGCCTTTAAGTTACGGCTGACTGGAGCATCAATATCCACTAGGCCTTTGACCGACGGGCCGACCACGATCTTGTTCATGTAAATATCCGGCGCGTGCAATAGGCCGCCTTTCTCCGCGGCTGCGAGCACAGCAATCGCATTGTCCGAGCCGGTGGCGCAGAGATTGGTGCCTTCGAGTGGATCCACCGCAATGTCCACCGCCGGATACTTGCCGCGCTGGTTGTGCTTCGCGCCCAAACCGACTTGTTCACCAATGTAGAGCATCGGGGCCTTATCGCGCTCGCCTTCGCCGATGACAATCGTGCCCTCCATTGGAACGGTCTCCATCACCGCGCGCATTGTCTCGACCGCGACGTGGTCGGAGTACTTGCGTTTGCCTTGCCCCATCGTGCGCGCGGCGGCAATCGCCGCGGCTTCGACCACACGCAGAAAGTCGTATAGCAGATCGTGCTCCATCGAACATTCAGGCGGTTTTTTGCTTTTCATAAGCTGGACTCCTTGAAATCTGGCTATAACTTGGCTGGTCAAGCTGCGATCATGGAACTCTCTCTTTACTCAATCAGCAGCCTGCTCTTTCGAGTCAGACAGATTCGGATCGAAACAGGCGCGGCAGCGCGCCTCATAGGCATCTGCTGCGCCTACCACCACGCGTTCACGGCTGGCAATCAAGCGTTGCGTGTAGCTCGCCGGACTGCCGCATTGAATGCAGACGGCGCGCGTCTTGGTCACTTCCTCGGCAATCGCCATCAACAGCGGCATCGGCTCGAACGGACGTCCCAGGTAATCCATATCCAGGCCCGCAATCACCACGCGCTTGCCCGCATTGGCCAGTTGATTGACCACCGCCACCAACTCCTGGTCGAAGAACTGGCCTTCATCAATCCCTACGACATCAGTATCCGGTTCGACCAATGCCAGAATCTCGTGCGCCGCTGCGGCAGCCTGCGATTCGATCTTCATGGCCGAATGCGAGACGATGTGCGTGTCGGAATAGCGCGCGTCAATGATGGGTTTGAAAATCTGCACCTTCTGGCGCGCGATCTGCGCACGGCGCAAGCGGCGAATCAATTCCTCGCTCTTGCCGCTGAACATCGAACCAACGATGACCTCTACCGAACCTGACATTTGATTGGCGTCCTGTAATAGCCTGCCGCCCTGCGACGACTTGAATGGATGCTGCAAACTCTTCGCTCCTCGTTTCTGCGCTGAACTCGCTACGTTTTAGTGCCGAATGCGGCTCACCTTCTACACCAAAAGAAGAGGCTGTGCAAGACGGCTTTCCGGCTACGTTCTGAGCTTGGTCGAAAGCTACTGAGTAGGTTCTTGAAAAGGCTCAAAGCCGTTGTTAAGATGATGCCCTGTCAGAGAACCAAAGACGCTGGCCGTTCGTAATCGAATCGTCCAGGCGTCCTGCTTGGAAGACTCAGATTAGCATCGCAACCGATTTCAGAGGTACAGAGGGAGTGTGAATTTTATGAATAATGAATTTGACAACATCGTCATCGCGCGCCAACCGGAGCAACCCAGCCGCCAAAACTGGAAGCTCTTGAGTGTGGTGGCCGCCAGCGTGTTACTGCTGGGAACGCTGCTCGGCTCCATCGTCACCGCCAAAGGCTGGTTGACGTTTGCTAGCGCCAAGTCGGGCGATGAACCGAAAGCGGCTGTCGCCCTGCCCAGCCCCGCGCTCGATCAGAATATCGTCTTGAACGGTGGCTTCGCGCAAATCGCCAAGGCGGTCACGCCGGCCGTCGTGACGATTGAAGTCTCCGCTCGCGAGAGCAGCCGGCAACGCTCACCTTTTGGTTTTGTTGATCCGTTCCGCGACTTCTTCGGTCTGCCTGATCAGGATGATGAAGGTACGCCGCGTCGCCGCGTCGTTCCCACACCGCGCGGCCAGCAAGGTCAGCCGACGCCAGAAGGTCGTGGCCGCTTGTTGCGCAACGGGGTAGGCTCCGGTGTGTTGGTCACAGGTGACGGCTACATTGTCACCAACAATCACGTGGTTGATGAGGCGGAGAAGGTCGAAGTCTTTTTGAACGACCGCCGCCAATTCACCGCCAAAGTCATCGGCACCGATCCCAGAAGCGATCTGGCCGTGATCAAAATCGAAGGCAGTGGCTTCCCTACTGTGGCATTCGGTGATTCCGACGCGACTCAGGTCGGTGATCTCGTGTTAGCCGTTGGCAACCCGCTCGGCGTCGGCCAGACCGTCACGATGGGCATCATCAGCGCGAAAGGCCGCAGCACTACACGTACTGCCGATCCGCGCAGCCAGCCTTACGAAGATTTCATTCAGACCGACGCGGCCATCAACCGTGGCAATTCGGGCGGCGCGCTCATCAACCTGCGCGGCGAATTGATCGGCGTTCCGTCGCAGATTCTTGCTGGTGGTAGCGGTGGCAGCATTGGCATCGGCTTCGCCATCCCCTCGAAGATGGCGCGCAATGTGATGGACCAACTCGTCAAGAACGGTAAGGTCCGGCGCGGCAGGCTCGGCGTGACTGTGACCGCCGTCTCGAACGAATATGCCAAAGAGTTGGGCTACCCCTCGACGATTGGCGCATTTGTCTCCGACGTGGAAAAGGGCCAGCCCGCCGATCAAGTCGGCATTAAGCCGTATGACATCATCACCGAGTTCAACGGCAAGCGCATTCAGGACAGCAGCGAGTTGCGCAACCTGACCTCGCAAACCGCCCCAGGCACGCCTGTCAAAATCAAAGTCTGGCGTGACGGCTCCGAGCGCGAGTTGACGGTCAAGCTGGCCGAAGTTGAACCGACAGCCGGGGCGAAAGAAGAGCCGATCAAGGCGTCGGCTAACAAAGCGACTGGCCCGCTCGCGGGCGTCAGCGTGGAGAATTTGACGCCCGAAAAGGCACGCGATTACCGCTTGCCCGCAGGCACAACCGGCGTCGTCATTACTGATGTTGACGCTGACAGCGATGCGGCGGCGGCGGGTTTGAGTCCCGGCATGGTCATCATCGAGGTCGCACGCCATCCGGTGGCAACCGTCAGTGAGTTCAATGCAGAACTGCAAAAGATCGGCGCGAAGAAGACCATCTTCCTGCGCGTCCGTGATGCAAACAACACGCGCGTTGTGCTCGTGCAACCGCAGGAGTAAAGCCGCCGAAATCAAAGCTGCTTAAAAACGCGAAGCCCGCTCTTGATGAGCGGGCTTCTTTTTTGCCTGAAACTTTAGAAACACAAGGCAGAACGGGGAGCGTGAGCGACCTGAACCCAATCAAGTATGCACTGACCGAGACGCAGGTCGCTCACGCTCCCCGTTCTGCCTTGCTAGGCTCTAGCCAATCACCGCCGGACGGCTTGCCGCGCCTTTGGTCAGACGCTCATCGCAAGCATCCCAATTGATGTTCGAGAAGAAGGCCTCGATATACTTCGGACGATCCGCCGGGGCATAATCGCGAATAAAGGCGTGCTCCCACACATCCATAATCAACACCGGCACAAAGCCCGCCACATTGCCCGTCTCGTGCAAGTTGATCCAGTGGTTCGACAATCCGCCGCTGACCGGATCGAGGTAAGTTGCCGCCCAACCTACGCCACGCATTTTGCCGACGGCTACGAAGCTCTTCTTCCATTGCTCGTAGCTGCCGAAGCTCTTCTCTGCTGCCTGATAAAACGCTGATGCTTTATCCGCATCGCCGCTGCCACCACTCTTCAGATTGCCGAAATACCACTCGTGCAGCACCATTCCGTTGTACTCGAAGCCCAACCGGCGCGTCAGCTCCGAGTAGACGGGCATGTCGCCTGCGCCCAACTCTCCCTTTGCCAACGTGGCGAGTTTCTCGTTTAAGAGATTGGTGTTGGTCACATAGCCTTCATAAAGTTTGAAGTGCATCGCCAACGTGCCGTCAGAGATGCCGTTCAGGTTGCTCAAGTTAAAAGTCTGCGCTTTGTAAACAGTAGCCATTGGTTTCTTCCCTCCTAAAAAATTGAATCAACAAAGACTGTAGTTTCAGTAAGCCACATCCGGCCTACCTAAAAAGCCAAGCACAAGAGTTTGTAGACGGGTTGTGTGAAGGGGACTAACTATCTGGTTGCCGGCGTCCGCTGCAGCAATAAAGCCGCCAGCACGATCAAACTCATAATAATGACCAAGCCGCCGGGCATCAACTTGAATCCCTTGCCATAGGCTGCCAAACCAAAGCGCCCAAGCAACAGCAAGGCTACGACAAATGCCACCCACCAACCGGTTTGATAATTGTCACGCAACATCGCAGCCGACGCGCCAGCCAACGCCAAACCCGCCACCACGCCGGCTATCAACGAAGCCATGCTGCCTGCCCTGTAGCCCATCACGCCACCAGCCGTTATGAGTAGGGCGTAAACAAGCACCAGCCATGCGATCATAAGTTTTACCTCGCAAGTGAAGGATGTCGTCGTTGAAATTACAGCTTGAACGGCGCGAGCGGCAGCTTACATCATCAACAAGCAGTCGCGCAAACTGTGCGTTAAGGGACACTCCGTTAAGCCTCTGCTTAGTAAATTCGAGCTTCAAACAGGCCCTTTTTGCAACGCCCTTCACGACCTCTGCACACGAAATCAGCAACCTCAAATCGAGCTAAAACTATTTTGCCTTTGCGTGCTAGCACTTAAGCCAAACCACAATATGTTGGTGCAAAAATCGTTTGACAGCTCCGTATGTAGTGGCCTATATTTTCGCTCGCTCAAGGCTGAAAATTGAAGCAGATCAAATAGATCAACTCGAAAAGTTATGGCAAAGCTAAAGCTTTTCGAGCAAGCTTCATGCATTCGATGCTTTACTCAGCGAGTTCCCCTGCGCCCGGATTGGTGCTGTGATGTTTGGTGAGACCCATCGTCACGTTGCGTTTAGTTGAGTAAGAGTGTCGAAGCCCGTTTTTTCAGTTGTTGCCGTTGGGCATTCACCTCCCGTTTCAACCCAACAATAACGAACGTCAGGCTCGTTTACCCACAATTTCGTGGTAGCGCTTTGTCATGATTAGGAACTGATGAAGTGTTACTCACACATAATGTCCATGGATTTTGTCGCGCTGCACACAGTCACCATCTGACAACAGCGCATCAAAGCTAACTCTCTATGCTAGGCTAATAAGCTCTGGAAGGAAGGCAGGTCGGATACCATGAGTGTCAGCAAACTGAAAATCGTCGAATTCACGAGTCCATACAAGAGGCCGCTGGGAATCAACGCACAACAAATCGTCGCCAAACGTTATTCGCTAAAAGACCTTGAAGGCAACGCGCTCGAAAACTGGGACGACATCGTCAAACGTGTCGTCAGCCACGTGGCAAAGGCTGAGCAGGATTTCATCAAACGCGAGGAGTTCATCGCTAACTTGATGCGCTTGATGGAAGCGCGCGCTTTCATACCCAACACTCCGTGTCTGGTCAACGCCAGTAAACCGAAGGGCCAGCTAGCGGCGTGTTTTGTCTTGCCAGTCCCCGATTCGCTCAACGGGATTATGGAGCACGCCAAATACTGTGCTCTCATCCACCAGTCAGGTGGCGGCACAGGGATGACCTACGAACTGCTCCGCCCCGCTGGGACACCCGTGGGCGAAGGCCGTGGCATAGCCTCCGGCCCCGTGTCCTTTATGCAGATCGTCAATACCATGACCGAAACGGTCAAACAGGGTGGCGTGCGCCGTGGCGCTAACATGGGCATCCTGGCTGTCGCCCACCCCGACATCCTGCGCTTCATTCACGCCAAGAACGATCAGAAGAGCCTGACCAACTTCAACATCTCGGTCACGGTCACTGACAAGTTCTTGAAAGCTGTCGAGCACAACGAATGGTTTTACACTGAATTCGAGGGCACGCCGTGGGATCGTCCGGTTTGGGACCCGAAGGCCAATGATGGCAAGGGTGGCGAATACACCTACAAAGGCGAAGCCCCGCCCAAACCCGGCATGGTCTATGCCCCGGACATCTGGGAGCGCATCATTTCCTCGACGCACCGCTGGGCCGAGCCGGGCATCATCTTCATTGACAACGTCAACCGCCACAATCCGCTGCGCAATTCGATGGGCTTGAAGCGCGCTTCCAATCCCTGCGCCGAACAGATGCTCCACGATTACAACGCCTGCAATCTAGGCTCGATTGACGTGGCGAAGTATTACGACGAGTTGACCGACGACATTGATTGGGATCGCTTCAGCACGGACATCTACTGGTGCGTGCGCTTCCTCGACAATGTGATTGATACCTGCGACTGGCCGCTGCCGCAAATCCAGGACACGGTGCAGCGCACACGCCCCGTGGGCCTGGGCATCATGGGCTTCGCCGATCTCTGCCTGCACAAACGCATCGCCTACGGCAGTGAAGAGTCCGCCCTGTTGGCCGATCTTATGATGGATTTCTTCCGCAAAGAGTCCTGGCGCGCCTCGCTCGCAATCGGAGCAGAGAAAGGCGCAATGCCCGAATTCGAGCCGAATCGCGATCTCTACGAAGACCTGATCTATAAAGAGGTCGGTCTGGATCGTTCGCTCCCGCTCACACCGCGCAATTACGAGGTCACCACCGTTGCTCCCACGGGCACGATCTCACTGGTGGCAGAGACCAGCAGCGGCTGCGAGCCGAACTTCTCTTATGCCTACGTGCGCCGCGACACAATCAGTACGCGCACCTACGCGCACCCGCTGGCCGCCAAAGCCTTGGGCATCGAAGTTGATCTGTCCAACTCCGACTCCATCGCCAGGGCCGCGCAACACATTGTCGAGAACCGCGACAAGCTGCCCGATTACTTTGTGGACGCTATGACGCTCGTGCCTGACGATCACTTGCGCGTGCTCAAGTCGTTCCAAGACCACGTGGACAACTCGATCTCGAAGACGGTCAACGCTCCGTCCAGCTACTCCGTAGCTGACACCGACCGCGTTCATCGCCTCGCCTGGAAGATGGGTGTCAAAGCGGTCAGCTACTACCGCGACGGCTCACGCGATGACCAAGTGCTGACGGCGATGACCACCGAGAAAGCTAAAGAGACACCAGCCGAGGCGAAGGTCGAAGCGCCGGTTGAACCTGCGCCACCAGTCGAAGCCACGGTCATCCCCATCACCAAGCCTGCGGCGTCCGCCCGTCCGAAGGTCGAGCGCCCCCGGGACCAGCGTCCGCGTGAACTGCTAGGCTCCACCTGGCAAATTCCGTTCGACGGTCAGAACCTCTACGTCACGATCAACCACGACAGCCAGCGCGTGCTGGAAGTCTTCGCCACAGGTGCAGGCTTGTCCGTGTCGGTCGGGTTGCTAGCATCGAAGATGCTGCGTGGCGGGTTCGACCCTGAAGAGGTAGCAGCGAGTTTGAACAAAGTCATCGGCAACCATTCGGTCTGGTTCAACGAACGCCTCTGCACCTCGACCGAGCAGGCGGTAGCGGAGTGCATTATGCTGACCAAGCGGCGCTTGTTGAATCAACCCGATTCGGCGCGCGCAGGCAAAACAGCGAACGGCAACAGCGCGACGAATGCGAAGCCTGCCGACAATGGTGCGGCGCAACCGGCGGGAAAGTTCGTCACGGTCTGTCCTGAGTGCAGTTCCAGCAATATGATTGTGGAATCAGGATGCGTGCGTTGCGATGATTGCTCGTGGAGTAAGTGCAGCTAGCTAAACGAACAACCTATCCGTAAAAGATGGCCCGGTGAAGTTGACTAAAAGACTCTTCACCGGGCTACTTCCTTTGCTAAACTGCCTGTGGAAAACCGATCTGATAGAGCATCTGATTCAAGAAAAGAGATCAAGTGCTCAATTCGTCGCCTTAGCGGCGGTATGGTTATATTTCAGCGCTGAATAGCGGACTGCCAAATTATGAATGCCGTCACTGAATTTCGCGTAGGCGAGCAGTATACGAACGACCAAATTCGTTTTTCTCTCGGGTTAGAGAATCTCGGAGGAATACGTCCGTCGGTTGACGCAAAAAAGAACCTGCTTCATTTGGCAATCATGACCGCCGCAGAAGAATCTGGGAAAGTGTCTTCGGAAAATCCCTACAATGACCGAATCGAAAGCGATATTTTGATTTACACGGCACAAGGCAGAGAAGGTGACCAATTGCTTTCGGGTCGAAACAAACGGCTTTTGGAACAATATTCTTCGCCAGTGCCATTTTACGGTTTTATCAACATAGGACGACAGACTTATCGCTTTCTTGGCCTTTTGGAGTTGTTACGACACTATCAAGAAGCCCAGACAGACAGCAAAGGTTCTCTTCGTAAAGTCTGGTTGTTTGAGCTTCGTATCCATAAACAGCCAGAGATCATTCCAATCAGTCAAGCACAAGCTATTGCTTCACACCTTCTTGCTGAATCTCGAAAAAACAATCCTTTAACCGACCTCGAGCGAGAGATAACTGAAATAGCTGCCGAACCAGTAAAAGCTGAGGCGGAACTTTCTGTTGAAATTGAAACTGTGCGAAGCCGATTGCTCAAAATTCCACCATATCAATTTGAACATTTGGTAAAAGCCCTGATGGAAAAGAGCGGATTCTCAAAAGTCTCTGTTACTCCGCCGTCAGGCGATGGAGGAATTGACATCAACGCATACGTTGACGAGGCTAATGATTTTTTTGCCGGGACCCACATTCAAGCTCAAGTAAAGCGATGGCGGCATTCTGTTGGCAGTGTCGAGATCAACAATTTTCGCGGGGCTTTGAATACGACGGCCAAAGGAGTGTTTCTGACCACTAGCCACTATACTCGCGCAGCCGTATTGGAAGCGAGACACGAATTCAAGCCTTGTATCACGCTGATTGATGGAAACAAGCTCTCCACGATGGTCATCCGTAGTGGGCTAGAACTTTCCTCTTTCTCGTAAAGGTGACTTATGAATGATCAACATGTTGAAACCGGCCCCTTGAGTTTTTCCTGCGACCCCGCTTCTCCAACACAGCAATTAATTTCCCACTTACTTCGTACAGCACAAAATATTCATAAGGAAAATGCTGTCGCACATCACTTGGTTGGTGCAACTTTACAGATCAGGTTTCCAGAAACCCGCATTGATAACAAACCATTCAATGAAGCTGAGAAAGACGTCAGCAATTATCGAGTCGGCGATACTGACTTTTATGTGCGTGCGAATCCTTTCCTTGATGCAAGTATTGAGTGTCATCAAGGTATTGAAAATCCGAGCAAGGTTTACTTGCTGACGTTGGAGGAACATCTTGCCGATGCCCGCGCGAAGACTGAGCCTGTTCATCAAAACTCACTGACTATTGAGTCTGTCGAGTCATTCGTAGGGCTTATCATTGAGTTCATGTCCGCGTTTTCGCGAGATGGACTTACTCAGAATTTACGCTGCTTGCTTGAGACCCACAATAAACGCGTCAATGAAGTGGAAAGCGACAAATCAATCCTGGTCGAAATCCCCTATTCTCTACTCACCGAAGGCCGGTAATCAGTGGGATTCAAGTCCGCCAAACTAGAAAGCTTACCGACAGAAGAAAGAAATCAGACTTTGAAAGAGCTTCAAGGCTTTCTAGTTGAAAAGGTGCGTGAGTTCCACAATCGCCAAAGGCTGAAAGTTATCTACGACCCTTCCAAAAGTACTTGGCAATCAGTGCGTGATTTGCTTGTGCTTGCCCGTGAAACCGGGAAGGAAGGACCAGTTGTTCAGTATTTGGTTGGAGCCAAGTTATGCTTGCGATTTCCTGAAGCCAAGATCGGCAATGAATCATTCAGCACCGCCGATGATCAGCTTGGCCGTCCTGGAGATTTTCTTTTGAGTGATACTGCGCTTCACGTAACGGTGTCTCCCATGCCTGCCGTCTACGAAAAATGCCGCCGTAATGTGGAAGCCGGTTATCGGGTTTATCTTTTAGTCCCCGACCGACTGCTTGTAGGAGCCAGACAAAATGCAGAAGCTACTTTGCCTAGCAAGATCGCGGTCGAATCCATCGAATCATTCGTTGCCAACAATATCGAAGAATTATCACTCTTCGCAAAAGACAAGTTGCCAAATGGTTTCCGACGCTTGCTCGAAGCCTATAATGAGCGTGTTAATACCACAGAAATTGACAAATCAATGTTGATTGAGATCCCTCGCAACTTACTATTGCCTGAGTGATAGAGTCTTCTTTGAAAAAGAAGAAAGCCTACCAACTTACGCCAGTAGGCTTTCTTCTTCAGTCCTGAGAGTCAGTTCACCGTCAAAGGTTACTAATAACGATACCGCCAGAAGTTACCAAAGCGGTCATAGTAGCCGACTGCCTGGAACCGACCAAAGCGGTCATAGTAGCCGACCATACGGTTACCACCTCTATACTGGTATCGCAGTTGTCGCTCTCGGTCTAGTTGTCGAATACGTTGTATCTCCTGACGTTCTCGCCAGCGCTCCATTCGCTCGGCTTGGCGCTCTTGCCTACCTTCCCACCTATTCCAACGACCTTGCGCTAGCGCACTGGTTGCGCTTGTACCTAAAGCGAATGAGCCTATTAAAACTACGGAACCTACGATATTCGTTAAACGTCTTTTCATAATTTCCTCCTTCTCCTGGTCTCTCCAGGTACGCCAAGGGATATTGCACCTACCGTGCCAACCAAGAACCCAGCGATAACTTGTGTGGTGCGTTTATTTAGCCGCGGAATAAAAACCAATAAACCAACGCTGGTACACTTGAAAGTACAACTTTCGTATAGCAGTAGTTCGCCGCAACATATTTTGTAAACGAGCCTCAAACCAGCTCATAACCAAGCGGCTGCGTTGGGTGTGCCAACACCATATACTCGTGGATGTCGAACGGGTGTGTTCCGCCGCTGATCTGGTGCACGATAAACGCGTCAATCAGGTGCTTGAGTAGAGCGCCGTTTTCATCCATATCCGTGTCCAGCAACAGGACATCGTTGTTCGCCGCGTCCTTCGCGGGTGCCATTGTCAGTTGTAGATTGCCATGCCGGTCTGTCGTCTTAATGCTGAACATCTTCGTTTTGAAGATGTGGAATTCGGGCAGCGTCTCCTGTAGCTTGTCGAAGTGATTCTTTGCTACTGCGTTCTCGTAGATTTTGAACTTGCTCGGGTTCTGTTTGATGCGTTCAACGATAGGTCCCATCTCGACATTCACCAGCGCATAGAAGCGTTCGCGGTCAATGGCCAGAATCTTCTCGACAAATGAGAACCACGAGTTTTGCCCGCCGATGGGTTCGGGCAAGACAGTCAGCTTGGCGAACAGATTGAGCAAGGCGGTCTTGGCTAAAACTGTTTTCTCTGCGCTCACCGAGTCATATTGGTTCTCAGTGAACTTGCCCAGTTTCTCACCCTTAATCACTTTTATCTCGGAATTATCGAGTGCCTGCTTCAACGGCGTGAAGTCGTCGGAGAGTTGATTCCACGTCGTGAACTTGGCGCTCCACTCTTTGGGCAACCGCAGCACGCGCGCCTCG
This sequence comes from uncultured Acidobacteriota bacterium, assembly GCA_963699175.1. Lineage (GTDB taxonomy): Bacteria > Acidobacteriota > Blastocatellia > RBC074 > RBC074 > JACPYM01. The sequence goes on along the minus strand of OY969418.1, from coordinate 7,529,681 downwards.
CTGGTCTTCGGCTCGGCAGTCGAAAGGGTGAAGAAGTTGGTAAAGAAATTGCGATAACGTTTCGGCGTCACGTCGCAACGCAGATTCGATTCTTGTGGGAAAGCTGGAATATCAAGTTGCCCGCCAAGCGGCAGCGTGAGGTTTTTGAAACGCAGGATAGCGGTGTTATCAGTGCGTATCACTTTTATTTGTGTGTCGGGATCAACCGCGAGTTGATCTGCCACATCCTTGATCGTCAAGATATATTTGCCCATGTTGCCCATTGTTTATCTCCGAAAAAAGTGTTGTCACGGTTTGATAATTGGCGGGCGCTCAGATAGAAATCCAACTCCTTCTCTCACCCACCAGAATTGGGTAGTGGCGCAAGCGGGAGCGAAGGTTTGGAGTCCCGCCTGCAGGCGGAAGCTTGCGTTGACCAGCCTGGCCGGCTAATGGTCTTTGACGAATTAAATCGGTAACGAGTCAACGTAGGGGCAGACCTGCGTGTCTGCCCCGGTGGGTGGTGCGCGACTGGGGCAGACACGCAGGTCTGCCCCTACGCAAACTGCCGCATGCGGTTTACCGATTTAATTTATCAAACACCATAAGCCGTACTCCAAACTCACTACTTTGAGCCACTACCCAGAATTGTTTTAGAAACCTACCGGCACGACCTGTAACGGCCTCCGTCTGCCCGCGCGCCGCAACGTTGCGGCGAAACGCAGGTTGCTCATCCATCATCCTATCTACGGACTGCAAGCCGAGTAGGCTGATAGAGCTTGGTCAAATCATCGTTACTGGCAAACGCCTGTGCGTCACAATGCTTATCGAGGCGAACTAAAGGGAAAGCTGTCGAGTGGCGTGCTGGCGCCAGCACGTTTACCGATCCATTCGACCTGCACCTTCGCGCCACCGGTATCGGTGATTTTGACCAGACCGTACTGGCCTTTGTGGCTGTCGAACTTCTTGCGGCTGAAGGGGCCGCACTTGTCCGAATTGGGGCGGTCGAGCGGGGCTGCCTGAAAGACCGGAAACCCGCCTGCCCCTGCCGGTGGATGATTATTCGAGCCGTCGTCAATCGCCAACAGATGCGTGTCGGCGCTCAGCATACAAACGTTGCGGATGTCGTTGGTTTCGATAAACGAGCCTAACTCTGTGCGTTCCGTTTGGTAGCCGAGCCACTGATCGTCAGTGCTATGCTCAGCGTCGGTGATCCAGGGAATGGAGTTGACCCACACAACCAGTTTGTATTTATCCTTGCCGCGGCTCAGCTCGTCTTTCAGCCAGTCTTTCTGCTTCTGGCCGAGTATAGTCTTTTCGGCGTTGTCATCATCGTCCGGGTCCGAGCGTTCAGAGCGCGTATCGGTCAGCAGGAAGCGCACGCGCCCAACTGTGAACGCCTGGTAGATCGGGATACTGCTTGGCCCCTGCGCCACGCTTTCGATGAGGGGGTAATGCGGCACACACTGTTGATAGGCGATGCGCGCTGCCGCTTTGCCCTCGAATGTCCCGTTGCTATTGTTGCCGCAAAAATCGTGATCGTCCCAAACGTAGGCGATGGGCACATTGCGGTAAAGGTTCGCCTGCGTCTTCGAGCCGAGTGTCTCACTATACTTCTGGCGATATTCGGCAACCAGCTTGCTGTGCACATTGCCGTAATGCAGGTCGCCGAGATGCAGGAAAAAAAGCGGATTTTCGTCGAGGATCGTGTTGAAGACTTTATGCGTAGAGCCGGTGCTGGCATCTCCTGCACAAACGAAGCTGAACGAGGCGGCCCGGTCTTCGCGTGGGAAAGTGCGGAAGCGGCCCGCGCGATCTTTGAGCAGCACGCCGTCAATTTCGAGCGCATAAAAGTACGCGGTGTCCGGCTGCAAGCCCGTCAACTCAAAAGTGTTGACAGTCATATCCGACGCGCTGGAAAGCGCCGGTTGCTGAAACTCCGGGCTGGTCAGCTTGTTGCTTGTGCTCAGCGCCAAGCGCGCATGCACATCGTTGGACATTGCGGCTTTGATAGTAACGGAAGTAGAGGTGACGGCACCCGACCAGGGACCAAAGATGAGTTTGTCTGCCATAACGCATAATCTCCTTGTCTGTGATTGGGAACTTGATTGGTGTACGCTGCGCAGCCTGCTTGAATACCCCTCACCAAAAAAACTGTTTTGGTCGTAAAACATTTCAGGTGTTGGTGCGAATAATTTTCAGGCTTTCGGCCAGGGCATGAAAGCGTTTTCGACCTGGCTGACAAATGGTTTTAGTTGCGGCAAGTGGCGTCCCAGCACTACGCCCATCGTCGTCTCTTCGATCCAATCCAAACCGACGCGCGTGTAGGTCTGCTCGTTGTAATCGTGCGTGAAGAAGCGGTCGCTCTGTAACCGCCGTGATGCCATCAGCAGGAAGATGCGAAAGGCCGTCTCGCTGAAACCCATGCGTTCGATCAACGGCTCGGCAAACATCCCGATCATTAGGTCAACACTCTCGATGTCGTACTGGTAAACGCGCTGCAACTCGTCGTTCCATTCCGGCCTGTCGCTCAAATCCTCGAACTTCTTGATGGGATCGAGACCGATGAGCCGGCGGAATTCGTTGTAGCGAGGCACTCCGCGCTCGCGGTCGCGCAGGATGTCTACCGCAGCCAAATCCATCTTCACCTCACCGTCGCGTTTCAGCATCTGCAAGTGCTTCGGGTAATTGTGCAGCGTGATTGCGCCGGGATGTGCGACACCGAAAGAATAGAAGAGATCGGCCAGCGGAATTTTCTCCATCAATTCGCGGGCGTGGCGGTCGGCGACTTCCGGCAGTTCGCGCGCGTCCAACACCTCACCCGTTTGCAGCGAACGGAAAGTGAATTTATCCGGCATCAGCGGATGCATGCGGTAGACCGAGACGAACTCTTCAGTGAGCGAGAACGGGGCGGCGTGCTGTTCCTGCTTAGTTCCACGAATGCTCGTCCAGTTGTGATTCAACCCGGCTTGCACCGTCGGATGCGCCAGGATCGCGGTCGTCCATTCGATGGTGTGAATCTTGGCCATAATCGCCGAGTTGATCAGGCGCGCGTGCAGGAACAGTTGCTCGTCCGTAAACGCCGCGTGCGACTGGCGCAAGCGGTCGCAGATCGCGTTGTGTTCCAGCGTAAAGAGCGTGTGGAGCATGCTCAAACCAATCCACCAATTGCCGCTGACGCCGGTGATGTCTATGCCGTTCTGCGGGTCAACGGGCAAGAGGCCTTTGGCGTCGAGCTTCAACTTGCCATGCTCAAACGAGCGCACCAGCTTTTGTGTAGCCAGGTCGCTGCCGTAAATCTGCGAGCCGTCCCACCAGTGCGCCTCGGTATTGGTGAAGCTGGGGATCTGGTTTGGGTCTTGCGGCGGACGCGTCGGATCGCGGCGCGTGCGATTGATCTTCATTTGCGGGTGCGGCCAATCATCGTTGTTGGGCAGCGGAATGATATGCGGGTCGGCGTCTTCGTTCTTGCCGTGGCTGAGCCAGTCGTGCACCTGGAACTGAATCCAGGAGGCCGCCAGCAAATTGAGCGATTCGACGGGGATAAATTCGTCGCGCGTTAAGAGCGTGCGGCTGACCACGCGCGGGCTAGGTTCGAGCAAGCGCTGCTGGTCGGGCAGGACGACGCGGTCGAGTGGAATGTTGCGCCCAAAGCGCGTACCGGCGCTGCCCATACGCGGGTCGCTCAGGTCGTTGTACGCGCCATCCGCCGTGCGCGCGGCCTTTTGCTCCGGCGTTGGTGGAGGCATTTCGGTCGGCGCTGGGAACTCTTTCAAGAAAGGATGTTGCGTGTCATGCAGATTATGCTTGCGCATGCGGTCGCGGAAGGTGTTCAAGCGCAGCAAGCCTAAGAAGCTCGGCAGACGATACCAATCGAAGATGCCCATAGATAATTCCCTTCGAAAATCGAATCTAAAATAAGCTCGCGCCGCCCAAGCCTATCGGTTTTTAAATTCTGCCGGAGCATCCGGCAACTTGGCCAGATTCAGCTCAAGTTTGGTTTGTCCGTCATCAGCTATTGCACCAGCAGTAAAGGCGCCCCAGGCAACGATTTCGAAGCTGGCTACTCCGTCAACCACTGGAACAACCGGTCTATCGTTGGGGAAGGTCGGATGCAGGAAAAATTTGACCACTCCTGTCAAAGGCTTGTTCTTTGGATCAGTTGACCTCACACTCAATTTCACACTGAAAAGATACGGGTTCCCAGGAAATGGTTTAACCACTACCTCCAAAATTCGGTCGTTGGCGCTAGGGCTTCCACCAAACTGACCTTGCCATGGATCATCGGCATTTGGCCCAGCCGGGGGGTCTACAAAATTAGGCCTTGGAGCTGGCGCCAGTGTGTCTCTGACAGCCTCCTCTTGTTCAGCCGGGGGCTCAGGTGGGGGCTCAGGTAAGGCGGCGGATTGCGGGGCAAGATTTGTGAGAGGAGCATTTAGTCGGCTGGCCAGTTTTACTGCAGTTGTCCCCTCTTTTATCCCTTCTTCCTTCCCTTCTTTTCTGGCTGACTCGATCAGTCGGTTTTCCCGGCTTGCATCGCCAAACTCTTTTTCCAAATAACGCCGCACCCACAGATAACTGATAAGAAAGCCGCAAACCAAGAAAAACAAAATTATCGCTGCCCCGGTCGCTTCCTGTGCACCATTGAGCTCCCTTGCTACTGCCTGAGCCACTCCTCTGAACTTCGTCTGAATCGCCTGAAATTGGGTCAAGCTGACGCCTACTAAAATCTTAGTCAACCAGTCAGAAATTTGTTCTAGGTTGGTATTTTGCGATAGGTTGGACCGCACCGCTGGTTCACTGGGAGACAGTGCCGGTTGGCTCGGCGGCTTGTCAGTGTTGCCCCCTACCGCATTAGACTCCCCATTAGAAGCCGCGGGAGAAACAGGGACAGGAGCGTCTTGCAACGAGCGCGGAATACCGAAGAGCAAGCCGAACAAAGCCCCAAGTGCAAGCGCAGCTCCAGAGATGAGTAATCCGATAACGGCTGTCTTGAAGACGTCGCGAACGCCAATCTGACCGGTCTGACCGGGGACGCCAATAGCATAAAATATTATGCTGATTAGCCCGCAAACAATTATGAAAGCTATGTTGCGTAGCGCGCGTTCCGTTTGGTTATCCCTAAGATTTTTTGTGCCGAAGAAGCTTTTGATTCCATTCCCTATTGTCGAGCAGAAGCTTTTTAATTCGTTCCAGATTGCCGAAAAGAGGATCATATTTTTGCCTCCAAACAGTGAGCTAACTTAGCTGCGTTATTTTAGGCTTGGTATCAGCCAAGCAACGCACCCACCGGATCGTACTCCCGCACCACAAACTGATTCGTCAGCGCCATAAACCGCAACTGCCCCTGCGCCTGCACAAACGGATTGTCGTTGTTGGTCACCGTGAATGATTTGAGGTAATCGGCCAAGCTGCGCACCGCATCCGGGTCTTCAAAGGTGCGGAACTTGAGCAACGCCGAACCCACTTCCCGGCCCGTCTTGGTCTCGGTCAAGCGTCCGTAACAAGTGGTGAAGTCGCGGGCGATCTCGCGCACATCGCGTCCGTCCTTTTGCAGATACTTCCGCCCGGAAAACAGATACTCCTTACCCGGCCCGTTGAAGAAGTAGATGCGATAAAGCATCTCAGCCTCTTGCGTCACGGGATTGACGCGCAGGTAGTTGAAGAGGCTTTTCGGCCCGTTGATCGTGCAGATCGTGATGCCCGGCTGGCCGTCGAAATCGCGGATGCGAATGGTGCCGTCCAGCCGCGCTTCGTGTTCCCAGTCCTCAATAAATTTGTTCAGGTTATTCGCAGTGACGCGCATTTCGAGGCTGCATTCTTTCCCCTCGGCAGGGGGCTTGGCTGCGATCTGCTCATCGCCGACGCGCCCGGCGGGCGGAGTAAAGCCTGGGAAGTAGACGCCCTTCATCTCTTCGGTAAACGTCAGCCCCGTCCCTTCAGGCATATGCACATCAAGTAGCGGGCGCAAAAAGCTCACCGAAGGCGTATCGGCGAGCTTGCTGCGATACAACGAATAGTAGAAGCCGAAGCGCGTCTTGCCGCTTGCGTCAGTCTCACGCTGAAAGACGCCGAGCGAATCCGGGCCGAACAATGGCAGCAATGGAGGCTGCGCGTCGGTGGCATATTTGCCGATCAGCATGTCCTGGTTGACGAAGCGAATCTCATCGTGGAAGGGCGTGAAGTCATCCATCCGAAAATGCTCCTGCCCGAAGCTGGGGTCGGACAGACCTTCGAATAAGCCAAGAAATTGATAGCGCGCCTCCAAACGCCCATCCGGCTTGTGGTCGAATTTCAGATAGGCCACCGTGCCCGTGTTGTTGGCGTTCGAGACCATCCGCATCTCCCACAGGCCATTCAACTGCTCTTTGGTCGGTGCTGAAGCGTCGTTCCAGATCGCTTTGTGATCGCTGACCGTCATATTGTCCAGCCCATAAGTCCGCACCATCGGGAAGGTGAAGAGCCGTACGCCGTGCGGATATTTACCCAGGTAAACGCGCCCGATCAGCAGATCGTCGTTGATCACTTTGAAGATGTCGTAGAAGCCCGCCCACTGCGGATCGGTGTAACTCAGTTGGATATATTTGCCCGGCTCGAGCGTACCCGCGCGTTTGCCAATCGTGATCTCTTTGAGCGTGTTGTTGGCGTTGATCAGGCCGTCGGAATCACTGGTGACACCCACGAGCTTGCCATCGCGTTTGCTGAAACGTTTCTTGAAACTGGCGTGGAAGGCGGTCGAGATACGGTTCAGTAGGTGGCCGCGCGGGAAAAATCCCTTCCAGACGCTGTCGTTGCGAATCACGCCGTGCGCGGTGTCAATCGTGACTGTGCCGCTGTTGACCATCGTTTCGACGCTGCCGGTCGGCACACGGGTGAAGATGCGTTCCAGATCGGCCTCTTTGTAATGCAATACTTCGCGCGGATCGAAGCCCGGCACGCTGACTGTGGTCGGGCGCTGCGGGAAAGGCTCGCCGCCCAGATTGCGCACGATGCGGTCGGCGATGCGTTCCGAGAGCGCCGAGATTGTCAGAAACGGATTGACGCCCAGCGCCGTCGAGACCAACGAGCCGTCGGCCACAAACAAGCCGTCGTGCAGACTGCCGTCGCCCTTAAAGACGCGTCCGTACTCGTCCGTCGCGCCGTGCAGGTAATCATCGCCGAGCGGACAACCGCCGAGCGGATGCGCGGTGAGTAATCTGCCCGTCTTCTTGATCGCCCAGAACGGATTGGTCACATAGGTCGCGCCCAGCGTACGCGAGTGGCGGCGAATCTCTTCATTGATCAGATCGAAGACCTGCTGCTGCCCGACGTTGTCCCAATCAATCTTGATCTGGGCGTCTTCGTGGGCCAGGTTGAGCGTCCCCTGAGCGTCGTCGTGTCCCATAATCAGGTAGAGCATCGAGTGATTGAGCGCGGAGTTGTTTTCGTCGTAGGGGCTGAACGGATGGTTCTTCAGGACGCGCTTGAATTCTTCAGTCTCGTCGCCGACATCGGTGTCCTCGCCACCGCTGGCAAAGAGGCCGAGCGCCGTCATCGTCAGGCCGACGTAGGCGCTGGGAAACGAGAAGTCTTCGACCGTGATTCGTTTCTCCAACGGCTGCGGCGTACCTTCGTAGCGCACCGCACCGACGATGCTGGGGCCGGGCGCATTGCCGCGTTGCCGCCATTGGTGGTTCGGGTGATTGCCAAAGCCCAGCGTGTTGATCTGCACATCGGCGTTGTAAGCCAGCGCAAAGAAATCGCCGTTGCCCGAAAACTGCGTGCCGACTTTTGGCGAGAGCGATAGCCCACGCATCTCGGAGCGCAACAGAATCTCCGGCGTGCCGAGCGAGCCAGCCGAGAGGATCACGTTGCGCGCCTTCAGCGTGAATTTCTCAGCGCGCTTCTGCGGGTCGTAATGCACGCCGTGAATTTCCCAGACACCGCCCTGTTTCTCGATCCATTTCACCTCTGTCCACGTGAAGATGTCGCATTTCTGCCGGTGCGCCACCGGCAGATAATTCATGTAAAGCGTGTTCTTCGCCCCCACGTTGCAGCCGGTCACGCAATCGCCGCAATCAATGCAAGCGTGCTGCTCGACGCCGTGTGCGTTCGGCCCGTCTTTGAAGCTCACCACGATGTCGAGCGGGAAGGCGCGGCTGCCCACCTCGGCGGCGCGTTTGTCGAGCGCCTGAACTTTGCGCAACGCCCCAGGCGCGCGCGGATCGCCATGCGGATGCGGATTGGCGCCGAGCATGGTGCGGGCCTTCTCGTAAAACGGCAGCAGTTCAGGCCGCTTGATCGCCTGCGGCCAGGCGAGTTGTTGGAAGACCTCTTCATCAGGCACAATCGCCACATTGGCGTTGACCAGCGAAGTGCCACCCAACCCGCAGCCTTTAATCACCGAGACATCGGGAAAGAGCAAAAAGTCGTAAAGGCCGGTGGGATTGAGCTTGTGATGGCGCACGTTTTCGGTCACTGCGCCCAATTCGTCCGGGAACTTGCCGACCTCCCACTCGCGCCCGCGCTCCAGAATGCAGACCGACCGCTCGGGCAGCGCCGCCGAAATCCGCGCGGCGTTGATCGCTCCGCCGTAACCGGAGCCGATGATGACGAATTCGTACTGTGGTTGGCGCTGATTCCAGTCTTTCGAAAGCATGGCTACCTCCTCGCAAGCTCCCGGCTGCTACGGAACTCGCGGTTGATGGTGTTTGAATAGTGTTGAACGCGGACGCCTGTCGCAGCTCACTTGCCACGATCAGACATCTTCCTGAACCGCCGCACACCTAGTCACCAATCCGCTTGAAGCTAAACCATTACGTAGGAGAAATGAAAAGGGCAAAGTATCTTCAACTGTTCCTGCCTGTGCTCTTGGCTGTCGGACCGAAGAACTGCGCTGAACTAACCAAAAGCGGGCGGAGTATAGCACAGCCGACATTGAATGAAAGAATGAAACGAAAGACGAGTAGTGGGGCGATAGTGTGTTGCTATCAAAGCCGCGCTTTGTATGGCAATAGATTAAGCAACCAATCAACGGCCCTCAGTAGTGATAACCCTGTCAGGCTGTCGTTTTGCCGCGTAGCGGCAGTTGAATTTAGCCGTGGGTTTTCAACCCACGGTACAGTGCGCAGCAGTTCCGCGTCGCGTCAGCGACGCTTGAATCAGGCGTCGCTGACGCGACGCGGAACTCACGGCTTATCTTTCCCGGCGTTGAAAACGCCGGGCTAAACTCAGGTCGCCGCTACGCGGCTGCAAGAGTATAACCTTACGTTTTTACCCCTATTCGGCCATCAACACACTGTCGCCCCACTACCGAAAGACGAGTAGTGTACGGCTAGAAAGTGGCCGTTTGAGTGGGAATCCAAACGGCCACACAGGACACTACCGAAAGACGAAAATGACTTGGCGTCAGCCTTTGTAGTCAATCAGTCAGTGGCGCCGGAGGACTGCCCGGTTTGTCAGGATCGTGTCCCTGGTAGTTGCGCCCCTACCACAACCCTGACATAAGCCTTGACAGTACCTCCGGCTCAACTGATTGCGCGGCATACAAGCGTTCGAGTTGGTCAGAGTTGAGCTTCTCGCAAACCCACCTCATTCCGGAGAAACACTTACCGACGCGCAATCAGGAATCTGCAAAAAACTGTTTGCTGAGCAGTGCGCAGCACTGAACCTTTTCTAGCGCCAGTAGTGTTTAACCGCCGTCGCAGAGACAAAGATACCTTAAAGCTACCGCGTAACAGGCCACACCTGTACGCTGCAGCAGTTTGGGCAATTCAGGGAGTAATCGCTCAAGCCGTAGAACGCATGCAGAAAGGAGATATGACTGTCCAAGGCGCCTTGTCCGAATACCCAGCCGTGAGCGGTTGCGGTTGGGGACGCACATTCGGAGTAAAGCGTGGTAAGTAAATAACAAGTAGCTGAGAAAAACGCAATCGTTTTGTTACTAAATCGAGCCACGCAACATTGGTACAGCGGGATAAAAACTACGGGGAACAGCGGGAGTACGGGGACTTGATTGGTTTAAGTCTTCCCCGTGTTCCCATGTTCCCCGTGATTGATACTGGCTCACTCTTTTGTGCGCCGATTTAGCAACCCACTTCAATCCGCCGCCACTTGCAACGGGCGATCTAAAGCTCGCGGCAAAGTGGTGCGCCAGCCATCTTCTAAACGCGCGATTGCTTCATCAATCAGCACTGCGCCATCACAGACAATCTGTAATCGCTCGCCGCCAACCGTGCCAATTGCAGCACAGGGCACTCCGGCTCGCGCGGCCAACGACTTAAACTGTTCGGCGTGCTCCGGGGCCACGCTCAAGATGATGCGCGAGGGCGATTCGGCAAAGAGCAGCGCCAGCTTGCGCGCCTCAGCCTCGGCTAAATCACGCGCGCCGCTCAAGGCCAGATGTTCGCTCAGATCAAGCTGCGCGCCGATGACCGCTTTGCGGTAATGCGAGAAACAACTTTCAGCCACCGCCACCGCCAAGCCGCCTTCGGCGCAATCGTGTGCCGAGCGCACCAAGTCGGCCTGAATCGCTTGCAAGCAGACTTGCTGCACTGCCTGTTCCAACGTCAGATCGAGTTGCGGTACGCTACCGATGGTTTCACCAAACCACGAAGAGGCCAATTCGCTCGCGCCCAGATCAGCGTTCGTCTTGCCCAGCAGCAGAATCACATCGCCTTCGGTTTTGAACCATTGCGAGGTGACGTGGCGCGCGTTTTCGATTACGCCGAGCATGCCGATGACGGGTGTGGGATAGATGCCGCGCCCTTCGGTCTCGTTATAAAAGCTGACGTTGCCACCCGTGACCGGCGTCTTGAGCGCGCGACAGACTTCGCCGATGCCATCAATCGTGTCGCTGAAAGCGCGCATTACTTCGGGCCGTTCAGGACTGGCGAAATTCAGGCAATTAGTGATCGCCAGCGGTTGCGCGCCGCTGCACACGACATTGCGCGCCGCTTCGGCCACGGCCAGTCGCGCGCCTTCGTAAGGATTGAGCGCGCAATACCGGCTATTGCAATCGAGCGACATTGCCAACGAGCGCCGCGTCTCTTTCACGCGCAACACGGCGGCGTCTGAGCCGGGCAGCACGACCGTGTTGGTGCGCACCATGTGATCGTATTGGCGATAGACCCAGTGCTTCGACGCAATGTCTGGCGCGGCGAGCAAACGGCGGAGTATTTCAGTAAGCGCCGCCGTTTCTGATTTCAAATTCGAAATATTCGATTTGAGATGTTCGACCAGCTTGGGCGTGACATCTTCCGTCGGCAGCGCCGCCGTTGCGGCCAGCGGGCGCTGGTAGCGCGGCGCTTCGTCGGTCAAAACTTTGTTCGGGATGTCGGCGACCAATTCGCCGTGATGGAAGACGCGCAGACGCGGCTCGGCAATGACGCGGCCAATTGTCGCTACATCCAAATCCCACTTGCGGAAGATGTCCACCACCTGCTTGCCATGGCCGGGTTTGGCGACGATCAGCATGCGCTCCTGCGATTCGGAAAGCATCATCTCATAAGCCGTCATATTCAGTTCGCGCTGTGGCACGTGATCTAAATCCAGCTCGACGCCATTACCCGCGCGCGCACCCATCTCACACGACGACGAGGTCAAACCCGCTGCGCCCATATCCTGGATGCCGACAATCGCGCCCGCGCGCATCGCCTCCAAACAAGCTTCGAGCAAGAGTTTTTCTGAGAAAGGATCGCCGACCTGCACTGTCGGGCGTTTTTCCAGCGCAGCTTCATCGAATTCTGCCGAGGCCATCGTTGCGCCGTGAATGCCGTCGCGCCCGGTCTTTGCGCCGACGTAGATTACCGCGTTGCCGACGCCTTCAGCCTTGCCGTAAAAAATCTGCTCGCGTCGCACCAGGCCCAAGGCAAAGGCATTCACCAGCGGGTTGAACGAATAGCAATCGGCAAAATACACTTCACCGCCGACCGTCGGAACGCCAAATGCGTTGCCGTAATCACCCAAGCCTTTGACCACGCCCGCCATAATTCGCCGGTTGCGCGCAATCGTCTTGGCCGATGTTTGTTCCTTCGCTTCGTCAATCTCTTCGTCACGAATCGGGCCGAAGCGCAAACTATCCATCGCCGCCACAGGCCGCGCGCCCATCGTAAAAATGTCGCGCAAGATGCCGCCGACGCCGGTAGCCGCGCCCTGGTACGGCTCGATGAACGACGGGTGATTGTGCGATTCGATCTTGAAGGCCACGCACCAGCCGTCGCCGATGTCCACAATGCCGGCATTCTCGCCCGGCCCTTGCACCAGACATTCGCCTTCGGTGGGCAAGCGCCGCAAATGAACCTTCGACGACTTGTAGGAGCAGTGCTCCGACCACATCACCGAGAAGATGCCCAACTCGGTCAGGTTCGGCTCGCGGCCCATTAGTTGTTTGATGCGCTCGTACTCATCAGGCGTGACGTTGTGTTGAGCGAGCAGTTCAGGCGTGACTTTGAATTCGGACATTGCTGAATCTGAAGTTCTAGATTTGAAATTACGCGCGCAGCTTGAGCATCTCGCGCAGACTGTCGGCCATCGAGCGGAACAACACGCGCCCGTCATTGCTGCCCAATACACTTTCCGCAGCGCGTTCCGGGTGCGGCATCAGGCCGAGCACGTTGCGTTCGCGGTTGCAGATGCCCGCGATGTTTCTGAGCGAGCCGTTCGGGTTGGCCGCCTCAGTCACGTCGCCGCTAGCGTCGCAATAGCGAAAGACCACGCGGCCTTCGCCTTCGAGTTCGGCCAGCATGGTCTGATCGCAGAAGTAATTGCCCTCGCCGTGCGCGATTGGCATGCTCAGCACCTGGCCAGGCGCGCAGCCAATGGTGAAGGGCGTATCGGTGCGCTCGACGCGGACGTTGACGTGTTCGCAGATGAATTGCAGATCGCGGTTGCGAATCAGCGCGCCCGGCAACAATCCCGCTTCGCACAAAATCTGAAAGCCGTTGCAGATGCCGATTACCAAGCCGCCATCCTGCGCAAAGCGTTTGACCGCCGGCATCACGGGCGAGAAGCGCGCAATCGCGCCCGTCCGCAGATAATCGCCGTAGGCAAAGCCGCCAGGCAGAATGATCGCGTCAAAGCTGTTGACCTCTTCGTCTTTATGCCAGATGAAGTCTACCGGCTGGCCGATGACCTTGCTGATAACGTGATAGGAGTCATGATCGCAATTTGATCCGGGGAAAATAACTACGCCGAACTTCATTGTTCAATCTTCCTTGGCACTAAGGTGGGAGCTAGGTAGCGTTTGTACTACATCATTCCCGGATTGTCTAGTTGCCCAAACAAGCCACGCGGCGCAGGCTTGTTCAGCCAATCGGCTTGCGCATAAAATGGGCGCTCACACGGTCTCTTACTTTTCCGACTATGAATATGAACAGATTGCTTCTCTCAATTACCAGATGTGGTTTACTGCTCGGCCTGCTGTTGGCCGTCGCCTCGGCGCAGCCTGCTACGCAAAAAGACAAGAAGCCTTCGGACGCGATGAAGCAGCTTTTGAATCAGCAACGCAAGCTGGTGGAAAATCTGCAACGCGACATCGAAGCGGGTAAAGCGCAACCGGCAGAGAACGAGACCATACAGGAAACGATCCGGCAACAGGCTGCACAGCGCGCCGCACAGTTCAAACCGGCAGATTGGAAAGAGAGCGAGTTATTCGACTTGGGATTGCTCTATGAGGTGGCCGAAGCTTACGCGCCCGCCGTTGAAACTTTCCGCCTCTACCTCAAAGGCAATCCCGACCCGAACGACGTGCCGAGCACCAAGGGCAAAATTATCCACGCGCTGGTTGAAACCGAGCAACTCGCTGAGGCGGCGCGTGAATTCGAGTCGCTCAAGCAGGAGTCCCTGCGCAGACTGCGCGACATCCGGCCCGCGCGCGTAACGCTGGCCAAAGAACTGGCCTTCGCCTATCGCGACCGAGGCGAGTTTGCGTCAGCGCTCAAGTACGCGCAGGTGACTTTTGACTTGGCCGAAGTACCGCCCTACTTCGCGCGCAATGAGGTCGCACGCGACTTGCTAGCCCAGGAACAGGCCAGTGTCGCGCCGCTCATTGCCGCGCAACTCGAACGCGAAGGCAAAACCAAAGAGGCCGAGAAATTGCGCGAGAGCTTGAAACAGGGCATCTTCAAAACTTACCCGCAACTGCAAGCCACGTTTGACAACGAACTGGCGCTCAATCGTCTCTACGGCAAGCCCGCGCCGGAGTTGGCCGCGAACCGTTGGGTGGATAGTCCTGGACTCAATCTGAGTGATCTGCGCGGCAAAGTCGTGCTGTTGGATTTTTGGGCGATGTGGTGTCCGCCTTGTTTGAGGGCCTTCCCCTACTTGCGCGAGTTGCAAATCAAGTACGCGGACAAGGGATTGGCGATCATCGGTGTAACGCGTTTTTACGGGCGTTCGGATGAAAGCGATAATTTGAACCGCGAGCAGGAATGGCAGGCGCTGCAGGCTTTTAAGCGCAAGCAGCAATTGTCCTGGCCGCTGGCGGTGGGCAAAATGGACGACTTGACGAATGATGAGCGTTTCGGCGTGATCGGCTTGCCGGTGACGTTTTTGCTTGATCGGCGCGGCAACGTGCGTGAAATCCACCGTGGCGTCAGCAACTATCGTAAGCTGGCGCAGCGCGTGGCGCGCCTAGTGGAAGAAAAATAACTCTCACGACTGACCACGTATGTTTTGCCAAATCTGCGGAGCCAGCCTGCGATCCACCGCGCGTTTCTGCAATAACTGCGGCAAGCCGGTAGTGCAGCGTTTCGACAGCGATCCCTTGCCACTGTCCGACGCACCGCCGCAACCCGTGCCGCCGCCGCCGCGCGTGCAATACCCGACGCAGGAAACCGTCCAAGCTCCCACCACGCCCGAACTCGCGCCCAAACCGCAGACCGATCAGATTGCGCAACGGGGCACCGAACGCCAGCCGCCCGCCAAGGCGACTGCGCAGGAAGCCGACGCCGGGCTCCAGGCCAAAGCAGTGCGAGGTGCGCCGCCGGGTGCGATTACCAACATCTCTGAACAAGTCTTGCCCAAAGACAGCTTCGGCGCAGTTTCGCGCGCATCAACCTTGGTTGAAGAGGTCACGCTCACCGAAGCGCTCCCTGCGCCGAACCCGCCAACCGAACAATTGCAGCCCGACCTCCCCGCCAAACCGTTCTTCACTAAACTCATCTCGCCACAAGCCAACAACCGGCAACACACCCGGCTCGCCCGCGCTGTGCCGCTGGTGCTGCTGGTTTTGCTCTTACTTCTTATCTTTGCGTATATCGCCTCGAAATAATTGAAGCCTGTGCGCAGCCAGCTTCACGTTGCTTCCTGCAGGCGTTTCCAGCCCAGCTCTTCACGTTCAAACTGCTCGATTCCAGCAACCGAGAAGGCACGCTGCTCCGCTTGCCAGACAAAGCGTCGAATGGTGACGCGCGGAGGCGCGACCTGAATGAGGTTGAAAGAATTGCCTTCGCCTCGACCACGCGTCGAAGTGGCAGTGCCAGCCTGCACGACCAGCGCCGAATGTCCGGCGGCCCGGTAGCGTTTCGCCGTGTGGCCGGTGTGGCTAAGGTGTAAATGCCCCGCTAGAAAAAGATCAGCGCCGCAATCGGCCAGCGCCGCAATAGCCATGCCTGCGCGCCCTACCAAATCGCGCCGGTCGTGTCCAGCAGGTAGATCGAACGGATGATGCGTGACGACAATCTTGCTGGCCCCCGCGCCTACCGCGCAGAGTTGTGCGCGCAGCCAGGCGACCTGTGCAGCGTTGATGCGTCCACCTTTGATCGTTAAAGAGCGCGCTGTGTTGAGGCCGAAGACGGCGATCTCCTGATCAATGTAGCGCGGGCACAGGTCGTCTGTGATGTAGCGCCGGTATTTATCAAGCGGTTTGAAGAAGCGCACGAAAAGGTTGTGCAAAGGAATATCGTGATTGCCGGGTACAACCAACTGCGGTTGAGGCAGCGCGTCAAGAAAGGCGCGCGCCTCCTTGAATTGTCTAGTGCGCGCCCGCTGCGTCAGATCGCCGGAGACAGCGACCAAGTCAGGCTTGAGTTCATGGCTCAACTTAATCAGCGGGGCGAGCAGCGCCGTATCCACGCTGCCGAAATGAATGTCGGAGAGATGAAGCAGCGTGCGCACTCAAGACCTCGTTGTAGCTTCGCCCACTGCCGGGACAAGCACGCGCAATGCGCCAGGGCGTATGCGGTAATGCAACGGTGTTTGCAATAAACTGATCTCGCCATCGGTCGAAACGCGCACTCGCCGTAGCCGGGTCGCGATCCAAACTTCTTTGGCGCAGAGCGCCAAGAAGTCCTTATCCCCACGCAGCCGGCCAAACAACGCCCGGAGCGCAAGCCGCAACAACCCCAACCGCCCAACGCGGCCTGTGATGTAGAGACTCAATTCTCCCGCGTCCAGGCAAGTCCGCCCGCCCAATCTGAAACCATCCAGTTCGTATTTGTTATTGCCGAGCAACACGAATGGTGTGCGGCTCGCCACCGCTTTGCCCGCCGCGCTCAAGCGGACATCCATAAAAGGGTAGCGGCGCAGCACCGCCAGCAACGCTCGACAGAAGGCCGGCCATTTGCTATGCCCCTGCTGCTGCATGGCTTCGCGTTCGTGGACGATACTCGGATAGAGACCAAGACTCGAATTGTTGAGGAAGATGCGCCCGTTGACTTCGCCGATATCAACCCGGCGGATATGTCCCGCGCAGATCGTGTGCACTGCGTCAGCCAGTTCCAACGGGATTTGCAAATCTTTGGCAAAGTGATTGAGCGTGCCGAGCGGCAGCACACCAAAGATTTTGTCCGTATCAATCAGCGCACTGGCGACCGCGTTGAGCGTGCCATCTCCGCCACCGGCAACCACGATCTGCGCTGCGCCACTGGCCGCATGTTGGGCAAGTTCGATCAACTCGGCACCACTCCTGGCCAGTGCAATGTGCGCTGCGATTCCACTGGCGGCAAAAGTTTCGGCAATCACCTGGCAAGCTGCGTCTTTCTCGGACGCGCCAGCTTCCGCGTTGATAATGACCTCGACTGGCGGCAATGTTGGCTTTTCCACCAAGGGCATCGCTTGGACAGCGCAAGCCACATTTGTTGACGATCTGCCTAGCGTCTCCATTTTCACCTTGCGAACTCAGGCTAGTGGGCAGCCCGGCAGTTCGCTGACAAATTCATACAGCGGCGTCGCAAATCCGTACAACTTGGACACCTTGTTTGCACGCTCTTCCGCGCTGCTGGAGACTAAGGCAATTTTTGTACAGCAGCGGATTTAAGATGCGAGAACGTCACCCTACGTATCTTTTTGGTCGCTCCGCCCGTCTTTGCCGTTAGAGCAATTCAAGCTCTCAATTCAAGCAAAGGAATAATCTATGGAGCTATCGCAAGACTTCGCTGGTGAAGTGCAACAGGTCTGGCATCGTTTTCTGCAACGCACTGAGCCGTAAACCTGTCTGGGCGATGCATGATTTTACTTGCAGTCTAACGCTCGAAGGGTGTATTACAAGTCGCCGGTTTCTATGGCCTGAGCATACAAGAAACGCCATTCACATAATCCCCCATCTCGGAAGGTGTATTTCAAGTCACCGGTTCTATTGCCTTGCAAGAACAACCGGCGAAAGTTAATTACGATGGAGGATAACAATGAAAAGAAACATCGCGTGGTCCCTATTAATGCTCGTCGTTTTGGTCGGTTCATTGCTAAAGTACACCCAAAGCGCATCTTCGAGTTCAGCTAAACAACCCGTAGCAACTCCGCGGGCGGTTCCCAAGACTTCCAAGCTAATTCCGGCATTCGCAACAACGTTCACAGTGGATCGGACGGACGATACGGCCGCTGCTACGGCCTGTACAGCCGCACCCAACGATTGCAGTTTGCGCGGCGCGATCATTGCCGCAAACACCGATGTCAGCGCGACCCCAGTGATCATCAACCTGCAAGCGGCAACCACCTACAACCTTACACTGGCGAATGCCACACAAGAGAACGCCGCGGCGACAGGTGACCTGGACATAACCACGAGCTTTCACACGGTGAGCATCGTGGGGGGCGGCTCGTTAGGGCCGAGTGCAACGATTATTGATGCCGCCGGGCTGAATACTGGAAATATGCGCGACCGCGCGTTTCATATCACTGGGCCCGGTGCCACCGTCAGCTTCCAGGACTTAGTCATTCAGAACGGCAAGGCCGCTGACGACGGCACGAGCGGCGTGAGCACCGACCCGACGGCACAAAACACCAACCGCTTCGGCGGGGGCATTCTTAACAACGGCGGCAGTGTCACGCTGACCAACGTCGTCGTCCAATCGTGCCAGGCATTGGGCAAGGGCGACAGCGTCGTAAACGATCACACTACTCTCGATGCCCTGGGTGGCGGCCTCGCCAGTCTCGCCGCGACCGGCAACGTGATCATTACGGATAGTACATTGACGGGCAACGCCGCGTTAGGCGGGAACGGCGGCAACTTCAACAACGGTAATGCCTCCAATGCCAAGGGCGGCTCAATCTATTTTGAAGGCAGCACACTCAACATCGGCGGGTCGCGAATCTTACGAAGCAGCGCCAGCGGCGGGATTGGCGGCGACAGCCCGGGTAACCAACAAAACGGAGGAGCGGGCGGCGGCGCTCAGGGTGGCGGCGCCTATGTCGCCAGCGGCACGGTTACCATTAACAACTCCACGTTCGAGAGCTGTGCAGCCACTGGCGGCAATGCCGGCACAGGGCAGAACAGTGGCAACTTCGGCGGGGAAAGCGGTGGCGGCGCCCTCTACACTCTCGGTAGCGTTACGGTGACCAACTCCACCTTTGACCTGAATAGCTCCACTGGCGGCCGCGGCGGCGATTCCTTCGGCCCAGACTGCTTTGGCGCTCATGCATCGTTTGACGGTGGGGCCGCGCGCGGAGGCGCGATCCTGGCCGACGCCGGAAGCCTAATCATCAATACCGCGACGTTCGCCAACAACTCTGCCAATGGCGGGAACGGCGGCGACGGCGGGAAAACCAACGGCGGGGGGCCCTGTGCTCAGACCCAACACGGCGCCGGAGGCCTTGCCTATGGCGGCGCGCTTACCAACAACAATGCGGCTACGCTGAATATTAAGCACGCCACGATCAGCGGTAACAATGCTCAAGCCGGCAACAGCGGTGTCAACCAGGGCGGAGCCAGCCTCCCCGCACGCCCTGTGGCCGAAGGTACCGGCGGCGGCATCCGCGTAGGCCCCGGCGGTGTGACTTTGGAAAACACAATCATCGCTGGTAATACTGCTGCCAACGGTACTGGCGATACCACCGGCGCTCCGACTCCCGGACCAAATGTGGACGGCACGGTCACCAGTAATGGCCATAACCTGCTCGGCATCGCCACCGATGCAACTGGTTTCACCGGAACCGGTGATCAGACCGGCGCCAACCCGCTGCTGGCGCCGCTGGCGGACAACGGTGGGCCAACCCAGACAATGGCGCTTTTGCCCGGCAGCCCCGCGATTGATGCGGGCGTGGCGGCTGGTGCCACCTTCGATCAGCGTGGTCGTCCGCGCACATACGACGACCCTGGCGTCGCCAACGCTGCGACCAGCGACGGCACTGACATCGGCGCTTTTGAACTCCAACCTCTTTGCAGCCTCTCTTGCCCAAGCGACGTTAGCGTGTCGAATGACTCTGGCCAGTGCGGCGCGCTTGTCACTTACACGGCTCCTTCCGGAGCAGGCTGCGGCACAATCACGTGTGACCATCCTTCAGGGTCTTTCTTCCCAGTGGGAGAGACGACGGTCACCTGCACCAGCTCGGTTGGCCCGACTTGCAGCTTCAAAGTCACCGTCAATGACACGCAAGGGCCCGTCATTACGACCAATGGTCAGACGATCAAGTTGTGGCCGCCTAATCACAAGTACGAGACCTTCAAAGTAACCGATCTGGTTGCGAGCGCCAGCGATAATTGTGGCGGGGGTGTAGGCATCGGCAGCGTGCGGATTGCTAAAGTCACCAGCGATGAGCCTAACAACAGCGGCGGAGATGGCAACACGACCAATGACATAGTGATTGCGCCCGACTGCAAATCAGTGCAACTGCGCTCTGAACGGATGGGCAGTGGCAACGGACGGGTTTACACAATCACGTTCAAGGTGGCTGATGCTGTGGGCAATGTCAGTACGGCTACGGCAAAAGTCACCGTGCCTCATTCGCAAAACGGAGCCGCCGCCGTGGACGATTGGCCGCATTACACAGTCTTGAGCGGTTGTCCTTAGAGCGGATTGCACTTGCTTGTATGGTGTGGTGCGGGTAAAGAACCCGCACCACATTTTTCACTACACCCAATTGCAAACCGCTCTAGCAATTTGCTCGTGACTGACCCGGAGGTGCTTGGTCGCCTTGAGCCAGCCGCAGTTCAGCCTCCAGTTGGAGGCTGAACTGCGCGGCAGGATACGCTGCTTTTTTGCGGGCTGCTGCCTTCGTATGAAGCACCGGACGGCCCCTAGCGCGCGTGGTGCGCGAAGTCTTCCGCTTTGAAGAAGTCGCAGGACAGATTGCGCGGCTGCGCTATTACGGTTTTTGCCCTGAAGCGCTGAGCGAGCTTGCCAGCACGCTCGGTCAGCCGGTCGTCACGCTGGGGTATGGCGTCTGGTCGCCGGAGTTCAGCGGTTTGCGGAAAGAGGAAGAGTTTCTGCATTGGCACCCCGCACAGCATCCGCATTGGGATGAGCAAGCAAAAAGCATTCAGCAATGAGCTTGTCAGCACTCAATGACAAGTATCAATCACCACCTCGACGCGCCGATTCTTCTGTCGCCCTGTTGGATTGTCCGAACCGTCCGGGCTGGCGTTGGGCGCGACAGGTCTGGTCTTGCCGAAGCCTTTGATCGTGGCGCTGGCGGGTACGGCTTGCTGAGCAACTAGCCAATCTTTGACGGCCTGCGCGCGTTTTTCGCTGAGACGCAGGTTGTAATCGGCAGCGCCGACAGCGTCGGTGTGGCCTTCGATGCTGACGGGATGTTTGCCCGCTTTGGCCAGCATTGGAAGCAAAGCTCTGAGCGTCTCTTCCGCCTGCGCATTGAGCGTGGCTTTGTCGAACTCGAAGAGGGCGTCGGCCACGACGGAAAGGCGTTGTTGGCATTTTTCGTTTTGCGATTTGATGGCCTGGATGCCGCGCGGTACTTGGATTTCGCCAGGTGTTTGCCAGGTGCCTTTGGGCTGCTGGATTTCGCCAGGCTTTTGCCAAGTGCCTTTGGGCTGTTGAATCTCGCCCGGTTTCTGGATTGGGCCGGGCTGCTGAATCTTGCCTTGCGCGTGGGCGCGCGAAGCAAAACAAAGACTGACGAAGCAAAGGCAGAAAGCCAAACTCAAATAAATAATGCGTGACATGGTTGGAAGTCCTCCAGGATTGACTGAATTGATCGAGCTGGGATGCGGCCCAATCATAGTTTTTTCGCTCAGTCCCTCGCAACAGAATTTTCAGGGCGTGCGCGAGCCTTACAAAAATCCCTTTCGCAAGCTAAGATAACCGCGTCATAAATCATCACTGCACAATCTCCCAAGCTATTTCCTGATTGCTAAGCAGGCAGTGTGACATTCAAAGAGCGGAGTACGTTTAATGTCCGACATCAACGAACGCGCTTTGCAGGTCTTGGAAGAGCAGCGCGTCGCCGTCTTCATCGTCGCTTACAACGCCGAGCGCCACATCGAAAAGGTGCTACGCCGTATTCCTGAGTGGGTGGCGGAGCGATTGACGGAAATCTACGTGCTTGACGATTCGTCCACCGATAAGACTTTTGCCACCGTGCAGCAGGTTGATTGGCCGCGCCGGTTCGCGCCGCTGCGCATTTTCCGCACGCCGTACAATCAAGGCTACGGCGGCAATCAGCGGCTGGGTTATCTCTACGCCATCGAGCAGGGCTTTGACATCGTGGTTTTGCTGCACGGCGACGGGCAATATGCGCCGGAAGCTTTGCCGCACATCCTCGCACCGTATGCCGCAGCGCCGGATGCCACGTCGGCTGCCGCATCGAATGCCACGTCGGATGAAAGACCGGCGGCGGTTTTTGGCAGCCGCTTTTTGACGGCGGGCGGCGCGATCAAAGGTGGAATGCCGCTCTACAAATTTTTCGGCAATCGCGTGCTGACGTGGATGCAGAACCGGTTGCTCAACACGCGCTTGTCGGAGATGCACAGCGGCTACCGCTCTTATCGCACTGAGGTGCTCAAGCAGGTTCCCTTCACGCATAACAGTCTGAACTTCTCGTTCGACGCCGACATCATTGTGCAACTGCACGCCGCCGGGGCGCGCATTACCGAAGTGCCAATCCCTACGTTTTACGGCGACGAGGTCTGCCACGTGAACGGGATGGAGTACGCCTGGCAATGCGTGAAGACGGCGCTGAAGTATCGCTTGATGCAGTTCGAGATTTTCTACGACCCGAAGTTCGACATTCCCGGCAAACGCCCGGCGCGCAATCCCGTCAAACAAGCGCCGACTTCCTTGCATTACTTCGTGCGCCAATTGCCGCTCGACCGCAATGCGCGCGTACTCGATGTAGGTGGTGGACAGGGCGAAACAGTGAGCCAGAGCTTTGCAGCGCGCGGCCTGGACATCACCAAGCTTGACCGTGTGTTCGCGGTTGATTTGGATCAAAGCTGGGATGTGCATTATCAGGCGAGCCGTTATGACGTGGCCTTGGCGCTCGACGTGCTCGAACACGTAGGCCAGCCGGAGCACGTGACGGCGGAGTTGTTTCGTTATGTGAAGAGCGGCGGCAAGCTCTACGCCAGCACGCCAAACGTGGCCTTTCTGCCACTGCGTTTGATGCTGCTCGCGGGTTGGTTCAACTACAGCCGCCGGGGCATTCTGGATTTGACGCACCGGCGACTGTTCACCATCAGCGCGTTTCGCCGCTTGTTGCGCGACGCTGGGTTTCGCGTGGATCGCATGCTGGGCTTTGGGCCGCCGATTGCCGATCTGCCGGAAGGCTCGCATTGGTTTCTGCAATGGTTGGATCGGGTGCTGGCGCGGCTGGCGCGCTGGTGGCCAGCGATTTTCGCGTATCAAGTGCTGTTGGAATGCACGCGCACCGATTCGCCGGACGATTTGATGAAGCAGATGTTCCCGCAATTGATCGAAGAGGTTGCGCCGACGGCTGAAAAGAATGCGGCGCAACCGGCCTCGGTTCACACCACACAATAAAACTCATAACGCATGCAAAATCCTCCAAAGCATCATCCCGCCGCTGTTTCAACCTTTCTTGCCAAACTGAGCGACTTCCAAATCGCTTGCCTGTTGACGCTGCTTTGCGCCGTGACGCGCTGGTTAGCGATTCCGGCTTCGCTGTGGGAATGGGACGACATGCTGTTTGCCCATGCGTTGCACAAATTCGACGTGGTCGCGCACAGCCCGCACCCGCCCGGCTTTCCGGTCTTTGTCGCTTTGACAAAGCTGGCCTATTGGATGACGCACGACGAGCACACTGCGCTTACCGGCGTGGCCTTTCTTTTCGCCATCTTTCTGGCTCCGGCGTTGTTCTACTTTTACCGCAACGTATTTCGTGATCGGCAAATCGCCGTAGCGGGCGCGTTGCTCACCACCTTTGTGCCCGTCATCTGGGCGCACAGTTGTGCCGGGCGCAGCGATGGGCCAGGGCTGGTGCTGGGCGTGGCGGCTTCGGCTTTGTTGCTGGGCGGGTTGGAATCGCGGCGCGCGTTGTTGTGGGGCTGCGTGGTGTTGGGCTTGGGCATGGGCGTGCGCGTGACGGTGATGACCTTAGCCGGGCCGCTGCTGGCGTTGGTGTTGTTGTGGCATCTGCGTAAGCGTGAGTGGCGGCTGGTGGCGCTGGCGTTGCTGCTGATTGGTGTGTGTGTGTTGAGTTGGTATGTGCCGATGGTCTGGCATCACGGCTGGCACAAATACCAATCCACCGTCGAGCAGCATCGCGTCGGCATTATGAAAACCGATTCGATGTTTGCCGATAACCAAAACCGTCTGCTCAGCTATCGCTGGCTGCGTTATTTCAGCGAAGTTTGGGGGGCGGCATGGATCAAGTGGACTGTCTACGGACTGGGGCTGTTGG
Source organism: uncultured Acidobacteriota bacterium (assembly GCA_963699175.1). Classification (GTDB taxonomy): domain Bacteria; phylum Acidobacteriota; class Blastocatellia; order RBC074; family RBC074; genus JACPYM01. The sequence goes on along the minus strand of OY969418.1, from coordinate 7,505,690 downwards.
GCGTGTTGGCGCTGTTACGCAATCGTCAATGGCGTGCGCTGGGCTGGCTCTTCGTCGTGTTCGTGCCATATCTCATTTTCACCTTTGTCATCATTACGCCGATGGGAGCGCCGCTTTATGCGATGCCTTATCTGCCGCTCTTCACCGGCTTGGCCGTGTGTGGCTTGATCCTGCCAATGCGCTGGATCTTTTCGGCAGAACGCCGGCCGAGATTTTCGCCGGTGGGCTTGTGGCTGGCTTGCGGTTTGACGTTGGCCTTGGCCGAATGGGGCTATCCGGTGGTGAAGATGTTGCACGGCCAAGCCAGTCCGTCAATGCAAGCAATTCAATACCTGCAATCCAACCTCAATGCAAAAAAGGATCTGCTGCTTTTTGACGGTCTTTTCAGTCCGCACGTGAGCTTCTTTTTCTCTGGCATCAGAAAAGTGCAACGCCAAGGTGAATTCATGCCAGAGATCAATCTCCTCGCCCCCTGGGCCGACCGGCCGCACGTGTTTGCGCTGACGGAAGAATCGTATACCCGTAATGGCTTGCAGCATTTCGATTGGGCGTCTAAGCGCGGTGAACGGCGCTTGAAGATCATCAGCCTGGGACGTTATTTCGACGCCTATGTCGCCGATAGGACCGACGAACAAGGCGTGGTTTTTCTGGACGGTTGGTGGCAACAGGAAACGTCGCCCGATCTGTCTTGGCGTTGGATGGCGCCTAAAGGCAAAGTCGCGCTGCTGGGCGCGACGGAGCAGATGCGCTTGCATTTCAAAGGCGGGAGCGCATTGCCGCCTACGCCTGAGCAACGTCCAACTATCACGCTGCGGTTGAACGGGGTGGAGATTGATCGCTTCACGCTGAGCGAAAAATTGTTTGACCGCACGATCACGGTCAAGCTCGACTCGGGGCGTCTTTGGTCAACCCTCGAGGTCGAGATTGACAAAACCGGCGTGCCGAGCCGGCTCGATCCCAAATCCAGCGACAACCGTGAGCTAGGCTTGAGCTGTCACGTGCTCGAATGGACGCCCCTGCCTGGTTCGCCTTCCATCATCAAGTCGCCCAATCAATTTATCGGTGAGGGCTGGTACGAGTTGGAGAATAACGGGACCGCTGAATGGCGCCGGACAAAGGGCGTTTCGTACACTCATTTGCCGCCGATTGACGGCGACGCCGAATTGGACTTGCGCTTGGCTATCTCCGATAAACAATTGCCGGAGATCACGGTCGAGATCGGCGGTCGAGTCGTCGAGAAGATTCAACCCGAAGCCGACGAGATCACGCGCAGCATCCGCGTCCCGGCAGCCATTCACGGCGGCCAGCCGGTGGATTTGAAATTGTCAGTTCGTCCCGTCATCCCGCCAAACGACACACGCGAATTCGGGCTTCAGGTCGCTTATTTGGGCTGGCGTCCGTTGGAGAAGCGCATGAAGTGAGGGCGGTGAACCGAAGCTAAATCAGTATCAACCACGGGGAGCACCGGGCTCACGGGGAAAACTGGCATAGGCGGTCAAGGTTGGTGTTTCCCGGTGTGCCCCGTGCTCCCCGTGGTTTGATCCGTACACTTATTTGCAAACCGATCTAGTGGTTGATTCTCGATTCTCACACCGACCGCATGACAGAAGATAAATCAAGCAAAAACAAAACACGCTGGCGCGAAGTCGCGCTTTACCTCCTCGCTATTGCCTTGTGCATTTGGGCGGCTGAGCGGGTGTATAAATTGCGTCGCGCCGATCTGTCTGTGCCATTTGTCTACTATGGCGACGCCGTCTTCTATCAGATGGTCGCCAAAAGCATCATTGATAACGGCTGGTATCTGCACAACGACGCGCTGGGCATGCCCAAGGGGATGGACTTGCACGACTTCCCCATACCGGACAATTTCCAGCTCCTGCTAATCAAGCTGTTGGGTTATTTCACTCCCGATTCGGCGCGCGTGTTGAATCTTTATTTCCTATTGACGTTTCCGCTCACCACGCTGACTTCGTTGTATGTGCTGCGCCATTTCAAGCTCTCGCCCATCCCGGCGGTCTTCGCCAGCCTGCTTTACGCTTTCACCAATTATCATATCCGGCGCAACGAACATCATCTGATGTACTCGGGTTATTACGCCGTGCCGCTGATGGTGCTGGTGCTGCTCTGGTTGTGTCGCGGCGAGTTGTCATTGACCAAAACTGTCGGCGACCAGGTGAAATTGCATTGGCGCAATCCCAAGCTGCTGGCCGCCGTGTTGATCTGCGCGCTGACAGCTTCGACGGGCGGCGCGTACTATTCGTTTTTCGCGTTGTTTCTGCTGCTGAGTGTGGGGCTGTGGCGGGTGGTGCGACAAAAGCAATGGCAGGCCGCATTGTTGCCGGTCTTTCTGGTGCTGGTCACGCTGGCCTGTTTCGGCGCCAATCTGCTGCCAAATATTCTCTATCGCTCACAGCACGGCTCAGTACCGGTCGCTCAACGTTCGCCCGGTGAAGCCGAGTTGTTTGGCCTCAAGCTGGCACAACTGCTGCTGCCGATTCCGGAACACCGAGTCGAGGCGCTGCTTGAACTCAGACAACAGTACGATAGGACTCCGCTGTCCAATGAAAACATTGACTCGGCCCTAGGCTTTATCGGCGGTCTCGGTTTCCTGTTTCTACTAGGCTGGCTGTTATATCGCCGGCCTGCGCGGGACGTTGGCGAGGCGGCAACGCCGGCTGACTTCTTCGATCACTTGAGTTTGCTGAACATCACGGCTTTCTTGCTTGGCACAGTCGGCGGATTCGGCTCGCTCTTCGCCCACTTTGTCTCACCGCAGATTCGCGCGTACAACCGCGTCAGCGTGTACATAGCTTTCTTTGCGCTCTTCGCTGTCGCGTTGCTGTTGGATCAATTGGCGCGGCGCATTTTTCAAAAGAGTGGGCAAAAGAGTGGGCAACTGAGCTGGCGGTGGGTGATCTTTAGCGCCCTGGTTTTGCTGATGGCGCTGCTAGGTGTGCTTGATCAAACGCATAAACACCCGGTACCCGACTTCGCCGAAGTGAAAGCCGAGTACTTAAACGATGCCGAATTCTTCAAGCGCGTCGAAGCCGTTGCGCCGCGTCACGGGATGATCTTCCAGCTTCCGGTGGGTCTCTTTCCCGAAGGTGAGTCCTACGATTATTTCAAAGGCTACTTTCACACCCGCAACTTACGTTGGAGTTATGGCGCGATGAAAGAACGCCCGGCCTACCTGTGGCAAAAAGAGGTTGCTGCCTTGCCGCCTGCACAGATGGTTGAAGCGCTGGCCACCGCTGGCTTCTGTGGCCTGACCAACGACCGCTCGCTTTACAAAGATAAGGGCGCGGCAGTCGAAGCAGAATTGAGCAGGCTGCTCGCCGTGCTACCGCTGGTCAGCGGCAACAATCGCTTCAGCTATTTCGACCTGACTGAATACCAGCGCAAACTGAAAGCCGGTTTTTCTGAGAGTGAATGGCAAGCACGCCAAGAGCAACTTTCAAACCCCATTTTGAATTACTGGCGCGGCGAGTTTTCCGGGCTGGAAGGTGATAAGGAAAATAACTGGCGCTGGTGTGGCTCGGACGGTGAATTGCAACTGGAAAACGACTCTGCACACCCACGCCGCGTGCAAATCGAAATGTCAGTTGGCTCGGCCAATCCTGGCAAGCTGCGCATCACCAGCCAGTTTTTTACCGAAGAGCTAGCCCTGACCAACCAGCGGCTGTCGTTCACCAAAAGCTTCGAGCTACCGCCAGGCAAGCATTCGATCCGCTTCAACTGCGACGCTCCCCACGCCAAATCTGATGTAGACCGGCGTGAGTTGGTGTTCACGGTCAACAACTTTAAGCTGGTTGAGCAGGAGTAGAAAAGCGTAGGGGCAGACCTGCGTGTCTGCCCGGTGGCCAGGCGTACATCAAATCAGGGGCAGACACGCAGGTCTGCCCCTACGCTTTCTTGCGCCCGGCTAACAGCAGCGACGTGCCCGCCGGGTACGCAATCGGCAAAGCATTTTCCAGCCGCATCAATGCCAGGAAAGATTGATTCACCAGCGGGTGTGGCGGGCTGAAGCCAACCTGCACCTTTTGCCCAGTCGAACGTCCGCTCAATAAGCCGAGCGCCAATTTGCGTAGCGCCACCACCGGCACCAGACTCAGCCCCCAGTAACGCATGTCTGCAATCTCGAACCGATGCTGCCGGAATTCGTCAGCCAGCGTCTGCCGGTTGTAGCGGCGAAAGTGGCCGACAATCTCGTCGTAATGGCTGTAGAGCGGTTGTAAGGCTGGCACGTTGATCAACAACCAACCTTGCGGTTTGAGGTGATGGAGCAAAGCCGTGAGAAAAGGCTGTGTGTCGGCGATATGTTCGAGCACGTCGAAGAGCACGAGGAGATCATACGCTTCCCGAAACTCTTCGCGCTGATCGAAAATGTCGTAATAGAGCTTGCGACCACGCCCGGCTTTAGCCTGTTGCAAGGCTTGCAGGTCTAGATCGGTGATGTCCACATTCCAATTGGTTGCCGACTCGAGCTGCGTGCGTAACACACCGACACCCGCGCCCACTTCCAGGGCTTTGTAAGGCGTCGTCAGCGAGACGTTCAACTCTTTGAGTTGTTGTAACAAGGCCGTCAGCCGCCACTGAAACCAGAAATGCTCTTCAGAGCTGTACTCATACCAGTCCACCGCGAACGAATGCGCCTGCGGCTGAGAGATCAATTCTACCTCGCCAGCTTTAACCACCATAAACTCCTCGTTAATCCCGTCCCCCACCGCTTGACTGAGTCTTAACGTTTTCAGCTTGAGCCGCTGCGCGTTCAAATCCGACCCACGAACGCACTACGTAAACAGGGCGTTGCCGTACTTCGTCATAAACGCGCCCCAGATATTCGCCAATCACGCCCAAGACCAATAGTTGCACGCCACCGACCAGCATCGTGATCGCCATCAACGAAACCCAGCCCTGCGGCGTGGCGTAAACCCATTTGCTGATGATCGCCCACAACGCGACGAGGAAGCCGCCGCCCGCCGTCAACAAACCCAGCCACGTCGCCAAGCGCAACGGCACTGTGGAGAAGCCGACGTAACCCGACAACGCCAGCCCCATCAGTTTGCGCAGCGTATATTTCGGCGCGCCCGCATGGCGCGTGGCGCGTTCGTATTCAACGCCAATCTGTTTGAAGCCGAGCCAACTGCGCAACCCGCGCAAAAACCGATTGCGCTCCGGCAGCGCGGTCAAGGCGTCTACCACGCGCCGATCCAGCAGACAAAAATCGCCCGCGTCCAGCGGCACGTCAATCTCGGCCACGGCTTTCATCGTGCGATAAAACGCCGCGTAGGCCGCGCGTTTCCACCAGCCCTCCTTGCGCTGGCGGCGCACGGCATAAACCACATCGTAGCCTTGCCGCCAGTGCGTGATGAATTCGGCCAACAGTTCCGGCGGGTCTTGCAAATCTGCATCCATCAACACGACCGCCCGCCCGCTGGCCGCATCCAGCCCGGCTTGCAGCGCGGCCTGATGACCGAAGTTGCGTGAGAAATGGAGCGCCTTGCAACGCGGATCACGCGCGTGAAATTCATCCAGGATTTCTGCCGACCCATCGCGGCTGCCGTCGTCAACAAACAAAACTTCAAACGAGCCATTGCAAGGCGCTTCCAACACAGGCAGCAGCCGCGCCAGCAACGCGGGCAACGTTTCGCATTCGTTGTAAACGGGTAAGATGACTGAGAGTGTTGGGGTCATAGATGCGATTTCACTCAAGCAGAAATTCCGGAGTGCAATCGTTTTTCATTTTCCATTTACCATTTGTCATTTCTTTGATCAGTTGCGCGACCAATATCAAATGACGAATTTCAAATGGTAAATGGAAAATGAAAAACGGGTCGGTGGCGAAACTCTTGGCTAGCTGCTTAACGCTTAACGCTGCGCCGACGCCACCACACGCCGCCCACCAGCAAAAACATCACGCCCGCCAACGACCACCACACACCCCGTCGAAAACTGTGTGAGACAAACTTGAACTCAATCCGATGCTCGCCTGCGGGCACGTTCAGGCCGCGCAACAGATAATCCACTTGCTCAACCGGCACGCGCTGGCCGTCCAGCCAGGCCTCCCAGCCGCGATAGAAGATTTCGCTCAAGACCAGAAAACCGGCCTTCGCATTGCGCGTCTGCAATTCGATGCGGTGCGGCGTGTAATTCACCAACCGCACGTCGGACTGCTCCGGCGGCTCCAACGTAGGCAGCTCACGCGCGCGCGCGCCGTACTGTTCAGTCGCCAGCAGGGCCACCTCTTTCGGATCGAAGGCCGTGCCGTCCGGCAGCTTGCTCGCTCTGATCGCCGCGAGAATCTCTTCGTGCTTGATCACCTGCAAGTAGCGCACGAACCAGGCGCGCGGCAGCGCGCGCAAGTTCTCGACGACTTCTATGCCATCGAATTCTTGCAGCTTGCGCCAGCGTGAGGACGGCAGATCGAGTTGATTCAGCGGTGTCGAAGCGCCGGTCTGCGCGTCAAAGAGCGACACCTGGCTGATGGTGACTTCGGCGGTGCGCGCGTTTTCGTTCAACTGATATTGCATCTCAACGCTTGTGATCTCGGCGCGGTCAAACGGGAGCCGCGCCAAATAACGGTGGCCCGTGTAATCGCCTACCGCCCAGTTTTCGATCACGTTGGCGCGCTCGTGTTGCACGCGCGCCTGCACGTCGGCGCGGTCGTGCGCCCATTCCGCAGTGTCGCGCCCGGCCTGCAACTCGCGCTCGATCACACGCCCGTCGCTGGTGTGGAGCTTAATGCGTAGGATCGCCTGGCCGGTCTTCATATGATCGGAGTCGCCCATTGACGAGATGATGGCTAGCTCGGTCGCCGGTGCTTTGACGGAGAGTTCGTTGCTCACTCCCACGCGGAAGGTCAACTCAATCGGCGCTTCATCGAATTGAATCCCGGCGCGCTCGACCAGTCTGCGCGCGCCTTCGACCTTCGGTTTCTCGCGCAAAAGATATTTGACGTTGAGCAGATCAAAGCCATGATGCGGCAAGTCAAAAATGCTCGCATCGGAAAGCCTGCCGTCCAATGTCATGCTGCCTGCCACTTCGGCCAGCCACACCAAGCGCAGCGGGTCATAGCCGTTGATGCTCTGCAAGCCACGCACAATCGAGACGTTGGGATAGTCGAGTTCACGGTAGTATTTGCCAAAAGGATTGCCCGCGTAGCTGAAGATGCGGAAGCTGTGCAAATCCGGCTCGCGCTCTTTGATGAACTTGACCGTCGGCGGGTCAGACAGTCGCTCGGCCAGATTCCAGTCCGGCAAGCGCCACTCGAAACAGATGCCCCACGCCATTACATCGAGCAGCAAGAGCACTATCAACACAGTGCCAACCAGATTTGGCGCGTTCCGATAGAACCAAAATGTCGCCGCCGCCAACCCGAAGAAGATCAGCGGCACGTACAAGTCCGGGTTGCTGAACGCTCCGGCTTCCGGCGGCAACGGTGTTTCGGTCACCAGCCGTTTATCAAAGAAGAGATAGACCACCACGCTGCACGCCAAGATTGAGCCGAGTATGGCAATGCTGACGGCGATGATACGGCGCGCGACGTGTCGCTCCATCTGCGCCAATGCCGTCGCGCCAAACCCGGCCAACAACCCCAAAGCGAAAGTGAATTCGCAGAGATGCCGTCCCGACGCGCGGAAGAGCCGGTAGACCGGCACTTGAAACAAGAAGTGATTGAAGCCGAACGGCAGATAAGCGCCAAACGAGAGCACGAGCGCGACCCCAGCGACCAGCGCCCAGAACCAGACCAGTCCGCGTTGCGGCTTTTTAGCGAAGAGCGCGGCGAAAGCCAACAACCAAGTTGCCATCCCGACATAGCTGGACGTTTCCGTGGTATTCCAGCGCCCCCAATACGGCACGCGGTACGGAAAGGTCGCGGCGCCGCCAAAGAAGTACGGGAAGAACAGATTGAAAATCTGGCGCGGCGGAAACGAGAACTGGCTGAAATAGTCGTAATCAATATTCGCCCGATCACCGTAAGCCAGGAATTCGCGCGCCGGTAAAAGCTGAATCAGCGAGAGCAGTACGCCACCCAACGCCATCATCAAAGCTGCAAAGATAAAGCGTCCTCGCGCCTCGCGCCGCTCGCGCAGGGTAAGCGAGAACAAGCCGTAGCTGCCCGCAACCAGCACGGTGTAGAGCGTCATCTGCGGCTCGCCCGCAAAAAGCTGCAAGGCGATGAAGAGCGCGCCCAAACAGACCCAGCGCCAGCGCGCGTGGTGATAAAGCTCTTCGATGGTCAGCAAAATCCACGGCAGCCACGCCGCCGCCTCAATGCGGTTCGTGTGGCCCAGATGCGCGACCATGTAGCCGCCAAAAGTGAATGCCATGCCTGCCAGCAATGCGCCGATGCGATTACAGCCGCTACGCCGCGCAAACAGATACGTGCCGATCAAGGCTACGTGGTAAGCCAAAATGACGATCACATTGACGGCTGTTTTGGTTGACAGGATAGCGACCAGCCAATTCGGCGGATAGAGCGCGCCCGACTGAAGGCCGGCCAGCAACGGCATCCCGGCAAAAATGAATGGATTCCAGAGCGGCAACTCCCCCGCCCGCAGCATCTGCCCAAGCAGGACGCGGATGCCAAAAATCTGCGACCAGCCATCGCCGGGCGCAAGCAGGACTTTGCCCAGCACTGCCGGGAAAAAATAGACGAGCGGCAGCGCGAGCAGAATCAGCGCAATCACTGGACGCCACAACGCGTCACCTTTTTTGCGTGGTGGCGCGGGCGGCGCGCTCACTGTTTGCGGGGCTTCTGTCATAGCTTTTCCGAAAACCTGAATGAATGTTTTTGTGCGATTGTGCGAGAGCGGCGTGATTCTAGTGGGCTGCGCAGCCGATGTCTAGCCGCGCTTAAGACCTATTCATTCTCAAAAAGGTTAGTCACAGAGTCACAGAGTCACAGAGAGAAACAAGGAATAAACTGGGCAAAAGCGCAAGGCTAGCCATTCACCCACCAGACCAATCTCAAACCTCTGTGCCTCTGTGACTCTGTGGCAGAGAATGAATAGGCGCTGGAAATGCTCCTAAGCCGTAAATTGACGCGTCACAAGCCACAACTTACAATAAGTTTGCCCGCACAGTTTTTTTCAACCCTTTTATCTAACCGAGAAAGTTATGGCAACCAAAGTTCGAGGCGAAAGAGAAACCACCCTATTGTCTGTTGACCAAATCCCAGCCAGCCTGGCCAAGCGCCATGCCAGCAACGGGGTCAACAAGACAACTCCTAGCGCGGCAGCCCCTGCGTTGGAACGTCGCACCACCGGCAACCTGGCCGACAACCCGCTGATCAACCGCGAGCTGAGCTGGATCGAATTCAACAGCCGCGTGCTGGACGAGGCGCTTGACCCGACGCAGCCGCTGCTTGAACGGTTGAAGTTTCTCTCGATCTTCTCGGGCAATCTGGACGAATTTTTCATGGTGCGCGTCTCGGGCTTGCAGGAACAGAACGAAGCCAACCCACACCTAACCTCGCCCGACGGTGTGAGCGCGGCGACGCAGTTGCGCCAGATTTCGGAGCGTCTGCGCCCACTGCTGGAATTGCAGATGCGCTGTCTGCTAAAACAAATCCTGCCGGGCCTGGAAAAATACGGCGTGCGCATCGTGCCTTATGACGAGTTGAAGCCGGAGCAATGCGGTTATCTGCGGGAGTACTTCTTGGAGCGCATCTTCCCCATTTTGACGCCGCTCTCGGTGGACATCAGCCACCCGTTCCCTTACATCTCGAACAACAGTTTGAACCTGGGCATCTCGGTTGTGCCGGAGAGCACCACGAACGGCGAGGAGCCGCGCTTCACGCGCGTCAAAGTCCCGCCCAACGTGCCGCGGCTGATCAAGGTCGGTGAGGAAGGCCACAACTACGTGATGCTCGAAGAAGTCATCAGTGCACACATCGAGGCGCTCTTCCCCGGCATGCGCGTGCTCGAATGCCAGCCCTTCCGCATCACGCGCGATGCCGACATCGAGATCGAAGAAGACGAGGCGGGCGATCTCTTGAAAACCGTCGAGCAGCAACTGCGCCAGCGCCGCTTTGGCTTCGGCGTGCGTTTGGAAGTCGCGGGTGGGATGAGCGCAGACATGGTCAAGCTCTTGCGGCAAGCGTTGGAGATGAGCGAGCAGGATGTTTACACGATTGACGGGCCGCTCAACATTCCAGACTTGATGACGCTCTACAAGCTCGATCTGCCGGAATTGAAAGACACTCCCTTCACGCCCGTCACGCCGAAATCGCTGAATGCAGCCGAGAGCATCTTTGACACTATCCGGCATCAAGACATCTTGCTGCATCATCCTTATGACTCGTTCGCACCGGTGCTCGAGTTTCTGCGCGCCGCCGCGCGCGACCCGAACGTGCTGGCCATCAAACAGACGCTCTACCGCGTCGGCAAAGATTCGCCCATCGTCGAGGCGCTGATCGAAGCCGCCGAAAACGGCAAACAGGTCGCCGTGCTGGTCGAGTTGAAAGCGCGCTTTGACGAAGAGAACAACATCCTCTGGGCTAAACGGCTTGAACAAGCGGGCGTGCACGTCGTTTACGGTTTGGTCGGTTTGAAGACGCACGCCAAAGTTGCGCTGGTCGTGCGGCAAGAGCAAGACACTATCCGCCGCTACGTACATCTGGGCACGGGCAATTACAACGCGGCGACGGCGCGCGTCTACACCGATCTGGGCCTGCTCACCGCGCATCCTGATTTCGGCGCAGACGTAACCGACTTGTTCAATTTCCTGACGGGCTACTCGCGCCAGGTGCGTTACCGCAAGCTGCTGGTCGCGCCGGTCAATTTGCGCGAAAGCATGACCGAATTGGTGCGCCGCGAAGTCGAACATCATCAAGCCGGACGCCCGGCGGGCATCTTCGCCAAGTTTAACGGCATGACCGATGTCGGAATGGTTGACGAGTTGTACGGTGCCTCGCGCGCGGGTGTGTCGGTTGATCTGCTCATCCGCGGCATTTGCTGTTTGCGCCCCGGCATTGACGGACGCAGTCAAACTATCCGCGTCGGTAGCATTGTCGGACGCTTCCTTGAACACTCGCGCATTTATCGTTTCGTGAATGGCGGCAACGAAGAAATTTACCTGGGCAGTGCCGACTTGATGAATCGCAATCTGGATCGCCGCGTCGAAGTGGTCTTCCCGATTGAGGACGAACGACTGAAAGAGCGCATCTCCAAAGAGATTTTAGAACCGATGTGGCGCGACAACGTCAAGATGCGCTGGCTGCAACCGGACGGAACGTATGTGCGCCCGCGTTTGGCGGATGAGAAGGCGTTCTGTGCGCAGGACAAGTTGCTCGAGCCGGCAATGATTGGCTGAAAGGCAATGAACGACAGCGCACGTTACGTCAAGCTGGTTGAATGGTCTGAAGAAGATCAGTGTTTCGTCGGTCAATGTCCCGGCATCGTCAGCCCTTGCTACCATGGCGATGATGAAGCCCAAGTATATGCCGAGCTTTGTCAGATCGTTGATGAGTGGATCGAAATCCTGAAAAAAGACGGCAAGCCTTTACCCCCAGCCACGGCGGGGAAAAACGTCGCTGAAAAACTATTGGAAGCCGCCTGACGAATTCGCCATCATCACGGCTTCGCAATCACAAACGGACGCGCCTCCTGCTCACGCCGATAAAACGCGCGCGGTCGTTGCACGCTGCGCTTGCCCGGCTCGGCAATCTGCTCTTCGCCCGCCACAAACGCCACGCTCGATTTCTTCAGCAGGATGCGTGATTGCATCTCGCTCTCCTGCATCTGCGGCACGCGCTCGGTCGCGTAGTCGAACCACTCGCGCGTGATGATCTGGCCATCTTTCGCTTCACGATCTGCCTGCCCTTTTTTCAATCCCTCTTCCACCAGCGTGTAAGTCAAAAAGCCGTGGCCGAGTTGCGCGGCTTCGAGCGCAGCCTGGTAGCTTTGAGCGGCGGTCAAGATATACATGCCCTTTTCGTAAGCCAGTTGCGCCAGCCCTTTGGAGTTCATCGGCCCGCGCCGTTTTTCTTCAGCTTCGAGCGCCTGCCCCGAATTGCACGAGTCGAGCACGAGCAGCAACTGCCCGGCGTCCAGCCCTTCGACTGCTGCTTCGAGTTCAAGGTCGGAGAGGCTGTGCGAGAGCACAGTTTGCAAGCCGCGATCGTCGAGCGCATCACGCGCGCCCGTATAACCCAGGTCGTGCGGGATCAAATAAAACCGCGCGCCACTGGCCGTACCGTGTCCGGCGAAGAAGATGAAGACGGCGTCTTCCGGCTGCGCAGCTTGCAGCTTTGTTAAAGCTGGCGGCGCGTTGGCGGGTAATTCAGTGTTGCCTGCTAGGCGTTTGAGTGCGAGCAGCAGATTGGCCTTCGTGACTTCTTGATCAAGCAAGGTGACCACTTCGGTGCGCTCGTACTGTTGCAGTTTAGCTTGCTGCGCGCGCAATTCGTCGGCGAACGACTGCGCATCAGCCACTGCGTACTTCAAATTGTATTGCTCGTTCGCATAGCGATTGACGCCACAGGCCAGCACATAAGCCACGCCTTTGCGCCGCAAGGCTTCGCTGCCCGTCACATTCAAAACAGCGTCGGCGCTCTTGATGTTGCCGTGGTTGAAGGCATAAGCCATCAGGCGGTTTTCACCGGCTACGATAGGCAGCGTAGCTTCGAGCACTGCTTGCCGTTGACCTTTGAGCACATCACCGCGCCAAGCTTTGACCAGCGTGCCGTTGCGGAAGAGCCGCACGTCGCGCGCGCCGGCAGCGTTGCCGTCATTCGCCGCTTCGTTGACTTCTATGCGCACTTTGACAGTGCGAGTCGCGCCGCTCTGCCCGTCGGCCAGTTTCAAACTCACTAGAGGCTGCCGCCGGTCTTTCTGCTCCACCGCTTGCGCCACGCGCGGACGTTTGCCCGCGTAGATGTCGGCCAGCAACCCTGGATAATAAAACTCGTTGAAGTAGACTTCGACCGGCGTCACGTCGTAGATGTTCGGCGTGAAGCGCCAGAGAATCTGCTGCCACGCGCCGGGCGTGCCGTCGAACAAGCCCTCTGGCGTAACGACCAACCAATCAGCCCCGCCGTTGGCCGAGATCAGCGTCGCCAGCAACTCGCCCGTCTGCGCGTTCCACAGCTTTGCGCCGCCGTCTTCGCTGCCCGAAACAATCAATTTGCCATCCGCACTAAAGGCCAGCGCGTTGACCATCAATGTGTGACCCGGCAGCGTTAGCGCCGCGCGCCCACTGGCCAATTCGTAAAGTTGCACCTTTTCACTGCCGACTGCGACAAAGCGCCCGTCCGGGCTGAAGGCGAGCGCAAAGCTCAAGGCAGACAAGTCAACCGCGCGCAGCTCCCGCGCAGCGCCGTTGGCCGGGACTTCCCAGACGTGCAATTTGTAAACATAGAGATTGCCCCAGTCGCCCTTGGCCGTCTGAAGATTCACGCCGGGCTTGGTCTCCATACTGATGGCCGCCAGCTTCGACCCGTCTGCGCTGAAAGCCAGTTGCTGAATCGTGAATCCACGTTCGATGGGCAGAGTGGCGACTTCGCGCCCGCCAGCAGCCTCGTTCAGCTTAATCTCGAAACCATTGAGCGCCGTTGCCAACAAGCGCCCGTCCGGGCTGAAGGCTGCCGCGCGGTTCAAATTCATACTGGCTATCATGGACTTGCTAGTTACTTTGTAACGCTCGGCGCCTTGCCCAACATCGAGTAAACGGACGCCGCCGCCCGCTTGTGCAACGGGCATCATTGCGCCCATGCCCATGTTGGACATCATCTGGCCAACCATCTCCATTGCCTTGCCGGTTTGGCCTTCTAGCATGAGGCGCTCCATCTCTTTCTGAGACTTCTGCATCTCCTCAGTTTGTTTGCGCAACTCCTCCATCTGCTTCTTGTCCAGCTTGCCGCCGCGCATCGGCGGGAAACCCATCGGCATTTGTGGTTGCGGCGCGGGGGCAGTGGCTGCGGGCTTGGCTTGGGCCGTCGTATTGGTCGTCAAGCCAAGCAACTCATTGAGTGGACGCGCTTCGTTCAGGGCCAACAAGCTGCCATCGCGATTGAGCGCGAGGTTGGCAAGCGACTGGCCCGCACTGAGCGTGACATTGCGAACTTCGCGCCCGGTGCGCGTCTCCCAAATCTTGACTGTATTGGCACTCGCGGAAGCGGCGAAGAATTTGCCGTCGGCGCTGAAGACTTTCGGCGAGTTTAAGTCGCCCATTTCGTTGCGCGTGCGCGGCTGTGCCGTCGGTAACGTCAGTGTGCGCGTGGCCACGCCAGTCGGCAATTCCCATAGGTTGACCGCCTGCGCGCCGCCCACAGCCAAGGCGCGCCCTTCGGCCGTAAGCGAGAGAGTGTTGACGGGCATGCCAGCGCGCGCCAGCGTGCGCACCAACTCCGCGCGTCCTGTACTCGCTACCTGCGCGATGTCGTGAATCCTGATCGTGCTGTCTACACTGGCCGTCGCAATCAGCCGCCCATTGGCGCTGAAAGCTGTGCTGACAATCTCACCCGCGTAACCGGTTAGGTTGGTGAGCGTGCGTCCGCCCGCCATTTCAAGCAGCTTGACCGTCGAGTCGTGCCCGGCGATGACGAGTTGATTGCCATCGGCGCTGATCGCGAAACTGTTTTCGGTCGGCCCCATATCTGCCTGGCTCTGACTGCTCGCCGAACCGACGTTGAAGGTGCGGAGCTCACGCCCGCTTGCACTGTCGAACAAGCGGACTTTGATTTCGCTGGGCGCGTTGCTGACCAGATCGCGCACCACCAAGACCAGCGTGCGCCCGTCAGACGTATATCGCACGGCGCGACGTGGGCTGACGTTTTTGATCGCGCTTTGATAGATCGCAGCATTTGATCCCTTGCCACGCATCGCGTCCATCACGGCCTTCTGCTGATCTTTGAGCGCCCTCTCGTTCTCTTTACTGAGCTTGGCTTCGGTCGTCTTGATGGTTTGTGTAACCTGCCCCGTCGCGGCGTCGCGAATGACGAGTTGGCCTTCCAGATCATTCATCCGATCACGCGCAGTCTCGCTGGTCACGAGCCAGCGCCCGTCAGGGCTGAAGGCGAATGAGTTGACCTCCAACCCGCGCTCGTCTTTATCCGGCCCGTCGTAGCGGATGGCGTGCGCAGACTGTCCCGTTTCGGTCTTCCAAACGCGCAGTTCATGCTTATCGGCTTTCCACAACGCGGCCCAGCGCCCATCCGGACTGAGCTTCGCCGTCTCCATACCGCCCGCGCCGGGAAAGAGATTGAGGCTGCGCGACTGCTTGCCGGTTTGCACGTCCCATTGCCGGAGCGTGCCGCTGACGAAGGAGAGCAACGTCTTGCCGTCGGTGCTGAAGACCAAATCAGCAAGTGGTACGTTGTAGCCCATCTGATTCTCGCTCGCGCTGAGCGTCAACAACTCGCGTCCAGTGGCCACCTCCCAAACTTTGACCGCCTGGCCAGAGAAACCAGCCGTCGCCAACAAGCGCCCGTCCGGGCTGAAAGCCAATACCGAGGCGGGTTCAGTGACGCCGGTTTGCAGCACGAGTTCAGGGCGCTGCGCAAGTGGGCCGCTGGTCTTGGTCTGCTCGCTTTTAGGAGCCGTCGGAACCAATAGCCGATCTTGCGGGTTTTGCGCCAGCGCAAAAGTCGGCAGACAAAGCGCGCAAATCAAGATTGTGGATAGCGAACGAACGAGTGCGGAAGACTTCCGCCAGCAGAAATGTTTGAACATAGCGAGTCTCTATACAAGCCAACTCGCCCACGTGGAGGAGTGATAAGCGGAGCGAGTAATGTTAATGGTAAGTTGTCAATTCGAGGCAGCCGATTATGCCCCGAATTGGCAAAGTTGAACAGACCTTTGCCAAATTAGTGTAGCTTCAAGTCAGCTTGATTGCGGCCCCTTCATTAGCGGAACGGTACAAAGCGTCAACCACCTCCAACGACTTCCGGCCTTCGCGCCCGTTAATCATTGGCGCACGCCCTTCCAACACTGCTTGCACCATATCCTCAATCTGGAGGCGATGACCTTCGTTGGAGATGGCCGCCGGATTGGCTGAGCCGTCGGTGATCTGCGCATCGTCACTGGCGGCACTCTCTTCACCATCAATCGCCCACACGCTGATTGCGTCGCCGTCCAAGATGATCGTGCCGCGTTCGCCGCTGATTTCGAGCCGCCGTTTGAAACCCGGCTTGGCCGAGGTCGCCGCTTGAATCACGCCAAGCGCGCCGTTTTGAAAACGCAAGCTCGATACCAGCGAGTCTTCGCCTTCGATCTGCGGGTAGCGCAGCGCTGCTTTCAATGCAAATGCGGTCTCGACCGGCCCTACCAGCCAGCGCAACAAGTCTACGGTGTGAATGGCTTGATTGATGAGCGCGCCGCCACCGTCCAGTTCGCTCGTCCCGTGCCATGAGTCAGCGTAGTATTCCGGCGCGCGATACCATTTCACATACGCGTCACAGAGCATTAATTTGCCCAAGCGATTTTCATCCAGCGCGTGTTTGATACGCTGCACAGCGGGCAGAAAGCGCGATTGAAAGATCACGCCGAGTTTTACCTGCGCTTTTTCGCAAGCCTCAATCAGCGCATCGGCTTTCGCCAACGTCGTCTCAATTGGTTTTTCCGTCAGCACGTGTTTACCAGCGTGCGCGGCAGCGCTGCCCTGTTCCGCGTGCAGCCCGCTCGGCGTGCAAAGGTTGACGACTTGCAGTCCGGGATGCGCCAGAAATTTTTCGTAATCGATATAGGCCGTAGCGTCAAATCTCGCGGCAAACTCGTTTGTCTTTGCCGCATCACGCCCGCACACTGCGAGCAAGCGTGCGCCAGGAATGTCCTGCATTGCTTCTGCGTGAACTTTGCCGATCAAGCCTATGCCGACGATGCCAAAGCCAATTTGTTCAGTCATTGCGCTCCTTAAAACCTGGGAGCGCAGGCATCATTGCCTGCTGGGCTGGAATTACGAACCTACCGGATGAGGCAGGCACTGCCTCAAGGTAAGCAAGCAAGGATGCTTGCGCTCCCAGGATAGAATTTGAAATTTGAGATGTTCGATTGCAGAATCGGCGCGTTCAATCATTCCCTTTCTAACAGGAGACCAAGCATGCCGATCACGATTGCGGGCTTTCATCACGCCGGATTCCTCGTCACCGATGTCGAACGCGCTGCCGCATTTTACGAAAATGTGCTGGGATTGAAACCGCTTGCGCGCCCCGATTTGGGTTTTTCCGGCAAGTGGTACGACTTGCAAAACGGCCACCAGCTTCATTTGATGAGCGTGAACGAAATGCCCACGCACGCCGACCCGCCGCGCCACGACCGGCATATTGCGCTGAGCGCGCCCGATCTGGAAGCGACCGAACAACAATTGCGCGAGTTGGGCGTTGAGATCAGCTACGGCAGCGGGCGCGGCGGCAACAAACAGCTTTTCATTCGTGACCCGGATGGCAACACGATTGAGTTGCGCTGACGGCTATTTCAAGCGCGCTCGCGTTGCTCTTGCTCGTGCCAGCGGCGGCGCACGTCGAGCACTTCATCGGCCAACATTGACAATTGCGCTTTAAGCCGCGCGCCGTCTAACTCGCCAGGGTCAGGATAAGTTTGCGGCAACATCAACGGTCGCTCCGGCTCGCGCTCTGTCGCAGGCACGCGCGTGTACATCTGATAAACACGCCATTCGGCTACGCCCACCTCACGTTTCAGCCATTTCAATATCCGCCCGATTTCAGGCTCGCATTCGCTGATGGCGTTGAGCAACGCGCTGCAAATAAAGGTCGTGCAGAAGAGCGTCTTGCCGTGTTTGTTGGCTGGGTCGCAACCGTGTGAGTTGAGAATGCGGCAAGTCGGCGGACAACAGCCCGTGCCTTGTTCGTGGCAACGGCGGCAGATGTCAAAGACGCCGCTCGCGGCAAAGAAGCGGTCGAGTCTGGCGATCAATTCAGTACGCGTAAGCCCGGCGGCTACAACCTCCTGATGATTGGCCCCCCGGCGTTCGGTTCGCGCGCAAGCCACACAACGCCAGCCAATCGTTTCCTCGCTCGGCACGCCGGGTTGCTGAACGCGCAGCAGTTGATAGGGTCGCGCCTGCACCACCCCACAATTTTCACAACGCGGATTGTCCATCAGTAAAAGCTTCCTCTTCCAGTCATCTTCACCTTAGCAATTGAGTTGGGGTGGGTGCAATGCGCGCCAAGAGCCAAACAACAAACGAGGCGGATCAAAGCCGAGCATTGATCCGCCTCGTCTGCCGCTTGGCAAAGATTTGCCTACTGATTGTAGAGGTTGAAGCTGTATTCGAGATTGGCCCGTATGCTGACGGGCTGACCGTCTTTGCTCGCAGGCTCGAATTTAATTTTACGCGCGGCTTCAATGGCCTGTTCAGTCAAGCCGTCCGGCAGGCCGCGCACGACGCGGATGTTCGTGATTTTGCCGTTGGAACGGAAGATAACGTTGAGAATCACCACGCCCTCGATCTTGTTATTTCGCGCCGCCGACGTGTATTCGGCTTTGGCTTTGGAAAGGATTGTCGGTCTGAGTCCGGGACCGGCTTCGTAAAGATCGCTGGGCAGCGCTTCGTCTTGCGGCGCAGCAGAGGCGCTCTTGGCAGCAGGTTTGGCTTCCCAAACGCTGCCATCCAGGAATTCTACGCGCGCGACTCTGACGGTGATTTCTGCTGGTGCAAAGGGAATGGTTTTGCGCACCATGAAATGGATAAGACTTTTTTGCCCGAACTCGAGCGAGCCATTCGGCGCGATCTTTTCCTCTTTGGAAGTGATGCTAAGGGTATTTTGGCCCCAGGCCGGATGCTCATAAGCAAGGCTGATGCCCTTAATGGAGCGGCTGGTCTGATTGAGTAACATCACATTGAAACGGATAAGCCAAAGATCAATTTCCCCTGCCTGCTTCTCACTACGGCGCGCCTGATTTTCTTCGTCAATCATCGCGTTGACTGTGGCGTAGGAGATCAGTAGCGGCGCGCCCTTGCCGTTGTCCACTTGCACCGTATAGAGCGGCGCCTGCTCAATCAACTGCCATTTGTCCGGCTTGGCATTCTTTTCGGTGTCTTGCTGCTCTTGCGCTGTGGGTTGAACGGTCTTTGCCTCTTCAATACCACCAGCTATGCCCCCACCGACTCCTGTTCCAATGCCATTGCCAGCGCCAACACCTTTGCCCGCTCCGTCCCCGGCTCCGTGACCAATACCACCCGCTACGCCATGCCCCACTCCGCCCCCGACTCCCGGCCCGATGCCTCTCGCTGGCCCACCGTCGGTCACGCGATTGTCGCCGGGTTTTGACTGTTGGCCTTGCGCCCACACGGCAGCGCGCGGCAATGCCCCAAGCGCAAATGAGAGTGCAACCAATGTCAGCACTGTCAGGCCAGCCAACAGGCGCTGTGGCAAGCCCAGCCGCTGCGGATAATTCGTCTTCAACATATGCTCAATCCTCCTTTTCAAATTGGAGCCGGTGGCGCGTGAGACGCCCGCGACCGGCCAGCCCAGACCGAACTGCGCAACCTTCCACAAACTGGTCGCGTAAGTTTGTACCCCGCCAACCTGACAAACCACCTCTTCGTCACAGACCAATTCGCGCTCAGCCAACAGCCGCCGATCTATCAGCCAGACCAGCGGATGAAACCAAAACAAGCAACAGACAAACATCTGCAACATCGCCAGCAGATTGTCCCAGTGCCGAATATGAACCAGTTCATGCAACAACACGGCCTCAAGTTCCGCTGCACTCAACCGTTCCGTCATACCTACTGGCAACACGATCTCAGGCCGCCACACACGCCAGACGCCCGGTTCGGCAAGCCCTGACGAGAGCTTCAAACTAACTTCTCGATTGATGCCTAAGCGCTCGCACAAGCCCTGCAAGAGTTCAAACTCGCGCCCGGCTTTGAGCACTTGCTCGGTGCGCAAGGCCTCTGCCAAACGCCTGCGCCGCACTAACCAAATCGCTAAGAGCAAGATCGCACCCAGTAACCAAACTCCTGTGATGAGGCAGTAAAACTCATTGTGCGTTGTCGCAGCCTCGCCATCAGCAAACTCAACGTAGTGGAAGGGGGCTGCAATTTCGCCCAGCGGCTGCGCAGCTTGAAAGATGATCGTCGAGCCAGTTTCCGGCAGTTCCGCGCCCTTCAATAATTGCCCAAACGCCAACTCGCCTCGCTGCAGCGCAAAGAGCAACATCGTCGAAGGCAGCAACAATTTGGCGAAGACGAGTAGCCAAACCGCGTAGCGCGTATGGGCCGGGGCCTGCTTGAGCGGCCAGAGCGCCAGCCAGACTAGCAATGCAAGGAGGGTCGTTTGCCAGAGATGATTGGCCAACGCCGGCCAGAACCATTGCGACATTTCAGCCAACCATTGATGTGAAGGCATAAGCGTTCTCCTTTCACGCGTTCAATCATGGCGCGTCTGAGAGCGTTTGCGTGATTTTTGCGTTTCGGCTGGGGGGGCGGGCTGAGACAACATACTTTCCAACTCCCGCACATCCTCCAAACTGAGCTTCCCCGCCTCAGCCAAATGTGCCATCAAGGGCCGGGCCGAGCCGCCGAAGACCGCCAGCAATTCATCAATCAGTCGGCGGTGCGCTGCCTGGCGCGTCACCGCCGGTTCGAAGATCAGCGCATTGCCGATCTTCTTGACCTGCCGCACTGCGCCCTTCTCTTCAAGACGGCGAATGATAGTTTGCACCGTAGTGTAGGCCGGGCGCTGCTTTTCCGGCAACGCCTCGTGAATTTCGCGGATTGCGGCGCTGCCCAATTCCCAGAGCGCGTCCATAATCTCCAGTTCGAACTTTGTTAGCTTGATCGTCTGTTTGATTGGCATTGCCAAACCTCATTCGTGGTTATTGTAACTACAAACCAGGCTGTAAATACTACAACTGTAGTTGAGCGGTCAAGTGTTTTTTTCTCGGCAGACCGACTCAGCCCTCTTCAGCAATAGACAGGCTGTGCCGATTGCGCTAGATTGACCGCGTTTTCCGAATCCATCTCCATCAACAAGGAGCGACCATCAATGCAAAACAGGACGCAGACAAGCAGGCGCAAAATGTACGACGCCATTGTTGTCGGGTCAGGCGCGACCGGCGGTTGGGCCGCCAAGGTGCTCGCCGAGCGTGGGCTAACCGTGCTCGTGCTCGAAGCCGGGCGCAAGCTCGACCCGGCCAAGGATTACCGGATGATGACGCAGCCTTACGAGCTGAAGTATCGCGGCATCGTGCCGGGCAGCCTCTACGCACCGCGCCAGCCAATCCAATCGCGCTGTTACGCAGCCAATGAATACGGCGCGCACTTCTTTGTGGACGACATTGATAATCCGTACACGACGCCTGATGACAAGCCGTTCTGGTGGATTCGCGGGCGACACGTGGGCGGGCGCTCGATTACTTGGGGTCGCCAGTCGTACCGCCTGAGCGATTTCGACTTCAAAGCCGCCGAGCGTGACGACTACGGCGAACCGTGGCCATTCAGCTACGCCGACTTGGAACCGTATTACAAACAGGTCGAACGCTTCGTCGGCATCAGTGGTTCGTACGAGAAGCTGCCGCAACTGCCCGACTCGGAATTCTTACCGCCGATGGCGCTGACTTGCGGCGAAAAGCTGCTGAAGAAGGGCGTGGAGAGTAAATGGAATGACCGCAAAGTCATCATCGGGCGCGCGGCGATTTTGACCAAAGCGTTGAACGGGCGGGCGGCATGTCATTACTGCGGCCATTGTGATCGCGGCTGTGATACGCATTCGTACTACAGCAGCCCCGGTTCGACTTTGCCTGCCGCCGCGAAGACCGGGCGGATGACCTTGCGCCCGAACTCCGTCGTGCGCGAGATCATCATTGATGCCAACACAGGCAAGGCCAAAGGCGTGCGCGTGATTGATCAGAACACCAAACAAGATTACGAGTATTTCAGCAAAGTCGTCGTGCTGTGCGCTTCGACACTCGAATCAACACGCATCCTGATGTTGTCGAAATCGCGCCAACATCCAAACGGCTTGGGCAGCTCGTCGGGCGCGCTGGGCCATTACCTGATGGATCACATGTTCCAGATCGGCGCGGGCGGCATCGTGCCAATGTTGCGCGGGATGGATTACGATTATTCGGACGGGCGCGCCAACGGTATCTACGTGCCGCGCTTCCGTAACATTAACGACAAACAGAAAGACTTCATTCGCGGCTACGGCATGCAGGGTGGCTCCAAGATGGGCTACAGCTACGGGCACGCCAAACGCACACCAGGCTTTGGCCCAGAACTCAAGAAGCTCGTGCGCGAAGCGCCGAACGAGATCGCGTGGAGTCTGGGCGCGTGGTGCGAGATGTTGCCGCGTTTTGATAATCAGGTAACGCTCGATCCGAACAAAGTGGACGCGTGGGGCGTACCCGCGTTGCACGTCGAATGTACGCACGGCGACAACGAACGCGCGATGGCTAAAGACGCGCTCGCCACGATGCAGGAGATGGGCGAGGCTGCCGGGTTCACGATCACTTACGCCAGCAACAATCCCGCGCCGCCGGGCTTCTGCATCCACGAAGTCGGCACGGCGCGTATGGGCAGCGATCCGAAGAAATCGGTGCTCAACCAGTTCAATCAGGTGTGGGATGCAAAGAATGTTTTCGTAACCGACGGCGCATGTTTTGTCTCGCAGGGCTGTCAGAATCCGACTTTGACGATGATGGCAATTACGGCGCGAGCGTGTGATTACATTGCAACCGAAATGAAGAAAGGTCGGGTATGAAAAGATTCTGGCTCATCTTTGCGGTTGGTATTCTGTCGGCCTCGGCGCTGGTCTCAGGTTATCGAATGTTCGCTGCACAGAGTAATGAAGAAGTCGTCAGAAAGTTCGAGGCGGCGTTCAATAAGCACGATGTGTCCGCAATGTCCTCGTTGGTGGCCACCAACGCGCAATGGTTCAACGTTGATGGCGCGAAGCTTGCGATTGAAACCAATGGCAAGGCGGAGTTGGAGAAGTGGCTGAAGGACTATTTCCAATCCTGTCCATCTTGTCATTCGGAGTTTGAAGCATTGATGGTGGCAGGCAGTTACGTCACGGTGCATGAAAAGGCAATGTGGGAAAGCAAAAGCGGCCCCAAAGCCCAGAAGAGTCTCGGCGTTTATGAAGTGCGTGACGGGTTGATTCAGCGCGTCTGGTATTACCCAGCGGAAAAATAAGCGAATTGCCGCTTCATCACTTTCGTTTTATTACCACATCTTGTAACCACCATCTTCCATCGGTTTGACTTACCCACAGCGTTGCCTCAATTGCATCGCCGACTTTGAGTTTGTCGTACACCCTTACATCTTTGAGCGGGAACTTCATGGCCATCGCCTCCATATAACCCGGAATGGCTTCATGTTCGACGGTGACGTAATTCAGTTTGCGAAAGATTTCGAGCACTTTGCCTTTGAGCTTGTAAGTGACTGACTTTTCAATGACGGGCGGCGGAGTGTTGGGTTGGTTGATTGGGCGTGGGACAACGGCACCAAAAGTGGTCGGCGCTGGTGTTGGTGTCGGAGTTGGGGTCGGCTGTGATTTAGCTTTTTGTGTGCGCGTAGACTTTTGCTTGCGCGTCTGCGCTTGCGCAGCGTCAGTAATCCACCACAAGCCAGCGCACAATACTACCAGCCAGACCAAGCTAGAGTTTTTCAACATAGATTACCTCAACCAATTTGGACGGAATCGCAAAAAGACGTGATACGACACGGGCCGCTCGCCATACACTACGGAAACCAGACCAGTCTTGTGATAGAACGTCACGTCCGCCCCCAAGCCGACGCGCGCATA
This sequence comes from uncultured Acidobacteriota bacterium, assembly GCA_963699175.1. Taxonomy (GTDB): domain Bacteria; phylum Acidobacteriota; class Blastocatellia; order RBC074; family RBC074; genus JACPYM01. Next base: position 7,481,974 of record OY969418.1, on the reverse strand, counting down.
ACGGTTCACGAACAAATCACGCACACCACCAAAGGTGAACGCGCCGACGCGCCGCCAAAGATTGAAAATATACGGATCAATCTCGTTGGGATCAGGGTGCAACACAACGCGGGCAACGTTCAGATTCAAAACCGCTTCAGCGCTTTCCGCCTGCGCCAATCGCGGTTCAGTCGCCAAACCAGGTCGCCGGAAGATGTTCTGCACCAACAGCCCTTGCTTGTCGAGCAATTCCAGCCGCGTATAAAAATAATTTCGCTCAGCCAGGTTAAGTGTGGACTCAAACAAGTAAGAGTTCGTCTGGTACCGCTCATTGAAGAATGGATCGTATTCATCGTTGCGTCCCCACACCGCCGTGCTGGCCCAATAGCCGCACACCAACGGTTTGTTATAGCTGAGCGACGCCGTCGTGCGTTTCAGATCACCGGTGTGCACGGTTTCAGGATTCTGCAACTTGCCCCACGAAACCTGCATCGCCCAATTGGTCGCGGGCGTGTACCAGACGCGGAAGCTTTGCGAATCGAGCTTGCCCCTGTCCAGCCCGACGCGGTCTTCGTCTGGTTCTCTACCGCGAAAGAGCGAGGCTTCAAACTTGAGCTTGCCTGCAGTCAATCCCGCCGTCACCACGCCGTGTGTGATGTGCGTCGAGTCTTGCCAATGATGACCGAGCGGAGGCGCAGGGTTTTCACTTGCCGATAAGCGATGCATAAACGCCACCGGCCCCAAAGCCGGTTCTGCCACTGGCCCGCCGTAAAACTGCAATGAAACTTTTTCAGACAGCGGCACGGTATAACTTGCCGCCAATTCCATAAACAGATCGTGCGGATGCTGAGCATCAATAATCGGGCGCTTGCGATAGGTCTCGCCGGTTTGGAACAGTTGTGGGAAACCACCGTGCGGCGTGGTCAGTGGCTCGGCGGTTGCCATTCCACGCAACATCAAGCGCCCACGCCCAACGTTACGTTCGGCCATCACCATCGCCCAGTTTTGCGATTCGGCCTTGCCGAGACCACGCGGGCCGCCTTGATGATTGAAGCCAACTCTGACGCTGGCGTGCGCCATCACCATCCACTCGCCCGGCATCCAGTGCCACGCAGACATCGGTGACGAGGCGGGCAATAACCCTGTGCCCGATCCCAGCGCAAACATCGAACGGAACGGGCCGCCCGTTACGGTGCGCATCATCGCGGATGTTGAATCAACTGCTGAGTGCGCGGCGTGCTCGTCGGCTGTGTGATGATGTTCGGCGGATGTTGTTGTAGTCGGCGGTGGAGTCGGTTTAGGCGTTGGCGTTGGCGCGCTTTGTTGATTGTGTTGTTCCTGTGCAGCGGCAGGAATTGCGAACCAACAACCGAGCGCCAGCCAACCCAACAGAAACCCAATTTGATACTGCCGTTTCATTGCGCCAAGCGCCTCGCTTACTTCTTCCAGGCCAGCTTGCCCAACTCGCGCCACGTCGTCAGCTTGATGCCCAACTCTTTGATCAACGCCTCGATCTCCGGATCGGTGAACGAAAGGAAATCGGCGTAGCGTTGCTCCCACGACGCAGTCGTCGCTTTCAACTCAGGATCATTCATTCCCAAGTGCACGATCAGCATCGTCACGCCCGGCTTCAGGTGGCGCAGGAAATTTTTGTACGCCTCTTTGCGCTCGGCGAAATTCTTGACCTGCATGCCGGTGTTCAGATAATCGAGCAATACAAAGCCGTCCGCTTCGACCTTCTTCAATTCAGCTTCGCCAATTGGCGAGCCGGTCAGTTTGCCGTAAGCGATCATCTCCGGCGTCGGGCGCATCACCATCACCGGTATGCCGTACTCCTTGCCTAACCGCGTGTAGACCTCGAAGAAATCCTTGCGCGTGTAGAGCGTGCCCATGTGCGTGTCCAAATGCGTCGGTTTAATACCGAAGGCACGTGCGCGTTCGATCTGCGCGCGCAATTCAATCTCGATCTCCTGCGCCGTGGCCTTCATCGCCGTCTGCCGCTCTGAGCGCCACATAAAGCCCTCTTCATCGAGCAAACCTTTGACCTTTTCAGGCGACGCGACCGGACGCCAGCGCAAATACTTCCACTCGCTGGTCAGCGTCAGATGGAGGCCCAGATCGAGTTCGGGGTGTTCGCGCGCGTAGGCGGCAATCTCAGGAAACCAGGGGCACGGCACCATGATGCTGCCGGAAGTAACCATCCCTTTTTTGAAGGCTTCGATGCTGGCCACATTGACCGAATGCGACATGCCCAGATCGTCGGCGTGTACCATCAGCACTTTGTCGTTTGGGCCGTAGCCAAGTTGTTGTGCGGTGGTCTGTGCGTTCACGGTAAAACTCAGCAGCAAAATCGAAGTCAACACTCCCCAAGCAATCTTTGCTTGCATTGATCCGCCATCCTTTCTTGTCATCAGCTTCGCGTGCCTCAATATTGTAGCAGCCATAAGCGACCATGCTGCACCGCGCACAATTTATCAAATGCTGCGCAAACTGTCAGTTCGCCCGACATTTGTTATGATGCCGGCGAATGAACAAAACGCTCCTCTACGCACTCGCCTTCATCGCACTAGGAATAATTACTGGCTCGCTGGGGCCAACGCTGCCAGCGTTGGCTGCACACACGCAGGCTTCGACCGGCGAGATAAGTTGGCTTTTTATTGCTCGCGCGACGGGCACGATTATTGGCGCGTTGGTGTTGGGGAAACTTTATGACAGCCACGCCGGGCATCCGCTGTTGGCGGGCGCGTTGTTGGCTGCGGCAACTATTTTTGCGTTCGTGCCGCATCAGCGTTGGTTATGGACACTGATGCTATTGTTCGTGTTGAGCGGCATCATGACCTCAACCATCAATGTCGGTGGCAACACACTGATCGCGCTGGTGCACGGCGTGCGGGTCAGGCCGTTTTTGGGCTTGATCCATTTTGCCTTCGGGCTGGGTGGCTTGCTTGCGCCGCTGTTGGCAAAAACATTTGCTGCGCGACCAGACCTGTCCAATGGGGCCGCGCTCTGGTGGACGTACACGCTCTTCGCCTTGCTGATTGCGCCAGCCGGGCTGTTACTCCTCTTTTCGCCAAGTCCGCCTTTGCTGCTGTCCAGACATAGTTCTGCGCCACACATTCGCGTAGATCGCACGATTGCGCTGCTCTTGCTGTTTTTCTTTCTCGAAGTCGGCGCGGAAGCGGCGCTGAGCGGTTGGTTGTTTACCTACGCGACGGGACGCGGCGTCAGCGAGGGTACAGCGTTCTATCTCAACTCGGCTTTTTGGGCAGCCTTCACGCTGGGACGGTTGGGCAACATCCCGATAACTATGCGTTTCAGCGAGCGTGGCGTCGTCATTGTGCATCTTCTCATCTGGCTGCTGCTGCTCCTGCTTTCCGCCTGCCTGCCTAATCTCACGGCGTCGCTCTGGCTGGTGGCCATCGGCTCAGGGCTGGCGATGGCGCCGATCTTTCCGATGATGCTAGCTTTCGCGCAGCGCACTTTGCATCTGTCGGGTCAGATCACCGGTTGGTTGCTCGTCGCGTCGGCGCTGGGAGGAATGTCGTTGCCGTGGTTTATCGGGCAAATGTTCGAGGCGCATGGCGCGCAGGTGATGATCTGGCTGACCAGCCTTGATTTGGTCGTTGTGTTGATTGTGTTCTTCGCGCTGCTGGCGCATATCAGGACGATCAAGCGTCAAACGGAAGAGCCTGCCGTCGCTTCGGCGGAATTGAAGGCCGGCATTTACGAGCCGTGACAACTCAGCTAACATCGCGCGCACTGAAGTAGCGGCACGATGTGGGGTTGGCTCAAAGCAGTGTAGGTTGATTGGGCTGAGCGCAGTGCTGCGAGGGTGACAATCTTCAATCCTCCATCCACGAACTTCGATAAATCACTATGGCTGGTTATTCAGGCACGCCCTTGCCAAAAAAGCTGGGCATCAAAGAAAAATATCACGTGGCGTTGATCAATGCGCCCGCAGACTTCGCGGCGACGCTCGGTGCTTTGCCCGCTGGCGCAGAAGTCGTCAAACAACTGCGCGCGCCGCTCGATGTGATTGTCTTCTTCACCAAAAGCGAGAGTGAGTTGTGGAAGCGCTTCGGCGAATTGGCCGCCAAGCTTGCGCCAGCAGGTGGATTGTGGATCGGCTGGCCAAAGAAGGCGTCCGGCGTGGCAACCGATTTGAACGAAAACATTGTCCGGCAAATTGGATTGGAAGTCGGACTGGTAGACAACAAGGTCTGTGCGATAGACGAAACCTGGTCGGGCTTGCGCTTCGTCATTCGCCTCAAAGATCGCCCTTCATCAAGATAAGATCAAATAACGTGAACCAAGCAAACAAGCCGACTGGCCCGCTCGTGGGCGTCAAGGTGCTGGATTTTTGCAGCTTCATCAACGGGGCTTACAGCGCCGCCATGCTCGGCGATCTGGGCGCGGAGGTCATCAAAATCGAGCCAATCACCGGCGACCTGGCGCGCACCTGGGGGCCGTTTCTGAAGGGCGAGAGCCGCTTCTATCAAGCCTGGAATCGCAACAAGCGCTGTCTGGCGGTTGACCTGACCAAACCTGCCGGGCGCGAGATCGTCTATGCGCTGGCGCGCGCGGCCGATGTCGTGATCGAAAACTTTCGCGCGGGCGTGACCGCGAAATTGAAGATTGATTACGCCACGCTGAGCGAGTTGAATCCGCGCTTGATCTACTGTTCGTCTACGGCCTTCGGCGCGCGCGGCCCTTATAGCAATCGCCCCGGCTACGATCCGGTGTTGCAAACGATGAGCGGCATCGTGCGCGATAACGTCAGAGTCAACGGCAAGCCAGCCATCGGTCTGGTAGCCGCCGCCGATTATCAAGCCGCGATGCTGGTCGTGATGTCAGTCAATGCCGCGCTGTTCCATCGTGAGCGCGCGGGCGTCGGGCAGTTGATCGAAACCTCCTTGCTGCAAGGCGTGCTTTCAGTCCACGCGCACTTTTTCGTCGAGGCCTTGGAGTGCGAAGAAGAAGGCGCGCTGGGCATTTACCCATATCGGCTCTTTGAGACCAAAGACGATCAGATTTTCATTGCCGCGGGAACAGATAAGTTTTGGCGCAGTTTATGTGAAGAGCTGGGTGTGCCGGAATTGGGCACAGACCCGCGCTATGACACCAACGGCAAGCGCGCGGCGCGGCGCGAAGAGTTGAACGAGGTTCTGCAACCGCTCTTTCATCAAAAAGCCAGCGCCGAATGGGAAGCCGCGCTGAGGCAAAAGGGCGTGCCATGCGCTGCAACGCAAGATTACATGGAGTTCCTGAACGACCCGCAGGTCACGGCAATGGAGATGAATCCGGTGGTCGAGCACTCGCTGATCGGTAAGTTGCGGCAGCCCGGCGTGCCTGTGCATTTCGCGCAAACGCCCGGCAGTGTGCAACGCGCCGCGCCGCTGCTCGGCGAACACAGTGCAGAGATTTTGCGCGAACTAGGTTACGACGAGGCAGGCATCGCTGCCTTGCAGCAAGATGGGGTGATTAAACAGGCTGATTTATGAAAACTACACTACGCATTATCGCAATCTCGTTGCTCTGCTTACTGGCGCTCGGCTGGCAAAGTGACAAAGGCTATCTAACAGCCCAACGGCTGCCCAACTTTATCATCATTTACGCCGATGATCTGGGCTATGCCGACATTGGCAGCTTTGGCGCGAAAGGCTATCAAACGCCGAACCTGGATCGGATGGCGACGGAAGGCATTCGCTTGACCAACTTCTATGTCGCGCAGGCGGTCTGCTCAGCCTCACGCGCGGCGCTGTTGACGGGCTGTTATTCAAATCGCGTCGGCATTCAAGGCGCGTTGAATCACACGGCGCAATACGGCATCAACACGAATGAGATGACGATTGCCGAGGTTTTGAAACAGCGCGGTTATGCTACGGCTATTTACGGCAAATGGCATTTGGGCCATCTCAAACAATTCCTTCCGACGCATCACGGCTTCGATGAATATTTCGGCCTGCCCTACTCGAATGACATGTGGCCGAATCATCCGCAGCAGAAAAACTTTTATCCTGAGTTGCCGCTGATCGAAGGCGACCAGGTCGCCAAACTCAACCCCGATCAGTCGCAGTTGACGACCTGGTACACCGAGCACGCCGTCAGCTTTATCGAGCGCAACAAAGACAAGCCGTTCTTCCTCTACGTTCCACACACGATGCCGCACGTACCGCTGCACGTCTCCGCAAAGTTCAAAGGCAAGACGGCGCGCGGATTGTATGGCGATGTGATTGCCGAGCTAGATTGGTCGGTCGGCCAAATCCTCGACGCGCTCAAACGAGCGAAGCTGGACGATGACACGCTGGTGATCTTCACCTCCGACAATGGCCCGTGGATGTCGTATGGCAATCACGCCGGATCACCGGGGCCGTTCCGCGAAAGCAAAGGCACGGCGTTCGAGGGTGGCGTGCGCGAGCCGTTTGTGGCGCGCTGGCCGGGGCACATTCCGAAAGGCGCGGTCGGCCATTTACCCGCGATGACGATCGATCTGCTGCCAACATTGGCGCGGCTCGCGGGCGCGCCGGTCTCGACCGAACGCATCATTGATGGGCGCGATATGTGGCCGCTGCTTGCCAATCAGCGCAACGCACAAGCGCCGCACGATGCGCTCTATTTTTACTGGGGCAAAGAACTGCACGCAATTCGCAGCGGCAAATGGAAGCTGCACCTGCCGCATCCTTATCAATCGTTCGACCAAGCGGGCAACGACGGCGCGGCAGGCAAATACGTGCGCAAAGAGATCGAGTTGTCTTTGTTCGATCTGGAAAAGGACGCGGGCGAGACGACCAACGTAGCGGCGCGGAATCCGGCGGTGGTCAAGAAGCTGTTGGAATATGCCGAGCGCGCGCGCGCGGATTTGGGTGACACGCTCACCAATCGCGAAGGCAAGAACGTGCGACCGGCGGGCAGAATTTGAAATCTGAGATTTGAGATTGGCTATTTGAGGAGATGACAAAATGCACAGACTGATCCTCTTCGTAATCCTGGTTTTGTTGTTTGGCGGCTTTGCCTCCGACCCCGGCGAGCAAGCGCAACGCAAGCTGAACGTGCTCTTCATTGCGGCGGACGATTTGAATAACGACCTAGGTTGTTACGGTAACTCGTTGATCAAATCACCCAATCTGGATCGGCTCGCTGGCCGCGGCGTACGGTTTGATCGCGCTTACTGCCAGTTCCCGTTGTGCAGTCCGAGCCGTTCGTCGCTGATGACTGGGCAGCGGCCAGACACGACGCAGATTTACGATCTGCAAAAGCATTTTCGTTCGGTGCTGCCGGATGTGGTGACGCTGCCGCAGTTGTTTCAAAAGAACGGCTACTTCGCGGCGCGCGTCGGCAAGCTCTATCACTACGGCAATCCGGGAGACATCGGCACGGATGGCTTGGACGACGCGCCGTCGTGGCAGGTGCGCATCAATCCGCGCGGCGTAGATAAGGACGAAGAGAAAGTGTTGACCAATCACACGCCAACGCGCGGCTTGGGCAGTTCGCTCTCGTTTTACGCCTCGCCCGCGCCGGACGAAGCGCACACCGACGGCATCGTCGCGTCGGAAACAATCAAGCTGATCGAGGCCAACAAAGACAAGCCGTTCTTCATCGCCGCCGGTTTTTATCGCCCGCATTGCCCGTACATCGCGCCGAAGAAATATTTCGACCTCTACCCGCTCGATAAGATCAAAGCCTACCCATTCAAGCCGGAAGATAATGCCAATTTGCCGAAGTCCGCGTTGTGGATTCAGCCACCGCATTTCGGCGTGAATGAACAACAGCAGCGTGAGGCGATTCAGGCCTACTACGCTTCGATCAGCTTTCTCGATGCGCAGGTAGGTCGTCTGCTCGATACGTTGGAACGTTTGAAACTGCTCGACAATACCCTCATCGTTTTTTGGAGCGATCACGGTTATTTGCTGGGCCAGCACGGGCAGTGGATGAAACAGTCACTCTTTGAAGGCTCGGCGCGCGCGCCACTGATTATCGCCGGGCCGGGCGTGACAAAGGGCAAGGTGTCGGGGCGCACGGTGGAGTTGCTTGATCTCTATCCGACGCTGGCGGAAGTTTGCCAATTGACGGGCACGCCGACCAACCTGGCCGGGCGCAGTCTGCAACCGCTGCTCAAAAATCCCGACGCGAAATGGGACAAGCCCGCTTTAACGCAGGTGTTGCGCGGCGCGAACGACAATCGGTTGATGGGCTACAGCGTGCGCAATGAACGCTGGCGTTATACCGAATGGGACGAGGGCAAGCAGGGCGCGGAGCTTTATGATGAAACGAACGACAAGGAAGAGCTGCACAACTTGGCGAATGACCCGAAACACGCGAAGACGGTCGAAGAGATGAAGCGACTGTTACGTGCGGCGCGATTAACTGGCGCGGCTACCAAATAGTTCTATAGAATTCTCGCAAAGCCCGGTGCCCTGCGCGTTCTGCGAGTGGACACTTGAGCAAGGCTGGCGAGCGCCAGCCTTGCTCAGCAATCAATCAATTCGACCAGCTACTCAGCCCGGTAACTGGCGCAACACAATGGAGGTATTTATGCGATTTGCGACAGCGTTGTTACTGGCTTCGATGACTTTGTCCCTGGCCTGTTATAGCTATAAGCGCTCAGCTACCCCAGCTACCCCTGAGCCTTACTCGTCAATTGCGCGGGGAGATGTTGCAAAGGAAATTGGTGTATCAGGGCCAACAGCCGTGGCCTCTATGCCAGCCGCCATACCCGCTCGGATGGAAGCACAACAAGGCCAACAAGGCGCTTCGCTCAATGCCGCTACTTCTGCCCAAGCTGCCGCTCAAGCCTTCGACCGCAAAATCATCCGCAACGCCGACCTCATTATCGAACTCGATTCGCCCGAAGACGCGCAGAGTAAGATCACAACAATTGCCGAAACGCACGGCGGATTTGTCGTCACCTCCGAATCGAAACTCAACAACGTCCGCAACGCCGCCGCGCCAAGTCGTTTAGTCACCGTCACAGTGCGTGTGCCGTCGGCGCAATTCAACGCGGCCATCGAAAAGATTTACGCCATCGGCGGGCGCATTCTGCAAAGGAAGATTTCAGGCCAGGACGTGACCGAAGAGTACATTGACCTGGAAGCGCGCATCCGCACGCAAAAGGCGCTCGAAGCGCAGATGATCGAGATACTGAAACGCGCGGGCAAGATTTCTGACGCGCTCGAAGTGCAGAACCGAGATCGCCACCGTGCGTACCGAGATTGAACGGTTGGAAGGCCGCCGCCGCTTCCTGGAAAACCAGTCCGCGCTCTCGACCATCAACATTACGCTGCATACGCCCGCGCCGGTCGTGATTGCGACAACGGCGCATGGCTTCTGGCACGAAGTCAAACAGGCCGTCGGCAACGGGATTGATCTGGCCTCGAACATCACGCTAGGCCTGATTCAGTTCGTGATTATGCTGATTCCGATTCTGCTGTTGATTGTGTTGCCGCTTGGGCTGGTTTGGCGGCTCTTACGCGGGTACATCAATTGGCCGAAGAAGGCGGATGCAGTGGCGAGCAATGCGGATTCATCTCTAAATGGTTAATGTCCGGCAAGTTCGTTAAGCTCGCCGGACATTGTGAGTGTGTGAGTTGTGTGAGTGATCGCGCTCTTTGGCTACACGTTGAAAGTTGCAGGAGAAAAACGGAAGAAATGTTGCGGTCTGCGACAGGTGGGATGCGGTCATGGGAAGGGAGTTGCGGTCTGGAACGTTTGTCAGAGAGCGGTCAACAACGTGTAGCCAAAGAGCCATAGTGAGTGCGCGGTGAGACGCAGCTCAATCTCGTAGTGTCGTGTGATTTCATCGGGCGCGGCTGGCCGGGCAGTGAGCTTAAGTGAAGAAAGCCAGCCGCGCCGTTTGAACTCGTCAGTTCGTTAAAATGTGAGGGCAACGAGTGTCTTTAGTTGCCGGGCGCTTTATCAACGTGATCATTAATGTACTGTACCGTAGACAGCGTCTTGTCGAAGATGCGCCCAATATTGATGCCGACCATTGTCAGCACACTCAGACTGGTGGCGCTGATGAGCGTGAGCAGCAGTGAGTATTCAACAATGTCCTGCCCACTTTCGTCGCGTAGAAACTTTGTCAAAAACTCTTTCCACATAATTCCATCCCCGTATTCAAGTGAGGTGAATAGCGTTTGGGATGCTCATTCACGCCTGACCTTAGAGCAACGGATATGCCAACGTGCGCCGCGCGCTGATAGATTTCAGTTAAGTGCACGAATGGCTAGAGATGTTTTGTTTGAGGCGGACTTTGCGTGTTGAACATGTGGTGTCACGATCTATTGACGTGTCTACAAACGGCGATGGCGCGCGTGATTGCTGTCTACGGATGATGACAAAGCAGAACTGTACCGTAGACTGTACAGTCTGCGGCAATCTGGATTAAGCCAGCGACGCAAAAGCCGTACGAACTCTGAGCAAGCTGCTCGTTTGCCGCCAATGATCGAATAAAAAGCCTTCCGCAGACTGGACAGTCTACGGTACGTTTGAAAATAACAGCCCGCAGCCTGCGATTGTCAAATTGCCGCGTAGCAGAGTAAAGTAACGCCGCTTTCACGCACGATCTGTTGCGTTATTCAACCCTGACAGCACAACGAAAGGAAATTCTCCGATGTTTTGGCGACGCCCTCCGGCAAGCTTCCGGCTTTTGCTTATCTCGCTTTGTCTGGCGCTGCTGGCAACCTTTGCTTCCGCGCAAGACTGGCCACGACTGATCAACTCCGACAAGGAGCCGCAGAATTGGCTGAGCTATGGCGGCAATTACAATGCGCATCGTTACAGCGCACTCGATCAGATCAATCGCAGCAACGTCAAAACGCTTGCGCCCGCCTGGTCATTCGACACGGGCGATCAGAGCGGCTTGAACGCGACACCGATTGTGGCGGACGGTGTGCTCTACCTGATGGGGCCGAAGAATCGCGTCTTTGCGCTGAAGGCTGATACGGGCGAAGTGATCTGGAAGTACTTCTACAAACTCTCGGTCACTTCGATTCCTTATCAACCAGTGCCGCGCGGGCTGGCTATCGGGTTCGGGCGCGTTTATTTCGGCACGCTCGATAATCATGTGGTAGCGCTCGATGCCAAAACGGGGCGTGAGCTTTGGGACATTCAGGTCGAAGACACGCGGCAATGCGGTTGTAACATCACCTCACCGCCGCTGATCGTGAAAGACAAAGTGATCGTCGGCGGCACGGGCGGTGAGCACGCGCATCGCGGCTATCTGAACGCTTACGACGCCAAGACGGGGCGGCACCTCTGGCGCTTCTACACTATCCCTGCGCCGGGCGAGCCGGGTGCGGAAACCTGGGATCCGCGCATGCTGAAGTATGGTGGCGCGCCGACCTGGTTGGTCGGTTCGTATGATGCCGAATTGAATTTGCTCTATTGGGGCGTGGGCAATCCGTCTTCGGATTTTTATGATGAGTTTCGCCCCGGCGATAACCTTTACTCCAATTCGATCATTGCGCTCAATCCTGACACGGGCAAGCTGCAGTGGCACTACCAGGAAGTGCCGCACGACATGTACGACTTCGACTCGGCCTACGAATGCGTGCTGATTGATTACTTGAAAGACGGCAAGACGCAAAAGCTGTTAGTACACGCGAACAAGGGCGGCTACACCTGGGTGCTGGATCGCGCGACGGGCAAGTACGTGAACGCTTATCCGCACGTGGACAACCTGACCTGGTTGAAAGGCGTGGACAAGAATGGACGCCCGATAGATATGCAACCCGTGCCAGCGGGCCAAGAGACTTTCGTTTGCCCCAGCGCGGCGGGCGGGCGCAACTACGACCACTCGTCTTACAGCCCGCGCACCAAATTCTGGTACAACGTCGGCTGGGAAATCTGCAACGTCATCAAGCCGCAGAAGCTCGACATCGTCGAAGGGAAAGAACTCTTCGGCGGCAGCATGGATTTCAAACCGCCAAAGGACAAACCCGGCTACGGCCATATCAACGCCTTCGATCCACTGACTGGCGAACGCAGATGGCGCTACACGACGCGCTATATGAACGTCGCCTCGCTGCTTTCGACCGGCGGCGATCTGGTCTTCAGCGGCGACCTCCTTGGTGAAGTCTTTGCGCTCGACGCGCGCACGGGTGAAAAGCTTTGGGCGCACGATACTGGCGCGGGATGCAGCGGGTCACCGATCAGCTACTCAGTCAATGGGCGGCAATACATAGCAATGCCGACCGGTATGGGGTCGCTAGTGGGTGGGCTGACGAATGTGATCTGGCCGGAGACGGCTGGCAAGCTGCCACCACGGGCTTCGAAGCTGGTGGTCTATGCCTTGCCGGACAGTCAGAACAAAGGGGGTGCGAAGAATGACAAGTAGATATTCAAGGCGTCTTGCGGCAATTCTATTTTTGCCTTGCGCCTTTTACCTTTCACTTTCCACCGCCTCGCACGCGCAATCATCCGCCACGCAAACACAGATCGAAGCGGGTCGCCAGCTTTACGCCAGCACCTGCGGCAACAGCTACTGCCACGGCAGCGAAGGCAAAGGCGGCGGCGGGCCAAAACTGCGCGACCGTGTCTTTCGCGCTGGCTACCTGCGCCAAATCATCCGCGACGGCATCGAAGACACGGCTATGCCCGGTTACAAAGAACGCTTCAGCGCTACAGAAATCAATCGACTGGCCGCCTATCTACTCTCGCTCTCGCCGGGCAAAGGTGACTCGCCGGAGCAAGCACTAACGAAACCTGCCGCCAATCCGGTTAGCGAGCATTTGAATCCAACCAGCGGCAAGCCTGCGGCAAATGCTGCGCCAGCCAATAAGCAGTCAGGGGTAAGCTTGGCGGTGACTGGCGTGTCGTCAAACAACGCCGCTTGGGCAATACGCGGCGATGCGCGTGCTGGACGCGAGTTGATCTTTGATGCAGGGCAAATCACCAATTGCCGCGTCTGCCACAGCGTCAACGGCGTGGGCGGCAAAGTAGCGTCGGACTTGAATCATTTGCGCGATTTGCCACCGCGCCAGATTTTGCAAGCGATTTTAGCGCCGCGTAATTCCAACCCGGAGAAATTCGTAATGATCGCGCTCTTCACGCGCGGCGGCGAACAGCACAGAGGCATCAAACGCGATGAAAACGACGAGGCCTTGCGCCTGTATGACACGTCAGTGCTGCCGCCCATCTCACGCAACTTTTTGAAGAGCGAAATAGCCCGCATCGAACCGCTCGGCAGCCCGGTATGTCCCGGCGGTTACGCCGAAAAATACACGCTCAAACAGTTGCTGGATTTGATCTCGTTTTTGAAGTCGGCTGATCTCAAAAATCCGGCGAGCGTGAGTTTGCAGGAGGTGTTTTAGTTAGTGTCCGACAAGCTGCCAAGCTTGTCGTGATTTCCGGAGTGTGTTTGACCGGAAGTCCACGACAAGCTTGGCAGCTTGTCGGACACCTCGAACCAGGAGTCCCCAATGCCTACCATTAACCTTTCAGCCGCTGTCGGGCTGAATGCCGTCAACAATCCCAATGACGTGCGCGCTGTCAAACAGCGGCTGGTCGCCCTCGGCTTCAAATGGATTCAACCTGACACAGTGATGGGGCCAGAAACGATCAAGACGATCATGCTTTTTCAAGCGATGAAGAATGGCCTGAACACCGTCAGTGATCCGCGCAACGATGGCAGGCTTGATCCGGGTGGCGACACGCATCTCTGGCTGCAAGCGACGAATGCGCCCGTCTGGATGTTGATGCCAGCGGGTTCAAAAAATGAAGGCTTTATCAATGACGAATTGGCTGACACCAGCGACCAGCACGATTTCGGTTCGAGCTGGCTGGCCGAAGCCTGGCGCAACGTGGCGCAGATTTACAAGAACGATTATCTGAAAAACCATCCAACCGCATCGGTGCTGCGGCTGAACGACATCAGCCTGCCGCGCGGCGGCCCGACGCCCAGCCACGCCTCGCATCAAGCCGGGATGTGTTGTGACATCAAGCTGCCGAAGCTGAACGGACAGGCGGGCGGCATCACCTATCAGGATTTGCAGTATGACCAACTGACGGCGCGTGCGATGCTTGAAGCGATGCGGCGTTATCCGCAAACCACTCGCATCTTTTTCAACGATCCCGCGCTGATCGGCGAAGGCTTGTGCCAGGCTCTTTCCGGCCACGACAACCACATTCACTTCGAGATCAAACCGCCTGCGCGCAAGCTGTAGACAGACCGGTTGTCCGACAAGCTGCCAGAGCTTGTCGGTGTTTCGCAGATGTACCAAACCGGAATCCCACGACAAGCTCGGCGGCTTGTCGGACATAGTGGCTAGCTGAAATTGAGCAAGCGCCGCAGATTGCCGCCGAAGATAGCTTGGGCCTGTTCCTCGCTCGCGCCGAGCTCAAGCAGCGCATTGACCTGCGCGTGAAAGACATCGGCCACCCAGCCGCGCGGAAAGAATGACGAATCGCTGCCAAACAACAAGCGTTCGTGCCCGGCAACTTTCAACGCGCGTTTGAAAACCGCCGGCAGATCGAGCGCCTCGTAGCTCATCCACTTGTTGCTGCTCGATGTGTCCAGATAGACGTTCGGACATAGATCGGCCAGCATCAAAGCTTCGCGCAGCATCCCGCCGCCGAAATGCGGAATGATGAAACGCGCGGCTGGAAACTCCGCCGCCAGCTTGTAGACATCGAGCGGATTCGAGTACCGCAGATCAAACCGGCTCGGCAAGCCAAGCTTCTTTCTCGCGCCTACCGACAGCGCACCGCAATGTACGAAAACTGCCGTGCCCGGTCTTTCACTGACCAACGCCGCGACGGCCCGCGCGCCTTCACACTCCGCCATCGAGAAATGAAACATCGCCGGGAATAGACAAACCACGCGCAGCTTCAATTCATCCAACGCCCGCCGCGCCCGCGCTTCAGCATCAGGTTTGGTCGGGTCGAGAAAGAAGCCGCCGGCGATCCGTTGCGGATAGGCTGCGACGGCTGCCGCAACTGAATCTTCGTCGCCAGGCACGCTGGCAAGCATCAACGTAGCAGCGATGTCGTGCTTATCGAATTCGTCGCGCCAATGAGTTGCCAATTCAGTTGGATCGGGTGGCGGCATTACCCAGCCGGTCAATGCTGCTACGCGCGCCAACGGATCGGCTGCCTGGCTCAAAATTGGCGATTGGCCGATGAGCGTCTGAAAGAAACGCTGGGAGAAACAGTGCGTGTGCGCGTCCAAGACTTCCAGTTCTCCGAATGGTGTGGTCTTCTTCATCGTCAATCTCCTTCACACTAAATGCGGCTTTAGACTAGCGCGGCGATTGACCACAGCTTGCCATCCGCACCACTGGCAACGCAAACTCTACGTACAGCTTCGGGTGTAATGCATCAATGCCGACCATCTTCGCACACGGAGCTTTTGGTTACACCGCTGCAAAACTCTTGCGCGGCGCGCCGGCCAATTCAGCGCTCCTGCTAACTTCGATTGCGTTAGCGATTTTGCCCGATGCGGACGCGTTGTTGATGCCGCTGATTCCTTACCATCATCCGCTGGGCCATCGTGGTTTCACGCATTCACTGTTCTTCGCTGCGTGTTGCGGAATCATTGCGGCTCTTTTATTGCGGCGTGCGGAGCCATCAATTCCCTGGCCACGCCTGGCGCTCTTCTTTGCACTGGTCACAGCTTCGCACGGCTTTTTTGATGCGCTGACGACGGGCGGGCTGGGCGTGGCGTTTTTTGCGCCGTTCGATAACACGCGCTATTTCTTCTCCTATCGCCCGATTCCGGTTTCGCCGTTGTCGGCCCATGCGTTGTTGGCGATGCGTGGGCTGCGCGTGTTGGTTTGGGAGTTGGGCTTGTTCTGGACATTTGCCGCAGCGGCTGCGTTGTGGGAGCGGCGCACGAGCTGGCGCATTGTGCTCGCCTGCTTATGCTTGCTGGCAGGTATCAGCGCCTGGTTACTGAAACAATTTGCTCCGCAGTTGTGACGGTTCAGTGGCGAACATCCGTGCTGCTATGGCTCGGCCATCTCACCCCGCACAATCTCCACTGAGCATTTCGCCCGCGCCGCGATAGCCTGTGAAGTCGAGCCGAGCAGGAAGCGATTGATTCCCTTGTGGCCGTGCGAGCCGAGCACAATCAAATTTGCGCCCCAATCTTCCGCTTGTTTGAGAATTGTCTCGCGCGTGTTGCCGATGATGATTTCAGAGGCCAGCGTCAAGGCTGGATTCTTTTCTTTAAGCTCCGCCTCGGCCTGCTCAATGGCGTCGCGCGCATGTTCTTGCAGGTCGTGCAGGAGTTTCAAATAGTGGCTGTCGGGCACGAACCAACTGCCGGGCGCCGGGGCAAGGTGAACCTCGACCACCGAGATGATCTTGACCGCGCTGCCCACTGGCCAGGGGCGTGCAGCAATGCTACGAGCCGCCACTTCACTGGAAGGCGAGCCGTCCGTCGCAAGCAGGATTTTCATAAAGCTACTCCTTTCCGGCGCTCTTCAAAGCCAACGTTGCAGGCGCTGCGTTATTTCAGTTTTCGGACGCACGCCGACTAAACGCTCGACCTCGCGCCCGTCTTTGAAGATCAGCAGTGTCGGAATGCTGCTCACGCCGAAGCGCCGCGCCGTCAGCGGATTTTCGTCAATGTTGAGCTTGGCGAGGCGGGCGCGCCCGGCCATTTCACGCGCCAGCTCTTCAATCACAGGCGCGATCATCCGGCAAGGCCCGCACCACGCCGCCCAAAAATCAACCAACACCGGCAAAGCTGAATGCTCGACTTCGCCAGCGAAACTTTGGTCAGTCACCACGAGCGGTTCGGTGTGCAACGGCAACGGCGTTTTGCATTGGCCGCAGACCGGCTCCAGTTGTTGTTGCAGCCGATCCAGCGCTACGCGATTGTTCGCGCCGCATTGCGGACAACGAATCACGGTCGAAAGCACAGCTTTAGTTGTCATCGGTCAACTCCTCAAAACTTCTGCGTCAATTGAGCAGGACAATCTATCAAGCAAAAACATTGCCACCACGGCGCAAGGGGAATTTTGCACGGCTTGAGAGATGTCGCGCAACCCAACGCGAGGAAAACAACCCGTTTGCATACCTCTCACGGCCTATTCTCTTCTGGCGCAAGTTTCCTTATGATGTCAGCCGTGTCGCCACTTCCCCAAAATCCTGACCGTTAAGTTTGTTGGTGGTGCTAAAAATGTAAGGCCGGATTTGCAGTCGCGTTAGCGACGACCTGATTTTAGCCTGGCGTTGAAAACGCCGGGAAAACGGCGAACAGCCTTAGCGTCGTGTCAGCGACGCTTGAATTCAAGCGTCGCTGACGCGACGCGAAGGTCACGCGCTAATTTTCCGTGGGTTGAAAACCCACGGCTAAATTCAACTGCTGCTACGCGGCAAGAAAACGGCAGCCTTACATTTTTATCATTACCAGTTTGTTTACTGAGGAGAGTGCGCTGTGTCCATCAACACCTACAGCATCCGCCCGCCACGTTTTTGTCTGTTCTGCATCCTGCTGCTCAGTCTGCCAGCTTTTGCGCAAACGCAACCCGCTGCGCTCAAACCTGGCGCGCCCGTCACACGCGAAATCGCAGGCGGGCAAAAGCACGAATATCAAATCCTGCTGGTCGCCAATCAATATTTGCGGGTGGCCCTGGATCATTACGGGTTCGAGGCGACGTTGACGCTGTTCGCGCCCGGCGGTCAGAAGCTAGACGAGGCCGAAGGTGGCAACAACGCGCTCGAGGCAACTACTGTTTCGGCGCTCACACCTAAGCTCGGAACTTATCGCGTCGTCGTGCAAGCGCGCGAAAAAGACACAACGAATTGGCGCTACGAATTGAAGACCGTCGAATTGCGCGCGGCCAACAGCGCTGATGCGCAACGCGCGGTAGCACTGCACTCTTTGAATGAAGGCCATCAATTGCGCGCCGAACGCACGCCGGAAGGGCGTCGTGCCGCGCTCAAAAAATATGAGACCGCATTACAGACCAGCCAGAGCATTCAGGATCGCGCGGGCGAAGCAACAGCTTTGAATTGGATTGGGCGCATTCATCACGACGAAAATGACCGGCCCAAAGCCATCAGTTTTTACGAGCAGGCGTTAGTCATCCGGCGCGCAATCGGCGACCGCACAGGTGAAGCCGCCACGCTCGTCAATTACGGCGGCGCGCAGAGCGGCCTCAACAACGAACCCAAAGCCATCGAGTCGTTTCAACGAGCCTTGCAACTCCGCCGCGAGTTGACTGACCGGCGCGGCGAGGCCAGAGTGCTCAGCGAGTTTTGCACCTTCTACCTCAACACGCGCCGTTACCAGGAAGCGCCGCAGTACTGCGAGCCGCTACAACCACTGGCCAAAGAATTCGGCAACCAGCGGTTGCTGGCTGATACGCTGGTCAACCTCGGACGTTATCAAGCCAACGCGCGCGGCGACCGTGCGAAGGCCATCACCCATTATCAAGAAGCGCAGCAAATTTACCGTACACTCGGCAACCTCGGCGGCGAAGGCAGCGCACTGCGCAGCATCGGCGTCGCCTACGCCAACCTGGGCCAATTCGAGCGCGCCATCGAATTCGCCAATCAGGCGCTGCCGTTGGCGCGCGAGGCCAAAAACCGCGCGCTTGAAACCGGGCTGCTGAGCGACCTGGGCGCTTACTACGGCGAGTTGGGCGAGTTGCATCGCGCCGTCGAAACGCTCACTGAAACCGCCAAAGTCTGGGAGGAGTTGGGGAACAAACTCCAACTGACACAAACGCTCAACAATCTGGCCGAGACACAGCTTTCGCTGGGCGACCGGCAGAGCGCACTCAATTACTACAAACAGGCGCTGCAATTGATGGAGCAAGCCGGCGGCACCAGCAATCGCGCAACCGTGTTGAACGGCATGGCGTCCACTTACGCGAATCTTGGCGATCAGCAGTTGGCGCTTGATTACTACCTGCAAGCCCTGGACATCGTGGACAAACGCGATGACCGCGACGGACAGATGTCCATTCGCGGCAATATCGGCCTGGTCTATAAATCGCTCGGCGATTACGACCGTGCCTTGGACTATCTAAAGCAGGCGCTAGAACTCGCGCAAAAACAGAAGAACCCTACGCAGGAGGCCCGATTCCTCAACGCGCTTGGCTTGGTGCATTACGCACGTGGTGATCATGAGCAGGCGCTGCAATACAACGATCAGGCGCTGCAACGCGCGGAGAAAGCGCCGTTGATTTTGGTCAACGTGTTGAACGACGCGGCGCTGCTTCGTCACAAGCTCAAACAAAACGAGCAGGCGCTGGCCGCGCTCAGCCGCGCGCTTCAACTCGCGCAGCAGGCCGGTTATCGTGACGGCGAAGCGACGACGCTGCACAATCTCGGCGGGATCAATTACGACCGTGGCGAAACCGCTACGGCGCGTGACTATTTCACGCAGGCGCTCAAGCTCAACCGCGAACTGGGCAATCGTAGCAGCGAAGCGGCCACGCTCTTCGGCCTGGCAAAAATCGAGCGCGATGCGGGCAATCTGGACATGGCGCGCACGCAGATCGAAGCCGCGCTCGAACTGGTCGAGGCCCTGCGCACCAAAGTCGCCAGCCAGGAGTTGCGCACCTCTTATTTCTCCACGGTTCGTTCGTATTACGACTTCTATCTTGATCTACTGATGCAACTGGACAAGCAGCGCCCCGGCGAAGGCTTCTCCGGCTCCGCACTGCAAGCGAGCGAACGCGCACGGGCGCGCAGCCTGCTGGAAATGCTGGCCGAAGCACGCGCAGACATCCGCCAGGGCATAGACGCGCAACTCGTCCAACGCGAGCGCGAATTGCAGGAACTGGTCAATGGCAAGGCCGACGCCGCGCTGCGGCTCAAGGCGCGCAAGGGCGCAGAAAAACAAATCGCCACGCTCGAACGTGAACTGGACGAATTGACCGCCGAGCTGCGCCAGGTGCGAGACACGATCAAACGCCAAAGCCCGCGCTACGCCACGCTGACGCAACCGCAACCGCTCACGCTCAGCGAGATTCAACGCAAAGTACTCGACGCCGACACGCTGCTGCTTGAATACGCGCTGGGCGAAGAGCGCAGCTACCTCTGGGCCGTCACGCCCGATTCAATCCGCAGCTACACGTTGCCCAAACGCGCACAAATCGAACAGGCCGCCGAGCGCGTCACCGAATTGCTGACCGTGCGCAACCAGCAGAAACGCAAGCTCACACATACGCCAGCGGGCAGATCGCTCAGCCCTGCTGCAGCCGACGCGCAATACTGGCGCGCCGCGCGCGAACTGAGCCGGATGATCCTGCAACCCGTCGCCGCGCAATTCGGCAACAAACGGCTGCTCGTGGTGGCGGAAGGCGCGTTGCAGTACGTGCCGTTTGGCGCGCTACCCGCGCCGGAGACGGGGCGACGAGGCGACGAGGCGACGGGGCGAAAAGCTGTCGGCCCATCGCCGCTAATCGTCCGACACGAAATCATCAGCTTGCCGTCGGCTTCGACGCTGGCCGTGTTGCGCGAAGAACTGAAAGACCGCCAGCCCGCGCCCAAAGCCGTCGCCGTCTTCGCCGACCCGGTCTTTTCGGAAAATGATGCGCGCTTGCAAAAAGCGGGCAGCCAGCCGCAGAAGGAGGCCGACAAAGCTACTCCCGACGTGGCGCGCAAACTGATCTACAAAAAAGTCTCTGAGCAGGACGGCGCGTTGGGCATCGAACGTCTGCGCTTCACGCGCAAAGAAGCGGAACGGATTATGAACGCGAGCGACACAACCGACAGTAGCCTCGCGCTAGACTTCGCGGCCAACCGCGCGGCGCTCTTCCGCGAAGACTTGAGCCAGTACCGCATCGTGCACATCGCCACGCACGGGTTGTTGGACACCGAACGGCCTGAACTGTCGGCGCTGATCTTTTCGTTGGTGGATGAAGCGGGCAAGCCGCAGGACGGCTTCTTGCGCGCGCACGAAGTCTTCAATCTCAACCTGCCCGCCGAATTGGTCGTGCTGAGCGCTTGCGAGACTGGCCTGGGCAAACAGGTGCGCGGCGAAGGGTTGGTCGGATTGACGCGCGGCTTTATGTACGCCGGGGCCGCGCGTGTAGTGGTCAGCCTCTGGGCGGTCAGCGACCAAGCGACTTCGGAGTTGATGGCGAAGTTCTATCGCAACCTGCTCAAAGGCGGCCAGCGCCCGGCGGCGGCCTTGCGCGCGGCGCAGATCGAAATGTGGCGCACACAGCGTTGGCGCGCGCCATATTTTTGGGCGGCGTTTGTGATACAGGGCGAGTGGCAGTAAAGAGGTTGTGAGATCGCAATCTGACCTAGCTCGTCTGGCGGAGTGGTTCAAAGACTAAAGCACAGATAACTTGTGCTAGTTGAAACTCGTGGGTGTCCAAACCTTCAGGCGACGGTGTTCAGAGTACCGGCTTCAGCCGGAAGGACTCGGCAATCAAGCCCTTCCGGCTGAAGCCGGTACTCTGAACACCGTCTGACGAAGTAGCGAATTACTTCAAGTCAACTAACACAAGTCAGCTTACACCTCAGAGTCCACCTCGCTGATCTCCACATAAAACTCATCCTTCGGATTCAACTCCACGTCGGGCATCGGCTCGTACTTTGCAGCGTCGAAGGGCGGCAGCTCCGGTTCCGGCGCGCCGAGTTTTCGCAGGTGGCGGCGCGCGTTGGTCAGGCCAAAGTGGTAGGCGTAGGGCGGCCCGTCGCACCAGGCTTTCTGGTAGGCGGCGGTCGCGGCGGCGATGGCTGCCTCGCGGTGGCCGAGTTCGCGTTCGAGTTGCGCCAGCACGTTCAGCGCATCGGCGTGATAGAGCGGATACGGCCCACGCGCAGCACCGTCCCATACAGCATCGAGGTATTCGCGCGCTTCGTCCAGCTTGCCTTGCTGCCGCCGTAATTCAGCGAGCGCAATCAGCGCAGGGAGTTCTTCTTCGACCAAGTTCACCTGCCGCGCGCGGGTCAGCGCGTGGTGCAACAGTTCGTCGGCAGCAACGAAATTGCCCAGCCCCAACGCTGCCGCACCTTGCACTCTAGCTGCATAAATAAACTCGGCTTCGTGATTTCGAACTTGAGCTAGTTTCCAAGCGCGATTTGCGAAAAACAAAGCAGCAGAAAACTCATCTAACCACAGCTTTCCTTGCGCAAGACAAGAATTAACAAAACTTTCATATTGGCTGTAAGACTGAGTTTTGAACATTCGCAATGATCGTTGCATGGCCACCTCGGATTCTTTCGCCTCCCCCCTTGCCATTAGTGTCTGACCTACCCAGGCCAGACTGATTGCTTCATTGGAGTGGTAGTCTTGCTTGCGCGTGATGATCAATGCATCACGCACGGTGAACTCCGACTCATACAATGCACCAGATAGACGCAGTACATCAGACAGGTTACGTAATCCAATGCTCAGGTCCTTATGATCTTTTCTTGCCAATCGGATATGGATTTGGTGACGAAATAAAGATATTGAGCGACCAGGCTGTCCACAGAACTGATACCCTATGGCTAGCGCATTGAGCGTGAAGGCTTGATCGCGCGTACTAAGCAGAGATGGCAAGTGATCCACCCCATCAGGAAATAGCATCTCTATAAGCTCGACTCGTTGGCGGTTAGCGCTTAGGCGATAGAGCATAGGTTGGTTCAACCGCTGGTAAAAGATTTTATAGGCGGCGTCATATAGTCCAAGCCCGATTAGCGTATTGTAAAACTCAATGGCGGGTATCAGATCTTCCAAATGACTGATTTCGTCATCGTTAATCTTCGGCACAGCGGCAAAATGCGCGTGCAGGCTCGTGTAAATGCCGCGTTGTAACTCGTTATCCAACCCGCTCCACACTACACTGCGCACCAGCGGATGCAGGTCGTAGCGATTGGCTCGCCGATCCCATCCGACCAGCCCACGGTCTTCCAACTCCGTCAGCACATCGTCTAGCGCGCGGTCATCCCGGCACGGTTTGTCTTCACCCATCAGCACAGCGCGCAACGTATCCCACGTCGCAGGCATGCGAAACGCGGCCAGGGTATGCAGCACCTGCCGCTGCGCCTCGCCCAACCCCTCCAACGCATAGTGCAGCACGTGCGTCTTGGCGTTGCGCAAATCCAGTTCCGCCGCCGGATTGAAGCCGGGATGGTCTTTGCGCCAGACATCGTAATCGCCCGGCGCGGGGCGGTAATTGGCTACGCGCCCGGCGAGCGCGCGCACAAGTAGCGGGTAATTGCCAAAGGCGTTGAAGAGCGGCAACAGTTGCTCGCTCGTACCGCTGCGCTCGCTGCCGATGAACTCACGCCACAACGCCAGCGCGTCGTCGTCGGTCAGCCCGCTGAGGAAGAGCGGATAACAGCCGGGCAGCGGTTGCGCCGTCATCGTTTGCAACTCCGCCGGATAAAGTCGTGTGGAAACGAGCACGCGTGAGGCGCGTACGCAGGCCAGCCGCTGCAAGAAACGTCCGGCGCGCGGGTCGGCGCATTGGCGCAACCGGTGTTTTTCCAGGTAGGTCTCTTTGACCTCATCCGGCAATCCGTAGTACCGCGCGATCTCGTTGGCGGTCTGCTCGTCCAGATCGTCGTCGAGCAGATGCGCCGCGTCCATCCGCGCATACGCGAGCAGGATGCGTTCCAGCCCGTCGAGCACGAGCAGGAAGGGTTGCTGATCAAGCAAGTGAAACAGCCGGTCTTCGCGTTCGTGCGCGGGCAATTCGCGCACGGTGGCTTCGGTCATTCCGGCAGTGTAAGCCAGCGCGCGGGTGACGAAGTTCTCGAAATAGGCGTCGCTCTCGTAAAAGCTCCACCACATCCGCCCTTTCAGGCGCGGCAATTCGTTGGGCGCGATGTCGTTGAACCACTTCCAGGTGAGCGCGCTCTTGCCCATCCCGCCGATGGCGACGACGTTGAAGAGGCGAATGCCCGGCGGGATTTCTTTGTTCGCCGTCACCCAATCGGTGAGCAGCTTGAGTTCTTCGCGGCGGCCTACGACCTCGCTGGTTTGCAGCAGCGTGTAAGGATGCGCGATGTAGGGCTTCGGCGCTTCAGGGATAACGTTGGGCGGGTGGAAGCTGGCTGCCGCTTTTTCGCCAGAGGCTTTTTGTTCACGCTCCTTCAGATCGGCGAGGGCGTGAACGATTTCGCCGCGCAGTTCTTCGGGCGATTTGAATTCGCGGCGACCACGCTCACGACTGGCGCGCTCTTTCAGAGATGCTAGCTTCTGCTGCGCATCATTGTCTGTCTCAACCATCTTGATGGTCAGCGGGTGTTCGTCGTGAATAGTGAAAACGAGGATGGGGATGCCGCGCTCGACGGCGCGGTTGAATTCTATTTCGGTGATGGAGATGTCGCGCCCTTCCGGCACGTGGCCGTAGCGCCAAGCGAAGATGCCGATATAGATGTCGGCCTTGTCCACCATCTCCTCCGAGACGCGGATGGCGTCGGCGTCGCGCGCCGGAAGATTTTCCATTGCGATGGGAAAAACGCTTTGGCGCAGACAGGCGTCAATCGCTTGTTGGCGATGCTCCGGTAGATCAAGCGCAGTGCTGCTGATCATCGCCACTTTCTGGCCTGGTTTGGGTGAGAGTTCCAGCATGAGATTATCTCCTGAAGGCTGTGAGTAAATCCTTTCAAAAGGCGCAACGCCAGCGTCGTCGCGCGCTACGGCAAACTAGCCAAGACACGCCAGAAGGTCAAGCATTTACGCGGCGTCCAATTGGCGCAGTACCGGGAGCGCTAGCGACCAGGTTGCGGCGGCTGCGTCCAACACAAAGAACCCGGTCGCTACCGCTCTCGGTACCGCACCGGAACTTTGCCAGCGCGTGTCTCGTAACCCAGTGCGGCGTTACAATCTCACACTGAGATTTGATTCAAGGGAGACTAAGATGTTTTGTCCAGGCTGCGGCCAGCAACCCACCTCTGATGGGATTCGTCATTGCACCCATTGCGGCTTTGCGCTCAACAAGCTGACTGACTTTTTGTCGGATGAAGCGCCGGCAAAAGCACGGCAATTCGACATCTCGCTCGGCGCAGGATTGATGTTGTTGGGCACGATCAAGGCGCTGCTGATTATGTTCGCCCTCGGACGCCCACTGCCGGATGCTCTACCACTAGCGGAGTTCGCGCTGGGTTTGATCTTCGGCCTGCTGCAATTGTTCTTTCATTTGTCGCCGCGCCAGAAAGGCTTGAGCTTGGGCGCAACGTTGATGTTCCTCTCCGCGCTGGCAGCGCTGGCTGCGCTTTCTTTGTTCGGTGCGATCGGCGCGTTGGCAATCGCGGCAGTAGCGATCCCCTTGATTTTGACCTGGCATCGCTTGGTACGGATTTTCAATCGGCTGTTCTTCGAGAAAAAAGATCGCTTGCCCGCTCAAGCGCAAGCCGCATTGGAACCGGCGCAGAGCTTGCCGCAGGTGGAAATAGACACGCAGAAGGTGAAGCCGACGGCAGTTGCGCAACCGCGCAGCGTCACGGAAAACACGACCGGGCTGCTTGAAAAATAGAGTCTATGGTTTCGGAATGCGCAGCGTCTTGCTAATCATCAAGCTGCCGGAAAGGAAAAACAGCAGCGCCACAGGATGGAACTCGATGCCGAAGACTGAAGTGCTGCGCAGCCAGCCGTAATGAAAGAGTAGCAGCAATACACTCAATGGCACCACGCTGGTCGGAATCGGCGTGCCTTCAAAATATTCGACCTTGCCGCTCGCGCCGGACATTTGCTCAGCCGTCACGTTGTAACGCGCCAGCCGGCTCAAGCCGCACACCGCGAAGTAGAGCAGGAACAACTGATCTAGCCAGTTGTTCAATCCCACGGCATAAGCAATCGCCGCCGGGGCCACACCGAACGAGATCACGTCGGCCAGCGAGTCCAGCTCGCGCCCCAATGCCGAAGCCGTGTGACGCCAACGCGCCACGCGCCCATCCAGCACGTCAAAAATCAACGCCAGCGGAATCAAGACAAAGGCCGTGTAAACGTGGTGCGACTCGCGCGTCGCGATGAACTGCATCGCCTCGAAGATCGCGCTCACGCCACAACTGCCGTTGGCAATCGTAAAAACGTCGGCCAAGTGAAAACTGCGCACCATCGAGAAGTGCTTAACCGGTTTTGCCTCTGCCATCGCTCAACGCCCCTTCCAACACGGCTGACGTTTTTCCAGAAACGCCCCCATGCCTTCCTGCGCATCTTCGGCCAGCGCGTTCAAACTCATGACTTCTTTCGTGTGACGATAGGCCTGTGCCTGAGCCAACTCGATCTGCACGTAGAACGTTTGCTTGCCGATGCCGATGATGAGTTGGCTGGCTTCGGCAATCTGTGCGGCGAGCTTCAAGGTTTCTGCACGCAACTGCTCGGGCGGCACGACGCGATTGATCAAGCCCCATTCAGCAGCCGTCTGCGCGTCAATCGGCGCGCCGGTCAACAGCATCTCCAACGCTCGCTTGCGCCCAATCGCGCGCGTCAATGCAACCATCGGTGTGCTGCAAAACAGGCCGATGCGCACGCCTGGCGTGGCGAACTTAGCTTCGACGCTCGCGACGGCCAGATCACAAGTGGCGACCAGTTGGCAGCCTGCGGCGGTGGCGATGGCGTGCACTTCGGCAATGACGGGCTGCGGGATGGATTGAATCGTCGTCATCAACTCGACGCAAACCTCAAAGAGTTGGCGGTAATCATTCACGCCGCGCTCCATCAACTCGCGCAGATCGTGCCCGGCGCAGAAGGCCGGGCCGTTGGCTGCCAAAATCACTACACGTGTTTCTGGCGCTTCACCCAACGCACGCAAACACGCGGTCAATTCCTGCATCAAGGCCAGCGATAACGCGTTGCGCTTGGCCGGATGATTGAGCGTGACGCGCGCAATTCCAGCTTGTTGTTCGATCAGTAAATGTTCGTAATTCATCCTTCACCAAATGAAAAAGGGGAGAGCGTCAAGCCGCAACTTTGCTTCCGCTCCCCCACTCTCCCGCTCTTTGACCTTACACATCCGGCGCGACGCTGTTGCGCAACTCCGTGCGGATGCGTTCGATCTCCGACAGCTTGTCCTGAATGCGCTGGAAGAGCGGCGCTTGCGCCTTGATGCCCTCTTCGAGCAAGAACGACGCGGCCTCCATACGATTCTTGAAGACGCCCGCTGCAACCAACTTATCGAGCTTATCCGCCGCTTCATCGCTCAGCCGCACAAGCACCGTCGTGTCTTTCACGTTGATTGCGCGCTCGACGGCCTTGTTGACCGTTTCGGGCACGCGGTTGAACAGATCACGCAAGGTCGAGGTGATCTCTTCAATCGTGTCTTTGCCCGGTGGCGGTGGCGGCGGTGGTGGCGCGAGCGGCCCGTCCGGTGGGCGGTTAGGATTGTCGTACATAATTCCTCCTTGATTACGGTGTCTGACAGCGGCAGCGCAAGCTCAAATTTGAGATTTGAAATTGCTGCGCCGACTGCCCTTCTTTCACAGCGCCTCATACGATGAAGCGATTGCCGAAAGTTTCGGGAAACCTGGGTGCGCACGCTTCCAGCGTGCAGACTTGGGGAAGTGTGCGCTTGATCCGACAGGGTGAACAATCCAGCCCCGGCACGCAAGGATGCGTACGCACCCAGGCGACTACTCGGCCTCGATCTTTGGCTCGATCCGTTGGAACTCCAACCCGTAGGCAACCAGCGCGAACGGCAAACGCACGAGTGATTCGTTATAGACATTCACTGTGTCAGCGTAGCCGCGCCGCGTCCCTTTGGTGACATTGACGGCGGTCTTGAATTCCTCGATCAGACGCAAATAAGCATCGTTGGTCTTCAGCACGTCATAGCTGTCGGCCAGCGAAATGATGCCATCGGTCTGATTCGTCAAATCGCGATAGGCGTTCAACTGAGCATTGGCAATATTCTCCGCGTCATTGGTCTTGGCCGCTTCGGCCAGCGCTGTGCGGATGCCTACCAGAGCCGAGAGTTGTTGCGGCTCTGCCTTGAGCACGGCTTTGGCAGTTTCGAGCGCCTTGATACCGGCTTCGTTCTGTTTGCTGATGGCTTGGGTGAAGGCATTCCAACTGGCCGTTATGGCCTGCTTCTTCTTGCCCAGATCGCCCTGTGTGTAAGAGAAGATTCTATCTACCGCGTAAAGACGCCGCGCCTCCTCGAACTGCTCCCAATTCCACTTGTCGTCCCCGGCGGGCGTGAGTATCAAGCGGCTGGATTTTTGCGTGTAAGCGGCATTCGAGGGCGCGCGCTCCTGCACTATGACAGTGGCCTTGCCGTCTGCGCCGACGGTGATCTCTTTGATTTCGATCACGTTGTCGAGTGCACCCACGACGCCACTGACTGCCGTGTTGTTGTTCTGCGCATTGATGCGACGCGCAATGCTGAAATAGGCCTCGTCTTTGGAAGGCGGTTTCTGTTTAGCAACAGGCGCTGGCGCTGGCGTTTGCGGCGCAGCCGTTTTGGGCGGCGTTCTGACCTGCGCGTGGGCCAGCGACGCGCCCAATGAAAATAAAATGACGAACAATGGGAATATTTTGCGTTGTTTCATTGCGACTCCTTCATCAACAAGAGCGATTTTTGCTTGTGCGAGTTGGACACTGGAATCTAAAACTCACCGCCTGATTCTAAATCTGAACAGGCCACCTTGGTGCGGTACAGGGAGCGGTAGCGACCTGGTGGCTGCATGAAGCGCGTCATCCGTCAGTACCAGGTCGCTACCGCTCCCTGTACCGCACCGGGCACTGTCTCAATCTTGTGTAGCCCGATTCTAGCTCAAAACAGGCGTCAGGTTTCAGTCGTTAAAAATCAGCAAGGCGCAATTTCGTATCCGCGTATTGCCAGGCTTTGAGAAAATCCCGTTGCGCTTTCTGCGCTACGCTCGCGCGGCCCTGCGCTTTCAAGCTCGCAGCCAAGCCAAAAAGCGAGCGCCCGTTGCCATGATTTTCGGCCAAGTCTGCGCGAAAGACCTCTTCGGCCTCTTTGGCCTGCCCAGCCTGCAAAAGCGCTGCGCCCAACGATTCACGTACGGGATAGTACCAACCTGGGGGTTCATCGTAATTGAGTGCGTCCTGTGCGGCAACCGCTTTGCGCCAGGCTTCGATGGCCACCGGGCGCTCGCCTTTCGCAGCAGCAATTTTTGCTTCCAGCACATGTTCGGCGATTTTCAAAACGCTGCTAGCCGAATTCAAACCGAAAGGCGTCTCGCCTGGCAAGCCAGCGGCTTCTTTGAGAAACGTGGCGCGCGCTTGCTCAGCCTCATTGATTTTGCCGGTGGAGGCCAAAGCCACGCCGCGCACGTAATGCCAGACTGCGTGGGTGAGCTTTTGCTCGCGCGCTGGTTCGGGCAGTCCGAGCGCTTCATCCCACTTGTTGAAGCGCAATCGTACAAAACCCGGAAACGGCAGGAAGCCTTCGATCATCGGCATCTCCTTGAGATGCTCTTGCACATTGTCAGCAAGCTGCTCGGCGGCCTGCACGGCTCGGCGGTAATTGCCTGCGCGGTTCCAGGCTTCAGCGAGGAAGTGCAGATTGTGGCTATAGTACATCGCCGGATAGATCCCGCTTGCGCCGCTCGCTTTGATATAAGCGCGATCCACTGCCGCGGCAGCCGTATTGCTGCTCGCTGCTGCCTGATAGTCGCCCGTGCGGAGGTAAATATGCGCAGGCATGTGCACCAGATGTCCGGCCTGCGGTGCGAGGCCAGCTAAGCGAGCTGCGCTCGGCAAGGCGCGGCCTGGCGTGCGTGAAGCTTCGACCGCGTGGATGTAGAGATGGTTCGCGCCCATGTGCTGTGGCGCGCGGGCGAGCACAGCTTCGAGCACGGCCACGACTTCGCGCGTGTATTGGCCCGGTTGGCCGTCCTTCGTCCACAATTGCCAGGGCGTCAGATTCATCAGGCTGTCGGCGTAGAGCACTGCGGCATCGTTATCGTCAGGATATTTTTTGTGCAGCGCGGCCATCGCGTCTTTGTATTCGACCGCGCACTGCTTCAAATCGGCATTCAACTGAAAACGTTTGGTCAAGGCTTCGATATAGTCGCGCTCGCGCTCGCTGGCGGTGGCAGCCAAGGTGCTGGCTTTTTTCAATGCCGCAACTGCTGCTTCCAAGCGCGACTGATCCACCTGTGGCTCGTTGTAGTTTGGGCCGACGGCGAGCGCGATGCCCCAGTGCGCCATCGCCAATTGCGGATCGAGTTGTGCGGCTTGCGCAAAGGAACGCCGCGCCTCCTCGTGATTGAAACCGTAGATCAGCGCAAGTCCCTGATTGAAGAACTGCTGCGCGCGCGCATTCTTGGTCGTCACCGGATGGCGCAGATTACCCAGGCCCGGCAGCAACGTCGCAGGCTTCTCATTAGCCGCAGCGTGATGTTCGTGTTGGGCCAGCGCAGGCGTAACCATGACAAGCAATGCTATCAACCAGAACAGCCAGCCAGACCGTTGAATCAAAGCTTTATTCATTGATGGAGACATTGGGTTTGTGTCCTTCCTTGGTAATAGAAACTCTACCGCAAATCAGCGAATTGCGGTACAGCGCCGCGCACTTGTTTCTCTTTACGTTGGAGACCCGTGTACAGGATTGCAAGCGTGCTGCCTCGCGCGCACCTGCGCGGCGCTTGTTTCTCCGTCGCTGGCAGGCTATTTTCTTGTTGTCGCTTTCGCCAAGCTGCCAGAGCTTGGCGGAGGCTTGATCATCAAACCCATTGATTCGACAGTTGAGACTCCGCCAAGCTCTGGCAGCTTGGCGGACAGTTTTAAGGAGTTCAAGCTATTCCTACCATCGAAGGTAAAACACTCGGACTGAAGCCGAACCAGCTCAAACGGCTCGAAAAAATGTACCAGCGCCGCGTGCCGCCAACCGAGATCGTCACACACGATTTCGCGCGGCAACTCACCGAAGTCTCTCACGAGATTGGCCGTCAGGTCGGCGTGTTGGTCAACCGCAAAGGCTACGTCGAACACGTCATGGTCGGCGACGCTGCGCAGATCGTGCTGCCCGTGCTGGATCGTTCGCGTTTGGGGGAGGCGCGCTTCAACGGCCTGCGCTGTCTGCACACGCACGTACGCGGCGAGAAAGGTTTGACGCGCGATGACCTGAACGACTTGGCTATCCTGCGGCTGGATTTGATGGCCGCGATTGACGTGGACGAGCAAACCGGCCTGCCCAAACTGATGCACGCCGCCTACCTCTTGCCCGCCACTGCTAACGGCGCTGAGAAAAGTCGCGAAGAAGATGGGGTGCATGAGCCGGAGATGTTCCGCTTCCTCGACGAACGAATGCCGGGGCAACTCGACGTAGACTTTCTCGAACTCATCACCGCGCTCGAAGCCGAAATGGCGCGCAATCGCGGCGCGCGCAAAGCCTCCGACACGCGCGACCGCGCCCTGCTGGTCGGCATCACCAGCGGCACGGTCACCGAGGCGCGCGAGACGATGGACGAGTTGCGCGAGTTGGCGACTTCCGGCGGTCTGGTCGTGCTCGACGAAATCATCCAGCGCCGTTCCAACCTTGACCCGGCCACGCTGATTGGCAAAGGCAAGCTTAAGGAGATCATCATTCGCAGCCTGCAACTCGGCGCGGACATCATTGTCTTCGACCGCGAGCTATCGCCCGCGCAGGTGCGTTCGATTAACGAAGCAACCGACCTGAAAATCCTCGACCGCTCGCAACTCATTCTGGACATCTTCGCGCAACGCGCCCAGACCAGTGAAGGCCGCATCCAGGTCGAGTTGGCACAGTTGAAATACCTGCTCCCGCGCCTGACCGGTTCGGGCACAGCGATGTCGCGCCTAATGGGCGGCATCGGCGGGCGCGGCCCCGGCGAAACCAAGCTCGAAGTTGATCGCCGCCGCGTGCGCGACCGCATCACGCACCTGGAACAGCAACTCGAAAAGGTGCGCACTACGCGCCAGCAACGTCGCGCCCAACGCGCACGGCGCGAAATGCCGGTCGTCTCGATTGTCGGCTACACTAACGCGGGCAAAAGCACCCTGCTCAACACGCTGACGCAGAGCCGCGTCTTCACCGAGCAGCAGATGTTCGCCACGCTCGACCCGACCAGCCGTCGCCTGCGCCTGCCGCAAGACCAGGAGATCATCATCAACGACACAGTCGGCTTCATCCGCGACCTGCCAAAAGATTTGCTCACCGCGTTCAAGGCGACGTTAGAAGAGGTCGAGCAATCCGACTTGCTGATTCACCTGGTTGATGCGTCGAGTCCGCAATTCGAAAACCAGATGGCTTCGGTCAATCGCATTCTTGACGAGTTGGAGTTCGGCCAGCTTCCGCGCTTGCTGGTCTTCAATAAGTTGGATTTGGTGAACGAGGAAGACAGGGTGTATTTATGCCGGACTCACAATGCGATTGGCATTTCGGCGTTGGAGCGCAGTTCATTGAGCGAGTTAGCTGAAGCGATTAGCGCGCGGCTGAATCCGGCTAAGTCTGAAGCTTGACGATCAAGTTTACTGAGTCACGCCGTCAGCATCACCGACTGCAACGCCTCCAACCGGTTGCGCGCTTTTCTGATTTGCCGGTCAACCTGCGCAATCAAATCAACAAACAAATCCACGCCCATCTCATCAGCGTTCTCAACACGCAGCTTCAAGCGATAAAGCTCCGATGATTTGATAGCTGCCAGTTCAACGTCGGCTTTTGCGACTTGTTCTTTCAACTCAGCCGCACGCCGCGTTAACCAGATCAATTCCGGCGCGCCGGTGGCCAACTCGCCCTGCAATTTTCCGGCTTCCAGCAACGCCTCCAAAGCTTCGTGTGAGCCGGATTCATAAGCGCGATTGGCTTCGATCATCAGTTGATGGCAATGCAGCCGCGCGTCCTCGTCAGCCAAGTCGGGATGAAATTTGCGCGCAACTTCGCGGTAGAGCTTCTTGAGCTTGTCCGAATGAAAGCGATTCTGCCCGCAACCGACTTCATCATCGGCGAACGAATCGCCGTCATAAGATTCATCGTCGGGCGACAAACCCTGCAAGCGTGCAATCTCTTTTTCGACCTCGGCCAGTTCGTCGTAGCGTTCGCCGATCACTTGCAGATAGCGCGTCTCGAAGATCTTCATCTGGCTTTGCAGCGTCGCCAATTCCGGCTCGATTTGCGCCAAACGCGCTTCGAGTTCTTTCAGCTCCGCTCGCTTGCGGGCAATCTGCTGTTGCTCTTCTGTGTTACTCAAAACCAGTTCAACCATATCTGCAATCTCAAAATCTTTCCTGCAACTGCGCTTGCACATCGGCAAACGTTTGAAATTCGCGGCAGCGAATGCCTTGCTCGCGGCAATACTCGGCCAGCGAATGTTTGGCGAAGACTTCATCGGCTGCCGCTGCCGCCGCGCGATCTGACAAGCCGTCGCCAATGAAGATGGTGTACTGTCCACGCTGGCGGGCGGCGCGCAAGGCCTGCGCTTTGTCGTGGCCGTCGTCCGTCTGGTCACGAAAGAGGCATTGCCAGCCACAGCTTTCATCCGGCTTTAGTTCGTTGGCCAAAATTTCCAACTGCGGGAACTCGTCGCGCGCAAGAAATAGCTCGATGTTTTGGTGAAAGCCTGCGCTCAGGATGGTCAGCGGCAGCCCGTGTTCGCGGCACCACTGCGCAAACGCCTTGAAATGCGGATCGAGCCGGACTTGCTCGCGCAACAACTTCTCGGCCTCGGCGAAGGGCGCGCGAATGCTGCGCATTTCGGCGGCGATGCCTTCGCGCAAACTGAGCTTGCCTTCCCGGAGCAGGCGTCCGATGGCTGCGACCAGCTCGCGCCCGCCGCCCAAATGTGTAGTTAGAAAGATCAGCGTATCCTGCTCCGTGATCGTCCCGTCGAAATCGGAAAAGATGTGCACGCGCGCCTTGTCCAACTTAGCCGCGAACTGCTCCAGTTCCGTCAGCTTGAAGCTCATTGCTCCACCACCTTCACCCCAGCCGGAGCGGTAAACGTGAATTGCGCGTCGCTCACCGGCGCATTCTCACGCACGTTGCTGAAGAGGAAATCGGAGCGCGCATTGTTGCGATCCAGCAAGACCAGCCTGGCGAGTTGCAATCCACCTGGCTCGATCTCGACCAGCAATTCGCGGAAGCTCTGTCCGCGTTTGGGCACCAGGCGCAAAACGCGGTTGCCCGCTTTGGTGGGCGCTTCGGCGGCGAATTCGATACGCTGGAAATCGCGGCGCAGCTTGCCGCGTCCGAGCAGGAAGGCAAAGGGCGCGCGCAGGTCATCCGAATCTCGCACGGCGCTGCGCGTGGCGACCTTCTCTGTCGCGACATATTCGTAAAGCCATTTCCCGTCACTGACGAAGAGCTTGCTTTCCGGCGCGGTGTAATCCCAACGCATACGACCCGGCTTTTTCAACAACAGTCTCCCCTGCTCGCGTCGCACACGCTCGCCGGGCGCGTGATAGACCTGGGTAAAATCCGCCGCGAGTGTGGTGAGCTTGTCGTATTTGGCCTGCAAAGCATTGATTAGTTGCTCAAGTTCGGTTTGGGCTGACAAGCTGTACGGAACCCGGAGCGAGAGCGATCGGGTAGGCATCACGACGGACGGATTTGAGCGCAAGTCCACTCGGTCGCTCTCGCTCCAGGTTCCGTACCAGTGTGTAAAAAGAAGTAGATAGACAAGAAAATTTCTGAATTGACTCAGCATCGTTGCTGATTATACACTGCGCCCGCATCCATACAGCATTCCTGGGATTAAGTGCCGCCTGAATTCCCACCTGCGAATCCAACATATTACTTTTGTTCCTGCACTGATTTCAGGTCATGTCTGTCCGCGCTACTTTACCCAACCCGTTTCGCCAGCGCACGATTGCCGACCTTTGGCAAGCGCCGGAGGTGGATTTGCCGTCGCTGCATCAAGCTTCGTTTGAAAGCTGCAGTGTCGCCTTCGCCAAGCTGCGCGCTGAAAATCAATCCAGCTCGCTGCTGCTTTACGGTGAACCCGGCAATGGCAAATCGCACTTGCTGGCGCGCATGCTCACCGGCTTTTGGCAAGCCAACGTTTCCAACGATTATCTGACGGCGGAAGGCTGGACGTTTGTGACGGTCAACCTGCAAAACGCTCAGATGATCTCCTGGCAGTATCTACAAACCTGTCTGGCCAACGATCTGCTGCGCCCGACACCCAGCGGGGTGACGCAACTCGAACGCTTGTTGCTGAGCCGGCTCGCCCATTACGGCATGGTCGAAGGCGATGGCCGCGTGTGGTTGGAAAGCTTGCGCAAGGATGCGCGGAGCATAACCGCTTTTTCCGGTTATCTGGATGATGTCTTCGAGGCGCTGGATGGTGGCAACCTGATTGCGGCTGACATGCGCCGGGTATTGCGCCATCTGCTGCTAGGCTTCAATCAACGGCACGCGAGCGCGTGGCTGCGCGGCGAAGCGCTACCGCCGCTCATTCTTGAGCAACTGAGTTTGAGCCGTCTGCCGACCGATGAAGCTGAGCTGGAAGAGCACGCGCGCCATGTTGTGCTGGCCTTGTGTTTGTTGGTGACGCCGCAAATGCCTTATGTCTTCTGCTTCGATCAAGTCGAAGCCTTGCAGCAAGACGCTGAGAGCACCCAAGGCTTGGAAGACTTTCTGGAAATCTTCCGCACCTTGCGCGCGCAGTCGCGCTGCACGCTCTTGATCGCCAGTACCCAATCGGCCTTCCGCGACCCGCTCCGGCGCGCGCTCCGTAAATTGGAGGCGGAACAACAAGGCGAATTGACCGAAGTCTGGCTCGCGCCGCTCACTTGGCGCGAGGCGCAGAAATTGATCGAGTTGCGCTTGGACTCGGTGCCCGCGCTGGCGCGTATGCGCGAAGAGCGCAAACACGACCGCTTCTGGCCGTTGGATGAGGCGGACATTCTGACGGGCATTGGCTTTCAGACGCGCCAACTGCTCGTTCACTGCGCAACACTCTACGAACAATCGCGTCCAGCAGGTACCTCAGGCGCGCTCCAAGTGGCGCGCACTTCCGGCAAGCTACACTCCGGCAAGCTCGGCCCGAAAGAACACGCGCAATTCAAGAAACTCTGGCTCGAACGCTACAACCGTTTTCTGCCTGAGATGAAAGAGGACGACCGCTTTGACGAACGGCTGATGCGTGGATTGCGCACGCTGGTGGGCTTCGCGCGACCTGACTGGAAGTTGCGTAACGACGAGTTGCCGCGTGATGTTGATCTATTGTTCGAAGGCCCTGACCACAACGTTCAAGTAACGCTCTGCAATCACACGCATCTGCCCAGCTACAATAAAAGAGTTCAGCGCATTCTCGAACGGTTTTATGGCCATCGCAGTTACGTGTTGGTGATGTTGCGCGATGTCCGTCGCGCTTTTGGGCCGATGTCGCGCACACCGCGTAAGTTGCGCGAAGAGATGGTTGACCGGGGTGCAACCTGGGTTGATGTGACGCCGGAGATGCAGGCCGCGCTCGAAACCCTACACGAGCTTTTCACCGAGAGCGAAGCGGGCGATCAGGGCTGCCGGGGCATCTGCGAGTGGGCGGTCATCACGCCCACCAATGAACTGAAACTGTGGTTGGAAGAAATCTTTCCTGAAGAGTCGGGAGATGTTTATAACACGGGCAAACTAGCCTAGCTGGGAACACCACTACCTGGGGACACTCACAAAAATTGAACCTCGCGCATTCGCCCTTCTTCATTCTCAAGGCTGTAGCAGAATGGCAGGCTCCTGATTTTTTGCCGCGTAGCGGCAGTTGAATTTAGCCGTGGGTGTAACCCACGGTGAGTAGATGGCGATTTCCGCGTCGCGTCAGCGCCGCTTGAAATCAGGCGGCGCTGACGCGCCGCGGACTGCATTCCGCCGCTACCCGGCGTTGAAAACGCCGGGCTAAATTCAGGTCGCCGCTACGCGGCTGCAAACTCAGCCTCACATTTTTAGCACTACCGAAGGGAGAATGCTTCCCGATCAATCAACCACGTTCAATTCTTACGGCCTAGCGCCGAGCTTGGCATTCGTGATCTCGCCATTGAGATTGCTGAAGACGGCTGCCGCCCGCAATGACGGCGCGGCAGTCTGGCGCCCGGTGAAAAGCAGTTCTCCATTCTTGTAATAGCTCGCCAGCCCGCCGTTGATGACGATGCGAAAGACATCGCCTTTGATAAAGCGTGCGTCGCCTACGTAGACGCCGTTCTCGCGGAATTCTGCAATGTCCGAATTGGTAAAGACCACTGCGAAATCGAGCGTGTCCGGATCGCCCGGTGCGGGGTCATCAGTCAAGCCGCATGCGCGATAAACATCAGGTCCGCTCGCGCTGAATTCCAGCCAGCCGCCGCCGAACAATATCTGCTGCGAGATGGCGCTGCCGTCCCAACTGCCATCGTCTGCGCCGCGCGTTTTTTGCAGCACGCTGCTCGTCAACGTGGCGTTGACCGGGTTGACCCAGACAACGTTTGTGTCACTGCCACCGCCATTATCATCAGCCGAGGCTTGGACTACGGTGAAGCTGAGGCCAGCTACGGTGAGCGTCCCGGCGCGTTGCCCGCCGGGGTTGGCGGCGACGCTGTAACTGACCGTGCCATTCCCGCTGCCGCTTGCGCCTGACGTGATCGTCAGCCAGGTGGCGTCGCTCGTTGCCGTCCAGACGCAACCGGCTCCGGCGGTGACACCGAGCGTGCCTGTGCCACCCGCCGCCGTGGAGACCTGGCTCTGCGGAGCAATGCTGTAAGCGCAAACATTGTTGCCGCTGCTGCCTGAGAGCTTCGCATTTGCAATCTCGCCATTGGGCAGATTGAAGACGGCGACAGCCTTCAATTGCGCGGCAGGCGTGTTGTTTCCAGTGGCCAGCAGCGCACCGTTTTTGAGGTATTGCGCGCGTCCGCCTTCGAGTTGAATGCGAAAAACGTCGCCGTTTACAAAGGGCGTGTCGCCGATGTACGCGCCGTTCTCGCGGAACTCGGCATAACCGCCCTCATTGAAGGAAACGGCGAAATCAAGCGATTCGGGGCGGTCAAACGAAGCTTTGCTGGTCAAGCCACAAGCCCGCTCGACGGCTGGGCCGGCGGCGGTGAATTCCAGATAGCCGTTGCCCAACAAGGTTTGTTGCCCGATGCCGCTGCCGTCAAACGTGCCGTCACTGCTGCCGCCTGTTTTGCGCAGCGAATTGCCGGTGGCCGTGGTATTGACCGGATTATTCCAGATGACGTTCTCCGCACCGCTGACTGGGCCGCCGCCGCCACTACCTTGATAAATGGCCGTGAGCGTCAAATTGCTCGCGCCGATGGTGAGGTCGTGTGCGCGCGCGCCGCCATCCGACCAGGAGACAAAGTTCAAGCCATTCTGGCCATTCTGAGTTGTTGGCGCGCTGATCTCGCGCACCGAATTGGGAATCGTCGTGACAGTGAACGGTGTCGTGTAAGTGGCGCCAGCGTAATTCAATTGCAATCCACTTGGCACACTCGTGAAAGTGTATTGCACAGTATTCGGGCGTAGCTCGATACATTGCGTGGTGGCCGAAGCGCCTGCGCTGTCGCCCGCCGTGGCACACAGTTCGTAGTAAGTATTGTCGCCGTGATCGGGCACGATGAAGGTTCCGTTCGCGCCCGTGAAGCTGAAGAAATCGAAATGGACGTGCTCGTTGTGATGCAGCAAGGCTTTCCACTGCAAGATGCCGGAGAGGTTGCCGTCTTCAGCATCCGTGGCCGTGCCGCCAAAGGAAATCCGACTGCCAATGGTGTAGCGCGTGCCGTTGGCCGGTGTGTTGATCGCGACTACAGGACGACTGTTACCGACGATAATTTCTACCTGCTCGCTGGACGCCATACCTTGCGCATCAATCACCGTCAGCCGCGCCATGTACGTACCCGGTGCTTGGTAGGTGTAAGCCGGATTTGGCTGATTCGACACCGCGCCATCTCCAAACTCCCAAGCGAATCTCAATGTCTGCGCTTCTGGGTCAGAACTGTCTGCGCTCGAAAAGCGCACCGTCAACGGCGTGCCTCCGCTGGTTGGCGCGGCTTGCAGGTGCGCCACTGGCGGTTGATTGGCAGTGTTCACGTAACGGATGCGGCGCACTTCGTTGACCGCGCCCAAGACGACGTAATAAAGATTCGTGTCCGGCCCCACGATCAATTGCGCCGGGCCAGCCGGGCCGCTGACATCTTCGGCAAAGTTGTTGACCGTCGCCCGTCCCTGCGCGTCGAAGGTCAGATACCTGATCCAATCGCGGTTGTAATCGGAGATAAACATCGCGCCGCGATATTGCGCCGGATAAGTCGTGCCCGTGTAAAACGCGCCACCAGAAGTCGCCGCCCCCCCCGCCCCGGCGTGGTTGTAGGAGTAAGCTGGCGCTTTCACTGCGCCCAAGCCCCCGGCATAAAGCTGCCGGCAACGCTCTGCGGTCGTTGGACTGTTGGCGTATAGTCCTTGCTGGGCGCTGCCCTGGTCGTTGCCTTCATAGCACGGCCAGCCAAAGTTCTTCCCTTTGCCGACGTTGATCTCTTCCCAAGAATCCATGCCCACATCGCCGAGGTAGAGTTCGTTGGTCGTCGGGTGCAGCGTAAAGCGAAATGGATTGCGCAAACCCAGGCTGAGCACTTTCGAGCGGTTGGCGTTGGGATCGCCGTTATAAAACGGGTTGTCGCTCAAGCCCGCGCCAGTCAGTGGGTCAATGCGAAAAATCTTGCCCGCCATGCTGTCCAGGTCGAGCGCTCGCAGCGAGCGTTTGTCAGCATAAAGAAAAGAGGCGGCGTCGCCATTGCCGACGTAGAGCATGCCGTCTTTGCCGAACATCACCGTGCCAATATCGTGCGTGTCGAAATCCGCTGGCATGCAATCCCGCACGTAATCAGGATTGCGCCCGCACGCCGCATTTTCCTGATCATCGAGAGTGCTGACATTGCCGCTGTTGGCAAGCGTGCTGTTAGTGCCCATTAGTACGATGCGGCTGCCCGCCGTTGTCGCGGCCACGTTCGGATTACCGGCACTGGCCGTCACGCGCAGCAAACGACTCACGCGCGAGCCGTTGGCATCCCTGGTCACGCCCGGCGGGTCGTAGACGTAGAGCACATAAATATAAGGCGTCGCCGGAAAGTTGGGATGCACGGCTAGGCCCAGCAAACCCCGGTCGCCGTGATCGCTCACTTCGTCCTGCAAATCAATGAAGGGTGTTGGGAGCAAAGCGCCGTTCTGCCAAACGCGCACCACGCCACGCTTTTCGGCGATGAAGATGCGATTGTCGGGTGCGAAGGCGATGGCTGTCGGCAGAAACAATCCGTCACCGATGACCACTTCGCTGACAAAACCTGGCGGGAATGAAGCTGCGGCGTGTGTAGGTTGATTAAAACGAGAAATTGCGAAAGTACAGAGCGCGAGTAAAGTTGCTAGAAAAAACAACCGACGCGGTTTGAAGATAGACTTCGACCAATGCATGAATTTTTCCTTTGATGATTAGTAAAAAACTGCGGACGGGCTGATAGCGACTCTCTGGCTTAGAGAGCTAGACTCCGGGCAGACGTGTCATGACACATCAAATCACACCCGGTTCGCTTGTTTTGGAGGGGAAAGCTTGCTTCATCAACGGCTTGCTCAAATGGACTGTGGACGCGGTTGGACAACGCGCGTCTCCCATTCTAACTACTCGCCTTAGCCAGCCAATGAAGCTGTGTTTTGGGATTCCACTAGAGAGTGGAAGCGACGGCGAAATGTTACCTGGAAAGACAACTGCTGGGAAGCCAATCAGAATTAAAAAGAGATGAAATGGAAGGCATTTCCTTCATCTTTAATCGTGCGTCTCAGTTCTGCTCCTTACCGCGCGGAGCCAACTTGCGACGCAACCACCAAAGGGCCTGCACCAGTTTCCAGGCATTGCTGCCTGTAATCATATGGAGTTGCGCTGAAAGAATTGCTGCTGTTTGTTCCAACTCGGCAGCCTGCGCTGAAAGTGAGCTGATGGCCTGCTCTTTCTCCGCCATCCGCGTGGCGAACTGCGGCGTAGGAAATAGAGCCGCCACCCCATCGCGCTTCCATTGATCAAGCACCCATTCACCACCATAAGAATTGATCAAAGCCAACAGAATTTTCGCGGCTGAGATACAGACCTGATTAGTCGTCGGCCCCAGCTCCGGAACCAGATGAAAACAGCTATGCAATATTTTTCCATGCACTTTATAGAAATAGGCGATGGCTTCGACATACTTAAACGACCGCTGTCGTTGCTCGGCTATCGAAACGGAACCCTCTGCAACAGCAGCTTGCTGATAATGCAGCCCTACCGCTTCCACACTGCGGTAAAAGCTTCCGACACCCAGTTGGTTCAGGCGATAGCACCACTCGTTATCTTCAAAATAGCCGCGCTTTGACGAGTCAATGGCCGCATCGAAGGGATATTGCGACAAGACCTCCCGCCGAAACATCGTCAGCCCGGCATTGACCCATCTACAACTACCCGATCGCCCGACTGATGGGTCGTCAAAGTGTTTGCCGCCCTCCAACAACTCGGAAAATAAGACCTCACCTTCACACCAATAATCTCCGCCACAGACGTGTATCACGCCGTCGGGGAAAATCACGTTGCCCGCCGCCGCCACGACTTGCGGGTTTGATTCGAGGCTGTATAAGAGATGTTCCACTGTGCCTGGGAAGACCTCGATGTCATTGTCGAGAAACATCAGGTATGGGGTCTTCACATAATCCAAGGCATATACTCTGGCTCCGGTGCATCCCAGATTCTCAGGCAGTAACACCAAATCAATGAAATCGTACTTCGCGCTCACCTTGCTGAGCTGACTTTGCACTTCAGCGCCCGAGCCGTTATCTATCAAGAGTAGCTTGAAAGGGATTCGAACATTTTCCGCTAATGCCTGGACTGCGCTGAGTGTCTGTTCAAGCCGACCGTAGGAGAGCATGACAATAGTGAGTTCCACTTCGTGGTGGGCCGCAAAAAATTCAGCGGGGATTAACCGGAGAGATTCTTTCGCCTTTTGTCCTAGCGCTGCTTTAATGCGCTGTTGACTTTCCTCTTCGGAGTCCGGCGCCGCGCTTGATTGA
Organism: uncultured Acidobacteriota bacterium; assembly: GCA_963699175.1. Taxonomy (GTDB): domain Bacteria; phylum Acidobacteriota; class Blastocatellia; order RBC074; family RBC074; genus JACPYM01. The sequence goes on along the minus strand of OY969418.1, from coordinate 7,440,176 downwards.
TTGGCCATCTTCACTTCTTGTGCGCTCAGGATAAAAGCCACAGACCTGCTTTGCTGCAACATGTCTTCGAACATCTGCCGGTAGGCCTGCGCCTGAATTGACCAGTCCCAGAACTGCACGTCCGAGCGGATGGTTTGCGCCAAGGAAGCGCGTAAAGCCGGATCATCACGCAGCAGGCGCAGTTTGGAAGTAATGTCAGCCAACTCAGGTTCGATCAAGAATCCATTGCTTCCGTGGCGAATCAGTTCCGCCATGTTGCCAACGCGCGTGCTCAACAGCGGCACCCCGCAAGCGGCGGCTTCCAAACAGGGATTAGGGGTGCCTTCGCTGCGGCTAGCGCAAAGATAAACATTCAGCGAATGATAGAACTCGCGCATTTCTTCCGGCCCACGCCACTGCTTTTCGCGAACGGCAGTCACCAGCTCTGCTCCTTCGACAGCCTGCACCGCCGGTAAAATCAAATTAGCGTAACCACGATGCTCAGGCCCAACGTTGTGCAGGCTCCCAGCCCAGCCTACACGCAGGCTATTCATTGCCCTTTCGTCAGTGGCAGGCCGAAAGAATTCGGTGTCTACTCCATTGGGCGTATAAAAAACTGGCAGCTTCAGGCGCGACTTGCATTGCTGGTAGAGGAGCCGATTAACGGCAAACACCCCGCGCGCCAAGCGGCTCAAAATTGCCAGCCCGGCTTCGCCCCGGCTGCCTTCTATCTCAAGGTGCGAACTCACACCAATCAGCAGCTTGCCCCGGTGCCGCTCGAAGTCAGCCTGCAAATGTGGCAGGGCTTCAAACTGAAACCAGTAATAAACCAGAATCAGATCGGCTCGCTCCAAATCGGCTGCGGTCACTTCGGCCTGATAGAATTGCCGTAGATCATAATCTTGCCCAAGCACACGTATCAGATTGCGCGTCTTGAAGTCATGCGCCCAATTGGGTACATCAACAATAAACAGGATGCTCGGACGCGCGCCCGAGGTCGGCACTATGTAGTGAGCGGCAGATTCCGTGGCAAGCTTGCTCATAAGCGCAGTCGGGTATTGATTCGGAGAATCAGATCACGAAGGGCTCCCGGTGCCCGGATAGTAACCTGGATAATTTCGTTATTCGATATGGGGCGGCCGTCAACAACCAGAAATGGCCGACGCTCATCTGGCTTGTCTCTGCTTGCTAAATCGAGACACACAACATTGATACAGCGGGATAAAACCACCGGGAGCAGGGGGACTCGATTGGTTTAAGTCTTCCCCGTGTTCCCGTGTTCCCCGTGGTTGATACTCTCTCAATCTTTTGTGCTCCGATTCAAATAGGGTGCAAAAACTTCGCTGACACATTTTTTTCACCACGAAGAAACGAAGAGCACGAAGCATAGAAAGAAGAAAACAGACAGGCCTAACCGGCTTTTCAGCTTTCTTCGTGTCCTTCGTCTCTTCGTGGTTGTCAAAGCATTTTTTGCGATCTACTCAGTTAAGCTGCTCGACGAAGGGCGCGAAGATTCATCCTGTCTTCGCGCCCTTCAGGAGTTCGCTGTTGGCTCGGCGATTCACTTCCGCACCGTCGGATACTGAATGCCAAGTTGCTCGAGGTAGGTTTTATACCTCGTCGGATCGTAATAAAACTTTTTCAACTCCGGCGCGAACTTCTCCATCTTCTCCTTATTCAAATCAATTGCCGGTTGATCGTTCGGCCCAATCAGCGGCTGATACTTGACCTCTTTCGTCTGCACGTTGTTGAAATAGTCCCACGCCTGTTTGACCAACTCCGGCTGCAACAGCAGATCGAGCGCCGTCAGCGCCTGCACCTTCGCGCCTGCGGTCGAGCCTTTGTGCGCTATCGGCGTGGCCATCGCAATGGCGTTTTCCCAACTGTGGCCGGGCAGACCCGGAATGTTGGCCGGGAAGCGCAGGTTGACCGTCGGGCAATTCCACGAGATGTCGCCGATGTCATCGGAGCCACCACCCATTGCTTCACGCGGCGGCCCAGTAGGTTTATCCAGTTTGAGCTTCAAACCTTCGACTTTCGCGCCAATCTCTTTTTGCAAGGCTTTGGCTAGCGTCTGATCAGCCTCGCTCCACTGCGGCAAGCCGACCAGCTCAATGTTCTTCTGCTGCGCTTCGGCCACCACTTTGTTGAAATGGCCAGGCCAGGCCGAACCGACGATGCGCTGCGTGACCGTAGTGTCGGTCATCATCGTCGCCGCCTGCGCCATTTTGTTGCCGATCTCGTAGAGTTGCTTGATGCGCGGATATTCCAACTCGCGGAAGTAGTACCAAACGCCGGCTTCAGAAGGCACGACGTTGGGCTGATCGCCGCCGTTGAAGGTCACGTAATGCGACCGCTGCTGCAAACGCAGATGCTCGCGCCGGTAGTTCCAGCCGATGTTCATCAACTCGACCGCATCGAGCGCGCTACGTCCCGACCAGGGCGCGCCCGCCGCGTGCGCCGATTTGCCATGAAAGGCATATTGCACCGAGACCAGGCCGCTGCCGCTGTCGCCATACGAGCTGGACAAATCGTTGGAGACGTGGCTGAAGAGCGTGATGTCTACGTCCTTGAACAAACCCGCCCGCACTAGAAAAGCTTTGCCGCCGACTAACTCTTCAGCCACACCGGGGAAGATTTTGAGCGTGCCGCTGAGCTTGTTCTTCTCCATCAATTGCTTGAGCACAAGCGCGGCGGTCACATTCACGGCCATGCCTGAGTTGTGCCCTTCACCGTGCCCGGGCGCGCCTTCGATCAGCGGATCGTGGTAGGCCACGCCAGGTTTCTGCGAAGCTTTAGGAATGCAGTCAATGTCAGTGATGAGCGCGATCACCGGCTTGCCCGCGCCGTAGGTCGCCATAAAACCTGTCGGCAGTCCGGCCACACCGCGCTCGACCTTGAAGCCGCTCTTTTCGAGGATGCCGGTGACGTACTTCGACGTTTCGTATTCGTGATAGCCGAGTTCGGCGAAGCTGAAAATCTGATCCACCATCTGCTGCGTGAAGGTTTGCAGCTTGTCCACTTCGGCGATGGCTTGCCGTTTGAGGTCATCGAGCGTCTTGCCCTCTTGCGCGTGTCCGGGCGCAGTCAGCAGCAAGAACGCAAATGCAAGTGCGAGCGAAAAGAACTTTTTCATCGCTGTCTCCTCAATCTCGAATTTGAAATTTGGCTATGACTGGTCTGCTAACTACACCCGGCCTACTCAAGCTGCTCGGTCTTCCAACTTCTCCACGCGCTCGTTCAGTTCAGCCAAGTCGCGCTCGTGTTTCCAGTCGTGGTCGCGCAATAGGCGCAGATCGCGCTTGATCTCTTTTATGTCAGATTCTAAGGCGGTAAAGCGTGTATCGTAGTTTGCCGGTAGCGGATTCGTGCGGGCTTCTAATTGTTCCAGTCTCGCGTTGAATTCACTTCGCATCATATTCATTTCACGACGCATCAATTCAAGCAGTTCACGATCAGCAAGGTCTTTGGTATTTTGGTCTTCGGTCATAGATTTCCTTTCGCTCGAACGGCTTTATCTTACCGCATCCAGCCCTCAGCTACAGCTTAATCTTCAAGCCTTGACCCTGTCACGCGAACGATCCCAATAAACCGGTTTCTTCTGCTTCGCGGACAGATTGATCATGTGCGCCACCGCCGCCGCACGATGTCCGGCCCATACGTCTTCGATTGGTGGCTTGCGATTGCGCACGGCGTTTTGAAATTGCTCGAAGTGCAGTTGATTGGCGTTCGGGCCGACGCCGCTCCAACGCTCCTCACCCGGCATCACCTGTGGCTCCCACTGGTTCGGGCGTTCGGCTTTGATGATTTGCGGGTCTTTGTAATAGGCACGTTCTAACGCGCTCGGCCACGATTCGACAATCCAACTGTTGTCATCCACCGGGCGTTCCGGCGCTAAGACAACATCGCGGCCAATCGTCAACGTGCCCTGTGTGCCGAGGATTTGGATGCCGCGATCCCCCGCTGATTGATTGTTGAAGGTGCCGCTCAAGTTGACGGTGAAGCCTTCGGGATATTGCAGAATTGCATCAAGCGTATCCGGCACATCGCGGCTCCCCTTCCAACGATAGAGCGAACCGGCGGCGAAGGCGGCGTCAGGGGCTTGCGCGCCCAGCACGAAATGCAGCGTCGTCATCGCGTGCACGAACAGGTCGGTCGCCATTCCGCCCGAATAGTCCTGATAACAGCGCCAGCGGAAAAAGCGTTCCAGACTGAACGGATGTTTGGGCGCGGAGCCTTGAAACATTTCCCAATTGACCGTCTGCTGGTTGGCGTCGGGCGGAATTGGATAGATCCACGCGCCGCCGGGCGTGTTGCGGTTGACGGTGATGCGCACCATCGTGATCTGGCCGAGGCGGCCTGATTGCACGATCTCGCGGGCTTTTTGTTGGATGGGCGTGCTGATGCCCTGGCTGCCGACTTGCAGGATGCGGTTGTTCTTCTTGACGGCGGCGGCAATCTCCAGGCCCTCGTCAATCGTGTAGGTGAGCGGTTTTTCGATGTAGACATCTTTGCCCGCGTTGAGCGCAGCGATGGCGTGGTCTTTGTGCCAATGGTCGGGCGTGCCGATGTAAACCGCGTCAATGCCTGGCGCGGCGAGCAGTTCGGCGGCGTTCTTGTAGACTTTCGCGCGGCTTCCAGCTTGGGCCGTGCGTTCGACGGCGCGTTCGAGGCGGCCTTGATAGGCGTCGCAGACGGCGACGACCTCAAAGCCCGGCATCCGCAGCACTGAGTCCATCACGTCCTGCGCACGCGCGCCAACGCCGATATAGCCGAGCGCGATACGCTCGTTGGGGCTATCACTGCGCGTGTAATCGGTAATGTTGTTGTGCAAGGCCAGGGATGCTGTTGCGCCCGTGGCAGCGCTGCGTTTGATGAACTCACGACGATTGATCTGGTTTGCCATAATTACTCCTCACAGAAATGTCCGACAAGCTGCCAGCTTGTCGCTGACTTGGGATTTGGCGCATTGGGAAGCCTACGACAAGCTGGCAGCTTGCCGGACATCGGCGGCCATTTTTATTTTTCCTGTCCGCTCAGCAAGTCTTTGACCAATTCCTCAATCTCAGCTTTCAGCTTCGTAAAACGTTCACCCGTCGCCTTGCCTTCAAACCCCGCGTGGATGCGTTTCACTAAGCCATCGCGCCCAATAAAGATCGAAGTCGGGTACGCGCCGAAGTTGACCAGTTGCGGAAGCCTCTGCGACGCATCTTCGGTAGAACCGGCCAGCAGCATCGGATATTGCACGCCATATCGCCGGGCAAAAATTTTGACTTGTTCGAGATCGCGCGCCACCTGGCCGGTGTACTCAAAGGCGAGCGCAACCGCTTCCAGCCCTTGTTCTTTGTAGCGCGCGTACAGTTCCTGCAAGAACGGCGTCTCTTCGTGGCAGTTCGGGCACCAGCTTCCGGTGAGCGAGACGACAACGACTTTGTTTTTGAAGCGCGCGTCATTCCACGAAACAATCTGGCCGTTGAGATCGGGGAAGCTGAAGCGGAACGGCTCGCTCGCGTTGGCCATGCGTGTGTAGTTCATCGGATCGGGCAGGCTGGCCACCAGCGCCTTGTTCTTATCATTGATGCGTTCGGCGCTGACGCGGCGTTTAGGATCGAACAAGCCCAGATCAACAATGCCGTCGAGTCTGCCGTCAGGCAAGAGTGTGGCTTTGAAGATGCGGCAGTTGATGCCGTCGAAGCGATTGAGCGTGAGCGTGTTGTTTTCAAACGTCCCGGCAAGCTGGCCCCAATCGCCGCTGAGCGGGATGATCGTGCCCTTTGCTTGGCCGTTTTGTTGTTTGAACGCCGCCCGCCAGAGTCGCTGTTGCTCGCCCTCACCGACGCGCAGAAGCCATTCGCCGCTGATGTCTTTGCCGTCGCCGTTCGCGCTGGGTTTATCAGTGCCAGTGGCGCGTTGCGCGTGCAGTTCGCGAGTCAGCGTCTGCTTCTGCCATTGGCGCACAAACGTGCCTTGCAAGTGATCGCCGTTGAGACGGGCCAGCAATTCGCCATCGTAAAAATCATAGCGCAGCTTGAGCGTCTGGCCATCAAAGGTGCCGCTGGTCGAAGCCAGGCGATCATCGCCGTTGACGAGCGTGCCGGTCACTGGCGCCAAGCCGCTCATTGTGGCTCCGTTGACTTCGAGTGTGAAGGCCACTTCTTCGCCAGCGTTGGTTTTGATCTTGCCATGCCAAACGCCGAAAGGATTCTGCTGCGCCTGACGGCCTGATGAACAAGCCGCGCTGACGACCAGAAAGAAGAGCAACAGATTGGCCAGCAGCAAACGCATAACGCGCTGGCCGGATAGGGAGATGTTTAGCATTTGACTCTCACACGAATGAATTCCTGGAATGGCGCGAATGCTATACCCTAGTAGCGCAAGCTGTCCAGCATTCGTTTATACACAAGTCCGCGCTCCTCTAGCTCTGTAGGAGCGCAATGTTTATAGCATCGTAAGCCAGCGCAGCGTTTAGCTCCGTCGGAGCGAGATCTGCTAGCCTCAGATGCCGCTCCTACGGAGCTAGGAGGCTATTGACGCACCCCCCTATAAACATTGCGCTCCTACGGAGCGGGGAAAACTTGTGTAGAAACGAATGCTGGACAGCTTGCGTGATTGCTTCTGTGGAGTGCTGCGGCGCGACGCAGCCTTTGCCTTGCTTCTAGTTTGTCAAATCCGGAGACGGGTGAAAGCTGCGTCGCGCCGCAGCACTCCACAGACCAACCCCTTTGTGCGCTTTCTGTCAGGGTGTTAATATTCAAGTCGCCCGCAAGGCAACCGCTTTTATACACGGCAAATTCACGCCAATCATTTCGAGCTGATCTTGCTTGCCAGGCACTGCGCCAGAGACTGTGCCAGAAATTGTGATGGATACGAAAAAACAATCTGAAGGAACTAAACCGATTGACAACTTTGGCACTGCCCCAGTTGCCAACATCCCACTCAAACAAACCAACTATTCCGGCACGCTGCTCAAAGACCGCTACTTAATCGAAGGCGAGCTGGGGCGTGGCGGCATCGGCGTCGTCTATCTGGCGCGCGATACGCAACTGATGCAGCGCCGCGTTGTCATCAAAGTGCTGCTGGAATCGTCGGAGAATTCGCTCCACACGCCGTGGTTTCGCAAGAAGTTCGATCAGGAGATCGAGGCGCTCATCCGCATAGACCATCCCGGCGTCGTCGGTGTGCTTGACGTAGGCGCGATGCCCGATGGCAAACCGTTCTTCGTCATGCAGTTTGTCGAAGGCACGACACTGCGCAGCCTGCTGCAAAAAGAAGCACAGCCGGCCAAGCTCGATTTGGCGCGCGCCGCGCACATTGTGCGCCAGATCGGCGTGGCGCTGACCGCTGCGCATGACAAAGGCATCATCCACCGCGATCTGAAACCAGAAAACGTGATGGCGCAAATGCCGAAGGATGGCGAAGAGGTCATCAAGCTGATTGATTTCGGCATCGCCACCGTCAAAGACTCGCAGAGCAACAACACCGATACGGGCAAGACCAAGGTCGCGGGCGCGCTGCCTTATATGGCGCCCGAACAACTGCGCGGCGAACCGTTGGCTGCCAGCGATACCTGGTCGCTGGGCGTGATGGCGTACGAAATGCTGACGGGCCAACTGCCCTTCAATGCCGAGACCTTGATTCACCTGCACGAGCAGCAATTACAAAGCAAATTTCCGCCGCCCAGCCAGTTGCGTCCCGACTTACCAGCGGCGGCTGAGCAGGTCATCTTGAAGGCGCTGGCCTATAAGCCCGAAGCGCGCCATGCGCGGGCACGTGACTTCGGCGACGCACTTTCCGAAGCCTTGCTCAACTCGATACCACGCGCGACGCAGACGAACGCGCCTGCCAGTTGGCAAACATCCGCCTCTGCGCCGACGCTGACCGCCAGCGAGGCCGAGCTTAAAGCCCTCACCGACACACTCACCGCGCCGGTGCAGCGTCCAGCGCCAGGCCGCTCGCCGTTGCCCTATTTCGCGCTCGCAGTTGTGCTGCTCGCTGGCGTGGCTGGTGTGTACAGTTACTTCAAGCTGCGTAACGCTAAGCCTTCGCACTTGCCGGAGTCATCGCCCGTGGTTGTCACACCGGAGCGCATCTTGAGCTATTCGATCAGCGCTTGCTCCCAAGTCAACAGAGATAACACTTGCGCCAAGGCCGCCAAAGAGTATGCCGCGGAAATCGTCTTCCCGCCTAAATCCGGCTTGCGCCTCAATCTCACCAGCGCGCGCGAAGGCTACTTTTACATTTTCAATGAAGATCCCGAGCAGCGGCAGGGCTTGCCGATTTACAACCTGCTTGTGCCTACACCGCCCGAGCGCCCAGACGCGAAGTTGGCCTCCGGTCAACCCGTCCGGCTGCCCAATGAACCTACCTTCTACGCCGCCGATACAAAACAAGGAGAAGAGAAGCTCTGGCTGATCTGGTCGCCTCAACCAGTCAGCGAATTCGAACAAGTGCGCGCCAGCCTCGCAGCCCATCACACTGTCGAGGTTACCGATCCTAAAGAGGTCAAGCAAGTGCAGGAATATATCTCACGCAATTACCAGACTGCTAAAGCCGTGGCGGAGAAAGATGAAGCGCAAACGCATCTGAAAGGGAAAGCTGATGGGCTGCTAGTCTATCTGCTGAAGCTCCAACGCCAATGAGGCTTCGCGCCTAGCCTGTATTTGATTGACAAGCACAGGCAGCAGTCCTACACTTCGCGCGGTTTCTCGACCTTCACAAGCAGATGTCCCCTGCCTAAATGCGAACCTAGGCATTCATAAAAAAGGAGAAGACACTATGTGTCTCACACACAGACTCACACACTTCGCGCTGGCTGGCGTATTAGTTTTGCTCTTCTCTTCCCAGGCGCGTGCCGCCGATCCAGGTTTACAAATTGACTTGGCGATTACGAAGACCGGCCCCGCCACCATTGCTGCGGGTGCTGATGCGACCTATACGCTGGTGGTCACCAACAACAGCGCGGCACTTACATCAGACGCTACAGTTACGGATACGCTACCAGCCGGATTCATTGTCGTCAGCGCCAACGCGCCGGGCGTAAGCTGTAGCGGTGTAGGCACCGGAGTGGCAACTTGCACTATGAATCTGCCGCCGCTGGCCTCTGTCACGATCACTGTCGTGGCGCACGTACCAGGTGTCTGCCAAGCAGCGACGGCGATAAACACGGCAACCGTTACACCCAACTCGCTGCCAGACTCTAACCCGGCGAATAATACCGCCTCTTTTACCACCGCTGTTACACAAGTTAATCTCGGCTCAGGGCAATGTATTCCGCCCGCCGCCGAGATCAGCGACGACAAGCCCGGCTCGATACTCTTCTACAGCTTCTATACTTCGAGTGTGGCCGATTCAATTCAGACCAACACACGCATCAGCCTGACCAACACCAATCCGAATCAGGGCGTGGCCATGCACCTCTTTTTCGTGGATGGCGCGACCTGTTCAGTGGCCGACGCTTTTCTCTGCTTGACGGCCAATCAGACGGCCACTTTCCTGATGTCGGACATTGATCCGGGCACGAGCGGCTACATCATTGCTGTCGCGTCTGATGGCCCGCCAGGCTTTGGAGATGGTAACAACACCGGTTGCCCAGTCAGCTTCAATTACTTGATCGGCCACGAGAGCATCAAGCTGCCAGTCACCGGTTCCAGCTTTGCCAGCTTTGGCAACAGCGTGCTAGTTCCGACCAAGGCCAAGCGCGTTGAAACTGAGCTTGCGGCTGAATCCATCGCCGCCCAATTTGGTAGCCCTGTGCCTGGCTGCAACGGCAGCAGCGTCACCGCCGAGTTGCGCTTCGATGGCACGCCAACCGGGTACAACCGCTTGCCGCGCGTGCTGGCCGCCTCGAACATTCCGAGCCGCGCTGACGGCAACAGCACATTGCTCATCATCAATCGCGTCGGCGGCAGTCTGGCAACTGGCGCAGCAACTCTTGGCACGCTTTTCGGCATTCTTTATGACGACGCCGAGAACGGCTACAGCTTCCAGCTTTCAGGTGCTTGCCAATTGCGCGGCGAACTCTCCAACAACTTCCCGCGCACCGCACCGCGGTTCGACCAGCTTATTCCGGCGGGCCGCAGTGGTTGGCTGAAGATTTACGGACTGGCTGACATCGCCATCATCGGCGCGCTGATCAACAACAATGTCAATTTTGACACGGCGGCGAATGCCTTTGACGGCGGCCACATGCTGCACAAGCTGACGCTGACCAGCTCAGCCGTGCTGACGGTGCCGATCTTCCCGCCGAATTGTTAGGTGGTACAGTACCGGGAGCGATAGCGACCGGGTCTTTGCAGGTGCGTCAAAGTTGAAGAACCCGGTCGCTATCGCTCCCGGTACTGTACCTAGCTTGTAAATCAATCCTCACAGGCGCATCATTGCCGCGTAAACACAGCGCGCTCCAATTTCATAAACAATTTTCTGCACACCACAATCGTCGCCCTAGGGGGAACTGCCATGCCTCGATCAAAACAAGCTTCAATTAAGTCGCCACTGTGCCGCCTGGCAATCATCACACTGTCGCTGACTGTCGGTTGGCTCTGTTCATTCAACGCGCGCAGCAGCGCAAGCTCGTCACCGCCACAGGAAGCCACGCCGCTCGAACTCGGCAAGCCAATCGGGCGAGAGATCAAGGGCGGCGAGACACACACCTACCGCGTGACAGCCACGGCTGCGCAGTTCTTCCGCGTGATCATCGAACAACGCGGTGCTGATGTAGCCGTTACACTCGTCGGGCCGGATGGAAGCAAGCTCTTCGAGGTTGACAGCCCGAACGGCACGGAAGGGCCGGAACCTGTCTTGTGGGTTGCAGAGGCGGCGGGCAACTATCGAATCGAAGTGCGCACTTCGGAGGAGCAAGCCAAAGCCGCGCGCTACGAAGCACGGCTCGAAGTTCTGCGCGCATCCACCGACGCCGACCGCAACCGCGTCGCCGCCACGCGCGCCACCGCCGAAGCTGAACATTTGTTCGAGGGTGACGCTGCCGCCAAACGCAGCGCGATACCAAAATTTACTGAGGCGCTGGAGCTTTGGCGCAAACTGGAAGATCAGCACGGCATCGCAGCGGCGTTGACCGCGCTCGGCGACCTGTATCGTGAATTGAATGAACCACAGCAGGCGCTCGACGCTTACAAGCAGGCGCTGCCATATCATCACGCGCTCAACGACCCGCAGGAAGAAGCCGTCGTACTGCACCAGATCGGCATCATCTACGACGCACAGGATGACAAACAACAAGCACTCGCCAATCTGCAACAAGCCCTCACATTGCGCCGCGCAGCCAAAGACCAAAGCGGCGAAGCCATCACGCTCAACGCGCTCGGCAAGGTCAACATTGATTTGGGCGAGTTGCGCAAGGCGCTCGATTATTACAACCAATCCCTGCTGCTGCGCCGCGCCGCGCGTGATCGTGTCGGCGAAGCACAGACGCTCAACAACATCGGTGAGACTTATCGCCGCCTGGGTGAAAAACGGAAGGCGCTGAAATATTTTCAACAAGCCCTGCCACTGCGCCGTGCGGCGCGTGATAGCGCTGGCGAAGCTCAGACGCTCAATTCCATCGGTACTGCTTATCTCGATCTGGGCGAGCCGCAGAAAGCGCTGGATAACTACAATCAGTCGCTCCCACTCCGCCGCGAGCCGGCCACCCGAGCCGCTACGTTGAACAACATCGGGCGCGCTTACGATCTGCTCGGCGCGTCGCAGGAGGCGTTGCGCTACTACGAGCAGACCTTGCAAATCGCGCGCACCGCCGGAGCCAGGTCTACCGAAGCCCAGACGCTTAACTTTATGGGTCTGGCACACTGGTCGGCTAACGACCACGCGCGCGCAATCAGCCTGTTTGAAGAGGCGCTCCCTTTGAGCCAGGCTGTAAAGAACACAGCGCTCGAAGCTGCCATCTACAATAATCTCTGTTTGGTTTACACCTCACTGGGCGAATGGCAGAAGGCTCTCAATGCTGCTAACAAAGGGCTGCCGATCATTCGCCAGGTCGGCAATCGCCAATACGAAGCCTACCTGCTCAACAACATCGGCTTCGCACGCGAGGGCTTGGGCGAGCGCGCCGCGGCGCTCAAGTCTCACCAGCAGGCGCTTGCTTTAGCCCGCGACGTGCACGACGTGCAGCGCGAGGCCAAGATTCGCTACGGCATCGCGCGCCTCGAAAGCGCCAGCGGACGGCTCAACCCGGCGCGTAGTCAGATTGAACAGGCGATCAAGCTCGTTGAATCGCTGCGCGCGAAACTCTCCAGCGCCGACCTGCGCGCCGAATACCGCGCCTCGGTGCAGCGCTACTACGACCTCTACATTGACGTGCTGATGCGCCTGCACAAACGCCTACCAGGGCAGGGCTTCAGCGCCGCCGCGCTGCACGCCAGCGAACGCGCCCGCGCACGCAGCTTGCTCGAACTGCTGACCGAAGCCGGAGCGGACATTCGTCAAGGCGCAGCGCCCGAACTGATCGAACGCGAGCGCGAGTTACAGGAACAACTCAACGACAAGTCCGCCGAACAAATCCGGCTGGTCAACAGCCAAGCCAGGCCCGCACAACTCGCCGCCATCAGTCAGGAGCTTGCGCAACTCACATCTGATTTGCGCGAGACGCAGACTCAGATTCGCACCAACAACCCGCGCTACGCCGCGCTCACGCAACCGGAATCGCTTACGGCGGCGGCCATTCAGCGGCAGTTGCTCACGCCCGACACACTACTGCTCGAATACTCGCTGGGCGAGGAACGCAGCTACCTTTGGGTGGTGAGCCAGACTGTGCTGCGCGCTTACACTTTGCCCAAACGCGAAACCATCGAGACGGCAGCGCGGCGCTATTACGAACTGCTCACCGCCCGCAACCAATTCATCTCCAATGAAACCCGCCAGGCGAAAGAGACGCGCGTCGCACAAGCGGACGCTGAATTGGCCGATGCCGGTGCCGAGTTGAGCCGCATGCTGCTTGGCCCTGTCGCTCTACAACTGCGCAATCAACGCTTGCTGATCGTCAGTGACGGCGCATTGCAATACGTGCCTTTTATGACGCTGCCAGAACCGGCGGTGAGCGCGAGAGTGGGAGCGCAGCCGAGTGGGCGAAATTCTACAAGTTCCCCGCTCCCCCGCTCCCCCGCTCCCCCGCTCGTCGTTAAGCACGAAATCACTGTTCTGCCTTCTGCTTCGACGCTGGCGGTGCTGCGCCGCGAAATGGCCAATCGTCCGGCAGCCACCAAGTCGCTGGCGGTCTTCGCTGACCCGGTCTTTGAAAGCCAGGACGAACGGGTGAAAAAAGCTGAGGCTAAAGTGGAAAAGAAAGCGGACGCTGCACAATCTGACGCCTCGCGCGTGCTGTTGATCAAAGCGGCCAAAGAGACGGGTACGAGCGTGGCCAACGTTGAATTCCGCGTCCCGCGCCTGCCTTACACGCGCAACGAGGCGGAAGCGATTCTGGCTTTGACACAGAGCAGCGGCGGCAAAGCGGCCTTTGATTTTGCGGCCAATCGCGCGGCGGCATTGAGTGATGACTTGGGTCAATACCGCATAATCCACTTTGCCACGCACGGCTTCCTGAACAGCCTCAACCCGGAGCTTTCCGGCCTGGTGCTCGCGCTGGTAGATGAACAAGGTGCGCCGCAGAATGGCTATCTGTTCGCGCCGGAAGTCTACAATCTGAAACTCAACGCAGCGGAACTGGTCGTCTTGAGCGCCTGTCAAACGGGCTTGGGCAAAGAGGTCGCTGGCGAAGGCGTGGTCGGGTTGACGCGTGGCTTTATGTACGCAGGCGCGCCGCGTGTTGTGGTCAGTTTATGGAGTATCAACGACCGCGCTACGGCGGATTTGATGAAGGCTTTTTATCAAGGCATGCTCAAGCAAGGCTTGCGTCCGGCCGCGGCCTTGCGCGCGGCTCAGCTTGCGTTGTGGAAGCAGAAGGAGTGGAAAGCGCCTTACTATTGGGCAGCTTTCACGTTGCAGGGTGAGTGGCGTTGAATAACCACCAGCCTGTGACAAACATAACAGTGTAACGGCAGCAAAACTGTATAATCCTGTGGTCGCTTCAGGCGACAGGTTGAGAGAGGAAATAGGCTAAGGGAAGTTTGAGCAATGCCAACCCGCTCGATAAAAGATGAATCCAAGCGCCGCCCTTTGAACGAGACGACAAAGCAACAACATGAGCGGCCCTGAACAAGGAGAGGTTATGAGTAAGCAGAAACGAGTTACTTTAATGATTTTGGCCTGCGTGGCGCTGCTGGCAACCTTGCCCACCGCCCGCGCACAAGAGAATAAAAAGTCCGGCCAACAGCCTGCGCAAGAAGAAGAAAATTCCCGCCGCTTTTGGCCGCCCAACTTCCGCCCCGAAGCGGCTGCGCCAAAGCCCAAGCCACGCACAGGCAGCTACAAGCGCACTACGCCAGCACCCGTGGCCGCACCCGCTACAACTAATCCACTCGAGACCAGTGAGCAAGCCTCTTTAGGCGTGACGATCTGGCTGTTGCGCTCGGCAGCAGAGATCAAGCAACCGGAGCAGGCGCGGGGTAATCAGCAGCAGAATACCGAAGAAATCGCGCGTGTTTTGGTCAGGAAAAAGAATGGGCAGCGCGCGGAGATGGTCGCTGAACGAGTCGAGGCTAACACACCCTTCAGCGTCGGACAGCAGTTGCGGCTAAGCGTCGAAGTACCGCGCGACGGCTACATCTACGTGATTGACCGCGAGCAATACGCTGATGGCACAATGGGCGACCCTTGGCTGATCTTTCCCAGCAATCCGCAAAGCAATGAAAACCGCGTTGCGGCGGGTCGCATCGTCGAATTGCCCGGTCAAGACGATATCTTCGAGGTGACCCAGTTCAACGACAACGGCAAAAAATTGACGGGCGAGTCACTGACCTTTCTCATCTCACCGCGCCCGCTTGAAGGGCTGCCACGCCCACCTGCCGACGGCGGGCCAATTGCGCTGTCCAAAGCCCAAGTTGAAATGTGGGAGAGCAAATGGGGCACAGAAGTCGAGCAGTTGGAATTGCAAAATGGTGCGGGCAAATACCGCACACGCTCCGAAAACCAAGCCACTGCGAATGGCAATCAAAAGCTGACGCAGGATGATCCGCTGCCGCAGACGGTCTTTCGCGTGGCGGCCAAACCGGGGAATCCTTTTCTGGTGAAATTGCCGCTGAAGATTGGGAAGTAAGAGTAGAAGAGTGAGGGGGCGGGAGGCTTTAGCATAGTAGAATCTCCCGCTCTCTTTTACCTTGGTTTGATCTCGCGTGCGCTCCCATTCACCGCCATCGGCGCAGTCTCAACTGCTTCTTTCAGCCGCTCCAGTACCTCACGGCTCAATTCTTCAAAAGTAGCTTTGATAGTAAACCCTGCCGCGTTGCTGTGGCCGCCGCCACCGAAGTGTTCGGCGACGCGCGCGACGTTGACGCGGTTCTTCGAGCGCAGGCTGATGCGGAAGGTGTTGTTGGGCAATTCGCGGAAGAAGGCGACCGCTTCGACATCCCCGACCGTGAGCGGGTAGTTGATGATACCGTCGGAATCGTCTTCGGTCGCGCCCGTGCGCTCCATCACGTCTTTGCTCATCCTGATCCAGGCGATGCGGCCTGTCTCATCGCGCTTGAGCGTGGAGAGCACTTCGCCAACCAAACAGACCTTGGCGTAAGGATAGTTATAAAAAATCGCCTGCGAGAGCTTAGCCGGTTGCGCGCCGTGGCGCACGAGTTCGCTGGCAATTTTGAAGGTGCGTTCGGTGGTGTTGGAGAAGTGGAACGAGCCAGTATCAGTGAGCAACGCGGCGTAAACACAACTGGCGATTTCGGGCGTGATCTTAGCGCCAATGGCTTTGGCGAGGTTGTAGACCATCTCGCCGACCGCCGCAGCCGTTGAATCAATCCAATTGATGTTGGCGTAGAGCGCCGTCGTCGAGTGATGGTCAATGTTCACGATGAACTGATCTTTCAGACTCGGCAAGCCCGGGCGCTCGGCATCGCTGCACTCGATGATGAAGACCGCCTCGTAATCACGATCCAGATCAGGGACAACGCGAATTTCGTCCGCGCCCGGCAGGCGCGAGTAGGCGTGTGGCACGAGGTCGCGCGTCAACACTTCGGCGTCTTTTTTCAGACCGCGTAAGATCCAGCAAAGCGCTAGTGAAGAACCGAGTCCGTCGCCATCCGGTCTGATATGCGTGGTGATGGCGAAGCGCTCGTGTCTTTCGATCAAATCAATAACTTGGCCTAACATGGGTCAGACATCAGAGACAGGCACCAGACATCAGACCTGAAACTCTCAACTTTCAGGTTCAGGCGCTTGTGCCGTGTCCTGCTCCGAAGTTTGAGTTTCGCGGTCTGAGGGTTGAGCCTCATCTGAAGTTTCCTTTCCGATTTCTGCAAAGATTTGCATCATCCGGTCGCCGTGTCCGATGGTGTCATCAAACACGAAACGTAATTCCGGGATCTTCCGCAGGCGCAGCCTTCGCCCAAGCAGCTTGCGGATGAAGCCACCTTGCTCGGTGAGCTTCGCTAAACTTTCACGCTGTAGTTCAGGGGAGCCAAACACGCTGACGTAGATGCGCGCGAGGCTCAAGTCGTTGCTGACTTTGACTTCGATAATCGTCGGCAGTCCTAGCACTTTATCACGCAACTCGCGCTGCAGGATGGCGCTGATCTCTTGGCGGAAGGCATGAGAGAGTTTGTCGGTACGATACGGCATGGTTGGGTGATAGAAGTTGGGGCTAGGTTGCGTTTGCTGCTTCCTAGCCCCTCACCTTCTACAACTTCGTCGGGATAACTTTCTCGATCACATAAGCTTCGATCACGTCACCGACTTTGTAGTCGTTGAAGCGTTCGATGGTGATGCCACATTCGTAGCCCTGTTGCACTTCGCTGACATCTTCCTTGAAGCGCCGCAAGCTGCCGATGGGCGCTTCGAAGATGACCACGTTGTTGCGGATGAGCCGCGCCTGCGCGGTACGTTTGATCGAGCCGGTAGTGATCATGCTGCCCGCGACACTGCCCACTTTGGGCACGCGGATGACGTCGCGGATTTCGGCTTTGCCGATGACGACTTCTTTGGTCGTCGCGTCGAGCATACCGATCATTGCGTTGCGAATCTCTTCCTCGACCTTGTAGATGATCGAGTGGAGCCGGATGTCCACCTCTTCCTGTTTGGCCGCCTCTTCGGCGCGCGCTTCGGGGCGGACGTTGAAGCCGATGATGACCGTCGCCGCGCCTACGGAGGTGGCGTTCGAGGCGCTCGCCAGCAGCACGTCGTCGTAAGTGATGGCGCCGACTGCCGCACGGATGATGCGGACTTTGACCTTGTCGGTCGAAAGCTTCAGCAAGGTATCCTTAAGCACTTCGACCGAGCCTTGCACGTCGGCTTTGAGGATGACCAGCAATTCCTTGACCTCGCCAGTCTCCATCTGTTTTGCCAATTGATCGAGGCCGCGCGCCGCCGTGCGTGCGAGCGCCGTGACACGCGCTTTGGTCTGGCGGAACTGCGAAATCTGTTGTGCTTTGGAAACGTCGCCGACGACCTGGAATTGGTCACCGGCGGCGGGCACGCCTTCCAGGCCTAGCACTTCGACCGGAGAGGCCGGGCCAACTTCTTCCACCCGCTCACCGTGCTCATTCATCAGCGCACGCACCTTGCCGGAGAAGTTGCCGACGATAAAAGGTTCGCCAATCTTAAGCGAGCCATTCTGCACGAGCACCGTCGCCACCGCGCCGCGCCCGCGATCCAGTTTGGCTTCGAGCACCGTGCCGGTGGCCATGCGCTTCGGATTCGCTTTCAAATCCATCAAGTCGGCTTGCAATAGAATCATTTCGAGCAGCCCGTTGATGTTCTGCTTCATCTTCGCCGAGACTTCGACCATCGTAATATCGCCGCCCCAGTTGTCCCAAAGCAGGCCGCGATCCGCCAGCTCTTTCTTCACGCGTTCGGGATTGGCGTCGCCTTTGTCAATCTTGTTGATCGCCACGATGATCGGCACGTTGGCGGCTCTGGAATGTTCGATGGCTTCAATCGTCTGCGGCATCACGCCGTCGTCGGCAGCGACAACCAAAACGACGATGTCCGTGACCTTCGCGCCGCGCGCACGCATTAAGGTGAAGGCTTCGTGGCCAGGCGTGTCGAGGAAGACGACGCGGCGGATGTCCGCCGGATTGTCGGGATTGGGTACAGCAACCGAGTAAGCGCCGATGTGCTGCGTGATGCCACCGGCTTCGCCTTCGGCCACACGCGCTGAACGAATGCCGTCGAGCAAGCTGGTCTTGCCGTGATCTACGTGACCCATCACGGTGACGACGGGCGCGCGCAGGTCTGTGTCTTCCATCACTTCGGGCGCGATCTCGAATTCCGATTCGACGATCATCTCCTCAAATTCGCCAAAGGTAATATCCCAGGCGAACTGCTTGCCGATCTCTTTGGCAATGTCTTGATTGATCGTCTGATTGATCGTCGCCATTACGCCACGCTTCATCAACTCGGCCACCACGTCGCGTGGTTTGGTCTCGATCTTCTCGGCAAATTCGCGCACGGTCGTGCCTTCGACCAAGCGCAGCGGTTTGAGTTCAACTGGCGCCTGGCGGACTTGTGGCGTGACAACTACTTGCCTGCGCGGTTGCAGCTTGTCTTGGGCCTCCTGCTTTTCACCCTTGGCGCGATGCGCGTGACGGCCTTTGTGACGGGCGTCAGGCGGTGGCACGTAGGTATGCAACTGCGGTTTGCCCGATTCGAGCAGGTGAACTCCCGGACCGTGCCGACGCACGGGACGTCCTTCAGTACCTTTCGCCCCCTCGCGCGGGGCTTCACGCTCAGCGGCCTCGCGACCAGTGCGCGCTTGTGGCTGCGCAGGTGGCGGCACAGGTTTCTGAAAGGGCTTGGCCGGCGCAAGCCTGATGACACGATTAGCCGCCTGGCCGCTGGCCGAGACGACTGGTGAATGCGTCGCAGGTTTGTGTCGTGCCGGAGCGTGTGCCGGTGCGGCAGGCGCGGGCTTCTCATGTTCAACAGCAGGCGCGGCAGGTGGTTCTGCTACAGGTTGTGCAGGCGCGGTAGTCGCGGGCGTTTCAACTGCGGGAGCAGGTGTAATGGTCTCCTCCTGAAGGGGCGTCGCTTGCGGCACAGCCGCAGGCGCGACGGCTGGTGTTGGCAGTTCAACGACCTTGTGTTTAGGTGTTTCTTCCGCAAGCGTCGCAGGCACGGATGGCGCGGGCGCAGGTGCGGTACTCTGGGCGGCCACTGGCTGCGCTTTGCTGGGCAAAGGTAGTTGCGTGACTTTGTGTGTGTCTTGTTTGGCAGGCGCAGGCACGACCTTCGCAGGTGCGGGCGCGGCGGCTTGCTCAGCAGGTTGGGTAACAGCGGCCTGCAGAGCGGCAGTTTCCGGCTCCGCAGCCGGAGCAGCAGTCGGCATTGGGGCGTGCTTGATCAGACGCGCCGAGCGGTGTGTGGTGACCGGCTCTTTTTTCGGGAAATACATCTCGCGGATTTTGTCCGCGATGGCGTCCTCGAGCGTGTTGGATGGTACGCTAATATCTACGCCTAAGCGCCGGGCGTCTTCAATAACTTTGCGATTTTCGAGCTTTAACTCTTTGGCTAGATCGTAAACTCTAACCTTACCCATTGAACTCATTGAATGCCTTCCGGAAAAGCCAGCGCGCTCCCGCATGGTTTACTTGTCGAAACCACGCGCGCGGGGCGCTGCTTTTCCGCTGCGCGACTTAAAGCATCAGCGTACTCACATCAGCCCCTCCGCTGGCAGTGAGGGCATAGCCGCTCGCCGCTGACAGAATTTACGCGGAGAACGGCGTGCCGTGTTTGTCAAACTTCCCTGTCTCATAACAGCATGGCCTGCCTCATGGTTATTGATTCTCAGGGTTTTCAGCGGCTGCCGTCGCACTAGCCTTTTCAGCAGCCTCTGTTTCAGTGTCGGCAGCCGCCGCGGACTCAGTTTCCTCCGCTTCGTCAACCGCCTCCACTTGGCTTTCATCTTCCAATTCCGCCGCGCCGGCTTCGGCTGTTTCAAGCTCTTCAGCTTCTGCCAGTTCGTCTTCCGCGAAATCGGCTTCTTCAGTTTCTTCCAGTTCGCCTTCAGTCAGGGACTCTGCTTCAGCCCCTTCTTCACCTTCGGCTTGGACGGCCAGCCGTTCGCGGCGGGCTTCGGCAATCTGCTGCGCAGTGTCAATCAAGTCTTCGGCCTCGTCCACACTCAGGTCGAGCCAATCGCAGATGTCGTCCACCGCGACTTCGGCCAGTTGCTCGATAGTCTCGATGCCATGCTCGGCCAGCGTTTCGGAATCCGAGGGCGTGATGCCTTCGATAAAAGTGAGCGGCACCACGTTCGCGGAGAGCATCTGCTCCATTTGCGAGGCGATCTCGCGCTTCATCTCTTCTTCGCTACGGATGTCAATATCCCAACCGACCAAGCGCGCGGCCAAGCGGACGTTCTGGCCGCGTTTGCCAATCGCTAAAGACTGCTGCTCGTTTTCGACGGTTACTTGCAATTTCTTGTTCTCGAAATCGAGCACCGTCACCTTGCTGACCTTGGCAGGCGACAGGGCGTTGGCGGCAAAAATAGCCGGGTCTTCCGACCATTCGATGATGTCAATCTTCTCACCGCGCAACTCACGAATAATTGATTGCACGCGCGAGCCTTTCATGCCGACGCAAGCGCCCACTGGATCAACGTCGCGCTCGTTCGACATCACCGCGATCTTGGCGCGGTCGCCTGGCTCGCGCACTGCCGCTTTGATAACCACCGTGGCGTCGTAAATCTCCGGCACTTCCATCTCAAACAATCGCTTGACCAATTCCGGGCTGGTGCGCGAGACCTCGATCTGTGGGCCGCGCGATTCTTTGTTGACGTTGTGGATGACGCAGCGGATGCGCTCGCCTTGCGAGAAGGTTTCGACGCGCGATTGTTGCGATTTCGGCATGACTGATTCGATGCCGTTGCCCAAATCCACGATCATCTTGCCGCTCTCGAAGCGTTTGACAAAGCCATTGACCAATTCACCCAGCTTACCAATGTATTCTTCGTAGACGTTGTTGCGCTCGGCCTCGCGGACTTTCTGTAGGATGATCTGCTTGGCGGTCTGTGCCGCGATGCGTCCCAAATCTTCCATCGGGCGCGGCAGTTCGAGCATATCGCCGACTTCAGCGCCTTCACCGACTTCGGCATTGGCCTCTTGCACGGTCAACTCGCGTGATGGATCGGTGATCTCGTCCACTACGGTCTTGATCGCGTATAGCTCAATCGTGCCGCCGTCAGTGTTGTAACGCGCGTGCAAATCTTCGCCCGTACGGAACTGCTTACGCGCCGCCGTCACGACTGCGTCTTCGATGGCGCTGGTGATGACAGTCGGGTCAATCTTTTTCTCTTTGCTCAGCAGTTCGATGTTTTGTGCAATGGAACTCAGGTTCATTTTTCTACCGACTACCAATTTAAGGTTCTATCTCAACGTTGGCCTTCAAAATCTTCGCCAGCGGCAGCCTGTGCTGTTTGCCGGTTTCGTCTTCAAGCAGAGCGGTCAATTCGCCTTCCCTATCCAGCCCGATCAGCGTGCCGTGAAAGTTGCGCTGACCGTCGAGCGGCTCCGTCAATTTGACGTGCGCAGGCAATCCGGCGAAGCGTTCGTAATCCGCCTCTTTGTATAACCCGCGATCCAGCCCCGGCGAAGCGACTTCAAGCATGTACTGCGCCGGGATAAAATCTTCGACATCCAGGTGCACGCTCAAGCGTTCGCTCACCGCCGCGCAATCGTCCACTGTCACACCGCCCGGCTTATCAATGTAGACCCGCAAGATGGGTGAGCGTCCGCCCGCCATCTCGACGTGCACCAACTCCAAGCCTTCGCGTATGACGATACGTTCGACTAACTCCTGAACGCGCGGATCAAGCATCACGGGGAGCAACTCCAGTTACAACCAGTGGCGCGGTTTCCGCCAACCGTTACGCCGCAAAACCACTTGTGGATATGAAAAAGGTGGGCGCGCTGCCCACCTTCGAGGTAAAACGAATGGTAGCCGAAAGGTTGTGGCAAATCAAGCAGGCTTTTTACACGGGCTTCAGCGCGCTAGCTGCGCGGACACTAATGGCCCTTTTCTGTCACTGTGTCTGACTCTTCCAACGGCACTACCTGCACCGTCGCGTCGTGCACTTCTGACAGGAAGCGATTGATGACCGAGCCATGCAGCAGGATTTCCCAACGCGAGCGCGCCGACTGGCCGAAGATAACGTGCGTGATGCCTTCACGCCGCGCAAATTCGATCAGCGCATCGGCCACATTGCTGGCTTTTAATTGGACGATGCGCGCGCCCAATTCACGGGCCAGCCGCAGGTTCTCTTGTAGATGGTTGTAATCTTCCGGCTTGATGCGGCCAGGCTCTTCGCGCGGCGCTTCGACGTAGATAACAAACCAATCGCTGGCGAGGCGTCCAGCAATGCGCGAGCCGACGCGCAGCAACTTCTTAGCATTGCCGCGTGAGGCCAGACAGACCATCACCTTTTCAGGCAACGCCGCTGGCGCCAAACCTTCGCGCTCACGGTAATCGTGCGCTTTGCTGGCTTGATCCTGCGCCACTTGGCGGAGCGCCAGTTCACGCAACGCGCAGAGATTGCCCTTGCGAAAGAAATTATTGAGCGCCTGTTCGATCTTTTCGACGCCGTAAATCTTGCCCTGCCGCAGTCGCGTGCGCAGCGTGTCTACCGATACGTCCACGTTGACTACTTCATCGGCGCGTTGCAGAAAGCCGTCGGGAATTGTCTCGCGCACACGCACGCCTGTGAGGCGCGCCACCACGTCATTGAGCGATTCCAAGTGTTGCACGTTGAAAGCTGTAATCACCGAGATGCCGTGCTCCAACAGCTCCAACACATCTTCATATCGCTTCTGATGCTTCGAGCCGGGCGCGTTGGTGTGCGCCAATTCATCCACGATGGCGATGGCGGGGCGGCGTGCGCTCACTGCGTCTACATCCAGTTCGGTCAGCGTCACGCCGCGATACTCGATCTGTTTGAGCGGCACACGCTCCAAATCGCCGATCAACGCCTCGGTCTCTGCGCGTCCGTGCGGCTCGACGTAGGCAATAACGATGTCTACGCCTTGTCGTTTGAGCGCCTGTGCGTCTTCAAGCATCTGAAAGGTCTTGCCTACGCCCGGCGCAGCGCCTAAATAGAGACGCAGCTTTGCCCGCTCGCTCTCTTGTAACTTGGCCAGCAGCGATTCGGGCGATGGGCGGCGGACGGTTTCAGACACAAGCATCGTTCAATTCCTCGACAGCGGTTTAGTGGCCTCCAACGCCAGATTGAGCAACAACACGTTCACGCGCGGCTCGCCCAGCAGGCCGAACTGTCGCCCTTCGGTGTATGCGGCGACAAGGCGGCGAACTTCGTCCTCGCGCATCCCGCGTTCGCGCGCCACACGTGGCGTTTGGAATTCTGCCGCCGCGGGCGAGATGTGCGGATCGAGGCCGGAAGCGGAAGTCGTGACCAGATCAACCGGGATCGGCGACCCAGGATTCTCGACCTGCGCCTTCTCGACGTCAGCCTTAACGCGGTCAATCAGTTTCTTGCTGGTCGGGCCAAGATTTGAGCCGGACGAGGCACCAGCATCGTAACCAACCGCGCCCGCCGCCGAAGGCCGCGAACGGAAATAGCCCGGCGAAGAGAAAGGCTGGCCAATCAGGCGCGAGCCGACCACTACGCCGTTGCGCTCGATCAACTGACCATTGGCTTTGTCTTTGAATAAGACTTGTGCCAGACCAGTAACGACGAGCGGGTAAACCAAGCCTAGCAAGATCGTCGTCACAATCGTCATCAAAATTGCGGTTACAAGGTTCTTCATATTTCAAATCTCCGAAGTGCCTGGGAGCGCAGGCATCCTTGCCTGCTGGCGTGGCGGGCGACCGGTTCTTCCGGTAGGCTACCTCATTCGCCCTAGCAGGCAAGGATGCCTGCGCTCCCAGGTCTTACTCAGGCCAATCCCAACGCCACAATAATCGCGTCAATGAGCTTGATGCCGATGAACGGGATGATCACTCCGCCCAGGCCATAGATGAGCAAGTTTTGCCGGAGCAACACCGCTGCGCTCAGCGGGCGATATTTGACACCTTTGAGCGCGAGCGGAATCAACGCAATAATGATCAACGCGTTGAAGATTACCGCCGACAGGATCGCCGATTGCGGCGTCGCCAGCTTCATGATGTTCAGTGCATTCATCACGGGAAACACCGCCGAGAACATCGCCGGGATGATGGCGAAGTACTTGGCCACGTCATTGGCGATTGAAAACGTCGTCAACGCGCCGCGCGTCATCAGCAACTGTTTGCCGATCTCGACCACCTCGATCAGCTTGGTCGGGTTGGAGTCGAGATCAACCATGTTGCCCGCTTCTTTGGCGGCCTGCGTGCCGGTGTTCATCGCCACGCCGACATCGGCTTGCGCCAGCGCGGGCGCATCGTTGGTGCCGTCGCCAGTCATCGCGACCAGATTGCCTGCGGCCTGCTCGCGCTTGATCAGCGCCATCTTGTCTTCGGGCTTCGCCTCGGCCAGGAAGTCGTCCACGCCTGCCTCGCGCGCAATCGTGGCGGCGGTCAGCGGGTTGTCACCCGTGATCATCACCGTCTTGATGCCCATTGCGCGCAGTTGGTCAAAGCGCGCTTTCATCCCGCCTTTGACGATGTCTTTGAGGTAGATGACGCCGAGCGCCCGCTGACCATCGGCAACCACGAGCGGCGTGCCGCCAGCCCTGGAGATGCGTTCGACAATCTCGCGCAATTGCGCCGGAGACTGTGCGCCATTGCCATTGATGTATTTTTCAATCGCATCCACTGCGCCTTTGCGAATCTCGCGCCCGTCATAATTCACGCCGGACATACGCGTTTGCGCCGTGAAGGCGATGAAGTGCGCTTCGTGCGGTGCGAGTTCGCGCCCGCGCAGCTTGTACCTCTCTTTGGCCAGCACAACTATCGAACGGCCTTCAGGAGTTTCATCGGCCAGCGAAGAAAGTTGTGCAGCATCGGCCAGTTCGGTTTCGTTCACGCCAGGCAACGGGACGAATTCAGTCGCCTGCCGGTTGCCGAGCGTAATCGTGCCGGTCTTGTCCAGCAGCAATGTATTCACGTCGCCCGCTGCCTCAACCGCCCGGCCAGACATCGCCAACACATTGTGCTGCACCAGCCGATCCATCCCCGCGATGCCAATGGCCGAGAGCAGTCCGCCGATGGTCGTCGGGATCAAACAAACAAGCAGCGAGACCAACACGAAGATCGTCTGCGGCGCGCTCGAATAAATAGCGAACGGCTGCAAGGTCATGACCGCAAGCAGAAAGATGATTGTTAGCCCCGCGAGCAAAATGTTGAGCGCGATTTCGTTCGGCGTCTTCTGCCGCTCTGCGCCTTCAACCAGCGCGATCATTCGATCAAGAAACGTTTCGCCCGGATTTGATGTGATGCGAATCTTGATCTGATCCGAAAGTACGCGTGTGCCGCCGGTGACTGCCGAGCGGTCGCCACCCGCTTCGCGAATCACGGGCGCAGATTCACCGGTAATGGCCGACTCATCCACCGAAGCCACGCCTTCGATAATCTCGCCATCGCCCGGAATGAACTCGCCGGCAGAGACAATCACGAGGTCATCCTTACGCAGCTCTGGCGCGGCTACCGTTTGCGTTTGCCCGTTTGGCAAGAGCCTGTGCGCCACGGTCTCGGTGCGCGACTTGCGCAGATTGTCGGCCTGCGCCTTGCCGCGCCCTTCGGCCATCGCTTCGGCAAAGTTGGCGAAGAGTACGGTGAACCAAAGCCAGAGCGTGATCTGCAAATCAAACCCGATGCCCGGCGCGCCCTTCGCGATGTCGCGAAAGAGCAGGATAGTCGTAATGACGCTACCTACCTCGACGACGAACAGTACCGGGTTGCCCATCATTTTGACCGGGTGCAACTTGCGGAATGAGTCCCCCAAGGCCCGCGTCATAATCTTCGGGTCCCAAATTGAGATTGCCTTTTCTTTTGCCATAGTATCAATCGAAGGATGAAGGATGAGTTATGAAGGATGAAAGCTCGGCATAACCCATTTCATCCTTCATCCTTCGTCCTTTCTCTAAAACGTCTGCCCAGCATTCATCAATAAATGCTCCACGATTGGGCCCAGGCTCAAGACCGGGAAGAAGGTCAGCGCTCCCACAATCACAATCACGCTCACCAACAAAGTTGCGAAGAGTGGCGTCGTGACCGGGAACGTGCCCAATGACGGCGGCGCGGCCTTCTTCCGCCCGAGGTTGCCGGCCAGCGCTAGCATCGGGATGATCATAAAGAACCGCCCCAAGAGCATCGCCGCGCCAATGGCGCTGTTGTACCAGTAGGTGTTCGCCGAAATACCCGCGAAGGCTGAGCCATTATTGCCAGCCCCGGAAGTGAAGGCGTAGAGCATTTCGGACAACCCGTGCGGCCCCGCGTTATTGAGCTGCGAAGTACCGAAGCTCGGCGCGACCGACGAGATGGCCGTGAAGACTAAGATCGTCAACGGGAAGATGAGCACATTGAGCATGGCCATCTTTATGTCATAAGACTCGATCTTCTTGCCCAGATACTCCGGTGTACGCCCGACCATCAGCCCTGCAATGAAGACGGATAGAATGACGTAGATCAACACACCGTACATTCCCGAGCCGACGCCACCGAAGACCACTTCGCTAAGTTGGATATTCGCCAGCGGCACAAGGCCGCCGAGTGGCGTGTAAGAATCGTGCATCGAGTTGACCGCACCGCACGAAGTATTGGTCGTGATGGTGGCCCAGAGCGTCGAATTGGCTAGGCCGTAGCGCACCTCTTTGCCTTCCATATTGCCGCCCGACTGCATAGCGCTCGTCGTCTGGTCAACCCCGGCCAGCAACGGATTGCCCTTTGCTTCGGCCCAGTAACTAACTAGGATGCCAACAAAAAAGAGGATCGCCATCGCCCCAAAGACCGCCCAGCCGTGGCGCTGCGAGCCGGTCATCCGGCCCAACGTGTAAGTCAACCCCGCCGAAATCGCGAAGATCATCAGCATCTCTATCAGATTGGTAAACGGCGTCGGGTTCTCGAACGGGTGCGCGCTATTGGCGTTGAAGAAGCCGCCGCCGTTCGTGCCCAATTCTTTGATGATCTCCTGCGAAGCCACTGGCCCCTGCGCGATCACTTGCTCGGTGATTGTTTGCATCTCTTTGAGCGGCTTGCCATCCGGCCCGTTGACGACGTTCCCGTTTGCGTCTTTCTTATCAACCTCGAGCGCTTGCGCGTCGAGCAGCTTCGCCGTGTCATAGGGCCGCAGGTTCTGCGTCACACCGCCAGCCACGAGCACGAGCGCGCCAATCAGGCAAATTGGCAGCAGCACCCAGAGAATGCAGCGCGTCATATCCACCCAGAAGTTGCCCAGCGTATCTTTCTCGCGCTGCGCGATGCCGCGAATAAAGGCGATAGCGAGCGCGATGCCGACCGCCGCCGAGACGAAGTTGTGGTAAGCCAGCCCCGCCATCTGCGACAGATAGCTCATCGTCACTTCGGGCACATAGCTTTGCCAGTTGGTGTTGGTCGTGAAGGACGCCGCCGTGTTAAATGACGAATGCGGAATGATCCCTGCCAGCTTTTGCGGATTGAAGGGCAGGTAGTACTGCAAGCGCTGGAATCCGTAGAGCACCAGCATCGAGACCAGGCTAAACAGCAGCATCGTCACCGCGTACTCCGTCCAGCGCATCTCGTGCCTTTCGTCCACACCGGTCAAGCGATAGATGAGCCGCTCAATGGGCCGCAACACCGGATCGAGAAACGTCCGCTCGCGGTTGAAGACGCGCGCCATAAAGATGCCGAGCGGCTTCGTTACGGCAAGGATCACAGCAAAAAAGAAGAGTATTTGTAGCCAGCCGTTGATTGTCATAGATTAAAACTTCTCCGGTCGCAGCAGCGCGTAAGTCAGATAAACGAGTAACAGCGTCGCAGCGACGAGCGATAAAATTGACTCCCAACTCATCCTGCCTCCTCTATTGCAGCTTTTCACACCCGCGCACGTAGGCGAACGCGAGCAAAAAGAAGATCACCGTCGTAGCGATGTAGATTAGGTCGTCCATATTCCTCCCAAATCTATGTCGGCTTAGAATGTCACGCTGTAATACAAGAACAGCCCATTGTTCTTGCGACCATAATTGCCAATGCTGTAGCCGATGTTGAACACCTGGTTCTTCGGCAAAGTGAACGAGAAGCCCGGCGTCACGTAGCCAAAGCCGTTCTTGCCACTGAACCAATCGGCCACAAAGCTGGCTTTCTTGGCGATGGGTTGCTCATAGCCCACTAGCACGTCGCCCTTATCCACACCCGCATCCAAATCAGCGATCCCGTATCCGCCAAAGGTCAGGCGCGGCCCGTAATCACCTTTGAACTTTTTACTAATGTTGCCGTAGAAGAACCCGAAGGTGTCGTTGACATCACGATCTTTCAGCGGTGTATAAGCAATGACACCAACTGACGTGGCCACGCCTTTGTCATCATCGCCGTAGAACCGCCATTTGATGTTGGGCTGTGCGTAGACAACGGTCGAGCCTATCGAATCAGTGGCCGCCACATTGAGTCCAACCTCCACGCCTTTGCCTACGCCGACGACTACGCGCGGAACATAAGTTTGAAAGCCACCCTTGTCGTGGTTCTCCAAATGGCTGATGAAGTCGAACTCAAAATAGACCTTCTTCGGCGCAACTACGTCAGTGGTCGGAATATTGAAAATCGTGGATTGTGCAAAAGCCGTCTGGCCTTGCAGGATGGTCAAAGCACCAATGATGCCAAGTGCGAAAGCGATCACTCTCTGCTTTGAATTGAAAAACGTTCTACTCAACATAATTGGTGGACTCCTTCTCCTAAAGCTTCCTCTGAGCGGTTACCAATCCCAGCTTTTCTAAATCTGCGCTTCTGGAAGCAGCGCGCTACTGCGCTCAATTCATAACTCGTCGTCATCTTCGTCATCGTAACCAGCGACTTGCGACTGGCTTTGTGACTTGTCTTTCTCCATCCAATCCAAGCAGCAAGCGCCTAACACAATCAGTGGGATCGTCAAGCAGAGCAACACCGTCCCACTGGTCGCGAGCCAGTGCTTCGCACCCGCGTCAGCCGTCATCCAACCAGCGGCGGTCAGTAACGAACCCACCACCGCTGCTGTCAGTCCGCCGACTAAGCCGATGATGGCGCCCCAGACCTGTGCCTCTTCCTGTGCGCGCAAATCCGCGACGTGAGGCTTTGCGCCTGTGTTTGGGTCGTGCTGTAAAAATGTTAGTGCGTTCATGGCATCCTCTTTGGCCGCTCCTTGCGCGACGTGCGCGTCAGACGTAACACTGTCTGACCAATCAGCGCGCCGGTCAGGCGGCAAGTTTTGTCCTTTTCCGTATGGGTCAATCATCAACAAGGCTGAGCTTAGCGCCGCGCGCATAAGGATGGCGTAAGCGGTTTATAAAAAGTTCGTAAAGATGGCGGCGACCGGCGGTAGGGCTTTAGTTGCCTGGTTTGAAGCGATACCCGACCCAGGGTTCGGTCAGAATGTATTGGGGTTTGGCAGGATCAGGCTCGATCTTCTTGCGCAATTGGCCGATAAAGACGCGCAGGTATTCGGTCTGCTCAGTGTATTCGCCACCCCACACGGCGGCCAGCAGCGTGCGATGAGTAATGACTTTGCTCGCGTGTTGGATCAAATAAGCCAGCAGCTCGAACTCTTTGGGCGTCAGGTGAATTTCCACGCCGCGCACGCTGACGCGGTGGGCATTGAGGTCTAAACAGAAATCGCCGACTTCGAGTTGCTCCGGCGCGGCCTCGCGCGGCGTAAGCGGCAGGCGGCGCAAGGCGACGCGAATGCGCGCCAGCAACTCATCCATCCCAAAC
This sequence comes from uncultured Acidobacteriota bacterium, assembly GCA_963699175.1. GTDB lineage: Bacteria > Acidobacteriota > Blastocatellia > RBC074 > RBC074 > JACPYM01. The sequence goes on along the minus strand of OY969418.1, from coordinate 7,410,332 downwards.
GGCTTGGTGACGTAATCGTCTGCGCCCGCGTCCAACGCTTTGACCTTGGTCTGCTCTTCGCCTTTGACCGAAAGCACGATGATGGGCAGCGCAGATTGTTCGCGCACCCGCCGACATAACTCGATGCCGTCCAGGCCCGGCATCGAAAGATCGGTCACGAGCAAATCCGGCGGCCAGTCATTGATCACATCCAGCGCCGCCTCGCCGTCCGCTGCCACACGCACGTCATAGCCGTGTGTTTGGAGGCTGCGCCGCAACACGCGGGTGATTTGCGGTTCGTCATCTACTACCAGAATGCGTTTGCGTTCAGTCATAGCTGGGTTGTCGAGGCCTGTTGGCTTGTTTCAACATCTTCATCATCGCCAATCGGCACGGTAAAGAGCACACGCGTGCCGCGTCCACCCATGCCGCTTTCGATCCAGATGCGCCCGCCGTGCGCTTCGATAATTCCGCGCGCGATGGCCAGTCCCATGCCGGTGCCGCGCGTGTCCAGTTGTTTGGCCTCGGCAGTCGCGCGAAAGAATTTGTCAAAGACTTTTTCGCGCAATGCTGGCGGAATGCCCGCGCCTTCGTCTTCTACGCTAAATCGCACCAACTCGGCAGGCGCACGACACGCGCGAATAGTGATGGTGCTGTGCGCGGACGAATATTTGGCCGCGTTGTCGAGTAAGGTATAGATGACTTCGGCCAAAGCCCGCGCATCCACACGCACGAGCGGCAACTCCGGTTCGAGCTGATATTCAACGCGATGTTGTCGGGTGCGCGGCTCGGCGCGTTGTAGTGCGGCGGTGAGAATGTCTTCCACTTCGCCCCAGCGCCGCTGCAAATCGAACGCGCCAGCTTCCAGCCGCGCCAGCTCGACCATGCTTTCGATAAAGCGGTTGAGCCGGTCCGCCTCTTCGTCAATCACCTCCAACATCTCGCGCCGGTCTTCAGCGGTAAGCTGCAAGTCTTGCTCGTGGCCAGTGGGCTGATGTTGTTCTTCCAACATAGTCGTCACCGAAGCCTTGATTGCTGTGAGTGGCGTGCGCAGATCATGCGTCACTGCATCAAGCAAGGCCGATTTCAGTTGCTCGCTACGGCGTAAGGCTTCGGCTTCGCTGGCACGCTCGAACGCTTCTTGCAATTCGCGGTAGAGCCGCTCGATCTCGCGCCGCCCGGCTTCGGCCTCTTCGGCGCGTCGTTTGGCGCGCGCTGAAAGCTGTCCGGCCACGACCGCCGTCACTAAAAAGGCGAAGAGCGCAATCCAATTGTCCGGGTCAGCAATCCTCAACTTGCCGACCGGCGGCAGGAAGAAGTAATTAAAACAGAGCATCCCTGCCACCGACGCTACGATTGCCGGGCCGCTACCCCACGCGGTCGCAATAAACAACACAACCAACAGTAATGCCAGCGCCACCGTCGCCGCATTGACGTGTTCGCTGGCCGACAGCCGCAGCAAAACAGTCGCCAACCCGATGCCACCAATAGCCACCACATAACCGATGCGCTTGTCTGGAAGTCGTGCTTTCATGCCTGCGTTCTCAAAATCGGCGACAGTGTAGCAGCCCTGTCGCCGAAGGGCACACGCTGCCGCAACTCTCTGCTGATGTGTGGCAAGCCACAGCCAATCGCGCGTGTCTGCCGCCTGTCAAAGCCGGCACCGGTGACTTATGCTGCCAGCGTTGCACTAATGGATTGCCAACAGTATCCCGGATTGAAAAGGAGACTGACGTGAAATACAGGAGCCAGCAGCTAACCCTGATCAGAAACAGTCTGGCGTTCTTGCTCTCGGCCTGTCTGTCATTGCAATTGTCGGCAGCCGCGCCAACGCCAACAGCCAAGCGGCTGCAAGCCTCCTGCGCAAGCAACGAAAAACTCTCCGCGGCGGCGGCCCAACAACTTTTGGCACGTCGTGCGCGACTGGCCTTGCGGGCCATCAAAAACCAGGATGCCACCACACTCGCCACGCTGGTTCATCCCGACAAAGGCCTGCGCTTCTCGCCTTACGGCGAGATCCGGATTGAAAAAGAGCGCCGTCTGACCAGCCCACAAGTGCAAGCTCTTTTCACCAATAACAAACGCTATAAGTGGGGCGAAGAGGATGCCAGCGGAGAAGACATCCGGCTCAGCGCCAGGCAGTATTTCAAGCAATGGGTCTACGACAGGGATTTTCTGAATGCACCTCAAGTGTTCTACAACCAGATCGTTTTTGGCGGAACTACGATGATTTGCAACGTGGCCGAAGTTTACCCGCAAGCCGTCTTCGTGACCTTTCACTTCCCGTCTTCGGACGGTGGGATGGACTGGACGAGTCTTTGTCTGGGCTTTGAGGAGAAAAATGGAAAATGGTACCTGGTCAGTCTCGTCCACAACGTTTGGGCAATCTGAAGGCAGTTCGCATACAATTAGGCGCATGTCCATCCTGATTGCCGAAGACAATGTTGCCCAACGCGCATATCTGCGCGAATTGTTGGAGCGCGAGTTCGCCGCCTACAAACCGATCCTCGAAGCGGGAGACGGCGAGACGGTCGTCAAGCTGGCGCTCGAACAACGCCCGCAACTCTGCGTGCTCGACATCCAGATGCCTGGCCTGTCGGGCGTCAAAGCCGCGCGCGCCATCTGGAAAGGTTTTCCGCAGGCGCGCATTATTTTTTGGACGCAGTTCCCGCACGAAATCTACATCAACGAGATTCGCAAGCTAGTGCGCCAAGTGCAGCCGCCGCCTGCCTACGGCTTCATTGACAAGAACAATCCTGAAAGTCGCTTCCTGCGCTTCGTCGCCGCTGTGCTGGAAGACGGCGCGGATATGATTGATCCGAATTTCAAGGACGCTTTCACGCAGCCGCTGCTGACAGATTTTGAAGCCGAGGCGTTGTACTACCTCGCGCTCGGCTTGTCGAACTGGGCAATTGCGCGCAAGTGCCACCTGAGCTTGCGCGGCGTGGAGAGCCGGTTGACGACGTTGTATGAAAAGCTGCTGACAACGAATGCGGAAGGGACGGCAGATGAGAGTTACGATAAGCTGGCCTTCAACATTCGCACGCGGGCTTATTTTGAAGCGTTGCGGCGCGGCTTGATCAATCAGGATGAGTTGGAAAAGGCGGGCGAAGAGTTGGAGAAGTGGTTGGAGAAGGATCGGAAGAAGTTTGCGGCAGAACAAAAATAGAAATGGGTTTGCTAATGGATTACATTGTCAAAGTTAAACTGCCTGACAACTTGCTCAACCAAGCCGAACGTGCCGCTGCCAGTTTGGGTTTGTCTGCCGAAGATTACTTGCGCATTGCGTTGGAGGAAAAAGTTCGGCGCTGGGCAGATGATGAAGAACGCCAACAGAAAATGGATGCTGTGATGGAAAACATTTTAGATAAGCGTCACGAACTTTTTCGCCGCCTCGCGCAGTGGCCTGAAACTGAGGCACAGGCAGATATTCCAAAGAGCGGCGAAGGAGAGTGACTCGCTTGCATTCAGGCTTTTCCCAAACGTTAAAGCGCTGGGTTAATGGAAAATTTCTGTTTGCGCTAGCCTGCTCTATTTTTGTCTGTGTACTAAAGGCCGCTAACGCGCAAGAGTCAACACCTGACAAACCACAACCAATAACCGAAACGATTGCTGACGACGCTACACTAAATTTACACCGCTGGGGTGCAGTCACTCTCTTTCACGGCCTTCCTTCCGACCGCGTGCGCGCCATCGTAGAAGATTCGAGCGGGGCCATCTGGATTGGCACAGACAACGGCCTGGTACGTTACGACGGGCGCAACACACAAGCCTTTGCGCAAGAGAATGCGTTGCCCTCGCGCCGGATCCTGGCGCTGGCTGTAGACGCACACGGCGCGTTGTGGATCGGCACAGAAAACGGCGCGGCGCGTTGGCGCAACGAGCAACTGGAGGTCTTGGCCGAAACGCGCGGGAGCGCCGTCAACGCCATTGCGGCTGCGGCGCAGGGCGATGTCGTCACCGTCACCAATCAAGGTGAGTTGATCCGTTATCAATTGAGCACGGCCCCGCTTACACACAGCCAATTGGCCGAGCCGCAGCGACTGCCCGCGGCCAAATTGGACGCCGCATCACACCGGCTGCTCAGCCTGGGAGAACGACAAGACCGGGAAGGTGACAGCGTACGTATCACTTTGAATCTCACGTGCGCTGCCGTTTCGCCCGCTGGTATTTTCTTCATCGGTTCGAGCGGGCATGGCGCAATGCTTCATCGCAGCGTAACAGGGCAACCCGATGAACAACTGCGCGAAATCGCCTTGCGTCCGCCGCGTCCATATCATCTCAACGCCATTTTTACGGAGGGCAACAGAGTATGGCTGGGTGAACAGAGCAACAGAGCGCCTGGGCTTTGGCTCTTTGAAAATGGCGCGTTGACGCGGTCGCCGATCAACACCGGCACGGTCACGACCATTCACGGCGAGGGCGGTGACGTGTGGGTTGGCACGTTGGCGCAGGGCGCGTTCCTGCTGCGCAATGGGCGGGTGATAGAGCATCTGACCTTTGAGAACACCGGCGGCGGCTTGCGCTCCAATCGCATCAACACGCTTTACCGCGACCGCGAAGGCATCGTCTGGTTCGGCACGGATCGTGGCGTTTGCCGCTATGATCGCGAGAGCTTTCGCGCTGCCACGCTGGGCAATGGACAAAGCAATTTTGTGCGCGTGATGCAGCAAACCGGCAATGGTGAAGTGTGGGCGGGTACAAATCGCGGCTTGTTCAAACTGGCGGCTGGCGCTGATCTGGGGCCGTGGGAGGAAGTCGCAGAACTGCGCGGGCGCTCTGTTTATGCGTTGCTCGAACGCGAAGGTGACCTGTGGGCGGGCACGAGCAATGGGCTGTTTGTGAAAACGAAAGGCGAGGCCAGCTTCAAAAGCCTTGCGCTCGCAGAAGGAGCGGGAGAACCAGAGGACGGAAAAGTTGGAGAAGCGGAGGCGCAGGCGATTCCGCCAGTCGAAGCTGATGCTCAGCCAGTGCGGATGAGCGTGCGCGCGCTAGCGGTTTTTCGTGGTGTGTTGTACGCGGCGGTTTATGGGCAGGGATTGGTGAGTATCGCACAAGCAAATCAAGTGAGTTGGTTGAAGGATGTTGGAGCGAAGTATGTGTTTTGTATGGCCATAGACGGCGAGCAGGCTTTGTGGCTTGGCGCAGAGGTAAACAAGTTATGGCGCTACGACGGCGAGCGGTTTTCTGAAATCAACCTGCGCGAAATCCAACGTCTCCGCGATCCCGGTCACGAAGCCAACATACCCAAAGATGTCGTTATACGCGCGCTGGCCATTGCCCCATCAGGGGTTTGGCTTGGCACGAATTACGGGCTTTATAACTACACAGGCGGAAAGCTACGCGAAGTTTTCGCCAACCAAAATGTCTTCGCTTTGCTTAGCAATCGCGATGCACAAGGCCGCGAAGTTATTTGGTGCGGTACGCTCAATAACGGCTTGATCAAATATCTGCCAGAACAAGAGGTGTCAATCCGCTTCGACACCGAACAGGGCTTGGCCTCCTCGCAAGTCTTCGCCATCGCAACTATGCCTGGTGCGGATCACCTCTGGATCGGTACTAATCGCGGCGTGGTGCGTCATCAACCCAGTTCGGCGCAGCCGTATCTGGAAGTGCGACGCTTGGTCGCGGACATGACCTACACGACTGCTGACCTCGTGGCAGAATTGGCGCTGCCTGCAACTTACCGCAACTTGCTGCTCGAAGTCACCGCGCTGGGTGGCCGCACCTATCCTAGCCAGTTTCAATACGAGTTCACCTTCGAGCGGCGCGACGGCAGCGAGTCACGCACCGTCAAAACCGCTGACCCGCAATTCGCCGCCGACAACTTGCGTCCCGGCCCTTACAAGCTTTATGCGCGCGCCATCAGCCGCGACCTGGTCTATTCCGAGCCGCTGATCATCCGGCTGCGCGTGCGCAATCCGCCGTTCCCTTGGCCGACCGTGCTGCTGACAGGTCTGCTCGCGCTGGCTGTTGCCGTCGCAGTGGTGGTCTACCGGCAACGGCAACAGTTGGCGCTCACCAATACCTCGCTTGAACAGACGAATGCCGAATTGCGCGAAATGCGCATCCGGCTGGCTAACGAGACCGAAACTGAGCGCGCGCGGATCGCCCGTGACTTGCACGATCAGACGCTGGGCGACTTGCGCCACTTGCTAGTGCTGACCGATCAATTGCCACACCCAAGTAGCGGGGCTGGTGATAGTGGCGCGCTCACTCAGCAGCCTTCGCCGCAAACGCTGCGTCGCGAAATCGAGAGCATCTCAAACGAGATTCGCCATATCTGCGAAGACTTGAGTCCCTCGGTTTTGACCAACATCGGCTTTTTGCCCGCGCTAGAATGGGCGTTGGCCGATGCCGTGACGCATCTGCCCGCGGCGGAGAAGTTCGCCTATGAATTCATTTGCGAGCCGGACTTGGAAGAGCAATTGCGCCTCTCCTCGACCGAAGAGATTCAGCTTTACCGCATCGTGCAAGAAGTGCTCAACAACATTTGCCGTCACGCGCACGCGCGCCAGGTGCGGCTAAGTGTGTATGCCGAGGACGTGGCTGATCTAGTGATTGAGCTGCAGGATGACGGCATCGGCTTTGACGGCAAGGCGCCGGCCAATCTAACCGGGCACGGCATTGCCAACATCCGCTCGCGCGCCAGCCTGATCGGCGCGCAGGTTGAATGGCAAGCGGCACAACCGGGCTGCCGTTTCCGCGTCAAACAAGCACATGCGCTTGAGACAAAAGCGGTCTGAGGTAGTGACACCCGCTTTCAACCGAAGCACAAAACATTTAGACAGGATTGACAGGATGATTCAGGATGAAGAAGCAGATAGAGCTACGTCCATTAACTGATCTTGGAAAACCCTGTCTACTTCTGCTGTTTCAATGTTGTGGTGCTCCGATTTAGCGACTCAATGTACGCTTTACAGACCCCAGCGCGTTTGTTATCCTCACGCGCTTGAAACGAGAAAATAAAACCTTGTAAACAAGTATTTCGGAGGCAAATAGATCATTCAATGTCGTTAGCAAAAGAAGTCAAAGTTGACGTTATCACGCAATACAAGACGCACGAAGGCGACACGGGTTCGCCCGAAGTCCAGGTTGCGTTACTCACCAAGCGCATCAAAGAGTTGGACGGTCATTTCAAGACACATACGAAAGACCACCACTCACGCCGCGGTTTGTTGAAGCTGGTACAGCAGCGTCGCAGTTTATTGGCTTATCTAAAGCAGCGTGACATCAACCGCTACCACGATCTAATCAACCGGTTGGGGTTGCGAAAGTAAGAGTCGAGTTTAGAGCGGCGTTCAGAAGGCGCATTAACCCTTCCGAACGCCGCTTTTGTTTGTGTGCCGAACGTGACGGCGTTTCCTAGTCTCTGCGCACCGTAAAGACTCCACGCTCAGGCGAAGCTGTTCAAGCCGAGTTGCCCGAAGCAAGATTATTGCCCGCCCTAGTCCACGCGCGTGCAACCTGGGCCGGTGCTGCCAGCGATCTTCCCAGCGCCAGTCTCACGTAGGCCGCTCTAGTGAAGCGCCAACGTGAACGAGAATTCCACGATTTCTATCCAATGCAAAAAAGCTGATTTCGCAGCCGCTGGCGAAGCCGCGCGCATCGTGTGCGCCCTGGTCTTCCTGCGGCTGTCGTTGTTTTGTCAGTCGCCCTGCTTCGGTTGACGACTGACTGTTGTTGAAGAGGAGATAAATAAATGGTTTTGAAACAAACGATCAATTTAGGCGGTCACGAGATTTCTATCGAAACAGGCCGCATTGCCAAACAGGCTGACGGGGCCGTGTTGATTAGCCAGGGCGAAACGGTGGTGCTGGTCACCGCTGTTTCGGCACGCAAGGCCAAAGAAGGCCAGAGTTGGTTTCCGTTGACCGTTGATTACCGCGAATACGGCTACGCCGCCGGACGCATTCCAGGCGGCTATTTCAAACGCGAAGGCCGTCCTACCGAGCGCGAAATTCTGATCTCGCGCATGACCGACCGCCCAATCCGCCCGCTTTTCCCGGAAGGTTATCAGAATGAAACGCAGATCATCTCGATGACAATCTCGGCGGACGATCAGAGCGATCCCGACGTGTTAGCGATTACCGGCGCGTCGGCGGCGCTCTATCTGTCGGACATTCCATTCCACACTCCAGTGGCGGGCGTGCGCGTCGCGCTGGTCGAAGGCAAATACATCGTCAATCCTACCTATGAAGAGTTGCGCGGTTCCGTCCTTAATCTGATCGTCGTCGGCAGCGAAGAGGCCATCGTGATGGTTGAAGCCGGCGCCCAAGAAGTCAGTGAGGAGGTCATGGTCGAAGCCTTGATGTTCGGCCACAACGAGATCAAGAAGCTCTGCCAGTTGCAGCGCGCAATGGGTGAGACGCTCGGCATCAAGAAGCGCGAATACGCGCCGCCGCAGATTAATGAAGAACTGCTGGCGCAGATTGCCGCCAAGTACACCGATCCGCTGCGCGATGCGCTGGATGTGACCAAGTACGGCAAGATCGAAAGCTACGCCAAAATTGACGAGTTGCACGCGCAAGCCGAAGCAGACTTCCCGGAAGATCAGCCCGAATTGCGCAAGGAAGCGGGCAAGCTCTTTGACCGGTTAAAAGAGCGCATCTTCCGCGACGACATTCTGAACAATCGCCGCCGTCCCGACGGACGCCGCTTTTCGGAAATCCGGCCCATTTCCATCGAAGCAGGTTGGATTCCGCGCACACACGGCTCGGCCTTGTTCACGCGCGGCGAAACGCAGGCGCTGGTCACCACGACGCTCGGCACTTCGCAGGACGTGCAGTACATTGACAACATCGAGTTCGGCGAACTCAAACGCCGCTTTATTTTGAACTACAACTTCCCGCCTTTCTCGGTCGGCGAAACGGGCCGCACAGGCAGTCCCGGACGCCGCGAGATCGGTCACGGCGCCCTGGCACATCGCGCGCTCAGCGCGGTGATGCCGGATGAAAGCGAATGGCCGTACATCGTGCGCGTGGTGTCAGACATCACCGAATCGAATGGCTCGTCTTCGATGGCGACGGTCTGTGGCGGCGCACTGGCGATGATGGACGCGGGTGTTCCGCTTAAGGCGCCGGTTGCAGGTGTGGCGATGGGCTTGGTGATGGAAGGCATGAAGTACGCGGTACTGTCTGACATCGCCGGCGCGGAAGACCATTACGGCGATATGGATTTCAAAGTCGCGGGCACGCGCAACGGTATCACCGCTTTACAGATGGACATCAAGATCACCGGCCTCAACCCAGCGATTCTGTCCGAAGCGCTGGAACAAGCGCGCAAAGGTCGTCTGCACATTCTCGACAAGATGGCGGAAGTCCTGGCCGAGCCGCGTCCTGAGATCAGCAAGTACGCGCCGCGCATCATCACGATTCAAATCCCGACGGACAAGATTCGTGACTTGATCGGCCCCGGTGGCAAAGTCATTCGCGGCATTGTCGAACAGACCGGCGCGAAAATTGACGTGGAAGACAGCGGCCGCGTCTCCATCGCCACGGCCAACGGCGAAGCGGGCGAGCGCGCCTTGCAGATGGTCAGAGACATCACCGCCGAAGCCGAGCCGGGCCAGACCTACCTGGGCACGGTCACGCGCATCGTGGATTTCGGCGCATTCATCGAAATCTTCCCCGGCACCGAAGGCTTGCTGCACGTCAGCGAGATCGCGCCTTACCGCGTGCACGACGTACGCGACGAACTGACCGAGGGCCAGCAAGTCCTGGTCAAATGCCTCAACGTCGAAGGCAACAAGATTCGCTTGAGCAAAAAAGCCCTACTGCAAGGCGAGGGCGAAGGCAGCGGCGAAGGCAGCGGCGGCGAAGAGGAAGAGGAAGGCTATGGTGGCGGTGATCGCCGTCGTAGCAGCGGCGGCGGTGGTGATCGCCGTGGCGGCGGTGGTGGTGATCGTCGCGGTGGCGGTGGTGGTGGTGATCGTCGCGGTGGCCGTGGCCGCCGGTAAAATAGTTGCTGCAAAGTAGACAGGATTGACAGGATTTGACAGGATTGCGGCTGCAATCTGCTGAATTCTGTTAATCCTGTTTTTGTTGTCGGACATTTTTTCGAGGAGAAAGCTCATGCGCATTTACGCCAGCATTCTGCTGCTCTGCGTTCTACTCATTTCCGCTGCTGTCTTTTTTTCCCAACCAACCAGATCGCAATCGGCTCAATCCACTGACAAATCGCTCAAAGTCGAAGGCGAAAAGCATCTCGCCAACATCAAACAACTGACCTCTGAAGGCGAGAACGCCGAAGCCTACTTTTCGCGCGACGGCAAGAAGCTGATCTTTCAGCGCGCGGTCAAAGGCGATGGCTGCGATCAAATCTTTTCGATGAATATTGACGGCTCTGGCATGAAGATGCTCTCGAACGGCGAAGGCAAGACGACCTGCTCTTACTTCACACCCGACGGCACATCTATCGTCTACGCCTCGACCTTCAAGGCCGATCCGAAATGCCCGCCCAGACCAGATATGTCAAAGGGCTATGTCTGGGCGCTCTACCCCGGCTTTGATATTTTCAAAGCCAATCTGGACGGCTCCAACCCGCGGGTGCTCGCCTCCGCGGCACGCTATGACGCTGAAGCAACGATTCGTGGCGATGGCAAGACCGTCTTCACTTCCCTGCGCAGTGGCGACCTGGAAATCTGGACGATGGACAAGAACGGCGGTAACTTGAAGCAGTTGACCAAAGCACTCGGTTATGACGGCGGGCCATTTTGGAGTTGGGATGGCAAGTGGATTGTCTATCGCGCCTACCACCCCGAGACGGAGAAAGAAAAGGCCGATTACATTTCCCTGCTTCAGCAAAACATGATTCGCCCGACCAAACTCGATTTGTGGCTGATGGACGCGAACGGCAATAACAACCGGCGCGTAACCATGTTCGATAAAGCTAGCTTTGCGCCTTTTATCTTCCCGAATAACAAACGCATCATCTTTTCGTCGAATATGGACGACCCGCGTGGGCGCAATTTCGACTTGTACGCAGTAGATATGGATGGCAAGAACGTTGAACGCCTGACTTTTTACGACCAATTCGATGGCTTCCCGATGTTCTCACCCGACGGTAAGAAGCTGGTCTTCTGCTCAAATCGTAACGCGGCCAAGCAGGGCGATACGAATGTGTTTATCGCAGACTGGATAGATTAGCTTGCAAACAATAGGGGCTGGCACATTGATAAGCTGTCAGCCTCTATTATCTATGTGACTCAGCCAAGCCAAGTGTCTTGTAAACAGAATAACAGTTATGGCGACAATCCGAACCTGACTTCCCTAAACTACGGGATTCATTCCGTAGCTAGTGGAGGTCATTACGATGGATTGTCCAATTTCCGTTCGCTTCACAACTGCTCTTTCTTTTCTCAGCACCATTAACCAACAACACGCGCTGCGCTATCTCGCTGTGCTTGAGTCTCGCAATTACGCCCGCAGCACACTTCTGGCGGTTGCAGGCACGCTCAAATGTCTGACGCGTCATCTGCCAGACGCGCGTCAATCCGCACTCATTGCGGATCTCACGCAAACCACCTCACAAGACATTTCCGCGTTCGTCTGCGCCGCGCAACAGGCCGGTCTCGCGCCCAGCACCATCAATGTCAAGCTCAGCATATTGATGGAATTCTTCGAGTTCCTGCGCGAAGACGGCCTGATCGCACAACAGCCGATTCTGCGCCGCCGCCATCGGCTTCTGGCGCCCACCACCTTACCCAAGCCAATGGCCGAAACCGATTTGGCGGCTTTCTTCAAAGTCATTGATTCGGTCAGAGACCGCCTCATCTTCCTGCTGCTGTTGCGCTGCGGCTTGCGCGTTTCGGAGGTCTGCGCGCTGACCTGGGAGGCGATTGATTTCGATGACGGCACGGCGCGCATCAACAACGGCAAAGGCCAGGTGGATCGCCTCGTTTACTTCTCGCCCGATGTGGAGCAAGCATTGAAGACTTGGCAAGCCCGCCAAGCCGCTGACCAATATCTCTTTCCCAGCCGCATTCGCAAAGGCACACCGCTCGAACGCTCGCGCATCAATGTGCTGATGAATGAGTACCTCCGGGAGGCCAACATTGCCAAGCACTATTCACCCCATTGTCTGCGTCACACCTTCGCGACGGAGTTGCTGAACGCGGGTGTCCCGCTCGAAGTGCTCAAGGAACTAATGGGGCATCGCTCGATCCAGATCACGTTGCGCTACACGCAACTCTACGATACTACCAAGCGACAACAGTACGATCAGGCCATGACGAAAGTTGAACAACGCCAGGCCATCGGTCGGAGGTAAGGATGGAACCAATTCAAATCAAGCAATTCTGTGCACATCTGCAAACCCGCAATTATTCGCCGTACACCGTCGAGAACTATGGCCGTGACCTACGGCTGTTCTTTGCTGAACTCGATAAAGAGCTCCGCCAGGTTTCCTGGCGCGATGTGGATCACTTTGTGCAACAACAAGCGCGCGCTGAGTTGGCGGCCACGACGATCAACCGGCGGCTCAACGCCATCAAGCACTTCTTTGACTACTTGGTGATTGAGCAACAAGTGTTGAGCATCAATCCGATCAAGCCAAGCCATTTTTTGCGGCGTGGCCGACCGCTACCCAAGAAGCTTTCGCAAGCGCAAGTCAAACAACTCTTCGCGCAGATCAACAACCCGCTGGATCACGCGTTGTGCCTGCTGATGCTACGTTGCGGCCTGCGCGTAAGCGAAGTCGCCAAGCTCAAACTTAGCCACATTGATTGGGAACAGCAGTCACTGCTGGTTGAGCAAGGTAAAGGGCGCAAGGATCGCGTGGTCTATCTGTCTACCGATGCACTGGCCGCGCTCCAGCACTGTCTGAAACTGCGTCCAACTTCAGTGCCTAATGAGTTGTTCTTCTGGAATCAGAAGCGTGCCAACCGTGCGCTATCGCGCAAAGGCATTCAGAAGAAGGTCGAGCGCTATGCCAAAGCTGCCGGCCTCAAAGCCAGTTGTCACAGTTTGCGCCACACTTTCGCTTCCAACCTCTTAGAGGAAGGCGCGGAAGTGATCTCGATTAAAGAACTGCTGGGCCATTCCTCTATCGAATCGAGTGAGCGCTACGCCAAGCTCTCGAATCAACGCGTCAAGCAGATGTATCTGCACACAATCAAGAAAGTCATTGATAAAACGCGCGTCTGAGCCGATGATTGTCGCCAATAACAGCCTGTTGCTCGGGCAATGCGCTAAACCAAGGCTGGTTTGGCTTGAAAAACACGACGTAACAGTCGTTTACCAATGATTGTCGAAGTCAGGTTATTGTCGCCATAATAGACTTTCATCGCCGACCTCATTGCAATAAAGCCGAAGCTACACGCAGCTTGAACACAATTCTTACCAAAGCAAAAAACTGCTTGACAGTTCATCTCTCCACAAATAGACTGCGCCTGTTCTGAAATTGAATTTCAGAATCATAGATTTCGAAATTGTTTTATTGAATGACAGCGAAGCCCTCAATGCTCGAACATTGAGGGCTTCCGAACACAAGCGAAGGGATCGTTCTGACAAACTTCCCAGGCCTGTGCAGCAGTTATCCTGCCATACCTGCCTGGGCCTGACAATTCCCATTCAACATCATCACTAATCAACGGGAAATGACTGGCGATGGTTTTTATCTGAATTTACCAGGAGGGTTCAAATGTTATTTGCAATAGCACCTAGCCACTTCTTCCGGCTGTTCTGCTCCATTTTATTTATAGCCGCGTTTCTTTGCCCAATTCAGGCACAGTCTTCAAAGTCTTTGCTTCGGGGAAAAGTGCTGATTTCCGCTGGCGCTCCTATCGCGGGCGCGCGAATTACAGTCGTCGCTGACGGCCACACCTCCAAGACTTCAACGGTCTCGGATCAGTCAGGAGAGTTTTCTCTGGCTATAGAACCGGGCAGCCACACACTCAAGCTCAGCGCACAAGGTTTTCTGGAAGTTTCGCGGGCCGTCACGCTTAAAGACACCGATGCTGAATTTCTGGAAATCGCCTTGCAGATTGCCGCACAGCGCGACACCGTTACAATTACGGATGCAGCCAGCTATCAGATGTCAGCCATCAGCAGCGCCACGAAGACAATCACACCATTGCGCGATGTTCCACAATCCATCACCGTCGTGTCGGGCGAGCAAATCAAAGATCAACAGATGTTGAGCATCAGCGATGTTGTGCGCTATGTGCCTGGCATCACAGCGCACCAGGGCGAAAATAATCGTGACCAACTGATCTTTCGCGGCAACAGTTCGTCGGCAGACTTTTTTCTCAACGGTGTGCGTGATGATGTTCAGTATTATCGCGATCTTTACAATCTGGAGCGCGTGGAAATCCTGCGCGGGCCTAACGCGATGATTTTCGGTCGAGGCGGTGGCGGCGGTGTGATTAACCGAGTGACCAAGGAAGCCAATTTCACGCCGCTACGCGAGGTCTCGCTGTTGGGTGGCTCTTTCGGCAACAAGCGCGTCGCAGCGGATTTTGAGCAGCCTTTCAATAACAAGCTGGCCTTCCGTCTGAATGGCGTTTACGAGAACTCCGACAGCTTCCGGCAATTTGTCAACTTGGAGCGTTACGGCATTGCCCCGACTTTGACCATTGCGCCTAGCAAACAGACGAGGATCGTGCTTAGTTATGAACACTTCGCTGATAACCGCACAGCAGATCGCGGCATTTCGTCGTTTCAAGGCAAGCCGCTTGATATAGACATTTCCACTTTCTTTGGCAATCCGAATGATAGTCACGTAAAAGCTCGCGTGAATCTGGGAACAGCCTCTATCGAGCACCAATCGGGCGCGTTAAACATTCGGAATCGCACGCAATTCGGCGGTTATGACAGGTTTTATCAAAACTATGTTCCGGGCACTGTGAACGCTGATAAGACTCAAGTTGCGCTTACTGCCTACAACAACGCAACGCAGCGCCTGAATATCTTCAATCAGACAGATCTGACTTATGTAGTAAAGACAGGTCGCATCCGGCGCACGCTGCTAGGTGGCGTTGAAGTGAGCCGTCAGTTGACGGACAACTTTCGCAATACAGGTTTCTTCAACAACACCGCCACGTCCTTTTTAGCGCCACTAACCAATCCCGTTATCAACACACCGATGACTTATCGCCAGAGTGCAACCGACGCGAACAATCATCTGAGAACCAACGTCGGTGCAACCTACGTGCAGGATCAGATCGAGCTTTCTCGTTATGTGCAGGTAGTCGCTGGGGTGCGCTTCGATCACTTTGATCTGCAATATCACAACAATCGCAATGGTGATAAGCTGCGCCGCATAGACAATCTGGTTTCGCCGCGCGCCGGGATCATCTTCAAACCTGTCACTCAACTTTCGATTTATGGCAATTACAGCGTGTCTTATCTGCCTAGCTCCGGCGACCAATTCTCTTCCTTGACGACGATCACGCAGCAGGTCAAACCTGAAAAGTTCAGCAACTACGAGCTAGGAGTGAAGTGGGACATCAATCGCTTCCTCGCGCTCACGACGGCGACTTACCGATTGGACCGCACAAACACGCGGGCGACCGATCCTAACGACCCCACGCGAATCGTGCAGACTGGCAGTCAGCGTACTAACGGTTATGAAGTTGGCTTGAGTGGCAACCTAACACAAGCTTGGCAAGTTGCTGGAGGCTATGCCTATCAGGATGCCTTTGTTACCAGCGCCACCACAGCCGCGCGCGCTGGTGCACAAGTCGCACAAGTGCCGCATCACAACTTCTCCTTCTGGAATAACTATCGAATCTTTTCGCGATTGGGCGCGGGCCTCGGTATCATTCATCGGACTGACATGTTTGCCACGATTGACAACACAGTCACGTTACCTGGCTACACCAGAGCAGATGCCGCAATCTTTTTCTCACTCACCGAGAAGGTGCGGCTTCAGGCAAATGTAGAAAACCTGTTTGATAAACGACACTACGCCAACGCCGATAGCAACACTAACATCTCGCCCGGCCACTCACGCGAGATTCGCATTGGGTTAACGGCCAGGTTTTGAGCACCAAAATTGCACAAGGGTATGTGGAGGAAACTTGCTCCACATACCCTTGTGCTCTGTGATGGCTCTTAATTTAGATCAGTGCTTTGTCTCAAGCACCAATCTAGAACTCGAACCGCAGCCCCAACCGCATATTGAACGGCGCGTGATAACCGAGCCGCAACAGCGTTGAGGTATTTCCGTTAAACGGCTTCAGGAAATCAGGATTAGGCTGACCCGCCTGGCTCTCGCGGAATTGATCGAACAACAACACGGGTTGGTTGTTCGTCACGTTGAAGAAGTCCGCCGCGAAGACCACCTTCGCCCGCTCGCTCAGCTTCCACGGATAATCCGCATGTAGGTCGAGTTGCGCGAAGAAGGGCGTGCGTCCCAACTTGCCGCGCCCGCCGACCGGCACTTCGCCCGCATTGGCGTAGACCGGTTGCGCCAGGAACTCACTGATCGGCAGACCCGATTCCATGCGTAGGCCAGCACCCAGATTCAAACCTGTCAGCCGCTTGCCCAACGCCTGGTCGCCGAACGCATAGCTGCCATAAATGTTGGCTATGTGACGGCGATCAGTATTCAGCGGCCCGATGGCGAGCTGGTCGCCGAGTAAGCCGAAATCGCCTGCCGTGAAATCGAACAACGAACTAATGCCCGGATCGGTCTGCCCGTTGTCGTTGCGCAGGTGGCCTTCGTAGTTGCCGCGCAAGCTGGCAATGCGCCAGTTGGTCAACAATTGCCAGCCTTTCGAGAAGCGCTTGTTCAACTCGATCTCGACCGCGCGATAGATGCGCTCAGGATCAGGGAAGCCGTCCGCCGTACCGTCCGGCGTGTTGATCGCATTGTTATTGGCGTCAATGCCACGCGCGCCGAAACAGACGTTGCCCAAATCCCTGCCCGTGAAATCAGTGACGTTGGTTGAGAAGAGCGGATTGCCCCGCGCGTCTTTCGCACAACCACCGGGAACCGCAGCGCCAGTCGCGTATTTGAACGGTTGCAGGTTGACGGCCGCGTCCAGCGTCTTACCGGTGTTGCCGATGAAATAGACTTGCCCGACGCCCGCCAGCGCAGCTTCGGGCGAGACCGAGGCGGCATCTTCGATGATGCGCTTTAAGCGGCGATCAATGTAACGCACTGAGAGCACCATGTTGCCGGGCAATTGTTGCTCGACACCAAAGGTGTGCTCGTTGGTGAAACCGAGCTTCGTGCCTGGCAGGAAAACGCTGAACGGGTCGGTGACCGAGAAGGCTGCCGCGCAGGCGATCCCGTTTGCCGCGCCGCACAGATTGTGCGCCGAATCCACCACCGGCGTGACCGTGCCGAACTGGTTGAGCCTCACCCGGCGGCGGCCCGCGTCAA
The DNA here is from genome assembly GCA_963699175.1 of uncultured Acidobacteriota bacterium. Lineage (GTDB taxonomy): Bacteria > Acidobacteriota > Blastocatellia > RBC074 > RBC074 > JACPYM01. The sequence goes on along the minus strand of OY969418.1, from coordinate 7,393,022 downwards.
CCGTAAAGTCTGGCGCAAAACGCAGCGTAGTGATGTCTTGCTCTTGCGATAACGCGCGCTCGGCGGCGTCCAGCGGCAGGTATTCAAAGAAGCGTCCGAAGTTGTAGAAGGCTTTCGTCTTCCCTTTGCCAAATGGATCAACCGTCACGCCCAAACGTGGCGCCCACTGACCCGTGAAGCTGTACGCGGCGCGGCGTCCGTTGAACTCTGTGCCGATGATGCGCTCTTGCTCGTGCCGCCAGCCGACCAACGCCGTCACGAAGCGATTTAGACGCCAAGTATCCTGCACGTAGGCCGCGTTGTAGTGCCCGTTCGTGTCGAAGGTAGTGTCACCAAATTCACCACGACGCAGTTGCAGCGAGACGGGCACGTCCGTCCCGTCGGGCAAGCGCAACAACGGGCAGAGCGTGCAGTCCGTTCCCTGCGTGCGCAAATTCCAATCAGCGCTGAACGTCTGGCCGACGTAGATCGCTGGCAGGTTCACGCTGTTGTCGGCGTTGCTGGTCGGAATCTTGTATTTCGGGCCGCTGCGGTCGCGCAGGCCCGCGTAAAACGAGCGTTGATATTGATAGCCCAACCCGAAGGTGTGTTGGCCCCAGAACGAGACTTGCTTGGTCGTGTCGAAGCCAGTGCGATAAGTATTACCTTCGGTCGGCTCGACAAAGCCCAGGCCGATCGCGCGGAAGTTGCCGCGCACGGCATTGGTGCGGTCAGTGATGATGTTGAAATCGGCGAAGCCCGATTCGTCAAAGGTGTTGCGGCTATGGCTAAAGAACGCGCTCAGCGTCCAGGTGGATGTCAGCGAGCCGTTGTAGCGCAGCGACGTGTTGCGCGTGCCCAATTTGAGTTTGCTGTTAGCCGTCAGGTTGTCAATGTTGAGCGTCGAGAACGGCGCATTGTTAGTCACTGTCGGATCGCCGAAGATCGAGAAGTTGAGTGTATGGCTCGGCGTGATGTTGTAATCGAGCTTGGCCGCGTAATTGAGCGTGCGAAAGCGGCGATGCGTTTCGCCCAAAATAGTTTCGAGCCGTGAACCGCTCGCGCCTTTCACGATCTCGCGCCGCACCGTCGGGTTGAACGAGCCGAAGAAAAATAGCTTGTCTTTCAAACCCGGCACTGGCCCGCCAAAATCAGCGCCCACGTCGTAGTTTTCGTCGTGCAGCAAACGCCCGAATTTGTTCGTGCGCAAATCATCCGGTTGTTTGCGCTGCGCCTCGAAGGCTTGCGGCTGCGCATAGCCGTAAAGCGCGCCATGATATTCGTTCGTGCCCGACTTGGTGATGATGTTGACGATGCCGCCCTGCGATTGGCCGTACTGTGGCTCAAAGCCGCCCGTCTTGATCTGCACCTCTTTGATAAACGAGGTGTTGATGCCCGTGCCTAACGAACCGTATGAGCGTGTGAATGTGCCCAAGCCGCCAAATGCCGAGTCAGTGATGTTCACACCATCCGCGATGTACAAATTATCCAGCGGCGAGCCGCCAGAAATCGAAGGGTTCGCGCGCCCGCCGTTTAACCCGTCGGTCGCGCCCGGCGCGATATAAAACAGGCTGGTTACCGTGCGCTGCACCGGCAGGTTGGCAAAGACCTGATCGTTCAGGTTTGCGCCCACCGCCGTGCTCGTCTGGTCAACTGTCGCCGCGCCTGCACTGACTTCGATCACCTCGGTGATGTTGCCTGCGTCGAGCGTCAATTTCAGCGTTGAGGTTTTGCCGACGAAGACCTCTACGTTCGGCGCCGAAACGGTCTTGAAGCCCCGCTGTTCGGCCTTTACGGTGTATTTACCGGGAATCAAATTCTGGACTTCGAATTCGCCCGCTGCATTCGCCGTCTCAGTACGGTCGCCAGTTGGGCCGCTAATGGTGATCTTGGCATTGGGCACCGCCGCGCCCGCACTATCCACCACGCGCCCGCCGATAGCGCCCTTTGTCAATAAATCCTGCGCGAATGCGCTGCCTGCTAGACAGACTGCTGTGCACAAACACAACAACAAGGTTTTATACATCAGGCGCAGCTTGCCGCGCCTGGCGTTCATTTTTTGCATATACCTCTCCTGTTTGTTGGATGGCTCGATCATTGGCCGAACCTGAAAAATTGGTTGTGCAACGCGACTATGGAGTCAGTCGCGCACTGGTAGACGCTGGCGTTGGAAAACTTTCCTCAGCAGGCGATGCAATAAGGCGCTAGGGTTCAAGTTACTTTGAAACCGTTTCGCGTTTTACGCTATTGCGCGCGCCGTGTGTTGCGCCTTTGTGGAGAGTTTTCCTGCGCCAGCGCGTCAAAAATCCGTTTGGATTGGCGCAACCAGTGTTCCAACCACACGTGTGGAGCTAGGCCAGACTTTTTTTGCTTGTTTAGGTGAAAGATGAGGACAGTAGCCAGGCTGATCTTGCAAAAACGGGATAGAAATTCAGATTCTCGGATGAGGCATCCTTCAAATTGGTCAGCCTATAAGCCCACGCGGCTCGCGTGCGAAGCTGGCGGTTCGACCCTATTCGGTGAACGCCCAATCCCCGCACGCGAGCCGCGTACGTTTATAGGCCTTACTCAAACTGTTTCCTGAAATCGGCAAACTGCGTCTTTAATTCGCTCAACTCCTGCTTCAACGCCTCGATCTCAGCTTCGAGCTTGGTGATGCGCTCGTTCTCTCCGCGCACCCGCAACGTCACCGGCTCGGGCTGCGCGGCTATCGCCAATTCCTCGACGTTGATCGCGCCGCCCAACAGATGGGCGTAACGCGACTCTTTCGTGCCCGCGGTACGCGGCAGCTTTACTACGAGTGGTTCATCACGCGTGGCCAACCCATGCAACGTCTCTTCGACCAGCGAGAGGCTTTCAAAGTTGAGCAGGTGCGGCGTGCGCGAACGCAACTCGCCCGGCGTTTGTGGCCCGCGCAAAATCAGCACGCACATCACGGCGTTCTCGTGCGGGTCTAAGTCATACGCCTTCGGAAACAGGTGGCCGTACTTCGCCACGCGCGCGTCCGAGCCGTGAAAGACGTAGGCCAGATTCTTTTCGCGCAAACTGTCGAGCGCGCGCACGACGGTCGCTTCGTCAAAGCTCGTGACCGGGTCGCGGTGGTTCTTCTGATTGCAGGCGTTGGTCAGCGCGTTAAGCGTCATCGGGTAATAATCGGGCGTGGCGATATGTTTTTCGGCCAACGCGCCCAACACCCGCAGTTCATATTCATTGAGTACCAACACAATCTTGACTCCTTTGCGAGGAAAGTTGAGGAACGGGATTGTAGCGGATGCGCGGAGAGGCGCAAAGGACGCAACGGTGCAGTACCAGGAGCGGTAGCGACCGGGTCGGTATTACACGGACGCGCTCAACCGCGAGCTAACTCGTGAGCCAGAGCTTTGCTGGTTAGACATAGAACGTCATCATGATTGATGGCACTGAGCAATGCTCGTGCAAGCTAACAAGGCGGCGTTTGCTTACCCTGACAACCCACCAATGAAAAAACCACGCGCGCCGTCGTAGGGTAACTTGCGGCGGCGCGCGTGGTTTCGCTGTGGGTTTGCGCCTTAGCGCCGATTCGTTCGCACTGCTACGGGAAAGTTCAAATCGGCCAACTCCAACTGATAATACGACGCGAAACCGTTGAAGCGCGCCGCCGCGCCCAAATCTTCTTCGATACGCAGCAATTGATTGTACTTCGCAATGCGATCCGTGCGCGAAGCCGAGCCGGTCTTGATCTGGCCCGCGTTGGTTGCCACGGCCAGATCGGCGATGAAGGGGTCTTCGGTCTCGCCCGAACGGTGCGAGATGATCGCGGTGTAGTTGTTCGTGCGCGCCAACTCAATCGCGTCGAGCGTCTCGGTCAGCGTGCCGATTTGATTGACCTTGATCAGGATCGAATTGGCGACGATCTCTTCGATGCCGCGTTCGAGATATTTGACGTTGGTCACAAATAGATCGTCGCCGACCAGTTGCACCGTGTCGCCGATTTCGCCGGTCAGGTTGGCCCAGCCCGCCCAATCGTGCTCGGACAAGCCGTCTTCAATCGAGATGATCGGATATTGCTTCGTCCAGTTGACCCAGAACTCGACCATCTGATCTGAGTTCAGCGCGCGTCCATCCGATTTTTTGAAGACGTAACTGCCTTCCTGATAAAACTCCGACGAGGCCGGATCGAGCGCAATGGCGACTTCTTCGCCCGGCTTGTAACCAGCCTGCGTGATCGCTTCAAGAATTGATTCGATGGCCTCCTCATTCGATTTCAGGCTGGGCGCAAAACCGCCTTCGTCACCGACCGAGGTCGAATAGCCTTTCTTCTTCAACACGGCTTTCAAGGTGTGGAAGACCTCTGTGCCCCAGCGCAGAGCTTCGGCGAACGAAGGCGCACCCGCGGGGACGACCATGAATTCTTGGAAGTCCACGTTGTTGTCGGCGTGCGCGCCGCCGTTGATGATGTTCATCAGCGGCACCGGCAACGTGCGCGCATTCGTCCCGCCCAGATAACGGTAGACGGGGATTTCCAACTCTGCCGCTGCCGCGCGCGCCGTAGCCAATGACACGGCCAACAGCGCATTCGCGCCCAAACGCGCCTTGTTCGGCGTGTCGTCCAAATCAATCATCGTTTGGTCAACCAAGGCCTGGTCGAAGGCGTCCAGGCCGATGACCGCGTTGGCAATCGCCTTGTTGACGTGTTCGACCGCGAGGCGCACGCCCTTGCCCAGGTAGCGCGTCTTGTCGCCATCGCGCAGTTCGACTGCTTCATTCTCGCCGGTGGACGCGCCGGACGGGACTGCCGCGCGGCCCAACTCGCCGCTGTCCAACAAAACTTCGGCCTCGACCGTCGGATTGCCGCGCGAATCCAGAATCTCACGAGCGGTTACACTTTCGATAACACTCATAGCGGGTTTGACTCCTTATGTTTGAAGACTGTTTGATTGCTTTTTGAAATTATCTGCGGGATGTTTGTAACTCAGCCTCAAGCATAATTCAATTCGATTCCCGCGCCCAGAAAAGCGCCGAGCCGTTCGGCTTCAGCCTTGATGCCGCTCTATTTCTTAAAACACATACTTCAACGCAAACTGTATTTGCCGTGGATTGAACAGCGTGTCTGTGGAGCTACCGAAGCTAGGCGCTTCCAGCACGCGCACGGGAATCGCAAAGTGCGTGCGATTCCAGAGATTGAAAACTTCGACGCGGAACAGCAGCGATTGTTCGTTGCGGAACCTGAAATTTTTGAAGACGGCCAAATCGGTCTTGGCCACGCCTGCCGCGCGAAAGGTGTTGCGCCCGACGCTGCCGTTTCTTCCGAGCGGCGCGAGCAAACTCGCGGCCGTGCCTGTCAGTGCCAAGCGCCGCTGTCGCTCGTCGAGAATCTGCAAACCGTTCAAGCTGTCAAGGCGATCAGTCAAGTTGCCATCCAGGTTGATGTCATAACTCGTGTTGACTGTGAAGGGCTGCCCGGTTTGATAAGTCGAGAGCGCGGCGAATTGCCAATTGCCCAGCAGTAAACCCGTCGCGCCTTTCTTGTTGTTGAAACGATTCAGCAGCGGCACATTGGACACCGCACTCCACACAAAGCGGTGGCGCACGTCGAAGTTGGCGTCGGCACGTTCCGCGCGCAAGTCACGGTCGGCTTGCGGCAACACGAACGCGCCTGCCAGATCGAAAACGTCCGACACATCATCAATCGCGTGCGACAGCGTGTAGGCGGCGGTGAACTGATAGCCTCTTGAATAACGTTTGGTCACACTCGCTTGCAAGGAATGATAGTTCGAGGCTGCCGACGAATCAAAGATCGTGAACGCGCCGAGTTCGGCAATGGGACGTGTCGGGCGCGACGAACTCGGATTGCCGAGCGGCGGCAAGGCAATTGCCGGAATCGTGGGAACGGCTTCATCGAAGATCAAGCCTAACGGATCAATCGGAATCGGAATCGAATTTGGGCCGCCATTCGGCGTGCGAAAGCGCGTCAGCTTGACGCCTCTGCTGCCGACGTAAGCCAGGTTGGCGAGCAAGTCTTTGGACAACTCGCGCTCGATTTGCAGGTTGTATTGCAGCGTGTAGGGCGTGCGCAGATTTCGGTCAGGCAAGGTAAAAGCCAGCCCGCCACCCGAAGGACGGCCGCCACCGATGCTCGGATCGAACAGCAACCCTAACAACTGTTGCAATACACCGCTCGGAAGCTGAATCGCATTCAACTGTTGTGGCGCAATCAAGCCGTAGTGCGTGAAACGATTGCCGCTGACTACATCCACGGGTACAAAGCGCGGATTGAAGATGCCGTACGGCTGGCCGAATACAGAGAAGGCATCGCGGGCGTAAAAGAAAGTGTTCGCGTCAACGTTGAACGGGATGAATGTGGGGAAGACGTTGCGCGACTGGCTCACGACGCTACCCAAATTCAGATCGTAGTAGACGCCGAAGCCTGCGCGCACAGCGGTTTTGCCCGCCTGCGTTTTGCTGCCAGCCAGCGGGTCCCAGGCCAGGCTGAAATGCGGGCCAAAGTTGTTGCGGTCGGTCTCGTAGATGCTTTCGCGCCCGCCCAGGATGCGGCGGTAGGCATCCAGCGTAGCGTTGAGCGAGCCGAGCAGGCGCTGGGAATCATAGATCGTTCGCGCATTGGTGAAGGGCGCAGCGATGCGCAGGCTCGTATCATTCGCGGGCAGTTGGTCGAGCGCGAAGGTTTTTTCGATGCGCTGATTGACTTCTTTGGGCACGGTGTTGAGTTCGTACCGCAACCCGTAGTCAAGCGTCAGTCCGCGCCGCACGCGCCAGTTATCGTTGAAGAAAAAGTTCAGTTGCCAAAACCGCAAGCCAATCGTTGAATCAGGCGTGTTGAGCGCCAAGGCTTGCGAGATGCTGGTCGGGATGCCGAGCGCGGCCAGATCGGTGCCGCTGAAAAAGCCGGGCGTCGGGCCAAATTGGCTAGGGTTCTTAAACGGTATCCGCGAAGCGAACTCCTGCACGAAAGGCGAGTTGGTCAAATCCGGCGTGCCGCCAAAGACGACTTGCGGGCGATAGTTGCGATTGAGAAAGCTGTTGAGCTGCGTGCGGCGCACGTCGAAGCCGTATTTGAATGTGTGATCGCCGCTGAATTGCGTCAAGGCATCAGCCGTTTGAATGGTGTTGTTAGCACGCCCTTGGGGGAAGAGGTAAACGTCCAGCCCCAACGGGCTGTAGGGCGCAACAATCAATTGGCCAATCGTACCCAATTGTTCGTCAGCCGTGCGGCTGCTACGAATATAGTCCACATAAGCCAACGGTGGCTGCCCGGGTTGAGTCGGTGGTGTGCTTTGATTGGTCAATAAGCCGGCATTGAGCAGAAACGGTTCCTTCGGCGTGAAGGTTGAGGGCGACAGATAGGCGTCCCGTTTCTCATCAAACCGCAACCGCGTGCGTCCGTAGCTGGCGCGCAGTTGATTCGCCAGCTTGTCGGAAAGCTGCGAGTTGAGGAAGAGCGAAAGATTCTGTGTGCCCACGCGCGGAATCAGGCTTGAAAAAAGCGCGCCACCAACCGAGGGCACAATGCGTTCATCATTCGTGAAGTTGTAACGCGCCGTTACTATGTGATCGTGGCCCCAGGTCTTGAAGCTGTGATCCACCTTGCCCGAAAAGATAGTGGCCGAACCATCGGCAGGCAGCACTTGCGTATAAGTGTTTGCGCCATACGGCCCAATCGGATTGTTCGGGAAAGGAAAGAGCGAGAAGACCGCATCGCCTACAATCGAAGTTGGAAAGCAACAATCGCGCGGGTCTTGCCCGCTAATGTTATAACCCGATGCGCCGAAGTTCAGGAACCCGCGCTGCGCCACCGTCGGCACAGAGAAATGCTGCTCCTGGCGCGCCTTCACGTCCTGCCGTTCAAAAGAACCGAAGAAGAAAGTCTTGTCTTTGCGCAACGGGAAGCCAATCACTCCGCCGCCTTGATTGCGCTGAAACTGATCTTTGTCCAATGAGGGGTTGGGCTGAACAACTTGCCCTGCGCTGCGCACTACAACAGGTAGCAGGCGCGTGCTGGCTGGTTGGCCATTCTGGAACCGGCTGATCGCTGTCGCTGTCAAAGCATAGCTCTGTGCCTTGTCCGACATGTAATCGAAGAAGTTGCGCGCGTTGAGCGCGTCGTGATTGAAGAAATCGTAAAGCGTCCCGTGCACCTGGTTCGCGCCCGAGCGTGAGACGGCGTTGACCTGCGAGCCGCTGCTGCGCCCGGCTTCGGCATCCCACAGGTGCGTGACGATCTGAATCTCTTTGACGCTCTCAACGCTCTGCGGCACCAGCGCGGCGAAGCCCTGGCGGCGCACACCCACGTCTTCATCGTTGTTGTCTGAACCGTCTACAGTGAAGTTATTGGAGCGCGCGCGCTGACCGTTCACTGCAAATTGTCCTGCCGTGCCGATGCCAGCGCCGATGCCTGGGCCAGCGACACCTTTGACTTGCGGCGGCGGTGCTACGCCTGCGGCCAGCGTGGCTAGCACGTCAAAAGTGCGGCTATCGGCCAACGGCAAGCCAAGCAGTTGGCTCTCGTCAGTATTCGACCGGCGCGTCGCGTCGAATTGATTAGCAAGTTGCCCCGTCGTGACTTCATCACTCTGAGCAGCCACAGGCGGTGGCGTTGGTAACGGCGCGGGCGTGGCCGCTGCTGGTACCAAAGTAATCGGAGGCGCTTTCAACGCAACCGCGTTGAGCTTGACCTTAATCAGATTGCTAGCGTCCGCCCTCGCCACAAAGCCTTCTTTGGAGGCCTCAACTTTATAGATGCCCATCGGCAAAAGCCTGAACGAGTAATGACCTTCGTCATTTGTCCGCATGCTGCGTGGATTGCCGGTCTCTTCGTTGGTAACCGTTACCGTCGCCTGTGGGATGCCTATCCCGGCGGCATCTATAACGTTGCCTTCCAGCGTGCCAGTGATCGTTTGGTACTTGCTAACCAGCTTTAATTCACGCGGATTAGCAGCCACAGAGCTAGTGCCTGACAACCACATCCATTGCGCGGCCACCAACACACAGACCAAGAACACACTGCTAGAAATCGCTCGCCATTGCATACTGCTTAACTCCAAAGATGATCGGAAAATGATGAAGCCATGCGGGAATTTAAGGCATCAATCGGGGGTACGATTAAACTTTTGCGCCCGACCCAAGTGGGCGACCATCGGGACTGTGGTGTAAAGTTTTCTCTACCGATGAGATGGCCACTATCTTAACCGGCGCGCGCCCTAAGTCAAAATAGGCTAGTCAGCCGCCACAACAAACGTCGGCGCGGTCACTGAAGTGTAATCGGTCGCCTGTTGAGACAAGCGCGTGAATAATCCGGCTGCGCGCCCGCCTAGCAAATAGACCCCGTAATTCGGCAACAGTTTGTTTTCAGCTTCGACAACTGGTGCGACTTCAAAGAAGCGTTGCGCTACCCAATGCTCCTTAATCGTCGTGGCCAAGACCAAACGCCAATCACTCAGTTTAGTAAACACGCCAATCACCACCGAATCGCCTTCGCACCCATAATCCGATTTCAACACCCACTCCTCGCGCGGCAATTGCTCTGCGTCCAACACCGCCAGGCGGCGCGTCTCTGGGATGTGTTCAATGATCCATTCACGCGCTTGCGCTGAAAACAATTCCTGCCGCTCCCACATCAACGCCATCGCCAGCTTGTTCTGCGTCACCACTGCGCCAAAAGGATTGACCACCGTCACGCGCCCTTCGTTCTCTGCTTCAAGCAACAGCAATAACTCGCGCTCCAACGGATCAGGATCGGGATAAGGCGTCTGATTTTCCCAGATCAATTCGCGCTCGCCCCACCAATCGGTCTTGTAATGACGAATGATGAGTTCGACCGGCTTGCCCAACACGGTCACGCGCCGCTGCTCATCCAAGCCCAGGTTATACGGAGAACCGAGCACGACCTCGCAACCGCGCGCTTCAAGCCAGTGCCGATAGAGCGCGATCATGCTTAAATCTTCCGGCATATCCGTGGGATAGATGATTGCTGCGCGTTGCAGTGAGTGGGAGAGCGGGAGAGCAAGAGAGCGGGAGACAGTGGCTTGTTGCGAAACTTGCAGCATTTGCCAGAAGCGTTCGGCAAACGCTGTGTTCGGGTCTGCGGTGTTCGGATAATAAGGGTGCAGCAGTTGATTGAGCAGCACGGTTTCAGCTTCGCCCGACGGCGTGTCGGAATTCAACTCGCACGCGCGGACGCGGCCATCCGTGCAAACAAACAGATCAACACGCGCGATGCCGTGCCAGCGGCCTTCGCTGGCTAGCCACATTGCCTTTTGAAAAGGTGTCAGCTCGAAGAACTCATCCAGCAATTCAGGCCGAGCCAAAACAATCTCGGCCAATTCGTGATAGATATGCGCGACACGTTCGGCTGCAACGTAAAGTGCCTGCAATTGCTGCGGCGCGAGCACCACGGCGGACAAGCGAAACCGCTCGCGGCCATTGAGCCACGGGTCAGAGAGAATGCCCGTAGCATAAAGCTGCCGCGCGAATTCGCCGTAGCTCAAAGCAGATTCAGATTGGGTGGGATTCAGTTGCACTACTTGGCAGGTTTCTCGAAGACTAGGAAATGCTGTTGCGGCAAGAAGCTTTTCGTCTCTTTCCAGGCCAGTCCAACAAACTCCATCTCCTTGCGCGCCTGAGCGACAGTCATCTTGTGCGTGCGTTTGATCTGCACGTCCGGGTCTTCGCCGCGATATTCGATCTGGACGATGCGCCCGCCGGGCTTCAACGCGCGCTTGATGCTCTGCATCATTTCGTAGGGGAACTCGAACTCGTGATAGACATCTACCATCAACACCACGTCTACCGAATTGTCCGGTAGCTTTACTTCTTTTTCAGTGCTGCGCACGCCCACGACATTTTCGGCCTTCAGCTTCTGTTTGCGCTGCTCAATGACATTCAGCATTTCGGGCTGAATGTCCACCGCGTAGACCTTGCCCTGTGTGACGACGCGGCTGATGCGAAATGAAAAGTAGCCCGTGCCTGCGCCCACATCAGCTACTACATCGGTCGGCTTGAGCTTCATTTCGGCGACGACCTTGTCGGGCTGTTCTTCTTCGACGCGTCCTGGCCGTTCCAGCCAGCTTGCGCCCGCGTAGCCCATCACGTGCGCGATCTCGCGGCCCAGGTAAAACTTGCCCGTGCCTTCGGGGTCGTGGTTGGCGCGCGTTTCGTAGATCGGCTTGTCGGCGGGTTTGCTGGCTGATTGCCCTGCCACCTTGTCTTGCGCTTGCAGGCAAGCTAGCAACAGCAGCATTAGCGTCAAAACAGGTAGCTTCTTCATAGAACCTTCACACAGCGGGTTTCAAGGCAATAACTGGAACTGAAACAAGGTTGGCTAATGAGCTAGGCTGTTGCATCAAGCGATCCATTTCGTGCACTACGGCTGCCGAATAATAACGCTCGCCACAACGCGGACAGACCTGCGCTGGCACTCGCTCGAAGATAAAGTGTTGTCCCTGCCGGTGGCGGTAGACCGTTACCAGTTTTTCCCCGGCGGGCAACGTGGCATCGCAGTATTCGCAGAAATCCTCAGGCATAATCACGCAAAGCTCACCACTTCGACCGAAAGATGCTCTTTAACCAGATGCTCGGCCTTCAACATCTCGTCTATCTGATCCAACACCGTCGCGTGAAAGTAACGCTCGCCGCACTCAGTGCAGACCGCAGCTTCGACATTCTCCACGAGGTAGAGTTTACCGCCGAGCCAATGTTGTTTCCTGACTTTTCGTAAAGCAGTCTGCCCACCGCAGAATTCGCAAATCATCATTTCTCCGTTAAAGCGTAAACCGTAATGATCACCAGATCGCTGTCCGCCCCGAAGCGGCAAAGGGCCTGCATCATCCTACCATCTTTGGCTGGCCCTTCGATACGGTAGCGCGTGCCACGCTCATCCTGCGTCAGTCTCTTTTCGATCCGTCCTTTACAAATCGCCTGTTCCACATCAGCACGCTCGAATCCATCCGCTGCCATTTCCTCTTCAGCATGCGAGGAGAGGTAGTAAGCCCGATCAATAATTTTCTGCCGGATTTTCTGGATAGTCGCCATTCGCTTTGGCTCATTGTTTCATTTGAAGCTACCAGGCACTACCTCGCCCAGTCTGCCCACACGCCGCTCCTTTTAGCGCAACTAGCAGAGATGGCCACGCATGCGGCGTTGCCAGCGCCAGGGTAGAAAAATCTTCGACTGCGCCTGCGGCGCAGTGGGGCTGGCGCATACGCGCCTGCGCTTCGCGCACCGCCCCAACAGTGATCAGGAAGGAGAACGCGCCACCACCACCCGAAAACCCACACTGATGTCGCGGTCGCCGGGATTGTAGAAGCCGCGGTAGACGGGGCGCGCATCATCAATGTTGATGAACCACGGGCCGCCACGCAGGACGCGATACTCGCCTGATGATGGCCCTCGCGGATTAGTGCTGTTCACACTTTGCTCGTAGTAATCCTTGCTGTACCAATCCTGGCACCACTCCGATACATTGCCCTGCATATCATATAAGCCCCAATCGTTTGGCTTCTTTAGCCCAACGGGATGCGTCTTGGCGCCGGAGTTTCCCCTAAACCAAGCATACTCGCCGAGCTTGGCTGCATCGTCGCCGAAGCTGTACTTGCCGGTCGAACCGGCGCGCGCCGCGTACTCCCACTCGGCTTCGGTCGGCAAGCAATAAGTCTGGTTGCCGGTCTTGAGCTTGAGCCTCTCAATAAACTTTTGGACATTGAGCCACGAAACTCTTTCCACCGGCAAGTTATCGCCTTTGAAGTAGCTCGGATTGTTGCCCATCACGGCTTGCCACTGCGCCTGCGTCACTTCGTATTTGCCGATGGCAAAGGGTGAGAGCGTCACTTTGTGTTTCGGCTTCTCATCAATCGTGCCATTGTCCGACCCCATCTCAAACGTGCCGCCTGGCAACGCGACTATCTCCAGCTTCACGCCGTTGCCGAGATCAGCAGTGAATGATCGCAAAGTCGCTTTGGCCACTGGGCTGGGTGAGGCAACTGTCGGCGTCGGGCTGCGATTGTCAGTCACAACCGAATTGCTTTTGTACAACAGGCTGGAAGCTACTGCGATTGCCAACCCCATCACCAATACGCCGCTTGCTAAGATCAGTCTTCTGCGCCGGCTGCTTAGTGGCGCTAGCTGACGGGTTGGGTTCTTCACTTCAACCTTGTCGTGTTGTTCTTGCCAGGGCGTCTCCGGTTCTTTGACTGGCGCTCTAACAGGTTCAGTAACTAGCGATGGAGTGAGTGTGGCGACACTCTGATGTGAAGATGGGTGAGCGACTTCCGCTTCAATCACTGGAAACTCCTGTTGCCGGTTCTCGTCGGGCAAGGCGTTCAGCTTATTGACCGGCTCGAATGTCTGCACCTGTCCGAGCGGCGGTTTGACCACGCGCGGCTGCTTGGTCAGGCGTCGGTAAAGCGCTTCGTAGCCCTGCTCGTCCGTCACCAGATAGCGCGTGTAATCCCGCAATTGTTCCGGCACTTGTGCGGCATCTTCGGCAGCAAAGATAATTGGGATGAAGCGCCGATTGAGCGTTTCATCCCGGTACAATTCGCTGGTAATGATTGCGCCTTCCCATTTCGCGCCCATGCCTTTGCCCGACTCTTCACGCCCCTCGAAGCGACGGCAATAAATCTCAGTACAGACAACCAGGATGAAATCAGCGGCACGGAACTGTTCGTTCATCCAACTTGGCCAGCGTTGCGGCTGCGTGGATTCATATTGATCAAGGTTGCAATCAATCCCTTCTGCGCGCAGCCGGTCGGCCAGCGCCAGCACGCGGTCAAGCTGCACGTGCGAATCGTGGCTATAGCTGATAAAAACTTTCGGCACTTTCGCGTTGGGAGATGGCATGAAGTCGCTTCCTCGGCAATCAATATGGTGCAATCAATGGGTGAATGTACACAACCAACCGGCTGCAAATTATAAAGACCAATCTTCAACTTGCAATCGCAGCAGTCTTCAAATCCACCCTGCCGAGGCCATTCCCACGCTTACATTCGACGATAAACATAAGACCGCTCATCGCTGTAGACCCTTTCAAACCGCGGGCCGTCGGGGCTGGCGAATGGGCTGTCTGGCGATGCAGTAAGCCCTTCGTGCTGCAAGATGATCCAGTTCACCTGCTCTTCTTCCACTTTCCTCAGCCAACGGGTGTCTACCGACCGAATTGAAGACTTGCCGTTTGGGTCAATCTCCACCCAACCGAATCCGACTACGCGCGGCTTTAAGTAATAAGTCAGATAGTTGCCATTCAAGATAAAAACCTTATCGGTCGCCTGGGCGTGTTCATTTATATATTGCACACCGCGATAGCCGACTCGATTGAGATATGACTGGCGCGCCGCAGCATTGGTTGGCGGCAAATGACCCAGCCCCCTGCCACTCCGCGCGATCAAAGGTAGACTCAATCCCAGCATGGCCAATGTCATGACTATCCAGAACATCCGGCGCCAAGTCCCCGCTCGATCTGCGCGGTTCAATCCATAATCAATTGACTCATACAAAACCAGCCCCATTAACGGAACGACGGGTAACAAATAGCGCAAATACGACGCCGTCGCGTACCAGAATAGGGTATAGGCCAGCGTCCAAGCAGCCCACCAGCCTGCGGCTCGCCACCATTCAGAACGCCGCCAGATGAGGGCGAGCAAGGCCACCGGCCACAAGGCAATAATTCCCCAGTAGCCCCGATTGTCGTCCTTGAAAAAAAGCTCCTGCCGCCGCAGCAAATTGTAAGGAAGCTTGAGGAAGTTGAGCCAAGTCTTCTCACCTCCGACTCCGGACATAAAGCCGCTAATGGTCGCCTGGGACATTTCGCCACCGATCAATTGACTGCGACTCCATTGCGGAAAAAAGGGCCAAACCGGATTGCCCGTGTGATAGGCAATCAGTCCGTACCACGGCGCGGCCACCAACCCGCCAATCACGCACGCTTTCGCCAGCGCCGTCCAACCTAAGCGCGCACGCCAAGCCAGCCACAGGCCGAGGAGCGTCCCTAACCCGAAAAAGAACAGCCCCGTCATCTTCGAGCCAGCAGCCATTCCGAGCAGAGCGACGGCCAACGCGAGCCATTGTGCTTCACGACTTTCAGCAAAAACACGGAGCGCGTACAAACCCAGAAAGACATAGCAAGTCAGTCCCACGTCAATGTAGGCGCTTGCGCCGAGCTGCAACACTAGCGGATGGGCCAGCCACAGCGCCCCGGCGGCCAGTCCCAGTAGCTCGCGGTTCTCCCGCCTCCCCCAGAGATACAAACCGACCGCCGTCAGCATCAAAAAAGTGAATTCGATTAATTGTGCGACCAGGTCGTCGAGCAAGGCCATTGCCCAGGTGAAAAGTAGGTGGTTGAGCGCTGGCAGCACGGGCTGCGCCACACCTGGATAAAGAGCTAGACGATGCGTCAACAAATACTCGCGCGCCACCACGAGATGATTGCCAACCGCGTCCCATTGAATCGGCGGATACTGTGTTAGCCTGAGCGGGATCGCCACGTAGCCTAGCACCACCAGTAACAACCACACTGGCACAGCAGTGGCCGAACGCAGCTTATGCAACCAGTCGCGCAGGTTTTCAACGTTGATCTGCCGAAGCCGTGGCAGCACAGCGAGCACTTGCCTGAACGCGATAATAACCGTCAGCAACCAGAGCAGCGGGGCATAAATCGCGCCGACCAAGCCTAGTGCGAAGATCAGCGATGCCCATAAACCCAACCCCAAGGCGACAGTAAATACGAGCCTTTCAAGTAACGACTGATAAGGCTGTGGGCGCATGAAAAACGTTCCTAGACTGCCCAAACTAAAGGCTGCCAGTAGCATCAATGCCCAGACCAGGAAATGGGCGAGCGACCAAACCAAGTAATCGAAAAATTGCATGGCAAAAACAGCCTCTTACTGACCCGTTACCTCAGCCCGCAATGGCCCGAATACGCTGGCGCAATTCTTCGATGTGTACTCGCTTGATCACCAAACCACTGAGCGTCGGGTCAGTATATGTTCCGGGAGAATAGCCGAGCGTCGCTACGACGCTCTCAAAATTCGTCCGCAACTCGGTAATGTGCGCCGCCTTGATCAGCGTGCTGGTGGGGGTGAGCGTAGAATCACTCCAAGCCGCAGCCCCCTGTCCCGCGACCGCGCGCAAAACGTCCACCGCCTGCCGCAGTTCAAGGATGTGTTGCGCCTTAGCCGTCGTCTCGCCCACCACCAGCGTGTCGTCAGTGAAGCTGATCGGCAAATAGCCGAAGGCGTTGGCCTTGGTGTAGGGGCTGCCCGCAGTTGGCGTCAAAACTATATCAACAGCCCCGACGGCGTGGGCCGGGGTAGTGACAGTAATCTCGCTCATGCCGCTAGAGAAGACCCAGTTGGCGGAGACGCCGCCCACTGTCACGGTAAATGAGTTAGGGAATATGCCAGCTATCTTGACTGGTTGTCCGCCGGAAATACGCCCGGCGGGCGGGATGACGCTGTTAATTGCCAGTGTTGTGGCAGCGCCGATGGTAAAGTTGACATTGGATATGTCGAAAAAGATGTTACCGACCGCCTCTATTTTAATGCGCGCCGTAGAGGTTGGCGTATTAGGGACAGTAATATTCTCTGACCCGTCATTGGGGGTACTGGCAATCAGCACTGTTGGGAAAGTATTGCCGCCATCGGTTGAAAATGAAATCTTGACATTAGCTGCGCTCACAGGAGCGTTAGTAGTGCCTGCTACATTCCAGGTAACTGTCTGTTGGCTTCCGGCAGCCCAAGTTACTGCCGTATTTGGTTGTGTTACTAAAAAAGGCCCGGTAGTTGCGTTGACAATAACTTGCTTCGTAGCTGTATTGATACCGCCTCCGCCAGCACGATTGTCACGAACCGTAACTTGGAAATTCATGGTGCGGGTGATCGCCGGCAGGACTTCGCCAATAGTTGATGTGTTGTTTAACAGATCGGAAAGTTTTGGAAAGGTACGCGAAGGATTTGTGGTTGGATTAAACGAGCGGAAGATCGGTCTGGCGATCCCATCCGCATCATTATCCGGTGGTGAAGCATCTCCCAAATCATATTCTTCCCAGCAATAAGTTATCGCATCGCCATTGGCATCGTTACCGGTAGCCGTCAAAGTAAAGGGAGTGCCTTTAGGGATGGTCACCGTTGCTCCCGCGCTCACGGTTGGCACAGTGTTGCCTGTGCTGGTTTCCTGATCACAAGTAGTTGATGCAATGAAGGCGCCAATCTCTTCCAGGCTCTTCACGTGAAAATAATCGTTACTGTTTGATTGCAGGTTTTGCGCGCCGCAGATACCTGCGTAAGCCATAATCGTTGAACCGCTGCCAGGCTCATAAGCGGCAGAAGGTTCACGGTTGGCGCCGCCACAGTTGCTGGTCGTTCCATTAAACGTGTGGTTGCCGCCAAATTGATGCCCCATCTCGTGCGCCACATAATCTATGGCAAAGACATCGCCGCTCGGATCAGAAAGACCAGTGGTGCCTTGGGCTTTTACTCCGCTCACACAAACCACTTCCAAGCCGGCAACCCCGCCGCTGCCTGTCGTAAAGACGTGCCCGATGTCGTAGTTCGCGCTGGTAATGACCACATCCAGATTCGCCTGGTTCTGGTTCAAGGCTAGGAAGCCGTTCGAGTTCGAGTACGGGTCGGTCGCGGCGTTCGTGTAAATAATCAAGTCCTCATTGGCGACAAGTATCAGGCGAACCGCCAGCTCTCGTTCATAAACTTCATTTACGCGATTCATCGTCGTCGTCATCGCTGACAACGCTCCCGCAACTGTTCCGCCCTTGGTCATGGTGTATTCGCCGTTCGCAGCCAAAGCCAGACGATAGGTGCGCAGCGTCGCGCCATTCACAACATTGGGCGCGGCGGGCTGATTAGTTCTGCGCGGCGGTCGGCCAGGGTTTTCAAAGAAACATTGAAATGATTTGTCGTCATTGCGGTAATCGGCTTTGAAATAAATTATGTAATTTGCCGTATCGCCTTTTGAATAAGGATCAATAAAAATCGAGCCACGTTCCGCCAGAATCAGCGCGTGAAAACCGGCAGGAGTTAAATCAAAACGAACCGTGGCCGTTAGGTCGTCAACCCCCTGCCCGCGATAGGTTTTGATTTCAGGAAATTTAACCGCCAGCCCCGGTTCCATAATAGGTGATTTTTCAATGCGGAAGGTGGAGAAGCGGCCATCAGGCAGAGGCAACGCGAGCGTTATCCTGTTGTCCTTGGCTTCCTGCGTGAATTCCAGTGGGGCTTTATCCAGTAGTTGTCTTAAGGCCGCTTCGTTGACCTGCGCTGTCTGATAAACCTGCGGGATAATCAATCGCTCACCTCTGACGATGATCGAAGATTCTGCTATGAATTTCCATACCCCGTCAGAGGATTGGGCATTGGTTTGCGCTGACGCTTGAGTATTCCGAATAGAAAGTACGGCTGCGATCAGTGTGAAGATGAAGAGCGCGCAGACAAACCAGAAGAGAGTTTTGCGCAATGAAAGGTAACGGGGGTGATTGAAACGTTTGCTCATAAAAAATCAAAAGAAACCAGAGTAACTAAGTAGGGTTCGTTGACACAATTTTTCCACCACGAAGAGACGAAGAGCACGAAGCATAGAAAGAAGAAAACAGGCAGGCACAAGGCTTTTCAGCTTTCTTCGTGTCCTTCGTCTCTTCGTGGTTGGCAAAGCATTTTTTGCGATCTATTTAAGCGATGAACTGATCGGTGAACTGAGACGTTCACTCGATCAGAGACTTTCAGCCAGCGATAGCTCGAATGCGCTGGCGTAGTTCCTCAATGTGTACCTGCTTGATCACAAAACCACCACTGAGCATTGGGTCAATGTATGCTACAGCGGAGTAGCCGAGCGACAGCGCGACGTTCTCCAAGTTTGTCCGCAACTCGGTAATATGCACGGCCTTAATTATAGTGATCGTGGACGACAACGTGGGATCAGTCCAGGTCGCTGGCCCAAATCCGGCGACTACGCGCAAAGCGTCCACCGCCTGACGCAGTTCGAGAAGGTGTTGGACTTTGACCGTCGTCTCGCCCACTACCAGCGTGTCGTCAGTGAAGCTGGTCGGCAGATAGGCGAAGGCGGCAGTCCTGGTATAAGGACTGCCCGAGTTTGGCGTCAGAACTATATCAACGGCTCCAACGGCGTGTGCTGGCGTAGTGACAGTAATCATGCTTGTATCGCTCGGCCCATTAGTGTAGTCCCAGGTGGCGGAGTTTCCACCCACCGTCACACTCAATAAGTTGGCGAATGCCCCTGCCAACTTGATCGGCTGCCCACCTAAAGTTCGCCCTGCTGGTGGCGTCACACTGTCAATTCTCAGCACCAAAGCCGCTGCCAAATCCACTGCGGCTTTGATGTCCAATCGTCCGAAGCCATACACATTGTTCGGGACGCCGCTACTACTACACAAAGTGCTGGCAACATCCACCGCGGCCTCGTTTAGGATGTCCTCGGTGGCAGTGATTTGATGGCGCAACTCAGTGTGCGCCGACCAGAGCAAGGCTATCGCGCCGGCCACGTGTGGCGTGGCCATTGAAGTGCCGCTTAAAGATGTATAGCTACTGCTGCCCACCGAAGAACGCACGCCTACGCCGGGCGCAGTGATGTCGGGCTTGCGCCGATTGCTGCCGTCAATCGTCACCGGGCCGCGACTGCTGAATGAAGCAATCGTCCCAGCGCCCGAAATAATCGCGCCGATGGTGTAGGCCGCGTCGTAAAGTGAGGGCGGGTCTACCACAGTTGAGCAGGCCGAACCGCTATTGCCCGCTGCGACTACGGTCATAATGCCGGCGGCGCGTTGCGCTTCGATGGCGGTTTGCAGCGTACCGGGCGCGCAGCCCTCTGAAGGTGGACAACCCCACGAGTTGGTTGTGATGTCGGGCGACTTGGACGCATCGCCCTGCGACGTATTGCCACCCACCGGATAAGGCGCGAGAAACCACTCCATGCATTCGATGTAGGTTGCAGGCGTGCCATTGCCACGATCCATATTGCGGCAGGCGATGAATTTTGCGCCGGGTGCGACGCCGATCTGATTAGTGCCGCCGTCATCGCCCACCGCCGTACCGAGCGTGTGCGTGCCATGATTAGGGGAGGAAACGTCGTCATCGCATGGGGTCGGCGAGTTCGGTCCGCACAACCCGCCGCCCGAATGAATACTGTCATGCCAGTTGTAGTTGTGATCGGCTGACGAGCCGTTCCAACCGCGATAATGATTCTTGAGCGCCGGATGATCCCACTTAACGCCCGTGTCCGCGCCGCCGATGACGATGCCTTGACCAGTGAAGCCCTGCGCCCAGACTTCCGGCGCGCGAATGTAGGTCACGCCCAGCTCGATGGCCTGCGGAGCCGCGACGGCGTTGAGCGCCGCTTGCAGTTCTGCTTCAGTCGGCTTGACGGGTTCGAGGTTGCGAATTCTCGGATTGCCTTCGATGCGCGCGACCTCGGCACGCGCGGCGATCTGAAGCATGGTGGCGCGCGTGGCTCTGACCCAGATTGCGTTGACGATGTAGAACGAACGATGTGCGATGCCGCGCGCACGCAGCCAGGCGAGCAGCGGCGCTTGCGTCTGTTGCGCTTTGGCGAAAAGCGCGTCGCGTACAAAACGCCCTTTCTCACGCTTGGTCTGAAACTCTTTTGCGCCGCTCAAGTCGGCCTTGTCAGCGAGGATGACGAGAAACTCGGCTTGCTTGCCGTCGGCAGTGCGCTCCAGTACCCACGGCGCGATTTTGCGCTGCGCTGTTGATTGACTGGCTTGCGGCAGTGGCGTGTTCGAATAGATTGATTCGCCGACTAGGAACAGCGTCGCACAAACCAGAACAAGTGAAATAAGTAGGCGCACCTTCATCGTTATTCCTTCTAGTGAACGGCCCAAGACTTGATATTTTAATGGCCGATTTCCGCAGGCCGCAGTCTAGCCGCTAAAGAAGCGAAACGGAAGGAGCAAAATGGAGCGCGAGCCAGAGAATCTCTGGCTCGCGCTTGCTGAAGTAACTCTCGATGGTTGGCCGTTGCCGCGCCAGCTCAAGGCTTGCCGTATTCCAACCGAACGCAGTCAGCAATCCTGTCTAAATCAAGCCACAAAACATTTGGACAGGATTGACAGAATTGTGCAGGATGAAAGCAAGCGAGCGACCTATCACCATTGACCAATCCTGGAAAAGCTTGTCAATTCTGTCTACTGTCCCTGTCTCAATGTTGCTGATGCTCAATTTCTTGAATTCTATAGCTACTCTCGCTCTTATATTCTCAATCCTCAAACAAACTCCCCTGCGCGCTCGGTCTTCTGAAACTATCGTGTCGCACTCGTGTCACGTAACGCCGATTGTTATAGCCCAGCCGCCGCGAGTGAATCTCAAATGACTTCACCACCATCTTCCAAAACTCGCCTTCGCCTTTCATCCTCGTGAAGAAGTCAGAACGATTGAGGACGCCGCCTTTTACTTCTTGAATGCGGTTGACAATCTTCTGGTAGCGCAGCGGCATCGTCGCTTGCAGCCGTTCCAAGAAGTACGGCTCAACGCTGCCAGGCAAGCGCAGCAAGTTGATAAAAGCCGATTGCGCGCCGCATTCACGCCCTCGCGCCAGCAACTCGGGAATCGCGTGTTCGTTCAAGCCGGGAATGATCGGCGAGATGCTCAAGCCGACTTCCACACCCGCGTCGGCAAAATCTTTCATCGCACTGAAGCGCGCTTCGGGGAAAGGCGCGCCGGGTTCAATCGCGCGCACGACATCGTGATCCAGAAACGGAATCGTGAAGTGAATCATCACGTCGGCGACTTCCGAGAGTTGTTTGATGAGTTCCAGATCGCGGCGGATCAAGGCCGATTTGGTGATGAGGCCGACCGGGTTGCGAAACTCCAGACAGACTTCCAGACATTGCCGCGTAAGCTTGTAGTTGGCTTCGAGTGGCACGTAAGGGTCGGACGTGAATGAGAAGACCAGCGTGTCGCCTTTCCAACGCTTCTTCATCAGCTCTTCGCGCAGGAGTTTCGGCGCGTTGACTTTGGCGACGATCTTGCGCTCGAAGTCGGTGCCCGCGCCAAAGCCTAAAAACTCGTGCTTCGGGCGCGAGAAACAATAGGTGCAAGCGTGCGGGCAGCCGCGATAACAGTTGACCGAGTAATCGAAGGGAATGTCCGGGCTGTCGTTCTTGTTGATGATCGTGCGCGTGGCCGTCTCTTCAAAAACTTCGAGCTTGGCTTCGGGCGGTTCGCCGATCCATTCGGGATGTGTGGTGAGCCAGGGATTGGGCGGATTGTTGACGTAGCGCATAACTTCCTCCAGACCGGGTAGGCCTGACAACGGACGCTTCCAAGCGCCACCGCACCCGGTCGCTATCACTTCCGGTTCTGTACCGGCGCGAGCAGCTTCGTGGTCAGTTTTCTTTGTGCTATAACCAGCAACGTCAAACGAATCCAGGCGGGAAAATATGAAAGCAATTCTGTGGGTCAGTCTGTCTCTCGTGCTGCTTTCGGCGCATATTCTAGCACAACAGCCTGTCAGAGCGCCGGAGGTTCGGCACAGCACAATCACTTTTTCAAGTACGAGCCGCGCGAGTTTCTCCGCCGTGCTCGACGTGCCGCTTGAAAAAGCTGAACCCTTTTTGGCCTTGGGTGTAACTTGGCATTCATCAGGCGTAGCTGAGGCTAAATCACAGTTGAGCCTGCGCACTTCAGTTGATGGCGCAGGCTGGAGTGAGTGGTTTGTTTTGCCATTCAATCAAGACGCGACAGTTGAAGCAGGCATACTCGTCAGCAATCTGGCTTTGCTGGACGCGCGGACGCGCTTGATTGAATTTCGCCTGAGTGGCGCTAAGCCGGGAGACCTCTTGCCTGCGACTAGAAGTTTGCGCTTTCATTTCATCAGCCCTGGCGCAACAACGCGCACGATGCTGGATCGCATCCGCGCCAAACAATCAGAAACCATGAGCAATGAACAGGCTTTGCCAAATTATCCCAAACCCTCTGTCGTCACGCGCACCGAGTGGGGCTGCCCTGACGGACAAGTGACGACGCACGGCGCGTTGAGCTACACGACGGTGACGCATCTGATCGTGCATCACACGGCGACTGGCAATACAGCGACCAATAATGATTGGGCGGCGGTGGTGCGCAGCATCTGGAACTTTCACATCTTTACGAACGGCTGGGCAGACATCGGCTATAACTATCTGATTGACCCGGACGGCGTAATCTACGAAGGGCGTGCAGGCGGCGATAACGTGTTGGGCGCGCATTTCAGTAGCGTCAACGCCGGGACGATGGGCGTCTCGATGATCGGCACGTTCACCGACGTGACACCGGCGGAAAAAGCTTTGACCAGCTTGCGCCGCATCCTGGCGTGGAAATCCAGTCAGCGCGCGATTGACCCGCTGGGCCAGTCGCGCCATACGGCGTCGGGCCTGGAGTTGAACAACATCTCTGGCCACCGCGACGGACCGAGTCCGACCGAATGTCCGGGCGATGCGCTCTATTCGCTGTTTCCGAGCCTACGCGCGAACGTAAAAGAATTGCTGGGCGGCGCGGCAGCGTTGGCGAGTGTGTCGGCGGCGAGTTTCACCAGCGGGGCGCTAGCAAGCGATTCTATCGTTGCCGCCTTCGGTACCGAACTGGCCGCACACGCGGAAGCAGCCACGCTGCCGCTGCCTATCAATTTGGCGGGCACGACGGTAACGGTGCGCGACCGTACGAACAAAGATTTCTTCGCCCCGCTCTTCTTCGTTTCGCCGGAACAGATCAATTACTTAATGCCCGCCGGTGTCGCCCCAGGCCCGGCGACAGTGATCGTGACGAATGCGACTGGCAGGCTCGCCAGCGGCACAGTGACGATTGAGCCGGTTGCACCCGCGCTCTTTGCGGCCAATGCCAATGGAAGCGGAGTTCCGGCGGCTGTTCTCTTGCGCATCAAAGCAGATGGCACGCAGGTCTATGAACCATTGGCTGTGCGGCAGGGTAATCAATTCGTCAGCGCTCCAATTGATCTATACGACGGAGGGGAACAGGTCTTTCTGATCGCGTATGGCACCGGACTGCGCAATCGCCGCTCGCTTGAAGTGGTCAGCGCGCAGGTCAGCGACGTTGAAGTTCCCGTGCTTTTTGCCGGTGCGGTGGAGGGATTGGCGGGCTTGGATCAAGTCAACGTGCGCCTACCCCACATGCTGAAGAGTTACGGGCAAGTAGATTTTGCTGTAGCGGTAGAAGGCAAGCTAACGAATGTTTTGCGAATCAGGATTAAGTAGCGGTCAGGGATTTTTATACTTAACGCAGTAGATCAAATGGCGAAGTCAGGCCAAGCAATTCTTGAAATTGCCGGTTCTCGCGCAAGCCGGAAAAATCCACATCATCGAAAGCCTGCGAGCGGAAACGTGGTTGCATCTGGATGGAACGGCGCAGGTAATCCAACGCCTCTTCCTGTGCCCCGCTCTTCGCGTGGGTAACGGCCAGCGAGTAGAGGAAGTGTGGCTCGTTTGGATTGATCCGCAAAGCTTTTTCAAAAAAGCTGCGCGCTTGGGCGACATCGCCCAGATTGAGCGCATAGACACCACGATCATACAACTCGTCCGCCGACACGTTGCGCACTACCGGGGCCGGAGCCTGCGCCAATTTCTGCGTGCAGACCTGGATGTACATTTGCGCCCGGTGGGTGATTTCGACTTCGAGCGGAAACTGTTGCTGCAAATGTTCGAAGTGTGACTTGGCCTCTTCAAACTGCCGGCGATTGAAAACTCTGAGAGCCTGTTCAAAAGCGCGTAACGCGGCAGCCGTAGCCGTCTTGCGTGGTTCGGGTTTTGGTATAGGCGCAGGCGCGGGCGGCAATATTCGTCTGAGCATAGACGCATTACGTGGCTTGGCCGCAGGCACCGGTGCGCGCGAAGTTGTTTTGGCAACGCTTGGCTTGCTAAGCCTCGGAGCCTTTTTTATCCCATTCCCTTTGGTGCGGGTTTGCTTGTTTCCGACGCTGGTCGTTTTAGTTACCGCTAGCTTTTTTTTGCTCAGTTTTGTTTTGCTTGCCCTGAGTTTGCCGGGTCTGACCACCTTGCTTGGCTTGGCTTTTGTAACAGCAGCTTTCTTTATGACTGGCTTTATGACTGGCTTTATGACTGGCTTTATGACTGGCTGCTTGGCAACTTTACTTTTTGAGAGTGATTTAGTTTTGGCAGATAGAGTTTTCTTGGCTGACTTCGCTTTGGCAAGTTTGGCTGAACCTGCCCTGGCAGGCTTTCTAGTCGCTTTGGCAAGTTTAGCCTTAGCCTTCGGTTTGTCTTTGGATTTGGCTTTCTTTGCGCGTGCTGCCATTTCAATTCTTCCCGTCAACTGAATTGAATTACTCTTTGCCCCTTACCCGCTGAATGCCACCGTATTACTTACTCTAAGTTCTGGGTTTATAACAGATTAGCTTTTGGGCTGTCAATTATTGCGGGGTAACAAAATGACCGAAAAAGTGATTAGCGGCCTGCTTGGAGGCGAGTATTAGTTGGGCAAACAGTTAAGTTCCAGTGGGTTAGCCGGTTCAGGCAGAAAAATTGCGACAAGCCACTCAGGACTATCTTTGCCACACGATATGGTGCGGCGGCAGCGGAAAATAAAGAAAATAAGGTCTCAGTCCAGTCCGTTGAGCACCTTAATCATCATGTAGCCATCATCGCCATTCGAGTAATACTTGTTCATCCGTTGCATCACCACGTAGCCAATCTGCTCATAAAGCTGCTGCGCGGTTTGGTTGCTCACACGGACTTCAAGCCTGACGCTACAGATGCCGCGCGCGACAAAACTGCGCTCGACCTCGTGCATCAGCATGCGCGCCAAACCGCGGCGTCGGTATTCGGGCGCGACGGCAAGCGTAGTAAGGTGGCCACCGCCTGTCTCATCTACTACGGCAATAGCAAAGGCAAGCATCTCACCCAACTCCGCCCGAATCTGCCGGGCGATGGTCTGTGGATTTGAAAGCAGGTAACGGAAGGTCTCTCGCTCGTAAGCCTCGCCATCCAAAAAACAGCGCAGGTCGAGTTGCCAGACCTCATTCAAATCGGCCAGCGTCAGCGACCTCAGCGCACCCTTGAGCGGCTGCCGGTAAATTGGATGGTAGTTGAAGACCTGCATAAGACAGTAGATAGTAGACGGTAGACAGTAGATAGCAGACAGTAGGCAGATGTTTTCTACTGTTTACCGCCTACTGTCTACTCAAAAGATCAGCATGCAATCGCCATAACTATAAAACCGATAGCGTTGCGCGACCGCGTGGCGATAGGCGGCCAGCACCAATTCACATCCGGCAAAGGCCGCGACCAACATCAACAGCGACGATTGGGGCAAGTGAAAGTTGGTCAAGAGCGCATCTGCCGCTTTGAAACGATAACCAGGATAGATGAACAGTTCCGTCGCGCGTCTTTCGGCGCGCACCATGCCGTCTGCGTTGGCCGCGCTTTCGAGCGCACGCGTGCCGGTAGTTCCAACTACGAGAACGCGCTTGCCACTTGCTTTTGCAATGTTGATCGTGCGGGCGGCGGTTTCGTCAATCGTATAGCTTTCGGCTTCGATGCGATGCTCTTCGACCTGCTCGACGCGCACGGGTTGAAATGTCGCGTACCCGACATGATGTGTAATCTCAGCAAACTGCACGCCACGCGCTTTTAGCTCTTCCAGCACACGTGGGGTGAAGTGCAGCCCGGCGGTCGGCGCGGCAATCGAACCACGTTGCTGGGCGTAAACGGTCTGGTAACGCGGCTCGTGCAAGCGGCGCTCTTCGCTCTGCGCGCGCTTGATGTAGGGCGGCAGCGGCGTATTGCCAAGCTCGTCCACCACTTGATTGAAGTCGCCCTCACAGGTAAAACGCACGCGCCGTTTGCCGTCTTCGAGCAGCCCGGTCACCTCGCCGCGCAACCGCCCATGACCAAATTCGATTTGCGCGCCTAGTTTCAACGCGCGCCCCGGTCGCGCAATCACTTCCCATTCGTTGCTGCCGGCGTCGAGCAGCCGTGCCAATAACACTTCAACCTGCGCGCCGCGTTCACCATTGGGTAGCACGCGATGGCCCAGCAGGCGCGCCGGAAAAACGCGCGTATTGTTGAGCACCATCACATCACCGGCTGCTAGCAATGACGGTAATTCAGCAAACGCGCTGTCGCGCCAATTTTGTGTGCGACGGTCAACGATGAGCATGCGCGACTGGTCACGTTGCGACAGCGGCTCCTGCGCGATCAATTCGTCGGGCAGCTCAAAATTGAAAGCGGAGATATGCATTACTGAAACAACCCCGTCTGCCCTTCACGACTCTTCGGCTGCCAGCCCACGCCGAAATGTTGATAAGCCGCAGGCGTCGCCATTCGCCCGCGCGGCGTGCGATTCAAGAAGCCGATCTGAATCAGGTACGGCTCGTAAATCTCTTCAATCGCCTCCTTCTCTTCGCTGATCGCAGCCGAGAGCGTGCCGACACCGACCGGGCCGCCATTGAACTTCTCGATGATTGTCAGCATCAACTTTCGGTCAACTTCGTCGAGGCCGTAGCGATCCACCTCCATCCGGTTTAGCGCGTCCGTCGCCAACTCTGCGGTGATGCGTCCGTCACTTTCGACTTCGGCAAAATCGCGCACGCGGCGCAGCAGACGGTTGGCGATGCGCGGCGTCCCGCGTGAACGCTGCGCGATAGCTTGCGCCCCAGCGGTTTCAAGTTGCGCGTTGAGAATCGCCGCCGACCGCTCGACGATGATCTGCAAATCTTCGACCGGATAAAAATCCAGATGGAAATTGATGCCGAAGCGCCCGCGCAATGGCGCGGAGATCAAGCCAGGCCGCGTCGTCGCGCCGACAAGTGTGAAGCGCGGCAGATCGAGCTTGACCGAACGCGCCGACGGCCCTTGCCCGATGATGATGTCCAGTTCGAAGTCTTCCATCGCCGGGTAGAGAATCTCTTCAATCGCCGGATGCAGGCGGTGGATTTCGTCAATGAAGAGCACATCGCCTTCGTTGATGTTCATCAACAAGGCCGCCAGATCGCCCGCTTTTTCGATGACCGGCCCGGCTGTAGCCTTCAATTGCACGCCTAGTTCACGCGAGCAGATGGTTGCCAACGTCGTTTTGCCCAAACCCGGCGGGCCATTGAGCAGGACGTGATCGAGCGCTTCAGCGCGCGCGCGCGCGGCTTTGATAAAGATGTCCAGGTTGTCTTTGACCTTCTTCTGGCCGATGTATTCGCGCAGGAATTGTGGGCGGAGCGAGAGTTCGATCTCTTGCTCATCGCTTGTGGCGGCGCGGGTTCGGATGTCGGTGTCGGGTGTGCTCAGAGTTGTCTTCTCCAATAGTCAAAGCCGAGGATCAGCGCATCCTCAAGCCATTGCTTGAAGCGAGGGACGACGGTTGTCAAATCCTCGCTAGTTGAGCATTGAAATGCTTCACTGCACAGTGGGAAAAACTGCTCAGGATTAGTTGCTCTCAGGTAAGCTAACCCACAGGCAATCCGCCAATCTGAGTTGAGCAACCGATAAAAGCCGAAGTGCATTCCAATGCTATCTCCTATACGGATGGAACAGCCCCAGCCATCCGACCATATATCAGCATCACAACCTAATTGCTTTGTGATGCTGGCATTTGCATGGTCAAAAGTCGCTTTGGACATTGGCCCAAATCCATAACCATATTTTTCTATACGAATCGTCTGCTGGCTGCCAGACTCACGCAAGAGGTTGTCAAAATCGCCGACAAGTTTATCAAACCGTTCATTGGTAGTCGCCTGAAGAGTTTCAGCAACATGTTTATATTGAGCGTGGAGCCTTTTGAGTTCTTCAGCGAGTAGCCGTTGATTCTCCACTTTCTCTTTCAAATAACGCCCACCAGCA
Source organism: uncultured Acidobacteriota bacterium (assembly GCA_963699175.1). GTDB lineage: Bacteria > Acidobacteriota > Blastocatellia > RBC074 > RBC074 > JACPYM01. The sequence continues at coordinate 7,364,230 of OY969418.1, read as the reverse complement.
AAAATAATTTGCTCAACAGAATCAGCAGGCAACAACACGTTATCTGATAGCTTGATAGCCTGATTGAATGCTTTCCTTTGGCTTTGGCCCACTAGCTTCACTAATGAGGTCATGTCCCTGGCGTCCGCTTTTTCCAAGCAATCAATATAATCAGCACGGTCGTCACGGTGAACAACAAAAGGAAACCACTCAGCACGAATAAAGATCAGCGACGCCAGCGCCCGCGCCACACGTCCATTCCCATCTTGAAACGGGTGAATTTGCGTAAAGCGATGATGGAGCCATGCGGCCTCCACTTCTGGCGGAACGCCTGCTTGCAAATGCTGCTGATGCGTTTCAATCAGACGATCCATCTCGGATGCAACTTGTTCAGGTGGGCAAAACTCGTGGACTTTGCCATCAGGCCGTGTCGGGTTGTTAGGCCACTTTTTCCAATCGCCACGAAGCAACGGAATTTGCGTGGGCTGTCCCAAACTGTCTATACCTTTGGCAGTCTCCTGATGGGTGGTTAGAGCTTGGTGAACTTGCTTGATGTATGAGGTCGAGAGCTGGCGTTGCTGGCCAACGAAATCAAACAGCCCTTCGACCACCATTTCGTGATCTTTGAGCATGGGAATGATCTCTTCCGCCGGTTTGTTGGCGTCGCCGTGCGCAATGAGGCTAGCGTGCAATCCGCGCTCGATCAAAGTGCGCGTGACCCCGCGATCAATGTCGTACAGCCCTTCGATAATGCCAGTTTCAATGGCCCATTCACGACGCAAGCGCACCTGAAATTCTCGATAGGCAGGCGAGTCTTTCAACTGCACGGCTTGCTCTTTCCAGACAGCAAACAGACCGGCCAATTCGCTAGAAGCGAGTTTTGGCCAATCCTCCGGCAAATCTTCGATGGGTTTCCATTTGTAGCCTGGTGACATCATGCGTGCTCCCACAAGCTCCTAGCGCGCGAGCGAACTCAAAGCCATTTTCAACGCCATCTCAAAATTCACATCCGGGTTTACTTTGAAGACCTTCGCCACGGCCTTTTCCGCCGCCGATTTCTGATAACCGAGATTGACTAAGGCGGAAATTACATCATCGCTCATTGCCGAGCTAGCAAACGCCGAAGCCGGCAGCAGCGGTTCGGCGGACGTTGCAAGCGTCAGTTTCAGCAGCTTGTCGCGCAACTCGACGACTAAACGCTCTCCTGTCTTTCGCCCCACACCGGGAATGCCCGTCAACCGCGCCAGATCATTGTCCCGAATCGCGCGGATCAAATCGTCGGCGCTCATGCCCGACAAGAGCGTGATCGCCAGTTTCGGACCGACGCCGCTGACGCTGGTGAGCAGCAGGAACAACTGCTTCTCCAAGTCGGTGCGGAAACCGAAAAGTTGCAGAGCGTCCTCGCGCACATAGGTGTAAGCGCGCAGCGAGACCTCCGCCCCGATTTCGCCCACCTCGTAGAAAGTCGAGAGCGGCACAGTCAGTTCGTAGCCGACGCCGCCTACGTCAACAATGACCGCGTTGGGTTGTTTGTGCAATAGCTTGCCAGTGATCTGTGCAATCAATGCTGCTCCTGTTCGCCGTCCGTCAAAGATGTCACGGACAACCGCCTTCGGAGTTTACGCAGCGCCTACACAAGCTGTCAATTTGCACTTCAGCCTTGCACAGAAAGGCCGTCAGAACAGCGCGTTGACAGTCTTGTTGAGCCTGCGTTATCGTTGCTGCTCGTTTAATAGAGCAGACTCTAAAGCATTTGATCGAAGCACCGCATAGCAATCCCCAGATGAAGACAGAGAAGATTTCGGAACTCACCACCAATCGCCTTTCAGTCTACCTGCGCTGTTTGAGCGAATTGGAAAGCGCAGGCATCGAGACGGTTTCGTCGCAGACGTTGGCCGAACAGTTCAATTTGAATTCGGCGCAAATCCGCAAAGACCTGGCCTACTTCGGCGAATTCGGCGTGCGCGGCGTGGGCTATTACGTCAAAGAACTGCGCCGACACTTGCAACAGATCCTAGGCTTGAACGTCGAGCGGCGCATCGCCATCGTCGGCGTCGGCAATCTGGGCTTGGCGTTGGCAAAATATCAGGGCTTCAATCGCGCTGCTTTCCGCCTGGTGGCGCTCTTTGACGACGAGCCGAGCAAGATCGGGACGCGCGCGGCCAACGGCTTGGAGATTCTTTCGACCGAGCGGCTGCCCGAAGTTATCGAGCGCGAAACAATTGAGATCGTCTTGATTGCCGTGCCTGCCTTTGCCGCACAACAAGTACTAGACCGCGTGACCGAAGCGGGCATCAAGGCCGTGCTCAACTTCGCCCCCATCGTGCTCAACCCAAAGCCGGGCGTGAAGGTGAAGAACGTTGACTTGTCGGTCTCGTTGGAAAGCCTTTCTTATTTCCTGGCGCATCCGAGCGAGGAGGCCGTAACGGTCAATCACCTCGATCTATTTCGGTTTGCCAGCGCAGAGAATGGTCAGGCGCTTTGAGATTGCCAGATGGTTGATGATGGTTGATGAGCAGAAAGTCAAAGTAGAGATTGTCGAGATCGCCACGCGCTGTTACGACCGTGGACTGCTAGTCGCAGGCGATGGCAATATCAGCGTGCGCGTCGGCGAGAATCGCCTGATCGCGACGCCGTCGGGCGTGAGCAAAGGTTGGATGAAGCCGGAGATGATGTGTGTAGTTGATCTGGCTGGCAATGCGCTCGAGCCGTCTGCCTATACAGTCTCTTCCGAATGGCCGATGCATCGCGTGATTTATGAACAGCGGCCTGACATTCACGCCGTCGTACACGCGCATCCGCCGCACGCAACGGGCTTCGCCGTAGCGGGCTTGTCGCTGAGTAAAGCTATCTTGTCCGAGGTCGTGTTGACGCTGGGTTGTGTGCCACTGGCGGCTTACGGGACACCTTCGACGCGCGAATTGACCGATGCGATTGAGCCGTTTCTGCAATATCACGATGCGCTGTTGATGGCGAATCACGGCGCAGTGGCTTACGCCGACACGTTGGAGAAGGCGTTCAACAAGCTGGAAACGCTCGAACACACCTGCAAGATCAGCTTCATTGCGCGCACGCTGGGCAACGAAAATACGATTCCTGATTATGCAATTCCGAAGCTCTTCGAGATTCGCGAACGCAACGGCGTGATGCCCGTTGAAGCACGCACCGGACAGGTTTGCGGCAGCGGCGTCGGAGCAGTGGGACGGCTGAACGACGGGGCGGTATCATTGACGCGCGAGGAGTTGATCCAGCTATTGACTGAAATGGCCCGGCTCTTGAGCCGTTAAATTGCCGAGGAGGTAACAGAGCATGAAACCAGAGCCAAAAGAAGAGAAAACCCGCATCGCCGTTGCGCCACAAACGGGGCAGCCCGCTGCCTTGCCGCTGGTGGACAACATCGTTTTGCAGGAAGACGAAGAGATACGCTGGATTTGGACGGAGCATCCCGACGGGCGCAAAGTCGTTACGGGATACGAAATCATCAAAGCCAAAAAAGACGAAGCAGATTGAAAGGAACACCCAAAGATGGAAGCACTCGGAATGATCGAAACCAAAGGCTTGGTCGCGATGATCGAAGCCTCGGACGCGATGGTCAAAGCGGCCAATGTGACGCTGGTCGGCTATGAAAAGATCGGCGGCGGCTTTGTGACCGCCATCGTGCGCGGCGACGTGGCCGCCGTGAAAGCCGCCACCGACGCAGGCGCTGCCGCTGCGCGCCGCGTGGGCGAACTCGTCAGCGTCCACGTCATCCCGCGCCCGCACGCCTCGGTAGACGAAGCGTTGCCGGTCGCCGTTGAATCACGGAAGAAATAAGAAATCGTAGACAGGAGACAGGAGGCTGTAGACAGGTTGAACCTCTTTCTACTGTCTACTGTCTACTCGAAATTTATGATCATCGGTCGCATCATCGGTAATGTCGTCGCCACGCGCAAAGACCCGCGCTTGGAAGGCAAGAAGCTCCTGCTCGTGCGTCCCATCACGCTGACTGGCGAGGATGAGAGCAGCTATCTGGTCGCGGTTGACACTGTCGGCGCGGGCTTTCGCGAAAAGGTGCTGGTTGTGGCGGGCAGCAGCGCGCGCCTGGCCGAAGGGTTGAAAGATCGTCCGGTGGATGCGGCGGTGGTGGGGATTATTGATACGGTCGAAGTGACGGATTGAGTCTCGCAGGAGGAGTTATGGTGAGACACTTTACTTTGGAATATTGGCAAGATGATGGCTGGTATATAGGACGGCTGAAAGAGGTTCCTGGGGTTTTCAGTCAGGGTGAGACACTAGCCGAGTTGGAAGACAACATTCGTGACGCCTATCAAATGTTGCTGAGCGACGAAAGGCCCGATTGATTACAGACTGAGCTTATGGGACGCCGCTACAAGCTGTTGCTGAAAATACTGCGCGGCACTGCGGATGCTAACATTCCATTCGATGAGTTGTGCGGCTTGCTGAAAAGCCTCGGCTTTACCGAACGAATTCGTGGCGATCATCACATCTTCACTCGTGACGACGTCGTTGAAATTCTTAACCTCCAACCCAAAGGCGCTCAGGCCAAATCCTACCAAGTCAAACAAGTCCGCCATATCATTGTGAGTTATCAACTCGCAAATGCAGAAAGCGAGGGGAAAGATGACGAATAACTATGAGGTCAACATTTACTGGAGCGAAGAGGATCAGGCGTTCCTTGCCGAAGCGCCGGAATTGCCCGGCTGTATGGCTGACGGGATAACGCGACAAGAGGCGCTGGCAAACCTCGAAGTAGTGATCCAAGAGTGGATCGAAACAGCGCAGGAATTGAACCGCCCTATTCCACAACCCAAGGGCCATCGCGCCGTAGCGTGAGCGGCTGGTATTTATCTATAATCACCCCAGGCCTGTATGAGCACCATCCGCATCGCCCTCGCACAAATCAATACCACCGTCGGCGCCTTCACCGACAACACCGTCAAAATCATCTCCCACATTGAACGCGCCCGCGCCGCCGGAGCTGATCTCGTCGCCTTCCCCGAACTCGCTCTGCCCGGCTATCCGCCCGAAGACCTGCTGCTCAAACCGCAGTTCGTCGCAGCCAATCTGAAAGCGCTGGACGAGATCATTGTCGCTTCAACCGGCATCGTCGCGATTGTCGGCTTTGTGGACAAGACCGCCGACATTCACAACGCGGCGGCCATCATCTGCGATGGCGAGTTGAAGGGCGTTTATCACAAACAGTTCTTGCCCAACTATGCGGTGTTTGATGAGTTTCGTTATTTCGATGCCGGGCAGACTGCGCCGATCTTCAAACTCGGCGACGTACCATTCGGCGTGAATATCTGCGAAGACATCTGGTATCCGGGCGGGCCGACGCAGGAGCAGGCGCTGGCTGGGGCGCAGCTCATCATCAACATCTCGGCTTCGCCTTACCACGCGCGCAAGGGCAGTGGGCGCGAACGGATGCTAGCGACGCGCGCCGAAGACAATGCGGTGGTGCTGGCCTACGTCAACTTGGTCGGCGGTCAGGATGAATTGGTTTTCGATGGGCAGAGTTTGGTTATAGATGAACGCGGCAACTTGATGGCGCGTGGCAAGGCGTTTGAGGAAGACTTCCTGGTGGTGGATATAAACGCCGACTGCGTCTTCAACGAGCGCCTGCACGACCCGCGCGCGCGGCAGGATCGGCTGTTTGTCCAACAGCGTGAGCCAGTCAGCTTGCGCGATAAGCTATTTACGAAGAAGACCGAAAAAGTTCAGCCACCATTGGCCGAGCCGCCTGGCAAAGCCGAAGAGGTCTATCACGCACTGGTGCTCGGCACGCAGGATTACGTGTGCAAGAACGGTTTCAAATCAGTGGTGATCGGTCTCTCGGGCGGGATTGATTCGGCGCTGGTCGCGTGTGTGGCGACGGATGCGTTGGGCGCGGAGAATGTGACCTGTGTTTTTATGCCGACGCGCTATTCATCGGATGAAAGCGCGCGCGATGCCGAACAGCTTGCCAACAATCTGGGCGTCAATTATCACATCGTGCCGATTGAAGAGACGTTCAACCAATATCTGGGAATGCTCGCGCCGGTTTTCGCCGGTACGCCGCTGGGTGTGGCCGAAGAGAACATTCAGGCGCGCATTCGTGGCAACATCCTGATGGCGCTCTCCAACAAGTTCGGCGCGCTGGTGCTCTCGACCGGCAACAAGAGCGAGATGGCCGTCGGTTATTGCACGCTCTACGGCGATATGTGCGGCGGCTACGCGGTCATCAAAGATGTGCCGAAGATGTTGGTTTACGAGTTGTGCAATTGGCTCAATCAACGCAATGGCAATCCCGTTATTCCCGAATACATCATCACGCGTGCGCCCTCTGCCGAATTGCGTGAGAACCAGCAGGACAGCGATTCCCTGCCCCCGTATGAGGTGCTCGACGCGATCCTGGAACTTTACGTCGAAGAGGATTTGAGTCTAGACGCGATCATCGCCGCAGGCTTTGACGAGGCGACAGTGCGCCGCATTGCGCGGCTGGTAGACATCAACGAATATAAACGTCGTCAGGCCGCGCCCGGCGTGCGCATCTCGCCGCGCGCTTTTGGGCGTGACCGGCGTATGCCGCTGACGAACAAGTTCCGAGGGTAGTTGATAGTTGACAATTGATAGTTGATAGTTTGGTCAAACCCAACAATTAACTGTCAACTGGCAATCATCAACTATCAATTGCTCATGAACCTCCCGAACCTGCTCACACTTCTACGTATTTTTATCGTGCCGTTGTTGGTGGTGGTGCTACTGACGCGCTTTTCCGAAGACTACGTTGGCTTGCCACAACACATCGCGGGTGTGGCGTTATTTCTATTTGCGGCCTGTACGGATGCGCTCGACGGCTGGCTGGCGCGGCGGCGCGGGCAGGTCTCGCGCTTCGGCACCTTGCTCGATCCGATTGCGGACAAGCTGTTGATCTCGTCGGCCTTCATCTCGCTGGTTGAAAATCAGCTCGCGCCAGCATGGGCGGTGGTGATTATCGTGGGACGCGAGTTTGCTGTGACGGGCTTGCGCTCAGTGGCTGCGACCGAAGGTTTGATCATTCCAGCGTCCAAGGCGGGCAAGATCAAGATGTTTTCGCAAGTCGTCACCGTGGCGTTGCTGATCTTCTCCTCGGTCAAAGGCGGGCCGCCGACCACCACTAGAGCCTTCCCAGTCTTCGCGTTTTGGACGGTGCCGGAGATGAGCGTGGCGCTGAATCACTTGAGCGGACACGGCGCATTCAGGTTCCGCGATTTGCAGATGATCTTGTACGGCTTGGGGCGCGGAATGTTGTGGCTGGTTGTGATCTCGTCCTGCTGGTCAATGTACGGGTACTTCAAACATTTCTACTTTGGCGCGCGCGCACGCTACAGCGCAGAGGAGAAAAAAAAGCAGGCTGTGATACCGCTCAGCACCGAATCACGCTAGTGCTTGGGCAATCTCACAGCCTGAAGTGTGTAGTGTGTGGGACCGAAGTAACTCGCTCAATTCCTTCAGCCGCCGTTACGGCGACGATATTCGCTGGGCGTCAAGCCAGTCAGGCGTTTGAATGTGCGTGCGAAATGCCCTTGATCGTAAAAGCCTGCGGCTGACGCAATCTCGGCAATCGAAGCCGCCGTCTCGCGCAATTCGCGGCTGGCAAAGGCCACGCGCTGTTGCGCCAGATATTCAATCACGCCGACGCCGAAATTCTGCCGGAAAACTTGTGCCAGATAGACCGGGTGCACGCCCACCACTCGCGCGATCTGCGTGGTGGTGAGACGGTCGCGAAAATCCCGGTCAAGGATGTGGCGCGCCTGGGCGAGCCAGTGAGGGAGCCTGACGCCTGCTACCATAGGCCAATTGTAGTCGCGGGGCCGGCGAGACGATTTGTTTGGTTGCGCTTGTGTCTTCGGGGATTGGTCGCGTTGTGGCCGACAGCTTACCGCACCTGTCAGCGGGGGGGGCGAGTACTACCAGTGATACAACGCGCAGCTTTCTCGCAGAGGGCATCCAACATTCTGGGCTGGCGTTGCAGTGTGATGAAGTATCACAGGCACACAGGCTGAGTCTTGTATGTTTGAAAGGTGCGCGTAAATTTACACCGTGGAGTCGCCCGAACGCAGGCCTCCCGCGTGCTTGAGAGCGGAACGAGTTGACCGGCAAGTGCAACTCTCCGACTCCTGGCACGCGAGAGGCCTGCGTTCGGGCGAATGTCCACGCTTGACTGCTTCGATTCAGCCTACTGCAAAACCGAGAAAGCGTTCGCCTGCACCATTGCTCCACCGGGATTGGTGACACTGACGATGCGCGCGCCTACCTGTGCTTGCTCCGAAATGACCACCTTCACCGACAGTTGCGTGCTCGAAATAAAGGTAGTCGTGGTCGTGATGCCAACCTGGCTTGGGAGTCCGCCCTTGAAAATTCTGACCGAACACCCCTGGACGAAGCCTTGACCATTCACGGTGATTGTAAGTGTTTGACCACGCCTGCCGGAATCAGGCGAGACGGTGGTGATGTCCAGTTCAGACCCGCCCTGCGAAGCTGTAACTGTGACCGTCTGCGATGCACTCTCAGCACTCGCGCCCTTATCATCACTCACAAGGACCTTGATGCTGTGTTGGCCGAGCGCCAACGTGACAGCCGGGGTTACACCGTTAGCTATCTCCGTGCCGTTATCGAACCACTTGAAGGACAGTGGATCGCCATCGGGATCCATCGAATCCGAACCGTCAAGCGTGACCACTACGTTTGCACCATTCGTGGCCGTATACGAAGCTTGCAGATTCTTGATTACCGCCGTCGGAGGATTATTGCCAGCCTGGGCAAGCTGCACTGTGATGTTTTGCGTCGGGCTGGCGCCGGTCGCATTCTTGCTGTCAGTCACGACCAGCTTGATTGCATGCGGGCCTGGCCCAAGCTGCACGGTCGCCGTTGCCCCAGTCGCAATCGCCGCTGCGCCATCAAACCAGGCGTAGGTGAGCGGATCACCGTCCGGGTCAGATGAACTGGTGCCGTTGAGATTGACAGTAGCGGTTTGTTGGCCGTTCGGAGCAGTTATGACCGAGGGCAAGATGTTCATCACTGCAGTGGGCGGATTGTTGGTCGGGCCGCTCGGGTCAGTGACGGTAATGGTGAATTCGGGCGTCTGGCCAGTGCCGCCTTTGTTGTCAGCGGCTTGCACACGTACGGTGTAGACGCCCGCGTTGCCGCCCGCCGGATTGATGAAGAGCGTCGCCGTGCGTGCGGCAGGGTTCGCATTCGTGACCGTGACAAAGGAGAGCGCAGGCACGAGCGTGAACGTGACCGGATCACCATCAGAATCAGTCGCCGATAGCCCGATATTGAGTTGCTGCGACTTGGTCAACTGGATGTTCGCCACTTGATCGGGCACCGGCGTGTGATTGGTCGGCCCGACTGGCAGCAAGCGGCGCACGCGCAGATTGCCGGTGTCGCAGAAGAAGATCACACCGGTCGAACTGTTGCGCACGAGCGCCGTCGGCGTGTTGAGCGTGGCGCTGGTCGCCGGGCCATCGTCGCCGCCGTTGCCTGCCGTGCCGTTGCCCGCGATGGTCATAATGACGTTGTCGCTCGCGCTGACCTTGCGGATGCGCTCGCCGTCCGTATCGGTGATGAAGACGTTGCCGGAGCCATCCACCGCTACGTCGGTCGGCGCGTTCAAACTGGCGGCAGTTGCCTGGCCGTTGTCACCGCTGCTCGCAGCAGTGCCATTGCCCGCAAAGTTGGTGATGGCGCTGGCAGTAATCTTACGCACGCGATTGTTACCGCGATCCACTACGAAGATTGTCGCGCCATCAGTCGTCACGGCTACGCCAGTTGGATGATTGAGCTTGGCTTGCAAGGGCGCGCCGCCGTCGCCGCTGCTGCCGACTTGGCCATTGCCCGCGACGGTTGTGAGCGTGTTGCTGCTGATCTTGACGACGCGATTGTTGCCGGTGTCGGCGACGTAGACGACACCCGCGCCATCCACCGCGACGGCGGACGGATAGTTGAGTGGCGTGCTGCCTGCCGCGCCATCGCTGCCCAAGCCAGCCGTGCCATTCCCGGCCAGCGTCGTGATCGTGTTGTTGGCCAGATCAATCCGGCGGATGCGGTGATTCCAGGTGTCGGCGACGTAGAGCAGGTTGCGCGTCACATCTACGACGAGACCGGTCGGATTGTTGAAGCGCGCGTTTGCCGCCGCGCCGCTGTCGCCCGAGAAGCCTTTCTGGCCGTTGCCCGCGAAGAGGCTGATGATGCCCTGCGCATTGACGCGGCGGATGGTGTGCGCTTCCTGGTCGGCGATGTAGACGTTATTCGCGCCATCCATCGCTATGCCGCGCGGCTCTTTCAAAGTTGCCGCGTTCGCCGTGCCGTTGTCGCCGCTTACGCCGAAGTTGCCGTTGCCGGCGAAGGCTGAGATGGTGAAAGCCATCGCGTTCGGGTTAGGCCCGCCACCTGTGCAGCCAGTGCCGACGCAGGTGATCGTGACCGTAATCGTCGCCGTGCGCGTGTTGCCTGCGGTGTCACTGGCCGAAAAGGTCACAGTGGTCGCGCCGACCGGGAAGGTCGAGCCGGAGGGCGGCGAGGCCGTGACTTGACGCGGCCCGGAGACTGCGTCGGTCGCGGTCGGCAGCGTGAAGTTGACCACTTTGCTATTGCCCGACGTGATCGTATCGTTGATGTTGCTCGGCAAGTTTGAAAAGACGGGCGCGGTCGTGTCTTGCACCGTGAGCGCTTTGGCAGGCGTGCTGGCCGTGCCGCCCTTGCCGTCGCTGGCAGTCAGCACAAGCGAATGTTGACCGAGCGCGAGCGTGACGGTCGGGCTTAATTGGTTGGCAATCTGCACCGCTGACTGGCCCGGACGCGTGTCAGTCCAGATGATGGCCAGCGGCGTATCGCCATCGGGATCGGTGGCCGTGCCGTTGAGCTGCAATTGCGCGCCGTTGGCCGCAGTCGCTTCGAGCGTGGTCGGAATCGTGCCGGCATTTACGATCGGCGCGCCATTGGTGTTGTTGACCGTGATGGTGATCGTCACCGGATCGCTCGTCAGCGTCGGACTGCCGTTGTCAGTGACAGTAAAGGTGAATTGGAATTGCACCGAGGGCGTACCGCTGCTCGCCACATCAGCCGCCGGCGTCCACGAGAATGCGCCCGTTGCGGCATTGAGTGTGGGCACTTTCTCCGCCGGAGTTGATGGCGAGAGTGCCGGGGTAAAGTTCATTGCATAAGTCAGCGTTTGCCCTGCGTTCGAGTCGCTGCCCTGCAAGGTGAAACCGAGCGCCTGTCCCTCAGTCGTGTTTTTGTTGCCAGGGTGGGTCAAAGTCGGTTTGACGTTTGGCGGTTGCACGGCCCGGCGAATGCGGTTGTTACCGGTATCGGCCACCAAAATCTCGCCCGTGCTGGTCACGCCAATATTAAGCGGCAAGCCCAAAGCTGCCGCTATTGCCGGGCCGCCGTCACCGCTGAAGCCGACTTCGCCGTTGCCGATAACGGTAGTGATGATATTCGCTGGATTACCTGACAAAGGGTCAGTGCCGGGAGCAACGCGGCGGATGCGATTGTTGCCGCGATCCGAGATATAAAGAGCGCCCGCGCTGTCCACGGCCACGCCAGTGGGCGAATTGAGCTTTGCGAAATCGGCGTTGCCGCCGTCACCTTCAAAACCCGGACGCGGGACGATTTGAATGGTGCCCGCACTCTTCGGCACGAGGCTGGAAATCTGGAAGATGCCGTTGATGTTTTCGATCTTGCGAATGCGATGATTGTTGGTGTCGGCGACGTAGAGGATGCCGCCGGCTAGCGCAATGCCCGTGGGACGATTGAGCCGAGCGTTCTCCGCATTGCCACCATCACCACTGGCGCCGGGCATATTGGCCTTGCCTGCGATGAAGACTTTGGTTGGAGTTACGGCTCCGCTCTGCGCAATAACGATGTGCTGTGAGGCATCCGACACGTAAAGGTTATTCTGACTGTCCACCACCACACCAATTGGCTCGAGCAAGGCTGGAATGCCCGCAAAGCCAATGAGCGCATTGCCAACTACGCCCATCACCGTAGTAATAATGTTGGTGTTGCGATCAATCCGGCGGATACGCTTGTTGCCAGTATCGGCCACGAAGATGTTCCCGGTTGCGTCAACCGCCACACCTGACGGAGATTTGAACGTGGCCATGTTCGCCTGGCCACCGTCACCGTTGGCAGCGACCGGATCAGTTGAAGCCACGCCAGGCATACCGGCAATCGTGTTGATCTTGCCATCACTGGCGTTGACCTTGCGGATGACTTGGTTGTTGGTGTCGGCGATGTACCAGTTGCCCTGCGTATCCACAGTGATAGCCGACGGGCCATCGAGCCGCGCTTGTGTCGCCGCTACGTTTTCACCGGCAAAGCCGCCGGAGCCATCGCTCACGATTGTGGTGAGCGATGTCCCTGCCACACGCCGCAGCCGCCGGTTGCCCGTATCCATAAAGACCACGCTGTTGCTGACGAAGACCATGCCGCTCGGAAAACTGAGCGTGAAATTCGTCGCTGGCGTGCCGTCGCCGCTGAAACCACTCCCATTGCGCCCCGCGACGGTCGAGATGAAGCCTGCGCCATCAACTCTGCGGATACGATTATTGGCGTTATCGCTGATATAAACGTTGGCCCCGTCCACCACTACGTCATAAGGCGCATTGAGTTGACTCGTGTTGGCCATGTTGCCGTCCTGGTCGAAACCCGGCGTGCCCGTGCCCGCGTAAGTATCAATCGTAGAATTCCCGCTGATGGTGGTAACGACGCGGACTTTATTGTTGCCAGTGTCGGCAATAAAAACGCGGTTGGTAGCGTCTATGGCTACGCCACGCGGGCCATTGAGAAAAGCCACCGCCGCAGGGCCGGTGTCGCCATCACTACCCGGAGAGCCGTTGCCCGCGATGAGCTGTAAAATAGGTGTTGGAGTGGCCAGCCCCGTGAGCGCAACGACTCGATGATTGGCCGAGTCAGCGACGTAGAGTGTGCCACTGCCAGCGGAACTGTAGGTCAGGCCGCGTGGGTCGCTGAAGCTAGCGCCAGCAATCGCCGTATCGAGGCCGGGATTACCGTTGCCTGCAATCGTCGAGATAATAGGATTGCCGGGCTGGCTGCCCAATGTCACTTTGCGAATTTTGTGAGTGCCCGTGTCGGAAATGTAGAGATCGCCGGAAACATCCACCGCCACATCATACGGCTCGCGCAAGCGTGCGCTGGTCGCCGCGCCACCGTCTCCGTTGGCAAGAAGTGGATCAGTGGCCGCCAAGCCGACTTGACCGGCCACAACCGTGACACTGTTGGTCGTAGTATCCACGCGCCGCACCACGTGATTGCCTGTGTCCGCAATGTAAAAGACTGTGGCGCTGGCCGCCGCCACGCCACGCGCGTTCTTCAGATCGGCGACCAGGCCAGAAGTGGTGCTGCTGCCGACCACCGTGTTGATGTTGAATTGCACCTGCTGCGCTGCGACGTGTTGCCACGCGGCGTTGCCCAGCCACGCGGCGCCGACCAACACGAGCGCTCCCCAAACACCCCATTGCAGCGGGCGCTGCTTGAAGCGGCGGAAAAGTTGCTGAAATTTGTTACGGACGCTCCACTGAGCGGCTTGACGCGAGTTCTTCATCTTGGACTCCCATTTGGTTGCAAATGCGCTACACGTGCTTGCTGGCGGCGAGTGCGCGCCACTGCGGATGGGGCGCGGCTCGATTCCGCACAATCATTTCAAACCTCACGATGATTGCGGGGCAACAACAGAGTGGCTCTCAACGGGGTCTTTGAGAAGACCGATAAGAAAGGATGATTTCGGGGCGATACCTCGGCGTACCCTCTCTGCTCTACGAGTTCCTACTGCGATGCGCCTGCCGGGTATCGGCTAATCGGACGAATCTTGTGAAGGAGGCGTAGCGCTTATCAGCACCGCGAAACAAAGCCGGTTCTGGCCGGGGCTAGATGACAGCTAACAGTGCCAAGCTTGGCTACGCACGGGCATCAACAAATCTTTGGCAAATAGCGGCTCGCCAACCGCGACGTTCTATCTTTTTATGAGTAGATCTGCTGATACGGGCGAATTCTAGTGTGCCGGACGCAAGCCGGTCAATGGTATTTTTGATAAAGTGGCCGGGCTTTGGCCTCACCAGCGTAGCGCAAGCTATCTAAATTGGAACAGGCAACCTTGGTGCGGTACAGTAACCGACCGTTTCCGCTTCAATTGCAAATAGGGTTTCAGAATTTTGTACCGCGCTTAAACCATTCGGCGAAGCGTCTGATGCCAACCTCAATCGGAGTAGTTGGTTGGTAGCCGAGCAGTTTTTTGGCCTTGCTCACGTCGGCGTGCGTGCGCGGTACGTCGCCGGGTTGAGGCGGTTGATACTCGATGACGGCTTGCTGGCCGAGCGCCTGTTCCAACAATTCGATCATACGTTTGACGGTCACGGTCTGCGATTCGCCGAGGTTGATGATCTCGAACGGCGTCGCGTCGTAGTTAAGCGCGGCCAGTACGCCACTGAGGATGTCGTCAATATAAGTAAAATCGCGCTCGCTCTTGCCGTCACCATACACCGGCAGCGGCTTCTGGCTAGCGATCAAGCGCGCGAATTTGTGAATTGCCAAATCGGGGCGCTGGCGTGAGCCGTAGACAGTAAAGAACCGCAAACACACGATCTGCATGCCGTAGAGATGGCTGTAAGTGTGCGCCAGTAATTCGCCGCTGGCTTTGGTCGCCGCGTATGGCGAGATGGGCCACAGCGGGTCGTCTTCGCGGAAAGGCGGCACAGCCTTCGCGCCGTAGACCGAACTCGACGAGCCAAAGATGAATTTTTTGACGTTGTTGCGTTGCGCCAGTTCGAGCAGATTCAATGTGCCGGTGACGTTGACCTCGTTATAGCCGCGCGGATCGGCGACCGAAGGGCGCACACCGGCTTTCGCCGCCAGATGAATAATCGTGTCGAAGACTTCTTCGGCAAAGACTTGTTTGAGCGCATTGTAATTGACGATGTCGGCTTCGATCAGGCGATAGCGTGGGTGGTTCAGGTGCGTGGCGATGTTGGCGCGTTTGAATTGCGGGTTATAAAAATCGTCGAAGTTATCAATCACGACCAGCCGCGCCGGATTGAGCGCCAAGAGACGATCAACCAAATGGCTGCCGATAAATCCCGCCCCGCCGGTAATCAAAAAGCGTCGGTTCTGCATAGCAAGCGGCTTTATATCACATCCCCTCTTAAAGACAAAAAATCCGCAGGGTCTATTTACACTCGGGAAGGTCAGCCACAGAGTCACGGAGACACAGAGAGAAATAAAGGAATGAACTAGACGAAAGCGCAAAAGTTAGTCGCCCGTTCTACCAGATCAAGCGCAAAACTCTGTGTCTCCGTGACTCTGTGGCTAAACATGAATAGACTCTTAAAGGCAAAAAATCTTGGTATCGCATTGAAACCATTTTGGTGTATACGACACATACAGCACGCAACACAATCGATTGGGCGGTGCTGAAAAGTGATGAGTAGTTTGGCAATTGCCAGTGAGAAGCGAGGGACAATGGCCTTTACCGAGATCGCGCCCGGCGTGGTTACGCGCGCGAAACACGGCGATGAAGATGCGTTCCATCTAATCTTCAACCGTTACGGGCGGCCTGTCCTCAGCTTCATCAACAACCAGGTGCAGAACCACGAACAGGCCGAGGAACTGGCGCAGGAGACTTTCGTCCGCGCCTATCGCAATCTGCCCGGCTTGCAAGACGAAGCGCGCCTCTCGACCTGGCTCTTCGGCATCGCCCGCAATGTCGTCCGCGAAGCAATCCGCCAAAAGATCAAAGCGGAAAGAAAAGTTGACCTGGACGCGCCGGAGACGCTCCAACTACCCGCGCTGGATGTGTTGCCGGAGGGGGCTATGCTGGATCGGGAATTGACCGTCAAAATCAGCCGTGCGCTGGCTGATTTGGATGAAGACAAACGCGTCGTTTTCAGTCTCAAGATTTTTCACGAAAAGAGCTACGAAGAGATCAGCGCGATCACGGGTCATTCCATCGGGAAGCTCAAAACCGATCTGCATCGGGCGCGACTGGAGATCAGAAAGCGGATTGCGCCGTACCTGGACACACAGGCTTGCTAAGGTTGATGGAGCCAGATGGAGCCAGATGGAGCCAGATGGAGCTGGAAGTTATGAACTGCGAACGTTATCAAACTGAACTGGAAGATTTCCTCTACGGCGAATTGAGCGAGAACCGCGCGGCTGAGCTGCGCGCGCATCTCGCCGCTTGCCCCGCTTGCACACAAGCGCGCGAGACGCTCGCACACGAGCAGGAAATCTTCGCGCAATATTATGAACAGACTGCGCTCGAACCTACGCCGGAGCTTTGGGAGGCTGTGCGCACGCGCATTCAAGTCGAACCGCGCACGGCTGAAGCAGCGACAGTAGAAAAGACCGGCTGGTTGAACGGGCTGCTCAGCGGCTTGCTATCACCGGCACTCTTGCGGCAAGCGGCCTTCGCGGCGGCGTTGATTATTGTGTCGGTGGCCGTGACGACTTTCTATCTCAAACACCACGCGCCTGACAGTAAGGAGGTCGCTGTCGTACTCCTACCGACACCAGCGCCCACAGTCAATCCGCCAGCGCCGTTACCATCGCCGACTACTGCCGTCGTGCCGCGTACTGCGCAAGTGAGAAACGAACCGCGCGTGCAACCCAAACCGCAACCGGAGGTCAGCGAAACGCAGTTGATCCAAACTCACATCGCACGCGCCGAACGTGAGTATCAGAGCGCGATCAAGTTGCTCGACCGTGTCATCGCGCGCAACCGCGACAAGTTCGCGCCGGGTTTGCTCAATCAATACGAGAGCAGCTTGGCCCTGATTGATAAGTCTATCGCCGAGAGTCGCCGCGCCCTGCGCGAACGTCCGAGCGATGCGGCGGGCGGCCAGTTCCTGCTAGCGGCCTACGCGAAAAAGCTCGAATTGATGCAGGAGATTGCCGAACAGGCTGGGCAATAGTATAGAGTGAAATGAAAATGTCGAAACGTTTGAACAATTGGTTGGTGGTTGCTTTGCTGGGAATTGTTGTCAGCGCGGCGTTGGCCGTTACGACGCACGCGCAAAACTTTGAGCGCGAGTTTCATCAGACCTTCGAGTTGAACCCTGACGGCACGATCAGTGTGACCAATTCAAGCGGCTACATCCGCGTGACCTCGTGGAACCAGAATCGAGTGCAGGTGGATGCCGTCAAGCAGACGCGCCGCGACCGCGAAGAAGATTGGCAGCAGGTCGAGATTCGCGTCACCAGCCGCCCTGACCGTTTGGAGATCACCACCGTCTACCCGCGCGGCAGATCAAACAGCACTTCGGTCAACTACGATCTGAAAGTTCCCCGCTCCGCCGTGCTCAATTCGATCAATTCGACCAGCGGCGAAGTGGCCATCACTGGTCCCATAGCGCGCGCCATCGCACATTCAACCAGCGGCAATGTCTCCGCCACCGAGGTCAGCGGTGATGCAAATTTATCCAGCACCAGCGGCAACGCGCGCGCCGAACGCATCGGCGGCGGCCTCTCAATCGGCTCGACCAGCGGCAACGTGACCGTCAGCGATGTCGGCTCGCGGCTCAATGCGCGCAGTACCAGCGGCAACATCCGCGTCAGCCAGACCCGCGACGACGCCACAGTCATCTGCACCAGCGGCTCGATCAAAATGGAGCGCATCGGCGGACGCGCCGTCGCCAACGCGACCAGCGGCTGGATCAACATCACGGGCGTCGGTGGTGATGTCGAAGCACACGCGCACAGCGACAATGTCACGGTCGAGGACGTGCGCGGTCGCGTCATCGCCAGTTCGCTCAGCGGCAACGTCATCGTGCGCAAAGCGGATGAAGGCGTGCGCGCCAACTCGACCAGCGCCAACATCGAAATCCTCAACGCCAAAGGCCGCGTCGAAGCCGAGACCGTCAGCGGTTCGATTATGCTGCGTGACGTTGACTCACATGACCTGCGGCTCAAAAGCTTGAGCAGCGGCGTGCAGTATCAGGGCAAGCTCTACGCCGACGGGCGCTACGAATTCAACAGCTTCAGCGGCGACGTGATCGTCGTGCTTCCCGCTGACAGCGAATTTAATTTGACTGCGCAATCCTTCAGCGGCTCGATCAACACCGAATTCCCGCTCCAAATCACCTCCGGCCGGCTCAGCTCACGCGGCCCCATTCAAGGTGTCGTGGGCAAAGGCGGCGCGCAAGTCAAAGCCGAATCGTTCAGCGGCAGTGTTCATATCAAAAAGCTGCTTGCTCAAGCGCGCTAACAATGTCCGACAAGCAAGCTCTAACCAGCTTGTCGGACAGCACCATCCTCAAAAATCCTTCGGCGCAAACTCATCACTTGCGGTAAACTCACCCGCGGTGCCGAGGGCTTGAAGCTTTTCAACCCACACGCTTCAACAGGAGGATGGTAATGCGACTGCTCATTTCAACGATTTGTCTGCTGACCTTGTCCGGCTGGTTATGGCTTAGTGCTTCACCACAGATCGGCCTGGCTCAAACCTTCATTGCGCCACAACAAACCACCGACGAAGAACTCAAAACGGATGATGGCACGACCGAAGGCTCGCCCGTCGGCTTGATTCCAAATTTGATCATCGTCAACCGGCTCACGCCCTCGCGCTATCCGGCCACGCTGAAGGCCATCCGCATCTTCTTCCGCAACGTCACGCCACAAAGCCCGGTGGGACGACAGATTCGCCTGCTCGCCTTTGCGCGCACGCCGAGCACGGCGGGAACAGTCAACAACCCAACGCTGCTCGTCAATCAAACCGTCACAGTCCCGCAAGCCAGCACTGCCGGTGAATACGTAGAGTTCACTATCCAAAACGGCCCGACCATCAACGCTGGTGACTTCTTCGTCGGTTTCCAACAACCCAATACCAACAACGTGCCCTTCTTCTGGTTCGATACGAACCAGCCGGTACAGAATCGCGGCTTCGCTTCGACCGACAACGGCGCGAGCTACAACGGAGATATTCGCGTGACCGGCGACAACTCGCTGGTCAATTTCATGCTTCGCGCGGTAGTAACAGTGCCGGGCGCGTTGACGACTGTCTCTGCCGCCAGCTTTGCCGCTGGTGATTTGGCGAGTGAGGCAATCGGCGCGGCCTTCGGCAGCAATCTTGCTACCGGCACATCTGTCGCCGTCACTCTCCCTTTGCCAACTACGCTCGGTGGCGTTTCAGTCAAGGTGCGTGACAGCGCAGGGACGGAGCGGCTCGCACCACTCTTTTTTGTCTCGCCAGGACAGCTCAATCTGCTGATTCCGACAGGCACAAGCACTGGCCCGGCAACCATCACGGTCAGCAACACGAGCGGCATAGTAGCAACCGGCGCACTCAACATTGCCGCTGTTGCGCCCGGCTTGTTCACGTTCGCAGCAAATGGCAGCGGCTTCCCGGCAGCAAATACCTTGCGCGTCAAACCCGACGGGAGTTTGATTACTACACCGGTCGCACGTTTTGATAACAGCTTGAATCGCTATGTCGCCAATCCCATCGAGTTCGGCGAGGCCAATGACAGAACGTTCTTGATCTTGTTTGGCACAGGAATACGCGGGCGCAGCAGTTTGAACAGCGTGAGCGTGAATACCTCGCTGCCGGTAAGTTATGCAGGAGCACAAAACGACTTCGCCGGGCTGGATCAGGTCAACGTGGAGTTGCCGCGCAATCTGGCGGGTCGTGGTGACGTAGATTTCAATCTGGTGGTTGATCAGCGAGCAGCCAACACAGTCAAAGTCAATTTCAAATAAGACCAATCACCTCAAATTGAGGGGCACGCGCGCGGTACCGTAGACTGTCAGTCTGCGGAAGACTTGGTGTCGTGCCCTTCGGTTCCAGTGGGTAAAAAACTGAGTCTTCCGCAGACTGACAGTCTACGGTACATCTCACCTACCGCCATCAATGCCAAAGATTTCGCCAGTGATAAAGCTGGCGTCATCCGAAGCCAGGAAAGCGATCAACTCAGCGACCTCTTCGGGATTGCCTGCGCGGCGCAGCGGCGTGGATTCGATGATTTGTTGCAGCCGTTCCGGGCGTGAGAATTTGTCGTGAAAAGGCGTGAAGATCAAACCGGGCGCGACGGCGTTGACGGTGACTTGATACGGGCCGAGTTCGCGCGCCAAGCTGCGCGTCAGCGCATTGACGCCCGCTTTGGCGACTTCATAAGGCAGCAACCCGTAAGGCTGGCCCAGCGTGTTGCCATTGCCGGTCAGCGCATCTGAGACGTTGATGATGCGGCCCTTCTGCTGTTTTTTGAAATAAGGCAGGGCAGCCTGTGCGCACAGAAAAGCGCCTTTCAAGTTGACATCAATCGCGGCCTGCCATAGTTCGTCGGTGATCTCTTCAGTGCGCGCCAGCTTGATCACGCTGCCCGCGTTGTTGACCAGAACGTCGAGCCGCCCGAAGTTTTGTATCGCCTCTTCGATCATCCTGTTGACTTGTCCGCGCTGGGTCACGTCGGCTTTGGCCAACCACGCATTGCGCCGCATGGCCTGGACTTCGTTGACGACTTCCGCCGCGCCGCGTCCGTTGTTGTAGTAGTTGATCACCACCGCCGCGCCGTTGCGCGCCAGCGCCAGCACTGCCGCACGGCCAATGCCGGAGCTGGCGCCGGTCACCAAAGCCACTTTTCCGCGAAGATCAAATTGTGCTGCCATAGTTCATCCTGGAAACGAAGCTAGCCAAAAAAATGAGGAAGCCGGAGTGTTCCAGCTTCCTCGTCTTTTTGCAATACGTCTGGCGAAAAGTTTACGGCCAGATCTCTTTCGCCACCCACCACTGATGCAAGGCAACCGTAAGCTGGCCCGCTTTGACCAGTGGGTCGGCCCCGGCAATCGCGTTGGCCTCTTCGAGCGAAGTGGCGGCGATCACGAAGAGGCCGCGCAGGTCGCCGTTACTGACAAACGGCCCGGCGGTCACAAAGGTTTTCGCATCGAGCTGCCTGCGTATGTTCCACAAATGTTCAAGCATCAATTGCTGGCTCTCCTGCGCCCCGGCAGCATTTTTCTCTCCCTTGCCGAGCAGCGCCAGATAGTATTTGGTCATGGTGTTTTTGGTGTTCGGGTCTTTTTGATAATCCGCTTGCAACTTCGTGCCGATGCCTCTCGGAGCCATCCACGTCAGAAACTCAATCGTCAAGCGGCCCGCCTTGATCGCCGGGTCTTCTGCTGCCAACGCCTTCGCTTCTTCGATTGAAGCAGCCTTGAAAATAAACAGCCCACGCAAATCGCCATGGCCCTCCATCGGCCCGGCAGCCATCAGCTTGCCCAACCGCGCCATCTTTTGGATGTTGGCCATGTGCCCGGCTTGAATCTGCTGTGTTTCAGGTGTGCTCTCCGGCGTCCACTTCGGCCCTCTCTTCAGCATAGCAAACTGATAGGTGTCGAGATCGAATTGTGGCGGCTGTTTGGGCGTCTTGACTTGCAGGTCACCAGTTTGCGCGACGGCAGGGCCTGTCATGCCACAAAAAATAAGTAATGCGATAAACAACGAAAAGGTTTTCATTATCTTCCCTCTTTAAGATTTTGCAGTTGTCAGTTCGATATTCGAATCACGCGCCAGTCTGCGAAAGTAGGAGGAAGGCGCGGCAATCTCAAATTTGAAATTTGAGATTGCCGCATCCTCTCAGTTAATCACGCAACACATCTAGGCTTCCTTGTACACCCACGCGCCGACTATCGCGCCGATAGGGTATTCGATGAGACCCCAGATCAGCCCGATCATAAACGGCTTTGACGAAACCAGTCCCAGTGCTTCCTGGATGTATCCGGCGTACAGATAAACGAAGAACCAAGCGATCAAGCCTGCGCAAATCGCCGTCTTCACACCGGGGCCGAAGCGCGGTCTGATCGCGGCGTACAGATAAACGAGCACGATACCCAACAAAAAAGTGATCGTGACGGCGCGCACGATGAAGGTGCCACCTGGATCGGGCAGATGGAGCCGGTCAAGGTCAGCTTTCGCAGCCTCGGCCAACAGCACGCCATTCAAAATAGCTTCGCCGATATTCAACACTACGCCTGCTACCAAACCACCTAGCAGGACACGTCCCACGTTGATGTTTGTCATGTTGTCCTCCGAATTTTGGGGTACTGCTGTTCGGTGACTACTGAGAGCTTCCGCTGCGAGAACTCCGCGTTCCGGCTCGGAACACTGACACTGTAACGCGCGCCGCAGATTATCAGCGGCTTTGTCCGTTTCGCCAAGCTCAAACCGCCATTCTCTCAGCATTGCTGGCAATAAATAATAATGCTGCATTTGGCTAGACGACTGACGCGCACGCTCCCAAACCCCCTTGAACTCAGCCGACATTTTTCGGATTCAAAATCAGATAGCTCTTCCGATGATTGAAATAGATGCGCTCAAACAGGCTCGTAGGCAACAGCCCATCTTCGCTCCGCTCCGCGCCACCTGGCGCTGTCTTCATTAACATCACGGGTAAATCGTAAAGAGTAGTGCGGCTGAGTGGGAAGCTGCGCAAGCGGCGCTGTTGTACCAAGCGACTACCGAGATCAGTGCGCGCCTGCCCGGTTTCCGGCGCGCCCGGTTCCCAATCGAATTCAAAGCCACTGCCCGAAGGTGTAAACAGCAACAACCCCGCCACGCCCGTATCCGGTACAAAGCGCCAATGCTTTTTCTTCCCCGGGACAGAGAGGAGTGCTTGGCCCTCATGCCATTCAAGCGTTAGTGGTTCGCCGCACAGGCGCGTTTCCAATTCATCCACGTCTTCAAATTCCAGCCGCTGTTTGCGGTAATCAATCAGGTAGTTGAATTGCGCGAGAAAGTTCTGGCCCAGTACACCGCAAATCTTCGGCTCGATGGCGCGCAATTCGCGCAATTCGCTCCAGAGCACTTCCAGTGGAGTCACGGTTTGCGCGCCTACGGTCAGGCTCGCTACCTGTGACCGTACCAGAAGCTGCGAACCGGCGACTGTGACTAGTTCGATACGATCTAGCGGGCGCAGCCGCAATTGCCGGGCGAACTCCGAGCCGAGCAATGTCGTATTGGTGCCTGTGTCCACCAGAAATTCATAA
This sequence comes from uncultured Acidobacteriota bacterium, assembly GCA_963699175.1. GTDB lineage: Bacteria > Acidobacteriota > Blastocatellia > RBC074 > RBC074 > JACPYM01. The sequence goes on along the minus strand of OY969418.1, from coordinate 7,341,235 downwards.
GGCCCTGCGCCGTTGACCATAACTGGAATGACAATCAAATAGCCGCGCAGCAGCTTAAAGTTCACCGTCGAAGCCGCCATTGTTCGCAGGCTTCCGCACAGGAAGCAGAGCGTTGCGCAGACCACAAATTTGGAAAGCTTGCTCGCTTGTATTGAATGCATTGGGAATCATCCTCCGGCGTAATTGCCGCGAGGATTCTGCCTTTGGTGGTACTATGAGGTCGTGACGAGACGCTGATGTTTTGGCACGTTTTGCTGATGTTTCGGTGATGGACGAAAAACCCTTTTATTATCAATTCGATGATGTGCTGGTTGAGCCGCAAACCTTCAAAGTCTGGAAGGCGGGCCAGCCGCTGCCGCTCGAACCGAAGGCCTTCGAGGTGCTGGTCTTTCTGCTCCGGCATCGAGAGCGGATGGTAGAAAAGAATGAATTGCTGGAGGCGGTTTGGGGCGAGACCTTTGTCACGCCGAATGCGCTGACCCGCGTGGTTGCGCATCTGCGCAAGCTGCTTGGCGATGATCCCAAAGAGGCCCGCTACATTGAAACTGTGCCGACGCGTGGGTACCGGTTTATTGCCGAGGTGCAAATGGTGGATGCGGGTCAAAAGAATTTGAATGGGTCATCCTGGGTTGAATCCACTGTGTCCACTCATCAGCGCAGCGCAATATTCCCACTTGCTGCGCCTCGGCATTGGAGCGTGTCTCGTTATTTACAACCACTCAGCATTGGACTCTTGCTCTTGCTGGTTATCTTTCTGCTGTGGAAACAGCCCCGCGCTGCCGAGCAAGCAGGCGTGCTGCGAACTACGCAGCTCACCACTACACCTGGGCTTGACCTCTTCCCCGCCTTTTCTCCCGATGGCAGTGTGATTGTCTATAGTTCGCTGCGCCAGGGAAATTTCGAATTGTTTGCGCGCCCACTCGCGCCCGGCAGCAAAGAGCTTCAGCTCACCGCGGACGGAGCGCAGAATCTGCAACCCAAGTGGTCGCCCGATGGCAAGTTGATCGCTTACCACTCGCGCAACCGGCGCGGTATCTGGCTCATCCCGGCGCTGGGCGGCGTCACCCGTCAATTGACCGAATTCGGCGCGCACCCCGTCTGGTCACCCGACGGTGAATGGATTGCTTTTCAATCCGACACGCCCTCTGACATCAATCAAGCGGCGTTTGCTGCGATGCCGCCTTCGACTCTGTGGATCGTTTCCGCACGCGGTGGCGCGCCAAAACAAATCACCACGATCGGCACTCCTCCCGGTGGGCACGGCGCGCCTACCTGGGCGCCCAATGGTCGCCGCATAGTGTTTGTCACTTACGACCTCGGATTATCAGAAATCTGGTCGGTTACGCCGCAAGGTCAAGACCTGCGCTGTGTGTGGAAAAGTGCAGGCATCATCTACGATCCGGTCCATTCGCCCGACGGACAATATCTATTTTTCAGCATGGCTTCCGGCAATTTCCGGTTGTGGCGTTTGCGCCTGGATGCCAACACAGGCTCAGCCGTGGGAAAACCCAGCGAAATCGCCAATACTGGCCCGGCCTTAGCGCGCCATTTGACCATCGCGGCGAATGGGAAACAGCTCGCGTATAGTTCGCTGACCCTCACCGACAATATCGGCTCAGTATCGCTCGACCCGGTGTCTTCAACTGCGCAGGGCGAACCGAAGCTGCTGACGCAGGACACCAGCTACCGCAAAAACAATCACGTCTTTTCGCCCGATGGAAAATCCATCGCCTTCAACGTCTGGCGCATGGGAGCCGATGGCGAAGTCTGGTTGATAGACGCACAGGGCAACCAACCGCGCCAGTTGACCGCAGAACCGGCGGCGTTGCTGGGCTGGTTGCCACAAAGCCAACAAGCATTGCTTGTTTCCAGGAACAACGCTGGCACGCGGCTGCTCAAGGTAGACGTGTCGAGTGGACAGCAGACTACGCTGGGCGCTTACAACACCGAAGTGCGGATGGGACGGCTCTCACCCGATGGCCAAAGTGTCGCATTCAACTCCCGCGCCAGCGGCGCACTCAACGTCTGGACAATCGCGCTCGCTGGCGGGCCGCCCAAACAATTGACCTTTGATCGGGAACTGTTGGGCTTTGCCTGTTGGGCACCCGACAGCCGAATGTTGGCTGTCGAAATGAAACGCGGCGAAGATTGCCACATCGCCGTCATTCCGCGTGACGGCGGCGCGCTCGAACAATTGACTTTCGACCGCGGTCAAAGCTGGCCGGGCAGTTGGTCGCCTGACGGTGACAAGATCGTTTTTGCCGGGCTGCGCGACGGCCTTTGGAATATCTGGTGGGTAGCGCGCCGCAGCAAAGCGCAAAAGCAGCTTACCCATTACACCACGCCGAACAGCTACGTGCGTTACCCAGCCTGGTCGCCTAGTGGTAATCAGATCGTGTACGAGTATGGAGAAACATTCGGCAATGTTTGGCTGCTAGAGTTGAAGTAAGGCGGGCTCTGCAAGAAACTGGTGAACATGAGCGAGGGCCAGCTTCGCCATCGCGGCGCACACCCAGCAGATCAAAAGCTATTCGCGGCTACGCAACACGCCGCATTGCGACAAGCCGTCGCTGATCTGTCGTGGCTGCTCACCAAAGGGTACGCGCCCACGGCGTCGTTAAAATTGGTGGGCGATCATCACAAACTCAAAGAGCGCCAGCGACTGGCCGTCGCCCGCGCTGCTTGTTCTGATCAGCAACGTGAGCGCCGTCAACAAAGTTGCCTGCCACTGGCTGCAATAGCAGGACAGCAATTGCTGCTCGACGGATTCAATCTCATCGTTACGCTGGAAGCCGCGCTCTCGGACGGCGTATTGCTCAATTGCCGCGACGGCTGTCTGCGAGATATGTCGAGCGTCCACGGCTCCTACCGCACGGTTGTTGAAACGGAACAGGCCATCCAACTGCTCAGCGAAACACTCTTAGCCGCGCAACCTGCCGCCGCGACTTGGCTCTTCGATCAACCAGTCTCGAACAGCGGGCGATTGGCGCAACGCCTGCGTGAAATGGCCCTCGCTCATCACTGGCCCTGGCAAGTCGAAGTCGTGATGAATCCCGACAAAGAATTACGCGCTTCAGACAAGCTGGCCGTGACCTCTGATTCCCAGATCCTCGACAACGTACGCGGTTGGCTCAATCTCTCGCGAGTTGCGCTTGAAGAGCGTTTGTCGAGCGCGTGGATCGTAGATTTGCGCGGCTAAGTCAGCTTGCAATTGTGTATACGAAAAACGCCGCCGGTGCGGTACAGGGAGCGGTGGCGACCTGGTTACTCCAGCTATTTCCAATGCGGGGAACCGGGTCGCTACCGCTCCCCGTACCGCACTTCTACATCCTCGCGCCTTTTGCCCACCTCTCTGTCGCTCTCTATAATCGCTCCCTTGCAACTCAACGAAAGTTTCAACCGTAGAGTCTTACTATGAACTTCAAACTCGTCTCCGACTACCAACCACAGGGCGATCAACCCGCCGCCATCGAACAGCTCGTCAACGGCTTGAACAACGGCGAGAAACATCAAGTCCTGCTCGGCATCACGGGCAGCGGCAAGACCTTCACCGTCGCCCAAGTTATCGCCCGCGTCCAACGCCCCACGCTCGTGATGGCACACAACAAGACGTTGGCCGCGCAGCTCTACCAAGAATTCAAAAGCTTCTTCCCCGAAAACGCCGTCGAGTATTTTGTCAGCTACTACGACTACTATCAGCCCGAAGCCTACGTGCCCGCGTCCGACACCTACATCGAAAAAGAAGCTACGGTGAATGAAGAGATTGACCGGCTGCGTTTGTCTGCTACGCGCTCTTTGTTTGAACGCCGCGACGTGATCATCGTCGCCTCAGTCTCGGCCATCTACGGCATCGGCGACCCCAACGCCTACTTCGGCATGACCTTGTTCGTCGAGCCAGGCATGCACATCAAGCGCGACGAGATCGTCAAGAAGCTGGTCGAGTTGTTATACGAACGTAACGACATCGAGTTTGGGCGCGGCACTTTCCGCGTGCGCGGCGACGTGATCGAAATCTATCCAAGCTATCAAGACCGCGCCATCCGTCTCGAACTCTGGGGTGACGAGCTTGATTCGATCTCGCTGATTGACCCGCTGCTTGGTGAAGTTATCCAGAAACTTCCCAGCCGCGTGCCGATCTATCCCCGAACGCACTACGTCACCACGCGCCCGACGGTCAAACGCGCTGTCAAAACGATCAAGGAAGAACTCGAATGGTGGGAGCCGCAACTGATCGAACAGAACAAGCTGATCGAAGCTCAACGCCTGCACCAGCGTGTGATGTACGACCTCGAAATGTTCAACGAGATGGGCTTCTGCCACGGCGTTGAAAACTATTCGCGCCATCTCACAGGCCGCAATCCTGGCGAACCGCCGCCAACGCTCTACGATTATCTGCCCTCCGACACCATCATCGTGATTGACGAGAGCCACCAATCCATCCCGCAAATTCGCGGCATGTACAACGGCGACCGCTCGCGCAAACAGACGCTTGTGGACTTCGGCTTTCGTTTGCCCTCGGCGCTGGACAATCGCCCGTTGAAGTTTGAAGAGTGGGATCAGCGCGCCACTCAACGCATCTACGTCTCGGCCACGCCCGGCCCTTACGAATTGCAACAGACGCAGGGCGAGTTCATCGAACAGATCATCCGCCCCACCGGCTTGATTGATCCCGAAGTAGACGTGCGCCCCGTGCGCGGCCAGATTGACGACCTGCTCGAAGAAGTTCGCGTGCGTGCCGAACGCAAAGAGCGCGTGCTGGTCACTACGCTGACCAAGAAGATGTCCGAAGACCTGGCCGATTATTACGGCGACCTCGGCATCAAAGTCCGCTATATGCACAGCGAGATCGAAACGCTCGAACGCATCAAAATCCTGCGCGACCTGCGCAAAGGCGAATTCGACGTGCTGGTCGGCATCAACCTGTTGCGCGAAGGTTTGGACTTGCCCGAAGTCTCCCTCGTCGCCATCCTCGACGCCGACAAAGAAGGCTTCCTGCGCAGCACCTCCTCGCTCATCCAGACCATCGGACGCGCTGCGCGCAACGCCAACGGCAAAGCGATTCTTTACGCTGACAAGATGACTGATTCCATGCGCCGCGCGCTTGACGAAACAGAACGCCGCCGCACCAAACAAATCGGCTACAACCAAGCGCACGGCATCACCCCGCAATCCATCATCAAACCTATCGAAGCCACACTGGTCACGGCCTACGAAGCTGATTACTTCAAAGTGCCTTTGAATTTAGATGCCTATGACGATTACAGCCCGGCGAAATTGAAGGAGACGATGGTGCAGCTTGAATACGAGATGCGCGCGGCGGCGCAGCGGTTTGAGTTTGAAAAGGCGGCGGAGTTAAGGGATAAGATCAAGTATTTGCGGGAGAGGGAGCTTGAGGTAGCATAGCTGTCTGAGGTAAGGCCGATGGAAACACGCAAAGCCTACGAAGAGATCATTGATTTCATCGCAGCGGATACGACCACCGAAAGGGTAGCTGTCTTCCAGGCCTCACTGGAAACAAAAGCAAGAGTTGCCGATTTGATCAAGCGTGAAAAGACAGTCGGGATAACCAGCGAGGAAGCAGCGGAGCTAAAAGATTATCTCCTGCTGGAACATTTGATGAGACTGGCGAAGATACGCGCCCGAAGCATTCTGCGAGCACAATAACAGACTGTCCCGTTTCTATTTCAGGCTGGTGCCCTGATAAGCAAAAGCGAGATTCCCCCATGCCTAAAGCCAACGACCGCATTGGCCCATATCAACTCATCCGCAAACTCGGCAAAGGCGCGTTCGGCGAGGTCTGGTTGGCACAGAACATTACGGCACTGGCCGCCCGCGAGGTCGCACTAAAGATTCCGCTCGACGACGACCTGGACCTTGATGCCATCCGGCAGGAAGCAGACATCTGGATTGCCGCGAGCGGCCACACCAACGTGCTGCCGATTATTGAAGCCAGTGTGTACGGGGAGCACGTCGTGATCGCCAGCGAGTACGCACCCGATGGTTCGCTGGAAGAGTGGCTGAAACGGCACGGCGGACGCGCGCCTTCGGTCGAGGCCGCGGTAGAGATGGCGCGCGGCATTCTGGCTGGGCTGGAATACCTGCACACGCGCAAGATCATCCACCGCGATCTGAAACCGGCCAACATCCTGTTGCAGGGCGAGACGCCACGCATTGCCGATTTCGGCATTTCGCGGATGCTCAGATCTAATAGTTATAGCGTGGTGATGGCTGGGACACCGGTCTATATGGCTCCCGAAGCGTTTCAGCGTAAGCGGAACGAACAAACTGATCTGTGGTCGGTCGGTGTGCTATTGTACCAATTGCTGAGCGGACAATTGCCCTTCTTAGGCCATGATCTGGTCGAATTGATGGGCGCGATCCGCGACGAAGAGCAGGAGCCTCTGCCAATCACTGTACCTGTATGGTTGCAGGAGATCGTCGCCAGATCGTTGCAGAAGGACGCAGTGGTGCGCTATCGCACTGCTGCTGAGTTACGCGCTGCATTGACGTATCCTAAGCTTGACATTGCGCCGCCGCCAGTGACCAAGCTGCAATCCTCGCCGCAGACGTTCTGCCTGACACCAATGACTGAAATATCCACACCCATTGTTGATACTGCTGCCCCGTACCACAAGCGCCTGATTGCGATGAATGCACAGGCCGTCAGTCCTGCACCGCGCTGGTCGTGGCTGCTGGCGTTAGTGTTCGTCGGGTTACAAGCGGTGATGGGAATTGGCTATTGGTTGTGGCAAAAGCCGGTTAAAGAACGAGAGTTGCCTGAAAAAGGGCAACTGCGACCCGCGACCGGACCGGAGTTCACCGAACCGATCAATGGCGCCAATCTGACAATGATCCGTGTGACGGGTGGTTTGTTCAAGATGGGTTCGCCCGACGGACAGGGCAACATTGCCGAATACCCCCAGCACCCCGTCACTCTCTCTGACTTTTACATTGGCCAACACGAAGTGACGCAAGCGCTATGGCAAGCGGTGATGGACAACAATCCGTCCCAATTCAAAGGCGATCTCAATCGCCCGGTCGAACAGGTCTCATGGGAGGACGCCACGAGGTTTTGCAGGCGACTCAGCCAGCACACCGGCAAGGCGTATCGTCTGCCCAGCGAGGCCGAATGGGAGTATGCCTGCCGTGCGGGCGATTATGCAGACGACCTTAATGCAATAGCTTGGTTCGCTGACAACGCTGAAAAAAATACGCATCCGGTCGGAAAGAAACTGCCGAATCGCTTCAGACTTTACGATCTGCACGGCAATGTGTGGGAATGGTGCCAGGATGGTTGGCATGAGAACTATAAAGGTGCGCCAACCGATGGCTCAACTTGGCCGAGCGGCGGAGAGTCAAATAGCTTAGTGCTCTACATAGTGCTGCGTGGCGGTGCGTGGAGTGCCAAATCTATCCACTGCCGCTCCGCCACTCGTATTGGGTTCCCATCCAACAAAGGTGACTCCGATATTGGTTTCCGTGTTGCGCTAGATGCAAAGACTCCCTAGTACTTGCCGTTCTATCATTGCCTGGAAACCAGAGGCCACGATGATTGAAATCAAACAGATTGAGGCTTACGTCAAACCAGACGGCACGGCTCCTTTCATGGTGTGGTTGAAGGCGCTCAGAGATGCTGAGGCCCGCTTTCGCATTAACGCGCGCTTGGCGCGTGTGCGCGCAGGCAATCCGGGCGATGCCAAAGCGGTTGGTGAGGGCGTGTCGGAGTTGCGGATTGACTATGGCCCCGGCTATCGCGTTTACTTTGGGCAGGATGGCGTGCGCATCATAGTGCTGCTCTGCGGCGGCGATAAACGCACGCAAGCAGCGGACATCAAACGCGCCAAGTCTTACTGGCAGGAATATCAAAAGCAAAAGAAGGTGATGCGTGATGAGTAAAAAGAAAGACAAGCGGAACAGTTTGACGGTGAGCTATCGCGATTACCTGCTAGCCTCGCTGCGCAACCCGCAAGAAGCCGCTGGCTATTTGAACGCGGTGTTGGCGGAAGGCGATCAAGCCGCTTTCGTGCTGGCGCTGCGCGACGTGGCCGAGGCTTACGGTTTGGATGACTTGGCGGCGAAAACACAATTAGACCGGCAGAGCCTTGTACGCGCTTTGTCCGCCCGCGCTAATCCCAAGCTGGCGAACGTAGCGGCATTGCTGGATGCGCTCGGCATGCAATTGATGATTGGCACAAAACGTGCGGCGTAAGGCAATTCAACAGCTAATTCTGTTTACCAGCGTTGATGCTCCCAATCTACCGCCTTGAAGCGCAGCAATGATCGAACTCGACGGCAATTCACTCACCCTCGCCCAAACCGCCGCAATCGCCGCTGGCGAACAAGCGATGCTAGCAACCGCAGCCCTCGCCCGCGTCGGACAAGCCCGCCGCTTTGTCGAACAGCTCGTCGAGCGCGGCGAAGTCGTCTATGGCATCAACACCGGCTTCGGTAAATTGTCGGAGATGGTCATCGCGCCGGAGGAGTTGCGCACCTTGCAGCTCAATCTAGTGCGCTCGCACGCGTGCGGCGTGGGCGAAGCCCTGCCCGAGTCAGTCGTGCGCGCGATGCTATTGCACCGGGCGAATGTGTTGGCGAAGGGTTTTTCGGGTTGCCGTGCGGTGGTGATCGAAACTTTGCTGGCGCTGTTGAACGCGAGTGTGCATCCGGTAATTCCGTCGCGCGGGTCGGTGGGCGCGTCGGGTGATCTGGCGCCGCTGGCGCATCTGGCGCTGGTGACGATTGGCGAGGGTGAGGCGTTTTATCAAGGCGAACGTTTGCCGGGCGGTGAGGCGTTGCGGCGCGCTGGCATCACGCCGTTGCAGTTGGAAGCAAAAGAGGGCTTGGCTTTGCTCAACGGCACGCAAGGGATGACGGCAGTGGGCGGATTGGCATTGCTGACGGCGGAGAAATTAGCGGCGGCGGCGGATGTGATTGGCGCGCTGACGCTCGAAGCCTTGCGCGGGACGCCCGTCGCGTTTGACGAAAAGATTCACGCCGTGCGCCCGCACGCTGGTCAACAAGCGAGCGCGCGGCGCTTGCGCGAATTGATCGCGGGCAGCGAGATTCGGGAATCGCACCGCGATCGGGCAAGTGACCCACGTGTGCAAGATGCTTACGCCTTGCGCTGCATGCCGCAGGTGCACGGCGCGGTGCGCGGTGCGCTGGCGCACACCAAGCAGATCATCGAGATCGAGGTCAACAGCGCGACCGACAACCCACTCGTCTTTGCTGAAGCGGGCGAAGTTTTGTCGGGCGGCAATTTTCACGGCGAGCCGGTTTCGCTCGCGCTCGATTACGCGGCGGTGGCGATTGCCGATCTGGCGACAATCTCCGAACGGCGCGTCGAACGGCTGGTCAATCCTGATCTGTCGGGCTTGCCAGCGTTTCTGTCACCAAATCCGGGGACGAATTCCGGCTTGATGATTGCGCAGGTGACGGCGGCAGCGTTGATTGCCGAAAACAACGTGTTGGCGCATCCGGCCTCAGTTTTCACGCTGCCGACTTCGGCGAACAAAGAAGATCACGTTTCAATGGGGATGACGGCGGCGCTCAAATTCGCGCAGATCGTGCGGCACGTCGAGACGGTGTTGGCGATTGAGTTGCTCTGCGCGGCGCAGGGCTTGGAGTTTTTGAAGCCGCTCAAACCGGGGCCGAAGTTGCAGGAGGTTTATGCCAAAGTGCGCGAGCGTGTCCCGGCGATTGAGCAGGATGTACAATTGTCGGGCTATATCGAAGCGCTCGTGCCGTTGGTGTCAACGTTGGGGACTATATGATTGAAACGCCAAGAACGGTAAATTAACCTCAACGTCCAGTAATCCGAGATGCGTCAGACGAATTGTGTTTTCTTGATTCCTGCTGGCGTCCTTGACGTTTTGGCATTAAAACCAAGCTGAATTATGCGAACCATCAAAGCGCCACGCGGAACCCAAATCAGTTGTAAAGGCTGGGTGCAGGAAGCCGCGCTCAGAATGTTGATGAACAACCTCGACCCGGAAGTTGCCGAGCGGCCCGATGAGTTGGTCGTCTACGGCGGCACGGGCAAAGCGGCGCGCAACTGGCAAGCCTTTGACGCCATCGTGCGTTCGCTGCAATCGCTCGAAAACGACGAGACGCTGCTGGTGCAATCGGGTAAGCCGGTCGGCATCTTTCGCACGCACGAAGACGCGCCGCGCGTATTGATCGCTAATTCCAATCTAGTCGGCCAGTGGTCGAATTGGCAGGAGTTTCATCGGCTGGAACGGCTGGGCTTGACGATGTACGGCCAGATGACCGCCGGGTCGTGGATCTACATCGGTTCACAAGGAATCATTCAAGGTACGTTTGAAACATTCGCGGCAGTGGGCGCAAAACATTTCGCCAATGCTGGTGGATCGCTCAACGGCAAGTTGGTCGTGTCGGGCGGAATGGGCGGGATGGGCGGCGCGCAGCCATTGGCCGCGACGATGAATGGCGCGTGTTTTTTGGGCATTGACGTTGATCCGGCACGAATCGAGAAACGCATTCAGACGGGCTATTGCGATGCGATCAGTTATGACTTGGATGATGCATTGCGGCAGTTGAATGAAGCACAGCGGCAAGGGCGCGCGTTGTCGGTTGGCTTGGTCGGCAATTGTGCCGACGTGTTGCCGGAGTTGGTGCGGCGCGGCATTGTGCCCGACGTGTTGACCGATCAGACAAGCGCGCACGATGCGTTGAACGGCTATGTGCCGAATGGGATGACGCTGGATGAAGCTTTACGGCTGCGCCGCGAGAATCCTGACGAATACATTAAACGTTCGCTGGCGGCGATGGCCAAGCACGTGCAGGCGATGTTGGATTTGAAACGAATGGGCGCGGTGACTTTTGATTACGGCAACAATATTCGCGCGCAGGCGCAAAAGGGGGGCGTTGACGACGCTTTTGAAATTCCCGGCTTTGTGCCGGAATACATTCGCCCGCTCTTTTGCGAAGGGCGCGGGCCGTTCCGCTGGGTGGCGCTCTCGGGCAATCCCAACGACATTCGCAAGACTGATGATCTGGCGCAGGAGTTGTTCCCCGACGATCCGATTCTGGAACGCTGGCTGAAGCTGGCGCGTGAGCGTGTGCATTTTCAAGGATTGCCCGCGCGCGTCTGCTGGCTCGGTTATGGTGACCGCGCGACCTTTGGCGAGGCGTTGAATGAGTTGGTGCGGAAAGGTGAAGTCGAAGCGCCGCTTGTGATCGGGCGCGATCATTTGGATTCCGGCTCGGTCGCGTCACCATACCGCGAAACCGAAGCGATGCTCGATGGATCGGATGCGATTGGCGATTGGCCAATTTTGAATGCTTTGCTGAACACGGCGGCTGGCGCTTCGTGGGTCTCGGTGCACAATGGCGGCGGCGTGGGCATTGGCTATTCGCTGCACGCAGGAATGGTCGTGGTGGCCGATGGCACAGAGGGAGCGGCCAGAAGGCTGCGGCGTGTGCTAACGACCGATCCGGGCATGGGCATCATTCGGCACGTTGACGCCGGGTACGAACAGGCGCTCGAAGAAGCGCAAGCGCACAACGTCAAAGTGCCAATGGCGGAAACATAAAGATGAACGCTCCCGTGATTTCAACTGAAGCCGCCCGCCGCTTATTTCTGGGCGCGCAGGGCTTACTGGCTGACCCCACGCGCAAAGCCACACGCACGACGCTGGCCCGATTGATTGAGCAAATGGGCTTCGTGCAAATGGACTCGATCAACTATGTCGAGCGTGCCCACCATCTCACGCTGGGCAGCCGGCTCGACGGTTATCGTCACGAACATTTCACTTACCTGCTCGAAAAAAACCGGCATCTGTTTGAGCATTGGACGCACGACGCGGCGGCGGTTCCGACGGCTTGGTTTGCGCATTGGAAGCCGCGGTTTGCGCGCTATGAAACGAGGCTGCGAGACAGATGGTGGGGGCCGCGGATGGGCGCGCAGCCGGAGAAAACCGTGGCACACGTGCGTGAACGCATCGCACGCGAAGGGCCGCTGCGTTCACAGGATTTCGAGCATGACCGCCAGGGCGCGCGCGCTGGCTGGTGGGATTGGAAGCCGCAAAAAACCGCGCTCGAATATCTGTGGTTCACGGGCGAACTGATGGTGGCGCGGCGGGAAAAGTTTCAAAAGGTGTATGACCTGACCGAACGTGTCTTGCCTGCAGTGACCACTCTGGCCCCGCCAACCGAAGCCGAACATATCGAATGGGCGTGCCGCACGGCGTTCGAGCGCTTAGTGTTGGCGACACCAAAAGAAATCGCTGATTTCTGGCATGCCGTCACGCTCGCGCAAGCGCGGCAATGGTGTGAGCAAGCAGCGAAGTCCGGAGAAATTGTGCCTGTGACAGTTGCGACAATGAATGACGAGCAGCCGCGCGCCAGCTTTGCACTCAGCAATTGGCGAACGCGGTTGCGCAAACTGCCCGTCGCGCCTGACCGGATGCGCTTGCTCTCGCCGTTTGATCCCGTCATCCGAGATCGCGCCCGCGTGGCCAGATTGTTCGGTTTCGATTATCGCTTTGAAGCTTTCGTACCAGAACCGCAGCGGCGATATGGCTATTACGTGCTGCCGATCCTCGAAGGCGATCAATTGGTCGGACGCATTGATCCCAAGTTTCAACGGGAACGCGGCACCTTGGAAGTGCGGAAGGTGTATTGGGAACCGGCGGTTAAAGTAACCAAGGCCCGCCGGAAAAAATTGGAGGAAGCGTTGATGCGGCTGGCGAACTTGGTGGGCGCGGAAAAGGTGGAGTTGTAGACGCGCGGAAGGATGGCTTGCTCAACTCGACCTGGCTGCCAGCCGTTCACGCGGCGCTGGAACTACAACGCGGGAAGACGGCGCAGGCGCTTGAGCAATTACAAACCGCCTCTTGTTTTGCCATTTATTATTCAGAATGAAAAACAACCGCTCGCGAATTGACAAAGTAAGAGCTTCCCGTGATGGTCACGAGTTTCATGAGGCTTGGGCAGCACGCAAGTCGCTTCAACTCGTCATGCCAACAGATGAATTTGTGGGAATTGCCGTTGAAGGCCTCGCGCCTGCTGACCAAGCAAGGGTATCGGCGAAAACAGTCGAGATTGCCGACCTTACACTGTACTTTGGGAAACACCCGACATTTAGCGAGTCAAGTTCGGTTGTCATTGTTCAATGCAAATACTCGATAGGCCAACAGAGCGAACCGTACCGTGCGAGTGATGCCAAAAAGACGATTGAGAAGTTTGCGGCAGCATTCAAAGATCACAAGGATAAGCATGGTGCGAAGGAGGTAGAAAAGAAGGTAGTGGGCTAAAGTTGTGTTGCTAGGAATATGAAACAGCCTTTCGATTTAGTTTTAGTGGAATGGTTGGACTCTGGCAGAAATATAGATTGGCAACCGGTTGACGAAATAGACGCGCCAACACCGATTGTCTGCCACTCCGTTGGCTGGCTTGTCCGCAAGACGAAAGAAGCCATTCTGCTTATGGCTAACCTTTCCCACCCTGAAGGCGCAGCTATTCATCAAGGCTGCGGTAGCCTTTCCATTCCAGTGTGCTCTATCGCCTCAATCAAAACGTTGAAGACGGCAAAGAAATAATAGCTATTTCTTCTTTGTTCGTCTCTTGGCTTGCCGCAGCGCAGAGGCTGCTACAGCTTTGACTTTCTTGGGAGTCTTCTTGCTGCGCAATAATCCTGCCGCTGCCTTGGCTACCCTCTTAGATGTTACTCCGCTTTTTGCCATAAATCCTCCTATGTTGGGCTAGTTACTAATTGAGGTTTCTTGTTTGAGATGAATCAATATTACAACGAACCTATCAGTTCTTTCCACGTCCAAATGTGATTGCTCAGCTTCGCTTCCATCGCGGGTGTACAGCGCAACGACGAATGCACACGGATAAAGTTGTAGTGGAAAAAGTGCAGCGCGTAGGCATACCGCAGATTGATAAATTTCTTGCTGAAGGCGTTGGTCAATCTAGTCATTCTCCGCATCTGCATTCTGACGGTCAAGTTTTGCCTTTCAACGTGGCTCGTGGTTGCAGTCTCTAAATCAGGACTGCCCGACACTACCACCTTCTTAACGCCTGTCACTACCGGCAGCGAGTAGCGGCGCTCGTCACCTTCGGGCAAACCGAAAATCTTGACGATCTGCGCGAAGTCCACATCTGCGCCAAAGCTGAATTCAATCGCTTCTTTGTAGCAGGGGAAACCATCACAGTTGATTTGAAAGTTGCCAGTGGTGGCGTGCGCTAGATTCTCTGTGAATTGCACCGTGTCTTGCATTGTGCGCTTGCCCAAGTGCCAAGCGAGAATCAGCTTGCTAGTGCGCTCGATTGCGATATAGCACCAAGCATCGCCCGCCGTATCGTTGGCGTTAGGCTTATTCTTTTTGGTCTTTTCCTTCATCTCGACAAAGCCCCAAATTTCATCGCATTGAACTTGAGACACGCGCACGTTCTGAATCTTCTCAGCCAACAGAATCGCGCACTTCTCGCCAACCGTTTCAAGCAAACTGAAGATTGTATTTTTGTGAACGCCAGTGATGCGCTCAGTCGTGCGGATGCTGCAACCTTCGACCAAGAGGCGCAACACGGCTTCTGCCTTATCCAACGCCAGCGTCATCTCACCAAGCGGCTTGTCGCGTTCGGGCTGAAAGGTCTTGCCACAAGCTAGGCAACGGAAACGCTGATTGCCTTTGCGGTCTTTGCCGAATCGCTTTGTCTGGTCGCTTTCGCAGTGTGGGCAGTTCATATAATCACCTCAGATATTCAATAGCAACACAGGTGACATTATGCTTGAGCGCCTATGCAAAGTCAAGTAAAAACGAGGCAATGAGAGCGCACGAAGCCTATTTAGGGAGAGTGACAAGGGAGGCTAAAAGAGGCGCGTGAGGGATTCGAACCCACGTGGAGGCTGACTAGGCCTCTCCCCCCTGCCAGGGGGTCGCCTTCGACCGCTCGACCAACGCGCCTAAGTTAATATCCGGGATACCATACAAGGAAATCTTGATTTTTTTGGAATTGGCTGCTAAAGTCACTTTAGGTTTTAAACCTCTCCTAGTCTGACTAACTGGGAGATGAGCCTGCCGCTGCTACGGCAGGCTCAATTTATTTAAGTTACTTTAAGCCTCGTCCTCTGCCCCTCCTTCTTCGTGCTTGTCCGCCTCTTGCTCTTTAGGTGTATTCGGCCATTCAGCAAGCCAATATGTATTCCCACGGCGAACAATTCCATGCGATGACCCTTGGCGCTTTAGTGCGGTGCGGACATTCGCTACAAAGAATTTAGATTTTGAATCCACTCCGCCTTGCCTTAACGCATCGGCTACCTGTCGGGCAGTACGGCCCGTTTTATTCATCCTTATATATTTCTCAATCGCATCTATTAGGGGTAGCCCCTTGAAATGGCGCTTGGGAATGATTACGTCATCCGAAGGAGCGAACGTAACCGCCCCAGACTCTAGTGCAACTAACTCCCTGATTGATGCTATTGACCTTCTTAATGCAGCCTCCCTAGCTTCTAACGCAAGCCGGTCAGCTTCAACATTGGCAAGCTTTTCCTCCAGGCTGGCGAGATAGGGGCCGTGATCTATGACATCTTGGTGGTTATCACTGTTTTCCATAATTACCTTTCAAAAGGCTAGGGGTTATGCTATAAAACTAAAGAAGCGTAGTGTCTGGGGGCGGCTTTCGCCGCCCCCTCGCCCTTTCGAGGGGCGCAGTCATCTTCTCATGACTTTCACCTCGCTTTCCGAAACAAGGTCACTAGGCAAATGACGCAAACCAGAAGCCTATGTGGCCTTTTTCATTTCGCACTGTACACGAACACGGCAAGCGATTCAACTACAAAAAGCAGAAAGAGCACAGAGCGAGCAAGTGGTGAGCGCAACTGCGAGTATCATGGGAGCGAAAATAAGTGACAATAAGTAGCAATAAGCAGCAAAAACGAAACAGAGCGAAACTGAATGGAACTAAATGCAACTACAGGCAACTACACGCAACTAGATAAAAGTGAAAATATATTGTCACTTCTTCTCCCAACGCGCCTTTGCTGCCTTCTTTGCAATAGCCTTGCGCTTGCGCTCTGACAGCTTCTCCGCACGCGCCTTGCCACCTTTCGCCCCGCCCAGCTTGCCCAGCGCAACCGCCGCTGGGTTTTTCTCTTTCGGCTTGGGCAATGATTCAGGGTCTAGCTTTTCAAGGATGGATTGCATGCCCTGAAAGGCAATTTGGTTTTCGTCTGGATTTTTGCTTGAGCGTTTAGGCATACTGAATTCTTACCACAGGCTGAGAATGTGGGCAATTGGGAAAGAGTGGGCAGCAACACAACTTTAGCCCACTACCGAAAAGAAGCTCACGTTCGAGTTAATCACAAACAGACCGCCCGCCCGCGCGTTCTGTGAAGCAATAGATGGTTTGGCGGCAGGAACCACACTGAAAGGGGAAGCCAAGAAACAAGCCACTCAGTTTACCTCCACGTGCGGGTTCAACGGCAAAGAACTTGCTCAGTTTGCACGGAAGGTTAGGATAACCGGTTTGGCTGGAAGCTTGGGGCAAAATAAGCAACGCCTTTCTCGTGTTCTTGCCGATTGGTCAGCCGCATCAGACGTTATGGCGCGGTCTCGGCTGCATAACCTGAAACAATTGCTCCGTAACAAAGCTGGCTCCGAAGGCGAAGGACAAAACGTCATAACACGGACGGACGTTCTCGATGCATTGGGATCAGAACTAGACGATCTCTTTCCTTGCCAAACCAGCTTTCCAGAGGTCGGCAAAGTTGTCGAACGCGAACAGCTAGCAACTCTCATCCACAAAATTCCCAAGCTAAACAAACCGCTAATGATTCACGCCGATGGCGGCGTTGGTAAAACTGTCTTTCTGCAAAGCCTCGCGACGATTCTGGGTGAGACGCATGAAACGGTTCTATTCGATTGTTTTGGCGGCGGCGCTTACCGCGCTCACGAAGATGCGCGGCACTTACCGAAGCGTGGGTTGATCCACATCGTCAATAATCTTGCCTGCAATGGCTTGTGTGACCCGCTTTTGCCAAACAACGAAAATGTAGAAGACCTCGTTAAGGCTTTTCGGTCCCGCTTGGCTCAGGCAGTTGCTACGCTGCAAAGAGGTTCACAGGATAAACAACTCTTGCTGTTCATTGATGCCATAGATAATGCCGCCGAACATGCGAAAGACAAAGGTGAGTTAGCTTTTCCGAGTCTGCTGCTGGAAAGCTTCTATCACAAAAGCGCAGTCGAAGGGGTTCAGCTTATCGTAAGTTGTCGGACATACCGACGCGATATTTCCAGAGGCGACCTCCCGCGTGGGGCGTGCGAGGAAATCCAATTGGAACCATTCAGCCCTTCCGAGACAAAGAGGTATCTGCGCGACCGCATTCCGAAAGTGACTGATACTCAAATTCAGGTCGCGTATTCACGTTCTGAAGGAAATCCTCGGATACTTGAACATCTTGCGCTGAGTGATAGAGGTCTGCTTGAGCCATCGGAAATCAATAACGTGATAAAACTGGACGACCTCTTAATGGAACGCATTCGGAAGGCGCTCAGCGAAGCGTTGAAACGAGGTTACAAGGAACGTGACATCAATGTGTTTCTCGCCGGCCTATCAGTCTTGCCGCCGCCCGTTCCACTCGATGAGTACGCAGACGCGCATGGGATGGACATTAGTGCGGTAAAGAGCTTCGCGGCGGATTTGGCGCCTCTGCTAGAACAAACCAGACATGGATTGATGTTCCGCGATGAACCTACCGAAACGCTTGTTCGTAAGGTTTACGCCGCCAAAGCTGACACGTTGCGCGTCCTTGCCGATAACCTTTTCAAGAAACAAGGAACGTCGGTCTATGCGGCAAGCGCGCTTCCAGGTCTTCTTCAACAACTTGATGACGGGAAGCTGCTATTCGATTTGGCCTTCGATGAACGCTTTCCAGCCGCCATCACAAGCACCGTTGGCAAGCAAAACATACGCTACGCAAGACTGAAAGCCGCTGTTTTGCACGCGGCCCGGGTGGAGAATTTCGACCGCCTTGTTCATTTGCTGGTGGAACTATCAACCCTCGCTGCCATCAATCAACGCGGTACGGAATACGTGTTGGGTAATCCAGATTTGGTTGTTGCGTCTCACGACGTAGATGCAACCCGACGGCTTTTCGAAACACGTACACGGTGGCCCGGAACACGCCACGCAAGGCTGACGATTGCGAGCGTTTTGTCAGGCGACGTAAGCAATGCGTCACGGCACGCCATAAATGCAGATGAATGGATTCATCACTTCAATGGGCAGGACGATGATTACCGCAGAGAAAGGGGCGGGCCGGAAAGTCTCGATATAGCATCAGTTCCGTTATGCTATATCGCCCAGGATCGAGGGCCGGATTCGGCCCAATTCTTGAAGGGACGGAAGGGCTGGTACGCATATAAGGATTGGTACGCATATGAAGTCTCAGAGCATATCTTCACCTTACTGCAACAAGCGGAACGTATGGGCACCGTTCCGACAGCCAACATTCGACGCTTTCTGAGTTCGATTAACTCACAGCCCGGTGTCCTTGCAGCGGCTCTCTCTTTTCTGGAACTCGACAATGCTGCGCGCCGACGTTTAATTCGAGAACTTGCCAAAGCCTGTGAAAAGAAAACGCCCATTGAAAAGAGTCAGCGATTCCACCGCGAAAGCGCTTACCAAATTCAAGATGGCTTTCTGAAGGCTGCTGTCATTGCAATCCAGATGAAAATGCATGCCGAAGCACTTGTAATCACAGAAGCCATTCCGCCCGAAAAACTGCGTTTCTGGTCATTAACACATCGCTTTTCCAGTAAGGACGCTTTTTATTTCATCACCTCCACGGCATTTCGTTTTATCGCGAAACAACTACCTATTACTGAACGTTCGCTTCTCCCGGAGGAACTCATTGAAATTGGTGCGCGCGTACCAGAAGGGCTTTCTAACGACGTTTTCCGAAATGCACTCCAAGGCGAGCTTGAGAAATACACCAAGACAAATGACGGATTGCCGGTTGAGAGGCAGCCAATGAACTATGAGACTCAGAGGGAAGCAAAGCGCTTCATCAATGAGCGACTACAGCCGTTACTTGCGTTATCTCAAACTTTCACAGCACTGATTTCCTCTAATGTCGGGAAGGGGGACGCACCATTCTTGAAGTTGGTCGAGTTGTGGGTAAAGCTGAGAGAGAGTCGGCAAACATATCCAGATATTCGCGAAACGACCTTGTTTTTCGATTTGTTGGGCCGCCAACTGCTGTTTTTTTCCATCTGGGCGCGGAGCGATCTTAAAGCTGCTTCCGTCATCGCTTTTGTTACAAAGGTGAGCGAGAGCGTCTCAACCTCGGCGTCCACACTCATCGAGATTATTACGATACTTGCAAAAAGGCCAGACCTTCAGTAGTTGGCTGGGAAGATGGCGATGAGTGCGAAAGCCCTGATAGAACGCGAGGATGAAGTCAGCCTCAGGGCCTCTCTATTCGCGCAGTTGTCCAGAGCGATCATGCCCGCAAGTGTCGAGGAGACAGCTTCTTATTTCCGCCTCGGTCTTGAGCAAATGGATGCCATCGGCTCAGGTGATTACCAGTTTACGAGCGAATTGTTGCACTACGCGGCGCAGTTGCGGGGCGATGAGCTTGAGGAAAGCGATTTCCACACGCTCTCAAACATTTGCGAACTCAACAACTATGAAACAGATAAGTTTCCCTGGTTGGATTTCGCAAGAGGCTTATCTCGGACTTCTGGCTGTAGAACACTCGCCAAATTAGGGCGGTGGGATGACCGTGAAAAAAGCTCCTTGGACTACTCATTGCTGCCCTACCTCGCGGCGCTCATCGAACAGGATAAGATTGACCCGGCCATTGCTCTAGGTCTCCTTCGCCTATCGGCATCCGTAGAATTCTATTATTGCGGCACAGCCCAACTCGCGGAAATAATTGCCGAGAAGAGATACTCGAATTCGAAGGCGCTATTGACCGAGTTGATCTTGCAATTCCAACAAAATCACCCCGGCGTTTTCATGCCCAGTACTCAGGCAACACTCCATAAAATTGCCGAGCGCGACCTAGGCAAGGACTACGAACTAACAACAGACTTATCCATCGCCGCTCCGAAGTTCGAGAAGCTTCGCGACGAAGAGAACGAAAATCAGAACTATCAGGGCACGCAGCATCTCCGCTCCGCGGAGACAGTAAATGACCAGAAAGAAGTGACACGGCATGCCTTGAAGAAAATCGTGGGTAAAACGAATCCCGACGACGAGGCATCTGTGTCGCTAGCTATTGAGACGTTTAATAACTTGGACCGCTTCTTCGAATTGAGGGGCGAGTTCTTTGATAGCCTGCGGGGAAAGCTCAAATATGCAGAAAGGCCAAAGTACATTCAGATCATGTCGCGGCTTGAGACTCTCGACATGTACGACAAGTTGGACGAATTGAAGAAGTGCAAAAGAGAATGGGGAGATTCTTCAGTTGCGCTGCAACAGATATTCTATGAGGTCGCAAAGCCGCTCATCCAGATTCACGCAGATGACTTTGTTAGTTATGACTATCTGTCCAGTTCCCAACTGAAGGACATTGCCGGACTGTCCGGAATCCCCGTATCAGTACTTGCGCTTGAATTGATCACAATATTCGCAGCGCCGGATTCACACTTGCCTGCATCCGTCTGGATAGGTCTTGCAGCAACCATTTGTGAGAAGACCAAACAGGGCGAAGGGCAAATCGCGCTCAAGCGATTGCTGAACAGTAATTCTGGAAAACTGGCATCAACAGTAGTAGACGGCGTTTGGAAAGATGGCCTTTACCCGAAAGGCGGTGAGGCAGAGATCGCAGCAGGCCTCGTATGGCGCAGTCTCGGCGCGCCCGCTGCTGCACATCGTTGGAGAGCTGCACATAGCATCCGGTGCTTCGCGCGATTTGGAAAGTGGGAAGTGATTGACGCAATTATTGACAAGTTTCATTCTACAAACGCCCATCCGTTTCAAGCGGCAGAACTAACCTTTTACTTTCTGCATGCGCGGCTCTGGCTACTGATTGCGCTTGCCCGAGTGGCAATGGATCACCCGCAGAATGTGGCGAAGTATGCCGATACGCTGAAGGCCATCGCGTTAGATGCGAATATGCCGCATGTCTTATTTCGCCACTTCGCAGCGCAGGCGCTTCTGGCTTGTGTTGGCAACAGCAACTTCACTCTGTCTGAAGACGAAGCCAAGGCGCTAAAGAAAGTTGACGAGTCACCCTTCTCACTGAAAAAGACGAAAGTGTACGAGCGCGACTCGTTTTATGAAGATCGTCCGAAATCGATGTCAAAGCCTCAGTTCGAGTTCAACCTGGACTACGATTTCGACAAGTTGGATGTCGCCAAGGTGAGCGGCATGTTTGATAGATCAAGATGGGAGACACGCGATGCCATAACAGCATGGGTGCGCAAATATGATCCTCAGATAAAGAGCATGTACGAAAACGGTGGACGTTCTGTCAGTCAACGAGATGAACTCAGAGGAATGAGTGAGCACCATCACTACTATGGGCAGCAACTAGGATGGCACGCGCTCCATCTGGTGGCGGGCGAGTTTTTGGCAAAATACCCGGTCGTTCAAGGTCCATACGATGACGATCATCCTTGGCGCGAGTGGCTGAGGCACGAATCGCTTACCAGAACAGACGGGCTGTGGCTTGCCGACGGAACAGATAGGCCACCCTTGGAGGCACAAGTTAATCTTTATGAAAAGGGAGAGAAAGGAATCGCCATCACTGGTGACAAGGCAAAACTTCTTTCCCTCTTGAATATCGAATCGTCCATAGGTGAAGAGGTCGTTGTGGCTGGCAACTGGCGCTCGAATGATGGGGTAAAGGTTCAAGTCAACTCCGCCTTGGTAATTCCTCGTTATGCGAAGAAACTGGCGCTTCAGTTGTCACAGGAGGACGCATTTCGGGCGTGGTTGCCGCGAGCCGAAGAATACGATGACAGTGGTGAATACTCACGCGCGAAGAGCGAGCCTTACGAGCCATGGATTGTTTGGCCCTCCCGCGAAGCAGGCCTTGATGGAACTGATGCACTCGGCCTAACTGACGCGGTGCGGCGGCTTCACTTCACCAAAGCCGTTAACGCGATTCGTTCATTGAAACCACAAGACCCTTTCGGGCGAACTTGGTGTGATCCAACGGGGCGAGTGGTGGCTCGCTCAGAAGCATGGGGTCGGAATCCAAAACATTACGATGAAGAACCGCCGAGCGCTGAACGGCTTATTTGCAGATCGAGTTTTCTGAAAGAAGTAATCTTGAAACAACGCGCGGAGTTATTAGTACTTGTCGTACTACGCCGGTACGACAAGGGCTCTGGTAGCCGAGACAGTCAGTATTGGCATACCACAGCAGTTGTCCGAATTGACCCATCGCTAAATTTCGAGTTTTATCCGGGTGCAATTAATAAACTTCACGACAGGAAGCACTGACGGCACGAGTTGACTTTCGCTGCCAGCAAACGCCAGCGGACAGGCGTAATTGCAACTGAAGCAAAGCGCCGAAGCAGCAGCGGAGTTTCAAAAGATTCTCGACCGTCGCGGTTATGCGCCGCTCTCGCCCTTGTATCCGCTCGCGCATTTGGGCCTGGCGCGTGCAACAGCGCTCACGGGCGATACGGCGCGGAGCCGTAAGAGCTACGAAGATTTCTTTGCTGTGTGGAAAGAGGCTGACGCCGAGCTGCCGATTTTGCGCACGGCAAAGCGGGAGTATGACCAGTTGAGATAAATCTGCTGCTGGCAGGCGAACTGTCTGCCGGGCATTTTTAAGGGAGGACTCATGTCGAAACGTTTGCGGCTGACTGTAGTTGCTTTATTGCTGCTATTGCCCATCTCTCTGCTAACTGCGTCACAATCGGCAGGCCTGCCAAAACTGAAGACCAAAGATGCTACTGCGCTTGATGAGCTGTTTGAGGCTGCCATCGCTAAGCAAGAAATCCCCGGCGGTGGCGCGGCAGCGGCGTGGTGTTTCTGATGCAGGAACTGCCGTTTTATGACGCGACGACGATGGGAGTGATGAAGCGGTTCGAGCGATTGCTTTATGCGAATTTGCAATAAGCTGACTATGGTTCCAGCAGCACACCCTGCTTCTTGCGAGCACTAACGCCTGAACCGGCTCATCGGCTCTCTGTCGGCGTCCTGTTCTCAGTGTTCTGGGAAGCAATGATTAACCACTTGCCGCTGCGCTTCTCTATAATCCAGGTGAAAATGCCTGCGCGCGGCGCGCCCGGTTTTCGCTCAGGGATTACATCCCCCTTGGTTTCCCAAAGGACGTGAGCCAGGGCAATGTCCGGTCGGAGAAATTTGACGTGAGTTTCTTTGATCGTCAACACGCTGTCTTTGAACATGGTTTGATGAACTTCGGCGTGCCGCTGCCTGAACTCTTTCCTGCCTTTTTCCCAGTCGCTGGCCCCTACGACCGTTACATAATCCACGTCTTCTGCCACCAACGCGGCTAAGGCGTCCATGTCGTGACGATTCCAGGCGTCCTTAAAATTCGCAGCAATGGCCTCGACGGCTTTACGGTCGGCGTTGTTTGCTTTTGTTTGCGGCCTCGCCGGTTGAGCGGCCAAAGCAAGAATGAAGACTAAGGTCAGCACATTTCGCATGGTTGTTCCTCCTGTGATTTTTCACCTCACCGGCCCGCCCTTGCTTGAATAAAGAGCAGGCCGATGAGAGGCATTAGCAAACTGACAATCGCTATTGCGGCGGCGTGATGTTCTGGCACCGCTCCGATGGCGGCTCGGCCTTGACGCGCTCAGCTTTGAATGTTGAGCAGGCGTCGAGTACGACGTTCCCGGCGGCATCGCGTACCTGCGGGTTGGCGACGCCGACGAAGCTGTCCTTGCCGGTCATAGTGATCTTGGCCCTGAGCTTGAGCGTGCCCACAAAATTCCCCAGCGCATCGAAGTTGTCCCCGATAAAGGTCCAGGTGAATTCATTGCCGCCTCGGTGTTCCCAGACGCCGTGCTGTGGACTGCCGAAGGGCGCGCTGCGGTCGAAGCCGATATAGACGCCGCCGCGCGCGAAACTCACATAGAGATGACGAGTGGGCAGGGGCGGCGCTCCGGGCGGGGGCACGGGCGTGACGATCATCTCCCAGGAGCCTTCCAATTGTTGCGCCTGCGCCTGCCGCTGTTGCTCCAATACATCAATTATCCCATTCCCCTGCGCGCCTCGCTCGGGCCCTTGTTCGTCGCCCGATTGGGCACGCAGGACAGTGGCCGAAATGGCAGTCACGGCTGCCAGCGTTAAAGCCAGAAAAAACTTCTTTGTCATCATGATCTCTACTCCTCTTACCGGCGGATGCCGGCTGATTGTGGGAAAATGAGTTTGAGCAGGCCGCGCTTATCACTGGCCCGCTTTCGGGTTGCGCGGAAGTAGCCGCATTGCCGCCAGCCGTCGCTCGCCTTTAGAATGAGCTGACTGCCAGGTTTTCAATGATTGGCTCACTTCGCAGCGGACGATAGTGGCAGGGGCTGCGTAAAGTCCTCTGTCGGGTCTGGTTTCTTTCTAGGAAAATCTTCGGAGATTTCTCGTAAGCGGCTATGGAAAAGAAGCCCAAGCAGTTATACGAATTCGGCCCCTTCCGGCTGGATGCGGCAGAGCGCCTGCTCCTGCGCGCGGGCGAGACTGTTCCGCTCACGCCGAAAGCCTTCGACGTGTTATTGGCGCTGCTCGAGCAGCCCGGACATTTGCTGGAAAAAGAGGTCTTGCTGAAAGCGGTCTGGCCCGACAGTTTCGTTGAAGAAAACAACCTGGCCGATAATATCTCCCGGCTGCGCAAGGCGCTCTGCGATGGCGAGAACGGCCAGAAGTTTATCGAGACGGTGCCCAAACGCGGTTATCGTTTTGTCGCCGACGTGAAAGAGTTGAATGGCGAAAGCGCCGCGCCTGTCACCCCAGTCTCGCCCGTCTCCGCTGAGCTTGCCGTCACCCCGTCTGCCCCAAAGTCCGCTGTCAGCTTGCGCAAGCGCCTCCAAATTACGCTGGCCATCTTCGGGCTTTTGGCGCTGTCGCTCACGAGCATTGGACTTTATCTGCACTTCAAACCCGCCCCACGCGTTGAGTCGCTGGCCGTCCTACCCTTCAGCGCCGACGCGCCGACGGAATACCTCGCGGACGGCATCACCGAAAGTTTGATCAACAACTTATCCCGCTTATCCAACCTGCGCGTGACCGCGCGGGCGACGGCCTTCAGTTACAAAGGCAAGGAAAAGAATCCGCGCCAAGTCGGCCAGGAACTCAATGTTGGTACAGTGTTGACCGGCAGAGTCGCGCTCCGCGATGACTACCTGACTGTTCAAGTAGAAATGGTGGATGCCGCGACAGGGACGCAAAAGTGGGGCGAACGCTACCAGCGCAAACTCTCGGACATCTTCGCCGTCGAAGAAGAGATCGGCAGGCAAATCACTGAGAAATTGCGCCTACGCTTGAGCGGCGAAGAGCAGCGTCAATTGGCCAAACGCTACACGGACAACGCCGAGGTCTATCAGCTCTATTTGCAGGGACTCTACCTCTTCAATAGGAAGACTGAGGCTGGGCTGCTCAAGGCCATTGACTATTTCGAGCAGGCCGTTGCGAAAGACCCGCGCTATGCGCCGGCCTATCCGGCGTTGGCGAATTGTTACCTCATGCTCAGTGCTAAAGAAGGACCGGCGAAGCTGCTGCCGGAGGCCAAGGCGGCGGTGACAAGGGCGCTTGCAATTGATCACGACCTCGCCGAAGCGCACGCCTCGCTGGGCCACCTCAAATGGGTTTATGACCTAGACAGAGCGGGCGCGGAGAGCGAGCTTGGGCAGGCGCTCAAGCTTAACCCCAACTCAGCAGTCGTCCACTACGTCTACGGCAGAGTCCTGACTGACACAGGCCGCTTTGACGAGGCGCATGCGCAGGCCAAGCAGGCGATTGAGCTTGACCCGCTTTCGATCCAATACCGCAAAAGCGTGGCTTACATTCTCTTTCTCTCGCGCCGCTATGACGAAGCCATCGCCGAGTACCGGAAACTGATTGTGATCGCCCCGGAGTTCCCCCAAGCGCAGCGTGAATTGGGGCTGGCCTATGAGCAGAAAAGGATGTATCAGGAGGCGTTCGACCAGTTGCAGAAAACCCATGAAATGCCTGAAAACTACGGCAAGACGATGCTGCGCGCTGACATCGGCCATCTGTACGCCGTGTGGGGCAAGCGCACCGAAGCTCAACAAGTGCTGGCGGAGCTGCTCAGGCAGTCTGAGCAGAGCTATGTCTCGGCCTACGACATTGCGGTGATTTACGCGGGGCTGGGCGAGACGGAGCGAGCGTTCGCGTGGCTCGACAAGGCAGTTGAGCAGCACCCCTTTTGGCTCTGCTGGTTGAAGCTCGACCCACGGCTGGACGCGCTACGCGCAGACTCGCGCTTTCGATTCTTGCTGCAACGCGTTGGTCAGACACACTGATCTGGCCGTGAGCAAAGCTTGCCAAGTGGTCTGCTACGGTTCTAAAAGGCCCCCCTGCTTGAAGCGCAACTTGATCTTGCGCACCTGCTGCCAATCTTCCAGCGGATTGCCCTCCAGCGCCAGGAAACTCGTTTCATAGCCCGGCTTGAGCGCGCCAATCTTGCGTTCAGGGAAGATGGTCTTGGCCGTCGTTTCCATTGCTTGCGACTCAGCGGAGGCCGCCGCGCGGTTGCTTTACTTCTTCAATCATCTGCATGAGCGATGGCTGCAGCTTGGGATTCAGCTTCAGACATTGATCGAAATCCTGTTGCGCTTCCTCGACGCGTCCTTGTTGCAGGCGAGTGATGCCCCGTGTGGCGTAGCCGTCGGCATCTTGTGGTTTCAACGCGAGATACTCGGTGAAATCTGCCTCGGCGCGCGCCCATTCGCCGTGGCGTTGCCACCAAATGCCGCGATTGAACCAGCCGTAGGCAAAGGCCGGGTTCAACCGTATGGCTTGGTTGTAATCGACCAGCGCGCCACTCAAATCGCCTTGGGCTTGCCGCGCCGCGCCGCGATTACTGACAGCCTCAGCGTAATCGGGTTTGAGTTGAATCGCACGGTCTTGATCACGCAGCGCGCCCTCGGCATCGCCTAGATTTAAGCGCTCGACCCCGCGATAGTTGTGGAGTTGGGCATCGCGCGGTGCGAATTTGATGGCTTGGTTGAAATCAGCCAGCGCGCCCCGGTGATCGCCTTGACGGCTGCGCGCCAGCGCGCGATTGCCCCAGGCAGCGCCGAACTTCGGCTTGAGGGCGATGGCTTGGTCACAATCGCGAATGGCAGCTTCCCAATTGCCGAGCAGGAAGTACACCCCGGCGCGGTCTACGTACGCCTCGAACCTGCGCGGATTGAGTTGCAGCGCGCGGTCATAGTCGCTCAAGGCTTCCGTTAGTTTGCCCCACCGATGGCGTGTAGTGGCGCGGTTGTGATAGGCCAGAGCCTGACTGGGATCGCTGGCGATGGCGAGCGTGAAATCAGCTTCGGCGCGCGCCCATTCGCCTTTGGCAAACCATTCTCTGCCGCGCTCAATGTAGTAAGCTGCCGTCCTCGCGCGCAGGTTTTGCGCCTGCGCCAACGTGGTTGGCACATTCCAGCTCACCGGCAAGCAGAGGAACAAAATCAGCGAGAGGCGTTGACGGTTCATGGTTCTCTCCCTCTCAGATTAATTTCGCAAGTGGGAAGAGTCGGGCCGCCGCCGCATTGTCGTGCGGCGACGCCCTGCCCTAAAATGAGCCGACTCGGTTATCTGCAATGGCTCACTTCGCGGCGAAACGTACGCGTGTGATGGTTGAGCCGTCTTCTGCTGCGGTTCTTATTTCGCTCGTATTTCGTCCGCAAAGTTATCGTAGAGTTTCCGTAGCGGCTTATGCACAAGATAGACAAGCACTTATACGAATTCGGCGCATTCCGGCTGGATGCGGCAGAGCGGCTGTTGCTGCGCGATGGCGCGGTGGTTCCGCTGACGCCGAAAGCCTTTGAGGTATTGCTGGCGTTGGTCGAACAACCCGGCAAGTTGCTGGAAAAGGAAAGGCTGCTGCAATCGGTCTGGCCTGACAGCTTTGTCGAAGAGAAGAATCTGGCCGATAACATTTTCAAGCTACGCAAGGCGCTGGGTGAGGGCGAAAACGGGCAGAAATTTATCGAAACCATTCCGAAGCGCGGCTACCGGTTTGTGGCGGCAGTCCGCGCCTGCCAACCAGAAGCGATGACCACAAATGACGTTTTGCCAGTCGCCTACCCAATACTCAGCGAGGTGGCCCAAGCCCCTTTGACCGAGGACGCGCACCAGGCGGCGGCGCAGGTTGCGCACAGCAGCGCCAAAATCAAACACCACAAACAAGGCGCTGTCGCGTCGCTGTTCGCGGTCATGGCGGCGCTTGCCATCGCCGGTTACTGGTTCTGGCCGCGCGCCGGTCAGCGGACGACGGGCGGCCCGGCTAAGGCTCCCGCGTTGAAGATCAGGCCGTTCACGGCCTTTCCCGGACAAGAACTCTGGCCGAGTTTCTCACCAGACGGCAATCAGCTTGCCTTTGCGTGGGGCGGCGAGAAAAACGAGAACTTTGACATTTACGTCAACTTCGTTGCGGGCGGAACGCCGCTACGGTTGACTAGCGCCCCAGCGCAAGACAGCTACCCGGTCTGGTTCCCGGATGGCCGTTCCCTAGCCTTCATTCGCCAAACGGCGGACGACGAGGGCATCTTCAGGGTTCCGGCTCTCGGCGGCCCCGAACAGGAATTGCTCTCCTCTCGAACAACGGGCATCACGAGACTCAACGAACTTTCCCTTTCCACGGATGGAAAAACGCTGGCTTTTTCCGGTAGCCGCAAGAATGAACTTAGGGCGATTTACCTGCTGGCCGTCGAGACGCTGGAAACACGTCAGCTTGTACCCACTCAGGCTGGCACCTGGGGCGATCAAATGCCTGCCATCTCCCCGGACGGAAAAACGGTGGCTTTCCACCGGTTTACCAATGCGTTCCAAATTTATCTCGTCCCTGCCACAGGCGGCGAATCCAGACAGGTGGTCTCCGAAAGCGACTGGCTAAAAGGGCTATGCTGGACAGCCGACGGCAACGAGATTCTCTACGGACTTCAGCGTCCGGCGGGTGACGCACTCTTCCGCCTCCCCACTTCCGGTGGAGCGCCCGTGCCCTTAGCAGGTGGCGAGGGAGGCACTTGGCCTGCGGTTTCCGCGCGCGGCCATCATCTGGCATGGGTAAAGCGGAGTGCCAATCTGGACATCTGGCGCTTTGACTCGTTCGGCAAACAGGCGCGCGCGCGCAAGCTCGTGACTTCGACGCGCGAAGACATCGGCCCGCAAATCTCCGCCGACGGCCGGCAGATCGTCTTCTCCTCAAGCCGCAGCGGGTCGTCCGAAATTTGGGTTTCAAACAGCGACGGCACAAACCCTGTGCAAGTGACTGCCTTGGGCGCGCCGCATACCGGCACGCCGCGCTGGTCTCCCGATGGACGGCAGATTGTGTTCGATTCCAACCTAGAGGGCCAGCGGGAAATTTACGTCATCAACGCCAGCGGCGGCAAACCGCGCCGTCTGACGACGGAGCCTGCCGCCGATGTCCGCCCGAGTTGGTCGCGCGATGGCCGGTGGATTTACTTCGGCTCCAATCGCAGCGGCGCGTGGCAAGTGTGGAAGGCACCAGCCGAAGGAGGCGCGGCAACACAAGTGACCCAGCAAGGCGGGCGCGAAGCTTTTGCTTCACCCAATGGTCAATCCATTTACTATACGAAAGGGCCGGGCCGCACGAGTCTCTGGCGCGTGCCGGTGGCGGGCGGTGAAGAGGTAAAAGTTTTGGAGCCGGTGGTGCAGGGGTTTTGGGCCGTTTCCGAGCAAGGCGTTTGGTTTCTCAACCCAAATGTGCGCCCCCAAATCGCCATCGAGTTCTATGACTTTTCGACCGCACGCGCCACGCGGCTGGTGACGACCGAGAAAAGCACCGAATTGTCTACTCCCGGTTTTGCCGTCTCGCCTGACGGCAAATGGCTGCTGCTGATGTTAGACGATCAAAGTGAAAGCGACATTTTGGTAATGGATAACTTCCGCTGATGGCCATGCTCAAAGAATATGCCGAAAAATAACCGAGTCCGGCCCGACGATGCCTCAAAGACAATCGCCCGCACCACCATCGCCCTGCAAGGCACGCGTCCACAACCTCAAAAACATCTCGCCCGAAATCCCGCGCCACTGCCTCGTCGTCACCGGCTTGCGCTTGTTAAAATGCGGCCACATTCTCCCATCCACAGCGCCTTCGGTTATGACAATCCACAGATTGTCTCATCAAGCCCCAGGCGCTTGATGAGAGTGCTTGAAGCGCGGTCATGGGCGAATTTTTCAGGGCTTTCTTTGCGGCGCGCCCTGCACCGGCACTTTCGGTGAATTGGGCGGAATAGGCGTTTTCTCCGGGGAAATGAGCGGTGCTTCCGGCAAGTCTTTCAGCCGCCAATCCTTGAATTGCACCTTCATCGCTGGCCCCACGTGGACTTGCACGCCGAGCAAGCCTTCGAGCCTGCGCCCTTGCGGATCGTGGTCGAAGACTTCGACGGTTTGGTGACCGTCAATAAAGTGGACGTGATGATTGCCGCGCACGATTACCTGGTATTCGTGCCACTCTCCGGCGGGGAAATGTTTGATTGGCCCGACCGAACCGACAATCCATTTCTCGTTGTTGGGATCAATCACGACGCGCGTGCCCGCTTGCGCGAGGATGCGGCGGCCGCGTTCGTCATAGAGCATCCCATCATATTCATCCTTCGTCGTCACGATGTCGCACTGATAACCGGTCAACACATACGGCCCGGCGTTCGGAAACGGCACGCTGCGATATTGCAGCCCGGAATTGCCGCCTTGCGTGATTTTGACTTTTACGCGCAACTCGAAATTTTTGACCGTCCCGCCGCGCCAAACGATAAAGCTGTTCGCTTTGAGCGTGCCGTCGGTCGTACCCGTCAGCGCGCCGTCTTCGACTGTCCAATAGGCCGGGTCGCCTTCCCAACCCGTTAGGTCTTTGCCGTTGAAGATGGACTTGAAGCCGGTTTGCTGCGCCACCGTTTTTTTCGTTTTATCTTGCGCGTAAACCTGGGGCAGTCCATAACCAGCCAGGATTATGAGCAATACCAACCAACAGCTCTTTCTTTGCTTGCGCATTTGTGCGCTCCTCTCTTTTCCTTCGATCATACTCATTGTGAGACGCTCATCTGCAGCGCCAAATTGCCATATCGCGTATCGCTGCAGTCGGATTATCCTACTGCTCTATTCAGTGCGCTGACCAGTAAAAGCGGATCAATTTCCGGGCTTTAAAGAACTCCTTGCTTGAAGCGCAACTTGCTCTTGCGCACATTCTGGCAATCCTCAAGCGGATTTCCTTCCAGCGCGAGGAAATTCGCTTCGTAGCCTTCGCTGAGTGCGCCGCTCCTGCGCTGCTGGAAAATCGCTTCTGCCGTTGTCTCTGTCCACAGCCCGATCAAGGTGAGATTGTCGAACACGCTCAATTATTGTTGTTTGACAGGGTGGCAATAAGTTGGCTGAGACTCTTTTTCATATTTGGCGGCGCCATCGCCCGCACAACTGGCTCCTTGTGTGTAAAGGCCGTGAGCATTTGGGTGTCAGGCGCGCGCGGTGCTGACTTCCAAGTATGTGGCGGCGCTGAGTGTCTTACTGTCCGTGGCGCAGTTATGCTCGGTCGCGTTTCCTCGAAGCATAACCAGGCGATGCTGGCGAGAGAGATGGCGATGCCGGCGATGGCGAAGAAGCCGATGATCAGCGCGATGGCTTTGATCATCACCAGCAGGCTGGGATACATGCCTTCGTTCATGCCCTTCAAGATTTCGATGTCCATAATTCCTCCAGTAATGGCCCTTGAGTTGGCCGTCAGTATCCCCCCACCTGGCCACCAGCTCAGCTTGTAACCAGGGTTGGTCTGAACGACGGCTGGAACTGCTGCGTCGCTTTTGTTCACTGAGCCTCAGGCTCATTGGTTATTGGGTTGAGATGAGCAGTGCTGGCTGAAGCTAGCGCTGCTCTGCCTTGCCCACCGGCGGGAGCAATTCTTTAGCTCCCTGATGAGTTGGTAATTCTCTTTGCTGATGGAAATCGTTGGTGTTGCCCTGCTCAGGCGCGCGTCACATCAACCCAGGGCCGGCGTGAGCGCGCACCAACGGCAATTCGCGGCGGCTAGGCGCACAAATCAATTTTCGTTATTGATTGGCACTCGCAGTGTGAGCGCTCCTACCCACTGCCCCTGGTTGTGCGTCTGCTGGAAGAACTGGGGAGTGAAATTCGTATGGCAAAGCACGCAAGCCGAGTGGAAGGTATTGCTGAGGGCCACTGAGCGCCGGTAGTACCAACGATTCCCCACGCGCTCGACGGACGTGTTCGCCTGCCCCTTGAGCGCGAGGGCCAGCGACTTTTGCTCAAAGAAGTCGCTGGGCAGGTCATTCAATCCACCTTGAAGTGGGGGGAAGAGGCCGATCAGCCGCATGTCCCGGTTCGCGTCGTTGAAGATCAGCGAGATGGCCTGCTTGCCTTCCTCCACGTTGCTTGGCGTGGTCTCGTCAAACTCCTTGAACAGCGCAGCGAGCAGTTCATTAAGCATGAGATCGCTCGTCCGCTGGGCAAAAGCGACTGACTCGCTTGAGGGAGAATCTTTGGTATATCCGAGGCCGGTCAGCCCGGCGATGGTGAGCAGCATTGCAAGCGCGATGAAGCGCTTTACTTTCATGATGCGCATAAACTAACTCCTTATCTTTGAATTTGTGGTTTCTGGTATTTGCTAGGATGAACTGAGCGGAGGTGACTCCCGCAGTTAAGTTGATAAGCGGCAGAATGAACCCAGAGGCAGGTTGCAGGCAGACTTCAGCCAGACCAGAGTTCCTCCCTCCGTGGTTCACCGCAGCGGCATCGCTGCTCACTTACACAAGCGAAAAAGAAAGGGCGAATTGCCGGTCGTGGAAAAGATTTTTTTTTCGAAGCGGTGCGGCAGGCTGTTGGAAAAGGAGGGGCGAGTGTGGGTTAGCGGTTATCGGTGGCTGATTAGCGAGCGGCTACAGTGCCCAGTTTTGCCAACCCGGCATCGCATATAGCGAGGGCACGCGCTGCCTGTTCACGCTGTCGCCGGTCGAAGCTGGTGGAGGCTGCGTGCTGACTCCAGCCTTCCCAAAGGTTGAGCGACTGTTGGGCATATTGACGCGCTTCGCGCCAATGATTGAGGCGTTCGGCGGCGGGCGCGGCGGCGGCACGCGCGACGTGATAGCGGCTCAACCCGGCGTAGGAATCGGCCAGCCGCCAGCGCACGTAAAGGTTGGCGGATTGCTCGACCGGCTGCGTTTCAGCCAGCGCGAGTGCCTCGCGGTAATGCGCCAACGCGCCACTGTGATCGCCGGATTCCAGCGTCGTGTCGGCCAGCGCTAGCAAGGTGGGGTGCAAGTGAGCGCGCACGTATTGGTCGGTGGCGTCACGCGCGAACAAATCCCGCCAGATTTGCCGCGCCTGTTGCAGGCTTTGCAGCGCGCTTTGACGGTCACCTAAGCGGCGCAACGCCTCTGCCTGGCCTTTGAGAAAACCCGCTTCCCGACGTAGCAGTTGCGCCTCTTGAGGCTCCGCCGCCAGCAACGGGCGCAAAATGTTCAGCGCCTTGCGGTAATGCTCGGCGGCCTGTGCGGGTCGGTCGAGCACCAGGACTTCAGCCGCCAACCGGTAGCCTTCGGCCAAATCCTGCTGCGCCCTGGCGTTCTTCAAATCGAGCGCGGCCATTTGTTCGGCCAGCGCCAAAGCTGAGTTGTAATACTGCAACGCAGCCCGCGCCTCGCCCAGATGGATAAAGCGCGGATTGCCGGAAAGATTGCCCAACCAGATCAGGGTAATCATACGCGGGCGCAGATACACTGGGTCAGCCGCGTGTCTAGCCAGCAAAGCATCATGCAGCGCTAGTGCCTTACGGTAGTGAGCCAATGCTTCGTCCACTTGGCCCAGCGAGACCAGCGCTTCGGGCAGGCGTGTGTGCGACATCGCCAGACTCAATTGTGAGCGATCATCTGGAAACTCGGTGACTCGACGTTCGCTCAAACTCATTTCGCGGCGATAGCTGGAGAGCGCGCTGCCTGGGTCGCCCGTGTCCAGATAAACATCCCCCAGGCGCATCAGGCAGTTTTGCAAGAGAGTGAGGTCTTGCAATTCGCGGGTCTGCTCTTCCAGTTTTTCAGCGGCAGCCACGGCCTGGCTCAACGTCTTGCGTGCCGCTGTCTTCCCGACGGATTGCTCTTGCAGCGCACCGAGTTTGTAATACCCTTGCGCCAACAGCCGCGACATTTTCAGATCATGGTTGCCATTGCGGTTGAGTTGCTGCGCCAGGTTCAGGCTCTTTTGGTAACTCTGCATGGCCTGTTGCGAAGCGCCGATGTTGGCCGCCCAGGGATCGCCTTGCACGTCGCCCGCCTTTTGATAAGCCACCGCTAGTTCCCAGGCAAGTTGCGGATCGCCCGCCGCTTCCTGCGTCAGACTGTCCAGATAATTCAAAGCCGTTTTGGCGACCAGGGCGCGCGCTTCGATGGTGCCGGGTACGTGCTGAATCTTGTCGTGCACGTCGAACAGGAATGTATTTGATAAAGTACGCACCTGGGCAAAGCGGCGCTCAGCGCGGTCGCGTTCGCGAGTTAGACGCACCGCCAAGACGGCCAAAACGACGGTCAGTAAGGCGAGCATGGCCAGCGCGGCAACGCCCGCTTTGTGGCGCCGCACGAATTTTTCCGCGCGATAGCTGAACGTATCTTTGCGCGCCATCACGGGCAATCCCACCAAATAACGGCGCAGGTCTTCGGAAAATTGTTCGACCGATGGATAGCGCCGCTCAGGCTCCTTGCGCAACGCCATCAGCACGATGTTGTCCAGATCACCCACTAATTGCCGCGCCAGTTTCAGCGGCACGCCGCTTTGCCCGCGCGCGGCCTCGCTGGGACGCGGGGCTTCTGTGTCGCAAATCGCGCGTTCAATTTCAAAGGGCGAGTAGGTCTCGAATTGATGCGGACGCCGCGCCGTCAGCAATTCATACAGCACTGCGCCGAGTGCATACACGTCGGTGGCCGTCGTAATCGTGCCGCCACGCACTTGTTCCGGGCTGGCGTAATCGGGCGTCATCAATCGCAGCGCCGTTTCAGTGCGTGTGAAGGCTTCGCCCGGATCGGAGGCGAGTAGTTTGGCGATGCCAAAATCGAGC
Organism: uncultured Acidobacteriota bacterium; assembly: GCA_963699175.1. Classification (GTDB taxonomy): domain Bacteria; phylum Acidobacteriota; class Blastocatellia; order RBC074; family RBC074; genus JACPYM01. Next base: position 7,306,041 of record OY969418.1, on the reverse strand, counting down.
AGTTTGGGCGTGCCTTCTTCAATAACCAGAATATTGCTCGGCTTGAGGTCGCGGTGGACAACCAGTTTTTGATGGGCGTGCTGGACGGCTGAGCAAACGTCGCGGAAGAGCTTCAGCTTCTCGTTGAGCGTCAGTTCCCGGCGGCGGCAATATTCGGTAATCGGTTCGCCCGCGACGAACTCCATCACGAAATAAGGCTGTCCGTCGGCCGTCGTGCCGCCGTCCAGCAAGTGCGCAATGTAGGGATGATCGAGCGAGGCCAGAATCTGCCGCTCACGCAAAAAGCGGTCGCGCACAAAAGCGGAATCCATACCCCGCTTGATGAGTTTAAGCGCGACCTGTTGCTGGAATTGTTCGTCGTCGCGCAAGGCTTCATAAACTGCGCCCATTCCGCCGCGCCCGATCAAGCGCGTGAGGCGGTAAGGGCCGATGCGCGTGCCGGTCAGATCGTCCGGTGGCTCGGCGGTCAACGACAGCGCCACGTTCGCAATCGGCCTGCGCAAGAAATCTTCAGCGGTATCCCGCGCAAGTAACGAAAGCACCTCTTGTCGCAGTTCCTCGTCGCTACCACAGGCGCGCGTCAGATAGGCTTCGCGCTCATCCGCCGGATGCGCTACTACGGTGCGGAACAGCTCTTCGATGCGATGCCAACGTTCGGGATTCATAGGCCGGAATCATGTTTCCATTTCGCGGCGCAGCCACGCGCGCGCCAGCCGCTGTTCGTCGCTGATGGTGGTGATGGAAAGGCCCAGGGCATCCGCCGTTTCTTCCAAACTCAATCCACCGAAGTAACGCAGTTCGATGACGCGGACTTTGCGCTCGTCGAACTGCGCCAGGGCGAGGAGCGCATCATCGAGCGCCACCAGTTCGGAGGCTTTCTCGTCGGAAAAGGTCAGCGCCTCGTCGAGCGAGAATTTCTCCCCGCCGCCGCGTTTGCCCGCCGCGCGCGCGCGCGCGTGTTCGACCAGAATCTGGCGCATCAATCGTGCCGCCACGCCGAAAAAATGCCGGCGGCTTTGCCATTCGGGAAAGTCCTGTTTGATCAAACGCAGGTAGGCTTCGTGGATGAGCGCGGTCGGTTGCAGGGTGTGCGCGGCACGCTCGCGGCGCAAATAGCTTTGCGCCAGTTGGTGCAACTCCTGATAGACGACGGGTAGCAACTGGGCGAGCGCGGATTGGTCGCCGCGGCTCCAGCGCAGCAAGAGCGGAGTGATCTCGTTGGGTGGTGGCGATTGCATAGTCGTTGACTTCGTCAGTGGGCAATGCGGCCTCGAACCACTGGCATTTTTACGGATGCGGTTCAAATACGCAATCTTTCTTCTGACTAAACGCTGCCCGTGCCAGCGAAAGCAAAAGCGGCGGACGAATGTGCTTCATCGTCCGCTGCACTGTTCTTGCTGCCATCATCCTTAGGGCGTGTGTTGACGGCCGACCCGGGTATAAGGATTGTGCGGCACCTGGAGACAGCGACTGGGAGGGTGGTAGAGGAGGCGAAAAAACACTAAATCGAAGCGCGGCAACATTGACACATCAAATCAGCCACGGAGGCACAGAGGCACAGAGCAGATAGACAGAAAGCGGCATGGTTATTGATCTTGCTGGTTTGCTCTCTGTGTCTCTGTGTCTCTGTGTCAGGTTCATCTGTACCAATGTTGTGTGCTTCGATTTAGATGAAAACCCCAATGCCGCCACAGATCATTTGGCAAAAAAGGTGGCACCTGTTTAGAAAACAAGTGCCACCTGTTTGATTTTTGTTTGCGCGTTTCTTTAGAAGGTGAAACGCGCGCCAAACTGCGCCTGGAACGGACTGCCTGCGCCGCCTTGAGCCGGCGGGATGCTGGCCGTGCGGTTGCCCAGGTAACCGGTGACGGTGCGGAACAACGCGCCTGTGCGGGCGTTGCCCTGGAAGCCGTCACCGAAGTTCACGTTGTTGGTCAGATTGAAGGCCTCGAAGAAGAGACCGAGTTTCATCCGATCATTGAACTTGATGTACTTCGAAACGCGCATATCCAGTGTGAAGGTGCGCGCCGAGACCGGATCGCCAGGGATAATTGCGCCGGTGGCCGGATCGCGTTTGATGTCGAAGCCGCCACGCGCCGAACCACGTTTGACGATTTGGTTGGTCGCCGGGTCGAGGAAACGGTCGTTGTTGATGCCGTCGCCATTACGATCCGTACCCAAAATCAGCGTGTAGGCACGCGGCGAAGCGGCTTGCAGAATTGGCGAGACCTGCAAGCCCCAGGGCAGATCGAAGACGCCTGAAAAGACGAAGCGATGCCGCTCATCAGTCGAGGTCGGCCCCAATTCGCCCGGATCAAGAATCTTGTTCTGATCTTGCGCCTGTCCGCCAAATCCTGCTGACGCGCTCGTGTTGGCCGCGCCAGTATAGGTCAGCCCACGCGAGAGCACGTAAGAAGCCTGGAACGTCATGCGATTGGAAAAGCGCCGACGCAAGACGATGTTCAACCCGTCATAACGCGAACGTCCGACCGATTCTTCAGAAACAACGTCGGCCAGCCGGTTGGCGGGCAAGCCAGCGCGCACGAAGTCTGCTGCCAACTGGCGCGCGTTGTTGACCGTCGCACCGTTGATGTTGATGACCGTGTTGCCAGGCACAATCGGGTTCAGGCGATGCCGCAGATATTCGTGCAATCCGAGGATGTGCACATAGTCAATCTCCAACGCGTAATCGCGGCTAAGTTGGCGGCTGTAACCGATATTGAATTGCTGCGTGTAAGGCATCACGTCATCGGGGTTGATAATGCGCCCGGTTGCGTTATTGGGGAGTGCAGTCGCTGGCGTCGGAAGTGGGATCGTATCAACACCGTAGCGAAAAGTACGCAGGAAGGGTTCGTTATTGGTCTGCGGAGTTGTCCCCGTGCTCGTTAGCGTCTGGGTGCCAAAAACCGTCGCATTGGTTAGCTGTTGGGAAAAGAGCAGGATGTTCTGAAAGACCTGCCCATAGTAGATGCCATAACCGCCGCGCACGACATTCTTAGCATCACCTTTGATGTCCCAGGCAAAGCCGATACGCGGGGCGATGTTATTGGTATCGTCATTGAGCGCATTTTTCGTGACTGGATGATTGATCTGTTTCAGAAGTAGATAGGTCCGGTTTTCGAGCAATGCGGGCAGGAAGTTGATGTCCAGATCATAGCGAACGCCCAGGTTGAGCGTGAGGCGCGGATTCACCTTCCAATCATCCTGGAAGTAAGTGCTGAACATCGAAGTGTTATGATAGTCGAAAGTAGGATCACCTGAAGTCGCGACGAGTTGCGAAACCGCGCCCGGTGTGGCGAAACCTTGCGGATATTTCGTCTTGTCGGACACGATCACCGAAGGGTTATCGAGGAAGGTCAGATTCGGCGTCGGCGGCGTGCGGAAGAAGCCACCGAGTTTCGGCACGGCGACAAAATCAATGCCGTACTTCAGTCCGTGATTATTCACGGTCAGAAATTGATCGTCACGGAACTGGAATTTCCGCTGAATCGAGCCTTGCGGAATGTTGGGATTGGTGCCGAAAGTCACGCCCGCGCCTGGGAAGATCAGATACGGCGCGAATGTTTCGGAATCAATGATGTTGTTCCAGTACTGATAAGCAAAGGTGAATTGATTGACCAGCGTGTTCGAGAGCGTCGAGTTGAGACCGAGCGTTCCCTGGTAAAGCGTATTCTTGGTGAAGTTACCGCTGGTTTCGTCCGTAATACCAGCCTGGTCGTTGAGCGCGCTGTTCTTCTGCTCCGCCCATTTGACGAAGATTGAGTTCTTGTCGTTGAACTTGCCGTCCAACCGCACCTGCCAGAGGTTATCACGGAAAGGCGTCGGCACGGTCTCTATCGGCTTCGCTCCAGCCACAGAAGCGGCCTTCAACTCATTGATCACATTTTGGCTGACATTGAAGGCCGATTCTTCACGCGTCCGTTCGTAAACACCAAAGAAAAACAGCCGGTCTTGTTTGAGCGGCCCGCCAAAGCTGCCACCGAATTGCTGGCGGCTGTAATCGGCTTTGGGCCGGTTGCTGACCACTGAAATGTGATCGTTCGCGTTAAATTTTTTGTCGCGCGCGAAGAGGAAACCAGAGCCGTGAAATTCGTTGGTGCCGCTCTTGGTGATGACGTTGAGCGCCGCGCCTTCGCTGCGACCCGAAGCGGCGGAGAAGCGTTGTGTTTCAAGCTTGTATTCCTGCACGCCTTCGAGCGAGAAGTTCATCACCATACCACCGACCGTCCCATCTTTATTGTCGCCGCCATCTACGGTGGTGTTGAGGTTGCGTCCGCCGCCGCCGTTGATCGAAAACGTCGAGCTGCGATTCTTCGTCGGGTCAAAGGATTGCGCAGGACGCGCGCCGGGAATCAGGATCGCCAGCCCGGCCAGGCTGCGCCCGTTGAGCGGCAGGTTCTCGATCTGCCGGTTGCTGACCACGCCGCCGAGTTCCGTGCGAGTGGTTTCCACTAATGACACGTCACCGGCGCTGACTATCACAGTCTCGGAAGTTCCTGCCGGTTTAAGCGAGGCATTGAGCGTGAGCGTCGTGCCGACATTCAACGTCAGGTTTTCCGAAACCTGCGTGGCAAAGCCCTTGCTCTCGATCTTAATCGTGTACATGCCAGGTGCGAGTCCGGCAACGCGGTAATAGCCGCTCTCGTCCGTCGTGGCTTGGCGTGTCGTGCCCGTAGCGGGGTTGGTGACTGTCACCATCGCGCTTGCTACGACTGCGCCGGCTTGATCTGTCACATTGCCTTCGACGTTACTGACTGAAACGGCCTGTCCGAAAGTCACAGAGCAAGCGAGCAAGAGGCAAACGAGCAATAAGATTGGTTTAGCTTGTTTCATATCGGTATCTCCTGGTTGAAAGGGTTGAAGGGCTGGGTGCAGACACACGTCCATCCACTCCTCCGCCTTCACGGGGTTATCCTAATTATTTAGCTTGTTACTCCTGCGCCTGTTACTTGACCGAATTGAGATGGACTGTTGCAGTTGAACATTCAAGCAACAGGAGCAAATTCAAAAACTGTGTTATGCGATATGTGGATTTAGTGGGCAAAGCTTATGCCAAGCGCTCAGACAGCGAGTCTCGCTGCGCTCGTTACACGTCTGAAATCTTTCGTTATTAGCTTATGGATAACTCGCTTGGAGCAGCTTGCCGCTCTTAGTGTCTGGCTAATGCTTTTGTTGAGCGGCTTGTTTTGCATATTTATTTCTATCCGAATCGCAATAAACCAAGCAGCCGTTTTTCATTTTTTTAGATTTGCTTGAGGTTTTCGGATAACACCCCTTCGGCGTTGCTAATCGCCGCAATCGAAATACTGAATTTCCGCGCAGTCCAATCTACAAGCTTGGAAACACTGACAAAGTATTTCTATTTTTGTAGTCGCTTGCACAGGGTTTTGTAGTTAGGCATCAGCGGCGCGTGTCAGCCAAGCAGAAGAGTTGTACAATCGCCGCAACTTAACTACAAAGAGATCTGCAACCATGCAAATCACGCAAACAACTCCCTCGGATGATCCGTTCTGGCCACGCGCTTCGGCCTGGCTCGCGGGCACACACGCCGAAAACACGCTGGGCAAGCTGGCTGTCTTGGGCGCACCGGTGCGGCTTGGTTCAGTCACGCCAGGACGCGGCGATCTGGCGCCAAACGCAGTGCGCGACATATTACGGCGTTTCAGCACCTACGACGTTGAAACAGATATAGATGTCCGCGCGCTGGCCGCTCACGATTACGGCGATTTGCCGCTGGCCGAAACGAAGCTCGAAGACGCTTTTGCACCATTGCGCGATGCGGTAAAAGAGGCTTTGCAGCAGGCTGACGCCGTTGTGTTGTTGGGTGGCGACAATGGCGTTACACGCCCCGGCGTGCGCGGCATCTGCGACTCGCTGGCCGATTGCGGTTTGCTGACACTCGATGCGCATTTCGATCTACGTGACACAAGCAACGGCTTGTCGAATGGTAATCCGGTGCGCGCCTTACTCGAAGATGGTTTGCCAGGCGGCAATATTGTGCAACTCGGTATTCTCGGCTTTGCCAATTCACAAGCCTACGCGCAAGTCGCGCGTGATGCAGGCATCAACGTCATTACAATGGATAAGCTGCGCGAGAAAGGAATTGAGCGCGCGATCAACGAGGCGTTAGCGTACCTGTCGGCCCGCGTCAAAGCGATCTACTTCGACTTAGACGTAGATGTGCTGGATCGCGCCTTTGCACCGGCGTGTCCCGGCGCGCGTCCCGGTGGGTTGTTGCCATGGGAGGCGCGGCGGGCGGCGTGGTTGTGTGGCCGGCATCCCAAAGTCAAAGCGATGGATTTGGTCGAGGTTGATCCGACACAGGACGTGGCCCAGGTGACGGTGATGAGCGCGGCGGCCTGTTTGCTTTCGTTCGCCTCGGGTTTGGTTACGCGGCTGCAAGCAGGATGAACAAAGCACTCGCCGTCATCAATTGCGCACAACTTGTCACGCTGGCCGGGCCTGCGCGTCCACGCGTGGGCGCAGAGTTGCGCGAATTGGGCATCCTTCATGACGGCGCAATGCTGGTGCGCAACAGCGTGATCGAGCGCGTGGACACACGTGCCGAAATCGAAAAGATCATCACGCCGGATTGCGAAGTCGTAGACGCGCAAGGCGGCGTCGTGCTGCCCGGTTTCGTGGACGCGCACACGCATCCGGTCTTCGCGGGCAATCGGGCGGATGAGTTTGAGCAACGCGCGTTAGGCGCAAGTTATCAAGAGATTGCCGCAGCCGGTGGCGGGATCAAATCCACCGTGCGCAAGACGCGCGCGGCCAGCGAAGACGAATTGGTTGCCGCCGGACAGCGTTATGCCGAATGGTTTCTGCGCTGCGGCACGACGGCGGTCGAAGCGAAATCTGGCTATGGCTTGACGACGGAAGACGAATTGAAAATGTTGCGCGCAATCAGGCGCTTGAATGAGATCACGCCATTGCAGTACGTGCCGACGTTTCTGGGCGCGCACACCGTGCCGGAGGAGTTCACAGGGCGCAGCGAGGCTTACGTTGAGTTGGTCATTGAAGAGATGCTACCGCGCGTCGCACAGGGGAAGCTGGCCGAATACTGCGATGTGTTTTGCGAGGCGAGCGCGTTCAGCGTAAACGAGTCGCGCAGCATTCTGACGGCAGCGAAACGTCTGGGCTTGGGCTTACGCCTGCACGCCGATCAGCTTTCACTGAATGGCGGCGCGGCGCTCGCCAGCGAATTGGGCGCAACAACCGCCGATCATTTGGAACACGCCGATGCTGCCGGAATCGCGGCTTTGAAAGCGGCCCATGTGCAGCCGGTGCTGTTGCCCGCTGCGGTCTTGATGCTTGGCGCGCAACGTTACCCGCTGGCGCGCGCAATGATCGAAGCCGGACTGGCCGTCGTCATTGCGACTGATTTCAATCCTGGCTCGTCGCCTGTCGCTTCGATGTTGTTAGTCTTGTCGCTGGCTTGCACACAGATGAAGCTGACCCCGGCGGAAGCCATCACGGCGGCGACAATCAACGCAGCGTACAGCTTGGGACGCGGTCACGAGATTGGCTCGCTCGAAACGGGCAAGTGCGCGGATTTTGTGATTCACGATTGCCGCGATTATCGGGAGTTGGCCTATTTCGCGGGGCTTGAACATCCGGCGGCGGTCTATGTGAATGGTGAGTTTGTTTGGAAAAAAGCATGATCATCGGTGGTTTGACTTGGTTTTCAGCGCCAGCGGCGCTGGATGTTTATAGTGTTGGACGACATCATCCACCAAGCTCCGTAGGAGCGTCATCACATTTCGCTCCTACGGAGCTTGGGGATAATTACCCAACATTGCTATAAACATTTGGCCCCTCCGGAGCCAGGGCAACATTCTGAATCACGCCTTCTTAGCTGTGTATGCCGATCAAAAACTTTGAGCAAAAAACAGCCATCGTGACCGGCGGGGCCAGCGGCATCGGTCTTGCCATCGCTGAAGAACTGAGCCGGCGCGGTTGCCATTTGGCCTTGGTTGATTTGCAGCCGGAGCGATTGCGCAGCGCGCAACAACGCCTGGCCACTGCCGTCACGCTGCACGAATGCGATGTCGGTGATAACGAGCAGGTGCTGGCGCTACGCGATGAAGTGCTCGAAGCGCACGGGCATGTCAATCTGCTGGTCAACAATGCCGGGGTCTCGCTGGCCGGACGCTTTATGGAAACCAGCCTGGACGATCTGGCCTGGATTATGCGCGTGAATTTCTGGGGCACGGTCTATTGCTGCAAGGCATTTCTGCCCGCGCTGCTGAAAGAACAAGAGGCGCAAATCGTGACGATGTGCAGTTCGTTCGGGTTACTGGGTTTTGCAGGCAAGACAGGTTACTCGGCCTCGAAGTTTGCGGTGCGTGGATTCAGCGAAGCATTGCGAATGGAGTTGGCGGCAACGCATGTTGGGGTGACGGTCGTCTATCCGGGGCCGGTGCAAACCAACATCGTGCGCGATGGGCGGGTGGCCAGCGAAGCGCAGCGACAGGCTGAAGCGGAATTTTTGGTCAGCCGTGCGATCCCGGCTGAACAAGTCGCGGTAAATGTGCTGCGCGGTATCAAAAGGAATTCGGCGCGCATCCGGCTCAGTCTGGATTACGCGGCGATTGATTGGTTGACACGGCTTTCACCCACACTAGCTCAGGCGGGCGGTGCGTGGGCAGCGCGCAAAATGCCCTTCTAAAAATAATCACAAGGCAAAATCATGTACGCAGGAATCGAAGCGGGTGGCACGAAGTGGGTTTGTGCAGTGGGCACTGGGCCTGACCAGATCGTGGCGTTGGAACGCTTCTCGACTACCACACCGGCTGAAACCATCGGCCAAGTGCTCGATTTTTTGCGGCAATACACCGGGCTGAAAGCTATCGGCGTCGGCTCGTTCGGGCCGATAGATTTGCACGCAGGCTCGCCGCATTACGGGCATATCACCACGACGCCAAAAGCGGGCTGGCAATTCACCGATGTCGTCGGGCCGTTGCGCGCAGCTTTTAGGGAAAGGCTTGGCGGCGTGCCGGTTGGCTTCGATACGGATGTTAACGCGGCGGCGCTGGGCGAATGGCGCTGGGGCGCGGCGCAAGGCTTGGATACTTTTGTTTACCTGACCATTGGCACTGGCATCGGTGGCGGGGCGATGGTCAACGGCAAGTTGTTGCACGGTCTGTTACACCCGGAGATGGGGCACATGCTTATGCGGCGTGATGCGGCGCGCGATACGTTTGCGGGTGTGTGCCCTTTTCACGGCGATTGCCTGGAAGGATTGGCCACCGGGCCTGCGTTGGAAAAACGTTGGGGCGCGCGGGCTGAGACGTTGCCCGCCGATCACGCGGCATGGGTGTTAGAAGCGCACTATCTGGCGCAGGCGCTTGCCAATTTGATTTACGTGCTCTCGCCCGAACGCATTATTCTGGGCGGCGGCGTGATGAAGCAGCCGCAAGTCTTCGAGCTGTTGCGACCGGCGGTGCAACGATTGCTGAACGGCTATTTGCAAATGCCGCAGATTACCGAGCGCATTGACGAATACATTGTGCCGCCGGGCTTGGGAGATCGCGCGGGTGTGTTGGGCGCAATTGCGTTGGCTGAACAGGCGTTGGCTGCTGTTTGAGGATTTATGGAATGCCGAGTGGGCTGCGGCGCTTGTTGCATCGCACCTTCAATCAATTCGCCGATTCCTGGTATGCCAAACGGCAAACCGGCGGGCGTACGCTGTGTACAATTGACTGAGGACAATCGCTGCAAGCTGTTCGGCCAGCCGGAGCGTCCGGCGTTTTGCGTCAGCTTGCGACCGAGTGAAGAGATGTGCGGCGCTGACGCTGTCGCCGCCCTTGAATGGTTGAGTCGGCTGGAAAGCATGACCCGGCCGACTTATGAATCGTCGTCTCTGCCCCTTGTGCGTTAGGCTCAAGCCGTCTTGTGGGAAGCAGCAGTGAATTTCGTTTAGTGGTCTCGCTTGGCGCGCGCTTTGGCAAACGAGCCTCTGCCGTAAGTAGTGGCCGTCAGGTTGCTCTTTGGTTTGCTATAGCTGTTGAAATACTCCGGCGAGCCGAGCAGATTTCGACGCCGACCTATGGTGTCTGCCCCATCACCGTTCCAGTCTCCGGCAATACAATTGGGCCTAGCTGTTCGAGACTGGACGTTAAGCGTGTCGTTCCCACTTCCCGCGTTGACCGTAAGGTTATTTGGCTTATCTCGCCACACCTCGCCGCTGGCACCGCGCTGGGCGGCATTATTCCGTTGCCGGGTATTGAAAGTACCGCTTTGCGTGGGCGCACCGCTAAATGATTTATTTGGAGCAAAATATCCCGATACGTCAATAACTAGATCAGTAGTAAAGGAGGGAGTGCGGCGATTCGTTTGCGTCTGCTGCGAAGTTGTAGTTATGCGCGAATTGGCAGAGGCGCCCTTTCGCATCCTTTGCTGGGCCAGGGCCTGATCGGGCGTGCACACCGCGATGGCCATCAATACCAGCGCCAGACTAAATACTGTCATCATCTGCTGTTTCAAACTCTTCATCTTTTTCATCTCGTCTCTCCTGCTTATCAAGCTGCTACCGTTTGTCATTTTCCTGCCTGCGTAACCGTGCGCTGGCTTTTTGATTTCGGTAAGTAGTGCAGCGTGGTCGCCAGTTGTATCAATCTTTTTTCGCGCACAGCGAGAACAACGCTCACTATCGTTCGCGGCACTGATTGGCTAGAATCCACAGCCGTATGCAACCCAGCGCCGAACTCCTGTCCAATCAAGAACTGGTCGCGCGCATCCGGCAAAGCGATGCCGAGGCGGAAGCTGTGCTGTACGAGAAGTTCTCTGCGCGCATCTATTTCACGGCGCTCAGCGAAACCCATTCAAAAGAAGATGCCGAAGACGTGCGGGCCGAGACCTTCTTGCGCGTCATCCAGGCGCTGCGCGCGGACAAGCTGCGTTCCGCTGATTCGCTGCCTTCCTTTATTGTCGGCATCACGCTAAATGTGATCCGCGAGATCATCCGGCAAAAATATCGGGCCGAGTCACTGGAGGATTACGAATATGACATCGCCAGCAACAGCTCGCTCGAATCAGCCTTGCTGGACGCCGAGACCAGTCGCGCGCTGGAAGAGGCGGCGCGCGAATTGAGACCCCGCGAGCAACAGTTTTTGCGGATGTACTATTACGATGAACTGCCGAAAGAAGAGATCGCGCGCAAGCTGGACATCAAAGAAGAGCGGCTACGATTGATCAAATCGCGCGCGTTGCAGCGGTTTCGGGAAATCTACAAAAAAATGACGAGGCCCTGAAGCAAAGTTGATACAAATCGGCGCGTGGCCGCACTATTTGACCGGAAGCGCAAAAAACATGACGCATCAAGAGATACAAGAGGGTGAGATCATCGAACGCTACGTGCGGCACCAACTCGCACCCGCCGAGCGGCGTGATTTTCAGGAGCATTACTTCGCGTGTGAGGAATGCTTCGATCAGGTGCAAACGGCGGCGCGCTTCGTTGCCGCTGTGCGCCAAGCTTCGCGCAAAGGATTGTGGGCCGAAAGCGCGGCCCAACCGGTGGCCTGGTGGGCGAATTTGTTCACACCCGCGCTCGGCTTTGCCGCAGCAGCGGCGCTGGTGCTGGCTGTGGCTTTCGGTTGGCTAATGTTCAGACAATCTGCCGTCCCGCGCCAGGAAGTGGCGCACGAACAACCGAGTCCGTCGCCGGGGCAGACCGGCACGCCAGAACAAATCACTGCGCAGAGCGCTTCACCAACGCCCGCACCTGAAAGGAATGAGCGCCCGAAGCTACAAGACCAGCGTGACTTATTAGCAGAAAATCGCACCCCGACGGTCTTGCTGGAATCGGCACGCGACGCAAGCCCCAGCAGCAATCAACTCACGCTCCCGGCCAATGCCACGAGCGCCGTCTTGCGCATCGAGGTTGAGCCGGGCAGTCCGTTTACTAGCTTTCAGTTTCAAGTTTTCGACAGCACGCGCCGTCTGGTTACGACCGGCACGAGCGGCAGAGCTAGTGCGCGCGGTGCCGTCACCGTCCGCGTGCTTGCTGGCGCATTACAAGATGGCAAGTATCTGGTGAGGTGTTATGGCGTGCGGGATAGCCAACGCGAGTTGATCGGCGAGTACGATTTGCGCGTGCGCAAACAGTGAATGATTGAGTAACCAAACAGAAGTTACTCCGCTTTCGCAGGAGAAGGTTTTATGAAGTTCCATTACGCATTCGCCGCGTGCAATAGACAAGGCGCGGCTCGTTTACAACCGTTGTGGTTGCTGTTTGGTTTTCTGCTCTGCTGTTGCGCTGTCACAGCCGTGGGACAAGAGACGGAAACGCTGAAGATTGATACCACGCTCGTCAGCGTGCCCCTCATCGTCTCCGACCAGCAAGGCCGTTACGTCGCAGGCTTGCAGGCCGCGGACTTCACGCTCTACGAAAACCGGCTCAAACAGCCGATCGAGTTCTTTGCAGCGGTTGAAGAGCCGCTTAACGTGGCGCTGCTGCTCGACACCAGCTTTAGCGCGCGCGACGCAGCCCACGATTTTATCAAGCAATTGCGCCCGCAAGACCGCGCGCTGATTCTGAGCTTTGACCGGCAAGTAAAAACGCTTAGCCCGTTGACCAGCGACCGCAAAACGCTCGACCGTGCAATTAAGCAGGCGAGCATCGGCGAACAACTCGGCACCCTCATGCGGGCCGCGCTTGACCAGGTCTTGCAGCAACACTTCAAGTCGCTCAAAGGTCGCAAGGCGATCATCCTGCTGACCGACGGCAAAGATGCCGGTAGCAGCAGCGTTCCTCCACGCCGGTTGTTGGACATAGCCGCCGAGGCCGATACGATGATCTATTCGATTTTTTACACCACCGGGCTGCCACCTCTGCCGGAGGGCCGGGGGCGGCGTTTTCAGACCGAGCCGCGAACAGCAAGAGCGCCGTGAGCAACGCGAACGCCAGGTCGAAGTCGGCAACAAAATGGCGATTGATTTTTTGCAACGCCTGTCCGAAGCTTCCGCCGGTCGTTATTATCAGAGTGACTTGACCAATCTGAAAAAGACCTTCGGCCTGATTGCCGATGAGTTGCGCCATCAATACCGGCTGGGCTTCTATCCGCCAGATCATCTGGTGGGCAGCACCCACAGCCTGCGGGTCGAGGTCGCGCGTCCGGGTCTGGTGGTGGAACGGCAGTAGCGCGCTGCGGCGCTGGGCTGACAAGCTATGCAAACAATTTTGCGCGCGCTGAAATTGCCGAAGCGAACTCACTCTCTGCTTTACGCCCTGCTGCTGTGCAGCGGCGTCACGCTGCAAGCTGCCAGCCTAGCTCAAACCCCGCAGCGTAGACCCCCACAGCGAGTGCAACCTCAACCCATCGAATCGCTGCTCAGCACTGCTGCACAGCAATTGGAGAACCGGCAGTTTGAATTGGCCTACCAGACCGCCAATCAGGCACTCTTTTTGAGCCGCCGGCGCGCTGACAAAACACGCGAGGCGCGCGCCGCCAATCTGCTGGCTATCGCGTCGTTCTATACGGGACGATTGAACAAAGCGATCAACTTTTTCAAACAGGCCTTGCCAACTGCCGACTCAGCGGGTGTTCCCGGGACGCTACAAACCATTGCGCTGAGCCGCATCGGCAGCTTGCTGTTGGTGTCTGGACGCTACGCAGACGCGCTCTTCTTTTTTCAGCAAGGATTGCAGTTGGCGCGCCAGCGTAAAGATCAGAAGGGTGAAGTGATATTGCTCGGCCAACTCGGCGCGGTTTATGCCGAGACTGCTGACTATGCGAAAGCCGCGCAGCATTTGCAGGCAGCCCTGCCGCTCGCACAGGCTCTGGCTGATCGAGAGGCGGAAGCCGCCGCCTTGCGTAAACTGGTAGTCGTGGAGAAAGGTCGCGGCGCGCTCGCCAGCGCGTTGCAATTCGGCAAGCAAGCGCTCGCGCTGACGCCTCAGCCAGTGCGCTCGCTGGGAGGCCTAGAGGTGCTCTATCAGCTTGGCACCGTCTATGCTGCACTTGAAGAACAGCAGCAAGCCACGCAACTCTTCGAGCAGGCGCTCAAACTCGCGCGCGCGCTGCAGAAACCCCGACTCGAAGGTTTCATCCTGGGCGAGTTGGCCGCGACGCAACTCAAATCGGGCGATGCGGCGGCGGCGCGTAATTCGGCTACGCAGGCGCTCGACCTACTGCGCCACAACGGCGGGAACAAACATCTGGAAGCGCGCTTCTGCGCCACGCTGGCCGAAGCACAGCGCGCACTGGGGCAAAAGGAAGAGGCCTTGACCAGTTATCGCGAAGCACTCGCGACACTCGAAGAGGCGCGGGCGCTTTCCATCCCCACCGAAATCTCCCGCGCCGGGATCGTCGCCACCCATCAGCAAGTCTTCGCCGGTGCGATTGAGTTGCTGCTCAGCCTCGCGCGGGTGGAAGAAGCCTTCGAGGTCGCGGAGTCTTATCACGCGCGCGCCTTCCTAGACGTGCTGGCTGAAGTCGGTTTGGATGCTGTAACTGAACTTGACCCGGCCCAGCAGGCGCAGGAAGACCAACTCTTCGAGCAAATCTCCAGCATCCAGAAAGAGCTTTGGCAACCGGAGATCACGGCGGAACAGGAACAACGCTTGCAGCGCCAACTCGCTGAAGCCGAGAACGCGCTGGAACGCTTCCGATTGGAACAGCGTCGCGCCGATCCGCGTTACGCCCGCGTCAAAGCGCCACAGCCGCTGCCATACAAACGGATTGCCACCGAGTTGCTCAATGCGGAGACGGCGCTGATCGAATACGTTTTGAGCTACCATCAATCCTTCGCCTGGGTCGTTTTTCAAGGCAAGGTCTCATTCGTCAGACTGCCGTCAAGCAAAGAACTGACCGAGGCGGTAGCGGCTTATCGCACAGCCGCTGCGAGCAAAGTCTCTTCTCAAACGGCGGCGCAGGCGATTGCGAAGCTGAGCGCGCAGAATCAGCAGCTTTATCAAAAGCTCTTTCAACCGCTGGAACTGCACCTCACCGGCGCGCGCAAACTGATCATCGTGCCCGATGGGGCGCTCACCCTTTTACCTTTTGAAACGCTGGCGGGCGAACCGAAACGCGCCGCCGCCGCGCCTTATTTGATCGAACGCTTTGCCATCAGCTACGCGCCTTCGGCTTCGGCGCTGGCTGCATTGCGCGCGCTCAGGCAAAACACCGCTGCCACCGCGAAAGGAATCGTTGCATTCGGCGACCCAGTCTACGCCAAAAGTGACACTGATGAGGCAGCGCCTGCAACAGAGCGCAGCTACGATTTCCGGCAACTGCCTTACACGCGCAATGAAGTGAATGGGATCGCGGCGCTCTTTCCACCATCAGAGCGCCGCGTCTTCCTCGGCGCCGTCGCGCAGGAAGCGAATGTCAAAGCCGAGCCGCTCGGCCAGTATCGTTACGTGCATTTCGCCACGCACGCGCTGATTGACGAAGAGCATCCAGCTCGCTCAGGCATCGTCCTTTCCAACACTGCCAATTCCAAAGAAGATGGTGCGCTGCAAATGAGTGAGGTGATGCGGCTGAAATTGAACGCCGACCTGGTCACGCTCTCGGCCTGTCGCACGGGGCTGGGCCAATTGCTCAACGGCGAAGGCCTCATCGGATTGACGCGGGCTTTTCTGTACGCGGGCGCTGAGAGTGTGGTGGTCAGTCTATGGAACGTCAACGACATCGCCACGGCCACGCTGATGAAGGCTTTCTACAAAAACCTCAAACAGGGCTTGAGCAAAGATGACGCGTTGCGCCAGGCCAAGCTGGAATTGATTCGCGGGCAGCAGCAAGCGTGGCGGCATCCTTACTACTGGGCCGCCTTTGTGTTAGTTGGTGATCCGCAATGAGAGCGCGGAACGAAATGAGTTGCTCAAACGGTGCTGGCTACCGCCGTTTTGGCGCCTTGCGGCTGCGCAAGTTGCTTTGTTCGAGATAAGGCAGCAAGCCTTGCTGCTTCGGCTGAGGCTTTTTCAGGTTGTTTTGTTCGACGTAAGGCAGCAACTGATTGCTGGTCTGATTCGCCGCGCTGGCGCTCTGTTTACGATAGCCGATTTCCTGATTGGCATAGCGGTTCTTTTTGCCTTTGCTCTTGCCCGCGACCGCTTTCCGTCTGGTTGCGGCAGGCTTGCCTTTGTCCTGGGCCAACGCGCTGGAAGCCAGCAACAGGGCTAAACTCAAACTGGCGATGATGATGGTTTTGCCTTTGAACATGCAGTCTTCCTTTCGTTATTCAGCGGTTGTGATTTTTCGTTTGCTTCGCTTCGCCGCCGTCCGCACCGGCAATCCGGCGCGGACAGCGAGGCACATTGCGGGGCGGGCGAACTTACTTACGTTTGCGCGTGTTGTGTTTGGCACGGTAGACGTGGCGGCTCGCTTGATTCTGCTCCTTCTGAATATCCTTGCGCTCTTCGCCCGTCACCGTGCCATCGGCGCGCGCCTCTTTCTTTTCTTGCTGAATATCTTTCTGTTCCTGCTCCAGCTTGCGCACTTCCCCGGCCTTCAACTCGCCCGAAGCCACGCCCCGGCCAATGCGTTTTTGCTGGTTCCCCTGCCGCGCTGTGGCGACCGGCGTCCGTTTGCCGGGAGTCGGGGTCGGCGTTTGCGCCGCAGCAATGGAGGTCAGTGCCAAAGAAAGGGTGAAAGTGAGAAGAATGGTTGATAGAGTTTTCATAGCTGCATCTTTCTCCTGACCAGGTCTGGCCCGGTCGTTTATCTACGTTTAGTTGCGAGCGGCTCGTGGCCGTCCGGTTACTACTTTTCAATTCCTCAACTGCCGCCGGTCTCAAGCTCCGGCTTGCTTGTTCGGTAAGTAGTGCAGCAGGGTTTCTGGATGTATCAATCTTTTTTTGATTTTTTCGTGATTTGCCCCACTCCCAGCACCGCATTGGCTCATCGCTCTCTACCGTTTGTGGTATTGATTGAGTAGAATCCCCGCCCGTATGCGCTTGAGCGTTACAACAATGAAGCGATTGGCGATTTTGCTTTGTCTACTGGCCGTGCTTTGCCTGTCGTTCCCCTACTCTGCCTACGTACAACCCCGCCCAATTCCCTCGGCAACCGACCCACAGGCTCCCGCTCAACAGGCCGAGATCGAAGCATTACTCAGAACCGCCGCCCGGCAGATACAAAATGGCAATTTTGCTCAAGCCCACCAGACCGCCGATCAGGCGCTCAGCTTGAGCCAGCAGCGTGGCGACAGAGAGCGGCAGGCGCGCGCCATCAACCTGCTGGCCCTCGCGGCTTTTCACATAGGCCGGATGAGCGAAGCCATTCGCCTCTTCAAACTGGCCGCGCTCAACGCCGAGGGAGCGGGCCTCGACCAGTTGCAAACGAATGCCTTAACCCGCGCTGGCGGCTTGCTGTTGCAATCGGGCCACTATGCCGATGCGCTTGTATGTTTCCAGCAAGCCTTGCAGTTGTATCGCCAGCGCAAAGATCAAGCTGGCGAAGCCCTCTCGCTCGCCCGGCTCGGTGCGGTCTTTGCCGAAACCGGCGATTTTGCGCAGGCGACGCTGCACCTGCAATTGGCACTGCCGCTAGCCCGCTCGGTGGCTGACCAGGAAACTGAGGCCACCGTCTTGCGACGTTTGGTCGCGGTCGAGAAAGGGCGTGGCAATTGGCAGTCCGCCTTGCAATACGGCCAAGCGGCGCAAGCCTTACTGGCGTCTACGCCCCGCACGTTTCCTTACGCTGAGTTGCTTTATCAACTCGCTTCTGTGCACGCCGCGCTCAACCAACCGGCCAAAGCTGCCGAACTGTTTGAACAGGCGTTGCAAATCGTCCGCACTTTGCGCTTGCCGCAAGCCGAAGCACTGGCGCTGGGCGAATACGCCGCCACACAACTTAAATCCGGCAACCCCGAAGCGGCGCGCAATTCGGCTACGCAAGCATTGCGCGCGCTGCAGCACACCGGCGGGCACAAACATCTGGAAGCGCGCCACTACGCCACGCTGGCCGAAGCGCAACGCGCATTAGGCCAAACGTCCGAAGCGCTGAAGAGTTATCGCGCGGCGCTGGCGGCGCTGGAAGAGGCACGCGCCCTCTCGATTCCCACCGAAATTTCGCGCGCTGGAATCGTCGCCTCGCGCCAGCAGGTCTTTGCCGGGGCGATTGCGCTGTTGCTCAGCCAATCACGCAAAGAAGAAGCTTTTGAAGTCGCGGAGTCTTACCACGCGCGCGCCTTCCTGGACGTGCTGGCCGAAGCGGGACTGGAAGCTGAAATGGAATTGACCTCGGCGCAACAGCAACGTGAAGACCAACTTTTCGAGCGGATTTCCGGCCTCCAGCGAGAGCTTCGGCAACCAGAGCTTGCGCCCGAACAAGCGGCGCAGTTGAACCGCAAACTGGCCGAGGCCGAAAGCGCGCTGGAAATGTACCGCTTTGAACTGCGCCGCGCCAATCCGCGCTACTCGAGCGTCAAAGCCCCGCCGACCATCGGCTTTGCGCGCGCAACGGGACTGCTGGGAAAAGAAACAGCGCTGCTCGAATTCGTGTTAGGCGAGGAGCATTCGTTTGCTTGGGTGCTGCAAGCGGGCCAACTCGCCTCGGTCAGTCTGCCGGCACGCAAGGAGTTGGAGCCGCTCGTCACCGCCTTTCGCACGGCTGCCTCCGCCAGGGTCAACTCGATCACGGCGGCGCAAGCCATCGCCAAGCTGAAGACGCAGAGCCAGCCGTTGTACGAAAAACTCTTTCAACCGCTGGAACCGTACCTGACCGGCGCGCGCAAATTGATTATCGTGCCCGATGGCGTGCTGGCCTACCTGCCATTTGAAACATTGGCGGGCCAGCCGAAACGACCGTCAACCACCGCACCTTATTTGATCGAGCGCTTCGCCATCAGCTACGCGCCCTCGGCTTCGGCGCTCGCCGCGTTGCGTGCGCTCAAGCAAAACAACACCGCCACCGCGAAAGGCCTCATCGCTTTCGGCGACCCGATCTACGGCAAAGACGAGACCGCGCCGGTCAAAGGCAACGCGACCGAGCGCGGTTACGATTTCCGGCAACTGCCTTACACGCGTAACGAAGTGAACGAGATTGCCGCGCTCTTTCCGCCGACGGAGCGCCGTGTCTTCCTGGGCGCGGCTGCGCAAGAACAGAACGTCAAGAGCGAGCCGCTCAATCAATATCGCTACGTACACTTCGCCACGCACGCGCTGATTGACGAAGAATATCCGGCGCGCTCCGGTATCGTCTTGTCTACCGCCGCCGACTCCAAAGAAGACGGCGCGCTACAAATGGGCGAAGTGATGCGCTTGAAGCTGAACGCCGACTTGGTCACGCTCTCGGCCTGTCGCACAGGCTTGGGCCAATTGCTCAAGGGCGAAGGCATCATCGGATTGACACGATCATTTCTATACGCAGGTGCCGAGAGCGTGGTGGTCAGTTTGTGGAACGTCAACGACATCGCTACGGCTTCGCTGATGAAAGCCTTCTACAAAAACCTGCAACATGGGCTGAGCAAAGATGATGCGTTGCGCCAAGCCAAGCTGGGACTGATACGCGGACAGCAACAAGCGTGGCGGCATCCTTATTACTGGGCACCGTTCGTTTTGGTCGGCGCAATACAATGAAGTGGGGTTGGCGTTGCAAAGTCTTTTCCAACACAAAGCGGCAAAGTCAGCAAACGGCTTTCCGTGTCGTCTCTGCCCTTGCCTCTTTTGTATTGGGAACTTACCGGCTACTTTTAGGCTCCGACTAATATGGTATTCAAGGTTGCGTGCCAGTCTTACTTGATCCCAATGCGCCGCACCAATTCTGTAAAGCGAGAATCCGTGTGGAGCCAGTCGTAGCGCGGGTCAACGCTCAAGTAGATCATCGCCGTCGAACGATCCTGATAGCCTTTTTCCAGCCACTCTAAGGTTTGCTCGGTCGCGCCCAGACCGGAATAGAGAGCGGCGAAGAAGGTCGGATCAACATAAGTTTGTTTGGCCTCGCGCCGGAACTCTTCAAGCAACCGCAAAGCTGCGTCCCGCCGGCCCGTTTTCGCGTAAAGATAGCCAAGCGCCGCGCGCCCGGTGCGCCCCGCTCCGGCGCGCAGCGACTGCTCGAGTTCCGCCTCCGCTTCTTTGGGTTTCTGCTGTTGCTGCAAAATCAGTCCCAGAACCAAATACGGCAGATAGGAATTGGCGTCCGTCGCCCGCATCTTCTGGCACTGTGCGGTTGCGCGGTCGTATTCGCGGCGATAGTAGAAATGGATGGCCGCCGCGGCGCTGAGGGCGATTGAAGACGGGTCAGACCGCCGGGCCGCTTCAGATTCGGCAAACGCTTCGTCGCCGCGTTTCGTCAGCCAGAGCAGTTCGGCATACCATTGCCGCGCCGTTGCATAGCCCGGATTCAAGGCAATCGCGCGTTTGAACTCTTCCTCGGCGCCGGCAAAGTCCCATTCATAACGTAGTTTGACCAAACCCAAGGCTCCGTGGGCTTCGGCCAGGGTTTGATCCAGTTCCAGCGCGCGTAGGGCCGCGCTCTTCGCCTGCGGCATCGCCTCGTGCGGCGGGAGCGAATTGTAGACACGGAAACCCAAAAGCGCATAGCTATCAGCCAAGCCGGCCCAAGCCAACGCGAAGCGGGAATCCAGTTCAAGCGCACGGCTAAAGTGATTTAGGCTTTCGCGTAAATCTTCCGGTGTGCGTTTGCTCAAGTGAAAGCGCCCCCGCAAGTATTCCTGGTAAGCCTCGAAGTTCGTGGTATACCGGCGCGCCAGCCGCTCCCGCTCCTCGTCGGTGAGATTGACTGCCAGTGCCGCCGCGACCCGCGCCGAAACGCGGTCTTCCAGCGTCAGCACATCCGCCGTCTTTTCATCGAACTTCTCCGCCCAGAGCGGCTTGCCGTCTGCGACGCGCACGAATTGGACGCTGACCCGCACCACATTGCCCGCTTTGCGCACGCTCCCTTCGAGCACGGCGTCTACACCCAGCGCCAACCCTATCGCCACCGAATCCTGCTGCGCAGCATCCTGATTCGCAGCATCCTGTTTCACAGCCGAGCCCCGGTTGTAGCTTTGGTTGTACTTGAGCACGGCACTCGTAGGCCGCACCGTCACCTGCCGGATGTGGCTGAGCCGCATAATCAAGGCGTCGGCCAGCGCCACGCCCAGATATTCATCAGCCTTGTTGTCGCTGAATAAACTGAACGGCAACACCGCGATGGTTTTGATGGCGGTTGGAGTTTGAGCGGCGGGAAGCCAGCGGTAAAGGGCCGCACTTGCCGCCAAGATGAGTAGGACAGAGAGGACGGCCAGCAGCCAACCGAAGCGGACGGCGGGCCGCCGGGCAATTTCGGGCGCGCGGCCGGGTTCAGTGATCCCAGCGACTTCGGCAGGCACTTGCACTGGCTTAGCGTTGCGTTCGCTGAGGCTTTCCGGTTCGGGTAATTCAACTTCAAGGCCGTCAACCTTACCTGCGTCCGCGCCGTTAATCTGCCGCACGTCGCCAATAAATTGGTAGCCCTGGCCGGGCACAGTGACGATGTACCGGTTCTCACGCTTCCCCTCGCCCAGCGTCTTGCGCAAGGCCGAAATGTAGACGGTCAAATTCGCTTCTTCGACCACCGTGTCCGGCCAAAGGCGGGCCAGCAGATCATCCTTACTGACGACCTGGCCACGCTGCTCAATCAACGTCAAGAGGGTATTGAAGACCTTGGGCGGGATGGAAACCGGCTGCCCGTCGCGCAGCAACTGCCGCTTGAGGGGGTCAACGCAGAAACAGTCGAACTCATATAAATGCCTACCGGGACTGTACATGGAACTCTTCAGCAGCCGTCTTTGGAAAACTTTGGAAAACTCAGGGCCGAACTTTAGGACTTGCAGTCAGCTTTCACGGTAGAAAGTGGCCCGCCGCGTTACCGGACTGCGGCGATTGTAGCACCGGGGGCTGAGAGGCGGCAATTTGCGCTCACAGCAGACGTTTGCCCCGGTATGACAAGCTACGACAAGCTCTAAAACAACTCTTTAACGATGGAGAACTCGACTATGAAAAATACCATGACTCGACTGCTTACTTTCTCGCTGACACTGATGACGGTCATCGCCCTCAATAATTCTGACAGTTCGGCGCAAGGGCCGCGCGGCAGACGTGCGGTGAGCGGCAGCGCAGCGAATGGCGGCGTAAGTGTTTCATCGCCCGCCCCCACGGGAACGTATAATGGCACGACCGGCAGTTCGGCAGGCACGGCCAGCGGCGCAGGCCCGCGCGGCAGAGTGCGCGGCGCAACGGCGACGGATAGCACCACGGGCGGCAGCGTCGCGATGACCGTTAGCCGCTTTCTGACCTCGGATGAACTCAACCAGTTCTTGACCGCCCAGCAAGCCGGTGGCGGGCAGATGGTCAAGGCGATTTCGAACCAAAGCTACGGCACGGTGAAAATAGGCGGGCAGACCTTCACGATCAACTTGGCGGCCTCGGCCAAAGTGGGCGCGGGCTACACGATCTGTTTGGTCTCGGCGCGCCCCTTCGCCACGGGAACAACATCAGGTGGCCGGGCGGCCACGGGCGGCACAGTCGGTTACATCAAGCTGACGGTGGACGCCAATGGCAATGGCACGGGCGCAATGTACAGTTCGACCCAGGTCGTCTTGACCAACGATGGCCTCATCGAGGCGCGCGGCGGGGCCTCTACTGCCACGCAACTGACGGGCGTGACTGGCCCGAAGGCCTGAGCACTGGTCCAAAATTAAGTTGCTCTTTTGAAAGATGACAACTGCCTCATCGGAAGAGGCGCAAAAAGACGCGAGGACAGCCCAGAAAGGAGGAAAAGAGCGCCTTGGTTGCTTTCCCCCTCTCTGTACTGTCTCCGCGTCTCTTTTCATTTTGCCGGAAGGTCTACGATCTCGACCCAGTTGGGGTTCTTGCCCACCGGATATTCTTTGAGCTTAGCGAGCTTTCCGGTAGCAGGCGCGATCTGGTAACTCGACATACGGTGCGAACGCTGGCCGACCACGAATAGGTAACGCCCCGTTGAATCAATGCCGAACCCGCGCGGCTGCGTTTCAGTTGGCATGGTTTCGATCAACGTCAACGTTCCATCCGCCGCATTGATTTTGAAGCCTGTGAGCGTGCTCGACGTGCGCTCAGAAATGTACAGGAACTTGCCATCAGGCGTGAGGTGCAAATCAGCCGCCCCGATCCTACCCGTCACGCCCGGCGGCAATCCGCTGACGGATTGTTTCTCTTTGAGTTGCCCCTTGCCCGCATCGTAATCAAAGACGTGAACCGTCGCATCGAGTTCACCGAGGACATACACGAGCCTCCCCTGCGGATGAAAGACGAAATGACGCGGGCCGGTCTTCTCCTTCACGGAAACCGACAGCGGCGTGTGCGCTTCGAGTTTGCCGGTCTTCGCATCGAACTTGAACACATTGACCAGATCGTTGCCCAGCGTAGTTGCCAGCACATAGCGGTTCTTCGCATCCGGGAGAATCGCGTGCGCATTGGTATAGTTTGGCAAAACCTGCTGCGCCGGTTGAATCACGCCATTCGCGCCGATGGGGCTGACCGTAAACTTGCTGCCGGGATAGGAAGCCGCGAACAAGAAGCGTCCGCTGCGATCGGTCGAGATATAAGGCATGCTGTCAGCGAGCGGGCCACTGCCGACATAGTTGAGTTTGCCGCTTTTCTGCTCAATCGCGAACGTCGCGACGCCCTGTGGTTCGCCGCGCGTCGCAACAAAGAGGAAGCGCCGATCAGGGCTGACTGTTATCGGTGTGGACATGCCAGATTTGACTACGCCAGGAATGGCCACCGTTTCAACCAGCGTCAACTCGCCCGTCTGCCGATTGAGTTGCAGCACGTAAATATCGCTGCTTTCCGCACAACCAACATAAACGAAGGTGGCAGCCAACACAGGCGAAACCAGCGCAGTTCCGGCAACGGTCGCCGTCGCGGAGAGTGCAAGCCACAATACCTGATGAAAGATTCGATTCATTCGCTTTTCCTTTTGTCTGAGCTTTGCCGCAATAAGCAGTAGTTGAATTCAGTCGTGGATTTTCAACCCACGGAATGGTCGCTCTACCTCTTCAACTTCCAAAACGCCATGCCCTCGTGCAACGTCGCCGCGATCCGCTGCCGCTGGGCTGGAGCCTGATTGTGACGCATCAGATCGTAGATGTCGTGCAGCAACGCTTCGGCCTGCGCGAAATACGAATGGCCCAACAGGTCAACGTCGAAATACGGCACGGCCACCGTATCCACGCCGGGCGCGACGGTGTAGGGCGTGTAATACCCGGCGCGCGGCGCGTCGTGCAGCTTCGACGAAAGATGCACGGGCAGGTCGCCATTCGAAGTATAAAGCGTCGTGCGTTCGGCGTGTTGCGAGTAAAGTTGGGCGAGGTCTAGGAACAGATCACGATCCACGTCCGGCGCGGCGAGGAAGATTTGGCCGAAGCGCACCTGCCCGCGCGTTTGCGCATTGGCCGCGATACGTTGCAGCGCGCGCAGCAGGCCGCGATTGCCCATGCTGTGCGCGATGACGTGGACTTTGTCGGCCTGGCATTGCGTGGTGAATTCGACCAGAAAATCGGTAATCGCGCGTTCACTGGCTTCGATGCTGGCTTCGTCCGCCGGATAAGCCGTGACATTGCCGCGCGAAGGCCAACTGAAAAAAGCCGTCGCGCCCGGCGTTTTCAAATCGTAACCGATCTGCGCCGCGCGGATGGCGGCGTCTTCAAACGTCACGTTGTAACCGTGCAGGAAAAACAGCGCGTGCGGTGTTTCTCCGCTCTCGCGGACGGCTTGCAATGTTTTCTGGATGTCGGCGAAGAAAGCGTCGCGTTCCTGCCGCGTGATTTGCTGCACGCGCAAATGGTCGTCGCGCAGGTCAAAACGCAGCAACCGTTTCCAGAACGAAGTGCCCGTCCCGCCGAAACGATGCGCTTCGGGCACGTGAACTTCAACGCGGCCACGAGTGATGCGGTCGTGACGCTCGCCGGTGAAGCCCGCGCCCGTCGCCGCCGGTTTGCGGTTGGTTCCGAACCAGACGGGATAAACGACGTCGTCGGCAGCCATCGCCTCGACGCCGCGTTCGATGATGCGATCATCAATGCCTCTGACCTGCGGGCTGGGAGCGGCGGGCGATGTTGCCGACGTCAGCTTCAATTGTTCCATCAGCGCGCGGACGCGGCGTTCCGTGGCGTCGCGTTCCGCCGCTTCGGTCGCCAACCGTTGCAGGATGATTTGTTCCAGTTGCACGGCGCGCAGGCGATTTCCGGCGCGGACGGCGATTTCGAGTTCGGCCAGCAGTTCAGCGAGCGGGCGTTGCGGGTTGTTGGATGTTGGCATAGTGCAAGTCTCTCTTAGCGCCGGAGGCGCGGCGGAAATTAACCAGGAACGCAATCCCCAAGTTGGTTTAGCGCCGGAGAACCAGGAACACAATTCCCAAGCTGGTTTAGCGCCGGAGGCGCGGCGGAAATTAGCCGGGGATGCAATCCCCGGAATTGGTTGCGATAACTTTCGCGCCCCGGCAGGGGCGCTGGACTACGCTTTCACCAAAGATACTTCTCGTCATACTCGACACCACTCTCTTTCAGGAATTCCAGATACTCCTCCTGAAAAGTCTTCTTGCGGTGATGCTCTTCTTGCGCGGCGATGTAATTTTTCACGACCTCGACCCTGGAGGCGCTGACGGTAAATGCTCCATACCCATCCTGCCAAGCAAAGAGCGGCTGGTTCATCTCTTCGTGAACCCATTTCGATGATCCTGCTTTGATCTCTCGCAATACGTCAGCCAGGCGATGCGTTGCGCGCAGCCCGACCAGCAGATGGACGTGGTCTTCCACGCCGCCAATCGCTTCAGGCACACCACCCAGATCATTGACGATGCCGCCCAAATAGGCGTGCAATCTGCCGCGCCAGTCTTTGTGCATGTGCGCGATGCGATCTTTGGTGCTGAAAATCAGGTGATAGTGAAGGCTTAAATGTGTTGAGGGCATGTTTCCCTCCGAGGTTAGTCCCGCGCCCCTGCCAGGGCGCGAAATGTTGCTGACGTTCTGTTCCGGGGATTGCATCCCCGGCTAATTTCCCGCTGCGCCTCCGGCGCATAATTCAGCGCCGGAGGTAAAGACGGAAATATCCTGTAGCGGAGCGCAACGCACCTCCAGTGATGGAGCGCAACGCACCTCTAGTAGTCAAGCGCCGCATGCCCCCACTGGTGGAGCGCAACAAACTGGCGCATAAGTTCAGCGCCGGAGGCAACGAACTAGCGCATAAGTTCAGCGCCGGAGGCAATGAACTGGCGCATAAGTTCAGCGCCGGAGGCAACGAACTGGCGCATAAGTTTAGCGCCGGAGGCGCGGTAGGAAATTAGCCGGGGGTGGAGCGCAGCGCAACCCCCGGAACCCCGTCCAAACAAACGCAAGCCCCGCCAGGGGCGACAGACCGCGCGCGTCCTGCGCCCTTGCCAGGGCGCGAAACGCTATCCACCACAGTCTGGGGATTCCATCCCCGGCTAATTTCCCGCTGCGCCTCCGGCGCTCAAAGCAAATCGGCTTCCCGCCTTCATTGGTCATTCGCATCCTGCGCCAGCGCCGCTTGCCGCACCTGTTCCAACAACTGATCCACGGCGGCCTGCAACTCGTCCACGTCCACCTGCCGCTGGCGGAGCCAATCGTCCAGCGGGCGGAAGGCCGGGTCGGCCAGCAATTCGGCCACGCGCGGCACGGCCAGCGTCGTCCCTGCTTCGTGGGCGCAGTGGAAGCGGACATCGTAATTGTGCGTCGAGGTTTGCAAGTCTTGCCCTAGCCCAGCGACAAGTTGGTAAGTCAGGGCGGCGAGTTGGTGGCGCGCGGATTCGGCCAGGGCGGACGGCAAGCTGCCGTGTTCAAGGTAGTAGGCAAGATTGTTGTGTAAGCTGGCGCGGCTGGAGTGATCTGGCAACTGCTCGCAAAAGGCAAGGGCGCGGTGTCCCTGTGTAATTGCCTGGGCCACGTCACCTTGTTCGTAGAATAAAGTGGCCAAGGAGCCGAGCACCTTGGCGCGATTGGTGGGATCGTGCTGAAAGACCTGCAGACAGGCCTCAAGCTCCACCTGCGCCTCGCCGAAGCGGCCCAGATGTCTCAGCGCGTTGGCGCGGTTCACCCGATCTAAAGCAATCTCTTCCGCCGGATGTTGCAGTGCCAGCCTCACCTCTAATAAGGCATCACTACGGCGCAACACAGATTCCCAATCCTTCTGGGCAAAGTGGGCATACGTGATGATTTCGAGTGCGCTGATGAGCACGCGCGCAAGGAAGGTGGGATTAGGTGCTTCAGGCACACGCTGTCCCGCACGGTACCGTCGCCACCAGGATTCTACCCGTGCCAGCCGCTCCTCTACTTGTGGCAGCGCCAGCACAGAATCTCCCTGCATAATCTTAATGCGCAGGACTTCCAGTTCGCCGTTGATGAAATCAATGGCGGGGCATCCTGCTTTTTTCTCGGCCTCGGCGCTTTCAAGTCGCCGCTGAAGAGCCGCGTCGAGGTCGCCGACATCACGTAGAGCATATGCACAGTTGCCGGTAGTTATGGCGAGATCGCCCCAAGCCAGCGGCGCGGTCTGGCTCTCAGATTGAGCGGCAGCGCGGGCCTGAGTGGCGGACTGTTCGTAAAAAGGTAAGCTGACATCGGGGCGGCCCGCTCGCCGCAGCCCCTCGGCGAAGACGCCGAGACAGCGCCAACGCAACATACCCTCAGACGCGGACTCCGCGGCAGCTTCCAGGTGTGGCAGCAAGTCGGCAATCAGGCGCGGATCGGTGGTACTGGTGATAACCCAACTAGCAATCTCACCCAGCCGATCGTAAGCGCCAGCCTGAACGCAATAAACTAAGGCGCGGCTGCCAACACTGAGCGCGGCGGTCGTGTTCTTATTGATGGACTCTTCAAACGCCGCTATCAGCCAGTCGGCGTAGGCCAGCCGGATGCTGTTTTCGGTCAGGCCGTCACGCTCCGCCGGATGGTCGTGCAGACGGGCGCGGATGCGTTCGCGCACCAGTTCGTGGCAACTCAGGGCAGGGTTGTCATCGTCCGGCGCAGCACGCTCTTCGCTGACCAGTCCGATGGCGCTGAGTTGGCGCAAGAGGTCGGCGGCTGGTGGTCTGTGGTGGTCAGTCGGCGGCGGCAGGGCGTCGAGCATCGCGCGATACTCAGGCGGCATCGCCTTCAATTTCTCCTGAAACTCCGGCGGTAACAGCGGCAACATCTCCAGCATCTGTTTGATCTGCCGAAGCTGTTGGGTCTCCTCGTCCTCCTCGCCGCTCCACACGCTCTGCAACAAATCAAGCTCAACGGGTTCATTGGCGACGGCGATCATCCACAGCAAGCGGCGCGCGTCCGGGTTGGCGTCTTGGATGAGTTGATCGAGCGAGGCGGCGAGGGCGTCGTTCAGATACGCCAATTCCTGCGCATCGCTCGATCCATCTCCTCGTCTGTCGGCGAACAGGGCGGGCAGTTGGGCGAAGTCTTTGGTCTTTTCCAGCGTTTCGAGCGCCTGCATCAACTGCGCCCGCAACGCCGCGCCGCCCATAGCCAGGCGCGCCAGCCGATCCATCAGTAGCGGATGAAAGCGGCTGGCATTGAGCAAACGCATCGCCAGCGCGCGTTCCGCCGCATCGGCGTTGAAAAACATCCGGCTCAATCCCGCGTGCTCGCGCAGGTAGAGCGCGGCCTCTCCCGGCGGCAACGGGCCGAGCAAGACTCGTTGGTAAGCCAGCGGCTTGAGCGCGGCCAGCGGTCGCCGGCAGGTGATCAACACCCGCGAGGGCGTCCCGGCGAGTTCCACCGCCAGTTGCGCCAGACAGCGATCCCAGGCCGCGTCCTGACAAGCCCACAGCGGTTCGCCATCGCTCGCGCCAGGTTCAGGCTGTGGTTTCAGGTTGGTCTCGAAATTGTCCAGCACTAGCAGGATCGCTTCGTCCTTGAGCGCGCGGATGAGGTTGCGCGTGAGGCGTTCCAATCGTTCCGGGCCGGTGAAATCAGCGTCGGCAGCGCGGTAGATCGCATCGGCGGGATTTTCTTGAACGTGTTTGTAGTAGCGCTTCAGTTCGCCGCGAAGTTTCAAGTCAAGGTCGCGCAGCAGCGCGTCGAATTCCAGCCGGTTCGGTTTGGCCTGATAAAGCAACACCCACTCGAACTGCGACTCCCACAACGCGAGCGCTTCGGCGACGAGCGCCGTCTTGCCCATCCCGCCCAGGCCCGTGATGACGGCGACTGGCTTCACTTCGGCGCTGTGGCTGGAACCGATAAATTCCGCGCCCAGATCGGCCAGTTCCCAGGTGCGCCCGACGAAATGTTCGTGCCCCGCCGTGGTCAATTCGGTGATCTGATGCAACCGCGGATTGCGCGTGTCGAGCGCGAGACTGCGGCCTTTTTGCAGATTCAGACCGGGATCGCTCGCGCCGTAAAGTACCGGCGTGGCGTGATCGCAAACCACGAAATGGGCGCGGATTGCGCGCTTCGAATCAAGCAGCGACTTACGCGCAGTCGTCAGTGCGGCAGCAGCGTCCTGCGGTTTCTTGTAAGCTAGCAGCGCGCGGTAAAACTCCACGCTCAACTCGCGCGCGTATTCATCGCCCACGGCGTAACGCATGGCGATGACCGAAGGCACGCCGCCTTGCAACAGCGCGTGCGCCGTGCCGGTGTAACCGGGCTGCTCTTCCACCTCGATCTGTTTGTCGGCTTCAGTCGTCGCCTGCTTCGCGCCCGGCTCTTTGCCCTGCGCCACGGCCATAAAATCGTTCCAGTCTCGCACGCGCAGGATGTCGCCGGAATGACAGGCGCTCAAGAAAAACAGGCGCGGGATGAAGCCGCCCGCGTCAGTGAAGAGATCGAGCAGTTCGTCGCCGGAAAGGTGATCGCTGCCGCCGCCCGCCTTGGCGAGTTCGAGCAGGTTCAAATGCCCGTGCCCGCTCCAATGGACGATGTGATAACCGCCGTTTTCCCTGATCTGCGCTTCCAACCGTTCGCGTGTGACGCCGTGCGTCAGGAAATGGGCTTCGATGCGGCGCTGCGGATAGATTTCTTTCTGGAAGAGGTTGAGCAATTCGCGCCGCTCCTTGCGCGCCGCCAGCGGACGCGAACCCCGGGCTTCGGCAAAGACGAACAGCGCGCGCAAGGATTCGCCCGGCTTGAGTTCGAGCGATTGCGTCATCGGCGCCGCCATATCGTGGACGACGCGGACGAGCAGGTTGCGTTCGCCGAGCGTTTCTTTGTCGGCCGACGGGCGCGCAATCTCCCACGGCACGCGGGCGAGCGCGGCGGCCAAGTGATTCTCTTCCTCGGTCGCGCCGGGCAACTGGATGCGCAGCGTGCGCTGGGATTCCGAAGCCCACAGGTGTTTGAAGATCTCTTCGCCCAACACCTGCTCGGCGATGCAGAGGCCGATGCCGGCGACGCTGGCTTCTTCCTGCCCTTCGATCACGTAATGGCGCAGGTAATTGCGCAAGTCGAACAGACCGTCCAGTTGCGAACGTGCGATCTCTTTGAATTCGGTCAGGCGATAAGCGAGTTGCGCGCCGTGTGCGTCACGCAGTTCCAGTTCAGCGCGCAGGTTCGGCGTGTCGGCAGTGATGATGAGGTCAAAGTTGGCTTGCATACTGTGAACTCCTTATTGTGGCGAGCAGCGCGCGCGGCCTTGCGCTATGCGCAACCGCCAGAGTCTGAGACCAAAGCCTGAGAGAGGATGCTGAAGCGTGCGCCCTCTCTGATAAATCCATGCCGAGTCAATGCGAGCCGTAATCTTATGTGATAAAGCGCAAACAGGCTAGATCGCAAACCGCGTTCGCGAAAATTTCCGAACTGTAGAACTCGCCAGCACAACATTGATGAAAACCTGCCCCCATTGAGCGCACAACCAAAACCTGTTAGCTTCCGGCTGGCGCAAACAGGCGTACTATTCATCAACAAAGGATCAAAGCAATGTCAGCATTAACGGCGGAATTGGCATTTCAGCACAACGCGCTACTGGGCGAAGGGCCGGTCTGGGACTCTCGCGCACAACAGCTCTATTGGGTGGACATCGAGGGTTACAAAGTGCACTGCTACGACCCGGCAACGCACGCGCATCGGGCGATTGACGTGGGCGAATACGTCGGCTCAGCAGCAGTGAGAGCGTCAGGCGGGCTGGTGCTGGCGTTGAAGAGCGGCTTTGCCAGCCTGGACTTGGAAACTGAAAGGATTACGCCCATTGCCGATGCCGAATCACATTTGCCGGGCAATCGCTTCAACGATGGCAAATGTGATCCGGCGGGACGATTCTGGGCAGGCTCGCTGCACTTGGACGAAGAGCACGGCGAGGGCAAAGGCAATCTGTGGTGTTTGTATGCCGATCACAGCGTGCAGTTGAAAGTGCCGGGCGTGTGGATCAGCAATGGTCTGGCGTGGACGCGCGATGAAAAAACCATGTACTACATTGACTCGCCCAAACAGTGCGTGGTGGCGTATGACTACGACAAAGCGACGGGCGAGATTGCCAATCCACGCACGGTGATCGAAGTTGATGGCAGCGAGAAAGGCTATCCCGACGGGATGACGATTGATGAAGAAGATATGTTGTGGATCGCGCATTGGGACGGCGGGCACGTTTGCCGCTGGAATCCACAGACTGGTGCAGAGTTGGCCGAGATCAAAGTGCCGGTCTCACGTCCGACTTCGTGTGTGTTTGGCGGCGAGAATTTCGAGACGCTCTATATTACTTCAGCCCGCACGCGGTTGAGCGCGGAGAAATTGGCCGCGCAGCCGTTGGCGGGCAGTTTATTTCACTGCAAGCCCGTTGTGGGTGGTTTGCCGATGAATGAATATGCCGGATAAGCGGATACCTCACGAAGTTTGCAATCGCTGTCATGCTAACCAATACTCGGCGACAAGATTGTGAGATGGCAGGAGTTCAACGCGCACGCGAACTAGTGTTGCGCCACGGCTGGAATACGACGGCCTACCAAATTCTCAACCCTGGCATTTCACACTGGTTTGCGGCGGCGGGCGATGCCGTGCTCGGCTATGTGCAACATTACGGCGTGTGCATTGTCGCGGGCGCGCCGGTTTGCGCACGCGAACGACTGGCCGATGTCGTGGCTGAGTTTGAAGCGGGCGGCAAGCGCGTCTGTTACTTTTGCGCGGAGTCGCGATTGGAAACAGTGTTGCGCGATTCAGCGCGCCATTCGATGGTATTGCTGGGCGCAGAACCAGTCTGGCAACCGGCACGCTGGCCATACATCCTTGAACGCCACGCTTCGCTGAAAGCGCAATTGAACCGCGCGCGCAACAAAGCGGTGACGGTCAGCGAATGGCCGACTGAGCGCGCTAGCCGTGAACCAGCGTTATTGCGTTGTTTGCACGAATGGCTGGCCACGCGAGCTTTCCCGACGCTGCACTTTCTGGTCGAACCGATGACCTTGGAACGGCTCTATGATCGCCGCGTCTTTGTGGCGGAACGGCGTGGCGAGGTGATTGGCTTTGTCGTGGCGTCGCCGGTGCCACAACGTAATGGCTGGCTGATCGAACAGATCATTCGCGGGCGCGGCGCGGTCAACGGCACGAGCGAGTTGATGATTGATACGGCAGCAAGGGCGATGGCCGACAGCGGCGCCGAATTTCTGACGCTGGGGCTGTCGCCCTTGTCACGCCGTGCCGCAGTCGAGTTGGAGCCGAACCCGCTCTGGCTGCGCACGCTGCTTGGTTGGGTGCGCGCGCACGGCCGCCGGTTTTATAACTTCGACGGACTTGATGCGTTCAAATTCAAGTTTCAACCTGAAAGCTGGGAGCCTGTCTTTGCTATCGCCAACGAAGCGCATTTCTCGCCCTTGACGCTCTACGCCGTCGCAGCAGCTTTCACGCAAGATTCTCCAATCAGCGCTGGCGTGCGGGCGATCTTGAAGGCTATGCGGACGGAGTTCGACTGGATGACTGAAAAGCTGCACGCAGGATGAAGCTATGCGATTTGCCGACAAAGTTGTGATTGTGACTGGCGGTGGCGGCGAGATTGGCGCTGCCACCGCGCGACGTTTTGCGCGCGAAGGCGCAATTGTCATCGTTGCCGATCTGCAGACAGGCCCGGCAGAAAAGGTAGCGGCGGAGATCAATGCTGCAAACGACGCTGCTACGCGCGCAGCCTGGGCGTGTGCGCTAGACGTGGCCGAACGTGCCGAAGTCGAAACCTTAGTGGGCCAAGTCGTGCAAAAGCATGGGCGCATTGACGTGCTTTGCAACATCGCGGGCATTGCACCTTATGAACCGCTGCTTGAAGCGACAGACACGAACTGGCAACGGACGCTGGACACCAACCTGACCGGCGTCTTTCTCTGCTCGCAAGCCGTCGCGCGTGTAATGGTGCAGCAGAAAAGCGGCGCGATTGTGAATATGGCTTCGACCAACGGTATTGTGGGCGAGTATGGTTTGTCGGGCTACAACGCCTCGAAGTTCGGCGTGGTCGGATTGACGATGACGATGGCGATTGAGTTGGCGCCGTATGGCATTCGCGTCAATGCTGCCGCGCCGGGGATGATCAGTACGCAGCTTTCGCGCGCCGTGCTTGACGCTGATCCGGCGCTGGCGCAGTCGTATTTTAAGGACAAGATTCCGCTGGGACGGTTTGGCTCAGTGGATGAAGTCGCGGCGGTGGTGGCGTTTTTGGCTTCGGAGGACGCAAGCTTTGTGACTGGGCACGCACTGGTAGTGGATGGGGGGCAATTGACGTTTTGAGAGCTACCCAACACATTGATGCAATGTTATTATCGCCGCGCGCGCATCCATGCTTTCAAGGAGTTAAGTTATGAGCCAAGCTGCCGACGCAATTGACATCCCGACGCTGCTCAAGTTCATCCATTATCCAGATTCGGATGGCAAGCCAATGGCCGAGAATACGCTGCAATACCAATACATCATTACGATTCAGGTTGGGCTGGATAGCTTGTTCGCCGGCGATCCGAATGTTTTTGTGGCGGGTGATTTGCTGTGGTATCCGGTCGAAGGGCGGCCAGATATTTCGGCTGCGCCCGACGTAATGGTGGCTTTGGGACGGCCCAAGGGACATCGTCTCTGCTACAAACAATGGGTTGAAAGTGGACAAGCGCCTCAGGTCGTAATCGAGATTCTCTCGCCGAGTAACACTGTGGCTGAGATGGATAAGAAGCTGCAATTCTATGAGCGCTACGGTGTGCAGGAGTATTACGAGTACGACCCACAGAATGGGACGCTGAAAGCTTGGCTGCGTGACGGTGCGGCGCTCAAAAGCCGGGCGTTTGTCGGCGGCTGCCAAAGCCCGCGACTCGGTGTGACGCTGCGCCTGGAGCCGGACGGTAAGCTGAGCGTGTTTGGCCCGGATGGGCGGAAGTTTCTGCCGCCTGTGGAACTCGCCACCTTGGCCGAACGAGAACGCCAACGCGCTGAACAAGAAAAAGCGCGCGCCGAACAGGAAACAGCGCGCGCCAAATTGTTAGCCGACAAACTCCGCGAACTCGGCATTGATCCTGAGTCGCTCAACCCATAAGTAGGGCCTTGTTGCCGCACTTACATAGCCACTACTCTCTCACGCTCCGCATCCCACCGCATATACTTCCTGCGCCGGAATGACTCGGTCGCCATGCGCACCGCCACGATACCGTAATAACCCGTCATCACATCGGTCTTGATCGCGGCGCCATTGCGAATCGCGTCTTGCAGATTGCGGTGATGCAGCAAGGTGTCTTCCCCACCCGTCTTTTGGTGCGTGATGACCTCCTTGCCGCCTTCTCTGTTCAGGCGGCCTTCGGGACGAATCACGAAACCGCTGCGGGTGAATTCGAGCGTCGCCTCGTGCCCGCGAATGACGTGCGGAATTGGCTCGGCATTCGCCATCGAAGAGAGCACCACCACCGACAGGCCCTGCGGATAATCCAACATCATATTGAAGGTGTCGGGGATTTCCGCCGCGCTGTCGCGAAACTCCCACTTGCCGCCGACGGCACAGACTTTGTCAGGGAATTTCAAATCCAGGGCGCGGATGATGCGCGTGATGCGATGCACGAACAGGTCGGTCGCAATGCCGCCCGAATAGTCCCAATAACGCCGCCAGTGCAGAAAGCGATCCAAATCGAAGGGGCGTTTCGGCGCAGATCCTAAGAAGGCGTTCCAGTCCAGGTTCACACCGGGTTTGACATCCTGATCGGGTTCATCGCTCACCCAGAAATCGCGTTTGTGATTGCGCGAATAATCAATCTGCGCCTGAATCGGGCGTCCGATCTTGCCTTCCTTGATCATCCGCTGCGCCGTCTCGTACGAATCGTCAGACATGCCTTGCACGCCGACCTGCATCTTGACGCCAGTCTGTTTGATCTTGGCGACGACGCGTTTGGCCTCGTCAATAGACCAGGTCATCGGCTTTTCGCAGTAAATGTGCTTGCCCGCGTCGGCGGCATCGAGCGTCATCCGCGCATGCCAGTGTTCAGGCGTGACAATGGTGACGTAGTCAATGTCTTTTTGTTCGAGCAACTGGCGATAATCCTTGAAGGGCTTCGCGCCAGTCTTCTCGGCGACCTGATCGAGGCGCTTTTGGTAGACATCGCAGACGGCGACGAGGTCGACATTGTCGGTATCCTTCATCCGCAGCAATGGCGGGACGTGCGAGCCTTGCGCCTGCCCGCCACAGCCGATCAGGCCGACACGTAAACGGCCATTCGCGCCCAGCACACGATTGGCGCTGGCGGCAGTGGCGATGACGGAAGCAGTGGTCGCCGAAACAAAGGTGCGGCGTGTGATCTTTTGTTCGTTGCTCATAAATCTCCAACGGGAAGAAATTGAAATGCAGATGAGTGCGCAGTTTAACCAGACTGCCGCCAAAATGCCAGAACGCGGGACACGTTTAGCTGTCTACGTGTCCCGCGTTCGCTCCCCTCGGGTTGCCGATGAGTCTTATGATTGGAATTCAGCTTTGAGCCGTTTACCTTGTCTGGCGAATAGGCCGGACGCAGTTCATTCAAACTCATTGGTTCTTCGTGAATTCCCACCGCAATCACAGCGGCGGCGTGTGGCCGTGAAGACTTTGCTGTGCAACCGC
The DNA here is from genome assembly GCA_963699175.1 of uncultured Acidobacteriota bacterium. Taxonomy (GTDB): domain Bacteria; phylum Acidobacteriota; class Blastocatellia; order RBC074; family RBC074; genus JACPYM01. Next base: position 7,270,094 of record OY969418.1, on the reverse strand, counting down.
TCACTGATCTGGCGCAAATCGGTAGCGGGCAAATCGCGAAAGAGCGCGATCTGGCCCAAATCAGCGGAAAGGTTACTGTCAGATTGTCGCGGCGGCAGGCTCATTGCAGTCCTGCTCATACTCCCTCCTCAACGAAGTTCAATTGCGAAAAATGGTGATATTTGCTTGCGCTTCAAAGTGCGCGTGTACCTGAGTGCCAGCGATGTCATAGATTCGGCAGGGTTCGGAGACATCCTGCCGATCGGCAAGAACTATAAGAACCGGGAGAGGAGATCGGGTAGGCCCCTCCGTGTCCACTTGGCGCGCGTGCAACAAGACTCTACTGACTACGCCGTTGTGGAATTGTACCTCTCCGGCCAGGACGCGAAAGTTTCGTAGCGTGCCATCTGGCCCGGAGAGCGCCAACAAACCAATGGCATTGCCGCTCGGAAAGACCAGCGCGACGTTCTCAAAGTTGGCGGTGTAGCTGCCTCTGCTTGTCTGGACTACGACCGTTTGCGGCAGCGCGTTGATATAGCCGAAGCTGTCAATGACGAGATCGGTAAGGGTAGGTATAGGCGAAACCGGGCGTACCCTACCTTCGGCGACAAAACTCAACAGTTCGCGGGCGGCCGCATCCTGGACCACCATGGTCCATTGCCCTTTGGGGTTGGAGCCGTTTTGGCCTGGCACGGGGCGCAAGCTAATGGTTATTTCGTCACTTGGCAGCGGCGAGAGCCTTTGCGCCTTGAACTCAAAGAAAGGCCCGCTTCGATTGTCAGAGCTTACTCGGCCTCCGACGATCCGGTAGAGAGTAAGGGCGGGCGGAGTGCTGAGTTCCCACATCCCCCAACCGCCATTAGCCCTGCCATCCGGATGGAGCACGGCTTCGAAAAGAAATTCCGCGTTGGCAATACTTCCGTCGGCTTTACGCACTTCGACCGTCTGAGTTGCAAAGATGATTTTCGAGAAGTTGATGACCTGAGCTTGCGCCGCCGCCGGAGCGGTGAGGCCAGCAAGCCATAGTAAGGACAGCACTAGGTAAGCAAGCGGCAGCGTGAAAGATCTCAGCTTCATTTTGTTACTCCTTGATTAATGAACTTGGTTGATCTTCGCCCGACCATTGAATAACGCGACAAACGGGAGTAAAAACTCCCATCGGCTGCAAAAAAATCTTCCCCCAGTTTGTGAGTGGCTCAATGGAGACACCTGCGCCCAACGAAATCACCCAGCAACTCGTCGCCTGGAGCAAAGGCGATGCGGCGGCTTTGGAGCAATTGATCCCCGCCGTCTATCAGGAATTGCGGCGGATGGCCGACCACTACCTGCGCGGCGAGAATGCCGGGCATACGTTGCAACCGACCGCGCTGGTGCACGAGGCTTACTTGCGCCTGATTGACCAGACGCAGGTGCAATGGCAAAACCGCGCGCACTTCTTTGGCGTCGCGGCGCAGATGATGCGGCGCATTCTGGTTGACCACGCGAAAACCAAACATCGCGACAAACGCGGCGGTGCGGCGCACAAGCTCTCGCTAGATGAAGCCGCGAACTACACGCACGAGCGCGCGGCAGAATTGGTCGCGCTCGATGATGCGCTGCAAAGCTTGGCGGAACTGGACACCCGCAAGAGTCGCATTGTCGAGTTACGTTACTTCGGCGGATTGACGGTGGAAGAGACGGCGCAAGTCCTGAGCATCTCGCCGCAAACCGTAATGCGCGATTGGAATCTGGCCAAGGCGTGGCTTTACCAACAACTCAGCCAGGTTGACCGTGATGAAAGCTGAACGCTGGCAACGAGTCGAAACCTTATTTCAAGCGGCGCTGGCCCGCGCGCCGGAAACTCGCACAACTTTTCTCGTTGAAGCCTGCCCTGACAATCCATCTTTGCGAGAAGAAGTCGAAAAGCTGCTCGCCTCGTTTGACGCTGCCGACAGCTTTCTGGAAACGCCCGCCGCTGATGATCTAGGTTTTATCAGCCAATCCAGCGCCGTGCCGAGCCTGGCCAGTGGGCAACAGCTAGCCCATTACGAAATCCTCTCCCTGCTGGGCGTAGGCGGCATGGGTGAAGTCTATCTGGCGCGCGACACCAAGCTGGATCGGCCCATCGCGTTGAAACTGCTGCCCGCGCAATTTGCCGCCGACCCGGAGCGCGTGCGACGCTTCGAGCGCGAAGCGCGCGCAGCCTCGGCCTTGAACCATCCCAACATCATCACGATCCACGAGATCGGACAGGAAAGCGGAACGCACTTCATCGCCACTGAATACATCGCCGGTGAAACACTGCGCCAGCGCTTGAACCACGGCAAACTCGCCACGAGCGAAGCCGTCGCCATTGCTCGTCAGATTGCCAGCGCGCTCTCGGCGGCGCATCAAGCGGGTATCGTGCACCGCGACATCAAACCCGAAAACGTGATGATCTGGCCGGATGGATTGGTCAAGGTGCTCGATTTCGGTCTGGCGAAACCGTTGGGTGAAGAACCAGAGCCGCCGAGTAACACGCGCCTGTCTGAGACGCCGCTGCAAACCGACCCCGATCTGCTGGTCGGTACGCTCAACTATTTGTCGCCCGAACAGGTGCGGCGGGAAAAGCTTGATGCGCGCACCGATCTGTTCAGCCTCGGCGTCGTGCTTTACGAAATGCTCGCGGGCGCGCGGCCCTTCACTGGCTCGACGGCTGCCGAAGTCTGCGCGGCCATTTTGCACGGCATACCGCCACCATTGGTGACTTGTCCGTTGTCGCACATCGTCAATCGCGCGCTAGCCAAAGAGCGCGCACGGCGCTACCAAACGGCGGCGGAGCTGCAAGCTGACTTATCGGCAAGCGCACTCGCACAACCGGCAATGTCACGCAGTCGGCGACGCCTAGTCATGGCTGTCATGCTAATCCTTGTTCTTTGCGCGCTCGGCTTCTGGACTTGGGCCAAGCGCGGCGCAAAAACTGAACCGGCCTTCAAAGCACAACTTGCCCAAAAGCTGACCGATCTGGCCGGTCAGGAACTCTTTCCCATCCTCGCGCCCGACGGACAAAGCTTCGTCTTCGCCAGTTATGGGAGCGGCAATTGGGACATCTACCGCCAAACTATCGGCGCGCGTGAAGCGGTCAACCTGACTGCCGATTCCCGCGGCCTCGATTTTCAACCGGCCTTCTCACCCGATGGCGCACGCATCGCGTTCTGTTCCACGCGCCACGGCAGCGGCGTTTTCGTGATGAACAGCGACGGCGGTCAAGTTGAGCGATTGACCGAAGGCGGCAACAATCCCGCCTGGTCACCCGATGGCCGCGAGATAGCTTTTGCCGACGAGCGCATCTGGGATTACGAAGCGCGCACCACCTACCCCAGCCGCAGTCATTTGTGGGCAGTCAATCTGGCCACGCGCACGCGGCGTTTGATCACCGAGCACGATGCCGTGCAACCTAGTTGGTCGCCCCACGGTCACCGCCTGGCTTTCTGGGGCGAGCAGAAAGGCGGCCATCGCGACATCTGGACGGTGGCGGCCAGCGGCGGCAGCGAACCTGTGACAGTGACTGATGATGGTTATGTGGACTGGAATCCCGTCTGGTCGCCCGACGGACGGCAGCTCTATTTTCTGAGCAATCGGCGCGGCGGCATGAATCTCTGGCGCGTGGCGATTGACGAAGCCTCCGGGCGCGTGCTCGGCGCGCCCGAACCGGCGCTCCTGCCCACGGACAATGCCCAGCACATCAACTTTGCCCGCGATGGCCGCAGTCTGATTTACGCGCAGATCAACCGCAGCGAAAACCTCTGGCAAATCGCCTTCGATCCGGCCAGCGGCAAGGTCACTGGCACTGCGACGCCGCTGATACAAGGCTTGAAACGCTACACGATGTTCTCTCTCGCGCCCGATGAACAGAGTTTCGTTTACCTGGCGCAAGGCGAACCGCAGTATGACCTATTCGTCAGCAAGCTCGACGGCACCCCCTTGCGCCGCCTCACCGACGACATCGCGCAGGATCAGGTGCCGCGCTGGTCGCCGGACGGCCAACGGATCGCGTTTCTTTCTGACCGCAGCGGCAAATACGAAATTTGGCAAGTTCGGCAGGATGGTATAGGGCTGGCGCAAATGACCAACGTGCCAGGTCAAGAAGTGATTGACCCCGTCTGGTCGCCGGATGGCAAGCGGCTGCTCTATCAAATCCGTAACGTCAATTCATTCATCATCCACGCTGATCAACCCGGCGCGGCCCAAACTCCGCAACCGCTGACGGGCCAAGCGCCGCCGGGGTTTCTAGTCTGGGATTGGTCACCGAACGGTGAGTTGCTGGGAGGTTGGCAACCGGGGCAGGAAAAGCCACATCGCGGCATCGTGGTCTACTCGTTCGCGCGGCAAAGCTACGAGCGGCTGACAGACTTCGGCGAATTCCCGGTTTGGCTAAACGACAATCAGCGGCTGCTCTTCTTGAACAGCCGAGAGTTGTATCTGCTCGATCGGATGGGCGGGCAACCGCGCCAGATTTTCTCGCTCAGCACCAATGATTTCGGCCTCCTGGCGCTCTCACGCGACAATCGCCGGATCTATTTCACACGCCGGAGCAATGAGGCGGACATCTGGCTGCTGAGATTGGAATAACCAGCCGTCAATCCCGGACCACTTCCAACACATCCGCAATCGCTTCGCAAACGTAGCCGATGTTCTGGTCATTCAGCGCCGCCAGACAGATGCGCCCGCTGCCGACAATGTAGAGGCTGTATTCATCGCGCAGCTTTTTGACCTGTTCAGGATTCAAGCCCGAATACGAAAACATCCCGCGCTGCTGCTTAATAAAGCTGAAGTCCTGCTCGACGCCCTTTTCACGCAGGTTCTCGACGAACTTCTCGCGCATCTGTTGGATGCGTTCGCGCATCGCGTTCAGTTCGCTCTCCCATTGCTGGCGCAAGCTGGCATCGCTCAGAACTTTTGCGACAATCTGTGCCCCGTGTGAGGACGGATTGGAATAGTTGGTGCGGATGACGCGCTTGACCTGGCTGAGCACGCGCTTCGATTCCTCGGCGCTCGCGGTCAGGACGGTCAATGCGCCGACACGCTCGCGGTAGAGCGCAAAGGATTTCGAGAACGAATTGGCGATCAAGCATTGAATCCCCGCCTCGGCAAAGGCGCGCACGGCAAAGGCGTCAGCATCCAAACTCTCGCCAAACCCCTGATAAGCGAAATCGAGAAATGGCACCAGCCTTTGCTGCTTGACCACATCCACCACCAAGCGCCACTGCTCCTCATTCAAATCCACGCCGGTCGGATTGTGGCAGCAGGCGTGCAGCACGACGATGCTCTGCGCAGGCAGTGTTTTCAGCGTTTCGAGCATCCCGTTGAAATTGATCCCGTGCGTTTCCGCATCGTAGTACGGGTAGGAGTTGACCTTGAACCCGGCAGACTCAAACAGCATCTGGTGATTTTCCCAACTCGGACTGCTCAGCCAGATTTGCGCGTCGGGCAAGAAGCGTCGCAGGAAATCCGCGCCGATCTTCAAGCTGCCCGTGCCACCCAAGCCCTGCACCGTCACGGCACGCCCTTCGGCAATCACTTGCGAATCCGCGCCGAAGAGTAGCCGCTGGACTTCTTTGTTGTACGCGGCCAAGCCGTCAATCGGCAGATAGCTCTTGGTATTCTCCTGCTCGTAATACTGCGCTTCGGCGGCGCGCACGACTTTGAGCACCGGCACCTTGCCGTTGGCATCCTGGTAAACGCCGACGCCGAGATTGACCTTGTTGGTGTGCGTGTCGTTGTTGAAAGCTTCGGTCAGCCCGATGATCGGATCGGGCGGCGCTTGTTTAATATGCGCAAAGGGTGATTGCATTGCAGATGATGTCCTTCTCTGTTTTGTTGGTGGTTGGAATCGAGGACGGATTATGCCTGCATCGGCTGAGCGATTCAACAAACTGCAGGCGCGGCGCATCAATTTCGTTTATTTGCTCATTGCTAGCCTCGCTTCTATACTGCATAGGCTGTCAAGCAGCATACAAACCATAGTCTAGCGTCAGTCAACAGAAGAAAGGGTGGAGATGAATCCTCAGCACGTCCGGGAATTGATTCGGCGGGGCGAGAGTGAGCTTGATCTTTCCTTGCCCCACGCTCTGACTGAAGCGCGGAAAGACGGATTGACTACGACGGACTTGGAAGCCGCAGTAATGAACGGCGAAGTAGTGGAAGATTACGGGGAAAGAATCTTGTTGCTCCATGCTGCGACGGAATATCGAATCCCCTTTCACATCGTGTTGGAATTTGTGCCCGGCGATGAGTGGGCAACCGTTGTGACGGCTTATATTCCTGACCGTGAGCGGTGGGAAGCAGACGGGAAGACTCGCAGGAGCCCCCTGAGGCGTAAGAAAAAACGATGAGAAAACGTTGTAGTAGCAAATGTCCAGGCACACCGGAACCTAGTCACACCAACCAGACTTTTGAACGGCGCGGCTCGCTAGTCAAAGTGACTATTCACCACATCCCAGCGGAGGTTTGCCCGCTGTGTCACGAAGCCTATATCGGTCGAGCAACAGGCCATCAACTCGATCTTTTGCTAGAGCCTTTCCATGGCAAGCACAGCCACATTCCTGCCTTGCCGCCTGCGGAAGTCACAATTGATTTCGGGGCAGCAACTGCAGCAAAAGCTGCTTGAGATGGTTGAAACAACACGTTTTCTTCTGGCCAGCTCAAGTTGTTTGCACTGCTTCCCCAGCTTGCAACTTCATCGGCTGTCGCCGCCAATAGGTGAGCGAACGCCACACCCACTCCGCCGGACCAAAACGGAAGCGCCGCAGCCACCAAGGGCTGACCGCAAGCTGGAAAATCCAGATTGCCACCACGACACCGAATAGCCCAGCCCGGTTGATTGTGCCGAACAAGCCGAAACCGTAACCATAAAAGAGCGTGGTGCAGACGAGGCTATGCGTCAGGTAATTGGTCAGCGCCATCCGGCCCACTGCTGCCAGACGCGTCGTCAACCAAGTGAGCAGACGGGCTTGGTAAACCAATATCACTGCTCCCACGTGTCCCAGCGCCACCAGCATGCTGCCGACGTAATTGAAGTACGAGCCGACCCTGAATACGTAATCGAACGCGAACTGATGCGCGACCAACTCGCGCGCTCCATAGGCGATCAGCGGGAGGCCGACACCGTAACCAATGAGGGCACACAACGCATAGAACCGGGTCGAACATTTGGCCGAGAAGACGCCGAGCTTCATCAATCCCATTCCCAGCAGCATCATCCCGGCGACGCGCCAGAAGATAAAGGCGATGAAGAAGATGGTCTGAAACATGAAAACGCTTGGAGCGCGGTGCTTGAAGATTCCCGCGTAACCACCACGATAGGTCTCAATCTCTTTCGCAAGCTGCGCTGGGGTCGGATCGAAGTTCGCCCGCATCTCATTCCACCCTGCGAGGGCATCGCGCTGCTCTTGCGACAATTCTTGCTGCGTCCGTCCGGCGGCGATGGCGCTCTCGGCCTGGGCGGCTTTCTCTTTCAGTTGCGCAATGCTAAAGCTGAAGCCAATGCCGAGCGGGATGGCGACCAGAGTTACCAGCAGCCCGAGCGTGATGAGCACTTTGGGCGAACGGCGGCGGAACAGATAGAGCAGTAGGCCACAGACTGCGTAGGAGTAGAGGATGTCTCCCCACCACAATAAGTAAGCGTGCGCCAAGCCGAAGACGAGCAGCCAGAGCACGCGCCGGTAATAGATGCCACGTGGCGTCCCACCCCGCGCTTCCGCACGGTCAGCCATCAGCACCAGCCCTGCGCCAAAAAGCATCGAGAAGATTGACATCATCTTCAACTCAAAAAAGAGATGATTGGTGAGCCAGGCAACGTAATCCGCGCCGGCAAACCCGCCCGCGATCAGCGGATTGCCGTAGGCCGCATCCGGCAGCGCGAAGGCGATGATGTTCATTGCGAGAATGCCCAAGAGCGCGAAGCCGCGCAGCGTGTCAACCGCAGCGATGCGCTCCGGCTCGGCGACCGGCTCCAAGACAGGCTTCTCGGTGGTTTGTTCGATTGAGTGGATTACTTCGACTTCGGTAGCCATTCTGGTCAGCTCCTTTCGGTTATGCGGTTGTTGACTCGTTTTATGGTGGCTGATGTCGCCCGAAACATCTGGCGGCAAGACGGGCGGAGTATAGGGTCTTTGCTTATGATTAGGCAATCTTCGCATAAGGTTGATCTGGCTTATTGCCGCTGTCCGCGGCAAGCGACTATACTTGGCTTTCCGCTTCAAACACACGAGACCAACGGTGACACGGATTTACTGAGCTATGTACTTTTCCTTTACCACATCGGGCGAATCGCACGGCCCCGCACTCGTCGCGACGGTCGAAGGGCTGCCTGCTGGGTTGCCGATCAGCCTGGATTTCATCAACCACGAATTGTGGCGGCGGCAGCAAGGCTACGGGCGCGGCGGGCGAATGAAGATCGAGACCGACACGGTGCAAATTCTGGCCGGTGTGCGTCACGGCGAGACGCTGGGTTCGCCTATCGCGCTGCTGGTCGAAAACCGCGATTTCAAAAATTGGACGGACGTGATGGCCGTCGAGAAGCCTGCTCAGCCACCAGAACGTGACCGCAAAGTCATTCGCCCGCGACCGGGGCATGCCGATTTAGTCGGTGGGCTGAAGTATGACCGCCGTGACCTGCGTGACATTTTGGAACGGGCGAGTGCGCGCGAAACGACCATGCGCGTGGCGGTGGGCGCGTTGGCGAAACAACTACTGCGCGAATTCGAAGTCGAATTGGCCAGCCATGTGATCCAGCTTGGCGAAATCGGAGTGGCCAACCCCAACGCGAGTTTTGCCGAGCTTCAGGCGCTTTACGATGACGCGGTATTGCGCTGTACGGACAAAGAGGCCGAAGCGCGGATGGTCGCGTGCATTGACCGCGCGCAGCAAGAAGGCGACACGCTGGGCGGGATTTTTGAAGTCGTGGCGCGAGGCTGCATCCCCGGCTTAGGCTCGCATACGAGTTGGATGGCCAAGCTTGATGGGCAACTTGCCCAGGCGGTGATGTCCATTCACGCAGTCAAGGCGGTCGAGTTGGGTGAAGGCGTAGCCAATGCCACTAACCCTGGCTCGCAGGTGCACGATGAGATTACCTACGACAGCGAATCGCGCACCTTTGGTCGCAGCTCCAACCGCGCTGGCGGCCTAGAAGGCGGGATGACCAACGGCGAAGAATTGCGTGTACGTGGCTATCTCAAACCGATCTCTACGCTGCGCAGGCGATTGAAGAGCGTTCACATTGACACGAAAGAAGTGCTCGAAGCTGACTTCGAGCGTTCGGACGTGACGGCGGTTCCGGCGGCGGGTGTGATTGGCGAGGCGATGGTGGCAATTGTGCTGGCGCGGGCGATGCGCGAAAAATTCGGCGGTGATTCGCTGCGCGAGATGAAGCGGAATTTCGAGAATTACCGGCAACAACTTTTGGAGTACTGAGGCAATGGCCTTACCAATTTGCAAGATGAACTTTCTTTTGCTTCAATTAGGGTGACAATCAAAGTCGAAGAGATTTACCGGCGCGTGCCATTCACCGCCGTATAGGAGGAAGAGAGCAATTAATGATGTTGAAAGTGGTCAAATACGGTGATCCCGTCCTGCAACAGGAAGGCAAGCTGATTACCGAGTTCGATGGCAGACTGGCTGAGCTGGTCGAGAATATGTTTGAAACGATGCACGTGGAGAAAGGTGTCGGCCTGGCCGCGCCGCAAATCGGCGAATCAATCAAGCTTTTTGTGATGGACTGCAGCGGCGGCAAAGACCCGGCGCGGCGCTTCGCCTTCATCAACCCGCAGATCGTCGAGACCAAAGAAACGCAAGTCGGTGAAGAAGGCTGTCTGAGCTTCCCAGACATCCACTTCGAAGTCGAACGGCCACGCGTTATAGCCGTTACAGCCTACGACATTCACGGGAAAGAGTTCACCGCGAAAGTCGAGGATTTAGAAGCCCGCTGTGTCCTGCACGAAACAGACCATCTTTATGGCAAACTCTTCATTGATTACATCAGCCCGCTCAAGCGCGATCTGATCAAACGCCGGATCAAGAAGCGCATCAAGTTGGGCGAATGGGATTGAGCCGCATAACAAGCCGATAAAATAAGGGCGCGAGCAGCTTTCTTGAAAATTGCTCGCGCTTTTACTTTACCATTTTTTCGATCTACTTTTGGCCTCAGCAAAAAATTCTTGCAAAAATTCCGCATTTCACACTTGACACAACATCTCAGCAAGCGTATAACGTCTCATCAGTGAAACGGCAGCGCAGACCTCAAGCGAGGGCCACGCGCTGCGGAGAGTTACCGCAGTTTTTGTGATTGCGGCATTTTCAAAAGAGGTGCGAAATGTCGTTTAACAAGATCATCATCGTGGGATATTTGGGACGCGATCCCGAATTGAGATATACACCCCAGGGTACAGCCGTTTGCAAGTTCTCGGTCGCAACAACCGAGAAGCGCAAGAGCGCCAACAGTGAGACGGCGGAAGAAACCACTACTTGGTTCCGTGTGACTACCTGGGGACGACAGGCCGAATTGGCGAGCGAATACTTGAGCAAGGGACGTCAGGTCTACATCGAAGGCCGCCTGCGGCTGGAAGAGTACGTTGACCGTGAAGGTCAGACGCGCACGAGTTTGGAAGTCACCGCGCTCGACCTCCAATTTTTGGGTCAGCGTAGCGAGGCTGGCGCGGCCAATACGACAGAAACGGTCAGTAAAGTAAGCGAAAAGGACGAGGCTGAAAGCAAGGCGGAAAAGAAACAGGCGATTGCCAAGGCGTTGGGCACAACCGCTACGCCACTGAACAAGGGCAAGAAGACGACGGCGCGCCCCGCCAAAGAATTGCTCAGCATCGAAGAAGACGAGATTCCCTTTTAGCCCCGACAGACTGGCGGAGCTTTGAGGAGTTCGGCTATCCGTAATGAGCGGATTATGCAAGGCTCCGCCAGCCTGTATCTAGCAAGCAAGAATGGGCAAGCAAGAATGGGCAAGCAAGAATGGGCAAGCAGGAGAAGGTTATGCAGATTGCCTGCAAACGTTACAGTTGCCAGAAAGCCGTAGAGGTCTGCTATTGGTCGTGCAAGTTCCGGCGCAATTGCAAGGACTGGCAAAACGCGATGGCAGGCGAACCCGGCCTGGTAGCGATTCAATCACGTTTAGAAGCGGCGGCAGCCAAGAGCGGGCGCGCGTTTGATGCTCAAACGCTGGTCATCCCAGCTCGTCAAGTGAAGCAGCGTCCTCAGTCAGCCCCGACAGTAGTAAAGGCTGGCGCCGCTAAAGTTTCCGTTGTGTCTCGACCGGCGTTGTCCGTACAGAGCACCTTAGGAACGAGGTCAGATGTGGCTATGCTGTCACGCGCGCAACTCGCCGTGTCGAGCACAACGGAAAGCAATTCCCAGGTAAAAAAGACCGAGGGCAAAAAAAAAATGGCAAAACCAATAACTGAGCATAGCAATGGTGCGAACAATGGCTCGGCTGAAGCTGTGAGCGAAAAATCAGCCGTAGTCAAACCCAAGAAAGCTAACTCCAAAGCGCCGCGCGCCAAACAACCAAGCAACGGCAAAGTCTTGCTGCTTTTGAGCAAGAACGGCAAGTACAAAGAACTGCGCGAAAGCGACCTGCTCAATCAAGCAGCGACGCTGCTCAAAGATCCTTCTCTGCGTCTGGTCAAAGGGCAACTACTCGTGCCGACCATCAGCTTCCAACCCGCAGAGGAATAGAGTTACACCACCAACAACGCACCAATCCAGCGTCTTGGCCTCAGGGCATGTATTACCGCCCTGAGGCTTTTTTTGTTTGCTAAGGCGCGCGGGAGCCGCGATTGACTTGCTTGCAAGCCAACGCCTAGACTCCCCGTTGGGGAGTGGCGATGAAGAAAAGTAATGAGCAAGCCTTTTGCTTGGTTGTCACGGGCGAATACGCCAACGAAAGCGAAGCTGAGCACGCGTTGCGTGACCCTTTTATTGAAGAACAGGCTGAGCGCACCGGGCGTTTCCGCATTCATCAACTTACTTCAATGATGGTCGCGCCCGGTGTGGCCTTGGGGCAGCTCAGCATCGAGCAAACAGGCGATGGAGAGTTTTTGATTATGAGCAACGATCCCGACCACCCGCTGACAGCGCGCAAAGCAGCGGCGGTGGCTGAGGCATTACGCTATCAAGCTATGTTCGACAGCATTACTATTGAACCGTTGGAACCTGCCGAAGTATGAAGTTGATTTTCATGGGCACACCCGAATTCGCCGTGCCGAGTTTGCGCCGTTTGTTGGCGGACGGCCATCAGGTGTTGGCTGTCTTTACACAGCCTGACAAGCCGGTCGGACGCAAACAAGTCATCACGCCGCCACCAGTCAAAATTTGCTCATTGGAGCGCGAGTTGACTGTCTATCAACCACTCAAGATCAAGACCCCAGAAGCCCGCGCACAATTCGAACCGCTGTTTCAACAAGCCGACGCAGGTATCGTCGCTGCTTATGGACGCATCCTGCCGGATTGGATGTTGCACGCGCCACGGCTCGGCTGCATCAACGTCCACTCTTCCCTGCTCCCCAAATATCGCGGCGCGGCGCCGATCAACTGGGCGATTGCCAATGGCGAGACAGAAACGGGCGTGACGATTATGCAGATGGATGTGGGGATGGATACTGGCGACATTTTATTGCAACGCGCGACCGCGATTGGCGAAGACGAAACGGCAGAGCGACTAACTCCCCGTTTGGCGGAATTGGGCGCAACCTTGTTGGGCGAAACGCTGGACAAACTCACGCGCGGTGAGGTCATCCCACAAAAACAAAACGAAGCCGAAGCTACTTATGCGCCGTTGCTCAAGCGCGAAGACGGCCAGGTGGATTGGACGTTGACAGCCCAGCAGATTGCCAATCGCTCGCGCGGCTTTACGCCCTTTCCCGGTTGTTACACTTTCCTGAATGGCCAGCGGCTCGAACTCATTGGCGCGCCGGTCGAATCCGGTGCAAATGATGCGCAGCCGCCGGGAAGCGTCTGCGCAGTTGCTAGAGACAGTTTCACCATCGCTTGCGGTAGCAACACATGTTTGTGCATTACACAGGTGCAGCCGGCGGGCAAGCGCACGATGGCAGCGCGTGATTTCCTGAACGGCGCAAAACTACAACCCGGCACGGTGCTCGGATGAAAGCGGCGAAGAAACAGACGGACAAACCGCCCCTCGCAAAAGTCAGCGCGGCGCGCACGGCGGCTTTTGAAATCTTGCGGCGTGTGACGACCGAAGATGCCTTTGCCAGCCACCTCCTGGCAGCAGAGCGTTACGACCGGCTGGCGCGCGAAGATCGGGCGTTGCTCAATGAGTTGGTGTTAGGTGTTTTGCGCCAGCAAGGACTACTGGACTATTTGATCGAACGCTACGCGCAACGCCCGCTCAGCAAGCTTGATCCCGAAGTAGTCATTGCATTACGGCTGGGACTTTATCAGCTCAATTTCCTCACGCGTATTCCAGCGCACGCCGCGATCAACGAAGCAGTAAACCAAGTCAGGCTGAGTCGCAAACAATCGGCCGCCGCCTTCGTCAATGCCATCTTGCGCGCGGCGCAACGCGAAGCCGTCATCAGTTCAGGCAAGCTGGCTGACTTGCTCACTGCAATCGCCGACCCGATTGCCAGATTGAGCGTCGAAACTTCACACCCGCGCTGGCTGATCGAACGCTGGCGCAATCGTTTGGGCGCAGATGAAGCGGCGCGCCTCGCAGCCAGCCACAATGCCGCTCCACCAACGGCCTTCCGTTTCAATTCGCGGCGCGCTACGCGAGAGCAAACCGGCGCATGGCTCGCGCAAAATCAAATCGGTTGGCGCGCTTCGACCGTTGCGCCGGACGCGGCGATCATCACGAGCGGGCATCTTTCACCACAAGCACAGCCGCTGCGTGAAGGCTGGATTTATTTGCAAGATGAAGCCTCGCAACTTGTGGCGCACTTGGCGGCGGTGAAACAGCAGCCGGCAGACAATGCACAGCAGACTTTGCGAGTGCTTGATCTATGTGCAGCACCCGGCAGCAAAACCATGCTGCTCGCTTCCCTGCTGCCGGCTGACACGTTGCTCATCGCTGGTGAGTTGCATTGGCAGCGGTTGCAAACGATGAAAGAGTTGTGTGCCCGGCTCGGAGCCACATATATTCAGCCACTGCAACTCAACGCGCTCGCTGATTTACCCTTCGCTGAAACCGCCGGGTTCGATTTAATCTTGCTGGACGCGCCCTGCACGGGCCTGGGCACGTTACAACGCCATCCTGAAATCAAATGGCGCATGACGGAAACAAAAATCAATGAACTGGCTGAATTGCAAAAAAGCCTGCTTGAGAATGCGGCGCGCTATCTACGCCCCGGCGGACTGCTCACCTATGCCGTCTGCTCAACTGAGCCGGAAGAGGGCGAAGAGGTAATCGCGTGGTTTCGCGCGCGACATCCCGAATTCCGTGATCACGCGCGCGAGCGCTTGACTGAATTGGGACTTGAACCAACGACGCTGTTGACCCCAAGCTTCGGCGCGCGTACCTTCACGCATCGTCAAGGCTGCGAAAGTTTCTTCTTTTGCACGCTGTGGAAGCGCCGCTAAAACCCGAAACTGAAACGATGAATTACATCCCAAGAAAAGGTCTGAACATTCCGGCCATCACCGTGGTGGATGAAGCAGGCCATGTAATCGAAGCCGAGCAACGGCACCTCATTCGCCATTTGATTCAAGCTGGCCACGGCGCGGACGTGATCTTCGCCAACGGCACGACGGGCGAATGGAACCGACTGAACAACGTAGAGCGCCAGCGCGTGTTGCAAGTCACGATTGCTGAAGTCCAACAAATCAACGCCAAGCTCTTCACGCAAGGCAAGCTGAGGGTTGAAGTGTGGTGTGGGTTGAACGGGGATACGCGGCGGGAAATTCTCGACAACCTCGATCTGGCGATCCAGCTCAACGCCGACGCCGCTGTGATTGCGCCGTTGGCGATCAAGGACCTGGATGAAGCTGAGATCACGCGCTTCTTTCTGCGTGAGGTGAACGACCTGATCGAGCGTGCGCCGCAACCGCTCCCGATTTTTCTCTACGACAATGCCGACATCAACGTGCCGGGGCGTACCGCGCACATCCGCACGCATATCGTCAAAGAATTGAGTCGCCTACCCTGGCTTTGTGGCATCAAGGTTTCGGCCTCGCGCAAGGTGCTGGGCAACTACACCAAAGCCGCGCTTCATTACAAACAGCCTGGCGAGTTCGGCATTTACATCGGCAATGCCAATTTGATTTTCGATTGGTATCGCCCGCAAGGCGGCGTGCTTGGGCGATTACGCGCAGGGTGGAATGAATACTTGCTGCACGATGCCTTGCCTATCGGCGTGGTTTCAGGCCCGGCGAACGTCTTGCCGCGCGAGTGGCAAAAGGCTTGGCGCGTGTGTTGGAGTGGCGATGAAGACTTGAGCGAGCTATACCGTAGCGTGTGCGAACAATTCGAGAATGCCTGCTACTTCATGGAAGGCGGGCGCAAAGTAGGCAAGCTGCTCGCGTGTTTCAAATATGCGCTGGAATTGGATGGCGTGATTTCGAGTAGCCGCGTGGCTGCGGGAACGCTTGCTCTGACAAATGAGCAGAAGCGTCAATTCAAAGAATGGCACGCGGCATTGCGCGAGGATCGGCAACGCCGGTTAGCGCCCGGCTGGCAAACCGTGAGCGCAGTCGCGCCAGCGCCAACGCGCATTTGAGCTATTTCGTTCGCTTGAGTTAATCCCCGACAACGGCCTCCGCTTTGCTCAACCGATTTGCATAAAGCGGAAAGCGCGCCGTCAGTTCTTTTACTTTCGCGCCCACGCCAGCACGCACAGCCTCATCAGTCGGCGCAGCCAATACCTCTGCGATTAATGCAGCAATCTCTTTCATCTCGGCTTCCTTCATCCCGCGCGTCGTCACGGCCGGCGAGCCGAGGCGGATGCCGCTCGCTTTGAGCGGCGGATTCGCGTCGAACGGGATTGTGTTCTTGTTGACTGTAATATGCGCAGCGTCGAGCGATTTTTCCGCGTCCTTGCCAAAGAGTCCTTTGCTGAAAACATCCACCAAAAAGATATGATTGTCAGTGCCGCCCGAAACCACGCGGAAGCCCGCATCTTGCATGCCTGCGCAAAGCGCCTGCGCGTTCTTCACGACCTGTTGTTGATAGGTTTTGAATTCAGGTTGCAAAGCTTCTTTGAAGGCGACGGCTTTGGCTGCAATGATGTGGACAAGTGGGCCGCCTTGCACGCCGGGGAAAAGCGTGCGGTCGAGGTCTTTAGCAAACTGCTCCTTGCACATAATCATCCCCGCGCGCGGGCCGCGCAGCGTCTTGTGCGTCGTCGTCGTCACGAAATCGCAATGCGGAAAGGGTGATGGATGCAGCCCCGTCGCGACCAACCCGGCGATGTGTGCGATGTCGGCCATCACGAGTGCGCCGATGCTCTGCGCAATCGCGGCAATGCGTTCGAAATCAATCACGCGCGAATAAGCCGACGCGCCACACAAGATCAGCTTCGGTTTGTGCTCTGCGGCGAGCCGTTCCATTGCGTCATAATCAATCGTCTCGTCTTCCCTGCTCACGCCATACGGCACGATCTTGTAACTCTTGCCCGAAAAGTTGAGCGGATGGCCGTGCGTCAAATGGCCGCCATGCGACAGATCGAAGCCCAGCACGGTGTCGCCGTAATTCAACACGGTCAAGTAAACAGCCATATTCGCCTGGCTGCCCGAATGCGCTTGCACGTTGACGTGCTCGCAGCCGAACAATTGCTTGGCTCGTTCGATGGCCAGACCTTCGACGACATCAGTGTATTCGCAGCCGCCGTAATACCGCTTGCCGATATAGCCTTCAGCGTATTTGTTGGTGAAGACTGAGCCAGCGGCTTCGAGCACGGCTTCGGAAACGAAGTTCTCCGAAGCAATCAGTTCCAGGCCTTCGTGCTGGCGGCGCGTCTCGTTTTGAATAGCAGCGTAAATTTCAGGATCAGCTTCGGCGAGCGAGCGGTAGTGATTATTCATAAGTATTCAGTGAACAGATTATTGCTTTTCTAGCTGTGCGATCTTTTCGATGCGGCGTTGGTGGCGACCGCCTTCAAAGTCTGTGTTCAGAAAAATGCGGATGATTTGCTCAATCGTCTCCGGCGGCGTCGTGCGCGCGCCGACGGCGATGATGTTAGCGTCGTTGTGCGTGCGGGAAAGACGCGCGGTTTCTTCATTCCAGGCCAGCGCGGCGCGGATGCCTGATACTTTGTTGGCGGCGATTTCCATGCCGATGCCGCTGCCGCAGACCAGGATGCCGCGCTCGTATTCGCCAGCGGCGACGGCCTTAGCAACATGCTCGGCATAGTCGGGGTAATCAACCGAGTCCTGGCTGTGAGTGCCAAAATCCTGGTAGGCGACGCCCAATTCGTCCAGTGATTTTTTGATGGCTTCCTTGCCGTCAAATCCGGCGTGGTCGCTGGCGATTGCGATTTTGTTCATCGTTTTGGGCTACTGCGTTGGATTGTTTGATTACCGGGAATTATCTGCCTTCATCTCTAAGTTCGGGATGTTACATCACGGGGCGAAAAACTGCCAAGACAGACAAAGGCGGATTGCGGAATGCGGATTACGGAATTAAGCTTGCCCCGAAATAACGACTGCACGCAAATAACAGGAATGAATTCCGCATCCCCACCCCAGCAAATTTCTGACTCACAAGCACAGCGCTTTTTCCATTCCGCATTCCGCATTCCGCATTCCGCACTTCTACTGACTTTCGCCAGCCTGCTCATTATCTCTTGGCAACGCTGGACGAGCACGATTGCGGATAGCGGGCGCGAACTAGACTTGCCGTGGCGGCTGTGGCAAGGCGAGCTGCTTTACCGCGATGTGCATTACCTCTACCCGCCGCTTGCGCCATATTTCAATGCGTTGCTGTTTCGCCTCTTTGGCCCGCAACTCGGCGTGCTGCAAACGAGCGGCGTGCTCTGTTCGCTGTTGTTGGTCTGGCTCTGTTATCGCATTGCGCGGCGCTTGCTGACGCCTTCCGAAAGCGCTCAGGCGGTCGGCTTCGTGATCGTGCTGTGCGTCTTCAAGCCAGCGGGCAATCTGATTTCGCCTTACTCTTATGCGGCTTTGTATGCCCTGCTCTTCGCGTTGGGCGCGTTGCTCTGCACGTTACGTTATGTCGAAAATCGGCGCACGCGTGAGTTGTATCTGGCTGGCTTATTGATTGGGTTAGCGGCAATCACAAAACAGGAGTTTGCGTTGGCTGCGGCGGCTACCGTGGTGATTTCGGTCTTCTTCTTACATCGCGGGCAATGGAGACAGAGCTGGCTGGCGCTGTGTTATGCGCTCATTCCGGCGCTGGCTGTGGCGGTGCCGGTTTATGCGCTGCTGTTGTACCGCTTCGGTTGGCAAACATTGGTAGACGATTGCCATCTGTTTTACACGCATCTACCCGCGCCCCTGGTCTTTTACAACGCCCAGCGCTCGGGCTTGGCTGAACCTTTCGCCTCGCTTTTACAGATGCTGGGTGGGGCTGCCGTTTGCCTGGCTGCCGTGAGTTTGATCGTTTGGCTAAGTTTGTGGCGACAAGCTTCGCCAACTGGCAGCCAGCCATTACAACGCAAAGCATTGTTTGTTTTGCTTGCGGCTGCGATTGGCGTCTGGCTGTTAGCGATGGTCTCACAAGGGCGCTGGGATGGCAGTCCGTTGCGCGCGCTACCGCTCTTGTTGCTGGCCATCATCATTTATGAATGGCGGCAGCGGTCATCCGCCAGCCGCTTCATCATTGCGGTTTACAGTCTAGCCGTCCTGGCGCGCGTGGCGTTGCGCGTGCCGAGCGGCGGCTCGTTCGGCGGATTCTTTCTGCCTACCTCGCTGATTCTGATCTATCACTCGCTGATGTGCGCCTTGCCGCAAGCTTTGGAACGCCGGACACAGCAAGCCGCTTTGGCAGGCCGCGCTCGAGTGATCGGACAAGTTATGCTCGGTCTGCTGCTGGTTGTCTCAACTTTAGTCTTCAGCGTCCGCTACCGCCGCAACTACAGCTTTGCGGTTGAAACGCCGCGTGGCCGCCTCTTCACGACACAGGCTATCGGCCCGGCTTATCGGGACGCCCTCGCTTTTCTGCAAACGCAGACGCAGCCGGGCGAAGCCGTCGCCATTTTTCCGGAGGGTAGTGATCTGGCCTTTTTGACGGGACGCCAAATGCCACTGCGCCATCAGATTTTTATCCCTGGCTTGATGAGCGCAACCGACGAAGAGCACGCCATCAAACTGTTGCGCGAGTTGCCCATTCGCTACGTGCTGATCGTCAATCGTCCAATGCGGGAATTTGGGGCGGAGGCGTTTGGCCGCGATTTCTACACGAGGTTGGGCGCGGCTATCGAAGAGCAATACCAGTTGATAAAAGTTTGCGGGGCGGTGACAGAGACCAATCCTGCCATCGGCGCCCCGCAGTTTTTCATCAAGATTCTGGCGCGCAAAGATTGACTCAGCGCTTCTCGTCCAGCAGTTCCAGCGCCTTCAAGACCAGCAGTGCGTTGCGGCTTACGTGCGCGCCGAGCGCAAACAGCCCCAGACCGATGATCGTGTAAGTTGCGACTGCAGAGAGCAGCAACAAAACGTGCAACCGGTTATGAAAATCAGCCAGCAAGAGAAAGGCAACGATAAAGAGCGTTTCAATCACGAGCGCGCCGTAAAAGGCGATTCGGTAGTTGCGCTCGCTGCGTGCGATGCGGTTGAGTGCGCCCTGGCGCACTCCGTTTAGGTTGGTGGCTTCTGCCATAACGACCTCCTTGACAAGATATATTCGCCGGAACTGCACGCCTCACTTGTGGCGTTGCAGCAAGTGATAGACGAGCGCTCCAATTGCAATGGCCTCGCTGACAACGTAAATCAACAGGCCGATCTTGAAACTGATCCTGCTCTCATTCGACGGTGCTTGATTCGTCTTTTCTTCCAACATTGTTTCTTCAACGCAGCCGCTACTTATTAGGCCAACACAGGCCGACCGACTGGCCGCGATTCGCGCAGGTAGAGATAAAGCGGCAAGCCGAATGAAAACCCAATCAACAACGTGCCGAGCACAACCAGTGAGAACCCGCGCACGCCTAATTGACGTGCCTCCCGGCCCAATACGATCAAACCCAGCGTAGCGCTCAACAGCAAATCTGTGACCAGCCCGCTTGCTGCTGGTGTAGCAAACGATGCTTGCAAAAAAGCGCCCAGTCCAAAGCCGTGCTCGGCAAAATGCAGACTGAACAGATAAAGCGGCAAGGCCGCGCCTACGATCATCGCTAACAAGTAAAAACGTTTCATCTCGTTCTCCTTTAAAACTCGTTCTTCATCTGTTTGCGCAAGCTGTCCAGCCCGTAAGCCAGTCGTGATTTGACCGTACCGAGCGCCACACCGAGCACCGCCGCTACGTCGCCCAGCGGCATCTCGTGCAGGTAATGCAGCACGATGACCGCGCGGCTGGCCGGCGAAATCTGCGCAACCAGTTGCGGCAATTGCGCGAGTAGTTCGGGCGCAAAGCTCGCGTTGTCAGGCGCAGGTAAATCGGCCAACAGCTCTTCCTCAACTGCTTTGTCTGTCCAGCGCCGCTCGCGTTTGAGGTGTTTGAAGGCCTCGCGCGTGGCGATGCGATAAGCCCAGGGGCGAAACAGCTCCGGCTCGCGCAGCCAGATCAGCTTGCGATAGATGAGTAGAAAAACCTCTTGCAGAATGTCTTCGGCCAGCGCGTGCGTGCCGACGAGGCTGAAGATGTAACGGTAGAGCGGCGCTTGCAGGAGCTTGAGCAATTCGTCGAGCGCCTCGCGGTCGCCCGCCTGGGCGCGCAAGATCAACCAAGCTTGCGGGCGCATCTCCTGTTTGGCGCTGTCCATCTTCTTCCTCCACATGTAAAGAGGCGGAGAAGGGATAAGAGGTTCGAACGACGCAAAGAAATTTCTTCCTATGCCGAACCGTCCGACAAGCTGCCTGAGCTTGTCGGACGCCTGATCATTCAACCCAATCATTCGCTAGCGGAGCCTCCGACAAGCTCAGGCAGCTTGTCGGACAGCCTTGCCGCTTTCACGGATTACGCTCGTAAGCCAGAATGAAAAACGGTTTGTCACCAAGTCGCGCGCCACGACTCACCGCCGAATCGAAGCGTGCCACAACGTGATAATGCGCTTCGATCCAGCGCATTAACTCCTGGTTGTAATCCAACCCGAAGGCGCGGTCACGAAACTCTGAAGTATCCAGATTGGTCAGCAAGATCAGCGGCACACGACGAGCTTTTAGACGTTCGATAGCGTCTTGCTCTTTTGCGCTAGTCAGAAAGCCCGGATGTACGATCTCTTCGCGCAACGGATAGCGCCGTTCAGCCAGAAAGTTGATCGTCGTAGCCACCGGCAAGGCAAGCACGTATTCATCTGGCCGCGTATGTTCTGCCGCATAGCGAATCGCGGCTTGCAGCGGTTCGCCAATTTCAGCCACAGTCTTGAAGCTACCGCGTGGCGCGCTGACCGTGAAAGTATTTAGACGGCGCAACCGGAGTGTTGAATTGACGGCCATGCCAAAGACCAACAGAGCGAGCAAACCAATCGCGACTTGCCGCACCCGCGCGCGCACCACATCAGATTCGATCAACGCAGCGGGCGCGAAACAGATCAGCAAGGCCAGATAAACAACAATCAGCACGGGCACGAAGAACGGCGTATACGGCCCGGTCGTCGTAACGTTGAGCAAGGCGCGCAGGACTGCCACGAGGCTGAAGCTGGCCAGGATGAATAGCAATCGCTGCGTTTGTGAAAACTCCTCGCGCTGTCGCCAAGCCCGCACTGCAAGCCAGCCAATCAATCCCGGCAGAACAAAGACTGCTGACGCGAAGGGCGTGACGTCACTCGGAACGTGCAAGTAGCGGATGGCGGCCTCGCGCCAAACTACGCCGATCAGCAAAAGCGCCAACCCGCGTTGGAAGGTTGTTTGCCAACCGCTCGACCGCCGCGCGAGCAAAGCTCCCAGCGTTAGACACGCGCCCAGCCACAACAAAAAGACTCCAAGGCCGGTCAGGCTGAACCACAATGACGCAGGCCATTGCGCCAGCCCGCTGATGTGGCGGTTGAAGTAAATCAACTGTGGCGGCATGCCGACAAAAAAGATGTGGTTGTCTTCGTGCAACACGCGCCAGGGAACGCGGCTCAGGATGATTGCGTAAGTAACCAACGTAACCGCCAGCATTGGCGCGGCAAAGGAGAAAAGCTCGCGCCAAAGCCAACGCCGCGTCGTCAACGATTCCAGGCACAACGCCGCGCCCACCGCAGCCAATGCGGCCAGCGCGATTTCCGGTTTGGCGATGAGTGAGAGTCCGGCAAACAGACCGGCGAGTAAAATCTGGGAGCGGCGGCGGCTCGCGTGCGTCGTGTGGGAAGTTTCAACAGCGCCGGTAGGATTACTATCCAAGCCACCGCACGCGAGCCGCCGCCGCTCCCAGCACACCAGTGCGACGAGTGAAGCCAGCGCAAAAACCAACCCATACAACGCGGCATAGGCATAAGGCTGAACGTAATTCGCCGTTGACTTCAACGCGCAAACAACCAGCACCAAGCCAGTCGTCACTGCCGCTGCCCAGACGCCCAACAACTGGCGCGCCAGCCAATAAACCATCAGCAAAATCAGCGCCGCGCAGACTGCGCCGCTCAAGTGCAGCACGCTCAAATGAACGCCAATGAGCCGATAAAGCAGCGCGTTGAAATACGGCGCGAACGGGCCGTAGAGGAACTGCACATCCGTGTACAACTGCTCGCCCGCCAGCAAGCGCGCGGGCAAGTTCATCTCGCGTCCGTGATCGAGCAGCGGCTGCGTCCAGCGCTGCCAAGAAGCCAGTAGCGCAGCCAGAAACAATAGACTCAAGACCGACAGCGCATAACCGTCAGCCTTGTTCAGTTTGCCTGCAAAGATGTGATGTGGACGATTCATCGAAGCGCGCGATTATAGAAACGGCTCTGCGCGTAACGCAATCGCTGCCGAGATATAAGGTTGACTTTCCTGCCATCTCCAAGCATTATCACGCCTCTTATTTTGGACTCGATTTCGAGCCTGTTTGGTGTAGGTGAATGGCCTACTGTTAAGGAAGGAATTATCGCGTGCAAGAGAGCCTGGTTTTAACCGAAACCCTCAATCAACTTGCCAATCTGGATCAATATAACTTCTGGCTCTACGAGCAAATTGCTCAAGGTGTAGGACGGCATATTATCGAAGTCGGCGCAGGCACGGGCAATATTACGCAATTCTTGTGCGTGACGGGGCGCGAGGTATTGGCTACGGATGTTGTGTCGAGCTATCGCCGCGAACTTGAAACAACTTTTGCCGGCAAGCCTAACGTGCGTGTCGGCCAGTTCGATTTGAACAAGCCCGCCCCGGCGGATTACGTGGCCGAAGGTTTTGACACCGTCGTCTGCCTCAACGTGCTCGAACACATCGAAGACGATTTGTTCGCGCTGGAGCAAATGAATTCGCTGCTCGTGCCGGGCGGCAAATTGGCGCTGCTGGTGCCGGCGCATCAATTTTTATACGGCGAATTCGACCGTGCGGTCGGCCATTTCCGCCGCTACTCCAAACGCGACCTGCAAGCGCGGCTGCAACACACCGGCTTCCACGTGCACGAGCTGAAGTTTTTCAGTATGTTGGCCACGCTGCCCTGGTTTATCAATGGACGCCTACTCAAACGCGATTTCCTCCCGCCAAATCAGGCCGACATGGCCAACCGGCTGGTGCCGCTGCTCAAGCTTGAAAAATTGATCGGCCCGCCGTGTGGTATATCATTGGTCGCTATCGCTGAAAAACAATAATGCGTTCTACAGTTCCAGGTTCTATCTGCTACGTTCAAAGGTTGAGAACCCGGAACGTAGAACATAAAACCTGGAATTTTGCTTATGCGTTGGTCAAACTATTTCATTCCCACCTTACGTGAAGAACCTGCTGATGCCGAAGTCATCAGCCACAAACTGCTGTTGCGCGCCGGGCTGATCCGGCAATTGGGCGCAGGCATTTATTCGTACCTGCCGCTTGCGCAACGCTCCATCCTCAAAATCTCCGAGATCATTCGCCAGGAGATGAACGCCATCGGCGGGCAGGAGTTTTATCTGCCCGCGCTTCATCCGGCTGAGATTTGGCAGGAATCGGGCCGCTGGACGGTGATGGGCGACAATATGTTTCGCCTGAAAGATCGCAAGGGTAGCGACTACTGCCTGGGCATGACGCACGAAGAAATCTTCACCGACATCGCGCGCCGCGAGTTGCGCTCGTACAAACAACTGCCGCAGGTCTGGTATCAGATTCAAACCAAGTTCCGCGACGAACCGCGTCCCAAGTCGGGCTTGCTGCGCGTGCGCCAGTTCACGATGAAGGACGCTTACACCTTTGACGTTGATTTCGCCGGGCTGGATAAGGCCTTCGACGATCAGCGCGGCGCGTATTGCAAGGTTTATGATCGTTGCGGATTGGAGTACGTCATCGTCGAAGCCGATTCCGGCTCAATGGGCGGCTCGGCCTCGAATGAATTCATGGTTTATACCGACGCGGGCGAGGATTTGGTGGCGAGTTGCGCGAAGTGCGGTTATGCGGCCAACACAGAAAAGGCGCAATCGCGTGTTCCCGCTGTTGACGATGGCGCAGATGAACAAGCCGTCGAGAAGTTTCCAACGCCCGGCGTGCGCACGATTGATGATTTGGTCAACTTCCCTGGCGGCGCAGCGGCCAACAAACAGATCAAGACGCTGGTTTACGTTGCCATCGCTGAAAACGGCCAGGGCCAAGCGCAATTCAGTTCCTTCCTGGCTTTGCTGCGCGGCGATCATCCGCTCAACGAGGCGAAGGTCTTCAATGCGGCGGCGAAGTTGATGAACAACGATGGCTGGACATTGACCGCCGTGCGCCCCGCGCATCCCGAAGAGATTGTTGAGGGGCTGGGCGCACACGCTGGCAGCCTCGGCGCGGTCAACAGCACGCTCAAACATCCCGATCTCTGGGTCATCGCCGACGAAGCCTTGCGCGGGCGCAAGAATATGACGACCGGCGCGAATGAAGACGAGCACCACTTGCGCGGCGTTAATCTTGATCGTGACATCAAGGTTACGCTTTGGGCCGATCTGCGCACCGTAGCCGAAGGCGAAGGCTGTCCAAAATGTGATGGTGCGTTGCGCGTGGCCAAGGCGCTGGAAGTCGGCCACATCTTCAAACTCGGTTTGAAGTACAGCACCTCGATGGGCGCGACCGTGCTCAACGCCGACGGCAAACCGGTGCCGCTTGTGATGGGCAGTTATGGTATCGGTGTGGAACGCATCCTGGCCGCTGCGATTGAGTTGCACCACGACGAGGCAGGGATCATCTTCCCCGTGACGATTGCGCCGTTCCAAGTCGTGGTAACGCCGCTTAACGTCAAAGACGCCGAGTTGAAAGGCGCGGCTGACCGCATCTACGGCGAGCTGAACAAAGCGGGCATTGAGGTTTTGTATGATGACCGCGATGAACGGCCCGGCGTGAAGCTGAACGATGCCGATCTGGTCGGCTTCCCCTTCCAGATTCGCATCGGCGCGAAGAAGATGAAGGAAGGCAAGGTCGAGTTTTACGACCGGGCGACGCGGGCGTCGGAAGATGTTGGCCTAGACGCAGTGGTCGAGCTAACCAAAACGCGTATCAACGAAACTCTGCTAAAGCTGAATCAGGCTTGAGCGGCGACACGATAAAACTAAAAGGGCGCAACGAGATCAACCGAACTCGCTGCGCCCTTCGCTTTTAGCTTCTTACATTACTGCTCTTCTTCCTTACCTTTTGGCCAGCGGTCAAACGCACCATAATGCCCCCAACCGCTGCCTATTCTCTTTTGCACCTCAGGTGGCAGTTTCGTCTCGGGAATTGAAAACGTCGGATCAACCCGCATCCAGACATAGAATGACCCATCAGCATGGACGATGTGCTCTTTCGATAACCATTCGTATTGATCCGCGCCGATGGAGAAGAGCAGTTGTTTTTCATTGACGATGGCGGTGCGTTCAAATCCGCTGTCGGTAGGCGGATTCGTCAGCGTGAAGATCACACGCCCCACGTTTGGGATGTCGAAATAGATAAATCGGCCCGACGTACCACCGCCAGTTCGATAAAGCGCTTCGCCGTTCCGGCGCACCTCATACCCCATCACATTCAACTCGAGCGCATCGAGCGTCAAGGTCTGAGCCTCGGCCTTCAGCTTGTCCGGGTTGCGGCGCGTGATCGGTGGGCCAGTTGAGATTTGGAAAAAGTCTATGAGCTTGGCCTGCGTGCGCGGATCAACCAATACATCCACCGCAATGATGTCACTACTATTGAGCAGGATCGGCTGGGTGTATTTGCTCAAGAAACCTTTTTCCACGCGCGCCGGATCAATGCCCCACTTCTCGATCTGCTCCGCTGTTGGTTCGTGCGCTTGCAGCGAGACGTCGAAACGTGCCCCGTTCTCTAAACGCTTGACCAGGAGTTTGTAGACAATCGAGCGGCCATCCGGCAATTTGAGCATGCGCACCACAGGTGCGGAGTCCTGACTGGGATTACCAATGCCCAACGACTGGTTGGCACGCTCAAACTTCAATGCACCGTCCGGGACGGTCGCCATGCCATGACGAATCTTCGTATCGCCGAACCCTACACCTCCCTCCCAAGCGATCTCTTGTGCGCTGCATAGTTGACCAAGTAACAAGAAAGTCACTGCCAACCCGCAAAACTGAACCACTTTCTTCATTGATTTCCTCCTTTGATGACGCGGACATTTGGGTCTTTGACCAATTCGAAGTTTGCCCCCGGCGCACTGGTTGCGTAATCAATCCCCGCTTCGGAAGTATAGGCTCGGGTCTCAAGCTGCAAAGTTGCCGGTTGAGTTTCTGCTGTTTTGGCCGCTTCAATTTGTGCAAGCGTTGCGCGCGGCCGGGAATTTGAGCGGGGACATTCGCCTGGTGTTTTGACGTAAACGACGCGCACCGGCTCGACTGGCGCCACCCGCGTTGTTTGATTGTGCACCAATACGGGCGGGTCGATAACTGGCAGTCTCGTTCCCATAATTTCGCCAGTCTTGTAAGCCAACGCCGAAGTCCCGACTAACAACACGCCTAGCAATGCCAATGCGGGCTTGGGGATGATGAACGTGCTAAAGAGCCAAGTGCGCATAACATCTACTTTGCTGATCACTTGCGCTAGCGGCTGATGCCGTCGCTCGAAAGCAGCCATTACGCGCTCATCCAAGCTGACTGAGGGCACAGGCGGCGTGACATTTTGCAGCGCCGCTTTGAGCGCACATAGCTGCTCCAACTCGACTTGGCACTTGGCACAACGCGTAAGGTGACGCTCAATTGCCGTGGCCAATTGCGGCTCTAACGCTTGATCGAGTAACGTCCCTAGTTGTGCATTGATCTCTTGGCAATTCATTGTTTCACTCCTCGCCACAATTTCAGACACGCGGCGCTGTTTCCGCAGCTAAATACGGCGCGAGCCTTTTCGCCAACGCCTGCCGTGCCCGGTAAAGCCGCGCTTTCACGACATTCACATCCGCGTCAATGACGGCGGCGATTTCTTCGTAAGACAACTCCTGATACTCGCGCAGCACGAGCACCTCGCGTTGCGCTAGCGGCAAAGTGGTCAGCGCCGCCTCGACCTGCGCCGCCAACTCGCGTTTGAGTAATCCGCTCAATGGGTCAAAAGACAGCGCGGCTTCCGGCTCTTGCCATTCACTCAACAACTCGACCGGCTCCGGCACGTAACGTTCCTGACGACGCAGGTGTTGCAAGACGTGGTTGCGCGCCACGGCACAGAGGAACGTCAGCAATGAACCGCGCGCCGCCTGGTAACGCTCCGGCTGCTGAATCAACACAAGAAACGCTTCGTGCGTCACGTCCTCAGCTACCACTTGCACTCCCAGCATCCGATAGGCAAATCCGTAGATCCGATTACGATACCGCTGATAGAGCTCACTGAAAGCTACCTGATCGCCGCGCGCGGCAGCCGCCAGCAGTTTTTGATCTGCGGGTGAAGTAGTCATAACAGTCTAGGTGATCGGTTTAGAGCGGATTGCAAATCGGTGTACGGTGTGGTGCGGGTTGTTTACCCGCATGGTTGGCTGAGCCGCAGTGCGGGTAAACAACCCGCATCACAACCTCCCGTACACGCAATTGCAAACCGATCTAGGATTTGTGCTCACAGATTATTGTCTGGGGAACTGAAAAAGTTACGGGGATTTTGCGCGAGACTCGCATTCTTGTTCGTTTTTCAAAGTTTTGCGTTATTCTTGGCCCGTCTGCCTCCGATTATGCCCAAGAAGCATCAAGTGCTGAAAGCGACAAGTTGGCAGACAGATTAAGCATTCGCCGAGGCAACCAGATGAAGAGGACGTACCTGACTCAAACCAGTCTGACATTGGCCGCTCTGCTTTTTGTGATTCCGGTTGTGGCACAAACGCCAATCAACGTCTTGCCAAACAACCTTTACGACTTCAGCGGCGAAATCGGTCTCAAAGCCACCGCTACGCCCATCAGCGTAGCTGGTCAGCAATTCACGCAAGGCTACCGCCTGGCGGTCAATAGCACCTCGGCCAAGTTAAGCGATGTCGCGCTGCAATGGCCGAATGCGCAGACAGTCAAAGCAGGCGATAACCTAACGCTTACATTCTGGGTACGTAAAGTTGTCCCGCTCGACGGCCACAACATTCGCGGGCTGGTGGTATTTGGCAAAACAGACGCCGACCAATCGCTGGCCACGCAGTTCCCTTGTGACAGCGAAACCTGGACGAAGTACAGCATCCCGTTCAAGGCTAAGAGCGACTATGCCGCCAACGAAGCGCGGCTGGCTTTTCAATTCGCCCACGGGCCGCAGACCTTTGAAATCGGCGGTCTCGGCTTGACCAACGCCGGGCCGACGCCGTTCATCAACACGCCCAGCACTTCTGCCATTCCTGCCAATTCGGCACAGACGTTTTACAACTACTTTGACCAAAACGTGGGCGGCGGCTCAGCCGTGCGCGTGGCGGCGAGCGGGCAGACTTTTGCCGAAGCGATTCGCATTACCGCCAATGGCACTTCCCCGTTTGTCTACAACGCGGGCGTGGGTTGGAACACTACGACGGCGGTGAGCAAAGACGATGTGCTCTTGTTGAGCTTTTGGATACGCAAGCTCGAGCCAGCCGATCAGTCGGCGATTCGAGGTCAAGTCGTCTTCGAAAAAGCTTCTGACGATTTTGCCAAATCGCTTACCAGCAACTATCCGGTCGAATCCTCCGACTGGAAGCTCTTCCAATTGCCCTTCAAATCGGTTGGCGATTACGCGCCAGGCACTGCGCATCTCGTCTTTCAAATGGCCTTCGGGCCGCAGAAGTTCGAAATCGGCGGCGTCACGCTCGTCAACTATGGCAAGAACGTCACGCTGGCGCAGTTGCCGCGTTCGTCCTACTACCCTGGGCGCGGCGATCCAACTGCGCCGTGGCGCGCAGAAGCTAACGCCCGCATCAATCAGTATCGCAAAGGTGAGTTGAATGTGTTGGTGCGCGACCGCGAGGGCAACCCGCTGCCCAACGCGCAGGTTTTTGTGCAACAGACCGATCACGCTTTTCGCTTTGGCTCAGCAGTGACGGCGGCGCGCTTGACCGGCAGCGGCGTGGACAATGACATCTATCGTTCGCGCGTTAGCTCGCATTTCACAACCAGCGTCTTCGAAAACGATCTGAAATGGACGCTGTGGGAATGCACTACCTGCGCCAGTTTCAACCAAGAGCACACGCGCCGCGCGATTACCTGGCTGTTGGAACGCAACCTCAGCGCGCGCGGTCACAACCTGATTTGGCCGAGTTGGCGTTACCTGCCGAGCGGCTTTCAATCGCTCGCGGCAGACGAATTGCAGAGGCGCATTGAAGAGCGATTCACCAACGTGCTCAGTGATGCGGGCGTCAATGGCAAGCTCTATCAATGGGATGTGATCAACGAGCCGTACACCAACTTCGACGTGCAGGGACGCATCCCCAGCGTCAACGGTGTCGCCCCCTCCAATGGCGTGCTGGGCAATGAAGCGATGATTCGCTGGTTCAAGCTGGCGCGCCAACTCG
Organism: uncultured Acidobacteriota bacterium; assembly: GCA_963699175.1. Classification (GTDB taxonomy): domain Bacteria; phylum Acidobacteriota; class Blastocatellia; order RBC074; family RBC074; genus JACPYM01. The sequence goes on along the minus strand of OY969418.1, from coordinate 7,240,042 downwards.
ATCCGCAAAGCAAGCTCTTCCTCAACGATTACAACATCCTCGAAGCCTCGGGCGCAGACGTGAGTCATCAGAACTATTTTTGGGCCGTCTGCAAATGGCTGCTCGACAATGGCGCGCCGCTCGACGGCATCGGCATTCAAGGCCACTTCGCCGGCATCACGCTTGTGCCGACGATGCAAGCTGTCATCGAACGCTACGCACAACTCCAACGCCCACTCGCCATCACCGAATACGACTTCAACACCGCTGATGAGGAGTTGCAGGCCGATTTCACGCGCGATTTTCTGACGTTGATCTTCAGTTACTCGCAGTTCGAAGATTTTCTGATGTGGGGTTTCTGGGAGCGCGCGCACTGGTTGCCGGACGGGGCAATGTATCGCGCCGACTGGTCGTCGAAGCCGAACGCATTGGTTTGGAACGAGCTACTTTTCAACGAGTGGTGGACAAACGAGAACGGCGTGTCGGACGCCAACGGTAAGTTTCAAGCGCGCGGCTTCAAAGGCGATTATAACGTGACGGCGCGTTACGAGCGCGTCGAAAAGACCGTCATAGTCAAGCTCGGCAACAGTGGCGGAGTGATGATTGATTTGGATGTCAGCGGGCCGCGTCCGGGCATTAAACGCCCGATCCCGCCGGAGCGCATCATTCAGCTAAAAAAAGCGCAAGCCAAACGTATCCAGTAGCCAGCTTCAACGAAGCTGAATCTGTACTGTGTTCAAAGCCTGCCCTTCCACCTGCACGGCCAGGTCAACTGAGCCGCGTCCAGCCAGCGCAGGCTCAAGTTGTAGATTAAAGTGATCCAGGCCGTCCAGCGTTCCCTGCCCGGCGGCAAAATGCCCGGTACACTGAAGTCGCCAATCATCTTCGCCACCGTCGAAATTGTGTTGCGCCTGCGCCAGCCTGTCTCGCCTTCAGGTAAAAGATTATTTGTCTAAATTGTCGTCACTCATAGCGAAGCGCCTCAAGCGATTTTTATAGCTTTAGATGCAGGCACAAAACTGGCTACCAAGGTAATGGCAAAGAGGCCAAGTATCGCGATGTTTTGCGCGCCGAAGAGGTCAAAGAAGATTTCCAGCAGCAACCTGCGTTCTGGCGTGGCCGAGTTGCCGGACCAAGGCAGCACCAGCCAAACGACCGGGAAACCTACGCCGCGGTAGACAATCGAGAGCATCAGGATGTTGATGTCGCCTGCGCCGACCCGCCAGTTGGTGCGATCCGAGGCCAGCACCTAAGGCCCCGGCAGGCCGAGCAGTTTGACGACGAAGTAGGCGAGTTGCGCATAAGGCAACTCGAACTCGCGCAGGAAACACTACAACCGTTTGTAGTTGGATTCGATTTGCGCGTGTCCGGCAAAGGCATTGGCGAGTAAGGCGAGATTGACCGTCTGCACGGCGTAGAGCGCCAACAAAAAGCGGGTGACAAATTTGATGCGGGCACGGTTCCAAAGTAGATTTTCAAGTAACTTTTGCTCGAGTGAGCGAATGTCGGTCATCGTGCGATCTCCTTTCAGTTTTGGTCAACCGAAAGTCTAATCGCACGATAGCCCTATCAGCTATGTCCACAAGGCGGGCTCATTTTTTGTCCTGTAGAAAAGTGTTAATACAAGCTTTCATTCATGGCGGAGTGCTTCTTGCGGGTTGATCTGCACTGCCTTAATCGCAGGCCATAAACATGTTATAAGAGAAATTATAAGCAAGAATATGATGACTGTAAGGTAGTTTAGCCAATTCATATTTTTTACGTTGTATATGTAGCTTTCTGTTAAACGCGTGGTTGCTTGTGCGAAAATTATTCCTAAAATTATGCCAAAGCAGGTAAGCCACAGCCCTTCTCTTAAAACCAAACTAAAAATGCTTTGAGGTTCAGCCCCTAATGCTAAACGTATACCGATTTCCCGTGTACGGCGCTGAACTGAAAAGGTTAGCACGCTATATAAACCAATTACAGCGAGCATCACTGCAAGTGCGCCAAAAATACAGGCTAAAGCTGTAATCATGCGGAGCGTTGATATAGAAGAGTTCAATTCTTGCGTCATTGTTGTTGCTTGAAACAATGAAAGCTCTGGGTCAATTTTTCGGACGATACCGCGCAAGGTTGAAATTGCACTTTTAGTATCAGTACTCACACGGGTGACCAAACGCAACTGTCGCGGAAAAGAGGCATCTTGCTCGGAGATTTGCCAAACTGAAAAGTAAATATGAGGGTCAATCTCGTCTATTAGTGACGCATATTTTACATCTTGTGTTATCCCGATAATTTCAAATAAAGACTTGTTTTGATTAAGGCGTATTTTTTGCCCTATAGGGTTATGGCTTGGCAGGAATTGACGCGAGAAGGCCTCATTCACAACAACAACTGGCAATGTGTTGTTGCGGTCGCGGTTATTAAAGCTGCGTCCTTGTGTGATCTTGATACCTAATGTTTCGAAAAAATCTTCACTAATTCGGCTGTAACTAGAAAACGCCGGTTGATTAGCAGCAGGGGTATAACCGGGAACATCAAAGCTCGTTATATAAAAAGCACCGCTTAAAGGCGTATTTTGCGCCAATGACACGCGAATAAAGATAGGTGTAGAAGATACTTGTGTTCGTAATTGTTCAAAGAATTCACGCGTTTGAGATAGAGCGTATCGATTTTCAGGTAGCTTGAATTCTCCAAGTACAACGTTATCGTCAACAAATCCTTTATCAATGTTTAGAATGTAATATAAACTGCGAATATAAAGCCCTGTGCATACAAGCACAGCAAATGAAATAGCGATCTGAAATATTATTAAAGCGTAGCGTGACGCACTTGAGAGCCTTCGCTCAGTGGCTACTGTAATTTCTCGTTTAAGTGTTGGGAGCGCAGCTATAGAAGATGCCTGAAAAAAAGGCAAAGCACTACACGATACTGCTATAAACAATATGAAGGCAAGTGTAATTACCACAAATCGCCAGTAAGCGAGGTTGATTAGTGAAATGTTTTCGAACTCTGGTTGTGACTGAAATCGAAGAAATAATTGGATTATCTGTGGAGCCAGTAAGTAACTTAGCAAACAGGCCCCACTAGCTAGCAGAAGTGTCTCTGTAAAAATCTGTACTGCGAGGTGCCAGCGGCTAGCTCCAAGTGTGAGGCGTATAGCTATCTCCTTACGTCGTGTTGTTGTTTTGAGTACTAGCAGGCTGGCGGCGTTAGCGCACGCAATAAGTAAAACACAGCCGCTGATCAGCCACAAAAACCACAATGCCCGTGAAAGCTTATCACGAAGTCGTGACATGCCTTTGCCAGCTTCAACCAATAATATCCTAAAATTGCTAATTGCATTAGGCTGAATTTCTTTACTTTCTTCAGTTTTATGCCATTGTTCAACAATTTTGTTAAGCAATATTTCTGACTGCACTCTTTCTACAGGTTTTTTTAAACGGCCAACTAACTCTAACCATTCCAATTTAGGCAGCGCCTGCCACTCTTCACCTTTAGGGGAGGTTAGTATAGTATCACGCATCATCAAAGGTAGCCACACCTCGGTAGGTGTATCAATGTATGTTCCGTTGAATCCTTTAGGTGCGACACCAATAACAGAGTAAAGCTTCCCGTTTACTCTTAAGCTTTGACCAATTATATTAACAGTTCTGTTAAAATATGAGCCCCATAAACTTTCACTAATTATGGCCACAGCTACGGCATTTGGGACTTTATTTTCATCAGGATGAAAGCTACGACCGTGCAGCATGGTGATTCCAAAAAAAGAAAAGTAATTATCGTGTACTAGCTGCACTTGCGCGTGGCGTAGAGTCTCATTTTGCCCTAATTGTGCTAGGACATTTTCAAAAGCCGTAACTTCAGAGAATATTTGTGGTTGTATGCGATAATATTGAAAATCCCGCCAAGTAAACGACTTTTGACGAATTTCGAGGTCGTTTATTTTACCGCTAGAAACAAAAGATACAAGCTCCTGTGGGTGAAAAACGGGTAGATTGCGTAAAAGTAACCTATCTACAACGTTAGTGATTGTTAAACACAAGCCAACCCCTATGGTAAGAGTGACTGCTGCGGCAAGAGTAAGGCTAGGTGTTCGACAAAGAGACCACATGCTTCGTCGCAATGTGTTATAAAGAAAGCTCATGTATTTTATTGCTGATGCGGGATACTAAAAGAAACGGCTCATGTGTAACTAGATTGCCTTTCCCGTATCCGGCACATTCGCCGGATTAGCTGGGCATTGATGCATTTCCCGTTAGACATCGCCTCGTAAGTGGCCACATAGTATTTGAGATAACGCTTGTGCACACCGCGAAAGGTGCGCAAGTAGGTGCGTAAAGCAGTCCCGGCGCCTTCACAAGTATTGCAATGGACCTCGCGGATGCCGTCACCATCGTCATCCCGTGCCCATTCGCGTTGACCACTGTCAGTACGCCCGTGCCGGACGGTCGCGTGTGCGAGGTCAAGTTCGGACTCCACCCGCCGGTAGCCGCTCCATTCGTCGGTATAGAGAATGGCCGCGCCTGCCGGGATAGTGCTTTCAACGACGAAGGGACAGTCGTCGCGGTCAGCGTTTTCCCCGACGAAGTAGCGCACGGTTTTACTCGCGCGCTCAACGACCGAGAAGATTGGCGGACGATCATTGGCATAGGTGCCCTGCCCACGATGCTTGTTCGCACGGCAGCGCGGCGGGTCGTTTGGGTCAGGCTTGCGGCGTGCTTTTTTCCCCCGCATTCTGATACAACTCGTCCGCTTCAAAGACTGTGCCTGGCAAGACCGCTTGGGGCTGCTGTTCGTAAAGGCGCTGTTGCACGCGCTGGCGCAGCGTATGCACCTGCTTGCGCGAGCAGGCGAGTTCCCGTGCCAAGCGTGCCGTGGACTCACCTTTGGCGATGCCACGCAACAAGAGCACTAATTGCGCCGGCGGCTGTCTGGTCTTGGCAAAGATCGTCCCGCTCAGCAGTGTGTAATAACGGTCGCAGTCTTTACAGCGATAGCCGGTGAAATGACCGCGCTGCCGTGCGACGCGGCTTTGGCTACTTTGACAGTGCGGACAACTCAACCCATTTGGATGGAGTTGTTTTTCAAGCCAAGCCGTACAGGCTTCGTTAACGAGCAGGTCGCTAATGGGAAAGTCAATCATTCCCTTAGCTTACCTGCAACTTACGCAAACTGGCTACACATGAGCATTGGGTAGGAGGGAGCCTCACAGCGCCCGTCCTCCCACACCACCGGACGGGCGGTTCCGCATCCGGCGGTTCACTTGGTCAATTGAAGTTGCCGCAGTTGATCCAGCAATGAGATCAGTCCCAGCCGCTCAAAGTAGGACTGCGGGAACGCTTCGTGCATATGTGAAGCGCCTGCATTCCACCACGCGCCGTGTCCGTTCGTCGCCGACTTCCACGCACGCCGCTTCTCCAGTCCTCGTTTCATCAAGTTCTTCGCTTTGCTGAAGGGCCGCTTCCAGCACCGCCATAAGAGGCAGCGCAGTTTGCGTCTGAGCCAGCCGTCTAGTTCTGCAAAGACTCCTTTCACCTCTGCCAGCCGGAAGTATTGTATCCAACCCCGCAGCAGTTGATTGAGGTCTTTGAGCACTTGCGACAGACTGCGCCCTTTTCCTTCACGCAAGATTGTCCGCACTTTCTCCTTCAACCGGCGGATGGATTCTGGCGCTACTTTTAGCCGTGGTTGTTTCTGCCACGTCATTGCATAGCCCAGAAACTTCCGTTCCCACGGACGCGCGACCGCGCTCTTTTCCGCCTTGAACTTCAAGCGTAGACGTTCGGTCAGAAACCTCGTGACCGAGGCCATCACTCGTTCACCTACAGCTTTCGACTGCACGTAGCTGTTGCAGTCATCAGCGTAGCGGCAGAACTTGTGGCCGCGTCGTTCCAGTTCCTTATCCAATTCGTCAAGCAGGACATTTGACAACAACGGTGAAAGCGGGCCGCCCTGCGGAGTTCCTTCCACGCGCGGACTCATTACGCCGCCTGTCATCAGCCCCGCTTGTAAGTAGCTGCGAATCAAGCGTAGCACGCGTTTGTCGTTGATTCGTCGCGCCAGTCGCGACATCAAGATGTCGTGATTGACTCGATCAAAGAACTTTTCCAAATCCAAATCTACGACCCAACGCCGACCTTCAACCACGTACCTGCGGGCTTGTTTAACCGCAGCGTGCGCGCTACGTCCGGGACGCAAACCGTAGCTCGATTCAGAAAAGCCAGGCCCAAAGAGCGGACTCAAGACTTGCTGTAACGCCTGTTGAATCAGCCGATCCACCACTGTCGGAAGGCCCAATTGTCGCACTCCGCCAGACGACTTCGGTATCCCCACGCAACGCACCGGCTGCGCTTGATACTTACCGTTCAACAGGTCTGCTTTGATCTGTGCCTAATGCGCTTGCAGGTAGGGCTTCAATTGCTCGACTGACATGCCATCAATGCCTGCCGCGCCCTGGTTGTGCACGACCTGCGCGTACGCCTTGAGCAGGTTCTCACGCGCGACCACTGCTTCCATCAATTGCGACTCTTCCGGTCTGACGTACTCTCTCCTTGCCGCGTCGCTTGACGCACCCTGCTCGTACCCGCGTGACTTCCGGCCACTACTCTGCGAGCAGGATTCGGGCATCTCAGCCATACTGTCTGCGTCTCCTTCAACGACGAAATTCAAGCGTCAGTCCTGACTAAGTGTTCGGGCCTTCGTTCCGGTCGCGGAAACTACTATGCCCGCGGCTGACTTCTGCCAACTCATCACCGCGCCGCTCGACGCGGCTAGCCCACTGGCAAGCTGACAGCGCGCCCCGGGTATTGCGCCTTCACTTTCACGCTTATGCCCGCCGCCTATACGTCAAGGCTTTCCGTACAGATATTGGACTTTGAAGATATTGGCCTTCTCATCCAGCCTTGCCGCCGCGTATGCGATTTCTGTTCGTCGGGCCAGCGTTTTGCCTGCGGCTTCCTCCGGATTCCACCTCACGCTGGACACCCTTGCCGTCCAGCTAACGATTCCCTCTGCCGGGTGCGTAGAGAACTTTCACCTCCAAGTGAATGCGCCCGGCCGGACGCACCAAAGAAACCTCCCTCAAAAGGAGGTGCTTTTGAGGGAATACAGAAGCAAAGTGTGAAGGGTCAGTTAGATTAAGTTTTTGGGATGTGTATACCGTGTCCCAACTACCTTCCATTCATCGTTTCTTTTTTCAAATTGCACTGTGTATTTATAGTAGTGCCGTAGCTGAAGTTCCTCTGTTTGTTTCTCTTTCCCAACAATTACGATCAATGCCCCATACTCACCTTTTTCAGTTTCCATTTTCACTTTTTCCTCGATGAATAGGAGAGTTCCCGGTGAGACTGTTTCCATTTCTATGAGATCTGACCCAGAAGGAGTGTCAACCTCAACAACCTTCTCCATTCTTGTTTGGTTAGCAAGCTCACGCCCCTTCTTGATAAGCAAGTTTTCTTTAGTCTCTTGTGGGGACTCGCTTAGAACGATTGCCTGGCCTGTGATTGAGATTGCGATAAACAAAACAGTTACTGCGAGTCTCATAATACTCCTCATTAGTTATTCCTCTATTGGGCTTGTTTACTATGCGCTTCGTTTGGTAGCAGTTGCACTGGACAGTGACATGATAACCACATTTGGCGGATTGATTTTGTGCGAACACGACTCCACAGGCAATTGCGGTCAAGCCCGCATCTGTGAGCGGACGACCTTGAAATCCGCCAAATGTGGGTAAGATGTTACCACATATCCGCGAGGTACTCAACGCTATTCGATGGGACATGTTGCCCAAAGACCTTCCGTCCCATCGCACGACGTACGACTATTTTCGCAAGTGGCGCTAGCGATATTGTTAGCAGTTACCATCTGACGTACATCCAGATGTTGTAGCTATACAATTTTTGAGTGTTCCTCCCGTTATGCAGCCGTAACCATCTCCTCCTTTAACTACAATACCTATGCACCTATCGCAAGAAGCTTGCGCAGTTTTCGTCGCATTATCGCTGAAAGCTAGAAGGCCCAAGAGCAACAGAGCCAAGACCTTAATTTTAAAACCTAATGCGTTCATTGTTTTCTCCTTTTGTCTAAGTGTTGTTAGGCTAGCAAGCCAGCCATACAGCAAAGTGATGTCAAGAGCCATTGTCATTTGGTGTTATATGGTCAACCTGCCTATAACAATAGCCTCAACGCTTAATGCACGTGATGCAAAGGGGCACTCAATAATCACGCCTACGGGACAGTGTGGCTGTACATGCTTTAAGGCCATCGCAATAGCTACTTTTGAGATGCGTTTGCCTCTTGCCACACTTGTAGACCGCCTTTAAGATAAGAAATATCTTGCAGGTTGCTGTCGATTGCAAAATCAACCGCCTGCTGGCTTAGAGAGTCGTCTGCACAGTGACAATAAAACACTATTCTTCCCTTACCAACAAGTTCGTTACTCGCCCGTACTTCAAGTTCATCAAATGGTATATTAATTGAGTTAGGAATATGGTTCACTTCATAAAGCTCTCGACGCGAGACATCAACAATCAGTAAGGGACGTTTTTCGCTTTGCAGTACCACCAACTCCTTTAAACTCATTCCATCAACAATTTGTTTGTTCGGAAGTAAGTTTTCTAAATTGTTCAAGCTGAGTTTTTTATAGATCCTATGTTCATTGCTTTTGGTTACTTTCCCTGTCCACATATCTATTATTTGACCTTGGTCGTCGCAAATGTAGATAGTGGGGGTAGTTACAATCCCTATTTGTTTAAATTCTGTTTGCTTGGCATTGGCTTGTGGGATAGGAATGTTTTTCGATTTTAGGTATGTCAGGGAGTCATCAACAGTTTGCGGGAAAATGGCAACAATGCCAACACTACCTCCATGTGGAAGGTTACTAACAATATTGTTGTAAAAGTCTGCGCTTTCTGAGCAGAACTTGCAATCCGTAGAAAGTGCCAGAACTACATTTTTCTTATATTTTTTCCATTCTATCGATGGAATTCTTAATGTATTTCCTATTTTCACACTCGGACTAGCTTCCTGCCGTACCACATATGGTTTGCCATATTTCCAAGTGATAATAACGAGAAGTGCCACAATAGCGATATTTACAAGCTTATTAAGTAATGGGACCGCTTTGTTTTCACGTAAGTCCTCAGTCATATTTCTCTCACGGGTTAAGATTGTACAACTTGACAGATTAGCATGAAGCTAATCGTAACATTAGCTTAACACTGATATTGCCTGAACCTTTAAGGCAGCTTTAGCCAGAACCCTTTCCGGCAAACTGTATTGGATTTGTTATTCGCCCTTTGAATTTGTCAGCTTGAAAGTAAAAAGTTAGCTTGCCTTTTACAGTAACTGCTTCATGTTTATCCGTGCGAAATGGCCCAAATCTCCACTGCTGGACTGCTTGAATAATGCTTTGGGCTATATCCTTGTTGGCACACTCTATAACTTTCACATGCGTAACTTCTCCGCCCACGTTGATATAAACTTCCACTATGGCAACCCCTGAAACTTTTTTTTTCGTACGCAGTGCCATACTGGGGAAAATAGGCATAACGACCGTTTCGGCAGCTTTACGTAGCGTAAACTCTGATGTTGTTACATCTGCATAAGTTTGTACTATACAACTGTTGACTGTTGTAGCTAGGGGCGTAAAAAGAAAAGTAGAAAGCAGAAATGTCGTACAAGCTGTGTAAAATAACAGCAACTTTAGTGAATAAAATATAGACATATAGCAGCCTCTAACTACTGGACAAAAGCTTAATAACCTTTTGCTAAGTAACAGGATCGTGGCTCTCGACGTTGGTTACCAGTCGGCACTAGGGGCAATTCAATTAATCCCAGTGTCCGACAAATCGGTTTCAGCAATCCTTTTTGAGATGGAGCTATGCGAACGGAACTGCAGACCTTAGAAGAGGCATTATTTGCCGAAAGGAGGTTGATTGCCTCGACATCGCTCCACTACTTGTACTTGCAACTGCTCTTGGTTACATTCAAAATATATCATCTTCTTTGTATCCCGAAAAGATGGCGAATTTTGCGCTGAGATTATTTCCCACGCTTTGCTTGAATTCTCAATGACCTTCCCGATATGCCTTTGGCGATTTGCCGTATTTTTTCTTGAAGTCTCGTGTGAAATGGCTGCGGTCCTGAATACCAAGTCGGCTCATAATCTCCTTCACACTTAGCGAAGAACTCCTCAAGAGTTCAGCAGACATTTCCATTCCGAGTTGAATAACATACTGTTTAAATGGAATGCCGGTTTCTGCTTTGAACAAACGATCTAGGTGCCAAGGAGAGAGCTTGACGTATTCAGCTACTTCAGTAAGCGAAAGGTTCGAGCTTAAATTGTCCGTAAAGAAGCCAATAGCCGTGTATACTCGGAAATCCATCTTTTGTCCTTTCTCGCGCGCGAGCTTTGTAACCCGCTCCGAGCCTTGGTGAGTCAGGCATCATACTGCGCACCAAGCCGCCTGCTGTTACTGGCCTTGCCGACCAGCTTCTGCAAGCGTAGCGGTTCGTTTGGTCGGTTGAATGACAAATCCGATTAGCGAAGTCGCCGATGATTGGGCTAGTCCTACTCACTAAGCGAGAAGCGGTGGCAAAAGCGGCCACCAAAGCTGAGATTTTTTCGCCCCACCATCCTGTGCGCTGCTCACTTGAGGTTTTCGATCAGCCAGATGTGTGACCAGCCGGTTTGCTTGCTGTAAAAGAGCGCCTTATCATCCGGCGCCAAGGCTAACCCGGAATAATAAATGAGGGGTTCGTGGTTGCTGGTCAGCTTTCTGACTGGCCCGCCGCTGGCTGAGACTATCTCGGTGTTATGTACCTCAGCCTACGGCGAGGCAAAAGCGATGAAGCGTCCATCACGCGACAAGCTGATATTATGCAAAAAGGCAGCAGGACGGTGCACGATTATTCCGGGCTTCTCGCCAATAAGAGAAACACCTACTAAACCCATCCATTGCGGGATGGTGGAGGTATTGTCTTTGGCCTAGTTAGCAAGAATTTTTTTGCCCAAGGCAGGCCAGCCAAACAGCCACAGCGCTTCGTCACCCTCGTAAACAGCGGTGGGTTTCCTCTGTTCAGTTACATAAACGCTTCGCTTCCTATACGAATGCGGCGTGTGCGAGACGCTCGCCGTCAGGCGACCAGCATAGCGAAGTGAATCTCCGCTTCTATTCGATATGTTGAGTGACCATCATGTCGTTGGAACCATCACTGGTCACTGCCCAGATATTCCCCTAACCAGACTTATGCGAAGGAAGTCTTTTATGCTGACACTGCCTGTCGGGTTTTCAGTAGCTGGGCGATAGGTGTTGTTGACAGTTTATTGGCTGCTTCATTCATTGCGTTACTAAGCGCGGATCGAGTAACAACACACTAGCACCCTACTACTGAAAACTTTTGCGACTGATTTATTCTCCAACTACGGCATTCAACTTGCCCATCCCCCTCACGTTATCAAGTAAACCTGACTTGGAATTCTTCGCAAAGGAGCAAATTATGAAGCGCTACCACTTCCTGGCACTGCTTGTTGCAGCAGGCTGCATTGTTATCTCGAGCTTGATTGCTGTGTTGTCACTTATTGTCATTTCGATGACCTCGATTGATCTGGCAAGCGGATTGCTGTTCACCTACTTCCAGCAACTGAACCTACCTATGTTATCGGTCTTATTGCCATTTATCGGGATGGTCGCGCTGTTGCCCATCGCCTTGCGACTGGCGTTCGGCTACGAGGTCACGCTGCCTTCGGTCGAGCAAGCACCGGCTAGCGAACCAGTCGCGCTGATTGAGCCACCGCAGGAAGAACATTATCTGAAAGCCGCTTAAAGCATACTTCTTCCTTCTCCATAAGGTAGACACTGACTATTAAACCTGCGGAAGATTGCCAGCGCGGCTGCGGCTTCTTACACAACGCTGGTAAAACTCCGCAGGTCTTTTTACGTGGTGAACAAGATGGCTCAGCTTTTTTTTCGACTGCGCTTGGTGGGTGTGCCAGTTGAGCTTACCACTGAAAAATCTACCAAGTGGCGATCAACGTTGACGCGGTCTACGCGCACGCGCACGCGGTCGCCCAAGCGAAACCGTCGCCCGGCACGCCCGACTAAGGCGTGAATGCGTTCGTCGAGGCGGTAGTAATCGTCAGTCAACGTCGCCACCGGCACTAAGCCTTCGATATAAAAATCGTCAAGCTCGACGTAGAAACCGAAATCGCGCACGTTGATGATCGTACCGTCGAACTCCTCGCCCAGGCGTTCAGCCATGAACTTCGCCTTGCGCCAATCGTCAACCTCGTGTTCGGCAGCATCGGCGGCGCGCTCGCGTTCGCTCGACTCTTCCGCCATCACTTCCAAATCGACGAATGAAATCGGGACAAGCGCACGCGGGACTTTGTGGTGTTTTTTGACAGAGGCCGACCCGGTCGCTACCGCTCCCGGCACTGTAGCGTCACTCGTTTGCGGCGCGCGGCTGAGCAGAGCGCGCAAAATCCGGTGCACCAGTAGATCGGGATAACGGCGAATCGGCGAGGTGAAATGCGTGTAAGTCGGCGCGGCTAAGCCGAAGTGGCCCACGTCGCCTTTGATCGAAGCCGTGTAACGCGCGCGTTGCAACGAACGCAGCATCGCATAAGCCAACACCTTCTCCTCCGGTTTGCCCGAAAGCTGTTGCGAAAGACGTTGGTAATCGTGCGACGAGACGCCTTCATACGGGAAACCGTAGCCGTAAGCGTGCGCCAACTCGGCAAACTCGATCACACGCTGCGGATTCGGGTCTTCGTGAATGCGGTAGACGGCAGGCACACCGAGCCGCGCGAAATGCCCCGCGACGGTTTCGTTGGCCAGCAGCATGAACTCTTCGATGATGCGGTGCGCGATATTGCGCTCGGCTTTGAGCACGCCTGCCACACGGCCTTCATCATCAAATTCAAAGATCGCTTCGGGCAGGTTGAAATCAATCGCCCCGCGCGCGGCACGCATCTTGATGAGGATGCGCGCCAGTTCTTCCATCGTGGTGAACAGCTCGTGCAAATCGGCATAGCGCATGGCCAATTGCGGCTCCGCATGCGTCAACAGCTTGTTCACATCCGTATAAGTCATCCGCTCATTGCTGCGAATGACCGACTCGCGCAATTCGTAGGTGATCACGTGCCCGCGCCGGTCAACTTCCATCAGCGCCGTCATCGCCAGCCGGTCAACTTGCGGATTGAGCGAGCAGATGCCGTTCGACAAGCGCTCCGGCAACATCGGGATCGCGCGTTCGGGGAAGTAGACCGAGGTGCCGCGCAAGCGCGCCTCTTGATCGAGCGCCGTGCCTGCGCGTACGTAATAACTCACGTCGGCGATGTGCACGCCAAGCTGGAAGTGGCCGTTGTCGAGCTTCTTCAAACTGATCGCGTCATCAAAATCGCGCGCCGTCTCGCCATCAATCGTTACTGTCGGCACGTCGCGCCAATCCAGTCGCCCGGCGCGTTGTTCTTCGGTGACCTCGGGCGAATTGGCTTCGGCTTCGGCCAGGACTTCGTCGGGAAAGATGTGAGGCAGGTCGTGTTTGTGGATGACGATGTTGATGTCCATGCCTTGTTCGTCGCTCGATGCGCCGAGGGCTTCGACGATGCGCCCTTGCGGGTTGCGCTGCAAAGCCGGATAGCTGGTGATTTCGACCAGCACGATCCAGCCGTCTCGCAGCTCTTTCGCTTCAGTGCCGACGAGGTCAATCTCGTAGGGGAACTTTTCGTCAAGCGATTCGACCCACGACTCGCGGAAGCCATGCTGCAAGCGGCCAATGACTTTCAGTTGACCGCGCTGCAAGATCATCTCGACGCGCGCCTCGCGTTCATTGCGCGCGTTCGGGCGCGCGAGGCTGACCAAAACGTAATCGCCATCAAACGCGCCGTTTAGCTCTGGCGGCTCGACGCGGATGCGACCGAGCTTGCGCGCGGCGGGATCAGCAGGAATGAAGTGAATCGTCTTACGGCGGCGCTGGCGAATCGTGCCGAGCAGCGCGCGTTGCTGGTGCGACCAACGAAATTCCTGACCATAGCGCCGAAGCAGTCCTGTGCTCTGCAAGCGATTGAGTAGTTGCGTCAAAGCCCTTTGTTGCGCGCGATTGAGTTCGAGCAAGTCGGCCAGGTCGCGCACCGATAAGCCTTCCGGCGTTTGGCGAATTGCAGCCAGCACGGCTTTAAGGTCGAGCAGCGAGTGGGTTTCATTGATCTGATGCTTGCGACTCATGGCTGAGAGGATAACCGGCGAAGTGCGCTGAATGATAGGGAGCGGAGGCGGTTGGCTAAAGCGGTTTGTGGGCACTGTAAATTTGTAAACGCGCAAGCTGGGCGCGGGACAAGTTACCAATTACCAACTTATCCCACGCACAAGCGCTTGCGGCTTGAGCACCAATGACAAAACTGTGGCGAGCTACGATAGGATGTCACCAATCTCCTCGGCAGATTGCAAGGCCCTTTTGGCCAACGCCAGTGTGGCGCTGATAACAAAATCATTCCGGATTGCGGTATCAAGTTTGTCCGCTAGGGCATCCAGCTTCGCCAACTTGGTTGGCGACAAAGGCGCTATGATTACTACGGCAGCTCGCAGGTGAGCTTCAACCAACCGCAGATGTTCCAAATCCCCGTTGGCACGCTGCAACTGCGCGTTGACAGCCGCTTCTTCGTGCAGCGGCAATCCCAAGCTTAACTGATCCTCGAGAAAGGCCTTGACGTTGTTAGCAGCCTGAATCGCTTTTCCGGATTTTTCGAGTAAACGGTTCAATTCCTGTTCGGTCATACGAGTTAAACTCCTTGTTATTCTGGGCATTTGATTTTGGCGAGCAGCGCCGCAGAGTCGCACTTATCAGTTTCCATCGCTTTAGTCAGGCGATTGATTTCGTCCTGAATCTTCTTTTTCTCAGCATCTGTTTGCGCGGCTGCAAGGGCTTTTTTGAGGCAGTTGATGTTGCGCGCCAAGTCTTCGCAAGCCAGTTCGTTCAGCCTGTCCTTCAATCTGACAGCGAACTCCCCCACCTCCTTCAATTGTGTGATTTTACTTTTCGGCTCGGCTAGGTCTTCCAGCGCGCCAACCAGCGCAGTCAGGTTTTGAGATTGCAATTCCAGCGCTTCCAACCCGATAAGGAAACCGGCTTGATCTTCACCATCTTTCTCGAAAATGGCACGCGTCGAATCGAAATCCAGCTTGGCGTAATCGGCCACCAGCTTCTGAATTTCCGAGTGGCTGAGCTTGCTGTTTTGCATCAGGCTTTCGGCCAACGCGCCAGCGCGGCGTATCCGCTCGGCTCGCAAGCTGGCTAAAGTTTCGACTTGCCTTGCGTGAGCATGCGTCTCGGCCAGAGCTTTGTAAGAGTGCTGCTCGGCAGCGATCTTCTTGTTGATCTCAGCCTGGTAGCTACGCAAGGTTTCCGCCAGTAGTTTAGCGTACTCTCGGGCTTCCTTGTCTGCGCACCCCCCTAAGCACAAAGTGCAGAGCAAGAGAGCGATAGTAAAAAGTTTTTTCATCGTGTCTTTCTCCCTAGCGGTTCAAAATCGCTGGCGGAATTGCAGCGGTGGATAGAGCGTGGATAAAGTCGGCAATAGTTTCGGGTTTGATGCCGCCTTGATGATAAAGCGCCAGTCGTTTGACTCCGGCGGTTACGGTCAATTCATAAGCCCTCGCCCGGACAGCACTTTTGCGAATTGAATAAGCGTGCGCTTCTTGCGCCAGTCGTAGTTCAGCCAACTTGCCCGGCGTATCGCCGCGTGCAATCAAAGCTCCCAGTTCCAGTAATGCGCGCGGGGCGTCCGCCGCCATCGAGCGTAGTTCAACGATTCTGAAGTTAGACTGCGCTACCACGTTACGCAGCTCTTTCTCGATTCCGGCACGATTCGTCTCATCCCGCGCTTTCTTGAGTTGCGTGGCCGAATTCTGCCATTGCGCTCTGGTGACGACTTCTGTTTGATGGCTGATGTCGTCTGGCTTGATTTGCGTAATGGCTTGATCGAGCGCCACCAACACCTGATCGGCTGCCGCCAGCAACTCGTTATTGGAAGCCGTGGCGGAGAGTTTCAGCAGTGCGGCTTTGGCTTGCCGCAGAACTTCTTGATTCTCTTTCTCTAGTACTAGCTCGTGCGCGGAAATATCCTTCAGGCTTTCGCTGATAGATTGCTGTCCCTTCACGTAAAAGACGCTGTCTTCTTTGCGCGCCTCGGTGATGGCAGCAATAAAAGCCTTCCTTCTCTCCAATTTCAAATCGCAGGGATTCGCGCCAGGACAGCGGACTTGCCTGACATCAAATCCCACCAATTGTAGCCGTGTGGCGTAACCGGAAAAGCCGGTGACGAGGTCGGCCACTTGCGCGCGTTCGGCTTCGCGCCGGGCGCGGATGGCGGCGGTCTTCTTCCAGAATTCTTCGTCCACCTGCAAGCTTTGCAGCGCGACTTTCTTCAACGCGATGCGGATTTCCGTTAGCCCCTGCAACTGTTGGTTGTACCCCGCCACCTTATTTTTGTATTCGTCGTAGACCTCTTTCACCGCGCCGATAATACCTATGATCTGGCCGATGGCCGCTCCCGCTTCGGCGCTGAGTACAGCCGGCTGCCCGGACGTATCTACCAAGCCGAGTCCTTCCGCCAGTTTGATCAAGTCGCTGAAGTCGCCCAGCCGTTGGAAGAGCGAACTCAGCCCTGGATCAATTTCAAGTTTGCCTTCCCCGGCGGTGTTAGCCGCTGCTTTGAGCTTATCCAGAGCCGCTTGCGCCTCGGCGATGGCAGCTCTCAGTTCAGCCAGAGTCGAGTTCGTCGTGGCTCCAGATGGCAGCAAACCTTCGGTAGCGAGCCGCTCTCCATACTGTTGGACTAGCTCCAAGGCGTTGCCCCAAGTCAGCAACGCGAGCGGCTCGGCGTTCAGTCTCATCCTGAGCAGTAAAAACTCCGTCTCGAAATCCCGTTGTGACATCAATGTCAGGTTTTTCAACTGCTTCTCGAAAAGCGCGCCACTCTGAATCGTCTCGACCAGTTTTTCCGCTTTTTTGGCTTGTTCGTCGCGCGACTTGTTATAAAGCCTTTGCGCTTGCGCGGTAGCCAGAAACATGAGCCACACGCAAAAGACTGGCAGCGTAAATCCAAAGGCTCTCCAATTTTTCATTGTAATCATTGATTTCTCCGGTTTGTTGGCTCGAATCTCACCTCGAATGCTTGTTGGTTTGAGTTCCAGCGGCCGGGCAAAATCCACTTGTGGTGAGCCGCCAACACTATTTGCTTTGCTTTTCGCTTACTTAACAGAAATAGTCGTAAACCATTTCAGAACACCGCCAAAGAAATTTAGCGCGGTTTTTCAGGAAGATGTTCAGGTTGGGCTGGGCTCACAGCTTGAAGAAATAAGGACATCATCTATAATGCCGCGCGTCCATCTGCGGTATTACTTTGTCGCCTCGAACTCAAGCTTTCCGCTATGAAGACTGAATGGGAACTGACTGAAGAATCATTCAATCTCTTTCTTTCATGGCTCGCGCCTGAGCGCGCTGCGGCGGCGCAGCATCACGAGAAGCTGCGCCTGCGCCTGATTATGCTCTTCAATAATCGCGGTTGCTCGGTCGCCGAAGATTTGGCGGGTGAGACCTTCAACCACGTAATCCGCCGCTTGCCAGCCATCGTCGAAACCTACGTGGGCGCGCCGGCTGCCTATATTCAGACTGCCGCCATAGCGTTTACCTGGATTACCTCGAAAAGCGCTGGGAACGACTGCCCGAACAACTGCCGGAACCACAACGCCGACCGGCGGAGGAACAAGCGCAGCTTTATGCCTGTTTGGAACGCTGTCTCTTGCACTTGACCCCGCATAAGCGCGACTTGGTCATTCAGTACTATTAAGAGAACAAACAGGCCAAGATCGATCACCGCAAACAGTTGGCCGAGCGCCTGGAGATTGCGCTCAACGCTTTGCGCATCCGCCTGCACCGCCTGCGGAGTGCGTTGCAGCAGTGTATAGAGACCTGTCTGGAACAACCGAGCACAGCAGAACTGGCCACCTCGAACTCTGAAATACTTTGAAGCACGCGCCGTTATAGAGATGAGACGAAAAGACCGGAGAACTTTCTGTCAATGATTCCGAACGCCAACAACGAGCGACAGATCAAGCGCCACCTCTTGGGCGACCTGACGCCGGAGGAATTACAGCAGGTGGAAGTGCGATTGCTGGACGATGAGGAATTTGCGGCGCAGGTGCAACTCGTGGAAGAAGAGTTGATTGAGGATTACCTGGCCGGGGCCTTGCCGCCGCCGGAGCGGGCGCGCTGTGAAGCTCATTTTCTGGCGGCTCCGCACCGGCAGCGCAAACTGGCGTTGGGGAGAGCGCTACGTCGTTACGCGATGCCTAACAGAGAAACAAAATCTGTGCAGGAGGCCGTGCGCGGCGCTGCTGGCTTGAGTTGGTTGGCCGCTTTCTTTACGCCGCGTTGGCGGGTGGCCGCACTAGCGCTCATTGTGATTGTTACAAGTGTGGGCGTGTGGCGAGCCCTCGTTTATCAGTCTCCGGTGGAGAAAGGGCTGCGCGCTTTGAAACAGGCTTATCGCGAGCAGCGCCCGTTAGCTGCGCGTCTTACCGTCTTTAGTTATGCCCCGTTTTCCGAGACGCGTGGTAGCGTGCCAGGGGGTGAAGGGAAAGTTGACTACCACGCCCGTGAATATGCGGAATTGCTGCTGCACCAGGCGGTGGCTGAAAAAGTGACGCCGACTGCGCTGCACGCACTGGGCGAGTATTACCTGACGCAAAGGCTCTTTGACAAAGCCATAGATCAATTGCGAGCGGCGCTTCAAGCCGCGCCGAATCAGGCACAGCTTCACAGTGATCTCGGCGCCGCGTTACTCGAAAAAGGCCTGGCTGAACTGACGGCAGAGCCGTCGGGCCAAAGTGGGACTAGGCTGGCCGAAAGTTTGAATCACCTGAATCGGGCGTTGGAGTTGGACAACACGTTGCTGCCAGCACTCTTCAATCGTGCGCTGGTGTATCGCGCGCTGAAATTGTCGCAACCAGCACGCGCGGATTGGGAAACCTATCTGAAACGCGACCTCGACTCCGGTTGGGCGAATGAGGCCAGGCGGTATCTGAAGGAACTGGATGAACAACGCCAGAAGACTGTGCGCCGCACGGAGCAACGTTTCGACGATTTCATGCAAGCCTATCAGACAGGAGCAGAGGGACAGGCTTGGCGCGCTTTCAATCATAGTTTTTTCCGCACGGGGAACGCCATTGTGGGCAAGCTGCTGGATGATTATCTCGGGCTGGCGCTCAAAGGCGCGCGCGAAGAAGCCGAGCAGAAGCTGGCGACGTTGGCCTACGCCGGAGAGCTGGCTGAGCGTAAGACGCAGGATCATCATTTAACGCAGCAGGTAAACTTCTATCGGCAAACGACGCCACGTCAGCAAGCTGAGATTGCGCAGGCACGTGCGCTATTTGCGGCGGGATACAAAAGTTACGAAAGTACTGATAATAGCCAAGCCATTGAGCGCTTCTCGCAAGCGCGCCGTTTGTTTGGGCACGCCGGAGATGTGGCGAATGCGCTGTTAGCCGAATATTGGCTCGGACATTGTTATGACGTGGAGGAAGAGGCTAACCGTAGTCTCGCCACACTCACTTCAGTCGTCCAGGCTTGCGAACGGCAGGGCTTCCTCTGGCTACAAGCATTGTCGCTCAATGCCTTGGCGTTGGTGCACGGGGGATTGTCCGAATATTCTGAAGCCAGCCGTTGTGCGGCGCATGCACAGGCATTGGCCAAACGGTTGGAGGACGTCAATGGCGAGTTGCTTAGCGCCAGGCTCCTAGCCAGTTTCTATCGCGCGGTTAACCGGCAGCGCGAGTCATTACAAGTCGTGGCGCGTGGTCTGGAGTTGGCGGAAGAGATCGCAGCAGACGCTACACAACGGGCAGGCCTCTATTCTACTGCCGCCTGGGATTTCAGTGCCCTGGGGCTTTACCCAGCGGCGCTGGCCTGCCAACAAGAAGCTATTGGATTAGCCGAAGAGAGTGGCAACCCACTAAGTCTCTCGCGCTATTACATTCACCTTGGACTGATTCAGCGCAAACTGGGCAACTACGCTGAAGCACTCAAGCAAATTCAGCACGGCCTGGCGATTGGCGAAAAAGTGCCGCCTTCGGAAACCAGCCGCAACATGATTCAATACGCGCGGCTCAATCTCGGCCACGTCTTCAGCGAGACCGGAGCCTTGAATAGCGCGCTTGAGGCCTTCGATCAAGTCATCGCCTTTGGCCGGGAGAAGCACTCTCCCTGGCTGCTCTACTTGGCTTACAAAGGGCGGCTGTTGGCTTATCTGAAAACGCACGATGTGACGGCGATTGACCGTGAGTTGCGAACCGTGCTCGCACTCTTCGAAGAACAACGCAGAAACCTTCAGGAAGAAAGTAATCGCAATAGCTTTTTTGACAGCGAGCAGAATGTTTACGATCTGGCGATTGATTTTGCCTTCTCGCAATTGCAAAGCCCGCCGCAGGCTTTCACCTATGCCGAGTTGAGTCGGGCGCGCTCGCTCCTCGATGCTAAGCAAACGGTGCGGCCGTTGGTCACTGAGACAGCGCAGCCGGAATTGCGGCTGACCAACGTCACTACGCCCGCTATCTGGAGCGAAGTAAGGCAGCGTCTGCCGGAGGGCGTGCAACTGCTCCAATACGCTGTGCTGGAAGACAAACTCATCATCTGGCTGATCTCTTCAACGCGCGCCGAAAGCCGCGTCGTACCTGTGCCACTGCGACAATTAACTACGTTTGTGCAGGACTATTTGGCTTGGATTTCCCAGCCACCACATCCTGGCAGGACGGAAATACCGGAAGTGGCGAAGACGCTTTATGGCTGGCTGATTCAGCCGGTGGAAGATTTATTCAATCAGCAACAGGCGCTTTGCATCGTGCCAGACAAGGTGCTTTGTCTGTTGCCGTTCGGAACCCTGGTTGCACGCCCAACCAATCAATACCTGATCGAGCGGTTCAAATTGTTCTACGCGCCTAGCGCCAGCCTACTGCTTGCTTGTAGCGACGAAGCGCGTAAGAAAGCAGGTAGCGCAGCGGATCGGCTCTTGAGCGTTGGGAATCCGCGCTTCAATCGGCACAGCTTCCCTGACTTGCCCGACCTGCCCGACGCCGCACAAGAAGCCGCAGACATTACGGCTTATTACACCCAGCACCACCTCCTGACCGGCGTCAACGCCACCAAGGCAATGCTGCTGAAAGAATTGGAACACGCGACGGTTATTCATCTGGCACTGCATTATGTGCCAGATCAGCGTTCGCCGATGTTTTCCCAACTGGTGCTGGCTGGGTCGGAAAGTTCTTCGTCCGCAGAGTTGTTTTCGACCTATGAGCTTTACCGTTTGAACCTGACGCGCGCCCGACTGGTCGTACTTTCGGCTTGCCAAACTGGTGGAGAGGTATATTGGCAAGGTGAGGGCTTGCTAGGTTTGGCGCGCACTTTCGAGGCTGCTGGCGTCCCGCTGGTCGTCGCCAGCCTCTGGCCGGTGGATTCCCAGGCCACCCGGGAACTCATGACCCGTTTTCATCAACAACACAAACGCGCGGGACTGTCCGCTGTCGCGGCTTTGAAAGAAGCGCAATTGACGCTGTTGCACAATAGCTCACTTGGCTATCAGCATCCGTATTACTGGGCGCCTTTTATCGCTATCGGTGCAGAGCACAACTAACTATTTCGGAACCATTCGGAGGAGCAAACCATGCCAAAAACTGTGAAGTTGTCTTTCCACGGATTGATGCTGTTTTCTTTTGAAAAAGATCTGAAGGAGTGCCGGGTTGGAATTCATACTGACGCTCCCGGACATCAGGTAACGGTCAAGATAGATAAAGGTAATCTTGAACATGTCTACTCTCATGACCATATCAAAAAATTTAAACATCTGTGGCTATACGCCGCAGCAGCAGAAGGAGGTCTTACACCGCTTCGCAAGACAGTTAGCAAGCGCCAAAAGGGTAATCCTACGAATGACGAAAGCTTTGACCATATTGTCGATCTCGGAGACAAGCGCCTCCATGACCAGCCTTTTACCCCCAAATTGAACTTCTTCAGTCCATTACTACATATTGTTGGTGGAGAGTATTTCACGAAAACCAAGAGTAACGATTGCAGAAAAGTACGGGTACAGGCGTTGGAGAACATGTATTATTCCTTCTTTCAACCACAGGCGAGCAATGTTTTGGATAAGCTCACTGAAGCGAAAAATATGTATGCAGAGTTTTCCACTACATTCAAGATCGCTACGGTCATCGGGGTTGACTTCAAGCTTGAAGACAGCGAGTGGTTGACCCTGGCGCTGGGCAATGAGAGCGCTCCGCAATATTCTTTGTACAGCATTCAACCGAGCGATGGAATCACTTTCGAAATTAATAACCTGCCTTCCGAAGGTGCAATTTTTGGAGGCCATCCAGACATGAAACTCAATCTGCCTCAACGCGCTTCTGCATCAGTGGAAGAACAAATTCACGCTCTGCTGCCCAGGATATTTCACTTTCTGCATTACTATCCTGCGTTCACCTCTAGCGACATACGGCAATTCGTCTTGTTGGAGCAGCAAGATAAGCTGAACAAGTTCGAGAGTATATTCGACTTTAAGCCAGACCCGCCTTGTAATGGCCTCACATATCAAGAGACTTGATGCCGTTGGAAGGCGCAATCAAACAATAAAACAATCAACTAGTGCGCGGGGGCAGGAAGGCTCTGCCTCTGCGCTGGTCTCCCCACGAAAGCCTTCCTAACAACATACGACTTCCTTCTTCCCACCTGGTGTTTCAGATTGGTCAGGCCAATCCACTTGTTGTATAACTCACCTGTAATCACTTTCCATTTCAACAAAGGACTGCCGCAATGCTTTGCAGGATCAAGCTCGCTTGTTGTTTTGCCGTCTGCGTTATCTGGCTGGCTTTGCCCGCCACACGCGCCTTCACGCGTGTCGGAGGCGTGCAAACAAAGCCGCCAGAGTTTGAACGCGACATCAAACCGGTTTTGGCTGCCAATTGCTACGGCTGTCACAGCGTGCAGAAAGCGTCGGCACAATTGCGCTTGGACAACAAACAGGCTGCACTGCGCGGCGGCATCAACGGCGCGGTCATCGTGCCTGGCAACAGCCAAGGCTCGCGGATCATTCGCCGCCTGCTCGGCGCGGGTGGGGAACAACGGATGCCGCTGGGCAAAGCGGCCTTACCACCCGCGCAGATTGAGTTGCTGCGTCGCTGGATTGATGAAGGCGCCGTCTGGCCGGAGGAACAGGCCACAGAACGTAAACCTCAGAACGCAGACCTGCCACAGCATTGGGCTTTCGTCGCGCCTGCGCGTCCAACGTTGCCGAGCGTGAGGAACAAAGCGTGGGTGAAGACGCCGATTGACAACTTTATTTTGGCCCGGCTGGAAAAAGAAGGACTGACGCCTTCACCTCAGGCTGCGAAGACTACGCTCGCGCGGCGCTTGTATCTCGATCTGATCGGCTTGCCGCCTTCGCCCAAAGAGCTTGACGAATTCTTGAGCGATACAGCGGCGGATGCTTATGAAAAGCTGGTTGAGAAGCTGCTCAGCAGCCCGCATTACGGCGAACGTTGGGGCCGCTGGTGGCTGGATGCGGCGCGCTATGCCGACTCGAACGGGTTTGAGAAAGACCGCCCGCGTTCGATCTGGCCTTACCGTGATTGGGTCATCAAAGCCTTCAACGAGGACAAGCGCTTCGATCAATTTACGCTCGAACAACTGGCAGGCGATTTGTTGCCGCCAGCTTCTACGGATGAAGCCACGCTCGATCAACGTATCGCCACCGGTTTCCTGCGCAACTCGATGCGCAACGAAGAGGGCGGCGTTGACCCCGAACAGTTCCGCGTCGAAGAGATCATTGATCGCGTGGATGCGACGGGCAAAGCCTTCCTGGGGCTGACAATCAACTGCGCGCAATGCCACACGCACAAATACGACCCGATCAAACACGCGGAGTACTACCAGTTCTATGCCTTTCTCAATAGCGACCTCGAAGCCGGGCTTGACGTGCCGGACGCTCAGGTCAAAGCCAAGCGCGCTGAAATCAGTCGTGCCATTGCCAAACTTGAAAACGAGTTGATTGCTAAAATGCCTGAGTTGCCGCAACGTCTGGCAACTTGGGAAGAGCAGATGAAGCCGCTCGCGGGCGAATGGACAGCCATTGAAGAGGCCAAAGTGACCGCCTCGTTTGGCGTCAAGTTCGAGCGGCTGCCCGATCTCTCTTTTGTGGCGCGCGGCGACGCTTCGACCAACAACATCTACATCATCAAAGCCAAAACGAATCAGCCCAACATCACCGGGATTCGGCTCGAAGTCCTAAGCGACATCAGCCTGCCGCGCGGCGGCCCCGGACGGCGCAATGACGGCGTGGCGGCAGTTAACGAATTCACCATCGAGACCGCGCCTGCCGCTAAAGACGAAGAGCGGCCAGTGGGCACCAAGCTCCCCATTGCCAAAGTGACTAGCGATTTTGAGACGCCGAAGAATCCAGCCATCTATGCGGCAGACGGCGATGGGAAGACGGCTTGGAGCACTGACACGTTGATCGCCGAGCGCCACCAAGACCGCAAGCTGGTCTTTGCCTTGCAGCAACCCATCACGCTCGGCGCGGACAAGCAATTCGTCTTTCAACTCGTGCAGAAGTACCCCGGCAACGACGCAATTGATTGGGCCATTCATTCGACAGTCGGGCGCTTTCGCATATCGGTCACGACTGCGCCGAACCCGCAAGCCGATCCATTGCCTGCGAACGTGCGTCACATTCTGACTGTTCCATTCAATCAACGCACGACGGAGCAGCAACGCGCGGTCTTCAGCTTCTACCGCACGACGGTGAAAGAATGGGCGGAGACCAATCGTAAGATCGAAGAGTTGTTGAAAGATTGGCCCTACGGCGACACGACGCTCGCCTTGGCCGAACGTAGCGTGCCGCGCCCGACGCACGTCTTCCGGCGCGGCGACTGGAAACGGCCCGAAGCGGAAACGGTCACGCCCGGCACGCCCGCCTTCTTGCATCCATTCCCGGCCACTGCGCCGCGCAACCGGCTTGGCTTGGCGCAATGGATCGTGGCGAAGGAAAACCCACTGACGCCACGCGTAATCGTCAATCGTATCTGGCAACAATATTTCGGCGCGGGGTTGGTGACGACGCCGGAAGATTTGGGCACGCGCTGTGAACGGCCAACACATCCCGAACTGCTCGACTGGTTGGCGCGCGAATTTTGGGACAACGGGATGAGCATCAAGCAGGTTCACCGCTTGATCGTCAACTCAGCGACTTATCGCCAATCCTCACGCGCCACGCCGAAACTGCAAGAGCTCGATCCAACCAACCGCCTGCTGGCGCGTGCGCCGCGTTCACGCGTGGAAGCAGAAACCGTCCGTGACATCGCACTTTCGGTCGCAGGCTTGTTGAGTCCCAAAATCGGCGGGCCAAGCGTCTTTCCGCCGATTCCCGATGGAGTGCTGAGTTTGAGCTATGGCCGGGCGATGGAGTGGAAGACTGCGACAAGCGAAGACCGCTACCGGCGCGGGATGTACACGTTCTGGAAACGTAACGTGCCTTATCCATCGTTGCTCGTCTTCGATATGCCGAACGGCGATTTCGCCTGCACGCGGCGCGTTCGTTCAAACACGCCATTGCAGGCGCTGACCACACTCAACGACGCGACGTTTATGGAGGCAGCACAAGCTTTTGCGTTGCGCATCTGGAAAGAAGGCGGTGCGGATGATCGGGCGAAATTGAATTACGCCTTCCGGCTCTGCACTGCGCGACGGCCTGATCTGTTTGAATTGAATCGCTTGCTGGCGCTGCTACGCGAACAGCAAGCTAATTTCAATGGCAAGTCGGCGGAGGCGGTTTATGTCTCCTCGCCTGACCTGAACAAGTTGCCGGAAGATATTGATCTGCACAAGCTCGCACCGTGGACAATGGTAGCGCGGGCGCTGTTGAATTTGGACGAGACGATTACCAAAGAATAGTGACATCAACTTGCTTGTCAGAACTTTCTGAAACAACGTTTCTGGCATTTCCGAAACAGTTATGAAACGCTCGCTCAAACTATTGGTCTTACTGCTGCTCGGCGTTGGCCTTGCGCCGCTGTTTTGGCCTGCCGCCGCACAAGTGCCGACCGTGGATTTCGTCCGCGAGATTCAACCGATCTTCCAAGCGCATTGCGCGCAATGCCACGGCGCGCAGAAGGCGCTGTCACAGTTGAGGCTCGATAACAAACAGAGCGCAATGCGGGTGATTACGCCGGGCAAGAGCAAAGCTTCGCGTCTGTTGCAACGCGTACGCGGCGAGGGCGGCGAAGCGCGTATGCCCAAGGGTGGCGCGCCACTCAAACCTGAGCAGATCGAATTGCTGCGCCGCTGGATTGATGAAGGCGCGGTCTGGCCTGAAACGGCTTCGGCCAAAGGTAGCGAGCAGCATTGGGGCTTTGTCGCGCCGGTGCGCCCCGCGATTCCGGCGGTCAAAAATAGAGCTTGGGTGCGCAATCCGATTGATGCGTTTGTATTGGCGCGGCTGGAAAAAGAACAACTCGCCCCATCAACAGAAGCAGACAAAGTGCGGCTGTTGCGGCGGCTGAGTCTGGATTTGATCGGGTTGCCGCCCACGCCTGAAGAGGTTGACGCGTTCGTACAGGACGCTTCACCGAAGGCGTATGAGAAGCAGGTGGAGCGATTGCTGGCGAGTCCGCATTACGGGGAACGTTGGGGGCGGTTGTGGTTGGATGCCGCCCGCTACGCCGATTCGGATGGGTTTGAGAAAGACAAGCCGCGCAATGTCTGGTTCTATCGCGATTGGGTCATCAACGCGTTGAACCGCGACCTGTCCTATAACCGATTCATCATCGAACAGGTAGCGGGCGACCTGTTGCCAAATCCGACACAGGAGCAGTTGGTGGCGACGGGCTTCATGCGTAATTCGATGGTCAATGAAGAGGGCGGCGTTGATCCGGAGCAATTCCGCATGGAGGCAATGTTCGACCGAATGGATGCGCTGGGCAAGAGCGTGCTCGGCCTCACAGTCAATTGCGCGCAGTGCCACAACCACAAGTTCGATCCGCTCAAGCAGGAAGAGTATTACCGGCTGTTTGCCTTCCTGAACAATTCATACGAGGGCGCGGTGGCCGTTTACACGCCTGCAGAACAGATGCAGCGCGCCAACATCCTGGCGCAGACGCGCGAGATCGAGGCAAAGCTGCAAGAGTTGCGGCCCGATTGGCTCAGCGCGATGAATGCTTGGGAAGATCGCGTCAGAAATGATCAAGGAGAATGGCAGATCATTCAGCCCGAGGTGAATGACATCTCGACCGATGGCGCAAAGTATCTGCCGCAAAAGGACGGCTCGTTTTTGGTCGGCGGTTATGCGCCCGCCAAGCATCGCGTGAAGCTGATTTTGAAGACAGAGGTGCGCAACATCACGGCCTTTCGCTTGGAGTTATTGACCGACCCGAACCTGCCGTTGAATGGGCCGGGGCGTTCGTACAAAGGCTCGTGCGCGTTGACCGAATTTGAAGTCGAAATGGCTGCCGACAAGGGCAAGCCCAGCAAGCTGAAGATTGCCAGCGCCACGGCGGATGTCAATCCACCGGAGCAGGAACTGGAAGCCAAATTCAATGACAAGAGCGGCAAGCGGCGTGTGAGCGGTCCGGTTGAATTTGCGATTGATGGCAAGGACGAAACCGGCTGGAGTATTGACGTGGGGCCGGGCTTGCGCAATCAACCGCGCAAGGCAGTCTTCAAACTCGAAAAACCCCTCGCCAATGAAAGCGGCTCGACGTTGACGTTTTATCTGAGCCAGCGGCACGGCGGTTGGAACAACAACGACAATGAACAACAAGGCATCGGGCGATTCCGTTTGTCACTGACCACCGCACCTGAAGCAGTGGCCGATCCGCTGCCCGCCGGAGTGCGGCAGATTTTGAACATTCCACGCGCTGAACGCAGCAAGACGCAGACTGAGGCGGTTTTTAGTTATTGGCGCACGACGGTACCCGAATGGGCCGAATACAACCAGCAGATTGCGGCGTTGTGGAAGCAGCATCCCGAAGGCAGTTCGCAGTTGGTGATGAAAGAGCGTGAAGATGAGCGTGAAACCTTCACGCTCAAGCGCGGCGACTTTTTGCGACCTGATAAAAAGATCGAACCGGGTGTGCCCGCCTTTCTGCATCCCTTGCCTGCCGATGCGCCCGCCAACCGGTTGGCCTTTGCGAAATGGCTGGTGGATCGCCAATCACCGACAACGGCGCGCTCCATCGTTAATCGCATTTGGCAAGCCTATTTCGGCACGGGGTTGTACGCGACAGCGGAAGATTTGGGGCGGCAGGGCGAGCGACCTTCGCATCCGGAGCTATTGGATTGGTTGGCGGTGGAGTTGATGGAACCTTCGAATGCGGATTTCGGGAGGCGGAATGCGGATTTATCTCGCAATCCAAAATCCAAAATCCAAAATCCAAAATCGCCGAAGTGGAGTTTGAAACATATTCACCGCTTGATTGTGACGAGCGCGACGTACCGGCAGTCGTCAAAAGTCAGTCCGCAGTTGCTGGAACGCGATCCGTCCAACCGTTTGCTGGCGCGGGGGCCGCGCTTGCGCGTAGACGGCGAGATCGTGCGCGACATTGCGCTGTCGGCGAGCGGCCTGCTCAATCCGCAGATCGGTGGACGTAGCGTCTACTCACCTTCGCCGCAGTTTTTATACCTGCCGCCAGTGAGTTATGGCACTAAGGCGTGGAAAGAGGAAAAGGGCGCAGATCGCTATCGGCGCGCGCTGTACACTTTCCGCTTCCGGTCAGTGCCCTATCCGATGTTGCAAGCGTTCGACGCGCCGGGCGGTGACGTGTCGTGCGTGCGGCGGGCCAAATCGAATACACCGTTGCAGGCGCTGACAACGCTCAACGAGACGTTGTTTATGGAAGCGGCGCGCGCCTTGGCGTTGAAAACGCTGAAAGAGGGCGGCGCGACGGATGCACAACGCTTGGAATTCGCCTTCCGCCGCGTGCTGGCGCGGCGGCCAACGGCGCAAGAGGTGGCGGAATTAACGGCGCTGCTCAACCAGCAACACGCGCGTTTTGTCAGCGGCGAATTGAATCCGGCAAATCTGGCATTGAACGATCCCGACCAGCCATTTGTCTTGCCGCCGGGTGTGACGATGGCGCAGTTGGGAGCGTGGACGGCAGTGTCGCGGGTGTTGTTGAATTTGGATGAGGCGATCACGAAGAGCTAGCGATCAGGTGAGCCAGAGGCGTTTGACACCGTAAGGATCAAAGGCTGGGTCAACGCTGACGATTGTCAGGTTTTCGGCTTGCGCTTGCGCGATCAACAAACGGTCGAATGGATCTTTGTGATGAAAGGGCATCGTTTCAATCAATTCGATATGTGCGAGCCGAATATCGAGCAGCTTTACGTCATTTTGGTTGAGTTGTGTATCAACAATTTGCCTGATGGGTTGCGGCAAGCTCAGCTTGCCGGTAGAAACCTTGATTGCTGTTTCCCAAACGCTGGCAGTACTCAGGTACAACGTATTGCTCTTTTCTTCAAGCAACTCTCTGGTTGGCGGCGGCAGGCTAACACCGAGAGCGGCTACGGCAAACCAGAGAAAGGTGTGAGTATCAAGCAAGATGTTCATGGCATGTATTCGGCAAAATCTTCCAGCGGCTCATTGAAGTCGGGGCTCATCCAAGCAGGACCTTCACTTAAGCCAAGCTGGCGGCGTTTCGGCTTGGTTTCGAGTGGCTCATTCACTTGCTCGCTAACAGGCGTCAGTTTGGCAAGAACCTGATTATTGTCGCCGGTGATGATGACTTCTTCATCAGGCTTGAGACTAGCAATTACTTCTTTGACCTTTGTGGCGAACTCCGAAACGTCCATTGTGATTGCTGACATAAAAACTCCTTCCGCGAAACCGCGAAAAGTATAACGTAAGCTGGCGGAGAAACGAGAACGCATGAAAACACCGCAACCAATCAAACCTGAACAGATCAGTCGCCGCTGGTTCTTCGAACAATGCGGCGTCGGCTTGGGCGCGCTCGCCGTCAATCATCTGCTGAGCGCCGCGGGTTACGCTGCCAATGCTCAATTGCAGAATCCGCTAGCGCCAAGACAGCCACACTTTGCGCCAAAGGCCAAGAATGTCATTTACCTGTTCATGGCGGGTGGGCCGAGCCACGTGGAGTTGTTCGACAACAAGCCGCTGCTGGCCAAGTTCAACGGCACCCTGCCGCCGCCGGAGTTATTGAAAGGCTATCGCGCTGCATTCATCAATCCCAACTCGACGTTGCTGGGGCCGAAGTTCAAGTTCGCCAGGCACGGCCAGAGCGGCGCGGAGTTATCGGAATTGCTGCCCTACACCGCGCAGATCGTGGATGACATCTGCATCGTCAAGTCTATGGTGACGGATGCGTTCAATCACGCGCCGGGACAGTTGATGATGAATACAGGGTCGCAGATCTTCGGGCGACCGAGTTTTGGCGCATGGACGGTCTATGGCTTGGGCACGGAATCGCAGGACTTGCCTGCTTTCATCGCGTTTAGCACGGGCACAAAGGGGCCGAGCGGAGGGAACAGTTGCTGGGGCAGCGGCTTTTTGCCGACGGTCTATCAGGGCGTGCAGTTCCGCAATGTCGGCGATCCGGTGCTCTATCTGTCCAACCCGCGCGGCGTGGATGAACAGTTGCAGCGCGCTTCGCTCGACACGATCAATCGCTTGAACCGCATGCAACTGGAAGCAACGGGCGATCCCGAAATCGCTACGCGGATCAATTCGTTCGAGACGGCCTTCAAGATGCAAAAAGTTGCGCCCGCCGTTACTGACATCAGCCAGGAGCCGAAACACATTCTGGAGATGTACGGCGCGGAGCCGGGCAAACCATCGTTTGCCAATACGGTGTTGATGGCGCGGCGGCTGGTCGAAAAGGGCGTGCGCTTCGTCCAGATCATGCACGAAGCCTGGGATCAGCACGGTTCGTTGGTGCGCGACCTGACGAAGAATTGCAAGGACACAGAGCAGGCCTGCGCGGCGCTCATCAAGGATTTGAAACAGCGCGGGCTGTTGGATGACACGCTGGTGATTTGGGGCGGCGAATTTGGGCGCACGCCGATGGTACAGGGCGGCGATGACGGGCGCGACCATCATCCGAATGCGTTTACGGTCTGGCTCGCAGGCGGCGGCATCAAACGCGGCGTGACGATTGGCGCAACTGATGATTTGGGTTTTAATGTCGTGGAAAACCGCGTCCACGTGCACGATCTGCATGCGACGTTGTTGCATCTGCTGGGCTTCGATCACGAGAAGTTGACCTATCGTTTCCAGGGGCGCGACTTCAGGCTGACGGACGTGCACGGCGTAGTGATGAAAAAACTGCTGGCGTGATCTGTCTCACAGAATTGTCGGCGTGGATTGATCGGCGTAGACTGCTGGCCAGTAATCAAGTGGCGGCTGTTGGAGTAAGCAATGAACTATCAGGACGAAATCAAACTCGAAATCAAAAAGCTCATGACGCGGCGGCACTTTTTCAAAGATTGCGGCGTTGGGCTGGGCACTATTGCGCTCTCTTCGCTGTCGCAACAGGAAGTGCTGGCGCAACAAAGACGTGTAACAATGGCGCGACCAGCTAAGCCTGCTGTCAAAGCCGACAATCCGCTCGCGCCAAAAAAGTCGCACTTCCCCAGCAGGGCCAAACGCGTGATCTATCTGTTCCAGGCAGGCGCGCCGTCGCAGCTTGAGACTTTCGATTACAAACCGGGCCTGGCGAAGTACAACGGCAAGCCGTGCCCGCCCGAGTTGCTCAAAGGGCAGACGCTCGCTTTTATCAAACCTGATGCCGCGCTCTATGCGACGGAATTGAAGTTCAGCAAACACGGCCAGTCAGGCGCGGAAATCTCCGAAGCTATGCCGAACATTGCCAAAGTCGCTGACGACATCACGATCATTCGTTCGATGATGACTGATGCGGTTAATCACGCGCCGGGCCAGATTTTTATGAACACCGGTTCGGTGCAGTTTGGCAGACCGAGTTTCGGCGCGTGGGTTACATACGGGGTGGGTTGTGAGACTCAAGAGTTGCCTGCGTTTGTTGTGTTGTCATCTGCGGGCGGTACGAGCGGCGGCGCGGGCAATTGGGGCTGTGGCTTTTTGCCGACGGTTTATCAAGGCGTGCCGTTTAGGCGCACGGGCGAGCCAATTCTGGCGCTCTCGAATCCGCGCGGCATCACGCGCGCGATGCAGCGCCAGACGCTCGACGCGTTGAAAGAGTTGAATGAACATCACCTGTCCGCGACGGGCGATCCGGAAATCGCCACGCGCATCAACTCGTTCGAGATGGCCTATCGCATGCAAGAAAGCGCGCCGGAGTTGATGGATTTGAACAAGGAGTCGAAAGAGACTTTGGCGCTGTACGGCGCAGAGCCGGGCAAGAATTCGTATGCGAACAATTGTCTGCTGGCGCGGCGCTTGATCGAACGCGGCGTGCGCTTCGTGCAGCTTTTCCACGAAGCCTGGGATCATCACAGCGAAGTGCGCAAAGGCGTGTTGTCACAGGCCAAACAGACCGATCAGGCAACAGCGGCACTCATCAAGGATTTGAAACAACGCGGGCTGCTGGATGATACCATCGTGATTTGGGGCGGCGAGTTCGGGCGCACGCCGATGGTCGAGAGCGACCCTGAGGCCGGGCGTTCATTTGGACGCGATCATCACAACAAAGCGTTTTCGCTCTTCGTCGCGGGCGGTGGTTTTAAGCCGGGCATTACCTTGGGACAAACGGATGAACTGGGCTTCAACGTGGCCGAAGATCCGGTGCAGGTTCACGATCTGCACGCGACGATTTTGCAATTACTGGGCTTCGATCACACGAAGCTGATTTACCGGTTTCAAGGACGGGACTTCAGACTGACCGATGTGCAGGGGTCGGTGATTGATAAATTGTTGGCTTAGGCGCGCAGGGTACGCGCCTCAACCATCTGCTCTATCCGCCGCACGGCTTCTTGCAAGGCCTCAAGCGAATTCGCATACGACATCCTCAAATAGCCCTCTGCGCCGAACGCGCCTCCATCCGTCGTCACTACGCCATGCTTCCACAACAATTCATCTGCCACCTCTTTTGACGAAGCGAAGCCGCAATTGGCCATCAAGTCTTTGATATTCGGGAACGCGTAGAACGCGCCTTCTGGCCGGCTGCACACAACGCCCGGAATTTCGTTGAGCGCCGGGATAAACCAATCGGCGCGGCGCTGGTATTCGGCCAGCATCTGCGCGACCGATTCTTGCGAGGCGGTCAGCGCGGTGACAGCGGCGCGCTGTGCAATCGAAGCAGCGTGCGTGGCCGATTGGCTTTGCACTTTGACGATCTCGTTGACCCAACCTGCCGGGCCAAGCGTGTAACCGACGCGCCAACCGGTCATTGCGTAAGACTTCGACAACGAACCGGCAATCAACACACGCTCGCGCAATTCGGCTGGCAGCGCGGCGGCGGAAAACGGCTGATACGGCGGGTAGACGAATTGCAGATAGCATTCGTCAGAGATTATCCAGAGGCCGCGTTCGACAGCGACTTCCACGATGCGACGGAACTCCGCCGGATCAATCACGCGCCCGGTTGGATTGGAGGGCGAATTGATGATGAGCAGTTTTGACTGCGGTGTGAGCGCGGCCTTGACCAATTCGGCGGTGAGGTGAAAATCGGTTGGCTCGGTCTCAACCCAAACGACATTGCCCTCGGCCAGGTGAGCAATTTCGGGGAACGAAACCCAGCAGGGCTTTTCCAACAACACATCATCGCCCGGATTGATGAGCGCCATCACGCCGTTAAAGATGCCCTGCTTGCCGCCCACCACGATGCAGCATTGTTCGGGCGTGTAGTCTGAGCCAAAGTTGCTATTGATATAAGCGCAGACAGCTTGGCGCAAAGGCAGGATGCCAGCGGTCGAGGTGTATTTGGTGAAGTTATCGTCGAGCGCCTGTTTCGCGGCGTTCTTGATGTGCGCAGGCGTGGGGAAATCCGGCTCGCCTGCGCCGAGGTCTACGAGGTTGACGCCTTGTTCGCGCAATTTGGCGGCGGCCATGACTACGGCAGCGGTGGCGGACAAGCGAGTGTTTTGGGCGCGGGTAGAAACGGGAAAGGTGGAA
Source organism: uncultured Acidobacteriota bacterium (assembly GCA_963699175.1). GTDB lineage: Bacteria > Acidobacteriota > Blastocatellia > RBC074 > RBC074 > JACPYM01. The sequence goes on along the minus strand of OY969418.1, from coordinate 7,205,931 downwards.
GATGTGTTCATTGGCTTTGTTTTGCTTGTTGAGCGAGTTTTTCTTTCATTCGGCGGCTGACGGCTGGGGGTACGAGCGCGTCAATCGCGCCGCCGAGCTTGAAGACCTCTTTGACCAAACTCGAACTGACTTGGGTGTAGTGTTGCGAAGCGACCAGAAAGACTGTCTCGACTTCCGGGTGTAGATGGCGATTCATCAAGACCATCGGCAGTTCGTATTCGTAATCCGCCGCTGAGCGCAAGCCACGAATGATTGCCTGCGCTTGCCGTTGTCGCGCGTAATCCACCAGCAAACCGGAGAAGGTTTCGATGACAACGTTCGGGCAACGCGGCGGCAAGACTTCTTGTAACAGGGCGACGCGTTCTTCGACAGTGAAGAACGGCTGTTTGCTCGGGTTGATGAGCAGCGCCACGATGACTTCATCGAACAGGCGGCTGGCGCGTTCGAGCAAGTCCAGATGCCCGTTGGTCAGTGGATCAAACGATCCGGGATAGATGGCACGGCGTGACAAGGTTTCAACTCCACTTAAAATATTCGACAAGCTGGTGAGCTTGGCGTTGACTCTGTAATGCGCTTAACCGGGAGACTCCGCCAAGCTGGCAGCTTGGCGGACATGGAAAAACGTCAACTGTGTCTCGCCTTGCGTTAAGACTCGATAGGCACACAACTCGCCGTAGCAAGTGTCGAGCGGAAACTGGCGGCGATGTTCAACGATGACGACGCCTGCATCGGCCAGCAATGAATGTTTCGCCAGCAACCACAGGATCGGCGAATAGAGCTGCGAATCGTAAGGCGGATCGAGATAGACGATGTCGTAATGCAGTTGCTGCTCGGCCAGATATTTCAGGGCCGACAGCGCATCGCGATTGATCAGTCGCACGCCCGCTGCAATACCACAATGTTGCAAGTTCTCGCTGATGAGTTGGGCGGCGCGGCGATTGTTTTCGATAAAGGTCACCTCCGCCGCGCCGCGTGAGAGCGCCTCGATACCAATCGCGCCCGAACCCGCGCACAAATCCACCAGGCGCGCGCCTTCGATGCGTGGTGCGAGAATGTTGAAGAGCGTCTCGCGCAACCGATCCGAAGTCGGGCGCACGTGCAAACCTTCGAGCGTCTTCAATCGGCGGCCCTTGTATTGTCCCGTGATGATTCGCATAAAGAAGCAGTCAGAAGACAGTAGACGAAGACTGAAGGGGCACCGCTGTTGAATTGCTCGATACTTGAATCTGGGCCTTACGCTGTCTACTGTCTTCTGACTACTGTCTTCCGTTCGGATGCGCCTGATGCCAGCGCCAAGCTGATTTGATGATGACATCGAGTTCGCTGTGGCGCGGTTGCCAACCGAGTTCGAGCATGATTTTGTCGGCGCTGGCAATCAACACTGCCGGATCGCCCGCGCGGCGCGGCGCGGCCTCGGTCGAAATCCACGTGCCGGTGACTTGGCGCGCCATCTCTATGACTTCGGCCACCGAATAGCCGCTGCCATAACCGAGATTGTAGATGCAGCTAGATTTTTCAAGCGCCCGCAAGGCCAGGATATGGGCGTCGGCCAGATCAATCACGTGTATGTAATCACGGACACAGGTGCCATCGGGCGTCGGGTAATCTTCGCCGAAGATCATTACACGTTCGGCCTGGCCCGCAGCTACGCGCAGGACGAGCGGGATCAGGTGCGTCTCCGGCTCGTGGTCTTCGCCGCAATGTTCTGTTGCTCCCGCCGCGTTGAAGTAGCGCAGACTGGCGTAGCGCAAGCCGTAAGCTTCATCGTACCAACGCAGGGCGCGCTCGAAGGTGAGCTTGCTTTCGCCGTAGGGATTGGTCGGCTTTTGCGGCGTGTCTTCGCGGATCGGCACGGTTTCCGGCTCACCGTAGACTGCTGCCGTCGAAGAAAAGACCAATTTCTTCACTCCGACTTGCAGCATCGCTTCGAGCAGCGTGAGGCCGTTGACGACATTGTTTAGGTAATATTTGTGCGGCTGGCTAACCGATTCACCGACCAGGCTGGAAGCGGCCATGTGAATCACGGCTTCAATCTGGTGCTCGTCAAGCGCAGAAGTTAGCTTGTCCTTTTCAGCCAGATCGCCTTCGACAAATCGGGCTTCCGGTCTGACGGCGGCGCGCTGGCCTTTGCTCAGATTGTCATAGACGATGGCTTCGTGGCCTTGCTGAATCAGTTGCTCGACGACCACGCTGCCGATGTAGCCTGCTCCACCTGTAACCAAAACTCTCATGCGTGATGACCTTTGTGCAAACGATTTAGTCGGCAGTATCGCAGAAATTGATGGTTGAAGAAACCCGCGCCGGTTCGCTCAGCGCAATGAAAAAGGGGATGCTAAAACATCCCCTCAGAGTGTGTTGCCAAGTAGCGGTTAGACCTGTGGGAGCTACTGAGGCTTGCCTCTATCACCCGGTTTTCTAGGCCCTTCGACCAGGCCACCGAAACAGCGCATGCGGCCATCCTGATCCGGCAAGAGGAAGCCGCCATTCGGGCACGGGTTGACTTGCGGAGCTTGGCCGCCACCCGAGTAAAATGGCGTATAGAAGCCGCCCGCGAAGACCATGCCGCCCGAAAAGAAAAGCTCTTTGTCATAATTTTCGATGTCGAGGATGGCGCGAATCGGGCGATCCGAACTGCGACTGACCACACCGATAATCGGGCCTTGCTCCGAAGAACGAGGGCCACCAAACAACGAATCGCCCGTGCCGTTCGGATTATTTGGATTGGGTGGATTAGGCGGGTTGGGCGGAGTCGGGTTGTCCGGGTCTTGCGGCAAGCCGATGGGTGCGCCACCGCCTAAGGCGCCACTTTGCCCTGGCAGCAATACGCGTGGTGCGAAAAATTGCAGGCGGCCAATGGACTGCTGGATCTGCTGTACCAATTGTGGATTGTCTTTTTTCTTTTGCTGGTAGGCTTGTAAGCTCTGAATCATCGAATTGATGACGGGGTCGCCAGGATGCACCAGCCGCCAATTCGATTTGCCCGGTGTGCAGGGATACATCGGGTCGCACAGTGCGTGGGGCCGCAGGAAGCGGATTTTCTTCACGCCGATATTCACACCTTCGACCAGTTCTTCCAATGAGGATGGAAACTGCGCGGCCCGCGCATTGGAGTATTGCTGCAAGGCGATAGCGATCTCTTGGCCACGCCAGAGCATTTCTTCTTCGCGCTCGCGCTGGTTCTCAAACTTGAGCTGCGGCGCGGCGGCGGCAAGGGCGACCATTGAAATGGTGATCCCCGCCAGTAGGCCAACGAGCAGGTAACCGCGCTCGCCGTTGCGTGTGGTTTGTCTTTTTCGCTGCGTTTTCATGGCCATCACCTGATTAAGCCTGCTCGATTGGGCAGGCCCATTTGCTATCTACTTCTCGCCTTCGGCGGTATAGTTGACAAAGTGCGTGAGCTTGACCTGTGTATCGTAAAACTCTACGCGCTGCATGGTAATGTTCCTGACTTCCCAGCGTCTCGTCTTTTTGTCCGGGAAGTCGCCCTTCTTGACGTTGATGACATCGTCATCACCTTGCGATCTGAGCACGGCAATCGCGCCTCGCTTTTCGACGATGATGCCGACGAAGCGGTAGGGCGGCGGCGGCGGCTCGGCAACATTGAGCGCAACCTGGTTGGAATACATCTGCGGATCGCTCGCGCTACGCACTTGCACGCCGAGACTGCCAGCGTTGCGAATCATGTCCGCAGTCACCTGGCCTGTCAAATGCGATTCATCTTGCAGGCTCGTTTTGATCTCGCGCCCATCCAGGAAGATTCGCGCGTCGTTCGGGAATTTCAATCCGGTCACCAGCAGCGGGAAATCGCCTGTCCGGCCAATCACTCCTGGCGGCATTATGCCGACTAAGGTGATGGGCGGCGGAACTGGCGTTGGTATCGGCGCTGGTGTTGGTGGCGGCGGCGGCGGCGTAGGCGTTGGGTAAACAAAGATGTTGCGCCCACTGCCATCCAGGGGTGTGGTCTTGCTATAAGCAAATTCCGGGCGCAGTTGGTCAGTTACGACTTCGATTTCCTTATTTTCTCCGCGAAGGGGCGTAGGCGAGCCTTTCGGCGTTGGCGACTTGATTACGGTCGCGGTTGGGGTAGCTGCCGTCTGTTCATTACCCGCAAAAACCCCGAATTGCCACAATAAGACGAAGACAAAAGCTGCCATCAGCACGCCAGCCAAAATCTTCTTGCGTCGTTCGCTTGCCGGGTTGGGCGTTTTATTTTCCTGCGATGCCATTTGCTAACCTTCTCAATGCTCGGCGTATCAGTAGCCCGACTGTGGGGAGGGCTTGCTGACGACTTCACCTGCTCGCTAGATAAACTTATCAGCGCGGTTATTGTTTCTGAAAATATGTTTCCATCTCGATCTTCAAAGTGACCGGGATCGAGTTCGGATCATCCAACTGCGGCATCCGGCCTCGGTTATTAGCCGCAGCCAGTCTGGTCTTGTCGGCTTCCCCTTGAAAACTCACCGCATTGACGATCAAAAATTGGCGGCTCTTCTCCAAATCGGCCAGGAAGCGACGCAGATTCGGGTAATCGCCGATGACGGCGGTCTCCAGACCGAGCGCCGGATAGACGTTGATACGCTCGTTCTTGATCGCCTCTTTGATCGGCTGTCCCTTCTCGTCAAGCAGCGGCTGCGCCTCAATTGGCTTGAAACTCAGATCGCCGGTCACAATCTTGTGCTTCTTGGCCAACTCCTCAAACTCATCAATAATCGCCGCCTTGCCCGTCTGGCCGTGATGCAGAGCGGCCTCGAACCGAGACAGGCTGCCCAGAATGACTTCGGCGTTGGCGCGCTGCTTTTCGATTTGCTCCAGCCGCTTTTTCTCGCTGATGTTCTGATTGAGGATGAGTTGCTGCCGCGCCTTCAACTCCCCGATCTGCGAGTTCAGTGGTTGGACTTTAGTGACGTAAAAGAAACCGACGAAGAGCGCAAAGCCACCAGCGGCAACCAGAAAGATCGCTTCAAGGGCGCTCAGGCGCAAAGCGTTGAGTCTATCGCGCATTTGGCCGGGCAGTTCTTTGAAATTGATGTCCTGACGTAAATTCATTTTCGGTTCTCTGCCACTTGAGTGCTATTGCCTGGGGATGGTGACCGCAAGCCGCGCGGAATGGGCGGCGTATATTCTACTGCCAGGATGAATTGCACATCTGGCAAACCTTCAAGCAACTTCTTTTCGATTGGATTGACCCTGAAAGTGCCGCTGCGTTCAAACTCAGTAATCATTTTGGTCACATCGGTCGTGCTCTTGCCGATCACCTCCAGGGTCAGAGCCACTGTGCGGTCTTCACTGCCCTGCGCCCCCGCCACCGCATTCGGATCTTTAGCTTTGACCTTGTTGACGGCGATGCGCAGCACACGGACGTTGGGCGGAATGTGGCGTTCAATATCATTGAGTAGTTGCGACCAGGAGAAGGCGCGGCGTTCGATCAATTCCCGCGCCACCAACAATTCACGGTTCTTGTCCGGCGTGATGGTCAGCGTGCTGATGGGCGCCTTGGGATCGGCTTTAGTAGCCTTCGAGGTCAACCGGTTCAGTGTCTCTTCTTGCGTGATGAGTTCGCTTTCGAGCCTGACCTTCTGTTTGATGGCATACAGGCCAAAGTACGAGGACAAACCGAAGATTGCCAGAATGGCCAGCCAGAAGAGCCGCCGGTTACGAAACGGTTTGCTCGCTAGGTTGACGATAGGTCTCATAGGAAACTTTCTGCGTTAGGAAAGTAGTGCCAGAAATATATCAGCAGGGGCCAGTAGTAAGGCCAGACTATAGCACATTGGGTAGTTGGCTAATAGCGGCGAGGGGCGAATCTTCGAGTCTTCGAATCCTGGGGTTTACCGATGATCTAAAAGCCGAAGAACCTATTTCAGGACAAAAAAATCGAGGTGACCAACCTCGCTCTTGCGTGTCTGATCACCTCACACAAACTACACACAGCGTGTATCACGCCATGGGGAAAGAAAAGTTCCAGGAGTTTCCGAAGTTTTTTGTTTTTTTCTGCCAGCCCTCCCGCTGAAATCTCATTTAACGAGCTAAATCAAAGATTTACTTGCGCTTTCCAGCTTCGCCCGGCATACTCAGGACTCTTTGTGGCGCAATCTCAAAACTCAAATTTCAACCTGAAATCTCTTTTATGACACCCGCCCCGACCAAAATTACGCGCGGACTGACCGGCGCACGCTGGCAATTGGCCCAATGCGACTTGGACGCACTGAATAGATTGCAGGCGCTGACCGGTGAGCACGAATTGGTATTGCGCTGCCTGCTCAACCGGGGCATCAACGACCCGCAGGAGATTGCCCAATTTCTTGATCCTCAATTCCCTGCCAGCCTGCATCCGCCCACCCTGCTGCGCGATATGCCACAGGCTGTCGAACGTTTGCGCCAAGCCATCCAACAAGGCGAGCGTATCCTGGTCGTGACCGACTTTGACGTGGATGGCACGACTTCCAGCGTGATCTTGTCGCAGGCATTACGGCTGTTGGGCGGCAACGAGTTGATCTCTTGCTATATCCCCGACCGCTTTACCGAAGGCTACGGTCTATCAATCCAGATTGTCGAGAAAGCTGCGCGCGAAGGCTACAAGCTCATCCTCACCGCCGACATCGGGATCAAATCGCATGCCGAGGCGCGGCTGGCTAAAGAATTGGGCATTGACCTCATCATCTGCGATCATCACCTACCCGACGGCGAGGACGTACCGGCAGACGCCTTTGCCGTGCTCTGTCCGAAAGGCTCATCGGGCGATGGTTATCCGAACAAACACCTGGCGGCCTGCGGCGTTTCGTTGAAGCTGGCCGACGCGCTGTTGGCCGGGCATCCTAAACGCGAGGTCTTACTGGCCTCGCTCGCCAAGCTCAGTGCTATCGGCACAATCGCCGACATGGTTGATCTGTTGACCAGCGAGAATCGCGCTATCGTGCGCCACGGCCTGCACGCCTTGAGCCAGCCCAGTCCGAACCCGGGGTTGCGCGCGCTCTTGAAAGTGGCGCAAGTCGGCAATCCGGTTACGGCCTTCGATATAGGCTTTCGCGTCGGGCCGCGCATCAACGCTGCCGGGCGCATTGCGCACGCCAACGCGGTGCTGTCGCTCTTCGACGCCAAGACCGATGAAGAGGCGCTGGTCTTGGCTACGCGTCTGGATGAACTCAATCACGAACGCCAGCAAATTCAGCTCGACTTGGTAACCCGGTTGTTGACCTACATTGATTATCTGGGGGACCGCTTAGACCGCGTGCTGGTCTTTTCGGGTTCCGAAGCTGAGGGTTTCCATCGTGGTGTGGTCGGCATTGCCTGCGCGAAGATCGTTGAGAAAACCGGGCGGCCGACGCTCATCTGCGCCGTCAACGAAGAAGGCATCGCCCACGGCAGCGCCCGTTCGATTGATGGCTTCCACCTGGTCGAGGCGATGGATGCGGCCTCTGACCTTTTTGTTAAATACGGCGGCCACCCGATGGCAGCGGGCTTTACGATCAAGGCCGACAAGCTTGAAGAGATGCGTTACCGCCTGAATCGCTACGCGGCGGAGATGTTGGGCGATGAAGACTTGGGTCGCAGCTTCACGGCAGACGCGACCATCACGCTGACGCAAGTCACGCCTGAGTTGATCCGCAATCTGAATCGGTTGGAACCGCACGGTAGCGGCAATCCGCCGCCGCTCTTCCTGCTGCCGCGCGTACAAATGCGTGGCGCACAATTGCTGAAGGAGAAGCACCTGAAGCTGGCGCTCAAGTATGGAGACAAATCCATCGCCGCGCTCTGGTGGAATGCGGCTGAGCACTACAACCAAGTCGCGCAAGCTTCGCTTGTGAGCCTGCTCTGCCGTTTGGAAATTAACGAATGGAATAACCGCGAGACCTGCCAGCTCAAAGTGGTTGATCTGGCTATCGAATAAAAAAGTTCGCCAAGCTGGTGAGCTTGGCGTGGTCTCTCGGTTCAACGTATTGTGGAGTCAGCGACAAGCTCACCAGCTTGTCGAACATTCTGAAAGGAGCCTGCTTGATTCGTCACATTGTTCTCTTCCGTTTCAAACCCGAAGTTGCCGACGCAGACCGCCAGGGTTTTCTGGCAATGCTCAATGCTTTGCCGGCCAAGATTGCCGAGATTGTTGAATTCCAGGCGGGCTTCGATGTCGTGCGCGCGCCACGTTCGTTCGATCTGGGCTTAGTATCAATCTACAAGAACCTGGACGATTTGGCCGTCTATGCCAAACACGAGCACCACTTGCCTGTCGTCGAGCGTTCCAAAGAGATTTGTGAGCAAGTCGTATCGGTGGACTTTAAGTATTGAGGTGATCAGAGGATAAATAACTGCGCTGGCCGCTTGTTATCCTCCATCCTCGATTCACTCGCTATCGCCGTCAACTTCAGCATCCGACCTGCGCGGCTTGCCGAAGAGCCACACGATGCCGACGCTCAGGAAATACAAGCCCAGCATCGGCAGCATAAACACCATCATGTTGAACGCATCGGGAGTTGGCGTCAGCACTGCCGCGATGATTGCGATGATGATGATGGCGTGCCGCCAGACCTTGAGCATCATGCGCGGTGTTATCAAGCCGATACGCCCCAACAGAAAGGCGAGCGTTGGAATCTGAAAGACGAGGCCCAGGCCGAGCATAATCATGATGATCAGGTTGAAATAGTCCTCGGCATCCAGCAAGGTGCGGAACCCGCCTGCCGTCTGCCACTCCAACAGGTAATTGCAGGCCGCCGGGAAAGCGACTTTGTAGGCGAATGACGCGCCGAGCGCGAAAAAGACCGCCGTCATCGTCAGCACGGGCGTGATGTATTTCTTCTCGTGATGATACAAGCCCGGCGAGATGAAAGCCCAGATTTGATAGAACAAAAAGGGGACGGCCAGCGCAATGCCCGTGTAGAGCGCTACCATAACGTAGAGCGTGAAAGCCCCGGTCACGCTCCGCATAATCAGCCGGTCTTCTTCACTGTATGCGCCAGCATTTGGGTCTGCGTTGTAGAGACTCGCGAGCCAAGCCCACCAGCCCTTTGGCGCAGAAGCCGCTGACTCAGGATTTTCACCTTCTGTGACAATGGTCGTGATGGGCTTTCCTGCGGCGACAATCGCCTGCCCGACGGCCCAGCGCCGCTCAAGCACGAGTGTCATTCTACCTTCTACCAGGGTGGCTTTGACTGGCACCGTCGTCCCTTGCGGAATGCGCACACCGGCAACCGCAGTCTCCTGGGTAAAGGTGTAATTGAGCGCCTCACCTTCCTTCACTTGAGTGAGATCAATGGTTCCGCCGTTAAGCTGGCCTTTAATGCGCGCCAGACGCAACTGTTGTTTGACAGGTTTTTCCAGAAAATGAAAGATCGGTTTGGCGAAGAGAAAACAGACTGCAAAACAGATGCTGATGCCGACCACCGAGCGGATGATGCGCACGCGCAATTCATCCAGGTGATCAAGAAAAGACATTTGCAAGCCTTCTTGCCGCTCGTCGTCGTGTTCGTCGCTCATAACTTTCCTTATCCCATAAACAAAAATTGGTTGACCGTTCAGGCTTCGCGCGTGTTAGCGGCAAACCCGAAGGCAACCAACTTGGCAGACAATCTTGTTGCGCTTCAAATCCAGTGCGGCTCGGCCTTCTTTTCTGCTGTGGCGGCTACGGCGGCGGCGGATGCTTCCGGCAAGGCAGCGGGCGCGGTCTCAGTGCCATTTTGAGCAGCCGCTTCCGACGCGCTCAGCGAATCCGTGCTTGATGAACCGTAGTTGTAGTTGAAATCCGATTCGGCGCTGTAGCCAGATTCGCCCGATTCGTGTTGATAGTTACTATCGTTGTTGCTGCTGGATGAGGAACTGCTTTTGCGCACGGTCTCCAATTCGACCTCTTGCTCCCAGGTGCGTTTGAACTCATCCGAGGCCTTGCGGAATTGCGCCATCGCCTGGCCCAAGGACTTGCCCAATTCGGGCAGCTTGCGCGGGCCAAAAACGATCAGCCCAATCACGAGGATGAGTATGACTTCTGATACTCCTAAACCCATAACTACTTCTCTTTTCTCTGAAAAATTGTTCTTAGATAGACGTAAAGCAATATAAGTGACGCCTACAGGTGAGTCAAGCAGGCCTTTGGACGCGGTTGCGCCAGGAAAAGTTGAGCTTTCTTCGCCCATTAACAAGGCAATCTTGGCGGTTGATTGAGCAACTAAACTGCTCACGGCGCGAAACCGGCACAGCGTAAGATTGCAGAGAAGCGGGCGTCCGCGCGCAAGTCATCCAGAAGCGGGTCGGTCTTCAGCCCGCGCACATAGGGATCACGCTCCACACAAGCTATCTCCAACCACTTGAAGACCTGCTCCAACTCGCCCAACCCCTTGTGCACAATCACGTGGCTGAAAGGTGACGCGTATTTGCGCCCTGCTAGTTCATCTAATTCCGCCTGATAGCGACGCGCTTCGTCGAGATGGCCCGACAACCCAGCCGTGTAGCCGAGCATGCCGATGAAATCGGGAGCCTCTGGTGCCAACGCATGGGCCTGCTGGAACTCAGCCCGCGCTTCGTCGAGTTGCCCCTTCGCCAAATAACAGGAGCCCAGAAAGTAACGCGGGGTCACCGCCTTCGGCTCCAAGTCGAGCGTCTGCCGCAGCGCCGCAATTGCTTCGTCGTAGCGGCGCGCTCGGTAAAGCACCGAGCCTAACTGTGTGCTGACGACCGGCGAATATTGATCCAACTCCAGGGCACGCCTGGCTTCGCGCACGCCTTCATCAAAGCGGCCCAAGTGTGAGGCCAGTAAAGTGGAGTACCAGTGATGAGCGTTGCCGTAATTGGGCTTCAAGGCAATCGCGCGTTGGAACTCGTGTTCGCCGCGCTCCGGCTCCCAAAAATATTCGGTGTAAAGCTTGCCGAGCGAAGCGTGCGCTTCCGCCAGGTCAGGATCAATCGCCAGCGCCTGTTCGGCTGCCGCGCGCGCCGCCGGCCCTGCTTCTTTGGCCGGCACGTAATGATAGCTCATGAGTGTGGCGTAAGCGTCGGCTATACCAACGTAGGCCAGCGCATAATTAGGGTCCTTGGCGATGGCTTCCCGGTAATATTCAAGGCTCTTATTCATGCCATCAGGGGTGCGCTTGATCCAGTGATACCGTCCCTGCAAGAAGAGCTGATGGGCTTCGGAGTTCTGCGTGTAGCGTTTGGCCATTTGGCGCTGATCTTCGCCACTCAGGTGCAGCCGCAACGCCTCGGCGATCTCGCGCGCAATCGTATCTTGCACGATTAGCAGGTCGGCGAACGGACGTAGATATTTATCGCCCCAAAGTCGCGCGCCGGTGTCCGTATCAACCAACTCGACGTTGATAACCAGGCGCTCGCCCTGGTGTTGCACTTGGCCGGTGACGACCGCGCGCACCTTGAGCGCCGCGCCCACCTGGCGCGGATCAACCGCGTGCCCTTTGTATCCGAAAACGACGCTGCGCGACATCACCTGGCGCAGAGCAGGCAATTGCATCAGGCTGTTGATCAGGTTCTCGGTGATACCGTCGGGTAGATACTCCATTTGTGGATCGTTGCCCACATTGATAAACGGCAACACCGCGACCGAATCAATTGCAGTGCTGCGCGGCACAAGCCACTGCCGCCAAGGCACTGCTATAAGAATCACCAGCACGAGCGCCGCCAGCGCCAAGCTTTTGCCGCGCCGCCCCAGCCAGCCGCGCAGAGCGGTGAGACCAGAGGCCGCTGTTTCGACCTGGCGCGTGGCAAACGTCATCTGTTCGGCAACTTGGCGCGTGGCAAACGTCGTCTGCTCGGCGACATCGGCTGCCGCTCCGACCATCAGCGTGAGAATGTCGTCCTTGCTTCCTGCCTTGCCTTTCAGTTTGGCCGCGAATTCCAACTCCTCTTTCAAACGTCGCAGGTCGTCGCCCAACTCGCGCGCCGTTTGATACCGCTCCTCGACCGGTTTGGCCAGCGCGCGGTTGATGATCTGTTGCAAGGCGGCGGGCAACTCCGCCACATAGCGCACCAGCGGACGCGGCTCACCGCTGAGCAGCGCGACCAGCACGTCGCTGGTCGTCTCGCCCACGAACGGCGCGCAGCCGGTCAGCAACTCGTACATCACCACGCCAAAACTGAAGAGGTCGCTTCGCCCGTCCACTTCCAAGCCGCGCGCCTGTTCGGGCGACATATAACTTACCGTACCCATTACCACGCCTGGCTGCGTGGTCACGCGCGCGAAGTTCATGCTCGCCGGGCGCGGGGCCTGCTCAGTCAGTTTGGCCAACCCGAAATCGAGCACTTTCACCAGCCTGTCGCGGCGCAACATAATGTTTTCCGGTTTGATGTCGCGGTGGACAATGCCCGCCTCGTGCGCGGTGGTGAGCGCGCTGGCAACCTGGATCAACAGATCGAGCGCCGCGCCCAAGGCCAACCCGCCCGCACTGCACTGCTCGCGCAGCGTCCGGCCATCCACGAATTCGGCAGCGATGAAGTGCGCTCCACTCTCTGTCAAATCGGCTTGGCTGACTTCGTAAATAGTCAGGATGTTCGGATGATTGAGCGCCGAAGCAGCCTGCGCTTCTTGCCGGAAGCGGCGCACGCGCGCGCCATCCTGCGTCAAGTTGGCTTGCAACAGTTTGAGCGCGGCCGGTCGCCCCAATTGCATGTCGCGCGCGAGATAGACTACGCCCATGCCGCCCGCGCCCAAACGCCGCTCAATTCGGTAATGACCGACCATCTGCCCGGCTTCCAGTTCAGCTTGCTCCGCTGCCACTTCTGTCGCCGGAGTCTCCACACCCAACACTGGACGCTTTAGAAAGCTGCCTGCCTGCTCATCCGTCGCTAGCAGCGATTCGACCTCGCGGCGCAGCACCTCATCGTCCAAACAGGCCGCGTCGAGAAAAGCGGCGCGTTCCGCTCTCGCGCGCTCACTTGCCGCGTAGAAAAGAGTTTTGATTTGTTGCCAGCGATCTGCGGTCATCAGACGGTTTTCGGTTTTTAGATCAGATTTCGGTAGTGCTAAAAATGTAAGGCTGCGGTTTGCAGCCGCGTAGTGGCAACCTGAGTTTAGCCCGGCGTTTTCAACGCCGGGGAAGAACGTCAATACTCCCGCGTCGCGTCAGCGACGCTTGAATCAGGCATCGCTGACGCGATGCGGAACTTGCTGCGTAACTACCGTGGGTTACAACCCACGGCTAAATTCAATTGCCGCTACGCGGCAAAAGCGACTGAGCCTTACGTTTTTATCACTAATTCTCATTCCAGCGCGACAAGACAACTGGCGCGTCGAGAAATTCCCCGTAGCGGCTAGCGGCGGCAGTGATTGCGCGCGTTTGGGCTTTGTTTAGCTTGGTGAAGTAACTCGGCGTGATAACAACCGAGTCACGCTTGAGCGTGCGCTTCCAAATACCTACGATTCGCCCATCCACAACAATCGGCGGGCCGAAGATGCCATTGCCAGCCTGTTTTGCGTACAACGGATCAAGCACGGCACTGCGGTCTCGATAGGCGACAGTGTATTCGTCATAAGTCGGCAACAAGTAAGCAGTCGGCGACTTATCTTTCATAACTGGCACGACTGGTGAAGACGATGCGAGCCAATAGGTCTGGCCTGCGCTGGTTTCTTGCTGCAATTGCGCTTTGACCATTTCGAGTCCGGCTCTTGCATCGGCCACAGTCAGCCCAGACCACCAGGCGAAATCTTGCAGCGTCGCTGGCCCATGACTCGTAAAGTAGCGCTGGGCGAGTTCTGCCAATGCCGCGTCGCGTTCCAGCGGCTTGGCCTGCGGTATCCATTCATCCAGCAAGGCAAACGTTTGTTGTTTACCCGCGCGCGCGCCGAAGCAAATAACTCCTGTCTGCGCAAGCCACGCCGAAATGTGCAAGCCGCGTTGGTTGGCCGTAGCGATACCCGCCGCCTCTAACACTTCGTACATTGCCGCGCGCGGCAATTGCTTGCCACCTTGCAAAGCTTTTACCAGCACATCACGGCTGCGTGACAGTACTGCCTCGTCAAGTCCAGCTTGACGATACTGTCCCGCGCAGCGAGCGATAATGCGCGGCGTCAGCAGCTTGAGCATCCAGCGCGCATCGGCTGGCGCGACAAAATGCAGAGTGCCGCGCATAGGCCAGGTGCGAACGATCTTCCTGTCGGCCAGCGCCTGCTCGACAGCCTGCTCAGTCGCATTCCGCATACGCAGCCCGATTGCCCACAGCGCGCCGAGATAGTCTTGAGCTTGAACCGCGCCCAACCACTTCACAACATCGCTCGGCTGTTCAAATATAGCCCTGGTGATATATTGGTTATGCAGTCGCAGGCGTGCAATGTTTGAGCTTGTCATCAGTCAAGACCGTACTGCGAATTTCAATGCCGAAAACTATCTACTCAGTTCGCGCCGCAACCAAGCGCGCGCCAAGCGCCATTCACGTTCCACTGTCGAGTCAGAAACGCCGAGCGATTCGGCCGTCTCTTCAATCGTCAGCCCGCCAAAGTAGCGCAGTTCGACAATCCGGCTCTGTTGCGGATCGAGCGCGGCCAAGCTGGTCAGCGCGTCGTCGAGCGCCACCAGATCAGCGTCGCGCGCGGCAGCCTCGTCCAGCGCCTCATCGAGTGCCAGATGAATCTGTTCGCCGCCGTGTTTCTCGCTGCCACGACTGCGCGCGTAATCCACCAGGATGCGGCGCATCAACTGGGCCGCGATGCCGAAAAAATGGGCGCGGTTCTGCCAGGCAATGCGCTGATCCACCAATCGCAGAAAGGCTTCGTGCACCAACGCCGCACTTTGCAGCGTGTGGCCGCGCCGCTCGCGCCGCAGATAATGCTGCGCCAGCCGGTGCAATTCAGCATAGACCAGCGGCATCAACTCGTCGCGCGCGCCTTGATTGCCATCGCTCCAGGCCAACAACAATTGTGTGACGTTTGTCGGTGCAGGCGTTTCCATCTTCTCTCTCAATTCTGCATCAGCAGCGCACGTGCCGCTCGACTCTACCCTTTAAGAAAGCCATCTTCCGGCACTGATTCAGTAAGTTTTATGCGCTGAGTGGCGGCGATTATAGCATCTCGCCGCCACCACGTTTAGCCGACGGCCCCGTCCTCAAAAAAACTTGTCGTGGGCTGAAGGAATGCACCCGCGTTTTCCGCGTCACCAGACGAGCGGCCACGAACGTTGACATCGGGGTAGTGGCGCAAGGTGGTGAGTTTGGAGTACCGGCTGCAGCCGGCCGGGCTGGTCAACCAAAGCTTTCGCCTGCAGGCGGTACTCCAAACCTTCTCTCCCGCTTGCGCCACTACCTAAAAAAATTGCGAAGGGCTGAAGGAATTTGGCTTTGCTCTCCGCGTTACCAGATGTGGGCGGAATAAGCCGTCCTCGAATTCAACTAACCATTTTAACTAGGAGAGGGAAAGACCATGAAAAACCAAACTGTGTTCTTAAAGATGATGACATTGGCGGCAATGCTGCTGTCCTTAGCTATCGTGGCTCAGGCTCGCACGTATCAACCAGCAGCTCCAACTGTCAGTCCCGTTGCAACAGCCAATCTGACGCCAGCTCAGATAGAAGCAGCGGTCGAGGAATACTTCGCTTCAATCGGCTCACTCAACGTCCAGCGTTATGTTGATAACTTTGCTCCTGATGGTGTGTTGGAAGACCCAGTCGGAACTCCGCCAGTTCAAGGTACACAAGCTCTCGCCGGTTATTTCGCGGCTATTATCGCACCCTTCAGCGAGATCAAACCCAAAGTCCAAGACGTCATCGTGTGCGGCAACGAAGCGGCTGTCAATTGGAAGCTCAAGTTAACGACCACGACCGGCAAGCACATCACCATTGATGGCATGGGCGTCTTCAAATTTAACGAAGCGGGCAAGCTTCAGTCAGTTAGAGAGTTTTGGGATCTGGCGGCCTTCTTGGCGCAATTGCAAGGCTAAGAAGCAGGCCCGCAGTTTGTCCGGCTAATGGCGGGGCCTGTAGCGCTCCATAAACTGATCATCAACCAATCACAAAGGAGAGGGTAACTATGAAACTCAGAACGGACGTTTTTCTCAAAGCGATAATCAGTTGCAGTCTGTTGCTTGTCGCTGCATCGGCCTTGACGCCTGAAGCGCGTGGCGATTGGCCAATGTTTAATCACGACGTGCAAGGCAGCCGCTACAACGACAAGGAGCACAAGCTCGGCCCCGCCAACGCCGGACAGTTAGCAGTTGACTGGAGCTTTGCAACTCCAGCGCCCGTCACCAGCACGCCCGCCGTCGCAGACGGCAACGTGTACGCGGGCGATTTTTCGGGGAAATTCTACGCGCTGCGGCGGCACGACGGTGCGCTGCGTTGGCAAGCACAAGTGGCGGGGCCGGTCTCGGCCAGCGCACTCGTCGCCGAGAACCGAGTGATCTTTGGCGACCTGGCCGGGTACGTCTACGGCATCAACAAAAACAACGGCGCAATTGATTGGCAGGTGCGACCGAATCCGCACCCGTGGGCGGCGATCTACGGCTCGGCCACGCCGGTTGGCAAGTACGTCGCCATCGGCGTCTCGTCGAACGAATGGTTCGCGCCGGCGGCCTCGCCCGGTTATCCCTGCTGCACCTTTCGCGGCTCGGTCGTGTTGCTCGATCCCAAGGACGGCCACATCGTCTGGCAGACCTACTTCATTACGCCCACCCAGTCGGCGCAAGGTTCATCGGGCGCGCCGGTCTGGAGCACGCCAACTTACGATAAGGATTTGGGCCTGATCTTCGTCACCACCGGCAATAACTACACGGACCCGGCGACCAATCTCAGCGATTCGATCATCGCTCTCAATCCGCAAACGGGCGCCATTGTCTGGGCCAATCAGCGTTACGCCAACGATTCCTGGAACGTCCTCTTTCCACCATTCCCGCCGCATCCCGATTATGACATCGGCGATTCTGCGCAAATCTACCGACTGCCCAACGGGCGCAAGGTTGTGGGTGCAGGACAGAAGAGTGGCTTTTACCACGTGCTGGATGCGATTACGGGTCAAGTCATAAACCAGCGGCAGTTCGAGGTCGCTGGCTCGAACGCTCTCGGCGGACTCTTCGCGGACAGCGCCGTAGTTAATGGAGTCGTGTATGCCAATGGCGGAGACTTTCCATCCTTCGGCGATGTGATCGCCTTCACCAGTGACGCAACGCAGGAGCTTTGGCGCTTCAACACACCAGGCGGGGCCGACTTGAGTGGCGTTGCCGTGGCCAACGGAGTTGTTTACTTCTCGTCAATGGATGGAAATTTCTACGCACTCCGCGCCTCGAACGGCACACTGCTTAAACAACTCGCCCTCGGCGCACACAGCAGCGGGCCCTCTGTCACCAACGGGCATGTTTACGTCGGCACCGGTGACTCAATCTCTTACCTCTTCTTCGGCGTTCCGACCACCGGACGCATTGTCGCGCTCGGCGTGCCCTGTAACGGGAACAATGATTGTGATGACGATGACTGATTCGTCGTGCAATTGCTTTCACTTCTCTACTAACTCCCTCGGTCATGCTAGGCAAGTAATGCTGAGTTCACTGCAGAGGCGCAGGGCACGCAGAGGAAACGCAGAGAACAGACCATGAAGCTCTCTGCGCTGTCTCCGCGCTCTCTGCGCCTCTGCGGTGAATAAGCGCACGCTACTCGTAACCTTATTTTTGTGCGTTAGCCCGTTCTCTACCACTTGTACGGAGTGCTAAGTGGAGAAGGGAAATTTACTGAACGTATCTTTTCACCTTCACTATGCCTATTCGCTGATCGCGCGCATAGATGCCCGACTCGCGTAAAGCCGCCACGCCATTGCCAACGTACTTGCGCTATCTGGAAGCGCAGGAAGGGATTGAGGTAGTGGCGCAAACGGGAGAGAAGGTTTGGAGTCCCGCCTTATGGTCTTTGACGAATTAAATCGGTAACGAGTCAGCGTAGGGGCAGACCTGCGTGTCTGCCCCGGTGGGTGGCGCGCGCCTGGGGCAGACACGCAGGTCTGCCCCTACGTAAACTGCCGCATGCGGTTTACCGATTTAATTTATCAAACACCATTAGGCGGCAGCTTGCGTTGACCAGCCCGGCCGGCTGCAGCCGGTACTCCAAACTCACCACCTTGTGCCACTGCCCAAAAAAAATTCGCGTCGGGCTGAAGGAATCCGTTGTTGTTTTCCGCGTTACCGGTTGTGGGCGAAATGCTGAATCGCGTTACCCGTATCAGTTAGAACATTTTTGAGCCAACAGCTCACCGCGCCGGAGAAAGTTTATGCTGAAATCCAGATTTTTTCTCGTCTGCGCAGTCTTCTGCCTAGGCGCATTGCTACTGGCAATCACCACCAACTCGCAACACCTGGGGCGCGAAAAGAAGTCAGACTTCTTAGCAGACAGTCAGCCGCACAAGGTGCCGCTGCAATGCACGTCCGGCGGTGGCGTAGCCGGAACCGTAAAGATCAGCAACAAAGGCTCGGAAGCAATTCCAGCCAATATCGCGATCTATCTGGCAAATCAGGGCGGAAAGACTATCGTTCAATTAACTGAGTCAATTCCAGCAGGCGCTTCTAAACAAGTCCCAGGACCACCGGGCGCGTTCAAGACCTGCCAGGCATGGTTCTACAAACAAGCCGGCAATTAACCGTAACGTCAAAAATAATAAGGAATGGAGAGATTTTTGTTATGACTAATAGAGCTACTAAATCGCTTATCGCCTCGATCATCAGTTGCATGCTCGTCGCGTTGCTCGCCATCTCGGGTCGCGTGGGAGTCGTGTTGGCAGATCACCCACCAATCGGCCAGATCACACCGTTCGCCAGCGTGCCGGCAGCGCCTGGCTTCCCTGAAGGCGTTGTCGTACATGGCAACCGTGTCTTTGTATCGGGAGCAGCGACCTTCGGCACAGCGGGCAAAGGCCCCTCGGCGATTCAAGTCTTTGACCGGAAGACTGGCGCACTCGTCAGCACCATCGACGTCGCTGGCGAAGCTCTGGCCTTTGAGCACGCAGTGAGCAACATCGCGGTGGATGGCGAGGGGCGGATTTATGCGCTGAGCACGCAACTCGGCCTGATCCGTTTTACAAAGCAGGGGCAGAGCTATACTCAACAGGCTTATGGCACGCCGGTTCCCGACCTGCCGCGTTGCGCCGACGTTGCGCCCGGCACGCCTTGCTCGCCAACGCAGGTTGATTTCCCGCCGATTGTAAATGACATCGTCTTCGATCCGGATGGCTATGCCTACGTGACCGACTCGTTCCAGGCGACTGTTTTCCGCTACGCGCCAGGTGGCGGCGCGCCGCAGATTTGGTTTCAGAGTCCGCTTTTCGAAGGCGGCGGCTTCATTCCCTTTGGCACAAATGGAATGCGCTTCGATCCGCAGCGCCAATATGCCTACATCGCTGTTTCAACTTACATAGGTGCTCCGAATGTAGGCACGATCTACCGGCTGCCGCTCGTTGCCGCGCCCACCGCAGCAGATTTGCAAGTCTTCCACCAGTACACGGCCTCCGAGATTCCCGATCAACTGGCCTTTGACAATAACGGGAACCTCTACGTCTCGCTTGCGCTCTCGAACCAGATTTCGCTGCTCGCGCCGAACGGGAGCGAGACGACGCGCTATCAGAGCGCGCCCGGCGATGCAATTCCGCTCGACGCTCCGGCAGGCATTGCCTTCGATAGCCGCAGCAAGTCGCTGCTGATCGTCAACCACGCGCTGCTTACCGGCGACGCCAGCCACTTCGCGTTGTTGCAGATGTATGTCGGCAATCCTGGCGATCCGCTCGAACAGCCCTAAAGTCTCCGGCGAGATAGCCATAAGCCGGACTAACAACAACGCCCTGTCACAGCAATAAGCAAGCTGTGACAGGGCGTTGAACTTTCCGAGCAATTCTTTTCGGCGGCAGAGCTACTTCTGGTAGTGATAAAAATGTAAGGCTGCCGTTTTCTTGCCGCGTAGCGGCAGGTGAATTTAGCCGTGGGTTTTCAACCCACGGAAAATTAGCGCGTGACCTTCGCGTCGCGTCAGCGACGCTTGAATCAGGCGTCGCTGACGCGACGCGAAGGCTTTTCGCCGTTTTCCCGGCGTTGAAAACGCCGGGCTAAAATCAGGTCGTCGCTAACGCGACTGCAAATCCGGCCTTACATTTTTAGCACCACCCTACTTCTTTTCCTTCGGCGCGTAATAGCCTTGCCGCGTGCGGACGCTGAGCGCCGGTTTGCCCAACGTCACTTCAACCGTGCGCCACTTGCCGTCTTTCTTTTCGTTGGTCGGTTCGTAAGTGATGGTGTACTGATTGCGCAACTCATCAACCGCCTGTGTGAAGGCATCTCGCAATTGCCGCCCCGCCGGAGTGCTGAAGAAACGCCCGCCGGTCTTGAGCGCCAGCGTCTTCATAATCTCCGCGCCATTGTCACGTGGCGTGGTCTTGAAGACGCCACGATCGCTCAAATCCACACAGTAGATCATCACGCTGGCGACCGAGGCTTTGCGGATGGCTTCGTCGAGCGAGGCACGGCTGGTGCTGTCTGCGCCGTCGGAGACCAACAGAATGGCGCGGCGTTTTTCGGGGCGTTGTGCCAAATCTTCTGAAGCTTTGACGATGGCATCGTACATCGGCGTCATGCCGTCGGCTTTCATGTCCCAAATGAAATCGCTCATGTCGCGCACCTCGCTGAAGGGCTGCAACTGTTTCACCTTGGTGCCAGTGAAACTATAGATGGCAAAATTATCGCCTTCGCGGATGCCTTCGATGAAATTCCCGCAGGCGGCACGCACGAGCGTCATCTTCTGCTCCATACTCCCGCTGGCGTCGAGCAGAATGGCGGCGGCAAAGGGATTTTCTTCAAACTTGAAACCGACGATGCGCTGTGGTTGTTTGTCCTCGAAGACGCGAAAGTCCGTGCGCTTGAGGCCGCTGACGTATTTCTCCTGCACGTCAGTGACCGCTACGTTGAGCACGACCTGATTGGTCTCGAATAAGATGACTTCTTGGTCATCTTCAGACTTCTTCTGTTGATCTTGTTGTTGCTGTTGTTGCTGTGCAGATGCAACCAAAGCGGCAAGACAGATTAGCAGCGGAATTATCCAGCGCAGTTTCATAGCAATTGAAGAAAGCAGGTGGGGAGTTTATTTGAGATAGCCGCGCAGCAGTTTGACCAACTGAATAATCTCGGTCGCTTCTGTGACGACTGTAAGCGAAACTACGTGGCGCGAGGTCTTGCCCAGCTTTTCATTGAGCCGCTCGCTGGCTTCGCTTAACTGTTTGAGTGTGTCAGCCAAATTTTGCGGAGGCGTTTCCAGCTTCTCGTCTTCACCACCGCCCGATTCCGAGCGGATGCTGCGCGCGTTCTTTTCGATCTCTTTCAGCTTCTTATCGGCTTCGCGCGAAAGATGAGCGCCGATCGGTTCTTTGGCCAATGCCAGCGCGTTTTCTTTGATCTGTTCGGCCTTCGTGATGAGCTTCTTGTGCTCTTCCTCCTCGCGCTTGATGCGCATGCGCACCAGCGTGTCGCGGAAGGTGTCGTTCTGCTCTTCCGCAGTCGTTTGCGTCGTGGCGGCAGTCTGCGCCTGCACGTTAAGCGGCGTGCCCAGACTTACCACAAAGGCGAAGAGCAACCCGCCGATGAAAAATCTGGCGATGGAAAATTTGGTAAAGCGAAAGGCCATTGACATCACGTTCACCTCGCTCGATTTGCCTTTCTATCACAAAACAATCAGGCCTAAAAGCTACAAGCAGCAGAAAGCTTGATTCCCTGCTGGCCTCGCAACACTCAATACTCGCAGTTCAGCAGCCGCCGTTGCGTCTTGCCTTTCAGACTCAGATCAATCCCCAAAATCTTGCTCGCCAGGCCGCGCAACACTTCGTCTTCGAGCCGTCCATTCGATTTGCCGTCTATCCATTTGAGCGAACCGTCAGCGTCAGCCACGCGCCCTTGGATCAGCGCGTTGATTTGAAGCTGCGAACGTTTCTGATCAAGCGGCAAGGCGATGATTTCAAGTGCATAACGCGCCTGCGACCAGTTGCGCACCTGGCTGGCTGGCAGCTCGGCAAAATATTCAAGGTCGTTGCGCACCGTCACACCTCGGCTGTAGACGACCGGTTTGGTAACGAGCTTGCCCTCATTGGCTTTGCTCAAATCTTCGTCTACCGTGATAGCGCAAGCCTTCAAGACTTCGCGCGCCGTCTCTAAAATCTTTTCGCGCTGCACACTCATCGTGTACGGATTGGGCAAGGGCGGTTCGGTCTTCGGCTTATCAAAAGTGAATTGCGCCAAGGCGACACCCGAACCACAACAGACCATGAACAAGGTCAGCATTATGGAAAGAAATCTGCTCTTCATAAAATAATCCGTACCTTTACAAGCCATCAAAAGTGGCGTGGTGAATTGAGGGGATGTTGCGACTGCCTGCACGATAGCACTACGTGTGATGCGCCGCAATCGGGATGATGAAACAGTGTGGGACTCATTACGCTGAACGTCGCACGCGCTGTTTATTGCCGGTAAAATTGCGCCGCATCAAAGGTCGAGCAAAAACTACATCAGAACAACCTACAGTTTTCTGCCCGTAACAAGCGGCGAGAAGTTTTTTCATAGCACCTTTTTCCTAACCAAGTAACTTTTACCCGTACAAGTGTGCCTAGCCAAATAGCCAGCCAAGACTAGAAAGAGCGAACTTACTGCTCTTTCAGCAACTTAACCTCTTTTCTCCAAAGCATTCGCTTAATGGCACGGTCGTTGCACTAGCCTGGGTGGGGCAACGAGATACCAGGTGGATAACTCCACTGACGGTGTCAGTGGTTACCAGGGTGAGGAAGGTAACCACATTTTCATAGGCGCTACTGGCAATCCCACGACAGTAGCGCCTTTTATTTTGCCCAACAGAATATTGGGTCGGCCACGGTGAGTACACACACTTCCTTTGCTCTTCTCCAACCGCACTTCAACGGAATTAAATCAAGTTATCGGCGCGTGGCTACCGGCCCCTGGCAGATAGCGGAACGGGATGCAACCGCGCGTTTGTCTGGCCACGCGCCGACCAGTTTCCGGTTGTCCGACAAGCTGCCCAGCTTGTCGTGGTCGCGGGGCCGGGCGCAAGGTGGAAACGCCGACAAGCTGGGCAGCTTGTCGGACATCGCAAAAGCAACACAACTTGACACTCTCTTTCACGCTCGGCTATGTTGCCTATCCACTCAAAAATACACTGCACCAACAGGCTCTTACATGCTCGACGAGTACCGCCAACGTTTCCGCGACTTCCACACGCAGTGGCAGCGTGAGCAGTACCTCTTCCTGGCCGGGCGTAAAGAAGCGGACGAAAGCCATTGGCTTTATCGTGAACACAGTGATCTCTTCAGTTCCTCCACCATCGCCGAGTTGCGCGTCAAATACGAGGAGACGGCAGCTTATCGAGAGACCGAGCGCGCCGCCATCCAACGGCTCATCGCTTTTGCCGAAGCGGGTCAACTGGCGCGCACAACGCAGGAGTTGGATGACGAGATTGTGGCAGACGAAGCGCGCGCACGGATCAAGTGGCAGGAACAGAGCCTGAGCATTCGGCAAATACTCACGCTGCTGGCGCAAGCAACTGGCGTACAGCGTCGCCGTGAGTTATATGCGCCTTATGCCGACGCGATCAAAGCTGTGAATGATTTGCGCGCGGAACGCTTGATTACGTGGCAAGCAGCGGCACAGGCGCTCGGCTATGAAAATCTGCTGGCCTTGCAGCGTGCCTGGCACAAAGTCGAAAGCGAAAAGCTGGCGAGCCAGGCTGCGCAACTGCTCGCCAAAACTGAAAGCGATTACATCGCCGCCTTCAAACCGTTGTTAGCGCGCGAAGCCGGTGTGGGGTTGGATGAGGCAACAGCAGCGGACTTGAGTCACGTGCAACGCCTGCCACGTTTCGCTGCCTTCTTTCCGCGCGCACGCTGGCAAGAGGTCTATGCCACACTCTTCGCCGGACTCGGCTTCAACGTCACGCGGCAGGCCAACGTAGAGTCTGACGCGGCCATGCGCCAGCGCAAACGGGAACGCGCATTCTGTGCGCTGCTGCAAGTGCCCGAAGAGATCAAACTGGTAATCAATCCCGACAGCGCGTTGGGCGAGGGCTACGCATTTTCCCAACATTTTCTGTCTGCCGCCGGTCACACGCAGTTATACGCTTGGACTTCGCGCGAGGGCCACTACGAATTCCGTGTGCCGGGCGACCCAGCAGTGGCCGCCGCCTGGGGCAGCTTGTTGGAACATTTGTTGCACGACGCCGAATTCCTGCTGGGCGTGTTTGGCTTTCCTGAAAGCGGCGAATTTCGTCACGCGCTGGCCGTGTTCAAATTACTGCACGTACGGCGTGCGGCGGCATTGTTGCAATACGAAACCGAGCTTCACGCAGGCCAACTAGCGCACAACGCAGGCGCGCGGTTTGCTGAGTTGCTGACCGACAGCGTGCGTGTGCGCTACGATGAGACTGAGCATCTGCGCGCTGTGGATATGCCTTTCCGAGCCTCGACAAATATACGCGCGTGGGCTTTTGAAGCCCAGTTGCGCGAGCATCTGAAGACGCGCTTTGGCGCGCGCTGGTGGGATGCGCGCAAGGCTGGTGAGATGTTGATTGACCTGTGGAATACCGGCCACCGCTACACGCTGGAAGAGTTGGCCGCGTTGATTGGCTTGGGCGAGTTGGATTTTGAATGGTTGGTTTCCGACCTGCTTGCAGCGATTTCAAAATGAACACAACGCAAACTGTTCAGGTTGCGCTGGGCGAGCGCAGCTACGACATCACAATTGCCGATGGCGCGCTGGCGCGAGCCGGCGAGATTGCCCGCTCCGCGCTCGGCCAGAAAACGCGGCGACTGGCGATCATCTCCAACGCCAAAGTCTTCGACCTGTACGGCAAGGCTGTCGAAAAGAGCTTGAAGCAGGCGGGCTTCGCCACGCTCACACATTTGATCGGTGACGGCGAGCGCGCCAAATCCATTCGTACTGCAGAGAGCGCCTGGGGCTGCTTGATCGCCAATCGTTTCGAGCGCAGCGATGGTATTGTAGCTTTGGGTGGCGGCGTGGTTGGCGACCTGGCAGGCTTCGTCGCAGCAACATTTCTGCGCGGCGTACAGTTCGTGCAGATTCCGACGACGTTGCTGGCGCAAATTGACAGCTCGGTCGGCGGCAAGACGGCGGTCAATCACGCACTGGGAAAAAACCTGATCGGCGCATTTCATCAACCGCGTGCGGTGGTGATTGATCCGCGTGTGCTCGCAACGCTTTCCAAACGCGAGTTCCGCGCCGGAATGTACGAAGTCATCAAGACCGGCATCATCCGCGACGCGGCGCTCGCCGAATTCATCAACCAAAATCTAAACAAGCTGAGCGCGCTCGATGCAACCAGCCTCGCGCACGTCATCCAACGCTGCTGCGAAATCAAAGCCGAAGTCGTGATGGCCGACGAGCGCGAATCCGGCCTGCGGCGCATCCTGAATTTCGGTCACACGGTCGGTCACGCGCTCGAAGCAGTGACCAAGTACCGGCGCTTGAAACACGGCGAGGCGGTTGGCTACGGCATGCAATGTGTTACTACGATTGCCGAGAAGGCAGGTATTATCGCGCCCGCGCCTGCCGCCGACATCAAAACCAGCGTCGCGGCGTGGGGCCGTCTGCCGCGCATCGGCGATCTGGACGTCAACGAAGTCATGGCTGCAATGGCGCATGACAAAAAAGCTGCGCAAGGCAAGCTGCCCTTCATTCTTCCCACGCGCATCGGTGAAGTGATCGTGCGCGACGATCTGCCGCCACAGCTTATCCGCGCCGCCGTGCGCGAATTGCTGGCGCAAAATTGAAAAGGAGAAAAGCCATGTTAGGTCGTTCTGTCGAAACCCAACGCAAAAGCCGTTTTGATCTCAAGGCGCTGCTGCTGTTCATTCTGGTCGCAGCCGCGCTCTACCTGCTTGTGCAATTCACCCCACTTTATTTGCACAAACGCCAGATGGAAGACGCGGGGGCTGAGATTGTGCAGCGCGCGGCGCGGCAAAACCTCGATCTGAACGATGTCAAAGCGCAGTTGCAAGAGAAGGCGCACGAGTTCGGTTTGCCGGAGCAGCGCCAGGTCACGCTCAACCGCGAAGGGCGCAAGGTGACGGCGCATATCAGCTATAACACTCATATTCATTTCGTCGGCGGCAATATCAATTGGCCGGTGGAGATTCGGCTAGAAGACTTAGGCTATTAAAAGGTGGTTGCTTAATAGCGTCTCTATTGATTAGACTCCGCCTTGCGAATGCATTAGTCCCACAATTCGCAAGCAAATCATCCCCCAAGCGAGGTTTTTGCGTCCGAGAACCTCGGCAATTTTCCCAAATCAATCAACAATCAACTAAGGAGGGTAATATGGCTAGTCTCGATGAACTCAAAGCAAAGTACAACGCTGTGCTTGAAAAAGGACACGATGTTGGCATGACTGTCCAGAACGTGCATCTGGAAGGTGACAAGCTGCTCATTCGTGGTGTGGTGCCGTCCGATCATGCCAAGAATGCGCTGTGGGATACCATCAAAGGTATTGATGCCAGCGCCGCTGATTTGACCGCGGACATCAACGTGCAATCGGGTTTGACCTACACGGTTAAGTCAGGTGACACACTCAGCAAGATCGCCAAGCGCTTCTACGGCGAGGCGAATCACTATCACCAAATCGCCGCGGCTAACGGCATTGATAATCCGGACAAAATTGAGGTCGGACAAGAACTGAAGCTGCCGTAATGAAGTAGACCGCAAGACAGTAGTCAGCAGACAGTAGAAAGGCCGCAACCCATGAAGTGTTGATTTCATGGGTTACGGCCTTCCGATTTTCACTACTGTCTACTTCTCGCTACGGCGCAGTAATCACCAAATCTTTCCCGCCGAAAGTGAACTGAATCCGCTTGCGCGCCCGCATTGCTTTAGAAGCGGTCTGCGAGAGCGAAGTCACCAGCAGCGGCATCGCAATCGTAGCGTCGCACCGCACCGTCACGGATTTATTATTCTTTGACATGCGCCCGAAGGTTTGCGCCTGATCGAAATCGGCGCCTGAGTAGCCGCCATAATCCGCCCCTTCGGTGATGATCTGCACGGCGTATTTGTGACCGCGCTGTTGGTTGTGCAGCATTCCGGCGGTGATCTCACTCTGCTGAATGAAAGTCTTGGGCGTGCCGCCGCCGAAGTTGACGATGCCGGTCGAGCGCGATTTGGCGACGATCTGCGCCATATCCACGACGTCCTGCACGATGTCGAATTGAAACTGGCTCTTCTTTTCGATGCGGCTCAGGCCGATGGCTACGCCAAAGGCGCTGTCAGTAATCGCCGGGCAGAAGATGGGCACGCGCGATTTGAAGGCCGAGGTCAGGATGCCGTCCTCGGTGGCAATCTCGCTCAGCTCGCGTCCGAGCAGATGTAAGAACTCACGCGTCGAATAGGGGTGCGTGTGGTCGAGTTGCGTGGTGAAGCCGCCGATCCATTCGTAGGCTTCGCGGAACTCTTCTTCCGAGGCGAAGGTGTCGTAGATGCGATCCACTTTCTCTTCGTGCAACTCCACATCGCTCATGCGCGGGTCGCCGAGGTAATGATGGCGTCCGAGCGTCTCGTGCAAATCGTGGAAGATGTTCGCGCCAGTGGCGACCAACACATCAATGCAGCGATTTTTGATCAGATAGGCCACCAGCCGCCGCATGCCTGCCGGCACAAGCGCGCCGCTCATGCCCATAAAAACTACCGCGTTGTCTTGCAACATCTGCAACCAGAGTTGATGCGCCAGCGCCAGATTGCGGCCTTGAAACGAGATATACTCCATCTTGTCGAGCAGGCCCGGCACACTCCGGTCGCGATCAACTTGCAGAGGTTGCGTGGGTTTAGTCAGGTATTTTGCGCCTTTAATGCGTCGAATCATAAATTTGTTGAGCTGACTTTTGAGCGGTTCTCAGTTATGGAAACTGCAGCCTGAAACTAAAAACTGAAAACTCATTTGTGCCCGTTTGACTCGAGATACGTGTAGTTGTGGTATTGCGCTTCGTATTCCTCGGTCAAACTTTGGGCAGCCGCTTCAGTCAGCCTTCCTTTCTTAACTTGACGGTTGAGCTGATTACGAAAGCTATCTTGCAAAAAGTCTTTCTCGTAACGGGCGAACGTGAGCATATCGCCGACCTCTGACCCTGCAATCACGCGGTTGAGGTGATATTCGCCGTCTTTGCCGACGACGACGTGCGCTTCGTTGGTCGTGCCGAAAAGATTGTGGAAGTTGCCCATTACTTCCTGGTACGCGCCGACGAGCATCATCGCCAGGTAATACGGCTCGCCGCGCTTGAGGTCGTGGACTTCGAGCACCTCTTTGACATCGTGCAAGTCTACGAACTTGTCCATCACACCATCCGAATCGCAGGTAATGTCACAGAGCGTCGCCGTGTCGGTCGGCTGCTCGTTCAGCTTGTGAATCGGGATGACCGGGAAAAGCTGGTCAATCGCCCAATGGTCGGGCACGGAGCGAAAGACCGAGAAGTTACAGAGATATTTCGCCGACAGCAGTTTGCGCAGGTCATCGAACTCTTCCGACTTGACCTTTACCTGCTTGGCGTAATTGTTGGCCCGGTCGCAGACCTCCCAGAAGAGCACCTCACCTTTCGCGCGGTCTTCGAGCGAGAGGAAGCCCAGATCGAAGAGCGTGAACAACTCTTCCTTCTGTTCGAGCGCGTCGTGGTAATACTCTAGAAAATTCTTCGCGGTCATCGAGTTGTACAGGTCATAGAGTTCCTTGATGACTTGCGCCTCGTTGCCAGTGATCGTGATGTTGTGGAGGCCATGGACGGTCTCGATCTCGTCAATGATGTTGGTGACGAGCATCGCGTGATAGGCCACCAGCACGCGCCCCGATTCGGTGATGACGTTCGGCTGCGGGACGTGCTCTTCTTCGCAAACGCCCGTGATCGTGTAGATCACGTCATTGGCGAACTCCTGCAGCGTGTAGTTGACCGACGACTCGAAACTGGTCTTGCTGCCGTCGTAATCCACGCCCGCGCCGCCGCCGACATTCAAGTGATCCACGTCAATGCCCATCTTGCGAATCTTGGCGTAAACGCGCGCGGCTTCTTTGACACCCGCCTTGACGCGCTTGATCTGCGTGATCTGCGAGCCGATGTGAAAATGGAGCACGCGCAGCATGTCTTGCATACCGGCGTCGCGCAGCATTTTGATCGCCTGTAACAACTCGGTCGTAGTTAGGCCGAACTTCGATTGCTCGCCGCCCGATTTTTCCCACCGGCCTGATCCGCGTGTGTACAACCGCACGCGCATCCCGACCATCGGCTTGACGCCGGTTTCAATCACGCGGTCAACCACCTTGCCCAACTCGCTGAGCTTCTCGATTACGATGACCACTTTCTTGCCCAGCTTCGTGCCGACAAAGGCCAGATCTATGAATTCATCATCCTTGAAGCCGTTGCAGACCAGCAGCGAATCGGGCGACTGCTCCATCGCAATCGCAGCATAAAGTTCCGCCTTGCTGCCCGCTTCCAATCCATAGTTGTACTTCGTAGCTTCCTCTAAATAGGCTTCGATGACTTGGCGGCGCTGATTGACCTTCAGCGGAAAAACGGCCAGATGTGCGCCCTTGTAATCGAACTCCTTCATCGCCATGCGGAAGGATTGGTTCATCTTACGCACCTGGCTGGCGAAAATTTGCGGGAAGCGCAGCAGGACAGGAAGCTGGACGCGGCGGGTAAGCAGGTCGTCTACGACCCGTTTGACATCCACACTGCGTGGGTCGCCCTCGACCGGATAAACGATAAGATTGCCTTTGGGATTGACATCGAAATAACCCGCGCCCCAGTTCTCGATGCCATAAGTTTGAACGACCTCAGCGATGGCCGATTTCATCGTAGCCAGCTCTTTGACCTCCACAAGTGATTTACGCGATCCCGCGCTGCCTTCGAGAGCACACTTGCAGGGTCAAAGCCATCCGAATGGCCTGTGAAGACGGCCATTGCTTCTCATTCGCTCTCACTCGCTGTTGCGGAAATCGTCTTGCAAGTTGCGGACTCTAACAGATAGGTTTAGGGCTGTCAAAAACTTTTTTCTATAGGGTTATTTGGCTGAGCTTCAATGGGTTGCGACTGTGCTGGGTGACTTCCAACCACTCATCATATTGTACGTCAGAGCTATGATTAGTTCATTTGGTTAAGCCGGTTTGCCTGAAGCGCCAACTCTGATCCTTAATAACTTGGGTAGCAGTGACAAACACAACTAATATCTTGGCTAGCCGGACTTATTTGAGTGGAATCGTTAAATACAATCTCGTACCTCGCCCAGTCCCAGACTCAATCTGCAACTTACCACCGAGTTCGACCGCACGCGCCTGCATATTTTGCAGCCCATTGCCCCCGCGCGTCTTACTCAACAGCACCGGTTGTACGCTGGCCGGTTGCCAATCAAAACCACAGCCGTCATCACTGATTTCGGCAATCAATTGCTGTTGCCGTACCGTCAGCGTCAGTGAAAACTTCTGACAGCCGGAATATTTGGCCGCGTTGTTGATGGCTTCTTTGAAGATTAAGTAGAGATGCCGCCGCTGGTCAGGATCGAGTTTGAGCTTCTCGATTTCAGGTGGAACGTTGAACTCCCAGCGTATGTTTTGCGACTCAAAAACATCGGCGGTGAACTGGCGGGTACGCGCCACAACCTGTTGCAAATCATCGCGGCGCGGGTCAATTGACCAGACAATGTCGCTCATCGAATCCACCAGGCCGCGCGCTGAATCGGCGATCTCGGTCAGCAGCGCTGCCGATTGCGTATTATGACCATTGTCCAATCCAGCTTGATGCTTGACGACTTCGCTCAGGATGGCCATGCGCGACAAGCTCGCGCCGATGTCGTCGTGCAAATCGCTGGCGATGCGCGTGCGGATGCGCTCGACTGCCACGACGCGGGCGACACGCGAGCGATGGCCCAGATAAGCCAGCCCACTCAGTGTCAAAGCCGCCAGTAGGATGAACCACCAGCGTTGCCAAAACGGCGGTAGGATCGTGAAGCTCACCGAGGCGGGCTCGGTGCTCACCTGCCCGTTGGCATTGACGGCGCGCACAAGGAAGCGATAGCTGCCAGACGCCAGGTTGGCGGCGACGGTGCGCTGTTCGCTGGGCACACTCCAGTCGCGGTCGAAGCCTTCAAATTTGTACTGGTAACGCAGCGGCGCGCCGAGCGCGAAGTTCAGTCCGAAGAAATCGAATTCAATCTGGTTCTGATCCGGCTCAAGCGTCAGGCCCGGCAAATAGCTTTGACCGAATTCGGGGATTTCGTGGATGCGGCCCGCTACGTCTACGCGGCTGATGACGACCGGCGGCGGCGGCGGCGCTTCGTCGTGTTCGGCGGGCACCAACCTGGACAATCCCTCGCGCGTGCCAAACCAGAGCGCGCCCTGTTGGTCGGCAAAGGCGGCGGTGACTTCGCCGCGGCTCAAACCGTCACCTTCCGTGAAATGCTTGATGCGCCCGGTCGCTACTTCCAACCGGTCAACGCCGCGCGCGTGCCCGATGTAAATGCGCCCCCATTTGTCTTCAGCAAAACTCCAGACGATGTCGCTCGCCAGTCCCTGCGCGACTGTGTAAAGCGTGAAGCGGGGCTTTTCCGCCGTCGGATCATCGCAGCGCATCGCGCCCCGCCCTTTCGACCCTAGCCAGAGCCGCCCGCTATGATCAACCCGAATGCCCTGCATTACCTCGTTCGGCAAGCCGGCCTCAGTGCCGAAATATTCCAACCGACCCTGACGGTAACGCATGGCTCCACCGTAATGCATGGCGATCCAAATGTTGCCCGCACGGTCTTCGGTGATCCGGTTCGGCCAATTGTTGGGCGGGATGCCGTCCGCCTCACCAAAGCGTTGCCAACGCTGGGTGGCGTGATCCCAGCGCACCAGCGTCTCCGGCGGGTGATACGAGGCGGCCCACACGTCGCCGTGTGAATCAGCGAAGATGCGATTGACATTGTCGTCAGCCAACCCGTCGCGCTTGGTGTAGACGATGGGTTGCGCGCTGACTAAATCGCCGAACTGCGCCATCGCCGGGAAGCGCACAATGCCCGCACCTGTGCTGATCCACCAATCGCCTGCGCGATCCTGCACCATTTCGCGATTGCCGACGCTCGATTCGGCAATCGCTTTCGGCAGATTCAACCGGATGGAAGTAAAGCGCCCACCACCAGATTGCCCATTAGATTGCCCATTAGATTGATTAATGAACCAGCCGTTGCTAATCACCGTCAGCGTGCCCTGGCGGTCTGCGAAGACGGCTTGTACGTCATTTATCGCCAAGCCGTCTTCGGTGCGAAACGTCAAAAAGCCCGCGCGCGAAATCCGTAGAATGCCGCCGCTGCGCGCTCCCACCCAAAGGTTGCCCGCGCTGTCTTCGCCAAGCGCGGTCGCGCGCCGGGTGAAGCCTTGCGCATAGTTAGTAAAACGCGCGCCGTCAAAAACCGTCAGCGGCCCGCTGCGGGTGCCGATCCAGATACGTCCGGTCGAAGCCAGGTGAAACACACGGGTGTTCGGATCAATCAATCCATCTTCAGTGTCGTACCAACGTACCTCGCCCGGCTTTTCGGGTAAGAGCACACGACCTTCCACCAGATTGTGTTTGAGCGTGGTCTGGGCAAGCGAAACCTGTTTTGCATCGGTTTGTGTGACAGGCTCCGGTTTGAGGATCAGCAGCCCGTTGTAATGACCGATCCAAATGCGGCCTCGCGCATCACACAGCAGCGTCAAGATCATGTCCATGCCTTCGCTGGGGTGTACGATGTAATGCTTGCTGCGCCCGTCCGGCAGTAGTCTGACCAAGCCGAAGTTTGTGCCGATCCATACGCTGCCATCCGCATCGCCTACGATCTTCTGCACCTCAATGGTCTCTTCCGCATGTCCTGGCACACGTAACATCACAGGCTGTACATCCGCCTGCCCCGCCGCCAGGCGGAAGACCCCAGCCGTCGTCCCCAACCACAGGTTGCCAGCGCGATCTTCAAACAGCGCCGTAATACGATTGCTAGTTTCGCTGTCACCGACTTTATAGGTGGTGAAAAGCTTGCCACTCGTTTTTGAGCTTTCCGCCGGAGTGAAGCGGCTCAGCCCGGCTGAAGTGGCGACCCAGTAATACCCGTTGCGGCTTTCGACCAAGTCATTGATGTTGGGGTGGGGCAATCCTTCTTTCGCGCCATAATTGACGAAGCGCGAGCCATCGAAGCGCGACAATCCATCCAGCGTGCAGAACCACAAAAACCCACGCGAATCACGCACAATCTGCAAAACGTTTTCGTGCGCCAAGCCGTCTGCAGTCGTATAGAGCTTGAGCGGTAACTGTTCAGCCGACACGCGCCCCAGCGTGAGTAACAATAACAACCACAGCCACGCGCTGCCTTTTATCTGATTACACAAGTGCATAACTGGGCTATAAGTACCGTAAAACGCTGCAACGATCTACTGTCATTGTATTGCTTGAGCTAGAAAAATTACTAGAGTGGCTGAGCTACCCTCGCTACACAGTCTGCGGGGCTTCGTATGCAGGACGGCCTGTCCAGGGCGTAATACGCCTGGAGCGAACGGCGCTGGGGCGTGGATCGGTGCGCTTAGCTGGCCTTGTTATGACAGATATTTCAGCAGGCGGTGGTAGGCCCGCTGGGCCGCTCGTAGTTTCTTTTGATAAGCAAGCGCCAGAGCTTTCACATCACCCCTGCAATGGGGGCAAACGGCTGTCTTAGGCAGAATGTGGCGATTGCAACCACGGCATAAATCCAGGTGCGGAGCTTCCGAGCGCGACTGGGACGAGATTTTTTGGAATTGACGCGTCTTGGTAGAGCTTATCTGCACTAGGCGATTTGAGTTGAGCGGTACGGCAGCAGGAACCGGTGGCTGGCCTTTTTCCTCCGTGGCATCCTGCGCGACTGAGGCGGGTCTCCCGTCGAGAGTTTCCAGTACTATGTCGAAGCGGCCGTGATCGAAGGGTAGACCTGGCGGCGCTTCTACGCGCGCAATACGCTCACGTAAGCCTCGCTTTTCCAACTCAAGTGTGCGGTGATGGCAGTAAGGATTATTACCAGGCCGGCCAAAAAGGACGTGAGTCGTCCAGGTGCAGCCCGCCCGACAAACATCGGCATAGTAGCAAGTTTGGCAAAAGCCCCATAGATCATCAGTCGTGCGGGTTCGAGTAAAGCTCAATTCCGGAGTGTTCCACCAAATATCTGCCAACGAGAGGTCACGAATATTCCCGCCAGAGTAGGTTGAAGTGGGAAGAGAGGGGCAGCCTTTGATAGTTCCGTCGGCCTCGATACCGATAGTGTTCTGACCGGCGTTACAACTTTCCCAATGTACCTCATCGTCGCCGTGGCCGCGCCAGATTGATTCATACGGACCAAAATAGCCGATGTTGTTTCCCGGCTGTATAAGCAGCCCACGGTCAATTCCCTCCTGGTGGAGTTCTGCCAGGAGCGGCATGAATTTGAGCAACTCGTAAGGTTGCAGCAAGAGTTCAGGATGATCGGCGGCCCGGCCCATCGCCACCGTCAATTGGATTTGCCAGTTTTTGGCTCCTGCCTCAATGATGCGATCCATCAACTCGCGGAGTTGCGGGATGACGAGTGAGGTGATTTGGGTGTTGACGCTTGTCACCAACCCATGCTCCCGCAGGCGCCGTAAGGCAGTGAACGCCGCTTCGAATGATCCCTTCACTCCACGCAGTTGGTCATGCACGTCTGCCAGTCCGTCAATCGAGACCCCGGCGCCTTGGAGTCCCGCCTCGGCGGCCTGCCGGATTCGCTCTTCAGTCAGGTTCAGCCCGCCGGTCTGCAGGGCGCAATTCATCCCCTGAGCGCGAATCTCACGAATGATCTCGACCCAATCACGCCGCAGGTAAGCTTCGCCCCCGATCAGCGTGATTTCACGCGTTCCGAGCCGGGCTAATTGCCGGACGAGGTCCAGACACTCTTCGGTCGAAAGCTCTTGCGGACGTTGCTTCCCCGCGCGCGAACCGCAGTGCTGACACTTCAGGTTGCAGGCCAGGGTAATCTCCCACACTACATGCACCGGCGAGAGCGATTCGACGTCCTCTTCAGTTAGGAAGCGTGCCGGTTGAGCCATGTGTCCATTATCCCCTGTGTCGTAGGTCGGTTTGTAATTGCGAAGGTGGCAGGGCAAACCTGTTTGAGTCCCCGGCTTGGTTGGCGCACAACCACCGGAGCCGCACAAATCAGGTCTGCCCCTTACACTGATTTGCAAACTGCTCTAAGTTTATTTACTTGAGCTTTGCCTCCAACTTATTCAGCGCACCTTGGACGTCACTGATATGCTTCCGCGCTTTGGTCGCGAGTGCCCGCATCTCCTTCAGATCTCCGCGGGCGATGGCTTCGCGGATCGGCATTGCATATAACGGCCGAGGGTCGGGTTTCGGTGGCTTAGGCGCAAGTTTCTTGGCAGCTTTCTTTGTAGGCATTTTTTCTCCTTAGTTTGAGGGGTTACGGATTAAAGGCACAATCAGCCTTTAGGAAAGGTGTTCAGGCTCGTTTCTCCGAACCACACCCTACCTATTTGCTGATCGCCTTCTCTAGTGCGTCAAGTGCTGATTGAATATCCTTGAGATATTTCCGGGTAGTCGTAGCAAGCTTCTGCATCTCTTTCTTATCGCTGCGCGCCATGGCTTCGCGGATCGGCACTCCGTAGGGAGGAAGCGGTCCTACCCTGGCAACAGACTTCGCAGGCTTTGCTTTGGCTCCCTTTGACGACTTACTTCCCTTGGTGGGTTTACTTTTGATAGGTGGCATAACAGTCTCCTTTTAAGTTTATTGACTCTGACATAAACAAATAAGTAGAGCTGATTGAGACTATTCCGAAAATACTTCACTAACCCGTTCTTGAGTGCCACCTTAATAATCGCTCAGCGTGTGCTGTGTCAAGGAAACGTAGCTGAGTGGCCATTGCATTTGCTTACATCTGATCAATCACCTGCAACACATCTTGGCTGTGCGTTTCAGGTTTGACCTTCGGAAAGATGTAGGCAATCTTGCCCGCTTCATCAATGACGTAAGTGATCCGGGCTACGCCCATGTACTTCCTGCCATACATACTCTTTTCGACCCAGGCGTTGTACTTCTCCATCATTGCATGGTCGGGATCGGAGAGCAGCGTGAAGGGTAGCGAGTATTTCTCAGTGAACTTCTGATGCGACTTCTGGTCGTCGCCGCTCACGCCCAACACCACAACGCCGCGCTTCTTCAACTGAGCGTAATCATCCCGAAATGCGCATGCCTCTTTCGTACAGCCCGGTGTGTCATCTTTCGGGTAAAAGTAGAGCACGACTTTCTTGCCTTTGAAGTCGGAGAGTTTGACCGTCTGGCCTTCAGTGTTCTTCAAGCTGAAGGCCGGTGCTTTATTGCCGACCTTCAATTCCTTGCTATCGGTTTTATCGGGCATAGTGGGTGTTTTCCTCCTGATGAATTATCTATTCCTGGCTATATTGCTTGGCCGAGTTTCAACGCTCAATCGCGAGCGGTTTCGCCAACTTCAGCCGCACGATGGCATTTTGATCCAGCCGCACTTCTTTGCCTTTGGAGAGTAGTAGCGCCGCCACTACGCTGCCACCCATCACGCCGGCATACGCGCCTATCGTGCCTCCGCCGACACCGTTATAAAAGCCTTCATCGTTGGTGCGGTAAACACCCGACAACAAAATCACTGTCGCGCCGATGCTGGCTAGACCCGCCGCCGTGCCGATGTTCGCCAGAACTTTGCCGCCGTCTTTGCCGCCTTTGAGCGTGCCTTCGCCATCGCCCTTGACCTTCTCGTCACGCGAAAAGTCCGAGGCCGATCTGATGATAGCCGTCAAACGCCGTTCGCCGCCCTCCAAGCGGATGCGCTCAAAGGTCAAGTGCAGCCGCCCGCCTTTGAGCATCCTTCCTGCTGGCTGTGCCAGTGTCACGCGCCCGACGACTTCGGTGCCTTGTTGCAAAACGGTGCGCCCGTCAACGACGACATCTTTGCGCACAGTGGCCAACACATCGTCTCCCACCTCGCTCAGCTTCGAGCTAACCGGCTCACGCAAGGACAACTGAATCTCTGTGCCTTCGGGGATGACGACTCTGCCCTCGTCCCTGGGATTCTGTATTTGGCCAGACTTAACGCCTGCTGATTGCTCCTGGGCAAAAACGAATAAGGCTGGTTGCAGCAGGGCTACCAGACAAAAGAGTGTGCAAAATCGCTTGAACATAAAACCTCCTTTAACACTCATTCCGGCGATGCGATTGAAGCGCTATGGGGTGGGCGCCTTCCTATGCTAATCCGGCGTGCACCGACCACACAAGCACGCCGAGTTGTTTGCGACAAAGCTTGAACGCCGTGCTCGCGCTTCATTGCAAAGCGTGGTATTAAGCGATAGCCTTGCGGCGCTGATTTTCGCTTGTGTGAGACTAAACGCGGATGAAACTTTTTTCGCTCGAAGATGCCAATGCCCTACTGCCCGCCGTACGCAGCCTGTTTGCGCAGATTGACCGGGAACGTGCCGTGCTCAAACGGCTCGCGCCTGCCGCCAAGCAAGCCAGCGACCGCGCAAACGAAAATGGCGGTATCACGCAAGGCATCAAATACGCCGACGCCTTGACCAGCTTTATGGTGGCCGTCCAGGAAATCCTAAGTCTCGGCGTCGAGATCAAAGACCTCGAGCAGGGCCTCTGCGACTTCCCTCACTGGCGCGATGGGCGCGTCGTCTATCTCTGCTGGCAGCGCGGCGAAGACCGCATTGAATGGTGGCACGATACGGACGCGGGGTTTGCGGGGAGGCAGCCGTTGTGATTTTGGATTTTAGATTTTGGATTGCGAGTAATTAGCCGTAACACAGCTAGAACAATCCAAAATCTAAAATCCAAAATCAATTGCGTGGGAATTGATCCGGGTTGTCGGTAAATAAAGCGTCCACCCCTAGCGTGAACAAGTAATGCCGCATCTCCTCGCGCACGTCTTTGAACTTGCCTGTTCCGCTGCTGCGAAAGGTGTAGGGCGTAACCGTCAGGCCGAGGTCGTGCGCCCACTTGATGACTTGCGGATTGGACTCGACTAGGGCTTTTGATGGGCCGATGCCCTGCGCGAACTTCTTAGCCTCACGCAAACCTTCCGGCTTTAACCAGCC
Source organism: uncultured Acidobacteriota bacterium (assembly GCA_963699175.1). Lineage (GTDB taxonomy): Bacteria > Acidobacteriota > Blastocatellia > RBC074 > RBC074 > JACPYM01. The sequence continues at coordinate 7,167,876 of OY969418.1, read as the reverse complement.
TTGCTCCGCCAGTTCTGACACCAACAGCACCAGCGGCAATTTCGACTTTATCTCATCGGTAAGCTTGCGCAAGCTGGCCGCGCTGAAGGATTGAATGATGACCGGCGTCTTGGGATCGCTGCCTGGCTGATCGAGCTTGTACTTGCCTAACTCGGCCACGAGCAATTTTTCCATCTCAAAGCCGCGCTTGCCATAAACCTCCGGCGCTTTGGTTTCAGGATAAAGCCCGGCTTTGCCCCGCACCATTTGAATGGCTTCTGCAAAGGTGGGCACGCGCTCGCCTTTGAATTTGGCATTGAACCAATTGCCCGCGTCGAGCCGCTTGATCTCGGCCAAAGTAAAATCGGCGACGTACCAGTGCTTCACACCGTTCTCCACCGTGGCGCGGTCAGGAAAGACCGTCTCGACATCGGTCGTGCGTTCGAGCGTCAAATCGTGCAAGCAGACCAGCACGCCGTCCTTCGTGATCTGCAAATCCTGTTCGACATAATCTGCGTGTTGCTCGATTGCCAATTGGTACGCTGCCGCGGTGTGCTCCGGCGCGTAGCCCGATGCGCCGCGATGCGCGATCAGTATCTTTTTCTCCGACTGGGCAAGGCCGCTTGGTAGCCAGACGCTAAGACCAAAACATGCAATGAGCAACATCATCAACAGCCAACACTGAATATTTTTTAGGAACATGCTCTCCTCCCGCCGCCATCCTGAAAAGTCTCTGAGCCAAAGTCAATCAACTTGACCCGCGCCGCGAAATTTTTGCAGCGATTTTACGCCTCACTTCATTTTCCCACTTGGCTAGCAAAAAGAATGTGCTATTGTGAATTCCTAAGTCCCTAAGTCGCTTTCAGGCGTTCCCCCTGCAATTCCCGCATGAGCATGAGGTAGTAAGCAGTTATGGACGGCATCGTTATACGGCTCGCCGGTGTTCCAAATCCCGAAACACGTGTTGTACACCGTGAAGCCATCAGCATTGGCACGGCGGCAGAGTGTGATTTGCAGATCGTCACCGAGGATCATTTTTTACCGCCCGAAACTTATCTTCTGACGTTGCGCTTGAGCGAGGGCGTCTACCGCGTCGCTGCGCTCGCCAGCGAAGCCAATCTTTTACGCGACGGCGAGCCGATTGCCATCGGCGAAGCCATTCACGACGGGGACACATTCCACTTTGGCTCGACCGGCATCCGGCTGCGCTTCTTCGCACTGAGCGAGGCTGCCGAACTGAGCGATTCTCTACGATTAGGTACGGCGGTGCTGGCGCGCGTGCGTCCGGCACACAAACCGGTGCGTGTTAAGCGCGGCGACAATGGCGGCTTGGAACAAGTGGCCGTGCCGCGCACCGACGTTGCGCTGGTTTTCGTCAAACAATTGTTGCGCGAGTTGGTGGCGGAGATTCCGCGCCGCTGGCTTTACGTGATGGCTGGTGTCGCGGCGCTGCTGCTGATCACAGCGATCTACATTCCTACACTCAGCTTTATTCAAGGCCAGCGGAATCAAACGGCGATCACCACCCTGAACGACACTATCGCCGGCACCCAGCAGAAACTCGAAGAGGTCACCAAAGAGTTGAGCAAGGTGCGCGAGAATGCGCAGAACGCTATCAGTTCGGTCTCCTTCGCCTCGCGCGTTGTCGAAAGCTACGGCCAGAGCGTCTGTTTAATCTACGGGATGTACACCTTCGTTGACCCACGCGCCGGGCGCGAGGCGCGCTTTCGCGAGTCCAGCGAAAACAGCAATCCGATCAATCCAAACGGCGGGTTGAACCTGGGCACTGAAGGTAACGGGCGCATCTATGAAATCGAATTCATCGGCACCGGCTTTTTGGTAGACAAAGGACTGGTGCTGACCAACCGCCACGTACTCCAATCCTGGGAAGATGACCCGGTGTCCAGCCTGATTCGTTCGCAAGGCTTCCGCCCGCGCGTGCGCGAGTTGCTGGTCTACATTCCGAAAATCCATCAGCCCATCACACTCAAACAACTTGAAATCTCTACTGACCGCGACGTGGCGCTCTGCGGCTTTGAACAGGGTGATTTGAATCTGCCGATCATGCCGCTGGATGAAAAAGGAGAAGGCGCAGTGAGCGGACAATCAGTCGTCTTGATCGGCTATCCAGCGGGCCTGGAAGGCCTGCTCGCACGGGTGGACGAGGGCGATCGCTCCGGCTTGCAACGCATGGCCTTGCGCACGGCCTTGAATGAATTGGCCGCGCGCGAGCAGATTCGTCCGCAATCCACCCAAGGTCACATCGGCGACATCACGCCGCGCCAACTGGTTTATGATGCGCCCACCAGCGCAGGTGGCTCCGGCGGCCCGGTCTTTGGGGCGAATGGTAAAGTCATCGGCGTCAACCAGGCAGTCTTGCCCAATACGCCGTCAAACTTCGGCGTGCCCATCCGCTACGGCATTGAGTTGCTGCAGAAACATAAGACGCAAGCCAGCGCGAATTCGCCCGCGCAAAGTCCCGTCGCAGGCATGCCGACTGGTCAATAGCTAATCCATTCGCCGACTGGTCAACTTGCGCAAGCGACGGACACGGCGCAAAGTGCTCGGCTGCAAGCTTGCCCAATTGAACTTGCGCAGCAAATCGAAGGGGCGGCGCAGATAGTGCGCGGTTGGCTTGTGTAGCGCAGACTCGCCGTAAAGCTGCGCCAGATGCGCGCGGTTGGTGAAGAGTAGTGAAGCCAGATTGCCCAGCTTACGCAGCGGCGCGCGCGACAGATCGAAGTACTCAAACAAGCGCGCTGCATCAGCCAAAGGCAGCGGCTCTTCGAGCAACGCCGTTTCCAGCAACAACGCGCAACCGTCCCCGCGCTGAAGCGCCTGCTCAATTCCCGCCAAATCACTCGTAGCCAGCAGACGCGCTGCCTGCAAAGCACTGGCGATGGCACCATTGAGGCCAAAGGCACGGCCCAATTCCAGCAACTGCTCTGTTGCCGCGCTCTCTCGCAACAAGATGAAATGCAGGTCAGCCAGCGTGCGTAGGATGGCGTGCGTGCTCTGCAAATCCACCAGCGTGTGATGCACCAAGTGCAGGGCCAAATCCGCGCTCGAAGGTAGATAGAGAGATGCGCCTGTGGCAGTCGTAGTAAGCGGTGCCCGTTGGCTGATGTCGGCAAAGCTAAAATCGCGCCCAGTCCGCACGTAGTGAAACGCCCGCGTGTGTAGTTCCAGCAACAAGCCATTCGGGCCGCGCCGCACTGCTGCGTGGTTGAGCTCATTAGCCAAGCGTTGACGCGAGCGCGCTTGCGTGCGACCAGGCAGCACGTCGTACCCACAAATCTGGGCAATCTGCTCAGCGTCAGCGAGCCAAGCCGGATCAACCAATAGGTCGAGATCAATCGCCGGACGCAAGCCAGCTTGCGGGTAATAACCACCCAGCATTAACGCCGCGCCTTTGAGCGGGATGGCTTTGATGCCAGCGGCAGACAAGGCACCAGCGAGTCGCTCCGCTTCGTGCACACAGGCAAGCTGACGCGCCGCCCACGTTTGACTTCTCTCTTCCATTTGCTGTTGTGCGGCTTTTGGCAAGCTAGACAACAGATCTACTTGCGCGAGGTTGTAACGCAAGAGCGGCACGGCATAATTGAATTCTGCGCGTTCAAGCAGCGTCGGCCAATCAAGCTGAGCAGATCGCGCAGTCAGCAATTGACGCAGTCGCATCTGGCTGGCAGCGGTGGGCAGCCAGGCGCTGAGCAGGATTTGTTCGGCAAGGCTCAATGACACGGGCAATAGTTTGCCCTAAAAACGAAAATGGCGCGCGTTTTTACGCACACCACTTCAACCGTTAGGCTGGGCTTGCACAGACTGCCGCTGAGCTAAGGTCGCAGCGGGCGCAGATTCTTCAAGTTGGGCTGTTGCACAGGCGGCAGCAGTGGGCGATTGAGATTGCCCGCCACCATAGCGCGCAACAGCATTGTGTAATCGTCCCACTGCTTCGGGTTGAGGACTTGGCGGATGCGTGTTTCGATGTGCGCCTGTCGCTTCATCGCGCGCGCCTGCTGATTGGCTCGCTCCTCGATCACCCTGTCCACCATCAGATTTTCCGCGCGCTCTAGCGGGGTCTCCGGGCGCTCTTGCTCATCGCGCGGCAGCACCTCGCGTTGGTTTTTATTTTGCAGCTCGCGCTCCGCTAGCAACTCATTGCGCACCTCTTGAGCCAAAGCTTTGACTTCAGCCTTTTGCTCCGGCGCCAGATCGAGTTGGCGCATCACCAAAAGCACGGCCAGCGGATTGCCAAAACTGGGTACCAGCATTTCCAGGTCAGCCCCGAACAGCTCCGACAGCAGACGAGTTTGCGCGTTGAATGGGCCAGCGGCTGGCCGGTTCATCGCCAAGGCGTTGGGACGGTTGCGCTGTGGTCCGAGAATATGCTCGTAGAGTGCGCGATAGAGCCGCGCCTGACGCGGGTTTTCTGCGGCCAGGATGCGCACCAGACGGAACTCGATCTCGGCCTGCTTCTTCATCAACTCCTTCTGCGTCGCTGCCGATTCGTTGACCAATTGTTCAACTTGTTTAGGATCGAAAGAATCGCCGTAGATAGCCTCTTCCAGCGTGCGTTCCTGTTGTTGGCGCTTCTCTCTGAGCGCGATCAATTGCGGCCCTTCTTCTTTTGCGGCCACTGCCAGCGCGGCGCGCGCTTTGTCTGAAATGGGAATCTTACGATTGATCTCGCGCAAGACCAGTAATTGCGCGACCGGATTGCCCAATCCGCTCACCATACATTGCCGTTCCTGTTCGGTAAACAGGCTGATGACGCGGCGTTGTGGTGACGGCTGCGGCGCTTTGGCGGTTTCAGGACTGGTCTTCTTGTCGGCCTTGTGCTCTGTCTTGTTGACGAGATTGTCGCGCGTTTGAGCCACTGCAATTTTGCGCGCCTGGCCTGCCACGCCCGTCACCGTCCAGGCTGAGGCAGTCACCAAGCTGGCCAGCGCCAGCACGAGCAAGGAACGCTGAATGAAGCGGATTTTCCGGGACACTTGCGGCTTCATCTCAAACTACCTTTCGCCCGACGACTCGAACTCGGAAAAGATGCTGCGAATCGAGGGTTGCTGCGCGGTCAGCAATTGCTGATGGCGCTTATTCAAATCGCGGAGTTGCCGCGAGACGGTTTGCAATTGCACATGCTGCTCGTTGTTGTGCGTCTCCAATACTGCCAGTTGCGCCCGCAGCGCTTGTCGTTCCTGCTCGATGGCTTTGGCCACTTCGGCATTGACCACAGCTTTGACTTCCGGGGTAAGGGCGACGGGTGTGACGCGTGGCGTCTCTGTCGTCGCTGCTTTTGGTGGGAGGCTGGCGGCCGTCCCTGCCATCATTGCCGTGGAGTTGCCCGCTTGGTTGAACAGACTGACTATACCAATCGCCATCAAAACTACCGCCGCAGCGGCAGCCGTAGCCAGCGTTGCGCGCGTCCAGACCGGAAAGAGCATCAACAACTCTTTCAGCACTTCGAGCTTCGAGCGCGGAATGACAATCTCCATGCGCGGCACGGTATTCAAATCCCACGCGCGCAGCTCACCACGCAAGCGCTCCAAACCCAGCAAGTCTTCACGGCAAAGCATGCAGGCTTGCAAATGATCGGCGAAGCGCGCGCGTTGCGCCGCCGGCATCTCATCGTAGAGATACTCGATCAATTCTTCTTTGCGTTCGCACTTGGGGGTCTCTTGCTGTTTCATAATTCCAACCCTCAAACCTCCGCCATCGGACTCGCCACCTCAAAGATTTGCAGTCTGATGTCTCAGGTCTAACTTTACTCAAATCGCGCTGCGCAGTTTTTCGAGCCGCGCGCGCATCTGCTGCAAGCCGGTGTAGAGCCGCGATTTCACGGTGCTAACCGGGATTTGCATCACCTCGGCGATCTCGGCAAAGGTCATCTCGTGATATTCCTTCATTATGATGACCTGCCGCATTTCAGCAGGCAAGGCTTGCAAGGCCTTGCGCACCATCACCGCCCGCTCGCCACGCTGCAGCCGGTCGGGCACATTCTCCGCATCCAGGTCGGGCAATTCGTACCTGCGCCCGTCTTCGTCTTCGTTATCCAGCGAATGTTCGATCACCGCGCCCTGTTTGCGCAGTTTCGAGTGGCAGGCGTTGAGCGCAATGCGGTAAATCCACGAAGAGAATTTGGCGTCGCCGCGAAATTTGCCCAGGTTGCGGAAAGCAGCCAGGAAAGTCTCCTGGCAAACATCCCGCGCGTCTTCGTCACGCCCGAGCATGCGCAATGACAGCCCATAGATCGGACGCTCCCAGCGCTGCACCAACATTCCGAACGCGTCAGTCTCCCCAGCTAGTGTGCGTTCGATGATCTGATCGTCGCTGCTTTCCATAAGAATCCGCAGTCACCTTCCCCAGCACTTCACCAAATCTCAGTTGTGGGTCGCGCCCAATCACTCTTTCAATTCGGCGCTGTGATTGCTTCGGCAACCGACCGCTTAGACGTACGCGGTTCCGGCAAAGTCTAAAAATTTGTCGCCGCTTTGACGAGCCACTTGCCCCGAAGTATGAAGGCAGAAAGTGGATTGGGACTAGTGCCAAAGCGCTTGAGGAAGGTTTACGTAAGGCGCTGGAATTCGAGATGCAAAAGGCTGCGGCTCCTTCATTTCCCCACCAACTGTGGACGCATATCCGTGTAAAGCTGCATACTCCGTTCGATGATGTTCAGCGCATCGAAGCGCCCCATAAAACGTTCCACCTTCACCTGCTTGTTTTCGAGCGCCTTGTAATCCTCGAAGAAGCGGCGCACCGCCTTCAACCTATACTCCGGCAGTTCCGAAATGTCCTTGTAATCGCGGTATTCGGGGTCGTCATAGTGGACGGCGATGATCTTGTCGTCCTCCTCGTTCTGGTCAATCATCTGCATCACGCCGATGGCTTTGGCGCGCATAATGCAGCGTGGCACGACTTCGATCTGGCCGAGCACCAACACATCCAGCGGATCGTTGTCATCGCAATAAGTGCGCGGCAGGAAACCATAATTGGCTGGATAATGCACCGAACTGAAGAGCACGCGATCAACCCGCAAGAGGCCCGTCGCTTTGTCCAGCTCGTATTTGACCTTCGAGCCGATGGGAATCTCGATAATACAATTGAAGATTTCGGGCGCCTGCTCGCCCAATTCCACTTCGTGCCAGGGATTCATCACTATTTCCCTTTGCTCATCGCGCGCAGTTGCTTCGGCGTCAACAACCAACGCAACAAGCCCGGCCCGCGCGGTGGCAAACTCGAAACCTCGATACCGCAAATCGAACCTTTCTTGAACTCGACGTTGAGATTGCGATTGCCCGTCAACAGGTGCGAAGCCAACTCGGACAAATCCGGCATGTGCCCGACCAACAGCGCACGGTCGAATTGATAAGCGCCGAGTTCAAGGAAAATCTCGGCGTGCCCGCCTTCCCCTTCGGCAAACTGTTTGCCGAGCGCCAACGAGTCAAGCATCTTGACCTTGTGCGGCAGGTCTAAAATCTCTGCCACCACTTCGGCAGTCTGCCGCGCGCGCAACAACGGACTGGTAAAGATCACGTTGAACTTCAGCCCCAACTCGCGCAACCCCTGCGCTGCTAGTTTCAGTCTGGCGCGGCCTTCAAGCGTCAACGGACGATCTGCATCTTTGAGTACGCCGCCCTCACCCAAATCAGCGGCAATGCCGTGTCGCATCAGATAAATTTCGATCAAGCTCTTATCTCCCTCTTAGGAAATGGTAGAGAAGCAAATAGTATCAGACCTACCAACGTATGTATCTTACCACTGCTTGATGGAAATACTTCAAGGCTTCGGCGAGTTGGCCGGGGAAGGAATAAGATTGGCGACGCTGGTGGAGACTTACAGCGTCAAGAGACCATAGGAGGCAGGACAAACTGTCCGAGGTGTAGTCCCACATTATTGAGCGCAGTCTGCAAGGCCAGTTTGAGCGTTGGGCGCACTTGCTCTGGTGCAATGACCGCGTCCACGAAGCCGCGCGCAGCAGCATATCTCGCATCCAGTTTCGCTTCATAGTCCGCGCGCACGCGATTCATCTCCGCGCACAGTTGCTCATCTGGCTGCCGCCCTTGCTGTTTGAGTTTATCTAGTTGCGCCGAGAAGAGCGCCATCACTGCCGATTCGCCCTCCATCACGCCCATCCGCCCAGTCGGTAGAGTAAAAATAAAATCTGGATCGAAGCCCTGCCCGGCCATTGCATAATAGCCCGCACCACTGGCGTGGTTTATCGTTAAGACAATTTTCGGCACCGTGGCCGTCGCCATCGCTTCGACAAAGCGCGCGCCTGCGCGGATGATGCCCGACGCCTCCGCTTCTGGACCAACCATAAAGCCTGACACATCCTGAATGAACAAGAGTGGCGTGCCCTGTCGGTTGCACGTCTCAATAAAGAAGGCCGTCTTCTCCGCACTTTCGGTGTAGAGGATGCCGCCAAATTTGGGCGGCTTGCCCGGGACAGTTGGAATCAGCCCACGATTGTTGGCGATTACGCCGACGCTGATACCACCAAGGCGTGCATGACCAACGATCATTTCTTTAGCGTATTCAGCCTGAAACTCGTTAAAGCTGCCTTCATCCAAAATACAATCAAGCACCGCGCGTGCGTCATAAGCCGCGCGATGATCGGCGGGCAACAGCTTATAAAGCTCGACTGCCGCGCGCGCCGCCGCGCGCTCCTCAATCACATTCACGCGCGGCGCCGGTCTGGCGGGTAATTGCGCCACTAACTTGCGAATCTGCGCCAGACACTCTTTGTCATTCTGCACGTGATAATGCGCCACGCCTGAAACCGAATTGTGGAGCCGGGCCCCGCCGAGCGCCTCACCGTCCACTTTCTGGCCAATCGCGCCTTTGACCAAGTTTGGCCCCCCAAGCCCCATAAATGAAACTCGCTCCACCATAATAATTACATCAGAGAGGGCTGGCAGATACGCGCCGCCCGCGACACATTGCCCCATCACAGCTGCAAGCTGTGGCAACTTCAGGTAACGCCGCATGATCGAGTTGTAATAAAAAATCCGCGCGGCTCCATTCGACCCGGGGAAAACCTCGTCCTGATAAGGTAAATTTACGCCAGCCGAATCTACCAAGTAAATGATGGGCACATGGCAACGCATCGCAATCTCCTGCGCGCGCAAAATTTTCCTGATAGTGGCCGGCCACCACGCACCGGCCTTGACCGTCGCATCGTTGGCGACGACGACGACCTCCCGGCCCTCAACGACGCCGATACCAGTCACCACGCCAGCGGACGGGGCATTGCCTTCATATTCGTCATATGCGACGAGCAACCCAATCTCCTGGAAAGAACCAGGTATTTCAACTGGCGCGTCAAGCAGAGCCGCGATGCGCTCGCGCGCAGTCAGTTTTCCTTGCTCGTGTTGCCGCTCAATCTTGTCTATTCCACCACCCAACCGCAACCGGGCTTCTAAGTCGCGCAGTTCAGCGACCAGTTTTCCAAGATGAGTCGGTTCGGCCGGTGGAGCAGGGTCGTTACGGGGTGCCTGTTTCGGATGATGACCATTCCGGTGCGTTAGAGTTGCCCCGTTGGTTTGGTTAACGCTCTTTTCAGCAAAGCGCGGAGATTCTTCAAGCTGCACTGGTTCGGTCGCCTGCCTGACTTGTTCCAGTTGATCTGACATCATAAAGTCCTATCCTTGCTTAGGCCCAAATTATTTCCAACTGCTCATCTTGAGGGACGCTTATTAGTTCAGCTCATTGCTAGTGTTTTCGTTGAGTGTCAGGCTCCGAAGACTACCTTTGCCGCCAACCAGTTGAAACAGCTTAGGGGAATGGAGAGCTTACTGCAAAGTGCATCTTACCCGCTAATCCGCAAGGATTCCAGCCTTCCAGAAGCTTTTCGAGGGAAGAAATTACAGCTTGCCATTTCCCAGCAATCGGACTGGCAATTACTTGCCTGAGTCGGCGTTCTGCACATTCAAAGTGAAAGGGGCAAAGTAGTATTACAGCGGCTGCATAATGGCGTTCTTTTCATTCATCACTCTGCGCCAGCCACATCGGTAGCTTCCTTAAGCTCTTTCAGCAAAGAAGCACATCTCCCTTTAAAGATGCGCCAAGCTTCCAAATCCTCCTCAGGGTTGTGCTCAGACCGCAAGCCTCCAGCTTTTCCGGCGGTAATCAGGTCATAACGCTTGAATCCGTTCATCCAATAATCGCGTTCGAGATAGCGTTGGCGATCCCACCAGACAAGGGTTTGATTCAACCACTCCTGCCAGATCTTGGCGTGTCGGTAATATTTATGCAGACCGCTGCGCCACAACCAGTAAAACGGTTTTGGCGCGCGCTTCGCTGATTGAGTTTGGGATTCTTCAGCACCCCCTAACCTAAGCAAATTTTCGAAACGCACGTGATTCTTTCTGAGTAGACCGCTGTGGCTCGCGTCCTGTAATTGGCCACCTTGATCCAAAGCCGTCAGTGCTGTGTGCAACCCATTTGTCTTATAAATATGGCGGACGGGCAGGCCCAAGCCAAGCCGTAGACGCGCCTGATTGGCGCGCCGACTGTTGAGCAGATCCAAGGCTCTTTCAGCCAAATGGCGGGAGCGGCTGCCACCAGCTACGGCCAAGAACCAATCGCCGCGCATCGTAAAGTTACCCGGTAACCCCAACGGCACAAATGGATCATTCAGCGACATTTGCTCGGTGGCTTTACAAGCCGTCTTATACCAATGGCGCACGGCAACCGTAGCCGGATGTGCCTCCTTACGTGTTAGTCCCCCACCCGCCACTGCTTGGGCCATGCCGCGCAGATCCAAAGCTTCGACCAAAAGTAACCAAGTCTTGAATAACTCTTTCTGATACTTCTCCAACCAGTCAATCAATCCCTGCCGGGGGGCATCCATATCCCAATTACGTGTGGAAATATCAGTAATAAAGCGGCTAAACTCAACGGAAGATTCGTCCCTCTTCCGCTTTAATTGTTGATATTTTTTTGAATTCCGGTCCGCCTTGCGCAGTTTTTCAGCCGCCTTTTTCTTTTCCTGCTTCAATCGTTGATAGATTTCTGACGCCCAAATCTCTAATACCAAACATGAGAAGGTCTGTGCGGCAATCGCTTGTATATCGAAAGCCGGCACCGCCATGCCCAGGCGATAAGATTCGGCGCGCGCTACAACACAACATGCTTCTAGAAATTCCCGCCAACTCGGGCGTTGTTTGCTAGCTTGACGTGCGCTACTCGAGTCCGTTGTTTTCAAGGCTTTGGGCAATCCATCCCAAACCTTTTTCACTGTTACAGACTTCAGAAACGGCAAAGGCTCCTTGAAACATCTTTCCCAGCGCCACTTCTTACAGAGTAGAAAGCCGAAATCCCACATAAAGGGCACGCGGTCTATTGCGTCTTCCGGTCGTTCTCGCAGTTCCGGCATTTCAGTAGTTGAAGTGCCGAGTGCACTCTGTTTTTGACTCGGCAATTCCAGACTATAGCCACGTGTTGCGAATTCCCGTTTGCGATGCCAATTCTTGGCATCTTTGATCTTCTGTAGTCGTTTGACGTGTTCTTTTTTCTCTGACTCATTCCCTTCACTTTCTTGCACCTCTTTATACTCGGTGAGTTGAAAGAGACCAAAGGGATCGTGCGCCCAATTGCGCAGCCAGTTTTTCTTTTTCTCATCACGCCGGTAAGCCACGATGGCGTTGAGGTATTCCCACTGCGACATAAAAGTGCCCGCACGGCGCACCCGCTGACGACGCAGAAACCAAAATTCATCCACCTGAAAAATCAGTGTATATTCCAGCCGTGTGTCTTTTTGCAGATAAGACATATCACGTAATTTATCATAATCGCCGGGAGGCACGCCGACAATCACCTGGGCGAGCGAACTTGGCGGCTCTTCTTTGACTGGTGTGAAAAGTTGCTGATAGTAGGCGTTCTCCTCTTCAATGTAGGTCTGAAAATGCTCCGTCTCAGCAAACAAGCGAATTTGCAGCGGCACTGGCTGAGGCACGCCTTTTTCGATGCCGGAGTAAAGTTCGAAGTGAGGATCAACGACTAACGGCGTTACATCCAACTCCGGACTCAGCATCCGGCCTTGTTTCAACTCCCTGACCACAGTTGGATGCCGCTCAGAAATAGGCGGGATTGGCGAAATTGCTACCCGCGCCTCACCGAAAAAGGAAAATCGCCAAGTATACAACTGATAATCGACCAATGAGCGCATCTCGCTCTCCAGCGCGCTGGCAACCGGGGTATCGGGCCGTCCGGGTTGCGTGTCAATTAGTAAGGTTGTCACTCCCTCACGTCCCAGATAGAAGATCAAAAAGCGTAACAACAGCGGCTCATCATGAATTTCAATGTAGGTGTTCTTCATGATGCTAAAGTCATCTATCACGACGCGAATGCCCCACGAACGATTGAACCGCTCAAGCGCGCTTTGTCGCTGCTGACGTGCCCTGTGAGTATTAGGCGGCGGCCCCTCGATCAAGATTTGCTGTGCAGTACCCACGGCCTGCCGGATGAGATGAATGAATACCGCAGAGGGTAGGTCGTGAATTTCCAGGCGGCGACAGATCGTGTATTCCTCCATCAAGATTCTCAGCGCGGCCAGACAGCCTGGATAAACTTTGTCCAAGCGTTTCAAATCAGGCACTTTCCGCACCAGCCAGGGTAGAAATTCACTGGCCAACTTTTGTGCATGAATGTCTTGCGTAGTAAATAGGACAGGAATTCCATCATCGGGATACTGAGGCGCTCCCAACCGCCAGGCAGCGGCTTTGATGAGATCATCCACCTTGGAGAGCGATCGTCTTTTGAGAACCTCTGATTTATCAGCATATCTACCATTGTCATCCGTTTTATCAACCAAGACTTCTTTCAATCGTTTATAAATGACGTCGCGTCGTTCCACGTTATTCCGCGGGTGAGGCCATTTGTCCGGCCGCTTTATCCGAGTCGCATGGTTTTCCTCCGCTTGCTGCAAAATCCCCTCAATGACTTTATTACCTTCCACTTCATTTGCCTTTAACCTCTTTTCTAGATCTGTAATTTCCTCGCGATAGCGTTCGGCGAACTGTCTGAAGCAACGGCTGAGAAAGGCCACACCAAGCGGTCTTTTTTGTGTCTCCGAGTTGCCAATTAGTGTGGTTGCCGTACCACAACGCAATCCGCGCCCATCATTGCCCCTGTTTCGATTGGGGGGTTGAACATCTCCTGCTTGAGTTTTTTCCGGCACACTCTCCAGCATGTCATCAAGGTGGCGAATCCCGAAGGCGGCAAATTTGTTATTAGGACTGGCTGGCCGTCCCTTACCTGTCGTTAACATGACGCTGCGGTTCAAATAATGCAAAGACGGGCAAACGTGCAGATAGCTCTGGCAATCAGTTTCTCCGTCCGCCAACTTTTTCTTTTCCTCCCAATCCACCACCGGCAAGCGCGGGTCATCGTGGTTCTCCTGCATGCCGGTGGTCGAGCCACTGCCTGAGCGAATGAGGTAAGCATGCTGGCCGCGCACATGCGAATGGCCGCGCGCTTTTTCGATTTCTACGGTGCGCCGCACGTAATCTTTAGCTAGCACACTACGTAGCCGGATCACCACGTCGGTCACGAACTCTTCCGGCAAGTGTTTGCCTTCTTCCGGCTCTTCGACGATGAAGAGCGTGTGGCATTTGTTCGCCGCCGAGCGCATCACTTGAGCAATGCGCGAGCGCCGCGGCTGCGTTTCGCCAAAAGCGTCACGCTCTCCTACTAGCGTCTCGAATCCTTCGACAGAATCAATCACTAACATGTGGCAAGGCTCGCCTAGCCGAGGTGCTTCGAGCAGTGAAAGCACGCGGTTGACGTAGCCCCAATCGTCACCAGCAGTCGCTGAAGCCAAATCCACAAAAAAGACCTCACCAACCTCCCCTGAGCTACCTTTGCTCAGATAGTAGGCGAGCGGTTGCGGTAGTTTCTCTCTCTCCCTCGTGTCAAATACCTCCTTACCGAGTGGAAAACAGGCCCGCAACTTGATCTTGAGTTGGCTATTCCGAGTTGGGTCGGGCGGCTCAAATGGCACAATTCTTCGCCCCGGCCAGCCTAACCCAAAGTTTCGCCACATTGTTTCAGCCATCCCGAATTTGAGATCGGTAGAAATATAGAGCACCTTGGGTAGCTTTTTCCCATTGTGGCAATGGAAACAGTCGGCCAGGTAGGTAGACACTAGATGCAAACCCAGAATGGATTTGCCCGTACCGTCTGGCCCGCTGAGACAAAGGCTTACACTGCTGCGTTGTGAACGCTTCGTCTCGCTACCAGGGATGTGCAAGCCGAGGCTGCTTGCCAACAAGGGCGGCAACTGCCCATCATTCCTTTTGGTCGCCTCCCCGCCAAACAGTCTATCGAATGATGGAATTCCAAACCTAAGGCGTTTTGGCATAACTAAATACCCTCCAAATCGAATTCGAAGGCAGATGTCCTGACCGCTCGTTCGACCTCTTCCTTCGACAACGACAATTTTTTTATCGCCTGCCAATCGACCGTCTTCAACAATTCACGCGTGAACCAATAACGCCCAATACAATTTGGCAAAGTGGAGGCTGGCGTAGGTAATTTATGTGGTGTTTTAGGCAACAAGGAGGACAGCCCTTCAGCCATCAGCGCCTTGGCGCCTTCGGGCGTATGTCGCCATAAGGCAGGGAGCAGAACTGGATTCGACACTCCTTCAATGCTGGCACCACGCAAATGAATCACCGCCAACAAACGATCCGCCAGAATGCTGCGCGCTTCGGGTTTTTGGGCCTCAATAGCCTGGAGGATATTGCTCATGGCTTCAGTCAATGAGCCAGCGTGGGTCGTGGTAATTACTAAATGCCCAGTCCCCGCAAAATGCACCAATTGTTTCCAATCAGCTTGCCCGCGCGTTTCGCCCACCAGCATTACTTTCGGCGTCTGGCGCAAAGCATCGTTGACCGCTTGCTCCAAGCCACTTACATCTCGTTCCTTCTGACGCGGTGTGTAGGCCAGCCTTTTGGGAATTTGTCCACGCTTAAACTTTTTTTCTTCGTAGAAAGTCCCATTGCTGATCTTGTATAAATACTTTTCAATTGGGTCTTCATAGGTCAGCAGATGTGGAGGACGTGGGGCGACTGTTATAGTAGTTCCCTGCCTTTCAGTACTCTTCTGCTCTTTAGCTTTCTTCCTCCCTTCCCGCTCCCAGAATTCCAAGTACTTCTTTAGAAGGCCGCTGGCAATTTGGCTTTTGCTTGAGCCTGTCCGGCCCGCAATCACCACCAATCCGTGTTTCTCTTTGGTAGGCTTCCCAAAGATTAACCCGTAGAGCAACTCCCAGGTATGTGAGGTCTCAAACAGGTAAAAAGGTCCTTTGTCTTTGTCTTTCTCTTCCTCTTTCTTAGGCGAGTATTTCTCCTTCACCCGAAAAGTAATACTCCAATAGCGCCCCTCATTTGATAAGCAAGCCAAGCATCTGCCCGTTACTGACCTCTTCTCATTCTCATGCCAGAGACGCAGTTTACATTCATAAGAGGCACCCGGTTTAACCTGCGGCTGGTAGTAATCCAAAACGCGTTTTACTTGATCATCGCTTTCATTACGTTCCAGGTAGAAAGTAAAGTCATCTTGCCCATTCCAGTCATATTCAAAAGCCGGTTCGGCATACTCCCAAAGCATCTTTTGTCTAGTTTTATCGAGCGGGACTTCTTCCAGAATGCGGGACAAGAACTCACTCGCGGACTTGAAGAGATTTCCAGACGCAAAGCCGTCTTCGTGTTGCGCCACCTTCGCCAAGCGCTTGTAAATCTCTGGGGGGAGTCCTACTTGCTTCAACCTATCCAGTGACTGCTGACTCAAGGTATAGCCAATCCTGATAGCTGACTGATCGAGCTTTGAGTGGCTATTCATTAGTTACCTCCTGAAAGCGATCTTGGTTGGTCGCCTAACCAAGCTGAAGAACAACGACTACTGCTTAGGTTTTTGTGGATACTGCTGGTAATTCTGCTTGAAGTTAAGTCCCGCTCGGCCAAGCTAGTTGAGCGGAAAGACTTCCCTAGCGCGGTGAATTATGCACAAGCATAGAGAGGTTACCAAACGAAATTCAGCAGAGTCTGAAAAATTCCCACGACCAGCCCAATCCCCGCCCCAAACCAAACAATCGCGCGAATCTCCCGCCCTGCCGTCTCCATCACCAAATTTTCAATCTCTTCATTGGAGAACGCACTCAAACGGTGGAGCAATATCGCGCGCACATCCAGCTTGCGGCTGAGCGTTTCGACCAAACTTGTAACAGCGGAAGTCGAAACCAAGCTGCGATTGCCAGCCAGCAATTTCTGCGGCATCTGCGCCAAAGCATCACTCACGGCAAGACGCACGTAGGCGCTCTCGGCAACGCCCTCGGCCAGGTTTTCGAGCGCCTTGCCTACCAGCGCATACAACGTCGGCTCGTCGAGCAAATAGCCCGCGGCAAAGCGGCGAATGAAGCCGGCATTGGCCGTTTCCCGATCAATGATGCCGTGTAGTTGCTTGGCAATCGCGCGTTTCGGCTCGTCAGCTTGGCTAAGTTGAGACAGGCGCTCGCGCAGATGATCGGTCACGGCACGTAGGGCGGTTTCATTGCTGCTGAAGTTGGCGTACTCGCGTTGTGCCAGCAACGTGATCTCTGTTTCCAGATCGAGCTTCATCAACTCGTCGGCGATGACTTCGATGTTGAGCAGCTTCTCGGCAATCGCGCTCGACAAGGCGTTGATAAAACGCACCCGCTCCTTCGGCAGCATCCCCGGAGTCAAAGGCAATTGCCGACCGAATAGATAAACTGCCCGATGCGGGCGGAAGAGCATTCTCACTGCGAGCCACGCCGCGCCGTAGCCGTGCAGTGTGGCAACAACCAGGGGACTGAGCTTCACCAAAAGTTCAATGTTCATCAAATGACCAGTGATCCTTTTTGACAACGCGGGGGTTTTCCGGCTAAACACGCCTTGGGCGCTACTCTATCATTCATCCAGCGCCAGCAGGAAATACGCTGAAAGCTTATGGCAGGATCACAAAATTACGAGTGGAGCGAGACACGGCTGCGCGTGCGTTATGCCGAAACTGATCAGGCGGGTGTGGTTTATCACGCGAACTTTCTGGTCTGGCTGGAGGTCGGGCGCGTGGAGCTGTGCCGTGATTATGGATTTAATTACCGCGACATGGAAAAGGGAGCAGATGCTTTTTTGCCCGTCACCGAATGTCGCGTGAAGTTTCGCAATCCGGCGCGCTACGATGAGGAGATTGTCGTGCGGACACGCGTGCTTGAATTGCGCAGTCGCGCGATCAGTTTTGCCTACGAAGTCGCGCGGGCGAGTGATGAGACTTTGCTGGCTGAGGGCGAGACGCACCATATCGTGATGAACAGCCAGGGGCGCGCCAGAGCTTTCCCGCCTGAATTTGCTGAAAAGATGCGTGGGCCGAAGATTTCTAGATAACCAGGCGATTACTTGGGTAGCTTTGTATAGCTAACATTTGGTAGCTGAAGTTTCTTGGGGAGATCAGTAAATTTTCCTTTGGTACTGAAATATGTTGCCTGTGTACTGTAAAGGTCAAAAGCAAGATACACTGAACCGTCATTCAGATTTATCACTAGGATTGTGTTGTTGTCACAACTCAGAGATTGACGCGAACCGCAAACATAGATTTGTAGATAGTCATCAATCAAAGTGACTGGCCCTTCTTTTGTGTGGCCTGCTGCTAAGTAGTCATAATCTTTCTTACTCAATATACTTTTCAGGGAACGGGCTATTTCGGGAAGCCTGAAAAAATTTCCAGATTTTTTATCAAAGGTTGGTAATTTGCCAGCCCATTTTTTCAAGTACACATTGTTCCCTTGCGCCCAGATATTAACGGCCACAAGTAGAAAGATGGGTATAGTTCTCCAAAGCTTCGACATCCTCAGAAACTCATTCAGGCAACTCTTTTAGCCTACTGATACTGCCAGCGCGATTCTACTCCCTCACGCGCTGCATCTCCGGTTGCCTCGCCCTGACAGGCACGGGCACGCCTTTCTCTTGCTCGCCAAAAACTTCCTTGAATGCACCGATGCTAGAGAGCACGCTGCTGGTCTCGACCGGCATGAAGACCACCTTGGCATTGTCACTCCGCGACAGCTCGCGCAACGATTCAATGTACTTCATCACGATCAGATATTGCGCCGGATTGCCCTGATTACCGACCAAGCTTTCGGCGATGCGGCGAATGGATTCGGCTTCGGCGACGGCGGCCATTTGCCGCGCCGTCGCCTGGCCTTCGGCGTGCAGGACGGCGGCTTGCTTGGCGCCCTCGGCGCGCGTGATGGCGGCTTGCTTTTCACCTTCGGCGCGTGTGATGGCTGACTGCTTCTCGCCGTCAGCCTGCAAGACCACGGCGCGGCGGTTGCGCTCGGCGGTCATCTGTTTTTCCATCGTGATGCGCACGTCTTCTGGCGGCGTGATGTTCTTCAGTTCGACGCGTGTGACCTTGACGCCCCATTTGTGCGTCGCCTCGTCCAGGACGCCGCGCAGCCGAGTGTTGATTGTATCGCGCGAAGAGAGCGCGTGATCCAGGTCGAGTTCGCCAATCACGTTGCGCATTGCGGTGATGGTCAATTGAATGATGCCGCCGGTCAGGTCGCTGACTTCGTAAACCGCTTTGATCGGGTCGGTAATCTGCCAATAGATAACCGAATCCGCCAGAATCGTCACGTTGTCGCGCGTAATGACGGGCTGCGGCGCCAGATCGGTGAACTGCTCGCGCAGATCAATCTGTGTCGTGCCCGGTCGCAGGTTGGTCCAATTCACGCCGCGCGGGCGGTCGAGAAATGGCACGACGACATTCAAGCCGCTGGCGCCCATCCGCTCGAAGCGGCCCAGCCGTTCGATGATCATCGCCGTCGCTTGCGGCACGATGCGAATCGAGCGTGAGGCAATCGCCAGCACGAGCACCGCAAAAATCAGCAAAGGAAGCATCAGTTCCATAGTGTTTCTCCTATAAGCCTCAGCGGGCTAACACAATCACTCCGCAGCCTCGCCAAACAAGGGTGCGCGGCGCATCGGGCGGCGCACGTAGACCGTATTACCTTCGATGCGTTCAATCAAAACAGTCTCGCCTTCTTGCAACGGCGCTTCATCCGGCAGCGGCAAGGCTGTCCAGACTGAGCCGTAAGCTTTCACTGCGGCTTCATTCAGCAGTCCGCGGCTGGCTTCAGTCACCGTGACGGCCTGCCCGATCATGTGCGCCACGCCTGTCTTCAATTCATTGCCACGTGAAGCGCGTACAAAGAATTGCTCGAAGATCGTGCGCGAGGCGATGACGAGCAACACCGAGACGCCCAGAAAGCTCACGACCTGCGCGGCCAGACTTTCGACGCCGAGCAGCGCCAACAGCGCGGCGACCGCTGCGCCTACGCCGAACCAGAGCAGCACGAAGCCCGCCGTGAAAACTTCAGCTACGGCAAAGATGGCAGCAAGTATCAGCCAGATGAGCCACATAAAGTTTGTGCGTTGTCAGTTGATTAAGAGTGCGCGGATGCCACCGCAGGCGATGACAGCATACTTGGCATCGTTGCGGCTGTCCAATGCAGGCCCCGTTGATCCGCTGAGGATAGGCATCAGAGTTTTGCCTGGCGCTTCTTTCGGCGACTCTGATAGAAATTCTAGTCCTGCAGAAATCGGCGAATCAATTCCGCTCCCAGTAGATGCCCGTCCAGTCAATGGGCCTTATTTCTTCCGTGATGTTGTGCGCTTGTCTGAAATCATGTACCGCCTGTCGGCAATTTGGTATTGCGCCGTAATCATCAACGATCAGATAACCTCCACGCGAAAGCTTTGGATATAAATTTTCTAGCGCGACCCAGGTTGACTCATACATATCGCCGTCGAGACGAATAACAGCTAGCTGCTCAATGGGCGCGTTAGGCAAAGTATCCCTGAACCAGCCTGGTAGAAATCGCACTTGCTCATCAAACAAATCATACCGCCTAAAGTTCTCTTTAACCCGCTCAAGTGGCACGATGAGTTCTTCGAACTCGTGGTGCCGGTCGCCAGCATCAACTGGGTATCGTTGGCCATCCGGAAGCGGCAAACCCTGAAATGAATCCGCAACCCAAACACTTCTATCCACCACCCCGTAAGCTTTGAGGATGGCCCGCATAAAAATAGTCGCGCCGCCGCGCCATACACCTGTTTCAATTAGATCGCCGGGAATATTTCTCGCCAGTGCATCTTCAACACATAACTGAATATTGTTGAGGCGCTTCATACCTATCATTGAGTGTGCGTATGAAGGCCAATCTCTACCCTCTAACCGCTTGGCCAGTTCGAAAGGTAAGAGGGCAATATTTGGCCTCTCTTGCACGTCGGCATAGATAAGGTCAATCAAGCACTTTTTCATTAGCTCAAGGTATAGCTGTCTTATTTCCTGCACCATTGCCTCCTGAACTTAGTTAGTGTAGGGCGTCCTAGCATAATTGCTAAGCTTCTCAACTTATGCGCGCGTGTTTTCACGGCTCTATGAACAACTGACAACCTTTGCTAACGAACCGCCAGCGCAATCTTGTAGTGATCTGCCAGCTTCAATGTCTCCTCACGATCAAAGATCAACGTCTTATCCGCCGTCACTGATAGCGCCGTCACGTGACAAGCCCGCAGCGTCTCCACCGTTTGCAGCCCGATTACCGGCACATCGAAGCGCATATCCTGATTCGGCTTGGCGACTTTGATGACGGTGAGCGGGCGTCCGCGCACTAGCTCAGTCGCGCGGCGAATGGTGGCGTCGGTGCCTTCCATCGCTTCGAGCGCGACGACGGCTTGGTCTTTGACGACGATAGTTTGCCCCAGATCAAGGCGCGCAAGTTCGTGCGCGACGTACAAGCCGTATTCGATGTCGGCCAGTTCATGTTTGTTAGGAGTGCGTTTAGTGAGTGTGCCCGCGCGCGCCAACAGCGGTTGTAGAAAGGTAGTTGAATCAATCAGCGTGATGCCTTCGCTGGCGAGTTCGTCAGCAACTGCGCCAATCAACGCATCGGTGTTGCGGCGTTTCAAGCGCGTGAGCATGCGCGCCATGCGCAGATCGGGCAGCGCGTTCAGTTTGAAAATCTGCACGTGTTTGACCTGCCCGGCCATAATCGCGTGCGTCACGCCTTCACGTTTGAGGAACTTGATGAGCTTGCCGAGATGGCCGACACTGACCCATTCGACAGTGTGGCCGAGTTGTTCGATGCTGGGGTCGGTCTCTTCTTTGATCGCGGCGACGGCCATCTCGACGCCTTCGCGGCGTGCGCCTTCAAGCACGAGAAAGGGGAAGCGGCCATTGCCGGCAATCAATCCGTATTTCATTCGTCGCTATGCCGTCCTTCAATGTGCTGTTTCGTTCTTCGCCTGGAGCAGCACAGCATGTTTATCGGGCACCGGGATGGTCGTGAAGCGCGCGTAATGCACCCAGCCCGTGCCTGCTCCGCGCGTGAAGGAAATCATCCCCATCTTCAGGTCATCGAAGTAGAGCACGACGCATAAGCCCGCGTCGGTCACGCACGGGCCGTGATAAAAATGTCGGCCCGGTATCTCGGTCAACAAGGTCTGCGCGATCATGACTTCGTCGTTGACGATGCGCTTGCAAATACTCTCGATGATTGGCTCCAACAGTTCGACCATCTGCGGGCGGGCGAGTTGGCCAGCCTGGACGAACTTCTCGTTCTCGCCCAGATGGTCGAAGAAGAATTTCCAGATTTCGCCGAAGTCGTCTTCGTGCTGCACCTTCTCTTTCAGTTGTTCGAGCCGTTGCCATTCCATAAAAAACCTCGCGGCAAACTGATGTACCGCAGGCTGCGCGAGCCTGCGGCTAGTCTCAGTTTAATGCCGCTTCACATTCAACGAACGCTGTGCCGATACTGCCGCAGGCTCGCGCAGCCTGCGGTACATTTTCATTTTGTGACACCACGCTCAGAAGTTTCGATAAACTCGATCAGGTAGTCAATCTCCGGCACCCCCGCCAGTTCGGCCTTCAACCGTTCGAGCGCCTGAGTGGTGTTGAGCTTGGAGGTCAGCAGCAGGTGAAAGGCGCGCTGGATGTGGCGAATCGCTTCGTTGCTGAAACCTTGGCGGCGCAGGCCAATGGTATTTGCGCCGTAACATTGCGCGTGATTGCCGACGGTGCGCGCGTAAGGCATAGCGTCTTTCACGACAACCGAAAAGCCGCCGATAAAAGCGTAGCGCCCGACGCGGCAGAATTGATGCACCGCGCTGTAAGCGCCAATCGTCGCGTGATCGGCGACGGTCACGTGCCCGGCCAGCGTGCCAGCGTTGGCAAAGACGCAGTGCGAGCCGACGTGGCAATCGTGCGCGACGTGTGCTTGCACCATGAACAGATTATCGTCGCCGACCGTCGTCAAGCCACCGCCGACCGCCGTGCCGCGATTCATCGTCGTGTATTCGCGGATGACGTTGCGCGCGCCGACGACGAGCCGCGTTTCTTCGCCCTGGTATTTCAAATCCTGCGGCGGCTGACCGATGGAAGCGAAAGGATAGATGATCGTGCCACTGCCGATTTCGCAGGGGCCTTCGATGACGACGTGCCCGGCGACTTCGACACCATCGTGCAAGGTGACGTGATCGCCGATGAGCGAATAGGGGCCGACTTTGACGTGTGCGCCGAGTTGCGCTTTGGCGCTGATGATAGCGGTTGGGTGAAGCATAGCGTCAAATGCGGAATGCGGAATGCGGAATGCGGAATTCTCTCCCAGTCATTCCGCATTCCGTATCCCGCATCCCGCATTTCATTTCTTGTTCCTGTCTGCCAAAGCTGAAGTGACGGTGGCTTCGGCAACGAGTTGGTCGCCGACGTAGGCTTCGCCGCGCAGCTTAGCGAAGCCGAGTTTGTATTTGAGCACGGTCAATTCCAAGCGCAGTTGATCGCCCGGCACGACGGGACGGCGGAAGCGGGCTTCGTCAATGCCGGTGAAATACATCAGCTTGTTTTCGCGGTCGGGCACTTCGCGGAAGAGGAGCACTGCACCAGTCTGTGCCATCGCTTCGATGATGAAGACGCCGGGGAAGACGGGCGCGCCGGGGAAATGACCTTGAAACACCGCGTCGCTCATCGAGATGTTCTTGATCGCGACGATGCGTTTGAGCGGTTCCAGCTCAAGGACGCGGTCAATCAGCAGCATCGGGTAACGATGCGGGATAATGGCTTGAATTTCGTTGATGTCCATTGGTGCCATTGGTATTGGTGATCAGCAGCTTATCATTCGCCGCTTTTTTCAATCTCTTTTTCCAGTTTTTTCAACCGCTCGAACAGTTCGGGCAAGCGCGCGTAAAGCACCTGCGACTTGCGCCAGGCTTGATAATCCATTGCGGGCATCATACCACCAATCAGCTTGCCCGCTTCAACGCTTTTGGTGACGCCGGTGCGCGCGGTGATGATCGCGCCATCGCCGATAGTAATGTGCTGATTTGTGCCGATCTGCCCGGCGATGATGCAGCGTCGGCCGATCTTGGTGCCGCCAGAAAAGCCCGCGAGCGCGGCCACGACGGTCTCTTCGCCAATTTCGACGTTGTGGCCGATTTGGATCAGGTTGTCGAACTTTGCGCCGCGCCGGATGCGCGTCTCGCCAAAACCCGCACGGTCTACGCAACAGTTCGCGCCGAGTTCCACGTCATCTTCGATGACGACGCGCCCGACTTGCAGGAGTTTGAATTGGCGGCCTTGCTCGTCGGGTGTGAAGCTGAAACCGTCCGCGCCAATGACTGTGCCGCTGTGAATGCGGCAGCGCGCACCGATCTCGGTCGCGTCGTAGATCGAGACGTTGGCGAAGATCACCGTGTCGTCGCCGACTCGGCAGTCGTCGCCAATCACCACGCCCGGATGCAGTGTGACGCGATCGCCGATGGTGGAATTATTGCCAACGGTCACGCGCGGATGGATCGAACAGTCTGCGCCGACGTGCGAGCCTTCGCCCAACACTAAATCACTGCTCACGCCGCGCGACTGGTAAGGTTTCTCGTAAAAGATTTTGATGGCGCGGGCGAAGGCGAGTTTGGGATTCGGCGCGATCAATAAATTACGCCCGGCCAACATTGCGTGTTCGGCCAGCTTTTTCGGCACAATCAAGGCCGCCGCCGCACAGGTGGCGGCTTGCGCCAGACGCGGCGCTTCGGCAATGAACGTGACCGCGCCTGGCTGTGCACTGTCTAGCGGTGCGGCACCAATGATTTCTGCTGCGCCGTCGCCGCGCCATTCGGCTTTGATCTGTTCGGCTAATTCCGCCAGCTTCATGGGAAAGGCAAAAGGCAAAAGGCAAATATTAAATGGCAAAAGGATGGAACTTCATCTTTCAAAGTAAAAGAAAGTGCCGACCTTTTGCCTTTTGCCCTTTGCCTTTTGCCTTTTGATTTGTTGGTTTACTACGTTACTTCTTCGGGGCCGGGGCCGCGCCCGCCGGGTTGGCCTTGTTGTACTCGTTTACGAAGTCTTGCGTGATGTCAGTGGCGGCCTGTGCAAACAGCAACACGCCAGCTTGCTGCGCCGCACCTGCGTCGAGCACCATCACGATGCCGCGCTGTTGGCAATAGCTTTCCAACACTTTGGCGATCTTGTCGTAGATGGGCTGCGAGACTTCCTGTAACCGCCTATCGGCCAGGGCTTGCAAATCTTCGCCCATGCGTTTCAGTTTCTTTTCGCTGTCGGTGCCCTCTTCAACCCAGCCGTTGCGCACCGCTGCGCTCACTGTGTTGCCCTGTGTCTGGATTTTGTTCTTCAGGTCGTTGACCTTGTTTTCCAGCGCCTCGTACTCTTTCTTTTTCGGCTCGAACTCAGTGTTCAGCCCGTCGAGCTTGACCTTGAGTTCATTGATGCCTTGGCGGAAAAGGCCGGTGTTGAGAATGGCCACTTTGCCTTCCGCGCCAGTACCACCGGTGGCGGCAGGGGCGGGGTTGGCGGCAGCCGTACGCGAGGGCGGGGTCGGGGTTTGCGCAAAGGCGGCCAGCGACAGCAGGGTCACCATTGCTACGGCAATAAATAGTCTTTTCATGTTCGTCATACTCCTTCGGGATCGGAATTAAAATAACTCGTTGCTATCACGGTCGGACGACTGACCTTTGATAATCGGCTCTACTTCGCTGCTGCAGCGGGAGCCGGATTAGCTTTATTGTACGCCTTAATAAAGTCATCTGTAATGAACGACGCGGGCGCGGCGTAAACGACCAGCCCACCTTCGCGCAAGCGCCCGGCTTCCAGCACGTGCGAGATGCCTTTTTGAGCGCAATACTGTTCGAGGAACTTGCTGATCTTGTCGTAGATCGCGCCGGTCTCTTCCTGCTCACGCTTCTGCACCAGGGCCTGGGTGTCTTCGAGCTTGCGTTGGCCTTCAGTTTGCAGTTGCTTAATCTCATCTTGCAGTTTGGCGCCTTGTTGCGGCGTCAGGTTCGGCGTCTCTTGCAGGATCTTTTGCTTGGCTGCAATCGAATCCTGCATGGCCTGCAACTCGCGTTCTTTAGTGGCAAACTCGGCTTGCAGCTTGTCGTACTTCACCTTGAGTTCGGTAATCTCAGTGCGAAACGCCGCAATTTCGATAATCCCTAGCTTCGTTTTTGTATCCTGCGCCAGGGCATTCAGCGAGAGTCCCGCTAACAGGATGAGGGCAACAGATAACTTGATTTTCATTGCTAACCAATTCTCCAGTCTTTTTCAGTGATCAGGGGCCTACTGGCCGCTAGAAAGTGCGTCCCACGCTGAAACGAACTGCGGTGCGGCGCTCGATGAAGAGGACGCGCGGGTCGGTAATGTCCGTCTTCGCCTGCGGGTTGTAAGCGAAGATCAGCCGGAACGGAACGTTGATGACCGGCATCTGCACGCGTAATTCAAGGCCATACGAAGAGCGGATGTCGGAGAAGAGTTTCTGATTGGCTTGCGAGTTGCGCAGGATGTCGAACCTGCGCGAATCGCCTTCCAGAAAGATCGTGCGATAGCCAACGGCATTGCCCAGATCGTCACGCGCCGTGCTGGCTAGCTCTTCCGCCGTCGCCACGCGCCCCGCTGGATTGAGCGTCACGCCGGACGGAGTGATTGTCTGGCGCAGGAAGCCAGTATTGGTGACTTGATCCTCGTACTTACGCGCGTTGAAGACCGAACCGATGTCGGCAAAGGCCGCCACTGACAGCACGCTGATGATGGGGACGCGGTATTCGAGATTGTAGATGAACTGCGTGTCGCCGCCAATCGGCGTAAAGAAGCGTTGCGAATTGACCACGTTGCAGTTGGCCGAAGGCGTCTCGCCACAGCCATTCCCCGGCGCTTCAAAGGTGTAATTGCGGATGACCGTCGAATCAACCTGCCCGGCGGGCGCGTCAATTAGCTTAGTCGGATCGTTCGGGTCAATCACCTTAGCTGCGACGTTTTTCGTCGAGAGGAACGCATCACTGGCGACGACAGGCGAGATCGAGCGGATATTGTAACCGCGAAGGTCGTACTCGCCGCCCAGGAAGAAGCGTTCGTAGATCGGGATGCCGCCGATAAACGAGAGCGAACAGATGTCGCCCGAACAACTGTTGAACGGCGTGCCGAACGTGCGGATGTGATCTGCGCGGAAGCGCATCGCCAACACGTGCGGGTGTTCCGAGCGCCGATGGAAGACCGGCTGGAAGCGCTTGTATTCGATGGATGGCGCGAAGGTGCTTACGTCGCCGCCCAGAATCCCACCAGCGAGCGAGAAGCCCAGGAACAAGCTCTGGCCGCGCGTCGGATCGAGCGAGGCGTTGGTCGAATTGTAGAAGAGCGATGGCACAACGCGGCTGGTGATGATGCGCGGTTGCGCAAACGTCACCGGGATGTCGTTGGTCGGATCGGCGTCGCGATTGACCTTGGGGTCTTGCGTGCTGGTCGCGGTCAGCGAATAAGACAGCCCCAGCCGCGACAGACCAGCGAATTTGCGCACCTTACGCCCAAGGAAGGTATTGGCAAACAAATAAGCTGGCGTAGACAAGCTGATCGTGCCGCCCACTGTGCGCTGCGTGAAGAGCGTGTCGGCATTCAGGCTCGACAAGCCAAAGAAGCTCGCGGCCAACACCTCGCTCGCGTTGGAGAAGTTGAAGCCGGAGCCGACGAATTGATATTTCTGCGCAAAGAGTTGAAAGCCCAGACTGATCGGCTTGCCCAGCAAATAAGGTTCGGTGAATCCAAAGCTAGCGGCGACTTGCCGGTTGCCGCCGGAGAGCGAAAGGCTCAATGACTCGCCGTAGCCCAGCAGATTGTTCGTGTCATACTGCAGGCCGAAGAAGCTGCCCGCGAAACCTGAAACGCCGCCGTTGACGGAGATTTGCTGGCGGCCTTTTTCTTTGACCTGCAAATCAATATCCACCGTCTGGTCGCGGTCGTTGGTGCGCGTGATCGCATCCTTCTCTTTAATCTCGTCGAACAACCCCAACTGGTTGAGCTTCAGCACGGAGATGTCCCAGTAGCGTTTGTTATACGGATCGCCTTCGTTGATGAGCACTTCGCGGCGCAAGACCACGTCGCGCGTGTTGCTGTTGCCGATGAACTCCAAACGGCGCATGGTGAATTGGCGGCCTTCATCCACTTCGAGCGTCACCTCGACCTCGCCCTCAGTCTCGGTCTTATCATTGAACTTGGGGGTAAAGGCGACTTCGGCCTGGATGTAGCCTTGCGTGCCGTACAAGTCTTTGATGCCCTTGTAGACGTTCTCCTGAATGTTCTTGGTGTTAGCGTACTCACCGACGCGCAAGCCTGAGAGCGCCGTGATCACGCCTTTCTGGAAAATCGTCACGCCCTTTTCATCGATGCTGGTAATCTTGTAGCGGCGTCCGACCTCAATCGGAATCGTAATGCGCAAGCCCGGCCCAGTCTTGTGCAAGCCGGGAATCGGTATTGGAAGACCACCGCTCACTTTGCCCGCGTCTTCGATCTGCGGCTCGCCGTACTTCGCTTGCAGATAGCCTTTCTGACCGAGGAAGAAGCGCACGCGTTCCAGGTCGTCTTGCAGCTTCTCTTTGAAATAGATATCGGCGGATTTGAAGGTCGAAATCAGGCCGGACTCTTTGACCAGCTTCATCGCTCCGCGCAAGCGGCGCTGCGAGAAACCGTCGCGGTCGCCCGAAAAGACAATCTCCTTGACGCGCACGCGCGGCCCTTCATCAATGTTGAAGATCAAGGCCACGGCCGTCGCCGAAATGTCTTCAACTTCAATGTCCACCTTAGCCTGCGGATGGCCCTTCTCGGCCAGCAATTCGCGCAAGGCGATGCGGGCCGCGTTGACCTTGGCCGGGTCGAGCTGGTTTTCTTTAGTGACTTGCGTGCGGCGCTCTTTGAAGCGCGTCAAGATTTCGCTCTCCGTCGCGGACTTCAAGCCGCGATATTGCAGGTCGCGGATGATGGGATATTCCCGGACTTGGAAGATGATGATCTTGCCGCCGCGCGGGCCGTCGTCCACCAACAGTTTGGTTTGCAGCGGATCGAAGAAGCCCAACCCGATGATGGCTTCCAAGTCGCGCTGCGCCAATCCCTGGTTGTAGCGGTCACCGGGCTTGCTCTGCACGTAATAAAGGATGGACTCTTTTGGAATACGGCGGTTGCCGCGCACTTCGACGTCTTCAACTAAAACGTCCTGCCCGGCCCCCACAGTAGGCTGCTGGGCCAGCGCGGGACGCGCCAGCACGAGCGAAAGGACTGCCAAAATAAAGGCCGGTAACACTGCCGCGATTAATGCGCTCGTCCAAAGCTTAAAGCGCTTGGTCATGAAACCCTCTCCCAGTAAATTATTCGGTCACTGCACGCACGCGCCGCCCGCTTCGAATGCCATATCCGGTAATGTGAGGATGACATTTGGGGATGGACAGCGCACAAAACTCCGAGCTACGTCTTCGAGGCCGCGCTGACCGAGTTGGCAGCTTCAGCGCCGCAAACGCATGAACGTCGCAGCTTGTGAAGATTGCAGTGACAAAATTACAAGTCGCGCATTATACGCGATGAGCCGGGAGTTGGATAGTCAACCCCGGCTCCGGTCTAAGATTCTTAGATCACCCCGGCAAGTCGTATACTGGCGGCGTTCCAGACCCCGCAATTTCAAACCCCGCCTTTAGACTCGCGCCCTAGCGCACGGCTTCTAAGAAGCGATAGTCATACATCCACTGCTCGCTAGTCGCATCACTGAGCACGGCGACACGCCCGCTGGTGAGGAAGGCCAGTTTGAAGATCTCCCACTGCTCGTCGCTGATGTTGCCCTGTTGCGAAGTGACGCCACCCTCCTCCCAAACGATGACGACCTCTTTGCCAGCGGCTGGCTGGAAGTGACCCAAGCGAGTCACCCTGCCATAGTGCCACTCGAACTTAGCTCCTGCTTCCTGCGCTTGGGCAGTGCCGACGGCTTCGGAACTGACCCCACGCAGATGACTACCAGACTTTTTCGACTTTGAAGATTTTGCCATTAGCGATCTCCTTTTCTGTTGTTTACTTTTGTTTAGGATTTGCCGGTTGGCTTGCTTAACTACAGCGGGTGCTCACTATATCACACGCGGAGACAAGGGCGCACCCGATCTTGTCTCCGCAAAGCTTTGTATATCTGGCGCGTTGTGCAATAGGCGCGCCCGTCGCCTGCTACGACACCAACACCTCGTCCGCTTCCGCCACTTCATCTTCCGTCGTCTCGCCTATTAAAGCCCCTTCCAGCGGGCGGAAATTGAGCACCTCGCCATCCAAGTAAACCTCGACCAGTGATGCTTGTCCGAGCAGCCCCTGAATCAATGCCTCCGAGAGCGGGTCTTCGACATATTTCTGCAACGCCCGCCGCAACGGACGCGCGCCGTAGCTGCGGTCGGTGCAAGTGCGCGCCACAATCCACTGCCGCGCTTCCAGCGTCAGCCGTACAGCGAGTTTGCGATGCAACAATGTGCGATTGAGCTGCGCTTCCAGCAAACCGACGATCTGCAACAGGTCGTCATCGCTGAGCGGCTCGAAGACGATGATCTCGTCCAACCGGTTGATAAATTCAGGATTGAAGACCTCACGCACTGCCGTCATCACCCTGTCTTCATTCTTGGCGATGGTTTCGTTGCGTGACGATTGGAAGCCCAGATGACCGCCCTTGTTGATGAAGCGCGCCCCCAGGTTCGAGGTCATAATGATGATGGCGTGTTTGAAATCCACCGTGTTGCCCAGCGCGTCACTCAAAATGCCATCTTCAAAGACCTGCAACAGAATGTTGAATACATCTGGGTGCGCTTTCTCGATCTCGTCGAGCAGCAGCACCGCATAGGGATTGCGCCGCACCTTCTCGGTCAATTGCCCGCCCTCTTCGTAGCCGACGTAGCCCGGCGGCGAGCCGATCAGCTTCGAGACCGAGTGTTTCTCCATAAACTCCGACATATCGAAGCGGATCATCGCCCGCTCAGAGCCAAAGAGAAATTCAGCTAGCGTCCGCGCCACTTCGGTCTTGCCCACGCCGGTCGGGCCTAAAAAGAGGAACGAGCCAACGGGGCGTTGCGGATTCTTCAACCCGGCGCGCGAACGGCGAATCGCCCGCGCCAGCGCTGAGATGGCCGCCTGCTGGCTGATGATGCGGTGTTGCAACTCTATTTCTATGCGCAGCAGTTTGGCCGCCTCTTCCTCTTGCAAGGAGGTGACCGGAATGCCCGTCCAGCGCGCGATCACTTCGTCAATGTCACGCTTTTCAACCGGTGCCACTACTTCCTCAAACTCCTGCGGCTCGAAGTAGTGCGGTGGACGGCGTGCCGGACTCACATAGCTACGGTCGCGCTCGCGTTCACGTTCGCGGAAATCACCGCGCAGATCGCTGCGATAATCACCGCGCCACTCGTTGCGCGAGCCGCGCAATTCGCGCGGTTCACGCTGCCAGCGTGGCGGCGGCGGCACATAACCACTCTCGCGCTGCGCACGCAGCTTCACGCGCGCACCGGCTTCATCAAGAATGTCAATCGCCTTGTCAGGCAGGAAGCGATCCGGCAAGTAGCGGTTCGATTGATAAATCGCCGCCTCAATCGCCTCGTCGCTGTAACGCACGTTGTGGAACGATTCGTAACGATCCCGGATACCGTTGAGCACTTCGAGCGCTTCTTCTTCGTTAGGCGGCGCGACCTTGATGGCTTGAAAGCGGCGTTCGAGCGAGCGGTCGCGTTCGATGGACTTGCGATACTCGGCGGGTGTCGTCGCGCCAATGCACTGGATTTCGCCGCGTGACAAGGCGGGCTTCAAAATATTTGCCGCGTCCAGTGAGCCTTCCGCCGAGCCAGCGCCTACCAGCGTGTGCAACTCGTCAATGAAGATGATGAACTGCGGGTTGTCTATCAACTCGCGCATGATCGTCTTCATGCGTTCTTCAAATTGCCCGCGATACTTCGTACCCGCGACCACCAGGCTCAGATCGAGCGCCAGCACCCGCTTGTCAAACAGGAACGACGGCACGTCACCGGCAATAATGCGCTGCGCCAAGCCCTCGACAATCGCCGTTTTGCCTACGCCCGGCTCGCCGATCAGCACAGGGTTGTTCTTCGTGCGGCGGCACAGGATTTCGATCACGCGCTCGACCTCTTGATCGCGCCCGACCAGCGGATCGAGCTTGCCTTCGAGCGCCGCATCAGTCAGGTCGCGGCTGAACTCGTAAAGGTGCGGCGTGTCCTTCTTGGCGTGCGCATTGCGTTCCAGGTTGGACTGGCGCATCAATTCGTTGCGCACGTCTGACAAACGCAAGCCGCGTTCGTAGAGAATTTCTGCCGCTGGCGAATTTTCCTCGCGCAACAGTCCCAACAACAGATGCTCCGTCCCGATGTGGCGGTGCCCCAACCGCTCCGACTCCTCTGCCGAATAGGCCAGCACATGTTTGGCCGCCATTGATAAAGGCAGATCGGGCTGCGTCAGGTGGCGCTCGCGCCGCACCGAACGATCTTCGATTTCGCGACGGACAAATTCAAAGCTGATGTGAGTGCGCTGAAAGAAACGGTGGTTGAGTGATTTGTCTTCGCGCACCAGCCCCAGCAAAATGTGTTCGGCTTCGATCTGCGTCGCGCCAAACTGGCTAGCTTCGTAACGCGCGAAGAAGATGACGCGCCGGGCCTTCTCTGTATAACGCTCGAACATCCTGAACTACTCCCTGCTCCGAGTGCTAACGCTCAGAGCTTTGGACCTGGAACTTCCTCCAAGCTTCCGTTTTCCAACCTCAACACGCGGTCGCATTGCGCGGCTAGCTGCATGTTGTGCGTAGCAATAATCGCGGTCAATCCATCTGCCTGTTGCAACTCCCGTAGCAGCGCGTGCAATGCTTCGCCAGTGCGCTCATCCAAGTTGCCGGTCGGCTCATCCGCCAACAAAAGTTGCGGCGCGTTGACCAGCGCCCGCGCCAGCGCGACGCGTTGTTGTTCGCCGCCCGAAAGCTCGCCCGGACGATGCGCTGCGCGCTCGGCCAATCCAACCCGTTCCAACAACCGTTCGGCCCTCGCCGCCGCCGCGCGCCTCGCTACGCCGCCGATCAACAGCGGCATCATCACATTCTCCAACGCACTGAATTCAGGGAGCAAATGATGAAATTGAAAAACGAAACCAACCGCTCGGTTGCGAAAGCGCGCCCAGTCTACTTCAGCAATTTTTGCACTGTCAAACTCGCCCAAAATCACGCTGCCTGACGTAGGTTTGTCTAAGCCGCCCAGCAAGTGCAACAGCGTGGATTTGCCCGCGCCCGATGCGCCGACGATGGCGACCATCTCGCCGCGCGCCACTTGCAGTTGCAGGTTGCGGAAGACAACGACCTCCTCGACACGGCCTTGATAAATTTTGGTCAGATTGACTGCGCGTAACAGCGGTGTCCGCTGCTCCTTCGAGGCAGACGAATTTTGCACGGCTAGGTGATTCATTGATTATCCGTCAGCGCGCCACCGGCAATCGCCACCAACGACGGAAAGTTGCCCAACGGCGCGTGCGACTCAACATACAGCCCTTGCTGATTGAACGACATCACGCTCACAACCATCGGCAATTGTTTGACCACCTCCGGCGTTGTCTCGGGCGCACGCGCGTTAAACCAACGCGCCAACGTCGCCATCATCTCGGCGCTGCTCGCGCCCGTCGCCGTCAGGCTCAAGGTCAGGCCCGGTTGCGACGGCCTGCTCGCCTGCGTCAATTGCGGCGCATCCACTAGCTTTGGCCCGCGTCGCGCGTTCAGCAATTTCACCAACTCCGCGCGTTTGCCCAAGCCCAGATAATTATCGAAAAAGACCGCCGAACCGCGCTTGCCTCCTGCCGAGTGCCACAACTCCGCCTGCCCCTGCTGCTCGCGTTCTAGACTCACTCCGCCCGCCGTCAGCACCTTGGCAATCAATGGTTGCAACAACGCCCGGTCACGCAACTGCAAGAGCCAAACGCGCGTCTCGACCTCAGCGCCGAAATTCAAGCTCGCCACCTCGTTGCCAATCGCGCGCGCCGCCAACTCATCCGCGCGCAGGCCCAAGAACGCTTCCTGCATCCCCGCCAGGAAATGCCGAAGGATAAAACTCTGTCCTACGCCCACGCGCGCCGAGATCACCGTTTCGAGTGTGCCGAAGACCTGTCCCGGATTTTCGACATTGAGCAGCGTCACCTCTTGCACGCTGGCCGGGAGCAATTGCAAGACCTGCGGCGCACTCTGGTTGAGCTTGACCGCCGCGTGCAAACTCTCCAACAAATCCGGCTTCATCAGCATTACGTAGCGATCAACTACGCCGCCGCCTTCAAAGCTCACGCCATAAGCTATCCCATCAGTCGCCTTGGCCGAAAAGTCCGTGAAGATATCGCCCACCGCTCCTGCCAGCGCAGCCTTGCCAACAGTGCCCACCGCACCGCCAGCCAACAAATACGCGCCGAAGCGCAGGAGCCGCGTCACGCCGTCACCTGTGATAAAGCCGAAAACCTCGCCGGTGCGTTCCACCGCTGGGCGCGCTTGCTGCAAATAAAAGTTGTTCGTCATTGACGGCGCGCGGCCCAAGCGTGTCTCAATGCACGCGCGCAAGGCCTCGGGATGGTTCGCCAGCAACCATTCACCTTCGATCTGCGCTGAGAGCAATTGCTTCTCCTCGCCTTCGCGTCCGCCAACCTTGTAGCTGATGATCGGCACACCTGCGTATTCGCCATTGCTCTGCGCCGCTTCGCCGAACGCACTGTGCGCCAATTCCGGCAAACGCTTCTCAATTACTTTCTGCAATTCGCGCTGGCCTGCGTGCGTCTCCGCCAACAATGCCCAGCGCGGTTTCACCTGCTCGCCGCGCACTTCCAACGCGGTCACGACGACGGCCAACTGCGCGCGCGCTAACAGCGTCGTCTCGCCGCCTAACGCGCCCGCGAATTGCGCCAGGCCGCCCAGCGCGCCTGCGTAATTCAGCTTGTCTGTCATGCCGTAAGACGGGGCAAGTTGCTTCCAGGCAGTCGTCGCCGTCAACTGCTTGAGCACTTGCGGCAGGCTGTTGATTTCGAGATAGCCGAGCGCCGAATCCGGCACGTACTTGGCCATCTGCACGGGCTTGACGCGCTGGCTATAAAACCAGCCTAGCAACGCGAGCAAGCTCAAACACAGGATTGCTAACCCCGTTGTTTTACCGGAAAGACGAAGCATGAAAATTACTACCGCAAATATTGATTGAAAAACGCCGCCAGGCGCTGCTCGTATTCTACTTTAGCCACCTTCAGCAAATCTTCGTGCTGCGCGCCGGTGACAACCCACAAGGTCTTCGGCTCGCACGCCGCATTGAAAAGCTCCTGCGATTCAGTCAGCAGCGTGTGCCGGTCTCGCTCGCCTGCAATGAACAGCTTCGGCACTTTCAAATCACCCACGCACTCCAGCGGGCGCAAAGCGTCGGGGCCAACGCCCAGCCGCGGCCGCAACTGCCATTCGAGCAAGGGCGTCAAACCACGCGCCCAGCCGCCCAGGAAGCGGGCCAGCCGATTCTCAATCGCGCGATGAATGTCAGGATAGACCATCTCCAACACCAGCGCATCAACTGGCAACGGTGGTTGGGCCAAAGCTGCCGCCGCCCCACCCAGCGAAATGCCAATGACGCCGAGCTTCTCATTCGGCAGGCGTCCTTTGACGAATTGCACTGCTGCCTGAGCGTCGCGGCTTTCCAGGTAGCCAAAAGTTATGCGCGCGCCCTGGCTCTCGCCGTGTGCTTGAAAATCGAAGAGCAAGACCGCGTAGCCAAGCCGGTTGAGGAAGCGCGCCCGTTCCAAGACTTGCAACCGATTGCCTCGCACGCCGTGCATCAAAACCACCACGCCTTTGCCCGGCGCGCCGTTGAGTAACCAGCCTTTGATCGTCGCCCCCGACGTGCTGGTGAACGTGACAGCCGCGCCGCGCAAATCGTTCGGGAGCGCGCCAATCGCGCGCTGGGCAGGCCAACTCAATGCCGTCCCCGCCAACCAAACCGACACAACTAACGCGAAAGGCGCACCCAACAAATACCGAACGAGTTTTTTCCTTCGCCCGTCATTAACCATCGCAATTTAGCAAAAAGGCGGCTCACTTGCGTAAGCCGCCTCAGACTCTTCAACTGCAACCAAGCTTTGCTACTTTCACTTACTCGCCGCCTTCGTCATCCGCCTGGCCTTCTCCGCCAATTGCGCCGCTTTGGGCAATTCGGCCAACCCGCGCTGCACTTGCGGATCGTCGAGGATGAGTATGCGTCGCATCGTGTCCACGCCGTATGCCGCCGTCAGCGCTTCCTCACGAATCTTGAGGCGCGCGAAGTTGAGATTTTGGTCAACCAACTCGCGCGTTAATCCAACCTCTGGCGTCTTGGCAATAAAGTCGGCCATAAACGCCTGGTACGCTTTCAAGACATCGTCGGTGACGGCGAACTCGTTGGGCAGCGGTTGGTGATCGAACTCGATGGCGTCACGCTTGAATTGCTCAAAACCTGCAACGCGCCCAGCCACTAACTCGCGCACGAAGAGGAACAGCCCCGTCGTCCAGGTTTGAAGTTGCGCCTGGGTGATGGTTGGACTGGCTGTCTGAACGTCCGGCTCGATGCCGCCGCCGCCGTAAACGGTGCGCCCCAAATCAGTCTTGCGCAACTCGCGTTGGTCTTTTACCGGTTCGCCGTTGGCCGTGCGATGGAAGTGATATTCGTAGATCGAACCGTTGGAATAGTCGCGCTGAATCAAGCGCCCGCTCGGTGTGTAGTAACGCGCCGTCGTCAGCGTCAAGCCGCAGCCGGCAGGCAGATTGAAGATCGTCTGCACGAGACCTTTGCCAAAGCTGTTCTCGCCGACGATCAGCGCGCGATCGTGATCCTGCATCGCGCCGGCGACGATCTCCGAGGCCGACGCCGTGCCTTCATCAATCAAGACCGTCATCGGCATGGTTTCGGGCGAACCGGTCTCGGCAGAGTAAGGCCGCTCCTCCTGACTCGCGCGCCCTTCGCGCTGGCGCACCGAGACAATCATTTGGCCGCGCTGCAAAAATTTGTCGGCCACGCGAATCGCCTGGTCGAGGAAGCCACCTGGGTTCCCGCGCAGGTCGAGCACCAGTTGCTGCATTCCCTGCTCTTTCAGCGCCGCCAACGTTGCCGTCAACTCATCGCTGGTTGTCGAATGGAAGCCGCGCGACAAGGCGATGTAGCCGATGCCCGGCTTGAGCATGAAGTAACCGGAGATGGACGGCAAATCCACTGTGCCGCGTTCCAGCGTCGCGACGATGGGCTTTTCGACGCCCGCGCGTTTGACCGTGACTTTGACCTCAGTACCCAATTCGCCGCGCAAATTGTCGCGCACCTGATCGGAATTCCATTGCTCGGTGTTTTTGTCGTTAATCCTGACGATCAAATCGCCGTAGCGCAGCCCCGCGCGGGCGGCAGGCGTGTCTTTGAATGGCTCCATAATGTAGACGCCGCCGAACCGCTGTTGGATTGAAGCGCCGATGCCGTAATACTGGCTGCGCTGATCGTTGCGCGTCTCTTCAAAAGCCTTCTTGTCGAAAAAGTTTGAATGGGGATCGAGCACGCGCAGCATCCCGCTAACAGCGGCTTTGGTGAGCTGTTCGTAATCGGGCGTGTCGTAGAAATGCTCGCGGATCAGTTCCATGCTCTGCACATAGTGGCGATTGAGCCGTTCGCGCGCGACGCGTTCTTCGGTGGTCGCCTGCGGCTTGAGGATGGGCAAGACAACACACAGACCGATGATAAAGGTATAGAGTAGCGGACGGTGCCGCAAAACATAGCGGGGATGATTGAACTTCACTGCATTCTCCTTGAAGGGTGTCACGCGGCGTCGGGTAGCCGCGTGTCGCCTATGGTAGCGTTTGAAGAACGATAGTCAAGTGGACAGCTTGCAAAGCACTGCTGTCAGGCCGATTTCCGTGCTAAGATTGCCGGGCGTCGTGCGCGGAGGCTGACGAGTTTCTAGCACTGTTTTTCGAGAATTCTGGACAAGGAGACAAAATGACAATCACGACTTTCCGCAAAAGTTTTACTTTACTCTTCATGGCGTTACTGGCCAGCAATGCTTTCGCACAGTTATCCACAGCCAAGCTCGCTTATTCCAATTCGATTCAAGACAAGCGACAAAGTGCACCCAGCGGCAAACCTGTGCTGTGGCGTGACCCCGGCACGGTCGAGCAACTTGACCTGGTGGGCGGCGCGGCGGGCCGTCAAGGCGTGCCCAAACCGCCCTTCACTTTTATCGAAGAGTCGCTCTCGGGCACCAATCCTAAAGTCAAAATTAAAGATGCCAAGGGCGTGCAATGGACAATGAAGTTCGGCTCGGAGGTCAACGCCGAAACTTTTGCTTCGCGGCTGGTCTGGGCAGTCGGCTATTTCGTCGAGCCAGCCTATTTCGTGCCGCAAGGCAAGGTCGAAGGCCTGGCAGGTACTTCCTTCAAACGCGTCAAACGCGAGCAACTCGATCCGAAGACCGGCCAATTCGCTGAAGCCCGCTTCGAACGCCAGAAGGATAAAGGTGTGACAAAGTTTGAAGACGAGCAGAGCTGGCATTGGGAGCAAAATCCCTTCACTGGTACGAAAGAGTTGAAGGGGCTGAGAGTAATGCTAATGCTCGTCTCCAATTGGGATAACAAAGACGCGCGCGATGCAGGGCGTGGCTCCAACACCTCCATCTTCCAATATCCCAACGAAGTGCGCTACCTGGTGACCGACTGGGGCGGCTCGATGGGTAAATGGGGCGGCGTGTTGAGCCGCGAGAAATGGGATTGCAAAGGCTTCGCGAGTCAGTCCAAAGACTTCATCAAAGGCGTCAAAAACGGTGAGGTTGTTTTTGGCTATTCAGGCCAACACACTAGCGATTTTACCAAAGGCATCACGCCCGCCGATGTTAAATGGCTGCACGGTTATTTGGGCCGCCTCAGCGACGCACAGATCAGCGACGCGCTGAAGGCGAGCGGCGCAACTGCTGAAGAGGTTTCTTGCTTTACTTCCGCGTTGCGGCAACGCATTAACCAATTGAAGATGGCGACGCAATAACCTGTGGCGTAGGCTGTCTAGCCTGCGCATGGCTTCGCAATGCGTCCAGCGCGGAGTCATGCGCAGGCTAGACAGCCTACGCTACATTTTCACCGCTGGCCGGCTTTTGCCTGAGTTCCTTCTGGCGCGGGCGGCGGCGCATTCAACAAGCTCAGCTCAGCAGCCTTCACCAATAATCGCCCCGCAATCGGCGCCGCCGACTTCGAGCCGTACCCGCCACCTTCCACCACGACAGCAAAAGCAATCTGCGGATCATTCACTGGTGCAAAGCCGATAAACCACGAATCAATGCGGAACTCTCTTTTCACGCGCTCGCGCCCGCGCGCATCGCGAATCAGCACGGGCTTTTCAGTTTTCGGATCAATTACCGCCACTTCGCGCTGCGCCGTGCCGGTCTTGCCGCCCGCTGTGAGGCCCTTCGCGCTGATGAGCTGTTTGAAGGCACCTGCGGCTGTGCCCCGTTGCACTACCAGCGCCATCAACTCGCGCATCCGCGCCGCAGTTTGCGGCGACATGGCCTGACTCAAGGCTACGGCTGGGGGTTCAATCTCCAGTTTCGGGCGCATCACCATGCCTTGTTTGTTGGCCACGCCCGCCGCGACCAAGGCCATCTGGAAGGGTGTCAATTGCACGTAGCCCTGCCCGATGGATTCGAGCGCAAGGTCGTATTTGCTGATCTTGTTCCCATCAACAAAGGTCGAATTGAGCGGCGCAAAGATGTCCGACAAAACTTTGTTCTGAGTGTTCCACAACCCCCGCTCGACGCCCGTGCCGATGGATTCTGGCGGCGTCTTGAAGACCTTCAGGCCGAAGCGCGTCGCCGCCTCGCCCATGCGCTGGCGTTCCAGTTCGACGCCCAGTTGCGCGAAGTACTGGTTCGACGAATGCACGAAGCCTTCCGTCAGGTTCAACCTTCCGAGCGCCTCGCCTTCGTCATCGTGAATTGCGCGCCCCGAACCGGGCGGCGTCCAGCCTCCGCCCTGGCTCGTGAAAAACAGATTGTCTTTGTGCGCTTCGATGGCCGCCGCCGCTGTGATGACCTTCAGCGTCGAGCCGGGCAAGTAGTATTCATTCAAGGCACGGTTCAGCAGCGGTCTGTTCTTCACATCGCCGGAAATCTTCGCCCAGGTCGGATCGTTGTTGACGTTGTCGGGATCGAAGCTGGGCGCGGTGGCCAGCGCCAGGATTTCGCCCGTCTGCGGATTGAGCATCACTACTGCGCCGTGCTTGCCTTGCAACTGGGCAAAGGCTTCTTTCTGCAAATCAAAATCAATCGTCAGCACCAAATCGGGGCCGACCGCTACACGCTGTTCCTCGCCCCCAAAGGTGCTCAGCTTCTGCCACCAGCCCTTTTCTTCCTCGCGCGGCGGTTGCGCCACCACCGCGCGTTCCATCGCCGCATCACCGCGCAACAATCCGGCATAGCCGATCAGATGTGCGGCTGCCTGTCCCAGCGGATAGTCGCGCACGATCTGCCCGTTCAAGTAGCGATACTTCGCCAGCGTGCGCTTGTAATCGCGATGCCGGTCGAATATCCAGCCACGCAGATTGGCTTCCTCGTCGCGCCGGTTGCGTTGATCGCGTTTGTTTTTTAGCGCCGCGAAAGCCGGGTTTTCACTCAATGGCCCCGTCGCAAATAAGCCCCAGTAAACGTGAAAGCCAAACGCCGCCAACACCAGCAGCGCAAACGCCCAGCGCACGTAGCGCAAGCGCGCGCTGGTCAACCGCGGCCCGAAGTCTTCCGGCAAGCCGCTCTCTTCATTCTCACCAGCCTTCGCGCGATAACGCCAGACCGAAAGCAAGAGCGACCAAATTAGGTAAGCTAAGCCAGCTAGAAAAATGAGTGTGGCAACGAAAGGAAAGCTCATACGAATGTGGAATGTAGCAAGGTCGAGGCGGAATTACTGACGGAACTTGCGAGCAAAACATTCCGCACTCCGCACTCAACCTTCTGCATTGGTCAATCCTCGATCTTCAAACTTAGCGTCAGCTCGACCTCGCCAAACCCTATTTTATCGCCGTCACGCACAATCGTCTTATCGCCTTCCGCTAGGCGCACTTCGTTGACGAAGGTGCCGTTGCTGCTGCCGAGATCAGTCAGCCAGAGCGCACCGTTGGGCGCAAGCGTGAACGCCGCGTGAAAGCTGGAGACGGTCGAATCATTCAAGCAGAGCGGGTTGTCATGGCTGCGTCCGACGCCGACGCGCGCGCCGCTGCTAGTCAATTGAGCACGCAAGTCACCGAACAGTTGCCGCTCAACTGCGCGCAAAATAACCGTGCAAGTTTTGGCTTGCGATTGTGCGTCGGCTTGTCCTAGCTGCCTAGCCTGCAGCGCGGCTTTGTCATTAGCTTTGTCTGTGGCCTGCGCTTCATCGGGAAATTCCGCCTTGATTATTAGGTTGCGCGTGAAAACATCGAAAGTCAGCTTGACCTGAATTTTGTCCAGTGTGGTATAGCGGTGATTGATGACGTACTCATAAAGACTCGCCTGCAACTCGCGCTGCAAAAAGTCCACGCGCGCCTGCGTCATCTGGCCGTAAGTTTCGTAGTCGTAGCGTAACTCGATCAAGTTCGGCGCAAGAATCTTTCCCTCCTCGCGGCGCAGCTTGGCCTCGATGGCCTGTTCGACTTGCGGCAAGAGCGCGGTCAAATCGGTGCGCGCCTGCTGGTTGAGCGGGCGGCGCAAAGCAAAATCCAGCGCCCCGCCGACACGCTCGAAGAAACGGCGCAGGTAGTATTCGAACCGGTTGGTAAATTCGGACTTGGCTTCTGATTTGCCTTCGGCTTTATTCGACACGCTCATATTCACGCGGCATTATACGACTTCGGTCGGAGTTTAGTTGCCGGGTTTTGCAGGAGTGGGAAGTGGGGAGCGGGAGAGCGGGAGATACATCACCAGTTCTCCCGCTCTCCTACTCCCCCGCTCTCTACCTCTCGCCGCTGCCGAGCAGCTTCAAATAAGATCACCGCCGCAGAGGCCGCGACATTTAATGATTCGACTGGCGGATGCAGCGGGATGCGCACGCTGCCATCGCAGCCGGACAACAAAACTTCGTTCACCCCGCGCCCTTCGTTGCCTAGCAATAACAAGGCCGGTTGCCGCCAATCGAATTCGGTATAGTTCAACTCTGCCTCAACATCTGCCGCGACAAGGCGGATGCCGGTTTGCCGACAGGCAGTGAGCAATTCCTCGCCCGTCAACTCCGTCACCATCGGCAAGCGGAAAGCCGATCCCATCGCGCTACGTAAAGTCTTCGGCGCAAAAGCATCCACCGAACCTTGCAACGCCAACACGCCGTGCGCGCCAGCAGCTTCCGCCGTCCGCACAATCGTGCCGAAATTGCCTGGGTCTTGCACGGCATCCAATCCCACGAGTAATGGCAGGCTGACTGCTAAAGTTTTGGCCAAGTCAGCCTGCGGACGTTGCGCCAGCAGAATCAGACCTTGCGTATGCACTGTGTCGCTAATCGTCGCAAGCACTGCGTCGGTTACAGGAAAGAGCGGGCAAGCGCGTTGTTGTAACTGCGCCAGAATCGTCTGCGCGCGTTCACTCGGCTCCGGCGAATGAAAGCAAGCAGCCAATGGCAAGTCAGCTCGCAAACATTCTTCGGCCAGCCGCTCGCCTTCAACAAAAATCAGCTCAGGCTCGCGCCCTTCGCGCACGCGGCGCGCGTGTTTGAGACGTTCGTTGGCAGGGCTGGTAATCAACATCGCGCGAACAATTTTATGTTCAACGACTAACGCTGGAAATCAAAAGGCAAAAGGCAAATATCAAAGAGCAAAAGTATGGAACTTCATTTTTCTTTTTTCTCAAAATAGAAAAGCAAAGTGCCGACCTTTTGCCTTTTGATATTTGCCTTTTGCCTTTTGATTTCTCCTAGGCCAAGCCTTTGATCGAAACGAGCATATTCTTCAGGCTGCTCGTCGCATCAATCACCGCCGTCGGCTCGTACCCACAATGCACCATGCAATCGCGACAGCGCGGATTGCCGCTACGCTGGCCGTAGTTCTCCCAGGTGGTCGTCTCCATGTACTCTTTGAAGGTCTGCGCATAGCCCTCGTTCAACAGGTAGCACGGTTTCTGCCAGCCGAAGATGTTGTAGTTCGGATTGCCCCAGGGCGTGCAGTCGTAATCAATCTCGCCCATCAGGAATTTCAGATAGAACGGCGAATGATTGAATACCCACTTCTCCCCGCGTTTGGTGTACATCGGCGCGAGCACTTCTTTGAAGAGCGCCTTGGTCTGTTCGCGTTTGAGGAAATGCTCTTGATCAGGCGCCCAGGCGTAACTGTAGCCGGGCGAGATCGTCATCCCGTCTACGCCGAGCCCCATCAACATATCGAACATCTCGTGGAATTCTGCCGGATCTTCGCCATCGAACAGGGTCGAGTTGGTGTTGACGCGGAAGCCGCGGGCCTTGGCCGCTTTGATCGCACTGACGGCGACATCGAAGATGCCTTTGCGGTCAACCGATTTGTCGTGCGTCTCGCGCAGGCCGTCGAGGTGGACGTTGAAGGTCAGATAAGTCGAAGGCTCGAAGCGATGCAGATTCTTTTCGAGCAGGATGGCGTTGGTGCAGAGGTAGACAAACTTCTTGCGCTCGATCATCCCTTTGGTGATCACGTCAATTTCGGGATGCATCAACGGCTCACCGCCCGCAATGGTGACGATGGGCGCGCCGCATTCTTCGGCGGCTTTGAACGCCTGCTCCGGCGTCATATTTTTCTTCAAGGTTTCGCCAGGGTATTGAATCTTGCCGCAACCGACACAGGCCAGATTGCAGCGAAAGAGCGGTTCCAGCAT
This sequence comes from uncultured Acidobacteriota bacterium, assembly GCA_963699175.1. Taxonomy (GTDB): domain Bacteria; phylum Acidobacteriota; class Blastocatellia; order RBC074; family RBC074; genus JACPYM01. The sequence continues at coordinate 7,124,685 of OY969418.1, read as the reverse complement.
TAGCACAAGCGGGTAACGTTTATTACCTTTGAATTTCTGTTTGAAAATGTAGGTGCCGACTTTCAGGGCTTGCAATGGTGCGATTGCCATCTCTTCTCCATTCTTGTCTTGGTTATTTTGAATTGGTCTTGCTCGCAAGTCGGGATGCTAGCACAAAGCCGCACGCAGTGTCAGGTCGGATTGGTAGCGCTCCTTGTGCTGAACCGAAGCTTTTCGCTATCGTGCTACTCAACAATTCAACTTCAACACGGAGGCTACAGTGAATGAGCGATGAAAAAGGCAATGGCTTGAGCGAGCAGGCTGAACCAGGGGACGGTTTGAACGAAGTGGAGCGCGAGTTCTTCGCGGCGATTGACCGCAACACGGCGGCGGAACAAGCAATTTATGACGCGCTGCTCGGCATCAGCGACGACGATTACTATACACTGATGGAGATCGAAGTCGAACACGTCTGCGGGCGAGCGCGTGTGCAGGTCTTCCCCGAACGGGCCGGGACGTTGTATCGCTGTGTGCAGTGCGGAGTGGCAGGGATCATTGGCGGATAAAGAAATGAGAGGGCGAAAGAAGGATAATTTCCCTCTTTCGCCCTCTCAGTGTTGAGAGGCTTGCTTCTCTACAGTTCCTCTAACGGCGTCGGTCAGGGCTGTTTAACTGAAGCACAAACGCATAGAGGCTGTCGCCCGCCCCCACCACAACGTACTGGCGGCCATCCAGCATATACGTCTGGGGAGCGTTGCTAGGGTTCGCCGTTAGGCCAGCGTGCCAGAGCGGCTTGCCGTTCAGCGGATCAAAGGCGATAAAATTGCCCGCGCCGTCGCTCCCGAAGAGCAACCCGCCCGCCGTGCTCAGCAGACCTTGCGCCCCGTTTAGCGTCGAATGCTTCCACACGACTTTGCCGGTCTTGTAGTCAATCGCCCTCAAATAATTCCCGACGCCCCCGACGCCCCGCTCGGCGGCCCCGTAGCCTTGCGGATGCGGGTCTGTATCGGTCAGATAGAACATGGCGAAAGACTGCGACGTGCCCACGTAAAAGAGACCGGTGTCAGGACTGAAAGCGGGTGCGGGCCAATTCGTAGCGCCGTCCGAAGAAGGCGAAACCAGCACGCCTTCTATCTTTGGGTCTTTCTCCGGGTCACGAATGGGCTGCCCTTTCGCGTCAACTCCCTTGTGCCAGTTCAGCGATTCGATGAACTCCTTCGAGAGGAGATTCTTGCCGTTGGTGCGGTCAAGCAAAAAGAAGAAGCCGTTGCGACAGGCTTGCGCCAGCAGCTTGCGCGGCTGCCCATTGAACACGCCGTCGAAGACTATCGGCACCTGTGTCGCATCCCAATCGTGCGTGTCGTGCGGCGAACACTGGAAGTACCACACCAGCTTCCCCGTGTCCGGGTTCAACGCCACGATTGAGGCCGTCCACAGGTTGTCGCCGTTGCGGCTCTGGCCGGCCATCACCGGGTTCGGATTGCCCGTCGGCACGTAGAGCAGATTCAATTCAGGATCGTAGGTCGGCGGTTGCCAGGGCATGCCGCCGCCGTGCGCCGCCGAATATTCATCGGGCCAAGTCTCAAAACCCGGCTCGCCTTTGCGCGGCGTCGTGTACCACTTCCACTGAAGCTCGCCGGTCTCCGGATCGCGTGATTCCAGCCAGCCCGGCACATCCAGCGAATCACCGCCCATACCGATGATCACGTGATTGCGGATGACGAGTGGCGCGGGAGTGGAGAAATATTCCTGCTTCACATCGGCAATCAGCTTGTGCCACCGTTCCTTGCCGGTTGTGGCGTCGAGCGAGACGACGTAGTTGTCCGGCGTCTCGAAGTAGAGCCAATTGCCGTACATTCCCATGCCGCGATTGCCGATGTGAATGCCGCCGCGCGTCTTCCAAACGTAATGCCAAATCTGTCGGCCAGTCCGCGCATCCACGGCATAGGCGTGATCGGGCATGGCGAAGTAGAGCACGCCATTGACCATCAGCGGCATGGCCTTGATGCTGGGGCCACCGAATTCGTTACCGGCACCAGCGGTGAGCGCCGATTCCGGCCCTTCGCCACCGACGATTGCGCCGAAGGGATTGAGATTGACGCGATGAACCCAGGCCAGAGTCAGGCTCTTGACGTTGGAAGTATTGATCTGTTTGAGCGTGCTGTAATGCCGCCCGGAGTAGTCGCCGTGATAGGTCGGCCACGCGTCGGTCGCAGGTTTTAGCAGCGCCGCTGGATCAAGCGGCCCTTGCGCAAAGAGCGCGGAGGGCGCAAACAGTAAAATGAGACTAGCGATCAGCCAATATTGTTTAATCTTCATTTCAGTGTCACCAGGTAAGCGGTCATGTTGTGGATGTCGGAATCTTTCCACTGAGCCAGCAGATCAACGTGCGCTTGCAGCGGGTCTTTCACTTCTACCTTTGGCACGTCGCCTTCGCGCGTGAAGGAACGGAGTACGCCGTCGGCGTCACGCAGCGTGACATCAAAGTCGGTGATCCGCACCAGCGCGCCGGAGAAGGATTGTCCCGAATGAAGCTTGACTGTCACGGTGGTCACCGGGCCTTGCGGCCCGCCACGACCACGGCCGCCGCCGCCGCCTCGTCCGCCGCCGCGCGGCATCACAATCCGGCCTTGCAGCGTGACCGGGTCGTATTTGGCGCCGACGCCTTTCAAATCGCCAGTGGGCGAATGGCAGGTGTTGCACTTGCCGGGGCCGTTGAAAAAGGCTTCGCCCGCCTTCGCGTCACCGACCAGAATGTTCAGAATTTTGTAGCTGCCACGGTTGGCCGCCGCCACGATCCGCTGGTGCAAGAACGTAGCGATGTCCCGGTTCTGCGCCTCGCTCAACTCGAACTTGGGCATGCCCTTGTCAGGGCGGCCAGCCTTGAGGAATTCGCCGAGCTCTTTGCCGTTCTCGTCGTCCATCACCAAGACCGAGCGGATCAGATCAGGGCCAGACTGACCACCGGTAGCGTTGCTGCCGTGGCAAAAGCCGCATTGCGCGACAAATATCTGCTGCCCACGATCTACAGCGGCTTGATCGAAGCGGGGGCCGCCAAACTGGGCCGACGCCTGGATGGTGAGAAGATTGCCTGCCAGCTTTTGTTGGGTGCTGAGATGGAGCGCCAGACCCAGACAAAAGAAGGCAGCGATTGCAACAATTCTCCGTAAGCTCATGCTTTTTGCTCCTCTTGATCAGAATTACGACTGGCTCAACCGTACTGCTTTATAACCGCCCGCGGCCTTATCCCGTAGGTAAATTACGCTGAAGACTATAAGCAGCACGACTGGCAAAATACTGACATAGCGAAAAGCCTGAAACGCGCCGTACTTATCTTTAATCCCGCCCATAATCGGCAGTATCCGAAATACGGCTAAATTCCCAATCGCCCCCATTAATGCCAGTAAGAATGCGCCGCCCTTAGGAAATCGCTCCGAAGTTACGCCGAGCATCGTCGGCCAGAAGAAACAGACGCCAATCGCAAAAATGGTGGCCGCAACGAAAGCCGAAGTCGCGCTCTGGACACTGCTGAGCAAAAATAAACCAACTGCTGAAAACGCTGACGAACCGATGAGTAGTCCGACCGGAGACAACCGATGAACGATTGGCCCAGCAAAGTAACGCCCAATCGCCATTAGACCATTGATCCAGACCAATACCACAATTCCAAGCCCGCCAACTGCAGGGTTCAATACATCGGGAATCCACTGATTAGGCCCCAATTCAGTCGAGGCCGTCAGCAACATGCAAAAAGCAAAAAGCAGGAACAATGGACGGAGTACCTCCTTGAACATCTCACTCGTCGAAACGCCGGATTGGACACGCTCGGTCGCCGGGAATTTCTGTCCTAGAAACAGGAAGCCATAAATGATTGTAGGAATCAGGATGGTTGACCATTTAAGCTGCCAACTCACCTGAACCTTACTCAAGACGTAAGCAACTAGGCCGCCAATGACAATCCCACCTGGAAACCAGACATGAAGCGCGTTGAGCTTATTCGTTTTGTCATCAGAGTAGACTGTCGCAACTAGCGGATTGACGGCGGCTTCAACCAAGCCATTGCCAAGTCCACCAATCAAAGAGCCTGACCACAGTACCCAATAACCAGGCGCAAAGATCATCAGCAGCACCCCCGTTACGTGACAAAGAAAGGCTAAGCCCAGCAGTCGCCCCATGCCGACAGCATCGCAAAGTGGCCCGCCAATAAAAATCGAGATGGTGAAGCCAAGAAATGCGATACCGGCGACTTCCCCAACCTGCTCGTTGTTCAGATGGAACTGGGTTCTTAAGGGTTCCAATATATCCCCGCGAATAGCAAAGGTCATCGCGGTAGCGATCAGGGAAACACAACTGGCGATAAAGAGCCTGCGTTGATTCATAGAGATTCATCCTTCCGTGCTTACTGACGGTGTCATTTGTTAATGGTTGTGACGGAACGCCCGTCGGAGTGCGGTGAAAAAAGCGGCGCGATTATGGGCTGAAGCGCGGAAAAAGGCAAAGCCAGGAGGGACGCTTTGTCTTGCCAAATCGGCTGAGCTATACTCCGCGCACTTTCCCACAATATTTCGATCCATCAATCTACTGAACAATGAGGTCAAGCACCAATGAGCGAATCCCCTGAACGTCAACAATTCAAATTTTCCGCCGCAGTCTTTGCTATTACCATAGCGCTGCTGGCGTGCGTCGTCATCATTCCCTTCACCAGTTTTGGACAAGGCAAAAAATCCACTGGCCGCGCCAACTGGGAAGCCTTCGGGCGCGATGTGAGCGGTTCGCATTACAACGCTGACGAAGCCAAAATCACGCCCGCCAATGTTGCCCAGCTCAAACCGAAATGGGTCTTCACGACCGAAGGCGATGTTTCGAGCCAGCCGCTCGCGATTGACGGCGTGCTCTATTTCGGCTCCTGGGACGGGCACGAATACGCGGTCAATGCCAAGACCGGCGAAAAGATTTGGGCTTATGACTGCGGGCAGTCTTCGCGCGGCGCGGCGGCTTATGCGCGCGACGTTGACGGTAGCACACTCTTTTTCACCGATATGGCTGGGCTGCTGCACGCGCTCGATGCCAAGACGGGCACGCTCAAATGGAAGAAGAAGATTGATAAGCACAGCGACACAGTCGGCACCAGTTCGCCTGTCTATCATCAAGGCCGCATTTACGTCGGCGTCGCCTCGCACGAAGAGGGTTGGATTTTGAAGAATCCCAACTACGCCTGCTGCAACTTTCGCGGCAATGTCGTGGCCTACGATGCGAAGACTGGCAATGAGGCCTGGCGCTTCTTCGTAATCCCCGAAGAGCCAAAAGAACAGGGCAAAGACAAGCGAGGCCGCACGATTGTCGGCCCGGCGGGCGGCGCAGTCTGGTCAACCGTCAGCCTTGATCCGGCGGCGAAGCGCATTTACGTCACAACCGGCAATCAGTACACGCAGCCAGTCTCGAAGTATTGCAACGCGATCATCGCGCTCGATATGGACACGGGCAAAGCCGTTTGGTCGTATCAAGCCACGCCGAGAGACATCTGGACTTTCGGCTGCCGCGACAATCCTGACTGTGATGACTTGGATGTGGACTTCGGCACCGCGCCGGTTTTCCTGAAAGGCAAAGGCGGCAAGCGGCTCGTCGCGGCGGGACAGAAGAGTGGCTGGGCTTACGCCTTGTCGCTTGATGGCAAGCTGGAATGGAGCACTGAGGTTGGCCCCGGCGGCAAACTCGGCGGCATCGAATTCGGCCTGGCGAGCGATGGCGAGCGCGTCTACGCGGCGATCTCCAATCACCCCAAACAAGGCTCGGTCAGCGCGCTCGATGGTGTGACGGGCAAAATCCTGTGGCAGACGAAAAGCCCGGATAACAAGGCTAACTTCGGCCCGGTGACGGTCACAGGCAAAGGCGACAACCGATTGGTCTGGGCAGGTTCGCAGGGCGGCTTTGTGCGCGTGTACGATGCGCGTGACGGCAAGATTCTTTGGGAATTCGACACGGGCGCATCAGTCGGCGGCGGCGTGACGGTGGTGGACGGCGTGGCGTACGTCGGCTCCGGCTACACGTTCCTGCGCATCGGCAAGGCGAACAACAAACTGTACGCGTTCAGCGTGGATGGAAAATAGAGTTGAGATTTGGAGATTTGAAATTAACGAATGGCTGAAGTAACCAACACCAATTATCGCCGCGTCGCTTCGCTCAAAACTGCGGACGACTTTGCCGCTTATTTGCGCGCGGTCGGCGCGGATTTGCAATTTGATCGCGAACTGCAACCGGACACAGAGTCGGCGCTGGCGCAGCCTTATCAACTCGGCGACATCAGCATCGGCAACCGCTTTTGTATCTTGCCGATGGAGGGTTGGGACGGCACGGAGGACGGACGGCCTTCGGATTTGACCAAACGCCGCTGGCAGCATTTTGGCGAGAGCGGCGCGAAGCTGATCTGGGGCGGCGAAGCGGTCGCTGTGCGTCACGACGGGCGCGCCAATCCGAATCAGTTGTTGTCGAATGATGCAACGGCGCGTGAGTTGGAAGGTTTGCGCAAGTTGTTGGTTGAAGCACACGAAGCAAAATGCGGACGCAGCGATGATTTGCTGATTGGCTTGCAGTTGACTCATTCAGGCCGGTTCGCGCGTCCGAACGACAAGAAGAAACTCGAGCCGCGCATTCTGTATCGCCACCCGATCCTGGATCGCAAATTCGGCATTACTTCCGATGACGCTGTCTTTACTGATGCAGAGATTGACGACCTGATCGGCGATTTTGTGCGGGCGGCGGTGCGCGCGGAGCAGGCTGGCTACACATTCATTGATCTGAAACATTGCCACGGTTATTTGGGCCACGAGTTTTTGAGCGCGACGACGCGCGCGGGGCGCTACGGCGGCAGTTTTGAAAATCGCACGCGTTTCCTGCGCGAGTTGGTCAACGGCGTGCGCCGCGATGCGCCTAGCTTGCAATTTGGCGTGCGGTTGAGCGCCTTCGATCTGCTGCCCTTCAAGATGGGCGAGGACAAGCGTGGCGTGCCGGAGAGCTACACCGGCAATTATCCATTCGCCTTTGGCGGCAACGCGGAAGATCCGTTGCAGATTGATTTGACCGAGACGTTTCAGTTCTTCGACCTGCTTGGCGAACTCGGCATCAAGCTGGTCTGCACTTCGGCGGGCAGTCCATACTACAACCCGCACATTCAGCGCCCGGCGCTGTTCCCGCCGTCGGATGGCTACTTGCCGCCGGAAGACCCGTTGGTGGGTGTGGCGCGGCAAATCAAAGTCACGGCGGAATTGAAAGCGCGCTACCCGCAGATGTGCGTAGTCGGTTCGGGCTACACCTATTTACAGGAGTGGCTGCCGCACGTCGCGCAATATCAGGTGCGCAATGGCTTGGTGGATTTTATCGGGCTGGGCCGGCTGGTGCTCTCTTATCACGATCTGCCTTACGACGTGGTCAATGGCCGACCGCTGCAAACCAAGCGCATCTGCCGGACGTTCAGCGATTGCACAACGGGGCCGCGCAACGGCTTGGTGTCGGGCTGTTATCCGCTTGATCCTTTCTACAAAGCGCATCCGCAGGCTGAAGCCTTGAAAATCATCAAACAGGAATTAAAGTAAGCAGTTAGGGATGACGCTCCCGTCTCTCGAAAAAAAATTACTTAACCGCAAACAAAGTCCTCCTAGAAAAGCATCTTCACAGACGCCAGCCGCGTTCCACTGACTTAAGTTCGCCGCTGGTTCCTACCGTTGTCGGGCTGCTGCTGGGAAAACACAATCCGACGTGGAAGAAAAAAAGCATCTGGCCGAATTTCTGTTGCAACGCACGGAAGAGGCGTTTTGCGCGCTCTTTGAGTCGGTCTACGTCCGTTTGCGCCGCTATTTTCTGCTGCGCGGGCTGGATGTGATGACGGCGGAAGACTTGGCGCAGAACGTGTTGGTCATCGTCTACCGCCGCGCTGATGAAATTCGCGAACCGGAATTATTTATAGGCTGGCTTTACGCAGTAGCGCGCAACGAGTTGATGCGTCATTTGCGCGAGTCGCGTCGGCAGGTGCAGACGGTCGAATACGAACCGCTCGGCGCTGAACTGGCGGAAAAGTTTTTTGATGAACCGGAGGGGCTGCAAAACCTGCGCTTGCAGGATTGGCTGAGCTATTTGGAACCGGCGGAGCGCGATCTGATCGTACTGCGCTTTGTCTCAGAGTTGAGTTACGAAGAGCTGGCGATTGCGCTCTCGATTCCGCTCGGCACCGTGAAATGGCGGCTCTTCAAGGCCAAGCAGAAGCTGGCGCAAATCATCCGTGAGAAGACGCCGGAAAGTCTGCCACGCAACTTTACAAGCTAGGATGAAAACAATGCACGGAATCAATGAAGAACAATGGGAAGCCTACGTGGAAGGCGGCCTGGCCGAAGTTGAACGCGACCGCATCGAGGCGCATTTGACCGGCTGTCTGGTTTGTTGGGAACGCTACGAGCAGTTGCAATTTGTCACCGAACAGTTGCGCGCGGCGGGCGCAGCAGCCCGCTGTAGCTGGCCATTGCGCGACGAACAACTGCACGTAGGGTTGCAGCGAGCGATGACAAAGTTGCGCGCCGAAGAGCGCGAAGCCAACACAGCAGTCATTCGACAGCGGCTCAACGCACTCACCGGCATTATGGCGACGATGTGCGGAACAGTGACAACCGCTAAAGCCTTGCGCATGGCGGCCAAACGTTCCGCCGCGCAAACGCTCGAAGGCGTTGCACCACACAACTGGGATTCGTTCATGACGCGCTTGACTTCGATTGCCACAGTGATGTGTGGCGAAACTGGCGCTCATCTAATTCGTGAGAGTGGACGGCTCTGAATGCGGAATTCAGAGTGTGGAAGGCGGAGTTGAATAATTCCCCCGCATTCCGCATTCCGCATTCCGCATTCCGCATTCGTTATGCTTGCTTCACACATTACCCCCAAAGCGATCAAGCTCGGTCTGGTGCTGCATTTGGCGCTGCTGCTGGGACTGTGGCTGCCTTTTCGCTTTGGCCCAATGCCGGAGTTGGATGCGGTGCACAGTGTGGCGAAGACGCTGTTGACGTGTCTGGCCTACACGCTGGCGCTGGCGCTCAATCTGGAGATTGCGGCGGAATACCGGAACGCGCGTTGGTTGCGCGTCGCATGGTTGGCGTTGGCGGCAAATGCGGCGCTTTCCATCGCGCGCATGATTGTCGAGAACAAGCTGATTTGGGGAGGCAACCCGGATCATCCGCTGGCCGGTTTGCTGCAACATCTGGCTATCGTGCCAGCCAATTGCTTTCTGCTGATCGGCCTGCTGGCGATGTGGTGGGCCTATCACGAGATCGAGTTGGGCGTGGTCTTGCAAGGGCGCGATGTGGCGTTGATCGCGGGCATCCTCGGTTTGATGGGGGCGCTGTTGATCTTTCGCGAAGGATTGACGCAGGCGCAATCGCCTTATCAGTTCAACCGCTGGTTGCAGCAGGCAGGCCTAGTGCTGTTGTCGCTGACCGCCGCAATGAGTGTTGTGCTCTACCGATTGGCCGTCCAGATGGGTGGGGGCAAGCTGGCGTTGGCTTTGCAATGGCTGACGGTCTATGTGCTGGCGCGCGACGTACTGGTGCTGCTCGGAGCGTTGCTGCGACTCAGTCCGGCCACGCGCTGGAACCAGATTTTGTTGGGTTATGCTTTGACGCTGGGCTGGCAAGCGGTCGGCTGGATTGCTGTGCTGGCGGCGGCGCATCGCGCTGAATTGACGGTGAATGCCGGGCGTGAATTGGAACAGCAGCGCGCCGCACGGGCGGCGCTTGCTTCGACCTAAATTTTATCAAGATTGATTGAGGTTGCGCCTTCCTAAAGCGACAACCGTAGGGCTTTGCTGGGAAATTTTGTTCGCTTCAACCGGAGCGCCGTTCGGCAGCTTCGGAGTAGCGTTGTCTTTTGCGAAGCCGTTTACTCTAAGCCAGACATTTTTGTATTTGGAGGTTACTGACATGCTAAGCGTTAGAAGTTTTGGTATACGGAAGTTCCAGTTTGTTCTACTCGCACTGCTGCTCGCCATGCCGCTGGTAGCCGTTGCGCAAGTCACCACTGCCACAATCGTCGGCACCATTACGGACCCGAGCGGCGCCATTTTGCCCGGTGCCCAGGTCACCGCGCGCAATGCCGACACCGGTCTCGTCCGCAGCGCGATCTCCGGCGAGGAAGGGACCTATCGGCTTGAATTTCTCCCGGTCGGCAACTACGTAATTGAGGTCACGGCCAACGGCTTAAAGAAGACCAGCCGAAGCGGCATCGTGCTGCAGGTCAACGACACTGTCCGCGTGGATGTCTCGCTCACGGTTGGGCAGGTCAGCGAGACTGTCAACATCACAGAGGCGCCGCTCGCGGTCAACACTAGCACTGCCGAGATCGGGCGCACCATTCAGTCCGCCGAAATTACCAGTCTTCCACTGGTTGACCGCAACGTCTATACGCTGCTGGATCTGACGCCCGGCGTGCAGTCCAACAACAACGGCGTCGCCGCCGCCTCCACAGGCACCAGTTCGCTCATCCTCGGCTTTCCCGAACAGCGCACCCTGATCAACGGCGGCACCGATGGCGGCACCGGCTCGGTAAACTACTACCTGGATGGCGGCAACAACATGACGAACCTGCGCAACACCGGCAATGTTCTACCCAACCCGGATGCCATCCAGGAATTTCGTGTGCAGACCAATAGCTACAATGCAGAGTATGGTCGGTTTGCCAGTGGCATCATCAACGTGCTGACCAAGTCCGGTACTAACAAATTTCGCGGCTCGCTCTTTGAGTTCCTGCGCAACGACATATTCAACGCCAATGATTGGGGTTCCCAACTGGACAAAGCGCCGCTGCGTCGCAACCAGTTCGGCGGCACCATCGGCGGCCCCATTAAGCGCGACAAAACTTTCTTCTTCTTTTCCTATTCCGGCCTACGCCAAATCACCAGCAGTTTCCTGAGCGGCGCGGTTGTTCCTACGGCTTTAGAACGTGTTGGTAATTTCAGCGCCTCCGGGACCAAACCCACCGATCCGGCTACCAACGCGACTTTCGTCTGTAACGGCGTCAGCGGCGTAATCTGCCCCAACCGTCTCGATCCGGTGGCGCTGAAGATCATCAACGACTTCATTCCGCTTGCCAATGTGGCTGGCAGCAGGTGGCAGGGCAACGTTCCCAGTCCCTTTGACTCCAACGAGTTTCTGGGGAAGGTAGACCACCAGATGAACGACGCGCACCGCTTGACCTTCAACTACTTTACAACTGCGGGAACCAACACAGTGAAAGCGGGCAGTGGCAACCTGCCCTGGGCCAGCCAGCAATTCAACTGGCGGCAGCATAATCTCAACCTCAGTGATGTTTGGATCATGAGTCCCACCAAGATCAACCAGGCCTGGATCACTTACACCCGCAATTTTGGCGGGCGCCTGAATCTGCCCCAAACCTCGCTGGGCGATCTGGGTTCGGCGTTCACCATCCAGGGCACGCCGTCGCTGCCGCAGATTACTGTCAGCGGCTTCTTCACACTAACCAACGCCATCGGCGGCCCGACGGCTGGAACGAATTTCTATTCAGTCCGCGACGTCTTTAGTTGGAACAAGGGCAACCACTCCCTCAAGCTGGGGGGCGAGCTTTCACTCAACAAGGACATCCAGCAGACGCTGCTCAACAACTACGGCGTCTTCACTTTCAATAACGGCGCAACCAGGAACGCGCTGGCGGACTTCCTGATCGGGATTCCCAGCGCGATCACGCAGGACGCGCCCGTCACCGGTTACACCAATACCTGGTATACGGCGCTCTTCGCACAGGATGATTTCCGTATTCACCCGCGTCTGACCCTCAACCTGGGTTTGCGCTGGGACGTTCAGACGCCTCCCACCGACCCTTACAATCGCGTCGTCAACTACGTTCCGGGGCAGAAATCTACTGTCAACACGATTGCGCCGGTTGGGGCGCTGTTTTACGGCGACCCTGGTGTGGAACGGGGCGGCATTCCGGTGAGTTACCGCCACTTTTCCCCGCGCGTCGGTTTTGCCTGGGATCCGTTTGGTAACGGGAAGACCTCGATTCGCGGCGCGGTCGGGCTGTTTTACGGCAGCATCTCGGGCAACGAGTGGAACACCATGACCAACTTCCAGCCCTTCTCTACCCGGCTGACCTTCACTAACATCAATCAAAGGACGAACGCGGCAGGGGTGCCGCTGGGAGCTTCGCTCAGCAACCCCTATAACGCCTTCGTCGGCGGCAATCCCTTCCCTTACAAGGGCACGTTCATCACTGGCGGTAGCCTGCAAGCAGTCGCACCAGATTTTGCGTGGCCCCGCTCATACCAAATGAACTTTTCTATCCAGCGCCAGCTCACCAAGGACCTGACCGTAGGCGCGGCCTATGTCGGCACGTTCAGCAGCAAATTGCCGTTCGCACGGGACGTGAACTATCCGGTTCTCAACGCTACGGCCACCAGTGCCGGAGCGAACATCCTCGCGCGGCGACCCAACCCCTTGTTCGGTGCTGTGAATCTGCTGAACTCGGATCAGACCGCTTCCTACAACGGCCTGCAACTGACCAGCGCCATGCGCATGAGTCACCACGTCACCTTTAACGCCTTTTACACCTTTAGCAAGACCCTCAGCAGCGTGCAGTTGCATAACAACACGACTGCGGGAGGGGCCGAAAACTCCAGCAGGCTGGAATTAGATCGTGGTCGCGCTGATACTGACCAGCGCCACGTCTTCAGTATGAGTTTGAACTACCAGCCGGATTATTACGCGGGCAAGAACGCCATCGTGCGCAATATCCTCAACGGCTGGAGCATCTCACCCATTATCAAGCTGCGCAGCGGCCTGCCGTTCACCGTCACCAACGGCAGCGTAGACGCCAATCTCGACGGCGTTACCAACGATCGCGCGCAATTGATCGGCGATCCGCATATTGACCATCCGACAGCGGCGCAGTGGTTCAACACAGCCGCCTTTGTCCAGAACAAGGTCGTGACCGGAGTCGCCACCGACGGCAATTCACCGCGCAACTTGCTCGACGCTCCGGGTTATCGTGTCGTTGACTTGGCGCTCTCGCGCGACTTCAATTTGAGCGAGCGCTTCAAGCTGCGCTTCCGGGCCGAAGGCACCAATGCCTTCAATATGGTGAGCCTCGGACAGCCGGGAGCCTCCGTGCCTTCGGGCGCGACCTCCACCACCTTTGGCGTGATCACTTCGGCCAGCGCGATGCGCAGGCTGCAGTTTGGCTTGCGCCTGACATTCTGATTTCTTGAAGCAAGCTCAGAGCGCGATTAAAGGGACAGGCAAGAACAGTTATGCTATCTTGTCTGTCCTTTTATCGTTTTCGACGACTTCAAACCAACAACTCGACTCATTGTTATGGCGCAAAAGAAGCTTATCTATGATGCAATCATCGTCGGCTCCGGCGCGGCGGGCGGCGTTGCCGCGCACGTGCTGGTCAATAAAGGTCTGAACGTCCTGCTGCTCGAAATCGGGCCGAAGTGGGATCGCAACACGATCTTTCACACCGAACACAGTTGGCCCTACGAAATGCCCTTTCGCGGCTTGGGCAAGCCTGGCCAATACGACGGCCTGTGGAAGGTGAGCGCCTACACCGAACACCTCTACGTGCACCCGCGCATTGACCGCTACGCTACCGCGCCCGGCACAGATTTTCACTGGACGCGCATCCACGCCGTCGGCGGGCGCACCAACACGTGGGCGCGCGTCAGTCTGCGCATGTCCGAATTCGACATGAAACCGAAGTCGTTGCAGGACGGCGCAGGCGAAGATTGGCCGATCTCATACAGCGACCTCGCGCCCTACTACGACAAGGCCGAAGATTTGATGGGCGTCTTCGGCACACGCGAAGGCTTGGAAGTTACGCCGGACGGCAACTACCACGCGCCTACGCCGCCGCCGCGCTGTGGTGAAGCGCATCTGGTCAAAGGCGGCAAAAAGGTCGGCATTCCCATCATCCCGATTCGCAAAGCCATCTTGCTCAAAAATCGGGACAATCGTGCGGCCTGTCATTTCTGCGGCAATTGCGATTACGGCTGCGGCACGGCATCGCGCTTCAGTTCGCTCGACACGATCATCTCGAAGCTGACCGGCAAACGTAATTTCACGCTGCGCACGCACGCCGCCGTGCATCGCGTGTTGCTCGACCAGAAGACTGGCAAGGCGCACGGCGTCGAGTTCATTGACACGCGTAACAAACTGACTTACGAAGCGCGCGCCAAAGTCGTCGTGCTCGGCGCAGGCGCGATGGAATCCACGCGCATCCTGCTCAACTCCAAAACGCGCCATCACGAAAATGGCCTGGCCAATGCGTCCGGCGTGCTCGGCCATTACATCATGGACAATTTCAAAGCTGGCATGATCAGCGGCTGGCTGACTGACATGAAAGGCAGCGAAGTCTTCAACGATGACGGCGCGGGCGGTGGCCACATCTACATTCCGCGCCACACAAATATCAAGGGCGGGCGCAAAGTCTCTGTGATGCGTGGCTGGCAATATCAACCCAACAGCGGTTCAGCCGCTTTCCCTGGTTTTGCCAAACGCGTCGAAGGCTTTGGCCCGACGTTCAAGAAAGATGTGCGCGGCCTCAATCCGACGCGTGTCTCGATGGCAGGCTTTGGCGAATGTCTGCCCTACTTCGACAACTACTGCGAGATTGATCCCAACGGCTTGAAGGATCGCTACGGCATCCCGCAACTGCGCTTCAACGCGAAGTGGCATGACAATGAGTTGAAGATGGCAGAGTTGATCTACGACACCGCTGAAGAGTTGCTGCGCGCTGCTGGAGCCGAGGTGATTCCCTACACTCGCACCCTTCCGCCGCCGCCCGGCGATGCGACACACGAAGTCGGCACGGCGCGCATGGGCGACGATCCGAAGACTTCGGTGCTAAACAAATTCAATCAGGCGCACGAGATCAAAAACCTCTATGTCGTAGACGGCGCGTCCTTCGTCTCGTGCCCGGAGAAGAATTGCACGCTCTCGATTGCGGCCGTGTCGTGGCGGGCGAGCGAGCATTTGGCTGACGAGTTGCGGCGCGGGAGTTTGTAGTTTCACCGTCCCAATCAGTCAAGTTTGGCAGTGACAGCTTTATAACGGCGGATTATGATTGGCCACTATGAACGAAGTAAAAGTTATCCCGGTAGAAGCAGGTAACAAGATCGCTTTACCCGCTGAATGGGCGGCGGAATTGCACCTGGCACAGACGGCGACGCTGGAAAGATTACCAGACGGAATTCTGGTGCGGCCTGCTCAACCAGAAGAGCGATTGACCTGGGATGAAATCTTTGCCGAGAAGTTGAAGCCGGGGCAAGTTTGGGTTGAACGCGATTTAAGCGAATTGAGCGGGGATGACCTCATCTTTTGACACAACCGTCGAGCGCGGGCTGGATGCGATGTTGATCGTTTACAGTTTGGTAGATGGGCATCCAGCCTCAACTATTTGCGAGGAGTTCATTCGCAAACGTTCAGGTTGGTTCACTACTGCGCTCACCATTCTTGAAGTCCAGACCGTCCTCACCAAAATCTACGGGGTCGAGCCACAAGTCGCTGCACAGAAATTACAACAGTTTATCGCGGGGCCATGCGTAGTTACGCCAGTTGATTTAACAACTGTAGATGAGGCTATCCAGTTAGCCACGCGTGCTGGAATTGATTTAACGGATGCCGTGTTGCTCTGGCAGGCAAAGATCAACGCGGCCTTTGAACTGGCAACGGACGATCACAAGCTGGCAGCGGCTTGCGCGCTTTTCAATCTTACAGCGCTCAATCCGATTGACAATAGCCTGCGCCAGCAGATTGCGACTTGGGAAGTCAGCCATCTCGCACACAAAGGTTTGCCGCGTATTTTGCAGCGCATCCATCATTGGTTGGCGCAGCATTACCCGCAGGCCGCACAAGATTTCTGGTCACAAACAGGCGCGGGCAGTCATTTGCCTTGAGCAACAGGAGAGACTACTTGCAATCCAAAACCAAAACTTTCTACGGCTGGTTCATCGTCGCCACGGCCTTCCTCTTTATGATGCTGATCGTCGGCTTTGCCACCTACGGCCTGCCGCTCTTTTTTCCGCTCTGGGTTAGTGAGTTCGGCTGGCGGCGCGATCAGATCACCTTTGGCAACACACTGAGCAAGCTCATCGTCGGGCCGGTGCTGGGCTTTGCGGCTGGCTGGGCGATGGAAAAATTCGGGCCGAAGGTGGTGATGTTCTTCGGCGCACTGTGCGCAGCAGGCGCGATGCTCGGCTTCGGCCTGATGAGTTCGCTGCCGACGCTCTACAGCTTTTACTTCTTCAACGCGCTCGGTTATCTGTGCGCAGGGCCGCTGCCAAATCAGGTTTTGCTGTCGCATTGGTTCGCGCGGTTGCGCGGGCGCGTGATGGGCATTGCCTACGTCGGCATCGGCGTCGGCGGAATGTTGGTGCCGTGGATCGTGCGCTATTTCAATCGGGAGTTCGGCTGGCGCGGTTCAATGAAAGCCTTGGCCGTGTTATTCGTGGTCGTGATGCTCGCGGCGCTCACTATCGTGAAACGGCGTCCGGAAGATTTGGGCCTGTTCCCCGATGGTGATGAGAGACCGGTGGAAACAAGTAAATCAATGTTGGCCATCACATTGGCCAGCATTGTCAAGACGCCCGCCTTCTGGCTGCTCGCGGCGGGCAGCGTGTTGAGCATCAGCGCGATTGGCGGCGTTATGCAGAACCTGGCACTCTACATCGCCGACATCAAACCGAAAGCAGAAGTTGATCTGACGAAAACCACCATTGCCAGCATCACGCTGGCTTCAAGTGTCGCCGGACGCATCGTGATGGGTTTGCTGGCAGATCGCTTTACCAAGAAATATGTGATGCTCGTCACCTATCTAATTGTAGGGCTTTCGATCCCGCTGCTGATTTTTGCCAAAGACTATCCGGCCTTGCTCTACGTCTTCGCACTGACGTTCGGCTTCGGCTTGGGCGCGGACTACATGCTGATCCCGTTGATGGCGGCGGAATGTTTCGGTTTGGCCGCGCTGAGCCGCGTGCTCGGCATCATCATCATGAGCGATGCTGTGGGCGAAGCAGTGATGCCGACCTTGGTTGCCAACATTCGCGAGACGACGGGCAGCTATGCGAACGGCTTTGCGCTGATTACCGGAGTGGCGCTTTTGGGTGCGCTGGCGATCCTTTCGATCAAGTACCGGGACGGCAAGCCGGAAAGCCGTTGGCAATTGGAAGCACAAAGCTGAGCCTGGGAGCGCAGGCATCATTGCCTGCGGGTCGCGGATAGTAACCCTGCCGGAATCAGCGTGCGCTTTCACAAACCAGCAGGCAAGGATGCCTGCGCTCCCAGGTAGATGCTATAATCCGCGCCGCCCCTCTCTACTTTCAGCAATATCGGATGCAGGATGACTTTCGAGCAGTGGCAAAAAGCGAATCAATTGCTGCAAACGGCGCTCGCACACGCGCCGGAGCAGCGCGCTACGTTTTTGCAATCTGCTTGTGGCAGTGACACCGAGTTGCGCCTGATGGTCGAACAATTGTTGCAAGTTCATCAACCAGGCGAACAGACAAATGAAATCCCTACGGAGACTGAAGCTGAAATCACCTCGACATTGATTCTACCTGTCCAGCAAAGAGAGCCGGCCAGTAAAGCATCCGCGCAACCGCAACAACTTGGCGCCTACCAATTGCTCGCTGAGCTTGGGCGCGGCTCGATGGGACATGTTTACTTGGCCGAAGACACGCGCTTAGGGCGCAAAGTCGCCCTCAAGCTGCTGCCTACTTCAATGAGCGCCGATGCCAGCCGCTTGCGCCGCTTCGAGCAGGAAGCGCGCGCCGTCAGCGCGCTCAACCATCCCAACATCGTCACTATCTTCGAGGTCGGCGAAGCGCCCGCCGGGCGTTACATCGTGATGGAATTGGTCGAAGGGCGCACTTTGCGCACGGTGCTCCAGGGGAGCTACGCGTTGGTGGATGTGCTCTCGTGGGGGGCGCAACTGGCCAAAGCCCTGAGCGCCGCGCACCGCACAGGTATCATTCATCGTGACATCAAACCGGAAAACATCATGCTGCGCGCTGATGGTTACGTGAAGGTGCTCGATTTCGGCCTAGCGCGTCTGGCGGATGCCGGCTCAACCAACCTGGATCAATTCGGCACCACGCCGGGCGCGCTGATCGGCACGATTCGCTATATGGCGCCCGAACAGGTGCGCGGCGAAAAGGCCATACTGGCCAGCGACATCTTTGCGCTTGGCGTCATCCTTTATGAACTGCTGACCCGACAGCATCCCTTCGCCGGCTCGACCATTTACGAAATTATGCAGGCGATCACCACGCGCAAGCCAGCGCCGCTCGCGCGCTTCGCGCCCGACGTGCCGCCTGAAGTGGACACGCTCATCCTGGCCATGCTCGACAAAAATCCGCAGCGCCGCCCGGCGGCACAAGAAGTAGCCGCCACGTTGAGCGCCAGTCTCAGTTCGGCCTCAGGCTCAGGCAGCAGGCGCACGGTAATAGTGGAACCGATCCAGTTCGGCGAGCCTGGCGACCAAGCTGAGCTTCATACGCTGGACGACGCTGACGCGCCCGTGTCTTACACAACCAAGTTCGATACGCCCTCGCCTTACGAAACGGTGGCGGATGTGCCCGCGACCACGCCCAGCCGCTCTTCCGGATCGGGCATCAAGACGCTCGCGGTGTTGCCGTTCGTACAATCCGGCGACAACGAAGAGGTCGAATACTTGTGCGATGGCGTGGCTGAAAGCTTGATCAACAATCTGGCCGCGCTGCCCAATCTGCGCGTGCTGGCGCGCAGCACCGTCTTTCGCTACAAGTCGCCGAACCTGGACCCGCTCGCCATCGGGCGTGAACTCGGCGTGCAATCCGTGTTGACCGGGCGCGTCGTGCAGCACAGCGGCAAAGTGATCGTCAAAGTCGAACTGGTCAACGTCAACGAAGGCACGCAAGTCTGGGGCGACAATTACCTGCGCCCGCTGACCAACGTGTTCGCGCTCGAAGCCGAAATTGCGCAAGCCATCTCGGCGCAGTTGCGGCTCAAGTTGAGCGGTGCGCAGCAAGAGCGGCTGGCCAAGCTCTACACCGAAAACGCCGACGCGTATCAAGCCTATCTGCGCGGGCGTTATCACTGGAACCGGCGCACCGAAGAAAGTTTAAAGAGCGCCATCGAAGCCTTCAACCAAGCGATTACGCTCGACCCGTCTTACGCACTGGCTTACTCCGGCCTAGCCGATACCTACATGGTGGCAGGCGCCAATGGTCTCTGGCATCCGGCTGACACGCTGCCGAAAGCGAAAGCCTATGCCACCGCCGCGCTCGATCTGGATTCGTCGCTGGCCGCTGCGCATGCGGCGATGGGCGGCTTGCATGCCTGTTATGAATTCAATTGGGCGGCTTCTGAGCGCAGCTTCCTGCGCGCGCTCGAACTCAACCCCGGCTATTCGACCACGCATTTCTGGTACGCTGTGTTCTATCTGTTAAGTCAAGGCCACCTTGATGAAACGTTGGCCGCGCTCGACCGCGCGCTGGAACTCGATCCGCTCTCGCTCATCATCAACACCACGCGCGGTTACGTGTTGCTGTTGGCGGGCCGTTACGACGAAGCGCTCGCGCAATTACAAAAGGCGCGCGAACTCGAACCGGCCTTCTTTGGCTCGCTGGAATATTTGGCGCTGCTGTATGAACAGACCGGCCAATACGAGGACGCGCTCAACGCACAGCAGCAACTGCTAGCCAATTTTGCCAATGATCAAGTGGCTGCGCAGAGCTTGCGCGCAGCTTACGAAAGCGGTGGCGTGACTGGCTATTGGCGCAAGCGCTTGGAGATTATGCAGACGCAGGCGCTGCGCCGTTACGTCTACGCGCACCGTTTTGCCGAGTTGTACGCGCGGCTAGGCGAACACGAACAGGCGCTGCATTGGCTGGAAAGGGCCTACGACGAGCGTTCGGCGCGCATCATCTGGGTTGGCGTCAATCCGATTTTTGATGCGCTGCGCAATGAGCCGCGCTTTATTGCGTTGTTGCAGCGCATGGGACTGAGTTAAGCCTGGGAGCGCACGCGGCTCGCGTGCGGGATTTCGTAATGTACCCTTTTCTTGTTGCATTGCCAGTCTCCGCACGCGAGCCGCGTGCGCTCCCAGGCTTGATATAAACAACTCTTGAAAGGCTGAATGATGAAAAGAATCGTGATTACTTGTTTAGTTTTCGCTCTAGGCATGCTCTTCGGTTGGCATTACGCGCAACGCACAACCGCCAATGCCGTTGCACAAAACGCGCAAGCTCCAACAACACCGCCAACGCCGGGCTACATCCTCGAACGTGACGCCGAAGTGAAGAAAGAAGGCGCCGCGCCGCACAGCGGGCCAGGCCGCTCTACCGGCTACAGCTTCTTCGACAAGGTGCCGAGCTTCAAATACGTCTTCCGCAAACGCGTGCTGCATCCCGGCGCGGCGATTGGCTATCACCCACAAAAGGAAGACGAGGTTTATTACATCCTCAGCGGCACGGGCATCATGCAAATGAACGGCAAGGAATTCCCTGTCCAGCCCGGCGATGCCATCCTGACGCTGCCCGGCAGTTCGCACGGATTGAAGCAGACTGGCAAGGAAGATTTGGCACTGATGATTAGCTATGAGAAATAGCAACTCAGAGCGCGGAGGTCACGCTAAGTTCGCTCACCACAATTTACATACTTAACAAAGTTTTTCATCAGCTTAACCAATTCGCGCTGCGTTTCAGCTAGCATTTGTACTTATCCTGTGCGCGGGAAAATCTTTCTGCGTCCTGCAATAAGTTTCAGAGGGAGTCATCATCGTATGCCCAAAACAAAAGCATTTCTTTTTGCCGCGGCCTTAATTCTGAGTCTTACATTTTCAACCTTCATTGGTACAGGCTATGGCGCATTCTTCATAGCGGCTTCCGCCACAACACAAACTGCCGCGTCAGTAGTTGTCGAACTACCAATGCTGTTTCGCGGGCCAATGCCTGCGGTCGAAGTTAAGGTGAACGGTCAGGGGCCATTCCTGTTTGCCATTGATACGGGGGCGAGCGGCATGGCGCGCGCGGACGCTTCGCTCGTCGAAAAACTCGCGCTGCCCGAAGTCGGCGAAGCCAGAGGGAGCGATGGCTCAGGCGCGAACGCCAGAAGCATGAAAGTTGTCCGAATGACTTCGCTGACCCTCGGCAGCCTGGAACTCCGCGACGTGACGGCGCCTTCGCGCGACTACAACACATCGCCCCGCCTACCGCACATTGACGGCATACTTGGGTTCAATCTCTTTGCTGATTACCTGCTGACGCTGGACTATGCCGCCAAGCGCGTGCGCATAGAGAAGGGCCAACTGCCCGAACCGGACGGCAAGGAGATATTACGCTACGAGAGTGCGCGCGGAATTCCTGTGGTAGAACTGCTGGTGGGCGAGGCAAAAGTGAAGGCACACATTGATTCTGGCAATACAATCGGGACGTTCGTGCTGCCTGCTGAGTTGGCTGAGAAACTCAGTTTCTCATCTCAGCCGGTAACAATGGGAAAAGCGCGGACAGTGTCGAGTGAAATCGAGATCAAGGAAGCACGACTGAAAGGTGTGATCCGGCTAGGACGATTTGAGTTTCCCGAACCAACAATTACTTACCCGGCGGTCTCGCAAGACGCTAACATCGGCTCGAAGGCGCTACAGGATTTCGCCCTGACCTTTGATCAGAAAAACCTGCGGGTAAAACTCGTCAAGCGATAGGTGACGAAAACTGCGCCATCCTACCCGGCGACAGTGCCCAGCCTCAGCATTTGGCTACTCGATCTTTGCCACTCCACCACCTGGCTTCGGGAAGCGCACGAAGATTGCCGGGTCGTGCCCCGGCACGATCAAGCGTGGATTGGACGCAAGCTGTTTCATCCGATCCTGCGCTCTGAGGTTTGACTCGGCATCCAGCGTCTGCGCAATCGGCGCGCGCTTCTCCAGGTTTTCATACAGGTAGAGATTGTCCGAAGCGATGATGACCGTGCCTGCCTTCGTGTTCACGCTGACGAACTGCGAGGCGTAGGTGTGGCGCCCGCCCGTGTAGCAGCGTATGCCGCTCATCAGTTCCTGATCGTCGCCGTTGACCAGCTTGACGCGGCCTGCGAGGTTGAGCTTCACCAGTGCCAGCACATCGTCCGGGTCAATGCCGCCGTGCGTGTTGCGCGCCTGCCAAGCCTCGCCCGTGTAGTAGAGGTACTCGTCTTTCTGAAGCCAGACGCGCGCTTGCGGAAACAAGTCCATGCCGTCGGCGTGATCCCAATGCATGTGCGTGATGATGAGGTCGCTGATCTCTTCCGGCTTGACGCCGAATCTGGCGATGGCTTCCGAAGGTTTGACAAAATCTCTGAGCTTCCACTGTTGGAAAAATTTGTCGCGGTAGAAACCGGCATCAACCAATATGTTGCGCCCGTCAGAACCTTTAAGCAGCCAGACCATCATCTGAATATCCAGCTTGCGCGCACGGTCAGCACCTGCCACCAATGACGCCAGCGAAAAGTCTGGAATCACGCCGTAGCTGATGGCGTAGACTTCATAAACCGGCTTCGCCTGGCTTTGCGCGTTTGAGTCGAACGCTGACAGCGAACAGCCTAGCAACAAGACGAGAGCGAGCATCCAGCGCAACATCGTTGTGTTCACCTTTGTTGAAATAATGTCCGCGGCCTGCGGCATAACGGCAGGATGCTATATTCCGGTGCGGCGAGGCAACCCCATCACATAATGAGTTCTTCAAGCTTCCACCAGGAATAATGTGGGTTTCTGTTGGTCAACTCATAAGCTCCTTTCCGGGTAGTGGCGCAAGGTGGTGAATTTGGAGTACCGGCTTCAGCCGGCCGGGCTGGTCAACGCAAGCTTCCACCTAAAGGCGGGACTCCAAACCTTCTCTCCCGCTTGCGCCACTACCCCTTTCCGGATTGGAAGCCGGTGTTCGGTCGGTGTCGTTTTACTTGTAAACGCCGGTGCCATAGAACCCTGCCGACTGGTTCGGGAGGATTAAGGTTCCTTGGCCTACCTTCGTCAGGCCACCGCCAGTGAGCTCTTCGGCGTTCTGCGCTTCAAGGTCGGCGAGTGCAGGCGGCATGGCCTGCGGCTGGGTTTCGTTAGTCAAGTTGTGCTCATTCTCTGTCTGCTGTTCCTTCACTGTCTTTCCTCCATTGATGAAAGTTGGTAGTTGTCGTTTTTGCTTGTTGAACGCCCATTGTGTTCATCTGTTAAAGCGGAAGTGAGCGGCGAAAACTATCAGCGCCGTGAAATAAAATTGCACACCTCACAAACCCAGTAGGGTCTATTCATTCTCTACAAGAAAAGGAGTCTCCTCCATAGAATGAGGTTGCGAAACCAAATCACTCAATCATCAATGAGAGCGACCTCTGGCTGCTGAGCCTGAAAGCTCCTGAGCAATAACTTTTATGCTGCCAAAGCCTGCGCCGGTTTTGGTTGCCGCTGCTGCGCAGCTTGGGCGCTGTAGAGCCGCGTCAACAGATCGTAAAGCACCATCTCTTGCGCGCGCTGCGCCGAACGCAGCAAGCGGTTCACGTGCATGTGCGCGTAACTCCACGCCAACTCAGACAAAGGCTGCGTCAATCTCCCCTCCCGCTCCGCCGCATGCAACGCCGCCGCAATCGGCGCGCTACGCTGCGAACGTCGCTGCAAAACTTCCAGCCCCGGTGCTAATTCACTCTCCGCTGTACGCTGCGGATCGAGCAAAGCTTCGAGCCGCTTGCGTTCTTGCCGGTAACGCTCGCTCAAACGCTCATTCAGATTTTCATCAGCGCGAAACTCCGCTAGAAAGTTCTTCCGCCCGCGTTGGAAAAACTCCAGTTTGCCCGCTGTGTCAAAACCCAAATCGGTCAACAAGCGGTCTATTCCGCACAAAGCCAGCCGCCACCGCTCGTCCATTCCCGCATCACCTGTATCGGACAGTTCCAACAGCTCGGCAACCGCCACACTATCGGCGTAAAACAACTGCTCGGCCAATGCGATGCCAACCGCGCCACCATAACGTTCCACTTCGCGTTCGTAGGTGTCCAGTTGTACGCGCCAGACGCGCCCATCAGCCAACAGCGGAGCCAAAGCCGCTTGCAATTGCGGCCAGACCGTCGTGAGCAAGCGCCTCGGCTCACCGTGAAACCGTATGCGCAGATGATGATCGGGATCGCTGTAGCGAATGAAATACCATTGATCTGCCGCGCCTTCTTCAATGATGCGTTGGGTGGCAAGCTGAATGACTTCACGCAGCACCTGATCGGCAGTGGCCGTGCCGCAATAAAGCTTGGCGTAAAGCCACTCGCTGCCCGGCGCGAAACGGCGCTCAAAAGGATGAAGGCGGAAGGATGAAGGATGAAAACCAGCTTGACTCTTTGTTTCATCCTTCATCCTTCCGCCTTCATCCTTTCTGATGAACGGCACGATCAACTCATGCGCGAATACGCCCTCCGCCCCGCGCGCGCACAAATGTTCCGGTGCCGGCCAAAGCTCGCGCAAAATTGCGTTGCCGCGCTCTTTGGTGATGTGGATGAAGGCATCCACACTTAGCGTGTTTTCCAAATCTACCGGTAGCGTGTTGTCGGCATCGGCCAAGACGACGTAGCGCGGCAGCTTGCGGGCGGCGCGCCACTGTTGCACGGCTTGGAAACGGGCTTGCGTTGAGGTGGCGCTCAGCTTCTGCAATTCTTCCTTGCCGATCAACCAGCGGGCTTGCGTTAGCACCAGGCGGCCGAACGTGACGCGCGGCAGAAACGGCGCGCTCTCCAATGCGCCCCAATTCCAGGAGACGCCCGGCAATCTGTTTTGCGTTTGCAACTCGCAGAGAAAGCGGTAGACGCTGGCGCGTTCGTAAGCCCAGTTATGCGCGCTTGTCAGCCGTGGGATTACTTCGCAACCTAAGCGCGCCGAGCGCAATACGACGCGTCCCGCACGCACCGAAACAAGCAAATCCGTCACCGGCAATTGCTGCTCGGGCGCTGCGCCAGAAGCCCCGAGATAGGGAAGCTCATAGCCGCGCAACACAGGCCGCGCCAGAATATTGCCGATGCGACCCTCTGGCAGGTGAGCGATTTCGGCAAACACGGCGTCAGGCTGCTGCGCTTCTTCCGCGCGCATGTAACGTTCAACTTCCGCCTGCAACGCAGCATCGGCGTGGCAGAACCGACCCAGCAAAGTCGCGCCCGAAGCGCCCCCAGCGCTCTCCAGCAAAACCTGGAAATCGCCCTGCGCGAGTGCGTCCGGCGAAGGCGCAGCCAGCTTGCAGACCGCGCTGAAGGTGTCCATCCAGGGCAGCGGCTCTTGCAATTTCAATGCTTCAATATCTTTGTTGGTCAGCCTGAGTTCGGTGCGGCCCGCCGCCCACGTCTCGGTCAGTTTTTCCAGCAAGTAGCTTTCGCGTTGCTGCCACTGTGAATAGGCCTCACCGCCGCCAGGCAGCGCCAGCCCGTCAAGCAACGGCACGCGCCCATTGGCACGCGCGCCGACCGGGAAGCCGATTCCCAAATCGTCATCGAGTGCCTCGACCAGCGGTACCTCGCGTTCTTCGTAACGCTTGCTGAACGCCTCGCGAAAGCGGCTCAGCTCACTTTCGTACTCGCCGCCGAACAGGCTGCGCAACAGCTCTGCGCCGGCACTGACCTCCTGTACAACGGCTGCGCTGAGCGTTGCTTCATTGGCCGGGCGCACCAAATCCACTTGGAACAAACGCGGCAGTTCAACGTCGGCGGGCAGGCTTCTGAGCTTTTCCGCAATGGCTTGATACTGCTCAGGCGTAGCGCCTAAGCCTGCCGCATCGAGCGCGGCCAACTCGTCGCGCACTTGTTCCAGCACAGTGGCGGCTTCGCTCTCGAGCACGCTCGAATGTAGCTTGGCGATGATGGGATAAATCGGTTCAACGCCGGTGACGGGCAACGTCAAATCGGGCATGAGGATTTGATTCTCGATCAATTGCTCAATGAAGCCTTCGGCCTTGGCTTGCGTGATCTCTTCATCCAAGAGCGCCGCCGCCAGTTCTGTCAACGGCGCGCCTGCGGCGGCGCGTTCTAACGTTGCAGTCAGGTATTCGGTTTGTTCGACTGCGACTAGATGGTAACTGCGCCGTTTGCCGTTCAAGCGGGCTTCGACGTAACGAAGGTGATCCGGCGTGCGGTAAAGACTGTTGTTAGGGTGATAGCGCAAGCTGCGCTGCAAGGCCGGGACTTTGGCCAGCGTGTTGACCAGCGCGAACAGATAATCCATATCGAGCCGCGTGTGGCGTTCGCAGCGTTGGCGCGTGGCCACCTGCAAATCGGTCGTCGCGCCGATTTGGCCAAGCGAGGTCGCGGCAAACAGACCGAACGGTGTGGGACGGGAGCACATGCGCGTGAAGTAGCGTACCAGCGCGCCTTCGACCCGCGTGCCACGCTTACTGTCCGGTTCGCGGCGCCAATGTTCGATGTATTCAGCCAAATCCGGCGAGGCGACGAAGATGGCATCGCTGATTTCAGGCTGGGCGACGAACGCACGCAACCGTTCGCGCAATAAGTCTCGGTCGGCAGTCAGGGCTTGTGCCAAAGCCACTTCATCCTGCAACGCCGTCGCCGCGCTTGCGCCGTCGCTCCAAGCGAGAAACTCTGCCAAAGGCAGCAGCGGCGCGCGCAGCACAAAGAAACCGGCGGCGCCGAATTCATCGGCTGGCGCGTTCTCGGCCTGTTTTTTCGCGTGATCGTTTTTGCTCTTCACAGTCTCTCTGCTCGTCTGCCTAGCATTACGTTCAATGCGCCTGTGGTGGCACTGAGACCAATAGACAACCATCCCAATCTGGTATTGTCTCGCTGCACGCCGCCAGCAAGACCAAGCCAACTCCCACAGCTCCATTGAGCAAGCCGACGCAATCCACCCAGCGCGGCTCGGCGTCGTCACCTTGCTCCAACATTGGGAAGCCCGCGATGCCCGCATCCGTTCTGCGCAAAGTAAAAATCTGTTCGTACCAAAACAACGCGGCTGCTTTGAACGACGCTTCGCCGGTGGCCTGATAAAGACGGTTGAAAATGTGGGCATTGCCCGCCGCGCCGTGACAGATTCCCACTTCCTGGATCCCCGTCCCTTCGACATACTTCGCGATGTGTCACAGCAAGCTAAGCGCCCCTGCTTCCCAACCTGCCCGCGCCACGCACCGCGCCGCATAAAGCAGCGCCGTAGCCAATCCCAAATCGCCATAACACCAAGTCGGGCGGCCCGGCTTTGGCTCAATTTCGGGCGCTATCCAAGCGGGAAAAAACGGGACGCCCTGGTCAGACTGTCGTTGCGCCAACAACCAACGCACTGCGCCTTCCAGCAACTCTACTGCTTGCTCATGCACTTCCGGCACGGCGCTGGCGCGCGCCAATAAAGCGACCACGCCCGGCACACCGTGTGCCAACCCCAGGTTGTAATAGCCATTGGGACACAGCTTTCGTTGCCAAGCCGGCAACAACTCCGGCGGCGTGTGCCAGCTTATGCCCGCTGCGCTGTGTTCGGCAGTCGCGGCCAATTTTTGCAACACTGCCTGCAAACAGGCCAAGGCGCTGGGCGCTGGCAGATGCGCCAAGGCATAGACGCCAATCCCTGTGAGCCCGGCGACGAGGTCATAATCCACTGGCTGGCTGACCGTCTGCACCCACTGGGTCAGGCCTTCATCCACATTCAAACAATCGTCGGCTTCCTCCGCCGAAAACAATTTCCCTTGCAGTTGAGTGACAGCCCAGGCGCTGCGAATAAAACCACTGAATAAGGCGGGCACAGGTGCGTAGCCGTTGATCGCTTTGTTCAAGTAGTCCAGTGCGGCGGCGGCGTGATTTTCATCTCCGTTGACCCGCGCCAGGTAACCAAAAAACAAGGCGGCATCGGCGGCATCTGGCGCGGCCAATACTCGCGTGTAGGCCCGTAGGCCGGCGGCGATCTCCTCGACGGTGGCGCTGGCGCGCTTAGCCAACTCGCCTTGCAGCAAAGCCCGCCAAGGCTCAGCCTGCGTGGCACCGGCAGTGCGCTTTCCGGCTATCTGCGTCATTGCCGCTCCTCTCTCTCAAAGCAAACCGATTTCGTTTTGCGTTCATTGATGGTTTTGCAGGCCCGGGAAGTCACGCACTGTTGAGGGATTGACTCGCTCAACAGCGCGCGGTTTTATTGTGCCTACTGTGGCTTGATGCAATCTCTCGTTATCAAAGGACGCGTAACCGGGTCAGTAGGATTTACTAAGTTGGTTCCACCTTTGACCTTATCGGCTTGTCTCACATCCAGATCGGCGATGGTCTCTTTGTTGACCGTCAGGCGATCCAGCTTCTTCGGTTCTTTTTGCTTCGACATTGTCTCGTTCTCCTTTGGTTAAAAGTTTGAGTTTCAGTTTTATTTTTGCAGCTCGTTTTCCGCTGCCGCCTACTAAGGCGTAACTCGGCGCGCAAAACCACCAGCGCGCCCACATTTTTTGCCGAATTTTCCGACCTTTGTGCTGGCTTGCGTCTTTTACTCGAACCCAGCAAAGCAAAGGGCCGCCGAGAAGAAATTTCTCAGCGGCCCGCATAATCACGTGGCACCAATTTGTAACTGTCAGCACAGGTCGAACAGGTTTAATCACCACTCTACCTGGTCGCTATCGCTCGCGGCTCTGTACCACTGCACTGTGTTAAGCACAAAAGCCCTTGGTTTACGACGACCGGCTCGGACATTTGGCTGACGAATTTGGAATGAGCCGACTGGCGGCACGGCTCACAAACCCAGTTGCTGGCTCGAAAGGTAGTAATACAGCCCTTGTCGCTCCATCAATTCCTCGTGTGTTCCCCGCTCGACGAGCTTGCCCTTTTCAATGACTAGAATGATGTCGGCGTCGCGAATGGTGCTCAGCCGGTGCGCAATGACGAACGAGGTGCGGCCTTTGAGCAATTGATTCATGTTTTCTTTGACGGCCTTTTCCGATTCGGTATCGAGCGCGCTCGTGGCTTCGTCGAAGATCAGAATCGGCGGTTGGTTGTAAACGGCGCGGGCGATGGCGAGGCGTTGGCGTTGGCCGCCGGAGAGCGCGATGCCGGTTTCGCCGACGCGCGTGTCATAAGCGAGAGGCAACCGTTCGATGAATTCGTGCGCGTTGGCGAGGCGCGCGGCCCAGGCGACGCGTTCCAAATCCGGCTCTTCTTCGCCAAAGGCAATGTTCTTGGCGATGGTGTCGTCGAATAGATAATTCTCCTGTAATACAAAACCGATCTGGCGGCGCAGGTCGCGGTAGCGCAGTTTCTTCTGTTCGACATCGTCAAAGAAGATCGCGCCTTCGGTCGGTTCCAACATGCCTGCCAGGCATTTGACCAGCGTCGTTTTGCCCGAACCGCTGCGCCCGACGACGGCGACAGTCTTACCCGCCGGAATGTCGAGTGTGATGTCTTCCAAAATCTTCGCCGAATCCGGCCCGCCGTATTGGAAGCTCAAGTGTTGCAAGCGCACGCGGCCTTCCAGACTGCGCACCGGTTTCAAATGCGCGTGGTCGTGACCCTGCTCCGGCTCGGATTCAAAGATGTCGTTCATCCGTTCGAGCAGCACGGCGGCGAATTGCCAGTTGTCCCACATCGAAAGCAGCGTCAGAATCGGCGCGTTGGCCATCGCCACCAGCGAGTTGAACGCGACCATTGCGCCGATGCTCATCTCGCCGCTCATCACGCGCTGCGCCGCCACAAACAGAAACAGCGCCAGCGAAAGAAACCCGACAGTCTGTACCGCGCCTTCGTAGCCCATCAGCAGGAAGTTCGATTTGAATTGTTTGTGCGCCAGTCCGTGAAATTCGCCGAGCATCTTTTCGCGCAAGGCGCTCTCCGCGCCCAGGGCTTTGACGGTTTCGATCCCTTTGATCGCGTCAATCTGGTGAGAATTGTATTTGCCGTAAGCCTCTTCCAGTTCATCGAACATCGGCCTCAACCGCTTGCTCGAATACTTCATCAAGCCGGCGTAAAGCGGTGCAACGGCCAGAAAGACGACGGCGAGCATTGGGCCGTACAAAAACATCAGCGCGACAGCGGCACCGATCTGCGCAATCGCGGTCAAGCCGTTGACGCCGTTCTGCACCAGGAATTCGCGCACCTGTCGCACGCCTAAAATGCGCCGCTGAATGTCGCCAGTCTTGCGCGCGCTGAAATAACCGAGCGGCAGCGCCAGCAAGCGCCGCGTGATGAAATCCAGCGATGACGAATCAATCCGCACCGCGACGAAGCTGAGCAGATAGCGTTGCACCAACATCGCCACCGTCATCAAGGCCAGCACGACCAACATCGTGGCAATCATCATCGTCAACAAACTGGTGTCGTTTTCGACCAGCACGCGATCAACGATGACTTGCGTAAACACCGGCAACAGCATCTGCAAGGCGCTAACGATGATGGCCAAGCCAAAGGCTTTGGCGAAAATGCCGCTGAAAGGTTTTAGAAAAGGCAGGAACCAGCCAAAACCCGTGCGCGTTTCGGGCGCTTGTTCAAAGGCTTCGGTGTAATCGAAGAGCGCCGCGTAGCCGTTCCACTTTTCATCAAGTTCCTTGCGTGTAAGCTTGCGCAAACCCGTCCCGGGGTCGGCAACCCAGGCATGTTTTTCATCCACGTCATACAACACGCTCCAGTGGTAATTCTCCCAATGGATGATTGCGGGCAGCGGCATTTGCAGAATGTTGCGCTTGGAAACCTTGACCGAACGCGCGGCCAGGCCCAAGGCCTGCGCGCCGTCGCAAAGTCCGCGCAGGCTGGTGCCGTCGGTCGCCGTGTGCACGACTTGGCGGATGCGAGTGAGGCTCACCCGACGGCCAAAGTGGCAGCAGACCATCGCCAGACTCGCCGCGCCGCAGTCCATCTCGTCAATCTGCTTGATGTGAGGAAAGCGGTGGATGCGTTGGCCTTTGACGAAGTGGCCTTCGGCGGAGGCGAAGGGGCCAAGCTGCGTGGCGATGGCGGCAGTGTCGAGTTGTTGCGCGCTGACCTGTTCGGTCTTGACTGCGTTCGCAGGCAGAATCTCTTCGGCGAAATCGAGCGGCAGGCGCGCGGTCTGTCTGAAATTGCTCTGCTGAATACGCTCGGCGATCTTGGATTTGAAGGCCGGGAAATTGGCGTAGAGCTTGCCGAAGGTTTGTTCGTTGATTTTGAGCAAACGGCAATCAGTCAGTGCCTGCACGTTGTGAGAATGCGGCTCGGCTTTGAACAGCGCCGCTTCGCCAAAGGAATCGCCTTTGCGCAGGAAGGCCAGTTCGCGCTCGCGGCCTTGTTCTATGGTGAACAGACGCGCTTTGCCGTCGAGCAGGATGAACATCGCTTTGGCCGCGTCACCACGCCGCACAATCAATTCATTGGCCGCCACATCCACATCAAGCTGTTCGCCTTCCGTCACCAACAGCTTCAACGCTTCAGGCGGCAGTTTGGCAAAGGGCGTGTAGAGGCGGATGAAATTGGCCAGTTGGCGATGGCGCTGTTCCAGCTCGAAGTAGTTTTTGATTTCAGGATGGTTTTGCAGCAGGGCTTGAAACAGTGCCGGGTCGAGCTTGTAAGCCTGCACGTCGCTGCTGGCGCGCACGGTCGTCGCGCGTTTGCCAATCGCCGTCGGATCGAGCAAGCCCGTCGCGCCAAAGGTTTCGCCGGGGCGCAGCACGTTGAGCGCAATCTCTTCGCCGTTCGCGCCGCGTTTGACGACACGCGCACGGCCTTCAGCCAGCACGTAGACAGCATCGGCCTCTTCGCCTTCGTTGATGATGTTGCCGCCGAAGCCAAAGCTGGCGGGGACGAAGCAATCCATCACGAGCCGCTTCATCTCGGGCGGCAGGTACATCATCATCGGTAGCTCTTCCAGTGCTGTGCGTTTGTCGTTCATCTGTTCTCCAAAGTAACCAGCGTTTGGTGCAGGATTCTGGGAAGGCGAGTCATCGGCGCTCGAATGTTTAGAGTACAAGCTTATGGTGTTTGATAAATTAAATCGGTAAACCGCATGCGGCAGTTTACGTAGGGGCAGACCTGGTGTCTGCCCCAGGCGCGCGCCACCCACCGGGGCAGACACGCAGGTCTGCCCCTACGCTGACTCGTTACCGATTTAATTCGTCAAAGACCATTAGCTTGCTAGCTAGACGGTACTTGCCCACTGGCAAGCTAAAGCTTGTACTCTAAACACTCGATCAGCTGTGTATGCGTTACTTCCCATCGTACGTTCGCCAGCGAGGGCTACGAGATTGTTTTACATCACCCACTTCACGCAGCTATTCATCGCCTGCTCGACCAAGCTGCCTACGATAGCCTCTTCGGCGCGTTGCCGGATGCGCGGGTCATCAGCCACCGGCATCTGTTTTGTGACGATGGAAAAGAGCGGGAAGCCTTCCAACAGCTTCACCGGCCCTAAGCAATCGCCCTGGCACGTCGCCAAAAAATAAGGGCGCGCCGCTGTGTCCAATTCATCCAGATAGAAATTCCATTGCTGCACGACACCGTGCGCGTCGTAGGCGACTTCGTCCAGCGTCAACCCGTCTTCGGTGACACAGAAAGCGGCTTCGCGGGCAATGTGTTCTTCGGGAAACCAGATGTAGCGGCAGTCGTAGCGAATCCAATCCAAGCAGTGATCGGCGATCTTGGCCGCCAGCAGTTGCGGCGTGACGGCTTGTTGGCGTTGTTGAGTGAAAACGGCTTCGATGTGGGCGACCATTTGGCGCGGAGATCGGCCACCCACATCGAGCGAGCCGGACTTAGCAGCGACTGCTGCGCGTCCGGCCAGCTTCTGCGCCCACTCCCCCAGTTTGTCGGCGCAGATGGCGTAATGTTTGATGACTTGTTCGACCTCGGCATCGCTGACCGGGTGCGCGGCGACGATCCGATCGAGTTGGTTGGCCAGGCGTTGTCGCAGCAATTGACCGCGCAGGCAATTCATCCAGTCTTCGACGGACAGTCCCCAATAGTTCAGCCAGGTTTGCGTCTCTTCGGCGCTGATCAAATTGTGCGAGTAGCGGAAGGCGGTGGCGGCTTCTTTGACCTCGTTGCTGGTCAACAGACGGGAAGATTGTCTGGCTTGCCGCAGACAGGCCAGCGTTTGGCGCGTCTGCTCAAAAAACGGTTGCCATTCACCCCAGGCTTCGGCGGCGAGCACGATTTCTTCCCAGCCAAACTCTTTGTCTTCAACGATAAACATCGGTCGGTCTCCTTTGCCAGCGTCCTTTTTCATCTCTTCATCTGTTAAGGCGGAAGGGGGCGGCGAAAACTATCATCCGAAAATATTTTTTTTCGGATGATAGTTTTCGCCGCCCCCTTTCGCCTTAACCATTGAGCGTAAATGAGACGCTGGAAAATCGGAATTTATTCAAACGGAGGAGCTATGAACCTTGCTTTGACGATCTTGACCTTGGGAGCGTGGGTTTTGATGTCGCAAAAGATGCCGACCTGGAACTGGTTTATGAAGCTAAAAGGCTGGTTTCCCACGCCGCTGGATTATTTGTGGGATGCCTGGGCGGGCTGTGTGTTTTGCGGCGGATTCTGGCTCGCGCTGCTGTTGAAATTGACGACTGGGCTGGTGACGATTCCCGAATTGAATCACCTGCATCCGCTGCTGGCTTTTCCGCTGGATGCGCTGGCAACGACGACACTAGCCGCGCTCACGTCGAGCCTGGCCGGCCCGCTAGGCTTGTTGCTAACCGCCGCGCGCGCCAAACAGGAAGCCGAGAACCGCCGCGCCGTTGCCAGCCAACAGGCAACAGTTGCGAATGCTGCTGCGCCCGTACCCGCTACGCCCTAAGGCAGCCGGAGACAGACCGCAAAAAAAATATTCAGCGGATGATAGGTTTTGCCAGTTGCTTCCGCCTTAACCGGTGAGCTTGAAGTGGCGTTGAGAAATCGAACAACATCAAAAAGGAGACGAAATGAACCAGCAAGAGAATGAAACAGTTGATTACCTGATAAGCGAAGAGACAGCAGACCAGGATTTTTTTGCCTTCGCCGACCTGGCGCTGACCGACGAGCAACTGGCCGAAGTCAAAGGCGGACCGGGGTGGTGTTCGCAGTGCGGAATCGTCTATAGCAATCACAATGAAACGACCGTCAGCGACGAGTTGGAAGAGACCGATGAGGAGTTCGGCCTATTCGATGATTTGGCGTTGACTGACGAGCAATTGACCGAAGTCAAGGGTGGGCCAGGGTGGTGTTCGTATTGCGGAGTCGTCTATAGCAATCACAACGAGACGACAATGAGCGACTTAATGGAAGACGAGGAGGAAGACTTCTTACAGCTCGCCGACCTGGCACTGACTGATGAGCAGGTGGAACAGATCAAAGGCGGGCCAGGTTGGTGTTCGCAGTGTGGGATCGTCTTTAGCAATCACAACGAGACAACCGTGGGCGATGAAGAGGATGAGGCCGCTGAGGAGTTCGGCCTATTCGACGATTTGACGTTGACCGATGACCAACCGGGACAGATCAAAGGTGGGCCGGGTAGTGGTTGGTGTAGCCAGTGCGGAGGTATCTACTCCAATCACAACGAAACTATAGACAGCGATGACAGCGAAGCGGAAGATGACTTCCGGCAATTCGCCGACCTGGAACTGACGGATGAGTACCTGGCCGAAGTCAAAGGCGGGCCGGGGTGGTGTACGTATTGCGGAGTCGTTCTAGGGAATCACAACGAGACGACGGCGAAAGATGAAGAAGCCGAGACTGAATTGCTGAAAGATTTGCCCGACGACAACGTCTAGGTCAAAGGGGGGAATCGGTTCCACGACAAGGGAATAAAGGTCTTCATTGACGTAGTCTATTGATCAAGTCTGGACGTGAAGCCCCCAACAGGTTAATCAGAGTCGCTCAGTCATCTGGGCCTGGACGAAGCAAGTCAAATCAGAGGCGTGGAGGAGTTTCCTTCACGCCTCTTTGTTCATTTGCGGGTAGTGGGTCAAGGTGGTGAGTTTGGAGTACCGGCTTCAGCCGGCCGGGCTGGTCAACGCAAGCTGCCGCCTGCAGGCGGGACTCCAAACCTTCTCTCCCGCTTGCGCCACTACCCATTTGCGCACGGTCTAACGCGCGGGAGAAAAAGTTTCCGTTACGCTGATAGTTTTTACCGCGCGCTTTCGCCTTAACAGGTGAGCGCAATCAAGTGCTCGCCAAAATAACCAAACTACTTAGGAGACTGAAATGAACAGCAAGCAAATCGAAGCCGCCAAGCTAACCAATCAGATCAATGATCTGGAGCCGCAACAAACTGAGGAAATCAAAGGCGGCCAGACGCGCGAACATATCTTGCTCGCCAAGCAGACCCAATCCGCCAAAAAGAAAAAAGGCTTGAGCGGAGATTACAATGGTGATGGCACTGTTTCAGGTTCAGATTTTTAACGCGCAGAGCAGCTTACCGAGAAGCTGCCGCCTGATCCGCCGCCAACTTTCAGATGACTCAAACCAGAGGCGTGAAGAAATCTACTTCACGCCTCTTCGTGCGTCTGTACGTAGCCTTGCATACAATCAAAAAATGGTGGTGCTAAAAATGTAAGGCCGGATTTGCAGTCGCGTTAGCGACGACCTGATTTTAGCCCGGCGTTTTCAACGCCGGGAAAACGCGGCAGCGCGTGCCGCGTCGCGTCGCGTCAGCGACGCTTGAATTCAAGCGTCGCTGACGCGACGCGAAGGTCACGCGCTAATTTTCCGTGGGTTGAAAACCCACGGCTAAATTCAACTGCCGCTACGCGGCAAGAAAACGGCAGCCTTACATTTTTATCACTACCCAAAAAATCTCCGCCACGCTGATAGTTTTCATTGCTTCTTTCCGCCTTAGTAAGTGAGCAGGAAAGCTCCTGCTGAGAAACGAAAGGGTGAGATCATTTCAGAGGGGAACCATTTCATAAGGAGCCACCATAAGGAGATTGATATGGAACGACAGATGATGAACAGCACGCAAAACACACCGGCGGAAACGGCGAAAAGAATTCTGAATGTCACGGAAAACCTGGCGTTGTTTTATAACCCCGCCAACGGGCATCACTCGCTCAGAGCCTTAAAGCAGTTGCCGCTCAATTCCGTGTTACACAACTTCAGCGCCCGCGAATACGTCGCGCGCCCGACCTATCTTTCCGTGCAGGTGGCGGACGACCGGCACATCCATCTGGCCCCGGAGTTTTTGCAATACATCAATCATAGCTGCGAGCCGAACACCTTCTTCGACACAAACAAAGGCGAGGTCGTCGCGCTCAGAGACATCACTCCCAACGAAGAAATCAGCTTCTTTTATCCTTCGACGGAATGGTCAATGACGCAGCCGTTCACCTGCTTTTGCGGCACTCGCAGTTGCCTGGGCCAAATTCAAGGCGCTTCGTATTTGAATAAGCAGGCGCTCGTAAAGTATCGCTTTGCCGAACACATTCACCAGCGATTGCAGAGCAGGTTGGGCGCTTACTGGAAAACCACGCGCGAATTAGCGCTCGCCAGCGTGGCAGCGCGGTTGCAGCTCCCCGCGCTGCCAGCTTTTCCGCAAATATCATTTTAGACTTGGGAACATCACGGCTTTTACCTTAATGAGGATTACTATGAACTGGATGACTTGCTCAATCGCAGCGACTTTTCTCTACGGCATGTGGGGCGTGTTAAGCAAAATGGCGTCGAACCGCATCGGCTACAAAAGCCTGTTCGTTTATGACTGCCTGGTTTTCGTCGCGGGCGGGCTGATCGTTTTATACAAGAACGGCTTTAAGTTGGAGACCAGTCCGGGCGGCATCATCTACAGCATTCTGTATGGCGCGACGGGTATGATCGCCACCTTTCTATTCATCATTGCCGTGAGCAAAGGGAAAGCTTCGTTAGTTACCGGCATCACCGCCGTTTACCCGGTCGTAACGATTCTGCTGGCTATGATCATTTTCAAGGAAGCCATCACGGCGAAGCAGGTCTGCGGGATTTTGCTTTCCATTTCCGGCGTAGTCTTGATTACGCTCAAATAAGTCTTGCCCACACCAGCCGGTGAAGACGAAACGCCGCTACGCAGTCTCAGCCGCCAATCCGCCAAAAAAATCAAAGCATGATGGTTGTTTTCGCTCGGCCTTTACGCCTTAACAATGGAGCGGGAACGTTCCCGCAGCAAAACTACAGGAACTTATTTCAAAAGGAGATCGAGATGAACCAACAAATACTGACAAACAACGAAACTGATCAGACCAAAGGCGAAGCCGAATTGGAAAGTCTTCTATTCGAAGACTTGAACCTGACTGACGAACAACTCGCAGAAATCAAGGGCGGGCCAGGTGGCTGGGGCCGTCCTACGTGTGATGATAACAACCACAATGAAACGACGGTAGAAGACGATGCGGACTTACTCGACGATTTGATGCTCGACACAGCTCGGGCAGACGACATCAAGGCCGGTTGCCCTGGCTGTGGCTGGGGCCCACCGATGACACAGCACAACGAAACAGTCCTTGACGCTGGTGAAGCGGACGGCCAAGCCCACCTCGCCGATTTGCCAGTCGCAGATGAGCAGGCCGAGGAGATCAAAAGTGGCACTCTCAGCAGCGTCGAATACACGCTCACGGTAACTGACACTCAAACAGGCAAAATACGCTGAAGAACGGCGCAACAGCTCTGCTTTGTCAGAGCTGTTTGCGCTCAATCCAGAAAACCAACCAGGCAGGCAGTCTGAGGCATCATTCGAGCGTGAGTAGCCGAAGGTTGGATTCATCCGTCAGGACGCCGAAATAGATGCGGCGCAAGTCAGCCGAGATCGAAGCGCCACGGATGACTCGTTGTGGCAGTGCCAGCAGCAGACGCTTGTTTTTCGTCCGGCTGTCGAGCAGGAAAAGCTTGCCGTCATCAACGCTCAACAAATGGCGATCGTCACTCAACCAGTACTGGCGCACCCCCGCGTCGGCGATCTTTTCAAAGCGCTGCGACTGGATCGAGTAAATGTATGAACCTGCCGATCCGCCGCTGCGGGTTTCAGACCAGCCTGCCAGCTTCTTTGCATCGGGTGACCACGACCAGGCGATGAACCACTCTTCCTGCGGCTTGATGAAAGGCAGCGCCACCAGTTTCTGCTCGTGCCATGACTTGTGCGCATCCATCAGCAAGGTTTGACCCGACGCCGCCAGGCAATAAGAAATCCAGCTTCCGTCAGACGACATTACCGGATAAACCAGGTTGCTTGAGCGGTCAAAACCGTGGGGCTGATCCAGGCTGAAACTGAGCTGCCGGCGTCCACTGCCGTCGGGATTGATCGCCCATATTTCATATTTACCGCTGGCGTTCGAGTAATAGAGGATTTGTTTGCCATCCGGCGACCAGCGCGGCACACGGTCATTGAAAGCATCGTTGGTCAGTGGAGCGGGCGAGGTGCCGTCGGTTTTGATGACATAAATATCTTCATTCGTCTCGCCACGTGAATAGTAAGTCAGCCATTGGCCGTCGGGTGAAACGTCGGGGCTGCTGCTGTGCTTCGAGGCTTCGAGCACGGCGACATCCGTGCCAACGGTTTTATATTTGACCGGGTCGAAAGCAATGGCGTGGATGTTTTCGCGGGTTTGTCTTTCGACAAAAATCAGATGCCGTCCGTCGCGCGCCAGATTCAATTGCCAGCTTTGCCCCAGCGGCCCAATGATCGCTTCGGGTTCCCCCGTCGCGCGTCCCGCCATTTCGTCAACCGGCACGCGCCACAAACTCGGCGCGCCCTTGCGGTTGCTGATGAAGTAAATGAACTTGCCATCCGGCGACCAGACCGGATTCCAGTCTACCGCCGCATCGTTGGTGACTTGCACCGGGTCGCCGCCGCGCGGCGAGACCGTCCAGATGTCGCGTTGCCCAGAAGTGGCGTATCCCCAAAACGCGATGCGTCGCCCCTGGGGCGACCAGCGCGGTTGCACGGCATCCGGCCCGGCGTCAATCTCGCGCGTCTGACCGGTGGCGACATTGACTCCAAAAAGTTTGACGTTGCCGCCACGCGAAAACGGGTCAGCGACAGGTTTCGAACAAAAGATGATTTCCTGCCTATCCGGCGACCAGTCCGGGTAATGCCCCTGCGCCGAAATTTTTCTGACCGGTTCGCCCGTCACGCCCATCACGAAAATCCCGCCACCCTGACGTTCCGAACGAAAAGCGATCCATTCACCATCAGGCGAGTAGGCAGGTTCAGTATCATCGTCAAGCCAATTTTCCGTCAGATTGCGGGGCGAGCCCTGACTGAGCCGTTGCTGAAAAATATCCCAATTGCCTTTTTCATTGCGCGCGTAAACAAATTCTTTGGTGTCTGGCGCAAAGGCCGGAAAGAGTTCCGCGCCCGCGAAGCCCGTCAATTGCGAAGCCACCGCGCGGCTCCACGCGGGATTTTCTGCCGCCGGTTTTAGCGTCAGTCGCCACGCTGCGGCTAGGGCAATGAGTGCCAGGGCGGCCAGCGCCAACCCGACAGCGATCCGCTTTTTGCCAACGGAGGGACGGGTTGGTTCGTTGCGGTGAACAGCCCTTGCGCGGGCTGGCGCAAAGTCCATGGCGCGCAAGAGCAGCTTCAGACCAGCGCGCAAATCGGTGGCGGTCTGGTAACGCAACTCCCGGTCTTTTTCCAAACAGCGGTTGACGAGGCGTTCCAACTCAGGCGACAGGTCAGCGTACAGGCTGGTCAGCGGCACCGGTTGATGATGAACAATGGCGTCGAGCGTCGCCGCCGTCGAAGCGCCTTTGAACGGCGGCACGCCCGTAATCAGTTCGTAGAGCAACACGCCCAGACTGAAAAGATCGCTGCGCTGGTCAACTTCCTGTCCCAGTGCCTGTTCCGGCGACATATAGCGCACCGTGCCGAGCAGGACGCCGGGGTTGGTGCGGGCGAAGTCTTCCGAGTCTTTTGTTTCTCCGTCCGGCCGTTGTGGTTCAGTCAACTTGGCCAGCCCGAAATCGAGCACTTTGACGTAACCGTCAGGCCGCAGCATCACGTTTTCAGGCTTGATGTCGCGGTGAATGATTCCGGCCTCGTGGGCGGTCGCCAGCGCAGCAGAGGTTTGCACCGCGATCTCGACCACTTCTTTCAGCGGTGCCCGCCCATGCGTCAGCAATTTGCGCAGCGTCTTGCCGTCAACGTATTCCGCCGCGATGAAATGTTTGCCGTCCTCCTGCCCGATTTCATAAATCGTGATGATGTTCGGGTGGTTCAAGGCCGAGACCGCGTGCGCTTCCCGCTCGAACCGCTTGATGCGCGCGGGGTCTTGCGTGTATTGAGCGGGCAACAGTTTTAACGCGACCTTCCGGTTCAGCCGCGTGTCCTGTGCCAGATAAACTTCTCCCATACCGCCTACGCCTAAAACCGAAAGCAAGCTGTAATGGCTGAAGGTCGTACCGACTAAAGACGGTGGCGCTTCGTTGGCGAGGTCGCGCACGGCGGCTTCCAGTGCTGGGGTCGCGAGGAAATCTTCCGCTGCCTGATGCGCGGCGAGCAGCGACTCAACTTCACTGTGCAACTCTTCATCGCCAGCGCAAGCCTCAGCTAAAAAGGCTGCACGTTCGGCGTCGGGAAGTTCCAACGCTTTGGCCAACCATTGGTCTATTTGTGCCCATCTTTCAGGAGTCATGGCAGGAGTCATTGCAGGAGTCATGGCCGGCGTCGTGGCCGGTGTTACTGCTCGTCTTTTTTTAGTTCGCGGTAAAGCCAGGCTTTGGCTCTGCCCCACTCACGAATGACCGTGTTTTCAGAAACGCCCAGCACTTCGGCAATTTCTTTGTTATCGAGGCCGCCGAAATAACGCAACTCGACGACGCGGCTTTTACGTTCGTCAATCTCGGCCAGGCTGCGCAACGCATCGTCGAGCGCCATCAGGTCAGCGGTGCGCTCTTTCCGGTTGCCTTCAGCTTGTTGCAATGAAACCTGCTGAACGCTCTTGCCGGAAACGTGCTGACGGCGCCGCGCGAGATCAACCAGAATGCGCCGCATCAGTTGCGCCGACACGCCGAAAAAATGTGCGCGGTTTTTCCATTCGACATTTTGCCACTCGATCAAACGAATGTACGCCTCATTCACCAACGCCGTCGGTTGCAACGCATGGCCGGCGCGTTCCCTTGCCATGTAATGCCTGGCGATCCGGTGTAATTCGGCCTGCACCAGCGGAATTAGTTGTTCGAGCGCCGCCGGGTCTCCGTTATTCCAGGCAATCAGTAATTGCGTCACCTCTTTGGATGTTTGCGTAGCCATAAGATTGCCAGCCACTTGGGTTGCGCAAAGATGAGGCGGGAAATCTAACACAGTGGTCTGTTACAAGCGATGCGGAGCGGAGTCTTGCCTGACTGAAATTTTTTCCACTGCGTTGGTGGTTTTTGCCGCGCGTTTGCGCCTTATGTAGCAACCGCAACATACAGGGCAAGCCGGGCGATTGAACGGTCAACACTGCAGGCGCGCGCTGTGTTGCGGGTCGCACGCAATTAACCAAAAACTATGAAACCTAAACGGAGGACCAAAACAATGAAAATGCAAAGTTACGAGCCGGCAACGGCGAATCACATCAACTTCTTTGAAGCAGACGAATTGCCCACGGAACCACAGCTCACGGATTTCGATCTGACCGATGAGGAGTTGGATGGAATCAAAGGCGGACCCGGCCCCAGACCCTACTCGGAGGACGGCGGTGGCGGCGGTATGGGCGGAGATTGGGTCCTCAACCACAATGAAACCGTGGTAAACGACAAGTAAGACCGCCTCGACACACGCGCGAGCAGGCAAGCACTGCATCGTGGCACGCTGGTGCGACGGCTTTGTCTCTGCTTGCTGGCGCGTGTCTGGGGAAAAGTATGAATTTCATTGAGACCTGGCTCATCAACGGCTTCATCGCATTGATGCTGTTTCTGCTCTGGGCGTGGGATTTGCCGGAGCGCAGCCTACTTCACCGTCTGGCGTTCAAGTTGCGATGGCTGATGCTACGGCTGGGCTTGTTTCATAGCTGGCGGCTGTTTAGCCCTGACCCGCCCACCGACAACTGTCGGCTGCAATTCCGCTTGCGCCTGGCGGATGGTTCGCTGGTCGCCATCGAACCGGCCTACTTCCGTAACGCGCCGTCGCTGCATCCGCTGGTGCAATACCGCTGGCTAAAACTCAAACGGGCTTTGCTGCGCACGGGCGCCGAACCGCTCAGAGCATCTATGTGTAAGTACATCGCAGCCGCCTATACGGTGGCTGCGCCGCCGGACAAACGTCCGGTGGAAGTGCAACTCATTCGCTGGCGGCAACCCATCATTCCGCTGGCGGACAAAGCAACTGCCGGTTGCGCCCCGTACAAATGCCGGATTCTCCATACGCAGCCGCTTGACCCACTGCCAGCGGCAATCCCAGTGGGTCGCGCGACTAAACCGCTGCAATTGTCTTTTTGCCCGGAATAATTTCATGCTGATTGCGCTGTTCTTCAACCTGGAAACTCTCGCGAGTGGCTGGAATCAATGTTTTCATGCGCCCGAAAGCCTGCTGGCGCTGGCAGTTTTTCGCATCGCGTTTGGCGTGTTACTACTGGTCAATGCCATTGCCTTTTGGCGCGCAGCCGAGTTTTGCTTTTATCCGGCGGGCGCATTGGCGCTGGCCGAGCACCAACAGGCTTTCAGAAAAATCACCTGGTCGCTCTTCAACCATCTGCCGCCTACTGCGGGTGCGGTGCATTTCTTGCTGGGCTTGCACGTGGCCGGAGTGCTGGGATTGTTGTGCGGCTTTTACACACGCCTGAGCGCGGCGCTGGTCTTCCTTACGCTACTCTCGCTGCATTCACGCAACGCCTATTTGCTCAATAGCGGCGACACCTTGCAAAGACTGCTCAGCTTTTTCCTGATCTTCTCGCACGCAGGCGACGCACTGTCAGTGGACGCTTGGCGAACAGGCGCAGCCACGAACCTGCTGGCCGACCCCTGGGCGCTGCGGCTGATGCAGGTGCTCCTCACGCTGGTTTACTTGCGCACCACGTACTGGAAGCTTTGCGGCGTCACCTGGCGGCGGGGCAGTGCCGTTTACTACGTGTTGAGCTTGCAGGATTATCAGCGGCACACACTCCCACACTGGCTGGCTCGGCCCTGGTGCTATCGCGCGGCGACCTATGGCACGCTCATACTCGAAGGCGCGCTCGGCACGTTGCTCTGGTACGAGCCGCTGCGTTACCCGTTGTTGCTGGCGGGTGTCGCATTGCATCTGGGCTTAGAGTATTTCATGCGCATCGGACTGTTTCAGTGGACGATGCTCGCCAGTCTGTTGCTTTTCCTCAAACCTGCCGATTTGCAGGCAGGGCTGCAATGGCTGGGTCTGGATTGAGAGAGAATTGACTGTACCGAGCGTAAGACGTGAAGAAAATAATGGCACGCCTCTACACGCGTTAAGCTGGCGCGCCAGTCATTGACCGCCGCGCCAGGCGAGAGTGCTAATTGCCGATAAACCTCACCGAGCCATCTCCCAGGCAGACATTACTCCACCCGCAGGCCGCGAATCGCGTCTGTTTCAGAGTTGGCCGCCCATATCAGACATCAGGTTGACTAATCCATACGCAGGCGACTCAGAGAGTTGCCTTTCGTCACCACCTCTTCCTCCAATCAGGATGTCCCGGCCATCAAATGGGCCGCCTTTGACTTGCTCTGCCTGTGGCTCGGCCAAGGGCAGGTCAGTCAGTAAGCCGTTCGTAACCGAGTCTGGCTCATGCGCCAGCTTGTTCTTTGATCTCGTTTGTTCCAATTGCTTTTTCATTTTGGTTCCTTTGTTTGCCTTTCATTGATAGTGAATGACCGAGAGAGTGTGGGATGCGCTTGCTGCCGCGACCGCCCGGCCACTTTGTTGCCAAGCGCCTTTACGCGCTCGCCTCATAAGGCGCAGGACGCTGGCGAAAACCACCAGCTAAAAATTTCCTTCTCTACGGTGGTGGTTTTCGCCGCGCGCTTGCGCCTTATGCAGCAACCGCAACACGTGCGGGACAGAGATTGAACGATTTAACAAGGAGACTGAAATGAACCAACAAACAACCGAAACAGTTAATTACCCGCTCGGCGAAGCAAATGACGAGCAGGATTTTTTTGAGTTCGCTGACTTGAACCTGACTGATGAGGAATTGGAC
This sequence comes from uncultured Acidobacteriota bacterium, assembly GCA_963699175.1. Classification (GTDB taxonomy): domain Bacteria; phylum Acidobacteriota; class Blastocatellia; order RBC074; family RBC074; genus JACPYM01. The sequence goes on along the minus strand of OY969418.1, from coordinate 7,080,695 downwards.
GGGATCAAGGGGGGTGGTACTTGGCCGCCACCGGGGGGAACGCTCAACCACAACCAGACGGTGGTATCCGATGAAACCGACCTTGACGAACTCGAAGACCTATTGCTCACCGACGCACAGGAATCCGAGATCAAAGGGGGTGGTACCTGGCCTCCACCGGGAGGAACGTTCAACCATAACGAGACGGTGGCGAAAGACGACGTAGCTGGAACCGACCTCCTCGCCGACCTAACCGTAGCAGACGCCGAACAAATCAAAGGGGGCAACCCTCAAGGCACTGGTAAGACGCTCACCTGTGCTCTTCTCGGCAGGTGATTTTACGGCGGCCAGTAAAAACGCAGGTGCTGCCAGAATTTCGGGCAAGAGCTGTGTGGCGCATGGGAAAAGGCCTGCAATGGTACTTGTACCCAACCTTATCCCATTGCGTCGCACAGCACCTGCGAATAGTGAGTTCAAATCATATCTGGAGAATTTATGAAACTGTTGAGAGTCATTGTTACCGTACTATTCGTGCTCTGCTGTGCGGCCTTGCAGTGGGCGGGCCGCCCCGCCAGTAGCCAAAGCCTGACAGAAGCGCCAGCGAGCTTTGACAACCTAACCAATGGTATGACGACGCAGGCCATCTACGATGCAGACCGCTTCACGTTTGAAAAGCCCAGGGAGATTGCCGACGGCGTGGGGCCAATCTTAGAGAGGGCGACCACCCAAAGCTGCGCCGGATGTCATCAGCTCTCAAACGGTGCATCATTGGGAGGGGGCTTGTACGCTGGGCATCTGGATGCGCTGGGCAATTTTGTCGCAGCGCCCGGCGGCCCACTCGTGCAGGAACTGGCGATTGATCCGCGCATTCAGGAAGTCCCGACGCCCGATGAAAACATTCGTTCGTATCGCGTGACGCTGAACATCCTGGGCGCAGGCTTTATCGAAGCCATTGGCGACGACACGCTGATCAACATTGCGAATGCACAAGCACACCAGACGGGCGGTCTGATCAAGGGGCAAATTATTTACGTGCCGGTGCTGGAAGCGCCCGGCGTCACGCGCGTTGGTCGCTTTGGTTGGAAGGATCAGCACGCCAGTTTGCTCTCGTCTGCGGCTGACGCCTATCTGAACCAACTCGGCATTACCAATTACTTGTTTCCGCAGGAAAACACGTCGTGGGGCCATTCGGTCGCAGCCTTTGACACGGTGCCAGACATTGAAGACACCGCGCATGACATTGAAGTCTTTGCCCGTTTTATGCGCTCCACGCAAGTCCCACCGCAGGATGAAGTGTTGGCTGATAGGCCAGAAGCGCGCACGGGTTCAAACCTGTTTAATTCAATCGGCTGCGCGGTTTGTCATGTGAGGTCCATCACGACAGCACCCGCAGGCACATATCTCAACGGCGGCACTTTCATTGTCCCAGCCGCGCTGGGCAGCAAAGTGATTCATCCCTACAGCGATTTCCTCCTGCACGATGTGGGCACGGGTGATGGCATTGTGCAAAACGGCGGACAATCCACCGCTAACAAATTGCGCACGCCGCCACTGTGGGGACTCCGCACGCGCAAGGGATTGATGCACGACGGACAGTCGCTAACCCTTGAGGCCGCCATTCAGCGCCACGCGGGTGAAGCCGCATTGGTGAAAAACACTTACAACTCGCTATCACCAACAGCAAAAGCCGCCTTACTCGCTTTTCTGGGTTCGCTCTAGCCATTGCAACACAGGCAGTCTGGTCTGACGCGAGTGTTCGCCACGCTCGCGCTGACAGGCTGCCTGTACGCTCAACCCACTGAAAGTTACCGACGGACGCGGGCAATGTTTGAAGCCCGACGCTCACGCGACCATCCCAAACTACTGGCCACTCGTGACAACTTGGCAAACCTGCGGTCAAAGCTCGCTACCATTTTTTCGGTAGGGTGGTGGTTTTCGCCGATTGCATACGCCTTAGCAGCTTGGCGTGGATAGTGACGAGAAAACTGAACCACAACAAAAGGAGATTGAAATGAATCAACAAGCACTGACAAACAACCAAACTGATCAGATCAATGACGAAGCCGAATTGGAAATGTTTCTATTCGACGACTTGAATCTGACTGACGAACAACTCGCAGAAATTAAAGGCGGGCCGGTTGGTGGCGGTGATTGGGCCTGTCCGACGTGTGGCTTTCATAATCACAATGAAACGACGGTGGAAGACGATGAGAGCTTACTCGACGATTTGATGCTCAGCCCGACTCAGGAAAATGACATCAAGGGTGGCTGCCCTGGCTGCAATTGGGGGCCTCCCTGTACCAACCACAACGAGACAACGCAGAGCGATGAACCGGAAGAGGCGGAGTCACTATCCGATTTGTCGCTAACCGACGAGCAAGCCGACGAAACCAAAGCCGGAGCCGGAGGCAGTGGTGGCGGCGCAGGTAAGGCCACTTTTCAAGACCTGCACTTTGCCACAGCCACGTGGCGCTAACCATTGCTATTGGGCGGGCTGCGCCGTCGGGCAATCAGGCTGCGCGAGGCGATCAAGCGGCAGGGAACGCTTTGTCCCACTGCTTGTTTGGCTGCCTCGCGCAGTTTTGTTTTTGGCACCCACAAATAAATCGGCAAGCGCTGATAGTTTTCGCCGCCGCTTTCCGCCTTAACAGGTGAGCGCGCAAAGGACGTATGGCAGCGGCAGACAAAAGCCGCCACGAAATGAAACCAGTTTGATTTCTGGAGGAAACAATGAACGAACAGAACCAACAAACAGCGAATGAGACCAGCCCGATCAACGATCTGAACGTCGCAACTGATCAAAGTGGCGAGATTAAAGGCGGGCCGATTGTCCTACCCTGGATTGCGCAATCACGCGGGGCGCTGGCTTTGCCTGATCTGGAACCTAAGGGCGAGATCAAAGGCGGGTCAAATGCCAGAATAGATAAGCTACCTACTAACCACAACGAGACGGTGGCTACAAATGAACAAGACGAGGATCAGGCAGGAACTACTGTCTTCGCTGATCTACGTATCAACGACGAGCAGCAGGAGCAGGTCAAAGGCGGGCCGGGCAACACCTACTACGTCGGCACCGCCAATGGTGGCGTTTGGAAAACCACCTAATGGTGGCGTCTCGTGATAAGCGGGCTGAGTAGACGCGAGCTTAGTTCAAAGAGATCAGGTAAACGCTCTCTTCGTTATTGTTCACGCCGTAATAAAGAAAGCGTCCGTCACGCGAAAGAGTAGGATTTTCCAGCGTGTCTTCCGTCGCCGAAAGCAGTTCGCGCGCTACGCGGGTTTGACTGTCAATCAAATAGATTTTCTGATTGTAAGCATAAAGCAAGTGGCGGTTGTCTGGCAGCCAATAAGACGAATCGCCTTCGGAGTTGATGCGCTCATACTTTTGCGCAGCCAGATCGTAAATCACCAAGCCGCCTATATCGCGGTCTTTCTGCCATTCTGACCCGACGATGCGTTGGCTGTCGGGCGACCAGTTATACGCCGTGAACTTCCCTCCCCCATTGGGCAGTGGCGGAAAAACGAAAAGCGTTTGAGCCTGGAACGAACGGCTCAAATCCATGATGAAACTTTCGCCTCCGCCGCGCAGGCTGAACAACATCCGCGTGCTGTCCGGCGACCAGGCCGGGTCCAGAAAGCCCGGCTGATTCGGCGCGCTAAAGGTCAATTGCTGCCGGTTGCTGCCATCGCGGTTGATCGTCCAGATTTCAAACTTCCCCGATAGGTCGGAAAAGAAAGCGATGCGTTGGCCATCCGGCGACCAGCGTGGCGCGCGGTCACGAAAACGGTCGTTGGTCAGTTGATGAATTTCGGCGCTGCCAATCTTCGACACGTAAATATCGAATTGCGGATCGCCATAGCTGAAAAACGTCAGCCACTCTCCATCGGGCGAAACATTCTGATTGGTGGCGCGGCGGGTTATTTGCGTCACCCATTCCGGTTCGCCTGTGACAACGCCGCGTACAGGGTCAAAAGGTACGCGCCGGATGTTCGTGCGTATCAACCGGCTGGCATAGGCCATGCGCTTGCCGTCGCGCGAGATTGTCAAAAAAGTGCTGGAAAGTGACGGGACTGAGAGCGGTTGCGGATTCCCCAAAGTCTTCCCAGTCATTTCGTCAATCCGCACGCGCCAGAGGCTCAGCCGCCCGTTGCGATTGCTGGAAAAGTAAAGATAGCGGCCATCGTGTGACCAGACCGGACTGCCATCTTCGGCTGCATCATCGGTGACAGCTACCGGTTCTCCACCTGCCGCCGGGATTGTCCAAATATCGCGCTGTGAGGCATTGCGCAAGCCCCAGTAAGCTATTCGATGTCTGTTCGGCGACCAGCGCGGTTGAACAGCATCAGGCCCGGCGGGGATGTGTCGCCGGACACCGGTTTGCCAGTTGACGGCCCAAATCTCACTCGCAATGCCGACACGCTGAAAAACGCTGCTGCCACTTTGAGTCGCGTAAATGATCTCGGAGCCATCAGGCGACCAGGACGGATTGAATCCGCCTTTAGCCACCAGCCGCAGATTTTCACCAGTCGCGCCAATCAGGTAAACGCCGCCACCATCTCGCTCAGACCTGAAAGCGATCAAATTGCCGTCTGGCGAAAAAGACGGTTCGGTGTCTACAGCGGAGTTGCCTTCGGTCAGATTTTGCGCGTTGCTGCCGCCGACGCGCTGGCGAAAAAGGTCGAATTGATTGTTGACTCTGCGGGTGTAAACGATGTGCTGCCCATCCGGTGACAAAGTCGGATGAGTCTTGGTTCCTGGGAATTCGGTTAGCTCGACAAACTTCGCCTCGGCCCAATCGTCTGCTGAAGCGCTCCTGTTTGAACCAATCAGCCACCACAACAATCCGGCTGTGGCGGCCACGACGATGGCACTTGCTGCAAAAACGATTTTTCTGCGCGCCGCAGGTTTAGCAGGCGAGATTGACCCTGTCGTTTGCCGGAGAACTTCGTCGGTCGCCGCTGAATCGAGCGCCTTCTGCACTTGCTTTAACTCAGCGCGCAAGTCGGCGATTGACTGGTAGCGCAGCTCGGGATCTTTTTCGAGCGCGTGGCTGATGATGCGTTCCAACTCGGGACTCAGGTCAGACTTGATTTGCCGCAGCGGGAGCGGTTGGTGGTGCACGATGGCATCGAGCACGGCGGCGGTCGAAAGCCCTTTGAAGGGCAGCGCCCCCGCCAGCATTTCGTAAAGCAACACGCCGAGACTGAAGACATCGCTGCGCTGATCTACCTCTAGCCCTTGCGCTTGCTCCGGCGACATATAATTGATAGTGCCCATTACGACGCCCGGTTTGGTGCGCGCCAGATCAGCGGCGTGGCCCTGCGTCGTAGCCTCGCGGCGTTTTGCTTCGGTCAGTTTGGCCAAGCCGAAATCGAGCACTTTCACCAAGCCGTCGCTGCGCAGCATCACGTTTTCCGGTTTGATGTCGCGGTGCACGATACCCGCTTCGTGTGCGGCGGAGAGCGCGGCGGTGATTTGCAGCCCAATCTCGATGGCTTCCTTCAGCGGTGGGCGCTTCGGCTCGCAATGTTCGCGCAGCGTCTGTCCCGCAACGTATTCCATCGCCAGAAAGTGCGTCCCATCGTGTTCGCCGATGTCGTAAACGGTGACGATGTTGGGATGGTTGAGCACAGAGACGGCGCGCGCCTCGCGGGTGAAACGTTCGATGCGCGTGGCATCCTGCACGAATTGGCGCGGCAACAGCTTGAGCGCCAGCTTGCGTCGCAGCCGCTGATCCTGCGCCAGATAAACTTCGCCCATCCCGCCCACGCCCAACACCGAGAGAATTTTGTACGGGCCAAACTCCGACCCAATCAGCGATACAGCGCTCTGTTCAGCCAGTTCGTGCGCGGCGACTTCTAACGCCGGGGCGGCGAGAAAGCGGCTGGCCGCGCGATCATAGGCAGCCAGCAATGACAGCACTTCGCCGAGCAGTTCTTCGTCGCCCCCCGCCGCGCCAGCCAGAAAGTCTGCGCGTTCGTCCGGCGGCAGCGCCAAGACTTCGTCGAGCAAACGATCCACTTGTGCCCAGCGTTCAGCTTTCATCCGAGTCTCAGGTGTCGAGGAAGTTCTTGTTGAATGATGTGACAAGCGCCCGGCCAATCGGGCGAGCGCGAGCAATGTAGCACACTTGCAGTTCGGCGTTGAACCTCACGCCAGCGGCCACCGAAATTGTGTAAACACGAAAAATATTTGCGCCTGATGATAGTTTTCACCGCTGCCTTCCGCCTTAACAGGTGAGAGCAACCAGCTCGTACCAGAGATTTTGAAGATTTGGATTGATGAAAACTTTTCAGACGAAGGAGCTACACAATGAAGCAGAACGAACAACAAACCATTTACACCAGCACTGAGATCAACGATTCGAGCGCCAGCGCACGTGAGACAAAGCCCTTTGAAGAACTGGCCGACCTGCCTGTTACCGAAGAGCAGGAAGAGCAGATCAGCGGCGGCACGGGCAACACTTATCGCGGAACCACGACCGTCAACAACGGCATCCTGACTGTCCACTAGAGCGCCACATCAGCGAAAGGGCTAGGCAAACAATTGGGAACGGTTGCCGATTAAGATTCGTCATTCGAGTGTCAGCAGACGAATATCGGATTCTTCCGTCACCAAACTGAAGTAAATACGGCGGCGGTCAACCGAGATGCTGGCGCTGCGAATCTCGCGGCGTGGCATTTCCAAAAGCAGGCGCGGCTTATCTTTCATCTGGCTGTCGAGCAGGAAAATTTTGCCGCCCTCAACACAAATCAGATGACGATTGTCGCTCAACCAATACTGGCGCTGTCCTATGGCGGCGATCTTTTCAAACTGCTGTGTGTCGAGCGAGTAAATGTAAGTGCCAGGATATTCGCTGTCACGATTGCTGGCCCAACCGGCCAGCTTCTTTGAATCCAGCGACCACGACCAAGCGATAAACCATTCTTCACCCGGCTTGATAAAAGGCAGCGCCTGCGGTTGTTGCTCCTGCCACGACTTGCTGGCGTCGAGTAAAAAGGTTTCGCCTCCCGCGATGCAGTAAGAAATCCAGCGCCTGTCGGGCGACAAGAGGGGATAGACCAGACTGCCGCCCTTGGTGACACCGCTCGGCTGACCGTTGTTAAAGCTGAGCCGCTGCCGCCCGCTGCCATCCGCGTTGACCGCCCAGATTTCATAGCGCCCGCTGGCTTTCGAGAAAAAGAGAATGCGTTTGCCATCCGGCGTCCAACGGGGCATGCGGTCGGGAAAAGCATCGTTGGTCAACTGGTTCGGCGCGGTGCCGTCGGTCTTGCTGACGAAAATATCTTCGTTCGTCTCGCCACGCGAATAGTAGGTCAGCCATTGTCCGTCCGGCGAAACGTCCGGTCCGCTGCTGTGTTTTGTGCCTTCGAGAATCGGGATGGGGTCATCAATCTTCTCAAATCTGTTGGGGTCGAAATTGATGGCGTAGAGATTTTCGCTCTCGTCTTTTTTCACGTAGACCAAGCGCCGCCCATCGTGCGAGATGTTCAACTGCCAGCTTTGCGCCAACGGCCCGATGATCGGCTCTGGCTCGCCCAGCGCGCGGCCCGAAGCTTCATCAACCGGCACACGCCACAAACTCGGCGCGCCTTTGCGATTGCTGATGAAGTAGATGAATTTGCCGTCCGGCGACCAGACCGGATTCCAGTCCACTGCCGCGTCGTTGGTAACACGCACCGCATCGCCACCGCGCGGCGAGACCGTCCAGATGTCGCGCTGCGCCGCTTCATCCTTGGCCCAGTAAGCGATGCGCCATCCTTGTGGTGACCAGCGCGGTTGCACAGCATCCCGCCCGGCGTCAATCTCACGCGGCGGGCTGGATTGGTTGGTAGCGACGTTGACTGCGTAAAGCTTGCAGTTGGCGCCGCGCGATGACGGATCAGTCACAAACATCGAGCTAAAAACGATCTCTTTGCTGTCGGGCGACCAGTCGGGATAGTAACCGATACTCGACACCTTGCGCGCCGATTCACCTGTCGCCCCCATCACGAAAATTCCACCGCCGCTGCGTTCCGAACGAAACGCGATGCGTTCGCCGTCGGGTGCATAAGCCGGTTGCGTGTCGTCATAAGGCGAATCAGGCGTCAGATTGCGCGGGACGCTGCCGTTCATCCGCTGCTGGTAAATATCCCAATTGTCTTTGGTGTTGCGCGCATAAACGAAATCTTTGCCGTCGGGCGAGAAGGCCGGAAAGAGTTCCGCGCCGGTGAAAGCGGTCAACTGCGAAGCTACTGCGCGGCTCCAGGTCAGCTCTTCTACATTTTTACGCGTAGCTAACCACCACGCCCCAACGGTCACGGCCAGCGCCATCACGGCTGCCAGCGCCAGCCACGCTCTGCGCCGGCCTTTGCGGGGCAAGGTCGTAGCCTGCCCGCTGTGACTGGAGCTGAGTATCTGCGAGGGTGAAGAGTCCAGCTCGCGCCGCAAGCGTTTCAATACGGCCCGCAAATCTCCCGCTGTCTGGTAACGCAAGTCGCGATCTTTCTCCAACATTCGATTGACGATGCGTTCGAGTTCGGCGGGCAAATCGTTGCGCACCTGCGTGAGCGGCAGCGGCTGATGATGGACGATGGCATCCAGCAGGCTGGCCGTCGAAGGGCCTTTGAACGGCGAGACCCCTGTCACCAACTCATACAACAAGACGCCGAGGCTGAAGATGTCGCTGCGCCGATCCACTTCTTCGCCGAGCGCCTGTTCGGGCGACATATAACGCACCGTGCCGAGCACCGCGCCGGGATTGGTCTTGGCGCGGTCGCTGCCTGAAGCGTGCGTCTCGCCCGTCAAACGCTGTTGCTCGGTCAATTTGGCCAGGCCGAAATCAAGCACTTTGACATAGCCATCGTGGCGCAACATCACGTTTTCGGGCTTGATGTCGCGGTGCACAATGCCCGCCTCGTGTGCGGCTGAGAGCGCAGCGGCAATCTGTATGACTATCTCAACGGCGTCTTTTGCATTGAGCAGCCCGGCCTGACACTGCTCGCGCAGCGTCTGCCCTTCGACATACTCCATCGCGATGTAATGCGTGCCGCCAAATTCTGTAGCAGCTTCGCCGATGTCATAAACGGTGACGATATTGGGATGGTTGAGCGCCGAAACAGCACGCGCCTCGCGGGCGAAGCGCTCGACACGCGCGGCGTCCGCGACGAACTGGCGCGGCAACAGTTTGAGCGCCAGCCGCCGTTTCAAGCGCCCATCCTGCGCCAGATAAACTTCGCCCATCCCGCCCACGCCGAGCAGCGCGAGGATTTGATAGGGCCCGACTTCCCTCCCGATCAGCGACGCCGTACTTCCCCCAGCCATTTGACCCGCGCTGACTTCCGGCGCGGGCGCTTGCAGAAAGGCGCCCGCAGCGCGTTCGTGCGCGGCCAGCAACGCGGCCACCTCGCGGCGCAGTTCTTCATCCCCGCCGGAGGCCTGCGCGAGAAAGCCCGCGCGCGCCTCCGGCGGGAATGCCAAAGCTTCGTCGAGCAAACGATCCACTTGTGCCCAGCGTTCAGCTTTCATCCAGCCTCACGTGTCAGGGAAGTTCTTTTGAATAATGACGAGACAAACGCCCAGTCAGCCAAGCGAGCGCGAGCAATGTAGCACACTTGACGCTTGGCGTTGAGGCGCGCGGGGACGCCGGGGCAATTGAGCAGCTACAGCGACTGCCGCAGTGTTAAGGGTAGACAGACAAAGCACCAACCAGTGCAAATTCAGCTCAAGTGCTTGCGGTCAGACAGCGTGCACGGCTTGAGCGAGCTTGACCGCGCCAGTAACGGGTGGCATCAACGGCGGCCCCAGCTTGGCAGCAGGCGCGTAGTCGTACACAAATTGGCGCAGCGGCGCCAGGATCAATTCGCCTGCGCTGAAGACGCCACCCACGTAGGCGAGGCGGAAAGCCGTGTGTTGCAGGCGGAGCTTTTTGATTACCGTGTTGGCAGCGCGCGCGAGTTCCGTCGCCGCATCGTGCAAAATCGCGCCCGCCACCTCGTCACCGGCTTGCGCGTGCGCGGCGACAAGCTTGGAAAGCTCCGCAATCTCGCGCATCACGCGCAGCGGTCGCTCGTAAATCACCGGCGGCAGATCGGGCGGCGCGTCAATCTTGAAATATGCGCAGACCGCCTGAGTCAAGCTGGTTGCTGCGGCACGTCCGTCATAAGCCATCACGACGGCTTGCAGCGCGCGGCGTCCGATGTAGTAGCCGCTGCCCTCATCGCCCATCGCTGGCCCCCAACCGCCCGCCCGCGCGAATTCGCCCGCCGGGTTGGTACCGCAGGCGATTGAGCCGGTGCCCGCGATAACGACGACGCCCGGCTGTAAATCGGTCGCGCCCGCCAACGCGATGCGCGCGTCGGTTTCGAGCGTGAGCTTTTCAAACGGGAAGGCCTGGCGCAGCGCCACCAGCATCATCTGATGGTGCTTCGCATTACCAACCCCGGCCAGACCGAAACAGGCGGCGGTAATCTGGGCAGGCGTGATTCCCGCGCAGTCGCAGGCTTCTTCGACCGCTTGCCTGACGTTGGCAACCGCCGCTGGCAATCCAACCCGCACCAGATTGGCCGCTTCAGCATGGCCTTCACCTATCAGCTTGCCCGTCGCATCGGCAATCGCTGCGCGTGAATAGGTGCCGCCGCCATCCACGCCCAACCAATAAACGCGGGCAGGCAAGCCGCTCGGCTGGTGTGTTTCAGATTCCGTGAGTGTGGTTGGCATAGATAGGTCGCCTCTTCGCGCAAAAACAACTTTGCAATTGGTCATTGGCAACTGGCTTTACAAGCATTGGCGGCCATCATACACTGCGCCCACCCTTTAAGAAACCAGCGTCCGGGCGAATACATGCTATGGGTTTTCCTTCGGGTTCGTACTTCATCTAGTTTGGCTTCTCCCCCCAAACGTATGGCTGATTGCGCCGCTGTACGTGGGCCGAGCATTCGATTGAAGCAGCCGTAAACCCGCCTGAGATTACCAATCGAAAAGGAGTGTTATGAAAAAGTATTGGCAGATCAGCCGAGTCGCCACCTTGCTTGTAGCCCTGTTGTTGCAGCTCACCGCGCCATTTGACGCGCAGGCGCAAGGGCGCATGCGCCGTCCGCCTGACAGTCAAGGCACTGAGGCGCCCGCTACTTATTTGCCGGCGGGCACGAGTAGTTTGCCCGACGGCACACTGCTTACCTGCCGGATGGAGACGCGGCTCGATTCCAAGACTGCTCAGACAGCCGATCGTTTCAAAGCGCGTGTCATCGCGCCGCTGACCGATGCGCGCGGACGCGTGTTGGTGCCGCTGGGTAGCCTGGTTGAAGGCCATGTCGAATCGGCGCAGCGTGCCCAGCGCAGGCGGCGTTCGGGCATTATTGAAGTCAGCTTTGACCGCTTGATTACACCGGACGGGCAGAGCTACCAGTTGAGCGGCTTGCTCGCGCCGGCGACGGCTGAAGATCGCCATCGCTTCGACGAAGATGGCAATCTCAGAGCCAAGGGTAGCACTACCAAACGTACTGTAGCCTTTATTGGCGGCGGTGCGGGTGCGGGCGCACTGATCGGCGCCTTCACCGCTGGCGCGCTCTTGGGCGCGGGCGTCGGCGCAGGCATCGGCGTCTTTGCTGTCTGGCTAGCCAAAGGCCAGGAAGCGGTGGTCGAGCCTGGCGCCAGGATCGGCGTAGAGCTAACCCAGCCGCTCGTCTTGCGGCCGGGGCCGGTTGAATCCGACCGCGTCGCCAGCAGCCCGTCACGACTTGAACCGTATCAGCCCGGCAATCCGGTCTACAACAACGAACCACCACTCCCGCGCGAACCGAATCCGGCTTACGCAGCGCCCAGCTCACGCGAGCCCAGCTCACGCGAGCCCAGTTCACGCGAATCGAATCCAACTTCCGCCGCGCCGCGCATGCGTCCAACCGGTACACCTACGAATAAAACGCCGCCAGCTCGCTCGGCGCCGCGTTCAAGCCCGGTCGCGGTGCGCCCCAATAACGGAGCCGATCCGCGCGATCTGCAAATGGTCAACTTCAGCGCCGTGTTGGCAGAGCGCGGCTCGGACGATACGGTGCGTGTTTCCGTCACTGCCCAAACGCCGACGGCTGGTTGGCGGCTCGCGCCCGAACACTCGGTCGAGCAAGGCACTTTGCTCATCAAGCTCAAAGGCTATCCGCCGCAAGGCATGGTGGCGCAGGTCATTTCTTACCCGACCGGGCTAGTGACCGTTCCCGACCCAAATCACCAGATTCAGCGCGTAACGGTGCGCGGCCAAACCAGCACGCGTACTACAACTCCAATCATTCGCGGTGGGGGCAATGCGAGCAGTGGCGGCAATGCGAGTGGCGGCGCGACTGGGCAAGGTGAAACGGCTTCGGCCACAGGCACGCGCATCGCCGACAAGCTCGACGCGCTGGTCGAAGATTATGCGAAATCGCGGCGCGCGTGGCGCACGGCGGAGGGCACTTACAGCTTCGAGAACGAACGCGACGGCGGCACGCCCGAAGCGCAATTGCTCTACGCCTTCGACCGCTTGGCCGAATCGGCGCGCGTCTTTCGCGGTTCGCTCACCCCTGAAGTGCGCCGCCGCGCCGCACGCGAGTTGAGCAACGGCAGCACACAGGTCAACCGGCTCTTGCCGTTTGTTAAACCGCCGCCGGAATACACGCAGCGTTGGCAAGACCTACAACGCGAAATCAATCAATTGGTGGCGACTACGCCCGGAGTGGCCACCGGCGCTCAGGCTGGCTCCACAACCAGCGGAACGCGCCCGCCGCGTTGACTTTGGGGAATTCAGTTGGCTTTACAAGTCGCCAGGCGCGGCATACACTGCGCACGCCTAAGCTAAGAGTTTTTCTTTTATCACAAGCAAGTAGTATCGCCCTTGGGTTGGTTCTTCGGCGCGCGCCGCGCGGGAGTGGTAAATAAGGCAACCACGTTTCCGGTTTAGCTGGCGCGTATTACTCAACCGTCAGCGCCCTGAACCCGCCTAAGGCTGGCTTGTCCCAGTCTTACAGAAAGGTGCGTTTATGAAGCAATGTAGGCCAAACTATCGTGCGCTTGTGTTGGTTATCGTATTTGCGTGCCAGGCAGCGCTGCCGCTTAAGACCTTTTCTCAGTCGCGTTCCAACAGGTGTACGCCGCGGGGACTGACCCCGCCGGTTTTGCTGAGGGAGACCAGCATGAGCTTCACGTTGCTCCCTCCAACGATTCTGGTGTGCCGTCTAGAGCGAGAGATTAACTCCAAAACCGCGAAAGCGGGCGACCCGATCGAAGCGCGCGTAGTCGAACCGATCAACGACCAGCGCGGCGCCGTGATCGTGCCGCGCGATAGCAAGGTCCTTGGCCGGATCAATCGCGTGTTTCCGGCCAGCGCAAAACGCCCCGCAATGATCGATGTCAGCTTCACTGCCTTGCAACGTTGCCGCGTCGAGACCATCAACGGGCTAGCCAGAGGCGATTGTAATTTCGGCCAGCCCGATACTGTTAAATTGACCAGCGTGCTGGCGCCTCTGACTAAAGAAGATTGCAAGACGCTCAACCAAGACGGCTTATTGGAAGGCGGCCATTCCAGTTCCAAACGCAGCCTCGTTTTCGTCGGCGGCGGCGCGGGTAGCGGCGGCATTGTAGGTGGGTTAGTAACCGGCGCTTTGCTCGGCGCAGGTGTGGGAGCAGGCATTGGGGCAGGCGTTGGCGCTGTTGCCAGCCTGCTCGGTAAGAGCAAACACGTCAAGATTGCAGCCAATAAGAAGTTCGGTTTGGAATTGACAAGCCCGTTGACATTGCGTTCAACGAAACCGACTAAGAGCACCGCCGCCAAGGCTGGCCCAAAAAATGGTTCAACCCCGCCAGCGACTAATTGGGGCGCACGCTTGATCACTGTGCGAGAAGCCAGAGTCAAACAAGAAGAGAATGGCGAACTGCGGATTCTCGCCACCGGCATTGCGCCAAACAATACTTGGGATATTTATTTAGAGAATAAGGGTGTCCAGAATGGCGTCCTCTACTTGAACCTGATGGGCTATCCCACCCAAAACTGGGCGGCCAATCAGACAGCGCCAGTGCGCAAGCAAATACAGTTGACTTGGCCAGACGCTTATCATCAGATCAGACGCGTCATAGTACGCGGCGAAAAGAATTCGCAAAGTCAGGCTTACATCTATCCGCCCGGCAGCGGCGTACCCGGCGACATCAATCAGGAGAGACCCGAACAGGCGATTGATCCCACTGGAGCGCGCATCTCCAAACAGCTCGATGCGCTGGTGCGCGATTACGAGCAGGACCTGAATGGCAGATTGCGCAGTTTGCGTGGCACCTCATCCAGCCAAGCGCAGTTGCTCAATGCGCTCAAACGCGCCGCCGAGTCAGCGCGTGTTTTTCGCGCGCCGTTGACGCCCGCAGCCAAACGCACTGCCGCCAGCAGGCTGTCAATACGAGCTGAGGCGGTGAGCCAAGCCATTGCCGCTGTACCCGGTTTGTCCTACGATTACCGTCAACGCTGGCAAGCTATTCAAAGCGATATTGATGACTTGGAAAACACGGCTGGGTAATCCGGTCATAGAAAATCCGGGCTAAGCTGGAAATGCCGGGCAAAGTCTCGTAAAGTTCGGTGTAATCGCGTTGCGCAGGTAATCCGATATTCACAAACTTCTCGCGCTTCGATTGAGAACTACACACACGAGGGACGACAATGAACAGCGATAAAGTCGGTGTCGGCTTGATTGGCACCGGATTCGCCCGTAGCGCACAAGCCCCGGCCTTCCGCGCTTGTGAAGGCGCGGAGTTGGCCGCTGTCTGTAGCGGCAGTCGCGAGAACGCGCAAAAGACCGCCGAAGAGTTTAGCATCCTACACGCCTGCCAGGATTATCACGAACTGCTCGCGCTGCCAGAGGTAGACCTGGTCGTTATCAGCGCGCCGCCTTATCTACATCAACAAATGGCGCTCGCCGCACTCGACGTGGGCAAACACGTCATCTGCGAAAAGCCGATGGCGATGAACGCTGCCGAAGCGCACGTAATGAACGAGAAAGCCGCGCAGCACCGTTTTCAACTCTCGATCATTGATCACGAATTGCGCTTCAACCCGACCTGGCGGCGCATGAAGGAATTGATTGACGAGGGTTTTGTCGGCGACATTCAACACGTCAGCGTGACGATTGCCGCCGGTTTCCGCCACTCGTCGCAGCGCCCGTGGAATTGGTGGTCGCAACAATCAGCGGGCGGCGGTCTGTTAGGCGCGCTCGGCTCGCACGCGATAGACGCAATGCGCTGGCTGTTTGGCGAGATCGAGGCCGTGTCGAGCACAGTCGCGACGCTGGTAACGGAGCGCAAGGATGCGAAGACGGGTGAAATGCGCGTGAATGAAACCGATGATTACATCACGGCGCTGCTGCGGATTGTGCCGCCGCGCGGGCGCTTGATTCACGGGACGCTGCTGCTCTCGGCGCACTTTGCCAGCGGCGGCAAAAACAACATCACCGTCGTCGGCACAAACGGCACCATCGTGCTCGACGGCGACGAATCGCTCTCCGCCGCGCAAGGCTTCAACCACGCCTTTGAAGACATGTCGCTGGCCGACCGCGCGCGCGAAGTCGCCTGGCTGCCCGACAACATCTGGGCGCGCTCCTTCTATCACCTGGCGCGCGAAGCCGTGCAGGCCGTGCGCGAAAATCGCACCGAGATTTCACACGCGGCGACTTTTGCCGATGGCTTGCGTTGTCAGGAAGTGGTTGACGCGATCAAACAGTCCCACGCAGAACAGCGCTGGATAGAGATTAGCTAAGCCGCAGCGCTTTACTTCAAGCCTCGCCAAGTAAGTTTGCAAAAGCTCTTTGGGAAAGGCGTAGTGATTGACAGCGCGCCCGCTCATGCATAAATTATCGGCGCGTCGGCGTGGCTTTCTCACAGTGTAGTAAGCATTAAAGTCGCGCTCACCCAACCACCAACAAAACCAAACCGATTTATTGCGCCCGCAGCATCATTCGCGAGATGACGTTGACTGGCGCAAGTACCGTAGCCGTAGTGCAAGACAAATCAAAGGATGCGCTTGTGACAGCGCGCGTGGCGGTGCGGCAGCGCCAGGAAAACACGATGAGACGACACACACGCAGAATGATTTGGGCGCTCGGCCTGTTGCTAGGTGCAGTTGGCTTGAGTTGGTTGGACCGGGGGGCGCAAGCTGAGCACGCGGTAGCGGTCCGGCGTAGCGGCCCATTGCGCGCAAGCAGCGCGACTGCGCCCACAGCCGCCCGCGCCTTCGCCTCGACCATTACCGTCAACAGCACGGCGCAGGAAGTCAAGGCGCTGACCACTCCCAACGGCATCGCCAACGGCAATTGCACGCTGGGCGAAGCGATCTTGACGGCCAACACCGATACGCCAGTGGGCGGCTGCGCGATTAGCGGCAGCGGCATGCCTTACACTATCGTGCTTCAGAATGCCAACTACACGCTCAATGAGCGCGGCGATCCAGACAACAACTACGGTTTCAACGGGCTGCCTCCAGTCGAGAGCCAGATCATCATCCAGGGCAACGGGGCGATCATCGAGCGCAGCAACGCCGCAGGCACGCCCAGCTTCCGGCTCTTCTACATCAGCGCGGGCGACCTGACGCTGCAAGATGTGACCTTGCGCAACGGGCTGGCGCAGGGCGGCAATGGGCGTATTGGTGGTAACGGCGGTGGCGGCGGCGCGGGATTGGGCGGAGCGATCTACAACCAGGGCAAGCTCACCGTCAGACGCAGCACGCTCACCAACAACACAGCGCAGGGCGGGCAGGGTGGCCAGGGGAATACCAGTCCGAGTGGCGGCGGCGGCGGCGGCGGACTGGGCGGGAACGGTGGTAGTGGTGGCGGGGTCGGCGGCGGCGGCGGCGGCGGGTTTGGCGGCAATGGCAGCACTCCTTCTGGTGGTGGCGGTGGCGGCGGCGGCGGCACGATGACAGATGGTGTGGACAGTGGCAACAACACTGGCGGTGCGGGTGGTATCGCGAACGGCGGCGATGGCGGCAACTATAACACTGCTGGCAGCAGCGGTGGCCCCGGCGGCGGCGGCGGCGGCGGCGGCGGCGGCTTCGTCGGTGCTGGCGTAGCGAGCGGCACCGGTGGTGGTGGCGGTGGCGGCGGCGGCGGCGGAATTGGTTCTAGTGGTAGTTCTGGCGGGTTCGGCGGCGGCGGCGGCGGTGGCGGATCGAGCCACGCCACCAGTGGCGGCTTCGGCGGCTTCGGCGGCGGTGGCGGCGGCGGGCAAACCCATGGTGACAGCAACTTCGGCGGCGGCAGTGGCGGCACCTTCGGTGCGACTAGCGGCGGTGGCGGTGGCGGCGCAGGGATGGGCGGCGCAGTCTTCAACGATGGCTATAGCAGTGAAGGCTCAGGCATCATCATCGTTAGCAATAGCACCATCGCTGGTAACTTCGCCATCGGGGGCGCGGGCGGGATAGGCACTATCATCGGCCAGGAAAACGGCATTGGCGCAGCAGGACAGGGTCTAGGCGGCGGCATCTTCAACCTTGACGGCACACTCACCGTCAACAACTCCACCCTTGCCAACAACACCGCTACGCAAGGTGGCGGCGGCATCTTCAACCTCGCCGCCTTTGAAGGCACTGCGACGCTCAATCTCAACAGCACGATCGTCGCCGACACGCCGAGCGGCGCGACTGATTGTGTCAGCGCCAGCGATTTCAGCACCCTGGTAAATAACGGCACGAACAACCTAATTGAGAAGAACGATAGCACTAATGCCTGTCCCATCACGAACCTTGTCACTGGAGATCCAGGGCTTGGGTCACTACAAAACAACGGCGGTCTGACTCCAACTCAAGCTTTATCGTCGAGTAGCCCAGCCATTGATAAAGGAAAGAATCTGGACAGTCTGACAAGTGACCAGCGCGGCACAGGCTTCCCGCGCACGGTGGATCAGCCCATCGCGAACGGTACGGGCGGCGGCACTGACATCGGGGCTTTCGAGTTCATCGCGCCGCCAACAATCAGCAAAACTTTCAACCCCACGAGCATTCCGGTAGGCGGCACCTCGACGCTGAGTTTCACCATCACCAATCCCAACTCAGGGACAGCGCTAACCGGCGTAAGCTTTACCGATACACTGCCGTCAGGTGTACAAGTTGCCGCCTCACCCAACGTAATTGGCGCTTGCGGTGGCACGGTCACGGCCACGGCCGACACAGGCACGGTCAGCTTAGCGAATGGGACGGTTGCGGCCAGCGGCTCGTGCACTATTTCAGTCAATGTGACGCGCACGACTGCTGGAGCGAAGAACAACAGCGTGACGGTCAACTCGACCAACGGCGGCACGGGCAATCCAGCCAATGCTACGCTACAGGTCAATGTAGTAGTTGGCACGGCCAGCGCCACAATCGCTGATCCCTTCGGCTGCACCGGCCCCGGTGATGTGCTGACCGTGATAGTGCTCATCACCAACACGGCAGGCATTAGCCAACCTATCAGCTTCAACTCAACACTACCGGCAAGTTTGGTCGGCTTGCCTGGCACCGGCACGAGCACGGTCGGCAGCGCCCCCACAGTGAGTGCCACCAGCGCGACTTATGCTGCCACACTCGCGGCGGGGCAGAGCGCGACAGTGACTTATCAAGTGCAAGTCGGCGACGCTGCCAATGGCGCAACGCTCTGCATTGACACCGCTACTACTTTCAGCAGCGTGGCAGGCCCGTCTGTACAAGCTTGCGCGACGATCAACTGTCCGGCGGTCGGCCCCGGACTGCTCTTCCCCGCAGTAGGAGAAGTCAGCGATCAAAAGCCCGGCTCAGTGCTGGTCTACAATCTCTACTCATCGAGCATTGCCGCACCCAATGCGCAGAACACGCGCATCGCCATTACCAACACCAATCCTGGTCTGCCGATTGCGGTGCACTTGTTCTTTGTGGATGGTGCGACCTGCTCGATTGCCGACAGTCTGGTTTGCTTGACGCCCAATCAGACAGCCAGCTTCCTCGCGTCGGACATTGATCCGGGCACGACCGGCTACATCGTCGCAGTAGCATCTGATTTGGTAACGGGCTGTCCGGTGGATTTCAATTATCTGATCGGCGACGAGTACGTGAAGCTCTCCAGTGGGCACGCAGCTAACCTGGCGGCTGAGGCGTTTGCGGCGTTGGCAGGTGGCTTGCCTGCTTGTAATGCCAACTCAGTGACGACGGTGTTGAATTTTGATGGAACAAGCTACAACCGCGCGCCGCGTGTGCTGGCGGCCTCGAACATTCCTTCGCGCGCTGACGGCAATGACACGCTGATCGTGTTGAACCGCGTGGGCGGCAGCTTGGCGGCGGGCGCTTCGACGCTCGGTTCGCTCTTCGGTATTCTCTATGATGATGCAGAGAATCCATTGAGCTTCACCTTCACCGCAGGCGTCTGCCAATTCCGCTCCTCGCTCAGTAGCAGCTTCCCACGTGTGGCGCCACGCTTTGAGCAGTTCATTCCGGCGGGCCGCAGCGGTTGGGCGAAGTTCTACTCGCAATCGGACATCGCGTTGCTGGGCGCGCAAATCAACTTCAATGCGAATGCGGGGACGGCAGCGAACGCCTTCAATCAAGGACATAATCTGCACAAGCTGACACTGACATCAGCGGCGGTATTGACTATTCCGATCTTCCCGCCGAACTGCTAAAGCGCGGCTGCCGATTTTGAAAAGTTGTAAAAAGAATCAGACGGAGCATAACTCAGTAGCGCATCGCGCTGACCGCAGATATGATCAAAGCGCATTTGCGACTTCTTGCAACCAATTGATGCTTCACAGGCACTGCTGAAGTCTTACCCAAGCAGTGATTGATTGGTTCGCGCGATAGACAATTTGATCAAACAGGCTTTTCATTGGCGATCTCCTGGCCGCTATCTGCGCGGTTAAGGTGTCCGCCAACTATGAGTCTATGTAGTTGTGTGGTAAGGCGTGCCTGGCCTGACGCCGTGCTGTGCATAGGTTCACCCATCAGCTTAGAACTTTGAGGAGAGTGCGATGTCCTTCCTAGCGGCCTTCCGCAATAGCCACCGTCTCAAGCTTAACAAGCTTGTCCTATTCTTTCTGGCACTAAGTGTGGCTGGGTTGAGTCTGGCTGGCTGGCGCGTGAGCGCAAAACGCGGCAACGATGAAGTGGCGCAGGGCGGCAATGGGTTGGCAGGTGTGCTCAATCCGGACGGGAC
Source organism: uncultured Acidobacteriota bacterium (assembly GCA_963699175.1). Lineage (GTDB taxonomy): Bacteria > Acidobacteriota > Blastocatellia > RBC074 > RBC074 > JACPYM01. Next base: position 7,060,583 of record OY969418.1, on the reverse strand, counting down.
GCTCAAACCCGGTATTCAAGGGAGCTTCAACCCGGCAGGTTATCGCCTAGCTTATGGCCCGAAAGGCGAGCCACGTTTTGTGCCTGCTAGCAGCGCAACCGCTGCTATGGCCGGATGCTCGGATGGGTGGGACAACCGTTTCTTTGGGGATGGTGTTGACAGCGTAGTGTTTGCCTTATTGGTGAATGGGAGCGACTTGTATGTCGGCGGCGCTTTCAGGACGGCGGGCAATACGCTGGCCAATCGCGTGGCGAAATGGGATGGGGTGAACTGGTCAGGCGTGGGCAACGGGTTGAGTGGTCAAGTTTTCGCCCTAGCTCTGTCGGGCGACACGCTATACGCAGGCGGCGGCTTCAGCGGCATTTGCAATGATATGTTGTGCAGCGCCACCACCCCCGCCAACGGAGTAGCCCAATATTCTTTGATGGGCGGCACTTGGACGGCAACCGGCAATGGGCTGACCGGCGGCAATGTCCAGGCGTTGGCAATAATTGGCTCGACGCTCTACGCGGGCGGCGGCTTTACCGGGATTTGCAACAACCTTGCGTGCGGCACTCCAACGCAGGCCAATCGCGTGGCGCAATTCAGCGGCGGCAGTTGGTCAACTGCTGGTAACGGCTTTCCTGCTACGGTCAACGCATTGGCAGTGGATGGCACCACGCTTTACGCGGGTGGCGACTTTAATCGGATTTGCGACAACGCGCTGTGTAGCATGACCACGACCGTCGCCAATCGCGTTGCACAACTCAACGCGGGTACTTGGACGGCGGTCGGCAACGGACTTAATAGCACTGTCAGTGCGCTCGCCTTTGCCAGCGGTGTTCTCTACGCCGGTGGCAGTTTCAGCGGGATTTGCACCACAGGCGCATGTGGCGCGACGACAACTGCCAATCGCGTGGCGCAATTCGGCGCGGGCACTTGGTCAACTGTCGGCAATGGCTTCGACAGCAATGTGCTCTCGTTATTTGTGTCCGGTTCGACGATTTATGCGGGGGGCGATTTCACCGGGATTTGTAACAATGCCGCCTGTGGCACCCCGACGACCGCCAATCACGTAGCGCAGTTTAGCGCAGGCAGTTGGACAGCGGTCGGCAATGGAGTGGATAACTCGATCACCGCGGTGGCGGCGATTGGGCCTACGGTCTACGCGGGTGGTTTTATCGCCGGGATTTGCACGAACGCGGCGTGCAACCCGAAGACATCAGTCACGCGCATTGCGCAGTTCAACGCTGGCAGTTGGACGCCGATAGGCGCGAACAATTCGGTGGATGGGAATGGTATCCAAACGCTGGCGGTCAACGGCAGTGATATTTATGTTGCTGGCTTTTTCAAAGTGGCAGGCCCGGTACCGGCCAATCGCGTGGCGAAATGGGATGGCACGAATTGGTCGGCGGTCGGCAATGGCTTGAATGGCCTTGTCTTGTCATTGGTGTGGTCTAGCGGCACACTCTACGCAGGCGGGCAATTCACCGGCGTTTGCAACGACGCAGCATGTAGTAGCACAACAACCGCCAATCGCGTGGCGCAATTCAGCGGCGGCAGTTGGTCGGCAGTCGGCAATGGACTCAACGAGCAAGTCAACACGCTCGCGGTGGCAGGCATGACGCTTTATGCGGGCGGCGATTTTACCGGGATTTGCAATAACGCTGCCTGCGGCGCGACGACGACGGTTAATCACGTGGCACAGTTCGCCGCAGGCAGTTGGTCAACTGTCGGCAACGGGCTTAACAACACTGTGCGGACGCTCCTTGTATCAGGCGTGACGCTTTATGCGGGCGGCACCTTCGACGGGATTTGCAATAACGCCGCTTGCGGTACGCCGACGCCGGCTAACCGCGTGGCGCAGTTCAGCGCAGGCAGTTGGTCAACTGTCGGCAATGGGTTTGACTCTAACGTCAACACACTGGCTGCTTCGGCAACGACGCTCTATGCAGGCGGCGGCTTCACCGGGATTTGCAATGATGCCGCTTGCGGTGCGCCGACACCGGGTAATCATGTCGCGCAGATACCATTGGGCGGTGGGAGTTGGGCACAGGTCGGAAACGGACTCGACAATGTAGTGAGCGCCTTGGTCTTCTCAGGCACGACGCTCTACGCAGGCGGAGCCTTCACTGGAATTTGCAACAACGCTGCGTGTGGCAGCACAACCTCCGCCAATCGCGTAGCGCAGTTTGACGGGGTCAATTGGACGACCTTCGGCACGGGCTTGAATGGCCAAGCGCTGGCGATTGCAGTGGCTGGTAGTGATTTCTACGCAGGCGGCCAATTCTTCTCGACGGCAGGCTGTCATCCCTCTATCAACTTCGCCCATTTCAACGGCACCTTTGCGCCGACGATAAACAAGAGCTTTGCGGTGGCGCAGATTCCGCTCAACGGCACGACCACGATGAGCTTCCAAATCAACAATCCGAACGCCGCCGTGCCGCTCAATAACATCAGCTTCAGCGATAACCTGCTCGGTGGGCTGGTGGTTGATACTCCACCAACGGTCTCCACCAACACCTGTGGGGGCAATTTCAATCCGGCGCTGGTCGGAGGCGAGACGAGTATCACTTATCAAGGCGGCTCGCTCGCCGGGAATGGCTCTTGTACGATCACGCTCAAGATCAAAGGTACAAGCCCAGGAGCCAAGACGAACACCACTGGCGCAGTTAGCTCGACCGAAAGCGGCCCTGGCGGCACTAGCAACACGGCGAATCTCGCCGTCGTTGCGCCACCGACCGTGATCAAGAACTTTGGGGTAGCCTCGATTCCGCTCAATGCGCCCGGCAACGTTACGAGCCTGAGCATCATGCTGACCAATCCGAACATGACTGTTCCTTTGTCCGGCGTTGGATTCAGCGACGCCTTCCCAGCGGGCTTGCAACTGGCTTCGCCGATCAACCTTAACAATGGTTGTGGCGGCTTGTTCACCCCGGCTTTGTCTCCAGGGGGAACCAGTATCAATCTTAGCGGCGGCATGATTGCAGCCAACAGCAATTGTACGATCAGCGTGGATGTCACGGGCACTAGCGTCGGAGACAAACAAAACACCGTAACCAATCTCACCGCAATGGAAAGCGGCGCGGGCGTCAACAGCCCCCCCGCTACGTTGGCGGTGGTCGCCCCGCCAACGATCAGCAAAGCTTTCTCGCCAGCCACTGTAATGGCGGGCCAACCCACAACGCTGACTTTTACCATCACCAATCCGGCGGCCAACACGGTTGCGCTGACTGGCGTGAGCTTTATTGATAACTTCCCGAACGCGCCAAACATGGTAGTGTCCAATCCGACCAACGCGAGCACGACTTGTCCGGGTGGAGTGCTGCAAGATGCGGGCGGCGGCGCTTTGCTGCCTGGCGATACCGGCATCAAGCTGATAAGCGCGATGGTGGGAACGGCTGCGCCACGCACCTGTACAGTCACAGTCAATGTCACGCCGAACGTGCAAACCACTTATAACAACGTTAGTGGCAACGTGACTTCCACCAATGGCGGCACCGGCAATCAAGCGATGGCCTCGCTCTCTACGAACACCCCGCCCACCATCAACGCGCTCGGCGTAGCGCGCGTGCAAGGCAGCCCGCTCGCCAATTCACCCATTGCCAACGTCAACGACGCCGAGCAAGCGGCCAACACGCTGGCTGTCACGGTCAATGGCGGCGCGAGCGCGACGGTCAATGGCGTGACAGTCTCCAATCTCACGATCACTGGCGCAGGCGTGGTGAATGCCAATGTCATAGCCGCCGCCAACGCGTCAACGGCAAGCTTCACCTTACGCGTCACCGACAGCGGAGGATTGTTTGCCGAAGCCACGCTGACCGTCACCGTCGTCATCTACTTGGGTGGTATAGCCGATCCGCTCGCTTGTACTGGCCCGGGCAGTACTGCGGGCGTCACGCTAGTACTGGGCAACACTGGTAACACGCCGCTCTCGGTTGATAACACCACCACCTTTACCAATCTGGTGGGCGTGCCAGGCTCGTGCGTGGTGGCGCCAAATGTCGGGACTTGCAACGTGACGAGCGGCAATCTGACCTACACGGCTGTGCTCGCTGCGAACCAGACGGTGACGATTACCTATCAGACGCGGGTCGCCGACGGGACGCCGAATGGCGCGCAGATTTGCTCGAACAATTCCGCCTCGTTCGGCGGTGGAGCGCCGATCAGCTTGTCGGCCTGCAATACCGTCACCTGTCCAGCAGTTGGCCCTGGGGTAAGCTTCCCAGTAGCCTCCGAAGTCAGCGATCAGAAGGCCGGTTCAGTGCTCTTCTACAATCTCTACTCGTCAAGTATTGCCGCACCTCATCAGCAGAACACACGCATTGCGATTACTAACACCAATCCGGGCTTGCCGATTGCAGTGCATTTGTTCTTTGTGGATGGGGCGACCTGTTCGATTGCCGACAGTCTGGTTTGCTTGACGCCGAATCAGACAGCTTCGTTCTTAGCTTCGGACATTGATCCAGGCACAACAGGCTACATCGTGGCCGTGGCCTCGGACTTAGTGACGGGCTGTCCAGTAGACTTCAACTACTTGATCGGCGATGAGTACGTGAAGCTCTCTTCAGGCCACGCGGCCAACTTGGCGGCAGAGGGCTTTGCGGCGTTGGCCGGTGGTTTGCCTGCTTGCAACGGGCTTTCGGTGACGGCGCTCTTGAGCTTTGATGGAACGAGCTATAACCGCGCACCGCGCGTGCTGGCAGCCTCGAATGTTCCTGCACGCGCCGATGGTAACGACACACTGATCGTACTCAACCGCTTTGGCGGCAGTTTGGCAGCCGGTGCTTCAACGCTCGGCTCGCTCTTCGGCATCCTCTACGATGATGCAGAGAATCCACTGAGTTTCACCTTCACAGCGGGCGTCTGCCAGTTCCGCTCTTCGTTGAGCAGCAGCTTCCCGCGCGTAGCGCCGCGCTTCGAGCAGTTCATTCCGGCTGGTCGCAGCGGTTGGGCAAAGTTTTATTCGCAATCCGACATCGCGTTGTTGGGCGCGCAAATCAACTTCAACCCGAACGCGGGCACGGCAGCGAATGCCTTCAATCAGGGGCACAATTTGCACAAGCTGATGCTGACGACGGCAGCAGTGTTAACCATCCCGATCTTCCCGCCCAATTGTTAAAACGAGAGCGCTGAATGCAAAATTTAGCAACGACCTTTGCTTGTTTCTGATCGGCAAGCTAGAATCCGAACACATTGATGAGTTTTCTTCACGACCGGCAAGCAGTACTTGAAGAAGGCCAATTCATAGCGGTTTAGCGGCACTCAAACAATTCAACCAATACCTGTTCACTAAGAGTACACTGTAGCGGTATTCCCGCACAGTTAGTAAGCTTATCAAGCTCCCCTACAATCTTGATAGCTGATGACCGAAATGTCATCGCCCAGATCGGATTGCAAATCGGTGTACGGTGTGGTGTGTGTTGTTTACCCGTACGGTTGGCTGAGTCGCGCTGCGGGTAAACAATACGCACCACAACTTCCCGTACACGCAATTGCAAACTGATCTAAGTCGGCTTTCACCGAAGAGCAGCAGGTCTGTTTATAGGCCTGGCTCTTTGGACTAATTTCACTAATACAAGAGGCTAATTCATGCAAATTACACACACACGCAGGCGCCATACTATCCGTCTGCTCACAGGTTCAATACTCAGGCTGTTGAACGTCTGGCATTTACTCTTCTTCGCAATGCTAATCGGCGTCGCAGTCTGGCTGAGCGGCCCCGGAGCAAAACTGTTTCAACCAGCCACAGCGGCCTTCGCTACGACCTACTTCGTGCGCACCGATGGCAGTAACGTAGCGTGCAATGGACAAACAAACGCCAGTGCCGCGCCAGCGAATCAGCCCAATTGCGCCTTCCAAACAATTCAATTCGCCGTCAACACGGCAGTCGCTGGCGATACGATCAATGTTGCCGCCGGCACCTACAACGAGTCACAGGTATTGATTCAAAAATCAGTCAGCGTGATTGGCGCTGGCGCTGCTACTACAATTATCGACGGTGGGGACATAAGCATTGCGACGACGGGAATGGTGCGCATTGATCTCCCCGTGGGCGACACTGGGAATGTGCTATTCACAGGTTTCACGCTGACGAACCCGGGGGTAAGAACCGGTAGCACGAGCAGATACCATATTTTCGCCAAGCCCAATTCCCCACTTTCGACCATCACTATTTCGAACAATAAGATCGCTGGCATCGGCATGGTCGGCCAGAATGATTACGGTTTATATTCCGACCATCCGAGTGGGAAAGTCGTCTTCGACCACAACGAACTGACCAACAACCAGTTCAATCCTATCCTGATTGAGCGACCGGTAGGTGAAACCGACGTCCACCACAACACCATTTCCGGTAATGCCTCGACGGCCTACTTTAACTTCACCTACCAAGGCGATGACGTTACTAGCAAGCAGCGCGTAGCTGACAACACGATCAGCGCCTCGGCGGCTTCGGCGATCACCTTCAACAGCGCCTCTGGCGGTGGCAGTAGCACAGGCAGGTATACCAACGTCGAGATCACCAACAACATCATCACGCAGTTGGGCGGATCAACAAACCGCACGGGGATTACCCTGTTCAATCAGGCCGCCGCTGGAAACGGCGCACTCGGGGCAATTGAAAATCCGACCATTATCGGCAACAGCATTACCGGCATAGATACCGTCACCAGCAACGGGATCAGGCTGCGCGGGCTAGTGACAAATGCCAACATCAAAAGCAACAACGTCAGAGATGTTGACCGGGCCGTTTGGGGGGAGGTCGTCAGCGGTCACTCTGCCACCGGCACCGAGGCACACTTCAACAACTTCGTCAGCAACGTCAGTGGGTTCATCTGGGATGGCTCATCGCCGGTGAATGCCGAGAACAACTGGTGGGGCTGCAATTACGGGCCGGGCGCTGGAGGCGCCGGTTGCAGCGGCACAGCCAACGGCATAGGTGGCACTGGTGCAGCCAATGTTGACGCCGACCCTTGGCTGGTGCTTGGTATTACGGCCTCGCCCAACGCAGTCATGGTGGGCGGTACTTCTACCTTAACGGCGGATCTCACTAAGAATTCAACCACGGCAGCTTCTGGCGGCTTCGTTCCCAACGGCACTCCGGTCACATTCGCAGGCGTGTTAGGAACTGTCATGCCCACCAATACGACTACTACTTCGGGCCTGGCGACTTCCACCTATACGGCCACCGCACCCGGAGCAGGCAGCGGCTCAAGCACAGTTGACCAACAAACCGTTTCGGCTCCGATCACCGTCACAGCGCCGTGCGGCATCACCTGTCCGGCTAACCAGACCGTGTCGAACGATCCGAACCAATGCGGCGCAGTCGTCAACTATCCGGCACCGACGACTACTGGCACTTGCAATACGGTCACCTGCAATCCGCCATCAGGTTCGTTCTTCCCCAAAGGGACGACCACCGTCACTTGCCAAGCCACCGGCGCCCCAGCGCCATCTTGCAGCTTTACGGTGACGGTCAATGACACGCAGCCGCCGACGATCACCTGTCCGGCCAGCTTTGCCATCGGCACCGATTCGGCGACGGGCCGCACGGTGACTTATTCGCCCCCGACCGCGAGTGACAACTGTCCAGGCGTGACGGTCGCGTGCAATCCACTTTCCGGCGCGAACTACCCCGTCGGCACGACTACCGTCACCTGTACTGCGACAGATGCGTCGAGTAACACGGCCACGTGCAGCTTCACCATCACGGTCAATCGTGTGAGCTTCGCGGTGGCTGATCCGCTGGCTTGCACGGGGCCGGGCAATGTCGTCACGGGCACTTTCTCGATCACCAATAACGGTGCGGCTTCAGTCGCGGTCACGGCAACGGTCGCGCTGCCAGCGGGGCTGGTCGGAGTGCCGAATACTTGCACGGCCAATGTCGTCACCACTTGTACGGTCAGCGCCACGAGCGTCAACTACACAGCCACGCTGGCGCCGGGCCAGACGGCCACGGTCAACTATCAGGCACAAGTGGGTGATGTGGCTCCCGGCACGACGCTCTGCTCGAATCTGGTAGTGACCTTTGGCAGCGGGCCATCGTTCACGGTGCCAGCTTGCACCACAGTCAACTGTCCGGCAGCCGGGCCGGGCTTGCTCTTCCCCGCAACGGCGGAGGTGGGCGACCAGAAGGCGGGCAGCGTGCTCGTCTACAATCTGTATTCGTCAAGTATTGCTGCGCCTAATCAGCAAAACACGCGCATCGCCATCACCAACACCAATCCGGGATTGTCCATCGCGGTGCATCTGTTCTTCGTGGACGGTGCGACCTGTTCAATTGCTGACAGCCTGGTCTGTCTGACGCCGAACCAGACGGCTTCGTTCCTGGCTTCGGACATTGATCCGGGTACGACCGGTTACATCGTGGCCGTGGCTTCGGATTTGGTGACGGGCTGTCCGGTGAACTTCAACTATCTGATCGGCGACGAATACGTGAAACTCTCAAGCGGTCACGCGGCTAATCTAGCGGCAGAGGCGTTTGCGTCTTTAGCTGGTAGCTTGCCTGCCTGTAACGGGCTTTCGGTGACGGCACTGTTGAGTTTCGACGGTACGAGCTACAACCGCGCACCACGCGTGCTGGCCGCCTCGAACCTTCCGTCGCGCGCTGATGGCAACGATACGCTGATCGTGTTGAATCGCGTGGGCGGCAGCCTGGCGGCGGGCGCGGCGACGCTCGGCTCGCTGTTCGGCATTCTCTACGATGATGCCGAGAACCCGCTCTCGTTCACCTTCACGGCAGGCGTCTGTCAGTTCCGTTCCTCATTGAGTAGCAATTTCCCACGCGTCGCGCCACGCTTCGAGCAGTTCATCGCGGCGGGCCGCAGCGGTTGGGCGAAGTTCTATTCGCAATCTGACATCGCGTTGTTAGGCGCGCAGATCAACTTTAATGCGAATGCGGGGACAGCGGCGAACGCCTTTAATCAAGGACACAATCTGCACAAGCTGACCTTGACGACAGCGGCGACGCTGACTATCCCGATCTTCCCGCCGAATTGTTAAAGCGGGGAGGTGTCCACCCACAGTTGATTCTGCGATAGACGGCAATCAACCTTGCTTGAAGGCCAGAGCAAAGCGACTCTGGCCTTCTTGTTTTCGAGTCAATGGTGAACTTCGACGGCTTGCATTGTCAGGAAGTGATTGACGCGATCAAACAAGCGCACGCTGAACAGTGATTGGTTGAGATTGGTTGGCTTTATCAGCAAGACTATCTGCCTCTTCTCGCTGATAGGCAGTGAGCGCCTTCATTTCTCTTTCCACTGATTCTATTATTTGCTTCGCACGCAGGATTTCGTCTTTGTGTGAGATGGCCAGGCCCGATACGGTTAGATAGCTGATTATTTTCTGTAGCGCGACATTATAAAGAGCCCCGGCTTTGCGCGCTTTGAGCGCGGCTTTGATAACATCCAGATTGCTGGCTTTTACCAGGCTGGTGAAGAACTCGCCGTGTGCTAAATGGTATCTTCCTGCCGTTTCGTATACGACATGCCTCAACAAGCTTAGGTCGTCCATTATTTCAACTCTCGTAGGGTGAGAGGTGTGTAGGGATTGACCGTCTGGTACGGTCTAAATCAGTCGGGCGCTGACTTGATACCGCAAAAGGACGGTTGAAATCAACCAGATTTTGCCACGCTTCGTCTCTAATTTTGCGCAGAACGTTCAGTGCTTCACAGTCTTGAAAAAGACAATTCGAAACTCGGCTACTTAAAGTTGCGCGATCCAGCTTCACGATGTAAATTGCCGCAGGCAGGCTCTTCTCCCAAAGTCAGACTACTTCCCCTAACTTGGTCTCGACTGACAGGGCCGGTGGGCGCGGAAATGGTTTACACCGTGCCCCGGCAGTCAGCCTCACAACACTCAGACCAAGGGTAGCGGAGTTGCGCTTTCTATGCCCCCTTTTTTGGCAATAGTAAGTAGACATTTGGAGGCTGTAAATCATGACCCACGCACCTGTCCCACGCGTCCTTTGCGTGGAAGACGACCAGGACGTTTCCGGCTACATTTGTGAAATGCTGAAGATCGCTGGTTATCAAGCCGTGACTGCCCCAAACATGATGGAAGGGCTGCGGCTGGCCAAGAGTGAGCACTTTGACCTTTATCTGCTAGATTACAACCTGCCTGACGGAACGGGCCTCGAATTATGCAAATTGATCCGCGCGTTCGACAGCCATACTCCAATACTTTTTTATTCTAACGCCATCGAGACGGACATTCGGCGGGCGGCGTTCGCGGCTGGCGCGCAAGGCTACATTGGCAAGATGGAGGCCTTCGACATTCTGGAGCAGACGATCACCAAGCTGATTGAAAGTGGCGGGGTCAAAGGTTCCATGGCGGTGTCATCGGGCGGCGAAGTTCCCAGCGCGATATTTTCGCAGCAAGACTTCGACCGCTTTGTCGAGCGTTATAACGCCGACTTCCAGTTCCTGCTGCTGCGCGCCAGCATGGGACAATACGACTGCCTCTTGACTTCGTTCTTCGTGCTGAAGGACTTGTACACTGCAATTAACAAACTCCACGAGCTGGGCCGGTTTCAATTTCACATCATTCCCTACCCCATCTCCCTACGCGCCAATGAGGCGCTGTTGGCTGACCTCGGTTTCAACGAGGAGGAGATCGGGCGGATTGACAACTTCCTGAAGTTCATCAAAGAGACACAAGGAAGAGAACTCGAGGAAATCCTCGACGAAGGTCTGCTGATCCCTTGTCCCAAACGGGATCAGCTTACCCGACCTTCGGCATCACCATAATCAGAGATGCACTATGACAATCCCCAATTTGGCAGACCTGATTCAGAGCCGTAGCCGTGAGATCGTCAATGCCTGGATCGAAGCGGTGCGCGCCGACCAGCGCATTCACTCGGACGAAGACCTGACTGACCAGGGGCTGAGAAATCATGTCCCCTTCATCATCGAAGAGATTTGCCAACTCCTGCGCGCAGGCGAGACGCCACAGGCGGCCAACACGCGTGAAGGCCGCGTGCATGTTTACACGCGCTATCGCCAGGGTTATCGTGCCCGTGACTTGGTCTGTGAGCTTTCACTCCTGCGCTTGATGCTGTTGGACGATCTGGCTGAAGCGGTACTCGTAAGTCCGGGGACAGGTGGGTTGAAGGTTTACGTGGTGGCCGCACGCGACATCAATCGCTACATTGATGAAGAACTCCGCTATGGCATCTCCGTCTATACCGAAACGGACAGGCAAACAGGGTCGCTTGCTACTACCGCTGATAGGACGAACGCTGAGACAAATGAATAGGCCACCAGTCGAATGGCTAAAAGATGGCCACCTTGCCTGGGTTGGCGAACGCGCTGCGGCGAAACTTACTTTGCATCTTGTTGAATATTGATTGAGAGATTGTGACCCAGGCAGAGACGCCTTTGCGACGGCACTGCCCTGGATGTCAAAACCGCTAGTCCAATCGGCTTCCGTGTTGTATACTCCCGCCTTTGCTCAGGGTAGCCTAGAGCTTGCCTAGGGAGGTGAGCGCTCCACCTGAGCAGGACTTAATTCAAACCAGCGAATACGAATCTCGCAACTGCAAGGAGTAATTTTGTTATGGCAACTGTAAAGCGCTACTTGATTCATTGTCCGAAGTGCAACCACGAGTTCCCAGTCTTTGCCTCGCTCTTCCACTCGATTGACCTGAATGCGTGGATGCAGGACAAGGCCACTAACCACGACTGCAAAGCCTACGCCGACCAATTGGCCAAAGAACGTGCGCCGCGCGCGCTCAACCCAATCAAGGCGTCGAAGAAAGGCAAGTAGTTTGGTGGCTGTCCGACAAGCTGCCAGAGCTTGTCGCAGTCTCTTTCGGTTATGCACATTACGAAGTCACCGACAAGCTCTGACAGCTTGTCGGACATTTTGAGGAGCGATTTGAATGTCAGTCAAAATCACGGTGAACAAAAACGGCTCGTTGCGTGTGGAAGGTGAGGTCGAGTTGTACGATGGCGACGGCAACAAGTACGACCTGGCAGGCCGCACTGTGGTGGGGCTGTGCCGCTGCGGGCAAAGCAATAACAAGCCGTTCTGCGACGGCTCGCACGCGCGCTGTGGGTTCGACTCGGTTGTCGTGGCCACCACGCTGCCACCACCAAAGCCGAAAGTTTGAGACTTAACGACGCGGCGCAAAGAAATAGACTTCTTTGCGCCGCGTCGTTATTTCAAGCCCAGCGCCACGTCGTTTTGACAGTGTCTTCCGCCGTTTGTTATCTTCTGTTTGCGTACGGTTTTCCCTAGAAACCGTCTTTATCAGTTCGGCATTGCCGGGCTGCGACTTGCAAAACTCTTTGAAGCTAGGACGAGCAAAATTATGAGCCAATCTGCAACTTCTGCTGCCGGCCTGCGCGATGTGGCTGCCGCGCCGAGCAGCATCTGTTTTATTGATGGTGACCAAGGGATTCTTTCCTATCGCGGCTACAACATTCACGATCTCGCTACCCACTGCAACTTTGAAGAAGTCATCTATTTGCTCTGGCATGGCCATTTGCCCAAGCAAAACGAACTAGATGAATTGAAAGCCCAACTCATAGCCAACGCCGCCGCGCCCGCGCAAGTGTTGGGGCTGATGGCGGCTTTTCCAAAAGACGCCGTACCGATGGCGGCCTTGCGCACGGCACTTTCAGCACTGGCTTTCTATGATCCCGATACTGGCGACAACACTCAGGAAGCCAATCAGCGCAAGGCGCTCCGCTTGATGGCGCAAACCCCGACGCTCGTGGCCGCGTTCGATAACATTCGCAACGGTCGCCAGCCGATGGCGCCGCGCAACGACCTGTCATTCGCCGCAAACTTTCTTTACATGCTCACGGGCAAAGAGCCGAATGACGTAGAGGCGCGCGCTTTTGACATCGCCTTGATCTTGCACGCCGATCACGAGTTCAACGCTTCAACCTTTGCCGCGCGCGTGACAGCCGCGACGCTGGCCGATGTCTATGCAGCCGTCACCGCAGGTATGGGCGCGCTCGCTGGCCCGCTGCACGGTGGCGCGAACGAACAGGTGATGCGCATGCTGCTCGACGTGAGCACCATCGAAGGCGCTGAGAACTGGATTCGCAACAAGCTCGCCAGCAAAGAGAAGGTGATGGGCTTTGGCCACGCGGTTTATCGCACCGAAGACCCGCGCGCCACACACTTGCGCCGCATGTCCGAAGAGATCGGCAAGCGGCAAGGCGACACCAAATGGTTCGACATGTCGTGGCGTATCGAGCAAATCGTCAAAGCCGAGAAGGGCCTGAATCCGAACGTAGATTTCTATTCAGCTTCGACCTATCACATGCTCGGCATCGCGCTCGACCTCTACACGCCGATCTTCGCGATCAGCCGCATGTCGGGCTGGACGGCTCATATTCTTGAGCAATACTCCAACAACAAACTCATCCGCCCGCGCTCGGAGTACACCGGCGAGCTGAATCTAGAGTTTGTGCCGCTGGAGAAGAGATAGGTTTCAGTTATGGCTAACACGATCATCTACACTAAACCTGACTGTCCTTACTGCGCGAAAGCCAAAGCCTGGCACAACGAACGCGGCATTCCCTTCGAGGAACGCAACGCGCAGGACAATCTCGCCTATCGCAAAGAGATGTTCGGCTACACAGACGGTGACCCGGTCGTGCCCGTCATCGTGGTTGACGGCGTGTATAAACAAAGCGGCTGGGAAGGCCGAGGCTGAACGGTGCACTAGAACTGGCAGGGTGCCAGTTCGCTGAAACGAAACTTGAAATAAAAGGGCGATTGAGCAAGTGGGCCAATCGCCCTTTTGCTTTTTGGCGTAGCTTGCTCTACAAATCGCGTGCAACAAGATCGGCCAATGAACAAAGAGACAGCGAACGAATTCGCTAACGCTTGGTCAGGCCGAAGGACTTGTACAAAGCAGGAAAGTTCAAGTGTTAATCGGGTGCCCATTTGGTAATTGCTTCCGGCCAACCCCTAATGAATAAACAAGCTAGTTTCTCAAAATCGCTTGCTTTACTCGGAGTCGGCGTCTGTCTGCTCTTGCTCGCGCAAACAGCACAGGCCCAACGCTGCGTCATCCGCGTTGACTTGGTCAACCACAACCGCTACGCCTACCAAACCGCCGAAGAATGCGAAGGCGTCTTCCACAGTGCGCCCTGGGGCAATTGGGGTGTCAACTCCAACGTCGGCACGCGACACGACACCGATCAATTCAAAGGCTGGCATCAGCCCTGCACTCAAACCAAAGTCGAATGGAACAGTTGTTCCGTCAATGGCCGCTATCGTGGCGCCCAGTATCTGAACTTTCCCAACTGGTTTGTCTCATACCCTTATCCTTGCGACTGGTATCCGCTCAGCGATTCGTTCACCTGGAACGATTTCATCGTGCCCTTTGGCGTGGCCTACAATGTTGACCAGTATTCGCCCTGCGGCTGGAACAACTACGGCAATACGACGCTCACGCTCGGCGTGTCGCCGCGCGCCGACACCAATGGCGACGGCATCTTCGACAAAGGTGGCTGCGCAGACCTCGATGGCAAACCGTTGAAGATGCAGAACAATTTCATGTCGCTTTATGAACTCGACTCTCCAGATTCCGATGATCACATTCAGACGATGCTCTTCCCCGATTTGCAACTTGTCTTGCGCTGCGTGCCGGACGCTTGTTTTCAAGTGGGCGACCGCAATCTGGACGGCTGGCACGATGACGTGAGCGATTTTTGGAGCGGTGATTATCAATGGCCGACGCTCTACGAAAACCCGCAAGGGTTGAAGAGCCGCGCCGAGGAGCCACATGTCCCAGCTAAACGCATTGACGCGACGATCCGCATCGGGCGTGTGTTGGGACTTTTCTCGAATTGAGGAGACAGTGACGATGCAAAAACCGACTTTCAAACTAAAGCTGACTCTTCTGCTCTGCACTATCGCCTTGTTCTTACCGCTCCTCACACTTACCGCACGCTTAGCCGAACAAGCCACGCTGCGCGGCAAAATCAGCGAGCGCGACACTGGTGCTCCACTCGCGGCTGAAATCGGCCTGGCGATCAACACACGCCGGGGCATTGTCTTCAAACATGCGCGGGCCGACGAGTCAGGCGCGTTTGAAGTGACTGGCTTATCGGCGGGCGAGTTTCATCTCTCCACCAAACACGATGGCTATGCGGTCGAGCGTGCCGCGCTCACGCTCTCGGACGGCGAAACTCAAAGCGTCGAATTTCGTTTGGTGAAAGCCAAACTGGTGCGCGGCTTCATCAGCGATCAACACCAACAACTGCTGACTGACGCGCGCCTCAGAGTGCTCTATGCTCAAGACACAACGGCAAAACACGCCATTGCTAACACCTATCAATGGGAGACTGGCGACGCGCGTAGCGACGAGCAGGGCCGCTTTGAATTGGAGGCGCATCCCGAACGCGAATTCGTCATTGAAGCCGCGCGCGAAGGCTGGTTGAGCGAAGTCTCCGCCCCCACGCGCTTCTCACCTGACGAAGCAAACAAGACAATTCAACTACGCTTGGCCAAAGGCGTGAGCCTCAGCGGCGAGGCGCGCGATCAATTCGGCAATCCGCTGCCCGGCGCGCAAGTACAATTGAGCGACGAGGACGACAGGCCGGAGTTGAGCCGCTTCCTGCCGTTCGAGCTATTGCAACAAAGCCGTCGGTTCGTTGTCGCCGATGCTACAGGCGCGTTTCGCTTCGACAACCTGCGTCCGGCACGCAAGCTCCTGCTCGTCAGGCATTCAAAGCATGCGCCCGCGCAACAAACGCTTGTGCTGTCTGATGGCCAAGTTGAATCCACGACCCGCGTCGTGTTGCAAAGAAATGATGAGCGATAAGAAACAACGGGTGAGCGCCGCATTTACGCGTCGCGACGTGTTGCGTGGCGCGCTCGCCACTACCTCGATGACTATGCTGCCCGAATTCACACTGCAAAACCCACACTCTGCGATCACGGATGTCGCCGGCATCAAGGTCGGTCATTACACCGATCCGCGCCGCCCCACCGGCGTCACCGTCATCTTGACCGAAGAGGGCGCGACGGCTGGCGTAGACGTGCGCGGCGCAGCACCCGGTACGCGCGAGACCGATCTGCTCAACCCGCAAAACCTGGTGCAACAAGTCCACGCCATCGTGCTTGCGGGCGGCAGCGCGTTCGGATTGGAAGCTGCGACCGGCGTTGTGCGCTACCTCGAAGAGCGCAAGATCGGCTTCGCCACTGGCGTCGCGAACGTGCCTATCGTGCCCGCCGCTATTCTCTTTGATCTCGGCGTCGGTGATGCCAAGATTCGTCCCGATGCCACCGCCGGGTATAAAGCCTGTGAGGCCGCCACAACTAAACCGCCGCAAGAAGGCAATGTCGGCGCAGGCGCGGGCGCAACAGTTGGCAAAACCTTCGGCATGCAACGCGCAATGAAGGGCGGCATCGGCACTGCGTCAATCAAAGTGACCGACAAGAAAAGCAACGTCACGCTAACAGTCGGCGCCATCGTCGCGGTCAATGCAGTCGGTGATGTCTTCGATTCGGCCACCGGCAAAATCCTGGCAGGCGCGCGCACATCCGATGGCAAGGCGTTGCTAGGCACAATGAACGCCATTCTGCGCGGCGAAGCGTTGCCACCCATGTTCGGCGGCACTGCCACGACCATTGGCGCTGTCGCCACCGATGCCAAACTCGACAAAGCCCAATGCGCCAAAGTCGCGCAGATGGCGCACGACGGCTTGGCGCGCACGATCAATCCGGTGCATACGATGTTTGACGGCGACACGCTCTTTGCGCTGGCTACAGGTAAGTCCGGGCAAGCTGGCAACGTGACGCTGATTGGGGCATTGGCAGCGGAAGCGATAGCGCAGGCGGTGGTGCGGGCGGTGCGAGCAGCACAGAGCATCGCAGGGCTGCCGAGCGTGAATGATTTGAAATAAAAATCTGATCACGGTTGCTGGCTGTTGTTTGTTACAATCCACCGTGAAAGTGAGATGTACTATGGCAAAAACAACTGTGCTGGAAATCCCAACAGAGGAGATTCCGAAACTCGAAGCGCAACTTGCGCAACTCCTCGCCAAATTCCAACAAACAGAGGAAGCTCATGCCGCGCGCGAAGCGCTCCTGGCACCATTACGCGCCGAAACCGACCAGATACTTGCCGCGATCTCACGGAGTGTCGCCAATGTGGAAAAATATCTCGCAGCTACTGGCGTTCCTTTTCACTGTCAATGACAAATATGACCGCCACGATGAGCGGATCGCCCGTCTTGAACGCCAGTTCAACGAGTTGGCAAAACAGGTTCAACAACTGGCTTTAGCCGCAGAGCGACAAGCCGAGCGTGACCATTGGCGTGAGCAAGTTTTTCGGCAAGCATTGGAAAATGATCGGCTGAGGCTCGAAAACCAGCAACTGCGTGAGCGTGCCACTCTTCCTCCAGCCAAATCTGACCAATCCTGATAACCAAGCTGCAACCAAGATTATTCAATGGCCTACCTCCTCATTCTCGTCGTCTACGCCCTCGCTATGATTCTCTTCGGCGCTTATCTTTCGCGCCGTGTTCGGCAATCCAGCGACTTCTTCATCGCCGGGCGTGGCCTAAGCGCGGGACTGATCTTCTCCACACTGCTGGCCGCCAATATCGGCGCGGGCTCAACCGTCGGCGCAACAGGTCTGGGTTATCGTGACGGTCTGTCGGCCTGGTGGTGGGTCGGGTCGGCGGGCATTGGCTCGCTGATTCTGGCTTTCACGGTCGGGCCAAAAATCTGGCGGGTGGCGCGCGAGCAGAATCTTTATACAGTTGGCGACTACCTGGAATTTCGTTACGACCGGCGCGTGCGGGTGGTGGTTGCAGCTCTTTTGTGGCTAGGCTCACTTGCGATCCTAGCCGGGCAGTTGGTTGCCATAGCCAAGATCCTCAACGTTGTTGCCGGTCTCAACAAACCGGCAGGCTGTATGCTTGGCGCGTTCATCATTACGTGCTATTCGGCGGCTGGCGGTTTGCACAGCGCGGCGCGTGTGAATGTAATTCAGTTGACAGTCAAATTGCTGGGATTCGCTGCCGCCGCTTTTTACCTTTTGCCTTCCACTTCTTTCGAGCAACTCACCGCCGCAAAAACTGGCAGCTATGCTTCTATCACCGGCAATGGCGCGCCGGATGTCTTGCGTTATCTGCTGCCGCTCGCGCCCGCTTTCGTCTTTTCGCCGGGGTTGCTGCAAAAACTCTTTGGGGCTCGGGATGAGCAGGCTGTGCGGCGCGGCGTTGCTTGGAATGCTTTTGGCTTGCTTGCCTATGCAATCGTTCCTGTGCTGTTGGGGATGTACGTGGCCAATCGCTTTCCCGGACTCCCCGACCGGGAGTTGGCGCTGCCAACACTCTTGACGCAAGCGTTGCCGTTCTGGTTGGGCAGTTTGTTGCTCGGCGCAGTCTTTTCGGCAGAACTAAGCGCGGCTGATGTTGTCCTGTTTATGCTCAACACTTCGCTGAGCAAAGACTTCTATAAGTCGTTCCTCAATCCGGCTGCTGATGACCAGCAATTGTTGCGCGTGGCCCGCTTCACTGCCATTGGCTGCGGCGCTCTCGGCGGACTGACGGCGATTGTACTGGCTGATGTCATTTCGGCGCTGACGATCTTTTATACGCTGCTGTCAGCGGCGTTGGTGTTGCCATTGCTCGCGGGGCTATACACACAACGCGTCACAGCCAATGCGGCGCTGGCGGCGCTGCTGGTCTCAGTAATTATCACTTTTGTGCTAGAACAGTGGACGAACAAGCAAGGTTGGCATGGCGTGCCATCGCTGTTGTGGGGAACAGCCGTTGGCGCGGTCGTAATGGGCGTGATGACTCTTGCTAAGAATAAGCAAGGTGCACTACCCACATAAACGCCGTTGCGTCGCAGCACAAAACAAGCAAAAAAAGAGCCTGCATTCGTGTTGAATGCAGGCCCGTCAAGTTTTCCGCCAGTACAAAACTAATAACCAGCCCACCAACTCTGGAGGACTTTCACCATGAACAAACTCGTTACTGTTGGCTGCCTGGCTTAGCCGGCTGCGCCTGCGGCTGTTTAGCAACCTCGCCGCCCTCGACCACAAGCGTGAATTTCTTGCCCTTGGGCGTGATCGTAGCAATAGAGAAAGTGCCGTCGCCGTTTTCGCGGTAGGTCATCTTGTCCGCTTCGGGCGCATTGGTGATCTGCTTCTTGGTGACATTGGCGGCAACGACTTTCTTGCCGACCTTGATCTCGATCTGCCCTTGTTCACCTTCAGGCAGTGTGACAGTGTAGGTGCCCTTCTTGACCACCTCATTGCCGACCTTGCCGTCGAGGTAGAACTCAACCTTCTGCTGCCCCTGGGCCAGGCTAGTACCCGCCAATAAAGCCGTCGCAAACAAACCGCTCAAAACTAATTTCGCAATACGCATAAATTTTTCTCCTTCTCCTGAAAGCTATTGTTGTTGAACCAAACTCATCTGATCGCACAGTTGACTGACCAGCCAGTCAACTGTATAAGTTAAAGAAAAAGCGCCTTGCTAGGCACTAGCCGGAGCCGTTTCCGGTTGATTGTTCTGATCCTTCTCCACTTGACTCCATTGACCGCCCGTAAGGTAGTCCAGAATAATTCGCTCACAGCGGCGATGATAATCGCCAAAAGTCGCTTCCGATGAGAAGAACCATTGCATCATCAGGCCGTCCACCAGCGCACGCATCATCGAACAGGCATCCTCAAGGTTGACCGGACGGAAGATGCCAGCCTGAACACCCGCCTCGACGATTTCGCGGTCGTGTTGAAAACAGCCTTGATAGAACCGAGCGTTCAGATCGTGAAAACGCTTGTTGCGCGTGCCAATGCTGACAAAATCACTGTAAGCCAGGAAGAATTGCCGAGCTTCCTGCGCCCCACAGAAGACTGTGTTCAGCATCACTCTAACCTTCTCGACCGGGTCGCTCACGGCCTTGACCGCCGCGTGCAATTTTTCGTGAATATGCTCGACCATCCACTCCAATGCGCCGAGGAACAAGTCCTCTTTGGTGGCGAAGTAGTAGAGCGTCGCGCCTTTGCTGACCCCGGCCCGTTTGGCGATGTCCTGTAAAGTCACCGCCGAGTAGCCCTTTTCGGCTACTTCAAAATAAGTCGCCTTGATCAACTCTTCACGGCGTTGGTCTTCATACTCCTGCACGAATTGTTTTGCTGCCATAGTTGCTTCTCAAAGAGCCGGTCTCAATCTGATTTCCATCAAGTTGACCGACCGGTCAGTTTATACTCCTGCGGTGTGTAGTAAGTCAATCAATATTTTTAGCAAGCAGGAAAAAAATCGGGGAATTCCCCGTCGTACCTTGTACCACGTTGTTTTTCATAGTTGGGCGAGCGGCTGGCATCGTATATTATTGCGCTTTAGCTAACAAGATGGGGAAACGCAGTAAGGCTAACTAGCAGTGAAGGCAGTGAAGGAACGCGTGGGCGAAATCCATATCGGCGCACAAGGCTGGAACTACGACGATTGGGGCGGGAGCTTCTATCCACGTGGGATCAAGTCGGCAGATTATCTAGATGAGTATGTGCGGGCCTTTGATACGGTCGAGGTTGACTCGACCTTCTATGCCACCCCGCCGGAGAGTTCGATCAGGTCGTGGAAGAAACGGGCTTTGTCAGGTTTCACCTATTCGCTGAAATTGCCGCAGGAGATCACGCATCAGGCGCGGCTGGTTAATTGCCAGGAGACTTTGGAGCGTTTTTGCGAGCGGGCGCGTGGCTTGAAAGAGAAGCTGGGCGCGATTTTGATTCAACTGCCGCCCGACCTTTCACCGCGCGCGTTACCGCATTTGGAAAAGTTTCTGTCGTGGCTGCCAGCGGATATAAGGTTTGCTGTGGAATTTCGTGACTCGGCGTGGCTAGTAGGTAAGGTGGGCGAGACTGTCTCGGAACTATTTGCTGCGCAGCGTGTGGCGCTGGCGTTGGTTGATGGTCAATGGCTGCCGCGTGAACTGGTTTTGGGCTTGGTTGATAATTCGGCGCTTGCGGCGGCAGGGTTTGCTTACGTGCGCTGGATGGGGCCGCGCGCGTTGACGGACTTTTCGCGGGTGCAGATTGATCACTCGGTTGAGTTGGCCGAATGGGCGGAACGCTTCGGTCAGTTGCGCCAGCGCGTTCCGTTGGTTTACGGTTATTTCAGCAATTTTTACGAAGGGCATTCGCCAGCCTCGTGTAATCGGTTCAAGCGGCTCGTTGGCTTGCCCGTGACGGAGCCAGAAGATTTGGTTGTGCAACCATCATTATTTTAAGCATTGGGTTTTGAAGATTGCCTGGCTTTAGAACTATGCAGCGTCATCTGCTAATCATCAGCGCCCTTGTACTGGCCGTTGCGACGGTCAGCGGCGGGCTATTGGGCAAACAGCCCGCGCCGACGCAGCCAAGCGAGGCGATGGCCGGCAACCCTGTAGTAGACGCATTTGCTTCTGCGCTGCAAATGGTCGAAGAGCAGTACGCAGCCACGCCGGACAAAGAGCGGTTGACACGCAGCGCGGTGCTGGGGATGCTGCACGCGCTCGATCCGCATTCGAGCTTCTTCAATCGGCAAGAGTTCAATGAAATGCAGGATGAGCAGAGCAGCAAGTTTTACGGCATCGGCGTCACGGTCAATCAACGCAACGGGCGGCTCTACATTCTGGGCGTGGGCAAGGGGCTGCCCGCTGAGAAAGCCGGGTTGCATTATGGCGACACTATCCTCACGGTGGATGACAAAGTCGCGCGTGATTGGTCGCAAGGTGACGCGCTCAAGCACATTCGCGGCGAGCGCGGCACAACGGTCGAACTGACCATCGAACGGGTGGGTGAAGCGAAACCACTCGTGTTTAAGATCGAGCGCGACGAGGTGCCATTCCCCTCAGTACGCAATAGTTTTATGTTGCGCCCGGAGATTGGCTATATCGGCTTGACCGGCGGCTTCAACCAAGCGACGAGCGAAGAATTACGCGAGGCCTTGGGCGCACTGAAAAAACAGGGGATGGCGGCGCTGTTACTTGATCTGCGGCGCAATCCCGGCGGGCTGCTGCGCCAGGCGATTCCTGTCGCCGAGACTTTTTTGCCGCGTGATAACGAAATCGTCAGCGTCAAAGGCGCGCGCGCGCCAAAACAAATCTTTCGCTCTGACAATACTGACCCGGAGAACATGCCGCTCGTAGTGCTGATTGATCATGAGACGGCCTCGGCGTCAGAGATTGTGGCAGGCGCCATGCAAGATCAGGATCGCGGCCTGGTGGTGGGCGAGACAAGCTTTGGCAAGGGCCTGGTCCAGACCGTCTTTCGGATGCATTGGGGTACAGGGTTGACGCTGACCACGGCGAAGTACTACACGGCCAGCGGACGTTCGATTCAGCGCGAGTATGCCGGTCTCGGCCTTTACGATTATTACCGCGAAGGCATCAGACCGGCGAACCATACACAGTCGCCCAAAAGAGCGGCGACCCGCGAGGCCTACTACACTCCGACCAAACGCATGCTGCGCGCTGGCGGCGGCATCACTCCCGATGTGATTGTCAGTGGAGTTGAGGAAGATTGGGCCTTGCGCGACGCTTGCTTTGAATTCGTCCGGCGTTTAGTGGCGGGCGCAATTCCCAACCTACTCGAGTACGAGGTCGGCGAAGTCAATCACGATTATCAACTGCGCGGCACCGAATATCCGGTTAACGAAGCGTTGCTGAGCGCGCTGCGTGTTTTCCTGCGCGAACATCCCAAATTGCGGGCGCAAGAGAACAAGCTCAACGAGAACCTGGATTATGTGCGCCGCCGCTTGCGCGCCGAGTTGATCACTGCCTCGTATGGCGTCGAAGCGGGCGAACAGTTTCTGATGGAGAGCGACCCACAAGCCCTACGCGCCATCGAAGAATTACCCAAGGCCAAGCTGCTCAGCGAGCGGGCGCGTTTATTCAAAAGCGATGCACGTCTACGTCCCTGATCTGTTTTGCGCTTAAAAAGCTATCCGCCTTGACCTGCAAACTCAAAACACGCATCATTAGCCGCGTGTTTGGCAAAGCCGAAAAATTCTTTTAGCGCGTTGTTCAATTGCCCCGCTTTGCGTTGGTGGTTTAGTCTGAAGCATCGTCGCGGCTTTATACAAAACTTGCATAAGGCAAGGGCTGTTCGTTTTCGTGCGCGTGGTTGGCGACTCGAAATGAGACTGAACAAGCCCAGACAGTCACCGGCTGAAATCTGCTGATGAATCCAATCATCCGTGCCGTTTCTCAAATTCAGGAAATCACTCTACTCACCTGGCGTGCCCTGCGCGGGTTGACCAAATCGCCACGTTATTGGGGCGAGGTGGTCAGGCAGATGGACGTGCTGGGTTTTGGCAGTTTGGCGATTATTCTGTTGACGGGCTTTTTTACGGGCGGCGTGCTGGCGCTCAACACCGGGAGCACGCTACAAAAGTTCGGCGTGCAGAGCGTCGCCGGGCGCTTGGTGGTGACCAGTTTGGTCCGCGAGTTGGGGCCGGTGCTGACTTGTTTGATGCTGGCGGGCCGCGTCGGTTCGGGCATTGCGGCGGAATTGGGTTCGATGCTGGTGAGTGAGCAGATTGACGCGATGCGCGCGCTGGGCACCGACCCGATCAAGAAGTTAGTCACACCGCGCATCCTGGCGCTGGTGTTGATGGCGCCGACGCTGACGGTGATTTGCGATATGGTCGGCACGCTCGGTGGGATGCTCGCTTCGATCACCTTTATGCATCAGCCCTCGTCGGTCTTCATCTCTTCGGCAAAATCAGCCATTGATATGAATGAGATCATCAGTGGCTTGATCAAGCCGGTCGTCTTCGGCTTCATCATTGCCATCATCGGATGTTACAAAGGCTTGAGCACGACAGGTGGCACGGTAGGGGTGGGGCGCGCGACCACACAATCGGTGGTACTCGCCTCCATTCTGATTATTGCGGTGGATTTCCTCTTGTCGAAGCTGATTCTCTCGACGCTGCTGGCGCAGTAAGTTCGTAACTTGTACCAATGAGAAAGAATCTCAATGCCATCGAATTTCATGATGTCTGCATGGCCTTTGGCGACCGTGTGATTTTGGATCATGTGAGTTTTACCGTGCGCTACGGTGAAGCCAAGATCGTGATGGGCGGCTCCGGCACGGGCAAATCCACTATCTGCCGCCTCGTGCTCGGTCTGCTTAAACCCGATGCGGGGCGGATTTTTGTGGATGGTGAAGAGATTACGCATCTGAAAGAAGAAGAATTGATGCGCGTGCGCCAGAAGATCGGCATGGTCTTTCAGGAAGGCGCGCTCTTCGACAGTCTGTCGGTCTACGACAACGTCGCCTACCGGCTGCGCGAACAGCGGCGGCCTGAAGACGAAATTGACGCGGTGGTGCGCCGCATGCTGCGTTTTGTTGATCTGGAACATGCGATTGACAAGATGCCTAATCAGCTTTCGGGCGGGATGCGCCGTCGTGTCGGCATTGCGCGCGCGCTGGTGGGCAATCCGAAGATCATTCTTTACGATGAGCCAACCGCCGGTCTCGACCCGATCACGGCGCGCACGATCAATGAGCTGGCGTTAAAACTGCGCGATCTGGAAGAGGTCTCTTCGATCTTCGTCACGCACCGCCTGCAAGACATCGAGGTGCTGGCGAGCGAATACGTCGTGCGCGACGACAAGGGAGACCTGTCATTTCAGCACGAAGGCGATACAATGTGTTTGATCAACACGCAATTCATCATGCTGAAAGACGGCGAAATCATCTTTAGCGGCACTGATGAAGCATTGCGCGTGTCGAATGATCCTTATATCAAGAAGTTTTTGAGCTAGAAATCAGCTCCTGGGAGCGCAGGCATCCCTGCCTGCGGGATTGGAACGCTCGCACGCTAAGTCCGAGCAGGCAAGGATGCCTGCGCTCCCAGGGATTTTCGGAGGAAGTATGCCGCAATCTACTCAACCTCGTTTTTCCGAATTGCGCGTCGGCCTGTTGGTATTGGCTGCGCTGGCGATCCTGGCCCTGGTGATCTTCGCTGTCAGCGGCGATCTTTCGCTGCCCGGGCTCAACCGCACAACGATCATCAAAACTCAGATGGCGCAAGTAGACGGGTTACGCGAAGGCGCAGAAGTGCGCCTGTCCGGCAAAAAGATCGGCAGCGTCAAGGAAATCAATTTCGGCAGCCAGATTCCCACCAACGTCAACGCGCAAAACACCGTCGAAATTGTGATGGAACTGAGTGGCAAAATTGATGGGCGACCTGCCATCGAACGCATCCGTACTGATTCGCTGGCAGTGCTCAAGAGCGCCGGCGTGTTGGGCGACAACGTGATTGACATCACACCCGGCACGCTCAAAGGCGCGCCGATCAAGCCTGGCGACCACATTCCCAGCCAGGCGCAGAAGAGCGTCGGCGACATCATCAATGCCGCCCAAACTGCGGTCGGCAATTTGAATACCATCTCCGACGACATCAAGACCATGACAGGCCGCTTGAAAGAGGGTAAAGGCACGATGGGACGCTTCCTCAGTGACGAAGCCTTCTACCTCAATCTTAATCGCACCGTGCTGGAGACCGAGAACCTGCTCAAGGCTATTAAGGAAGGTGAAGGCACTGCCGGCAAGATAGTAAAAGACCCGGCGCTCTATAATTCAATCAACGACACCGTCACGCAATTTCGCAGCCTTTCAGAATCCATCAGTCAACAACTCAACTCCGGTAAGGGCACGATTGGCAAGTTCCTCAAAGATGAGGAGATTTACAACAAGGCCAATTCCCTGCTCGCCAAGCTCGATCAAACCTCGGCGCGACTGGATCGCACGATGGCCAGCATCGAAGCGGGCGAGGGCAACCTGGGCAAGCTGATTCGTGATGAAGAACTTTACCGCGAGGCGCGCGATACGATTGCCAAACTGAATGCTATCTCCGCGCGGCTCGAACGCGGCGAAGGCACTGCCGGGTTGTTGTTGAAGGATGACAAGCTCTACAACAACGTCAACAACGTCTCTTCAGAGGTGACTAAGCTGCTCTATGATTTCCGCCAGAATCCGAAAAAGTATCTTTCGATCAAGCTGGCGGTCTTCTAACCGCGCTACGGTACAGGGAGCGGTAGCGACTTGGTAGACTCGTGCAATGTACGCTTTCGGGAGTACCCGGTCGCTACCGCTCCCTGTACCGTACAACTGGTGAGAAGCGATGAAGACTTGCCCCACCTGTCACGCGCAATATCCCGATCAGTTCGCCTTCTGTCAAAAAGATGGCGCGCGCCTAGAGGCTGCGCTGCAACCGCCGCCGCCTAGTTTCTCTGCGCCCACTACGCAACCCGTCGTGCGTGCGGTGCCGCTCGTGCCTGAAACCAATCGTATCGAAATCGCTACGCAACCTGTCGAACCAGCCTTTACTGTTCGACAAGGCAATCCTGCCACCACACAGCAAAGCGATGCCGTCGTCTTTCCTGCCAGAGCACAAAGCGGCAATCGCTGGCTGTTGATTTTATTTGCTGCGCTCGTGTTGATTGTTATGGCCGCCGCCGCAGGGTTCCTTTTCCTCGCCAACTCTACGCAAAGCAAATTCACCAGAGCTATGCGCCTGGGCAACCTGGTTACGCCTGCTGGCGCGAATGCTTACGACTACTATCTGCAACTCAAGCGTGAAGGCAAAATGACAGACAGTTTGGCGCAATCTGCCAGGCCGCTCTTGCCGCAACTCACCGCCAAACCACAGCAGATGTTCGCCGACCTCGCCGTGCCCGGCAAACGCGATGCAGCGCCTGAAGAATGGGAGGAGGCCCAGCGCATGCTGGCTTGGGCGAACGAGATCGTTAACCAAGGCAATGGGCTTAAAGACAACAAGCTGGCCGCGCAGGCCAACTATGCAGCCGGTCGTGTGGCCTACTTACGCAATCGGAAAGATGAGGCGGTGAGTTTTTGGAAGAAGGCTTATGATCAGGATCAGACGTGGTTTCTGCCCGCGAATGGCCTGGGCTTGATCTACAACGAACGCCGGAACTACGTGGCCGCGCGCGCAGCCTTGCAGGAAGCCATCAAGCGCGAGCCGAATTCGGCCTTGCCCTACAACAATCTCGGCACGGCCTGGCTGCTCTCAAAAGATGATGCGCAGGCCGAGCCTTATTATCGCAAAGCCGTCGAACTGGCGCCGAACTGGCCGCGCCCGCACGCTTGGCTCGGTGACATCGCAATGAGGCGGAAAGATTATGCGGCGGCGGTGCAGGAGTTCGAATTGGTCTTGAGCCTGGGCGCGACGACCGATACGACGATTGACAACAACAAGGTGCGCCAGCAACTCGAACAGGCGCGCAAGCTATTGCAAAATAGCGCCAACGAACCGCCGCAAGAATAGCCTGCGCTCACTTCTCCAACGGATAATCCGCCTCGCGCCACGCCTTGATGCCACCCGCCATCGAGAGCACATTGGTGTAGCCCATCTTTTGCAAATTGTCCGCTGCCAACGCCGAACGGAAGCCGCCACCACAATAAAGCACAATCTCATCGTCACGCTCCGGCACGGTCTTTCCGATGTCGCGCTCGATAATGCCGCGCCCCAGATGCTGCGCGCCCGCCGCGTGATCGGCCTGCCATTCGTGGTCTTCACGCACGTCAATGAAATGGAATTGCGCGCCCTCATCGAGTTTGCTCTTGACCTCTTCGACCGTAATCTCACGCACGCGTGAGCGCGCATCAGCGCAAAGTTGTTCGAATGCTGTTGAGTGTTTCATTGCTACCTCTTCAATCAAACAATTGTTAGGTAGAGGCGCAAGCGGGAGAGAAGGTTTGGAGTCCCGCCTGCAGGCGGAAGCTTGCGTTGACCAGCCCGGCCGGCTGCAGCCGGTACTCCAAACTCACCACCTTGCGCCACTACCAATTGTTGAAGCCAGTTGGCTCCGGCAGTGCGACATGGCGACTTGGTTAACCGCCAATGATTGGCCTTTCTACCACAAACCCCTACTGTCAGAACAGAGGGCAATAGTCCCAAAAGTTTCAGCGCAAATCCGCTGACAAAGCAACCAGCTAGAAAATCCTGAACTGCGCTAGACCTCTCAACAAAGTGCTCGACACTGACGCGCCAGTTCTATCGGCTGTTTTGTACCGCCTAGTAAAAGCTGTTTTGCAAAAACCTACACTGACCAAGCTCCAGCCGGAAATAAAAACGGTTGGCCACTGAACATTTTCAGTTTAATTCAGTCTTAGTCAGGTAGCAGGCAAAAGGCTTCAAGCTTGTCATCTCTTTCCAACTTATTTTTCTAGAGTGGCTAGCGATTTAAGCTAGTTATAGCATGTGTCCTGCTCCCGTTTTTCTTCTCAACAAACTTCTCCCCGGAACAGCCAGTCATTTTTGGCTGAACCTTTCAATCAAGAGTGGAGGAAGCAATGGACAATCCTGCTGCAGAGCCTAACACAAGGCGGAGTCGCAAAGTTCCGCTGCTGGTTACATTGGTACTGCTCGTGCTGGTGTCAATTCTTGTCTACTGGCTGCTTTATGGACGGCGTCCCAAAGGGGTCGGCATAATTCCTACCCCGCCACCGGAGCAGCTCAAATTCAGCAACTACCAACCGCAAACTCCTTTCACGCAAGTTGCCCCGGGCGTAGCAGTCCGCACGCTCTTTGCGACTGAGGAGAACGCGCCTTATCGCCTCGAGATACAAGATGTGATCCTGGCGCCCGGCCAGCCAGCAGCGACGCTTCCCCTCGCCGGAGCCGCTATCGTCGAGGTGGTATCCGGCACTGGCGAAGCCAATGCTGGCAATCAACGACAGGAACTGAAGGCCAGGTCTGCTTTTGCGGTGACAGAAGGCGAGCCGCTCAGCCTTCGCAACAACGGCGACCAGCACCTGGAGTTGCGGCTGCTGGTGATCAAAGCACGTTAACTACAGCCTCTCAGATTGAGCATCAGTGGAGAAACAAAATGAAAAGTTACCATCGAATTTTGCGCTTACAGTTGAGTAGCGTGACGCTGTTGCTGGCCGTGGGGTTGACCGGGTGTTCCAAAGATTGGCCAGCCTATCGGCACAATACGCTGCGTACCGCCGCTCAGAGCGAAATCACAGCTACCTCTGATCCGGCGCAGGTGCCGAACCTGGCGGTGCAGTGGACTTTCACCGTGCCGGGAGCGGGAGCCAAGGCCTTTCGCGCCTCGCCCATCGTCTATCAGGGCAAAGTTTATATCGGCAATCAAAACGGTTTTTTCTACGCGTTGAATGCTGATACCGGCGCAATCGTCTGGCAATATCCCCCTACCCCGTTAAGCTCGCAGTTTACTTGCAATCCGTCGAGTGAAGGCATCGCTTCGAGCGCTACGATAGCGACGATCAATGGGACGGCGGCGGTCATCTTCGGCGCGCCGGATCAATCTTTCGGCACCGGTTTGGGCGAAGGCAGATTGTTTGCGTTAAACGCGGCCACTGGCGCCGAAATCTGGAAATCGCCCGCTGTCGCGCGTTTGACCGGGTTGACCTCTGGCAACGCTGTCCAATTTCACGAACAGATCGGCTATTCCTCGCCGCTGGTTTTCAATGATCGCGTCTATATCGGGGTCGCCAATCATTGCGACAACCCGATCCAGAAAGGGCGCGTCGTGGCAGTCAAGTTGAGCGATGGCACAATTGATCCGGCTTTCAGCTATTGTTCGGCCGGTGGCTGCGGTGATAACACGCGCGGCGGCGGCGTCTGGAGTTCCGTCGCAGGCTGGGATCAGGCGCTCTATGTCACCACGGGCAACACTAAGAGGTCGGGAGTGCCTGAACCCTCGCCAAACCGCGGCTTGAGCTTACTGCGTTTGAATAAGGACACTGGCGCAGTCAATTGGCAGTTTCAACCTGTGCCCTTCGCGCTGGATGGCGACCCGGATTGGTCAGCCTCGCCGACTTATATGCTCGCGAGTTGCGGCGGCGTGGCCATCTCTACTATGAAAGATGGCTGGACACACGCGCTGAATGCGGACAGCGGCACTAGACGCTGGTCTTTCCCGCCCGCCACGATTCCTTTTACTTCGGGGGCGCATGGCGACACGCGCTATATGCGGAGCGGAGCAGCCTGGGACGATGTTTACATCGCGATGAATGGCGGCCTGAACCTGGCTTCTTCAGTCACTGCCGGGTACAAACGGCTGCACGCTTTCAATGTTTGCGCCAACGAAAGCGACCGGCTGCGCTGGTTGCTGGATGTGCCTGGGGCTTCCGGAGCAACTTACTCACTCGGCAGCCCAGTCGTGACGCATGGCGTCGTCTACATTGGCACCGATCAGGGGCATCTGGTCGCGATTGCCGATCCGACTATCCACCCGCCTGATGGTTTTCGTTGCAGTAATCCGGCTGTCGCCAACGCTAATTGTGTGGCGATGGGCTTCAAGTTCGTCCCACAGCCGCACGTCCTGAAAGACCTTCAGTTAGATGGCCGGATGGTTTACAGCGAACCGGCGCTGGCGCGCGGACGCGTTTATGTCTCGACAGAGGCTGGTAAGGTTTATATGCTTAAACCTTAAAAAGTGAAGTAGGAGGAATTATGAAACCTGTGTTTATGAGTGTCAGCGTTCTGTTGTTAAGCTGTGTCGCCTGGCTGGCCGTCGCGTTCTCCGCACAGCAGCCAGCCGTACCCAAACCTCAAGGCAGCGCTTCGCCAGCAGCATCGCCTCCTCAAGAGATGGTCTTGAAAGAGGGCGATAACGTAACAACTATCTTTGATGGCAACTTTTCTTTGCGAGCAACTGACAAAAGAAGCGGCCAGCCTAAAGTAGTGGTACGCCTCTGGACCATTCACGAACGTCAACGGATTGCCCAGTTCCCGGAAAAAGGCTTTCTGATTATGCAATGCGTGGCTGGCGAGTTGACTACCGTTATCAACGGTCAGCGCCAGCAGCGTAGCACTGACGAGTTCTGGGTGGTGCCCAAGGGAGCGACAGTATCACTAGAAACCGATAAGGACACAGCCATTCTCAAAACCTGGTCAGTTGTAGATAGGTAAAGTTGAAGGCTGGCCAACCAGGGCTTTGCAGTAAACAAATGCGTCAGCGTCCTTCCGGCAAGGCCCGCACGTAAACCAACAACCGTACGCCCGGACGCAGAGCGAATTCTTGCCCGACCTGCCGCCAGCCACCAACCGCGTTGATCTGCGCCTGCTGGTCAGCGCGCGCGACAATGATCGGTTGCGCAATGGCTTCTTCATCGAGCCGCTCCGGCAACCTGCCAGTGTAGGCCACTCCGGTGTAGCTTCGCAGATACCAGGGCAGTGGCCAGTAATCGGACGACGCGACGTATATGCCAGTCTCCTGCTGCGTTGGGAACTGTTCGGTGGCGAGTTTGATGGTCTGCACCAAGTCGAAAAATTGTTTGTCAGTCTGCGCGTAAACGTAACCGTATTGCCCGTCCAAGTACGGCGTTAACCCTAGCCTCTCCCCCCAACGCGCAAAATACGCCGTGCTATTCGAGTTGTCTGCATACTGCTCGAAGTTGATTGTATAGGCTATTCGCCAACAAAAGATCACCGCCAACAAGACCACACCGAGCCACAAGGCGCGCCAGGCGAGCGGCGCAAACAAGCGGTAGAACTGCTCTGCCGCATAGCCGCAGACCAGCGCCAGCGGGATCAGCAGGCTGACCATCAGCCAGGGCGTCTTGTACGGGATGATCGAGTAAGCCAGCGTCATGCCGAACGTCCATGCGCCCACAAAAAGCCAGAAGCGCGTGGCTTGCCAGAGAATCATCAGCGCAGCCAATACACCACCGACCACCAACGGCAATTCCAGCTTGAGCAAGATGCCGAGATAATAGAAGTTCGAATGTACGTGATCGGTGTTGCTACGCTCCTTTGTCCAATGCGCGACGGCTCTGAACGCATCGCCCACGCCTTGCCAGTTGGTGAAGGCTGATGAGTAAAAGAAGACGTTGATGAAGACGAAAATGATCAGCGCCGAAAGCGTGTGATCGAGCGAAGGCCGCACTTCCGCCCACTCGCGCCGTAATTGTTTGATCAGCGCTGCCGGCGTCCAACGATGCTCGCGCATCAATTGTTGTGTGATGTCCCAGATGGTGGCTGAGCTGAGCGCGATGACGAGGACTACCACCGTTATCATCGCCGTTTCTTTCGTGGCAAAGAGAATCCCGGCGGCGCTGGACAAGAGCGCCAGCCATTTGAACTCTTTGGTCTCGGCATAGCGCCACGCGCCGACTGCAATGGCCAGTGAGCAACCGCCGAACATCATCTCGTGGATAAAGTACCGCGAGAAGAAGACCAGACCTGGCGAGAGCGCGATTAGCAAGGCGGCTACAGGCAAGCCGAGCGTGCCCAGCTTATCGCGCCAGCACCACAACAATACAATCGCCAGCACGCCGAACAGACACGGCCAGAACCGCAAGGCAAAATCGGTCTCGCCAAAAACTCGCAACGCAGTCACGGCAAAGTAATAGAGCGTCGGGCCGTGATAATTCTCCGGGTTGTACTTGTACGCGCTGCTGCCTTGCCGGGCGAGCGCGAGCAGGAAAAATGAGTTGACCCCTTCGTCGTGATGAAACGGTTTGAGCGAAAGCTGCGCGAAGCGGAACCAGATTCCGATGAGCACGGCTACGGCAAAGCCGAGGGCGCTCAGCAATCTTTCGCTGCTCTTTTCTTCAGTCATAAACAAACTGTCTCAAGCTGTCGCAGATCAGCGCGGATAATCACTGCTGCTATTTAACCGATCTATGTTTGCCTGCGTTGGCCTACAGCCATCACCAATACGCAAAAAGAGGCAGGCGATCAAGTGACCACCTGCCTCCTTTGGATCAACCATCAAGCAAATAGCCTTTAGCTATTTCTTTTTGGCTTTTGCCTTGCGAGCTGGCCGACGCGCCGGAGCTTTCTTCTCCGGTGTAATCGGTCCGGCGTCAACCGGCGTACCGACTGTGCTCGGCATATCAGCGCCAGACGGGACGAACCACATCTTGGCTTGATTGCCATCGGTCGAGACGCCGCCGTCGCGCACCGTGATGCGGTTGGCGTCAATCTGCACACCGAGGCCGCCATCGGCCAAGCGGTCACGCACGTTCTTCGCACGTTGCAAGCTCAGGCCAGCCGGTTTCTCCTTCTCGCCACGATAACCTTCGACGACGAGTGAGGCTTGCGGTTCGGCCTGCAATTGCGCTGCGATGTCCCGCAAGACGTTCTTGCAAGCGTTGTCCACGCGCGCATTGTTGGTCTTGAAGGTGTTGCAAGGCGTCAACTCACGCGGAACCGGTTTCGGCGGTGGCGGCGTAACGACTGGCGCTCTCAGGCTTACACGCGTTGAACCGCTCGCCGAGCAGTTGACTGCATTGGCGCTCGATGTAGCCCTGACCGTCACTTCGATGGTCGTGCCCGCCGGGACACCAGTCGTGTCGAGACGCGCCGTCAAACCGCTGCCAGCAATCGTGCCAGCCGTGGCCGACCAGTCGTAGCGGACGTCGCCGTAGTTGCGACCACCCGTCACACCACTGGTCGAGAAGTTGACCGCTTCGCCAGGTTCGAGCGAGGTCTTGTCAGCCGTAACGCTCAAGTTCGGGTCAAAGCAGATGGCCAGCGGTGGACAGTTAGTCACGCGGATCGTCTTCGAGTCGAAGGCGACGCAACCGCAACCGTCATCCACCTGGATGGTGATTGTGTATTCGCCCGGCGCAAGACCGGTCGTATCGAAGGAAGTATTCGGCCCATCGCCGACGATGCGGCCACCCGTGGTGCTCCACGAGTACAGCAGCGTGTCGCCATCCGGGTCAGAAGCAGTCGCCGTCAAGGCAACCTTGTCACCCGCGCAAACCGTCGTCGCCGAGGCACGCTGCACATCGGACGCGCCTTGCGTGATCGAACCGACTGCAAGGCTGACCGTGGGCGGCTGGTTTGGCAGCACCGGCTCCTTGCGCTCGTTGGCGTGGCCAATCGAGAGGCCCACGATGAATCCATTCGGGTCGTGGCGCGTGTCAATGTCGGAGAACCAGTTCAGGTGGCGCTGATATGCGGCGCTGATCGCGATCCAGCGCGTCGGGAAGATGCGCGCGCCAGCGACAAAATCAACTGGGCTGTTCTTCAACAACGACGGCGTGCGGCTGCTGACGTAATGCGTGCTTTTCACCTCGGTGATGAGTTGCAGGTACTGGCTCAATGGAAAATCGAAGCCAATGCCCGCGCGCAATTCGTTAGGCAGGTCGAGCGAGCGCTCGCTGTCGCCAAAACCCTGAATCACACCGCAACCGACGCAGAGCGGGCCGAGGTTCATATCCTCAGCGCGCGGATCGCCGACTTTGATGAAACCGATGTTCGTGCTCAAGTTGATGTACTTGTGCAACCGGCCATCCAATGCGGCAATCACGCCATAATCGAAGTTGCCTGTCCCGCGTCCGCGCTCCAAGCCAGTGTACAACTCGCGCGTCGTGGGAATCTTGAGCAACGGGATCAACGTCAGGCCAAACGGATTATCCGGACCGGTCAGGCGGATCTTTCCGCCCAGCCAGATGTCGCCCGTGTGGTGATCGGACAAGCGCGCCAGGAATGGCGCATTCGGCAGGTAGTTGGGATTCACGTTCGGCGGCAAGGCGGGCAGGATACCACCCACGGGCGCTCCCAACCCTGGATAGACCGCTGTGTCATTGCCGCCCGGACGGGCCACGAACGGGCCAACCACAGTGGTCGAACCCACCACTCGGCACGGACCAGGGAAGCCGCCGTTGCCGCAGGGATCACCAATCAACATTGAAATGTTGTTCGTGCCTGGAATGATGACCAAGCGGCCCGGAGCCAAAGTTTTGGTGCGCACATCCGGGAGGTAGAAACCGCTCAGCAACGCTGGCGAGCCGACCGTGACCACGCGTTGGGCTTCAAAGTTGACAAAGAATTCCAGATGGTCGCTCAAGCCGAGCGTAAAGTTGACTGGATAGACTTGCCACCTAACATCGGCAGGATCACGGTGAAAGTGATTGGCGAAAAAACCGATGTTGAACTCGCCCTTGCGCAAGGTCTGCGCATCGTAGACTGTGAAAAGACCGGTTCCGCCGTTGACAGTTGGGGCTGGATTGCGAGGGTCATCGGTTGGCCGTTTGGTCTGCGCTTGGGCGGCAATTCCAACGATCAGCAACGCCAGCACCAGACCCAGCATTCTTCTCGCAAATATCATATTTCTCCTCCTCGATAGAGTGGGTGACGATTGACTTGTTAAGTGACTAAAATTCTGTCGGTGCCGTTGGGGTTTTCCTCGAAACAGCGTTGTCTCGAAAAATGTTACGCCGTGAGGTCTACTACAACCACCAAAGAGCACCGGCCCAAAGTGACTAACGAAAGGGGAAAAACTGCGAGCAAAATCTATACGATAGGTAACAAGGTGTCAATTTAATTTTGGCATTTTGGATAATGATTTGGCTTTGTCTGCTAGAAGTCAGAAGTCGAAAGTCTGCTCGCGAGAGAAGCTTTCGACTTCCGACTTCTGACTTCTGTTTAAGCATAAATTCCGCGCACCCGCGTGTTGTAAGCTACGCGATCTATCGCCAGCATATAAGACGCGATGCGCATGTTGACACGATGGCTCTCGGCGTACTTCACCACCTCGTTGAAGCTCGCCACCATAATGTCTTCGAGGCGCTCGTTGACTAAATCCTCTTTCCAGAAATAGCCCATGCGATCCTGCACCCATTCGAAGTAGCTGCAGGTCACGCCACCCGCATTGGCCAGGATGTCCGGAATGACGAAGACGTCTTTGCGCTCAAGGACGTCGTCCGCGGCCGCTGTAGTAGGGCCGTTGGCGCCTTCGCAGAGGATTTTACACTTGATGCGCTCAGCATTCAGGCTGGTGATTTGGTTTTCCGTCGCGGCGGGTAACAGCACTTCACAATCCAGTTCGAGCAACTCCATATTCGAGACTGGCTCGGCATTCGGATATTTTTCAAAGCTCCGGTGCGTGGCCAAGTAACTCAGCGCGTCATTCACGTCCAGCCCCTTCGGATTGTAGATGCCACCGTGAATGTCCGACAGGGCGACTATCTTATAGCCTGTCTTGTGCATCAACTGAGCCGCGATGCCGCCGACGTTGCCAGAGCCTTGCACGACGACGCGTGTGTCGCTGTATTTCATGCCGAACTTCTTGACCGCTTCGTTGGTGACGATAAGACAGCCGCGCCCGGTAGCCTCGCGCCGCCCCTGCGAGCCGGAGAGGTCAATCGGCTTGCCCGTCACAACCGCCGTCACTGTGTGGCGCGCGTGCATTGAGTAAGTATCCATGATCCACGCCATCGTCTGCTCGTTCGTATTCATATCCGGCGCAGGCACGTCACGTTCGGGGCCAATGAAGTCAATCAGTTCAGCAGTATAACGCCGCGTCATCCGCTCCAACTCGCCCATAGACATCTGCGACGGATCGCAGATGACGCCGCCCTTCGCGCCGCCAAAAGGGATGTTGACGACGGCGCATTTCCAGGTCATCCACGCCGCCAGCGCGCGAATTTCATCCAGCGTCACATTCGGCGAGAAGCGGATGCCGCCTTTGGCCGGGCCGCGCGCGAAGTTGTGTTGCACACGATACCCGGTGAAAACCTCTATATGTCCGTCATCCATGAAGACCGGAATATAAATCGTGATCTCGCGGTTGGGCACGCGCAGCACTTTGTAGAGATCGGGGTCGAGTTGTAGCAATTGCGCCGCGTGGTCAAAGCGCTCCATCATTGACTCGAACGGATTCTCTTCCCTGATCTCACGAATATCGTCTACGAAAACATTGCCCGGCACTACTCACCTCCATTTCCTGTGTCTGCTGCTCAATTCGTCATTCATTCATTAGGTTTAGGGGCACAAAAAATCGGGCGAGTGATTCGTTTTCACTCGCCCGATTTTTTGTGCCGATTCATTGCGATAAGACTTCGTTCAGCGCCCCGGTGCGATAGCCCTCCAAGTCGAGCGTGACGTACTTGAAGCCGAGTTGTTTGAAAGCGGCGGCGATTTGTTGCGTCATCTCGACGTTGAGCGCCTTCGACAGTTCTTCGGGCGCAATCTCGATGCGCACCACATCGCCGTGATGGCGCACGCGCATTAGGCGGAAGCCGAGCGCGCGTAGTTTCGCCTCGCCGCGCTCAATCACCGAAAGTTTTTCAATCGTCACCGGCATGCCGTAAGGAATACGCGACGACAGACAGGCCGAAGCCGGGCGATCCCAAACCGGCAAGCCCGCCGCCCTCGCCAACGCGCGAATCTCGTTTTTGGTCAAGCCCGCCTCGATTAACGGGCTGCGCACTTGCAACTCCGCCGCCGCTTTCCGTCCCGGACGATAATCCCCTACGTCATCGGCGTTATTCCCGTCGCACACGTAAGCGTAGCCGCGCGCTTGCGCCAATTGATTCAGCTTGGTGAACAACTCGTGCTTGCAGAAGTAGCAACGATTGGTGGGATTGGCCAGATAATTCGCATCGTCAATTTCTTCGGTGTTAATAAATTCGTGCGGGATATTGAATTGCTCGACAATCGCCAAGGCATCTTGCCGCTGAAAATCTGGATAGCTGGGACTTTCACCTGTTACCGCCAGCGCCTGCTGTCCCAATTCCCTGACCGCCACATAAGCCAGGTATGCGCTATCAATGCCGCCGGAATAGGCCACGATCATAGAACCCATTTCGCGTAGGAGTTGGCCAAGCCGTTCCTCTTTAGCCTGCAAATCCTGCGTCAAAGCCGCCACGCTCGCTTTACTTTCCACAACCTGCATTACCATCTCGTTAGAAAACTGAATAGCCTTTGATCCCCAGCGGCAAGCGATAGACACGTTGCGTGCTCACGACGATCATATTGCCGCTTTCGTCAAACGCCAATCCGACCAACGAGCCGCCGGCGACTGCCATCTCCGCTCGCTCGCCATCCGGAGTGATGCGTACAATGCCGCGCTGCCCACGCAACGAAGCCGCGATATAAAGATTGCCATCCTCGTCAAACGCCAGCCCCTGTGGACGTCCCAACCCGCGATAAAAGCTGCTCACATTGCCCATTGCATCCACGCGCCAGATGTTCTCAAACGAAGAGACCGTCGGTCCAGACACATACAAATCGCCATCCGGCCCAAAAGCCAAGTGGAAGGCCGCCACGCTCGGCTCCAACGTCGCAAACGGACGCGCTTCACCCAATTCATTCACGCGAAAGATCGTGCCGCTGCGGTCGCCTACGTGAATCACGCCGCGCCGGTCAAAAGCCACGCCCGTCGCTACACCCAATTCCGTCGCCAGCGTCGTCACCTCTTTGAACGGTGTCACACGGTACAACTCACCTTCGTAGCGGCTGGTCACGTGCAACACGCCGTCGCGGTCAAAAGCCAAGCCTGTCGGATTGACGATATCTGACAAAAACGGTGTCACTGTTCCATCAGTCAAAATCTGATAAATAGAGACCGGCACCTTCTGACCGCGCGAGCCGGACAAAGTAACGTAGATGCTGCCATCATCCCGGTCAATCGCCGGATTGGCCACCGGATGTAAATTGTCCGCGAGTTTTTCGCCCAAGGTGAAAGGCGTTGTCCAGTCAGCGCTCAAGCTACTCAGTCTGAGCTCATTGGCGCTCAGGCCTTTATCATACTCGGGTATCGCTGCAATCACACGCTCCGGCGCCGCGCCGACAAGGCGTCCCCGTACTCCTGCAAAGCTGACGTGACAAGCGGCATAGTCCGACGTGTCATAGCCTGCGCACGTCAGTACCACTTCGCCGCCTTCGACCCCGGCGCGCGGCATCACCTCTTTGATCGCGCTGCTGCTCAATTCAAACCTCCTGTACTTTCGCCATCTGAGCTTGGCATTTGCATTCTAACCAAAGCGCATCATACGCGAGCCGCAAGGGGGATGACAAGAATCGTTTCCGCGCGAAGAAGTGAGACTGAAGATAGCCGATAGCAATGATCTTCAACTCTCACTCTTCACGCGCAACATTTTCTTTTTCTCATTGCAAAAATTATCCAACCACACTCAGGCAGTTTCCATCTAAGCCCGCGCAAATGAGACGAGGCAAGTTCGAGAATGAGCGCGGTTTCTCTCTAAAGGAAAAAGATGGAGGAAAGAATTATGAAGAAGCTAATTGCAACTGCGTTTTTGTCAATGATGATTGCGGCGTTGTCTGTCACAGCTAAACCGGTCAACGCCGCAGAGACAGACAAGACAGTCAAGAAGATTCGCAAGGAACTGGTCACGCTGCCGTTCTTTGGTGTGTTTGATAATCTGGCGTTCAAGTACGAGGATGGTGTGGTGACGCTCTACGGTCAGGTAGCGCGCCCCACACTCAAGAAGGACGCGGAGCGGGTAGTGGAGAAGGTCGCAGGAGTAGAGAATGTGGTGAATAAGATCGAGGTACTCCCGCTCTCGTCCTTCGACGATCGGATTCGGTTGGCGACTTATCGCGCGATCTATCGCCAACCTGGATTGGATCGCCTGGCGTTCCAATCCGTGCCTCCAGTTCACATCATCGTGAAGAACGGCAACGTCACGCTGGAAGGCATCGTTAACAGTAAGATGGATGCGACACTCGCTTTCCACGCGGCCAACAGCGTGCCGGGCGTTTTCTCGGTGAAGAACAATCTGCGCATCGAACGAGACTAAGGCGCAGACCGAACGAGTTACTACTGTCCATTGGTGATCCCTCCTGAGAGGTGAAGGGACTTTGTGGCTGGCAAGCGGTGAGCTTGCCAGCCTTTTTTGTTTTCTTCTACCACGAAGTAGCGACTGGCAAGTAGTGGGGCGATAGTGTGTTGCTATCAAAGCCGCGCTTTGTATGGCAATAGATTAAGCAACCAATCAACGGCCCTCAGTAGTGATAAACCTGTCAGGCTGTCGTTTTGCCGCGTAGCGGCAGTTGAATTTAGCCGTGGGTTTTCAACCCACGGTACAGTGCGCAGCAGTTCCGCGTCGCGTCAGCGACGCTTGAATCAGGCGTCGCTGACGCGACGCGGAACTCACGGCTTATCTTTCCCGGCGTTGAAAACGCCGGGCTAAACTCGGGTCGCCGCTACGCGGCTGCAAGAGTATAACCTTACGTTTTTACCCCTATTCGGCCATCAACACACTGTCGCCCCACTACCGACTGGCAAGCAAGCTTGACATCGCCAAACCCTCTCTCTATGCTTGCGCCCGTCGTATCTCGGTAACTAATCACACTTCTCAACCATACGGAGGTAGCCATGACAAAGGATCAAAACGTTTTCCGCAAACGTCACGACCGAGCGGCAGGCTGACCGTTGCGCATTCTGGTCCAACAGTCAGCCGCCATTTTTATTTCACTTGGCTGAGGAGCTTCCTCAAACAGTCCGACTGGCCCAAGCAAGCTTGCTCAGCACTAACTCGATAACATAAGCAGTAACTCGGCAATCAGCTTCAGCAGTTCTCTGATCTATAAAGTTCGGGAGCTGCTGACAACTTGTTACCACAAACTACACAGGAAGGTGCAGCCATGCTCCAGCTCACTCTGCTGCGTTTTGGCGTTCCCGCTTCTGCACTATGCGCTACGCTCGTGCTTTACCTGCTTGCATACACGCCCGCCGCTCACACGGCTTCGCCCAATGTCGTCATTAGTCAGATTTACGGCGCTGGCAGCAACAGCGGCGCAACTTGGCGCAACGATTTTATAGAACTATTCAACCGCGGCAGCGCGCCCATTAATTTGAGTGGCTGGTCAATTCAATATGCTGCCTCGACAGGCACGACCTGGCAAAAGACCGATTTGACGGGAACGTTACAGCCGGGCCAATACCTGTTAATTCAACAAGCTGGCGGTATGACCGGTACAATGCTGCCAACGCCTGATGTGACAGGCACAATTGTGATGGCAGCCACAGCGGGCAAAGTCGCCTTGCTCAATACCACAACCTTAATTACCAGCGGCACAACTTGTCCGAGCGGCGCCACCATTGTTGATCTCGCTGGCTATGGAAGCGGCACAAACTGTTTTGAAGGTGGTGGCCCAACGCCAGCGCCAAGCGCGACTAACGCCGTCTTCCGCGCAACCAATGGTTGCACTGACAACGACAATAACGCGACCGACTTTGCTGCTGCGGCTGCCAATCCGCGCAATACAGCTTCACCAACAAACGTCTGCGGCGCTCCGACCAATCCGACAGGCACGAGCGCGGCCAACCCCAGCACCGTGGCGGCTGGCAGCACGACGCTGCTTACTGTTACCGTCACGCCCGGCGCCAATCCGACGAGCACTGGTATAACGGTCACCGGCGATCTGACTGCTATCGGCGGCTCGGTAACACAGCAATTCTTCGACAACGGCACCAACGGAGATGGAATGCTGGGCGATAACATCTTCTCATTCTCCGCGACCGTCGCCAGCAATACTACGGCGGGAATGAAGAGTCTGCCCGTCACTATCGCAGATGCTCAGTCGCGCAGCGGCAACACGGCGATCTCGCTTACGGTCGTCGTCGCTCCGTCGCCCGGCAACATCGTGATCAGTCAGATTTATGGCGGTGGTGGCAACAGCGGCGCGCCCTTCCAAGGCGACTTCATCGAAATTTTCAACCGCGGTATGGCGACCGTCAGCCTGATCGGTCTTTCCGTGCAATACGCTTCGGCAACGAGCGGCTCCTGGCAGGTGACATCGCTTTCAGGCTCGCTCGCACCGGGACAGTATTATTTGATCCAGGAAGACTCCAACATCATGAATGGAGCACCATTGCCTACACCCGATGCGACCGGCACGATTGCAATGAGTTCTACGGCAGGCAAAGTGGCGCTCGTTAATTCGACAATCGCGCTCAGCGGCACCTGCCCCTTCGGCGCGAACGTGATTGACTTTGTTGGCTACGGCAGCACGGCAAATTGCTTCGAGGGAGCGGGGCCAACTTCAGCGCCATCGAGCACCACGGCCATCTTACGCGCCAGCCAGGGTTGCACAGACACCACCAATAATGCCGCCGATTTCGCCACCAGCGCACCAACACCACGCAACACTGCCTCTCCAAAGAATGTTTGCGGTGCTCCGACCAATCCGACCGGCACGGGCGCGGCCAATCCGAGCACAGTGCCGGCAGGCAGCGCGACCTTGCTGACGGTCACAGTTACACCTGGCGCCAATCCGACGAGCAGCGGCCTCAGCGTTACCGCCGACCTCACGCCCATCGGCGGGTCGGCCACTCAGCAGTTTTTTGATAACGGGATGAACGGGGATGTAATGATAGGCGACAATGTCTTCTCGTTTCAGGCCACTGTCGCTCTGAGCACCACTCCAGGCGCGAAGAGTCTGGCGGTGAGCATTGCTGACGCGCAAGCGCGCATTGGCAGCACAACCATCGCATTAACGGTGCAAGCGCCTCCAGCGCCCGGCAACATCGTGATCAGCCAAGTCTATGGCGGCGGTGGCAACAGTGGCGCTCCCTTTGCCAATGATTACATCGAATTGTTCAACCGCAGCAATCAACTCGTAGACATCAGCGGCTGGTCGGTGCAATACGCCTCTGCTACCGACACATCGTGGCAAAAGACCGATCTGACGGGCAGCTTGCAACCTGGGCAATATTTTCTGATTCAAGAGGATTCAGGCGGGTCGAATGGCACTCCTTTGCCAATGCCCAATGCAACAGGCTCGATTGCGCTGGCATCCACGGCTGGCAAAGTGGCTTTGGTCAATAACGGGACGCTCATTGCCGGTGGCACAAGCTGCCCCACCAGCGGGCTGGTAGATTTCGTTGGCTACGGCAGCACCGCAAATTGCTTTGAAGGGGCTGGGCCTGCGTCCGCGCCCAGCAGCACAAATGCCAGCTTGCGCAGCGGCGCTGGCTGCGCCGACACGAACAACAACAATCTCAACTTCGCCACTGGCCCGCCCAACCCACGCAACACTGCTACACCATTCAATATCTGTGGTGGCGGCGCGTTCTTCGATACCAACAGCGCCCGGCTAACGATTCAAGCATTGACGAGTTGCATCAGCGCGGGTGACGTGCTCACGGTCGAAGCCAACTTGAGCAACATCGGCACCCGTAATCAAACTGACAATCCCGGCTCGGAGTTTGTCGCCAAATTATCGTCCACGCTCGTCGCCGTACCCAATAGTTGCGTCTCCATTGGCACGGGCACCTGCACTATCACCAATGCCAGCCAACTCGACTGGAACGGCACAATCTCCGTTGGCCAAACCGTTACTATTCGCTTTCAGGTGCAAGTCAAAGATGACGCCACCAGTGCATCGCTCTGCATCAATGCGATGGTCAACTACGATTCGGACAACGACGGTTTGAATAACGTCATGCTCATCGTCAACGAATGCCGGTTGGCCGATTGTTCGCCCATTGGGCCAGGCCAAATCTTTCCGAGCAATGCCGCAGTGAGCGATCAAAAAGCTGGTTCCGTGTTGGTCTTTCCTTTTTATAGTTCCGATCCTGCAAGATTCAGCCGCGAAAATACGCGCATCAGCCTGACCAACATTCATCCCCAACGCCAGATAACTGTGCACCTCTTTTTTATCGAAGACGATTCGGGTGACCCTACCGACGCTTTCATTTGCTTGACACCAAATCAGACCGCCAGCTTTTTGCTTTCCGACCTTGACCCCGGCGTTTCAGGCTATCTGATTGCCATCGCCAGCGATGAACGCACTGGCTGCCCAATCAATTTCAACTTCCTGATCGGCGACGAATACGTCAAGCTCAGCAATGGCCACGCAGCCAATCTGGCCGCCGAAGCTTTTGCTGCCATTGCCGGCACGCCTGTGCCGTGCGATGAGTTGTCCAGCACTGCCGAACTCAAATTCGATGGCGTCCAGTACAACGCTGCGCCGCGCACGCTAGCCGTTGATAATCTGCCCAGCCCAATGGAGGGCAACTCTACGTTGCTCATCCTGGATCGCTTCGACGGCAATTTGGCAACGGGCTTGAGCACCGTCGGCGCGATTGTTGGTTTGCTCTACAACGATCAGGAAAACCCCTTCAGCTTCGAGTTCTCCTCGGCACGCCGCCAATTCCGCTCCATCATCTCAAACGCTTTCCCGCGCACAGCGCCACGCGTTTCCAATGTCATCCCGGCTGGCCATTCTGGCTGGCTGAAGTTGGCGCGCAACAGCGATGGGGCAATCCTCGGCGCAGTGATTAATTTCAATCCAAACGCGGCCTCATCCGCGTCAGCTTTCAATCAAGGGCATAACTTGCATAAGCTCACATTGACCACCGATGCAACTTTGATCGTCCCAGTCTTCCCGCCTAACTGCTAAAACAAAACGGGCGACAGCGCGAATGTTTGATTCGCACT
Organism: uncultured Acidobacteriota bacterium; assembly: GCA_963699175.1. Lineage (GTDB taxonomy): Bacteria > Acidobacteriota > Blastocatellia > RBC074 > RBC074 > JACPYM01. Next base: position 7,016,491 of record OY969418.1, on the reverse strand, counting down.
GTCGCCCATCTTTCACCTTAATCTCAAGGATTACTGACCTGCGCCTTGCGCACCAGGCAATGGCTTACGCGGCAATTTCTCATCGCGCATCGCCGTGTTATACACAAACGAAGCGATGATCACCGACGCTTGCTTCATGTCGTCAGCCTGAATGCGATCCCACACGTCCATATTCGAATGGTGCGTGCGCGAGCTGTATTCGACCTCATCCTGAATAAACTGGAAACCAGGTAGGCCGACGCCGTCGAATGATTGGTGATCGGTGCCGCCAGTGTTGTTGATCGTGATGGTTGAAGCACCCATATCTTTGAACGGCGCGAGCCAGGCGCGGAAGATCGAACGCACAGATTCGTTGCCTTGCAGGTAAACGCCGCGAATCTTGCCCGTGCCGTTGTCCAGGTTGAAATAGCCTGCGAACTTGGCGTGCTCTGGTTTAGTCACCAGCGGCCCTTGCGGCCCACCAAACCCACCGCCACGTCCGCCGCCACCAGCTTGCGGCTGTTGACCGGCTGGAGCTGGCTGGCGCTCACCAAAATGCTGTGCGACGTAAGCGCGCGAACCCAGCAAGCCTTCCTCTTCGCCACCCCACAATCCAATGCGAATTGTGCGGCGCGGTTTCAAGCCGAGCGTCTGAATAATGCGCATGACTTCCATCGCGACGGCGGAACCGGCGGCGTTGTCAGTGGCACCCGTGCCTGCGTGCCACGAATCGAAGTGGCCGCCAACCATCACGACTTCGTCTTTCAAATCAGTGCCCGGAATTTCAGCAATGATGTTGTTGCACATCAAATCCTGATCCTGGTAACTGGCCTTGATTTCGACCTCCAATTCGACCGGCACGCCCTTGTCGAGGATGCGCGTCAAACGGTTGTAATGCTCGGCCGCCAAGACGGCTTGCGGAACGACTCTGGTATCTTTTGTCTGCGGAGATGGACGGCGACCAAATCCCGCGTTCGGATCGCTCGGCGCCGGTAAGGTCGCTCCCTGGACGAAGAGCGTCCCGCCATCGCCGCGCCCCGGCTCCAACACCACCGCCGCGCCTTCTTCATAAATCATCTGCCATTTCTTGGCAGTCACATTGGCCCCTGCTCCCTGGCCTCTTCCACCGAAATTGCCTCGACCGCCCGGCGTGCCGTCGGCGTTAGCCATCGCCAACAACTGCTCATCGGTCGCTCGCGTACCTTGCGGAGTGAAATGCGCCTTCACCTCGACAGGCGGGCTGAGCAAAACGATAGCGCCTTTGAGTTTGCCTTTGTACTGCTCCAGTTCTGCATCAGTGTTGGCCTTGAAATAGACTACTGCGCCGCGCGCTACACCGTTGGTACTGCCCGACCAGGCTTTCGGATAAGCGATGAGCGGCGTGTATGACGGCTTGACCATATTGAGCGTGAAGCCTTCCAGCCGCCAACCGCGACCGAACGGCCCCCACGATTCCAGGTGCGAGTTCTGCAAGCCCCACGAGGTCAGCTTGTTCTTGGCCCAATCTGCCGCCGCTTTGTAGTTCGGCGAATTGGTCAGACGCGGGCCATAAACGTCGGTCAGCCAACTGAGCGTTTCCATTACCTGCGAACGCTCCATGCCTTCGGCTTTGATTTTATTGACAACTTCGAGATCAACTTTTTCCACTGGCGTTTGTGCGCTGCCAGTCGGATTCAACGTCAGCATCGCAGCCAGATAAACGGCCACAGCCAGCGTAGCGAATAAACTACGGAAATGGCGATTCAACATAACTTCGTCCTCCAGATAAAATTGGCGAATTGAGTGCGTTGGATTGTCTTTTGATTGCGGTAAAGCGGCCCCACCTTAGCGTAAAGCCACGCCAAATAGCAAAAGCCGCAGCTTCTAATTGGCCTTTACCAAAGCCATTGACGAAGCCGCGGCTCTTTCAGTTGCGCGATTTTTTAGTCGAATTACCTTTCAGCCAGCGTAAGCTCCACTGGCATCATCTGCTCGGCTTTCAAGACAGCACGGCCATTTTGCACTTCAACCAATCCGAAGACAGCCACGTACCGCACCGGCTCGGCGACCAACTGGCGGCGCTGCGCTTTTGGCAGTTCGGCCAGCGAAACGCTGATGGTAGCGCGGCTCTGCGCGTCGTAAAGATCGAGCGCCCGCTGCTGCGCATTGATTGAAATCACCTCTGCTGTCAGTGTCACACGCCGCCCCTGGAAATCCGCTGGGCGATTGACCAACGCGGCTGCCTCAACCTGCGCGTAATTTACCTGCGATTTGGGCTGCTCTGGACGCGCGCCCGTCTGACCGAAGGCCAGCACTGCTAATACACAAACTAAAACCAATGATCGAACTACAAACATCAACTTCTCCTATGATGAAAAACAGAAAATTAAATGAAATGCTCGGATGTACGAACGAACTTTGCCGGAAGCCCTTGCAAGATTAAGCCTGGGCCTAGCAAAGTCGCGGAGTTTAGCGGAATGACTGCGCGCTGGCAAGTCGGTTCCCCCTATCAAATTTGTCAGACCAACTGGCAAAACACAGATACGACGACCGGAAAGAATGGTTACGCACATTTACATGCTCTGACCCTCTATCCATTCCCTGATTGACAGCCCGTTAAAACTCGCGTCCTTCGTTAAATGCCAGCACTTCATCCGCCGTCAAGCGCGGTTTGCGTGGCGAGTTGCCCGGCGCCCCCGGCCCCACAGCAATCAACATCACCGGCACGTAACGATCTGAAATGTTGAACTCGCGCTTCACACCTGCCGGGTCAAAGCCGATCATCGGGCCGCTCGCCAACCCCTTCGCCGTCGCTGCCAACATCAAGTTCATCGCCGCCAACGACGCCCCGCGAATCGCCTCATCGCGCGCGAAGCGTTCGTCGTTGCTGTAGGCATTGGTCGCCGACTTGCGCCCACGCTCCGCTGCCTGTTCGTTGGTTAGCCCCGCCTCGATTGTGCGTTGCAGGATGATCGGCAATTTCTCGTAACCACGCAGATCGCCCAGCACAATAAACGTCACTGCCGCGTCAGCTATCTTCTGCTGATTCATTGCCACAGCTTTCAAGCGCGCCTTGTCCTCTGGTCGAGTTACGGCAACGAAGCGCCAATGTTGAATGTTATAGGACGATGGCGCTTCAATCGCGTAACTGATCAACTCTTTGATCTCGTCTTCCGACAATGTCGCGTTCTGATCGAAATGATTCGCCGACGTGCGTTGTTTGATTGCTTCGAGTGCGTTCATTATTGCTCCTTCTCCTGCTTTCACTGTTCGAGCCTGCAATAAATGCGGCTGCTTTGTTTTGGCGTGGCCAACGTTACTGCCCAAGTTATTGTTTGATCGCTTCTAGTAGCAATGTGATCTGCACATCGTTGCCTACAGCCAACCCAACGCCGTCCACTACGCTGTTATATTTGACGCCGTAATCCTGCCGGTTGATTGTCAAACCAGCCTCGATGCCCAAACGCTGTTTGCCCTGCGGATCTTTGATCGGGCCGAACAGTTTGAACGGGATTGCAATCTCCTTGCTCACGCCGTGCAAAGTGAAGGTGCCGTGCGCGACGTAAGCCTCCTTGCCTTTGCGTTCGACCTTCGTGCTCTTGAAACTCATTTCGGGATACTGCTGCACGTCAAAAAAATCGGGGGTGCGCAGGTGATTATCGCGCGGCACCACCCCGGTATCCACGCTCGTCACCTTTGCCGTGAAGTCCACGGAAGAACGCGTAATATCGGCGGCGTCATAATTGATCTTGCCGCTGAAGTCTTTGAAGCGTCCGGTGACGTTGTTAATCATCAAATGGCGCACTGCAAAGCCAATCGTCGAATGCGCCGGATCGAGTTGATAAACTGCTGTCGCAGCGTCTTGAACATTTATCGCAATCGGTCTGATTGCACTGCTGCCGTGCGCAGGCATACGGCTCGTCATTGTCAACGCCAGCAAAGCCAGCACAGCCGCTAGCACAAAACTCTTCCTCCGCAAATCCATGAGTGTCCTCCGTAAGATAATAGGGTTGATTTTCAGGTGTAAGGGTAAAACAGGCCGCCGCAAACGATGTTTCAAGGCGTTTGCGGCGGCGACTGCCGTTATGGCAAGTCAATCAAGATAATCTCGCTCGTCTGTGTGGCTGTCAGCTTGATCGGCTCACCCGCCACGATGCGCGCTTGATCGCCGGTCGCCAATTGTTCGCCATTGTATTCCAGCGCACCTTCGATTACGTACAAGAAAGCACGGCGGCTCGCTTTCAATTCGTGCGACACACTATCTTCGGCATTCAACCGCGCCACATAAAACGTTGCGTCCTGATGAATCTTCAGCGTGCCCGGTTGATCTTGCCCGGACACGATGGGCAGCAGCTTGCCCGTGCGCTGTTCATTGGTGAACTGCTTTTGCTCGTAACCGGGCGTTAAGCCGGGCGTGGCCGGATGCAACCAAATTTGCAGCAGTTTCACCGCCTCAGACTCGGACGCATTCAGTTCCGAGTGCGCAATGCCAGTGCCCGCCGTCATCCGCTGCACCTCGCCGGAGCCAATCTCACCGCGCCCGCCCGTGCTGTCCTTGTGCGCCAACGCGCCCTGCAACACGTAAGTCACAATCTCCATCTCGCGGTGTGGGTGCGTCGGGAAGCCTCCTCCACCCGCAATCGTATCGTGGTTGAAGACGCGCAGTGGCCCGAAGTTCAGGTTATTCGGATCGTAGTAGCGGTCAAAGCTGAACAGCCAGTAGGCCGAAAGCCAGTCGCTCTCCAAATGAAATCGTTCGTTCGCTCTGATGATTTGCATAATCCCTCCTTTAACTAGCAGATTGTTGCCCAGTTGACAAAGTGATCAAAAAAATTACTCACCCAGCAGTTTACCGAGCAGGCGGAAGAGCATCTTCTGCTCCTCGCGCGTCAACGGCTTCATCGTCTCGTTGGCGGCAGTGATAACGGCGCTCAGCGTCTCTTCGATAAATTGCACACCCGCCTCAGTCAAAGCGACCAAGTTTACTCGCCGGTCGCCGCACGACAGGCGTTTGACGTAGCCCTTCTGCTCCAAAGAGTCCACCAGCTTCGTGACGTTCGCCCGCGTTGAGAGCATGCGCCGCCCGATTTCGGTTTGCGAAATCGGCTCGCCCACGCCATTCAAGATGCGCAGCACGTTGTAATGGTTATCCGTAATGCCCCACTGGCCAAACCGCTCATCCGACTCACGCCAGAGCCGGTCGCCTACGCGCATCAGCCGGATCAACGCTTGCTCAGCCACACTCGGTGTAATTTTCACTCGTTTCGTCATCACGCCGCACATTATACAGCTTCCCGCTAGATTGTCAACTGGGAAACATTCAAGCAGGCAAGTGACTGCTCTCTCAGTCGCCTGGCTGCCTGACGCACTCGCTTGTGGTAAGATGCGCCACCGATTTTGCTACGGGGTTCAATCCAACCGGCTGTTTGTTGCGTAACCATACAACGATGCTACTTTCACTGGTCAAAAAACTGTTCTTGCCGTTTTTCCGGGTACTCTTTGCGGTCGAATATCACGGCGTGGAGAACGTCCCGCTGACGGGCGCGGTCATCATCGCGGGCAATCACCCGTCTTACCTCGACCCGATGCTTGTGATGCTACCGGTCAACCGCCCAATTCGTTTTATGGCCTGGGACGCGCTTTTCAAAGTTCCAGTGCTGGGCCAGATCATCAAAGCGATAGGTGCGTTTCCGGTAGACTTGCGCAAGGGCAAAGGCGAGGCGGCGTTTCAACAGGCCTTGCGCGTGTTGAAGGCTGGCAATGCGCTCGGCATCTTTCCCGAAGGGCAGCGTTCGGAACAGGGGCCGATGGGCGAATTGCGCACGGGCGTGGCGCGGCTGGCCCTCGAAACCGGCGCGGCAATTGTGCCCGTGACCATCGGCGGCGCCTCGCGCGCTTGGCCCAAATGGAAATTGCTGCCAAAGCCCGCCAAAGTTGTCGTGCGCTTTCACAAACCACTGGAACTCGATGCAGTCGAATGTGCGGTACGCGCGCACGAGAAAGAGTTTCATCACGAAATAATGCAGCGCCTAGCAGCGCGTATCAATCGTTCGCTACGACCTGCGCTGCGTGAAGCCGAGCAGATCGAGAAATGGTACGCGCAACCGCCGTCCAACATCCGCACTTATGAATGGGCACCGCTCCTGGCCGCTATCATCACTACTCTCGTCGCCGTGCGCCGTGGCACGTGGGGCGCGCAGCACTGGGGAATTTGGCTACCAGCGTTGTGTTATTACGGCTATTTGGCCGCTGATCTCTTGTTCATCAAACCTGGTCGGCTGGAAAAATGGCTGCGCAACTCGATGCCGATCTGGCTGATCCTGCTCTGGCATTATTGGCTCACGCAGGCGACAGCGGTGCCAATTGGCGAGCGCAACTTCTGGCTCTGCACTGCGCTGCTGGCCTCGTTCTTTCCTTTCTTTTACGAAGACTACTACTCGCTCCAAAAATTCGTGCGCGGCGTGGTCGTGAGCTATTACTTTTCGATTGCCCTATCGCTCGCGTGGCCGCATCCGTTGGGCACAATGGTGGCGGTGTTAGGCTTCGTGGCGGTTTTCTGCTGGCGCAATCACATTGTGATGTACCAATGGACAATAAGTTTACTGCTTGTGTTGTTGGGCATCGCCGTGTGGCTGACGGAGACGGCGCGCGGGCCGTTAATTCTCTTTGCGGCGCTGGCGTTGGCGGTGCTCGCCTATCTACAAACCTTCGCTGCTGCAGCTTACGACATTCGGCGGGCTGGCGATGTGACAGGCAATCTGACCGAGCCAGCCAATGGATAGAACTTACGCCCTTCTTCGTTCTCTTGCAGGTGAAAGGCGCTTGCCGCTGCAAGAGAACGAAGAAGGGCGTAATGAGGCGGGCAGAATAACTACGAGCTAGGGCTTAACTTCCTCTTTTACCTCTTCACTTTTTCGCGCCCTTGCTGATGCGATAGAGCTTCGATGCTGTGCGAATAATTAAGCTGTCACGCACAATCGCTGGCGTCGCCATACACAACTCATCTAGCGAATTTTTGGCCAGCACTTTGTACTCCGCCCCAGCCTGAATCACATAAGTGTCGCCGTCTTCGCTCAAACAGAAAATCTTGCCGTTGTAAGCCCAGGGCGAAGCCGTGAACGCGCCGACTGGCGCATCGGCATCAATCCGCTGACGGCCATAAATCTCCTTGCCTGTGCGCGCGTCGTGCGCGGTGAAAAAGCCGCGATCCAGCAGCGTGTAGTAATAATCGCCATAGATAATCGGCGATGGGTTGTACGGCCCGGCTTGCCGATGATACCAGGCGATGAATTGATTGCTCGTCTCGCCCTCTTTCAACGAAATGTCGCCGCTCGCGCCCGGTTTGATCGCAAAGACTGGCCGCACTTGATCGCCGACGTAGCCCGATGCGACGTACAACAGGCCAAACTTTGTAAACGGCATCGGAATCGCAATCGAAGACATGCCACCGAACGACCAGAGTTCCTTGCCATCCAGGTCATACGAGATCACGCGCTTGGTCGCTGGGACAATCAACTCTGTCCGCTGCCCACTCTCCCACACAAAAGGCGTTGCCCAATTCGTCCCCTTGCCGCGCTCAACGCGCCAGATCTGCTTGCCGGTCAACTTGTCGAGCGCCACCAAGTACGACTCATCATCGTTGTCATTCAGGACGTAGAGCCGGTCTTTATACACGACTGGCGAGGCCGCTGTGCCCCAACCAAAGCGTGTCGGCTTCGCTTCGATTTTATATTGCCAGAGCAGTTTGCCGTTGATATCAAAACAGAACACGCCGACATTGCCAAACAACGCATAGACGCGCTGACCATCGGTCACTGGAGTCTCCGACGCAAAGCTGTTCTTCAAATGGCGCGAGAATCCCGGCACGGCCTTGAACACTTCACGCTCCCAGGCAATCTTGCCCGTGCGCCAATCCACGGCATAAACCATCCAGCGATGCTCGTCTTTTGGAATGGGCCTTTCGCCGCCGAAATACAAGCCCTTCTTCACCGGTTCAAGCGCGCCCATACTGACGACCGAAGTCAGAAAAATTTTGTCGCCCCAGACAATCGGCGACGACCAGCCTGTACCGGGAATTTCTGACTTCCAAGCAACGTTCTCGGTCGCGCTCCATTTGTCGGGCAGCGCGGCTTCGTCTTTCGGATCAGCGACGCCGAGCGATTGCTGACCACGGAATTGGGGCCAATTGTCAGAGGCTGATACGACAAACAACGACGAGGCAAACAAGACAACCAGCAAAGCGCAGCGAATAAACATAGGGGTTCCTCTTCAGAATAAAGACAATTGTTTGGTCAATCTTTGGCCTTAGTCGCTTTAGCCGCGCGAGCGGCTACGACTTCAGCTTGGTTGACATGTTAGCAAGTCAACACCGCTCAAAAGTCGGAAGCCGGAAGACAGCGCCCAGCACTGAGCCTCTGTCTCCCGGCTTTCAACTATCAATTTAGAAGGTCAGCCGCAAGGTGATGCGAATCGTGCGGCGGTTGTCAATGTTCTCCTGATTGAAGCTGTCGAAGAAGCGACCGAAATCAGGATTGGGATCAATCGAGCCAATCTGAATTTGTTTAGTCGTCGGGTTCACAGCCAGGCTGATTGTGCCCAACCGCCCGAAGCTTTGGTCGCCGCTCGCCGGACGCAACGGGTGATTGAAGACGTTGTTGAACTGCGCTCCCAGGCGCAGCCTGACGCGTTCGCCGAAGCGGAAGGATTTGTCCAGCCCCAGATTCGCGCCCCAGGCGCCCGGCCCTTTGAGCAGGTTGCGCTTGGCGACGTTCGGGTTGTCAAACAAGTCCGCGCCCAGTGGTGGCGGGCCGAAGGCAGCCGGGTTGAAGAAGCGGTCGCCTGAACGCACGTTCGGATCACCGATTACCACGGGGCGGAACGACGTGCCGCCAAAGCCGCCCACCGCGTCAATCGAGTCGCTGGCCACGTTGCCCGGAAAGACTGGGCCGCAGTTGGCGCAATCGTAATAAGGCGTGTAGCCGAAGCCGCTCTTGGCAAACATATTCATCGAAGCTTGCCAACCGCCAACGATTGCGTCCACCACCGCCGGCACGCTCCCGCCGAACTTCCGCCCTTTGCCGTAAGGCACTTCCCAAATGCCGTAAGCCACGAAGCGATGGCGCGAGACGAAGGCCTCAGAACCGAAGTCCGTTTCGGGATTGAACTGGTTGTAGACCGTTCCGCCCAAGCTGGCATTGCCCGTGTCGGGCGCGCTCGATTTCTGGTCGAGCAAAGTGTAGCTGGCGTTGAGTTGGAAGCCGTTCGAGAAACGGCGATTGACTTCGAATTGCATGGCGTGCGAGCGGCCACGCCCCGTGTTGCCATAGGTGGACAAAAAGGTGCCCAGTTCGGGGAACGGCAGCCGCGCGAGATCCGCCGCCGACAGGTCGCAATCTGAGCCCGGCGTGCAAGGCGTCACGCCGTCGCCAGTGGTCGTGCCGAAGGGCGTGTTGCTCGGTGGTATCAAGTTGAGGTCAATACCCGAAATCAACCCGTGCAATCGCGTGCCCAGGTACGAAGCGCGGAAGGCCAGCTTCCACGGCAGTTCTCGCTCGAAGGTAACGTTGAATTGCTCGATGCGCGGTTGTTGTAGATTGAACGGCACGGCGTTGGCTGATGGCTGCGAACCTAGCACGCGCAGCGCACCGTTGTTGAATGGCGTGACGCCATGCGGGTTGATGCCGCCCGGCCAGCCGCCGAGCGGAGTAGCCGCCGGGCTGGTGCGAGTGCGTCCCTGGTTGAAAGCGTTAGTCGCCAGCGGGTCGCGCATGCCCTGAGCCGCCGAGGTCGGGAAGAAAAGACCCCAGCCGCCACGCAGCACGCTCTTGTCCGTCAAGCGCCAGGCCGCGCCCAAACGCGGCGCCAGGTTGTTGGTGTCAGTCTTGACCAAACCGCGCCCAACGCCTGCCTGATCTGCCGTCACCACGCCGTAATTGATGATGCGCGCGTCAACGTTGGCCAGTGTCGCCTGTGTCGGGACAACGAAGCGCCCGCGCCGTCCGTTCGCTGCACGAAAATCAGGATCGAAGTTGACCAGCAGATCGTGGCGTTCGACGAACGGCGTGACCAACTCATACCGCAGGCCCAGATAGAGTGTCAGTCGCGGATGAATCTTGAAATCGTCCTGCACAAAGTAGCCGTGTTCCCAGTTGAACACGTCCATCGGCGGGCGCAAGCGGTCGTTGTACTGCGCCTGCGTCGGCGGCAGACCGATCAGAAAGCGCGCGAAGCGGTCTGTCGCGCCACCGGTCGAGTAGGTGAGCAGCCCGCGCGGGTTGCCGCGATTGTTGGCGAAGCCGTCAATCGCCGCGTTGTAAACGATGTCGAAGCCGCCTTTGATCGAATGGCGGCCCTTGATCCAGGTCAGCGTGTCGCCGAAGGTGTAGATGTTCTGGTCTTGCGGACGGAAGGTGTTGCGCCCGCCCGTTGCGAAGTTGGCGAAGCTTCCGCCGAAGGCGACGCCGACGTGCCCATAGGTTGGCCGCGCGTTCTCGCCCACCACCGAGAAGTAGGCGTTAATGTCGCTGCTGTCGAAGCCTATGCTCTCAAGAAATCCCGGCGCCGTAGTGTTGCTGCGACGGAAGAGGAATTGGTAGTTGAATCCGGCGCGCGCCTCGTTGATCAAGTTGTCGGCGAAGATATGTGTGTGCGAAAGCGACAGCGTGTGATTGGTCTGTTCATTCTGCGTCAGCCCCAGGCCGATATACGGCGTCTGGACTGCGGCAGTGGCCTGATCGCGGGGCTGAATGTTGTAGACCGCCGCAATCTTGTCCTTGCTCGTCAACTCGTGGTCAATGCGCACCGTACCCAAATCGCGCGTGGTCAGCCCCGGCAGATTCTCGAAGTAATCCACCAGCCGCCCGTTGGCCGCGTTGATCGGCGCATTGACACTCGTCACCGGGAAATATGTCTTGATGAGCGCCGCCGTGGACGGATTGAGCAGCCGCGCCGGGATGGTGACGAAGCGCCGCGTCGTCCCGGTCAAGATCGTATTGGCCGCGATCTCGGCGGCGGTGAGCGTGACCTCGGCAGGCACGACGGGTTTGGCCGTGTCGTTGACTTTAGAAAAATCGCCTGCGTAAAAAGTCGCGTGTGGCAAGGTCGTGCTGCGGAACCGCACTGGCGCAGCGCTCCAACGCCGCTCGTAGGCTACGAGGAAGAAGGTCTTTTTGCTGAACGGCACAGGGCCGCTGAAACTGCCGCCCGTCTCGTTGAGGTTGAAATATGGCGTGGGGAATTTGGATAGTGCAGGCGTCGGCGTGAATTGCGCCTGACCGCGCTTGTCGCCAATAGTCCAGGCCGCTAGCGCCGAGTTCTTGTTGTTGTAAAAGATCGAGCCTTTGTAATCCTTGCCGCCGCGTTTAGTCTCGACGCGCACATTAGCAATCCCGGCATATTCCGCCGTGAAATTATTCGAAAGCACGACCAATTCGCCGATGGTTTCAAACGAAGGCTGGCTGCCGGTCGCCGAGCCGAAGATACCGCCGTTGGCCCGTTGCCCGTCGAGTGAGAAGCTGGCTCCGTAGCTCTGCGCGCCGATAAACTTGAATTCACCCTCCGTCACGCCTTGCGTGATGTTCGGGTTGAGATAGAGGAAGGAATAAATGTCGCGGCTGTCGCGCGGCAATTCGAGCAGTTCGCGCGAAGTGAGTTGGGCGCTGATCGTGGGCGTTTCCAGGTTGAGCTGGGTGGCGGCAGTCACTTCCACTGATTCGGTGGTTGCGCCTACCTGCAACTCTGCATCAGTACGCACCGTATCACCGCCGCGCAGCGCCACCGGGCTGATCGTGGTCGAGCGGAACCCGGTAGCAGTGACGGTTACTTTGTAGTTGCCAAACTTCAGCCCGGTGATTTCATAATTGCCATCGCTATTGGTCGTGACCTCGCGCGAAAGGGCTGTCTCCAAATCTGTCGCCTGCACTTTCGCGCCGGACACCACTGCGCCGTTCTTGTCACTGACGGTGCCGCGAATCGTGCCGAGATTGGTGCCTTGAGCCAAGACTGACCCCGCCGTGCAAAGCAGGCAGAGGGCCAGCAGAATCAATAGCCGGATACTGTATTTACTCTTCATAAAAACTTCCTTGTTGTGGGGCGAGTGACCTTGTCCTCGCAGTTGTTGAATTACAATCTTCTGTTCGAGAGTCTGATTAGTTGTGGACTTAAACCAAACCCGAATCATTTGGTGTTCGGTTCATCTACCCAGCAAAGCTAATATTGTCATTTATTATTTAGGGAATGGGCGCTTTATAGCACTTCGCAGTGATAAGCCGCAAGCGAGCGAGACGTGGCCATCAGGAGAGAAACTTGTCCATGCTTAAGGCGGATGCTATACAGCTCAAACCCGTGCATAATTCAAAAGCGCCCGCCTGGGAATGCCCGCGGCTCGCGTGCGGACTTGGGAATGTGACGCATTGGTCGGTAGGTAAACTGTCCACTACCGCGCGCTTGCCGCGTGCGCTCCCAGGTTGGTTGAATGAGAATAACGCAAAACCTAATACTGCTTTTGGCAGCCCTGTTCTTCATCACTCCACGTGCTACCAGCGCACAAACAATCTGGGCCGTCAACGATAGCGAGAAGATCGAACGCGACGACCTGCGCCACGCGCTCAAACGCGGCAATTCTGTTTGGGACGGGCACAAGATCAAACTCTTCGGCGCGCGCAACGAAATCATCGCCTTTCAATTGATCGTCGAAGCCGACCGGCAAAACATTGCCGCGCTCTCTGTCTCACTGCGGGAACTCACGCAACAAAGCGGCAAGGCAAAGATCGCCTACAACCCGCCTGCCGCTGACCCTACTAACTACGCCGGTCGCCCGATTCAACTCTTCGCGCTGAACTACCTGAACGTGACGCAGCCGACCGCCGCCAGTTGGATTTATCGCCGCGAGACGCCGTCCGCACCAAAAGACCCGACCGGCTGGAAGCCTGTCCAACTCGTGCCTGAAAACGCTAAGCTGAGTGGCTTCCCGCTCACCGTCGCCGCCGGAAATAATCAAGCCATCTGGATCGAGATTTACACCGCGCGCAATCTGCCCGCTGGCATCTACAAAGGGCGCGTCAGCGTCAGCATAGACGGAAAGACAACCAACATTCCGGTCGAGCTTGAGCTATTCGACTTCACGCTGCCCGACGAGAACAGCTTGCACGCGATGCTCTATTACGAAAACAGCCAGCCGGAGTTGTATCAGGGCCGCAACCTCGACGCCGTCTATCATCGTTTCGCACATCGCCAGCGCGTCGAGTTGGTTCACGCTTATAGCATCGCCTCTGCCACTGCCGCGCTGGGCCGTCTGCGCGGCGATGATTTCACGCGTGCGCACGGCTACGAAGGCCCTGGCGAAGGCATCGGCAACACAATCGTGCCTGCCACCTTTTATGGGCCTGGCAAAGACTTTGACGAACGCGCGAGTGCCTGGCGCAAGTCGGATGAGTGGATGAGCTTCATTAAGCAGCATCTGCCACGCGCCATCACCTTTCTCTATTTGCCCGACGAGCCACGGCCTGCGCAATTTCCCTACATTCGCCAGCTTTCTGACAACATCAAATCGAACCCTGGCCCCGGCGGCAAACTGCCGCTCTTCGTCACGCGCAATTACACGCGCGAATTGGAGGGCGTGATAGACATCTGGGATGCTGGCCCGCAACATTACAACATTCAAGACGCCGAAGCCGAACGTGCGCGCGGGCACGACCATTGGATTTACAACGGCGGGCGACCGGCAGGCGGGGCGGTAGTAATTGACGCTCCGGCGACCGACGCGCGCATGCTGCCCTGGGCTTGCTTCAAACACGGCATCAAAATTTATTTCTATTGGCACGCCGTCCACTGGCGACACAATTCGCAAAAGCAGGGCGAGCGCGTACAAAACGTCTGGGTCAACCCCATCACCTTCGACAATCGCGGCCAGCCGAACAAGCCCATTCAAGATCAGAGTTTCGCCAATGGCGACGGCGTGTTGATCTATCCTGGTGAGGACAAGTTGCACCCGGCAGAAGATCGCGGCATCGCCGGGCCGATCTCGACCGTGCAATTGGCCAATCTGCGGCGCGGCTTGCAAGACCATTTGTATTTGACGCTCGCGCGCCAACGCGGCCTCGACGTGGCAATCACAGAAGCGCTGCAAGCCGTCGTGCCGCGTGTTTTCTCCGGCGCGCAAGGCACAATCGGTTTCGCCGAAGACAGCAACACGTATGAAGCGGCGCGCTACAAACTCGCCAAAGCCATTGCGGCGGCGAAGTGATGAAAAGGAACTCTTTATGAAAGCTACTTTGCGCTTTGCTCTGCCAGCAATACTGGTGTGTTTTCTATTCGGCCTATTTGTGATGCACCCGCCATCAAGTGCGCAAACGCGCCCGCCGCTGCCAAAGCTCGCGCGCACCGTGATGTTCGACACACCCGAAGCCGACCGCATCTTGACCGCGTTGCAAGTCTTCCCGCCCGACAATCCGTGGAATCAAGATATTTCGGCGCTTCCGCTTCATCCAAACTCGGCGGCAATCATCGCCTCTATCGGCCAAGACAAACACATTGACTACAATCTGGACATGAACTTCGTCCTTGTCCCGCCCGACCAGCCGCATGTGCCAGTGAAGATCACGATCTATCCACAGGAATCCGACCCAGGGCCATATCCAGTGCCCGACAACATGCCGATTGAGAACTGGCCGCTGCGCCGCAACGAAGACATTGCGGCAATGCCAAAATCCGGCACTACGCTTGAAGACATTCAACGCCACGGCACAGGCGACCGGCACGGCATCGTGGTTGATGCGGCGAATGGACTGCTTTACGAGTTTTATCAAGCGCGCAAGACTGACGCTGGGTGGGAGGCATCGCAGGCTTCGATATTCGACCTCAAGTCGAACAAGCTGCGACCGGAACGCTGGACCTCGGCAGACGCGGCGGGTCTGCCCATCTTTCCCTCTATTGTGCGCTACGATGAATGCGAACGCGGGATCGTCAATCACGCGCTGCGCTTCACCGTGCGGCGCACGCGGCGCGCCTACGTCTACCCGGCGCGCCACTTCGCCAGCCGGTTGACCGACGAGAACCTGCCACGTATGGGCGAGCGATTGCGGCTGCGCCGAGACTTCGACACTTCAGGCTTCCCGCCGCACGCGCAAGCGATTCTCAAAGGGCTAAAAAAATACGGAATGTTTGTGGCCGACAACGGCGGCGATTGGCGTTTGTCCATCGCACCAGATCGCCGGTTAAAAGGGCTGGAGAGTTTGACGCGGTTGAAAGGCTCGGATTTCGAGGTCGTGCAAACGGAAGGCGGGAGAAGAACACAATGAGAGTTAGATCAGTTTGCAATTGCGTATACGGAAAAACGGCGCAGCAGCCCTTACAGTACGGGGAGCGTGAGCGACCTGCGCCTCGACATTGCGCCCACTGTGGTCAACACGTCCAATACCAAGGCGCAGGTCGCTCACGGTCCCCGTACTGTACTGCCGGCCGTTCAGCACACCTATTGGCAACTTGCTCTAAGACTCGAATGACGGTGTTGGCATTGCTCTGCTGTCTGCTCGGCAATGCGGACGCGCAACGTGCGCCGCAAAGTTCACGTCCGTCAGTCCCCCACTCTATGCGCGAGGTCAACGAAGTGGCGCGGCCCACAACGGCGAAAACAACGGCCATCGTCGGCGCGACCTTGATTGACGGGCGTGGCGGCGCGCCAATAACCGATGCAGTAGTCATCGTGCGCGGTGAACGCATCGTAGTTATTGGCAAGCGCACAATGGTGCATTTGCCTGCAAACGCCGAGGTAATCGAGGCACGCGGAATGACGTTGCTGCCAGGCTTGATTGACGCGCACTTCCACATTGATGGCGATGACGAATTACCTTCCCTGTCCCTGACTCACGGCGTCACCTCGGCGCGCGATCCGGGGCAATGGATTGAGGCTTACGACGCCGCACGCAAGCTGGGCAAGCCCGTCCCGCGCCTGTTCCTAGCCGGGCCACACCTCGATACGCCGCCGCCCGCTTATCCGGCTGACTCGTTCATCGTGCGCGACGCTGACGAAACACGCGCCGCCGTCAACCGCTTCATTGACCAGGGCGCGTCGGTCATCAAGGTTTACTTCCGCTTGCCGCTCGGCTTGATCAAAGTGGCGACAGAGACAGCGCACGCGCGCGGCGTGCCGGTGACGTCGCATCTGGAAATCGTTGATGCCGCCGACGCGATTCGCGCTGGCGTTGACGGCATCGAGCACGTCACCTCACTCGGCACGGCGCTCTCACCATTGCGCGAGGCCGAGAAGTACCGACAAGCAGTGTTGGCAGACAACAACGCGCGCCGCGACGGGCGTTACAAAATGTGGAGTGGGATTGATCTGCAATCACCGCGCTTGCAACCGTTGCTTGATCTACTTGTCCGGCGCGGCACATTTCTTTCGCCCACGTTGGCTGTTTTTGAAAGACGCAACGGCGATCAAGGAACAAGCGAAATGCACGTGCGCGGTTTTGAAACCATGCTGCGTTTGGTGGGATTGGCTAGAAAAGCTGGAGTGCGCTTAGTAGTCGGTTCACATTCTTCAGTGCCGCATGCTGAACGCGGCTGGGCCTATCAGCGCGAATTGGAACTGCTGGTCGAAAGCGGGCTGACGCCGTCACAAGCGATTGTGGCGGCGACAATGGAAAACGCGCGCTTCTTTCGCATCGCAGATCGTTTAGGCAGCGTTGAGGTAGGCAAACTGGCTGACTTGCTGCTGGTCGAAGGCGACCCGCTGAACAACATCAGCGCGCTGCGCCGCGTGAAGCGGGTGATGCTCAACGGTCTCTGGGTAGGTCAATAGGAAAAGCTAGCCGAGCCAGTTAAGGGATAATCTCAAAGTAAGCGCAATGCATCGGTCTGAAGAGCGCGAAATGGCGGCGATCAACAGTTAGGATGCGTTGCAGTTTCAACCGTTCCGCCAGTGCGACAATCACGCAATCAACAAAATCAACTTTACTGTCAGCGTACTTGTCCAGAACTTCGGCAGCGCGTTCCAAATCAGCGTTGGTAGACTGAATCATCGGTATTTCACCAGCGGCAACCGCCCGCAGAAATTTGGTTAGTGGTGGGTAACCCAATTCGCGCAAAATCAGGTAGGCCAGTTCCGGCAAGACAACATCAGGCAGCAAAGGATTGAGTTCGTTTTGTAACGCCTCCGTGCAGGCCTCGTGCAAACCATCATCCTCGTCAATCACGGCAAGCAGGAAGCCTGTGTCGAGCAGCGCAGTCATTTCAAACTCCAACCTTCGCGCCGGTCAGCGGCTTGTTCGAGGATTTCTTCAGCGCGCAAGGATAGGTCTTTTTGTCCACTGCGCCCGATGCCGATGAAAGAATACCGCTGCTCAGGTGTACGATGATGTGTCTGAATGTATTCCGTCAACGCTTCCCGCGCCAAATCTTCCACAGTGCTGGCCTCTTGGGCCGCCAGTGTTTGCAATGCTGCAATCAGTTGTTCGTCCGCTTGAATTGTAAGGGCAGTCATCAAAACCCTCCTGATTTACTGAGCATTCAGCACCGGCAACTCGCGGCGACCTGGTACGCCAATCTCAAACGTAGCCACAGCAGCCGGTCGCGCGTTCTCCGGCTTGTGCTCGTGTGCGTGATAGCTCGAACGGACAAGCGGCCCGCTTTCGACATACTTGAAGCCCAGCTCTAACCCGATTCGTTTGAACTCGGCGAATTCATCAGGGTGATAAAACTTCTCGACCTTCAAGCGTTGCGGCGCGGGTTGCAGGTATTGGCCGATGGTCAGGATGTCGCAATCCACCGCGCGCAGGTCGCGCATCGTTTCGACGACCTCTTCGCTCGTTTCGCCCAAGCCAACCATCAGGCCGGATTTGGTGAGCATGCCGCGCTGTTCGCTGTCGCGGCGCTCAGCAGCGCGGCGCAACAACTTCATCGTCCACTCGTGGTAACGCGCGTGCGGTCGGACGCGGCGGTATAAATGCGGGACGGTCTCGGTGTTGTGATTGAGCACGTCTGGCTGCGCGTCGAGCACGACATCCAGCGCCTCGTCATTGCCCTCGAAATCAGGAATCAACACTTCGATCTTGCAAGCAGGATTCACAGCGCGCACGGCGCGAATCACTTCGGCCCAATGCGCCGCGCCACCGTCGCTTTTATCATCGCGATTGACGCCGGTGATGACGGCGTGTTGCAAGTTGAGTTTCTTCACAGCTTCGGCAACGTGTTGGGCTTCTAACGGGTCGAGCGGCTTCGGTTCGCCTTTGCTGACGGCGCAAAAACCGCAGCGGCGCGTGCAGGTATCGCCCGCGATCATGAAAGTCGCCGTGCGATTCGACCAGCATTCGTAGATATTCGGGCAGCGCGCCTCCTGGCAAACGGTGTTGAGCTGCAGATCGTTGATGAGGCGGTTGACGGCCAAGTAATCTTCGCCCATCCGCAGCTTGATCTTCAGCCATTCAGGTTTGGGAACACGTTGTTTTGGTATTGCCATAACTTCAAAACGAATTGTATCACGCCGAGAGTTCAGTGACGCGCCACGTACCGTAGACTGTCAGTCTGCGGAAGACTTCAGGCAATTGCCCACCGGAACCGGAGGGCATAACGTCAAGTCTCCCGCAGATTGACAGTCTACGGTACGGCCTCAAGGCTGTGCCGTTTTCAGCACCAAATTCTCGATGAAAAACTCCATCATCCGATCCTGGTTGATGCCCGAATGCCCGCGATCCGGCCCGACTTGCACCTCGAAGCTCTTGCCCGCGCGTTGTAGTGCAGTAATAAGCTGCATTGAGTTGTTCGGATGCACGTTGTTGTCCGCCGTGCCGTAGTAGATCATCAAGCGGCCTTTCAGCTTGTCAGCGTAATTCATCGCGCTGCCCGCTTCGTAGCCTTCCTTGTTCTCCTGCGGAATCCACATATACCGCTCGGTGTAGATGCTGTCGTAGTGATACCACGCCGTCACGGGCGAAGAAGCCGACGCCGCCTGGAAAACATCGGGATGCCGCAGGATTGCCATCGCCGAAGCGTAACCGCCATACGACGTGCCGAAGATACCGACGTGACTCTTGTCCAGGTAGGGGCGACTCCAGAGCGATTTCACGCCCGCCGCCTGGTCGTCAATCTCGACCGTGCCGAGCTTGCTGTAGATCGCGTCAAGGAAGCGTTTGCCGCGTCCGGCGGCGCTGCGTGAATCGAGCCGTGCGACCAGGAAGCCGTATTCGGTGGTCGAACTGCCTGGTGAGAAGTTTTCGTTCGCGCCGTTGGTGGCTGGGCCGCCATAAACGCTGACCAGCAGCGGATACTTCTTGCTGGGATCGAAGTTCGACGGGAAAGACAGAATGCCGTATAGATCGGTCACGCCATCCGCCGCTTTGTAGCTGAACAATTCGTTGCGCTTGAAGCCGAGTTGATCGAGCTTTGACACGTCGCTCTGCGCCAACTCCGCGACGACCTTGCCCTCAATGTCGAGCAGGCGCGTTACGGGCGGGAGGCGATGCGTCTGCGCCACGTCAACGAAATATTTGGCATCAGGCGCAAGGTTGACGGTGTGATTGAAGGCCGGATCGGTCAGCCGCTTGTCGCCTTTGCCATCCAGCGCCACGCGGTGCAATTGCAGCTTCATCGGGTTGTCGCCGCTGTGCGCCGTGTAATACAACACGCCCGCTGCTTCATCCACCTGCGTGATGCGCGCCGTCTCGAATTGATGATTGGTCAGCGTAGCCAGCAGCTTGCCGCTCAGGTCGTACAGATAATAGTTCTTCCAACCGGTGCGCTCCGACTCCCAGATGAACCGCTTGCCGTCTTTCAAGAAACGGATTTCGGGATGATTCTCCGTCCAACTCGGCAGCCATTCTTCGCGCACAATCACGCGGCACTTGCCGGTTGCGGGAGCGCAGGCGGTGAACTCCAAAATATTCTGGCGGCGGTTGGTGCGGTTGAAGAACAACTCGCTGCCGTCAGGCGACCAACGCACGTCGTACACGTAATGACCGACAACCGAATTCTCAAATGGCTTGCCATCGCGCACGTCCACCTGCACAGCCTTCTTCGTTTCTGTGTCATAGATCAACAGATCAACCACCGGATTGGGAGCGCCGGCTTTGGGATAAGCTTCGGTATCCACCTTGCTCTGCAATTTCGTCTGATCGAGTTGCAGGAAGTAATCGGGCACCGGGCTTTCATCAAAACGATAGAACGCAACCTGCTTGCTGTTGGGCGACCACCACATCGCTGTGGTTTGATCCAACTCTTCGCCGTAGACCCAACTCGCCGTGCCGTATTTGATGCGCTTCTGCTCGCTGCCATCGGTGGTCAGCGCGATCTCGTTGCCACCATTCGCGTCGCTCAAATACAGATTGCGATTGCGATAGAACGCCTTCAGCTTGCCGTCCGGCGAACTTGCCGAATCGAATTGACGGCCACGTTCCGGCCCGCCTCCGCCGCCTCTGCGTCCGAACTGTTGCGGGGGAGCGCCAGTTGAGCCTGTGGCTTCGGCGACTTGTTTAGTAGCGATGTCGTAGCGCCACAGCTTGCCATCTTTGCGATACTCCAACGCCTGGCCGCCGTCACGCCACGCCACTTGCAATGCGCCGGATTTGAATGCTGCGCCGGCCTCGCGGCTCATCTTCTGATACTGCTCGTAGCCCGGCATCGTCTTCAGCCGATCCTGCGCGCCAACGGGCAGCGTGCTCAACGCGAATGCAAAGATCAGCAAGCCCTTGAGCACGTTGGCAACTCGATTGTTCATTGTAAAAGCCTCCAATGGATGTCTTTTCTGATTAGTGTATGACTAGCGCGAAGGCGTTTAGAGTACAAGCTTTAGCTTGCTAGTGGATTGGACGCACTCCACTAGCAAGCTAAAGCTTGTACTCTAAACGCTCGAACCTTCATATTCGTGTCACTCTCATCGCACGCTTAATGGGTGATGGCCGGCGCTGCTCACTTTGTCATCACATCCGTCACCTTGATCTTGCCCGCGATGATCTCCTGCTTCGCTTGTTCTACTTTATCAATCACGCTCTGCGGAATCAGCGCCCGGTTGTGCTCATCTATCGCATAACCCACGCCGTCATTATCCAACCCGTAAACGTGCACGCCCGGTTTGAATTTACCTTCGACTTCTTCCTGCACGACGCTGAAGACGGCATTGTCAATCCGCTTGATCATACTGGTCAAAATGAAGCCTGGCTTGACCCAGTTCTGATTCGAGTCTACGCCGATGGCGAACTTCTTGTATGCCTCCGCCGCATCGAACACGCCCAACCCCGAATTGCCCGCCGCCGCAAAGATCACGTCCGCGCCTTGCTCGTATTGCGAATTGGCCAACTCGCGCCCCTTGCCCGGATTGTTCCAGGCCGCGTCCGTGATGCCGACGTAATTTTCCATCACGCGGATGTTTGGGTTGACGTAGCGCGCGCCCTCGGCATAGCCCGTCGCAAACTTGTGAATCAGTGGAATGTCCATGCCACCGACAAAGCCAATCGTGCCGGTCTTGTTGGTGTAGGCCGCGATCATCCCGACCAGAAACGAGCCTTCGTGCTCCTTGAATAACAGGCTCGCCACGTTGGGCGCTTCGACCACCGAATCAATGATAACGAAGTGAAGCTGCGGGTAATCCTTTGCCACATCCTCTAAAATCGGCCCCTGCGCAAAACCGACGCCGGTAATCAAGCTGTAGCCATACTGCGCAAACGCGCGAATCGCCGGTTCAATCGAAGTCGGATCGCCCGGCTCGACATCGCGCAACAGGATCGGCAATTCTTTCTTCGCGCGCAGCATCCCAACGTTGGCCGCTGAGTTGAACGAGCGGTCGTCTTTGCCGCCGATGTCGAAGACGATGCCGACTTTGGC
This sequence comes from uncultured Acidobacteriota bacterium, assembly GCA_963699175.1. GTDB lineage: Bacteria > Acidobacteriota > Blastocatellia > RBC074 > RBC074 > JACPYM01. The sequence goes on along the minus strand of OY969418.1, from coordinate 6,994,723 downwards.
TTTCTTGTCTTTGGCTTCAGCCGTGATGTCCTGTGTTGTGCAACCACTCAACCACAACGCACAAACGCACAGCGCCAACGTTGCCGAGCCTTTCCGCCACGCGAGATTTCTCAACGATACCGTCAAACAAGTTTTCAACATTGTTGTCACTCCATCAGCCGTGTTGGTTTTACTGGCCGGTAGTGTAATCAGTTTGGATAGCTTTCTCTCTAGCCCTTCGTTCCCGAACAATAATTTACGTGCAAGGCCGTCAGAGCTTAGCCGAGCCATAAAGCGAAGTCGAGTATCTCAAGCTAGTTATTTTATGATTGCGACGCAACCCATTGAACTCCCGTCTGCTCCGGCAGGTCGTAGACGGTTTACCAAAATCGCAGTCCTTCTTTGAAAGCTTACGGGACAACAGGGCGGAGTGGTTACGAAAAGTTTTTGAAAGAAACGGCCGTGCCCCAGTATCTAAACAGGTGTGTGAATCAAGCGATGAGGGTCGAGAGAAGAATGACCCAATGTATCGCGCGGAAAATGCCATCGCGGCGGAGAAGCGCACAGTTAACGGCAAGAGTTTCGAGACCGGATGTTCGACATCGTGTTGGAGCGTGCCGGCAACTCGAAGTTAGAATGCAAGCCAGGGGAAATCAACTTAAAATAGCGCCCTAACAAATCATCACACGCACTGACTGTTTTGCGTGAGTTCCATTTCCCTTTGGCTCATCAGGCCGAAGATTTCTGAAGGAGAATCGTCAATGAAAACAACCTATGTCACCAAATCCCTGATCGCAACTTTAGTCGTGTTGCTCTCAGTTCCCTTTTTAACGACCAGCGCGCAAGAGCGCGATTTGAAGGCCATTGAAGAATCGCTCAAGGATGACGTTCCGCGCGTGCTCTGCCTAAACGAAAAATTCGCGACGGCTGGACAGCCGAAGACCGAGGCTTTTGCCAAGCTCGCTAAGCAAGGCTTCCGCGCCGTGCTGAATCTGCGCACAGCCGAGGAAGGAGCGGAGCAAGAACGCGAACAGGTCGAAAAGGCTGGGCTGCGTTACCTCAACATTCCCGTCGTGACCGCCAATCCCAAACCGGAACAGGTGCCGGAGTTCATCAAAGCCGTCAAAGACCCGGCCAATCAACCGATGTTGATTCATTGTGGCGGCGCACAACGCGTCGGCGCGTTCTGGATGATCTATCGGGTAACTGACCAGGGTTGGTCGGAAGAAAAGGCAATGGAGGAAGCGACCAAGATCGGTTTGACGCGACCCGAATTGATCAAGTTTGCGAAAGAGTACATCGCGAGCCACCGGAAATAAGCCGCGCCCAAGCTAGCGATGAGCGCAATGACAGGCTTCAAGGAAGGCTGAGGCGCGATGATACGTGGGAAGGGGACAGCCAGCGGTGACTGCAGATCAAGTAGCGGCCTGAGATAATCACTTACCACCGGTCACATCAATAGATGTTCCCGTCGAATAGCTGGCTTCATCTGACAGCAACCACAAGATTGCCTGAGCCACTTCGATGGCCTGCCCACCGCGCTTCATTGGCACCAATTCCTTCACGCGCTCCACGCGCCCTGGTTCGCCGCCGCTCGCGTGAATGTCCGTGTAGATAAAGCCGGGCCGCACCGCATTCACCCGAATGCCTTCGGCAGCGACCTCTTTGGCCAACCCGATGGTCAGCGTGTCAATCGCGCCTTTGGAAGCGGCATAGTCTACATATTCACCGGGAGCGCCCAAGCGAGCCGCGCCGGATGACACGTTGACAATCGCTCCGCCACTCCCGCCACGCCGCGTGGACATGCGACGCACCGCCTCACGCGCGCACAAGAAACTGCCCACGATGTTGGTTGAAAAGACGCGGTTTAGCCGCGCTGCGTCCATCTCCTCCAACCTAGCCTGCCGCGCCAGAATGCCCGCGTTATTGACCAAAGCCGTCACCGCGCCCAACTCGCTGTCCACCGTTTCAAACAAACGCACCACATCGGCTTCCACCGCGACATCCGCCGCGACGGCAATCGCCTTCCCGCCCGCGCGTTCAATCGCGCCAACCACTGTATCGGCGGCAGCGCGGTTGTGCAGATAGTTCACGCAGACGGCATAGCCGCGCTGGCTAGCCAGTTCCGCCGTAGCAGCGCCAATGCCACGGCTGCCACCAGTAACGATCATCACTTTGTTCATTTTTCAGGATGCGGCTTCCCGCACTCCATTCACGCGATTCAGATTTTTGGCGTTTAGCGCGTGCGATCACACCTTCTGGGTTCAAGCGGCGTTCCGCCTGCGTTTATCGTTCGGCAGGGCAGCGCGCTGCCGGTTGGGCGCAGGTTTTTTAGCCACCTTCGACGGTGTTTTGCTGGGGGTGCTGTTGCGTGCCAGTTCCGCCATCCACTTTTTGGTGCCGTAGATGCCGCACACCAGCCCGCCGACGGTGAAATCCTGATCCAGCCTTTCCCAGTGCAGTGACGCCCCGCGCGGCCCCAACTCGACGGCAGCAATGTCTGCCGGGTCGGCATTGCGCAGCCCTTGAATTAAATGGCACGGCACGCTATGCGTTGCGCCGTTTTTCAATTCGAGCACCAGCCGGCCCGTCGCCTGGTCGTAATACGCCCGGCGCGCTTGAATCTCGGTCTTCAGCGCCTCTTTCCCGCGCCGGTCGGCTTCGGCAAACATCCGTTCCAGCTCTTTCTCGGTATAAGTCCACTTGCCTGCTTTAAGCATCGCCGTGAATTCTCCTCTATTGTTCAAGCAAATCATCCTGCTGCTCGGCGGCGATTTGTAGCGCCTTGCGCCGGTTCTGCGTGCTCATGCTTTTGTTCTCACGCTCATAAGGCTTGGTGTTCTCGTCACCCAGATTGATGACGACTTCCGTGCCCGCTTTCTTGACGTGCACGTGACCCGGTTCATGATCGTCGGAGTAGATCACAAAATTGAAGCCATCTTTTCTGAGTACTGTCGGCATGCAATATTGCTGGCGAATTCACTCTACCTATTCAGTGTACGCCTGGAGGAACCGCGAGGCAGTAAGCTCGGGTGTTTAGAGTACAAGCTTCAGCTTGCTGGCGAAGTGCGCGGGAATCCACTAGCAAGCTAAAGCTTGTACTCTAAACACCGAGCCTGACGCGGCCACCCCACCTGCATTGTTTCAACGTGCGTGACTGTAATTCGCCAGCAGCATCGCCTGCTCGAACTATCCGCCAAACGCCGAGCTTTTTACAAGGCTGGCTGCCAAGTTGGTAACACCACATCCGCTGCGCTCGCTACGCCTGCGTCTTCGGCTGGTGTTTGCGCCGCAGCCACTCGAACATCCATTCCCGCGCAAAGCTTTGCTCAAAGGTGTCCCCCGCGTGGCGGCGCACGAGTTCGGCCAGCGCCTGCCCGTCGTCGGCGTCGAGCGGTTTGCCATCAAGCAGCTTGCGGCAGGCGGTCAGCGCTTCCCAGGGTTGCGGGGCTGCCATGTGCGCAATTCGCATGCAAAGTTCCTCTTCTTCGTTAGCGAACTTGCTCAACAACTCCGCCGCTACAGCGCGAAGGTTGCCAGAGTCTAGGCCTTTAGCCTCAGAATTGAGCCAGCCGAATAGTTTATTAACCACTCGCTCATCGGCACGCCCCATCTCATGCAGCAGCCTCGCAGCGTTAACTTGCTGACGTGAATTCTCATTATCGAGCAAATTAAACAATGTTTCGACCACCTGCTCATCAGCGCGCCTCATCTTGTGTAGGAGTTCCGCAGCTTCATATTGTAGCCATTCAGACTCGGCGCTAAGCCAATCGAATAGTTTTTTAACCACCCGCTCATCGGCACACCCTAGTTTATGCAGCATACCGGCGGCTACTCTTCGCATTGCCTCTAGCTCGTCCTCATCAATAAGCCAGTTGAACAGAACTTCTACTGCCCTTTCATCCATGTGCCCTAGTTGGTGCAGCCAGTGCGCCGCGTCAAGTCGTAAGATTGAATTTTTGTCGGTGAGCCAACTGAATAATATTTCGCCCAATCGCTCATCGGCACACCCTAATCGGTGCAGCACAATGCAATACTCACTTACTGCAGTTGAGTACATATTTGTTTTCTCTTTGCGAACTCTATCGAATAGTGTCTTAATCACTCGTTCATCAACCCGCCCAAGTTCCTCCAATAGAATAACTGCTGCTAAACTTGTTACCTGATCATCCTCAAAGAACCAATTGAACAACATTTCGACTAACTGCTCATCAGTACGCCCTAGTTGGTGCAGTAGCCTGACAGCTTCAATAAATTGCCCGGAGACTTCATATTCCAACGTCGGCGGGTTCCAATACTTGCTTGTTGCCATGGGGAATTTATTGATTGTATCGATCAAAAAACTTACCGCTCCGTTTGATACATCAGAGGAAATGAAATCAGCGACGGCTTTTTTGACTTGGGCACTCCTAGTTCCATAAGCAATCATCGTGCGCCAGACTTCCGTGCTACAGTCTCCGCCACGGGCCAGTCCCAACGCTGCATAGCAGCGGAAATTCCCATAGATTCTTATAAACAACTGTTCACATAGGCGTCGCGCTTCGACATTGTCGGCCGCAACATTACTGAACAGCCTCGTCGCTTCTTCCTGCACGTTCCAGTTTTGGTGCTCTGCCAAATGTGCAAGCGCCGTTATATTTTGTTCACTTATCCGCATCCGAGGCAACGCACGCACAGTCCCAACAAACGTATCGCAAAGCTGTTCATACGGCTGCTCACTCACCACCTTGCCTAACGCCACAATTACCTCTTCACCAATATTGCGCTTAACGCCTACGTCATCAGCCACGCACGACGCAGCCAACAATAGATGCCGATGCAACACAGGCTCCAACGCATCCGGTTCATCAAACGCCAACGCCCGCACCAACTCCGACGCCGTCTCGCCATCCCGCTGGATCAAGCCGAGGTGGCCGACCGCCAGCAGGATCACTTCGCGCCAGCGCGGGTCGCGGCGCAATGGCAACAATCGCTCTTTGGCGCGGCTGGCAGGCGTCGTCAGTTTGACCGCCGCCAGATACTCTTCAAACGTCGGATGCCAGAAGGCGAAGATGTCGGGGCCGCGCTCTTCCAACAAACCGGCGCGGCGGGCGGCAGCGTCGAGATAAGCTTCGGCGGTCTCGGCAGGTTTGGGGCCGCCCAACTCTTCCGCCTGCAAAATCTCGACCAGTTTGTTTTTGAGTTCGCCGCGATGGACGATGCCCGTCGGTTTGGTGCGGCGCGTCCATTCGGCGACGGCGCTCCAAACGATGATCAGGTCGTCGGTCTTGAGTTTCGTCTCGGCACTCACGCCCGCGACTTTGGAGCGCCAGAAATTCCAGGTCTCCATCAGCGTCTTGACCGCCGTGTCGTAGAGCCGCACGCGCTCCTGCGGCAGCCGCGTCTGTTCGTAGCGGATCAGCGCGATGATGACCAGCATCAGCGGATTGGTGGCCAGTTCGAGGACTTTGGGATTGCCTTTGAGTTCGTCGAACATCTCTTCGGCCTCGCGCGCCGCCGCTTCGTAATTGGGCGCGTCGCGGTGCTGCCATTCCTCAAAGGCGCGCTGCCAGCGGCGTATGAATTCGCCTACCTGCTCTTCGGAAAAGTTGAGCAACTCGAAATGCGCTGCGTCGCCCGCCAGCCGGATGTAGCCGAACGGGCGCGACGTGACCAGACAACGCGCCGAGCCGTGATCGCGCAGGAAGTTTTCGACCTCGACGACGATGGCCGAACGCTCGTTGAAGCCGGGCACCTCGTCTACGCCATCCAACAGCACCAGGACGCGCCCTGCCTGCATCTCCTGTTCGATGGCCGCGCACAAGGCCGCGCCGCCGCGCCGCTCAAGCTCCGCATCCAGGTACTGGCGTAGTGTGAGCGGTTGCGCCAATTGCTGTGAATGCTGCGCACGGCTGCGCGCATCGGCAAAGGCGGCGAGCAAGACGATGATGGGCGTGAGTTCTTCGGCCCAACTCAACTGCTCGCTCATCGAAGCCTCGCCCCGCGCGCAGACCAGCGCCAGGTAGCGCGTCAACTGGCTCTTGCCCACGCCGGGGCCGCCGAGGATGACGGTGTGCCGCGCGCGCTGCAACGGTTCGCCGATGCCGAGCGTCGCGTCCTGCTCTTTCTTGCCGCGCCAGCGTTCGCCCGTGAGCAGGGCGAATTCTTCTTCCAGTCGCGCCTGCTGCCCCGTGGGCAAATCCTGGTTATCGAGCATCTGTTTGAGCAATTCGCGTTCGCGCTCGCGCGACTCGAACAGGCTGCGGTCGGCAGCGCGTTCGGATTGCAGACGCGGCTTGACGTAAATGTCGGTGAGCGGCAACGAGGCGACGTGTTCGCTGCGCGTCACGCCCTGAATGCCGCGCTGGTCGGCGTACTGGTAATCGCGGATAACGCGGCTGCGATAGGCGACGAGGGCGGCGTTGCAGGCAAATTCGGTGAGCTGTTTGCGCTCAGCGGGCAGACCGAGCGCGTGCAGATGCGTGGTGAGTTGCGTGAGCAGCGCCGTCTGCTGGAATTGCTGTTCGAGCAGGAAGCGCGCGAAGGCGGCAAAGGCTTCGCTGTTGCGTTGCGCCTGCTCGCCTTGGGTGAGCAAGGCGGCGAGTTTAGCTTCGATCTCGCGCTGCGATTGATCGTCGTCTTGCTGTTCAGAAAGCTCTTTGACGGCGTCGGCAAAACCGAGCAGGAGCGGGCCGATGATAGGAACTTGTTTCAGTTGTTCTTCGGACGCCTTGCTGACGAGTGTGAGGATGGCACGGAGGTAACGTGCATCCTTCGTGATCGGCGAAAGCCACGAAGTTTGTTGAGTATTACCAGGCAAAGAGGATGTGGAACTCATTGGGGATGCTCCTTATCAAATCGTGACGGCGGACAACATATCACAAGCTCAGAGCTTGAGCAGTATCTGAATAAGAAGCTCTGCCGCCCGTTTCACGGGCTTGAATATTCGCTGAACCCGCTACCCAGGGTTCCGCTCGGCTGTTCGCCTCGCTGCACCCTGGGCTAAATTCCGCCGCCCGCTTCGCGGGCTGAAGACTGTGTTAGATAGTGGCTTTGATTAACGGCTCAACTCGCGGCGCAGCCTCTTCAATCCGATACGCCGCTTGCAACCGCGCGCTCAACTCTTCACGCTTGGCCTCATCGTTGTAATACGCCGTCACCAATGCATCGCCCGCCTTCACCGCATCGCCCAGCTTCGCTTGAATGTACAGCCCGACGCCGTAATCAATCCGGTCTTCCAAACGCAAGCGCCCGCCACCCCACTCTTGCGAAACACGGCCCAGTTCGTCGGTTTGAATATGCGTGACGTAGCCATCACGGCCGGCGCTGATCGTGGTCTGATATTTGGCTTGCGGCAACAAATCAGGATCGTCGCAGACGCGCGGGTCGCCGTGTTGCAGGGCGATGCACTCCTTGAACTTTTCGAGCGCGCGGCCTGAGGTGATGGTTTCGCGCACGCGCGTGCGGGCTTCGGCAAGCTCGGTTACACCACCTACGACGAGCATCTGTGCGGCCAATTCCAAACTCAATTCGGCAAAGTCGCCTTGCAGATTGCCGCGCAAACATTCGATGGCTTCGCGCGTCTCGACCGCGTTGCCGACCCAGCGGCCCAGCGGCTGATTCATATCGGTAATCAGCGCGACGCAGCGTTTGCCCATCTGCCGGCCTACGGCGACCAGCATCTCGGCCAGTTGACGCGCGTCGTCATCAGTCTTCATAAACGCGCCGTTGCCCGCTTTGACATCGAGCACGAGGCCGTCAACTCCTTCGGCCATTTTTTTAGACATGATCGAAGCGACGATGAAAGGGCGAAACGGCACTGTGGCGGTCAGATCGCGCAACGCGTAAATTTTGCGGTCGGCGGGCGCGATCTCTTTGGTTTGGCCGATCATGGCCAGGCCGCAACGCGCGAGCACATCTTTGAATTCGGTGAGCGAAAGATCAGTGCGAAAGCCGGGGATAGCTTCGAGCTTGTCGAGCGTGCCGCCAGAGTGGCCGAGTGCGTGGCCTGAAAGCATTGGCACGGCAACGCCACAACAGGCAGCGACGGGCGCGAGCACGAGCGAGGTCTTGTCACCGACGCCGCCGGTCGAATGCTTGTCCACTTTGGGCAGCGGGATATGATCGTGCGTGAGCACGTCACCGGAATAGAGCATCTCTTCAACCAAGGCTTGGGTCTCGGCATCGCTCAAACCGTTCAGGAAGCCAGCCATCAACCAGGCGGCCATCTGGTAATTGGGGATTGCTTCGCGCGTGTAGCCGCGCACCAGGTAGGCAATCTCGTCACGCGTGAGTTCGTGGCCGTCACGTTTCTTTTCGATCAAATCTTGTGGTCGCATAAAAATCGGTGCTCAGTCAGTCGCTCGCAATGAATCAAGCAACGCGGGCAATTGCGCGATGTCTGAAAGCTCGTGGAATTGTTGCCCTACCAACTCGGCTTCCGAAACGCGCTCGTGCTCCCAGGTCGTGACATAGGGAACATAGACGGCGTGGCCGCCCAGTGCAAGCACAGGCAGGATGTCCGATTTGAGCGAATTGCCGACCATCAAAAAGCGCGCAGGGTTGATGGCGTGTTTGGCAGCGATGGCGGCGTAGACTTGGGTGGTTTTGGTCGGAACGATTTCGATCCGGCTGAAGTAATCGCCAAGCCCGGAGCGCGCGAGCTTGCCCTCTTGGTCGAAGAGGTCGCCTTTGGTGATGAGCATCAGCGAGTATGTTTCAGCCACCTGCGTGATGGTTTCGCGCACGCCGTCCAACAGTTCAATCGGCGCGCGCAGCATCTCTTTGGTCAAGGTAATGACCTGGTTGATCTCTTTGCCCGTAATCTGACCTTCGGTCAAATCAATCGCCGTTTCTATCAACGAGAGCGTGAAGCCTTTGGCGCCGTAGCCGTAATGTTCCAGGTTGCGAATCTCTGTTTCGTCCATCCGCTGATGAATCAATTCGGCGTCGTGGTGGCGCGCGAGAATCTCTATGACGCGCTGTTGCACGTCGCGGTAGAGCGGTTCGTTGTGCCAGAGGGTGTCGTCGGCGTCGAAGGCGATTACGTCAAACATAGGCAAAGTAAGTCCGGGAAGATGCGGCTTGGCAAGTAAGGCAGGACGAGAAGGAATCAAGCGGCTGCGACCTGTTCCGGTGTTCGGCTCAAGTAGTCACGAATCTCGGCGCGCATCTGATCAATCTCGCTCAAGTAGCCTTCTGCCATCACTCGATAGTTGCCAACGGAATACGTTCTGCGGGCTTCGGCCAAGATGCGCTCGAAGAGCAGGATGTGTTCCTGTGTTGCATGAAGTTCCCTATCGTTTTGAATCATAACTGCATCTCAACAATGCCACGCCGCCTCAGGTTGTTTCAACTCAACCTTTGCCTGCCTGCCGTTCGTTCACCAGCAAGACTACTGCCTGCGCCGCAATGGCTTCACCTGCACCGATAGCATCAAGCTTTTCATTGGTCTTGGCTTTGAGGTTGAGCTGCGTTTCGGCAATCTCCAATGTCTCGCACAAACTCGCCCGCATTGCCGGAATATGTGGCGACATCTTTGGTTTTTCCGCGATGATCGTGGCGTCAATATTGGCGATGACGTAGCCACGCGCTTTTGCCAGATCATAAGCGTGGCGCAGAAACAGCAAACTATCCGCATCCTTCCAGCGCGGGTCTTTGTCTGAAAAGTGCGTGCCGATGTCGCCCAATCCCGCCGCGCCCAGCATTGCATCGGTAATCGCGTGGCTCAACGCATCGGCATCCGAATGACCAAGCAAGCCTTTCTCAAAGGGGATTTCAACGCCGCCCAAAATCAACTTCCGCCCTTCCACCAAACGATGAATGTCATTGCCCAGACCAACGCGGAAGGCGGAAGGCGAAGGACGGCAGGCAGAATTGTTCATTTGCTCGAAGAGCTTTTCGGCCACTGCCAAATCCTCCGGCGTGGTGATCTTGATGTTGTTGGGCGAGCCTTCGACAACCGCTACGGGCGAACCCAGGCGTTCGGCCAACAGCGCATCGTCAGTCGTCAAGGCTGATGGCAATCCGGCGGCGCGCGCTGCGGTGTTGGCTTGCATCAGCAACTCATAGCGAAAAGCTTGTGGCGTCTGCGCGCGATAAATACGACGACGGTCGAGCGTTTGTACGATCAAGCCGTGCTCGACTTCTTTGATCGTATCCACCGCAGGCAGCGCCAGAATCGCCGCGCCGACTTCACGCGCTTTGGCGATGACAGCGGAAATCTGCGCGGGTGTGACGAAGGGGCGCACGGCGTCGTGCACGGCAACGATTTCAGGCTTCAGGTCGGCAACCGCTTCCAAGCCATTCAAAATCGAATCGCTGCGTTCCGAACCACCGCTGACGTAAAGAACCGGCTTGCGGCGTCCGATGTGAACGTCACGCGCGCGGAACTCTTCGACCAGTTCGGCAGGCAGCGCGACGACGATGGCGCTAATGTCATCACATTCGATAAAGCGGTTGATCGTATGACCGAGAATTGGCAGCCCGGCGATTTCGAGAAATTGTTTGGGTGTTTGTCCGCCCAGGCGTTTGCCGGAACCGGCGGCGGGGATGATGGCGACGTTCATAAAATCAAAAGGCAAATATCAAAAATAGAAAGACAGCGTGCCAACCTTTTGCTTTTTGATATTTGCCTTTTGCCCTTTGATTTCCTGTTATTCAACTGCCGACGAAGCCGCCGATGGCACTGGCGTATTGCGCGACGAACGCGAGTCGCCCCGGTCGCGCGTGTCGTTGCGTTGATTCTCGTCGGCGCGCCCGAAGATCATCTTGCCCGCCGTGGTTTGCAACACACTGGTGACGATCATATCCACGTTCTTGCCAATCAAGCGGCGCGCGTTGTCCACCACCACCATCGTGCCGTCGTCCAAATAGGCCACACCTTGATTGTATTCTTTACCCTCTTTCAGGATAAAGACCTTCATCGTCTCGCCGGGCAGGACGACGGGTTTGAGCGCGTTGGCCAGCTCGTTGATGTTGAGCACGGCGACGCCGCGCAGGTGGGCGACTTTATTCAGATTGAAATCGTTGGTGACGATGGGGGCGTTGAGTTGTTTGCCCAACTCGATCAGCTTTAAGTCAACTTCTTTGACTTGCGGGAAGTCTGCCTCGTGAATCTGCACTTCTAGGCTCTGATTCTTTTGAATGCGCGCCAGAATGTCCAAGCCGCGCCGCCCGCGATTGCGCTTGGCCGAATCGCTGCTGTCGGCGATCTGCTGCAACTCGCGCAAGACGAATTGCGGAATCAGGATGACGCCGCCCAGGAAGCCCGTCTCGGCAATGTCCGCCACGCGTCCGTCAATGATGACACTGGTGTCTAGAATCTTGTAAATCTGCTTTGCACTCTTCTCGCTGAGGATACCGCCGAGCGCCGCCAGGTCCAGGTAATCGCCTTTGGCTGCGCCGACCAGCAGGCCGCAGTAAGCCATAAAAAGTGTGAGCGCCAGTGTGATAAAAGATTTGAATGGCTGATCCCAATGCTGCAAGGTGATCAGAAAGCCCATCAACGACGCGCCCATGATGCCCATCGTTGAACCAATAGCCGCGCCGATTAGCGTTTTCAGCGACGCCCGCCGGATGCGCAACTCGAAGTAGATGATGCCGCCTGCCAGTATGGCCGCCACGAGGGCGGAAAAGATGCGTGAGCCTATTTCACCTGCTAAGCCGAATTGACCGGTGATCGAGGGCGGAATCGGGCGAATCAGATAACCTGCGGCAATAAGGATTAGGGTAAAAACCGCGCGAACCAGGATAATGTCTGCCTGCATAAAACCTCATATAACGACCTAAGAAAGAATCGAACGGTGTACGTGTGCAGGAGATGAATCGAAGTATGAAGGGCGCTACGCCAGCCGTTCGAACTTTGCGTCTAAGTGTTTAGCCGATAAAAGAAACTTGTTAGGGAAGGGCTAAGTTCCCCGCAACGGCGCGGATTGTAGCACGGGCTTTGGATGGCGTCATGGTCTGGCGGACAGAGTTGCAAGTTAGTTCCGCAATGCCAATTCGCCTGTTTGAAAGATTAATCTCAGCCTCGCTGTAATGGCAAAAGCCAGCGTGGCACTGCAGTGCGATAGCGTTGGTAAGCGTCGCCAAAACCCCGTTGTAAAACCGGCTCTTCGTAAAGTGTGATGAAGAGATGAAAAAGTAAGGCAATCGCCGCCGTGTAACCGAGCAATCGCCGCGAGCCAAACCACAACACCTCACCCAGTAATACCGTTAGCACGCCGACATACATCGGATTGCGCGTGTAACGATACAGCCCACGCACGACCAGTTCTTTCGGCGGATCAATTGGTGCGGGCGTGCCTTTGCCGGTAAAAGTGAAATCCCCAGCGCACCAGCCGTAGATCGCTGCGCCCAATGTAATCAGTACGAGGCCAAGGTAGTGCGCCAAGCCCAGATCGAAGGAGAGCTGGAACTGCTCGGTGCTAAGCAGCCAGCGCGGCACGTAAATGGTCACGATGCCGGGCACAACCACTGTGAAAATCAGCGTCTTGAGCCAAGTCATCTTTCCCTCCGTAGCGAATTGAGTGCGCTCAATACGGCGCAACGGGGACGTTCACGATTTTTTACGCTATGGATCACAAAAATGCCGGCGAGGGACGCATTCAGTTCCTCGCTGGAGAAGCCTCCCAGAATGGCAGAGTCTTGAATACGTTGAACTAGGGCAACGGCATCACCTTGCCCCGCCTGCCAGACCAGCTACGAACGTATGAATCTCGCGCAGCACCTCCGCCTCTCTTGTCATGAAGACATAGTGACCGGCGAGAGGGTAGTACACGATGCGGGCATTCGGCACGTGGCGTTTGAGTTTGTCCGTCCAGCGACCGAAGACGATCCGACTTCTGGCCATGAACCGGTCAATGGCTGCACGTTCGTTGTCATTCTTCGGTTGGTAGCTGCTAGCTGATAGTAGCTCCTCAGTTGTCAGAGCACCGTTCATCAACGCAAGAACAGGGACTCGAATATTCGAATAGTCGCGACGGAAGACTTGAGCTTGGCCAATCGCACGACTGACCCAATCAGGCGTCTTAAAGGAGCCAACACTACCATCAACGGATTCGAACCCATTCCGGAGTTCGGACTCCGGCAACGCAAAGCCCATCGTGCAGGCCAATGTACGGCGGTAGGCGCTGAACGTACTCCGGTCAATTGGCTCGCACTTTGGCTGAGCAAGCAATCCCGGCGGCAGCTTTTGTTGCGACGCTGCCCACTCCTTATCCGCCGGAGGATCATCCTCGAGGTCGCAGAGCGCATCGAGATAGACAAGGCCGCCCAACCGATCGGAATGTTGCCGGCCCAGCGTGGTCATTTCTCCGCCGGACATGGAGTGGCCCACAAGAACAGGTGCCCGGATCTTTTCCCGCTCGATCACCTGAAACACGTCGTCTGCGAGGCGTTGGTCGTCGTAACCGCGCGATGGGCGGCTCGACGCGCCGTAGCCGCGCCGCGTGATGCCATAAACATGGCAACAGTCGGTCAGTTTGGGCGCGAAGTCGTCGAAGACGTGAGCCGTGTTGCCCGATCCCGCAAGCAGCACAATCGGTCGCCCTGTACCACCCCAATCTAAGACTTCCAGGCGCACATCCTTTTCTACATCCACAAACTTCACCTGATGTTTCGATGGATCTTGCCAAGTGGCTGACTCCTGCGCACACGCTAACGCCACTAGAAAAACCGCCATCACGAGCAATAGGTGTATCCAACGAAACCTTTTCAAGCTAAGCATGATCTGCTCTCTTCCTGTTCTGTCTGAGCCTTTACATCATGTTTTTAAGCAACATCACTCCAGGAGCTTGCATCGCTAAATGAGCGCTCATGTGACCCAACATCGCCGCCTCCAAGCCGTGCCGCCAGTAAAGGTAGCCGAATGCAATGCCTGCTATCCCATTCAGCACCAGCGCGCGCACGACAACCACTTGCGTTAAGGGCGTAAGGGCCGCTGTCATTGGCAGATGTCCTAACCCGAAAAGGATTGCTACCAAAATGATCGCTACCCAGAAAGCACCAGCACTGGGCATTCCTGCTGGAGTCTTCAACCATCTTCCTAGCAGCCAGGCCACTAACGATACTAGAAACAGACGCATCAGCAGTTCCTCTGTAATTCCGCCGTAGAGGACGCCTGCCAGTAATCGCTTCCACAGCGAAATCTCAAATAATGGATGCAATGCCTTTGGAAGATGCCGCAGAAAGAAAAACGCTTCTACCCCAACCATTATGGCGCCGGCAGTCGCACCCACAAGCATTCCCGGTAGCACGATTGCTTTCAGATTCGGAGGATGCTCTCCATTTGCCCACGCACGAATCAGCGGCATTTGTAATCCAACGCGTTCAGAAAGAATCAGACCGATGACGATGATCAGCGAAAGCAGAACTCCGTTCTGAAGCAGAGCCAAAGCAACAACTAACGGCAATGGCATAGCAGGAACAGGTGCTTGGCCGAAGGCGCGACTCCCAATCAGATCAAATGTGAATGGTAGGACTGCGAGAACACCAAGCAGACCTGCTACAAGCAGCAGGGCAAAGATTTTCCAATTGATTCGCTTGAGCACTTGCATCAATGTCCTTCCTGTCTTGGCAGCCTAAAATCCTCTTGCGCAGAGCGATTGCCGGTTCGGCCCAACAACCGCTCGCGTCTTTTGCTGAAGCGCTTACTTCACTGGCACTCCCAACGGGTTTTCCTCGCTTTCGCCCTGCGCCAACTGTTGCTGCCGCACCGCTGCCATGCCGATCAAGCCACCCATACCCATAGATTCGACCGCCGTGCTCGGTATGATCATCATTGCGCCCTTCTCCTTCAGCCCTTCGTAGAGCATGTTCATCGCGCGCAGGTGCAGCGCCGTCGGGTTATCGTGGTAAGACTTGGACGCCACCATGAATTTGTTGGCGATCTCGACTTCGGCCTCAGCCAGGATGATGCGCGCCTGTTTTTCGCGCGAAGCCTGCGCCTCACGCGACATCGCATCTTGCAGCGCGTCGGGGATAACCACGTCGCGCATCTCAACCGATTGCACCGTCACGCCCCAGGGGTTGGTGCGCTCGTCAATCAGCCGCTGTAACTCGTCTTCGATGCGTTCACGCCCGCGTAGCAGATCGGTCAGCGAGGTGCGCCCAATGATGTCGCGCAACGCCGTTTGCGCCGCCCAACCTACGGCCTGCGCGTAATCCTGCACTTCGAGCGCCGCTTTCTCAGGATCGTAGACCAGCCAGAAGAGCACTGCATCCACGTTGACCGGTACAGTGTCGGAGGTCAGCGTCTGTTCGGCGGCAAAGTTGGTGGTGATGATGCGCTGGTCAATCCAGGTTGAAATCGTATCAATCAGTGGAATGATCCAGAACAGCCCCGGCCCCCGCAAGCCTGAGTAACGTCCCAGCCGTAAGACCACGGCGCGTTCCCACTGCTTGGCCACTTTGGGTGAGGCGGCGGCCAGCAAGCCCAGCAACACACCGGCAATCGCGCCAATCGGATTGAGTAGCAACACGCTTGTCAAAACGCCGAGGAGGGTCGGCGCAGTAAACATTATCGCGGCGATCACGTTCAACCGCGGCCCGCGGCCCGCCACATTGGCACTTTCCGTCGAAGCTGTTCGATTGATGATAGGGATAAGCCCGCCCATAGTTTTATTCTCCTTTGGTGCGCCGGCTCGACAGATAGTCAAGCAGATCGTCGAGCGAAAAACCGAGGACTGCCGCCTCGGCGATAACGTGTTCCGCGAGCGCGCGCAACTCCCGCTCGCGCTCGCGCTTGTGCGTGAACATCATCAAAGCTGGCTCACGCGCCTTCACAAAAGTCCCGACGCCGCGCCGCGTTTCCAACAGCCCGGCGCGTTCGAGTTCGGTATAAACCTTCGCCACCGTGTTAGCGTTGATCTTCAACTCCACGGCCAACTGGCGCACAGTCGGCAACTGCTCGCCGACGCGCAGCCGTTCGGTTGCAATGGCGTGCCGGATCGCCCGCTCCAACTGCGCGTAGAGCGGCGTCTTGTCGTTCAAGTTGATGTTGAACCGGTTTTCCATCGCCATAACTTGTCGCGTTGTACTACGACATTAGTACAAGTCGGGTTGCAAAAATTTGTAAGTGGGGCGGAAGATTCAAGGCAGGCTCAAATCTTTAACGCGCGCGTTCGCTCAAGTAGTGATGCCACAACAACCGCGCTGCTGCCGCCCGCCACGGTCGCCAACCTTCTGCCAAGGCGAACAATTCAGCGGGCACAGGCCGCGCTGGTAAGCGCTTAACCTGTTGCAGCGCTACAGCCAGCGCCAGATCTCCCTGCGGCCAGACATCAGGGCGACGCAACGCCATCAGCAGATAAATATCCACCGTCCAATCACCCATGCCCTTGAGTTGTTTAAGCGTGGCGCGCACCGCGTCATCAGGCAGGCGAGACAAACGCGCCAAATTGAGTTGGTCGTCAAGAATGGCTTGCGCCAGCAGGCGGGCATAGCGCGTTTTTTGGCGGCTGAAGCCTATGGCTTTTAAGGTTTCGTCATTGAGGGTTAGCAATGGCTGCGGCTCGATAAGACCGAGCGCGACACGCAAACGGTCAAAGGCGGCTTTGGCCGAAACCAGTGAAACCTGCTGTTCGAGGATGATATGAATGAGCGTGGCAAAACTGGCTTCGCGCGCCCACAACGGCGGATAGCCAAAGCGGGCGACAATTGCGGCCAAATCAGCATCGCGCTCGCTCAGCCAATCAACGCCGCGTCGCAAACTCGTCTCATTCAACACGCGCGTCTGTCGCTCGCCTCGGCTCATCGGCGTTCCAGCACCATCCGCATCCCGTGTTTCGGCCTCAACGTCACAATCGGTTGCAACTCGATCGGATGCCCCTCCACCAAGCGTAGTCGCCAACGCTGCACCAATGTCGCCAGCACCAATACGCCTTCCATCCACGCGAACTGTTCGCCGATGCAGACACGATTGCCACCACCAAACGGAAAGTAAGAGAACTTAGGCCGCGCCTCTTTAGCCTCCGGTGTCCAGCGCAACGGGTCGAATTTGTCCGGCTCAGGAAACCAACGTGCATCGTGATGCGTGATGTACTGGCTCATCAACAGGATTGAACGCGCCGGGATGTGATAGCCGTTGATGTGGTAATCGCCGAGCGCGCGCCGCCCGATGAGCCAGGCAGGCGGATACAAACGCATCGCTTCGGCAAAGACCATCTCGGTGTAACGCAAGCGTGGATACTCCTCCGCCGTCGGCAAGCGCCCGTTCAACACCGCGTCAATTTCGGCCTGCAATTCGGCTTCGACCGCCGGGTGCTGCGACAACAAGTACCACGTCCAGGTCAACGCGTTGGCCGTCGTCTCGTGCCCAGCCAGAAAGATCGTCATCGCTTCGTCGCGCAATTGCTCATCCGTCATCCCCGTGCCGTCGCCCTCTTCGTCGCGCGCGGCCATCAACATCGAGAGCAGGTCACCGCGATCTTCCCCACTCTTGCGACGTTCTTCAATCATCCGATAGATCGTCGCGTCCAAGCGGCCACGCGCCCGCTGGAATCTGCGCGTCGCTGGCAATGGCAAACGTTCGAGCAGTTGGGTGAAGGGCATCAACACGTTGTTGAATTGCTCAAACGTCTCGCTCAACGCATTACCGATCTCCTCGGCCTCACCTTCAACATCGGCGTCAAACAAAGTCTTGCCCGCAATCGCCAGCGTCAACTGCATCATCTCGCGCGCCACATCCATCGTCGCGCCGTTCTGCCAGCGCTGACTCGTGCGCTCGGCATATTCGACCATCGTCGCAGCGTAACCGGCGATGCGCTGGCGATGAAAGGCCGGTTGCATCAAGCGCCGCTGGCGCAGGTGAAACTCACCCTCGCTGGTCAACAATCCCTCGCCCAGCAAACGCTTCGCGCGTTGCAGCCCTTCGCCTTTCATAAAGTTCTTGTGATGCGTGACCAGCACGTCGCGGATGTAGTCAGGATGATTGAGCAAGAAGACCGGCTGTGGCCCCAAGTGAAAGTAAACCAGGTCGCCATACTTACGCACCAACTCGGTCAGAAAGCCAAGCCGGTCGCGCCGCAGCGAAAAAAGATTAACGATGGGAAAGATTTGTTTCGGCCCAGGCGCGACCAGTTTTTCTGCGACTGCCATTGTTCTATCTCCTCAACCAACCATACGTCTGCTGCCACCCGCAGGCAGTAAATATCGGTCAACCGCACGTAAAGATTTGTCAGGCTTTCCAGCGCCGCTCCGGGTTGGCCTTCGCATACTTCTTCGCCTCGCGCATCAGCTTCTTGATCGCGCCAACCGGGATCGTGTCGAGCGACCTGCACTTGATGTGGCGAATTCCCTTGCCCGTACCTTCGAGCAAGCCATCGGGATTGGGCAGTTGCGCGCCTTGGGCAAAGAAGAGATTACAATAATTCTTCAACGGCCCGATGGCCACGAGTTCCTCACCGTCGGCATAGCGCGCGACATGCCAGCCAGTCGCCCAAACCTTCTCATCGGCTTTGGGCAAGACCTCATAGATAATCTCGCGCAAGCGTCTGGCAATGGTCTGCACTTCCGGACTGTATTTCGTCACGAGTTGCTCAAAGGTGTCGTTGCCGCCGCTCATTTTGCTCGCGCTAGTCGCGGCGTTTCGCTTGTCAGCAGCTTTCGCTACGTCAGCCTTATATTTCAGCTTGCCGCTTTGCAGCTTCTGCAACACGCTCGCGACTGCGCCGGTTTTGCAATAGAGCGCCTGCGGGAATTTCTGTTTGATCGCTTCTACTTTCTCGACTTGCCCACCCTCGAAGATAAGCGGGATGCCTTGTTGCTTTTTCGACTCGACGACCCAACCGGCAATCGCTTTGCCGTGAGAAGGCAGGCGGTCAAGCGAAACGACAAACGCATCGGGATAAGATTCTTTCACTTTCGCGCCTGTCTCCGTGTTCCAATGCGAGAGCACTTCATTGCCCGCTGCTTGCAAGGGCTTGATGCGCTCTTTCAATTCAGCTTCATTCCAATGCACGTAGAAAACCTTTGCCATTTGTCATTCCTCACTTGAGCCAATTCTCCACCTGTAAGCCGCTGACACGCCGGAAGTGCCGCTCATTGTTAGTCGCCACTCCCAAGCCATGCACCAGTGCCGAAGCCGCAATCAGAATGTCGGCATCGCCAATCAACGCGCCGCGTCTATGCAGGTCGGCGTAGATCTCTGCGGCTTGCAGAATCACGTCATCCGCAACTGGTAACAAAACATTCCGCGCACAGAACTGCTCGAAAATCTGTGTCTGTCTGGTGGCATTCGTAGTTTTCAAGCCGCGTAGAATCTCGTAACGAGTGATGAGCGAGATGGTGAATCGTTGATGCACAGCCAAATATACTTTTGCCCTTGCCAGCACAACAGGCTTCCCGCGCAGCAGTGCCGAAAGAATATCTGTATCCAATAAGACCGGTGGCAGGCTCACTGTGAGTGGCCCCCACTGAAGAATTCTTTGCGCTCCAGCGCAATGCGCTCAATCTCGTTGATCTGCTCCTCGGAAAGACCTGCATAGACTTGCGCAGCCAGTTCGAGCAAATCATCCGGCGCGGCAGTCTCAACAATCAAACGCACGCGCTGTCCTTCGGCCAACGGTAGGTTGGCCGGGTTGACGAGCTTGAAGCCGCCGTCTTCAAAAACTGCTTCTACTGCCTGTCTCACCCTCATTACCTCCTTTGCGTCGTGGTTGCCATATTATATCGTCAGCTTCCGCTCAACACCTTCGACGGCGTTGAGCAAGGCGGCTTTCAGATTACTTCCCAAGCAGCTTCTTCACTTTCTCCGCCACATTCCCCGCCGTAAACCCAAACTTCTCCATCACCACCTGAACTGGCGCCGAAGCTCCGAACCGATCCAGCCCGATCACCACGCCCTGCGCGCCCACGTAGCGTTCCCAACCCAATGTCACGCCTGCTTCAATCGCCACGCGCGCTGTCACGCCGGGCGGCAAGACTTGTTCGTGGTACTCCTGCGTCTGGCGGTCAAATAATTCCCAACTAGGCAAACTGACGACGCGCGCGCCGATGCCTTCCTGCGCCAGCGCGTCCTGCGCTTCAATCGCCACCGAAACTTCCGAACCGGTGCCGATCAAAATCACATCCACCGTGCCCGTCGGCGAATCGCTCATGATGTATGCGCCTCTGACTAGGCCTTCCGCCGACGCGTATTTCGTGCGGTCAAAGACGGGCAGCTTCTGTCGCGTCAAAGCCAGCGCCGTCGGGTTGTGGCGGCTCTCGATGGCGACGCGCCAGGCTACGGCGGTCTCGTTGGCGTCTGCCGGACGAATCAGTGTCAGCTTCGGCACAGCGCGCAGGCCCGCCAATTGTTCAATTGGTTGATGCGTCGGGCCATCTTCGCCGAGGCCGATGCTGTCGTGCGTGTAGACGTAGATCGGTGCAATGCCCATCATCGCAGCCAGGCGCACGGGCGGGCGCATGTAATCGTAGAAGATCAGGAAGGTGCCGCCATAAGGAATCAGCGGCTTGGTCAACACCATGCCGTTCATCACCGAACCCATCGCGTGTTCGCGCACGCCGAAGTGGAAGTTGCGCCCGTTGCGGCTGTTGGCTTGAAAGTCGGGCGAGCCATCAATGTAAGTATTGTTCGACGGGCGCAAATCTGCCGAACCGCCGAGCAGCATCGGCAACTTCGCTGCGAACGCATTCAACGCTTTGCCCGACGCCTCGCGCGTCGCCATCGGTTTGTCGGATGGGAAGGTGGGCATAGCTTCTTGCCAACCGGCGGGCAGTTCGCCGCTCAACCATTGCTCCAACTCGGCGGCGAGTTCGGGATGCGCCTGTTTGTAAGCGTCGAGCTTCGCATTCCAATCGCTTTCAAACTGTGCGCCGCGCGCGACAGATTGACGGAAGTTGTTTAATGATTCTTCTGGCACAGTGAATGGCTCTTCGTAAGGCCAGCCAAGGTTCTGCTTGGTCAACTTCACTTCGTCTACACCGAGCGGTTCGCCGTGGGCTTTGGCTGTGCCCGCTTTGTTGGGCGAACCATAGCCGATGATGGATTTGACGCAGATGATCGAAGGGCGCGGGTCGGCTTGCGCGGCTTTGATGGCGGCTTCGATGGCGGCGAGGTCGTTGGCGTCTGTCACCGTCTGCACGTGCCAGCCGTAAGCTTCAAAGCGCTTGGCGCGGTCTTCCGTGAAAGCCAGCGAAGTGCTGCCATCAATCGAAATCTCGTTATCATCGTAGAGATAAATCAAGCGGCCAAGTTTTTGATGCCCCGCCAATGATGCCGCTTCACTTGCGACACCTTCCATCAAATCGCCGTCCGAAACGATGGCGTAAATGTGATAATCGAAAAGATCGTGGCCTTCGCGGTTGAAGTACGCCGCTAAATATTCTGCGCCGATGGCCATGCCGACGCCGTTGGCAAAGCCCTGACCCAACGGGCCAGTGGTCGTTTCAATCGCAGACGACAATTCGGATTCGGGATGGCCGGGCGTGAGACCGCCCCACTGGCGAAATAGTTTGAGTTGATCGAGCGTGAAATCGTCGTAGCCGGTCAAAAATAACAAACTGTAGAGCAGCATCGAGCCGTGCCCCGCCGAGAGCACGAAGCGGTCACGATTGGGCCAATGCGGATTCTTGGGACTGTGGCGCATCAGCCTTGTCCAGAGGGCATACGCTGCCGGGGCCATGCCCATCGGCATGCCGGGGTGGCCGGAGTTGGCTTTTTGCACCCCGTCCATGGCCAGCGCGCGAATCGTGTTGATTGAAAGTTGATCGAGCTTGTTTTGTTCGGACATTGATGCAGTCTCCCTCTCAGAATTGATTTCGTCGGGCTATACAGCCTCGTTAAAAGAAGTGGAACGTAAGCGGATACAGTACCGCAAGGCTCAGTGTGCGGTCATCTGATTTTGTGAAAGGTGGAAGGAAATTTTGGCCTGGGTACACACGCTTCCAGCGTGCTTGGCTTGCGGCGGCATACATCCTGGTCAATGTGTCTAAATTCACGCCTGGCAGGCTGGGAGCCTGCGCACCCAGGTTAATGCACCTGTTCGCTCTCGGTGAAATCCTGCGTCTGCTGCATCAACAACACGGGCAGCAGACGTTCGGCAAAGAGGTTGGAATTGACCAGCGTCTGAACGACGTAATTGCCGGCTTGGAAGAAGGTCGTGTTGACGAAGACGGTGACGTTGTCAGCATAGCCGTCGGGCGGCACAACGAAGTTGGTCGGTTGCGAAACGGCGATGGCTTGTGAGCGGTCGGGCGTGAGGATGCGGACTTCGCTCATATAGGGGCCGGCGCCGCGCCAGTGGTTGACGACTGCGAATTTGATCAGCGAGACGGGCAATTGCGGGACGACAATCTGATGGGTCACACCCATCAAACTCAAATGCTGCGTCGCTTCAAATCGCACGTCTTCGCAAAAAAGCGTGTAGTCGAGTTGGAGATTCATAAAGACCTGTACTTCAAACTGTGAATTGGCCGCTAGAATGCTTCACCGGGTTCTACACGTCAAGCAGAAAGACTCGCGTGCCGACCGCTAGTTCACCACAACGGAACGGCGCGCCATAAACGCCTGCGCAATTCTGGTTGATCTGCACGGTGGCTTTCAGAATTTGTGGCGAAACGCTGCCCGTTTCTGGATCGAGATTGATCATTGCGCAACGCACATCGCGCTGCGCCACGCTCATCGCTGGCGCTTCCGGCTGTTCACCAAAAACAATGAGCTTGCCTATCCAGGCGTCTTCCGGGAAAGGTGCGTTACTGGTGGTTTCAACCAAAATGTTAGGCCGGAAGCGGCGCGCGTCCACCGCAAACTCAGCGCGGAAGGCGATAGTTTCAAGCGTGGCGGTCGTGATGAGCGAAAGCGGCGCTTCATCGAACATGCCGTGATTGAGTCGCATCAACTCGACCTCGGCTCCGAAGGCTGCCGACAATTCTTGCCGCAAGGCCGCGCCAGATAACTCCAACTCCGCCCCACTCGGCGTGCGGACGTGCGTGGGTGATGCGCCATTCCCGGCAGTTGCGCTATATGGCTGATAGCGAATCAGCGCAGGCAAGCGGCCCGCCGTCAGCCAGGGAAAGCCGCCGGTCTCTTGCACGCGCCGGAAAGCGAAGCGGCGGTCGCCTTCCATGCCGTGCCAACCGAGTTGCGCAATGGCAAGGCTTTCGCCCGCCATGGATTTTATCGGGTAACGGTAAAGAGCCTTAACGATTCCGACTTCTTGCTTCATAAAGTGAAAGCGGGAGAGCGCAGAAACTATTGGCGCTCTCCCGCTCGATTCAAATGCCCGTGTTGAAAGTCTGGTTATCCAGCATACGAATGCAAGCCCGGCAGAATGTAGCTCACACCCAAATAGGTAAAGATCACCAACAGGAAGCCGAGCAACGCGAAGTATGCGCTACGCCGTCCAGTCCAGCCGTGTGCGATGCGCGTGTGCAGATAGCCCGCATACGACAACCACGCCACCAACGCGCCCGTCTCCTTCGCATCCCAGCCCCAGTAACGGCCCCACGATTCGTTCGCCCAGACCGCGCCCGTCACCAGTAGAATCGCCAACCCGGCGAAAGCGACGCCGACGGTCTTGTAGACCATGTTGTCGAGCTTTTCGAGCGGCGGCAGCGAGGCACGAATCTTCTCTGTGCTGATGCCGAAGAGCAGGATGAAACCGGTGATAACTAAGACCGTCAGCAACGCAGCCATTTCGACCGGATTGCCCTTTACGTCGAGAACCAGCGCGGCTTTGTTTTGCGCCAGGAAGTTCGCGCCGTAGGTGACAATGGTCTCTACCGGTTGGCCGACGGCCTGTTTGTCCAGTAGATGACGGCCCACCTGATAATACTGGTTCTCGCCGATCAGCGAACCGACCACACCCATGTGCTTCATCTGATAAAAGAGAGTGATGAGCGACACGACTTGAGTGGCGATAGAGGTACGCAATAGCCAATGGCCCCACTTCCGCCCCGCCTCACTCTGCTTGTACAGATAGAGGAGGAAACAGATCGCCGCACCAACCAGCAACAACAGCGAGAGTCCGTGCCAGAGGCCGACGCCGGGCACTGCGACACGCGCGCCGCTGTTGATCGCGCTGCCGTTTTGCAGCACAACCGGGTTCAGGCTGTACGTGAATGTCAACGGATCGAAAGCCTTGATGCCGCCCTGGAACCAGACCCAGACATAACCGCCCATGAGTGCGGTCACGACCGTCGCAGCCATCGCTTCGATCTTGACGCCGTCCTTGATCAGATAGAGCACGGCCAACGCAAAGCTGACCAGCGCCACGCCATAGCTGAGCGACGCCACGCCGACGTGAATCGGACGCCAGTAGCTGTCGAGCACAGGCGGCAGTTCAATAAAGCTGTTACCGATGAAGATGGCCATCAACAGGATCAGCGAGATCAGCGGGAACGAGATTGCGCCCACAAAGCGCGTGTTCGGGCGATTCGCCCACAACAAGGTGCCGAAGGCCGCGCCAAACGAAAATGCGACGGACAGGTCGTAGAGATTCGCGTACGGGATATAGCTGAAGAACCACCAGAAGTGATATTCGCCAGTGATCTGGCTGGTCATCCGCACCCAGTTCTCGCGCTCGCCTGATGTGACCCAGCGCACCAGCCAGCTTCCAAAGTTGGCGAAGAAGGCGAATGAGCCAGCCCACAAGCCGAGCCGCTGCAAGAACGGTATCGGCGCCCAGAAGTTAGTCAGCAGCGCCGCCGCCGCAAAGATGTAAGCCAATAGTGACCACACGATCAGCGTTCCGTCAGCCGGTGTCGCTCCCGGTCCGCCTGCTTTGCGCAGGGCCAGCAAAGCGAACGCGCCTAACAATGGCAGGAGCGCGGGCAGATAATTGAAAATCCCCCAGCGCGGCGCGGTCAATTCCGGCGCAGCCACGGGGACGTTGATGGTTTTTATTGCCTGACTCATAGTTTTACCCCCAGACTCTCTTTTAAGGAGACAGCAAGAACGATTGTTTCAAAGCGCTTCACAAGCTCCCCATCAGCGAAGCCTATTTGTGTTTGAGTATTTCCTCGACCGTCATCCCAATATCCTCTGCAATTTTGCGTAAGAGCACCGGTGAAATGTCTCTGCCTTGATGAAAGGGAACGGTCGTTCCGCGTCCGTCTGCGTGGCGAAACTGTTTGTGCGAACCGCGTTGTCTTACCTATACAAATCCTAGCCGTTTGAGAATAGAAACCACTTCTGCTGGTTTGACCACAGGCAGCGTTCCCATACATCAAGCCACCATCACTGTTTGCGTACCGACAAAACTCGTTTCCAGTTGTGGCTCTCCATCCTCTAGCAACATCTCAATGACCTCGTGCAGATTGCTATTCAACTCGTCCAGTGTTTCGCCTTGCGAATGCGCGCCGGGGAAGCCTGGCACATAGCCCACATACAGTCCGGTGTCAGCGCATTTTTCCACAACAGCCGTAAAAACTTTCAAGCCCGCCTCCGCCACTGGTATTTTTACGTAATTGAATCCTCAAACACAATCACTCAACCCAGTCATTGCACGGTCTGCAAATCTCGTTCACCGCGAATATGCGCAACCAGCTTTTTCACTCGATCTTCAAACCCTAGCCGATTGCGATTGGCATCGCCGCCCAGCGTAATTTTCCCATCCTCCACCACAATCCAGAGCCGCTGATGCGAGAAGAAAAAGACCAAGATCAACGAGGTACATAACCACGCGAAGCCCACGTAGACGACGCGCACACCAGGATCATATTGGATTGAGACATCGTGCGCAGTCCAGACTTTCTCGAAATCTGTCAGCACGAATTGATAAGCGCCTGAATCGCCGAACTTCGATTTTAGAAACGGCGCTTGGTCAATCGCCATCCGCCCGGCTTCAGTAAAAGCCCACACATCGCGGCTGTCGCCGTCCGGGTAGATCACCGCCAAATGCGCCGCTGGATTCTGGTAATCGGGCGAGGCAATCTCGACTCTCCCTTCGCGCGTTGGAGAAAACGACGGATTGAACTGCTGATATTTAATCACCGTGCCGTCGGAGAGTTTGGCTTGCGACTTAGGGCCGATGCGCGCGAGCGTCACTTCTTGCGCCGCGCCGCCAGCGGTCGGGGTCACGCGCAGCGTGATCGTGCGCGCGTTGCCCGTTTGATCACCGTTGACCTGAAAGAACCGGTAGCCGCGATAATCGAACGGGTGGTTCATGTGTATGAGCGCTTCGGTCTGCTGGCCCGTCGTTTTGTCGCTGATGCGCACACGCGTCAGCCAGTCGAGCGTGTTGCCAAACTCAAGGCCCCTGGACTTATCAATCACCTTCTGTTGAAAGTCTAACCCCTCAACCGTAAAGGGCAATTCCAACTCGCGCTGCCCGATGGCGTGTTGATTGGATGCGTTGTCCACGTTGTAGACGTTCTGCAACATCCTGTCACCTTGTTTCTCCAGGAACACGCGCATCTGCCCCGTGTAACCGCGACTCGTCAGAAAACCGCCCGCAAAGATCGTCAACAAGCCGACGTGCACGAAATACGCGCCCAACCGATTCCACACACCGCGTTCGGCAAAGAGCGTCGTGCGCTGCTCGTCTTCCGTCACTTTGACCTTGAAGCCCAGAGCTTTGGCCGCCTGGCGCGCGCGTTCGGTCAACGCGGCACGTTCGACGTTCACCAGTGTAATCTCATCTTTCGTGCGTTGAGTTTTGGCGAAGGTCGGCGAAGCGGTCAGCTTCTTCTTAGCGATAAAGCTCCAAGCCGCCGGGAAGTGGTCAATCGAGGCGAGAATGATGTTCAGGCTCAGCAACAACAGCAGCACATTGAAGTACCACGCATGATAGATGTCGAAGAAACCCAGGCGCCCATAGACCATCTTTTCAGAGGGCGTCAGGTTGGCGTAATAATTCCCAAAGGTCTCCAACTCCTGTTGCTGAATTAGCATGCCAACCATACAAGCCGTGATCAACAAGACGAGCAGCACCAGTCCGAACGGCACTGAACTGAGCAGGTCGAGCACGAAATCAACGGCTGACCAGAGGGTCAGCCGTTTCGCTTGCTGCTTTGCCAAGCTGGGTGATGATTGCGCAGATTCCACAGATTCCATTTGTCCTACTTACTTCTCCGAGTTTCTCTGTATTCGTTTCTCTGGGGCGAGTGGAGGGTCAGTTTATCAGCAGCCCTTGGGAGGCGCAACCATCCTGGGAGCGCACGCGGCTCGCGTGCGGGGGTTGGGTGGTGTAGTGCGTTGCCCGGTAGGTGTGCCTTCTTCCACCACGCGCACGCGAGCCGTGTGCGCTCCCGGGGGACTTCGAAAATTTCCTTTGAATCCACCCGGCCTGTCTTTGTACAATGCCCGCGCTGTCCAGGCCTGCCTGGCCAGCCTTCACTACTTACGCATCCCGCCAAGCGAGCGCCCATTTCGAGCGTTACTACATCCCATCAATCAACCAGAGAAAGCGAGTATTAGCTTGCCAAGCAAAACTGCTGCCCTGCCCGCTACCAATCCGCTCAATAACACCGGGTCTCTAGCGCCCGGCTCTGCCAACTCGCATTTTCATATTTGCCCGATCTGCTGGAAACCCACGCCTGTGCTTGAACCGAGGTGTGTTAATTGTGGCCAGCGAACCTTGCACGCCACCGCTTCGTCTGCCCAGGAGCAATATACGCGCCGCTTCCTGTTCGCCTTTTTCGCGCGCGCCACGCCGGTGACCTACGGCATCTTTCTGCTCAATGCCTGGCTCTATTTGATGATGACGGCCAGCGTGGAAGGGCGCTGGCTCGACAACTTGCTACACGGCGTGAACGGAACAACGTTGCTGGCGTTCGGCGCAGAAACCAATCAGACATTGCGCATGGGCGAATGGTTTCGCCTCATCACGCCGATCTTTCTACATCTGAGCGGTCTGCATCTGCTCTCGAACAGCTTTGCGTTGGCAATTGTCGGGCCGCAAGTCGAACGGCTCTACGGCTCGGCGCGGTTCTTACTGATCTATCTGATGGCGGGATGTGGTGGGATGCTGGCGAGCGCGGTCAATCACGCGCTCACTGGCAAACAGACCACCGTGACCGTGGGCGCATCTGGCGCCATCTTCGGACTGTTCGGCGTGTTGGCGGTCTTCAGCTTCAAATACCGCAAGGAACTGCCAAAGAGTTTTATCAACGCCTTTGCCATCGCCGTGCTGCCCGCTATCGGCATCAATCTGTTTGTCGGCTTTACAGTCCCCTTCATTGATAATTCGACGCACGTCGGCGGGCTGTTGGCAGGCGTACTCCTGGCCTTTATTATTCCCTACCTCGTCCCGGGGCGGGCGCGGTTTTCGCCAGCGCATCTGGGGCTGATGCTGGCGTGTGTGCTGCTGGTGGTCTATTGTTTCCTGCGCGCCTACAGCGTCAGACCGTCTGTCCGTCCGGCGCTGCGAGCAGTGGAAAGCGTAAGCTTGAGCAGCGCGCCGGAGTCGGAGCGATAAAAATCTTTACGCGAGTAGAGCAACCTGCCGAGGTTGCTCAGTGTCCTCCAGAACGTCCGTGGAG
Source organism: uncultured Acidobacteriota bacterium (assembly GCA_963699175.1). Lineage (GTDB taxonomy): Bacteria > Acidobacteriota > Blastocatellia > RBC074 > RBC074 > JACPYM01. Next base: position 6,966,340 of record OY969418.1, on the reverse strand, counting down.
CAAGCAAGGCAACCTCGGCAGGTTGCCCTACATTTTCAGAGGAGGGAATCACATGACAATCAAGAAGATCGGCGTACTCGGCGCCGGTTTGATGGGCGCAGGCATCGCCCAAGCGGCCGCCACGAGTGGCTACGAAGTCACGCTGGGCGAAGTCAGCGACGAACTGGTTAAGAAAGGGCTGAGCAGCATTGAAAAATCGCTCGCCAAGTTTGCCGAAAAAGGCATGCTCACCGCAGAGCAGAAGGATGCCGCGCTCGGGCGCCTGCGCGGCACAACCAATTATGAAGACTTCGCCGATTGCGATCTCATCATCGAAGCCATCATTGAAAACCTGCCGGTCAAACGCGAGACCTACGCCAAACTCGACGCGCTCTGCAAAGCGGAGACGATCTTTGCCTCGAACACTTCGTCGCTCTCCATCACCGAGATGATGACGGCCACCAGCCCCGCGCGCCAACGCCGCTTCGTCGGTATGCACTTTTTCAACCCAGTTCCGTTGATGAAGCTACTCGAAATCGTTCGCACGATCTTGACCGATGAAGATGTCTACCAAGAGGTCGCTGCGTTCGGCCAGTCATTGGGCAAGACAGTCGTCAAAACGCCCGACAAGACCGGCTTCATCGTCAACCGCCTGCTGGTGCCTTATATGCTTGATGCCATCCGTGTGCTCGAAGAAGGCTTAGCCACGACCGAAGACATTGACAATGCGATGAAGCTCGGCTGCGGCTATCCGATGGGGCCGCTCACGCTGACCGATTTTGTCGGCCTGGATACGACCTATTACATCGCCAACATCATGTTCGACGAATTCAAAGAGAAGCGTTTCGCCCCGCCACCGCTGCTCAAACGAATGGTGCTGGCTGGACTGCACGGGCGCAAATCTGGCAAAGGCTTTTATGATTACAGCGACCCGAAGAACCCGCAGCCAGTGAAACTGGTCTGAAGTCCGACAAGCTGTCAGAGCTTGTCGGTAGTCTTAGCATTGAACCCAATGATTCGCGAGGCGAGGCTGCCGACAAGCTCTGACAGCTTGTCGGACACTAAATTGCCTCGCTACCAAGCTCGTGTGAAAATGCTTTGGCCTGCGTTGAGTCGCAGACCAAGCTTTGCAGTGAGGAGTAGTGCCGTTGCGTTTCCTAATCGCTTTCTCGTTAGCTTCGTCGTTATGCTTCAGCCTGGCGCTTCCATCAATAGGTGTGTCAGCGCAACAGCCAACACCTACCACATCAACTAGCGCTGCCAACGGGCAAAACTACGCTGTCGGCACTGCGCCCTACTACGTTGCGGTCGGCCATCTCGACGGCACGGACAATGGCGCTGATCTGGTCGTCAGCAATTACAACAGCGACAATTTGAGCGTGCTGCTCAACAAAGGCGACGGCAATTTTCAGACAGCGGTCAACTACGCCGTCGGCAAACAGCCCTCTGCCGTGGCTATCGGTGATTTCACTGGCTACGGGCGGCGCGACATCGTGGTGGCGCTCAGTGGTCAAGACGCCATCGCCATCCTGCGCAATAAAGGCAACGGCGAATTTGAAGAAGCGCAAAAAATACCCGTCACCCAAGCACCCGGCTCGCTCGTCATCGGCGATTTCAACCAAGACGACCGCGACGATATACTCGTCGCCAGTCTACTTACGAACAATGTCAGCCTGATCTTGAGCAAAGATGATGACGATTTCCTCGCGCTGCAAAATATTGACCTCGGTTATCCACCCTTCTTTATCGCGGCTGGCGATTTCAACAACGACGGCAAGCTGGATTTCGTCACCTCGCCCTGGCAACGGCAAGGCCCAACTCAACTTGGCGTGCACTTAGGCAAAGGCGACGGCACGTTCGAAGCGGCCAAGCGTTTCTACGCCGGGCAGAACTCCTACCAGGTTGCCGCCGGAGATTTCAATCAAGATGGCAAGCTCGATTTGGTCACGGCCAACAACTTCAGCCGCGGCGCACACGTGCTTCTGGGCAACGGCGACGGCAATTTTCAAACGGCGACCAATTTGCCGATTGGCGATTGTGGCGCGGTCATTACTGGCGATTTTAACAACGATGGCTTAGTAGATTTCGCCGTCACTAACAGCGTCGAAGCCAAAGTTACCGTCATGCTCGGCAAAGGCGACGGCACGTTTCCGACCAAGCAAGACTTCACTGTTGCGCGCGGCCCGGTGATGCTGGCAACCGCCGATTTCGACCGCGATGGCAAGCGCGATTTGGTGACGGCCAACACTACAGCCAACAACGTCACAGTTCTGTTGGGCAAAACACTGGCATTTGAGAAAGCGGCTGAGCGCCAGCCTGTACACTTACCCAATCCGTAATGGCAAAAGGCGCAAAAGCTGGATTGCCTTTGCGCCTTTCTCATCAAGTTTGATTTTACCGACTATTGAAAGCTTTCCAACGCCACCTGCTCATCCTCATAAATCTCAAACACGGTCAGCAGCTTGGTAATCATCAACAAATCTTTGATCTTCTTCGGCAGGTTAAGCAATTTCAAGCGCCCGCCGGTGTTCTTGGTTGTCGTGTAGCGCGAGACTAATTCGCCGATGCCGGAACTGTCTACGTAGCCGACTCCGGCAAGATTCAAGATGATGCGGTTATGCCCATCTGCAAGCAGCTTCTCGACAGCATCGCGCAGTTGCACGCTGCCTTCGCCGATGGTGATCTTACCGGCGAGGTCTAGGATCACGACTTCGCCTGAGCTGGTCGTGGCGTTGCGTTCAGTGATTGCCAACTGCATCGTGCTTCTTGTCTCCTTCGTCAACGGGTGCGGACGGTTTGGGCGCGCGGCGCTTGGTCATCGTCACCATCATACCGCCTTCGGGATGACGCTCGTATTCGACGCTGTCCATAAACGTGCGCATGTACAAGATGCCACGCCCTGCCGGGTTCAACAGATTGTTCGGGTCGAGCGGGTCGGGCAAGGTAGCCGGATCGAAACCTTCGCCATGATCGCGCACCGAAACGCGCAAAGCGTCTACGCCGATGGTGAAGCGGATGTCTACGGTTTTATGCGGATCGTATTTATTGCCGTGTTCGACCGCGTTAGCGACCGATTCGCGCACCGCCATGTTGATCCAGTAGGCGGCCTCTTCGTCGAAGCCGACCATCTGCGTGACGTTGTCGGTGAGCGCCGTCACCAAGTCAATGAATTCCAGTTGGCTGGCAATCGCCAACTCAACTACGTTTTCGGCTAGCATCATAAGCCGGTGATTCCTTCTTTCAGGCCTTGTGCAAGTTTCGTCCGCTGCAGGCCAAAATAGCTGTGCACTCACTCAATGTGTTAAGATGCACGCGCGTTCGCACCGCCGCATTGACGATCCGCTCAAGCGAAGCTTGATAAACACGCGAGTGTGTGTAACACAGGCTGAAAAAATCTGTCAAGCAAGGCTTCGATCGAAGCCTTCGTGCTACACCGCGCGGCTTATTCAACCGCTCTGCTTGTTTATTCGCTTTCGTGGATAGTCTGCGGAGTGCCGTCCGACATTACGGCAAACCATCCCCCAAAGTTTCAGTTCTGTGGCAAAAACAAATTTTCTACATGTCTGCATCTACCAACTCGCAAGTTGTCACTCTCACTTCCTTGAAGCGCCTGCGCGGCGACTTCCAAATCCCTGGAGACAAGTCCATTTCACACCGCAGCGCGCTGTTTGCCGCGCTCGGCGCGGGGCCATCACGGCTGTTGAACTACTCTTCGGCGCGCGATTGCCAGAGTACGCTTGATTGCTTGGCCGCGCTGGGCGTGCCGATCCGTCGCACTGCGGCAGCGATTGAAATTGAGGGCGTCGGCCTCGGCGGGCTGCGCGCTGCGGCGCAAATGCTTGATGTAGGCAACTCCGGCACGACGATTCGCTTGCTGTCGGGCATCCTCGCCGGGCAGCCTTTTACCACTGAGGTCACGGGCGACGAGAGCATTCAGCGCCGTCCGATGAAGCGTGTCATCGAGCCGCTCGCGCTGATGGGCGCGCAGATTATGGCGCGCGAGGGCACATACGCGCCGCTGCGCATTGCGGGCGGCAATTTGAAAGCCATCGAATACACGCCGCCCGTGGCCAGCGCGCAGGTCAAATCCTGTGTGCTGCTGGCTGGACTGTTTGCCCAGGGCGAGACTGCCGTGATCGAAACAACACCTACGCGCAATCACACCGAAGTGATGCTGCGCGAATGCGGCGTCGCACTGCACAGCGAACAAACTAGCGCAGGCGAACGACTCGCGCTCGACGGGCATCAACCACTGCGGGCGCTTGGCGAATATACTGTCGCGGGCGATCTCTCTTCGGCAGCTTTTTTCCTGGTCGCAGCGCTGCTCGCACCCGACGCTGAATTGCGGTTGAATCACATCGGCATCAATCCGTCGCGCACCGCTCTGATTGATGTCTTGCGCCAGATGGGCGGCCAGATTGAAATCACGAATCAACGGCTGGCGCACGGCGAGCCGGTAGCCGATCTCATTGCTGGTTCATCCAAACTAAAAGGCGAGCTGGAACTTTCCGGCGCGATCATCGCCAATCTGATTGACGAGTTACCGATCCTGGCCGTGGCAGCAACGCAACTCGACGGCACGCTCATCGTGCGCGAGGCGCGCGAGTTGCGCGTCAAAGAGAGCGACCGCATCCGCGCCATCGTGGACAATCTGCGGCTTATGCAAATTGAAGTCACGGAGTTTGAAGACGGCTTTCAACTCAAAGGCAGACAAACGTTGCAGGGCGCGCGCGTTGATTCTTTTGGCGATCATCGCATCGCGATGGCCTTCGCCATCGCCGGGCTGCTGGCCGCAGGCGAAACGCAAATTGTCAACGCTGAAGCAGCTTCGGTTTCGTTGCCGGAGTTTTATCGGTTGCTCGCTCAATGTGGCGCGAGCGTTATGGGCAATGATTGAATCAAAGATCAAATCTCAAATCTTCCTGGTAGGCTTTATGGCCTCCGGCAAATCCACCGTAGGCCCGCTGCTGGCGGCCAAATTGGGACGCCGGTTCATTGATCTCGACGAGCGCATCGCGGCGCAGGCGCAAAGCACGATCTTTGCTTTGATCGAACGTGCGGGTGAGGAACGTTTTCGCCAGCTTGAAACGCAAACGCTGCGTGAAGCCGCGCTGGCTGACGCGGCAGTTATCGCCCCCGGCGGCGGCGCAATCACGCGCGCGGAAAACCGTGAGTTAATGCAGCGTCACGGCACGCACGTCTGGCTGGCCGCGCCCTTCGAGTTGTGCTGGCAGCGCATTCGGCAAGACGGCGTGACGCGCCCACTTGCGCCGGATGAAACAACGGCGCGCGCGCGCTACGAACAGCGCGTGCCACTTTATCAACAAGCGGACATTCATATCGCAATCAATCAACAGATGACCGCCGAAGAGATTGCGGATGAATGTTGGCGGCGCTTACAAAACCGTGACTGAGCAGAAGCAGGCCCATCTCAGATTTGAGATTTGAGATTGGCCTGCCGTGAGTAGCACTATCGCCTTGAGTAGTAGGAGAGGCACAGGCATGAACGAAGTAGAAGTAAAAGACGCAGGCAATCCTTTAGGAGAATTCTCCCACGCGATGAAACGCGATTGGGACGAACGCGCGCGCAGCAACGCCAAATGGTTCATCAACACGCTCAAGCTCGAGCAGTCAGACGACGAGTTCGACGCGTCAGGTGAGCGCGACGCGCAATCGGCGATTATTGACAAGCTCGGCGAACTCGCGCCCGGTAAAAACCCCAAGCAATTGCGTGTGCTTGAAATCGGCTGTGGCATCGGGCGCATGACCAAATTCCTCGCGCCCATCTTTGGCGAAATCCATGCCACCGACGTCTCCGGCGAGATGATCGTAGGTGCGCGCGAGCGGCTCGCGCACTTGCCCAACGTCGTGCTCTATGAAACTAACGGCGTAGATTTGCAGGCGTTGCCAAGCGATTACTTCGATCTGGCCTTCTCGTTTTACGTCTTTCAACACGTGCCTACTGCGGCAGTGATTCGCGCCAACCTGGACGATGCGCTGCGCACACTCAAGCCCGGCGGCGTGCTGCGCTTTCAAACGAGCAGCATCACAGCCTTCGATTACGAAGAGGTAGAAAAAGACACCTGGATGGGCGCGTCGTTCCCGGAAGCGGAGATTCGCCGCTTTGCCACAGAGAATGACGCACAGCTTATCAGCCTACTCGGTGCGGGCACGCAATACTGTTTCACGACCGTGCGCAAACGCGCGCGCGCAGCCAGGGAGTTGCCTCAATATGCGCTCGCCTCCCCGGAGATTGTTTGGTTCGGACGCGCCGATGCGCCGGAGATCAAGGCCATTGCGACCGAGGGCGATTACTGCCATCTGAGCTTGATCGTCGCAGGCCTTAACTTGGCCGAGATTGACACCAACAGTTTGAGCGTGGAGATCAATGGCCAAGCGGCGCAACCGCAATACGTCGGGCCGCTCGGCGAGAATTATCGCACCGCGTTGCAGTCGCAATTCGGCGCGGACTTGGCTCGACTTGTGCAAGTCAATCAGCAAATCCCCTTTGGCCTCGCAGCAGGCATGGCGCAAGTGCGCGTGCAGTTGCGCAGTGGTGAAACGACGCCCGCCGTCAACGTCGAGTTGTACGATCCGCCGCCGACCATTCCCAAGATCGTGGCGTTCAACAGCGAGCACGCCGAATGGATCGAAGAGTTCGCGCGCGGCGCCGACAACGTCTTCCGGCTGTTGGTCGAAGGCCTGGATTTGACGGCAGACCCTGGCAACGTGCGCGTGCAAATCGGCGAACAGATCTGCAAGCCGCTCTCGATTGTCTACGTGCCCGCCAACGCGCTCTACGTCGTGCGCGTGGCGCTGCCCGTCAATACGACGCCGGGTGAGCAGGCTGTCTCGCTTTACTTCGGTAATCTACAATCGCCAGCGCGCAGCCTGCGCATCAAATGAAAGAAGCGGCTATGGACAGACACTTGAGCGAAATGAAACTTGAGTGGGATAAACGCGCTCAAGAGGAGGCCAAGTGGTACATCAACACTTTAAGGCGACAACAAACCGATGAAGAATTTGACGAGTCGGGGTTGGTTGAAGTCCAGCGGCTAATTTTGAGCGAGCTTGAAATTTTGACAGGCGGTAGAAACGCCAAAGATTTGCGCCTGCTTGAAATCGGTTGCGGGATTGGCCGGATGACGCGGCACCTGGCCGAAATTTTTGGCGAAGTCTATGGCGTGGATGTCTCAGCCGAAATGATCAGGCAGGCTAAAGAAAGATTGAAGAGCGTTACTAACGTTTCTTTGTTTGAGACAAACGGCGTGGATTTCGCTCGCTTTCCTGCGGCGTCCTTCGATGTGGCCTTCTCGGCTTACGTCTTTCAGCATATTCCCAGCGCCGAAATCATTGCCAGCAATATCAAAGATGCCTTGCGCGTGCTCAAACCGGGAGCCATGTTCAAGTTTGTGGTCAACGCGACGGCCACTGAAACTTTCTTACAGAGCCAAAAAGATTCCTGGGCGGGCGACGCTTTTCCCGAACAGCGCATTCGCCAGTTAGCCAGTGAAGCAAATGCGCAATTAGTTGGAATCGTCGGAGAAGCAACCCAGTATTGTTGGGTGATGCTGCGGCGGCGTAGAACTGCCAGACCGCCTTCTCTCAGGCAAGCGGCTCCAAAAATAATTCTGTGCGGACACGCTGATGAGTTGAGCCTTCAAGCAGTCCAACTCAACAGTGAACGTCCATACCTGACGTTGGTACTTAATGGTGATTTTACTGAGTGGGATGACGCCAACAATGTCCGCGTGCAAATCGGAGCGCAACAATTTCTTCCTAGATACGTTGGCGCGCCCGGCGCGAATGTGACCGAGTTTCTGTCTGCCAAGATAGGCTCGGCTGAAAAAGAGCTGTTGCAAATCAATGTGAAGGTTGAAGGTGCGTTGACTGGCGGAGTGCACGAGGTTTTTGTGCGCTTCTCTGACTCCGCTGTTTCTGATCGTTGTTCAGTCAACTTGATCTGAGTCTCGATACTTGGCGCGCGGTGCAGTACGGGGAGCGTTAGCGACCTGGTTCCCCGGCTGGACGAAACCCGAACCACCGGGTCGCTAACGCTCCCCGTACTGCACCTAATGAAGACGCGCATCGTGGCGCTCAGCGCGCGCCGCTATGATTTCCAACTTCGTCATCCCTCCATCGTCGCTTATGAAGCACTGGAGGTTGCGCCCAACGTCGTGGTGCGTGTCGAACTCGAAAATGGACTCGTAGGTTATGGCAACGCCGCGCCTGACGCGTATGTGACGGGTGAGACGGCTGAGAGCGTCGAGCAAACGATCAACAAAGTTTTCATCCCCGCGCTACTCGGCACAGATGCGTTGCAGATCGAAGCACATTGGGCGCATCTCAACGCGCTCGCTCCTCGCCAACCTAGCGCCGTTGCTGCCATTGACATTGCGCTTTACGACCTGCTCGGCCAAGTAGCGGGGTTGCCGCTTTACCGCTTGCTCGGAGCGGCGCGCGACGAAATCCTCACCTCCGTCACCTTGAGTATTGAAGAGACCGCGGCGAACGTTGCGCGCGCACTGGAATTTCAAGCGCAAGGCTTCAAAGCGCTGAAGATCAAATGCGGCTTGGACGTTGAAGCCGATGTGGCGCGCGTGCGGGCGGTGCGTGAAGCAGTTGGCCAAACGCTACGCATCTCGCTCGATGGCAATCAGGGTTACACGATGACGCAGACATTACGCGCGCTTGAACTGCTCCGTGATTGCAACATCGCATTCATCGAACAGCCGCTCAAGGCAGATGACTTGGCCGGCATGCGCGAGCTTTGCCAACGCGCGCCGTTGCCAGTGATGGCTGATGAATCGGTCTTGAATGCTGCTGATGTACTACGGACGCCTGCGCCACTGGTCAACCTCAAGCTGATGAAATGCGGCGGCATCACGGGCACGTTGAAAGCCAACGCCGTCGCCGAGGCACGCGGCATTCGCACGATGATCGGCTGTATGGACGAGTCGCGGATTTCAATGGCTGCCGCGGCATATCTCGCGCTGGCGCTCGACAACGTGACTTACGCCGATCTGGATGGGCATCTGGACATCGTAGACGATGTGGCACAGGGCGGACTGGCGATTGAAAACGGGCTGGTTCGCGTAAGTCAAACCAATGGTCTCGGCATAACAGTAGCTGTCTAAAACTGGCGCAAAATAGTGGAAGCGCCGCGCCTGTGAGCGCACGCGGCTCGCGTGCGAGTAGTGGAGAGTTTGCTTGCCGGGTAGCACGTCACATTCCCAAGCTCGCACGCGAGCCACGTGCGCTCACAGGGCATTACCACGCGTTGAGTTTGTAGGCCAGCAAACGATTGCCCTGCGCCGTGTAGAGCAAGCCTGCGAGCTCGTCGCTCGTCAAACGCACATCCGGTTCACTGAGCCTGATCGCCCGCTCGGTCTGCCCCGTGTTGAGGTTTACGCCTGCCAGTCCGCGACCACCTTCGCCTTTCAAATCGGTGTAGAAGTACATGTGCTCCCCGCGTACTACTGCCAGCCGCTGCCGCCGCCAGAGGAAGCGCGCAAGTTTGTCCAACTGGTGCGCTGGATCGAGCCGATCTAACAACCGCTCTTCTACATCCACGTCAACCACAATGCGCGGTGAGCGCAGTGCACGCTCAGCTGAACGAATGCCGCGCCGTGCGGAATCAACCCGCGCGAGCGCGCCGAAAGGTTTGATCTGCACCGTGAGCTGTTCGCGCGCCGCCTCGATTGCGTAATCGCTCAAGTTGGGCAGCACAACCCGCGAGACCAGGCCCGACCAGCGCAGCGAATTGGCCGCACGCGCCAGTTGCACGCCACGAAAGGCCGTCGTAGCCACACCACCGAAGCGAAAATACAGAGCCGCCGACCGCGCCGTAATGGCCGCCACCGTGCGCAAGACGCCGCGACCTGGCGGGTCATGTCTGACACGCCAATGAGCTTCACCACCACGCGCGTAATCGAAGGCCGCCAATTCGCTGCGCCCGCCGACTACGGCTTGCCGCGCCTCGTTGATGAGCACGAAGGCTGGGCGTTCAATCCGATGCTTCAACCGCGTGCGCGGCTTGCCGGTCGCAGCGTCAACCGTCACAACCTCATCGCGGTCAGCCAGCAAGATGGTTTCAGCATCTGGCAACGCCAGATTGGTGATGCCTTTGTCCGCGCCGCGATAACGCCAAAGGATTTTGCCGTTGGTTGGATCAACTGCGCTCACTCCGTAAGGCCCACGCTCGACAAGCTCGCCATCTTTCAACCGCGTGAACTGGCCGCCCGTGCGCGCGTAGAGCTTGCCGCTGGCCAACCACAACTCCGGCGTCAAGCCCAAATCCTTGGCTTCCCAAACTTCTTTGCCAGTTGCGCGTGAAAGCGCGCGCACGCGGCCACGACCAGAAACATAGAGGTGTTGCTCATCCATCACCGGGTCGGCCTCGGTCAGCGCCAAGCCCTCTTCATTCACGCGAAAGCGTTCGCGCAGGCGCGGTTTGCCCGTGCGCGCGTCGAGCGCAGTGACACCTTCGTAAAAGAGGTAAAGCTGGCCATCCGCGAAAAGCGGCGCGCGGTAATTGTCGAGTGTGTAGACCGTCTCGCGGTCTTCTTGCTCGAACCAACGCGCGGGCGTTAACTCGACTTCACTCTCCAATTCATAGCGCCAACTTTCGTGGCCGTCAGCGAGCTTGAGCAGGTGCACCATCGGTTTGCGCTTGAAGCCTTCACGCGCACGCTCTTTCGCATCACGCACGAGCACGACGGCGGCCACTTCGTTCGGCAGATCAACCGCCATCTGCATCACGCTGCCTCTGAGCTTGTCGCTCTGCCAGAGCGTGTCGCCGGTCATCAGGTCAACCGCTGCGAGGTGCGTTCGCCCACCTTTTTCCAGATTGAGCAAGAGCAGGTCGGTACCAATGAGCGGCGCGACATCGGTCTCGTCCAACCGCACGTTCTTGCGCCGCCAGAGCACTTCGCCGCTCTCGCTGTCCACGGCATAAAGCGACCGCTCGGTGCCGACGATGAGCGCACCTAAATCGGTCGTCTGGTAAAAGCGCACGTCACCGTCGAGTTTGGTTGACCAGCTTGCAGTGGATTGCGCCTGCGGCTGCACGGGCGGCAGAAACAGTGCGAGACAGAATAGCAGCGCCAGGCGAAACAAAATGCGCGGGCAGCGAGTGCGCGCGCCGGTTACAGCTTGATACATCTTGATCGTCCTCAGCGGGGGAGTTCCGATTGCTGAGCGATAGTGTAACTAGCCGCACGGCGCTTTACCAACTCTGGTCTGGCCTCATTTCCCCAACAACTGTTTTACTACAGCCACGCGCGCCTCCACATCGCTTTTCAAATCCGGCTCAAGCTCCAGCGCCCTGGCAAAATCGCGCTCGGCCTCTGTCGCACGGCCCAGCCACAACAACGCCAGCCCGCGATTGACGTGCGCCTGCACCATCTGCGGGTCAAACTCCAGCGCCCGCGTAAAGGCCACGATGGATTGCTCGTATTGCCGTTTGTCACCTAGAGCCAGGCCACGCCCGAAGTAGCCTTCCGCCATTTTCGGGTCGAGTTTGATTACTTGCTCGAAGTCTTGTAGCGCACGGTCGAATTCGCGTTTCAGCCGCCAGACCATAGCGCGGTTGTAATAAACCTGCGGCAGCCGTGGGTTGAGCCGGAGCGCCTCGTTAAAATCTTTCAGCGCGCCCTCCAGATCGCCCAGCCCGATGTGCACGTTGCCGCGATTGCTGTATGGCCCAGGCTCGCGCGGGCTGAGCGCGATAGCGCGGTCGAGATCGCGCAACGCCTGTTGGAAGTCTTTGCGCTTAAACCAGACCATGCCGCGATTATTGAAGGCCTCGGCCAGGCGCGGCTCAATCGCCAACGCGCGATTGCAATCCAGCAACGCGCCTTCGTAATCACCTAGTTGATAACGCACCAGCCCACGATTGGCGTAGGCCATAGCCGTCAACGGGTCGAGCACCCTGACTCCGTCAAACTCGGCGGCCGCTCGTCCGTCAGCGATGGTACGCCAATCTCTTGCCGGCTTCGGTTGGCCGAGGCGGGAGCTGAGTTCGATGGCGCGCGTGTAATCGTCGAGCGCGCCCGTGTAATCGCCCTTTTCATAGCGGGCCATACCTCGTTTGAAACAGTCTTGTGTCGAGCGCGATGATTGCGCGGCGACTTCCAATGATGTCAGTGCTAACAGACTCAACAACCATATGATACGGCAGCGTTGCATACACGTCCCCCTTCTCACAGCTCGCTGCTCGCAGGCGCGGCTGCGTTGATTGGATCGTTGATTGGATCGCAGGGCGTGTCTGTGACGTGGAAAAGCGAACGTTGTTCGATTGCCCCGCGTCGCAGACACGACCGGCGAATGACGCCGACGAAGCTTCGTTTGTGGAGCAGTCAATGGCGCAGGTTGAGTTTCGGAAACGTTGGGTGGTGCAGCTTTCAGACGCTTGGAGTGCGAGCGGTACTCATCCCAGCAAAGCCTCAGCAAAAGCCCGTTAGATGCTTTTGCGTTTATACCTGCTACTGGTAATTACTCGCGGCGGCGGGAAAACGTTCAACAATTTGTGCCTGTGCGTGGATGAAATGTGGCGGCCAGGGCAATATTTTTGCGCGTAATCAAAATTTGCAGAGCGCTTCCGCTTTAATGAAAGTAGTGTTCGGAACCGCACGTGCCAAGGCAAGTAGCCTCTCCTCACTCTAGCGATTGCCTCCGCGTTGGGGACGGGGTTAGCCACGGCTATGCGATCGGTGCACGAAACCTCCGACAAGCTGGGGAGAGCTTGTCGGAGTCTCGGCTAGCCAACTATTGGGCTGAGCAGCCAAACCTCTGAGCAAAGTCTCGGCTAATGATCATTTGGTTGAACGATTAAGCTTCCGCCAAGCTTTAGCAGCTTGGCGGACAACCTGACTGTTTAGCGTTCATCTTCGGGCAGCGGCTTCTTTTTCATTGGAGGCATGCTGTTATCCCTGACGGTATAGTCGGCGGGGACTTCAAACAGCATGCGGTCGGGTTGGCTGCGATTGATGTTGGTCAGGCGATAGCTGGTTTCGCCGTTGCGCGGGTCGCTGTGTTTGGTCAACACGAGGACTTGCAATTCGGGCGAGTACCATTCTTCCGAGACGATGTTGATGGGCAGATCATTGCCGATGGAATTGGCCGGAATCGTGATGGTCGTGCGCTTGCCTTCGCACTCTACACCCTCGATCACCTGCTTGCCGAGCGATTCCATCACGGACTGCTTCGATTTCTTTATCGGCATCCCTTCGCCTTGCACTATCTGGCCGCTTTCCCGCGTCTTCTCCTTCATCTGCACGTTGACGGCTATCTTCTTCTTTAACTCAACCTCCAACAGGTTGAGTTGAGAATTTACTGCGGTGCGCTGCTGCGGGTAGAGGGAATAATTGATGCCGGTCGTGGGGTCGCTGATGAAGACCTCTGTGGCAATACCATCTTTGTTCACGCTCTCGCGCCGCGTGCGCCCTTCGCTGTCGCGGTAAACTACAGTCGTACTCTTACTCCTGATGCGATTACCGTCGCCCAGCGTTTGGACAGTCTCGAACTCTGCCGTCGCCGAGTAGGGTGCGCCCTTGACGAATTTTGTCTCGAAGCCGAACTTCGGCCCTAACATCTTGAACACCTCACCACGGAATTTGATCTCAACTTCGTCGGCGTCGGCTAACTTCTTCTTCAGCTCATATTCGTCGGCGGCTAACTTCTTCTTCGCTTCCTCTTGTTCCTTCGTCTGCGCGAGCGCGCCGACAGCCAACAGCGCCAGCAAACAGATGCCAGACAGAATCAAACGTACCGGTTGTTTCATAACAATCTCCTTCATTGCGTTTTGGTTTGTGCTTGGGGCGAAGTTAAGCCTTCCGGCGAAAACCGGATGGCACGCGCCAAGCCGTCTTGCCCCAGCAATAGATCGGCCTGCACAGACTGATTAACACTCTCCGCCGTGATCGGCAGCCCCCATGCGATCAAGGTCGAGACGGGTACTTCGACCCGCACGATTCGCCCACTTTCCAGCGGGGCAAGCTCTCCTGCTTCGACCAATGGATAAAACTGTGTGGCAAGCTCGCTCTCACGCGCAGCAGCTTGGCGATGTCCACGCCGCGTCTTCGAGTGTTGCGCAGCAGCGGGCGGCTTCTGCGCGGTAACATCCGCTACTGGCATTTCTTTCTGCGGAGTCGGGCTGGCTGGCTTTGCAGGTTGCTGCCGCGCCTCTTGCTTTTGCCCGCCAGAGTTGAGCTTCAACCACGTCACACCCGCCAAGATGGCGAGCAGAATAACTGCGGCGCACGCTGCCCAGGTCAGCCACTGTCGCCAACTTCCCTGCTCCGGCAACAGTCTAACGTTCGGTGCGTCTTTGCGCCTGGCCTGCGCGCGGAAGGCCGCGAGCAGCGCGGCTTCAACGTGTGCTGGCGCTTCTTCTTGGGCGATCTCTCCGACCACCAAGCGCACACCGTCAAGCAAGGCGCGCTCTTCGGCCAACCGCGCAGCGCAGCGCACGCAGACTTCCGTGTGTGCCAAGCTCTCCACGCGGACGGCGGCATCGAGGAACTGATTGCGCGCTAGCGCCAGCACGCTCTTCTCAAAATCCTGGCAATTCATGCGAAACACCTCAGTGCGTCGGGCGCTGCCCAGTCGAGCTTGCCCGTCGCGCGTAGTTTCTTTAGCAACAAAGCGTGCCCGCGATGCAGCCGCGAATTCACCGTGCCGATGGGGCAATCCAGCGCCTGCGCCGCTTCGGCATAACTCAGTTCTTGAAAGTCACACAACACGATCACCTCACGATAACGCTCGGGCAAAGCCAAGACGGCTTGCCGCACCAGTTCGATCACTTCGTTGCGCGTGCAATTTCTGAGTGGGTCATCCGGCGCGATCAATTGCGCGAGCGGCACCGCCTCGCCCTCTTCCGTTTCTTCAACGAGCGGAACGTAAGGGCGCTCGCGCGCCAACAGCCGCAGCACCTGATTGCGCGCCACGCCGCAAAGGTAAGCCGCGAGCGACCCGCGCGCCGGGTCGTAACGATGCGCCTCACGGATCAGCGCGAGAAATACTTCCTGCGTGACTTCCTCCGCGAGGTTGGGCGCGCCACTCATCAGCAAAGCGAACCGGTAGATGAAGCCCTGATGCCGCCGGTAGAGCGCCGCGAAGGCTGGCTCATCTCCGGCCACTATCAGCCGCAACAGTTCGGCATCGCTGGGAATCATTGGTTTGCTCATCGCCTGTTTGATCTTTTCATCGGCTTACAAGAGTAATTCATCTGACACGGCCAAAAGCTTCCAAAATATTTCGAGCTTGTGGAGGGACATTTGAAATTCCTCTGGCAACGCCGATGTAAGGCGCTTAACTGGGAGGCGCTGAAACCTCAGTTGTCAGGCGTTCAGAGTACAAGCTTTAGCTTGCCAATAGAGTGCATACAATCCATTGGCAAGCTAAAGCTTGTACTCTGAACGCCTGGCCACCGATGTTTTACCTTAGTACCGGTAACACGCTTAACAAATACTTGACTTGGAGACGGCGCAGATTCTGGCGTAAACTGTCACTCACATTCCACCAACACCACCCATCTTTTCACGAGGAACTGTAAGTATGCGCGTTCGATTGTTAACGTTAATCCTAGCCGCATTCATCTGCGGAACTGTGCCCGTTGCCTACAGCCGGACGGTAATGCCGCAAGGCCAAGCCTCGGCTGACACACAGCTCAACAAATTGCCGCCCGCGTTGCGTGAACAGGGCCAGGCCATACTCAAGGAGAGCAACGGGAAGGAGCGCGCGCGCCTGGCCGGAGACTTGATCAGAAAAGATGCAGCGGGCGCAATGGAATTTCTCCTGGCAGTTTTGGTGGCTGATCCTGCGCCTCAAGTTCGCTCTACCATCGTTGATCGGTTGGGCAGACATCCGCATCCACAAGTCCGCCAAGCTTTGGAACGTTGCACCGTGTCAGACCCGGATACGAGCGTGGCGCTATTGGCCCTTGAGCGATTGCGCGTGCAACAAGCTCAAGATTTATCCAAGCTGCTCAATCAGCGGCTGGCGCAAGCGCGCGAAAAAGGTGATGAAGCGGCGCTGCGCCAACTCGCGCAGGAACAGGAGCGCTGGATTTCGCTGGTCAAAGGTACGATGCTGCCCGCTTTTATGCGCGTGCCACCGCCGCAGTTTTCACTGAAGGCAACCGACCAGAGCATTCGCGTGCTGGCCTTTGGCGATTTCGGCAACGGCTCGAATGAACAGAAACAGGTGGCGGCGGCGATGTTGAAGTTTCATCGCCAGACGCCTTTCGATTTCGCCGTTACGCTTGGCGACAACTTTTACAGTTACGGCATGGAGAGTCCCAGCGACCCGCGTTGGAAGACGTGGTGGGATGCGCTCTATGACCCACTGGGCATCAAATTCTACGCCTCGCTCGGCAATCACGATTGGGGCTTTGCCGACAGCCCGGCGGCAGAGATTCTCTACGCGCAGCAAAGTCCGAGTTGGCGCATGCCTGCGCCTTATTACACCTTCACTGCCGGGCCGGTGCAGTTCTTCGCACTCGACACCAACGAAGTTTCTGAAGCGCAGTTGCTCTGGCTCAAAGACGAACTGGCGAAGAGCAGCGCGCGTTGGAAACTGGTTTACGGTCATCACCCCATCTATTCAATCGGCGCGCACATGGACAATCCGGGCTTGATCAGGCGGCTCCTGCCGGTTTTGAAAGGGCGCGCGGATGTTTACCTGGCTGGTCACGATCACGACCTGCAACACCTGAAGGCGGAGGACGGTGTACATTTCTTTGTCGCGGGCGGTGGTGGAGCGGGACTGCGTCCGCCCAAACCGGAACCACGCTCGCTCTTTGCCAAAGACGCGCACGCATTCTGCGTTGTAGCGGCTGACGCCAAGCAGTTGAAGCTGCGCTTTATTGATACCGCCTTGAAGCAGTTGTACGAAGCCACGCTGACCAAGTCTGGAACAGCCGCCGTGCTGGAAGCGAGCAGGTGATTCCTTACTCGTGTCGTAGCGTCACCAACGGATCAACGCGTGCGGCGCGGCGTGAGGGGAAATAGGGGCGAGAGCACCGCCACCAACGTAAGCATTTTGCTCTTTCGCAGCATGCGCACGCCGTAACGCAGGTCTTGAAACATCTCGTCCTCCAGTCTTCGGGGCTGCAACCAGAGCACATCCATAAACGCGCCCAGACTGTGCCAGAGCAATGCCAGCTTGTTGCGCCCGTCGAGTTGATCCCACTCAGCCAATAATGCTTCGCGGTGGCGCAACTCGGCTTCCCACTCTTGCCGCCAATCGGCACGCAAGCGGCGCGGCACTAGCACACCGATCACACGAATCAGCCAAAGGTGGGGGCGCAAAGCTCGTTGTCGGCTCTGTTCAGACATCGGCTTTCTACTCGTGGCGCAGGGCCGTCATCGGGTCTACTTTGGCAGCGCGGCGTGCCGGGATCACGCAAGCCAGCAGCGCCACCAGCGCGAGCAGCAGCGTAATCGCGACGAAGGTCGCGGGGTCGGTCGGTTCTACGTCGAAGAGCAAAGTCTTCATCCACCGCGTCAGCACGCGCGCTGCTACCAGGCCAAGCGCGATGCCACCCAGCGTCAGCAACATTCCTTCGCCGATCACCAATCGCAATGCGTCACGCGGACGTGCGCCGAGCGCCATCCGCACTCCGATCTCGCGCGTGCGCTGTGCGACCGAGTAGGCGATTACGCCGTAAATGCCGACCGCAGCCAACAGCAAAGCTAGCCCGGCAAACACGCCCAGCAGCAACAGCAACACGCGGCGCTCCGCCAGCGAATCAGCAATCACTGTGTCGAGCGTAGACAAACCGGCAACGCCTAGCTCTTTGTCTACCGCATGGACCGCTTGTTTCATTCCGGCGGCCACAGTCTGCGGGTCGCCGGTGGAACGCACCATCAAGCTCATCCACGACCAAGCGCTTTGCTGGTGTGGGACGTAGACGAGCGCGGGTGGCTCAGTCTCCAGCTTGAGTTGCCGGACATCGCCGACGACGCCCACAATCTCGAACCAGACCGGTGGCCGCCGCGTGCCCAGGTGAATGCGTTTGCCGACAGCTTCTTCATTAGGGAAATGCCGCCGGGCAAAACTCTGGTTGACGATCACCACGCCCGCCGCCTGTGCGTCGTCGCGCGCAGTGAAGACGCGGCCACGGAGTAGCGGAACTTCGAGCGTGCGAAAGTAATCCGGGCTGACGGGGACTTGCCCGGCAACCAAGCCCTGCGGCGTTTCCGGTCGGCCTTCAATGATGAAGATGCGCCCGTTGTAATTCTCGTTCAATGGCGAATAGGCCGCCGTGGCCGCCGCTTGTATACCCGGCAGCGCCTGCAATTTCTCTGTGACTTGTTGAATGAAAGCCATACGCCGTTCAGGTTGCATGTAACGCGCTGGCGGCAGATTGAGATTTAGCGTCGTCACGCCGGTGGGGTTGAAACCAGGATCAACGGCGCGCAGTGTAGCGAAGCTCTTGATGAGCAAGCCCGCGCCAATCAGCAGCACGAGCGACAACGCCACTTCGGCTACGACTAGACCGCTACGCAGGCGACGTCCTGCCGGTCGCGCCGCCACGCCGCCCCCCTTCAACACCGCGTTGGGCTGCCGCAACGAAGTCTGCAACGCCGGGAGCAACCCGAAGATTGCGCCCGTCAACAAAGTCACAACGAAGGTGAAGCCGAGCACGCGCCCATCGAGCGCAACCTCGTCCAGTCGCGCCAGCTTTAACGCCTTGAGGCTCGTCAACCAACCGAGACTCCAAATGGCCAGCAACGCGCCCACCGCGCCACCAATCACGGCCAGCAACAAGCTCTCAGTCAGCATCTGCCGCAGCAAACGCGCGCGCCCCGCACCCAGCGCTGCCCGCACTGCCAACTCGCGCTCTCTGCCGGAAGCGCGCGCCAGCAATAAGTTCACCACGTTGGCGCAGGCGATCAACAAGACAAAGCCAACGGCCCCGAACAAGACCAGCAGTGGGCGACGCAGTTGTCCCGTCAACTGCTCGCGCAGCGGTCTCAGGTCAAAGTGATCTCGCTGGCTTTGTCCCTGCTGCGCGGCCACCTGTGCGGCCACACCATCCATTCCGGCGTGCGCCTGTGCGAGCGTCAAGCCCGGCTTCAAGCGCGCCAGCACGTTGATAAAAAAGGCCTGGCGATTGGCTTGCGGGTCGAGCCGCAATGTCGTCCACAGCCTGACCTCGTTGGGGTAATCAAAGCCCGGCGGCATGACGCCCGTGACTGTATATGGCTCCGCATTGATCGTCACTCGTTGACCGATGATCCCTGGCGACGCGCCGAAATATTGCCGCCATAAACCGTGACTGAGTACGACCACAGGTTCGGCGCCCGGCCGGTCTTCGGCGGGTAGAAAGCCGCGCCCGAGCAGCGGTGCGACGCCCAGCGTCTCGAAGAAGCTCGCCGAAACAGTCGCGCCACGCACCGATTCCGCTTCACCCGCGCCAGCCAGATTGAAGCGCCCGGCGCTAAAAGCCGTCATCCGTTCGAAGACCTGATTCTGTTGTTGCCAATCCATAAAGAGCGGCACTGAGCTAGGCACGTCTTTGGCCGTCCGCTCGGCGTTCGTGCGCCAAACCATCACCAGCGCTGCGGGCTCTTTGAAAGGCAGCGGCTTGAGCAGAATGGAGTTGACCAGCGTGAAGATGGTTGTATTCGCGCCGATGCCCAACGCCAAGGTGAGCAGGGCCACGGCGGTGAAAGCTTTGTTCCTCAGCAGCATTCGCGCGCCGAAACGCAGGTCTTGAAACATTTCGTCCTCCAATCTTCTTGGTTGTAGCCAGAGCGCATCGCAAAAGGCGCCTGCGCTGTGCCAGAGCAAGGCGCGTTTGTTGCGCCAGTTGAGTTGATCCCACTCAGCCAGCAACGCTTCGCGGTACTGCAACTCGGCCTCCCACTCCTGCCGCCAATCAGCGCGCAAGCGGCGCGGGACAATCAAACCGATATAGCGGATCAGCCATAGATGCGGTCTCACATTCACCCTCAGTTATTCGTGTCGCAGCGCTACCAACGGATCAACCTGCGTCGCCCGTCGCGCGGGCAAGTAACAAGCGAGCAGCGCGACGCTGCTCAACAAGAGCGCTACGCCGCCAAAGGTCAACGGGTCGGTCGCACTCACACTGTAGAGCAGTTTGTCGAGCAAGCGTGTCACTGCCCACGCCCCCAACAATCCAATGCCAACGCCGCTGAGCGTGAGACCGACGCCTTGCTGCAAAATCAGACTGAGCACATCACGACGTTGCGCGCCCAAAGCCAACCGCACGCCAATCTCGCGTGTGCGCTCGGTGACGCTGCCCGCCAGCACGCCGTAAATGCCAGTAGCGGCGAGTACGAGCGCCACCAGGCCGAACGCCTCAAACAGAATCAGCGCGAAGCGGCGCTCGGCTGCCGTCTTGGCAAGCAAGTCGTCCATCGTGGCGACGCGCGAAATCGGCCGATCCTTGTCCACCGACCAGATCGCCTTTCTGAGGGCCGGGGCTAGCGCCGCCGCATCGCCCTGCGCGCGCACCACCAGCGACAGCAGCCTGTCCGTGAAGCGCGCCTGTGTTGTCGGTAGATAGACCGCGTCCACCTCATCTGCCGCCAACGACACCTGCTTCACGTCGCCTACCACGCCCACGACGGTGAGCAACGGCGTGTCAGTTCCGCCGATGCGCAGACGCTGCCCCAGCGGGTCTTGGCCGGGAAACATGCGTTGCGCGAAAGATTCATTGATCAACGCAACACCGGGTGACGCCGCCACATCGTGCGCGTCGAGCACGCGGCCACGGCGGAGCGGGATGCCCATCGTCTCGAAGTAATCTGGCGTCACCGCATAGCGAAAAGCCGGTTGGCCTCCTTGATGCTGGTCGCCGGGGCGCTGCTCGAAATGCACGCCATAAACGTCCAAGTCACCGCTCAGCGGTAACTGGCTGGTGAAAGCCGCCAGTTTCACGCCGGGCAACTGGCGCACTGCTTCCTGCGCCTGTGCGAAGAACCGATCCGTGGCGTCCTTGTCGAAACGCCGCCCAGATACCTGCACTTGCAACGTGAGCAACTGTGACGCATTGAAGCCTGGCGAAATCGCAAACAACCGCTCGAGGCTGCGCAGCAGCAAGCCTGCACCGATTAGCAACACCAGCGCCAGCGCGACCTCCGCGACGACGAGCGCGCGGCGCGTCAATTGATGACCACCAGCGGCGCGCCGTGAGCCTTGCTGCAATTCGCTATGCAAGTCGCGGCGCGACGCGTGCCACGCCGGGAGCAGCCCGACCGCGACTCCGATCAGCGTGGTAAGTCCCAGTCCGAAGGCGAAGACAGCGCCATCTACACGCAACGCGTTTAGCCGTGGCAATTCGGGCGGGCTGAGCGCCACCAATGCCGCCACACCGAACGACGCCACGATCATGCCCAGTGCGCCGCCGAGCAGCGCCAGCAGCCAACTCTCCGTCAGCAATTGCCTGAGCATGCGCGTGCGCCCAGCTCCGAGTGCGGCACGCACCGCGAATTCGCCGCGCCGCTGTGCGCCGCGCGCGAGCAGCAGATTCGTTACGTTCACACACGCAATGATGAGTAGGAGCAGCACCGCACCAAGCACGGCCAGCAGCGCCGGTCTAACGCCGCGCGTGATGTCGTCCTGCAACGAATTCACAATGAAGCCTTGCTTGAGCGCTGCCCAAGGCGCTCGCGTAAACTGTTGCACTGGCGCGCGCGCGATCTCATCGAGTTCCCGCTTGGCTTGTTCTGTCCCAACCCCTGACCGCAGCCGCCCCACCAAGCGCAGATGGTGTCCCCATTCCCTGCCCTGTAGCGGAAGTGAAGGATCATATTGCAGTGGCGTCCAGAGTTCTGCCGTAGGAGCCAAGACATTTTCGAACGCGCGCGGCATCACGCCGATGACCGTAAAGGCGTTGTCATCGAGTGTAACCTGTCGTCCGATGATCGTCGGATCACTACCAAAGCGCCGCTGCCAAAGCTTGTCGCTGATGATCGCCACTTTGGGGCCATTGAACTGGTCGTCGGCTGCCTCAAAATCCCGCCCCAGCGCAAGCGGTACGCCCAACGCACGAAAGTAGCTCGCGCTCACACGCTGCCCATCGAGTCGCTCAGGCTCAGCCGTGTTGGTCAGCGTCGGCTGCCAGAGCCTCATCACCGCGAGCGCGTCGAAGCTGCGACTGCGCGCGACCAGCTCACGATAAGTGCCAAAGGTGACGTACAGGCGCGTGCCGTCGGCGGCAAAGTCCCAGATCATCGTGATCCGGTTGGCCTGCGGGTACGGCAACGGCTCGAACAGGATGGGCTTTACCGCGCTGAAGATCGCCGTGCTCGCGCCGATGCCCAGCGCCAGCGTGAAGGCAGCAATCAAAGTGAAACTGGGAGTTTTTAGCAACATTCGGCTGCCATACCGCAAGTCTTGAAACATTTCGTCCTCCAATCTTCTGGGTTGCAACCACAATGCGTCTGCAAACGCGCCTGCGCTGTGCCACAACAGATCAAGTTTGGTGCGCCAGTTGAGTTGCTCCCAGTCGGCGAGCAACTGTTCACGATACTGCAACTCGGCCTCCCACTCTTGCCGCCAGTCAGCGCGCAAGCGGCGCGGCACGATGACGCCGATCAAGCGAATCAGCCAAAGATAATTTCTGCTGTCTTTCTTCAATCTGCACTCCGCCTTTCGTCAGCGAAACTATTCGCAGCGCAACGCCACCATCGGGTCAACCTTCGTCGCCCGGCGCGATGGCAGATAGCCCGCCACCAGCGCCACCGCGAGCAGCAACAGTGCCGCAGCAAGCAGTGAAATCGGATCAGTCGGCGTCAAGGAGAAGAGCAAAGTTGCGGCCAGACGGGTGACCGCAAAGATCAGTGGCAATCCTACAGCCACGCCGGCAATGACCAGCCACAACGCCTCGCGCAGAATCAGCCAGAACACATCACGCGCCCGCGCGCCGAGCGCCATCCGAATCCCGATCTCATTCGTCCGGCTGGCGACGCCGTAAGAGAGAATGCCGTATAGCCCGATGCAGGCGAGCAGCAATGCCAACAGGCCGAAGAAACTGGAGAGCGTAGCCATCAAGCGCTCGCGCAGGATAGTCGCTTCGATCAGCGGTTTGAAGCCCTGGAAACTGACGGTGATGGCTGGATTGATCTCGTTGAGAGTGCGCTTGACCGCCGCGACGGTCTCGGCCTGCGCTAGGCGCGAGCGAATCAAAACCTGTATGCCTGCGCCTGCGCCTGCGTCTTGCGTGGTGGCGTAGTAGGTGATTGAGCGAAACTCTTCGCGCAAGTCTGCGTATTTGGTGTTTCGCACCAGACCGACGATCTCGTAGCGCGTCTCCGGTTCACCCGGCGTCGCGTTGACCCAGAGTCGCTGGCCGACCGGATTGGCTCCATTCAGGAACTTTCGTGCGAAGGCTTCGTTCACAATCACCACCTTCGGCGAGCCAACGCGGTCACGCGCATCAAAATCCCGCCCGGCCAGCAATGGGACTTGCAGCGTCCTGAAAAAATCGGGGCCGACCCGGCTGAAGCTGGTATTCTTCGCCTGCTGCGCGTCCGTGCCGTCTAGCCAGACGTTGCCCCCTCCAGAGCCACGGAACGGGGTCATCCCAACAGCAACCGATTCCACTCCCGGAATCGCTCGCATGTGATCGAGCAACTCATCTTTGAAAGCCGGAGAGCGGTCTGGTGAGACATTCAACCGCTGGAAGACTACGGTCGCAGTCAAAATCCCTTCCTGCCGAAAGCCTGTATCCACTGTCAGCAGTTTGCCTAGACTGCGCGAAAACAGGAATGCGCCTGCCACCAATACGAGCGAGAGCGCGACCTGCGCGACCACCAGCGCTCGCTGCAAACTGAATCTTTGATGATGGGCGCGCCCCGCCGTCATCCCGCGCCCGCCTGCCTTCATTACCATGCCCGGCTCCATCCGTGTTGCGCGGATCGCTGGCGCCAATCCGAATAGGAGACAGGTCAAGACGCCCAGTCCTGCGGCAAAACCTAGCACACGCCAATCCAGAGTCAGTTCTAGGAAGATCGGGTTATTACTTGTGCTGAGGAAGGCGACGAGGAGCCGGCTCAGCCCTTGCGCCAATGCTGCGCCAAGCACCGCGCCTGCCGCAGCCAGCAACAGGCTCTCGACCAACAACTGGCGCACGAGCCGCCCGCGCGAAGCACCCAGCGCCTGGCGCACGGCAATCTCACGTTCCCGCGCGCTCGCCCGTGCCAGCAGCAAATTCGCCAAGTTGGCGCAGGCGACGAGCAACACTGCCCCGGCAATCGCCAACAACAGCCAGAGTGACTGCTCGTAATTTTCACGCAACTGGGAAATGCCTGCCCCGGCAGCAACGGCGATCAGCTTTGAACCCAGATAATCTTTCACGCTGGCAGGCGGATAATTCGGGGGTAGCGATGCTTCAAAGATGCCGGATGAGAGCGCCTGTGTGTGAGCAGTAGCCTGTTCCAGCGACCAACCAGGTTTCAGCCGGCCTGTGACCGTCAACCACCACTGAGTCCCTGAGAGGAAGTTGTTATTGCCGCGCACGGTCGCGATGGCGCAGAGCGGCAGCGCCAGATCGAAAGACCGCCCAACCTCCATGCCGAAAAAGTTGGCGGGCGTAACGCCGATGATTTCGAATTGGCGGTCAGCCAGCGTGAGCTTGCGCCCGATGACGTTCGCCGCGCCGCCGTATTCGCTCTGCCAGAAGGCATGGCTGATGACCAGTCCCGCCGCGCCGCAACCCCGTTGATCGTCCGTGGTCGTGAAGACGCGGCCCAACGCGGGTTGCACATCCAGCGTGTGGAAGAAGCCGCCACTCACATAAAGCATTCGCGCCGGACGCACCTCGCCGCCCGGCGCGAGGTTGACGCTGTCTGTGCCCCAGGCAAAGACGCCGGAAAAGGCTTGTTGCCGCTCTCTGATCTGTTCCCAGATCAGATTGGTGACCGACGGCAAGCGGACGAATCCTCCCCGCACCCCTCGCGTATTCGTGAGGCGAACTTCGGCCAATTCCTGCGGCGCTCTGACCGGCAGCATGCGCAGTCGCACCGCGTCGAGCAATTGAAAAATCGCCGTGTTCGCGCCGATGCCCAGCGCCAGCGAAAGGATCGCCACCGTGGTGAAGCCTTTGTGCTTGAGTAACATTCGCACGCCGAAGCGCAGGTCTTGAATCATTTCATCCTCCCATCTTCGTGGCTGCAACCAGAGTGCATCCATCAATGCGCCCAAGCTGTGCCAGAGCAAGTCAAGTTTGTTGCGCCAGTTAAGTTGATCCCATCGGGTGAGCAATTCTTCGCGATACTGCAACTCGGCTTCCCACTCCTGCCGCCAATCGGCACGCAAGCGGCGTGGGACAATCACGCCGATCAAAACGATGAGCCAGAGCCAGAAACGAAAGCGCGTTGTTTGCATCCATCTAGTCATTGGCCAGTCATTCGCCTCACTCCTGTCGTAACGCAACCAGTGGATCAACTTTCGTCGCCCGGCGCGCTGGCAGCCAGCATGCCAGCAGCGCCACCACGACCAGCAGCAACGGAATGCCGGCAAAGATCACCGGGTCTGTAGCGCTGACCTCGAACAGCAATTTGGTCATGACGCGGGTCAAGGCGAAGGCTCCGCTGAGACCAACGCCTACGCCAGCGAGCGTTAAAACCAAGCCCTGCCGGACAACCAGCTTGAGCACATCAACCCGCTGCGCCCCAAGCGCCATGCGCAAGCCGATTTCGTGCGTGCGCTGGCTCACCGCGTAGGACAACAGGCCATAAAGCCCCACGGCGGCCAGCACAACCGCCCCCGCCGCAAAGAGGCCCAAGAGAATCACCGAGAGGCGGCGCTCGGCCAAGCGCCTGGCCACGTACTCTTCCAGCGTGCGGACTTCATAGATGGGCAGGCTCCGATCCAGTTCGCGCACGCTCGCCCGCACCGCTGCCGTCAGGCTGGCAGGCTCAACGTTCGTGCGCAGCACCAGCGTGAAAGCGGGGCTTCTGGGGTCTTGGAGATAGGGCACGTAGGTCTCGAAGCGGGACGGCTGATCCACCCCGTAGTTCTTCACGTGCCGGACGACGCCGACAATCGTGAAGCGTGGCTCCCTGAAGTTTGGCCAGTTCAGTTCGATCCGCTTGCCGATGGGGTCTTGGCTCGGCCAGTAAGTCTGGGCGACAGTTTCATCCACGACGGCCACCGGCGTAGTGTCGGCGAGGTCCTGCTCCGTCAAATACCGTCCGCGCAGCAAGGGCATCCGCAAGGCGCGAAAATAATCGGGACTGACAAACACGAGATCCGTGACGGGGTGTTGTGCGGGTGTGGTTGGCGGCTGATCTTTGACGGCGAAGGTGGTGGTCGAAGGCCCTGAGCCGAGCGGCAACAGCGTGGTGACGGCCGCCGCTTCGACGCCCGGTAGCGTCTTCAAACGTTCCGTCAATTGTTGCAGGAATGCACTGCGTTTCTGCGGTTCGGCATAAGCAGGTTCCGGCAGTGAAAGTTGGAAAGAGAGCAACCCCGCCGCATCAAAACCTACATCGGCCTGCTGTACGCGCACGAAGCTTTTCATCATCAACCCCGCGCCGATCAAGAGCATCAGCGAGAGCGCGACTTCCGCCACTACCAACGCCCCGCGCAGCCGAGAGCGCCCACCCAGCGCGCCGGGCGCGCCCTGCTTGAGCGTTTTATTCAGCTCCGCGCGGGTTGCTTGCAGGGCGGGCGCGAGACCAAACAACAGTCCCGTCAGCAACGCGCAGCCCACGCTGAAAGCCAGCACCTGAGCGTCCATCTGTACTTCGTCGAGGCGAGGCGTGTTCTCCGGCAGAGACGCCTTTAGCCCTTGCATGCCCCAGAAGCCGAGTAACAAGCCAGCGACACTCGCACCAAGCGCGAGCAACACACTTTCCGTCAACAACTGCCGTAGCACTCGCCCCCGCCCCGCGCCCAATGCCATACGAATGGCGATTTCCCGCTGCCGACCTGCCGCACGCGCCAGTAGCAGGCTGGCCACATTGGCACAGGCAATCAGTAAGACGAAGCCCACCGCGCCCAACAGCAGCCAGAGCGTAGCGCGCGTCTCCCTGACAAACCACGCCGTCAAATCCGTGACCGGAATGTCCTTGCCTTTGTTTGTCTCCGGGTACTGTTCCTGCAAGCGTTTGGCAATCGTGTCCATCTCGGCTTGCGCCTGCACAAGCGTGACGCCTGGTTTGCGGCGCGCATAAACGAGAGTGCCGTAATGAAACCCGCGGAACATGAGCCGATTGGAGACGAGTCCCAAAGAAGTCCACAGTTCCGTGTGCTGTGTGGGTATCACGAATTCTTTGGGCATGACACCAATCACTGTGTAGAGATCATTATTCAGCGTCAAAGTGCGCCCCAGCACATTCGGATCAGCGCCGAAGCGGCGTCGCCAAAAGCGATCGCTCAGGATGACCCCGCGCGCGCCGCCGGGTTTGTCCTCCTCAGGCGTGAAGCTGCGCCCCAGGCTGGGCTGCACACCGAGCAGCGCGAAGTAATCCGCCGTGACCATTCTCCCCAGCAACCGTTCTACCTCTTCGCCGCCGGTTAAAGTAAAGGTCTGATCAAGAAAGGCGGCCATCTGCTCAAAGACACGACTCTGTGCGTGCCAATCTATGAAGTTCGGAAAGGAAACCGCCATCACCGGCACCTGCTGCGACCTTTCAGAAAGGAAGATGAGTTGCTCCGGATCTTTGAAGGGCAGGGGGCGCAGCAGGATTCCGTTCACGAGGCTGAAGATGGCCGTGTTGGCGCCAATGCCGAGCGCGAGGGTGAAAACGGCAATCAAGCTGAAGCCAGGATTTTTCAGCAACATTCGCAAACCAAAGCGCAAGTCTTGAAACATTTCGTCCTCCAATCTGCGTGGTTGTAACCAGAGCGCGTCTGCCAGCGCGCCCACGCTGTGCCACAGCAAAGCTAATTTGTTACGCCCGTTGAGTTGATCCCACTCAGCCAGCAACATTTCGCGATACTGCAACTCAGCTTCCCACTCCTGCCGCCAATCGGCGCGCAAACGGCGCGGCACGATGACGCCGATCAGCGCGATCAGCCAGAGCCAGAAACGAAAGCGGTTTGGGGGTGCGGTTCCGGTCATCAACCTCATTCGTGCCGTAAGGCAACTAGCGGATCAACCCGTGTCGCGCGGCGCGCAGGCAGCCAGCAGGCCAGCAGCGCGACGAGCGTCAATAACAGCGCGACACCGAGAAAAGTGAGCGGGTCGGTCGCGCCAATGCCGAAGAGTAACTTCCGCAAGACGCGTGTCACCAGCAAGGCCAGCGCCAAGCCTGCCCCCGTGCCGCAGAGCGCCAGCACCAAGCCTTGCCCGACAATCAGCCGCACCACGTCGCGCCGTTCAGCGCCCAGCGCCATGCGCACGCCGATCTCGCGCGTGCGCGCGGCGACCGCATAAGACATCACGCCGTAAAGCCCTACGCTAGCGAGCAGCAAGCCCAGCAAGCCGAAAGCTCCAACCAGCCGCACGCCCATGCGCATCGGCCAGAAGGAAAACGCGACGATTTCGTCCAGCGTCTTGATCTCCTGCGCGGGCATGTTTTCGTCCAGCGCTTGCACTTCGCGGCGCACGGCAGTGAGCAAAGCTCGCGGATTTCCGGCAGTGTGAACCAACAACGTCAGCCGTGTGGAAGGCTGCTGCGCCAGCGGACGATAAGTGACAGCCATCGGTTCTTCGGCAATAGACTGGATAAGAGTGTCTTTCGCGATGCCGACGATTTCGCGCGGTTGCGGATTTGATGCGGGGTCGCCGATGCGCAAGCGTTTGCCAATTGGGTCTTCGTTCGGGAAGAAGCGGCGCGCCATTGTTTCGTTGATCAGCGCTACCGCAGGCGTATTGGCCGAATCCTGCGGCGTGAAATCGCGACCGCGCACGAGCGGCGTACCGATAGTGCGGAAATAATCTGGGCCGATGCGTTGCGCAGCGATGAAAGGCGGGCGCTCACCGGGCGGTGCCGCGCGGCCGTCAATCACTACCGGTTCGGCCAGCGTCATAAAACCCAGCGGCAGGAAATTGGCCAGCGTTGCCGCTTGCACGCCGGGCAGCGTGCGCACACGTTCCAGCAATTGCCGAGAAAACTCGCGCTCTTTCGCCTCATCGTAGCCCTCCTGCTCCAAATTGAACGAGAGCGCCAGCCGATTTACGGTTTGAAAGCCAGGATCAATTTTCTGCATCTGCTGCAAACTGCGGATGAACAGTCCAGCAGCGATCAGCAAGACCAGCGACACCGCGAGCTGGACGACGACCAACGCGCCGCGCAAATTGAACCGCCCGCGCCGCATTTCCGCGCCCGCCTCGTCTTTCAAAGCCGGAACAACATCCGGCTTCGAGGCAGCCAGCGCAGGCACCAAGCCGAAGAGCAGGCTCACCAACAGCGCGAGCAAGAGCGTGAAACCCAACACTGAAGCATCCAACTGCAAATCCAATCTGAAGCCCCACGACTCTGGCAAGGGCGGCTTGAGCGCCATCAGTGCACGATTGATCCAAAAAGCCAGCAGCAAGCCAGCGCTCGCGCCCAACAAGCCAAGCAATGCGCTTTCGGTCAGCATCTGACGCACGAGCCGGAAGCGGCTCGCGCCCAACGCCAGCCGCACCGCAATCTCTTTGCGCCGCGCCGCCGCACGCGCTAGCAACAAGTTCGCTACATTCGCGCAAGCGATCAGTAACACGATACTGACCACGACGAACAGGAGCGTGGCTGCTATCTGCGCGCGCCGCCGAAAATGCGGCAAGTTGATTCCCTGCGGATGCTCTAGCTTCAGCGAGCGGTCTTCGTCAGCGCCTCGTCGGCGCGCGGTGGGAGGCGGGTCGGCCAGTTCGAGTTGCCGATTGATCGTTTCGAGCGCCGCTTGCGCTTGTGCAACCGAGACGCCGGATTTGAGCCGTCCGATAGCGGCAAAGAGCTGATCGTGGCGGTCGGAAAGACTGGCCTGAAACAGCGGTCGCGCCTGCGGCAGCATCGTCAACGGCAGCCAGAGATCGGTGCGGAACAGCTCTGTCATTCCGTTGAAGCCAGCGGGCGCAACGCCGACGACGGTGTAGCGCTGGCGGTTGAGCGTAATCGTTTGGTTGATGATTTGCGGATCGCCGTTGAAGCGGCTTTGCCAGAACCCGTGACTGAGCACCGCGACCGGCTGCGTGCCGAGCGAGCGCTCTTCTTCCGGCAAAAAGCCGCGTCCCAATAGCGGCTGGACACGCAATACATCGAAATAATCGCTCGACACCAGTTCGCTGCGCACCATTTCGCTGCGACTGCCATTGCCAAAGCTCAGTTCCGCAAAATGCGCTGCCGCCAGCCCCGACAACGCTTGGTTGCGGGCGCGTAGCGATAAAAAGTCGGGATAAGACAGCGGCTCACCCATTCCGTCGCCCCGGCTAACCGTCACGAGTTCCTCAGGCTGCGGCACAGGCAGCGACCGCAACAGCAGCGCGTTCGTCAAACTGAAGATCGCCGTATTCGCTCCAATGCCCAGCGCCAGCGTAAGCACAGCAATCAAAGTGAAGCCGGGATTTTTCAGCAACATTCGGCTGCCATAACGCAGGTCTTGAAACATTTCGTCCTCCCATCGTCTTGGTTGTAGCCAGAGCGCATCCATCAACGCGCCCAAGCTGTGCCACAGCAAGTCAAATTTGGTTCGCCGGTTGAGCTTGTCCCAGTCAGCCAACAACCTTTCGTGATAACTCAGCTCCACTTCCCACTCCTGTCGCCAATCGGCGCGCAGCCGCCGTGGCACCAGCACGCCAATCAGGCGGATCAGCCAGCACCAAAAACGGAAGCGTGTTGTTTGTGTCAATCTAGCCATTGGCCAGCCATCGGTTTCATTCGTGTCGCAAAGCTACTAGCGGATCTACTTGCGCCGCCCGCCGCGCCGGAACCCAGCAAGCCAGGAACGCTACCGCCGCGAGCAGGAGCGCAACCGCGGCAAACGTCAGCGGGTCGGTCGCGCTCACGCCAAACAGCAATTTCTCCAATAGGCGCGTCAACGCAAACGCCGTCGCCAGACCAAGCAACAAGCCGACGAGGGTCAGCCTCAGGCCCTGCCCGATGACTAGCTTGAGGACTTCCCGCGGCTGGGCGCCGAGCGCGAGGCGAATACCCAATTCGCGCGTCCGCTGCGTCACAGCATACGAAAGCACACCGTAGAGTCCGATGGTGGCCAGCAACAACGCGAGCAGGCCGAAAAGCGTTAGCAGCGCCGCCGCCATTCGCTCCGCGTAAAGCGCGCCGTCCTTCTGTTCGGCCAAGGTCTTGAGGTTGTAAACAGGCAACTGCCCATCGAGCGTTTGCACTTCGCGGCGTATAGCGGCGAGTAGCGCTTCAGCTTTCGTCGCCGTGCGCACGTGCAGCGTCATGTCCCCAGCGTACTGTTGTAGCAGCGGCACGTAGATCGCCGGGCGCGGGTCTGCGGTCAGACCTTTATCTCTGGTGTCTCTGACGACGCCGACGACTTCGGCAAACTGATCAACGTTGCCGTACTTGAGCCGCTTGCCGACCGCGTCCGCGCCGGGCCAATAACGACGCGCCGTCGCTTCGTTGACGATGACCACGCGCGGAGCAGTCGCCCCGTCTTGCGGCGTGAATTCGCGACCGCGCACGAGCGCTGTGCCGAGCGTGTGAAAATAGTTCGGAGTGATGACGTTGAAATTGAACGCGAGCCTTTCGTTGGGCTGCGGCTGATAGCCTTCGATAGTCGCGCTGCGTATCCACACAAAGGCGCTGAAGGCCACGCCCCGCGCCAAGCTGACAGCCTCGACGCCAGGCAAGGCCGCGACCCGCTCGGAGAGTTGGGCGAAAAACTGCTGGCCGCGCGCTTCGTTGTAACCATTCAGGCTTAGATCGAATGACGCAGTCAGCACCTTCGCCGGTTCGAGACCTGGGTCAATCGCTTGCAAGCGGCGCAGGCTCTGCACGCACAGACCCGCGCCGATCAACACGACGAGCGACAGGGCTACCTGCACGACGACTAGCAGGTTGCGCAGACCGAAGCGCCGTGCGCCCGTGCCCAGCAGAGGCGTGTCTTGTTTGAGCGCCGTGATGAACTCAGATTTGGCAGCTTGCAGCGCGGGCGCCAGGCCGAAAACAATCCCGACGAGCAATGACAAGCCGAGCGTGAAACCCAACACGCGCCTGTCCAAACTGCCATCGAGCGTGCGCGGGACGAAGTTGGCTTGTTCCTGGAAACTCAGCAACAGGTTGGTTAGCCAAACTGCGACCAACAGACCAGCGCCGCCGCCTAGCACGGTCAGGATCAGACTTTCAGTCAACAACTGCCGCACGATTCTGAAACGACTCGCGCCGATGGCCAGCCGGACGGACAGTTCCTTGCGCCGTGTAGCGCCGCGCGCTAGCAACAGATTGGCGACGTTCGCGCAAGCAATCAGCAAGACAAAGCCAACCACTCCCATCAAGAGTTTCAACGGCAGCGTCAGATCGCTGACTCGCCCGGTGAAGCCGCGACTGCCGTCAGTCAGAAAAACCCTGGCCGGATCGGTCGCGCCGGGAAAAGCTCGCTTGGCTTCTTCAGTCAAAGCCGAGAGCGCAGCTTGTGCCTGTGCGCGACTGGTCTCCGGTTTGAGCCTGCCGAACAAGTAGAGCCAGCCGGAACCGCGATCCTCCAGTTTGCTGTTGCGTCCGGGTTGAGCTTGCACCTGCATCAGCGCGGGCACGTAAACATCACTCACGATGCCGCGCGTCGTCCCCGTGAACTCTGCCGGCGCCACGCCCACCACCGTGTAACGGTAATTGTTCAGGTTGACCGTTTTGCCAAGCACTGCCGGGTCAGCGCCAAAACGCCGCTGCCACAAACCGTGACTGATGACGACGACCGGATGCGTGCCGGGCGTGCGGTCTTCTTCGGGCAGAAAACCGCGCCCGAGCGCAGGCCGCACACCGAGCACCGCAAAGTAATTGCCGGAGACGATCTGCCCGATCACGCGTTCGGTCGCGCCGCTATCGCTCAGACTGAAGGGTTGTTGAACGTAAGCCGCCAGCCCAGCCAACCCTTCGGCGCGCGCACGCAACTCGGCATACATCGGGTAAGAGAAACTCACTGGTGCGCCGCTGTCATCCTTGGTTAAAGCGACGAGTTGCTGCGGCTGTTCGACTGGTAGCGTGCGAATCAACACCTTATCGAGCAGCGTAAAGATGGCCGTGTTCGCGCCGATGCCCAACGCCAGGGTGATGACTGCAATCAAGGTGAACCCAGGATTTTTCAACAGTAGCCGTGCGCCATAACGTAAGTCTTGAAACATTTCGTCCTCCAATCTGCGTGGTTGCAAGGAGAGCGCATCCATAAACGCGCCCGCGCTGTGCCAGAGCAAAGCGAGTTTGGCTTGCCGATTGAGCTGATCCCATTCAGCCAACAATGCCTCGCGATACTGCAACTCGGCTTCCCACTCGTGCCGCCAATCGGCGCGCAAACGGCGTGGCACCAGCACGCCGACGACGTAGATCAGCCAAAGCCAGGGTTGCCGCAGAGCTTTTCCGCCTCGCTCGCGCATAACGCCTACCTCAGCTTTCTCCGTGCGCAGGTTTGTTGCTGGGCTGCGGCGTGAGTTGTTCGAGCAGCCGAAAGCGTTTGCGTGCCTCAGCCAATGCCACGCGGCCCGCTTTGGTCACTTCGTAATACTTGCGCGCCGGGCGCTGCTCCTGCTGTGCGATGCCCTGCCGCTCCCACTTGGAAATGACGAAGCCCGCGTCCTCCAGCCGCCGCAGCGCCGGGTAAACCGTCCCGCTCGCCAGCCCTGTCATCGTCATAATGTCGAAGCCGTAGCGGTAGCCATTGTCGAGCGCCTGTAAAATCAGCGCCATCGTGTACGAGAGATAACCTCTGCCCATTTGTCGCTCCTTCGTTAGCTATTCGGGTTGTATAGATACCGATCTATATAATTATCTACATAGGGTTGTCAAGAAAATGCTTGGCTGATGTGCCCGACAATCGCTACTAAATAGCGGCAGCGCGCCTGGCTCGGCTAAAAATTGTCTGCCTAACAAGATTTTGGTTGCTGAGTCAGTGGCAGGAGCAAAAGGAAGGGACGGGAAGCGTGTGCTCATCCTGCTTCCCGTCCCTGTTTTTGATTCGACAAGCTACTCGTAGCGCAACGCTACCAGCGGGTCTACCTTTGACGCTTTGCGCGCGGGCAGGTAACAAGCCAGCAGCGCGATCAACGACAGTAACAACGCCACGCCCGCAAAGGTCAGTGGATCGTTGGCGCGCACGTTGAATAACAGATTGGTCATCACGCGCGTCAAAGCGAAAGCGCCGAGTAATCCCAACGCTACGCCGAGCATTACCAGCGCCATTCCTTGCTTGACGAACAACCGCACGACATCGGCGCTTTGTGCGCCCAGCGCCAGGCGGATGCCGATTTCGTGTGTGCGCCCGCTGACGACATAAGCGATCACGCCGTAAACGCCGACCCCGGCGAGCAGCAGCGCCAGCGCCGCAAAGCCGCCCAAGAGCAGCAGATTGAAGCGGCGCGCGGCGACAGAATTGGAGAGCCGTTCATTCATCGTCAGCACGTCGTAAACCGGCAGCGCCGGATCAACCTCGTGCACCGCGTTGCGCAAGGCAGGCGCGAGACTCGCCGGCTCCAGCGTGCTGCGCAGCAGGAGCGCCATCCCAGCGCGCGGCAATTGCCGATAACTGAGGTAGACCGCCTGTTCGATCTCTCCATCCAGCCCTGTATAACGGATGTCGTTGACCACGCCGATGACGGTCGTGTCGAGGCCGCCACCTACTGAGAGACGTTTGCCAAGCGGGTCTGCGCTGGGAAAGAGTCTGCGCGCAAGCGTTTCGCTGAGCACGGCGACGCCGGCTGCGCCCTCAGCGTCGCCATCGTTGAAGAGCCGCCCGGCGCGCAAAGCTATGCCCATCGTGCGGAAATAGTCGGGATTGACGCGGGCGACGGGTGCAACTGGTTCCCGCTCTCCTGGCTGTGGTGTGCGGCCTTCCACACGCAACCCGCTACCCATGTTGTAACCGGTCAACGGCAAATGTGTGGTAGCGCCGACTGAAGTGACGCCGGGCAGCGCGGCCAAGCGTTGCAAAACCTGTTCGTAGAATTGCACGCGCTGCGCATTATCGCGGTAGCGTGGCGTGAGCGCGAGCCGCGCCGTCAACAGGTTTTCAGCCCGGTAGCCCGGATCAACATTGAGCAGTTTGACGAAGCTGCGGATGAGCAGACCCGCACCGATCAGCAACACAATGGCTAACGCGACTTCGCTCACCATCAATGCGTCGCGCAAGCCGCGCCCGTGGATACCGCTGCCACGTCCGCCTTCTTTAAGCGAGGCGTTCAAATCCGGTCGTGAGAGTTGTAGCGCGGGCAAGAGACCGAAAAGCAGCCCAGTCACGAGCGAGATGAGCAGGGTAAACCCGAACACACGCCGGTCAATCGTGATAGTCGCCAGTCGCCCCAGTTCGCCGAAAGTGCCGGTTGAATTGAATGAACCGAGCAGACTGGTGAGCCAGTAGGCAAGCAGCAATCCGGCTGTGCCTCCCGCCACAGACAGCAACAGGCATTCGGTCAGCAGTTGGCGCGTCAGACGCAACCGGCCCGCGCCCAACGCCGCGCGCACCGCCAACTCTTTCTGCCGCGTGACTGCACGCGCCAACAACAGATTGGCCACATTCGCACAGGCAATCAGCAGCACCAGCGCGACCGCACCCAACAACACCAGCAGCGGGCGTCGCCGCTCGCCGAGGAAATACTCCTGCAAGGAGATCAGCCGCGTCCGGCTCTCAATGCGCGGATTCCCTTCCGGCCTGGTCATTTCGTAACGTTGCTGCAGTATATCCATCTCCACTTGCGCCTGCTCAATGGTCACGCCGGGCTTGAGCCGGGCCACGGTTGTCCCGTAATAACGAGTATCACCGGCAAGCTGCGCTCGCGGATCGAGTGCCAGTGGTATCCACACATCTGAACGGTAAAAGAAACGAAAGTCCGCTGGCAACACGCCAATTACGGTGAAGTCGGCATCATTGAGCGTGATTGGTTTGCCGACGATGTTCGGCTCACTGCCAAAGCGCCGCTGCCACAAAGAGTGACTGAGGATGGCGACCCGCGCGCCGCCGGGTGCGTCTTCCGCGGCGCTAAAGTTGCGCCCGCCGGGGAGCGGCTGCACGCCGAACACTGGCAAGCAGCCCGCCGAGACTGCGCCGACTTCCACCCTTTCCGGCTCGCCCGCGCCGGTCAACGTCCGCGTGCCACCATCAATGGCGGCGATACTGGTCAGCGTCTGGCTCTGCGCCTGCCAAGCGAGGAAGTGCCCGCCCCAGGCCGCTTGGCTCTCATTCGTCTGCTGCGAGATTTCTTCCACCCAGACGAGCTGCTGCGCGTCGGGGAAAGGCAGCGGTCGCAACATCAGCGCATTGACGACGCTGAAGATCGCCGTGTTCGCGCCGATGCCCAGCGCCAGCGTAAGCACAGCGATCAAGCTGAAGCCGGGATTTTTCAGCAACATTCGCAAACCAAAGCGTAGGTCTTGAAACATGTCTTCCTCCAATCGTTGACGCTGTAGCCAGAGTGCATCCCAAAACGCGCCCAGACTGCGCCACAGCAGTTCAAGTTTGTTGCGCCAATTGAGTCTGTCCCAGCGCGCCAGCAACTCTTCGCGGTATTCCAGTTCCGCTTCCCACTCCTGCCGCCAGCGCGTGCGGAAACGGCGCGGCACGATCACGCCAATCAATGTGATTAGCCAGAGCCAGAAGCGAAAGCGCGTTGTTTGTGTCGCATCAGTCATTCGTTTCAGTCGTGCCGGAGCGCCACCAGCGGATCAACCCGCGCTGCCCTGCGTGCAGGCAGATACCCCGCAACCGCCGCGACCGCCAGCAACAGGAGCGCCGCCAGTCCAATCGTCAGCGGGTCATGCGGCTTCAGCCCGAACAGCAAACTTTCCACCCAGCGCGTCGTCGCCAACGCCGCGCCCAGGCCGAGCGCAACGCCGAGCGCGACCCACAGCAGAGCTTCGCTCAATACCAACCGCACAACCCGCTCGGCGGTTGCGCCGAGCGCCATCCGAATGCCGATCTCGTGCGTGCGCCGCGCCACGTCGTAAGACATCACGCCGTACAGCCCGATGCAGGCCAGCAGCAGCGCCAGCAAGCCGAAGCAGAGCGAGAGCGTGGCGACCAGCCGCTCCTGCACTAATGACTGGTCAACCTGCTCGCTGAGCGTGGCGATGTCGGTGAGCAGAATGTTTGAGCCAGCCGCGCGCACTTCATTGCGAATGGCGTTGGTCAATTCAGTCGGCCTGCCCGTGGCATTCACCGCCAGCGTTAATCGCCCCAGCCGGTCGAACGCCTGCGTCGTTGGCAGGTAGATCATGCGCGTGTCAGGCTCGCGCAGGTTTTGGTAGCGGGAATCTTTGACGATGCCCACGACTTGATGGACCTTATCACCCCGCATGACACTGAGGCGCGCGCCGATGGGATTGCGGTCGCCGAAATAGAAGCGCGCCGCCGCTTCGTTGAGCAGCGCCACTTTGGGCGCGGTTTCGTGGTCGCTGTCGGTGAAGGCGCGGCCTTGCAGCACGGCAATGCCGAAGGTTTGGAAGTAACCGGGTGAGACCTGATTCAACCGAATTTCTTTATCGCGCTCGGCGCTTGGCGTGAAGCCGGGGACTGTGACGCCGATGCCACGGTCGTCGCCGTCGAGCGGGCTGAGCGTTGAGAGGCTGGCGGAGCGCACGCCCGGCAGCCTCTCGGCGCGAAGCAGAATATCTTTCCAGGGAGTGAGCACGCGCGGCCCCAGATAATCTGTCTCCGGCGGCCTGACCTTCATCGTCAGCACGCCTTCGCGGTTGAATCCCGCGTCAAGCCGGTTGAGGTTATACAGCGTGCGCAGGAAGAGTCCTGCCCCGACAAGCAAGAGCAGCGAGAGCGCGACTTGGGAGACGATCAGCAGCTTGCTTGCCCGCAGG
Organism: uncultured Acidobacteriota bacterium; assembly: GCA_963699175.1. Taxonomy (GTDB): domain Bacteria; phylum Acidobacteriota; class Blastocatellia; order RBC074; family RBC074; genus JACPYM01. The sequence continues at coordinate 6,928,475 of OY969418.1, read as the reverse complement.
CGTGAGCGGGGGTGGGTAACAGCGGCAGCGCTGTCTTTGAGGGCTGGGTTGGGGTCAATCCGCGTGGCCTGCAATGCCGGCCCCAACCCGAAGACCAATCCGGTGAGCAGCGCGGCGGCGGCGGTGAAGAGCAGGATGCGACCATCGAGCGGCAGGTCAACGAAAATCCGGTTCTGCCCAGCCGCGAAGAAACTCACCAGGAAGGCGCTGCTCCAGCGGGCGATGAGCAGCCCCAGTAGACCGCCTAGGCTCACGAGCAGCAGGCTCTCGGTGAGCATCTGCCGGATCAACCGCACCCGACTCGCGCCCAGCGCCAGCCGGACGGCGAACTCTTTGCGGCGCACGGTGGCGCGCGCCAGCAGCAGGTTGGCCACGTTCGCACACGCGATCAGTAGCACCAACCCAACGATGACCATCAACGCCTGCAGCGGGCGGGAGAATTGCCGCCGCAGCGTATCCAGCCCTTTGCTCGCCGGTGCCAGCTCGATACGGGCGAAAGAGTCGCGGCGCGTTTCGGCTGAGATCGAAGTCTCATCCATGTACGGCTGCATGATCGCATCCAATTCTGCGCGCGCCTGCGCGACCGAAGCGCCGGGTTTGAGTCGTCCCACCGCTTTGAACCACCAATCCTGTTTCCCCGCCAGCGCCCCTGCGCCCGCGATCATTATCGGGAGTGAGAGGTTGACCTCTTGCCCAGGGAAAAGGCCATAAAATTCCGGCGGTGTCACGCCGATGATCGTCACCGCTTGGTTGCGAACCCGAATCACTTTGCCAACGACCGCCGGACTCTGCCCGAAGCGGCGCGTCCAGTAGTTGTGGCTGATGACCGCGACCAGCCCAGCCGGGCCGCCTTGCTCCAGCACTGAATCGTCTGCCGGGCTGAGCAGGCGCCCGATCACAGGCTTGACGCCGAGCAGCGAAAAATAATTACCCGAGACGAACTGTCCGCTGACCTGTTCGACCTGGCCGTCAATGTTGACTCGCGGTGTTTGCTGAGTGAAGGCCGCCAGACCGGTGAAGGACTGGCTCTGCGCGCGGAACCGCTCGAAACAGGGGTAAGGCGGCGCACCGCCATCGGGACGGCGCGGACCGACGTGCTGAATGAAGTAAAGCTGCTCGGGCCGCTCGACCGGCAGCAGCTTCAACAGTACCGCATCAATCAAGCTGAAGATGGCCGTATTCGCGCCGATGCCCAGCGCCAGCGACAAGACCGCCACCAGTGTGAAGCCTGTGTTTTTAAGCAGCATTCGCGCGCCAAAACGCAAGTCCTGAATCATTTCATCCTCCCATCTGAGTTGTTGCAGCCACAGGGCATCCAGAAACGCGCCCAGACTGCGCCACAACAGTTCAAGTTTGTTGCGCCAATCGAGCCTGTCCCAGCGCGCCAGCATTGCTTCGCGATATTCCAACTCAGCTTCCCACTCCTGCCGCCAGCGCGTGCGGAAACGGCGCGGCACGATCACGCCGATGAAACGGATCAGCCAGTGCCAGAACCGAAAGTTAGTTCTTTGAGTTGAATCAGCCATTGGCCTCACTCGCGCCGGAGCGCGTGGAGCGGATCAATTTTCGTCGCCTTGCGTGCGGGTAGATAACAAGCCACGAGCGCTACTCCGATGAGCATCAATGCCAGCGTCGCAAACGTCAGCGGGTCAGTTGTGCTCACGCCAAACAGCAGCGTCTTCATCAAACGCGTCAGGGCCAATGCGCCACCCAAACCGATCACTACGCCAGCGAGCGCCAGCTTCATTCCCTGCCCGATGACCAGCCTCAAGACCTCGCCTGCGCGCGCGCCCAACGCCATCCGCACGCCGATCTCGTGCGTGCGTTGCGTGACCGCATAAGCCATCACGCCGTAGATGCCGAGCGCGGCCAGCAGCAAAGCCACGCCGCCGAACAGGCTCAGCAACACGGTTTGAAAACGCGGCTGACCGGCGGCGTTGTAAACGAGTTGGTCCAATGTGCGGACGTTGTAGACTGGCAGATCGTGGTCGAGCGAATGCGCCTGCGCGCGCAATGCGGCCACCATTGTTTCCGGCGGCGCGACGGTGCGCGCGACCACCACCAAGCCAGGCATACCGATGCGGCCGTAGGAAAAATAGAACGCCGGCCCGCCCTCACTCTCCAGGCTGACGTTACGCACATTGCCCACGACGCCAACGACTGTGCCGAAGAGGTCGAAGGCGTTGGTGCGGAAACGTTTGCCGACGGCGTTTTCATCCGGCCAGCAGTGGCGCGCAAAGGTTTCGCTGACGATAAAATTCAATGGCCCATCGCCGCTGTCCTGTTCGGTGAAATCGCGGCCTTGCAGCAGGGGAATCCCCATCGTCTTAAAGTAGCGCGGCGTGGCGGCGAAGGCTCTGGCTGACGGTTTGGTATCCGAAGGCGGAGCTTCGCGCCCTTCCAGCGTGATCTCCTGCGCCCAACCGGGGCCGCTGTAAAGTGGAAGCTGCGTTACGGCGGCGGCGTCCACCACGCCCGGCGCCGCTCGCATCTGTTCGAGCAGTTGGTTGTAAAAGTTTACTCGCTGCGCTTTCTCGCCGTACTTCGAGCCTGGGACGTTGAAGCCTGGCAGATTGATTTGCAGCGACAACACATTTTCAGGCGCGAAGCCTAGCGGGGCGTTTTGCAGATTCGCAAAGCTGCGGATCATCAATCCGGCGCTCAGCAGCAGAACGAGCGCCAGGGCGACTTCGCCTACGACCAGCGCGCCGCGCAATCCTCCCCGCGTTCCTCCGCCGCCTCGCCCGCCTTCTTTGAGCGTTTCATTGAGATCGAGTTTCGAGGATTGCCACGCGGGCGCGAGACCGAAAATCAGTCCGGTCAGCAGCGCGACGATCAGCGCGAAGCCGAGCGCGCGAAGATCGAGACGAGTTTCAGCGAGACGCGGAATGTTGAGCGACGCGCTGGCCTTAATGAGTTGCACGCCCCAGCGCGCGAGCAGCGTTCCGGCCAATCCGCCGAGGACGGCGAGCAGCAGGCTTTCAGTCAGCAATTGCCGCAGCACTCGCAGCCGGCTCGCGCCCAACGCCGCGCGCATAGCCAGCTCCCGGCTCCGCGTCGAAGCGCGCGCCAGCATTAAGTTCGCCACGTTCGCGCATGCGATCAACAGTACGAAGCCGACCGCCACAAAGAGCGCGAGCACGGATTGCCGAATTTGCTCAGGCACGAGCCAATCGTAAAACGTGCGCAGCCGTACGCCCCACCCGGCGTTCGATTTCGGATATTGCTGTTCAAGCTGGCGCGCAATGACGTCCATTGCCGCTTGCGCCTGCGCGAAGCTGACGCCGGGTTTGAGCCGACCGATGACGTGGATGATGTGATGAGAGCGATTCGCATGCCAGGGCGCCAGCGCCGGATCCAACATCAGCGGCGTCCACACCTCCGTGCCCGGCGTAAGCTGGAAGCGGGGCGGCATGACGCCAACGACCGTATAGTTCGCGCCGTTCAACTGAATCTGGCGGCCAATCAATTGGGGATCAGCGCCAAAGCGACGCTGCCATAAGCCGTCGCTCAAGATCGCGACACGATGACGTCCGGGCTGTTCTTCTTCGGGAAGAAAATTCCGTCCCAGCGCGGGCGGCGTCCCTAACGTCGGAAACAGATTCGCCGTCACGCCGAGCGCAAACACTCTTTCCGGCTCGCCGCCGCCGGTGAGATTGAACGTGTCGAATCCGTACGCCGCCAGTTGCTCAAAGACCGTTTGCTGTTTGCGCCAATCCGCGAAATTGGGCGCCGAAGCCGAGAACTCAGGCCAGCCGCGCCCCGGATTGCTTTCCCAGAGTCGAATGAGCCGCTCCGGTTCCGGATAAGGCAGCGGTCGCAGTAACACTGCATTGACGACGCTGAAGATCGCCGTGTTCGCGCCAATGCCCAACGCCAGTGTGAGCACGGCAATCAACGTGAAGCCGGGATTTTTCAACAGCATTCGCAAACCAAAGCGCAGATCTTGAAACATGTCTTCCTCCCAACGTTGACGCTGTAGCCAGAGCGCATCCCAAAACGCGCCCAAACTGCGCCACAGCAGTTCGAGTTTGTTGCGCCAATTGAGCCTGTCCCAACGGGCCAACAAGGCTTCGCGATATTCCAATTCTGCTTCCCACTCCTGGCGCCAGCGCGTACGAAAGCGGCGCGGCACAATCACACCGATGAAGGCAATCAGGCGTTGCGGCAAAGAAGCAAAACGTTGTCGGTTGTGATCTGGCATGTCGCCGGTCTTTCTTAGATCGGTTTTCAAATCAGTGTGAGCCGGCAAGTTTGTAGTTCCGCCTTTAGGCGGCGCGTGACTAGCCGCCTAAAGGCGGAACTACAAACGTGAACTACAAACTTGCCTCAAGCGTCCGATGGCTTCGGCTTCTTCGCAACGGCGAAGAGGCTCTCCAACGCGCGGTAGCGCTTGAGCGCATCAGCCAACGCTGCTTGTCCGGCTTTGGTCAGCTCGTAATAACGGCGCGGCGAACGTTGCTCGCGCTCAGCGACTTCGTCCGCCTCCCAACGCGACGTGACTACCCGCGCCTCCTCGAATCTGCGCAAGGCCGGATAAACCGTGCCGCTGGGCAGCCCTGTCACGTCAATAATGTCGAAGCCGTACTGATAGCCGCTCGCAAGCGCCTGCAAAATGACGGCAGTCGTGTAACTGAGCTTGATCTCGTGATCCACGTGTACCCCCTATGTAGTAATCTATTGCCTGGCCGTAGATTACTACATAGGGTAGCAGCGTCAAGCTTAATTGTTTATGGGGAGCAGAAAGTGGCGGAGAAATTGAGACAAGCTGGCGTGCGTTCAGCCGAAGTTTGTAAGGCTTCCAAAAACCTGTTGGTCAAATTCAATGTCGGGTAGCAATAAGAAGGCAAGGCTGTCGTTGTCTTTGCCGCAGAGCGGCAGTTGAATTTAGCCCTGGGTTGCAACCGCATTGGTATCTACACAAATTCTTGTGGGGGCGTCTGCGCGGCTCTGCCGCCTGATGTGCGGTAAGTCTCTGACTTACCGGCAGGCAGCTTGCCCTGCGTGGGTCTATGACCCAAAGCAGTTGGGTCATAGACCCAACCAAAGTAGAGTAGCGTGTCACGGAAAGGCACAGCCTTTCCGCACATCGAGCGGCCGCAGCCGCAAGAATCCGCGCGCTTTGTCGTTTACTGATCAGCCGTAGACCGTCTCTACTCGTAACGCAACGCAATCAGCGGATCAACTCGCGTCGCACGCCGCGCTGGCAAGTAGCACGCGAGCAGCGCAACTATGCCTAGCAGCAACGCAATCACCACAAACGTCAATGTGTCGGTCGCGCTCACTTCGAAGAGCAGCGTCTTGAGCCAGCGCGTCAAACCCAGTGCCACCAGCCAACCCAGCGCAACGCCCGCGCCGGCGAGCGCCATCCCCTGCCCGACGATTAGCTTCAGCACGTCAGTGCGGCGCGCACCCAAGGCTATGCGCACGCCGATCTCGTGTGTGCGTTGCGCGACCGTGTAGGAGATTACGCCGTAGATGCCGATGGCCGCGAGCAACAACGCGCAAACGGCGAACGAGCCGAAGAGCAGCAGGTTGAAGCGGCGCGCGGCAACCGAGGTAGAGATCACTTCATCCATCGTCACAATGTTGGCGATGGGCTGCTCGCGGTCTACTGCCCAGATTTGTGCTTTGACAGCGGCGGTGAGTTGCAATGGATCAGCAGCGGCTTTCACTACGAGCGTGTTGAAATTCGAGGGAAATTGCGGATAAGGCCAGTAGATTTCCGGCTGTATGGCCGCATCCAATCCATTCTCTTTGACATCGCCGACTACGCCAACAATCTCGCCTGTGAGCGGCGGCCCCCAATCTTTCATCGTGACGCGGCGTCCGAGCGGGCTTTCGTCTGGAAAGAAGCGGTGCGCCAGCGTTTCATTGACAATCATCACGCGTGGCGCGCTGGCTGCATCGCGTTCGCTAAAGAAGCGGCCCGTGCGCAATGGAACACTCATCGCGCTGAAGTAGTGCGGGTCAATGATGCGTATGTCGGCAATGGGTGCGTGTTCATCGGGAACCGGTGGGCGGCCTTCGATTTCAAAACTGGTCGCAGGCCCACCAGTCAGCGGCGTAGTTGAAGTCAGCCCGGCGGCGCGCACGCCCGGTACTGTTGCGACGCGTTCCAAGACTTGTTGCAGAAAGTTGATCTTCCGCGCGTCATCGTTGTTACGGGTCGGTGAAAGAAAGAGATTGAAGGTGACGACGTTCTGCGGATCGAAGCCATGTTCGACGCGCAACAAGCGCCAGAAGCTGTTGATGAGCAGTCCCGCGCCAACTAATACGACTAACGTCAGCGCTACTTCAGCTACGACTAAGGTATTGCGCAAACGCCGCCGCCGTGTGCCTGCTGTGCTGCGCCCGCCTTCTTTCAGCACATCGTGCAAGGCATCTTTGGGCAATTGCAACACCGGCGCGATTCCAAATAGCACGCCCGTTACGAGTGAAGCCAACAGCGCAAACGCGAGCACACGGCCATCCACTGTGACCTCGTTGATGCGTGGCAAGGCAGATGAATTGAGCGTGGCGATAAATTTGACGCCCCAGTGCACGATCAGCCAACCGGCTGCGCCACCCAGCGCGGCGAGCAACAAGCTTTCGGTCAACAACTGACGCAACAAGCGCAGGCGTCCCGCGCCCAAGGCCGTGCGCAGAGCCATCTCTTTCTCGCGTGCCGCCGCTCGCGCCAGCAGCAGGTTCGCTACATTCGCGCAGGCAATCAACAACAAACAGCCCACCGCACAGAGCAACGCCAGCAAAGCCTGGCGAATGCCGCTGACCATGCGCTCTTGCAACGGAGTCGTGTTCAGCCCCAGTTGCGGATCAACGCCGGGATGCGCTTGTTCAATGCGGCTGGCGACGGTGTTGAGTTCAGCACGCGCCTGCTCCAACGTCGCGCCTGGCTTCAACCGCGCGATGACCGTGAGCAGATGCGAGCGGCGATTGTCGCGCAAGTCGCCATCGGCAATGAGCGGCGTCCACAACTCGGTGTTGGTCGGCAATTGAAAGCTCGGCGGCATCACGCCGATGACGGTGCGTTCGACATCGCTGACGCGAATGGTTTGGCCGACGATCTGCGGATCGCTGCCGTAACGTCGCTGCCAGAGCTGCTGGCTCAGCACGACGACCGGCGCACCGTTCGGTTGATCTTCCTCGCGCAAAAATGTACGGCCCAGGAGCGGCGCGACGCCGAGCGCGTCAAAGAAACTCGCTGAAACCAGCGCGCTCCTGACGCGCTCCGGTTCACCCGTTCCGGTCAGGTTGGCCGTCCAAAACCGCGAGGCAGCAATCTGTTCGAGCGTGCCGGTCTGTGCGCCCAGATCGCGGAAGTTTGCGTAGCTGACATTGGATGCGTTGCCGCGCAAGTGACGCTCTTCGATGCGCACCAATCGGTCGGCCTCTCGATATGGCAACGGACGCAACAAGACGGCGTTCACAACGCTGAAGATCAACGTTGTCGCGCCAATGCCCAACGCCAGTGTCAGAATGGCAACCAGCGAAAAGCCCGGGTTCTTGCGCAGCATTCGCAGCCCAAACCGCAAGTCCTGCCCCAAGCGTTCAAGCGTTGCCCAGCCCCACATCGCGCGCGTGACTTCCCTGACCAAACCGACATTGCCGAATTCACGCCGCACGTTGGCCGCAGCTTGTTCAGCGGATTCGCCACGTGCCATCCGATCACGCTCGGCCATCTCAAGATGGCTTTGGATTTCGGTGTTGAGCTCTTCATCTTTGCGTTGTTTCCAGCGGAAAAAGTTCATGTTTCACGCTCCTGTTTGCGAAGGTTGTTGGAAAAGTTGGCAAGCTCTTTCGCTCCTTAGGAGCGGCATGTTTATAGAACGTAGTCGCAACCGCCCTCAAGCTTCGTAGGAGCGAAATGTACCGTAGATGCCGCTCCTACAAGTCTGGGGAATCGTCGTACGCCGTTGCTATAAACAGGTCGCTCCTACGGAGCTTGGGAATCAGCGACGTTCAAACAACCTCTGAAAAGGTTTGCCTTACTTTGTGTCTATGTGTCTATTCGTGGCGTAAGGTGATGAGCGGGTCCAGACTGGCCGCCCGCCTTGCCGGCAGAAAACTCGCAGTCAACGTGACCAAGATCAGCAGCAGCGCCATTCCCAGATACGGCACCGGATCATTGGCTTTGAGTCCGAACAGGTTGCTCGTCAGGACGCGCCCAACTACGAAGGCCAGCGTCAGACCAAGCATTCCGCCCAGCAGCCCCAGCTTCAGCCCCTGCCACAACACGAGTTGGATAATGTCGCGCCGCTGTGCGCCGAGTGCGACCCGCAGGCCGATTTCGTGCGTGCGCTGCGCGACGGTGTAAGCCACCAAGCCGTAAATTCCCAGCGCCGCCAGTGCCAGGCCGAGCAGCCCCAGCGCATTCAACGACAGAAATACCGCGCGGAAAGGAGCGCTCTCCGCGCGCGCTCTTTCGGCCAGCGTCACCGGCATTTTCAGCGGCAGCTCAGGTTCCAGCGTTTGCACAATCTGCCGCACGGCAGCCGCGAGATTGGTCGCCTCGCCGCGTTGCCGCACGAGCAGCATCGTTTCGGACGCGTATTGCTGAATCAGCGTATACACAAAGGGACGGGCTGCCTCGGCAAACAGGAACGGCGGTTCGTTTTCGACAATGCCGATGATGGTCGCCCCATCAATGCCTCTGTCCTCCTGGTGTGTCATCTGCTGCCCCAACGCCGTCGCGCCGGGGCCATAAAGACGTGCGTAGGCTTCGTTGATAATCACGACGGGTGACGCGCTTGCCTGATCCGCTGTTGAGAAGTCGCGACCGTACCGCAAGGCCTGGCCAAGCGTTTGAAAATAGCGCGGCGTCACCGAATTGACACCGGCCTTCACGCCACTGGCGCCGTTGATGGTCATTTCCGTCGTACCTTGAAATCCGCTCCAGTGCAGTTCCCGCGCCAGGCTGACTGACTCAACGTCCGGCAGCGCGGCAACACCTTCGGTCAATTGTTGGCAAAAGATTTTCTTACGTGCGTCGTCGTAGGTTCCTTCGGGCCAATTGATGTACGCCGTCAGCAGGGTTTCGGGCTGTTTGGCGGGAGAGTGTAGTTGCGTGTATTGCAACATCCGCATAAACCATACGGCGTTCGTCGCCAACACGAGCGCCACGGCGATTTGCCCAATGACAAACCACTGCCGCAAGCGCGCAGGCCGCCACGCGCCCGGCCCCGGCGCATCTTTCAACACCGACTGCACGTCAACACGCGAGGCTGCGAGCGCGGGCGTCAGGCCGAAAATGACGCCGGTCAACAAGGCGAGCAGCAGGGTGAAACACAAGACGCGCCAGTCGGTACGCATATACTGTGGGAAGATGGCGTCCTCCGGAAATGGCAGCGCCGCCACGATCCGCGTCAGCCAGACCGACAGCGTAGCGCCCAATGCGCCTGCCAGCAGAAAGAGCAAAACACTTTCGGTCAGCAACTGCCGCAACAGCCGGGCGCGGGTCGCGCCCACCGCCACCCGCACCGCGATTTCACCGCGCCTGCCGGCGCCGCGCGCCAGCAACATCCCGGCGACGTTGGCGCCGGCGATTAACAACACTGATCCGGGAATCGCAAAGAGTACACCGAGGTTGAGCAGCATCCGCACCAGTTCCCGTGTACGCACGGAAAGGATGGGCGCTAGCGACGCTTCGTAGTGAGGCGCAGCCGGGTCGCGTGCCGGCCCCAGTGTACGCAATTGCCCGTCAAGCAGGCGCACCGCCGCCTCGGCTTGCTGCCGCGTCACGCCGGGTTTGAGTCGCCCGGTCAGATAGAGGTGTCTTGCCTGGCGTGAGGTGAAAACCTCTGGCTGCGCCATTAACTGTGCTTGCATCATCAACGGCACATAAAGCTGCGCGGAGTCGTACGCGTGAATGCTGGTGAATTCTCTGGGGGCTACGCCGATTACCGTATGGGGCTGCCGGTTGAGCCGTACCGACTGGCCGATGATGGCTGGATCAGCGCCGAATCGGCTTTGCCACAAGGCGAAACCGAGAACGACGACCGGATGAGCGCCGGGCGTGCGGTCTTCGTCGGGCGTGAAAAAACGGCCCAGCGCCGGATGTACTCCCAGCACGGAAAAGTAATTGCCCGTGACGAAGCTGCCATTTACCTGCGCAGGTTCTCCGTGATGGTTGAGACTGGCCAGAAAGTACCTGCTGGCTATCAAATCGGAAAAGACATCGGTGCGGCTACGATAATCGAGGTAATCCGGATAAGCGGCCAGGAAGTCGAGATCAAGATCGTAGAGATTGGCGGCGTCCCGCACTGGCGCGGGGCGCAATATCGTTGCGTTGATAAAACTGAATACCGTCGTCGTGGCGGCGATGCCCAACGCCAGCGAGATTACCGCGACCAGCGTGAAGCGCTTGTGTTTACGCAACATTCGCGCGCCGAAGCGCAAGTCTTGCAGCAACCTTTCCAGCGAAGCCCAACCCCACATCTCGCGCGTGACTTCCCTGACCAAACCGACGTTGCCGAATTCACGCAAGGCATTGGCGCGCGCTTCATCGGGCGTTTCGCCGCGTTCGATGCGGTCGCGGATGGCTTCATCGAGATGACTGCGAATCTCAGCGTCGAGTTCGGCTTCGCGTTGTTGGCGGCGGAGCCAGTGGAATTTCATGTTTCATACTCCTGTCGCAGTGAAGTCAGTGATTGGTTCGTCTTCAATTTCTGGCGCTCTAATTCTTCTTCGCGCCTGCTGCTGAGGAAGCGACGACCGGATTCGCCTTGTTATACTCCTTCATGAAGTCGTCGGTAATGTCAGCCGCCGGATTAGGCCAGATCAGGAAACCCGTCTGATCTGCGGCGCCCCGTTCAAATACGATGGCGATCCCATGTTGTTGGCAGTAATTCGCAAGCGATTTTAAGATCTTTTCGTTGATAGGTTGAGAAACCTCCACATACCGCTTCTGCAAGAGCGCCTCGTAATCTTCACCTTTGCGTTTTAACACTTTTTCTTTCTCGACCGCTTCTTCAACCCATTGATTACGAACTGGTGGGTTGACCGTACCGCCCTGCGTCTGAATCTTATTCTTCAGATTGTTGAGTTCTTCTTCCGCAGCCTGAATCTCTTTCCTCTTCGGCTCGAACTCAAGGTTGAGCGCATCGAGCTTTATTTTGAGTTCGAAGATCCCTTGGTTAAGTTGTGCGCCGTTCAGGTAGGCGATCTTGCCCTCCGCGCCGGTGCCGCCACCAGAAGTTGAAGCGGAGGACGCAGGATTCGGGCTCGCAGCACGAGGCGGAGGGGCAGGTGACTGTGCGACCACAGCGATAGAAAGCAGGGTGCTAAGCGCAGATGCGAAAATCGCTTTCTTCATTGGTGTCTGACCCTTTGGGAAAATTGGGAATTGTTCTTCAGCTTGTCTCCAGCTCACGATCAACTATTCACTGCGGAGAGCTACCAGCGGGTCCACCTTCGTCGCGCGCCGCGCCGGCAGCCAGCAGGCTAATAGCGCGACAAACGTCAACAGGGATGCGACTCCAGCAAAGGTCAGATGGTCTGTCGGCGCTACGTTAAAAAGCAGGTTTTGCATCCAGCGCGTCAACGCCAGCGCTGTCACCAGTCCGAAGCCTACGCCCGCCAGCGTCAGCGTGCATCCTTGTCGCAATACCAGGCGCGCTACGTCGCCGGGTTGCGCGCCCAGGGCCATCCGAATGCCGATTTCATGAGTGCGTTGCATGACGGTGTAGGACATCACGCCGTAAACCCCGACTGCCGCCAACGTCAGCGCCAGCGCCGCCAGTGCGCCCAGCAACAGCGTATTCAGCCGTTGTTGTGCGATCGAATCGCCGACCACTTCCGTCAAGGGGCGCAACGCCGCCAGCGGCGCATCCGGGTCGAGCGTCCGCACCGTTTGACGGACGAGGCGCGCCAGCTCAGGCATTGGCGCGGCAGTACGCACCACCAGCGTCATCCCGTAGCGGCGCAGCATCGGCGCATACATCATCGGGAAAACCTCTCTCGACAGGCCGCGATGCCGTATATCGCCCGTCACGCCGATGATTTCGTAGGCTAGCTCCGCGCTGCCGGAGTCAATGCCGGAATGAATCAGCAGATGTTGGCCCAACGGGTTTTCATTGGGGAAAAAGCGTTCGGCGAATGAAGCGCTGATGATGATGACGGGGCGACTCGCGCGAGCTTCCTCTGGCGCAAACGACCTGCCGCGCAGGAGCGGAATTTGCAGCGCGCGAAAATAGTCGTGGTTGACCTGGCGATAATCGGCGTTCACGACATTGCCGTCGAATTGCGGGCGACCCGCTACACGGAAACGGAAAACATTAGCTTGCCCGCTCATCGGCAATATGGAGATCATCCCAACCGCTGTCACGCCAGGCTGACCGGTGAGTCGCTGTTGCAATTGATCCCAGAAATTTTCGGCCTGTCCCGGTTTGTAGCGCGCGGGCGACAATTCGACGGGAGTGGTGGAAACGTTCTCTGCCACGAAGCCAGGATGAACCTGTAGCAAGCGCAAAAAGCTGCGCACGAGCAAGCCCGCGCCAATCAGCAACACCACGGCCAGCGCGATTTCGCCGACCACCCACACGGCGCGCAAGCGTTGCTGGTGGCGGCCGTCGCTCGCGCCGTGCCCGCCGTCTTTCAATGCCTCGACGAGATTGGGGCGCGAGACCTGCCACGCGGGCGCAAGGCCGAACAACAAGCCCGTCAGCCCCGTCGCCGCTAGCGTGAAACCAAGTACGCGCCAATCTATGGCGACCCGCGCCCACGTGGGCAGATTGCCCGCGCTGATGGCGACCAACCCTTTCACTAACCAAACTCCAAGCAGCGCTCCGAGCGCGCCACCCGCCAGCGCCAGCAAGAAACTTTCCGCCAGCAACTGTCGCACGATGCGCCAGCGACTGGCGCCCAGCGCGGCGCGCACGGTGATTTCGCGCTTGCGCGTGGCCGCCCGCGCGAGCATCAGGCTGGCGACATTGGCGCACGCGATCAGCAAGACGAAGCCCACCGCGCCCAATGACAGCAATAAGAATGGCTTCAGGCTGCCGCTCATTTGTTCCCGCAACGGCACAAGCCGCAAGCTCCAATTTTTGGCTTCGATGTAACTCTCTTCCAAGCGCCGGGCGATGCCGTCCACTTCTGCCTGCGCTTGTTGGATGGTGATGTCCGGCTGCAGCCTGCCCACGGGGCGGATGAAATACGCTCTGCGAACGGTGGCCATCATTGACAGCGGCATCACGCTCCAGAATTCGGCAGGCAGCGGCGGCTCAAAGTCGGCAGGCAGCACACCGGCGACAGCCGCGCTTTGCCCGTTGAGCGTCAGCGTTTTCCCAATCAGCGACGCGTCGCCGCCAAAGCGGCGCTGCCACAACGCGTGACTGAGCATGACAGCCAGTCCGCGTCCCTGTTGTTCGTCTTCAGCGCTGAAGCCTTGTCCGAGCAGCGGCTTGACGCCGAGCACGTCAAAGAAATTGGCGGTGACCAAATTGACGCGCAACCGCTCCGGCTCGCCGCCGCCTGTCAACGTGGCGAAGTCGCTTTGATCCATGAAGCCGCCCAGTTGCTGGAAAGATTGACTGCCTGCGCGGTAAGCAAGGAAGTCCGCCGGACTGAGGCTCGCGCGATTGCCCCCGCCGCGCACATTGCCCCACACCCATACCAATCGCTCGGGTTCCGCATACGGCAACGGACGCAGCAGCACCGCATTGACCACGCTGAAAATTGCCGTATTCGCGCCGATGCCCAGCGCCAGCGTGAGAATGGCAATCAATGAAAAACCCGGATTCCTGTGCAGCATTCGCATGCCAAACCGCAAGTCCTGCCCCAACCGTTCAGCGAAGCGGGAGCCCCACATTTCGCGCGTGACTTCCTTGACCAGTCCCACATTGCCAAATTCACGCAGGGCATTGGCACGCGCTTCATCGGGCGTTTCGCCGCGTTCGAGGCGGTTGCGGATGGCTTCGTTGAGATGATGGCGGATTTCGGCGTCGAGTTCTTCGTCTTTGCGCTGTCGCCAGAATTTCATCTGCACGCTCCTATTCTTGTGGATGCAGGATGCCCGCCATCGCTGCCGTCAGCCGCTCCCAATTGGAGCGTTCGGTGGCGAGTTGTTTTTTGCCGGTTGCGGTCAGTTGATAGCTTTTTACATTCTGATTGTTTTCCGAAACCGTCCATTCGGCCTTGATCCATTTCTTGCGTTCCAGCCGATGCAGCGCCGGATAGAGCGAGCCAGTATCCACTTGCAGCACTTCGCCGGAGCCGGTGCGAATGGCCTGGCTGATGCCGTAGCCGTGGCGCGGCCCCCATTGCAGCGTTTGCAAAATCAGCAGATCGAGCGTGCCTTGCAACAACTCGATGCGGTTTTCATAGCCTCGTTTCATGGTCGTTTCCTTTCCCGAAAATGTTTTAGGATGTAGACAAGGTACACCCATAGCCCGTAGCTTGTCTACAGCCAACAGGAAACGACCTGCCCGGCGCGGCGCCAGAGCGGTCGCCATTTGTCACAATGATTTGCCGGGAAGAAGGCCGCGTCAGGCCGGCAGGTTAGCGCTTGCCGCTGGCTTGCAGCAGCTACAAGGCTGAGGTTGAGCCGCTTCCGCTCTGACAGCAATGCTTCGCGAAGCGCAACTCCGCCTCCCACTCCTGCCGCCAAGCGGCGCGCGTGGCGTTGCGGTACGATCAGTCCGACGAAGCGAATCAGCCATAGATGTAATCGTGTGCGTACCATCAGATCAGTTGTGCCGTAAGGCGACCAAGGGGTCTACTTTGGCGGCGCGGCGCGCGGGCAGATAACAGGTCAGCAGTGCGACGCCCAGCAACAATCCGGCAACGCAGGCAAACGTGAGCGGGTCGGTCGTGCTGACGTTGAAAAGCAGTTCCTTCAATACCTTCGTAAGCGCACTGGCGATGGCCAGACCAATTGCCAGACCCAGCAAGGTCAATTTCATTCCCTGCCCGACGACCAGCGTCAGCACGTCGCCGACGCGCGCGCCAAGCGCCATCCGTAAGCCAATTTCATGAGTGCGTTGCGCCACCGCATGGGACATCACGCCGTAAAGGCCGACCGTTGCCAGCGCCAGCGCTAGCAAGGCAAAGAGGCCAAACAGGAAGGTCGAAAAGCGCGGTTGTGTGACTGATTTCGCCAGACGCTGTTCCATCGTGGCGATCTCGTAAACAGGTTGAGCGCGGTCCACTTCCGCAATCCGACGGCGAATCGCCGCGACCAAGTTGAGTGGGGCCGTGTTACAACGAATGACCAGCGTCATCCAGCGCAACCAGGCAAACCGATTTTGTGCGTGCGGTTGATAGATGGCCGCGAGTTCTTCGTCGGCAAGTCCCTGCTGTTTGATGTCGCCAACCAGGCCAACAATCGTATAGGGCGGATCGCTTGGCTCGCCGAAGCGGATGCGTTTACCCAGCGGATTGCCAGCGGGGAAAAAGCGCCGCGCCATTGTCTGATTGATGATGACGACGGGCGTGGTTGGCAGAGTGTCGGCGGCCGTAAAGGTACGCCCCGCGACGAGCGGGATGCCCAGCGTGCGAAAATAATCTTCGGTTACGGCGCGATACGCCGCGAGTGGCTGCGCCGCAACGGGCACGTCCGGTTGGCCTTCAATGCTGAAGGGAAAGCTCATCGCGTTCTGGCCCAGCGGCAAATCCTGCACGGCACCGGCCGAAACGACTCCGGGCAGTGTTTTGATACGTTCCAAGGTTTGTTGAAAGAAAGCGATGGAGTGTTGGTTTTCGGCGTATTTGCTGGCTGGAAGCATCATTCGCAGCGTCAGCACATCGTGCGGATCAAAACCCAACTCTACGGCTTGCAGGCGCAAAAAGCTGCGAAATGTCAACCCAGCGCCAATCAGCAACACGACTCCGGCAGCGACTTCCGCCACGATCAGGGCATTTTGCAGCCGACGACTGGCGTTGCTCGTCGCTTGGCTTACGTCTTTGAGCGTCTGGTTCAGCTCTGGCTTGGAGGTTTGCCAAGCTGGGACGAGGCCAAACAGCAAAGTAGTCAGCAACGAGAGCGTCAGTGAGAAACCGAGCACGCGCCAATCAATCGTGGCCTTGGCAAGTCCCGGCACATCATCAGGGCTAAGTGCAAGCAAGGCGTCCAGGCTCCCGTACGCGAGCGCCAGACCGAGCGCCCCACCTAATCCAGCCAGCAGCAGGCTTTCGACCAGGAATTGCCGCAACAACCGCCACCGGCCCGCGCCGAGCGCCGCGCGAATGGCATTCTCTTTCCGCCGCGTGGCCGCGCGCGCCAGCAGCAGGTTCGCCACGTTCACACAGGCAATCAACAGGACGAGCAGCACTGCGCCAAAGAGCGTCCACAGAAACCCGCGCGCTTTGCCCACCAGTTCATCGCGCAGCGGAATCAGGTTGATTCCCCAACCGGCATTGGTCTTTGGGTAGCTGGCGGCCAACCGCTCGGCAATCGTGTTCATCGCCGCTGAGGCTTGTTCGAGCGAAACGCCCCGTTTCAAGCGCCCGACCGCTTTCAGCCATTTGCCCTCACGGTTTTGCGCGTCGCGTGGAGCCAGCGCCATTGGCCGCCAGATTTCAGTTTTGTCGTCGGGAAAATCGAAGCTAGCAGGCATGACGCCGACAACCGTGTGCGGACGATTATTGAGCGTGATGATTTGCCCGATGATTTCAGGCCTGGCTCCAAAGCGGCTTTGCCACAGGGCCTGGCTCAACACTACGACGTTTTCATTGGCAGCCTGATCGTCTTCCGGCAAGAGCGCACGTCCGAGCGTGGCCGCTGCGCCCAGCGTCTGAAAGAAACCCGCTGAAACAATCGCTGCCGTCAGCCGCTGTGGTTCACCAGCGCCTGTCAGGTTGTAATTCCAACTGAAGTAGGCTGCGAGCGAATCAAAGACCTGATTTTGCTCCTGCCAATCTGTAAAGTTTGCGCCCGCGATGGCTCCGTGCGTTTGGCCTTTCGCCGCATTGCTCTCCCAAACCGCCACCAATCGCGCCGGGTCCCTGAACGGCAAAGGCCGCAACAACACAGCACTGACGACACTGAAAATAGCCGTATTCGCGCCGATGCCCAACGCCAGCGTCAACACGGCAATCAAGGTAAAGCCGGGGGCTTTCCGCAACATTCGCACGCCAAACCGTAGGTCTTGCATCATCTCGTCCTCCCACCGTTTCGGTTGTAGCCAAAGCGCATCCCAAAACGCGCTCGTGCTGCGCCAGAGCAAATCGAGTTTGGTTTGCCAATTGAGTTTGTCCCACTCGGCCAATAGCGCTTCGCGGTGCTGCAACTCGGCTTCCCACTCTTGCCGCCAATCGGCGCGCAATCGGCGCGGCACGATTACGCCGATCAGCGCGATCAGCCAGAGCCAGAAACGAAATCTGATTGTGCATGTCGCATTGGCCATCAGTCTCACTCGCATCACTCGTAGCGGAGGGCTTCCAACGGATCAACTTTCGCGGCGCGACGGGCAGGCACCCAGCACGCCAACAGCGCCACGCCGACGAATAACAATCCCACCACGATTAACGTGACCGGGTCAGTTGGCTCGACTTCAAAAAGGAACGACCTCAAGACCCGCGACAGGAC
Organism: uncultured Acidobacteriota bacterium; assembly: GCA_963699175.1. GTDB lineage: Bacteria > Acidobacteriota > Blastocatellia > RBC074 > RBC074 > JACPYM01. Next base: position 6,910,951 of record OY969418.1, on the reverse strand, counting down.
AATAGCCGCGGCCAGTCCCACTGCCACGCCCAGCGCGATCAATCGCAGCCCCTCTCCCAAAACCAGTTTCAGAATGTCGCGCCGCTCGGCGCCGACCGCCGTGCGAATCGCAATCTCGCGCCGCCGCGCGGCGACCGAGAGCGAAAGCACGCCGTAGATGCCGACCAATGTCAGCGCGCTCGCCACCAGCGCAAACCCGATCAACAGCCGCATCGCAAAATTGCGTGAGGCCTGCGAATCGCCGCGAATCTCTTCCAGCGTCTTCAGGTTTTCGATGGAGACGCTGGAATCAACTGCGCGCAATTCGCGTTGCACGTTGGCCATCAGCGCACGCGGGTCTGCCTCCGTGCGGACGAGCAGGTGCTTGATAAACACGGGGAACTGCCACTGCGAAGTGTAAAGCTCCGGTTCTGCGGCCTTCGTCAGATCGTCGGTGCGGCCATTGGCTACCACGCCGATGATTTCAATTTGCTGGTCCCGTCGCCCAAAACTCCAGAGTTTCTTCCCGATAGGGTCGGCCTGGGGAAAGTAACGGCTGGCGAACGCCTGGTTGATAATGGCTACACTGGGCGCGTCGCGGTTATCGGTTGAACGGAAGTCCCGGCCCGCCACCAATGGCTGCCCCAACAGTTTGAAGTAGCCTTCAGTGACCGCACGGTCCGGAAACACGGGCAAATCGCTTGGTTTACTGACGGGGGGCTGCCCTTCGATTTCGACAACCCGGGGCGAACTGTTGCCGGTCAAGGGCACGCCCCACCCGAACGCCGCGTGCTCGACGCCGGGAAGCCGCGAAACCCGCTCCAGCGCCTGCTGATGAAAAGCATCAAATCGCTCGCGATTCTCCCTTTGCATCGTCGTTACGCTCATGGTCAGGATTTTTCCCGTGTCGTAACCTGCGTTCACCTTCGACAGGTTATTCATCGTCCGAATCAGCAGGCCGGCACCCACCAAGAGCGCCAGGGTCAAGGCTGTCTGAATCACCGTCACACCGCGCAGCAACCGGCGCTCGCCGCGGCCCGCGCTGCTTTTCGGGCCGGCATCCTTGAGCGCGATCATCGGATCGAGTCGCGCGGCGCGCAGCGCGGGGAGAAATCCGGCCAGGAGCGCCGCAATCACCGCCACGCCGAGTCCGCAGGCCAACACAGGCCAGCCGGTCGTGACCGCATCCAGACGCGGAATGGCCTGACCGCCGATCAGCTTGATCAGCTTGACGATGCCAAACGCCAGACCAATGCCAAGCGCGCCGCCCAACAGCGCCAACAGCAAACTCTCCACGGACACTTGCCGGAAAAGTGCCACGCGGCCCGCGCCCAGCGCGCAGCGCACCGCGTACTCCTGCTGCCGCTGCAAACCGCGCACGAGCAGGAGCGCCGCGACGTTTCCGCAGGCGATCAACAAGACGAGCGCCGCCGCGCCCAACAGCGGCAGCAGGATGCGCCGCCCATCGCGGCTCAATTCGGCGGTCAGTAATTGCGTCCGGGCGGTGACGCCCGCGAAGTCGCGGTCGGCTTGCGCCTGCCTTGCGGTGATACTCGCGAACTCCGCTTGCGCCGTCGCGAGCGTGGCTCCGTTTTTCAAGCATGCCGCTACACTCCACATAGGAAATTTCCCCGGGAGGGTGGTCCTGGCCGGCAACCACCATTCCACCTGCGCGTTCACGTTGTAGTTCGGTTCTCTCGCCATGATGGGCGACGGAAGGAAACGGACGCCGGGCGGCATCACCCCGATGACTGTCGGAGACGGCGCCCCGAACAACCCGCGGAACGGGATCGTCTTGCCGATGATGTTGGGATCGCCGTTGAACCGGCGCTGCCAGAGGTCATAGCCGAGAATGATGACCTGCGGCGCATTGACCACGGCGTCGGCGTCCTGGAACGTGCGGCCAAGCACAGGCTTGAGTCCGGTCACGCTGAAATATTCTTTGGTGACAATCATTCCCTCGACTGATTCGCTGCCGTCCTCCAAGACGATAAAGCTGAATTCCCAGCGGTATGCGGCAATAGCCTCGAATGACTTCGCTTCCTTTTGCCATTCCAGCCATTGCGCGGCGGGCCAACCACGCGTGCTAACCGTTTGCTGACCATCCGTCCGCGCTGTCGTGATCAACGCGATTCGCTCCGGTTGCTGATAAGGCGGCGGCGTCAACAGCACCCCTTGGATCAGACTGAAAACTGCCGAGGTCGCCCCAATGCCCAGGCTCAGCGTGAGCACGGCGATCAAGGTGAAGGCTGGTTGTTTGAGCAGCATGCGCACGCCAAAACGTAAGTCTTGAAACATCTGGTCCTCCAATCTTCTTGGTTGTAGCAACAACGCATCCCAAAACGCGCTCGTTGAGCGCCACAACAGGTTTACTTTGTTCCACCAATCGAGCCGCTCCCACTCGGCCAACAGCGCTTCGCGGTGCTGCAACTCGGCTTCCCACTCTTGCCGCCAATCAGTGCGTAAACGGCGCGGCACGATCACGCCGACTAACGCGATCAGCCAGAGGTGGGGTTTTGAAAAACTCTGTCGGTGGTGTTCAGCCATCTGCCTAGTTATGCGCCCGTTCGCTGCATTGCTTTACTTCTTGGTTGCAGTCCACTTGCCCGGGCCTTTCGGGAATTCACAGGTGCCGGACATTTTGGTGGCGGATTCAATCGTGCCGTTGTAGATGTTTTTGAAATCCATGCCGCCTTTATTTTTGCCTGCGACAGTGATCGCCACTTGATTCCCTTTCACCGTGCCTGTGAGTTGAGATTCGCCCTGCGTGCCAGTGAGTTTATCGCCTGCTTGTTTGAGGATGAACGTCATGGGAAAGTTTTGCGGGCCGCCGTCCAGACTGATAGAAAACGCCCACGTCCCAGAGATGTCAGTCGCCTTGGCCCCAACGCCGACAGCGAATAGCGATAGTCCAAGCAAAAAGACAATTAGCAGTTGATGCTTCATAAATTCCTCTTGGGTAGTGATTCAAGCGAGAGAGAAGCGCATGGAGTCCAGCCTTTAGGCTGCTAGCTTGCATGAGCGAGCCAGCAGCCTAAAGGCTGGACTCCATGCGCTTGGCCTGCGGCATTTATCTCTCACGGTTAAACCACTACCCCTCTTTGATTAGGTTGCCCCTCTTTGATTAGGTTGCCCCTCTTTGATTAGGTTGCCCCTCTTTGATTAGGTTGCCCCTCTTTGATTAGGTTGCCCCTCTTTGATTAGGTTGATTGATGTTCGATGGCTACTCATACCTGAGTGCCACCAATGGGTCTACGCGCATCGCCTGTCGCGCCGGTAGCCAGCAGGCCACGAGCGCCACACCGATGAGCAGTAGCGGGATCACGACAAAAGTCAGCGGATCGGTCGCGCTCACACCGAAGAGCAACTTCGCTATCAAACGTGTCAACGCGAAGGCCGCTCCCACACCGATGATCAGGCCAACAAGCACGAGCAGCATGCCCTGGCCCACTACAAGCTTGAGTAGGTCACGCGGTTGCGCACCCAAGGCCATGCGAATGCCCAGTTCACGTGTGCGCTCGGTCACTGCATACGACAACACGCCGTAGATGCCGATGGTGGCCAGTGCTAGCGCGAGCAAGCCGAACAGCGTCAACAACGCCGCCGCCAGACGTTCGGCATAAAGCGAGCCGTCTTTCTGTTGCGCCAGCGTCTGTAGGTTATAAACAGGTAGCGCCGGGTCGAGCGCCTGCACTTCGCGACGCACGGCAGCGAGCAGCGTCGGCGAGGGCGTCGCCGTCCGCACGTGCAGCGTCAGTTCCGATGAGTAGGCTTGCAGCAACGGCACATAGAGCGCCGGGCGTGGGTCTGCGGTCAGCCCTTTCTCCTTGCTGTCTCTGACCACGCCGACGACTTCGCCAACCTGCCTGCCGCGCATGATCCGTTGGCCAACAACTTCCTGTCCGGGCCAATAACGGCGCGCCGCCGCTTCATTGACGACGACCACGAGCGGCGTGTCCGTCGTATCCTGCGCAGTGAATTCACGCCCGCGCACGAGTGGGGTGCCGAGCGTTCGGAAATAGCTTGGGCTGATGGCGTTGGTATTGATGGGCTGTGGCTTGGAGCCTTCGATAATCAGCGGGCCGACCCATGGGATGTCGCTGAAAGCTACAATACGTGCAAAGCTCGTGGCCTCCACACCGGGCAAGGCCGCGACTCGTTCGGAGAGTTGTGAGATGAATTGTCGCCCGCGCGCTTCGTTGTATCCATTCTGGCTCAGATCGAAAGAGGCGGTCACGACTTTTGCCGGCTCGAAACCCGGATCAACCACTTGCAGGGCGCGCAAACTCTTCAAACATAAACCCGCGCCGATCAGCACCACCAGCGACAAAGCCACCTGCGCAACAACCAGCAGGTTACGCAGATTCAAGCGGCGTCCTCTGCCGCCCATTCCCGGCGTGTCTGCTTTGAGGGCCGCGACTTGATCAGGTTTGGAAGCTTCGAGCGCAGGCGCCAGGCCGAAAATAATCCCGGTCAAGAGCGACAGACCCAATGTGAAAACCAGCGCCCGGCCATCGAGGCGGCCATCGAAAGAGCGTGGGACGTAGTTGGTTTGTTGTTGGAAGCCCATCAACAAGCCGGTGAACCAGTAGGCCAGCAGCAAGCCAGCGCCGCCGCCCAACGCCGCCAGAATCGCGCCTTCAGTCAGCAACTGCCGCACGATGCGCAAACGACCAGCGCCGACAGCCAGCCGAACGGCGATCTCCTTGCGCCGCGCCGAAGCGCGCGCCAGTAGCAGATTGGCGACATTCGCGCAAGCAATCAACAAGACAAAGCCGACCACGCCCATCATGAGTTTCAACGGCAACGAGAGGTCTTTGACCCGATCCGTATGCCCGCGGCTTCCGTCCATCAAAAAAACTTTGGTCGGATCACCAATCCGATCAGCCGCCTTATCAGAAAAAGTTTTATTCGCATCCTCAACCGGAGTGGCCAGCGCGGCCTGCGCTTGCGCACGACTGACATTCGGTTTGAGCCTGCCGATCAACTGCAACCAACCGGCGTTGCGATTGTCCAGCATGCCTTCCCTTCTAGGCCCTACCTGCGCCTGCATCATCATCGGCACATAAACATCGTTCACCGTGCCGCGCGTCGTCCCTGTGAATTCCGAGGGGGCCACACCCACCACCGTGTAGCGGTAGTTGCTCAGGCTGATCGTCTGGCCAATCGCCGCCGGGTCAGCGCCAAAACGCCTGCGCCACAAACCGTGACTGATGACGATGACCGGATGCGTATTGGGAGTGTGATCTTCCTCAGGCAGAAAAAAGCGTCCGAGCGCGGGTCGCACGCCGAGCACCGCAAAGTAATTGCCAGTGACGATTTGCCCGATCACGCGTTCGCTCTGATTCCCATCGCTCAGGCTGAAGGGCCGCTGCTCGTAAGCGACCACGCCCGCCAACACGTCATTGCGGTCGCGCAACTCAGCATACAGCGGGTAAGAGAAAATCCCCGGCGCGCCGCTCCCGTCTTCGACAAAAGCGACGAGTTGCTGTGGCTGTTCGACAGGCAGCGGGCGAATCAGCACCTTATCTAACAGCGTGAAGATCGCGGTGTTCGCGCCGATGCCCATTGCCAGCGTGAAAACAGCAATCAAGGTGAAGCCGGGATTTTTCAGCAACATTCGCAAGCCATAACGCAAGTCTTGAAACATTTCGTCCTCCAATCTGCTGGGTTGTAGCCAGAGCGCATCCCAGAAAGCACTCGTGCTGCGCCAGAGCAAATCCAGTTTGTTGCGCCAGTCGAGCTTGTCCCACTCTGCGAGCAGTGCTTCGCGGTAGCGCAATTCGGCCTCCCACTCCTGCCGCCAATCGGCGCGCAAACGGCGCGGCACGATCAGGCCGACAAAGCGAATCAGCCAGAGCCAAAAACGAAAGCGGGTTGCGGATGTAGCATCGGCCATCAGTCTCACTCGTCTCTTAACGCCACCAGCGGGTCAACGCGGGTGGCGCGGCGTGCGGGCAGATAACCCGCCAACACCGCCGTCACGATCAGCAGCAACGTAGCCGACACCAGCGTCAGCGGGTCGGTCGGCTTCAAATCAAACAAGAGCTTGTCGGCCAGTTTGGTAACGAAGGAGGCGGCTACCAATCCGACGATGACACCGCCGCAGACCAGCGCCAGCGCCTCGCGCAGTATCAGCCAAAGAATGTTGCGGCTTTGCGCGCCGAGCGCCAGGCGCACGCCGATTTCATTGGTGCGTCGCGTTACGGCGTAGGACAAGACGCCGTATAGCCCAACACAGGCGAGCAGCAACGCCAGCAGGCCGAAGAAGGACGCGAGCCGGGCGACCAGTTTTTGCTGAGTGAGCGAGCGGCCAATGTGGTCGGACAAACTCACGACTTCATCAATCGGCAGATTACGATTGACCTGCTGAATGGCCCGCCGAACTTGTGGGACGCTGGCGGCAGGCGCGCCAGCGAAACGCACCACAAAGTTTTCGAGCGGTTGAGGGATCTGCGCATGTGGGTAATAGACCATTGGTCGCCATTGCTCGGTCACCGCCACATATTTAGCGTCTTTGACGACGCCGACGATCTCGAATTCGTCCGGTGGCCTGCCATACGTGCCAAAGCGTTTGCCGAGCGGAGAACCATTCGGGAAGAATCGCTGCGCCAGCGATTCACTGATGACGGCCACTTTGGGAGATTTGTCTGTATCCTGCGAGCCAAAGACTCGACCGGCTAGGAGCGGGATGCCCATCGTGGTGAAATAGTCCGGGCCAACGATGTTTTGCCTGGCGCTCCGTTGTCCTTCCGGTTGGTCTGGCCCGCCAGTAAAGATCCGGCTTGTCCATTGGCCATGTCTGAAGACGAAGGATGAAAATGAAGCTGCCTGTACGCCCGGCACGGCCTTGACCTTCTCTTCCACCTCGCGCAGCAGCGGAGCGAATTGCGGGCCTTCGTCACCCAGCATAAAGGTGTAAAGCCGAAAGAGCATGACGTTTTCTTGATTGAAGCCGGTGGGTAGGTTTTGCAAATTGATCAGCGTGCGCACAAACAAGCCTGCTCCGACCAGCAAGACCAGCGAGAGCGCGACCTGCGCGATCACGAGCGCCTTGCCCAGCGGGCTCCGCGAGGTCGCTTGCGCTGCGCCTTTCCCGACTTTGAGCGCGGCGTTCGGTTCAATCCGGGCGGCACGCCAGGCCGGAGCCGTGCCAAAGATCACGGCGGAAAGCAACGAGGCCAGCAGCGTGAAGCCCAGGATGCGAGCATTCGGCGTGACATCCAGCGGCAGGGCTTCAGCACGAGCGGAAGCCATCAGCACTAGCAGGCGACTGCCCCACCACGCCAGTAAAACGCCCGCGATCCCCCCGAGACTGGCGAGCAAGACGCTTTCGGTAAGCAACTGACGCATCAAGCGTGTGCGGCCTGCGCCAACTGCCAGACGTACAGCAAACTCTTTCTGTCGCGCGGCGGCGCGCGACAGTAACAAATTGGCGACGTTGGCGCAGGCAATCAGCAGCACGAGCGCGACCACCGCCATCAGGATGCGCAGCGAGAGGGAAAACTCCCGGCGTAGCGTCGAAAGCCCCCGCCCCACCGGAGTCAATTCAATGCTGGCGCGCTGAATCGCTTGCAACCGCTCTGGCGAGGGTTGCGCGCCCGCTCGCTCATGCAAGGATTGTTTGAAGAGCAAATTGACGGCGGCGCTAGCCTGCTCGGCGCGCACGCCATTTTTCAACCGGGCGATGAGATAGAGCGACTGATGTTCCTTGTTATGGCACCCACTCCAGAGGGAAGACGGCGACTGTTCCTCCAGCGCCAGCGGCACCCATAAGTCTGGCGCTTGCCCCGCGGCCGTACCGAAAAACTCTTTGGGCGCGACGCCGATGATGGTGTAAACCGTTTGGCGTGTCGAAATGGTCGCGCCGACCGCTGCCGGATCGCCGCCCAAGCGGCGTTCCCACCAATCGTAGCTGATGACTGCGACTGGCGGCCCACCCGCTGCTTGCTCATCTGCCTCCGTAAAGGTGCGCCCCAAACTGGCCTGCACACCCAGCACCGAGAAATAAGTGCCGGAGACCAATTGCAGATTCAGCTTTTCCGCTTCGCCGCGCGCGCCCTTTAGGTGAACGACGCCGTAAGGAGACCTGGGGGTATTCAGGAGCGCCGCCACCTCGGAAAAGACTTCATTGCGCTGCCGCACTTCCTGATAAAAAGGATAGGAGAAGAGTTCCCAGCTTCTGTTCGGGAAACCAGTGTTGAGGCCCGTTTCTTCGCCTTGGCCAAAGAGCACTAACTTGTCAGGCTCCTGCACGGGCAGCGATTTGAGCAGCACCACATCCAGCAAACTGAAGATGGCCGTATTGGCCCCGATGCCGAGTGCCAGCGAGAGCACGGCAATCAGCGTAAAGCCAGGTTGCTTGAACAGCATGCGCGCGCCGTAGCGCAGGTCTTGAAACATTTCGTCCTCCAATCTGATTGGTTGTAACCAGAGCGCATCCCAAAAGGCGCTCGTGCTGCGCCGCAGCAAGTCGAGTTTGTTACGCCAGTCGAGCCTGTCCCACTCGGCGAGCAGTGCTTCGCGGTAACGCAACTCGGCTTCCCACTCCTGCCGCCAATCGGCGCGCAAACGGCGCGGCACGATCACGCCAATGAGTCGAATCAACCACAGATGAATTCTTCGTTTATTCTGCATTCCGCCCTTCCACTACTCGTGCCGCAACGCCACCATCGGATCAACCTGCATCGCGCGGCGCGCGGGCAGATAAGTGGCCAGCAGCGCCACCACGGCCAGGCAGAGCGAAACCCCGCTGAAGGTCCATGGATCGAACGGGCTCAAGTCAACCAGCGCCAGCGCCAGCAAGCGAGCAATGGCAGCGCCACCCAGCAAGCCGAGCAGGATGCCGAGGCTGATCAGGCGCAGGCCTTGTTTAAGAAACAGCGCCAGAATGCTGCGGGGCTCCGCGCCCAACGCGACGCGGATGCCGATTTCGCGCGTGCGTTGCGCCACGACGAAGGACATCACGCCGTACAACCCAATGGAGGCCAGCAAGAGCGCCATCAGCCCCAAGGCCAGTGCGACGTTGGTGACAATACGAAACGGCGTCAACTGCAAATCCCGCCATTCCGCTGTGGTTTTCATCGCCAACTTGGCGTTGGGGTTCAGCGCAGCGATTTCTGCGCGCATCATTCCCATCACGCGCTGCGCGTCCGTCCGCGTGCGTACCAGCAGATGTTCGCCAGGAGGGTTGCCGGGGCTGAGCGGCAGGTAAATAAGCGGATCGTTGCGTTCTAAGACCGACCCCGTAATGGCATCGCGCGCGACGCCGATTACTTGATAAACCGGCAAAGGTGCTGGCGCAGTGGCTTCCGCTGCTGTGGGCGACGCGACGGGCTTGGGCTCGCCTGCCGCAATGCCAAGTGATTGTCCCAACGCCTGACCGAGGTCATTGAATTGCGGCCAGAGTTTGCGTACTGCCGCCGCGCTCAGCACGACGACGCGCGCGCCGGCATTCGCTTCCTGTTCGGTAAAGTTCCGGCCCTGCAACAATGAAACGCCAAGCGTTTCCAGATAGCCGGACGAGACAAAATCGTAACTGGCATCCAACATTCGTGCTCGATCCGTCTGCCCGGCGAGCGCCACCGCAGTTGTGGGTGCTGACTCGGACAATGGCGCGCGCGAAGCACGGCTGACCGCTTGCACGTCCGGCAACGCGCGCAGGCGTTCTACCAGTTGCTGGCGCAAGTCTTCGGTCTGGCGTGCCCGGGCTGTTCCCAGATTAACCTCGACGGCAAACAGGCGCGCGGTTTCAAAGCCCAGGTCAACCATTTGCAGCTTTTGCAGGCTGTGGACCAGCAAGCCGGAGCTGACCAGCAACACCAGCGAGAAGGCCAGTTGCACGACAATCAAGGCATTGCGCAACCGCGACTGGCTGAACTGTTCACCGAAAACAGAACCTTCTCCTTTCAGCGCCAGTGTCAGGTTTGGGCGCGAAGCCTGCCAAGCCGGCGCCAGTCCCGCCGCAATGCCCGCGAGCAATACCAGCAACAGTGTATAACCAAAGACCCGAAAATCGGGTTGCAGATCAAGCGCGATCGAAGCCAGATACGTGCTGGGCAAGTCGAATTGCGAGAGCACCAACGGGTACAAGGCCTTGAGCGACCACCACGACAGCAACAAACCAAGCCCGCCACCCACCAACGCGATTAACATGCTTTCCGTCAGCAATTGGCGAATGATCCGCCGACGCGTCGCCCCCAATGCCAGCCTGGTGCCAATCTCCTTTTGCCGTTTGGCCGCCCGCGCGAGCAAAAGGTTCGCGACGTTGGCACAGGCAATCAACAATACCAGCACGACCGAAAGCGGCGGCATCAAAAGGAGCGGCCCATCTTCATCAAATGATTCAAAGGCGGGCGCGAGTTTCAATCGCACTGTAGCTTTACTATGTTCGCCGGGATATTCACGCGCCAGTTGCGCTGTCAAGGAGTGCATTTCCGCCTGCGCCTGTGCGCTTGTGACGCCCGGTTTCAGGCGCCCCCACATGCCAAAAGAAAGGACGCTGCGATCTGTCTGCCAACTTGGTGCCGCTGACTGCGTTTCTTGAGACAGAGCGCTGCGCATCATCAATGGCAACCAGAACGCAGGCCGGTTCGGCGCGGTGCCAATGAATTCTTTGGCCGTCACACCAACGATGACAAATGGCTGTCCAGCGAGCCGGATGGTTCGTCCGATGACCTGCGGATCGCTCTTGAATGCCTGCTCCCAAAAGTAATGGCTCAACACGGCAACCGGATGCGTGCCGGGCGTGCGCTCTTCTTCAGGCAAGAAACCGCGCCCTAGGGCTATGCTCGCACCAAACAGGGAAAAGTAATTGGCGGACACCAATTGGCAGCTCACATAACCGAACTCTTCGCGCTCTGACTGCGCGGCGTCTGGCTGCGCGTGCCCAGTATGTTCGATGCTCAGCGTCGCTTCCTGTCCGCTAATCAGCGCCAACCCGACGAGCGTCTGCGTGCGCGCCGCATAATCCCGATACTCCGGATAAGAAAACTTACGCGCCCACTGGCCCGGCTGCGGCACACCTTTGATTTCCACAATGCTATCCACGTCTTTTAACGGCACTGGCTTCAGCGCGAAAGCATTGAAAACCGTAAACAGCGCCGTGTTCACGCCAATGCCCAGCGCTATCGTCAGGATGACGACAGCGGTGAAGCCCGGATTTTTTAGCAACATTCGCGCGCCGTAGCGCAAGTCTTGAAACATTTCGTCCTCCCATCTTTGCGGTTGTAGCCAGAGCGCATCCCAAAACGCGCTCGTGCTGCGCCAGAGCAAGTCAAGTTTGTTGCGCCAATTCAATCTCTCCCACTCGGCCAGCAATGCCTCGCGATACTGCAACTCAGCCTCCCACTCCTGCCGCCAATCAGCGCGCAAGCGTTGCGGGACGATCAAGCCAATGAATTGAATCAGTCGCAGATGCGGTTTCATCGTTCGTTTTACCGGTTAGTCGTGACGCAATGCAATCATCGGATCAACGCGAGCCGCACGGCGCGCGGGCAGCCACGTCGCCAGCAACGCCACCACAATCAAACACAACGAGACGCCGCTGAAGGTCAGCGGATCGAACGGACTCAAATCAACCAGCATGAAGGCGAGCAGGCGCGCGATAGCTGCGCCGCCGAGCAGGCCGATGAAGATGCCAATTGCGATCAGCCGTAGGCCTTGCTTGATAAACAAGGCCAGAATGCCGTGCGGTTGTGCGCCGAGAGCTACGCGGACGCCGATCTCGCGCGTGCGTTGCGTGACGACGAAAGACATCACGCCGTAAAGTCCAATCGCCGCGAGCGCGAGTGCAATCAGCCCCAGCGTGAGCGCGAGCTTCGCCGCAAGGCGAAACGGCATGTTTTGCAAGGCCACATTTTCCGCTGTCGCTCGCATCGCCAGCGTAGCGTTCGGATTCAGCGCAGCGGTTTCGGTGTACGTCATCGCTATCACGCGGCTCGCCTCAGCGCGCGTGCGCACGAGCAGGTATTCGCCGCCTGACTTGCCCGGTTGAAACGGCAGGTGAATGAACGGGCCGTCGGGGAAAAGACCAGGCCGGTGCGCAGGTCGCGCGTCACGCCGATGACTTGATAGACCGGAAAAGCCGCGGGATTTGGCGCTTCGTCGAAATTGATTCGAATGCTCAGTGATTGACCAATTGCCTGGCTGAGATCGTTGAATTCCGGCCAGTATTTTCGCACGGTCGCGGCGTTGATGACGGCGACGCGCGCGCCGGAGGCGGCTTCCTGTTCGGTGAAGTTGCGCCCGTGCAGCAACGGCACGCCAAGCGTCGGCAGATGCGAGGAAGAAACGCGAGTGAACTGCGCCATCGGCATATTCTGCGCGTCGCTGTGTCCGGGTAAGGTGACGAAAGTGCGAGTGGCTCGTCCTTCCAGCGGCGCATGCGAAGTGCGACTGACGGATTGAACATCAGGCAGCGCGCGCAACCGCGTCTCAAGCTGTTGGCGCAAGGCTTCGGTTTGCGCGGCGCGCGGGAGGCCGAGATCGGCTTCGATGGTGAACAGGCGCGCAGTCTCATAGCCCGTGTCAACCGTTTGCAGTTTTTGCAAACTGCGCACGAGCAAGCCGGCGCTCACCAGCAGGACAAGCGAGAAAGCGAGCTGAGTAACGATCAACGCATTGCGCAAACGCGACTGGCTCAGGTGTTCGCCGAAGACGGAGCCTTCGCCTTTGAGCGCCGAAGTCAAATCAGGGCGCGAAGCCTGCCACGCCGGTGCGAGTCCCGCCGTTACGCCCGCCAGCAAGGCCATCAACAGCGCGAAGCCGAAGACGCGATAGTCGGGGCTGAGATTCAACGCCAACGAAGCCCGAAACGTAGCCGGAAGCGGCAAGCTCGCGAGCAACAACGGATACAACACGCTCAGCGCCCACCACGCCAGGAGCAAGCCCAACATGCCGCCCGCCAATCCGATCAACACACTCTCGGTCAGCAACTGGCGGACGATGCGCCAGCGCGTAGCGCCCAACGCCAGTCGCGTAGCGATTTCCTTTTGCCGATTGGCCGCGCGTGCGAGCATCAGATTGGCTACGTTGGCGCAGGCGATGAGCAACACCAGCGCAACCGACAAAGGAAGGACGAGCATGAGTTCTCCGGTGTCATCGACATTATCGTTCGCAGTGAAACTCGGAGCGCGGGTCAGTTGCACGGCGGCGTTGCGCGCATCGTCAGCGCGTTTGTTTGGATGCTCTTTCGCGAGTTGCGCGGTCAGGTGGCTGAGTTCGGCTTGTGCTTGTGCGACGGCCACGCCGGGTTTCAAACGCCCGAACATGTTGAAGCGGGTGAGTGTGCGGTCGGTCGTCCAGTTCGCTCCGGCTTCAGTGGGCGAAAACGCTTCGCGCATCATCAACGGCAACCAGCACACCGGACGAATAAACTCCGTGCCGATGAACTCCTGATTCGTTACACCTACGATGGTGAAGAGCTGTCCGGCCAATCGTATGGTGCGTCCGATCACTTGCGGGTCGCGGTTCAAGCTGCGCTCCCAAAAGTAATGGCTCAACACTGCGACGGGATGCGTATTCGGCGTGCTCTCTTCTTCCGGCAAAAAGCCGCGCCCCAAGACCATCTCCGCGCCGAGTACCGAAAAGTAATTCGCCGCGACTAACTGGCAATTCACGACGCCGAACTCTTCGCGTTGCGCTTGTCCGTCGCGCGCCCCTTCGCTTGATTGCTTGTGTTCGATGCCCAGCGTCGCGCTGACTTCGCTCATCAACGTCAATCCGCTGAAGCTCTGATTGCGCGCCGCGTAATCCTGATAATCGGGAAACGAAAAGCGCCGCGCGCGTTGGCCGGGTTGCGCTACGCCAAGCACGATCACAAAGGAGTCGGCGTCTTTCAGCGGCAACGGTTTCAACACGAACGCGTTGAAGACCGTAAACAACGCCGTATTCACGCCGATGCCAAAGGCCAGCGTAAGTAACACGACGACGCTGAAGCCTGGGTTTTTGCACAGCATCTTGATGCCGAAACGTAAGTCCTGAATCATTTCGTCCTCCCATCGTTTTGGTTGTAACCCGAGCGCATCCCAGAAGGCGCTCGTGCTGCGCCAGAGCAAGTCCAGTTTGTTACGCCAACCGAGCCTGTCCCACTCAATCAACAATGCTTCGCGGTAGCGCAACTCCGCTTCCCACTCCTGCCGCCAATCGGCGCGCAAACGGCGCGGCACGATCAGGCCGACAAAGCGAATCAGCCAGAGCCAAAAACGAAAGCGCGTTGTTTGCGTCGAGTTAGCCATTGGGTTTATTCGTGACGAAGCGCAACCAATGGGTCTACTTTTGTCGCCCGTCGTGCCGGCAGCCAGCAGGCTAGTAACGCCACGCCCGCCAGAAACAAAGACACACTAACAAAGGCTATCGGGTCCACTGGGCTTATCCCAAACAGCAGCTTGGTGACGACCCGTGAGACCGCTGCTGCGCCAGCCAGTCCCAGCACAACGCCGACCGCTACCAGACGCATTCCTTGCCGGATCATGAGGCGGAGGACATGCCCTGTTTGCGCGCCGAGCGCCATCCGAATACCGATCTCATGCGTCCGCTGGTTCACGGCGTATGACATCACGCCATACAGTCCGACCGAGGCCAGCAATAAGGCCAACAGCCCCACTGTCCCGGCAAACAGAGCACCCGCGCGTGATGCGAAAACCTGATCTGCCAAAACTTCTGTGAGCGTCGTAGTGGAAACCAGAACGTGCGGATCAATTTCCCGCACCGCTTCGCGCAGCGGATTGATGAGCGCGTGCGGGTTGTTTTCGGTGCGCACCAGAAGTTTCAGGCTCAGTTGGTGGGTGGGCTTGATCGGCTCATAGAAGTAGGGACCATCTACCTGCGCCAGGCGAATACTGCGAACACCTTTGACTACGCCGATGACTTGATAGTAGTCAGCCGTGGGGTCTGTTTTGAAGCGTTTCCCAAGCGGTTGTTCACCCGGCCAGCACGCTCCCGCCAGCGCTTCGTTAATGAGCGCGACCGGCATCTGGTCTTTCACCTCCTGGTCGCTAAAAGTGCGGCCCTGTACCAGCGGGACACCCAGCGTCTCAAAATACTTCGGCGAAACGGCATTGAAGTGAACCTCCACTTGTTGGGCGCTTCCCTCAGGAATGACTTCCCAGCTAGTGTTGCCGGAAAGTGGGGCAAGCGAAGCCAGACCCACGGATTTCACACCTGGTATAGCTTCCAACCGTTCGATGAGCTGCTGCTGGAAGATTGCGGCCCTGGGCTGATCGTAGCCTTGCTGACGCAAGTCCAGCTTGGTAACGAGCGCCTGCTCCGTCCTGAAGCCCGGATCAAGCGTCTGTGCCCGCTGCACCCCCCTGACCAGCAGGCCAGCAGTGATGAGCAGCACCAGACAGACCGTCACCTGGGCCACGATTAAGAGGTCGCGCAGCCGCGCGCGCGGCGCGAGCCGCTGACCAAAGGCGCCGCTTTCATCCTTGAGTGCCGACACGAGATTGGGTTTGGTGGCCTGCAACGCGGGCGCTAACCCGAACGTTAAGCCGGTTAATACAGCGATCAGCAAGCTGTAGCCGAAGACACGAAGATCGGGGCTGATGTCGAGGGCGAACAATCTTTGATCGAGCGCGGTTGCCGCGAGCAGCGTGTTGATTGTCCAATAAGCCAACAGCAAGCCCAGCGCGCCGCCCAGCATGGCAATCAATACGCTTTCAGTCAGCAATTGACGTACAAGTCGCAGGCGGGTGGCTCCCATCGCCAGGCGGACGGCAATTTCTTTTTGTCGTGTGGCAGCGCGGGCCAGTGACAGATTGGCAACATTGGCACAGGCGATCAGCAGCACGAGGCCAACCGCCGCCAGCAACAGTGCCGCAACGCCCATCACCCTGTCTCTTAGCTTAGGATCACTGAGGAAATTGCCGGGTGTTACGATGATCTGCGTCTTCCGACCGGGATAAGCAAGGTCAAGTTGACCGGCCAACAGCGTCATCTCCGCCTGCGCCTGTGCCTGCGAGACGCCCGGCTTCAGCCGACCGGCGACCTCCAGCCAGCTCAAATTCTGCTTAGGGAGAAAATCGCGGCCTGGCATGACCTGCACCTGCATAGTGAGCGGCACCCACACATCGGGCGCAAATAGCTCGGCGCCGTTGAAATCGCGGGCGGCGACACCAATCACGGTGAAGGGCTGACGATTGAGAATAACAGTCTTCCCGATCAGACTTGCATCAGCGCCAAAGCGCCTTTGCCAGAAGCGGTGGCTCAACACGACTACCGGTGATGCGCCCGGTGTCCGACCTTCTTCTGGCGCAAAGCTGCGGCCCACAGCCATCTCTGTGCCCAGCACTGAAAAATAGTTCGCTGCGACAAGTAACCCCTTAATCTCTTCCCCCTCAGCACCACCCAAGGTCAGAGACGCATCGGCATAAGCGGTCAGACCGGAGAAGGCCTGCGTGTTGTTACAGAAGCCAGTATATTCAGGATAAGAGAACATACTGGCCGACCCGCTCACCTCGCGCGAGGATTTTCCCAACTCTTTTCGGTACACCTTCACGACACGCTCCGGGTCTTTGACCGGCAGCGACCGTAAGGCAACCGCATTGAAAAGGGTGAAGAGCGCCGTGTTCACGCCAATCCCGAGCGCCAGTGTCAGCACCGCAACGACAGTGAAACCAGGATTTTTCAGCAACATTCGCGCGCCGTAGCGCAAGTCTTGAAACATTTCGTCCTCCCATCTTTGCGGTTGTAGCCAAAGCGCATCCCAAAAGGCGCTCGTGCTGCGCCAGAGCAGGTCGAGTTTGCTTTGCCAATTCAATCTCTCCCACTCGGCCAACAGTGCTTCGCGGTAGCGCAACTCGGCCTCCCATTCCTGCCGCCAATCGGCGCGCAAGCGGCGCGGCACGATCAGGCCGACAAAGCGAATCAGCCAGAGCCAGAAACGAAAGCGCGTTGTTTGCGTCGCAGTAGCCATTGATTTTCAGTCGTGACGAAGCGCGACCAGGGGGTCAACCCGTGCGGCTCTGCGCGCCGGCAGGTAGCCGGCCAACATAGCCACGGCCAACAACAACAGCGTCGCCAGCCCGATTGTCAGCGGGTCTGCCGGCGTCACCCCGTATAACAAATGCGCGAGCCAGCGCGTCGCCGTCAGTGCGGCCACGAGTCCGAGCGCCAAACCCGTCAGAACCAGCCACAGCGCTTCGCCGAGCGCCATCCGCAACACCGCGCCGCCGGTCGCGCCGAGCGCCATGCGGATGCCGAGTTCGTGCGTGCGCCGCGCGACGTTATAAGACATCACGCCGTACAGGCCGATGCAGACCAGCGCGAGCGCCAGCAATCCGAAGAAGCTCGACAACGTGGCGAAGAGCCGCTCTCTCGCGAAGCTCCGCGCGATCAGCTCGCTCTGCGTGCGAACGCCAAACAGCGGCAGGTTTCGATCAATTGATTGCAGGGCCTGTCGCATGGCGGCGATGGCGGCGTGGGGATCGCCCACGGTGCGCACGGCGAAGCTCATCTCCGCTGGAGGGGCGGGTCGGTTTTGCAGATAAGGCAGATAGACGACCGGCGTGATGGCCTCGCGAATCCCGCCATATTTGGTGTCGCGCGCCACGCCGATGATCTGCATCGCTATCCCGCCTACGCTGATGTGCTGGCCCAGCGGGTTTTGAGTGGGAAAGAAACGCGTAGTGAGCGCCTGGCTGACGACCGCTACGTTGGGCGCTGGCTGATTGTCCTGCGGCGTAAACTCGCGGCCTAGCAGCAGCGGAATTCCCATCGTGGCCAGGAAGTTCGGCGCCACTTCAGCAGTTCGGACATTCATATCTTCATCCGGGCGCGGCGTGTAGCCCGGCACGCTTACTTCTTCGCCGGTATACCTGAAAGCCAGTAACGGATAGCGGGAGGAACTGACGGCGCGCACGCCGGGCAGTGCGGCCAAGCGTTCGGTCAACTGCTGATAGAGGCTCGCTCGGCGCGCCGCTTCATCTCGCGGATTCACACTGAAGATCAACAGGTTCTCCCGAGCGAAGCCTGCGTCAATCCGGTTGAGATTGCGCAGCGTTTGCGCGAACAAGCCCGCCCCGGTGAGCAGCGCCAGCGACATTGCTACCTGCGCAACGAGAAGCGCCTTGCCCAAACTCAAGCGCGGCGCGGCTCCGGCGCCGGGAGTCTCTTTGAGCATCGGCGCCAACTCGATCCTGGTCGCGCGCAGCGCCGGGGCCAAACCAAATAGTAAACCCGTCAGCACGGAGATTGCGGCGGTGAAGCCGAGCGCGCGCCAATCCAGACGGAGGTCAACAGCGAACTCGTTGGAACTACCCACAAGCAGCGCCAGCAGCGCGTCCTTGCCCCAGTAAGCGAAGAGCAGCCCCAGCGCCGCGCCCACGCCGGCGAGCAGCATGCTCTCGGTCAGCAATTGCCGGACGAGGCGCAGGCGACTGGCGCCGACCGATAAGCGCACGGCCATTTCTCTCTGCCGCGTGGCGGCGCGCGCCAGCGACAGATTGGCCAGGTTGACGCAAGCGATCAGCAGCGCGAGCGCGGCCAGCGCCACCAGAACATCAAACTGGCTGGAAAATCTCTGGCGCTGTCTTGTCAGCCCCTGACTGCCCGAATCCAAGCTGATCTGTGGCGCAGTGCGCTTTTCGCCAGCGTCGTTCGGCAGTTCCAGCGCGTGTCGCTGCGCCAGCGCTGTGAGTTCGGCCTGCGCCTGCTCCGCGCGCACGCCGGGTTTGAGCCGCCCCATAATTTGCAGCCACCAGTTGCTCGCCGAGCTTTGAAACTCGGCGTAGCGCCGCGAGACCTGCGCCAGCGTCCCCAGCGGAACGGTGATGTCGGGCGCCGCGCCTACCTCCAACGTCCCGAAGAATCCCGGCGGCGTCACGCCGACAATCGTGAACGCCGCGCCGCTGATGTAGATGACTTTCCCAACCACGGCCGGGTCGCCGCCGAAGCGCCGCTGCCAGTAGCGCTGGTTGATGACGGCGGCAGGTGCAGCGCTCGTTTTATCGTCTTCGCTCGTGAGCGTGCGGCCCAAGCCGACAGGCACTCCAAGCCCCGCGAAGTAATTTCCGGAAACGACCTGCCCGCTCGCCATCTCCGCCTGCCCGTCAACGTTGAGATTCAACAGGCCCAGCGAAGCAAAAGCGAAGACCGAGGTCATCGTTTGATTCTGATCGCGGAATCGCTCGAAGGCCGCAGAGGACATCGAAGAGGTGGCCTCCAATCCAGTCGCGGCGTCTTTATCGTTCGATCCCATGAAACCTTTGTACCAGCCCGTGCTGCCCAGCCAGCGGAACACGACCAGTTGCTCAGGATCGCGGACCGGCAGCGTCTTCAGCATCACCGCATCCATCACGCTGAAGAGCGCCGTCGTCGCGCCAATACCCAGGGCGAGCGAAAGCACAGCAACCAGGGTGAAGCCTTTGTGCTTGAGTAACATTCGCACGCCGAAGCGCAAGTCTTGAAACATTTCGTCCTCCCATCTTTGCGGTTGTAGCCAGAGCGCATCCCAGAACGCACTCGTGCTGCGCCAGAGCAAGTTCAGTTTGTTTTGCCAATTCAGTTTGTCCCACTCGGCCAGCAGCGTTTCGCGGTGTTGCAACTCGGCCTCCCACTCCTGCCGCCAATCGGCGCGCAAACGGCGCGGCACAATCAGGCCAACGAAGTGAATCAGCCAGAGCCAGAAACGAAAACGCGTTGTTTGCCTGCGCTCTGCCATAAAAACTACTCGTGCCGGAGCGCGACCAACGGGTCCACCTGCGTCGCGCGCCGCGCCGGGATGTAGCAGGCCACGAGCGCCACGCCAGTCAGGAGCAAGGTAAGCGCGACAAATGTCGGCGGATCAGTTGGGCTGACCTCGAACAGCACTATCCTCATCAAGCGCGCCAAGCCAATCGAAGCGATCAATCCGAGCGCCACGCCGGAGAGCGTAAGCAGCATTCCCTGCTTCAACGCCAATCTCAGCACATCGCGCGACTGAGCGCCCAACGCCATCCGCACGCCGATTTCGTGCGTGCGCTGCGTCATGGCATAAGACATCACGCCGTAAATGCCGATGGCCGCCAGCAAGGCCGCCAGCGCGGCGAAAGCCGCCAGCAGGTACGTGGAAAAGCGCTCCGGAGCGGTCCACTCGGCCACGGTGTCTTCGAGCAATTTGACGGAATGAAGAGGCAGGTTCGGGTTGAGCGCGGCGAGTTCGCGGCGCAGGGCGGGGATCAGCTTCGTCGGGTCGCCCGCTTGCGCGCGGATATACAACGTCATTGCTCCCCAATTGTCCTGCTGATAGGGCAGGTAAATATGCGGCTGGGGTGTCCCTCTCAAACTGTAGAATTTTGTGGCTCCGACAACGCCGACGATCTCGCGCGAGGCGTTCTGAAAGTAGACGTGTTTGCCTAGCGGGTTTTCGTCGGGGAAATGGCGCCGCTGAAGCGTTTCGTCAATCAGGGCGACCAGCGGCGCGCCTTTGACATCGTGCTCAGTGAAAAAGCGCCCAGCGCGCAAGGGAATTCCCATGCCGCGAAAGTAATCTCCGCTCACCTGATTGAGGTCGGCGACGGGGCGTTGCTCTTGCGGGATCGCCCCCGGGACTGGTGGTTGCCCGTCAATCGTGAAATCCCACCTCGAAGGGAGGCTGTTGATAATCCCTGCGCGCTCTACCCCCGGTATTGTGCTGATGCGTTCGAGCAGGCACCGGTAAAACTCGACGACTTTGTCAAACTCCTTTTCGTCATGCTCCTTGTACGGCGGATTGAGTTGCGCGGTCAGCACGCCTGCCGGTGAAAAACCGCGATCAGCTTGATTCAAGCGCCAGAAGCTTTTCAGCAACAACCCTGACACGACCAGTAAAATCATGGCCAGCGCGATTTCGGAGACGACCAGCAGCGAGCGCAAGCGGCTCCGCCTGCCTCCTCTGGCCGCGCCGCGACCGCCTTCTTTCAAGGCTTCATTGAGATTGACCTTCGCGGCTTGCAGCGCGGGGAGCAGGCCAAAGATGATCGTCGTCAAACACGCCAGCGCGAAGGTGAACCCCAGCGCCTGAGCGTCGAGCTTAAGCATGGCGACGTTCGAGTTGGCCGCCGCCAGATATTCGGGCAAGCCGCCGACCAGAAACCGGATGCCCCAATGCGCCAACAGCAGCCCACACGCGCCACCAAGTGCGGCCAGCAGCGCGCTTTCGACCAGTAATTGGCGCACTACCCGCCACGTGCGCGCGCCAAATGCGGTGCGAATCGCCATTTCTCTGTGGCGGACGGAAGCGCGGGCCAATAACAGGTTGGCGACGTTGGCGCAAGCTATTAACAAGACAAAGCCGACCACGGCGAAAAGCATCCACAACATCAGCGGCACATTCTTCGTCAGGAAGGCCCCCTGAAGCGGTTTCAGACCTACACGCGCCTGCGACTTCGGATCGTTGCGTTGCTGGAGGTAAAGACTGCTCACCTCAGAGCGCGCCTGTCCGATTGAAGCGCCTGGCTTGAGCCGCGCGCCAACTACCAGATAGGTGATCTCGTCTTCTTCGTCTTTCGGCGTAAAAGCGAGCGGCGTCCAGACATCGGTTTGGGAATGGAAGCGAAAGTCGGCGGGCATCACGCCGATGACTGTGTAAGCAGCGTCATTCAAATTGATCAAGCGACCGATCAGCTTGGCGTCGCCGCCGAACCGCCGCTGCCATAGCTCATGGCTGAGCACAGCGACGCGATTGGCGCCAGGGCGCTCCTCTGCGGTCAGGAAAGCCCGGCCTTGCACTGGAAGCACGCCAAGCCAATGAAAGAAATTGGCCGAGACCTTTTGCCCGCGCAGCCTTTCCGGCTCGCCGTCGCCCGTCAGATTTGCGGCCCAGCCCCTCATGTCAAACGCCGCCATCTCCGTAAACACGCTATTTTGCTGCTTCAGGTTCAGGTAAGTGACCGGCGAAATCATTCCCTCGCCCGCGTTCCGCGTATTCGTAGAATAGATCAACATCAGTTCGTCCGCCTTTGGATAAGGCAGCGAGCGCAGCAATACGGCGTTGACGACGCTGAAGATCGCCGTGTTCGCGCCAATACCCAGCGCGAGCGTCAGCACGGCCATGGCGGTAAAGCCTTTGTGCTTGAGCAGCATCCGTAAGCCGAAGCGTAAGTCTTGAAACATCTCGTCCTCCCATCTTTGTGGTTGAAGCCAGAGCGCATCCCAAAACGCGCTCGTTGAGCGCCACAACAGGTTTAGTCTGTTCCGCCAATTGAGCCGTTCCCATTCGGCCAGCATTGCTTCGCGGTGGCGCAATTCGGCTTCCCACTCTTGCCGCCAATCGGCGCGCAAGCGACGCGGCACGATCAGGCCAACGAAGCGAATCAGCCAGAGCCAGAAACGAAAGCGCGTTGTTTTGGTCGAACCATCCATTGGGTTCAGTCCTGACGAAGCGCCACTATTGGATCAACCCTCGCCGCGCGGCGAGCGGGCAGCCAACAGGCTAGTAGCGCAGCAGTGACCAGTAGCGCGAAGATGCTGGTGAGAGTCAAAGGATCAGATGGGGAAACACCGTAGAGCTGGCTCGCGACAAGACGCGAGGCCATCAGGCTTCCGGCTACTCCAGCAACACTCCCAAACACGACGGGCCTCATTCCTTGTTGGAGAACCAGCCGGAGAACGTCGCGCCGCTGTGCCCCCAGGGCGATTCGGATACCAATCTCTCGAGTTTGCCGACCGACGAGGAAAGCGACGACGCCATAAATGCCCACCAGCGTCAACAACAGCGCAGCCACCGCAAAGAATGCCAACAGCGCCATATTGAAGCGCCGGACGGCAGTGGCGCTGGCGAGAACCTGTTCCATCGTCCGCATCTTCGCTGCGGGTATTAGGGCGTCGAGGGACTTCAACTCGTTGCGAGCGGCAGATGCTAGCGCGAGCGGGTCTCCCTCGGTGTGTACCACCATAGTCATCACGCCCCAAGGCCACTGGGCGTTGGGTAGGTAAAGCTGCGGATTCACCTCCTTTTCTAAGGAAGCGCTCCTCACATCTGCAACCACGCCTACTACGGTGCGCCACGCTCCCCCAGCATTCAGTCGCCGACCCACCGGATCGCGGTTGCTGAAGTACTTCTTCGCCATAGTCTCGTTGATGACGACCACCTTCGGCTGGCCATCGGTATCTCTCAGCGTGAAACCCCGTCCCTGGCGGAGGGGAATGCCCATCGTCGCGAAGTATCCTGGCGTCACCCAACGGCGTTCCGCGGACGGCTCCTTGCCCAGACTGGCTGGCGGCTCACCTTCAACAGTGAAGCGGCCCATGTTCTCGCCTCCGCCCAGGGGTAGATAGGAGATCGCTCCGGCAGCGCGCACTCCTGGCAGGGCTTCAAGACGCGCGACCAGCCGCTCGAAAAACATGACCTGGCTAGCACCGTCTGAGTAGCGCGCGTTTAGTTGTACGTTGAAGGCGAGCACGGAATCGGATCGAAAGCCGGGTTGCACCGCCTGCACGCGCAGGAAGCTACGGACCATCAGACCGGCTATCGTCAGTAAGACCAGCGCGAGCGCCACCTCAGCGCCTACCAGCCAGCCGCGTACACCTTCACGTACTGCGCCCCCTGCACTGCGACCGCTTTCTTGTAGCGAGGTACGCAGATCAAGTTTCGACGCTTGAAGTGCTGGAATCAGGCCGAACACGGCGCTCGTCACTACAGCGACGAGCGCCGTGAACCCGAGCACTACGGGGTCGAGCGAAGCCTCGTCGAGACGTGAATGCGTCACAGGGTTCAGCGCGAGAAAAGTTTTCAGACAACCTTCCGCCACCAACAAGCCGAGTCCGGTGCCGAGCATCGTCAGCAGAAGACATTCGGTGAGAAGTTGGCGCATCAGCCGTCCGCGCCCCGCGCCCAACGCCGCGCGCACGGCTATCTCCTGTTGCCGTGCGGCTCCTCGGGCCAACAGCAGATTGGCGACGTTGACACAGGCAATCAGAAGCAGCAGACCGGCGGCGGCGAACAAAATTAGCAAAGGCTTCTGGGATTTTCCCGCTAACTGTTCGCGCAAGGGGATCAGCTTCAGTCCCATATCTTTGTGCGTCTTGGGATAATCATTTGCCAGCCGGGCGGCAAACACATCCATTTCGGCCTGCGCCTGACGCAGACTGGCTTCTCCTTTCAAGCGTCCGATCACGATCAGTCCGCGTTCATTGCGCGACTGCCAGTTCGACCAGCCCGTGCCATCATCCTGCGCACGTAGAGCCAACGGCAGCCAGACCTCGGTGCGGCCAGCGAAAGAAGAAAATGTCTGCCACTCTGCGCTGCGCGGGAACTCAAAGTCCGACGGAAGAATGCCAATAACCGTGCGCTTGGCACCATTGATGGTAATGCCTTTGCCCAGCAGCGCAGGATCACCACCAAAGCGCCGCTGCCAGAGCCCGTAGCTAATTAACACAACGGGAGGCCCGCCGTAGGCTTCCTCTTCAGCAGTCAGTGTTCTGCCCAGCAATGGCGTCACACCCAACACCTCAAAGAACCCGGCGGTCACACCCGCAGCACCAAGGCGCTCAGGGTCGCCACTGTCTGCGAGGTCGGCAGAGCCGAGAAAAAAGGCAGCGAGATGCGCAAAGCTCTGGCTCTGCCCGCGCAACTCCGCGACATCGGCGTTGGCGGGTGGAATCTGTGCCAACCCCGGCTTACCGAGATTTTCCGCATAAACGACGGTTAATTGATGAGCAGCGGGAAAAGGCAATTGCCGGAGCAGGACGGCGTTGACGAGGCTAAAGATCGCGGTGTTCGCCCCGATGCCGAGGGTGAGGGTAAACACGGCTACGGCGGTGAAGCCGGGATTCTTCAGTAACATTCGCACGCCAAATCGTAGGTCTTGAAACATATCGTCCTCCCATCGTTTCGGTTGCAGCCAGAGCGCATCCCAGAACGCGCTCGTGCTGCGCCACAACAGGTTTAGTTTGGTTTGCCAATTCAACCTGTCCCACTCGGCCAATAGCGCTTCGCGGTGCTGCAACTCGGCTTCCCACTCCTGCCGCCAATCGGCCCGCAAACGGCGTGGCACCAGCACGCCGACGAACGCGATCAAGCGAAGATGCGGCTTGGTGAAAAGTTGTTGGCAGCGCGCGAGCAACGGCATGGTTTTGACCTCAAGCGCGTGAAGGTTTCGGGTCGCGCTCTTTCTTCAGTTGTGTCTGCTCCAACAGCCGGTAGCGTTTGACGGCTTCAGCCAAGGCTTCGCGCCCGGCGCGCGTCAACTCGTAATACTTGCGCGCCGGGCGCGGCTCGGACTGCGAGATGCTCGGCTTTTCCCACTTCGAGGTGAGATAACCCAATTCTTCGAGCCGCCGCAGCGCCGGATAGACCGTCCCGCCCGGCACGCCTGTGATGTCAATGATGTCGAAGCCGTACAAGTAGCCGTTGGCCACCGCTTGCAAGATGACCGCCGTCGAGTGGGTGAGAAATCCTTTGCTCATTGCGAACCTCCTTGAGAATGTTTGGTGGATAGCATCCTATCTAGCCAGGATTCTATCTAATTAGGATTCTATCTAGCAAGGATTCTACATAGGGTAATTCAGTTTTATCGACAAAAAACTTCCAAAATATTTCGCGCAAGGGTTTCTTGAAGCTAGAGCGATTTGCAAATGAGTGTACGGATCAAACCACGGGGAGCACGGGGCACACAGGGAAACACCAACCTTGACCGCCTATGCCAGCTTTCCCCGTGCTCCCGGTGCTCCCCGTGGTTGATTTTGCCGTACACACTATTGAAATCCGATCTAATTCGGCCCGGCTGAGAAGATTGGGCAGGGGATGGGCTACAACGGCGCTGCAGAACGGGGAGCGTTAGCGACCTGGGGCTTGCTCAAGTGCGTACTGGCCAAGCCCCAGGTCGCTAACGCTCCCCGTTCTGCACCTACATACTCAGACCTCGGCTTGAGCTATTCGTGCCGCAACGCTAAAAGGGGATCAACCTTCGTCGCCCGGCGCGCCGGAATGAAGCAGGCCAGCAGCGCCACCATCACAAGCAACAAGGTAATAGCCGCAAACGTCACCGGATCGGTCGCGCTCACACCGTAAAGCATCTTGGCCAGCAAGCGGGTCAAGCCCAACGCGACGACCAATCCAAGCGCCACGCCACCCAGCGCCATCTTCACACCATGGCCCAGGACGAGCCGCATTATGTCCCGGCGTTGCGCGCCCAATGCGAGGCGCACACCGATCTCCTGCGTCCGCTGACCGACCAGATACGAAATGACGCCATAAAGACCGAGGCTCGCCAGCAACAGCGCCACTGCCGCAAAGGCGTTGAGCAGGGTCATCGAGAAGCGCTGCTCGGCGAGCGAGCCGGCAATTACCTCATTCATCGTCTGCGTTCTGGAGATGATGTTCTCCTTGTTTTGGCTCTGCACCGTATTGCGCAGCGCAGCCCAGAGCGCTGGGGTTGCGCCCTCGGCGCGCACCACTACGCCCAAGCTGGTAGGGCCGCCCTCCAATTGCCTGAGCGGTTCGTAGAGTTGAGCCTGGAGTGATTGCTGTCCATCCGACGCATCCACCCCCCACTGCTTCACGTGTCCGACTACGCCGATGATCTGCAACGGGTCCCGGTCAGGGTCGCCTATGTTGATGCGCTTGCCGATGGGATCTGTGTTCGGGAAATACTGGCGAGCGAGCACCTCGTCAATCACGACCACCGATTGAGACCGCACCTCATCTTGATTGGTGAAAAAGCGGCCTCGCTTGAGTGGAATGCCCATAGCCGTCAGATAGGCGGGTTCGACCCGATAGACAAGCGCCATATGCATCTGGCTTGTGCTCGCCGGCTTAGGCTCGCCATCAATATAGAAGAAGAGATCATCTTCGCCCTGCAAAGGCGCAGCGCCCGCCGAGAATGAAGCAGCCTTGACTCCCGGCATGGAGTTGAGCCGGTCACTGAGGTCGCGCGCGTTGGTATGCGCCGCTTCCGGAGTGGCCGTTCTCAACGAGGGCGGAAAGTTCAGCGCGAAAGTCAAGACATTGTCCGGACGAAAACCTGGGTCTACGTTCCAGAGCGCACTCAGGGTGCGTATCATCAAGCCCGCACCAACCAGTAAGACGAGCGCCAGCGCCATCTCTACCGCGACCAGGACACCTTGCGCGCGGTGACGACTACCGCCACCGCTGCGCCCGCTTTCTTTGAGCGTGTCCGCCAAGCGCCACTGCGAAACCTTCAGCGCGGGGGCCAGCCCCGCCAGCACACCAGTGAGCAGCGAAATAGCGAGTGTGAAGAACAGGACGCGACTGTCCAGCCCGACTTCGTGTGCGCGTGGCAGTGCGGTGGGAAGCACGCCGAGTGCGGCCTGTGTGCCCCAGGCGGCCAGCAGCAAGCCCAGCACGCCGCCGCCCAAAGCCAACAACAAGCTCTCGGTCAACAATTGCCGCAGCAAGCGCCACTGCCCCGCTCCCAGCGCGGCGCGAATGGCGAATTCGCGCGTCCTGCCGGTCGAGCGCGCCAGCAACAGATTGCTGACGTTCACGCACGCGATCAGCAACACGAATCCGACTGCGCCCAACAGCAAGAGCAGTGTCAACCGCACATCGCCCACCAGTTGCTCCTTGAGCGGGACGAGTTTCGCGCCATTGCCTCGGTTGGCTTGTGGGTAAAGGGCGATCAGATTCTGCATGACTTTGTCCAGATCGGACTGCGCCTGCGCGAGCGTCACGCCTGGCTTGAGGCGGCCTATGCCATGCAGGCCCAAACCTGCGCTCCGGCTCCGCAGCGGGGGGCCGTTCCACTGGCCGATCAGCGCATAAACTTCGCTGGTGCGAAACAGCGCGAAGTCCGCCGGGAGCACGCCGATAATCGTGTAGCTCTTGTCATCCAATGTCAGGCCTTTGCCCACTACGTCCGGCGCGCCAGCGAATTTGCGCTGCCACAGGGCGTCGCTGATGATGATCACCGGGCCGGTGCCGGGCTGATCTTCCTCCGGCCTGAAGTTCCGCCCCAAGACGGGATTGACTCCGAGCACAGAGAAGAACTCACCTGAGACCATCCGCGCATTGACGCGCTCCGGTTCGCCCACGCCCATCAGACTAAAGCTGAAGCCGCGCATAATGGCCATCGCGGAAAACGTCTGGTTATCTTTTTGCCAGTCACGAAAGTTCGGATAGGGGATCGCGCCCTGATCGAAATTCGGCTTGCTCTGGTGGAGCATCAAGAGTTGATCGGGCTGCGGAAAGGGCAGCGGATTCAAGAGCACACCATTGACCACCGAAAAGAGCGCCGCATTCGCGCCGATGCCCAGCGCGAGCGTCAACACAATTACAGCAGTGAAGCCAGGATTCTTCAGCAACATTCGCACGCCATAACGCAAGTCTTGAAACATTTCGTCCTCCAATCTTTTTGGTTGTAGGAGCAGCGCATCTACGAAGGCGCCACAACTGCGCCTCAGCAGATCAAGTTTGGTTTGCCAATTTAATTTGTCCCACTCGGCCAGCAGAGCTGCGCGGTAACACAACTCTGCTTCCCACTCCTGCCGCCAATCAGCACGCAAGCGGCGCGGCACAATCACGCCGATGAAATTGATGAGCCAGAAATGTGGCTTTGCCTTCTGCATCAGTCGTAGCGCAGCGCATCCATCGGATTAACTTTCGTCGCCCGGCGGGCGGGAATAAAGCAGGCCGCCGCCGCAACTACGCCAAGCAGCGCGATTACGCCCAGGAACGAAACCGGATCGGTGTTGGTGACCTGGAACAAGTTTAAGCGGCTGCCCAACAGACGAGCAGTGATGAAGCTGGCGATGATTCCGATGAGCAGGCCCACGCCGACCAGTCTGCCGCCCGTCCACAAAATCAAACGGAGAATGTCAGACGGTTGCGCGCCCAGCGCCATCCGCACGCCGATTTCGCGCGTCCGCAGCGTGACCAGATACGACAGCACGCTGTAGATGCCGGCGAGCGCCAGCGCCAGACCGAGCGTGGCAAACAACGTGAACAGCACCATCGTGAAGCGCGGCTGCGCCGTGCGGAAACCGACGATCTCTTCGACCGTGAGCGGAGCAGTAAGCGGTTGTTCGCTGTCTAACGCGCGCACTTGCGCTCGCAAGGAGTTGACGAGCGACAGCGGATCACCTTGAGCACGTATAGCCAGTCCGCGCGCTGGCGGCACGAACAAGGTATTTGGAATAAGCACAGCCGGCTGGGTTTCGCTGCGCAGATCATCATTGCGTGTGTTGCCGATGACGCCCACGACCGTGACGTAAGGCGAGGCATTCGGCGGCGTCAGGATGTTCGCATTACCGGGCTTTTCGAGTTCGTTCAACTTGACGCGCCGACCAAGCGGGCTTTCTCCTTTCGGCCAAAGCTTGGCGGCGGCTTCGTTGATGACCGCCACGTGCTCGGCTGCATTGACCTCCTGCTCGCTCAGCATACGCCCTTGCCGCAGCGGAATGCCGAGCGTGCGCAGATAGTCCGCTGCCACCGCATACATTCTGACCCCGCGCGCCTCCGCGCCAGTTTGGCCTTCAATGACATAGCTGGAATCGAAGCCGCCGAAGGGCAAGCCGCCGTTCCCGATGGTCGCCGCCTCGACGCCGGGCAGAGTCTTGATGCGCTCCAACAAGTCGTGCGCGAAGCGATTGCGCTGTTCCCACGTCGCATAGCGTTTGGGCGGCAGCGGCACGGTCGCGACCATTACGTGTTCAGGCTGAAATCCGAGTTCGACATTTTGTAACGCGGCGAAACTGCGAATCGTCAGGCTCGCGCTGACCAGCAACACTACCGAGAGCGCCACTTCTACAATCACCAACAACGCGCGCGCCTTACTGCCCGCTGCCGTGCTGGAACCACGCGCCTCGTCTTTCAGCGACTCGACTAGATTTTGCCGCGACGATTGCAGCGCGGGCACCAACCCAAACAAAATCCCAGTCAATGCCGAGACGCCCAGACAGAACCACAGCACGTAGTTGTTCACCTCAATGCGCGCTTCGTTGGGCACAAAGTTGCTCGGCATCAATGTGACCATCAGTTTTGTGATTCCGTAGGCAAACAACAATCCCAGCAATCCTCCCAGCAAAGACATCAACACGCTTTCGGTCAACAATTGGCGCAGCAATCGTCCGCGCCCGGCGCCCATCGCCAGCCGGATAGACATTTCGCGCGCGCGCGCCGTGGCCTTGGCCAGTTGCAAGTTGGCGACGTTGGCGCAAGCGATCAACAACAGAAACCCGACCGCGCCAAAGAGCAGTTGCAGGCTCTGCCGCATCTCGCCGCTGGCGACGGTGATGTCCAGATAGTTGGTCAGTTTGGTGTTGAACTCTTCGTTGGGGAATCTGGCTTGAGGATTCTTGGCCACTTCCAAATGCAACGTGTGCAGTTGCTGTTCAGCCGCCGAGGCCGCCACACCCGGTTTCAACCTCACAATGGGAAAGATCATTTGCGCGTCACGCGCGTTGACACCCATCGGCAGCCAGACACCATCGCTCGTCCACCAGCCGAACCGTGGCGGCATGACGCCGATGATCGTGTAGACCTCGTCATTCAAGCGCAGCGTCTTGCCCAGAATGTTTGGATCGCCGCCAAGCCGCTGCCAACGCTTGAAGCTCAACACCGTGACTGGCGCTGGTTCGCCATTTAGGCGGATGTCCGTAGGCTGAATCGTGCGACCCAACACCGGCGGCACTCCCAGAAAATTGAACGCATTGCCCGTCACCCGGATGCCGCCAAAAGTTTCTGGCGCGTATTCTCCCGTCATCAACACGTTTCCCGGCCCAGTCGCCATCAAGTCAGCAATGCCAGGCAGCTTGGCCATTTCCTGCACGGCACCCGGCGGATAGGGGCGCATTGTCTGATCTGATTTGACGCTGCGCAGCCCCGGCGTCCAGATTTCACCGGGCTTCGCGTAAGGATAGGGACTGATCAGCACGCCGTAGACCACGCTGAAGAGCGCCGTCGTCGCGCCGATGCCCAGCGCCAGTGTGAGCACGGCCACTGCCGTGAAGCTTTTGTGCTTGAACAGCATTCTTATGCCGTAACGCAAGTCTTGAAACATTTCATCCCCTTTCGATTTTGGCTTTTGGATTTTGGATTCGGAAAACCTACTGCTGACGAACGGCGATGCTAAAAACAGCAGCAATCCAAAATCCAAAATCTAAAATCCAAAATGAGATTACTCATAGCGTAACGCGATCAGCGGATCTACGCGCGAGGCACGGCGCGCGGGCAAATAACCTGCTAGGGCCGCAACAGCGATCATCAATATCGTCGCTACTCCAATGGTCAGCGGATCGTTCGGCGTCAAGTCGAACAACAAACTAGCAACCAGCCGCGTGCTGAATAGCGCAGCCGTCAAACCAATGCCCGCGCCCAGCACGACCAGCAGCAACACTTCACGCATCACCAAGCGGATGACATCGCGCGACTCAGCGCCGAGCGCCATGCGGATGCCGATCTCGTTTGTCCGGCGCGTCACCGAGTAAGACATCACGCCGTACAACCCGATGCAGGCCAACAGCAAGGCGAACAGGCTGAAGACGCTGCCCAATTGCGCCAGGAAGCGTTCCTGCACCAGCGATTCGTTGACCACGTCGCGCATCATTTGTAAGCCGACGACTTGGGCTTTCGGATTGAGTTCGCGCATCAACTGGCTGAGCGTGACGGCGTAATCTGTCGCCGCTTGGCCAGTGCGAAATTGGAGCGTCATGTTGTCGCGCTGCGGCAGTTGGAAGTAATACGGGTAAAACGTGCGCGGCGGCGTTTCGCGCAGGTTGAGATACTTGGCGTCTCTCGTGACGCCGATGATTTCATACGGCTGCCCATTGCCTTTGAGGCTGAAGCGTTTGCCGACGGGGTTTTCCTTGCCAAAGAAATAACGCGCCATCGCTTGGTTGATCACGACGGCTTGCGGCGGCGCTGACGCCAGACTTTGCGGGCCAGTGGCAGCGGGTGGAGCATTCGTCGGAACCGGGCGTTCATCCTGCGGCCCAAAGTCCCGCCCGTCAATGATGGGCATTTTCATCGTCTCGAAAAAGCGTGGCCCCACCGCCATCACGTTACAGCTTACGTTCTCATCTGGCGCGGCCACATAACCGGGAACATCTACGTTGAGATTGATTCCCCCACCGCCCAATAAACTGAAATACAACAACGTGGCCGATTGCACGCCGGGCAAGGCTTCCAGTCGCGGCAGCAGTTGTTTGAAAAAATCGCTGCGCTGTTGCGCGGTGTAACCGCCACCGAGGTCGAGCGAAAACTGCACGATGTTGTCATAGTTCATTCCCACATCGAGTGTTTGCAGATTCCGCAGGCTGCGCACGAACAAACCCGCACCAATCAGCAGGAAGAGCGAGAGTGCGACTTGTGTGACAACCAACGTTTTGTTCAGTCGCAACCGCGACCCGCTCGTGCTGCCGCCAGTTTGATCTTTCAGCGAAGCCGTCAGATTCAAGCGCGTGGCTTGCCACGCGGGTGCCAGACCGAAAAGCACTCCAGTCAGAACAGAAACGATCAACGTAAACGCAAAGACACGCGCATCCGGCGCGACATCCAAACCCGTTTGTGCCCGTTGTGGCAGATAAGTAACAAGTGCGCGCAAGCAAACGCGCGCAAACAACAAGCCTGCCGTACCGCCGAGCACGGACAACAAAACACTTTCGGTCAGCAACTGGCGCAAAAGCCTGAACCGTCCCGCGCCCAGCGCCAGCCGCACGGCAATTTCTTTGCGGCGTGTGGCGGCGCGTGCCAACAACAAATTGGCGACATTCACACAGGCAATCAACAGCACCAACCCGACCATCGCCATCAGGATGAACAGCGGCTGCCGGAATTGCTGCCGCAATCCCGTATGCCCTGCACTTCCCGCTTCCAGACTGATGTGGCGCTCAAAATGGTTCCGGCGCTGCGTCGGCGACCAGTTGGCGCCGCGCGCAGTGGCTACTTCGTTGACTTGCTGCTGAAAGATCAGCTCTACATCTGCTTGTGCCTGCGCCACACTCACGCCCGGACGCAACCGTCCAATCACGCGAATCCAATTTGAGCCTTCCCGGCCTAGATTCGGATCACTGATCACTTTGATCGGCCACCAGAGTTCGGGCTTGGCGCCAACCTCCATGCCGAAAAAGCCCGGCGGCGCAACGCCAACGATAGTCAACGAAGTCTGATTGACCGTGACCTGCCGCCCCACGACATTCGGATCAGCGCCAAATCTGCGCTGCCAATACTCATAGCTGATCACTGCGCCGGGCTGCGTGTTGGCGGGATTATTGTCCGCTTCCGTCAGGCTGCGACCAATAACTGGATTGACGCTCAGCACGGAAAAGAAATTGCCGGACACGCGCTGCTGCTGGACGGATTCCGGTTCTGCCCCCGGCGCGTTCACCAAAAACCGCGCGCGCGCGACATTGGCTCCGGTGATGATGCCGCTGAACGACTGATTGCGATCGCGGAACATTTCGTAAAGCGGATAGTTGGCGTTGTAGCCGAAGCTCGCCGGCGCATTGGGGCTTGCGATTTTGAACAGCACCAACTCCTGCGCGTCTTTGACCGGCAACATGCGCAACATCAGCGCATTGATCAAACTAAAGATGGCCGTATTCGCACCGATGCCCAAAGCAAGTGAGAGCACAGCAACCAAAGTGAACATCTTGCTCTTGAGCAACATTCGCACGCCATAACGTAGGTCTTGAACCATTTCGTCCTCCAGTCTTTTCGGTTGCAAACGCAGCGCATCCCAAAATGCGCCGATGCTGCGTCGCAACAGGTCAAATTTGTTGCGCCAATCGAGCCGGTCCCAGTCGGCCAACAACAGTTCGCGATGCCGTAATTCGGCTTCCCACTCCTGCCGCCAATCCGCGCGCAAGTGGCGTGGCACTAGCACGCCGACGAGTGCAATCAGCCAGAGCCAAAAACGAAAGCGCGTGATGGGTGTCGTGCCGGCCATCAGTCTTTTACCCATCAGTCTTTTACTTCGACACTCGCAAATCCGCGAAATGCGCGACCGTGCCAGGGCCAACCCATAAGGCGATCTGGCCCTGGCTCTGGCCCAGTTTGAGATCATTGACCACCAGAACGGGTTGCGCTGCGCCGTGCACGTACAAACGCGCCTTGTCACCTCGGACTTCGATCTTCAGCTTCGTCCACTCGCCGGGCACGAGGTCTGCGTAGCTCTCGTACTTCTCCGTGAAATCCTTGCGCAAGCGTTGCCAGGGGAACTCAGGGAAAGAGATGTACTGTGTCGAATGATTACGCCGCACCTGATCCTCGGCGCGCCCGTTGGTCGGGCGAATATAGAAGCATTCGTACTTTGCCGCCTCAGGCGAGACGCGGAAGGCCACGCCGACAAAGCCGCGCGCGCCTTCCCCGGCGTTGGCAGCAGGTTCGCCCGTCAACTCGATTTCGATCACGCCGTCCTGGAACTCGGTCTTGCTCAAAATGACGAGCCGCTCGCCGTCCGGGACGTTTGCTGCTGCGGTGTCAGTCACGCGCAAGGCTGCTCGTCCTTTGTGCGTCACCCGTTCAGTTTTCACATTGCGTAATTGCATCTCGCTTGGAACATCCAGCGAGATTATTTTGGTCGTGCCCTGTGTGAAACCAGCGCCCGGCGCCAACATCAAAAGAGCGGTCAGCAGGACGCCAAGTTGTTTCAGCAGTCTTTGCATAATTCCTCCTTGTTCAGGCTTATTCATTTCTCAAAGCGATCATCGGGTCTACTTGCGCTGCCTTGCGCGCGGGCAACCAGCAGGCGACCAGTGCGACCAACGTCAGCAGCGCAGCGATAACGGCAAAGGTCGCCGGGTCAGTTCCCTGCACGCCGTAAAGCTGCTGGGCCATTTGCTGCTGCCAAGTGCTGCTCGCGAAATATTGGCCGGCCAGCAGGCGTTTCAAGCCGTAGCCGCTGAGTGCGCCAACCGCCAGCCCCAGCAGTACCAACTTCATGCCTTGCGCAATCACCAGCCGCAGCACGTTGGCCGTTTGCGCGCCAAGCGCCATCCGAATGCCGATCTCGTTGGTGCGTTGCGCAACCGAATAAGCCAACACGCCCGACAGACCGATGGTCGCCAGCAAGAGCGCCAACGCGCCGAAGAAGCTCAAGAGCCGGGCGGACAGACGTTCCTGTCCCAAGGTGGCCTGCGCGCGGGCGGTTTGTGTGCTGACCTCGGTGACCGGCAGATTGCTGTCCAGTTCACGCACCGCTTGCCGCACGGCGGCGGCGAGCGCGGTCGGCTCGCCCGCCGTGCGCAGGGCGAAATACATCGTGCCGATCACTTCGCCATCTTGTTGCCACGGCGTGTAGAGCAGCGGCTTGAGCTCCTCGCGCTGGCTCATGTATTTGGTGTCGGCCACGATGCCGATGATCTCGACTTCGCGTTTGCCCAGCCTGACGCGCTGGCCAAGCACGTCGGCGTTGGGGAAATACTGCTGCGCAAAGCTTTGATTGACGATGCCGACTTGGGGCGCGCGCGCATCATCTTGCGCCGTGAAGCCGCGCCCACGCAGCAATGGGATTTCCATCGTCGCAAAATAGTTCTCGCGCGCCATCTGCCGGTTAGCGGGGTGATCCGCCGCGGTCTTTTCCGTCTCGCCGGGCAGCAAGAAGGTGTCGACATAGTTGTCAGCCGCGATGAGCGGGACGCGCCCAAACGTCACCGCGCGCACGCCCGGCAGGCCGTCCAGCCGCGCCAAGAGTTGCTGGTAGAATCGCACCAGCCGCTCGTCTTTGTACCCGGCTTGTTGCGGCTGCAAGCGGAAGAGCAAGAGATTCTCTTGATTGAAGCCCAGGTTGACGCTTTGCAGGTTGTAGAGCGTGCGAATGAACAGCCCCGCGCCGACCAATAACAGCAACGAGAGCGCGACCTGCGCGACGATCAACCCTTTGCTCAAGCGTGACACAGTGCCCGTCGTGCGGCGGCTCTGTTTGAGCGAAGACGCCAAATCCATACTCGTCGCGCGCCACGCGGGCGCCAAGCCGAATAGCACGCCGACGAGCAGCGAGACACCCAGCGTGAACACCAGCACGCGCCAATTCAGACCGAGGTCAAGCTCGTTGGGCAAAATGCCCGTGTTCCTGTCGGCCAGCGTCGCGAGCGCGCCCTTGCCCCAGAAGGCGAAGAGCACGCCTACTGTGCCGCCTAAGGCCGCAAGCAACACACTCTCGGTCAGCAGTTGTCGAACTAATCGCCACCGGCCCGCACCGACCGCCAGCCGCACGCTGATCTCTGCGCCGCGCAAAGCGGCCCGCGCCAGCAACAGGTTCGCCACGTTGGCGCAGGCAATCAACAACACCAACGCCACCACGATGAACAGCCCATAGATGGTGGCTGAATAACGCCGGCGCATGTCCAACATCCCCTGGCTGCCGGATTCCGCGATCAGGCGTGGGTAATCTTTCGGTTCGAGTTGCGCGGGTTCATTCGCTTTGCGTGGCGGCGGCATCATTTCCAACGCAGCGGCTTGGAAAGTGCCGTTCAAACTGTCGCGCGCCTGCTCGTAGGTCGCGCCCGGTTTGAGCCGCCCCATCAAATTCAGCCACCAGAGGCCCGGTTGGCTCGCCGTGCCCAAGTTGCTGCGCTCGCGGAGCAACGGCTCTTGGTTGAGCGGGATGGTGACGGCGGGGCGATAATCCACCTGCAAGGTGCCGGTGAAGGCGGGCGGCGTGACGCCGATGATGGTGAATACTTGCTTGTTGAGCTTGAGTGTTTGGCCAATGACGGCGGGGTTGGCCCCAAACCGCTCCTGCCAAAACTGATGACTGAGCACGACCGCGGGCGCGGCGCCTGGCTTGTCATCATCATCAGTGAGCGCGCGTCCCAAGCTCGGTTGCAATCTCAGTCCGGCGAAATAGCCGCCGGACACGGCTTGTCCGTTGACGATTTCAGCCTGATCGCCTACCACCGCAGTCAATTCACGCAGCGGGGCGAAGGCGAAGAGATCGCTGAGCGGGCCCGCTGGCGCGGCGGCGCGTGCCTGATCCATCCTTTCAAAGATTTGATAGCGAAACAGCGAAAGCCCGCGAGTGCCCGGCGGCTTGGGCACGTTCGACGTACCGCTCATGCCACCTACCCTGAACGGTTGTCCGGCATACCAGGCAAACACCACCAAGCGTTCCGGCTCAGCGACCGGCAAGGTTCTGAGCAGCACCGCGTCCACCACGCTGAAAAGCGCCGTGTTCACGCCGATGCCCAGCGCCAATGAAAGCACGGCGACCAGCGTGAAGCCTTTGTGTTTGAGCAGCATTCGCACGCCATAACGCAAATCTTGAAACATCTCGTCCTCCAATCTTTTTGGTTGTAAGAGCAACGCATCCCAAAACGCGCCCAGGCTGCGTCGCAACAGATCGAGCTTATTTTGCCAACCGAGTTTGTCCCATTCGGCCAGCAGCCGTTCGCGGTAACGCAACTCCGCTTCCCACTCCTGTCGCCAGTCGGCGCGCAAGCGACACGGCACAATTACGCCAATCGCACGAATCAGCCAGAGCCAGAAGCGAAACCGCGTTGTTTGTGTTGCCTCATCCATCCGTCTCACTCGTGCCGGAGCGCGACCATTGGATCAACGTGCGCGGCGCGGCGCGCGGGCAGCCAGCCAGCTAACGCGGCCACCGCCAGTAACAACAGCGTCGCCAGCGTCAGCGTCAACGGGTCAGTCGCCGTCAATCCGAAGAGTAGGCTCTCAATCAGCTTCATCGTCGTCACCGCCGCCGCCAATCCAACCGCCAGACCGATCACCACCAGCCACAACGTTTCGCGCAACACCATGCGCAACACATTCGCCCCGCGTGCGCCCAGCGCCATCCGAATGCCGATCTCGTGCGTGCGGCGCGCCACGTCGTAACTCATTACGCCGTACAATCCGATGCAGGCCAGCAGCAGCGCCAGCAGACTGAAAAAGCTGGCCAGCTTCGCCAGCAGGCGCTCTTGCACCAGGGCCTGATCCAGCAATTGCGGGACGGTGCGGATGCTGGAAATTTCCAGGTTCTTGTCCACCGCTTGAAGCTCTCGGCGGATGGTGGGGACGAGCGTGGTCGAGTCCGCCGCCGCACGCACGACTATCAAGCTGCTACCCTGATCGGGAAAGTAGATCAGCGAGCGCGTTTTGTCGCGCAGGTTGCCGTAATTGGCGTCTTTGACCACGCCGACGATCTCGGTGTCGTACTTGACCTCTTTGTCACCCCAACCAAAGCGCCGCCCCAGCGGACTCTCTTGCCCAAAGTAGTGGCGCGCCATGGTCTCATTGATGACGGCGAGCTTCGGGAATTCTCCTGGCTTGCTGTTGTTCACCTCTGACGGCGCAAAGTCACGGCCCACGAGCAACGGCAGCCCCATTGTTTGGAAATATCCAGGCGTCACGTTGAGGATTTGAATCTGGCGGTCTTCATTGGGGCGGTGCGTGTAGCCTTCGACCGCAATGCAACAGGTGCGGGAATTGCCCGTCCGAAATCCGC
This sequence comes from uncultured Acidobacteriota bacterium, assembly GCA_963699175.1. Classification (GTDB taxonomy): domain Bacteria; phylum Acidobacteriota; class Blastocatellia; order RBC074; family RBC074; genus JACPYM01. The sequence goes on along the minus strand of OY969418.1, from coordinate 6,872,669 downwards.
TGGCGGCGAAGCTGGCGGAGCGGACGCCCGGCGCGGAGTTCAACCTTTCGAGCAGCCGCCGGTAAAGTTCGGGCAGTTGTTCCGGCTTGTAACCGCTCACTCGCGGATTGATGCGGGCTTGAACGATCTGCTCAGCCGCGAAACCGAGGTCGAAGGTGCGCATGTTGCGCAGCGTTTGCACGAACAGGCCTGCCCCGGTCAGCAATAAGAGCGACAAGGCGACTTGCGCCACCACCAGCGGGCGGGAGAGCGAAAGACGAGGCCGCGCCGACGCCGTGGCCTTGAGCGCCGAGTTGACCTCTTGCCGCGTGACAATGAGCGCGGGCGCCAGCCCAAAGAGGAGCGCCGTCAACAACGACACCGCCAACGTAAAGCCGAGAATGCGGGCGTTCGGCTCTACGTCAATCGGGAGCGGGGCGCTGCCGCTCGAACCCAAAATCAAAAGCACGCGGCTGCCCCACCAGGCGAAGAGCAGACCCAGTGCGCCACCGGCAACGGCCAGCAGCAGGCTTTCGGTGAGGAACTGCCTGATCAGCCTGAAGCGCCCCGCGCCAATCGCCAAGCGGACGGCCACCTCTTTTTGGCGTGCCGTCGCGCGCGCCAGCAGCAAGTTGGCGACATTCGCACACGCGATCAACAGCACTAGCCCAACCACGGCCATCAAGATGCGGAGCGGCTTAGCAAACTGATTGCGAAACTCCGCAAGTCCTTGCCGACCGGGCAACACCTCTAGCCTGGCGATGTTGCGCGCCGACTTGCCCACGTCGCTCGGCTCGGTCTTGAGTTGTTCGAACGATAGGGTCAGCGCCGCCTGCGCCTGCTGCTCGCTGATGCCGGGTTTGAGTCTGGCCATGATCCGCAGCCAGTTTACGTTCACATTCTTGAGATAAGTCACGCCCCGACCAAGTGGTGGCTCCATCATCAGCGGCGCCCAAATGTCGGGGGCGCGTCCCACCGCTTCGCCAAAGAAGGCGGGCGGAGTCACACCGATGACGGTGAACGGCTGCCCCTTCAACGTGATGCTCTGGCCAACGACCGCGGCGTCACCGGCAAAGCGGCGCTGCCAGAATCTGTAGCTCAACACCGCCACTGGATGCGCGCCGGGCGTCTGATCGTCTGCGGCAGTCAGCGTGCGGCCAACGACCGCGTTCACGCCTAGTACTTGGAAATACTCCCCGGAAACAAGCTGCACTTCGGCCTGCTCCGCCTGGCCACTGGCTTCGGGGCCGGCTATCTCCATCCTGGCAGTGCCATCGTTGGCGGCGAAGATGCCGGAGAAGACCGACGTGCGTGCGCGCAGTTGCTCGAATACGGGGTGGGAGAAGCCGCGCTGCTCGCCACGCTCGTTAAAGGAATCGAGCGCGACAAGCTGTTCCGGGTTTCTGACCGGCAGCAGCTTGAGCAGAACGGCGTCAACCAAGCTGAAGATCGCCGTGTTGGCCCCAATGCCGAGCGCGAGCGAAAGCACGGCTGCGGCGGTGAAGCCGGGGTTTTTCAGTAACAGACGCATGCCGAACCGCAAATCCTGAAACATCTCGTCCTCCAATCTTTTTGGTTGTAGCAGCAGCGCATCCCAAAATGCGCCCAAGCTACGCCGCAACAAATTCAGTCTGGTTTGCCAGGTGAGCCTGTCCCACTCTTCCAGCAGCAGTTCGCGGTAACGCAACTCGGCTTCCCACTCCTGCCGCCAATCCGTGCGCAAGCGGCGCGGCACTAGCACGCCGATTACGCGGATTAGCCAGAGCCAGCTTCGCATTGGCAGTATGGTTTTCGTCATCCAATTCATTCGTCTCGCAAAGCGACCATCGGATCTACCCGCGCGGCGCGGCGCGCGGGTAAATACCCCGCCAACGACGCCACGATGAGCAGTAATAAGGCCGCGCCTGCAATCGTCAGCGGGTCGTTGTGCTCCAAGCCAAACAGCAAGGTCGAGGCCGTCTTAGTCAGTGCCAGCGCCGACGCCAAGCCAAGCCCGATGCCAATGATGACCAGCGTGAAAGCTTCGCGCAGCACCAGCCACAGCACATTGCGGCTTTGCGCGCCCAACGCCATCCGAATGCCGATTTCATTGGTGCGCCGCGCCACGGCGTAGGCGAGGACGCCGTACAATCCGATGCAGGCCAGCAACAAGGCGAGCAGACCGAAGAAGGCTCCCAGCCGCGCCGTCAGCTTTTGCTGCACCAGCGAACGCCCGATGTGATCCGACAGGCTAAGGACTTCATCCACGGGCAAGTTCGGATTGACTTCCCGAATCGCGCGCCGCACTTGCGGGATGGCGCTGTCGGGCGCGCCGCTGAACTTCACCACGAAGTTGTTCAGCGGGCCGCTGCCTTGTGCGTGCGGGTAGTAGGCCATCGGGCGCAACTCTTCCGTCAGGCTCATCGCCCGCGCGTCTTTCACCACGCCGACGACTTCGATCTGCCCGCCTGACGTTGGCCCGTTGATGCCGAAGCGGCGGCCAAGCGGCGAACCCTTCGGGAAGAAGCGTTGCGCCATCGTCTCGCTGATAACGGCGACTTTCTGCGACTTGTCGTTGTCTTGCGGCGTGAAGCCGCGCCCGGCGACCAGCGGGATGCCCAGCGTCGCGAAATAGTCTGTGCCGACGGTGTTGTTCCTGACCGAGCGGTTTCGGCCTTCGGGCTGCGTCTGTTCCTGTGTGAACGCCGGGCTGCTCCAAATCCCTTGATTGAAGATGATGAAGGAAAACGAAGCTGCTTGAACTCCTGGCACGGTCTTTACTTTCTCCTCCACCGCGCGCATTAGCTCCCCAATCTGTGCGTCTTTGTAGCCGGTCATCGCCGTATCAATTTTGAAGAGCATCACGTTCCGGGTGTTGAATCCGGTCGGCACGCTTTGCAGGTTGATGAGCGTGCGCAGAAACAACCCGGCGCCGACTAGCAGCACCAGCGAAAGCGCCACCTGTGCCACGACCAACGCCTTGCCAATTAAGCTCTGCCTCGCGCTCTGCGCCGCTCCCTTGCCGCCTCTGAGCGATTCGTTCGGCTGCATTCGCATGGCGCGCAACGCCGGTGCAAGGCCGAAGAGCAAAGCCGAAAGCAGTGACGCGCACAGCGTAAAGCCGAGGACGCGCGCATTCGGCGCAACGTTCAACGGCAAGCTTTCAGCGCTGCTCGAAGCCATCACCACCAGCAACCGGCTGCCCCACCACGCCAGCAGCACGCCCGCCACGCCGCCCAGCGCGGCGAGCAACAAACTTTCGGTCAGCAACTGCCGCACAATGCGCATGCGTCCAGCACCCAGCGCCAACCGCACCGCAAATTCTTTTTGCCGCGCCGTGGCGCGCGCCAGCAGCAGGTTGGCAATGTTCGCGCAGGCAATCAACAACACCAATCCGACCACGGCCATCAGTATGCGCAACGAAAGCGAAAATTCCCGGCGCAGTTCCGATAAGCCGCGCCCCGCAGGCGTCAGGTCAATGCGAGCTTGCTGAATGTCGCGCAACCGCTCGGCTGAAGCTTGCGCGCCCACCCAATCCTGCAAGGACTGTTTGTAAGCAAGGTTGACGGCGGCGCTAGCCTGTTCTGTGCGCACGCCGTCTTTCAACCGCGCGATCAGATTCAGGTCTTGAGCCTCAGGCTTTGTGCGCCCGTCCCAGTGTGCGGGCGGAATCTGCGCTTCCATCGCCAACGGAACCCACAGGTCGGGCGCTTGACCGACGGTCGTGCCGAAAAACTCTTTCGCGCCGACGCCGATAATCGTGTACGTCGTTTTATCAATCGTGATGGTTTTGCCAACCGCCGCCGGATCAGCGCCCAAACGCTGCTCCCACCAGGCGTGGCTGACGACAGCCACCGGATGCCCGCCCGGATTCACATCATCGGCGTCCGACAGCGTGCGTCCCAAGCTGGGATTCACGCCGAGCAGGGCGAAGTAATTGCCCGAAACCAGTTGCACATCCATCTGCTCCGCCTCGGTGCTGCCGCCGACCGTGCCGTGGACTTGCCACGGAATGCTCAGCAGCGCCGCCACGTCTGAAAAGACTTCGTTTTGTTTGCGCGCGGTTTGATAGAAAGGATAAGAGAACAGATCAGTGCTTCCGTTCGGAAAGCTGTTCGTCAGGCCCATGTATTCGCCCTTGCCGAAGAGCACCAACTTTTCCGGCTCGCGCACCGACAGCGAGCGCAGCAAGACCGCGTCCAGCAGGCTGAAAATCGCCGTGTTCGCGCCGATGCCCAGGCTGAGCGAAAGTAGAGCCACCAGCGTGAACATTTTGTGTTTGAGTAACATTCGCGCGCCGTAGCGCAAGTCTTGAAACATCTCATCCTCCAATCCATTCGATTTTGGATTTTAGATTTTGGATTTTGGATTCTTGGAAGCTAGCGCAGGCGAGCGACCGTGCTAACGGGCAGCAGCATCCCGCAATCTAAAATCTAAAATCTAAAATCAGTTTCACTCGTGTCGCAACGCCAGGAGCGGATCAACCCGCGTCGCGCGGCGCGCCGGAATGAAGCAGGCCAGCAGCGCGACGCCCGTCAGCAAGCAAGCAATCGCCGCAAACGTCAGCGGATCGGTCGCCTGCACACCAAACAATAAATCCTTCAGCAACCTGGTCAGCGCGAAGGCGGCCACCAAACCCAGCGCCACACCGCCGAGCGCCAGCTTCATGCCCTGTCGTATGACCATTCTCAACACATCGCCTGCGCGCGCGCCCAATGCCATGCGGATGCCAAGCTCGTGTGTGCGCTGTGTGACGGCATACGACATCACGCCGTAGATGCCCACGACCGAGAGCAGCAATGCCACCGCCGAAAACACGCCGAGCAGCAACGTGCGGAAGCGCGGTTGCGCGACCGACTCCTCCACCCATTGTTCCATCGTCTTGACGTTGGCGACGGGCTGGTTCGGGTCAATGGCCGTTACTTCTTTGCGCACGGCGGCGGTCAGACTCGCAGGATTGTTTGTCGTGCGTATCACCAGGTTTGAAAAGCCCAGACCTAGGTAGGGCGAGTAGATCGTCTGTACCAACCCGCCGTCCAACCCGCGGTGCCGGACATCACCGACGATGCCGATAATCTCTTTAGGCTCCTCATTCGGTAAAACAGACCGGACGGCTTTGCCGAGCGGGTCTTCGTCGCCGAAGAAGCGCCGCGCGAGCACGTCACTGATGATGACGACTTTGGCGTTGTCATGCACTTCCGCCTCGGTGAAGTTGCGGCCTTTGAGCAGCGGGATGCGCATCGCGCGAAAATACTCGTGATTCACGGCGCGAATGTCGGCATGGATTACTTGCTCTGAACTTTGATTTGCGCGGCCCTCGATCTTGTAGCGGAAGTCAGCCGACTGCTGGGCCAGCGGGAGTTCCGTGACCAATCCGACGGCTTCAACGCCAGGCAAGGCCGCCACACGCCGCTGCAACTGCTCGAAGAATTGCGTCTTCTTCTCCGACTCTGCGTATGGGTTTGGCAGATCAATCCGCGCCGTCAGCAGATTCTTTTCGTCAAAGCCAGGGCTGACTTGTTGTAACCGGACGAAGCTGTTGACGAGCAGCCCCGCCCCAACCAGCAACACAACCGCGAGCGCTATCTCGCCCACGACCAACAGGCTCAGCGTGCGGTGACGCAGCGCTCCGCCTGTACCCCGGCCGCCTTCCTTGAGCGAGTTCGTCAAGTCTACGCGCGCGGATTGCAATGCGGGCACAAGCCCGAAAAGCAGCCCGGTAAACAGCGCCACAGCCAGCGTAAAGCCGAAGACCGTGGCGTTCACCCGAATTTCATCAACTCGCGGGACGTAGGCAGCGCTGAGCGTCACCAGCAAACTCACTCCCCACTTTGCCAACAGCACGCCGCCCACGCCGCCCAATAACGCCAGTGTCAGACTTTCAGTCAGCAATTGCCGCACAACGCGTCCTCGGCTTGCGCCGAGCGCCGAGCGCACAGCAATCTCTTTTTGCCGCGAAGCTGCGCGCGCCAACAACAAATTCGCCACATTCGCGCATGCAATCAACAACACACAGCCTACTGCGCCAAGCAGCACCAAGAGCGTCAGCCGAATATTGCCGACCAATCGTTCCTGCAACGGCATGAGGAACAGACTCTGCTTGGCGTTGGTCTTGGGATAGAGCGCTTGCAACCGGCGCGCGATGGTTTCGACTTCCGCCTGCGCCTGCGCAAGTGCTACGCCTGGTTTGAGCCGGGCGACCGGACGCAGGAAGTGAAACTCGCGGCTACGAAACGGGCCTTGTGGCGACGCGGGAAATCTGAAGGGCAGCCAAAGCTCCACGCCCGACGGGTACTGGAACCCGCGCGGCATCACGCCGATGACAGTGAGGTTGCGTTTGTCGAGCGTGATCGTCTGATTAAGGATGGCCGGGTCAGCGCCAAAGCGCCGTTCCCACAGCTCGTGGCTCAACACAACGACTCGATCGCCCCCCTCCATGTTGATCCCTTCCAACCCTTCTTCGGCAGAGAAGATTCGTCCCAACGCCGGCTTCACGCCGAACACACCCAGGTAATTGGCCGTCACGTACCCGCCCTTGAGTCGCTCAGGTTCGCCGCCACCCGACAGGTTCATCGCTATACCGTCAGAAACCGAAGCCGCCAGTTGCGCGAAGCTCTGGCTCTGCTCGTGATAGTCCAGAAAGTCCGCTGGCGTGACGCCTTGCTCTTTGTCGCTGCCCACCCACCCGCCGAGCCATAACAAGCGCTCCGGTTCGGCAAAAGGCAAAGGCCGCAGCAACACGGCATTGACCACGCTGAAAATCGCTGTGTTCGCACCGATGCCCAAGGCGAGCGTGAATATGGCGATTAAGCTGAAGCCCGGATGCTTGAGCAGCATGCGTAAGCCAAAGCGTAGGTCTTGAAACATTTCGTCCTCCAATCTTTTCGGTTGCAAGAGCAGCGCGTCCCAGAATGCGCCAATGCTGCGCTGCAACAAATCCAACTTACTGCGCCAATCGAGCCTCTCCCACTCGGCCAATAACAGTTCGCGGTAGCGCAACTCGGCTTCCCACTCCTGCCGCCAATCGGCGCGCAAGCGGCGCGGCACAATCACGCCGACGAGCGCAATCAGCCAACAGTGTGGTTTAGAGAAAATACGCACCGTCCCCTCTCTTCACCGCTCACTCGTAGCGCAGTGCTTCGAGCGGATCAACCTGCGACGCGCGGCGCGCAGGCACCCAACACGCCAATAAGGCGACGCCGACGAATAACAAGCCCACCACGACCAACGTAGCAGGGTCGGCAGGTTCTACGCCAAAAAGGAAAGCCTTCAAGAACCGCGCCAAGAGAATAGCCGCTGCCCAACCTATCAACACGCCGCCCGCGATCAGTCGCAGCCCTTCTCCGAAAATCAACTTCAGAATGTCGCGTCGCTCAGCGCCAACCGCCGTGCGAATAGCGATCTCGCGCCGCCGCGCCGCGACCGAGAGCGAAAGCACGCCGTAGATACCGACCAGCGTCAGCACACTCGCCACCAGCGCAAACCCGACCAGCAGTTGCATCGCAAAGCTGCGTGACGCCAGCGAATCGCCGCGAATCTGTTCCAGCGTCTTCAGGTTTTCGACCGCGACGGTCGGATCAACGCCGCGCAATTCGCGCTGGACGGAAGCCGCTACGGCGCGCGGGTCTGCCGCCGTGCGAACGACCAGATGCTTGGAAAATGCGCCTGCCTGCCAGAAGGGAAGATAGATTTCCGGCTCTGCTGCCTGCGTCAAATCCTTGGTGCGTCCATTGGCCACGACGCCGATGATTTCCGTGGCTGGTTGCTGTTGCTGCTGCCCGCGAGGCCAGAGCTTCTTCCCGATAGGATTGGTCTGGGGAAAGTAACGATCCGCCAACGCTTGATTGATGATGGCGACGTTGGGCGCATCGCGCACATCGGTGGAGCGGAAGTCTCTGCCCGCTGAAATTGCCAAGCCGATCAGCTTGAAATAGTCCTCTGTGACTGAGCGCAGCGGGATCGAGAGCCGGTCGCTCGGCTTGCTGGGAGCAGGTTGCCCTTCGATCTCGACCGAGCCGGGCCAACTGTTGTCGGTCAAGGGCACACCCCAAGCGAAGGCCGCGTACTGCACGCCGGGCAGCGCCGACACGCGCTCCAAAGCTCGGTGATGAAAATCATCCCGGTTTCCCTGCACCGCCGTCACGCTCATCGTCAGGATGCGTCCCATCGCATAGCCCGTCTGCACGTTGGCCAAGTTACTCATCGTCCGAATCAACAGGCCGGCGCCGACCAGCAATGACAAGGTCAACGCCGTCTGCGCCATTGCTACACCGCGCAACAGGCGGCGCTCGCCACGACCCGCGCTGCTTTTCGGCCCGGCGCTCTTGATCACCTGCATCGCGTCGAGCCGCGAGGCGCGCAACGCAGGAAAGAGTCCGGCCAGGAGAGCAGCGAGCACTGCTGCACCAAGTCCGAAAGCCAACACTGCCCAACCCATCGTGACCGCATCCAGACGCGGAATGGCGTGCCCGCCGATCAGCTTGAACAACTTGACGATGCCAAACGCCAGAGCCACGCCAAACGCGCCGCCCAACAGCGCGAGCAGCAGACTTTCCACGCAAACCTGCCGGAACAGCGCGGCGCGGCCTGCGCCCAGCGCACAACGCACGGCATATTCCTGCTGCCGTTGCAGTCCGCGCACTAACAACAATGCAGCGGCATTGCCACACGCGATCAACAGCACGAGCGCAGCCGCACCCAACAGCGGCAGCAGAATGCGACGCCCGTCGCGATTCAATTCCGCACTCAACGATTGCACCTGCGCTGTGAGACCTTCAAAATCGCGGTCGGCCTGCCCTTGCCGTGCGGCCATGACCGTGAGTTCCGCTTGCGCTTGATCGAGCGTGACGCCGTTGCGCAAGCGCCCCACCACATTCCACATTTGCGCTTTCAGCCGTTCCGGGTTGGGGACGGCCAGCGTCCAAAAATCCACCTGCCCGTTCACGTTGTAGTTCGGTTCCGCCGCCGTGGAGGGCGACGGCAGAAAACGGATACCGGGAGGCATCACACCGATCACAGTCGGAGGCGTCTGTTGGCGGCTAATGCGCATGGGCTTGCCGACGATGTTGGGATCGCCATTGAACTTTCGTTGCCACAAGTCATAGCCCAGGATCATTACCGGCGGCGCGTTAGCCGCGCTGTCGGAGTCTTGGAACGTGCGGCCCAGCACGGGCTGGAGTCCGGCCACGCGGAAATAATCTTTGGTGACCCACATTCCTTCGAGCGATTCGCTGCCGTCTTCCGAGATGAGGAAATTGAATGACCAGCGGTAAGCGGCAACGGAGTCAAACGACTTCGCTTCCTTTTGCCATTCCAACCACTGCGCGGCGGCCAAATCCGGTGGGCGTGGCGTCTGTTGCCCGTTCGTGCGCGCGGACGAGATCAGCACGAGTTGCTCCGGTCGCTGATAGGGCGGCGGCGTCAACAGCACGCCTTGAATTAGGCTGAACACCGCCGAAGTTGCCCCGATGCCCAGCGCCAATGTCAGCACGGCAATCAAGGTGAAGCCGGGTTGTTTGAGCAACATCCGTATGCCAAACCGCAAGTCTTGAAACATTTCATCCTCCTATCTATGTGGCCATCTGTGTGGTTGTAACAGCAGCAATCTCAGAGCGTGTTGTTTTGGATTAGATCAACCATCGGGTTCACTCGCTACGCAGCGTGACCGCGGGATCAACACGCTCCGCTCGTCGCGCCGGGCCAAGTCCAGCTAGCAAAGCAGTCACGAGCAACAACAACGGTGCGACCGCCAGCGCCAGCACATCGTTGCCGCCCACGCCATACAATTGACTCTGCAACGCTCGACCTACCGGCCACGCCACAATCAAGCCAAGGGCCGAACCCACTACCCAGAGACGCAGCGCGTGTCCGAGCACGAGCCGTCGCACATCGCTGACTTGCGCGCCGAGCGCCGTGCGGATGGCGAACTCGCGTAACCGCAGTCCGACTCCATAGGACACCACGCCGTACAATCCCAAACACGCCAGCAGCAGCGCCGCCACGCCAAACAGCGTGACCAGGCCCGTCAGGAAATAGCGCGGTTGAAGGCTCTGATCGAGTCGGTCTTCCATCGAACGCACGTCGTAGACCGGCTGCTCCGGGTTTTCTTTCTGAATCTGTTCGACGACTGCGGAGGTAAACGATGCCGGGTGGCTGATAGTTCTGACAACCAGCGTGGCACGCTCTTGTGTGCGCTGTACTTCCGGCCTTGGCTGCGCTTTTGGCCAATAGACTTGCGGACGATAGTCAGCCTCAAGGCTGATAGACTTGATGTGGCCGACAACGCCCACCACCTCAATCCACGGCGTTTTATCGGTGATGACGCCGAACTTGAAGCGTTTGCCCAACGGCTCTTCCCGGCCAAACACCTTGCGCGCCAGTTGTTCATCAATGATGCCGACCGGTGACGCGTCTTCTTTATCTTGTTCGGAAAAGTCGCGCCCGCGCCGCAGCGGAATGCCCAGCGCCGCAAAGTAACCGGGCGTGGCCGAGCTGAATTCTCCGATGATCCGGCCTTCGCCCTGCTTGCCTTCAATCTCTACCGGGCCAGAGGGAATACTCGCATTGAAGGGCAGCAGGCTGACCACGCCTGCCGCACTGACGCCAGGAATAGTTTTCACCCGCGCGGCCAGACGCTGATAGTAATCTGCGGTCTGTGACTCAGTCGGATATTTGGCGCGCGCCACTTGCAAGTTCAGGGTCAACACTCCCTGAGGTGAGAAACCGGGATTCACTTGCCAGACCGCAACCAAACTTCGCGCTAGCAATCCGCCTGCGAATACGAGCACCAGTGTGGCGGCGATCTGCGCGATCACGAGTGTGTTCCGCAGCGCTCCCCCACTCGCTACCGTGCGCGAGCCTTGCTGAATCGTCTCGACAAGTCGCACGCATGCGGCCAAACGAGCAGGCAGCATTCCGGCGAGCAGCACAACCAGTACACTGAGCAGGAGTGCAAAGGCCAACACCGGGCCGTGCAAGTCAATCGCTTCCGAGCCTGGTAACTGCGGTGGCAACCATTGCACTAAAAGCTTGAGCAGCCAGGCAGCGAGCAGCACGCCTGCGCCTGCACCCGCCAAGCTCAATGGCAATACTTCAGCCAGCGTTTGTCTGCGCAAGCGAGCACGGCTAGCGCCCAGCGCGGCACGAATCGCGAACTCGTGCGCACGGGCGTTCGCCCGGACGATCAACAGCCCACCGAGATTGATGTAGCCAATCAGCAACAAACAACCCACCGCCGCGAGCAATACATAGAGCGTTGTCCGAAACTGTCCAACGTTTGTATCGAGCAGCGATTCCACCCAAGTTCCATCCTGACCTGCGCTCTTTCCACGCGGGCGCTGCTCAGCCAATCGCTCGGTGATTGTGGAGGTCTCGGCCTGCGCTTGTGGCAAGCTGACGCCGGGCTTCAAGCGCCCGACCGCCTTGTAATAAAAGTGGCCCCAGGTTTGGATTTCGTCCGGCGCGATAAACAACGGCGCCAACAAATCGAAGTCTTTGGTCGGATAGCGGAACTCCGGCGGCAGCACGCCGATCACCTCGAACGCCTCGTCGTTCAATTGAACGCGACGGCCCACGACGGCCGGGTCACGCGCGAAACGTCGCTGCCAAAAGTCATTACTCAGCACCACTACTTTGGCGTCTCGCTGAGTCTCTTCCTCTGTAAACGTGCGACCTAGTTGTGGCTGGACGCCGAGCACTTGCGCCAGATTCCAAGAGGCGCGCGCGCCTTGCACATGCTCCGGTCGGCCCGCGCCGGTAAGATTGAAATTGACCGCCGGTCTGGTAAGCGCGATGTCCTCGAATAACTTCGACTGCGCCCGCCACTCCAGCCAGTTCACCGCGCTGACGCTGAAGCGCGGCACGCCGGACGCAGCCGCGACCGTATTGGTGAGCGAGATGGTCACCAGACGTTCCGCTGCGGGATACGGCAAAGCGCGCAGCAGAATGCCGTAGGCCACGCTGAAGATCGCTGTGTTCGCGCCAATGCCGAGCGCGAGTGTGAGTACAGCCACGACAGTAAAGCCTTTGTGCTTGAACAGCATTCGTATGCCGTAACGCAAGTCTTGAAACATCTCGTCCTCCAATCCATTCGATTTTAGATTTTGGATTTTGGATTTTGAATTTTTGCAAGCTAGCGCAGGCGAGCGACAAGGCTAACTGGCAGCAGCAATCCAAAATCCAAAATCCAAAATCGAATTACTCGTAACGCAGCGCCACCAGCGGATCAACCCTGGTCGCGCGCCGCGCGGGCAGGTAGCAAGCCAGCAATGCCACGGCACTCAACAGCGCTGCGACACCCGCAAAGGTCAGCGGGTCGGTGGCGCTGACACTAAACAGCAGCGTGGTCAGCAGCCGCGTCACCCCGACGGCCATGACCAAGCCGAGCACCAAGCCGAGCGAGGTCAACTTCACTCCCTGGCGCAGCACAGCCCACACCAGGGCTGCCTCTTGCGCACCCAGTGCGCGCCGAATGCCAATCTCTTTGGTGCGTTCGGTCACCGCATAAGACATCACGCCGTAGATGCCGACCATGGCTAACGTCAGCCCCAAGGCTGCAAACAAGCCGACCAGCAACATCGTCAGGCGCGGCGAAGTGGCCGCCTCCGAGATTCTCTGTTCCAGCGTGTAAATCCGGTCGAGTGGCATGTTCGGATTGAGCGCCCAGATACGCGCTCGAATTGTGGAAACAAGCTTCAGCGGCTCGCCCGCCGTGTGCAGGAGCAGTGACATGCCGGGCACTGGAAACTGAGTGAAGGGTAGGTAGAGCGCCGGTCGGTTGGCCGCTCCCGCTTCGGGCGTCACATCAGCCGCGACCCCGACAATCAAAATACTCTTTCCCTCGCTTTGCAGCCGTTGACCGACTGGCTCGCTCGGCGCAAAAAAGGTCTTGGCCAAAGTTTGATTGATGATCGCAACGGACGGTCCACTGGTGCGATCTTGCTCATTGAAGACCCGGCCAGCCAAAAGCGGAAGGCCGACGGTTTTGAAGTATTCAGCCGTGATTGGACGAACGACGGCCTGCGGCAACGCCTGCTGGGGTAAAGCCGGTCGCCCTTCAATTTGAAAAGGCAGTCTGAACCCCTGCGCCTCCAGCGGTGTGCGCAGGGCTAAAGACGCCGTTTGCACACCAGGCAAAGCACGGGCTTCGGCCAACACTCGTTCGTAGAAAGCGGTGAATTGCGAATCGTTTTGGCCCCGCAGATTGAGCGGTACAACCAGGACATGCTCGGCGCGAAAGCCTCGGTCAAAGCTGAGCAAGCGGCTGAAACTTTTGACGAGCAGTCCGGCGCTGATTACCAACACAGTGGCCAGCGCGATTTCTGCCACCACCAAGCCTTGCCGCAAACGATGCTTCGAGCCGCTGCTGGCGCCGCGACTGCCGCTTTTGAGCGCCGCATGCAGATCGAATCGGGCAGACTGAAAGGCCGGCGCCAAACCAAAAATGATGCCGGCCAGCGTGGTCACCGCAACCATTACGGCGATGACACGCCCGTCCAACGCCACTTCATTCAAGCGCGGAATGCTATCCGAGCCCAGCAGCACGAAGGCTTTGAGCGCCCAAGCGCCCAGCAACAGCCCCACAACTCCACCGAGCGCGGCGATCAAAATACTTTCGGTCAACAACTGGCGCACCAGGCGCAGCCGTCCGGCGCCCAACGCCGCGCGAATCGCAATCTCCTGCCCGCGTGCCAGGCCGCGCGCGAGCAAGAGATTGGCCACGTTCGCGCAAGCGATCAGCAAGACCAGCGCCACGGCGCCGAGCAATACCAACAAAGGCGTCCGCACCTCGCGCACCACCATCGCCTGCATCGTCTGCACCCAGGCCGTGCGGGTCTTCTCTTTGCCGGTTTGTGCGATCCGCTGCGCGATGGCGCCGATCTCTGCCCCGGCTTGCTCCAACGTGACGCCAAGCGCGCGCCGGGCAATGAGCGAGAACTCGGGATCATCATCCTCTTTCTCTTTTTCAGTCAGTGGGCGCCACAAATCGGCGGTGCGGGGATAGCCTGCTCCCGCTGGCATAATGCCGACGACCGTATGCGGCTCGCCATCAATCAGCACTGTTCGACCCAGGATACTGGGATTGGCCGCATAGCGACTCTGCCACAAACGATGGCTGAGCATGACCGAGCGCTCGCCACGCGCGAACTCTTCGGGCAACAAATCGCGTCCGAGCGCGGGCGCGAGGCCGAGCACCGCACAGAAGCTATCTGAAATCCGCACCACCGTGATGTGGCTCGGTTCGCCCTGCTCGTCGCGCAAAATCCGCGGCGCATAGGAAAACGCCGCCACCGCCGTGAAAGCGTGTGATTGTTGCTTGAATTGCTGAAAGTCCTGATACGAGGTCTCAAGATAACGCTGCCCCGTCGCTTGGTTCGCGCTCCAGATCCTGACCAACTGATCGGCTTGCCGATAGGGCAACGGACGCAGCAACACGCCGTCCACCACCGAAAAGATGGCGGCGTTGACGCCGATGCCCAGTGCCAAGGTCAGCACTGCAATCGCGGTGAAACCAGGATGCTTGCGCAGCATGCGCAACCCAAAACGCAAGTCTTGAAACATCTCGTCCTCCAATCTTTTCGGTTGCAGCAGCAGTGCGTCCCAAAACGCGCCCAGACTGCGCCGCAACAAATCAAACTTGCTGCGCCAATCGAGCCTGTCCCACTCTTCAAGTAGCAGCTCGCGGTAGCGCAGCTCGGCTTCCCACTCCTGTCGCCAATCGGCGCGCAAACGGCGCGGCACGATCACGCCGATCAGGCGGATCAGCCAGCGGTGTGGCTTCAAATGTGATCTCCCATCATTCCGCAATCCAAAATCTAAAATCTAAAATCGGTTTCACTCGTGCCGCAGCGCCACCAACGGATCAACCTTAGTCGCCCGGCGCGCGGGCAGGTAACAGGCCAGCAGCGCTACTGTCACGAGCAGCAAGGTGATGACCGCAAACGTCACTGGGTCAGTCGCACTCACGCCGTAGAGCATCCTGGCCAGCAATCTGGTCAAGCCCAACGCGGCCACGAGCCCGAGCGCCACGCCACCCAGCGCCATCTTCATGCCGTGGCTCAAGACGAGCCGCACTACATCCCGGCGTTGCGCGCCGAGCGCCAGACGGACGCCGATCTCTTGCGTGCGCTGCCCGACCAGGTACGAAATGACGCCGTAGAGGCCGATGCTCGCCAACAGCAGCGCCACCGCAGCAAAGGCTTGGAGCAGGATTGTTGAGAAGCGCCGCGCGGCAAGCGAGCTGGCGATCACTTCATTCATCGCCTGCGCCCCGTAAACGACGTTTTGGCGGTGCTGGCTTTGGACAACACGGCGGACGGAATCGAAGAACGCTGCCCCGGCCTCGCCTGTTACGCTCTCGACGCGCATGACAACGCCCACGCTGGGACGATTGTCCGCCACCTGTCTGAACGGCAGGTAGAGCTGCGCTTGGAGCGATTGTTTGTCATCCGCATCGAGACTCCATTGCTTCACGTGACCGACGACGCCGACGATCTGCCACGGATCGCGGTCGCCTCCCAAATTGATACGCTTGCCGAGTGGGTTTTCGCGCGGAAAATATTGGCGGGCGAAGGCTTCGTCAATCACTGCGACCGCTTCCGTGCGTTCGTCATCTTGATTGGTGAAGAAGCGGCCCTGCTTGAGCGGAATGCCCAGCGCCTTCAGGTAACCAGGTTCGACCCGATAGAACAAGGACATATTCGCCTCGGTGGGACTCGCCGGTTTAGGTTGGCCGTCGAGCCAGAAGGACAGATCATTTTGACCCTGCAAGGGCGCTTCGCCCGTCGAGAGTGAAGCGGCCCGGACGCCCGGTATGGAGTTGAGCTTGTCGCTGAGGTCGCGCAAATTGGCGCGCACCGCTTCAGGACTGGCCGCCCGCATCGAAGGCGGTAAGCCAACTCCGAAGGTCAGCACGTTGTCTGGGCGAAAGCCCGGATCAACCTGCCAGACCGCATTGAGGCTGCGAATCAGTAAGCCCGCACCGACTAGCAAAACCACTGCCAGCGCCATCTCCACTGCAACCATTATGCCTTGCGCGCGCTGGCGTCCGCCGCCCGCGCCGCGCCCGCTCTCCTTGAGGGTTTCGGCCAAGCGACGCCGCGAAATCTTCAATGCGGGGATGAGTCCCGCCAACACCCCAGTGAGTAGCGAAACTGCGCAGGTGAAGAGCAAGACGCGGCCATCCAAGGAGACCTCCGTCGCGCGCGGCAATACGGTAGGCAGCGCGCTGAGCGCGGCCTGTGTGCCCCAGCTTGCCAACATCAACCCTAGCCCGCCGCCGAGCGCGGCCAGCAGTGTACTTTCGGTCAGCAGTTGACGCAGCAAGCGCCATTGCCCTGCGCCCAGTGCGGCGCGAACGGCGAATTCGCGCGCCCTGCCGGTCGAGCGCGCGAGCAGCAGGTTGCTGACGTTCACGCACGCGATCAACAACACGAAGGCGACCGCACCCAGCAGCAGCCATAGCGTCAGTCTGATGTTGCCAACCATCTGCTCCTTGAGCGGGACAAGCGCTGCGCCATTGCCCCGGTTGGCTTCGGGATAGGTGGCGGCCAGCCGGCGCATCACGCCGTCCAGATCAGCCTGTGCCTGTGCGAGCGTCACGCCCGACTTGAGCCGGCCAATCCCTTTTAGTCCCAGACCAGCGCTGCGGATCTGGAGCGCTGGCGTGTTCCACTGGCCGATGGGCACGTAGACGTCCGTGCGGTTGAAAAACTTGAAGCTCGCCGGGAGCACGCCGACAATCGCGTAAGTCTTGTCATCCAGCGTCAGACTCTTCCCCACCACATCCGGCTGCGCGTCGAACTTGCGCTGCCAAAGTTCTGCGCTGATCAGAACAACGGAAGCAGCGCCACGCTCATCTTCACCCGGCGCAAAGTTGCGCCCAAGCTGAGGCTGTACGCCCAACACCGAGAAGAACTCCGCCGAAACCCAGCGCCCACTCACCTGCTCGGCCTCGCCCGCGCCGATCAGGCTAAAGCTGGCCGAGCGAAAAATCGCTAGCGCGGAGAAGGTTTGATTCTCCCGCTGCCAGTCACGAAAATTCGGGTACGGAATCGCGCCCTGCGCGAAATTCGGCTTGCTCTGATGCAACATGATGAGCTGCTCAGGCTGCGGGAAAGGCAGCGGGTTGAGCAGCACGCCGTTCACCACCGAAAAAAGCGCCGCGTTCGCGCCAATGCCCAGCGCAAGCGTCAACACCACCACGGCGGTAAAGCCGGGATTCTTCAGCAACATTCGCGCGCCGTAGCGCAGGTCTTGAAACATCTCGTCCTCCCATCTTTTTGGTTGTAAGAGCAGCGCGTCCCAGAACGCGCCGACGCTGCGTCGCAGCAAATCAAACTTGCTGCGCCAATCGAGCCTGTCCCACTCGGCCAACAGCAACTCGCGGCAACACAACTCGGCCTCCCACTCCTGCCGCCAATCGGCGCGCAACCGACGCGGCACGATCACGCCGATCAGGCGGATCAGCCAGCGGTGTGGCTTCAAATGTGATCTCCCATCATTCCGCAATCCAAAATCTAAAATCTAAAATCTAAAATCGGCTCACTCCTGACGTAGCGCCAACATTGGATCAACCTTGGTGGCCCGGCGCGCTGGCAGGTAGCAGGCCAGCAAGGCCACCAGCAACAGTACCAAAGGGGCCGCAATAAATGTCGTCGGGTCAGTGGCTGTCACGCCGAATA
This sequence comes from uncultured Acidobacteriota bacterium, assembly GCA_963699175.1. GTDB lineage: Bacteria > Acidobacteriota > Blastocatellia > RBC074 > RBC074 > JACPYM01. Next base: position 6,855,030 of record OY969418.1, on the reverse strand, counting down.
ACAAACCGGCCAACACGCGCGTTAAGGCAAAGGCGGCCAGCAAGCCAATCCCTACACCGAAAAGCGCCAGGCTCATTCCTTGACCGATGACCAAGCGCAACACATCGCGCGGCTGTGCGCCGAGCGCCATGCGCGTCCCAATCTCGCGGGTGCACAGGGCAACAGATTGATGCATCAGACCGTAGATGCCGACGGCGGACAGCAGCAACGCCAGCGCGGAAAACAATGCGAGCAGCCAGGTTTGAAAGCGCCGCTCAGCCACGCGCTGATCAAGCTGGCTTTCCAACGTCGCGCCGCCGTTGACCAAGACGGTTTTATCAAGCGTGCGAATCTCACTGCGCACGACTGGCGCAAGTTGGGTCGGCTCGCCTGTTGTGCGGATCATTAAAATCAAGCGGCGCTGCAAGTTTTGCAGGTAGGGCAAGAAAAGTTGCGCAATGGGTTGGCGTTCCAGACTCTGGCGGCGCATATCACCCACGACTCCGACTACAGTCAACCATGGATTAGTTGACTGTGCCGGGCCTAGCTTAAATCGCTTGCCCAGCGCCTCTTCGCCAGGCCAGAACCGGCGGGCCATCGTTTCATTGATGATGGTTGCCGGAACCGCAGCTTGATTGTCCTGCGCGTTAAAGAAACGCCCTTTGCGCAAGGGCACGCGCAGAGTTTGGAAGATGCCCTCGCTGATCACATCTCGCCTAAACGGAAGGCGCGCCGTGGCTGAACTGTCTGATGAAGCCCCTTCAAGGGTAATCAGCCCGTCAGGATTACCGCTGATGAAAATCTCACTGGTCAGGCCGATTGCCTCAACGCCCGGCAGGGCGGCGATCCGTTCGTTCACCTGCCCGTAAAAGACGCGCCATTGATCGGCCGTGCTATTGCGTGCAGGGGTAAGCTGAAAGGTCAGCACCCGTGCTGGATCAAACCCAGGATCAACCGCTTGCAGCTTGCTGAAGCTGCGCAGGAGCAGGCCCGCGCCCGCGAGCAGCAGCACTGCCAGGCTGAACTCAGTGATGACCAATAGCCCGCGCAGGCTGCCACCGCTCCCACTCCGGCCCGCTTTCAACGCCGCGCCGGGCCGTGTCTGCGAAATCTTCAAAGCTGGCGCCAGGCCGAACAGCAGGCCGGTCAGTAATGAAACGATGGTGGTGAAGGCCAGCACCTTGGCGTCAAGCGCAACGCCGTCCAAACGAGGAAGGTTCGCCGGACTAAAGCTCAGGACGGCCCGGATGCCCCAGCTTGCTATTAAAAGACCGCCCGCCCCGGCGAGCAGAACCAGCAGCGCGCTTTCCGTGAGCAGTTGTCGAATGAGCCGCAAGCGGCTCGCGCCGAGCGCCATACGAATGGCCATCTCACGTTCGCGCGCAATGCCGCGCGCCAGCATTAAATTGGCGACATTCGTGCAGGCAATGAGCAGCACCAAAACAACCGCGCCAAATAACATCCAGAGGGCTAAGCGCACATTGCTGCCAGTGTACTGAAGCTGGAGCGGGACTAAATTGACACCCAGACCTTTGTTGGCGTCCGGATAAGCTTGCGCCAGCCGCTGCGCAATGGCGTTCATTTCCGTCTGCGCCTGTGCGAGCGAGACCTGCGACTTGAGTCGTCCGACCACTTGCCACGAGCCAGTGCCGCGCTGCGCCTTTTGTGTCTCCCAATCAGGAAATAGGGTAAGCGGCTCCCAGATGGGAGTCTCTTCACCAGACTTAAAATGCTTTGGCATCACGCCGATCACCTGCGAACTCATGCCGTCAATTTCGAGCGTCTGTCCCAGGACGTTTGGCGACGCGCCAAACCGGCGTTGCCACAAGCCGTGGCTCAAGACCACGACTCGCCGCTTCTGTTGCACTTCCTCAGCCGTGAAAGTGCGGCCCAGCATTGGCGCCACGCCCAAGAGCGGAAAAAGATTCGCCGTGGCGCGTATACTCATAACCTGTTCCGGCTCAGCCACGCCGGTCAAAGTCACCACCGTCGGGTCAGAGACGGCGATGTCTTCAAACGATTTGTTCTGCTCCCGCCAATCCGCCACATTGGCGTAAGCGGAAGCCCGCTCGCGGATATTCTGCGCAGGCGCTTCCGACCAGAGGAAGACCAAGCGATCAGCGTCTGGGTAAGGCAGCGGGCGCAGCAACACAGCATTGACCACGCTAAAGATCGTGATGTTGGCCCCAATGCCCAATGCTAAGGTGAGCACGGCAATGATCGTAAAGCTACGATGTTTGCTGAGCATGCGCAGGCCTAGTCGCAAGTCTTGAAACATTTCGTCCTCCAATCTTTTCGGTTGCAGCAGCAGAGCATCCCAAAACGCGCCGATGCTGCGCCGCAGCAAGTCCAGTTTGTGGCGGGAGTCGAGCCTGTCCCACTCGGCCAGTAGCTGTTCGCGGTGTCGCAACTCAGCTTCCCACTCCTGACGCCAATCCGCGCGCAAACAGCGCGGCACGATTACGCCGATCACGTGAATCAGCCAGAGGTGCAGCTTCAATTGCGAGCTCCCATCATTCCGCAATCCAAAATCTAAAATCGGTTCACTCGTGTCGCAGCGCAGTTAGCGGATCAACCTGCGCCGCCCGGCGCGCCGGAAGCCAGCAAGCCAGCAGCGCGATTGCCAGCAACAGCGCGGTAATCACCACAAAGGTCAACGGGTCGGTCGCCTGCACGCCGTACAGCAAGTTGCTCAGTAACCGCGTCAAAGCGAGCGCCGCGACCAAGCCGCTGCCGACTCCGAGCAGCACCAATCCCATTCCTTGTTTGACGACCAGCCTCAGCACAGCGCCTGCTTGCGCACCTAAAGCCAGGCGGATGCCGAGTTCGTGTGTGCGTTGGCTGACCGAATAAGACAAGACGCCGTACAAACCCGCGCAGGTGAGCAGCAAAGCGAGCACGCCGAAGAGGCTGGCAAGCGTGGCTACCAGCCGCTCCTGGCCGAGCGATTCGTCAACCTGCGTCGCCAGCGTGCGGACGCGGAAGAGCGACAGGGTTGGATCAATTCCCTGCACCGCGCTTCTGATTGTGGCGGCAAGATTCAACGGGTCGCCCGCCGTGCGCACTTGAAAGGTGGTTTCCCGCCACGCGCTGGGGTCTTGTAGAAAAGGAACGTAGAAAGTGCGCGGGGTCTGTTCCTGGATGCTGCCGGCCTTCGCATCTTTGACCACACCGACAATCTCCACTTCTCCGCCGTTGTCTGCGCCGCGGTCGAACTGTTGGCCGATGGGGTCTGCGCTACCGAAGTAATAACGGGCAAAAGCTTCGTTGATCACCGCCACTTTTCGAGAGGTTTCGTTATCTTGCGGGCCGAAATCTCTGCCGCGCAGCAGCGTCATTCCGAGCGTCTCGAAAAATCGTGGCCCGACCTGAGCCAGCCAGGGCGCGTTCCATTCGGTCTCTCCGCGCGTTTGCGTGAAGCTGTTTTCATCGGCGGCAGGCGTATGGCCCGGAACTTTGATGCTGCCCTGCGTGCCTCCGCCGCTGAGCAAGCCCTGGCGCGCGAGGCTGACCGACTGCACACCCGGCACAACTGTGAGCCGTTCGAGCAGCTGTTTGTAAAGCGGGCCAATCTGATTTCGCTGATAGCCGATCAACTGCGGGTCAATTGAGAAAAGCAAAACCTTCTCCCGCTTGAAGCCGAGGTCGGCGTTCTTCAATTTGCTCAGGCTGCGGACAAAAAGCCCCGCACCGATGAGCAACGTCAACGACAATGCGACCTGCGACACCACCAGCACTTTGCCCCAACGAAAACGTGCGCCGCCCGCCAGGCTGCCGGAGTTGTCTTTCAGTGTGGGAGAGAGTTCCAGCCGCGTAGCGCGCCACGCCGGCGCGAGTCCGAATACAACAGCGGCCAGCAAGGAAACCAGCGCCGTGAAACCGAGGATGCGGCTATCGAGCGGCGCATTGAGCGAAAGTTGCGCACCGGAGGTCACCGGATTGCGCCCGCTGGAAACTACAGCCAACAACAGGCCGCTGCTCCACGAAGCCAGCAGCAGACCTGTTGCTCCGCCCAGCAGCGCCAGCAGCAGGCTCTCAGTCAGCAATTGTCGAATGAGTCGCAATCGGCCCGCACCCAACGCCAATCGAACAGCGATCTCTTTGCTGCGCGCCGCAGCCCGCGCCAGCAATAGATTGGCTACGTTGGCGCACGCAATCAGCAGCACCAGGAGGACGGCAGCCATCAACAATCGCAGTGGCTGTGAGTATTGCCGCCGCAACCCGGAAAAGCCTTGTCCGGCGGACAGCAAATTCATCGTTTGTTGTTGGATGGCTTGCTGTTTCTCCGGCGTCAACGCGGTGCCAGCTTCTGCCAAGCGCGCCTGCTGTAGCGTCAAGGTCAGCGCGGCTGCGGCTTGCTGTGTCGGCACGCCCGTTTTTAAGCGAGCCAGGACAAAAGGCAGCGAACCGGCGCGGAATCTGTTCCGGCGTGACAAAATTCCCTCTCCGGCTGCTGAAGGAAGAAAAATGTCTGGCGCGTTACCGGCGATCACGCCGAAAAATTCTGGCGGCGCGACACCGATGATCGTGAAAGGCACGTTGTTCAAAACCACGCTCTGCCCCACGACCGACGGGTTTGACCCAAAGCGCCGCTGCCAGTAGCCGTGACTGATCACCGCCACCGCTTGAGCGCCGGATTCTTTATCGTCTGCTTCGGTAAAAGTTCTGCCCGCCTGCGCCTGCACGCCCAGCGTCGAGAAGAAGCCGCCGGAGACCAGTTGCCCTTCGGCCACCTCGGCCTGTCCGTTCAGGCTCGCGTTGACCCGCGTCGTGTAAGAGAAGAAGCACGCGCCTGAGAGCACATGTTCTTGCGCACGCAAACGTTCAAAGGTTGCGTAGGAAATATTGCTGGAACGCTTAAATTCCGGCGCGCCGCTTTCGAGAAAGACCAGTTGCTCAGGCTGTTTAACAGGCAACATCTTCAACAGCACGGCATCGAGCAAACTGAAGATGGCCGCATTGGCCCCGATGCCGAGCGCCAACGACAGCACGGCCATTGCCGTGAAGCTAGGAGTCTTCAGCAGCATGCGCACGCCAAAACGTAAGTCTTGAAACATCTCGTCCTCCAATCTACGTGGTTGTAAAAGCAGCGCATCCCAAAACGCGCCCAAACTGCGCAGCAGCAAATCAAGCTTGCTGCGCCAATCAAGTCTGTCCCATTCGGCCAGCAATGTTTCGCGATGGCGCAACTCGGCTTCCCACTCCTGCCGCCAATCGGCACGCAAGCGACGCGGCACTAGCACGCCGACAAAGCGGATCACCCATAGGTATGGTCTTGCACGAAAGCTGTAAGCCGGTTCAGACATTCACGCCCTCCCGTCAGTCGTGATGGAGCGCCTCCAGCGGATCAACTTTGGTGGCCCGGCGGGCGGGGATGAAACAGGCTGCCGCGGCGACCACGCTGAGCAGCACCACCACACCCAGGAAAGAGAGCGGATCAGTGTTGGTCACCTGGAACAGATTCAACCGGCTCCCCACCAGACGCGCTGCCGCCAAACTGGCGAGCACGCCAATGACCATGCCCAGCGCGACCAGCTTGCCGCCCGTCCGCAAAATCAGGCGCAGAATGTCGGCGGGCTGCGCGCCCAGCGCCATCCGCACGCCCAGTTCGCGCGTCCGCAGCGAGACTAGGTAAGACAGCACACTGTAGACGCCGGCCAGCGCCAGCCCCAGTCCGAGCGCGGCAAAGAGACTGAACAGCGCCATCATGAAGCGTGGCTGCTCGGTCCAGCGGCCTAGCACCTCTTCGAACGTCATCGGTCTGAAGAGCGGTTGTTCGCTGTCCAACTGGCGCACTTGCGCGCGCAGGGCGTTGAGGAGTTGGCGCGGATCGTGCTGCGCGCGAAAGGCCAGTGTGCGCGCCGACGGCGCGAGCTTAGTGTAGGGAACAAACACCGCGGGCCTGGCCGGGTCGCGCAGGCCTTCGCTGCGCGTGTTGCCGATCACGCCGACCACGGTGACGTAGGGCGACGCAGCAGGCGGCGTCAGGCTATCCGCTTGGCGCGGCTGGCTGAGTTCGTGCAACTGGATGCGCCGGCCCAAAGGACTCTCGCCCGCTGGCCAAAGCTGGGCCGCCGCTTCGTTGATGACCGCGACCGGATCGGCGTTCGCCACTTCCTGTTCAGTCAACATCCGTCCTTGCCGGAGCGGAATGCCCAGCGTGCGCAGGTAGTCGGCGCCCACCGTGTTCAGCGTGATCCGGCCTGTTTCGGCGCCTGCTTGTCCATCAATCGTGTAGCCGGATTCCGGCCCGTCGAAGGGCAGACCGCCGGTGCCCAGCGTGGCGGCCTCGATGCCGGGCAGATGACTGACCCGTTCCAGCAAATCCTGAGCAAAGCGATTGCGTTGTTCCCACGTTGCGTAACGCTGGGGCGGCAGCAGCAGTGCCACGCCCAGCAGTCGTTCAGGCTGGAAACCCAACTCGATTTTTTGCAGAGCCGTAAAGCTGCGCACGGTCAGACTGGCGCTGAGGAGCAGCACCATCGCCAGCGCGACTTCGACGACGACCAGCGATGAGCGAATCTTGCCGCCCGCTGCGCTGCTGGTTGCGCGCCCCTCGTCTTTCAAAGACTCGACCAGATTCCGACGCGACGATTGCAGCGCGGGCAGCAACCCAAAAAGAATCCCGGTCAGCGCCGAAATGCCCAGGCAAAAGAAGAGCACTTGCCGGTTGACCTCGATGCGCGCTTCGTTCGGCACCAGGCTGAGGGGCATGAGCGTCGGGATCAAGTGCGTGATCCAATAGGCGAACAGCAACCCCAACGCGCCGCCGAGCAAAGAAAGCAGCACGCTCTCCGTCAGCAACTGTCGCACTAAGCGCACGCGCCTTGCGCCCAGTGCCAACCGGATAGACATCTCACGCGCGCGCGCCGTGCCCTTGGCCAGTTGCAAGTTGGCGACATTGGCGCACGCGATCAGCATCAGCAAGCCCACCGCGCCGAAGAGCAGTTGCAAGCTACGCTCCATCTGGCCGCCGGCCACGGTGGTGTCCAGATAGTTGGTCAATCTGGTGGTGAACTCTCCTTTCGGAATCCCGACCGCCGGGTCTTTGGCCAGTTCCTGGTGCAGCGCGTGCAGTTGCCCTTCAGCCACCGCCGTCGTCACGCCCGGTTTCAAGCGCACGACGGGAAAGACCATCTCTGCGTCGCGGGCGACAGTGCCCAGCGGCAGCCAGACGCCGTTGTCCGCCCACCACCCGAAACGCGGCGGCATCACGCCAACGATCGTGTAGACCTCGTTGTTCAAACGCAGCGTCTTGCCCACTGCGTTGGGATCGCCGTTAAACAAAAGTTGCCACCGTTTGAAACTCAGCACTGCAACCGGTTCCGGCTCGCCATTGGCGCGAATGTCCGAAGGCTGGAGCGCACGCCCGACGAGCGGCGGCACGCCCAAAAATTGAAACGCATTGCCCGACATGCGGATGCCGCCGAAGATTTCGGGCGCGTATTCGCCCGTCAGCAACAAGACTTCAGAACTGGTCGCCATCACCTCAGCAAAGGCCGGCAGCTTCGCCATCTCCTGACAAGCCGTCAGCGGGTAAGCGCGCCCCGTCTGCTTTGCTTTGACGCTGACCAAACCGGGCGTCCAGATTTCGTGCGACCGCGCATAAGGATAAGGGCTGATCAACACGCCATAGATCACGCTGAACAAGGCTGTCGTCGCGCCAACGCCCAACGCCAGCGTCAATACGGCGACGGCGGTCAAGCCTTTGTGCTTGAGCAGCATGCGCACGCCGAAACGCAAATCTTGAATCATTTCGTCCTCCAGTCTTTGTGGTTGCAACAACAACGCATCCCAAAATGCGCCCAGACTGCGCCGCAGCAGATCAAGCTTGCTGCGCCAATCGAGCCTGTCCCACTCTTCCAGCAGCAACTCGCGGCAGCGCAACTCTGCCTCCCACTCTTGTCGCCAATCGGCACGTAAGCGGCGCGGCACGATCACGCCAGCGAGTGCGATCAGCCAGAGATGTGTCCTGCGGTGCTTCGTCATTTTGCAAACCTAGCGCGCCTATTCGCAGCGCAAGGCGGTCAAGGGGTCAACGCGCGCAGCTCGGCGCGCCGGCACCCAACACGCCAGCAATGCCGCGCCAGCCAATACCAGCGCGATCAAAGTGAAAGTCGCCGGATCGGTCGGCTTTACGCCGAACAGCAAATCGCCCAACACGCGTGTCAACAGGCGCGCGGCCAGCAACCCCAACAAGACACCCACGCCAACCAGCAACATTCCCTGCCCGACGACCAGGCGTTGAATACGTCCCGCTTCCGCGCCCAGCGCCATGCGAATGCCGATTTCGTGCGTGCGGCGGCTGACCGTGTAGGCCATCACGCCGTAAATGCCGATCACGGCCAAGGTCAGGGCGATGCCCGCGAACAGGGCCAGCAAGAGGGCGTAAAACCGCGGCTGCGCCACCGAGGCTGAAACCAGTTCTTCCAGCGTCCGCACGCGTGTGATAGCAGTGAATTTGTCTGCGGCCAGAATGCGCGCGCGCAAGGCAGGCAACAGCGCCGCCGGATCAGCCGCTGTGCGCACGATCAGATTCAGCGTCACGGTGTCTTCCTGACGGAAGGGCACATAAAAGGTCGGCTTATTTTCTTTGTCCAAGCCGAACTGGTTGATGTCGGCGACAATGCCGACTATCGCGCGCCATTCGTCCGGGTCGCCGCGCAAAGTGAGGCGTTGGCCGAGCGGGTTTTCGCCGGGGAAATAGGCGCGCGCCAGCGATTCGTTGATGACGGCTACGCGCGGCGCGCTTTCATTGTCGGCGTCGGTGAACAGCCGGCCTTGTTTGAGCGGGTTGCCGAGGGCGCGGAAATAATCTGCGCTGACGACATTGACGAAAGTTTGTTGTGCATCTTTGCTAGCGGGGACGGGGCGTCCGGCCACGAGGATTGAGCTGCTCATATATGCGCCCTGAGTAGGCGCGGCGGTGCCTACCGCCACGGCGCTCAACCCCGGCAGCGTTTTCACTTCATCGAGCAGCCGTTGATAGTGCGGAATGCTGCTGGCGCGTTTCGGCAAGTGGTTGAACGGCGGCGTGAGCGTCAGCACGATGGCGTTGGTTGGCTCAAACCCGAGTTCGACCTGCCGCAATTTGACGAAGCTTTTGCCGAGCAGCCCGGCGCCCACCAACAACACCAGCGCCAGCGCGGTCTGCGCCACAACCAGCACTTCGCGCAGACCAACCCCGCGTAGCCAGCGCCGCCCGCCGCTTTGCGCAAAACCTTCTTTGAGCGTTTGCTGAATATCGGGTTTGGAAGCGTGCAGCGCCGGAGCCAGGCCAAACAACAAACCGACCAAGAGTGTCGCGCCGAAAGTGAACACCAGTACACGGCCATCCACGCTGACCTGCGCCAGACGCGGCAAATTGGGCGGTTCGAGCGCGATCAACGCCCGCACCGCGCCGTAAGCCAACAACAATCCCAATGCGCCACCCAACCCAGCCAGCAGCGAACTTTCGGTCAGCAATTGGCGGATCAAGCGCAGCCGTCCCGCGCCCAACGCCGCGCGCACGGCGATTTCCTTTTGGCGCGCGGCGGCGCGCCCCAGCAACAGATTCGCGACGTTGGCGCATGCAATGAGCAGAACGAAACCGACCGCGCCCAGCAACATCAACAAGGTTGGACGCACTTGGCCGACCACGGAATCGTGCAGCGGTTGCGACCAGACGGCCCAGTCTTTGTAATCGTTCGGCCTTTGCTGTTGCAGTTGTTGATGGATCAGTTGCAACTCGCTCTCTGCGGTTTGCCAGGCCACACCGGGTTTGAGCCGCGCGATGACACTAAGGCTGCGCATATCGTGCCGCCCGTTGGCCGTACTGGTTTCAGGAATCCAGAACTCGCTCTCGCCCGGAAAACTCGCCAACGGCGGCAGCACACCGACAACGGTGTAATTGTTCGTGTGATCCAGCGTGACGGCGCGCCCAATGATGTTGGGGTCGCCGCCAAAGCGCCGTTGCCAGAGTTTGTGGCTGAGCAGGATGACCGTATGGTTGGGTTGCTGATTCTCGCTGGGCAAAAAGCCGCGACCGAGCGCGGGTTGATAGCCGAGCAGCGGCAACAAATTGGCGCTGACCCGCGCGCCACGCACAACCTCCGATTCGGCTGCAGCGGTGAAAATGGCTTGCGTGGTATTAAAGGCAGCCACGCCTGCGAACGACTGCGCCCGCTCGCGCCAGACCTGCACGTTGCCGCCGGAGATAGGCATCTGCGTCAGACCGACTTGTGGCTTGCTGTGCCAGAGCCGCACCAGTTGTTCCGGCTCGCGATACGGCAGCGGGCGCAAGACAACGCCATTGACGACGCTGAAAATCGCGCTGGTCGCGCCGATGCCGATAGCCAGCGATAAAACAGCCGCCAGCGTGAATGCCGGATTCTTCAACAACATTCGCACGCCAAAACGCAGATCTTGAAACATCTCGTCCTCCAATCTTTTCGGTTGTAACAACAACGCATCCCAGCAAGCGCCCAAGCTGCGCCGCAGTAGCTCAAACTTGCTGCGCCAATCGAGCCTGTCCCATTCTTCCAGCAGCAACTCGCGGTGGCGCAACTCAGCTTCCCACTCCTGCCGCCAATCGGCGCGCAAGCTTCGCGGCACGATCACGCCGATGACGCGAATCAGCCAGAGGTGCAGCTTCAATTGCGAGCTCCCATCATTCCGCAATCCAAGATCGTTTCACTCGTACCGCAGTGCCACCAGCGGGTCTACGCGCGCTGCCCGACGCGCGGGCAGATAACCCGCCAGCGCCGCAATCGCGATCATCACCAGCGTGGCCAGTGCAATCGTCAACGGATCGTTGTTGCTGAGATCAAACAACAGTTCCTTAGCTAGCCGCGTGCTGACAAGCGCCGCCGGCAGACCTAGCGCAATTCCCAGCAGCACCAGCAACAGTGTTTCGCGCAACACCAGCCAAAGCACACTGCCTGGCTGCGCGCCCAACGCCATGCGGATACCGATTTCGCGTGTGCGGCGTGTGACGGCATACGCCATCACTCCGTACAGCCCAAGTGCCGCTAGCAGCAGTGCGAAAAAGCCGAAGAAGCTGGAAAGCATCGCGATCAGGCGTTCCTGGCTAACCGAATCGTTGATTTGTTCGGCAAAGGTTTTCACATTGAAAACTGGCAGGTTCGGATCAAGGTTGCGAACCTCCTGTCGAATCGCTGCGATGATCGCGCCAGCCTCACCCGCTGCACGCACGCACAGCGTTCGCTGCCCGAGTTGTGCGTACTGTGAATAAGGAATGTAGGCCGTGAGCGGCGGAGCTTCTTTCAGGTTCCGATATTTGGCATCCGCGACTATGCCGACGATTTCCAGGTCTTTGTAATTTTCCAGCGTGATGCGTTTGCCAAGCGCATTGTCCGAACCGAAGAAACGGCGCGCCACGGCTTGATTGACGATGGCGACTTTGGGCGATTCCGGCGTGTCTTGCGCGGTGAATTCGCGCCCCTGCAGCATGGGCGCGCCAAAGGTAGCGAAGAACTGCGGGGCGACCTGATTGAAGAGCACAGCCATTTCTTCGCCGGGGCGCGCTTGATAGCCGGGAACCTCAATGCCGAAGCGCGAAAACGAACCGCTCATCGGTACATTGCGCGCAAAGGTTGTAGTTTTCACGCCAGGCAAAGCGGCCAACCGTTCGCTCAATTGGCTGTAAAAATTCCGTAGCGGCGCAATCTTGTAGCCGTTCTGCGCCGGATCGAGCGACATCGTGACAACTTGATCGGTGTGGTAGCCCATATCCACCGTTCTCAAATTGCGCAAGCTGCGCGCAAACAGTCCTGCGCCAACCAACAGCACAAGCGAGAGCGCGACTTGCAGAATTACCAACAAACGCCCCAGCTCCCAACGACGCCCGCCGCCTGAGACCACTACGGTTTCGTTCTTTAAGGCAGGAATCAGATTCGGGCGCGTTGCCTGCAAGGCGGGCAGCAGGCCGAAGAACAAGGCGGATAACAGCGTAACGCCCAACGTGAATCCGAGCATTCGCAAATCGGGTTTGATTTCCAGCGTGCGTCCTTGCGGCAAAAAGCCGAGCAACACGGCTGTTCCCCCGCGGGAGAAGAGAAATCCCAGTGTTCCGCCCAAAGCGGAAAGCAGAAAACCTTCCGTCAACAATTGCCGTACCAGCCGGAAGCGTCCTGCCCCCAAAGCCAACCGCACTGCAATCTCTTTTTGGCGCATTGTGGCGCGTGCCAGCAGCAGGTTGGCCACGTTGAGACAGGCGATCAGCAACACAATGCCTACCAACCCCATCAGCACGGTGAGCGGCTGTGAAAGTTGGCGACTCAAATTTGAGTTGCCCGTTTTGGCCGAACTGAGTTGGATGCGCAACGACCGGGCGAGGCGATCATCTGTTGTATCACCTGTGATGCGGCGCATATCCGGTTCGCGTGCAATTTGAAAGACGTTATCCGTGCCAGCCTGCGCTTGCTCGATACTAACCCCGGGGTTCAATCGCGCAGTTACGCCCAACCACTGGCTTCCGCGCTGCTCGAAAATCGGCGGGTTGCCTTTGGGGCGCACTTGCCCATCCATCATCAGCGGAATGCGCACATCAGGCGCATCTCCGACTTCCGTACTATAAAAACCTTGCGGTGCGACGCCGATAATCGTGAAAGGATAGTTATTGAGATGGATCGTCTTGCCGACAATGTTCGGGTCTGCGCCAAAGCGCCGCTGCCAGAAGTTGAAACTGAGCACCGCCACCGGATGCGCGCCCGGCGTCTGGTCGTCCACTTCGGTTAACAGTCGTCCAAGCTGCGGGTTCAACCCCAGCATAGAAAAGTAATTGCCTGAGACCACTTCGCCCCGCACGCGCTCGGTTTGGCCGCTGGCACTCATACTCGCTTGGAAACCAGAGCGGGCAAACATGCCGGAAAAGACCGAATTCTTCTCACGCATCTCGCGGAAGACAGGGTACGAGAACGAGGAAAAACTCCACCCAGGTCGGCTAGGTGCAGCAACATTCACCACCACCAATTGTTCCGGCTGTTTGACGGGCAAGGGCTTGAGCAACAAAGCATCAAGCAGGCTGAAAATGGCCGTATTCGCGCCAATGCCCAAGCCGAGTGAAAGCGCAGCCACCAGCGTGAAACCGGGACTTTTCAGCAACATTCGTATGCCAAAACGCAGGTCTTGAAACATTTCGTCCTCCAATCTTTTCGGTTGTAAGAGCAGCGCATCCCAAAACGCACCGACGCTGCGTCGCAATAGATCAAGTTTGTTTCTCCAGTCGAGCTTGTCCCACTCCGCCAGCAATAGTTCGCGGTAACGCAACTCGGCTTCCCACTCCTGCCACCAATCGGCGCGCAAACGACGCGGCACGATCACGCCGATGACGCGAATCAGCCAGCGCCAGCAACGAACGCGTGTTGTAGGTGTCGGCTGGGTCATTAGTTATTCGTGACGTAGTGCGACCATCGGGTCAACTTTGGTCGCCCGGCGTGCGGGCAGGTAACAAGCCAGGAACGCAGTCGCTGTCAGCAGCGCCGTCACGCCGACGAACGTTAAGGGATCAAGCGCGCTCACGCCGAAAAGAAGACTGGCGAGCAGACGTGTCCCTAATCCGGCCACACCTAACCCGATCGCGACACCGATTCCCACCAGCAGCGCGCCTTGCCCGACGATCAGCTTGAGGATCTCCTTTGAGCTGGCGCCCAGTGCGATGCGCACGCCGATTTCGCGTGTCCGCTGCGTCACCGCGTGAGACATCACGCCGAAGACGCCGACGGCGGCCAGCAGCAACGCCAGCGCGCCGAACCCGCCCAGCGCGGTCGCCGCGGCGCGCGCCGGAGCGAGCGGCAGGTCCAGGTGTTCAAGCATCGTGCGGGCATCGTAGAGCGGCAGATTCTCGTCCAGCCCATGGATCTCTTTGCGTAGGGTAGCCGTCAGCAGGTGCGGATCGCCTACGCCGCGGGCAATGAGCGTGACTTTGCTCTCGTAGTTCTGCGCCAGCGGAAGATAGACAAAGGGCTCGTTTTTTTCCGCCAGGCTGGTGTATTTGCCGTTTTGCGCGACGCCGACGATTTCGATCCAGTTCCCAGTCTTAAAGTTGAATCGTTTGCCAATGGGGTTTTCTCCCCGCCAGAAGCGGCGCGCAAAGGCCTCGTTGACAATGGCGACCGGGGGGCTTTGGGCGTCGTCCTGCGCGGTGAAGTCGCGGCCCTGCAAGAGGCGCGTCTCCATCGTGCGGAAATAATCCAGGCTGATGGGGGTCGTCTGCACTATCGGCGCTTGTGTCGCGCTCTTCGGCTCATCGCCCTGAATGAAGACGGCTTTCCCCCCGCCCTCGCCGGAGGTAAGTGGCGGGTACGCGGTCAGCGTGGCCGCCTGTAGGCCGGGCAGGCTGCGCACTCTTTCGAGCACCTGTCGCTGCAACTCGCGACCGCGCTCACGATCGTACTGCGGCGGCCCCATATCTAAGGAGACTTCGACGGCCTGGTTGGGATTGAAGCCGGGATCAATCTGTTGCGCGTGCTGCAGCCCGCGCAGCACCAGCCCCGCGCACAACAGCAGCACGAGCGAGAGAGACAGTTGCGCCACCACCAGCACGTTGCGCAAGCGCGAGCGACTATAACCGCCGAGCGTGGATTCGTTTTTCAGCGCCGGTATCAGATCCGGTCGGGTGGCCTGTAGCCCCGGGAGCAAACCCAAAAGAACGCCGGTCAGGAGCGACAACGCGATCGTGTAGACCAGCACGCGCCAGTCAAGCTGCAACTCGATTTGCGTGAACCCAAAAAGTACCGGCATCTTGAGCCACACTAATTCGACAGCGCCGTAAGCGAGCGCCACGCCGAGTGCGCTGCCCAGGAGCGCTAAGAGCACACTCTCGGTCAATAACTGCCGCAGCACTCGCGCCCGTCCGGCACCGAGGGCCAGCCGAATGGCGATCTCTTTGTGCCGCTCGGAGGCGCGCGCCAGCAGCAGGTTCACCAGATTCGTACACGCCAGCAGCAACACCAACACGACCACCCCCATCGCCACGGCGGTAAAGTTTAAGACGGAGCCGCGCATCGCATTGCCAAACAGACCCGGCTTTGAAAGTAGGATGATCAGGCTCTTGTTAGTCTCCGGATACTCGCGCCCGAGTTGCGCCGCAATCAGATTGAGATCACTTTCGGCTTGCGCCCAGCTCACCCCATCTTTCAGTCGTCCGATGGTAGACACTGGAGCAGCGCCCCGCTTGAGCGTGCCGCTGCTTACTTCAAGTCCCGTCTTCATCATCATGGGGAACCAGAGTTCCGGCGTGGATGCCAGTTCCGTGCCGCTGAATCCCTGTGGGGTGACGCCAATGACCGTATAATTTCGCCCGCTGAGGAGCAGATTCCGGCCGACGATCTGTGGATCAGCGCCGAACCGCTGCTGCCAGCATTTGTAAGTCAGCATTACGACCGGGTGCCCCCCGGGGGTACGATCGTCTTCCGGCCCGATTACACGACCAAGCGCAGCGCCCACTCCCAGCAGACTGAAATAATTGCCCGTGACGTGGAGACCCCGAATCCGCTCGTTGATTCCGTTATTACTCAGACTAACCGTCGCCCCGCTCATCGCAGCCAGACCGGCCAGTGCTTGGTTACGGTCGCGATATGCCTTGTACTCGGGGTAACCAATCAACGGAAAGCTCCCCCGTCCAGGCACGCCGCTGTTGAGCGTCACGACCTGCTCCGGTTGCGCAATCGGCAGGGGGCGCAACAAGACGGTGTTCACCAAACCGAAAATCGCCGTGTTCGCGCCGATCCCCAGCCCGAGCGTCAGCACGGCAACTAAGGTAAAGCCGGGCTTCTTCAGCAGCATCCGGAATCCAAAGCGTAGGTCTTGAAACATTTCGTCCTCTAGTCTTTTGGGTTGCAGCAGCAGCGCGTCCCAGAACGCGCCGATGCTTCGTCGCAATAAATCAAGTTTGTTGGGCCAACCGAGCTTGTCCCACTCCGCAAGGAGCAGTTCGCGATGCCGCAGCTCTGCCTCCCACTCCTGCCGCCAATCGGCGCGCAACCGGCGCGGCACGATCAAACCGATGAAGCGAATTAACCGGAGATGGGACATCACGCTGTCCTTTCCATCATTCGTGTCGCAGCGCTTCCAACGGGTCAACCTGGGACGCCCGGCGCGCGGGCAACCAACACGCGACCAATGCCGCCAGCGTCAACAGCGTTGCGATGACGACGAAGGTCAGCGGGTCAGTCCCACTCACACCGTAGAGCTGGTCAAGCATTTGCCGCTGCCAGGTGTTCCTGCCGAAAGATTGGCTGCTCATCCACCGCTTCAGCGCGTATCCGCCTAGCGCGCCCACAGCCAGCCCCAACAGCACCAGCTTCATCCCTTGCCAGATCACCAGCCGCAGCACATTGGTCGGTTGCGCACCGAGCGCCATGCGCACGCCGATCTCCTGCGTGCGTTGTGCGACCGAGTAGGCCAGCACGCCCGACAGACCGATGGCCGCGAGCAAAAGCGCCAGCGCGCCGAAGAAGCTCAACAAGCGCGCGTACAGCCGTTCCTGTCCCAAAGTTGCCTGCGCACGCGCCGCTTGGGTAGTGACTTCTGTCACTGGCAGATTGCTGTCCAAATCGCGCACAGCCTGGCGTGCCGCCGCCACAAGCGCGGTCGGCTCGCCCGTCGTGCGCAGCGCGAAGTACATCTCGCCAATCGCATCGCCCGCCTGTCGCCAGGGCGTGTAAAGCAGCGGCTCTATGTCATCTCGCTGGCTGTTGTACTTGGTGTCAGCCACTATGCCGATAATCTCGGTTTCGTTTTTGAAGTCTCCTTCCCTGATGCGCTTGCCGAGCGCGTCATCGTTGGGGAAGAAGCGACGCGCGAAGTCCTGGTTGACGATGGCTACTTTGGGCGTGCGTTCGTCATCCTGCGCAGTAAAGCCGCGCCCGCGCAGCAGCGGGATTTCGAGCGTCGCAAAATAGTTCTCGCGCACCATCTGCCGGTTGGCGATGTGTTCCGCCGTGCTTTTCTCTGTCTCACCGGGTAAGAGAACGCGGTCGTTCCAAGAGAAGTGCGCGATCAGCGGCACGCGACCAAACGTTGCCGCGCGCACGCCGGGCAGGTTGTCCATACGCGCCAACAGTTGTTGATAGAACTGCAACAACCGCTCGTCTTTGTAACCGCCCTGTCCCGGCTGCACGGCGAAGAGCAACAGGTTCTCCTGATTGAAACCGAGGTTGACCTGTTGCAGATTGTAGAGCGAGCGAATGAACAAACCTGCGCTGATGAGCAAGACTAGCGACAGCGCGACTTGTACGACAACCAAGCTTTTGCTCAGCCGCGAGACCACGCCCGTCGTGCGGCGCGCTTGTTTGAGCGAAGTCGTCAAATCCAGCTTCGTCGCGCTCCACGCGGGCGCCAACCCGAACAAGATGCCGGTCAGCAGCGAGACGCCGAGCGTAAACAGCAACACGCGCCAGCTCAGGTTGGGATTGGTTCCGACCGGCAAAAAGCTGGTATCCCGGTCGGCCAAGGCCACCAGTGCAAACTTGCCCCATAACGCGAAGAGCACGCCGAGTGCGCCGCCCAACGCGGCCAGCAGGACGCTTTCGGTCAACAGTTGTCGCACCAGCCGCCAGCGTCCTGCGCCGACTGCCAGTCGCACACTGATCTCCGCGCCGCGCAGGGCCGCGCGCGCCAGCAACAAGTTCGCCACGTTGGCGCAGGCGATTAACAAGACGACCGCGACCACGCCGAACAGCCCGTAGATCGTGGCCGAATAGCGCTTGCGCGTTTCCATCAACCCGCGACTGCCGGATTGCGCAAGCAGGCGCGGATAATCCTTTGCATCAATCTGCGCCGGTTCATTCTCGCGGCGCGGGGGCGGCATCACTTCCAGCGCCGCCGCCTGAAACACGCCGTGCAAACTGTCGCGCGCCTGCTCCAGCGTGGCTCCAGGCTTCAGCCTGCCCATCAAATTTACGAACCAGTAGCCGGGCTTACCGTCCTTGCCCATTCCCGTGCGTTCGCCCAATACCAGCGACTCGAAGGCCAGCGGGACGGTGACGGCAGGCCGCTCGCTCACCTGCAACGTACCGCTGAAGTCGGGCGGCGTGACGCCAATGATCGTGAATGTGGCGTGATTGAGTTTGAGTTGCTGGCCAACGACAGATGGATTCGCGTTGAATCGCTCCAGCCAATACTGATGGCTGAGCATGACTACAGGTGGTGCAGCAGAGTTGTCATCTGTGTTCGTGATAGTGCGCCCCACGTGCGGTTGCAATCCCAGCCCGGCGTAGTAATCGCCGGAAACGACTTGCCCTCGGACGACCTCCGCCTGTTCGCCCGTCACCGCAGTCACTTCATAAATGGGGGCAAAAGCGAAGAGATCGCTGAGCGGATCGTTGGTCGCGGCGGCGCGTGCCTGGCGCAGCTTTTCGATGACGTCGTAGCGAAACACCGAACCGCCGCGCGTGCCCGGCGGGCCGGCTACGAATGACCCGCGCATGCCATTAGTTCTGAAGGCGCGCCCAGATTGCCATTCAAACAACACCAACCGCTCCGGCTCTTTGACTGGTAGAGTTTTGAGCAAGACGGCATCCACGACACTAAACAGCGCGGTATTCGCACCAATCCCCAACGCCAGCGAGAGCACAGCGACAATGGTGAAGCCTTTGTGCTTGAGCAGCATTCGCAATCCGTAACGCAGGTCTTGAAACATTTCATCCTCCAGTCTTTTCGGTTGCAGCAGGAGCGCATCCACAAACGCGCCCAGGCTGCGCCACAGCAGATCGAGTTTGTGACGCCAGTCGAGCCTGTCCCACTCTTCAAGCAGCAACTCACGGTGGCGCAATTCGGCTTCCCACTCCTGCCGCCAATCGGCGCGCAGATGACGCGGCACGATCACGCCGACGAGCGCAATTAGCCAGTGTGCGTAACGCACAGGGGTTCTCTGCTTGTTCTCTGCCATTGACATATCGTCGAACAGCCTTGTAGCTTTACTGTAAAGCGACAAGGAGTAAGCAATGCAAACCAGCAAACTTTCAAGCAAGAGCCAGGTATCACTACCCAAGGAAGTCCGTGAAGCGCTCGGCGCTCGCGCGGGCGACATAATTGCCTATGAGATCGAAGGCAATGTCGTTCGGCTTAAACGCCTCGACCCATTCGACGCAGCCTTTCACAAGGCGCTTTCGCATACGCTTAGCGAATGGGCAAGCGACGCTGACGAGGAGGCTTTCAGTGACCTCTAAAAAATCCTCTTCAACACCCCAACCACGCGGCAATCCACGTCGCACTGTGCCAACTCAAGTGCGGCAGCCGCAGCCGTTCGCGCAGTGGGACGTAGTCATCGTGCCGTTCCCTTTCAGCACGCAGCCGGGCCAGAAACGCCGACCCGCCCTGGTGCTGAGCGAAAACGCCTTCAACCGGCACGGCTACACAGTGCTCTCAATGATCACGACCGCCGGACACCATCCTTGGCCAGGTGATGTCAGCCTGACCGACCTCAAGGCCGCTGGTTTGAATGCCCCCTGCCTGGTGCGGCTCAAACTCTTCACGCTCGACAATCGCCTGATCGTCAGAAAGATTGGGCGATTGACAGCGACTGATCATCAACAGGTCAGCCAACAACTCCAAACGTATTTGCCCTGGTGAAATCAGCCTTTGCGAAGCTCACAGTAGCGTAACTCTTTCTCCCATTCCTGCCGCACAGACAGTGGCTTCATTCATAGCGAAGCGCGGCCAGCGGATCAGTACGCATCGCTTTGCGCGCCGGCACATAACAGGCTAACAACGCCACTCCCGCTAACAGCAGCGCCACAACGCCAAACGTCAGCGGGTCAGTCGTACTCATGTTGTAAAGCTGGCTCTGCAACACGCGCAGCGCCGCCCACGCCGCTAACAGTCCGAGCGCCAAGCCTGCGACGACCAACGCCGCGCCTTCGCGCAAGACCAATCGCAGTACATCTCGCGCCTGTGCGCCCAACGCGATGCGAATGCCCAACTCGCGCGTGCGCGCCGAGACGCTGTAAGCCATTACGCCGTAAATCCCAATCGCCGAAAGCAGCAATGCCAGCAACGCAAACAGCCCCAACACCGCGGCGATGAAGCGCGTGCGCGAAGTCACTTCAGCGGCGCGTTCACGCATCGTTTGAATGGCGGTGAGCGGCACGTTGCGGTCTAAGGCCAACACTTCGCGCCGCACCGCCGCCGTGATGGCCGCTGGCTCAACGCTCGTTCGCACGATCAAGGTTTGCGCCGCATCGGTGGGTTGTAAGGACGACATATACACGTCAGGCCCGATGGCCTCTTCCAACCGGCCATAGCGCACGTTGGCCACGACACCAACGATTTCGACAAGCTTTTCAGTGGTTTCGTAGCTGGCGCCGATGCCAGGCCCGATGCGTTTGCCCAGTGGCTCTTCACCAGGGAAAAACGTTTCGGCGGCGGCTTGATTGATGAGCGCCACGCGTGGTGCGCCTGCGCGATCCTGCGGAGTAAAAACGCGCCCCTTGAGCAAATTGATGCGCAGCGTTTTGAAGTAATCGGGCGAGACACTGTGTATACCGACGCCGACGGAGCTTTCCACCGTGCGGCCTTCGATGCCCATTCCACTTATGCTGGCGTGACCGAGCAGCGGGGCGGTGCTCCCTAAACTGGCCGCTTCGACGCCGGGCAGCGTTTGCACGCGCGCGAGCAGTTGCTCGTAAAACTCCGGCTTCGCGTTGCGTGAAGGCGCGGCCATCGTCACCACGTGCTCCGGCACAAAGCCCAAGTTGACCGACTGCAAACGCGTCAGGCTTTTGATCATCAAGCCCGCGCCGACGAGCAGTACCAGCGAGAGCGCTATTTCGCCGACGACCAACAAGCTGCGCGCGCTCAAGCGGCGCAGGCTGCGGAAGCCAATGCTTGAACCACCCGTGCCTTCTTTCAAAGTTTCATTGACATTGGCGAACGAGGATTGGATGGCGGGAAACAAACCGAAGAGCACGCCGGTGAGCAGTGCGAGCGCGAAGTTAAAACCAAGCACGCGCCAGTCCAGCTTGATCGTGAAAAAGTCGAAAGTACGCGCGTAAGAACTCCAAAACTGCGCGTTGTCGCTGGGCCGAAACTCTTTCAACAATTCCAGCCCCCAACTTGCCACCAACAAGCCCAGCAATCCGCCAAGCAAAGCCAACAGCAAACTTTCGGTGAGCAACTGTCGAATCAAACGCAGCCGGCCAGCGCCCAATGCCGCGCGCAGCGCAAACTCGCGCTGCCGCGCCACCGCTCGCGCCAGCAACAGATTGGCCGTGTTGGCGCAGGCAATCAGCAAAACCAATCCGACGGCGGCCAATAGGATCAGAAAAGATTTTCTGATCGCCGGATCAACTTTCGCAGCTTGCAGCGGCGCAAGTCCGGGAATCTTCGCCTGTCCCTGGAACATTTTCGGGCTGGGATACTTCTGCTCGATCTGCTCACTGACGCGCGCCATCTCGGCCTGCGCCTGCGCAAGCGTGACGCCGTCTTTCAAGCGGGCGACCGCTTGAAACCAGTAGTTTCTCGAATTGGTGAGCACTGCTTTGTAGCGCAATAGCGGCGCGGCCATCATCGTCACCCAGGCGTCCGCCGTGCCGTTCTGCCCGCGAAAACCGGGCGGCAACACGCCGACGATGGTGAACACATTTTTCTCCAACTCAATCGTCTTACCAATTACCTGCGGGTCGCCGCCAAAGCGCCGCTGCCAGAGGCCGAAGCTGAGCAGCGCGGCGAGATTGGTTTCCGGCGTGCGGTCTTCGTCCGCAGTGAAGGTGCGCCCGGCGACGGCTTCCACGCCCAGCAGCGGAAAGTAACTGGCCGAAACCATCTCAACCTGCAATCGCTCCGGCGTGTCCGTGCCGGTCAAGCCGTAGGGCTGTTGCGCAAAGCCCGCGACGGCGGCGAAACTCTGGCTCTGGTCGCGCAACATCTCAAAGCGCGGATACGACCAGTTTGAGGGCAAATTCGCTTTCGCCGGGTCGGGCTGCGACTGAAAAACTTTTACCAACTGCTCCGGCGCGCGATAAGGCAACGGACGGAGCAACAGTGCATTGACCACACTGAAAATGGCGGTGTTCGCGCCGATGCCGGCGGCCAAAGAAAGCACAGCGACTAAACTCATCACTGGGCTGCGGCGCAACATGCGCCAGCCAAAACTCAGGTCTTGAAACATCTCGTCCTCCAATCTTTTTGGTTGTAAGAGCAGCGCATCCCAAAACGCACCGATGCTCCGGCGCAGCAAATCCAGCTTGGTTTTCCAATTCAGCTTGTCCCACTCGGCCAGCAGCGTTTCGCGGTAACGCAACTCGGACTCCCACTCCTGCCGCCAATCGGCGCGCAATTGGCGCGGCACGATTACGCCAATCAAAGCGATCAGCCACAGATGCGGACGCAGCCGTCCGGTGTTTTGACGGGCTTGCTCTGACATAAGCGAGGCCGTGCTGGACTAGCGCGAGGTTTTTGGCTCGCGCGTCTCAAGCGGTGTTTGTTCGAGCAGCCGGTAGCGACTGGCCGCTTCGGCCAACACTTCCTTGCCCGCTTTGGTCAACTCGTAATATTTGCGGGGGGGACGCAGTTCCTGCTGCGCGATGGCGTGCTTCTCCCATTTGGATCGCACAAAGCCCAGGTCTTCCAAGCGGCGCAACGCCGGATAGACCGTGCCGCTCGGCAAGCCTGTGACATCCATAATGTCGAAGCCGTATTGGTAGCCGTTATCCAGCGCCCGCAGGATGATGGCCACCGAGTACGAGAGATAGGTTTTGCCCATAGGTGACTCCTTTGTTAGCTAGCTAGTGTTCTGCTTATATAGTTTGCTACATAGGAGGGTGTCAAGCTGGCGGGCTGGGAATTGAATGGTTAAGTAGGCGATAAATTTCGGCTAGCCGCGCGCAGCTAAAGATTTTTGGAAGTGAGTGGCGAGGGTTGGATGAATTTGCTCAGGTTTCAGCTCAGTAGAGGAAAAGCACACGGGATCAAATGACAAGGCGGGCTTGGAAAAGCCAAGCCCGCCTGCCTTTTTGAATCTTTGAACCTTCGCGCCTTTGTCGCTTTGTGTCGGTTTTTTCCTGCGTTACTGTTTGTCGAAGACGACCGTATCAGTCGCCGTGCCATTCTCGTTGGCTTGTACAACCTCAAGGGTCATGGTCTTGCCGTCAGCCGACAGTTTGCACTT
The DNA here is from genome assembly GCA_963699175.1 of uncultured Acidobacteriota bacterium. GTDB lineage: Bacteria > Acidobacteriota > Blastocatellia > RBC074 > RBC074 > JACPYM01. The sequence goes on along the minus strand of OY969418.1, from coordinate 6,831,941 downwards.
GCGTGTGAAGGAGCGGTCGCCGTTCTTCCAGGCAATCACCAAGGTTTCGCCCTCCCACTTGATCGAGCCTTTCGAAGTGTCAGACCCCATCGGCACGTCGGTCTCTTTGCCGTCAGCGCTGTATTTAGCTTCGACGCTACGTTCGTTGCCACCATTGTTGAGTGTCAGCACTTCGCTAATGCCGCCGTCCTTCTGCTCGAATTTGATGGTGATGGCGTCGGGGCCGCCGCGCTCGAATTTGCTCTTGGCCGGATTCATCTTCCAGGTGCCGCTGAAGTCTGGCTTGGCCTGCGCCGCTGCGGACAACGCGCAAAGGCCGGTTAGCAAACAGGCGGTCAAAAGTTGTTTTGCATTGATCCTCTTCTTCATGTCTTGCTCCTTTGGTAGTTAGAAATGGATTGTTCAGGTGCTTGCTGGGATTAACGGCAGCACGGAGTCAGGGGTTCGGGATTTATTTTTTTTGCGGGCTTTTATTTTCGAGCATTGCCGTCGTTGCAGTTTGATTGGGCATCAGATTTCGGGCACAGCCGCAGCTCTGTCTTCCTGATGTTCGGGATGAATCAACTCGTGCGCCAACCCGCTCGGCAACCAGAGCGAGATTAGCGCAGCCACGCTCAACATTACCAATCCAACAATAAACGATCTCTGCAAAGAGTGCGCGAGCGCCTGTTGCAAGAAATGCATCGCCTGAGGCGATAAGGAGGCGCGCGTAGATTGCCGCACCAGCGCAGCAACGTCACCGCTCGGCGAAGCGAGCGCGCCCAATTCACTACCGCCGCGCGCCAATTGCAACCGCAGACTCCACGACATCACCGCGCCCATTACGCCGATGCCCAGCGCCGCGCCAATGCTGCGCGAAAATTGCACCGCTGAAGTAACCACGCCGAGTTGCAGGCGGGGCACCGCGTGTTGCGCGCCAATCATCAGGCTCGCCAGCGTCAGCCCGCCGCCCGCCCCCAACGGAATCACCGCCCACGTCAATTGCAGCCACGTTGTCGCGCTGGACACAAACGCTAGAGGCAAAGCGCCGAGCAGCAATAACACCATCCCGGCAAGCACCACCGGACGATAGCCGAGCCGCAGGATCAGCCGCCCGCCGATGATCGAGCTGACTACCCAAGCCAGAATAAGTGGCGTCAAGATGCCGCCTGCCGCTGTCGGCGACGCACCCAACACGGCTTGTACAAAGAGCGGTAAATAGATCATCGCTCCGAACAACATCATCCCGGCGAACAGACCGTGCAGCGTCGTGACGATAACCATCCGATTACGGAAAATATCGAGCGGTATCAGCGGTTCCGGGCTGCGCCGTTCGATCAAGACAAAGCCCACGCTCAGCGCCAAGCAAGCGAGCGCTCCGACAATGACCAGCGGCGCGCTCAACAATCTCATCCTTTCGACCAACGAGAGCAACACGACCAGCGCCAGCGTGAGCGTCACCGTGCCCGCATAATCAAGTTTGATCTCCGCGCGCCGCCCATGCCTCTCGGTGTAATTGGCCCAGACCAGCAAGCTCGCCAACACGCCAAACGGCAGATTGATGTAAAAGACCCAGCGCCACGACCAATGCTCGGTGAGAAAGCCTCCGACCAGCGGCCCGAGCAGACTGGCCACGCCCCACATCCCGCTGAAAAGTGCAATGGTCTTGGTGCGTCGCTCCAGCGGCAGCAGGTCAGCCACAATCGTCATGCCGACGGGAAACAGCGCGCCCGCGCCCAAACCCTGCAACGCGCGAAAAGCGATCAACTGTCCCATCGAATGCGCCGCGCCTGACAAGGCCGAGCCTATCAGGAAGACTGCTACACCGCCGAACATCGCCGGGCGCCGTCCCAGTAAGTCGGCCATCTTGCCCCAGATCGGCGTCATCACCGTCGAAGTCAACATGTAGGCCACCGCCACCCAACTGTAGAGTTCGATCCCGCCCAGGCTGGCAATCACCGTGGGCATGGCCGTGCCGACGATCGTGCTTTCGAGCGCGCCCATAAAAATGCAAAGTGCGACGCCGATCAGTATGAGCGTGATTTGCCAGTTGAAATCGGTTGTCTCTGCCTTCTCCGGTCGAATCGCTGTTTTTAGACTGCTCATTTTGTTTGATTCACTAACTGATGTTACGCAGCGCGGAAAATCGTTTTAGGTTTGACGCCCTTCTCAGCGCCGGAGGCGCGGTCGGAAATTAGCCGGTGGTGGAGCAAAGCGTAACCACCGGAAAGTCGAACGCCGCAATCTCGCGTCCCGGCTGGGACGCTGGACAGGACATTGATTTCGCGCCCATTGTCTATCCTGCGCCCCTACTGGGGCGCGGTTACTTGACGCCTATGACCGGTGGTTTCACTTCGTTCCACCACCGGCTAATTTCCGCTGTGCCTCCGGCACAAACACCTGTCAATTCCAAACTCGACTTTCTTACTGCGTAACATCAGTCACTAACTGATGTTACGGGATAAGCAATTGAGTTTTGCGCTTGGCTCGCAAAGGGCCAAGTAAGATAAGCTCATTCACCGCTGAGGCGCAGAGAACGCCGAGACTACGCAGAGGTTTTCTCCGCGCTTCCTCCGCGCGCTCTGCGCCTCAGCGGTGAACAAGCCTTTCGGCAACGCCCCTACAAGGTCAAGTAAGTTCATTCGACGGCAACTGCGTAACATCAGTCACTAACTCTTACTCAGAAACCGCTGCACACCCTGCTGACAATCCGGCGTCATACGCGCCAGCGCATTTAACTCAGCGCCCGCGCGCACAGCCTGCTCAAACGACATCGCGTCGGTTTGATAAAGTAGATACTTGGTCAACATCACCGCTGAAGCACTTACGCCAGTCACTTCACTGATCAATTTCTCAAGCTCGCTTTCAAACGCCTCGTCGTCGCAAACGCGATTGATAAGGCCGAAGCCGGCTGCCTCTTCAGCGCCGAACAATCTGCCGGTCGTCAAAATTTCAAACGCGCGCTTCTCAGTCAGGTTGCGCCGCGCAATCGCCAGCACTACAGCGGGCACAAAGCCGATTTTGACTTCGGTGTAACAGAACTGCGCCGAGCGCGTTGCCAACACCAGATCGCATGCCGTCGCAATCCCCGCCCCGCCCGCAAAGGCTCGCCCGTGCACAGCGGCGATGATCGGCTTCTTCAAGCGGCGCATTTGCAGCAACAAGTCGGCAAAGCCCAGCGCATCGTCCAGATTGTCCAACACGGTCGCTTGCGCGACACGCTGCAATTGCGCCAGATCAGCGCCCGCGCAGAAGTCTTTGCCCGCCCCGCGAATCACGACGGCTCTAACGTCGGCGTCGGCTTCCGCCGCGCGCAGAGCCTGCTTCAATTCGCTGATGACCGCTTCATTCAAGGCGTTGCGCTTTTCGGGGCGATTGAGCGTGATGTGCGCGGCGGCGTTTTTGATTTCGTAAGTGATCGCGGTGTAGTCGGACATTGCTGATGCTCCTGAAAATTTATGCTTCCTGTAAATTTTCAGGGCGGCGGCCAATGTACCGTAGACTGTTAGTCTGCGGAAGACTCGGCGTTATACCCTCCGGTTCCAGTGCGTAAGAATCCCAATCTTCCGCAGACTAACAGTCTACGGTACATTGAGCGCGTTCCCTTCAGCCATGAACCATCTACAGGAATACTTCACTTGTTCGTTTGCGACTCCAGTTCTTCTTTGCTCGGCTCGACAATCGAGCAATTGTTTTTGAAATTCGTCAGCCGCACGCTGACCGTGCCCCCGGCAGTTTTGGCAATTACCTTGACCGGCACGTGCTTCTTGTCCGCCGTCAGCCACATCGTCATTGTGCCGGACCGCGAGAATAGTTGGCCGGGGCCAAAGAGCTTCGGCTCGATCTTGATCGTATTGAGCTTGCCGCAATCGGTCTTGAGTTGCTCTTTCTTGCCGACGACGACGTTGAAGGTGTAGTTCACGCCGTCATCACTAACAGGAAAGCGCAACAGTTCGCCCTCTTTCAATTTCTGCAAGCGCACAAAATAAAACGCCGAGAGCAGATCAAGCATGCCGTCCTGGCGCGGCAACGTTTTGATTTTTGCCTCCGCTTGTGGCTTGGTCAAATCATTGGATTTGTAATTGACGGCCTGCTGCTCGCGTTCAAACAAGGCCGACTGCGCCTGCTGTTTCTTCCCTTCCCGAATCTCGCGGAAATGCAGCCGCGCGGCAAACGCTGGCCGGTCAACCAACGTTTCGTAGCGGTTGTTCACGTCAATGCCGAGAATGGCGATCAAAACGCCTTTGGAAACTGCGCCGCCACGCAAGCGAAAGAAACGCTCCTGCTCACGCGGTTTGAATTCAGTATTCAATCCCTTGAACATAGGTTCATTCTCGTTGCCGCCATTTGGTCGTTCCCACTCGCCTACGTACTCAAAAGTTATCTCGCCGACCTTGGCGGCAATTGGGAAGCGTGTGAACTTGATCTCGTAAACCAGCTTTTCGCCCGCTTTGAACGGCAAGGTTTTGAACTCGCGTTGCAATTGCGCCAAGGGCAGTGCTGGCGCTGGCGTAGGCGATGGCTGTTGGGTAACAGCATAGCCAACTATGCCAGTCTGCTCAGTTGCCAGCCCTAAGCAGCAAACAATGCCGATAAAACTTAAGTAAAAGAACTTCCGAACAGAACCCGCGAAGCGGGTGAGAGAAAATAGCCCAGGGTGGAGCGCAGCGGAACCCTGGGTGGTGAGCAGCGGAAGCCAACTAGCCCGTGAAACGGGCGGCAGACAAAAGGCTGTCGCCCACTTCGTGGGCTGGCGAATCCGCTGTGGCGGACTCCCAGAGCTGACGCCCTGGGCTTTATGCTGCCGCCCGCCTTCGCGGGCTTCTTTCGGGAAAAACATTTTCTTGACATCTACGAGCAACGTACCGCTCAACAATGTGACCAACCAAAATAGCATCAAATACTTCTCCACCAACATTTCAAAACCAGGATGGCCAGCACAATCCCCACTCCGAGCAACGCATGATATTCGCGATGGCGCAGATATTGTTGCCAAGCAAACCCGCGTGCCTCTCCATTCGCATACGGCATCAAGCGCGGCCAAAACAACGGCACTGCCGCTGCCCATTGCGCGTAAGCGTCACCAAACAACTGCTGCATGTGCGCGGCCTCCGCCTGCATCACCGGCCAATAAACAATCAGAAAGAAAACCACCAACCACGCCCCCAACCACCATGTACCACCCGCCACCGCGCAACCCAACGCCAGCACGAAGCTGCCGAAATAGAGCGGATTGCGCGTGTGCGCATACGGCCCACTCACGGCCAGTTCAGCATTCTTGCGCAAATGTCCCGACGCCCAAGCTCGAATCAACACTCCCAACAAAATCAGCGGCGCGCCCCAAACCAGCGACCGCCAACTCGGCTGCGACGCAAACACAAACAGCACTGCCGTCACAAAACCCAGCGGCACACGCAACCGCTGCAACCGCGCGCGCCATTGCGGAACGCTCTGCTGCTCGCCCGTCATCATCTGCTTGCCACCACCGGCAATTCACGGCTGACAGTCCGCCTTCCACACTCTGCATTCCGCATGCGTTGCACCACGCCTTGCCAGACCATTTCAACTGGCATCTTCATACACGAGGTATGGCTGCAACTGCGGCGGTAACAATCTTCACGACAATCCAGATCGAAACGTTCAACCACCACATCATCCGTCGCAAACGGCCCATTGCGCCGCGAAGAAGTCGGCCCGAAGAGCGCCACAATCGGCGCACCCGCCGCCGCCGCCAAATGCATCGGCCCCGTGTCGCCGCCGACAAAGAGCCGCGTGCGCTGCGCCAACGCGAAGAATTGCTTCAACGTCGCATCCAGCTTGATGGCGGCATTCGTCTGCGAGTATTCAACCACGGTCTGCGCCAACTCCTCTTCGCCCGGCCCGTAAGTCACCAGCGAGCGGATGTTATAAACACGCCACAGCCGGTCGGCCAACGTCGCAAAGTTTTCGGCGCTCCACAATTTCGTCGGCCAGCCGCCGCCCGGATTGAGGATGGCAAACCCGCCGGCAAAGCGCGCGGCTTGTCGTTCGGCAAAGGCTTCATCTTCCGGCGCAATGGAGAGCGGGAATTCATACTCGCCGCTGACATCGCAACCGAGATATTCCACCAATCGTAGATTCTTTTTGATGACGTGGTCGCGGTCGTCCGCGACGACTTGTTCGTGCAACAGCGCGGCGCTCGCCGGTTCGCGCAACGCCTCCGTGGCGAAACCGATGCGTCGTTCGGCGCGCGAATATTTCGCTACGTGAGCTGATTTCAGCAGCCCTTGAAAATCGAGCGCGACATCAAAACCAGCGTTGTGCATCCGCTCGACCGTTCGGTGAACGGCTACCCACGTCGCAGGCCGCCAGAACGTCTTGCGCCAGCCGCGCATATCGAACTCGATCACATCATCCAAATAGGGATTGTCCGCCAACAGCTTCGCCGGGCCGCCACGTTCGACCGCCCACGCGATGTAAGCGCCAGGCAATGCACGTCGCAATGCCGCCAACGCAGGCAGCGTATGCACGACATCGCCGATGGCGCCAAGTTTAACCAACAAAATTCTCATCAGACCTCAGACCCTTGTGTCGTCTGGTAGTTTTTGAAAATGGGTTTAACAACCGTAGGGGCAGACCTGCGTGTCTGCCCTAATTGGGTAGGTATTCAACGACCGGGGCAGACACGCAGGTCTGCCCCTACGCTGGATCGTTAAACTAATTCTTCAAAAACCATCAGACAAGATAGTAGTGACAGCCGCCAGCAGATCATCCGCGACCAATTCAGGCTGGCGCGGCCAGCAGGCGCGTTGTCCTTCATACTCTTCACGCCCGTAACCGGTCAGCACCAACACGCCCTGCGTGCCCGCCGCGTGCGCCATTTCGACATCGCGATAACGGTCACCGATGACGAAGCTGCGCGCCACCTCAATCTCAAAATCCGCCGCCGCCCGCTCAATCAACCCCGGCTTAGGCTTCCGGCAATCACACTCGATACGGTAACGCGACGAAGCTTCTCCCGCTCCCCCGCTCTCCCGCTCGCCCACTCCCGCAGCCAAATGCGGGCAGTAATAGAACGCATCCACCTGCGCGCCCTCAACCGCCAACTGCCGCTGCAACTCGCCGTGCACTTCGGCCAGGAAGCTTTCGGGGAACAGCCCGCGCGCCACGCCCGATTGATTGGTCAAGACAATCGCCAGCCAGCCCGCCTGATTGATCCGCCGCACCGCTGCGGCAGCGCCCGCGCAGAGGCGCAAATCGTCCAGGCGGCGCAGGTAGCCCACCTCCTCGTTCAGCGTCCCGTCGCGGTCAATGAAGATTGCTCTCTTGTGTCTGTCCATTGCTTGTCTGCATGCCCGGGGAATAGTCCGTTGCCGCGTCTGTCTTCAAAGCCGTCAGGATAGAGGGTGAGATTAAGTGAGGCAAGCGGCAGGCAAGAGCATAGTCGTCGTCTGAGAGAGCACAACAAGGTAAACCGAGGCGCTCGCGGCTCAAGCGTTCAGAGTACAAGCTTCAGCTTGCTGGCTTTGGGCGTGTGCGCACGCGCTGGCAAGCTGAAGCTTGTACTCTGAACACTTGATCTCGACGGCTCAGGTAAAAACGAATGCGTCAGGCGCAGAGATCGGTCAATCATCGCTTTCGACCCAGCGCAAAAACTCTTCCGGCGTTTGCTGGCGACCTTCCGGCGTGCGCATCTGCTGTTCGCGCAACTGCTCGACGAAAACCGTCACGTCCTTCATCTCCACACCCTCAGATTCCCTCCTAAACTCAAGCTCTTTCTCAACACGTGTCAAGGCCTCCCTAACTTGCTCGGCATCAGGCAAGTTTAACCGCTCGAAGCTGCGCAAAGCATCCTGATAAAGACGTTGTGCTTTAACCAAATCACCTTGAGCATGCGCTAGGTTTCCCAGGCATTCCAAATTTCTCGCAATACCACGTTGAGTACCAAGCCCCTTGTTAATCGCGTAACTTTTGTCATAGTGTTGCTTAGCCTCAACTATTTTGCCTTCGGCTTGAGCAATGATTCCCAGTTGAAGCAACGTAGAGGCTATCGCGCGTTGATCGCCGAGGGCTTCGCTGATCTTTAGGCTCTTTTCGTAACGCCGCCGCGCTTTCATAAGATTGCCTTCAGTCTGTGCGAGCCATCCTGAATGATGAATAGTAACAGCAATACCGCGTTGGTCACCCAATTGGCGTTTGATTTTCAAACTTCGACAGTAAAGCTGCCTCGCTTCTATCTGCCTGCCTTGTTGTGTGGCGAGCTTTCCCAATTGATGCAGAGTAGCAGCAATTCCCACTCGGTCTTTCAGCCTCGTCCTAATTTCCAAGCTCTGTTCGTAGAGCCTGTGCGCTTCTGGCCATTCACCTTTGTATTGTGCAATCATTCCCAACTGATGACAGGTAGAAGCAACGGCAAGTTGGTCGTCTATACCAATACTGATCTCCAAGCTGTGATTGTAGAGCTTACCAGCTTCCTCCCAGTTGCTTTGTAATTGCTCAATCTTTCCTAGCTGGCGATAAGTTTTAGCAATACCGCGCTGGTCCTTTAGTTTCTTTTTGATTTCCAAGCTTTGATCGTGAAAGTGCCGTGCTTCTTCCAAGTGCCCAAGATTCTGATGCATTATTGCAATATTCTCCGTGAAGTGCGCCATCCCCATTTCATCTTGCCTCAGGCGCGCTGCTTCTAGCGCTTTCTCACTTGTTTGAACTATTTCACCCCAGTACCCGCGTAGGTCAAGGAACCTTTCAACCGCCAAGTGAATCCGCACCACTACATCCCAATCCTTCGCCTGAAATGCCAAATCCATCGCGGCCAGCAGGCTATCTTTCTCGCGTTCCAGCGCGGCGAAATCTTCCGGCGTCGTTTCAGCGTGTGCTACAGCATAAGCCAGCAGATGTGCCACGAAGCGCCGCCGGAACGCTTCCCCATCAGGCCTATGCCCCAGCCGCGCCAGCGCCAATTGGCGGGTCAACCCTTCCACCGCCAGCCGCTGATTCGCCTCTTTGGGTTTGGCCAGCCACAGCCGCACCAACCGCGTCACCGCTTCGTCAAAGCGCGTCCGCGCGTCGCCCAGCCCCGCCACCTCCGCCAACGCATCACGCCCCGCATCCGGCACAAAGAGCGCCAGCGCCAGCAGCACGGCGCGCCCCTCGTCGCCCAGTTGCGCCAGCCGGAACGAACGATCAAACACGCGCTCGGCGGCGCTGCCCACGCCCCGCCGCAATTCGTCCAGCACCGTCTGCGGCTCGCGCGCATCGTCAATCTGCCCGACAATCCATTGCATCAACAAGGGATTGGCTTCGGCGGCGCTGCTGATTTGTTCGCGCACTTCGGCGGTGAAGACAGCCGGAAATTGCACATCCTCTTTGATCAACCGTTCGAGGAATTCGCGCGCTTCTTCTGGTGCAAGCGCGTGGATGCGCAGATTACGCGCACCGGCGACGTTATCGCGCGAAGTGATCAACGCGGCGCACGGCGCTTCGCGCAACCACCCGCTGCACGCCTGCTGTTCGGCTTCGGCGTCGGCTTTGGCTTTGCCATCGCCGAGCGTTTCAAAGTTGTCGAGCACAACCAACGCGGGCGCGGCGACCAACAATGCAGCGACCGCTTCCTGTTTGGGCGCGAGGGCCAGTTGTCGCAACTCCGGCGCGCCCAATTGCGTCGCCACTTCATCCAGCAGCGTGCCCAATCCGAAATCGGCGCGCCGCTCCGGCCCCGTCCACACGACGCGATTGCCAAACGCCCCGGCGAGCGCCAGCACCGCCTCGACCGCCAGCGTCGTCTTGCCCACGCCGCCAGAGCCGTGCAGCGTAACGAGTTGGCGCTGGCCCGGCGCAAGCAGTTGTTGCAATTGCGCGAGGATGTCATTGCCCTCGGCATCGTGGCGGCGGACAAAGCCGATCACCGGGCGCGAGAGCACGGTCAGTTGCGGCGGCAGCGTTGGCGCTTTTGGTTTGAGCGGTGTGGCGGCGAGTTGGTCTACGGCGGCGCGGATGCCTTTGGCCACGTCGCGGAAAGCCACGTCCCGGTCGTCCCATTCAGTGACGGGTTTGAAATTGGTGGGCAAGCCTTGCAGCTTCTCGAGGGGCGAGCCTTGCCAATCTACCGGACGCAGGATGATCGGAATCACGCGCGCTTCACCGGCCTGCTGGCGTTCCAGCGCGTGTTGCAATTCGATGTTGCAATACTTGGAAGCGAGGAAGTCGGCGCTGATGAGCAACAGGATCAAATCGGCGGCTTCGAGCCGCGCGTCTATCGCATTCGCCCATTCATCGCCGGGCAGAATCTTGCGGTCGTGCCAGTTGCTGATCTTGTCCTGGTGCTTGAGCGCGCTGAGATGCGCATCAAGTTCATCGCGCAAGGACTCGTCTTTGTGCGAGTAGGAGAAGAAGACTTCGATCTGCCGGGTGGACATCGTCGGGGACGCTCCTTTTGTCTGCCGCAACGTCAGGGCTGCCAATCGGCTGACGCGCAGCGTACTCTACACGCGCACTCAAGCACGGAGCAAGCTCAAGGCGCGTTCGGCTACGGCTTCGACCGACAGCCGCGTCATACAACGATGATCTATCGGGCAATCGCGGTGCATACAACGCGCGCACTCGATGCCTTCGGCGCGGATTAAAGCGGCGCGCGCACCGGTCGGCGCAGTCTCCCATTCATTCGTCGGCCCGAAGATCGTCAGCGTCGGACGGCCTAAGGCGGCTGCGATGTGCGCCGGGCCAGTATCATTGCTGATTAGCAGATCGCAACGCACGAGCAGTCCGACAAGCTGCGCCATTGTCGTCTCGCCCGCCAGATTGACGGTCTCCTGCGACCACATCCGCTTGAGCACCTGCGCCGCGTTTTCGCGTTCGGCAGGCGCGCCAATCAGCACGATTTGCGCGTTGCATTGTTCAATCAAGCAATCGCCCAGCGCGGCAAAACTTTCCACCGGCCAACATTTCGCGCGGCTGTTGGTTGCGCCGGTGTTGAGCGCGACGAGTGGGCGCTGTCGCGAATCAAGCTCGTGCTGCCGCAGCAATGCTTCAGCTTCGCGCATCTGGTCTGCGCTTGCAGCAAGCTCCGGCAATAAATCAGCCGCCTCCGCCGGACGCGGCGGCGCGCCAAGACAAACGCTCTCTGCCAGCTTCACCAAATCCAGGTAATCATTCACCTGATGACGATTGCGGTGCGCCTCCGTGCGCTGCAATTGATGAGTCAGCAACAAGCCGCGCCCTTGCGCCGCATAACCTATCCGCAGCGGTACGCCGCCTGCCCAAGCGAGCAACGCCGCTTCGAAGGCGTTTTGAAAAAGCAGCGCCAAATCGTAACGCCGCTCGCGTATCACCCGCATCATTCGCAGGAAAGCGCGTGCGCCTTCCGCCTGCCGCTGATAGATCAGCAGATCGTCAATCAGATTCGAGGCAGTGAACAATCCAGCCGTGCGCGGCGTCGCCAGCAAGGTGATATGTGCCGCTGGAAACACCGCGCGCAGCCGCCGCAAAGCCGGTGTCGTCATTACGGCATCGCCGATCCAATTCGTGCCACGCACCAGGATGTTTTGCGGGATGTTTTGGGAGTTGCTCTCGCTTGTTGGCATAGCCGCCGAGGATTGTTGCTAACGACCGGCAATTTTTCAAACGGTTGAGGCGTTGGCAACACGCCCGCCTGTTGCTACACTCTGCCGCGTTATGAGTAAAGCCAGAGTCCTAATAGTTGATGATGAACAAGCAGCACGCACCGGGTTGAGCGAGATTGTGACGGCCTGGGGCTACGAAACACGCGCGGCAGGCGACGGCGTCGAAGCGTCAGAGGTTGCTCACGACTTCCAACCGCAGGCCGTAATTACAGATGTCTTCATGCCCCGCTTGGACGGCTTCGGCCTGTTGACCAAGCTGCGCGAGGAACACCCAGAAACAGCCGTCATTCTGCTCACCGGGCAAGGCTCGATTGAAGACGCCGTGCGCGCAGTCAAAGAAGAAGGCGCGTTCTATTACTTTGAAAAACCGATCAACACGAAGCAATTGAACGTCGTGCTGCAACGCGCGATTGAACAGGCTTCGACGCTGCAAGAGAACGTGCGCTTGCGCCGCCAACTCGGCGACTACGGCGTCTACGGCAAGCTGGTCGGCAATTCGCACGCGATGCGCCAGATTTATACGACTATCGAACAGGTCGCCAGCTCCGCCGTCTCCGTTTTGATCACCGGCGAATCGGGCACGGGCAAAGAGGTCGTCGCGCAGACGATTCATCAACTCAGCCCGCGCGCCGCACGTCCCTTCGTGCCGATCAACTGCTCGGCTATCCCCGAATCGCTGATGGAATCGGAACTCTTCGGCCACGAGCGCGGCTCATTCACGGGCGCGGTTGCGCGGCGTGAGGGCTGTTTTGAGTTGGCCAACAGCGGCACGCTCTTCCTGGACGAGATCGCCGAGATGCCCGTGATGCTGCAAGCCAAACTGCTGCGCGTGCTCGAAGAGCGCAAGGTGCGCCGTGTGGGCGGCAACAAAGAGGTTACGGTAGACGTGCGCGTGCTGGCCGCCACCAACAAAGACCCGCACGAAGCCGTCCGCAAAAACGAACTCCGCGAAGACCTGCTCTACCGCCTCAACGTCATCCACATCAAACTGCCGCCGCTGCGCGAACGGCGTGACGACATTCCGCTGCTCGTCCAGCACATGGTCAAAGAACTCGGCGAACGCCACCAGCGTCCCGCGCGCCTGATCTCGCACGACGTGTTGGAAGTCTTCGCGCGCCATCCCTGGCCGGGTAACGTGCGCGAGTTGCGCAACGTGATGGAACACGCCGTCATCGTCTGCGAAGGCCAGCGCATCGAGAAGCAACACCTCTCGCCGCAGATGTTCGATGGCCGCTCGCTCAAACCCGAAGAGACTATCACCCTGCCCGTCGGCATTGCGCTCGATGAAGCCGAACGCCAGTTGATCCTCAAGACGCTCATCAAGACCAATAACAACAAGACGCGCGCGGCGGAGTTGTTGCAGATCAGCTTGAAGACGCTGCACAACAAACTGAAACTTTATCGGGAAGAGGGCGAGGAATGAAAGGAACCTGGAATGAATCAGGCATATCAAACCATCATTACCATTGAGCCAAACAAACGTGGTGGCAAGCCTTGCATTCGGGGTATGCGCATCACCGTTTACGACGTGCTTTCGTATCTGGCTGCCGGTATGACACAGCAGGAAATACTGGACGACTTTCCGTACCTGACTGAGGAAGACATCCGCGCTTGTTTGAGCTATGCGGCTGACCGCGAACACCAAACGCTGGTGCTGCAATGAAGCTGCTGTTTGACCATCACCTGTCGCCGAGGTTAGTCAAGCGGCTAAGTGACTTGTACCCCGATTCATCACACGTCTATTTTCTCGGCTTGGATCGAGTAGATGATTCGGTTATTTGGGAACATGCCCGCAGCAACGATTTCGTGATTGTCACCAAAGACTCCGATTTCACCGACCTGAACGTCCTGCGCGGTTTTCCACCCAAAGTCATCTGGATCAAACTCGGCAACTGCACTACACGACAAATCGAGGCCGCTATTTGCCATCATAGGGCCGCCATTGCTGATTTCGAGTCTGACCCAATTAACGGCTTATTGGAGATCAGACAGTAATCTGACAACTGCCAGTGCCACATATCCTGTTTCACACGATTGAACCGGTCAACCCAAGCTAGCTTTCAATCACCATATCGCCCTACCGTCCGCCACACCTCAAGCACTCTTTCACCACGCACGCAATAGAACCGGTCGTACAAGTTCACGTTGGGATCGCAATGCGGAATGATGAACTCGACGCGGTCGCCCAGGCGAAACTCGCGGCTGGGATTGTTGAAATTCAAGATGCCGTGTTCGTCGCCGCCGTAGCTCAAGGTCACGCCAGTTGCGCCTTTGATTTCGGGCAGATGCTTCGGCTTGTCGGTAGTGAAAGCCTTGATGCCGGCGTCGGTCGTCGCGCGGTCGTCGTAGCTCTTGCTGATCACCGTAGCCATCACCGAGAGCGAGGGCGCGAAATCTTCGTAGACCGCTCCCGCCTGCCCGCCAATCGCGCGGTACTCGACATCCATAAAGACGTAGGAGCCGACTTGCAGTTCGGTCATTTCACCACGTCCGGGGCTGCCCAGCGCCGTGTCAATGTTGTAGGTGCCGGTGCTGCCGCCTGACATGATTTCGAGCGGCATGCCCAGTTGCTGCAGGCGGCGATAGGTGTCGAGCACTGGCAGCATCACGTTAGACGAATGCGCGCGCCGCTCGGCAAAGCCGGTGACGTGGGCCGATCCGCCCGAATAGCCGTGAATGCCGCGCAATTTCAGCCCCGGCAATTTGGCGATTTGCTCGGCCAGTTTGACGGCCTGATCGCCCGCGGGCACGCCGGTGCGGCGACCTGCCGGATCAACGTCGAGCAGGATGTTCAGACTGAGCTTCGCTGCCGTTGCCGCCTCACTCAGTTGTTGCGCGTGGATAAGGTTGTCAACCACCGACATCGTGTCGGGCGCTTGGCGCGTCAGCTTGAGCAGGCGTTCGATCTTTGGTTTGCCGACGAGTTCGGAGGTGATGAGCAGGCCCTTGATGCCTGCCGTTGCCATCGCCTCGGCTTCGCGGATGGTGGCGACGCAGAGACCGATGGCGCCAGCTTTGAGTTGCCGTTGGGCAATCTCCGGGCATTTGTGCGTCTTGCCGTGCGGGCGCAGATTGATCTTGGCCGTGCGGGCGTGTGCGGCCATCTTGGCGATGTTCGCTTCGAGCAGGTCGAGATCAAGCAACAGACAAGGCGTAGTCAGATCGGCTTTAGTCAAGTTGTTCAGCCCCGTGCCGGTTTTGATACGCTCGTCAATTTCGGCGTGGGTGTAGCCGGTCTTCGGTTTGGCGAGCAGAAGGGTTGGTGCAGCAGCTATACCACTGCGCAAAATTTGTCGGCGAGATAATTTCATTGTGACCTCCGATTGATTTTCAAACTTACTTTTTCATTCCACTATCTCACGGCGCAAGCCCAACGCGCCGCAACAAGTCAGCAAACCGAGGGTCTGAGCGAAGACCATCAAATCCTGGTTCTACTTTGAGGAAAATGATGCCATCCGCGTTCTCCTGGTAAGCTTGCTCCAGCCAGACGAAGGCTTGATCCTGTTCTCCCAAACCTGCGTAGATCAGGGCGATGTAATAGGCTGAGACGGAGCGCTGCTTGGCTTGCTCGCGCAATTCATCGAGCAGTTTGATCGCTTCGCTTGGCTGCCCCGATACCGCATAGGCATAGGCAAGCGGCGTGATATAAGCCCTAAGTCGCGGGTTAGCGGCAGCCGTCGGCCGGAGGCCTTCAATGGCCTCTACGTAGTCACCTTTTTGCGTATAAGCTCGACCGAGCCAGTAACGAGCTGGGGGAAACTGCGGATCTATCTCGAGCGCCTTCCGGTATTGTTCGATGGCCCGGTCGTACTCGCGCATGTAGAAGAATGGGGTTCCCATTTGTGTATTGATGATCAGCGAAAGCGGGTCAAGTTCCTGAGCCTGCTTCGCCTCGGCGATGGCTTCGTCAAACCGCCCTAGCGCCATCAAGTAGTAGGAATACCACATGTGAGCAGTCGAATAGCTCGGGTTGAGTTCGATGGCCCGCTGAAATTCTTTGACGCCTTGCGACCATTCCAGGTGGCGAAAGTGCAAGACACCCAACGCGGAGTGAGCTTGGCCGAGTCGTTCATCAAGCTCAAGCGCTTTCCTCGCTGCGGCCTCAGCTCGGGGGCCTGCTTCCGCGGGCGGAACAATTTCCCGGTAGGCAGTTGTCACATAGGTGTTGGCCAGCCCGGCGTAAGCAAGGGCGTAGTTAGGGTCGAGCCGGATTGCTTGCTCGAAGTATTCGATGCTTTTCTGAATCCCCTCTTCAGTCCGTTTGTCCCAAAAGAAATGGCCTTTCACATAAAGCTGATAAGCCTCAAAGTTGTCGGTGTAACGTTTCGCCAACAGCTTACGCTCAGCGCCAGTCAACCCTGGCATCAAAGCTCTGGCCACTTTCTCCGAAATGAGGTCTTGCGCCGCGAAGACGTTGGTGTAGTCTACATCGCACTGATAAGCCCACAGCGCTGCTCCGTCACTAACTTTCACCAACCGCACCGTTACGCGGATTTTTTCGCCCGACCGCTGAAAGCTCGATTCCAGCACCGCATCCACTCTTTGTTCCCGCCCAGCCGCCAGCGGGTCTTGATCGAGCGCAACGTACTTGCGCACTGCGCTCGTTGGCCGCACAACTAGATGTCTCAAGTTGCTGAGCTTGTTGATCAGCGTATCGGCCATCCCAATCTCCAGCGCTTCATTCCGATCATTTGCTACGATGGGCTTGAAGGGCAGCACGGCAATGGATTTGATGGCGCCGACTAATGAAGTCACGGCTCGCGATTGAGCGCTGGTGGGAGCGTCGGACGTTGCCGCCCCGCCCTCTTGTTCTCGTACTGGCGCGACGAAGCGATAACCGCGCCTAGGCACTGTCTCGATGTAGCCCTGCTCATGCTCGCCACACGAGAGCGCCTTGCGGATGAGCGAAATGTTGTAGGAGAGGTTGGCCTCCTCGACAAAGGTGTTGGGCCAGACCAATTTCAACAATTCGTTCTTTTCAACTAGATGGCCACGATGCTCGACCAGCACTAGCAGCAGATCAAAGGCTTTTGGAGTGAGCGCAACCGTTTTGCCTGCGTGCAGCAAGAGCCGCTCCGTGGCATCCAAACGAAATGGGCCGAATTCGTAGAAGTGATTGATCGCGTGGCTCATAACTCTGCCAAGAAGTCTCCAAGAACTTACCAAGACTTTTCCAAGCCATTTCTTTGACTCCGCAAAGGACTCTGCGGCGGCGCGCGGCGTATCATCCGCCGCGAAATGAGCCAATCCGAAATGCATATGGTGATCGCGCTCATTTTAAGGTGAGGCGGGAGTCGGAGCAATCCAATCCCGCCTCACCGTGCTAACCCTATCTACGTTGACGGAGGTGTTATGTTGCGACTGAGTTGGTTTGTCTTGTGCCTGCTCGCGCTCGCGGCCTCCGGCATTCAAGCCCAAATTTCCCGCACCGCCTCGGCGACTTCCTACGTTGAACGCGGCAACGCCTGGCTAGCCAAAGGCGCAGTGGAGCGCGCAATCGCCGATTATGACCTCGCTCTTAGCTTCGACCCGCACCTGGCCCAAGCCTACTACAACCGCGGTCTCGCCCGGCAAAACAAAGGAGACCTGGCCGGGGCTATCACCGATTACAGTCACGTGATTGAACTCAATCCGCAGCACACTGAAGCCCTCACCAATCGTGGCAATGCGCTAGCGCTCAAAGGAAAACTAGATGAAGCCATCGCCGATTATGACCGAACTATCCAACTCAATTCACGGCTCCCCTTGTCTTACTACAATCGCGGCATGGCGCGGCAAGCTAAAGGCGACTTGGATGGGGCCATCGCCGACTATAGCAAGGCCATCGAACTGGCCCCGCACGATGCTATGGCTCACCAAAATCGCGGCGTCGCCCGGCTACTTAAAAAAGACCTGGCCGGAGCCGTCACCGATCTCAATCGCGCCATCAAACTCAACCCGCGCCTGGCGGAAGCTTATGTCAATCGTGGGGCGGCTCGCCTGCTGCAAGGCAATGAGGCGGAAGCACAGCAAGATTTTGTCCATTGCCTCGCGCTCGCCCGGCATTTCAAGCCCCAAATCGAGCGGCTCATCAAGGAGATCAAGCAGCAGCCCGTGCCGAAGCGGTAAGGCCCTGCCGTAGAGCAAATATGCGTGTTAGCAGCCACACAGCAATAACTTCTTAGCTGCCGCAATTGCAGAACCAGTAACTGGACTCTCTGTCCCGCCGAAGAAGCACGAAGTGTTACGCCTACTAATCGCAAGCAGCCAACTTTAGACTTACATCTTGCCGCAATCTGTTGTAAAAATTGCCTCGCACATTTCCCTTTTGACCGTTGACCACTGATCTCCTATGGACCAACCAACACCACTCACCTTTCGTGAAGTTCTGCGACTGAAACCCGTGCGCCGCCTATGGCTCGCGCAAATCGTCAGCGTCTTTGGCGATTTTCTGGTGCTGTTCGGAGTGATCAGCGTCGTTTCGTTCAAATTTCACGGCAGCCCGGCGCAAGTCTCGCTGATTGGCGTGGCGTTCATGATCCCGTTCGCCTTTATCGGGCCACTTGCCGGTGTCTTTGTAGATCGCTGGAACGTGAAGCGGACGATGATTGCGAGCGATTTGATCCGCGCGCTGTTGGCGTTGAGCCTGGTCTTCGCCAGCGGCTTGCATCAGCTTTACGCCATTTTGTTTGTGCTCAGTTTCGTCTCGACCTTCTTTGTGCCCGCACAGACGGTTGCACTGCGCACCATCGTGCCGCCGGAAGGGTTGATGGCAGCGAATGCGCTGATGTCGCAGGCGTTTCAACTCGTGCGCATCATCAGCCCTGCGCTCGCCGGGCTGATGGTGGACAAGCTGGGCGCGCGTTCGTGCTATTACGTTGACGGCGTGAGCTTTCTCTTCTCTGCTGCGATGATTGCCACAATCCTGATTGCGCGTGAGCCAAAGAAGGCTGATCCAAACAGCCATCCGGTCAAATCGTTGCTGGATGATTTAGTGGCCGGCATCAAGTTCATCTTCACGCACGAAACGCTGGCCTTCGTGATCCTGGCGATGGCGGCGGCGATGTTCGCGGTGAGTTGTTTCGGGCCGCTGATCGCCGTCTACGCGCGTGACGATCTGCATGCGAATCCGACGCAGTTTGGCATCATCAATTCGCTGATCGGTGTCGGGATGATTTGTGGGTCACTGGGAATGAGCCGGCTGGGAGCGAAAATAACTAAGGGGCATTTGATCGTGCTGGGCTTGTTGACGATGGGTATATTCGTGCTGGTGCTGGCGGCGTGGCATAACACGGCGGGCGCAAGCTTGGGCATGCTCGGCATCGGCGTCGGCGTGATCTTCGTCTTTGTCTCGGCGCAAACGTTGATGCAGGGGCAAACGCCGATGGAGATGATGGGGCGCGTCAGCAGCAGTTTGATGGCGGCGCTTTCGTGGGCGCAATTGCTGGGGCTGGGCATCTCCGGTTCGGTGGCGCAGGTGGTGGGCGTCAGGACGTTGTTCTTTGCGAGCGCGGTGCTGCTGGCGTTGTTCGCCTGTGTCGGTTTTTTCCGTTTACCACAAGCTACGACGGCAAAAGCTGAAGCTGCAACACCCTAAATCGGAGCAAAAGCTTTGCCACAGAGCCACAGAGGCACAGAGCAACTGCAAGTAAGTGGCTACTTCGGCTGTACCAATCTTGCTATGCTCATTCAGCGTTTCAGCAACAACGAAATCGTCATCGCAAAACCAATCGCAATCACAATGCGCCGCACGACTTTTTGCCCCATGCGCCGCGCCAAGCCCGCGGCGCCGTAGCCGCCGATGATTGCGGCTACGCCCATCAAGATCGCTTCGGGCCAATGGATCAAACCGGCGTAGATGAAATAGGCCGCCGCCACCAGATTGATCGTCCCGGCGAAAATGTTCTTCAGCCCGTTCATCTGATGAATGTTTTCCAGCCCCAACACGCCCAGCACGGCAAGCGTCAGAATGCCTATCCCAGCGCCGAAATAGCCGCCATACACACCAACTAGAAATTGATAGAAGACTGCGCCTGTCATCCAACTCGCTGAATTGTGGGCTTCGTGCGCCTCGCCCAGTCGTAACCAGCGCTTGATCGGGTCTTGCACCATAAACAAGAGTGTGGCGAAGAGAATCAGAAACGGCACTAACGCCTCGAAGGTTTTGGCCGGGGTCAGCTTGAGCAAGACCGCGCCCGCAATGCCGCCGATGAAGCAGGGAATAAGCAAAACAAAGAAGCGCGTCGGCGTGTCTTTCAATTCGTGACGATAACCCCACATGCTGCTGAGTGAGCCGGGGCCGAGCGCCAGCGTGTTGGTCGCGTTGGCGTAGATGGGAGCGTGCCCCGCCCAGACGAGCGCCGGGAAGCTCAAGAGCGTGCCGCCGCCCGCCACTGAATTGACCACGCCTGCCGCGAACGCGGCGCTAAAGAGCAAGACTCCTTGTCCAATTGTCATGTTTGTTCTGCCAGCCGATCTAGTTTGTTTGCAAATGTGAAACCCTGGCGCATTGTCCATGCCGGACGCGCGCTACACAAATCACGCGGCTTCCACTATACTCCGCGCCGGAGTCCGACAAGCTGTCAGAGCTTGTCGCTAACTCCGCATTACATACAACCGAAAGACCGCGACAAGCTCTGACAGCTTGTCGGACAATTCCGAAGGAGGAGGCCGTGTTCAAACGCATTCAACTCTTGTTCGCGCTCTGTGTGCTCTGCGTCGCAGCCAACGCGCAGGCTACCGCCGACAAACAGATTGAAGTCTTCGGTCAACAGCTTCATTACTTGGAAGCTGGTTCCGGCCCAGTGGTGATCTTGCTGCACGGGCTGGGCGGTGATGCCAGCAATTGGGCCGCGACGATTCCGGCCTTGGCCAAGCAGTATCACGTTTACGCGATAGACCAGATCGGCTTCGGCCAATCGGCCAAACCGCTGATTGCTTACCGCGTCGCCACGCTGGTGGATTTTTTGAACGGCTTCTACAAACAAGCAGGCTTGACCAAAGCCACGCTGGTCGGCAACTCGCTGGGCGGGTGGACGGCGGCGGCTTTCACGCTGGCTTATCCTGACAAAGTGGACAAGCTCGTGCTGGTGGATGCTGCCGGGTATTCGCCGGAGCGCACCGGGCTGAAATTCACACGCGAGACCTTGCAAGTGCTCAATCCGGCGACGCTGGCTGATTTGAAGAAATCGCTCAGCACAATTTTCTACAACAAAGCCTTGTTAACCGACGCAGCCGTTGAACAGTTCTTTGCTCAGAAGCTGAAACGCGGCGATGGTTACACGATCAGCCAATTCCTGGAAACTGTGCTCGCCGGGCAGGACTACCTCGACGGCAAGGTGAAGCAGATCAAAGCGCCCACGCTGCTCATCTGGGGCCGCCAGGATGAATTGACACCGCTCGCGCTGGCCGAAGCCTTTGCGCAAGACATCGTGGGCGCGGAAAAAGCTTATTTGGACAAATGCGGCCACGTGCCGCAGATAGAGTGTGCGGGAGCGTTCAACACAGCCTTGCTGAAGTTTTTGAGCGGCCCAACGTCTGGCAAATGATGAAAGCGGGTTCAAACAACAAACCGACGCTCAGCGAACTGAGCCAGCTCACGCTCTTTCGCAACGTCCCGGAAGAGCACCTGGCCCAGTTGTGCGAGCTGACTTATTGCAAGTCCTTCCCCGCCGGTGTCTCGCTGATGATGGCCGAGCAGGTGGGCGAGGTTGTCTACCTCATTCTCGCTGGCACTGTCAAAGTTCACATCGAACAGGCAGACGGCAGCGAAGTCATCATTTCCATCCTCGGTCGCGGTGAGATCGTCGGCGAGATGAGCGCGCTCGATTTGACCTTCCGTTCCGCCAGCGTTGATACGCTCGAAGCTTCAACTTTGCTCTGGCTCGACCGCGCGACCTTTCAACGCTGTCTGCTGACGATGCCTGTGCTGGCTTACAACCTGGCGAGCATTCTGGCAAAGCGATTGCGGCTGGCCAACGAAAAGATTCAAGCCCTGGCCACGCAATCGGTCGAAGCGCGCGTCGCCCGCCAAGTCCTGGCCTTCGCCGAATACTACGGCCAGCCCCAACCCAACGGCGATATTCAAATTCCGCTGCGCCTGACGCAAAGTGATCTGGCCGCGATGCTCGGCGCGTCGCGCGAGCACATCAACAAAGTCATCGTCTCCTACAAAGAACGCGGCTACCTTTCAGTCAACCGCCAGTATCACCTGACCATTCACAACCAGTCGGCTTTAGCGCGTCGCGCTTGAGCAGGGTGGAGAGTAGCGCATAAAAGTAATGCTACGAGAGCTGTGCGCCTGTTCACCGCAGAGGCGCTGAGAACGCTGAGACCTCGCAGAGAAAAAAGAACTTTGCTAGCAATTCTCTGCGCTACCTCTGTGTGCTCCGCGCCTCTGCGGTGAACTTAAGCTTACATTCTTAACTACTGCCGATTTAGGAACATCACCTCCTCCCACTGCTATCCTGTGACCAGCCTCACATCTCAACTGTGGCCAGACTCGCAGTCGTACCAAGCGAATTGCTTTATCTTTACCTCGTCAGAACAAGCCAGGTGGAAGGAACGAAGAAACCTGCAGCGCAAGTTTTTTCTGATTGACTCCTTTCTCTGCTTACCCTCTCTGTCTCAGCCACCGCTACGCGCAGGCGCAAGATTGTGTTGCGCCTGCGCCCTTCTTTTTTGCTAGCGAAATACGCTGTTGGCAAAGTCTGTTTGCGCGTGCACAATGACTGCCCGTGAAGAATAGCAAGCTGAGAGCAAGACTTTATCTGGTGGCCGGTTGGATTTCCGTCGCGCTCGGCATCATTGGCATTCCGACGCCGCTCTTGCCGACGACGCCGTTTCTATTGCTGGCGGCCTTCTGTTTCGCGCGCGGCAGTCAGCGTTGGCACGATTGGTTGGTTAACCATCGCGTGCTGGGCGCGTACATCACGGCCTTCCGCGATCAAAAGGGTTTGACCGTCAAACAGAAGTGGCGCATTGCAATTTCGATCATTATCTCGTTGGCGCTAGGCGCGTGGTTTGCCCCGCTGCTGATCGGACGCATTGGCATCGCCATCATCGGCGCGTTCTGGCTGCGCTGGATTTACCGCTATCCGACTGCTCTTGCTGTGCCAACTTCAACTGCTCAACCTACCAAACTTGAAGAGACTCGTGCCAAACTTGAAGAGACTCGTGACAACGCAGGCTAACTCAGTTGCTCCGGCAGCTTCCGACAAAACAAATCTGCAAGCTTATCTCTGGCTGTCCGCGTGTGCGCTGGCGGGGTTGGTAATGCTCTTGCTCTTTCGCGACAGTTGCCAGCACGATGGTGGCATTCATTATCTGTTTGCGCGCTGGGCCTGGCGACATCCTGCACTGTTTGTGGGTGTCTGGTCGCGCCCGCTATTTACCGTGTTATATGCGTTCCCGGCCTTGGCTGGTTATCAGGCGGCGCGAGCACTGACGGTAGTGATCTGTTTGTTGACCGCCTGGCAAACGTGGCGTTTGGCAGAGCAAGTCAAGCTGCGCCGCGCGCCGTTCGTGATGGCGCTGTTGTTCTTGCAACCGTCGTTCTTCCTGTTTTGCGCCGACACGATGACCGAGCCGCTCTTCGCGCTGGTCTTTGTCATCGCCCTGCGCTTGCATCTGCGCGGACGCATCAACTTGGGCGCGCTGGTGGCTTCCCTGCTGATCCTTATTCGCCCCGAAGGTCTCTTCACCAGCCTGCTCTGGGCCTATTGGATTATTCGTGCACGCTTTGGCCCGCTCCGTTCCGCACTCCGCGCTCCGCATTCCGCATTTCTGAGCCTGTTGCCGCTCGCGACTGGTATGTTCCTGTGGTGGCTGGCAGCGTGGTTGCTGACTGGCGATGTGCTTTTCATCAAACATAACTGGCCGACGAATTGGCCATTCTCCGGCACGATTTACGGCGCGCCGGGATTCCTGAATTATCCGGCACGCTTGCCGGAGATTGTCGGGCCGTTGCTGCTAGTGCCGTTTGTCTATGGGTTGTATCGTTTGGTGAAGCGGCGCGAACTGAGCGCAATCACCTCGGCCTGGCTCACACTTTTCATCGCGCACACGATTATGCGCGCGTTCGGACTAATGGGTTCGGCGGGCTATCCGCGCTACCTCTTCACAGTCGCTCCAGCGACGGCCTTGATCACCTTGGCTGGCTGGAATGAACTCGCGCCGAAGTTCGTTCACCTCGTGCCACGTTTGCGCCTGGCTTTGGTGGGCGCGTTGTTGGCCACATCAGCCTTTTTGAATTTCATTTACGCTGACGGCGCGGAGTGGACGCGCGATGCATTGTTGGTTGAAAAGACATACGCCTGGTGGCCCGCGCATCAACGTCCCTTCACTCGCTTGATCTGGAGCCAGCCGTACATGTGTATGCTGCTCGACGGCGACCCGTGGCAAAACGAGCTTTTCACGCAGGATGCGGCGCTGAACCAACAACTGATGCAGGCCATGCCGCCCGGCACGCTGGTATTTTGGGATTTGAAATCAGGGCCGCGCTGGACGGACGTGAAGATCGAAGATTTCCTGGCCAACGGCTTTGAGCTGTTGCACGAAGAGCGCGCGGTGCTGCGCGGCTATTTGATTCCGCGCTCTTTCTTCGGCGTCGGCGGGCCACGTCAACAGCGGATGGCGCTGTTGTACAAACCGCTGCCCGCCAGCGGCCGTTAAGGTTAAAAGGCAAAAGGCAAGAAAGAAAAATTCCTTCTCGCCCCTTCGCCCTTTCAGTTCACTACTTCCCCCGTGTAAATCGCACCGAGCGCACGAGGCCGTTCTCGCCCTGCACGGCCACCATCTGCTGGCTGGCCTTCTTGCCTTCTTCCTTCAGCGTTTTGAATTCCAGCAGCTTCTGGCCATTGACCGTGCGCTTCTTGTATTTGTTGCCAAAGGCGCGTTCCAGATCGTCCAGTGTCCAGTTGACCAGCAATTCGACCCCGGCAAGCACGCGGTCGGCTTTGTTGAGCGTCATTGTCATGCCTATGACCGGACTCAAGAAAGGAATCGTGTAATCTTCCGTGGTGGCTGTCTCTTTGGATTTGATGAGCGCTGCTGTGCGCGTCAACTCAGCCAGCTCAGTGTCGCGCGCAATCCCGATGCCTTCGACTATGCGATAAAAGAAGGTCAACGCTTGGGCTGGCTGGCTAAACATGGGATCGAGCGCCGAACGGCCCAAACGCCCACGTACCGCTGCGCTGAGTTGTTCGTTGGGGACGGCGTCTTCGTTGCGCGGCGGTGCGGCAGGCGGCGCAACGGGTTGGGCCGCCTGTGCGACAACGGGCAATTGCGCGAGCGTCTTGTGCGCCTCATCGCCGATCATCCCGCGCGCGTAATTGATCGGCACGGCGAAGTTGATGTTCTGTCCGCCGCGCAACAGGTAAGTCACGATGCCAACCACTGCGCCGGAGCCATCGAACATTGCGCCGCCGCTGCTGCCCTGGCTGATAGGCGCGGTGATTTGAAAGACGCGCAGGCCTTCCAAACGCCGCACGCCGCTGACCACGCCGGTCGAGAGCGAATTGACCAAGCCTTCGGGGCTGCTGATGACGACGACGCTCTCGCCGATCTCAATTTTGTCGGAATCGCCGAGCGCAATTGTGGGCAGCTTGAAACCTTTGATCTTGAGGATAGCGATGTCTTTGGCGTCGTCTACGTCAACCAACTCCTGCGTCTTGTAGACATCGCCGTTGGTCAGCTTGACACGCACGGTGTGTGCGCCTTGAACGACGTGCAGGTTGGTGACGACTGCGCCTTTGGGCGTGACGATGAAGCCGCTGCCCTGTCCTGTAACGTTACCAGCGACGTTCGAGCGCTTCGACGACGACCATGGCTTGGCCCTGTTCGCGTGCGATGTCGCTGGGCTTTTTCGTCTGCGCGCAGACGGGTAGGCAGAGTAGGAATGACACAACGAATAACTGTTTTAGGTACTGCATAGGGTTTTGCAATTTCAAATTTGGAGATTTGAGCTTTGATAGCGGGGACGCCAAACGAAAGGATGTCACAAGGCGTTTCACGCGGCAAGCCATTGCTTAGTTCCAAATGTTTCCCCACGCTTCAGCGTCCTAAACAAAATGAGCGGCAAGCGCGTGGTTGCACGCTTTGCCGCTCGTTCGCAAGCTTGGTCGGCCCGAAAGGCCTTAAAATCAGAATTTGATGCTAAGCGCCACCTGGCCTTGCCGTCCGCCATTGCCGTCCAGCCGGCCTGAGTTGACGTAGCTTGATACGTTGCGCTCGGTGGTGATCGTGCCCAGCGTGTTGGCGCTCAGAATCGAACGCGTTGGTGCGCCGAATGTAACACGGTTAAACACATTGTAGAGTTCCATGCGCACGATCACCTTGACGCCCTCACGCACTTTGAATTCCTTGAAGGCCGCCAGATCGGTGTGATTCAGCCCTTGCAAAAAGAACGTATTGCGCCCCACTTGGCCATCCAAACCGCCACCTGGCAGGTATAGCCGATCTTGCTGCCCAATCGTGCCCGCCTGTGCGGGGATGAAGGCTGTGCCGGGCAGTTGCAGAGTCGAAAGCTGTACGCCCTGAGCATTGCGCCGCCCGTTGTCCACCGAGTTGCCCAACACACTCAAATCGGCGACGCGCGGACGGTCGCCGGCCAAGCCGTCACCGTTGGCGTCATAACCGAGCGTCACGCTGAACGGATTGCCCGATTGGAAAGTCGTCGTGCCGCTCACGTTCCAGCCACCGATGACGCGGCCGATAAAACCTTCCTGGCGGCGCATTATCGGCAATTCATACGAATAGCCGGCAACAAAGCGATGCGCCGCGTGATAGGCGCTCAGGCCACGTAATGAAGCCGCCGCCCCGCCCTTCTTGCTGGCCGGGGCGTTAGTGTCAACGACCGTCGCGGTCTGCTCGGAACCGGTGTCAATGGCTTTGCTAAAGGTGTAAAACGCGTTGAAGCTCAACCCGCCGGAATACCGCTTGGTCACTTTGACCGTGCCCGCCTGGTAATAGCTCCAGCCGAAGTTCTGCAGGTTGACGAAGCGGCCCAGGGTCGCATCGGGGCGGCGCTCCTGCGTGCGCGGTTGCGCCAGCGAGATGTAGCCATGCGGCACGCCGTTTTCGATCACAATGCCTTTCTGCGCCAGGGTCGCCGTCGTGAGATTTAGCGCGGAGAAGTTGCGCAACGAGCCAACCGCCGTATCGGTCGGATTCGCCGGATTCAGACAGATCGGATCGGCGATGCTGGTGCAGGCGCGGTCAAACACGACATTCTTGAAGTTGCCGCCCCCTACATCCACCAACAGCGACGGCGAAACGAAGGGGAAGATCGAGTCATTGCCGCTGTCGAACCACGGATAGCCGATGCCGCGATTGCCCGCATAACTAACCTGGATGGCATAACTCTTCGGCAGTTGCCGCTCCAGCGTCAGGTTCCATTGCTGCACATAAGGCGATTGCAAATGCTTGTTTGGCGTCAGCAGCGTCGAAGCCAGCCGCCCGCCAATGTCGCGCACCGCGCCGGTATTGTTGGCGCTGGCCGCTGTGAAGGCCGTCGAGTAGACCGCGAAACCAGGCGTGAAGACAAAGCCGCAAGCCGGATCGGAGATTTCATTTGTACAGCGCCCGCTGAAGACATCCGCGTAACCGTTGGGCGGTTGCGTGCGGATGCTCAACTGGTTTTGCGAGTAGATGGATTGGAAGATGCGCGTGTGGTTGATGCCGTATCCGCCGCGAATGACGAGCTTGCCTGGACCGCCCGTCAGCTTGTGCAGCCAACCCTCCTCGAAAGCGGGCGAGTAGGCAAAACCGAAGCGCGGTTCGATGTTGTTCTTGTCATCCTGCACGATGTAATCAAAGCGGTTCTTGGCCTCTTTCGGCGCGCGGACGTATTCGTAACGCACACCCAGGTTGACCGTCAGGTTGCGCTTGAGACGCAGGTCTTCCTGCAAATAGAGATCGGTCTCGCCAAAGCGATTCTCGGCGAATGGATTGCCGTAGCCTTTTTGATAAGTGTTGATGAAGCCGCGCATGAAGTTCTCAAAGCTGGTGTAGCCATTGCGCGCCTGAATATTCGCTAGCGTCTCATTCGACCCAAACGTCCAGAAGCCGCGCGCCCGGTCACCGGTCACGTCATCCAGCAACTGTTTGCGGTGGTCAATCCCGGCCTTCAGCGTATGCCGCGCGAAGCTGAAGGTGTGGTTGTAAACGAACTGATGATCGTGCTGACGGCGGTTGATGGGCACGTTGGTCGAAGTACCGATGATGCCGCCGCACGCGCCCACGCCGATACCCGTGCAGAGGTTCTGGTTGAAGCGGAGGACCGGAATGTCGTTGCCGTCGCTCACATCCTGCAAGGTGACGCGGTTGCCGAAGCTGTAACGGAATTCGCTGACCTGACGCGACGACCAAACGTGCGTTTCGGTCAACCCGAGGTTGTATTGCCGGTCGTTGCGCGCGCCGAAAGTGTCGCCCAGGATGAAGCGCCCAGTGTTATCTATCTGGCGGCTGTACTGGTAGCGCAGCCAGAGATGGTCTTTGCTCGTCGCTTTGAAATCCAGCCGCCCCGTGTAATCGGAACGTGGTTGCACGGTGGTGATGCCCAGCGTGACGCAACGGTTCTCGCGCCCGCTGGCGATGGCTTGTGCACAGGCCTGGGGATCGTTGGGCTGCACCCCCTGCAGTTCCGGCGTCTGATACAGGCGGATCACCGAACGCATGAAGGCCAGATCGCGTTGCAGGTTCGGGTGTGTCTGCGGATCAACGCAGAAGTTGCGCAACGGATCGCCCGGACGCGGATTGACCGTCACGCCGTTGACGACCGGACAGGCCTTCGGTTCCTCTCCGGGCAGAAAGATCACACGCGTGAAGCTGCTACCGCTCTTATTAAAGATGCGCTCGGCGCTGATGAAAAAGAAGAGCCGGTCCCGCCCATCGTAGCTGGCCGGGCCAAACCATTTCTTGGGAAGCCAGATGGGGCCGCCGAAGGTGCCACCGTATTGATGCCGCCGCACTGCCGCGCGCGGTGCCAGTTGCTGCCCCGTCGTGGATGACAACCCCGCCGCATTGCGGAAGAAGCCGTTGGCGTTGAAAATGTCGTTCTGAATAAAGTCGAAGCCACTGCCGTGAAACTTGTTCGTGCCATTCTTGGTTTGCACCAGCACCGCCGCGCCGCCACCGCCGAACTCCGCCGAGAAAGCATTGGTCAGCACTTGAAATTCCTTAATCGTGCTGATGTTCACGCCCTGCCGGTTCTGGTTCTCCGACGAATCGTTGTTGCTGACGCCGTCCACTTGGAAAGTCGTGGCGCGTCCGCCCAATCCGCCAAAGGCCGCGAACGAACCGCTCGAATTGGTCGGATTGTTCTGTCCGCTTGAGGCATCGCCGCCGAATGAGGAGATCGAGAAACCGGGAATCTGTTCGACCAGCGAGATGAAATTGCGCCCGGCCAGCGGTGTGTCTTCGACGCGCTTCTCGTCGAGCGAATGTTTTAGCTCGCCAGTGGTCGTTTCGATCTGCGGCGTCTCACCCGTAACCTGCACGGCCTCGCCGATGGCCGAGACTTCCAGCTTGAAGTCTGAGACGGTGTTCTTGTTCAACTCGATCAAGACGCCAGTCTTGGTCAGCCGCTTGAAGCCCGGCGTGTTGATTGTCACGTCATACGCGCCGAGCGGCAGAAAGGGCATATTGTAGTAGCCCTCGGCATTGGTCTTGGTCGTGCGGGCGAGGCCGGTCTCGGTGCTCTTGGCCGTGACTTCGACATCTGGCACGACGGCGCCGGTCGAATCGGCTACAGTGCCGCTGAGCGTACCAGTAACGGTTTGCGCCTGGGCAAAACCGCCAAGTGCGGCGAGCGCCAAGAGCAATATGAATGTAACAGTAATGCGTTGAAGTTTCATAGTGAATCTCCTGTCCTTCTCAGGTGTGATGGATTGTTTTCCCAGTGAGCCAGTTAGATTGCCGATTTGATTTTGTATCGGTCGTTTGCGCTGGCGGCTTGAGAACAGCGGAAGTATCGAGTCAGCCGCCCGCTTTTTGCTGAGCTATTTTAGCCAGAGTAACGTAACAGGCAAGGCGAATCCGGGCAATAACAGTTCAGAACGATCAGTACACTCGACTAGCGCCGGCCGACTGCCGTGTACACTTTTTTATCTTCGACCAAGCGCAGGCGACTTAGTTCGTGTTCTCTGTCAGCCCACTCTTCAGCCGTTCGAGATAATCCTTCTGCGGATTCAGCGCGGAGAATTGCACGGCGCTGTCATACGAAAAGAGGATGAAACCCTGCGCGCCCAAACCCCGCGCCACCATGATCTTTTCGAGCGTGCTGCTGACGGGCTGACGCCACGAACCGATGCCGCCCCAGACAGGATGTCCGGCGGACATATTCAAAGCCTGCGTCATCTGTTTTTTGAAAACCTCGGTGTCGGGCGTGTAGGCCATCGGGCAAACGATGTCGAGCGCACCGTGCCGCAGCCAGTTCTTCCAATCCTGATAGCGCGAACGATAGCCTTCGCCCGCGTCTGGAAAGACGGCGGCGGAGATGGCGATTTCGGGCTTGCGCGCCTTAACCGCGTGATAGACGCTTTCGACAAACTCAGTGACTTGCTCGCGCTGGAATTGCGCATAGCGTGCGGGAAAGGCCGTGGCGTAGATCAACGGATTTTTGGCCGCTATCGCCGCGTATTTTTGTTTGTCTGCTTCTTCCAGCTTTGGCTCCAATTCCTCGCGGAAGCGTTCCAACGACGTGCGGCTGTAATCGAAGTTGTAATTCGGATAGCGCACGTAGTCATAGTGCAGCCCATCCAAGTCGTACTTCTCTAACACGTCCAGCCAAATGCGGCGTAGGTGATCTTTGACCTCGGGATGTGCGGGCGAAGCGTAAAGCCCTTCGATGGTTTGGCGATTGACGCGCGCATAATCGCGCAGCTTAGCCAGATACTCCGGCGATTTCGGATCCGTGCGGTAGAGATTGGCTGCCAATGGACGCGGCACCATCAGCCAGTCAGGGTGTTGATAAATGATATGTTGCTGCAAATCGGGCAGCTTCCCAACGTTGGCGACGAGATAGACGTTGAGCCAAGCGTGCACCCGCAAACCTTGCGCGTGCGCCTCCTGAATCATCAAGGCGAGCGGGTCGAACTCTACGGGCTGCCCCATCAACTCTTCCGCGCGCGGCTCCCATTGCGAATTGTAGAAGGCGTCGCCACGCCCGCGCACCTGCACTACCAAGTCGGTAAAGCCGTTCTCCTTCGCCCGCTGCACCGACGCGCGCACGGCCTCAGGCGAAGTCAGCGTAAAGCGCACCACCCACAACGCGCGGGTCTCTTGATTGAATTTGCTTAAAGCTGGTGAAGTAGTCAGTGCGGACGCAGCCGAAGCGTTTGGCTTAACGCCTCGCTGCAGTTGGAGCAGCGAATTGAGTGTGATTGGCGCAGCCGTTTGGCGCGAGACTAGAAAAACGCTCACGCACAAAATCACCAGCGGGGTCAGTAGGACAAAAGCTCGTTTCATCTTCAATCGTGGGGAGGCGAATTGGCAGGCCAGTGCGAACCTCACAGCCGAACACCTAGACATCCTTATTCTCCATTCTCCAGACGCGCCAGCCTCAGGCTCGCGCGCGCCACAAACCATCTAGCACCAGAGTCGCATACTTCGTGTGGGGCAATAATCGGATGCTTAATATAGCAGATGATTTAGGGTATGCCCACTCAATTTTTACTTGAAGTCGCCAAGAAGTTTTCAAGAGAGTTTTTAGTGGTTGCAGCCGCTAATCACAACTTGGATGATGGCGCTTGTTCGCGTCCGCCATCATCCGCGCGCAATGCCTTCACTACCCGCTCGAATTGCTCTTCAAACTTTGTGTTGTCTTTCTCCCATCCGGTGAAGTCGGCTGCCAGCCGCGATTTCACTTGTTGCGCTTTGCCACTCTGCCATTGGTCGCTGAGCAAGTAGCCGTCAAGGTCGAGCGGGATTAAAGCCCGCACCTTCTTGCCATCGCGCTGTTTCATCAGTTGGCGTTCTTTCTCGAAAGCGGTGTCCAGTTCGCTATCCACCCACCAACTCGTGAGCGAGTGTTCGGAAGCACAGAGCAGCACTTTGTCCCACAGCCGGATGCCACGATCTACTTGTTCGTAGATGTCATCACCAGGCAACATCTGGTGTTCATCGAGCCAACAGCGAATGCCACGCGCTTGGAGTTGATCGTGTAAGCGGCGAGCAAAAGATTGGTCTTCGTGGCTGTAGCTGATGAAACAGGAATAGAATTCGACGGGTGTGTTGACCAGCGATTTGGCGAAGGTGATAAAGTTTTCCGGCACACCACAGCCGCGCAGGAAAACTTCGGGAATCTTGCCACCTGATTTGTATAGGGTATCAATGCTGATATACGAAGGGCCGAGGTGTTTAACACTGTCGAGACTTACTATTGTACTGAGATCGTTGTCAGCAAACACGGTCTGATGAATTCTCGAATCCTGGAAAATAGTTTCGTCGAGGATTGCCTCATTAAGAATCACCTTGGTGATCGTTGCCTTGCTGAGATTTGCTTTACTAAGATCGGCTTCACTGAGATCCACATTATCAAATACCGCTTCCGTAAAATCTGTTTCGCGAAGATCAGCTTCAACAAAATTTGCCTGGGAGAGATATGAGTGAAAGAAGACTGCCTTTTTTAGAGTAGCTTCGCGGAAATATGCTCTATTGAGATAGGTTTTGTAGAACACCGCCTGGTGGAGATTAGCCTCGCCGAAGCTAGTATCTCTAAGTTTTGCATGACTAAGATTAGCTCCGCTGAGATTGGCCTCGCGAAATGTTGCCTCGCTAAGGTCCGCTTCAATAAGGCCTGCATTACTAAGATCGGTTGCGTAGAGTGTCGCTTTACGAAGGTCTGTCTCGCTAAAATCCGCCCAACCAAGGTCTGCATTGCTAAGGTCTGCCTGACGGAGATTAGCCTTGCAAAGTATTGCCCTGCGGAGGTCGGCATCGTGGAGGTTTATCCCTCTCAAGTTTATCCCTCTGAGGTTTGCCTCTATAAGATCAGGAATTATCTCTGAATACTCTCGCCGCCACTGATTCCATGTCTTCACCCCTTGCTTCAGTATTTCAAGATGCTCTGGATTAGCCATACTCTTTAACTCCGGCGATGTAATGGTAGGCAGACAGCAAAAGCATCTTAGCTCAATACAACAGATACTTCCGCCGAATCGCGCGGAAGCTTTCGAGGTCTTGCGCATAAACCTGTTTGAGCGCCCGCCCATCTGCACCTTGCTTGATCGCTTCGAAGACCTGTTGATTGACCAACAGCCGCGGCAACTTGTTCCAATCGAATTCGCGCTGATAGAGCTTGAACAATTGCGCGATCATTTCCAACCCGGTCACCACCGGCTCAAACTCCGCGCGGTTGGTAATGATGAGGTTGACGCCGCCGCAATCAACATCCTTGTGCACGCTGGCGGTCGGCTTGAAGCGCAACGGCACGAAGCGCACGCCGGGCAAGTTGGCCTGATTCAACGCGGCGGCCAATTTGCGCCCGTCAATCCACGGCGCGCCTATCACTTCAAACGGCGTGTTAGTGCCGCGTCCGACTGAGACGTTGGTCGGTTCGAGCAGACAGACGCCGGTATAAAGCGTCGCTGCGGTCAGGCTGCGCATATTTGGTGACGGGCTGACCCACGCCAGACCGGTTTCGTCAAACCATTGTTCGCGCCGCCAATCTTGCACGCGAATGATTTGCAGGTCGGCGTTCAGGCCGCGCTCTTTGTTGAAGAGTTGCGCGAGTTCGCCCTCGGTCATCCCGTGTCGCACGGGGATTCGGTGATGCGCGATGAAAGAGAGCTTGTCGGCGTCGGCCAGCGGCCCTTCGACATCTACGCCGTTGATCGGGTTGACGCGGTCGAGCACGACAAACTTGAGTTTGTTTTGCGCGGCGACTTCGAGCGCCAAGCCCATCGTCGAGGTGTAGGTGTAGAAGCGCGCGCCGATGTCTTGAATGTCGAAGACCAGCGTATCAATGCCTTGCAACATCTGCGGCGTCGGCTTGCGCGTCTCGCCGTAGAGGCTGTAGATCGGCAGCTTCGTTTTTTCATCCACCGAATCGGTGACCTTCTCGTCCATCACGCCGCGTATGCCGTGTTCGGGCGAGAAGAGCGCGACCAACTTCACGTCCGGCGCTTTGAACAAAATGTCAATCGTGCTGTTGCCGTCGCAGTCGCGTCCGGTGTGATTGGTGATGAGGCCAACGCGGCGGCCTTTGAGCGCGGCGAAGTTCTCTTTGATGAGAACATCAATCCCGTTGAGCGATTGGGACAATTGGGCGGTACGACGATTGGGCGATGGGGCGAGTTGTTCGCTTCTGGCCTTTGCCAAGACGCTGCTTGCTCCATCGCCCAACGCAAAAGGGGGCGCGGTGATTGAGGCCGCGACGATAGAAGCGACGCGGCCACGCAACGAGGTTACGTCAGCGCGTTTGCTCGGGTCGGCGTCCAATTGTGGATGCACGCGGTTGCTCAGAAATACGATGAAGGTTTCGCTCGCAGGATCAATCCAAATCCCCGTGCCGGTGAAGCCGGTGTGGCCGAAGCTCCCCACCGGGAACAGATCGCCGCGATTGGCCGAATAACTGGTGTAGTAATCCCAGCCCAACGCGCGCCAGTTCCCTTCACCACCGTTTCCACCCACCTCGCGCGGCTGCGTCATACGTGCGACGGTCAGCGGGCTTAAAATTCTTTGCCCTTGATACTCGCCGCGATTGAGGATCATCTGGCAATAGATGGCCAAATCGTCCGCCGTCGAAAACAAACCCGCGTGACCAGCAACGCCGCCCAGCAAGTAAGAGCGCGGGTCGTGCACTTCGCCGCGCATCCAGTGTTCCTCGCCTTCGGTCTTTTCGCCCGTGCTCGGCACAAGCTGGCTGCCGCCGCGTTTCTCGGTTGGCGCAATGCGCGGCTTCAACGCGGCGTCAGGCTTGAAGCCGGTATCCTTCATTCCCAGCGGGTGGAAAATATTTTCGGCGGCGAATTGATCGAGCGGTTTGCCGCTCACACGCTTGACCAATTCGGCTAACACAATGAAATTGACATCAGAGTAAATAAATCGCGTGCCCGGCGCGACAGTCGGCGCGAGCTTCCAGATGTTGAGCAAGGCTTGTTCCGGCCCTTGCTCGTAATCCTTGATTTCGTTGTCGGGCACGAAACCGGAACGATGAATCAGCAGTTGCTCGACCGTGATGTTCTGCTTGCCCATTTGGGCGAATTCAGGGATGTAACGCGCCACCGGATCGCCCAAGCGAATCAGCCCGCGCTCGACCAAGATCATCACCGAAGTCGCCGTCGCTACGACTTTGGTCAGAGACGCCAGATCAAAGAGCGTGTCGGTAGTCATCGCCTCCGGCTGCGGTTCCAATGCGCGTTTGCCGTAAGCACGCCGCCAGACGAGCTTGCCTTGCCGCCCGACGATGACGACCGCGCCGGGCAATTGTTTGCGCGCAATTTCGGCTTCAATGGCGTCGTCCAGATAAGCCAAGTGCGTGGGCGACATGCCTACAGCAGTTGGCGCAGCAGTCGGCAGGACAGGCCCGGTGAGATTGTTTTGCGCAAAGAGCAGTTGGGCGATCATTGTGCAGATAAGCGCGGTGGCGCTGAGCGTGGGGAGTTTTCGGAGCATGATTTGTTTGGCCTCAATCAAGGGTTACGGTTGCGGAAAATGTCCGACAAGCTGCCAAGCTTGTCGTTGACTTCAGCTTGCGTCTAATTCGGAGACCACGACAAGCTTTGGCAGCTTGTCGGACTTAGCAGCAGTCTCTTTTATCATTGTGACTCAATCCGACGCCAGCTTGATTATAGTACGGCGTGGAAAAGTATTGCGCATTCGGACAGCATCCGTAAAATGCCCGTATCCGAACCACGCTACCGGCTGCCGACTCTAAGCATTATGCAAACGCCGCCGCCCAACGAAATCACCCCGCTGTTGTTACGCTGGAGTCAGGGCGATAGTGCGGCGCTCACCCAATTGCTGCCCATTGTCTATCAAGAGCTGCGCAAGCTGGCGCAAAGCTACCTGCGCCGCGAACGCCCCGATCACACGCTGCAACCGACTGCGCTCATCAATGAAGCCTACTTGCGCTTGGTCAGACAGGATTTTCCCGAATGGCAAAGCCGGCGGCATTTTTTCGGCGTGGCGGCGCAATTGATGCGCCAGGTGCTGGTTGAACATGCGCGTGCACGCGCGGCCGGCAAACGTGGCGGCGGGGAGAAATTCTCGCTCGACGAGGCGCTGACCTTTTCCGACGAACGGGCCGCCGAGCTTGTGGCGCTCGACGATGCGCTCCTCGCGCTGGCAAAATTCGACGAACGCAAAGTCCGCATCATCGAGTTGCGTTACTTCGGCGGCCTCAGTCTGGAAGAAACGGCTGAGGCGCTGGGTCTTTCCGTCCCCACCATCAGCCACGAAGTACGTGTGGCACGCGCCTGGCTGCGCCGCGAAATAGAAAGCTGAAACTGGCGCTGGCCGACACGACGCTGGAATCCGGCGATCACAGTGGCGCGTTGGCGCATTACCGCGAGGCGCGCGCGCTGGCCGAAACGCCGACGGTTAGGTCTGCCTCTACGCTGATAGGCGAAATTGCCGGTCGCGAAAAAAAAATTCCGGCGACCAGCAATTTCGCCTCTCTTTTTCGCCTGTATAGATGAGCGGCGTGTGTGTGAACCTAGAGCGGATTGCAATTGCCTGGATGGTGTGGTGCGGGTTCTTTACCCGCACCAGGCCCCAGGAGAGTAGCGCGGGTAAAGAACCTTGTCATTACCCACATCTTTTCAGTTGAGCGCCAGAGGCGCGGCGGATATTAGCCGGTGGTGCAACCACCGGGAGTCTGTCGTGATTGGCGTTGCGCCCTGGCGGGGCGCGGGACAGGACACGAAGCGGAGCAACTTTCGTATTGTCACGCCCTTTCCAGCACCCCTGCCGGGGTGCAATGTCGTGCCGCCGCGTTCCCGGTGGTTACACCACCGGCTAATATCCACTGCCCTTTCAGGGCCAAAGGCAGAAATCGCTAAACGCGAAAAATGTGGGTAATGACAAGGTAAAGAACCCGCACCACATTCCCCGTCCACCCAATTGCAATCCGCTCTAGCCGTGGCATAACCGTGACTTGTGGAGGAGGCAAACATGACCAATCCCACGCCTGATCTCGATCAGGCGCTGGCCGAAGTCAGCGCCAGTTCGGCGGGCGGCGGCCTTTCCTTACATTTTGCTTTACGTAGGCGCGGTCTATTGGGGCGCCGCGCCGCTGGTTTACCGGCACGCGGCGTGGCATGTCAGAAAAGGGCTGGCCTGACGCCTGCACTTCTGCCTTCATCCTTCATAAGCAATGGCACCATTGCTGGCTGGCAGTGCGCTTGCCGGGGGAAAGCATTGAGGTATGTTCCTTCAGCAATCTCATATCCAGTTTTATGAGATTGGCATGGCATGGGAAAAGATTGCGCATTCGGACAGCATCGGTAAAAATGCCCCGTGTCCGAGCATTGCCGCCGGCTGGCAGAATGCAAGAATTACGCCAAGGCAGCCACTCTATGAGTCCTGAACGCTGGCACCGCATCGAGGAGTTATTCCGCACCGTGGTTGATCGCCCCGTGGCCGAGCGCGAAGCTTACCTGACGCTCGTCTGCAGCGGCGATGAAGAATTGCAGCGCGAAGTGCTCTCGCTGCTGGCGCGCGACGCCAGCGAAGACTTCATCCAAAAACCCATCGCTGGCGTAGCCTTTTTGCTCAATCCCGAAACAACCGACGATCTGACGGGCAACCGCATCGGCCCTTACCGCCTTGCGCGCCTGGTCGGGCGCGGCGGCATGGGCGCGGTTTATGAAGCCGTGCGTGACGACGAGCAATTTCAGCAACAAGTCGCGCTCAAACTCATCCGGCACGGGATGGATTCCGCTTTCGTGCGCGACCGCTTTTTGCGCGAGCGGCAGATTCTGGCCTCGCTCGATCATCCGCACATCGCGCGCCTGCTGGACGGCGGCGCGACGGAGGACGGACAGCCTTATTTCGTGATGGAGTTTGTGGCGGGCGAACCGATTACCGAATATTGCTGCCGCCGGGAGCTGGCGCTCAACGAGCGGCTGAAGCTCTTCCGCGACGTTTGCTCAGCCGTCCAGCATGCCCACCAGAAGCTGGTCGTCCACCGCGACCTCAAACCGAGCAATATCCTGGTGACTGAAGAAGGCACGCCCAAGCTGCTCGATTTCGGCATCGCCAAACTGCTCGCCTCCGATCCGGGCGAAGCCATCACGCGCACCGAAACAGCGGTGCGCCTGATGACGCCCGATTACGCCAGCCCGGAGCAAGTGCGCGGCGGCGCAATCACGACGGCAACCGACGTTTACGCGCTTGGCGCGGTGCTTTATGAATTGCTGACGGCGCGGCGACCGCATCAATTCGACACTTATTCGCCGCAGGGCATCGAACGCGCTATTTGCGACACGGAAGCCCCGCGTCCCAGCGAGGCGGCGCGCGGGCAAACGGCTGCGCCAGCAAAACTGGCGCGGCAATTGGCGGGCGATTTGGACAA
Organism: uncultured Acidobacteriota bacterium; assembly: GCA_963699175.1. Classification (GTDB taxonomy): domain Bacteria; phylum Acidobacteriota; class Blastocatellia; order RBC074; family RBC074; genus JACPYM01. The sequence goes on along the minus strand of OY969418.1, from coordinate 6,793,868 downwards.
CATCGTGTTGATGGCGCTGCGCAAAGAACCGGCGCGCCGCTACCCATCGGTCGAACAGTTTTCCGAAGACCTGCGCCGCTATTTGGTGGGGTTGCCGGTGGTGGCGCGCAAAGACACCTTCAGTTACCGGGCTGGAAAGTTTGCCCGGCGGCACAAAGCAGGCGTGGCTATGCTGGCGCTGTTGGCGGCGTTCGCCGTCGCGCTGGCCGTGCTGGCCCTGCGCATCGCGCGCGAACGCGACCGCGCCAATCAAGCAGCGGCCACAGCGGAAGCGGTGACGCAATCGCTCATGTCCGTCTTTGAATTCGCCGACCCGGGCAAGTCGCGCGGCGATGCCATCACCGCCAAAGAGTTGCTGGATCAAGGCGCGGAAAAAGTCGTCCGCAACCTGAAAGACCAACCCATCGTGCAAGCGAAGCTGATGGATACGATCGGCGGCTTGTATGAAAGGATCGGCGCGTATGACCGGGCGCAGTCGCTGGTGGAAGAGGCGCTGAAGCTGCGACGGCAAACATTGGGCGCGGAACACGTGGACGTGGCGGCCAGCCTGCATAATCTGGCGGCGATGGCGTATCTGAAGGGTGACTATGCCGGCAGCGAAACCCAGTATCGAGAGGCGCTGGCGCTGCGGCTCAAGCTGCTGGGCGCAGAACACCTGGATGTGGCGGGCAGCATGGACAGTCTGGGGCAGTTGTTGGTTGCGCGGGGCAAGCTCGACGAGGCTGAACCTTTGTTGCGCGACGCGTTGGCGCTACGGCGCAAGCGGCTTGGCGCAGAACACGTGGACGTGGCCAAGAGCCTAAATAGTATGGGGCGGCTGTCGAGCGAACAGGGTAAATTCGCGGAAGCCGCCGCCTTTTACCGTCAAGTGCTAGAACTGCACCGCAAACTTTACGGCGCGCAGCACCCGCTCGTTGCCAACGGTCTGAACAACTTGGCCGCGATATTGCAGGAGCAAGAGAACTTCAAGGAGGCCGCCGCCCTTTTTCGCGAAGCGTTGGCGTTGCGCCGTAAACTGCTGGGCGAAGAACACCCGGATGTGGCCGTGAGCATGTCCAACCTCGCGTCGGCATTGCAAGATCTGCACCAATATGAGGAAGCCGAACAACTCTACCGGCAAACGCTCGCGCTGCGCCGCAAGCTGCTGCCCGCCAATCATCCGCGCTTGGCGACGACGATGAACAACCTAGCGACCATGCTACGCGAGAAAGGTGATTACGCCGAAGCCGAAACCCTCTTACGACAAACGATAGAGATACGGCGCAAGTCGCTCGGTGAGACGCATTTCGAAACGGCCAACGCTGTGTACAGTCTGGCCTGCGTGTTTTCCGACCGGGGTCAGTATAACGAGGCGGAGCGGCTTGGCCGTCAGGCGCTGGACATGTATCTCAAGGGCCTCAAACCGGATCACTGGCTGGTCAATCGCGCGCGCAGTTATCTCGGCAACTGCCTGATTAAGCTGAAGCGATTCCGCGAGGCTGAGGAGCAATTGTTAGTTGCTTACGCCGGGCTGAAGACCGTGCGCGGCGAACAGCACACCTATACCCGCAGAACCGTTGGCCGCCTCATCGAACTTTACGAAGCCTGGGGCAAACCAGGCCAAGCCGCGCCCTACCGCACCTTGCCGCAAGCTGAGGAAACACGCTGACGTGGTTGACGAGATCACCCGCAGCGTTTTCTCAACCTTCCAGCTTCTTCACGATTCCCAATCAAAAAAATCTTTCCGCGACCGGCAATTCATCTTTCCTTTTTCGCCTGAGTAAGTGGGCAGCGATGACCGCTGCCGTGCAGCACATGCGAAGCCGCGTCGGTTTCAACCATTGCTGCTCAAGGATCAACCAGACAGAGAACAAAGGAGTAAGTTTATGCACTACATAAAAACCAAATTCGTCATCGGACTTGTGCTTCTGCTCACGGTCGCTGGGCTTGCGTTCGCGTCCGCTACGGTTGCACAGGCAGGCGACGACAACCGCGCGCCGGACTTGCCAGTCCCGCTCTGCAACAGCATTCAAGCGCCGTCGGGCAATAAAGTGGCCTATCACGTCTACGCGCGAGGCGTGCAGATTTACCGTTGGACAGGCGCAAGTTGGGCCTTTGTTGCGCCGTCGGCGGACTTGTTTGCCGACGCCAACTATCACGGCCAGGTCGGCAAGCATTACGGCGGTCCCACGTGGGAAAGCAACAGCGGCAGCAAAGTGATCGGCCTCCGCGTGACAGGGACAGGCTGCGCGCCCGATGCGACCGCCATTCCATGGTTGCTGCTCAAAGCGATCTCAAATAGCGGCCCCGGTATCTTTCACAAGGTGACTTATATCCAGCGCGTCAACACCGTTGGCGGCCTAGCGCCCACTACGCCCGGCACCTCCATAGACGAGGTGGCAGAGGTGCCTTACACGACAGAGTACTACTTCTATCGCGCGGAGAACTGATTCGCTGTCAGCCCCGCCACACAATATGACAAGACGGCCGCAGCGGCTCCGCGAGCATACTCGAGCTGCCGCTACGGCCATCAGAACTTGCCGGGGTAGTGGTTCAACTATGAGAGATAAATGCCGCAGGCCAAGCGCATGGAGTCCAGCCTAATGGTATTTGATAAATTAAATCGGTAAACCGCATGCGGCAGTCAACGTAGGGGCAGACCTGCGTGTCTGCCCCAGGCGCGCGCCACCCACCGGGGCAGACACGCAGGTCTGCCCCTACGCTGACTCGTTACCGATTTAATTCGTCAAAGACCATTAGGCTGCTAGCTTGAATGAGCAAGCCAGCAGCCTAAAGGCTGGACTCCATGCTCTTCTCTCCCGCTTGAGCCACTACCCTTACCGGAAACATGCATCAACCACGAGGAAAGAAACAATGAACGCAGCAACCGCTTCCAGCACAGAACTGACAAGTTTGAAGGCCAAGCTGAAAGCTATCTGGATGTCGGGCGATTTCGACAAAATCGCTGAAATCATTTGGGCGGGCGGCGCGGAATTCATCGCACGCCTGCAATTGAAACCCGGCGCGCGCGTGCTGGATGTCGCTTGCGGCACGGGCAATCTGTCGTTCCCGGCGGCGCGCGCAGGCGCGCTCGTCACCGGCGTAGACATTGCGCCGAACTTGTTGGAGACGGCACGCGCACGCGCGCAAGAGGAAGGCGCGCAGATTCAATTTGACGAAGGCGACGCCGAGAACCTGCCTTACGCCGATGCCGCGTTTGATGAAGTCGTGACGATGTTCGGCGCAATGTTCGCGCCGCAACCGCAATTGGTCGCGCTGGAATTGGCGCGCGTCTGCCGTCCTGGCGGGCGCATAGCCATGGCGAATTGGACACCCACCGGCTTCATCGGCCAGATGTTCAAAGTCACCGGCCAACACGTGCCGCCACCCGCGATGCCTTCACCCCCACCTTCACCGATGCTGTGGGGCGATGAAGCGACGGCGCGCGAACGCTTAAGCGGTGACTTCACCAACCTGCAATGCACGCGGCGCGAAGTGGTGATGGCATTTCCGCTGACGCCGCCTGAGGCGATGGAGTATTTCCGCACTTGGTACGGCCCCACGCTCCGCGCGTTTGCGGCGCTGGGCGAAGCCGGCCAGGCCGCGTTAGGCCGCGACCTGGTACAGCTTTGGAGGGCGCACAACTGCGCTACGGACGGCACGACACGCATCAATGCCGAATATCTGGAAGTCATCGGCACGCGCGTCAAAGCCGGCATGCATCAACGGTGAAGCCAGCTTCGGCTCACCACAACCATCTTTAATTTCAAACAGGAGAAGAAATGAAGACTGCAACGCAAACACAAAAAACGACGAAACCAACTTACAGTTACCAAGAAACGCTGGCCGCTTCGCAAAAAGTGAACTGGCGCCTCGAAGACATCATTGGCGGCGACAAACGGCTCGGTTTCGCCCAGCCGCTCATGCCGGAATCGTTCGCGCGAGTGGAGGAACTTAGTTTTCTGACGCCTTCCGAGAAGTTGAAACTGAATCAGATTCGCGGTTTCGATTACCTCTGCACCTTCGGCCTGGTCGAAGAGTTCGTTCTGCCCTTTGTGCTCGATCACGCGCGCGCGCAATTGCAGGGCGACGACTATCGCGTGCGCGCCTTTCTGGCGTTCGCCACCGAAGAAGCGAAACACATCCACCTCTTCAAGCGCTTCCGCGCGGAGTTTGAAGCGGGCTTCGGGACGGAATGTCAGTTCATCGGCCCGCCCAGCGCCATCGCCGAGGCCGTCCTGGCGCACGATCCGCTGGCTGTGGCGTTGGTGATACTGCAAATCGAATGGATGACGCAAAAGCATTACACCGAAAGCGTGCAAGACGACCAGCAACTCGACGCGCAGTTCAAAAGCCTGCTCAAGCATCACTGGCTGGAAGAGGCGCAACACGCCAAGCTCGACACGCTGATGGTCGAGGCGCTCGCCCAAGGTCGCAGCGAGGCCGAGTTGGACAAGGCGTTCGATGAGTATCTGGAAATTGGCGGCTTCATTGATGGAGGGTTGCGCCAGCAAGCCGAATTCAATTTGGAGAACCTGCAACGCAGCACGGGCCGCACGCTGACCGAAAAGGAACGCGCTGAGTTCATGACCAAACAACATCAGGCGATGCGCTGGACGTTCCTGGGTTCCGGCATGACACACCCGAACTTCCAGACCACGCTGGGGCGGCTCTCACCGGCCCTGCGGCAACGCCTCGAACAGGTTGCGCCGGTCTTTTGCTAGAGGCCGGTTCATTATCCCTTTGTCAGTCTGAGCCGGAGGGAGTCCCATTGGCGCTCCCTCCGCTCAGTTCATCCGGCGCTGCGATAGCTTCAATTTACCGCAGTGATAAACCGAAATGATTGGCCCGTTGAATGACGACAACAACCAATGAAAAAAATTCTACCTTCAAATGATGGTTCCGGCCCGCATTTATCGCATGTGTAGTTGAGTGGTATCGGCGCGCGGCGCTGACAGCGGAAAACAACGGCACCATTTGGGTCGCCGCTCGAACTTAGAAAAAAGGAGAAATTTATGACCTCTGCATTCACCCTTTCGCAATCCGAGGCCGTAGCCCCGGTCACCGCGCAGGAACGCAGCCAATCCTTGGATGTATTACGCGGCGCGGCAGTGTTGGGCATTTTGTTGATGAACATTCTGAGCTTCGGCCTGGCGCTGGGCGGCGGTTGGAATCCGCAGGAGACGACGCTCAATGGCGGCAACACACGCGCCAACCTGGCGTATTGGTTTATCAGCCAGATTTTCTTTGAAGGCAAGATGCGTTGTTTGTTCTCGCTGCTGTTTGGCGCAGGCACGATCTTGTTCATTACGCGCGCCGACGAGCGCGGCGGCGGCTTGCGTGTCGCCGACATTTACTATCGCCGCACGCTGTGGTTGATGCTGTTCGGCGTGATTCACGCTTATTTCATCTGGGCGGGCGACATTCTTTATGCTTACGCCATCTTCGGCCTGATGCTTTTCCCTTTCCGCCAAGCCAAACCCAAATGGTTGATCCTCGCGGCTGTGATCCTGTTTATGCTCGGCACGGCGCGCGGGCTGTGGACGGTTTCTGACGAATACCAGTTGCGGGCGCGTGGCAGGGCCGCCGCACAGTTCGCCGCCGAGGGCAAATCGCTCACCGAAGAACAAAAGGCCGATCAGAAAAAGTGGGAGGAAAGAGAGAAGCGCTCCAAAGGACCCGATCCGGAAAGGGTCAAAAAGGATGTGGAGGCGTATCGTGGCAGTTACGCCAAAGTTTTTATGCAACGCATGCCCCTCATCATCAACTATGAATCCACCTGGTTGTATCGCTCAGGACTCAATGACGTTGCCGCCGTCATGCTCATCGGCATGGCCTTGCTGATGACCGGCGTGTTGACGGGCGAGCGTTCCAAGCGTTTTTACCTAATGCTGATGCTGTGCGGTTACGGCATCGGCGGGACGATCAACGTGCTGACGGGTTGGTATCTGCTCAAAATCAACTTCAATCCGATTGAGGGTTATGGCGCCGTGGTAGCGACCTACGACATTGAGCGAGTGCTGGTTGCGCTCGGCCACATCGGCTTGCTGATCTACCTGCTCAAGCGTGGTTGGTTGCGTGCCGCGACCAGCCGGTTGGCGGCGTGTGGGCAAATGGCGTTGAGTTGTTATCTGACGACGAGCCTCGTCTGTTCGACGCTGTTCTATGGCTACGGCTTTGGGTTGTTTGCGAAGTTGCAACGCTATCAATTGCTCTACGTAGTCTTTGCCGTTTGGGCGTTGTTGCTCATCGCCTCTCCGATTTGGCTACGGCATTATCGCTATGGCCCGATGGAATGGGTCTGGCGTTCGCTGACCTATTGGCGCAAGCAGCCAATGCGCTTGCGTGAGCCAGCACCCGCGCCGCAATTGGAACCTTCGACGGTGGCGTAAAAATCACGCATTAAGGAGACGGTGTTCAGAGTTCCGCCTTTAGGCGGGCAGCGCGCCGGAGGTGCGTCAATCTGGCGCTGCGCGCCAATGACTGCCTAAAGGCGGAACTCTGAACACCGTCTCGCCAGTCTTTCCGACATCATCGATTTTTTAACAGCCAAAAAAATTTCTGCGACTGAGGTGTTTGCCCTTTCTTTTTCGCATGTACAAGTGAGCAGTAAGAAACCGACTCACCGGGCAGCGGCAAGATCAGCCGCCCGGCGAGGTGAGCGAAGCCGCTTTAGTTTCAATTAGTGCTGCTCACACAAATCTAAAGATGGCGGAGGAATATTCAATGGGCTTCCTGGTAAGCCCCGCCCTTGAACCTTCCGCCAAGTGACTTATCGGAGAGGGTTATATGCCACGCGCACGAAGCTTGTCATTGTTGCTGTTATTGATCTGCTCTTTCACAGGCTGCGGCAAAAGCGCCAATGCCGCGCGTCAGGAATTGGTTCAGATGAACATTCCGTTTACGGAGAAGGATTTTTTAGAGACTGCCAGACAGGGCAACTCGAAGGCAGTCGGCCTTTTTATAGACGCAGGGATAAACGTAGAAGCAAGAGATGGCGCCGGTCAAACAGCTCTGATGACTGCCACCCTGACCAATCAACTGGAGACGGTGAAGGTTTTGCTCGCCAAAGGAGCTGACCCGGATGCAACGGATAAATATGGCGGAACGGCTCTGATGACTGCCGCCTGGAAGGGGAATAAAGAGATAGCCCTCGCGCTGCTTGAGAGTGGTGTTGAGCTAAACGCAAAGGCCACTAACGGGATGACGGCCTTAATGTTTGCAGCTTGGGAGAACCACACCGATATATCAAGAGCTTTGCTGGAAAAAGGAGCTGATCCTGACTTGAAAGATCAGAACGGCTGGACAGCCGCAATGCGCGCTGACTTCAAAGGCCACACAGAGGTAGTAAATATCCTGAAGGAATCGCCAAGACACAAAGAGTACTAGGAAGCTATTTGAAAGTACCGCCGGAGCCCCAACGGGGCGGTATAAGACAGCCCGGCGCAACGCGCCGGGAAGAAGTGAGCAGCGTCTCAAGCCCTGAAAGGGCGCAATAGCTGCTGATTATTGCGCTCTTTCAGAGCTTGGGAAAACTCACCCGGTGTTCCCAGGGCATTGCCCTGGGCTGACCTATCGCGCCCCGTTGGGGCTCCGCAAAACACTTCTCAAATAGCTTGTAAGCGTCTTTTTGTCTTCGTGGTTTCACTTTACCGATAAGGAAGGGAGAGTATGAAACTAAAAACATTGAAGCTACTTGTCATTTCTTCGCTCGCCATATTTTCATTTTGGTTCACCAATTTGAAGAGCGAAGCATCATCAACCACAGCAGACCAGACCCTTTCAAGCACAGGTCTGGGCAGCGCCGAAACCCTCCAGGCAAACTATGACGCCTGGGCAGCAAATTTCGAAAAGAACGGCGGGGAGAAAAATATCCTCCTGCCAATGAACTCCAGCCAGGGCACTGCAACCAAACAGCAAGAGGCCTCTGGGTTGGCTAAACTGAATCTGGTAGATAAGAGCGTGTCAGTAGAAGTTCGAGGATTTTCTGAGGCCGAAGAGCTGGATTTCTGGCTCGTTGACAATAAAGGTGCCCAAGGCACGGTTCTGCCCGAAGCGGGAGATGTAATGGTGAAGGTCGGCTCTTTGAAGAGCGCCGACGGGATGGCGAAACTCGAGGCAAGCTTCTCAACTCAAGCGCCCAAAGACTTCGAGCCGGATTTCGTAGCGATCACGCGCGCCGGTAAGAGTCCGGTTGAAGACCGTCTGTTGACGGCCCAGACGACTCTCTACCACAGGCTCTATCACAGCGCCAAAATGGGTCGGTTCGGACAACTCAGCGATGGCGAACAAACTATCGCTAAAAAAGGAATACTCAACCGAGTGGCAGATTTCTTCAGTCCCACAGCGCATGCTCAAGGGCCGATACCGAATCCATCCACTGCGCTCGAACAGTTGATCACGCAAGGGCGGAACGCTTTTAACAACGGCACCTTCAACGGAAATGGGAGAACCTGTGCTACTTGCCACAGAGAAGAAAACAATATGACGATAGATCCCGATTTCATCGCGACACTGCCACCCAACGATCCGCTCTTTGTCGCAGAATTCAATCCCGCTCTTTCACAGGATTTCGAGAACCCGGTGCTGATGCGGAAATTCGGTCTGATCTTGGAGAACGTGGACGGGTTCGATGATCTGCATAACAAGTTCGTGATGCGCAGCGTGCCGCACACGCTGGCCATGCTGCCAAACACGCTGGCCCCCTCGCAATTCGATGAAACACACACGCCACTCGGCCCCGTTGTGCCGCCAGTGGAAAGAACTGGCTGGGGCGGTGACGGCGCAGCCGTTGGCACGTTCACGCTGACTGGCGGAGTAGTTCATCAGGCGACGGGAACGTTGCGGGACTTCATGATCGGGGCCATCATCCAGCACTACCCGAAGACCCTGAGCAGAATTCCTGGTACAGATTTCACCATGCCAACCGTGGCGGAACTGGATGCGCTGGAAGCCTTCCAGAAATCTTTGGGACGCCGGCAGGATCTCAAACTGGCCGGGGCAGGCGCATTGCATCTAAAGTCTGAGAAAGCTAGTAAGGGGCAGGAGATCTTCAATAACCCCGGAACCATCATCAATCCGCTTAACGGCCAACCTCTCTTCAACCAACCTTCGCAGGGGGCGGGTAGATGCATCCTCTGCCACTTCAACGGCGGCGCAGGCGACTTCGTCGAGGGCGCTTTATTTAGCGGAAATAACAATCCCGGGACCGGTGCGGCGCCGACCAATTCCAACTTTGATACTGGAATTGAGGATCAGCCGAATCGTCCGGCGACGCTGTTGGTTCCGGCGCAGCAGATTCCTCCTGATGGCGGTTTTGGCCGAGCCCCGATCTACCGTAACGGAAAATTCCTGGGGTTTGGCAACGCGAATGTCAACTCGCCTGTGCCGCCGGTTGATCTAAACCTGCGCACCTTCAACACGCCTGTCGTGGTTGAAGCAGCCGATACCGGGCCTTTCTTCCACGACAACTCAATCACGACTATCGAAGGCGCCGTGGAGTTTTACAACAGCGCGTCCTTCAACAACTCGCCCATCGGTCAGAATATCAAGAACCTTGACCCAGCAAGCGGGATAGCAATACATCTGGAAGCGACTGAAGTAGAAGCCGTGGCCGCTTTTCTCAGGGTCATCAATGTGCTGGAAAACATACGGTCATCGGTTGACCTAGCCAACAGGGCTAAAGTTGCTACCAGTTTTTCGCAGGCACAGGAACTGCTCAAGCTCTCTTTATCGGAACTTGAGGATGCGGTGGAAGTGCTCAATGGTGGTCACTTGCATCCCGAAGCGCAGAAGAAACTGCGCCAGGCAGCAGGGCTAGGCGGTTCAGCGCTCACCGCTCCAGGCGCGCCAGTGCGGAATCAGTTGATCAATCAAGCGATTGCTCTGATGAATTCCGCCAAGGGCGATATCGCTTACTGAGCGGCATAACCCGGAAAGACACAGGGAGCTAAACTCCTTGTGTCTTTCTGGATTTCATTTCCTTATCTCTAACCCGGTCTTCTGCGATGGAAAGCGAAATCTTGAAGGCAATGAAAGACGACATGTATTTCAGCCTGCTGATCGAAGTCATCATGCTGATCACTGTCCTCTTGGCCACCGCTGGCTTCGCCTGGTTATGTTTCAAGGAAACGCGACGGACTGCGCACCGCCAGATAAAGCCGACGATTGTGCCGGACGACTGCTTGCGCACGGCTCCGGCTTCGATGTTCTCGTCCAGGTAGGCTAAGTGCGCAGATGAGCTGAGCAACACTTTCAAAACAATGCGTCGAGCGCATCAATCACCGACCGCACACCGATAATCTCCACGCGGTCGTCCTGCTCCAACCCGCTCAAATTGTTCTTCGGCATCACCACACGTTTGAAGCCCATCCGCGCCGCCTCGCGCAAACGCAACTGCGCGTGGCTGGTTGCGCGCACTTCGCCCGCCAATCCAACTTCGCCAAAAACAATCGTATGTTGATCGAGCGGAATGTTGCGGAAACTCGAAGCCACCGCCGCGACGATACCCAAATCCACCGCCGGTTCATCCAGCGAGATACCGCCGACCAGGTTGACGAAAATATCATCGCCGCCGAGGTGCAGGCCGACACGCTTTTCAAGCATCGCCACCAGCAAAATCACGCGATTAAGCTCAACGCCCTGCGTCGTGCGACGGCCCGTGCCGAATTTCGACGAATTGACCAACGCTTGAATTTCAACCAGCATCGGCCTCGTCCCTTCCATCGCCGCAATAACCGCCGAACCGCTCGCGCCGATTGGACGCTCGCTCAAGAAAAGTTCCGACGGATTGGGCACGCCGAGCAAACCTTTGCTGGTCATCTCGAAGATGCCCACTTCATTCGCTGCGCCGAAGCGATTCTTCGCCGCGCGCAGGATGCGATGGTTGTGATGGCGCTCGCCCTCGAAATAGAGCACCGTGTCCACGATGTGTTCTAACGCCTTTGGCCCGGCAATCATCCCCTCTTTTGTCACGTGGCCGATCAGAAAGACAGGCACAGTCAGATTCTTGGCTACCAGTAAAAACTGCCCGGCGACTTCGCGCACCTGCGAAACCGAACCGGGCGCGCTTTCGAGCTTTTCGGAGAAGACCGTCTGCACCGAATCAATGATGATCGCCTGCGGCTGCAAGCGGTCAATCTCGTCAAAGATGCGTTCAAGCGAGGTTTCCGAAAGCAAAAACAGATTGGCCGGGTTAATGCCCATGCGCTCGCCGCGCAGTTTGATCTGGCGCGCGCTTTCTTCGCCTGAGACATAAAGCACGCTGCCGTACATCGCGCTCAGCCGATTGGCGACTTCCGTCAGCAAGGTAGATTTGCCCACCCCCGGCTCGCCACCGATCAAGACCAGCGACCCAGGCACGATGCCGCCACCCAGCACGCGGTCGAACTCTTCGATGCCAGTCACCTCGCGCGTCTCGTCCTGCGCTTCGATAGAGTTAAACGCGACGGGCTTACTCTCATGCAATTTCAAGCCGCCGCGCGAAATCGCCGCGCCCGCCTTCGTCAATTCGCGTTCGCGCTCTTCGACAAACGAATTCCACGCGCCGCAGTCGGGGCATCTGCCCAGCCATTTGCGCGATTGGAAGCCACATTGCTGACAAGCGTAGACGGTGCGTGGTGCTTTGGTTGCCATAATGCCAAGCATTCTAAAGTGCCGAAGTGTAAAGGCAAAATGGCTCCTTCGGGCTTCCTGCTTCACAGCGTTTGTGCTAAAGATGCGCCCATGAACACACACCAACAAGCGTCAACATCACGCAGAAAGTTCCTCGTCCAGTCCGCGCTGACCGGTACTGCGGCTGCTATAGGAGATTTAAGCTGGCCCGCAGAAATTATCGCCGCGCCATCAGCAGCAGATTGGTTCGACCGTCCAATGCGCTGGGCACAACTCACCTTGGTTGAAAACGATCCGGGACAGTATGACCCGCAGTTTTGGCTGGACTACTTCAAGCGCGTACATGCCGACGCTGCTTGTCTGAGCGCGGGCGGTGTCGTGGCCTACTATCCGACCGAAATCCCCTTGCACCATCGCAGCCAGTGGATGAAAGACACAGACCCTTTCGGCGAACTCCTAGCCGGGTGCCGCAAACAAAACATGGTCGTGATTGCGCGCACTGACCCGCACGCCGTGCATCAAGACGTTTACGACGCGCACCCCGATTGGATCGCGGTGGATACCGAAGGACGCAAGCGGCGGCACTGGGCCTCGCCTGAACTGTGGGTAACTTGCGCGCTCGGCCCCTATAACTTCGAGTTCATGACCGAAGTCACCAAAGAGATCGTGGCACGCTACCAAGTTGACGGCATCTTCAGCAACCGCTGGGCAGGGTCGGGGATGTGCTACTGCGAACACTGCCAGCGCAACTTCAAAACGGCTTACGGCATGGAATTGCCGCGCACCAACGATCCGCAAAACCCGGCGCGGCGCAATTACATTTTGTGGCAGCAGCAACGGCTGTTTGAACTCTGGCGGCTGTGGGATGCGGAGATTCGCAAGCTCAATCCGCATGCGCGGTACATCGCCAACGCGGGTGGCGGGGCGCTCAGCTCGCTCGATATGAAGACGATTGGCGAACTATCGGACACGTTGATGGCCGACCGGCAGGCGCGACGCGGCTTGATGACGCCGTGGGCTAACGGCAAAAACGGCAAGGAGTATCGCGCCACACTCGGACGCAAAGCCATCGTCGGCATCTTCAGCGTGGGTGTGGAAGAGCCTTATCGCTGGAAAGACTCGGTGCAGAGCGAGGCCGAAATCCGCATCTGGGTGGCGGAAGGGACGGCCAATGGCTTGCGCCCCTGGTTCACGAAGTTTTCCGGCACGTTGTATGACAAACGTTGGCTAAAAGCCGTTGAAGAGATTTACAACTGGCACTACCGCGCCGAAGCCTACCTGCGTAATGAAGCTTCATTGGCGCGCGTAGGCTTGGTCTATTCGCAACAGACCGCCACGTTTTATGGCGGGCCGCGCGCGCAACAGAAAGTCGAAGATCATACCAACGGCTTCTATCACGCGCTCATCGAAGCGCGCGTCCCGTTCGAGATGGCGCACGACCGCTTGCTCGACGCGGCGCACACCGATCAATTCAAACTGCTCATCCTACCCAACATCGCCGCGCTATCTGAACAGCAGTGCGCGCAGTTGCGCGAGTATGTGCAGCGCGGCGGCAGCCTGCTCGCCACTTATGAAACCTCGCTCTACGACGAATGGGGTGTGCGCCGGTCGAACTTCGGGCTGTCGGATTTGTTCGGCGTCAAGTTAAAAGGCCGTGTGGAAGGGCCGATGCAGAACTCTTATCTGAAGCTGGAGAAGGACGCGGCGACCGGCAAATACCATCCGCTGTTAGCAAGACTTGAAGATGCTGGGCGCATCATCAATGGCGTCTCGCGCGTCGAGGTGGAAGCGGTCGGGCAGACGTTGCCTGCGCCGCTCACTTTGATCCCGTCTTACCCTGATCTGCCCATGGAAATGGTCTACCCGCGCGTGCAGCAGACCAACATTGCCGGAGTTCACCTGCGCGAAGTCGGTAAGGGCCGCGTGGTCTATTTCCCCTGGGACATTGACCGCACTTTTTGGGAAGTGATGTCGGCGGATCACGGTCTGCTGCTCGGCAATGCCGTGCGCTGGGCGCTGAACGAAGAAGCCGTCGTCAGCGTGACCGGCCCTGGTGTGCTGGACGTGACGGTGTGGCGGCAGAAAGAATCAATGACTGTGCATCTGGTCAACCTGACCAACCCGATGATGATGAAAGGGCCGTTTCGGGAATTGATTCCTATCACTGAGCAGCGAGTGCGCGTGCGTTTGCCTCACGATAAAAAGGCGAAGAAGGTGCAGTTGTTGGTCAGCGGCAAGCCAGTGCGTGCGGAAGAGTCAGCCGGACACGTGGCGGTGACTGTGCCGACGATTCTGGCGCATGAAGTCATCGCCATTGACCTGATTTCCAGATGATCGTATTGGCAGATTCAACCCCTTTGTCCGCTGCTGCGGCCAAGTCATTGCGCCTGCAACAAAGCTAGTCCTATACTCGGCTCCGACCTGCATCAAACGGAGGTTGGTCATGCAACTGTCTTATGCGCAAATTCCTCGTCGTCAGGTAAACCTCATGGACATCAAAGAGACGTTTGGTTTCGTTGCGCCCAAAGTGCGTGAGGCGGCGCTTAAAACCGCCGCTCAGTTGAATCATCTAGGTATCCGCTATGCGTTGGCCGGGGGCTTGGCCGTCGGCGCGCATGGCTACATTCGAGCCACCTCGGACGTTGATTTTTTAGTTGGCGAAGAGGCATTTGAACATCAAGGCTTGCTGGTCGCCTTCAAAGCAGGTGTCCCCATTGAGGTGGACGGGATACGCATAGATTATTTGTCGCCCACCTCGCTTGGGCCGCAATTGGAAGAAGTGCTCAATCATCCGCCGATGAGCGAAGGCTTGGCCGTCGTGCCGATCGAGCCGCTCATCTACATGAAACTTGTGGCCAAGCGGCGCAAAGATTTGGTGGATGTCATTGAGTTGGTCAAAGCCGGAGCGGATTTGACGCGCATACGGAGCTACCTCAGCCAATATGCTGATGATCTCTTGCCTTTGTTCGAAGAGTTAGTCAATGAGGCACTGGCTGACTGATCTTGTAGTTGAGCGATTGAGGCCCAGCGCAAAAAAATAAAAGGTAGCGACAATGCCTGCCGCTACCTCATGCCATACTTCAAATTCCTGTCGCGTTTCTACTGCCCCGACGAAGAAGCCGAAGCCGTCGGCGCTTTCTGCGGCGTGATGTCGCGCGCCAGCGAATACCAGCCAATCATCATCTCTTCCCAAGTCTGATCGCCCCAGCGCACTACCTGCGCCGGATCGGGGTTGTATTTGTTCTTGGCTGAATTGTCGAAGTGCGCCACACAATCGAGCCGCGTGCCTTTGGGCAAACGAATCGGCGTCTTCGGGATGTAGGTGTGCTGCCAATTGAAGTCGTACTTCGGCACGTTCAGCAACACTTCCGAGCGCCCGTCGGGATAGACCGCTGTGTAGATGAAGTCTTTCCCGCGCACATGCATGTGCGGCATGAATGAAGTAATCGCCACATCTTCGGTAAAAGTCTTCGAGGCTTTGACTTCGTAATTGCCGTCACCTGCCGGAATGACAAAGCGTGTGTTGATCGCGTTGCCCGTGACCAGTTCGCGCTTGGCCGGTTCTTTGGCAAACACAAAAGCGATCCTGGTGCGATCCTTCGTCACCGTGCCGTTGGTGGTGTAGTGCATCTGGAAGACTATGTTGCTGCCCTTCTTGATCAGCCGCGCAGAGCCGGGCGCGAAGGTGACGCCGGTCTTGTTGGGCGTGATGCCGCCCAGTTGGCCGCGCGCTTCACTTTCGCCGCGAATCCCGGCAGAGCCGCTATCCGTTGTGAAGGCAATGACGTGATGCACGACGCTGCGATTGCCGGGGCGAATCTCCATCGCCTGAATCCACTTGTCTTCGGTGAAGTTGGTTGGGATGGTGAAATAGAGGTAAGGGATCGTGCCATCAGCCGGGACGGTGTACTCGTCCTTCATTTCAAAAACTACATCGGGTTGGCCAATCGTCCAGCCGGTGGCGAACTTGGGCGCAGGCGGCAAATCTTTGTCATCGCCTTTCGGCGCGCCTGCGTTGACCCACGCGACGATGGTGGCAACCTCCTGTTGTGAGAGGCGCGGATCGTTCGCCCAATGACCGACATTCGGATCAGCCGACCAGGGCGGCATCGAACCCTCGACCACGCGCTCCTTGATGGCTTTGGCCCAGGGACGGGCTTCTTGATAATTCATCAGTGACATCGGCGCGATCTCGCCAGGGCGATGGCACTCGGCGCAATGATTGTAGAGCAGCGGCGCGACGTCTTTAGTGAAAGTGACCTGCGCGGCTTGTGGGTGGCTCAAGGCCAGCGCGAAGAGCGTGACAGTGGTCAAGCCAAAAGCCATAAAACCGCGGCGAAAGCCTGTGTTCATAGCAACATCTCCCTTGCTTGTTCTTCTGGGTGAATCTGGTTATTCGAGCGTGCCCGGATGCGAGCTTACAGTTTAGCCGCATCCGTACGAAGCTCCTGACTTACCGCTCGGTCAGTTTACGCTGCGTGTGTTGGCGAGTCAATGAATAAGCAGTTTTGGGGCGTGCTAAGTAACTGATGTTACGCAGCGCGGAAAATCGTTTTAGGTTTGACGCCCTTCTCAGCGCCGGAGGCGCGGTCGGAAATTAGCCGGTGGTGGAGCAAAGCGTAACCACCGGAAAGTCGAACGCCGCCATCTCGCGTCCCGGCTGGGACGCTGGACAGGGCATTGATTTCGCGCCCATTGTCTATCCTGCGCCCTACTGGGGCGCGGTCACTTGACGCGTGTTACCGGTGGTTTCACTGCGTTCCACCACCGGCTAATTTCCGCTGTGCCTCCGGCACAAAAACATGTCAATTCCAAACTCGACTTTCTTACTGCGTAACATCAGTAAGTAATGGTCTTTGAAAAATAGGTTTAACCATACGGCTAGGGCGGCGTGTCAGTAGCCCGACCGTGAGAGAGGGCTAGACTTGCGAGCCTATGCCCTTCCTCACCATTAATGAAGCTAATGAAGCACTGCCAGGGCAACCAGGAAAATTATGTGGGGAAAGGCGCAAAAAATATTTTGGCCTGATGATAGTTTTTGCCGCCGCTTTCCGCCTTAGCAGATGAGCGTGAATAGCTTGCGCTGTAAGTTCCGGCTTGAAGTCGTAACAAACTAAGTTGAACAAGGAGAAAACAATGCAGGATACGAATGAGCAAACACCCAGTCAGACCATTGAGATCGCCGATCTAACCGTCGAGACTGAGGCAGTGAATGAAGTTAAAGGCGGACAAAATTCGAGCGCCGTGGTTAGCCTCGGCAAGCTAGGCCGCGTCGAAAATCAGGCCGACCCGAAGCTTGGCACCACGCTCAACCACAACGAGACAACGATCAGCGACGAGGCAGAGGAGTCTGCGCCTGAAGCCCTCGCCGATCTGTCAGTCTGCGAAGAACAGGCTGAACAAACCAAAGGCGGACTTCCAGCGATACAGAAGGTCAGAGAAGCCGCCGGTAGAATGCAATCATAATTTTCGCCGGGCCCGCCGTCACACTTGCCGCCAAGCCCGCGCTTTCCACCCATCCAATCGGAGCAAGTTATGGCTAACCGAATCGCTATGCCCACCACCGCACTCGTTCCCGCCGAACCCCAAGCTGCCTTTCTCGAACTCGCGCCGCCACACTGGGCCGCGCGCGGCCTAGCCTGGGCGATCCTGCTGGTCGTCACGCTCGGCGCAATCGCGGCGGTAGCAATCAAGTTGCCCGAAACCGTCACAGCGCAATTCGTGCTTGCACCCGTGCGCGGCGCTGACCCGGTCAAAGCCACCCGTTCAGGTGTCGTCGCGCAGGTCTTGGCCAGCGAAGGCCAACCGATCAAGCAAGACGAAGTGTTGGTCGTATTGCGTTCGGAAGCCGCTGGCGACCGCACGGCAGAGTTGCAGACACTGCAAACGCAACTTGCCGGGGCGGGCGACAGTTTCATCAACACGCGCTTGAAATTCGAGACCGAACGCCTCTCCGAAGCGCAGGAAATCATCAAGCTAAACAGCCGCGTCGCGCATCTGGACAACCTGATCGCGCACAAACGCCAACAGCTCAAGCTGACCCAGCAGATGGCCGGGAGTTACGAGCAACTCTTCCGTGAAGGCATCGCCAGCCAAGCGCAGCTCAGCGCCAAGCAGATCGAAGTCAGTGAACTGGCGGCGGAAGTCGAACGGCTGGTCGGTGAACAAAGCGAAACCCGCGCCGAGATTGAAAAGCTGCGACTGGCCGGAGCCGCCCGCCAGACCGAGTTCCGCGAGGTCGAGCGCAAATTCAAAGAAGAGACGAGGGGCCACGAGATTCACGCCACGGCCTTGCAAGCCGGACTCGCCAACACCAACGGCGATCAGGTGCGCTTGCTTGCGCCTTGTGCGGGCACGCTCCTGAAGCTGCGCGTGAAGGACGGCGGCGCGGTCGTCCGCGAAGGTGACACGGTGGCGGAGGTCGCCTGCGGCGGCGAACAGCTTGTGGCCGAGTTGACTGTGCCCGAAGCAGGCGTTGGCAAACTGAAATTGGAGCAAGGCGTGAAAATGAAGTACGACGCTTTCCCGTATCAACGCTACGGCGTGAAGCATGGACGCTTGACTTGGCTCAGTCCGGCGAAGGGCGAAGGCGAAACAGCTTCGTCATTCAAAGCGCGCGTCGAATTGAGCGAGAGAGAGATCGTGGTAAAAGGGCAACCGCGCTCGTTCGCACCGGGAATGAGCGGCACGGCGGAGATTGTCGTCGGCAAGCGTGCGTTGATCAGCTATGCGTTCGAGCCGATTCGGCAATTACGCGAGAACCTGGCGGATGCGCAGTAAGACTGCACCAGCGGCGTTTCGTATACGCAAATTGACTTAAGCTGCGGACGCCTTCGCCACATGGGTCTGGCCTCTTCGCCTCCGCTCGGCAAATAAGAAGAGCGCCACGCCGATAATGTTGGCGACGATAGTAACGACGACGACTTTGAGTGAGAACGAAGCCTGACTCTTCACCTCGACAATCGGAAAGATCGAGAGCGCCAGGTTGAGCAGTGTCATCAAAAAGCCAGAGCAAGCCGCGACGCGCAGCCAGAGCGACGGACGCGGCTCGACGCCACGCAAGCCGATGACTGGAATGGCAAACATCACCAGGTAAGTGGACGCATAAAAAATCACTGCCGCGCTCTGCAACAATTGATATGCCTCCTGCTCGCCGACGCCGACGATGCCCGCCAAGCCCATGCCGAGCATCATCGCACCGACAAACAGAATCGAGTTGACCGGCGTCTTGCGCTCCGGGTGCAGCCGCGTGAACCACTTGGGCAGCAGATGATCCCAACCCGCCACCATCGGCAGCCGCGAGTTGGCCGTAAAGTTGACGCTCGCCTGCGCCAGCCGCATACACATCACCATCAAGATCGCGACCGGCACCACCGTCGCTGCAATACCAAACGGGCGCGAGCCAATACTCAAGACCTGTGGAATCGGGCCAATCAAATCAATCTCATTCGGACGCAAGAAAGCCAGCACCGAACTCGTCCCCAAAATAAACATCACCGCGATAATCGGCGCAGCGATGATCACTGAACGATTGATCGTGCGTACCGGGTCGCGGCATTCACCGGCCAGAATGGCGACATATTCAAACCCGCCCAGCGCGCCAAAGCCCAGCTTGCCCAGGATGTTCAGACTGAAGAGCGTGAACGCAGGCATCGCCACCGCAAACGGGCGATACGTCGGAATCGTCCCACGCCACACGTTCAAAATCGGCAACAGAATCAGTGCCGCGAAGATGATAAGCATCATCACCGCGCCCGTGTTATGCACCCACTTGCCTACGCCCAAGCCCAGCGTTGAGACGACGACCAGTGCTCCGATGACTACGCAACTCGAAGTCACGATAAACCACTTGCTCCCAGCCAACCACGCCGCGCGCGGCCCCAGCGCGTACGATAAATAAGTTGCCACTTGCAACCCAATCTCCGAGGTGAGCACGATCACGAACAACCACAGATTCCACGCGACCAGAAAGCCAACCATCTCGTTGAAGCCGAGTTTGGCCCACTGGTATAGCCCGCCTTCGAGCGGCATCAGCCGGGTAAGGTAGATCACCACGACCGCCGATGGAATGTAGAACAGCGTGATTGCCAGCAGCCAAAAAACTATGTGCGACTGCCCCAGCTTCGCCGCCGCGCCGACCCAGCTCAGCCCGATGATGAAGAGGATTTGCGTGAGCACGAGGTCGGTTAAGCCGAGTTCTTTTTTGAAGACGGCGCTGTGAGCTTCGACGGATTGTTCTGCAATGCGGAGTTCGGTGGATGCGTCATCGTTTGCCATCTGAGTCTCTCTCGAAGTAAGCATCAAAGTCTTTTTACAGTTGTCTGTTTATGTATGGGTGGATCTTCTTGGGAACGGTCGCCAACAATAATTGAGAACGGCAGGTTACACAAATGGGCGCCATTACTAAGTGACCTCTATACCATAAAAGAAACTTGCATCACCCATCTATCAGTTCTATACTTCGCCCCGTCCTAATGCTTATTCGTACGGCTCAGCAGTCCGAGCCGCCAAGATACAACAACCAATTAACATCGCTGGCTAACATCTTTCGTTTCTCAAATGGGTAGGAGGCAATGCCGCCAACTATCTTAACTTAGTGCTCCGTCAGGACGGCAGGAAGCGATGACTCAACCAATGCTTGGCGATAACGCCCTGTGTCTGTTACTGCTCTGATTGGAACATAACCAGGTTAAAGGCATCGCCCACTGATAAAGGGCTTGGCTAGCTTCCGGTATAGTCCAAGCAAGGCGTACGCAGGCGCAGTATTTTTTGGCGTAGAACCAAACTCTTTTCAGGGTTCGCCAGCGCGGCTGGTAGCTGTTCCTAACCATAAATTTAACCAAAAGAAAGGGGGTTCCCAATGGCTCAACAGATCATTGATGTAAATCGAGGTCCCAGCCAAGTTGAATGTCTCAATCGGCGCTCCAAGCTTGTGGCGCAACAACGACGAGCAATCTCCCAACACACGCTGAATGGCGCATTTAATGCGAAAGGAAATATATGAAGCAGATCAACATCAGTCGAGACAATTCCGGCGTTCATTTTCAAGAAACATCCATGGATGTAACAGAGACAGTATTTTTCACCAACTTGGACAGTACAGCGGAACATTGGCCGACACTCGCTTCGAATAAACTTGGCCCTGCCCCATCGCCAAATTCGAGTGAGTGCATTGTCCCACCGCCCACTCCCAACCAAAGGCCGCCTTACTCGGTTACCTACGGCTGCAAAATTCAAGGGCACGAGCAAGAGCGAGGTACTATCAACGTGTTTGCGCAACTCGCCGCAGGCACGACAGCACTCCAGAACGTAGTCGTTGGTAACCCAATCAACGAGCAGCAGGCGGTGGTGGTAGTGGGCGGCAAGTCGCCTTATAAGATCAGCGGCCAGAAATTTCGGATCATCGATAGCAATGGCCAAGAAATCAATACAGGCTCCGACAGTATCGGGCCGGGTTTGAAGTTGAACCCAAAGCCTAACAACACCGGGATTACAGTGACCGGCGCGCCTACTCAGGTAGGGACGTATCAGTTCACCTTTACGGTGGATGATGGGATGGGACGGAACCTGCAAGGGGTTCTGTACTCTATGAAAGTTCTTCCATAGTCAGTCCCGCCAGTCGTGGCGTAATGAAACAGTGGTTCCACATAAAAACTCAATGTGACAAGGCATTAACAGGAGATTCATATGAAGACAGCAAATAGATGGAAAGTAAGCAGCGCGTCTTGGAACTTGATCGGCCAGCTTGCCGGTGTTGCAGTGGTTATTGCGGTCGCAGTGGTATTTGCGCTCTCGTTTTGGGAATTCCCACGAGTACAGGCACAGTTTCCTGGCCCCGACTTCGTCAACCCGAGCGAAGTTCGCTATAACGCCAGCAAGAAAACATTGCGCGCAGTCATCCAAATCACTAGCGGGGAGTACACAATCCCGAATGTTGGTACAGAAAAACTGCGACAGTTCCAGGGCTGGGAGCCAGTTCCGGCTCAACCCACGCCCACGCCACGCACGGAGATTGGCCCAGGTCCGACGCTGCGCGCCCGTCTTGGCGATCAAGTGAAGATTGCGTTCCTGAACAAGGCGAATGATGCGATATTCAAATACACCTTCGACACGAATAGCCCGCCCGGTAAATCTAGCTTCGGCTGTGACACGAGCACCAATGGCTATCCGGGAAACGATAAATTTCCGAACTGCTTTCATGGCTCCAGCACCGCCAACATACACTTCCACGGCACCCACACCAGCCCGGACGGGCTGGGCGATAATGTGCTCGTGCAAGTGCTGCCACAGTTGATACAGCCGGATTGGAGCGCGACTTTCGACGCTATCTTCGCCGGTAATATTCCGCAGAAATGGGATGATTTACCACTCAACTACCGGAATGCGCAGATGGCGCTGATCAAACAGCACGACACTGAGGCCGCCGCTGACGCCGAGAAAAACGGGCTGCAGCCCCCTGACCCATTATTGAAGAAGAACGAGCAAGCCATTGCCGCAGGTCAGTGGCCGCAGTATATCAAGGGCGCTTTCCCCAATTACTTCGACATCCCGGACTACAGTTCTGGCAAATACAAAGCAGGCCAAACGCCTGGCACACACTGGTATCACGCGCACAAACATGGCTCGACTTCCCTGCATATACTCAACGGGCTGGCAGGCGTGTTCGTCATTGAATCCAGCCAAGAGGGCGGTTATGACCACGTCATCCGGAAATTTTATGGCTGGGGCGATACGTATGGAACCCACGAGAAGATCCTTGTCTTCCAGCAATATGATTCGACACAGAATCTCCAGCGGCGCAGCGGTACTGCCGTCCGGCCAGCGGTATTAGTCAACGGCAAACCCAAGCCAACCATTACGATGCAGCCAGGTGAGGTACAACTCTGGCGGCTGGTGAACGCTACCGAAGGAAATACTCAGGGCATCATCAACACTCAAGGGATTAATGGCAAAGGTTTGTTCCAGACTAATGGATTTACCTTCAAACAGACGGCTCAAGATGGAGTGCAATTCAGCCCAACTAACTACACCAATCAACCCTTTATCAACCCCAATGCGCCGAACGGCCTGGTTCCAGGCGGACTTAAGCTGGCGGCTGGAAATCGCGCCGATCTCCTTGTCCAAGCGCCAAGGACAAGAGGCCTCGTGGAATTCAAAAACGCCGACGGAACGACGCTGTTCTCTGTAAATGTTACTGGCACAGAGGTAAATCAAAATCCGGCTTTCCCCACCACTTGGGCACAGTTGCCGCCCTTCTTGAATGATCTGCCTACCCCTGATAATAATATCAACCCTTCACCCAATGTCTTGCGCTTCCAGTGGGAGACAGGCAGGAAGGGCGGGGGGCCAAACCCGCCAGGCTCTGGCCCTCACTTCATGATCAATGACAGACAATTCGAAGAGAAGGGCGAGGTCGTTGATCAGTGCATGCCGCTGAACGGGTTGCAGGACTGGGTGCTGGAAAATCACACTACCATCGCCCATCCGTTCCACATCCACATCAATCCGTTTCAGGTGATCCAGATTGACGTACCTAAGAAGCAGAACCCTAATCAGGACCCTGGCCCTAACAACCCGGTCACCTATACCACGTACGCGCCGAGGGACAACCGCGTCTGGCAGGATGTCATCGCTATTCCGCCTGCAGTGTTGGACGCCAACGGCAATGTGGTCAAGGCCGGCAAGGTCACAATCCGGCATACTTTTGTGGACTTCACCGGTACATACGTGCTTCATTGCCACATTCTCGCCCACGAAGATCGCGGCATGATGCAGCTTGTGCGTGTCGTGCCAGCGACTGTTTTTCCTACAGCCTGCCAGAGCCATGTTCCGGCGCACCACTAAACTTAACTTGCCAAGTCACGCGGCTGTTCCGTGCCGCGTGACTTGTGCAGCTAACGCATTTCCTTGAGACCATATTCATAATGAAAACCCGTGTTGGTCAGAGCGTGTTATTTCTTGCCGCGCTTCTAATCTCGCCTAGCTTCAGCTTTGCTTCGCCCACCGGCAGCATCAGCGGCCTAGTGAAAGACCCGGCGGGCGCGCCCTTCCCCGGTGTCAAGCTTACACTGGTCAGCGCCACCACATACCTTGAGCGAACTGCCGTTTCGGATGCGCACGGCGCATTCCAATTCCTGCAACTGGAACCTGCTCATTGGTCACTCTCGGCTGAAGCGCCCGGCTGCAAACGCGCCACCATCCCCTCAATCCTCGTTCAAGTAGACCAAGTGACGCGCGTGCAACTCGCCATGCAGTTGGGCGATGTAGCAGAGATCATAGAAGTGACCACCGCCATCACTCCCTTGCTCGAACATGACAAATCCACCTTGAGCAGCGTGGTGGACAGCCGCGCTATCGCCAGCTTGCCGCTGAATGGCCGGCAGTTCCTCGATTTGGCGCTGCTCACGCCTGGCGTCACCACTGCCGCGCCGGGCACGCAGGGCAATGGCTTCAACTCGGCTGGCGCGCGCGCGCAATCGAATGTCTATTTGCTGGACGGCATCAGCAACCAGGATACGCAGCAGAACGATGCGCTCAATCAATTCCGCATCACGGATGCGGTGCGGGAGTTCGCCGTGCAAACGAGCGCGCCACTGCCAGAGTTTGGGCGCGGCAGCGGCGCACAGGTCAACGTCGTCACCAAGAGCGGCACGCACGAGTTTCACGGCTCTCTCTTCGAGTACTTGCGCAACACCCGGCTGAATGCCGCTGACTTCTTTACCAACAAGCTCGGCGGGTCGAAGAGCGTGCTGCAACGGAACCAATTTGGCGCGACGCTCGGCGGGCCGCTCTGGCGTGAGCGAAGCTTCTTCTTCGCCTCGTATGAAGGCTTCCGCCAAGCGGCCCCTGCGGTGCGTTCGACGCGCGTACCGACGGCGACCGAACGAGCGACAGTGACCGATCTCATTTCGCGGCGACTGCTAGACTATTGGCCGCTCCCCAACGCTACTGGGACAGTCAATTTCATTGCTAACGTGCGGAACGAAGATGATGACGACACGGGCTTGATCCGCTTTGATCAGCGGCTCGGCCAGCGCGGTCAGCTTTCCGCCCGCTGGACGGAATATCGCGGAGCGAGCTTCATCGGCGGCACGACACCGCTGACCGGCGGCAATCAGGGCGAGCCGCTGCAACGCTCCGTGATGTTGAGCGAGACACACGCTTTCTCGCCTGCCTTTCTCAATGAGTTGCGCTTGGGCTACTCGCGGAACAGACAGGAGCGTGCCGTGCAAGATGACGGGTTAAACGCAGCGACTGTTTTTACCGATGCCAGCGGAAGACCGTTGCCGGGCGTGGTGGATGCCGCCAAAGATCCGCTCAATGCGGGACTTCCCACGATCACAGTAGCAGGAGGCTTTGCGGGGCTGGGGACGAATGCCAACTTCCCACAAGGGCGCGTGTCGAGCACGCTGGAGTTGTTCGAGAACATGTCGCTCAAAGCCTCCTTAGGCTGGGCCAGGCACTCCTGGCGTTGGGGCTTTCATCTTCGCCGCGAAGATTTGCGTCGCTACCTCAACCGCACTTCGCGCGGCGCATTCAATTTCGCCAGCTTTGCCGACTTTGCGCGCGGACTGGTCAATACCTCCAACTTCCGCAGCGGGGGCACGCTGGCCTACTGGCGGCGCTATCCGTGGGATTTGTTCTGGCAGGATGAATTCAAAGTCCGCGAAAACCTTACGCTGAACTACGGCGTTCGCTACGAATACCCGTCGGCCGTCACAGAGCTGCGCGGCCACGCCACCAACTTCGTGCCCGGCTATGGCCCTGTGGTAGTCGGTAGTAATCGCCTGCTGGAAATTGACCCAGTGTTGAAAGGCCCGGCTGCGCTGCTCTTCCGCACCGTGCCGTTCACGCTTCCGTCGAGCGGCGTGTATGCGGACAAGAACAACCTTGCGCCGATGTTTGGCTTTGCCTACACACCTCGCGTGTGGCAGTGGCTCTTCGGCGCGAATAACAGCGTGGTGCGCGGCGGTTTCCGCGTTGCCTACGACGACCTCTTCAACAATGTGCCATCGAGCATGGCGCTTAGTCCGCCGTATAGCCTACAAGTCACACAGACGGCGAATGTCACGCAACCTGGCAGATTCGCTTGGGCCGTTGGCTTCGATCAAAATGTGCCGCTGGTCTCGAACTTCGGCAGACAGGGGCCGGGAACGCCTGAGGTTGGACTGCTCAATTTTCAGGGCGTAGATCCGAAGCTGAGAAGCGCTTACCTATATCAATACAATCTCGGCCTTCAGCGGAGGCTGGGCGACAGGTTTTCAATCGAGGCCAATTACCAAGAAAGCTCAGGTCATCGGCTCGGCATGTTCATTGACGTGAATCAGCCTACGGTCATCGTGCGCGACCCGGCGCGCCGCGGCCCGGTTGCGCCAAACGAGCAGGTGTTCCCCTATCCACACTTCGGCAATGCGCAAATCGCACAGTCAATCGGCAATTCGAACTACAACGGGCTGGTGCTGACGGCGAAATATCAGGGCCGCCGTGACCTTTTCGTACAAGGCTCCTACACGTTCGCTAAGTCACTGGATTACAATTCGTCGTATTTCGGATCGAACAATCTGCTTGGTGAGACAGGCGCGCCGGTTAACGCGCGAAATCTGCGGCTGGAACACGGCCCCTCCGCCTTCGACCTCCGGCACCATTTCAACTTGGTCTACGTGATTGCGCTGCCGGTTGGGCCGGGGCATAAGCTCTTCGGCTGGAAGAATGGGTTTTCCCGTTGGGCGTTCGGAGACTGGCAGATTTCCGGCGTTACGACGATTCAATCGGGGTACCCGTTCACGGTCGTGACGGGTGGGCAGGACACGAGTGGCTTCAATCAAGCAACCGCCGGCATCAGTCCGTCCGGCGGCAACCGGCCTGACTTGGTCAAGCCGGGGCCGCTGCCGCAGAACAACCGCAACCCGGACGCCGCGTTCGATGTGACCTGGTTTGCCGCGGCGCTGGCAGGCCGCGTCGGCACGTCCGGGCGCAATCAGTATTATGGCCCTGGTCTGCACAATCACGACTTTGCCATCGCCAAAAACTTTCCGCTCGGCGAACAGCAGGGTGTGCAATTCCGCGCAGACTTTTTCAACCTGTTCAACCATACGAATTTTGCCAATCCTGTGAGTGATCTGAGCAACGCGAGCTTTGGCAAAATTACGCAAACACTTGGCGGGGCGACGGCGAATTCCGTCGGCACGACCAGCGGGCCAATCGGCGGCCCGCGCTTGATCCAGTTCTCATTGAGAATCAACTTCTAGATCGGATTTCAGATCAGTGTAGGTGTCTCTACTGTACACGCAATCGAAAACCCAGCTAATCTGAGTGCTGCTATACGCGGTTGCCTGACTTAGTCATTGGGCACAGTTGGCAACAGTTGCCTCATCCTCATGCCTTTGTCTGACGCAAGGTCTTGCTCATCGTGAAGAGCGGTGTCCCAAACAAATCATGTGGGCCTTCGTCATTGCGACAGAAGCCATAATGTCCATAAAGCTGAATGGCGCGCGCCAGAAAAGGTGTTGTGCTGAGCAACAAACGCTCGCAGCCGCACTGAATGGCGAACTCTTCTACACACTCCAAGAGTTTGCGCCCAATGCCAGCGCCACGCGCCATCGGAGCGATAGCCATGCCTCGCAGGTAGAGCGCCTCGTTCTTCTGGACTGCCGCGATAGTCCCGACCACGACAGCATTCTTCAATGCCACCCAAATCGGCCCCTCGCGCAAGCGGCCAAGCATCTGTTCGGGCGTCGGAGTTGTAGCGGCAAAGGCCTCGGCAATGTAGAAAGATTCGTATTCGGCGAAGGCCGCCAACAACACCGCTGCGATGGCGTTGCAGTCCTCTGGTACAGCTCTTCGTATCTGTAAGCTTGGTCGCGCTTCTTCACTCATAGATTTGCTTTTGTCCGACAAGCTGCCTAGCTTGTCGCGGTCTCCGTGCTTGGACACATTCCGGAGACTTCGACAAGCTGGCAGCTTGTCGAACATTTCAACCGACGCGCTCAATCTCGACTGTCGCATTGTAATCCGGGATGCCGCATTCGGGATCACATACGCCGCGCCGCAATAACACATTACCCTCCGGCCAATGCACCTGCACATTGCCAGGCGCGAGCGGCGCAATCCGGCAACGCCCGCGCAGTTCGCCGATTTCGTTGCGCAACAGAATCGCCTCGCCATCGCGCAAGCCGAGCCGTTCGGCATCAGCCGCGCTCAACAATACATCGTCGCGCCGCGCTCCATTCAGCGGATCACGGTCTTGCTGCACCATGCTGTTGAACTGTTTGCCGCGCCGCGTAGATAGTCGCAGCTTGCCGTTAGCACTCGCCGCCGCTATCTCGATCACCGAAAATTGCGCCCGCCCGTCAGCAGTGGCAAACTGAGGTTGAGGATTCCCCTCACCATCTACCGTCTCACACAATCGCGCGCCACCCCATTGCACTTGATCACCCGTCTGCTGCAAACGCTCGATGCCCGTGTAAGCCGGAACTGCGCACGCAATCTCAGCGCGAATCGCCTGGCCGTCGGCGAAGTGAATCAAGTGCGCTAAGTCGGGCTTAGCATGTTCAGCAATCAGCATTGGGATTTCCCATTCGTTCTTTGCCTCACCGATGCGGCGGCCTGAGATTTCCGGGCTGAGGAGGATGCGGCGTTCGGTGGAAGTCTCCGTCCCGCCACCAGTCTGTTCGTAGCGGGTGCGCGCGGGCAACAACAGCACTAACTCGCGCGGCTCAATCAGCATCTGTGGGCTGAGCACAATGTCTTGGTGCACGCGGACAGGAATACGCTCGACCGCTTCGCGCACGTAGTCCGGCTCCGGCAAGGTTTCGAGGAAGTTGCCGCCGCTCTGATAGAACCAATCCAACTCGCCAGCGTGCGCCGCATCAATCATCTGCACCGCGTTCAAACCTTTTCCAGTCGGCGCGTCGAAGCCCCATAACTCGCGCATCCTGGCCGCGCCTGCTTCGTCAGCCGCAACGCCCATTGCAAATTGATTGGGCACACAGCCGACTTCCGCGCCGCCCTGTACGCCAGAATGGCCGCGAATCGGCACGAGGCCGCTCTTGGGTTTGCCGATGAAGCCGCGCGACAAGGCCAGATCAATGATCGCGCGCACATTGGCCACGCCATCCGCGTGCTGCGTGATGCCCATTGACCAGACGAAGATAGCGTTCTGCGCTTCGGCCAACAGCCGCGCGAATCGCAACATCTCGGCGCACGTTGAACCGGAAGCCGCCTCGAGCAAATCCCAAGCGTAGGTAAGTAGCTTCTCTTTCACTTCAGCAAAGCTGTTGGTGTGCTGCGCGATGAAGGCTGCGTTTGTCCAACCTTGTTCGACCAGATGTTTGAGCACTCCGGCAATGAAGGCGCGGTCGCCACCCGTGTGCACCTGGAAGAATTCGTCGGCGAGCTTCGTGCCGAACAACGCGCTTTCGGTCACTGAAGGAACCCAGTAGCGCTCCAAGCCCGGCTCGCGGTAAGGGTTGATGACGGCGATGCGTGTGCCTTGCTGTTTGGCGTAGTAGAGATATTTAGTCGTCACCGGCTGATTGTTCGGCGTGTTGCTACCGAAGAAGACAAGCAAGTCTGTCCCGATCCAATCTTTGTACGAGACGGTCGAAGCGGCGACGCCAAGCGTCTGTTTCATCGCTACGGTCGAAGGCGCGTGACAGACGCGCGCGGAATTGTCTACGTTGTTGGTGCCAA
This sequence comes from uncultured Acidobacteriota bacterium, assembly GCA_963699175.1. Taxonomy (GTDB): domain Bacteria; phylum Acidobacteriota; class Blastocatellia; order RBC074; family RBC074; genus JACPYM01. The sequence continues at coordinate 6,764,585 of OY969418.1, read as the reverse complement.
GGAAGCGCGCCACTTTCTGCGCGACGTAATAGGCCTCATTCGTCAAACCGCGCGAGGTCAGGTAGAACGCGCTGCGTGGTGGATCAGTATTCGCCACTTTACTGGCGGCAAGTTGCAAGGCTTCTGCCCACGAGATGCGCGCAAACCCGCGTTCGCCGCGCCGCCGCAACATCGGATAAGGCAATCGTCCAAGCTCGCGCAACTCCGCCGCCGACAGATGCGCCAGCTTTTCAGTGTCATCCAACAACTTCACATCCAACGCGGGCATGGTGTTCAGCCGCAGCAGTTCGAGTCGCACCATGCACAGATGCACACCCTCCATGGTGAAGTCGTGCAAGCCCGCTGTGCCGAGCGCACAGCCATCGCAAACGCCCTGCGAGAGGATGCGCCAGGCGTAGGGCAGTTCGCCGCGATTGCGCCAGACGATTTTGGCCATGTCCAAATAGTGGTTCGGCTTCGTCTGCCCGATGCCGTTGGGCACCAGACTAACCCATTGTTTAGGATTCCAACGTGTGCTGCTCATACTCGTTTTGTTGATCGCTTTGCGTTTTTTCGGCCACTCACTGTTGCCGTCGTGCGTTGATGGTGGTAAGTATGTCTCGCATTACTGGTGCACTGCAATCAAGCAGTTTTAAGCAAAGACAGGCTGCTCAAATATGGCGAAAAAAGAACTTCCCATCCTGCAAAATAACGGTACGCCGAAGAAGCCGCGGTTGAAATATGACTGCACAAAATGCCCGGCTTACTGCTGCACTTATGATTGGATTCTGGTGCGCAAGCCCGACATCCAACGCTTGGCTAAAGGATTCGGTATAAGCTACGAGCAGGCCGAAACGAAGTTTACTAAGTATATTCCTGAGTACGGCTATCGCGTGTTGCGCCATCGCAAAGACCATATTTTCAAAAGCGCCTGCCGCTTTCTCGATCCGACGGAACGCCGCTGCACTGCCTACGAGCACCGCCCGCAAACCTGCCGCGCTTTTCCCGAAGAGAACCGTTGCGGCTATTACGACTTTCTGACCTGGGAGCGAGAGCATCAGGATGACGAGAGCTTCATCCCGTTGCAGCAGTAACGCCTAGGAGCGCAGGCATCCTTGCCTGCTAGGCGTGGCGGGTAACGCATTGTTTCCGGTAGGTCTGCTCCTTCAGCCTAGCAGGCAAGGATGCCTGCGCTCCCAGAGCTAATTGCTGACGGTGGATTGCTGCTCGGCAGGTTTTGGCCGTTCGCTGACCGTCACCCAACGTCCCTCTATCACCTCGGCTAGCGCCTTCAGGTAATTTCCTGCGAGCATCGAACGTAAGTAATAGGTCGTCACGAACTGTTTGCCGTTCTCGCCCAGTTGCTGGCGCAATGCCGGATCAGCATCCAACTGCCGGATGGCCGCAAGCAGGGCCTCGACGTTTTCCGGCTCGATGCACAACCCGGCTTTGGCGCGTTTGACCAAAGCGGCGGCCTCGCCTTCGACGCTGCAAATGATCGGACAGCCGTTGCCCATCAGCTCGAAGAGTTTGGAAGGCAGGACTTTTTGGAAAAGCGGCAGGCGACGCAGTGGCACCAGGCACAAGTCGCTGGCGCGGTAAAACGAGAGCAAGCGTTCGCGTGGCTGGGCGTCTTTGAAGGTCACATTGTTGAGCTTCAACTGCGCTGCCAACCGTTTGAGCGGCTCCTTGTCCGCGCCTTCGCCGATGAAGAGGAAGTGGTAGCGGGAATCATCGCGCAGCCTGTCGGCTGCTTGCAATACCGTGCTGAGCGCATGCGAAAGGCCGTGCGTGCCGATGTAGGAGATTACGAATTTGCCCTGCAAGCCCAATTCGGCGCGTACTAACTCCGGCGATTTGCTGGGCAGAGCCAGAAATTTGGCGTCAATCCCGTTCGGCACGACTTTGATCTTTTCCGGCGCGATACCTTTTTCGATCAGGTAGGGCTTGGTTGACTCGGCTACGGGAATAATCAGATCGGCGCGGTGGTAAAGAAACAATTCAACCGCTTCCAGCAGGCGAATCAGCCAGCGGTTTTTCAACACGCCCAACTCGATAGCTGATTCCGGCCAGATGTCGCGCACCTCGAAGACAAAGGGCACGCCCTGGATGCGGCTGAGCAAATAGGCCGCCAGCGCGCAGAAGAATTGCGGCGAGGTGCCGACAATCAGGTCCGGGCGCTTCGTCATAAACGTGCCGAAGCAGAGCGACGAAACAAAATAAGACAGGAAATTGAGAATGCGTCTGGTGAAGCCTCGATTGGGCGTCAGATAAACGCGGGTGCGCAACAACTCGATGCCCTCGACGTTTTCGCGCTTGACCCAGGTATTCTCGTAATCAGGGTGAATAACACCCGTGGGATGATTTGGGAAACCGGTGATGACGGTGACCTCGTGGCCGTTTTCGACCCAGTAGCGGGCATGCTCGAACGTGCGTGCCGCTGGCGCACCCATCTCCGGTGGAAAATATTGGCAGAGAAAAGTTACTTTCATGCGACGCCGGAAGGCTCTATTGATTGATTACTTTGATCGTGTAGCCGAAGGCCTCGCCCGGGCGCACACGATACCGATAGTTAATAGCCACGTTCGGCAAGACAACACCGAAATCCGGGAAGTACCAACTTTTTGTCTGCGTCAGACCACTCAGCAATTCAACGGTAATCTCCGTGCCGAACGGTTCAATCAGGATGCGGCGTGTTCCGGCTTGGCATTCGATTGCCAAGCCGTCCTCTGGCACCCGCCGCGCGCTTACTTCAGGATGAAGATGGATAAAGCTTTCTGCCTGTTCGACGGCTTGCTTGTCCGTCTCACTCAGCGCAACGTCCGAGACGATCCATTCACCACTCGGGAGTCGTTGAATGAATCGTTCGTGAATCAAGTTGCGGTCGTAGTAGGGACGATACCTGCCGCGAAAGCGCCAGGTTTGCTCGTCTCCTTCAGCTTCGGCCTCCAGCGCCTCCGCGCGCCGGGCCATCCGGAACGTGCCCCATACTTCGGATTGTTCGCGCCCATCGAACATCACTGTGTTATGGGCTTGCGTCGCCCGACAATAATCACGAAAAAGATCAGCGGCGTAACCGTGAACGCCCGTATCCACGATAAACGGCTTGCCGGCCAACCGCAACTCGTAACTCAACAGATCACAATGCGCATGCCCTGTGCTGTATGCGACCGATGGCGGCCCGGCATCAACGATGAGCTTCTCGCTTCCATCCGCCGAAGACCACAAAAAGTAGCCCGTTTGCGGAAAGGCGCGTTGGTTACTTTTTGGCGCCGCACCGCAAACGCTCTCGACGGTGGCGAGAATCGGTTTGGGACGTGTCTCAGCCGTATTCGCCGAATCGTTGAAAAGCGCCAACGTGTCATCGTCATAACTCAGCGCGTCGAGAAAACCAGCCATTGCGCGCAACCTTCGCACTATGGTTTCTTCTGCTGCTGTCAAACAGCCAAAAGCGCGTAGTAGAGCAAAACACTCCAGCAAGTCCACCAACGTTTGCGCGTGATACATCGGCGTACGCTCACAGTGTCCGCCATCGGCCAAAACCTGCTCGGCCAATTCACGCCACAGCAAGCCCTGCCCATAGGTCAGCCATTGTTGGCCTTTTTGGTCAGCCGCGAAAAACAGCCCACCGATCACCAATGCTTTTGCGTTCTTAAGCAGGTGATTCGCCAGCAAATGGTATTCCAGGTGGCGGCGTAGAAAATCCAATTGCCGATGGATGCTCGCGCGCCAGCTTGCGCGGAAGGCCTGCGGCAGGTCTTGTCCGGCGAGCAAGCAATAAGCGTAGATCCAATTGACGAGACGTAAAGAGGTGGGATACGCATCCCAGCCATCGCTCCTGCCGATGCGCGCCCGCGCGATCCAGCTTGCGATCAACTTTTGGCAAGCTTGCCAAAACCGTCGGTCGCCTTGCTCGATCCAAACACGCGCGCACCATACTGCGTAATCGAAGTAGTGAAGCTGATAGTTCCACAAATGGCTTTCGTAGCGCCGGTTCCAGTCAGGCTCGCCCAACTCCAGCGTTTTATGCAAAAACGTAAAACGCCCGTCCGGCAAAGCTTCCCAGCGAGCAGCTTGCTCTGCCAATGGTCTACGCAGGTGAACAAAATATCGTTCAAAGACCTGGTGGAAGGCAGCGAAGATACTTAGGGGAATTTCTGTGACGCCTTTATCGGCTGTCGTCCACCTTGCTGTCAAGCCCGGCCACACACGATAGCAATTAAATTGCGCCAGCCGCCACGGGCGATAGACCAGTTGCTCCCAGCGCAGGTAAGGGAGCGTGCGTAAAAGCAGACCCAATTTCAAAACTTACTCGTTCAAAGCAGGCGCTCCGGCTGCCCGCTACGCAACGCAGCTTCAATCTTCAGCGTCGCCAGCGTCGTCAAAAACAAGCTGCGCCACGCAACCGGCAGCGGCATGTTGGTCTTTACAGCATTGATGAAAACTGCCAACTCCTGCGCGAACCCCTTGTCCTGTGTAAGCCGCCGAACGACTTTGCGCTTGCCGTCGCGAAAAATTTCCAGCACGCGAAAATCGTCCAACACCGCCGCCCGCCCACCGCCATAAACTTCAACGCACTCTTTCGCTAGCCTCCGGTCGCCGTTCGCAAAATAGTTGACGTTGCCCACCGAGCCGTCGCTCAGTTTCACAACAATGCTCAACGTATCGGCGCCTGCCGCGCTGGCGTATGCAAAGACTTCGACTGGCTCGGCGTCCGTCAGAAATTGCAAGTAATCCACGAAGTGGCAGACTTCGCCCCCAATGCGCCCGCCACCTTCCTCGCCTTGAAGCCAACTCTCTTTCGGCACGGCGCCCGCGTTCACGCGATATGTAATAGCCAACGGCCTAGCCTGCTCGAACACCTGCTTGAGCGTCACGGAGAGCGGGGCGAAGCGGCGGTTGAATCCAACCATCAATTGACCATCCGTTTGCGCAACAGCTTCAGCCACGTCATCCAACTCCGCTTCATTGAGCGCCAGGGGCTTTTCAACAAAGACCGCCTTGCCCGCGCGCAACGCCTCCGCCGTCATTGGTGCGTGCGTGTCGTGCCGTGTCGCAATCAGCACCGCGTTAATCTCTGCGCGGTCAAGCAACTCTCGATAGTCGGTCGTGCAAAGGCCGAAGCCGAACTGCTCGCCAATTGCCTTTGCATTGCGCCCGGTCGCCGTCGCCAAGCCGATCAGGTTGACGCCGTCGGCTTTAGCCAGACGCGGCAACAAAACGCTCCGCGCAAAGTTTCCTGCGCCGATTACGCCGAGATTGACTTGGCCGCGCTGCCCTTTTGGCTCAGGTTGCGCGAGCTTGATGAGCTTGGCGCTGGGCGTAGCGTCATTCTGATAGGTCAACAAAATGCCGAGGTACGTCTGAACATCTTTGCCTGTGATAATGTCGTAGGCCCGCTCCGCCTGCTCAATCGGAAAGCGGTGAGTGATGAGTTGCTCAAGCCTGACCGCCTTGGTCGCCACGAGTCGCAAAAACTCTTGCATGTTGCGGCGTTCAGTCCAGCGCACATAGCCGATGGGATAATCAATGCCCTGCTCTTCGTATTGCGCATCGTAGCGCCCCGGCCCATACGAACGCGACAGCCTGAGTTGCAATTCTTTTTCGTAATAAACCTTGCGCGGCACGTCTAGCTTCACCGCGCCGACCAGCGAGACAATCGCTCGATCACGTGCAATCGCGCCAGCCAACTCAACCGGATCATTCGTCGTCGCTGCCGCCGTGATTATCACAGCATCCACGCCATATCCACCGCTGAATTGAGTTACCGCAGCTTCCACGTCTGCACTACGCAGCACTGCTGCATCCGCGCCAAGTTGCTTCGCCAACTCCAACTTGCCCTGCTCCAAATCAATGCCGATCACGCGACATCCCGCAGCCTTCAGAATCTGCACAGTCAACTGGCCCAACAAGCCCAATCCGATCACCGCGACTGCTTCGCCCAATTTGGCCTCTGCTGTGCGCACCCCTTGCAACGCAATTGCACCGAGCGTCACAAAAGCTGCTTCTTCAAAACTCACCTCTTCAGGGATTTTGACCGCCAGATTTTGCGGGACGAAGACCGTCTCGGCGTGCGACGCATAGTTCGTCCCAGCACACGCTACGCGCTCGCCGGCCAGGAACTCTTCCGTACCCTGCCCCACTTCGCAGACTGTACCGGCGCAACTGTAGCCAAGCGCCAACGGGGTATCTAAGCGCGCCTTGATAGTATTGAACGTGCTTACCAAACCATCACGCCTGAGTTTATCAACGACCTGTCGCACCAAATCAGGCCGCTCCTTGGCCTTGCCCGCCAGCGATTTCTGCGCCAACTCAATCGCCAGCTTCTCCGTACCCGCGCTGATGAGCGAGGCGGCATTGCGCACCAAAATGCCGCCGCGTTTTACGGCAGTTTCTGGCACTTCATCTACCTTGAGCATACCGGAGCGGAAGTGTTGAATAACCTGCTTCATTGGATAAAGAGACAGTTGAACATCAAGCTTGGCAATGCGTAACTAACGGTTTGGGAGTTGAACCAAACTTCAGCGGCAGGCTATGCGTGATGTACTTGCGATACCAGGTATCGAAGATCAAGATGGCGAATAACTCATAAGCATTATCGCGCTGTCCGTGCCGATGTTCCTCACGCAGAAAATTAATGTAATCGTAGTTAAAAATGCCTTCGCGCTCAACATAACTGCGCGGTAACAATGCGTCGAACTGGTTATCAAACCTGTTACGCATCCAGTTGCCCAGCGGCAGGTTGAAACCCTTTTTAGTTACTTTCCGATTATTGTCTGGTATCAAATCGGCAAAAGTTTCGCGCAAAATCCTCTTGCTGCCGCGCCAATTGAGCTTCTGCCGGAAAGGAATGCGAAAGGCCAACTCAACCACATGTGGATCAAGGTAGGGCACGCGCAATTCCAGCGCCCACGCCATACTCATCTTGTCGGAATATTCCAGCAAGTTATCCGGCAGAAAAGTCTCCACATCAAGAAACGAGAAACGATTTCCCTCTTCCCAATCAGCAGGAATGTTTTCAAGCTGTTCCTGCAAGATGCGCTGGGCCGGTTGCGTCGCGGTCTCGCGCGGTCGCAACAACTTCGCCTTGCGCTCTTCGTTCAAATAATAGACCCACTGCAAGTACTGCGTCGCCGGATCACGATCCAAGCCCGATAACAAAGCGCGCACACGCTGCCAACGCCGGTTGGCAAAGTCGTCCCGCCACGGCGAGAGTGCAGCTAACGCCGCCCGCGCCAACACCGGCGGAACCAGCCGCAAGTAACACGCCGCCTGCACCGCGCGATAACGCGGATAGCCAGCAAATAACTCGTCCCCGCCCACGCCCGACAACGCAACCGTCACGTGTTCGCGGGTGTACTTCGATAACAGGTAAGTCAGATAGAAGGTCGTGTTGCCGAATGGCTGGTCAAAATATTCGACCAGGTCGAGCATCTCTTCGGGCTGCGTCAGGTCTATTGGCAACTCGTGATGTTCCGTGCCGAACCGTTGCGCCACACGCTGCGCCTCAACACGTTCGTCGTAATAATCCAGTCCCGCGCCTTCAAACAGCACCGTGAAAGTTTTGACCGGCTGGCGAGATTGTTGCGCCATCAGCCCGACGATCACGTTCGAATCAATGCCGCCTGAAAGAAATGCTCCCAACGGCACGTCGCTGACCATCTGGCTGTGCACCGCGTTGGTCATGGCCGTGCGCAACTCTCGTTGCAATTCATCTGCGTCACCCGAATACGCCCGTTGTCCTGGCTGCGTCACTCGCCAGTATCGTTCGATCCGCACTATGCGTCGCGTGCGCAGGTCATACTCCAGCCAATGTGCTGGCGGCAACTGCCGCACACCGCGAAAGATCGTTTGCGGCGCAGGTACGTAGAGAAACGAGAAGAAATCACTGACGGACTGCCAATCCACTTCCGGCGTATAACAATCCGCCGCCAAGATCGCTTTGATCTCCGAACCGAAGAGAAACTGGCCACTTACTTCGGCGTAATAGAGCGGCTTGATTCCCAATTGATCGCGCACCAACCACACACGCTCACGCTCGGCATCGTAAAGCGCCAGCGCAAACATCCCGTTGAGCGCCTTGAAAGCCGCAGCGCCACGCTCTTCGTACAAGTGCAGAATGACTTCAGAATCAGTCTCGGAAACAAAGCGATGGCGCGCTGGATCGAGCGCTGCTTGCAAGGCGCAGTAATTGTAAATCTCGCCGTTGAAGCTGAGCCAGATAGTACCGTCTTCGTTGCTCATCGGCTGACGCCCTTGCGGCGACAGATCAATCACGCTCAACCGGCGATGGCCGAGCGCCAGTTGGTGGCGCGGGAAGAACGCAATGCCTTCATCATCCGGCCCGCGATGCGCGAGTCGCTGCGTCATCTGCTCGATGGCGGCGCGCGCGCTAGTTCCTGCTATGCCACTGATGCCGCACATATTTTCAGCGTTCCGTCACAACCTCGGTTTCTTTGGCATCGTGCGGCGCGCGGTGGGTTGCCGCCAATAACGCTTGCTCGTACATCTTTGCGGCAATCACCGCCTCGTGCATCGTCAGCAGAGTACAAAAGATCAAGCCGGGTCTTCCGTCGAGAAAGCCCAGCTTGATGATGTACATCCACAAAAACCTTAGCAACGGACGAAATGGCAGCCGCGCCCAGCAGTGTTTGATAAAGCGTTTGCGTTCTAACGGCGAGCCGAACAGTGAGGCGCCGATGTTCTGCTCGCCCGCCACGCCGCTCGCGAAATTGGCGTACACGCGCGCCTCCCAACTCGAGTAACGATTGTGGCGTTCGACAAAATGAAAAATGCTTTTGAAATCTTCGTGCAACAAATCGTGTTGCAAATAGGCTGTGCGTCCGTTAAGCACGACGTGTTCGTGCACTTCAACATCACCCGCCTGTTCGACATCTTCTACTATGAGTCTTTCAAACCGGCCTAGCCGATGTTTGAACAGCCGCAGATTCCAACTCGGATACCAGCCGCAGTGCTTGATCCAACGGCCTAAGAAAATCAGTTTGCGATTGAGATAATAGCCGTCAATCTTGTCCGCGCTGGTCAGCGCCGCGCGAATCTCCGCCGCCAGTTCCGGCGGCACACGCTCATCGGCGTCAAGTAACAAAACCCACTCGTGACGCAATGGCAATGTCTCCAACGCCCAGTTCTTTTTCTTCGGGAATCCGCCAGCGTAATCGAATTGCGCCACCTGCGCGCCGTGTTGTTCGGCAATCTCTACCGTGCCATCCGTGCTGTGCGAGTCCACCACCCAGACGTCGTCTGCCCAGACCACGCTAACGAGACACGCCGCCAGATTGCGCTCTTCGTTTTTGACCGAGACGATGACGGATAGAGGGAACTTGTCTGCCATCTTGCTCAAGCGGCGCGCGCAGTACAGCGCCGGATCAAATCGGCCAATTGCCGACAATGTTCATCCCAAGAAAACTCTTGGCTACGGCGCAAGCCACGCTCACGAAGCGTCTCACGCAAAGGCTGTTCAGTCAGAACGCGCACGCACTGCGCGGCCAACGCGCGCTCATCAAAAACCTCAAAATAAACCGCTGCGTCCGCGCACACTTCACGGTGCACGGGCAGGTCGGCGGCCACTACCGGCACCCTCATCGCCATCGCTTCGACCAGCGGATGGCCAAAGCTCTCTGCATACGACGGGCAAATGAACGCGTCGCACAGCCGGTAAAGTTGATGCAGCTTGTCATAAGGCACATTACCCAACATCGCAATGTCTGCACGCACACCAAGTCGCTCGATCAACTCTGCTGCCGCTGTCGCATCATAGCCACCGTAGACTGCGCCGTGCTGTAGATCAGTGGTCAAAACCAATTGCACCGATTTGCCTATGTGCTCCTGTACTGCGCGCTTGATTAACGGCAACGCACCCAGCAGTGTCTCGAAGTTGCGATAATAGTTGTAGTGGCTAACATAGAGAATGCGTAGGCAATCTGGCGCGTGCTTGAGTTGGGCAAGCTGAGCTTCAGGCAGCGACTCTTGGTTGGCGACGAAGCTTGTGATGTCAAAGCCAAAAGGGATGATGGAAAACTCCTTATGCGGAAAGCCGGCAGTCTGAATGGCTTGAGCAAAAGCTGCCGTCGGCGTGACATTGATCTGTGCCTGGCTGATCGAAAGCCTGGCCAACCGGCTCTTCAGTTGATGACTCAAAAGGTCGCCATAACATCCGCGCTGTCGCAAATCGGCTTCGAAGTAGGGCGAAAAATAAAGTGCATTGCGATTAAACAGAATCTGTGGGACAGACGAGGCAAACAACGCGAAGTTGCCGAGTGAAATCAGCACATCAATCTGCCGCGCTTTAACAAAGTGACGTAGCCCCGTCTGCTCCCACCACATTCGCGCCAGGATTCTGTTAAAGGTAGAGATAGTCTCGATCTTCAAACAGTCACTGGCAAAACAGCGATAACTGTCTAACTGCTCTGGCGGTGCCAGCAGCCAATAATGATAGTCGCCCTCACTCTGACCCAAACGCGGCAGCACATTTTGCAAATAAGTCAAACCGCCGCCAGCAGTCGAAGCCAAGGCATTCAGCAACACATTCACCACTATTCAACATTACCCCATTGCCGGTCAGCTCTTTTCACTAACTTATTCGTGCCCAAGCTGCGGCTGGTATCCGCCACTCGCGTATTCGCTTTTTGCGCCAGTAACAAGCACGTGGTCAAATACAAGTCTTCTGCTCCAAGCCCACTGTGCCACGATACCCGCCACTGGCCCCCAAAACATCAGCGATATCAGATTGCCTACTGAAAACATCCAACTCTCAAACACGGCGTTTACCGCGCCTGCTGCAAAGACTGCGATGAAGACAGCGTTGATATTTCGTTGCAGTGCATTGTCGCGCCGGTGCAGTAAAGTAAGGCCATGCGCGACCACACGGTATAAGATCAGTAACAAGAGCGTGATCCCGGGCAAACCCAAGTCGCCGAATAACTCCAAATAACTGTTATGAACATGCCTGCCTGCTTCTTTATCAGCCGTAAAAGCAAAGGTCAGTAAATGTGACGAAGCAAAACCATAACCCGTCATCTTCTCTTTCCAATAAAGTGGGAAAACACCAGCCCACATGCTATATCGGCGCTCTTCATAAAATTGCTCCGCTACGTTTTTCACCTCCGCGCGCTCAGCCGTATCTTTTCGGATAAATGAGATGGCGTTACCTTGCAACTTAGGGAAAAAGGCTAATAACAGAACCGCGCAAATAGACAAAGTAAGGATTTTCAGGCGGCTCTCCAGGTTGACGACGAAAAAGTAGCTGGCTATGGCAACCAACATTGCCAGCAGCCCCCCGCGCGAGTTCGACAGCCATAAGCCTGTCAAGGTTGCTAATAATAAACCTGCGTCAAAGTACCGCTGCCACTTCGTTACAGCCTCCACCTGCCAATGGAAGATTACATAAGGCGTAACCAGGGCGGAAAAGATGCCGAATAGATTTTGATTGCTGAAAGGCCCGGCATATTGACCCATCACCACTGCTGCTCCATATTCGTGTAGGCCAGCCAGATGCAATAGCATTGCGGTAGGAAGCAGGCATAAGGTTATGTAATAGTGTAGGCGGAAAAAGTTCAAACAATTCGTCCGCAAGTGCAGAAAAAAGACGAAGCCGGTAAAGACTGCTATCGCCATCAAGACAAAGCTGAGCGCACGCATAAACGAGTAGCTCGTATCTTCGGCATAGAGAGTCGAAAGCATAATATCGAGCAAAAACAAACTCGCTAACACGGCTAACAAGACATCCACTCGGAAAGAGCCGGGTCTACGCATTCGCAACGATACCACGACCAACACACCCAACGTCAGCCAGCGTAACAAGCTCATCGGACTTAAAGCATCTTGCGAAAAAAAAGCTAATTGATCGAGCGAGCCTTTGTTTACCACGAAAAAGAGCAGCACAAAGAAAAACGCGCCATAGGCCCGAATAAACCGATCCTTCAACCGGTAGATGAGCAACCATAGAATTGTGGCAAGCAGAACTCCGGCAACGATCATCTTGGCCTCTCCCAATCGTGCCGCGTCGCTGTCGTCTTGACGGGCAAAGCCATCTGCTCGGAGGACACCTCAACCGCCTGCTGAATAGACAAAGCAGCATTCTCAAACGACCAACTAGCAATCTTCTCACGTGACCGCTGTTGCATCTGGCGCAGCCTTTGCTCATCTGAAGCAATGGATTTCAGCGCGACAGTTAATTCACCAGCCGTAAACCCGCTTAGTAAAATCCCATTGTCTGCTGTTACTAAATCCAACGCAGCGCCACATTGCCAATGCGTGATTACGGCTAACCCGCACGCCATAGCTTCATTCACCACTAGCCCCCAAGGCTCCGCGCGGGCGGGCAAAACCAGCACGTCCGCCAAGGCGTAATAAAACGGCAGCTCTGCTTGACTGATACTACCCGCAAAATGAATTCGCTGATCTCCTGCAGCCAACGCCTCTAAGGCTGTTCGTTCTTCCCCGGAGCCGACTATTACTGCTGTTACGTTTCCGTCATCGAGTTGTTGGATTGCGCGAATTAGCAAATCAACATTTTTTCTTTTGATCAGCCGCCCTACATAGAGAAAGATCGTTTTCCCTTGCCAGCCATTTTGCTGGCGAAAAGTTGCTGCCTGGTCAACTGTCTTCTGACTCTCTGCGGCAAAAAAATCGTTGTCTACCGCAAAAGGCGCATTGAAGAGCTTTTCTGAGCGTGCTCCGTATGTTTCCCAAAACATCGTGCTGGCGTTACCCACGGTAATAATAGCCGCCGCACATCTGGAAATGACACCCAGCCAGTATTTTTTCAGAGCCTTCCTTATACCGGCCGCCTTATCTGCATAATATGTAGAGTCGCCTGCTATCGCAAAAGGCAAGCTGGTCAACAAACACCACCCGAGCGCAACTACTTGAGGTAGCCTTGTGTAACCATAGATAACCAAATAATCAGGGCGGCCTCGCAATATTCTTTCTAACAAGGCCAGCGCTGCTGAAGATTGGGGGGCGAACTTTCTAAGAGATAAAAACCGTTTATCTAAAATATCTCTTTCGCTAATGCCATAATGCTGAACAGGGACTTCCGGCCACCCGACATTCTCGCCCCAACTAGACACATAACAAACGTCCAACTTCCAATCAGGCTTCCGAGCAAGCCGATTAAATAACGGTGTCAGATAGGGTGAGGGAATGTTGCTGAGTAATAGCACTTTCTTCATTCAATTCAACAGCCAGCTAGGATAAAAGCAAAATACAAAAGAATTTTAGTGGCTTGTCCACCAGGTAAGTTAGTAAACAGGTGTAACACGCTGCCATTTTTCATCAACCAGATAAAACGATCCACCAATCATCACATCCACCTTGATTTGCCGATATTCTGGTATGCTTATGGTAATCCGCTTCTGCTCCTCCAGCGGCGCATGGGCATAGACAAGCCATTGGCGTTGAGGGGCCTTCCCCTTGGTTAAGGCTAGCGAATATATAGGTATTTTCGTACCCAACTCCCAGGGGCGCTCTGGGTCTAACGAAGTGTCCAGCAAAAACCATCGGTCGGCGCTTTGATATTCCGATGGTACTACAGTTTGATACGGGTGTTTCCACTTACGATTAGTCACTAGCCTCCCCGTTTGCCAGAAGTCTCGCAGCAGAGGGTTTTCGTGCACCCGATCAACCGCTTGAACAACAGGCAAAAAGTAAGACTCATAATCGCTCACCTTAGCTAGCCAGGAACGAAACTCTCTGACCAATCTTGGCCGCAGCAACCACATGCCAAATTGCACTTGCCCTTTGTATCGTTCAGGCGTGTAATTTTGCCCTTGCTTAACATAACTGGCAATCTTGTCATTTGCGGCCCCTGGCTCATTGCCGTTCCAAACAGACATTTCAAACCAGAACCCAGGATTCCTCCGCGCTTCCGCCTGCATAAAGACCCAGTTCATCGCTTCGATTTGCGGGCTGAAGACTGTGTGGTCAGTAATAGCGCTCCAGTTAAAAACGTAGAAGGGAACCGAAGCCCCATCCCAGGCCAAATAAGCAGGGTCAACTCTTCCCTTACTGTAAAGCGAATAGCTTTGCCAGCCCGCCCAGCGCGCAAAGTGGGCGGGGCCAAATGCATTGTATCCGACAAACACGGCCTTTTCGCGCCACTGTTCGTTACTCAATCCCTGTCTGAGTCCATCTTGTAAAACTCTATAACGTTCTATCCAACCATCGCCAACAAGCTTACGCTTGAATTCATCATCTTGCCCTAGACCATATTTCTCTATGTACCTCTTATCTTCCTCAGCCTTATCCCAAGACAGCTTAGCGTGCTCGTTGTTAGATAAGAATAAAACGTAAGGTGGGTCCGGATACCATTCTTGTAGCTTCCGCATCATTTGGCTGTCAGTCCACCTTCGCCCAACATCGCGCCATGCTTCTACACCACCAACAGGAGAAATCATCCGTTTAACCTGACCATCAACGGTAATTACATTGGGGTTATCCTCAGTTCCCAGGTTCAAATATCTGTCTTCGACGGATAACCAAATCTCCCATTGAGTGCAGACTAGAGCGATCGGCAATTTTAGCCGGGCAGCCTGCTTGATTGGGGCTTCATAGTAATTAATCCAACGCACATCCTTCGAATTCACTTGCCAATTCGGTAAAAGAAACCAGGGTAGAATGTGATGGCCTTGCTCAATCAGCTTTATTTGGTAGCTGGGGTTAAAACCACCTTCAGCTTCGCCCAAATTCCAATGCCCAGCCCAAGGAAGGGGGTGTCCAGTTCCGAGATCATATTGAAGAGGGGTGGCAGAGCCGATCTCGCCACTTCGCCCTATCCGCGGAGTAAAACCCGTCTGACCGATCAATGCCGACAATACCACCAGCACAAAAATAAGTTTCTTCATTAGCCAGATTTCCTGTTTTACGTGCTATTGTTTAACCATAAGGCGGCCCGAATGAGCTATTAAACCGCTCTCCAAATAATACTTGGCGGTAAGACTTAGCCAGTTGCCTACAAAAATGTGCATACTCTTTGAAAGCTAACCAACGGAATGTCAGAGATGCGCGTATTACCAAAACGAGTAATGAACAGGCAGCATAGGCCCATGCGTCAAAACGTTTGCCAATCTTGCAGAGATAGTAAACAGAGTTTCTCTTCAGCAAGAAGCTGACCAAGCTCGTCATGTGATAGCCTGTTGATCTCTGCTCGTGTATAACACCGTTTACCGGCAGATACCTGACCAACCAGCCAAATTGGCGTGCACGATAATCCAGGTCTGCATCCTCAATATACATAAACACGTTTTCATCGAATAAGCCTATCTCTTTTAAGCAGGCTGCCCGTAGCAACACACACACGCCATTCAATACATCTGCATCTAAGGTCTCACCCTTTGACAGATGAAATCTCTCTGGAAAAAGACGATACGCGACCCAATTAGCGACGTTTCGCCAAAAGCCCGGGGCGTGCAACACAGTATTTTGGACAAGATCGTTGGTCTGAAAAAACACGCGCGGTCCTGAAATACCGACTCTAGGGTTACTTTCGTTATATCGCACTAGCTCGCTTAGAAAGTTCGGGTTTTCTACTATCGTATCAGGGTTAAGCACCAGTATATATTCCGCCCCACTTGCTAAAGCGCATTTAATACCTTGGTTATTACCGCCGGTGTAACCCCAATTGCTACCTGTTTGAAGAAACAGCACGCCAGCGAATTCGTCCCGCATCAGGCTAGCCACTTCATCTATCGAGCCATTATCCACCACAACAATTGTTGAGTTACTGTAATTTAGCCTGGATAACGAGATAAGACAGCGCCGAACTTTATCACAACAGTTATAAGATAGAATCAGAATAACAACCTCAGGCCATTTATCGCTTGAGATAGTCTTGCCTGATAACTTGTTTAGCATAATTACCTAATAAAGCTCTGGGAGCGACAATAAAAATTGCTCCCAGAGACTCCAAAATAGTATACATAGATAATTTCAGTGCCGCAGCAGGCCTTCTCCAAGACCATTGTAGGGCTTTCTGAAGCTTTGCCAGGGGCAGAATGATGGTTGATAAGATGACCACACGCAATCGCGGATGAGCCACTGGATATTGTTTCCATGCTAGGTACCCATAGCGAAGCCCTATGATCAAGATGTATTCCCAATGCCTGAGTTTCTTTAGGACGCTCGAAAGTGTGAGTTGGCGCTCTGGGTGAATAACTATAGCTTCAGGCTGCCAAATTATTGGTCCGAACCTCTGCGCTTGTGCGGCTAGTTCAGCATCTTCATAAGCCGCGTAAGGAAATGTTTCATCAAACCCACCTGCTTTTAACAATGCATCGCGGCGATATGCACAGTTACAGGTCAAATAAACACCACCAGTTTTATTTGTTGGCCCCTCGCCCAACGGAGCATACTCGTCCACATTTTCCGCATAAACTTTGCCCTCGACAGCAACTGCCTGTGGATTTCTGACCAACGTCTCATACAGCTTGATTAACCAGTCCGTTTGAGGGATCGCATCGCTATCTGTCATCGCCACAATCTCCCCCCGCGCTCGCTTGATACCCAGGTTGCGCGCGGCCGCCGGCCCTTGAGGGGCTTGACGGCAGTAAATAAACTCAATGTCATCATTCGAAAACTCGCGGATTACCGATTCTACATCTTCTTCCGATCCATCATCACAAACTATCACCTCGTACTTCTCTTTAGGAAACTGCTGATGGCGAAGTAGGCTCAAACAACGTCTCAATTCTTCCACGCGATTACGACATGGTATAACGACTGACACCACGATCATTGTCAATGTTACTTTCTCAAAAAAGCACAGTTTGGCGCTCGCGTTTCCACTTTCCGTAGATGCCAGGCCACTTGCTAATCAAGTCAATTTGTATAGCTAATAAGCTCCTTAGCCTTCCCCAGTCTAAGCACCACAACACTTCTTTCAATTTTGTAAGCAAGGTTATGAAATACCATTTAACATTGCCCGCAAAGCTGCGCCGCGGATCTGTCAGGGCGTAGATGAATTGTCCTCTGTCGCAAAGGTAATCTCTCATTTGGCTTTGCGCTCGCCCTGCCCGCCAACTCCCCCCGCGATAATGGTGAACCCTGCTATTGATGGCCAGCGCTGTTTGATAGCCGTGGCAAGCAGCACGACGACAAAAGTCAATTTCTTCGTAAAAAGAGAGATAGATTGGATCAAGCAATCCTATGCGTTGGAATACTTCTCGTTTGACTACGATACACGAGCCTTCTACCCATTCCATCGGCAGCCAGGCGCGGTTTGGTGGCGCTGTCAATTTGGCAAGCTGAGTTGCCAAGGCTACCTGCGTCCAGGAATTAAACGTGTTGTCGTGATAAGAATATTGAACAACTCCCAATATACCTATGTCACTCTCCGCCTCTCCGACATCAACCACTGCAGCCAACCATCCAGGTGTTACCCGTGTATCAGGATTTAACAAGGCTATGTAGTCCGCCTGCTGGCTCAAAGCTTGCGCAATCCCAATATTATTTCCTCCGACAAAACCCAGATTTTCCTGATTCGACAATAACTTTACTCGTGGGAGAAATTTGCTTATTTCTGCGACACTACTGTCGGTTGAGGCATTATCCACTACGACCAGTTTGAAATTGGGGTAGTCAGTAGCCAAGACCGATGTTAAGCAAGCTTCTACCCATCTCTCACTGTTATAACAAAGGATAACTATATAAACTAACGGATGCTGCGTCATAGACGCGGTAATAATCAAGAAAGAAAAAGGCGCTCCAGCGAGTTAGTGGCGCGCTCCCAGGTGAACTCTTGGATTCTCTCCTGCCCCAACTGGGCTAGTTGCTGCCTTAACTCATCATTATTGAGGAGCTTTAGCGCGTTTTCTGCTAGTAAGTCTGGGGACTTAATCGGCGAAAAGAGGGCGGAGTTTCCATCATCAGCAAATTCACGAACGCCTAAATTATCAGTAGTAACCAATGCACAACCGCAAGCCATCGCCTCTGCGGCAGTCAAGCCCCAGCCTTCAGTCCAACTCGGCTGCAAAAATACCGGGCATGAATTATAGATCGCCAGTAACTCTTCAGCAGTAGGTTGCTGCCGATATTCAATCCATTCAGGCAGTTCCGCTGGGCGGGGATGCGCGCCAAAAAGGATCGCCTGCACGTTGGGTAAACGCTCGCGGGCTAATTCCAGCGCGCGCACTCCATCGCTGGTCCCTTTCCAGACAAATGGATGAGCCAACATTCCAATCCGTGGCGAAGAGCGTTTGTTTATCGGCGTGGTGATTCTAAATCGCGCAAAATCCAACCCATAGGGGATATACGTAGCTCGCTCGCCTTCGCCGAAATCTGTTGCCAGTTTCAGCAGCCATTTAGCAATCACGATTTTGTGCAATGGCAATATCCAGGTACGATTGACTTCATCCGCTTCGCCATCCCAAGTTTCGTAATGTTGGATCAAATAATATTTTCGCCCTTTAGCTTCCTTATAATGATTAACCAAGAAAGCCGTGCGATACCCCGTTGCAACGATTGCGTCGCCTGGCGGCACAAACTCTTCACGCAAATCTGGAACGAGTAAAAGCCTTATTTCCTTGCTTAGCTTAAACCAAGGTATCAAAGGACGATTACGTAAGCGTAGTTTATAAGGCCAAAGATAGTTTTTTGCCTGTTCTATCAATCCCGCTGTCGGTTTCAGGTTGCGCGGGTGCAAAATTGTTACTTGATGACCACGAGCTTGCAAATGGTTGGCATATTCATAAACCATCTTGAAGCCGCCGGCAGGGGAGTCCAAATAACGTGGTAAGACAAAGGTGATTCGCATTTCAGAAGCCAGATTACAAATGTTTATGACCACTGTCTGAGCAATGTTGCGGCCACGATCCAACGTAATACGCGCGGCTTGGGGCTGCAGCATAAAGCCGCATAAAATTGGCTCAGACAGTTTGTCCAACTGCCTCGCTTTTTCCAGGCAAACCCGGCGCGAATATGGAAGCGGGCAAAAAGCAACTCCCGGCTGATCTGATTTTCTTGCCAGACCTTAGGGAACTGCTTTTCTATCTTGCGTAGCACCAGCAAAGTTAGCCCCAACCCCTTTTCAATATCTTTACCATCTCCCACAAGATTACCTTCGCGCACGCGGTAAAAAGCTAGTGGGCGGGCAAGTCCAGCCAGCTTGTGCGAGTGTGTGACGCGCAACCAATATTCAAAATCTTCTGCTCCAATTAGGTCACTATCTTCGTTAAACAAGCCGACCTCATCAAAACAAGTTCTGCGAATGACGACAGTTGAATTAGGAATGAAATCCCCGAATAACAGTTTCTTGAACGTAGGCTCTTGTGTGTAACCGATTTTTCGCCGGACTTCTCTTTTGTTATCATTGTGTGCAAACATCAAGGCTTCGCCATATACCAAAGCTACTTGAGGGTGGTTTTTCAAATAAGCCACCTGCTCCGCCAGCTTACCTTCCTCCCATAAATCGTCGCTGTCGAGAAAAGCAATATACTCACCTGTCGAATGTTTGATCGCCAAATTCCGCGCGCTGGCCGGCCCGCCATTTTCTTTAGAAAACACTTTAACCAGCGGCTCAAATTTTCTGGCGACTTCAAGAGTGCTGTCAGTTGAGCCATCATTAACAATCAAAATCTCGAAGTCTCGGAAGCTCTGGTTGAGCACGCTCTCGACCGCTTCTGCCAGATATGAGGCCGTATTATAAGCCGGGATGATTACACTAACCTTAGGCATTTTTTTGCCTTGATTGAAGTAAGAAGACCGAGTAACCCGAGTTGCTGCAATATTGGTTTGACGAAAAGATGTTTTGTCATTGAAGCTTCTAACAGCCAGTAATCCAATGACAGCCTTGATCCCCAATAATGATGACGATGCTTTCTCAAATCTCTGTGGTAGGTAGCACAATTATCGCTGGTCTTCGCCAACGTATGGTGGTTGCAACAGGATAGGATACGATCAACGTTAGTAAAAGAATAGAACTCAGCTATTCTAGCCCAGTAATCGAAATCCATTGTCAGATCCAAGTCCTCTCTGAGCAACCCAACTCTGTCAAACACCTCACGTCGCCAAAAAATGGATGGTTGGTGCATCTGGTAGCCCTTCCAAAACTCCAACAACCGGCGCCGATTTAGGTACTCCCCTCTGTTTACAACCGGCGCGCGGTCATCCTGAAAGAAGGTCTTTGCGTGTCCGATCAGGGCGTAGTTATTTGTGCCGTCTGTCAGTAGCTTCCCTACCAGCCGCAAGGTGTCCGCCGGATAGTAATCGTCACTGTTCAACCAGCACATAATTTGACCGGTCGCTCGGGTTAGCCCTTTGTTGATTGCGTGGCTTTGCCCGCGATCTTTTTCAGTTATCCAATACGCCAGCCACTCCTCGTATTTGCGGATAATCTCGACGCTGCCATCCGTGCTGCCCCCATCAATGATGAGGTATTCGAGATTGGGATAACCCTGTGACAAGACGGAACGGATGGTTTGCTCAAGAAATCGAGCTTGATTGTAAGAAGGGGTAATGACACTGATCTTAGGTAACTTACTCTCACCTTGTCCCTCACTCTGTTCATTGCTCACTTCAACTTGCCAGGGCCAGCCTCTCCTTTCAGCAGGCGGAGATGGCAGGTCTTGAATATCAAGGCAGCGCATGTCAGCCAATTGAATTATTATCTCCAATAATCCACTGATGTGGTACCAACACACCTTTACCTTGCCAACCGGCGGGATAAAGCCTACCTGTACTATAAAAGTCGCCGTCAACGACCTCTAATTCTATGGCGGTTTGCAGCCAATCTTCAATTTCACGGTTTACCTCAAAAAATAATGTTAGCAAATATCGGCTTTGGCTCAGTGGCAAGCGAGGAATAAGCAAGCGGAGATGCCCTTGTGCTGGTAAAGTAATAGGCTCTTGAATAACTAACTCACTTGAGCAATTAAATAGCGGCTGACCAAGCAAGTCATAGAATGTAACTGAAGTGCGGCAGTGAGGCAGCGGTCGGGTTTCCTTTGCCTGGTATTTCAAATTTACTACCAACGGCTTACCCGAAATGCCTTGCTCGACGGGATTGCCCTGCTCGTCTTCGAAGGTCACGCTGGTAAAGCGTACACGTCCATTACCTTGTCGCTCTGCGTAATTGGATAAATCCAAAGGAGCAATAACTTTCAAGTTATTTAAGTATTGCTGAATGACTGCTTCGATAGGGCCGTCGGCTGTTAGCTTACCGTTTTCCAGCAGTAGGCCGCGCTGGCAAAGACCTAACATTGCCGCAGTATTGTGGCTGACGAAGAGCACCGTGCGGCCTCGCTTGGCGACTTCGGTCATTTTACCGAGGCACTTCTTTTGAAATGCTGCATCCCCTACGGCTAACACTTCATCTACGAGCAAAATCTCTGGCTCCAGGTGCGCAGCCACGGCAAAAGCCAGCCGCACATACATACCGCTGCTGTAACGTTTGACCGGCGTATCCAAAAAACGTTCCAGCTCGGCAAAGGCGACGATCTCGTCAAACTTGCGTTCGATCTCGCGGCGTGTCATTCCCAGGATCGAGCCGTTCAGGTAGATATTGTCACGTCCGGTCAATTCGGGATGGAAGCCGGTGCCGACTTCCAACAAGCTGCCGAGCTGCCCGCGAAGTTCGGCCTCGCCGCCAGTCGGCTCGGTGATCTTGGAGAGCAACTTAAGCAGAGTGCTTTTGCCAGCGCCGTTTCGTCCAACGATACCCACCACTTCGCCGGGTTGAATCGTGAAGCTAACGTCGCGGAGCGCCCAAAACAACGTCCCAACGTGCCCATTCGAAGACGTGCCGTTTCCGGCAAAGGGATTGAACCGGTGGAAAGTATCAACCAACGTGTCGCGCAGCGTACGGTTGAGCTTATCACGCGCACCTAGGTGATAAAGCTTCGATAGATTCTCCGCCTTGATAGCCGCCCCACTCTCTGTTGTCATGTCAAAGATTCAACCGTATCCACTCGCCCAGCACGTAAACACTCCACGCGCGCGACCAGGTGACGCGGCCTTGTAGAAAATCCTGCCAGAGCGTCTGCACACCTTGCCGTTGAAAAAGGCCGTCAAGCTCTGGCGCGGTGAAGGCGCTTTCTACCTGTTCGCGCAATTCGCCGAGTAGCCAATGTTTGAATGGCAGTTCGAAGCCTCGTTTGGGGCGACGGACAATTTCGGGCGGCAGATTCCAAACTGCGTCTACCAACAACTTCTTCGGTTCGTCGGGACGCACTTTGAGCTGTCCGGGGATGCTGAGTATGCGCTCGACTAGCTTGTGATCAATCAGCGGCACGCGCACTTCCAGACTGTGCGCCATGCTCATCGCATCGGTGTCGCGCAGCAAGGTGTTGCTCAAATAACCGGACATATCAAGTAACGAGGCTTGATTAACCGCATCCGCCGTGGAGCAATTCGTGCGCTGCTGCGCTGTCCATTCTTTGAGTAAAGACCAGTCGCGTTGATACGCATCAAGCGCATAACCATTAGCCGTCAAGAGTTGTTGCTGCTGCTCACGGGTAAACAGACGGCGGTGTAGTAAGACAGAGTGCTCGTTGAGGTGCTCGCTGCGTAACAAGTAGCTGAGCTTATTGGCGCGGTGCGTATGCGACACCGTACTGATCGCGGCGGAGGCGGCGCGCCGCACGCCCTGCGGCAACAGTTGCACCTGCGCGCGGCGGCGTTCGCTTTGCGCAATCGTGCGGAAGTAATCATAGCCGGCAAAGACCTCGTCTCCGCCTAAACCTGAAAGCGCAACCTTCAAGCCGGCCTGCGCGGCAGCTTCAGATACGATGTAAGAGTTGAGGCCGTCTACCGCCGGTTGATCGAGCGCGTGCAAGGCGTGCGGTAGCTTAGCCAGCACTTCGTTTACTGAGATGAAAACGGAATGATGCTCAGTGGCGTAACATTGCGCCACTTGTTCAGCGTAAACGCGCTCATCAAAATCGAGTTCATTGAAAAAGACGGAAAAGGTCTTGATCTCGCT
Organism: uncultured Acidobacteriota bacterium; assembly: GCA_963699175.1. Classification (GTDB taxonomy): domain Bacteria; phylum Acidobacteriota; class Blastocatellia; order RBC074; family RBC074; genus JACPYM01. The sequence goes on along the minus strand of OY969418.1, from coordinate 6,741,673 downwards.
GGCCGTGGCGCGTCGCATCAGCGAGACCACGGCGCTCGAATCAATGCCGCCGCTCAGAAACACACCGACTGGCACGTCCGAGACCAGCCGCAGGCGCACGGATTCAACCAACAATTCGGCAATCTCCAGCGTCAGTTCTGCCTTATTGAATTTGGCGATTGAACCATTCTGCGCGCTCAACTCCCAATACGGCTCGCTGTGAAGTTGGCCGGCGGCGAAGGTCAAAACGTGGCCGGGCATCACCGCGTAAACGTTTTCGATAATTGTTAATGGTTGTTGCACCGAGCCGTAAGCCAGGTAGCTCTCCACTGCCGCCCGCGAGAGTTTACGCGGAACAAGCCCGGTTGCTAGTAAGGCGCGCACTTCCGAAGCAAAGAGGAAAGTCTGGCCGTCGTAAAAATAGTAGAGCGGTTTGATGCCGAGCCGGTCGCGCACCAATACCAGACGCTGCTCTTCAGCTTGCCAAAGGCCCAGCGCAAACATTCCGCGCCAATCCGTAATGGCGCGTTTACCCAATAGGCCATAGCCTTTGAGCAGCACCTCAGTATCACTCTGGGAATGAAAGCTGAGTCCGCGCTGTTCAAATGCGTGGCGAATCTCGCGGAAATTGAAGACTTCGCCGTTGAAGGTGATCCAGTTCCCCGTCGCTTCATCACGCATTGGCTGATGACCGGCGGGCGACAGGTCGAGGATACTCAGACGACGGTGGCCGAAAGCGGCGGTGAGCGGTTCGTGCTCGCCGGTCAGAAATTCGAGGCCTTCATCATCCGGGCCACGATGCGCCAATGTACCAAGGGCGCGCGTCAGAACGGGCAGGATTTCCTGGCGTAGTTTCGGCGTAATAACACCGATGATGCCGCACATAAACCAATTGCTGCGTGGCGTGTTGATTTACAAGCTTGGTGAGTGCGCACACGCATCCCGTCAGCTTGCAAACCTTCAAGGAAACCTCGTGTCGAGGCAGCGTCAGAAAAATGAAGGGTAGCGCGTTGGGGACAGGGGAAATGGCAGCAGCGTGTTTGTAGCCTTCAGGCGGCTAGTTTTAATTAGCGGCTTAACCGCCTTGTAGGCGGAACTACAAACACGCGCGTAATCTCAATCGTCACTTGCCCCGTCTTTTTTATCCGCGCCATCGCCGGAACCGTAATAGTACCGGCTGTAATAGGTCGAATAGTAATAGTAATCGTGGGGCTGCAATTTGATCTGATTGATGACAACGCCCAGGATTTTTGCGCCGACTGATTGCAGATGTGCTTTGGTGCGTTGCGCCATTTCGCGCGGGGTGAAGCCGCTACGCACCACAATGATCACGCCTTCGACCAGCGCCGAAAGAATCAGGCTGTCAGCAAAGGAAGAGACCGGTGGCGAGTCAATGATGACGTAATCGAAATTGGCTGCGAGTGTCTCAACGACCTGTTTCATCTTGCTTGAGCCGAGCAGTTCCGCCGGGTTGGGCGGCAGCGGCCCGACCGGCAACACGTACAAGTTCGGGAGCGCGATTTGAATCAGCGAAGCCAGGTCGCAATCGCCCGCCAGGTAGTTGCACAAGCCCGCCGTGTTCTTCAGCCCGAAAATTTTGTGCACGCGTGGGCGTCGCAAATCGGCGTCCACGATGAGCACCGCCGAGCCGGTCTGCGCCAGCGAGATGGCCGTATTGACGCTGGTGGTCGTCTTGCCTTCGGCGGGCTGGCTGCTCGTCACCAGCAGTGTGCGCGGGGCGTGGCCAGCCGAAGAGAGCAACAGCGACGTGCGCAGTTGGCGATAGCTTTCGGCGATGGATGAATTGGCTTCGACCTGCGTCAGGATGACGCTGCCGTCCCCGCTGACAGGTGTGAGAGCTTGACTATCACCGTGGCCGTTGCCGAGCGCTTTGCGCGCCTGTTTCATCTGCTCAAACACTGGAATCACGCCGAGCGCAGGCAAGCGCAGGTAGCGATCAATGTCTTCAACCGACTCGACTTTGTTGTTGATGTAATCGAGGAAAAGCACTAAGCCGATGCCGCCGATTAAACCGAGCAGCAAGCTGATCAAAATGTTCTGCGCGCGGCGCGGCGCAACTGGCGCGCGCGGCAGCGGCGAATATTCGGTCACGCGGATGTTGCTCTTGAGCAGTCCGGCGGCGGCGATGTCAACCTGGCTCTGGCTCTGCATCAGCTTGTCGAGCATCTGCCGGTTAGTGTCCACTTCCTGCTGTAACATCTTGGCGTTGATGGCACCCTCGTTCTGTTGCATCGTCTCAGTGCGCTGTTGCGCGAAGGCGGTGCGCAACTGATTCTCTTTCTGCACGGCGGCGCGATACTGATTTTCCAGCGCGCCGAGGATACGTTGATGCGCCGCGCGCAATTCGCCTTCGATCTGGGCGATCTCCTGACTGTTTTTCTTCACCTCCGGCCACTCTTCGGTGTACTCGACCAACAGGTGCTGGCGTTTTTGCCGCAACTCGCTCAGCCGTCTGGTCAACTCCTGCACGAGCGTGTCGCGCTGGATTTCAGGCAGCGTTGACGTGTCCGAGGCTGCTTTGCTCATCTCATAAATCGTCTGCAAATTCTTGCGCTCGGTCTCGGCGGTGAGCAGCAGTTGATTGAGCGCGGTCAGGCGCGCCATCACCGTATTCTCCTTCTCGCCAAAGTCGAGCACCTGATGTGAGACGCGGTAGTTGAGCAACTTCTCGTCAGCCTCGCGCAACTTGAGCCGATATTCGGCGATACTGCGTTCCAGAAACTCGCCGGACTTTTTATTGGCTGCGTAACGATTGTCGAGACTGTCTTTGATGAAAACATCGGCCCACGCATCGGCCACCTTGCGCGCAATCTCGCGGTCTTGATGGCGGTAACGAATCTCGATCAGCCGCGTATCACGCACCGGACGCACGTCCACATTGGCCAAGAGCAGGTCTGTATAACCTATCAGCCGCTGCATCTCAGCCTTCTCGTCGCTTTCGCCGTTGCTGATTTCGAGCTTACCGGTGGCTTGCGCCTTTTCTTTCGACTGCGGCAGAAAAGTGTTGTTGTGTTCCAGGTCGAGCGCTTTGACTGCCAAGTAGGCAATCTTCGGGCTTTGCAGAATTTTGAGCTGCGTGTTGATGTATTGCGAATCGTCGCCGCCACCCAGGTTGATCTGCAAATCTTTCACGTTGGCGATGCGGTCTTCGTGCTCGATCTCGATCTTGGTGACGCCTTCGTAGATTGAAGGCAGGCGCAAGTTGTAGATCGCGGTCAAGGTCACCGCTAAAATCACGACGCTGATTGGCACCCACAGGCGGCGCCGAATAACGCGCCAGTAATCGCGCAGGTGCGTCTCGTCACTCTCTACCTGTGTGCCGCGTCCGTAACCATAACGGTAGTCATGGTTCGTCTCCCGTCGCAGCAGATCCATCGCGGCGGCGGCATCGTCAACCGTCATCAATTTATTGCGATTCTCTTCTTGCATTTCCTTCAGCGATGTTTATTCAATACGGTCGAATCACGCGCAACGGCAATTGGCCCAGCGTCGGCACAACCAAGCCCATCAATCCACGCCCCATACTCTTGGCCGTCGAACTCGGCACTTCGACCAAGTCATTGGGTTGCAACTCGACATCTTTCGCTTTGCGCTTTTGGATAGCTTCGTAATCGTAGATTTCTTCTTTGCGCTCGGCTGAACCGGGCACTTGGCGCAACACGCGGATGCGTGTCTTTGCCGCATCAGGATAAAATCCGCCAGCGATGCCAATTGCCTGCAACAGCGTCGTCGCTTGGCGCAACGGAATCGGGCCGGGACGCATGACACCGCCCGTCAAAAAAACCTGGTCGGCTTCCGGTATGCTGATGATGTCGCCGGGTTCGACAAAGAGATTGGCTTCGGGCGCGCCGTTCATCAGGTCGCGCAGGTTCACGGCCACAAACGTACCGTTGAAAAGCTTGTCGTCATTGCTGCCTTTCGGTGCGCTGTCCAATCCTTTTCCTTCCGGCTTCGGTGATAACTTAGTTGTTTGATTGCCTTGCGAACAGAAATCGTAATCCTTGCTGCGGATCAAATGCAGGCTGCTTCCTGCGCCGAGGCTCGCACCACCGGCCAGCGCCAGCATCTCCAACAAGCGCACGCGCCGTTGCAGCAGGAAGCGTCCCGGGTGTCCCACTGATCCCAACACCGCGACGGGCTGGCTCTGGTAATCTTTGATGAGCACATCTATTTGAGGCGAGCGTAAGTATTTGCGGTACTTTTCCTCAATCGCTCTGGCCAGTTGCGCCTCAGTCAAACAAGCCGCTTGCATCTCCTCAAGAAATGGCAACCGGATATGCCCAAAGGTGTCCACGCGCCTTTCGCCGCTCATCTCCGGGTGGCCGAAGACACGCACGTCAATCAAGTCGCCCGGGCCGATGCGATAACGCTGATCTTCGGTTACAGCATTCGCTGCAACAGGCGAACGCGGTTCAGCGCGTAACTCGGCAGCCTGTTGTTGCGCCCACACGGCTGCCACAAGCAAGCAAGCCGCTGTACCAATCCGCAGAGAGAACAGACCTACTTTGCGTAACATAAACTTTCCTCGTCAGGCACGCAGTCAAGTTGTCAGCTTTAGGGGAACTGGCCTTCCCGGCCAGATGTCTTCAATGCATTTGCAATGTGAGGGTGATGAATAACAACGAAGCAGACTCGCCGAAATCCGCTTCGCGCGGGGCTGGCATCGGGTGAAAAGCCCAACCTCGCTGAACGTCTCGCCAGCATCCATAAAAACTCCTGCAGCCACCGTTTGGCACAGGCAACAAACAGCACGTATTGCAACGATCTCTTGGCTCTAATTCGGTGCCTCAGTATCGCTGAAGGGTGGTTGACTGTCAATTTGATTGCTTGGCTTTCATTTCTCACTTACCTTGCCGTTACCGTGCGAATCGGCTAGCCTCTCTGCCCGTTATGATCTCCATTCCAATTCGTCCTGTGGGATTGCGCTTGGCGCTGCTGCTTGCGCTAGCCGGAGTGCTCGGCTGGCTTATGCTGACCATCAGCCGCGCCGCGGTCGGGGACGGCTACGCTACTTACGTCGAGCGCAATCCGAATCTTTCCGACGAAGCGCGCCGCGCGGGCGCAGACGCTGCCGTCAGGTATGCGCCTCACGATCCTCTGGTGCGCTGGCAACGCGGCGGGGTTTATTTGACCGCGGCGGCGGCGGAGCAGAACGAAGCTTATCTACAAACTGCCATCACTGAATTGCGCGAAGCCGCGCGCCTGAGTCCATCGGACTATCGCCTTTGGCTCACGCTGGGTCGCGCACTGGAACGCAATGACGCGTCGAGTGAAGCACGCGCCGCCTTTGAACGCGCCGCACAACTTGCGCCCAACCATTTCGAGACGCAATGGGGCTTGGGCAATCACTTGCTGCGCACGGGCGACCAAGCGGCGGCCTTTGCCGCTTTGCGCGCCGCCTTGCGCACGCGCCCGGCGGCGCTGTGGCTGGTCTTCGATTACGCCTGGAACACCTACGCTGGCAATACTGCGGCGATCACACAGGCGCTGGCCCCCACTAACGAAACGCGCGGACAACTCGCCGCCCTGCTCATCACACGCAGTCGCGTGGATGAAGCCCTGGCCCTCTGGCGCGCGAGCGCCCCGCACAGCACAGCAGAGACCATCAAACTCGTCACAGCATTGACCAGCGCAGGCCGCTTCAAAGCCGCTGCCGAACTCTCGCGCTCTCTCAATGATGCCAGCCTGCCGCGTCCTGATGACGGCTCGTGGTTGGCCAACGGCGGCTTCGAGCAGAATTTCGATCCGGCCACTTCACTGCCATTGTTTGCCTGGCGCATCGGCTCACCGCGCGGCGTGACTGTCACGCTCGATCAACAGACACACGCCGCCGGACAATTGAGTCTGCGCTTCAAATTCGACCTAGCGGAAAACCCGACGCTCATCCTCGCTACACAAACCGTGCCGGTGCAGCCCAACACGGGCTACTGTCTGCGCTTTACCGCGCGCACCGAAGCCTTGCAAAGCCTGAGTACGCCGCTCATCAGCGTGGTTGATGCGGCGAATGAAAACCGCTTGGGCGTGTCAACTGCGCCGCTGCCAAACGGCAACAACGATTGGAAAGAGACTGTGTTGCACTTCACCACCAAGGCTGAAACGGAAGCCGTGACTGTGCGCGTGCAGCGTTTGCCTTGCGCCGAGCCGCCCTGCCCGCTGACAGGCCGGTTGTGGCTGGATGATTTCAAGCTGATGAAGTGCGCTCAATAAGCCTGGGAGCGCACGCGGCTCGCGTGCGAGTTCCGCGTAGCATACATTCCGGTCAACGGATCAAACCCCAAACGTCGCACGCGAGCCGCGTGCGCTCCCAGGCTCGACCAAACAAGATGCAAACAACCTTCACCAACAAGCTGATCTTTGTCGCACTGCTCCTGTTGCTGACACTCACTCCGCTGCCCTACGGCACAGTCGAACCTTGGTCAATTACGCTCTGGGAATTACTTATCTTTGCTCTCGCGCTGTTATGGGGCGTCGAAACGTTGCGCACAGGCCGGTTGACTATCTCCGATAACCCGCTCACCTGGCCGTTGCTCGGTTTGTTGTTGCTCGCAGTTGCGCAACTCGGCTTGCGGCTCAGTTATTCGAGCTATGCAACGCAACAAGCCGCCGTAAAAATCCTGGCCTCGCTGCTCTTCTTCTTGCTCTTCGCCACCTTCGTCAACACTGACGAACGGCGCAGTCTGGCTGTCAAAGTCATCATCGCCGTTTGTGCGCTGATCGCGCTCATCGGTATCGGGCAAAGTTATGCGGGCAAACTGCTATGGCAACGCGCGACGTTTGGCCCCTTCGTCAACCGCAACCATTTCGCGGGCTTTCTTGAAATGGGTAGCGGACTGGCGGGCGGTTTGTTGATTGGGCGCGGCGCGCGGCGCGAATGGCTGGCGGTGTATGGCAGCGCGTTGCTGTTGATGTGCGCCGGGCTGGTGGTGTCGGCCTCGCGCGGCGGCGTGTTGGCGCTGATGGCGGAATTGGTCTTTCTGATCGTCATTGCTGCGCCGGGTTCAAGTAACAAAGGCAAACAAGGCGCTTTGCTCCGCACCGTTGGCGCTTTGCTGCTGGCAGCAGCCACGATCATCGGTTCGATCTTTCTGGTCGGTTCGGAAGGCTTGGTCGCCAACTTCACGCAACTGGAAAAAGAAGCTGGCAGCGCAGCGGCCAATCCCAACGACAGCTTTGAACGTTACAGCCGCCGCGACATTTGGGGCGCAAGCTGGCGACTTATCAAAGACCATCCTGTCATGGGTGTCGGACTGGGCGCGTTTCAATTCGCTTACACGCGCTACGATCCCAGTTCCGGCTCGCAACGGGTCGAACAAGCACATAACGATTATTTGCAGATACTGGCTGACGCCGGGTTGCTTGGAGGATTGTTGGCATTGGCTTTTGTTGTGCTGCTCTTTGTGCGTGGGTTCACCGCGCTCAACACGCGCGATCAACAACGACGCGCGATTGTGCTTGGCGCGCTGACGGGCTGTTTCGCTATTGCCGTGCATAGCTTCGTGGAGTTCAATTTACAGGTTACGGCAAATGCGCAATTATTTTTGGCGCTGGCGGCACTGGCGACTAGCGATAAAGTTGAAAGGGCAAAAGGATGAAGCTACGAAAAGAATTGGTTTCTTTCCCTTTCACTCTTTCACAACTCAATCTCCCCACGCAAAAACGCCCGCACCTTCTTCAAATCATCCCACGCCTCGCGCTTCTTATCCGGTGAACGCAGCAAATAGGCCGGATGAAACGTCGGCAATACGTAAATGCCAGGGAAACGCGGATAAGGCTGAAATTCGCCACGTATTTTGGTGATGCCGACTTTGGTTTCAAGCAAGCCCTGCGTAGCCGGATTACCCAGCGTGACGATCAACTTCGGTTTGATAGTTGCGATTTGGCGTAGCAGGAACGGCTTGCACGCTTTGGTCTCATCGGCTTCCGGGTTGCGGTTGCCGGGTGGACGCGATTTGAGGATGTTAGCTATGTAAACGTCTTCGCGCTTCAGGCCAATCGCTTCGATCATTTTGGTCAGCAATTGCCCGGCGCGTCCGACAAACGGGCGGCCCGTCGCGTCTTCGTCAGCGCCGGGGGCTTCGCCGACAAACATCAACTCTGCCTGCGGGCTGCCTTCGCCAAACACAATGTTCGTGCGCGTCGTCCAGAGTTTGCAGCGTTGGCACTCGCCTAGATCGCGGCGGATGTCTTCGAGCGTTTCCGTGGCATTGGATGTCGGCGGTGTGCTTGGCTCGCCAAAGAGCGAAGGTAATTCCGGTGCTTGATTCGTATTCATTGGAGCAACTAGGTTATCCGCTGGCGGCGCAGCGGAGAGGTTTTCAACGTGGGGGCGGATCAGTGGTGCTTCGGATGCGCGGGCGACCTGCGGCGTAGGATTGGCGCTTTCCGTTTCGGCGGCCACACCTTTGGGCGCAGCAGGAGTGGGCGCGACGATTGGCATGCTAAGTTGCGGCTCTTCGCGCGCGCCGATGTGTGTAATGCCGAGTTCTTGGTAATAGAGCAAGTGCTCTTTGGCCTGCTGAATCAGGTCGAGCAGTTCTGCACGTTCATCCATAGCCGCGACTTTAGCAAAACCCGCCAGTCAGGGACAACTCGCGTCACGAGGGCGCGGGGATTGGTAAACGTACCTTCTCCGCGCCCTCGTGATTTATACGCTGCTTGCTAAGCGCTCCTGCTCTAGCAAGACGGTGGGAAGATCGGGGCAGTGAGTTGCGAGTCGGTGAAGCCCAGGAATTGCAGGTTATGCCCGCCGTTGAAGCGTGCGGGGTTAGCACCCGCGCCTGGGTTGAAGTTAAGCGATGCACCCATTACAGCGATGCCTGTCCGCGTTGGGAAAACTTGCATCCAACCAGTACGCCCACTCGGAATGACCGCTGAAAAGACTGGGACGATAGCTGGAAAACTATTGGAAAGCGTCCGCGCAAACTGGCAGCCAGCAGTAGTAATGAAGCTGAACACGTTCTCTGTGTCATCAGACAGGACGCCAAAAAGCGGGCCAATGGGTGTCATCCCCGTTGCCAAATTCCCACTCAGGCTGTTGACGATCAGCAAGGTCGAATTGCCGTCAGCCACGCTCCCTATTGTGTCCAAGATCAATTGCCTGGGCAGTTGTGCATATTCCTTGCCATCAAAATCCAGCGTAGCTAACGGCGTGTTCGCGTTGCACTTTTTCAACTTGCCGTTGTAAAGCGCCGGGATGGCTACGGCGCTCAGGCTAGCTGCATGGCCGCTCGGCAGCTTGACCGCCTCGCTGCCCGTCAGATGATTGAAGCTGATTGGGCAGCCGGTGAGTTGGTCTGTGGCCATCGCGATGACGTAGCCGGTCGAGCCTGGATCAACATCCGAAGCGAGAAAGCTCGCGGTCTGATTTGGCGTAAGACAGATAAACGAATCAGCCGTCGTACAATCAGCGGTGATAAAGAAAATGTGTACCGCCACCGCCTCCTGCCTGTTGGTATTGGTTATGCTGAAACGAGTGTTCTGAGTGCTCGCGTCAGCCGCATTGGATGTGTAGTAGTTATAGACCAGTACCGAACCGATAGCTTGATCGCTCGGCTTAGCCTGGCGGTTATCATTCTGGTCAGGTTCCGCTGCCAACACCAAAGTGGCGAAGGCTGTCAGGGTCAATAGGGCACGCAGAGAAAACCATAAGCTGCTTTTCAACATGATTGAATACTCCTTGTCGTGAAATATTGAGGAATGGAGTGCGCTTGCGGGCACACTCCGGCCAGAAGACATGTCCGAACGCTTGCTCGGACAAGCGAAAATCGCGTTGCAAATGCGCACATCTCGGCTAGACACACTGAGTGCGATCTGCCGCTCAGTAGCATCAGCTAACCAGCACGCTCAACGTGATTACCACGGCAGTTTCACAAGGTAGGCAGTGGGCATTGGCCTGGGTAAATGGCTCCACCTATAAAGTAGGGGGACTGCGTGAAACAGGGCAGCCGGGAATGAAGACCCAATCTGCTGCAGAGTGAGTCGTATGAAAGAATCGGTCAAACGGGTCAACTAACAAAGCTGCTTGGCCAGTCAACTCGTTAGTTACTCAATCAACCTTTCAAGCGGGGCGATTGTAGCAGACAGAACAACGAAACGCTGTAAAAACAATATTAAAACACCGCCTCGCAATGTGCGCTCAAGCGATTCTCTTCAACTGTTTGTGCCGCAGCAGTAACAAATTTCAAAAGCTTTGAAAATAAGGGCAGGAGAGGTGCGACTGACCTGCTTTATTGAAAAGAAAAATCCGGTCAGGGCCTACGCAAACGCAAGATTTCATCTAGCACGCGCTCGGCCAATTCACGTTTGCTTTGTAACGGCAACTCTGTGCGTGAACCGTCACGCCGCAGTATCGTGGCGGCGTTGGTCTCGACATCAAACCCGGCATCCTGGCGCGTGATGTCGTTGGCGACGATCAAATCCATGCCCTTCTCGTGCAGCTTGCGCTCAGCGTAATCGAGCAGTTCCTGTGATTCGGCGGCAAAGCCAATCACTAAACATCCGCTGCTATCTGTCTTCGTGCGCTGGCTCACTGCGCCCCCAACGGCTGCAATGATGTCTTCGGTCGTTTCGAGTTCGAGTGTGATGCGCGTGCGGCCCAGCTTTTTGATTTTGTTTTCGGCCTTTTGCGCCGGGCGGAAATCGGCGACAGCAGCGCAGCCGATGAACACTGTCACGTCATTCAACCGGCTCAATACGGCATCATACATCTCGCGGGTCGAACGCACATTGACTGTCTCGACACCGGCTGGCGGCAACAAGCGTGTCGGCCCAGAAATCAGCGTCACGCGCGCGCCACGTGCGTGTGCGGCTTCGGCCAGCGCATAGCCCATTTTGCCCGACGAGCGATTGCTGATGAAGCGCACCGGGTCTAAGTCTTCAACGGTCGGGCCAGCGGTGAGGAGGAGGTGTTCGCCGGATAAATCTGCGGATTGCGGATTGAAGAAGGCCAGCACGCGCGCGACAATCTCTTCCGGCTCGGCCAATCGCCCGGCGCCAATTTCGCCACAAGCTTGATAACCCACACCAGGTTCGATGATCTCGACGCCACGTTGTTTGAGTAGCGCTAGGTTGGCTTGCGTCGCCACGTGTTGCCACATCTCGACATTCATCGCAGGCGCGACCATTACTGGGTTGGTGTTGGACAAGTAGACGGTGGAAAGAAAATCGTCGGCGAGGCCGTGCGCGAACTTGGCAATGCTGTTGGCCGTGGCTGGCGCAATCAAGACTAAATCAGCCCAACGCGCCCAGGTGATGTGTTCGATCTGCGAGTAATTGGGCCGGTCGTACATCTCGACGATCACCGGTTGGCCGGACAAAGCTTCAAAGGTCAGCGGCGTGATGAACTCGGTTGCGTGCCGAGTCATCATCACACGCACCTCAACGCGCGCTTTCTGTAAGCCGCGTAAAATCTCTGCGGCCTTGTAAGCGCCGATGCAGCCAGTGACGCCGAGCAGGACTTTCATACTTCGCCCTTTGAGTTAAGAGTAAGGGAGCGGGGAGCGGGAGAAAATCACTTCTCTCCCGCTCCCCTGCTCCCCCACTCCCGCGCTCCCAGCTTAGCGTTCTGCCTTCTCGGTTAATTCAAAATCAACCAAGCCCCGCTCCAACTCTTCCAAGGCCACGCGCGTCGGCTTGGCGTTGGTCAGAGTGACGCGCGGGCGCGCGCCTTTTTGCAGTTGTTTACTACGCTTGGCCGCAATCAAGATTTTGCGGTATTTGCTGTCAATGTCCGGTAAGGTCATTTCGTCGTTATGCTCCTGGTTCTCATTCATAGTTTGGATTCAATCTCCTCAGATCAGTATTTTTTTGTTTAGCCTGCCGGAGGACTAATTACACGAAAGGTCTGATAAATGCCTTCGACCTCGGCAGTGCGGCGCGCGCGGCGGCAACGTTCGGCGAGGATGATCGCCGCGAGTTCGTCCACCGCTTGCACCAGTTTGTCGTTAATCACGATGTAATCATAGCTCTGGTAATGCGCGAGTTCAGCCAGCGCATTCTGCAAACGCACTTGCAAATCTTTGGCGTCATTACTGCCACGTTCGTCCAGCCGCGCAAATAATGCCTGGAATGACGGCGGCAGGATGAAAACGCTGACGGCAGCCGGAAAGAACTGGCGCGTCTGAACAGCGCCCTGTACATCAATGGTCAGAATAACATCACTGCCCTCGGCCAGCAGCGCTTCAACATAGCGGCGCGACGTGCCGTAAAGATTGCCGTGCACTTCGGCCCATTCCAAAAACTCGCCGCGCTCGATCAGCGCGGCAAACTCTTCGCGCGAGACGAAGTGATAATGCACACCGTTCACCTCGCCTGCACGCGCGACACGCGACGTGTAGGAGACCGACGGCTTAATGCCCGGCACGCGACTGAGCACTTCCTGCACTAGCGTCGTTTTGCCCGCGCCAGAAGGGGCGGAAACAATGATCAGGTTGCCTGCCATTATTCGACGTTGTTCGCTTGCTCGCGCAATTTCTCAACTTCGGTCTTGATCTCGATAGCCGCGTCACAGATTTCCAACTCGGAAGCCTTCGACAGAATCGTGTTGGCCTCGCGGTTGGTCTCTTGCAAAAGAAAATCGAGCTTCTTGCCGATCTCGCCGTCGCTGTTGAGCAGTTCGCGCAGTTGCGCCAGGTGGCTCTTCAAGCGCGCGATCTCTTCGCTGATGTCGCAGCGTTCGGAGAGATAGGCCACTTCCTGCGCCAGCCGTGTTTCATCAATCACGGCTTTGTCGAGCACTTCGCTGATGCGCTTTTGCAGCTTCTCGCGATAAAAGTCGGCGATGGTTCCCGCGTTGGCTTCGATCACGGTCAGATGCTTTTCGATGCGGTCAACGCGGGCAATCAACTCCTTCTGCAACTCGTAGCCTTCGACCGCGCGCATTGCGACGAGCGCCGTCAAGGCTTGCGTGACGGCTGCTTCGATGCCTTGCAGCGCCGCTTCACTCAACGTATTTGTAGTTGGCGCCAGCAACACGTTAGGCAAGCGGGCCAGCGTCGCCACATCGGTTTCACCTGCCAGCCCGAATTCTTCGCGCATCGTTCGCAAAGCTTCCAGATAGCCGCGAATCAACGGGCGATTGAGTTCGTAAGTGGTGTCGCCCGTCTGTTGAAAGCTGATGTTCACGTCCACGCGCCCGCGCGAGACTGCCGCCTGCACCTGCTTTTTCAACTGGATTTCGAGCGGCGCCAGGTCTTGCGGCGCGCGCCAGTGAATATCCAGGTTGCGGTTGTTGACCGAACGCACATCCACCGTCACGGTGAAATTCTCGCCCGTCGCCGTTCCTTTGCCGTAGCCTGTCATGCTTTTGAGCATCGTTACCTCAGGAGTTGATTGCCGAGAGGGTGTTGGTAATTTCGGTCTTCAGCTTTTAGCTCCGTAGCTTGGCAAACTGACGCGCCCGTTTCTATAAACATGCCGCTCCTACGGAGCTAGGCTATCACACCTTCTGGAACCCGCATGCCTTCACCCTCTTCTTCAGCAAATTGCAATTCGTATAAGCGCCGGTAAATGCCGCCGCGCGCCAGCAACTCTTCGTGCGTGCCTGACTCGGCGATGCGCCCGGCGTCCATCACGATGATGCGGTCGGCGCGGCGCACAGTCGAAAGCCGGTGCGCAATCACAATCGTCGTGCGCCCCTGCATCAAGTTGTTGAGCGCGCTCTGCACCAAACGCTCGCTTTCGGTATCGAGCGCGCTGGTCGCTTCGTCCAAAATCAGAATCGGCGCGTCTTTCAACAGGGCGCGCGCGATGGCGAGGCGTTGCCGCTGTCCGCCAGACAAGATCAAGCCGCGTTCGCCGACCACAGTATCATAACCTTGCGGTAGCTTGGCGATGAATTCATCCGCCAGTGCCGCGCGTGCGGCTTGTTGCAGCGCCGCACTATCACCCGTTTGCCCGCCAGCGCCATAAGCGATATTGGCGCGCACCGTATCGTTAAACAAGTGGACTTCCTGCGTGACCAGTGCGATCTGGCGGCGCAACGAAACGAGTTGCAGGTCGCGCACATCTACGCCGTCAATCAGCACCTGTCCGGCGGTCGCGTCATAAAAACGCGGAATCAGATTGGTCAGTGTGCTCTTGCCTGCGCCGCTGTGACCGACTACAGCGACCATCTCGCCCGCTCGCACCGTGAACGAAACGTCTTCGAGCACCGGAATATCAAAGCCTGCGCCGTAACTGAAGCTGACCTGGCGAAATTCGATCTCGCGGGTGAACTGTTTCAGCTCAACCGCATTCGGCTGGTCGCGCATCTCCATCTGTTCATCCAGCAGCTTGAAGATGCGCGCGGCAGAAGCCAGCCCTTGCTGTAAATCGTGCTGCAAGCGGCTCAAGCGGCGCAGCGGGTCGTAGCTCTTGAACATGAAAAACAAGAAGCCGACAAACTCGCCCAGCGTCATGTGATGGTCACGAATACTGCTTTGCGCGTAGTTGAGAAGAAAAGCGACCGCCACGATGCCGACCGTTTCCAGCACAATCGGCGAGAGGAAATAGATGCGCATCGCCCGCAACTGGTCTTTCATCTGCCGCCGCGCCGCCACAGCAAAACGCTCGCTCTCGTAGGCCTCCATCCCAAACGCCTTGACAACGCGCTGCGACGAGATGGCCTCTTGCGCAACATCTAGCATCTCCGCCCCGCTCTCCTGCCGCGAAGTTACATGCTTGCGCAGGCGACGATTGAAGGTGTTGGTCAACCAGCCGACTGGCGGTGCCAGCAGCAAAATCGCCCCGGCTAGTCGCCAGTTGAATTTGAAGAGCAGCACCAGGTAAACGACCAAACTTACCGATTCGCGCAACAGATCGCGCAACGTATCCGACACGGCGCGCTCAACCAGCGCGGCGTCGCTCATCAAGTGCGCGGTCAACTCGTTGGTCGGATGTTTGGCAAAGAACTTCGCCGCCTGCCGCGTGATATGCGCGTAGAGCTTTGCACGCACATCGGCGATGACCTTCTGTCCGATGTAGCTCATCGAATAGGACGAAAAGTATTCGGTCACGCCTTTGGCCAGGGTAAAGCCCACCAACATCAACGCAATCATGCCCCACGCTTCAGCGCCACCCGACGGCAAGTAGCGTTTGAGTTCAAGAAAACCCAACGCGCCTGAAACACCGCCAGGGCCCGCCTGTGGCGTCATCAAGTCAAAGATCGGTACCAGCAACAAGCCGGTCGCGCCGTCCAGCAACCCCGTGACGATCATTAACACGACCGACAGCGCAAAGATCATGCGATAGGGTTTGAGAAAGCCTAGGAGTCTGGCGAATTCTTTCATCGGTGTTGGGGACGACCCGCTGAGACCGGCTGCGCATCACTCTGCCCGCATCAGCCTAGTCTCAGCAAAAGGCGGATTATAGAAGCCACGCAAAAACAGCGTCAAGCTGCTCTGAAAACACGAACGCCACGCAGCTTTCTTCAAACTACGTGGCGTTCGCTTTTGGCAGCAGCAGCAAGAGGTAGAGCAAACTCAAGCCAGATTCAGGCGGGGTGGGCTGTGCAGTGAAATAAAGGCTGGATTGTTCAGACTATTCCCCCGTTTAGTCGGCCCAACCCAGCCCGAGCATTCCACTCATTTTGCAGTAAAACTCTAGCATCACAGTCTTAAACCGGCATCATACGCAGGTAAAGCTTCGGTAAAGACGCGCGGAGATTTGTCTTCAAGGTTTTTGCGATGGCGGCTTCGCACTGGCGTTTATTCTGCGTGACAGATAGCAAGGGATGTTGTGCTCAACGCCAATCCAAGTAGCCATCCGCCTTCCCCAGAACTCCTATCCGAAAACAAAAGCGGCGCTTCCATCTCTCTAGTATGAAAGCGCCGCCAGAGAATTCACAGGTCTAGATACCTTTTGCTAACTCTGCACAGCCTTATACCCGACCTGGCTTAAGCTGCTATTAGCAGCGATTCAATTCGGCATTAAGTTCATTCATCTGCCCACACAGTTGCCCAACATTTACGGTAAAGGACAAAGCAGTGGCTCGCGCTCCAGCAAGGCTCTGCTCAAATTTCCAAGCCGGTATCTTTTATTTGCGCACACGTTTGAACGAGAAGGCAGGCGATGGTGGCGGCGAGCCATCCGGCATTCTGAAGTCAATGCCGCCGAAGTGCGACTTCCCGGCGAGGGTGTCGCCTTCGAGCTTGCCCTCGAAGAGAATGACGCCGCGTGGTCGCATGCCATTCATAAAACCCCAGGTCATTCCGGTCGGTGTGAGGCGCAGGTATTCCCAACGTTGCACCCGATATTCCGGCGGCGCGGCGGGATGTACGGTTTCTCCAACGACGCGTCCATCCACGACCTTGATTCGTAGTATTTGCGCCCGGCGTGGCTCCTCGGCATTCATCCACGTCTCGCCAGTCCACTCACCGATAAACGCGCGCGCCTCTTCCGGCGTGGGGAATGGAGTGGCCAGCAATCCTTCCACAGTTTCGGTTGGCTCAGGGTGACGCTCGACCTCGGCAATGCGGGCGAGCAGTTTGCCGCTGTCTGAGGGCACGCCGTAACCGGATACGAGCGTATTGTAGGCTTTATGAGCGGCCACGCCGCGCCCTTCTCCGAGTAGATCGTTAATAACATCTTGAAGCACCCTTTTCGGCGGCAGCACGGTAGCACCCAGCGACGCGCCGACTTGCGCGTAGTAAGGCAGGATGTTCGTGGTGGGCCACTGCGGGGGCGAGAACCTTGAGTAATCGCTGAACATCTGACGCAATCCGAGATACGCGCCGAGCATCTGCATCGTCTCGTGCCCTTCCAACTGGAATTTTTCCCGATAGAGTTTCCACGTGGTGGGCGCTTTGGCCACCAGCGTCTTCCACGCTTCCTCCGGCCAGCCGAATTTCGCTTCCAGCGAGGCGTAGCGCACCGGCGCTCCTCCTACAGCCGCTCGTGCGATCAATTTCTTGGCCAGCCAGTTATCGCCGAGATGAATAGGCGCATCCAGGGAAACGACGGCGCAATAGGTCGAGCGCGTGGCCGCCACATAGGTCGCCAGCACGCCACCGGAGGAAACGCCGACAAACGTGCGCGGCGCAGCCGTGCGAAACTGGCGGTCAACTGCCGGCAACAATTCCTTCTCAATAAAGTCCAGAAAAAGGTCGCCGCCTTGATTCAGGTTGCTGCCACTCACCGAGAGGCCGGGCGGCGTTAGGTCGTAGACGCGCTTCTGGTTCGATGTTAGGAAGTCTGCCCCACCAACATTCTCGACGCCGACGATCACCGATTCGGGAATTTGCCCATTGCGCGTGAGTTCATCGCTCACGGTCGCTACCGCCGGCATAAGGTAATCACCATCAACGACGACTGTGACGGGATAGCGCCGGTCTGGTGCGCTTTGCGCATAGGAAGCAGGCAGCACTATGAGGATGTGGCGCGTTTCCTTCAGAATCGCCGAGGCGATCTGAAACGCCTCGGCGCTGCCCCCGCGAGAGGCAGAGATGGTGCGGCCTGCGTCAGCAACCAACACGGGCGACGATTGAGACTGCCCAGTGGTTTTCGGTGATGAATTTGGTTGCGGTTTCTCGAAGACGAGAAAGTACATCTGCTTGCCATACTCAGCGTCATAGAACCCTGGTCGGCTTTCTTTGAAGACAAAGCCCTGGCGAGTGACTTCTTCGCGCACAAGGTCAGCAGGAATCGTGTGCAACCTATGGTATTCGGTGCGGGGTCTGCCGGAAGGCCCTTCGCCATCAATAATCACGAACCGCCCGCCGGGCTTCAACGCGCGCAACACCGCTTGCAGCGTCTGGTCGTACTCGCGGAACTCGTGATAGGAGTCAACGATCAAGACCGCGTCGAGTTCGTTTGGCAGATGCGGGTCGGCGCTCTCGCCCAAAATCGGTTCGACCTGCTCAAGCTTTTCGCGCTCCTTGCGTTCCTGCACTTTGTTGATCGCTTCACGATCAAGGTCTACCGCATAGACCTTGCCTTCAGCGCCCACACGCGCGGCCAAACGAAAAGTGAAATAACCGAAGCCGCAGCCGATGTCCGCCACGCGAGAGGCGGGCTTCACGCCCAAAGCGTCCATCACTTCGCCCGGTCTTTGCCACTCATCCCGCTTGCGGGAGCGTTCTGATTCCTGTGACTCACGGGTTGATTCTTGCGCCTCACCGGTGCGTTTACGATTTAGTTCTTGTGGCGAATTCCTGTTAGCCGTTGCGGTAGTGAATGCGTTGTCCGACAAGCTGCCAGCTTGTCGCTGACTATGATTTCGTCGAACTGGAAGCCCGCGACAAGCTGGCAGCTTGTCGGACAGACAAGCGAGTGATGCGCTACTAAGGCCGATCAAAATAAATACGCTCAAAGACAACTTGTGACACTTCATGTTGTGAGACCTCATAAATGGAAGGATGATTGAATGATCTACTCTTTGGATAAAGCTTGCTCAATAGCTGCGCGCAACCGTTTCTCCAAAGGTTCACGGTCAACAGACAAGAGGACGTGGATGTAGGAGACCTTGCCCGCCGGGTCTATTACGTAGTATGTCGGCACGCCCCAGAGCCCGTATTCCTTGGCCACTGCGTTGTCGCCAAGCAGAAACGTGGACATCAGCTTGTGCTCTTTCAGATAAGCCTGCGGGTTGAAGTCTTGATCGGGCCAAACGCTCAGGGTGAAAAACTTGACAGGCTGACTTTGATACTCACGCACCAGTTGGTCAAAGAGCGGCTCCAGCTTTCGGCAAGGCCCACACCAGTTGGCCCAAAAATCCAGCACTACAACCTTGCCGCGCAATTCCGCGAGCGCGACTGTTTCCCCCTCCACAGTTTTCAACCGCCAGTCTGGCGCAACGGAGCCGATAGGAATCTCTTTCACTTTGTCCCAGGGACGCGGCTGTTGCGGGTCAGTTGAAGAACTGAACTTTGTTTGTTGCGCCTGGATTGCCACGCTGAATGTCAGCAGACACACGACAACCAGCGCCCAGAGTTTCTGAGTCTTCATCACTCACTCCTTAATATGCGTGCTGTTTTAGTTCCGTTGGGAGCGTGCTGTTTATAGTTTGGGCGCGCTCTTGTTCTTTAGCTCCGCTAGGAGCGGCATCTGGCAGATGTCGCTCCTAGCGGAGCTTGGATAATAGACAACACCCCAAACTATAAACATTGCGCCCCGCTGGGGCTGGGATTACTGAACACGCTTTTAGCGTGCTTGGACAATCTGACTACCTTGCAACTAGGCGGTTCCGTCTATCCACTCAACTGGCGCCCAGCCATTGCTCCAGCCATTCCCGGCGGCTGCGGCTCAGTTTCAGTTCTGTGCCGTCGTGGAGAATGACCAGATGCTCGCCGTTAAAATGCGCGTGCAATTCTTTGACGCGATCCAGATTGACGATGGTCGAGCGGTGAATCCGCGCGAACTGTTCAGGGTTCAAAGCCGCTTCCAACTCATTCATCGTCTGGCGCAGCAGGTGCGCACGGCCTGCGACGTGCAGCCGCAGATAGTTGTCATAAGCCTCGATCCAATCAATCTCCTCGGTGCGAATAAAGATCACGCGGCCCGCCGTTTTGACCATCAGTCGCGTCAAATAACGCGGCGCGTCCGCTTTAACCTCACGCGTGCCCAACAATGTCATCAGCTTCCGGCCCAACTCGCTCGCGTCTTGCTGTTCGATCTGCCGCCGCGCTTGCATCAAGGCTTTGTGAAATCGCGCGTCGTCAAACGGCTTCAGCAAATAATCGAGCGCGCTGACCTCGAAAGCCTTCAACGCATATTGGTCATACGCCGTCACGAAGATGATGACCGGCAGCGGGTGTCCCGCGAGGTTTTCCAATACCTCGAAGCCATCCAACTCCGGCATCTGTACGTCGAGAAAGACCAAATCGGGTTGTAGCGCGCGAATCTCCCTGACGGCGTCGCGCCCATTCCCGCACTCTTTCACGAGCTCGATGTCCGGGACGCCTTTGAGCAAGGCGCGCAGGTTGCGCCGCGCGGGCGGTTCATCATCCACGATGATCGCTTTGATCTTTCTACTGTGCGTGCTGCTCATCGCGATCCAGAGTGGGAGCTTGGCGCAGCGGTATGGCTAGCAATGCTTCCGCGCCGCCTTGTTCCCGATTGCGCACTTCAAACACGAAGTCTGCTCCATAAAGCTGCTGCAACCTCGCTTCCGTATTCAACAGACCCACGCCTTTGCTATGCGCCATCCGCCAGCCTTCGGGCAATCCGACTCCGTCATCGCAGACGCGCAACTCAAGTCGCCCATTGCTGCGCCGTGCGGACAATGAAACCGAACCCGGCGCGGCGCGCGGCTGAAGCCCGTGCCGGATCGCATTCTCGACCAGTGGCTGCGTGATGAGGTTCGGCACTAGCACGTCCAGGGTCTCCGGCGCAGCCTTGATGCTCACCTGCAACCGATCCGAAAAACGAATTTGTTGCAGCTTCAAATACAATTCCAGCCACTCCAACTCTTCGCTCAACCGCACCTCCTGCTTGCCGGAGTTGTCGAGCGTCTGACGCAACAGCTCGCTGAGGCGCACCAGCATTTGCACAGCGGCGGCGTTATCGTTGTCACGCACCAAGCCAGTAATCCCGTTCAACGTGTTGAAGAGAAAATGCGGGTGCAATTGCATCTTCAACATCTGCAATTGCGCCTGCGCCAATTGCGTTTCAAGTTGCGACGCGCGCAACTCGCGCTCGCGAAATTGCTGGTAATAATCCAGCGCGCTGCCAATGCCTAAAATCAATCCATAAAACAAAGCGCAAAACGGCAGATCATTTACCCACCAATATTTCAACAATACAGCCAATTGCTGGCCGTCGAGCGGTTGGCTAGGTTGCATAATCAGCCAGCGCGCTAGCAACACCAGGCCTGAATGCACGGCGCACAACAAGCTGACGGCAATCGAATGCACAGGCAGCGCGCGCAACAATCTGCCCCGTTCAATTGGCCAACGCCGGCGCAGCCATAACGCTGCCGGCACCAGTACCACCCAGGCGAGCCAGACGGCGAACTGAAAAAGGAACGTGCGCCAGGCCATACTCAAGGCCCCCGGCGGCGGCCCGGGGCTGCGACGTAATCTCGGCAATTCAAGTAGAAACGTGCTGGCGGAGAAAACGCCCAGCGCCAGCCAAAGCAGAAAGAACGAAACCCAGATTGTCCCGCGCTTGCGCATGAATCCGGCTGCAACAAAGTTTGGCAATCCGCTGTTCTCCTTTGCTCGGCTTCTTTCAGGGCCGGGATGAACTTCATCAGCACGTAGATTTCAGCTACGCACTCTACCCGGTTTCAAGCGGGTAGAGTGCCGCTTTGTGGTGAAACGTGCAAATTTTGCCGTGAGATGTAGCTGGGCGTGGTGGAAAACTTACGAATGAGGGTAGTGGGTCAAAGGGGGGAGAGATGACAAGAGATTTTCAACGCCAAGCCGCCAAGAGCGCCAAGCAAACTGTATGGGGGGATAGGTTACATTTCTCTCCTTGGCGCTCTTGGCGGCTTGGCGTTCAAAGCCTGCCTCACCTCACTGAGCCATTACCCGAATGACATGAGTGGCCATCGAGCATCACTTCCGCGCAGCCGTCACGATGTCTTGAATCGCCTTAGTCACCAGTTCCGGCTCGTCAAGTTGGACGTGGTGACCGCTACGCGCAGCAACGACCAGCTTCCCGTTACGCGACATCGCCGCAACGGCTGCATGATCCCGCCTGTGCTCCTCTTCAAGCGCTTTGCTGTTTTCTTCCGAGATTCCACGAGTCAGCACAATCAGTGGCAAGTCGCCAAGCGGGTATTGGCTCTTCGCTCGCTCGGCGCGCAAGCCCGCGAGTTCCTCGTGCTCGAACGGGTTGACGCCGGCGGCGATGTGCTCGACCCGCGCGAGCGCCCAGGCCCGCATACGCTGCGCCTCGGACGGCAGCTTGTCGCGTGGAGGTTCGTTCGGGTTCTTAGCAAGACTTTGTGCGCCAGCTTTCATCTGACTCAATGCACTCGGCGGAATATCGCTCACGCGCAATGGATTCGAGACTTTCACCGCGCTCATCGGCTCTCCCTTCGCGAGTTCCGATGAGCGCACCAGCTTGCCATCTGGCATCATGCGCCACGGATTGTCGGCGCCAGCTTCGACAAGCACCATACCGGCAACGTCAGTCGGGTAGGTAGAAGCATAAAGACGCACCAGCCAACCGCCATACGAATGGCCCACGAGCACCAGAGGCGGTTTCACGCCTGCCTTGTCTAGCAGTGTATGCAACTCGTAAACAATCTGACGCAGCGTGCGCGGATGCGGGCCAAGTTCGCTCCACCCATCGCCCGCGCGGTCATACGAACAAACGCGCGCGAACTTGGCGACGCCTGGCTGGACGAGGCTCCATTCCACCGAGAAATCACCGAGGCCTGCTTCGAGAATGACCGTCGGCTGTGCGGCGCGAGCTTCGCCTGTACAATTGAGATGCAGCCGCCACCCGCCGACATCAAGGAGCTTGCCGGGCGGAGTAAAAGGGGGCGGCGTAGTTTCGCTCTGTGCCCACGCGCTGGTTGCATGAAGTGATGCAACCAGTATCAAGGCCGCCCGAATCAGCACGAATGAGAGAGAAAGTCCTAGCGTTCTTTTCATTTCGTGTCCTCCGTCAATGCTAACACGTCAGTTAGTGGTTCAGTGTTCATCCGTCGCTGATTGGAAAGCGCATTATGCCCTGCTGCGCTGCCGTAAACGACTGCCACACGCTGCACGGAAGCGTATTGACCTCGCGGCTATGGTCAGCATACCAGCGCCGCACGTAACGTATGCTGACAAGAAGCCGTGGGGTGTCGGTTACATTTGGCGTGCCTTGGTGCAAAGCCCAAGGATGGCGAATGAGTACGTCGCCTAACTCCAGCGGCACCGGTTGCAGCTCAAGCTTGGCAGACTCAACCAAGCGCAGGGCTTCGCTGCGCGCCATCCGATGAGTGCCCGGTGCAATCGCGATAGGGCCGTGCGCTGGCGTAATGGTGTTCAAACCAAAGTTGATCACCAGCATATAAGTGGGCAACTCCAGTTCAGGGGCTTCGGGAAACAAAGGGCGGTGATAATCCACGTGCATCCCCTGATACGTCGAACCCGGCATTGATACATCACAACCCCATTGGTCGGCGACGACTCTCTCATCCATCACGCCACGCATAATACCTAGAACCTCAGCGTCAAAGAAAAACTCTGGCGCAAAGCAGGGCGGCTCAAACGGCATTGCCAAAAAATGACGATGAGGGCCACGATTAGGCTCGTTACTGTGGCTCTTTAGATAATCCACTAGCACCGGCCCAAACCCTGCCCGACAAGTTTCGACCAGCGATTTGGCAAAATGGGCTTTGAGGACGCAAAAGCCCTTAGCTTGAAGTTCAGCAATTTTATCTTCGGTTGACATTGCTCGCCGCCGCACGACAACTCGTCGTGCATTGAGAGCTAATGTTACCTCTTTCTGAACCTCAGGCAATCGCTCAGCCTAGCGATTGGCGACTTTGGCCTCTTGTCCCGCCGCCACTAACTCGCGCATCTTGTCGGAGACCGGTCCCGATGCTCCGCCGTAGTTCGACATCACCACCGCGATGTAACCGCTGTCGAGAAACATATCCAGATTCGAGCTGATGCCGGGGAACCCGCCACCGTGCCCGGCGATGCGCGGCTCAGCCGTGATCTGAAATCCGTAGCCGTAGTTCGGCGAATTCAACTCCGGCTTGGCCGAGAGCAGCAGCTTGACGTATTCCGCACCGACCAATTTGCCAGCGCGCAAAGCTACGGCGAAGCGGTGTAAATCTTCCACCGTCGAATAGCCACCGCCCGCCGGGCCGCCGCGCATTACGTGCATAAAAACGTTGTTCTTGAACGCATAGCCCTTGTCGTTGTACTCCTTCTCGTAGCCAACCGCGAGGTTCGGATTGACGCGGTCTAGTTCGTAGCAATCGCTGTTCACCATCCCAGCAGGCTTGTAGATGTTCTCGCGGATGTAAGTGAAATAATCCTGCCCGCTTGCTTTCTCGATGACCTTGCCCAGGACGAGCATACCGGTGTTGCTGTATTGCCAACGCGAGCCTGGCTCGAAAGCCATCTTTTCATCTGCTGCCAGCTTCAACATCTCGTCCACCGTGCGATACAGCTCGCGCGAGGATTCCTGAAACTTGCGGTTGAAATAGCTGCCCAAACCCGCTGTGTGCGTGAGCAGATGCTTGATCTTGATTTTCTCCGCCGCTTCCTTGCTGGGGAAATCAGGCATGAATTTGGCGAGCGGATCGTCGAAAGAGAGCTTGCCGCGTTCGACGAGTTGTGCGATGGCGACCGAGGTGAACATCTTGTTCATCGAGCCGAGATTGAATTTGGTGTCAATCCGGTTGGGCGCGTTAAAATCTTTGTTGGCCGTGCCGTAAGCCTGCTTGAAGATCACCTGCCCGTCTTTGGCCAGCAATACCGTGCCGGAAAAGATGTCGGCGCCGGCCAGCTTTTGCAGGTAGGCTTCCAACTCCTTGGCCATTTGCGCCTCGGTCATTTTCGTTTTTGCAACTTTATCAGCAGGCGGAGGCCGCACCCCAATCCCCGCGATGCGATGCGGTTCGTTTGCTTCGACACGCACCAAGATCCCCCGCCAAGCACCCGTGAGATTGCTCTTCACCAACAACGTCGCCTCGTTTGTCCCGCTGCTCTGCACGCCGTGAAATTCGACGCCGCGCGACATATCGTGCATTTGCGAGACGAAATCCAGATGTTGGCTCAGCGGAATGCGCATGAACTCCGGCGCATAGTTCTCTTTGATGTAGGCCGCCGCCGCCACGCGATCACCGGAATTGATGAACTGGATCAATTCACGCCCCCGACGCACGGCTGGCGATTCTGCGGTTCCAGTGGACGACTGTTGCGCGCAGGCCGCAACTGAACCAAGCAGCAACAACGAAACAACCAGGGTATTGCTCATAAACGATTTCATCTTTTCTTCTCCATTCTTTTTGAAGTTGATCCTCAAGCGACTATTGCTCCGAGATACCATACGCTGCGCGCGCCGGACAGTTTGATGGATTGTGGTAATATCCGCCATTCAGCGTATGAATCTGCAAACGATTGATCTGAACCTGCTGTTGGTCTTCGAGGCGCTGATGGACGAGCGTAACGTCACGCGTGCGGCCAAACGTGTGGGCTTGAGCCAACCGGCCATGAGCAATGCGCTAGGGCGATTACGGCGCGCCTTTGATGATCCTGTGCTCGTGCGCACGCCGGATGGGATGCTACCTACACCGCGCGCTCAGGCGTTGATCGTGCCGGTGCGCGCCGCCTTGGCTCAATTGCGCGGCGCGTTGGAAGAGCGACCGGCCTTCGACCCAGCAGCTTCCCAACGCATTTTTCATCTGTTGGCGAATGATTATGTCGAGTTGTTGCTGTTGCCGCAGGTGAACGCCGAGTTGCAGCAACAAGCGCAGGAACTGAAATTGCACGTCTACCGTCCGCGCAATCTGTTTCATCCGCCTACCGCGATAGATTTGGCTGATTCCTTCGATCTGGCGCTGGGCTTCTTCCCCGATGCGCTGACTTTGGAGAGCGGGATTCGTTCGACGGTTTTGTGGGAAGAGAAGAATGTGTGCATCGCGCGGACAAAACATCCGGCGATTCGCGGTGAGATTACCTTGCCACAATACGCAGCGGCACAGCACGTCGCGGTCTTCTATAAAGCGCATGGCGCAGGCTTGATTGACACATTGCTGGAACAGCAGGGACTCGCGCGGCACGTAGCCTTGCTCGTCCCGCATTTTGCCAGCACGCCATTTATTGTCGCGGCTTCCGACTTGATCGCCACCGTGCCCGAACGGTTGGCGCAACAGTTTGCTGAGTTGCCTTTGCAGGTACTGCCCGTGCCGTTGGAGATGCCACCATTCCGCTTGACGATGTTGTGGCACGAACGTTTCGATCACGATGCAGCGCATACCTGGTTACGCGAATTGCTGCTGGCAACGGCGATCAAGCTCAACCAGCCCTCGTTACACCGTCAGCAACGAGCCTAAGCTCTACGCGAACTCACTTGAGGTCTATGCTGATCACGTGGCCCTCAGTTTTGCCGATATTCTCCACCTGATGAATCGTCGGTTCGCTCCAACGCACCAGCCCGGCTTTGCGCAGAGTATCTTGCGGCTGACCGCCTCTTTCGGTGACACGAGTATGAAAGTCCGAAAGGTAAACGACTACGCGCCGCCCGTGTTGGTGCCAGGGTTCGGTCTTGCCCGGCGGCACACGCACTTCCAGGACGCGCACAAAGCTATTTTCAAAGGCCAGCTTGTGTGTGTCCCCGGCCACCTTCACTGGATCGAGGTCTTGCGGCACGGCGGCGCTCCAACGCCAGCAAACCATCAGAAGAACAACGGCTCCAACACTGATCACAAGCTTCTTCATAAAGCCTCCTTGCTTTATTCGCACGACTGGATGACGGGCTTAGAGCGTATTTGCACAGTCCCCGAAGGGGACAAATTCAATAGCCGTGGGCACCGCCCACGGTCAAGGCGGCCATTCGATTGCAACCCTGAAAGGGTTGCACGGTCTGGGGAGTGCGACCCTTTCAGGGTCGTACCTTGCGCCCTGGCCCTCCCGGTGGCGTTGCCACCGGCTATTGACTCCTGCCCTTTCAGGGCTTCTAAAACACGTCCTTAGCCCGCGCGCAGATGACCCACGCAGTTGCGCGAACTCATCCGCACGCGGCAAGCGGTTCGAGTGGCGCTTAAGCAAACGGATTATCATCCGCACTCGGCCCGTAGATAGACGGCACCGGCACGTCCAGCAAGCGCAAATAGACTGACAACTGGCCGCGATGGTGATACCAGTGATTCAGCCCAATCACGCGTATAACGCCGATGCGCGGCAATGTCATCAGCGGCTTGCCGTCTTTCGTGATTGACCAACTGGTAGTCGCAGTAGCATCGTCCCATTGACTGAGCGTCTTCTTAGCTAGCGCAATGTCGGCCTCAAACGCCGCCAGGATTTCTTCCGTTGAGGCCGCCGTGCCTGGGCCAGTGCCACCCGCCGACAAGTCCCATGACTCGCCCGTTGCTAGCTCCGCAATCCACCCCGGCGTCTTAGCAATGTGATTGGCTAATTGGCCGAGCGTCATGGATTTCGCATGCGGCTGCCAATCGAGTTTGTCACTTGGCACACGTTCGAGCACGCGGCGCGTGGTCGCGGCTTCCTGTTCCAACTCCTGCAAAAACGAATCAACGATAGGCATAATTCTGTTCTCCTTATTTTATTGATTGAGTGATAGTTGATGATGGGCACAACGGCTCCAACCGGCACTCGCCGCAGAGCGGCTTGCGCGCGTTGCAGACCTTGCGCCCGTGGGCGATCAGCCGATGCGAGAAATTGATCCACTCTTTTTCTGGCACCAGTTTGAACAAATCCTCTTCGATCTTTTCGGCGCTCTGCTCCTGCGTCAAGCCCAGGCGTTGTGACAAGCGCGTCACGTGCGTATCCACTACGATGCCCGAAGTGATGCCGAAGGCATTGCCGAGCACGACGTTGGCCGTCTTGCGCCCGACGCCGGGAAGCCGACGCAACTCTTCCATTGTTTGCGGCACTTGGCCGTTGTGCTGTTCGACCAGCACCTGACACGCGCCTTGAATGCTCTTGGCTTTGTTGTGATAGAAGCCGGTCGAGCGTATGTCTTGCTCCAACTCGCTGAGCGGGACTTTCAGATAGTCTGCGGGCTGGCGATATTTGCGAAACAGGTCGGCCGTGACGATGTTGACGCGTTCGTCAGTGCATTGCGCCGAAAGGATCGTCGCAATCAACAGTTCAAAAGCGTTCGTGTGATTGAGCGCGCACTTGGGCTCTTTGTACTCTTTGCTGAGCGTGCGGATGAGTTGTTGCGCACGCTCGTGCAGTTCGGTTTTTGTCTCGCGTTTCTTTGGCATCTGATGAGTTCCTATTTACGTGCTTTGTCGGTTGCGCTCCACGGCAAGCCCATTGCTCGCACCAGAAAAGCTAAGAATGGCGCACTGGTTTGGCAAAGCGTTTCCAACCGGTCGAGAAAATCTTTCGCGCAGACCTGCTTCTCAGTCAGGTTAGCCCAGACGATGAAGCTTTTGCGCCTCAAGTCTTCGGCCAGTGGGTGATTCGGATCGTAGGGTTTCGGCACGCGCTGCAATAATTCGCCGTCGTGAAGCTCGAACTGTTTCTTCAATTCTTTCGCGCCCGTGATGGCCTGCCAGATTTCTGCTTGTCCCACAATTGCATCGGTCACTTTGCGGCGCGTCGCCGGGTCAGGATGATAAAGCCCGATCCCGACGAAACATTTTTCGGGCTCGAAGTGCAGGTAGATGCCGGGCGCATCTATCTTCCCCGCCTCGTGCGCGAAGTAAGCCGAGGCGACGGTCTTGTACGGCGCTTTGTTCTTCGAGAAGCGCGTGTCGCGGTAGATGCGGAACAGCGAACCGCCTGAAGGTTTAGGATCAGCCACGTAACGCGGACTGATGTTTTGCAGGCGCGGGCGAAATGCGGCGATGAAGGCCAGAAACGGGTCGCGCACGTCGTCCAGATAACGCTGCTTGTTGGCCTCGAACCATTCGCGGTTGTTGTTGGCTTTGAGTTCGCGCAGGAATTCAAACAGGCACGGGGTAAAGCGCAATTCTTTTGCCATAAGCTCCTCGCCCTCCTGGGAGCGCAGGCATCCCTGCCTGCCGGGCTCGGTGCGCGGGCAACCCAATCCGGCAGGCAGGGATGCCTGCGCTCCCAGGTTCAGTTAGTTGTCGCCCTCAAATTGCCAGCGCGTAGCATCCTTGGGAAATTGTTTCCAGGCTAAAACCTTGCGCGGGCGGAACACATACGTTCCCGGCTTTTCATAATCTTCCGGCTTCGGCCTGTAGCCATACTTCTTTGCCGAGGCGTCGGCCAGGCGTAACGTCAATTCACGCTCCGGCGCACGCAATGGTTGCGCCTCGCCGTGCAGAATGACGACATCGCTGCCGCTTTCGAGATGAACGCAGACTGCCGGATTCTCAGCCAGGTTGCGGTTCCAGCGCGTGGTCGTACCACCGCCAAAATAGAGCCGATCATCCAGCCACAAGCCCCACACGGGCGTCGCGTGGGGTTGGCTGCCAGGGCTGACTGAACAAATCCAGTAGTTCTGCGCTGCTGCCATGCGTTCCGTCACGTGCGACCAGGACAGCAATCCCTTCTTGTCGTTTGGAACGCCGTAACCAGGCATGTGCGGGCGATCTATTGTCAGCCCGGCAACGTTGTCGGGCTGTTTCTGCTTGGCGGTTCGCTTCGTAGTAGCCATGATTTGTCTCCCGAATAAAAGGGTGAATTCCGCTCACTACGCCCACTCATCACACTGCTCAAGCGGCGTTCGGGTCTGTCTGCATCAGGCCGAAGATGTTGCCTTCGGTGTCTTTGAAATAAGCCAACCAGCCGACGCCCGGCACCGGCATCTTGGGCACAACCATACTGCCGCCGTTGGCCGTCACGGCATTCAACGAATCGTCGAGCGAGTCCACCATCGCCGTGCAAACATACGCGTTAACCGATTGTCCTTCCAAAGGATCATCACCCCGGCGTGGCAGCAAGCCTCCATTGATGCCGGGCTTGTCCGCCGGGCCAGTCGTGATGAGCCAGTATTGATTCTCGCCCCATTGGTTGAATTCCCAGCCGAGCGTCTTGCGGTAAAATTCGATGGCGCGTTGTGGATTTGCTGCTTGAATTTCGAAATGTCCGACACGTGCTGACATAAGGATGCTCCTTCTTGTTATGTTTGTTTGAATGGTTATTGCTTGCGTTTTGCCAGTCTGACAACGATCTTCCATTGCTCCGGGCTGACCGGTTGGACGGATAAACGCGAGCCACGTCGCAAAAGTTCCATGCCTTCCAACTCTGGCACGTCACGCAATTCTTCCAACGCCAAGGCGCGTGGAAAAATCTCTACCAGTTTGACATCTACCATGTCCCAAGCCGGGCTATCCATCTTGCTCTTCGGGTCGTAATGCTTGTCTTTGAGATCGAATTGCGTGTGATCGGGATAAGCTTCTTTGACAATCTCGACAACACCGACGATGCAAGGTGGCTCGGTGTTGCTGTGATAGTAGAATGCCTGCTCGCCCCGCTTCATCACACGCATGAAATTACGCGCCTGGTAATTGCGCACACCGTCCCAGCAAGTGGTCTGTTGCCTCGCCTTGGCCAAATCCTGAATCGAAAAAGCCTCCGGCTCAGACTTCAACAGCCAGTAGCGTTTGGGCATGGTTTGCCTCCTACGAGTTGTGATGCTGACTTTCTTCTGACACGCGGCTACGGCAAAATATGCCGCCGAGGTGAAGATGTCAAACAATGAGCTTTTAAGAAGAGTTAAAGAGAAGGTGCAGCAGTTGGTCGAAGGTGAAGACTTCTACTGGGAGAGCGGCTTGATGGTCTTCACTCGCGCCTATCATTTGAAACGTGGCTATTGTTGCGGTAGCGGTTGCCGCCATTGTCCGTACGAGCCGCAGTGGACAAAAGGCGTGACGGTGTTAAAAGAGAGCGCGGAACAGCCGGAATAAATAGGACAACAAAACCGCGTTTGAGCTATAAAGGCGTTAAATCAGCAATAGTGCAGAGGCGAAAATGGCAATACTCAAATACCCATTTGTTCCTAAATCTACAGCTTATCCTAAAGCCAGGCCAGTTCTGGTCAATACCACTTGATGACGGCAGGTTTGCTTGTGGTCGAGTCATTCAACTCAAGTACAACAATGCAGCCATAGATACTCGTTTATTCCTTGCTGGCTTAATGGACTGGATTGGCAAAGTGCCCCCCTCCGCTGGGGCCATTGCGGGTTGTAAAGTTTTAAAGCAAGGAAGTGCCCATATAAAAACAATTCGGGAGAACGCAGGAATGATTCTCGGATGGAGGTCTCTAGCGGCCGAGGGGATACAGCCACAGCATTTTCTATCTCAATCACCTGGTCAAGGATGTATGTTAATGCATGGGTATGAAATTCTTCGCCGAGCCACAGCAAAGGAACAGACACAATACGAGGTCTTTTCGACCTGGGGATATAAAGTCATAAAACTGTTGGCGGAAAAACTCTTTTGAGGTTTACACAACCTGATTTATGACAGAAAGGATTCATTCATGGAAATTCAATTCCGCCGCACGGGCGAACGCCGCTACGCGATCACGATCTACCGCAAGGATCTGCCACCGGTCGAGATGAATCCGGCGCCCGGCTACGACCCGCTCATGCCTCACGATCTGCTGCACCTAGTGGTGGAAAGCGAGCTTGGGTTAAGTCGTGGGGTCTTTGGCCAAATAGCGGAGGGCGGACAAGCAGGGACATTTCATCTCGTTCCTTCAGAGGGTGAGAACCGCCGCGCAGCAGCACGCCATCGCCGGCACGCCTCCAAACGTGACGAGAAGCTGCTGCGCGCAGGCTGCCATGAATCTGCCCTGTCCGAACGCGCGACCTATATTTGTCTCTATGAATGGTTGGCCCGCTCCGCCGATCCGACACGCAGGAAACGCGCTAGCGAGATGCTTGGACAGGCGAAAAGCATTCGAAGTCTTCAACCAGCCACAGAGAGTCGGTCGCTAAACGAAGACCTGCTCACCCGGGTCTGCGCCCGTCTGGATGAATTAAGCGAACGTTGGGCAAATCTCGACATCGGAGAGTCTTTCACAGTAGAGTGGCTGGGCTAGAGCTTTGACCCTTTTGCACATTCGCGAACCAATTCGCCAATTCCAAACAAACTTCAAAGGAAAATTTCATGACAACACATGCAAGCGGAACGTTTGAAGTAAAACTAAGCCCGCAGGACGACAAATCCGAAGATGCCAAGCTTGGCAGGATGACAATTGACAAACAGTTTCACGGCGATCTTGAAGCAACCAGCAAGGGTCAGATGCTGAGTGCCATGACAGACGTTCAAGGCTCAGCCGGTTATGTTGCAATCGAGAAGGTCAGCGGAACATTACAGAGACGCCAAGGCAGCTTCGTGCTCCAACACAGCGGCACAATGACGCGCGGCGAAGCGCAACTGTCTGTCACGGTAGTGCCGGACTCTGGCACCGCTGAATTGGCAGGACTGGCGGGCAAGCTGACGATCAAGATTGCCGATGGCAAGCATTACTACGACTTCGAGTACACGCTCGCCGAAACTGCTTGAATTGGCGCTGGCATAAAGGATGGCTGAGATATGACACTTGCAAAGTTTGCGCTCGCTTTATTGTTCATTGTGGGTTGGGGTGTGGCTAGTCACGCGCAAGATTTGAGCGGCTTTTTCAAAGGCACCAACGGCGCCTTCGTTCTTTATGACCTGAATAACAATCGTTACGTGCGCTACAACGAGCGCCGTTGTCGTGAAAGGTTCAGTCCCAAATCAACCTTCAAGATTCCGAACTCGCTGATCGGGCTGGAGACCGGCGTCATCCGCGACGCTGAGTTTGTTATCCCGTGGAACCGCGAGAAGTACCCGCCGCAGGCCGATTGGAACCAGGAGCCGTTTATCCACTGGGGCCAAGACCAGACGCTGCGGTCGGCGCTTAAATACTCCGTCCTCTGGTACTACAGAGAACTGGCCTTGCGAGTCGGCGCGCAGAAGATGAAGAAGCATGTCACGGCGTTCAACTATGGCAACAAAGACATAGCAGGCCGAGTTGATAATTTCTGGCTCAACAATGTGCTGAAGATTTCAGCCAACGAGCAAGTGGAATTCTTGAAAGCGTTTTACACGGAACGCTTGCCCGTATCTAAACGCTCGACCGAAATCGTCAAAGACATTCTCGTGTTTGAGCAGACCCCGGCTTATAAGTTGAGCGCAAAAACCGGCGGTGGGCCGATTGCCGAAGGCGTTTACATCGGCTGGTTCGTCGGCTATTTGGAAACCAAGGGGAACGTTTATTTTTTCGCCACCAACCTCGAAGGTACGAGCTTTATGGAACTGCGCGACAAGCGCATAGAGTTGACGAAGCGAATTCTGGCGGCGTTGGGCTACTTGCCGAACTGAGCCGTTGATTGAGATTGGAGCAAAGCGCAGTTATGCAAATTACCTTTTTCAAGTCCCCTGCCGACTTTCGCAAATGGCTTGAACAGCATCACGCCACGGCTCAGGAACTCTGGGTCGGCTACTACAAAAAGGACTCCGGCAAACCCAGCATTACTTGGCCAGAATCCGTTGATGAGGCGCTCTGTTTTGGTTGGATTGATGGTCTGCGGAAAAGCGTGGATGCCACGAGCTACAAGATTCGTTTTACCCCGCGCAGGCCGCGCAGTATATGGAGCGCGGTCAACATTGGGCGCGCGCAGGAGTTGATTCAAACTGGTCGCATGCAGCCCGCCGGACTCAAAGCCTTCGAGGCGTGTACAGCAGATCGGTCGCGTGTTTATACCTACGAGCAAAAAGGCCAGCCGCTCGACGAGAAGTATGTGCGGCAATTGCGGGCCAACAAGCAGGCTTGGAAATTCTTTCAGGCGCAGACTCCTGGGTATCAAAAAATGATGAGTTGGTGGATCCTCAGCGCGAAAAAAGAAGAAACGCGGCTCAAGCGGCTGGCCCAGCTTATTGCGGAGTCGGCGGAAGGTCACAAGATTCCTACCATGACGCGCAGCAAGAAACCGGAGTGAAGGGTGAAACGCGCTTGACCGCGCTGTAGTGTGACTATTCACCGCAGAGGCGCTGAGGACGCAAAGGAGCGCGGAGAATTGGCAAGCCCTTTTTCTCGTTTCTTCTCTGCGAGGTCTCGGCGTACTCGGCGTCTCTGCGGTGAACGCAGCGCTACATTTCTAGCACCAACGAATTTTGTAGGCCGCTCTTTGTTGACAGCAAATAATTCATATCAAGCAAACTATATGAGTACTCCAACTACCACTTCCCTGCACGCCAAATTCAACCCCCTAATCCGCCCGTACCTGGTGGTGACCATAGGCTTTACGATAGCAAGCACCATTATTGGTCTGCCGCTGGCGCTGATCTGGTTTTTCGGCCTAGGGCAATGGTGGGCGCGGCATTACTTTGACAAGCTGGAATGCCATTTGGACGAGAAGACGCTGCGCTACCGCAAGGGCATTCTCGTCCAAGTGGAGAAAACTATTCCGCTCGAAAACATACAGGATGTCACCTTCATCGAAGGCCCACTGCTGCGCCGCTTCCATCTGAGCACGCTTAAGTTTGAAACCGCCGGCCATAGCGCGGGACAGGCAAACGACATGCGTCTCACCGGCATCATTGACGCGCAGGAATTTCGCAACCAGATTCTCGAAGGGCGTGAGAAGCTGAAGCAGACACAGCGGACGCATCTGCTACCCGAAGCATCTGCCTCGGCAACTGCCAACGGCAATGCGCAAGCGGCAGAGCAACTCGCCGCGCTGCAAGGCATCGAACGCCGCCTGGATGAGATCATCGGGTTATTGAAGGAGCGGAAGTAAAGCTACCTTCCTACAAATTTCTCTGCCAAGCTAAATACTGCCTGCTATACATTCGTTGAGGGTTCAATCACCGTCTCTTCGCCGCGTTAGCGGCGGCTGACTTTAGCCCGGCGTTTTCGACACCGGGAAGGACAACGATGGTTTCCGCGTCGCGTCAGCGACGCCTGAATTCAAGTGTCGCTGACGCGACGCGGAAACTTCAACCGCGCTTTCCGTGGGTTGCACCCACGGCTAAAGTCAGCCGCCGCTAACGCGGCGAAAATGTGGCGGACACACCTCAAAGGATTTATGGCATACAACACTAAGCTGAGACCACCGCCTCACTGCGGCAGACCAATACGCCGCAGCAAATCAGCAAAGTGCGGGTCGGCATGCAAGCTCTCGAAGAAAGGCACCACCTTGAGAAAGATCATCAGATTATTGCGCTCCTCATAAGCCCGCTCTAGCCAGGCAAAAGCTTGATCCTTGTCGCCTAACTCAGTGTAGATGCGCGCCATTCTCCAGCTACTGCCACTTCCCTGCTTCAATTGTCCATGCGCTAACTCAAGGTCTTTTTGCCAATAGCCCTTGATTCCGGCGGTCGCGTAAGCCTGTTTGAGTAGAGCAATGTCTTCAGGCTGCCCGCCAATCAGGCTGCGTTGTTTGAGAAACTCAGCTACGGCTTCGTTATACATGCCCTTTTGGTGATAGGCATTGCCGAGGTCGTTGTGCGGCAGCACAAAGTGTGAATCCAATTCCAGCGCCTTTTTGTACCATTCGATGGCCTGGTCGTATTGGCGCGCGTAGAAGTAGGCCCAGCCTACTGCATTGACGGTGAACGGCGTAACCGGGTCTAAATCAACCGCGCGTTTTCGCTCAGCGATAGCCTCAGCAGACTGCCCGACTGCCTGAAAATAGGTAGCAGCTAAACCGTGCGCATCCGCGTAGTTCGGACTAAGCTCCAAAGCGCGTTCCACTTCACGCTTAGCACCTGGCAGATCCCACTCATAGAAGAACTTCGTCTTGGCCAGCGAGAGATGCGCTTCGCCGAGCGCGTCGTCGAGTTGCAGCGATTGCTTGGCCGCCTCTACAGATTTCGGGTAAGTCTCGCGCGGCGGCATAAAGCCGAGGTAGCCGAGCAGATGATACGAATCGGACAAGCCGGCATAAGCCGGCGCGTAGTTCGGGTCTACTTTGATCGCCTGCTCGAAATATTCAATCGCCTTCTGCAAACCTGCGTGCGTCCAGCGCGTCCAGAAATAGCGGCCTTTGAGATAGGCCTGAAACGCTTCGGTGTTTTCGGTGTAGCGCCGCGCGAGCAGTTGCCGATCAGTCGGCGAAAGTTTGAGTGCGAGTGCAGCGGCCAATTTTTCGGAGAGCTTGTCTTGGACGCTAAAAAGATCGGTGAACTTCTCATCGAAAGTTTCAGCCCAGATGGGCGTGCCTTCACGCGTGTTGACTAGCCGCACCGTCACGCGGATGCGCTCACCGACGCGTTGCAAGTTACCGTCGAGCACCGCATCAACTTTCAACTCGCGGCCTGCGGCGACTGAGTCTTGGTCGAGCGCCGTGTATTTGCGGATGGCGCTTGTGGGCCGCACGATGAGTTGTTTGAGATTGCTCAAGCGCGTGATCAGCACATCGGCCATGCCCATTTCCAGATATTCGTCGCGGCTCTCGGCCACCAGCGATTTGAAAGGCAGTACGGCGACTGACTTGATCGGCACGCTAGCTTCGGGCTGCTTCTCTTGGCGGGTCAGCTCGCGATAGGCAAACGCGAGAATTACCAACATCGCAACACCGCCGAGCAGTGTGGGAAGCAACGGCAGGCGGGCAGTGCGAGGGCGCGGGAGAGCGGGAGTTTTGGAAAAAGAGAGGTCTATCTCCTCGCTTACTGGCTTCTCTATCTCTTCTTCCTCTTCCGTCACGATACTGGCGCGCGTGCGCGTGGCCACAACCAACTCAGTCTGCTCCTCGCTCAAGGGCGTCACCTGGGCGACAAAGCGATAACCGCGTCCAGGCACGGTGACGATGAAGCGGTGTTCGTCTGGGCTTTCGCCGAGCGTTTTACGCAGCAGGTAGATGTTGCGGGCGAGTGCGCTCTCTTCGACAATCGTGTCGGGCCAGACGGCCTGCATCAATTCGTCCTTTTCAACCACCCGCCCGCCGCTTTCTATGAGCACAAGCAGCGTGTCAAAGGCCTTCGGCGTCAGCGACAAGACCTCCCGTTCGCGCAGCAACAGCCGCTTCCGCGCATCCAGGCGAAATCCATCAAATTCGTAGAAGTCTACTGCTGGCTTGGACATAACGCGCTCGTCATAAATTCGGAGAATTTGTCAAAGCCTCTGTCAAGACTCGTCAAAGGCTTTTCCGCTACCTTGCGCCGCGAGTTGATACGAGAACTGAGAGTGATGGGGATTCCCTGCTGCTCAGCTTCTTGCGTGGGCGCACCGATTGTAGGCCGCGCCGGTGGAATGTAGCAATCACAAGCAGGCTCTTTTGGAGGCAATGTGAAGCGGAAGCGGCGGACAGAGATTACGGTCGAAACCGAAACGATTGTTTGTTTGCGCAGGCAGGCACGGGTGGCGCTCACCGGTTGGTGTCCGCAATGCGCTGCCGAGGTCAAGCTGGTCACGTTGGAAGAAGCCGGGTTGCTTACCGGCCTCAGCCTGCGGGCCATCTGCCGCAAGGTCGAAGCGGGCCGTTTGCATTTCCGCGAGACCGCTGACGGGCGGCTCTTCATCTGCCTCAATTCGTTAAACGCACCAGGCTAACGTCAGGTTAAGCGACCAACCAAGCGGTTGGTGAATGGCTGATTACCCGACTTAATTTTTCAACCTTTCTATTAATCTAAGGAGAACGACAATGATTACCAAAAGAATTTTCCTGGCCCTGACCGTCGTCGCGTTGATGGCGGTTTCAAACGTGGCTGTGTACGCACAGTCGAGCGACGGCGGCTCAGACACAACGCAACAAGCACAGGGCGTGGTCGGTGGTGGCCTCCTTGATGCCGTCGAACAGGCAAAACAAGCACAGCTCAAAAACTTCATCGGTTCGTGGGAAGGCGTGCATACACCGGAAGCAGGCGGGCCGCCACCGTTCCGCATTATATTTACCTTCGGTACGGACGGCACTGTCGTGGCTTCGGACGCCGGGCCGCCGAATCCGCATTTGGCTGCGACCGAGCACGGCGCGTGGGAGCGCACCGGTGACAACGAGTTCACCATCATTTACAAACAACTGCTCTTTGACGCAGCGGGCAATCTCGACAGCACTTTCAAAGGACGGGTGAAGTTCAAACTCAATCCGAACACGTTGGAGATCAGCGGAGTGACCAAAGTGGACATCTATACTCCAACTGGAGAGACGATTATCTCCGGCGAGGGGACGATTAAATGCACGAAGATTCGCGTCGAGTCGCTCAACTGAGCCGGCTCAGAGCGGATGGTAGGGAAAAGTTGCTCAGCGGGCTTTGCCTGCAGCTCAATGTTGGGTTGCAGGCAAAGCCCGCTTAAATAATCTGAGCCAAGCTAATTTCCTTTGCTGGCTTTCTTGGCGTCCTCATCCTGATATTCGATTTTCTTGCCAGAACGAGTTTCCAGAATCGGCAGTGTCGTGCGCACGATGCCCTTGCCTAACTCGAAGACCGCTACCTGTTCCTTCCCGTCGTTATCCTTGTAGCCGATGGTGACGAAATGTTTGCGCTTCTTCGAGAATAGCAGAAACAGGCCGACCGGGCTGATCAGAATGGCTGTCGCAATCGCCGCGCCTACACGCCGTCCGGCCTTTTGTCCATACTCGATGTCAATGATTTGGCCATAAGGGATTGCATAACCTTTAGGCGTCTTGTCCAAAGTGTAATCAAACTTCAGTTCCTTTTCATCGTTGGTATTGAGCGTACCCTCTACCGCTTTTTTGACTCCGGGAAAATCCTTGTCCTTGGTGGTGCCGCCTTGATAAGCGGCCTTCTTACTACCCAATCCGGCCAGCGCTGCGGCTGGCAGAATGAGGGTAAAAATCAAGCTGAGCACGATCAGTTTTTTCATTGGCTTTCTCCTTTGCCGATTTGCCATTGCTGATTTGAAAGATGAGGTGGCAGGGTCTCTGTACGAGACCCTGCGGCTTACGGCCGAAACATAGTGAGTCAACTCGAAACTCAATTCCAGCTCACTTCAAGCTCGTATTCATCCGAGCCTCCGGCCGAATCATTGATACGGATAACGGCGGTAAAACCGTTTGAGGAAGACGGCTGTTGAATAACCTCCACTCGTCCACGCCCACGCAGCCGTTCTACGCGGACGCTCACGTCGCGGCGCGGCAACGCGGAACCGAAATCGGCGCGCACACCATACGGCGCTTGGCCGGAGAGTTGGCGCGCACGCGCCGAAGCGCCGCGAATCTCGATCTCGATCTCGCCATCTACACGCCCGCGCCAACTCATCCGGCCTGAACCGAAAGAGTCGCGATTACGGTCGCGGTTGTCAGAACGATCCCGGTCACGAATACTTGCGTCATTGCGTGAGCGGTCGTCAATCTGTCGCAAAAGAAAACGCTGATTCGCTTCACCATTGCGGCTGTAAAGCTGTAGCCGCCCGCCATCGTTGCGCGCGCTGCTCGGCGAATCCATAGACTTGCCGTTGCGCGCGATGAAGTAATAGCCGTTGTCTGGCCCGCTTCTGATCTCCCACATTTGGTTGTCGTCGCCGCGCCGTTGCCGTACCAGCACGATGCTCGCGCCGTTCGCGTCGCCTTGCCAGGCCGCCACTTCGCCGGTCTCAGCCGCGCGCAGGTAGTAATAACCGCCGCCCGCTTCTTCGATGTCCCATTGCTGAGTGCGCGCGCCATTCGACGTGCGTTGCACCACCTGTCTGCCCTGGCCGATGTCGAGCACGCGACCGGTGGCAACGAGTTGAATTTCGTACCTGCCACTGCGCGCCGCTCCTAACAACGCGCGGTCGTCATAACGCCCCTGATCACGGTTTTCGCTGCGTTCGCCGATGCGGTTGCCGTAACCCCATTCCACGCGCGTCGCGCGGTTGCGGCGTGTGTCCAGGACGGTGTCGTACCAGATCGCCTCCCAACGTGCGCCGCGCTCGCGGAGTTGCGCGCGGCCTCGCACGCCGTTTTCGCCATTGCTGATGAAATACGATTCGGCAGTCTCAATGCGGACTTCCACATCGTAGCCTTTTTCGCGCGCCAGCCGGTACTCCAACTCGCGCCGTGCTGCTTCGCGCTCGGCGTTGTTGGCTGGCTTTGATTGCGCCAAAACGAGAAGCGGGAAACACAGCAGTAACGACAGACAAAGCATGACTTGTTTTTTCATTTCGATTTCTCCTTGTGTAGTCAAACTTCAAGTTCCAACAGATCACGCGCCATTGTCGTAGCGGGGAAAACTTCGCGCGCCTCTTCCAACAACGGCGTCGCATCGGGAAAGCGTGAACTGAAATGGGTGATGAGCAAGCGCCGCGCCTGCGCGTCCAACGCAGTTTGCGCCGCCTGTCGTGCGGTCGAATGGCCATAATGCTCGGCCTCTTCCGCCAGGTCGTTCGTAAAAGTTGCTTCGTAGATCAGCCAATCTACGTCGCGCGCCAACGCCACGGCATTCGCGCACGGGCGCGTGTCCAAACAGTAGGCCACCGCCTTGCCCGGACGCGGTGGCCCAACGACGGTCGCCGGTTCGATCACGCGGCCATCCGGCAGCGTGACCGCCTCGCCGCGTTGCAAATGCCCGTAGAGCGGCCCGGCGGGAACGCCTAAGGCTTTCGCGCGCTCGACATCGAATCTGCCCAGCTTGTCTTTCTCCTGCACGCGATAGCCGAGCGCAAAGATGCGGTGATAGAGCGGGCGCGTGGTGATAAAAAATCGTTCGGAGTCGTAAACCTCTTGCTGCGCGCTCTCGGCAAAATCGTTCTTGCCCAACTCGTGCAACGTGAGCGGGTAATTGAGCCAGAGAACTTTCAAACGCTTCAGCAAGTCAAGATATTCACCGACGCCCGGCGGGCCGACTAAGATCAACTCGTGCGCGCGTTTGTCCAACGCCATCGTCGAGAGCAATCCCGCCAAGCCGTTGAAGTGATCGCCGTGCAAGTGCGTGATGAAAATCCCGGCCAGCCGGTGGAATGACAAGCCCGCGCGCGCGATCTGCATCTGTGTGCCTTCGCCGCAATCGAAGAGCCACCACTCGCCTTCCGCCACCACCGCCGTCGCGCTGACATTGCGATGCAGCGTCGGTTTGCCCGAACTCGTACCCAACGGAATGATCTTCAAACGCGCATCCTCTCATTTCCCAAACCGGTTGCCATTGTGTAGGCGAATTGAAACACGCAAGGCACGCGAGGCACAAGAGAAGTTATCGGGAATACCTCAGGTGAGTCAGACAACCACGGGGCACACGGGGAGGAACTGGTAAAAAGGAAAGGGCCAAAACTCATCCCCCAGCTTGAGCCTGCGAAGGGCTTGAAATCAATTGCTGCCCTGTTCCCAGTGGTTGTCACCACCAGCTAATATCCGGCGCGCCTCCGGCGCAAAGAACAAAGATTTCGTGATCTACTGATTGTATAACCAAGCGGCGTGTTTGATTGACAGCGCGTCCCCACACGCTTAAATTGTCGCCAGTTAACGCGGCTTTCTCACACAGCAGTAATCACCCAAGGCCACGCTAGCTAATTGCGAACAAGACCTATTTCGCGCGCGCCGCATCACTCGGGCAGTGATGCTCGCTAGCGCGCTATCGTATCGTTAGTTCAACATAGATCAGTGGGCGCGCGTTGTGCTACGGCGCGCGGCTTCTACACCACACCGCTGAGAAAACGTAATGAGACTACA
Organism: uncultured Acidobacteriota bacterium; assembly: GCA_963699175.1. Taxonomy (GTDB): domain Bacteria; phylum Acidobacteriota; class Blastocatellia; order RBC074; family RBC074; genus JACPYM01. The sequence continues at coordinate 6,700,566 of OY969418.1, read as the reverse complement.
CACACGCAGAATGATTTGGGCGCTCGGCTTGTTGCTGGGCGTGGTCGCCTTGGGTTGGCTGGGTTGGGACGCGCAGGCCGAGGCGCTTGGCGAGGCGGTGTCGGCGGCGCTCGGCGCGGCCAGTCCGGCGCTGGCCAACCAGGTCGTGATGAATCTCAACGACAGCGGTGCGGGCAGTCTGCGGCAGGCGATTGCCGATGTGGGCGCGGGCGAGACCATCACCTTCGCAGTGAACGGCACGATCACGCTGGCAAGCGAACTGGCGATCAACAAGAGCCTGACGATTCAGGGGCCGGGCGCGAGCCTGTTGACCATCAGCGGCAACAACGCGGTGCGCGTGTTCAACATTGGCAGCGTGACGCCTGCGATCAACGTCACAATCTCCGGTCTGACGATTGCGAATGGCAGGCATCGCGGAGTTGACGGCAACACAGCGAGCAATGGCTTCGGCGGTGGCATTCTCAATAACAGCACGGGCATGCTCAACCTCAGCAACGTGACGCTCACCGGTAATCAAGCTATCAGCGGCATCAACAGTGGAGCATCGGGCTTAGGCGGCGCAATCTACAACCAAAGCACGGGAACCGTAACTGTAACAACCAGCTCCATCTCAGGGAACATAGCCAGCGGCAACAGCGTTCAACGATCCCCGGCATTTAACCCAAGTAGTAATGGCGCAGGCGGAGCAATTTTCAACACCAACGGAACGGTGAATCTAATCAACAGCACGCTCTCTGGAAACACAGCGAAAAGCGGCGACATTCAAGATGGTCAACCCGGTAATCCTTGTGTCCCCGGTGGAACTATACTTATTGTGCGCTCCGCCGCTGGGGGAATTTTCAATACGGGGACATTAAATGTGTTGAACAGCACGATCTCCGGAAACTCCGTCAATAACGGTACCGTCATTAATTACACTACTAACAATTACTTCTCTGACAACGGTTCCGGCGGTGGCATTTCTAATGGCGGGACAGTGAATATCACCAACAGCACGCTCAACGGGAATACCGTCAAGGGCGTTATTTTCCAATTCCACTGCCCAACAGGCTTAGGTAGTGCCGTCTCTTTCGGCGGCGGTGGTGGCATTTACAATACTGGCCAGGTGAATCTCACCAACACGACAATCTACGGCAACTCAACAACCGGCGTGACTGGTGTCAATGGCGGAGCCAGCAGCCAAAGCAATGGCGGCGGCGTTGACAATGGCTCGATCAACACCAGCACGGTGAATGCCAAGAACACCATCATTGCCGGGAACACCGCCGACCTTGGCCCCGATTTCAAAGGCACGCTGATCTCGCAGGGCTGGAACCTGATCGGCAATAACAAAGACGCGACCATCACCCCCGCACCCGGCACTGCCGATCAGATCGGCACGAATGCTGCGCAGATCAATCCGCTGCTCGGCCCGCTGGCCAATAACGGCGGCCCGACGCAAACGATGGCGCTGCTCGCGGGCAGCCCTGCAATAGACAAAGGTGCTGCCGCGCTTGACCCAATTACCGCAACGCCCATCACCACCGACCAGCGCGGCTTCACGCGTCCCGTGGATGATCCGGCGATTGCCAACGCCACGGGCGGTAACGGCTCTGACATCGGCGCCTTCGAAGTGCAGGCCTTGCCGCCGACCGTGACGAAGGCCTTCAATCCAGCAACCATCACCACAGGCGGCACCAGCCTGTTGACCATCACGCTCAGCAGCGCGGGCATCACCTTAACCGGCGCGAGCCTGACCGACACCTTGCCCGCAGGCTTGACGACCGTCGCGGGCACAGCGGCCACCACCTGCGGCGGCACGGCCACACAGACCGCCAACTCGGTCAGCTTGAGCGGCGGCACGATCCAGGCGGGCGGCAGTTGCACTTTGAGCGTGCAAGTCACTAGCACGACAGTCGGCCCCTACGCCAACATGATCCCGGCGGGCGCGCTCACCACCAACAACGGCGGCGCGAATACGACGAGCGCGAGCGCAACGCTGACTGTCAACGCCGCTCCGGTCGGCAGCGTCATCGGCCCCGGCTTGCTCTTCCCGGCGGCGGCCGAAGTGAGCGATCAGAAGGCCGGCTCGGTGCTCGTCTACAATCTCTACTCGTCGAGCATCGCCGCGCCCAATCAGCAGAACACGCGCATCGCCATTACCAACACCAATCCGAGCGTGCCGATTGCCGTGCATCTGTTCTTTGTAGATGGAGCTACGTGCTCAATCGCTGACAGCCTGGTTTGCTTGACACCGAATCAGACGGCCACTTTCTTGGCTTCTGATATTGATCCGGGCACGACCGGCTACATCGTGGCCGTGGCTTCGAGTTTGGTGACGGGCTGTCCGGTAGATTTCAACTATCTGATCGGCGATGAGTATGTGAAACTCTCAAGCGGACACGCGGCCAATCTCTCGGCGGAGGGCTTCGCGGCGCTCGCGGGCGGCTTGCCTGCGTGCAATGGGTTGTCGGTGACGGCGCTGTTGAGCTTTGATGGAACGAGCTACAACCGCGCGCCGCGTGTGCTGGCGGCTTCGAATCTTCCGTCGCGCGCTGATGGCAACGACACGCTGATTGTGTTGAATCGCGTGGGTGGCAGCTTGGCCAGTGGGGCAGCGACGCTCGGTTCACTCTTCGGCATTCTCTACGACGATGCCGAAAATCCGCTGAGCTTCACCTTCACAGCGGGCGTCTGTCAGTTCCGTTCATCACTCTCAAGCAGCTTCCCGCGCACCGCGCCGCGCTTCGAGCAGTTCATTCCGGCGGGGCGCAGCGGTTGGGCAAAATTCTACTCGCAATCGGACATTGCGTTGCTGGGCGCGCAAATCAACTTCAATCCGAACGCGGGGACGGCGGCGAATGCTTTCAATCAAGGGCACAACCTGCACAAGCTGACCTTGACGACGGCGGCGACATTGACTATCCCAATCTTCCCGCCGAATTGCTGATACGCGAGTTCCAAAGGATACTTTTGTGTCCAAGCCCTGTGGGAACGACCTGCGAGATGTCGCTCCCACAGGGCTTCATTTAACGTAAACACAGCGCCCGCAAGCCAACGTTTCAAAGCCATACCTCACTCTATCCAGTCTATCGCTCCCCGCCGCTTTCTTACCTCCACAAAATTCACCACTGATACGTGGCTTGGCTTGTTTAAGCTTAACCGGCTGGCTATACTCTGCCCGCGCTTGCTTTACGCTTTACATTCCACTTGAGCAGGCGTTTCCACTCACTGGAAAATTCCACTCACCAAGATCGGCTTGTCCGTAGCGGTCTCTCTCTCGCCAAGCAGCTTTAGGATTTGCTCTCCACCCTTTGTCCCGGGGTGGGCAACAAGAGTAAGGGCACCGGAGAAAGGTCAGGCGGTTTCATTACGACCAGACTAGCTTACGTGACGCTGCTGTACGTTTCACAGGCTGAGACGCACCCGCCACACCTTTGCTTCATCATGTCTGACCAGTCGTGACCCGCGACGCGGGCGCTAGCTAGAAGTTTTGCATACACACAAGAATTGGAGACTCACAAACTATGCACACACACACACGGCTCAATCGTTATCTGTTCAACCTGTCGCTGGTCAGTTTGGTAGTAGCAGCGTCGGTGGCGTTGCTGTTTTATGGGCCGCAACGTGCAGGCGTGGCCGCGCGGCCACCGCAGGCAGCGCGCGGCGCGGACTCCGGCCAAATGACACCGATTGCTAACGCGCTCAATCCGGACGGAACGTTGAAACTGGGCGCAGGGATGCAAGGCAGCTTCAACACTGCTGGCTACCGGATGGTGTTGGGGCCGAATGGCGCGCCGACCTTCGTGCAAGGGAGCGTCCCGACGGAATGCGCCCGCTGGTCTGATCAATTCCCGCTCCATAACGGCACCAACGGCTACGTCCTGGCTCTGGCCGTCAGCGGCAATAACGTCTACGTGGGCGGAAGTTTCACCGTCGCCGGCGACGTATCGGTGAACAACGTGGCCAAGTGGGATACGTTGGGCCAGTTCTGGGAACCCTTGATTGGCCAGAACGGTGGCAACGGGGTGACTGGCCCAGTCGCTGCGCTGGCGGTAAGCGGGAGCGATGTGTATGTGGGTGGGAACTTCAATCAAGCGAGTTTCGGCCCGCCAGGGCCAGTGGCCGCTAATCACGTCGCCAGGTGGAACAGTAATACCCATACGTGGAGTGCGCTGCCGGGACAGTTTGGCGGCAATGGGGTAAATGGCCCGTTTGTTCCTTTATTTGTCAAAGCCTTGGCCGTGAGCGGGAGCAAAGTATTTGTGGGTGGCGAATTTGCTGGGGCAGCCGGGGTGCTCCCGCCTGGTGTCAATAATGTTGCAATGTGGGATAGCGGTACCAATACTTGGAGCGCGCTGACGGGACAGTTAGGCGGCAATGGAGTCGGATTCGCCGGGGGAGGAGACTTAGCCAACGCTCTGGTGGTGAGCGGCAACGACGTGTTTGTGGGCGGGAGGTTCAGCGTCGTAAATAATTTCGGTGGCATGCCAATCAACGCGAGCAACGTAGCCAAGTGGAATAGTGTGAGCAATACCTGGAGTGTGTTGAATGGCTCCGGCGGCGAGGGCGTGAATGGCCCTGTCAACGCCCTGGCGATGAGCGGGAGTGGCGACGTGTTTGTGGGTGGGGCTTTCACGCAAGCGAATGTTGGCGCCGCAGTCAATGCCAATAACGTGGCAAAGTGGAACAACGGCGCGTGGAGCGCGCTCAGCGGAGCGGGCGGCCAGGGAGTGAATAATGAAGTCAAAGCCCTGACGGTGAACGGAAGCGATGTTTATCTGGGCGGACTATTCTCGCAAGCGAATGTCGGCGCCGCAGTCAATACTCGACGCGTGGCGAAGTGGAACAGCGGTAGCGGATGGAGCGCCTTGACGGGGGCAGGCGGTGGTAATGGGGTGGACGCTGAAGTTAATGCGCTGGCGTTGGTTGGGGGCGAGCTATTTGTCGGTGGGATCTTCTTACAGGCCAATCTGGGCGGGACGGTGATCGCCGCCTATTCGCTGGCCAAGTTTGGCGCCGGTGCGTGGAGCGCGGTTAATCAGATAGACGGCGCCAACGGCGTGAATGGCTTTGTCCTCGCCCTGGCGGTCAGCGGCAATGATGTTTACGTAGGCGGCGTTTTTGCGGCGGTCGGGAATGTGTTGGCGAATAACGTAGCCAAGTGGAATGGGCTGACCAATACCTGGAGCACGCTGCCGGGGCCAGGCGGCGGCAACGGCGTGGCCGGCGCGGTCAGCGCCATAGCAGTCAGCGGGAATAAGGTCTATGTCGGCGGATCATTCGGGATCGTCAACCTCTTTGGCACGCAGGTTACAGCGAGTAGCGTGGCGTGCTGGAACAGCGCTAATAATACGTGGAGCGCACTGACCGGACAGGGCAATGGCGAGGGCACGAACGGCCCGGTCAACGCCCTCGCCGTGAGCGGGAACAATGTTTATGTCGGCGGACAATTCAACTTCGTCAACAATCTCCCTGGCCCACCCGTTCAAGCGACTAACGTGGCGTGTTGGAACAGTGCTACCAATACGTGGAGCGCGCTGACCGGTCAGATGGGTGGTGAGGGCACGGACGCCCCGGTCAAAGCCCTGGCAGCGAGCGGAAACGACGTGTATGTGGGTGGGAACTTCTTTCTTGCCAACGCCAATGGTGTCGCGCCGGTGTTTGCCTCGCGCGTGGCAAAGTGGAACAGCGGCAACAACACCTGGAGCGCGCTGGAGGGCGCGGGTCCCGGCAATGGCGTAGACGGCTCAAGCGCTGTAGTCAATGCTTTGGCGCTAAGCGGAAACTTTCTTTATGTCGGCGGAAACTTCACTGTGGCGAACGTTGGCGGTACGCCCTCAGTACCTGCGAATCGCGTGGCACGCTGGAACATCAGCAACAACACCTGGAGCGCGCTGCCGGGCGCGGGTAACGGTAATGGCGTGAGTAGCCAGGTGTTTGCCCTGGCGGCGAGCGGGAACGATGTCTATGTCGGCGGGACCTTCCTCTCAGCGAATACCGGTGGGACGACAGTGCAAGCATTTCGCGTGGCGAAGTGGAACGGCGCCAATAATACCTGGAGCAATTTATCCGACGTCGGCGGCGCCCCTGGGATTTTGTCGGGCTTCCAAGTCCTGGCGCTGGGGGTGGTCGGGGATAGTCTTTACGCTGGCGGCATATTTGAATTTGCGGGTGAACGCCCCTCTAATGGCTTCGCCAAATACTGCCCTAACAGTCCGCCGGTGATCACCCCGGTGGCAGTCACGCGGACGCAAGGTGCGCCTGTCAGCAATTCGCAGATCGCCACGGTTACGGATCAGGAAGACCCGCTGAACAGCATAATAGTGACCGTCAACGGCAGCGCGAGTGCGACGTTTAACGGCGTGACCATTTCCAACATCAGCGTCAACGCTGCGGGCGTCGTCACAGCCAATGTGGTGGCGGCAGCAGGAGCCAAGACGACAACTTTCACCCTCACAGCGAGAGACGCGTCGCTGTCCAGTTCTACGCAATTGACCGTGACGGTCGTGGGCTTGAACCTCATACTCACTGATCCGGCGGTTTGCCTGGCCCCCGGCGGCTTGGTCGGGGTGATGGCCCAGGTAACCAATACCAACACGACGACACAGAACTTCAACTTCACTGCCACGCTACCGGCACAACTGCTCGCGCTGTCTGGAAGCTGCGCGGCCAGTAGCGGTACGTGCACGGTGGTCAATGCCACGACTGTCACCTGGGCGGGCGCACTCAACGCCAACCAGACGGTAAACATTGCGTATCAGGCCCAGGTCGCCGACGGCACACCGTCGGCGACGGTGCTGTGCGTCAACTCGACATCGGGCATCGTGGGCGGAGTGGCAGCAACGGTGCAAGCTTGCACAACGGTCAACTGCCCATCGGTCGGCCCCGGTTCCGTCTTCCCGGCGACTTCGGATGTCAGCGATCAGAAGCCCGGCTCGGTCTTGTTCTACAATCTCTACACCTCGAGCATCGGTGCGCTGAACGCACAGAACACGCGCTTGAGCGTCACCAACACCAACCCGCGCTTGCCTGTCGGGGTACATCTGTTCTTTGTGGACGGGGCGACCTGCTCGGTTGCTGATGCCTTCGTTTGCCTGACGCCAAATCAGAAGGCGACCTTTTTTGCCTCGGACTTAGACCCCGGCGTGACTGGTTACATGGTGGCGGTGGCGACCGATCCGCTGACGGGCTGCCCGATCAACTTCAACTATCTGATCGGAAGCGCCCACGTCAAACTCAGCAGCGGTCACCAAGGCAGCCTGAACGCCGAGGCGTTTGCGGCGTTGGCCGACCGGCAGATAACTTGCAACGCGAACTCGGTGACGGCGCTGCTCAGCTTCGATGGAGTGAGCTACAACCAAGCGCCGCGCGTGCTTGCGTTGGACGACATTCCAGCACGCGCCGATGGCAACGACACACTGCTGGTGCTGAACCGCTTTGGCGGAAATTTGGCTGTCGCGGCAGCCACGTTGACCGGGCTTTTCGGCATCCTCTACGACGATGCGGAGAATCCGCTCAGCTTCAACTTCTCGCCCAACACGTGCCAGTTCCGTTCCTCACTCTCGAGCAACTTCCCGCGCACCGCGCCACGCTTCGAGCAATTCATCCCGTCTGGCCGTAGCGGTTGGGGCAAGTTCTATTCGCCAAGCGATATCGCCTTGTTAGGGGCAGCCTTCAATTTCAATCGGAACGCGACAACGTCAGCGAATGCTTTCAATCAAGGGCGCAACTTGCACAAGCTGACACTGACTTCGGCGGCGACACTGACCATCCCGATCTTCCCGCCGAACTGCTGAAGACAAAAATGCGAAAACGGAACAGAGGGCAACTTACCAAGCTGCCCTCTGTTCCGTTCTTTCTGTTTATTGAGTGTTCTCTTTTTTGCCTACCAGCCTAGCACCCGCTTACCCGGATCATTCCAACGACTCAACACGACTTTGTTGTGCGTGTAAAAGTGGAAGCCCTCGACGCCTTGAATGTGCAGATCGCCGAAGAACGACTGATTCCAACCCGTGAACGGAAAGACCGCCATCGGCGCAGGCACGCCCACATTCACACCGATCATCCCGCATTTGACGTAACGCGCAAACGTCCGCGCCGCGCCGCCATCGCGCGTGAAGATCACCGCTCCATTGCCGTACTGTGATTGATTCGCCTCTTCAATCGCCGCATGCAAATCGTCCACGCGCATCACCGAAAGCACCGGCCCAAAGATTTCATCGCGCACAATCTTCATCTCCGGCGCGACCCGATCAAAGATCGTCGGCCCGACAAAGAAGCCATCAGTGGATTCGGTCAACATCACGCCACGCCCATCGGTCGCCAGCTTTGCGCCTTCTTGCAAACCCAGATCAATGTAGCTGCGAATGCGGTCGCGCGCGGCAGCGTCAATCACCGGTCCCATGCCTACGGCATCGTTATTGTCGGTCGGCCCGACGCTCATCTGCTTGGCCGCCGCGTCGAGACTTTCAATCAACGGGTCGCCTGCCTTGCCCACAGCCACCGCGATGCTGCCCGCCATGCAACGCTGGCCGCTGCACCCAAACGATGCGCCGATAATCTGATTGGTCGCCGCATCCAGATCGGCATCTGGCAGCACCAGCATGTAGTTCTTCGCGCCGCCCGCCGCTTGCACGCGCTTGCCGTGCGCCGTACCGGTCTCGTAGATGTACTTCGCCACCGCCGTCGAGCCGACAAAGCTGACCGCCGCAACATCGGGATGCGTGAGCAGCGCGTCCACCGTCTCGCGCCCGCCGTTTACGACGTTGAAGACACCTTTTGGCAATCCGGCCTCGGTCAGTAATTCAGCCAAACGCAACGGCGTCAACGGCACTTTCGGCGAAGGCTTCAAGATGAATGTGTTGCCGCAGGCGATGGCAATCGGGAACATCCACAGCGGCACCATCGCCGGGAAATTGAACGGCGTGATGCCGACGCACACGCCCACCGGATGGCGTTCCAAACGTCCGTCAATTCCGCGCGCCACGTTGTCGAGCGCCTGCCCCATCAACATCGAAGGTGCAGCACAGGCCAGCTCGACCATCTCGATGCCGCGCCGGATGTCGCCCTTGGCCTCGTCGTGCGTCTTACCGTGTTCGCGTGTGACCAGCCGCGCCAACTCGTCGAAATGTTCTTCCAACAGATGCGCGAAGCGGAACATCACGCGAGCGCGTTCGACGGCGGGAGTGTCGGCCCAAGCGGGCCATGCCTGTCTGGCTGCTTGCACGGCGCGTTCGACTTCGCGCGCGTCGCTTTCGGGCGCTTGCGCGATCACCTCGCCGCGCGAGGGGTTGTAGACGGGCGTGAATTGGTTGGCACTGGCGGTCAGCAAATCGCCGCCAATAAAGTTGTGACATATGGTAGCCATTGTTTTGATACCTCCGTTAGCTATTTGTGCTTAGGCCTTCAATTACTCTTCATCCTTATCTTCTTTGTTGGACGCAGGTGGAAGCTGATGGCCTAGTTTGAGCAATCGGTTTTCGATCTTCAATTGAAACTTCTCCCGCTCATCTGCTTCGTGTTGAGTGGCGTGGCGCAATTCATCCCTCAGCCGTTGCACCTCAAAGGCTAATCGCTCAATAGCGGCTTCGCAACGTCGTTGGCCTTCATCCACACGTTGTGACAACTCGTGCAGGTCTTTTTGCAACGCAGTGATAGCTGCTTGATTGCGCTGCGTGGCTTCAGTCAGCGTGAAAAGCTGACGAAACATCTCAAAAAGTTGGTTCAACATACTGCCGCTCCTTCAGGCGGGCAAGGATCGCACGCGTCTCTGCCTGTAATCGCTTGAATTCCGCCTGGTCGCGAGCAATCTGCTCATTCGCCTTGCGCATAGCAACCAGCATCTGCTCCATTTCCGCGTCCATTTTGGCCGCCTCTTCCGCTGTAATTCCAAGTTCAAAGATTTCGCTCATCCGCTTACCTCCGTATAAAACTCATCATATCGTTTCCAGCGAATTCACCGCTACTTGTGCGTGATAAGCTAATTCGCCGGTTAGGCTAACTGACACATTTCAATTTGGGTAAATAGTGTAATTCCAATCAGGGCACGTCTCGTGTGAATATATGCTCAGTTGGCTTATCTCTTTGGCTGATACCCTCTGACCTTTTTCATAGAAGCCATCTAGCAGAAAAGCTTTTACTACCAATCCAGTAGTTGTAGTCGTTCCGCGTATGTAGCCTAGCATCACTTCTAGCGTCCGCAATGGTTTGCCAGACCAGTTGATACTAATATAACTAAATAGACGGCGCTCTATGGGATTCCACTTTGAACACCCAGTGGGGTAATGACAGACGGTAACGACTAAATCAAATTTATTGCTGAGTTCCTTTTGTAGTTGATACTTCCATGCTCTTGAGTGACATCCATTACATCCCCCACCATCCGCCAAGATCAGCACCCCTTTTGCACCTGGGTATAGTAGACAGTCTTCATTCTTCCACCAACGCGCAATGGCTTCTATAGCAAATCGTGGAGTAGCATTTGAAGTCCCCACGTAAACATAACCAAGTTTTTTGTTCAGGTCATAAATTCCGTAGGGCACAGCCTTGCAAATAGCCAAACTCCGAAAATCATGCTCATTGACCTCTTCTGCCCTTTTTCGCCACGTTTTTCCTTTCTTGTGAAAGTCTCCTATTAGCTCCCTTTTCTTTGTATCAACGCTAATAACAGGTAATCCTAGCCGGCTAAACTCCTCCCTTTGAGATGCAATATATTTGAACTGTTCATCACGCTCTGGGCGATTGGCCCTAACACCATTTTTCTTTTTGAAATTGGCCCTTAAAGAAAACCCCATTTTTTTGAGAATTCGCCTTACCGTGCAATGAGAGGCGCTCAGGTCTTTTTCTCTGAGTTTCTTACTTAATTGTCGTAGGCTGATGCGAATCCACTTTTGCTCTGTCATAGGATCGCCAGCAGCTTCATCTTCGATTAGTTTTTCTATTTCAACCTCTAAATTGGGCTGCTTAACTTCGGTCAAAGGCCTACCAGTTCGCCGCTTCTTAGCAGAGACATTCAGGCTTTCAAAAGATAGAGAAGCTAGTTGTCTCCGGCCAGTACTGATTGTATTCAAGCCAAGACCAGTAATCTTTGCCACTGTAGTATCGCTGCATCTACCCATTCGGTATGACTCAAGGCCGACAAATAAGCGACGTTGTCTGTTGTCAAGCTGACTCAAAAATAGATTGATCCGCCGATGTAACTCTTTCTCTCGACTACCATCGGCAGACTGGCAATTCTCACAGCCGCACACATATGGTTTCGTTTGCGACATGTCTTTTCAGCTTTTAAGCCTTGTCAGAAACTCTTCTAGCAAATTCGCTGCAACCTGCGCTCGATACTCTGCCGTCGAGCGCACATCATCAATCGGTTTCAACTCGTTCAGCAAGCTAGTTCTCGCACTGTTGAGCAACATCTGACCCACTTTCTGTTGCTGCAAGACCTTTTCTGTCACTAAAGCCCTAACTGGCACAGGTGCCACGCTGCCAAAGGCGAGCCGGATGTCTTTGACTGCGCCCGCTTCAACTTGCGCCATTCCAGCAAAGCAGACTTTCGAGATTGCCTGTGCCTTGCGCGTGCCGACCTTGCGCGCGTGCTGTTGCCAACTCTGTGTGGCGCGTGGCAAGCGAATGGCTTTGATCAATTCATCCGCGCGCATCACAGTGGTTTTGTAACCAGTGTGAAAATCCCGATACGGAACCCAGCGCGCATCTTGCGCTGAAACCAATTCCAACTCGGCTTCATAGACTAACAAGGCCGGCAATGAATCTGCCGCTGGCGAAGCGTTGGCAATGTTGCCGCCGAGCGTGCCGCGATTTTGAATCGCAATGCTGCCGGTCAGACCCGCGGCTTCACACAACAGCGGAAACTCTGCGCGCAAGACCGGCTGCACTTGCACTTGTGTGTAAGTCGTTAGCGCGCCCAGCGTGACAGATTCGTCTGCGACTTCGATGCCACGCAGTTCCGGCAAATGCCAGAGGCTAAAAAACCGCTTGTGCTCAAGCTTGCCCGCTTCGAGCAAGACCATCAAATCGGTGCCGCCCGCAAACGGCTGCCATTCACCGGGCGCAGTGACCAGCCATTGCAGCGCTTCATCCAGGCTGGCCGGAACACGTATATCGTAATCAGGCAGATAGGCTCGCATAATCGTTACAATTTCTGACAAGCGCGCACGACGGAATCGAAAATCTTCATATAGCCCGTGCAGCGGCACAGATTGCCCGCCAACCCGTTGCGAATGTCGGCCTCGCTCGGTTGCGGATTGCGTTCAAGCAGATTGACCGCCGCCAGCACCATCCCCGGCGTGCAGATACCGCATTGCGCGCCGCCGCACTCAATGAAGGCTTGCTGCAGCGCGTGCAACCGTTCACCGTCAGCCACGCCTTCAATAGTCGTTACGTTTGCGTTTGCGGCTTGCGCGACGGGCACCAAACAACTATTGACCAACTCGCCGTCCAGTAAGACCGAACACGCGCCGCACTCGCCTTCACCGCAACCCTCTTTTGTGCCGGTCAAGCGCAACTCTTCGCGCAACACGTCGAGCAACCGCGCCATCGGCCAAACGTGCACCGTCTGTTCCGCGCCGTTCACCGTGAATGTCATCGCGACTTTGCCGTTAATCATGCTGACCTCCTACCGCTACGCCTTTCACCAAGCCTTGCATCAGTGCTTCGGGCAACAACGGGATGTGATTGAAGCTCACGCCGGTGGCATCTTCAATCGCATTCAAAATCGCCGGGGCTGCCCCATCCATCGGCAATTCGCCGATGCCCTTCGCGCCGGCCGGGCCGTAGGCGTAAGGCATTTCTTCAAAATAGACGCGAATCGGCGGTAAGTCTGCCGAAGTCGGCATAATGTAATTGGTCATCTGATTGTTGATCATGCGGCCTTCGCGGTAGACGACGTTTTCATAGAGCGCGTAGCCGATGGCCTGCGCCACGCCGCCTTCGATCTGTCCGGCGGCCAGCACGGGATGGATCACTTTGCCGACTTCTTGCAGCGCGACGAAATCTTCCACGCGCACTTCATAAGTCACCAAATCAACCGTGACTTCCGCGACGTAAATCGCCCACGCATAAGCGCCGTAAGCGTCGCCCTGATACTTCTCGTCATCCCAATATACGCCCGGCGGCGGGTCGTATTGGCTGAACGCTTTCAACGTCCCGTAGCGTTCAATGTATGCGCGACAGGCCCGCGCGAAGTCATCCGAAGTGTAACCCACGTTGAGCAAGCCGCTGTTGAGCAGCGTCTGCTTCAAGCCGAGCGCGGCGGATTCGACCAGTTTGCCGACAACCATGCAGGTGCGCGAGGCGACAGTTGGGCCACTGTTGGGCACGTTGGCCGTGTCGGGCTGCGCCAATTCGATCATTTCATAATTCAAGCCCAAGGTATCGGCAGCAATTTGCGACAGGATGGTGTTCGTTCCCTGCCCGATTTCTGTGCTGGCCACGAGAATGCGCACGCGGCCTTCCATTGTCGCTTCGACGCCAACGACCGAGGACAGATAAACCTCGCCCGAACCGGTGAAGCCCGCGCCGTGCATGAACGTGGCAAAGCCGATGCCTTTCTTTTCAGTCTTGTTCGTCGCGTTGTGCGCGGCGAAGCATTCCTTCTTCGCGTGGTAATCGCTCAATTCGAGCGCGCGGCTGAGCAGTTGATTCAAATCAATCTTCTCGCGGATGACTTGCCCTGTCGCCGTCGTTTGGCCTTCGTGCAAGAAGTTGCGGCGGCGGAATTCTTCAGGCGTCAGACCGACTGTGCGCGCGACTTTGTCCATTTGGCGTTCGAGCGCAAAGATGCTCTGCGGCGCGCCGAAGCCACGAAACGCGCCGTGCGGCGGGTGGTTGGTTGCGACGGCGCGCGCGCGAATGCGCACGTGCGGGCAATTGTATGGCCCGGCGGCGTGAATCGTACCGCGCGATAACACTACCGATGACAAGGTGGCGTACGCACCGCCGTCCAGCGTGAAGTCAATCTCCATGCCCAACAGCTTGCCGTCACGGCTCACTGCCGTGCGATGGCGCGTGCGTGACGGATGCCTCTTAGTCGTCGCGGCCATATCTTCGGCGCGGTCGTAGATGAGCTTGACCGGCTTGCCCGACTTCCACGCGAGCAGCGCGGCGTGTCCGGCGATTAACGACGGATATTCCTCTTTGCCGCCGAAACCGCCGCCCGTCACGGTTTGAATCACCCGAATTTTCTCAGGCGGCAAGTTACTGAAGAGCTTTACGAGCGCCTTGTGCACGTAATACGGGCACTGCATCGAACCCCAGACGGTCACGCCTTCGTCCGGATTGGCGACGGCGATCATTCCGTTATTCTCGATGTAAAGCTGCTCCTGCGCGCCTGTCTCGTATTCGCCTTCGACGATGAAATCGGCCTGCGCCCAAACCGCGTCCACGTCGCCCTTCTCCATCAGATACTTTTTGAGGAGGTTGTCCGTGCCCCAGATGACTTCGGTTTTGTTGAGCGAATCTTCGATGGTGAAGATGGGCGGCAGCGGTTCATATTCAATTTGCACCGCGCGGCGCGCTTCTTCGAGCAGATACTTGTCGGGATGCGCGAGCAGCAGAATCGGCTCTTCGGGATGATTGACCAGTTCGCTGGCAAGGTAGGGTTGATCTTCCAAAATCAGCGCGACGCAGTTTGTGCCGGGGATGTCTTGAGCATTCACGATGATGAACTCATCCCACGGAATGTTGTCGCCGAACGTGATTTTGCGAATCCGCCCGCGCGCTACGGACGAACGCACTGTCGCGCCGTAGAGCATTCCAGGCAAAGTAAGATCGTCAATGTAAACAGCGCGTCCGGTCACTTTGTCGCGGCCTTCTTTGCGCCACACAGGCTGGCCGATGAGAGCGTTCTGCATGTGCTAAACCTTGTTTGCTTTGACCCACACTCTAAATTCCTTGACCATCGGGAGTGCACCTTCCAGCATGCCTTTGCGCAGGAAAGCCAGCAAGCTCTCCGGCGTCAGAAATGGAAACAACTTGCTGTGGTTGACTTCTTGATAAGTATCCGCAATCAACCGGTAAAACTGCACACGGTCTCGATAATAACGCCAAAACTCCGGCACGCCGATGGCGGCGTAGATGGGGAACTTGCTGAGCGAGCGGCTGGTCACATCAATCTCGATGGCCAAATCAGGCGGCGGATCAACCGCCAGATCAATTCGTTTCTTCCCGACGACTTTCTTGAAATCTTTGAAGTAATAGCAATCGTCCGGGTCTGAGCCTTTCGCCTTCTGTTGCTTGCGCAGCGTGGTAGACCGCAGGCTGAGAAAGTTGAGGCCCAGTTCTTCAGCCATTACCAGTATCAAATGCGGAAGCAGCCCGATAGGCATTTCGTGTTCTGCTGAGGTAGTCATTATTTCCAACCTCCCGTCGTCGTAGCTCAAGCGATAACGCGGCTGTTCGTCCAAAGCTTCGAGCAAGGCTTCATACTCGGCCCAGCTTACGTGGCTGAGCGTGGCGACCGCGCCTGGCGGCATCGCCCGAATCATCGCCAAATAGTCTGGTGCAGCGGCAACCATAAAACCTCCTCACTTAGTGCGCACGGTAAATTCCAGCCCGCCCTCAAAAGGCAGTGTCATAGTGCGGAAACCGTTCGCTGGATCGTGGATAAATTCGAAATAGTCACGATAGCCTTCGCGAGCTTGGGTGGTATTGTCGCAAATAATAACCGCGCCTTCACGCAAGCTGGGGGCAATTAGTTCTAGTGCCGGACGAACCAGCGGCGTCCAGATGTCCATCAACACAAAGTCCACGGCCCCGCCAATATCTACCAGCGTCTCGCGCAAATCGCCTTCGCGCAATTCGATGAAATCGGCTAAGCCGGCTTCGGCGAAATTGGCACGCGCGGCTTTGGCTTTCTCCGGCTCGTACTCCGTGCCGATCACCAAGCCCTCGCCCGCAGCGCCGCGCACATTGTCGCGCACAGCGGCGGCTAAAAAGAGCGTCGAAACGCCGAACGAGGTTCCCACTTCGACCACGCGCCTGGCTTGCAACGCGCGGCAAACCTGATAGCAGAATTCCGCCTTATCGCGATCAAGCGCGACCAGTTTATCGCTCAGGAATTGGTGTGTGCGCTCGTCGAAGTTATTCCAATCGAGCGTGCCTTCCGCCATACGGGCCGAGAAATAACCTGTCAGCTCTGCATTTTGGCCGGCCTGTTGCGCATAAAGGCGAGTAAGCAGCGTCTCCACACGGGAATCCAGCACTAATTGATTCATCATAACCTCGATTCTGAGCCGAACTCGCCAAACATCAAGCCCGCTCTATCTATTGGGATGGAATTTCTATACAGCGTCAGACAGATGGATTGCAACTCTCTCAACAGTTGCTCCTGCACTACAAGACGGAAATAGTTCGCCACTGCTGCTGTGACAAACTTAAAAACCCACCGCGCTTAGCAACTCAGCAAATCGCCGGTCACCACGCAATGCATCTACACGTGGATCTACTTTGAGCCAACAGAGCAACGCTTCGGAGCGTTGTTCGTAAGCTTTTTGCAGCCAGGCGAAGGCTTCATCGGGCTGACCCAACGCCACGTAAACGAGCGCGATGTCCGACGGTTCGACGTAGCCCGTGCGCGCTCGCGCTTCGAGTTGCTTGACAATACGTTTCGCCTCCGCCTGCGCGCCTGCTAACGCATAAGTGTAGCCACGCGCCGAAAGAATCTGCGAGCTTTCGCCCGCCAGCGCCTGGGCTTGCTGAAATTCTGCTTGGGCCTCGGCCAACAGCCCCTTTTGCATATAGGCCAGCCCCAATTTGAGCCGCGCATTGACGAAATGCGCATCCAGTTCGACAACCTTGCGCAATTGCGCAATGGCGCGGTCGTACTCCCGCGCCATGAAAAAAGTCCAGCCGAGGTTGGTGTTGATGATCAGCGAAAGCGGGTCGAGCGAGCGCGCCAATTCCATCTGCCGCGCCGCTTCGTCGAAGCGTCCCATCTGAATCAAATATTCGCCGTACCACTGATGCGCCGTCGCATAGCCGGGATTGAGTTCGAGCGCGCGTTGATAAGCTTGCTCCGCGCCGCGCCAGTCCCACTCGTAGGAATTCTGGATGCTGGCCAGCGAGGTGTGCGCCTCGGCCAATCCGCCATCCAGCGCAATGGCTTTTTCGGCGGCGGCTTTGGCTTTGGGAAAGGCTTGCTGCGGGGAGAGAAAATTGTAGCTGGCCAGCAAGCCATAGGCATCGGCCAGCCCCGTATAGGCGCGCGCATAACCGGGATCAAGCGCGATGGCCTGCTCGAAAAGTTCGATGGCTTTGCGAAAACCTTCTTCGGTGCGCTTGTTCCAGAAGTAGCGGCCTTGCAGGTAGAGCCGATAAGCCTCGGCGTTTTCGGTAAAACGTTTGCTCACGCGCGCTTGCTCTTGACCGGAGAGTTGCAAGGTCAGCGCGCGGATGACTTGATCGGAGATCGAATCTTGCACGGCGAAGATGTGGGTGAACTGCTCGTCGAATTTATCCGCCCAAAGCGGTCGCCCGTCGCTCACCTGGATGAGTTGCACAGTGACGCGGATGTGTTCATCGGCTTGGCGGATGCTACCTTCGAGCACTGCATCAACACCCAACTCGCGGCCAATCGTGACAGCGTCTTTCTCCTGGCTGAGATAGCGGCGCATGGCGCTCGTCGGCCGTACCGTGATCTGCCGGATATTGCTGAGCCGGGTGATGAGATCATCGCTCATCCCCAGACCGATATAATCATTGCGCTCCGCCTGTCCCAAAGGTTTGAAGGGCAGCACCGCGATGGCTTTGATGTCGGCCAGTGGCCCGGTCTTGCGTCGGGTTTGCCAGTAAAAAAGGAGTGCGCCAACAAGAGCTACAATCAAACCCAAATTAAGCCATGTTCTCCAGGCCCAGCGTTGACGCGGCGCAGTGGAAGTAATGACAGGTGCACTGGCGCTTGCTTCCGCGGGCGCATCAGTTGCCGATAATTGTTCAGTGACAGGAAGTACTTCCCGAATCTCTGCTGTAAAGCGGTAGCCCTTGCCCGGCACTGTGACAATGTAACGTCGCTCGTTGGCATTTTCGCCTAGCGCCTTGCGTAGCGTGGAGATGTTCACGGTCAGGTTATTGTCTTCGACGACTGTATCGGGCCAGACCAGCCGCATTAATTCTTCTTTCGCGATCACACGGTCGCGGTGTTCAATCAGCGCGAGCAAGGTTTCAAAGACCTTGCTCGTGAGCGGCACAACTTCGCCCTGGCGCAGCAACAGACGCTGTTCCGGGTCTACACGAAAAGGGCCGAACTCATAACTGTGCTTGGGGAGACTGCTCATGCAGCAATTTAAGAAGATTTAGCCAGCTTTTTAAGGACTTTAAGGATGCTTTTGGTGCAAAGTCCGCCACCACCCACGCTTGACATCCCAGACCTAACATCTTTGCCCATCAGCTTGGATTACAACGTTGAGGTTCCTGTCTGGTGCGCCTGCTTCCCACGAAGTCCCACCTAACACGCATGCGCCATTCAGACCCAATCCGTCGCCAGGCAGCGGGAGTCTATCACACCACGCAAATCGGGAAGAAAAACTCACAAGAAGTAAAGGAGCAGTATCAATTATGAAGCAGTTTATCAAGGTCACGCTGGGTGGCGCGGCGGCGCTACTGGTTTTCTGTTCAGTCGTACTCTGGCAGGACGCGAGCCAACGATCAGTAGCGCAGGTGCTCAATCCGCGTTATTACGATATGGGTGCGCCGGTCGTCACTGACATTTGGGTAGACCCGGTCAACGGTAACGACGCCAACAATGGCAGTGCGCGTAATCAAGCGTTACGCACATTGGCCGAAAGCTGGCGGCGGATTCCGCTGCGCGTGTTGCCGACCACAGCGGGCTATCGCGTCAACCTCGTCGCAGGCAGTTATCCAGAAAGCTCTTTGCCCAATTACCTGGAAGGACGTTATGGCACCTTCCAATTTCCCATCATCATTCGCGCAGTGGATGGCCGGGGCACAGCCGTGCTGCAAGGCGATTTGAACATCTTCGATTGCCGCTATCTTTATCTGCTCGATTTCACCATCCGGCCTGCGCCTGCGGGCGACACACTTCATTTGGAAAGATGTGATCACGTTTTGATGCGCGGTCTGGAACTGGACGGCGGCCAGTGGATCAGCGAAGGACAATCCACGCCTGTTGCGCACGACAATTTGAAGGTCAATCAATGCCAGTACATTTACCTCGAAGACAGCAATGTTCACGGCGCGGATGACAACGCGGTGGATTTTGTCGCGGTGCAATACGGCCACGCGGTCGGCAATCGTGTGCACAATGCGAACGATTGGGCGATGTATGTCAAAGGCGGCTCGGCCTATTTCCGCATCGAGGCCAACGAATTTTACAACGCAGGCACGGGCGGTTTTACGACCGGACAAGGGACAGGCTTCGAGTTTATGGAAGCGCCCTGGCTGCATTACGAAGCCTACGACATCAAGGTCATCAACAACCTCGTGCACGACACGCAGGGCGCAGGATTGGGCGTCAATGGCGGCTATAACATTCTGATGGCCTACAACACACTCTACCGCGTGGGCCAGCGCAGCCACGTGCTGGAAGTCGTCTACGGCGGACGCAGTTGCGATGGCGACACCGCCGCTTGCCGAAGCCGCCAACAGGCCGGTGGCTGGGGCAGCACGAGCGGCGAAGGCAATTTCATTCCGAATCGCAACGTCTATATCTACAACAACGTCGTTTACAACCCGCCCGGTTATCAAAGCCAGTGGCAACACTTCGCCATTTACGGGCCAATCACGCCGCCCGCGGGCACGAACGTCTCCGCGCCAGCGCGCACTGACACCAACCTGCAAATTCGCGGTAACGTGATTTGGAATGGCCCAGCCAATCATCCGCTCGGCATTGAAGGCGGTGGCGAGGGCTGCGCGCCATCAAATCCCACTTGCAACGAGGGACAACTGCGCGCCGACAACGCCATCAACACCGTGCAACCACAGCTCATCAATCCGGCGGGCGGCAATTTCCGTC
Organism: uncultured Acidobacteriota bacterium; assembly: GCA_963699175.1. Classification (GTDB taxonomy): domain Bacteria; phylum Acidobacteriota; class Blastocatellia; order RBC074; family RBC074; genus JACPYM01. The sequence continues at coordinate 6,680,603 of OY969418.1, read as the reverse complement.
CGCTGGCGAGTGGTAATCTCTTCGGCATTGCGACTTATGCGCCACCGAATTTCGCCGGTGGTGACCGCGCACAACCGCCGCTTGCGCCTCCGGGCAACTTTGACAACAGCGTGCCGCGTGATCGTGACAATGCCGCGCGCACAGCCACAGCGCCGCCCGGTGCGTACACCGGCGCAGTTGCAACCTGTAGTTATGCCATCGCGCCTGCCAGTCAATCCTTCTCTGCTGCAGGCGGAACCGGCAGCGTAACTGTGACGACTGCGAGCGGCTGCGCCTGGACGGCCAGCAGCAATGTCGCTTGGCTAACCATCACTGCTGGTGCAAGCGGGAGCGGCAATGGGGCAGTCAATTACTCCGCTGCTGCCAACACCAGCACCAACGCACGCACCGGGACGCTGACAATTGCGGGACAGACTTTCAATGTCACGCAAGCCGTCAATGTCGGCGCGCTCGCCAACGTTTCTGCTGCCAGCTACGCCGGAACCGAACTCGCACACGAATCAATCGTTTCGGCCTTCGGCAGCAACTTGGCCTCCAGCATGCAATCCGCCACCACGCTGCCGCCGCCAACCGATTTGGCAGGTACTACGGTCAGGGTGCGCGACAGCGCGGGCGCGGAACGCTTGGCGCGGCTCTTCTTCGTCGCACCCACACAGATCAATTATCAATTGCCACCAGGCACGGCAGCGGGCACAGCGACCATCACAGTCACCAGTAGCAATGGGGCCGTTTCAACGGGCACCACACGGTTGGCCGCAGTCGTGCCAGGACTATTCACGGCAGACGCAAGCGGTCACGGTTTGCCCGCTGCTGTGGTCTTGCGAGCACGTAACGGGTTGCCGCAAACCTTCGAGCCGGTGGCCAGATTCGACGCAGCCACCAACCGCTTCGTCGCCATGCCGATCGAGCTTGGCCCGGAGACCGATCAGGTCTTCTTGCTCTTGTTTGGCACGGGCCTGCGTTTCCGCAGTTCATTGGCGGGCGTACAGGTCACACTGGGCGGTGTGAGCGCAGAAGTCTCCTTCGCCGGGTCACAAGGCAACTTCGCCGGCCTCGATCAACTCAACGTGCGCGTGCCACGCAGCCTGGCCGGGCGCGGTTTGGTGGATGTAGTGCTAACGGTAGATGGCAAAGCCGCCAATGTGGTGCGTGTGCAGATTAGGTGATCAGTCAGGGGTTTGAATTGATGCTTAGTGTTTCCTTGAAACAAGAAATCGGTAGAACAGCTCAATAGCCTGTTCTACCGATTTCTTTGAAAGCCTTTGCCAGTGACCTTACGCGCGGCTCTTTATCGGTAGGCCGGAATCACTTCGCGTCCATACACATCCACCGTCTGCTCTTCATCGCCACACATCAAATAGATGTTGAACTGCGTCACACCGACAGATTGCAACTCCTTCAATCGCCGCACCTGCTCTTCGACCGGCCCGACCAGGCAGAACCGATCTACCACTTCATCGGTCACAAACTCCGCATTGCTGCTGCCGACTTCGGCGTGGTGCAGATAGTTGTAGCCTTTGCGGTCTTGAACGTAGGCAGTCAATTCCGGCGGCAATTCTTCCGGCTTGTAGCGCGAGACCAGATCAACCACGTGGTTCGAAACCAGCGCCGGAAACCAACGCACGCGGTCGCGCGCCGTCGCTAAATCATCCGACACCCAAACGGGCGCGGCACTCATCACCTTGATCTTGGAAAAATCGCGGCCCGCCTCTTCCGCACCTTCACGCACAAACTGCAAGCACCATTTGATCAGGTGCGGGTCGGCGAATTGCAAGATCACACCGTCGCCAATCTTGCCCGCGCAACGCAGCGCCTTCGGCCCGTAGCCCGCCACCCAAATCGGCGGAACGCCTGCATCGGCCCAAGTCATCTGAATATCTTTCTCTTCGTACACGATCTTCTTGCCCCCGCACAGATCGCGCACTGTCTGCACACAGGCTTCCAAATCAGCCAGCGTCGTCGGGCGCTTGCCCATCACGCGCCGCGAACTGTCACCACGCCCGATGCCAATATCCATGCGACCGCCGGAGATGCGGTTGAGCGTGGCAAACAGGCTGGCCGTCACCGTCCAATCGCGCACTGCCGGGTTGGTCACGCAAGGGCCGATGCGCATGCGTTCAGTGTTCGCCGCCATCAACGTCATCAGCGGAAACGGCTCCTGCCACAAGACGTGCGAATCGAACATCCAGCCATAGTTAAACCCGGCTGCCTCAGCCTGCTTCGTCAGATTGACGATGTGCGTGGGTGTCATATCGGGTTTGAAGGTGATTGCAAATTCCAACATAAAATCCTCCGTCATTCGTCTGCGTCATGCCGGCTCAAAGGAGCCGACGCCCTGTGATTGAACTATCTTTATCGCAACTTCAGCGGCGCGCTGCTGGCCCAAGCAAGACTTGACCGGGACACGCGTCGGTCATCTTTCCGTCATCAAGCACCACAGTGCCGTTGACGATCACGTAGCTGAAACCTTCGGCGTACTGATGCGGCTCGGCGAAGGTCGCGCGGTCGCGCACCCGTTCGGCATCGAAGACCGCTATGTCCGCTTTCATGCCCGGTCGCAGCAATCCACGACCTACCAAGCCCAGCCGTTGCGCAGGCAGCGAACTCATCTTGCGCACCGCGTCTGTCAGGCTGAGCACGCGCTTTTCGCGCACGTAAACGTTGAGCACGCGCGCGAATGTGCCGTAGCTGCGCGGATGCGGCACGCCGCGTTTGGGAATCTCGACGCCGCCGTCTGAAGCGATCATCGTCAACGGGTCTTTGATGATGCGCACTAGATCGTCTTCGTTGATCGCGTGAAAGATCGCCGAAGCGCCGCCTTTGGCGACAATCTCCAACGTCGTCTCCGCTGCGTCTTCAAACGAAGTCGAACGTCCGCGCGCTCGCGTGATTTCCGCCAGATTCTTGCCTTCCAGAATTTGATCCCACTGGCAGCGCGCGATGTAAACGTTCTTCGGATCGCCGCCGCCTCGATCAAATTTGATGCTCTCGACGACTGCGGCTTTGATCTTCGCGCGCGTCGCCGGATCGTCCAAGCGTTTGACGATTTCGCGCTGCCCGCCTTCCTGTGACCATTGCGGCAACAACGCTACCAAGCCCGTGCTCGAAGCGGTGTACGGGTATTGATCTATCATCACATCCACGCCACGCGCCCGCGCTTCGGCCACCAGGCGCAATGTTTCGACACTGCGTCCCCAATTGTCCTTGCCGATGATCTTGTGGTGTGTGACCTGCGTGGGCAGGCCGCCCTGCTCGCCGATGGCAATGGTTTCCGCGACACTTTTGAGCACGCCCGAAGCTTCGTCACGCATGTGCGAAGTATGAATACCGCCCATTCGGCCCGCGACCTTGGCTAGTTCAATCACCTCTTCGGTCGGCGTGTAATTGCCCGGCACGTAAAACAGTCCAGTGCTCAAACCTAACGCGCCTTGCTCCATTGCCTGCTTGACCAACTCTTTCATCCGCTCGATTTCGTCGGGCGTCGCGCGGCGATTGACCAAGCCGATAACCTGTTCGCGGATCGAACCTTGGCCGACCAACGCGCCCATGTTGATCGCAATGTGCGTTTGCGCGAGCCGATCAAAGAACGGTTTGAGCGGCAGCGGCGAACTGCCGTCCGGCCCTTCAATCGCGGTCGTCACGCCCTGCCGAATGTAATTCTCGGCTTTTGGTTCTTCAAAGATTTGGCGTCGCGCGTGCGAGTGAATGTCAATGAAGCCGGGCGCGACGATCAGGTCTTTGGCTTCAATCACGCGCCGCGCCGTAGCGCCATCGAGTCGGCCCACCGCCGCAATCATGTCGCCGCGCACCGCAATGTCGCCGCGAAACCAGTCATTGCCTGCGCCGTCAATGATGCGCCCGCCGCGAATGAGCACGTCATAAGCCGGCGTCTGCGCCGTGTGCAGTGCAGGCGCGACCAACAACATCAAGCAGAAAATTATTCGGAATATCATCTTCATTTCACGCTTCAGCTTAGTCGGCAACAAGCTGCCCATAAGAATCGGGCCGCCGGTCGCGGAAGAACTGCCACGTATTGCGCACCTCGCGGATCATATCCAGATTCAGGTCGGCCACGACCACCGCGTCTTCGTCACGCGCCGCCTGCGCGATGATCTGGCCGCGCGGGTCGCAGAAATAGCTCTGCCCGTAAAACTCGCCGATATTCCAGGGCGCTTCCATACCCACGCGATTGATCGCGCCGACGAAGTAGCCGTTCGCCACCGCGTGCGCGGGCTGTTCCAGCTTCCACAAATACTCGCTCAAGCCTGCGACCGTCGCCGACGGATTGAAGATAATCTCCGCGCCGTTCAAGCCCAACGCCCGCGCGCCTTCCGGGAAATGGCGGTCATAACAAATGTAGACGCCGATGCGCGCGAAGGCCGTGTCAAAGCACGGATAGCCCAGATTGCCCGGCTTGAAATAGAACTTCTCCCAGAAGCCCGGCGCGACGTGCGGGATGTGGTTCTTGCGGTACTTGCCCAGGTACTTGCCGTCGGCGTCAATCACCGCCGCTGTGTTGTAGTAAACGCCGGTGATCTCCTCTTCGTAAATCGGCACGACGAGTACGATGCTGTGCTCGCGCGCTACTTCCTGCATCAGCTTGACGGTCGGGCCGTCTGGAATCCGCTCGACTGCTTCGTACCAGCGCGTCTGCTGTTCGGCGCAAAAGTAAGGCGTGGTGAAGACCTCTTGCATACAGACGATCTTCGCCCCTTGACGCGCAGCAGACTCGATCAAGCTCAAATGCCGTTCAACGTTGATGCGTTTGATCTCTTCGATGGCCGCATCAGTGGGTGCGGCGTTCTTTGCTTGAATCAAACCGCATTTGACGATACGTGGCATAGCAATTCTCCTCTTGAATAATCAACCAACCGAGACAACGAACTCGGTCAGTACTGACCGGCGCTCTCTAGCGCGTTTTGCTGGTTCGAGCAATTCGCGGATAGTGATAAGCAATTCATCGAATGTTTCAGGTGTGAAGGACGCCTCGCCATCCACCGGGCAGACCCAGGCATACACGCCGGGAACTTGCACCGTAATATCCTCCTCGCTATATGCAAAAGTGGTCTGACGCCACTCCTTCGCGACCTGGTGTTCGGAGCAAAGCGGAATAAATTCGGTCTCCATAAACTACCTCTTTCGTTTACGCCGTTTGAACGGCGGACTTTCCCATAACGTTGCGTCGGGGAGATAAGCCGTGACGATCTCAACATAAGCCGTCTGGGCATATTCGCAGACTACGTGCAGGTAGATTTTGGCATGAGCTGACAGTGTTGTCCCACCGCAGATCAGCACTCGCTGTTCGGCTAGATATTCTTCGATTATGGTTCCTGCCAGAATGGCTTCGACAATATGCTCTCGTTCAAAACCTTCCTTCAACGCATGCATTGCCACATGACTTTTGAGGATGTACTTTCCGGCACGCACTTTCTCGCGAATGCTTTCAATCTCCACACTGGCTCCCACTCACAACTACTGCCGAGCCATTTGCTCAAGCACCGCGCCGAGCCGCTTAAGCTCTTCGCCGTAGCGCGCCCAGTCACCTTCGCGCTGCGCCTGAATCGCGCGGTCGTAGTGCTGTTTGGCCTGCGCCGCCAAGCTCTGCGCCGCTGCGCTGGGCGGAGCGGGTGGCACACCTGGCTGGCCAGGCTGTGTTGCTGTTGCTTGGCCTGTAGCAGCGGGCGCTGTTGCAGACGGCGCACTGCCAAAAATCCGCGCCAGACTAGCTTCCAACGTCGGCTCCATCGCAATCTGATTTTCCGCGGCCACGATCACGCGCCGCAGTTCAGGAATCTTGCCGGTCTCGGCGCGTAGGTAAAGCGGCTGGACATAGATCAACGATTCTTTGATCGGGATCACCATCAGCGTCCCGGGAATAACTTGCGAGCCGCGTTGGTTCCAGAGCGAGAGTTGGCGCGAAATCTCCGGATCCTGATTGATGCGCCCCACGATCTGCTTGGGGCCGAAGACCAGCCTCTGTTTGGGGAAGTGATAGGCGACCAGCTTGCCGTAATGCTCGCCGTCGGAGCGCGCCACCATCCACGCGGCCAGATTGTCTTTGCTCTTCGGCGTGAAAGGCAGCATGAGAATGAATTCCTCGGACTGCCCGCCGGGCAGTTTCATGATCGTGTAGTAAGGCTCCATCCCCGGCGCCTCGCCTTCCCCCTGCTTCTCCCCCATCGCAGCGACCGACCATTGGTCTTCTTTGTTGTAGAAGACCTGCGGCTCCTTCATGTGCCAAGTCGAGTAGACCGCCGCCTGAATTTTGAAGATGTCTTCCGGGTAGCGCAGATGTGCGCGCAAGTCGGCGGGCATTTCGCTGAGCGGCTTTAGCACGCCGGGGTAAATGCGCGCCCAGGTCTGAATCACCGGGTCGCGTTCATCGGCGATGTAGAGCCGCACGTGGCCGTGGTAGACATCCAGGACAGCTTTGACCGAATTGCGAATGTAGTTGACGCCGTTGCTCAATGGTTGCGAATACGGGTAGCGGTCGCTCATCGTATAAGCGTCAGCCAGCCAGTAGAGCCGCCCCTCGGAAATAACCATATACGGGTCGCTGTCGAAGTGCAGAAACGGCGCTACCTCGGAGAGCCGCTCCCGGATGTTGCGGATGAAAAGCACACGGCTCTCTGGCGTCAGGTCATTCGAGAGTAACAGCTTCAGATCGCCGAACCGCGTAGCAAACAACATCTGCCGCCAAGTCGAGCCGATGGCGACGCCGCCCTCGCCCGCGTAATTGGCAAAGACGTTCTCGTCGCCTGCCGGGTAGTTGAACTCCTTCCCCTTCGTCTTCACGTAGACGCGGTCATTCGACAATTCACCGAAATAGATTTCAGGGCGCTCGATCTTCAACTCAGGCACAGTTGTGACGGGCGGGATGTCTTTGACAAAGAGCACCGGCAGGCCTTCCGGCGTCACCTGATTGACCGGGCCGAGCGTCAGACCGAAACCGTGCGTGAAGGTTAGGTGCTCGTTGATCCAGTTGCGATTTGGCAGACTGGACGAGGACAGCTCGCGCGGCGAAAGCATGACCTGCCGCAACTCGCCATTGAGACGGTAGCGGTCATTGTCCACTGAGTTAAAATCGTAGTAAGTACGAATCTCCTGAATCTGGGAGAAGGTGTTGAGCAGCGGCTCCTTATCCCAGAGGCGAATGTTATTTATCGTCGGCTGATTCTCGCGAATGTCTTTGGCAGTGAGCGCCGTTTCGCCCGTCAACTCGCGCTCCTCTACCTGATCTAACCTGAAAGCTTTCCGCGTTGCAGCGATGTTGTGCATGATATAAGGCGTCTCTTTCGCCAACTCGTTCGGCGCGACGGAGAATCGCTGAACCATAGCCGGATAGAGCCAACCAGCAACGAGCACCAACACGTACAATCCCAAGCCCGTCCAGAGCAGCCCAAATCCCTCACGAAACAAACTCGCCGCAGCCAGAATGGCGACGAGCACGGCCACGCCGACTTGCACGTAGAGCAAGGGCAGCGTGGCGTTGACATCGGTATAGGTTGCGCCCGCCACCGGCCCCTTGGTCGAGAAGAGCAGGTTGGGCATCCCCAGATAAGTCTGCCAGGCCAACACTAAAAACACGCCAGCCACCAAGCTCAACAAGTGTGTGCGTGGTGCGCGTTCAAGTGACAACCCGTAGCGCTCGCTAAATTGCACCCCGCCACGCACGGCATAGATCAACCCGGCTGCGATCAAATTGGCCAGCAACAACAGGAATAGCCACTCCGCCGCAGTCTCCAGCATTGGCAGCGTGAAGAAGTAGAATGCGATGTCCCGCCCGAAGATTGGATCAGCCTCGCCGAACGGCACTTGGTGGCGATAGCGCAACAGCACGTCCCACGCGCTCCAGCCGAGCGATGCCATAAACACGCCCAACACCAGCGCGGCTGGGCGTGCCAACTTCCCAAACAATCGCCCGAAGTCGGGGGCCACCATCTCCTGTCCTTCAATGCGCACGACACGTCTGCGATAAACCGGCTCAGGGCTTTGGCGCAATGCCAAACGCAGGTTGAGCCACGTCAAAGCAGCAGCCAGCACGCCGACCGTGAGAGCCAGCACTACCTTTGTCATCAGCGTAGTTGTGAAGACAGATTGATAGCCGAGTTCGCGAAACCAAAGCCAGGTGGTATAAAAGCCCGCCCACATCGGCCAGACCAGCAGGAGAACTAGCAGGAGGATGATCAGGCCCAACCAAGCTTTGGGTAATTTGAATTGGGCACCCCCAGTGGTTCTTCTTCGAAATTCCGGCCTAATCGGCTCAGGTTCGTCAGACCATTCGTCATCTTCTTTCATGCTTCCTCTCAGGCAATGTCCGACAAGCTGCCAAAGCTTGTCGAAGGTCTCACGAATGCGCTAAAGCTGGGGTCAGCGACAAGTTTTGGCAGCTTGTCGGCCAACAAATTGAAAACTGTCTGTGCCACTGCGGCATCAAGCTGCAGCAGCACTTTCATCGGCAGCTTGCGGTGGAAACGCTTTCATCAAGCCATAATAGAGCACTGCCGCCGCACCGAAGCCGACAAACCAGCCATAATCGTACAACGGCTTCAGCACGGGCACTATCAATCCAATCCACGCCAGCCCGCAACCGGTGAGCGTCGCTACTACCGCCCGCCAATTCCAACCACTTGCGTAGGTGTATACGCCGCGCGTGCGATATAGATCGCCCAACACCAACTCTTTCTTTCGTACCAACCAGTAATCGGCAATCAACACGCCCGCAATCGAACCCAAGCCGCCCGAATAACCATTCAACCACGTGAAGATGTAGGCCGTCGGATCAGCCAGCAGTTTCCACGGTTGCATCAAAATGCCGATCAAGCCCGTAATCAACCCGCCTGTGCGAAACGAAATCAGTCGCGGAAACGCATTGGCAAAATCGTTCGCAGGCGAGACCACATTCGCCGCGATGTTGACTGCCAGCGTCGCCACCACTGCTGTGAACATCGAAAGCGCCACGACAAACACGTTGTTGAATTGCCCCACAACTTTCAGCGGATCCCACAACTCGTTCGGCTTCATCTGCGGATAGATCACAATCGCCGCCGAAGTAATCATCACACCCATCGCGGCAAAGATCGCCATCGTCGTCGGCAACGCCACTACCTGCCCCACTGTCTGCTCGCGCTGGCTGCGTCCGAAGCGCGTGAAGTCAGGCATATTCAACGAGAGCGTCGCCCAAAACCCGATCATCGCCGTCAGCGACGGAATAAAGACCGGCCAGAATTCAGCCAGCGTGCGAAACTTCCCCGTCTCGCTCAGCAACGTTCCCAATCCGTTGGCGCGCGAGATCGCCCATACCAACAGCACCGCCGTCATCACCAGCACATACGGCGCGGCCCAATTCTCCACCGCGCGCAACAAATCCATCCCGCGATAGATGATGAAAATATTCAGCCCCCAAAAGAGCATGAACGAGAGCCACTCCGTCGGCGTATGCCCGCCCACTGGCCCACCCAACAACGTCTGCCAACCGGGAATGATGACTTTGAAGAAGGTATGCATTGCCTCGCCGCCAATCCACGCCTGTATGCCAAACCAACCACAAGCTACCAACGCGCGCATCAACGCAGGCAGGTTCGAGCCAATTGTCCCGTAGCTCGCTCGCGCGAAGACCGGAAACGGAATCCCGTACTTCGTGCCCGGATGCGAATTGAGCAGGATCGGGACAAGCACAATCGTGTTGCCCAGCAGGATGGTCACGAGCGCCTGCCACCAATTCATCCCCGCCGCAATCAAGCCCGACGCCAGCATATAGGTCGGGATGCAATGCGCCATGCTGATCCAGAGCGCGGCGTAGTTGTAGGTCGTCCAATCGCGCTGTTTGATTGGTACCGGCGCGAGGTCTTCGTTGTAGAGCGGGCTGGTGCGGATGGCGGCGTAGTCGCGGAGTTCGACGCGACCGTCCGCATGTTGAACGGTTTCGGATTTTTCATTGTGCGATGTATTTGTGCTTATCTCCATAGTTCTACTCAGTCTGCCCCATTACCTGCTATTCGTGCCCTACTCAAGTACGAAGCTCACGCTGACATTCGCCCGGATGGCGATCTGGCCGGGCGAGAGAGTGCTGTCACTGCCGACTGCGGCTCCTCCCATGTTCTGCACCACATTTTGAGACATCCCTCCGCCATAGCGATTCCCCCACCATGAACCGTAACTTGACCAGTAGCCGAATGACGACTCGCCGATTGACAAGGCCTTCCCGACTTTGCGTCCGACCTCGTTCGCCAACAATGCTGCCTTTTCCTGCGCAGCTTTCAGGGCGAGCCTACGCGCCTCATCCCGGTGTTTTCGCAGTTCCGTGGTGCGAAACTCCACCCCATGGACATGCGTAACGCCCGCTTCGAGCGTGGCAGAAAGCAGGTCCTCGAACTTCGAGATGTCTTTTAGCCGGATCACCACGGTCTTGCGAACTACGTAGCCCAGCAAACCTCTGGCCACATCGCCTTGTTCGTAGCGTGGCTCAATGCTTATGTAATCGGTCTGGATGTGTTCGGCCGCAATGCTATGGCCCTTGGCGGCTGCAATTGTCCTTTTGATCCGCTCGTCGTTCAGGCTTTTGGCGGGCTTGAGCAGCTTGTCAAAGGTTTCCACGCCAAGCGTCAACACCACTTCGTCCGGCACGACGCGAACCTCCGCCTCCCCGTTGACAGAGATGGAATTGCTTCCCGCAGCGGGGGTGATTTGCGCCCAGGCGGAAACTGAGCAGGTGAAAAGAACAATGAAAAAGCACAGCAGTTGAAACTTTGGAGTCATTACATCTCTCCTGGAATAGATTTATGCGATTGTTCCGCGTTTGATGAATCGTCCCGCGCCCGCCTTCCCTTTCCACTCACCATTCTCCACGATCACATTGCCGCGCGACAGCACCACCTCCGTCACGCCTTTCACCGTCCAGCCTTCATACGCGCTGTAATCCACCTGCATGTGATGCGTCGCTGCGCTGATCGTCTGTTCGCGGTTCGGATCGAAGACCACTATGTCTGCTTCCGAACCCACCGCAATCGTCCCTTTGCGCGGGAACAACCCGAAGATTTTGGCCGCCGCTGTCGAGGTCAGTTCGACAAAACGATTCAAGCCGATGCGCCCCTGCACTACACCGTGGTAATAGATCAAGCTCATGCGGTTCTCAACGCCAGGCCCACCGTTCGGAATCTTGCTGAAATCGTCGCGCCCCAACTCCTTCTGCTCTTTCATACAGAACGGGCAATGGTCGGTCGAGATCACTTGCAGGTCATTGCTGCGCAAGCCGCGCCAGAGTTGCTCTTGATTCTCGATGCCGCGCAACGGTGGTGTCATCACGTACTTTGCGCCTTCAAAATCGGGCTTTTCGTAAAGGCTGTAATCGAGCAACAGGTATTGCGGACACGTCTCGGCATAAGCGGGCAAGCCCAGATCGCGCGCGTTCTGCACTTCTTTCAGCGCGTCGTAACAACTCAAATGCACGATGTAGACCGGCGCTTGAGCCATCTCGGCAATCGCAATCGCGCGATGCACGCCTTCGGCCTCGGCTTTGGTTGGGCGCGTCAGCGCGTGATATTTCGGCGCGGTATGCCCGGCGGCCAGCGCGCGTTTGATCAACACATCAATCACGACGCCGTTCTCGGCGTGCATACAGATCAAGCCGCCGTGCTCGCCCGCTGCCGTCATCGCCTTGAAGATCGTCCCGTCGTCCACCAGAAAGACGCCAGGATAGGCCATAAACAGTTTGAAGCTGGTCACGCCCTGGTCAATCAGCCCCTTCAGTTCCGGCAACCGCTCATCGGGCAGATCAGTGCAGATCAGATGAAAACCGTAATCAGTCGCTGCCTTGCCTTCGGCTTTGCCAAACCAAACATCGAGGGCTTCGTTGAGCGATTGGCCTTTGTACTGCACGGCGAAATCAATGATCGTCGTCGTGCCGCCGAAGGCCGCCGCGCGCGTGCCTGTCTCGAAATCATCGGATGAAGACGTGCCGCCGAAAGGCAAATCCATGTGCGTGTGAGGATCAATGCCGCCGGGGATGACCAGTTTGCCGGTGGCATCAATCGTTTTGTCTACTTCGCCGACAAGGCTAGCAAGGTCTTTGCCGATCAGGGCAATAGTCTCGCCATCAATCAGCAGGTCAGCAACATAAGAATCTACAGCAGTAACAATATGGCCGTTTTTGATCAGAGTTCGCATATTTGCCTCCGTGTCTTCATCCTCACAATGTTGCCAGCGCTTCATCCAACGCTGTCACCAACTCATCCATATCATCCTTCGTCGCCACCATCGGCGGCCCCATGCGAATGCAGTTGCCATATAATCCGCCCTTGCCGATCAAGACGCCGCGCTTCTTCGTCTCTTCAAAAACTTTCGCCACGGCTGGGGCATTTGGCTCTTTGGTCTTGCGGTCTTTGACCAGTTCAAGAGCCTGCATCAAACCCATCCCGCGCACATCGCCGATCACGTCGTACTTCTCTTGCAAGCCCATGAGCTTTTCGCGCAGGTGATCGCCGACGACTTTGGCGTTGTTGATAAGGTTTTCCTGTTCGATCACTTCAATCGTCGCCAGCGCCGCGCGCGACGTCACCGGATTGCCGCCAAACGTCGAGAAGGTCAATGTCGGCACGGCGTCGGCGACCTCTTTCGTCGCAATCGTCCAACCGATAGGCGAGCCGTTGGCCATGCCTTTGGCCGAGGTAATGATGTCCGGCTCCACGCCCCAATGCTCGATGCCAAACCATTTGTCGCCCGTGCGGCCCCAGCCCGTCTGGACTTCGTCGGCAATAAAGACGCCGCCATATTGGCGCACGATGGCGACAGCGATTTCAAAGTATTCTTTGGGCGGCGTGATGTAGCCGCCGACGCCCAAGATTGGCTCGGCCATAAACGCCGCGATGTTGCGCGAAGTCGCCGTCTCGATCAGTTCTTTCAAGTCACTGGCGCAAGCCACGCCGCACTCCGGATAGGTCAGCTTGAACGGGCAGCGGTAACAGTACGGCGCAGGCGCGTGGTAATAGCCGGGCACTTGCGTAGGTATGACCTTCCACGCCCCGTGACCGCTGGCGCTCTGCGCCGCCGCCGAACGCCCGCTGTAGCTGTGGCGCAAAGTAATAATCTCTTGCCGACCCGTGTAGAGCTTCGCGGCCATCGTCGCCGTCTCGTCGGCTTCAGTGCCACTGTTGGTGAAGAAGGATTTTTCCAACTTGCCCGGCGCAATCTCAGCCAGTTTGGCGGCCAGTTGCGATTGCGGCGCGTTGGCGTAGAGCGTCGAGGTGTGGCTGATCTTTTTGACTTGGTCAATGATGGCTTCGGTGACGTGCGGGTGGACGTGGCCGACGCTCGTAGTCAGGACGCCGCCAAAGCAATCCAGATACTTGTTGCCCTGATCGTCCCAGACGTGCATGCCTTCGCCGCGTTCAAGCGCAATGGGCTCTTGGTAATACATCGTGGTGGCGGGGAAGAGATAATCTTTGTGTTTTTGGACAGCATCGGAAGGGTTGGGCTTGTTTTCGGTGATACTCATAAATGACGAATCTCCTTAAGGATTGGAGTTGATTGTAGCCATGCCGGTAGGGCATTTGGTGGCGGGCATTATGGCATTGTCGCGTCTTTCTACCAACCAGAATGCGGGCTGAAACTACCAACGCGCCTTTATTGGCGCAGGCAGTTGCAGCATCGAACTGCTCAGGTTTTTCGTGGCCAGCAGTGCTGACCGTATCTTCTGCGGGAATTGCCACCTGACCAGACCGAGCCTATACTCTCGCCCTGGCCAGGCTGGATAAAATCCACAACGCGGTAAAGAATGCGCTCATCAAGTAAGGTTGGGAGATAAAGGAGAAAATCTTTGGCCGCGTTCTCCGCAGCGAAGTACCCGAATAGGCTGAAAGGAAAATATTATGATTTGGTGGACGTTGTGGCGATTGACGTTGAGCAATCCAGAGAAAAGGAAACAAGCAGCCCAAAAACTAGGAGATCTCAAGGATCAGCGTGTCATAAAACCGCTAGCTGCCGCGCTCAAAGACGATGACCGGCGCGTGAGAGAGGCGGCAGTAATAGCTTTGGGAAAGATCAAAGAGGCGGATACTGTCGGATCATTAGTAGCTGCGCTCAAGGATCCTGACAGTCGCGTGCGAAAACAGGTGGCGATGGTACTAGGTCAAATCAGTGATGCGCGCGCTGTAGAATCGCTTATCACCGTGCTTAACGATAACGATCATTCTGCGCGATCTGAGGCGGCAGTAGCCCTGGGAAATATTGCAGATGTAGCTGCGGTAGAACCACTATTGATGGCACTTGGAGACCTCCAACCTAGTGTTCGAAGTGCTGCAGCAAAAGCGCTAGGAAAAATCAGCGATGCTCGTGCGGTGGAATCATTGATAACAACGCTTAAAGATGACGACCAGGGGGTGCGGAGTGCAGCAGCAGAGGCATTGCTACATCTCAAGGATGAACGCACATTGTTTCCTTTGATAGCAGCCCTCGAGGATAGTAGTCGTTACGTGCGGCAACTAGTAGTTGAGGCTCTAGGTGAGCTTGGGGATGCTCGTGCCGTGCAACCTTTGTTGACAGCATCTAGGCAGGACTACGACACGCGCAAATCCGTAGTAAAGGCGCTGGGAAACATTGGAGATGCTCGTGCTGTAGATTTTTTAGTGGAAACCCTCAGAAGAGACGAGCAGAAGATGGGGATAATAGCAGCGGAGGCACTGGGGAAAATTGGAGATTCCCGTGCCATTGGCCCCTTATCTAAGGCTCTCAGCCATAGCAACTCCGCTATGCGTAAGACAGCATCTAAGGCAATAGAGCTTGTGCAAAAATCAGCGGCTACGAAGCAAACGAAGATCAATGAATCCGGTGTTGTAGAGTTGTTAGCAGCTCTTAGGGATTACGATAGTGTTGTGCGATGCGCAGCAGTCAGAAAGTTGGGAGAACTGCAAGAACTTGGTTTATTGGTAACTGCCCTTGATGACACTAGCCACGATGTGCGAAATGAAGCGGTTGAGGCGCTCAGGAGAATTGGAGATGCACGTTCCGTTGAGAAACTGGCATCCGCACTCAATAAAGAAGACCGCTTTGTACAAGGTGCGGCAGCAGCAGCAATGGCAAAGATTGGCGCTATGGCCGTTGCCCCCTTGCTGGCAACCCTTAAAAGTGATCGTCATTTTGTGAGGTATTTGGCTGCGCAGGCGTTAGGTGAGATTGGGGATAAACAAGCTGTAGAACCTTTGCTAGCGACACTCGACGATAGGGAGGAGGCTGTGCGAATAGCCACAGCAGAAGCGCTAGGAAAGATTGGGGATGCTCGTGCCGTAGAATCATTAATCATAGCCCTCAAAGCTGACGGTCCAAAGATGAAAAGACTGGTAATAGAGGCACTGGGGCAGATTGGAGATGCTCATGCTGTAGAGCCACTGTTGGCAGTATTCCGTCGTTATGAGACATACACATACACACAGATATACAGTAATACCGAAAGCATCCCTGAAGCAGTATTGGCAGCTTTAGGAAAGATTGGAGATAGTCGCCCACTTACTGATCTCCTCTTGCTACTTTCATCTAAAAAAACGCGCTTTTTCGAAGGAAGTGTCGCGGCTAATACAGTAACTGCTACAATAACTGCTATTCTCAGAAAAAGCGCCGATCAGGTCTCTTCAGAAATGCTCTTGGCTATAGCTAATTTAGAAAATATCTTAATAGAATCGAATATAACGGATAACTGTGGGAATGTCCTCAGAAGTGAGATATATACGGCAGCAGATTTTTCATCAAGTAAACAATTAGCGAGACAAGAGCTAATACGTCGCGGATTGAAAGCCTAAGCAAGTGACATTGTGACAAAGAGGAGATTAACTGTGCTATCAGAGCTATAGCCCAAAGGCTGCTTGAGCCGCAACATACTGCGCAAAGACGGAGCCAAAATGGAGACTACTGCTTTTCCCTGGCTGGAACCCGCGATGACGGAGACCGTCGTCGCGCTGAAGAATGTGTTTTTGCACGTGACTAAAGCCTGTAATCTACGTTGCGCCTACTGCTACTTCTCCGCCAGCCAGCCCTTGCCTTATGAAATGACTACCGCAGAACTCACCCATCTATGGCTGGAGATGGTGGCGCTGCGTCCAGAGAAAGTGGTTTTCACAGGCGGCGAGCCGTTGTTGCGGTCGGACATCCTGGAATTGCTCGGCGGCTTGCGCACGGCTGACACGGGGCATCACGTCTTGCGCTGTCTGAACACGAACGGGCATCTGGTGACGCCGGAGTTGGCACGGGCGTTGGTCGGACTGGCCGACGAAGTGCGCGTGAGTGTGGATGGCTTGCCCGCCACGAATGATGCGTTGCGCGGCGCGGGCAATTTTGACGCGGCAATGCACGCGCTGGAATGCTTTTACGCCGTCGGGTTTGAGCCGAAGGTGCTGGTGACGATCACGGCAACGAGCTTGCCTGATCTGGAAGAACTACTCTGTCTGCTCATCGAGAAGAAGATCACGCGGATCAATCTAAACGGCTTTCGCCCGATTGGGCGCGGCGTGGGACACGAGGAATGGGTGGCGAATCCTGCCGTCGTGCGGGAAGCTGTGCGGCGCGCCTGGGCGCGTTGTTACCCGGACGCGCCTGCGCAGCCGGAGCCGCCAGAACCCGAAGCGCAAGCGAATTGTGGCGTCGGCTCGTTTCTCAACATTATGCCGAATGGCGATGTCTTCCCTTGCCACGTGCTGACCGCGCGTGAGTTTCGCTGCGGCAACGTGCGGGAGGAGAGTCTGCTTGATATTTGTCACCGCAGCGGCTTGCTCGGTCAGTTGCGGGCGCTCGATTTCAAAGCGATGGCGCAACAGGACGGGCGCGTGGCTGAACTCACGCGGCCAGGCATTTGTCTTGGCAATGTTTATGCCAAAACCAAGGCGCTGCCAGTTTGGAATAGAAATCTTCCGTCAGGTTTTAGCTAGCTTGATTGCGCATAAAGTCTGCCGTCTGCACCAGCGAATGCGCCAACTGTTCGCGCAACTGCTCATCTGTGACAACTTCATCCAGCGCACGGAACATACACCACAACCATTCATCACGCTCACGCTCGCCAATCGGAAACGGCAGATGGCGCGCGCGCAAACGCGGATGACCGAAGCGTTGGATGTAAAGCGGCGGCCCGCCCATCCAGCCGACCAGAAACCAGAACAACTTGTTGCGTGATTCAGTCAATTCCGGCGGATGCAGCGCGCGAATGCCCGCCGCCTGGGCTTCGCTGTCCATCAAATCATAGAAGCGGTCAACCAATTGGCGGATGACCGCTTCGCCGCCGATACGTTCGTAGATCGTTGTGTTCGTCGCTTCCTTGCTGATTCCCGTCATTACAACAACATCGCCTTCACTTCCAGAAACTCTTCCAAGCCGTACTTGCCCAACTCGCGCCCATTGCCCGATTGTTTGTAACCGCCAAATGGGGCCAGCGGATTGAACTTGCCGCCGTTGATCTCGACTTGCCCTGTGCGCAAGCGGCGCGCGACACGTTTGGCGCGTTCGGGATCGCCCGACCAGACGCCGCCCGACAAGCCGTAGATCGTATCGTTGGCAATCCGCACCGCCTCGTCTTCATCATTGTAGGGGATGAGCGAGAGCACCGGGCCAAAGATTTCTTCCTGCGCGATGGTCATTTTGTTATCTACGTTGGCAAAGACAGTTGGGCGCACGAAGTAGCCTTTGTCCAATCCTTCGGGCCGTTCAGCGCCACCGGTGACGAGCGTCGCACCTTCTGCAACACCTTTTTGAATGTAGCTGACGACTCGTTCTTGCTGCGTGGCCGAGACGAGCGGGCCGAGTTTGAATTGCCCGCTCAGCGGATCGCCCACCGTGAATTTCTCAGCCGCGCGTTTGGCAATCGCCACGGCTTCGTCGTAGCGCGATTTGGGCACGAGCATGCGCGTCAGGGCCGAACAGGTCTGGCCCGAATTGAAATAGCAATTGCCGACACCGCCCGCCACTGCGCGCTCGAAATCGGCGTCATCCAGAATGATGTTGGCTGACTTGCCACCGAGTTCGAGCGAGACGCGCTTGACCGTTTGCGCCGCCAGTTCGCTCACGCGCTTGCCCGCGCGCGTCGAGCCGGTGAACGAAATCATGTCTACGTCAGGATGCGCCGCCAACGCCTCGCCCACGACCGGCCCGTAGCCCGTCACCAAATTGAACACGCCTGCTGGCAAGCCGACTTCGTCAACGACTTCTGCCAGGATGAAAGCCGTCAACGGCGCGACCTCGCTCGGCTTCAAGACGACCGTGCAACCGGCAGCCAGCGCGGGTGCGACTTTCGCCGTGATCTGGTGCAGGGGGAAATTCCAGGGCGTGATGCAGCCGACCACGCCAATGGGTTCTTTGACGATCTGTGCGTTGCCGACTTGCTCTTCAAATTGGAATTCACGCAGCACTTTTGCGTTCGTGCTCACGTCGGTGATGGCCAACCCGGCTTGCACGGCAGTCGCCAGTGGCAAAGGCATGCCGACTTCGGCGGCGATTAATTCCGCAATCTCCTGTTTGCGCTCGGCTAGTTTTTCGGCGATCTGTTCGAGGTAGCGGGCGCGCTCTTCCACTGGTGTGTTCGACCATTGCGCGAAGGCGGCTCTGGCCGCGGCGACAGCGGCGGCGATGTCTGCGGCAGCGCCTTCGGGGATTTTGCCCATCACCTCTTCGGTAGTGGAGTTGATGACATTAATCGCGCCCGTGCCTTGCGGCTGCGCCCATTGACCGTTGATGTAGAACTTGTCGTGAGTGCGGACTTGCGTCTTGGCTGCTGCTTCCATTGCCTCTCCTTTTGTAACAATAAAGAATTTTTGCGATGCGGTTAAACTCAGTAAGGCAGTATCAACAAGCCTTCGCAAGCTTGTCAAGCAAGCCTTTTTCACCGCGCGCTTGACAGTCAAGCAGGGCACAGCTAGCGTTAGCAGCGTTTCGCAATCCTAAATTTCAAACGCCAAAGGAGCACAAAATAATGACCTCTCTCACAGGTAAAGTCGCCCTCGTCACCGGCGGCGGGCGCGGCATCGGCAAAGCCATCGCCAAACGTCTGGCCGAGGCTGGCGCCGATGTCGTCATCGCTAGCCGCAAAATGGAGAATTTGGAAGCGACTGCCCAGGAGTTCGCCGATTATTCCGGCAAGACCATCCCCATCGAATGCCACGTCGGGCGCGCCGATCAGTTGGCAGCTTTGGTCAAAGAGACCGAAATCCGGCTCGGCCCCGTGGACATTCTGGTCAACAACAGCGCGACCAACATCGGGCAAGGGCCGTCGCTTGACGTGACCGACGAGATGTTTGCCAAGATGTTCGAGGTCAATGTCGTCTCGGCGCTGAGGCTGATCCGGCTGACCGTGCCGAAGATGATCGAGCGCGGCAAGGGTGGTTCGATCATCAACATCGCTTCGATTGCGGGCCTGCGTCCGCAGCCAGGCGGCTTGCTCTACAGCGCGACCAAAGCTACCTTGCTGATGATGACGCGCAATTGGGCGGTGGAGTTTGGCAAACACAACGTGCGCGTCAACGCGATTGCGCCGGGTTTGATTCAGACCGATTTTAGCGAGTATTTTTGGAAGAACGAAAAACACGTCGCCAGGCTCGAAGCCACTCAACCCATCCCGCGCGTCGGCACGCCGGACGAGATCGGCGGTATCGCGCTCTATCTGGCCTCCGACGAATCATCGTTCGTGACCGGGCAGACCTTCGTGGTGGATGGCGGAGCAACGGCATTCTGAGAAAGGAAATTTATGCAACAACCGATTTGGAATTTTGAGCAAGACCCCACCGACGAAGCGATGGACGAAACTGGCGTCAACCTGCGCGCCTATTTCGACCGTATGGACGATGCCAAGATGCAGCAGTATCAGCCTGCCTGGACGGATGCGGAGGTGATGGAATGGGATGGCAATTTCAAGGACGACGGCAGTCTGTTCATCCTCTGCTGTGAGCGCGATGTCGAGATCGAAGAATACCGGCGCGTACTGGAACAGGCGATTACGTATCGCAACCGCGTGCGGCCTACGTTGGCGGCGGGTAAGGCTTAGGTTTAAGCTATTGCGCGAAAGAGAGGCGATTATGCAAAAGAGATGCTCAACTGTGCTTTTTTTGGCGCTGCTCGTCACGCTCAGCGGGCTATCGCGTGCGCAGGAGGCGCCGAAAGATGACCGTGTAGCAAATCAGGATCGCTGCGGCTTATTCAAGCTGCGCGTGATTGAACCGCCAGATGCTGAGCGGTACAAATTGCAGGTGGTAAAGCCCGATGACCGCGTTGAATACAAAGGCATTGTGATTGATCCGTGTGTTGCGCCTGCTGCCAATGTGGCGCGGGTTGAGCGAACCACGCCGCTCATACCTAAATTCTTTATCCCTTTAACACCACCAGCGAATCCGCCAGACGACCTGTTCAAGTCACCATCAGAGATGTTCAAACCTTTTGCGCCGTTAAAACCGCCGGAGAAGAAATAGCGCTTCAATACTCACACAACGCGCTCTTGACCACATACTTTTTGACCTGTTTGAACTTCCCTTCCCCCTCTTCGCTGCTGTGGCAATCGAAACAGATGGGCGCGCGTGGCAAGCGGCGATGGCGCTGCGCGGCATTGGCGGGCGTATCGAAATGGACTTGATGACAACTCAAACAGGTCGTGTTTGAATCGTTGATCGCCACGTCCCGCGCGTTACGCCAGACGTGCCGGTCGCCCGGATTCAAGTTCGAGTCATCAGCTCGCTTCCAATCCACCTCGAAATCTTGAAACAAATTATCGCCCGCAATAAAAGTGTTCGGGTAAGGCAAACCCGTTGACTTCGCCTTGGCTTCTCCGTGGTCTGAGCGCAAATGGCACTGCGCGCAAATCGAAGTGACGAGCTGCTTGCCAGTCTTGTTTTTCTTCGAGAGTAGAATCAGTGACGTGTCATTCGTGTGATCCAGCGAGACGTTGCCGTGGCAAGCGTAGCAATCCAGCCCGAAGGCGGCGAAGCTTTTGGTCTTGGCGTCCACGCCCGTTGTGTGGCAACCAGCGCATTGGTTGGCAAACTTGTCTTTGTCCCAGGCGGGCTGGCTGGCATCAAGCCAGCTCTCGGCTTTCTTCTCCGCACCGCCAGCGAGCACGGCTTGTGCATTGAGGATAGCGAATTTGCCGTAGCCTGATTTTTTGAGAAAGCGCACGAAGTGGCGGCTGCCAAGGAAGTATTCGATCTCGCTGTCGAGTTTGGCGACCGCCGGGTTGGCTTTGATGAGCGGCGCCAATTCGGTGGCATCTTCGCGTTGGCGAATGGTGACGCCGTGCGCATTCTTCTGCCAAGTCGCGCCGACAGTGTTGCGGTGGCAGAAGAGACATTCGTCGCCATGGACAAATTCCGGCACTTCTTGGCCAACGTGATTGCCGCCCCAGGCTTTGGGGTCGAGCGGCTTTTTGTCTGCTTGATTGTCTTGACCGCTAGCCGAAAGCTTGCCCAGACCAAAGAAACCAAAGGCGAGAATGAGTAGAACGATCAACAGCTTTGCAGGTTTGTGATTGGTATGCATCAGTTTCCCTTCAAAGATTGGGCTGCCAGATTTCTTCCAGTTGCAAGACGAAACCGGGTAATTCGGGCTCACCTGAGACTGACTCAGGGTTTTCCAGCACTTCGACCGGAGTGTTCGGGCGATACACATAAACGCGCTGTTCCTGCGGGTCAATCAACCAACCCAAGCCCACACCATTAGCAATGTACTCTTCCATCTTTGCCTGTAAATAAGCGAGATCATCCGATGGGGAGCGTAGTTCCAGCGCAAAATCTGGGCTGAGCGAGATGAATGCTTCCAATTGTTCTTCCGTCAATTGTGTTAATCGCTCATAGCGAACCCAAGCTGCATCGGGTGAACGTGTCGCGCCATTTGGCAAGCGAAAGCCGCCTGATGAATCAGCAGTCGTGCCTGAACCTTCTTGTTTAGCCCATTGCCGAAGCTGCATAGTAATCTCGGCGTTGCGTTCTGAGGTCTTCCATCCGGTTGGCGGCATAATGACAATTTCCCCTTGGCGAGTGCGTTCAAGACACAAATGTTGATTGGTCTGGCAGAGATCAAAAAACTGTTCGTCACTCATCTTTAAGCCCCGAATTATTAGCAGATGAGAAGCTCGTTTAGGCTGTAGAATTGGCGCTTCTGATACGGCCTGGCTCATTTCATTCACCTCCTTACTGCACTGCGATTCTATCACGACTCGCAATCAATCGCTGCAACTAGCCCATTACATAAACATTCCGGTCACGCCCGTCTTCACTGCCGCCAACCCCGCCTTCGCTTTGCCAAACAAACTTGCGCCCTCCAATCCAGCCAACAGCGAATAGGCCACCGGCGTCACCAACAACGTCAACAACAGACACAACGTCTGCCCGCCGATGATCGTCACCGCAATCGCCGAACGCTGCGACGAGCCTGCGCCGATGCCAATCGCAGTCGGAATCAAACCGGCGATGATCGAAAACGTCGTCATCAGAATCGGGCGCAAGCGCACCTGGTTCGCGCGGATGATTGCCTCGCGCAACGGCAGGCCTTCGCGACGTAGTTGGTTGGTGCAGTCAACTTGCAGAATCGCGTTTTTCTTGACGATGCCGAGCAACAGCAACACGCCGAGCGTGCTCCACAAATTGAGCGTGCGCCCGGTCATATAAAGCGACAACAGCGCGAACGGCACGCTCAGCGGCAGCGCCAACAGGATGATAAACGGATGTAGGAAGCTTTCGAACTGCGCGGCCAGCACCATGTACATAAAGATAACCGCGAGCAGGAAGGCCATAATTAAGTTGCTCGTCGTCTCGTCCAGCGCCTTGACGTTACCGCCGAAAAAGAAGCGATAGCCCGGCGGCAGATTGAGCCGCTGCATCACCTGCGTGATGTCTTTGAGCGCCTCGCTCATCGGCTTGTTCGGGCCGTTGGCGACGTAAATCGGGATGTTGTATTGGCGGTTGAAACGGCTCAAGCGCGACGGGCCTAGCCCGCGCGTAATGTTGGCCACGTTGTCAATGCGCACCTGTTCGAGCTTGCTCGAAGGCACCATCAGCCGCGCCAGGATGTCGCGGTCGCTGCGCTGTTTCTCGTCGAGCATGAGCTTGACCGGATACTGCTCGCCCGCCTCACGATAAGTCGTAATCTCGTCCTCGCCGCTCATCAGTAGGCGGACAGCGCTTGCCACGTCAGAGGCGCGCACGCCCAACTCGGCGGCGCGGGCGCGGTCCAGCTTGACGCGCAATTCTGGGCTGGCGAAAAAGAACGACGGCTCGGAGTTGACGATGCCCGGCAGCGCGCGAATTTCGTCACCAGCCTTGCGCGCTAGCGCGCCCAGCTTGTCGAGTTCGGGGCCGAGCAGTTGCACCTGGATCGGGAAGCCCATTGATTCGCCGCCGCCCAGCGCCGAAGGAAAACCGATCTTCTGGCGCGCTTGCGGAACTTGCTCGAAGATTTTGCGCGCGCTGGCGGCAGCTTCCTGCGTGGTCGTCTTGCGCTGTTCGAGGTCAATGAGGTTGGGCGTGAAATGGACGTGATTCAAGCGGTCGCTCGAAAGCGTCAACAGGTGTTTGAGTTCGGGCAGCTTCTGCAACTTCGGTTCGATCTGGTCTACAAAACTGGTCAGGCCCGATAGTGAAAGACCTTCGGGCAAATCCACGTGCATGGTGAATTCGCCGTGATCATCATTGGGAATGAAATCGCGTCCGACCAGGCGATTGAGCGGGAACGTGGTGGCAAAGACTATCACTGCCACAGCTACGATCAGCCACGGATGATTGAGCGACCAGTTGAGCATGCGTTCATAGCGGTGCTCGACCCAGGTGAAGAGGCGCGTTTGTTTCGAGCTTTTGGCCTCGCCCGCGACGTGGCGCAGAAAGCGCGCGCCCAACATTGGCGTGAGTGTGAACGAAACCAACAGCGAGACCAGAATCGCGCAGGTCATCGTCCAGCCGAACGAACTCAGATAACGCTGCGCATAGCCGGTCATAAAGGCAATCGGCACGAAGATTACTACCAGCGACAAGGTCGTCGCCATTACCGCCAATGCGACTTCCTTAGTGCCTTCAATCGCGGCCTGCATCGGCGAGCGCTGGAACTCTTCGAGATGGCGGAAGATATTTTCGAGCACGACAATCGCATCGTCAATCACGATGCCGACGGCCAGCGTCAACGCCAGCAGCGTCATGTTGTTCAGCGTGAAACCCGCGATCCGCATCAGCGTAAAGGTAGCGATGATCGAAGTCGGAATCGCCAGCGCCGAGATCAGCACCGCGCGCCAGTTGCGGATGAAGAGCAGAATAATCAGGCTCGCCAGCAGACTGCCCAGCAACAGGTGTTCTTCGAGCGCGGCAATCGAGGCGCGGATGAATAACGACTGGTCGCTGACCACATCCATCGTCAGATCATTCGGCAATAGCGGGCGCAACTGCTCCAGCTTCACGCGCACGGCATCAACGACTTTGACCGTGTTGGTGCCTGCCTGCCGACGGATTTGCAGCGTGACCGCCGGTTTGCCATCGAGCCGGGCAAAGCTGCGCGGTTCTTTGTAGCTGTCTTCGACGCGGCCCAGGTCAGAGACCTTGATCGGCGCGCCGCCCGTGCTGGCAACGATCAGGTCGCTGAACTCGCGCACGACATCGAAGCGGCCCAGGGTGCGCACGACCAATTCTTCCGCGCCCTGATAGAGACGGCCACCGGGCGCCTCGACGTTTTCGTTTTGCAGCGCGCGGGCGACCTGATTGACGGTGATGCGGTGGCTGTTGAGTTTTTCGGCGTCAAGCAGAATTTGAATTTCGCGGTCGCGCCCGCCAGCAATGTCAATCGCTGCGACGCCGTCAATAGTTTGCAACGCGCGTTTGATCTGCTTGTCAGCGATCTCGGTAGTTTCGCGCAACGAGCGCGGGCCGCCGATGACGAGCGTCAGGATCGGATCGGATTCGGGATCGGCTTTGGTGATGACGGGCGGCTCGACGTTGGGCGGCAGCTTGCCCATTGCCAGCGCGACCTTTTCGCGCACGTCTTGCGCCGCCTCTTCCATCTTGCGTTCGAGCGCAAAACGGCAGGTAATGCGCACGCTGCCGTCCATCGCCATCACTTCCAATTCATCAAGGCCGCTGACGCTGCTTAGTTGCTCTTCGACCGGCAATACGACCTGGCTGACCACTTCGTCGGGACTCGCGCCGGGCAAGCGCAGGCGCACGTTGACGATGGGCGGATCGGCTTTGGGAAAGAGGTCTACGCCGAGATCAAGAAATGAAAAGATGCCCAGCACGACTAGAAAGCCGATGAGCATCACGGAGAAGACGGGACGTTTTACGCAAATTTCTGCAAGAGTCATAGTGCTATCCTATGTTTACTTGATGCTGACGCGCACTTAACGACGATTGATGCACCCGCTTTCAGACTGGCGAACTCAACCTGACCAGTCTTCAATCTGCAAGCTCGGTACGCTGCTGAAATCTCTGCTGTTACGCGTCAGTACCGTGGCATTGTGAGCAATGGCGTATGCGCAAGCGTTGCAATCGCTCAAACTCGGCGGCAGCGGCTTCGTCAAACTCAAGCACGGTGAGTTTGAGATAGCGGTCTAAAACGCCTTTCAGCCGCCGATAGGCTGCGACTTGCTTGGTGAGCGAACGCGCTTGCGCCAGGTATGCCATCCAACCACGAATCTGTTCTTCAAACGTGATGATAGTGGTGATGCGCTCTGCGGGTTTCAATCTGGCTAGACGAAAGCGCAACCGCTGTGCCTCCGGGCTGTAACTGACGTGTTCCAACAGGCTGATGTGGTCAGTATCGAGGATGTACATTTCAATGCTTGCGCCCTTTCGCCGTCTTCTTGGTCGCTTTGCGAGCCGGTTTTCTGACTGCTTTGGGACGCAGCGATTCACGATACTCACGCCCAAGCCGCATCGCTTCTTCGTAGATGGGGTCGTGATCGAGCACGCCAAAGATTTCGTCCAGCCAGTCGCCTTGTGCGGGGGCCGTTCTTGCCAATTGCTCTTTCACTCGTGTTATTTCTGCTTCCAGTGCGCTAACGCGCAATTCTAGTGTTGTAGCCTGCATTTCTTTACCTCACGATTAAAATTGCGCTGGCAATGATACCCCGCTGCAGGTGTGGCGACAATTCAACGAGCGTGCCCACTGTATTATCCGCGTCATCAGATTTATTGTACGACTTCAATCTCCATCCCGTCCTTCAATGCCTGCCCGCTTTCACTCACTGCGAGCCTGTCACCCAGTTGTAAGCCCTCGAGAATTTCCACGCGGTCGCCAAAATGATCGCCCAATTTCACCTCGCGCTCTTTGACCGTCTGGCCCTGAACGACGAAAACCTTGTACGTGCCGAAGAGGTAGGCGGCGGCGCTTTGCGGGATAGTCAGAATCGAATCCACTTTGTCAGACTGGAGCACGGCTTTGACGAATGAGCCGGGCTTGAGTTCGCCGCTGCGATTGGCGACCAGCGCCTCGACCTCGAAGGTGCGCGTCTTCTCGTCCACCGACGGATTGATGCGGGTGATGCGCCCGCTGAATTCGCGTCCCGGAAAAGCTTCGAGCGTAAGCGCCACGGTGCGGCCGACGCGCACCCACGGCGACATCTTCTCCGGCACATTCAGCCGCACGCGCAACGGATCAACGTTGACGATGCTTATCACCGGTGTCTGTACTTTCAAGTATTGTCCAGCCGTTACCTCGCGCGTTTTCACGTGCCCGGCGAAGGGCGCGCGAATCTGTGTATCGCGCAGCCGCTTGCTGGCCAGATTGAGGGTAGCTTGGGTCTGTTGCATCGAAGCGCGCATGTTCTGCACTTGCTGCACGGCCAGGTCGTAGGTCGCCTTCGCTGCTTTGTGGCGCGCTTCGGCTTCGTCGAATTGCTGGCGCGGGATGACGCCGGTTTCGAGCAGGCTCTGCGCGCGTTGATAGCGTTGCTCGGCATCGGCCAAATCGGCTGCGGCTTTCTTGACTTCTGCTGCCTGGCGCACATCTTTGAGTTCGACCTCTTCTTCGCTCAAGCCTAGCCGCGCCCGTGCTTGCGCCAATGCCGCGCGTTGCTGCTCGACAGTCAGTTCGAATTCAATCGGCGCGATGCGCGCAAGCACTTGGCCTTTGCTGACGCGGTCGCCCACATCCACCAAGACTTGCTCGACGCGACCTTCGGCTTCCGCGCTGACTGTGACTTCGTCGTAGGCGAAGAGCGAGCCAACGGCTTCGACTGCGCGGCGCTGTTGTTGTTGCTCGATACTGACAAGTTTGACTTTCGTTTTTGGCGCTGCGGTGTGCGATTTATCGCTGCCCGCATTTCCAGTGGCATTGCGCGCGCAGGCCGACAATGCGCAGGCCAGGGCTGCGACAAGCGCAAGCAGAGCCTGACGGCGCAGTAAGTTAAGCAGGGGTTCTGTTTGGGGAAAAATCATGCGAGCGTCGGATGAAGGGGGATGAAGAATCATCGGCAAATAATCGTTGCGGTTTGCTAGTGAAAAAGAACGGTAGCGAAGGTGAGTAATCCACTCGGTCGCTACCGTTCTTGTGCATCAGTACCGGGGCAATAGTGATCGGATTAGCCTGGTAATCGCCCAAGAATCACCCAGTCGCTACTGCTCCCGGTACCGTACTTAATCGCTGGCGCGCACCCAGCCATACGCGGCGTTCTCGCGTTGGTGGCCTTGCTCGTGATACGCGATTTTCAGTTTGTCCAGCGCATCCGCCGACAAGGGATTGCGTTTGGCCTTCACGTCTACCTTGTAAATTCTGGCGGCGTTGAGGCCCAGGATATTAGCCTTGTCCTCTTTGCTGATCTTCTTGTAGCCAAACTTCTCGCACATCTCGTCGCTGATCTGGAAGCGTTTGAAGGCGTCAATGCCCCATTGCGGCGAACCCCACCAAAGACAATCGGTGCCCCAAATTACGTGATCTGCGCCGTAGTTCTTGATGTTCTTGCCCAGACCGTGCATGGCCATTACCGGATCGAGCACGGCCAGCACGTTGAAGAAGCTGCCGATTTCGCAGTAGACATTGTTCATCTTCGGATTGCGCTTCTTGATGTCCATCAGCACGTTGTGCCAGGCGAAATCGCCGGTGGTCGGGTCGTACTTGTTCGACTCCTTCCAATCTTTTTCGTTCGGGCCGTGCTGAATCGCCGAGTGATAGACGATGAAGTTGAAGTCGGGATTCCGCAGTGCCGCTTGCTCGATGTCTTTCGGATTGGCCAGATGGCCAAGCGTGCGCGATTGGTAGGAATAGCCTTTGTGCACGCTGATGGTTCGCAAGCCCAGCTTACGCGACTGCTCCATGAAGAACTGCGCGTTGTCGTCATCACACTGGAAGCCGTTGCCGGTCTGGGCCGGGTCGGTGTGGCAATACCATTTCCACGAGCCGATGCCGTAGGTCTTGACCTCGCGCTCCATCTGCTCGATCAGTTCGGCTTGGTTGATCTTGTTAGCGACTTTGTCCCAATAATGGTTGGGCGCGCAGTTGCCTTGATTGAGCGCGCGTTGCGAGCCGGCCATTTGGTTGATCTGCTTGCGTGCCTCAAACATCACCCAACTGGGCAGCACGCGACCGGCCACACCGGGCGTGCGCGCTGCGCCTTCTAATACTTTGCCATCGGCATCGCGCAGGTTCTCTTTGCTGGGCACGCCGGAGATGACGACCATCGAGGTTTCGCTGTCGAAGAACATCTCCTTGACGAAGTTGCGGAAGCCATAGGAATCCGCGTCGTCTTTCAGGTTAAAGCCCATGTTCTTGACGAATTCCATTGTGCGGAACCCGCTGATGGGCAGGCCGTTGGTGAAGTGCGCCTGTACGTCAATGACGAAGTACTCGCCTTTCGGGAACTTCTCGTCAATCGCGGCGGCTTCCCAGGTCTCGGCCTCGCTCACATCCCAGTTGTTGCCGAAGACTTTGTTCGAGGCGAGGAAGCAGGTGGCCATGCCCATCGAAGTGCGCATAAAGTCGCGGCGTTGCATGCCGAGCCTCTTGGCGCGTTCGGTAGACAGCTCGCCGATCAAATGTTCGACCTGTTTTTGCGCGTCGCTTTGCGGGCGCGGCGTGAACTCTTCGTTAGAGACGATCTGCGTCGGCATGGGCGAGTCCACGCCTTTCTGACGGTCGCGTTGGAATTTACGGATCCACATAATGATTGACTCCTTGCTTGGGTATTGATGATGGTGGTCAGCTTGTACCGTAGATTGTCCAGCCTGCGGAGGGCTGATCATCCTTCCCTCCGGTTCCAGCGGGTAATTAACCGCGCCTGCCGCAGACTCGCGCAGTCTACGGTACATTTTGAAGACGTTTACTTAACCGGCGAATAATCGGTCGCCATCAGAATGGTTGACTCAACTTTTTCGACCAGCCTGCCGTTCTCTTCGCTCTTCTTGCGCGCGGCCTGCCAATCAGGATCAGCGCCAAAGGTCTTCCACGCCTGTTCGCGGGCTTCGCGCGAGGGGTAAGCCAGAATATAGACGAGCTTGTTCTCTGAGCCTGCCTCTTTGTCGGTCGGCCCCCAGAAACCCACGATCTGCATGCCATGCTTCTTGAACAGCTTGACCGTGTGATCGCGGAAACGCGCGTGCAAATCTTCCAGCTTGCCCGGCAGCGCGTAGTAGGTGCGAATCTCGAAACAGCGCGAGTCCTTTGCTAAAGACGGACTGGGGGCCAGGGTTGGTTTCGGCGGTTGTGCCGCTGGCGCGGTTGAAGTGGAGTTTTGCGCGGCTACCAATGCCGCACAACCGGCGACCATGACAGTCAACAAAAGCAGTCTGAATGCTTTCAACATTTCGGTGTCTCTCCTTGAGCGATGCAAATTGTTTGCGGATAAGTTGAGCAGTTGCGATGTAAATGCGGGGGCATTCTAGTCTACCTAGCAAGCGGTAGGCAATGACTTGCCAACGCAGGCTGATGATTCGTGCAGTGCCGCCCACAAAGCAAAAGGCACGAGAGCCTCGTCTCTCTCGTGCCTTTCGCTTTCGCGCCCTTGTGGTGGGTTGGGCGAACCCGAGATAACTTGTCGCACCTAGTCTTTGGGCGCGTAATAACCTTGCCGCGCACGGATGCGCAGATCAGGTTGTTTTGGCAACTGAATCTTGATGCGGCGGAATTTGCCGTCGGTCTCCTCGTTGGTGGAGTAGTAGCCGAGCAGGTATTGCGCCTGCAATTCAGCCGCAATCTGCTTGAAGACTTTTTCCAGGTCTTCGTCTTTATCCGGCAGAAAGGCGACGCCGCCAGTGTCGGTAGCCAGCGTGATCATCCCCTCGTGCCCGCGCATACTGATTTTATTGAGCCGGATCGAAGGGCCGCTCGGATTGATCGAATAGAATAGCGAGTCGGTGCGCTGCAATTCGCGTTGTGCGTCGGCCAGCCGATAACGTTCGCTGTGGTTGTCCTCGCCGTCAGAAATCGCGATGATTACGCGGCGCGAGCCGGGCGTCGCGTAGATATTCAAATACTGCGCGGCCTTGACCACTGTGTCGAAGAAAGCCGTGCCTTCTTTAGTCGGTTCGAGCTTGCCCAATCCGCCGATGACATTATCCACGTTGCTACTGCGTTCACTGACCAGCTTGGGATCGAAGCCAATGGTGAAGACCGTCACCGTGTCATTCGCTTTAAGCACCTCTTTCAAAAACCGCGAGGCAGCCAGCTTCTGGAAATCAAACCGTTCACGCACGCTGCCGGACACATCGAAGAGCAAAGCCAGCTCAATCGGCGTTTTACCTGGCTCGCCCAGTCGTTGCAGTTCTTGCTTTACCCCTTCCTCTTCCAGCCGAAAATCTTCCGCGCGCAGCGTGCGCACCGGTTCGCCATTCGCATCGGTCACGGAGACGGGCACTGCGACCAGGTTGGAATTGATGCGAATTGATTCGCCAGTCTCCTCTTCTTTTTTAGTTTTGTCCGGTGGTTTAGTTTGGGGTTTTGTTTGAGGATTGGTTTGCGGAGTAGTTTGTGGATTGGGTTCAGTCTCGCTCGTCGCTTTCGCGGCGGGCGGTTGAGCCGAATCAATTGAACTGGAAGTTTGTGGCGACGGTGCAACCGCTGGGACGTTGAGCCTGTACCGTTCTGCTAACACCTTAGGCGTTACCGCCGGTGTGGGAGTAGGCGTGGGAGCCCGCTTGGTAATCGCTACGCGCCGCGTCCGCGTGCTTTGTGCGTGCGCGTCAAGCGATGGCTGTAGGCTGGCCAAGAGCCAACCGCCCAGCAACAAAATCAATCCGAAAAATCGTAGCTTCAACTTCGCACCTCCTCGCCTGATAAGACCAAATAAGAAACGAGTGGCGAGCGATGCGGGATTACCCGCACTCACCACTCGTTCATTTTAGCCAATGCACTGCCCCTAACCAACTGGCGTCGCCTAGGAGCACGCGCGAAGTTGACGTTTAGCGTGGGCCGTCTGACGAACTGCTCGATGATTTCTGAATCCTCACCGGATCCGGTTGCGTGGTCATGCCTTTGTTGACCAAAAGCTTGACTTCGACGCGGCGGTTCTGCTCGCGACCTTCACGGCTGGTATTGTCAGCCACTGGCTGCGCTTCACCGTAACCGAAAGGCGTGATGATGCGGCGTAACGGGACCATATGGTTTTCGGCCAGGTAGCGCACCACAGCATCAGCGCGCTTTTGGCTCAATTGGCGATTATGATTCTCATCGCCATCCGCCGACGCGAAACCCATGACCTCGATCACATAGCCACGCTCGGTCTTGGCCTGCGCGGCGATCTCATCCAACATTGATTTGGCTTCGGGCGAGAGTTCAAACCGATTGACCTTGAAATTGACGGTG
This sequence comes from uncultured Acidobacteriota bacterium, assembly GCA_963699175.1. GTDB lineage: Bacteria > Acidobacteriota > Blastocatellia > RBC074 > RBC074 > JACPYM01. Next base: position 6,648,884 of record OY969418.1, on the reverse strand, counting down.
ATGCCACGCTTGGCTTCGTAGTCGTCCAGGCTGGAGAACCACGACTCCATCCGGCGATTGGTCGCCTCAACGCCAGCCACGGCGGCGTCAGCAGTCTCTTGTGCGGCTTTCGCTCCACCGCGCGCGGCGTTGGAGATGGCCGACAGTTCTTCGAGCTGACCCGACAGACGCTGCGCATTGGCTTCAGCCTGAGTGAGGCGTGTTTCGGCTTCACCCACACGGCCTTCGACCGGCGTCACGCGCGACTCGAGAGCGCGAGCCGCCAGCACGGCATCGTCTTTGATCTTGATCTTGTCAGCAGTGAGTGCGCCGTTCGCGTCACCGCGCCCTTCGACCTCAATCACTAAACCGCGCATCAGCGTCGTGATCGGATATTTCCGGGCACCGCGGAACGGATTGCTCTTCTTCTCTTCGACTCTAGTGAAATTATTCAGCGCGACACTGACATCGCCTTTTTCGGCGCGCACGAGCAAGTTGTCGGCGTCACGATTGATGACCACGCCAGAAATCGTGGTCTTCGCCCCCGGCGATACTTTGACTAGGTCTACGTTCTTATCAGCTTTGCTTACTGTGTCTTGGGCCAACACTGGCGCAACTGCCAGCACCGCGCTTCCCAAGATCAGACCGAAACGATTGAGCTTCATCTTACTTCCTCCCAGTTAACTGACTTTCATTTCATAGATTTTTGCGAACTCACAAGCCTGCCAGCTTGTTGCCTCACCACAAGGCATGCGCCGCGCATTAGAGCAACGATTGTGCCAGGGGCGCAATGATTCTCTATCACATAGTTTATTGCAACTGATTTCAAAGCTTTATTGTTCTCCACCTGTTCTTTCTCATCGCCTTTATTGATACCTATCCTGGTTGAGCGATCCGAAAGCCGTACATTTTGCACGGTCAGATGCAGATATTACATACATAATTTATGGGTCTGAAAATAACCGTTCAAGTCTTGCTGGCCGACGAAATCAGTCAGAAGTTGGCGGGCTTCGCAGGCAAATTCCATCTTATGAAGACAGGTGGAAACTGTGAGTGGTTCACGGAAGACGCCTAACTGACGGGCAACCAAGCCAAATATTAATTTCAAATACTTGTTTTCAGCCTGTCAAAAGTGCAAGACAAATATTTTTTTCTAAGCTAAAATCCCGCCGCGTTAGAGATATTTAGACTAAAGGCTTGCTTGCAAAGTCTAAAGTCCCGCGATTCATCTAGCCTCATTGGACGCAAACGCAAAATTAGGTTGACGGTAGTTTCTCTTGCACAGACCGACCCCCTCGCCAATGGGGCTTGTGAGAGACATAAGCGTAAGCTCCATAGTAAGAGTTAAGCGTTTATGCGAGCTTTATTGCCCCCTAGGCTGCTTGGTTCGAGGAGCAGCACTTCAAATTCCATTGACGATTTTGGCAAAAATAAAATTCGTTAGACACTCTTGGGAGGACGATATGCCCATAACAGGCGGTAAAAAAAACACGGGCCAAAACAGAATGGCTGCCCAAACTGCTTGGATCAAGCGTGGAGTAACAATCGCATTCGCGCTGGTCGGACTGCTAGTGTTACTCGATCAATTAGGTTTCAACTTCACTTCGCTGGCCCAGCGCCCGCAACGCGCGAGTGTGAGCCAGACCAACGTGGCGACAGACTGCGCCTACTTGAAAGACCCAGAGAGCTTCCGCGGCGCGCAATTGCGCCATCGGCGCGAAGTCTCGCGCGTGACCGAAGAGCTGGCGGGTAAGCTGCCGAGTCAAGCCGCGGAGTTGGCGAACGCGAACGACATTCCGCGTAAGAATTTTATTGACGACATCATCTTCGGCAAGATGCAGTACGACAACGTCTCGCCCGCGCCGCTCTGTACCGACGAAGAGTTTGTGCGGCGCGTCTATCTGGATTTGACGGGGCGCATTCCTTCATCCGATGACGTACTCAACTTCGTCAAAAACGAAGACTCCAACAAGCGTGACGCGCTGGTGGACAGGCTGATTGATTCGCCGGAGTTCGTAGACAAATGGACGCAATTCTATGGCGACCTGCTCAAAAATACTGCGATTGCAACCAACGTCAATCGCTTCAATCTAGGCCGCGATGCCTACTACAACTACCTCAAGCAATCCGTCGCCAACCGGAAGAGCTGGCGTGATATGGCGGTTGAATTGATCACGGCCAAAGGCGACAGCTACGTTACCGGCGAAGTTGGCTTCGTCGTCGGCGGGCACGTGCCGGGCGGCCCCGCACAGGATATTTATGATGGCCGCGCAGTAGAAGCCTCGCGCGTCTTTCTGGGCCTGAATTCGATGGATTGCCTGCTCTGTCATGATGGCGCGGGCCATCTAAGCCCGATCAATCTGTGGGGCGGAACGGCCACACGGTTTGAAGCTTATGGCATGGCTGCCTTCTTTGCCCGCACCAATAACCAATTCGTGGCAGCGGCCAACAACGCCCAAAAACACGTGGTCACAGACGTGACTACCGGCGAATATAACCTCAACACCACCACAGGCAACCGCTCCGCGCGCACGCCGGTAAACGGAAGAACGAATGTTCAGCCCACTTACATGTTCAACGGCAACGGCGGTGTCAAAGCTGGCGAGAATCGCCGCGAAACGCTGGCGCGCTATTTGGTAGCCGATCCGCAATTCGCCCGCGCGCACGTCAACTACATCTGGGAAAAACTGATGGTCGAGGCCCTGGTCTCGCCGTCGAACGCGTTCGACTTGGCGCGGCTCGTGCCAGGTAGCCAGATGCCGGACGGCTGGGCAATGCAGCCGTCCAATCCCGAATTGCTGCAAGCCCTGACCGAAGAGTTTGCCTACAACGGCTTCGATATTCGCCACATCATCAGCCTGATCGCCAAATCGAGCGCTTATCAACTCTCGTCGCAGTATCCGGGCGATTGGCAGGTTGCCTACGTGCCTTACTACGCGCGCAAGTACGTCCGCCGTCTGGATGCCGAAGAGATACACGATGCTATCGTGAAAGCTACTGGCGTTCCGCCGACGATGGCCGATCCCGACAATGGCAACAAAGTGCGTGTCGGCTATCGCATGGTGGATAACAACAATCCGGTTAGGACGACCTATTGGGTCGAGTGGGCGATGCAATTGCCAGAACCGGCGGAACCGCGCTCGAATGGTGGCAATGCGACGTTCATCAACTCCTTCCTGCGCGGCGACCGCGATCAGAAGCTGCGCACCGATGATCCATCCATCCTGCAAGCCTTGAATATGATGAACAATGGCTTCGTGATGAATCGCGTTCATCAGGGCAACTTCACCAACGTCACCTATCCTGAAACGCGGCAGTACCAATCCATTGTGCGCGTGTTGTTGGCGACGCCCAACCTTTCCAACGATGATTTGGTGAGACAGCTTTACCTGAACACGCTCTCGCGGACGCCGACTGAAGAAGAGCTGGTGAAGATCAGAACCTACTTCAGCACGATGACCAAGCAGCAAGTCGCGGAGTCGTTGCAGTGGGTGTTGCTCAACAAGATTGATTTTCTGTTTAACTACTAAGCTGACCGGCATCGGTTATTTATCAAACGAGGTGAAACAATGACAGACCATCTTCATCCTGATCATGTTTGTAAAGTCTGCCAACCGATGAAACCGGCCAATCGCCCGATGTTTGGCCCGCTCTTCGGTCGGCGTACCTTTTTCCAAGCCGCAGCCGCCGGGCTGTCCGGCTTCTTTCTCTCGCCACTCGCCAAAGACGTGGAAGCGATGACGCTCAACACCACGGCGGGCGGCGCGCGACTGCGCGGCACGGCGCGAAACGTCATCTTTATTTTGTTGAACGGCGCGCCCAGTCACAGCGACACTTTTGATCTGAAAGTCGGCGCCTGGACGCCAACAGATTTCAACCCAACCACACAGCGCGGCGTTTTCTTCCCGCAAGGCTTAATGCCGAACCTGTTCAACAAGCTCGACCGGCTGGCCATCGTCCGCAACCTGCGCGCGCCCGCGCTCGTGCACGGCTTGCAACAAGTCTGGGCGCAGATCGCGCGCAACCCGACCTCGCAAATGGGACGCGTTGCGCCGAACATCGGCGCAGTCGTCGCGCTCGAAACCGAAAAAGAGCGCCAGCCCAATCAAAAACTGCCCGGCTTTGTCGCCATCAATGCTGGCAACCTGGTCGGCGCAGGTTATTTCAACCCGCGTTATACACCGTTTGAAGTAGCAGCGGCAGCGACGGGCTTGGGCAACCTGTCCAACGTTGATGGCGCGACCAGTTTCAACGCGCGTTACCAGATGCTGACGGATTTGGATGGCAAGCTGCGCACTGGCTCGCGGGGTTATGACACCCAGGCGATGGACGATTTCTATCAGCAGAGTCGCTCCTTGATGTACAACCCGGAAGTTGACGCCATCTTCCGCTTCGCCAATGACGAGCAGCAACGTTACGGCAACACTGGCTTCGGCAATGCTGCTATCGTGGCGCGCAATCTGCTCAAGGCCAATCAAGGAACGCGCTACATCCAGCTCAGCATCGGCGGCTGGGATAATCACCAGAACATCTACGGCGCGGCGAACGCGCGCAACGGTGCGCTCTACGGGCCGTCGCGCCAACTCGATGTGGGTCTCGCCAATCTGATGACCGACCTGGCGGCAGCGCCGGGCATCAGAGGCGGTTCGCTGCTCGACGAAACACTGATCGTAGCGATGGGCGAATTTGGCCGCACGGTCGGCCCTTTGACCAGCGGCGGCGGACGCGATCACTTCTTCCAGCAGTTCTGCCTGTTCGCTGGTGGCGGCATCATGGGCGGACGCACGGTAGGCATCACTGACAGCCAGGCGCGCAACGTTGTCGAACCCGAATGGTCGCAAGGGCGGGCCTCGGCGGCGGAAGACATCGCGGCCACGATCTATTCGGCGGCGGGGATTGATTACACGACCACACGCCGTGACGATCCATTCCAGCGCGGCTTCGACTACGTGCCATTCGCCTCCGAAGGCGCCTGGTATCCGATCCTCGAAGTATTTGGCAGAGAGCTTAAGACGCGGGAACCGCTGGATCGCGGCCCGCTCAATCGTCCGATCAACTAAGTTCGACTTAGCGCAAACAAAACCTCCCAAGCTTACGCGAGTTCGATGAGTCACTGCATCGGACTCGCGTTTTTCATTTGATGTTCGGTAAGCTGCTAGCTTGTCGCGGGCTTCCGGTTTAGCGTAACGTGGAGTCAGCGACAAGCTAGCAGCTTATCGAACACTAAACTGAATTCATTGCAAGACGCCCGTTTCCGCAGCGTTCTCAGACTAGCCCCATCGGCAACCGCTCGGCAGTAAGGAGGCAGTATGAAAATGGCTGGTTCGCGTTCGATAAGCTATTGGCTCGCCACTCTGGCTTGCCTGTTCCTTGTTTCAATTATCACCAATGCGCAAGGCATCATTCTCCCGCGCCCCTGCGATGCGCCCAATGTCCGTTGTGTGCCGCCTGATTGGCAGCGCCCACTGCGCATCAAAAGCATCAAGCTGCAAACCAAGATCACCGACCAGGCAGCCGTCACACACGTCGAACAAGTCTTCGCCAACGACTCGCCTTACACGCTCGAAGGCACTTACTTCTTCCCTTTGCCTGACAGCGTTTCAATCAACGAGTTCGCAATGTGGGACGGCGACAAGCGGCTGGTCGGTGAGTTCCGCTCGCGCGAAGAGGCGCGGCGCATCTACGACAGCATCGTGCGCACGCGGCGCGACCCGGCGCTGCTCGAATACGCGGGCAAAAATCTTTTCCAAGCCAGCGTCTTTCCTATCTCGCCGCATAGCGAAAAGAAGATCGAATTAACTTACAGCCAGGTCTTGGCCGGCGACGCTGGCACGATCAGCTATCGCTACCCGCTCGGCACGGGTTGGCGCGCGAATGGTTTTATCAACGAGCCGCCGCGTCCCATGCCGCCGCGCCCGCTTCCAATGCCGCGCCGTAATGATCTAGACCGCGAGCCTGTCACCAGGTTTCCGACGCCGCAACCGAACGTCGGCACTATCTCCGGCGAGATCGAGATCAACTCGCGCATCGCGCTCAAAGGCATCTACTCGCCCTCGCACGAGCTTGAAGTAAAACGCGATGGCGAGCGCCGCGCCCGTGTGACCTTTGAAACGCGCGCATTTAATGCCCAGCCCGATTTGCAGCTTTTCTACACGCTCTCGGAACAAGACTTCGGCGTCTCGCTGCTCACGCACCGCGAGCCGGGCAAGGACGGCTATTTCATGCTGCTGGTCTCGCCCAAAGCCGAACTCGACGAGCGGGAGATCGTGGCTAAAGAGATCGTCTTCGTGCTCGACACGTCGGGTTCGATGGCCGATGACAACAAGATCGAGAAGGCCAAAGCCGCCTTGCGCTTCGGCGTCCGCTCGCTCAATGCGCGCGACCGCTTCAACATTATCTCCTTTGCTGGTGAGGAACATTTGCTCGGCGAACGGCTGCTGGCAGCGGACGAAGCGGGCAAGCAGCAGGCGCTCTCTTTCGTCGAAAGATTGAAAGCCACTGGCGGGACGAACATCAACGACGCATTGTTGGCAGCCTACAAACAGCTTGGCGCAAGCGAACACCCACAGATGATCGTGTTCATCACCGACGGCCAGCCGACGGTCGGTATCACGCAAGCGAGCAAAATCCTGAGCAATGCCAAAGAGGCCAACCGCAACAACGCGCGGCTGTTCACCATCGGCGTCGGTTACGACATCAACACGCTGTTGCTCGACAGTCTGGCCAATGAGCAGCGCGGCGCGGTCGCCTACATCGAGCCAAAAGAAGACTTGGAGTTGAAAGTGTCGAGTTTCTTCAACAAGGTCAACCGCCCGGTCTTGAGCGACCTGCGGATTGATTGGGGAGGTGTAGAGACCGAGTTGATCTATCCGCGCACACTGCCCGATCTCTTCCACGGCTCGCAACTGGTGCTGGTCGGGCGCTATCGGCCGAAGGTTAAACGCTCGGCATTCAATTTAGCACCGGCTACGTCGGGCAGCGTCTTTGCGCTGGCTATGCCGATGATCTTCTCTTTTGCCAGCGCCGCGCCGGAGCAAAGCTCTTTTCGCCTGACACTAACCGGCAAGGTCAATGGGCGCGAGCGGCGCTTTGCGTATGACAACCTGCAATTCCCCGAAACACAGCGCGACCACGAATTTCTGGCGCCACTTTGGGCAACGCGTCGCGTCGCGCATCTGCTCGATCAAATTCGATTGAATGGCGATTCAAAAGAGTTGCGCGATGAGATCGTCGCGCTCGGCACACGTTATGGCATCGTGACGCCGTACACCTCGGCACTCGTGCTCGAACCTGGGTTGGTCTCACAATCCAATACGCAGATGTTACCACCGGCTATGAGGCCTATGGGAGGTGGCGGCGGCCGTGACCGGGTAATGGAGGAGGCTAAAGAAAGAGTTGCGACAGTTCCACTCTACAGCGCTTCTACTGTGTCCGGCGAAGCGGCGGTCAAAGCGAGCAAGGAGCAAGAAGCCAGGCGCAAAGCTGACAAAGTGCCCGGCTTGGGCGATTCTGCTAGCGACTCAATGCGTCAAGTAGCGGGAAAAACCTTCTACCTGCGCGATGGCATCTGGACAGACAGCGAATTCAAAGCCGAGGCTAAATTGCCAGAGGTCAGTTTGACATTCGCCAGCGAGGAGTACTTCAAACTGATCAACCAACTACCGAAGCTGGCTGATTACTTCGCGCTCGGCCAGCGCGTGGTCGTAGTGTGGCAAGGCAAGGTTTACCGGGTGACGGAGTAGGTAGCTAATTCAGCGTGTAAAGTAAGAGAGGGAAGAGAAACCGCAGCGGGCTTCTCTTCCCTCTCTTATCTTTGCTTAACTGGTAGGACATTTGTCTGTATCCCACACAGTTGCCAACCGATCTAGAACGATGGCGGCACAACTATCGTGTAGGAAGTCAGCAGCTTCAACACGTGCAGGTTGTGGCCGCCGTTGAAGACCGGGCCGCGCGTCTGCGCGGAACCCAGTATCGGACGGCCTGAAGCCTCGAAACGAATCCAGCCCGTGCGCCCCGCCGGTATCTTACCGTTGACGCCGCCCGTAATACGCAAAGAGCCGACGTTGAAGGTGTTGTAGCAAGCGACGTTTATCGAGGTCGAAAAGACGTTCTCGGCATCGTCGTAAACCAGCGTGAAAATGCGCGAGGTTGAATCCGGGATGCCGCTCAGCAAATTGCTTGCAGGGACGAACAGATTGATCTGCGTGCTGTCGGTCGTCTGGCTGTTGAAGCTATCCAAGCCAACCGATGAAGGCAGTCGTTCATATTCGGTGCCGTTGAAAATGAGTGAGTGAGTGCCGTCGCCATCGAAATCAACGCTGCCCGGCGACACCTTAGCCACACCAATCGCCTGCAAATTGGCCTGGCGGCCATCGCTCTCACGGATGGATTCACTTCCGATCAGCCAATTGAACTGCGTTGGCCCGCCGGACGACGCAACCGCGACTATGTAGCCCGTCACCCCCGGATCGAAATCGCTCATTAGGAAGCTGGCCGTCTGATTTGCCGTCAGGTGAATAGAAGCGTCCGCCACCGAGCAACTGCTGCCGTCCACCAGAAACAGGTGAACGCTAATATCCTGAGTGGTGTGGGTATTGGTGATGTTGATCTGGGTGTCACCTAGTTGCGGCGCAGAAGGATTGCTGGTGTATTTCGGGTAGAACAGAATGCTACCCGGTCTGTAATCACTCAGCGTACCGTTCGCCGGGTAAGAGATAGCGACTTGCGCGGCAGCAGTCACGCTGAATAACGCGAGTGCCACGCAAAGCAAACCGAAGCTGGTGAGGCGGTGTATAAGTTGTCTGGTCATAAGACTCCCTCCGAAGTTGCAAAATTCCAAGGCTCAAAAAACTGTAGTGAGCGAAAAGTGTTACCGGCACAGATCGGGGGTAGTTTAGTGACAGCTTCAAGCGATGACTTGCGAGCCTGCGAGATTTTACTACTTGATTACACTCGCACAAACCGGGGTTGGGATAAAGGCTTCGAATTAAACGCGCATTCCGAAAGTGAGGCGGCGATTACGGGGTAAATCACCTGAAGCTTCAATTGCCACAAAGCCATTGCCGGTCGTTTGCAGCGACGGCATATTACACAACCAAAGCGAATATTGGCAATCGTTTTAATAGAATTAACACCCGGCTGTACGTGATTACTATTGAGATGGTTTGGCAGTCTTCGATTTATGCTCGGAGTTTCCGGACTTTGACTGGCGGTCGAGTTCGGCAAAGCTCAGGTTGAGGATTGGATAGCGTCGCCAGTCTTTGTAGTCAAAATGCCACCACTCGTATTCGTTGACGATGAAGCCCTCGGCTTCCATCGCCCGTCGCAACAGATCGCGCCGCTGGCGTTGCTCCGCCGTCCCGCCTTTATAGGTCGGATAAGAACGCTCGGTCATCTCGTCATAAGCGCCTGGCATTTCGACTTCTTCGCCTGTTTTCAAATCGTAGAGCGAAAGATCAACGGCGCAGCCGCGATTGTGTTTCGAGCCTTTGGCCGGGTCGGCGACGAAGTTGTGTTTTTCCGGTGGCGTAACGTCCCAGAAGAGCTTGGTAATCGCCCACGGACGATAGCCGTCGAAGATCAACAAACCGTAGCCTTGCACTTTCAGCTTGCGGTGCGCGCGCAGCAACGCCTCTGCCGCCGGGCGTTGCAGGAAAGCGCGGGCCTCAGTGTAGACCGGCCTGCCGGTGAAGTTGTTCGCCGTGGCGTAACGAATGTCGAGCTTGATGGTCGGGTCGAGTTTGACCAACTCGACCAAGTCGGGCTGGCGGAATTTGCCCGTCTGGCGCGGCATCTCCTGCCCAACTGTCCAGACGCTCAGCGCGATTACCAAAGACAAGGCGAGCGGCAACGCGTAACCAGTGACTCTCTTTTTCATCAGTGCTGGCCCCATAAAAACAAAGAGCACGAATTCACGCGGGTTACTTCGTGCTCCTGGAGTATGTAAAACAAGCGCGTGCTCTTCACCCGCGCAAAATCTTGTACGACTTCAGCCCGACCGTCACGACATCCTGCGGCTTCAACGGCACTCTGAGCGCGTCCCACTTGGTGCGCATGACTTTCAACACAACGTTGAGAGGTTGTCGCGCCGCAGCCCCGTCACGATTGGTCGCCAGCGTCAGCCCAACTGGACTGTGTGGCAACAAGCGCACGCTCAAGGTCTCCACCGCGCCGCTAAATGCGACATCAAGCACCTCGCCGCGCCCCAGTTGATACGGCGCTTCGACTCGCCCATTCAAATGAGCGAGCGCAATATCTTCAGGCCGGAAGACGATTTTGACCGGCTCGCCGTCAACCAACGGCTCGCGATTATGATTGAAGAGACAGCGTTCTTCGTCCACTTCGATCAAGCGCCCGCGCTGCCAACCATCCACCACGTTGGCCGCGCCCAGGAAGGTCGCGACGAATTCGGTCTGCGGTTCGTTGTAGACCTCGTGCGGCGAGCCGATCTGTTCGAGCCGCCCGCGATTGAGGATGGCGATCTGGTCGCCCAACTCCATCGCCTCTTCCTGGTCGTGCGTGATGAAGAGGGCCGGGATATGCACACGACGCAACAGGGCGCGGATTTCGCGGCGCAACGGCACACGCGTCTGTGGGTCGAGCGCGCTGAACGATTCGTCAAAGAGCAAGAGCTCCGGCTCAAAGGCCAGCGCGCGCGCAATCGCCACGCGCTGCTGCTGGCCGCCGGAAAGCTGCGCTGGATATTTGTCCTGATGTTCGGTCAATCCAGTCATCGTCAGCAACTCGTCAACCTTGTCCAGCCGCTGCTGTTTTTTGACACCACGAATCTTCAGCCCGAAGGCGATGTTCTCCACCACCGTCATACGCGGGAAGAGCGCGTACTGTTGAAAGATCACGCCGATATTGCGTTCGCGCGCGCGCAGGTGCTCGATATGGCGGCCTTTGAGAAAAATGTCGCCGCTGTCGAGCATCTCCAAGCCCGCTAATAACCGCAGCGTCGTGCTCTTGCCGCTGCCCGACGGCCCCAGCAAGACCAGGCTCTCGCCTTCGGCTATTGAGAAGCTGACATCCTCCAGAATCATCTGGTCGCCGAAATATTTGGTCAGATGCTTGACGCGCAACGTGGCGCGAGTTTCCGGCAAACCTTGCGCCTCCGCGCTAGTCTGAAAGGCTTGAGTTTCGGGGAAGAGGGTAACCACCATCTCTCTCGCCATTGCAGCCTCCTTTTGGAATGATGAAGTATGAATGATGAATGATGAAAGTTCGCTTGCATTCATCATTCATACTTCATCCTTCATCCTTATCGTTCCAGTTTCCGTCGCGTCAATAGAATCAATGAAAAAACCGCGAAGGATATGATTGCTAACACAGCGGCAATCGCGTTGGCGCTTTCCACCTGGCCGTCATTGAATTTGGCATAGATGTAGAGCGGCGCGGTTTGCGTCCGCATCGGCAGATTGCCGCTGACCATTATCGTCGAACCGAATTCACCAATCGAGCGCGCAAACGTCAACAGCGCACCTGTGATGATCGCCCCGCGCAGACTCGGCAGAATGACAAAACGAAATGCCTGCCAGCGCGACGCGCCCAGCGTCTCCGCCGCGTCTTCCAAACTGGTGTCGAGATTTTCGAGCGCCGGTTTGATGACGCCGAAGGCCAGCGGGAAGGTCACAAAGATATTCGCCAGGATGATCGCCGCCGTCGTAAACATCACTTGAAAATCGGTCTGCTCCAAAAACTGTCCCACCAACCCATTGCGACCCCACAACAACAGTAGCGCAAAGCCCGCCACCGCCGTCGGAATCGCCGTCGGCAGGCTGATGATGATCGTCAGCGCCGACTCGCCCTTGAAATGATACTTGGTCATCACGTAGGCAGCGAGCAGACCAAAGACAACATTACAAACCGTCGCCACGCTGCTGGTCATCAGACTCAGCCGCAACGAGAACAAGGCCGCCGGGTTGACCAGCGCCTGCCAAAAATGCACCGGCCCCTTGCTCATCGAATAGATGAAGATCGAGGCTAGCGGCAAAATCACCAGTGGCAACATCGCCGTGACGATGAAGCCGATCCCTACAGGGCGGGCCAAATCAAACCCTTGTCCCGGCAGCGTAGGAGATGTTTTTTGCCAAGCGGTACTCATCGGGTTGCGCTATTCATCCATTATTCACTTGGTGGCTTCGTCGCTTGCTCTTTTGCTTTGAGCATGCCCGGCGAATTCCACTTAATTACGTGATAAGTGGCCGGCGTCGTGCCAACATTACGAATCGTGTGCTCCTGGTTCGCCGCCTGAAAGATCACTGAACCCGGCCCCAGCCGTTGCCATTGGCCGTTGACCAGCGATTCGACAGTGCCTTCCTTGACGACCATCACCTCTTCGTCAGGATGCTTGTGCGGCGGATGCGACGTGACACCGGGATTGAGCGTGGTAATGTGGCATTCCAATTCGTCGAGCGTCGCTGTCGGCGCGCGAAAAACCTGGCGCGACAGCCCGACATTGGTTGGCTTGGCTTCGAGCTTGTTCCAATCGAAGACCGACGAACCCATGACTGGCCCACTAGCACGCACAAAAGCCACAGCGCACAGCGTCAAGCCTGTCGCAATCAAGGCCACGAACAAATCTCTTTTGGTCAGCATCGGTTTAATTACCTCGGAAAATTGGTAGGGCAGGTTCTCAACCTGCCCTACTCGGTGACGGGCAGGTTGAGAACCTGCCCTACCAATTTTCATTTATTTCGCCGTCAATACCTGTTGCTTCCATACACCCTCGATAATTTCCGGGTATGCCTGTTTCCAACCGCCCAAATCGGCTACGGCAAATGGAAAGGCAATCTTGACGAAGCGCGGGTTCTCGTCGTTCATTTCCTCGAAGTTGATCGAGCGGAAATAATACTTGACCCAAGCCTGTTGCGCCTCGCCTTCCCACAGGGAGCGCGCGAAGAGTTCCACCAGCGCGTACTTCGGCGGCGGCATGCCATGATCAACAATGACCACGACGTGTTCGCAAAAGATCGTGCTCGAAGGCGTCACCATTTCAAACGGCAATTTTTTGTCCAGCAATTGCAACGCTTCGAGTTCATAAGTTATCAACACATCACCCTCACCGCGTTCCAACTGAGTACGTGCTGCACGCGCCGAATCTGGTGTGGCGATCACGTTACGCCAGATTTTCTTCAACTGTTCGAGCGCCGCTTTTTTATCCCGCACGCCGGTGCGCCTTTCCGTCTTGAGCAACTCCGCACCGTAGAGCGCCAGCAGCGACCATTGCCCCGCGCCCGAAGCCGTCGGGTCGGGATGGATCAGCCGCACGCCCGGTTTGGCCAGATCGGCAAAATCGCGGATGCGCTTCGGATTGCCCTTGCGCACTAGAATGACCATCGGCGTCTTATTGAGGATGCCGCCGTGCGGCAGCCAATGCCAATGGCTTTTGGTGGCCTTCTCATCATACAAACGCTGTGCATTGCGCTCCATCGAGAGAATCGCCAAATCGGCCTCGACGCCGGAGATGATTTGATTGGTGACCACTTCGGAACCAGCAAACGAGGTGGTGAAGGTCAGCTTCTGACCGGTCTTCTGTTCCCAGTCTCGCTTAAACGCCGGAATGATCTCATTATCTAACGGCTCGCGCGCCACGCTGAAACCATAGATGGTGATGGTCGCTTCCTTGGCGACGTCCGATTTGCGACGGCAATTTGTCAAACAACACAGCAGTAAAAATGCAATAAACAGCCTGCTTGCCCAACTTCTCCCGCGCCAGCTATTTGTTTGCCGATGAACCTCTGCTGGAATCATTGATACACGATTGACTCAACCGTTCTTTGCAGCTTGGGCTGCCTACCACCCGCTTGACGCACTTGACCATCTGACAGCTTTCCATAGACAGCACGGTAGACACAGGCCGCGCTTGTATCTTCAGTTCATTTACTTCGACCTGGGAAATTCAGAAAGGCGACAACAACACTGTTTTTTCGTAATGGAAACGCACGGGATGACTGTCGGGCTGGCGTCGAAATGGGAGAGGAAACAGCGATGCGCTGCCAATGTGATGATTGGCTCGGCCACGGGGATAGCCGTATGTATAGGATACTTTGCTGTCTTAGCGTTCCGCATCACAGCCTCTCAACGAAACGAATCTATCACTCAACTACTAATCCCAGCGTGCTCCTGGCGGGCACCAGTCCGGCGCATCAATCAGATGTCTCAATTGGCAGATGCTTCAACCGGCTTCAATCGCGCCCGCATTCATCCAAAAGTTCAGGCAACGAACGTGTGTGAGAGTGTTTTTGTTTTTCGATCACAAGGGAATGTTTTACCGCTAAAACACGAGCGGTTATACACGCGCGCCCAAGCAAAGTCAATCTTTCAGTTCTCCGCCAAATCCGAGCAATCGCCCACTGGATAAGGGTAGCCGCAAGCCGCACAAGGCGACTTGCGTCCACACAATGCCCCAGGCACTAGCGCCTGACAAATCTGGCAGCGCAATAGCTCCGATTCGTCTGGTGATAAATCAGCAGCCCGTTTCTGTTCAAGGTCCTTTAGGTCAGCCATCACGTCATATTGTCCCTTGTCGCGCAATTTCCGACAAGCTCACCGGGCCTGTCAGGCATCCGCAAGCTACTGCCTCTCGCCCACTGCCACGCGCCGCCACGCGCGCGCCTCACCCTCTGTGCGCAGCAAGGCTTGCACTTCACGATAAGCTTGCGCATATAGCTCGCGCGTCAGTGCAGCGTTAGCTGGTTGTGCCAACCGCCGCTCCAATTCAGCCAGCGAGAGTTTTTCTTTGACTTGCACGCGCATCAAAGCCTGTCCTTCGCCCGCGCAATGAATCGCCAAGCCCTCGGCCAACCAGCGTGGCGTTTTGCCTTTGCCCAAAGCCTCGATCACTACGTGTGTCAGCTCATGCTTCAACGTCGTCGCCAGCAGACCGCGCCTTTGCAACAAAGCGAGCGGCTGCGTCTCGATCTTGCGCCCGCGTGTGACTGCCGCCGACCAACCGGAATGACCCGTCGTCGCAATGAAATCACCCGTCGTCGCATGGACGAACACTTCGACCGACGCACTCTCCGCCCAATTCAATGAAGTTGCCTCAAGGCGGCGCAGCAAATCTGCGCGCGCTACTTCGAGCAATTGCAAAACCCTTTCAGCTTCACGCTGCGCTGTGCTGCTCGGATAGCTCAGCCGAAAATGCTCACTCGCCAACGTCGCGCGTTTTACTCTTTGATATAGTGCGGGGATCACACGCACCGCATTCTCATTCTCCTGTACTGACTCGCTAACCGAAGCCACGCGCCCTTGTTTTAAGCTGCCAATCCGCACGCCTGGAAAGTAAAACTCGACAATCTGCCGATAGCCCATGCCTCGCTCCGCCATCACATGCGCGCCTTCCTGACACAAACCTAGGCCGTGCCCGAAGCCTCTCCCTTGGAAAATAAAGCTTGCGCTACTGCGCCGCACGTCGAACCACGAACTCTTCAACAACGCCCAGCCCAGACTGCGTCCGACAAGGATTTTGAAATCCCAGCCGCTGACCACTCTACGCCGCTCACCATCCAATACCAGTGTCTGCGCCCGCCCGTTTCCGTCGCGCTGCTTTATCTCAATGTTCCGCAACCGCGCGCCCACATCCGTCCGTGGATCGCTACGCAATGCTTTGGCCAACTGGGGCGCTTCGATCTCACACGACCAATTTCGATTCGGGCGTTGCGCACAAAAATCATCGCGCACCCCGCGCAAATACTCTGGCGCTCTTACACCCCACAGCGTTTCAATGTTCGCCGTCTGCCCACCGCAGGCCGCGTGAAAATAGGCATCGGCCACACGCCCCTGTCCATCCTGCAACACTTCGCCAGCAGTACGCTCCACCGCCTGCCGCACGACTTCTCGCACTTTCCCTGCTTGCAGCCACCAGAACCGTTGGCAATGCGTCGTGCTGCAAAAATCAAAACCTTCTTTGACGTGCCTGGCCCGATTTTGCCAAGCATAAGTGCGACTCACCACTGCCAAAGCCTTCAACGCTTCCGGTCGCTCTTCCGTGCTGCCTTCTGCCGCCACGACGCCTGCCACATACGCCTCGAACGGCAACTCGCGCGTGACGTTCTCCGTCACCAAACGCACCTTGACCGATTGCGGATTGCGGATTGCGGATTGCGGGATTACGGATGCCTCCCGTTGCCCCGCTCTCCCACTCTCCCGCTCTCCTACTTCCTCCAACAACGCCCGTACAATCTCCGCACCCTGTGACCCGTGTGAGCGGTTGAGAAAAACCAACACACCAAGCCTGATTTCATTGGGCGCAGGCGCACCCTCACGACGCGCGTCGGCAACAAAGCTGACAAACCAGCCTTGCGTTTGAAATCCATTGCTA
Source organism: uncultured Acidobacteriota bacterium (assembly GCA_963699175.1). Lineage (GTDB taxonomy): Bacteria > Acidobacteriota > Blastocatellia > RBC074 > RBC074 > JACPYM01. The sequence goes on along the minus strand of OY969418.1, from coordinate 6,632,581 downwards.
GCTTTTGAAGTCCCTGTTTTGCCGAAGAGATACCAGGGCAGTTTATCGAGTTTGGCGGGTTTGGCCGTGCCATAAACGACTGCGCCGCGCATGCCTTCAAGCAATACAGCGCGCTGCGTATTGGCAAGATCGATTTTTGCGCTCAACTGCGGCGTGAAGTTCTCCTCTTCGCTCTGTTGTGGACGATAAAGTCGCCCGCCGTTGACCAGCGCGCTGTACGCCGACAACAACTGCACCGGCGTCGCCAACAGATTTTCACTGTCGCCCAACGCCTCGCGCGCGCGCCATTCACCGCTTGGCAACCGCCCGGCACTCTCGCCACCGGCATTCACGCCTGTGCGTTTGCCGAAGCCAAAGCTCTCAAGTGTCGCGTTGACCGTGCTCCCACTGAGGCGCTCGCCAACGTGCGCAAAGTAGTCGTTGCAGGAATAGGCCAACGCCTCTGGCAGATTAAACGGCGTCTGGCTCTTCGGATGTGAGCAAAGGATTTCATAACCGGCTCGCGCATAACGTCCGCTGCATTGCCTTCGCGTTTCGCGCAGCAGCAAGCCAGCGCGCAACGCAGTCAATGCGGTGAACGGCTTGATCGTCGAGCCAGGCGGGAAGGCTTGGGCAAAGGCGATTCGTGGATTGACCACCGCGCGCAGCCGCCCGGTTTGCGGGTCAATCACGAGGAGCGCGCCTTCACGGTCGCCGAGTGCGGCGGTGGCGGCTTGCTGTAATTGCTGATCGCTGAAGTTTTCGTTGAAACCGAATGAGGGTTGTGACGGTGTTTCTGTTTTAAGTGGAACGGCGGCGGCGTCAGGTTTCGTTTGCTGTATGGCGCAAGCGCAGGAATAAAGAAGACCAAGTAACGCGAACAGCAGCACGGCTAATCGCATCGGACAATAGCGAGTGACACGCTCGGTAAGGTACAGGGAGCGGTAGCGACCTGGTTTCTTCGAGTAGAGCGGAACCGAAGGAACCAGGTCGCTACCGCTCCCTGTACCGTATTTGACAGACGGTTGTAAGCACATCGCTTTCGGCTCTACGACTCCGCCTCAACTTGTACACGCCGCGCCGTCACCTCCGCCAACGCGCCCAACGTCACCAACCATCCGACAAATACTAACAACAAGGCCAAAGCAACGCGCCCACCCAGCAATATCAACTCCGTCCACGCCCCGCCGTACTGTGTCTTGGTAAACAGCAGCACGTAGACCACCACGCTGAAGATCGTGTAGAGCAGCGCATAGATCGCCAGCGAACGCGGCGCAAATGCATAAGCCGCGTTGCGCAAAAAGCCCCGGTAAGCGCCCCGCGCCCCTTCGCGCGCCGCCGCAATCCACAAGTGAATCGCCAAGAGTGGCAGCACGATGTAGAGCAATATAAAACGCGTCCACCACAACAGCGTGCGCAGCCACTCCTTGTCCTGCCCGTAAGGTATCTTCGCTTCCAGCTTGCTGCCGCCCCAGACAATCAGCCACGCTAGCAGCGCCAGCGGCACGGTTACCAGCAGCAATGACCAACAATCCTTGAACGCCCGCCGCAACAAATAACCCGGCCCCACGCCGATGCGCACGTAGCTGACGCCCAGCCCTTGCAACACAAAAAAGAGCACTAACGCGGCCAACGGCAAGACGACCAGACTCAAAATCACGTGCGTCACCGTGCCTACGCCGGTAGCAAAGAAGAAGACGTAGAGTACCAGCAACAATAGCAGATAAAGCGCCAATGTAATCAGCGTCGTGCCGCGATGGGCGAAGAGTTTGCGCGCGGCGCTGGTGATTGCCTGGAAGATGTCTTTGAACATAAAGTTTAGTCGTCAGTAGTTGTTTATTGATTCCTGGTCTCGACTTTGCTGCATCGTGAAGATGGCTTTCCGTTCGGGGATAAAATCTCTCCAGCTTGGAAGCTTTGACATTGAAACAAACCTTGCAATCGCTCTCCACAACAATGACATTCTGATTTTGGAGGCATACCTCTTCTCTACAGGAACGCTAAATTTCAATTCGGTCATCATTGCATACTCCGCCTCGTCCTCATCTTCCGGGACAAAACCGTAACAGCAAGAGCGCGTTCTCAACCAACAAAACACCTCCAGCTTTAACCCTAATCCCTTGTCTCGGCCAAACTCATAAAGTTGTTCGGCTAATTGCTTATTCGCTCGTGGCAAGGGCCAGCGCAGGAAAATACGCCTCTGATAAGTCAGCACATCCTCCCGAAAAATCCACACGACATCGGCTGAATGCCCTTCTTTAACCAGGAACTCATTGAACGCTTGAAGTGCCTCTTGAAAACTCAGTTTCGTCCTCATGCTTATGTGACTTCCCTCTGCCTACCACAACAACATGCTTCTGTAGTCTTGGTTCAGCATCGAGCTTTTCCTTGAAGGCCCAGGCATCCAGCGTCAATTGCCACATCATTCCCAACAATTCGTTCAGGGACTTGCCTCGTAGGTCATCTTCTTGCTCAGCCTCATGCAAAGCTTTCTTTCTGACCGCTATTTCCCTCATTCTCACTATCCCCTCCGCCGTTATTTCTTATCCAAGAAACTCGCCCGCCAATTCGCCGTATTCGCCTGCACTGCCGGGTTGTACATCAACTCCGCGCGCGCCGGAGCCGCACGGAAATCGCCGGGCGTGATTATGCGCAGCGCGTACTGGAAGAAATCGTCGCCGTCGAAGTAGTTGACGAACAGCACCGTGCGTTGATCGCGGAATTCGCGCTCGCTGTACCAGTTCGACCACTTGCCGTCTTCGTAATTCAGGTTGATGCCGCTCACGCGTTCGATCTGCTCGCAGCCCGCCGGAATCGGGTCTTCGATCATCAGGTAGCGGCCTTTGTTGCCCTGCACGCGCAGCCGCGCGACGATCAAATCACCCGAACGAATCTCGCCCGACAATGGTTCGAGCGTCCACTTCGCTTGATCGCCACTTTCGGTTACGCGCAGGCGCAGGTATTCGCGCGTCAGTCGCAAGCCCCCCCCCGATTGCGGCTGAATATTGTCGTCCTTGGTGTAGTAGTTGAGCACCGAGGCCACGTAGAGCGTGCCGCGCCCCTGCTTGACCACGCGAATCTGATTTGCGCCGCTGAGCGCGATACCTTTGCGCTCGAAGACGATATTTTGCCCGCTCGCCGCATCGGCAGTGGTGAAGCGCTTGGTCGCCACTTGCTCGCCGTTCAGATAAATCTCCACGCTGTAATCGGGCGAGAGTTCTTTGCTGGCTTTCAGATAATCGAGCAACCCGAAGATTGCAAAGGCTGTGTGTTTGGTGGACTCCCAGTAATAGCCGTTGCGCCGATTGCTCACCAGCCAGCGCGCCGCTTTCGACAAGACAGGGCTGTTCGGCTTCACCTGCGCCAAGGCTTTCAACGAGAGTGCTGTCGCTTCCAGGCTGTTCTCTTCGGTGAAATCGAGCATCGGACGCCGCACTGATTCCCAATGTGCGTCGAGGTCGTTGGCTTTGACCGAATGTTCGATCTCCCCCGCCACTTGTTCGGCGCGCGGTTTGTCGCCACGCGCACGCAGGGCGAGCGCGAGCAGCGCACGCCCATAAGGTTGCAGGCTGCCGCGTTTGCTAAACAGATCGTTGACGTAACGCGGGTCTTCTTCGGCGCTCGCATTCAGCGCGTAAATCAAATAAGCGCGATCTTCTGGATCAAGCACCTTGCCATTCTCAGTCTTGTTCGAGTCTAGCAGCTTTTTGATCTTTTCGCGTCCGGAGTTCAGCCGATAGTTCTCGACGGCGAAGCCCGCATTGCGCGCCATCTGCAAACCGTCCACCACGTAGGCCGTCATAAACGGATCGGTCGGGTCGTCCTTCCACCAACCCCAGCCGCCATCCGGGTGTTGATAGCCGTAAAGACGATCCAAGCCCTTCTGCACCTTCTTCTGCAAACTGGCTGTGTCACGCACAGAGGTTGTCTTCACTTCTTTCAACACCTGCGCCACGACGACGTTGGGCAGGAAGCTCGACATCGTCTGCTCGGTGCAACCGTAAGGATAGCTGGTCAGATAATCGAGCGCGCCAAACAACGAACCGGCAATCGAAGGCGAGGCTTCGACGCGCAGGGTGCGCGCTTGCGAATTGGCGTTGCTCGGTAGATCGAGTTGAATCAGCTTCTCGGCAGATTCTTCTGAAATCGTCGTCACGCCGCTCTTCGTTTGATGCAAACCGCCGGGCACGATGGGCAGCGGCAACTCAACGCCGTCCGATTCCTCGTTGGTCTTGGCCGTCGCCAACAAACTGACGTTGCCGACTTGCGGCGCCTGGATGCGCCAATCTATGCGCACTTCGCCGTTCTGCGGGACATTGAGTGTCTGTTTGGTCTGGCCTATCAGCTTTGCGCCATTGACCTGCAATTCAATCTCGGCGGATTTATCCGAACTTAGGTAGTTGTGCACGATGCCTGAAATCGTCGCCGTATCGCCTTCGGTCAGGAAGCGCGGCGTCTCCAAACGCAAGATCAGATTCTTGCGCGCAAGCACTTTGTTGATATGCGAGCCGACTTTCAAATCCGCTGAGACTGCGCGGGCCGTCGCGCGCCACGTCGTCAAATTGTCGGGCAGCTTGTCGAGCTTGACCGTCGCTTTGCCATCGCCGCCCGTGACGACATCGGGTTGCCAGTAGGCCGTGTCTCTGAAGTCCTTGCGAATTGTCGGCTCGACCAGTTGGCTTTCGTTCTTGAAATCGGCGAGTTGGTACGAACGTTTGTTCATAGCCAACTGCATCGGCTTGTCGCCGCTGTAACCGGTGAATTGATAAGCCGTCGAAAAGTTCGTATTGACCGAGTTGTAGCGCCGCCCGTAAAACGCGCGCCGGATGTCGCCCGATGCGTCAGGCTGCACGCTGTAGATCGCTTCGTCCACCACGCCGAGGCTGACCTCGACGCCAGATGCAGGCGAGCCGTCAGCATTGCGCGCAACGATGGTGTACGAGGCTGGATCGCGCGGCTTGTATTCCGTCTTGTCAGGCACGACTTCGAGTTGGAGGAATTTGTCAGCGGCAGGCACCGAAAGCATTTTGTCGCTCGTGTACAACTCGCCGTTTTTGACGAAGGCGACGCTCAGGTAAACGTTCGGCGCATAGCGCGCTTCAATCGGCACGTCAATCATCGTTGCGCGTCCGCCCACGTCTACACGCCGCGCCGTCAACACGCGATTCAATTCGGTCGTTACCAGCAAGTGCGTCTGTTCTTTCGGCAGCAGCGCCAGCACGTGCGCTGTCTCGCCCGGCTTGTAGGATTTTTTGTCCGGCACCAGCTTGATGGATTCCCAATCGCGGTAGGCGTAATCGGCCCAGCGGTCGTTGCGATCTGTCGCATAAAAACCGCCGCCCCGCGAGATAATTTGTTTGCCGCCTTCATTGACGATGATGTCTATGTCAATGAAACCAACGACGGGAACGCGATAGCTGAAATAGCCTTCGCCCTGCCCGTTGGTCGTCACCTCGCCAGTGCCCAACTCGATCTTATTGAGCTTGTACTCATAAGACGTGTAGCCGTCTCCTTTCTTTTCAACGCGCTCATAATGCTGGTCATTAAACTTGAGCGTGACTTTGGCCGCGACCGGTTTGCCCTGGTAATCGGCAGTTTGCACCTTGATGCGCGCGACATCATTTTGATAGTAGACGTAACGTTCCGGCTGCGCGGTCGCCACAATGCTGCCACGCGTGCCGATGAATGAAGCTTTGCCTTGTTCCTCGCGGCGCGATGAATCTGTGACCATCGCCTCCAACCGGTAGGTGTAATCGTAAGCATCCTTCGGGTCGGCCTGCGGCACGTCGAAGTCAATCGTCAGCCGCCCATTCTGATCCAAGTGGCCTTCGCCCTCCTTGACCATATCGTTGCCGTAGCCGTAGTAGCCACCCTCTTCATCATCACTGTCTTCTTCGCCCAAACCGTCGTCTTCGCTGTGCCACCACCATTGATAGTAGCGCGAGCGGTAGACGTACCACTTCACATCGCCTTTCGCTACGGGCGCGCCGAAGAAGTAGCGCGCGTCCACGTTGAACTGCGTCTTCGTGCCGACCGAGACAAACTGTTTCGGCGTGGTAACCTTTACTTTGAATTCGGGCTTCTTGTATTCGGCCACGTCGAAATTGCCGGTAGCTTCGGCTTCCTCTACAGTGGCGACGATGCGGTAATAGCCGAGCTTGGCGGTGCCGGGTATTTCGACCTCGCCATTGAATGTGCCGCGCGAACTGAGTGGCAACTCTTTCTCCAACAAGCGCCCACTATTCGAATCTTCAACCGCCACGCGCACGGTGCGGTCGCGGAACAACTCGTAGCCGTTATCACCCAGCTTGCGCAGGATGCCTTTGAAATAGACTTTTTGTTCGGGCCGGTAGACCGGCCGGTCGGTGTAGATGTAGCTCGCCACCTTGCCAAAGCCGCCTATTTCGTTGTCGAAGTAGAAAGACGACAAACCCGAAATGGCGAACTCATCCTTGCGCATCGCTATCACCTGATATTCGGTGTCGGGCCCTTCGTCTCCCTCCGCTTCTTCCTGCGGTTCTGGCTCAGCGTTAGCGCCCGGTGTAGGTGTAGGCGCAGGCGTTGGCTCCGGTTTCGGCTCTTGTGCTTTGGTATTGAGCACGCCGTTCTTGTCGGTTACGCCTTGCGCAACGGTTTGGCCGTCTTTGATAACTTCGATGCGCACCTCACTGCGCGGCTCGCCCGTCTTGCGATCAATCGCGTAGACCAATAGATTGCCGTCGCGGGTCACTTTGTTGATCGTCGCCAAGTCAGTCACGACGGCAATCGTGTAGGCGCGCAGCTTGTCATTGACCGCCTCAACCAGATAGACACCCGGCGGCATCTGTCCCAGATTGACCATGCGTGTGTCGTACTGGTTTTCGAGCGGCGTCAGCACCTGGCGAAACGTCTTCACCACTTGATCGGGGTTGAGCAACGGCACGCGCGCATAATCTGCTGTGTTGATTTGCACCTGTTCGCCGGCGCGGAATTTGTCGTTGAAGGCTGTGCGCGAATCGCGCCGCAATTGGCCGCGAAAGTAACTCTTGACCGTGTAGGATATGTCTGACTTGAAGCCGCGCAGCTTTTCCAGGAATGATGGCTTGGCTTGGTAAGTGTTGGAGACTTCGGTGCGGTCTTCGACGCCCATCTGATGTGGGTTGTCGAGCTGTTTGAAAAACTTGACCGGGTCTTTGACTTTGTAGACGCGGAAGTCCAGATGAGTGATCGCTTGATAGCCAATGTAGATGCGCGCCTTTTCGCTCGTGCCATAGGTACGATTGGTCGAGAGCGAGAAGTTGGGCTTGACGCTGGGGCTGGATTGCGGTGAAGCATTGGCCTGCGCAGGTTGAGCAGGCTGTTGTTCTTGGGCACGCATGCGCCAGGAAGCCAGCGCGAGTGTCGCCAGGATGATGAAAAGATAAATTCCAATACTGGTCACACCACGGGGAACACGGGGAAGCCGCGGTTGGTAAAAGTCAGATTGAAACACGTTTAATGCCCTCCTTCATCAACTTGGCGTTGAAGTTGAGTATGTAGCCGCGTTTGAAGCGGAGTAATTTTAGGTAGTTTATCGTTTGCGCCAAATGCAACTCGGTCACTCGGTCAACCGCTTTGAGTTCGAGTAACAAACATTTCTCAACAATGATGTCCGCGCGAAAACCCAATCCCAAATTGCGCCCACGATAGAAGACTGGGATTTCTACTTCCCTCTCCGCTCCAATCCCCATCCCCGCCAACTCCATCATCAAGGCAACACTGTAAACTGATTCCAGCAGCCCTGGCCCCAAAGCAATGTGCACGGTTGTTGCCGCCGTCAGTACTCGATCAATCAATTCTTCGCTGCACTCAATTAACTCCATAACTTCCCCCGTGTGCCCCGTGTCCCCCCGTGGTTTAATCCAAAATCTTCAACCGATAAAACCCCAGGAAATTCCGGTTGCTTTCCACTGGCCGCCAACGTTTGTCAGGATGTTGTTCCAACACAGCCAGCCTCACCTTCTTCACCTCGCCTTGGTCATCCGGCGAAGCTCCCGTGTGATAAACGACCCAGTCATTCGCGCCTTCATTAGCCTGCCGCGCCGCGCCCAGAAAGATCATCACGTGATAGGGATATTTCTGCACCCAGGGCTGATGAAAGAAGAGCAGATCGCCTGCTTGTGCCCTTCGCAAGTCGCGGCTGATGAAGGCGGCGTTGTAGGTTTTCAACGTCCTCGCATCGGCAAATTCGCTAAACTTGCCACTCGTCAAATCGTTTTCCTGAAACGAACCGAAATCGGCGCGGAAGAGTTTTTCGCCCAGCGGGCTGCGGTCGAGCGTGTAGGCGCGCACGTCGGGCGCAATTGCTTCATAGCTTCCATCTTGGGCACCCATCGCTTGAAACCAGAGCCGGTCGTGTTTGCGCAGCGCCTCGCGCCAGGCGAAACGCACAAGTCCGGCGCAATCGCGCTGCTCGGCATTCCACTGCTCGCTCAACCGGTAAAACTGCAACTCGGCGATGCCTGTGAACCAGCGGCGGAAATTCTCGCGGTCGGTGAATGAACGCAACTCGGCTACATCAGGCAAGCCATCACTGTCACTATCTTCCCAATTAATAACCGTTTTAAGCGGAGCTTTTGCAGTGGTGTGATGTTCGACGCGCGCTTGCGAGTGGCTGCAAGCCGCTAGCAGTAAGCTGAAAATTCCAGCCAAGCCGGTCTTGAGATGGGGATGCTGCTTGATCATTCGTTGAATGACGATTGTTTGCTCTTCCGCCGGAAGATGTCGCGGGCGGTTGACGGCGCGTACTATATCGCCCTGCTCGCCGGAAGAAAAGCCTAGTGTGGCAGCGATCCTGCCAATAGCGTGGGCTTGTTCCTCAATTCCCAACGCCACCCCCTTGCACTTGGGTCGCTGCCACACGCGCATCATCGCTCTTTCGCCTGCTTACGCCTATGAGAGAAGCGCCGTTTATTTGCCCGGCCAACTACATTGACCAGTTGTGGCTTACCACAATGCCGAAGCTGGAATTTTAATGAGCCACTCTTAGCCCTTTTCCCGCAATACCGATTGAGAGGACAAAACGCAGCGGCAGTCGCTAGCTGGGCACGCCTGTCTACGAAATCAACAACGCTCATTCGAGAAAGGGAGGTCTCACGTGATGCGCCAAAAATCCTTTGCTTTTTCCTTAGTTATCACCTTACTCATCGCCGTGGGCTGGCTGACTTGGCCCAGTCGGAATGCGCTACACAACAACTACAATACAGCAGCCTACGGACAGCTTCCGTTGAGTTTTGCGGTGGAGCGCGAGCGCGCCGTGACGCGCGGCGCAGGTTACAGCGTCGCTTTGACGGGACAGACCGCTGTAGTGCAACTGCGCCAGCCCGTGGCACAGGAGGTTGTTAGTCAAACTGATGTATTGAACACGCTGGCCGAGGCGCGCGTGGCGCAGGTGCGGATGCAACTCCTCAACGCGCGCACAGTCACGCAGGCCACGCCACTCGCGCCTTTGCCGGGGCGCGTCAACTATTTCCTGGGCAATGATCCGCAAGCCTGGCGCACCGCCGTGCCAACCTATGCGCAGGTCAAGTACGAAGACGTTTATCCGGGCGTTGATCTTCTCTGGTATGGCAATCAGCGGCAGCTCGAATACGATTTCCTGGTTGCGCCTGGCGCTGACCCGCGCGTGATTGAGCTGGAATTCGCTGGCATCGAAGAATTGGAAATTGACGCGGCGGGCGAGCTGTTACTGCACACTGCCGCCGGCACATTGCGGCAACACAAACCGGTCGTCTACCAACCGCTGCCAAACGCCGAACAACGCGCGGTGGCAGGCGCTTACGTGCAGACTGCGGCCAATCGCGTCGCGTTTCAATTGGGCGACTACGACGCGCAGTTGCCGCTGGTGATTGATCCGGTGTTGGTCTACGGGACGTTTTTCGGCGGGTCGAGCGAAGAGATCAGCGCCGACATCGCGGTGGATCAAGCAGGCAATGCCTACATCGTCGGTTCGACCGCGAGCGCCGATTTCACGAAGGTAAATCCGGCGCAAGGCAATTTGCGCGGGATAGTGGATGTCTTCGTCGCCAAGCTCAACCCGAGCGGCAATGGGTTGGTTTATGCGACCTACCTGGGCGGCGCGAATTCCGGACAGGGTGGTGAAGTTGGCTTCGGTATCGCGGTGGACACGAATGGCAACGCTTATGTCACGGGCTTGACCAGTTCTAGCGATTTCCCGCGACTCAACGCCGACGACAACACGCTGAGCGGGCCAGCGGATGCCTTTCTGACTAAGCTCGATCCGGCGGGCGCGCTGGTTTATTCGACCTTTGTCGGCGGCAACAACGCGGATATAGGCTTCGATGTAGCAGTAGACCAATTTGGCGCGGCTTACATTGCGGGTTTGACCAACTCGACCGACCTCGCTTCCACTGTCAAAGCTTTGACTGACAATAGCGAATCTGCGAATGCTACGGCAGAAGCCGACGCGCTCACCGCGCCGGAGCAAAACGGCTTGCGCGGGCCGCAGGATGGTTTCCTTATTCGCATGCAACCGACCGGCGCGCGTTCTTATGCACGCTATCTGGGCGGCAATGGCAGCGACCTCGCTTTGGGCGTGGCGGTGGATTCGAGTAACGGTGTTTACGTCGTCGGCAACACCGGCTCAAACGACTTCCCGACGCTCAACCCGTTGCAAGCGGGCTACGCGGGCGGCGACTCGGATGCTTTTGTGATGAAGCTTGCGGCGGGCAATGGCACAGTGAGCTACGCCACCTATCTCGGCGGCAGCAGTGACGAGACTACGCCGTTTGTCGGTGGCGCGCCGCTCACAGGTTACGGCATCGCGGTTGACAGTAGCGGCAGCGCCTACGTTACGGGGCTGACCAACTCCAGCAACTTCCCCTTGCGCAATCCACTGCGCAACACCGTCGGCGGTGAGAGCGAAGTCTTTGTAACCAAGCTCACGCCCACCGGCAATGGCTTGGTCTATTCCACCCTCGTCGGCGGCAGCGGGATTGATGTACCGAACGGTATCGCGGTAGACCCCCAAGGCAACGCTTATGTCTGCGGGACGACCGGTTCCAGCGACTTTCCGCAAGTCAACGCCGTGTCGAGTGGACTCAAGGGCACAGCAGACGCCTTCCTGGTCAAGCTCAACCCGGCAGGCAGCGCCTTCATATATGCGACGTTGTATGGTGGCAGCGGCACCGAGGCTGGGTCCGGTGTGGCCGCCGACGCGCAGGGCAACGCCTATTTATATGGCACCACCGCTTCTGGCGATCTGCCAAAGACCAACCCATTGCAAGCCGCGCTGCGTGGCCCTAACGACACTTTTATCGCCAAGCTCGGCGATAGCGGCGGCCCACCGGTCGGTACGTTAGCCAATGTTTCGGCAGCCAGTTTTGTCGGCACTGCTGTCGCGCCCGATTCAATTATTGCAGCCTTTGGCAGCAGTCTGGCGCTACGCACTGAGGTGGCGACTGCGTTGCCATTACCGATCAACCTGGCCGGGACGAGCGTGAGTGTGCGCGACTCTGCCGGGCGCGATTACCAAGCGCCGCTCTTCTTTGTCGCCGCCGGTCAAATCAACTATGTGATGCCGCGCGCAGCGACGGGACAAGCTACTGTCACGATCACCAGTGGCAACGGCCAAATCTCGCGCGGCACGGTGACGATTCGCGCCACGGCGCCGGGCATGTTCACCGCCAATGCCTCGGGCACTGGCCTACCAGCGGCTGTCGTGTTGCGCCTGCGGGCAAACGGCGCGCAAGTCTTCGAGCCAGTCGCGCGCTTTGACGCAAGCACGAATCGCTTCGTCGCTGTACCGATTGATTTCGGCGCGCCGGACGATCAGATATTCCTCGTGCTGTATGGCACCGGGATGCGCTACCGCAGCAGCGCCTCGGCTACCATCGGTGGTCTCAACAGCGAAGTTTTGTATGCTGGCGAAAGTTCGTTTATTGGTTTGGATCAAGCCAATCTGCGCTTGTCGCGCAATCTGGCCGGGCGCGGCGAAGTCGAGGTGGTGTTGACGGTAGATGGCGTAACAGCCAATCGGGTGCGCGTGAGTTTCCGGTAACTGAAAACTGCGGCCTGAACGCTTCTTCCAGGAAAAGCACGTGTACGCCAGCCCTGGCGTGTCAGCCAGGGCTGGCGTACACAGCAATTGTTATTCACCGGCTTCTTTCTTGCGAAACAATCGGTCAACTGAGTAGCCGTTGTACTCGGCGAGCCAAAGCAGCACAAAAATTACTAGCGCGTACGAGACATTGTGCGCGACGGTGGGAAAGTCGCCTGCCATCACTGTGCCAAATGTCAGCGCAATCATCAGCAATCCTGCCAGCACCAACCCGAGCAGATTGAATACTCCAAGCACCAGTAAAGCGCCAATGGCCAACTCCGCAAAAGGCAACACATACGCAAACGGCATCACGAGAAATGCCGGTAGCTTGCCCGCAAATTGCTGCACCATGCCGGCAACAACGTTATCAAGGCCCCGCAGCAATTTACTGATTCCAGAGAATAGGAACACCACACCAACCGTCACCCGTAAGATGGCGTATGCGCACTCACGATAAGTGGAGATTGAAATCCCAACCGCTCTTTCCCGGTCGTACGTTTTATACATTGGTGGCGAATATGTGCTTTGTCCGAACATACATTTACCCTCCTTCTTCAAAAGTCAGGGACATTAAGCCTGATCAGCCACAATATCGAAAACAAATCTGATCTTGTTGCTGACCCGAATCGTGCCCCATTTGATTGACTCCGTTTTGATTTGGTAATCGCTTCGCTTCACCGAGAATTCTCCGGTCGCGCGCAAGCGGTTTCCATTTATCGAAACCTGCGCGGGAATTACGACGTGACGAGTGACGCCGTGAAGAGTTAGGTCGCTCCCGATCCTCACTTGGTATTGCCCCTCGCCAGTCAGCTTGCCTGAAATGTCAACGCTCTTTACCACGATCTCAGGGTACTCCTCAGTCTCCAGCACCTGCTTGCGCATAGTGCCGTTGATGATTTGCTTTTGTTGTGCAGTGAACATCGCCCCAGTCTCCTCAAGCGAATTGGCATTAACCGTCATTTGCAATGACGCTGGTTGGACAGAGCCAGGAGTTAGTCGTGCTTCGCCCGTGAAATCGCGAATCGCAATGTGATGACTGTGGCCCAAAAACCAGAGCAACCCGCTGGAATTTACGTGCGCCATGAACTTACTTTCGCGAGCAATAATCCGGTAGCTCACAGCAGGTGACACGCTCGCCGTAGAGTTCGTTGCATCCGGCGCGCTACTAATCACGCCTTTTGGCTCATCACTCTGAGCAATGGTCTGCGTTGCTCGTTCGCCCTTTGCATAGCTATGTCCGGCCCTAATTATTCCTACCGCCAGCACACTCGCTAAAACCAGCATAGACAACCTCAATTGCATAATTCACCTCCGTTCTGAAAGTGTTTTTAGGCAATATGTATGCCCGGCAAAGCAGACATTGTCCTGTCCAGCGTAAGTGTAAGATCACTATTCGCAGGTTTTATTGGATGGGCTGGAATTAATGAGAATCGTCTCTGAGCGTCACCTACGATAGTACGTATTGAACGTCAACAGGTGTATTGAACAAGGATATGAGCTTGGCATCTATCAAGCCATTATTTCCGCTACTTGCACTTTTCCAGCGCCGCCGCGATTTGTTGCAACGTCCCGGCGTCATCTTTTGAAGGTGTCGGCTGTGCGCGCAACAAATCGCGGCTGCGTTGATAAGCCGCGCAGGCTTCACGCTGCGCCGCTGCGTTCCGCAAGCGCATGCCCAACTCACCAATAAACGCATAAGAACCCGCCAAATCGCGTTTGGTTTCGGCGTTCTGCGGGTCAGCCTGAACCAACTCTTCCCGCAGTTTGGCTGCTTGCCGATGCTGCGCGAGCGCCTCGTTCAATTCGCCGCGCGCCGTGAGCACTGTGCCGAGCTTTTCGTGATCGAAAGCGAGGTCGGCTTTGGTCCCTGCATAATCCGGCTGCGCACGCGCCATCCGTTCGTCGAGCGCGAGCATTTGGCGATACTGCGCCAACGCGCCCGCTAGGTCGTTCAGCTTTTCGAGCGTCTCGCCCAACTTGCCATAACTCGTCGCCAGATCGCGTTGCGCTTCGACGTTTTGCGCATCGGCGGCGGCCAACTTTTCGCGAATGGCAAACGCGCGGCGGTAAGCGTCGAGCGCCTGCGCCCACTCGCCGCTCGCCAGCAGGCCGTTGCCGAGCTTGTCATACGCAACGGCAAATTCCCGCTGAGCGCGCGCATCGTTCGGCGCGGCAGCGGCGGCGGTCTCAGCCAACGCCAAGGCTTGCCGGTAACTCGCGAGCATCGCCGGTTTGTCGCCCGTTGCGCCTTGGCGGTCGCCGAGTTTGATCAAGGCAATGTAGTGATTGCGGCGCGCAGCCGTATCTTGCGGCGCAGCGGCAGCCACCGCACTGATAAGCTGTAAAGCCCGCTGCTGTAGCTTCAAGGCTTCGGCACGATTGCCACTCAAGGCGGTCGCATCGCCCAATCGTTGCAGGCTCGAACCCAGATCAGCGCGCGCCTGGCTGTCGTGCGCGGCGGCGGCCAACGGTTCGCGCAGAGCGAGCGCCTGCCGATAATGTTCCAGCGCCGAGCCAAGCGAACCGTTCATGCGTAGCGCATCGCCCAACCGGTCGAGATTGTTTGCCTGTTCGCGTTGCAACTCAATATCGCCGGGCGCGGCTTGCAACAAAGGCGCGCGTAAGGCGAGCGATTTACGATAACTGTCGAGCGCGCCCGCAAAATCACCCAGATTCGGGAAGCCGGGCCGCCCTTGCACGTCGCCGACTTTCAAGTAAGCCGTCGCCAATTCACGTTGCAAGGCGCGGTCTCCACGGACTTCCTGCGACAGGCGTTCGAGATATTCGAGCGCGCGTTTGACGACGAGCTGGCGCGCGGGCGTCGCGCCGGGCAATTTTTCAATCGCGTCGTGAAACTCGAAGAGATAGACGTTGGCCAACTGGCGCACTTCGTTGAAGCGCCGCTCGGCGATGCGCGCTTGCCGCAAGGCGATAAACAAACCACTGACCAAGCTCAAGACAACCAAGGCCGCTGCCAACACGCCCGCTCGGTGGCGTTGAATAAACTTGCCCGCGCGATAGCCAAAGGTGTTGGGCCGCGCCGTTACGGGCAAGCCCGCGAGGTGGCGGCGTATGTCTTCGCTCAACTGTTCGACCGAGGCGTAGCGGCGTTGCGGCTCCTTGCGCAAGGCCATCATCACGATGTTGTCCAGGTCGCCCTGTAACTGCCGTTGCGCCCGTTCGGGATCGAGTCCGGCGGCGCTCGCTTCGTCGAAGGCTCCGGCCTGCGTGTCTGCCGCTGAACGCAAGGCGGCGGTCTTGAGTGAAGCGCGCAACACGGCGGCGCGCCGCTTACCCGCGTGCGAGGCGTGCAAGAGCGCCGTGCTGGGACGCTCCGGCTCGGAATCACAGACCGCCTGTTCGATCTCACGTACCGATAAACCTTCGACCTCGTAAGGTCGCCGCCCGGTCAACAATTCGTAGAGCAACACGCCGAGGCTGTAGACATCGCTCGCCGTCGTGATCGGCTGACCGCGCACTTGTTCGGGGCTGGCGTAGGCGGGCGTCATCGGGCGCACCGAGGCTTGCGTCTGCGCCTCGGTCAAATCGAATTGCGTCGGGTTGAGCAGCTTGGCGATGCCGAAATCGAGCAGCTTCGGCACGCCTTCGGCAGTGACTAGAATATTGCTCGGTTTGAGATCGCGGTGGATGACCAGATTCTGATGAGCGTAATGCACGGCGGCGCAGACAGTGCGAAACAGTTCCAAGCGTTGCGGCACGGTCAGCTTGTGCGCGCGGCAATATTCATCGAGCGGTTGGCCCTCGATATATTCGAGCGCGAAGTAGGGCGTGCCGTCTTCGGTCGCGCCGCCATCAAGCAAGCGCGCGATGTTCGGATGATCCAACCCCGCCAGAATCTGGCGCTCGTAGCGGAAGCGCCGCAGTACTTCGCCATACTCCAAGCCACGTCGAATCAGCTTCAAGGCAACGAGTTGATGAAACTGGCCATCGGCGCGCTCGGCCAAATAGACTGCGCCCATGCCGCCCTGCCCCAACTCTCTAAGTACCCGATATGGTCCGATGCGTTTGCCCGCGACCTCTTGCGCTTGGCTCAGGAGCTTCGCCACCAAGCCGCCGTCCACTGCCGTCTCTGCCGTGCGTGGCAATGCGTCCTGTTCTTTTAGCAAGGATTCCACTTCGGGTTGCAACGTCTTATCGTCGGCGCAGGCTTGGGCGACGAACGCCGTGCGCTCTTCGGGCGTGCGTTCGAGCGCCGCTTGAAAAATCTCTTTGATGCGTTGCCAACGTTCCGGCTTCATTGAGTGATATGAGAAATGTACCGTAGGTTGTACAACCTGCGGCTGATTCGATTACGGAGTGGTTCAATCGTCACCAAGCGGCTTGATGATAAAGCCCTCCGCAGGTTGTACAACCTACGGTACATCACCTGCCGTGCTTTTCCCTTCACCTGCCTTGTCGCAATTCACGGCTCAACCAAGTGCGCGCCGTTTGCCATTCGCGTTTGACGGTGGCGGGCGAGAGGCCGAGCACTTGGGCAGTTTCTTCAATGGTCAGGTCAGCGAAGTAGCGCAGTTCAACCAGCCGTGCCAGGGCGGTATCGAACTCGGCCAGCCGCGTCAAAGCTTCATCGAGCGCCAACAATTCAATCTCCGGCAGGGGCGTTGCCACATCGGCCCGCGCGGCAATGCTCAAGCTGACGCGTTGCCATTCGCCGCCGCGTTTAGCGGTCGCGTGAGCGCGGGCGTAATCCACCAAGACTTGGCGCATCACCTGCGCGGCGATGCCAAAAAAGTGTGCGCGATTTTCGAGTTGCGCCGATCTGGGAGGATGACCGACCAAGCGCAGAAACGCTTCGTGCACGAGCGCCGTCGGTTGCAACGTGTGGCCGCCGCGTTCGCGCCGGAGGTAGCTGTCGGCTAGGCGCCGCAATTCGTCATAGACCAGCGGCATCAAGCTTTGCAAAGCCACCTGATCGCCTTGCCCCCAAGCGGCAAGCAGGCGCGTCACTTCAGCCTGCGCGTTGGTGGATTGAGACGAACTTGACGACATCCTGGTCTCCTCGCGGCGGACAATGCGCATTGTTGGTTAGGGTGGGGGATCAGGCGCAGCTTAAAGGCAGTTGGCGGGCGCGTCAATCGTTGAGAGATCAGAGTTGGAGACAAGATCACTGACATCCCGCAAGTGCGCACCTCTAATATTAGCTCGCGCAGCCCAGATAACCTGAGTTGTGGCAGAAGGTACAGATTTATGGCTGAATTCCGCATCTTTTTTTGAGCCACTCTTTGCCGTTTTCACGCAATACCAGTTAAGGGAAGAGAGAATGCAACGGTGCTCGTAGCCGGGTGCGTTCATCTTCAAATTAAGGTAGTGGCGCAAGCGGGCGAGAAGGTTTAGAGTCCCGCCTTCAGGCGGCAGCTAGCGTTGACCAGCCTGGCCGGCTGCAGCCGGTACTCCAAACTCACCACCTTGCGCCACTACCCAAATTAAGATCGAATCAGAAGCAGCAGCAAATTTGAAAGGAGCCTGTAAATGTCCCACAGCATACTTCGAGCCACCCCGCTTCGCGCCATTATTCTGAGTGTCGCCATCATCACTTTCGCCTTTGCTCCGCAGTCTGCCGCATTCGCGCAACAGGTCTCGGAGGGACAGCGGATGGCGATGTACTCCAAACCGGCCGTGGTGCGCGTCTATGATGGCTACCGGGGTAAATTCTACTGGCCGAAAAATAATCGCCTCTATACAGTCTCGACCATCGGCAAAGGCTCGGGCTTCTTCATCAATCCGAGCGGCTACATCGCCACCAACGCGCACGTGACCGAGGATACGCATGAAGGGGCGGCCAACGGCAAGCGCCAACTCTTTATGCAGTTCGTCGGAGTGCTGGCGCGTGATTACGGCATGGACCCGCGCCAGGCGCGCAACAATCCACAAATAGTCAATGCCGTCGCCAATCAAGCCGGGACGGAGCCGCGCGAATTCGAGCACGTCCACCACGTCGTGGTGCCGGACGGCAGCGTATTCCCCTTCGAGATCAAGTCTTACGGCGCGCCGACGGGCGAAGGCAAGGATGTCTCGATCATCAAGATCGAGGTCAAAAATGCCCCGATCCTGCGGCTCGGCGACTCCGACAGGGTTCAGCTTCAAGATCACATCACCGTCTTTGGCTACCCGGCGGCGGCGGACACTTCGCAGAGTGAAACGCTCGACGCTAAATCGGCGCTCGAAGCTTCAATCACAGATGGCAAAGTGTCGGCCAAAAAGAACTCGGCGGATGGCTCGCCGGTGCTGCAAGTCAGCGCACCATCCACGCACGGCAATTCGGGCGGCCCGGTGCTCAATGATCGTGGTGAAGCCGTCGGGATGCTGACCTTCCGCGGCGACATGGTCAACGGTCAGGAAGTCTCCGGCTTCGCCTTCGTGGTGCCGACGAGCACAATGATGGAGTTTGTCAAACAGGCGGGCGTCGCCAACGAGCCGGGGCTGGCCGACCGGCGTTACCGCGAAGGGCTGGAGCTTTACTGGCAGGGTTACTACTCGCGCGCAATTACCAAGTTCGAGGAAGTCAAGCGGCTCTTCCCGCAACATTCCGAAACCGACCGGTTGATCCGTGACAGCCAGCAGGCCATTGCCGAAGGCAAGGATCGGGTGGGCTTCTTCGGCTGGTTTTTAATCCTCGCGGTGGTGGGTTTTGTTTTCGTGTTATTCCTGGGCGGTAGTGCGGCCCTCATCATTTTTACTCCGCAAGGTAAGCAACTGCGCGCCAGTCTGCGCTCCACTTTCGCCCCATCAGCGTCGCAAGCTAAGCGTGGCACCGCGCCGGTAGTTGAGCCGCAGCGGGCGAAATTGACTCCTAACACGGATCCGATTGCGCCGATCAACCCGGCCAGCGCGAAGACTGAAGCGTTGAGCTTAGGCAGGATTGCCTTCACGACTGGCATGCTGGCCGGCCAGCAGTTCGAGATTCCGGCTGGCGGCTTCTATATCGGTCGTGATGACTCGCTCTCGCAAGTCGTGATTGCTGACAGCCGTGTCTCGAAGCGGCATCTCTGGATCGGCGTGCAGCAGGGGCGTGTAACAGCAGTGGATCAAGGCTCGACCAACGGCACCTTCCTCAATACGCCCAATTCGGAGCGCGTGACGGCTGTCTCCCTCAATCCTGGCGATACGATTTTCCTCTCCGGGTCGGAGATTTGTTTCACCTTTCAGCCGCCAGCCGCTCAGAGTCATCTGAAGCTGGTTCATTCGGCGGCCTAGAGCTGTTTTCATTTCGGCGTGGGGCAAGCTGCCCCTTGCTTCACACGCAGCTATCTTCACAGTAGCCTAACTGGCCAGCCCTCGCCTACAATGCTGTGCGATGCGTATGAAGGGTCAACGCAAAGCTTCGATCATCTTTTTCACCGTGCTGGGCGCGTGTCTGGTCGCGCTGGCCTCGGCGTTGAACATCGGCTGGATCATTCTGAATTGGCGCGAAGTGGCGTTGATGACCTTGGGCGCGATCTTCTTTGTCGTGATCATCGCCGGGTTGGTGCTCAACACGATCTTTCTGATCCGCGAAATTCGCTTGAATGAACAGCACGACAGCTTCATCAACGCCGTCACGCACGAGTTGAAGACGCCAATTGCCTCGATCCGCCTCTACCTGGAAACGCTGCAAACGCGCGAAGTGGATGAAGCCAAACGGCAGGAGTTTTATCGTGTGATGCTGGCCGACAACGAGCGTCTGCTGCATACGGTCGAACAGGTGCTGCGCGCCAGCCGCACCGGCCATCGCCGCCGCCAATTGCATCAATCACTGATTGACTTGACCGAGTTGGTGTCTGAGTGCCTAGAACTGGCGCGTGTACGGCTGAACTTGGCAGACACGGCTTTACGTTTCGCGCCAGCGCTCCCGCTGGGCGAGAAGGCTTTGGTAAAAGGCGACTCTGACGAGTTGCGCGCGGCCATCTCCAACCTGCTGGATAACGCGGTCAAATACTCCGACAAAGACATTGACGTAACCGTCGAGCTTGCGTCTCCTACGCCCAGACAGGTTGTCCTGCGCGTGACCGATCAAGGCATCGGCATTCCGCGCGAACAACTCAAACGCATCTTCAAACGATTCTACCGTGTGCAACGCCGCGTGGCGCTACGTGCCAAAGGCACTGGCCTGGGTCTCTTCATCGTGCAGTCGGTGGTAGACAAACACGGCGGCAAGGTCTTCGCCGAGAGCGCGGGCGAGGGCCTGGGCAGCACTTTCACCGTACAATTGCCCAGAGTTTTAGCGCCACAGACGGCCAGCGAAGATGAATTGAGCAAGGTGGAATTAGCGCAATGAGCCGGATTTTGTTGGTAGAAGATGAGCAGCATTTGGCCAACGGGCTGCGCTTCAATCTGGAAGCGGAAGGCTACGAGGTCAAAATCGTCAGTGACGGTGAGACGGCTTTAGGATCATTGCTCCAAACGCCGCAACAATACGACGCCGTAGTATTGGACGTGATGTTGCCGGGCAAGGACGGCTTTGAAGTCGCTACTGAACTGCGCGCGGCGGGCCAGTTTGTGCCAGTACTGATGTTGACGGCGCGCGGTAGGCCAGAGGACGTGTTACGCGGCTTCGAAGCGGGCGCAGATGATTATCTGCCCAAACCGTTTGAGTTGAGCATACTGCTCGCGCGGTTGGGCGGCCTGTTGCGACGGCACGCCTGGTTGCATCAAAGCAGCCGCCAAGCACAAATCAATGAGCGCGCGAGCCAACCAACCGAACCCAATGGTAAGCTCGAAGCTGAGCGCGCCGTCTTCAATTTCGCGGGCAAGACGATTGACTTCGGCGCGCTCGAATTGCGGGCGGGCGGGCGTATCATCCAACTCACGCTGATGGAGGCAGACCTATTGCGCTTTCTGCTCAAGCACGAAGGCCAGGCCGTCTCGCGCCGTAACCTGCTGGAAGAGGTCTGGGGCTTGAGCGAAGACACCGACACGCGCGCGATAGACAACTTCATCGTCCGCCTGCGCAAATACATCGAAGACGAACCATCACAGCCGAAACATCTATTGACGGTGCGCGGCGTGGGCTATCGGTTCGTGGCCAACCCGAATTGAGAAAGGGAGAGCGTGGGACTGGACTTTATCCCGCTCTCCCACTTTTCCTCTCTTCCAAATCACCACTTCACTTCCTGCCCCAACTCGCGAAACCGTTTCAGCTTCATATTCAGCGTCTGCACGCGCAGGCCAAGTATATTTGACGCCTTGGTTTGATTGCCGCCGGTTTGATGCAGGGCGGTTTCGATCAGGCTGCGCTCGTAATCGTCCACCATCTGTGGCAGGTCAACGCCAGTCTCAGGAATCGCGCGCAAGGTGGCGTAGCGCAAACGCGAGGGCAACAGCGTCTCATCAATCTGTTGCGGTGGCGTGGCTTCAATCGCGCATTCCAATACCGCATCCAGTTCGTCAATATTGCCTGTCCAGTTGTATTCGGTCAGTACGCGCAGAGCAGCCGATGTAAGTTCGTGTTGTCCCTTGCCCAACCTGCGTGTAATGCGTTCGGCCAGATGGCGCGCCAGGGACGGAATGTCTTCGCTGCGTTCGCGCAGCGGTTTGACCGTGAAACTGTAGGGCTTGAGCAGTTCAACCAAACCATAAGCAATCCGGTTCTCCGCGCGCATCCCCGCCGGATCGTATTCCGTTGCGAAGATCAAGCGCGGCCCCTGCGATCTGCCGCTGTGCGCGCGCCAGCGTTGTTCTTCGATGTGCGCGGCAAAGCGTTGCTGCAGCAGCGGCGGCAGACTGGTCAACTCATTAATGTAGATCGTGCCGTGCTGATTAGTCTCGATCATTCCGCGCGAGCCAAAGAGCAAGGTGTGCAAGGCCTCGCTGCTCAAACCGTGTGCATTAACGGACATAAAGGGCTGCGCCCAATTCTGGCTGGCCTGATGCAGCACGCGCGCGATTTGCTCCTGGCGCAAACCGCGCTCGCCGATCAATAAGACCGGCTGTTGCTGGGCCGCCTGTACGCCGATGAACTCTTTGAGCGCGGCGATATTCGGGCTGATGCCGATAAAACAATCATATTGTTCAAGCGAACTGAGGCGCTGGGCATTGATCAGGGTCAAGGCCGGACGCGGTTGGATTGCCGGACGGTTAGCGATGGTTTCTACTGCTTCGTTTTTCATAGTTACCTCTGTTCTTCCTTACAACTTGTGATCCCTCTCTTCTCTACTACTGACGCGGGCAGACTGTTGAAGAAAAGTTCGCACTACTAAAACAATCCTTGTGCCAGGCACAGTGCTGAAACTAAGTACGTTGAGAGACTGCAAGTTGAACGTACTTTGTTAGTAGGTTTGCACGGATTGATTGTCCATTTCCGGGCAGCGCAGTTCCCGAAAACGAACTCGCCTGCTGCGGGCCGTAGAGAGATTTTCAATGAAGGAGCAGCTCGGATAGGTTGGAACATCTGCAATTACGCGCGACACGTTGGAAAGTTCCAGTGAGTTGGTGTGAAAAGTGAAAGAAAGGTTTCAGCTAAAAGATAGGCAAGCGTGACAAGGGTGCAATACTCGACTAACATTGCTGCGCAGTTTGAGGTGAATAATGATGTCACTGCCGCAAAGTAGAATTCGTTTTACGCCGGAAGAATATCTCGCCTTTGAGCGCGCTTCCAAGACCAAGCACGAATACATTGACGGCTTTATCTACGCGATGGCTGGCGGCAGCCCGCCACATAATCGGATTTGTTTTAACACAATCGTGGCTATCGGCAATCAACTACTCGGCACTGAATGTTTCGGCTTTACTTCAGATCAAAAAATCCGCACCGATCCGCAGGATTTGTTTTCTTATCCGGACATCACGATTGTTTGCGGCGCGCCGATCTTTCACGACAAGCATAAAGATGTGATTCTCAACCCAAAGGTAATTATCGAAGTGTTGTCACCTTCGACTGAGGAACGCGACCGGGTGGATAAATTCGAGCGTTATCAACAGATCAAATCGCTGACCGATTACATCTTGATCGCGCAAGACCGCGCCAGCGTCGAACATTTCGTGCGACAACGTGGCAAACGCCAATGGCTGTATTCGTTGGAGACAGGCTTGGCGGCTGAAATCCATATCAGCTCGCTCAAATGCAAGCTTCGGCTCGCAGATATTTATAACCGCATTGAGTTCCCGCCACGCAAACCAGCGCTCGTGCCCGTGCCGGATGAAGTAGTAAAGCAGCAATTGACCACAACAAAGCCCAAACGCCGGAAAAGGCATTGAAGCTATTCCTCGTTTGTGGATTGCCGCTGAAAGTATTCCACAATCCTTTCTGCCTGCTTCTGCCCCACAAACGGCCGCAACTCCTCCAAGCTAGCCTCACTCACCCGCTTCAAGCTGCCGAAGTTGCGCAACAGCCGCTCCTTCAATTTATCGCCCACGCCCGGAATCGAAGTCAGCTCCGAGGTGAAATCACGCGCGGTGCGACGCTGCCGGTGAAAGCCGATGGCAAAGCGGTGCGTCTCGTCGCGGATCATCTTCATCAAGCGCATCACGGGCGAAGTCAGTTCCAGAAAAACCGGCTCGCCTTCCCGACCTTTCACCAACAGGTGGCTGATCTCCTGGTGCTTGCGCGGCGGCTTGACGATGCCGACCATCGGCAAGTCAGCCAGGCCGAGTTCGTGCATTGCCGCTGCCGCAGACGAAAGCTGTCCTTTGCCGCCATCAATAAAGATCACGTCGGGCAATTGCTTCTCTTCTTTCAACAAGCGCGAGTAGCGCCGCCAAACCACTTCGCGCATCGAGGCGAAATCGTCCGCGCCCTCGACCGACTTGATGATGAATTTACGGTAGTCGCTCTTCTTCATCTCGCCGCCTTCGCAGACGACCATCGCGCCGACGTTCTCCGCGCCTTGGATGTGCGAGATGTCGAACGACTCGATGCGCTGCGGGTAATGCGGCAGGCCAAGCAATTCTTGCAATTCGGTCAGCACCTTCGACCAATCGGGCTTGATGACGCGGAAGCGCTGCTCGAAACCGAGCTTGGCATTTTTTTCGACCAGGTCAATCATCTCACGCTTCTGCCCGCGTTGTGGATCAAGGATGCGCACGCGACGCCCGCGCTTTTCGGTCAAGACCTGTTCGAGCAACTCGCGGTTCTCCCAATCTACCGGCACGTGAATCTCTAGCGGCACATAGTTGCCAATCGTGTAGTACTGCTCCAAGACCGTGCCCAGAAACTCGCCCGGATTGAAATTCTCGACTGGCACATCTTCCCAATAAAATTCGCGCCGCCCGAGAATTTTGCCCTCGCGCATGGTGAAGAGCTGCAAGGCGAGCTGATGCGCCTCGCGGTAGTAGCCGAAGATGTCAATGTCCTGATCGCCACCGGTCATCATCTTCTGTTGTTCGCTGAGCGCGCTTATCGTGCGTAGCAAATCGCGGTACTTGGCCGCCTGTTCAAAGCGCAATTCATCCGCTGCTTTCAGCATGCGCGTTTCCAGCGTCTCGGCCAGTTCTTTGTCTTTGCCTTCGAGTAGCAAACGCACGTCATTGACCGTCTCGGCGTAATGCTGTGGCGTGCAGAGGTCTTTCTGGCACGGGGCTAGACAGCGTTTGATCTGATACTCCATGCAAGGACGTTTGGCGCGTTTGTAGATTTCGTAGACTTCGTCCGAGCAGGTGCGCAATTGAAATTCACGGTTGATCAGCGTGAGCGTCCGGTCGGCCAGCGAAGCGGGCAGATAAGGGCCGAAATACAGCGCGCCGTCTTTTTCGACGCGGCGGGTTTTGGCAACGCGCGGGAACTCTTCGTTGAGCGTGAGCTTCAGGTGCGGGTAGGCCTTGTCGTCCTTGAGCATCACGTTGTAGCGCGGCTTGTGCAGCTTGATGAGATTCGACTCCAGCACCAGCGCTTCTTTTTCGCTGTCAGTGACGATGAACTCGAAGTCAACGATGCGCGCTACTAATTCCTGCGTTTTGTAATCGTGAGCGCGCGCGTTTTGAAAGTACTGGCGCACGCGATTGCGTAGGGATTTGGCCTTGCCGATATAGATAATGTCGCCCTTGGCGTTCTTGTGCAGGTAACAGCCGGGTTCGGTTGGCAGGTTGTTGAGTTTCTCCTCAAGCGTCATAGCCATGATTTTTCACCAAGCGCGGCAGAAAACAAAGGGAGTTGCTGTTTAGCAAAGCGGAAGAGACCGAGGTTGCAATGTGACAAAGCTTATCTAAACTGTGTCCCGCACTATGAGCCGGGGAGAACTTTTAACCAGACTGGCGATGTGGGTCACGCTCGGCGGCTATGGCGTCGGGGCGGCGATGTACTGGGCTGCGCGTGGACGGCGGCAATGGGATGCTCGCGCCAGACTGGCCTGGACAATCGGGTGTGTGGCCTTGTTGATTCACGTAGCATTCGCCATACATTTTTATCACCACTGGCAGCACGCTTCGATCGTGCGCGAAACGGCGCGGCAGACGGCAGAAGTCTTTGGGATTTATTGGGGCGGCGGCGTCTATTTCAACTACGCGCTGGCGATTGGGTGGGTGGCGGACGTGGTGTGGTGGTGGCGTGGGTTGGATGTTTACCGCCGCCGTTCGCAGTTGGTAACAGCAGCCTGGCACGGCTTTTTGATTTTTATGTTCTTCAACGCCACGGTGGTTTTTAAGGCGGGTTTCCTGCGCTGGCTTGGGCTGGCGCTGTGTGCAGGTTTGGTCTTGTTATGGTGGCGGGCGGCGAAGGGCAAACACGCTACGCTCAAGTTTTCAAAACCAGAAACTCATTGAATCTATGAACTCATTACAGGCTGATGCGCCGCGTCCGTTTACCCTTCCGGCGCGGCTGCCGATTTATTACGGTTGGGTTACGCTGACGGTAGCGGCGCTGGCGATGGTCGGGACATTGCCCGGACGGACGCAAGGGCTGGGGCTGATCACCGAACCGCTGCTCAGAGACTTGCAGATTGACCGCGTGCTCTGGGCGCAGATCAATCTCTGGGCGACGTTGCTCGGCTCGCTTTTTTGTTTGGGCATAGGCCGCTTGCTCGACCGTCTTGGCAGTCGTGTCGTGCTGACAACGGTGACGCTGCTGCTGGGCGTGGTCGTCGTATTGATGAGTACAGTCCGTGGCGTGCTTTGGCTCGCCTTGCTCATCACCTTGACACGCGGGTTTGGGCAAAGCGCGCTTTCCGTCATCAGCATCTCCATCGTCGGCCAATGGTTTGTCAAAAAGCTTAATACGGCAATGGGCGTTTATTCAGTCTTGCTGAGCGTCGGGTTTATGCTGGCATTCCCGCTGGTCGGCGCAACAGTCTTGAACGGCGGTTGGCGGGCGGCATGGGCAGGTGTAGGCATGGCCTTGCTGTTGGGTTTGGCGCCGCTCAGTTGGGTGTTGATGCGCCGCACGCCGGAGTCTTGTGGCATTGCGCTCGACGGCGAAAAGCGTGAGATCAAGTCTGAGCAAACAGAAGAGGGTTACACACTCCGGCAAGCCCTGGCCGCACCCGCTTTCTGGGTCTTTGCCCTGAGCAGTTCTGTCTACGGCTTGATCGCCTCCGGCATTGCGTTGTTCAACGAATCCATCTTGGCCGAGCGTGGCTTTGATGCTTCCACTTATTACCGCACGCTGGTTATCACTGCGCTGACGGCGCTCGCAGGCAATTTTCTAGGTGGCTGGTTGAGCTATCGTTGGGCGCTGAATCGTTTGATGGCTGTGGCGATGGGACTGCTGGCGGGCGCGTTGCTGGCGCTGCCGTACGTACGAACGCAATGGCAGGTGGCGGCTTGGGCGGTAGTAATGGGGCTGGCAGGTGGAGTCGTGATCATCATCTTCTTCTCTTTTTGGAGTCGCGCTTTTGGCCGTGCGCATCTGGGCAAGATTCAAGGGGCCGCGCAGACGCTGACGGTGCTCGCTTCAGCAATCGGGCCGCTGCTGTTGGCCGCTTGCGTGACGAGGAGCGGGTCTTATGCGGCGGTGTTCTATTTGTTGGCGTTGGTTGTAGCTGGGTTGGGAGTGAGCGCTTGGCTCGTGCGGCTGCCGACTGCGCCTACTTCAGCACCCCACCACGCGTGAGCCACCACGAGGTGTATTTTCCGCCATACATGTAATCCACGATGTAGAGCATTGAGTCTGTGTTCTCGCGCACCTGCCGACCTTGGAATTGAATCCGCCCGCCCTTCACGGCAAAAGCGTATTCGCCATACAACTGGCCGTCTATCGTAAACCGGAAGCGATATGCGCCGTCTTCGCGCAGCAATTCATCCGCTTTGAAATAAGAGTTTCCGTCACCGTCACTAGGGCGCAATGACAAGTCCGCTTTCAGCCAGCGCGGTTCCAGTCGCAGCGTCGCCGCATCTGTAGCCAACACCCGATTGTCCCGCGACCGGATGAGTTTCAATTCGTAGGGGACCGAACGTTTGCCTTCCTTGCCGCTTTTCTCCTGCACCCAGGCGGTGAAGATCAGTGAAGACTGCGGTTCATTGCGTTGGTAATAGAGATTGCCCAATTCATTCCACGCGCCTTCGATAAAGTAGCGGAAGCCACTCGGCTGGTATGGATCATCACTCTTGACGGCAACGACCTGAAACGGAAATTTGTAGAAAGGTTTGTCCTCCACCGCGAATTCAAGCAAGTAGCTGCCCGTGCCCAGCGACTTGATAGCCTCGTATCCGCCGACCACTTTGTACCGACTCAGCTCCCACAGATTGCCGAAGCGTTCGGCGTACCAGATGTAAGTATGGTGTGCTCTTCCGTCGGCGCTTTTGACGGTCATCGAAAGCTTGCCGCCCGTGTCCGGATCGTAGGGATAAATCGAGCTGCTTGGTTTGGCAGGCATCGGCAGGCAGACTGCATACAGTTTCTCAACCTGAAGCCTGCCATCGGCATAACCAACCTTGACCGAGTTGAGCAAGCTGCCAAAAGTAATGCCGGGCCGGCAATCCGCAGGCGAGTTCTGCGCGCGGGCGTTAGGTGCGCACAGCATTGCCAGCAAGAATAGAACTGATTTGAGCAATGACTTCGGGTTCATAGAAAGCTGTCTAAAAAGCCGTTGCAATTTCTTCTCAAATGTTAGCAAACAACGCGGCAAAGGCCAGGCGCGCATTCGCGCTGGTTGCCGGCGCGGGCTGCTTTCTTTCCTGAACGGCTTGTTTGAGTTGCGTCAGGCTCGGTTTGGTTGGCGCTGGCGTGGCGGTTTGCCGGTTGATTTCTTCGCGTTTTACAAGTCTTGGTTTGTTCATCATTATCTCCGCAAATGCTTTATGTCTGTACATCAATTAAATCAAGAAGCCTCAAATGCTTCAACGGTAGCGATATTACCAGCGACGCCTCTATGGTTCATGAGGCTTTGGTGATGTTTTGGTGATTTTGATTGAGTGGCGAGCTTTATCTGCTATATCTTGCCACGCCCATCTGCCGGAGTACGGCGCACTTCGTCAATAAATTGCTTAGCTTCGGCCAAGCTAAGTTGTTTCTCTGCTTGCAGCAAGCGCACGGCTTCGATGAGCTGGCCCTGGCTGATAAACACTCGCACTGCGGTCGTTAAGTCCGGCTGGCTTGGTTGGCCAATAAATTCCCGAATCTGCTCTGCCAGTCGCAACTGCACATCATCAATGTCCGGGTCATAGCCTAATGACAAGGGAATCTCCCGCCCCGCTGTAAGTAGAGCCACACGGCGGCTGGGCGTGCCGTCATCACCGATCGGGCGCTGTGCAACGACTGCCCAAATCTCTGCAAACTGAATTTCACCGGATTTTTCCCTGAACACACGCCGCCGCTGCCATTGCACCAGCCGCCGAGCGCGGTCAAAGACAAAGCAGTTCCGCTCAAACACTGCCAAATAAGCAATCAGACCAATTGCTATACCTGCGACTAATCCCTGGAAACTTTCACTCCTGAAGGCGTGCGGTTGCATGAATAACTTCACCAAGGCGATGCCTGCGCAGGCAATAGCGGCAAACAAACACAGCTTGGCAAACTGCGAAGTATCAGTCTCAATCACCAGTGTGTTGTTAGTTTGCTGAATGACTTTGGTCGCCATCTTTATCCTCTAAATTTGTCCACTCAACCTGCTTGCGTTTCCGAGCCGCCGGTCTTTTGATAAATGTGGCTCGACCTTCAACTCCATTACGCACAATTTGGAGATGAATGGTTTGGCGCTGCCCGACAATAGTTGACACGGTTCAGACCACCGACTCAGAATGCGCCCGGTGTTGCTACTTCACCTTCGACCGTTACGCTTATCGTAAATTGCTTGCCGGTCAGTCTATGCAAACGTACGCTGCCAACGAGATCACCCAACTTTTGATCAACTGGGGTCAGGGAGACCAGGCAGCCTTGGCGCAACTGCTGCCGGTGGTGCAAGAAGAACTGCGCAAGATCGCTGACGGTTACTTGCGCCGGGAACGTCACGGTCACACGTTGCAACCTACGGCCTTGATCCATGAGGCTTACCTGCGATTGGTTGAGCAAAACCTGCCGCACTGGCAGAACCGCGCGCATTTTTATGGCGTCGCCGCGCAGTTGATGCGCCAGATTCTGGTCGAGCACGCGCGAGCACAGGCCAGCCAAAAGCGTGGTGGCGGCGCGCACCAAATAACCCTCGATGATGCCTTGAACTACGTGCCGGAGCGGGCCGCTGAGTTAGTTGCGTTGGATGACGCGCTGACCGCATTGGCCGAATTTGATGCCCGCAAGAGCCGTATCATCGAATTGCGTTACTTCGGCGGCCTGTCGGTGGAAGAGACGGCGCAAGTCATGGCTGTCTCAGCCTCCACCATCACGCGCGAGCAGCGTTTAGCGCAAGCCTGGCTGCGCCACACCCTGCGCAAGGAATAAAGCGCCTGCCTGCCTGGGCCATGCCTATGACTCCCGAACGTTGGCACAAAATCGAAGAAATCTTCCAGACTGTCGTTGAACAGCCGCGCACCCTGCGCGAGGCTTTGCTGACGCAATACTGTGGCGACGATGCGGAATTGCGCCGCCAGCTCGAGTCACTGTTGACCGAAGTGGGTGACGACGAGTTTTTGCAAGCGCCGATTAAAGATGTGGCGCAAGCCTTGGCCGCGCCAGCCGACGACAAGCTTATCGGGCAACAGATCGGCCCTTATCGCCTGCTCAAGCTGATCGGGCAAGGGGGGATGGGCCTGGTTTATCTGGCCGAGCGCGCTGACACCGAGTATTACCGTCAAGTCGCGCTGAAAGTCGTCCGGCGCGGGATGGGCACTCACTTCGTGCTCAGCCGTTTTCGTTATGAGCGGCAGATCCTCGCCAGCCTCGAACATCCCAATATCGCCCAAATGCTCGACGGTGGCACGACGGAAGACGGCTTGCCCTATTTCGTGATGGAATACGTCGCCGGACAGCCGCTCACCGCCTATTGCGCCGCGCAGCAACTTTCACTCACCGAACGGCTGCGCTTATTTTTGCCGGTCTGCGCCGCCGTGCAGTACGCGCATCAGAAGCTGGTCGTGCACCGCGACTTGAAGCCGAGCAACATTCTGGTGACATCTGTCGAAGGCAAAGCAGAAGGCGAAGGCAAAGCAGAAGGCGTGCCCAAGCTGCTCGATTTTGGTATCGCCAAACTGCTCGATCCGACGCTCTCGCCCATCGCCATCACACGCACACAGACCGCGCTGCGGCTGATGACGCCCGATTACGCCAGCCCCGAACAGGTGCGCGGTTTGCCGATCAGCACGGCCAGCGACATCTATTCGCTCGGCGCGGTGCTTTATGAATTGCTCACGGGCGAGTTGCCGCACCGGTTTGAAAGCTACACGCCAGTCGAGATCGAGCGGGTGATCTGTGAAACCGCCGTCGAGCGGCCCAGCGCCGTGGCAGAAAGGATGAGGGATGAAGGCGGAAGGATGAAGAATAGTTCTGCCCCGCTTCATCCCTCATCCCTCATCCCTCATCCTTCCGCCTTGCGCGGTGATCTGGACAACATTGTGCTGAAGGCGCTACGCAAAGAGCCGGAGCGCCGCTACCAATCGGTCGAGCAGATGGCCGAAGACATCCGCCGCTATCTGGCGGGCCGGCCCATCAGTGCGCGGCGTGAAAGCGTCGTTTATCGCACAGGCAAATTCGTGCGCCGCAATAAACTCGGCGTGGCGGCGACCTTGCTGGTCTTGTTCAGCCTGATCGGCGCGTTGCTTGTCAGCAACTATCAGACGCGCCGCGCCGAACGCCGCTTCCAGCAGGTGCGCAAGCTGGCCAATACATTTCTCTTCGATTTTTATCGCGAGGTCGAAGCCCTGCCCGGCTCGACCAAAGCGCGCGAACTGGTGCTCAAAACGGCGCTCGAATACCTGGATAGTCTGGCGCAGGAAGCGACGGGTGAGACGGCGCTACAAATCGAGTTGGCACAGGCATACGCGCGCGTCGGCGACGTGCAGGGTGACCCCTGGCAACCCAGTCTGGGTCAAAGCGAGGCCGCCATGCGGAGTTATCGCAAGGCGCTCGATTTGGCGCAGCGGGTTTTGGACAGAGACCGGGCGGATCGCAAGGCGTTGAGTGAATGGCTCAATAGTCTGTTCAAGATCGGCGCGCTGCAGGCCCAGACAGGCGAGAAGCTGGCCGCGCAGGCCACGCTGAAACAAGGCGTGCAACAGGCCGAAGACTTGGCTTTGCTGAGGCGTGATCAGCGAGACCTGGGGACGGCAATGAACTTCTCTGACCGGCTGGGCAATACGCAACTCGACGCGGGCGATGCCACCAGCGCATTGCAGAGCTACCAGCGGACGCTACGCCTGGTCGAGCGCAAGGCGAAGTGGCATCCCGGCGACAGTGCACAGTACAGTCTGGCGATCTGTTATCACAATATTGCCCAGGCCTTGGGCGCCGTGGGTGACTTGCCCGGCGCCGTTGAAAATTATCGAAAATCCGCCGCTTTGAATGCGGCACTGGTTGAAAAGCAACCGCATCAACATTA
The DNA here is from genome assembly GCA_963699175.1 of uncultured Acidobacteriota bacterium. Lineage (GTDB taxonomy): Bacteria > Acidobacteriota > Blastocatellia > RBC074 > RBC074 > JACPYM01. The sequence continues at coordinate 6,600,691 of OY969418.1, read as the reverse complement.
TTACCGGCGCAATCTGCGGGTTGAATATAACTGGCTGGGCAACCTGCTGGGCAATCCGCGCAGCTTCAATCAAGGCGACCCGGCGGCGGCATTGGAGTATTACCGCCAAGCGCTCGACCTGACCAAACAACTGGTGGCGGCTGAGCCAAAGGACGTGATGTTCCGCAATGATCTGGCGCAGGATTACGCCAAGCTCGGCGATATTTATGCTGCGACTGAACCGGGGCAGAGCCTGGTTTATTACCGGCAAGCGGTACAGGCAATAGATGAAGTATTGGCAAAGTCGCCGCAGGAGTTTCGCTTTAAGCGGCGGCACGCCGAATTGCTCGCACTGCTTGCCTCACAGTCTTGCAAGCTGGGCAAGCCCAGCGATTGCCAGTCAGCGCAAACACAATTGCGGCAGGCGCTCTACACGCTACAAGCGCTTAACGTAAAAGCCCCAGACGATTTGCAGGTACAAGCCAACCTACAAGAAGCGTGGCAGGCCCTGGCCGAAGTACAACTGCGGCTGGGCGACCGCGCTGGCGCACTCAACGCTTATCAACAAGCTTTGACCATTGCCCAGAAATCGCGCGCAGCCGCGCCGCAAAGTTTACTTACACAACAGCGCTTAGCCGATGCCTATGCCGGTTTGGGGCAATATCACGCCCTGCTCGGCGAAGATCAGAAAATGACCCGAGCCGACCGCGCTACCAATTGGCGGGCGGCCTGCGACTGGCGGCAGCAAGCGCTCGCGACCTGGCGGCAATGGAATCAGCAGGCCAAACCCAATGCCTTCGGCCCGGCCCGTCAGGAACAAGCCGCGCGCGCCGTCGCACAAGGCGAAGCCGCGTTGGCCAAGCTGGGCGAATCGCCCCGGCGCTAATCTCATCCAATGGCTTTTCAGATTCTAGCCAGCCCCCGCGCAGACCGCCTGAAACTGCTTGGCAGAGGCCGGCACCGACTCCGCGCCCACTCGGGCTCAAGTGTTTAGAGTACAAGCTTTAGCTTGCCTGTGGAATGCGCCCAATCCACAGGCAAGCTAAAGCTTGTACTCCAAACACCCGATGACCGTGGTTTCACCATACTCCAGTCAAACAGACTTCACAGACGCTGCCGGAGAGAATTTCAAAGTATCTATCCGCACAGGTCGTAATTTTTTTCTGTCGGCTGACTAACTTCACCTTGTTTTTTCGCCTGTCGGGGGTGAGCGGCGATGAACACCAACCTCGAAGCCGAGGGCGCGGAGAACATCAGCCTAGCTCAATTGATCAAAAGCAAGTTTAGGAGGGAGATCATGAAAATTCGCAACTTCAAGCAATATCTGCTGGCCACGTTCAGCTTTGTAAGTCTGGTTTGCGCGCTGACTTTTAATAGCGGCTCTATGCCCAATGCTGCCGCCCAAGATGAATCTCAGCACGCTCAATCCGCGCTGGCGGCCAAGAGTGCCCCCGCGCACAAACCCAAAGGCTGTTTCACCTGCGACTTCGGGCTACCCGGCCCCGACACCCTGCCGCTCGATACGGTGCCGGGGATCATTGAACGCGACCGCATGTACATGGCCGAGCAGCCAGGGATGCGGACCAAACATCTGCCGCTGCGCTTTGATTTCAGCACCGGCAACCTCAAACTGCTCAGCGGCGGGCGTTACCTCTTCGACACCTTCGAGGAAGCTAAAGCATACAAAGACTGGGTAACGAATGATTTTATTCTCGATGGCATCAAGTTCCTGGAACGCCCCATCTTTCTTGCGCCGGAATGCCATGCTTGGCGCGTCATCGGCGCGCGCGACTTCTCACCCGTCAACACGCAGATCATCATGCGCACGGAGCGTTGGAGCGTCCCCAACGGAGATTTGAAAGAGTTGCTCAAACAGAAATGGGATGATGTGCAAGCCGAAGCCGAGCAACGCGGCCTGACCAGCGTCTGGCTGACTTACAACGACCAGGAGAACTTGGCGCAGCTCGTCTACTTTACCAACCGCATCGTACCGCAGGACCCGAACCAGCCGGATTTCGCCAGCTTGGCAGCCTTGGAAAATGCCACGCCGCTTGGCCACCTCTTCGACAGCTACGGTTGGAGCAAAACGTTCGATCGGACGCAGTGGGTGCTGACAATCTGGTTCCCGTTCGAGACAGGTGATCACGGCGCGCCCTCGCTCTGGCCGCACTCGCCGCCCTTCCCGCAGCCTTTCAGCGGCGACGGCGTCTGTGAAGTCAGCCGGGGCGAAAATCACACCAACAGCCCGACCGATTGCGGGCCACAGTGTGGCAACGGCGTCTGCAATCCGGGCGAGACCACGCAGAATTGCCCGGGCGATTGCCGTCTCCCACAATAACCCCAACAAATATCCGCCGTCAGTCACCGACAAGCCGGAAAACAACGAGGTCAGTCGTCACTACGCTGTGAGGTGTGGGCGACCGGCCTCGTTTGTCTTGCTTGTCATCGGGGCGGTTGTTGCGGCGCACTGGCCGAGCGCGAAAGAAAGTATGGTAGTGGCGCAAGGTGGTGAGTTTGGAGTACCGGCTTCAGCCGGCTGGGCTGGTCAACGCAAGCTTCCGCCTGCAGGCGATACTCCAAACGTTCTCTCTCGCTTGCGCCACTACCAAAAATATTTTGACGGCTTGATGGAATCCAGGCGCGAAACACGCATGACCAAGTGAGGGCGAAAAGAAGTTTCAACGCGTGATCATCCGCGCTTTCTTTCGCCGGTGGGAATGAGCAGTGCTGGGAGCCAGCTTTGAAGTCGAGGGATAGCAAACAAGGAGATAGGAGAATCATGAGCGCGACAGAGATGAAGCAAACACTGCAGATCATAACTAATGTCAGGGAGCATTACGTTTTACCACCGCTTTATTGCCCCTTTCCTTCCGCCATCAATCCGCACGCGGAAGCGGCTGAACGGCATAGCCTCGCCTGGGCCGAGCGCTTCGGGATTATTACGCCAGCGGGCCATCAGCAGCTTGGCGCGGCACGCTTCGGCAGCCTCGCCGCGCTCACTTACCCGGCTGCCCCGCGCGAGGAGTTGTTGATCGTCTCCGACTGGCTCGTTTGGGTGTTTTTGAAAGATGACGATGAGTTGGACCAGCGGCCAGCAGACTTGGCCGCCTTACACGCCAGATTCCTCGCTGTCTTGGAAGGCGACTATCCCACTGGCCATGACGTTCCACTCACCCACGCCCTGGCCGACCTTCGGCAGCGGATACAGCGACAAACGTCGCCCAGTCAATTGCGCTTCTTTATCCAAACTGTCCGTGACTATTTCGCAGGTAACGACTGGGAGACCGCCAACCGCGCCACGGGGGTAGCGCCGGACGTAGCCACCTTCATTCACCAGCGACAGTATGTGAGCGGGGTCTACCCTATGCTGGCGTTTATTGAACTCTGCGAACACATCGAACTGCCAGCCAACCTGCGCGGCACCAGTATTGTGCGCCGCCTCAACCGTCTGACCAACAATGTTATTGCTTGGGGCAATGACCTCTTCTCACTCGAAAAAGAATTGCGGCATGGCGAAGTGCTTAACTTGGCGGTCGCGCTGCGCGCTGAATACGGACTGACACTCCAGGCGGCGGTGACGCGCGCCGCCCAAATGCACGATGCCGAAGTGCGCGCTTTCCTAGAATTGGAATCGCGCCTGCCCTCGTTCGGCACAAAGTCCGAGGCGCAACTCAAGCGTTACGTCGCGGGACTGCGCTCCTGGATGCGCGGGAATGTTGATTGGTCGCAGATGACCGAGCGCTATCGCCCGCTGGCGCAGGCAGCATAGAAAAACCGATGGAGATGGGTTGCCCAGCCAGTCGCCGGCGGAACGTGAAAATATTTTTTCTCGATGGTGGTTCCCGCCATCTTTTTTCGCCTGTAGCGGTGAACGGCGATGATCGCTGAGATCGAAGCCGACGGCGCGGCGCATAGGGCCGTGCTTAATCATCAACAGCGAATAAGAAGGACAAGTATGCAAATCAAGCCCAACGTCATCGAGAATTTCGTTTTACCACCGCTTTATTACCCCTTCCCTTCCGCCGTCAATCCGCACGCGGAAGCGGCTGAACAGCATAGCCTCGCCTGGGCCGAGCGCTGCGGGATTATTACGCCAGCGGCCTACCAGCGATTCTGTGCATCGAACTTCGGCAGTTTCGCCGCCCACACTTATCCCACCGCCCCGCGCGAGGAATTGCTGATCATCTCCGACTGGAGCGCCTGGGGATTTTTGAAGGACGACCAGACCGACGAAGGCGAAATGGGGCAGAGGCCTGAAGAGTTGGCGGCCTTACACGCCAGATTCCTGGCTGTTCTGGAAGGTGACTATCCCACTGGCCACGACATCCCGCTCACCCACGCCCTCGCCGAGGTGGGCCAGCGGTTGCGGCGTAAATTGACCGCTGACCAAATGTGTCTGTTCATCCAAACCCACCGTGACTGGCTGGCGGCCAGCGTGCTGGAAACAACCCACCGCGCGGTGGGCGCGGCGCCAGGCGTGGCCGACTACATCCACCAGCGGCAGTTCGGGGGAGCGGTTTACGTCTGTTTCACGTTGATCGAGTTGTGCGAAGGGATCCAGATGCCGCCCGTCGTGCGCGCTGATTACTTCGTGCGTCGCCTTTCCCACCTGGCGAACAACATCATTTGCTGGTGCAACGATCTCTTCTCGCTCGAAAAAGAACTGCGGCATGGCGACCCGGCCAACCTAGTGATCGCGTTGCGCGCTGAGTATGGGCTGACACTCCAAGCAGCGGTCACGCGCGCTGCCCAAATGCACGACGCCGAAATGCGCGCTTTCCTGGAGTTGGAATCGCGCCTGCCCTCGTTCGGCGCTGAGGCCGACGCGCTGCTCGAGCGTTACATCGCGGGACTGCGCTCCTGGATACGCGGGAACTTCGATTGGTCGCAAACGACCGGACGTTACCGCCCGTTGGCGCAGGCGGCATAGAAAAGAAAACATGACCAAGCGGGCAGAACCCCAAATATCTTTTGCTTGAAATACATAAATTCCGATCAACAGGAGAATGAGCATGTTTACGACAGCAGAACCCACGGAACGAGTCACTGGCAGACTGGCGGCGCGCGCCGATGGCAGTCTCAAGGTTTTCCACCATCCGATCCATCTGCGCACCATAGAGGGCTTGCAGTTCATTGATCTGACCGAAGAGATCGTTGCGCTCGTCGCCTGTTCGGGTGTCCAGCACGGCTGGGTCAACGTGCAAACACGGCACACCACCACCGCCGTCATCGTCAACGAACACGAACCGCTTCTGCTCGAAGACCTGAAGCGGACGCTGGCGCGGCTCGTTCCGCAGGATGACGACTACCAGCACAACGACTTCGAAATCCGCACACACAATATGACGCCGGACGAAAGCCCGAACGGGCATTCGCATTGCCAGTCGCTCTTGCTCAGCAGTTCCGCGACGCTGAACATCTTGAACGGCGAGCTTCAATTGGGACGCTGGCAGCGCATCTTCTTCATCGAGCTGGATCGCGCGCGCGACCGCACGGTCTCGGTGATGGTTATGGGACAAGCCGCCCAGTCGTCATTCTATTTGAACTGACAGGAAGAGAGCCGCAGATGGAGATTGTATTGGCCGAGAGTTTGGGATTTTGCATGGGCGTCAAGCGTGCCGTGGACATGGCCTATCGCGCGCGTGAGAAAGCCGGTGGGCTGCTGGTCGTAACCTTAGGGCCGCTCATTCACAATCAAGCCGAGACCGAGCGGCTCGCCGCCGATGGCATCAGCGTGGCCGAACACGACACGCTGCCGACTGCGGGCACAGTGCTCATTCGCGCCCACGGCGTCGCGCCGCAGACTTTTGCCGAACTCCGCGCGCGTGGCTTGCGCGTGCTCGATGCAACCTGTCCTTACGTGCATTACTCGCAACGCAAGGCTATCGAGCTGCGCGAAGCCGGTTACACGGTAGTGATTGCGGGCAATCCCGCTCACCCGGAGATTCGCGGCATCCTGGGTCACATCAACTACGAAGCGCAAGTGGTCGAAAACGCCGAGCAAGCGCGCGCGTTGCCCACATGCGACCGTCTCGGCGTGATCGCCCAAACAACGCTCAGCCCGCAAAAATACGAGACTATCGTCGCCGCGCTGCGTGAGCGTGCGCGCGAAGTCAAAGCCTGCGCCACGATCTGTGACGCGACCGAACAGAATCAGGCGGCGATTCGCCGACTCGCAGCAGAAGTCGAATTACTTTATGTCGTTGGCGACCGGCACAGCGCCAACAGCAACAAGCTGGTCGAAGCGGCGCGTGCCACGTGTCCACGCGTGCGGCTGATTGAAACACCAGCGCAGATCGAGCCGACAGAATTACGCGGCATCCGGCGCGTGGGCGTGAGTGCCGGGGCCTCGGCGCCGGATTGGATGATCAAACTTGTAGTCGAGCGTCTGCGCGAGCTTGAGCGGCAAGCGCGCGGGTAAACGAAACGGTAGTGGTTCAACCATGAGAGATAAATGCCGCAGGCCAAGCGCATGGAGTCCAGCCTTTAGGCTGCTGGCTCATGCAAGCTAGCAGCCTAAAGGCTGGACTCCAGGCTCTTCTCTCCCGCTTGAGCCACTACCAACGAAACGATCAAGCCAGAGAAAATGATGCCGCCAACGTTACTTTGATTCGCGCTGCCCTGCTGCCTCAGGCGCATTCCCATGTCAGCGCACTTCTGGTAAATCTATCCTGACATTCACTCTTCGCACACAATTCGGAAAGGAGATTTGTATGAACCGACGAGGCTTCATTGGTCAGACTCTCTCTGGCAGTGTCTTGCTGGGTACCAACGCTGCTACGCCTGCGCAGACCCAGATGCGCGAAAATGCGCAACAGGCTGAGGTGGTCATCGAGCGCGAGCAAGCCGGACAATCGCACAAAGGCAAAGTACTCGCCGCCATCCAACCCCACTGTGACGATTTGCCGTTGTTTGCCGGGGGCACCGTTCTGAAACTGCTGCGCGAAGGCTACACCGGCATCTTGATCCGTACGAGCAACGACGAAATGGCTGGGCGCGGCGCAACCGTAGGCGAAGTCGTGCGCAACAACGAGCGCGATAATTTCGAGGTCGCGCGCCGCTTCGGCTTGCAGAAAGTCTTCGATCTGCAATATCGCAATCACGAATTCGACGCCGTCGCCGCTGCCGAACTGCGTCATCGCTTGATCTTCATTTTTCGGTTGATGAAGGTGGACACTGTCATCTGTTATGACCCGTGGGGACATTACGAAGAGAACCCCGATCATTACCTGACGGCGCGCGCGGTGGAGGCGGCCAGTTGGATGGCAGGTGGTCGCTGGGATTTGCCGGAGCATTTCGAGGCGGGCTTGCAACCACACGCGGTGCAGGAGAAATACTACTTCGCGCGCGGGCCGCAATTGGTCAACCGCGTGGTGGAAATCAGTTCGGTCTTCGATCAAAAGGTCGAGGTCAATCTGGCCAACCTCACACAAGGGCCAGCCGGTGAGACGGGCGCGGCCTTGCGCAAGCGGTTGGCCGAACAAAAATTGAAGCTGCCCATCCTGGGCAATGACGATGCGACCGCCAATCGGCAATACATCAAACACATTGTGCTGCGTGAAGACGCTGAGTTGGGTCGCCGTTATGGGCTAGCGTATGCCGAGCCGTTTCATTACATCGGCCCGAAGCCTTCGATGCTGGACGATTACATCAAACAGAATGCTGTGCCGCTGTAGAGCGGCGCAAGATGGCGGCGGCCACAGCCTGATCTGTCCCGGTTAAGCCGTTTCAATGCGCCACAAACTCCAGCGCCTGATCCAACAGTTCCGGCAGGTTTCCCAATACTGTCGTGGCACCCTGCGTTCGGAGATTGAGCAGACGGGCTGCGGGATGTTCAACCAGCCGCTCAGGCGAGAAGTTAGCCAGAGCCATCTCAAGCTCAGGGCGCGTTGTGCTGAGCACGAAATTCGTCAAATAGTCAGCCAGCGCTGCGACCGCCACGTAGGGGTTATCTTGAGGGGCTTCCTCCAAGCAATGGTGATAAGCCATAACCTCGATTACCGTGGTTGGCAGCTTCCACTTGTCGCCGACTACACGCCCGATGGAAGGGTGATAATCACGGACGATTTTCTTGGTGACACCCTCGGCAATCGGTTTAGTATTAGTCCGCTGGCTGAGCAAGTCCTGAATAATGTTGTAGAGCACGTTCCGGCCAAAATCCATCAGCAGGCCGCACAAAAATCCGAGATTGCGTTCGAGGCCGACGCTGGGCGCGAGCGCGCGGGCGCAGAAGGCCGCCGTGGAAGAATAGACCCAAAGGCGGTGTTTTTCGGCGGCAAATAGCTCACGCCCGATCTTGTGCGCCTGGAGCGAAGCAGCCAGGACGATACTGACGACCTCGTCTGCTCCTAAGCGCTGGACGGCTTGCGCAAGCGAGGTCACTTCTTTCTCCGCGCCTTGGCCTGCGGAATTGGCATAGCGCAACACGCGCGCCGCCACCGCCTGATCGGTCAAGATTAAGTTCCCCAACTCGCGCAATGAAAAGTTCCTCGCCCGCGTCAGTTCGATCACACGGGCAGCGAGTTGCGGCATAGCCGGCACATTGAAGTCTTCTTTCAGCAGTTGATCAATCACTTGCAGGCGCAGAGCGTCATCGGGAGTGAAGAGGCCGAAGTCTTTACCCGCTTCAGTCCAATTATCCAGATAAGATTTGGCGCTGGCTGGCCGCGTCCCATGCAATTCGCTGAACAGATTGTACAGGGTGGACTCAGCCGAAAGCCGTAAGTTGACCAAGGTGGCCCATTTGGGCAATTCGTCATCGTTGAAGGCGAAGCGTCCAGCGCGCCAAGCGAGCGCCCGGCCCAAGGCACGATGAATCTTTTCGGCGTTGTCTATGGCAATCAGTGCTTCGTCGGTGCCGCCGGCTATTTCGCCCTTGATAAAATAGAGTTCGAGGTTCTGAGTATCTTGCGTGAGGACAAGCTTCCCCGTACGAGACGTGAGTGCAAGCCATTGAATGAGGTCGGGCAGTGGCAAAATGTGAATTTCGCCCTGAATCATAATATCACTCGCTTCCTGCCAGTTTCATGCCGAGTAACTGGCTATTGCTGCTGGACACAATTACAGATGGCACAATCCATAAGAGGTCTTATGTAATGTCCAAGGTAATTAAGCAGCGCAAAAGTTGCCGAGCGGTGGGTATTTTGCGCGCGCTGACTACTTTGCCAGGATTAGGATGCGGCGTATCTTATACATACACAGATTGCTAAAGGCAACTTTTTTTTCCAGGCAGAATGGATTATTTACCTCAGTGCAAGTAGTCCATTACGGCTAGTGAAATTTCTTTGGTTAAGTTACAAAAGCTCTATGAATTTTTCGTTTACACTCCCCACAGATCGTGAATTCGACGTGATCGGTTTCGGCCTCAACGCCATAGACCATCTCGTCTCGATCCCGCGCTTCCCGCATTTCAACACCAAAGTCCGGCTGACCGATCACCAGCAAATGACCGGCGGCCAAGTTTCATCGGCAATGGTTGGCACGCAACGGCTCGGCTTGAAAGCCTGCTACATCGGTAAAGTCGGCTACGACAACGAAGGCCGGATGTTGATCGAGTCGCTGCAAAAAGAAGGCGTGGATTGCTCGAACGTGATGATCGCTGTCGGTGCCAAGACGCAAGGCGCAGTCATCATCATCGAACAATTCTCCGGCGAGCGCACCATCCTCTGGTATCACGACGACAAGACGCGCGTCGCACCTGAAGAACTGCACCGTGAGTGGATCACCAGCGCACGCGTGCTGCACTTGGACGGCTTCGACACACCAGCAGCGTTGCAGGCCGCACGCTGGGCGCACGAGGCCGGGATGCTCGTCACGATTGACCTAGACACGGCCTATCCGGGCGTTGACGAATTGCTGCCACAGGTGGATTGCTTAATTACCTCGCAAAGCTTGGCCAATGAACTGGCCGGGACGATGAATGAGCAGGAGGCGTTGAAGAAGTTGCACGACCGTTATGGTTGCTACTTAGTGGCGATGACACAAGGCTCACGCGGAGCGCTGGCCTTTGTCGAAAATCAATTCGTCGCGTCGTCGGCTTTTCGCCCGCCCGTCATCAAAGACACGACGGGCGCGGGTGATGCCTTTCGCGCTGGGTTTATTTATGGGCTCTGCAAAGGCTTGAGCATTGAAGAGACGATGCGGGCGGCGAATGCCGTGGCCGCGTTGCAATGCCGCGAAGTGGGCGCGCGGGATGGTTTACCAACGGAAACTGAGTTGCAGCAGTTTCTCGGACGCTGAAAGCAGAGCGCCTAAATAGGTGGCTAGACAACCTGCCTGCCATCCGCTAAATTCCCACTTACTTCTCGATAATCAGCTTAAGGAATCATTCACTTATGTTACGCGCAGGCATCGTCGGTTTGCCCAACGTCGGCAAATCAACCCTCTTCAACGCGCTCACCGCTACGCGCGGGGCCGAGAGCGCCAATTACCCATTCAGCACCACCGGCACCAACGTCGGCGTCGTCAACGTGCAGGACGCACGTCTACCGCCACTCGCCAAGATCGCCAAAACCAGCAAGATCGTTTACGCGACCGTCGAATTCGTAGACATCGCCGGGCTGGCCAAAGGCGCGAGCCAGGGCGAAGGTCTCGGCAATCAGTTTCTGCATCACATCCGTGAGACCGAGGTGATCGTCCACGTCGTGCGCTGCTTCGAGGATGAAAACGTCGTCCACGTCGAAGAGACGATCAACCCGCAGCGCGACATCGAAACGCTCAACCTGGAATTGATCCTTGCCGATCTCGCCTCCGTCGAAAAACGCCGCGAGCGCGTTACCAAACAGGTCAAGACGGGCGACAAAGCAGCCAAAGAAGAAATCGAATTGCTCGACAAACTGCAAGCCGCTTTTGACGAAGGCAAACCTGCGCGCCTGGCTGGCTTGACCGATGACGAGAAAGCCAAAGCCTTTCACCTCTTTCTGCTGACGATGAAACCGATGATTTACGTCGCCAATGTGGCGGAGACTGATTTGAATAAACCGGAGACAGACTTCATCCGCCAGGTGCGCGAGCACGCCGAGAGCGAGGGCGCAGACTACATCGTCATCAGTGCACAACTCGAAGCCGATCTGGTTGATCTGGAACCGGAGGAGCGCCCGCAATATTTGGAGAGTCTGGGCGTGACGGAAACCGGCATGGGCAAATTGACTCGCGGCGCTTATCACACGTTGGGATTGATCTCCTTCTTCACCGCTGGCGAGAAGGAGGCGCGTGCCTGGACGATTCGCCAGGGAGCGAAAGCGCCAGAAGCGGCGGGCGCCATTCACTCCGACCTCGAACGCGGTTTCATTCGCGCTGAAGTGATCGCTTATGACGATATGATTAAGTGCGGCTCGGCAGCTGCCGCGAAAGAGAAAGGCTTGATGCGTCTGGAAGGCAAAGAGTATGTAGTGAAGGATGGCGACGTGATGCTGTTCCGATTCAATGTTTGAAATGACAGGAGACAGGAGACAGGAGACAGGAGACAGGAGGCCGGAAAGTGTCCTCTACTGTCTCCTGTCTCCTGCCTTCTGTCTACCCCAATTTAATTCCCGCCTTCGGTTTGAACTTCTCATCGTGCAAGATTACGTTGTCAATCAGCCGCGTCTTGCCGAAGTAGACTGCCAGCGAAATCAGCGTGGCGCGCCCGCTCATATCGTCGAGCGGTTCCAGGTGCTCAGTATCTGTGGCGGCGATGTAATCGAGCCGCGCCAGCGGTTCTTGTTCAATCACCTTGCGCATGGCTTTCATAATTTTGGCGGCGCTACGTTCGCCTTCGGTGAAGAGCTTTTCGGCCAACTGCAACGCACGCGACATCACTTGCACAGCCTGGCGCTCTTCGCGTGAGAGGAATTCGTTGCGCGAAGAGAGCGCCACCCCATCGGCCTCGCGGATGGTTGGCGTGACGATGATTTCGACTGGCGCGTGCAGGTCACGCGCCATCTTTTTGGCGACGACAGTTTGTTGCGCATCTTTCTGTCCCATAAAAACGAAGCGCGGCTGAATCAGATTGAAATAGATCGTCAACACTGTCGCTGCGCCGCGAAAATGATCGGGCCGCGCTGCGCCCTCCAATTCCTGATCGCGCACCTTTACTTCGACCCAGGTGGCAAAGCCCGGCGGGAAGATATCTTCGGCGCTCGGCGCAAAAACATACTTCACGCCCAGCGGCATCAACAGGTCGGCATCACGCGCCAAGTCGCGCGGATAGGCTTCGTATTCTTCCTGCGTGTTGAATTGCAGCGGATTGACGAAGATGGCAACGATCACGGCGTCGGTCAGCCGTTGGGCTTCGCGCACCATGTGTAATTGGCCTTCGTGCAGTGCGCCCATTGTAGGCACGAGACCGATAGTCTTGCCCTCGGCTGCCAACCTGGCAGCCAACGAACGCAATTGCGAGGCGCGAGTAACGATTTGCATAAGCGGCTCTGCGATAATTGATGGTTCAAAGGTATTGTCCGGCAATACTGCTGTGGTTGCGGCTGATTATATGCTCGCGCGGATGCTTTGCAACTCGCGCAGTGCCAGCAGAGCGAAGTTTTAACAGACTGGCGATGACTGATGATCTATTAACCGAAGGAAGGCTGTAAGACTTGACGGAAAGCCTGCGGATAAACACGATGCCTTTGCGAGAACAAAGTTGAATAAATAGGAAGTAGCTCGATGAATGAATCAACGCATACTGCCATCATCTCGCCCAAAGGCGCGGCTCGCGTGCGTGCTGGGCATTTGTGGATTTACCGCAGCGATGTCATCAAACGACCTAAAGCCGCCACTGGAGCGGTCGTGCGTATCACCGATCACCGCGGACGCTTTTTGGCTTGGGCGCATTACGGCGCGGAATCGGAGATCACGCTACGGCTGCTGACTACGCAAGATGTCACGATTGATCGCGCGTTCTGGCGTGCCCGACTACGCGCGGCGCGCGCGTGGCGAGAGCGCGTGGTTAGTGAGACCGCTGCCTACCGGTTGATTCACGCCGAAGGTGATGCCCTGCCCGGCTTGATCGTGGATCGTTATGGCGATTGTTTCAGCCTGCAAACGCTGACGCGCGGGATGGAGGCATTGAAACCGCTGTGGGTGGAATTACTGGTGGAAGAATTTCAGCCACGTTTGATCGTCGAGCGCAACGACGCGAAGGTACGCCAGTTGGAAGGCATGCCGCTGATTAACAGTGTGCTTTACGCTGCTACAGGTGAGGCGCAGTTAGCACCCGCCGAATTTACTGTCAGCGAAAACGGCCTGAAGTTTTGGATTGATCTGCTCGGCGGGCAGAAGACCGGCGCGTTTTTGGATCAGCGTGAGAACCGCGCGGCGGCGCGGCGCTACGGTTATGGGCGCGCGCTCGATTGTTTCAGCTTCCACGGCTCGTTTGCGCTGCATTTGGCGCGCGCGTGCGAACGGGTAACGGCGCTCGATATTTCCGCCGTCGCCATCGAACGTGCGCGGCGCAATGCGGAGTTGAATGGCTTGAGTAATATCGAATTCGTCGAGGCCAACGTCTTCGACCGGCTGCGCGATTACGAAGAGGCGGGCGAACGTTTCGACACCATCGTGCTCGACCCGCCCGCCTTTGCCAAGAATCGCGGCGCGGTCGAGGCCGCGTTACGCGGTTACAAAGAGATCAATCTGCGCGCCCTAAAATTGCTCAAGCCGGGCGGCGTGTTAATCACTTGCTCCTGTTCATATCACGTCAATGAAGAACTGTTTTTGGCGATGCTGGCCGAAGCGGCGCGCGATGCGGGGCGGATGGTGCAAGTGATTGAGAAGCGCACGCAGGGGCGCGATCATCCGATTTTGTTGACGGTGCCAGAGACCTATTATTTGAAATGTGTGATTGTACGAGTGCTCGGATAATTACTAAACGCTCAATCCTCACTGTGTTCTTCCCCATCGAAGTGAAATACTCGCGCTTCTTCTTCCACCAACGTCTCCAAATGCACCGGACGGCCCCAGAGTTTATAGACGTATTCCAACACCTTGCGCGCGTAGCGCAGGTCTAACTCGACGCCTTCGAAGCGGTGCATCAAGTACAGCTCGCGGTTGCGGCGGTAATCGCCGTCGGTGACGACGATGTAGGGGAAGCTGAAGTTGGTCATATTCGCCACAAGCTGATCGCGCACTCGCTCCCAGCGTTTCTCCGTCACCGTCCATTCCTCTTCATCCACTAACTCGTAAACGAACAGGTCAAGCTCTTCGCACAATTCTTCGGTCAGGTAATTGCGCAGCAGCGAGATGTCGTTCTCCATTTCGCGCACTTCAAACAGCTTGGCGCGCCCCTGCCCCGGTTGGCGCCCGAATCTCTCTTGTTCTTCCTGAGTCGGCTTGTCCCAGCGCCGCTCGATGTCTTCGAGCAACTTATAGCCGATGTAGTAGGGGTTGAGTTGGCCGCGATGGGGCGAGACGACGCCCGCGTGCAGTTCGGCGAATTCGAGATGGTCATCAGTGGACAGGTCAAGCTCGCGCATGATCCGTGCATGCCAAAACGAGTTGTGATTGATGAAGCCGTTGGCGACGTAGGCGTGGCGTTCGTCAACCGTGATGTCGTACACATCATTGACGCCGCGTTCGATGGCGATTACCTCATCATTCAATTCTTCCTTTCTGAACCACTGGCGATTGGTGACATAGTCTCGCAGCGCCGCTTGTTTGCGCGCCAAGCTAAAGCCGATCTCGTCCAGGAAACGCGCGGCTGATGCGCCGGTAATTTCTAGGTGAATGCAACCATCCGCTTGTTGGCGCTGCGTGGACAGGATGCCGTAATTGAGCAGCACAAGCTGCACTGTCCGAATCAATTCTTGACTGGCCGACGAGAGTTTGATGCCCTCTTTGCCTGCGTAGGCATCGGCGTCGAAATAGCCACGCAGAAATGCGGACACCACCGCTTTCGGCGAGCGCAAGATCAGGGCTGGAATCTTCTTGTTTCTAGCTTTGTCTTCAAGCTTGATGCCGACGGCTTCGAGCCAACGCCATAATTCACGCGAATAGACAACCACGCGCCAGCGGCTGTGCCCGCCACTCGTATCCAGCTTGCTGAAAGCCTGCAAGCCGAAAGTTGAGCTAACGACGGCGGAGAGTCGTTGCACCAGTTCTTCGTCACCCGTCGTCAATCCGATGCCGGATTTGTTGACGTTTCCGTCGCCAACGAAATAGCCCAGGAACCAGGCCAACTCTTCGTTCAACTCATCCGGCAGGCGTAACGAATTGCGCGTGGACAGCAATCGCCCGGTCATCCCCAGCTGGTAAGCCAGCGTCTCTAATGCTTGGTCGAGTTGCGCGGCGCTGCGTGATTTTTTCAACCCGTGCAAATGTCTGAAAGCGGTCGAATAAGAGACCCCAGCGAACTCAGCCACCTCGTTCAATGTGGCGCTTGGCTGTGCCGACACAAAATTCAGCGGTCGGTGTTGCGTCGGCCAGATGTCGGTGGCGTGCGCCAGCTTGATGCGCGCGCGCACGGCCAGATCACGCAGATACGCCCAACTGCCATCAGCCAACAGCACACGATGTTCTTCTGCGCCCTCAATCGTGAACCCGCGTCGCGTGCGCAGACGCAGCGTGGGCACAGCTTCCTCTTTGTGAAAATCGCTGATCCAATCCAACCGCCCCGCTGCTCCGCTGGCCACCCGGATCATTTCGTGCGCTTCGTACAACTCGTCAAACCGTACAAACCCACTCTCCGTCACTAGCAGCGAGTCACCTGTGGCGCAAGCCCAACCTTCGTTTAATGTCTTAGTCTGCATCTGTGGCACGAAGTAAAGCATTTCATCGTGAATCATGCTCATCACGTCGCGTTGCCACGGCTGCAAGCTCGGCGAGTTTTGCAGGATGTACCAGATCAAATCCTTCTCCGGCTCTTCACTGGTGGCGTCTTTCTCTTTCTTTCGTTGCTCCTCGGCTCGTTGCGCCGCACGTTCGGCGGGAGAAATCAACTCATCGTACTTGTTGGTCGGCTTGCGGAACGTTTCGGCTTCTTTCTCTTTCTCATCAAGCTGGCGGCGTTTCTTGATGAAGAAGTCCGGGTCAATATGCTCTTCAATCGAGAGCACGGCGTCCAGGAAATCTTCGACCGTCTTGCGTCCATATTTGAACTCGTACTCGCTGATGCGCACGGCGTGCAGCGCCGCGTCGTCCATCATCCGGCGGTTGGTGCGCGAGAAGTAAACGTTGTTCTTGAAAAAGTCCACGTGGCCCAGCACGTGCGCAATCACCAGCTTGTTTTGCAGCAGCGAATTGGTTTCCAGCAGGAAGGCGTAGGACGGATTCGAGTTGATGACGACCTCGTAGATCTTCGACAGCCCGAAGTCATACATCGTCTTCATCCGGTGATAGGCCTTGCCGAACGTCCAGTGCGAATAACGCCCCGGCAGCGCGTACGAACCGACTTCGTACATCACCGTCGCGGGTACGACCTCAAATTTGGTCGGAAAAGGGTCGAGGCCGAATTTATTAACGGCAACGTCCCAAATCTGTTCGAGTGCTTTTTCGAGTTCTCTGACTTCTTTGTCCATAACACAGCGAATTGGTGGTTGGTGTAATGCCTCGTCACTCAAAGCTCAAATTTGAAATGGCGAGAACCTGTTTGCGCGTGTTCGGGCAAGTGTTCAAGCGCCTTGCCAACTGGCCTTCATCATAGCACAACGCGCTACTCGACTTTTGCCCAACGCGATGCGATGATTTCGCGTTCATAAACCTGATTGTTTCAAGCTAAGGATGGAGTTTAACGATGTTCGACTACGCGGGCCTGAGCACCGCCGAATTGATTGACCTGTTATTCAAGGAAGAAGACCGCGTTACCGTCGCGCACATGCAGGAACTCGTCCGGCGGGGTGATGAAGCGCTGCCGCGCCTGCGCGAGATTTTGCAGAACGAGGATTACTGGTACGAAGGCCAGCACGGTGATTTTTGGATCGTCTATCATGCGATGACGCTCATCGGCCTGATCAGGAAGCCGGAAGACTTGGCGTTTCTGATGAGCAAGCTGATGGACGCCTTCTATGCTGACAACAACTGGGTCATCCAAATCCTGCCTGCTGTTTTTGAGCGTTTCGGCGAGGCGGCCAGCGAGCCGTTGATGAATTTCATCATACAGGAGCGCAGCGGCTACAAAGACAACCAGGACTATGGGCAAGCGCGTTACAAGGCCGCTGTTGCGCTTGCTCGTCTGGCGCGCGCTTACCCGGCGCAGCACGAGCGTATCTTCAATTTTCTGAGTGAGCTTTATACCGATCCGCAAGAAGATGATGTGCTCTTCCTGTCGTTTGCCGCTGACAGTCTGGTCCAGCTTGACCGTAAGCGCGGGCTGGCCGCTTTGCGCGCGGCATACGACCGTCAGGCCGTGAGCAAAAATCTGATTGGGTCGTATGGTGATTTTGTCTCCTCGCTCGGCAATCCCGAATACCATCATTACCACGAGTTGGAACTCAACCTGCTCGACTTCTATCAACCAAAAGCCATTGCCGAAAGACAAAAACGCTGGAAAGAAGAGACGGCAAACCCCGAACAGTTGTATTGGGAACCGGGCTCGCCACCGCCAAAGAATGCGCCCGCGCCCTGGCAGTTGGACGAGCCGGAACCAGTAGTGCCCGGTGGCTACGAAGTCGCCAAAACCGGCAGTGTGATCAATCCCGGCAAGGTCGGACGCAACGATCCTTGTCCCTGCGGCTCCGGTAAGAAATACAAGAAGTGTCACGGCGCAGGTTGAATGCGGAATGGGAAGCGGCTTTTCGTTTTTCATTCCGCGTTCAACCATCCCACCTGAATCGTTGTTCCCGCCACGGGTCGCCGTTCATGTGATAGCCGCCCTGTTCCCAATAACCGGCGCGGTCGGCGGCGACGAACTCGACCCCGCGAATCCACTTGGCGCTCTTCCAGGCGTAAAGCTGCGGAACGATGGCGCGCACCGGGCCACCGTGTTCGAGTGGGATTGGTTGGCCGTCATGTGTGTCGGCCAACAGCCCGTCTTCGGCTAAAAACATCGCGGCAGGCAGATTGGTCGTCCAGCCGTTGTCATACGCGTGCAGAACGACAAAGCGCGTCTCGGGCTTGACGCCGCAACGTTGGGCCAATTCCCTCGTCGCCACCCCTTCCCACAAATTGCCCAGTCGTGACCAGCGCGTAACGCAGTGAAAATCGGAGAAAACTTTGACATGCGGCAATTGTTTGAATTCTGCCAGCGAGAAGGTGAGCGGCGTTTCGACCAGACCGAACACTTCCAGCTTCCAGGTGGTCAGATCAATCTGTGGTGGGCCGTAGGCGTCGAGCACCGGCCATTTACGCGTGCGCGATTGCCCCGGCGGGACGCGGTCGGCGCGCTGCGTGTCCGGACTGATAATGACCTCGGCGGGCAATTCCTCCGGACGCGCTGGATCGCCTTTTTGAAATTTGTCGTCGGTGAACGGCCCCAGCGGGTTATTCAGAAAATCTTCCAGCAAGTTCATCTCGTTCTCCTTCTCAAATGAATTTCTTGCGCGCGGGCATGTCGGTTTGACACCCGCTCGCTTCGCCCCTAGAATCCCGAAGTTTCAGCAGGAGTGCCCAATGCAGTATACTCGCTGAGCAGAAAAATCATGCAACGCCAAGCCTTCGATACCCTCGAGTTCGAGCAGCTCAAAGCCGTGCTGCTACGGCGGATTCGCACGCCCCTCGGCGTCACCCGCGCGGAAGAGCTACAGATTTCCACCAACGCCGACGAGATCATCCGCGAGTTACGGCGCACCAGCGAAGGTGTGACCTACTTGCGCGAAGGGACGGCCCTAGACTTGAACGACCTGCCCGACCCGCGTCCGGCGCTGGGCAAGCTCGGTATCCCGGATGTTAATTTGGAGCCGGTCGAGATTCTCAACCTCTTCCGGCTGATCTCCGTGGCATTGGGGCTGCGCGAGACCTTTCGTTACGACGAACGCGGCGGCGAGACGGATAAGTATCCGCTCATCCGCGCTATTACTGACCGCATTCCCAATCTGCGTGCGGTCTATCAACGGCTGCGCACGCGCATTTCGCCGACGGGCGAGATCGAGGATTTTGCCAGCCCGGAGTTGCGCGAGGTTCGTTACCAACTCACGCGCGCGCGCGAAACGCTGCAACGCAAGCTCGAAAGCATCTTGAAGCGCGCCGACGAATCGCACGCGCTGCAGGACGACTTCATTACAATCCGCAACGAGCGCTACGTTATTCCCATCCGCAACGACAATCGCGGCGCTGTGCAAGGCGTAGTGCATGGCATGTCTTCGTCGGGCCAAACCGCCTTCGTCGAACCGCTCGAAACCATCGAGATGAATAACGACTTGGTGCGGCTGCGCGAAGTCGAGCAAACCGAGATCATCAAGGTTCTCTTCCAAATCACCGAAGAGTTGCGCGACGAACGCGAGGCGTTGGAAGTGATGGCCGACGCGGTCGCTCAGGTGGATTTCATCGCGGCCAAAGCGCGGCTGGCGCTGGATCAGAACGCGGTCGAACCGGCGATCAATGAAAACGGGCGGCTGCATTTGAAGGACGCGCGGCATCCGCTGCTCGAAGCCAATCTGAAAGCGCAGGGAATGCCGATTGTGCCGCTCACGCTCGAACTCGACGCCGCGCATCGTGTGATGGTGATCAGCGGGCCAAACGCAGGCGGCAAGACTGTCGTGTTGAAGACTGTCGGCCTGCTCTCGTTGATGGCGCAAGCCGGACTACACGTCCCAGCGGCAGAAGCTGACTTGCCAATCTTCGAGCAGGTGCACGCAGACATCGGCGATCATCAATCCATCGCGGCCAACCTTTCGACCTTCACTGCGCATATGCAGAACATTCGCAACATCAGCGAGGAGTTGGAAGCGCCTGCCTTGCTGCTCCTCGATGAAGTCGGCACGGGCACCGATCCGGAAGAAGGATCGGCGCTGGGCGTGGCGATGGTGGATTACTTCCGCGAGCGTGGTGCACACGTGATTGTGACGACGCACTACAGCGGCTTGAAGATTTACGCGACTACCACGCCGGGCGTGCTGAATGCGAGCGTTGAGTTTGACGAGAAGACTTTGAAACCCACCTACCACTTGCTGACCGGCCTGGCCGGTTCGTCTTCAGGTATCGAGATTGCGCGCCGGTTCGGCTTACCAAAGGCGATCACGGACAAAGCAGCCGAGCGCGTCAAAACTGCTAGCGCCGATGCGACCGAATTTTTGCGCAAGCTGAAAGAGCAACACGACCTGCAACGGCATACGGCTGTAGCCTTGGAAGAAGAACGCGCCGCGGTGGCGGACAAGTACGCCAAGCTTGAACTCGAATTCTCCAAGCGCGAAAAAGAGCGCGCCAAGGAGTTCAGGACCGAGTTGCAAAAAGTTGTTGACGATTTCGTAAGCAAGGCCGAAAAGTTTGCGGCCACGATTCAAGATGTGGCGACCGCGCGCAAAGTACAAAAAGAGGTCGAACGTCGCACAGTCGAATTGAAGGCGGCGGCCAGCACGGCGGCGCGTAATCTGAAGGCTGAACAACCGGCAGTGGGCGAAGCTGTAGCCAGCTTATCAGTCGCTGAACCAGTCATCACCGATTTTCAAATTGGCGACCGGGTAAAAGTCTTGTCGCTCGATCAGGACGGCGTGATCGAGGCAATCAATGACGACATAGTGAGCGTCCAAGTCGGCGCCTTGCGTTTCCGCGAGCAGCGCGAAAATTTGCGGCTGATCGAGCGCAAACAGCAATCTAAAGCCGCGAAAGCCTCTATCGCCGGATTGCCCAAAGGTGTCTCGGTCTCGCTCAACGAGCAGCGCGCCGAAGTGCGCAGCGAATTGAACATCATCGGCAAGACGGCCAACGAGGCAACTGAGGAGGCTGACAAGTTTTTAGACGCGGCGTATCTGAACAATCACGAGCGCGTGCGCATTGTGCACGGCACGGGGATGGGCATTTTGAAACGGGCGATAGCTGATCTGCTGGCCGATCATCCGCACGTGGCGAAGTTTTATCCGGCTCCGCCAAATGAAGGCGGAAATGGGGCGACGGTAGTTGAGTTAAAGAAGTAGTCCGAAGAAGTAAATGTTTACGCGCATTCCCAAAGGTTTCAGCGACGAATTACGCAATCAGGCCGACATTGTCAAAATCGTCGGCGATTACGTCACGCTGAAAAAGAAGGGTAACAACTACTGGGCCTGCTGCCCCTTTCATCACGAGAAGACGCCGAGTTTCAGCGTCAACGCCAACAAGGGCTTCTTCAAATGCTTCGGCTGTGGCAAGGCAGGCGATGTCTTCAGCTTTGTAATGGAGGTTGAGGGCGCATCCTTTCCCGAAGCAGTCAAAACGGTAGCCGAGAAGTCCGGCGTGGCGCTGCCCGTCGTAGAAAATACCAGGGAGTTGGAAGAGCGCGACCGGCAGCGGGCGGATCTGTCGCAGTTGAACCAATGGGCGATTGAGTTCTTTGAACAGAATTTGACCGGAACTGGCGAAGGGCGGCGCGGGCTAGCCTACCTTGAACAGCGCGGTGTGACTGAGGCAACGCAGAAGCTCTTCAAGTTGGGCTATGCACCAAACAGTTGGGATGCGTTGTCGAACTATTTGACATCAAAGGGCGCATCGCTCACCCAGATTGAACGCAGTGGATTGGTCAGTTTGAAAGAGCAAGGTGGATTTTACGACCGGTTTCGCGGGCGGCTGATGTTCCCCATCTGTGATGCGCAGGGGCGCATAGTCGCTTTTGGCGGGCGCATTCTGGATGAAGGTGAGCCGAAATACCTGAATTCGCCGGAAACGGCTCTTTACACCAAAGGGCAGCACTTGTTCGGGTTGAATTATTCACGGGAAGCGGTGCGGCAGCGTGGCTATGCCATTTTGGTCGAAGGCTATTTAGACTTTCTCATTCCGTACCAGGCAGGCGTGAAAAATCTGGTGGCGAGCCTGGGCACGGCATTAACCGAAAATCAGGTGCGGTTGTTGGGGCGCTATGCCAAACGGATCATCGTCAATTTTGACCCGGATGCGGCGGGGGTGAATGCGACCAAGCGGAGCCTGGAGTTGTTGCTAGGACAGGGCTTTAAGGTCAATGTGCTGACTCTGCCGGACAACTTAGACCCCGATGAGTTCATCAGAGCACGCGGCGCAGAGGGCTACTACAAATTGCTAAAAAACTCCCAGTCTTTTCTGGATTACATCGTTGAACAGGCCGTTAATGTACACGATCAGACACGCCCCGCCGGTAAAATCGAAACGGTTAATGCAATTTTGCCGTATTTGCGCTTGGTCAATGACAAGATCGAACGTAACGAACACGTCGATCTTATCGCCAACCGGTTGAAAATTGATAGCAAGCTGTTCCGTGATGAGTTTAGAAAAGCGGCGGAGGCTAGGCAAGAACGCGTTAGCGACCGCGCCTTGAAAGAGACCCTGACGGTCAAGGCTGCGGAGCAGAAATTGCTTGAGATTTTGCTAAATTACGCGCCAATCCGGCGGCGCTTGTTGCAGCAATTAACGGAAGAGGATTACAGCGGTCTGCGGACTGAAAAGCTCTTCCGCTTGCTCTTTGAGTTCGCAGAAAAAAATGTTGAGCCGAACTACGCAGATTTGACGCATGCATTGGAGGAAAGTGGAGAAGATGAGGACTTAGCACGGGATCTGCTGCCAAAGTTGCTGATTACTAAAAGCGCGACCGATCCTAACGACGCTAATGCGTTGAAAGGTTTGTGGAGTGAAGGTGCTGGAAGCTTACACACTTTGCGTTGCGAGCGGCTGGCCGAACAACAGGCCGCCCTGCAAATGGAAATCAATCAGGCGCAGCGCAACAACGACGCGGCGAAGCTCAATGAATTGACGATGATGAAGTTTGAATTGGCGAAACGGGAACGTGCTTTGGCAAATTGGAGTTCGGAAAAGTAGGGCCAAGAAAGTTAGCCAAGCTTTCCCATTCGTTCAGTGGAAAAACGCAAGAATTGAAAAAGAGATAAAAAAGGAGAGTTCTTTCGCCCGCATCAGGTCAAACCCGTGACCACAAACAGGTGCGGTGAAAGGAGAAGGCAAATTGGACGAAAAATACACAGATGACGTGCAAAAACTCCTGGATATGGGGAAGGACAAAGCTTTCCTGACCTACGACGACATCAACCAGGAGTTACCCGAAGGGCCGGTCTCTGCCGACGACATCGAAGACATTTTTGCCCTGCTGGGCGGCGAAGGCATTGCCATCGCCGATTCGCAGGAGCAGTTCTTCGAGGCGGCAGCGGCACAGGCCAACATGGATAAAAAAATGGACGAGGGGCCGGAGGAGGAGGTCGAACTTGACCTCTCGCCCGGCGTGCTCGACAAGACCAACGACCCGGTGCGCCTCTACCTGCGCGAGATGGGCGTTGTGCCGCTGCTCACGCGCGAAGGCGAAGTCGCCATCGCCAAGCGCATCGAACGCGGCAAAATTCGCGCGCAGAAAGCCATTTCGCGCTCGCCCGTCGCCATCGGCGAATTGCTGCGTATCGGCCATGAACTGGCCGAGGGCGAACTCGGCATCCGCGAGGTGGTCACCTTCACCGAACAGGAAGGCATCACCGAGGAGAAAATCGAGGAGTACCACAACTACACGCTCGAAACCATCGGCGAGATCAACAAGGCGTTCAAAAAGATTCATACGTTTTACGAGAAACTTCAGGCCGAGCCGAAGCGCTCACCCAAACTTCCTCGGATGAAGCGCAAGCTGTCGCGCCAACGCATAGAGCTGTCGCACCTGGTGCGCTTGCTCGAATTCACGCCGCAGATCGAAGAGCGGCTGGTGCTGGCGATGCGGCTGGCCGAAACCGAGATCAAACAGGCCGAGCGCGACATCGAGAAGCTGCAAAAAGCCCTCGAACGCAAGCGCAAAGAAGAAGAAATCAAGGAGATGGAGAAGCGCGTCCGCGCGGCCAAGAAACACTATACCCAGCTTGAAGAGCAGCATCGCGCTCCAGCGGCGGAGATCAAACGCGCCTACCAAAACTGGAAGGTCGGCGAAAACGAAGCCCAGCAGGCCAAGACCGAACTGGTTGAAGCCAACCTGCGCCTGGTCGTCTCCATCGCCAAGAAGTACACCAATCGCGGCCTGCAATTCCTTGACCTGATCCAGGAAGGCAACATTGGCCTGATGAAAGCCGTAGATAAATTCGAGTACCGGCGCGGCTACAAGTTCTCGACTTACGCCACGTGGTGGATTCGCCAAGCAATCACGCGCGCCATCGCCGACCAGGCGCGCACGATCCGCATCCCGGTGCACATGATCGAGACGATCAACAAGCTGATCCGCACCTCGCGCGCCCTGGTACAGGAACTCGGACGCGAGCCGACCAGCGAAGAGATCGCCAAGAAGATGGACATCCCGCCCTCGAAAGTCCGTAAGGTCTTGAAGATTGCGCAGGAGCCCATCTCGCTCGAAACGCCGATTGGCGAGGAAGAAGATTCGCACCTCGGCGATTTCATCGAGGACAAGACGATCCAGAACCCGTCGGAGGCGGTCATCAATATCAACCTCCGCGAAATCACCGAAGAGGTCTTGAAGACGCTCACGCCGCGCGAAGAGAAGGTCATCAAGATGCGCTTCGGCCTAGGCCCGAATGGCAGCGAGCACACGCTCGAAGAAGTCGGCCAGCACTTTGCCGTCACCCGCGAACGCATCCGGCAGATCGAAGCGAAGGCGTTGCGCAAGCTGCGCCACCCATCGCGGTCGCGGAAGCTGAAGGCGTTCCTCGAAAGCGGGCGACCGTAAGCCAACAAGCAGCAGTAACAAACTAAATGGCCTCTCCTATTCAGCAAGGGGAGGCCATTTCACTACCTCAGGAGCCACCTTATGAAGCCAATAATTCGCTTTACCGCCATGCGTATTGCCGCCTGCGCAATCTGCTTGCTCTTTGCGCAAGTTGCCCAGGCCCAATCAGAGCCGCGCGCCTTGCTGGCGAACGTCGCCAACGCCGCTATTGATCCGACGCCCTATCTCGTCAGCGAGAAGTATGACGGGGTGCGCGCGATCTGGGACGGCAAAACCCTGCGTTCACGCAGTGGGAACTCTTTCAATGCGCCCGCCTGGTTTATCGCCAAGCTGCCACCGCGTCCTCTTGACGGTGAATTGTGGTTAGGGCGAGGACAGTTCGAGAAGCTTTCCGGCTATGTGCGCAAAACGACGCCGCAAGATGAGGAGTGGCGGCAAATCAAATACATGGTGTTCGAATTGCCCGACGCGCCAGGCACGTTCGAACAACGCTATCAGCAGATCAAGCAAATCGTCGCCACCGCCAACTGGTCGCAACTCATCGCAGTTGAGCAGTTCCGCTTAGCCGACAATGCCGCGCTGAAACGCAAACTGAACGAAGTGATACGCGCGGGCGGTGAAGGCTTGATGTTGCACTTGGCCGACGCGACGTACATCACCGGTCGCAACGACGCCCTGCTCAAATTGAAACCGCTCGAAGACGCCGAGGCCACAGTGATCGCCCACCTGCCCGGCAAGGGCAAATACACCGGTATGATGGGCGCGTTGCAAGTGGAGACTGCGGACGGCAAACGTTTTCAAATCGGCACTGGCTTTACCGATGCCGTGCGCGCCAATCCTCCGGCTGTGGGCACCATGATTACCTTCACTTATCGCGGGCTGACGAAAAATGGCTTGCCGCGTTTTGCGAGCTACCTCAGAGTGCGCGAGAAGTTCTGAGCGCACGCGCCGCAGCTTCAGCTTTCGGAGGATGCGGCTTTCTCTTTTCAGGGCCACTCGTTGTCAACCGTTTCCTCTCGACGTAGAATCGCACGCACTATTGCCCTGCATACGAAAAGGAGAAAACGATGATTTCCGCAGCGCCCGAACGTCTCAACTATCTCGACGCCATTGCTCATCTGCCTGCGGGCGGCACGCTCATTTTCCAGCGCGTGTCTTGGGAAGAGTACGAAAAGCTGCTGGTGGACTTAGGCCCAGGGTATCCGTCACGCATCAGTTATGACCACGGAAGATTGGAGGTTGCGATGCCGCTGCCGATTCACGAGACTTTGAAAGATTTACTGGTGCGATTGATGCAGGTATTGTCAGATGAATTGGGCATGGATTTTGAAGCTCTCGGCTCTACTACTTTCAGTTACAAAGACTGGCTGCAAGGCTTGGAACCAGACGCCTGCTTTTATGTACAGAATATCGAACGCGTGCTGGGCGTGCGGCGCTTTGATCCGAGCGCGCCGCCGCCAGCGCCTGACATTGCTGTGGAGATTGATATCATCAGTGAATCGCTCAGCCGCTTCCCCATCTACGCTAACCTGGGCGTGCCTGAAATCTGGCGTTATGACGAACACGAAGTCTGCATTTACCACTTGTCGGAAACCGGCTACGTGGAAGCGGCGGCCAGTCGCGCCTTTCCTTTTTTGACTGGTAAGGTGTTGTTCGACTTGCTGGAACGCAGCATTACGGTGGGACAAAGCGCGGCGCTGCGCGAGTTCCGGCAATGGGTGAAAGCACAACGTCATTGACATGTTTAATTCCACTGTCCTGAAACCGCAGCAAACAGTCCCGGACACTGCACGACCACGAAAGCTATGTCGCCGAACTCCCCCAATCAGCCCTTCGATGTTTTTCTGTCGCACAACAGCAAAGACAAACCCGCTGTCGAGGCGCTCGCCATTCGCCTGACAGATGAAGCCAAGCTGCAAGTCTGGCTCGACAAATGGAATCTCATTCCGGGCGAACCGTGGCAAGACGAGATCGAACGAGCACTTGATCAAGCACACACCTGCGCCGTCTTTCTAGGCCCACACGAATTCGGCGGCTGGCATCACGAAGAGATGCGCGCCGCGCTCGATCAACGTATCGCTGATCGAACGCGTAAATTCCGCGTCATTCCTGTGCTCTTGCCCGGCGCAGTGATGCCCGACCGCAGCAAGTTGCCCGCTTTTCTTTCGCGACTGACTTGGGTGGATTTTCGGCAAGGCTTGGATAATGCCGAAGCCTTCCGCCGTTTGGTCGCAGGCATTCGCGGCATTGCGCCGGGACGAGCGGAAGGCGGTTCTACGCCAGCCAATGTCGAGTGTCCCTATCGTGGTTTGGAAGTCTTTGACGAAGAGCACGCGCGCTTCTTCTTCGGACGCGAGGCGATGACGCAACATCTGGTCGAAGCGTTGCGCCCGACGCGCTTCCTGTGCGTGCTGGGGCCATCGGGCAGCGGCAAATCGTCGCTTGTGCGCGCCGGGCTGCTGCCGCAACTGCGCGCAGGCAAATTGCCCGGCAGCCAGAGTTGGCAATACGTCGTCTTCAAACCGGGCGCGCATCCGATTGAAGAACTCGCGCTCAATTTGGCCGCGCTGCAAGGGGCGCAAGCGCAAGTCAGTACCGCCACACAACTCATCCACGATTTCAAAACTACTGAGACGGCGCTACATCTCTTTGCGCGCTTGCTGCTGAGAACCCAAGCGCCAGACACACAACTCTTCATCCTCGTAGATCAGTTCGAGGAAGTCTTCACGCTCTGCCAAGATGCCGCCGAGCGTGCGCAGTTCATCAAAAACCTGCGTTACGCTGGGACGATTGAGGGCGGGCGGACGGTGATCGTGCCGACGATGCGCGCCGATTTCCTGGCCCGTGCCGCTGAATCGCCTGACTTGGCCGAACTGCTCTCGACCCATCAATTTATCGTCAACCCAATGGAGCCGGACGAACTGCGCCGCGCCATCGAAGAACCCGCGCGGTTGGCGGGC
This sequence comes from uncultured Acidobacteriota bacterium, assembly GCA_963699175.1. Lineage (GTDB taxonomy): Bacteria > Acidobacteriota > Blastocatellia > RBC074 > RBC074 > JACPYM01. The sequence goes on along the minus strand of OY969418.1, from coordinate 6,573,088 downwards.
TTGCGTTTCGAGTTGAGCCTAGTCGAACGCATTCTCAACGACGTAGGCCGCGAGCCAGGCGCGTTACCGCTGCTTGAACACGCGTTGCGCGAACTGTTTGAAAAGCGCAGCCGCGAAAACATGCTAACCATGCAGTCTTATGAGCGAAGCGGCGGCGTGCAAGGGGCACTTGCCCAAAAAGCTGAAGCGATCTTCGCACGGTTCACACCGGAGCAGCAGACTATCTTGCGCCGCGTAATGCTGCGGTTAACACAACCTGGCGAAGGTACTGCTGATACGCGTCGTCGCGCTGCAAAGAATGAGTTGTGGGCCAAACCAGAAGAGCAAGATGCTGTCGAAAAAGTAATTGCAGCGTTGGCCAGTAAAGAGGCCCGTTTGATTACCACCAGCCGCGACGCTGGCGGCGAAGTGCAATTAGATGTTGCGCATGAAACGTTGATTCGTGGCTGGCCACGCTTGAATCAATGGATTACTGGTGACCGCGAAGGGCTGCGTTTGCATCACCGCTTGGCCGAAGATGCGAAAGAATGGGATAAGCATAATAAGGACAAAAGCTATCTGTATCAGGGTGCACGGTTGATACAAGTTGATGAATGGAGGCAAACCAATAAGGGAGAGATGAACAAACTTGAACTAGCGTTTTTGAACGCCAGTTTTACAGCAGCCGAGACTCAAAAAAATGCCCGTCGCAGGCAACGCTATCTCCTGACCAGCATACCCATTCTTATACTTATATTGTGCCTTGTTTTGGTTTTTGGTAAGCGACAACAAGCTGATTATCATTCCCGTGAATTAGCAGCAATGGCAAAGTCCCAATTGCCAGTTGATCCAGAGTTGGGCTTATTACTAGCAATGGAAGCAGTAGATACTCATAACACAGATATAGCTGAGGAAGCCTTGCGATCATCACTACTTGAATCGCACTTGCGCGTTACACTTCGCGGGCACAGTGGCACCATTATACGAGCAGTGTTCAGCCCCGACAACAAGTTGATTTTAACGGCAAGCGAAGATGGGACAGCACGAGTGTGGGATGCACGTAGTGGACGCAGCCAAGTTGAATTGCGGGGACATATAGGCAAAGTTCAGAACGCCGCGTTTAGCCTTGATGGTACGATGATTATTACAGCCGGTGAAGACAAGACAGCACAGGTGTGGGAGACGAGTAGCGGGAAGAATTTGGCGGTGCTGCGGGGTCACAACAAGGCTTTGACTGGTGCAAGCTTTAGCCCCAACGGCAGATTAGTCGTGACAGCAAGCCAAGATGGCACGGCGCAAGTATGGGATGTTAGTGCAAGCACAAGCAAAGTAGTGTTGCGCGGACACGGAGACACAATTAATTCTCAATCTTCCACTGCGGTTAGAACTCCAACATTCAGCGCCGACGGAAGCAAGATTATTACGGCCGGGCAAGATGGCACAGCACGAATTTGGGATGCGCAGAGTGGGAGAGCACTGGCAATCTTAAAACATCAGAACTATGTAAACACTGCAGTGTTTAGCAGCAATGGAGCATTCGCCGTGACAGCGAGCAATGACAAAACAGCCTGCATTTGGGAAACAAGCACTGGACACCAGCTAGTTCAATTAAAAGGACATAAAGACGAAGTCCGAGGCGCAATCTTCAGCAATGATGATAAGGCTGTCGTTACTATAAGCGAAGATGGCACAGCGCGGGTGTGGGATGCAAGCACTGGAGAAACCCTGCATATACTTCAAGGACATTCCGAACCAATCAATAAAGTAGCGATTAGTTACGATAACAAGCTTATTGCTACAGCGAGCCTTGATGGTTCCGCACGGGTATGGGATGCAAGCACCGGTCGAACCTTGCTAGTGCTCAGAGGACACACAAAAGGTATACTTAGCGTAGCTTTTAGCACTGATGGGAAGCGGCTGGTTACCTCAAGTGAAGATGAAACTGCACGAATATGGGAAGTCGCCACTTGGCAACAACAATTCGCCTTGAGCGGTTCTAGTGGAGCCTTTTCCGCTGATGGTAGCCTTGTAGTAACAGCCACCCAAGACAATTCGGCGGAGATATGGGATGCAAAAACAGGGAAGAGGCTGGCAATTTTACGTGGGCATACAGGGAAGGTGCAAAGCGTGGCGTTTAGCCTTGATGGCAAGAAAATTGTAACAGCTAGTGAGGACAAGACAACCCAGATTTGGGACGCGAATACTGGGCGGAGCATCAGGATGTTACCAGTGCATGAGAGCTTGATCTTGAAGGCTACCTTTAACCCCACTGGCGAAAAGATAATCACAGCGAGTGACGATGGTACAGTGTGCATGTGGGATGTTTCCACAGGCCATACAATAGGCTCACCAATGGAAGGTCACATTGGTCAGGTTTACGACGCTGCCTTCAGCCCTGACGGAAAGAAAATTGTAACAGCAAGCGAAGATGCTACCGCGCGGATATGGGATGCGGGTAATGGGCGCTTACAGGCTGAGCTACGTGGGCACACCGGCCCTGTGTTTAAGGCATCGTTTAGCCCTAATGGCCGCTGGGTAGTGACAGCTAGTCAAGACAATACCGCGCGAGTATGGGATGCTAATGCTGGTCACCCCCTGGGTGTATTACAAGGCCATGCTGGCCGGGTACGTAGTGCGGCTTTCAGTCCTGACGGGGCATGGGTTATTACAGCAAGTGACGATAAGATGGTTCGCCTCTGGGCAACCCCGCTCCAATATGGAACTGCTGGGGATTGGAATCTCAATAGTGTGGGCGGATTACTTGAGCAACTAGCACCAGTGGTTAATGCGGAGTTCAGCCCTGACGGTAAATCGTTCTTGACGGTTAGTAGTGAAGTCAACATAGGAATTTATGCTTGTACAGTCTGTGGCTCAATTAAGGATATCCGCGCGCTCGCAGATACTCGAGTTACAAGACCATTGGCAGCGGATGAGCGGAGACAGTTTCTTCGTAAATAGCCTTAATGTTGATGGCCTAGTATCTAGCTAAATCTTGGGGATCACATGAACATTCGAATCAGCAGTCTCGTTGGTCTTATCTCTATGCTCTGGTGCCTGACAAATTTGGTCACACTATCGGCTGGGGTACCTCTCGTAGAAAACTCCCCCAAAGTTGGGGGGGATTTGTGGGAGTCATTAACGCCTTTCCGGCCCGGGATTCAAGCATCTAGTGACAACTCCGTTATGATAGAGATGTATGTAGGAATTACAAAAAAGCCGAATTCCATTCGTGGGCGTGTCCGTGTTGGAGATGAAACACCAATACGGGCCAAAGTACTGAGTTCGATGCATCCAGAGTTAAAATACAAATGGCAAACTTCTGGGGGGCGGATAATTGGTGAAGGACCAGAGGTTATTCTTGATGCGTCAAAGAGCAAGCGTGGAGACTATGTCATCACAGTAAGAGTTGAAAGAAATAATGGTTCCCTCATTGGCTATACCCGTATGCCCTTTAGTATTGCTCCCGAACCCGTTTTGCCGAATCAACCGCCCACGGTCAGTCTAGAGATTGGCCCAATCACGTATGATGCCACTGACCGCCAACGCCAATCGGCTCAGACAGTATGTGTGGGTGACAAGGTTGCGTTAAGGGCCAGCGCTTCCGACCCCGATGGTGATACTCTTTCTTACTCGTGGAGTACAACAGGTGGACGAATTGTTGGAGATGGCCCGTATGTCTCGTTTGATACAACCAACCTCAAACCTGGCGATTACACGATTACAGTACAGGTTGATGATGGCTGTGGGTGTGAACCGAATGACAATGGTGTTAGGTACCACAACTGGCAGACGAGCACAGGCAGAACTATCTCGGAAAGGTTTATTGTTAAGGTCGAGAAGGCTCCATCAAGAGTCGCGTTTGACTCAAAAACAATCCGTGTGAATTACTGCCCCCCCAAAAGGTAGCCGTCCCTAGTTGCTCAGTCAGGTAGTTCGCGCGGAAGTTGAAGGCGTTTATGGCACGACAGGCCGTAAACAATAAACAGCGAGAGCGCTGGAGCAACTTAGCGCTCTCGCTGTTTTGATAGTGCCTTCTCAACCAGCCTTACTGCAGCGGCCTGCTAAAGACTGAACTGCCTATCGTACCCGCGAACAAATTATTGCCGCTGATTGCCAGCGATTTGACCAGCAGATTGGTCAAGCCTTCATTGATCGGCGTCCAGGCCGTCCCGTTGGTAACCGAGCGGAAGACGCCGCCAAAGCCAGTGCCGACAAACAAACTCTGTCCGCTCACCGCAAACGAAGAGACAATCGTCCCGGCCAAGCCCGTGTTCGCTGACGTCCACGTGGCCCCGTTATCGGTGCTGCGGAAGAGGCCGGTAGCTGTGCCGACAAAGACCGTCGTGCCGTTCACGCCTAAAGAGAAGGCTACCGGACTGGTCAACCCGGTGTTGGCCGCTGTCCAGGTATTCCCTCCGTCGGTCGAGCGATAGACGCCCGCCGTTTCCGTCCCGGCAAAGATCGTCGTGCCACTCACGACAAGCGAGAATAGATTCAGACTGCCCAAGCCGTTGTTGGCTGGCGTCCAGTTCGCGCCGTTGTCGGTCGAACGGAAGATGCCGCCGCCTTGCGTGGCCGCCAGCAAGGTCGAGCCGTTTACCGCCAGAGCGATCACCGTCTCCTCGACCATCCCGTTATTCGCTGGCGTCCAACTCGCGCCGTTGTCGGTCGAGCGGAAGACGCCACCGCCGCCCGTTCCGGCGAACAGGGTCGTACCGTTCACCAGCAGCGACAGGACGATTGGATTGCGCAGGCCGTTGTTGACCGGCGTCCAGTTCGCGCCGCCGTTCGTCGTGCGAAAGACGCCGCTGAACGTGGCGGCGAACAGAGACTGGCCGTTTACCGCCAGGGCGAAGACCAGTTGCCCGTTCAGGCCCGTGTTCGACGCTGCCCAGTTTGCGCCGTTATCGTTGGTGCGAAAGACGCCGCTGTTCGCTCCGGCAAACACTGATGTGCTGCTCGCCGCCAGACAGTTGATCATCTGGGTGTTCAAGCCGGTGTTGATCGCCGTCCAGTTCGCGCCGTTATCCACCGAGCGAAAGGCGCTGCCTGTCAGCGTCCCGGCAAACAGCGTCGTGCCTTTCACGGCGAGCGCGGAGATGACTTGCGAGCCCATGCCGTTGACGGCTGGTACCCAACTCGCGCCGCTGTCCGTCGAGCGGAAGACGCCGCCGCCCGCCGTCCCGGCAAACAGCGTTGTGCCGATCACCGCCAGCGAAGAGACGGCAGGAACCAGCAAGCCGTTGTTGGCGGGCGTCCAATTGGCCCCGTTGTCAGTCGAGCGGAAGACACCGCCCGTCAGCGTGGCGGCAAAAAAGTTGTTGCCTACAGCGGCAAAAGCAAGGGCGCGGTGCGTGCCCAGCCCGTTGTTGGCCAACGTCCAGCTTGCGCCGTTGTCGGTCGAGCGGTACACGCCATTCGGCGTTCCGGCAAACACCGTCGTGCCGTTCACGCCGAGCGACTGAATCTCCAGACTGCCCAGGCCGTTATTGACCGCCGTCCAACTTGCCCCGCTATCGGTGGAGCGGAAGACGCCGCCTGACGAGAGGACGTAGTCGCTGCCGATAGTGCCAGCGAACAAGGTCGTGCCGTTTGCGGCAAGCGCGGTGACGAACTGTCCGGCCAGGCCGTTGTTGGCTGCCGTCCAACTGGCGCCATCATTGGTTGAGCGGAAGACGCCGCCTTGCGTCCCGGCGAACACGTTGCTGCCCTGCACCAGCAAGGCTCTGATTGTCGCGCCCTCTGGCCCGGCGGTTTGCGTCCACCGTGCTGTCGTGCCGGCGATAACCGTCACGGCTACGTTGGCCGTCGTCACGCCGTTCTGATTATCGGCGGCGCGCACCGCCAACGTGTAATTGCCCGCCGTGTTCGCGCCGGGTGCGAGGCGCAAGGCAAAAACTCCCTGGGTAATTTGCACGATTGAGGCGAAGGGCGCACCCGTCACGGTCACGGTTAGTATCTGCGCCGCGTCAGGGTCGCTGACTAGCAAGCCTATTGTGCGCGTATCGTTTTCGTTGAGCGATACCACCGCCGGAGCGATCAGCGTCGGCAAGCGATTGGGTTGCGTCGTCGGCGAGGGCAAGACCAAGTCAGGCGTGATGCGCGTGATGCCGCCCGCGACCGCCGCAATGCCGGAGCGCGTGACGCGGTCGGTGCGGTTCGTCGGGCGGATGAAGCTGGCTTCGATGCTGACTTGGTTGTTGGCCGACAGCGGTACGTTGCGCAGCGTGAAGCCGCCGTTGCCGTCGGTGAATGTCTCCTGGCCGCGCGAGTTCACCAGTGCCCGCCGCACCGGTGTCGTGCCGTCGCTGTCAACCACGCGCCCGATCACCGTCGTCACAGGGCGCGGCAGGGCGACGAAGTAGATGCTCGTCTCCGTGATCGCGTTCGCGCCGGTTTCGACGCGCTGGCCGTCGGCAGAAACCGTCGCTGTGCCAACTTCAATAAAGGTGCCAACCGTGGGGGTGTTCGACGTTTGATCAAGCTTGTAGAGCTTAGCCTGAGCGTTGGCGGGCAAGCCATCTGTGTTCGGGAAAGTCAGTTTGCCGCCGGGGTTGAGTTTCACACCGTAGGGCGTCAGTTGTGCGATGGCGGAACTGAAAATCCCGGCGGGCAGCGGCGCGGGTGTGAGGCTATTGGCGATGACCGTCAGGAAAATCTGGTTGCCAGTCGTGCCCCCGGGGAAGGTGGCGACGGCGTTGTCAGGGACGTTGAACGTCACGCCGCCATTCGTCACACTGCCGTCGGGCGCGAGCAGTCGCTCTGCAATGAAGGCAGATTCTTCGGACGCGCTCGCATTACCCTGCACGATGACCGCCTGGCCGCTCGCGGGTTGCAGCGCAGTGCTGCCCTTCACGTTGTCGCGGTCGGCAGTGGCGGTGGTGAATTTGCTGTAAGCCGGTATCGGCGGGTTGAGTGGCAGATTCGACGGATCAAGCTTGAGCACGTTGAGGCCCGGCGCGACATCGCGCAAGAGATAAGTGCCGTCGCTCTTAGTTGTCGTCTTGACCGTGCCGAAGCTGACTTCAATGCCAGGCAATGGGTTTCGATTGGTGTCAGTGACAACGCCGCTGAGCGTGGTGCGCACTGCAACATTGTTGGGGCTTGAACCTTCACCCTGCGTGGTGCGCACAGCGACGCGTCCAGTCTCTGCGCCGTAAGGCACTTTGACGATCAATTGCGTGGCAGAGGCCGAATCAACTACGTGCGTCTCCGCGCCATTGATCAGCACAGTGTTGTTTCCGGGCACGCTGGAAAAGCCGTTGCCGTTGATGGTCAGTGTTTCGCTCGCCGTGGCCAGCGCGGGCGCGAAGCCGCTGATGACGGGCGGGTTGGTGCCTGCACTTCCGGCGATCTCAATCTCGACATCGTTGGAGGTCAACCCACCGGCAGTCACGGCCAGTTCGAGCTTGCCGCGACCGATCAACGTGCGCGGCAGTTCAAGGTTGATTTGATCCAGTCCGGCGAATGTACCTTGCTGACCGGCGAAGCTGGGCGTGAATTCTGTGCCGCCGAGTAACACACGCACATTCTCCGCTACACCGTTGGTATTGTTCCCATCAGTGTTCCCCGCGCCGCGCACGCCAATGAGGTAAAGCACCAAAAAGACTTTGTCGGTCGCCGGGTCTAGGCTGAGCGGTCGCGTCACGAACGTGTTGCCGTTGCGCACGGCCACCGGTTCAAAACTCTGTGACCCGTTGCTTGCGACACGCAACGCCACAGCATTGGCAACGCCCGAACCGTTAGCGTTGGCCGCAAAGAGCGCGGGCGCGGCCCTGGCGATAGTGACCTTGCCCGTGTGCGTGATGTTGCCATTCGACCGCACGACCACATCGGCGTCACCCACTGGGGTGTCAGGCGGGATCAAGTAGTTAATCTGCCCTGCGGAAACAAAAAAGAGTCCCGCATTGCGCCCGGCAACTGTCAGCGAAACACCACCGAGCGTAGTCGGCAACGGCACTGAATTCGCGCCGGCCGTGGTGGCGGCGAGATTGCTGCCGAAGCCCGCAGCAATGCCTTCCGGCGTGACGGTCTTTTCAAAACTCGCCGCTGAAACCGAAGTGATTGTCTGCGGCGTCTGCGCAAAGGCGGCGACTGCCGGTTCGCGCAAAAAATAGCCTGTCACTACACAGATCAGCGCGACAGACAGTAGTAAGGTTGAGAAAGAATTACGGCGTATGTAACGAAGGACTTGGTGGCACACACCAAGCGATTGAGTGGGAAGCATTACAGCGAACTCCTCCAAAATTTGCGGCCAGCCCAAGCCAGCCTGGGTTAATGTTTAGGGCGGGATCAGTGAGGCTTGATCGTTACCCGATTAAGAGCGTACGGAGTATGAAAGAATTGACGAAAAGGCAGCTGGCAGTGTAGCCGAGATAGGCGTTGGATGGAAACACTATTTTGTCACCTGTTATCTTCGCCAAGCTGCCATGCTCTTTCCTTCAAGGTCATTTTAGTGCAAGCTTAGCGCGCTCCTGACGTTCTGCGGCTAACCTAAACCACTTGCCCTACGAAGAAGTGCAACTTTTACCCACTGACTGACGTTTGAACCGACGTATTCGGAGGCCAGTTATATGTCCAGTCAATTCTCGACCCTGCGCCGCCATCAGGCCCAGTTGATGGCGGGAACGACCTTGCTACTGTTGCTGGCGCTGTTCGCTTTGTTTTGGCGCGCGCGGCAAAATCCCGTCTTGTCTTTCCTGACCGCGACCACCCCGGCTGCCGCTGCCGAAGCGGGCAGTGTCGCGGTGAAACGCGGCGAGGTGCGCAAGCTGTTGCTGCTGGACGGTGAGTTGCGCGCCGTGCGGTCGCGCACCGTTTACGCCAATATCTCCGACGAGGCCAAGATCGTCTTCTTGCCGCCCGAAGGCAGCGTCGTCAAGGCTGGTGAGTTGCTGGTCGAATTGGACAGCACAGCCGTACTCAGCAAAATTCAGGATACAGAAGAGCGGCTGGTTGCCGCCGAAAGCGAGGTCGTCAGGACGCGCGCGCAGCACGAGGCGGTGTTGCGCGATCTGGAAATCGAGTTGAGCAAACTCTGGCTCGCCTTCGAACAGGCCAAGATTAAGGCTAAAGTGCCCGCCGAAGTCGTCCCGCGCCGCGAGTATCAAGACAATCAACTCGCGCTCGAAAAGGCCGAGGCCGAATACAACAACCAGCTCTCCAAGATAGAACAGCGCAAGAAAGAACAGGCAGCCGAGTTGCAGGTCAAGAGCATTGAGAAGGACAAGCTTCAAGTGCAGCTCGACCGAGACCGCGGCAAGCTGGACGGGATGCGGATCAAGGCACCGACCGATGGGATGGTTATCTACAACGACCATTGGCAGGAGCGGCGTAAGCTGCAAGTCGGCGATATGGTGTGGAGCGGCTTCCCGATTGTGTTCCTGCCCGATTTGACCGAGATGGAGGTGCTCTCAAGGGTCAACGAAGTGGACGGCCCGAAGCTCTCCGTCGGCAATCAGGCGCAGATCCAAATTGACAGCTTTCCCGACAGCGTCTTTACTGGACAGGTCAAAGAAATTTCGGAGACCGCAGTCAAGGCCAGTTGGATGGCCAAGGCCAAAGTCTTTCGCGTGACCATCGGGCTTGACCGCACGGCGACGGAGATGATGAAGCCGGGGATGTCAGCGCAAGTCGGCATTATCATTGCCGAAATAAAAGGCCAATTGCTGGTGCCGCGCGTGGCAGTCAAATTCGCAGGCGAAGGTACCACCGTCACCAGGCGGGAAAGTGACACCCTACAGCGCTCAGTTGCCGTGACGGTGCTGGCGGCTGATGCGGTCAATTATGCGGTGGCAGATAATGGCGCGCTGAAAGAGGGCGACCGTTTGCTCATTCCTTAACTGTCTTTGCAGGAGGAGTTCCATAATGCCCAGACATTCCAAACGCCTCTTCGGATTTACCGGCATCATCGTGGTGTTGGCCGTAGCTGCTTACTTTTACCTGCCTACTAAAATCCAGGCGCTGTTGCCCAAAGTCGCCGCGACCGGCGATGAGATTGCGGTGACGCCCAAGACGGTCAGCTTTAGCGTGGACGCGACCGGCGTGCTGCGCGCGACTTCGGTGCAGAATTTTGGCGCGCCGCCGCAATTCGGCAATTACTGGAATTTTCAGATCGTCAACATGACCCCCGAAGGCAAAGCGGTCAAAGCGGGCGATCCGCTCATCGCCTTCGACGCACAGAAGATGAATGACGACTTGCAGCGGCTTCAGAACGAACTCGATCAGGCCAAGAAGGAGCTTGAAAAGACGCAGTCGCAAATAGACCTCGAACGCCAGGAATTGTTGGCTCGGCTGGCGACGTCAGAGAACAACTACGAAAAGCTCAAGCTGAAACAGGCCACTGCTAGCAACTTCGAAGTCTTCAATAAGGTCGAAGAAGACCGGCTCGCTTTTGAACAGGCCAAACGCGAAGTGGCCGCGTTGAAAGAGCGGATTGATTGGCACACCAAATCGAGCGAGGCGACCAAACAAATCATCCTCAGCAAAAAGACGCGCGCCGAAAACCGCGTCAATCAAATCAACCAGGGTCGCGCCAATTTCCAGGTCAAAGCCGACCGCGACGGCGTGGTCATCTACAAAACGAAATGGAACGGCGAACGCTTCCAGGTAGGCGAGAACGTCTGGTCGGGCCTGTCGGTGCTGGAAATCCCTGACCTCAACACGATCATCGTCGAAGCCTTCGTGCCCGAAGTGGACATTGGCAAGCTCAAAGTCGGGCAACGCGTGGAAGTCGCGCTTGACGCCTTCCCCGGCAAGTTCATCTTCGGCAAGGTCAGCAACATGGGCACGTTGGTGCGCCCGAAGGCCTGGGACATCCCGAACAAGGTGTTGGACGTGCAGATCAAGCTCGATCAACTGGACACGTCACTGCTGCGCCCGGCGATGAGTGTGAAAACCAAGATAGAGACGCGCACGCTGGCCGATTGTCTGGCCGTACCGCTCAAGGCCGTGCGCTCGACGGCGGACGGTTCAAAGGTCAAGGTCAAGACCGAGGCCGGTTGGCGCGAGCAATCGGTCAAGCTCGGCGATTCAAATGGCAACGAAGTCATCGTGACCGAAGGAATCAAAGCAGGTGAGAAGGTCGCTGCTGATTTTGTGAAAGCGAAGTAATCCTGGGTACGCACGCTTCCAGCGTGCTGGCCCTGGGATCGGACGCTTCACCGAAATGTATGCAATCCACTGTTAGCACGCTGGAAGCGTGCGTACCCAGATAGCGAATGAAACCCAGCAAACGTATCTACAAACTGATTCGCACCGTCTTGCTCACTATCATTGTGGTTGGCTCAACGGCCTTGATTATCTACGCCGCGCGCCGTGCCTGGCCGAATCAAGCCGCCGAGGTACAGCCGCTGACTGTCACATTGCAATCACGCGATTTTGCTTTGCAGATTAACGCCAATGGCGAGTTGCAGGCCGCCGAATCGAAGGCCATCGCCGTACCTTTCGTGCCGGTCGAGCGGTTGCGCATCGGCACGGTTGTGCCCGATGGGCGTCACGTCAACAAGGGCGATGTGCTGGTCGAATTCGACGATGCCGAGTTGGATTTGCAAATGCTCGAACATCGCACCAGCTTGGAGATGGCCAAACAGAAGATCAACAAGAGCGAGTTGGCCGTTGGCGTCGAGCGCACCGACATCATCAAGGACAAACGCTTAGCTGAATTGGAACTGGCCAAGATCAACGAGTTCCTGCCGCGTGATGAGCAAATCTACTCGCGCCGCCAGATGATCGAAGGCCAGCTCGACAAGGATTTCACTGAAAAGAAGCTGGTTTTCGCCGACGCGCGTTTGACGTTGAAGGGCAAAGTCTACTCGCTAGACGAGGCGATTCTGTTGCTCGAACGGCAACAGGCCAACAACAAAATCGGGCAGGTCGAGAAGGCGCTCTCTTCGTTGAAACTGATCTCGCCCGCCGCGGGCATCGTCGTCTACAACGATCCGGGCTTCTTCTCCGGCGGCTTCAGCATTCAGCCCGGACGCGTCGTCTGGATCGGCTCGAACCTCTTCAATCTGGTCAACCCGGACAAGATGGAAGCCAAGTGCTTCGTGCTCGAAAAGGATGCGGGCGAGTTGCGCGCGGGCCAATCTGTCACCGTTACGCTCGACCCATTTCCGGGCAAACAGTTCACCGGCAAGGTCAAGAGTATTGACCATCTGGCACGCCCGATTGATCGCGATTCACCGGTCAAATATTTCCAGGCCGTCGTCACGCTCGATCAGACCGACACTGCGTTGATGAAGCCTGGTCTCAAACTGAAAGCGCAGATTCAGGCGGGCGCATTGAAATCTGTGCTGATAGTGCCGCGTAGCGCCATCGTTAAAAAAGAAGCCGACTTTCTCGCTTACGTACAAGAGCGCGGGCAATACACGCCCGTGACGGTGAAGTTGGGGCAAGGCGATTTGATTCAGGTGGTAGTAACGGAAGGCTTGCGCGCGGGGCAGACGCTGGCGCTCAATCCGCCGGATGTGAAGCGTGAGCAGGCGGGCGCTGATAAGAAGGGCAAATGAGATGCGCTACTTAACCGAAATCCAGCTCGCCTTCAGCAATCTCACCTCCCACAAGCTGCGTACGCTGCTGACGATGCTCGGCATGATCTTCGGCGTCGGTGCGGTGATCGCGATGCTCTCCATCGGTGCGGGCGCCGAGCGTGAGAGCCTGCGCATCATTGACACGATGGGCCTGCGCAACATCATCGTCAAAGACCGCGAGTTCAAGGACGAAGACCTCAAGAAAGTGCGCGAAAGCTCGCTCGGCCTATCGGAGCGTGACATTCAGGCGCTCGGCGCAGTCACACCTGACCTGGAAACCCACTCAGCACGCAAGCGGGTCAAGACCTTTCAGATCTTCTCCTTCAAAGGCAAGAGCGATGATTCCAACGTGATCGGCGTGACGCCGTCGTATTTCAGGATGGCGCGCTATGAATTATCCGAAGGCAGTTTTCTGGCCGAACCGGATCAAAAAGATTTTGAGCAATTCTGCGTGATCGGCGCGCGCGTCAAACAAAAACTCTTCGGCACACAATCGCCTATCGGCCAAACGCTCAAGATTGACAAGCTCTGGTTCACGGTCATCGGCGTGCTGGCTGACAATAACCTGACCAAAGACGAATTCGAGGGCGTCAAGCTGCAAGACTTCAGCAACGATATCTACATACCGCTTGCTACGGCGCTCAAGAAATTCGAGTTGAAACGCTTTGAATCGGAACTCGACGAAGTCGTGCTTAGCATCAAGAACACCGACGCGCTCAAATCCAGTGCCGTGCTCATTAGCCAAGTGCTCGCCAATACGCACGGCAAAGCCGACGACTATTCGATAGTCGTGCCGCGCGAGTTGCTGGAACAGAACCAGCGCACGCAGCGCATCTTCAACATTGTGATGAGCTGCATTGCCGGGATTTCCCTGCTAGTCGGCGGCATCGGCATCATGAACATCATGCTGGCCAACATCCTCGAACGCACGCGCGAGATCGGCGTCCGGCGGGCACTTGGCGCACGGCGCCGCGACATCTGGCAACAGTTTTTGATCGAAGCTTTGACGATCAGCTTTGTCGGCGGTTTGCTCGGCGTCGTCTTCGGTTTTGCGGCTTCGCGTATCGTCGCGCTCTATGCTGAGTGGGGTACAGTGGTGACTGGTACTTCAATCGCGCTCTCATTCGGCGTCTCGGCGGCAGTGGGTTTGATCTTCGGCATCTATCCAGCAGTGCGCGCCTCAAGGCTCAATCCGGTCGAAGCTCTACGCTACGAATAGCGGCCTTTTCTTCCTATACCAGTCTTTCAGAAAAAAAAGCTTGCCTACTTAGCAGTCTTCATTTACTCTGCCGCTCGTCCTTCGGCGCGGATATCCTGGATGCCCTTTTGTTCATCCATCGGCGCGGATATCTGAGGTGCCCCTCTAGAGATGCCCTCCGCTGCTTAATCCTACGTGGCAGCGGCCTTCTCACAACAACCCATAAATTGTTGATGCAAACCATGAGTTTGCGTCCCGCACAATCTTTGCAAAAAACTGAAGGAACAAGTTATGCGTATAAATCCCTCCGTACGTCTAGCGGCAAGCCTGTCTCTGGCGCTTGTCTGCTGGCTCACTTTGCAACACGCAACTGCCGCCCGCTTGGCCGTCACCGTCAAAGTTGACCCCGTTGCGGTCACTGTCCCGTTCGGCAGCACACAACAATTCAAAGCTACGGTCAACGGCGCGGCCGATACTTCCGTGACGTGGTCGGTCAATGACATTCCCGGTGGCAACACGAGTGTCGGCACGATCAACGCCAGCGGAAAATACACCGCGCCTGCCGCCTTGCCGCCGACCAACCCCGTCACGGTCAAGGCTACCAGTGTGGCTGATCCGACCGTGGCAGCGGGAGGCTCACTCACTGTGCGCTACCCGACACCGGTGATAAATTGGTGGTCGCCTGGTAAGGTTCCACTCGGCACTTACACTTTCTCGATTTACGGCAGCAACTTTTATAACGGAGCAGTAGTCAAGCTGGACGGCGTCGCGCTGCCGACGACCTACGTTTCAGCCACACAGATCAACGCCACCAGCAACGTGATGCAATCGGGCAGCGGCAACGTCACAGTAACCAATCCTGGCCCGACGAACCCGACCTCCGGGCCACGCCTGGTCGAATTCGGTCAAGGCATTGTGGTCAGCATCAGTCCGGCGACAGCCAACGTAGTCACCGGCGCGCAAAAACAATTCACCGCTCTGGTCACCGGCGCGCCGACCACGCAGGTCTGGTGGTATGTCAATGGCGGCAGCGCCAACGGCACGATCAGTTCAAACGGCCTGTACAAAGCGCCGAACGTCGCACCCGCCAGCCCCGTCACGATTCTCGCCGTTTGTGCCGCCAACAGCGAGCGGCAGGCCACTGCGACTGTAACAGTGGTCAGCGGCCCGGCGCCAACTCCGACGCCAACTCCGACACCTATGCCGTCACCATCGCCGTCGCCATCGCCTTCTCCTTCGCCCACTCCAACACCTACACCTACTCCTGCGCCAACACCTGCGCCTACGCCTGATCCGCAGACGCTTGCCGTTGGCAGGTTTTTGGAGCAGGCCAGCTTCGGCCCAACACCGCAGTTGCTGGCCTATGTCAAACAGGTCGGCATCAATGCCTGGCTCGACGAGCAGTTCAACGCTCCCGAATCGGTCTTCCCGAACGGCAATGCAACGCCGACGAATGAGATGATGGATCAGTATTACTTGCACTTTCAGACTGGCCAGGATCAGTTGCGCCAGCGCGTGCTGCACTCGCTGACTGAAGTCATCGTCATCTCGCGCAACAAGAACTATTACCCCGATATGCTCATCCCGTGGCTGCAAATCCTGAGCAAGCATGCCTTCGGCAATTACAAGAACCTGCTCAAAGAGATCACGCTCGATGCCTCGATGGGCAACTTTCTGGACATGGTCAACAGCACCAAGCCCGGCGTCGCGGGGGGCGCGAACGAAAACTACGCGCGCGAGCTAATGCAACTGTTCAGCATCGGGCTTTATCAACTCAACCCGGACGGCTCACAACAAAAAGACGCCAACAATCAGCCGCTCCCGACCTACACGATGACTGACGTGCGGCAAGTAGCGCTCGCGCTCACTGGTTGGACGTTCAACCGGTCAGGCAGTCCGCCAACCTATCCAAACCCAAACTATTATCCCGGCCCGCTGTATCCATTGCCGGCCTATCACGACACGACATCAAAGACTTTTCTGGGACACACGCTCCCCGCCAATCAGACGATCCAGAAAGACCTGGACGACGTGATTGACATCGTCTTCAACCATCCGAACACCGGGCCTTTTGTCGCCCTGCGCCTGACTCGCGGATTGGTCACGGCCAACCCATCGCCCGCCTACATCGCCCGCGTCGCCGCCGTCTTCAACGACAACGGGCAAGGCGCACGCGGTGATATGAAAGCTGTCGTCCGCGCCATCTTGCTCGATCCCGAAGCGCGCAACGACACGCCGCCGAACGATTATGGCAAGCTGCGCTCGCCGCTGCTGCACCACATCGCTTTGCTGCGTGTGTTGGGCGGCAATCTTACGCCGTCGCAGATCGCTTACACCTACGACAACATGGGCGAAAGCCTGCTCAACGCGCCCTCGGTCTTCGGCCACTACTCGCCGATGTATCGCATTCCCAAACAAGCGCCGCCACTCTTCGGCCCTGAGTTTCAAATTCACGGCCCCGGAGAGTTGATCAATCGCGGCAATTTCCTCTGGAGTTTTATGAGCTACTACCAGACGGGGATTTGGGATTTGTCATGGCTCTTTGCGCTAGGCAGCAACCACAATGCGTGCATTAACGCAGTGGACAACCTGCTGCTCTACGGGCGCATGTCGCCTGGTCTACGCCAGTCCCTGCAAACTGCGCTGCAAACGTCGGCTGCGGCTGGCGCAGACGCGAAGATGCGCGCGTTGACCGTGCTCTACCTCACGGCGATGTCGAGCGAGTATTTAGTGATGCACTGATTTCGGAGGTGAAGAACAATGAACAAACAAAACTTTTCCCGACGCACTTTTCTCAAACTGGGCGCGAGCGCGGGCGTGCTCGCCGGTTTGGGCCAATTCAATCTCGTCGAAGCTGCGCAGGTGCAGGACTACAAAGCCCTGGTCTGCATCTTCATGTTTGGCGGTAACGACGGCCACAACACTGTGATTCCCCTGTCGCAGAGCGAATACAACGCGTATCTGAACAAACGCGGCGGTCTTGCATTGACCGGCAACAGACTGCTGCCGATTACGACCACTACCGGCGGACAGTACGCGCTGAATTACGGCTTGGTTGAAATGCAGCAGTTGTTCCAAGCGGGCAAGCTCGCCGTCGTCGCCAACACAGGCATCCTCAACCAACCGACGACACAACAGCAGTATCAGCAAAACGTTGTGCCGCTGCCGACGCAACTCTTCTCGCACTCAGATCAGGTAGTGCAGATGCAATCCGGCGTGCCGAACGCCTCGTCGTCTAGCGGTTGGGGCGGGCGCATCGGCGACTTGCTGCAAACCAACAACGGCAACGCGACGGGCCCGGTCTCGATCTCGTTCAACGGCTCGGCACTCTATTGCGCGGGCCAGAGCGTGGTTGGCACGAATCTGCAACCCGGTAACGACCTCGGCCAGTACGCAATGGGCAGCGGCTGGCCGCAAGCCGCGATTGATGCGCGCGCCAACGCGCAAAAACAGATCGTCGCGCTCAACAACAGTAACCGCCTGATCGCCGCTGCCGATAAAGTCTTTAGCGATGCGTGGCAATTAAACGGTTTGCTCAAAGGCTTGGGCAACGGCGGACTGCAAACACAATTCCCCAGCTCGACTTTGGGCAATCAGCTCAAAGATGTAGCACGCTTCATCAGCCTGCGCGCGCAAACCGGCGCGGGCCGCCAGGTCTTTTTCTGCGGCCTGGGCGGCTTCGACACGCACAGTGGGCAGGATTATCAACAGTGGGATTTGCTGCGCCAGGTCAGCCAGGCGCTCAAGGCCTTCTACGACGCGACGGTCGAGATGGGCATCGCCAACCAGGTCACGGCCTTCACGATGTCTGACTTCGGACGCTCACTACAACCGAGCGGCACGGGGTCGGATCACGGCTGGGGCAATCACCTGCTCGTGCTGGGTGGCGCGGTCAACGGCCAGCAGATTCACGGCCAGTTCCCGATCCTCAATCAAGCCGATTCGGCCTATAACCCGAATGCCTTTGCCGATAATCGCGGTGTGATGTTGCCAACGACTTCGTTGGCGCAGTTCGGCGCGACGCTGGCGAAGTGGATGGGCGGAGCGGATGCGCAGTTAAACGGCTTGTTCCCTGAATTGGCGAGCTTTGCCGTGCGCGATGTGGGCTTTATGGCTTGATGAAACAAGCTTCCTAACAACCAAGCCGCCGCAGTTTTCATTTAGGAACTGCGGCGGCTTGGTTTGGCTGTTTATATCGGCAAGCTAAACGAAGTGCGAATGATGCGGCGTACGCCCCGGCAGCGTTTGATCGCATCTTTCGCATCGAGCTTTTCGCCGTTGCACCTGGGTAACGATAAGCCACAGCAAAGGAACTCAGCACGTTTAAATCGGTTGCCATGACTTGCCAACTTGGCTCGAAAGGCCTGGCCAATGTCAATAACGCATAGAGGTTGTGAGTCACTGGAATTGGTTGGCCTGCTTCTTCTAACCTGGCCTTGAGATATTTTTCTGCGCATTGCTGCGTGTGAAAACAGACGGTGTCATAGTCCGGGTGTTTGCGTGAGCGATAGAGCGTCTGTGCTGAGGCGAAATCGTTTTCCGCCTTGTCAATCCATTCCTGCGTGCTCGGCTTCATAGGCGACCTTTCCGCGTGCGACAATCTCCTGCATAAAACTGTCCTGCATTGCCAAGCGTTCCCGCACCTGTTCAGGAGTGCGCACGAGCAAATCCACCGCCATCGGCGGATTGAGCTTGGTCAGAATACGCGCAGCCTGTTGTAATGGGCTGCCATTGAATGGCATCACCACAAGTAAATCCACGTCGGAAAATTTGTTCGGCTTCCCGTAGGCATGCGAGCCAAACAAAATGATGCGCTCCGGCTGGAATTCCCGCGCAATCTGTTCGCAAAACGATTGAATGTTTTCAGCCGCTGTCATTGAGGTTGACCCTTCGAGAGAATCGTTGAGTGCCAGTTGCCCTTGTTTGGTGCAGTCTGCCCCTCTTTAGTGTCAGGTGGTACTTTGCCTGTTCTTGTCTCAGATGGTCAAGGATGGATATTCTCTCTCGAGCTTACTCCGCGCACGAATAAATCTTCCAACGAGGCCCGCACCGGATTGACTGAAATCAACTGGCCGCCGTGCTGCCGCAAAAGCGCACAGACACGCTCGACTTCAGCTTCGTCTTTCACCTGCAAGCGCGCCCCGGCGGATGTTAGTTTGAATTCCTCCACCACTGCGCGCAAAGCCGTCAAGCCCGCTTCATTCATGCCACTCACCAGGATTTCAAAGGCGCGGCTGCCACGCTGAAGAATTTCCGCTAGCCCGCCCACTTCGAGCAACCGCCCGCGTTTGAGAATTGCCACCCGGTCGCAGAGCGCTTCGGCATCGCTCAGGATGTGCGTAGAGAAGAAGACGGTCTTGCCACGCGCGCGCAAGCTTTCGATCAATTCGCGCACCGCGCGCCGCCCCAGCGGATCGAGTCCTGACATCGGCTCATCGAGAAAAAGCACTTCCGGGTCGTTGATCAGCGCCTGCGCCACACCCAGCCGTTGCAGCATGCCTTTCGAGAATTTGCGCAGATGTTTGTTTGCGTCCTCGCTCAACCCAACTTGTTGTAACAAACGCGCGGCGCGTTCTCCGGCGACTGCCGCTGGTAGTTCAAAGAGCCTGCCGCAATAGTTCAAAAACTCGCGCGCCGTCAGGTAGTCGTAAAAATACGGCTGTTCGGGCAAATACCCAATGCGTGCGCGCATCGCTAAATCGTCCAGTTCACAACCCAAAATGCGCGCCGTGCCCGCCGTGGGAAAGAGCAAGCGCATCAGCACCTTGAAGGCCGTCGTCTTGCCCGCGCCGTTAGGGCCGAGAAAACCGAAGACCTCGCCGCGCGCGACTTGCAGGCTCACGCCATCCAGCGCGCGCACTGTTCGCTTGCGCCAGAAGCCAATCTGGTAATCCTGCGTCAGGTTTTCGATTTCGATGGCGAACATCGTTGCTAGTAGTCAGTTATTGCGCTAACCAACGCGCGAGCGGCGAATCGTTTGGCAAAGCAACACGACAAGCCGTGCGGTCATAAGTGTAAGGAAACGCCGTTCCGCTGAAAGCTGCCAGTGCGGATGAAGGGGGATGCTGTTGGCGAACTTCCGCCAACAGCTTGTCTGGCGCGGGACAACTACCGCGTCGTTGCGCTTCAGCCAGCCGCGCGTTGAGCAAATCCACTTCATCCAATGCTTCGAGCGCCAATAGGCGCAGCGCGCTGACTTCGCGCGTGTAAGCGTCGTCAGTATTTTCATACAACCGCCGGAAGATTTCGCGTGCCGTCGCGCGGTCATTGCCTTTGGCTGCCATCGTTGCGGCCAATACCTTCAACCATTCAGGCGCACCTGCGACACGACTGCCGCGCTCGAATGCGGTCTGTGCGGCGGCGAAGCGTTTCTGCTGCCAATGCAAATAACCCAGATCAAGATAAAGCCGCCACTCGCCCGGATTTTCGCGCAGGCCACGTTCCACCAGCACGCTGGCTGGCGTGGCTGGCAGAAAGCTCGCGCCAAAGCGGTAGGCAGCGATGTAGCCCGGATCAAGCTCAGTCACGATGTTGAGCAGTGTGGGCAGTGATTCAAAGCGCAGCGTACTCACCGCCGCCAGACTGGCTTCAGGCGCTCCGGTATTGGCCGCTTCAAGCTTACCTCCGAAATACTGAATCGTGCGCAGCCAATAGAAATCGGCCAGCAGCGCGTTGAAGCCAAGACTGAAGGTCTTGAGCGCGCGACCAGATTGCAGATAGAGTGTCTCATCAACAGCGCTGCCAGTCGGCACTGTTGGTTTGGGCTGCGCGTCGAGCCAGCCTTGCAGCGGCACAAGCAGCGACAGACTCAAGAGCAAACAAAGCCAGGGCTTCATTTGAAATTTCTCCGCTGAAAGATGAGCACCGTTACGGCTAGCACTGCTGCGCAATAGAGCGCCGCGTAGGCCGTCGCGCCCAACACTAACCGCCACGGAATCGCTTGGCCGTGTGCGGTCGGCGCGATGTAGTTGAAATTGGGCAAATGCGGCAGGAAGTAATACAGCAGACGAGAGACGAACCGCGTGACTAACGAGGCTGAGCTTTCGGCAAAGAGCCGCCAATCCGCCACCAGATTGCCAATAATAAAGAGCAAGACCGTGAAGAGCGCCGACAAGGCCGGCGTCGAGAACGATGAAAACAGCAGCGCCAACGCCGTCATCACCAACAATTCCAGCCAGAGCAAGTAAGCCGCTGGCCAGATGCGCCATTGCAAGACATCAATACCGCCTTGCGCATACAGCAGCGCAAGTGTAAGCGCGCCGGTCATCACGGCTGTGTTGACCAGTAGCGTCAGCGCCAGGCCACCGTATTTGCCGAGAATGAATTGGTAACGCTGCAACGGTTTGGCGAGCAGCACGGCTACCGTGCGGCGCTCGATCTCTTTGTAGACCAGCCCAACGCCGATGAAGCTAGCGATGGCCAGTCCGAACAAGCGCACGGCGGACAGTCCTACGTCGGTGATGATCTTGGCTTCCTGGCCGAGCGAAGCCTGGCTGAAGACGAGCGCGGCGACGATGAGCAGCAAGACGAAAGCCACCAGGTTGTAAAGCACGCGGTCGCGTACGGCTTCACGAAAGGTGTTGAGGGCAATCGCTAAGACTTTCAACGCGTGTTGATACTCCTGTTTACTTCGTCTGTTCAGTGCGCGACTAGAGGAATCGCAAGGCAGGCCAGATCGGAGGTTTAGAGTACAAGCTTTAGCTTGCTAGCGTATTGTTCGCAATCCACTAGCAAGCTAAAGCTTGTACTCTAAACACTCGACCGCGCTGCTGTTCCCTATCGGCATTGTCTAAACGCGAGTGACGGCATTCGCCAGCAGGCTCTAAGGATGTTTGCGCCCGCACGAAACGTCTGTTGTTATTTTGCTTGTGCCAGCAGATAAAAAAGCAGATCCGTCGCAGGCGGCGTGATGCCCAGTTGGCGGATCATGCCGACGACCTGACCGCGATGCAGTGTGGCGTGATTGACGACGTGCTGCATCTGCAAAACTAGCGGCATCGAGTTGGCCTCACCGTTGATCCGCTTGAAGCTGACTTCGCGCGGCAAATCGGCATCGCTCAAGCCAGCCAGATAAGCACGCCGTTTATCAGCGACTTGCTGCCATTGCGCGCGTAGTTGCGGCAGATTGTTGCAGGCTTCGACCGTCCACTGCGCCCAAGCGCCCGCACCAGTAGGCGAGTGCCCGTGCCAGCGTTCAAGCCAAATCCACTCAGCGCCCGCCATGTGCAGCAGCGTGCCCAGAATTGAACTGTGACTGATCTGCACGTCCTGGAGCAACTGTTCGGCGGAAAGTGTCTCTGCCGCGTTAAGCGCGAGATCGTTGGCCCACTCGGTGTATGCGTAAAGTTGTTGAATGTCGTTGAGGTTCATAAGGGGACTCAATTTGCGGCCAATGCCTGTGCAATCTCGCCCGCAATCCGCGCGTTATTGCGCAACAGGGCGATGTTCGCTTGCAAGGCGCGGCCTTGTGTCTGTTCGGCAATGCGGCTCAGCAGAAACGGCGTGGCCGCTTTGCCGGTGATTTGTTGCTGCGCGGCTTCGCACAGTGCTGCATCAATAAACTGGTTGATCTCGGCTGCCGGGATTTCAGCTTCTGCCGGGACTGGCGCAACAACCAGCACTGACGTGTGAAAACCAAGTTGCCAGTGCGCGCGTGCGATGGCGGCGACTTCCGCTGGCGTGTCAGCGCGCAGGTCGAGTTTCAAGCTACTCGACCGCGAGTAGAAAGCCGGGAGTTCGTCGGTTTGATAACCGATGACCGGCACGCCGAGCGTTTCGAGCACTTCCAACGTCTTCGGCAAATCGAGAATCGCTTTCGCCCCGGCGCAGACCGTCACAAGCGGATAACGCGCTAACGCCGTCAAATCTGCCGAAATGTCAAAGCTGTCAGTTGCGCCACGATGCACGCCGCCGATGCCTCCGGTGGCAAAAACCTTCAGACCTGCTTGCTGCGCCAGATGCAGCGTGGCGGCCACGGTCGTTGCGCCCCAACCGCGTGTAGCCAACACCGCAGCCAGATTGGCGAGATTGACCTTGGCGACGTTGCCGTGCGTGGCGATGGCTTGGAGTTGTTCAGCGTCTAAGCCGACTACCGGTTGACCGGCGATGATGCCAATGGTCGCCGCTTGTGCGCCGCTTGCGCCCACCGCCTGCTCACATTGCTGCGCGGTTTGCAGATTGTGTGGCGCGGGCAAACCGTGCGCGATGACGGTTGATTCCAGCGCGACTACGCCTTGCCCCGACAGCAGAGCGCGCGCGACCGTCGGCGCAAGCCGGAATGCAGAATACGGAATGCGGAATGCGGAATCGTCCATCTGTTCTAACTCTTGTTCGGCCGCCATAATTTTTAGGAATGAAATGGTCAAAACGCGCTGACCTTTTCCATTCCGAACTCCGCATTCCGCATTCCGCATTCACTTGGTTGCTTGAAAAAGCGCATTCGCTCTCTTATGCTCTGCCCGCTTTACAGCTTAGCTCAGGTGAGTTCACCGAGCCAAGCGCCTGATTCGTGCGGACACGCATTTACCGTAGCACCAGCGTTATTCAAACCAGCATCGAGGAGTCCTGATGAAGAAAGAGGTCTTAGCCCTGATTCTCGGCGGCGGACAAGGCGCGCGCCTCTTCCCGCTCACCTTGCATCGTTCCAAACCGGCGGTGCCCTTAGGCGGCAAATATCGGTTGATTGACATCACCGTTTCCAACTGCATCAACTCCGGCGTCCATTACATCTACGTGTTGACGCAGTTCAATTCAGCCTCGCTCAATCGCCACATCTCGCGCACCTATCGCTTCAGCCGCTTTTCTGACGGCTTTGTCGAAATTCTGGCAGCGGAGCAAACGCCCGAAAATAGAAATTGGTTTCAGGGCACTGCCGATGCCGTGCGTCAGGTGATGGTGCATATCACCGACTTCAATCCTAAACACGTGCTGATCCTGTCGGGCGATCATCTTTACCAGATGGACTACAGCGCATTTATCAGACATCACATCGAAACCAACGCCGATTTGACCGTCTCGGTTATCCCCTGCGACGAGACGCGCGCGACCGGCTTCGGTTTGCTCAAGACCGATGATAGCGGACGGATCGTCGAGTTCCGCGAGAAGCCGCCTGCTGACCAATTGGCTGCGATGCAGGTGGACACGACGAAGCTGGGCTTGCATGCCGACGAAGCGACGCGGCGGCCTTATCTGGCTTCGATGGGCGTCTACGTTTTCAAATACAGCGTGCTGCGCGAGCTGTTGCAAGATGAACAGTATTTTGACTTCGGCGGTCAAGTGATTCCGGCAGCCATCGGCAATCGCAATGTGCAAGCCTTTCTGTTTGACGGTTACTGGGAAGACATCGGCACGATCAGCTCGTTCTATAACGCGAACCTGGATATGGCGAGCATCATGCCGAAGTTCAACCTCTTTGACGCCGACCAGCCGATCTTCACGCGTCCGCGCTTTTTGCCCAGCACCAAATTTATCAATTGCGTAATCAACAACTCGTTAGTTTCGGACGGCTGTATTCTCAACCAAGTCAAGATTGATCATTCCATCGTCGGTATCCGCACACGCATCGAGAGTGGCGCAACTATTGAACACAGCCTGCTGATGGGCGCCGATTATTACCAAACGCTCGAAGACTTGGCGCAGGAGCGCCAGCACGGTTTGCCCTGGATCGGCATCGGCGAGAACACACACATTCGCAAGGCTATCATTGATAAAAATGTGCGCATCGGCTCCAACGTCAAAATCCTCAATGAAGCCGGGCATACGGAGCACGATGGCGAGAATGGCAATTACTACATCCGCGAAGGCATCGTGATCGTGCCGAAGGGGGCGACGATTACGGACGGGACGATCATTTAGTGAATGGTAGACAGTAGACGGTAGACAGTAGGTGATAGATGAGTGATAAGGACGGAGCCAAGCTGAACAAGTCAAGGAATTTCCAAGACCTGGATGTTTGGAAGAAGGCTCATGCGTGGGTGCTTGATATCTATCGGCTGAGCGAGTGCTTTCCCAAACACGAGCTTTTCGGCTTGACCTCGCAGTTGCGGCGCGCAGCAGTTTCGGTTCCAGCCAATATTGCCGAAGGGTTCAAAAGAAAAGGCATTTTAGACAAGGCCAGATTCTACAACATCGCCCAGGGATCACTTGAAGAATGCCGTTATTATCTGGTTCTTGCCAGAGACCTGCATTACGCGGACACCGAACAACTGGCTGAAGCTTTAGACGAAGTCAGTCGCCTATTGGATTCATACTTGCGGGCAATGCTCGCTTCGAATCAATAATTCTACTGTCTACCGTCTACCGTCTTCTGTCTACTTCTTTTATGGCTACTTTACGTTTCTGGCTAACGATGTTGGCGGCGGCGCTGCTGTTGATCTTCATCGGCCTTCCGGCCATCACGCTCAGTTGGCTGGCGCTCAAGCTGTTTGGCAAAGATGATTTGATTTATCCATTTGCCAAATTTGGCTGCCGCGTCTGGGTGCGCGTCGCGGGCGGGCGCGTACACGTCAGTGGCAGAGAGCATCTCGATCCGGCGCAAACTTATCTGTTCGCCGCTAATCATCAGAGCAATATTGACCCGCCGTTGTTGTTTGCCTATCTGGGCCATAACGTCGGCGCGTTGGCCAAAAAAGAGCTCACGAAATTTCCAATTATCAAGCAGGGATTTCCGCTGGCGCACGTCGTTCCGATTGATCGCCGCAACCGCGAGGCCGCGATTGACAGCACGCAGCGCGGCGCAGACAAGCTGCGCAGTGGTCATTCCCTGCTCGTCTATCCCGAAGGCACGCGCACGGTGGATGGGCGGCTGAAGGATTTCAAGAAAGGCGTCTTTTACATGGCGCTCAAAGCTGGCGTGCCCATCGTGCCCGTGGTTATCAACGATACACGGTTGGTGATGCGCAAAGGCGAAACGAAATGTCACGCGTGCGATGTCTATCTGGAAATCCTGCCGCCTGTCAGCACTGAAGGCTACAACGAAGAGAACCTGCCTGAATTGATCGAGCGTGTGCGGCAGCCCATCTTGGAGCGCGTACGCACGGATCGAGTTTTGGATTGAGCTATGAAGATTGATCGCAACACTGTCGCAGTTGTTACTGGCGCGGCTTCAGGCATTGGCCGCGCGCTCGCTGTGCGACTGGCACAGACTAACGCGAATCTTGCGTTGGCCGATGTGAATGAAGCTGGCTTGCAAGAGACAGCGCAACTCGTCCGAGCGCGCGGCATCAACTGTTCAACGCATCATGTGGACGTAAGCGATGAAGAGCGCGTGCAAGCCTTCGTGCAAGAGGTGGTCAATGCGCACGGGCGCGCCAATTTAGTCATCAACAACGCGGGCGTGGCGCTGCTGGGCACGGTCGAACAGCTCTCGACGGCGGATATTGCCTGGCTGATGGGCATCAATTTTTGGGGCGTGGTTTACGGCACGAAATATTTTCTGCCCGTCTTGCAACAACAGCCGAGTGCGCATCTGGTCAATGTTTCCAGCATCTTCGGCATCATCGCCTTTCCAGGGCAATCGGCATATAACGCCAGCAAATTCGCGGTGCGCGGCTTTACCGAAGCGTTGCGCCACGAATTGGAAGGCTCACCTGTGCGCGTTTCGTGCGTGCATCCGGGCGGGATCAAAACCAACATCGCACGCGCCGCTCGGTTGAGCGCAGGAGCCGATCCGGCTTTAGCGCCCAGCGAAGTCGCGCGCTTTGATAAACTCGCGCCGACGACTGCCGAACAGGCGGCGGAACGCATCGTGCGCGGCATCGAGCGCGACGAAGCCCGCATCCTGATCGGCTCCGATGCCAGGTTGATTGACCGTTTGCAGCGCCTCTTCCCGGTCAAATACTGGCAGGTCTTTCGCCCCTTGCTGGAGAGGCAACTTAAATAACCCTGGGAGCGCAGGCATCCTTGCCTGCTGAGATTGGCGGGCAACGTATGATTGTCAGTAGGTCTGCCCCGCAGCCTCGGCAGGCAAGGATGCCTGCGCTCCCAGGACGATTAGATCACTATGCCCAGCTTGCAAGCCCGTCTCTATTCGCTGATCGCCCGCGCGTACTTGAAACGTCGCCCGTTAGACGATGAAACCAGGTTCGTCAACTTCGCGCGCCGCCGCTTCACCCCGCCCGCTTGGTTGCGCCAACCGCTGCCCGCCTATGCCGCCGTTCAGCCGGTCAACGCGGACGGTGTGCAAGGCGAATGGATCACGACGCAAAACATTAGGCCGCAGCACAC
Source organism: uncultured Acidobacteriota bacterium (assembly GCA_963699175.1). Classification (GTDB taxonomy): domain Bacteria; phylum Acidobacteriota; class Blastocatellia; order RBC074; family RBC074; genus JACPYM01. The sequence goes on along the minus strand of OY969418.1, from coordinate 6,546,157 downwards.
GATCTATTACCTGCACGGCGGCGGCTATATCTTCGGCACATTGCAAACCTACCGGGCGCTCAACGCCGCTCTGGCGAAAGAGGCGCAGGCACAAGTTTTTGCGCTCAACTACCGGCTCGCGCCCGAACATCGTTTTCCGGCGGCAGTAGAAGATGCCGTGGCAGGTTATCGCTGGTTGCTCAAGCAAGGTGCGCACGCGGAAAACCTGCTGATCGCAGGTGATTCGGCGGGCGGCGGGTTGGCGCTGGCGACACTGCTCAAATTGCGCGCCGAGCAAATTCCGTTGCCGGCGGCGGCTGTCTGTTTTTCGCCCTGGACTGACTTGGCCGTGACTGGAGATTCGATAAAGACGAATGATGCGCGCGATCCACTTTTCTATGGCGCTTCGATCAAACGCCTGGCGCCCGTCTATCTGGGCGGGACACCGCCAACCGAACCATTGGCCTCGCCACTTTATGGTGATCTCAGCGGGCTGCCGCCGCTGTTGATCTTTGTTAGCGACAGCGAAGTTCTGCTGGACGATTCAACACGCCTGGCGCAAAAGGCAAAGGCAGCCGGTGTCTCGGTGGAGTTACAAATCTGGCACGACCTGCCGCACGTCTGGCCGATCTTCATCAGCCACTTGCCTGAAGCGCGGGAGACCATTCCGTTGATTGTGCAATTTCTCAAGACACACTTGGCTGATAAAGGTTGAGGGCAGTGCCTGGCATGGGTCTTGCTCGCGAAATAGATTTTGTGAGCTGGTCTGAAAATGTCTAATCCGTTGGGTCGGAGGTCTGATAGTTGAGATTCGTGGTTTTGCTGCTCGCTACTTCCTGGGCACGTGCGGTGTTCACTTTCTTCCGCAGGCTGGGCGCGCTCGGCGTGTTCTTGCTCGGCATCGGTGATTCGTCCTTCCTTTTCATCCCGCTCAGCAACGACCTGCTCTTGATTGCGCTGGTCAGTGGCAGGCGGGATTCGTGGCACTGGATAATTTATACCTGCGCGGCCTCGCTCGGCTCACTGGTGGGAGTGCTGTTAGTTGATCTGGTCATGCGCAAGGCCGGAGAAGAAGGGCTGGCAAAATTTGTCGGCGCGCAGCAGTTGGAGAAGCTCAAGAAGAAGCTGGAAAAGCATTGTGTCCGAGCGGTGTTTGTCACGGCCCTGCTGCCTCCGCCGTTTCCCTTCACAGCCGTTATTGCGGCTGCCTCCGCCTTACAGTGTGTGCGCCAAAAGATGCTGCTGGCAGTTTTCGCAGGGCGACTCATCCGCTTCACCATTGAGTCAGTGCTGGCGCTCTACTTCGGTCGGCGACTGCTCCGTTACCTGCGGTCGGATGTGGTCGAATATTTTGTTTACGGTTTAATCGCTATGGCGATTATTGGCAGCATCCTGACAATTCGTAAGTGGCTTCGGACACGCCCGGGGCGAGCGGCTCTGGCGAATTAAGCAAAAGGTCAATACATCCGATAAAGCATCAGATAAACTACCACGCCGGTCACCGAAACATACAGCCACAGCGGCAACGTCCAACGCGCCAGCGATCTGTGCCGCGCGAACTCGCCTTTGAGCGCGCGCCGCAGCGTCAGCAAAATCATCGGCACAATCACCGCTGCCAACACTGTGTGCGTCAGCAGAATCGTGAAGTAGATGAGTCGCACCGCACCTTGCCCTTGAAACTTCGTCGAACCGTGATGGTAGTGGTAATAAAGGTAAGAGGACAGAAACAAAACCGAAGTCAGAAAGGCCGCGCTCATACAGACGCGATGCGCGGTGATCTTTTTCTGTCGAATCTGCCAGTAGCCCAGCAGCAAGAAGACTGCGCTCGTTGCATTCAAACACGCATTGAGCGCAGGCAAGTCAGCCGTCGTCATAAGCTATTTCCAAAGAAACAAAAGTGCGAAAAGAAAAATCCACACGCCGTCAATGAAATGCCAGTAGAGCGCCACCCCGTCCAGCGTGATGCGCCGCCGCAGCGCCGTCCAATCCCCGTACTGGCTCTTAACGATAATGTAGCTCAACGCCAGCAATCCGCCGATCAGGTGCGCGCCGTGCAACAGCGTAATCAGAAAAGCCAGCCAGGCGCGTTTGTTGAGAGTGTTGACCGTGGCATAAAAGCCGCTAGCCTTCAGATGTTGTAAGGCCACGTACTGTGAACTTAGAAAGATCAACCCCAGGGCCATCGTCACCCAGAGCCAACGCTTGAAGCCAGCTTCATTACGTCTCAACAAAGAGCGGCGCGACCACTCAACCGCCAGACTGCAAGCTATCACGACAGCAGTGCTGAACCACAGCACGCGCGGCATTTGTATCGCTTGCGCCTGCGCATTGATTATCAAGTAGACAATCGTCAGCGTCAGAAAAAGTATCGAGACACTGACCAACACCAACCGAATAGTCAGACGGTAGCCTTCGGGCGGAGGCATACGTTCAGGCCCTGGCGCGTCGTCGCCGCCGCCGCCATAAAACTTCAGATCATCAAGACCGCCACCGCCGCCGTAGCCGCTCTGGGGTTCTTTCTCTTTCGGCGTTGTGAGAGTAGTAGGCACCGCGTTCACTCTCCAATCTCAAATCCAAATTTGAAATCCTGCCTTACGGCAAGATCAGCGCCGGTTGCAGCTTCAGTGCGCTCTCGCGATAAGCGGCTGTCGGCGTGAAAGTAAAATCGGCTTTGGCATCGGCCTTTGGTTCGACCTTTACTTTCAGGGTCTGTGCCTGATTAGGCTCGTGCCAGGCTTCGATCTCGTATTCACCGGGCGGCAGGCCTTTGAGCGTGAATTGCCCGTTGCCATCGCTGACCGCGAAGAAGGGATGGTCGAGCACACCGATGTAAGCGCGCATCCAGGCATGCAGCCCGCATTTGACCGGGATCATCACTTCAGGTTTGCTGAACTTGCGCGTGACCGGGTCGGCGCTGGGGAAGATCGTGTCGTTCCATTCCCGGTTGTTCTTCGGCATCGGGTGAATGTTGTGATTGGTCTGGTCGGAACTGGCGATTTTCAGGCTCGCGCCAGTGTGAATGCCGAGCACGTGCGGCACATACTTGCAGCCCTTCTGATCAAGCGTGACCTCGCTGGCCTGCGGCGGGAAAGAAACGTTCGCGGGCAGCCCGCTCTTTACGTAGATGAAGACGTTTTGCAGCTTGCCGTTGTTGGCGACGACCTCTTCGGAAAAGACCGGGCCGCTCGCTTTGCAAACGGCGTCGGAGGCGGTGTCGAGTTGTTTAGCCGCCAGAGCCGCGCCGTTGAAGCTGATCGTGCCGCTGACGCTGCCTTCGTTGCCAGTGGCGGTGTAAGCTGGTTTGCCGGATGAAGTGGGAGTTGAACTTCCTTCTTTGCCGTTACAAGCCAGGTTCACCGCAGCAATGACGGCAAACATTAAGAGACCAAGCTTTCTGCCGGAAAGCATTTCGATTCCTCCTCGGATTGAAATTACCAAACCAGTCATTGAGATTGTTTGTAGGACGTGTGTAAGCGCGATTCTAGCTTACGCAAAAAGCAAAGCAAAACTGCGCAAACAAAAGGGGAGATGGCCAACTTATTAGCCATCTCCCCTCAAGCACTCATTAATCGAATCAGTACCGCGAACGGTAGTGAGCGTTCACTTAGTCAAACCCGCTTGCTACCGCGCGCGGTACTGATTCAAAAGTTGAAGCGCGCGCCGAATTGCAACTGGCGTGGGTCTGCCGCCGAAGTGAAACCGAGCGGCGCAGTCGGTTTCTGATCGGCCCGCCCACGCAGGTTGAAATCAGTCAGCGGTGTCGCACCCGTCGTGCAAGCTACGGGCAGTCCATTGGCAACGCAGGCTCCACCGATGACGTTGTTGATGCCCAGGAAATTTGTCCGGTTGAAGAGGTTGAACCCCTCAACGGTAATCTCCAGGTAGCGGTTCTCTTTGACGAAAAAGCGGCGCGCCAGGCGCATATCAAAACTGTAGTACGACTCGCCCTTCGCCGTATTGCGGCCGGCTGGCCCTGGACGGTCGCTTTGCGAGCGCCCATCGTTATTGGCGTCGAAGCCGAGCAGCAGGTTGAAGGGGCGCCCGCTCTGCGCCACCAGAATCGGCGACACCACCCAGTCACGCAGAATGATATTTTCAAACGAGCTTTGCACCACTGCGCTGGCCACAAAGCGGTGGCGTTGATCGAACGCCGAGAGCGAACGATCCAACCGCAGGTTGAGCGGGTTCTGCGCCGAGAAGTCGCTGTTGAAGTCGGTTACTTCATCAATCGCCTTCGCAAGCGTGTAGTGCGCGTTGAGGCTGAAATTATTGGCGAAGCGTTTCTCCACCTGCGCGGTGAAGGCGTGATAAAACGAGTTGGCCGTCGTCTCGTAGACGTTGTCCTGGAAAATCAGCGGATTGCGAAAGTCACTGGTCAGCCCTGCCGCCACCTGCGCCGCCGTCGGGAAGCGGATAAAAGTCGGGCCTCCCAGCGGATTGAGCGGATTGAGCGGGCCGGTCTGTTTGAACTGGTTGACGTCACGGTTGCGCGCGATGTGGATGCCGCGCGAATAAAGGTAGCTCAACTCCGCCGAGAAGCCCTTGCCCAGATCGCGCTCCACACCAAAGCTGGCCTGGTAAGTCGTCGGGTTGCGGTAATCAGGCCCCAGGCGGAAACGCACTTCGAGCGGTGCACCTGGTCGCGGGTTGATGTTCAACGGCGGCGCCGACACGTCAGCCAGCGTGATCGCGCGCGTGCCGATCACCCCGCGTGACAGCAGCGTTTGGTAAACCGCAATGGAAGTGGGCAGCCCCAACGCATTCGAGGTCGCCGTCGCCAGCACAATATTGATGTTGCCCGGATCACCCATTCCGCTCAGTTCGGTCGTCACGTTGGCCACCGCATTGTTGAGGAAGCCGGTGAAGATGCCCGCGCCGCCGCGAATCGCCGTCTTGCCGTCGCCCCACGGGTCCCAGGAAAAGCTGGCGCGCGGTTGGAAATCTTTCTTGTAAGTCGGGATGAAAAACGGTTCGTCGTGAATCGAATAACGCAGGCCGTAGTTGAGCGTGAAGTTTGGCCGCAGCTTCCATGTATCCTGCGCATAAAGGCTGTAGCGCGCCGTCCACGAATTGGCCGAAGCGTCGCCAAAGCCCTGCTGGTAGACCGCTGGCAGGTTGAAGTTGAAAGCCTGCACCGAAGTCAGCGGCGCGTCCAACGAATCGGCGACGCCATTGCCATTGGCATCAACGCCGAGCAATGGCCCTTGCGTCCCGCAATAAGCCGGAACCGGCGTGGGCGGAGTTGTGGCTGGCGGCGCGCAAGCGCGTAGATAGCTATTCACCTGTCCGAAGGCCGCCGCGCCCGCCAAGCTTTGCAGTGGAGCGGCCAGCGGAATTTGCGGCGTGAAATTGAAGCGGCCACCGAAGAAGGTCTCGCTCGTCGTCGTCAGCCGATAAGACAGTAACGAGCCGCCGAGCTTCAGCGTGTGATTGCCGACAATCTTCGTGAAGTTGTCGTAGATGTCATAGTGGCGCTCGATGCTCTCCGAGGGCAGGAAGATGTCGCGACCGAAAAAGCCGAAGCCTTCGATGTTGATCTCCGGCCCGAACGGGTCGTTGGTGAAGAAACCGCTCCGCGTGTAGCTGTATTGCAGCTTCAACTCGTTGAGCGTCGTCGGGCTGATCTGATAGTTGTGCGACGCCACTACGCCGCCGTTGAAAATGTCTACCAAGCGCCCGCGCGAGACGGCAGTGAGCGCGCCTGCCGCTTGGTTCTCAAAAACGCCATCAGTCACGTTGAAACGCAGGTAGCCGCTGCTCCGGTCGCTGAAGTTGTGATCGAGCCGCGCCGAAAATTGCGTCTGTCCCTCTTCGAATGGGAACTGGCCGCTTGAGCTGGTGAAGAGGTTGACCGTGCGCGGATAGACTTGCGCTGTCGTGGTTAGTGCCACGCGCGCTTGAGTCACCAGCGGCGCGAACGCCGAGTTCGCGCCGAGAAAGTTGAGCAGCCCTTGTTGCCCATTGGTTGGCAGGAAATTGTTCGGATCGCTCAGCAGATTGATGAAAGCGGTGCGATCCTGGCTGTACCGCTCGACAGCGGTGAAGAAGAACGTCTTGTCCTGCTTGATCGGGCCGCCGAGCGAGCCGCCGTACTGTTGGCGGTTGAAAGGCGATTGGCCATCCGGGTTGAAGTCAAAGGCATTGCGCGCGTCAAACACCTTGTCGCGGAAAAGTCCGAAGGCGCTGCCAAAGAACTTGTTGCGGCCCGATTTCGAGACGATGTTTACCACACCGCCCGACGCGCCGCCGAATTCTGCGCTGTAGCTGTTGCGAATCACCTGAAACTCCTGCACGCCTTCCTGGCTGAGGGTGGCCTGCACACCGCCCGATGAGCCTAAAGTCTCGGCCCCATCCACCTGCACCATGTTGCCGCGCCCGTTGTTGCCGCCGAACGAGAGACCCGATTGCGGCGTCTGCGCGACGCGGAAGTCCGACGAATCGGCGATGTTATCCGCATCTGCCACGCCCGGCGTCAGCAAGGCGTAATCGAGGAAGTTCCGGCGGTTGATCGGCAGGTTATTGATCTGGCGCGCCTCGACCGTACTCGATTGTTCGGTGCGTTGCGTCTCGACCACCTCCGTACCCGCGACCACGTCAATTGACGCCTCGACCTTGCCGGCAGTGAGCTTGACGGGGACGTTGGCTTGCTGGCCGACCGTCAGATCAAATTTCGTGAGGCTGGTCGCAAATTGGCTGGCCTCGGTCTTCAATTCGTAAGTGCTCGGCAGTAAGCCGATAAATGTGTAGTTGCCTTCGGCGTCGGTCGTTGCAGTGCGCGCAGTGCCCTTGCTCAAATCGGTCAAGGTCACTTTGGCATTGGGAATGACCGCACCCGTGTTGTCGGTGACCTGCCCGCGCACTTCTGCCATTGAGCCGGAAGCTTGCGCCCAAGCCGGTACCGCACCGGCCAGCAGCGTCAGCCAAAACAACATCATCAGTCTCGTTATGTTTCTCATCTCGTCTTCTCCTTTGCTAATGCAAGTTTGTTTGTTTGTTGTCTACTACAGATCTTTGTTGTTTAGTTGTTTACGTGCAAACCGCTATCTTACGCGCGTGGCTGAAGCACGAGCAAACGAGAAGGGCCTGTCAGGACAAGGTACAAAGGTAAGACAAACTGTTAGCTTCAGAGCGCGTGTAGGATTGCCAGGCAGCTTATTAGAGGCAGGCAGTTCTTTGGACGAGCGACGCACGCGAGCCGCGTGCGTCGTTGGTTTCTACACAACTGGTCGGCCCGCGTGAGCGGGCAGCAGAATTTAGCCTCGGGTGAAGGCACAGCCGGAACCCGGGGTGGCAAGCCGAAGATTATGCTAGCCCGCGTGAGCGGGCGACAGAAACACGGACTCTGTCGCCCGCTCACGCGGGCTAGCATAATCGTTTTATTCGTTACCCCGGGCTGCGGCTACGCCTCCGCCCGGGGCTAAATTCTTACGCCTGCTTCGCAGGCTAAAAGAGTGTGAATTTGTATAGAACTAATGGCCTACGCTCCTCAGGCTTGTTTAGAGTCGCTCGCGCATAAACATGGCTGGCAGCGTTTTCAAAATGATCTTCAGGTCGAGCCAGAGCGACCAGTTCTCAATGTAGTAAATATCAAGCTGTACCATCTGCTCGAACGAGAGCTGATAGCGCCCACTCACCTGCCACAAGCCGGTCATGCCAGGCTTCACATCGAGCCGCTTGCGATGCCACGGCTCGTAGCATTCGACTTCGTATTGAATCGGCGGGCGCGGCCCGACCAGGCTCATCTCGCCCTTGAAGACGTTGAAGATTTGCGGCAACTCGTCCAGGCTCGTCCAGCGCAAAAAGCGTCCTACGCGCGTGAGCCGTTCGGCATTGGTGAATTTGTAGCGCGGCTGCTCGGTCGTGCCCAGATTGGCCTCGCCTTGTTTTTTGATGAGTCGCGCCATGTACTCGCGATGCGCGTCGTCCGGCTGTGCGTCCTCTCTCATCGAACGAAACTTGTAGAGCAGGAAGATGTGCCCGTCCATCCCCACACGCTCCTGGCGGCACAAGACCGAGCCGCGCGAACCTAGTTTGATCGCCAGCGCAATCAGCAGCCAGAGCGGCGCGGTCAGTAACAAGATCAGCGAACTCACCACCACGTCTACTGTGCGTTTGAGCAAGCGCGCCGAGCCTGACAACGGCTCTTCAAACAGCCGCACCATCGGCACCGTGCCGAGTTGTTCGACGTAGGTTTTACGCGGAATGCAGTTGAGCAGGTTGGGCACGATGCGAAAGTTGATGCGATTGCCGCGCCCGCACTTGACCATCGTCTCGAAAAGCAATTGCGGTGGGACAGCCGGGTCGGTGATCAAAACCTCTTGTACTCTGTGCGCGCGGATGAAGCGATACATCTGATCGTAACGCCCCAAGGTTGGCCAGACGCGTAAAGCTTTGCTCTGCGGCGGCTGGCCATCCTCCGTCACCAACCCGGCAACCGTTCGCCCCAGGCGCGGATTGTGCGCGATCTCGTTGACGCACATCTCTGCCACGCCATTTGAACCCATAATCAGAATCGGGATCACGTTGCGATGACGGCGCCGGTAGAACGTCTGCAAGACACGCAGCCCCGCGCGATAAGCTACGAAGACGACGAAGCTCAGCGCGTAGTAGCTGACAAAAACAACGCGCGAATATGAAAAGGTCGAGTACGCAAATCCGCCGCGATAAAAGAAGGCCGTCACCGTCACCAGCAGCGCGCCAATCGAAGCGGCCTTGAAGATATTGATAAAGTCATCGCTGAACGAGAACTCGCCGCGCAGGCGGTACAGCCCGCGATACCCAAAGCAGGCGGCCTGAATCAGCGGCACAAAATAGAGCACGCTCAAATACGGCCAAAATTCGTAATGAAACGTGTAGGGCAGCCAGGGTAGCAGCGGGCTTTTGGTTTCGATGAAGAGCGTTTTGTCAGGATGACGCAGCCAATACGCTGCGACAAACAGGCCAGCAGCCAGCAAGCCATCGAACAAGACCGCGCCCAACGTGATGAGCTTGATCGTGTGTTCAGTCAGCGGCAACAGACGCCAGCGCGCCCGCAGACGCACTACTTCGTCCGGGACAACGACCGCTCGACTGATTTCACGCGAAGACACTGCCATGATTTTTCTTCACTGGGGATTTCGGGGAGTAGGACTGCGGGCGTGATCTTAAGAGATGCGGATAGTAAAAATCAAAAGGCAAAAGGCAAATATCAAAAAGGTGGAATTTGATTTTTTTCAAAGCTAAAAAGAAAAAGTGCCGACCTTTTGCCTTTTGATTTACTTTCTTTCTTCTCTCTCCCGCAACTCGCGCCGCAGCACTTTACCCACGGCACTCTTTGGCAACGCGTCAATGAACTCGATTAACGAAGGCAGCTTGTACTTGGCCAACCGCTCGCGGCAGAAAGCTTGCAACTCCTCGAACGTTGCCGCCGCACCTGCTTTCAGCACGATGAAGGCTTTGACCGCTTCGCCGCGATATTGATCAGGCACGCCAATCACCGCGCACTCCTTGACCGCCGGATGGGTGAAGAGCACATCTTCGATCTCGTTCGGGTAAACGTTGAAGCCACTCACCAAGATCATATCCTTCTTGCGCTGGACGATATAAAAGTAGCCCTCCTCGTCCATCCGCGCAACATCGCCCGTGTAGAGCCAACCGTCGCGCAAGACCTGCGCCGTCTCTTCGGGCTTGTTCCAGTAGCCCTTCATAATCTGCGGCCCGCGAATGCACAACTCGCCGGTTTCGCCCAGCGGAACTTCCTGCGTGCCGGTTTCAAGATCAACAATCTTCAACTCTGTATTCGATACTGGAAATCCAATACTGCCTGGCTTGCGTTTGGCCAGCATCGCCGTCGAAGTGCCCAGCGCTGAGGTTTCAGTCATACCCCAACCTTCAAACAAGGCCGCGCCGCTCGTCGCCTCGAACTGCTCGATCAATTCAACCGGCAACGGTGCGGAGCCGCTGTTCACGCGGCGAATCGTACCGAGCTTGCTATTACCCGCTTCCGGGTGATTGAGCAGTGAGATGAACAACGTCGGTACGCCTGGAAAAAATGTCGGCTCGTAAACATTGATCGCCGCCAGCAACATGTTCACGTCATACTTCGGAATCAGAATCTGCAACGCGCCCGTCCACGTGCCGAAGAGCAGGCCAACCACCAGCCCGTAAACGTGAAAGTACGGAATCACGAGCAGGAAGCGTTCCTCCCCACGCTGCATAAACTCTTGTCCCCAGATCGAACACTGCACTGCCGCCGCCCACAGATTGTAATGCGTCAACATCGCGCCTTTCGGCGTGCCCGTCGTGCCGCCTGTGTAGACAAGCGCGGCGACGTCCTCTTCGGCATTGATGTCCAGGCTAGGCAATTGCGGCCGCTCGACGCTGGCAATTAACTCCGAAAACGACTGCGTGCCTGCGGGCGCAGCCGGCGCATTCTTATGATCCGGCGAATAGGCCTGCACGCTGGTTGCGATGATCTCTTCGAGGTTCGTATTAGCTTTGATGCTGAGGCTAACCGGTGACAACACATCAAGCGTAATCAGCAAGCGCGCGCCCGAATCCTTTGCCACGACCTCAACCTCGCGCGCCGTGTAGATCGGGTTGATGTTGGCCACAATCGCGCCCAGCCGCGTGATGGCGAAAAAGCTGATGACGTACTGCGGGCAATTCGGCAGCATTACCGCGACGCGGTCGCCTTGCCGAATGCCCAGCCGCGCCAATGCCGTCGCCAACTTATCGGCCTGCGTTCTGATCTCTTTGAAGGTCAACTGTGCGCCGAGAAAAGCCGTAGCCAGCCGGTCGGGATGATAGTTGGCCGCCGCGTAGAGCGCCTGATAGATCGGCTGGCGCGGGTAATTGGTTTCCGCTGGCACCCAGTAGTCATAGCGTTTCAACCACGGTTTCTGCGCGTAGGGACTCGTGTTCATAAACTTATTACTTCTTTTCGGTCTCAGCAAGATTTTGGCAATACAGCGCGAGCATAGCAGAATCGGTAAAAGCTTGCGAAGCTCGCGCAAATTTTTGTCTTTAAGCAAGGCTTGCGCTAGCATACGCCGCCATGACCATCAAAACCCTTCTCTTCATCGCACTCGGAGCGTTCGCCCTTTTCTATCTATTCACCTGGGTCAGCGCAATCCGCTACCGGCGCGGCAATCCGCCCATTGCTCCAACGTTGTACCAAACCTTCATAGGGTTTATCACCAATTTCTTCGACACGCTGGGCATTGGGTCGTTTGCCACGACGACCGCGCTCTACAAGCTACGCAATGTTGTGCCTGACGAATTGTTGCCCGGCACGCTCAACGTGGGCCACACACTGCCGACAATCACCCAAGCCTTTATTTTTATCGCCGTGGTCGAAGTGGAAGTGAAGACGTTGATCCTATTGATCATCGCAGCGGTGTTAGGAATGTGGTTGGGCGCGGGCGTCGTCGTGAAGTTGCCGCGCCGCGCGATTCAAATCGGCATGGGCATTGCGCTGCTAGTAGCTGCTGCGTTGACGCTGATGACGATCTACAACGCCTCCGCGGGTGGCGGCGAGACGATGGGGTTGACCGGCGCCAAACTCGTGCTCGGTTTTATCGGTAATTTTGTGCTGGGCGCGCTAATGTCGCTTGGCATCGGGTTGTATGGCCCGTGCCTGATTATGATCAGTCTGTTGGGGATGAATCCGAAGGCGGCGTTTCCGATTATGATGGGGTCGTGCGCATTCCTGATGTCGTCAGGCAGCGCACAATTCATTCGCAAGGAGGGTTACAGTTTGCGCGCGGCGCTAGGCCTGGCGCTGGGCGGCATTCCGGCAGTGCTGATTGCAGTCTACATCGTCAAATCGCTTGATTTGTATTACGTGCGCTGGCTGGTGGTGATTGTGGTCATTTACACTGCGCTGTCGCTGTTGCGCGCGGCAATGGTCGAACGGCGAAATAGCCAGTAAAATGGAACCGTTATGAATACCCAAGGAAAAGAAGCTCATCAAACAGCCTATCCGCACATCGTCAAAATTGATGGCGTTTGTGGTGGGCAAGCTATCATTGAAGACACACGCATCGCGGTGTGGCATCTCGTCGGGTATTACTACAAAGTCGGCATGTCGGTCGAAGATATTTTAGCTGAGTGGGACTACCTCTCGCCGGCGCAGGTCTTCAGCGCGCTTGCCTACTACCACGACCATCGGCAGGAGATTGACGAGGTGCGTGAGCAAAACAGCTACGAAGGCTGGCAACCAGAACAAATAACGCATGCCACCGCCTAAGCTTCATTTAGACGAACATCTGCCGCCGCGCCTGGCAATACAGTTGCGAATGCATGGTTTCGACGTGTCCAGCACTTTGGAAATAGGAATGAAGGGTGATGACGACGATGCGCAACTGGCTTTCGCGGCTGCCGAGCAGAAAGCCCTCGTTACTTTCAATCACAAAGATTTCGCTGTGCGCCACGAACGTTATCTAAGCGCAGGCCGTGAGCATTGGGGCATTATTCTTTCGACTGAAGAAACAATTAGTCTGTTGCGCCGCCGCCTGTTAAAACTGCTCAATACATTGTCGGCGGACGAGTTGAAGAATCAGATGTGTTGGCTCAACGAGTTCAAATAGCACCATCCCATATCCGCCCAACGCTCCAATCAGTACAGTGCAAAAACGCTAACAAACAATTATGGCTGAACCCAAACAAGCACTCTCAACTTTCTCTTCCGCTGATGACTATCGCATCGCCGAAATCGCCTCGGTGATGACGCCCGCGCTCATCATCTATCCGCAAATTGTCGAAGCCAATCTTGCTGTCACCTTACGCGTGCTTGGCCACGATCCGAACCGCTGGCGCCCGCACGTCAAAACCTCCAAGCTCGAATTTGTAATGCGCAAGCTGACCGAGCAGGGCGTGACTAACGTCAAATGTGCTACGACGCTCGAACTGCAAACGGCGGCAGAAGCGGGCGCGACTGACATTCTTGTCGCCTACTCAATGATGGGCGCGAATGCGCGACGCGTGCGCGAACTGGCAGAGCACTACGCCGACAAACGCATCTCTGCCCTGGTTGAAAACGCGGCGCAGATCGAAGCGTGGGCAGGCAGCAATATCAGCCTGTTTATTGACCTCAACCCCGGCATGGATCGTACGGGCCTGGAACAAGACCGCATCGAAGAGATCGTCAAGCTGGCGCACGCGATTGAGGAGGCGGGGCTGGTCTTTCGCGGTTTGCACTACTACGACGGGCACATGAGCAAGTACGAATTGGCGGCGCGCGAAGTAATCGCTCATCAGAACTATGATCACTTGATGGAATTGGTGACGGCACTCAACAGCGCAGGCATTGTGGTCGAAGAGGTCATTACCGCGGGCACACCGGCCTTCCCTTGTGCGTTGACTTACGAGCCGTTTCAGTCCGCGCCATTTGTCCATCGCGTCTCACCCGGCACGGTCGTCTACGGCGATGGCACGAGCGTGGGGCAATTGCCTGCCGAATGGGGCTACCGTCCCGCCGCTGTAGTCGTGACAACTGTCGTCAGCCGCCCGACGGCCAGTCGCATTACTTGCGATGCCGGACACAAGGCTGTTTCGGCGGACGCGGGCGTGCCGACTTGTTCAGTGCTGGGCCTGCCTGCCTTGCAGCCTAACAAACCGAGCGAAGAGCATCTGCCGATTGATGTGCCCGCTGGCGCGCCAGTGCCGGCCGTCGGTGAGCATCTTTATTTGGTGCCGCGTCACGTTTGCCCGACGGTGAACAACTTTGACCACGCCTTGATTGTAGAAGACGGGCAACTCGTGCGCGTCGAGCGAGTGACGGCGCGCGGGCGCGAAGTTCCCGTAAACCTGGCTTAAATCTATCTACCAAGTCATTCATCAGGAGATTTATCGTGTCCATGCGCAAAACTCTCTCACTCATGCTTGTCATCCTGCTTGCCTGCTACTTCCCCTACGCGCTCGCGGCACAATCGCAGGAGCGGCTCGACTACGCGATGATCGGCAAGTTGCGCGAAGAAGGCTTGCAGCGCTCGCAGGTAATGGAGCACATCATCTGGCTCTCGGACATCTACGGCCCGCGCCTGACTGGTTCGCCCGCCATCAAACAGGCGAGCGTGTGGGCGCAGAAGAAATTTCAAGAGTGGGGTTTGGTCAACATCCACGAGGAGGAGTGGCCCTTCGGCAAAGGCTGGTCGCTCGTGCGTTTCGACGCACACATGGTCGCGCCGCAAATTGCGCCGCTCATCGGCTATCCGAAGTCGTGGACGCCTGGCACAGCGGGGCGCATTGCGGCAGACGCGGTTTTAGCGTCTATCAAAACTGAAGCCGACTTTGAAAAGTATCGGGGCAAGTTGAAAGGCAAAATCGTGTTGACTCAAACGGCGCGTCCAGTTCGACTGCTCGAAGACCGCGTCGTGTTGCGGATGAATGAAAACGACATCAAGGAGGCGCTGACTACGCCCATCCCACCCGCGCGCCGTCAACCGGGCGGGCGCTCAGACCAAGCGGACACTTCGGCGGACAACCCGACAGACAGCCCGGCAGGCGGCCAGACTGACTTCGCGCGCACGCGCGCATTGCAGCAAAAAATTCAAAAGTTTCTGCTTGAGGAAGGTGTCGCGGCCATCTTCGAGCGCGGCAGCGACAGCGACCTATCAGCCGGAGGCAGCGACCTCTCCTGGCAAACGCAGCGCACCGACGGCGGCACGATCTTCGTGCAATCGGGCGGCCCGCGCGATGCGAACGCTGGTAAAGTCCCGCCGCAAGTCGTGCTGGCCGTCGAGCATTACAACCGCCTGGCGCGCATCCTTGAACGCAACGTCCCGGTCAAAGTCGAGCTGAACATTCAGGCCGAATTTTACGACGAACAGGCAAGCAAAGGCTTCAACGTGATTGCCGAAATCCCTGGCAGCGATCTGGCTAACGAAGTCGTAATGCTGGGTGCGCATTTCGATTCACACCACGCAGGCACGGGCGCGACCGACAATGCTTGCGGCAGCGCGGCGATGATCGAAGCTTTGCGCATCTTGAAAGCTGCTGGAGTCAAGCCGCGCCGTACGATTCGCCTAGGTCTGTGGGGCGGCGAAGAGGAAGGCTTGCTCGGCTCGCGCGCTTACGTGAAGGAGCATTTTGCCGATCCGGCGAATATGCAGTTGAAGTCAGATCACGAAAAGCTGGCGGCCTACTTCAACCTAGACAACGGCACCGGGCGCGTGCGTGGCATCTGGTCGCAAGGTAATCTCGGCGCGATGAAAATTTTCGAGCAGTGGTGCGAGCCATTGCGCGACTTGGGCGTCACACTTATTAGCCCGCGCTCGGTCACAAGCACTGATCACCTCTCGTTCGATCAGGTCGGACTGCCCGGCTTCCAGTTCATTCAAGAGCGCCTGGAATACAACTCGCGCACGCATCACTCGAATATGGACGTAGTGGATCACGTGCAGCGCGATGACATGGTGCAGGTAGCCACAGTCGCGGCAGTCTTCGCTTACAACGCGGCGATGCGGAACGAGAAGTTGCCGCGCAAGGCGCTGCCGCCGCCGAGTCGCAATCGCGCGAATCCGGCTAATTGACGCGCGCAAAATAGCCATCTCTCTCTGCCCCGCGAGGTACGCACAATGAAACGACGTTGGCTTTGTTGCCTGATTATTTTTCTCTCCCTTAGCTGTCCTGTGACGCATGCGCAGTTCAGCGGCTCAGTCACGGGCTGGCAGGCGGGCTTCGCCAAGACCGTCATCACGCCGAAAGAACCGCTCTGGCTGACGGGCTACGCTGCGCGCACCAAGCGGAGTGAGGGCACGCTGCTGGATATTTACGCCAAGGCGTTTGCGCTCGAAGATCAGCGCGGCAACCGGTTGGTGATCGTGACGACTGATCTGCTTGGCATCCCGCGCGCGCTGGGCGAGGCGATTGCCGAACAGGCGCGGCTGCGTTACAAGCTGGCGCGACAGCAGGTGATGTTGACGGCTTCGCACACGCACACGGGGCCAGCTTTGACAGGCTTGCTGGGCGGCGCGGGCTTGGTAACGCCGGAACAGCAAAGTTTGGTTGACCAATACACTGCGCATTTGCAAACGCAGATCGTCGCGTTGATTGGCCAGGCGTTGGCCGATTTGAAACCAGCGGTGTTGTCACATGCTGTGAGCACAGCGCGCTTCAGCGTCAATCGCCGTGTGTTGACGCCGGAAGGAGTCAAAGGCGGCGTCAATCCCAAAGGCCCGGTGGATCACGACGTGCCTGTGCTGCGCGTCGCTTCGCCCGAAGGCAAGCTGCGCGGCGTGCTCTTCGGCTATGCCTGCCACAACACCACGCTGACCGGCGAGTTTTATCAATTTAGTGGCGATTACGCTGGCTTTGCGCAAGCCGCCTTGGAACGCGAACACTCTGGCGCGACGGCCATGTTCGTAATGGGCGCGGGCGCGGACATCAATCCCAATCCGCGTAGCAAGGTTGAATACGCGCAAGAATACGGCAAGGCGCTGGCTGCCGCCGTTGAGCAACTGGTTAACGGCACGATGCCGCTCGTGCGCGGCGAATTGAAGCTGGCCTTCGACCGCGTATCGTTGCCGTTCGGGCCGCTGCCGACGCGCGAGGAGTGGCAGGCGCGGACGAAGGATGAAAACGTCTTTCGTCGTAAACATGCAGAACGTTGGCTGGCGAAACTGGAACGCGATGGCAAGCTGATGCGCGAGTATCCGTACTCTTTGCAAGCGGTGCAATTCGGCAACGATCTGCGAATGATTGTGATGGCGGGCGAGGTGGTGGTGGACTATGCCTTGCGTTTGAAACGCGAACTGGGGCGCGAAGGTTTGTGGGTGGTGGCTTATGCGAACGACGCCTGCTCGTACATTCCTTCGGCGCGGGTGTTGAAAGAAGGCGGCTACGAGGCAAGCGATTCAATGATCTACTACGATCTGCCGACTTCCTACGCACCCGGAGTCGAGGAACGTATCATCGGCAAAGTGCACGAGATGTTGAAGCGATTACAGCAAGAGCGCCCCAAGAAATCCGTGTGGTAAGGCCCAACCAAAAATCTAACGTGCTGGCTTTCTTCGCGCACCCTGACGATGCCGAATTCTTGTGCGCAGGCACGCTGGCACGGCTGCACGCCAAAGGTTTCGCGATCCAGATTGCGACGATGACGGCGGGCGATGGTGGCAGCGTCGAACTGGGACCGGAAGAGATTTCGCAGATTCGTTTGGGCGAAGCGGCGCGCGCGGCAGCGCTGTTGAATGGCGTACATTATTGTGCCGGAGCCAAGGACTTGCTGATCTGTTATGACGCGCCGACGCTGCGCAACGTGATTGAGATTGTGCGGCGCGTGAATCCGTCCATCGTCTTCACGCATTCGCCGAGCGACTACTTGGTTGATCATGAGATGACCAGCTTGCTGGTGCGCGCGGCCTGTTTTACGGCAAGCGTGCCGAACGTGAAGACGCAAGCTGGCATTCCTGCGACAGCGACGGGCGGCGTACCGCATCTGTTTTACACCGACGCGCTGGAAGGCAAAGACATCTTCGGCGCGCCCGTGCAGCCGGACTTTTACGTAGACATCTCGGACGTGATCGAGACCAAGACGCAGATGCTTGCCTGTCACGCCAGCCAGCGCGAATGGCTGCTGCGCCAGCATGGCATGGATCATTACCTGCAAGCGATGCGGGCTTGGTCGGCGCAGCGCGGGCGCGAGGCGGGTGTAGATTATGCCGAAGCGTTTCGCCAACATCGCGGGCACGCTTATCCGCAAACTAATCTACTGGCCGAGATTCTCGGCATCATTGATACCAACTAAAATCGCCCATCAGGGAGTACATCAACAATGAGTGAACTCAACATCGGAGTAGTCGGTCTCGGCTGGGTGGCCGGGGCGCATATCAATACGTTCAAAAATGTCAGCGGTGCGCGCGTCACAGCGGTCTGTTCGCGGCGCGACTTGAATGAAACTGAGTTGGCCAAGGAGTTCGGCCAACCGTTGAAGCGTTATCGCAACTACGAAGAGATGCTCGCCGATCCATCAATTGACATCGTTGACATCTGCACCGAACACCCGCTGCATCCGGCGCAGACCATCGCCGCCGCGCAAGCAGGCAAGCACATCATTATCGAAAAGCCGCTCGCGCTTAATGAAGCCGACCTCGTGCAGATGCGCGACGCCATTCACCGGGCGGGCGTGCGCACCTGTGTCTGCTTTGAAGTTCGCTACAGTCAGTACGCTTCCGTCGTGCGCGCGGTGCTCGAAGAGAAGCTGCTCGGCGAGTTGCACTACGGCGAGGTGGACTATTATCACGGCATCGGCCCCTGGTACGGGCAATTCGGCTGGAATGTGAAGAAGGATCAAGGTGGCAGCAGTTTGTTGACCGCCGGTTGTCACGCGCTCGACCTGTTGCTCTGTTTTATGCAGTCCGAAGTCGAAGAGGTGACGAGTTACAGCAACCGCAGCCGCAGCCCAATCTTTGCGCCTTACGAATACGACACAACCTCTGTCACGCTGCTTAAATTCAAGGATGGCAAGCTAGGCAAGGTCGCGTCGGTGACTGATTGCCTGCAACCTTATTACTTCCACACACACCTGGTCGGCAGCGAAGGTAGTTTGCTCGACAATCGTTTTTACAGTGCGAAGCTCAAAGTGACGAAGCAGCATTGGAGCAAGCTCGAAATGCCGCTAGTGGATTCGGGCGATGTGGCCGACCATCCGTATCAGCCGCAATTCCAGGCTTTCATTGACAGCATCAAAAATCAGACAAAGATGCCGCTGACCGATTTCGACACCGCGTTTGAAACCCACCGTGTAGTCTTCGCGGCGGATCGCTCGGCGGCGGAAGGCCGCCCGGTGAAATTGTCGTAGCCTGCGGCTGTTGAAAGGTGACTATGCACACACGAACGATTTGCTGCTTATTGTTCTGCTCATTGCTCTGCCCCGTTTTCGCAACGGCACAAAACAAACTACCGCCTATCTACGTCACGCTCTGGTTCGACACCGAAGATTACATTCTGCCGCAGAGTGACGATGCGGCGAAGCGCATAGCTGAAATGCTGACGCGGCTGGGCGTTAAAGCCACGTTCAAACTGGTCGGCGAGAAGGCGCGCACGCTCGAAGACCGCAAACGTTACGACGTGATCGAAGCCTTGAAGAAGCACGAGATCGGCTATCACTCCAACACGCACAGCATGCAGCCAACCATCGCCGTCTACTTGCAAAACGCCGGCTGGGAAGATGGCAGCGCGGAATTTCTGCGGCGCGAATGGCGTGGCGCGCAGGACATCACGCGCATCTTCGGCGTGACGCCGATTTGCTATGGCCAGCCCGGCAGCGCGTGGGCACCGCAAAGCTATCCGGCGTTGCATCAGATGGGCATCCGGATGTACCTGGACGAAAGCAATCACGTCGGCATTGACGATCAACCGTTTTATTACGGCGGCATGCTTAATGTCTTGAAGATGCGCTCGAACGTCGTGCGCATGGAATTGAAAGGCGATGACAACTTGGCACAGGCCGTGGCTAAGTTCTCTTCCAGCGTGGAGAAGTTGCGCAAACAGGGCGGCGGCACGATCAGCATCTATTATCACCCGTGCGAGTTCATTCACACGGAGTTCTGGGACGGCGTCAATTTCCGGCGTGGGGCCAACCCGCCGCGCAGCGAGTGGAAGCTGCCTAGCATGAAACCGGCGGCGGAGATCGAAAAGGCTTTCAACGATTTCGAGCAATACGTGAAGTTCATCAAAGAGCTGCCCGACGTGCACATTGTGACGGTGGAGGAGTTGTTGCGGCTGTACGGTGACCGCGCGGCGACACACCAATTCACGCGCAAGGAAATTCAGGCGCTGGCCAAAGCTGCGCAGGGCGAGATTTCCTTTCAGCAACTCAACGGCATGACGCTCTCTGCCGCTGAAATCTTCTATCTGCTTAACTCAGCGCTCAATCTCATTCAGGTCAAGCGAGAGATTTCCACACTGTCCAGACCGAAACCCTATTACGGCCCGACACGCCCGTTCGTGCCCGCAGCGGGTGGCAAGAAGCTGACCACGCTTTCCTTTCAAGCATTACGCCTGGCCGCACGCGATGTCGCCGAATACATCAGCCGCAACGGGCGCATCCCTGATGAAATCTGGTTCGGCACAGATAATCTGGCGCCGCAGGATTATCTGGCGACGATTGCCGCCGCGGTGGATGAGGCACTGGCCAGCGAACGCTTGCCCGAGCGTGTCATTGTGCGCGAAGGCAAACCGGTGTTTGAAAAGTACGTCGCGGCAGATTCGCCGAACTTGTGGGGTTGGGTGATCTTCCCTGAAGGCTTTCATGCGCCGAAGATTATGGAATTGGCGCGGCTGCAAGCGTGGACGCTCAAACCGGCTTTGTTGAATAAATGACGCACTTGTACCGTAGGCTGTCTAGCCTGCGGAAGGCTTGAGAAGTGATCGTTCAGGTGTACACCAAACGGCTTGAGATGCAAGTCAGCCGCAGGCTAGACAGCTTACGGTACGTTTTATGAGGAGGTCTGCAATGCCTCAACGCAAATACGATGTCGTCGTGGTCGGTTCCGGTGCGGGCGGCGCGACTGCCGCGTATGTGCTGGTCAATCGCGGTTTGAATGTGTTGCTGCTCGAAGCCGGGCGGATGCTCGATCAGGCGAAGGACTTCAATACGCACACCTGGCCGTATGAACTCAAATTTCGCGGGCGCGGCAAGCCGGGCGAATACGACGGCTTGTGGAAGATCAACGAGTATACCGCGCACCTCTACACCAACCCGCGCAAAGACAAATACAGGTCTGACCCTGAATTTCATTGGACGCGGCTGCGTGCCGTGGGCGGGCGCACCAACACCTGGGGGCGTTCGTGCTTTCGTCACGGGCCGATGGATTTCAAGACGAAAACGACGCAGGGCTTTGGCGAAGATTGGCCGATCAGCTACGAAGACCTCGCGCCCTCTTACGACAAGGCCGAGCGGTTGGTCGGTATTTCGGGTGCGGCGGAGAACTACGTCAATATGCCCGACGGTACTTATGCCGCGCCCGCGCACAAGCCACGTTGCAGCGAACTGTTTTTGAAAAAGAGCGCGGCCAAGCTTGGCGTGCCAGTCTTGTTGGAGCGCACGGCGGTTTTGAACGCGCCTTACGATGGGCGTCCGAAGTGCCACTTTTGCGGCGCATGCGGCAATGGGTGCGACGTGCGAGCGCGTTTTTCCAGCCTCGATGTCATCATTCCCAAACTACAACGTAAGCCGAACTTCACGCTGCGCACGCACGCGGTCGCGCATCAGGTGTTAGTTGATAAAAATGGTCGAGCGCGCGGCGTGTCGTACTTCGATGCGCGTACCAAACAGCATTACGAAGTCGAAGCAAAGGCTGTAGTGCTTGCCGCTAGCACGGTCGAATCGGGGCGCATCCTGCTTAACTCGAAATCGCGCTTTCATCCGCAGGGCATCGGCAATTCGAGCGGGCTGGTCGGCCACTACATTATGGACAACGTGAAGTCAGGTGGGATGGTCGGCATCGTTCCTGAACTGAAAAACCGGCGGCATGAGAATGAAGACGGCGCGGGCGGTTCACATGTGACGATCCCGCGCTTCAACTACAACCGGAAGAACGATTATCACGGCGGCTATTTCATTTTGGTCGGCACGGGCTTTGGGCGTGGCAGCGGCGCGGGCGGCGCACGGGGCTGGGGCGCGGATTTGAAGCGGCAGATTCGTGAAGTCTACGGCAGTACGATCAGTCTGCGCGGGTATGGCGAGCGGCTGCCAGATTACGACAACTATTTCGAGATTGATCCTGACAACGTGGACGCCTACGGGATTCCGCAAGTGCGCTTCCACGCGGGCGACAAGGAAAATGACCGGAAGATGATGGCCGATATGTATGGCTGGATGGAGCAGATTCTGCGCGCTTGTGGCGCGGAAATTTTGCCGCACCGGCAATACATCGAGCCGATGGGCGATGCGACGCACGAATGCGGGACGGCGCGTATGGGCAATGATCCGAAGACTTCGGTGCTGAACCAATATTGCCAGTCGCACGAGGTCAAAAACCTGTTCGTGACCGACGCGAGTTGTTTCGTCTCGTTGCCCGGCACACACGGCATCACGACCTGGATTATGGCGCTGGCGTGGCGCGCCTCGGAGTATTTGGCTGAACAGATGCGGCGTGGCGAGATTGCCTGAAAAGCTTAAGCAAGCTTCGCAGCAAAATCAGGGAGAAGCAGCCGATATTTTTTGGCTGCTTCTCCCTGATTTGTTTCGAGCTACAAACTCGCTGACTAAAAACTCACTTTCGGTGCGGTACGCGCACCTTCCTCTGCCTTGAAGAGCGGCTTGTCCTGAAAGTTCAGCAAGCCCGCTATCAAAACAGTTGGGAACGACTGGCGCTTCGTGTTGTAGGCCACCGCTGCTTGGTTGTAATCCCGGCGCGCGACGGCCAGCCGGTTTTCCATGCCCGACAATTCATCTTGCAAGCGCAGAAAATTCTCGTTCGATTTCAATTGTGGGTACTGCTCGACAATATTGAGGAAACGCCCGCCCGTGCCGAGCAAGCCGCCATCGCGCATCGCTTGCGAGAGTTGGCGGTCAGCCTCGATCTTTGCTTCCGGCGTGGGGGCCGAGAGAAGCTTCGAACGCGCTTCAGCGATCTTGGTAAAAACCTCTTTCTCCTGTCCGGCAGCGCCTTTGACAGTTGCCACGATATTCGGAATCTTGTCGGCGCGGCTTTGCATCAGATTTTCCACCTGCGACCATTGGCCGTCTACGTTGTTGCGCGCGCCGACCAGGCCGTTGTAATTGCTGGACACCCAACCACCGATGACTAACACAACGACCAATATCACGGCCAAGACAATCAGTAATGCTTTTCCCATAGCGTTTCTCCTCTCCAAATGGCAGGGCAGGTTTTCAACCCGTCCTACTCAGTGACGGACAGGTTGAAAACCTGTCCTACCATCATAAATTCGTTCTACAGCTTATCCACTGCGGCAATAATCTTGCCCAAGCAGTCAACGTAGCTCCCGAAAAGGTCTTGCGTCTCGACTTCGAGCAACTTCACCGGCTCGTCGCGCAGGCGCAAGAGGCGTTCAAGTGGGGTGACGTTTACCGCCAGCCGCTCGCCTACCAGTCTGACCGTGGCCAGTCTGCCGAGCGGTGGCGTTTCGCCGAAGATTTCTAAAACCGGGCGCAGGAAGCGCACAAAGCTAGCCACGCTGTCGGTCATCAATTTCATCAGTCTGTCAGCCGAAGCACTTTCCGGCAAATAGAGCGAGCGCAGACGCAATAGTTTGCCGCGCAGTTCGTATTCGGCCTGCCAGCGTAGGTTATCTTTGGCGGCCTCGCGCGGAGCAAGCAGGTCTTCGCCGTAAAGGACGCGGTAGGCGCGCTTCATCTGGCGGAACTCGACCGGAAAGACATCCAACGAGTCAATGAACTCCTGCCTGGTGAAAAAGACTGGTAGCGGGAAGTTTTCGCCCACCCACCATCTCGCTGCTGGGCGCGCTCTATTCAACTCATCCGCGCCGAGCGCGTAGGTCACGACCAGCGTCCTGTAATCGGCCTTCTTCGGATGCGAGGGTGCGGCAACGGCTGAGCCGTAAACGATCACCGAGACTAGCTTGTCGCCAAGCGCCGTTTGCAACCGATTGACCAGTTCGTTGAATTTGTCTTCCATTTCAAATCCCTGATTTCGAACCCAAAATTGCGTCGTCTACCAGCTATCGCTCGCTCCCCCACCCCCGCTGTCACCGCCGCTGAACCCGCCCCAATCGCTGCCGCCACTGCTACTGCTGTCGCTGCTGCTACTACCCCAGGAGCCACCGCCGAAATCGCCGCCGCTGCTGTTGAAGATCATCGGCGCGGTAAACCAGGATGAACGCCCGCCGCGTCTACCTCGACGAGCCAGAGCCATAATGAACAGGATAAAAAGAAGGATGCCGAGCATCAGGCAGACACCGCTACCTGCGGATTGGCCGTCGCTGGGTTGAGCAGCGGGCAGTGGGGTGTAAGCATATTGCTGGTCAATGCCTTCGACCGAGATGTTCCACTTCTGCGCCAGCGTGTCCACCAGCGTGCGCGTACCGACGGTCAAGCCTTGCGACCACTGCTGTTGCTGGAAGTAGGGCCGCATGCGGCGCAGCATCTCGCCCGCCAACCCGTCCGGCAGGTCGCCTTCCAGACCGTAGCCGACCTCCAAGCGCGATTTGCGGTCGTTCGGCGCGACGAGCAGCAGCGCGCCCTTGTCTTTGTGCTCGCCACTCTTCGCACCAATGCCCCAGGCGCGATAAAGCCCGTTGGCATACTCCTCAATGGGGCGATCCTGCAAAGTTGGGACGGTAACGACGGCGATCTGCGCGCCGCTACGTTGTTCAAAGTTGAGCAGGATAGTTTCAAGCTGTTGTTTGCTGCCCGCGTCCAGCACATTGGCGAAATCGTTGACGTGGCCGGTGTAGTTGGGGAATTGGAGTGTTTGTGCCTGGACAGGCCAGCCGCGCGCTAACGTGATGACGCAAGCGAGCGCCGCAAGTAGCAGCAAAACTGGCTGGCGATATGCTTTCATTAATTACTCTTATAGCCGAGCCAGTAAGAGGGTGTCAATTTGCGTTTGCGCGCCAGTTAAATCGAATCCAGCTTACCTTCTCAGGCCCGCCCGCCTATCCGGCGACCTTGGGAACGGTCTCCCCGCCAGGAAATTCATGGTTTGACACCCAACTGTGTAAAAGTTACAATCCGCCCCGTTGTCAGCGTTCCCTATCGCCGACCACCCCTCTTCACTGGTCGCTGGGGAGATAGTTCAATGAAGCGCTGACAATCCTGATCGAAGCTTCAATTGAATGCTGGATGAAAAACAACCGGAGGAATGAAGACTAATGCCGAAGCATAAATTTGTGGTGCTCGCTGAAAGCATCTTAGTCCTAAGTCTGGCTTGCGCCCCACTCACGCTGCCAGCCTATGCTCAAAGTAGTACCCTGAGCGGGCTACGCCAAGATGTACAACGCGTTATAGATCGCTCCAACGAACAATTTCAACGCGGCGAAGAGGCCTTCCAGGTCGGCAATTATGAACAAGCCCGCCGCGCTTATGACAAATCCGTAGACCTTGTACTCGAATCCGGGGTTGTTGATCCCCAACTGCAAGACTACTACCGCCGTCTGGTTGACCGCATCTATCAGCGCCAAATCGGATTGCTGAAGAACGCGCAGGCTGCGAAGACCACACAGGTCAACGTTACAGATAGCACAATGCCCCAAACTCAATTGGCGGTCGCCCAACAAGGCGGTGAGCGCGGTTTTGGGCAACAAACTTACGTGCCTTCCCCGCTCGACGAGTTGACCAAGCTCAAGCTGACTGAGGAAGAGACCAAGAACGCTTCTGAAGAAGAAATCGAGACGGCCGTCTCTGCCGCCAAGCTCGACTTCAGTTTCAAACCCAATCCACTCGTCCAAAGCTTTATCAACTACTACCAGGGTCGTGGCCGCGCGACGATGGAAAATGGGTTGCGCCGTTCAGGCCGCTTTATTGCGATGGCGCGCCGTATCTTCAAAGAAGAAGGCGTTCCGCAAGACCTCGTTTGGCTCTGCCAAGTGGAAAGCGCCTGGTCGCCGATTGCCCGCTCGTGGGCGGCCGCCGTGGGCCTCTGGCAATTCATCCCGAGCACTGGCGCGAATTATGGCTTGAAGCAAGACGCCTGGGTGGATGAACGGTCGAGTTTTGAGAAAGCGACCCGTGCGTCGGCGAAATATCTGCGCTGGCTGGCCAACCGTTACGCAGGCAATTGGGAGCTGGCGATGGCCGCTTACAATTCCGGCGAAGGCCGCGTGGATGGTTGTGTCGCGCGTAGCGGCTATGCGGATTTCTGGGAAATCCACTCGATGCTGCCGAATGAAACGCGCAACTATGTGCCGAATATCCTGGCGACGATCATCATTGCCAAGAACCCGCAACGCTACGGGTTTTCGCCCAAGCCGGAACCACCGCTGACCTTCGATTACGTGACGGTCAACAATTCGGTTGATCTGCGCCTGGTCGCTGACGCAGTGGATGCCAATCACGATTACATTCTGGGGCTCAATCCCGAACTCAAGCGCGGCATCACACCGCCCGCGACGACCTATGCCATCCGTGTCCCGGCTGGCAAGGGTGCGAATTTGCAGACTGCGCTCAAGCGCATTCCTGCGGAAAAGCGTACGAGTTGGCGGATGATGACGGCACAAGCCGGTGATTCATTCGAGACAATTGCGCGCCGTACTGGTGTGTCTGAATCGGCGCTCGAACAAATCAATGGTGGCGTTTTGCGTCCGGGGCAAAAGGTAGTGGTACCTGCCAACGGTGGTCTGCGTAATGTCGTCTTCTCGGCTCCGAAGGGTGCCGCCTCCGTTTCGGCTGCACCGACTGGTGCTGGTACGACGGCGAAGATCGTTACCTACAAGGCCAAGAATGGCGAGACGCTCGGCGACATCGCCGGACGTTACAATACCTCGGTGCGCGACTTGGCGACACTCAATCGTTTGAACGCGTCGGCCAAGCTGCGGGCTGGTCAGGTTCTCAAGGTGCCGGTCAAAGGCCGCTAAAATTTAAGCGCCAAGCCAAGGGCATGTGAAAGGCAAAAGTAGTGCATACGCTACTTTTGCCTTTTGCCTTTTAGCTGCTTAAGCTGGCGCGCGCTGTTTCCAATTTTTACTCACAGGAGTCTGGCCATGCTCTACAAGACGCTCAGTGCCGCTGTCTACGGCATTGACGCCGAATTGGTCGAGGTCGAAGTTGACCTCGCGCCCCGCTCCGGCGATTCCCAGCACGATACCATTGTGACGATGGTCGGCTTGCCCGATCTGGCTGTTCGCGAAAGCCGCGAACGCATTCGCTCGGCGATTACTAACTGCGGCTTCTTCTTCCCAGTTTATAAAACGACGATCAATCTGGCGCCCGCTGACATCAAAAAAGAAGGCTCGGCCTTCGATCTCCCGATAGCCGTCGGCATCCTCGGCGCGAACGGCGAATTGAAGCGCGAAGATTTGGGCGACACATTGCTCGTCGGTGAACTCGCGCTCGATGGGCGCGTACGCTCGATTCGCGGCGCGTTGCCGATTGCCGTGGCGGCGAAACAGAAAGGCTTGAAGCGTATGCTGCTGCCCAACGAGAACGCGCGTGAAGCGGCGGTCGTAGGCGGTCTGGATGTTTATTCTGTCGCCAACCTGCGCGAAGTGATTGAACTGCTCAACGCCGACGAACCACCTCCACCGCTGCGGATTGAGATTGATGATTTGCTGAGCGTGGCAGATCGCTACCTGGTGGACTTCCGCGAAGTGCGCGGCCAAATGCACGCCAAACGCGCTATCGAAGTCGCGACCAGTGGCGGTCACAACATTCTTCTTATCGGCCCGCCTGGCTCTGGCAAGACTATGCTGGCCAAACGTATCCCTTCGATTCTGCCGCCGATTACGTTTGAAGAGGCGCTCGAAACGACCAAGATTCACAGCGTTGCTGGCTACACCGATGCGCGCGGCTTGCTGACGACACGCCCCTTCCGCTCGCCGCATCACACGATCAGCGATGCCGGGCTGATCGGCGGCGGCGCAGTGCCCCGCCCCGGCGAAGTCAGTCTGGCGCATCACGGCGTGCTCTTCCTGGATGAGTTGCCGGAATTTGAGCGGAATGTGTTGGAAGTTTTGCGCCAGCCGCTCGAAGACCAGCGCGTCACGATCAGCCGCGCCGCGATGTCGCTAACCTTCCCTTCAAGCTTTATGCTTGTCGCCGCGATGAATCCCTGCAACTGCGGTTTCTATGGTGATCCGACCAGAGAGTGTCGCTGCACGCCGCCGCAAATCCAGCGTTATGTTTCAAAAATCTCCGGCCCCTTGCTTGACCGCATTGACATCCATATCAATGTACCGGCAGTAAGGGTCAGCGAACTCTCGGCACAAGAGAGTGGTGAAGGCTCAGCCGAAATCCGCGCGCGGGTTATCAAAGCACGGAAGGTGCAGCAGGAGCGTTTTGCGGGCGAACACGTCTATTGCAACGCGCAGATGCCACCGCGACTGATACGTAAATACTGTTTGCTAGCTTCATCATCGCAGCAAATGCTTGAGCGCGCGATTATGAAGCTCGGACTCTCGGCCAGAGCTTATGATCGGATTCTTAAGGTAAGCCGCACCATTGCGGACTTGGAAGGTAAGGAGCAGATCGAAGACAGGCATATCTCGGAAGCAGTGCAATACCGCACGCTGGATCGTACCTACTGGCAATAGGAGAAAGGGAGCAATTCGACCAGGTAAAAGCGCTGGTCATGGCGATAACTAAAGGGTCGCAAACAAACTGCGTGCGCCATCTCGAAGCTGGAAAAGATAAAATCTTGCGGACGGAATATGCCAGACGTTTGTGAAGCGTTTTGTTCCAGCGCTCTATGTGACTTGTCTGACCAGCCTTTTTACCGCAAGCGCTGAGTTGTTTGTCGGCGAGCACCTTTTGATAGGCTTCCCGAAATCCATGCAGCAGTGCTGGTTTGATACGCCGTCGGCCCCGCATCATATTATCTGCGGCAGATCTATTCGCTGCGGTCGCCAATGACAAGGCCATCTGGCGCGTGGCCCGCTAGAGCGATCCGGGCTCGGCGACTGTCGCCTTGACTGAAAAACGAGTAACCAAAGCTCATCCAACTTTAGTTGGGTTGAGTTGCGTCGTCTAAGTTTAAGACCGAGCCTCGGTCCTGATCACTTGGAATAAAATCAAGCGGCCGTCCCGGCTTGCCGGAGTTTACCACCAACATTTTGTGGATTTTTACTGCCCAGACGATCCAAAGCAGCGCTCAACTCGAAGCAAAGCAAGTCACTGCCTTGACCCAGGCGGACAGTCAACTCGTCATTTGCGACATGGCAGTGGAAAGTGATAACGCCAAGGGCTGTGCCTTGTCCGTTGATGAGTGGTGCTCGCAACCCCCGGCATTGATGTTCCGTGGGTGTGCCTATCAAGGCAATCTCTCCCCGCTTCCAGGCCCATTTCCACGCAGCGCCCTCCGTTCCGGTCATCAGTGCAGCCACTTTTGCCAGCCTCAGTTCTGCTTCCGCAGTAGCAGGAATCTGACGCAACTCCAGGGTGACAAGGTCGAAGGCCTGCGCCGTGGATAATTCCGCAAGGGCTGCCATGAGTTGTTCAACCGTTTGCGTCAGACGCAATTCGTCGCTGGTGCGTCGAAGTTGTGTATAAAAGGCAAAGGTGCGCCGGCGGCGTCCCACCCTCTGTTTGAACTGCTTTCCCAACGCCTTAAACTCATGGTATCGGAGGTGCTGTACTCCAATCACCATTCCGACACCCAGCGCGAAGAAAACAAGCGCTGCCGTATATCGCTGCGGATTCAAAAGCAAAACTCCGAAAAGCGAGAAAAGCGCACAGATGGCGTAAAGCAGAATCACGGTCTGCCGCTGCGACAATCCGCGATGCAAAAGCATATGGTGAATGTGCCTCCCGTCACCTTCAAACAACGGGACGCCAGTCAAAAAGCGGCGGCCAATCGAGATCAACACCTCGGTCACCGGTAACCCAAACGACACCAGCGGAATGGCAATGGCAATCAGCGTAGGGCTTTTCTGCGCGCCGATGAGCGAAAGCGCCGCCGCCATAAAACCGAGCAACAAGCTTCCCGAATCGCCCAGGAAGATTGTCGCCGGATTGAAGTTGTAACGCAGAAAACCGATCACCGCCCCAAGCAGCACAATGCTGAGCAAACTGATTTCAGGGTGCCCCTGTGCCAACGAACAGATCAGCAGCGACAGCAACGCGAAGACCGACGCTCCGGCAGCCAACCCGTCAATCCCATCAATCAAATTGAATGCATTGGTGATGCCGACAACCCATAATGCCGTCAGCGGAAAACTGAGCGCCATCGGCAATTCCCACGAACCGCCGAACGGAGAGGAAAGCCCGTTGATGCGAAACCCGCAATAGTAAAGGATCATGGCTGCGATTACCTGCACCGAGATTTTGATCGAGGCATTCGCAGTACGAAAATCGTCATAAACTCCCAGCGCGAATACCAGCGTTCCCGCCACCATCACTGCCGCCACTGCCCGCCAGTTGGCCATTAAGTCACCCCTGACACGATTGTCCAGCCATGGCGCACACAATAAGGCCCCCAGAAAAGCCAAATAGATGGCAATGCCACCCAGCCGTGGCGTCGGCAGTTGATGAATCCGCCGGCCCCCATCCGGTAGATCCACTGCCCCCCACCGCACCCCCCACCGGCGCACCAATGGGGTCATCCCGATAGAAAACAAGAACGAAAGTGAGAATAAAATCAAATAGGATCGCACTGATAACTTCAGGCTACGAGAAACTCGGGGTACGTTGATCTGCTAAGCTGATGACTCATTTCTGATGATTGGTGTAGGCGGATGCTCGCGCCGCCACCCCTACAGTCGCACCATCTAAACCCTTCTCCGCTTCATTCATTACCAAACCCTTTGACAAATCAGTTTGCCGCCCTGCGACTTGAGCATAAAGTTGTAGCATTCGATGTATCATTCCATCCAGCGCGAACTTCTCGCGCGCTCGCGCCAGTGCCGACGCACCGTATTTAGCTCGCAATTCGGAATCGTCCAACAGGATATTAATCGCTCCGGCAAGCGCATCAGAATCCATTGGCAATACCGTCAGCCCGCTGACTTCGTTCAGCGAGACGAATGGCACGCCCGAATCAAGCCAGGTATTAACCACCGGCTTGCCGCAGGCCATTGCTTCAAGTTGAACAATGCCGAAAGCTTCGCTGCGCGCAACCGAAGCCAGCGCAAAAAGGTCTGCCGCATGGTAATAAGGAATCGTGTCTTCGTTTTGTACCTCGCCGAGGAAAACGACCCGGTCGGCAACGCCGCAATCTCTGGCCACCTGCTCCAGGCTACCGCGCAAAGGACCATCGCCAACGATCAACAAACGCCCGTCCACCTTCGCCATCGCACGAATCAGGTATTCGAAGCCTTTGTAATAGACCAGCCTGCCTACACTGAGCACCAATCGGTTGCCATGTTTTTCGCGAATCTGTTCCACCAGCGTTTGATCAGGCAGTTGAAATTGCTCCACCGGTATACCGTAGGGAATTACCTGGCAACGGTCGCGAAAATCTTTTAACACCCGGGAAGTGGCAATGTAGTTGGGAGAGGTGGCGATGATGGCTGAACAGCGTTTCAACAGGCTGTATAGTATCGGCTGAAAGAATCGGGCCAAAAGTTTCTGACGCACCACATCGCTGTGATAAGTAATGACTAGCTTGCCGCGATGTCCGCTGGCCAAATAAGCCACTGTCGCCATTGGGTTAGGCAAATGCAAATGCACGATGTCGGCTTTCGACCGGCGAATTTCGGCAACCATCCGCGGACATACCGCCGCCGCCGAAAAATTGAAGAGAGTGCCTACCCGCACTACTTTGACGCCGTGTATCGAATCCTCTGTGCTCTGACGGCAGCTATTAGCCACCACAACCCGCACAGTAACGAATGGCTGCAGGTTTTCGCACAATATTTGTAGGTGCGTTTCCATTCCGCCCATATGGGGCGGATAGAATTTGCCGACTTGCAAGATGTCTAGACCGGGGAGACTCATGTCGGACTTGGCGATTGCGGTTGTCATCTTTACCTTTCTTCATGGGATTGCGGGCAAGGCTGTAATGGGGGCTGGGAGCACTACCAGATTCGGTATTTGATGATGTGCTTCAGTCTTGTTCTGGTTACTTGAGGTGGTAAAGAGCGCCTGATTGGCGTTCACCCAATCGTAAATCAGGTTCAGACCATGTTGCCAAGTTACTCTTGGAGTCCATTGCAATTCCTGTTGCGCATGGCGAATGTCGCTGACATAAATCCGTTGGTCGCCGGGCCTCCAATCGTCGCGCCGGTAAGCGACGGGCTGCCCCTCCTGCCGTTCCAGATGCTCCAACAAATCAATCAGGGAGATAACGTTTTCCGGCCCGCCTCCGATGTTGTAAATCTGGCCGGCTACCTGATTGATATTGGCGGCGGCGGCTTCATAAGCGTCGATCAGGTCTTCGACGAAAAGGATGTCGCGTACCTGTTTCCCGTCTCCGTAAACAGTGATCGGCCATCCCAGTTGCGTGGCAATCGTAAACCAGGCCACCCAGCCCTGATCTTCCATGCCGAATTGGCGGTAGCCATAGATACAGGATTGCCGGAAAACCACTGTATTCAACCCGTAAATGCGATGATAATCGCGCATGTACTGATCGCCCGCCCCTTTCGAACAGCCGTAGGGCGAATGGAAATCCAGGCATTGTTCTTCCCCGACGCCATTGGGCAGATTGGCATAAGCATAATGGCCATCGCGTTCGACGATCCCCATATTTTCCATCCCGCCATAGACTTTGTTGGTCGAAGAGTAGATCACCGGCGCATCAATGCCCGCCTGTCGAATTCCTTCCAGCACGTTGAACGTTCCCAACGCATTGGATTCAAAATCGCTTCTGGGATCAATTACCGAAGTCGTCACAGCTACCTGAGCGGCCAGATGCAACACCAGGTCGGCGTTGCGATGCTTGACAAAAGCCTGCGTGACGTTTCGCCCATCACGAATATCAATCGGCAAAAACTCCAATGGGCCGAATCCGCGTAACCATTCCAGATTTTCCTGCGCCCCGGGCCGTGACAAGTTGTCAATGATGACGATCTTTTCGCCACGTTGCAGATAGCGGCTGGCGGCATTACAACCAATAAACCCAGCCCCGCCGGTAATAACTACTTTCATAATGTGTCTTTCATTCCTTTGATCTGTTATTCACCAAGCTACAAGTAGCAGCATAAGATAGGCAATCCAGTAGCTAACAGTCGCAAATCACGACCGCCAGGTACTTCAAAACATGCTGTAGCTATCGAGTTATTTCGGAATAAGGGCGGAGTTTCTGGTTAAAAATGGAAGCGGCAATACTTTTGTCCCTCGTCATCCTTTGCGGACAGAAATGAGCACCCTCGAAAATTTTAGCCTTAGCTATGACAAACATCGGAAAGGCCTTTTGTTTATCTGGTTTGCGGGTAAGTCGCGATTGACACCCTCTCGCATTTTCCATGTCACTATCGTCACTTCGGTTAAACAATTGCCTGGAAACTCGGCGTTGCAGCCATCGCGAATTCACGGCTTTGCTTTACCATGCGATCAGTCTGTTGCAGATCGGATTGAACCATTTCGCGAACCAGGTTATGGAAACTGTAGTGTGGTTCCCAATCCAGCCTGCCCCGGGCTTTCGTGGCATCTCCCACTAACAACTCAACTTCGGCGGGCCGGTAAAATCGCTTGTCCACGATGACAAAATCGCGGTAATCCAGCCCGGCTTCGGCAAACGCCAGTTCACAGAATTCGCGCACGCTGTGTGTCTCGCCGGTGGCAATCACATAATCGTCCGGCTCCGGTTCCTGCAACATCAGGTGCATCGCCCGCACGTAATCCTTCGAATGCCCCCAGTCTCGCTTGGCGTCCAGATTGCCCAGGCGTACTTCGGATGCCAGCCCAAGTTTTATGCGCGCCACGCTGTTGGTGATCTTGCGCGTGACGAACTCGTAGCCGCGGCGAGGGCCTTCGTGATTGAACAGAATGCCGTTGCAGCAGAACATTCCGTATGCTTCCCGGTAATTTCTGGTTAAGTCGAACCCGGCCACTTTACTTATTCCGTAGGGGCTGCGCGGATGGAAGCGGGTGTCTTCGCGTTGTGGCGCCACTTCTACCTTGCCAAACATTTCACTCGACCCGGCGAAGTAGAATTTGCATTGCGGGCGCACCTCGCGCAGCGCGGCCAACACAAAATGCGTACCGTTAATGTTGGTGTTCATCGTCGAAAACCCGTCGGCGAAGCTTTCCGCCACGAAGCTTTGCGCCGCCAGGTGATAACACTCGTCAAACTCGTGCTGGCTGAAAACGTGAAAGATGCTCGGGTAACTTTCCAGGCTCGCCGCGTGCAGGTGAACCTGATCCAGCAAATGACCAATTCGGCTGAAACGGCGTTCCGGGTCTTCCAACGACACACGCCGGACGATGCCATGCACCTCGTAACCCAGGCTCAACAGGTATTCGGTTAAATAGCTGCCGTCTTGACCGGTGATGCCGGTAATCAGTGCTTTCTTCTTCATACTTCTCCTCGTAAAAGTATCGTAGGTTGTCCAACCTGCAGATGACCCGGTTCAGGAATTGTTCAATGGCCACCAAGCAGCTTTCTGACGGCGACCTCCGCAGGTTGGACAACCTACGGTACGTCGCGATCACCAATCAATTTTGTGTTCAAGCCAGCAACTCTTGATAAAGGGTGACGAGTTTGCGGGCGTGCTCTGTCCAGGTGAACTGTGCGGCTCCGGCCAAACCGGCAGCACGGCGCTGCGCCCATTTCATGGGGTTGCACTCGCGTTCATCAAGCAGCGCGGCGATTGTCTTACTCCACGCATCCGAGTCAGAGATCGGGCAATAAATCGCCGCCTCACCGCCTACCTCACGTAACACCGCAAGATCGCTGGCGACAACGGGCACGCCACAAGCCTGCGCTTCCGCGACCGGCAACCCGAACCCTTCGCGCTCCGAAGGCAACAACACCAAAGTCGCCCGACGATAAACAGCCGCCACCACTTC
Organism: uncultured Acidobacteriota bacterium; assembly: GCA_963699175.1. Lineage (GTDB taxonomy): Bacteria > Acidobacteriota > Blastocatellia > RBC074 > RBC074 > JACPYM01. Next base: position 6,511,668 of record OY969418.1, on the reverse strand, counting down.
GCGGGTCAATAAGGGCAGCACCGTTACTGCCTCGGCCACTTGCAGCCGTTGCGCCAACTCCATTTGCTCGGCCGTAAAGGGTCCGCCCACGCGGATCAGACGTGCGCGCGGGAACTCCCGTCGGACGCGGGCGAAAACTTCCAGCAACACGTCAATGCGTTTACGCGCAATGGCGCTGCCGACGTGTAACAGCAACGGGCTGCCGTCCGCTTCGCCCAGCAACCGCGCGGCTTCGGCGTCAGCAAGGAAATTGCTTCCCGGCGTGCAACTCGGATGAACACCGTTCGGGATGACGGTAAGGCGGTCGGGAGTAAACAAGCCATGCGCGAGCAATTGTTGGCGCGTCGTTTCGCTGACACAAACCACCCGCGCCGCGCGGCGAAACCCATCCAGCGTGCGCTGTATCAACCACCGGAACCATGCCGGACGAGGCTCCGATTCCGGTTCCAGCAGACAGCGGAACGTATCCAGATCATGGCAGGTCACCACCACGCGCTCTGCCGACAGTTCATGCAGAAGTTGGCTATAACTGTGATCCACCAAATGAAACAAATCGAACTCGCCGCGCCTGTTCCGTAACCAGCGCGGATAATCCCAATAACGATTGAGCAGCCGGTCGGCGTTGTGGGCGGCCCGCTGCCGCTTGATAACAGGAAGCGCCGTGAAGCGCCGGTTCATCGGCGGACACACTTTGACCGCTGAAAACTGCGCCGCGTAATTTGCGCTAACTTGAGCAATAAGCATCTCCGCAACCAACTCCATACTTGGCCAGCCTTCCTCACGCAGATCACAAATAACGGCCAGCTTCAAGCATTTCATTTTTCTAGCTCACATCATCTTGATCAAACATCTGCCGGTGTAATCAATGCGGTGTAACATCGGTTTGTATTGATGTGATTCAAAGTATTCATCAGTCGCCTCCCGCGCCCCTTGCCAATGCCCGTAATCATCAATGATCAAAACTCCGCCCGGACTTAAATGAGGGTAGAGATGGATGAGTTCATGCCGGGTGGATTCGTACCAATCCGTGTCCAGCCGTAACAACGCAATCCTCTCAGGCGCGGAATTAGGAATGGTTTCAAGCACATCGCCTTCTACGAATTTGATTTTGTCTGGCGGGTATCCCGTGGAGAACGTATTTTGGCGCACATCTTCCTTGGTGGCCCAACACCAAAGATTTCTGGCAGGTACGTTTTGTTGAATCGCAAGTAACTCGTTGGCCGTGTGGCCGCTATACATAACATCTCTAGCGCCAGGTGGTGTCATGCCCTCGAAGGTGTCGAATAAATGAATGAGGCGCTCTGTTTCGCCCAGCTCCAGCAATGTCAGCAAAGCCACCATCGTGCTCCCACCCCGCCAAACACCACATTCCACTAAGTCACCTGGAATACGATTCCTTACGATGTATTTAACTGCTGAAATCAAGCCAACAACACGCTCAGAACTAGTCATCGTGTAGGGTTGAACGCGCTTGATAATCTCAATCTCTGCTGCGGAAAAACCCTTGGGATAAGCCTCGTTATCATCTGTTTTTCGGATAATGTCGTATCCACACCAATTAACCATGCGCCGCATCATCTGCTTGACCATCTGTTTACCATTGAGCAAGCCAACCCCTTTGGGAGTGAGATTGGTTTTGTTCGTTCCAACAATTGTGCTTACACCTGTATTCATTTGCATTAACTCCAGGAAAGAGGACTGGCCCATGTCTATTGCTTGCGCGCGAGAATCCATACCTGACTTGCCAGTTGCGACGGCAGCCAGGTCAGGGGCGAACTGATCCGCCGTTCGATTTGAAACCGCTGGGCGATCATTTCGCACAAGGCCATCCAGTTGAATCCTTTGTGATCGTGAAAACCGCTGCCGTCGGCATGGTGATGGATTGGGCGCTCGATATGCTGTCGTCGTCCGGCGAAGACGCCCGCCCGGTATTCTCGCCAAGTGTAAGGCGCAATGCCCGGATAATCGCCAATGCCACGCCAACCCGCGATGTGCCGCACGGATTGTTTAACCAATAACGGCAAGCCGGTTTCTACAGGCACGCTGATCAGTAGCCGTCCCGCAGGCGACAGTAGGCGCGCAAAGCGGTCGAGCATGGGCGCAACCTCGATTACATGTTCCAACACTTCCATGCACACGACAGCGTCGTAAGACCCGGCCTGCTCTGGCATCTCCAATTCGTCTGCAGTCAGGAAACTTAAGCCGGACTGAGCGCCCAACCGGGCGCGGCAATCCGCAACCAAATCAACATGAATCTCACAGCCAACCGCTGTCGCTGGCGCGTAGGCCATTGCCATCAGCAGCGCCAGAAACGTGCCGTCGCCGCATCCGTAATCCAGGATGCGTTGCCCGGCAAAATGGCGCGCCAACCGTAAGCCGACTTGGAAGCGGCGTTGATGGCTCCAGGAAATGAGCCAGTCGCGCGACCGAAGCTGTTTTTTGGCGTAATGTCCAGTCAGGACAGAATGATCGTAGTTCATTGATTACTGCGGCTCGGCCAGATATTGCGTGATCCAGACGGCGAATTCGGCGGCAGTGTGCGGAGTGTCGCCGGTGGCAATGTTGACGAAAGTGTAATTGAGTTCCTTCAAGATCGCCCAGACTTCGAGACCAGGCGTCCCGTGAACTTCCAACAGTAGAGGCGGGCGGCGCTCAGAAAGGAGTCGGCGGGCACCTGCGACAGCTTTCCCTTCCGCACCCTCCACATCAATCTTGATGAAATCCGGTAGCGGATGGCCTTCCTTGTAAACAAATTCGTCAAGCGAAGTAGCCGGAATCTCTATGAAAGTGCCGCTCTCCGCATATTCCCCGAAGATGTTTTTAACGTGATCAGTCACCAAAGATTTATCCTCTGAACCTCGGACAAAGTGCAGCACCTCTGTCCGATGCCACACCGCCTTGGGCACGATACTCAACTGCTTAAAACCGTTTAGCGTGGCGGCAGTCTGTAAACACTCCAGACTTTCGGGGGAAGGCTCGAAGGCGTAGACGTGCCCGGCGCTTCCGACAAGCTCGGCAAAAATGGCCGAGTAGTAGCCAATGTTCGCGCCGCAATCATAGACAACCATCCCTGGCTTTACCTGTTCGCGGATAACCGCCTGCATGTGAGGCTCGTGAATCCCCAGCCAATAAGATTTCGGTGTGTCGGGCAGCATCCGCAGTTTCAACTTTTCGCCCAGGCCAGAGGCGATGGCGCGTACTTTGGGCGAGTGGTCGCGACGCAGAAGGATGCGCTTGCCAAGCCATCGTAGCGTGCCTGAGTATGCGAACTTCTCTAATCCGACGCTTTGCAGGCCATTGACGGCACCGATGGCCCAGCGTTCGCGCCAGGTTGGTTGACTTTCATTTGTCATCATAAAGGCTCTCCTTCATGACTTGGGAAATTCGCTCCGAAACAAGTTCGGTTGCTTTACTTTCTCTGACGAGCTGTTCAATTTGAGCAAAGGATTTTTGACGGTCGAATTTCTCAACGATTAAGCGTCGCCCCGCTGCAGCACGTCTGGCTGCTTCATCAGGATTGTCCAGTGCGGTCGCAATACAATTGGCCAATGCATTAGCGTCACCGACTGGGTAAGTCCAACCGGTCTTCCCATCAACAATGGTCTCTCTCAATCCTCCGACCGCTGTCGCTACTACCGGAATTTCACAAGCCAATGCTTCAAGCGGCGAAAAGCCAAGCCCTTCTGCACGACTGGCCTGCACGCACAGATCGCTGGCCTGATAATCCCGTGGCAACTGGTCGTGCGGATGCACGGCATCGGTGGCGATCACGCGCGCCGCGATTCCGAACCGCGCCGCGTCTTCCAGAAATATTCGATACCCGCCGCTGCGATGCAATAGCCACAAGTCTCGCCCCGCATCAAGTAATTGCCGCAACGCTGCCAGCAATGTCTCGCTGTCCTTTTCCGGCGCAATCCGGCTGCTGAAAAAAATCAACCTGCCGGTTACCGGCAGGCCTAGTTGCGCTTTGAGTCTTTGTTTCGCTTCGGCCGGAGGCCGGAAGAGTTGCGTATCCACGCCGTAAATCGGGATCAGTTCCACCGGTTTGCCCCGGCTATGTTGCCGCACCACCTGCGCCAGGTACTCGCTCAGCACCCAATACTGCTGGCCAAACAGCCCATTCAACCAGGCGAGCAGATTCAGCAACCAGAGTTCGTAAAGACGGAACGGTTTGCCAGGTGTTGGATTTTCACGGCGGCAGCGGTAATAGGCTTCCACAGGGCTGCAAATCAGCATGACAGTCGGCGTTCCCGTCAGCCTGCCGGCCACGTTGGCCGCCAGCGCGGCCAGGCTGCTCCCTTGCACGATTACCCAATCAAGCTGCCGTTGCCGTTGCCATAATTGTTTTCCGACCAGCCAGGCAAACGTCAAGCGTGACGCGGGACCAATGATCACCGAAACCGGAGACTTCGGTGGATGATTGATTTCCACTCCGCCTTCGATTCGGCGCGCCAGAATCGAGAGGGCATATCGTTCCGCTAACCCTTCGATCAAGCGCACGTCGCTGCCACTCTCAATCACAAAACACATCCTGGTTTTGGTTGTCCCGGATTCCATCGATTAATAGTTTTGCTATTCAGGCTCTGCGCGCAGTTCGTGTTTGTACGGCCTCAAAATAAATTTGCTCGACGGCCTCGGTAACCGACGCCCATTGATGCCTCCGCGCCATCTGGGAGGCTTCGCCGCCAAGCGCGGCTAGGCATCCGCGGTCACGCAATCCGGCGCGCGTGCCTTCGACCCACTCGTCCAGCGATAACACCACGCTGTCGAATCCGGAGTTGATTAATTCCGCCACGCCCGCTTGATCCGAGCAGAAAACCGCCACGCCTGAGGCCATGGCTTCCAGCACTACCATCCCGAACGCGTCGTAAGTCGTCGGGAAAACGAATGCGTCGGTGGCGGCGTAATACCGTTCGATTTCGCGCGTCGGCGGCAGGATTCGCACGTTCACCGCCGTCCAGTGGTAGCGCTGCGAAAGAGTCACAGCAATGAATTGCACTTCCGGTGTTGCCGCCGCCAGCGCCTTCAGATGCGTGTGCGCTTTGGTCAAATCGCCGACGTACAAAGCCAGCGTCTGGTCTTCTCTGACGCCCAACTCTGTGCGCACTTGCTGACGGAATCGGTCGCGGTTGCCGGGGTTGAAACGTACCGTGTTGATGCCGTGCGGCACGATGCTGATGAGTGAGCGCACGCCGTACCGTTCGCGGAGGTCCGCGGCAATCCGCTCGGATATGGTGATGACGTGTCCGCGATACTGCCGATAGAAGCGCTCTTCCGCCGCCAGCATCAGTCCCAACGAAGCGCGGGTGCGCGTTGAAATGTCTCGCAACGAATCCAGGTAGGCAGCCAGACAGATATGCGCCGTCACCACATTGGGCGTGCCGCCGCAATATCCTTGTGCATGTTCGATGTCGTATTCGGCCAGTTCGCGTCGCCACTGCCGCAACCCCAGCGGGAACGTCCTTACGCTGGCCAGCGCATTGACTCGCCACGCCGTTACCGGACTGTGCCGCCAGCGTGCATCCGCCGGGCGTTCGCACTGATTGGCAAAGACTGTGACTTCATGCCGGGACGCCAAAGCATCCGCCAGCACACGCGTGTAGAGGCTGTGGCCGCCGTGTTCGTGCAAGTCGTGAACCACCAGAGCAATTTTCATCGGCCAGCACTTTTCCTTTCGCTCAAACCGGCCTGACAGCTATCAGGGATAAAATGAGTCATCACACTCATGTTTTCTCCGCCACGATCAATGAATGCAGTCCCCACCACCGCATCATCATTCTTGGACTATTCAATCGCGGCATCTCAATGGGAGGCCGTCCCGGAAAGGGCAGGTAGTGGCCGACGCCGTCCACTACAGACACACGCAAACCGGCTTGCGACACCCAATTCCGCGTCCTCGGCAACAATAGACAGTGATTGATCGGCTGCCCTTCTTCCGTGAAGACGCGCCCGCGCAGCCGCAAATAAACGCGATAAAGACCAAGCGTGCCCAGGTAATTCGGAGTTGTCAGGAAGAGCCGTCCGCCAAGTCTCAACACGCGGCACAACTCGGACAGCGCCCGGCGCGGATCAGGCACGTGCTCAATGGTTTCGCACGAGATGACCGTATCGAAACTGGCGGTTGGATGAGCAATTGATTGAATATCACCGGTCTCCCAGCGAATGTTAGTAAGTCCTTGCTGCGCGGCAAAGGTCTGTCCCATCCTGACGGCGCTAGCCGCAAAATCAGCCGCCACGAGTTCCGCAGGCCGCGCTGGTTGGCTGGCCAACCAGCAGGCGAAACCACCACGACCGCAACCGATCTCGAGCACCTGCTTCCCGCTCAGGTCACGGTCGGGCTGTAGATGTTGCTTAACCAACCGGTGCCAGGGCGTGTCAGCTTTGCTGTCTACCTCCAACCGTTGGTGCCAGCTCTCATAGACGCGCCTGGATTCAAGTAAAGTGCTAACCATCAAGAGGCCTCCTTTGAGCGTGGTTTCCTGATCTGCCTTCCTGAATAATCCAGATAGCGTAGGCGCGCCTTAATCTGGCGACGCTGCAGGAATTCGTCCACTGCCTTTCGCGCTCCTGCCCAGTGGCCATAATCGTCAATCTGAATCACGCCGCCGCCGCTGAGGCGGTCATAGAATTGCTCCAGGCAGCACATGAGACTCTCGTACCAATCGCAGTCCAGGTGTAGAAGGGCGATGTTTTTCACTTCCGCGACCGGCAATGTTGTTTGAAACAGCCCCTTGACCAGCTTGGCATCGGCGAGAATTTGCCAGCGGCGAAACAAGTCGGTGACATCTTCAAGTGGCCCACAACAGGTACCGACAAAGCGCTGGGCGATTTCATAATCGGGATCGGCTGCCGAAGGTGCGGGCATACCCTCGAATGTGTCGAAGACCCATAACTGGCGCCTGGCTCCGAGTCGCCGCAGAGTCAACGCCATCAAAGCGGCGCTCCCACCACGCGCCGCGCCGCATTCGACAATGTCGCCGAGGATGCCGCGCGCCACGACCTCTTTGACAGCTTCGTACAAACCGCGCAGGCGCGCGTGTCCGCACATCGTGTAAGGCCTGACCTTGTCGTGGAGCCGCGCGAATTCCCCGGGAAAAGTGTGGTCGCGGACAGCCTCCATGTAGTGCGGCAAGTCGCGCAACCGTCGCCAAACTTTGTCGATCACAGTTGGATAGGGGCTGAGTACAATTTGCTCAGGCATGGTTCCCTCCTGGAACATAATTGTTCATACACTTCCCGAACTGGGGACGACACACGCTCCCAGGTATATTTGTACAGAGCCTCAGCCTGCGCGCTGCGGCCTAGTCTGGCACGAGAACTCGCATCGCCGAGTAGCCGCTCGACTGATGTCACCAAAGCCTCCGGCGAGTGCATCGGGATGAGCAGGCCATGCTCGCCGTCGCGGATCACATCTTTCATTCCACAGGTTGCTGTCGTTACGATAGGCAAGCCGCTCATCATCGCTTCGATCAAGGTCAATGGCGTACCCTCGAAATGGCTCGGCAGCAGATAAATGTCGGCAGCCGCGAACACCGCGGCATTCTCGGCTTCGGTGGCTATCTTCACGCATTCAACTCTGGGACGTACCGCCGCCGGGAATGCCTCTTTTATGCTCTCGGCTGGCATACCGCCGCCCAAAATAACTAACTTCAGCGTGGGAAATCGCGCAGCAAGCATCGTGAAGGCTTGCGCCAACTCAACCGTCCCTTTGCGAGTAACCCACGTTCCGGCAAAGATCACACGTGTGCAGCGCGTGTAGTCGCGCTCCCGTGCCGCTTGCGCGTAAAGCGGATTGGCCGCCGGGTAAATGCGCGTGATCTTTTTAGGCTGACAAGGCAGCCAATTGACGAGATAGTCACGATCCTCGAAATTCAGGCAGAAGATATGATCCGCGTGTTGCAAGCCGAGACGCGATTGCCACAAGCTCGTCAAGGGATAAAGCAACCGGGTTTTCAGTTTCGGCCCCGCTCGACCTGCGCGCCCTTCCGCCAGCGCCTGTTCCCAACCGCGTTGCTCGACGCCATGACTGGTCACTACCACCACTGCCCCGCCAGCTGCTGCCTTCGACAATGCGACAGCGGCAGAACTCGGCTCGTGAACGTTAATCAGGTCATAGGGATGCCCAGTGCGCGCCGCCGCAATGGCATGCTTTCGCACGAGCCAGGGAAAAGCGAAGCGGGCGAACTGTGACGGTAAATGTGCGGGCAAAGCTTCAGCGCACAGATAATCCACTGTATGCCCGGCACTGATGAGATGATCATGGATGAATCCCATAATCCGGCTCATACCGCCATTGCGTCCGGCGGACACTTGATGAGCAACCAGAATGCGCAGAGGTCTAGGCATAAGCCGATTGGCGCGTCCACGCTATCTCTTCAAAGACTTTGATCAGACCTGCCATATGATTCTTCAACTGAAACTCCTGCGCTACTTCCGCCGCGCCAAGGCGTAGGCGGGCGTGCTTGATAGGATCGCGCAGGCACCTGCTGATAGCTTCAGCCAACCCGCCCGCAGTGGGCGGATCACCCGGAGCGAGGCAGCCGTTGACTCCCTCAAACAGCCATTCGGTGATGCCTCCGACCGCGAAGGCGACTACGGGAACGCTGTGTAGCCCTGCCTCCGGGCCGACCAGACCGAACGGTTCGGGCCACAAACTCGGCACGAGTAACAAGTCGCAATCATCCAGTAATACATCGCGCCCTTGGCCTCCGATCCAGCCGACGAACTCGATCCGCAAGTTGGTGATGCGCGCTTGCAGCCGCGCTGCTTTCCGCTCCCATTGCTTTCGTTTCGGGCCATCGCCGGCGAAAGTTACGCGCAAGGGCTTCGTCAACGAGGCGGCGGCTTGCGGCAACGCATCCAGCAAAACATGCCCTCCCTTGAGCAAACTCATCCGCCCTAGAAAAAGTAGGTGATGTACTTGACGTTTATCTAACCTCGCATCCTGAGTCGCGAGCAGCTCTGCGGCCGCACCCGCTGACACGGTGTCGTGGCGCGACAGTAACTGCGCAGGCCACTGCGTGCCGTCGCCGCCGTGATTCGTGAAGTACGGAAAGCTATGAATACGGCCTGGGTCCAGACCGTGCTTGAGGTATTCCTCGTGCATATACCGGGAGTGGGTCACAATTGCCCGATAGCGAGGCAGCAACGCCAGCCGCTGGCTCTGGCGGCGGTATTCGCGCAGCATCGTCACCGGGCTCAAGCCGCCACAGCGGCGGGGATAAAATTGGCCCAGACATTGCCGGCCGAAGCGCCGGTGACAAGGCGTAACTACCGGTCGTTTGAATGTCTTTGCACCGCTGATGCAAGTGCCGTAATAGTTGTGGGCGAAGAAGACTGCCGGGGCTATCTCTAGCACCGCCGCTTCGAGTTTCGGATTCAGCAGGCCGTGCGCGTAAAGCAGGTCTGGACGCCAATCGCGCAACGCCGTCAGGGCGCGCTCCGCACCCAATTCGGCAACCGACCAAGCCTGCACGCCTTCCGGCAGCGGGATCGCGTCACGGTTGGCAGGCTGATCCACCTCGTGCCAGAACGCCACGGTATGCCCAGCGCTCAGCAGTGCGGGAATTATGTTGCCAAGATAAGTTTCAACCCCGCCGGCTTTGCGCCGGCTCCAGTTGATGATCGCTATCCGCATCAGTTACTCCACCATTTATTCCGTGGGCGGGCATAGGCCACGGGTGTTCATCGCCCGTACCGTTCGTCGTCTGGGTGCGTAGCGCCGCGACGACGTGTCGTATGTTAAATCTGGCTTGATACAACGTGTGCGCGGCGGCGCTCAGCCGCTGTCTTGCCGCTGCATCGTTGAGCAGCCGTTCGGCCGCGATTGTCATTGCTGCCGCGTCTCCATCTGGCGTCAGCGCAACTGCGCCGCTGGCAGCCCATAATGGCTCGGTAAAGCGCCCGGTTGTGGTGATGACGGGACGCCCATTGGCCAGACTTGCCATCGCGCTGGTACGTCGCGCGCTGATGCCATCGGGGTAAGGTTGCAGCATTAGGTCGCAGGCGCTGATGTGCCGGGCGACGTCCGCTGCCGCCAGCCCGCTCAGCGCGTGCAAACGTGCGACCAAGTTAGGATGCTGTCGCACCAAATCCTCGCACAACGCCTCGCTGCCACGTCCTAGCAGCAGCAGTCCTAACTTCTCTTCGCCGGATAACAGCGCAGGCAACACAGCCATCAGCGTTTCTTTGATTGACTGCCCATAAGTCCCGAAGTGGCCAACCAGCAATCCGCCCGGGGGCGTGTAACAAGCGTGAATCGCGCTGATACTCGCAGGATCATCCGCTGCCGCAATGTTGCTGGGCACGGGCAGCCAGGCGAATGGAACCGACCGGCCCAGAGCATAGGGACGTAACATTGGCTCCCAAGCCGGAATTGAAACCCAGGCATGTTGCGCCGCTTGCAGAAGCATCATCGTCATCAGCCGATGCACAATGGCGGCGGCATTGTGTTTCCAGAATTGGCGAGTAAAAGCGAAGAAAGGCTCGTGGAACATCACTTCCACGCGGTCGCCGTGCAGCTTCGCGCGACTCAGCAGCCACAGACAGAAAGGCACATTCATTGATCGGTAGCCATAACCGTGCGGCACCCACTGCACCAGCAAGCGGCGCGGCGCGGCAAATTGCTTTAGCCTTTGGCTAACACGCCATAAATCGCTTGGACCAAGGTTGCCTAAGTCTCGCTGCACAATCACGCGAGACTCCTGCGGTGTCGCGCCTACCACTTGCGGACACCACACGTGAACGTCGTCTCCGGCTGCGGCCAACTCCCGCGCCACAATGCGCGTGTAATCGCTGACGCCGCCGGGCTGCGGAGGATATTCACTTGTAATGATGTGCCAGATGCTCATTTTTTAGGGTCTTGCATCGGCCGCAGCAAGCGACCCTGGAATGGCTTCCAGATCGCGGGGACTGGGCCGGTCTTGAGTTGCTTTCATTAGCTTACGTCCTAAGCTGATCATTGGCTGTTCGATTAGGTAGTAGCTTGCCGACGCACAAATAATTAACGCTGCTATATTTATGGGAAACAATTGTAAAAATTCTGGTTGATGGTACCGCCCAACAAAAAAGATGGCATGCCACAAATAAAGGCTATATGAGAGTCTGCCGATCCATTTCAGCAGCGGAAATTCGAGAATGGCACCAACCAGAGTGGCCCTGTTGATAGTAGTGCCATATAGCATCAGCGGGATTAAGATGGCATCCAAAATTCCTTGGAAGGGTAGGCTATAGAAGCAACCAGTAATGTACATTGCTACCAGTGCCCACCATACAAAGATAGTCAGCTTCTCGTGAAGCACTTTACGGAAAGCAACTTGATTTACCCAGAGTGCAAGCGTGCATCCAAACAGAAGCCCATCTGCGAGCCTGTCAGTTCGGTGATAAGAAAGGATAATCTCTGGTGGCAAGAGTGGAGACGAGATGTTGTAACGCGCGTCCAGAATTCGCCAGCAACCAACCATTATTGCCAGCAAGGGGGCTATAAATCTTACCCGAGATGAGTTACCCCAAATAAGCAAAGCCGGAAAAAGTAAGTAGAAATGCTCTTCAACCGAGAGGCTCCAGTAATGGCCTGTGTAGCCGGATATATCAGACACCTCTGGTAAGTAATTGCGAAAGAAAAATATGCAAGACAGCAATTCTCGTAAAGGCATCCTGGCCAGTAGTCCGGCTTTCCCCAGGAGCGCGATGACAACCAGATAGGCCAGTGCCGGAGGAAGTATGCGAAACGCCCGCCGAAGGTAGAAGTTCTTCAGACTAATTTTCCCATATTTCAACTCTTCGCTAACCAGCTTTGAGCAAATCAGAAAGCCGCTTATACCGAAAAATACGCTGACTCCACGCTGCCCCAGGTTCGCGACTGGAAATCCGAATGCTCCCGAAGGAGTTGCGTGATAGATAACGACTCCTAAAACCGCCAAAGCGCGCCATCCGTCGAGCGTGGGAATGTAGCCTTCTTTTTCGATTGGTTGTGAATGCTGAAATGCTTTAAGTATCAAGGATCAATCCATTGACGGCGAAAGATCGTGGGGCGCTTGTTTCTCTGTCAGACTAGATATCTCTCGAATGAATCGCCAAGCTCAGCAGCTTGCACGTTCGAACATAGCTTCACCTGGCGCGCGCAAGAATGATTAAGTCCATTGGCTGGCCCACCGGAAAGATTCGATCCAGCCAAGAGAACGCCCAAACGAGCCAGCTTCGGTAACGCCCAGGCCGGTATGTCTGTAGAAAGAACTGGAAGACACGATACATGCAGAAGCGAGTTTCAATGGTTTCCAAATAACGCGCCGCCAGTCGTTGTGAAAGGTCTTCCGCTGTATAGCCTTCGCGCACATGCGCCGGGTCAAAGACTGCGGGCAGCGTGGGAACAGAGATCAACAGCCACCCACCTGGTAAGAGCACCCGCCGCAATTCGTCCAGCGCCAGTTCGTCTTCCCAGATGTGTTCCAGCACTTCCGAACAGAGAATGACGTCTACGCTATGGCTCGCCAGCGGAATGAAGGTCAGCGAAGTAGCAAGCATCGCCTGTCGTTTGTCGGTGGGTTTGCGCGAACGCGTGGCGTAACCCAGATCGGCTTCGACAATTTGTGTCACGCCCAGCAGGTTCAGCAGCAAGTGGGAATAAAGTCCGCCGCCCGCGCCTGCGTTGAGAGCCACCCGCAATGGCCTACCTTCCGCCTCTGCTTGTGAGAGTAATTGGCGCAGCAGCGGTCCCTGCACAATTCTGCGCCCTTCGTCCACCCAGCCTGGCCACAAGGGGCGAGCTACGGTGCGTAACCAAGGCCAAGCGCGCGATTGCCGGATGAAACTTACAACCTGGCTATGAGACATATTGAAGTGTTCCATCTATCCATTGGCGCGCTGTCGCAGATACCGCGTTGTATCCAGGTTTCTTTGGCAAAGAATTCGCGCGCGCCGCCTTGCGCCGGTCTGGCAACTCCATAGAATCGCCTGCCCTCGAAAGGCTCCAAATCAATCACGTAATTTGCTCGATTGAATGGACGTCCACCCGCGCCAATGTCCAGCACAACGTCGGAGGGGTTCAATAAATCAAATATGATCCGGGCATTTGGTTCGTACATAGTTTGTTTCCCAAAGCGTCAGGCCGCTTCAGCCAGGTTGAGCATGCTTTCGATCCATTGATTGAGAGCAGTGAATCCGTCCGCACTGGCGCGATGTTCCGTATCGGCACGTGCCAGATCGCCCATTGCCCGTAATTCATTGCGCCGGCTCAGAGCTTCGCGCAGAGCTACTGTCAATGGTTCGACCTGCCCTGCCGGGACAATCCAGCCGCTTTGCCCTGCCCGCACCCACTCAGCGGAACCGCAACTGTCGGTCACGATCACCGGTAAGCCACAAGCCATTGCTTCGGCGACGGCAAAGGGTGAACCATCTTCGAGCGTCGGTAGCACGAAAACATCGGCGCGTTGATAGACGTGCAAGGGATCGCCCGGCTGGCAAAGGTGTTGCACACCATCCGATTCACGGGCAAACAACTGGGCACAGCAGCGATTGCCAGTTGCTCCGACAAATTCCAATTCCACAGGCGGCGTGCCGAGCGCTTTAACCGCTCGCAGCAAGTAAACGAACCCTTTGCGCAAATCCAAACTGCCCACGAAACAGACGCGTAATGGGTCGGCTTGTGATTGCAGCCCGCTGGTTCGTTTTGGATGAAAGTGTTGCAGGTTCACAGGCTGTTGCATAACGACGATCTTGTGCGCTGGCACGCCGCCTGCGATCAACGAAGCTTTGGCCCATGCGGACGAAACGCGAATCCAATCCGCCAGGGCGTATTCCTCCTCGACTCGTTCTACCATCGCAACGCTGGGATGCCCCAGATACTTCTGCCCGCACCAGCGTTCCGCTTCCTGTTCGTAAATCGCCCGGAAGTTACGGATGTGGCCGTTCGGGCTTTCCAAAATCGCGGGCACACCAGCACAGCGCGCCCAGCGGAGCGTTTCCATCCCTACTTGTGTGAATGTGTAACAGAGTTGCGGGCGCAACCGCTCAATCTTCGTCGCTGCCCAATGCCCCAACCGGGAGTCCTGACGGTATTGCAGTTGGCCGTGTCGCCATCGCAGCCACGTGTAACGCGCCGCCCAGGAAGAAGTCATTGGGGGAGCGGTATGCCAAACAACATTGCCGAGCTTGGTCATTGGCCAACTGGCTCTGTGGCCTGGCCCAAAGGCATGCACCTTATTCGTGCCCAGGGCCAAGCCCGCAATAGCGTTGGCCGATTGCGTTCCCAGCCCACCCACTCCTGCTTGTGCACCGTGAATAAACGCAATTTGTGTCTGCGATTTCATGAGCATCGAATTTAGGCGACCGGATTGGATTGCGCCGAACCCAGCAACTTCACCCGCAGCAAATCCAGACGTGGACGCAGATAAGGCGCGAGCGAGGATTGCAACGCCATTGGCAACATCACTACGGTATAGATCAATACCGCCAGCGTAGCGGTCACGGCAAGCTTGAGAAAACTGTCCGGCACCCAAAGCTGGGCCACAACACCGCTCAGCAGCACCAGTCCGCCGAAGCGCCAAAACCAGGGCCAGAGCGTGCGCAATAAAATGTCAGGCGGAATTTCCAGTTCACGCAACAACTTGGATAAGTTTCTCGGCAGACTCACCAGACAAACGCCCAGGATGGCGCCGAGCGGCCCGCCTTTCAGCCCCCACAGCTTGACCAACACCAACGCGCTGATCGTAGTTAGCAAACCGTCCAGCAATGCGGTCACCGCAATGTGCCGCTCGTGGCCGAAAGAGAACAGGGTATAAATCCAGGTAATGTTCCAATGGCGCAGCAGCAAGGCTGACAGAAATAGCGCCGTCAGCCCCAGACCGCCGAACTGTTCTTTACCTACCCACCAGAAAACGAACCCTTGATTAACCACCAAGACCAGGCAGATGACTGCACCGCTCAGCGTCAACATCGCCAGGCTCAAGACCGATGACACTTGCAGGAGCCGCTCGTGTGAAGCCCCAGCGCGAAGTTCGCTCAGCGCGGGCACGGCTGTCTGCATCAACAGGTTTGGTTGGTTGGCCAATACACTGATCAGCTTGCCAGTGCAAACGTAAAGCACGACCGCCATCGGCCCCAGCAGTTTGCCGATGATCAGGAGGTCTGTTCCGGTCAGCATCACTTGCGCCACCTGCGCCACACTCATCCAGAAGCCTTGCGATAGCGATTGGCGCGCCTGTGCCCAGGCCAGCGAGGGCAGCCGTGCCGGCAATACCTGCGGGAATCGTCTGTGCAAGCGCCACCAGAAAACGAGTGGCGCAATCACCTGTCCCACCACCCAACCGGCAGCCAGCGCGTACAACCGCCAACCGGCCAGGATCAACCCGATGGTCAACAGCATATTCAAGGCCCACGTTACAATCTGTGTGGCCGAGACGAAGGACAAATCCTGCAAACCCTGCAATACGGCCTGGAAGATGCGGCAAGGAAAAAACAGCACGAACACCGTCAGAATGATTTCCAAGGGCCCCCGCAGCGCCGCCCAGTCGGGCGGGATCAGAAAGAAGATCACCAGCGCCGCTATTATCACTGCCGGCATCTGCCACAAGACCAGCCGCGCCGTCTGGCTGATAAGCCTTGGCAGATCGGTGGCGTTTTCGACGCTGCCCGCGCGTCCGATGGTATACGCCGTCGCGCGCGGCAACAGCGCCACTACGCCCACGTCCAATAGCATCAGGTAAAATATCAACTGCGTTCCGAGCAGCCAAAGTCCAAAAGCATCCTTGCCGATATGCCACAATAAAAATGGCGTCAGCCACAATCCCGTCAGCATCGTCAATGCCTGGCTGGCGTAGCCCAGACTAACTGCGCTTAGGAAACGTCTTGTACGACTCATCTGGATGGTGACAACTCAGATTGCGGAACAAAAGCTCTTTGAGCGCTGGCGACTGATTTGCCGGCAGCTACCCATTTTTCAATATTTTCCAATTGCCTGCCGTTGATCCAGCCGGCGAGCAATAACAAAAGGCAGGTTTGCGGAATAGAGGTAAGCAGACCAGTGCCAAGCAATCCAATCGCGAAGTATATGATGCAGGCGATCCACGCCAGCCGTCGCCCCAAGTCCCACGAGGAAGAACGTGCATTCACACGACGTAAAAAAGCCCAAAAGACGAAGGCGACCCACAGACATAATCCAGGAACGCCTTGTTCCAGCATGATGCGCCCATACTCGCTTTCTATTGCGACCGGTTTTTTGATGCGGTTTTGCAGGAAGTAGGGAATGCTGGTACCGCCACCACCCAACCCAATGCCCATCGGATATTCGACAGCGAGCGTCGTGAATCGCTTATTCACGCTGCCACTGATGCGCTCAGCCACGAAATCGGTATCGCGAAGCGATACGAAACGTTGTAATCGCTCTTCGCCAGAGACCACCCAGCCGACGCCCAGCAACAGTATCAACCAGCCAAACTGTGGGGCAATCCGCAAGTGACCGGAGACCGTCGTCACGACGAGTAGGGCGAAAAGAATGACGACTTGAGTGCGAGATGCCGCCATAAAAATCCCCACGATTGACGTGATGATCGCAGCCAGCAGCAAGTATCCGTGCCAGACTCGCCGATGCTTTTGCACCCATGCCCCGACCAGCAGCGGGAGCGTCGTGACCATTGTTCCGGCATATACCGCCGAGCTGGTGAAGACGGACGGAATACGAAAGTCGCCGCTGCTGGAGGCATCCGCGCTCAGATAAATGATTGTCGTTACTTTCTCGCGATTGGGGATGAACTGATCTACTCCCAGGAAAAACTCGGCCACTGCAAAACCGAAAGCGGTAATGTTCAACCATCCAATCCGGGTTGCCAGTGCGTACAAATCTTCGGATGTTAAGCGCGCGCCCAGCAGCAGAAAGGGGAGGAGAAAGATATTGCCTCTCAGCCCGACCAACTCGATCAGGAAATCCTGCACCGGTACCAGAAGCAGCAGTAACGGCCAGCCAATCAGTAGGTAGACCCAGGGCTTCAGCTTTCGCGCTTTCAAGCGCTGCGCCGGATTCAGCGGCTTACCCAATTGCGCCACGTAAAGGCCCAGCACTGCGGCATCGAAGGTGAAATGAGATGCGCTCTGCGCCAGATTCGCCCGAATAATGCCGTAGGTGTAGCCTACCCCCAGGATCGCCGTCAGACCCACCACCAGCGAGCGCCGACCGGCGTATAAACAAAGAGCAAATGCAACGATACAAATCAGAATGGAAATCATAGAACTTCCAACCCGGGAGAGAGCCAGAGTTGATGTGACCAGGCGTCAAGTGCTTTGTACGGATTGAGCGGCCTCTTCAACAAGCAGAAGGCTTCTTCCCGATTAACAACACGTTGTCCGAAAGGGCACGGGGGAAGAGGCGGCTTAAAAACTGTGGGTAATGGTACGGCGTCAGCACAATGCGCCCTTCACCACTGTAATCAATCCCCACTTCCGCCAAGCCACACTCGACAGCGATTCGCTGCAGATCCACTTCCAATAACGCCGTGATGTGCGCCGGGTAGTGAACATCCTGAAAGGCCGCGAAGCGATGTTTCAGCGCCAACGTCAGCAGGCTCAGCAAACTGAGTTGATTCGGCGTCGTGACGATGACACAGCCGCCTGGTTTTGCCAGACGTACCAACTCACGCATTAAGGCTCGTGGGTTTTCAACGTGTTCAATGGTCTCCAAACTACACACCACATCCGCATAATCATCCGGCAGGGCGACCTTTCCCGATTCCAGGTCTACGCGGTGAAAATCGCAGCGTGCAGACTGTGGAAACTGGTCATACAGAATCAGGTCTGCCCCCACATAATGATCGAAATATCCACCCAAGTAATGGTAGAGCTTTCCCTGACCACATCCAATATCCACTAAAACACCCGCTCTGGCGTGACGAGTCAGGATAAAGCGCCTCACTAGCTCATAAAGCACCGCGTCCGTGCTCACACCACCGCTGGCGCGGGCACGCACTTCAACAGCCATTCTCTCCTTTATTACAGTGCTCATGCTTTTATAGAGGATTGGCGGACGAGGCCCGACAAAGTAGCCTCAACCGGCCGTACCATATGACTCGGCGTACAAGCAGCCTGATAAAGCTGAAAGCCAGCTTCTGCCAAGCGCTCTGCCCAAGCTGGATCACTCAATACGTTGATAATTGCCATCGCCAGTGCCGCAGGGTCATTGGCAGCGACAATCAGGCCATTAACCTTGTCGTTAAGAATTTCGCAGGTACCACTGAGCGTGTTGGTAATTAAGGGCCGGCGTGCCGCCAGTGTCTCAATACAAACATTCGGGAAAGGGTCTGGCTCAATTGACGCATGCACGACTGCCGCAGCCCGCGCAAACCATCCGCGCACGGACTGGTGCCCGACCAAATGAACCCGCTCCGCTAGACCCAGATCAGTGATCTGCTGGCGCAGGCGCTGCGGATAGTCGTGACTCAAGCCGAAGAGTGATCCCCCAAGCAAAACGGCGTGAGCGCGCGGGAAGAAACGCAGCACTTCAACCCAGGCCGCGATTAGCACGTGTTGCCCTTTCCAGGGCTGTAACCGGCCTGGCAGTACAACAATAGGATCCTCTGGCGCAACGCCATATTGCGCCAAACTCAGATGCACCTGCTCAAGCGCGCCCGGGATCAATGGTTGTTGTGCCGTGCCGTGATGCACTGACAGCACGTTCGGAACTCCCCAACCGGCGACAATTTGTCCAATCTTTCGCGAAGCCGTAAATACGAACGCCGGTCGTGTCAGCACCATCAGCATATCAAGAACATTGTTTTCCCACAGGTGCGGGCGGGGCACAGACATGTAGTAAAGCGCTACTGGCCGCCCCAACCCTATGGTTGCCATCCGTGCGTAAAGAAACCCTTGCGGTGAATTAGCCAACAGCAAATCAGCCATTGAATTCAAAACGACATGCCGCACTGCCAGACAGGCGCGCCAGAGAGCCATCGGGTATCGCATACGACCGCGCGGCGCTTGCGTCCATGGAACCCCCATTCGCGCCAGTTCCTCTCCAAGCTGACCCGCCTCATCTGTGACCAAGACTGCTTGGTGCTCTATGTCCGCCCGCTCGCGATAGCGCATCAAATTGAGCGAGACGTTCTCAGCTCCTCCAATGTCAGAAACCGGGAAAATGTGTAGGACACGCATCGCGTTTAGTAACTGGCTAATGAGCCAGCTCCCACCTCCGTCTGGTGACTTAGCCCTTTATGGATAGGCAAGACTCGAAGCAAATTGCTCATACTCAGGAGGCCGCCGCCGGCACGGGGATAAAGTCTACTGGTTGTAAGGTGGTTGCCTTATAGATGCGCGCAAACTCTGCCCCCAGCCGCGCGCGGTTGAAGCGTCTGTCAACTACCACCTGACCTGCCATCCCCAAAGTTTTACGCAAGATTTTGTTCGCCACCAGTTTGTTGATCTGTGCTGCCAGACCTGCCGCGTCACCCGGCGTGTGTACCAATGCGTTCTGATCCGCCGCGATCAACTCCGCCGCTCCCCCCACCTGACTGACAATCACAGCGCGCCCACAAGCCATCGCTTCGATGATCACCAATCCGAAGGGCTCTGGCTGGCTGCTGGCGTGGACGACGATGTCGCAAGCGCGCATTGCCGCGGCAGGTTCTTCGATAAAGCCGGTGAAACCAACCTTTTCGCCAATGCCTAATCGTGCGGCTTTGTCACGTAACTCAGGAATGGAATATTGGCTGCCGTCAGTTTGATAGAGCGCATCACCCACGATATAGCCACGAACCGGCAATTCATCAGGCAATAAGGAGATGGCTTTCAGAAAAACTTCATGCCCTTTCCAGCGAGCCATCGTTGCGAACATCCCGACTCTGATGGTTCCGGGATTGGCGGCCGGCATTCCGGCCAATGCGTCCAGATCGGCTTTCTCGCCATCGGGTGAATAACGATCCGGATCAATGGCGTTGTAAACTTTGTGAACCGGAGCGTTTTGACCGCAGACTGAACGAATGTCATCAGCCACGCTGTTTGAGACGGCGATGATGGCGGCACATTTCCCAGCGAAGCGCGGCAAGGCGCGAGCCAACAGGGGACGCGCGCTGATGTAATCGTGAATGTGCCAGATGACGGGCGTGTGCTTCGGTCTTGCCCACATTCCCAGCAAGTGCATCTTGCTGCCATTGGTGTGGATGATGTCGGGCGATAAACGTTTCAGTTCGTTGCGCAATCGGTTCAGGTAAACAGTGGTAGCGCCCACCGCTTTTGCTACGCGGCCTAACAAAGCGGGTAGGCCAATTTGCCTACCCGCTGGGCCGCCGGCTCCGCCATCTCCCAATCTGGCCAGCGCCAGTGGAAAGAGAAGAATCGTTGTTGGCACGCCAAGCGCCCTCGCTTTGGTGACCAATGGTCCATTGGCAGAAACGACCAGATGAGGCATAAAGGCTGGATCGGCAGCTTTTAGAGAAGCCAGAATATCGAGTAGCACTTTTTCCGCTCCACCAAGCTGACCGGATGGATTGAGATAAACTACTTTCATTGTACTATGGTTGAATAGAAGCCTTTTGCCGACGTTCTATGCTTCTTTAGTGCTGTTTGAAACATGCCTGTGCAGGGAATACAAAAGGCACAAAAGCTGAAACAAAAAGCTCACTAGAGATTGTTGGTAGAGAAATCACCATCTTTCTTATTGTGCTTTTTGCGCTCTGCTGTTGCGCCTTTTGTGGTGAGACTGCCTTCTGAACGGCTTATTCAATGCGTATTTTGAATACTTCTGGTCGCTTACAATTATGCATATTCACCATCAATTCGAGTTGCCATCAATTCGAGTTACTTGATGCGCCGGGCTGGTCAAGGTTGAATCCACCAAGCCATCATTATGACCGTTACTCTCTTTATGGTCGTTACCCTCTTTCCCATAATTGGAACCATAACGGTAATGATAATAATAATAGTTGTAATAACCGCTATCGCGTAAATCAACGTTATTGAGCACGACGCCGAAGATCTTGGCGCCGACGCCAACCAGTTCCTGACGCGCATGGGCGACTACCTCGCGCTTACTCTTGCCGCCCTGGATGACCATGATTACGCCTTCGACCAAGCGCGACAGAATCACGGGATCGGTGACGCTATTGATGGGCGGCGAATCAACCAAAATATAGTCGTAACGTTCCGAAAGCGTTTGCAACAACTGCTTCATCTTCTCCGTGCTAACCAACTCGGCGGAATTGGGTGGAATCAAGCCCCCACAAATTAGTGAAAGATTCTTGATAGTAGAAGGCCGGATGATGGTGTCCAATTCGATTTCGCTCGACAGGTAGTTGGACAGTCCGGGCGCGGCCTGCAGGCCGAAATGTTTATGGATGCGCGGGCGACGCATATCCGCGTCAAGAATCAGCACCTTCGCTCCAAGCTGGGAAAGCATGATTGCGGTATTGACCGTCGTGGTGGTTTTGCCTTCGCCCGCTAGGCTGCTGGTAACCAGCATTATTTTCGGAGGATGGCCCGCGCCTGACAGCAGGATGGAAGTTCTGAGCATGCGGTAGGCCTCGACTACCGGGGAATGTCCATTTAATTCGGGTGCCGACCCTTTATTCGCAACTGCTGGCTTGGAATTCGAATTGTGGTTTTGGCCATTCAGTAATCCATTGTGAACATGGCCATTCAGGCTCCTACTGTCTTTTTTCACAGGTAGCAAAATATGTGTGGCCGAACCAATTGCCGGAATCACTCCCAACATCGGCACCCGAATATAGCGCGCCACGTCGTCCACATTCTTGACCGTGTTATCCAGATAATTAAGGAAGAAGACCAGACCGATACTGGCGGCGATACTCAGGATAAAGGCCAGCAGAATGGTGCGAAATCGCAGCGGGCCGACTGGCGCGAGCGGCACTTCGGCGGTTTCGGCGACTGTGACGGTGCGGTACATTTGGGCCATCTGGACATCAGCCTGGCTGGTCTTCTGCAAAAAATCGTTGTAGAGCAATTTCGTGGTTTCGGCCCTTTGTTTGAGAATCCCGTACTGAATGGCGGTCTGGTTTTGCTCGACGGCTTCAGATTTGGCCCTGTTCAAAGCGGCAGTCAGCGACTGCTCATCGCGCGTGGCGCGCTCGTAATCAGCCTTGAGCTTGTTTTCCAGCACCCGCCGACTGTTATCAATCTCCAGTTGAATGGCAATCATTTGTTCGCGCAGATCAATGAGGTGCGGATTTTTCAATCCGTATTTCGTGCTGAGTTGCGCAACCTGGATGGATAAATCGGCCAGGCGCTGTTGCAAGGTCGTCGTAGTGATGTTGGAAAAGGCTTCGGGCAATTGTGCGACGCGTCCCTGCATCACCTGCTCATAGAGCGATTGTTTCAACATGCGTTCGGTTTCTACCCGCACCAACTGATCGTGTAATTGGGTCAGCTTGCTGGTAGTCATACTCTCCTTACCTTCCGTGGTGAAGATGTTGTTGTTGCGGCTGTAATCAGCCAGGTCTTTATCGGCTTCTTCGACCTGCGCTTGCAACTTACGGGTGGCGTTACTCAGCCAATCGGAGTTATGGGTATACTTATCGGTGTTTTTGCGAAAGCTGGTCTCGATGAAGGTATTGGCAATTCCGTTGGCGATCTGCGCTGATAGATTGGGGTCGGAGTGGATCACCGAGATTTTGACCAAACGCGTCTCTTTCACCGGCTCAATTGTCAGATTGCTTTTGAGAATACTGATGAACGGGGCCAGCCGGGCGCTCATTACCAGCGAGCGATTCGAACCTTTCTCCGGTTTGTCAGCAGGCTCTCCGGCGACTTCCTGAGAAGCCTCATCACCCTCTTGGGCTTGCTCTTTTGCCTGGTCAGCGTTGGTATTGCCAAGAATCTCCCAAAACGAACGCCGGCGGGTAATGTCCGTGAATTTCGGGTTTTGATCGAGTTTCAGCGTCGCGACGACGTCTTCCAGCAGTGGACGGCTTTGAAGCCTGTAGAGGGAGGTTTTAAGTTCGGTGTCGTCGTTCACCACCAGCATATCGTTGAGCTTGGTCAGCGATTGGCTCTCTTTCCCGATTTCGACAATGGTCGTAGCTTCATAGATGGATTTCTGGCGGAAAGCTTCAACCGCAGTGAAACTGGTGGCAACCAGCACAATCATCAAGACAAGCCATTTGCGTCGCCAAATTTTATGCCACCCTTCGCGCAGATTGAGATCCTGCTCTTCTTCATCACCGGAGGAAGGCGAAAGTCGAGGCTCCGCTGCCGAAGAGTTGTAGAGAGCAAGCTGTTCGTTTTTAACGCTTCTCAGGGCAGGCTTTTCTTGTTGTTTGTTATCGTCCGCCATAATCTCCGCCTGACAATTACTCAACCTGGATCATGAGGTACTGATCATCTCCACCTGAAATTCATTACCGGATCGGCACACGTGCCGCGCTTGTTCCCAGTGTCATCAACAGTGAGCCGCCGATAGATTTCATTCTGCTATTGGGAATGATGATGATGTCATTAGCAAAAATGGGGATGTCTTCTTTTTTGCCGCTCATCACCGCGCCAACATCCACTTTGATTTCTTCGCGTTTCCCTGTTTGCGTGTCGTCGCGAAAGATGAGGGTATCACCGAGCCTGGCTTTGAAGGTCGTGCCTTGCGCAAGCGTAATAGCCTGGCGCAACGTCGTGCCATCTTTCAATTGGAATGAACCGGGCGCATGCACTTCGCCGGCAACGAAAAAGACGTTTGCTGGCGGGATGTGAACAATGTCCCCCGGTTCGATCTTCAGATTCCGTTCAAAACGTCCTTGATAAATGTTGGTGAGATTGATTTTGATCATCTCGTATTCGTCACGCCCTGCCGACGAGTCTTGTTTGGCAGATTTTGCCGCTGGAGGATTGTTGCCCTGAATCTCCGCTTTCAACTCAGCTTTCACCTCAACTGCGGCGTCCTCCTTTGCCCCCTCTTCCTGTGTGGCTTGTGGCTTCATCGGGCGCAAGATAATCGCTACCGAACCGTGATTTTCGGCCAGCCCCCCGGCCAGGCTGATCAGCCAAAACAAGGACGGCTGGCTGCGAACCAGATACACGCCCGGGCTGCGCACTGCACCTTGAACGAAATAACTATCGGTGTGATATTGCGCCACACTGACGGTCACTTGCGGCTTCTTTAAGTAATCCTCTTTTCGAAGCGTGGCGGCAATGTTTTGGGCCAGCTTTTCCGTCGTCAGACGTTGGGCCATCATTGAACCGATAAAAGGCAGGAGAATTGTTCCGTCTGCCGAGACGTGATAGTTCTTTGACAGTTCCGGCGCGTCATCAATCGTAATGGTCAGAGTGTCACCTGGGGAGATGCTATTATTTTCATCGGGCGGCACGAACGTGCTGGGACCTGATTTTTCAACCGCTGTCTGTGGTGGAGCCCCTGTAGTCTGTGGTTGTTGCGCATAGCCCTGGCACAGCGCGCCGAACAGACCCGCTAGAAGCAACGCGCGGATTCCTTTCCTGATGATCCGCCGTGGTTTTGAGGATGATCTAGTTCTATCACCGATTGTCATGATCTTCATAGCCTGGCTCCATACTTCCCGGCCAACGCAGAGAGTTCCGAATGTTTCATCGTCAGAATGGCGACTTGCTTAAGACTTGGGACGTTGATTTGCGAGACGACAACTGCAAACAGGCCGAATAACAAAGCGTGTGACGGCAACTGCAAATTAAAGTCGAACAGGCTATGCACCAGGAGGCCGGAGATCGCCACTCCACTCCCGACTGTTATTTTGGCCAGAAATGGGGCCGCCGGCGTTTTCAAACCACGCTTGACTGCCCGGCAGATAATCACGATGAACCAGAGCAAAATCATCCCCCCAACGATTCCGCTATCCGCCAACACCTGCAAATAATCGTTATGCGATTGTGCGACAACTCCCGCCAGCCCATTATCCTTAGCATAGATGGGATAGGTGGTCTCATAAGCTCCCAGACCAGTACCGATGATCGGATTTGCGCGGATGATGTTCCAGGTATCCCGCCAGGTTTCAAGGCGGTCAGGGCCTTGGCCATTTGCTGGGGGTGGCGAAGCGATGCCATTGGCGTTCCCCGTCGCAATCCGGTTGATCACTGGTTCGGCCCCCAGCCAGAAAACGCCCATGATGACTGCCAACACAAGGGCAGCCATCAATCCTGGCCGCACAAACCTGACGGCCCTGGTTCTGACGAATTGGTTCGATGTTTTTTGGTTGGGAGCGCCTGCGATCAGGTACCGGCTCAATATGCCAAGCAGCAGCAGTTCGCTAAAGATGCTGGTTATCCCGCCGCGCGAAAGTGTTAGCACTGCGGCCGCGCCTATCCAAGTCGTAGCGAAGCCATAAAAAATCTGCTCTCCGATGTGGCCTTGTCTCGCAAAGATAAGAACGATCGGCCAGGGTAATAAGAGTTCCATGTACCCGGCAAAATGATTGCGGTTGACGAACGAGCCGAACGATTCCCCTTCCACGGTTCTCCACCAATTTAGGGTGTGTCCTTCGGTGAAGTGCTGGAGCACGCCGAGGAATGCCAGCAGAAAGCCGTAAATCGCCAGGAATCTGGCCAGCATCAGCAGGCGTGGGCTGCTGGTCAGAAAACTTGCGCTGAGCAAACAGAAGAGAATCACGAAGACAAGCACAATCACAGTTCCGCGTGTCGCCTCGACATCGAAGGAAAGACTGCGCCAAATCCCTTCGCTGTCTGTGAACGCGATGCTTTGCACCAAGCCCAGTGCAGTTAGCGCCACCACTGGCCAGATTGCGGCAGGAAGCGCCAGCTTCAAGCCGCGATCAAAGAACACTTTGATTCCCCAGAGCAAGATCAAAATCGAGATCATCAATTCCATTAATAATACTGACCACGGCTCAACCGCGCCGTGCAGCAGTGCTGTAAACACAATAATGATCAAAAGGCCGATCGTAATGGCCCTGTCCAAATACAAGCTCATCGAAGGTAGAGGAGGGGAGATGCAGCGAGAACCCTAAATAGAAATAAACATCCGACGGGCGCTGCGCGGACTACTTTTGCAGTAATGTAAAGTCATCGAACCAGACAGTTCCCTGTGTTGGTGCGACATAACTGAACCTGGGCTTTTGATTAATGGTAACAACAATTGCTTGGGCATCGGATGGGGCGGTGAATTCCACGCTCAAGGGCTGCCAGCTGTGCGAACCGGTCTCCACCAAGGGAGAGTTCGCAATCATCCTCTTTGAATCAAGGCTGATGATGGCGATCCCCGGCGCATTTGGAGAGATCAGTCCTTCCGTCTTCGCCCAGGCTTCCAGACGATAGCGCGCGCCAGGGCGCACCGGAATCAGTTGGCGAATCTCATCTTCGAGGCGCGTTGTGTCAATTCCCAGATAAGCGATTTCAAGTGCGCGATGCCCGGATCTTGCAACGCCAGTCGCCAAACTGATTCGCGCGAATTTGCCTTGCGATAGGTTCCAGTCGAACTGAATGAAGCCTTTCTTGAGTGTGGTTTCAAAACTGCCATTCCGGATCAAGGGTTGATTCGTAT
This sequence comes from uncultured Acidobacteriota bacterium, assembly GCA_963699175.1. Taxonomy (GTDB): domain Bacteria; phylum Acidobacteriota; class Blastocatellia; order RBC074; family RBC074; genus JACPYM01. The sequence goes on along the minus strand of OY969418.1, from coordinate 6,485,219 downwards.
GCGTATCAAGGTTGAAAAGCTCACGCCAGAGTTGTGCAGCCAATTCAATTCGTCCAGCCGCGAGCAGGTCATCCAGGAACCCCGGCGTTTCTGGCACATCGAGCCGCTGCCGAACGCTCAAGCTTCGAAAGATGTTCGCGGCAGCGTCAAATTGAGATTGAGAAACAAGGAACCTTGCCAGCACCATTCTGGTTCCCGTGGTACTTGACGAATCATCACCGATGGCCGAACACAATGTTTCAACATTGCCATCCGAAGCTTGCCAGACCAGATTTATCGTCTCGGACAAATAACTGGCAGTGCCGGCATTAACGATCCGAAATTCAGCAATCGCCTGATCCAGCTTTCCTGCACGAACCAGCAGATTTGCCAACCGCCAATGAACTTTGACTTGTTGAGGAGCCAGCATCAGAGCGGTCCGCAAATCATTTTCGGCTCCGGCTAAGTCGCCCTGGGCCTCTTTGGCCAAAGCCAAAATCATCCGCAATTCATAATCTCGCGGAGAATGTTTGACGGCACGTGTCGCGTAATAGACAGCCTGTTCGGCAACTTGTTCGTGGCCGAGCGCGCTATCCACATCCGACTCGACCAGATGCGCGGCCAACCGTGCCTGCACCCGTGCCGAGTTAGGAAAGTAACTTGCTGCCGATGCCAGCAGATCCCCGCTCACCTGCATCTGTGGATTCGTCAATGCCGCAAACGCAAAATGAATGAGTGCAAGTCCGATCAACGTGGCGCTGCTAATTAGAGACACCATCAACGCCGCAAAGCGCCCGACCCTTTGCTGGAAATTCAGATTAATTATCATCTGGCGTCGTGGGGAGAGCGAGAAGGGAGATTAAGGCCTAGTGGCGCTTCTGCGATTGCACAAAATACTGTCATGGTCTCGGCAGGTGATGGTCGTGGTAAAGAAAATATTGGGATCACGGCTGGTTTTACTGTATATCAAATTTGTCAGCGAATAATTGACGCCGGCATTGACCAGCGTTGATAGTGGCGCTGAAAGTTGCTGCGCACCGGCAGCAGGGACTGCGGGCTGCCCAATTTGTGTGGCAACCAATCCTCCGGCACCCAGCATGGCTGCGCCTGTCATCATCAGCTTGCGATGTTGCCAGGTTGCGTGCTGTTCCTGCTTCCCTAAAGCGATTTCTTCACCAGCGGCGACGCGTTCATCCTTTCCAGCCGAAAGGACTCTGACGTCGCCCAAATGTGCCGCGACTCTGGCCAGGTCGTTCGTCATTTCAATGGTCAGGACGGTGGCTTTTTTGCCATCTGCCGTCACCACGCCTTTGGCCGTCGTGAGTGAAATGCTAATGCTGCTGGAGGAACTAAGCATCAGGCGTCCATTGAGCAATTCACCACCAATCATCCCTGGTGAAAACTTTAGCGTTAGGTTAGTCTCCGGCCCTAATTCAACCCGCCCCAGCTTTCCCAGATTGATTGTCGCTCTCCCCTGTTTTGCGGTCTTAATTCGGCTGTTGCTGAACAAAGTCAGACCGGCAGCGGCAGGCTTGTCATTAAGCGTGACCTGATTAGCAGAAGCAAGTTCTCCGGCGGATTTCGGCGAAGTCTGAGCCATCGCTGATGAGGCTGCAAATAGGAACATCGCGCCTAAGACCAAAAGGCCTAAGAGCGCCGCCGACGTTGAGTTGAAATGCATGTTATCTTCCATCTTACCTTCTCCCCTACCTTCTCCCCGATTATGATAGTTGATTGTCTTGGAGGTCAGACTAAGTTTAATGACAGCTTCTGGCCATTTTTAGAAAATCATGGGTCAAGTTATCTACGAAGGGTTGTTATATTCCTCAACCTTCAGTAATAACAACCAATGTTTATTATTGCAGCCACCAAACACACCAATCCCAACAAAAAACCCTAAAGGAAACCTCATGTCGAGGCAGCTTGCTACTTTTCCCGCACCCCTTCCCTGTTACTTCTTAAGATCAGGTTGGCTGGGTAACCCTCTCGTTACCTTCTTGATGCGCCTTGTCAGCACCATTCGATCTCGCGAGCTATCCTCCTTGTAGGTTCTACTTTTCTACTTAATAATAACGTTGACAGGATTCGTTACCTTGCCGCCGATTGTCAGGACAACATTTACCTTTCCGCGTCCGGCTAGGCTCCGGGGCACCAGCATGTTCAACTGCTCCAAACCGAGCAGTTGTCCTTGCGGTCCTGCATAAGTCACTGCTGAATTGAGACCGCCAATAGTTTGGCTGACACTGTCCATGGAAGTGAGGTTATGGAATCCAGTACCAAAAAGAACCAGGTAAACTCGATCCGTTTCCGCTCCAAGGTCAATTGGGATGCCAACAAAGAGTCTTAGCATGGAGTCGTAACGAACAATTGACTCATAGGTCTGGCTCACAACAGTAGTCCCATTAAATTTCACACGCAGGACAACTCCAGCAACTAATCCTTCGCCGTTTGAATTTGCCGAGAAGATTCCGGGCGCAAGAGTGCTTATCTGGATAGTCTCGTCGGACATAACCACGCCATCACGATACGTCACCACACGAGCTGGCCCGTTTGCGGTGCCTGCCGGAATTAGGTAGTTGATTTGTGCTGGAGAGATAAAGAAGAGTTGGGCAAATCGCTCTGTATTTGTCGAGTCAATCACTTTGACCCTAGTCAAAGCTAATTCCGTCGGTAGTGGGAAACTTGTTACCACCCGTGTTTCGGTCGCCAACCCTGTGCCGAAAAGCGCTGTAATCTCGTCAGCAGCAAAACTGCTCCTGCTGAAGCTAGCAGCAGACACACTGGTCTGGTTGCCGCCAGTATCGGCTATCTTCGTGATAAAAACGTCAGTCCTGCCAGCCAGCGCCTGCTGCACCGCGGACTTGGTTGGGAAATTGGCGGCAATTGTTAACCCTGTAACATATGCATTACTGGCGTTGTCTATTGTTACGGCAAAAATCCTGTCCTCGCCATCTCCGCCAAGGAAAGTGGAATAGATTAGTAACCCATTCGGATCAACCTTTGCGACAAATCCGTCGGGAACAATCTGTAGCGCCGAAAATTGTGACTCAATCTTTCGCGTGGCCTGATCGCCTGTGCTATCCCATCTGTCCGAAGCGCGATTGTAGTGTTCCATTACACCAACCCGTTGGATCATTTGAGATAATCCATCACGGGGAATTTTCAAAGATGCATTGAATGAATCCTGTTTCTGTAATGCTCCAGGGGCAGGCTGGATAGCGTTTTTGACAGGGAAATTAGCAGACTGAGTCCGTCCGGCCAGATATGAATTACCACTCTTATCCACCGCCAGATCGAAGCTGCGATCTTCTCCCGACCCGCCCAAATAGCTCGAATAGACCAGCCTTCCCGCCTGATCCAGCTTTAAGATGACAGCATCATCTCCGCCGCCTGAAGTAGATTGGAAGGCATTTTTGGTCGGAAAATTGATTGAGGTCGTAAATCCGGATACATACGCATTTCCAGCAGTATCCAGCCCAATACCGAAACCGCCGTCATCATTGGCTCCGCCAAGATAGGTCGAGTATGTCAGATCGTTACCCGCCGCAGTAAGCTTCGCAATGAACATATCGACCAATCCGCTCAGAACCGATTGCACGGGATTTCTAGCCGGAAAGTTATTCGAGGAGGTGAGGCCTGTTACATAAGCGCTACCGGCATTATCCACGGCAATTCCAAATCCCGTCTCCTGCATCATTCCCCCAAGGAAGGTGGAATAGGCCAGGTTGCTTCCAGCGGCGTTCAGCTTACTGACGAAAGCGTCTGAGGGGCCACTCAGAATTCGTTGGTAGGCAGACTGCGTAGTAGGAAAATTGGAGGAAGTAGTTTCACCCGTCACATAAGCATTTCCGGAAGCGTCTATAGCAATACTGTTAGCAATATTGTTCGCCTTACCACCTAGAAAAGTGGAATACACAATGGCATCGCCCGCCGCATTCAGCTTAGTCACGAAAGCGTCTATTTGTCCTTGTTTCTGCTTTTGAAAGGCAGAGGCTGTGATGGGGAAATCGCTCGAATCGGTGCTGCCGGTAATGTAAGTTCCGCCATTGGCATCAATCGTAATGGCAAACCCAACATCTTCCTTGGATCCGCCGATATAACTGCTGTAGATGAGCGCGCCAGAAGGATTGAACTTGGCAACAAAGGCGTTTCCCACACCGTGCAACAGGTGTTGCATTGCATTTTTGGTCGGGAAATTATCCGAATAGGTTATGCCTGTAATATAAACATTGCCTGCCGCGTCGGCCTCGATTCCGTTTCCGTAATCGTCGTTCAACCCGCCGAAATACGTGGAATAGATCAGGACCGGATCAATCGTAAGGACTTGGTTGCGGTCGTAATCTCCCACTATGATGCCAACTTCCTGCTTCCCGAGTAGGTGGTAACGTCCGGCGATTTCTCGCCGCACTCCATTTACTTCCTGGTAAACAGACGGTTTGGGTTGCCGCATTTCACCACTGGCGATCCGCACCACCAGTTCGCCGGTTTCAGCGATGCTTACTTTCCGCGCACCATCGAAAGCCAACTTAATTTGTCGCGGGTCGGAGCCAGGCGATAAGACGAAGTCATATTCCAACTGCCGATGATTTCCGTAATAGACAAGAGCGATGCCCGGATAGACATTCTCGTATTGCACCTTGGCATAATTTATGACGTTGGTGCGCCACTGCTTCGGGTCGCTCCCGATAAAGTAGTTACTTTTACCAGACAAAACTCCCAAGCCTGAGCCTTTCGATTCAGGGTTTGCCCCGATCAGCTTCATTGTCAAAGCGGCTGGCCAACACTTGACATTAGGACAGGAAGCGGCAGTCATCCGATTCTTCTTTGCTTGAGATGGGAAGCTTGTCCCTGGCTGATGCAGAGCAAAGAACGCCTTGCTGGGCGTCAAGAAGACACTGTACCCATTTCCTCTCGAAAGAAATCCGAACTGGCGATCTTCTTGGCCAACTATTTCTTCGAAACTCAATGGTGACCGGGTATAGGTATCGCGAAGCTCTTTCTGATTGTTTGTAGCCCGCGCTGACACGTGGGTCAGTAAGAGGTTGGCCTTCGCAACTTTTGACGTCGATAAGCCAAGCGCAAAAGTATTTTGCTCCAATATGGTAAACATCCGCATTGGCGAAAGCCCCACAATTAGCGCCAGTCCCATAATTAAGTTGGTAGCCACTTTCATGTTATTTCCATCACATCAAAATCCCTAGGTTTTGTGGTTTTGCACAAAAATTCCCGTAACTGTTGATAGACCCCGAAACCGGGAACGAACTTTCAACGACTTAGCTGATTTTTTGTGCAAAGCTGCGCCGGAGATGAACAACCAGGGGGCGTGTCCAGAGACTCTAAAAATTTGCTCGCATAGTTCAAACTCTGATACTTCTGACGAGGGGGTAACGAGCAAGTAGATGTTGAAGTGTCCACATTGGAACAACATGTAACTCAAGCATCTGATTTTACGGGTATTCTCATAAACTCAGTGTTCAAATGGTTATATGTTCTGATTCAAAGTTATTATTAAGAACCGAGTTTTATTGCATGAATAGAGCAATACACCTTCGCCCATACCTCAGTCTATGCGTTATCACACGTATAGCTGAATAGTTTATTGATTTGACCTTGGAGATGGACATAGTAGGCATGCTTGGATGGCGTGGGCACGCCGGAAGGGAGCAGGAGCGTCTGCTTATGGAATCTATATGTACGTAAGCTTACATAGAAACCTATACTCTGTCGCGGTGGCAAGCCGAAGAAATCTATCAACGCAATGGTAATAATATACGGTAATAATATACTTGGCTCAACGGTGGTCTGACGCCTGGCACTGCGGAGGCTGTGAGCCGCTTTTCTGCGTATGAGAGCGCAGTCAGTAGCGCTGATTTAGTCGCAGTCCCGTAGCAGTGCTGCTTTTACGACAACCGATTCGCGTGATCAGGCATAAGCGCCTTCAGATAGCTTTAAAAATCTATCTTTTACGCAGTGCTCCCTGGCTCTGGGATGAGCCAAGTATATTATTACCAACGCAATTACCGGAAAAGATTGATGAGCACAGCCCCTCAGGAGTAAGAAACGTGTAACGAAACACCTTACTTCAGGAGGCAACCATGCTCATCCAGGAAACCATAAACGAGCCGGACACCTTGCTCAAGCTGTTAGTCAAGCTGGACGATCAATTACTGGCCCTGCAGCCGCAGCTCAGCGCCCAACAGTTGCCGCGCGACCCACGCGGCGGCCTGCCGCAACTGTGTGCCGCCGAAGTCCTGACGATGCTCATTTACGGGGCCTGGTTGGGACTGACCGACAAAGCTAAGCTCTATTACTACTTTCAACGACATCAGCGGGCGGAGTTTCCGGCCTTACCGCATTACAGCAAGTTTGTGGCGGCGACCAATCGGATCGTCCGCGAGGCGGGCGCGTTGCTGGGGCAACAACTCCAACACAATCGCGCCGCGCAGCAAGCTCATGCGCTGGTCTTGCAAGACACAACGCCGGTGACAGTCTGCAAGGTTGCGCGCGCCAAGCAGCAGCGCACCTTCAAACTGCATGCCCGCAAATCACGCAATGGGAGCGGCTATTGGTACGGCTTCAAACTGCACGCCCAATGCGATCAGCACGGCCGACTCTGCGCCGTGCGCCTGACCGCGGCGAACGTGGATGACCGCCAATTGCTTGATCCGTTGTCTGACTGGATCAGCCGCGGCATCGTGGTTAGTGACCGGGGTTACAGCTCCCAAGACCGTGCTCGTGAATTGGGACGGCGTGGGATTCACCTCTACACGCCCAACCGCAAGAATATGAAAAAGCTCGCGACGCCTTTTCAGGTAGCTTGTCTACAAGCCCGGCAGCGCATTGAAGAGTTATTCGAGTTTCTCAAGTGCTGTTTTGGCTTGATTCGGAGTACGCACCGCGCCGAGCACGCCTTCGCGATTCACCTCTTGGTATGTTTACTCGCGTATTCGCTCTTTAACTCCTTGTTTCAATAAACACTTTTTCCCGGTAATCGCGTTGATCGATAAAGCGCGTTTCGGTTGGATTGTTGCTCCAGCGTTGATACTTGAGCACCGGATGTTTATCGTAGGTCGTGCGAACCCACAGATACAGTTGGATGAGTTGAATTTCTGGTTTCACAACCCAACGCTACAATGTCTGCTGGGTTTGCATCTCTACCCTTGATTCGCATTCTTAGTGTCATCCGTGATTATCTGAACTGATCTTTACATCCTCGGTAGGATGTTTACGGTCAGAGCAGTTGGGAGAATAGAAATCCACAAGGTGGACGTAGGCTCTTTTCTCGCGCGCCAACATCAATGCCTGCAACTCAGCACAAACGTGAAGCGCAGTGAGCAGTTCTGGCTTTGCCGTCAGTCTTGAATAAGGTTGCTTGGTAAATCATTCATACTATCTAAAACCTGATCAGTCAGTTTGGTATCCCAATAGCAGGCAGAGGTCAGAAATGATCTGATGATTTCCAGCGAATGCCTCCCTGGTTTATGCTCTCGCCGCACCCAGCTCGCCAGACTGCTTTCATCAACACCCAGAATATGGGCAAACTCCTCTTGGGTCTGGCCCAGCGCTCGCCGGATCACCTCTATCCGGTCTATCGGTTCGGCAGTCGTGTCATACGAGCAGTAGCCGATGAATTCAATGATCTTGGGGATATAGCGGACTTCTGGCTCGGTGTGGCCAAGTTCCCAGTTGGTAACGCAACACTCGCTTACTCCAAGTATCTGTCCAGCCTGTGCCTGCGTGAGTTTTTGATCTAATCTCGTCTTCCTGATCCAATCGCCTAAAATTTTCAGCTCTTTAGGATAAGCAGGCGGAGTAAGCCTTAGGCCAGTCAAGGTCAACTTGCAAAATGGCGCCGCAACCCTGCAACTGCGGTTTCTATGGCGATCCGACCAGAGAGTGTCGCTGCACGCCGCCGCAAATCCAGCGTTATGTTTCAAAAATCTCCGGCCCCTTGCTAGGGTCAATTCATTCTCTAGAAGAAAAGAGGCGTTCCTCCATAGAATGAGGTTGCGAAACCAAACCATTCGACGGAGGAACACCCATGCACAGCACGAAGCTGTCCTTGCAAGAGGCTTTAGCAGAGATTCCCGATTTTCGCCAGGCGAGCGGACGACGTTATGAGTTGTGGGCGGTTTTATTGTTGATCTGTGTTGCTTTGTTATGTGGTTATCGCTCGCAAGCGGCGATTGGCGAGTGGGGTAAGAATTATGGGCCACGCTGGCTGCGGCGCTTAGGCATTCAGCGCAAGCGCGGGCCTTCACAGTCTACCATCCAGCGCGTCTTAGCCGGAGTCACGGCGGCGGCTGTTGAGTCGGCGTTGGGGCGTTGGGCGCAGCAGTTTCTGCTAGGCGCGGCGGCTGGGGCAGACTTGGAAGGCGTCGCCGTAGACGGCGAGAAGGTGCGCGGGGCAGGCCGCGCCAGTGGGCAGGCAGTCGCCTTGTTAAGCGCCTTGAGTCAACGCTTGGGCGTGGTCTTGCAGCAAGCACGGATCGAGACGAGCGAGCAGGCGGAGTTTGAAGACCTGATTGCTGAATTGGTACTGACAGGCTGCGTAGTGACAACCGACGCCTTGCATACGACGGCGGAGAATGCGGCGCAGGTCTTAGTCTTAGCGCAAGGCGGCGATTACCTATTCGTGGTGAAGGACAATCCACCGACCTTACGCGCCGAAATCGAACTCGTCTTCCAAACCACTACCCTGGCTGACACCATTGAAGAAGTAGTGCACACAGATCAACACGGGACACGCATTGAAGAACGCCACTTGCAAGCTACACCCGTAATGGCTGGTTGTTCGGACTGGCCGGGCTTGCAACAAGTGCTCCGGCTGGAACGCAGTGTCACAGACAAACACACACAAGCGACGCGCACAGAAGTTGTCTATGGAGTGACGAGTTTAGCGCCCGCCCGGGCCACACCCGCGCAGTTGCTGGCGCTCTGGCGCGGGCACTAGGCGATTGAAAACAAACTGCACTGGGTGCGCGATGTGGCCTACGGTGAAGATGCTTCGGCGATCCGCAGTGGGAGCGCGCCGCAAGTGATGGCGGCGTTACGGAACTTGGCGCTGTCGCTCTTTCGCTTAGCTGGGGAGACTAACATTGCCGCTGCTGGTCGGCGTTATGCGGCACAACCTGCATTAGCCTTTGCCGCAATTAAACGCTGAGAATGAATTGACCGTAGCCCCTTGCTTGACCGCATTGACATCCATATCAATGTACCGGCGGTCAAGGTCAGCGAACTCTCGGCACAAGAGAGCGGTGAGGGCTCAGCCGAAATCCGCGCGCGGGTTATCAAGGCGCGTAAAGTACAGCAGGAGCGTTTTGCGGGCGAACACGTCTATTGCAACGCGCAAATGCCGCCACGCTTAATCCGCAAATACTGCGCGCTCACCTCCTCATCGCAACAAATGCTTGAGCGCGCGATTATGAAGCTCGGACTCTCGGCCAGAGCCTATGACCGCATTCTCAAAGTGAGCCGCACCATTGCGGACTTGGAAGGTCTAGAGCAGATTGAGGACAAGCATATTTCCGAGGCCGTGCAGTATCGCACGCTGGATCGTACCTACTGGCAATGAGCACGAATAACCGCATCGAAAAGCAACATACACATTCATCACGCCAACCCACTGGAGAAACCGCTATGGACCGTGTCCTGTCCTTACCAGTTCCGTGTTGTTTGGCTGGTAACTTATGACCTCTCCTGCGAAACCAGCACAGCCAAATCGCGGACGTGTTCTTCCGAAAACGGTGCGCGCAACTGCACGTTGTAACGGCTGAGCAGCCACAGCTCGGGCAGCACTTCGGCGATCAGTTGACCGCCGTCGAAGACGCGCACCAGCGCGCTCTCCGAAACAACTATGCCCACCGCGCGGCTGACTTTCGAGATCGAGGCGGCGGCGAAATGGCGGCTGCCGAGGCCGAGGGGCAAGTGGATGTCCGAAGCGGTCGCGTCCAGGTAGCGACAGGCCGAGACCACAATGCCCGCGTCCGAAACCACGAACGCGCCATCGAGTTGGGCCAACTCCTTGAGCGTGCCGCGTAGGTTGGGGTCAGTGATCCGGCGCGCTTCTTCCGGATGACCGCAGAGCGGGTCTAAGATGAGTGGGCGCGAGCGCTCAAGCACTGCATCGGCATCACCGATGGTGAAGATAGTGCCGATGCGATGGCCTTCACGCCCCTCGCGGGCGATCTCGATAGCCAACTCCAGCGTCGGCTCAAGCACCTCTTTGTAATGCGCGTCGGTGCGCGCCCAGATAGTCTCGAACATCGTTAGTCATCACTACTGCACTCATTCCCCGAGTGGTTGCCGCACTTTATCCACGCCGAGCCGCGCCCAGAGCTTGCGCTTGAGCTGTTCGTCGTAGAGCCGCCACTTCCAGCGCATAAACTCCTCGTCCTGATTGCCGGCCAGAAAGCCGATGACGATCTCGAAGCCGCCCGCCTCGCGCCGCCCGCCGCCGTAGTAGCGTCCCGCTTCCGGCCCGCCCAACGCCTCTTTCAGAAATATATCCGGGTTGAAGGTCGGCTTCTTGGTGCGCAGGCTGCCGACGATCAACTCGCGCTCGCCGTCGGCCACCAGGCCGTAAACAATCGCCGTGTGCACATTCTCTTCGGTCAGCAGGAAGTCTGCCGCTTGTGGGATGGCGTCGCGGTCTTCGTAACGAAGGTAGCCGACGCCCGCGATGCTGTAGCTGTCGCGCAGCGAGCGCGCGGCGAGCGCTGCCTGTATCACGTCCATCGTGTTGCGCGAGCGCCGGTTTGACAGAATCGCCGCGAGCGTCTCCTGATCCACGAACTCGGCCAGATAAGCCGCCGCCTGGAAGTCTGCCCGCCCGGCGCGCACCAGGCCGTTGGTCTCGCTGCGTATGCCGTGCATCAGCGCTGTCGCCAGCCGCCCGTGATCCAGGTCGGCGCGTTCGAGCCGCAGCAACCCGGCTTCCAGATATTCTGTGTAGATGGTGGCCGTCGCGTTTGCCGTCGTGCGGATGTCAGTGAAGTGCGCTTCGATCATGCCTTGCGGTTCGTGGTGGTCAACGATGGCCAACACGGGCACGCTTACCTTCCGCAACCGCTCGGTCAGCCCCGAAGTCGTTCCCTGATTGTCAACGAAGATGCTGCCTTGATAGCGCTTGAGGTCGTCGTTCGGGCCGAGCTGCGCCAAGCGGAGATGTAACAGCTCGACGAGCGCCACGTTCTCGGGATGGCTCACGACGCCGTCGTAAGCGATGTCGCACTCGATCTCGTAGCGCGCGGCGATCAGTTGGTGCGCGAAGGCCGACGAAATGGCGTCCGGGTCGGGGAAGCTTTGCAACACGACGATATGACGTTCGCCCCGGTGTGCTTCGAGCAGGGCGGCGAGTTGTTCGAACTTGGCCCTTTCACGCAAGGGCGAATCGGCGTCGGCGACCACCGGGACTTCGTGCAGTTTGAATCTTTCCTGGGCATTCATTCTTTCCAACTCCTTTGCGACAGGTTCCCCAACTGGTTTTAAGCGGCAAATAGTATTCCACCAATTGCTGAGAGGAAACAAACACCTTGGCCGAGCAGCTCTCGGCCAAGTGTGGCTGCTTTGCAGCGACGGAAAGCGCAAAAATGACACTCCGCTTTTTGTTTCGCGCAGATAAATTCTTGGCCAAAAGGAATTTGGGTGAAGCCCCGTGACGGCACGTTGCTTGCCGACAGCAGAATTGGGAAAGACCGTACGGCTGCTTCGTTGGTGAAAGCCAAAGCTGCACCGAGCCGCAGCACTCCACCATTAACAAGGAGGTATTGATATGTACACAAGCACTGTTATTGAGCGGCCTGTGCCACGACCACAGGCTATTTCATTGGGCCTGCTTGGCGCGGGCCTGCTGTTGATCGGCCTGCTCTCAGGCGTGGTGATGAACGCAAAGGGCTGGCTGCCATTTGGCGATCATGACGGCAACCGAGTGCCGATCTACATCGCCGCCGATCCGCGCGTCGCCGATCAGGTCACGCTCAACACCGGCTTCGCTTCGGTCGCACGCGCCGTCACCCCGGCGGTCGTGACGGTGCAGACATCGAGCCGCGTCCGGCCGCAACAATTTCCTTTCTTCGGCGAGCCGTTCGGCTCGGACCCCTTCCGCGATTTCTTCCGCTGGTACTCGCCGGAGCAAGATGACCAACAGCCGCGCCGCCGATTGCCCCGAACACAGCCTACGCCCGAAAATCGCGGGCGCTTGCAGCCGACCGGTGTAGGCTCAGGCGTGATCGTCAGCCCCGACGGTTACATTCTGACCAACAACCACGTGGTTGACGGCGCGGAGAAGGTTGAAGTGACCTTGCCCGACCGGCGCAGCTTCACCGCGAAGATCATCGGCGCCGACGCGCCCAGCGACATCGCGGTGTTGAAGATCGACGGCGGCAACTTCCCGACCGTCCCGCTCGGCGACTCCAACCGGGTCGAAGTCGGCGATGTTGTGCTCGCCGTCGGCAATCCGCTCAACGTCGGGCAGACCGTGACGATGGGCATCATCAGCGCGAAGGGGCGCTCGACGCGTTCGGGCACGGGCAGCTACGAAGACTTCCTGCAAACCGACGCCGCCATCAACCGCGGCAATTCGGGCGGCGCGCTGGTCAACTTGAAGGGCGAGTTGATCGGTGTGCCGACGCAAATCCTCTCGCAGACGGGTGGCAACATCGGCATCGGCTTTGCGATTCCTACCGCGATGGCGCGCAACGTGATGGATCAACTGATGCGGGGCGGCAAGGTGCATCGCGGCAAGTTGGGCGTGACCATCGCCGACCTGACGACCGAGCTGTCGCAGCAATTCGGCTACCAGGGCACGCGCGGCGCGCTCGTGCAGGACGTGGTGCAAGGTGAGCCTGCTGCGCGTGCCGGCCTCAAGCCCGGCGACATCATCACCGAATACCAGGGCCAGCGGATCGAGGACTCCTCGCAACTGCGCAACCTGGTCGCACAGAGTGCGCCGAATGCCAACATCAAGCTCAAAGTCTGGCGCGATGGCGCTGAGCGCGAGTTGACCGCGACGCTGGCCGAGTTGGATGCAAAGGGCGCGACGCTTGGCCGTAGCGGTGGTGAGCCGGGTGCGACCGAGAGCGCACTTGCCGGGGTGCGCGTACAAAACCTGACGCCAGAAATGTCGCGGCAAATGAGCTTGCCCACCGCGGCGCGCGGAGTTGTGATCAGCGACCTCGACGCCGATAGCGGCGCGGCAGAAGCGGGCCTGCGCAACGGCGATCTGATCGAAGAGGTCAACCGCCAGCCGGTCGGGAGCGTGAGCGAATTCAACGCGGCCATGCAGAAGGCCGGGAAGAAGAGCCTGCTGCTGCGCGTGCGGCGTGGCGATCAGGGTGCGTTCTTTGTGGTCGTGCGCCCGCGTGAATAAGAGCGCGCACGATTGAATCGAGCCGTAGCGCGAGCCTTACGACTCGCGCTACGGCTTTTTGATTTTGGGGTACTGCTGGCTGCGGGCCAATGAAATGGTTTATGTGGCCCGTTGAGAGAAACTGAGCCAAATAAAAATAGCGCGTGGCTAATAGGCCGCGCGCCATTGATAGCTATCGTGATTGAATCAAGCAGGCTTTTTACTTCTTACTCGATCCACTAGCCGCTTTAGCTTGCTCGGTCTGGCCGCCGACCGTAATCGGGATCGCGCGACGGCGGCGCGAGGATTCAGGAATGGGAGCTACGACTTCCAGCACGCCGTTGTTGAACTCGGCCTTGACCTGCTCGGCGCTGACTTCTTCGGGCAGCGGGATGAGCCGGTAGAACTGGCCATAGCTGCGCTCCGTGCGGTAGAAGCCTTCGCCCTTTTCCTCGTGCTCGCGCTTGCGCTCGCCCTGAATGCACAGCCCCTGGTCGGTCATTTCGACCTTGATGTCGTTTTTGGTCAGCCCTGGCAGGTCGGCGCGCACGACCATGTTGTTGTCGCGCTCGAAGACTTCGACCGCAGGCGTCCACTGAGATGACTGGCCGCCGCCGAAGCCCCAGCCGCGCGACATACCGAAGTTCTCGAACGTGCGATCCATCTCCTCGCTGAAGTGCCGCATCAACTCGAACGGGCTTGCCGTGAAGAAGTCGCGCGGGTTGAGCGAGAAGAGCGACGGGGCGTTCCAGCCGCGCTGTGCCAAGCCGCCCGACTGCCCGCCCTGGTTCTGACCAGTGGTTTGCATAGCGGTTGATTGAGTGTTTTGGTTTTGTTGTTCGGTGTTTTTCTGTTGATTGTTTTTCATGTCTGCCATAAGCAGTTACCTCCTTTCTTATGACTTAAAAAAGACTCGCCGCCCCGGCTGCGCTTCCCCTTCGCCTCTATTGCGGCACAGCCGGTGGCGGCGTGAGCGCGTCCGGCGTCATTGCGAGACACGCACGCGCGCCGGACGCAACAACTCTTCGCCCCAATGCCAGCCGCGACCGACTTCATCGAGTACCGTGCCGGGTGCAGCCTCGGCACCGGAAACCTGCCCGACGACCTGATGCCGCGTCGGGTCGAACAATTCGCCGAGACTGTCGAAAGCCATCACGCCTTGCGCTTTCAGCAGCGCGGTCAGTCGCTGGTGCATCGCACGCAACCCTTCCGCGACGGGTTGCGGCTCCTGTTCCGTGTGGACCAACGCACGATCTAAATCGTCCAGCACGTCCAGCAGCGCCAGAATCAACTCGCGTTTGCCTGCGTGCGCGGCCTGCGCGCGCTCGCGCTCGGCGCGGCGGCGGTAGCTATCGAAGTCGGCAAGATTTTGCACGTGCAATTCGTGCTCGTGTTGCAACTCGCCGCGCAACTGCTCGTTTTCGGCTTGCAGCCGCGCGTTTTCACGCTGCAACTGGCCGGGCGCAGCCTCCGGGGAGAGCCGCGCTGCGGTCGCTTGCGCCTCGTTGGATTGTTTCGACTCAGAGTTCTTCATCACACACCTCGCTCTGGGCAAGGGGGCTGCCGATAATTGCCGAAGCTCAAACGGCGAGCAACACAGCTTCGCCGGAAAAAATCGGCGCGCGCCACGACGCGACACGCGCCGCCAAACGTGATCGTTCATTTAACCTTGATGTCAATCGCGCGGGGCTGCGTTTCGGGCCGCTTCGGCAAGGTCACGCGCAGCAGGCCGTGCTCGAACTCCGCGTTAATCCGGTTCGGATCAATCGTGGTCGGCAGTGTGAAGCTCCGCGAGAAATTGCCGTAGTGGCGCTCGACGCGGTGGTAGCCGTCGCGCCGGTCTTCATGCGCCAGCTTGCGCTCGCCGCTGATGGTGAGCAGGTTGTTTTCAAAGTTGACTCGGATGTCTTCGCGTTTGACGCCTGGAATCTCCAGCGTCAACTCGATAGCGTCCGGCGCTTCGTAGATGTCCACCGGCGGCATCCAGGCCCCCGACGTGACGTTGTCGTCGCCGTAGCCGGTATAGGTGTTTCTGAAAAGTTGATTCATCCGATCCTGGATGCCCATGAATTCCTGGAACGGATCAACGCGCTTCATCGCAGTGCCAGTTCCGAATGCCATAGTGTTTACCTCCATAATGGTGAGATTGATCTGACTGCAAGACACTGCTTGCAGCACCCGCCTGACGGTTTTTCAAGTCTTGTGCCAGAGGCGCGGCCCACCGCCGTTGCGCACAGCACGGCGGGCGAGCAGGGAAGGTAGCTGGTGCGAGTCGAAGCACTTGCCAGACATAGAATGACAAAGAGGCTGGGCTAGGCTTCGCGGGCGGGCGCAGTGAGTGTGGCAATCTGGTTTCGGGTCTAGTGCCAAGATCGCACAGCCCCGGGAGGGCAGGCATCCTTGCCTGCGAGGTTGAAGGGCAGATCTACCGGCATCAGTGCGTTACCTGACACGGCTGGCAGGCACGGATGCCTGCGCACCCAGGCTTTGTGAGGCAACTTTGGCAGAAGGTTTTTGACCAGAATGCCTCACGCTTTGGCCCACGCCTCACGGCAAATCAAGCAGATACCGTCGCGCAGCGCGTGGTACGGCGCTTGTCATTGCTTTGGCCGTAACGATTGTCCAGCAAGACCAACCCTGCCCATTCAACGGGCGGGTGAACTACATTCAAAACGTAAGGAGGTTTTTTCGTTATGGCGAAACTCAGACCATTGCACGACCGCGTGGTCGTCAGACGCACTGAGGAACAGGAGCAGAAGATCGGCGGTCTCTACATTCCCGACACCGCCAAAGAGAAGCCGCAGGAGGGTGAAGTCATCGCCGTCGGCGAGGGCCGCGTCCTGGATGACGGCAAGCGCGTCCCGCTCGATTTGAAAGTCGGCGACCGCGTGCTCTTCGGTAAATATTCGGGCACCGAGGTCAAGCTCGGCGACGAAGAGTTCTTGATTCTGCGCGAGAGCGATGTGCTCGGCGTAGTCGAAGCCGCGGCCAAGACGCTGGCCGCCAAACGCTAAGCGAAGGAGGTAAACAAACATGGCAAAACAGGTAGTCCTTGGAGAACAATCCCGGCAGGCCATTCTGGAAGGCGTCAACACGCTGGCCAACGCCGTCAAAGTCACCTTAGGCCCGAAGGGGCGTAATGTCGTCATTGATAAAAAATTCGGCTCGCCGCTGATTACTAAAGACGGCGTGACCGTGGCCAAAGAGATCGAACTGCAAGACAAACTGGGAAACACCGGCGCGCAGATGGTGCGCGAGGTCGCTTCCAAAACCAACGACGTGGCGGGCGACGGCACGACGACCGCGACCGTCTTCGCCCAAGCCATCTTCCGCGAAGGGCTGCGTCTCGTCGCGGCGGGCGCAAACCCGATGGCGCTCAAACGCGGCATTGACAGCGCGACGACCGCTGCGGTTGAGGAGCTGAAGAGCATCTCCAAACCGGTCAAAGGCGAGGCGATTGCCCAGGTAGGTACGGTCTCGGCCAACGGCGACCGCACCATTGGTGACCTGATCGCCGAGGCGATGAACAAGGTCGGCAAGGATGGCGTCATCACCGTCGAGGAATCAAAAACGCTGCACACTGAGCTTGAGGTGGTCGAAGGTATGCAGTTTGATCGCGGCTATCTCTCGCCCTACTTCGTGACTGATGCTGAGCGGATGGAGTGCGTGTTGGATGACTGCTACGTGCTGACGCACGAGAAGAAGATCAGCACGATGAAAGACCTGTTGCCGCTGCTCGAACAAGTCGCCAAGATGGGCAAGCCGCTGCTGATAGTGGCTGAAGAAGTGGAAGGCGAGGCGCTGGCGACGCTCGTCGTCAACAAACTGCGCGGCACGCTGCACGTTTGCGCGGTGAAGGCCCCGGCCTTTGGTGACCGCCGCAAAGCGATGCTCGAAGACATCGCCATCCTGACTGGTGGCAAGGCCATCACCGAAGACTTGGGCGTGAAGCTGGAGAACCTGAAGCTCGAAGACTTGGGCCGTGCCAAGAAGGTCGTAGTGGATAAAGACAACACGACGATTGTCGAAGGCGCAGGCAAGAAGGCCGAGATTCAAGGTCGCGTCAGCACCATCCGCCGCCAGATTGAAGAGACGACTTCCGACTACGACCGCGAGAAGCTGCAAGAGCGGCTGGCCAAGCTGGTCGGTGGTGTGGCAATGATCCGCGTCGGCGCGGCGACCGAAACCGAGCTGAAAGAGAAGAAAGCCCGCGTCGAGGACGCGATGCACGCGACCAAGGCCGCTGTCGAAGAGGGTATTGTGCCGGGCGGCGGCGTGTCGTTCCTGCGTGCGCAACGCGCCGTCAGCGCGCTCAAGTTCACGGACGAGGACGAGCAGGCGGGCGCCAACATCATCAAGCGCGCGCTCGAAGAGCCGCTGCGGATGATCGCGCAGAACGCCGGTCACGAAGGCTCCATCGTCGTCGCGAAAGTACGCGAGAACAAAGAGGTGAGCTATGGCTTTAACGCGGCAAGCGAGCAGTACGAAGACCTCTTCAAGTCGGGCGTGATTGACCCGCTCAAGGTCTCGCGCACGGCGCTGCAGAACGCCGCCTCCATCGCGGGCCTGATGCTGACCACCGAGGCCGTCATCTCCGAGCTGCCAGAAAAGAAACAGGCGGCAGCCGGGGCTGCGCCAGGGCACGACATGGATTACTAAACCTCAACTCTCGCGTGTGACCGGCGCAGTGTGCGCCGGTCACACCGGGTCTTTTTCCCAACCTACATTACCAACGTCCATCTGCGGTAGCGTTGACCGGCGCTCAATGACTTTGCGCAAGAAGTGCGATTATGAAAAAGCCATCCTTCACCATCGGGATCGAAGAAGAGTATCAAATCATTAACCCGGCGACGCGTGAGTTGACCTCCTACGTCACGCGCATTCTGGAGGACGGCAAATCGTTCCTGCACGAGCGCGTAAAACCAGAGTTGCACCAATCGCAGATCGAAGTCGGCACTGCTGTGCACGAGAACATCGGGAGCGCGCGCGCCGACCTCATCCACTTGCGCTTAATGTTGTCTGAGCTGGCTGGGCGGCAAGGCTTGAAGATCGCAGCCGCCGGCACACACCCATTCTCTTCCTGGCAGCAGTCACAACTCACGCCCTTCGACCGCTACCTCGGTTTGGCGAAAGATATGGGCGTGCTGGCACAGCAGTTGTTGATCTTCGGCACGCACGTACACGTCGGGGTGGAAGACCCGGAGTTGCGCATTGATTTGATGAACCAGGCGCGCAATTACTTGGCGCCGTTGCTGGCGCTCTCCGCTAGCTCGCCTTTTTGGGAAGGCCGCGACACTGGACTCCACTCGTATCGCAGCATCATCTTTCGCAGCTTCCCGCGCACGGGCATTCCGCCGACCTTCGACTCCCGCAAACATTTTGAAGACATGCTGGGCGCGCTGATTGAATCAGGGTGTATCGAGGATGGCACCAAACTCTGGTGGGACATTCGTCCGAGCGCAAAGTATCCGACGCTGGAGTTTCGCATCTTCGATGTCTGCACACGGGTTGAAGAAACTCTTTGCGTAGCGGCGCTCACGCAGGCGTTGCTGGTCAAGCTCTACAAGCTACGGCGAGACGGCCTGACGGTGCGGCTTTATCCGCGCGAGTTGCTTTATGAAAACAAGTGGCGCGCGATGCGCTATGGGCTGGACGGGGAATTGATTGATTTTACTGAGCGCCGCGCCATCCCGCTGCGCGAGGTCGTGCAGCGGCTGCTCGAATTTGTTGATGATGTCGTGGATGAACTCGGTTCGCGCCGCGAGGTCGAATATGCCCTGACCATCCTGCGCGAGGGGACGAGCGCCGACCGGCAATTGCGCCGCTATCAAGCAAGTGGTGATTTCAGAGCGGTGGTAGATGGCCTAATTGAAGAGACGTTGATGAGTTGTCAGGCACAAGTAATGATCAGCCTCACGTCTGATACTTTTCGAGCTTGCGATAAAGCGTGCGCCGGTCAATGCCGAGGATCTCTGCCGCGCGCAGATGATTGCCACCCGTCTCTTCCAAGATGCGAAAGATGTGTCGTCGCTCAACCTCTTCAAGTGTGCGCCCTTCGCCGACCGGCTCAGGCGCTCCGCTTGTGCCGAGCATACCGCTTAAGTGTAGTGGCAGATCAGCAATGGTCAGCGTCGGTCCCAAGCCGATAGCCAGCGCGTGTTCGACGGCGTTCTGCAATTCGCGCACATTGCCCGGCCAGTCGTAACCGGTGAGCAAGCGCAACGCTTCGTTTGAGAAATGGCGCGGCTCTTGCTGATTCTCGTCAGCATAACGTTTCAAGAAATGGTCAACCAACAACGGGATGTCTTCGCGCCGCTCGCGCAAGTCGGGCAGATAAATGTTGACGACGTTGAGCCGGTAGTAGAGGTCTTCGCGAAACTCGCCTCGTTTGACCGCTTCAGCGATGTCCTGGTTGGTGGCGGCGATCACGCGCACGTCAACTTCGATGTTCTCGCGCCCGCCGACGCGGCGGATGACGCGTTCTTGTAAGGCGCGCAACAGCTTGGCCTGCAATTCGGGTTTGAGCGCTTGCACCTCATCCAGAAAGAGTGTGCCGCTGTGGGCCGTCTCGAACAAGCCCTTCTTAGATTCGGTAGCGCCGGTGAAGGCGCCCTTCTGGTGACCGAACAGTTCTGACTCGACAAGCTGGTCGGGCAGTGCACCGCAGTTGATGTCTACCAGTGGCTTGCTGCCGCGTCGGCTGTTGTAGTGAATTGCGCGGGCGACCAACTCCTTGCCCGTGCCGGTGCGCCCGCTGATGAGGATGGTCGTGTTGGTCGGCGCGACACGTTCGATGATTTGAAAAACGCGCTGCATCGCTGGCGATTTGCCAATGAGCTGGCTGAACTGGTAGCGATCGCGCACCTGCGTCTCCAGTTGCGTGAGGCGCGAGCGCAGGTTGCGGCGTTCGAGCGCCCGCTCAATGCTCATTTGCGCGTCGGCCAATTGCAGCGGCTTGCTCAAATAATCTTCGGCCCCACGCCGCATCGCCTCCACCGCTGTATCAATCGAGCTGAAGGCCGTCATCATCATGACGATGGTTTCAGGGTAGCGCGCTTTGATTTCGGCCAGCAGTTCCAGCCCGTTCAGATCGGGCATGTGAATGTCTGTGAGGACGAGGTCTGGCAATATGCTGTCCAGTTTTTCTAGCCCCTCTCGCCCATCTGAAGCCACGGTTACCTCGTATCCAGCCCGCCCAAGAAAAGTAGCCAACGTGTCGCGCAGATGGGCGTCGTCTTCAACGATCAGCAGTTTGTGTTTTCCTACTTGCGTCGCTTCCTTCATAGGTTATTGCGCTTGATTATTTGGGGTCACTATCGGGTCTGGCGGCTGCAGCGGCATGGCCGCTGGTAGCTGGACAGTGAACCGCGCACCGCCGCTCATGTTTTCAGCCGTGATGCGCCCGCGGTGTCCTTCGACAATCTGTTTGGTGATGGCTAGACCAAGACCAGTGCCACCCTCGTCTGTGCGTGTGGTAAAGAAGAAGTCGAAGAGTTTTTCCATTGCTTCAGGCTTGATGCCGGGGCCGCTGTCTTCGACTACAAGCGCGATCGAAAATGGCTCAGTGCCGCGACTTTGGGCCGCGCCGATATGGACGAGCAGCTTCCCGCCTTGCTTCATTGCCTGCATTGCGTTGGTCAGTAGATTGAGCAGCACCTGCTGCAGTTGGCTGCGGTCGCCCCAGGCAGGCGGTGTCGCCGGATCGGCTTCAAGCTGAGGCTCAATGCGCGCCTTGCGAAATTCGTAGCCCATCAAATCCAGCGTCTCGCGCGCCAGTTGCCCAAGATCAACCGCCGCGTAATGCGCCGGCGTTTGGCGAACAAAATTGAGTAGGCTGCGCATCATCTCAGTAACGCGCCGCGCTTGAGTAACGATCTTGCTCAGTTCAAGCGCAAAGTGTGAATCACGGGCAACTTCCATGCGCAACATCTCGGCAATGTTGGCCACTACACTGAGCGGCGTAGCGACCTCGTGTGCAACTGCGGAGACCATCAGCCCCGCGAGCGACATGCGTTCGGCTTGGACGAGGTGGCGCTCGATAACGCGCTCGCGTGTGATGTCGCGGATGATGTGTAAATAACCGGAGGCCGGTTGTTCAGGGTCGGTCACACTGGTCACGCGCAGATTAAGCACGTGGTTGCGCTCGCGATTGAGCAGTTCTCGTTCGATTACGCCCTCGTCTTCGGGCACAAACGAGTGTGGGCAGACTTGGCCTTCAGCGAGCAACGAATGGCAAGTATCGCCAATCACGGCTTCGGGCGTGCGGCCGAAGAGTCGCTGCACCGCCGAGTTGGCTTGTGTGATGCGGCCAGTCGCATCGGTTAAAATAACAACATCGCCAATGGCATTGAAGGTGGTAGCGAGCAAAGTGTGCGCGCGACGCGCTTCGGCTAGCAGTTCGGCTTGTCCTCGCAATGCTTGTTCGAGCAGCGCGGTGCGCTCGGTAAGTCTCTCCTTGAAGGTATGGTCTGACTTAGTCATTGGACGAAACGAGTATAGGTAACAGGGCTTATCTCAGCAATAGGGCTTCTAAAAGAAGCGCGGCTCTCCTTACCTCCCCTCCGGCAAATCACGGCTGGCCGAGCTCAGCCCCCCTAGATCGAAGTGGAGCTTACCGTGTCATTTTATCGCTGCACTAAACTGCTAGACGAAGCTCAAATTGATTGCCTGCGGGAGGTAACTGAACCTTTGCGGTTGAGCGTTATTGATCTGTTCTATCCGTCGGAGCGCGATTTCGGCGGGCAACTCATCGGACCGGCGCGCATTTCCTGCACGCTCAATAAGGCCTAGACGTGGTCAAGCCAGACTAATCAATTCGACTGTTAGATATTTGGCATTACTTCCCTTACCGTTCACTGACAGGATTGGCGCAAAATCTGCTTCTTTGACCAGCACAGACCTCATTTTTCGTGGCATCCATCTACTGATGTGGACCAGCCAGGAATTTTCGAAGAACCTCCTGTGACTGCCGGACTGGTTTATGCTCTCTGCGAACCCAGCTCGCCAAGCTGCTCTTGTCAACGTGCAAAATCTTTGCCACTTGCTCCTGGGTCAGTCCGAGCGCTCGCCGGACCATCTCTACACGGTCAATGAGGTCGCCTGTGGTGTCGTAGTGGCAATACCCGATAAACTCGATGATGCGGGGGAGGTAGCGAACTTCCGGTTCACTCCGGTGCAACTCCCAGTTGGTAATGCAAGCCTCGGTCACGCCGAGAACCTGGCTGGTCTGCTCTTGGGTGAGCCGCTGGTCAAGCCTAGTCTTTTTAATCCAGTTGCCAAGGGTGTTAAGTTCTGTAGGATAAGCAGATGGGAGCGGTCTTCGGCCTTTGAGGACCAACTTGCAAAATGGCGACACAACCATGCAACTGCGGTTTCCATGGTGATCCGACCAGAGAGTGTCGCTGCACGCCGCCGCAAATCCAGCGTTATGTTTCGAAGATCTCCGGCCCTTTGCTTGACCGCATTGACATCCATATCAATGTACCGGCGGTGAGGGTCAGTGAACTCTCGGCACAAGAGAGTGGTGAAGGCTCAGCCGAAATCCGCGCGCGAGTTATCAACGCACGGAAGGTGCAGCAGGAGCGGTTTGCGGGCGAACACGTCTACTGTAATGCGCAGATGCCACCGCGCTTGATCCGCAAATACTGCGCGCTTACTTCGTCATCACAGCAAATGCTTGAGCGCGCGATTATGAAGCTCGGACTCTCAGCCAGAGCCTATGATCGCATTCTTAAGGTGAGCCGTACCATCGCAGATTTGGAAGGCGTGGCGCAGATCGAAGACAAACACATCTGAGAAGCCGTGCAGTACCGCACGCTGGATCGTACCTACTGGCAATAGGAGGAAGGTAGTAGTTCAACCGGGTAAAGCAAGTGAAAGATGGTAGCGGTGAATAAAGAAAAGCAAGTGAAAGATGGTAGCGGTGAATAAAGAGTCGCAAACAATCCACATGCATCACGTGAGATGGCGAAGGTCGCCATTTAGCGCGTGGCGCGCCAAGGCGATCCTCCCAACGCTTGTTAGCGCAGTTGAAACGCATGACTGCTATCCACTCAACGCTCGTGCAGTTGAAGCTCATTCGTTCGGGCCAGGCTCAAGCAACATTTCCTTTAGGGCGGGAGCGGCACTTCTTTTGAGCTGGACGCCGACAGTATTACCTGCCACCCCAGAAGTGTGCGCCTAAGCCGCACAAAGAACTGCGCTCTTCATATACATGCAAAAATCCTGCGCGCTGCTTACCAGTGTAGTCGTTGGATCGCGCGGCGGCGGCCTCACCCGCTTGAGCTACGACCATACAGCTTACGGCGCACTGCCCCATTTACCAGCTACCGGTAATCCGCCTCTCACACCTAGCGTGAAGACCAGGTCTGGCGTTCCTGCCGCGTTTGTGTTCCGCAGCAGGAACTCACCATTCACCCCGTACAAACCGATGGTCGTGCTGCCGTCGCCATCCCAGTCGCCGACCACCGGCAAGTAACCTGGCCCGCCCCACTGCACCACCACGTCCGCTAGCACGTTCTTGAGCGTGTTGCTCAACTTGAACAAGCCCGTCGCCCGGTTGTAGACGCCGACCGTCGCTTGCCCGTCACCGTCCCAATCCCCCGCCAGTGGCAAGTCGCCTGCCTCGCCGAAGTTGATCACGATGTCAGGCGGCCCACTGCGATTGCTGTTGCGTAGCAGGAATTGGCCCTGGCGATAGACGCCGATCGTGTCTACGCCGTCGCCGTCCCAATCGCCTACGACTGGCAAGTCACCCGGCAAGCCGAACTCGACCGTGATCTCTGCGCCTGACGAATTGCCGTCCGCATCCGCCAACCGCGCCGTGCGCAGGTGGAAGACGCCTTGCCGGTAGACGCCGAGCGAGTCAATGCCTTTCCCATCCCAATCGCCTGCGACTGGCAAGTCGCCCGCTTCGCCGTAGCGCTCGACTTGATCAGGCAAGCCCGTCGTCAGGTGTTGCTTGAGATAGAACTCGCCGCGCTGCGCCGCGAAGACACCAGCTTTCTTGGCGGGTGAGTAGGGGCCGCCGCAGACACCGAGGGCGTTCCTGATCTTATTGACGTAGCTGATCAGCGCGTCCCGCTGCGTCGCATTCATCAAGTTATTTCCCGGCGGCGGGCCGAGGGCGTTGCACTGCGCGACGAAGTTCGCCAGATCAGTACAGGCAGCGCTGTTGTTGCCCTGCTCCAGGTGCGTGCTCCCCAGTTCCAGATAGCTGAGCAACGTATTGGCCTGCGTCTGGTTGAGTGTGCCGGGCACGAGCGCCTGCACCTGCGCCTTGAGGTTGGTGACGGCGGCACGCGGCGTGCGCACGACGACTGAGAAGCTGCAACTCGCCGTGCGGCTCGAGGTGTCGGTGGCCGTACAGTTGACCGTCGTCGTACCAAGCGGGAACTGGTTACCAGTTGACGGCGGGGTGCAGACAACGCTCTGTATGCCCGCGTTGTCGTTGGCGGCTGGCGTCGGGTAGTTGACCGCGATCTTGGTACCGGTGGGCGCGTTCAAGGTCATGACGCCAACCTGATTGGCCGGGCAGGTGATCGTCGGGTTCTCGGTGTCTATGACCGTGATGGTCGCGGTGATCGTGCTGCCACCCAGGCCCGTGTCGCTACCACTGGTCGAGGCCTGGATCGTAAAGTTGGCCGTGCCCGCGAAGTGGGATGCGGGGGTGAACTTCAGCCCCGCATTACCTTCGGCAAAGGTAATGAAAGCGGGAGCAATAATCTGCGTGGTGCCATTGTTTTTGAAGAGTGTCCCATTGGTAATGTTGGTGATCTTGAAGTGTGTGACCTCTGAGCTGTCCACCGCGTCACGACTGATGACTAGACCACTGGTCGTTTGGGTGTCTTGATTAGTCGTGGCGTTGGTAATCGAAGGCGTGTCGGCCACCGGATTGACCGTAATGTTAGCCGTCACCGTGCTGCCCCCCAGCCCAGCGTCCATGCCGTTGACTGAGGCTTGCACGGTGAAGCTGAAGCTGGCGCCCGGGCTGAAGAGGTTCGCCGCTGGCGTGAACTTCAGCCCCGCGTTGCCTTCGGCAACGGTGATAAAAGCGGGGGCAGTGATCTGCGTGGTGCCGTTGCTCTGGAAGAGCGTCCCGTTGGTAATATTGGTGATCTTGAAGTGTGCGACCTCTGTGCTGTCCGCAGCGTTGCGGCTGATGACTATTGCTGAGGTCTGTGTGTCTTCGTTGGTGATGATGGGGCTTGGCACTGACGGCGTGTCGGCCACCGCGTTGACCGTGATGTTGGCCGTCGCAGCGCTGCCTAAGCCACCACCACTGCCGTCGGTCGCACCTTGCACCTGGAAGCTGAAGGTGGTCGTCGGGCTGAAGAGGTTGGTCGCCGGGGTAAACTTCACGCTCATTTGAGCTTCATTGTAAGTGATGAAGCCGTTGTTGGAGATTTGTGTCGTGCCATCGCTCTTGTAAAGCGTCCCGTTGGTGATGTTGATGATCTTGAAGTGCGTGACCTCTATGCCGTCCACCGCATTGCGATTAATGACGATTGCTGAAGTCTGCGTATCTTCGTTGGTGGTGATGGGGCTTGACACTGACGGCGTGTCGGCTACCGCGGTGACTGTGATGTTCGCCGTCACCGTGCTGCCAGCCAGCCCCGCGTCCACGCCACTGACCGAAGCCTGTACGGTGAAGCTAAAGCTGGTGCCTGGGCTGAAGAGATTCGCCGCCGGGGTGAACTTCAGCCCGGCGTTGCCTTCGGCGTAGGTAATGAAATTGCCGTTGCTGATCGGCGTGGTTCCGTCGTTCTTGAACAGTGTCCCGTTGGTGATGCTCGTAATCTTAAAGTGCGTGACCTCGTTGCCGTCCGCCGCATTACGGCTGATGACTATTGCTGCGGTCTGCGTGTCCTCGTTAGTGGTGATAGGGCTTAGCACTGACGGCATGTCGGCCACTGCATTGACCGTAATACTGGCCGTCTCGGTCGCCGTGCTGAAAGCCGTCGTGCCGCCGTTCGTGTTCACATCCGCCGTGCCGCCGTTCATACCGCTGGTTTGATCCCAGGCGTGGAAGGTTAGCCCTGCAGCGACTGTACCATTGAAGTTTGCAGTGGGAACGAAGCGCACACGAGTGTTGGCGTCAGAAGCCAGCAGTCTGGCGCTGCTGGCGCCGGGGCTGCCGAAAGCCGTCCAAGGTGCGCCGCCAGTGATCGAGAACTGCCAAGTGCCGTTCATGTTATCAACGGCAATGACGGCGATGCCTTCGAGCGGGCTGGCGTCAACGTCGGTGATGCGGTCGCCGCCCGCGCTCGCGATGATGGCGGAGACGAGCGTGCCGGTGTTGCTTGCGTCGGCCACGTCCTCGTTGATGGCGGTCAATGACATGTTGCCGGTGTTGTCGAACATGGGCGCGTCGTTCTGGGCATTGACCGTGATGGTTGAGGTGGCCGTACTGCCGCCCAGTCCCGCGTCCATATTGCTGACCGACGCCTGCACGGTGAAGCTGAAGCTGCTGCCCGGGCTAAAGAGATTAGCGGCGGGCGTGAACTTCACACCCATGCCGCCTTCCGCGACGGTAATGAACTGGTTGTTACTGATCTGTGTCGTGCCGTCGCTCTTGAAGAGTGTGCCGTTGGTGATGGCGGTGATCTTGAAGTGCGTGACTTCTGCGCCGTCCGCCGCGTTAGGCGTGATAACCATCGCCGAAGTCTGCGTGTCCTCGTTGGTGGTGGCGTTGCCGACCGAAGGCGTGTCAGCCATCGCGGTGACGGTGACGGTGATGGTTTTGCTGTCGCTGGTCGCACTGCCTGTACCAGTTGCAACCACGCCGCTGAATTGGTCAGTCGCCTGAAGCGAGATTTGCGCTGGGCCGTTGTAGTTCGCGGCTGGCGTGTACTTGGTTGTGGCCAGCGCCATGTTGATGTTCGAGAGCGTGCCGTGGAAAGTCATCGTGGCGTCGGCAGTGCCATCGTTCGCAGTGAATGTCAGTCCCACAATTGTCGTCAGCGTCAGCGTGCCGTTCGTGGCCGAAAGCGTTACTTCATAAACGCCAGCAGGCGCAAGCGTCACGTCCACATCCGAGACGGACAGGCCCGTGACAGCGAAGTTCACGGAATCTTCGGGGACCGAGACGGTGCTGGGCGCGGTAGCGCTTACGGGATCGTTGACCGCGTTGATGGTGAAGCTCGCCGTCGCTGTGTCGGTCTTCGGGTCGGGGCTGCCGCTGGTCGTGCCGTTGTCCTGGACGGTGTACTGGAAACTGGCCGCCCCGTTGAAGTCGGACGCAGGCGTAAAGAGCACCTGCAGGTTGGACGTGTCGAGCGTAGCCGCGCCGCCCACCGCGCTGCCGACGGTGGTGATGGTTAAGGTCTGGCCGTTCTCGTTGGACGGCCCTTTGTTGTCGTTGCCCAGCAGGGTGGTGAAGGGGATGGCGAACTGGCCAGAGTCTTCGTTGACCGGAGACAAGCTGTCATTTATCGCGTCTGGCAGGTCGTTGACTTCAGTAACGGTCAGAACGAAGGTGTCGGTCATGCTCTCCGATCCGGCAGTGACAGTCACCGTGATGGTCGCCATACCGCTCTCATTGGCCGCCGGGGTTATGGTCAGGTTGCGCGTAGAGCCAGAGCCGGTGACATTGAGATTGGCAACCAGGTTGGGCACGAGCGTGGTGTTATTGGAAGTGGCCGTCACGCTCGTGATCTGGGCCGCGTCACCGACGTTGAAGTTGAAGTTTAAAGCCATCGCATCTTCCGCAATGGTCTTGTCGGTGATGCCCTCGACCGAGGCGCGCGCCTCAAAAGCGCCGATGTCCACCGTCGCCATAGTGCCGGCGTCCGCCGCGTCGAGAATGCGCGGGAAGCCCGTGCCGCGCTGGTCGGTGATGGGCGAAGTGTTAAGGAAGGGCGGGGCGACGACGAAGGTATTGTTGCCCGCATCGAGCGCCGGGCTGCCCACGAGCAGCGCTTGCGTCTGCGTCGGGCCGCCGTTGTTTTGCAGCGAGCCTAAATTCGGGTCTTGGCCTGTGATATTGTCCGTGGGCGAGCCGGAGAAGGTAGAGCCTGTAGTGGTCTCTACCAGATTATTGCTTGGCGAGACATAAGTGCCTCTTAGGTCTGGGCCGGTGGGGGCGTTGTTATTGGCGACGATGGTGTTGCGGAGGTTGGCCGTGCCGTCGTTGCGTATACCGCCACCTTCGCTGGTGGCGGTATTGTTACTGACAGTGCAGTTCGTAATGGTGGCCGTGCCACCGCCGATGAAAATGCCACCGCCGAAATAGGCAGAGTTATTGCTGAAGGTGCTGTTCGTAATGAAAGTCGTACCATTGGTGGCGATGCCGCCGCCAGCAGCGCCGTTAGTGTTGGTCGTGTTGCCGCTGAAGGTGCTGTTGATCACGGTTAGTGGACCGAGGCTGTAGATGCCGCCGCCATGCTGGTTGGCGTTATTGCCACTGACGGTAGTGTTCGTCAGGGTGAGCGTGCCGTCGTTACGAATGCCGCCACCGAAATCACCAGCGCCCCCGGCAGTCGCCACGCCGGCAGTGATAGTCAAGCCGTTGATGCTCACCGTGTAGCCTGCGTTGATGTTGAAGATGCGGAAGTTGCCAACCAGTACATTGCGCTGGATGATTATGGTGCTGGCGTTGGCGTTGTTGATGGTGATGCTCCGGTCAATGACCAACTCGCTGTCTATGGTGATCGGGCCGAGACCGCTCTGGAACGTGACGGTGCCGCCGTCGCAGACGTTGGAAAGCGCCTGCCGCAAAGTGCCCGCGCCGCTGTTGGCGTTGCTGGTGACATTGACGGTCGCGAAGCAATCGCCCGGCGTAACGGTCGGGTCGGGCGGTGCAACGTTTACATCAGGGTCGTCGGTCAACACATTACTAATCCCACTTGCAGAGACAGCAC
This sequence comes from uncultured Acidobacteriota bacterium, assembly GCA_963699175.1. Lineage (GTDB taxonomy): Bacteria > Acidobacteriota > Blastocatellia > RBC074 > RBC074 > JACPYM01. The sequence goes on along the minus strand of OY969418.1, from coordinate 6,456,032 downwards.
CCTGCGTGGTGTAAGAAGCCCGGCGCGAGTTGACGGTCACGTCGAAAACGACCTGGACGCTCTTACCCGGCGGCAGGTCGGGCAGGTCAACTTCAACAGGGGCGAACATAGCACGCGCTCCGGCAGGCTTGCCCGCGGCGGCGACTGTCCGTTCAAACAGGCGAAGCGGGTTGAGGTAGGAGCGTGGCGTGGAGAAGGCCGCCAAAACTGGCCGCCAGAGTTGTCTCAGAGCTTTAAGCTGTGGGGAGATGACAGCGCCGTAACCGACGGTTGCGTTGACATAGCCCGCCCAACTCGGCTTTGTCTCAGCCAGCGGTGTCGCAGAAGCGGCAAGAGTACCCTCCATCACTAGCTTGGGTTCGTAACGCATTGGCGCATTCCCGACCTTAGCCTCACCTGTGGCATTGAAATAGCCCGCCCAGTGTGAATCAACACCTTTCAATCGCTCGAAGAGCGCGCCCACCTGTCCGTTGCTGCGGAGCGGCAACTCATCGCCTTCAATCGGCTGCGCTGCGGTTGGCAGCGTCGTGCAGGTCGTGTTGAAAGTAGGCGTGCCGTTAATGGTCACGGTCGCACTGCCGTTGGCAGACGACAGCGCGGCATTACTGGCTTGTTGAATGGTGATGGCCTCGACCTGCTCGTCAAGTAGGATGGTATTAAGGCCGGTCAAGATGTTACCGGAAATGTTGGCGCAGTGCGTAGCCCCGGCCCCAGTTACGCTTCCGTTGTCCTCCGTCGTGATGGCAATGCCATCGCCCGACGCATCGGAGTCGGTGAAATGGTTGTTCGTCACTGTGGTGCTAACGTGGGCCGACTCCTCGGCGTTTATGTCGAGGTAGCGGGCAGCGGTGTTGTGCGTAGCGCCGGTAACGCTGTTTTTGGTTCCGTTGCCATTATTAGTCACTAGCACGTTGACGTTTGAGGAGTTGCTTTGACGGAACCGGAGTTCAATTGCTTGCTGGGAACCAGCCGTAGGCATATTCCAGAGGTTGTTCTGAACCGTCACGTTGCCTTTGGAAGCCGGGTTGCGGAAGTCAACGAAGATGAACTCGCGGTTGGTGCTGGTGTATGTGACGTTGTTGGCCGTGTTGCCATCAATGGTGATATTGGTGAAATCGGTGGAAGTGTAACTAACCGGCTCGAAGACATGGCCGATGACATGGCGTCCACCCGCGCTCGTCTGGAAGTTGATGTTCCGAATCTCGTTGTCTTTAAGCGTGACGGTCATCTTACCGCCGCTGTTCTGTGTGCGGACGATACTGGTGTTGGCGATCTGGCCCTCTTCGGCGATGTTGTCGAAAAGGTTGTTCTCGACGGTCGAGTTGTGCGTCGCCCCATTACCGACTAACACGCCGAGGTTGTTTTCCGCAGAGAAGTTAACCCCAGCGACTGAGAAAGCATGAGCGTTTTGGAACTTGTTACGGTCTGCTGCATTGGGGCCGCCGATGGTACTAGTCAGCGTGCCGGTAGTAGCCGAAGTGCCACCAGCCGCGACTGTGAGGGCTTGCACATCAAGGTTCTCGAAGGTCGAACCCTTAACATCGAGGGTCATGTTCGACGTGCCAGTGTTAGCGAAGAAGAACATCGCTGAATCATTCAGTGAGTTGTTCATCGTGCTGTTCTTGAACTCGAACAGCGTCATATTCGTGTTGGTATTGTTCACGTAAATGCCGTGGCGTGCGCCATCGGCGAAGTTAGTGAACAGGCTGTTATTGTTGATGCGGTTGGTGCCACCCAAATTCAAGGCTAAATAGCCGCTGCCCGTTGGGGTGTCAATGAGGACGCCGGAAAGCACAACGTTGCTGCCGCCGTTGATCTGGACCGTTTGATCGCCAGTCGTGTTTTCCGCATCCACCGCGAGGCTTGGCGCAGTGTCCCCATTATTGGTCAAGTTCATGGATTGCAGTGTGACGTTGCTGGCGTTGTTCAGATCAATCGCATCATCCGTTGTTTTATGGATTGTGCCACCACTGCCGTTGCGCGCCAGTGTGCCGTCACCTGTGACCATGAAGGTGCCCGTCGTGCCGTTGAGCCTAATGCCGCTGGCGGCGCTGTTGGAGGCACCGTTATCCACAGTGATGCTGCGGAAGGTCACGCCGCTCCCGCCGATATTGGTAGGCGTCTGAATGTTGATGCCGATGCCGGTATCGGTATCAATAGTATTGTTATTGCCGCCGGTCGTCACGTTGACAGTCCCGCCGCCAGTGGCGTCGAAACCTTTGCCGCTGGTGGTGTCAATGTCCAACCCGCCGCCCGAGAAATTGATCGTCGCGCCAGTGTTGCCGCTCACTGTCACTGCATCGCTCGCCCCGGCGTTAACGGTTTTGGTCGCACCACTGAAGATGATAGAAGGATTGCCCGTGTTGTTGTTCTGAACGGTGATGCCCGTACAACCGTTGTTGCAGGTCAGATTGCCGCTGAGCGTTACGCCGCCGCCGGTTTTGCCCGAAATGTTGGCAATGTCGCCCTGGTTGCCTTTGCTGACGCTGCCGCTGTAGGTGATCACAGCATCGCCGCCGCTGACCAAGAAAGCGTGATTGGACGCCCCGGCTGTTGAGCCACTGAGGCTGCCACTGCCTAAGGCGAGCGTCCCGTTTACACCGGTCAGACTGATGTTGCTGGCCCCACCGCTGGACGTGATCGAGGTGAAACCAGTGAAGTTGGCAGCGCCGCCAACGTTACCGCTAGTCGTGATGACCAGACCTGCGCCGTTGGTATTGATGATGACTTCGCGCACGTTGAGTGTGCCGACTGCGCCACCGGTGATGGCCGTGGTTGAATTGCCCACCGTAAAGCCTGCGAGGTTGTTACTCGAACCGAGCGTGAGCGCGGTCGAGGTGCTGGTAATGCCGACAACTGTTCCTGAGGGGTTGTTCACTGCGGGATAAGCGTTGCCTGGCAGGGGCGAGGGTGCGCCCAGATTTGTTACCAAATCAGTCGTATCCTGCCCGATGACCTTTTGATTATTGAGCAGCGTTAGCGTAGCAGTTAGAGCGTGGCTACCTTCAAATAGGAAGATAGTGTCGTTAGCCGCCGGATTAGTACCCGTACCATTATTCACGAGTCTGAAAGCGTCCAGGCCTATCGGGTTAGCCTGACGTCCGCTGCCCCCGCCCGCGCTCGTAACGAACCAGACCATGCCGTTCGCGCCGCCGACATTGATCGTCACCTTCCCCGTACTGGTCAAGGCGGGCGTGAGTGTGGCGTTGGACAACGTATAATAGAATTCGTCCGCCCCCTCGAAGCCCGCCGCGGGGTTATAAACGAAAGTGCCATCCGCTGCGAGCACCACCGAGCCGTTGTTGATGGTAGTGACCGTGCCGCCCAGTGCCGTACCGTTGGCGTTGCCCTGCATCGAGCCAAAGCCAGTCAGCGTGGCGCCATTGAGCGTGTCGTTGCAGGTGAGGCTCCTTAACGGATTGCCGCCACAAGTCGCATTGATCGCGGAACTGGTGAGCGTCATGTTGCCCACAGATTGGTAAGTCTCATCTAGTGCGAGCGGGCCGATGACGACGGAGCCGGCGACGAACGTAGTGTTCGCATCCGGTTGGTCAGAGAAGTGGAGGCTGGTTGCGGTTGTCCCAGCCGGGCCATTTGTAATCGTGGCAGTATAGCGAATCTTGTCACCGGGGTCGGCCTTAGTGTCGCCGTCTACATCGAAGCCAGTCGGAAATGAATCAACCAGAGTGGCCGAGATCGCAGGGGCCAGTGCCAGAAGGTGGTTAAAGAAAGAATCCTTCGCGTGGGTCGGCCGTGTGTTCAATCGTTCGCGCGGGCCTGAACGCTCAGGAGCAGTCTGCGGTGGTTTCCCAACCAGACGACGGAACCAAGAGTCAGCGGCGGCCTTGACCGGCGCTACGGAAGTCAGCCAGCTTATCAGTGCAATCACCACGACCAGACTACAAGCTGCAATCATTTTGGACGCCAAGCGTTTCATGGCTCTCGACTCCTCATTCCTTTTGGTTTGTTAGCTGTTATTGACGGCGATAGGCGAAACAATCAGTGAGTCCCCTACCAGCAGGTTGCATTCCTTCTGCATAAAGGATCGGAATCCTTTGGTCAGGCTGTACAACTAGGCGGGCACTATAGCCGCTTGGTTTTCGGAGGGACGTGGCACTTTCGCGCTTAAAAATGCCACGTCAGCTAAGTGGACAAGTGTTATGATCCGGGCCGAAAGTGCCTGAGCTACTATCATTACCTGAGTAACAGGGCAGCCAGGAAAGCGCAGTCAAATCAACCTCGCTGCAGGCACCCAAGAAGCTATGAGTAATCCTGCAGGTGTTGATGAGTTATTGAACAAAGCTTTCCAGCTTGCCTATCTGATCGTCGGCGACCGGACGACTGCCATCCGCGTTGCCCTGGCCGCAATGGACAACTTGAAAGTCGCCTCCTCGGAACAAGACAGACGCCAAGCTTATCTGCCGGCGGGTCGCGCGGAGACCCGCGCGGCCAGAACCAAAGTCTCTCTGAGCGATATTCATCTTCTCCAACGACTCGTTTACATAGAATCGGAGCTTTATGAAAGACTGCTGGAACAGCAGGAAGGCACGCTGCGGCAAACGGACTTGCTGATTCATTTCATCAAGCATTTAGTCAGGCTTACCACCAAACGTAACTCGTTTTATGTTTCGCTCGGCTTGAACCGCCTGCTCTATAATTACAGCACCGCTGAAGCTACGGAGATTTATAACTTGGTGGTGCAGGACCCCGATCGCGTCAGGGATGACTACTATTACCGCTCCCGCAAAGGACGTTCTGATGGATGAGCTAAAGGAGCGCTTCGGCAAGCTGCTGAAAACCTACAAAAGCAATCGGCGCGAAGAGAGATTTCAGGCTCAGACCAATTCCGAGCAATACGCGGGCCTCGTCAAGGAGTGTCTATTGCGCTTTACGCCCTGGTTCACGGCCTGTGTGCTGCCCGCCGGTGCCGACCCGGCGAAAAACATCCTCGCGCCGCTTTTGTTCAAAGGGGGTGATCCCGATGAAGAGCACGCGATTGAACTCAACCGCATGCACACACTGCTGCATCCCGCCTGTTACGCCCGGCTGGTGCTGGCGCTCGGCTTCGACCGGCCTGACCGGCGTTTGGAAGTTCCCCACTTCTTCACTTCGGGCGGTGACGAAGATGCGCCGGACGATCGTTTCGATCCGCCGCCACTGAACAAGCAGGAATTGAATGCCATCAAGGACAGTCTCGACAGCAAAGTTACGCGCAGAAGAGGCGAGGCTGGGAATTCGCTGCGAGTTTATGTGGACGGAGTCGAGTCGGCACGCCTGGAGCTTGAGCACGAGCAGCATGTGCAGTTGCAAGTCGCGGCGGGCGCGGAGGTGATACAAGTGCGCGCAGTCGGGGCCGCAGAAGAGACTCTGCTGGCAACGCACCTGCTGGCACACGACGAAGCAGGGCTGCGGCCCTCGGAGTCTGCCACGCTAGCCGAAGGCGGGCAGCAAGTGTCGTTTTCGGTTTCGCTGGTGAGCGGTGCCGCTGACGAGCCGCCCGCCGGGTTGGTCAATATCGAGTATCGAGAGACGAGATTGAGCAGGGCCACCTTGCTCGTTTTACGGCGACTGAAATATCGGTTGGCTAATGAGTTCGTCTCGCAAAAAACAAGATTATGGAAGCCTGCGTTAGTATTTCTGGTGATAGCAGCTTGCCTGATCGGCTGGACGATCTATCTGCAATTAAAAGACAGCGGGGTCCGGCCAATCATATCCAATCAAAAACAAGCTGCATCACCCTCCCCGTCAACGGAGCCACTGCCTGCGCCTGCCACTCCACGCGATCAACGCGAGTTCAAGCCTCCCGGCAATCTCGTCGCCGTCAACCCCACGCCTGAGGAGGCGACAGGCCGCCGGATAACGCGCGGGCCACGCACCAAGACAAACCCTGCCACCTTGCTTTCCGTCGAGCAAGTCTACGTTGATCCACTGGGAGCGGACACATTAAGCCAGCAGGTTCGCGCCATACTGATCGAGCGTTTGCAGGCGAGCAAGCGCTTTACGGTGGTTCAAAATCGAGACGAGGCGGACGCGGTATTCAAGGGGGCCATCACACAAGTGGATGGCGGCGCCGAGAAGGCTTCTTTGAATTTGCAACTGGTGAACATTGCCGGCCAAGTACTGTGGCCGAAAACGACCAGCAACTACATTGGTCTTGCAACAGAAATACCTGACAGGCTGTTACAGGATTTGCTTGCTGAGTTACAAAGGTTGGAGCGCAAACGCTAGCTCCACTCGGCTATTTGTATTCACCTTGCAGCACAAAAGCTGCCCAATAATAAGGCGCGCGCCAGGACTGTGAGCGCCACATCGAAACCTGAGCCGAGCGCAGCGCAGCGGCCGGACTCAAGCGCGGCTTGGTCAGCATTGCTCGATAGAAGCGCTTCATCATTTCTGCCGTAGCCTCGTCATCTACATCCCACAAACTCACCGAGACCCTGGCCGCACCGGCATACATAAACCCGCGCGTGATGCCGACCAGTCCTTCGCCTTTGACCTCTTTGCCCAAGCCGGTTTTGCAACTGCTGAGCACCACCAGTTCAGCGGGCAGTTTCAGGTTATAAATTTCGTGCGCTGCCAGGAAGCCCTCCTGCTCATCTCCCTCCGGGTTGACCAGCGACAACACGATACCGGACAAGCCGGGATTCGAGCTGTTCAACAGCGCGTGCGTAGCGAAATGCACGTAGCGGTATTGACTCAATTCGGGATCGGTGGCCGTTGCTTTGCTCGCGATGAAATCAATCGCCTTCTTGAATTGCCTTTCAGGCACGAATTGCACGATTGAGTCGGCCTCGCGTCGGGTAAAAAACAGGCGTGGCAGATATAGTTCTTTGCCCTCAATCCCTAAATCTCTGGCAGAGCGGGTAAGCGGACTCTCGCGCAGGCCTGCTATTTGCGCTTTGCGCTTTGCCGGAGACGCTGTGCCTGAGCCAACGGTTGAACTGCTCGTTTTCAACCGCTCGTCATCTTTACCAAACACCGGATCGGCCAGCACGGCAATCGTCTTGGGCGCGGGCTGACGTCCGGCCAACTCTTTTCTCAGCACGGCCAGTGTCGAGGCTGAGGGCAGGTTGACTACTTCGTAGCTCGCAATCAAAGGAACGTAAGGCGTTGACGATTGCCGGCGCCCGCTGAACGCCGGGGCGGGCAAGGCGGCGAATGGCAGGTACTGCAGCGCCCCGTCGCTCACAATCAACAACCGTTTCTTGTTCATTTGTGCTGCCGCCGGGGCGAGAATCAACCTGCTCAGTTCTTCGGCCGTTGCCTTGTATTCCGCATCGGCACTGACAATGCGCGCGCGCCGCTCGACAGCGGTTTCAAAGTTCACTTGCCGGTTGCGAGCGGTGAGCGAAGCATAAACGCGGCGGGCCAGCTTCTCTATCTCCGCGCGTTTGGGCAACTCATAGGCAGTGATGGCGGTGGTTGTGACGGCCCATAGATAGCTGCGCTCTTCACCCAGCGCATACTCCAACAGCAGGGTGTCTTCATCCAGCACCTGTTGTTGAATCTCCTTTAGAGAGAGCGGCTGTGGCTGTGCTAGTGCAGCGTAGTGCGGACTCTTTGCGCGGATCTGCGCTTCTACATCTTGGTAGTCCGCCAGCAGAGCTTCCACATCTTTTCTTGTCGCGGTCGCTTGTTCCTCGGTATGTGGGCCGCTAAGGAGGCGCATAAGCTCTCCCGATTTTGCACCAAGTTGTTCCTGCACTGAGCGCTCTCGTTCCAGCAATACCGGATTTACTCCTTGCCGAATATCGGCTCTGGCTTCGGTAAGAATCTCAAGGAGGGTGCGCGCGCGCGCGCCCTCACTAACTTGTAACGCCGCCGCTGCTAGCCCAGATGAGGGCTGATCCCTATGCATCTGCATCAACAGGTCGATCTGGAACTCGTAGAAGCTCTGCCATCTTGTCAGGTATGAAATGCGAAACTGTTGGTTCGCGAACTTGGTACGGCTATGTTCGATGATTTTGAGCGCGGCTTCGTTTTGGATGCGGGCTTCACTCAAATTGCCGAGCGTGCGGTGAACGCGAGCGATGCTGCTGAGCATTTTAGCCGCTCCTTCCTGGTCTCCCGTAATCCGGGTGATCACCAGGGCTTGCTGCAAGTACTCCAATGCCTTCTGCGGCTCTCCCAGTTGTTTATAGCTGGTCCCAATAAGAGCAAGCGCGTAAGCCTCACCGTACTTGTCTCCGACCACGCGTGTGAGGGTCAGCGCTTGGTTTAACTGATCTAATGCTTTCTGCGCCTCGCCCCCTCGTAGGTAGTTCTCACCAACCGTGTTGAGGGTGCTAGCTTCCCCGTATTTGTCTCCCGTAACTCGCCAGAGAGCCAGAGCTTGATTTAGATAACTGAGCGCTTTCTGCGCTTCGCCCAAGTCCTGATAGATTAGGCCATAGAAGTTAAGCAGGTAAGCCTCCCGGCGGCGGTCTCCTTGGGCGCGTGCGAGCGGAAGAGCCTGGTCGTTATACTCAAGCGCCTTACTCAGCTCACCCAGGCGTCTATAAGTTTCGCTGACATTACCAAGGATAGTAGTTTCAATTCGTTGATCTCCCCCAGCCCGTGAGAGAGCAAGTGCGCGGGCGTAATGATCCAAGGCCTTCTCCTGCTCTCCCAGCCCTGAATAACAGTTGCCGATGCTGTTGAGTGTGAAGGCTATCCTGGCTTTGTCTCCTAAAGCCTCTCGGATTGGCAGCGCCTCGTTCAAATATTCAAGCGCCCTTCGTAGCTGGCCCATTGAAATGTACACTGCGCCGATGTTACTTAGGATGGTAGCTTCACTAACGCGGTCTCCGACAACACGTGAGAGCAGCAACCCTTGGTTTCTGTACTCAAGGGATTTTTGTAACTCACCCAACCTCCAGTAAGCTGAGCCGACGTTGCTGAGGGCAATGACTTCCTCTTGACGATTTCCCACGGCTCGCCAAAGAAACATCGCTTGGGTGTAATACTCCAGACCTTTCCTTGCATCACCCAAGCCGGAATGGACAAAGCCTAACTCGTTAAGTGTGTAAGCCTCCCCGGGTTTGTCTCCCACATCTCGCCAGAGAGGCAGCGCCTCTTCATACTTCTTGATCGCCTTTTGCCGCGCTTCTGCCGTCCGCTGATCACGCAGTTGACTGGCTTCCTCGAAGGCTTTCTGCGCCGTCACATAGACTCGATCTTTTGATGTTGCCTCTCGCAACTCTTCAATCTTTATCTCATATCGTCCAAGCGCAACGTCCTTGTTCTGTGACCGCACCTCCAGCCGGTAATCTCCAAACGTCTCCGCTATTGCTGAGACAAACTCCATCCCGCCTGCAGGAGCGTTATCCACTTCGGCCAGCTTCTGACCGTCACCCCCGAAAAGCTTGACCAATACATCAATACCCTTCTGCTCCACCATTACCTTTAGATACTGCCCTGACACCAGAACGATTCGATAGGTGTGAGCCTCTCCTCCTGCAATCTCTCGCTCAATTACCGACCCCTGCTTCAACTCACGAATTTCCGTTTGCCTCTTCTCGCTGCTTGCTGTCTGCACTGCAACAAGTGGGGTGGAACCATGCTCGGGTTTTGAACCACCGTCAGCCGCCACCGCTGACGACACCCAGAGCAACAGACAAATTATACTCATCAGCTTAGTTGCTCCTGCCGCGGTAGAATCACCTAATGCTAATTGCGGTGCCGGTGGCGACATACCTTTCCTCCTCTTGATTATGTTACTACTAGTTGTGTTGTCCAAGATTTCGGCCAGCCTTCCCAAAGAAGGAGTATATATCTATGCGGACAGCCAGAAATTTCTGAAGAATTTCCAGCGAATGCCTCCCTGGTTTATGCTCTCGCCGCACCCAGTTCGCTAGACTGCTTTCATCAACACCCAGAATATGGGCAAACTCCTCTTGGGTCTGGCCCGGCGCTCGCCGGATCATCTCTATCCGGTCTATCGGTTCGGCAGTCGGGTCATACGGGCAGTAGCCGATGAATTCAATGATCTTGGGGATGTAGCGGACTTCCGGCTTGGTGTGGCCAAGTTCCCAGTTGGTAATGCAACTTGTAAAATGGCGATGAACCCCTGCAGCTTTTGGGTCTGCGCTAGCATAACAAGAGAATGTCATTGAGCTTCCTTACAAATTCAACCGACGGGGCTTGCACAGTATCTGCTCCTTCGTGACCGCTCTTTCAAGATGTGCCGCATAACCGCTCTTCCGTTTTGTCGCCAAAATTCGTGTATCGGCTAATTTCGATGTAGATCGAATCAGGCATCCTTCGCGTTAGCTTTAATACTGTGATGCAGACCGATGAGCATATATCCTAAAATCAGAGCCTTCGCTACGGCTACAAGTGTCGTTGAAAATATACCCGGATCACCCGTAGCCGTTTTGTAGTAGTCGAATTGCCCTAAAAAACTGAGAAAAAGAGCGCCCACTGCCACGCCCCAAGCTGCAATCAAAAACGAAATCGCATTATGTTTTTTCTTCTTTACCAGATAGACAGCAATCAGCAGCGCGCCACCGAGGATGTAATCATCGAACCAACTGAGAAATTTAGCTGGATCGAGTAGTTGATTTGATCTTCTGATGGTTTCGGCCAGCGGGAGAAAAACTCCCATCAGTAGCGCCATTCTCACGGCAATCTTCAAGGGCTTGGATTCCATGTTGCAATCTTACTGCTTGGACAGAATGCACGTAAAACCCACCTATGAGTCTTGAGTTGGCACTCGTTTTCGCTCAACTTAACATTACCTGCCTACCCCCTCTACTCTGCCCCGCTTAAACATTGGACGTTGATACCGAAATTCGCCGGTTAACTCAGCAAGACACGTATTTTGTTAAGTTCGGCAGGCTACCTAACCCGTCAGGGTTAACTCAGTGCTCGGTTCCCTGCCCTTCATTTTACTATGCGGCAACGTACTTTATTGTCTAGTAAATGGAACAGGAATTTTCAGAATTTTGCACAGCCAGCCAGCTTCTGAAAATTGGCTGCGCGAAGGCTAAGTGACTAATCGTTGTTATAGTCAACGGGCTTTGGACGAACTGCCCTGAATTATTTTGGCTAAGCTTACCGCTACGCCGCTGACACGCTTTGATGCGTGTAAGTTGAATGAATTTCGCCGCAGCAAGCTGCGGGGTATCGCAGGAGAGAAGAGGCAAAGGAGCCGCAGCAAGCTGCGGGGAATTGCCTGACCCTCTTGAGATTAAACGTTACGCGGGAGATGCGAGGCCGTCCGCCACGCTGGCCAGTCACACATTCTGGGTGATAGGCATTACTGCCTGAAGATGCGTGAGGGTGGCGGGCAAATAGAGGATCGCGCCATTTGCTGTTATCGATGCGTGCCCTTTTCAGAGCCTGCCCAAGCGTTGTTTCGCTTCAATCACTTCGGGAATATCCGCATCAGCTTCTTGCCAGATTTGCAAGAATGTTTCGTAGGCCGTACGCGCCCGCGCGCCATCACCTTTGCGCTCGTAAACCTGGCCCAGATGATAGTGCCCCAGCGGGTAGCGCGGGTTGAGGCGTAGAAGGCGCCCGTATTCGGCAATCGCTTCATCAAAACGGCCTGCCGCGAAATAGCCGTTGGCCAAACAATCTTCATACGGATCAATGTGCCATTCGAGGGCCGGATGGCGCATGGCTTCACGGAAGTGTTCGACCGCCTCGTCGGTGCGGCCAGACTGTAAGGCGAAAGACCCGCGCTGGTAATAATACAATCGCAAAAACCCGCGCTCTTTGAGGTGCTCGTATTGCGTCAGCGCAATATGTGGCTCCGCCAAATGAGCTGCCGTACCCTGGTCGCCGCGCCGCAGCGCTAGTTCTACCGAATTCCATTTTGGCTGTTTGGCGTATTTCTGCTGCTGCGCGTTGGCCGCCTCGACTTGCACTAGCTCACCTTTTCTTAACCAGACCCAAGCTTGATAGTCATGGCCGCGCGCGCGTTGCGCGTCAGTGCGCGCCACTTGTACGTAGCGACGGAATTGCTCCAACGCCGCCGCGTAGCGCCCCTGCCGCACGTAGAGGTTGCCCAGATGAATGACTGCGTTGTGCAGTTCCGGGTTGAGCGCCAGCGCTCGTTGATAAGCTGCCGCCGCCTGCTCGTATTCGCCAAACCATTGATGAAATGAGCCGAGGCCATCGTAGGCGTTGGGGTCGTTTGGGGCCAATTCCACGTAATGTCGCAGCGCCGTCAATCCCTCGTCGTAACGACCCAGATACAGGCAGAGATATCCTAGGATGTTGTGGAGTTCTTTCCCGTTCGGATCTATCACCAACCCTTGCCGGACTAAAGGCAAAGCTTCTTCCCAGCGAGCCTGCCGGTAGAGCGCCAGACCCAGACGCTCATAAACCTCGACCTCCAACGGGTGGCGGGCGATGATTTCGCGATAGACCTCGATGGCGCGCACAGAATCGTTGTTGGCGATGGCCGACCAAGCTGTAACGAAGAGCTTATCTTTCTCACTCAGCCGATCTGCTAACGCAATGGCCTTTGCCAGATACGGCTTAGCCTTCTCGCTCTCATTCCACTTGACTGCGTACACATAACCGATGCGGCCATAGGCCAGCGCGAATTGAGGATCGAGAGCAATGGCCTTTTCCAGCAGCGCGATGGCCTCGGCAAACTGGAACATCTGTGTCTGCTCCAAGGCGAGCGAGTAATAGCGGTAAGCGTCCAGGTTGTTGGTCATCAGTGTGGACAGACTCTGTTGCGCGTTCAACGCGGGCGGCGTCGCGCCTAGGTGGCTTGCTAACTTGAGCGAGAGCAGATCCACTTGGCTCAGCACCTGCGCGGGGCTGTCAGCGATTGAGCTTTCTGTGACCAATAGTCGTCCCGTGCGCGCGTCGTGCAATTGCACGTCGAGCCGCACCTTTTCACCGAGTTGCGCGAAGCTGCCCAGGGCGATGACTTCGGCCTGGGCTTTGCGGGCGAGTTCCAGCGCCTCTTCCAACGGCAGTTGCGCCCCGCGTCCATGGCCCAGCCGGTCGAGCAGCACGGCGAGTTGTTGGCGGCTGAGCACCGAGAGTTTGGGTGCCCGCGAAAAGTTGGCGATGAGCATGTCAGCTAGACCTTCGCGCAACCAGTCCAGTTCCGGCGTGCCCGAGCGGTTCTCGAAAAAGAGCACCGCCAGCGCCTTCTTGCCGGGCACCTGCGGCAGTTTTACCTCGGCCTCCGGCTTGCGCCCACGTAGCGCGAACCACCCCCCCAGCGCCATCACAGTAAGTAAGGCAAACGAGATAATGAGAACCTGCTGGCGGCTGACGGCTTGCGACGGCGCAGGCAGGGCTGGCGCAGCGATTGGCGATACGTGCTCCTCCTCTTCAAACTCGACCTGAACAGAAGTGATTTCTTCAAACTCGACTGCGCCGTTCTGCCGCACTTCCTCGACCGGGCTGATGAAGTGATAGCCGAGTTTGGGCAGCGTTTTGACGAAACGGGGCTGGCGCGAGTCGTCACCGAGCGCTTTGCGGATGTCCACAATAGACTGGACGAGCGTGTCATCACTGGCCACCGCACCGTCCCAGACTTGGTTAATGAGTTCGTCTTTGGTGACCAAGCGCTGGCGCTGCTCAATCAGGTAGACAAGCACGCTGAAGGTCTTGGGGCGCAGGTAATGTTCCTGGCCGGCGACGCGCAGGGTTTGGCGTTGCAGGTCAACCTCCACCTCGCCAAAACGATATGTTGGTTGGCTGTTATCGTGCATTACCGCCGATTTCGGAAGAATTTCGTTTCTATTTCGTCACTTTTGCCCGCCCGCAATGCCATAACTCTTGCTGCAAAAGCTAACGAACCATCAAGAGCGGCGGGAGTATAACATCACCCGCTTTTACCCGACACCGCATGACCGTCAAGCGTCGCGTTAGGATCACCGTCACAAAAATTCGCCGGCAGCGTGTCCAACCGCTGCCAATCCGTGCACTCTGTCCGCACTGCACTCAAGAGGTCGAGACGCTCAGCTTGGCGCAGTCCGCTGAAGTGTTGGAAGTTTCGGCCACCACGCTCGACTGCTTCATCGCCGAAGGTCGCGTGCACGCCATCGAGACCGTGAGCGGCAATCGGCGCATCTGCCAACCATCCTTATTTTCAAAAGCCGGGGACGAAACGAAACCTGACTGGCAAGCGAGGTATCTATGAAGAAGCTGCAACTCGTCGCACTCATCCTGCTGGGGCTGGCACTAACAACGCTTACTCGCTCCGCGTGGCAAACCTCCGCCCGCGCACTGCCCGCCCGCGCAACGATTAGCGCGCGCGTCAGTGTGCAAGCCGCCGGACGCGGCAATCCCTGGATCAATCTGCAAGACGGCCACGAATTGCTGACCGATTTTGGCGGCGCAGGCGCACAGGCACTGCAAGCCAATCAGGCAGAGCCGTTGGCGCTCGCCTCCGCGGATTTCGACGAAGACGGCGTGCCCGATCTGTTGAGTAGTTATACCGCGCCGAACCTGCTCGCGCTTCAACGTGGCAACATAGATTCAATCTGGCCCGACACAGCAGAAGCGCAACAACGGCGCGCCACAGGCGAGTTCACCGACGCGCCGTTTCTGTCGCCCGCGCGTGTGTTCGCCTTGCCAGCCGCACCGCAGTTCATCGGCGCGGGCGATTTCAACGCCGACGGTCATCAGGATGTCGTGTTGGCCGCCGCCGGGGGCCGCGCGCTGTATTGGCTGGCGGGCAATGGCCGTGGCAAGTTTGCCGAGGCGCAAGCCATCAAGCTGCCGGGCGCGGTGACGGCGCTCGCGGTGGGCGAGGTCAATCGCGCGGATGGACTGGCTGATGTGGTGGTCGGTGTTGTAGGCGCTGATGGCGCGCAGGCGCTTGTGTTTGAAGGGCCGCAGGGCGCGTTGCTGCGCGAGCCTGAAGTCATCGCCTTGCCCGCCGCCGCGACGGCCATCGCGCTGGGGCAATTGGATAAGGGCTACGAATACGATGTGGCGCTGGCGACGGGCGCGGAGTTGTTGATCGTGTCGGGCCGCGACCGGCAACAGGCCGAAGTCACGACCGCGCGCGTGCGGCGGCAATCGCTGCCTTTCGTCATCACCGCGCTGGCATTGGGCACGTTCAGTGGCGGCCAGCACAATGAACTGGCGTTGTTAGGCGCTGACGGTGCCGTGCGTATGTTCAGGCAAAGCCAGCCGGGCGCAGAAGCATGGGGCGAGCAGTTTGGTGAGGCCGTGGCACTGCCTGCGCAAGCCGCCACGACAACGTCGGGTGCGGCGGCTTCGCTCGTGAGCGCGAAGGTGTCGAGCCGTCCCGGCGATGATTTGATCGTGGTGGATCGTGCCAAGCGCCAGACGCATATTTTGATGGGTGAAGTGTTGGCGCAACGGCAACGCCGCGCCGCTGTTTCATTAGATGTAGAAGGCGAGCCGGTGGCCCTGCTGCCCATGCGCCTGAACAAGGATGCGCTCAGCGATTTGGTGGTGCTCCAAGCAGGTGGGGCACCGTCTGTGGCAGTTGCAATGACCGCGCCGCTGCAAAGCTTCACCGTCAATTCTTCGGGTGACGCGGGTGACATAAATCCTGGGGATGGCAAATGCGAAACCGCCGCCAATAATGGGGTCTGCACGTTGCGGGCAGCGATTCAGGAAGCCAATCGCAATGCTGGCGCAGATGAGATTAGCATCGCGGTGACGACCGTCAACCTCACGAATGGCAGTTTGCTGCCCGTTGTCAGTGACGCAGTCACCATAGCGGGCGTGTCCGGTCGCGTGACCGTAGATGGAACAAATGCGAGCCGCCTGAGCGCGGATGGTCTGAGCATCTTCGCGGCGAACTCGACGGTGCGCGGGATGTTGCTCACACACTTCAGCGGGGATGGCATCAAACTCGGCGGCACCGGCAACATTCGTATCGAAGGCAATTTCCTGCTGGACAATGACGGCAACGGCTTGCAGACGCAGCCGGCGAGCGAGACACCAAACTGCGTGATCGGGGGAACAGTGCCGGAGGCGCGCAACGTGATTTCGGGCAATAAAAATAACGGCATTTCCCTGAACCAACGCTCTTCAGGCGCGCAGGTGCTGGGCAATTACATTGGCACAGACGCAGCCGGCACGCGGGCACAAGGGAACAGATTCAACGGCGTGAAGGTAGACGACCCAACTGCTGTCAACATCATCATTGGCGGGACAGACCCGGCGGCGCGCAATCTGATTTCGAGCAATCTCGCCGGTGGCATTTACCTGAATGGCAACGCGGTCATGGTGCTGGGCAATTCCATCGGCGTCGGCGCTGGCGTCGGCGGCCTTGCCCTGGGTAACGGCACTTCGTTGGGTCAGGTTGGCGTGTATGTCCAAGGAAAAAATAACAAGATTGACGGGAATATCATTGCTAACAGCAGCGGCGACGGCGTGTCTGTCAGCGGTGCTGGCAACACCGGCAACGCCGTGCGCCGGAATGCGATTTACGCGAACATCAGATCAGGCATCCTGGCTTACGACGACCCCGACATCGTGCTGGATTCCAGCTTCAAACGCCCCGTCCTCAGCGGCGGCGCCAGCGGGCTGCAAGGAACCATCACCGGCAGAAAACCCAGCACAACGCATATCATTGATTTCTTCTCCAACACACAGCCGTGTGTCTCAACCAGCTTTGGTCAGGGCGAGAAATACCTCAGTTCCATCACGGTGACGACCGATAGCAATGGCAGGGCGAGCTTTGTTGCGCCGGGCGGTCAAAACATCACCGCGACGGCGACGACGGCGGACAATAACACTTCGGGCTTTTCGCGATGCGCTTCTGGCGAATCGGATGAGATCAGTCTCGACGAAGCCAGTCTGGTGCCCAAGAAAGGCCTGCCGTTAGCGGCAGGCACAACGGTGACGGCCACGGTGAATTACAAGCTCCTGACACGCGACGAGGCCGACCTGGCCCTGCGCCTCTTCGACGACAAAGGAAATCTGCAAGGGTCTTCCGGCGTCGTCAGCGCGCGCAAAAGCGACGGTGCCCGCAGCCTCACGCTGTTTATCCCCAATGTCAGCTTTACGCCTGGCACGACCATAGTGAGGCTGAAGGCTGTCTTTATTGATCGCGCGCAGCCCCAGGTTTTCAAGGAGAGCCAGACTATCGAGTACAGCATCGCCGCCGATTCGATCAAGCTCGAGAATCCGAAGATTGACAACCGCGACGCGGCGAATGGCCAGGAGATTCTGAATTGGAGTCGGATTGCGTTTCTGTGCGACCTGCGCTACCTGCTCGCCAGTGATGCGAAAGGCGGCTATCTCTCGTTGCAGGCTTACGATATTTCGACGGCGACGCCCGTGGCGCTGGGCGCTCCTGAGCGCAAACAGGTCAGCCAGACGCTGACCGAGAAGGTTGACGGCAGTCTCATCTTGGGAATTAATCTGCCGCGTGAAGCGACGAAGCTGCGCATCAACGCTGAACTGCTCAACGCCGCGCTACAGCCAGTGGCTACTGCAAAAGTCGAATACCCGCTAAAGCGCCTGCGCTTCGATTTGGGAACGGTTAGCTATTCCACTTCCGGTACTCGTTTTAACAAGCTCGCCAACCTGCCTGTCCTGATTTCCGGGAAGAAAATCTGGGAGCAATTGGGGCTTGGTGAGTATGCCTACTTGGCGCTGAAAGCGGCCGAGGACCTCAATGTGCTGGGTTTGGCTGAATCGGATGGCTACGAAAGCATACTCGTTGAAAGGCTCACGAATGGGAACATCAAACGCGAGTCGAAGAATCACAACATTATCCATGAATTCCCCCGTCCCTTCGTGAGTGTCGATCAGGATTACGTCAAGGACGACGCTGATCAATGGCAATTGCAAGTAAAGATCGCCAAAGGCGGGAACAGGGTAACTTATTCCGAGCCAGTGGTGCTGCAGGTTGACCGCGTCCGCATCAACAGCGCCAACCCGCTAGACAGTGAATATTTGACGCCAGGCTCGACCAGGCAATTTACCTATCGGGTCGAATACAACATCAACCGCCCCGGCACGAGCAGAATCGTTGCCCGTCTCAATTTCGGCCTCACGCTCGGTTCGCGCGACATCACGCTCGCCACCCACAGCGCCCCGACCAACAAATCGGCGGGCGAAAACTTCACGTTCAACGTGGAGATTCCCCCCAACGCCCGCATCCTTTCCGTGCGTATGCTGCTGATCTACGACAATCCGTTGCTGCCCCAGGCCGCCAGTACTGATCGGTTTTATCCCAACGTCAAAGCGCCGCCAACCACAGTGCCCGCCGGTGCCCAAAAAGTCGCCAGCATTCTCGGCGCAGACATCAGCACCGTGGTGAATGCGGCCAACCAATCCCTGGTCGTAAGCCACACAGCCACTGTCATCAACAGCCTGTCATCCACGCTGTTGCAGCAACCGGCTGGCGCCGCGCTGGCTCGGCGGGATGAAAGCGGCGCGAGCCAGACGCCGTTCAACGATTTCATCGGGATCAATTCCGTCTGGCGCTTCGAGCCGCCCATCCCGACGGATAGCAAATTCGTCGCCGACTTGACGCTGCATTACAACGCCGAAGACCTGCCCGACGATCCGAATTTTAACGAAGCCAACCTCAAGGTCGTCTCGTTCAATCCCGCGACCGGCCAGATGGAAACTTTCGCCACCACGCTTGACCGTACCGCGAAGACGGCCACGGCGCGCATCAACGGCCTCGCCCCCTTTTACACGCTCGGCGTCTTCGGCCCTTTCAGCAATCGTACGCTGAATTTCCCCGCGCTCGGCAGCGAGCTTGAAAATCGGCTGGTGCTGCTGAACCCAGGGATGAGCGCGGCCACCTTGCGACTGAATACGCTGACCAGCGACGGCGTGGCGCTTAGCGGTGCGGGCATCACCAATCCCATCACGTTAACGCTGGCCGCCGGGCAGCAACTGGCGCGCAGAGCGGAAGAGTTCTTCAGTCTCAATCCGCTGTTGAACAGCAACAGTTGGACGCAAACGCGCGCCGACAAACTCGCCGCCACCGGCTACCAATTGCTGGGCAGCGGCAATCGTGTGGATGGGCTGGCCGTTCCGAATCGTTATGCGCCAACCGTCGTGCTGCCCGGTATTGAGTACGACGCGCGCTACACGACCGAAGTGCAACTGTCCAATCCCACCAATTTCCCCAGCAACCTCACGCTTGAATTGCGCACGGAGACAGGGGCGCAATTCAGCACGTACGAAACCACGCTCGCACCCAAAGGCCGTTTTGCCGAAGCAATTCAATACCTCTTCCCCGCCATCGTCCAACCTTTCACCGGCTACCTGCTTGTGCGCAGCGATCACGACGTAGCGGCGGTGGCCTTGCTGCTTTCCGACGCAGAGATCGTCGCGCTCAACGGCCAGCCTTTGCCTGACGCGAGCAATACTGCAAGCAAACTCTATACGCCGCGCATCGTCCGCGACGGGAGAACGACGGCGACCTGGTTGACGCTGGTCAATCCCACCGCCAGCACGGCCAACCTGCGTTACCGCGCAACCGGTACGACCTTCACCGGCACGGCCATTGGCACGCTCGCGCCGAATCAGCAATTGCGCATCGAAGCGGGCGACATCTTCGGCCAAACGCCGGGCTTTTTGCGCGAAGGCACGCTGACCATCGAAAGCAACATTACCGGGCTGGTGGGCGCGGTGAGTTATGAAGACCCCGCGCACGCCAGGACCTTCCGCGCCGCGCTCCCACTGGTGGACGAACCGGGCCAAGCCTACACCTTTGCTTATCTCGACAATGGCGTGGGCGCGTTCACCGAACTCGCGCTCTTCAACTCCGGCGCAGCCATTGCCAACGCCGATGTCAAAGTTTTCCGCGCTGACGGCACGCAGGTTGGTGCCACCGCGCGTATCGCCATCGCGGCGAACACTCGCACGTCCACACGACTGGCGATGCTCGTAACGGCTTCGGCTAATCAAGTGGGCGGCTATTTTACCCTGACTTCGGATCAACCTGTCGTAGCAGGCGCAGTCTTTGGTGACGCGGCTGGTAATCGGCTGGCGGCGCTGCCCGCGCAACCGCTGGCAACCACAACGACCGTCACACCGCGCGCCATCGCTTCGGTTTCCGCCGCCAGCTACGCCGGGCAACAACTTGCATCCGAATCCATCGTGGCCGCGTTCGGCACCAATTTGGCGACCAGCGTGATCGTGGCGGATGCCACGCCGTTACCTACACAACTTGCGGGCACAACGGTCAAGGTACGTGATAGCAGTGGCACAGAGCGTCTCGCGCCGCTCTTCTTCGTCGCTCCAGCGCAGATCAACTATTTGATCCCGGCAGGCACAACCACAGGCACGGCCACTATCACTGTTACCAACAGCGCAGGCGAAATCTCTACCGGCAACGTGACCATTGCCCCTGTCGCACCAGGCATTTTTACCGCCAACGCCAGTGGCTTGGGCGTACCCGCCGCGGTCATTGTGCGCGTCGCCAACGATGGTGCGCAGACCTTTGAAGCGGTCAGCCGCTTCGATCAGGCTACGCAACGTTTCGTCGCCGCGCCGGTTGAGTTCACACCCAGCACTTCGGCCATCGTACTGACGCTGTTCGGCACAGGTTGGCGCTTCCGCAGCGCGCAGACCGCCGCCGCTGTGACCATCGGTGGCGTCGATGCCCCAGTCTTATATGTAGGCGCACAACCGACCTTGATTGGCTTGGATCAGCTCAACGTGGAGTTACCGCGCAGTTTGACCGGGCGCGGCGACGTGACCGTCGTCGTGACGGTGGACGGCAAGACAGCGAATACAGTGGGGGTTAATATCAAGTGAAGAAAAGCCAGGCCAAATTCCAAAACTTGTAGGCGCAGCGCGATTCGTTGTTTATGGGGTAGTGTCGCTTTTTGAAAAATCATACGCTAAGGCTGGTGCAAACTCATTATCGTTTGCAATAACTCGGTCAGACTAAGCGGCGTGTTAGGCGGCATTGGCACTCTTGGGACGGTCAGCATACGTCCATCGGTGCGCATGAGGTGCGTACCTACGGTCGAGGGCGACCAAAGAACAAGACGTAACCGTCCGAGTCCTTGAGCTCGAAGCCGCGCAAACCGTCATCAGTATCCTTGAGTGGTTGCGAGAATTCGACATTGCGCGAGGCAAATTCAGCCGCCAGCGCGTCAGGATCAGGAACGTCAAGATAAGCGTCCCAGCGAGCTGCAGGCTCCCGCCTGTAGTTTGGGAGTGAATCTACACCGACATCCTTGAACATGATCATTGCGCCATCGCGGCGCACGATGCCGAAGAAGAGATCGTCGCCAAATTCTTGAAAGATGACCTCAAATCCAAGCCGGTCGCGATAGAACGCAAGTGCTCGTGCCACGTCCTGCACAATGAAGAACGGCGAGATGCCGGTAATTTCTGGTCGTGTCATGTGTATGTCCTCCAAGCACGTTTGCCGCCTAACGGTGAAGTTCGGCTGGGCCGCCGTCGGCTATATGCCGCTGTTAAGCAGCGGCAATCTTTCGCCGGTGAGTCAACCGACCTACAGATCCACCAACCAAGCCCATGAGCCCGCCAATTAAGGACGCGACGCCGGTCTTGAGAGGCAGGCCCTTAATGTAGTCGAGGTTTACGAATAGTCGAAGACTGTCGAAACCACTTCCGCGAAAGCGCCTCATCATGTTTTGCCAGTCTTCTCGCCCCGCCAGATCGTTTAGGAACAAGTTCACGCGAAGCAAAACCAGGACGTCATAAACACAAAACGTCGCGAAAGCAACAATTAGGCCGGTGGTTACGCCTGGCAACAGCCGCCCGCTGCGCCGAACCGCCCGGAATGAAACGAGCGCCCACACAAAGAACATCGGTCCATAAAACCGCAGGAGTGCGCCAGGACTGTCATCGTCTAAGGGGTACAGCCAAGTGAAGACCAAGTTCACAGACCCAAAGACGAGACCGACAATGAGCCCCAGAAGTAACGGGTTGTTGACGAACCGCCGATTGAACATTGCGTCCTCCAAGTTAGTTGCGTACTTAATGAGTCTGCCTAACTATGAATTATACGGAGACTGAAATTCTCCGACTACAGAAACGCCTTTCCTTCATCCAAAAATGCTTTCGAGCCTTGGCGTATGATTTTTCGAAAAAGCGACAATACCCCGATTTTGCGTTGTTGCTTTCTTGCTGACAGACGCGCTAGGCTCACACTTGGCGCGTTTTTTTGCTTTGGTGTGGCGGGCTTGTACGGTGAATTCCATCTATGAGGGTGAAGGCCGCTTTATCAACATAGGGATTTAGGGAAGGTTATTGTATGTGGTGCCAAACTCAAGCTGCTGTAGGTGACATCTTGAAGATTCTCTTGGCTGAGGACAACACAGCGAATCAGTTGCTAGCAAAACGTCTGCTGGAAAAGCAGGGCCATACCGTTGTTCCTGTCGGCAATGGGCGCGAGGCGGTAGGAGCGCTCGCGATGCAAGAGTTCGACCTGGTGCTGATGGATATTATGATGCCAGAGATGGACGGTCTTCAGGCCACAGCCCGGATTCGAGAAGGAGAGCGGGCAACCGGGGCGCACATCCCGATTGTTGCAGTGACGGCCAATGCGATGGCAGGCGACCGGGAAAAGTGCTTAGCCGCCGGGATGGATGCCTACGTTACCAAGCCGCTCAAGCCAGCCGAATTGCTCAAGGTCATTGCTGAGGTAGCGCCAACATCCAATGCAGATCATTGACCCCTTCTCAACTTACCGGTTCCACGCGTAAACACCTTACAGCGTTACTGCTTTGCCACCTTCCTTGCACGGTTCGACCATGACAGGCTGTAGGGCTAAATCAACCTAGGGCAAATAAACACAAAATCTGTGGCGAACAGCCGCGCCAAAAGTAAGTGTGACGCAGTATTTATTCCTCACGTTTGAGGAAGTCGATTATGTCCGGGAGAAAATAGCCCAGTACGCATGCGCCTACGGCCAGCAAGGCGATTATCATAAGAACACGAGGTAATAATAGACTTGGCCCATCTCCCCGAGCCAGAAAGGAGCAAGTGTACTTAACAATCACTTCCATAGCCTACGGTAGGGAAGATCAGCACTTTGAGACAGTTATTATGGCTGCCATATGAATAATTCTATCAGGAGTGGTAATTGTTTTTATGGCACCGACAGCGAGGGTTTTGAAATCCGCCAGGATGTGGCGGACGAATGAGCCAGGTATATTATTACCATCGTTTTCAGCTGCCCGCTTTCAAGCGAGCCCGCTTCGGCTGATCGGCTTCGTAGAATGTTGCCAGTGCCTCATCAGCACCTGTCTTGCCGTGCACGTGTGCCCTACCCCAGTCAGCAGGAATAATCGTAACAATATGCGACCGCTGTCCTCGCTGTCTTAGGTCAAGCTTTTGCGCACTCGTTGATGCACTAGAACCGAATGAAAGTGGGATCGCGAAACGCAAAACAAGCTTAGGTTTTCATTGAGAGGCGCTTCAGCGAGATTGATGTGACTTCGTGTCACCCTTTGACAAAGCACAGGTATGGTTGTCAATTTCCTATGAATACAAGTATGTTACAGCCGGTTAGGATTTCAGGCCCACACTGCGAGAAAAATATGATAAAAAAAACGCTCTCGTTTCTTTGGCTGATTGTTCTTCTTGCTACTGCATTCGCACAATCACCCGCGCCCTTGCGCCCGCCGGCTGTTCCGCTAATCACACACGATCCTTACTTCAGTATTTGGTCAATGGGCGACACGCTCACGGCGGAACCGACGAAACATTGGACGGGCAGCGAGCAGCCGTTGACTGGTCTGATCCGCATTGATGACGCGACCTACCGATTTATGGGTGCTTCGCCACGCGGTGCTGATCCTGCCATTCAGCCGATGAAGCAGGTTGAGTTTCGACTCACGCCGACACGCACCTTGTACAGCTTCGAGCAAAACGGCGTGCGGTTGGATTTCACTTTTCTGACGCCCGCGTTGCCGAACGATTTAGACGTGTTGTCGCGGCCTGTCACGTACCTGCTTTGGGAAGCACGCGCCACGGATGGCCAATCGCACAAGGTGAAATTGTATCTCGACGCCACGAGTCATCTGGTCGTCAATCGCGTCGAAGATCGCGCGATGTGGTCGCGCCATCGCGTCGGCGACCTCGAAACCGTGCGCCTCGGCAGCGTGAGTCAGAACGTGCTGGGTAAGTCAGGCGATGATCTGCGGATTGACTGGGGCTATCTCTATCTCGCTGCGCCGCCGCAATCGGCGAGAATCACAACCCTCACCAGCACGACGGCAGAGCGCGGGCGTTACGCGAACAGCTTGGATTTGCCTGCATCGAATGATCTGGAATTGCCTACGCATCCGGCGCGACCTGTCCCGCTGATTGCGCTGTCGCTTGATCTCGGCATGGTTGCGGCGTCGGCGGTTAAAGCGACTGCGCTGATCGCGTATGACGATCAATTCTCGATCGAATATTTCTACCGCAGGCTGCGGCCATATTGGCGGCGCGATAATCGCACGGGCGCGGCGGACCTGCTGAAAATGGCGGCGCGCGATTTCGCTATGTTGAAAGAACGCGCGGAAAAATTCGATGCCGAACTCATCGCCGATTTGATCAAAGCCGGGGGCGAGAAGTACGCCGCGCTGGCGATTGCAGCGTATCGGCAGACGCTGGCGGCGCATAAACTCACCGCCGATTTCGACGGCACGCCGCTCTATTTCTCCAAAGAAAATTTCTCGAACGGCTGCATCGCAACCGTTGACGTGACCTATCCTAGCGCGCCGTTCTTTCTATTGCTCAACCCGCAACTGCTCAAAGCCATGCTTCGCCCTGTGATGAATTACGCGAACTCGCCACGCTGGCGGTTTCCTTACGCGCCGCACGATCTCGGCACGTATCCGCTGGCGAATGGGCAGGTGTACGGTGGCGGCGAAGAAACCGAAGACCGGCAGATGCCTGTCGAGGAGAGCGGCAACATGCTCATTCTGCTGGCGGCACTTGCCGAAGCCGAAGGCAATGCGGATTTCAGCAAGCCCTATTGGCCGCTACTGAAAAAATGGGCTGAATACCTAAAAGCTAAAGGCCTCGACCCTGAGAATCAGCTCTGCACTGACGATTTCGCCGGGCATTTGGCGCACAATACTAACCTTTCAATCAAAGCCATCGTCGCGCTGGATTGTTACGCGCGGCTCGCCGAACAACTCGGCGAAAAGAGTGAAGCAGCCAGTTATCACGCGCTCGCCAAACAGATGGCAACGCAGTGGGGACGCATGGCGGACGACGGCGATCATTATCGGTTGGCCTTCGATAAGTCAGGCACGTGGAGCCAGAAATACAATCTGGTGTGGGACAAACTGCTCGGCCTGAAACTCTTTGCGCCCGAAATCGCACGCAAAGAAATCGCCTATTACAAATCCAGGCAGAATGCTTTCGGCCTACCGCTCGACAACCGCTCGACGTACACAAAACTCGACTGGATTTTATGGACGGCGACGCTCGCGGACAACGCGCATGATTTCGCCGCGCTGGCTGATCCTGCTTACAAATTCGCTAACGAAACACCCACGCGAGTGCCGCTGTCTGACTGGTACTGGACACAAGACGGCAAGCAGCGTGGCTTTCAGGCGCGGTCGGTGGTCGGCGGTCTATACATCAAGATGCTCGAAGACACCCAGCGTTGGAAACGTTGGGCAAGTCAGCCTAGCAAATAAGTCCTGGGTGTTAATAAAGGCCCGTTTTCAAAGTCCCCGAAGGGGACAAATTCAATAGCCGGTGGCAACGCCACCGGAAAGCGAGAGCGCAATGTTCGACCCTGAAAGGGTCGTACCACATCACTATCAATACAACCCTTTCAGGGTTGCAATCGAATAAACATCTCGACCGTGGGCGTTGCCCACGGCTATTGAATCTACCCCTTTCAGGGCTTTGAAAACACGCTCTAACACAGTCGCACAACGTTTTGGCTTTCGTACTTTCGCGTCATGCTTTTGTGTTGAAACGCGTTGCTTCAATGTGTTTCGGCGCCTAGCAAGCTGGAGGTTGCTGATCCGCCGCGAGGTTTCATCACTCAATTGACAGCAATAAACACTGTGTTGCTCGTGCGCCCTCCGGTCGTGATAACTAGCGGCACAGCATTCCCGGTAGGCGCGTTATTCGGAAGCAAGATATTGAGCTGCCACAACCCGACCAGACCGGGGGCCAATCCACTAAACCCTACCGTGGCTGGTACGCCGCCAACAGTCACAGCGGGAGTGGTGGCAGTAGCAAAAGTAACACCGCTGGCAGGAGTGCCCGAAGCAATACTCACCGCTTGTTGTGTGCTCGGATTGATAAACTGCCCGCCCTGCCCATTCGCATAGATAATCACGTAACGACCACGCGCTTCAGGCTTCGCATTCGGAATCTGACCTGGATTGCCGTTGCGCGTGAAGTCCTGGTTGAGCGCCACCGCTTGCCCCTGACCGTTGGCGGCGAAGGTGAAGACTCCGGGGGCCGCAACGCTGACGTTAAGGTTCTCACTCCCGACGGGTGCGCCGTTGCTGAGCACTTCGACAAAAGCCGTGCCCGGCGAGGTTTCATACGGGAGTTGGTAGTTGATCTGAAAACTGCCTGCGCCTATATCACCGCCGACGCCCACGAAGAAGAGTGGCGCAAGAATGCCGTTCACGCGAATTGAGACGCCGCCCAGTTGCGTCGGCAGTGGCGTGCTGCCAGCCGCTGTGCTCAGCGTAGTTCCCGCCGAGAACCCTGTGCCGAAGGCTGCGAGAATCTGTCCAGGCGCCGCCGCCCGCCCAAAACTCGCGGCATCAACCGAAGCGACAGTGTTGGTGGCAACCGGCGCGCCCGCTGTGAAGCTGCCCGTTGCAATCAAAGCGTAGCCCTGACGGTTTGAATCAATCGGCTGGTTGCCGGGTTGTGCGATGACCTGCCGGCTGCCGTTGCCCGGCACGTTCGCGCCAATCACGCGCACGGTGTAGGTGCCAGCAACGGGCGCTGCGATATAGACGGCCTCGACCGGGTTGCGGTTATCGAAGGCAGCGCCGTTGGCCGGTTGCGAATAGGCGTTGGTGAAACTGGCGTTGCCACGATAGGCGTTGCCTTGTGGATCAATCACTTCTAGATCAAGGTTGTTGACCAGCGCAACCTGCGCGCCGACAGAGGCTTTCGGATCGCTCCACACCAACGTGATGCGCAGCGGCTCGACCGTGTTCACATTCGTGATTTGATAGCTGTGCGTCTCGCCCGTCGTGAGCGCCGCGTTCGGCGCGGGCCGCGTCCCGTCCGCTCCTGTCACGCCGTTGAAGATGTCGGCCACCACGCGCAGTTCGCGCCGGTCACCCACGAAATAGAGCGCGTCATCAAGCGCCATACGCCCCCAGCCTTGGCCGAAGTTCGGCAGCGGTCCGCTCGCCCCCTGCCTGCCGTCGCTCGCTGTGTAACGGCCAGTCATATTGCGACCCGAATTGAGAATAGTCGCTTTGACGAGCGCGTTTGATGGGTTGAAACTATTCTGCGTGTTGCGCGACCCGCTCGGATAATAACCATCGGTGAAATATTGGCGCACGAGCAAGGCCCCGCCAGCAGCCATCGGCGAAGAGAAGCTGGTGCCGCTGGTCAAGGCCAGGCTCCGGTTGTTGTCGGGGTCAGTTGGGTTGACTCCCGCATCCTGCGCCGTGCGCGAAGTCGAGTTGCCGAAGGAAGACGACACGCCGCTGTTTTCGGTCGCGGCGCGCACCGCGCCGGGCGTAGCGATGTCCGGTTTGATGCGCCCGTCGAGCGTCGGGCCGTGGCTGCTGTAGCTTGCTAGATTCTCGACATCGCCGCCGCTGGTCGGGCTGGCGGTAGCGGCAACAACCACGTTGTTCTTGGCCGCGTTCGAGATTTGCCTGGCTGCCGCGCCGTCATTCCCCGCCGAGTAGAAGATGTTGTAATCGCGCAGCCGCCACATTAGGTCATCAATATCGGCGGCATCTTGGTCGTAGGAGACTGGCGGGTCAGGGCCGTAGCTGTTGTTGTGCACGCGCACGCCACTGCTGTAAGCCTGCTGATGGACGAGCGCCTGGCTGACGTTATCCACACCAGACAGTTGGCCACTTGGATGACCGGAGTCTTGAAAGACAATGCGAGCGTCAGGCGCAACGCCATCGCCGCTGGTGCGCGAAGCAATGCCTGGCACCGCGCCTGTGCCATCTGCATTGAAGTCCCGCCCCACCGCTACGCTGGTTGTGGCCGTGCCGTGGTAGCCGCCGTCGCTGTCGTCGTAAGCGACCGCGTTCAAATAGCGTGCATTGTTGCCGGTGCCTCTGCGCTGACTCGCGTCCAGTACCTTGCCGCCGTTCGGGTTGGCCGCGCTGTCAATTAGGTCGCCGCTGCCGAGCACGTAATAAGCCAGGATTTTGTTGTTCGGATTGGTGATGTTGACGGGAAGCAAACCGCCGAGGAGATTTCTGGTCGTTACCGCGAAAGAAAGCGTTTGAGCCGAGGCCGAACCGTCGAGTCTGAATTGCGCGTGATCGGCGTCAAGCCCTGAATCCGCCGTGCCGTAAACTTGTCCCGCGCCTGTAAGGCCGTGACGGTAGAGCGGTGTGTCCGTCCCGGCAATCCCCGTTTGCACAATCCGCACGCCGTTGTCGTTGCGTAAGCGGTGCTGCTGCCGCTGTTCGATCCACTCAACTCCTTCGACCGTGGCGAGGGCGGTGACTAAATTCGGCAGTTCAGCAGGCGTGACAAACACAACGCCCCAGGTACGCTCGTCATTACGCTCTTCGATAATCGGCTCTGCAGCCAAATTAAATCCGCTGACCGCTTGGCGGATAGCCTTTGAGTTTTCGCCGCGAAAGCTCAGAAATGAAACTGCCACCGTCTGCGTCGTGTCCAGTCCGGCAGTTCCGCTGGCTACACTGTCTGCCATCTGTGCGAGCGTCGGCTCGACTTTCAGTCCCGCGCCGTAAGCGCCAACCCAGCGGAAATCGCCACGCGCTTGCGCCGCCTGTAAGCGGCTCGCTGCGGTGCGGGCCGCTTTGACGATGTAAGCATTGTTCGCCAAGTATCCGACTACCTCGTGCCCATCAGCTCGTAGGCTCTCTGCCTGCGCCAGCCTGATGCGATCCGGGTATTGCACGATGTAATAGGCGGAGCTACTTTCGCCCGTTTGCTGGGCCTTCGCCGCAAGTCTCGCCGAGCGCGCACTCAAGCTGGTCGTCTCCAACTGTCCCGCACCGACGCGAACGGCGGGTGGCTCGCCACTGAGCGGGTCGAACGTCCCAGTGCGCAAGAGTAACAAACGTGAATCGCGGAGTTGATCGTCAAGCTCGCGCAACTGATCCTGCAACGTTCGCGTCGCGGTACTGCTCGCGCTAGTTCGGGCTGTAGCCAGGTTCAGAACGAAAATGATGACGAGAAGAACAAAGGCAGCAACGTAGAAGGCCAGTTGCCGGTGATACTGCTTTGGCATAGTGCGTAACCTTCTGGGTTTAGGAGTAAACACCCAAGTGAGTTTTCAGTCTGTTAAGTTTTAGGAAGAATGAGTAACTACTCAGCCTCATCGTTGTCACAATAGCGCAAGCCTTATGCCGCTGCTCTAACTGCTGTAGGTCGGCAGGAAATCGGGCTTTTATTAAACTTAGCACTGGCAGCTACGAAGTTCGCGCGTAGTTGAGTGCTCAAGAGTGTGACAAAATCCGACAAGCGCTAAGGGGTAGGCTGCGGACTGGTGTGACGAAGATCAACAGTATACTGATCAGTGTGAACCGCGCAACTGCACGAACGAGTTCTTAAACACGCAGTCCGCACGCGCCAGCCTGCGCAATCTCCACCGTCTTATCAAACGACCAATGGTTGAGAGCCCAAATAAGCCTGCGGCACTTAGCTTGCAACGGGATATTTGATACCCCGCAAACCGAGACACAATCCTGAACCGAACAGGGAAAGCAGGAGATTCGAAATGAGAATTAGCCCATTACAAAAGATTCTTTTATCTACTTTCTGCGCTCTGCTCATTGTGAGTGGCAGTGCGCTGGCGCAAGAGCAACCAAAGCAACAGCAACCTGATCGCGCCATCATAGAGTCCGGCGCGACAGCGCGGCTCTCGCTGCAAACACAGCTCAGCTCGAAACTGAGCGAAGTCGGCGATCAAGTCACGGCGGTGCTTTACGAACCGGTGCGCGCCGCCGACGGGCGCGTCACCATCCCGCGTGGCACGGAGTTCTTCGGGCGTGTCGCGCAAGTCCGAGCGGCGCGCCGCCCGCAAAAGCAGGCGACGATGACCATCGTCTTCGAGACGATGCGGCTCCCTTACGGTACTGAGAAAGTTTCGACGGTCATCACCGCGATTGATGATTTCAGCAATGACGAGAAACTGAAGTCTAAGGATGGAGAGGGCAAAGTCGGCGCCGGGCGCTCGGCCGGGCGAACCGCGAAGAACGCCGGCACGGGTGCGACGCTGGGCGGCCTGGGCGGTGTGATCATCGGCGGCGCCGGAGGCGATCTCAGTGGCGCAGCCGCCTCAACGGGTGGAGGAGCGTTAGCGGGCGTCCTGCTTTCAAAGGGCAACGACATCAGGTTGCAGCCCGGCACGATCTTGCGCATCCGTTTCGAGCGACCCGTCAATCTTCCTGTCATCGAAGATGAACGTGCGACGCTTGAACGGGCTAAATAAACGCCCACGTTAGTTCTTCGGGAGGCGCTCCTTATGGGCAGCGGCAAGACCGCTGCCCATAAGGAGCGCACTGATAGAATGCTGCGGCAGATGACGCTCTTGTTTTCGGGCTTCGAATAAGAGAGTCAAGAAGTCCTGCGAAATGCCAAGCCGGTAGTAGAGCAGCAACATCAAACTGCGATCGGATAGTGAATTGGCGTACTGCGCGCCGCCACCACGTTGCCGCTGTCGCTCCGCCGCGAGCAAGCTAAGCTTTCAACTCTTACCGCGCTACAGGTTCACTTGATGTTGACTCTGACAGTGTTGGTCGGCTTTCCATCCACGTTCAAAACCACGTCCACGTCACCGCGCCCGCTCAGGCTGCGCGGAATCCCCACGTTGATCTGATCTAGGCCAACGAAATCGCTTTGCGGCCCGGCGAAACTCACCTGTGCGGCGACACCCCCGATGGTCGCCGTCACTGCAGTTAGGCTGCTGCGCCCGCGGATGCCAGTGCCATTGAGGATCAGGAAGACCTGATCGCCGACCGCGCCTAGATCAATCGGCACGGCGACGAAACCGCCCAGAGCGGTGTCAAAGCGCGACAACGCTTCGTAGATCTGCGCGCCGTCGGCCTTAACCCGCAAAGCAGTGGCAGCCGGAACCCCTTGCCCGTTGGCGTTAGCACTGAACAGGCCCGGCGCAACGCTGGAGATGAGGATTGTGCCCGTGGAAATCTTTCCGTCACCGCTGGTGATGACGACCTGCGCCGAGCCGGTGACCGTGCCAGCCGGAATCAACGCATTGATCTGGCCCGGCGAGACGAAGAAGAGCGGAGCGGAGCGTTCTGTTCCCGCACTATCTCTGATCTTGACCGTAGTGCCCAAAAGTGTAGTGGGCAAAGGCAGCGCACCCGCAACCTGTGTCCCGGTCGCCAGATTGGTACCGAAGCAGGCGACGATCTGTTCTGCGGACGCTTCCGTTCCCAGAAAACTTGCCGCCGAAACTGTCGCGGTTGCACCAGGTACAGTGCCGCCAGTGAGGGTTGCCGTCAGCGTGAAGTTCGCCGCGCCGGGGCCATAGTTTCCGACAGCAATGTAGTACAGACCGGATTGCAATGCTGGTGATCCGCCCGCGGTGATAACGATCGTCTCCGGCGAAGTGGTGGTGTTGGTTGAGCTGTGATCCGCCTGCACAATGCCGCCAGAAAGAGTCACGCGCTGATTGAAGCGCGCAAAGAGGTCTACGTCTTGATTGCCAGTCAGGTCGAGTTTCAATTGTGTCACGCCAGCGGGGACGAAGATCGCGTACTGTGTGGCGAACAGGACGCCAGCACCGCCGGAAGCCGGAGCCGAAATGGAGCCAGCAACGCCCGCGCCAGAATTGATGAAAACGGTGGCTGGCAGTGTTGTCCCGCCAAACCCGCTGAGTGGAATGCTAGTAGAAGGTCTCGCCGGGTCGTTGCTGGCAATCGTCAACGTGCCACTCTGCGCGCCCGCGCTGGAAGGCGTGAAGCGCAACGCAATCTGCGCCTGTCCATTCGCCGCAATTGTCAATGGTAAGGACGGCGAAACCACCGCGAATTGCGGATTGCTTGAGGTAATGCTGGTAATGGTCAACGCCGCGCCTCCAGTATTGGCTACGGGCAGGGTCTGTTGTTGCGCAACACCGACGCCGGAATTGCTAAAGCTGAAAGAGGCCGGGACGCTGATCCGCGCGGTGGCGGGCGTGTCGTTCATCACGACGGCGCGCATCAGTATATTGATCGGGGTCACCGTGCCCTGCAGCGTCAGTGGGCCGGTAAAAGTAGCGCCGTTATTGACCGAAGCGAAGGTGCGTCGCCGCTGAGCGCCGTTGACATCAACAGCAAAAACTACGCCCCTAAACGGATTCGGCGCTTGGAAGCCGACGTAAAAATCTCCCGCAGTGATCGTGGGGCCGTTCTCGATAGTAAAATCAACAAAACCTGAGGTAGCCGACCCCGGGATTGTGACGGTCTGGTTAACCAAGAGAGTAGGGTTAGCGGGCGGCTGCGTCGTGCCCGCCGCACCGACAAAGGCGACCAGCTTCACTTGCGCTCCGACAGGGCTGGGAAGTCCCAGCACCTGCGGGAACGTCAGGCGAATGGCCTGCAAGGTCGCCGGATAGGCAGACGGCGTCAACCGGTTAACCACAATGGCGCTGTTGTCGGAAATGAAAGTTTCGACGGTTCCATCATCCGCCAACAATTCCTCAGTGGCAGCGCGCGCCACTTCCTGAGTTGGCGGGCTGGTCAGGCGACCGGCAGCTTGGCTCATTTTGATAGCAGCATTTGCCGAAGCCAATACACCTAGACACAGCAACAGGCGGGCCCAGAACTTCGCTGCTCGGAATTTTCCTACACTCCCTACGAGCCCCACAGGCCCCACAGGCCCCACAGGCCCCACAGGCCCCACAGGCATAGATACATTCATCGTTACTTCTCTCCTTCACTCAAGTGATGAGGTGGCAGTTTGAAAGTCGCCGCCACTGATGCGCTAGTGATTACCAGCCCTGAGTATACGCACGGCAGCGCGGGCAACGTCAAGAATGCGCTTGACCCGCTCGGTCAGCTCCGAGCCGCTCGTCCAAACCGGTTGCGATGCTCAACGCCTCGCTACGCATTCATTACGCGGACACAACGCTTCGAGAAAAGCTCCAGACAAGGCAGGCAGTCATTGCAAAACGCGCGGTGTAGTGCTGCCAAAGCCCGGTCAGTTGTAGCCGCAATCGTTTCTTCTCTCAACTGCTCAACTTTATCTGCCGCTCATCCCACTCTTTGGGAATCAGTAGCAGTTTTACCTATGATGGCGAAGTAATTGGCTTCCCCTGATTCGATCAATTCTTCAATGTGCCAAGCGGTGCCGACCAATATTTCCCGCATCTCGTCGGGCGACACGAAAAGGTAATCAAACCAAGCTCCGACGGCTTTTCTGTACCTAACGCGCATCTTTATCTGGCCTGGCATGCGGCCCCGCTGGCGGTTGAATTCGTGATACTCCAAATGATCCGGACTATCGGTCTTGTAGGGGTCGCGACTCCCGGCAATGATTTGTGCAGCCGGAGAAGTGATGCGGGTCAGTTTTGCTAGAATCAGTTTTGCGTTTTCCGCATCGCCGAACAGGCCGAAGTTATTGCCAAGCATTAAAACGGTATCAAATGAGTTTGGCTCAAACTCGTCAACCTCGGCAATTGATCTGACCACCGCATTTTTCAAGCCCCGCAATCGGCAAACCTCGATGGCGCCCGGCGAATTATCAATCGCCGTCACCTCAAAGCCTTTTTGCTGGAGGTGGAGCGAGTGCCGACCGGCGCCGCAACCGATATCTAAAACTCGGCCCTTTGCCCGTTCCACTGCTTGCTGTTCGAGCGGCCACCATTGTTCATACTCGGAAAAATACAAGCCCGCCACAGAGCCGGTATCAAGATAGTTGTCGTCCCGCTCGATGAATTCCGCCGTCGGCATCTTACCGTGGAACTGCGCCAGTAACTGTTGGCCGTATGCGTCTTGAGTTTTTTCCATACAAGCTTTCCTGATGGTTGATTACGAGGGCCAATCTTACGCGATGCTCAGTGGACAATGAAGCAGTGAGATGCGCATCCTGAATCAGGCGATTGACGACTCCGTCTCGGGTTCGCCGAGATGGTCCTCGTCGGCTGGCCGGAAGTTCCGCGAGTCCCTTTCACCCACTTGCTGCCTCCACATCGCGTAGTACAAGCCTTTCTTTTCGAGCAGCAGGTCGTGCGTCCCCGACTCGGTGATCCTACCTTTTTCTAGCACATAAATGGTATCGGCGTGTAAGACGGTGCTCAGCCGGTGCGCGATCAAAATCACCATGTGCTCTTTGCTGCCCGACACCCTGCGAACGGCGGTCGTGATCTCTTGTTCAGTGATCGAATCGAGCGCCGAAGTTGCCTCGTCAAAGATGAGCAGGCGCGGGCGGCGCAACAGGGCGCGGGCGATTGACAGGCGCTGGCGCTCTCCGCCCGACACTCGCAGCCCGCTCTCACCCAGACGTGTATCTAGGCCTTTACCGGAGCGCTCCATCAACTGGGTGGTGGAGGCCTGTCGCAGCGCGGTAAGCATCTCTTCGTCGCTGGCATCCGGCTTGACGAACAACAGATTCTCGCGGATGGTGCCCGAAAAAAGCTGGGGGTCCTGGGTTACAAACCCGATCTGCCGCCGGACTTGGTTGTAGCGAAGTTCGTTGACGGGGACGCCGTCAATATAGATCGTGCCGCTGATCGGCTTGTAAAGCCCGACCAGCAATTTGACTAGGGTGGACTTCCCTGACCCCGAAGGCCCGACGAAGGCGATGGTGTCGCCCAGCCGGGCTTTGAAGGAGATGTGATCTATCGCGTTTTCCTTCGCGGTGCGGTGTCTGAAAACGACGTCCTCAAACTGGAGGTCTTCTATTTCACCGACGTCCACTGGTTCTTCCGGCCGTCTTTCGACCGGCTTTTTCATCAGTTCGTCAAACATCTGCATCGAGGCCTCGGCCTCGCGGTAATTCAAAATGATCCGGCCCAGGTCCTGCAGCGGGACGAAGATTGTATTGAGGATGAACTGCATCGCGATAAGCTCGCCCGCCGTAAGCGTCTTGCGAAAGATCAACCACAACAGGATGAAGAGAATGGACTGCTTGAGCAGATTGATCAGCGTGCCTTGGAGCAGCGAGAGAGTGCGGACCTTCTTCACCTTCTCCATTTCGAGATCGAAGATCTTCCTGGTGTACGACTGCAAGCGGCGGATCTCTGGGTAGGTCAGTCCCAGGCTCTTAACCAGCTCGATGTTGCGCAACGATTCGGTGATCGAGCCTGACATCTTGGCCGTCTCGCGGAAGATTGCGCGCTGCACCGACTTCATCTTTTGGCTGAGCAGGCCGGTCAGCCCGCCGAGTACCAGGACGCCGAGGAGAAAGACCGGAATGAGCAGCCAATGTTTGGTGATCCCGTACCAGACCAGAAAGCCGATGCCGACCAGGGACGAGAAGAGGATGTTGACGAAGGCATTGATAAACCGCTCGGTGTCGTTCCGCACCTTTTGCAGCATCGCCATGGTCTCGCCGCTACTCCGATCCTCGAACTCTTGAAACGAGAGCCGGAGCGTTTGGCGCAAGCCGTCGTTGAAGACCTGCATACCGAACTTCTGCACGACGAGCGTCAGGACATAATCCTGAAAGGTCTTGGCCAGCCGGGCTGCCAGGGCGACCGCCGCCGCGATCAGGAGCCACCATAACGCGCCCCGGACGAGCACCTCGTCCGGCTTGTTGTCCGGGTTGAGGGCGTATTGATCAATGATTCTGCCGAAGATCAGAGGATCAACTAACGTCAAGGTCTGCGCCAAGCCGGCCAGCAACAAAGATAACGCCACCCACCAGCGCAGCGAGCGAAGGTACTTCCATAGAATGTGCATAATGACCAGCTCTTACTAACGCATCGTTACACAAAAGCAACCGCTCTGATGATAGCCGAAAATCGCCATCTTCGGCGACGCAATGAGCAGACGAGTAGAGCATCAGAAATTGCGCGAGCTAGTGGTAGTTGGGGCGGAAGAACTCTTTGAGGGCTTCGTCAAGATGTTTGCGTTCAAGCGGCCAAGCAAGCTCAATAATTTCTCCTCATCTCCTTTTCAATTTACTCATAAGGTTCAGTCCCGTACGAAATGGTGTCCGATTCTAGCAGCGCTAAGACGATAACTTCAGAATTCGTAACGTTTGCTGCATGGAATACTACTTGCACTTTGTTACTTGAAGTCAGCTTGACTGATTAGAAGTGGATAGTAAAAGGCAGGGAGGAGTTATGAAGTTTAACTTATTCAGACAAACAGCAGTAACATTTAGTATCTGTTCAGCGCTCTTACTTGGAACAGGTGAGTTAGTCAATGCTCAGCAACAGGGCGCAGAGCAACAACGCCAGCAAGAGGGGGCTCAAAGACAACAAGAACGACAGACGCGTAGAGAAGAGCGCCAAGAACAACGGCAACAGCAGCGGCAGGTGCAAGAGCAACCACGCATAGATCAACGCGGCATGCCGCAGCGCCAAGCTCAACCGCAAACTCAACCGCAACAGGTGCCGCAACGGCAGGACCAACGCGTGCAGCAACAACAAGAACGGCAACGTTGGGAACAGCAGCGCGCACAACGGCAACAAGAAACACAACAGCGCATGCAGCAACAGCAGGAAATGCAACGGCAGCAGCGCCAAGTGCAGGAACAACAGCGCCAGGAACGACTCGCTATTCCGCCGCGACAGCGACAGCCAGAAGTGTTGCGCCAAGGAGAGCAGCAGCGCTCAGCGGAGCAGCAGCCACGTTGGCAACAACCACGCGGAACGCAACAGGCCCAGCGGCAGCAGGAGTACATCCAGCAGCGCCAGTTGCAATACCGCCGCGAGTTCGAACAGCAACAGCGCCTCGCGCAACAGCGGCAACAGATCCTTCAACAACAGCGGCGGCTGTCGCACTTGCGGTTCCAACAAAGATACCTGGAACGGCTGCGGCAAGATCAGTACCGCTTACAGGGTGCACGTCAGTATTATTACGTAGCCCCTTCCTACCGCTATTATCGCGGTGGAAGCTACTACGAGACGAATCAATACGGCGCGGACATTATCCGGCAAGCGATCAACTACGGCTATGAAGAGGGCGTGCAGGCTGGGCAAGCTGACCGTGAGGACGGCTTCCGCTTCAACTATCAAGACTCGTTTGCGTACCAAGATGCCAGCTATGGCTACGATGGATACTATGTTGATTTGGACGAGTACCACTACTATTTCCGCGAAGGCTTCCGGCGCGGCTATGAGGATGGCTATAACAGCCGTTATCAATATGGCAGGTACTACAATGGCACCTACAGCATCTTAGGTACCATCTTGCAGCAGATCTTCAATCTGCAACCCTTCTAACTGATCGGAGGGTAGTTTTAAGAGCACCCAGCCTCACCAGTTCGTTCGAGTTGGTGGGGCTGGGCATTTTCAATTTAACGCTAGTGACCAGCAAAGCCTTTTGCTCTTACGTACCGGGACATTTGACCCACTCAGCAGCGAACCGGTTGCCGTCCGCATTGGCGCGGGACAGTTGGAGGCCACCAGCTTGACTGCACGCGCAGCCAGTCTTGCGGTGCGGGCTCAGCAAGCCGGCGAGGGTGAGCCGGTCTACTACATTGTTCAATACCCGGATCGCATCCTGCCGTCACGGGCCGAGAGCTTGCGCGCCGAGGGGCACGAGGTCGTCGGCTACTTGGCGAACAACGCTTACATCGTCAGAGCGACGCGCACCGCCGCGAGCCGCTTGCAGGCGGCGCAGGCACGCGGCGATTTCCGCTGGGTCGGCGCTTACGGCGCAGGGCTGAAAGTTGAGCCAACGCTCGCACAGATAGCGGATGATGTTGCCAACGGAGTTACTGATCCAGCCGCGGCGCAGACAGTCGCCATCTCTTTACTTAGTTTTCGCGGCGAGAACTCAACTGCCATTCGCCGAGCTATCAGCGGGTTTAACTTGGCAGCGGAGCCGATCATTGAGGAACGCAATGACGAGCGCACTTGGGGCGTCGTTTTTGCCGCGCGCCGATCTGCCGAATTTAGTCACAGCCCTCGCGATAGTTGAAGGAGTCGAATGGATCGAGCAGCGGCAACCGCATCGCTTGCGCAACGATAACGGCGTGCGGGTAGTGCAGACTGGCATTGCTGGGACAGATACGCCACTCTACCGCCGCGGCTTGACGGGCGCAGGGCAAGTTTACGGCACGGCGGATTCGGGACTCGACGCCGACCACGCGCAGTTCAGGCTTGACGGCTCGGCAGCGGCACAAACACTCTCTTTCGCAGTGACGACGAGAAATTTGGTAGGCGGTCTGCTGCCGGTCAACATTACAAAGTGGCTATGACGCGGGCAAGCAAGTCTATGGCCGCAAGCGGCATATGTTGGTTGACACGCTCGGCTTGCTCTTGCTGGTGGTGGTGCACTCGGCAGGCACGCAAGACCGCGACGGCGCGCAGGCTGTCTTGGCGCCGCTCAAGCACCGCTTCAGCAAGTTGAGAAAGATCTGGGCCGACAGCATCTACAACGGTGGGATCGCCGAATGGCTCAGAGACTTGCGCCAGCGCCAGCGGATCGAGCTTGAAAGCGTTAAACGCCCCGCGGGCGTGCAAAGCTTCCTGGTGTTAGCGCGCCGTTGGGTCGTAGAACGAACCTTTGCGTGGCTTAGTTTTAACCGCCGGTTAAGTAAGGATTATGAGTACCTACCGGCAACAAGCGAAGCATTTATTCGTGTTGCAATGATTCGATTGATGCTAGCTCGACTAGCTTGAAGCTACTTCTAAGACACGCTGTTAGACGCAACAAGTATTATCCGCGAGGGCTGGGGCTTAAGCCGGAGATTGCTCAACAAGTCTAACGCTTGCACCCTGGGTGATGTCCTGTGCACGATCTCTTGACTCTTCTCCCGGCTTGGCAATTGTTCTGGGAGGTCGAGCGCATCATCAATCAGCACGTATACCAAGACGATTGCTAAATGGGCATATTCGAGTAAGACCGGCAAAGGTGCTCTCTCTCGCTATTCTCGAAAACGGAAATGTAATTTCGGTGGCTAGCATTGCAGATTCTCAATCGTTCAAGGATTCCATTTTGAGATAGTCCGAGTCCAAGCCTGAATTGCAGGAGTTTTTCAGCAAGGCAGGTTGGGCTTGGATCTCGCTATCGTCAAGACGTTTGTTGAAGCTCATGACGGGAAGCTGACCGTCGAAAGCAAGGAAGGTCACGGCTCAACCTATCAGTTTACGCTACCGGCAAGGCCGCTATAAGCCGGACTTGACCGAGGCGCATTTTTGCGCGCTGCCCTCTTGAAAATAACTCAACTAGCTAGAGTGCTTGAACGAGAACTGGGCATATTGGTGCCATTTTGTCCCTGTCCCAGAAGAGTATGGCTGTCTTAGATACCTACGCGGGCTGTATGAAGGAGAATAATTTGAGAACGGCTGGTAAGACAGCTCAAGCGGTTTTCTAGTGCGCGCGTTCCTCCAGTAAAAGTTGCCAGACTTCAGTCCCTAAGCAAAGAGGATCAACTGGTTTCGGAATTACTTTAGTCGCTCCTGCTAGTTGAGCTTTATCAAGATACGCCTCGCTTCCGGCACTCAATACCAGGATTGGTAAGTCGGTCAGTGCGGCGTTTTCCCTGAGGCGTTTGATAAGCATTAGACCGTCCATCTCTGGCATCATCAAATCAGTAATAACAACATCTGGCTTCCGCTCGTTGATTGAGTCCAGTGCTTTCAGGCCATTTACCGCTTTTCTTACCTCGAACCCCTCCATATCGAGCGAGAGCGCGTACATTTCGAGTATGTCGGGGCTGTCTTCGACTACGAGTACACAAGGCTTTTCCATGACACCTCCACCTTCTGATTCGTTACCATTTGTGTCGCGGGGGAAAGCCAAAGGAGGGTGAGGTCTCCTTAAATCGCTGCAATGTTGCGTGCGCCTTTCAGATATTAAACATAACTCACGCTATAAATATCTCTAGCGCCAGCACATAAAGAAAGTGAGCAATGGGTGTGCCGAATTGTCCCATCAACAGCGAGTAAGCAGCTATATATCCTAAGCATCCTTTCTTCTCATTTGATTATCTTACTATCGCGTGGTTGTGGTAAGCAGTATCAATCCCAACTAAGTACAACTTCATTTACCCCCAAGCTGTTTTTTGTAGACAACTGCGGAGATAAGTGTGTCTGTAAATAGTAAGCTCGTTTTGTACGTTGACGATCACAAAGATTCTGCTAGCTTGATGAGTACGTGGCTTAAGCTTCAAGGCTACGAAGTCAAAACTGCTAGTTCGTGTGCTGAGGCTTTAGCTTTCAGCCAGAGTAATCGCGTTGACCTAGCGATGCTCGATGCCCGACTTCCTGATGGAAGCGGGCTTGATCTATGCCAAATCCTGCTTGCTAAATCTTCGGCTACTCAAGTAATCATTGTTTCTGGGGACACACGCCCGGAAGTGCCAAAAGAGGCAAAAGCTGTGGGGGCAAAAGCATTCGTTGGCAAGCCAATTGACCTTGATGAAATGACTCTTCTTATAACCCAATTGGTTAATGCTGAAGAGGCATAAGGCATTTCACCTATATAGGCTCCATTCTGCGCAGGTTAGGAACATCACCACTTTACTCTCCCACCTTCTTTACTCGCTCCGCAATAGACGGCAGCTTCCAAAGCGTCAAGCGGGCTACCACGCGACTGATCAAATCATTTCTTGGAAAAAACGCGCCCGGCGTCGAGACCGAACTTCGGCGCTTCACGTGTACCGCTAATCTTGATCGGAATTACGGCGCCCTTACCCTTCTTTTTGAAAAATGGGTCGGCGAGCTTAAGGAAAAAGGATTTCATACCCGTGGTCATCTGCGAGACCTTAGCCTCGGTGCTCCGCGTGCCAGTAAAATCAAGTTCCTCGCTGCGTAGTCCGTAGCCGCCCCTCAATTGCACCGTTGCGCCCGGCACAACAAAGCTCAAATTTGAAAAGCTGATCTTACTGTTTTGCAATACGAAGTGTCCGCGTAGATTTGAGACAACGCTGTCATCATTGGCATCATCGCCGACTTGTCCACGCGCGCGCTGGCTCAGTTCATCCACCTTCGTGATGTCCCGGTCGCCAGGCGGCAGTTCGAATTTCGTCTTGAAGGCGACAGCGCCGGTCATCAGCGGCTTGTTGTCTTTGACCGCGAGTCTCAGCAGGTCTTCGATCCGCGAACCGGAGACCGTCACGTCAAGCGAGACGGTCTTGCCCTTCACACCAGCCTTGCCGTACACGCCACCGCGCGCGCTGAGCGACGAGCGCCCAAACTGCGCGTTGACCGGTTCCAGATAGGTGTCCCCATCTGTGCCGTCCACGATGGCGTGAAATTGCGTCTTCAGATGTACGGGATGGCCGCTGAGCTTGACGGCGAAGTTAGGTGTATCAGTCCAGCCGTCAACCTCGATACGCTCCAGCACGCCTTTGTATTTACCTTCGGAAGCTAGCGTCCCCGCGATCCCTTTGAAGACGGACAGATCAGCGTTCTTGAAGGTGTAATCACCAGAGAGGGGTGTCAAGCTCGGCTCCTCATTCTCCCAGGGGCCGAACTCGCCCGTGCTGTAAATGTCGCCTGGCGGTTTGGGGTTGGTGAGCGTGGCGCGGAATTTCATCGGCTCGGTCGTTCCCGCCGAGTGGAGCGTGAGTTTGGAGATGTCGAAGCTGAGCGGCTCCTTGCTCTCCTTCTTCGGCAAAATTTGCAGAAAGGTGCCATCGGCGATGACCTCATTGATAACGAAACGCGGCGGCTCGCGCTTCGGTCCTTTCGTCTTGTCTGGGTCGTGCCGTTTCGGCGGCACGTTAATTTGCAAGCCTTCGAGGACGACGCGCTCAATACGCAGCGGCTCGCTCAGCATCCCGCGCAGGGTTGCGCTCACCGTCAGCCGTTTGACTGTTGCCAGCGGCGGCAGGTCGGGGCGATCTTTTTGATGAAGAACGAGACCGTCGCCGGACGCCGAGAAGCCGGGCAGTAGCGAGACATGCAGATCTTTCAACTCGATATCGCGCTTGTACTGCTCTTTAATTGCCGTAATCAGTCGCTCGCGTAGTACCGGCTTAAGCCGGACACTAGCCCAGATCAGACCGAGTATGATAGTCAGCAAGAAGGCCGCGCCGCCGCCGAGTAACAAATTCCGGGTTCGGATTCCCATCCTTTCTCCGTCTTGTGCTTCAACCGCCTGATTAGACTATCGAAGACGGTGACTAACTATAACAGATTGCTTGAGGCCCAAATTAGCGCCAAGCTGCTCGCTGCGGCTATCACATCTTGCGCTGAACAGACTGTTGGCGAGAGCTGAAAGCCGTCAGCGCTGGCGCGACCAGGCATTACTATCACAATGGCTGGTGATTGATCAGTCTGATGTCACTTCCCGTCTGACAAAATCGGCTTCAGCTTGTCTTTAGTTTCAGCGTCCATCGTTAAAGAGCAAAACTTCCTGTTTAGTGAAGCTCCGGTGGCCTACTGCACGATATAAAGGCAGATTTCCGGACTTTCCGAGCTGGACAAATGCACCACTTCCATGCAGATGTGATTTTTTAAGACTGGCGCAAAACCTGATTTGCGCTGTCCCGACAAAAGCCCTATTAGTTGTCAGACCCTTTGTTTATTACTCAAAAGCTTACCCAGTAGAACAATCCCACCCTGCAAACGCGCGCACAATTCCGCAAAGGCACATTCCTTGCACTTGCCTGGCCCAAAGTTTGGCACTTCATAAGGGAAGAATTACAAGGGGAGAATTTACGGAGGGAAAGATGAAAAATACCAGATCGCTTCAATTGCTGTTCGCTATGTTGACTGTCCTCGTGCTGGGCATACCCACCGCCGCACAGGAACCTACCACGCAGATGAATGAAAAACAGTCTGCTACTGGCCGCGTCACCGCCGGGCAAAAGCAGAAGCTCAGTGGCGTTATTATCCAGCGCGACAGCGACAACCTAACCGTGCGGGATTTCAAAGGAGCTGAGTACAACGTCAGTCTAAACAGTTCCACCAAGATCAAGGAACGCAAGAGCAATCCTTTACGTGGCGCGAAGAAGTATGGCAGCTCAGACCTGGCGCGCGGCTTGGCAGTGGAAGTCGAAGGCCGTGGCAACGATGCTGGCGCACTGGTCGCCGATCAAATCAAATTCAGCGAGGCTGAATTCCGCGTGGCGAGTTCTATCGAATCGCGCGTCACGCCAGTCGAAGGGCGCGTTAGCGAAACCGAAACCCGGATGACACAGACCGAACAGAACGCCCAGCGCCTGTCAGGCCAGATTGAAGAGCTGACGGCGGTGGCCAACACGGCCAACGGCGGCGCGAAAGCCGCCCAAGAGGCAGCCGATAAAGCAATGGAGGCGGCCAACAACGCCAACGAGCGGATCACGGCGACAAGCGAGAGCTTAAATAGCCGTATCTCGTCGCTGGATGATTTCGAGGTGGCCAAGACCATCACCATCAATTTCAAGGTCGGTAGCGCCGTGCTTTCGCACGAGGCGAAGACCGCTTTGGATGAGATCGCCGAACAAGCTAAGAGCGGCAAGGGTCACATCATTCAAGTGGCCGGCTTTGCTTCCGCCGATGGCAACGAAGCGCTCAACCGCAAGTTGAGTCAGCGCCGTGCAGAAGCGGTGATGAGTTATCTGATCGAGAATCACGACATCTCACAGCGCCGCATCATTACGCCGCTGGGTTACGGCGAAGCGCGTGCAGTAGCCGACAACACGACCCGCGACGGCCGC
The DNA here is from genome assembly GCA_963699175.1 of uncultured Acidobacteriota bacterium. Lineage (GTDB taxonomy): Bacteria > Acidobacteriota > Blastocatellia > RBC074 > RBC074 > JACPYM01. The sequence continues at coordinate 6,412,283 of OY969418.1, read as the reverse complement.
AAAGAGAACCGGCGCGTCGAGGTCGCAATCCTCGTGAGCAAGGGACTCACGCCCGCGACCACGAGCGCAACCAGCAGTCTTAATCCGCAACAGTAGATCGAAGCGACCCGCCCGCGGGGGCGGGAGGGGCAGGCGCAGTGGTAGCGCCTTCAGATGCCTGCCACCGCGCCTGCCGCCTGGTGACTTTGGCTACAAAGCGAACAAACGGGTACAGCCGACTTAGGTCGGCTGTACCCGTTTCCCAGCCGGTTCATCGTCCGAATGGATTATCCAATGTCTTCACTTCGACTTTTCGTTTTCTTCGTTTCCATTGCCCTGATCGGACTTTGGGATCTGGCTGAGGCGCGAGCCCTAGAATGCCAAATCCGCAAACTTGCGGCGTTACCCAAGTTGGCTGTCTCTGCTGCTGCGCCCCTTCCACATTGCGCTTTGCAAGATGATAAGGAAAGTGGGAGAACTGCGCTCAAGGCATTGCTGGGACTCGCGAGCGCAACCGCAGACGGACTGAATTACCGAGAATTCACGGCGAAATTGGAAGAGGTCAAAGGCGTCGTGGACGAGGCGCTGCGAAAAATGAGCAACGGGCCGTTCCGCGATGAAATAGCAAAAAGTCTTCGGTACTACGAAGACGCGCGAAATTATTGGCGTGAAAAGGCAGAAAAGCAAACGTCTGTGCTGACCCTTTCCGAAGACGAAGTTCGAGATTTGAAGAAGCGGTATGGACCAGCCGTCGAATCGGCCGTGTCTTCGGCACCCAACTCCTCAAAGAAACAAGTGGCCATTGAACCCTTAGTTAAGGCCATCTGGGAGCGCGCGGCCTCAATAGCGTTACAGGCTGAAAGGAATCGGCCAAAGCAATAACCGTGCATCCACGCCCGAATGATTACTCAGTGTAGGTGGCAAACTTGCCAGCGGGTCGCCGCCACGCCGTGGTTGAGGCTGGGATGGGTGAGCGGCGGACGGAGAAGTGGCGATAGTGACCGGAAAATAGAAAAAGCGAGCTTGGCCTGAACAAATCATATCAGCCTTATGTGCGCCATCGGAATTGAGGTTGAACAGGGTTCCCGGCTTCCGCCGCTAAAGATCCGCGACTGAACTATGCCGCTGCTACCTTTATAGAAGCTTCAGACTGCTGTCTACATCGACCATCCCGAATTCGGCCCAAGGTCGGCGGGCATAGGTGTAGTTCTCGCCTTGATTTTGCTGCGCGGCGGGCGTAAGAGACAGGCATGCGCAACTTAAAGTTTTTTGCCCTCTCGTTGTGCGCGCTCAAAATGCACATCGGCCCGTCAAAGCTGCCTATCAATGTCCATTCAGAGATTGGATTGCGCGCTTGGGTAGTGCTTGGTGAAGACGACATAGGAAGCTCATGATTGTGGGCTGAGAAGGGCGCTCGAACTGTGGCCTGAAGCGGCAGGCTGGTCGGCGCATAACTGCGCTGTATTTGAAGTCTCGAAGGGAGTAATAACAGCCGCCTTAGAAGAGATGTCCGGCGACAACGAAGAAATTCTGGAGAAGACTGTAAGTGCGTCCAGCCTCCTGACCTAATAGCGATTCCCATCATTACTCGTACCTTAACGCGGTTACCGGATCAATCCGGGACGCGCGTCGCGCAGGCACATAGCAGGCGATCAGGGCTACCCCGGCCAGCACCACTGCCACCCCGAGAAAAGTGAGCGGGTCCACTACGCTGACTTCAAATAAGAGAGTCTGGAGCAGCCGTGTCAACGCGAGCGCCGCGGCCAGGCCAATCCCTACTCCGACTGAAACGAGTGCCATCCCCCGGCGGACAACCATACCTGCCATAGCGCCTGGACTAGCGCCGAGGGCGATGCGTACGCCAATCTCCCGGGTCTGCCTGCGGACGGTATAAGCCATCACTCCGTAGAGGCCGATTGAGGCTAAGGTCAAGGCGAGGCCAGCGAAGATCGTCATCATCCAACCGGCGAACCTGGCTTGCTCAATTGCCCGCCCAACCCGTTCGGACAGGGTCGCGACCTCATAGATCGTAATCGACGGATCGATCTCATGCGCGGCTGCACGCGCGGCGGCGGCAAGCCCCGTAGGCTCTCCAGAGCTGCGGATCAGGATGGCGACCTGGCGCTGGCGGTCCGAGAAGGGGAGGAATAGGTCGGGGTCTGGGGTCGGGTTGTTGGGCAACCCGCGATACTTCAGTTCGCGCACCACACCGATGATCGTCCACCATGGGCTCTTGGAATCTGGATCGCCGGCCTTGATCCGTTTCCCGATCGGGTCTTGCCCGGGCCAGAATCGCTTAGTCAGATTGTCGGTTACGACAACTACGTCGGCGCGGCCTTCCATCTCAGTTTCGTTAAAGGGACGTCCGGCCAGCATCTGCGCGCCCAGGGTTGCAAAGAATTCCGGTGAAATCCGATGGATATAGGCTCGCGGCTTTGTCTGAGCGTCGGTGTTGGATTGCCCTTCAGCAGTGTAAAAGATAGCGCTGCCGCCATTGCCGAGCGGGATGTCTGAGGCCACACTCGCCGAAACTACCGCAGGCAGCGCGCGCAGGCGCTGCAGTAATTGTCGTCCGGTAACGACCGCTTGCGCGTCCCCTGGTGCGGTAGAAGTTGGCTGTGACGGCGCAGCCGAGGCTCTTGGCAGCGCCGCCGTTAGAGTCAAGACGTGGTTCGGGTCGAACCCGGGATGCACTGCCGAGAGGTTTCGGAAGCTGCGCATCAACAGACCCGCGCCGACTAACAAAGTCATCGCCAAGGCCACTTCCGCAACCACCAATGCCCCCCGGAAGCGCCGCCGCGCCAAGCTGCCTCCCGACCTCGCCCCGGACTCCTTGAGCGCCTCGTGCAAGTTTTGCCGGCCAGCTTGAAGGGCGGGCAAGAGACCCACGAGGACGCCTACCAGAATCGACGCACCTGCCGCAAAAGCCGCCACCGTCCAATCCAGCGAAGGTTTAATAAAGGTCGGCAGCGTAATCGGACTCGCCTTGCTCAAGAACTGCACCAACCACACCGCCAACAGCACACCTAAAGCCGCGCCGATCACACTCAGCAGCATACTTTCTGTCACCAGTTGGCGGAACACCCGGCTGCGCCCGGCCCCGAGCGCCATCCGGATCGCGATTTCCTGGCGGCGCGCCTCCGCGCGGGCCAACAACAGATTCGCGACGTTTGCGCAGGCGATCAGCAACACAAATCCTACTGCCCCGAGCAGCACAAACAGGGGCGTCCGCAGCCCTCCCACCAGTTCGTCCCTCAGCGGGGCGACTTCGACCCCGCGCTTCGCGTTGGTCGCGGGGTAGGCTTGCTCAAGTCGTTTTGAGATGCCGTCCAGCTCCGCTTGCGCTTGCCGGACTGAGACACCCGGCTTCAGCTTCGCGACGGCGGGAAAGCCGCGTGAGCCTCGCTCCGCCAAGTTGGCTGCCGAAGTGGAAGCGGCGAAGGGCGCCCACACATCCGCGCCGTCGCTCAGCCCGCGAAACCCAGACGGCAAGACCCCAACCACAGTAAACAGTCGATCGTTAAAACGCAGTTGCTTGCCTAAGACAGTCGGGTCTGAGCCGAAGCGCCGCTTCCACAGCCCCTCGCTGATGAGAGCGATGGGGTTGGAATTTCCAACGGCGTCATCACCAGGGCTGATCGTGCGCCCGACGGTCGGCGAGACGCCGAGCAGTTCGAAATAACCCGCCGAAACCCATTCGCCCGCGAGGCGCTCCGGTTCTGCTACGCTGGTCAGGTTGAAAGAATCGCCGCTGTAGGCTGCCATGCCCTCGAACGAAGCCGCTTGCGCCTTCCAGTCTAAGTAGTCGGGGTAGGAATTGCCGCGGCGCTCGACCTTTTGCCGCTGCACGTTACCCCACAGCAGCACGAGCCGCGCCTGGTCGGGGAAAGGCAGGCTGCGCAAAATGACGGCGTTCACCAGAGTGAAGACGGTCGTAGTACTGCCGATGCCGAGGGTCAGCACTAGGAGCGCAGCAACAGTAAAGCCGGGCGATTTCAGCAGCGACCGCCCGGCGTAGCGTAAATCCTGTAATACACTTTCGAGCAAGCCTATACTCCACATTTCTCGAATAGACTCCTTCCACCAAACTATATTTCCGAATTCGCGCCGCGCCGCGTTCAGAGCTTCCGCTGGCGGCATGCCGGCTTCACGGTGGCGCAACACTTTCATCTCAAGGTGAAACCGCAACTCATCTTCAAGGTCTCGGTCCAACTGGCGGCGATGTAAAAAGCCGCGCCAGCGTAAACGAAGCCCATGCAGCCATCCCATCGCAGCACCCCTAAGCCGTCCGCATGACGTGCGAGACCGCCAGCGAAACCCGCTCCCAGCGTCGGGCACTTTGCTCAAGCTGTGTGCGGCCGGGTGCGGTCAAACGGTAAAACTTCGCGCGGCGGTTATTCTCCGAAACGCCCCAAGCGGAAGCGAGCAGGCCGCGCAACTCTAGCCGGTGCAGCGCCTGGTAAAGCGCACCTTCTTCCACGATCAACACGTCGTCAGACCCCTGCTGAATTCTCTCGGCGATGTTGTAGCCGTGCAACGGGCCGCGCACGAGCGTCTTCAGGATCAGCATGTCCAACGTGCCGCGCAATAATTCTTCTTGGTGATTAGCTTGTTGATTCTTTTCTTTCATCCCTAAGTTCCTTAGGGGAAGTATGCTTGAATGGATAGGCAGATGCAATGGGGTGGAAAAAAACCACAAGCCCTGCTAAGTTCGCAGCCAGCCTATGCGCGGCGTGAAGCATACCTGTCACCACTTTAAGTATTTGGCTGGCTGCGACATTCTCACACGAACAGAGGTTGGCCTTCGCCACGCAAAAAGCCACGACTTACATCGTGGCCTTCTGGATGTAGTTCAACTCAAGTTGAGCGCCTCTTTCATCTCTTTGAGGTCACCTTCCACATGCTCAATCCGCTTGTCGCGCGCATCCAAACGTCGGTGTACACGCTGGAAGCCAGAGTCAATAGACTCCAAGATGGTTGCAGCCACTTGATCGGTGTAATCTTCCAACTTTTTCGTTTGAGCTTTGAGGTCTTCTTTGGTGGCGAGCTTTTTGAGTTGCTCGTCAAAGTATTCTTGCGTGAGTTCCATAGGTGTGAGACTTAATCGTACAGGAATCGTACCACCCCAGCAGAATCCGTCAAGCGGACGTATTGAACGGACAATCTATCGAATGCTTGGCTTCACCGGTATAGTGCTGGATGAGGAAGAAACGAAAGCCTATTAAGGCCAAGTGGGAATGGGTCACTACCCCAGACGCAACGGAGCGGTTGCAGGCTGCTTTTGACATCATCTTCGGCCAGATGGAAGAGCCGCATGCCGACCAATTCCTCTCACCACCCGCACGGAATCAAAGTCCGCCTCCAAACGAGCGAGGTAGGTAGAGTCCAGGAAATTATCAAATAAAGGAGCGCGAAATCGGATTGCTTTCCCGTTGCGCGCTACTCGTACCGGAGCGCCACTAGCGGATCGACTCTCGCCGCCCGGCGCGCAGGGATGTAGCAGGCCAAGAAGGCGACGCCGAGTAGCAACAGCGCAATGCCGCCGAAAGTCGCCGGGTCAGTCGGCGTCACGCCGAATAACAGATTCTCCATCAGTCGAGTCATGAGGAAGGCGCCGGCCAAGCCAGTGCCGACGCCGCCCGCGGCTAGCAACATTCCTTGGCCGACGACCAATTTCAGCACGTCGCGGCGGCTCGCGCCGAGCGCCAGACGAATGCCAATCTCGTGCGTGCGTTGGGTGACCGTATAGGCCATCACGCCGTAGATTCCTAACGCCGCCAGCACGAGTGCTAGCGCCCCGAAAATGCCGAGCAGAATCATGTTCAAACGCCGTTGCGTGACCGAATCGGAGATCGCCATCTCCATCGTTCTGGGGCTGGTGAGCGGCTGCTCTTTATCCACCTCCAAGACTGCGTTACGAACCGCCGCCGTCAGGCTCAAAGGATCGCCCTGTGTCCGCGCCACAATTGCCGAAGACCGCGCGGGCGTCTGAGCGTACGGAAAATAGAATTCCGGCTGGAACTGACCATTCAATCCGCGGTGTTTGATGTTGCCGACAATTCCCACGACCGTATGGAGAGGGTTGTCTTCCGCGTAGCGTCCGATTTTGATCTGTTTGCCGATAGGATCTTCATTAGGGCAGTACCGGCGGGCCAGTTCCTGATTGATGATCACGACTCTAGGCGCGCCAGCCACATCCTGCCCGGTGAACACTCGGCCTTTGATGAGTGGGATCTCCAACGTGCGGAAATACTGAGGGCTGATGACGCGATAGTCGGCGAATGGGATCGCGTTGGGCACCGGTTCCGGCTGACCGGCAATGGTGAAAACACGGTCCGTACTACCGCTGAACGGCGGGGCATTGACCGTGGCCGCAGACACAACTCCCGGCAAATTCTCCACTCGCTGCAGCACCTGCTCGAAAAAGTTGAGCTGCTGCGATGTCTCGCGGTACTTCGCGTTACCGAGCGAGACATTAACCACAAAAACATTGTTGGGGTTGAAGCCCAACGTGACCTGTTGCAACTGCTGAAAACTCTTGATTAGCAACCCGGCGCCGATTAAGAGCACGAGCGCCAAAGCTATTTCGGCAACGACCAGGACGTTGCGAGCCCGCTGGCGCTTGAGGCCCGCGGAGCTTTTGCCACTCTCCTTAAGAGCGTCCGTAAGGTCGGGCTTGGAGACCTGTAGCGCCGGTACTAGACCGAAGATGATGCCGGTCAATAACGAAATTAGCAGAGTGAAGGAGAGCACTTGCTGATTGAGGCCGATCTGCTGCCAGCCGGGCGTGAAGTCGGCGATGCCGCTCGGCACTGACCTGACGAGGACACCCACGCCCCAATACGCCAACAACAGGCCCAATCCGCCGCCGACAAAGGAAAGAAGAGTGCTTTCCGTCAGCAACTGCCGCACGACGCGCCAACGTGCCGCGCCCAGTGCAGTGCGGACGGCAATCTCGCGCTGCCGGGAGGCCGCCCGCGCTAGCAACAAATTGGCCACGTTGGCGCAAGCGATTAACAGTACGAGGCTGACGGCACCGAGTAGTACCAGGAGCGAAAGGCGAATGTCGCCGACGAGATCCTGTTGATAAGGGATTACGTTGCCAGACTTCCCGGTGTTGGTGATCGGGTGCTGTTGCTCGATCCGTCGTGAAATGTTTTCGATATCGGTCTGCGCCTGCGCGACAGTTGTGTCGGCCTTGAGCCGCGCGATTATCCGAAGAAAATGCGAGCCGCGAGCCATGTCGGTCAGGCTGTCAGCCGAAAAAGTGAGCGGCGTATAAAGCTCAACCAAGGGAAAGCGAAAATCTTTCGGCGCCACCCCGACCACCGTGTAGCTCTCGCCGTTGAGACTGACGGGTTTCCCAACCAGATCAGGGTCAGCGCCAAAGCGCCGTTGCCAGAGGCCGTATCCCAACATCACAACACGATTGCGGCCGGTTGCCTCTTCTTCCGGCAGAAAGGTGCGACCGAGCAGAGGCTTGACTCTTAGCACTTGGAAGAAGCTTGCCGGAACGCTCAGCCCAACCAAGCGCTCAGGCTGAGCACCTCCGGTCAGGGTGTAGCCGCTCCCTACGTATGCCGACATTGCCTCAAACACTTTATTCTGGTCGCGCCAGTCGAGATAATCCGGCGCCGAAACCACATTCCTAAAGAAATTCTTTTGCGGGAACGACGAATAGACCGCTACCAATTTTTCCGGCGCCTCATAGGGGAGCGGGCGCAGTAGGATGGAATAAACTACACTGAAAATGGCGGTGTTCAGGCCGATGCCGAGCGCGAGCGTCAAAATGACAATCAGGCTGAAGCCCGGGCTTTTCAGCATCATTCGGGCGCCGTAACGCATGTCCTGACAAACGTCTGCGAGCCAGCGCACGCCGCGAGCGTCACGGCTCAACTCTTTGGCCTGCTCCACCCCGCCGAAGCTACGCAGTGCGGCGTAACGCGCCTGCTCGGTACTCATCCCCAGCCGCACGTTCTGCTCCACCTGCCGCTCGAGGTGGTAGCGCAGCTCCTCGTCAAGTTCCCGCTCGACCTGTGATTTGCGCAACAGCGCGCGCAGCCGCGTCCTTAGTCCGCTCAACATTCTTGTCCTTCCTTTACCATGTGTAACCTAGGCGTCGCGCAGGATCAGCTCGACCGCGCCTGAGAACCGCTTCCACGTCTCGCACTCGGTGTTGAGTTGCTTCGGCCCGATGGCCGTCAGCTTGTAGAACTTGGCGCGCCGGTTGTTCTCCGACGCGCCCCACTCGGCCGCAACCAGCCCCTGGGCCTCCAAGCGGTGAAGCGCCGGGTAGAGCGATCCGGGGATGACGCGCAGCACGTCCCCCGAGACGAGCTGGATGCGCTGTGAGATGTCCCAGCCGTTCAGCGGGCCGTGCCGCAGCACGCGCAGCACCAGCAGGTCGAGCATGCCTTGTAGCAGGTCGGTCTTTTTTTGCTTGCCCATAGTCGCCCTCTCGATTCTCGATAGGGCAGAGTGTGCGAGCACTCCTATCGGATGGTCAATAGGTCGGCAAAACAAAAAAGCCCCGGCCTGAGCCTCAGGGGCTTCACTCCGATGCACACATCCAACTCTTTGTACTTTTTCTAGAAACGGCGCGTTGTTTATAACGCTAAGGGGGAGGTAATCGTTCCGCCCCTATAACGTCTCGGCCGACTCCTGCGTAAAGTCATGCTGGTACCCGTCGGCGTCTTTGGAGGTCTTGGGTCAAGATCAGCGTAAACTTGCCAGAAGGGCTATCTATCCAAAGCTTGGCTTCGCCGGTATAGTAGCGGATGAGGAAGAAACAAAGACTGATCAATGCAAAGTAGGAATGGATCAATGCCTCAGACGCAGAGGAATGGTTGCAGGCTGCCTTTAACATCAGCTTTGGCCAGATAGACCAACCTCATGCCAACAAATTGCCCCCACCCGCCATTGCTGCCCAGAAACTCAAGCAGTGCCTGGTCAGCTACCTTTGTTCTGAAGCAGACTCGCCTACTGAGGCAAATTTTCCCTTCTATTACTGCCGTAATAAAGAAGCTACGATGCAATCACAGACATCTCACTGCAGGATGGGACATCCACTGCCGGTCTGTCTATAACCCGCTTAAACAAGAGGGCGTTTTGTAGTTGCCCGGTGGGCCAAAGAGGCTATGGCCGTAGTCACAATTCGGTAAATCAAATTCCTTTTGAACTAAGTAACTGTTGCAAAGTTCGGGGCAGTTTTCAGGCGACCAGTTGAAAGACCTGGTCAGGTGTCAGTTGTTTGAAAAACTTGTCGGCCACTGCGAGCAATTCCTCCATCGAACGGCAACAGCGGTTGGCCGTGATGAAGCCTTTGAGCCGCCACCAGAGCTTCTCAATTGGGTTATCGCGGTGCGCGGCGTACTTGGGCAAATAAGCCAGTTGCAGTTGCGCATGCTCAAGCAGCCAAGCCTGCAGCGCGCGGCTCTGGTGAATCGAAGCGTGATCGAGAATCAACAGAATCGGGCGGCCTGCATAAGGCGCCAACAAGTCTTCCAGAAAGGCGCTCATCTCCTGCGTGCGTTTGCGCGCAAAGGCGCGGTAAAAGACTTCGCCACTGTGCATATCGAGCGTCCCGAACAGCGTCCGGCAAGCATTCGTCATGGGCGCGGGCAGCACGACTTGCGCGCCCACGCGCATCCACATCCGGCGCAGCCGCGGGACGAGCCGCAAGTCGGTCTCGTCTTCCACCAGTATCACGGTCTCGGGCGTGGCCTCGGCAATGCGTTTGCCGATCTCCTGGTGAATGGCCGCGCGTTGCGGATCAAACTGGCGCGGGCCGAGTTTGGGGCGGCGGCAACGATAGCCCAGCTTGAGCAACACCCGGCGCACCAGCCAGGGGCTGACGCGTTGCCAACAGCGGGCGGCCAGATGCTGCGCCAGCGTGGCGACCGACCAAAAGGCGAAGACATAGCCGAAAGTCCAAGGCGGTTGATTGACTTGGGTGAAGATGGCCTGCTCGGCACCTGCGGTCAGGCAGCTTGGACGACCGCTGCGTGGCTGATCCGCCAAGCCCGCCGTGCCGTCTTGTTGATAGCGCCGCAGCCATTTGCGCACAGTCTTTGCTTGGCAGTGGAAGCGGCCTGCGATCTGCGAGACAGGGACTTGTTCGGCTGACCACAAAACCATCCAGGCGCGTTGTGCGACGCGCCCGGATGCGTGTTGGGTTAGGTCTTCAAGTGCTTGACGAGCTTCCGGGCTTAGCGTATTGACAAAGATCATCGGGGCTTTTCCTCCGCAGTTTGGTCACTGGGAGTTTAGCCCTGGTTCTGGGGCACTGAAAAAGTGCCCCGAACTTTTCAAGAGTTACTTAGAAGCTCTCGCAGGTCGAGGGCGGAAACGACGGCGTTGTTGATTTCGAGCAGCAATTGCGACTGGTCGCGCTCACTCTTCAGTTGCTGTTGGGCAGAAAGAGCGGTTTCGAAATTGAGCGCGTTGTCCAGTGCCACTCCGACATGTCTGGCCACAAGCATCAAAAAATCGCGGTCCTCGGGAGCATAAACCGACTCCCGCAGGCTGGCAAAACCGAGCACTCCAATGTACTCGCCTGCAGAAGCGAGTGGGAGCAAGCAATAAGATTTAACGCCATTGGCCGTCACCAGTTGATTCGTCATCTGGAACCGGGGTTCGTGTGCCACATCGGCCACAAAAATCGGCTCTCGTGTGTTGCAGACCCAGCCGCCAAGAGTTTCGGCGGCGGGCAATTCAGACGGCATATTGAGGCCGCCCGTGACGTAAGATTCCAACAGGTATTCCTGCATCACATCGCGCTCCGCGTCATAAAGCAGAATGATGATGACATCATACGGCACCACCGCCTGCAAATGATGTTTCAAATCTTTGAAGAGTGATGGCAGGTCGCGGCGCGTGCTGATGGCTTGCAATACTTCCAGCAGCACTTGGTAGCGCGTGACGTCGAAATTGATCATCGGATGCAAAGTCTCTTTGCTCATACCTTTCGTCAAAACCTATTTTTTCGTGTCGAATGATTCCTCGAGTTTGCCTGGAATTTTATGTAACACCTGAACATGTTGTTGAAATCATTCTCTTCAAGGGGACTGTTGGGTCAGACAAGCCTTACTCGGCCTCTTCTTCGTAGTCATTTACTTCTTAAGGCAAAGTGACGCGAATGCCTCAACAACCCTATGTCGTGACTGATCATTGGCATGTATTATTGGCATGTTATCAAAGAGCACAAGGGACGCCGCTTCGGCTTGGCGATTAGGTGCATCGTCTTTGCCCTTGTCATTACTCGATTCTGTTGAGTTTACTCGTACCGGTTTGGCATGTGTTATTACGATAAGGCTGAAATAGCATACTAAGGCTGAATATCCCTCCTTCCGCAGCTTCAATGGAAAGGATACGATGCAAGCACAGATAACACACGGCAGGCCGGTTCACTTCCCGCCAGTCTGTCTATAACCCGCTTGAGCAAGAGGGCGTTTTGAAGTTGCCCAGTGGGCCAAAGAGGCTAAAGTCAGGATCTTCCTACCGGGAATTATATACCCTCAGTGTTGGAAGCCGATCTACGGAAAGAGTGAAGTCAGCCTGGCTCAAAACCGTTGGCAGTACCTGAATAGATTGATGGGGCGCAGACAGGAATTTTCGAATCATTTCCTGTGACTGCCTCACAGGTTTATGCTCCCTGCGAACCCAACTCGCTAGGCTGCTCTCGTCAACGTGCAAGATCTTTGCCATTAGTTCTTGGGTTAGTCCGAATGCCCGCCGGATCATCTCAACTCGGTCAATGAGGTCGCCTGTAGGATCATAGAAACAATAACCAATGAATTCAATAATCTTGGGAACATAACGAACATCTGGCTCTGAGTGACCCAATTCCCAGTTGGTAATACAACACTCAGTCACCCCGATTAACTGCCCGACCTGTGTTTGAGTGAGGTTTTGGTCTCTCCTGGTTTTTCTGAGCCAATCACCTGAAGTATTGAGTTCCTTAGGATAATCGGATGAAATCGGTCTTTGGCCAGTCAATGTCAACTTGCAAAATGGCGACACAACCCTGCCCGTGCGGTTATTTCAACGACCCGACGCACGAGTGCAAATGTACGCCGCCCTTAATCCAACGCTACGTCTCGAAGATTTCTGGCCCACTGCTCGACCGCATTGACATACACATTGACGTACCCGCCGTGAAGGTCAGCGAGCTTTCCGCCCAGGAAGCGCACGAAGGCTCGGCGGAAATCCGCGAGCGCGTGAAACAGGCGCGGCAGGCTCGACTGGAACGATTTGCGGGCGAGCACCTTTATTGCAACGCGCAGATGACGCCACGCTTGATTCGCAAGCATTGCCAGCTTGCGCCGCCTGCGCAGACCTTGCTCGAACGCGCGATCAACCGCTATGGGCTGTCGGCGCGCGCTTACGACCGCATTTTGAAAGTCAGCCGCACGGTTGCCGATCTGGATCAGGCTGAGCAGATCAGCGAAAAGCACATTTCTGAAGCCGTCAATTATCGCACTCTGGATCGCAACTATTGGCAATAAGAGGGAGGTTAAGCAGTTTTCTGCATCAGCCTGGCAGGTTTCGCTAGCTCACTACTGCTCTCTGTTGCCTGTCTGACTGGCACTAAGACCTTGATCATTTCGTCAACTGCACCTCCATCATAGAAACTCTTCAAGCGTAAATAGAGTGGACGCGTGACCTCCTGTCCTTTGGCGATTAACAGCAAACCTTTGTTCGAAGTAACGTCCTCGGCCAGGATCATCTTAGGTGTCAGTTCGTGTATCCTGACCCGCTTCTGCTCATAGGAGATTTCGTTGGCTAGCGCCACTTCAAGCGCCTTGATGACATTGCAGTCGTACCAATCGTGGCACGACTGCAATTCCTTCAGGGCTTGGAGCCGGTCAGTGATTGATTCAGCTAAGCGGTCAAATTCAAGCGCCACTTCCAAGATTCGTGCCCCTATGGGAATTTGCTTGCCGCCTGGGTCAGCAGCAGCAGATGTCCCAGTTCCGTTGAAGAGTTTATTTTGATAAGCAATGATCTCCGCCACCGGCTCAAGACGCGGTATGTGGCTTATCAAGTAATGCCCAATCTGGGGGTAGGACTGTATCAGCTTGAGCTCTTCAGGCAGGAGTGGCTGGCTGCTATAGGCTCTCCATAAAGTCTCTTGCGGAACGGCAATACAGCCCAGTTGTGAAAGCATAGCAGCTATCTCTACTTGCCAGGCGTCCTCAATTCTCAGCGCAGCCGCCATCTGCTTGACCAGCCGCCGCACACGCGCGGCGCGGCCAAAGGCCGCCGGGTTGGCCAGTGAAAGAATGTCCGTGAGCACCTGTATGCTATCCTTTAGCGTCTTTCCCAAAAGCTCCTTCTCCGCCATCACCAGCCGGTACTGCTGCAGACCAGCCACGAGCGTCTTGACCAGTATTTCGGGCGGGCAAGGCTTGGTCAGAAAGCGGAAGATGCTTCCTTCATTGACAGCGTCTATAGCGATTTGTTGGTTGGCATTCCCAACCAACATAATGCGCACACTTTCGGGTGATTGCTTCTTCGTCTGAGCGAGGAACTCGAACCCATCCATCCCAGGCATGCGCAAGTCAGCGACAATAATGGCGTACGGGCCTCGGTTCGCCAACGCAACCAACCCATCCATCCCTCCCGCCGCAGTATCAACCTGGAGTTCTTTTCTCAACGAACGTTGATAGGCGCGCAACGCATTTTGTTCATCAACTACGAAGAGAATTCTTTCATTCATCACTGCTTCCTTCTGAAAGAAGTTTGTTTCAGCCACGCTAGTGGCTGAAGACACCAAGCTAGGCTTCAAGATAGTTCCCGCATGTATCGCGCTGAGCGGCTCGCAACCCTGAGCCAGTCATTGTCCCGGCTGATGGTGGAAAGCCACTCTGTCTCGACAATCGAAGTAGAGTATTTGTTATTGGCTGCTAGATGCGCTGGTCACAAGCGACGGCGGTGTGGCCGTCTTGCAAGTAAGCACAAACGCCGCGTTGCGCCTGTGCCAGCCGTTGTTGCTCGCCGACCAATTCGCCGCGGGCGGCCAGGAGTAACGGATGGGTACGCGCGTCGGTGGCCTGTATTTCCGCGACTAACGCCACTGTCTGCCGTGCTACATCACTCTGCGCCATAGACTCCGCCACATGGAGCTGCTGACGCAGTTCAGCAAGCTGCCGGTGGTAAACTTCTAGTCTTTCGCCGAGCGTCGCACGCTCGGCGACCACGCGTAAAATTTCATCGAAGTCTTTCGCGGCGCTTGCCTCTTCCTCGCGGCGCGCCAAGGCTAGTAAGGCTGCCAGGTCTTCACACTGCGCGAGCAGCAAGTCGAACACAGAGTCTGCGTGAAGGTTGATAGATTCGCTCGAAACCACGTTAATCAATGCTCCCGGTAGATGACAATCTTGCTGCGCTTGAACTTGCTTTGCGCTGTATCAAGCCAGACACGCCTTGGCGACCGGCGTGCGAGTGGGTGAAGCGACAGCCGGGGTAGCAGCCAGAGCGTTGCTCGCCCAAGCGTCGCGCACCGGCACGAGTAGTTCTGCCGTCCGTCGCATCTGTGCGCCATCGAGTTTGGCGCTGGCGTGTAAAGTCTCAGCAGTCACACTTAGGTACAAAACGTTGAGCACGGGCGCGACCTCACCGCCCCGCTCGAAATCGAGGATGGATTGCAAGTAACTGATGATGTCGAGCGCGCGGTTACTGTGCTCAGCTTTCGCAATCAAGTTACCCGCCTCGATGTCAGCCGCCGCCAGCCGCAAAAATTTGATGGCTCCGTCATAAAGCATCACAAGCTGCCGCAGCGGATTGGTTTCCGAGTTTGCAACTTTGCCATAGGCACTGAGCGCATTTGCTTGATAAGGCATGTGGTTCTCCATACGAGCGATTGATGATTTGACTGCTCCTGCGGTCTATTTTACTTATCGGCAGGTTTTACGCGGGGCTTGAGTGATTTCCTATTTACTCTTCGGTTCTAGCGATTTGATCAAAGCGGTCAGCGCTGTCCCCTGGTCATTGAGCTGGCTGATGGCGGCGTCTGCGGCAGCGAATTGGCGCGTGAGCGTGTCGCGCAGGGTGTTGAGCCGCGCGAGTTGGTCACTGATGGAGTTGCTTATCCGCTTGATTGAATCCGCGTAACCGTTGATGGCTGTCTTCACTATGCCAGTGACATCGTCGCTCAGTCTGTCGTAGGCGTCGTGAATGTTGTTGGCCAGCCCGGTGTAGCCGGCGGCTTTGCCCGACAGCAGCGCTTGCACGTCGCTGAACGAGTTGGCGAGCTTGTCATTGAGCACTGCCGTGTCGAGCGTCAACTTGCCGTCATCATCGCGGCTGATACCCAACTCCGTGAGATTGGTCAATTGCCCGCCGTTGTTGCCGGAGATAGCTCCGACAGCGTCGCGCAGTTGCCGCTGCACGGTGCGCAGTGTCGGATCGCCAACGAGTGAGCCGCCGGGTTTCCCTGTCCCATCTTTGACATATTGCCCAGCGATGAAATCTTGAACCTCATTGTAAGCTCTGATAAAGGCGTTGAGCTTTTCGGTGACCTCTGACGTTTTGGCCGCAACAGCGATAGAGGTCGTGCCAGTATCTTTCAAGTTGAAGCTTAGCCCGGTAACAGCGTCGCTCACGTTGTTGGTCGAGCGTGTCAGCGCCAGGCCGTTGACGCTAAAGGCGGCATTGAGTTCAGAGAAGTCTGTGGTCGCGCCCGGCGGGTTGAGCGAAGCCAGCCCCAGATCAGCGCCTGTGCCGCTCGCGCTGGTTTCGACTAATTCGATGCGCCCGGCGGCACCCGTCTCCGCCGAGTTGAGCACGAGTTTGAACTGTGTGCCCGTGCCGTCCACATCCACGACTGCCGCGTTGACACCGGCGTTCGCCGCGTTGATGGCGTCGCGCAATCCGGTCAGCGTGTTGTTGGACGAGTCAATCGTGATAACCGTGCCGCTGGCAGCGCCGCCTTTGCGCAACTCGAAAGTCGCGGAGGTCGCCCCATTCGCCAGGACGGCGCTCGTGTCGTCATTGTAGACACGTGAGGCTTGCGCCAAGCCCGTGGCCAGGCGCGTCACAGTTAGTTTGACCGTTCCTGCGACGGCCTCGGCGCTGCTAGAAACGGTCGCCACACTCGAGTTCGAAGAGGTAGCCTGGCGATTTGTGCCCAGACTGCGGTCGGTCAGCGCGTCGGCGGCGGCAGTGAGCGCGACCAGCTTGGCATTGAGCTGCTTCAGTGCATCACTGCGTTTGGTGTACTCCGTGCTCCTGGACTGAAGCGCCTGCAGCGGGCGGGCGCGCTCGCTCAGAATAGCCTCAGTCAATTTGCTGAAATCCAAACCGCTGCCCAAGCCGCTAAAACTGATTGCCGCCATGCCGTCTGCCTCCGCTTACTTTATGCCGTTTGATCGAAGAGTTGCCCTTGCAGCTTGCCGAGCGCGGCTGACAAATGCAGCAGCGCCTCAGCCGGAATCTGTTGCACAGTCTCACCGGAGGACTGATCCACCAGCTTGACCACGATGGTGCCGGTCTCTTCGTCGCGGCTGAAATTGAGCGCGATATTGGCATCCTGTACCGCTCCCTCGAGCGTATGTAGCGCTTCCTCGAGATCGGCTGCACGGTCGGGCGGAAAAGTGAGTTTGATCTCGCCTGCTCGCGGTCTGATTTGAATGGGCGGTCTACTGTTGTCACTTCCCGTTTGCGCAGTGTCTGCCCGGTTACGCGCGCCTATTGGACGCGCGGGAGTAATGACCGGAATATCGGCAAGCGGAACGGTTAAATTGAGCGGGTTTATCTGCATACTTACCTCCTTGGCCAGGAACCTGGAGAAATGGCTTAAAGGCGAGTTCTCCGAAGAAAACCCGCCTGCAAGCCACTCAACAATTTATGGGTTGCTAGGTTCGCCATATTTAGCGCCTTGCCCGCTTACCGCAGTAACGAGAGCACAGCTTGGCTCGACTGGTTGGCCTGCGCCAACGCCGCCACACCCGCTTGTTGCAACACGCTCAAGCGCGAGAGGTTGGCAGCTTCAGCCGAGACATCTGCGTCGCGGATACGCGACTCAGCAGCCTGGTAGTTAGTGATCTGCGAGGTCGCCAGATCAATCGCTTGCAGCAAGCGGTTCTGGCCCGCGCCGACCCGGCCCTGGACTTTGCCCAACAACTCAGTCGCTGCGCGGATAGCATCCAAGGCTTCTTTCGCGCCGTCTATCCCACCCGTCAGTGTGCCAGCACTGGCCGCTGTCGGGTTTTGCAAGTTGTCAAGATTATTGTTGGCGTTGGCCGCACCTGCAGTACTGCTGATCGCCAAATTGAAGTTGTGCAACGAGACGAATTGCACCTGCGCGCCGCCTGCGTCAGTCACGATGGCGAAAACACCCGCCTCGCGCAGCGTCGTGTCATTGTTAACCGAGTCAGCAATGGTTTGCGCGTTGGCAGAGGAAACCGCCACAAAAGTGTTAAATTGGACATCCTTCGAGGTGTTGGCAAAACCAATCTCCTCACCGGTGAAACTCAACGTTTGCTGAGCGCCGTTGGCGAGGCCAACCGTAATGGCCTTGGACACGGAGTTGGCGGCACCGGTAACCTTCACGTCGCCAGCGTTGGTGACGAGGCCGGTTTGATTGGCCACGTTCCCCGTGTCGGAGGAGACAGTGAAGAAATTCGCCGAGGTCAACACCAATTGGTTGCTGCTGTTGAGCGAAGCTGTGATGCCAGCCTCTTTAACGTTGGCGTCATTATTGATGGCGTCAATCACGTTTGAAGCGCTGGCGCCTGCTCCGAGCGTCACCGAGAAGGTAGAGAGCCCCCCGCTCGAGCCGACGTTCTGGAAGGTCAGCGTTTCGGCAGCGGCGATACCAGCAGAAATGTCCTGCGCGCCGGTGACATTGCCGGAGCCAGTGCCGATGTTCAGGTTGTTCAGACCCAGGCTGGCTGCATCCACGCGATTGGCCGCGCCACTGAGGTCAATATCCACCGCATTGTTAGAGCCCGGCGCCGCAAAAGCATCACTGCCACCGCCGATGAGGGCTGAAAGCAGGCGGTTGTTGCTACCGCCGCTGTTCAGGCCGACAATCTCTGCCTCGCGCGTGATTTCGCCCAATACATCGCTCAATTCCGCGTTCAGGATGTCGCGGTTGCCGGTGAAGGTGCCGGAAGCCGACTGTGAAGACAACGTAGCCGCACGGTCGAGCAGGTTGGAAATAGTATTCAGACCACCGTCAACGATCTGCAGCGTCGAGAGGCCGTCGTTGGCGTTGCGCACGCCCTGGTTCAAGATAGAAATGTCGCTGCGGAAGCGGTTCGCGATGGCCAGTCCGGCGGCGTCATCGCCCGAGCTGTTGATACGCAAGCCCGAAGACAAACGCTGAATGGTCAGGTTCAATTTCGCGCCGGTCGCTGCCAGTCTGGTTTGTGACGAGAGCGCGCTGAGATTGTTGACTAATGAAAAACTCATGTGTTCCTCCGTGAACGTTAGCCGTGGCATCCTTGCCGTGGCAGGGGTTGTAGATCAGGTTGTGACGCTCTTTGCGCCTCACTGCACTTATCGAACATCCACGGCGGAAACTTTAGCCGCGCCCCCGGAATTAATTTAGATAGGTGCGTCATTCCTGGGAGCGCAGGCATCCTTGCCTGCCAGGCGTGGTGAGTGACGCACTGCCATCCGCTAGGTCTGCCCCTTCAGCCTTGGCAGGCAAGGATGCCTGCGCTCCCAGGCTGTGCCGATTCCCTCTCACTTGCCCGTTTGCAAAATAACCAGGTCAACGCGCCGATTGAGCGCCCGGCCCTCTGCCGTGCTGTTGTCGGCGACTGGCTGCTCGCTGGCATAACCGGCGACTGCGAGCCGCGCCGTGGCAATTCCGTGTGCAACGAGTTGCGCCAGCACCATCGAAGCGCGCGCCGCCGAGAGTTCCCAATTCGAGGGATAGCGCGCCGTCGCAATCGGCACCGAGTCAGTATGCCCTTCCACCCGGATCGAACCCTGCGTCCCACGCAGCGTCTCGGCCAGTGTGTCAATCAATGCGCGGGCATCCTCGCGCACCAATGCTTCGCCGGGGGCGAAGAAACCTGCCTCGGCCAAGGAGATAATCAAGCCGCGCTCAGTCACCGTCACACGCGCCCGGGCGCGCAACGCCTCATTGTTCGCCAGCGTCCGCTCAATGGCCACCCGCGCCTCAACAATTGAATTGCCGCCGGGCAACACGCCGGTGCCACCCGGTGATTTGGTACCCGTAGCCGCCTGCGTTCCACTGATCTGACTGGCCAGCGCCTCGGCGACGGCGCGCGCGCGCTCGTGATCGGCGGCAGCGTAAAGCAAGACGAACAACGAAAAGAGCAGCGTCATCAGGTCCGCGTAGGAAATCAGCCAGCGGTCGCGGTGCACGCTCATTTCACTGTCCACGTTGTCAGCCCTGCGGCGCCCAGCGCGCAGGTTGTTCCTTTCATTCATGCCTGTACCTTCTTCAAGCTAGCCCCCAAACCGTGCGGAAGTCGCTGCCGGTTGATCGGCAAGTCGGGCCGCAATCATTCCCGGCGATTCGTGTGCGGCGAGCGCCACCAGAGCCGCCGCTAACGCCTCGCGCCGTTTCATGCGACGGCGATGTCGTTCCCGTAGGCGCGCCGCCAAAGGAAAGAAAACCAAGTTCGCCGCTCCGACGCCGTAGATGGTCGCGACAAAAGCCGTAGCAATGCCCAGGCCCAGGGCGCTCGGATCGGCCAGCGCGCGCAGCACAAAGATCAATCCGAGCACCGCGCCGATGATGCCGAAGGTCGGCGCATAACCGCCTGCGGCTTCGAGCGTCGCGACCTCGCCCAACCCGTGCTCGTCTTCCGCGTCCAGCATGCAATTGAGCCGCGCCTGTATCTCGTCTGGCTCAACATAATCAGCCGCCAGCCCAAGCGCAGTGGCCACGAGCGGGTCATCGCTGGCTTTCGCTTGCGCCTCGAAAGCGCGCGCACCTTCGCGCCGCACTACCCGCGCCAGCCAGGTCAAGCGCGCCAGGGCAACTTCCAGATCATCTTTATTCTCGTGGAAGCACAGCGCGTAGGTAGCGCGCAGCGCCTCTTTAAGACCGCTGATGCCGCGTCTGACCACCACGGCACCCAGCGTTCCGCCAAAAACGACGAGCGCCGCCGTCGGTTGCCAAAGGAATTTCAACCGGATGCCTTCAAACACCGCGCCCCCGCCGATGGCGGCCAAACCGATTGTCCATCCGATCAACACCGAAAAATCCGGGCGTTTCATAAGCATTCCTTTCCAAGCTCAATAAAGTTCTGGTGTAAGCAGGTTCTTGCTAGGCGCTGAGTCCTGAGTGGAAGAGCTTTGTCCAAGCGCGGCTGCCGTAGCTTCCTCAACCTCTTCCGGGGTGCGCAGGCGTGCGGCCAAGCTGGCCAGGGCCGCGGGCGAGGTTGCCGCAGCCGTGTGGGAAGCGGCGCAATTGGCCGCTTGTATCTCCGCAAAAATCTCGAAGCGGTGAACCGAAGTCTCGCGCGGAGCCACGATGCCCAAACGCACACCGTCGCCACCGACTGCGAGCACCTCGATGGTGATCTCGTTCCCGATCACCAGCTTTTCGCCGACTTGACGTTTCAACACCAACATAAAAGCCCTCCTGGCAAATAACCGACGGCCTTCCTAGCCGTGGATCAACGCGCAGCTCGTGTCGCTGCATTAAGATCATCAAGCCGCCGCGGCTAACACCGCCAGCGGTTCATCAAGCCGATAGGCGCTCTCTGTCAGCACGACTTGCGTACCACGCATAACGCTTGGCGCAATCACCAACGGCGCTCTGAGATTCAGCGTCGAGCACTGCCAGTCCGCTGTGATGCGCGCAATCGCCAACAGTAGCGGCTCTTCCCGCTCTGCCATTCCGAGGCGCGCGCGAACTTGTGGCGGAACACTGGGCGCGTAGTGGCTGAATTGCAGGTGCGGCTCCAACACCAAGAAAGCCGTCTCCGGCTCTTCCACCGAAGCCAACCACAGGAAGGGGTGAATCTCCGGTTGGCTGACAATCACCAGCCGCCGCAGGTGCGGCAATCCGACTAAGCCTTCGTCAAAAGTGATGACGTCGCTCTCTGCATATTCAATATCTGTGCTTTGAATCCGAACTTTTGGCATATGGGTCTGTCTCAAAATGAAGATGGTTGGCGGCTGCTCAACCGAGTATGTCCATCAACGAACGGCCGTTCGTCACCGCCTTGGTTTGCAAAATCGCTTCCAGCGCGCGCTGCGATTCAGACAGCGCCACAGCAACCTCGGCAAAGTCGGCGGCTTCCGTGCGGTCGGCGGTCTCTTCCAGCGTGAGCGAACGCGCACTTAACTGCTCCTTTGTGGCTTCCACACGCTCCAAGGCGGCGCCGACCTTTCCACGAGCGATGCGCGCTTGATCGGAAAGTTTGGCCAACCGATCTATACCGTGAAGCAGTGCTGCCTTGTAAGGCGTCGCATCATTTGCGTTGCGCAATGCCGTGGCCGCGGTTTTGAGTTCCGTAAAGATGTCACCGTTAGCATCAGCAAAGGTCATCTCCGCTGTGACACCAACCGCCAGTGGGGCGCTGTTTGGATCAACTTGAATCAACTGCTGTGTCGCGGGAGTAGAGGCGAGCACGCCGTTGTCGTCGTAAGGCGCAACCTCCTGGCGCGTGCCGCCGAAAAGATACTGATCGCCGTATTGCTGGTTGGCCAACATCAGGATTTGGGCGTGCAGGCTGTCGAGTTCATCAGCAATAATCTCCTTGCTATTTGGGTCGCTGTTGGGGTCCATAAATTCCGAAGTCCCCTCCGTGAGGAGCGCCCGCGCACGGTCTAGCGTCTGCTCATAAGCTTCAAGCACGCTGTCACTGGCCAGCAGCAGGTCATGCGCGACATCGGCGTTCTGCTCGAACTGCTTGAGCGACGCCTGCGTAGTATGCAGCCGCACCACCGCCGCTGCGCCCTGCGGGTCGTCTGAAGGGCGATTGATCCGCTTGCCGCTCGCCACCTGCTCCTGCGCTTGTGCAATGCGCTGGCGGCTCGCCGTAATTTGCGCGATAAGCCGGGCACTGGCTGAAGCATCTGTGACACGGAAAGGCATTGTTTTATTCCTCAGAAAATGTGGGACAAGCGGGCATCAACTTTTTGGCTCAATCGTTTTTGCCGCGTAGCGGCAGTTGAATTTAGCCGTGGGTTGCGACCCACGGTACGTGCAGGCATTAGAACCGCATCGCGTCAGCGACGCTTGAATCAGGCGTCGCTGACGCGACGCGGGGATTATCGCCAGGTCTACCCGGCGTTGAAACGCCGGGCTAAAATCAGGTCGCCGCTACGCGGCTGCGACATCCTCAGCATTGCATTTTTATCAACGCCCGATCGGCTACTGCGCCAGCGACAAAATCGTCTGCGTCATTTCGTCAGCCACTTTCAAGAAACGCGCGGCTGCTTCGTAAGCTTTCTGATATTGCAGAAGGTTGACCGCCTCTTCGTCGAGCGAAACACCGGAGATCGAGTCGCGCTGCGCCTGTGTCTGGGCCAGAATCAACTGCTGTGTCGAGAGCGCGTCTTCAGTTGTCTTGATGTCCGCGCCCGCCTGCATCACCAATCCCGCATAGAAAGATTCGTAAGAGCCGGTTTGCGTGCCCACGACCGAGCTTTGATCTTGTAACAAGCCAGCCAAGCCGCGCGCGATAGTTGCATCGCCGTTGCCTGCGCCATTCGCCGCCGTTACCACCAGACGCGGGTTATCTTTGAGCGCTGCTGCGACCTCGATGTTGGCCGCTGTTACTGACCCGCCACCGGACACGTTGAAGAAGTTAGTACCGTTGTTGCCATCCAAATCCGAGCCGGAGGCATGCAGCGTGTTGACGCGTTGGGTGAACGACTCGGCCAGTTGATCCAGGCTGATGATATAGCCGCTGATCTCGCCGATGGCTTCTTGCAAGCCACGCAATTTTCCGTCAGTGAGATTCACCGGTTGACCGTCCAAAGTCAGCGCGGCGAGTCCGTCGGGCGGCGCACTGGTCGCAGTCAAAGCATTCGCTTGATCGCCAACCACCAGAGCACGACCGTCTCCCAGCGTCAGCGTAACCTGCCCCGTTTCAGTTTCGATGGCACGCGCGCCCGTCAACTCGGACAGTTGGCGCGCGGCTTCACCGCGCTGGTCGCGCAAGCCAGCAGGGTTCTCGCCAACATTTTCTGCCTTGCGAATCTGCGCATTCAACTCCGCCACCTGTTGCGCCAGCTTATTCACTTCGTCCACGTTGCTGCGCAATTGCGCATCGGCATCCGTGCGAATTTCGGTCAGGCGTCCGCGCGTGGTGTGAAAGGCTTGGGCGAGCGTCTCGGCTTTAGCGACGACGTTGGCACGCAATAGCACCGAGGTCGGCTGCGCTTCTAGGTCGCGGAAGGAGTTGAAGAAACCGGTCAACGCCGAATGGATACCGCTGGCCGTATTGGTGTCGTTGAAGACGGCGTCTACCGGCGCAAGCGCGTCACGGCGTGCCTCTAAACGCCCGGTGATGCCCGTCTCGGTCTGCAAGCGCGTTTCGACAAACTGGTCGCGCAGCGCGCGGATGCCGTCCGGCGTCACGCCATCTGTGCTCGGACGTAGGTTTGTGCCGACGGGTGGCAACTCCACTCGTTGGCGCGTGTAGCCAGGCGTGTTGACGTTGGCGATGTTCTGCCCGGTAACGGTTACTCCGAGCTGGCTGGTGCGCAGCGCACGCCGCCCAATCTCGAACGCTGAAAAGTTCACGCCCATGTTCTGGCCTCCCCGGAGCGGGCGTAAGGCGCGCGGTAGGTCAGCGGCGGCACGCCACAAATCTCTATGCCGACGGCGGCGAAACTCGCGCCGTTGTTGGCTACGGCGGCGGCGCGTGCCTGCGTTTGTTGAAAGTCGCGCGCGGCTTGGAGCAATTCGTTCGAGGCCTCGCGAAAGGCGCTGCGTGTTTCCGCTCCGAGTGCGGCTTGTCCCTCTACCCCGGCCTGACGCTCGGCGAACGTCGCGAGCGATGTCATCAACTCGACCAAGCGCACGCGCATCTTGAGCAATTCGGCCTCGCCAGCGCGCACCAGCGCTTCAATCGCTTCCGGCTGCCCGCTCACCAGGGTCACGCTCAGTTGCTGGCAAGCCGAGTCGAGCCGCCGATAGGCTGCTGCTTGCTCGCACATCAACTTCGCCGCATTTTGAATCAGCTTATCTAGCATCGTTAAAGCGCGTCAGTTGAACTCTGCGCATCTTTGAGCATGGCATCGGCAATATCGCTGGCCGTCGGTTGATACTCCCCGGCCTGCACGAGTGCGCGCAGTGCTTCAACCCGTTCCTCGCGTACGTCCGGCAATTGCTCGGCTTTGGCGGCAAGTTCGCTGAGCGCGGCGGCGCGCTCTGAAACGCTGATCGAATCGGAGATTCTGGGCGGAGTTGAAGTAGTCTGCTGCGGGGCAGCATTCCCTTCGGCCACACGCTCAGCCTCCAGCCGTCCCGCTGTCCGCTCCGTCTCAACTTGTCCTCCGCCGTTCAGCTTAATTGAATTCATCTCGCGAACCTCCTCACAACACAATTCTTAACCTTGGGGAGAGTGCCGTACATCTCCTTATCGGCGGGAGTGCGAAGGATCTTTAGCAATAATTTGCAGCGGGTCTACCCCGGCGCCATTTTCTCTTACTTCAAAGTGCAAGTGCGGCCCCGTAGAATGTCCGGTCGAGCCAACCGTAGCGATGGTCTGGCCGCTCTCCACCTGCTCGCCTGGAGCTACCAGAATCCGGTCAGTGTGCGCATAACGTGTGCGGCGACCGTCCGCGTGTTCGATCTCAATCAGGTTGCCATAACCGCCGCGCCGCCCGGCAAAGACCACTGTCCCAGCCGCCGCTGCGGGAATCGGAGTGCCGCGCCCTGCCACAATATCCACCCCGGAGTGATGCCGGTGGCGCCCGTGAATCGGATCGCGGCGCTCACCGAAGCGTGAACTGATGCGTCCTTTAATCGGCATCTCTAACGAAACCGCTGCCCTGGCAGCAGGCTTACCTACTGTTTTAACTGTGGCAGGCGCTTCAATCTCAACATCTGTGGCCGCTCTCGTCACCTTCACAGATGACCGTGCCGCACGACTGGTGACAGGCTCTGTCTTAGGCTTGGTTTCCACAGTCTCACGACGGGGCGAGGCGGTTTCATGCGGGCGCGCCGCATTAGACAACAAATTCGGGATTGTGAGCTTAGCGTTAAGCTTGCTCGGTAAAGACTCAAGGCCAGGCGTAGCTGGCTCAGCCGCCGGAATATTCGCCGAAATATCCGTTGACCCGCTACTCTCTCCCAAGCCGCGCACCACACGGGCAGCCTCAACGGCCCGGTGCGTCCCGTGTGCGCCGTTTGCCGAAGTCTTCAGACCGAGTTGATGTAGTACTGAATCGGCCAGTCCGACGCCGCCCTGATTAGCCATCACCTTGGCCATTTGCTCGCTAAACATCTGCCGATAAAGTCCGGTCGCGCTGTTGCTGAAGAGACTGTCTTCCTCTTCTTCTTCCGTCGGGTTGAGTGAAGCAGTGAGCTGCGAGAGCAAGAGCGCCTCGAATTCGGTCGCCGCATGCCGCACTGCCTGCTCCTCGCGCGTTGACGTGCCATTGAGCAGTGCTGAACGGTTAAGCCCCGTTGGGTCAAGACTGGTAAAACTCATAAATCAGCTCACTGCATTTCCAGTTCAGCGGCCAGCGCCCCGGCGGACTTGATCGCCTGCAAAATACTGATGATGTCGCGCGCCGAGACGCCGACCGAGCGCAGGCCGCGCACGACTTCTTCGACGGTTGCGCCGTCCGGCAGCACGACCGAGTTTGGTTTGCGCTCTTTGACCTCGACGGTGGTGCGCGGCACCACGACCGTCTCGCCTTTGGGCGAGAACGGGGCCGGTTGCGAGACCTCGTACTCGGTGCCGATGCGCACGGTCACACCGCCCTGCGAGATGGCGACGGAAGAGAGCCGCACGTCGCGCCCCATCACAATTGTTCCGGTGCGTTCGTTGATGATGACCTTGGCGATAACATCCGCCTTCAACTTGAGCGTTTCGAGTTCAGCGATAAAGCCGACGGGGTCGTTGGCATAACTGGCCGGGACACGAACTTCGACATTGCGACTGTCCAGCGCGCGTGCCGTGCTCGCGCCAAAATTTTCGTTGATGATCTTGCCCAGTCGCGCCGCCGTACTGAAATCATCCTGGCGCAACACGAGCGTGAGCATGTTCCCGCCGGCTAGATTGGTGGCGACCGCTCGCTCCACCGTCGCACCATTCGGCACACGGCCAGCCGTCGGATGGTTGATGTCTACCGAATTGCCAGGCCCGCCAGCCGCGATGCCACCGATGGAGACCGAGCCTTGCGCGATGGCATAAACCTGTCCGTCTATGCCTTTGAGCGGCGTGATCACCAGCGTCCCACCCTGCAACGAGCGGGCATCGCCGATGGAAGAAACCGTCACATCAATCCGCGAGCCTTGCCGCACGAATGGCGGCAGCGTGGCCGTCACCAAGACCGTCGCCAGATTCTCCGGCCTCATCGCGCTGACTGTCGTGGTAATGCCCATGCGTTCGAGCAGGTTTTGCAGTGTCTGGCTGGCATAGAGATTTTGCTGTGTGCGATCACCGGTACGGTTGAGGCCAATCACTATGCCGTAGCCGATCAATTGATTGCCGCGCACGCCTTCGATTTCAGCTAGGTCTTTGACGCGCACTGTCAAAGATTTGTCACTTGTCTGTTCTGCTTGGGCAAAGCAGTAGACAGTAGACAGTAGACAGTAGACAGTAGACAGTAGACAGTAGGTGACATACCTCTGCCAATGCAGGATCAGCTTGTTAAACAATGCTTTCTGATTACTTGCCATTATCTCGACTCGCATCTTTTTGACTGCCTTCTTTCTACCGTCTACTACCTACTGTCTACTGTCTACTTTCACTAAAATGGCGAAATCTTCTCGAAGAATCGGAAAAGCCAACCTGGGGCGTTATCAGCCGAAGCAACTCCCTTGCCATTGAGCGTGACGCGTAGGTCGCCCACTTCAGTCGTCGGCACGGCATTCTCCGCCGAGACATCGCGGCGACGCACGATGCCGGAAAGCGTTAGCAGTTCGTCTTCTTTGTTAATCTTGACCATCTTCTGCGCCTCGACGCGCAGATCGCCGTTGGGCAAAACTTCCACCACGCGCGCCGCCACACGGGATCGCACACTGCTGCGGCGGCCCGTCTCGCCCTTGCCTTCAAACTTGCGCGTGCCTAAAGCGCCCAACACGCCAGCCGCAACCGCTGCGCCCGGCGCCGGCACGGTTCCAACTGCGCCGCCCACCACCCCGGTGAGTGTACCGGCGTCGCGACCACGTTTAGCATTCGAAGAGACGCTGGCGGCGCTCTCTTCGATCACATCAATAAAGACCAGATCGCCGATATTGGTCGCCTTGAAATCACCAAGCAGGTTGTTACCCGGCGCGTTGGCTTGATAGAGCGAACCATTTGCCGGTGGTGGTGGTGGTGGCGACACGACCACTGGCGCATCAGGCGTGATTTGCGCGGCGTTATCTTTGTTCGTCTCGCGCTCTTTCTTTTTCTTCTTGGCTGCCTGGCTTTTCTCTGTTTGCTTGTCGGTCTGGCTGGCCACGACTGCGTGTGGCCTCGCCACTGCGGTCAGCAAGGCAAAGCTCAAAAGCCACAGGCAATGTTTGTGTAACGACATTTAGTCTCCTTCAAAAAATGTAGCGTAGACTGTCCAGTCTGCGCATGTTCCCGCAGTACGCCAAATCCGAAGTCATGCGCAGACTGGACAGTCTACGCTACATTTTTAGCCTTAAAATCTGACGCTCACCAAGCCTTCATCCACGACGACGGCTTGGAGCAACAGGCCCGACTCCTTGTTCTTTACTTGAATGCGGTCGCCGATGCGGCCAGCGGTGCGCGCTTCGCCTAGCGCGACGATCTGCAATCGGTCGGCTTGGGACACGATGCGTACTGCGTCGCCTGTCCTAATGACGATCTCGGCCACCAGCAAGTCTGTGGTGATGGCTTCCCCGCGCGCCACCACGCGCCGCACGGAGGTTCCGCGCAAGCGCGTCTCATCGCGCAGGTAAAGCGCAGCGGCGCGCTCGAGGCGGCGCGCTTCGACAGCCAGGTCTTCTTTTCGCACACGCACGTTGGCTGGCAAATCGCGCGCGGCCACGACTACCGGGGCGAAGGCTTCGACTTGCGCCGTGGTGCTGAAGCGGTGCACCACGCGCCCAGCCTGCCAGAGTTCGACCGCGACGATGAAGGGCGCGAAGAAGTCGCGCACACCGCCGATTGAGGCGCGCACTTCGATCTCGCCAGCGGGCGCTTCAATAGCGGGCGGCAAATCCAGCCGCACCAAACGTGCCGCTGCTCCGTTGGCGCGCAACTCCGTGAGCGTTACCCGCTCCACCGCTTCGCGCACCAACTCCGGCGCAACAACTTGCGCGGCGCGTCGAATCAAGGCTACTGGCGGAGCTTCGATCCGCACTGTGCCCGCCGGGAACCCGGCGGCAGTGATAGCAATTGCGATGCGCTGGCGCGGTAGTTCGCGCACCACGCCCACGTAGGGCGCGTAACCGAGCGCGAGCGCGCGCAAACGTTCAGCCACGACCTGATCGGCAGCTTGTATCTCGGCAATGTCGCCCAGCGTCAGCCGGTCAGCGTGCGCCACACTTTCGGCGGCCACGCGTACTACGGCTTCTTCCTTCGCTTGCGCGAAAGAAGGCAAAAGGCAAAAGGCAAATATCAAAAGGCAAAAGTGCGGCACTCGTCCTTTATAGAAAAGAAAAGCGCCAACCTTCTGCCTTTTGCCTTTTGCCTTTTGCCTTTTGATTTTCACGACACCGCCTGATTGATCGTGCCAAGCATGCGATCAGCCGTGGTAATCACTTTCGAGTTGGTCTCGTAGACGCGCTGGGCGGCGATCATATTGACCAGTTCTTCAACCACGTTGACGTTCGAGCCTTCGACAAAGCCTTGATTGATGCGGCCCATCCCTTGCGCGTCTGGTGCGGCCACGATGGGCTGGCCAGAAGCCGCCGTCTCTTTGAAGAGGTTGCGTCCGATGGATTCCAGACCCGCCGGGTTGGCGAAGTTGGCCAATTGAATCTGTCCGACGTTTTGCGCATTCACCTGACCCGGCATAGAGACGCTGACAGTGCCGTCCGTGCCGATGTTGATCGAGGTCGCCTCGCGCGGAATAGTGATGGCCGGTTCCAGCGCCTCGCCCGTCGCCGTGACAATTTGGCCTTGCGCGTTGAGGTGGAACGAACCTGCCCGCGTGTAGGCCAGTTCGCCATTGGTCTGCCGCACCTGAAAGAAGCCCGCTCCTTCGATCACCATATCAAGCGGGTTTTCGGTCTGCTGGAATTCGCCTTGCAAAAAGATGCGTTGGCTGGCGATGGCGCGCGCGCCCAGCCCTATTTGCAAGCCCACCGGTAATGGCGTCGAGGCATTCGAAGCAGCGCCCGGCGTGCGCACGTTCTGATAGAGGATGTCTTGAAACTCCAGGCGTGAACGCTTGAACCCAACGGTGGAAGCGTTCGCCAGGTTGTGCGCGATGTTGTCTACGTTTTCCTGCTGCACGCGCATTCCAGTAGCAGCGGTAAAAAGTGCACTAGGCATGATTGTCTCCTTAGATGTCCGGCAAGTTACGAGCAGCTTGTCGGACGGTGTCCTAACTCAGGCCGTAATAAAAATGTAAGGCTCTGTCTTTTGCCGCGTAGCGGCGATTGAATTTAGCCGTGGGTTTTCAACCCACGGTATGTGCAAGCAACAAGTTTCGCATCGCGTCAGCGATGCTTGAGTCAGGCATCGCTGACGCGATG
Source organism: uncultured Acidobacteriota bacterium (assembly GCA_963699175.1). GTDB lineage: Bacteria > Acidobacteriota > Blastocatellia > RBC074 > RBC074 > JACPYM01. The sequence continues at coordinate 6,382,531 of OY969418.1, read as the reverse complement.
CGGAATAACTGCGGCTCTTTCCCGGCGTTGAAAACGCCGGGCTAAACTCAGGTCGCCGCTACGCGGCTGTCAAACCGCCGCCCCACATCTTTAGCACTGCCTTAAATCTTCCCGATCTCAGTAGCGATTTTGCGCATACTCATTTGTAAGGTGATAGAGCGTTGCAGCGATTCAAATTCACGGTTGATCTGCATCATCGTGGCCAGTTCGCCGATGGGATTGACGTTGGATGATTCGAGCATTCCCTGATGAACTTTTGTCTGTGTTGCCGCTTGCGGGGTCACGCCTTCGTTGGCGACAAAAAGCGAACTGCCCTCTTTCAACAGGGCTGCCGACGGGTCTTGAAAACGCACCAGCTTGAGCTGTCCCATCTCTTGCCCACCGACTGTAATGCGACCTTCTTCATTGATGGAAACCTCGCCGGGTCTGACAGTGATGGGGCCAGCCTCACCTACCACCAAATCGCCCTGTGCAGTGACGAGTTGCCCGTTGGCATCGAGCGTCAACGAGCCGTCACGCGTGTAGCGTTCGCCGCGCGGCGTCTGCACGACCAGAAAGCCATCACCTTCAAGCCCCACGTCGAGCGAGCGGCCCGTCTGCCGGAGCGCACCCGCAGAGAAATCCAGCTTTTCGCCCGACACCACACCTAGCGCCCGCGACGGTAATACCATCTCTGCAAGCAACTGTGCGCCGGGCTGCATCGCATCCGGTGGCGCGGCTGTCGAATCCGTTTGCAGCGCCAGTCGCGCGGCCTCAAGCTCTGCGGCTTCTATTGAGCGGTAATGCAGAGAGTCGGCTTTGAAACCAGTCGTAGAGGCGTTGGCGACGTTATTGGCAATTACTTCGAGCGTGCGCATCCGTGCGCGCATGCCCAGATAAGCTGTGTAAAGCCCGTAATTCATCTTCTCTTCCCGCCTTCGCTCAAGCCGCCATACTCAAGGCGATGATCAACTCCACTTCGCCGTAAGGCACGTTCAGAGTCTCGGCGATCAACTCCGCTCCCATACCGCGCCGCGCCAGCGCCAACACACGATGACGCTGTTCAGTCATATTCACTCGGTCTTCGTCAGGCGGCTTAGCCTCGGTCGGCGAATCGCTCGCCGTCTTTCCATGTCGTGCACGTAATTCGAGCCAAGCGATATGGCGCGCCTGCTCGGAGACTTGTTGTGTGACCGTCTCAAGTTTCTTCTCGGCTGTAATTAGCCGTTCGTCCAGCGTAGCGGCCAGCGCCTGACTCTCGGTGGCGAGCAAACGCGCGCGCCAGGCGACCATTGCCAGCAACCCACAACTCACGACAGCGGCGGCACAAGCCGGCACTAGCCAGAAAAGTATTTGTGTTTGGTTCATCAAACATGTCCTCCTGCTGAAATCAGTGTGAGTGGCCTTTCGCTCTCGACCCCAATCTCGGTGATGCGCACGCCGTAATAGCCGTCAACTACGACTACCTCGCCGCGCGCCAGCGGACGGCCATTGACCAGCAGTTCGACTGGCTCATCCACACCGCGATTGAGTTCGATCATCATGCCCGTGCCGAGCCGCACCACGTCACGCAACGGCATCTGCGTGGTGCCGAAGCGCACGATTACTTCCAATTCAATGCCCAGCAACCGTTCAAGATTGCGCGTCAGCGACTCGGGACGCCGCGCGTTATTGTGGGAAGTGGACGACTGTGCTGCCGCAGTCTGGTTTTGTAACGAGCCATTGGGCGCATAAATCAATAAAGCCTGCATGTCTGGCTCAGCGCCGATGGTGAGCGCGAGCGTTGCCACCCAGGCTTGGCTGCCCACGATGTCGGCCAGGCGCGCTTCCTGACCTCTCAGCTCCAAGTACTTCACTTCGCCGAAAGCGAGCGCCCCTGGTTGCTCGTTGGCGAAATCGCTGGTGAGATTGGTGAGCGCGCCTTCTAACAGCGCACGGCCACCCGGATTTGGCAAACCGTCTACGGCTTGCTTGAGCAAGCGTTCGAGCAGGCGGCTATCTTCATTCTTGAAGAGACACACCAGCACGCCAGGGAGCGCGCCAGAGCATTCCGCGACATACCCCGCCGACCAAGTTGCAGCCACGGCCAAGGCTGACTTCATTCCCTCGCCGCTTACATCCCGCAAGGCAAGCAGCGAAAGCGCCGAGTCGCAGCCGAAGAGCGGCGTAGCTACTTCACCCCACGCCACACAGAAGGCTGTGATCAATCGTTTTTCTATCGAATCTGCCATCATCACCACACTCTTTAGCGCACGACCTTCATCAGGCCATCGGCCTTCAGCCCCGCTCCCAATTGCTCAGCCTCGGCCAGCGCTGGTTGATAATTTATCTCCGGCCAGGTGTACTCCGCTTCCACCGCGCCGTTCGGATACAAATAGACTGCCGTGCGGTTCTCCTGCGCCACTAACTCACCTTGAAACTTCACGACCCCGCCGATGCTGACTGAGACTGGCTGGTCAGCGCGGTGTTCGAGCAGCAAGATGTCGCCCGGCGCCAGCCGGAACAAATCGTCTGTCGTGGCGGTAGCGCCACGCAGTTCCGCCGCCACTTGGAAACTGACGCCCGCCAAAATATCCAGCAGCGCTCGCGTCTGTTCCGGCGCTACTTCACGATTGCGCGAGTAGGAGGATTGGTTGAACCGTTGAATGATCGGCTCCAAGACTACGGCCGGAATGCAAAGACTCATCATGCCCTGGGTTTCACCGAGCTGGACTTGAAACACCAGCGAGATAACGACCTCGTTGGGCGCTACGATTTGCAGCATCTGCGGGCGTGTCTCGCGGCCCATGATTTGTAGATCGAGTTCGGTCATTGGCCGCCACGCCTCGCGCAGGTCGTCGGCCACCAGTTTGACGAAGCCTTCGAGCACTTTTTGCTCGATCTCACTGACCGAGCGCGGCACGGCCAGCGGCTGCCCCGTGCCGCCGAGCATGCGATCAATCACTGCGAAGGCGACCGATGGATTTACTTCGAGCAAGCTCAATCCCTGGAGCGGGTGCATCGAGAGCGTGAACATCACTGTCGGGTCGGGCAGGCCGTGCAGATAATCAACGTAAGCCTGCTGTTCGACCGAGATCAACGTAACCTCCGAAATCGTCCGCAAAAAGATCGGCAAGCTCGACGACAGTAAGTGCGAAAAAAGATCGTGCAACAGATAGAGTGATCTGACTTGCTCTTTGGAAATTCGATCCGGGCGGCGGAAATTGTAAGGCACGATGCGGCGGCGCTTATCCGTGGCACTGCCAGGCCCGCCAGTATTGTTATCCAACAGCGCGGACATTTCTTCTTCGGTGATTAACGGATTTGCTGGCATCGTCTGATTCCGGTGAAGTTCGTTTTGCTCCTATTTTGAGCGCGTCTGATGAGCCGACTATTTTTCGGCCAACACGCCGCGCAAGCGCAACACGGCTTGTGTGTGCAATTGGGAGACGCGCGATTCGGTAATGCCCAACACCAGGCCCACCTCTTTCATCGTCAGTTCTTCCAGATAGTAAAGCGCGACCACCTGGCGCTCGCGCTCGGGCAGCCGGTCAATTGCCTCGATCAGGCGGTGGCGGCCTTCGGCGGCTTCGTAGAGCGCCTGCGGATTGCGCAGCGGATCATCCGGAATCTGCTGCGCCAGGTCATGGCGCTTGCTCTCTTCCAGCCCCAGCAGGGTCAGCGCGGGCAATTCTTTCAAGAGCGCGTGTAACTCTGTCAGTGAGATGCCGAGCGCCGCGGCTACCTCTTCCTCCTCGGCTGGGCGTCCGCATTCCTGTTCGAGCTTGCGATAGGCTGTTTCAAGCTCGCGCGCACGTTGGCGCAGCGAGCGTGGCACCCATTCGAGCGAGCGCAGGCTGTCGAGCATCGCGCCGCGCACGCGCAACTCCGCATAAGTTTTGAACTGCACGCCGCGCGCCGGATCAAACTTGTCCGCCGCATCCAGCAACCCCATCACACCCGCCCCGATCAGATCATCGCGATCTACCGAGGGCGGCAGTTTGGCGGCCAGTCGCTCGGCGAGAAACTTGACCTGTGGCAGATGCGCCTCGACCAGCGCCTCACGTTCGGCGTTGACGCAACTGTACCCGCCGGGCGCGCTGAGCGCGGTCGTGGCATAAGCGGTTTGTGTCCTCTTGAACTGCATAAAGGATTAAGTGCCGCGTAGGCTCAGTGAACGCTGCAGGTTTTAGGCTCAACGAGCGTAGACCAGAATGAGTAGCTTCCTTTCGGGACTGTCGGCCACGGGGAAAAATGTAGTTTCAATTGCCGGGCGATTGAGCGCAGCGCCCGACTGGCAGGCGCATCCGGCGCGTACTGGACTACCGGAATTTGTTCTCGCACCGCTTCGGCCAGCTCGGCGTCACGCGGAATCGTGCCCAGGTGCACCAGCCGGTGATCGAGAAAGCGCGTGACGGTGGTCTGCAATTGCGCGAAGATTCTTTCGGCGTCGCCGATGCCGACTACATCGTTGATGATGACCAAAATGGGTTTGGTCGGCTTTTGCTGGTGCAACACCTTGATCATGGCGTAAGCGTCCACGACCGAGGTGGGGTCGGGTGTGGTGACGACAATTACCTCATCGGCGGCGCGCAACACTCCGATGACGTTCTCGGCCAGACCTGCCGCTGTATCAATGATCATGCAATCAGCCTCGGCTTCGAGCGCCTGCAATTCATTCATCAAGTGCGCATGTTGGCCGCGCGTGAGATTGGCTAGGTCTTCGATGCCGCTGCCGCCAGGAATCAGCCGCAGTCCGTCGGAGACTTCGATCACCACTTCTTGCAGCGTACGCTGCCCCTGTAGCACGTGACCCAGGTGGTATTGCGGGTTGAGACCCAGCAAGACATCGGCATTCGCCAGCGCCAAGTCGGCGTCCAATAAAGAGACACGATCACCGAGCGCGGCTAATTCGAGCGCTATATTGACAGCCACGTTCGACTTGCCTACTCCGCCTTTGCCACTCGTCACCGCCAGCGTGTGCGGACGCGCCTCTCTGGCGCGCGCGCGCGCGCCGGACTTACCCACAGATAAATCGGCTTGCTCAGTCGAATCGCCGCGAGACGCCGCCATCAAGCGCAGCGTGTTTGCTTGATCATTCATAAAGTAGATTTCAAAGCTCAGCTTTCAGTTATGACTACGGTCTTGTGAACTGCGCGCTCCACCATTGCCTTCAGGCTGCGTTGGTGAGTATGCGTGGGCGCAGCACACGCGCGGCGAGTGACGCAGGCGTAGCGCGTTCCATGTCTTCCGGGACGCGCTGGCCCGCGCACAGATAGACCAACGGCAGGCCCGCCAGGGCCGCCACATTCACGGCTGTTCCCGGCTGCACCGTCTCATCGAGTTTGGTCAGCACGAGCCGATCTGCGCCGTAAAGCGTAAATTTATTGAGGGCGTGTTGTGCGTCGCCCGTCTGAGTCGTGGCGGGCAGCACCAAGCACTTGTACAATGCCTGATTCCCGCGCAAGTAATCGGCCAATTCCATCTGGTCGGCCAAATCGCGCGGGCTGCGTCCCGTGGTGTCAATCAGCACAGCGGCCTTACCCGCGAAACGGCGCGTGAGCGCATCTAATTCCACTACTGAATGCGCGATGTGGCACCCCGCCCCGATGATCTCGGCGTAAGTCTTCAACTGCTGGACGGCGGCAATGCGGTAGGTGTCGAGGGTAATCAACTCGACACGCTGGCGAGCGCGTAGCGCGATGTGCGCGGCTAACTTCGCAATCGTGGTGGTCTTGCCCACCCCCGTCGGGCCGATAAACGCGGCTATCGCATGCACGCCCAAGGCAGAGTCTGCGAATTGAACCCACGAAGGCATTAAGTCCGCCAGCGCAGCACGTCCCAAGCCATAAATATCAGCCTCGGCCTGACGCGGGCTGGTTGAGGTAATGTGCTCCAGCACTTGCTGGGCCAGATTCGGCTCCAAGCCAGCAGCCGTCAACTCAAGGTAGGCTTCATAAAAAGGCATCTCGCCAATCGCCGGGTTGGCGCCAAAAGCTCTGCTGGCCTTCGACTCAGTCTTTAGCGCAGGCCGCGCCGCGAAAGCGCCCAGCGCGAACTTCATTTCGCGCATCTCCGCGCGTAGGCGTGCCAACTCATTGTTGACATTGTGGTGCTGCTCAGCCCAGTTCTTGCTTGTCGGCTCTGTCGGCTCTTGTGGCTTAGCCAGCGGCTGTTTGGCGGGCGGGGCTGGTTTAGCTGTCGGGCGTGGGTGAACAATGCGCGGGGCGGTGTCGGCCAATTCAACGCCTTGGCCTTTGGGCCAGCGCAGGCCGCCTGGCGCTCGGCCGGGCTTCGCGCTGGTTTTGCGCTGGCGGTTATCAGCGGCTGCGGCGCGCGCTGCGAGCGCCGCAAAAGCTCCGAATGGCGACTCTTCTGCCTTGGCCTTAGTTTTGGCCCGCACAGGAATCGGCGCGGGGTCGGCGTCTTTGTCTAATGTTGGTGCGGCAGCGGAGTCCTCAGTCAAGCTGAGCTTGGCGCCCTTCGGCGTCTTGGGCGTTGCGGAGCGCTTCTCTGTAGCCTGTTGCGGGCTGGGAGCGACACGCACCTCAACGAGGTTGCGCACGCCGACGCCGAGAAAGCCACCCGCGCGGACTTGCTTGGTTTCGATCACCAGCGCGTCTTCGCCGAGTTCCTCTTTGATTTGAATAAGCGCCTCACGCAAGCTTGGAGCGCGATAGCTTTTGATCTTCATAAGTGTGATTGGTTCAGTGTAGGGGCAGATCTGTGTGTCTGCCCCAATCTTTGTAATCCGCCGCTTCAGGGCAGACACACAGGTCTGCCCCTATGCGGGGACTTATTGAGACTATCAACTAACTGTTCCTATTGAGACGAGGCGCACGTTGGGCGCAACCTCGCCGTGGGCGATCACTGCCAGGTCTGGCAAGAAGCGTACCGTAAGGCGACGCAAGTGCGGGCGCACCGCCGCCGAGCACAGCAGCACCGGTTGTGAGAGGACGGCGGCTTGAATCGCTGCTTCGATCTTTTCCAACAGCGAACGACCGAATTCAGGCTCAATTGCTTGGGTTTGAGCGCCTCCGCTGAGACCGAAGCGGTCGGCAAATTGGCGCTCCAACTGCGGCGCTAGCGTGAGTACGGTCAACTCTCCACTCTCGTTGGCCAACCCGGCGCAGATCGTCCGGGCGAGCGCGGCACGGGCCGCTTCCGTCAAGGTATTGACGTCGTGCGTCAGGCTTCCGGCATCCGCGATGGCTTCGAGGATGGTGGCGAGGTCACGAATCGGCACGCGTTCGCGCAGCAGATTCTGCAAAACGCGCTGTACTTCACCCAGGCTTAGCACCTTCGGCGTCGCTTCCTCGACCGTCTTCGGATGTGTCTCGGCCAGCGCATCCAACAGCGCGCGGGTCTCCTGACGCCCGAGTAGTTCCGGCGCATACCGCTTGATCGCTTCCGAAAGATGCGTGCAGATGACGGTCGTCGGGTCTACGACTGTGTAGCCGACTGCCAGCGCCCGGTCGCGCGCGTCCGTATTGCGTAACCACACCGCGGGCATGCCAAAAGCAGGATCGGTCGTGACGATGCCTTCGATCTGTTCGCGCACCGCGCCGGGATTAATTGCCAGCAGGCTTTCAGGGTAAAGCTCGCCGCGCGCCACGCGCTCGCCCTTGAGCAGGATTGCGTATTCGCGCGGGGCCAGTTGCAAGTTATCGGTCATGTGCACCGGCGGCACGATGATGCCCAAACCAGTGGCGATCTGGCGGCGAATCTCGCGCACGCGGGCGAGAAACGAATCGCCTGAGCTAACCAGCGGGATTAACCCGTAGCCGACCTCCAGCGCCAACGCGTCAAGTTTCAATAAAGACTCGATCTTCTCCGGCTCGCTGTGCGCAGGTGTTTGCGCCGACTCAGTAGTGCGCGCCAACTCGCGCGCTGCAGTCCGCGTCTGTTGTTGTGTTGACAAATAACCAGCCGCGCCAGCGCCAACAGCCAACAACAGAAAAGCCAAGTGCGGCATGCCCGGCATAATTCCCAACAATCCCAACACGCCTGCCGTAATCAACAGTGGGCGCGGGTTGATGAGCAATTGCGACGACATATCTGCGCCCATGCTCGCTTCCGAGGCGGCGCGCGTGGTGATCAGTGCAGCGGCGACCGAGACGAAGAGCGAGGGAACCGCCGCGGCCACGCCGTCACCTACGGTCAGAATGGTGTAGGTCTGGAGCGCATCGGCGAGCGACAGATTGTGTTGCCAGACGCCGATGGCAAAGCCCGCAACAATGTTGACTACAGTAATGATGATCGAAGCCACGGCGTCGCGTTGGGTAAAGCGAATTGCGCCGTCCATCGCGCCGTGGAATTCAGCGCCTTGGCCGATGTCGGCGCGGCGGCGTTTGGCCTCGTGCTCGTCAATGATGCCCGCCGCCAAATCCGCATCTACCGCCATCTGCTTGCCTGGCATGGCATCCAGGGTGAAGCGCGCCGTCACTTCCGAAGAGCGCACCGCGCCGTGGTTGACGACCAGAAATTGAATCGCCAGTAGGATCAGAAATATGACTATGCCGACGACGTAGTTGCCGCCGATGACGAATTCGCCGAAGGCTCTGATGACTTGGCCCGCCGCGTCCACGCCCTGCTCGCCACGCGACAAAATCAAGCGCGAAGTCGCCACGTTCAGCGCCAAGCGATAGAGCGTCGTTAGCAACAGCAAACTGGGAAAGGAAGTGAACTTGACCGGCTGTAAGATGTAGATCGAGACCAGCAGCACGACGACCGAAATCATCAGGTTGAGGCTGATCAGCACGTCGAGCAGCAACGGCGGCAGCGGCACCAACAAGACCAACAGAATGACCACCGCCGCGATGGGCGCGGCAAGGTGTGAATGACGGCTGGCAGTTGCGAGCAGACGGTCGGTAGTCGGGTTCATTGAAGGGAAAGATTATGAGCAAAGATTCTGGCCGGACAGTCGTGGCTGCCCGGCCAAATTATCGGCACTTATCGGGTAGTCGCGGCTAACCGACCCCGCCTTGAGTGCAATCTCAATGCCACGACTGCGCGCGCTTGCTGTGTTCTGCTATGAAGCTGATAAACCTATGAATATTGGCGATCTGCGCGTTGCCCTGTCATTTACTCGTGACAAACTTTGGGCTTAACTTTAGTCGGCTGTCGGAATTCTGACACCTGGGTTGGTGAGCCTGGGAGCGCAGGCATCCTTGCCTGCGGGCTTGGCCCAAGACGGAATTGTTCAACGGCTACCCTACCGGCATCAACGTTACAAACGCCACGCCAGCAGGCAGGGATGCCTGCGCTCCCAGGCTAAATGCTGCTTGCTGCCTTATCACGTTGCCGATAGACGTAGGCAAGCAATTCGGCCACTGCGCGGAAAAACTCCGGCGGGATGGAGCCGCGCACATCAACCTTCTTGTACAGCGCACGCGCTAAGGGAGGGTTTTCGATGATCGGGACACGGTGAGATTTGGCTATATCGCGGATGCGCTTGGCCATCAGATCGGCTCCTTTGGCTACTACCATTGGAGCGGCGTGTGCTTGGCGGTCGTAGCGCAGCGCCACGGCAAAATGGGTCGGATTGGTAACGACGACATCAGCCTGTGGAACTTCCTGAACGATCTGACGCAAGGCCAGGGCGCGGGCGGCGCGGCGGCGATGAGCTTTAACAAACGGGTCACCTTCCTGCTGGCGAAATTCGTCTTTTAGCTCTTGTTTGCTCATGCGCAACGAGCGCTCGTGCTTGTACCAGCCGTAGCCGTAATCGAGCGCGGCGAGCACCAGCAGCACCGCACCTGCGCGCCAACCCAATTGCGCCAGCAGCGTGCTACCCGCCGTAAGGATTGCTGGGGCCGGTGTGCCCACTAACGCCGCTGCGTTCTCGACCGCACGCATGAAGACGCCATAACAAACCGCCCCAATGCAGCCGATCACTAGACACTGCTTGAGCAATTCCACTGGCCTATCCAGACTGAAGACGCGCTTCCAATTGGCCGCCGGATTGAATCTGTCTGCGCGCGGCTTGAGCGCCTCTGAAGACAACGTAAACCCGCCCTGCGCAAAGTTGCCGGCGAGACTGGTGATGAGCAATGCCGCTGTGACAGGTAAAGCGAGCAAGGCAAAATTGCCGACGGCTGCGATCATCATTCCGTGCGCCGCTGCGATAGTCAGCGGCTCCGGGTTGCTGACCCACGTCGCCAGGCCCGACAAAAGATGGCGGCTGTGCGCCAGCAATTCCCCGCCCGTCATCTGTAGCACACCGAGCGCCGCCAAGAAGCTGGCGGCAGCAGGCAATTCGGGCCGCCGCGCAATCTGTCCCTTGCGCCGCGCGTCTTCGCGGCGTTTAGCAGTGGGTTTTTCAGTGCGGTCGCTCGACATAGTGGTTAGTAGACAGTAGACAGTAGACAGTAGACAGTAGACAGTAGACAGTAGACAGTAGACAGTAGACAGTAGACAGTAGACAGTAGACAGTAGACAGTAGACAGTAGACAGTAGACAGTAGACAGTAGACAGAAAGCAGCCTATCTGCCTGAAATGCCCGATGCCTTCCGAATAAATCGCAAAACTGCCAGTAGTAAATTACTGCCTACTGCCTACTGTCTACTGTCTACTGCTCACAGCACTGCGAGCGCGCGGCCTAGCCCGCCTTTGAGCATGCTCAAAGCACCGCGCACCGCGCCCGGCATAAAGTAGAGTGTCGCTCCGAACAGCCAGACTCCGGTGAGCATTTTGACCGGGAAGCTGAGCAGCATGACTTGCAGTTGCGGCGCGGCGCGGCCAATTATCGCCAATACAAATTCGACGGCCAGCAGCACAATGATCGCGGGCGCGGCGAGCGCCACCCCCACCGCCAGCGCGTCGGCGAACAAGCGCAGCAATAGCTGGGCGAGTGCAGCCGAGACCGTGAAATTGCCGGGCGCGGTAGTTTCAAAGCTTCTGACCGCGCCGGCCAACAACCAGTGATGACCATCAGCCGCCATCAACACCATCAGGCCGAACATCTGCGCGATTGTTCCGAGCGCGGTCGTCTGCGCACGTGTGGACGGGTCAATCGTGCTCGCGAGTGAAAGCCCTAACTGAAAACCCAGAATGTGCGCGGCCATATCCAGCGAACTGAAAACCAGCCGTCCGACAAAACCGAAAACGCAGCCGATGGCCAACTCGCTCATGATGACTAACGCCAGCCCCATAAAATCACTCGGCGGCGTGGCCAGTCGCGGCGCGATGGCCGGTGTCAGAACGAGCGCCAGCACCATCGCCAACGTCGCCCGCACGCGCGGCGACGCCGATTGGCTGCCCCAGAACGGCGCAAAAGTCACCAACCCGCCGACGCGCGCCAGCACAACGACAAAGAGCAGCACAGGGCGCAATGGGATAGTGATTGAATCCATCAGCGTCTCGCATCTCAAAGGCCGAGCTTTGAGTCATCTGATATAAGGTGTGAAATCCGCCAGCAGCGCAGTGGTAAACGTCACCAACACGCGCAACGCCCAAGGGAAGGTGAAGAGGAAAACGACGAAGATCACCGCCACGCGCGGCGCAAAGGAGAAGGTTTGATCCTGGATCGAGGTTAGTGTTTGGATCAAACTCACGCCTACTCCCACCACGATAGCGGCGACGAGCAGCGGCCCCGTCACCCACAGCAAAGTCTCCAGCGCGCGCCGGATCAGCGTCATAACCAGTGCATCAGACATAGTTCTCTATCAAGTTGATCAATCATTTTTAGGCAGTTTTAGGTAGTGATAAAAATGTAAGGCCAGGGCTTTGCAGCCGCATAGCGGCGACTTGATTTTAGCCCGGCGTTTTCAACGCCGGGAAAGGCGGCAACAAATACCGCGTCGCGTTAGCGACGCTTGAATCAGGCGTCGCTAACGCGACGCGGTATTGCTGCGCATTCCTACCGTGGGTTGCAACCCACGGCTAAATTCAACTGCCGCTACGCGGCAATAAAAGGCTGAGCCTTACATTTCCAGCACTGCAAATTCACTTCGGCGACCAATGACCGATGTCAATCGGCGTAGCTGAGCGAGGCAACTCGCGCGCCAGCCGCCCGAGTGTTAGCTCGCCGCTTTATCTCTAGCAGGTGGCAGACCTCAGTCAATTCGGCGGCTAGCTTGCTAACCAGTGGCGCTGCGCCCTCAACCTGCCCAGCTCGGCCTAGCAACTCAAGCTGGCCACTGAGTGCGACTACACGGGCGGCCCCGAATTCCGCCGAACTGCCTTTGAGCGCATGCGCCACTTCGATGAGCGCTGCGGAGTCAACCTCACGCACCGCCTCCTGAAGTTGGCCCAAGCGCTCCTGCGCCCCGCGGATATACAACTCAATCAGTTCATTGTAGAGGTCAACCTGCTCAGCCACGTGCCCCAACGTCTTCTCAAGTATCGTCAGGTCGAGCGGTGGTTGCTTATCCTCCGCTGGTGGGAACACGCCATTGGCGTCTTCTTTATCTGCCAGACAATCGGTGTAGCGTTTGAGCGCCGCTTGGAGTGCTTCGATCTTAACCGGCTTGCTCAGGTAATCATCCATCCCGGCGGCTAGACAGACTTCGCGGTCGCCTTTGAGTGCGTTGGCCGTGAGTCCGATGATGTAAGGCCGGTGCGCGCCATAGATTTTGTGAATCTGGCGCGTCGCTTCCAGCCCGTCCATTTCCGGCATCATTTGATCCATCAGAATCACGTCGTAAGGCTGCCGTTTGAGCGCCGCGAGCGCTTCCAATCCGTTGCCCGCCACGTCGGCGCGGCAACCGCTGGCTTTGAGCAAGAGGAGCGCCACTTTCTGGTTGATCGGGTTGTCCTCGGTCAAGAGAATGCGCAAGTCTGCGGCGATCTTCGGCGCTGGGGACTGCACCGAAGGTTTGTGCTGTGCTGCGCGTGTTGGGTCACAGACAGCCAGCAACGTATCGTAAAGGCTCGCTTGGCGGACTGGCTTGTTCAGTATTGCTTCGCAGGCTTCGGCATCATCGCTAGCGCCTCCAACCAACTCACCGCTTACAAGCAGGATAATTGGGTAGCGGTGCGGCCCCGCCGCTTGGCGTATGGCAACCACCAGCTCCGCACTCTTCATGCCTGGTAGCGTCGAATCAAGCATGATCACGTCTGCCAACTGAGACCTAACAAACGCCAGTGCCTCTTGTGCAGAGGTGGCCAGCGGCGCCTGCATTCCCCACGCCTCCACTTGCTGGGCGAGCGATTGGCGCGTCGCGTCGTGAACTACGGCAATCAAGGCGGTCTTGCCAACCAATCTGTCACCGTCTTTCAGTGCGGCTTTTGCGCTGTCCAGCTCAACTGCGCCGACTGTGATGGTAAAGAAGAATGTCGAACCTTCACCGACTCGGCTCTCGACACCCATTTGCCCACCCATCAACTTGGCCAGCCGCTTCGAGATCGCCAGCCCTAGCCCCGTCCCACCGTATTGCCGCGAGGTCGAAGCATCCACCTGGCTGAAGGATTCGAAGAGGCGCGCCAGCTTCTCCGGCGGAATACCAATACCAGTGTCGCGGACGCTCAGGCGCAACTCGATGCGGTCGGCGGCGAGCGGGCGCTGTTCGAGCGTGACCACGATTTCACCAGTGTTCGTGAATTTGATCGCGTTGCTGACGAGGTTGGTTAGGATTTGCCGCAGCCGTGACTCGTCGCCACGCACAGTCAGGCCGGGTGGCAGGTCGGAGAGACAAACCAACTCCACCTCTTTCTCCACGGCCTTGAGGGCCAGCATCGTCAGCACCTCGTCTGCGCAAGCGCGTGGTTCAAAGGGGAGTTCTTCGAGCTCGAGCTTGCCCGATTCGATCTTGGAAAAGTCCAGGATGTCGTTGATGACGGTGAGCAGAGCCTCGCCACTTGTGCGAATGGTCTCGGTGAACTCAGCTTGTCGAGGCGTCAACTCAGTGCGTTGGAGCAGGCTCGTCATCCCAATCACGCCGTTGAGCGGCGTGCGAATCTCGTGACTCATGTTGGCGAGGAAGAGGCTCTTGGCACGCGTGGCTTGCTCGGCGGCTTCTTTCGCCTCACGCAAGGTCTGCTCGGCCCGCTGCTGCTCGGAAATATCGCTGATCGAAATCAGCATCGTGCAGCCTTCCATCGGGGCGAGCGGGTTCAGGTCGCTCTCAATCGGGACTTCGCTGCCGTCTTTGCGCAAACCGTAGAGATCGCACTTCGCGTCATGTTGGTAGAAGTAGCCGGCGGGATAAATGATGTGCTCGCGACGAAAACGCTCCGGCACAAGCACTTCGATTGGCTGTCCTATCATTTCCTCGCGGGTGTAGCCGAAGAGGCGCTTGGCCTGCTTGTTGGCAAGCGTAATCCGCCCATCTTCGCTGATGCTGAGCATCGCACTTGGTGCAGCCTCAACCACAGCGCGGAAGCGTGCCTCACTCTGACGGTGCTCACCGGTTTCCTGCTGCAATTGTCCGACCAATCTATCCAGCCTACGCGCACGCCTCCGCGAGGTTTGCGTCTGGTGCGCCAGCAGTCCCGAAAGGATGCTTAGCAACAGACCACCGAAGAGTGCGACCCAGAGCAGCGAAGATTTGGCTGCTGCGATCCGCGCCTGCCCTAGTTGCACAGCCAACCGCAACCGCAGCCCGTAGAAATCCAGGGTGACCTCACTCTGATACCCGCCACGTTTGATGTCGCGTGCTTCGCCGAAACGGAAGAGTTCATCCTGACCGTCGAAAAAGACGAACGAGTCGCCTTGCTGTTCGTAGCTTCTGAAGAGTGGAGCAAAGAACGCCCGCGCCTGGTAAACCGCCAGGATATTGCCGTCAAACTGCCCCCGCTTGAAGACGGGAACGAAAACGATGAAACACTTGCTGCCCGGTGCTAACTCGGCAGGCCGCGAAATGGCGATCGTCCCACGCTCGCGCGCAGGACTGAGAACGTCCCGGCTGTGTTGTGATCCTCCCAGCTCGTAGCCTTGCAGGGCTTCATTGCCTTTGAACGGCACGACCCACTGCACACGATGTGATTTGTCAGCCCAGCCGACGGCTTGCACGCCCTCCAATTCGCTCTGAAAGCTGGCTGCGTCATCTTCCCACGCCGCGCGCGGCAGCCCCCCGGCAAATTCCCAGCGTCGCGCCATCTGTGTCAGCGCCCGCCCTCTAGCTTTGAGGCGTCCTTCCGCTGCCGCTTTCAAGACATCGGCCAACTCTCCAGCCTCGCGCTTGAGGTTGGCCTGCTCGCGCAGCTTGAGCGAGCCACAGATGTATAAGGTTGCTGTCATTAGACAGACAGTGAGCGGCACGATCACCCTCTTCGTCCAGCGTACTGTGGTGCCGCCTTTTCCCCAATCGAGCGCGTAAACTGCTGCCGCTAGTAATAGGAATTCCACTGCCGTAGGTAATGCCGTCATCACGAAAGGGAATTGGAGTGTCGCATCCATTAACCCAAGCGCATAACTCATCAAGACAGCAGAGGCAAACACAAAAACCACTGCGGCGAGGCTGGAGACGACTAACGAATTACCGCCCCGGCGCCGCAAACAGCGCAGGGTTAACGCCACGCCCATGAGCAAAAAGTTAGTTGCAGAGAGTGGCGCCATCCGGCTGCGTGGTGCATTTTGGTAATCAATCGTTGCCTTGACGAAGAGCTGATCAAGTCCCAGGCTGACGCCAAAGAGATACTCAGCCAGTGTCAGTAACCCGATCAATGCGGCCACTGCCGCGAGCGCTGCCGCCGCCCTGTGCCAGCCACGCGCCGCCAGCAGTACGCTGACTCCGCAAAGCAAAAAGCCGAGCACCGCGTTGTACGCCATTGGCCCAGAAGTTGGCAGGATTTGAATCAGCCACCGCAGGTTGAAGTGCCAACCGAACATCACGGCCAAACCGAACAGCGCGACGCTGCCACCGAGGCACATGGCGATTTGCCGCGCGGTGCTTGCATAAAAAGGGAAAGGTTTCGCTTGAGCAGCTTCCATATCTCAATAAACGCTCTTGATCAGCGAGCCAATAATCAGATACCAGCCATCCACCATCACGAAGAGCAGTAATTTGAACGGTGTCGAGATGAGCACTGGCGGCAGTTGCATCATGCCCATCGAGAGCACAACCGAGGAGACGGCCAAGTCAATTACCAAAAACGGAATGAACAGCACGAAGCCGATCTGAAAGGCCGTCTTCAACTCGGAGATCATGTAAGCCGGAATCAACGCAGTGGTGGGCACGTCCGCCGCTGTCGCCGGGCGCGGGTTCGCCGTCAGCCGCAGGAAAAGCGCCAGATCGCGCTCCCGCGTGTGCTTGAGCATGTAGGTGCGCAACGGCACGAGCGCCCGCTCCAGTGCTTCGGTTTGCGTGAGCTGTCCCTGCCGCAGCGGTTGAATCGCCTCGTTGTAGATGCGTGTGCCGACCGGGGCCATCACGAACAAAGTCAGAAAGAGCGCCAGGCCGAGTAGGACTTGATTGTTCGGCGCTTCCTGCGTACCGAGCGCCTGCCGCAGAAAGTGAAAGACGACGATCAGTCGCGTAAAACAAGTGGTCGAAATCAGAATTGCGGGAATAAAGGTGAGCAGCGTCAGCAGGACGATGATCTGCACCGGCAAAGTCGTGCTGGTGCCCTGCCCCAAATCCACGCGCAGCGCTGGCTCCGGCTGCGCAGTCTGCGGAGCGGCAGCCGCGACCGTCGCCGCACAACAGATAAAAATCACCAGGAAAATCGGGCCTAAGCAGCGTGTCATACAATTGTCTTGTCGGCGCGCTGTTCGATGCGTTGATCGGCCAATGTCAGCGCCTGCTCAAAAGTGTGCGGCTCGTCTTCGGCCAGCAAATCCGCCACCGAACGCATCGGCGGCGCAGCCCATTCCGGTCTGCGTTCTTTTGCCGCCAACAGCGTGATGGCTTGCGCGGTCGAGCCAATTAGTAACAAGCGGTCGCCAAAGCGCACCGCCGAGAGCGAACGCTGGTTCCCCAGAGAGATCGAAGCAAGCACTGTCAGCTCAGGCGCGTCATCCGCAGGGCCACTGAATTGCGCGCCGCCAAATCGGCGCAATCCCCACGCCGCCGCCGCAATCAACCCAATGATCAAACACAATGCACCCAGCGTGCGCATGAGCAGCCCCGCCGCGCTAGGTGGTTGAGCTTCATCTGCATCCTGTGTCTGCTCCATGAAAGGAAGCCGCTCGTTATCATCCAGCTTGGACGGTCGCTTGGACGGCGCGCCAGGCTGGGGCGCTGCTTGAGCGGTTGCGTCATTGGTTCGGCTTGTCGCGCGCGCAACGCTAATCCCGGCAGTCAACACAATGGCCAAGCAGTAACCCATCCAAACGAAGTGGCGGCGACCGTGAATCATTTATATTCCTCGGCGATCACCTCGTTGATACGCACGCCGGTATGGTCTTCGATCAGAATGACTTCCCCACGCGCGATGCGGCTGTCGCCGGCCACCAGGTCTACGCCTTCGCCGGTCGAGCGCGAGAGCTTGATAATGCTGTTTGGCTCTAATGCCAAAATCTCCCGCGCCGTCAATTTGGTGCGGCCCAGCTCGACCGCGAGTTCCAGGCTCAAGTCCAGGAAATCACGCCAGGCATGCAGATCGGCTTCGTTCGCGGCGCGCAGGGCGCTCTCTTTATCTACCTTCATGGTTCTAAATCAGGCTTCAAAGCTGGACGATGAATTCAGTGATGTAGACCGCTTCTACTTTTGGCTCGGCGGAAGCGGCGCGCGCCGCCCGCAGCAAATCTCTGCGCAATTTCGCTTTGCCTTCGATAGTTAGCACCTCTTGTGAGGTTTTAGTGGTTAGCACGGCCAGCATGGCGTTGCGCACGCGCGCCATGAACAGTGGGCCGGGCTTCTCCTCTGCGGTGGTCTCCCCGCCAATCCCTACACTGACGATGAGGCGCAAATAGCGCACTTCTCCCGGATCGGCCAGGTTGACGATGTAGGGTTGTAGTTCGACGACTTGCTTGACTGCGCTATCATCCGGGAGTGCCAGGGCCGACGATTTATCTTTGTTCTTTGGGGCGGGTTCATCTGTTTCATCGGTTTCTGCATCTGCTTCGGGTTTTGCAGGTCTCTTGCCCTTCTCTGCCCCTGTTTTAGCCAGGCCGCGTTGCATGAAGTAATAGCCACCGCCCCAGCCGCCAATTCCCACCACAATTACAGCAAGGATGATAATCAGCAGGCTTCGGCCCTTTTTGGGAGCCGCCGCGGTATTATTAGTTGGGTTTCCCGTCGTTACCGGATCAGCCATACAGTTCCTCCTCGTTTCACCAGTGCGAGTAGCGTGCCGGATACGCGACCATTAACTGAGCTAAGCAACAGAACGATTTAGCAGGAATTGCAGGGCTTGGGCTAAGTCGGATGTCAGAAGCCCGATAAGCAGGCATCGGAATTCTGACACTTGTCTAGGGAAAGGTCAGGCAGGCTTGGGCCTGGCGTAATGGAGGCACGACGAGCCTATTGGCGATGTCTTTGCACACCTTCCGGCAACCTATCCGGCGCGCCGACCGAGAGGGAGCCTTCGTTGATGAGCTTGGTCTCGCCTAAACGTTGCTCGCTGGAGCCTGGCGACAGATCAATCGGATTGCCGCTCATTGGGAATTTGGCGGGTTTCACGTTCAGGCGGCTGAGCGTGATGCTAATCCGCCGGTTGGCTGACGCATACGGGTCGGAGGGAATCAGCAGTTCCGTATCGGCATGGCCGATTACGCGGCGAATCTGTTCAGGCTTGACACAGCTAGTCTCCAGAAATCGGCGGGCGGCGTTTGCGCGATCAGCCGATAGTTCCCAGTTGGTGTAGGGCGATTCTTTGGGAAAGACACGGCGGTCGGTGTGGCCGCCAATAAAGATCGGATTGGGCAAACCGCAGATACCACGTGCGACTTCATGCAGAATTTTCTGCGCCTCCTGTGTGAGTTCGGCGCGGCCTGAGCTGAAAGAAACGCGCTCGGCTTTATCTAGGATTTGAATGCGTAAGCCTTCTTCGGTGACTTCTATCTTGATCTGGTCTTTGACCGTCTCGAACTCCGGTTTCTTCTGGAATGACTTGCGCAACATCACGGCGGCGCTCATCAAGGCCTGTTCATCATCGGTTGGGCTTGTGTCCTTGCTCAACTTGCTTGGGCGATTGAGAATGCCACCACGTATCGAGCTAAAAACACCGGGCGAGCGAAAATAGTTGGCGATTGCTTCTTTGAGCTTAATGTCGGCTTGCGAGACGAGCCATAAGACCAGAAAGAGCGCCATCATCGCCGTCACAAAATCGGCATAGGCGACCTTCCAGGAGCCGCCGTGATGGCCGCCGTGGGCTTTGACTTTTTTGATACGGCGGCGCGGCTTCTTTACCGGTTGGAGCTGTGGTCCGGCTCTCATCGTGGCTTGATCTCCCGCAATTTAGGTTCGATCTCTGCGTTGGAGGGCCGGTCGAAACTAAAGATTGTCTTGCGCGCAAATTCGACCGCCGTAATGGGCGCCGCGCCATTGGCGAAGGCCACCAGCCCGGCTTTGATGCAGGCGAAGTACTTGGCCTCGTCGTGTGCCAGACTTTCCAGGTTGGCTGACATCGGCGCAACGAAACCGTAAGAGAGCAGCAGCCCCAGAAAGGTTCCTACCAGAGCGGCGGCGACGTGATGGCCTAACTCTTCGGGCGGGCCATCCAGGTGTTGCATCGTCACCACAATGCCGAGCACGGCGGCCACGATACCCAGACCCGGCAGCGAATCGGCCATGCGATTCATGATTGCCGGTACAATGGCATTTTCCTCGTGATGCGTCTCAATCTCGGCTTCCATCATCAGTTCGAGTTCATCTGGCTGTGCCGCCCCGTTGACCAGCATCTTCATGGCATCGCAAAAGAAATCCACTGCGTGATGATTGGCGAGAAAGGCCGGATACTTGGCGAAAATCGAAGACTTGTGGGGCTCGTTAACGTCCGCCTCCATCGAAAGCATTCCACCCTTCTTGGCATTGACGAAGATGTCGTATTGCAGCATCAGCAGTTCACGGAAAGACGCCTGGTTATAAGCTGAACCTTTGAAAGCGGCTGGCAATTTCTTGGTAACGAGCTTGAGCGTTTTCAGCGGGCTGCCGGTGAGCATCGCCCCGACGGCGGCGCCAATAATGACGACATACTCTGCTGGTTGCAGTAGCACAGCCAATGGGCCATCAATCATGAGAAACCCACCGATGACACATACCAGTACGACAACAATGCCAATAATAATAAACATACTTGATTCTTGTAGCGCGCGCGGCTAACACCGCCGCCTGAACTCAGCCGGAAAGAGCTGCTTGTAACTAGCCAGAAGAAATGCGGTCACAACGCCAAACACTCGCGTTATGCCCGTGCGCAGCATTACCACTTCCGCCACACTTATCGTCAACCAGAGCGGGTGACTTGAGGCTTAGCTCTGACAATCGAGCATCAATACTTTGGTAATTGGTAAAAATGTAAGGCTGTAGTTTTGCAGCCGCGCAGCGACGAGCGGAAGTGTGGCCCGGCGTGCGCCGCCGGGAACCTGGCCGCTTCGAGCGAGTAACGTTTCAATCAATTACAAACTCGTGCGCCTGATCCAGACAGCGTGGCAGGTCGTTGAGCATGACGCTGATGGCGCTGTCATTATTGAGATCGAGGAACTGTGCAGCCGGGTGTAAAAGCAGACGGTCAGGCTGAAATCTTGACAGAGCGTCTTCAAGCTCCACGCGCGGCGTGCCGAGCGCGAAGGTCGTCAGCGCATCAGCCAGCGCCGCAATCGCCACGTAAGGTTTGTCGCCGATCACCTCGCTGGGACAGTGATGAAAGGCCATCGTTTCGATGACCGGCGAGGGCAACCGCCACCGCTCGCCGACTACGCGTCCGACGCGTGGATGATAATCTCGGACAATCTCTTCAATCACTCGTGTAGGGATTAATTTGGACTTGGCTCCCTGGCCCAACGCCCGCTGAATCAGCGAATAGAGCACGGTCATGCCAAAGTCCATCAGCAGGCCGCACAGGAATCCGAGGTGACCATTCAGATTCGCTCTAGTAGTAAGCGTACGAGTAAAAAAAGCCGTCGCCGAGGAATGTAGCGCGAGCCGACCTTTCTCGGCAGCGAAGCGGTCGCCGCCCAAGCGGCGCGTTTGCAGTGTGGCGGCCAGGACAATGTTGACGACCTCATTGGCTCCCAGTCGCTGAACGGCCAACGCCAACGAGTCTACTTCTCGCCCAGTGCTGCGGAGAGCCGAATTGGCGTAGCGCAGGATGCGGGCAGCCACTACTTGATCGGCGAGGATGAGGTTGCCCAGATCACGCAGCGAAAAGTTTTCATCGCGCGTCAATTCGAGCACGCGCATTGCGAGTTGCGGCATGACCGGCACTGTGAAGTCTTCTCTCAACAGGAGATCAACTACTTGAAGACGCAGCGCGTCGGCCAAGGTAAAGGTTTCAGAATATTCATCAGTCTCATCCAAACCGCACAGGTCTGAGGCAGCATCAGGCTTGTGCATATTGAGTCCCGTGGCGGCTCTTAGCAGGAGTGCTTCTGTCGAGAGTGTTGGTTTAACCTCCAGGACCTGCAAGGGTAGCGAACCATCGCTGTAGAGGAAGTGACCAAATCGCCAGGCGAGCGCGGCGCTGAGAACGGCGCAAATTTTGTCGGCGCTCTCCAACACGGTGTGTTCGCCATTGGAGGCTGCCACAATCTTGCCTTGGGCGAAGTAAAACATCGTGTTGTGAGCTTCTCCCTGCCCCAATTCCAGCTTGCCGGTGCGACGCGTGAGCGCCAGCCATTGAATTAGATCGGTGATAGGTAGGGTCTGGATTTCACCTTGAATCATATCTCTCCTCCTATGCTCAGCCCCGTCTCGTGGCAAGCTGATTAACCGGCTGTGCTACCGTTTAATGCGGCAGCCGGTTGAGTAGATGAGGATGCTGTTTAGCGAATTTGGTCTGAAAGCACTGCCCAAGCCGACACTAAGCCCGCTAACGTGGAACGCAAAGTTTTCAAAGCACGAGTTAAAAGTTCAGGTGAGTCCTGTGCCAACAGCCTATCCAGCTTATCGGCAAATAGAATGGGGAACTTGAACCGCTATCTCCGAATTAGGAAGGAACAGTGACTTAGTGACTTGGTGCAAGACGCTCTTCACTTGGCCATAAACTCAAGCGCCTGATCCAGGGAGCGCGGCAGGTCTTTCAGCACGGCGCTGGCGTCATCCAGACTGAGACCCAAAAATTGCGCGGCCCGGTGTGCCAGCAGACGTTCAGGCTGAAAGCGTGCCAGTGATTCTTCAAGCCCCGCGCGTGACGTGCCGAGCACAAAGGTCGTCAGCGCATCGGCCAGCGCTGCAATCGCCACATAAGGTTTGTCGTCGTTGACCACTTCATCGAGACAATGGTGATGCGCCATCGTTTCGATGACCGGAGCAGGCAACTGCCACTTCTCGCCCACCGCACCTCCCACGCGCGGATGATAATCTCGGACGATTTCTTCAATTATCCGCGTGGGGACAGGCTCCGGCTTCGCGCGCTGGGTCAGCGTCTGTTGGATGACCGAGTAAAGGACTGTCATACCAAAGTCCATCAGCAACCCACACAGGAAGCCGAGTTGGCTGTTCAGACTCACCCTGGTAGTGATCGTACGAGCCAGAAAGCCTGCCACCAAGGAGTGCAAAGAGAGACGACTTTTCTCGGCGGCAAAAAGATCTTTCCCTAGCCGGTGTGCTTGGAGTGAGGCCGCTAAGATCACGTTCACAACTTCGTCAGTGCCGAGCCGTTGGATAGCCAACCCGAGTGAATCTACCCTTCGCTCACTACCAACGAGAACCGAGTTGGCGTAGCGCAGGATGCGCGCAGTTACAGCCTGATCCGTCTGGACGAGCTTTTCGAGGGCGCGCAGCGAAAAGTTTTCATCGCGCGTCAACTCGAGCACGCGCACAGCGAGTTGCGGCATGGCCGGCACGCTAAAATCTTCCTTCAACAACCGATCAACTACGTGCAGGCGCAGTGCGTCGGCGATCATGAAGCCTTCGGAATGCTCCTTTACCGCGGCCAAGCCCCCTGAGTTTGAGTCAGACTCAAGCTTCCCGTCTTGGTTAGTTTGAGCGGCTTCAATCAGGAGGGCCTCAGCCGAGAGGCGTAAGTTCTTCGTCAAAACCCACTCGGGCGGCGGATTGGCGCTAAAGACAAAGCGGCCTGCGCGCCAGGCGAGCGCCGTGCTAAGCATGGTGCATACTTTTTCCGCGCTATCTAAGATGGCTAGCTCGGACATAGAGGCCGCCGCGATTTCACCAGCGATAAAGTGAAGTTGCGCGCTGCCCCGCGGAGCCGTTTGGCTCACGGCTGCCGCAGGCCCGCGCTGCTCGGCAAGGTAACGTTCTACTCTGTCGGCGCCCTGCGCAACCACGAGCATTCCCGTCCGACGCGTGAGCGCAAGCCATTGAATAAGGTCTGGCAGAGGAAAGGTTTGAATTTCGCCCTGAATCATACTGCTCTTACTTCCGGCCAATCTCGCCGCGCGCTGATTAAATCAGCCAGCAGCAATAGCCCTGGTAAATTGGTGTTCTGCATCGCCTGCTCCAACACTTGGCTGGCTTAACTAATACGCCCTGTTTTAGTCAATTTCAGAGGAGCGTCCGCCAGATGCACGCGTAATCGGGGTTTGGAATACCTTAGTTCCAAGCCTTACTCACACGCGCATCTGGCCGACACGACGATGACTCAAATACACACGCAATTGAAAACCCAGCTAGAGAATCTGGATCACATCCTGCAAGGTCTGGTTGATGGTCGTAATGACCCGCGAGTTCGCCTGGAAGCCGCGCTGGGCGATGATCAATTCGGTAAACTCGGTGGCAATATCAACATTACTCTGCTCTAGCACGCCACCGACAACTGCGCCGCGCCCGCCCGTGTTTGCGTTGCCGAGCGAGGGCGACCCCGAAGCGAGCGTCTCGCCGTAGAGGTTGTCGCCCAGGTGACGCAAGCCTTCTTGCGAATTGAAGGTGGCGACGGCGACTTGTCCGACAACGCGCGTCTGGCCATTGCTGTAGACCGCCACCAGCGTGCCATCACCCTCCGAGCCAAAGGCCAAACCGGACAACACGCCCGAAGCAAAACCGTTCTGATCAGTCGCGGCAACCGCTGAAGTCGCGTCGTAATTGGTGATAAGGCTCGCGCCCTGCGATCCATCAGGGTTGGCCCCGTAGAGACCGATGTCAATATTGGGTAGCGTCGCGCCATTGAGCTGGGTTTGGTCGGCAACGACGGCGAGCGCCGTGGGCGCAGTCAATTGCCCGTTGGAGTCGAAGGTCAAGTTGGCGCTGGCCGCCGCGCCGCCGCCGTCTGTGCTCAATTGTGCAGCATTGCCGTCAATCGTAGCCGTAACCGTGTAAGCGCCGTTACCTGTCTTCGTATAAATCAGATCGAGCGTGTGCGCGACGCCCTGCGAATCAAAAATCTGCACGGGCGAGTGAAACACGCTGTTCGCGGCGTCTTTCGCGCTGAGATTCATGCGAAAGGTCGCCTTGCTGGTGGCGATGGGTGGCGCGAACTCGCCGAGCGGCGCTTTGAGCGAGCCGAGCGGCGCGTCGAGCGGCACCACGCCGTTGGCGGCTGCGTAACCTTGCACGCGCGCGCCTGTGCTAGTCACGAGGTAGCCTTCACGGTCGAGCGTAAAGCCGCCCGCGCGCGTGTAGGACGTTTTGCCGGTCTGGTCGGTGACGACGAAATAGCCGTTGCCCTGAATGCCCGCGTGCAGCGCCGAGCCGGATTCTTCAAGCGAGCCTTGCGTGAAATTGGTCGTCGTGCTGATCGCATGCACGCCGCTGCCAACTTGCAGCGCCAGGCCGGCCCCGTTGAGTTGCGCGTTGAGCGAGTCGTGAAAGACGTCGCCGAAGTTGAGCGAGCCGCTCTTGAAAGCTGTCGTATTGGCGTTGGCGATATTATTGCCGGTCACGCCGAGCGACTTGGAATTGGCGTGCAGGCCCGACAAGGCGGTGGTAAAGGTAAGTGGCATGATTTTCTCCTTCGAAAATGTGAGACGAGATGCCATCTCGCCCCACAAATTTTGTTGTTTCGGGTGAGTTCAGCGAACTCGTGTGACTCCCTAGAAAAACGTCGGGCATCGCCTAGGTCGTCGGCGAGATGTGCTGTTGATTGACCAACTGGTTCAGCCGGTCGTTGATATTGATGAGTTGCTCCAATGAGTTGAACTGCGCGAGCTGCGCGACGAATTCTGAGCCTTGCTGCGGCTCGAGCGGGTCCTGGTTTTTCAACTGCGCGACGAGCAGTGTCATGAAAGTATTGATGTCTGCGTTTTTCTTAGCAGGACTCGCAGCCGTCATTCTGGTGTTAGTCGTCCCATTCACGCCTAGGCCGGGCGCATTGGCATCGTTGATGTTCACAAGAGTTGTCCTCCGCGCACGCCTCAAGCGTGCAGGTTTAAGAGTCTGTCTTGAGCGGCTTGCGCGCCGCCAGTGAGATTGGATTCGAACGCAATAGATTCCGCATCAGCGGCAGGGGCGAAAGCTTGAGCCTCGGCGTAATCGGGCTGAGGGGATTGTCTATTGGTGTCCCAACCCGAACCGTGCTCGCTAACATAGGTGCTCACGTCCAGCCGCCCGACTTGCAGCCCGGCGCGTTCCAGCGCTTCACGCAACCGCCCCAGCTCGTCGCCTAACACCCGGCTGGTCTCTTCGTGCCTGACCGTCAGGCGCGCGTCTAAACGACCAGCGGCATCGCGTGTTAGTTCAATTTCTACTTGTCCCAACTCTGCTGGCCGCAGCTTGAGTCGCAAGTTGCGCAGCACGCCGGGCGCTATGTAATCGCTGGCCGCGATAATTGGCTCCGCCAATTGCTCGGCCACGTGGCCTGCACTTCTAATAGTTACTTGTGCAAGCGGAGTGCC
This sequence comes from uncultured Acidobacteriota bacterium, assembly GCA_963699175.1. GTDB lineage: Bacteria > Acidobacteriota > Blastocatellia > RBC074 > RBC074 > JACPYM01. The sequence continues at coordinate 6,356,799 of OY969418.1, read as the reverse complement.
AGGTACAACTGGCCCGAGCTTAGCCGTGACAGGTGTCACTCCGTCGAATTCGTCTTGCGCGTCAGCTCGTCCTATCAACTCCTCCGCAAATATCCGTTGCGGCACGAGGTTGTCAGCAACATCGCCTTGGGCTTTTGCTGGCTGCTCAAGCAGCGCCACTGGCCAATGCTGTTCATCCGGGGTTGATACTTCCGCAATGAAGGTGGTTGGGGTAGCCGTTTCGCGTGTCAATAATCCGACACTCAGACGGGCTGGTTGTAATTTGTTCGGCTCGGCCAAGCTGGGCCTCGCATAAGCGGCGACCAACTCCGCCAACACTGCATCAACCGGCAGGGTGGTGAACTGGCTTGCCATAACAGACTGCAATTCAACAGTGCGCCTGATGGCTGAAGTTGGATCAGCTTGGGCCTGCGGTGCGCTTTCATTTTGTGGCGTTAGGTCAAACTGGGGAGGCGTAGGTCTTTCAAACGGCTGAAGCGTGGCTGCGACTTCCGGTGGCTTTGTTGCCTGCGCTGTTGATAGATCGAGACCAGTCGGCGAGTTTGGGGCTATGCCGAACTGCCCGCCCGTGGGTAATTCAAACTGTAGCGCCAGAGTATTGAGTGTCTCTACTTCCGCCGCTTGTCCGAGTGCGCCCGCGCCTGTGTATGCGTTGCTTTCACTAGTGTCCATATTCAACCTCCTTGCTTCTGTTAGTGACAGGCTCGTGCCTGACTCGGCGAGATTGCGTCTGATTTCTGTCGTCATCTGTGGCAACGAGCTAAACCACAAGCTGCGCTGTGCAACCTGAGCGAATTGCGTGTCAACTGTGAGTGGCAAGGCGGGCGCCAAATTTACAGCCATTTCAAGTTGCGCGTCTGGGTTCGGCAGAGACGCGAGAGGCTTTGAGTGTTCAACCTCCTGCTGCGTGCCAACTTCGCTGACAAAGCGGTCTACTGATAGAGGCGACTGTGGCGCTGAGTTTTCGACCTGCAGCCGGCCCAAATCACAAGCGTCGTTAGTCACCGGGTTGACGACACGTAATTCGGCCTGCGCCAAGCCGAGTTGGGAGAGTGTTAGCTCGGCGCTCAAAGCGTGCGCGCGCTGCTCAGGCTCATCTGGATCGTAAACGCGATTACGGGGTGACGCTTCAGCACGAGCCAGCGGTTGGTTGAAGCGGCTATCGTGCTCGGCAGACGCAAGCTGTCGCGCCAAGGGTTGTGTCATCGCGAGTTGTTCATCTGCACTCACTTGTGAGTCACGGCGCGCGCCATTTATTAAGTAATCATCGGTGTGGTCGTTTAGATCGGCCTGCAAATCCGAGCCGGGGCAGACACGCAGGTCTGCCCCTACCGTAAGCTGGTCTGATTTGAGTCGTAATGATGAAAGATCAGACGCGGTCTCTAGCTCGCTTTCCGCTTGAGATTGATCTTGGAAAGATGTGCTGACAAAGTCACGCAACAAGCTGACAGTTTGGCTGACGGTTTGGCTGATAGTTTGTTGGATATTCGACGCGGCTGCCGGAGAGGCCGCCATTGCTTGACCACCAGGTACCTCATCAAAGCTGGCCTCTCTTACAAGCGCGTGCAGTGCGGGTTGAAAACTTTCTTGTGGTTCTGCTGCCTGAAGCGCGAGTGGTCGCTGACCTTCCGTAAGCTGATCTTGGCCTTCTGAACTTATGTCTCTGATCATTTGGGGCGCGGCCACATCAGAAATAACGGCGACTTCTGACGGTGGCAAAGTCGCCGGATTAAGCTGTGGCTCTAAAGACTTCAACTCTGCACTACTATTGCTCACCGCAGGCGCATCGGGCGATGTAGCAGTAGAGCATTCCAGCGTCAGTAGCGCCGCGAAATCGTTTAACGCTTCAGCACTGAGGATAGGCGCTGGCGATTTCTCCGCAGCCCAGGTTGTGGTTAGATCAAATGGCAAGAGCATTGATTTAGTCATCTCCACCTAGTTTCTCGCGCTGGGTTATCGCAACGGCGATTTCATCCAGTAGAAGTTGTTCAACGCGCGCGACCGCCGCCGCGTGTCGTGTTTGTTGGCGGACGCGCAACTGCTCAGTCGCTTCTGCCGCACGCGCGGCAGCCAAGGTTGTCTCACGCTGCGCCTCGTGTTGGTGTTCGAGCGCTGCCAAGTGCTGCTGTGTTTCTTGCTCGCGCTGGTTGAGGAATTCCAGGTAACTCACTTGCAAGGCCAACTCGTGGGCGCAGAGCGGGCCAGTAGCGCGGGCCAGTTCCGCTTCAACGGCGTTGCGCTGTTGCTTGATCTGCTCGACCATTGCGCGCGCCTCCGAGACTCGCGCGGCGGACTGTTCAAGCTGACGCTCCGCCTCGTCGCGCTGCAATTCACGCAGGTTGTGCACGGTCTCCAACGAGAACTTAAAGCGCTTCATTCTCTCTCCTCTGCTCAGCCTCCAACACCGAATTCGCGCGTCAGTTGTTCGACGGCGGCCTCGAAGGTGATGGCCTCGTGACGATCTTGACGCAGGAAATTGATGATGCGGTCGTGGTTGACAATGGCTTCATCTATGCGCGCATTGGTGCCCCTTTGATAAGCGCCGATGTTGATCAAGTCTTCGGCGCGCTCGTACACGGCAAGGAGTTCACGCACGCGCGCAGCGGCGGCGGCCTGTTCTTTGCCGGTGACCTGGCCAAAGAGGCGTGAGGCGCTGTGCAGCACATCAATGCACGGGTAATGGTTGCGCGCGGCGAGCGTGCGCGAGAGCACGATGTGGCCGTCTAAAATCGCCCGCACCGCATCAGCCACCGGTTCGTTCATGTCATCGCCTTCGACCAGGACCGTGTAGAACCCTGTGATCGAGCCGCCCGTAGAGAAATTCCCAGCGCGTTCGAGTAAGCGCGGCAACAATGCGAAAACTGACGGCGTGTAACCTTTGGAAGAAGGAGGCTCGCCCGCGACCAGACTGATTTCGCGCTGGGCCATGGCAAAGCGCGTCAGCGAATCCATAATCAGCAATACTTTTGCGCTGCGGTCTTTGAAGTATTCCGCAACCGCAGTGGCCACCAGCGCGGCACGCAGTCGCACGAGCGGCGAATCGTCGGAGGTCGAGACGACGACCACTGAGCGCGCTAGCCCCTCCGGCCCCAGCTCATGTTCGACAAACTCGCGCACCTCGCGGCCACGCTCGCCGATCATCGCGATCACGTTGACATCCGCCGTCGTCTGCTTGGCCATCATGCCGAGCAGGGTGGACTTGCCCACGCCCGAGCCGCCAAAGATGCCGATGCGTTGGCCCGCCCCGATGGTCAACAACCCGTCAATGGCGCGCACGCCAGTGCCTAACGGCTCTTTGATGTTGGCGCGCGCCAGCGGATTGGTAGAGCCGCGATGCAACGGATAGGCGCCCTCTTGCTCGATGGGGCCGAGGTCATCCAGCGGTTGGCCCAAGGCATTGATGATGCGACCCAACAACTTCGGCCCGACCGGCGCTTGAGCTACCGTGCCGGTGGCCACCACACAATCGCCCGCGCGCACGGCGGGCATAGGGCCTAGCGGCATCAATAACACAGTGGAATCACGAAAGCCGATCACTTCCAGCATTGTCTCCGGCTCGCCTGCGCGGCCTTCGAGGTAGCAGAGTTCGCTCACCGACACCGCCGGCCCTTGTGATTCGATGACCAACCCAACAGCGCGCTTGACCGTCCCGCTCGAACGCAGCGTATCCAACAGCGCTAAGCGCCGAAAATAAGAGGCGAAGGGCGAGTCGTTTTGCTGGTTTGTGTAGCTCTGCATGTTCTTAGGCGCTCAAGAAGTCCTGTTCGATTTCGGCGAATTGTTGCTCAATCCGCGCATCAATCTCACCCATCTCACTCTGTATCACACAGCCGCCCGACCCGACTGAACGATCTTCGACAATCTCCACGCTCGCCTCGCCGCTGAGACGCTCGCGGTGTGCCGCGACGTAGGCGTAATCATCGGGGTGCAAGCGCACGACCGCGCCAGCGCGATTGTGGAGCCGTCCCAACGCTACACGCGCCAGCGTCAGGGCGACTTCGTGATCTACTTTGACCTCACGCTGGACGATCTTCTTGGCAATCTCAAGCGCGAGCCGTACTAAGTCTTGCTCGGCGCGCGCCGTCAGCTTGCTGCGCAGGACAGCCAACTCTTCCAACGTTCCGGCGAGCCGCACACGCAAATCTTCCACGGCTCGATTCAATTCGAACTGCGCCTGAGCTTGCGCCTGGGCTAATGCCTCGGCGCGTCCACGCTCGCGGGCGCCACGCTCGATTTCGGCGGCACGCGTTTGTGCTTCGGCGACCAAACGTTCGGCCTCGGCGCGCGCCTGCTGGACGAGCTCGTCCGGGTTTGGCTTGGCGTCCGCCGTCGCATCTTTTAAGGGATCAGCTTGCTCAGTCACGGCCACTTTCGCGGCGGGATTGGGACTAGCGGTCTGCGCTGTGGGCGCGGAAGTACTCGGCGTGGGCGCGAATTGCAAAGGCCGATTTGTTCTGGTCAGGCTGGGCGGGCTAAAAGGATTGGCAGTGCGGGGCTCACCCGCCTTAATCAATTTAACTGACATAAGCATCCTCCGCGCCACCCGACAGATTGATAATGCCTAGTTCTTCGAGTTCGCGTAGCAGGTCAATGATCTCGCGCCGCGCGTTGTTGACATCCTTCAAGCGTACTTGGCCCATGAAGTCCATCTCCTCCTTCATCAGATCAACGGCGCGCGACGACATGTTCGAGAAGAAGCGGTTCTGGAGTTCCGGCTTCGCGCCTTTCAGCGCCATTGCCAAACCTTTCTTGTCTACACGTTGTAACAGGTCGCGGATAGCAACGTCGTCGAGCGACAGCAGGTCTTCAAAGGTGAGCATGCGGTTGCGAATCTCCTGCGCCAACTCAGGTTGCATGCCTTCGATCTCTTCCAGCAGTTGGAGCGAGACGGTGCGATCAAGCCGGTTGCAGAGTTCCGCTACTGACCGGATGCCGCCCACCGCCTGCCGGTTGTAATCGCCGAGGCTCTTGAGCTTTTGATCGAGCACCAGCGAGACGCGCCGTATCACGTCCTGCGAGATGGTCTGCAAGCTGGCCATACGTAAGACGACCTCAGCGCGCTGATCTTCGGGCAAGTACTGCACCGTATCGGCGGCGGTCGAGGCGTCCAGGTGCGCCAGGACTACGGCAACCGTCTGCGGATGTTCGTTCTGGAAGAGCTTCGAGAGCTGCTGCGGGTCAACTTTTTGCAGTGCGTCGAAGCCGACGGTGGATTCGAGCGAGCGCGTGACCCTGTCGAGCAAGCGTTTGGCGGCGTCAGCGCCGAAAGTTTTGATTAGCACGCGCTTGGCATAATCCAGGCCGCCTGTGATCATATAAGTGCGAGCCAAGACGAGTTGGTGAAACTCCTCGACCACGTCGTCTGTCACGTCAGAGCTGACGTGTTGCAGCGCGGCCAATTCCCGGCTGATCTGTTGTACTTCGTCTTCGTCTAAATGCTTGAAAACCTCGCTCGCCACCTCGTCGCCGAGGGCCAGGAAGAGAATCGCCGCTTTGCGAACGCCGCTAAAATTTTCAGTCGTCCGCCGTAGCGGAGCGTTCTCCATGGCAGCCAACAGGTTCTCGCCAAGAGCTGGCGCGTTCGTAGTCATTTCGAGCATTTTTTATCAATCCTATGTTGGGCCTTTGTTGGGCCTATTTTGAGTTCTCTTGCAGCCAGCCCCGGATGGTCATTGCCAGCATCTCCGGCTCACGTGTTCCTTGTTCCACAAGATGGTTCTTGATAGCACGCGCACGCTTCACCTCTGGCACTGGCACTTCAAACTCGCGCGCCATCTCGCGCGCCATCTCAGCTTCCAGTTCAGCAACTGTGCGCGGGGTAGTAACAGTAATGGCTTCTGAATTGGACATTTCTGCGGTCCCCTCCGTCGGGTTGGCTTCGGCGCTGATAGCCTCGGCCACGGTGATTCCTTCCGGCGCTGCCGCCAGGAGTAAAGGCTCGGGCGGTGGTGCGAGCGCAGCCTGCAAGGTGCGCCGTGCTGGGCGGAAAACGAAAAGGATCAGCAGGAGCACCGCTAGGAGTATGCCTCCATATTTGATCGCAAGCTTAAGCAGGTCTTGATAACGCTCCGCCCACGATAACGGCGCGTCTTCCGCGGGCTGACCAAACGGGATTGTCTGCACTGCTATCTGATCGCCGCGCGCGGTGTCTATGCCGACAGCGGCTGCAACCAGGTCTTGAATCTTCTTCAATTCATCAGACGGACGCGCCACCTGTTTGCCGTTGACGGTTTGGTGATCAACGAGGACGGAAACCGAAAGCCGTTGCAGCCGCCCGCCACCGTCAACAGTGCGCTTGACCGTCTTATCAATTTCGTAGTTGGTGTTCGCGGTAGCACGCTGGTCGGCCAGCGGTGTGAGCGGCGTGGGCGTGGGCGCAGGCGTAGTGGGCGTCTGCGGATCATTGGCCCGCGCGCCGACGATGCCGCCGCCTGGCAGCTTGCTGTTGCGCGTCTCTTGTAAAGTCTGCTGATTGCGAATGACGGCTGACTTCGGGTCATACTTCTCTTCGGTCTGTTCAATCTGGCTGAAGTCTAGCTCGGCAGCGACATTGGCGCGGACGTGGCCCGTGCCGGTGATCGGTTCGAGCAAGGCGACGACCCGCGCGGCAGTTTCGGCTTCGAGCCGTTGGCGAGCTTCGAGGTGCGAGTTGAAGGCATCCGTCCCGCGCTCCCACGCATTATTGCCGCGTGAAGGGGACGAGAGTACACGCCCGCGCGTATCCATCACTGAAACGTCGCCCGGGTCCAACCCTTCGACGGCGCTGGCCACGAGATTGACCACCGCTTCGGTGCGCTCGCGCGAAAGCTCGCGGTTTTGCCGGATGCGCATGACTACGGAAGCTTTGGCGTGTTCAGCCTTCTCCGTGAAGATGGATTCGCGCGCCGGCGTGACGTGGACGCGCGCTGTCTCGACCTCATCCATTCCTTCCAGGGTGCGCGCCAGTTCTCCTTCGAGCGCGCGCTGGTAATTGACGCGCTGCGCAAAATCGGTGGCGCCGAAACTACCCTTATCGAAAATGTCGAAGCCTACGTGCCCGCCGGAGAGCACGCCTGCCGCCGCCATTTGCAGCCGCAGTTCGGCAACACGGTCTGACGGCACGCTGATAGCCGTGCCGCCGTTGGTCAGCCGGTATGGGACGCTGCCTGCCTTTAACTTCTCGACAATCGTCTGGGCGTCGGCAGTCTTGAGATCAGAGAAAAGCACGCCATACTCCGGCTGTGTGCCGAAGAAGACCAGTGCGACGATCAATCCCAACGTGACAACAGCCGCCACAACAACGGTCACGCGTTGCGCCGGTTTGAGACGCTGCCATAGTTCTTTGATTTGGGTGAAGAAGGTGGGCATTTTCCGATTTTAGATTTTGGATTTTAGATTTTGGATTGCCCCTGGGCGTCGCTCTTTAATCCAAAATCTAAAATCCAAAATCGCTAAACTTGCATCCTCATTATCTCTTCGTAGGCGCCGATCAGTTTATTCCGTACCTGCAGCGCCAGTTGGAAGTTAAGCTCGCTCGTTTGCAAAGCCACGATGGTGCGGTGCAAATCGGGCGATTCACCGGTGACCGCGCGCGCAATTTCCTGCTCGGCTTGGTGCTGATTCTTTTCAAGCGATTCGACTGCATTGCGTACCAGCGAACCGAAAGCCTCGTCCCCGCTCAGCTTCCCTGCTGTTTGCGGCGTAGAGCTGACAACCGGTGTGATTGCTGAATTGACTCCCTCGATCATCAACCGTTCTCCCCGAGTTTGAGGCTGGCGCGCACCATCTCTTTGGCCGTGTTGAAGGCGGTCGCATTTGCTTCAAAAGCCCGTGCTGCCGATAGGATGTTGACGGTCTCTTCGAGCGGGTCTACTGCCGGCAAGGTGACGTAGCCATCGGGGCCGGCATCAGGATGGTTGGGTTGGTAGCGTCTGACCACATCGCCAACTTCCGCCAATTGCGTACTCGCCTGGACGCCTTCGGCCTGGCCCTCGTCAAAAGGCTCAGCAAACAAACTACGGCCAAAAGTTGCGTCGAAGCTATCTTCGGACCTTTCGATGGGGCCAGCTTCAAAGATGGTGTCGCGGCGCAAATATGGGCCGCCCGCCGGGGTGCGTGTGGTATTGGCATTAGCAAGATTGGCTGCCGCAGATTCCAGGCGTTCGCGCTGTGCAGTCATGCCCTGCGAGGAGATTTTGAAGACGTTGGCAAGTGACATACTAACGGCCCTCCCGTATGGCTAAACGTAGAGTGCGGAAGTGCGCCTGCAGCATCTGTGTCCCGAAAACAAACTGTCCTCCAGTCTCGGCTAGCGTAGCCATCTCGTGCCCCACATCCACGCTGTTGCCGTCAATGCCAGGAACATTGTTTGTTTGCTCGACAACGTGCGGCGTCTGATCGAGCGTGGGCGGAGTAACGCGACTGGCCTGTGGGGCGAGTGCATTCCGTGCCGCCATCCGCAAGTAATCTTGAAAGTCCAACTCTTGCGCCCTGAAGTTCGGCGTATCGGCATTGGCCAGATTGCTGGCCACAAGCTCGGCGCGGCGACTCTGGATGTCCAGATAATCGGTAAGTAAAGAAGTGATGCGATCAATTTCAGGCAAATGCATAATGACACCTCCACAGGGCGACTTTGCGGCTTTGCAACCTTTGTGCCCTTTACCAACTCCTTGAAATGCTATGGTTAATGCTGAAACGTAGCTTGCGCCTGTCGGCAACACGGCAAAGTAGGAAGTGCTTGTGTCACTTTCTTGACGCTGCTTGTTATGATCCACTCGCGTGCAGTGCGTACGTGAGGAAATTGTCGCGATTGAAGAATAGATCAGGCAGGCCTATTTTTAGGTAATGTTTACTGTTTCTTTCCACTCTCAAACGACAACTACCGAGCCGTCTCAAAAGTCTTTTGACATTGGTGCTGGCACTGGGTAGTTGTGTGTCTTTTGGCGCAAAGATAGGAAAGAATATGTCTGACAGCTAGGCAGTATTTGAATCCGCTTCTATACTGCATTGCTTCCAACGAGCCGTAGTCTCAGGCGCATTCCCTCTAACAGCGACTGTGCATTACAATCTGCTTGCTGAGTTAGATATATGATTACGCAAAGATGAATGGATATGGTGCTGGGAAAGACATCAATGATACCCAAAATCATTGTCTGAACGGTGGATAAGATCGCTTCAACCATCCACCAGCCCACTTACCTCCAACTCCGAAAATTTGCCACCAAGACGATCTGTATCCCCGTGTATTAATCGCCAAACGTTCACCACGTGAGGCGAGCCTTTTACGGATATTGGCTCTATAAAAGTCTGGTTGTTAATGTCAGGGACAGCCGCGTCCCCCTAGGAAAGACGTGGCGAGTTTCACCGGTGGTGGCGTCTCTTAGCCCTGATAAATTTGCGCATTTTGTATTCAATCGAGATAGAGTCTCAAAAGTAACCCCTTTTAGAAGTCACCCACTATGGCAACAAAAATACTCTTCGTCGGCAACGACGATTCAACCAAAGAACAGCTACACCCTTTAACAAAAGCCGGTCAAGCTCAAGCCGAGTATGTGACAACCGCAGAGAAGGCACTAGAACTGCTTGCGCGCCAAGCCTTCGACCTATTGATTACAGAGGCAGTATTGCCAGGGATGTCCGGGCTTGATCTACTGTCGCAGTTTCAGCAACAACAGCCTGGGGCAATTACGATTGTGGTCACCGAGGATGGCAGAACCGATCTCGCCATCAACGCAATGAAGCGCGGAGCCACAGATGTCTTCATCAGGCCGGTCTCTTCGGAAATACTAAAGGATGTTATTCAAACCGCAACGGAATGCGGAGAGGGCCGTGCTACGGCACTGAAGAATAGCGGACGCACAGCAACTAAGATGGTCGCCCACTCCCCGAAGATGCGCAAACTGCTTGAGCAGGCGACTACCATCGCGCCCTTCAACACCACAGTTTTAGTGACTGGCGACTCAGGTACCGGAAAAGAGTTGATTGCCCGCACGATCCACGAGCAGAGTTCGCGCCGCGAGCGCCCCTTTGTCGCGCTCAATTGTGCCGCTATCCCGGATCAATTGCTAGAAGATGAATTGTTCGGCCATGTCAAAGGCGCCTTTACTGGTGCCCAGAATACGCGCGCAGGCCGCTTCGAATATGCTGCCGGAGGAACACTCTTGCTAGACGAAATCGGCGATATGAGTTTGCCTTTGCAAGCAAAGTTGCTACGCGTATTGCAAGAACGCGAGTTCGAGAAATTGGGCTCGTCACGCACTGTCAAGGTAGATGTGAGAATCATTGCGGCCACCAGCGCCGATTTACAACAAAAGATCAAAGACGGGAGCTTCAGACTAGACCTCTACTACCGTCTCAATGTAGTGCACCTACATTTGCCGCCGTTGCGCGAACGGCCGGAAGATATTCGCCTGCTAGCTCAGCAATTGCTTGCCCGCTTCTGTGAAGGAGTTGGGTTACCACTCAAGCAAATTGCTGACGATGTTTGGGGTGTATTGACCTCATACCCGTGGCCAGGCAACGTGCGTCAACTCCAGAACGTTATGGAGCGTGCCGCGGCTTTGACAGGGACGGCGACGATCATTCAAGCCTGGGATCTACCGCAAGAAATTCAGGCAGGCGAACCTTCCGGTACCGCACCCGCTTTCCCACTCAATTCCACTCTGCTGGCGCAGCCATCTTTACCCGTCGAGGGAGTGAGCCTGGATGCGGTGGTTACCAATCTTGAACGCGAACTACTGCTGCGCTCGCTGAGCCAAACAGGCGGCAACAAGATGCAAGCCGCCAAGCTGCTCAAGATGAAGCGCACGACCTTCGTCGAAAAACTCAAACGCCTGCACATTGGTGAATTCAGTGAGGCGGTGGTGGCCGATCTAAGGGTGCAGGGGAACGGCGTTTACGGCAGCCTTGTCAGCACTTCAGCGTAGTAGCTATACAAGTTTTTTGGAGCGGAACCCGTTCAGTCACCATAGTGCAAGCAACGAAAAGGCTCGAAGAAAAATAGACCTAATCATGTCTATTGTCTGAAATTTGGTCATTAAGCATGTCGTCCCAATAGCCGGTGAAATTCAGAAATGATCTGATAATCTCCAACGACTTTTTGACCGGTCTGTGCTCCCGCTTTTCCCAACTAGCGATGCTGCATTCGTCAACTTCCAAGATTTTTGCCAACCTTTCTTGAGTTAGTCCTAGCACCAGCCGGACGGCCTTGAATCGGTCAATAAGATCAGTGGTTGGCACATACGGGTAATAGCTAATAAATCTGACGATATTGGGAATATAGCTGACTTTCGGCTCAGTGTGGCCAATTTCCCAGTTGGTAATGCAATATTCGCTCACCTCGATAATCCGTCCGACCTGCGACTGCGTGAGATTTTGGTCTATTCGCGTCTTCCTGATCCAATCACCTAAAGTATTTAGCTCTTTTAATAAGCCAAAGCGCCGTGGCTTTGATAAAACGGCGCTGGAATCGGCAGCGTAATATAGTTTTTCAAAAATCTGAGAAGGTTCGCTTCCGCTTGCGGGTCTTTGTAACCGAAATCGCGTTTGACGAAACGAAACACAAATTTGTCATTAACAATCACAACATTATTCAACAATCCTGAGCTATTGAGGCTGACCTTTTCAATCATCAGTTCCGGGCAAATTTCGCGGATGCATTCTCATAATAAGTGAGTTCACTCATACAGAGGCTACGCATAACAGCTAAGTGAGGGTAACATCAGAGCTTCCTACTTCTCTGGCGGAGAAAGTAATGATGGAAGCCCTGATGACCCTTTACATCATAGCCTTGTGCTATCGCGCGACCAAAGCTAATGCGGTGGAACTTGCGGAATGTTTCGCGGAGTTCAGTCATGACCGTTTCACGCGCTTGTTGCAAACGACCTGCTGCTGGCCAACACGTCTGTGGCAGCAATTTGCGCAGCGTCGCCTCGGTCAGGGCGGTTGGCTCGTCCTGGATGACACGGTCTTGGATAAGTTTGGCGAGCGCATCTTTGGCGTCTCTTGGGTTTATTGCTCGCGCTTGCAACGGGTTGTGCGCGGCCTCAACGTGGTGGCCTTGATTTGGACGGATGGCACGCGCCGCGTGCCCATCGGCATCAAAATCTGGCGCAAAGGCAAGCAGAGCAAAGTCGTGCTGGCCGCGCAGTTATTACGTTGGGCCAAGCGTTTGGGGCTGCAACCCGAGTATGTGTTGATGGATAGCTGGTACAGCGCCAAGCGCTTGCTCAAGCAAATTCGGGCTTACGACTGGCACTTTGTCACGCGCTTGAAGAAGAACCGCAGTTTCCGGGGCCAAGCTTTGGCTGGACAATGGCCGCAGCGCTTTGGCCACGCCACGGGCAGCTTGAGTGGTGGGTTGGAAGTATTGGTTGTCAAAGACGGCAAGCGGTACTTAGCCACCAGTCGGCTGACTTTAAGTGTCGTGCAAGTCAAAGCGCTTTACGCCAAACGGCAACAGATTGAAGAGTTCTTCAAAATCCTGCGCGGCCAGTTGCGTTGGCAGCAATGTCCGGCGCGCAGCCGCGCAGCGCAGACCGCCCACTTGCATCTTTGCCTGATAGCTTACTGCGTCTTGGAAGAGGAAGCTATCAGGCAACAAACGACCATCTATCGCTTACGCCGCCAGTTATTTCGCCAGGAGGTGCCCAGGCAATCGCCGCTACTGGAACCATTTAGCTTGGCTGCGTAAGTTCTGTCATAGTCGTTGATTTTGACTCGCTTCAAATCACAAAGCAAGATTCGGAACAGAAAGCGCACAACGCTCGAATTAGCCGGGTGGCAATCAATATTGAAGATAAAGGCAATGCTGAATGCCGCTCCGGTTGAGTGAGTTATTAAGCCTCGTGTTTAAACCTAATGCGAGGGAAAAGACGCCCGGTCTGTCGCACATAATCACTATACTCTTGCCCAAAGAATTCACACATCATCCGTTCCTCTTGCGGAATACGGACAAAATACATAATTGCAAATGCCACGAAAGCAGCCCAGCCGGCAAGCCAGTTTTCGAGCAGTAGACCCTGCGCTAGACTAAAGAGCCAAATCCCGGCATACATCGGATGGCGAATCCACTGGTAAATGCCATGCGTGATCAATTGATGACCTTCTCGTATTTCTAAAGTGCGAGACCAGTTCTTTCCCAAATCGGCATGAGAGCGCCAGAAAACCCAGAGTGCGACCAACATCACCGCCGCGCCAAACCACGGAACAAAAGCCGAAAGGCGATAATCGGCAAATCCCAGCCAAGGAGTAAACAAATAGACACTCGGCAAGATCATACCTCCGACAGCCATGAGCAAGATGAGGAAGCGGTCTCGACTATCGGTTCGGCTCACTACCTTCGCATTGTTTTTGCTGTGTTGCTCAAAAAAACCACGAATAATCACATAGGCAACAAAGCCGGAGAGGAAAACAATATTCCACCAATAAATGTGCATAAGTGTGCTCGCGTGAAGTTGCCTAACATGAATTCTACGGCGGCCTGTGGCAGTGTCTAATAGTAAACACCTCTGGTTTTCGGACTCGATCTTGAGACCAAGCGCGACTGCTTAGTGATAAAACCACTCACACAGGCATCGCCCTGTCTTCCATCTTCCGCCCACCCGCTTGGTGTTGCGGTGCAGTTCTACTTCCTGAAAAGCGCCGCCCAAACCGACCAAGCAGCTTCGTCGTGTTCAAGCAGCCTTCTGCTTTTCGGTTGACCAGGTTGCTAACACGTAGCCGCAACGTTTGGCCTGACTCGAAGAAGCTGAATCTTACCGCCGAAAGCTTTTCGCTGTGGAAGGGGCCAGCGCATATCTTCTACGGTATCTTCAATTGTCTTATCGCAAGGACAGCAGATTGATATTGCCACTCAGTTCGGCGTATTCGTAGATGATTTGAGTTCCCTGTGGCGACCAGGCCGGGGCGCGCATGATCACGTTCAGCTTCGTATTCTCAGTCAACCGCTTTTGTGTTTTATCAGCGCGTGAAACCCAGTAAAGATTCCAGACGCCGTTGCGCGATCCGGCGTAAGCGATTTTGTCTCCATCCGGGGACCAGGCGTAGGGCCAGTGGTCGCCGTGGTCGAAGGTCAGTTGTGTCGGCGTGCCGCCCTCGCTCGGCATGAGCATGACCTGCATCTGGTCATCGTGCTTCATCTGAAACGCGAGCCACTTGCCATCCGGCGACCAGAAGGGAGCCCCTGTGAACGTTTGCGACGATGTCAGTTGTCTGGGCTTTCCGCCTTCAAGCGCCATCGTGCCGACGCTGAAAAATCCGTTCGGCGCGTATGTGAAAGCCACCTGTGTGCCGTCAGGCGAGAGGCGCAGAAATTCCAATCCTTTGGCTTCACTCAGAACTTTTTCCCGGCGGTCATCCAGCGACAGCACGGAGAAGGTTTGGCGGCCTGCCCGCACGCATTCAAAGGCCAGCCGGTTGCCATCGGGAAACCATTGTGGCGAGTACGCTGCCTGCGCGTCCGAAGTCAATTGCACTTGTTGCTTGCCGTCCGGCTCCATCAACCAAAGTTGATAGCCCAACCCGCGCCGCTCCGCTGCGAACGCGATCTTGCGTCCATCGGGCGAAAACGACGCCAACGTATTGCGCGAAGCGGTTTCGTTCGTCAGCGGGATCGGCGGGCCGGTGGCCGCAAATGTTGTAGACGAAATCGGCACCGACCAGACGTTGGTTTTGGCTGTCCACGAACTGTAGGCAATCTTCTTTCCGTCCGTAGAAATAGCGGGATTGCGAAAGATGGTAAATCCCAGGTCGGCCACTTTGATGGGCTTGCCGATGCGCTCTCCGGTTTCCGGATTGACGCGCAACTTGAACAACATCATGCCCATGGTGAAGTAAATGCTCTGGCCGTCAGGGTGCCACACAAAATCGGCCTTATCTCCTGAAAGGTGCGGCGTCATTTGTGTCAGATGTCCATCATCAAGGGCGACTGACCAGATTTGATAGGAAGTTAAGTCGGCATTCAAAAATGCAATGCGCTGACCATCGGGCGACCAGGCCGGACAGAGGTGGCCACCGGTCGGCGTTCCCGCTTGCGTGAGTTGTTTGGCCGTGCCGCCCTGCGTTGCAATCATCCAGAGCGTAGCGGAACTGGCGTAAGGTTGAATCATGTCGTGGAAGGACTCTGACTGGAAGGCGAGCGACTGGCCATCCGGCGACCAGGCCGGGCGACAGCCGAACTCGGTCAATTGCCGGGCGGCGCCGCCAAGCGCGGGCATCAGCCAGATGCCGCCGCGTTTGGCCGAGTGATAGGCGATGAACTTGCCGTCCGGCGACCACGCTGGTTCCATATTCAGATTGCCGTCAGTGGTGAGCGCGACTTCACGACCGCCGGGGGCCAGCGATTTGAGATAAAGCTCAAAACTGCCGCTTTGCTCCGAACTATAAGCGAGAGAATTGCCGTCCGGTGAGAACGTAGGATTCAGCGCCAGTCCTACCGCAGTGGTGACCGGCACGATCTCCACGATTTCCGGGCGTGACTCCAGGGCGTCCTTCAAATAAAACTTCCAAACCAACAACGCGGCTAGCATCACTATCAACAGCGTGCCGATTAGCGCCGACCGCCTACTCAGCTGCTTGGAAAAATTGATGGATTGAGAGCCTGCCGCCGCTTCCAGCGCGTGAATAGGTGGCGTGGCCTGTTGGATTGGCAGCGCCAAAGGAGAGCGCGTTGAAAGGCGGAATTTACCGGCCTGCGCTGAGTCGGGGAGGCCCACTTCAACCTTTTCCGCTTCGACGGCTGCGGTTTGATAGCCGTTTCGGGGATGTCCATTTACAGACGTGCCGTTCTCTACCTTGACCTCGGCGATGAACTGATAGCCGCGCGTATGCACAGTTTGAATGTACTTGGCTTGCCGCGAATCGTCGCCCAAGGTTCGACGCAGCACAGCGATTTTCCGCGTCAGGGCATTCTCCGTAACATTCGTCTCCTTCCATACGGCGTCGAGCATCTCGTCTTTTGTCACCAACTGCCCCCGCCGTTCAATCAGCAATAGCAATAAGCTGAACGCTTTCGGTTCAAGCTGAACCTCGCTGCCCGCCTTCCACACCTTGAAAGCCTGCGGATCAATTTGCACGTCATCAAACCAAAAAGTCTGCCGAGAAGCCGAAAAATTGTCATCAGTCATAAATTCGTCATAGATCGCGCGGAAACATCAGCTTTCCGTCATTACTCAATTTCCCCAATCGTGTAGGGTGTTAGTTGAACGGCGGCTTAAGCGGATTGAACGGTGACGACCAACCTGCTTGAGCCAAGTGACTGCCGTAGGACTGCTCTATCTGCCATATGTTGCTCCATCTGAATGCTTGCCGCAGCTTATCTTGCGGCAAAATCAGGAGATATTTCATGCGCCGGGTTTTATTCATCACGTTTCTACTCTTTTGCTCCGCCCCGCTGCTCCACGCCCAGCAGTCAAACGCCAGTCTTCACGGCCGCGTCATTGACGCCCGGTCCGGCGAGCCTGTCGCCAAGGTCAGGATTAATGTGATCGGGTCATCGCACAGCGTAACGACGGACGAAGACGGGACTTTTGCGCTTCAGAACCTACCGCCGGGAGAGCTTAGTCTTTACGTCACCAGCATAGGTTATGGCCTGGTAAAAAAGACGATTACCATCAAGGCCGGTGAAAACACTGAGATTGAAATCGCCCTGAATCAGGAAGCCGCGACGTTGACCGCGCAAGTCACCGTCACGGCGGAACCGTTTGCCGTGTCGGAGACGAATGCGGCTTCCGAAAAAACATTGAATAAGACGGAACTCCAGGAACTCGCCAAAGTCGTGATTGGCGACCCCTTGCGCGCGGTGCAGGCGTTGCCGGGCGTGACGGCCAATAATGATTTGCGCGGCGAATTCGCCGTGCGCGGCGCTGATTTTCGTCGCATCGGCGTTTATTTCGACGGCATCCTGACGGATAACTTCTTGCTCTTCCTCCTTGGCAACATGGGCGAGCGGGTTACCTTTTCGGTAATCAACACGGAAACGTTGCGCGAAGTGTCGCTCATGAGTGGAGCGTTTCCCGCGAAGTACGGCGACAGCACGGCGGCAATCCTCAATCTTGGTATGCGAGAAGGCAACCGCGTCAAACCGGCCTTTCGCTTCACCACCGGCCTGCAACTCGGCACTTCGGGCGTGGCGGATGGCCCGCTCGCCGATAAGCGCGGCTCGTGGCTTTTCTCCGCCCGCTCCAGCCTGCTTGATTATGTGTCGCAACTGGCAGACAAGGTGACCGATGACAATCCCAATCGTGACGGCGACAATATTGCTTTCAGCGACGTGCAGGGCAAAGCGGTTTACGACCTTACCGCTAAACATCAGGTAGGCGTGGCTGGTTTCTTCAGTTTGCTCAAGGTTGACGTAACCGGTAATCCAACGGCTGATCCCAATTTGATCTTCAAAGTTCGCTTTCCCAATTTACTCGCGAATGTTTTTTGGAATTACACGCCGAACGCTCAATTTTTCGCGCAGACAAGAGTGTTCGGCACACGAATCAATCTCAAGAGTACAAACCAAAGTAATGGCACAATCAGCGCTGAACCGCGCACGCAGTTCGGCCTTCGGACAGACCTCAACTTTCTCGCACGTCCTGCGCACCGCGTGGAAGGCGGCTTGTACGTGCGTGCGCTGGAAGCGTCCAGGATCAGCAATGTCTTCCCTCCGCTGGGTATGCCACCGCCGCTGGGGCGCTTTGACCAACACGCAGTTGAGCAGGGTTATTATCTACAAGACACGTTCACCAACGCGCGGCGCGGGTTTTCTATCACTGGCGGCGCGCGGGTAGACCACTATGGATTGACGGGTGAGACACGTGTTTCTCCGCGCGCGGCGCTCGCCCAAAACTTTGGCAGCCGCTGGACCATCCGTGCAGGTTTTGGCACGTACTATCAATTCCCGGATGTTGCGTTTCTTTTTGGACAACTTGGCAATCCTAACCTCCGCGCTGAGCGCGCGACGCATTACAATGCGAGCGTCGAGCGCAGCTTTGGCAACAGATTTCGTGTCCTCGCGGAGGTTTATGATCGGGAAGATCGTGACATCTTATTCAGCCTCGCGGAACCGCGTCTTGAAAACAATCGCGTCACGCTTAATCGCTTCCCGTTCCGCAACGCACTGCGCGGGCACGCACGAGGCCTGGAGTTGACGCTGCAAAGGCGCAGCGCCAATCGTCTCTCCGGCTGGGTTTCATATTCTTATGCGCAGACCCGCTTACAAGCTGAGCAGAACGGGCTGAGCTTCGTCAGTGATTTTGATCAGCGCCACACCGTCAACACGTATGGTAGCTATCGCTTCACGGAAACCTTCAACATCAGCGGTCAGTGGCGCTATGGCAGCGGTTACCCAATTCCCGGCTTTTTCCGTTCACAGGGCGCGGATCTCTTGCTGGCAAGTGCGCGCAATCTCGCGCGGCTGCCCGCTTACAGCCGCGTAGACTTGCGCGCCAATAAAGCGTTCCTCTTCGAGAAATGGAAGCTGACGCTGTCGGTCGAACTCCTAAACGCGACGAATCACAAAAATCTCCGCAACCCCTTAATTGACGGACTCAATCTGACGACGGGGCGAGTCTCGTACCGTTTTGGCGAGACGATGCCCGTGCTGCCTGCGGCAGGAATCTCTATCGAATTCTGAAATCTCGGAACCAGTCTTTAAGCGGGAATTGTAGTAGTGTCCCAAAGTTGTGTTGCTGACTGACTCGGCCTTTAAGCCCGTTGCTCAGTGCGGGCGTACACTGCTCTATAAGGAGTCGGATTTTCTGATCATTTGAGCTCAATAAATGCACTGCTTCCACGCAGATATTATTTTGGGGCGTTGTCGTAGTACCTGAGGCATTTATCCGAATGAACCACAGATGAATCCTGCAAATGCCCACGTTTAGTGCTCATCACTTACTTTTCGGGAATGCTCTGCCCCAGACGGCCCCGCACGATATATCAAAGGAATGCGCTTTGCAGTTGCCCGCCCCGAAGTTAAGCGCTTCTCAACAGGAGATTACAAGGGGAGATTTACAGGGGGGAATATGAAAAGTACCAGATCGCTTCAGTCACTGTTCGCTTTGTTGACCATCCTCGCGCTGGGCCTGCCCGCCGCCGCGCAGCAACAGGGGACCGCCGCCACGCAGATGAATGAAAAGCAGTCCGTCGCCACGAGCCGTGTCACTGCCGGCCAGAAACAGAAGCTCAGCGGCGTCATCGTTCACCGCGAGGGCGACAACCTGACCGTGCGGGATTTCAAGGGGACTGAGTACAACGTCAGTCTGAACAGCTCCACCAAGATCAAGGAGCGCAAGAGCAATCCTTTCCGCGGCGCGAAGAAGTACGGCAGCTTAGACCTGGCGCGTGGGCTGGCGGTTGAAATTGACGGCCGTGGCAACGACGCTGGCGCGCTCGTCGCCAGTGAAATCAAATTCAGCGAGGCTGAACTGCGCGTGGCGACTTCCATCGAGTCGCGCGTCACGCCCGTTGAGGGTCGCGTCACTGAGACGGAGAGCCGGATGACGCAGGCCGAACAGAACGCCCAGCGCCTCTCGGGCCAGATTGACGAACTCGCCGCCGTGGCGAATACAGCCAATGGCGGCGCGAAGGCCGCCCAAGAGACGGCCGATAAAGCGCTGGCGGCGGCCAACAACGCCAGCGAGCAGATCACGGCGACGAGCGAGAGCTTGAATAGCCGTATTTCGTCGCTGGACGATTTCGAGGCTGCGCAAGACCGTCACCATCAATTTCAAGGTCGGCGGCGCAATGCTGTCGCGCGAAGCGAAGGCCGCGCTCGATGAGATCGCCGAACAGGCTAAGACGGGCAAGGGGCACGTCATACAGGTAGCCGGTTTCGCTTCCGCCGACGGCAACGAAGCGCTCAACCGCCGCTTGAGCCAGCGCCGCGCCGAAGCGGTAATGAGTTACCTGATCGAGAACCACGACATCTCGCAACGCCGCATCATCACGCCGCTGGGCTACGGCGAAGCGCGTGCGGTGGCCGACAACACTACGCGTGACGGTCGCAAAGAGAACCGGCGCGTCGAGGTCGCGATCCTCGTGAGCAAGGGGCTTACGCCCGCGGCCACTGGGGCGACCAGCAGTCTAACTCCGCAGCAGTAGATCGAAGCGACCCTCCCAGGGCGGGAGCAGCAGGTGCAGTGGTGCCGTCTTCGCGCGGCCACCAGCGCGCCTGCTGCCTGGCCACTTCGGCTACGGGGCGAGTGAAGGATACAGCCGGCTTTAGTCCGGCTGTATCCTTATCCAGCCTGTCGGCTACACACTTTCGCCCGGCCTTCGGGGCTCCGGTCTGATCGGCTTTACCCGAACCTTCAAATGAGGACAGCGACCTATGAGGGGAGAGCGATGAACACCGACAACCGACCTGCTCTGCGGGGCTTCTTGCCCTCCATACATGTAGTCTTCCTACTTTTCGTTTTCGCCCCCTCGGCGATTTTTGCGCAAGCGGGGAATGACTTACAGGCCCTTCTCCGACGGCTACAAGACCAGGATAAGCAGGTACGTATCGCCGCGCTTAAAGAGGCTAAGCAACTAGGCGCGGCGGCGCAGGCCGCGCTCCCGGCGTTGACGCTCTTGCTCAAAGACCCGGCGGCGGAGGTGCGCGAAGGCGCCGCCGAGGTCATAGGGCGCATGGGTCCTGCGGCGCGCGGCGCGCTCCCCGCTCTGATCGAAGCGCTCAGAGATCCCGGCGCCACGGTCAGGAGCAACGCCGCCTTCGCGCTCGGGCAAATCGGTGCTGAAGCGCGGCCCGCCACCACAGCCTTAGGAGAATTGTTGAGGGATCAACATCCTTGGGCGCGCGGTAACGCCGCCTTCGCACTCGGCAGAATAGGCGAGGCGAAAGCTTACCTCCCCACGCTAATCAGCCTACTCAAAGACCCGAACGAAACGGTCCGGCGGGACGCCGCCGAGGCGGTGGGTAAGGCTGGGATCGAAGCGCAGTCGGCCGTGCCGGCACTATCCGAGTTGTTAAAAGATCGAAGTGCGACCGTCCGCCGGTATGCGGCCGAAGCCTTGGGTCGGATCGGGCCCGGGTCCAGTGCTGCTGTGCCAGCTTTGATAGAGTCACTGCGGGCTCCGGAGTTCGTGGTGCGGACACACGCGGCCTACGCCCTCAAACAAATCGGCCTCGCAACGCCAGCGGCGCTCCCGGTTTGGCTCGCCTTATTGAAAGACGCACACGCGCATCTCCGCAGTTATGCCGCCGACCGGTTGGGAGAATTAGGGCCGACGGCGCGAGACGCCGCGCCCGCCCTCATTGAGGCGCTAAAGGATCAGGATCAATTCGTGCGCCTTAGCGCCGCGAAGACGCTCGGCAAACTGGGGGCGGCGGCGAGCACGGCCGTCCCCGCGCTCGTCGAGTTGTTGAAAGACCAGGAGGCGTTAGTCCGCGCGAACGCGGCCGAGGCTTTAGGCCGCATTGGCGAGGGCGCGAAAGCAGCCTTGCCCGCCCTAACCCAGTTGCGGCAGGACCAAGCTCCCGTCGTGCGGCTGGCGGCAACTGAGGCGATCAATAAAATCAACCGCTGAAATAAAGCAAAACAGAGGGCCGCCAGCGTAGGCGCATCTGTACAAGGCGGGTAATGTTGATCAGGAAGGGATAGGCAGGAGCAAAATAAGGACAGCTTGTTACCCAGCCTGCTCACTTCGCCGAGCGAACTAACCTGACGCTAAAGTTGCCGTGAAACAGCACGCCCGGCTTATTCGTCCCCTCATTCTTATCACCGGAGACGGCGGCCCCGCCGAACTCGCCGCGCATGTAAATGTAGCTGGCCACGTGCGCGCTGACCTCGTTGCGCGACCAGTAGCAATCTTCCCCCTCCCTCTCGAACACTTTCGGGTAAGTGGTCTTGTCACGGATACTCTTGTACTCACTGATCGAAGGCACTCTCCAATCGCTGTGGCCAGCAAACTGCTGGCCATTCATTTCTTAGCCCAGCCCATTGCTTCCTGCCACACCCTGACAAACTTGCCTTCGAGCACGCGGAAATCCTTCTTCATCCACATCAGGCCGGTCTGGGTGTCTACTACAGTGTCGTTAGTGTTGATGACCCACCTACCGCTGATAGTACGCACATCGCGGTCACCAGTTGGGGGTTGCTGGCGTGTTGGATTCCAGCGCGACGGGCGACGAAAGTGGATCCGCTGATTGCGCTGCGTTGTGATTGAAACGAACCCCGATAGGGCAGCAGGTTTTCGCGGGAAGGCTGCCCTCTTGCTTCGCGACACGATGCCCGCAAAGCCAATCGCGAATTCCTGCGCTTTCGGGTCGCCGATCACCAGACAGGTGATTCAACAGCCGTCGCGGCCCTCGCCAAGTTGCCGCAACGCTGCTGCGAATGCCACACTACGGCGACGCGAGATCGGAATGCAAGTGCCGCTACTGAGCACTGCGATCAGCCCGCCCGCGCGATCTCGGTTCAACTCGCGCACACCATCAAGTCGAACCAATACGCTCCGATGTGTGCGGATGAAACCGTGTTTGCGCAAGCGTTCTCCCAGGACCTGCAACGACTCGCGGTAGATGTAGCTGCGCGAACCAATCCACAATTGCGCGTAATTGCCGGCAGCTTCGATCCAGTCTATGTCATTCACGTTCAGCACGACTGCGCCCCGGGACGTAGCGACTACGAGGCGCTCATCCACTGTGGTTCGGATGGTCGAACGCAGGCGTTTCATCAACCGTTTCATGGTGGCGGCAAAGCGCGCCTCGCTGACCGGCTTGACCAGATAATCGAGCGCTTCGGTTTCAAACGCGCGCAAGGCGAACTGATCGAAGGCCGTGAGAAAAACAACTTCCGGCATGCGCTCCACGGTGCGGCGGCGAATGACTTCAAAGCCATCTATGCCGGGCATCTGAATGTCTAGGAAGAGTACATCAGGCGCAGACACGTCTAGTGCAGCGAGCACTTCCGCGCCGTTGCGGCATTCCCCGGCGACGGCAAACTCCGGGAAGGCCGCCAACAGTTGGCGCACGCCCCGGCGCGCGGCAGGTTCGTCATCGGCGATCAAGATTTTCCATTCCGCTTCTTTCATGCTTCGACGATTTCACGATATGGGACTCTCAATGTAGCGATTGTACCGCCTTCCGCGCGTTTTGCGATTTCAAGCGAGGCGCGCTCGCCGTACAACGCTTGCAGCCGTTCGCGCGTGTTAGCGATGCCGTGACCTAAGGGAATGACGAGTTCCGAGTCAATGCCCGCGCCGTCGTCGGTGACAGTGATTTCAAGCATCTCACCGTCGCGCCGCGCGGCGATGACCAAACGGCCCGCCTCGGGTTGCTTCGCAATGCCGTGACGAATTGCATTCTCGACAAGATGCTGTAACGCGAAGCTGGGGATCAGCGCGGACAGGAGCGCATCGTCAATGTTGAATTCAGGTCGCAGCCGATCAGAAAACCGTGCCTCTTCGATGGCGACGTACTGCCGCACGAGGTTGAGTTCTTCGCCGAGCGGGACTTCGTTGGCGCGATGGCTGCTGAGCGTCGTCCGCAGCACTTCGCTCAATCCTTCGACGATGCGCACGGCGGCCTGACGGTCGTTGTCGCGCACGAACACCGCAATCGTATTGAGCGTGTTGAAGAGGAAATGCGGGTTGACCTGCGCCTGCAGCGCAGCGAAACGCGCGCCGACGAGTTGCTCGGAAAGACGAGCGACCTGCACCTCGCGCTCGCGCGCTTCGATGAAGTACCGAATCGCATGCTCGATGCCGACGACGCAGAGGTACACGGCGACGCCAAAAGGCAGGGTAATGAAAATCCAGCTTAGCCATTGTGCGCCGATTTGCCGGTAAAATTGCGCGGACTGCATCGCCTCGCGCGCGGCGTTCGCGTCGAACAACAGCGCCAGCATCCCCAGCAACAACTTGCCAATGGTTGCCCAGGCCACACAGAACAGCAAAGAGATGACCATGTGCAGGAACACGTGACGCGCCAGATGCGGTTTCACCAACGGCCAGCGCCGCGAGAGGGCAAACACCGCAGGCGTGAGAAAGGCGTAGAGCAACCAATCGCCGCTCTCAAACAGGAGTTCGCTCATGGTTGCGGGAGTCAACCCGCTGATGTGCGTTTGGGCAATCCGATTGATGGCGGCGAACCCGGCGGGCACGATCCAGGCCGCCGAAACGAGCATCCAGGGTTGAAGACGTAGTGAAATTCGCACCGAACCAAAGTATCGCAGGGGCAGTTTACAGCAGCAAGAGTTTGAAAGACCGTTCACGTCAGCAGACACACCGCTCGCGTATTTGTCGTTGCCGCCTGACCTTTCGCTCCGTAGAATTGTTCCATCAATTCCGACAATTGGAGGTTACGATGATGAATCTGCGCATTGCGCTTGCTTCGCTCCTGTCGTTCGTTCTTGGCGTCGCACTATTCGCCGCCAAACCTGCAACGGGCATCGCCGTGAAAGATGCGACGGTAGAAACACAGGACAACCGCGCGGCGGATGCGGCGGCCATTCGCGCGCACATCGAGAGTATCTTTCAAGCCTTTCTCGATGGCGACGTGGACAAGATTTATGCGACGCATTCCGAGGACTGGCGCGGCCTGTTAGAAGGTACTCGCCTGCCGATTAAAGGCATTGATGAGTATATGAAAGCCAATGGCCTTGAGTGGCCGAAACCTGTCAATGCGCCCAGATGGAATTCCTACTATCCCGCGGGAACCACGTACAAGGTCAGTAACTTCGACGTGCATTTTTATAGCCCGCAATTGGCGGTAGCCAACTTCATCGGCGAATTTGTTGGCAACGTCGGCAAGACGCCCGTCACCCTACGGCGCTTTCGCATCATGGATGTGTACGCCAAACGCAAAGGCAGTTGGATTCAGGTCGCATCACACACCGCCATTGATCCTGAGTGGCGGCAAGAGCAGATGGCGCAACCAATGGCCGTAACGCCGCAGATGCGCGAGCAAATCCTGAAGGCGCGCGAAGCCGTGTGGCGAGCGTATTTCGCCAATGATCGAGCGACACTGAACCGACTGATCCCCGAAGAAGTGATTGCGATTGATAACGGCGCAAGCGAATGGTCTGACCGCTCCAAGATTCTGGCCGGCGCGCAAGGTTTCGCTGAGAGCGGCGGGAAGCTGGTGCGGTTGGAATTTCCGAAAACGGAGATGCAGATTTACGGCAATACGATCATCGTCTACACGACCTACCTTTGTGAAACCGAGATAAACGGACAACGGACGACGCAAAGCGGGCGCGGCACGGAAATCTTTGTTTGGCGCGGCGATGAGTTGGTCAATACGGGCTGGCATCTTGATACCGGGAAATGAAGCTGCAACTTTAAGCCATTCCGAACTGATTTGCTGGGCTAACTTTATTGTTAGGCTTCGAAGACATTACTCAATTTCTACAGAGAAAACTATGGCTGACTCTGCTTCTAGCGTTGAGCAAAAGTTACACTTCATTGCGCCGTACTTTATTGTTGATGACGTATTCCAAGCGGCAGAGTTTTATCGCAACAAATTAGGGTTTCATTTTGACCGTATTTGGGGAGAGCCACCGCAGTTCGTCATGGTTAGTCGAGATCAGATCGTCATTATGTTGAAGAGTGTTGGTTCGTCAGGATACTGCCATCCTAATCATCGAGTTCATCCAAATGCCTGTTGGGATGCCTATATTTGGGTCGAGGATGCGGATGCGCTGTATGAAGAACTACAAGCGCGAGGAGTAAAAATCACCAGGGAGATCGAGAACATGGAGTACGGTTGCAGAGATTTCGACGTGGAAGATAACTCGGGCTATATCCTTTGCTTTGGGCAAAACCTCAACTAATGAAGGGGAGGAAAATATGACCGTAGGCTTATGGCAAGATCTGCGTTACGGCGCACGAATGTTGCTGAAACATCCGGGCTTCACATTGATTGCCGTCATCACGCTGGCGCTGGGCATCGGCGCTACCACGACGATTTTCAGCGCACTGGATGCGTTGGTGCTGCGACCCTTTTCTTTTGCCCATCAGCAACGCTTGGTGCTGATTCACGAACGCAAACTCGACATCGGCGTAGACCGTTCGTCCGTCGCGCCAGGCAATCTGAGCGACTGGTATGCGCAAAGTAAATCCTTTGCCGCCTTCGTGGCCTTTCGCAGCGAAGAATTCGATTTGCGGGGCGGCGGGTCGCCGGAACGTTATATAGGCTATACGGTGACGTCCGGCTTCTTCGACGCACTGGGCGTGCCGCCGCTGCTAGGACATGGCTTTACGGCGGCGGATGAAACAGCCGGGCGAGATCACGTTGTCGTTCTCAAGCATAGCTTGTGGCAAGGACGCTTCGGTGCGAGGCCGGACATCATCGGGCAAACGATTCAACTCAACGGCGCGCCGTATCAAGTGTTGGGCGTGATGCCGCCCGATTTCGATTTTCCTTACAACGGCGGTGAACTCTGGACGCCGCTCGCGCTCGATTTGACGAAGCCACAAGGGCGAGGCAGGCATTACCTGGGCGTGCTGGGATTGCTCAAACCAGGTGTCAGCGTAACCGAAGCGGATGCGGAAATGCGCGCGCTGATGCAACGTTCACAACAACTCTATCCGGCGACCAACGGCGGTATTGATGCGTTTGTCGTGGGCTTGAACGATGACCACGCGCGCGGCGCACGTCCTTATCTCGCGCTGATCATTGCCGCCGTCTTGAGCGTTTTGTTGATCGCTTGCGCCAATGTCGCCAACCTGTTGCTCGTCCGAGCCACGGGGCGGCAACGGGAAATCGCGGTGCGGATGGCGTTGGGCGCGACGCGCGGGCGAATGATCCGGCAGTTGTTGACGGAGAGTTTATTGTTTGCCTTGCTCGGCGGTGGCGTCGGATTGCTATTGGCAGCTTGGGGCATCATGGCGCTTGCCCACAGCGTGCCGGAAGGTTTCTCGCAATTCATTCCGGGCTGGAATCATCTCTCGCTGAATCGCACGGCGTTACTATTTACATTGGGCGTATCTCTTAGCACCAGCGTGCTAGTCGGCCTGTTGCCTGCCTGGCAAGCGACGCAAACCGATTTTCACGACGCGCTGAAAGACGGCAACAATGGCGCCATCGCTGGCGGGCGTTATCGTTGGCGCAACGGCTTGGTGGTCGGCGAAATCGCGCTTTCGCTCGTGCTGTTGCTCGGCGCGGGGTTGTTGCTGCGCAGCTTCGTGCTGGTGCTTTGGCAAACGGATTTCGGGTTCAAGCCGGATCACGTCGTTTCATTGCGCGTCGTGATGCCGCACGGCCGTTATGCGCAATCCGCCGAATTCATTGCGCAAGTCGTCAGTCGAGCCGCCGCTTTGCCCGGCGTCGTGAACGCAGGCGCGGTAGACAATTTGCCGCTCAGCGGAAAACACAACAGCAGTTTCTTTCAAATCGTCGGGCAGGCGCCTCTCCCACTAGAAAGCAAACCCACTACGGATGTACGGCTGGTGACGCCCGGTTATTTTGCGGCGATTGGCACGCCGTTGCGCGCCGGACGCTTTATCAACGAACAAGACAACGCGCAAGCACTGCCCGTCGCCTTGGTCAATGAAGCCTTTGCCGCGCGCTATTTCCCCGGTCGTCCTGCCGTTGGGCAGCGCCTGGATTTCGGCGGCGGCGCGCCCGTCGAAATTGTCGGCATCGTCGCTAACATGATGAACGATGATCTCGACAGCCTGGAGGAACCGGGCGTGTACCAACCGCACGCGCAATGGCCGCGCGAAAGCATGTCGTTGATCGTGCGCAGCGCGCTTGCGCCAGCGCAACTGGTGGGCACGTTACGCCAGGCACTCACTGCGCTTGATCCCAATCTGCCCATCTCGCAAGTGAAGCTGCTCGACGAAATCGTGCGCGAACGCAGTTCACCCAAACGAGTCCTGACCGCGCTGCTTGGCATCTTTGCCTTACTCGCGCTTGCCCTCGCCACCATAGGACTTTATGCCGTGATGTCCTACGCGGTCGCACAGCGCACGAATGAGATCGGCATTCGCATGGCGCTGGGCGCACAGACCCGCGATGTCTTGCGTTTGGTACTGGGACAGGGCTCGAAGCTCGTGCTGCTCGGTTTAACCCTGGGCTTGCTCGGCACACTCTCGCTGCATCGCCTGTTGGCGCGCATCCTCTACGGCGTCACGGCTACTGACCCATTAACGTTTGGCTTGGTAATTGGGCTGTTTGCGTTGGTGGCAGGGCTGGCCTGCGCTGTACCAGCTTTGCGCGCAACAAAGGTTAATCCATTGCTGGCGCTCCGCCACGAGTAGGCCAGAGACATTGCACAAATGAAATGTCAGTAAAAGAACGTTATGACAGATTGGCAGCCCAAACTGCTTGAATTGCTCACGGCGGCAGTGAAAGGGCGTGGTGTGACTGCTCTGAGCATCATCGAACAGGCCGGCGCAACGCCGCAGACGGTTTGGGTACCGCATTCCGCAGACGAACCTCTCTTTCTCGCCTATAGCATTACGAAGACGTTCACGGCAGCCTTAGCACTGAAGCTTTGCGAAGAGGGCTTACTGAGCCTTGATGCCCCACTGGACAAGTGGTTTCCAACTATTGAGCACGCCTCGCACATCTCCATCCGGCAATTACTCAATCACACGGCTGGCATCCCCGATTATGGTGGCAACGCGGCTTACCACGAGGCGGTGCGGTCTTCTCCATCGTTACCCTGGAGCTTTGAGCAGTTCGCGGCTGAAACCTTCGAGAAAGGGATGCTGTTTGCGCCTGGACAGGGCTGGGCTTATTCCAATCCCGGCTACTTGCTCGTCAAACGAATCGCAGAAGAAGTGACAGGCAGTGCATATCGAGAACTGATCGCCGAGCAGATCGCACAGCCATTGGGATTGCACAAAACCTTCGTGCCTGAATCCATAGCTGATCTGGCCTCGCTTGCGCCGGGCACGTCATCGCTGCTTTCCCCGGACGGCTCGCCGCGTGAAGTTGGTGCGCACTACCATCCGGGTTGGGTATCGCACGGCGTAGTGGCTTCCACTGCTTCTGAGATTGTTCGATTTCTCGATAGACTCTTTCAAGGGCAGTTCCTCTCGCGCCATTCGCTTGAGCAGATGTTGCAACTTGTCTTTCTACCCATCGCGCCCAGCCCCAAGAACCGGCAGATGAATCGCCGTTACGTCCTGGCAAACCAGGTTATGGGCTTGGCTTGATGGGTGATCCCGCATCGCCTTGGGGGCTGCTGGTTGGACATAATGGGGGCGGCCCGTGTTACAGCGCCAGTGCCTTTCACGCCTTTGATCTTGGTGGCGTTTCTGTGTGCGCAATGGGAGCCATCGAAGAGGATTTCGATGTAGTAGCGGTTGTCGCTCGTACCTTCGCTCAGTTTGAGAGATAAAGATTAAGCGCCTTCTGCCGTGAACTGATGATACTTACACTCGGATGGCCGCCAGTGGTCGTCTTTCGCTTGGCGCGCCATCATCTCAACTTTACCAAACCTGCCACGCTGACCGACGCGTACCGCAACATCTGTGGCTTGCAACCTAACGAGGATACCTATGACAAAAAGCACGACGCGCGCCCGCCTTCGGCGACTGCTAGGGATGATTGTGAAAAGCGGTGGCATCATTCTGTTGCTCGCCCTCGTTGCGGGCTTCATTTACGAAGAGGTCGGACGACGAGAGGATCGCAAACGCCTGCCACAAATCGGCCAGTCGGTGGATATTGGCGGGCGCACACTGAATCTATATTGCTCTGGCGAAGGCGGTCCGACCGTCATTCTCGATTCGGGCGCAGGAGCGCCGGGCTATGCGTGGTCGCACATTCAACCTGAGCTTGCCAAGTTCACACGAGCGTGCTGGTATGATCGCGCGGGAGAAGGCTGGAGTGATCCTGGTCCCTATCCCCGCACGAGCGCCGCCATCGCACAAGACCTGCATGCATTACTGACGCGCGCGAACGTCGCCCCGCCTTATGTGTTGGTTGGTCATTCGTTTGGCGGATTGAATGTGCGCGTCTACAACGGCCTCTATACGAACGACGTTGCCGGGATGGTGTTGGTAGACTCTGCGCACGAGGACGAGCCGCAGCGCGCGCCGCAGTTTATGTTGGGGCATACGCTGCCGTCATACTTGTGGCACCCGCTGTATTTCGTTGTTCAGGCTGTGTCCCGCGTGGGCCTCATCCGCTTGCTGACTTCTCCTGTGCGGCTGCCTGAGAATCCCGCACAGCGCACACGCCAACAGATGGTTGCGGCGTTGCGGCAACAGCCCCAAGCCATTGCCACCAGCGCTGGTGATGCCACCTCGCCGGAGAGCTATGCGCAAGCGCACGCCGCCGCGGGACTCGGAGACCGTCCTTTGCTTGTGTTGACGCGGGGAAAGCCCTTGTCGCCTGGCAGCAATACAGAGATGTACAAACAAGCGGCTGCCTACGAGCAAGTCTGGCAGAACGACATACAACCGCAATTAGTCAAGCTCTCCACACAAGGGCGACAGGTAATGATTCAGAAAAGCGGTCATGGCATTCCCGAAGAAGCGCCAGAGGCAGTGATCGAAGCCGTGCGCGAAGTGGTGATGAAATGTCGGTAAAGGAAAGAAATTTCTTCACATAGCTCACGAACTAAGCGGATGGCTTGTTGGGCAAGGTTTTGACAGACCGTTCACGTCAGCAGACAGACCGCTCGCGTATTTGTCATTGCCGCCTGACCTCTGGCTTCGTAAAGTCAGGTCATCAAGCAAACTATGGAGATAAAACACCGAAACGTGATCGTCCGCATTGGAAGCAGCGCCGACGGCTTCATCGCGCGCCCTGACGGTAATCTTGAGTGGCTGACGTCACGCCCAAAGCCCGAGGGCGCGTCATCAGTGTGGCCCCAATGTTTATTGGAGACGGCATTCCCCTGATCGCGCGGCATCACCGTCATGTGCCCTTGGATTTACACTCCGTCGAGCGCTTCGACGATGGTCTGGTTCAACAGCATTACCGCGTTCAAAACCATTCCTGATGGTGCTGCTTCCTGTGCAAGTTGACGCAAAGGCGTCATACCAGACTGAAGCCTTGACCTGAAAGACCCGCAATCTAACAACGGGGTGGATCGGAGCGCGCGAAGCGGATTTCTTATGATCTTTTTGAGTGACGCGCGCAGCCAATCATCCAGGCGTTAGGTGCCAAATGGGTTAGGCGATGAGTTATGGCCTCGTGAGTAACCGGGTTAATTGAATGGAACAGGGTTGAGATAATGAACAACTTCTATGCAAGAAGCGTGTTCTTCGTGAAGGACGCTGAGCGCGCGCTCAGGTTCTACACGGAAACGCTCGGCTTCTCACTAGACTGGAACTATCAAGAAGAAGGCCGGGCATATGTATTTCAAGTGAGCCTGCTGGGGTTCGAGCTGATCCTGAATCAGACTGAACCTGGAACGGCGGATAGGGCAGGTCATGGCCGCCTGTTTATCGGCCTCAAGGAGGACCAAGTAGATGCATTTCGCAAACACATCGAGGAAAAGTGCATCAAGACGACCGTCCTCCAGTGGGGCGCTCCAACAGTTGCTATACGCGACTTGGATGAGAACGAATTGTTCTTTTGGTTGCCAGAGAGCGAACGAGCGAGCCTGCAAGCGCAACTTGCAAGCGCCTAACGCTTTGTTGGGTAGCCAAACAATGTAACGAACAAGGGGAGAGCGTCATGATTCGACTCGTAGGTCCAGGAGGCGCAGGCAAGACCACCATCGGCTTTGCCCTAGCCCACAGACTCGGCATCCCGTTCATTGATCTGGACAAGCAGTTTACCCGTTGCGCCGGCGACATTTCTGCCTATCTTGAGAATTACGGTTACCGGGATTACGCCCACAGGAACACACAGGTGTATCTCGACATACTCGCGGCTTGTGGCCACGACACGGTGCTCGCGCTGTCGTCGGGTTTCATGACTTATCCGGGCGACACGCATCCAGCCTACCGAAACGTTTATGAGCAAATCGTGGCAAGTCCGTCAGCCGTAGCCTTGCTTCCGTCATTCGACCGCGAGACCTGCGTAGCAGAGACAGTGCGCCGCCAGTTGCAGCGGTCGTTCCGCCGGTCGGCGGACCGGGAAGAGCAGGTTATTCGTGCGCGGTTCAGCGTGTACGCGAGTTTACCTATGAAGAAGTTTGAAACGGCGAAGCCACTCGCTACCGTGATTGAGGATCTTGTGGCGCATCTACTGCCCAATACCCGTTTTACCGGAGCGCCCGGAATGATGGTTAAGCTGCCACGGAGTTGTTCGATATGAGAGGCAATGATTCGCAAAATGGATTTATGAAACTATGGCAGGATGTGCCTAGTAAGGCACGAGCTTTTATTGCCGTCGCGACATGGGCTGGGCTTGCAATGATTACCTTTGCGCAAAGCTCTCCGCAGGATTATCCGCAATGGCGCGGCCAGCGGATTCGTTGCACCGAAAACGTGGCCTGAAAAGCTGACACGCAAATGGAAAGTTGAGGTCGGCGAGGGCTACGCAACGCCTATCGTCGTAGGCAAGAATGTATATGCCTTTACGCGGCGCGCTGATCGTGAGGCATTACTGGCGCTGAACGCCGCAACCGGCAAGTTGATTTGGCAGACCGACTATCCCGCGCCGCCTTTGGTGGCAGGCAGCGGCGCGGCAAAACACGGGAATGGACCGAAGGCGACGCCTCTTTTCCACAACGGAAAACTCTACACCCTCGGCCTCGGCGGCATCCTGTCGGCGTTCGATGCGGCGACGGGCAAACTTGTGTGGCAGACGCCCGCGCCAGGTGAGCCGCCCTATTACGGCATGGCCGTTTCACCGCTCGGCGACAAAAACCTGATTATTGTTCATCCTGGCAGTCACGGCCCGCTGACCGCGTTCGACGCCAATACCGGCAGTATCAGATGGAAGACGACAGGCGACAGCGCGTGGGCATCGCCCATCATTGTCGAACTGGCTGGAATCCGTCAGGTGGTGTCCATGACTTCCAAAAGTGTCATCAGCGTCGCGGTGGCCGACGGCGCGCTGCTTTGGGAGCATCCGTGGCGGTCGAGCGGGACAGCCAGTACGATGACGCCAATTGTGTTTGGCGATACGATCATTGTCGCCAGCCAGAAAATGCCCGTGATCGCGCTCCGGCCAATCCGGCGCGACGGCAAGTGGGCTACCGAGGTCGTCTGGGAAAACAAGGACGTTTCGCTGTTTATGAGCAATCCGGTGCTGATAGGCGACACATTGTTCGGATTATCCGAGCGGGCAAGCGGGCAGTTTTTTGCGCTCGACGCCAGCGCTGGCAAGGTTTTGTGGTTAGGCCAGCCCCGCGAAGCGTCAAACACCGCAGTCGTCAAGGCAGGCGAGTTTCTGTTTCTTCTGAATGACGACGCCGAATTGATTGTGGCGCACAGCAGCCGGGCCGGATTCGAGCCACTGAAACGCTACACCGTCGCCGATAGTGCAACTTGGGCGCAGCCAGCGATTTCTGGCCAACGAGTATTTATCAAGGACGTCACAGCGCTGGCGCTGTGGACGCTGAAGTAAACTTTATTCGCTGGCCGGACATTTTACAGACTCGTGATTATCGTTCAGATACCAGAAAGGAAATTCGCATGCGACTAGCCATTTGGCCCGCTGTATTGATATTTGCGCTACGACTCTTCCCATCGTGTCTGGCAGCTCAAACACCCGCTGACCAGCTATCATCCGAGTTGGAGAAGGTAGCAATGGAAGAAATGAAAGCGGCCGACGTCCCTGGAGCGGCTATTGGCATCGTTCAGGGACGCAAGATCCTACTGGTGAAGGGCCTCGGAGTTGCGAGCGTCGAGACAGGTGTTCCGGTCACTCCTGACACACTGTTTAGACTTGGTTCGACAACCAAGATGTTTACGGCCACCGCGTTGGTGCAGAGGGCGCTGGATGGCAAGCTCGATTTTCATAGACCGATCGGTGAGTACGTGCCGGGTCTGGATCGAGCTATCGCAAAACTAACGTTGGGCCAAGTGTTGAGCCACACGGCGGGACTTCAGAACGATGACCCGCCATCAAATCGCGCTGACGAGTCCGCCCTGGGAACGGAAGTCCGGTCGTGGAAGGAGAATCGTTTGTTTGCCCCACCGGGTGAGGTCTTCGCTTACTCAAACATTGGCTATTGGCTGGCCGGCTACGTGGCCGAGACGGTGGCCGGAAAACCGTATGCGACGGTCATCGAAGACGAGATTCTGAAGCCACTTGGCATGACGAGAAGCACGTTTCGTCTCGACATGGCGAGTACTTATCCTCTCGCGCAGGGACATCGCGGTGCGGCTGGAAAGGCTTTCGTGGTGCGCCCGGTTCCCGACAATCCCGCGGGTTGGCCGTCAGGAGCCCTTTTCTCCAGCGCCAACGATTTGTGCCGGTGGCTGCTGGCCTTGGTCAACGATGGTCAGATTGAAGGAAAGCAAGTGCTGAGGAAGGGCACGTTTGCACAGCTTGCGGCGGCTCATGCGGACGTACCCAGCACGCGAACTCAATACGGCTATGGCTTAGCGTTGGGCGAACATCGCGGCTTCAAGATGTTAGGGCACGGTGGCACACGGGCAGGCTATGGTTCCTTCATTCGTATCGTTCCCGAGAGACAGCTCACAATCGTCATTCTCACAAATCGTCAAGGCCAGCAATTACCCAAGACGGTCGAAAAGGCTTTAGAGCTGCTTTTGCCGCTGGAGTCCAAGAGGAATATCGCACCACCAGAAGTCCAAGAGATGACTCTCGCCGAGATGGCCGAATATGTCGGCCTTTACAACAATGGGGGTGACCCCGTAGAGATCTTCATCCGTGAGGGCAGGCTATTTCTGCGAACCGGGAAGAGTGAGCTTCAATTGACAAAAATCGGGGATCGGCGCCTCTTGATGAAGGAACCTGGCGCTTCGACACCTGACGAGTTAGTAATGCTTCCGGACAAGGGCGGAAGCATCGCTTACATTCAAGTCGGAAGCGGGGCGCTAAAACGCCAAAGATAAATGGCGTGCAAAAACCGATCAGCGAAGGCACACAGCGCATTGAGCCTTAGAAGTGAATGGAGACTGCGATGATTATCAATCAACGAATGTTACTTCTGACAAATTGAATCACGGAAAGTGCTACGATGACTGATTTCACTCAACTGCCGTTGTCCGCCCTGCTCACCGAAACCGCCGCAATTGCGGCGGACGCACAACAGGCTTTCGGCCATTTGAATGCGCAGCAACTCAACTGGAAACCCGCCTCCTCCTCGTGGAGCGTTGCGCAATGTCTGGAACATTTGCTCAACGCTAATCACCCGATGTTGCGGGCCATTGATGAAGCGCTGGCGCATCCCCATCGCACCCGGCTGCTTGAACGGTTGCCCGTTTTGTCGGGTGTCTGGGGCAAGCTAATGATCAAGGTCGTCTCGCCCGGTTTCAAACAAAAACTCAAAGCGCCGTCCGACGCCCGCCCCGCCACCGGCGCGATTGACACGCAGGTAGTCACCCGCTTCGTGTCGCAGCAACACGAACTCCGCGAACGGCTCCAGCGGCTGGAACACACAGGAATGTCGCGCGTCGCGATGACCTCGCCCTTCGTTCGTTGGGTGACCTATAGTCTGCTTGACGCCTGCCGCCTGATTGTCGCGCATGAACGCAGGCATCTGGCGCAAGCGCAGCGCGTGGTGAATTCACCAGGCTTCCCGTGGTGAAGAATGCAACGCGAAGCCTGTTTCAAAGGCCTATTCATTCGTTTGCCGACAAAACTGCCGTCATCACCGGCGGAGCCAGTGGAATCGGCTTGGCCCTGGCTAAACAATTGGCGCAACAAGGGTGCCGTTTGGCGCTCGTTGATATACGTGCCTAACGCCTGCATGCAGCCCAACAGTATCTGGCGCAATTCAACCCCTGATTCACATTTAGCTATTTTGATGGCGAAACGTCTGGTTGATTTGATAACTCAAGGTTAATAACAGACTCTACATATCAAGGGCGCGGAGCAAACACTCCTGCCCTCTCGGCTTTCTGCAGTTTTGGGACTGCTCTAGCACACACTGCGCCTAGCGTGAGTCAGCCCACCTACCTGCAACAGGTAATCCGCCCCGCACACCTAACGTGAAGATTAAGTCTGGCGTTCCTGCTTCATTCCGGTTGCGTAGCAAGAACTCGCCGCCCACGCCGTACAACCCGATGGTCGTAATGCCGTCACCGTCCCAGTCTCCCACCAACGGCAAGTAGCTGGGACCGCCCCACTGCACCACGACATCGGCCAACACGTGCTTGAGCGTGTTGCTCAATTTGAATAAGCCCGTCGCCGGATTGTAGATGCCTACCGTCACTTGTCCGTCACCATCCCAATCGCCGGCCAGTGGTAGATCGCCCGACTCGCCGAAGTTGATCACGATGTCGGCTGGCCCGCTCCGGTTGCTGTTGCGCAGCAGGAATTGGCCTTGGCGGTAGACGCCGATTGTGTCCACGCCGTCGCCGTCCCAATCGCCCACGATGGGCAGATCGCCTGGCAGTCCGAACTCGACCGTGATCTCTGAGCCTGTTGGATTGCCGTCCGAGCCGGCCAGTCGCGCCGGGCGCAGGTGGAAGACGCCTTGCCGGTAGACGCCGAGGCTGTCAATGCCGTCGCCGTCCCAGTCGCCTGCCACTGGCCAGTCGCCCGCTTCACCGTAGCGTTCGACCCGCTCTGCCAGCCCCGCCGTCAACTCTTGCTTGAGGTAGAACCCACCACGATTGAAGCTAAAGACGCCGACCCGCTTGGCGGTCTGGTAGGGGCCGCCACAGACGCCGATGGCGTTGCGGATCTTGTTGGCGTAGAAGATCAGCTCGTTCTTTTGCGGCGTACTCAGTTGCGCTTGCGCGTTGACCTGCGTGACGAAGTTCGCCAAATCGGTGCAGGTCGCCGCGTTGTTGCCTTGCTCCAGATGTGTACTGGCCAACTCCAAGTGACTGATCGCGGAGTTGGCTTGCGCCTGTGTGAGCGTGGCGGGCACAAGCGCCTGCACCAGCGTCTTCAAATTATTGACAGCGGCGCGCGGTGTGCGCACGACGACTGCGAAGCTGCAACTCGCCATGTTGGCCGGCGAGGCGGCATCGCTGGCCGTGCAAGTCACCATCGTCGTGCCGAGTGGAAATTGGTTGCCACTCGCAGGCGGATTGCAGTTGAAGGTCGCGCCCACACAGTTGTCATTAACGGTCGGGTTCGGGTAATTGACCGCGATCTTGGCACTGGTGGGCGCATTCAGGGTCATCACGCCGACTTGATTGGTCGGACAAGTGATGGTCGGCGGTGTTAGGTCGTTGACCGTGAAAGCCACGACACAGGTATTACTGTTGGTGCCGTCTGAGACTGTCACCGTGATTGGGTGTGCGCCTGCGCCGCTGACCGCGCTGCCTTCGGTCGGGCTTTGCGTGACCGTCAGATTGGCTTGCGGCGTGCAGTTGTCACTGGACTGCGCGCGCACTAAAGCCCGCACGTCGGGCACCGTCGCCTGGCAACTGGCGTTGGCCGTCGCGCTCTGCGCCGCGATGTTGCCGCAGGCGATGGTTGGCGCAACCCCATCGTTGACCGTGAAAGCCACGACACAGGTGTTGCTGTTCGTGCCGTCCGAGGCCGTCACTGTGATGGGGTGTGAGCCTGTGCCGCTGACCGTGCTGCCTTGTGTCGGACTCTGCGTGACGACGAGCGAGGCATTAGCCGTGCAATTGTCGTTGGCTTGCGCCCTG
This sequence comes from uncultured Acidobacteriota bacterium, assembly GCA_963699175.1. Lineage (GTDB taxonomy): Bacteria > Acidobacteriota > Blastocatellia > RBC074 > RBC074 > JACPYM01. The sequence goes on along the minus strand of OY969418.1, from coordinate 6,319,236 downwards.
ACCAGCGCGCGCACGTCGGGCACCGTAGCCTGACAACTGGCATTAGCGGTGGCACTCTGCGCCGATACGCTGCCACAGGCGATAGTCGGCGACTGATTATCCGTGACGGTGATGTTGAAGCTACAAGTGGTATTTGGGCCAACCCCGTTTGCAGCCGTGCAGGTGACCATCGTGGCGCCCTTCGGGTAAGGGCCAGCGGGTAAACAAGTCACGGTGGGCGTCGGGCAACCAGTCGAACTCGGCGTCGAGAAGCTAACCGCCGCCGTGCACTGGCCCGGATCGGTGAAAGCCATTATGTCGCCTGGACAAGTGATGGCTGACGGTGCGATCTGCAGATTGGTGACGGTCGGATCGTTGGCCCCGCCGCCGGGCGCATCGGTCAAGATACCGTTGACCGGGCCGCCCGTGTAATCAACGCGACCCTGGTTCTGCACTGAGCAAGTGCCCGCCGGAATCGAACTATTGACTTGCACGCTGAACATAATGGTGACGCTCTTGCCCGCCGGGAGCGTGAAACCGCTCATGCCGCCGACCGTGATAGTGGTGCCCGCCAGACTCTTGAGCACGCGCACGGGCAGGCGCAGCGGCTCGCGCTCGGGCAGAGTGGGGCGCTGCTGCGAACCGCGCGCCTGATCGCTGCGCGTGGGGAGATTTTGTGCGCTCTGCTTGAGCGCGGGACTGGCTTTGATGGCAGGCGCAAGCTTGGCGCTGGGTGATTCAGCCGCCGACGCTGAACGCTCAAAGAAATGGAGCGGGTTGAAGTAGCTGCGCGGCGCGCTGAACGCGGGCAGCACTGGTCGCCAGAGTTGCCGCACCGCTTTGATTTGCGGCGAGATGGTCGTGCTGTGATTGACTGTTGCGTCGAGATAGCCAGTCCAAATTGGCTTCGCGCTGATTGCTGCCGGTATTGCTGGGTTGCCAGACGTTTTGCTAGACGAGCTGAATGAGATAGCTTGGCTCAGCGATAGGCTAACGGACGCAACAAGCGGATTGAGCCATTGGCGTATTCGCGTACTCAGGCCTGGCGTAGGGTGGGTGGCTGGCGTGCGCAACCGTGCCTGCTTGCCGTTCTGGATATTAGGCTCGCTCAGTTCATCAATTGGCTGCATGGCGGGTGGCGTATTGATTGGCCCGGCGATCAAAGCACAGCCGGCATCTGCACTCGCGCTGCCGGTGTTTGTGCTCGTCAATTGAGCCGTGCAGTTTGCGCTGGCTGGTGCCGTGTCAACGAGTTGAGCCTCGGCTGTTGCGACGACCTCTGCCAAGGCCAGAAAAGTAGGAAGGGTATCAATAGCAGCACCCGCAGGCACAATGTTGCCGCGAATATCCGCTCTGACTCTGGCTGGCGAGCCTTGATTATCAGCACCCACGTAGATCGCATTGGCGGGAAAGCCGGTCGAGTCTTGGGGGTTGACGTCATTGTTCGTGACGGTGACATCGTGCTGGACGATGGGTTGTGCTGCCGTCAGTTGGCCGACAAACTGCATATCAATGCCGCGTGCCTGCGGAATCTGCCGGATGACGTTACCGTCAACCAGCAACGTCGCCTGCGTCTTGCCTTGGATAAAACTACGTATGCCGTTACCAATCGCCGAACCAGAGCCGGCAACCCCGGCATTGCCGATGTAATTGCCCGCCAGTCTACCTCGGATCGTTCCGCCTGTTGATGCCGAAGAACTAAAGATATTGACGGCGTGGCTGGTGCCAACCTGTGTGTTTGGCATAGTCATCGGCGCTGCTGGCGTCCCATTGTTCAGGAACTTGAAAGTATTATTGGCCGAACCTGACTGTTCAAAGCTGGCCTGGAGTCCGTTGTTCGTGAAGCTACAGTTTTGCACTATGAAGGCATTGGTCCCTGGCGAAAGATCGCCGATCTGTGCGGTGTCCTGGGCTTGGATGGTAATGCCGCGCGCAGGTTTGTTGTTTTGAAAGGTGGCCCCGCTAATGCTGCCGGAGGTTAGCACCGCCGTGCCACGAATGTCGAACAGGACGGAGTTGCTGCCAAAAGCCGTGCCGAGGCTGTCAAAGTGGCTCGCACCTGAGATGGTGAAAGAACTGAGCGTGCCGCTCGTGTTATCAATGAAGACATTGTTATTCTCAGAGCCTGTCACCGAAAGATTCGACCATGCACAAGTACCCCACAAGTTGTTGACTTTGATCCCATTGTCGCCCGAATCATCGCCGTTGTTAGTGACGTTGACGTTGGTCAGATTCAGCCCGGTGATGCTGGTGCCAAGGATGCCGCTTTCAGTGCCGTCTTTAATATCCATCCAGGACAGGTTGACCGACTGCGTACTGGTCAGCAGCACGCCATCACCGGTCGTCCTCTGAATCGTGCCACCCGTTCCAGCCGAGCCACTTCCGGCTACCGTCAGACCGCCACTGCTGCCAGTAGTATTCAGCACAATTCCATTTACCGGCCCGCTGGCGGCTGTGCCAGCGTTAATACTGAGGAAGTTTAAGCCGCTCGCGCCGATGGTCGTGTTGACGACGTTGAGTGCTGTGCCGGTGGTAGACGTAATGGCATTGCCCGTGCCGGTCACGTTGACTGTGCCGCCACCAGTGGCGTTGAAACCGATGCCGCTGGTAGTGTCAATGTCGAGCCCGCCACCCGTGAAGCTGACTGTCGCGTTGTCAATATTGTCCAACGTGACCGCCGCGCTCGCGCCCGTATTCAAGGTCTTGGTGCCGTTGCTGAAGTTGATGGTGGTTGCCCCTCCGCTCGCGATGTTCTGCACGAAGATGCCCTGACCGGGAGACGTGGTATTCAGCGCGCTGGTGATGTCAATGGTCGAGGTGCCGCTGCGATTGGTGATCTCGACGAGCAAGCCTGCTGTGGTTTTGGTAAGCGATGCCGCAATGCTGACATTGGCGTTGCCCTGATCAATGTCCAAGGCATTCCCGCCTGGATCATTGGTGTTGCCGATCTGGCCACCGCTAACGGTGAAGGCGCCAGTATTATTGGTCAGCGTTATGCCCGCGCCGCCTGTGCTGTTTATCGTCACACTGGGAAAGGTGAATGCCGTACTCGATGTAGCGATGGCGATTCCGCTACCTGTGCTGCCCGAGATCGTCGTTGTGCCAATGGTGGGCGAGTTGGCGCCGGTGATCGTTTGCAGACTGATGCCCTCATTAGGGCTGCTGGTGGAGGTGATGCTCGTGATGGACGAGCCACTGGCAAAGCCACCGTTGTTGAGGCCGAGCGCGCGTCCTGTTCCGCTCAACGTCACTTCGTTGATGCTCAGCGCGCCAAAATTCGTCCCCGCGATGTCGCTGGCGGTTGTGTTGCCGACGGTGAAGCCGCGCAGCAGGTTGCTCATGCCCAGCGTGATGGCGTCCGTTCCGGCAACTGTGGTAGTGATGGAGACTGTTGATTGATCACCGTTGAGCGCAGGCAGCGAGTCGCTGTACGGCTCAACCGTCACGCCGTGAATGGCCGCCAGCGTTGTCCCCGCTGAACCGCCCTGGCCCACCAACTTCTGAGTGTTGAGCAGCGTCAGCCCGCCCGTGTAGCTGCCCGCGTAGAGGAAGATGGTATCACCCGCCTCATCCAAAGTAGTCGCGCTGAAACAGCCCGCGCCGACCAGACAGTTGAAAGGATTCGTCAAACGTCCGTCACCACCCGCCATCGCGCTGTCATCAATGAACCAGATGGGCGCGCTGACCGTGAGCGATACTGTGGCGGTGTCCGTTTTATCATCGGCATTGCCCGCTATGCCGTCCGCACCAGCGTCTCTGACGGTGTAAGAGAAGCTGTCCGTGCCGTTGTAGCCCGCTGGTGGGTTGTAGCTGAAGCTGCCGTCAGTGGCGCTAGCGGTTATCTGTCCACCCTGCGCACTAGTCCCCGAAAACGGAGCCGTATTGTCACCTGCCAGCACTGAAACAGTCAGCGATGTATTGACGCAGTCTGAACCTGTGCCTGTATTGTTGGGGTCGCAATCGTTGGCCAGTAACCCTTGTGCGACGTTCGGCTGGATGCGGACATTGCCGATGACATTGTAAGCGTCGGCGAAGGCGATGGGCGAAGTGTTGACCGAACTCAACACCAGCGACGTGTTCGCATCAATCGTGTCGGTGAATTTGACGCCGGTGGCATTGTCCATGCCGCTGTTGGTGATCGTCACCGTGTACATCAAGGTGCTGTTCGGCGCAGCGGTCGTCAGGTTCACACTCTTACTGGCAGTAATGTTGACTGCCGACGGCGCGTTTGGCGTATTCGGACGCACCTCCGGCGTGAAGACGCGAAACAGAATCTGGTCGAGCAGGTTGACCGGGCGCACAGGGTAAACCACATCGAAGCGCACCAGCAGTGGCTGCGTCGCGTCGTGCTCCTTGACGCGCAAACTCACACGCTCGCCTTTGATAAAGAAACCGCCCTCGATTTCCCTATTTTCGCGCAGCAGGCGCGGTCGCAGCAGTCCCAGATCGCCATCGGGCGCAACCACCCAGATATTGCCCTGCGCATCGGTGGTCACGCTCTCGGCTTGCGGGAAATCGAAGCGCACCGCGTTCAAGTCAGCGCCCGGCTTGACGATTAAGACGGCTTCCAGCTTTTGCTTGTTGCCGGCAAAGACCAGATCAACGCCGGGAAAGATTTCCGGCTGGCGCAGGTTGTTCTCGCTCAAGCGCGCGGCCCAACGACGCGGGTCGCGGCGCGCCGGGCCATTGCTCGTTCTGGCGGGCGGCAGCGTGTCTAACTCTTCGAGCGGGGCCAAACGCTCCGGCCTGTCTTGCGGCTCGGCGGCTTTGAACCACGATCCCGCAGAGTAAGCAGCGCCCAGCGAGGCCCACTTCAGCGGGAATAACAGCACACCTAGTACAATCATCAGCGACAAGACATAGATACGTTTCATGATTTACCTGCTGAGCCAAAGGGTTTGGCTCACTTGTTTCAAGTTTGGTTGGTTCCATGCGGAGGCAACTTCGCCACCGAGCTAGTAGCGGTAGCGCACTTCTTTGCGTAAATGCTTCTGCCTGGCCCGTGCTAATCTGATGGCGCGGGCAAAAATGGACCTCTATTTAGTAACGCGACCTTTTGGCTTGGCCTCCTTCACTTGTCAGCAGACTTTTTAGCGTGCTGGGCTGCGGCTAATTTGGAGGTGAAGAAGGCGTGAGTCTTCTGCAATGAGAGGGCTACGAGGACTGTCAAACTACACTTTTTTTAGCTATGCCTTCAAAATGCGCGACCATCAGATGGCTCAACTGAAAGCTAATCCCATTAACTCGGCGCGAAGCGAAGGCTGAAGGCCATTCTGGATTCGGCAAGCCACAATCCAGTTCCGGAGGAGCTTAGTGTTTATAGAACCTGTGTGGCGCTTGCCCCTGAACTCCGTAGGAGCTCAGGGGCAACAACTCGCCAAATCTATAAAGATGCCGCGCCGCTGGCGCTGAGACCATTGAAAACACAGGTCATGAATTACGCACAGACTTCAAGTAACTTGGCTTGCCGCTAACAATTCGGCGGGAAGATCGGAATAGTCAGCACCGCCGTCGTTGTTAGTGTTAGCTTGTGCAGGTTGTGCCCTTGATTGAAGGCATTCGCCGCCGTCCCCGCGTTCACGTTGAAGTTGATTTGTGCGCCCAACAACGCGATGTCTGATTGCGAGTAGAACTTCGCCCAACCGCTGCGGCCCGCCGGAATGAACTGCTCGAAGCGCGGCGCCACACGTGGGAAGTTGCTGGAGAGCGACGACCGGAACTGACAGACGCCTGCTGTGAAGGTGAACGAGAGCGGATTCTCCGCATCATCGTAGAGGATGCCGAAGAGCGAACCGAGCGTCCCGGCTCCGGCTGCCAGGCTGCCGCCGAAGCGGTTGATGACGATCAGCGTGTCATTGCCATCAGCGCGTGACGGAATGTTGGACGCCGCCAGCACGCGTGGCGCACGGTTGTAGCTGGTTCCATCAAAGCTCAACAGCGCCGTTACCGACAGCCCGTTGCAAGCAGGCAAGCCCCCTGCAATAGCTGCGAAGCCTTCCGCTGTTAGGTTGGCCGCGTGGCCGCTGGAGAGCTTCACGTATTCATCGCCGATCAGATAGTTGAAATCTACCGGACAACCAGTTACCAGATCTGAAGCTACAGCGACAATGTAACCTGTCGTACCGGGGTCAATATCCGAAGCCAGGAAGCTCGCCGTCTGATTCGGCGTCAAACAAACCAAGCTATCAGCGATTGAACAAGTCGCACCATCTACAAAGAACAGGTGCACGGCAATCGGCAAACTTGGATTGGTGTTGGTGATCGCGATGCGCGTGTTCTGTGAGTTAGGTGCAGCAATACTCGACGAATAAAGATTGTAGACGAGCACCGAGCCTGCCTTCTGATCGCTGACTTCAGCCGTTGAGGGGAAGAACAACCCTGGCCCGACCGCTGCACAGTTAGCTGTGGTTGTGAAAACCAGCGGGTTGGGCGGCACTGGCGCTCCGCTCAACGTTGCCACGTTGGAGGCGGTCAGCGTAGTTCCGCTCGGCACATCGGCAACTTGCGCCTGGTACTGCACCAACAGTGTGGTGTTTGCCGCGATTGAGCCGTTCGCCGTCAACCCATTGGCTGACACGCTACAATTGGTGCCTGGCAGTGCGCCCGTTAATGTGCAAGTGCCTACCAAGCCCACGAAGTTGGTAAAGGTCGTCGTCAGCGTGAAGGGTTGGGTAATAGCGGCTGTATTGTTAATTTGAATTGTGCCAGTGACAACACCGCCTGGCCCTGTACAACCCAGCGGGTCGCTCAGGCTACCCGAAACGCTGCCCATCACCGACACAGTATGACTCGCCCCTGCCGAAACACTGTTCAGGAAATTCGTGTCACCCGCGTAAGTGGCCGTCAACGTGCGCGTGCCCGGCGTATTGAGGACGATATTGCAAGAACCAGCCGCGACCGTGGACATACAGAATTCGCCCGTGCTGGCGTTGACCGTCACATTGCCAGTCGGCGTCCCGGCGCCGGGCGCAACCGCGGTGACGGTATAAGTGACCGTGACCGATTGCCCAAGATTTGATGGGTCAGGATTGTCAGACGTAATCGCTGTAGTGGTGCTAGCTTTGTTGACAGTCTGCCCGCCAGCAAGCGAGCCGTTGCTCCCGTTGTAATTGCTGTTGCCTTGATAAGTGGCCGCCACAGTATGATTGCCGACGCTCAAGGAAGAAGTCGTCAGCGTGGCCTGGCCTGCGCCGTTCAGCACCACCACCGTAGGCGCACCGCCATCAATCACAAAACTCACGTTGCCGGCGGGCGTGCCGCCACCCGGCGCGGTCGCGGTCACTGTAGCCGTGAAGGTCACGCTTTGACCAAAGACTGAAGGGTTGTTGTTGGAGGCCACCGTCGTGGTGGTGTTGGCTGGATTCACGGTCTGCCCGCCCGCAAGCGAGCCACTGCTGGCAGGGAAACTGCCGCCACCCTGGTAATTGGCCATGACCGTGTGATTGCCGACACTCAAGCTAGAGGTCGTGAGTGTAGCCTGCCCTGCACCATTCAGCGCCACCACTGTAGGTGCGCCACCATCTATTACAAAATTCACGTTGCCGGTGGGTGTGCCGCCGCTAGAAGTGACCGTGGCGGTGAAGGTCACGCTCTGACCAAAGACCGAAGGGTTATTGTTGGAGGCTACAGTCGTGGTCGTGGGAAGACCGGTGTTTTCAAAGCGCGCGACGAAGATGTCTGCCTCACCCGACATCAATGCCTCGCGAATCTGGCCCGCGACCAGTATCTTGGCGTCAGGCTGAAGAAGTCCCGTCAGAGGAGCGGACATGTTGGTCGTCATTCCTGTGCTGAGAGTAGTGACTACCTTCCCGTTCCCGCTTGAGCCGAAGGTGTTATCGAGCGAGCCGTCAGTGTTGTAGCGAGCTATCGCTACATTGTTCGTTGTAGTTACCATGTCTGTTAGAGAGGCTGCGCCGCTCATTATGATCTTTCCGTTCGACGCTACTCCTACGAACTTGCCCTCATCAGTCCCCGCGAACATCCCGCTGGAGAAATCGGTGGTGACTTTTCCGCCCGTGCCGAAGACGACCCCAGGATCGGAATCCATGTTTGTGTCGAGGTTGCCGTCGCTGTCGTAGCGCGCCATGGCAAAATCCTGGGTTGGGCCACCAAAAAAATTCGCAACACCACCCGCGATGATCTTGCCGTCTGACTGAAGGGCAACCGATTTGGCTGAGTCAGAGTTATTGAAGTCGGTGGTAACAGCTCCTATGTCTGTCGGCCCGAAACCTCCAGCGCCTGAATCGAGAATTCCGTCAGACTTAAAGCGCGCGACAAAGAAATCACTTGATAAATTGGAGCCTCCCACCGCGATAAATTTATCCACCTGCGGGCCTGAAGGGATCCGCACGAAGTCGGCAGGCGTTCCTAATCCGTTCGCGGCCGTGACGAGGGTAAGCACCTTCCCGTCGCTGTTGCCATCGCCGTTGAACGTGTTGTCAAACGTGCCATCAGCGTTGAGGCGGACGAGCGCCACGTAGTCGTTAAACACAGGGCCAGGAAGAACCTCTAATGCCGACCCGATTATGACGATCTTGCCGTCAGGCTGGATGACGACTCCCGTTGCATTGTCGTTGCAACCGAAGAAATCAATCGTCAGTTTCCCGTCGCCGCTGAAACCCATATCGAGGTTGCCGTTGGCATCATATACCGCAATGGCCATGTCAGCATTTGTACATGAGCCAAATGAAACCAGTGTTGTCCCCACGGTAACGATCCTGTCCATTGCACCGATGGCGAGGTCGTTGAGCGTGTCACCGTTGGGGCTACCAAAACTGGTAGTAACCTTGCCCGTCATGCCTGGGCCGAACGTCGTATCCAAAGCGCCGGTGGTGGTATAACGCGACAGCCCGAAAGTGGCCGCGCCAGCGCCTACCGTACCTCCAGCTATGATCTTGCCTGTTGACTGGATGCCGAGCGCACTGGCTTTATCGTTGGCGCCGCCAAAATCGGTGCGAGCTACGCCTGCGGGCACGTTCGGACCAGTTGGCCCAAACGTAACATCAAGATCACCATCGGCAGCCAACACCGTCTTCACCAAATAATAGGAAGGGACAAGTGAGGCGATTAGTGTTAGTGCAATCAGTAGGCGTATCGGCGTTGATAACTTGCCAAGTTTGGTCATGGGTGTATCTCCTGGTATGACGGCGCGTGGATTTTCACGGCGTCTGTTTTGTTGAAACTTACGTCCCGTCACGTTTCGTTCAGCAGTTCGGCGGGAAGATTGCGATGGTCAGGCTGCCGCCGTTGTGAATGTCAGAGTGTGAAGGTTGTTTTGCCTTGCGCATGCACTTGACCAATAGTTGTGCTGCCCGGGTTGGGCGACTGACTGAGGTCGAACAAGCGAGGGAAGGTATAGAGCACGATCCGCTGTAATAAAGAGGTGTGTGTAGTTCGCATCCTGGATTCCTTCTAAAGTTGTTGGCAAAGAGTGAGACGCTAACCAGCCATCACGTGCGGCGGCTTGGTCCATACCTAAAGCAGCTTCATCATCAAGTCGGTGGCGGCAGCGCGCCTCTTTGCGTAAAATGGTTTTGCCTGTGCCGCGCTAATTCGAGGGCGCAGGTAAAAATGTACTTCTATTTAATAACGCGACCTTTCGCCTGGTTCTCCTTCACCTGGGGACAAACTTTTTCGGGTGAATACCAGTAGGCAGATAATCATTTCTCGCGATGAAAGGTTAATCGGAAGCTGATTTAAGCTATACCTTTGCAAGTGAGTCTCACTGAAAATCCCGAAAGCAATGGCCGGACGGCCACGCGCGACGAGTTGATGCTCATTGTCTACGACGAGTTGCGGCTGTTGGCCGATGCCTATTTGCAGCGTGAGCGTTCCGATCACACGCTCCAGCCGACGGCGCTGGTGCACGAAGCCTATCTGCGGCTCGCCGGGCAAGACAACGTCCGGTGGCAAAACCGGGAGCACTTCATCGGCATCGCGGCGGCGATGATGCGGCGCGTGCTGGTGGATTACGCACGTGGCCACAGGCGAAGCAAGCGCGGCGGCGGGGAGCACAAGTTGACACTAGCCGACGCGGCGCATCTGACAACTGAAGAGAATGTAGATTTGGGAGCGTTGGACAAAGCTTTGGAGAAACTGGCGCAAGACTACCCACAAAAGAGCCGGGTGATAGAATTGCGCTTTTTCGGCGGGCTGACTATCGAGGAGACTGCCCGTGTGCTCGCAGTTTCAGACACAACAGTGGAACGTGATTGGCGGTTCGCGCGCGCCTGGCTGCGGCGCGAGTTGAACGGCAAATGAGAGTGTGATGGATACACCAGCCCGGCTCGAACGCATAGAAAGACTCTTCCACGAAGCGCTCGAACGCGCGCCGCACGAGTTCGCCGACTTCCTCAGCAAAGCCTGCGCCGAGGATGCCACGCTGCGGCACGAGGTCGAGTCGCTGTTGGATTCATACCGCGAAGATGAGAACTTTCTGCAAGCGCCCGTCAGCGCACAATCGGTGGCAGCCCTGGCCGACCACGCAATCAATCAAGCTGAAGCATCAATCGTTGGGGAACGCGTCGGCCCCTATCGCGTCATACGCGAGCTTGGGCGCGGTGGAATGGGAGCAGTCTATCTGGCCGAGCGCGCTGATGGGCAATTTGAGCAGCAGGTGGCTATCAAAATCCTCAAGCGCGGGCTGGACACGGAACAGGTGCTGCGCCGCTTTCGCCGCGAGCGCCAAATCCTGGCCGACCTGTCGCATCCCAACATCGCCCGCCTGCTCGATGGTGGCATGACCAATGACGGGCGTCCTTACTTAGTGATGGAGTACATCGCGGGACAACCGATAGACGATTACGCCGACACCCACCAGCTTTCGATTGAGGAACGGCTCAAGCTCTTTGGCGCGGTCTGTGCCGCTGTCCAGTACGCGCACGAGCATCGGGTGATCCACCGCGACCTCAAACCGGGCAACATCCTGATTATGGAAGAGGGTACGCCCAAGCTGCTCGATTTCGGCATCGCCAAGCTGCTCGACGCGGAACAGTCCGCTACTCCGACACCAACTGCCCTACGCGTAATGACGCCCGAGTACGCCAGCCCCGAACAGTTGCGCGGGCTGCATAGCGCCGCGGCCAGCGATGTCTACAGCCTGGGCGTGGTGCTTTACGAACTCTTGAGCGGACAGCGCCCATACTCTTTCCAAAGCCGCTTGCCGCGTGAGGTCTTACAAACGATCCAGGCGGCAGACCCTCTCAAACCCAGCGTCAGCGCCAAGCGTGGAGCTATCCGCGACCGCACGCCCGAGGCAATTGCCCACGCGCGCTGCACTACGCCGGAGGAATTGCAGCGCAAGCTGCGTGGTGAGTTGGATAACATCGTGCTGATGGCTTTGCGCAAGGAACCGGAACGGCGCTACGTGACGGTCGAATTGTTTGCCGAAGATGTGCGCCGCTACCTGGCCGGTCTGGTAGTCGTTGCGCGCAAAGACACGCTCGGTTATCGCGGCGTCAAATTTTTCAAACGACATCGGCCTCACATCCTGATCACCGCCACGGTCGCCATTCTGTGTTTGCTACTCGGTTTTTGGCTCAATTGGTTCACCACGCGTCTGCGCGTCAGGGAATCAATCGCTGTGCTGCCCTTCACCTACATCAGCCAAGACCCGCAGGCGGAATTTCTCGCCGACGGCCTGACCGACAGCCTGATTGATTCACTGTCGCGCTTGCCCAAGCTGGCCGTGCCCGCGCACAACTCCGTCTTCCGCTACAAAGGACAGCCGCTCGATCCTCCGATCATCGGGCGGGCGCTGGGTGTAGAGACATTGCTTATGGGGCGCGCGGCCTCAGACGGTAATGATCTCTCCGTTAGAGTAGAGCTGATAGAAGCCCACAACGGCCAAGTCATTTGGGCTAAAAGGTATGACGGGAAAACGTCTGAACTGCTAACCTTGCCGCAAGGGATCGCGCAGGAAGTTGCGCAGCAGTTAGGGCTAAACGCCCCGGCTGAGTGGAAACCGCACAGACGCCCCACAGAAAACCTGGAAGCTTACCGCCTCTACCACAAAGGGCAATTTTACTGGAACCAGCGGACAGAGTTAGGCATGAAAAGCGCTATCGAGTACTTCGAACAGGCTTTGGCCAAAGATCCGAGCTTTGCACTGGCTTACAGCGGCCTGGCCAATAGTTACAGCCTGATCGGCACTCACAAAACGATCTTACCGCGCGAGGCATTCTCCATCGCCAAGCGTGCCGCTTTGCAAGCGATTGCGCATGACGAACAATCGGCCGAGGCGCACACCTCGCTGGCGCTCATCACCTGGTTGCATGATTGGGATTGGGCCGGAGCGGAGCACGAGTTCCGGCGCGCCATTGAGCTAAACCCGAACTACGTAACGGCCCCCCACTGGTACGGACTCTATTTAGCTGAGATGGGCCGGTTTGATGAGGCTGTCGCGGCGGAGCAGCGGGCCTTGGAGCTTGACCCGCTGTCGCTCTACGTCCACGCGGATTTAGGCCGGGTCTATTACTACGCGCGGCGTTACGAACAGTCGCTGCGGCAGTATCGCCGTGCTAGTGAGATGAACCCAAACTTTAGCACCTTTTATCTCGAAAGCAGTTTCTCGTATGAACAAATGGGGCTGTATGACGAGTTGATCTCTTGTCTGGAGAAGACAGACGGGCGCGACAAACAATATAAACCTATTTATCTTAAACACGGCTTGCGGGGCGTTTGGCAGAAAATGTTGGAAACGTTTATGCAAGAGAAACAGAGCAATCCTTTCGACGTGGTCTATCTCTATGTGCGTTTGGGCAAAAAAGAACAGGCCCTCGATTATCTCTACCGGGCCTATGAACTGCAGGATCATCAGATGGTGCAAATTAAAGTAGAGCCACTCTTTGACGGGTTGCGCGCTGAGCCACGCTTCAAAGAATTGCTGCGGCGGATGAAGCTCGTGCCTTAGCATCCTTGTAGCCTGCCCACAAACTTCGCGAAATCAAGCGGTAGACACCACCATGCAGCGCACGTGTGGCGACTTCAATCCAACTTAGCGAGACCAGCAGGCCGTCCCGCAATTGAAGAAAGCGCTGGAGCTGCGCCCCGATTATTACGAAGCGCAACGCGAGTTGGCTTTTTGCTATAGCGCGCTGGGACAGACCGACCAGGCGATTCGGCAATATCAACTAGCCTCCGGCCAGCGTCGCAAGGCGAAAAACTCCGGCGAGCGGGCGGCCAATAATCTGGCGCTGGCCTCGCTTTATCGCAAGAAAGGCGCAGAGGTCGGCGGCCCGCAAGGCGAGGAATACAAGAAGGCTGGTAAGAGCTACGAAGACGCTGCGCGCGAGTATGATCCGACGCTCAAAGGGGCGGTGAAGAAGCCGACTGCGGCGGGCGTCTCAAAAGTTCTCGAGAACTTGCTGCCTGAGGATGCGCGGAAAGTGTTGGAGCCGAAGTCCCCGTGCGACGTGAAAGTCACAGTGCCGGTGAAAGTGCCGGTAAAAGTACCGCTTAAAGAGCCGGTCAATGAGACAATCAAGGATCTAATCAAAGAGCCAGTGAAAGTGCCGATCAAAGAGCCAGTGAAAGTGCCGGTTAAAGAACCGGTCAAAAAGCCAATTAAGGAGCCGGTGAAAGTGCCGATCAAGGTACCGGTTAATCAGTCAGGCAAAGAGTCGAGCAAAGACCCGGGCAAAAAGTCGGGCAAAAAACCAGAAAAAGCATCGGTAAAAGAGCCGATCAAAGTGACCGAAAAAATCACGGTCAAGAAATTGCTGCAACGTTGAATTCAGCGCGCCGCCAGTACGGCCTTGCTCGCCATACCTTGCCTACATTTGAAAATACAGCGATCTTTTCAGATTGCCTTGGAAAGATCGCTGTGCTTTTTTGTGTAGCGGCAAAAATTTTCTTCGTTTTCGTGCCAACCAAATTCCGTAGACCGTGTCTATGTGAGCGACTTCAACAGAAGGATGACAACTGGTGATCCAGGAACACGAGCTGATCGAGCAGGCGCGGGCAGGTGATCAAGAGGCCTTCTGCGTGCTGGCTCGCTCTTACCAGCGGCGTATTTATGCACTGGCGTTGCATTACACCCGCGACCCATACGAAGCCGAAGACTTGTCGCAGGAGGTTTGGCTGAGGGCTTATCGCGCCCTCGGCAGCTTCCGTGGCGAGGCGGGCTTCTATACCTGGTTACGCAAGATCACAGTCAACACTTTTCTGAACCAGCAGCGGGAGATGAAGACAATGTACAGCGGTGAGAGGAAAGCATTTGTAATGGGCAAATTGGTCTCTCTGGAAGAGCTGGGACTGTCACCCGTCAAGCCGCAGCAAGCGCCCGAAGAGAAATTGCATCAACAATTGATGGCCGAGAAGGTGATGGCGGGCATGGGTGAATTGACGGCGCAGCAGCGGTTGATCTTTTTGCTCAAGCATCGTGAAGGGATGACCTACGAAGAGATAGCTCAGGCTTGCGCCATCTCGACCGGCACGGTCAAAAAGGCGTTATTCCGCGCCGTCAACCGGCTGCGCGAGTATCTGGGTGTCAAATTGGGCGCGACCGACGAGGTTTCGTATGCGGCGCGTGAACGGCGCTGAGCGAGTGAACAGTTATGCACGATTGCGTGAAGACAAGCGAGCAGTTGGTTGATCTGGTCTTTGATGAACTGGGGCCTGAGACCAGACGGCGTGTGCTATCAGAGTTGGAGAACTGTCAGCATTGCCTGGCGCAATACCAGTCAATGACTGAAACATTGCGCGTTTTTGATCAGGCGGCAGAAGTGGCGCTGCCCACTGAAAGTTATTGGGCGGGTTACGAGACCAGATTACGTACGCGCTTGGAGCAAGAGCGACCGACTTTGAAGCAGCGCCTGGCAGACTGGGTCGCTGGGTTTGGGCTTTTGACGATGGGGCCGCGCGCCTTGGCGGCGGGGCTGGCGCTGCTCTTGCTGGCAGTTGGTTGGTGGAATTGGCAAAGGCGGCAGATTGTTGCGCCCACCCCAAGCACTCCAGAGATAGCCAAGGCAACCCCAACCCCGCCATCCAAACCTGCAGCGCCTGACGAGGTCGTGGCGGTCTTGCCGAAGCCCGGCGGGAATTCAAACAAACGAAAGCCCGTTTATGCAAAAGCCGCAACAGCGGCCGGCCGGCCAACAGTTCAGCGCGCAGAGCCGCCTGAGGAGACGGTCGCCATCGGAGTTGAGGCAGTGCGCTTCGAGCAACCGCTGGCCGTGAACTCACTCTTCAATCCGGAAACTGCCAAGCATTTTGAGAAAGCGCAATTGTTGTTGCGCTCGTTCCGCAACGCCAGAGTCGTAAAAGGCTCCAGCAGGATTGATCTGGCTTATGAGAGGCAATTGTCCCAGCGGTTGCTTTATCAAAACATCTTGCTGCGGCGTGAGGCAGAGATGAAAGGCAATTTGCCAGCGGAAGAGGCGCTCAACAGTTTGGAGCCGTTCCTGCTCGACATCGCCAATTTGCCGGATAGACCGTCGCCTAACGATTTGAGCGAGATCAGAGGGCGTTTGCAGCGGAAGGAGTTGATCGTCGCACTGCAAATCAATGCGACGCAACCCGCGTTGCCAACTTTTCAGAACCAATAAAAAGTCAAAGCGAGGATAGAAAGATCATTTATGCGACACAGTATTCGTAATCATCAACGGCTGCGCCGGCTGCTTATCTGGGGCGGCGTCACTTTACTGCTGGCGTTGGCCGTCGGCAGCCTGCTCGGCTTGAACCCCGGAAATCATTCAAACGGCGTTTCGGCGCAGGAACTGGGCAAGCTCAATCGCTTCCTCCAAAGCTCGAACGCGAAGGACGACGCGATGAAGATCTTCCGGCAGGGGCGCGACCAGATTGAAGAAGAGAATTGGAATCGTGCCACCGCGACCTTCAACTCTTTTGTCGCCGAATATCCGAAACACAAGGACGTTGACGCCGCGCTCTACTGGATGGCCTTCGCGCTCAAGAAACAAGGAAAGTATGCGGAAGCCGACAGACAGTTAGAGCGGTTGATCCGCGAATACCCGCGCTCAACTTGGCTGGACGACGCTCGGGCAATGCGCGTCGAGATTGCCGGGCAGACCGGGAACAGCCAGATCGTTAGCAACGAGCTGAGCCAGAACGACCGCGAGATCAAAATAATTGCGCTGCAAAGCCTCTTCCAATCGAACCCTGAGCGCGCGGCTGCCTTTGCCGCCGACCTGCTCAAGCCCGATTCCAAAGCCGACCGGAGTTTGAAAGAGAATGCGCTTATGCTGCTCGGTCAAAACGGCGGGCCGAAGACGACATCATTGTTGTTAGAGCAGGCGCGCAATCAAACTGATCCGAAACTGCGCAAGACCGCGATCTTCTGGTTAGGACAGAGCGGAGACGAAAATGCCTTCAATCTGCTGCGGGATGTGGCCAAACAGTCAACCGATGTCGAAAGCGCTAAAGCTGCAATCTTTGCGCTCTCGCAACAATCCCACCCGCGCGCGTATGAATTTTTGGTCGAGTTGGCCCGCACGGCCGCAGCGCCACAGTTGCGGGGCGAAGCGATTTTCTTGCTCGGTCAACGCAGCAATGAAGCGGCAGTAGATGATCTGACAAAAATCTATGAGGCCGAGCAGAACGTCGGACTCAAGAAGCAGATTCTCTTCGCCCTCTCGCAACATCACAGCGCGCGCGCAAATGCCAAATTGAGCGAGATCGCGCGAGCCAATGGCGATGTCGAGTTGCGCAAACAGGCGATCTTCGGTCTCAGCCAGCGTGGCGATCAAAGCGTAGCCGAGTTAATCGGAATCTATGACGCCGACACCAACGCGGAGATTCGCAAACAGGTTCTCTTCGCGCTCACCCAAATTCACAATCCGCGCGCGCAAGCCAAGCTGCTTGATGTCGCCCGCACGGCCAATGATGTCGAAGTGCGCAAACAAGCCATCTTCTGGCTTGGTCAAGGAGGGGGAGACCAGGCCTTTGACACGCTCGCGCAGTTGTATGACGCGGAGAAAGACGGCGGCGTCAAGGAGCAACTCATCTTCGCGTTTGGTCAATCAAATCGGAAAGCCGCCTTGCGAAAGTTGATGCAGATCGCCAAAAGCGATGCTTCGATGGAGATGCGCAAGAAGGCGATCTTCTGGCTCGGACAAAGCCGTGATCCTGAAGCCCTGAAATTTATCGAAGACATTCTCAAATAATGAGGGGGACATTGAAGATGATCAGCAGAACATTTTTCCTGTTGGTGCTACTAACGCTGGCAGTCGGGCAGGACAGTGCCGTCAAGGCAGTACGGGCGGCAGCAGCCGATCCAACCGCTATTGAAGCTGGTCTGGCGGAGGCAGCTTTAACCGCAGAGCCGATTCAGCGTCCAGGCTTTGTCGCGGTGGACGGGGCGAGCCTGAGAAGCCGTCTGGACACGGCGATCAAGTTGGGACGCGCCACCTCGACGCGCTTCTGGACGGCCTACGCCTTCGACGTGCGGCCAGGAGTCGCAGTTGATCAGGATTGGAACGGCAAGGGGCGGTGGTCGGATGACGGAGTCAACATCTCATTCGACTCGACGCGCGAGACGCGTAACCTGGCCGTTTTCCTATTGCACGAACCAGGCAACGATGCGGTTGCGCGCGTGGAGATTTACAATCTTGAACGCGCCCGCGACTACAACGGCTACCGCGTTTACTGGCTGGGCCGCGCAAGCAATGAGGAGAGCTTGAATCTGCTACGCACATTGGTCGAAGGGCCGCAGGCGACCAAAGTCAATGAGCACGCAACGATGGCCATCGCTCTGCACGACGACTCGAGCGTCGGGGGGATGCTCAAGAATTTTGTGCGGCAATCAGCGGTGGAAAAGGTGCGGACGAACGCCGTCTTCTGGCTTGGCCAGATCGGCGGTGAGACGGCCTTCCTGGCTGATCTGGTGCGTAATGAAAACGAGAGCCGCGAGGTGCGCAAACAGGGTGCTTTTGCCATCGGCGTGAGCAAAGACAGCGCGGCGCTCTCCACATTGCAAAGTCTTTACCCCGCGATCACGCAGCGTGACATCAAGAATCAGATCATCTTTGCAGCCTCGATCAATCAAGACAAAGATGCCGCCGTCAACTTCCTGATCAACATCGCGGGCAGCGACACCGATCGCGAGGCCCGCAAGCAAGCGATCTTCTGGCTGGGCCAGAAGGCGGGCGAACGCAGTCTGGGCGTGCTGAAAGACACCGTTGACAGCGCGGATGGCGACACCGAGATACAAAAGCAGGCCGTCTTTGCCATCAGTCAAAGGTCGAAGGATGAGGCCGTCCCCTTGCTCATCAAAATCGCGAAGACCCATGCCAAAGCTGAAATCCGCAAACAAGCCATCTTCTGGCTCGGCCAGACAGGTGACGAAAGGGCAGTAGATTTATTCAAAGAGATATTGCTGAAATGAATTTCACAGCTTGGTGTTACAGAGGCGTGGTCGCTCTGGGTTAATCAACGCTTGAGAAACCGCCGGAACCACTGACAGACCTGCTCGACCATCTCTTCGGTGTAGGTGTGGTCTCCGGCGGTGATGGGCACGGCGAAAGGCTCCGCTGCGCCGCACGTAAGACGTCTCTGACTTCCTGCTCCAAGCTGCGCAAGTCCCGCTTCGACACTAGATCGGTTTGCAATGGCGTATATGGCGGGTCATCAGGAATGATAAGGGCATGGCACTTCCAATTTCTGACGATCTGCGCGCACGCATTATTCGCTTCTATGAAAACCACGACGACTATACGCAACGCGCACTGGCGGAAGAGTTCGGCGAGTGTAAGTCGTTTATTGAAGAGTTGCTCCAGCGTTGGCGCGCCACCGGGAGTTGGGCGGCGCTGCCCCAAGGCGGTGGCAAACAACGCACGCTCAAAGCGCACGCGGCAACGCTCAACCAACTGGTCAGCGCCCAACCCGATGTGACCTTGGAGGAGTGAAGCGCGCGCGTGATAGAGCAGACGGCCCTGACGGTCAGCCCCGCGACGCTGACCAGGGAACTCCAACGTTTGCGCCTACGCCGAAAAAAAGTCCAAACAAGCGCGCGAACAAACCAAGCCAGTCGTCCAACAAAACCGGCACTTAAGGCTACTGTTCAAAGAGCGGGTCTTTCTCGACTGGCTGACGCAGCCAGTCAACCTTAACTTGGAGGCGCATTTATGAAATGTGTCCAGGCACCAGGGACGGAAGATAGACATCAACTTGCTGAAAGGCTAGGAAGGATAATGGGCTTGTTTGCACACAGCCACAATTCGCCAGGCTCGTTGGAGTGAGTGGTTTCCTGAGTTGCTTTGAGCGCCCGGCTTGCTCCGGTAAGCGGGTGAGAGTAGGCTTTTCACCCTATGAACACCCGACGACAGTTCCTGATAAGTGCGCCTCTCGGCGTGCTCGTCGCGGCCACAGCTTGTCGCACCGAGACGCCGCCCACCAATTCGCAAGCAACACCGACGACGGCTGGCGCACCGCCCACGTTTGGCACCGGCATTGGCTCTGGCCCGGTCGTGACACCGGCGACCTTCGCTGAGACGGAGAAGCTCATGCAAGTCACGATGACACCCGTCGAGCGGGAGCAGGCCGCTGACTCGTGGCGCACGTCGCTGGCACCGTACCTCGAGCGTCGCACTGGCCCGCGCAAAATCGCCATCGAAGCTACTGATGCGCCGGCCACACTCTGGAACCCGCTGCTCCCTGGGCTAGTATTGCCGCCGTCAGCAGATCGGTTCGTGCGGTCGAAGGCCGATGGTGCGCCACTGCCGTCAGCGGACGACATCATTGCCTTCGCACCCGTGACGCAACTGTCGAGATGGATCGAAGCGCGGCAACTTACCTCAGAGCGTCTGACAAACATTTATCTCAACCGCATCGAGCGGCTCGATCCGAAGATTCGCTCTATCATTACGCTGACTAGAGAGCACGCGCTCGCACGCGCGAAGGCGGCTGACGCTGAGATTGCTGCGGGTAAATACCGTGGCCCGCTGCACGGCATTCCTTACGGTGTGAAGGACCTGCTCGATACGAAAGACATTCCGACCACCTACGGCGCTGAACCATTCCGCAACCGTGTCCCTGCAGCGGACTCTGCGGTGGTGCGCAGGCTCGACGACGCTGGGGCGGTGCTTTTGGCGAAGCTCTCGCTCGGCGCGCTCGCACTCAACGACATCTGGTTTGGCGGCCAAACGATGAACCCGTGGCTTTTGGAAGAGGGCGCATCAGGATCGAGCGCAGGCCCAGGCGCAGCGACGGCTGCGGCACTGGTTGCGTTTTCCATTGGCAGCGAGACGGGTGGAAGCATTGTTAGTCCGGCGATGCGCTGTGGCGTGACTGGCTTGCGACCGACCTTCGGGCGTGTGCCGCGCACCGGCGCTATGACGCTCTGCTGGTCGCTGGACAAGCTCGGCCCCATGACACGAACGGTGGAAGACGCGATGCTCGTGCTGCGGGCTATCAGCGGGCCGGACGCGGGCGATGCATCGAGCGTGCCGAGCCGTCTGGCTTTCGACGCCAGCGCGCCCGTTGCCGGGTTGAAAGTCGGCTACATCGCGCAGTGGATGAAAGAGAGTCCTGCCACCGACGTTGACCGAGCGGCGCTGGAGATGGTCAAGAAGCTGAAGCTGGAACTGAAAGCGGTGACGCTGCCCGATTGGCCGTACAACTCACTGATGCCAATTCTCTTTGCTGAAGGTGCGGCATCGTTCGAAGAACTGGCGCTCAATCATGAACTCGGATCACTGAAGGTACAGGTCAAGGATGCGTGGCCCAACCTATTCCGCGAGGCGCGTTTTCTTTCGGCAGTTGATTTCGTGCAGGCCGATCGGTTCCGGCGCAAGGTGGCGCTCGAAATGGCGCGCATCTTCAGAGAGGTTGATCTGCTGATTGTGCCATCGCTCCGCGACGAGCAACTCACCATCACGAACTTCACCGGTCATCCGTCGCTGACGCTGCGCGCCGGGTTCGTTGAGGTCGCGGAAGCGCGCAGTGATTGGGCGCCGGATCCGGCTAATCCGCTGCCGAAGTTCAATCCGCCGCGTCGCGTGCCGCACGGGATCAGCATTCTCGGCCGCCTGTTTGACGACGGATTGGTCGGGCAGGTAGGACTGGCGCTCGAACGGGAGTTCGGCGTGGCGGGGGAAAGGCCAGCAGGGTTCTAGTCGGATGAGGAAATATTCTTGGTCGGATATATCTTGGCGTATTTGTCTTGCCAAGCGAATTTTCCCTGCTATTCCAGCCACATCAAAGAGGCTACGATGCAAGCACAGACATCTCATGGCAGGATGGAACACTCCCTGCCAGTCTGTCTATTACGCGCTTAAACAAGAGGGCGTTTTGAAGTTGCCCGGTTGGCCAGGCAGGCTATAGCCGTAGCCGCAATTCGGTAAAGCAAATTCCTGTTGAACTTGCGAAGTTCTTGCCGAAGCAGGAGCCTCTCTGAAATGCAGAACGCCTCGGGTTTGTGCTTCATATGCTAAAGAGACAGCCCAATGCACCGCTGAGAGAATTGTATGAACAAATGCAGTAGGAGCGAAATCTTTCTGTGAGCTCTCAAGTATGTCTCGGGCCTTAAAGCGGCTGGGAGTTGGCAAAGCTTGTAAACTCAGAGGAGGTTTTAGTCAGAGGCTAAATTCTCTGCCAATGATAAACAATTATGGGTGGTGCTAAAAATGTAAGGCCGGATTTGCAGTCGCGTTAGCGACGACCTGATTTTAGCCCGGCGTTTTCAACGCCGGGAAAACGGCGAAAAGCCTTCGCGTCGCGTCAGCGCCGCTTGAATTCAAGCGGCGCTGACGCGACGCGAAGGTCACGCGCTAATTTTCCGTGGGTTGAAAACCCACGGCTAAATTCAACTGCCGCTACGCGGCAAGAAAACGGCAGCCTTACATTTTTATCACTACCCAATTATGCTCTGAACGTGAAGAGGCTTGGGGAAAGTTCGACTAACATCACAACGCTAAGGCTTCGGCCGGTTGAGTTGATAGCTCTCTGCCTCCACGTCGAACTTCCGGTAGTCGCTGAAGACCTCCTGGAAATCGATCCGCACTTGGTTGAACAGTGCCGCGTGGCGCGTCGTGTTGATCCGCGTCAGGGTGTGCATCCATGTCCCGTCCGGCAGCCGCACCTGTTCGTAGGTCAAGACGACCTCTGGCGGCTCTTGGCCCGCGCCTGACTTGTCGTCCGCCGTCGCGGGCCAGGCCTCCAGCCGGCTCACCACCCGGTCGGCCGCGTCGACCCAGATCCGCCCGCGCAGTTTCGTGATCGGCTCGCGCTCCTTGCCCGGCGCTTGGTAGTCGGCCCGTGGGCGGAAATTGAGCACGATGGCCTCACGGCCCTGCGCTCGGCCAGGGCGCGGGTAAGAGAATTCGCCGGCGCAGAGGAAGTCGGAGATGCTGAAGGAGATCAGCCCGCCGTTGCCGCCGTAGGTGGTCGTGTAACCCTGCGGCACGCACTGTTCGCCCGGCGCGGTGGGGGCGCTACCCCTTGCCGCCCATTTCTTCTCTGCCCTTTCAGCGTCGCGCTCGTCCTTGAGCATCTCTTTGACGAGCCGCTCCTGCTCCTGCGCTGCGCGTTCGGGCGAGAGGGGTACGCCGTCTTCGCTCACCAGCCTGCGCAACAGCCAACGCCCGGCGACCCGGTTCGGGAAAACCTCGTAGACTTGGGTGGGAAAGACCTTCTCTTTCCCACGCTTGTCGAGCAGCCGGTACTTGCGCGTGTCGGTCCATGTATAGCGGAAGATGCGGCCGCTCATCGTGACGCCGTTGCGATAAGCCTGGCTGATCAGTTCCCGGACGTTGACCTCGGCCACCGAGGACTGGGCGTGATAAAAGCCGGGGGCCGCAGTCAGCATTATGGCTGCTAGTGATAGTAATAGATAGAGCCTCTTATGCATCGTCTTACTGCTTTATTCCAGGATTGCCTTCAGTTGGGGCACCAAAAATACATTTACCTTGACTTATATCGAGTACCGATATAGTATGCCGCCGCTCGATATAATAGTCAAGCTTCGCGCGCATCAGGGGAGAATTATGTAATGGGAAAAGTGACGAAAGATCCGGGATCATTCCTGCCGCTCACGCCGGCAGTCTTTCACATTCTGCTGGCCTTGGCAGACGGCGAGTGTCACGGCTACGCCATCATGCAGGAGGTCGAACGGCATAGCGAAGGCAAGCGCCGGCTCGGGCCGGGGACGCTCTACGGCTCAATTAAACGATTGCTCAGTGACGGGCTGATTGAAGAATCGGCGGAGCGCCCGAGCGCCCGGCTGGACGATGAACGTCGGCGTTATTACCGCCTGACCAAGTTTGGCCGCCAAGTGATGATCGCCGAGGCCGAGCGGCTGGAGAGCTTGGTCAATGAGGCGCGGGCTAAGAGTGTGCTGCCTGATCCCAATTTGGCTTGATGTTTAAGCGCAAACCCGATCACAAATTTTCAGCTTCCGAGCGCATCTACCGCTGGCTGCTGCGCGCCTACCCGGCAGACTTTCGCAGCGAATACAGCGCTGAGATGGCGCAAGTGTTTCGCGAGCGCTGCCGGGCAGAACGTCAGAGAGGAGCGCTCCGGCTGATTGAATTCTGGCTCCACACGCTGTTTGACCTACTGGTGACGGCGCGAGTTGAGCACGCGGAAATACTAGGGCAGGATGTGCGCTATGGGGCGCGCCTGCTGCTTCGCAGTCCCGGTTTTACCGTCGCCGCTGTGCTCACCCTCGCGGTTGGAATTGGGGCCACCGCCGCAGTCTTCAGTATCGTCAACGCCGCGCTGCTGCGCCCGCTGCCGTTTGCAGCAGACCCGGAGCGCGTGGTCCTTCTGTGGTCAAGCAACTTTCAGCATGGCCTGGAGAAGTCTGTCCTCTCCCCGCCGGATTTCGCTGACTGGCGAGCGCAGAGTCATTCTTTTGAAGACCTCGCGCTCTTCTTCGCGCGCAGCTATAACCTCACCGGCACGGGCGAACCAGAGCGTGTGCTCAGCCTGCACACGACGGCGAGTCTGTTCCCGGTCTTAGGCGTCAAGCCTGCGCTCGGTCGTACTTTTCTGCCAGAAGAGGACGCGGCGGCGGCGGCCCGCGTGACCGTGCTGAGCTATGGCCTTTGGCAGCGGCGCTTCGGCGGCGACGCGAATCTAATCGGCCAGACAGTGTCGCTCAACGGCGAGCCGCTGACGGTCGTGGGAATCATGCCTTCAGACTTCCGCCCCTTCTACCAAGATATTGCGCTGTGGGTTCCGCTCGGCAAAGAAGCTATGCAGGGGCGCAGGGGAACTCGCTTTGCCAATGCGGTCGGGCGCTTAAAGCCAGGCGTGACGGTCAAGCAGGCTCAGGTGGAACTCGACATTCTTACGCGCCGACTGGAACTGGAATATCCGAGCACCAATCAAGGCTGGGGGGCGAGGGTGCTTTCGCTGCGAGAGTTCCTGATTCACGGCAATATCAGCCTGGGCCTGGCGATTATCACGTTGGCGGTCGGGCTCGTGCTCTTGATTGCCTGCGCGAACGTGGCGAGCTTATTGCTGGCGCGCGGTGCGACGCGGCAAAAAGAGATTGCCGTTCGCCTTGCGCTCGGAGCCAGCCGCGCGCGTCTGGTGCGGCAGTTGTTGACCGAGAGTGCATTGCTGGGCCTGCTTGGCGGCGCGCTCGGTCTGCTCATCGCACTCTGCGGCGTGCGCGTTCTCTCACCCCGCCGGCCCAATTTTATTGTTCACGAGATTCAAGTTGACGGATGGGTGCTCGGCTTTACGCTCGCGCTCTCGCTGCTGACGGTGGTCGTTTTTGGTCTGGTACCTGCGCTGCTGGCTTCGCAGCCTGACTTCAACGTGGCGCTGAAAGAAGGTGTTGTTGCCGGAGGGCGACGCCGGCAGCGGCTGCGCGCGCTGATCGTCGTCGGTGAATTGGCGCTGTCGGTAGTGTTGCTGTCCATTACCGGCTTGGCGATCAAGAGCTTTCTGCGCGTGCAAAAGATTGACCCGGGCTTCAATCCTACGGGATTGCTCACGCTGCGGCTTGAACTCCCCGCCTCGCAATACCCGAAGAGCGAGCAACAGGCCACCTTCTATCAAGGGGCGGTGGAGCGTCTCCGCCAGCTTCCCGGCATCAGAGCCGTCGGCGCCATTGACAGCCTGCCGATCAGGGACGGCGGCAATCATGATTTCTTGTACGCACGAGGGAAACCTCCTTTGCCGCCAAGCGAGCAACCCTTGAGCGTAGCCAGGATCATCAGCCCGGACTACTTCCGCACGATGGAGATTCCATTGCGGTCGGGGCGTTATTTCTCAGACGAGGATGCTGCCGCGTCGCCCCGCGTGGCGATCATCAACGAAGTGATTGCGCAGCGCTTTTTCCCCGGCGAAAACCCCCTCGGCAAGCAGATCAGACTGGGCGGTACGGTAGACGAACAGCGGCACCCCGCCTGGCTCTCAATCGCAGGCGTGGTGGGGAACGTCAAACACGACGGCGCGATCAAAGAGCCTGGCCCGGAGTTGTACTTGCCGTTGGCCCAGCGCCCCGCGCCAAGCCTGGCACTGGTCGTGCGAGTGGACTCCGACCCGACTGCGTTGACAGCGACCGTGCGTCAGCAGATTCAGGCGCTGGACAAAAATCTGCCGGTCTTCAACGTCATGACGATGGAGCAGATTCTGGCGGAGGACATCGCGGGCTATGACATCTTCGTCGGCTTGATGAGCGCCTTCGCTGCCGTCGCGCTGCTGCTCGCCGCCGTCGGCGTCTATGGCATCGTCTCCTACTCGGTCGGGCAGCGGACGCACGAGTTCGGTGTCCGCCTAGCGCTCGGCGCGCGGGCTGGTAACATCATCAGTCTTGTCGTGGGTCAAGGATTGAAATTGATCTTGCTCGGTTTGGTCTTCGGCTTGGCCGGGGCAGCAACGCTGTCCCGGCTGATGACCGGCATCTTCTTCGGGGTCAGCGCTGCCGACCCCGCTACTTTTGTGAGCGTACCCCTTCTGCTCACCGGCGTCGCGCTCGCGGCCTGCTACCTACCGGCACGCAAAGCCGCTCGGATAGATCCGCTGGCCGCGCTGCGCTACGAATAGCCTTCACACAGGCAATTGCAACATCGGCTTTCAACTCGTCGGTTGAAAGATGGGGATACGTGTGCCGATTTTCGGCCCTTAACAAAATGGAGATTTGATTCTATGAAGAAGCTTTGGTTCATCACCGGTTGGTTGCTACTTGTTACGTTGCCAACGTTAGCGCAAGAGTCACCGAAGGTGGAAGTCTTTGGCGGCTACTCAAACGTCCTGGGCGATTTGCATGGCTGGAACGCGTCAGTCGCCGGGAACCTAAATTGTTGGGCGGGCCTCGTCGCTGATTTTAGCGGCCATTACTCGAAGCTTAATGAGGATGGAGCGACGGAGAAGATCAGAACCCACACTTTCCTTTTCGGACCGCAATTCTCTCTGCGCAGAAGCAGAGTGGTTCCATTCACTCATGTCCTACTCGGCACCGCACGGATTAAAGCGGAGGCCACCGAGCTAGGGCGAATCTTCACCTTCAGCGACACCACTTTCGGCTTGGCCGTCGGCGGCGGTCTGGACATCGGCCTGAATCAGCACATCGCGCTGCGCGCCTTCCAGGCCGATTACCTGCGCACCCGCCTCTTCAACGAGACGCAGCACACTGCCCGGCTTTCCTTCGGGCTGGTCATTCGGCTCGGACGCCGCTAGCTTCATCAAGCTACGGCGCTGCAGCAACCGCTCGCTCTATTATGTTCTAAACCCTCAGACCCCTTTCTGAGGCCCCACTGCGATTCAAGGTGTTATTTCAGCAAGGAGAAATCATACGTAACGCGCTCAAAACATCAGACGGTCATGCTTACTCATCGGCGCCCTGCTGGCTGTCACCTTTTTCACCACGCCCGATCACCACTCCCGCGTCAGCACAGTGCCAAAGTCAGATTCAATTTCCTTCTTGAACGCTGATGACGTGGCAAGGTTGGCGGCGTTCGAGCAATCCCTGGAAGGGCTACGGCAGTTCTATAAGCTTCCGGGCTTGTCTGCGGCCATCGTCAGTAATCAACGCCTCATCTGGGCGAAGGGATTCGGCTTCCAAGATATGGAGAACCGGATCGCGGCCACGCCCGACACGCCGTATCATATTGCCTCGCTCACTAAGACCTTTGCCTCGATGCTGCTGATGAAATGCGTCGAGCAGGGCAAATTGAAGTTGGATGATCCGATCCTCAAATATACCAGCAGCATCACCCAGAGTGGCGTCACTGTCCGCCACCTCTTCACTCATACCTCGGAGAGTGTGCCGCCGGGTGAAAGCTATCGCTATAATGGCGCGCGTTTTTCGGCCTTGACTCCGGTGGCGGACGCTTGTGCGGAACGGCCTTTCCGCGAGGTGCTGGATTCCTGCCTCGACGCCGCGCGGCGCTGACGTAGTTGGGATTTCCGCCGCCGATGGCACGCTCGCGCACAGTGCGGCGTCCCGGCGGCCGTCGTCACCTCCGACGGTGTAAACTATAGGCCTGCCGGCACGCCCGACATTATCAACGTTGGGGATTATCTGATTCTCTTCGGCACCGGGATCAGAGGCGCGGCGCCAGAAGCCGTCAAGGTTACCATCGGCGGCCTTGCCGCGCTGGTACTTTTCGCGGGCGCGCAGCCGGACTTAGTGGGGCTGGACCAAGTTAATCTCCAAATCCCGACCGGTGTATCTTGCGTTGTAGAGCTAATCCTCACGGCTGGCGGCCGCTCCGCGAATCCGGTGTGGGTGATAATCAGATGAAGTTTAACTCGAGATAGAGAAAGGTTCCGGTCGCAAGATGGAAGAGGACACACTGCCGGCCTGAAGTCAGGTGCGCGGACTTCTTCTTGCTAATCATCTGCCTCACGCCGAACACTACGGGGCGAGCAGCGAGACGGCGGCGGGCGGCACACCCACGGTGTGCGTCCAGCCGGCCTTGGACAAATCGGTTTTATCTACAGAGTGACGCCCCACTGATGATGGCTGTGCCGACGGCGGTCGGTTTGACCTCAACCTTATCCTGGCCGTTGTCCGGGCTTGCCGCCGTAGAATATTTGCCTTCATCGCGGCGACTTTACTACCCTGGACCCGCTCTATCTTCGCGCAATGTTTTCTCTTCACTTGTCGGCCGATTACAACACCTATCATCCACCAATTTTATCTGCTTCGCTTTATTCTCAGCCGTTTAGCTGAGGCACAACAGTTGCCCCTAGATGGGGAAGTCTGTACTGAGAGGCAAAGTGACATGGGAAGAATTTTTCGTTTTATAAACTTGGCGGTCTCGGTGCTCCTCGCAGCCCTGTGCCTGGCCTTGCCGGCACTAGCGATCACAGTCAATGAGTACGCCATCCCAACCCCGGCCAGCAACCCTTTCCGGATCGTCGCCGGGCCGGACGGCAACCTCTGGTTTACCGAAGCGCGAGCCGCCAAGATCGGGCGCATTACCCCAAGCGGACTAATCACGGAATTCCCACTGCCAAACCCTTTCAGCGGCGTGTTGGAACTCACCGCCGGGCCCGACGGGAATCTCTGGTTCGTCGTAGTTTTTCCTGGTAATAGCCGGATCGCTCGCATGACTACGACCGGCGTCATCACAGAATTCCCGCTGCCCAACCCTAATGAGAACCCGTACTCACTGATCGCCGGCAGAGATGCTTTGTGGTATCTCGTGGCCGGGCGCAAGGTGGGGAAGGTTTCGACGAGCGGGGCGATCACCGAGTACCCGCTCCCCGTTGGCACCATGAATGTGATCAGCGAGCTCACGGCGGACGCCGCAGGAAACATTGTCTTCATCCAGCTCCGCTCGCAAAGCGCCGTGCAGCCGGCCGAATACTTTCTCGGCCGCCTCACGCCGGGCGGGGCCTACAGGGAGATTTCACTCGGCCCGCTCAGATCTTATTTCATCACGGACTTGGGTCTCGGCCCCGACGGCAACCTCTGGTACAGCACCATCAGCGGGCCCGACGCGGTAGGGAGTGAAGCCCATAACGGATTTCGCAAACTGGACGCGTCTAGCATGTCCGCACAGTTTATTCCCACGTACTCACTGGCCCCGATCAAATTCATCACCAAGCCTGACGGCAGTTTCTGGTTTCTCGCCAATGTGGGAGCCGAGACCAACAGAGTTGGCAGCACCACTTTGAATGGCACAGTCGCTCAATACGAGACTGGTGGCGTCACCTGTTTCACCGATCTCACGGTGGGGCCGGACGGAAACATCTGGCTCATTGATCCAACCCGAAACGTAATTGGCAAGCTTACGCCTGATCGCCCTGCCGACATTATCGTAGCGAGAGCCACCAGCTTCGTCAGCGGCGCGGTGGCCCCCGAGTCTATCGCCGCGCTCTTCGGTAATGCGCTCGCGGCGACCACGGCCAGTGCTGCGACTTTACCTCTGCCAACGACGTTGGGCGGAGTCTCGGTGACGGTCAAAGACAGCAATGGCGTTGACCGCGCCACAGCGCTCCTTTTCGTCTCACCCACACAAATCAACCTGCTGATTCCTGAGGGGGCGGCGCTCGGCAATGCGACCGTCACGGTTATGGGGAGTAATGGCCAGATTATCAGCAGCGGCACACTGATCGTTGATGCTGTCGCGCCGGGACTCTTTTCCGCTGACGGCAGCGGGCGCGGGCCCGCCGCCGCCCTGGTCTTGCGTGTCAAAGCGGACGGCACACAGAGTTACGAACCTGTCGCGCGCTACGACCCGGCACAGAACAAGTACATTCCAATCCCGATTGATTTGGGCCCGGAGTTGGAGGAAGCCAGCGACCAGGTCTTCCTAGTGTTGTTCGGCTCCGGCGTACGCCGCAATGATGACCTTAAGGCCGTCAGCGCCCATGCCGGCGGCGGTGTGCTGCCGGTCGTGTACGCCGGAGCGCAAGGTAGTTTCCCCGGGCTTGATCAGATCAACCTGCGCTTGCCGCGGAGCTTGACCGTGCGCGGCGAGCAGGAGGTGGTGCTCACCCTTAATGCTAGGGCGGCGAATAAAGTCAGGATCGCTGTTAAATAAATCAATTGCCTAACCTTCTCCAAAGGCCCGTGCATGCTCGGCATTTGCTTCCATGGCCGTCTTGTTAAGGTCGCTCTGACTACAGAGGAATGAGAGACTTCGGCCTTAGTAGAAATACGGACAAGAAAAAACAACAACTCGCTTTAGAGTTGCTGATTCAGGTATTTGGCTGAGTGCGAAAGAGAAAGCAGATTCTCCTAGGCTTCAGCCGGACTGAGGCGCACCGCTGCTTTAATACACGCCATATCTGCCTTGAGCTGTTTTACCTCGTCGTACACATCGGATTCCTTGTCTAACTTCAAAGTGGCGCTCCATGAGCTCTGCCACAGTAGTGGCGATGATGCTCTACGAAAATTCAGTTTGCTCTTCAGCAATTTGCTTCAGCTCTTTCGCCTGCGCTTTCAGTTATTCATCAAAATATTCTTTGCTGAATTCCATAGACTTGAGAGTTAAGCCTATGAGAATCGTACTACCTCAGCAGGATCCGTCAAGGCAGAAACATTCTCTTGACAGGATGTAACCTATAGGTTATTTCTGTCACCTATAGGTTACTTGCGGCCTATAGAGAATAATCTTGATATTCGAGGTAAGTATGCAATCAAAGACACCAGTAGAGATCGCCGATAAAATATCGCGCAAACGCGCAGCTGGGGTGGCTATTGCCGCCGCCGTATTCCTGGCAATCCAAGTAATAGTCCATCCATTTTTCATCAGTGGCCCAGATACGGCGCCTTACGCCCGGCCTGCAATGTGGGCTGTCAACGCAATCGCCCTGCTCTTGCTATTAGCGACCGGGGGCGGTCTCGTGTGGCGACGCCAAATCCGCGCCCTGGTAAACGATGAAGTCTCCCGCAGCAACTACAAGACGGCGGTCGTCGCCGGGTTTTGGGTCGCCATGACGACGGCGCTGGGGTTATATATCTTGCCGGTCTTCAAGAGCTTTACTGGCCGTGAGGCCGTCTACATTATCGTAACGGCGAGCGCCGTCGTCGCACTCCTGGCATTTTCATATCTGGAATTGCGCGCGCACCGCGATGCATGAGCAATTGCACAATCGCCTGCGGGAAGAACGGGTACGGTTGAACCTGACTCAAGCCGAGTTGGCCGCGAAGGTCGGAGTGTCACGCAAGACCATCAACACGGTGGAGAATGGTGTGTTTATTCCCTCAACGGTGTTGGCGTTACAACTCGCCAAGGCCCTCGGCACGACAGTTGAGATGCTCTTCCGACTCCCGGAAGAAAGCAAGGCCACCGGAAGCCGGTATAGTGCCGGATGAGGAAGAAACGCAAGCCAGTTAAGGCAAAGTGGGAATGGATCAATGCACCAAACGCAGAAAATCGTTTGCGAGCTGCCTTTGACATCATCTTCAGTCAGCCGAAAGAGACTCGCACAGACAATTCACCATTAATGTGAATCAGGGGTCGAACTATTTCGAGTGTTGAGAGTAAACGACTTATCGCAGCGACTTTTAATTGCTTCGGATTTTTCGAGCCGATAAGTCCTGATAACCCAACAGATATTTCAACCCCTGATTCACATATTACTCTTCGATAGCGATCCTGGGTCTCAAAAAGGGCAGGACTGATGATCGGACGTGCACAAGCCGGACAAAGCGAATATTGCATTTCAGGACGCCACACTGGTCTAGCTCCATAGTAATAAGGAATAACGTCTAGGTAATAACACATACCATAGGACTCGGCGTTCAGCTACGCTGGTGTTGCTTTGTAGTATCAAAACTCCTAACCTTACTCGTACCTTAACGCGGTTACCGGATCAATCCGGGACGCGCGGCGCGCAGGCACATAGCAGGCGATCAGCAACACAAATCCTACCGCCCCGAGCAGCACAAACAGGGGCGTCCGCAGCCCTCCCACCAGCTCGTCCCTCAGCGGGGCGACTTCGACCCCGCGCTTCGCGTTGGTCGCGGGGTAGGCTTGCTCAAGTCGTTTTGAGATGCCGTCCAGCTCCGCTTGCGCTTGCCGGACTGAGACACCCGGCTTCAGCTTCGCGACGGCGGGAAAGCCGCGTGAGCCTCGCTCCGCCAAGTTGGCTGCCGAAGTGGAAGCGGCGAAGGGCGCCCACACATCCGCGCCGTCGCTCAGCCCGCGAAACCCAGACGGCAAGACCCCAACCACAGTAAACAGGCGATCATTAAAACACAGTTGCTTGCCTAAGACAGTCGGGTCTGAGCCGAAGCGCCGCTTCCACAGCCCCTCGCTGATGAGAGCGATGGGGTTGGAATTTCCAACGGCGTCATCACCAGGGCTGATCGTGCGCCCGACGGTCGGCGAGACGCCGAGCAGTTCGAAATAACCCGCCGAAACCCATTCGCCCGCGAGGCGCTCCGGTTCTGCCACGCCGGTCAGGTTGAAAGAATCGCCGCTGTAGGCTGCCATGCCCTCGAACGAAGTCGCTTGCGCCTTCCAGTCTAAGTAGTCGGGGTAGGAATTGCCGCGGCGCTCGACCTTTTGCCGCTGCACGTTACCCCACAGCAGCACGAGCCGCGCCTGGTCGGGGAAAGGCAGGCTGCGCAAAATGACGGCGTTCACCAGGGTGAAGACGGTCGTAGTAGCGTCGGGCACTTTGCTCAAGCTGTGTGCGGCCGGGTGCGGTCAAACGGTAAAACTTCGCGCGGCGGTTATTCTCCGAAACGCCCCAAGCGGAAGCGATCAGGCCGCGCAACTCTAGCCGGTGCAACGCTTGGTAAAGCGCGCCTTCTTCAGCCGGCAGGAGTTCCAGATTCTGTCGCGCATTCGTTCGGAGGTTGTCAGGCACCTCCAGCTACTCGGTGCGTAGCGCGACCATGGGGTCGACGCTCGCGGCGCGTACAGCGGGAATCCAGGATGCCAGGAGCGCAGCGGCGCACAGTAATAATGTAGCGATTGTGAGCATGTACGGATCCCATGGGGAGACGCCGTAAAGTTGCTGCGTCATGAGCCAGCCGGCGGCCATGGCGAGCGGGATCCCGAGTCCAAGTCCGACCCCGATCTGGAAGAAAGCGCTGCGCAGGACCATCCCCACCACGTTAGAGCGATCGGCGCCGAGCGCCATACGCACGCCAATTTCGTGCGTACGCTGTTCGACGGTGTAAGCCATCACGCCGTACAAGCCCACCGCGACGAGAATCAGGCCGAGCACGCCGAAGAGCATGGTGAGGGTGGCGATCATGTTCTGCTGCTTAAAAGCGCCAGCCAAAACTTTCGAGTATGGATCCACGCTATAGACCACCAGGTTGGGATCAACGCTGGCGAGCGCTTGGCGCACTTTGGCTTCGATGCCGGGCGGATTGCCGGGGGCCCAGATGACGATGTTGGAGAGGAAGTGGGAGAAGAGGTCGAAGGTGTTGAATTGCGGATCGTCGTATTTAACGCTTTGCGTTTCTGACAGCCAGAACATCGGGCGGATAGGATCCTTGTAACCCCAGGGTACGTAGCGGATGTCGCGCGCAACGCCGACGATTTCGAATGTGTTGGCGTACTGAATGCGGTTCATGCCGAAGTGCTGACCGATCGGGTTTTGGTCTTTGAAGAAGCGTCGAACGAAGGCTTCGTTGACAACGGCGATCGGGCGAGTCGTGGAGCTGTCCTGCTCTTGGATGGAGCGGCCCTGCACGATTTTTGCGCCGATCGTTTCAAAGAAGCCGGGCATGACGCGGGCCCAGCTGGCGCCGGTCTCTTCCTTGGGCCCGGGTTCGGGGCGGCCTGCGATACGAATGCCCTCGCCCCAGTTATCTCCGCTCATGGGCGCATAGAGAACGGGAGCGACCATGTGCACTCCGGGTACGCGCAGGAGGCGCTCGTCGAGACGGCGGTAGAACATCTCCATTTCTTCGGGTTTGTAGTTGCCGAGCGTCGGGTTGATGGAGACGAGATAGCGGTCCTTCGTTTCGAACCCAAAGTTCTGGCGCTCGAGATTGCGCAGGCTCTGCCCCAACAGCGCCGCGGCGGAGAGCAGGACAAGCGACATCGCGGCTTGCGCGATGACCAGCGATTTTTGCGCGATGGAGCCGCCGCCGCGCACGGAACGGCTGCTGCCGCGCAAAGCTTCGATCGGATCGACATGCGAAGTCATCCAGGCGGGAGCGATGCCGAAAAGTATCCCGGTGAGCAGCGAGACCGCGAGCGTAAAGAGCAGCACGGCCCAGGAGGGCGAGGCATCGACCGGGACGTAGTTCGCCGGGCCGCTGCCGCTATGGAACGCGAGATAGAGAATCAGTTTACTGCCTCCGTAGGCGACTCCGATTCCGCAAACGCCGCCGATGACGGCTAGCAGGACGGACTCAACCAGCGCTTTGCGCACCAGGCGTCCGCGCGACGCGCCGAGTGCGACACGCAGAGACGTTTGCGAACGCTCCTTCAAGCCGCGGGCGAGCATGAGATTGGCTAGATTGCCGCAGGCGACCAGCAGCACACAGCCGGCTGCGATGAGCAGCAGCTTCAATCCATCTTCGTATTGTTCGCGCATGGCCGCGGTACCGGCGCCGCCGGGAATGAGATGCAGGGTCTGCTGACGCCAGGTCTGCTTTTCGCCGGGTTCCATATCGGGCTCATGGCTCGCGAGCCAGCTCTGGAGCTCGACGCGCAGCTTGGCTTCGAGCGTCTTGGGATTCACGCCGGGGCGGATGCGACCGATGAGGTCGAGCCAGTTCGTATTGGGGCGTTTGAGGCGCTGGGCTTCGCCACCGAGCAGCGGCTCGGTGTTGGTCGGGAGCCAGATATCCGGCATGCCCCAGCCGGCGAGCTTAGCGCCGTAGAAGCCGGGCGGAGCAACGCCGATCACAGTAAAGAGATGGCCGTTGATTTGATAACCGGCGCCCACCACCGAAGGGTCGGAGCCGTATTTATTGCTCCAGACGTGATAGCTCATGACGGCGACAGGAGGCGCGCCGGGCTGATCGTCAGCGTCGCTCATCAAGCGGCCAATCCAGGGATTGATGCCGAGCGTGCGGAAGAAATTGCCGGAGACGTATTGGCCATTGCGCGTGTCAACGGGGCCCTGCGCTCCTGTGCGACGGACACCGAGCGCCGCATTGCCGGCTTGCAGTGCGGCCAGGTCGGCGAACTCAGGCGTGTTTTCGCGGAAATTCTTGTAGGCTTCGTAGGAGAAGAGCGAAAAATTGCCATCATTATCCTGCGTGTACCCGCCCCAGTTGCAGCAGCGAACTTTGTCGCCCACGCGCCAGAGTTCTTCGGGCTTGGTGACCGGCAGAGACTTGAGCAGCACCTGATGAACGAGGGTGAAGATCGCGGTCGTGGCGCCAATACCCAAGGCGAGCGTGAGCACCGCAGTGGTGGTGAATCCGGGTGCTTTTCTGAGTCGCCGAAGCGCTTCCTTCAAATCCGACATTTAGTTTCCCCTTGATTATGTTTGGCGCCGCTGCTAGTCGCCTCCAGGTCTCGTTTCAAAACCGGATGAACTGGCGTGTGGTTAGCGAATCGCGCGGCGCTTTTCAGTTGCAATACTCGGCAGGACCGGTTGGTTACAACCCGACCTCACATGTGACTAACAGAGCGTTATACGCGCAAGTTGGGACTATAAGATGCAAAAGTTTCGATGATGTACGCGTTGCTCCCGCCCTGGATTTCGACCGTCTTCGTCTCCAGCTCTGCGTGTTAACCGCAGGGTAGCAAGTGACGTTTCAGGCCAAACCGTTTCAGATTTCTCTCCTTTGCTCAATTATTGCTAGCCGGGCATAGTCCCTCAAAGTTTTGATTCCGAAGCAAACTAAGAAAAAACCATTGAACAAGGCTCGTTGGGTATTTACCCCCACGCCTGATGCCGAAGCCAGAATCGAAGCCGCCTTCGACATTATCCTTAGCTATATCGAAGGTATGAGTGTAGGCGATTCACGATTGCTGTCTAATGCTGATCCTGATTCCCAAGAAGAACAGGGGCAATTACGTTTATTCTGAACTCTATTCGCCTAATGAGGCGAATTTCCCCTTCTATTTTGGTCTTGATTTAAGAGGTAGGATGCAAGCACAGATATCTCACGGCAGGACGGATCACGCCTGCCGGTCTGTCTATAATCCGCTTAAACAAGAGGGCGTTTTGAAGTTGCCCAGTGGACCAAAGAGGCTGAAGTCAGGATCTTCCTATCGGGAATTGTATATACCCTCAGTGTTGGAAGCTGATCTACGGAAAGAGTGAAGTCAGCCTAGATCAAAAACCGTTGGCGGCACCTGAATAGATTGATGGGGCTCAAACAGGAATTTTCGAATAATTTCCTGTGACTGCCTTACTGGTTTATGCTCCCTGCGAACCCAAATCGCTAGGCTGCTCTCGTCAACATGCAAGATTTTAGCTACTTGTTCTGAATCAGTCCTACTGCCCGCCGGATCATCTACACTCGATCAATGAGGTCACCTGTTGTGTCGTAGAGGCAATAGCTGATGAACTCAATAATCTGGGGAATATATCTAAGCTCCGGCTTGGTATGGCCCAACTTCCAATTAGTAATGCAGCACTCGCTCACTCCCATTATCTGTCCAACCTGCGCTTGCGTGAGGTTTCGCTCTATCCTAGTTTGGTGGTGCTAAAAATGTAAGGCCGGATTTGCAGTCGCGTTAGCGACGACCTGATTTTAGCCCGGCGTTTTCAACGCCGGGAAAACGACGAAAAGCCTTCGCGTCGCGTCAGCGACGCTTGAATTCCAGCGTCGCTGACGCGACGCGAAGGTCACGCGCTAATTTTCCGTGGGTTGAAAACCCACGGCTAAATTCAACTGCCGCTACGCGGCAAGAAAACGGCAGCCTTACATTTTTATCACTACCCCTAGTTTATCTGATCCAGTCGCCTAAAAGGTGCTGAGTTCTTTAGGATAAGTAGGTTGGGCAGGCCTTAAACCGGTCAGGCTCAACTTGCAAAATGGCGACGCAACCCTGCAACTGCAGGTTCCATGGTGATCCGACCAGAGAGTGCCGCTGCACGCCGCCGCAAATCCAGCGTTATGTTTCAAAAATCTCCGGATTATGAAGCTCGGACTCTCGGCCAGAGCTTATGATCGGATTCTCAAAGTGAGCCGCACAATTGCGGACTTGGAAGATAAGGAACAGCTCGAAGACAAACACATCTCGGAAGCCGTGCAATACCGCACGCTGGATCGCACCTACTGGCAATAGGAGAGGTGCGTAAGGTAGCCGACGGTCTCATTAGCCGTCGCCGTGAGGAGCGCCTGCTATTTCTCCGCCAAACTAAAACGTTATAGTTAGCACTACGTATTACACAGACCGCGTATTGACCGTTGACGGACTCTATTAGCCATTTACACAGATTCCGTTTGCCGCGCTTCCAGCATCACCTACTCTCAGCGCCTGGAGACGCGTCCGCCTGTGTCCGTCGCACCATTACTGATCTTATTGGGAGTCAAAAATGCTCAAAATCATGCCTTGCTTGCTAGCCTTAGTTGTGTTGCAGCTCTGTACCAACTTAACCAATCGCTCGTGCCAATTGGCTGTTGCCGCGCAACAGGTATTGCCCACGCCAAAGCTATTTGCCGAGGGCATCATCAATACGCCCGCCGACGAGTATGGCCCGACCTTCACACCTGATGGCCAGACAGTGTATTTCGTCCGCCGTGTCAGCCGGTCAGGGCCGGAATACATTATGGTTTCGCACTTCACGCGGGGGCGCTGGAGCACGCCGGAGACGGCGGAATTCTCCGGCCAATACTTTGATAAAGAACCGTTTATCGCGCCTGACGGCAAACGACTCTTCTTCGCTTCGCAGCGGCCCGTCAGCGGAACTGAGCCGAAAAAGGGTCGCGACTTCGACCTATGGTACGTCGAGAAAACAGCGCGCGGCTGGGGCGCGGCACAACATCTAGGGCCGGTCGTCAACACGCCGGGGTATGAGAATTATCCGGCGGTCACGGCTGACGGCACGCTCTACTTCGCCTCGGTGCGCGAAGGTGGCAAAGGGCAGAACGACCTGTACCGCGCTCGGCTCGTCAATGGCCAATACACGCAGCCGGAGAACCTGACAGAGATCAACACGCCGCAGACGGATGCTGACCCTTATGTCGCGCCGGACGGAAGCTTTATGATCTTTTCTTCGGATCGGCCGGGCAGTTACGGCGAAGGTGATCTTTACGTGAGTTACAATCGAGACGGTAAATGGACGGAGCCGCGCAATCTCGGCCCGGTCATCAACACCAAAGAGTACGAGTACACGCCGCTGGTGTCGTCGGACAAAAAATCTTTCTTCTTCAGTCGCGGCTGGGGTGAGATTTATCAGATTGAACTCAGCGCGCTGAATCTGCTGGGGAACAAATCCGCGCGTCCGCGCTAAGATCACGATGAAATCCTACTCCGCTTTATTTTTGCTCGCGCACTTATTGCTTCTGTTCGGCATTGCCAATGGGCAATCGGTCAGCGACTGGCCACAATGGGGCGGCCCGCGCCGGGATTTCAAATCTGACGCCAAAGGCCTTGCTACGCGCTGGCCTGCGAGTGGCCCGCCACAGTTATGGCGACGGGCGCTTGGTGAAGGCCATTCAGCCATCGTGGCGGAAGGTGGTCGCCTCTTCACGCTGTACCGCAAAGGCGAGCGAGAAGTCCTTATAGCCCTCGACGCGAAGACTGGCAGGACGCTGTGGGAGTATGGCTACGCCGCACCGTTTCCACCCAAGATGGACGTGTCTTACGGCGTGGGGCCACACGCGACACCGCTTGTGGCCGGAGCTTTCGTTTACGCCATAGGCACGGCGGCGCAACTCTTCTGCCTTGATAAGCTGACTGGCAAGCTGGTTTGGCGTCATGACCTTTGGCAAGACTTAGGCGGCTCGTTTATCAACGTCGGCTATTCGAGCAGCCCCATCATTTACCGGAACACTATCATCATGCAGGTTGGCGGGGCGGGGCATGCGCTGATTGCCTTTGAACGCGCGAGCGGCAAAGTTGTTTGGCAGGCGCAGAATTTCCGAAATTCCTCCTCTTCACCCATCATCATCAACGTGGATGGCCAGGATCAACTCGTCGCGTTTATGCACGGCGAAATCATCGGCCTCGATCCGAATGGCGGCGCTCTCTACTGGAGTCATCCTGTCTCGGCGCAGTGGAACTTTCACTTCAATATCAGCACGCCAATCTGGGGCGAGGGCAATTTGCTGTTTGTGTCGGCGGCCTACGGCGTCGGCGGGCGCGTGCTGCGCCTCAGCCGGGCGAATGGGAAGACGACAGTGCAAGAGCTTTGGCAGAGCGAGCGGACGCGCGTTCACAAGGAAAACGCCATTCGGCTCGGTGATGTCGTTTATGCTTCCACTGGGCATTTGGGGCCGGCCTTCTTTACTGCCATTGACGTGCGTACGGGGAAAGTGCTCTGGCAGGACAGGCGCTTTTCACACGCGAGTTCCCTGTACGCCGACGGAAAATTGATTATTCTGGACGAGGACGGCAAGCTCGGCCTTGCCACACCGTCACCGTCAGGATTGAACATTCATGCGCAGGTACAATTACTGAGCGGAACCTCCTGGACTGTTCCCACACTGGTTGGCACAACACTCTATGTCCGGGATCGTCGCCACGTGATGGCGCTGCAATTGAAAGGCTAAGGAGCAACTGAATGTTGGCAGAAGAATTCTCTACAATGAAGTCGAACGTAGTAGGCTTGAAAGACCGTCTGTCACTTTACTGGGTGCTGCAAATCATCGGTTGGAGTGGTTATGCGCTCGACCGCTACATCCAGATGCCGGGCCATTTCTTTCCCGTACCGTTCACCTACATTCTCATCGCCTTTGGCCTGAGCCTGTGTTTGCGCCCGATTTATCGTAGGCTCTGGGCCAAATCGCCTTCTCTGCTTACGGTCGGCCTCGTTTCCCTGCTCTGTTCAATTATCGCCGCTTTCCTCTGGCTGTTGATCAGTCAGCTTATCTTCAGGCTCTTCCAGTTCGGCCCGTACCCGCGCAACGTGACGCTGGTTGAATACCTGGGGCAAACCTTTATCTACACGCTCTCACACCATAAGCCGTTTTTGTTTCTGTCGTGGAGCGCACTCTATTTTGGCTTTAAGTATTGGCGGCGAGAACAGGAGCAGCGTGAGCGGGCGCTGCAAGCAGCAGCGCTCGCGCGGGAGGCCGAGTTGCAGATGCTGCGCTACCAGCTCAATCCACATTTCCTCTTCAACTCGCTCAATTCGGCCAGCGCCCTGATTCGGGAAGACCCGGCGCGCGCCGAACGCATGCTCGGCGAATTGTCCGAGTTCCTGCGCTACTCACTCACCCAGAGTAAAGTGGCCGCCGTGCCGCTCGGCGAAGAACTCGCCGCAGTGCGCAATTACCTAGACATTGAGAAGATTCGTTTTGAAGACAAACTCGACGTGCGCTTCAACACCACTCCCGCCGCCGAGCAATTCCAAGTACCGGGTTTCATCCTCCACCCACTGGTCGAGAACGCGGTAAAGCACGGAATGCAAAGTGGCGCCTTGCCGCTTGTGATTGAAATCAACGCCCAGGCGCAAAACGGCTCGCTGCACCTCGCCGTCATCAATTCGGGCAGGCTGCTGGTGCAGCCGCGCACTGGCGCGCCGTCTTCAAACGGCGCGGGCATCGGGCTGCACAATGTGCGGCAGCGGCTAGCGCAGGCTTTCCCCGGTCGGCACCGCTTCGACCTGTTTGAGCGCGACGAGCGCGTACATGCCGAACTGGAGATCAGCAAAGTTTGAAAGCAACGGTGGAGAAACAATGGCAGGCGGTGATCGTGGACGACGAGCGGCTGGCGCGGCAGAAGTTGCGCGCAATGCTCTCGGTCCATCCTAAAATTCAGGTCATCGGCGAGGCCGACGGTGTTGAAAGCGCCGCGAAGCTGATCGCTCAAGCGCAACCCGAAGTCATCTTTCTCGACATCCAGATGCCTGGCGCGAGCGGCTTCGAGTTGCTCAACCTGCTCACGCGACCTGTGAAAATCATCTTCGTGACGGCCTTCGACGAGTACGCGATCCGCGCCTTCGAGGTCAATGCGCTCGACTACCTGCTCAAGCCGGTCAACCCGGAACGGCTGGCCAACGCAGTGGCGCGCCTGTCTGAAGCGGCTGAGCCACACGTACTGCTGAGCCGCCCGCTTGAATACGACGATTTTCTCTTTCTACCTTTCGGCAACGGCTCGCGCTTTCTGAAGATCAGCGAGATCAAATGCATCTGCGCGGCGGGCTCTTACTCCGAAGTCATCAGCGCCGACAATCAGAAATCGCTCGT
Source organism: uncultured Acidobacteriota bacterium (assembly GCA_963699175.1). Lineage (GTDB taxonomy): Bacteria > Acidobacteriota > Blastocatellia > RBC074 > RBC074 > JACPYM01. The sequence goes on along the minus strand of OY969418.1, from coordinate 6,278,162 downwards.
CCTCAAACCGCTCAACGAATGGGAGGAGCGCTTGCCGGACAAGCATTTTGCGCGCATTCACCGCGCGGCGATCATCAACATCGCGTTTGTCGAACAGACCGAGAAGTGGTTCAACTATTCCTATCAAGTCCGCCTACGCGGCCTCGCCGAGCCGTTCACCATGAGCCGCCGCTACGCCGCGCGGCTGAAAGAGAAACTGCATTGACCAGCCAGGCCGAGGTAACAAGCTCAGCCTGAATCATCGTGCTTTGCGGTAATCCAGGATCGCTTCCAGCGCCAGGTCGCGGTTCGCCCGGTAAGCTGCGAAGGTCGGCGGCGCATAAAGCAGCGGCGCGATCCAGGTGCGCTGGTCCCCCGGCCAGGAACTTTGCCAGAACAACTCGGAGACGTTTGCTTGCAGCTTGCTGTAGGGGAGCGTGAAGAACTCTTCCTCGCCGACGAAGTTGGGGCTTGAGCCGGTCGGCTCGCCCACGAAGATCGCGTTTGTTTGTTGCTCAAGAAAGGTCGCCGCGTTCTGCGCGGCGGAGAACGTCCGCCGCCCGATGATGACAAACAGCTTGCCGCGCCGGTTGATCTTTTCGCTGCGGATCAGGCCCTGAATGAAGGGCGGCAGCAGCCCGGTGTTGCCGCCGTTATTCCAGCGCAGATCAATCACCAATCCTTCGACAGCGTTTTCGTTGACGAACTTGAGCAGGCGCGCGCTGAATTCGGCAAGAGGCTCGTTGCGGTCATTGCGGACGGTGTTGAATTGAAAATAAACCAACTTGGCTTCGGGCAGGTGCTCGAACCAGTAAGGCGCCGCTGCATTTTTCAGGTAAAGCGGCAGTGGGGTGGCGAGCGTTTGCGGCAGACCGACCCAGGTGGATGGGTGAGGCTTTACGTTCCAAATGTTCGGCTGGGTTGTGTCTGTCACGAGCTTAACGACCTGCTCTGTGCCGTCCAACGCGCGCAGCGTCAGTGAGACTTCCGCCGGGCTTGGGATTAAGCCCAGTGCGTTGAGCAGCGGCAGATGGCGCATCAGATAGGGCGCGCGTTGCTGTGTCCAAATTGGGTTTTCGTTGTCACGGCTGATAAGCAGGTCGAGCGCCTGGACGACTCTCTCCACCGTCTGCTCATGAAAGCGCAGCACCTGCGCCCCGAGCAGGTGTTTGTATTTGGGGTCTGCCGCAATAATAAACAACCCTTCTTTGAAGAGGTAAAATTGCACGGGCAATGTCGGCTGGAATTCGGGGCGGTTGTAGGGGAACAAGCCTGCATGACCGTCGCCGAGTTTCCGCAGCAGTTTCATCAACTCAATGATGATCTGCAGATCGCTCAGTTTCGGGACCGCGTCGTGCAGGCTCTTGACGGCTAGCTCAATGGTGCTGGCGTTTTGGTTGAGCAGCGTCCCATATCCGACGCGCTTCACCTCGCGGGCCAGGAGCGCCAGGTCGTAACGCCAGCCTTCGTCGCGTGACATCCGGCTCAAATCAGGCAACGCCACAATCCTGCGGTAGCGCTCGTCAGCGCGTAGCGACTCAAGATCAGCATCTCGGCGGGCGTTCTCCACGCCTCGGTAGCCAATCTGGAAAGATTTCTCCAGCCACTTTAGCGCCGCTTCTTTCTCGCCCAGCAGTGCGTAAGCGCAGGCAATGTTGTAAGCCGCGTTGGCAGGGGTCCCCCAACCAAGTTCAATCACCTTTTCGTAGGCGGGAATCGCCTTGCGGAACTCTTTGGCTTGATGGCGGGCGTTGGCCAGTTGATACCAGAAGCGGCCCTCGACCGAGTTGTAATTGAGCACCTGCTCCCAGAGCGCGGCAGCCTCGGCCCACTGCCCGGCGCTCGTCTGTGCCTCGGCGCGGGCCAGCGTCGAGAGAAAAGTCTCCGTCTGCGCTGCCTGTGCTTGTGCTGTGATGAGGCTCCCAAGCCCGCAACAAACTGCTAACAGAGCCTTGCACAAAAACGCTCTGAATAGTCGCTTCAACTTAGCCATGCTGTACCTCCTACTTGGATCGTCAGATTGGGGCGGCCTGTTGCGCCGCGTTCACCGGCAAAGTAACAAGCCGGTTTCAGCACGTCTTGGAAAATCGCGGCGCCTTTGTATCAGCGGCGACTGCCGCGCACGGCGGCCCGATATTCGGCGGGCGTCATTTTCAGGTGGGATTTGAAGGTGTGGGTGAAATGGCTCTGGTCATAAAACCCGGCGTTGGCGGCAATCTCCGCTAAAGGCCGGTCAGAGGCGATCAATTCACGGGCGGCATATTCCAGCCGGAGGCGGCGCACATAATCGCCCACCGAGCAGCCGTAGTGGCGGCGAAACATCCGGGTCAAGTGTGAAGGATGAACTTCGACGGACGCGGCCAATTCGGTCAGACTTATTCCTGCGGCGAAGCGTTCATGGATGAAATCTCGCGTGCGGCGCAGCCAGGCCGGTTGGATAGGCGACTGACAACGTGTCAAACCACGCGCGGCGGTTCCCAGCGTCTCCAGCACGAGTCCTTCGACTGTTAGTGCCGCTGCGGCGTCTCCTGCTCTGAACTCCTGGTAGAGCCGCGTCAACAGCGCGGACAGTTCTCCGCCGCTGAAATAGTCGTTGCGAGCAAGGATGTTGGTAAAAAGCTGAATCTCCGCCAGCTTATCTGGCTTTACCTCGATGGTCAGGCAATGAACTCGGGATGAGCCAAATGCGTAGGAGTGCGACTCCCCGGCTGGCAGGATTTGTAGACTGCCGGGCCCGCACTCGTGGCGGCGCTTGCCGACAATTTCGTGGCAACAACCTGAGAGGCTGACGCCCAGAATGCTCACTTCGTGGGCGTGCGGCAAAAGCACCCAGTCGGACGCGTGCCATCGCTCTGTCAGCATAAAGCCAGGCAATGCGCTTGCTCTGATCGGCTCGCCCGCGCTGGTTGAAGCATTCACATCGCACCTCTGATGATCTTCTTATCCATTGATCGCTGCTATTCGTAGCGTAGTGCAATAATCGGATCAACTTTTGTCGCCCGCCGCGCCGGAAGGTAACAGGCTATGAGCGCCACCAACATCAATAACACTGTAATCGCCGCAAACGTCAGCGGGTCGGCCGCGCCCACGCCGAACAGCAGCGTCTGCATCAAGCGCGTCAGCGCAAACGAAGCCACCAATCCCAGCGCTACCCCGCCCAACGCCAGCTTCAGTCCCTGTCTGACCACTAGCCGCAGCACATTCGCCTGGGTCGCGCCCAATGCCAGTCGAATGCCAAGTTCCTGAGTGCGTTGCGTCACGCTATAAGCCATCACGCCATAAATCCCCAAAGCTGCCAGCAACAAGGCCAGCACGGCGAACGAGCCGAGCAACTCCACATTGAAGCGCTCTTCCCGCAATGCGTCTACGGCCAAGTCGCGCATCGTTCTGATCTTGGCGATGGGCAACAGCCGATCCAGCCGGCGCACTTCGTTGACGACGGTCTGCGTCAGAGCAGCCGGGTCGCCCGCAGCCTTCACGACCAAATTCATCCCCCACAACGGCGGGTCGGCGGTGTTGACGTAGGGGTAGAACATCTCTTCCCACACGCGGTTGTCCACGCCCGGCTGGATGTGATTGGCCACGACGCCGACGATGGTTGACCAGGGCGGAGCGCCATAGCCGACCTTGAGGCGTTTGCCGATGGGGTCTTCGTTGGGAAAAAAGCGCGCCGCAAAGGCTTCGTTGATGATGATGACATCGGACTGTTGCCAGATTTCTTGCTCCGTAAAGGCGCGGCCGCGGTGAATAGCGATGCCCATCGTGCGGAAATAATCGGCCGACACGCTGCCGCCGCGCAAGACCGGTTCTTCACCTTTGGGCACAGGCGGGCGACCTTCGACGATGACCGGGTCGGTCGCGCCATCGCCCGTCATCAGCAGCGAAAAACAGATGGCCGCCGATTGGACGCCCGGCAGTTGCTTCACATTGGCCAGCATCTGCTGAAAGAAGTTCACGCGTTGTGCCGCTTCGCGGTAACGACTGTTGGGCAAACGCAAGCTCATCGTCAGCACGTTGTCGGGATTGAAGCCCAATTCGACGCGGCGCAGCTTGGCGAAGCTTTTCAGCAATAGACCCGAACCAATGAGCAGCACCAGCGCCAGTGCGACCTCTGTCACGACCAGCGCGTTGCGCAACCGCTGCCCCGCCCGGTTGGCGCTCACCGAGCGCGCGCCGTTTTTGAGCGCCTCATTCAAATTGACCTTCGTCGCACCAAGCGCCGGAGCCAAGCCGAAGAGCAGCCCCGTCAACGCGGCTAAAAACAACATAAAGCCAAACACGCCCGCGTCCAGCCGCACTTCGCCCAGGCGCTGCCAGACATCCGGGAGGAATTTGCCGACCACCGCCACCAGCCAATGTGCGAGCAACCAACCCGCCACCGCGCCGCTGGCCGCTAGCAATAGGCTTTCAGTCAACAACTGCCGCACTATCTGGAAGCGACTCGCGCCCAGCGCCGTGCGAACCGCAATCTCTTTTTCGCGCTCCGCCGCGCGCGCCAGCAACAGGTTGGCGACGTTGGCGCAGGCAATTAGCAAGACGAAGATGACTGCGCCGAACAGCACCCAGAGCGCGCGTTGCGCATTGGGGTCAACGACATAATCCTTGAGCGCCGTCACATAAACGCCAATCTCGGAGCCATGCGTGTCTGGATGGGCTTGCTTCAGCCGCGCCATCAGCGTCTCCAACTCGGCGCGCGCCTGAGCGAGCGTCACACCCGTTTTCATTCGCGCATTCACGCGCACCGCCCGACCCGGATTGTTTTGCACCTTCGCCTCACTGACCCGGAACGGCGTCCAGATGTCGCGCCAACCGATTTGTCCGCCCACGCCACGACTGCTTGGCGGCAGCACCCCGATGATGGCAAAGCTCCTGCCTTCAATCCGCAGTGATTGGCCGAGCGCATCCGCTGCGCCGCCGAACATCTGTTGCCACAATTCAAAGCTGAGTATCACCGTTGGTGGCGCAGCGTATTGATCATCCTCTGACGTGAAATCGCGACCGAGCAGCGGACGCACGCCCATCACTTTGAAATAGCTGTGCGAAACCTGCGCACCCGTAACACGCAGCGTGCCAGCTTCGCGCTCAACATCAGGGTTCCAATTCAGGTAGGCAGCGACGGCCTCCAGCGTCTGCGTCTGATCGCGGAACGCGAAGAACGAACGCCACGCCAGCGGGTTGCTATGGCCCTCGCCGACTTTGCTCTCGCGAATGCCGATCAGCCGCTCCGGTTCGGGGAACGGGAGCGGGCGCAATAACACGCCGCGCACCAGGCTAAAGATCGCCGTGTTCGCGCCAATGCCCAGCGCCAGCGTCAACACGGCAATCAAGCTGAAGCCAGGCTGTTTCAACAACATTCGCGCGCCGTAGCGCAGGTCTTGTAGAAGAGTTTGCATTGTTCTTCCTATTCACAGCGCAAAGCAATTAGCGGGTCCACCTTCGTCGCGCGCCGCGCCGGTAGCCAACAAGCCAGCAAGGCGACGAACGTCAGCAACAATGCCACTGCCGCGAATGTCAGCAGGTCGGTCGCGGCCACATTGAAGAGCAGCGTCTTCAGCAATCGCGTCAGCGCCCACGACGCCAGCAAACCCAGCGTCACGCCGAGCAGCGTCAGCGCCATTCCCTGCTTCACCACCAAACGCAACACATCACGCGCTTGCGCGCCCAGCGCCATGCGCAGGCCGATCTCGTGCGTGCGTTGCGTCACGCCGTAAGCCAGCAGGCCGTAAATGCCCACCGCCGCCAGCATCAGGCCGAGCGCCGCGAACAGGCCGAGCAGCGATAGATTGAACCACTGCGGCGCGACGGCGCGCTCAACCAATTGATCGAGCGCGCGCAGGTTTCTGAACGGCAACGTGGCATCGAGTTGGCGCACTTCGTTGCGAACCGCCGCGCTAAGCGCCGCTGGCTCGCCCGTCGTGCGCAGGACGAAGCTGACCTGCTGCGCATATCCTTTCATCTCCTCGGCAGACTGCCACAGCGGGATGAAAACGGTCGGCGGCGCGGGCTGGTTCAGAGCGCGCTGTTTCGTTTCATTGACCACGCCAATGATGTGGCGCGGCGTCAAATCCCCACGCTCGCAACAGACAAAGACCGGCTGGCCAAGCGGCGCGCCGCCCGCGAAGTGTTTGCGCGCGAAAGCTTCGTTGACGATAGCGACCGGTTCCGTGCCTGCCACATCACCGTCATTGAACGCCCGCCCGCGTTGTAACGTCATCTTCATCACTTGAAAGTAGGCGGGCGAAATCAGCCGGTATTCCGCCGAACCGCTGAATTTGTTTTTCTCGCCAGCCACGCGATACGGCAGGTTGAACCAGCGGTCGAGCGGCAACTTGTTGGTGATGGCGACAGCTTCGACGCCTGGCAAGGCGCGCAAACGTTCGAGTGTGCGGCCATACAGGTCATGGATTTTCGCCATCGTGTCGTACTGCGTGCCGCGCGCTGTCAGCTCAAAACCCAGCGCATGGCGCGCCTCAAAGCCCGGCGCGACGCCGCGCAGATTGGCGAAGGTGCGCAACAACAAGCCCGCGCCGATGGTCAACGTCAAGGCCAGCGCGACTTCGACGACGACCAGTGCGCCGCGCAAGCGTCCGCGCGTTGTCTCTGTCTTGTTCACGCCTTCTTTGAGGTTGCGGTTGACATCCGCGCGCAAGGCTTGCCACGCCGGAGCCAGGCTCGCCAGCAGGCCGGTCAGCACACTCGCGCCCAACGCAAATGTCAGCACGCGCCCGTCTATTCTGATTTCCCCCGCGCGCGGCAGTAGGTCGGCGGGTAGCAACGCCAACATTACCTCCAACCCCCAGACCGCCAACAACAACCCAGCGCCGCCGCCCAGCAACGCAAGCAAGACGCCTTCGGTCAGCAACTGACGGCTCAAGCGCCAACCGCCCGCGCCCAGCGCCAGGCGAATCGCTAACTCTTTGCGCCGCGCCGCCGCCCGCATTAATTGCAGGTTGGCGACGTTGGCGCAGGCAATCAGCAGCACAAAACCGACCGCGCCCAGCAAGACCCAGAGCAATTCGCTCACGTTGCTCGTCAGATTCGTGCGCCAGCGCCGCGCGCCGAAGAACTCCTTTCCGTCCACCTTGTCGGGATACTGCGCGCGGAAGCGATCATACAGCGTAGGCAATTCCGCGCGTGCTTGCTCGGGCGTGTTGCCCGGCTTCAAGCGCCCGATGACCGTCCAGTTGTGTCCGTTATTTTCGCTGGCCTGGCCGAAGCGCGCGGGCACAAAGACATCCTGCACGCCGAAGTATTCAAAGCCGAGCGGCGTGATGCCGATGACCGTATGCGCCCGGTCATTGAGCGTTATCGTTTTGCCGATAATCGTGGCGTCCGCGCCGAAGCGCCGCCGCCAGAATTCGTCGCTCAAAATTGCCACGCGCTCGCCGCCGGGACTGTCTTCTTCCGCTGTAAAGCCGCGCCCGAAGGCCGGGGCGACACCGAGCGCGCGAAAGAAATCCGCTGTGACCCAGAAGCCGCGCACGAATTCGGTTTGCTGTTCATTCGTCAGCGTCACGTTTGGCCCCATCTCCGCAGTGGCGGCGAGGGCGACAAACGATTGCGCGTGATCACGCAGGAAGAAGAATTTCTGCGGGCTGAGATCGGAGACGATCTCGCTGCCCGCGAAGCCGCGCCCCAATTGCATCAACTCTTCTGATTTTGGATACGGCAGCGGACGCAACAGCACGGCATTGACCACGCTGAAAATCGCCGTCGTCGCGCCGATGCCGAGCGCCAACGTGATGATGCCAACCAAAGTGAAACTTGGATGCTTGAGCAACATGCGCGCGCCGTAGCGCAGGTCTTGCCAGAGTGTGTGCATTGTTTCTCCACTTGGTAATTTTAGATTTTAGATTTTGGATTGCAGAAGCAAAGACCAACGGGCGCTCTTTGAATCCAAAATCTAAAATCCAAAATCGGCTCATTCGTACCGCAGCGCGATCAGCGGATCAACCTTGGTCGCCCGCCGCGCCGGAAGGTAACAAGCCATGAGCGCCACCGACATCAATAACACTGTAATCGCCGCAAACGTCAGCGGGTCGGTCGCGCTGACCTCGTAAAGCAGGCTTTTCATCAGCCGCGTCAGTCCGAACGATGCCGCCAGGCCAATTGCCACACCAACGAGTGTGAGCTTGAATCCTTGTGTGATGACCAACCGCAACACATCGCGCGTTTGCGCGCCCAACGCCATCCGCAGGCCGATCTCGTGTTGGCGCTGCGCGACCATGAAAGACAGCACGCCATAAATGCCAAGCGCTGCCAGCAGTACCGCCGCGACGGCGAAAATTGCGAGCAGCAACACGCTCAAACGCCGCGGGGCGACCGATTGATTGAGCACGGTGGTCATCGTTCTGAGGTTCGCCAGTGCGAGGTCCTTGTCCACGGCTTTGACCTGCTCGCGGATGGAACTAATAGCTGCGTTCGGATCGTTATGTGTCCGCACATTGAGCGCCATCGCGCGCCAGGCGTTTTGCGCGTGCGGCACGTAGACCAGCCCTTTCAGTTCGTCGTCGCGCCCGTAATAGCGCACGTCCGTGACGACGCCGACGATTTCGCGCAGTTTGTTTTCGTCGCGCCACGACCGTACGCGCTTGCCGAGCGGGTCTTCGTTAGGAAACATCCTGTGCGCGAATGTCTCGTTGACGATGATGACCGGGTTGCCAGTCTCGCTGTCGCGCTCGTTGAAGTCGCGCCCTTTGATGAACCTAGTACCACTGGTCTTGAAGTAGCCGGGGCTGACGACGTTCCACTCTCCTGCGACATCGGTTCCGGCGGGAGGCTCAGGTCTACCTTCGGCCAGAAACACTCTTCCCAAGTAAAATCCTCCGCCGCCCAACGGCAAGGCAGAACTGACGGCGGCGGACTCGATTCCCGGCGTGGCTTCCAGCCGCTCAGTCAGGCTGCGGTAGAACGCCAGCACACGCGCTTGGTCGGGATAGCGCACGCGCGGCGCATTGAGTTCCATCGTGACCAAGCGTTCGACCTGAAGGCCGGGCGCAATCTGCTGCACACGCGCGAAGCTGCGGATCATCAGCCCCGCGCCGACGAGCAACACTAGCGACAACGCGACCTCGGCGACAATCAACGCGTTGCGCAATAGTTGGCTCTGCACGCCGCCGGTCTGGCGCGCGGATTCTTTGAGCGCGTGGTTGAGGTCGGGCTTTGTAGTTTGCAGAGCGGGGATCAAGCCGCAGAGGGTGGCCGTCAGGAGCGTAATCGCCAAGGCGAAAACCAGCACCCCGGCGCTCACGTTGATTTCAGCCAGGCGTGGAGTGTCTGCGGGCGCAATGGCCTTCAGCGCGTCCACACCCCAGAGCGCGAACAGAAAACCAAGCGCGCCGCCCAAGCAGGCAAGCAACAAACTCTCGGTCAGCAGTTGGCGCACCAGTCGCCAGCGCCCGGCACCCAGCGCCAGCCGTATCGCCATTTCGTGCTGACGCGTCGCCGCGCGCGCCAACAGCAGGTTGGCGACGTTGACGCAGGTGATGAGTAGCACGAAGCCGACCGCGGCCAACAACACCCACAGCGAAGTCTGCAACTGCCCGCCAACGACATAATCGCGCAACGGCACGACGCGGTTGCTCCAACCCTTGCGCGATTCGGGATAATCTTGCTCCAAGCGACGAGCGATGGTCGCCAGCGCCGCGTTCGCCTGTTCAATTGGCGCACCCGGTTTCAATTGGGCAATCCCGGTGAAGATCATATTGTCACGCCGCTGCATGTCAGGATTATTCGGCGCGACGACCAACGGCAGAATCACATCTCGATCACTCGGCCAGAGCGAATCCGGCGGCGCGACACCGATCACCAGATAAGGGCGACCGTTGAGATAGATGTTCTGCCCGATGATTTTCGGATCACCACCGTAACGCCGCTGCCACAACCTGTGCGTGATGACGATGGCGCGCGTCAGCCCTGAAATGTTGAAATTGTCGGCCTGAAACGTCCGACCTAGCAGCGCCGAAACGCCCAGCACAGCGAAGTAATCTTGCGAAACGATGGCCAATTGCACGCGCTCCGGTTCGCCTGTGCCGTCGCTCAGATCAAGCTGGGTCGTCACGTTGTCTATCGCGGCGACGTGCTCGAATATGCCCTCTCGCTGCCAATCCAGATAATCGGCGTAGGTGATGCTGGAGTTGTCAGATCCGCGCGACGGGTTGAAGGAAGTCGGAACCACCAACCGTTCCGCATTCCGGTAACGCATCGGACGCAGCAACACTGCGTTGACGACACTGAAAATAGCTGTGGTTGCGCCAATGCCTAAACTGAGCGTCAAAACAGCAACCAAGGTATAGCCAGGCTTTTTCGACAACATTCGCACGCCGTAGCGCAGGTCTTGCCATAAGGTTTGCATTTCGCTTCTCCTTTTATTCGCATCTCAGAGCGATCATCGGGTCTACCTTCGTCGCACGCCGCGCCGGTATCCAACAGGCAAGCAGTGCAACACCGTTGAGTAGCAACGCAATCCCTGCGAAGGTCACTGGGTCAGTTGCGCTCACTTCAAAGAGCAAACCCTCCATCAACCGCGTCAACCCAAATGAGGCCAGCACCCCCAGGGCGACACCGCTTAACACCAGCTTTATTCCCTGCCCAATTACCAGCCGCAAGACATCGGCGGTCTGCGCGCCCAACGCCACCCGCACGCCGAGTTCGTGTGTGCGCTGCACGACGGCATATGACATCACGCCGTAGATGCCCACTGACGCCAGCAGCAAGGCCGCGAGGCCGAACAGCCCCAGCAACAATGTGCGGAAACGCGGTTGCGCGACCGACTCGGCCGCGATGGTTTCCAGCGTGCGCTGTCTGGAAACCGGCAGCGCGTTGTCTAAACCTTTGATCACGTCGCGCATCGCAGCAGCCACACTCAGCGGATCGCCGGAGGTGCGCACGCTCAAAGTCATGTCCGTCCAAAAGGGCGTTTGCGCATACGGCGTATAGACTTCCTCGTGGACTGCGGCATCCAGTCCCATGTGCTTCACGTCGCCAACGACGCCGATGATGTTACCGGTGAAGTTGTTGATGCCGAGCCGCGCTCGTTTGCCGATGGGGTCTTCGTTGGGGAAGTAGCGGCGGGCCAAGGCTTCATTGATGACGATGACGGATGGCGCGTCGGGGCCGTCACTCTCGCTGAACGTGCGCCCTTTGACGAGCGGGATGCCCAGCACGCTGAAATAGCCTGGCGTGACGAAGCGCACGTCGGCGCTGGGAGATTCGCCCGGCAGAGGCTGGCGCCCTTCGGCACTAAAAGCGTAGTTAAAGCTGTCGCCCGTGAGCGGGAGTTGTCGGCTCGCCGCGACTGCTTGCACACCGGGCACGCTGCGGCTCCGTTCAATCAGTTGCTGGAAGAAGGCCACCCGCTGCGCGCGCACGTATCTGACCGGCGGCAGCGCAAGCTCCATCGTCAAGACGTGATCCGTCCTGAAGCCCGGGTTGACGCGTTGCAAGCGCAGGAAGCTTTGCGTCATCAGGGCCGCGCCAATCAACAGCACCAGCGCCAACGCGGTTTCGGCCACTACCAACAAGCTGCGCACGCGGTTGCGCGATCCGCCCTCCGCCGCACTTCGTCCGCCTTCTTTGAGTGCTTCGGTCAGCTCGGTCTTGGCCGCTTGCAGCGCCGGGACCAGACCGAAGATCACCCCGGTCACTACCGAGACGAGGAGCGTGAAGCCCAGCACCCAATAATCAATCGCGATCCCTTCACGACGCGGGAAACTGGTGGGGATGATGGCGGAGAGTGCCGCCACGCCCCAGGCCGCCAGCAGTATCCCGCCGACCCCGCCCGCGACGGCCAGTAGCAGACTTTCGGTCAATAACTGCCGAATCACACGCAAGCGGCTGGCGCCCAGCGCCGCCCGCACGGCCATCTCTTTTTTGCGTGAGGCCGCGCGCGCCAACAGTAGATTGGCGACGTTGGCGCAACCGATCAGCAGCACGAAGCCGACCGTCCCCCACAGCACCAACAGCGAGCGGCGCACTGCGCCGCTCGCCTGTTCGGACAAGGGCACCAGCTTAACGTGCGAGCCGAAGAACTGGGTCGGATACTGCTGCTCTAAGCGGTGTTGGATCGTATTCATCTCTGCCCCGGCCTGCGCCAAACTGATCCCCGGTTTGAGCCGCCCAATGGCAGAGAGAAAATGCGCAGAGCGCTGATTCAAGTCGTCCGCAGTCAGCGCCAGCGGCACCCACAACTCAGCCGGCGGCGGCGGGGCGTAACGCTGGAACGATCCCGTTCCACCTGGGAATTGAAAACCTTCAGGCATCACGCCGACGACGGTGTAATTTCTGCTGTCGAGCACGATTGTCTTCCCAACCAGATGGGGATCAGCCCCAAACCGCCGTTGCCAGAGACTGTGACCGATGAGCGCCACTTGTTCACGACCGGCCTGTTCCTCTGCGGGCAGAAAGGCGCGCCCCAGCAGCGGGCTGATACCCAACACATCAAACAGCGAAGCGGAGACTGCCGCGCCCGCCAAGCGCTCCGGCTGGTCTGCTTGTGCGAGTGTGAACTTGCGCGAGTTATAGATCGCCATCTCGGCAAAGACGCGGTTCTGCGCGCGCCAATCAACGTAGTTGCCCGCGGCGGGCGGATTCTGTTCGTAACCCAGCTTAGGATTGCGCTCCCAGAGCGTGAACAATTGTTCTGGGTGTGGAAACGGCAACGGGCGCAACAGCACGGCGTTGACCACAGAAAAGATCGCCGTGTTCGCGCCGATGCTGAGCGCCAGCGTGAGCACGGCAATCAACGCGAAGCCGGGGTTTTTCAACAACATTCGCGCGCCGTAGCGCAGGTCTTGCCAAAATGCGTTCATCGGCTTGGCTCCTTATTTCTTGACGGGTCTCATTTCCCACAACACGTTGACGATCACCCAGCGCCCATTCCATTTGCCGAGGTGCAGATAATCTATCCACTCCGAGGCAACGATTTTGACGCTGGCGGCGCCTTCAAACACGTCGAGGATGGTCACATCTTTCTGCTGTTGCTCTTTGGGTGTAGGACGGCCCGCCCGGCTGCGGGTGTTTTGCACCAACGTCAGGGCGCTTTGTTGCCCCAGCGAACTGCGCCCATTGGCCGGATTGGTTTGCACGATGCGTTTGGCCAATTCGGGGTGCAAGGCGCGCTCCATGCGTTCGGCATTGCCTTCATACCAGCCTTCGATGTAATCGAGCGCCGTTTGCCGAATAGCCGCCGCCTCGTCTTGGCTTGTGCTCGCGGGCGTTTGTGCCAAAGTCGCTGACGACTGGAAAGCAGTTAGCGCCAGCGCCGCCGCGCATAGCGCCAGCCTGATGCCGATTTTCTGAATTCGTTTCATGGTTGTTTCCTCCAAAATTGAGCGCGTGCCCGACGCGCAATTTGCGCCAACACCGGCAACTGCGCGCCTATTACTCAATAGACATTCTCACGTCCAACGACTTGTTAGACGCGCTGTTGTTTTCACCGCAAGGCAACCCACACGCCACGTTGCCTTTTACGCAATTTCGATTTCAAACCTAAGTGATTTCCGAGCAAGTTCAAGGCACAATTTTTTCATAGACATTGTATGTGTCGTAAAACATCAAGGTAATTTCGCCCTTCGAGTTTTCCTTGAATCCGAAGAGAACTTGTCCGGCTCGCGCGCCGTCGGCTAAGACAAAAAGCATCGGCTCAATCTGTTTCCAGCGTCCGCCCAAGAATGAGAGCATCCCGTCATCCGTCACCTTTACTTCAAAAGGCTTCGGGACGTAAGCCCCGGAATTTGGCGGGCAAGTGTGGCAGTAGATAATCGAGCGATATTTACCAGCAAATTTTTTGAGCGCGGCGGGCGATGGATTTTTCGCTTGCGGCACTTCCGGTTTTGGCGCGGGAAAATAGCGATTGAAAAATTCGATTTTGATTTTTTCCCCCAAAGGTATGCCGCCGGTTTCGGTATTACCAGCGACGAAAATTCCCAAATTCTTTTCCGGCACGAGCGTCATCAAAGCCGAATAACCATCGTCCATCGTGCCGCCGTGTTCAATAAACCGCAGATTGTTTTGCGTGCCTTCGTAAAAGCCGTAAGCCCAGCCGGAAATTTTCGGATGATTTCTAAAATGCATCGCTTGCATTTCCTGCGCGGCACGTTTGCTCAAAATCGTTTTACCTTCAATTACGCCCAGTTGCAGATTGGCAATCATAAAACGCGCCATATCAGTTGCCGTGCTGTTGATGTCCGATGCTGGATAAGTGTGAAACCACTGAAACGGGAGCGGCTGATATTCGTTTTCAGCGTATTCGTAGCCAGTTGCTAAATCCTGTTTGTATTCACTTTTAACGGCGGTGATGCTTGTGTGATTCATCTGAAGCGGCTCGAAGATATTTTTCTGAAGATAAATCTTGAAAGGCGTTTTGGTGATTTGCTCGACTGCCAACGCCGCCAACGCCGGATTGTAGGTGCTGTAACTGATAGTTTCGCCCGGCGGCGCACGCCTTACAATTCGAGTTTTCAGAAATTCGCCGAGCGGAACGACCTTATTTTCGTCGCTTGTGCGCCTGCCCGGACTGATTTCGTCCAAGCCCGAAGTATGTGTGAGCAAATCATGGAAAGTAATCGACTGCGAAAAAGTGGCAGGAACTGTCACGCCTGTCAGATATTTGTTGACATCATCTGTCAACTTTATTTTTTTGCGGTCAGTCATTTGCATCACGGCGGTTGCGGTAAAGACTTTCGTAATCGAGCCAATGCGAAAAATAGTTTTGTCGGGAACGACGGGTGTTTTCTTCTCGATGTCGGTCACACCGTAGCCTTTGGTGAAAACGATTTTGCCGTCTTTGACAACCGAAATCACTGCGCCCGGAATATGCAGCTTCGTCATTTGCTCAGCAAAAATCGGGTCAAGAAAAGCCCCTAAGTCTTTCGAGTCAGCTAAGTTCGATTGAGCTACCTGTGCTTGAATCTTACAGGTGGTTGTGTTTGCGCCGACACTCAGCGCCAAGGTAAGCACGGCAATCAAGGTGAAGCCGGGATGCTTCAACAATATTCGCACGCCGTAGCGCAGGTCTTGCCAAAGCGATTGCATAATTCCTCCTAGTTTTCTATTCACATCTCAACGCGACCAATGGGTCAACCTTCGTTGCCCGCCATGCCGGCAGCCAGCAGGCTATGAGCGCGACCATCACCAACAGTGTCGCTACGCCAAAGTAAGTCAACGGATCGGTGGGCGTGACGCCGAAGAGCAACCCCGTCATCAAGCGTGTCAACGCGAACGCCCCAACCAGACCGCCAGCGACACCCGCCAGTGTCAGCATCAGTCCCTGCCCGACGACCAAGCGCAGCACATCATTGCGTTGCGCGCCGAGCGCTACGCGGATGCCGATTTCGTGCGTACGCTCGGTGACCGAGTAGCTGATAACGCCGTAAATTCCGATGGCCGCCAGCAGCAATGCGACGGCAGCGAAGACGGCGAGCAGCAGCAGGTTGAAACGCTGGCGCGCGACCGACTCATCCAGCCACGCCGCCATCGGCTTCACCTCGTCCAGTGGCTGGTCTTTATCCACCTGCTCAACCGCCTGCCGCACGGACGCAACCAGACGCAACGGATCGCCAGAGGTAGCGCGCACGATCAGGCTCATGCTCGGCGTCGGAACCTGTAGGTAAGAGACGTAAGCTTCCGGCCCGGCTTCCCGATCCAGACTGCGGTGCTTCACATCGCCGACGACGCCCACCACTTCCGCGACGAAGTTGGGCGCGATGGCCAGCCGGATACGCTGGCCCAGCGGGTCTTCATTCGGGAAATGGCGGCGGGCGAAAGATTCGTTGATGAGCACGACCTGCGGTGCGGCAGCGTTGTCACGTTCAGAAAGCGCGCGGCCACGCAGCAGCGGGATGGCCAGCGCTTTCAGATAATCGGCGCTGATAATGCGCGAGTTGGTGGCAGGCCGTTCGCCGATGTTGAGCGGCGGGCGGCCTTCAATCGAGAAAATATTCATCGCCATACTGCCGCCCAACGGCAGCGGGTCAACCACGCCCACCGCCGCGATGCCCGGCAGCGCGGTGATGCGGCTGAGCACCTGCTGAAAGAAAGCTGACTGCCGCGCCTCTTCCCTGTAGGTTCCGTTCGGCAACGCGACCGTCGCCGTCAGCACGCCGTTCGGATCGAAGCCGGGATTGACATCGAGCAAGTGGCGGAAGCTTTTCAGCAACAGCCCCGCGCCGATGAGCAGCACGAGCGAAAGCGCAACTTCCGTGATGACCAACAGACTGCGCAGGCGGCTCCGGCCTGTGCTCGCGCCGCGCCCGCCTTCCTTGAGCGCTTCGGTCAACTCGGCGTGCGATGATTGCAACGCGGGCGCGAAGCCGAACGCCAGGCCGGTGAGTAGCGTGATGGCCGCCGTGAAGCCGAGCACGCGCGCATCAAGTCCGATGCCGCCCGCGCGCGGAATATCTCCGGGCAGAGCCGCCGCTAGCAGGTCAACGCCCCACGCGGCCAGCAACAACCCAAGCGCCCCGCCCAGCGCCGCAATCATCAGATTCTCGGTCAGCAGTTGGCGCACGATGCGCCACGGGGCCGCGCCCAGCGCCGCGCGGACTGCCATCTCCCTGCCGCGCGAGGCAGCGCGCGCTAGTTGCAGATTCGCCACGTTCGCGCAGGCGATCAGCAACACGAAGCCTACCGCCGCCAGCAGCACGAGCAGCGCCGGGCGCACGTTGCCGGTCAGAGCTTCGTGCAGCGGCACAAGGTTGATGCCCCGCCCCGCGTTCTTGTCGCGGTACTCCTGCGCGAGGCGGCTGGCGATGGTTGTCATCTCGGCCTGCGCTTGCTCAAGGCTTACACCCGATTTAAGTCGCGCCGCCACGCTCAGGTAATTCATCCCACGCTCCTGGTTCAGCTCGCTTTGCGGGTCGAGCGAAATCCAGTAATCGGTCTTGCTTTGTTCGAGTGGGAAGCGGAAGCCGCGCGGCATCACGCCGATGACCGTGTAACCAATCGCGTCGAGCGTCACTTGCCGCCCCACGATCTTCGGGTCGCCGCCGAAGCTGCGCTGCCAAAGGCCGTGACTGATGACGACGATGTTTTTATGGCCTTGCTGTTCGTCGGCGGACGTGAAGACGCGGCCCGCCGCCGGCCGGGCGTTGAGTACAGCAAACAGATCGCCCGAGGCAACGACGCCTTCGATTTGTTCAGGCGCAGCGCCGCCCGTGAAAGTCGCGCTCGCGCCGCTGTAGGCCGCCATTGCAGCAAAGACGCTGTTTTGCGCGCGCCAGTCCCCGAAGTTTAGATATGAGGCCGGATTCGTCCGGATGCTGCGTGCCGGAGCCGTGACGTAAACTCTGACAAGTCGCTCGGCCTCATCAAAAGGTAGCGGGCGCAACAACAGACCGTTGACGACGCTAAAAATCGCGGTGTTCGCGCCAATGCCCAGCGCCAAAGTGAGCACGGCAATAGTGGTGAAACCGGGCCTTTTTAAGAGCATTCTGAGGCCGTAGCGCAAATCCTGTCCCATAGGAAAACTACTCCTTGCTAACAATGATTGAGGCTGCCTGAAGATGGCAGCCCCGTTGGTAGTTCAACCCGCGTGCCAGCCTGAGCCAGACGAATAACTCTTGTGGGTATCGGAATTACCGCGAATAAAGGCGGGACGCTGGCGCGGTTGAGTGTTCGCTTCGGGGAACGTCGTTTCCCGAAAGTGGGCAAGCTACGCACTTGCGCTAGGAAGGCTATGTTCAGTTTCGTGCGTGTCTTGTGGCAATGCTTGCCTGACTTTTCCTCTAACGAGCCAGTTTCAGCGCGCTCGCTTCGACTTGATAAATGTCACGTAGTCCGTTGCGCGGGCTACGCAACTTGCTTAGCAGTTCGGTATAGTTCAGACGTTTGTCTAAGGGCCGGTCAGCGAAGCTGCGATTACTGGCGAAGAAAAAATACTGCCCGTCGGGGGACAGCTTTGGCGCAAAATCCCATCCGCTTGAATTGATCCCCTCGCCTAAGTTCCGGGGCTGCGTCCACACGCCTTCATTGCGCCAGCTTACATACAAATCAAAAGCGCCCAAGCCGCCCGCGCGTCCGGCCGCCGCGAAGATCAGGAAGCTTTCGTCAGGCGCAATGAGCGGCTCGAATTCTCCGGCGCGCGAATTGATGGGCTGGCCGAGGTTCTCCGCAGCTCCGTACTTTCCCTGCGCTAACGGCGCGCGCCAGATGTCGGTGGAGCCTTGACCGCCCGGTCGCTCCGAACCGAAATAGAGCGTGCCGTTGTTGGCGACGGTCGGGAACCATTCATTCGCCTCGCTGTTGATCGTCGCATCGAGATGTTGCGGCTCACCCCAGCCATTGCCCTTTTTCTCCATCATCCAGATGTCGTTATCCTCTTTCGGCTTCCCCTCAACCGGCCGTCTCGAGATGAAGAAGAAGCGTTGACCATCGGGCGTGATAAAGGGATCAGCATCGCTGTATTGCCCGGAGAATGGAGCCACCTCCGGGGTGCTCCAACGGCCTTGCTCAAAGCGCGAAACGACAATCGTCCAGTGGCTAAAATTCGGCGTATTCTTCAGAAAATAGAGCGTCCGGCCATCGGGCGTGAAGGCCGGATGAGATTCATCATCGCCGGTCGAGATGACACCTGCGCCGAAGACGACCGGCTCTGGCAAGGGGCTGGACGAAGCATACGGCTGGCGTGCGGCGGTTTGCTGCGTGGCAACAGCTTGGAAGCTGAAGCCAGTGAGCAACACAGCCAGACCGGCGGTAACACCCGCGGCAATACGCGCTCCGGTGGTTGACGTGTTCCTAGGAGAGCTTTTCATTGGGTTTCTATTTCCATCACAATGCGATCAGTGGATCAACCTTCGTTGCCCAGCGCGCCGGACGATAACAAGCCACGAGCGCATCAACCTAAGTTTTGTGTTGAGCCAGCTATCTAACTCGGTCGTTCGGCGGCGCAGTGGAAACAAGTTTTTACCTTAAATGCTTATGTAAGAACTAAATTTTTCGCACCAGGCAAGCTTTGCAGCATTGGGATGCAGGCCTTGTTAGGCCGCACCACTACAAATCAAGAATTCGTTATGCGGGGTACCGCGGCTGCCAGATTCGTGTGACTGATCCCGTCATTTCACACCGCGCAGGGCCGCGAGCGCTTCCGCATCGTCCGGCACAAGTTTCAACACCTCGGTGTACTCGTGGAGCGCTCCTTTGCGATCACCTTTAGCGGTCAAAAGCCCGGCGAGCCGCTTGCGAATGAAGACGCGCGGGACAACGCTTGGGACTGGACGCTGCTGGTCAGCCAAGCGGAGCGCCGAGCGATAGGCGCGCTCCGCGTCTGCTGAACGCTTCAGCGATTCGTACGATCCAGCGCGCAGCAAGGCGGCGGAGTAGGGCACTGTCACTTCAATCTGGTCAGCCACGGCGAGAAGGGCTTCATTCGATACAGTCTTCACATCTGGTTCGACGCCTTTCCCTTCTAGCCGCGCGCCATCTGATGCAATGAAATCTGCCGCCGGGACTGTGATGATCCATCCTTCGCGTAAAGCATGCGGCAGCGCCATCAACATGGCTCCGGCTGTCCGTTCACCGACAAGGGTGGCGCGCCTTGTTGCCTTCAGTAAGTGTGCGAGCGGTTCTGACGCACTCCCCGCCCTTTGATCAGTGAGCACATATACCGCTCCGGCAAAATACGGCGAGCGCGGGATAACCCTTCCGTTCAAGGCACCGTACTCACGTAGCTCACTGAGGATCTGTGCAGGAGGCGCATCGCTCGAAACTGCGCGCATGCCGGCGAGGTCAGACGGTGTTGGGGCAGCGTGATGGTCCTCGTACCACTTGCGCCCGGCGAACGCGCCAATCGTGACTGGCTCACGCATCAGATGCGCGAGCGGGACCATTGAGGTTGCATCGCCACCGGGATTGCCCCGGATGTCCAGTATGAGGACGCGCGCGCCTGTAGAGTCAATCCGTTCGAACGCGCGATCAATGGCGGATGACACGCGATCCCATTTCGTGACGCCAAGGTATACCACTTCCGGCGCGGGGAATCTCAGCCGCACAAAGGTCTCAGGGTTGACCTTCTGATCGCCGGCTATTATGTCTTCCACCGAGCGCGACGCGAGCTGCGGATTACGGATGAACTCAAAATGTGAGATTCCGAGCAACGGCTTCAAAGCTTGAAAAGCACCGAGCGCGTCGAGATCATCGCGCGCCTGCGCAAAGCGGGCGCGCAACTGTTCAAAGAATCGCTGTGAACCTTGTCGTTGAAGCAAGGCTGGATCGAAGATGTTGGTGCGGATGGCTCGCTCCATTTCCACACCTAGCGCTGCGTAATTGTGTAGCGCCTCGTTCGAGCTAGCGCGCACAGCGTCGAGCGTTCCAGCTTTCGCATTGGAGGGCGCGCGCGTGAGATCGGCATGTATACCTTGAGGTGTGAAGACGCCCGCAAAATCACGGCGGCCAAGGAAAGGTGATTCGAGCACGCCTTTCAGAGAGATGGAATCGCCATGACGTTCACCAGTACCATTCCCGATGTAGACCAGCGCCTCCCGTGGTGGCAGCTTACCGAGCAGTTGGCCCAGGATCGCGGTGCCGCCGCCAATCAACTCACGCGCCGCGCCCTGCCGCGAGTAGAACTCCCATCGCAGTGGCTCAGTACCGTGAACGGCGAAAGTCATCCAGAAATCTATTTCGACACCATCTGTTTCGTGAAGCGAGACCTTCCACACACCGCTGAGTTGCGCGGCATCGGGACTCGGAGACTGACGCAATTTTGTGGCGTCGCTCCGCGCGGGTGAGAGGGTGACGGCGCCGACCATGACGGCGGCAAGACACACGGCATTCAAATAGCGCCAGTACATACGGCATGCCCCGGCGCTTCGGCGATGCGATGCGAACGTTTGTTTGACAGAACTGTAGGATGGAACTTTTTTTATCACGAAGCTTCCTTTCAACCAGTTAGTGGTGTCAGGAGGCCCAACAAGGCGTTAGACCCCGCCTGAAGAGGCAAAGGTTCTCGCAACAAACAGTTCTACTGAAATTGCATTGCGGTGTTGTTAATGGGTATTTCCATTCTATGTTTTTGTCCCCCGACTACAAATGAGTCGAAGACAAACGGCAAGCCTTCGTTTCCGTTCAAATCGCCGCCGTTTATCCAGTATTCGTCGCCGATGTGAAAATGCAGATGCGGTCCGACGGCGTTGCCTGAGTTTCCAAGTAGCGCGATCACCTGGCCCTTGCGAACTTTGTCGCCGACTTTAACCCGAATGCTGCCCGGCTGCAGGTGAGCGTAAAAGGCATACCGGTTGTTTCCTAAATCAATCGCGATCCAATTTCCAGCATTCGTTTCGCGCGTCAGCGGTACTGCGGGCTTTATTTCTCCCGATGCTTGTGGAACATTCTCTGGAATGCCGTCTTTGACGAAAACGATTTTGCCGTCGCCTACTGCCAGAACTTCTGCGCCATAGCCGTAAAACATTTTGTTCGTTATGTCGTCGGGAAATGGACTCGGTAGGATGTTCCCTTCCTTGTCGACTTTGCTGAAATCACAAGCAAATCGTTGTGCAATGCGGACGTTTCCAGCCCTAATGGTTAAAACCTGATGAATCGAGTTGTAGGCTGGACCGTTGCCGCACCGCCAGTCGCCGCCGCGCAAAGGCGCACCGATCACAACCGGCTTGTCGCTGCTGACCGAAACGTTGTAATCGTCTAAAACCATCTCGCTGCCTTCTCGGTCGGAAGGGAAATCGCGCAGCAGTTTGATGAGCGGATTCGGCTCGAAAACAAAGCGATGCTTCAACTCTGCCGGAATTGCGGCGGGAGAATCCACTGTCAACCAAAAGAAAAGAGCCTTGGTGCGCCCGCTTGGAATTGCACGCGGATTTTGCGTCCGTGCCCCCTGAAGCAACGTTCTAAAACGATAGTCATCGGTGAGCTCTCTGTCCCCATAGCGGACTAAAATATTTTTACGCGCCGCGTCCGAAACTTCAACGCCTTTTAGCATCAAATCCGAAAACGCCAGATTGGTCAAAAACAAGTGATAAACCAAATACCACTTTCCATCTACGGCTTTGACGGGAATCGGTTTGATAGGAGATTGGATGTTAATCGGTATATCGGTATAGTTCTGCGGCTGGGAAGCCGTCGTCGTTTGTTGACCCAAGGGCGGCAAAACAGTCGTACCGCAGATTACTGACAGCATCAATAAAATCCATGTCTTTCCCACAATTTTTCTCTTATTTAACAAATCTAGCTGAACTTAATGCGAGACTTCCGCTCGTGTTAGTTTGCCAGGGTGAAATGGCACAACCACATCTACCTCGCGCGACCTGGCAGCATAAAGCATCGCCATGCGTCTGCCATAACAGAAGCCCAATATGCCTATCCCGTCTGCTTTAACAAAGCTTTGGCCCTGCAGATAATCAGCGCCAGTCTGGATGTCTGCGAGAACATCCAAATCGGTGTGGTCTGCTAATGCCTTACGCATCTCTTCAGGAGTTCTAGCCGAGTCTGGTAGCAAGTGGGAAATGTTAGGCGCCAGTCCCACAAACCCTGCCAGCGCAAGGGCGGCGCAGGTATTCGGAATATATTCTTCAGTGATCCGGTTTCCTGCGATGACAAGCACCGCAGGGTAAACACCGTCCGTCTTGGGACGTGCGATATATCCGTCTATCGTATCCTTGCCACCATGCTTGAAGGTGACTCTGCCATGCACAATACCAGGGTTATCAAGGACCCGTGTCTCAGGCTGGGTTGTCTGCGAGCTAGCGCCTTGAACCTGTAAGACTCTGAGGCTGGCAACTGTGGACGTTGCACCGATGAGGAAAGACCTTCTACCTGTCGGGTTGCTGTCGCAGGTGTCGCCTATGCACATTGAATGTTACCTCCAATTAGTTCCTGCTAGCCGCAACTTCTGCATCTATCAGCATTCTCTCAAGTGAGGCTTTTGGAATCAGCTTGCCGTCAACAATTACAGCAGCAATTCTTTTTGTGTTGCTGATGTTTTCCAGTGGGTTTGCTTCCAGTAGCACCAGATCAGCCTTTTTCCCTTTCTCTACTGTTCCAACCATGTCGCTCAAACCAAGGTAAGTTGCCGGATTGCGGGTTGCAGTTTGCAGCGCCTCCATAGGGCTGAGACCAGCTTTAACAAAAAGCTCCAACTCATCGTGTAAGCTGAAGCCAGGAAACACATACCATACCACTGCATCAGTCGCGGCCAACATCTTCACCCCGGCTCGATGCATCGCTCCGACTAACTCAAGCCGCTTTTGGAACGCCATCCGGATAACACTTTCAGATGATCTAGCCTTCAAGCGAAAATCATTTTGATTCTTCCAGGACTCTCTTATCGCGGGACGCACATACTTGAGGCGCGGGTCATTAGTGAAATGGGGATCACTTAAGGATGCTACAGCCCGAATTACCACCAGTGTAGGCGCTTGCCATGTTCCATTCGCAGCCAAGCGGGCAAACAGCGCCGCAGCCTTTTCCTTGCTGTAGGTATCCAGGGCTTTGACTTCTGATTCGTTAAGCGCACGCACCCAAGATGTTCTGATTTTGCTTGGATCTTTTGTTGCCTCATTTGCTGCCTCCTCGATGGTCTTCCTCAGCTCTGGTTCGATGGTTGAACAAGCGACGAGAATCCCTTCGAGATGTTCAATGCTCTTCTGCCCTGCGTCGGAAGCCTCTGATGCGCTAACAAAAACGGGGACGTGCCCGGCAAATGTGATCCCACGTTTCTTTGCCTCATCTGCGAGCGCAAAATAGGCTTGGCGTGGGATCAACGAGTAGACCTTAATAAAATCCGCACCTCTATCTCGGATGGACGCCGCTGCTTGTCTGGCATCAACCTCATTAGAAATCGAAATTGGATGCCCGGGCCATACTGGATTTGGCCCATCTACCATTTGACCTGCAATAATGCGCGGGCCTAGCAGCTTTCCTTCGATAATATCTTTTCGAAGCTGCTTCAAAAATCCCAAGTCGCCACCCATGTCACGAACACCAGTGACGCCGTTGGCAATAAACATAGGAAAGTAAGATTCAGGCAAGCCTTTGAACAGCGTGTGGACGTGCATGTCCCATAAGCCTGGAATCAAGAATTTGCCTGTACCATCAATTACCTGCGCATTCTTCGGTATTGCAACTTCTGCAGTTTTGGCAATCTTTGTGATGCGATCCCCTGTGATTATCACTGTCATATTGGGCTTGGCTGGGGCACCGGTAGCATCAATTATTGTCACATCCGATATGGCTAGGATATTTTGCTGGAGCTTCTGTTGTGACCACGCGGTAGGTAAAGCAAACGAGATCAAAAGCAGAGCCGTCATTAAAACTGTTTTCAAACTAATTCCCCTTTTCATTTGGCAAGTTGAGCGAAATAGTAACGACTGCGTATGCTAATGCAGCATAGTAACCGCCAGACAGTAAAGAGATTAGCTACTGAATAAGAACTATTGTTCTTTGTCCTTCTATTTTCTGGCGAACACGCGCTAATCTCGCGCCTAACGCTGCAGTTGACCTGGCGCGAGAAGAACAGGCGTTCATGCGATCCGCAAGTTCGCGCTCCGGTCCAACAACTGGTTAGGTGCCGTCGTGCAAGCTAGCTGTCTTCGCTTCGGGCAAGCCGCGCGGCGCGCCGCCTCCGAATCTTACCGCGAGGTTTCGGATTTCGGCTCAACTCAGGAGGAAGAGGCACGCGCCCCCTTCCAAATCACGGCTGCGTCGTAGCCATGGATCGTCCGGACGAGGTCGGAGTTCCAGCCCTCGAGACCACGCTGTGCCAGTGGCCGCAGGGCGCGCAAGTCAATCACTTCATGCCCCGTGGAATTGGCGTTTGCCAGCACGCGCGTGAGGCGTTGGTCGCCAGCTCGGAATTCGTCAAACTCATCGCTCGAGACGGAGACGAAGCTCCGCCCTGGCCCGAGGACAGCCTGACGAGAACCTGGACCAGGGAGGACGAGGATATGGAAAGCGCGACCGCCCTCGAGGGCCGCCACTTCATCCGTCATTGCGCCGAGATCGAAGATATTCACATAATTGGCGCCGCGGATCATGTGGTTGTAGCCAAATTTCAGCATGACCTTTGATGACGATCCGCGCCCGTGCTCTTCCCTTAGTCGCGCGGCCAGGTTGTTCCGGTTCCATTGCGCGCGGCGCTGCCCGTAAGCCCAGGCGCTGCTGGTCCGCGCCACAGCGCTGATGGCAAGTGATTCCTCGAGCGTGCGCAGGATTGTATCACTCTCACGGTCTGGATTGGGCCAAGCGGCCCGAACGGCCGACACTACGGCCGGATCTTGCGACATAGTGAAAACGTTTCCCTGCGCCCAGGCGTTCGTTGACGCCTCCTTCAGACGCGTAAAAGACTCCATTGCGCGCCGCGGCACCCTGGCTTCGAGCTTGGAGATTAAATAGCGATCGCTGAAAATCTCACGGTCGAGTCCCCATAGAACTCGCTCACTCCTAGGCGCGGCGTTGACGGCAGCCGCAAGGAACTGAGCTTCCTCACGCATATACATGGGACTCCAAGTGCTGGGGACAGCAAAGAAATCCGTAATCCCCTGGAGGCCATTGCGTCTCGCCGCCGCCTCAATGTCCTGCGCTATGATCGGCGAAAGCTCAATGGCCATTCGGCTGTAGCCAGATCCACGAAGCGCATTGAAGAGGGCCGCTGAGAACTGGGCGGTTTCCGCGACTCCGTGTTCTTCGCCGATCAGTGTGAAGCGGGCATCCCGCGCTTGCTGGACGAGCCAATCCCAGCCGCGTCCCGCGGGGCCGTCGCTCATTGTAAGGGGAAGCCTATTTCCTTGAAGAGCGTCGAGCAGGCGCGCTGTCGGGCTACGGGGAGTCTGGGACTGCGCACGAGGAGGCGCGGCGTCCTGCCCGGAAGCGCGCGTGCCCGCAAGCAGTGACAACCCACTTGCGAAGAGTAGATCGCGTCGTTTTATCTTCATAACCCATTACCTGCTTGCACTACTTATTACAAAATCAGTTCGCAGCAGCGCCTGCTTTGCCGGTGCCGCAGTTCCTGGTGACGCTGCCGAAGGAGTTGTGCGTCTTAACTTGCTCGAAGCAAAATACTCTCTCTAACATTCTCTTTCGCGCAACCCAATGGCCGCGTCACCGGGCGCGGGCCGTAGACTTGCTGTCTCAGGCCCATCCAGAGTGCTATTTTTTTAGCACCCCTTGAAATACCAGTCAAGTAGAACGTGCTAAAAACTTAGCACCGATTCCAACTCAAACTCATCTGAATTTTACGAATTTTGTTTGTGCAAATAGGCTCTCTTATTACGCGATCCTCCTTTCAGATCATTCCTTCAACTTACTGCGAGTCGCCCCATCTACCAGCCACCGGCAATCCACCTCGCACCCCCAGCGTGAAGACCAGGTCTGGTGTCCCTGCTGTGTTCGTGTTCCGTAGCAGGAACTCACCACCCACGCCGTACAAGCCAATGGTCGCGATGCCGTCCCCATCCCAGTCGCCCACCACCGGCAAGTAGCCTGGCCCGCCCCATTGCACCACTACGTCCGCCAGCACGTTCTTGAGCGTGTTGCTCAACTTGAACACTCCAGTCGTCGGGTTGTAGACGCCGACAGTCGCTTGCCCATCACCATCCCAATCTCCGGCTAGCGGCAGATCGCCAGCTTCGCCGAAGTTGATCACGATGTCGGCCGGCCCGCTGCGGTTGCTGTTGCGCAATAGGAATTGGCCATGACGGTAAACGCCGATGGTATCTATGCCATCGCCATCCCAATCGCCCACCACCGGCAAGTCACCTGGCAAGCCGAACTCGACTGTGATCTCTGCGCCGACTGGATTGCCGTCCGCATCCGCCAGCCGCGCCGGACGCAGGTGGAAGACGCCTTGGCGATAGATGCCCAGGCTATCAATCTTGTCGCCATCCCAATCGCCAGCCACCGGCAAGTCACCAACCTCACCATAACGCTCGACTTGGTCAGGCAAGCCCGTCGTCAGTTGTTGCTTGAGATAGAACTCGCCACCCTGCGCCGCGAAGATGCCAGCTTTCTTGGCAGGCAGGCAGGAGGGGCTGGCACAACTACAGCCGATCGCAAGTCTGATCTTGTTGGCATAGCTGAGCAGGCTGTCACGCTGCGCCGCATTCATCGGCCCACTCCCTGGCGACGGGCCGAAGGCGTTGCACTGGTTGACGAAGTTCGCCAAGTCCGTACAGGCCGCGCTGTTGTTGCCCTGCTCCAGGTGCGCAGCCGCCAGTTCCAGAAACCCATTCAACGTGTTGGCCTGCGCCTGCGAGAGCGTGCTGGGCACGAGCGCCTGCACCAGCGTCTTCAAGTTATTGACGGCAGCGCGCGGCGTGCGCACGACCACCGTGAAGCTGCACGACAAACTCGTGTTGGCTGGGGAGGCGTGGTCGCTGGCCGTGCAAGTGACCGTCGTGGTGCCAAGCGGGTAGACGGGATTACTGAACGGCTGGGCGTCGCTGCGCGTGCAGTTGATGGTCGGACTCGCGTCACAGTTGTCGGTGGCGGTGGGGTTCGGGACGGTCACCGTGGCCGTCGTGGCGACGCCATTGGTAACGCCGACCTGGTTGGCCGGACAGGTGATGACCGGCTTGGTCGTGTCCGTCAGCGTGGTCGTAATGATAAGCGAACTGTTGTTGCCCGCGTTGGTTTCAGGCGTGCTGGTGGCGATAGTGGCCTGATTGGTGATGCTCGGATTGCAGCTCCCGTTGAACTGCGCAGTGATCGTGACGCTGGCGCTGGCGCTGGCCGCGAGCGTAGCGATGTTGGCCGTCACCACGTTGCCCGCGCCGACCGAGCAGTTGCCTGCCCCGCCCGGACAGCTCGTGACCGTCACGCTGCTCAGACAGTTGGCCAAGTCGTCCGTGATCTGCACGTTGCTGGCGGCAGCCGAGCCGACGTTGTTGGCCGTCAGCGTGTAGGTGATGGTCTGGCCGCAAGTGGCCGAGGTCGGGCCCGTCTTGCTGATCGTCAAATCAGGCAACTGCGTGACAGTTGTCGGGTCGCTCGCCGAGTTGTTAGCCGTGTTGCACTCGGTCGCGCCCGTCAGACTGACCAAAGCCGTGTTGGTCACGCTGGCCGCCGCGTTGGCCGCCACGTTGACCGTCAGCGTGAGCGCTGGGAAGCTGCTGCCCGCGATCAACCCATCAGTGCGCATGCATGGCCCGGCGGGTTGTGCACAACTCCAGCCCATGCCGTTGATGCCAGTCGCCGTCAATCCGGCGGGCACCATGTCGCTCACCGTGACGGTTGGCCCCGCCGCCAGGTTGGCGACGGCGTTGCTCACGGTGATCGTATAAGTTTTCCCGGTCTGGCCCTGCGCAAAATTACCCGAATGTGTCTTGCTAATTGAGAGATCAGGCAACTGCGTGACAGTCGTCGGGTCATTGGCCGTGTTGTTGCTGGTATCGCTCTCGCTCGCCCCGCTCAAGCTCACCGAGGCGCTGTTGGTCAAACTGGCCGTCGCATTGCAGGCCACGTTGACGGTGAGCGTCAGTGCCGGATAACTGCTGCCCATATTGAGCGCATCACTACGGGTACAAGGCCCGGCGGGCTGTGTGCAATTCCATCCCGTCCCGCTGATCCCCGTCGCGGTCAACCCCGTCGGCAAGGTGTCCGACACCGAAACCATCGCCCCGGCAGCCAAGTTCGCCGAGCCATTGTTGCTGACGGTGATGGTGTAGGTTGCGCCCATCTGCGCCTGCGTGAAGTTGCCCGAGTGTGACTTCGTGATCGTCAGGTCGGGCAATTGTGCGACTGAAGTCAAATCGCTGGCCGAGTTATTGCTGGTGTTGCTTTCACCGGCCCCGCTCAACGTGACACTCGCCTGATTGGTCACACTGGCTGCCGCATTGGCCGCCACGTTAACTGTGAGGGTGAGCGCCGGATAGCTGCTGCCCGTATTGAGCGCGTCCATCCGCGTGCAAGGCCCCGCCGGTTGAGTGCACGACCAGCCTGCGCCAGCAATCCCAGTCGCTGTCAATCCTGCTGGCACCACGTCGCTCACCGAGACCATCGCCCCGGCAGCCAAATTCGCCGAGCCGTTGTTGCTCACAGTGATGGTGTAGGTTGCGCCCGTCTGCCCTTGCGAGAAATTGCCCGAGTGCGACTTGCTGATCGTCAAGTCGGGCAACTGCGTGACGGTCGTTGGGTCACTGGCCGAGTTGTTGGCCGTGTTGCACTCGCTCGCGCCCGTCAGACTGACCGAAGCCGTGTTGGTCACGCTGGCCGCCGCATTGGCTGCTACGTTGACCGTCAGCGTGAGTGCCGGGAAGCTGCTGCCTGCCATCAGCCCGTCGCTGCGCGTGCACGGCCCAGCGGGCTGTGCGCAATTCCAGCCTGTGCCAGTGATGCCAGTCGCCGTCAGTCCGGCAGGTACCACGTCACTGACTGTGACAGTCGGCCCGGCTAGCAGGTTGGCGACAGCGTTGCTCACCGTGATGGTGTACTGTGCGCCGCTCTGTGCCTGCGCGAAGTTGCCCGAGTGCGTCTTGCTGATTGAGAGGTCGGGCAACTGCGTGACAATAGTTGGGTCGTTAGCAGTGTTATTGCTGGTATCACCCTCAGTCGCGCCGCTCAAACTGACCGTCGCCTGATTGGTCACGCTGGCCGTTGCGTTGCAGGCCACGTTGACCGTGAGGGTGAGCGCCGGGAAGCTGCTGCCCGTCGCCAGCCCGTCGGCGCGTGTGCACGGCCCGGCAGGTTGCGTGCAATTCCAGCCTGCGCCATTGATCGCCACCGCCGTCAGGCCTGCGGGCAGAGTTTCATTCACTGTGACAGTTGGCCCCGCCGCCAAGTTCGAGCCTGTATTGGAAACCGTGATGGTGTAGGTCGCGCCGCTCTGCCCTTGCGTGAAGTTGCCCGAGTGCGTCTTCGTGATCGCCAAGTTGGGGAACTGGTTAACCGTAGTCGGGTCGCTCGCCGTATTGTTGCCGGTATTGCTCTCGCTCGCACCGCTCAAACTCACCGTCGCCTGATTGGTAACTGACGCCGCCGCGTTACTGGCGACATCTACAGATAGCGTGAGTGCCGGATAGCTAGCGCCGATATTGAGCGCATCCATGCGTGTACACGGCCCGGCAGGCTGCGTGCAGTTCCAGCCTGTGCCAGCGATGTTGGTCGCGGTCAGGCCTGTCGGTACGGTGTCAGAAACCGAGATGGTCGCGCCCGCCGCCAGATTTGCCGAACCATTGTTGCTCACTGTAATCGTGTAAGTCGCGCCACTCTGCCCTTGGCTGAAGTCGCCTGAATGTGTCTTCGTGATAGTCAAATCAGGCAACTGCGTGACGCTGGTTGAATCGTTCGCTGAGTTGTTGGCCGTGTTGCACTCACTAGCTCCTGTTACAGCCACGCTCGCACTATTGGTCACGCTGGCCGCCGCATTACTCGCCACGTTGACCGTCAGCGTGAGCGCCGGGAAGCTGCTGCCCGCATTGAGACCGTCGGTGCGCGTGCACGGCCCGGCAGGCTGTGTGCAGTTCCAGCCTGTGCCGCTGATGGCCGTCGCTGTCATGCCTGTGGGCAGCGTGTCGCTGACTGTGACGGTCGGCCCTGAGGCCAGATTGGCAAAGCTGTTGTTGACGGTGATCGTGTATTGCGCGCCGGTCTGCCCCTGCGCGAAAGTGCCCACGTGTGTCTTGCTAATCGTCAGATCGAAGGTCTGATTGACGGTGGTCACGTCACTGGCCGAGTTGTTGCTGGTGTTGCTCTCACTCGCACCGCTCAAGGTCACTATTGCCATATTAGTGATGCTGGCCGCTGCGCTACAGGCGACATCAACGGTCAGCGTGAGCGCCGGGTAACTGCTGCCCGTATTGAGCGCATCCGTGCGTGTACACGGCCCGGCGGGTTGCGTGCAGTTCCAGCCCGTGCCGCTGATGGCCGTCGCTGTCAAGCCGGTCGGCAAAGTATCACTCACCGAAACCGTCGCACCCGCCGCCAAGTTGGCCGAGCCGTTGTTGCTTACCGTGATCGTGTAGGTCGCGCCGGTCTGCCCCTGGGTGAAGTTGCCCGAATGCGTCTTCGCGATAGTCAAATCAGGCAATTGTGTGACAGAAGTCAAATCGCTGGCCGAGTTGTTGCCGGTGTTGCTCTCGCTCGCGCCCATCAAGCCGACCGTCGCTTGATTGGTCACTGACGGAGCCGCGTTGCTCGCCACGTTGACCGTCAGCGTCAACGCCGGGTAACTGTTACCGGTGTTAAGCCCATCCATCCGCGTACACGGCCCGGCAGGTTGGGTGCAGTTCCAGCCCATGCCGCTGATGGCAGTCGCGGTCAAACCAGTCGGTACCATGTCGCTCACCGAGACCGTTGCGCCTGCCGCCAAGTTGGCCGAGCCGTTGTTGCTTACGGTAATCGAGTAGGTGGCGCCGCTTTGACCTTGCGCGAAATTGCCTGAGTGCGTCTTGCTGATGGTCAGGTCGGGCAACTGCGTGATGTTGGTCAGGTCGTTGGCGGTGTTGTTCGCAGTGTTGCATTCAGTCGCGCCAGTCAATGCGACCGTTGCCGTGTTGGTGACGCTGGGCGCCGCGTTGCTCGCCACGTTGACCGTCAAGGCGAGCGCGGGGAAACTCGAACCCGCCGTCAGCCCGTCAGTGCGCGTGCACGGCCCAGCGGGCAGCGTACAGTTCCAGCCCATGCCGCTGATCGCCGTGGCCGTCAAACCTGCGGGCAGCATGTCGCTGACTGTGACGGTCGGCCCGGCTGGCAGGTTGGCGACAGCGTTGCTGACGGTGATGGTGTAGGTCGCGCCGACCTGCCCTTGCGCGAAATTGCCTGAGTGCGTCTTGCTGATTGAGAGGTCGGGCAACTGCGTGACAGTCGTTGGATCGTTAGCCGTATTGTTATTGGGGTTGCCCTCGCTCGCCCCACTCAAGCTGACGGAGGCCGTGTTGGTCACACTGGCCGCCACGTTGCAGGCCACATCAACGGTCAGCGTGAGCGCCGGATAACTGCTGCTCGTATTGAGCGCGTCCATGCGTGTGCACGGCCCAGCGGGTTGGGTGCAGTTCCAGCCCGTCCCGCTGATGGCCGTTGCGGTCAAACCTGTTGGAAGCGTATCGCTCACCGAGACCGTCGCGCCTGCCGCCAAGTTGGCCGAGCCGCTGTTGCTCACGGTAATGGTGTAAGTTGCGCCGGTCTGTGCCTGCGTGAAGTTGCCCGAATGGGTTTTGCTGATCGTCAGGTCTGGCGCACCGGCCAGCGTCCAATCGGAGAATTGAGATACTCCGCTCAGCGTCACCGCATTATTGACCGTGTCCACGGCTCCCGTTCGCCCTTGCAGGTTCCACACAGTGGCGTCTTTCCGCCAAAGGAACAGCCCGGCTTCCGGGATCGAATTTAGCTCAGTATCCAGATAGTGCAGCTTCACTGTCGCCGAGATTCCGCTTCCCCCAGTCGGCGTGAGCGTATAAGTGCGCGCGACGGCCGGCGCCGGAAAATCCATCGGGGACATCTTCACCAAAGTCACATCCATTTGAGTCGGGGCCGTACCCATATCAATCGCAATCGTATTGAAAGGATTGCCGAAGGCTCGCCCCGTCATTCCCAAATCGCTGCGCCGGACAGTGCCGATGGCATCGCCAGCCCCGGCTGACGTGCCGCTTTGTTGGAGGATTGCGCCCGCTGCGATGAGCAAATCTGTAGTAAGCGTCAAGGCTCCACTGACTGAGGCGTCAACTGTGGGGGTTGTGTTATTGACCGTGACGCCGTTGGCATTATTGATGAGCAAGCCAGCGAAATTCTTAGCGCCGTTACCAATGATCGCCTGCGCCGCGCCTCCATTGAAGGCGACGGTACTGGTGTTGCCGGTGAATGTCCCTTGGGACTGAAAGTTTGCTCCAATGACGTTGAAGTTGTGCGAGCCGGCATCAACCGTATTCGCGGCGTTAATGGTGAAATTGCCGAATGTCGTAGTTCCAGCGCCCGACAAACTGTGCGCCCCATTGCTACTGTTATCGAGGTCGAAAACCGTAGTTTGGACTGCGGCCTGCGAGAACGTGCCGCCGTTGGTGTAGTTGTTCTCGATTACGATGTTCCCGCCCGCAGTGTTACTGATCGTCGCGGGACTGTTAATTTGCAGGTTGAAGAAGTCCTTCGGCTGTGCGCCGCTAATCGCGCCTGCATTGTCGGTGACACCAGTGAATATAATGGTGGACGTGCTGCCATCCATTGTTCCGGCGCTCGTGACCAGGTCGTTGCCGATGGTCGTGGTTGTGTTGCCGAAACTTGTCGTCGCACCGCTGTTATTCAGCGTCAGGTTAAAGAAGGTCGTATTGCCGGTCAGCAATTGAGTTCCGGTGCTGCCCTGGAAAGTGACTGTTCCAGTGCCGGGCGTGAATGCACCGCCGTTGGTCCAATTGCCGCCGAGGGCAAAATTAAAGTTACCACTGGCGAAGGTTGCGCCCGAGATGATGTCGAGATTGCTGGTGATGACGGTGTCGCCCTGCAACGTCTTAGTGCCGGAGCCCGATATTCTGAGCTTACTGTAAGCCGGGGTGTTGTTAACCGTCTGGGTGCTGGTGCCGTTGTAATCAATCGTCAGATTCGTCAGGGTCTTATTAGTAATAGTGTACTGACTTAAGAAATCCGGAGTTGCCGCAATGCGCGAAACGCGCGCCGTACCTGATCCGGTAAGTGTTCCGGTACCGCTGATGACTGCCCCCGCCACAGGCGCAAGAATCGCGTTCGCGCCGTTGACGTTGAGACTACTGTTGACGGCAAGGCTGTTGTTGAGCGTGAGCGGCTGCGTGATATTTGAATCCGTTAGATTGAAGAAGGTGATGGAAGTGCCATTAGTTATACTTTGCGAGCCCGTGCCATTGAAATTGACCGTGCTGGAGTTTGCTGTGAAAGCTCCACCACCGGCCGCTTGATTAAAACTAAAGTTCCCAGCGACGTTGACTGTGCCAGTGTCTCCGATGAAGGTTCCGCCATTAATAGTCCAATTTCCGGCAATTGTAGTCGTGCTGTTATTGGCTTTAAAAGCGGCCATTAGTAAATTTGCACAGCCGCCGCAAGAGTTGCCGCCGCTGTCTTGTACTAAGTTGCCGATCGTCATGCTACTTCCGGGGTTGTTGGTCCAGGCTCCCCCAAATGCAAGAAAAATATCATGACCAGTGAGATTGGTATTTGTGCCAATCAATTGAACACCACCGGTCGGATTGATCGTTCGAATACCTGTACCTACCTCTTGATCAATACCGACATTGCATCCGATGCCACTGCCACCGTTGGTGGCGGTGTTACCGGTAAAAGTGATGCTCGGGGTTGTGCCATTCAACGTCAGATTGCCACCGCCGAGGTAAATAGCACCACCCGTAGCTGAGGCCGTGTTTGAAGTAAAAGAAGTGGTGGCCACAGTCGTCGGCAAGCTCTCGATTAGGATTGCGCCACCAAAGCCCGAGAGCGCCTGGTTATTCGAGAAAGTTGACGTGCCGATTGATGCAGACCCGGAACCGATACCGCCGTCACCGGCGAACGCAAAGATCAATAAGTCCGCCCCGCCGCCGCCAATCCCCGATACTGCTGTATTGCGGCTAAAGGTTGACCCTGTAATCGTCAAGGTTCCCATTCCGCCATCGTGCATCGGCGATGAGGGGGTATACGTTATACCGCCGCCGCTGCCTGCCTGTGCGTTTGCGGTGTTGGTGCTGCTCCGGTCAGAGTAAGCGCCGGGGCCGCTGGTACCGCCGAAGGTTGAATTCGTAATGATCAGGTCACCGCCAGTGATCTGGAGACCGCCGCCACCGAGGTTCCCGCTTCCATGCACTGTATCCTGGTTATTTGCGAAGACCACATTGGTCAGGGTCAAAGAATTGTTTAGCTCGCCGCCGATGATGCCGGAGCCACCTATAGCCGAGCCTGTGCCGGCTGCCGTACCTTCGCGCCCGCCAACAAACGATACGCCTGAGAAGCTGTAAACTAGGCCTATCGAGAACACTTCATTCATACACATTATCCGGTCGCCGTCATTGGCCGGCCCGGTTCCGGTCTGCCGAATAATTGTGGTCGCGGCTCCCGCGCCAACAATTGACATTGTCTGGTTGGCGCCAAGGTCGCCCACCGTATTATCGTCGCCGCTCGCGCCGCAGCCCGTGGCTGAAGTACCATTGATGCTTAAAATGTAAGTATTCGCCGGAAGACTGATCGTGGTGTTGTTATTGGCAGGATTATTGGCAAATTGGATGGCGCCACGCAGACTACAGTCATTGCCAGCCGCCGTGCACGCGGAGGCTGCCGTCAATAGGGCGCCGGCAGGATCGTCGGTTCTATCAACGGTAATCGTCGTATTGGGCGCGTTAGGAACGAGGATCAGATCAGAACTCGATGAATTGAGCATGACCACATCCGTTACACCATTGAGCTTCCTCGGTAGAGTCAACACCGCTAGCGGAGCACTCTCCAAGTCTAAAGTCGTTCTCCTTAAATCGCCCACAGCCGCAAGTGAGTCTAAGGTTTTATCATTCGGGGCTTTCTCATTCGGAGCCAGCAACCGCACGATCTCAAGTTTGGACTGCCTCTTACTTAACACCAGCAAATCGTCCGTCTCGCGATAAGAAAGGTTCGTGCGCAACAATGGTTTGGCGGAGTTGGAATTCGCACCCGCAAGACTGCTCGCAAACTTGCTGGCCTCGCTCCAGCCAGCAGCTTTGCCAGGCTGCCAACTTGGAGCGGACTCCACATCAATATCCCGACTCGCTTGATTGACCTTGAGCTTGCCTCTGGTTCGCTGAGCGACTTCCGCGGCGGTAAACGGGCGGGCATCGAGTTTCCTATTCCCAACAACGTGTATCGTTCCGTCATCCGACAACGCGGCGATTTCGCTGCGTCCAGCTCGATCCCAAACGAACTCTCCCACTGCCAATCCCCGGAGGCCGGCTCCAACCTTGAACCGTTCCACGCGTGACGCCGGCGTCTCCAACTGCTCTTTGCGGCCCCAACCATGCACGACAAGTATTTCGCTACCGGCGGCCACGGCGACGTCCATAAACGGATCATCATCTAAACCACCAAACTCAATCCCGCTCGCCGACTGTCCCAAAGGCTGCTGGATCAACGCGTCCGAGAATCCCTCTGCGGCACCATCAAATATCAACAACACGTTACTAAGTGACCCAGAGACGCCCACAGCTATATCGGTAAAACCATCGGCAGCCCGGAACTCTCCGGCGGCCAACGCCGTCACCGGTCCCGGCAAATCTATCTGTTGCGGATCACCAAGCCGGCCTGCGCCATCTCCCGCCAGCAGGAAAAGCCCTCCGCCGCGCGCCGCGACTAAAACGTCCTTGCGCTTGTCGTGGTTGAAATCACCAGCCTGGAGGAAATCAACCGGCTCAGGAATCAGATACGTCTCCGCCGTGGGCAGCAGCGAGTCGGGGTTATAACCTTGTTGCATGCGCGCGAAAACTGCGTCATCCTGCGGCGCATACGCGTCCGGATTGCCGTGTTGCACGGTCACAATTCCCTGGCCGTTGTAAGCATAGCCCACGATCAAATCGGGCGTGGCGTTGCCATCGAGGTCAATTGATGCCAGTGACTTGGGTTGAGTCTGCCCAGTGCGCAAGGCTTCCGTCAGACTCTGCTCGCCACGATAAGCTATCCGCGCTGCCCGCCCGTCCCTGAAGTTGAAATCCGGCTTGCCGCGTCCGGCGGCTTGAACAGTAAGCGCGCCTTGCTCCGCTCTCGTCTCATCATCAGCGACTGATGTCAGGCTCAAGACCGCTGCCCACACAGTTTGGGCCAAGCGCTGCCCCAAGGATTTGGAAAAAACCGAGGGCGCCAATGGCAAACCCGTTGGGGATTTGGGTGCGCTGAGCGAGACCCATTGCAGCGGGAATAACAACACAGCCAAGACAATCAGCAGTGACAAGGTATAAATGCGTTTCAAAGTCTATCTCCTGAGCCACACAAGGCTCGTTCGCTTCAAGTTCAGTAAGTGCTGTCGCGGGGAGCGCCTGGGCAGACGATTTCCGGACAGGAGCAAAAATCAGTTTTGAACTGTTATTCAGTAAGGTTCGGAAAGGATTTGAGTGTAGCTATACAGAGGGGGCTTTCCTGTACCACTGGGTAAGGTGATCAGGAGCACCAAGGGGCTTGCCTGTACCACTGGGTAAGGCGATTTAGGTGCCAAGTGGAACGGTGTTGGGGCTGGCTTATATATAATTTGGCGGCTTGTCCCCAGGCCAATTCTGGAGTCAATTAAGTACTATGGTGGGAAGCGTTGTTGATGAAGAGGCGCCCAAAAGATAGGTAATGACTACTATCAGCAGCAAAGAACAAGACGATTTCGTTCTCGCATTCGCGTTGGCCTTTTATATTCACGCCAACAAGGAGGTCGCCTTATTTGTGGCGGAGGACGCCGTGGACGGGCTCGCCTCGACGCTTGGCCGCCAAGGGAAAAGCAGGAGGCCGTCAGAACAGCTCAGCGGCTTCCTGAAGTGGGGTGAGCGGACGCGGCCCGTGAGGAAGTCCGTCAGGCTCAGCGAGGCGCAGATGCTGCAGTGGCTCGTCTACAAGCAGTCCGAGCCCTGGGAGCGAGAGACAGAGCGGGGCGAGGGCTTTTATCTGCCGACCGAAGAGGACCTGATCGTCCGCTACGTCGAGCACCTGGTTTCCCTCAGCCTGAGGCGCGGCTCCTTCTACGTCACGCTGGCCGTCGGCGCGCTGCTCTACCAGTTCAGCCGGCGCGAGACGAGGCTGTTCTACGACATCCTCACGCAGAGCGACTTAGCGCGAATGAAGGACACGAGCTACATCGGCAAGCAACGCCTGGAGATGTTGGAAAAGGTATCGCAGAGGTTCGGCCACATGATACGAACCGTGAAGAGTCCCGGCGACGAGAAGCAGTTTGTGACTCAACCGGCAACCCATTTGGTGATAGATGTCGTGAAAGAGAGTCTGCGGCGCTTTGCCCCCTGGGAGACGACCTGTGTGGTTGGGCAAGGGTTCGATGTGACAGACATTCCGGGGCTTTATTTTTCAGGGGTAGGCTCTCAAGACGAAGAGTTGATAGATATGAACCGGATTCGCGCCGTCCTCGATCCCGACTGTTTCGCGCGGTTCGTAGAGGGGCTCTCGAAATACGTCCCCACGCTACCCGACGGGGATCAGGACAGGGGCTGCAACTACGATGCGCTGGACGAACGACTCGCGGTCCCACAGTTCGCTAACTTCCCTGCGGGGACGCCGCGCGGGGATCGTCTTAATACCCCGAAGCTGACGAGGGGGGATTTCGTCCGCCTCCGACGCACGCTCGATGCTCGCGCCAGCCGAAGGAAGGATTTCAGCCCGCAACAGTTGTGCGTTTACGTTGACGACGTGCCTGCCTTTTCCTTCGACCCGAAGACAACGCGCAGAGTCCGACACACGATCGGGGCCGGAGCAGGTGTCATCGAAGTGCGTGGCCGGGACGCGACTGGAGAGTTGACGCTTGCGACGCTCTTCCTCCGTGACCAGGAGGTCGCGAGCGGGGAGTTCACTGATTCGGTCGTTCAGCCGGGCGGACAGAAAGTAACCGTCCGGCTGAAGCCGGCCCCTGAAACCGACGGGGCAGTCGGAGGCGCGCAATTGGAAGTGAGTTACGCGGAGCGCGGCTTGATGCGGGCCGTCTTCCGTTTGGCTGACCGGGTCGGGTTCGTAGTAGGCGGAGGGGAGAAAGGCAGTGATTACTCATTGGCTTGGCTTAGTGCGGGACGTTACCGGTGGCTAACAGCCGGCGCGGCCGTGGCGTTGGTGATAACGGCTTTGACACTGGTCTTTTGGCGACTCCCGCTTACGCCACTAAAGCCCCTGAAGCAGTCGGGAGGGCCTGAGTCCGGGGAACAGGTCAAAAGAAAAGAACAGGTTGAAGTAAAGCCGCCGGTCATTTCGCCCTCCTCCTCGCCAACGCCCAAGCGGGCACGCGGCATTGAAGAGGCGAAGCCCCTTCTCGCGCGTGCGACATGGAGTACGGATCAGGAGGATGCGCAACACGCTGTCGTGGTCGTGCCTAGGCGCAGCGAGCCACAAGCGATCAATCTCTCAAATGATGAGACGAAGATCGTTCTGAGCCTTACGCCCTACGACGAAGGGGGTCACGCCTATTCTCGCTATCGCCTAAAACTTTTCGCGGCTGAGTCGCAACTATGGCAGCAAACTCTCCGCGCGCCCAAGGCCAGCCTTACAAGATACTCTCAAATTTTGACTCTATCACTATCCACACGGCGATTGCCTGAGACCAGCCTCTACGATCTGAGGTTCGAGGGATACGCACAAGGTGTTTGGCGTCCCTT
The DNA here is from genome assembly GCA_963699175.1 of uncultured Acidobacteriota bacterium. GTDB lineage: Bacteria > Acidobacteriota > Blastocatellia > RBC074 > RBC074 > JACPYM01. Next base: position 6,238,989 of record OY969418.1, on the reverse strand, counting down.
AGGACACTTGGCACTTAGTCCGAAGAATCAATGAAGGGTGATTATCTACTTGATGCAAGGCAGCGGCCAGCCCGAGCGTCTCAGAGGAGGGCGGGCTGGTTCGACCGTGAATAAAAACAGCCTTACAGAGAGTGAGATGAAAGCCGACATCAGGAGGGTGGCGCGCATGCTCAAACATTCCCCCTCCTCGGTCGAATACAGGTGGCTGGGGCGCTTTAACGTCAGGACCTTGCAGCGAAAATTCGCCCGCCCCTGGCAGCAGATCATTGAATCCGCAGGGCTCCGCTACACGCCCCGAACCAGCCGGAGAATTCCCACCACCGCAGAACTCCGGCGAGAGGTTCTGCGGGTGGCGCGCGAGGTGGGCCACCCGCCCACACGCTTCGAGTTCCAGACGCGTGGCAGATTCAACGCCGAGACGGTGAAAAGGCGTTCTGGGGAGAAGCGCTGGGAGGATGCCGTCGCCTGGCTCACCGGCATTGACCGGGAGGAGGTTAAACGCCACCAGCGCAGAGGCGGGGGTTACCGCACGACAGGAGAGTTGCTCGCGAAACTTCGCGCACTGGCGCGGGAACTGGGTCACGCCCCAACGACCGGGGAATGCAACGCCGCCGGCATCAACGCGCACAACCTACGCCTGCGGGTCGGAGGCCGGTGGGTGGATGTTCTGGAGGCGGCCGGGATAGACCTCAAAAGTCGGAGCCCTCTCTCCCGCCTACGTTCGACTGCGACCGAAACGTTGATCGAGGATGTTGTGAGGGTCTCAAGGCGGCTGGGCCGACCTGCGAAGCTGCGAGAGTATGAGGCGCAGGGGCGTTACTCGTGGACGAGTGTGCGGGGCCGGCTGGGCGGGTGGCGCGAAGTGAAAAACCAGGTGGCCGGGAGGCTGGCAAAGATGGCCGGGCGGGGGCCAGCAGCCTGAACGGTTTCAGTCGGCCGAGGAGATGATCGAGCGGCAGGACGGGCAAAACCTAGTGGAGTTGAAACGTTAAATCGGCTCGGGTGCTTCTTCCCAAAGTTCGATCTTGTTGCCATCCGGGTCCGTTACCCATGCGAATTTCCCATATTCGTATTCTTCAGTCTTATCAATCGCCACGCCCTTCGACTGGAGATGTGAAAGAGTTTCCGCCATGCTTTTTACCCGGTAATTGATCTGGCCCGTGCGAGGCTTACCGTTAATATCGTTACTGGAATTCAAGATGGCCCACGCGGTCGTTCTCTTGACCGAGGCATCCGTGAAATCCCGATATTCAAAGGATGCATAGAATGATCTGCAGTCTGGGCTCTCATGGTAACTGATGCCGAGGTTATCACGATACCACTCAGCCAATTGCTTGGGATTGTTTGAGAACAAAAACGCTCCGCCGATGCCATCAATTAGGTTCATAAATTTAATGTTCACTCCTCATCTCTGCTAGTTTCCGAACCGGTATGCATAGTTCCAATTCAAAATGCGACCAATCCGTCGCTTTTTCTTTGTCCAAGAAAATCTCAAGCCCAGGCGCATGCTCGGGCTCATAGTCACTATTGATAAGCCAACCTCTGATAAGGTAGTCCGTCGCCGTAGCTACCTTACGGATATCGCCGGAAACCCTGGTGGCGGCGTATCGCATGGCTGGCATTTTCAATTTCGACATTCCTTCCATGCACTTAAAGGGAAAAGACGACGCAAGACAGACCTCATAGCGATAAAGATGTTTTGGGGTCACGTGTGGATCGTCCACCGACATTCCGAAAAGAATTCCTTGCGAAAAAATATCCTGGGATTTGGCCCATTTGATCATCGTCTTGAATGCGGCAATTACCCTGTCCATTTCGAAAGCATTCGTAACCCGAATATAGGCGACTTGCCTTTCGGGAACATCAATCAATCTCACTGGAAAAGCGGCTCTCTTTTCCTCCGCGCTCATGGGGAGAAGATATTCCTGTCCCGAGAAGAGTTCTTTGCAAATCTTGCTCTTTTTGATCTCGCCGCTTTTTCGAAACTGACGTGGCGAAGTGTCGTAGCCGGATCGGAAAGCACGCGAAAAAGTGGCCGATGATGAAAAACCGCAAGCTAAGGCTATCTCGGTCAAACTTTGGTCGGAATAACGAAGAAGACGAGCAGCCTTTTCAAGACGAAGCCGGTTGGTAAAATTATTTAGGGTTTCGCCTGAAACCGCGCTAAAGATCCGATGGAAATGAAATTCCGAGAAGCAGGCCACTTTAGCCAGCTCCTCCAGTTTCACCTGGCGATCCAGATTCGCGCGAAGATGGTCTATGACCCGATTAATTCTTTGGGCATATTCGCTGTTGGCCTGGGTCTTTTGGCTTGGCACGGATTCTATTGACATTGTTGCGACTGCGTCTTGCATACTCCTTAACAGGCTTCATCGGAAGTGCGGGAGAGCCCGAAATAACTTGGCGGCCATGGGTCAAGTAGATGATCACCCGATGAAGAGTCTGGGGGCTACCAAAGTCTCCAGCCTTGGTGGCGCGTTGACGGTTGAAGTATGCCCGCTTACCTCCACTCGCCCTGCATCACAAACCCGGCCCAGTCAAAAGGCGCGGCCCACTGACGCTCTTTCCACATTGACACCTGCGCGGCCCGCAACGCCGCCGCCGGGCGCATCCTAGCGTTGAGCATGTTCCGGTAGAACCGCCTCATCAACTCGGACGTGGCGCTGTCGCCAACCTTCCACAGGCTGGCCACCACGCGCGGCGCGCCCGCGTACATGAACCCGCGCGTCAGTCCTACCAGCCCTTCACCCTTGATCTCTTTTCCTAACGCCGTCTCACACGCGCTTAACACCACCAGATCGGCGTCCAGCTTGAAATTGTAAATCTCGTGGAGCCGGAGGAAGCCGTCCTGCGGCTCTCCGCGCTCGTTTACCAGGGAGAGTACGATGCCCGAAAGCTCCGGGTGTTGGCTGTTAAGTAGGCTGTGCGTGGCGAAATGCACTATCTGATACTGGCTCAATTCCTCGCTCGTCGCCGTCGCCCGGCTCGCGGCAAAGTCGAGCGCCTTTAGAGACTGTCCCCTCGGGGCCAAGGCCGTGATGAGTTCGGCCTCACGCCTGCTGACCGGCAGCCGGTCGAACCGGGTAAGGCCAAAATCGTCGGCCGAACGCCTCACATCGGATGGCAGTGATCCGGCTATGATCTTTTTATCGGCGCCTCCACCTCCGGTTGCCTGCCGCCCCTCGACCCTATTCTTAACCCGCCCGTCTTCCTTCACGAATACTGGGTCGGCGAGCACCGCCACTTTCCTGGGTGCCGGGGGCCGCGTCGCCACCTCACGCCGCAGCACCGCTACCACCGACGCCGACGGCAAACTTACGACTTCGTGGTCGAGGATCAGCGGCCGATACCCTTTCGCTGTCCGCTCCTTTCCCTTTGCCGAGGGCCGCCGGTTGACGCCTGGCGCAGGCAGCGCCCCGAACGGCACGTATTGCAGCGCGCCGTCAGTGACGACAAGCAAACGCTTCCGCCCCAACTGAGCGGCCACCGGCCCCAGAAGCATCCGGCTCATGTTGGTCAAAGCCGCCGGGTAAAGGTCGTCCGACTTGTTGACTAAAAGGCCGTAGACGCGCCGCGCCTCGGCTTCGAGCACGGCCCGTTTCGGCAGTTCGAAGCTCTTGACCGAACCGGGCGTCACGGCCCACGCGTAGCTGTGCTCCTCGCCCAGCGCGTACTCCAACAACACCGTATCCTGATCCAACAACTGTTGAATGTCCTTTAAGGAAAGCGGTTGTGGCTGTGTCAGTGCCGCATAGCGCGGACTCTGAGTACGGATCTGCGCCTCGACATCCTGAAAGTCTGTCAGAAGTGTCTCCACCTCTTTTCTGGCCGCCGTCTCTTGCTCTTCAGTGTGCTTGCCGCTGAGCAGCCGAGTCAACTGTTCCGACCGGGCATTCAGTTGCTGCTGCAATGAGCGTTCTCGTTCCAACAGTGCCCGGTCCACTCCTTGTCGAATATCAGCGCGCGCTTCGGTCAGAAGGTCGAGTAAACTGCGCGCTCGCGCACGTTCGCTTGCGCCAAAGGCCGTCACATCGTGCCCGGCGAGCGGCTCCTGCTGATGCATTTGCATCAAGAGGTTAATGTACATGTCGTAATACACTCGTGTGCCCGCCGAAAATGAAGTGCGCAGTTGTTGCCCGACAAACTTGGAGCGCATGTCTTCGACGATATTTAGCGCCGCTTCAATCTGCGTTCTAGCCAAGGCGAGACGCCCCTGCTCCATCTCGGCGCGGGCGAGATGTCCCAGTATTTCAGCCTGGCCGTTCCGGGTACCCATCAGCCGTTGCAGGGAGAGAGCCTGTTCAAAATAGCGCGCCGCCTCCTCGTGCTTTCCCAATGATGAGTAAGTCGTGCCAATTTGGTCGACCGTGAACACCTCTCCCACAAGGTCTCCCGTGGCACGTCGCAGCAACAACGCCTGGTTCAAAAAGTCGAGCGCCTTCTGCACCTCACCGAGCGACCTATAAGCCGTGCCGATACTCTGGAGCGTTGCAGCTTCGCCGCGGCGATCTCCGAGGGTGCGAGCCAGAGATAGTGACTGGTTGTAATACGCGAGGGCTTGCTGTAAATCGCCTAGGTACTGGTAAACCATACCGATGTTTTGTAGCGTGCGGGATTCTCCACTGCGTTCTCCGGTGCCACGTTGAAGCGAAAGCGCTTGGTTGTAATACTCCAGCGCTTTCTGTTTCTCGCCTAGTTCCGAGTAGATGACGCCTATGTTATTGACCGTCGAACTTTCCCACCGGCGGTCCCCGAACTCACGAATGATAGAGAGCGCCTGGTTATAGTAATCGACCGCCTTTTGCTTCTCACCCAAGCTAGAGGAAAGAACGCCCAGGTTGTTGAGTGTGCTAGCCTCGCTCCGACGGTTTCCTACTGCCCGGTGCAGCCCCAGCGATTGGTTGAAGCAATCAAGCGCTTCAGTCAACTTGCCTAGAGTGGTGTATGCCCCGGCAGTACCGTTAAGGATTTTGGCTTCGGTTGAGCGGTCTCCGACTACACGCACGAGCGGAAGCGCCTGAATAAAGTGGTCTAGCGCTTTCTGGCTATCGCCTAACCCCAAGTAAACCAAGCCGATGTTATAGAGCACTTGGCCCTCTCCCTGGCGATCTCCGATCGCTCGCCTCAGCATCAGGGCCTGACTGTGACATCCCAGCGCCTTCTGACTCTCACCTAAATCTCGATATAACACACCCATTAAGTTGAGGGTATAAGCAACCCTGCCGCGGTCGTCGAGCGCCTTCCAAAGCGTCAGCGCTTCATCGTATTTGTCTAACGCTTTCTGTAGTGATTCTGCTGTTCTCTGGAGGCGAACTTGCTCAGCTTCGGCAAGTACTCGTTCGGCAGCAGTACGATCCCTATCCCTTTGCGTCGCCTCCCGCAACTCTTCAACTTTGATCTCATACCGTCCGGGCGGGGCCTTGGCCTCCGGCGATTTCACTTTCAATTGATACAGGCCCGCAGCCTGCGCAATCCATGAAACCGCCTCGGGCCCCTGGTTCCCACTCCGGTCGTCCACTTCGGCAAGCTTTTGACCATTCGGCGCAAACAGCATAACTACTACATCAATGCCCTTCTGTTCGACGACCACCCGCAGGTATTGTTCTGTCTTTAGAGTAATGCGATACGAATGGGTTTCACCGCCTGGGAGTTCGCGCTCAATCTTCTCTTGCAGTTTCAGTTCCGGGCCGTCGGCCGATTCTGCTTTCTGTGTATTAGCGGTCACCGCAAAGTTACCGTACATGAAGACCGCAAACATCATTATGACCGTGACGAGATAGAGCCGTTTACTTTTGAGAACGAAATAATTCATGTTGCCTTTCTATGTTGGGTGTCAACTTTGAGGTGTTTAGACGAACCGCGCGTCATCTAAAGAATTCAAGGCGTCTAAAGCGGACAGGAGATAAAAGCCAAACTTTAACGTAACCGGAATCACAAAGGGTAAGCCACTGGTTCGACCAGTGCGACTGGAACAGCTTTGTCAGCGAATGCGCAAAGCTTGTCTCACTAGAAGTGGGATTGCAAGTCATGTGGTCTTCGTGCCCAAACGACGATGCAAGGAGTTGTTTGAGCACCTACGGGAAGAAACTGGGCCAGTCTTGCCAGGTACTCGCACTTGAAAAAGAGTTGAATGTCTTTACCACGTTTGAGCTTGACGACCGTTGAATGCTGAAGCGACCCAGCACCACAAAGCTACTTCGCGACGGGCGGCGGATCAAACTTCGCGTCTTCTATCGTCAGATTGTGCCTGATTTCGTTGACGATACGAGCCGTGCCGTAGTGATTGTCGTCAAGATATGAGACGGTGATCTTGAAGGGCAGCTTCACGCCGTCCACCGCGCGGTAGTCTTCGTAATCAGTCTGCTCCGGGTCATCGCCGAGCGCAGTGCGAGTCAATGCCAGGCGGCGCAGCAACAGCCCACTCTGCGTGTCGAAGAACAACTTTTCCCGGCGCTGCTCCGGCGTCACCGCCTCAATTACCCAGGCTTCACGTTCGGCGACTCGTTCTTTTCCAATTACAGTCAGCTTTGCGTACTGCTCTTTGAGCTTCAATTCCTGCTGCAGATCAGCCTGCCGTTTTACCTGGGCGAGCGCAGCATTGCTCATCGCGCGTTGTCCTGCTGATGATTTCACCCAACCGACGGAGCCGTTGAAGCCCTGCACGACGACCCCACCGGGCGTGGTTGTGACGGACAGATACTTGTCAGGAAATTTTTGAGTGATCTCGGCCGTCCAGGTTTCCGCCCTGGCAATCATCGCGGCGCTGGGCGTCCCGGCATTGACCAGCTTGGGTCTGAGCAGCGTGAGCCGCATCGTGCGGCTCTTCACGTTCTCAATCGCAGCCCTGCCGCCGAGGGCCTGCACATACTTTTCAAGGATAGAATCAACCGACGGCAGCAGATTGGGCGGCGGCGTTCCCGGCTCCGCGCGCGTGGTGTTGGCGAACGCGCCTTGATTGACGCCGGGCAGCGCCACTGGAGCAGTCGAGCCGCGATGGCAGGTGTTGCAGGTGACGACCGGCTGGCCGCCGAAATGATTTTGATTGATCTCGGCGACCATCCGCAGCATGCGGCGCGCGGTCTGTTTCGCGGGCTTGTCGTCCATCCAGTATTTGTCGTTCTCGGCGATGTGGCAGTAATCGCAGCGGACGCCGAGCGCGGCCCGCATCTGGTGCATTACGGGGAGCAATTGCGAGGCTGGCAGCCCCTTGAGCACCTGGATGTTTTTGTTGACTTGTTCAACCGGTTTGTCTGCTCCCTGGTTCTGCGGCGCAACCATCAAGGCGATTGACGAATGGCTTGCGGTGAAGATGCCGCCAGGCAAAATGAGCATCACGACGGTGATCAACTTGAAGCAAGGTTGCTTCAACCTCTGCACACCGCAACGTAGATTATGGGAAAGTATTTGCATAGCTCTCTCTTTCTTTCAGTATTTGCACTGCGCTCCTATTTCGCCTGATCCAGCGACAATCAAATGCGCAGCGCACCAGAATTGATTCAGCCGCACCTTAGCAAAAAACCTAATCTCATGACTCGTACCATTCAAACTTTTGTACCGGCCAAGCCGGTTTCAGCACCGGGGAGCGGCGCGAGCAGAATTAGTTAGCCCTATACAAAGCGCTCTAAACGTGCAATACCTTCAAGCGTCAAAGCCATATTCTCAACCCTGTAACTTTTGACTGGAGGATTCGAGTATGAAGCGTAAACGCGTCACTCATAGCATTGTCAGCCTAGTGTGCGGGGTAGTGTTTAGTCTAACGGTAAGTAACCGGCAGATGATAGGTGTGAACACCGCTTTGGCGCAGACGGGCCAGGCCGACAAACCCGTCGAGCAGACGCGCAAGAACATACAAGTCCTCAAAGGATTGCCGGAGTCGCAGCTTTTTCTCGTGATGAATTTCGTCGGAGACGCGCTCGGTGTTCACTGTGATTATTGTCATGTGAAGAACGGAAAAAACCCGACCACAGGCGTCGACAACTGGGTCTGGGAGAGCGACGAGAAGCCGCAGAAGATTGTTGGGCGCGAAATGATCAAGCTGGTGCTCGATCTTAACAAGACGCGCTTTGGCGGCAAGCAAACCATCACCTGCTACTCCTGTCATCGCGGAAGCCTCAGTGTAGCGCGCGTGGTTCCGCTGCCGCCGCGCGACTTCACTGTAACGAGCGAGAACCACGCGGCCCTGCCGACCGCCGAGCAAATCTTCAACAAATACACTGCAGCAGTGGGAGGTAAAGACAGCGGGGCGAAGTTTAAGACAATGATCTTCAAGGGCACATACGAACGGTCGCAAGGCCGTAGCGAGCCTTTCGAGGTTACGCTAAAAGCGCCTGACAAATATCTGCTCACACTGATTCAACCGCAGGGTGTAATACGGCAGGGCCTCAACGGAACTGTCGGTTGGGTCAACAGTAATAATGCTTCCAGGACGTTGAGTGCGGGAGAACTGCCGCAATTGAAGCGCGCCGCTGCACTCTATGATGTCGTCAAAATCACGGAGCCCTCGCAGATGACGGTGCTCGGCACGGAAAAGGTCGGCGACCGCACGGCCTATGAGGTCGCGGTCAGGATTGATGCCAACACGATCAAGCGGCTTTTCTTCGACGCGCAGACGGGGCTGCTCCTGCGCGAGATCAGCACGACGGAAACGCTGTTTGCGCCTCTCCCCGAGCAGGTTAATTACGAGGATTATAAAGACGTGGATGGCGTCAAGCTGCCCTTCACGATTCGCACCTCGGGTGTCGCCGCGTTCAACACTACAACGCGCAAGATCAGCGAGATCAGGCGCAACGTGACAGTTGACGATGCTATCTTTAACCAATCCATCGTTCAAAAATAAGAGCACCACCAATCTTATTTCGTGTTCCCGTCAAGCCTTAGTACTTGGTGTGCGAAAGCGGAAGTTTTGCCGATAGTTGGCAGGGGACATGCCGATAAACGTTTTGAAAGTCCGGGAAAAGTGGCTTTGGTCAAATAAGCCCAGCGCCAAAGCAATTTGATTGAGCGGCTCGTCGGATGTGGCAAGTCGCTGACAGGCAGACTCGATACGCAACTGGCGCACGTACTCTCCGACCGTGCTGCAATAGTTCCTTCGAAACTCGCGCGCTAAATGAACCGGATGAATTCCGATTGCAATGGCTGTTTGAGCCAGCGTAATCGGTTCAGCAAAGTGTGCGTGGCGGTAGACGCCAATCGTGGCTATGCCAGCGCCGTCCCAATCGCCGACGACTGGCAGATCACCCGGCAGACCGAACTCGACTGTGATCGCTGCGCCGACTGGATTGCCGTCCGCATCGGCCAGTCGCGGCGGGCGCAGGTGGAAAACGCCTTGCCGGTAGATGCCCAGGCTGTCAATGCCCTTGCCGCTCCAATCGCCAGCCACTGGCAAATCGCCCGCTTCGCCGTAGCGTTCGACTCGATCTGGCAAGCCGGTCGCTTGGACTCTCGGCCAGAGCTTATGATCGGATTCTCAAGGTAAGCCGCACCATCGCAGACTTGGAAGCCAAGGAGCAGATCGAAGACAAACACATCTCGGAAGCCGTGCAATACTGCACGCTGGATCGCACCTACTGGCAATAAGCGGACTAAGGCTTATGGGACTGTTTATTGACGAGCAGGCGTGGCCGACCTCTGATAGAGTTCAATCGTGTATCCGTCAGGGTCTTTGACAAAGTTGGTTCCATCAACAATGCGGGCAGGTGGGTAGCCCACCGCCGCAACGCGTTCAGCCATTTTGCGGCCATTCGGAACAACGATGACGATGTTGCCGAATTCAGTGGCGCCCGGTTTGATTTCGCCTTTGCGAATGACGATCAGCGTGTCGGCGCGGACATCGCCCGTCATGCCGAGCAGGTATTCGACCGGCTCACCCTGTGCGGGAACTTTGGCGCCGACTTTCAGCCCTAGCACTTCTGTGTAGAACTTCTTGGAGCGCTCGAGATCGCTGACCCGAATGCCGAGACCCGAAACGCGAATGGGCTTCACGTCTTCCGCGAGGGGAGGCACGACAGGGGCACCGGTTTGTGTCAGTGCCGAACCACCAAAGAGGCTGGCGAGCAGGACGGCAACGGCAAAAAGAAGCGAACGATGGCGCATGACCTTTTCTCCCATTGGTTATTGGTTTTTGTCGTTAGCAGTAGCAGAAGGCGACAGAATCACTGCATTCGGTCCCGCCGGGTACTTGGGATTCGGGACGATGCCCTCCACGACATAGCTTCTCTCTGGCGCATCAGGCAGCTTCGGCGCAATCGCCTTGTAAGAAATGACCGAAGCCACTTCTTTGCTCGCATCCGGCGTCATGACGAAAGCGGGCAGCGCTTCCACGCGGAGCGCGTATGAGATGTGAGTCTTCTCGCTCTGTGGCCCCGTTGGACTGTAGTCGGCGCTGCGGCGCAGCGCATAATAAACGGCCGGCAATTGCACCCAGGTCAGCGCTTCGATCACCGGGCCGCGTGCACCCACCCAGCCTTTGTAGATCGGCTCCCAGGGGCGATAACCACCCACATAGCCGATGAGCGATCCGTCCGATTTCATCTCCAGACTGACCCGCGCGCGCAACAATTCCAGGTCACGGTTGTAGGCAGGCTCACGCAACATAACATCAGCGGGCGCGGTCGAGATGATCTTCCCGTTGATCGTTCGCGCCGGGAAGATGCCTTCATACTTCGCGTGCGGCGCAATGCGGAAAGTGTAGTCGCGCGCAATGCCGCCGTTGCCGTCCTTCACCAGCTTGTCGTTGCTCATATAAAAACCGACCATCACGTGGTCGTCATTCATCGCGTCAGCGCCTTCGCCCGTCACTACAATCACCGTTGTCCACGCGCCATTGCGCATCGAGTCGTTGAATGTTTGTGCTCCGCTCGAAAGCCGCTGCGGACCGCGATAGGTTTTCCAGCAGCCGAGACATTTATAGAAGTTGTTGTCTATGCCTTTCTCGCCCGTGGGGCTGGTGAAGCCGGTCTTCTCATCGCCATCCAGATTGACGCCTTCGCCAATCGTTCCTGTCACACCCACCAAACCGGTGTCTGACGTTGAGGTCGGATTGACGTAGACATTCACCCGACCCTTGCCACGAAAGGCCATCTGATTCTGGCCATGAACCGGGCTGCGCGTTGGGTTGGCGGGATTGCGCAGCCATTTGGCCTCTTCCAGCGTATAGCCCGCGTCCACCAGCACCTTGATCCAGTCTATTTCCGGATTGGTTCCCTGTGGACAATCGGTGCCGGGATCAATGACGCCTGTCTTCGCGCCGTAATACATCGCCGGCTCGTTCCATTCAACGACGTAGGTTTTTGTCCACTTCGCAGACTTGGACGGCTGCTGTGCTGGAGCGAAGCTGGTGAGCACGATGGTAATTAGCGTGACAGCAATTGCGATCAAATATCTCTTCATGGCAGCCTCTTCTCTCAAGGTCTAGTTGGAAATTGTGTTGCAGCCTTTAGCTCCATAGGAGCGGCCTGTTTATAGGCACGACAAGCAATAATTGCCAAGCTCCGTAGGAGCGAAATGTACAGATGCCGCTCCTACGGAGCTGAAAAACCAGCACAATCCGAAACTATAAACAGGTCGCGCCTATGGAGCTTCAAAGCAAACCGAATTTCCAGACACAATCTCAAGCGATGACATCAGTAATCGGTCGCGCGGTTTTCATTGTGCCCGATCCAAATTCGCCAACCGGAGCGCCGACGAGTTGCATAGCCGTTAGGGAAACGCGCGTGACTGATTCACCCGTCGTGTGGATGTGCTGACCGGCCTTGTGTCTGCCACCGGCGCGACCGGCCAGGAACATCGGGATATTTTCGATGGAATGGATTTTGGCGTAGCCCGTATCGCTGAACGCCATGATCAGGCTGTTATCGAGCACGCTGCCTGCACCCTCCTTGATCGCATCCAGTTCGACAAGGAAATCGCCCAGCGCTTCCATCACTAGACTCGCGAGCTTGCTCGTTTCCGGCTGATAACCGAGTTTGGTATCAATCGGCTCATCGTGCGTGATCTGGTGATAGATTTTGCTTTGCCCGGCGATGTAGGTTTCCGAGGTGCCCGCCGTGTGAACGAAGTTGAAGACTCTCGTTTGATTGCAGGCCAAGCCCATCGCCAACAGTTTCGCCATTGCCCTGGTGTTGGCACGGACGGCCTCGACCGAAGCGGCGCGTGGCATCTCCTTCGGCGCGGCTGGCGGCGCACAAGCAGCGCATTTTTCCGGCCTCTGAAGCTGGATGGCTAACTGGTTCTCCATATCGCGCAGGGAGGTGAAATACTGGTCGAGTTTAATTTGGTCAGCCTTGCTTACGCCCGCCATCAGAGCTTGGTGCTGGTCTTTCACCGCTGAGAGCACGCTCTGACGCAGCATGATCGAAGGGTCAGGTTTCCAGTCGTCGCTGTTCGGGTCTTGGAAGCCCGCGCCGAATAACCTGGTGTAAAGCGCCAGCGGCGTGGTTTCGGGCGTCGCGAAGGTGTTTCCCGTGCGGGTCGAATAACTGACGGGCAGGCGTGACATCGAGGCGTCAATGTCGAGCACTTTGAAGCGCGTCGAAGTTCCGATGGCGTCGGCAATTTTCGTGTCGAGCGAAGCCCCGTCGAACCGGCCCGTCACGGCTGGCGCAACGCCGGAGAGAATCGAAGCGTGACCGCTCCAATGGACAAGATTGGGCCGCCCGTCTCCAATCGCGCGGAAGCCGGAGAAAACCGACACCTTGTCTTTGACGGGCTTCAGCGCTTCCAGTTCGGGCATGATTTCATAGTCACGGCCTGTCTTGCTCGGAACCCAGCGAGTGCCGCCCGTCGGTGTGTCTGTCAGGCCCAGCCCCCAGAAATAGGTGCCGAACCTTACCGGCAGCATCGCTCCGTCGGCGAAGGCTGTGCCGTTGCCATTGAGGAAACGATCTAGCAACGGAAGACCCACACAGACAGCCGCGCCATTGAGCATGCCGCGCAGAAACGTGCGGCGATTGATTGATAAGTTCATCGGTTGACTCCTTTGCTTTTTTTACGTGCCGCCGACTTGGCCGCCGGGGGTGAAGACAGGCGCTGGACTCCGCTCGGAACCGCGACCCGGAAGAACTCTGGACTAGCAGCGATTTGCGCCATCAGATCGGGCAGGCGATAGCCGTTATTGGTGAACCGCTTGGTTTGATCGGATAAATACGCATCGTCTTGCGCCTCTGTTTTGCGACCAACACCATAAGCGTAGACATTGCGCACGAGCGTGGCCGGAACCCGTGGATCATCGCGCAGCAAGTTGCCAAGTCCCTGAGCGCCTTCAAACTTTTTGCCTTCGAGATCAGCGTTCACATCAATCCGCATGCCGTTCTCCATCGTCCGCAACTGTCCCAGTCCGTCAAAATGCTCGAGCGCGAGGCCCGGTGGGTCAGTGCGGCGATGGCAGCCGACGCAGCCTTTGTTGTTCATGTGATCGAGCAATCGGCCGCGAACTGTGCCGCTTGTACTGTCCCGGACCTTGGAGAAATCCACATTCGGGGGCGGTTCCGGCGTTGGCTCGCCCAGGAAGATTTCGAGCAGCTTGATGCCGCGCTTGGTGGGAGAGGAGATTCCTGCGTGAGCGAAGAGCGATAGAAAGCTGACATGCGTCAGAATGCCCGACCGGCCTGACGCCTGCGGGAAGGTGTACGCCGCCCACTCGTTGTTGGAGGCGAACGGTATGCGATAGACCGCCGCCAACGGGCGGTTGATAAAAGTCTCGTTTGACGTAAAAAGGTCGCGGTAATCCCGCTTTTGGCGAACCAGCAAATCAATGATCGTCCGCAGCGTCTGTTCTTTGGCGCTGTCAGAAACAGTCTGGTTGAACTTCGGATAGATCGCTGGGTCTTTGACCAGGTTTTCAAATCCATCGAGCTGCAGCATATCTATGAAGAAGGCCCGCACGCCGTCTTCAAAGCGGGGAGATGAAATCATCCTGGCGAGCTGTTGCTTGAGACCGGCATCGGTATGGATGGCGCCGTTGCGCGCAGCAGCGAGCAGTTCCTCATCCGGCCCCGCGTCCCAGAGCAGGAACGACACGCGCGCGGCTTTGGTGTAGGCGTTGAGTCGGTATTGCCCAGCCTTGCCGGGATCGAGTTCTGCCATTTCCACCCTGAAGAGAAACTCCGGAGCGACTAAGAAGCTGGTCAGCGCGAGTTTCAGCCCTGCATAAAAGTCGCCAGCCCGCTCCGTTCCCGCTGACGCCGTCTTAAGGCGGGCCAGCGTTTCGGGTTCTGTCAGCGGACGGCGAAAGAGGCGTTCGCCATACTTTTGACTGAATTGACGCGCGCATGCATCATCAGCCTGACTGGGATTGGCAGGCTTGCACGGCACGGACGTGGCTCTTTTCTTTTCGTCCAGCGCCTGTTCAGCAATGGAGCTGGCGAGTGCGAAATACTGCTCGAACCCGGAAGAGGTCAACGAAAGTTCGGCGCTCCCGATGGCAAGCAGTCCTTCCTCACGCTTTTCCGGTTCGAAACGCGCGTTGATTTTGATCTCCGAGCCGAAGACGTTGGCGATTGTGCGCCGATACTGGGACTCGGTAATTCTGCGAAAGGCCGACTTGATCGCCCTGGCCTCGCCTGCCTTTTGTGCCGAAGATTTGCCCGAAGATATAAAGGACGGTGTAACGGCGAGAGCGAGCGCTCCAATAAAAACACCACCTATCCAGCGTTTAATCAGCAATTGAGTTCCCCTTGATTAGTGATTGTGTTCTTCCGGCCCTTTGCGGAATGACGGTTATCAATCGGACTGCTCACCCTAGCACGAGCGCAAGCGGAAATGCAGGTGTAATCACAGTGATTTCACAGTAAAAATGGCGATTGACAGGGTCGCTTGTGTTCCAGACGAGGACGATTGTCGTTGGGATGCGGTTGGATAGTCTGAAGGCGGCAACTTATTGTTTGAGAATACGGTATGAGATCACTTCAGACTCCTGGGCTACGCCTGCAAGAGTGGTTGTGCGGACCAATAACTCGAAATAGGGTAAGCGCTCTGTCCCTTGGCGGATCTTATCGGTGAAAGCTTTGAGCAACTTCTCATTGGTAACGAACTCGGCGGCCATCTCCTGCGACCCGCTTGAATTCCCCGCAATGATCAGGGCGTTGCCGGAGTTGTTCAGGTTTGGCAGAAATGCTATGGAAGCGTAGACGATCCGCTTGGCTCCTTCGTCCACGGGCAGGTATTCCGCCTGCTCGCCGGGCTGGGGCGACCGGTTCTGGCAGATGATCAGGTTACGCTGCAGGTCGGAATAAAAGTAGAAATTCAGCTTGTTCTCAAACATCTCATTCCACAGATTACTCAGCGGCCTGCCGATCAATACCACATGGCCGGGCGAAAGTTCGCGCAGCGTCATATCGCGCGCGTAGCGGACAACCACTCTGCCGCCGAATTGCTCGGCAAGTTGAGAGACCCGGACGGCGGTGCTCACTCCGTCGAAAGTGGTGTAGCGGCGAATGGAGAAGGCCGGCAGAATCTTTTCCAACTGCTGCAGGTTCTCGTGTTCGGGTCTGGGCGACCGTCGCAGGTAAGTCGCTAAATCCACATGCTGGCTGGCTGCCTCTTGCACCATAGCGAAGGTATGATCCGGCACAATGACTGTAGTTGACAGGTTCGCGCCAAATAGTTGTGACCATAACGCTCGTACGGCGGAGGAAGCAGGCGAAGACGGCAAGAGCGATTCCTTTTGTCGCCCCAGCGACCAGGCCAACACGATGAGGGCCAGGACAAGCGCCGTAATAGCGGTCAATAACCCGCGCACCAAAGGCATTCGCCACTGTGAAATGGCAGGCGCAAGCGATTCGGGCGGTCCGGCAGGCGCAAGCGCGCGCCGCTCGACAAATTCCGGGGTGTAGCCGCCTTTCGGTATTCTCAGGATGACTGGTTCCGGTTCTCCCTCGGCAGCGAAATAATCCTCCAGTTTCCGGCGCAGCAAGCGGGCTTGGGAGCGAACAATATTATCTTCAGTCGGGTTGTAATCCGGCACCCGCTCAAAAACCCGCTCGCCAATTCTCTGTTCGCTGATTTCGTCAAGGCGATTTTCCAGCGCGCAGCGACAGACATACAACAAAAAGTCCTGTAGTCGGCTCGATTTGACGAAGTGCGGGCTATTGATGATGCGCTGCGTCAGCGCCCAGCGCGAATCCATTTCCAGCTTGGACTCCAGCTCGGACTCCAACCTGTATGCTCCCATGCCTAAGGAGTTTTTTGACCGTGAATTCACAGTGATTACACCTCTCTGTCTGAATAACTCGGCGCTATGTGGTGGAGAAACATATCAAGAAAGCCGCGCGTTTTCGAGCCTAAACACCACAAAAACTCTACTTCTGCAACATGATTCCGCGGCCAATAGCAACCAGATGATTGCCTCACTTTTCGCGGCGTTGATATGAGGCGGAGCAGCTAGGAACTTCCGCAGAATATCTTGTGACTGACTGACTGGTTTATGCTCTCTGCGAACCCAGCTTGCCCGGCTGCTCTCGTCAATGTGCAAGATCTTTGCCATTTGTTCTTGGGTCAGTCCGAGTGCCCGCCGGATCGTCTCGACTCGGTCAATGAAGTCGCCTGTTGTGTCGTAGGGACAGTAGCCGATAAACTCTATAATCCGAGGAAAGTGCCGGGCTTCTGGCTCGTTGCGGTGTGGCTCCCAATTGGTGATGCAGGCTTCGGTGACGCCCTGAATCTTACCGACTTGTTCTTGGTAAAGGCCTCGGTCGAGCCTGGTTTTTCTAGATCAGTTTGCAGTTGGGTGTACGGGTTTGCTGTGGGGCAGGTGCTCAACCTGCCCACGGTCTAATACACGGTAGCGGGCAGGTTGAGCACCTGCCCCACATTCCAGCTTGCGATTTTCCGTATACGCAATTGCAAACCGATCTAATCCAATCACCAAGCGTGTTGCGTTCTGTAGGATAAGCAGATAGAAGCGGCCTTTGGCCTTTCAAGGTCAGCTTGCAAAATGGCGGCACAACCCTGCCCGTGTGGTTATTTCAACGACCCGATACACGAGTGCAAATGTGCGCCGCCCTTGATCCAACGCTACGTTTCGAAGATTTCCGGCCCGTTGCTCGACCGCATTGACATACACGTTGACGTGCCCGCCGTGAAGGTCAGTGAGCTTTCCGCCCAGGAAGCGCACGAAGGCTCGGCGGAAATCCGCGAGCGCGTGAAACAGGCGCGGCAGATTCAACTGGAGCGCTTCGCAGGCGAGCACCTTTATTGCAACGCGCAGATGACGCCACGCCTGATTCGCAAACATTGTCAGCTTGCGCCGCCTGCGCAGACCTTGCTCGAACGCGCGATCAACCGCTACGGGCTGTCGGCGCGCGCTTATGACCGCATTTTGAAAGTCAGCCGCACGATTGCTGATCTGGATCAGGCTGAGCAGATCACCGAGAAACACATTCCCGAAGCGGTCAATTACCGCACCCTGGATCGCAACTACTGGCCATAAGACAGGTGGCTCGACTTTCCGACGCGCCATTCAACCAGAGATTGGTGGCCGCGAGTTCGCCTGGGCGAAAGCCGGTCAGGAATATTCTGCGCACTCTGCCGGATTATGCCGGTGGCAGAGAAGTCGTTTGCGCCGCCGACAATTGGCGTGCGCCGAAGCAAACCCTTGAGACCATAGGAGACTTATTTTATGGCATCGAGCAAGACGCAAAAGATCATTAGCTGGACATTGCGCATCATCATTGCAGCTATTCTATTCCAAACGCTCTTTTTCAAATTCACGGGCGCGGCAGAATCGGTCTACATCTTCTCCAAACTGGGGCTGGAGCCAGCGGGCAGAATCGGCGCCGGCGTGGCTGAATTGATTGCGGTGATTTTGTTGCTGATTCCCGCGACGGTTATTTATGGTGCGTTGCTCTCACTTGGCGTCATCAGTGGCGCGCTTATGACCCATCTGACCAAGCTCGGCATCGTCGTTATCAACTCTGACGGCACATCGGACGGTGGCTTGTTGTTTGCGCTGGCGCTGATCGTGTTTTTGGGCAGCGTCCTCGTTCTGCTTCTGCATCGCACTCAAATTCCAGTAGTCGGCGCCAAGCTATTTGCCAGTCATGCTCAACGGCTCACTTCTTTGGCGAGTACAGATGAGCCTGATGATTGAAGCGTGCGCGCGCTGGCGCCCTGGCGGAAAGCAAGCAGCAGCTTGACCAGCGTGCCGCTGGATGTCGGCTGCACGCCGCGCGCGCGATTGAGCGCGCCGATCTCAAACGCCAGCCGCCATTGCTTGAACAGGATTTTGTAGGCTGCAAGCAGGCTGTTTTGCGGGTCGTAGATGTGCGTGGCTTCTGAAGTCACGCCGTTGAGTTCGACGATCTTGAAATTCCGGCCTTGCTTGAAGTCTTCCACCGAAGGCGTGCGCACGTCGTATCTGCCGAAGTAGAAGCCTGCGAAGCCCTGGCTGATGCGGTCAAACGCTGCTTCGAGCGCCGCCGTCTTGATCCATTCGCCATCCAGAAAGATCGCGCCGCGACAATGCGTGCCCAATTCGACCAACTGCACGCGCTCGCCCTGACGCGGCACTTCCCACAAACGCGTTCGCTGTTGGTTCAGATAGAAGTCCGCCAGACAGACGGCGCGTTCGTCGTTGAGGATCAATTGTTCGAGCGTGCTCACGCCGTCACCCGCGAGCACCGGCATGCGCTTTTCGGTAATCGAGAAGATCTGCCCTTGCGCCGCACCGGGCAGACGATAATAGAAGACGCCGAATTCAACGCCGGGCGCGTATTCCTGAATGATTGTGTCTTGTGCGGCCTGGCTCAGGTAGTCAGTCAATTCAGCCTCTGACCGCACCACCGCGACGCCCGACCCGCGCTGGCCTTGGTCGGGCTTGAGCACAATGGGAAAGCCGAAATTATGCTCGGCCATAAAGCTCTTTGCTTGGGTGATGCGCGCTTTAACTTCGAGTGCGGCGTCAATTAACGCGGCGCACGCAACAAAATCTTTGGCCTGCGCCAGCCCGCGCAAAATCTCGATCTTCGATTCGCCCACAAATCCGCCGCCTACGATGGCGGGGTTGGCGGCGGTGAAGAGCAGCAAGCTGCGGTGCTTCAACGCCAGCCAGGCGATGTAGCAGACAACCGGCGGATAGAAGATGTAAGGCGGCCAGAACTCCCAGCGCGTCAGCCTGCGCCAGCGTGCAACCAAGCGCCTCCGCCCGCGCCAGGTGGCCAGCCGCAGACTGAGCTTGGTCAAACCATAAACAATCAGACCCGCAATCAAAGCTTTGATGAAGAGGCTCTGTTTTGCCAGCAATGCTGATTTCAGCACCTCTGCTCCGAGCAGTTTTGACAGTCCCACTAACAACGGCGTCCAGAGCGCAGCGGCTAGCGAGAAGTAGAATGTAAACGACCAGAAACTGGTATTGAGCAGCCCGGCGGCCAGGTACGTCGGCAAACGCAAACCCGGCACAAAACGACTGATCAAAATCACCAGCGCGCCGCGTCGCGCAAACCAGGCCGAACTGCGTTCAACTGCTTCAGGGCGCACAACCCATTTCAAAGGCGCGCGCCGCAGCGTCGGCCGGCCCAAAAAGCGCCCGGCCAGGAAGAGTAGGATGTCGCCCACGAAGATGCCGAGGAAACAAGCAAAGATCCCCAGGCCCAGATCAATGCGCCCTTGCGCTGCGAGCACACCGGCACTGATACAGGTCAGGTCTTCGCTCACGAGCGTTGCCGCAGCCAGCAGCAAAACCATAACCAGCGCAGCGACACCCATCGCTTTCGGAGCGTCGGCGGGATTGAAGGGCTGCGCGGCTCGCACCACACGGGCCGGATCAGCCTTGGCGCGCGTGACGGCTTGGCCCTCGTCAACGCGCTTAAAGAAAGCCGTGAGCGGTTCGGCGAGTTTGGGCGCGTCGGCAAAGACCATAAAGTGATCGTCGTCGAAGAGTTGCAACTCGCTTTGCGGCACCAGCCGGGCATGCTCGCGCGCGGCTTCAATTGGCACCAGCGAGTCCTGCTCGCCATGCAGAATGAGCATCGGCCCCGCGTAACGCTTGAGCATTTCGCGTAACGGGCGTTGATCCGAATCGTAGAAGTTGCGCGCGTACGGCAGGTCGAGCATCGCGTCATCGAGCCAGCCGAAGTGTGGCGTCGCTTTATACAACAGCCAGAGCGCGCCCAATTGCAGGCCGTGTAGGGCATGGTTCAAATGATAATCACCGAGCAACTCTGCCTCCTGCACGCCAATGGCTGAAAGCATAGTCAGCGAGGCAACGCGCTCTGGCGCCAGAGCGGCCAGGTTCAAAATCACACCGCCGCCCATGCTGAAACCGACGAAGTGCGCGCGCTGAACATTCAGCCTATCCATCAACTGCAAAACGTAATGGGCATGGGCGCGGATGGAATAGTCGGGAATGGCGTGCGTCGAATGGCCGAAGCCCGGCAGATCAACGGCGATCACGCAGTAGTTGGCGGCAAGCAAAGGCGCCAATCTGTGAAAATCCTCTTTGTGGCCAGGACTGCCGTGCAGCAGGAAGACCGTAGGGTGAGTTTGGCCGTCACTGGGTTGAGACTCGCGGTAGGCCATCAATACGGCTGGCGCGGCAAGCTTGTCGGACTTCACCACTTGAACTGAGACGGCTTCGCTGCTTGGCGGTCTTTGCAACTGAGTAACGCGAGCGAGGTGTGAAGCGCCGAGCAAAGCAACGTAAGCGGCGACCAAATACCAGCGCCAGCGTCGCCAGGTAGATGAGGCTTTAGCACTGCCCATCAGGCCGTTCGTCTCCAATACTGCAAAGTCGAGGGCGCAATGCCAAAGCTCGCGCCCGGTTCAAAGCCTTGCGCGCGCAGCGACACCGCGATAAGTGAATAATGGTGAATCGTGTGGCTCAACAGAAACTGCAACTCGCGCTTCACTGATGAGTCACTCCATTCGGCAACGTCCGTCGGCTCAGCGGAGCCTTCCAACAAAACTTCCACCGCGCGGCGCTCTACGATGGCAGGCAATCGCCCCAGGCTTTCGATCAACGTCTTGATTTTGGTCGCGGCGAAGCGGCGGCTCTTTTCAACCCGCTCATCTCTCCCGCGCTGATCGTAATTGATCCGCCCCTTTGCCAAGCCCGCCAAAAAGCATTGGTAGAAGTCTAGGCAGTGGCGCAGATGGCTACCCACGCTGCTCAAGGCGAGCACGCCATTAGGTTGGCTGAACTGCGCGTCATCAAGCCGTTCGAGCAAATCCAGCGCCTGCTGTAACGCCGTCAAGTTGTCGGCGGTCAGTTTGCCGGTCGCAAAATTGTTGGCGATTGAGTGGCCGGTTGCGGATTGGTCGCCGTACTGCATTCTTCCTCCGAGTGAATGTTTTGGATGACGGGTATAAATTGCTGTGAGACCGCGCCCCAGAGTTGGTCGGCCAACCCTTTGCGCTCAGTCGCCTGGATCGTTTGCGCGCCAAAGACGACGCTGGCTTCAAACTCCGGCAATTGAAAGAGCGCATAGAGGTGGTCGAGAAAGGTCATCTCGCCCCACCAACACATGGCCAGGTGCGCGGGCGTTTGGTAAGCCAGCGTGCGGTAACTCACCGATGCATAAGAGACAGGATAGTTTGCTTGCGCCGCCGCTGCGAGTAACGAAGCAAAGTTGCGCCAGCTTCGCGCGGCTTGCTTGAAAGGCGCGGCCAGGATCATCCCTGTTATCAACAGCACGTAGAGTACACTTGTAACGACGCAGAAGACCAAAGCCCGAACTGTTGCGCGCAGATGTTTCATCGTGATTTCAGCTTCAGAAAAACAATTTGGCTAACTCTCTGTCCAGTTCGGTCACATCAAAGAGCACCAGGAAATCAATCGTCTTGAATTGCCGGTCAAGCGCGGGCAGACTGCACACCTTTGCGCCATAACGCAGGTAAGTGCGGAACAGGCGCGGAATTCTCACCGCTGGCGCGTCCGCCATATCTTTGTCATCCGCTATGCATTCAAAGCCGGGGCGCGGCGGCACCAATACTTGCGGGTGCAACTGGCCTTGCTCTTTCAACAACTCCATCGCCTGCCAACCTTCCTGCGCGTCTTGGCTGGTCAACGAGCAGCAACCGAACAAATACCGTTTGCGGTTGTGTAGCAGATAAGCTGCCAAGCCTTGCCAGAGCAGAAAGAGCACGGCCGTATTGCGATGAGCTTGCGCGATACAAGCGCGCCCCAACTCCACCGCGTTGTTCAGCACATTTGAGGGAAGGCTTAAAAAGTCGAATTCACCTGCCGAGTAAAATCCGTTGCCCCGCGCGGCCATTTCGCCGGTCTGCATCCGATAGGTGCCAATGACCCGATCTGTGTCTGCCTCCAGCACCAGCAAGTGGTGGCAGTGTTCGTCGAACTCATCCCAATCGCGGCCCGTTTGAAAGGAAGCGATCAGGCCCTCACCCAACTCCAAATTGAAGACCTCAAAGCGCAGCTTTGTCGCGGCATCGAGTTCCGCGTGGGTGCGGGCGAAGCGTACGACATAACGGCCTGCGCGCCGCTCAAACGGCGGGCAGGCTGCTTGACAAAGCAGATAACTAGCCCTGTTCAGGTTTAGCAGATTGCTAGCCATTATCTTCAGACAAGTTAGCTTGAACCTCAGCGTCTCGGTTTTTAGTTTGCCTGCCTAGCCTGCCAGCTTGGTTAAGAAATCGCGCACCGCTGGCGCCAGTTGCGTGGCGATTTGCAGGTTATTGTTGGTGTCGAGATTGGAGACTACGAAAGCCAAATAGTCACGCGTCTCGAAGCCTGTGACTGCCAAGTTCTGTACGCTCATCTGATGCAACGGCACACCAGACGCCTGCACGATTGCGCCCACGTTGTTTTGGTCGAAGGCCTCGCCGTTCCTTTTGGTGAGCACAAGCGAGAGTAGCGTCTGTTGGTTAGAGAGGATCAGATGCACGAAGCTGCGCCCTTCGAATTTGCACTGGTGCGCGATCATCACCACGTAATCTACCGGCACGCGCCCGCGCACGAGCGGCACCAGACTGATAAAATCCGGCCCCATCTCTTGCGCCATGCGCTCGAAGCCGCGCGGCCCGGCAGAATAATCGCGCCCGACGGCACAGTGCACGTGGTCGCGCAGCCCGATCTTTAGCACCTGCGCGTTTGGTTCACTCGCAGCTTCTGTAAGGCTGGCCAGTTTGCTCGTAGACGCGGGTTGCCGGTTCGCCCAACGTAGCAGGCCGAAACCTACTGTGCAGAGCAAAAGCGCCGCCGCTGCCGCCAACCACCACTGGCGGTAATTTTGGTTGGCTGCCGGGACACTATGTTGTCCGATCTCTTTGATGATGCGCTCTCGTAAGGCAGCGGGCGCTCCTTCGTCGTTTGTGATGGCTTCTTTCAGCGCCTGTTTTACACGCTGGCGCGCTTCGAGCGCTTCAGCACAGGCTGAACAACGGGCCAGATGACTCGTGACTGCGAGCTTGGCCTCCGCCGCCAATTCGTCACTCACCAAAGCGTCCAACTGCTTTCGGACTCGTTCACAAGCTTTCTCTTCAAAGTTAATGACTTGCATTGGGTCTCATTCCTTCACCATGCGGTGCTAATGTGTGGTTGGCTCTCGCCGCAGCGTGTGAGTGCCAACATCCGTTGATTGATCAGAATACCCTGCCCGGACTTGTTGTGCGTTTAGTCGGCGCAAGTCGCTGGCGTACTAATGCCACGAGGTCAGCGTAGCCGCAGGACATCGCCCGATATAACGGCAGCACGCCCGCCAGGTTCGTTTCGCCGATAATCTTGCTAGCTTCGACGAACACTGGTAGCCCGGCGAGGCTTTCGCTTGTCCGAATCGCCTTGAGTATCTCAACCAGCTTAGCCGGAGCTACGTCAATCACCGCCAATGTATACTCCTGCCCAGCCAAGCGGCTAAGTTCTTCAACGTGACTCACGCCGACGATCTCGACCGCGCCAAGCTTGAGCGCCGATTGTAACTTCGCCATTTCTACTGCCGAATCGCAGACCAGCAGCAGACGCAGTCTGCGCGGCTGGACAAGGTGCAATTGGCGAGTGGTTCGCGGTGTAAACAGTGGCGCTATCTCCCCAGTCCGTTCAGTGCGTGCTTGATTCAGCATTCGTCTTTTTCCTTTCGTTTAACTGGCATCGGAACGGTCGTTTTAAGTGTGAGTCCGCAAAGAGCAGTGCTCTGCTCTTCAATCCCGACGACGGTAACGAATATTCCAGGTTTAACCGAGTTTGAGGGAAAAAATCTGTCATTGAATGTCTGCACGCGGCGTTTCTATTCCCCGCTCTGTTGCAACAGTTTTGCCACCAAGCCAGTCCAACCCGTCTGATGGCTCGCGCCAATGCCAGCGCCGTTGTCGCCGTGGAAGTATTCGTAAAACAGCAGCAAATCGCGCCAATGCGGGTCGGTCTGAAACTTCTCCGCGCCGCCGTGCACCGGTCTGCGCCCGCCATCGTTGCGCAGAAAGATGCTGGCGAGCCGCTGCGACAACTCCGTCGCCACTTCCCACAACGTCAGGAAATTGCCGGAGCCGGTCGGGCATTCGACCTTGAAGTCGTCGCCGTGGTAGTGATGGAACTTCTGCAAGGATTCGATCAGCAGGTAGTTGACCGGAAACCAAATTGGGCCACGCCAATTTGAATTGCCGCCGAATAAGCCAGTAGACGATTCCGCCGGTTCGTAATCCACGCGATGCACCTGACCGTTGACTTCGAGTTTGTAGGGATGCTCCCGGTGATAACGCGAGATTGCGCGGATGCCGTGCGGCGCAAGAAACTCGTTCTCGTCGAGCATAAGTTGCAAGACGCGCCGCAGTTGCTCACGATCAACAATGGATAACAAGCGCCGCTCCCCGCGCCCCGGCGAACGCATGCACGCGACGTTCGTGACCAAGTCTTTGCGATGATCTATGAACCATTCCAAGCGCCGTTTGAAATCGGGCAGCGTGTCGAGCAACTCCGGTTCGAGCGTCTCCACTGCAAACAACGGAATCAAACCCACCATCGAACGCACCTTCATCGGAAACGGCTCGCCATTCGGCAAATGCAGCACGTCGTAAAAGAAGCCGTCTTCTTCGTGCCACAATGTCACGCCATCATCGCCGCGATGATTCATCGCGCGCGCGATGTACAAGAAATGCTCCCAGAACTTACTCGCCAAGTCTTCATAAGACGGATCTTCTTTCGCCAACTCCAAGGCAATCGCCATCAGGTTGAGCGAGTACATCGCCATCCAACTCGTGCCGTCCGATTGTTCTATGTGCCCGCCGGTGGGCAGCGGCGCGCTGCGATCAAAGACGCCGATGTTGTCCAAGCCCAGGAAGCCGCCCTGAAAAATGTTCTTGCCTTCGGCGTCCTTGCGATTGACCCACCAAGTGAAGTTGAGCAGCAGTTTTTGGAAGACGCGCTTGAGGAAAATCGTGTCGCCCACGCCGCGCCGCTTCTTCTCGATCTTGTAGACGCGCCAAGCCGCCCAGGCGTGCACCGGCGGATTGACATCGCCGAAGGCCCACTCGTAAGCGGGCAATTGTCCGTTCGGGTGCATGTACCATTCGCGCAGCATCAGGATCAGTTGTTCTTTGGCAAAGTCTGAATCCACCAGCGCCAGCGGCACGCAATGAAAGGCCAAGTCCCACGCCGCATACCACGGGTACTCCCACTTGTCCGGCATCGAGATCACGTCGGCGTTGTATAGATGCGTCCACTCGTGATTGCGCCCTTGTTGTCGTTCAGCGGGTGGCGCTGGCTGCGCTGGATCGCCCTTCAACCAATCGCTGATCACGTAATGGTAAAACTGCTTCGACCAGAGCATGCCGGCGAAGGCCTGTCGCATGACGTTGCGCGTGTCGTCGCAGACATCGTCAGGAATAACACCCGCGTAAAACTCAT
The DNA here is from genome assembly GCA_963699175.1 of uncultured Acidobacteriota bacterium. Lineage (GTDB taxonomy): Bacteria > Acidobacteriota > Blastocatellia > RBC074 > RBC074 > JACPYM01. Next base: position 6,213,206 of record OY969418.1, on the reverse strand, counting down.
CGGCTTCGCTCTGCCGCGCTTGGAAGACTTGTTCGAAATCGGCGAAGGGCCGCTTGCTTTGTTTGTCCGCCAAGCGCAATTGCACCGTTGCTATCTCGCCCGCGCCCAGCTTCAAGCGGTAATGCGCGGCGGCCTTCGTGCCGTCCTGCGCCGGATTGACGGCGTCTTGCGCACCCTGCACGACGTAATCATTGATGCCGTCTTTGAAATACCGCGCGCCATTCTCCACGCCATACAAGCGGCGCACGTTCGTGTCGTTCTCGGTAAAAAGCAATTCGGGCGCGCCTTCGCAATACAGCCAGCGCTGCCGATCAGCTTTGTGCTGCGCTTCGATCACCGCGCCTTTGCCAGGGGCGCGGCGCAATGACGGTCTTTGCTCCTCGCCATTCCACGACCAAGTGTTGCGAAACCAGAGCGTCGGCAACAGGTGCAATTCCGCCGCTTCCGGCCCGCGATTGGCGACCGTGATGCGCACGAGGATGTCTTCCACGTCGGCCTTTGCGTATTCGACAAACACGTCGAAGTAGCGGTCTTCATCAAACACGCCCGTGTCTATCAGCTCGAACTCCGGGCTGAGCTTGTCGCGCCGCTGGTTCTCCTCCTTCAAACGGGCGTAGGGGAATTCGGTTTGCGGGTACTTGTAAAGGTACTTCATGTACGAATGTGTCGGCGTCGAATCCAGGTAGAAGTAATACTCCTTCACATCCTCGCCGTGATTGCCCTCGCTGCCCGTCAGGCCGAAGACGCGCTCCTTCAAAAACGGATCGCGCCCGTTCCACAGCGCGACTGCGAAGCAAAGCAACTGATGCCGATCCGAGATGCCTGCCAACCCATCCTCGTTCCAGCGATAGGCCTGCGAGCGCGCGTGCTCGTGCGGCAGGTAATCCCAGGCCGAGCCATACGGCGAATAGTCTTCGCGCACCGTGCCCCAGGCGCGTTCGCTCAAATACGGTCCCCAGCGTTTCCAATGCTTGGTGCGTTGTTCTGATTCTTGTAGCCGCAGCGCTTCGGCGACGGTTTTTTGCTTCAGTTGTTTGTTTCGATTTTTCAATTATTCCTCCCGTCGAACTGGCGTGTGGGTACAGTACCGGGAGCGGTAGCGACCGGGTGAGTCCTCGTCATCATACGGATGGCCAAAGTGAGACCCGGTCGCTACCGCTCCCGGTACTGCACCGATCATTGCTCGATCAACTGTATAGCATGCGCATCCGGGTCACGCACGAGCAGGCTTCGCCTGAAACCTAACACTGGCTCTGGCAGTTGAATCAACCCTGAAGAGGTATACGCAAACTTGCCTTCGCGTAGTTTTATTGCGGCTGATTCAATGTCATTCGTCACCAGCTTTGTTTGCCAATGCATTAAATCATTTGCCTTCTTGTCGTCTGGTGTCGGGCGTCCGTCGCGGGGCGCGAGGTATTCAAGGAACTCTATGCCCGGCCCCTGTTCAGCGCGCAGCGCTGTGATGCGCAGACGCGCGCCAAAAACGTTGTTCAATCGTTCCTGCTCGCTACCGTAATTTTCGCTTTCACCCGCCACACGCATCCCCAAAGCATCGCGATAAAACTTCAAACTCTCGTCTGTGTCATTCACCACAATCGCCGTGTGATCTATGCCGAGAAAGAGCTTGCCCGCGTCGTCTTTTGCCAGTCGCTGCCACTTCGGATCGCCCTTGCCTTCGGGGAATTGCAAAATTTCCAAGGCGTGGCCGTCGGGGTCTTTGAAGTAGAAAGCCTTGATGCCGCCCGCGTTCTTGTTCCAGTCGGGCAACCGTTGCGGCCCGGTCGAAGCGTGCTCGACTTTGTTCTTACGCAGCCACTGATAAGCGCGCTCCATATCGCTCGTGATGATGGCGATATGCTGGAACCAGCGGTCGTTGCTGCGCGAATCTACTGGAAGCGGGCGACCGCGCGGCGCGAGGTATTCGGTCAATTCAATCTGTTCACTGCCCAGCTTCATTCGCACGACATGCATGCGCAGACCAAAGACGCCTTGCAGGTGCTCGTATTCATCGCCGGTCACTTCGACATCTGAGACCTTCTCGAAGGATAGGACTTTCGAGAAGAACTCGACCGAGCGATCTATGTCGCTGACGGTGATACCGATGACGTCAACGGCTTTGACGAGCGGTCGCTGGGCCAGTGCCGAGAAAGACAAAAGGCAAAAGGCAAATATCAAAAGGCAAAAAGGTGGAACTCGCTTTTTATTTCTATCTAAAAAAGCCAAGTGCCGACCTTTTGCCTTTTGCCCTTTGCCTTTTGCCTTTTGATTTTCCGTTTTCATCTTTCTCCCTCCTTCACTTCAATCGTTCCAAAAGGTGGTCGCCCACGCGCAACGCATTCGCCATAATCGTCAGAGCCGGATTGACCGCCGCGCTCGACACAAAGAAGCTGCCATCCACCACGTAAAGGTTATCCACGTCGTGCGCCTTGCAATTTACGTCCAGCGCCGAAGTCTTTGGATCATGACCAAACCGAATCGTGCCGTTCTGGTGTGCAACGCCGGCGAGCGGGATGCGCTGTCCTAAAAACAGATTGCGCGCAAACAGCCCTTGATGACAGTCGTGGCCATGCACCTCACACTTCGTCTGTCCTTTCATCAGCTCCTGCAACTTCGCTTGCAGCCGTTTGTGCGGCTCCAGGTTGTTGGGCGTGTACGACAGTACGATGTTGCCCTGCCGGTCGAGCGTGACGCGGTTGTCAGCCGCGGGCAGGTCTTCCGAAGTCAGCCAGAAATCGAGCGAATGCTTTGCCATCAGTTCGAGCGTGAAGCCTGGCGCAATGGCCGGCGCGCCCGCCGAGAGCGCGACCCCATCGAGCTTGCCGACAAACGAAATATGCCCCATCGGGAAATCCCATTCCTTCGCGCCGAAGTAGAAATCATTCAGGCCGAGCGTCTTCTGAAAGGTCGTCGGGTTCGGGCACTTTGAGATGGCGAGCAGCACTGAGTTGACATGGCCCATGTAATGCCGCCCGACTACGTCACTAGAATTCGCCAGCCCGTCCGGATGCTTTTCGTTGGCCGAGCGCAGCAAGAGAGCCGCCGAGTTGATCGCGCCGCAAGAGACCGCCACGATGTCCGCTGAATATCGTTCCTCAACACCGTTGCGTTTGACATGCACGGCGGTTACTTCACGCCCCGAAGCGCTCGTCTCCAAGCGCGCAACCAGCGCGTTCGTCAGCAGCGTGACATTCGGGTGTTCCAACGCCGGCTCGACGCCACAGACGTGCGCGTCCGACTTGGCCTGCACCAAGCAGGGATAACCGTCGCAAGTGGCGCAACGGATGCAACGGCTGCGTGCATCGCCCTCTTTCAGCATTATGCCGAGCGGCACGTGGAAGGGCTTGCAGCCCAGCCGTTCAAAATCTTCATGCAGATGTTGGATGCGCGGTTCGTGGCTTACCGCCGGATGCGGATAGGGGCCGCTAGCCGGAGGCTCGGTCGGGTCTTCGCCGCGATTGCCGTGCACGTGATAGAGATTCTCGGCCTGGGCATAAAACGGCTCCAGGTCTTCATACGAGATGGGCCACGCAGGCGAGAGGCCATCGTAATGACGAAGCTCGCCGAAGTCTTCCTTGCGAAAACGGAAGAGCGCCGCACCATAGAACTTGGTATTGCCGCCCACGTAGTAGTTCGTGTGTGGATGGAGTGGTTGGCCATCATTGTCGCACCAGATCTCCTTGGTGTTGTATTTGGCCTCAACGTTGACGGCGCGCGATTCCCAGTTGTCTTTCTCGCGCGGCACGAAGCCGCCGCGTTCGAGCAGCAAAATCTTCTTGCCGGACGGCGCCAGCTTGTAAGCGAGCGTGCCGCCGCCCGCGCCCGTGCCGATGATGATGACGTCGTAGTGGTTGGAGTTCGGCATAGAGTCTCTCCTTGTGCGTTGATGTTGCAGCGCCGCGAGCGCGCCTTTGCTGTTGGGGTAATCCCGAATGTTGTCGGAAAAATTCCAGGTAGGTTGATAATTGCGGATTCAGCGGCCCACGGCTTCGCAAAACGTCAAGGCCTTGCCTCAGTGTGCAAGCAGATCGAAATTCATCGTAGCTTTCCGTTCAGTGCGCCGCTTGCGCATTGCGCAAGGTCTTAGCCCGAGTTGTGACCATTGCTTCATACAACGAATAAAGCAGCAACGCCGCCGCCAGCAGCGCGGGAGCGACGATCTCCAACCCCCATCGGCGTGCCAGCGTGCCTACCAGTGCGGGCAGCAGTGATTGCCCAAGCACGGCGGCAGCGATCTGGAAGCCGACTGCGTTAGCCAGATGGTTTTGAGGAAGGCGACCGGGCGTCGAAGCAATCAGCGTCGGAAAGATCGGTGCAGAGGCCAGCCCAATCAGCCCAAGACCGAAAAAGCTGCTCGCTGTAGAGAGATTGAGCCAGATCAACAGCGCGCCTGCAGCTTGTCCGGCGATACAACACCGCAAGAGCCTGTTCACTGCCACTCGGCCCGCCAGCATTGCCGAGCAGATTCGCCCGACGGTGAGCGCTCCCCAGTAGCTGCTCACCCACGTTCCGGCGGTCATCATTGGGATCGCGCGCGCTTCGGTCAGCAAACTGTAAGCCCACGCGCCCGCTGCCGCTTCAATGCCCGTGTAGACGAAAAAGATTGCCGTGCTGAACCAGACCACAGGCAAGCGCAGCGTACTCAAGTTCGAAACCGCAACGACCGGTTCTGGCGGCGAAGAGTCGCCAACCTGGTCGTCACCGTTCCATAGCCGTGGCGCCAACCCGAAACACGCCGCCAGCGCTAGTTGTCCGCCGCCCACTATCGCATAGCCCCATTGCCACGGAAGCCCCGACTGCAGCACACGGGTCATCAATAACGGCCCGCTCAAAGCGCCGATGCCGTAAAACGCGTGCAGCCAGTTGACCATCCGCGCGCTGAAATGCGTCGCGGCATAAGTGTTCAGCCCCGCATCAATTGCGCCCGCGCCCAAGCCGGCCAGCGCGCCAAACGCCACTACCAGCCACCAATGACTCACGCCTGCATAACCGAGTAGGCTCACGCCCGTCGCCAAACAGCTCAGCGCCAACAAGACACCGACGCCGATATGCGCCGACATTCGTCCGCTGCCGAAGCTCGAAAACAGATAGCCCGCTGTATAACTCACCAGCAAGCCGCCCAAGGCATCAATTGGCAAGCCGAAGTAGCCGCGCATCGAAGGCCACGCCACACCGGTCAGCCCATCGGGCAGACCGATGCCGACGAAGCCTAAAAAAGTGAGCAGTGTGAGCAGCAGCTTCAACTTGTGTTTCTGAACTATAGCCACTTATTTCATTGCCATGTGCACGGGCCGCACGCCCGCAATGTTCAACCGCATCCGGTACAGCCCGCTGCGCGCGCACAGATACAGCGTTTTCCCGTCCTCATCGCCCCAGGCCATGTTGTGAACGTGCTTCGGCGCGATGATGGTGCCGAGATGTTTGCCCGCCGCCGAGATCACCCACAGCCCGCCGGGGCCTGAGACGTACAGGTTGCCCGCTTGATCCACCTTGATGCCGTCGAGCGCGTCTTCGCCAAGCGCGCTGGTCATGTCAAAGAAGACTTTGCCATCGGTCAGCTTGCCGTCGGCAGTCACTGCGTAACGCATCACTACTTTCTTCTTCTCATCCCAGTTGCCGACATACAGGTATTTCTCGTCCGGCGAAAAGGCGATGCCGTTCGGCCCGGTGAAATCAGTGCTGACGAGTTGCAGCTTGCCGTTGCGCAGCGCGTAGACGCCGCTGAACGAAAGCTGCTTGCGCGGGTCGTCAAAGAACTTCGGCAAGCCGAACGGCGGATCGGTGAAGAACAACGTGCCGTCTGAGCGGTAGACCAAGTCGTTCGGACTGTTGAGCCGCTTGCCTTCATAGCGGTTGGCCAAAACGGTCTCGCTCCCGTCTTTCTCCAAACGCACGATGCGGCGATTGCCATGTTGATTGATCGTCAAGCGCCCCTGCGCATCGAGCGTCAAACCGTTTGAGCCAGGCTGCCCGTATTCGGTGATGTCCGCACCGCTGTAGCCGCTCGGCGTGCGGAAGATTTCGAGTTTGCCAGGCTCGTTGCCCTGCGGCGTGTACTGCCAAATGATGTTGCTGTTCGGATCGCTAAAGAGCAAATACTTTCCGTCGGGAACCCAGATCGGCCCTTCGGTGAATTTGAAGCCTTCGGCCAGCTTGAAGATCTTCAGGTTCGGGCCGACGATCTTTTCAATCCCTTCAGGATCGTGCTTCACGATCTGCACATTGACTTCGCTCGGAATGACGGCATAAGGGCCAGTTGTTGTGCTGCGATAAAACTCCAGCTTGGCCTCGCGCACCCAGATGAAGTTGGTCGGCGGGTTCGAGAGCGGGCCGTTGATGCCAAAGACGGCCAGTTGAACCTGCTGCCCTGGTTTTACGTCACGCCCGATCACTAAACGGTTCGGCGCGTTCCAACCGCCGATGACCGAACCGCCCATCTGGCCCAGATAACGCGATAACTCGCCATCCACCCAAACCTCGGCGTAATCATCGAGCGCCGTCTGGAAGACGACCGTCGAGCCTTGCGTGTCAAACTCGCCAACGCGCGCGGGAACGGTCAGCTTGATGCGATACCAGTTGAAGCAGAGACGGCCTGTGGCGCGCCGCTCGTTGAGCGAACTCGCGCTGATCGTTTCCCACTTGGAATCGTCAAAGTCTGCGCCACCCGCTTTCGGCTCATAATCATAAGTCTTGAGCGGTTTGCCCGTTGGTTGTTTGTCTGGGCCGGGGCCTTTGAAATCCACTTCGATAATGCGCGTGTCGCTGTAGCGCCACGCGCCTTTGATCAGCTTTGCACCTTCGTCGGTGGCGAGATCAATCGTTGCTGCGGGCTTGCCAGCAGGCACGCCCGACACTGTCTGTTCGGCCCGCGCGGCAATATCTGTAAGGCCGATGAAAAACGCGTAGGCCAACATCAAAATGTAGGCTGCCGCCATTATTTGCGAACCTCCTCGCTCTTTCATTTGCTCCCTCCTCGTAAAATTCGTAGGGCAGGTTCCAACCTGCTCTACGGCGGGCAGGTTGGGAACCTGCCCTACGAATTTTCATCTCCCTCTCTGCTCCTTTTGCACTAGCGGGCTTTCACCACGTAGTAGTTGAGCGGCCCCGGCACTTCTTTGAACCAATGCGGTGTGCCTGCCGGGACGATGATCACGTCGCCTTTGCTGATTTGGCGCGTCTCGCCACCTTTGATGTCCGTGCCGCGAATCTCACCGGGCGCAATGGTCTTAGCACCCACGATCTCGCCGCCCGTCACAAAGGTCGCCGAACCGTCGAGCACGTAGATGATGTCGGCATCCTGCTCGTGAACTTCGACCATGCCGGCTTTATCGCGATGACTGGCGTGCACCATGTACTTGTCACTCTTGTCAAAGAGCACCGCACCTTTGGCAAAGGCCGCCGCGACCTGCTCTTTCTCGAAATAAACAACCGGCGCGCGGCCTACTTCGGGATTCGCGAGCGAGTTCGCCCCAGCCAGCGCCAGTTCTTCATCCTGCTGCGCGCTCGCCGCGCCGCTCACGCCGACGCCGCCGACAATCTGGCCGTCTACCATTACAGGTACGCCGCCTTGCAAAGGCGTGAAGAACGAATCGGGCAGCGCCACCATTGCGGTGCGCCCGTTCTTGATAATGTCTTCAAAAACTTTCGTCGGGCGTTTAAAGAGCACTGCCGTGCGCGCTTTACCAATCGAAATATTCGCGCCTGCGGCGAAGGTGCCGTCCAAGCGTTCGAGCGCCATCAGATTGCCGCCATCATCCACCACCGCGATCACTCCGCCCGGCGCGTTGAGCCGCCTGGCTGCGGCTTTGGCGGCGTCAATCACGCGCTTCGCGCCATTGAGCGTCAAAGTTTTCTTTTCGGTTATCTGAGCGTTAGCGATGGTCAACAGGGCGCATAACGCGCACATTGCCGTGATACTTCTCATTATTGCTTTCATCTTCTCTCCTTCTCTTGCTGTTAATCGCTGGTTTCAGTCCTAAAAAAAGCACAGGCATCAACTCGCCCTCGCGAGGAGTCAGATGCCTGTGCCTGATTCAACACGCTATGCAATTACATCTTCGCCAGCGTGTCCGGCGTGATCGTCACCTTAAACAACTCGCCGTTCTTGCCGAAGAAGGTTGACTCTTTGGCCGGATGCACCTTGCCGTGCTCCGCCGGGCCCGTGTTGGGCGCGGCCTGGCGCGGCGCCTGGTTCGCGCCGACACCCGGCTCTTCGTTCACTTCGGTGCCCGCATCAAAGAGCATGAACTCGTTCGTAATATCGCCAGCGAGCGGCTTGCCGTTCACGAACAGATCAATGCCCTGTCGCTTTGGCGCGTAGAACCAATCGTTCGATTGCCCGAACATTGTGATGACCGACAACCGCATGCCGGGCTTAGCCATAAAGCTGAATTCGTAAACGCCACTCGGCCCAATCGGCCCCGGCTTGTCTGCGCCGACCGGCGTGTTAAAGATGCCGTGGTCCATGTGTTGACGGCCTTCCAACACCTTCAAGAGTTCGCCCGGGTTGCCGTCTTCCGCCTGCGCCTCCAGTCCGTTGACCGCCGGATTGCCCTCGCGGAACAAGCGCACGTCGCGCTCGTGCAACACGAACAGACCGGGCGAGAGCGCGAACGGCCATTTGCCGCCGTCTTTGGTGACTTGCCCGTCCGGGTTGGAAACATTCTCGATGCGCACGGCGAATTTAACTTCACCCTTGCCGTTGTGTTGTGCCTGCGCTGTCGCGCCGAGCAGCGCGACCAGCGCGATTAGACTCAAGAAAAATGCACGTTTCATTAATTCTCCCTCTTTCTCGTTGAATGGTTGTTTTTACGCGGGCACGCCCATTGCGCCGGGCGCGCCGCAGTGAATACAGCGTTTGTCGTTTTGGTGATGCAGCTTCGCGCAAGCGACTTGCTGCTTCTGCCACAGATAAACTTGCGCCGCCGCCAGCATGCCCAGCGGCGGGGCGGTGAAATAAAGCCAGAGCGCCGTCCACAACTGCGCGCCAAAGGCCGATCCAAAAGTGCGCGCCGGGTTCATACTCATCCCCGAAATAGGCGCTTCCAGACTGATGTACGTTGCCGCCAAGGCCCCCGAAAATAGACCCGTGTAGCGCGCGAGCCGCGCCGTATTGGAGACGCGCAACACAACGCTCATCAGCAAACATGAAATAATAAATTCCGCGCCGAAGGCCGCGCCGACGCCGAATCTGCCCGGCAGCGTCGAGACGTAATTGACCGCCGGATCGCCGAGCGCGCTTGGCAAGAGCGCAACCATCAACGCCACACCCAACACGCCGCCGATGAATTGCGCCAGTACATAAAAGAGCGCGTCTGTGCCTTTCACCTTCCCCAAGCGCCAGAAGGTCAAAGTAACCGACGGATTGAAATGCGCGCCCGACTGCTTGCCCCAGGGCGAATAGATGATGCCGACCGCCGTCAAGCCCATCGCCAGGCCCATCAACACGCGTCGCAGGTTGCCATCGGCAATGGCCTGTCGTACCGGTGACGCCGGATGTTCTAGCAACACGCCAAACGCGCAAGCCGAAACCATGAACGCGCCCAGTTCCGCGGCTTCCATCAAGTATTCCGGCCAGTGTTGTCTCAATGCGTTGATCATCTTGTGTCGCCTTCCGCTCGTCACAATCCCGTCAGCCCGGTCGCTTATTCCAACTCAGCGACGTGCAGCAACGAATTGAAGCCGCCGTACTCATCCTGCTCCTTCAACCCGTTGCTCGGATCGTCGAGCCATTGCGTCTGGTTAAGCACGAGCTTGTACCGATAAATTCCCGGCGCAGGCAGTTCGATGTCAGCGCGCCACAGCCCGCTCCTGTGTTTGGCGAAGTGGCAACGTGATGAGTCCCAGCCGTTGAAATCTCCGGCCAGCCCCACGCTCTCAGCCTCGTCGTGATGAAAGTAGAAAGCCAGCCGCCCGCCTTCCACACGCGGCGGGTTGAAATCGCATTCCCGATCGGCGTGTCGCTCGCGTTGGGCCGCTGCGACGGCGCGGTGCGCGTTCAGCACGCCGTAACCTTGCCGCAGCAAGGCCTGATCACTGATGCGGTCGGCAGTGGAGATCAGAATGTGCTTGATGACCGGCGGCGTCAGGCGCGGGTTGGCTTCGAGCATGTGCGCGACGACCGAAGCCACAATCGGTGTGGCGAAGGACGTGCCGTCTACGTGCTGGTAATGTGTGGCGACAATCTTGCTGTCGCGCAGTTGCGTGTCAATTAAGGCGCGCAATTGCTCGGTATCTGCTTGCAGTATCGCAGACGGCAGATCTGCTACTTGCGCCAACGCACGAGCCGATTCTTTCAATTGGTAATCTGGCGCGGCAGCGAGTTGCGACAGAGCCTCGGCTCGTTGATAAAAGCCGCTGCCGGGCAGAATCGGCGCGGCGACCCAAATTGCCGGCGCGATGATCTCCGGTTTGACGAGGCCGTCTACCGTAGGGCCGTAATTTGAGCAGTACAACCCCAGCTTGTCTTGGTTCAACTGATTGAAATCATCGTAACCACCCACCGTGATAACCGAAGGTGAATTGGCTGGCGGAATCGGGCGTGGATTGTCAGAGCAGCCTGAATTACCAGCGGCTACAATTAACACCAGCCCCGCGCGCACCGCAGCCTCTGCCGCTTGATCCACAATACTTTCACGGAACGAGACGTCTTCATCGCCGCCGAGCGACATGCTCACGACGCGGATGCCGTAATTGTCTTTGTGCTCGATGACCCAGGCCAGCCCGCGCACGATGTTTTCGTCGCTGATGCGCCCGCGCTCGCTCACCTTCACCAACACGACTGCCGCGTCAGAGGCCAGGCCACGATAGATTCCCTCCGACAAATAGCCATTGCCCGCCGCGACGACAGAAGTTTGCGTGCCATGCCAAGCCCACGCGGGCGGAGCTTGGTCGGCATCAAGTTCCCCTTTAGGATTGGTTACGTCGTGATAGGCGATGATGCGGTTCTGCGGCTCGATCAAATCCGGGTGTGGATAAAAACCAGAATCGAGTATAGCAATGGTCAGGCCTTTGCCGGTGTACGTGCGCTGCGCGTTTAAGCGCAGTGGCGTCGGGATGACCGCGAAGCGGTTTTGACTGTGCGAGTGATTGTGTAGCTCGGCAGCGGTAGCTGTTTGCATAGTTTTGAAATGTTGTGCCGCGCATTGAGTGGCAACGCACGGGCTTGAATTCCTTTCGGCGGGAAAATCCAAAGCTGACGACGGATTATTCCAAGCTGGTTGGCCTCACCGCGCGGCTTTTGTCACGAGTGGTGGGAATATTTGAGCAGTGATGCAGGATTGAGAGAAGAGTAGGTGTGGCGTGGCACTACGCCTCAACAACCTTCAACCCATTTCGAATTCTGATACGGAGGTGTTCCTTGCGACTGATTTTTTTAGCTCTGCTCCTGCCTTTCTTCATAGCGGCGAGCTTCATTCCACAACAAACATCGGTGACCACACCTGCCGCTTCGACGCCGCCAGCAGTAGGTGAAAAAGCTCCTGATTTTGCTTTATCAACCGTCGAGGGTAAGCGTGTTCGGCTTTCCGAAATTACCGCCAAGTCCCCGGTCGTGCTGATCGTGTTGCGCGGTTATCCCGGCTACCAATGCCCGTACTGCAACGTGCAAGTCCAGGACTTTCTGAAAAAGTCACAGAGCTTTGCCGATGCCGGGGCGCACGTGATCCTGGTCTATCCCGGCCCGCCGGACAGACTGGAGATGCGAGCGAAAGAATTTACCGCTGATAAAAAGCTGCCCGCTAATTTTGACCTATTGCTCGATCCCGGCTACGAGTTCACCAATCAGTATGGCTTACGTTGGGACGCGCCCAATGAAACGGCCTATCCAGCCACCTTCCTGATTGATCAGCGAGGCGTCGTCTTCTTTGCCAAGATTAGTAAATCGCATGGCGGGCGCACTAATGCGGCGGAGATGCTTGACGCTTTGCTAAAAAAGAAGACGGGGTAACAACCAGCTGTCTTTTCTGAGGCTGATGTGTAGTGTGGGTGCAGCCATACCAAGCCCGCGAAGCGGGCGACAGCATAAAGCCCAGGGCGTCAGCCCTGGGTAGCAAGCGCGTGAGCGTGCTAGCCCACGAAGTGGGCGACAGATGCTGGTCTGCCGCCCGTTTCACGGGCTTGTAGGCTATTGGCACCGCTACCCAGGGTTACGGCTGCGCCTCCACCCTGGGCTACATTCTGGCCACCCGCTTCACGGGTTCTATTCGGAAATTCGTTCTCCTGAAATCTATATCTCAAAATCGAATCCAGCGGCGAAGATTCTTTTACGGTGGCGGATGCCAGAACGGGCGCGAATAGTAAGAAGCAATCGTACTGTCAGTCAGAATTCGTGTAACGAAAGATTTCAGCAGGCGCGCGACGATGTTGGACGATACAGCACCATCGGTTGCCGTGGCTCCCCCGCAACAGCTAGTTCGGCCTAGTGCGTCGTTACACGAGCAATACAGCGATTAACTTTCCCTACGAGTACGCTCTTGAGTAACTGACCGTTGAAAGGACGTGAGATTTGGGAGCCTACCGTTCAGGAAATCTTCGGACGGTATTGAGAAGTTATCAGTCTTCTCGCGATAAATAGTTCGAGCCACTTCCACGAAGATCGCATTGAAATTCGGCTTCCCCTGATCGTTGAAAAAGATCTCATTAGGAATGTAGCTCAACAACTCAGCAAGATTATAATCCACTGTACACCTCCAATCTTCAATATTATCCCCTCAATCAGACCGACTATTCGCTTGCGCTACTACTACCCACTCATAGCGAATCCAAGGTGTCGCTGGATTCCGTGCCAGTTTCCAGGCTTGGTAGCCAGTAGGACGTTCGAGGTCTCGAGCATGTACGCCAGGTATTGAGAATCCTGCACCTCGCAAGGCGCCAATGTGTCTGCCTACCTCATCGACCTCTTGGCCACTACGAATGCGATTTCGTAAGATCACAAGCGCTACACCAGAAGGCCTAATGTATGAAGCAATGTTCTTGTAGACAGCATCCATGCCCGCCCAAAACTCGCTTGGCTTCTTTCGACCCAAATTTTCAGGGTGAGCACCGAACTCTTGCATTGTATGCAGTGCTTTCTTCTCGCGGATGAGTTTTTGCTTTTCGGTCGCACCTGACGAATGATTCTGCAAAAACGGTGGAGAAAATAGCACTACATCCGGCTGGCAAGAGGGAGTCCAAGTTGCCGCGTCATTGCAGGCAACTTCTGCGGAGCGAAACCGTCGAGACCGCGCGTTGGATCTACCAATTGAGCTAAGACTAGCTTCGATCTCACAACCCTCCAAGTGTCCAACTCGTTCCAAGGGAGCATTAATCCAGAGCCCGCCTGAACCGAACATTGGATCGACACAGATCGCGGCATCCGAACAGTAAAGTTGGAGAAGCCATGCTCCCAGGTCCGGATGGTTCTTTCCCGGAGCGCGAGTTGTGCCGGGGACAGCATTGCGCCACGTGGCCGAGGTGGCGTGTCCCACTACCGGCACGTTATCAAGCAAGTCGCATTTCCATAGTCCAGCCCAATCGTTGAGTTTCATGTACATGTATATGTTGAGGAAATAGCATGTACATGCCCGAAACGCCAAGAAAAATTTGTGACACGCTAAAAGGCCAAACTACGGTTTATACTTACGTCCAAACTTTGCATACAACTCAACCCTTCAAGCAGTTGGTTACGTTTACTCACTTTGCAATACGCCGGTAAGTAACCGGATCGGCGCGCAAAAATAGCTGCTCTCCTTCGCGCACAACCTCACCAGTAATCTCGACCGGTTCGGCGACCAGATCGAGTACGGCTTGATTGACGGGCGCACCAGCGGCGGAGACGAGCAGCAGCGCAACGGTCTGGCCGTCCTTGTCGTGTGCGATAAAGAGCGGCGGGATGCCCCCGCTGATGCAGCGCACGGCGCATTCGCGGTGCGGTTTGGTGTGGCCCGGATTCATCACGCCGAGATAACACTTGCTGTCTACGATCTCTCCGGCCAGGGTGAAAGTGCCGAGTGGTTCTGGTGTAGCGGCTGGCGGCTTGACTGTGTCGGCGTTGAGTGCCGCGAGTGAATGCGGCACGACTTCAATCATCGTCATGCCGTCGCGATAGATCAACGCGCCCTGCAAACGGACGCGTTGGTTATCAAAGCTAGCGACCTCTGCCGCCGCACCATGTTTGCCGGGCGCAACCAACAAATAGGCCGAACTCGCAGGCAGTTTGCCGTTGTCGCCAACACTTTCGACCAGCAGCGTGGGATAAGGCTGCGCGCGCAGCTTGCCTTCAAATTGCCGGTATTGTTGAAATTCAAAAACGCTCAGCGGAAATTTGTGCTGGCCATAGACCGACAGGATTGCCACTGCAATAGCAAAGACAAACAAGGCTATGCAGAAGCGCCGCACTCGTTGCGCCATGCGCGGTGGCGCTTGTGGCAGATAGCCGACGTAAAATTCGTTCTGCTCAGTCTCCTTCATACGGCGCACTCTTCCTTTGGTTTGAAACAAGCCGGTTCAACATAAGAGCCCGGCGGGTTCGGCGTGGGATCAACAAAGACTTTGCCGTCGCTGATTTTGACGCGGAAGGTCGGCACCTTCTCGGTGAAGGGTGCGGGCGAAGCGCCAGAAGCGGGCAGGTATTGATAACCGTGCCAGGGGCAAGTCACGCAGCCGTCAATGATCCGGCCTTCGCCGAGCGGCCCGTTCTGGTGCTGGCAGACATTCGAGATGGCGGAGATTTTGCCGTCGTATTTGAAGATGGCGACGCGCTCGCCGGAGAGCGAGACGATACGCGCGCGCTTTTCGGGGATGTCGTCAACGGCGCAGACCTCGACGAATCCGGCTGCGGTTGGCGCGGCGTCTGGCGCGTCAACGCTTCGCTCACGATACGCTGCGATAAGGTGCAGGCTCAGCACGAGCAACATCCCCGCGCCGAGCGTGCCAGCGAGTAGTGGACTCGTTTCGGCTTGCAAGACTCCCAAAGTGACGTGCGCGATCAACAAGCCGTAAGCCACGTAGACGAGCATGTGCAGCCGCTTCCAGACGGGCGCAGTCAGATTTGTGAGCCAGAAATCGTGGCTGGTCGCGGCCATCAGAAAGAGAATGACGAGCGCAACCAAGCCGAGCGGTTGAAAGGGGAAGTTGGCCAGGCTCGTGTAGCGCGTGTTGCCGACGAACACGCTGACTAACAGGTTCACATCGCCGAGCGCGTGGAACTGCACGATGGCAAAAACACCGTGCGCCAGGCCGAGGAGAAACGTCGTCACGCCCAAATGCCTGCGGTTGTAGAGCAGCGGCAGAAATTGAGGGAACAAGCGGCAAAGCGGGCCGATAATCAAGACGACGTGCAGCAGCAGCAACGCGCAAGTGCCGAAGCCGCGAATCAGCAAGGTCTCGATCGTTGCGTTTGGATGAACGATTGCACCCAGCCCGATGAACAATACCAGGTAAGCCACTATGCCAGCGACCATCACTGTGTCGTAAACACGCTTCTGGCGATTCCAACCGATGGCGCGATAGGTGTGGCTCATCGCGCGCCTCCTTGGTTGGTACGAACGGCGGGCAACCGCGTGGAAACCGGCAATGGCTGGCGCACCCACAGCCCCGCGATGAAGATTATCAGTAAGATTACGGCCAGCACGGTAACTAGACGGCGATGGGTTTGTCGCAGTGATTGAATCATCGCGGCACCTCTCTTTGAGCGGCGGCCCGGCGATGGGCGTTGTTTTCAACCGGCGGCGCTTGCGCTCCCCGCAGCCAGCGCCAGGCCAACAGCGGCCACAACGCCGCCGCGCCCGGCAAGATCAGCAGTCGAAAGCCAACTCCCGCTCCTTTGGCTGATGGGTCAAGGCGCTCTACTCCACGCGTGACGAAGCACAGCGCGAACACGAGGCCGAGCGCCGCGTAGACGATCAACGCATTAACGATCAGTTGAGCGAATGCCAGCAATGTTCCTCTCTCCTCATTGATTCCTCGTTTGTCTGATTTGCCAGCGGATGCGTTCGCGCAAAGACGTGGGGTCGGGGTCGCGGTAGACAGCGCGTTGCAAAGCGCCTCTTAGCCATTGGCGCAGCTCGAAGGCGGCAGCGCACTCCGCGCAGCGCGCCAAATGCCGGTTGACCTCAGCGCAGGTTTCAACCAACAGCTCGCTGCTGACATAGGCATCCAGAATTTCATCCACTCGCTCGCAAATCATCGGTTTGTCAAAGCGGCGAACACTCAGGTCCTACCGCCCGCTCGATTCGACTGCGCCAGCCTTGCGTGTTGTTGCACAACTCGCTGTGGCGCTCTTCCGGGTAATGCCGGATTTTCAGTGAAATATTCCGGTTGAGGTCAAGCCGAGTAACAAGGCAAAACCGAGGCCAACTCTTGCCGCAACAGCTTCCTGCCGCGATTGAGCCGCGACATCACCGTGCCAATCGGGACGTTCAATATTGCGGCGATCTCTTTGTAGGCGAACTCCTGCACGTCAGCCAACAGGATCACGGCGCGGTAATTTTCGGGCACGCGGGCGAGCGCCGCCAGCACGTCTTCGTCGCGCAACTCCTGCGGCACGGGCGGCTCGTAAGTGAGCTGATCGAAGATGAACTCGTCCTCTTCGGCTACTGTGACTAGGCGACTGTTTTTGCGCCAGTGGTGGTTGATGACGTGAAAGAGAATCTTGAAGAGCCAGGCGCGGATGTTGGTGCCCGGCTCGAAGCGGTGAAACGACTTCCAGGCTTGCAGGTAAGTCTCCTGCACCATGTCTTCGGCGGCAGCCTCGCTGCCGAGCGTGTGGCGGGCGGAGCGGTAAAGGTCGTTGAGATGAGGCAGAGCGCTGGCTTCGAAGTCATCCGCTTGTGGAGTAGTCATGCGATCTCTCCTCTACGACTGGCGATTGAATCGTTTGCTCTTTTTTTCCTGCGATCTGGCGTATCCGTTTACCCCCTATCTACTTGATGCTCGCTGTAAGTGCAATGTCGGCGCGACTGGCAGGAAAGACCGCAAGCCATTCAACCGAGTGAAGAGACGAGTTCCGCCTCACTGCTCTTCGTAATGCCAAGTCAGCCCACCGTCCACGAAGTAAGTCGAACCAGTCACATAGTCGGCGTCGCTCGAAGCTAAGAAAACCGCCAGCCCCGCGACATCGCCCGGCTGCCCCAAACGCCCCAACGGGATCTGCGAGAGTAGCGCGCCGAGTTTCTGCGGATCGTTGAGCAACTTTGTGTTGATAGGCGTTTCAACCGCGCCCGGCGCGATGTTGTTGATGTTGATGCCGAGCGCGCCTAGCTCGATGCTCAGGTTGCGCGTAAGCATCTTCAAGCCACCTTTGCTCACGCAATAGGCCGTGAAGTTGGGGAAGGGCAGCTCTTCATGCACGGAGCTGATGTTGACGACCTTGCCGCGTCGTTTGCTCACCATCAGGTGGCGCACGAACTCTTGCGTGGCGAAGAAGACGCCTTTCAAATTGACGTTGAGCACTTTGTCATAATCGCTTTCGCTGACTTCCCAAAACGGCGCGTGTGTTTCCAAGCCCGCGTTGTTGACGAGGATGTCGAGTCGCCCGAAATGCTCTACGGCGGTATGGACGAGGCGCTTGATGTCGGCGGTGTTGCCTAGATCGGCTTGCACGATCAGACCACGCCGGCCTGTCGCTTCGACTTCACGCAAGGCTTCTTCCGCGCCTTTCGCCGTGCGGTTGTAATTGATGACGACGTCCGCGCCCTCCTGCGCAAAACGCAAAGCGATGCCGCGCCCGATGCCCTGGCTGCTGCCGGTGATGAGCGCAATTTTGTTTTCTAGTCGCATAATCTTCTCCCTCTCTCCTGCTCTGATGAATTAATGACAGCAGCCAGCGCTTGCCGCGTTCAGTGTGATAATCCCGGTTGTGAGCGGACTTATTCCAGCCGCGCTGTGCCGTCGATCTAGCCTCTGCCATAAACCGGCAACGCCGCGCCGTGAATCGCGTGGGCGCTGTCGGAAGCCAAAAACAGAATCACTTCGGCCAATGCTTCAGGCGCGACCCATTTGCTGTAATCGGCGTTTGGTATGGCCCGGCGATTCTGCGGAGTATCAATCATGCCCGGCAGCACGCAATTGACGTTGATACCCGCGTCTTTGAGTTCCGCCGCCATGCTTTCGGTCAAACGCACGACAGCGGTTTTGGACGCGCTGTAGATCGCCGCGTTGGCCTCGCCGCCCGTCGCTGCACGCGAAGCGACGTTGACAATCTTGCCGAAAGCGCGCCGCAGCAGGTGCGGAATCACCGCGCGGCAAGCGATCAAGGTTGATCTGGCATTCAGGTTCAACAGGAAGTCCCAATCTTCCAGCGGCGCTTCGTGCAACGGCTGGCCCGCGCGATAACCGCCCGCTGTGTTGACCAATACATCAATCCGCTCCAAGCGCCGCACGGCTTCACTCGCCATTTGTTCAACGGCAGCGCCGTCATTGAGATCAACGCCGGTCGCAAAATAACAATGCGGCGCGTCTACCAGGTCAGGATAGATTTGCGCCAGCCGGTCTTTGCCACGATCTACGAGCACAAGCATCGCACCGGTTTTTTGGAAAGCTTTGGCAACGGCAATGCCCAGGTTTCCGGCTGCGCCGGTAATCACGACTATGCGCTTGGAAAAATCGAACATCGGTCAGTCCTTTCTTGCGAGCGAAACAATAACGCTGCTCACACACTGCTGCTTGCAGATATAGTGCGAGGTAACAATCCGTTGGAGAGTGTGATTTATTCCGTGCCGCGAAAGTGCTTGTAGAACACTGAAAAGAGGCGGTCAAAACGGCTGGCTGACGATTCTGATGATATTGGTGAAATCTTCCGCCGAGCCGACCTCGTGAAAGAATTATAGCCAAAGCGCCGCGTCGCGGATCGCTACTTCCTGTCGAATGATGATGACGCCCGGACTGGTGGCACGCTCGATAAACTTCCCGAAATGTCGCGGCAGGGTTTTCAGGTCGTGGCTGACGAGCACGCGGTTGTCTTCCGCCGCAATGCGCAAGACCTCTGGATCGGGCGTCCCCGCGTGAAAGCCAGCTTCGGGTGCGGTTTTGAAATCGCAATTTGGCACTAAGCGCATCACGGCATCAATGATTCGCTGATCAACATCGTTGTCGGCCTGGAATAGTAAGTTCGGCATAGCGATCCTCTCAGATTGACTGATTTCCGAGAGGTGTGGACTAACGGAAGTTTGAATTTTATGGGCTGCTTTTACTTAACCGACATTGTAGTGTCAAGCAGTATGCTTTGTCAGAACCCCACCGCGTCGCTTACGCAACTCTTCGGCGGTTTTGATGAATTCAGGATGTTGCCTGAGTAGTTGCCCCTGCAATTCATCTTCTTCCTGCCGGCGTTGGCTCAGATAGCTTTCCACCTGTTCCTGATGGTTCAGGTAGAAGCTGATGACGCTGTAAATTTTCATCAGCGGCAACGACGGAAAGCATTCACAGCGGATAGCTTCAGGCGACAGCCCTTCCTTGAAGCGCAGAATCACGGCGGCGAAAGGGACTGCCGACTGTGTAATGTAATAGCTGCCATCCCGCTCCTCGATGGCTGGCGGGATAGAGCGAAGCTTGAGTTTGATCTTACGCATTCCCATATTTCGTTCCTCCGATTGGCTCATCATAGCAAATGCCAGGCGCAGTGAAGAATGGCTCCTGATTTGACCCGGCATCCCGGAAATGAAGTGTTGCTCGGCCTGTGTTGTTCAAGGTCGTTGGCTGTCCATCAACACTTCCACGGCAGATGCAGCATGCCATTGCTTAACGAAGAAGTTGTTACTGACTGCGGTCAGCGTGCGACCGTCGCGGGTGAAGCCAACGGCCATCAAAAATTCCTCCGGCGTTTTCAGCGTGGCGAGTTCTTGGCCGCTGGGCCAATCCCAGAGAATCACCGTGCGGTCACCTCCGGTAGCGGCCAAGCGTTTGCCGTCGGGCGCGAAGGCCATCGAAAGAATCTCACGAGCGTGGCCTGGTAGACGCAAACTCTCGCGTTGGCTAAGCGTATCCCACACAGTGATCGAAGTATCACCGCCGATCAGCAAAAACCGGCTGTCGGGCGCGAAGCTGAGCGATAGATAGGTGTGCGTTAAGGGTTGAATCGTCTCCAACTCATGCCCAGTTGCAACGTCCCAAATTTTCACCACGTGATCCTGGCTGCCGGTCGCCAGGCGTTGCCCGTCTGGCGAGAAAGCGAGCCTGGTCACTACGCCGGCGTGCCCTTTGAGCGTGTGCAGTTCGTGCTCGGTCGCCACCTCCCACAACTTCACCGTTTGATCGGCGCTGCCGGTGGCTAGTCGCAACCCGTCCGGCGCGTAAGTCACAGCGCAAACCTCGCCGTGATGGCCACTGAAAGTTTGCAAGAGCTTGCCGGTTGCGGCATCCCACCGTTTGGCTGTCTGTGCCGCATCACCCGTGACAAAACTGCTACCATCCGGCGCAAAAGTCACCGCGCGTGTGCTTGAACCAACGCGGTCAAGTGAGAGTGTTTGTGCGCCGGTCGCCGCATCCCACACCCGCACATCAAAACCTGTTGGCAGAGTAATAGCATTTAACACTGCATCACCTGCCGCGCTGCCAGGACGGTAACTTGGCGCGGCCACGATGCGCGCGCCGTCCGGCGAGATGGCGAGCGGCGCCAGTGTCAGCGCGGCGGACAGCACCTGACTGGCGATCAGGTTGCCGGGCGTTAGGCGATTCATCTTCAGCAGCGCGCCGACTTCCCACAGCTTGAGCGTTTGATCAGTGCAGGCCGTGCCCAACCAGCGCCCGTCGGGCGAAAACTTGACCGACATAATGTTGTTGCTGTGGCCTTTGATCGTCGCCAATTCCTCCCACGTCACCGTGTCCCACAGCTTCACGCTTTGATCACGACTCGCTGTCGCCAGGTATTTACCGTCAGGCGAAAAAGCTACGTCGTAGACCCAGCCGTAATGCCCCTTGAAGTGCGCGACTTCTTTGCCAGTCGTTACTTCCCAAACCTTGACGCTCTCGTAGGGCGTGACCAACCAGCGGCTGTCGGGCGAGAACGTCACGTTAAAGACGGCTCTGCCCAGCGGCAAGGAAAGGCGCTCTTTGCCAGTGGCGACTTCCCAGACTTTGATGGTGCGGTCGCCGCCTGCCAGCCATTTGCCATCCGGCGAAAAAGCGAGTGCGTGGCCCGTGCTATTGGGAATGCGCCAGGTGCGCAACTCGCGCCCCGTTGCCGCGTCCCACAATTTGACCACGCCCTCCCCGCTGATCATCGCCAGCCGCTGCCCATCCGGCGCGACAGCGATGGCGACTGACCACAGCGAGGCTGTGTGCTCGCTAAGCGTGCGCAAAACCTGCCCCGTCCGGCTGTCCAAAATTCTGGCCGTCTGATCGAAGCCGGCCGCTGCCAGCCGTTGTCCATCCGGGAAGAAGGCGACG
The DNA here is from genome assembly GCA_963699175.1 of uncultured Acidobacteriota bacterium. Lineage (GTDB taxonomy): Bacteria > Acidobacteriota > Blastocatellia > RBC074 > RBC074 > JACPYM01. The sequence continues at coordinate 6,191,846 of OY969418.1, read as the reverse complement.
GAGCCTGTGCCCGCAGCGGGGCCAGCAAAAGTCCGCTGCACTTTGCCGCTCGGCACCTCTGCCAGCCAGAACGAAGGCCCTGCCCCAGACACGGCGACCGACTTGCTGTCCGGCGCAAAGCTCAGTGAATTCAGTTCCGTCTGAAGCGGCAAGCTGAACTGCTCGCTGTGACAAAGCTGCCAGAGGTGATACCACTCGAAGTTGCGCAAATCCTCCTGCATCGGCTCGCCCGATCGCGGGATGTGTTGTTGCAACAGGCCCAGGATGCGCTCGTTGCTGAAGTACTCCCAATTTTGCTGTGCCAAACTCATGTGCGCGGCGTAAAGCGCGCGGCGCTCGGCCATCATTTGCGCCTTGGCAAAGTTGCGTTGCTTGAGCGCGACGAAGAGCAACGCGCCGATCAAGGCGATCAACAGCGCCGCGATTGCGCTGGTGCGAATGACGCCACGCCGGTAGGCCGCGCGCTGCCGCTGCAATTCGGCGTCTGGCATGTTCTTCGCCACCCACGCACGGTCGAAGACGCGCGCGTAGATGCGGTTGCGCGGCTTGAGTAAACCATTCTCAACGCGCACGACGCCAGCGAGTCGCAACACACCGCCGAGCGGGTTCATCTCTTCGTCTTCGACGCGCTTGCCCTGCTGCACCTGTGCATAGAGCGCCAGTAGGCTGGCCAACTCAACCTCGCTGCGCAACAAGCGTTCGCGCACAAAGAGCAGATTGTCATCCTGTTCGCTGGCGCGGCGCTGAAAGAACAGCTCTTCGCATAAGGCGTCAACGCTCTGCACGCTGAGTGCCCGGTTATCATCGGCGACCGCCTTGCAGAGCCGCTGCGTCAAGTAAGGATGCCCGCCCGTCCAGTAAAGAATCCGCTTCAGCAATTCCGCCGCCAGCGTTTCGCCGCGTCGCAACCCTTGCGCGAGTGGCGCGGCTTCGGCGGCGGTGAAATCGCGCAGTTCGATACGCTGGCCGATGTTGAAGGGCGTGGTGCGCGTGTCGCGAATCAAATCTGAGGGCGAAGCGACACCGAGCAGGCAAAAGGTCAGACGTTCTAGTTCAGCGTCTTCAGTGCGGAAGTTATAAAGCTCGCGGATGCCTGCGAAGAACTCGTCGGTCGAAAACGGCAGGCCCAGCACCGCGTCAATCTCATCCACGAAGCAGACGACCGGCCCGACATAACGTGGTAGCACAACGTGTCTGAATGCTTGCAACCAGCGTTGCAGCGGCCCCAGCTTCATATTGGCTTCCCAGAATTCCAGCAACTCGTCATCCAGATCAAGCTGCTGTCCCAATTGGCTGAGCAAGCCGCCGTACCACTGTTCGGCATTCACGTTTTGCCCAATGGCCGTTAGGTCGAGCACGGCGACGCCGGTTCCGGCTTCGCGCAAGCGCGCCGCCGTGCGCACCATTAAGCTGGATTTGCCCATCTGGCGCGAAGTCAGCACATAACAGAACTGGCTTTGCTGTAACGCCGTGAAAAGCTCGGCGTCAGCTTGCCGTTCCACATAACATGGGGCATCGCGGCGCAGCGTGCCGCCAACGATGTAAAAGCTGCGCTGCAAGAACTGCGCCGAAAGAGTTGTCACTGGCGCGGTAGTCATCAATGCTCGATAGTTGGTTGCTGGTTACAGCAGATGCTTCTCCAGGTACGTTGCATACAACTGGCAGCGCGGGCGCAGATCGTGCACCGAATCGCCCGCCATCAGACCGGCGCTGCGCAGACGATAGAAGCTGTCGGTATTGGCCGTCGATTTGCCCTTGAGCACGTTCTGCACGACCTCGCGCAACATAGGGTCGCCGGTGAGCGAGAGCAGCAGACGCCGCAGGTGATCGCCGAACGGCCCCTCGTCGTGGTCAGCTTCGGCTTCGAGTTGCGCGAGCGTCCAGCCACGCACGGCCAACTCGTGCAAGCCGCGCCGCACTAGATAAGGATGCCCGCTGAGGAGCCGGTAGTAGCGCGCGATTTCAGCGCGGTCGCGCAGCGGCGCGCCATAGCGTTCGTTCAACTCGGCTACTTGCTCGTAGCTGAAATCTTCGAGCGCAAGGCGCGTCCCGACGTTGAAGGGCGATTGATTCAGGTCGGTGATGAAAAGATGCGCTTCGGTCGCGTAGGCGATCACGAGCGTCAACCGCTGCCACGGGCTTTCGGGGTCGAGCGCGCGCTTGTTGTGCCAGGCGCGGAAGAGGCCGAAGATGTCGCTGCCAAAGCTGCAACTGAACAGCCGATCTACTTCGTCCAGCCCCCAGACGACCTGCTTTTCGATCTTCGTCAATACTTCGCGCCGCAGGAAGCGCTCGAAATTGATGCCCGGGCTCATAAATGAATTCCACGACTCACTCGGATGCGCGTCTAGATCGAGTTGATCAGCCAGCGTTTCAGCCAGCGCGAGGATCAGCTTCTCGGGCGATTCGAGGAAGTCGGCGCTCAACGATTGAAAGTCGGTCAACACTACGCGGGTGCCCGCCGCTCGTGCGCGATGTAACCCGCGTGCGAGCAGCGAAGTCTTGCCGACTTGGCGCGCACCTTTGACGAGCACGATACTGTCTTGCCGCTGGATCGCCTCGTGAAATTCAGCGTCGGTCGCGCGTTCGATGTAATACTGCGAATCGAGTGGCACGGCCCCGCCCACTGGCTCCAGCTTTTTACGTCTTGGCCCGCGCGCTGGCGCTGGTAGTTTAGGTTCAGCAGATGATGGCGGTATGGCTGTGCGCTTGAGTTTGGCTTCCACTTCGAGTTCGAGCTTGAGGTTTTTCAGATCGAGCAGCAAATCCTTGCTGAGCTGATAACGCTGCTCGCGGTCTTTCTGCAACGCCTTTTCGACGATGCGTTCGAGTTCGGCGGGGACAGCCCGCGCAAACCGCGCCAGCGGCAGCGGCTCTTGATTCAGGATCGCGGCGATCACGGCACCCGTTGTCGCTCCCTCGAACGGCGCGTGACCAGCCACCAATTCATAAAGCACCACGCCGAGGCTAAAGACGTTGCTGCGCCCATCCAGTTCCAAGCCTAGCAACTGGTCGGGCGAGATGTAATGCGCTGTGCCCATGATCTTGCCTGGCTCGGTTTTGAGCGGTTCGGTCAATCCGGTGAAATCGTCAGTCACGGTCGAGCACTCGGCTACGAACTGCTCGGTCAATTTGGCGATCCCGAAATCCAAGACTTTGACGTAACCATCGCGGCGCAACATCACGTTTTCCGGCTTGATGTCACGGTGCACGATCCCGGCTTCGTGCGCGGCGGCGAGCGCGTTGGCGGCTTGAATAATAATCTCCAGGGCTTCGGTCAATTTGACCGGGCCTTCCTTCAGCTTTTGCCGCAGCGTGACGCCGTCAATGAATTCAGTGGCGATGAAATGCAGGCCTTCGGCTTCGCCAATCTCGAAAATCGTCAGAATGTTCGGATGGTTGAGCGCAGAGGCGGCGCGCGCTTCCTGTTTGAAGCGGCGCACGCGCTCTTCGTCCCGCGTGAAGTCTTTTGGCAGGAGTTTGAGCGCGACCTTGCGGTTGAGCCGCGTGTCTTCGGCGAGATAAATCTGCCCCATCCCGCCCGCGCCGACGAACGCGAGCACACAATACGGGCCGATCTGTTGTCCGGCCAGCATTTTGCCTTGCTCTGCGGCGAGCACTTTGGCGGCTACGTCTAGCGCCGAGGAAGACATAAACTCGCCCGCCTGATCGTTCGAAGCGAGCAGGGATTCGACCTCTTGCCGCAGCTCTTCGTCACCGGCACAAGCTTCAGCGAGTAGCGCCGCGCGTTCGGCGTCCGCGAGCTCCAAAGCGGCATAATAAAGTTCGTTGATCTGTTCCCACCGTTGCTGCTTCATCCTGCGTTTGCGGCTCCTCTCGCTGCCTAATGCGGGATTAGGCAGCGAAAGCTGCCAATTGAATAACAGAATTTTTTATCGCCCGCCGCTGCTCAGTTCCCGGTGCAACCAGGCGCGCGCCAAGCTCCATTCACGCAGCACCGTGCGCTCCGAAGTTTTCAGCAAGTCGGCAATCTCCTCCGTGCTCAGCCCGCCGAAGAACTTCAGTTCGACGATGCGACACTTGCGCGGATCAACCTCGGCCAAGCTTTTGAGCGCGTCGTCCAAAGCAATGAAATCAGCGTCGCGCTGAAGGGGCAGTGCCGTCGCCTCATCCAGTGGGACCTGCCGCGCGCCGCCGCCGCGCTTCTCATATTGCCGCTCGCGCGCAAAATCCACCAGAATGCGCCGCATCAATTGCGCTGTCACACCGAAAAAGTGCGCGCGATTCTCCCAGCGCGCCTCTTTCCAACTCACTAAACGCAGGTAGGCCTCGTTGACCAGTGCCGTGACTTGCAACTGGTGCCCCGGCAACTCGCGGTTCATATAGCCGCGCGCCAAACGGTACAGCTCGTCATAGACGAGCGGCATCAGCCGTTCGAGCGCCGCCGGGTCGCCTTCGCCCCAAGCTTGTAGCAGCTTGGTGATCTGCGAGCCGTCTTTCTCTTTGGGCGGAGTGTTTGCCATTGACTGCTCTCGGAAATCTCTCAGCGTCACGAAAAAAAGTTTAGCAACGTGGCAGCTTTCAACCACCCGTCCCGCATTAGGGGGCAAAGGAGAAAGCGTATGAGCAACGTAGTTCAACTCGATCAACTTGCGTCTGACGACTTTGAAGCCAGCGCGCTGCCTCACCTCAATGACCTGTATCGCACCGCACGCCGCGTCATCGGCAACACAACCGAGGCGGAAGATATAGTGCAGGAGACCTACCTGCAAGCATGGAAATCGTTCCACCGCTTCCAACCCGGCACCAACATCCGCGCCTGGCTCTTCAAAATTCTCTTTCACGTCGCTGCACACCAGCGCCGCAAGCTTTACCGCTTCAAACTAACGGACATTGAGGAGATCAACTTGGCTGAAACGCTGAGCTATGAAGCAGCGCCAGCCACGCGTTTGCCCGAGCGTCTGAGTGACAAAGAAGTGCTCCAAGCCTTTGAGCAAATCCCGCAACAGTACCGCGCCGTGGTTATGCTGGCCGATGTGCAGGAGTTCGCTTACAAAGAGATTGCCGAGATTCTGCAAATCCCCATTGGCACCGTCATGTCACGCTTGAATCGAGGTCGCAAAGCCCTGCGTGAAGCCTTGCAACCCACGCATATCGGCGCCGCCTTTGTCGCAGAACACCGCCTGGCAGTAGGCGAATGACACACCTCCCGCTTGCTTGATGAAATCCACTAAGCTATCCAATTTATTCCGCTTGATTCCGCCAGCGTCGTGCAAAGTTCGAGAACGCTGTATTCCAGAGAGTATTTGAGCAAAGTAGGAATAGATTGACTCCGCTCAAGCATGGTCGCCTACAACCAATTGTGGAGTTGGCGTTCTTTGCAAAATGAACCGGAGTTTAGGGAGTATCTTGCGGTGAAAGAAGTAAACCAATCGTCCCTCGCCCCAAAAGTTGAGCTACCGAGTCCCACCCATTGGCAGCCCCGAAGCATCGCAGACCGCGCTCCAAGGCGCTCGAAGCTTTGATTGCGAAGTGGAGATGATGTCCACGACTGCGTGTATCACTACCACAGCGGTTAATTACCGCATGCTCGACTGCAACTACTGGCAATTGAGCTTCAGGCAAACTGACGATTGGCAGCAAGGCGGTGAAAATGGCGTAAGCATCTGTCATTAGAGGGACGAAAGAGGGACGAAGCGAACGGAAAATAATTTACCGAGCACTTTTCAAATCGAAACTCATGGGGTAGACTCTCCTCAACTCGCAGCGGAAATACCCTAATGGCTGAGGACGCTGCGGACTTTGGGGAGTCGAAAGACTCCCCTTTAAGTTTTTGGGAGACTTGTTTGTGCTGGCAAACTCAAGCTGGCTTGGCTGATTTCTTCAAGTAGCAACTATTGAGGCATAACGGTGCGGCGCGTGCGCTTGTTGCTTTTACGTTCCTCTACTTTGGTCAAACGCTCCAGTGCCCGGCGCATCTCGTGGCGCGCACGAAAGGCTCTGATCTTCACCTTTGCCTCCGACCAACCCATCATCTGCGCAATCTCGCGCACGGAATATTCTTCGGCGTGCAGCAAGACCAGCGTCATACGCGCTTCAGGCGTGAGTTGTGAAAGGAGTCTTTCCGCCAGCTCCGCTGCGCAATCCTGCTGGCGCTCGCCATTGTGCTGGTTGAAGGAGACACCCGCCAGTTTGTGTTCGAGCCAGGCCGCCTGGTCATCCGTCACATCAGCTAGACAAGACTCTCCACGCTTGCGCCGGCGGCGGAGTTCATCGTAGCAATTGTTGACGGTAATACGGGCCAGCCAGTGCTCGAATGAGGCGCCTTGGCGGTAGCTGGCCAGCGAAAAGTAGGCCTTAGTAAAAGTCTCTTGCGCGATGTCTTCGGCGGCCTCCGGATTGCGGAAGAACTTATGCGCGATCCCAAAGACGCGGCGGCGATGGCGTGCAACGAGTTGCTCAAAAGCGTCGTAATCCCCGGCGAGAACTTGCTCAACCAGGAGATCATCGTAGCTTTTGCTAGTGGCTTCGGCGGGCAACGCCCCTTCCTTACCGGCAAGGAACTCTGTCCAGCTAGTGTTCAACTGAGCCACACCGGCAGCAGCATGTGCGGGAGTAAGAGTTTCTAGCGAAGGTTTCATCGGCATCATTCTCAACTATCTATGGATCACTGAAGTAAAGCCGTGGGGCAGCTTGCTTAAGCACCCCACGGCTTCGTGGTAACGAGATTTTTCGCTTATTGACCTGAGATAGGAATGACCTCAGTCTTCCCACTCTTTTGCGCCGGATGCAGCTTGATCTCTTTGGCGAGTTCGCGCTCCAGGCCGGATTGCGACAGTTCGTGTCCGCTGGTACTGCCTAGCCAAAGCTGTCCGAGGAAATAACGGTCACCATATTGGCGGAACTCCAACCGCACCATCGCCGATAGTCCTTCAGTCTCTACCGTGTGCGTATTGAAAACTGCCTTGACTTGGCGCTCGGCATCGCAGATCGAAAACACTTCTGTGGTGTTGGCGCTTGTGCGGTCAATCGTGTAAGTGCCAGCCGGAAGCGTGGTCTGGCCAACCGTGAAATCGAATGGGATAGTGACGGTCATCTCCTCTGGCGTCCCCGCTACGGCGGAAATAGCCAGCAAAGTTAGAAAAAGGCCCAACAACATCGCAAAGCTAAAGAATTTCTCTTTCATTAATCTCCTTACAAAGCAGCAGTGGCCCTCGAAGAACCTGGCTGCTGCATTTAATTGCTAAATTATGATTTGAAAGCTTTTTTTCTTACTTCTAGTGAGCGGCCATTTGCCGTCCTCACCCTCATGAGACGGAATCTGTAGATAAAACCCGCCACACCCAAACAATTTTTTCTGTAAATTTTTCGAGGCTGTCCCTGGAGTGGGTAGTGTCCTAATAGAAAGTTGTTCAGCGAGGAAAAAGGTACGTTGAGGTTAATTGGCATTCACCGCCGAGGCGCAGAGTTAGCCGAGGGGAGCGGAGCAGTTCTCTGCGCAAGCTCTGCGTCACTCTGCGCCTCGGCGGTGAACAGGCTTGTCCCGGTGCTTCCTGCTGAGGTGTCAGTCGCCAGCAACTTTTTAGCAGGATACTACTCTGGGGTGCTGCGGCTCGACGCAGCCTTGGTGTTCGACTTAGACTAATCTGTTGATACGCTAGTTTCCGCTGGCGCACTTGCGATGCCACCCGCGGTAGGCCCTGGCAGCGACCAGGGCCGCGTGCCGGGTGTCTGTCCACGACGAAGGCAAAAGCTTCTGAGCGTGGCGACTGTGGCTGTCAAAAAAAAGGCGATAGCGCAACCATCAGAAGCGGAATCCCGTCAGTTCCGATAATTGCGCTACCGCGCTATTGAAGAAGAACAGTAATTTGAGAGCAGCACCGTGAATTGCCGCTCTCACCCATATGAGACGGAATCTGTTGGCAAAGCCCGCCATAGGCGCAAGCGATTTTTTCTTTTAGGCGGCAAGCTGCGAAATGATGGGTGACAAGCCAGCGTTATGCTTTATAATCGCGTGTCCACGCTTGTCGTCTTGAAGTGCATGAGATGGCCAACCTCACTTCACAACAAATCACGCATTTGCTGTTAGCCTGGGGCAACGGCGACGAGGCGGCGCTCGGCCAGTTGATGCCGCTTGTCTATAACGAACTGCGCAAGGTGGCGGCGCGCCACTTGCGGCGGCAGCGTCCCAATCACACACTACAAACAACTGACCTCGTCAACGAGGCCTACATGCGATTGATTGACAGCAGTCAGGTGCGTTGGCAGAACCGCGCGCACTTCTTCGCCGTCTCGGCGCAATTGATGCGGCGTATCCTGGTAGACTTCGCGCGCGAGCGTAACAACCTCAAGCGCGGCGGCGGGGCACAGCAGGTCTCGCTCGACGAGGGACTGGTGGTCGCGCCGGAGCGTGGCGCGGACTTGCTGGCATTGGACGAAGCGTTGACTCGGTTGGCAGCGCTCAATGCGCGCCAGGCCCAAGTCGTCGAGTTACGTTATTTTGGCGGGCTGAACGAGGAGGAGACGGCGGAAGCGCTCAAAGTCTCGCTACGCACGGTGCAGCGGGATTGGAATCTGGCCCGCTTGTGGCTTTACCAGGCATTGACGCAAGGAGGTGGTGATGACTCCTGAACGGTGGGAAAAGGTCGGCAAACTTTACGAAGAGGCGAGCGAGTTGCCGCCGGAAGCGCGTGCAGCGTTTTTGGAACAGGCTTGCGCGGGTAACGACGATTTGCGCCGTGAAGTCGAGGCAATGCTAGCGGCAGAACGCTACGTTGGAGACTTTATCGCGGAACCGGCGTTGAAGGACGCGGCGGGGCTGTTGGCTTCACACGCGCCAGGAGCGCTGATCGGCAAACAGTTGAGCCATTACCAACTCCTCTCATTCCTCGGCGCGGGCGGGATGGGCGAGGTCTATAGCGCCAAAGACACGCGGTTGGGGCGCAGGGTCGCGCTCAAGTTGCTGCCTGCGATGGTGGCGCGCGACGGCGACCGGTTGCGGCGTTTCGAGCAGGAGGCCCGCGCCGTCAGCATGCTTAATCACCCGAACATCCTCACAATTCACGACATCGGCACACACGAAGAAGCGCCGTTTATCGTTTCCGAATTGCTTGAAGGCGGAACATTGCGCGTATGGCTCAAAGACAAGACGATGACGCCGCGCAAGGCAATAGATTTTGCCATGCAGATGGCGCGCGGGTTGGCGGCGGCACATGAGCGTGGGATCGTTCACCGCGATCTGAAGCCGGAGAACGTCTTCATCACCAAGGACGAGCGCGTCAAGATTCTCGACTTCGGTCTGGCCAAGTTGATTCAGCCACGTGGCAATGGCTCAGCGGCAAGTGGCGCATCTCCACTCGTCCAAACACAATCCGGGATCGTGATGGGCACGGTCGGTTATATGTCACCGGAACAGGTGCGCGGCGAAGAGACCGATCATCGCGCCGACATTTTCGCCTTCGGGGTGATTCTATACGAGCTGTTCGCAGGTGCGCCGCCGTTTCGTGGCGATTCGGCGGTGGAGACGATGAACGCGATTCTAAAGACCGAAACGCCAGAATTGCCCGCCTCGCTCCGCGAGCAATCACCAGGCTTGGACCGCATCATTCATCGCTGTCTGGAAAAACGCCCGGAGCGGCGTTTTCAATCCGCCAATGATCTGGGCTTTGCGCTGGAAACGCTGACCGCCGCCGGATTGAGTGGCAGCCCAAGCGAACGGCAACGCGTAGCAGCAACGGCTTGGGCCGGAGGGAAAACCAAGGCGTCTTTGATAACTTGGCTTAACGAGAGACGAATGGGTCGCGCAGGCTGGCTCATCTGGTTCGCTGCTGGTGTCTTGGCGTTGATAGTCTTCCAACTGGTGTTGGCTTATTTCAGAAAACCGGCCTTGGATGCCGAGGCCATTCGCCTGACCATCGTTCCACCTGAGAAGGCCAATCGAATGGGCGAGCCGACTATCTCGCCTGACGGACGCCGCCTCGCTTTTGTGGCCGGCACAGAAGGCAATCGCTCAACGCTCTGGCTACGCCCGCTCGGTTCGCTCACTGCACAACCGCTGCCCGGCACCGAAGGCGCAAACTGGCCTTTCTGGGCGCCGGACGGTCAATCGCTTGGCTTCTTCGCGCAAGGCAAGCTCAAAAAGATCGCGCTTTCCGGTGAGCCGCCTGTGACGCTCTGCGATGCTCCAAGCCCCAGAGGCGGCACGTGGGGCAGCAACGGCGTGATTCTTTTTGTGCCGCACCCGAACGCAGGCGTGCAGCGCGTCTCTGTCAATGGCGGCGTGCCAACGGCAGTGGCAACGCCCGACACCACGCGCCAAGAGAGCAATCACCTCTGGCCCGCCTTCCTGCCCGACGGTCGCCACTTCCTCTATCTCGTGGCCAGCCAGCAGCCGGAAGAGGCCGGGATTTATGTTGGTTCGCTCGACAAAGGAGAGCGGCGGCGGCTCCTGGCCGCTTCATCAAACGCGCTCTATACGGAGCCTGGCTACTTGCTCTTTGCGCGGGACAGAACGCTACTCGCGCAGCCGTTCGATGCGAACAAGCAAAAGCTTAGTGGTGAGGTAGTGCAGCTAGTCGAGCAAATCCCCGGTGGCCCTTTAGGCAAGGCAGGTTTTTCCGTTTCGGCCAATGGCATGCTGGTGCACAGCGCCAGCGCTGACCTCAACAATCAGCAACTTAGTTGGTTTGATCGCGCGGGCAAACCGGCAGGCTTAATCGGCGTGCAAGGCTCTTATTTGGCCGCCGAACTTTCACCGACAGAAGACCGTGTGGCCGTGACGCGGGCCGACCGCCAAACCAAGACTACTGACATCTGGCTGCTCGACCTAGCCAGCGGTTCCGACTTACGCTTCACCTACGATCCGGCCAGCGATGGCTTTCCGCTCTGGTCGCCGGATGGCAGTCGCATTGCCTGGCTCTCTCTGCGTGAAGGGGCACCGAGCTTTTATCAGAAGCCGGTCAATAGCGCGGGAGCAGGACAGGCTGAATTGTTGTATCGCTCCGATCACCAAAAAGCCCCCACCGATTGGTCTGACGATGGGCGCTTCCTGCTCTTTCAAGATAACGATCCGAAAACTAAATGGGATATTTGGGTCTTGCCGATGGAAGGCGAGCATAAGCCCGTGCCTTTTGCTCAAACGCAGTACAATGAGACCAACGCACATTTGTCGCCCGACGGACGCTGGATCGCCTACATCTCAGACGAATCGGGCACGCCTGAAGTCTATGTGCAAGCCTTTCAGCCCAATGGCCAGACGGAAGGCGGCAAGTGGCAAGTTTCTGCCAAAGGCGGCAACCAACCTAGTTGGCGGCGGGACGGGAAAGAGTTGTTCTACACTGCCGGCGGGAAGCTGATGAGCGCGGAGGTGCGAAGCGGAACGGATTTTCAGATCGGCGCGTCCAAAGAACTCTTCGACTTGCGCGGTCTGCGCGCGGTGGGCGGCACCATTGCGCGCGATGGCCAGCGCATTTTGCTCGTGACAAGTGTAGAAGAGCCGAATGCTCTGCCCTTCACCATCGTGCTCAATTGGACTGCGGAAATGCGCAGGTGAGATGTACAGCGGACTGTTAGTCCGCTGAGGTCTCGGCGACGTACACTCCACGTGAGATTGCTACCGCCTCAAACTTTGTTCCAATTGCGGGTCAACAGCGGACTAACAGTCCGCTGTACAAATGATGAAAATCGTCGGCATCAATTTTGACCACTTCCACATGGGCGACCTGCTGCGCATGGCCTACGAACACCCACGCGCGGAGATTGCTGGCATCTGCGACGAAGACCCGGAACGACTGCATAGTGCAGCGCGCAACTTTGCACTTCCGGCAGCACGCCTCTTCACCGACTACCGCAAATGCCTCGAACGAACACAGCCGGACATCGCTATTCTCTGCCCCGCGCCAGCGCGGCACGCCGAGTACGTCGAAAAAGTCGCGCCTTTTGGCGTGCACATCCTGATAGAAAAGCCAATGGCCACTTCGCTCGCCGAAGCCGATGCGATGATCCGCGCGGTCACAGCGACGGGCAAAACGCTGGCCATCAACTGGCCGCTTGCCTGGTATCCGGCGCACCGCACAGCAAAGCGGCTGCTTGACGAAGGCCGGATCGGCGAAGTGATCGAGGTTCATTTCTACGACGGCAATCGCGGGCCGCTCTATCACGTCGCCGACAAGGTCGAAGTCAGCGAGGCAGAAGTGCAACAGCGCAAGCCGCACAGTTGGTTTTACAAACAGGCGAGCGGTGGTGGCTCATTGCGCGACTATCTGGGCTACGGCGTGACGCTCGGCACCTGGTTTCACGGAGGTCGCAAACCTATCGAAGTCACAGCAGTGATTGATGAACCAAGCGGACTCGAAGTTGATGAACATAGTGTCGTGGTTGCGCGCTACGATGTCGGGCTGTCCAAATACGAGACGCGCTGGGGCACATTCACCGATCCGTGGACACACCAACCGCAACCCAAATGCGGCTTCGTCATCGTCGGCAGCGCGGGAACCATCAGCAGCTATGATTTCGAGCCGACCGTCCGCGTGCAAACCAAGCAGAATCGCGCTGGTGAAGAGGTTCCCGTTGATGTGCTGGCTGCGCCGCACCACAACCCTATCGAACACTTGATTCATCACCTGGAAACTGGCGAAGCCCTGCTCGGCCCATTGACGCCACGGATCAGCCGCATCGGTCAACAGATCGTGGACACAGCGATCATCAGCGCGCGCGAAAAACGCACAGTAAAGCTGGTCGAATAAATCATGGCTGAAACGCTGGCAGACGATTACGGCTTGAGCAAGGCGCAGGCGGCGGCGCAGATTGCTGCGCCTGAGCTGAACTATCGTCCGCGCAACCCGCGCCGCTACAGCCCAGCCATTGGCTTGATCGGGTGCGGCGGCATTGCTGTGCAACACCTGAACGCTTACCAAAACGCGGGCTATTGCGTCACAGCTCTCTGCGATCACACGGAAGGCAAGGCGCGCGACTATCAAGCGCGGTTTTATCCCGAAGCCATTGTCACGACCGATTACCACGAGGTTTTGCAGCGCGCTGAGATTGAAGTCGTGGACATCACCACGCACCCGGAAGACCGTGTTGAAATCATCGAAGCCGCACTGCGTGCCGGTAAACACGTGCTCAGCCAGAAGCCGTTCGTCGTTGATCTGGATGCCGGCGAGCGTTTGGTTGAATTGGCCGAGCGGCAAGGCGTGAAGCTGGCCGTCAACCAAAATGGCCGCTGGGCGCCGCACTTCAGCTACATCAGGCAGGCCGTCAGCGCCGGATTGATCGGCGAGTTGCAGAGCGTCAACTGCACGTTGCACTGGGATCACAATTGGATCATTGGGACGCGCTTCGAGGAAATGCAGCATTTGATTCTTTACGATTTCGCAATTCACTGGTTCGATCTCGTGGCTTGTCTCTTTGGCGAGCGGGAACCACTCAATGTTTATGCAACCGCTACGCACGCTGCTGAACAACACGCCAAACCACCGATGCTTGCCCAGGCCTTGATCGAATTTGCCGACGGGCAAGCCTCGTTGATCTTCAACGCCAACGTCACGCACGGCCAGGAAGATCGCACCTTTGTAGCTGGCAGTCGCGGTAGCCTGGTGAGCACCGGGCCAAGCTTGTCAGAACAGACCGTCACGCTTTATACCGAAGCAGGCTACGCGCGCGCGCAGCTTGAAGGTACTTGGTTTCGCGAGGGCTTTCACGGCGCGATGGGGGAGTTGCTCTGCGCTATCGAAGAGCAACGCACGCCAATCAACAACGCGGGGGATAATTTGCGCGGGCTGGCCCTCTGTTTTGCGGCGCTCGCGAGCGTGGCCGAAAGACGGCCAATCGAGCCTGGCACGGTGCGGCGCTTGAGGTCAGAGGATGTTATATTCGGTTTATGAGTGCAGCAATCACATACTTTGATCAGACTCTTTCGATTCTTCACCACCTCCGCGAAACACAATTGCCAAACATCGAGCGCGCTGCCGAGATTTGTACCAGCAGTATCGCGCAGGGTGGGCTGGTCTTCCTCTTCGGCAACGGCCATTCGCGCATGATGTGCGAAGAGATGACGCCGCGTCAGGGCTGTTTCCCCGGTTGGGTGGCGCTGGTCGAACTCTCACTCTCAACCCACGCGGCCATCGTCGGGGCGAACGGCTTGCGCGCGCCGCTCTACCTGGAAAAATACGAAGGCTACGCCGAAGAAATTCTCAAAGGTTTCAAGTTCGGCTCGCACGATGCCTTCATTGTGATCTCGACCAGCGGCATTCGTCCGGTGGTAGTGGAGATGGCAATGGGGGCGAAGCGCCGCGGGTTGCCGGTAATCGGGATGTGCTCGCGCGCGCATTGTGAACAGTCGGTGGCCGCGCATTCGTCGGGGCAAAAACTGATTGACGTAGTTGACGTGGCGATTGACAACGGCTGCCCACCGGGCGATTGCGTGGTCGAGTTGGAAGGCTTGGACTGGCGCACCGGCCCGACTTCGACCGTAGCGGGTGGCATGATCATCAACATGCTGCGTTGTCGCGTCGCCGAGTTGTTATTGCAACACGGCGTCAAGCCGGAGCTGTTGCCGAGCCACCAATTCGTCGGCAACGCAAGTGCGGCGGAACAACTGGAACGCTTTTATGAGGCTTATCGGCGCAGCCTCGCACACCTATATCAGTAAGAAGCATCTGTCTGGCGCGTGATGAAGGGTAACGTAAACATTGAGAAGCAGGCGTTCAGAGTACAGCCTTTAGGCTGCTCCGTTCAGAGTACAGCCTTTAGGCTGCTCGTGGTGGGTTGCGTGCCACAAGCAGCCTAAAGGCTGTACTCTGAACGCTTGTGTGCCGAGGCTTCCCTCTCTCCTCGTTGCTCGCTAAACAGATATGTTGGGTAAAGCGAGTTGAAAAGACTGCAAGACAAAGTTTGCTTGATCACTGGCTCGACGGGCATCGCTGCCGCCACTGCGCGTTTGGCCGCACACGAAGGGGCAGCCGTTTTCATCGTCGGCAATGACGAGCCGAGTTGCCGCGCGCTGGCGGAAGAGATCAGCGGGCGCGGCGTCTGTCACTACAAAGTCGCAGACATCACGCAGAACGATGCTGTTGCAACGGCTGTCGCGCAATGCGTGGCCCGGCATCAACGCATTGACGCACTCTTCAATGTCGTCGGCATCAGCGGGCGGCGTTTCGGCGACGGCCCCGTCCACGAATGCACTGAAGAGGGCTGGGATGTGACGATGGGGACGAACGTCAAGAGCCTCTTTTTGATGTGCCGCGAAGTCCTGCGGGTGATGCTCAAGCAAGCGCCGAATGCGCACGGCGTGCGCGGGACGATCTTGAATATGGCGAGCGTACTAGCCTCCTCGCCAGAACCAAACTTCTTCGCTACGCACGCTTACGCTGCGAGCAAGAGTGCGATCATCGGATTGACTGAAGCGATGGCGGCTTACTACGCCCCGCACAAAATTCGCGTCAACGCCATTGCGCCTGCGCTCGTGCGCACGCCGATGAGCCAGCGCGCGCAGCAAGATCAGACCATCCTCGATTTCATACGCAACAAACAACCGCTCAGTCAGGATTTGATCGAAGCCGAGGACGTGGCGCGCGCCGCCCTCTTCCTGCTGAGCGATGAAGCGCGCTACATTACTGGCGAGGTGCTGACTGTGGATGCCGGTTGGCGCGTCAGCAGATAACTCAGATGAAAGAACAACCACTGCGCACAACCGTCATTGGCAGCTATCCGTTTCCCGGCTGGCTCGAATTCGCTTGCCTGCATTTGGATCAATTCGGCGAAGCCGACCGCGCCGAGTTACAGGAGGACGCCGTCATCGCGGCCATTCACGATCAAGTCGCGGCCGGATTGGATGTCATCACCGATGGCGAGCAGACGCGGCTCGATTTCAATCTCTCGTTTTACGGCTTTCTCGAAGGCCTTGCTTTAGAGGCCGCACCGACACGCCGTTTCGGCCCGCCCGCTCACGATCAGCGCGGCAAGCATCGCATCACCGGCGAACTGCGGGCGCCGCGCAGCCTGGGTGTGGTCGAAGAATGGCAACGGCTCAAACGATTAGCCCCTGCTGGGCCAACCTTGAAAGCAAGCGTGCCGGGGCCATACACGCTTAGTGGGCGGCTGATACCTAATGCAGATTACCCAGACCGCTTCGCCGTCACCGAAGGCTTGCTGCCTATCGTGCGCGCCGAACTCGCAGCCTTGTTTGAAGCCGGTTGCCGCGAGATCACCGTTGATGAGCCTTCGATGAGTTGTTACGCGCACCGCGAAGACCCGCAACGCTTCGTAGACATCTTCAACCGTACCGTGGAAGGCGTGGCGGGCCAGTGCCGCTTGTCCACGCATCTCTGCTTTGGTAATTACAAAGGGCGTGCGGTGGGGCGGCGCAGCTACCAGCCGATGTTTCCTGCCTTTTTGCAGATGAACGTGGATGAGTTTCATCTGGAGATGGCGAGCCGCGAGTTTGCCGAGCTTGAAATCATTGGGCAGATTGCCGAAAGCCACGCTGTGGCGGTCGGCATCATTGATGTGAAGAGTTACTACATCGAGACGGTATCAGACGTGGCCGAGCGTGTGCGGCGCTGCCTGCAATACGCGCCCGCCGAGCGGCTCGCTTTCGCCCCCGATTGCGGCTTGAGCCAGACGGCACGTTGGGCGGCGCGCTTGAAGCTCAAACACATGGTCGCGGGTGTAAAACAGATCAGAGAAGAGCTGGGTTTGTGAGGAAATGGCAGAGTTATTTACTGATGTTACGCAGTAAGAAAGTCGAGTGTGGAATTGACAGGTTTTTGTGCCGGAGGCACAGCGGAAATTAGCCGGTGGTGGAACGAAGTGAAACCACCGGTCACAGGCGTCAAGTAACCGCGCCCCAGTAGGGGCGCAGGATAGACAATGGGCGCGAAATCAATGTCCTGTCCAGCGTCCCAGCCGGGACGCGAGATTGCGGCGTTCGACTTTCCGGTGGTTACGCTTTGCTCCACCACCGGCTAATTTCCGACCGCGCCTCCGGCGCTCAGAAGGGCGTCAAACCTAAAACGATTTTCCGCGCTGCGTAACATCAGTTATTCATCTCAGGAGGTGATAATGATCCGCTGGTTTTATTCAGCACCGCTGTTGCTTATTAGTGTTGTTGTACTTGCTTTAGGTCAGCATCAAGACGGCGCTACGCCAACAACCCCAAACCAAGCTGGTGGCGCACAGTCACAGAGCCAAGCCATCACACCTATTCCTTTTGGAGAGTCGAACGGCGAGGTTGTTTATAACGCTTCGGGAGTGGTGCCGCTTGCTGATGCACGTTTTCTCTTTTGCGATAACAACGTCAACGATGCGCTCTTTGAACTTGACCTGGCTGTGGATGGCGCTAAGCGTGGCCCGTTGATCAAGCGTCCATTGCAAGGGCTGGCCGCTGATGCCATTGACGACATGGAGGCGATGACATTTGCTGAAGAGAAAGGTCGCCGCTTCGTTTTTGTCACTTCGTCGCTCTGCGCCAAGAAAACTAAAGACGGGCAATCACTGCGGGTGCCGCCCAGCGGGTTGTTGCGTGTGATAGTCAAACCTGACGGCAGCTTAGCAGCCGAGAATCTGCCGGGCTTCCGCGATTGGTTCATCCAAAATACGCCCGCCATTGCTGAGTCCGCCAAGCTTATTCCTGACGAGGGTGGGCTAAACATCGAAGGGCTTGCCTGGGATCGCAGCCGCCATGCGCTGCTGTTCGGCGTGCGCACTTCGCTCGCAGCCAATAAGGCGCTTGTCGTTCCAGTCCGAGTAAAGAAATTGAGTGACCCGTGGACGACCAGCAATTTGGAAATGTTGCCGCCCATCTGGCTCACGCTCGAAGCGGCAGAAGCCGCGCAAGGCATTCGCGGCCTGGAGTATATCCCCAGCCGCCACGCCTTCTGGGTGATCACCGGCAAAGCGATCAGTCAAACCAAAGTGCCGTTCGTGCTCTACGAATGGAGTGGCGATCAGCAAGGTACGCTGCACCGGCTCAATCTGACTTTCGCCGAGAAGATGAAGCCGGAAAGCGTAACGACGGGCACCATCGCCGGTATGCCGGTGCTCGTGTTTGTGGATGATGGAGGCGGCTACCAGGTGTTGTGGCCTGGCAAGACGCTGTTGTAATAGTGGGAAGAGGCGATTTACCTCGTTAAGGCAATGGGATTATTTTTCTGAGCGCCTTGGTAAATCGGTTAGGGCCTTTCGCTGGTTTCTTTACTTTCCCGCGCCGCTGCCCTACTTGTTGCTCATCATTATTCTTCGCTGCTCCACCTTGCTCTTTACTCTCCTCACTTGCTAAGCGATCTTTTTCCTCGCCCCTAGTTTCGGAAGCGGCCGCCGGGTGCTGCGCTGTCAGCCGCGCCTGCTCCGCGTACTGCTGCGCCAGCCGCGCCATCGTTTGAACACGAGCTTGCGCCGTAGGCGGCAAATTACCCGTTGTGGCATAGTCTCCAAGCTCTCTTTGCCACTGTGCGAGCGCAGGAAGCTGTTCGCGCAAGAGATGATCTTTCGGCAATAAATTGATTTGACCGATGGCCAGAGCTATTGTCCGCTGCACTTCGGCGACATTATCAAGCGCACGGTCGGCCTCTGTCCGCCGCTTGGAATAAGTGATTCCCAAACCGAGCACCAGGACTAAGGCTAAAATGGCCAGCACCCTGCTCGGCCAACGCGAAAACCAATCCGGCACACTGCCTGTGACGTGGCGCGCAGTCCGCGTGTGTGATGGGGAGCGCAGCATGGTAACTTCTGCGCTCTCGCCCTGACTGTAGCTGTCCCTGCCCGGCGCGCCACTTAGCGGAACCACAACTTTAGCAGCCGTGCGTGAACGCGGCGCTTCGTCAGGTAGTGCGGAAGTTGCTCGCTCAAAAGCCTCGCTCAACTCAAGCGCCGAAGCCGGACGCTCATTCGGGTCTTTAGCCAAGGCGCTCATCACTATTGCTTCGATCTGTGCCGAGATTTCGGGCCGCTTCTCTCGCAAAGGCGGAGGCAGCTCGGTCAAATGCTTGATAAGCAGTCGCGTCGAGGAATCATCATTGAAGGGCGCTTCGCCAGCCAGCATTTCGTAGAGCACTACGCCTAACGAATAGATGTCCGACCTCAGATCAATTGCCTTACCTTCGCTCTGTTCGGGCGACATATAGCGTGGCGTGCCGATGATGATACCGGCACCGGTGAGCGCAGCTTTTTGATTGATGTCTTCCTGAATTTTAGCGACGCCAAAATCAACCACCGTAACCCAATCCTCACCGTCGGCTTCAGAGATGAGCAGGTTGTCGGGTTTGATGTCGCGGTGAATGATGCCCTCAGCGTGGGCGGCTTGTAACGCGCCACAAATCTGGCCGAGCAGTTTATTCGCGTGTGCAACCGGCAAGGGACCTGCCTGGCGCAGAGTTTCCGTGAGTGTCTGGCCGCCTATAAAGTCCATCACCAAGAACGGGCTGCCTTGCGGGGTAAAGCCGAAATCGAAGACGTTGATGGCGTGCGGATGATGCAATCGTCCGAGCGCAGTCGCTTCCTGCTCGAAGCGGCGCACAATATCCTGGTCAACCGCTAACTGTGGTCGGAGCACTTTCAAAGCGACCGTCTTACCGATCAAGGTCTGAGTAGCGCGATAGACCAGACACATCCCGCCTGCGCCAATTTCCTCTTCAATCCGATACTTCTCGCCCAAAATTTGACCAATCAACGAATCATCTTCGTGCTTGGCAAGAGAATGCTCATTTATCGAATGGCAAAGCTCTTCTGCCGGGTGGTCGTGATCACAATGTATACAGACTGTAGCCTGCTGAGCCGTTTCCTGATTGTTTGCGGCCAGTTCTTCCATTAAAACATTTCCTCATGATAGTGAAGGGCAATTTGAGTGCCGTGCCTGGGCTTTTAGTGAGATACAGCAGAGAGCGGGTCGTCTAGTGAATTCGTCGCCGTCTGTAAAGAGTTGCGTCAGCCGTAGCGCGTGTTACGCTGTGGCGAGTAATTACTTGATTGGCAAATCTTCAAACAGACCGGGTGATACCTGGTGGCAGTCCAACTCGAATTCGGTCTTGCCAAGCTGAACAAGTGAGCGACAAGCTAAGCACAACCCCGATCAACTCAGCTCGGCTGTTTGGCCTGCTGTTAGCGCTAGGCTATCTGGCTTTGGCATTGATCCACTGGCGGCATTCGTGGTCGGCGCTAGCGCAAGGACACGTGTTCGCAGACTTGGGCCATAGTTACAAGTCAAACCCTGTCGTTGAACTCTGTCAAACGCTGACGCTTGCTTATCTATTCACGCTCTATCTCTACTGTCTCAGCCATTGGGAGCGATGGCAATTTACGGCACGCCAAGTTTCAGGCATCAGTATCTTGCCGAGCCTGTTTGCATGGAGCGCGTTGCCAGCCAACTCGACTGATCTGCTCGCCTATATTGGCCTCGGTCGTATCGTCAGTCTCCATCGAGCTAATCCGTACCTGCACCATTACTCAGAGTTCGCTGATCATTACTTGCCTTACATTGAATGGGACATCACGATGCCTTACGGCCCTGTGCTATGGCCGATCTTCGCCCTGGCAGGTTGGCTTTCGCAGCACAGCGTGCTCGTTTCGATCTTCGTGTTAAAGCTCGTCTGGTTGCTGACTCATTACGGCAACTGCGGCCTGCTTTACAGCCTACTCAAGCACTGCGGCCTCAATGCGGCTTACGGTCTCTTCCTGTTTGGACTCAACCCACTCGTGCTACTCGAACTGGTAGCGAATGGGCATAACGATGGCTTATTGATTTTATTCGCTCTGCTGGCGCTTTACACCCTGCAACGGCGCTGGTACAGCACGGCCCTCTTGTGTGCGCTGCTTTCTGCGCTGGTCAAATTGCCGGGCGTCTTCGTCTGGGCGGCAGTGGCGGCTTATCTAATTTGGCAGCGCGAGTGGCGCGCGCTTGTGCAAGGTCTGGTTGGAAGCGTCGCGCTGTTGCTGATACTGAAAGCGACCTTGTTCCCGACTACCGCGGCCTGGCTGAGCCTGTTGAATACGGGAACGTACATACAGAACTCTCTACATAGTTCGGTCATTGGTCTGGCCCGAAAATTTGGCGGCCAACTTTGGCTGACGGAAAATTATGATTGGCTCTACCAACTCGACCGCAGGATCAGCTTGCCGCTATTCCTCTGCTTCTGCCTCTGGCGCGTGGTAAAGATTCGTGACTTGGGCAGCTTGGTGCGTGAGACGGCTTATATTCTTTTGGCGTTGCTGATCGGCTACACGACCTGGTTCTTTCCGTGGTATGTCACCTGGCTGGTGCCGCTGGCTGCCTTGACCAAAGTGTCGTGGTTGCGCTGGGCGATTGTTACCTTCTCTATGACTGCACTGGCGCTTTACGCTTTCCCGCACTTTGCTCTGGCCGAAGCCCCACTCCATGAGTTATGGGCTGTGCTGAGGATTGCCATCGTGCATCTGCCTCCACTGGCTTTGCTGGCTTACGGTTATAGTTTGAGTCGTCAGCGCGCTACCTTAAGCTGAGTCACTTTTCCGCCTCACCTAAACACCATTTTCGCCACACCTAAGACAAAATCCGGAAATGGGATGAGAGATGATTCAGGCGCAGTGCCTAACTGCTTGAATCTAAACGCGCTGATTTTTTTAGCGAACAGCTAAAGCGAGCTAAAAATGTGGTATGCGGATTGATAATCTCTCTCATCTTCGTGGTGTTGGTGAGTTAGCCCCTAAGACAACCCTCTTCCTGGGAGACTTACCGGCACCGGCATAGGTATTATGACGAAAAGCTGTACGTGCGCCGTAACTCTTAAGGATCATCACTACATTAATAATTGATTTCTGACTCCTGTAAGTTAAGTAAAACTGCGTCGTCTATTGATCCGGCCCTGGTTTTAATTGCTCAGGAAGTGGAAACAAGTTTGACAGGTGACTCACCTGATCAGCCTATCCATCGTCAAAGCGATT
Source organism: uncultured Acidobacteriota bacterium (assembly GCA_963699175.1). Classification (GTDB taxonomy): domain Bacteria; phylum Acidobacteriota; class Blastocatellia; order RBC074; family RBC074; genus JACPYM01. The sequence continues at coordinate 6,169,973 of OY969418.1, read as the reverse complement.
ACAGCGCGCAGTACTAAAGCAGTTAAACGAGCAGTTTGTTGGCAGAGCTAAAACAGGGAGCAGACCTTGGAGAAGTCATCGCGATTGAACATTCGAGCCGCAGCGAAATTCTTTTATGAGGGGACAGAGAAATTCTGGCTGCGCGGCGTCACCTACGGCACCTTCGAGCCGCGCGCGGAGAGCGACTATCCAACCCCGGAGCGCGTGGCCCAGGATTTCGCCTTGATGCGCGAGGCTGGAATCAACACCGTGCGCATCTACACCGCGCCGCCCGCCTACCTGCTCGACGAGGCCGCGCGCCAGGGGTTGCGCGTGATCGTCGGTCTGGCCTGGGCGCAGCACATCTGTTTTCTCGATGACCCGCAGACGGCGGAGCAGATTCGCGCGCAAGTCCGGCGCGACGTGAAAAGCTGCGCTGAGCACCCGGCGGTGCTCGCCTTCGCCATCGGCAATGAAATCCCTGCGCAGATCGTGCGCTGGCACGGTGCGCACAAGATCGAGCGTTTTCTCAAACAACTCTATAACGACGTGAAGCGGGTTGCGCCCGGCAAGCTCGTCACCTATGTCAACTTTCCGCCGACCGATTACTTAGACCTTTCGTTTCTCGACTTCGTCTGCTTCAACGTCTTTCTGCACGATGAACAACCGTTCCAGGCTTATCTGGCCAAGCTGCAAAACGTCGCCGGTAATCGCCCGCTTGTCTTGACCGAATTGGGCATGGACAGCATCGGGCACGGCGAAGACGAGCAGGCGCAGTTCCTCGATTGGCAGTTGCGCGAAGCGTACAAAGGCGGCGCGGCAGGCGCGTGTGTCTTCTCGTGGACAGATGATTGGTATCGCGGTGGCAATCAAATCACTGATTGGGCGTTTGGTATAGTTGATGCCGAACGTAAACCGAAGCTCGCTTATCAATCAGCCCAAGCGCGCTTCACACGCATTCCCTTTGAGACCGAGTCGCAGCAAGTGTGGCCGAAAGTTTCAGTGGTCATTTGCGCTTACAACGCCGCGAGCACGATTGAAGACAACCTGGACTCGCTCACGCGACTGAACTACCCGAACTACGAAGTGATCGTCGTCAATGACGGCTCGAAAGACGCGACACCGGAGATCGCGGCGCGTTATCCGTTCAAGCTGATCAGCGTGACGAACGGCGGCTTGAGCGCTGCGCGCAATCTAGGCTGGCGCGCAGCGACCGGCGAGATTATCGCTTACACGGATGCCGACACGCGCGTTGATCCTGATTGGCTCTCTTACTTGGTGCAGCCTTTCTTGACGACCGATGCGGTTGGCGTCGGCGGGCCAAACGTCGTGCCGGAAGATGACGGCTGGGTTGCGCAATGTGTGGCGCGCAGTCCTGGCGGCCCGACGCACGTGCTATTCAACGACACTGTGGCCGAGCACATTCCGGGTTGCAACATGGCTTTTCGCCGCTGGGCGCTGGCCGAAATAGGCGGCTTTGACCCGACTTATACCAAGGCAGGCGATGATGTGGACGTCTGCTGGCGCTTGCAGGAGCGCGGCTGGCACTTGGCTTTCAGCCCGTCGGCGTTGGTTTGGCATCATCACCGCGATTCGGTGAAAGCTTATTGGAAACAACAGGTCGGTTACGGCGAGGGCGAAAGTTTTCTCGAACACCGCCATCAAGAGAAATTCAACGAACGCGGACAAACCCGCTGGCAAGGGCGCATCTACAGCCACTTGCCGGCTTATCGCTCGCTCTTCAAATCGGTGATCTATCACGGGCGTTGGGGCGCGGCGGCTTTCCCCTCCGTCTATCAAGGCGGCGTGGACGGTTGGGCGTGTTTGCCGCAGATGATCGAATGGCAGGCGGGGACGGCGCTGGCATTTCTCGGCGCGCTCCTCACGCCCTGGCTGTTGATAGTGGCGGGCTTGATGACGCTCTCTACGCTCTGGAGCTGTTTTGTACACGCCTGGCAAACAAAGCTCGACGATGTGCGGACGGTGACTTCGGCGACGGCGCGCTTGAAACACCGCTTGATGATCGCCTGGCTCCATTACATTCAGATGTGGGCGCGCTTTCGCGGGCGGATCAAGGGACATTTCAGTCCGAGCAACATTACACCTGCGGGAAGCGAGTTAATGGAAGACGCGCTGTGGCTGTCACCAATCAACTCGCTGCGCTTGCTGTTTCACCGATTTGACGCGACGTACTGGGACACGCATTACACGTTGATTGACGACTTGCTCGCTTCGTTCAAACGAATTGGCGAAGAGGCGCTCGCGCCCGTGCGTTGCGACGACGGCTGGCAGCAGGAATACGATCTGCGCGTGCGCGCTTGTCGCACCTGCTCGTTGAAGGTCAAGCTGACGGCGGAAGACCACGGCGGGATGAAGCGACTGTTCCGCGCGCAGGTCGAGTTGTATAAGCCGTGGCGTTTTTGGTTGCTGGCTGGTGCGGCTGCCCTGACGGCGGGCTACGTCACACACGCGCTCAACCCATTTACTGTGCACTGGACTACCGCCGCGCTGGTAGCCGCGTTGCTAGTTTTGACGTTTACGCTACGCCAAACGAGCAAGTACGGCGGACAGGTCTTGACGGCTTTGGAGGTCGCGGCGCAAGAGCACAAACTTTATTCACTTTTGAAAACGCGGCCCGCGCGGCGCAAAGAAGCCGAGCCGGTTTTTGAAGAGCAATAAGATTGACTCGGCCTCAGCGCCGGGTCGTAGACAAAGTAATTGAGTTCGGGGTTCAGAATTCCGAAGCGTTACGCTTTGATTTCTGAATTCTGTGGAGGAGGGGGAACTCCGAACTTCAGCAGCTTACTCCGAACGAGGTTACTTCTCACATGAAGCAGGAAAATCCCAAGGGCGTTTATCGCTGGGCGCTCGGTTATTTGCGCCCCTATCGCAAACGGCTAATCATCTTTTTGCTGGTCGCGGCGGTAGAGATCGTTTCCGGTCTCTTGCTGCCCTGGCCGATGAAGTTCATCGTTGACCACGCGCTCGGCAACCAACCGGCCTCAGGCTGGATGGTCAATATCATTGAGCTACTCAACGCCAACCGCGTGATGATGCTCCTGGCAGGCTGTGTCGCCTACCTGGTCTTCCATTACGCCAGCGAATTCATCTCAGTCGCCCACACGCAAATGCAGCAGAACATTGGGCAACGCCTGATCTTCGATCTGCGGCAACAACTCTTTGCTCACTTGCAAAACCTCTCGCTGCGTTATCACCTCAAGCGCGGGCCGGGCGAGACGATCTACCACATCGAGAACGATTCGTATTGCGTAGAGAGTTTGACGTTGGGCGGCGTGTTGCCTTTGATTACTTCGGCCATCACGCTCGGCGCGATGTTCGTCGTGTTGTTGAAGATCAACTGGCAGGTGGCGTTGCTCTCGCTGCTCGTCGTTCCGTTCCTCTTTTGGGTCAACCAGTATTACTCCAATCGCATCGTTGATCGCTCCGAATACGTGAAGACTTTGGAGGCAGGACTGGTCAATCTCTTCCACGAAGTCTTCACCTCGATCCGTGTCGTCAAAGCCTTCGGACGCGAGTCGCACGAGCAGCAACGTTTCAGAGATAAGGGCACGACTACGCTCGACGCGCGCATCAAGCTGACGCTGCAAGAGTCGCTTTACGCCGCGATGATCAACGTCGTCACGACGGGCGGCACGGCGCTGATTCTCTTTGTCGGCGGCTACAACGTCTACCAACAGCGAATGACCATCGGCGACCTGCTGGTGGCGCTCACCTACCTGGGTTCGGTCTTTGGCCCGCTGGTTACGATGAGCCACACCTTTGGCAACGTGCAGGCTTCGGTGGCGAGCGCGCGGCGCGTGCTGCGCACTTTGCAGACCGAGGCGGAATTGCACGACCGCCCCGACGCAATTGAAGCGCGCGACTTGCGCGGCCACTTGGAAATGCGCAACGTGCATTTTCACTACGACGATGAAGCGCCCGTGCTCAAAGGCGTTTCGCTCACCGCCGAGCCGGGCCAGATGGTCGCGCTCATCGGCCTGACCGGCGCGGGCAAAACGAGTTTGGTGAGTTTGATCCCGCGCTTTTATGACGCGACCGCAGGCCAAGTGTTGGTGGATGGACGCGATGTGCGCGATTACCAACTGCGCTCGTTGCGCGATCATGTCAGTCTCGTGCTGCAAGAACCAGTGCTCTTTTCAGGCACGATTGCCGACAACATCCGCTACGGGCGACTCGGCGCGAGCGACGAAGAAGTAATCGCAGCGGCCAAGGCAGCCTACGCGCACGATTTCATTATGCGCAAAGAGCATGGCTACCAGACGCTGCTCGGCGGCGACGAAGGCATTCACCTGTCGGGCGGCGAGCGGCAGCGCATCTCGATTGCGCGGGCTTTTTTGAAAAACGCGCCGATCTTGATTATGGACGAGCCGACTTCATCGCTCGACGCGCGCGCCGAATCGAGCATCTTCGACTCGCTGCACGAACTGATGGCCGACCGCACGACTATCGTCATCGCGCACCGGCTCTCGACCGTGCGCGATGCTGATAAAATCCTGGTGCTCGACGACGGCAAGATTATCGGCGAAGGGCGTCACGAAGAGTTGCTGCAAAGTGTTCCGTTATATCAGGAGCTGTGCGCGCGATTGGCGATGGGCAATCTTCCGGCGCAGCAGGAAACGGACGAAGAGACGGAAGAAGACGAATTGGCGCTGGGCGCAACTTCATAGCAGGCCTAAGCGAAAAGAAAACCACGGGGCACACGGGGAGGCGCTAAGCGGAAAGCCAGTGTACAACATTGCTTCAAGTAACATTCCCAGTGCACCCCGTGTCCCCCGTGGTTGAGATAGAGGTTTGATGCACACGAATCTACTGGAAATCTTGCAGTGCCCGTATTGCGGCGGCTCATTCTCGCTCAAAGATGGCGCGAGCCTGCGTCGCAGCGGCGACGAAATTACGACTGCTCTGCTGCGCTGCTATTGCACCACCTACCCGGTCGTGGACGGCATTCCCGTGCTGACGACTACGTACTGCGGTGACGCGCTTCAGCACATGCTTGAAACCGACCCGCAGCAGGCGCTCTTCACTGTGTTGGAACTGGACGACGAACGGCAAGCGGGCTTCGAGCGTTTCCTGGCGCTGGGCGAGGCGGGGACTTACCGCGATTGCATAGAGCTTTTCAGCCCTGGCGATGAAGGGCCGTACTTCGTTCATCGTTTTGCCAATCCGACTTACCTAATCGGCCAGGCGATTCTGCGCGCGGTGGGCAGCGACCGGCGCTGTTTTACCAAGCGGGCGATTGATCTGGCTGGCGGGTCGGGCCATTTGACGCGGGCGCTCTGCCAGATTGCGGGCGACGCTGAAGTTTTTCTCGCCGAAAATAACTTTTGGAAGCTGTGGATCGCCCGGCGCGTCACCGCACCTGCTTGCATCCCGATTTGTTGCGATGGAGAAGCGCCGCTACCGTTCAAAGCGGGCAGCTTCTCGCTCGCCTTTTGTTCAGACGCGTTCCACTACATCTGGTCGAAGCGCATGTTCGCCTGCGAGATGATGCGCTTGGTCGGTGATGACGGTGTGATCGTGGTGAACCACGTACACAACGCGCTGCAAGATAACCATTCCGCGGGGCTGCCGCTGCCGCCTGAATTGTGGCGAAATCTATTGGCGGAGGCGGGCGCGCGGGTCTTCAAAGAGAGCGAAGTATTGGACAGCGTCATCGAACACCGGGCGATTGATCTTTCGCACAATTACTCCGACGAAGAACTGAGTGACGAGCAGGCGCTATTCTTGGTTGCCACGCGGTTCGCAGACATCTTTCGCGTTTACGACTATCCAGGTGGACAGATGGCTTCAGGCCAGTGGCGCATCAATCCTTTGTACGGGCCGCTTTACGAAGTGGAGCAAACCGGACAAGGCGCGAGCCTGCGGTTGCAATTCCCTTCTCCGAGTTACGAGGACGAATACAAGGCTTGCAAGCGTTACTTGCCTGAGCAGGTCGAGTTGACAGCCGACGCGCTGAAGAACCTGGCGGCGAGCGAGTTGGACAGCACGTTGCGAGAGTTGATCGCGCGCTACGTGGTGCTCGACGTACCGAAGGGGTATCTATGAACGATCAACCGCCGGGCTGCTGGTTGCACGGGCCTTTGCCCGCTCACGTGCGCGTCGGCACGGGCAGCGTCATTACGAATGACAACGCCTTCAAGCGCTTCTTTGGCGAGCGTGACCCGGCACTTGTTATCGGCGCACAGAGTACGATGGACGGCGTGCAGTTTGCCTTGGGCAAAGAGGCGCGCGTCGAGATTGGCGATTTCTGCTACTTCACCAACGCGGTGCTGCTGTGTGAATTGGAACTGCGGGTCGGCAACTATGTCGTCGTCGGTTGGAACACGACGATTGCCGACACCGACTTTCACCCGATTGCGCCCGCCGAACGCATTGCCGACGCTGTCGCCTGTTCGCCATTAGGCAAAGGCCGCGCGCGACCCGCAATCATGCGCGAGCCGGTAGTCATTGAAGACGACGTGTGGATCGGGCCAAACGCCACGATCTTGAAAGGCGTCCGCATCGGCGCGGGCGCGTTCATCGAGGCTGGCGCGCTCATAACGCGTGACGTGCCGCCGCGTGCGCGCGTGGTGGGCAATCCGGCGCAGATCATCGGGGAGGTTTAGCTCGTGATGGACGCGGCGCGACAATTGCCCTGGGATTGGTATCCGGGAATGATACCGGAGAACGTGGAACTGGACGAGACTGCCTACATCGAGACCAGTTTCAGCTTCTTTCTCTACCGCAGCCAGGAGCCAGTGGGCGCGCGGATTGGGCGTGGGGCTTCGACTTATCTGGGCACGATGTTCGATGTCGGCCCACGTGGCCGCGTCAGGCTGGGCGATTACGCGCTGGTGCACGGGGCGCGGATCATCTGTGACGCCGAAGTGGAGATTGGCGATTACGCGCTGATCTCTTGGAATGTGGTTTTGATGGACAGCTACCGCGTGCCGCTCGATCCCGTGGAGCGCCGCCGTGAATTGGAGCGCGTGCCGACGCGCCAACCCAGATGTTTTGAGGCAAACGTGCCAGCGCGCCCAGTGCGCATTGGCCGGAATGTTTGGATCGGTTTTGACGCCTGTGTGATGCCGGGCGTCACGATTGGCGAGGGCGCGATTGTAGGCGCGCGTTCAGTCGTGTTTGAAGACGTTGCGCCTTATACGGTTGTGGCTGGTAATCCGGCGCGCGTGATTCGCAAGTTGGAAGTTGAGGAGAAATAGAGTAGTGAACGAGAAGCCAAGCAAGGGAAAAATCATAGTTTTCGGAATCCTCTTTTGGTATCCGCTGGCCGGAGTAACTTATCAGTTTCTTCATTATCTGATCGGGCTGCGCCGCCTCGGTTACGACCCGTACTACATCGAAGACTCCGGGCGCTGGATTTACGACCCGCGCATCAACGACCTCTCTGGCGATGCCACGGGCAACATCGCGGCAGTCGCCCCAATCCTCGAAGCGCACGGCTTCAAGGATCGCTGGGCCTTTCGCGGCCATTATCCGGACGGCCAGTGCTACGGGATGAGCGAGAGCCAGATTTTGCAGCTTTACCGCGAGGCTGACGCCTTTCTCAACGTCACCGGGGCGCAGGAAATTCGTGAAGAGCACATGGCCTGCCCGCGCCGCATCTACGTCGAGTCCGATCCGTTTGCGTTGCAGGTAAAAGTGGGGAAAGGTGACGAAACCACGATTGCAACTTTGGCCGCGCACGACACGCTTTTTAGCTTTGGCGAGAACCTGGGCGCGCCCGATTGCGACGTGCCAATCGAACGCTTTAACTGGCTGCCGACGCGCCAACCCGTGGTGCTCGATCTGTGGCTCAACCCCTACGCCACGGGTGAGTCCTACACGACCATCACCACCTGGCATAACAAGGGCAAGAACATCACCTATCGCGACGATACTTACTATTGGACGAAAGATCGCGAGTTCGAGAAGTTTCTTGACCTACCGCGTCAACGCGCGGTGCCTTTCGAGTTGGCTGCCGGGGTTGATGAGAACGTCGAGCGCTTGCTGCGCGAGCATAATTGGCGTCAGGTGCATTCAGTGGAAATCTCCAAAGACATTGACCGCTACCGTGATTACATCCAGCGTTCGCGCGGCGAGTTCACGGTCGCGCGCGACCAATACGTCCGGCCTTACACGGGCTGGTTCAGCGACCGCAGCGCCTGCTACTTGGCCGCTGGTCGTCCGGTGATTACGCAAGAGACTGGTTTCAGCAAGTTCATGCCGACGGGCCGGGGGCTTTTCGGCTTTCGCACGATGGACGACATCCTGGCGGCGGTGGACGCGATTGAAAGCGATTACGAGGGCAATTGCCGCGCGGCGCGCGAAGTTGCGGCTGAGTATTTCGCGGCTGAGAAAGTAGTCGGCAGTTTGATGGAGCGCGCCGGTTTATGAAGAAGACTGCTGTGGTTGGCGGCTACTTGGTGCGTTATCCGTTGGGCGGCCACGTGCTGTCGGTCTTGCATTGGCTAGTCGGTTTGCAGCGGCTCGGCTACGAAGTAACCTTCGTCGAGCATTTCGGCTGGCTCGAATCGTGCTACGACCCGCGCACCAACACCATGAGCGATGACCCGGCCTACGGGATAGCCGAGATGCGGCAACACTTCGCGCGCTTCGGTTTGGAGAAGTGGTGTTACGTTGACGCCAGTGGAAACTATCACGGGCTATCGCGCGAGGAACTCAAAGAAACCTGCCGCCGGGCGGATTTGATGCTGAGTTTGTGGGGTGTCACCTGGCTCGACGAATTCGCCGAGTGCAAGCAGCGCGTGTTCATTGACACCGACCCCGGCTTCACGCAGTTCGGCATGCCTTCAACGCCGACGCCTTCGATGGAAGGCTACGGCTCGCCCTACGACTTTCATCACCACTTCACTTACGGCGCGCGCATCGGCCAACCTGATTGTCCGATTCCCACGCGTGGGCTGACGTGGCGTCCAACACGCCCGCCAGTGGTGCTCGACCTACTGCCGCCAAGCTTCACACCGGAAGCCGAGTTGTTCACGACCGTGATGAGTTGGAGCTCGCGCCAGCCGATTGTTTACGAGGCAGTGGAGTACGGCCAGAAAGACATAGAGTTTTGGCGCGTCGTAAACTTGCCGCAGCGCGTGGGCAAGGTCTTCGAGATTGCGCTCGCCGGGGCTTCGGCACCGCGCGAGCGGATTACGGCGGCGGGCTGGCGGATCGCGGACACACGGGAGATCACGGCCACACCCTGGACTTATCGCGACTACATCGCGCAATCGCGCGGCGAATTCAGCGTCGCAGTCAATCTGGAAGTAAAAACACGCAGCGGCTGGTTCAGCGACCGGACGGCGGCGTACCTGGCATCGGGCAAACCCGTGGTTGTGCAGGACACGGGCTTTGGAGAGCTGCTGCCCTGTGGCGCAGGGCTTTTCGCGTTCCAAACAATTGACGACGCGGCGACGGCAATCGAGACCATCGCCGCAGATTATCGGCGGCATTGTGAGGCGGCGCGCAGTATCGCAGAAGAATACTTTGACGCCGACAAGGTGTTGAGCGCGCTCTTGCGCGAATGTGATTTGGCATAGCTGGAAGTTTGATTATGCGGATTGCACAGATTGCAACAATGGGCACGCCCGTGCACGAGGTCAACAGTGGCAGCATCGAGGCGATCATCTGGGTGCTGACGCGCGAGTTGGTCAGGCTCGGTCACGAGGTCACTGTTTTTGCGGCGGGTGGCTCGGAGACCTATGGCGAGTTGGTCACGACACTGCCCGGCTCTTATGGCGCGGACGGTGTGCCCAACGATTGGCAGCTTTGCGAATGGATCAACCTCTGCCGCGCGGTCGAGCAATCGGGCAGGTTCGATGTCATGCACAGTCACGCCTATCTTTGGGGAATACCGTTGGAGCGGCTGACGCGTGCTCCCCTGGTTCATACCTTCCACATCTGGCCGCACGACAATGAGGCGCTGCTGTGGGGCACAGAACCGGACGCTTGCGTGACGGCCATTTCAAACTACCAGTGGAGCGATTTTCCTGAGTTGCGTCCAGCAGCCACGGTCTATCACGGCGTAGACGTGGCGCAATTCAGCTTTCGGCCTGAGCCGGAAGATTACGTCTGCTATCTGGGGCGATTTATGTGGGGTAAGGGGCCGACCGTCGCGATTGAAGCAGCCCAGACTTTAGGGTTGCGGCTGTTACTGGCTGGGCCGCAAAACGATTATTACCGAGAATACGTAGAGCCTTTGGTAGACGGACGTTCGGTAGAATATGTCGGCCCTGTCGGCGGCACTGAACGCGACAAACTGTTGGGCGGTGCGCGGGCGCTGCTTTATCCGGTGCAATACCCTGAGCCATTCGGCCTTGTTATGGCCGAAGCAATGATGTGCGGCACTCCGGTCGCAGCGTTGCGCATCGGCGCGGTGCCTGAAGTAGTAGACGAAGGGATAACGGGCTGCAATAGCTCGGCGAGTGAATTTTCGCAGGCAGTGTTGAATAGCCTCGCGCTGGATCGCCGCCGCGTGAGGGAACGCGCCGAAAGCCGTTTCTCCGCCCAGCGTATGGCGGCTGAGTACGTGCAAGTCTTCGAGCGTTTGGTGGCGAAAGCTTAAATCAAGTGTGGCAAGCAGCGCCGGTGCAGTACCGGGAGCGATAGCGACCGGGTCTTCCGTAAGGGCGCAACCGCAGTCACCCGGTCGCTATCGCTCCCGGTTCCGTACCGCTTGCTTTCTCGTACGCTGATCTGAAAGCGAGTCTGATGAGTGAAGCACTATTAGCAAGCATCATCATTGACAACTACAACTACGGACGCTTTCTGCGCGCGGCAATAGACAGCGCTCTAGCCCAGACCTATCCGCACATTGAAGTGATCGTAGTGGACGATGGCTCGACCGACGATTCGCGCGAAGTCATCGCCAGCTACGGAGACTGCATCAGCGCTTTGTTTAAGGAGAATGGCGGACAGGCATCGGCCTTTAATCGCGGCTTGGCGGCGAGCCGAGGTGAGATCGTCTGCTTCCTGGATTCAGACGACACCTTGCTGCCAACCGCAATGGAGCAAGCCGCGAGTCTGCTTGCTGAGTCTGAAGTGGTCAAAGTGCATTGGCCTTTGTGGATTGTTGACGAGCAGGGAGAGCGGACAGGGCAAATAAAACCTGGCGCGGCTTTGGCGGAAGGCGATTTGAAGGAGTCATTGCTACAAGGCAGCCCCGAATACACGGCGCCACCGCAATCCGGCAACGCCTGGCGGCGGGATTTTTTGGAAAGAGTCTTCCCGCTGCCCGAGACGGTCTTCAGAACAGGCGGAGCGGATGATTACCTGTCAATGTTGTCGCCGCTGTTTGGGCGCATCAAACGCCTGGAACAGCCGCAAGGAACTTATCGAATACATGGCCAGAGTCATTATTCGGGCAAGCCGTTCGATGAAAGACTGCGGATAGGCCAAGCGCGTTATCAATATATCCTCGACGCGCTGGGGCAACATTGCCAGGAGTTGGGAATCAACGCTGATACTGAGGCTTGGGCGCGCAACTCGTGGTTTCACCGCTTGCAACAGGCGACCAAAGAGATCGCAGCATTAGTGCCACCGAGTGCGACCTTCATTTTGGTGGACGACGAGGAATGGGGGATGGAAAAGGAATGGGCGGGCCGCCGCCGCGTCGCCTTTCTGGAAAAAGAAGGAGAATACTGGGGAGCGCCACCGGATGATGACACGGCCATCAGCGAGTTAGAGCGGCTCAAAGCTGACGGGGCAAGTTTTATTGCCTTCGCGTGGCCGGCCTTTTGGTGGCTTGATCAATACACTGAGTTTCGGCGCTACCTGCACACGCACTGCCACTGCCTTTTGGAGAATGACCGGGTGATCGTGTTCGACCTCCGGTAAAGCGTTATGGAAAGTTACAATGAACAGTTCTACCAATCTCATCAGGACGGCGCACGGCGGTCGGCGCGCGAGATTGTTCCGTTGGTGTTGGAGCTGATTCAGCCTAAGAGCGTAATTGATGTCGGCTGTGGTGTTGGCACTTGGCTTTCGGTCTTCAAAGAAAACGGGATCGAGGACATTTACGGCGTAGACGGTGATTACGTAAATCAGCAGATGCTGGCCATTCCGGCGGAGCGATTCTTTCCCTTCGATCTGAGTAAGCCTCTCACGTTTGGCCGGCAGTTCGATCTGGTCGTCTCGCTTGAAGTCGCCGAACATCTTCCGGCTGAATATGCGGCTGGTTTTATTCAGTCGTTGACCAAGCTTGGGCCGGTCGTTCTTTTTTCCGCCGCGATTCCGTTTCAAGGCGGCGTAAATCACATCAACGAGCAATGGCCGGATTATTGGGCGCGCCATTTTGCCGAGGCTGGTTACGTCGCCATAGATTGCCTTCGGCCAAAAGTCTGGCAGAACGAAAAGGTCGAATGGTTCTATGCGCAAAATGTCTTGCTCTTTGCCCGGCGCGATTATCTCGAAACACAGCCCGCGTTGAAACGGGAGTTCGAGCACAGCGCGAGCACGCCACCTGCCGTCGTCCATCCCAAGAAATACTTAGAGGCGATCAAAGGTGGAAGCAATTCTGCTCTCGCGCCGCAGGAGTTTGCGGCGACATTGGCCAGAGTTCAGCCGTTCACGATGGTGAGCACAGAGGCGCTCGTTGATCTCGCGCATCAAGTGCGCGCGGTGTTGGCATACGGCATCCCCGGCGACTTCGTGGAATGCGGCGCTTGGCGCGGCGGCGCTTCTTTTCTGATGGCTGATTTGCTGCGGCAAGCCGGAGTTGCTGATCGCAAAGTTTGGTTGTGTGACTCATTCGAGGGTATCCCGCCGCCGCAAGAGATTGACGGAGCGGCAGCCAAGGCTTGGGCTGAAAATAAAGAAGGACAGTTCAGCTTCGACAACTTGCGCGTATCGCTCGAAGACGTGCAGCAAAGCGCGGCAAGACTCGGCCTGGCCAGTCATACGGAATTCGTCAAAGGGTATTTTGAACAAACTCTGCCCGCCGTCCGCGAGCGCATTGGGCCGATCTCGATCTTGCGCATTGACTGCGACTGGTATGCGAGCGTGCGTTGCTGCCTGGACAATCTTTACGATCAAGTGGTCGAGGGCGGCTTTGTCATCTTCGACGACTATCACACTTTTGACGGATGCGCGCGCGCCGTGCACGAGTTTCTCGGCGAGCGGGGCCTTTCTTACCGTATCGAACACGTGGCGGGAACGCCGGATGGTGGTGAACACTACTATGCCGCGCTCTTTCGCAAAGGGACGCCGACCTGGAAGCGTCTGTTCCCCTACTATCGAGTGACGCACGACTTGGTCTCGCTGATTCCGGCAGGCGAGACTTTCATCCTGGCCGATCAGGCGGAGTTTGGCGAACAGATCGCCCCTGGTCGTCGCCAACTACCTTTTCTGGAACGGGACGGTTTGTATTATGGGCCACCAGCGGATGACGAGACTGCCATCCGCGAATTCGAGCGAATGCGGCAAGCTGGCGCAGGCTTCGTGGTCTTCGGATGGCCCGCCTTTTGGTGGCTCGATTACTACAGCGAACTACAGCGCCACTTGCGCTCGGAGTATCGCTGCGTTTTAGCGAATGACCGGGTGGTCGTGTTTGACCTGCGGCCCTAAGTGCGCCGTTCTGCAAGATGGAGGAAGATTGAAGCAAACAGTTGGAAGACGGAAACTCAGAATTGCGCACGTAGCGCCAGTCGCAACGCCCATCCCCGCGCCTTTGGGTGGATCGGTGGAACAATGCACAGCGCTGCTCACCGACGAACTGGTACGGCGCGGACACGACGTGACGCTCTTTGCCACTGGCAACACGCGCACTTCGGCTCGGCTGGCAGCCGTCTTTCCGCACGGTTACTGGGAAGACAGCGACATGTGGCCGTGGGAGCATTACGAGATGATCAATCTGGCCGCCGCCTGCGAACGCGCCGCCGAATTCGATCTCATTCAATATCAGGCAGCCTACTACCCGCTGAGCACCACCTTCACGCGCCTAGTCAAAACTCCGATGGTGCACACGCTGCATCATCAGCCGGTGCCCGAACAAGTGGCGCTCTGGCAGCATTACGCCGAAGCCAATTTCGTAGCTATCTCAGAGTGTCAGCGTCGCGCACTCGACGGTCTCAACTGTGTAGCGACGATCCCTCACGGCCTCGATCTGGAGAACTTTCGGTTCAACGACACTCCGCAAGACTATCTCGTCTACCTGGGACGCTTCACCCCTGGCAAGGGAATTCTGCAAGCCATCGAGGTTGCTAAGCGCACTGGCTTGCAACTCCGCATCGCCGCGCCGGAGAACGAGTATTACTACGAAGCCGTCAAGCAGCATGTGGACGGGCGGCTCATCGAATACTTGGGCGAACTGGGGCACGCGGACAAGACTGAGTTGCTTGGTGGAGCGAGCGCGCTGGTCTATCCGATTCAACAGGGCGAGCCATTCGGCTTGGTGCTGATCGAGGCAATGGCCTGCGGCACGCCCGTCGCGGCGCTCGATAAAGGCGCGGTGCCGGAGATCGTCATTGACGGCCTGAGCGGCTACGCGACTGAAACGCTTGATCAACTCATTGCGAAATTGCCAGAGGTAATGGCGCTGTCGCGCAAACGGGTGCGGCAACACGTCGAAGAACGCTTCAGCGTCGGTGCGATGACCGACGGCTATGAGGCGCTCTATTACCGCCTGGTGGCTGAACACGAAGCAGGCGCGGCAAAGGGAGGCGAGCTTGGCCGAGAAGAATACGCTCTTAGCGGTCTTTGCCCATCCCGATGACGAATCGCTCGTGGCGGGGGGCACGCTGGCGCGCTACGCTGCTGAAGGCTGGCAGACGGCGCTGCTGTGTGCAACGCGCGGCGAGTGGGGGCCGATCAGCGATTATGAGTTGGCCGACTACTCGGATCTTGGCGAAGTGCGTGAACGTGAATTGCGCGCGGCCTGCGAGGTGCTTGGCATCAGTTGGTTGCGCTTCCTCGACCTTGATGATGGCGGTATAGAAGCCGTGCTGGACACGGAAGAAGAAGCTGAGACGTTGGAAAAGATCGTCCGTGCGATCCGTGAATTGCATCCGCAAATCGTCATCACCTTTGGCCCGGACGGGCTGTACGGCCACGCCGATCACATCGCCATCGGCCAACTCACGACTAAAGCTTGCGCGCTGGCCAGTGATTCGAACGCCTTTCCGCAGCATTTGAATGAAGGTCTGGCTGCGCACCACGTGCCTGAATTGCTTTACGCGACTGCCCCGCAAGGACTCTACCCAAACTTAATCACACGGCTCGCCGAAGCTGGCTACACGACGCATCTTTGGGGAATTCCGCCTGAACAGTTTGGTGTGCCGCCGGAAGAGATTACGCTGAGGAGCGACATCACGCCTTTTTTGGAGCGCAAGCTTGCCGCGCTGCGCTGCCACCGAACTCAACTCGACGACGCGCACGCTTTTACTCAGCTCACACTTGAACTTGCCACTCGGTTGTATGGTCAGGAATTCTTTCGGCGAGTTTAGAACGTAAAGGCTATGCCGCTGGGGCAGTCTTGGATAAGATAAGCGCGATCAGCTACAACCCAAGCTGTACTTTTATAGCCTGTTCCACTTTCTTCAGATCCGCATTGGTAAGTTTGCCAGCTTTGTTCGACAGCCGCAGTTTGCTGACAGTCATCAGTTGATCTGCCATTGCTTTGCTCTGTTTTCCGTTGAGCGTCACGTAGGCTTCGCTCGGATAAAGCTGACTGACTTGGCTGGTCAAGGGTACGACTTGCACCCGATTCAAAAACTTATTCGACGCATCATTGCTGACGATGATGGCCGGTCTTTGCTTTTGAATTTCTCCGCCGACGGACGGCCCGAAGTTTACCCACCACACTTCGCCTCGGTTCATCGGTGATTCCTCCAATTGTTCCTTCGATCCATTTAAGCGCTTCTGCCTCACGCTCCTCATCTTGCGCCATCTGGCGATAGGCCGTCTCTGGGTCTGTCTCTAGAACGTGAGGGCGAGCCAGGGATTCGAGAAAGCGGCTGATGTTGCGACGGCCTATTACCTTGTGTAATCCAGCATAGACTTTTTCATCAACGGTGATCGTCAACTTTTTTTGCATAATTACCTCCTTGCATAACTGCCCAACACGTATTTTCGGTTGAGTACAACAATAATTTCCAGTGCCAAGCCATCTGGGTTTTGTGGCCGTGAAACCGATATTTCCACTTGGGACTTTTACATCGCTAAGTTGTAGTGACTCTGACCAAGCCAAATCCGATCAATTCCTTGAGCAGGTCTGCTGTTCTTGCCTGAAGATCATCGGCCTCAAACTCTATATACCCAATGCTTTGAAAATTGGTTGGGAAGTGAAGCCCTTTCTTCTTGAAGCTCACAATTCGATCTCCATAAACAAATGAAGTCGCCCCAAGTTCATGGACAACGTTCTCGCTTGGGCGCCAGATCTCATTACCAGCTTCATCAAAGAATTTCTCGTCACGTGTAAAGATCAGAATCGCTGAACCGCATTCATCAATCGTGTCTTTTACCTTCTGTGGAATTGGTCTACCTAGATTTGCTTCATCAATGACGACTTTATGAGGAATTTGGAAAGTTGTGAGTAACCTTTGAAGCTGTTGAAGGGGGGCCTTGTTCTTTCCGTGGCCCACGAAAATAGGTTTAGGAGCGTTGCCTGCATTAGGACTTGATAGCGTGGAGAGAGGTGGCGGGACGGCAGTGATTATGTCTGGCGTACTTGGAGGAACTTCTTGTTGGAGGGACGCTTCCTCATCTGGCGGTTCATTGCTCAGTTTGGGTTTCGATAAATCAGCGTCAAGCAGTATGTGTGGCGACCCGCCAATGTCTCGGACGATGTCGGCATATCTCCCATTAGCAGAAAGATTGGTAGCGCATTCTTCTGCTGAGTCGCTCGGCACTTGATACTGAGTGTGAAGAATCTTGGGAAGCATTTCTGGCGAAGGGAGTCTTTTGTTGGCGTAGTCCCGAAACAGGAGACCAAATACGGGGGGCGTCAATACTGCCGTACGAAGTGCTCGCAATCGGCTACTCTGATCGGCCTGTTGGGTTGCTGCCCCCCCCGTTGTCGTCAGCGAAATATGATCGGCCTTTTCTGTGCCCTCAGTAAGGCCATATTTATAGGCTGAACTAAGCAGTTCTCGAAAATTGCTGCTACTGGGTGACATACCAAGTGCTTCTGCCAACAGAAGACGCTTCATCGGCTTGCCGCCCATTTCATCCTGAATCTTCTGTGGAAGAACGAGAGTACCTTCGAGCGTAAGCTTCGGGAAGTTTCTATATTTGCGTCCCTCTTCAGTTGGGGCTGTGGTTTTCTTTGAATTCTGTTGGTTGCTTTTAGCCACACAACTCTCCTTCCTTAAGTTGTAGCTTGATTGACTACCTACACTGATGCAGCGTCATGCTGTTTCGGGTTTATTGTAAACGTGCCCAATCGCACAGGCCACCAATAGTATCGGTAAGCTATATCGTGTTACGGCCATTTATTTGGCAGCTTATGAAAGCTGAACGGCGCTGAGTATAAACCTACGCAACAACCTCTGCAATCAATCCACCAGCCACGCATTGTCCTCGTTTCCTCAAGAAATCAGCCTGACCGCAAGTCGAATTGGGCAGAATTAAACGCCGAATCTCAGCGCGCAGGTGGCTCAGGCTCGTGCACATCCCACTCACGTTCCCACGCCTCAATCATTCGCTCGCGTTCGGCTTGCCGCCGCAAGGCCCGTTCGTAATCCGCGCGCGGGTCGCGTTCAGTCACTTCACGATACCAGGCCGGATGATGCGTCCACGCCCAGCGGTCAGTTACTGTCCCACGCGTCATCGAACGGAACGTGCCCGGTTGTTGCGCCGTGCCTTCGTAGATGTGAATGATGAAACCGCCGAGCATCACGAGCCCCGCCACGTCGTGAAAGAAATAGGCAATCCACATCGCCACACGCCCGAAGACTTCCGGCCACCACATCAATACGCCAGTCACCAAAAAGATGAGTGCGGAAAAGACAATCGCCCAGAACCAGAGTTTCTGCCCGCCGTTGAATTTGCCTACGTCTTCCGGCTCCATCGTCTTTTCGTTGGTCACGTACTCGCGCATCCGGTCGAGCCAGCGGCGGTCGCTCTCGTCCCAATGCATTGGTCGCAGCCAGTTGACCATTTGCAACACGAACGCGATCACGAACAGCAAGCCGAACCACGGGTGCAGCAGTCGCGCGCGCGGCCCACCACCAAAAAGCGGTGTGAGCCACGCATACAACCACGGCGTAAAGATCGCAAAACCCGAGAGCAGTGAAAGGACAAAGAAGATTGCCACCGCCCAATGCACGACCCGCGTATAAACGCTGTGGCGCAGCACTTCGCCTTCATAAACGACTGTGCGCCCGTGCTGATTCACTGGGCGTTGCAAGCTTTCATTGATGCGTCCGGCCTCGGTTGCCATTGCTCAAACCTCCTCTCGCACTGGTGGCTCAGGCTGCGTGCGTTTCGGCCCATAAAAGATGTAGTGGAAGAAGACCGCGAACATACCGAGCACGACCGTCAGCAGACTGAGTGGCTTCAAGAAATATTTCCACCAGGTATAGACCACCGGAATCTGCGGGTTGGCGGGCAAGCCGCCGTACAGCTCAGGCCGTGTGATGTCGTGCAGCACGTAGATCACGTGCGTGCCGCCGACCGACGAGGGATCATAAACGCCCGCGTTAGCAAAGCCTGAATGCTCGCGCAATTGTTGGGCGCGCCCTTCGGCCATTGTCTTCATTTCATCTTTCGTGCCGAAATGCAGACAGCCGGTCGGACAGGCTTTGATACAGGCTGGCTCAAGCCCTTGTCCGACGCGGTCGGAACAGAGCGTGCACTTGTAGACCTTCTTCGTCGTCGCATTGAATTTCGGAATGTCGAAGGGGCAGCCGGAAACACAATACTGACAGCCTATGCAGTTCTCCTGATTGAAATCCACGATGCCGTTGGCGTACTGCACAATCGCGCCGTCCGACGGGCAGGCGCGCAAACAGCCGGGGTCTTCGCAGTGCATGCACTGATCCTTGCGCATCAGCCACATCAGGTTGCCATTCTCCGGCTGATGCTCGTTGAACATAATCAGGTTGTAGTAGTTCCATTCCGTGCTCGGCATCGTCTGGTAGGTGTTGTCGAAGGTCGTCTCACGGAACGGATGGTCGTTCCATTCGACGCAGGCGACCTCGCAGGCTTTGCAACCGATGCAGGTCGTCACGTCAATGTATTTGGCGACCTCGACCTCACGCTTGGCCTGGTTGCCGGGCGCCGGGCCGGAATGGCCGGAGATGGCTTTGATCTGCAATGTTCTTTCCGTATCCATAACCTGCTCTCCTAAAATCAGCCTGCGCCTGACAGTGCAACATTTGGTCAGGCGTAGAAGCAGCTAGCGAAGTGCGGCTGCAAGCGCGTCGAGCATCTTAGTCCAGGAGGTTTCGACGCGGTTTACATAGTCCGCCCAATCCGGATGTAGTTCGTGCGTCAAGGTGAGTTCGCAGCCTGATTCCAGTGGAACGATTTCGACCACCACGCGGCTACTGTCTGGCAAGTTCTCCCGTATCGCCCAGGTAAATACCAGTCGCCGGGGGCGAGCGATCTCCAGATACTCTCCTACGTGATCAATTTCATTGCCGTCGCGCCGTACCAGGAAAGAGAAGGAGCCTCCCGCCTGCGGGTCGAGCGTGATATGCACGATCTCCTCTTCTCTGACGGCGGGGCCAAACATCCATTTGCCGATCATTGCAGGATCGAGCCAGGCATCGAAGACACGCGTTGGCAACGCGGCGAAGCGGTGGGTAACGCGAGCTTTGATCGGCGCTTCATCGGTCATAAAGATCTTCCCTTCTTCCTGGGATTAGTGCCCACCTTTTGTTTATGGCAGGCGCAGAAATCTCCGAAAGTTAGCGGCGCTTACTAATAACTCCAATCGCCAGTGGAATGGTGCTCAATGCTCCCGTCAAGAAGAGCGTCCAACCGACGGCCTTGCGTTGGTCTTCACTCAGCTTGTTGGCAAGTAACAGCGCCGCACCAGCGCCCAACATCCCACGCGTGCCCGCAATTAGCGCGAGTTCCGGTAAGGTCAATTCTGTTTTCTTCATTGATTATCTCCTTCTTCTGAATGTACGGCGAACTGTTATGCTGCGTGTACTCGCAGCTACTCAATGATCGCCAGCGACAAAGAGGTACTACGGTTTGAGCTCAAGCGATGCTCTGCCGCTCTCCATGTCGAAAGGCACCGAGCTATGCTCATGCGTGACCATCCACTTGCCGTCAAGCTTGCAGAAGCAAACAGTTGCACGCCACCACATCTCGATTTTCTTGCCGTCTGTCGTCGTTCCGTTGACCCCGTTGAGGCTGTGGCAGAAGGCCACGTCAGCGCCTGCAGTGATGCTCAGGTCCCGAAGCTCGTAGCCGATTGGGCCTTGGAACGAAGAGAACCACTCCTCCGCGCGTTTTCTACCAGCCTCTGATCCGGTGTATTGCAGCGGGTTGATCAGGTCGAACAACAGGACATCCGGCGCGAAGTTGGACATCAGCCTGTTGCTGTCCTTGGCGCGGATTGCCTGTGCCTGATCATCCATTAGCTTGCGGATCTGGGCCTCATCTGTTGCTTTGCTATTTGCAGTCGCAGCTTTCATATCCCACTCCTTTGTTCAGCCGGATGCTGTAGTTAAAGTTCTCGTGCTTCACAGTGAGCACATAAAAACGCGTAATTGCGGCAACGCTTGGCCCTCACAATTAGTACTCCCACTTGCGCGAGGACGAAGTCAGCGGCGCGCCGCATCCACCTTGCTGCCGTAGCCTGGCTCCGCATACCAGTCACCGCGCCCTTGGGGAGTGAGATCCAGGATATTGTAGACCGGGGTTAGCAGATCAATGCCGCGCTCCTTAATGTCGTCCGCCATTGACGGGTGGGCGCTGTAGAAGTGACGCAGCGTGCCGTCATTGGCGCGGGTGAAGACCGAGATTGTCGAGTCTTGGTTTCCTTCGCGGTCTTCGCTACGCAGGTCATATTTGAACGTGTTGGCGCCGCAACTCAGGAGCCTCAGCCGATCCCAGCCTCGTTTGCGCGCGTATGCTCGCAGGGCTGCTGGCTCGGCGGCGGCAACGATGACGAAGTCAACGTTCTGAGCCAAGTGCTGAGCGACACCATTCCAACCGTCTATCCACATCGTACACATCGGGCACGGGTTGATCTGCTTCTTTCCGTACATTAAGTGGTAGACAACCAGCGACCGATCCGGCGCGGTAAATAGTTCGCTCAGCCGCACTGTTCGTAGCGGAGCGTCGCCCGCCTTGAGGTCGGCGGGGCCTTCCTCGAATACATAATCCTGGATGACCGCGCCTTCAGGAAGCTGCCGACGAAGTTCTGCGACTCGCTCGCGTAAACGCATTGATTCAATTTCGGCTAAGCGAAGTTCCTCACGTTTGGCGAGATAGTCTTCAGACTCGTTCGGTAGATTCGTTTGTCGCTGTGTACCATGGGTTTTCTCGTGTTTCATCGCTCCCATCTCCTTAACGTGCTAATGCCCATCCGTTTTCAACGGATAGGCAGCGCGAAAGTCTTACTTCTTCGTCGGCAGCCAGAGGGCATTGACGCGGCCATCGGGATCCTCGAACAGAGCAAACGCGCCCATACCGGGCACTTCCTGTCTTTCGATGTGGATTTTACCACCGGCTTCTTTGACCTTCTGGACGTACTGCTCCAGATTATCAACCGCAATATAGAGGGCCATCTTTCCTGGCCACGGCTCTTCGTGTTGAGGCTTTATGATCCCCCCGTTGATCCCGCCTTCGCCGCCTGTAGTTACAACTCGATAATTCAGTTCAGGCATGTGTTCGATCTTCCAATCAAATACGTTGGCATAAAAGTTCGAGATCTTTTCCGGTTCCTTTGACCAAAATTCCCAATGCACAACTGGGTTACCCATAACTCATCCTCCTTTCGATTTAGACTGCAACGATCAGGCTTGGCGCAGCTATTTTCACCGCGACTGCGCCAATTAAGTGCCAAGTGTTCGGTTTTATTCCGAGACTCTGTACCAATGTCCTGTACCCTCGCCCTGCACCTATGTGTTCAACATCAGCGTTTGAACCTTCGCTGAACTTTGCGGTTATATAGACAGCAAGGAAGATGCCAACTTGGCTACATTCACCCTAAGCCTTCTCAATCTTCACAAGGAAGCCTTTGTATTCGGGGGTGTAAGCGTTAGGGTCAATCACCGTCGGCGAGAGCATGTTGGCCGGATTCTTCGCCGTCTTGCCCTCGTCTTCGGCAATGCCGCGATAACCCCAGTGAATCGGGATGCCGATCTGATAGGTCTTCTTGCCGTCAATCAGCATCGGCTTGATGCGTTTGGTAACCAACGCTTTGGCCACGTAATGCGAACGCGCGCTCGTCACCTTCACCTGGTCCCCGCCCTTGATGCCCAGCTCGTGCGCGAGTTCTTCAGGAATCTCGACAAACGGTTCCGGCACAAGCTGCACGTTCATCGGATTGTTCTTCGTCCAGTAATGGTAATGCTCAGTGAGCCGGTAGGTGGTGCAGACGACGTTGAAACCCTGCTCCGGCGTGCCGTACTTGTCGAGGGCACTGTTGAACTTTTGGACGACCGGATTGTTTGACTGGTTTGGGTGGAGCGGGTTGGCCACCGGGCTTTCAATCGGCTCGTAGTGTTCGGGGAACGGCCCTTCGGCGAAGGCCGCGAGCGGCGCGAAGATGCGGCCCACGCCTTCGGCATTCATGATGAACGGGCCCATGTGATCCTGCGGCGGCGAATCAACTTTGAAATCGGGCACGTCGTTGCCGACCCATTTCTGCGCGGTCTCATTCCACCAAACCTGCTTGCGCTCCGCATCCCACGGCTTGCCCGACGGGTCGCACGAGGCACGGTTGTACATCACGCGGCGATTGGCGGGCCACGACCAACCCCAACTTGGGTAGATGCCCAAGCCCGACGGATCTTCAGTGCCGCGCCGCTGCATCATTGCGCCCGCTTCAGTCCACGAACCGCAGTAGAGCCAGTTGCCGCACAGCGTCGTGCCGTCGTCTTTCAACAGCGCAAAGCCTGGCAGTTGCTGTCCGGCTTTGATCTGCTGTCCGGTCCTCTCGTCGCTGATGTCGGCGAGCGCGCGACCATTGATCTCCTTGGCGACTTCGGAGAGCGGCGGATTGAGCGGGTCAGAGTAAGACCACGCCGCATTTAGAATCGGATCGGGGAATTTGCCGCCTTCTTTCTGATAAAGCTCGCGCACCTTCAAAAAGATGCGCGCCAGAATTTCTTGATCTACCTTCGCCTGTCCCGGCGGTGGCAGCGCAACGTGCTTCCATTGCAGCCAGCGCGCTGAATTAACGAAGGTGCCGTCTTTCTCGGCGAAGCCTGCGCCGGGCAGACGATAGACTGTCGTGTTGATCTGCTTCATCTCGTCGGCAGAGATGCCAGGCGCGCGCCAGAACTCACTCGTTTCGTCGGGATAGAGTTCGCAGACAACTAGCCAATCGGCCTTCTTGAGCGCGTCAATGTTCTTCTGCGAATTCGGGCCGATCATCACGCCGTTCATGCCAAACGCGATGTGACCTTTGACCTCGCCGTTGTACATGCGATCCCACATCTCGACCCACGAGTAGCGGCGGTCAATCTTCGGCAAATATTGGAAGGCGAAGTCGTTCTCTTTCTTTGCCGCGTCGCCAAACATCGCCTTGAGGTACGAGACCATGAACTTCGGCGTGTTTGACCAGTAGTTGAATGAATCCCATTCCGCCGGCTTGGATGCCGCGGGCGTGGTGCGTTTGAGATAAGTGGCAAGATCAGTATCGGTTGGGTTCGGCATCTTCAGATAGCCGGGGAAGATGTCGAAGACGCCGCCCATATCGGTTGCGCCTTGAATGTTCGAGTGGCCGCGCAATGCGTTGACGCCACCGCCTGCCCGCCCAACGTTGCCGAGGATCAGTTGCAAGATGGCCGCCGTGCGAATGATCTGCGTGCCGAAGGTGTGCTGCGTCCAGCCCACGGCGTAGATGATCGTCGCGGCTTTTTTCATGTCGCCGTCTTTGCGCACCGAGGTGAACATGTCGGCGGCTTTCAAGAACTGATCTTTCGGAATGCCCGTGATGCGCTCGACCATTTCCGGCGTGTAGCGCGAGTACTGCTGCTTGAGCAATTGAAAGACCGAACGCGGATGTTGCAGCGAGAGATCGTAAGCCACGTTCGGCGGCATCTGCGGCGGTGGGTTCGGGCCACCCATCGCTTTAGCGCCAACCGGGCCACCGGCCTGATGGCCGCCACCAAGTGGGCCTTGTCCACCGCTCGGCACATTCTGCGGCGTAGTGACGCGTAGAGGTGGGGACGATTGCGCTGGCGGAGCCGTGTGCTCAAAACTCTTGGCCTGTTCGCCTGTTTGTTGCTGTTCGCCCGAAGCGTGCGCGGCAGCTTGGCCACCCACTCCGCTTGATACCCGACCCATCGTGCCCGCAGGGCTAGGCGTCAGGTTCCCGCCCTGCTCATAGTTCCAAGTTGACTTGTCGTAGATTTGCGTGCTCGCATCGAAGCCTGAATACAGGCCGTCATCAGGTAGCTTGAAGCCGTCTTTCACGATGAAGGCTGCGTTGGTGTAGTGCTCAAGATAATCCCAGGCAATGCGATTGTTTTGAATAGCGTAATTGATCAGACCGCCGAGGAAGGCGATGTCTGCACCCGCGCGAATCTGCAAGAAGAGATCGGCGTTTGACGCCGTGCGCGTGAAGCGCGGATCAACGACGATCATCTTGGCATTGCGCCGCAGCTTGGCCTCGACCGGCCACTTGAAGCCGCACGGATGGTTCTCCGCCGGATTGCCGCCCATGATTAGCATCATGTCGGTGTTCTTGATGTCTATCCAGCCGTTCGTCATTGCGCCGCGTCCGAAGGTGGGCCCCAAACTGGAGACCGTCGGCCCGTGTCAAACCCGGGCCTGGGTCTCGAAGTAGCAGACCCCCAGGCTGCGCATTGCTTTGACGGCAAGATAATTCAGCTCATTCGTGTCGGTGCAACCACCAGCCCAGGCGATGCCTTCGCAGCGATTGACCGTGTGCCCGTCTTTGTCGCGTTCGATGAAAGTTTCGTCGCGTGTCTGCTTGATCAAGCGCGCAATTTCGTTGATGGCATCGTCCCATGAAATATCCGCCCAATGATCGGAGCCGGGGCGACGCACTTGCGGTTTGGTCAAGCGGCGCTCGTTCAAGATGTCCTGTTCAAGCGAGGCGCCTTTCGGACAAAGCGTGCCGCGATTGATCGGATGATCGGGATCGCCCTCGACGTGGACGACCTGCGGCGTCGCGTTCTTGGCCTTATCGCCGAGCGTGTGAATGATCACACCGCAACTGACCGAACAGTACGGACAGGTCGAGCGTGTTTCGGAAGTGCGCGCGATTTTCAGAGCCTGTGTCTGCGCGTAGACCGGTGCGGTATCGAACCCGAAAGCCGAACCTGTCAGGCCGCCAGCCAACCCAGTCTTGATAAAAGTCCTTCTTGAGACACTCATCGCAGTCTCCTCAGGTGAATGGTTGCTATTTGAATGGCGGGGAATACTGCTGAGAGAATGGATGCAAAGCAAATACCATGTCAAGTGACATTAGCCATAAAGCTGGCTAACTACTCGTAAACTGGCCGCTGGTCACAGGCCAACCAAATTCAATTCGATCTTCGTGTAACCCTGCTCGCGCGCCCACAAATCAAGCGCCGCTGCTGCCACTTCGTCAACAAGTGGTACGGCCAGCCCGAGCCGCGTTAGATCAACTCCCTTGAGGTAATGGCGGCAAGTATCACAAGCTTCGATGCGGACGTGGTCGAATTCAGGCGCGTGAAACCAGCCGAGTTTGGCCGAGCGCTCTTCGCCGCAGTGCGCGCACACAACACGGCGAAACGGCCAGATCGTGAGGCAGGTCGCGCAGACCAGATACCTGTTCCCGCCTTCAGCCCCAGGCTCAGCCCGTAGAAAAGCGAGTTGCGGGCGGCCCGCGCAGAACGGGCAGCGGTTCGCGCTCGCCTCAGCGTTTTGCTCTGGTAGTTTCGTCCCCGTCTCCGCCAACCATTGCGCCCAGGGTTGCAGGAAGGCTTTGGCAAAAAACTGTGTGTCGGATGGCGCGCGCCAGTAATCAAGCAGCAACGTGTCAAGCTCAGTCTCACCAGCTTGGCGCAGGCCCTGCGCTTCGCTGGCAAGCGCGGCAGGCCCCTGCGCTTCAACCGTAGCAAGCAGCCCGGTCATTAGCGTGCGAAGGATTTTCAGGTCTTGCTCCAGCCTGCCTGAAGGGAGCCAATTCTGGCGGCGGCGCAGGTCTTCATAAATTTTCTGTTGTGCGCGCAACAGCGCGGCGTAAAAAGTCAGCAGTTCTTTTGCCCCCGTGCTTTGTGAAGCAAGTTGATCCGCTCGTTGTATGCGCGCTTCCCACAATTCCTGCATAGCTGCGGCAACTAATATCACAGCGGCGCGCTGGAAGAAAAATCCCGCTTGAGGTTTTGTCAACGTGTAATGGCTCCAAGCAATACCGTAACCACAGAAAATATTCCATTCGATACACATCTGCATCTTCACAATACAGACTGTCGCTGGCTTCGCGCTCAGCCAGTCGCAGAACAAGTGTTATCTGACATCTGCATTTTTTCTGCCAGTCACAACGATTGGTCATTGATACTCAAGGCATTTAGGTTGCTCATTAATCAACCTCAAAAGTATTGCTTTGGCAGACGCACAGCAAATCGCGCTTGGGTATTCGCATCGGTACAGCAGTTGCTGCGGCTAACTCAAGTCAAAAGCAAATGTGCCCCTCCCGGCGCTGCCGACTGTTCGGTTTAAGCTGCGTAATCACGCAGTCCAACCCTTGAAGAAGTCCAAGCTTGCCAGCGATCTTTGCTCCAAATCAAACCTACATTTTCTTAGAAGGAGGAATAGAAGCCATGTGTGATTACTCATTGCACAACGTTAACCAACGGTTGGCCGTCGAGGGCGAACCATTACAAGTCTACAAATTTCCTACCGGCTCACTAGGTTTGGCCTCGCCGGCGGAGGTGCGACCAACCGCCGTATCTCCACTAGGGCGTGCAAATTGGTGGCAGACAATCAAGGCATGGTTTAGCGTGCCACCGCCGGTCTGTGCCGTCTGCGTGCCGCCTGGCGCTCGTTTAGTCTTGCGCGACATCCCGCAGTCCTTACAACAAAGGCTCGGCGTCAACGCGGAAGAAGAGGTGACCTTTGTGCAACTGAGACCGGAGTTGACGGGTTATCGCGATGCTGTGCGGTTTCAAAACGGGAAAGAGATCCTACTTCAGCAATTGCCCGTAGGATTGGAACTTGATCTGTTAGGGTTCACGGATTCCGAGGAAAGACTGCCGCAGTTGTTGGAGGTGAGCACACAGAACGCTCCGCCTGTGCGGGCTTCAGTCTGAATTTGTGAGCCGTTAGTGAACGACGCGGAAACAATGCGCCAAGCGTAAAGCGATTTTTCTGTAGGTGAATGAAACAGGAAAATGCACGACGGGAAAATCGCTTTACGCTGTGGCCTTATATTGCTCTGTCCTGTTGCGCTTCAGCAGTTGTATGCACTCCATTCACCCCTGAAAGCTTCTGGTGCTTTCTCATCAAAGAACAGTTCATGGCTGCTTGAATTCCAGCAAGGCACGGCTCTTGCCGCTCCGCCATGGCAGGACTGTGAATTGTAGAAAAGGAAGCGACCTAGTTCTGTAAGCTTGTGGCAACTGCCACGCAAGACCAACCGACGTAATACCAAGGAGGAGAGATGGGCTTTTTATCGAACCTGCAAGAGATTCGTGAACGGGCGCGCCAGCAGATCAATGACGGCGCAGTCACGCAGGATTACCAACTCGACCGCAATCAGGCGATCAGCATTTTGAACGAAGCGCTGGCCACTGAGATTGTCTGCACGCTGCGTTACAAGTTCCATTACTTCATGGCTTCGGGCCTGCACTCACAGGCGGTCAAGGCGGAGTTCCTGGAACACGCTCAGGAAGAGCAAGAGCACGCCGACCGCATCGCCGAGCGCATCAAACAACTCGGCGGCAAGCCTGAGTTGAACCCGGCGCTCCTCACCCAACTGAGCCATAGCGAGTACAAGGAGGGCACCTCGCTCACCGACATGATCCGCGAAGACTTGATCGCCGAGCGCATCGCGATTGAGAGCTACCGCGAGATGATCGGCTTCTTCAGTGAGCACGACCCGACTACGCGCACGATGCTAGAGGAGATTCTGGCTACGGAGGAAGAGCACGCGGATGATCTCGCCGATTTCCTCTTCACCATCGAGCCGCAGACGGGTGAGACAGCAAGTAAGCTCTACTTCAAAGATGAAGTTCCAACCGCCGCAGGCGGGGGACAAGTTGCCGCGCCAACGCAGCCTGACGCCAAGCAGCGGGCCGCCAAGCGGTAAGTGAGGTAAGGCATATAATGAGGAGGGATGAAAAGTGAGTCTTCTTCATCCCTCCTTCAGTGTTGATCTTTTAGTAACTGATGTTACGCAGCGCGGAAAATCGTTTTAGGCTTGACGCCCTTCTCAGCGCCGGAGGCGCGGTCGGAAATTAGCCGGTGGTGGAGCAAAGCGTAACCACCGGAAAGTCGAACGCCGCAATCTCGCGTCCCGGCTGGGATGCTGGACAGGGCATTGATTTCGCGCCAATTGTCTATCCTGCGCCCCTACTGGGGCGCGGTTACTTGACGCGTATTACCGGTGGTTTCACTGCGTTCCACCACCGGCTAATTTCCGCTGTGCCTCCGGCACAAAAACCTGTCAATTCCAAACTCGACTTTCTTACTGCGTAACATCAGTTAGTAATGCAGACAAGATTGAGTCGCGCCATCTTTACGCTGCTCGCAACTCGATCTGATTGCGAATCAAATGGAGCAAGCGGTCGCGCGCAATGATGCCCAGCAATTGCCCGCCCTGCATCACCGGCACTTGCGCAACATCATTTTCATTCATCAAGCGCAACACTTCATCCAAGTCTGTCTGCGGTAACACGGAGCGCAGCCTCTCTAACGGTCGCATCGCTGCTTGCACCGAAGTGTTTCTCCATTCCTCGCGCGCCACCGCGCGTACATCTTCTAGCGTGATGAGGCCGAGGGGCCGCGCTGGCTCGCCCACGATAAAGCAGCGCCGCCCGCTCCGCAGCAAGAAGTACTCGACGAACTCGGCCAAACTGGTGCCCGCCGGAACATGGGGACAATCGGTCGTCATCACTGAAGTAGCCTGCACACCGTGGAGCGCGCCCTGAATCGCCAATTGCCGCGTGCTGGTCTCGGCTGCGCCCGCCAAAAACCAGCCGATGAAAACGAGCCAGATGCCGCTGAAGAGATCGTGCGCTCCAAAAGCGAGCCAGACGCCGTAGAGCATAATCAAGTAGCCAAACCCACGGCCTATGCCAGCCGCCAGTCGCGTGGCGCGTTCCTGACTTCCGGTCTTGTACCAGATCAAACCACGCAGGACGCGCCCCCCGTCAAGTGGGAAGCCCGGCAGCAGATTGAAGATGCCGAGCGCGAGGTTGATGGCTGCCAACCAACCCGCCACGCCACTCACCACCGGCATTATTCCGCCACTCAAGTACCAGACTGCGCAAAAGACTGCAGCCAGCAAGAAGCTGGCGAGTGGCCCGACGAGCGCCACCCAAACTTCAGTGCTCGGTTTTTTCGCCTCGCTCTCGATCTGCGAGACGCCGCCGAAAATGAAGAGCGTGATTGCGCGCACCGAATGCCCATACCGGATGGCCAATAACGAGTGCGCCAGTTCGTGAAAAACGACTGAGCCGAAGAAGAGCAGACTCGCCGACAGTCCTACGAACCATTGAGCTGCTACCGACAGTTCAGGAAAGGTTGTAGCAAAGTGGCCGACCATTGAGAGTGTGATCAGCGCGAAGATGATGAACCAAGTGATGTGGACAAAGATTGAGATGCCGAATAAAGAACCGAGCTGAAACGAGTTTCGCATAAGACCTCCTCATCAAGCGGCGGCAACCAGCGTGCCAGCCCAACGATCGTATTTACATGAGAAAATATTCTCGCTCGTCCACTTTCCACTGGCACTGTTTTCCCAGCAAGCCAAGCTTGCTTGCAAGACAAGGGTCAAGGGAAAATACTTAGCCGTACATCCCAGTGAAAATATGAGCCTGGCTCAATTCTATTCCTTCCATCGGAGTTGCTATGCTTCTCAAAGCAACCGGCGCAGAGTGGCCCGCTTCGACCAAGCAATTTACGCTTCGCTGCTTGCCACTCGTATTTTTAGTAGTCGCTATCCTGAGTTCAGTGCCCAAAGCTGAAGAACCACGTCTGACACTCCATAGCTTGGTTGTGCCCACGACGGTCTTGTACCGCGACGGCCAGCCCGTCAAGTTCGCCTTGTACAGCTTGCTGGAATTCCAAACGCTGGCTGAGCTATTTGTCTACATTGATGCGCAGGCGGGGCGTTGGCAGTTCACTTCCGCCGCCGCGCGGGAAGCTTTTGCTGATGGCTTGTTGCAGCGTGGTATGGAGAGCCGCTTGGTCTCGATGGTTGACGAAAGGCCACTGGAATTGTTGCTGACGCACACTGCGAAGGAACTCACGCAAGCAATTGCGCAGATGCGCACCTCGGCCGCGCCCCTGATTTTTCAGGGGCAGCATTGGCGGCTGAAGCCGGAGAAGTATGCTAGCAACTTTCTGAAGATGCAGGCGCATTGGAAGACCTCGCTCAATTGTTGGAGTGGGTCGCCCTCCATCGCCGGCCGCGTGTTGTCGAACTTTTATTTGATTGAAGAAGGCATTCCGCTCTTCGGCGCGACCTACGATTCGACCGAGCATTTTTGGCAAGCCGTCAAATATCATCCGAGCGTGCGCGTGAGCGATCTATTCACGCTGCTGGATCGGTTGGACGCAGTGAACTGGACAGCCTGGCTCGCGCGACTCGAAGGCGAGCAACGGATTTATCTCAAGCATACGTATGCCATCGAATTCCTGCGCC
This sequence comes from uncultured Acidobacteriota bacterium, assembly GCA_963699175.1. Lineage (GTDB taxonomy): Bacteria > Acidobacteriota > Blastocatellia > RBC074 > RBC074 > JACPYM01. Next base: position 6,139,060 of record OY969418.1, on the reverse strand, counting down.
ACAACCTGACCAGTGAGCAGCGCGATTGGTTTCGCCGCGAAATTGGTAAGTCTGCGTTCACGGGGCGCGAGTCAGTGCGCGAGTTGCAACAGCGCGATCTGGCCAGGCTACGCTTCACCGCGCTGGAGGAAAAGATTCTTTGGGGCAATCTGGCTGATTTGTTCCACCTGCTCTATTATTTCGCCACGTTGGACGCTGGCCGCTTCCGTACTGCTGAGTTAAATCAATTGCTGGACGCGCTGGGCGAATTTCATTTCGATGGCATCTATCTCGCCGGGTATGGAAAAGGAAAGATGAATTTCATCAGCCGCGAGTTTCAGCAATTGATGTTGGAAATCTGGCAAGTGAAATTTCTTCGGCTGCCGCGCTTTGGCGAGGTGCTTCGTTCGACGCGCGGAGTTAAGCTCGATCATTATCTCAACGATGGGGATGCGCCTGATATTCCGTTGCCGGTCTACGTCGGCTTTCTAAATCAAATCCGTAACCTGGCGCTGGCACAAAAGCCTAAGGTTGCGGCTCGCTGATGAGTGGAGAGGTATACAGATGTTTACTTGGTTTGAACAGTTTCTGCGCGATATTCGGTTTGGCATTCGCAGCTTGGCGAAGAGTCCCGGCTTCACCTCAATCGCCATCCTTTCACTCGCACTTGGAATCATGGCGACCACAGCGATCTACAGTGTGATCCACGCAGTTGTGTTAGACCCATTCCCCTACAAGGACGTAGATAATTTAATGAGCGTCAGGGTTTGGGACCCAAGCCAGCGCGGTTTTCGTTTGGGTTACTCTACCGATCAATTCATAGAAATCGCCGAGCGCAATTCCATTTTCGAGGGCACCATCGCCTCCACCATCAGCGACGTGTTGTGGAGCGGCAGCGGTGATCCGCAACGGCTGCGTGGGAATCACGGCACTCCGAACACGTTTCAGGTCATGGGTGTGCCGCCCTTGTTGGGGCGCACGGTTTTGCCTGACGACGGCAAGCCCGGCGCCGAGCCTGTCGTCGTGCTTGGTTATCGGTTTTGGCAACGCCAGTTCGCCAGCGATCCGAGTGTGATTGGCCGCCAGCTTCGCCTGAACGACAAATTCCGTACGGTGATCGGCGTTATGCCGAAGCGCTTTATGTGGCGCGGCGCGGATGTTTACCTCCCCATAGTCTTCGAGCGTGGCCGCACAGTTGAAGGGGTGCGCGGTGTTCACCTGCTCGGACGCTTGAAGCCGGGAGTCACGGCGGCGCAAGCGGAAGCCGATCTGCGCCCCATCATCGAAGACTTGAAAAAGCGCGAGCCTGCGCAGTTCCCTGACAACTGGCGCGTCGGCTTGCTTTCGTTCAAAGAGTCTTTCCCCAGCAGCATCCGTGAAAATCTCTGGATTCTCTTTGGAGCAGTCGGGCTGCTGCTCTTGATCGCCTGCGCCAACGTCTCGAACTTGCTGCTGTCAAAGGCCAGCGCGCGGCAGAAGGAGATGGCTGTGCGCGCCGCTTTGGGAGCCAGCCGGGCACGTCTCGTCCGGCAGTTGCTCACCGAGAGCCTGTTGCTGGCAGTGGTCGGAGCCGCATTGGGTGTGGCCCTCGCTTACGTAGGTCTCCAAGCTATCTTGACGCTTGTCCCGCCCAACACCATTCCCGATGAATCGGAGATCAGGCTCAATACGCCTGTCTTGCTTTTCACACTACTCATCTCGGTGCTCACCAGCGTCATCTTCGGACTGGCTCCGGCGCTGCACGCCTGCTCGCGTGATCTTGTCAACTCATTGCGCGAAGCAGGACGCGGTTTGTCTGGCAGTTCGCGGCAAGCCTTCTTGCGCAAGAGCCTGGTGGTCGCCGAAGTCGCGCTATCGCTGATGCTGCTAGTCGCGGCCAGTTTGATGATTCGCACATTTATGGCCGTGCAGAATGTTGAACTCGGCTTTCGCACTGACCGCTTACTGACAATGCGGATTCCGCTGCCGGAGCAGCGTTACCCCGACCCGCCGCGCCGCACTGCCTTCTTCCAGGATGTGTTGCGTCGCGTGAGTGCCCTGCCCGGCGTGACGGCTGTGGGTTTGAATACCGGCGTGCATCCGCTTGGCAACATGAGCTTCCCGGTGGAGGTTGTAGGCAGCACGCAACAGAACTCGCAGCCGGTCGTGATTCATCAGATCAATCCTGACTACACCAAAGCTCTAGGCATCGCTCTCGTCGGAGGTCGTCTCTTCAGCGAGAGTGAAGTGAGCGGCAAGCAACCGTTGGCCCTGGTGAATCAGAGCTTCGTGCGTAATCGGCTGAATGGTCGAGAACCGCTAGGGCAAATCGTCCGCATCCCTCGGTTCAAGCAGCCTCCTTTCGCGAGCGAAATTGATTCTTTTCAGATCGTCGGCGTGGTAAAGGATACGCTGAACCGAAACATCACCGACCAGGTGATGCCTGAAGTCTATCTGCCGTTCACGTTGATGGGCATGGCCGACCGTCTCGCGCTACTCACCCAGGCTGATCCGGCAAGTATGACGCGCGCAGTGCTGAGCCAAGTTTACGCGATAGACAAGGACCAGCCAGTCACCAATATCAGAACGATTGAGACGGCGTTGCAGGAAGGAGTTTACGCCGGGCCGCGCTTCAATCTCGCGCTCTTCGCGGTATTTGCCGGGCTTGGACTGCTGCTGGCTATCATCGGCGTTTACGGTGTGATGTCCAATTCAGTGACGCAGCAAACTCATGAGATTGGCTTGCGGATGGCGCTCGGAGCGAGTCCCGGCAAGATTGCCGGTTTGGTGGTGCAGCGTGGCGCGCGGCTCTTGCTGATAGGCATCGCGTTGGGGTTGCTAGGCAGTTTCTTGGCCGTACGCTTACTCTCGAACCAGGTCTGGCAGGTGTCTACGTTCGATCCACTCTCATTCGGCGCCGTTTCGCTGATCCTGCTCGTGGCTGGTTTGCAGGCCTGTCTCTGGCCAGCCCGGCGTGCCGCACGCGTAGATCCGTTGACAGCTTTGCGGCAAGAATGATGAGTGGTGTCGAAACAAATAGACCAGGCGGCTGACTCAGTGAAAGTTTTCAATCATCATCAAATCACTGCCGCGTGACGGCATTCCGTTTTGGGTAGTGGCGCAAGGTGGTGAGTTTGGAGTACCGGCTTCAGCCGGTCGGGCTGGTCAACGAATGCTTCCGCCCGAAGGCGGGACTCCAAACGTTCGCTCCCGCTTGCGCCACTACCACGATTGGTACGTGGCATCACCGGTTCGCCGAATGGTTGGCAGATTTGGGCATGCTGAAAAACCCGTAGCTGATCCGCTTTAGTCGAGTACTGATATGAAACTTATCACTTCAACCTTCTTCCTGCTTTTGAGTGTTGGGCTGCTCCTGCAAACCGGAGCTGTCTCTTCGCAGAACAAGCTTGGTTTGTTCGATGATCACCGCGACATCGGCGCAGTCAAAATGCCCGGCGCGGTTGAATACGATGATGCCAAGAAGACCTACACCATTGCCGGTGGCGGCGAGAACATGTGGGCAACAAAGGACGCTTTTCACTTTGTCTGGAAACGCGTCTCCGGTGATCTTTCGCTGGCAGCGGACGTCCGTATGCTGGGCGCTGGCGGCAATGCGCATCGCAAAGGCGTCCTCATCATCCGACAAAATCTTGAAGCAGATTCCGCCTATGCCGACGCCGCCTTACACGGCGACGGCCTGACTTCGTTGCAATACCGCGAAGTTAAGGGCGGCCCGACGCGCGAGATTCAATCGAATGTGAAAGCGCCCAGCCGCCTCCAACTCGAAAAACAGGGCGATTACGTTTTCATGTCCATCGCCCGCGAAGGCGAAGCCCTGCAATCGGCGGGCGGCTCGTTCCGTATCAAACTGACTGAACCGTTCTACGTCGGCCTGGGCGTTTGTGCGCACGACAACGACGCCAGCGAAAAAGCCGTCTTTTCCAACGTAGAAATTAAACAGCGTCCGCAGCCAATTCTGGAAAGCACGCTGGAGACAATTGCGATTGCCTCCAAAGATCGCAAAGTCGTCTACACCAAACGCGCGCATTTTGAAGCACCCAACTGGTCGCGCGATGGCAAGTATTTCCTCTTCAATCAGGGCGGGCGGATGTACAAGCTGCCGGTCACAGGTGGTGAACCGCAGGCGATTGACACAGGCTTTGCCATACGCTGCAACAACGACCACGGCATCTCGCCAGATGGAAATTGGTTGGTGATTAGTGATCAGTCACAGGAACAGCGCCGCTCGATGATTTACGTTTTGCCGATTGCTGGTGGCACGCCGCGCCGTGTCACCCAGCTTGCGCCTTCGTACTGGCACGGCTGGTCGCCGGACGGGAAAACGCTCGCATATTGCGCCGACCGCAATGGCAACTTTGACGTTTACACCATCCCAGTCGAAGGCGGCGAAGAAAAACGGCTGACTACGGCAGAGGGCTTGGATGACGGGCCAGAGTATTCGCCTGACGGCCAGCATATCTACTTCAATTCGGTGCGCACCGGCTTAATGCAAATCTGGCGGATGAAGCCTGACGGCAGCGAGCAGACGCAGGTCACCAAAGACGAATACAACAACTGGTTCGCGCACCCTTCGCCCGACGGCAAATGGCTGGTAATCATCTCGTATGAAAAAGACGTGACCGGTCATCCGGCGAACAAAGATGTGATGTTGCGCCTTTTGCCCGTAACACCGACAGGTTTTGGCGAAATGCAGGTGTTGGCAAAATTGTTTGGCGGACAAGGCACAATCAACGTGCCATCGTGGTCGCCGGACAGCAAGCAGTTGGCCTTTGTAAGTTATCGGTTGATTCAGCAGTAAAGTGGCGTCCATTCGCACAAGGAGGACCATCCGTGAAACCTGACTTTTCCCGCAGGGAAATGATGAAAGCTATGGCAGCCTCGACTCTATTGCCTCCTGCCTTAGCCACTACACAAAAAGCTTCGTGGCCGCCCGTCGAAGGCGCTAACACGCCGAAAATCTGTCTCGGCGTTAGTGCAACCATTGATGCGGCGGGGATGCGCCGAGTTAAACAAATTGGGGTTGATTACGTGTTGACGGGCGGGCCGCCAATTCCCTGGACAGAAGAGGCCGTGCGCGAGCGGATCAATCGTTTCAAGACAGGTGGACTGACGCTGTGCAATATGATGATCTCCGGCTTCCCCAACACTCTCTACGGCAGGCCGGGACGCGATGAAGAGATCGAGAAGGTCAAACAATCCATTCGCGCAGCGGGCAAAGCTGGCTTGCCGGTGGTCGAATACAACTTCTACGCACACCGCATCGTTGAGGGCTACTACGAAGAGCTGGGCCGCGCGGGCGCGGGAATGACGGCCTTCGATTACGACAGGGTGAAAGGCCTGCCGCCGCTGCCTGATGAAGGCGCGCATAGTCTTGAAGAGATGTGGAACAACGTCACCTATTTCCTGAAAGCAGTCGTGCCTGTGGCCGAGGAAGCTCGCGTGCGCTTGGCGCTCCATCCCAACGATCCGCCTGCGCCAATCAGCCGTGGGTCGGGGCAGATCATGTCTACGCTGGCCGGATGGAAGCGCCTGGTAGACATCGTCAAAAGCCCGGCCAATGGCATCACCTTCGATTGCGGGGTGACGCGCGAATTGGGCGAAGACCCGGTGACGGTGGCGAAATACTTCGGCGCGCGGGATTGCATCAACCATGTCCACTTCCGCAATGTGATCGTGCGGAAGCCTTATGAAAAGTACACCGAAGTTTTCTTGGATGAAGGACAGGTTGATATGTTCGCGGTGATGCGGGAGTTGGTGCGGCAAAAGTATCCGCGCGGACTTTATCCTGAGCACCCGCGCGCGATTGATTACGACCGCGAGCGCGAAGGCAGCATTGTGGGGGCGTATTCCAAGGTGGGCGGCGGCGGATTTGGTGGCGAGATTTATAACGTGGGATATACGAAAGCAATGTTGCAGGCGGCGTTGTCGGGCTAAAGCGACCCTTGATAGGAGACAACTATGAGCAACTATGAGCGAAGAGATTTCCTTAGGACGAGTGCTGCGATTACTGGACTGGGAATACCTACATCGCGCTTCACTCTGGCTCCGTCATCGGAGCAAACAACGCCGCCAGATGACACTGTCAATATGACATCTGACGGGCTCGACCTCAGCCCGAAAGAGTACTCAAACTTATTGTCTCGTTTAGCTGGTGAAGGACAAATTACTCCCGACAACTATTCTCGCGGCGGGGCAGTCGAAGAGCTAGAATCAGCCTGCGCCAAGCTGCTTGGGAAGGAGGCAGCGGTTTTCATGCCTACTGGGACACTCGCCAATCACTTGGCGGTGCGGGCACTCGCCGGAGCAGATCATCGGGTCGTCGTGCAACACGAAAGCCATTTCTATAATGATTCTGGGGACTGCGCTCAGTCGCTGAGCCAGCTTAACCTCACTCCGCTGGGGAAAGACAAAGCGACTTTCACGCTCGACGAATTGCAGGAAACAATAGCCCGGACTGCTTCAGGGCGCGTCTCAACGCGTGTTGGCACAATTTCCATCGAGTCGCCAGTGCGACGCAAATCTGGCGAAGTGTTCTCGCCGGACGAGCTAAAGCGCGTAACCGCCTTCGCCCGGCAAAACGGCATTCGGCTCCACCTAGATGGAGCACGGCTGCTGATTGCGTCCGCCTACACAGGTATTGCCCCGGCGGATTACGCGGCCACCTTCGATACGGTTTATATCTCACTTTATAAAGGGCTGAATGCCGCGTCTGGGGCGATGCTCGCCGGGCCACGCGCGCTGCTGGAGAATATGTACCACGTGCGCAGAATGTTTGGTGGGGGGATGCCGGAAGTTTGGCCTTACGCGGTGGTCGCTCGCCACTATCTGGACGGCTTTACTGAGCGCTTTCGCAAGGCAGTGCAGGTCTCCGAGGCTTTTATTCGAGAACTCGAAATACGCGGTCAGCTACGCGCGCGACGCATATCACCCGGGACGAACATTTTCCGCCTGCCGATTGAGGGGGTTGACGCACAAGTGGTCACGCGGGCTCTTGCTGCGCGCAGAATCGCTGTCATCCCACCGCGCGCAGAGCAAAAAGAACTGTTGTTAATCGTCAATGAGTCGTGGAATCGGCGGTCGGCCTCTGAGCTAGCTTCGTATTTTTTGCAAGCGTTTGGGAGAGCGTAAGCTCAAGGCTGAGCGATTGCCGCTTGTTTAGCTTATCATCACTTCTACTCACTTTAGTAATAGGAGAACCTATGGCATCACTCAATTCCCTTTCCCGCCGCTCGTTTCTGGCACTAGCCGGAGCGGCTCCATTTGCCCTTGCCGCATCCGCCGCCAAGCGTGTGCCCGTCGGCCTCGAACTCTATTCCGTGCGCGACGAACTTGCTAAAGACCCGATGGGCACGGTGCGCGCCGTCGCCAAGATGGGCTACGAAGTCGTCGAGTTTTATGCGCCGTACTATCAGTGGACGACCGATTACGCCAAAGAGATGCGCAAGCTGCTCGACGAGTTAAAGATCAAATGTCTGTCTACGCACAACGGCGCGAATGCCTTCACGCCTGAAGGCATTCAGAAAGCGATTGACCTGAATCAAATCATCGGCTCCAAAACCATCGTGATGGCCAGCCCCGGCAGAGTGACGGGACTTGATAGTTGGAAAAGCGTCGCCGAGAAACTCAGCATGGCAGCGGAGAAGTTGAAACCGCTCGGCATGCGCGCGGGCTACCATAATCACAAGCCGGAGTTCGTGCCGGTCGAAGGCAAGCGCCCCATCGAAATCATCGCTGCGGGCACGCCGAAAGACGTGACGCTGCAACTCGACGTAGGCACGTGCGTGGAGGCTGGCTCCGATCCGGTGGCGTGGATCAACGCCAATCCGGGCCGCATCCGTTCGCTCCACCTCAAAGAGTGGGCGGCGGGCGATCCGAAAGAAGAGAAAGGCTACCGCCCGCTGTTGGGCGAAGGCCAGGCACCGTGGAAGCAAATCTTCGCGGCTGCCGAGTCCAAAGGCGGCGTGGAGTATTACCTGATCGAACAGGAAGGCAGCCGACTCTCTCCGCTAGAAACGGCAGAACGCTGCCTCGCCACGTATAAGAAGATGAGAGGCTAAGCAAAGCTTCGGGCAGCTTTCCTGCAACTTGGTTAGTACCGCTCGCTGTAAACCTTTGAGGGTTCAATCGCCGCCTCTGCGCCGCGCTAGCGGCGGCTGACTTTAGCCCGGCGTTTTCAACGCCGGGAACGGCGCGAAGAATTACCCCGCGTCGCGTCAGCGACGCCTGAATTCAAGCGTCGCTGACGCGACGCGGAATTTCAACTGCGTTCTCCGTGGGTTGCACCCACGGCTAAAATCAGCCGCCGCTCACGCAGCGAAAACGTGGCAGACAACTCTTAAAGGATTGGCAGCGGCCAGCACCAAGACACTTCAGCTTGCGATGCCTGACAAAGCAGAACGAAGATGCTCTACTTGGTGATCGAACATTTCAAACAAGGGGCAGCGCCGGAAATATATCGGCGCGCCCGCGATAAAGGCCGCATGCTGCCTGAGGGTTTGGAGTACGTCTCCAGTTGGGTAGACCTGGAGTTCAAGACCTGCTACCAACTTATGCGTACCGAAGATGAGTCACTTTTCGCCGCGTGGACAACCGCCTGGCAGGACTTGGCTGAGTTCGAGATCGTGCCAGTGCGTACGTCTGCGGAAGCGGCGCAAGTCATCGCTCCAGAGTTGTAACGTCTAAGCCATGCCGAATAAATCCGAATCGGAGGTGTTTATGTCATTCAAATACTGTTGTGCAATTGCAGCATTAACTTCCGCGTTCCTTCTGTCATCCTGCGCCGTACATGGCCAGACACAGAATGCGCCGCGCACGGAAGTCGCAGGCATTCCGGTCAACTACGACGAAGCGAAAGTTGGCACGTACACCTTGCCCGACCCGCTGAAGATGGCCGACGGCAAAACGGTGCGCGACGCCAAGACCTGGCAGCAAAAGCGGCGGCCAGAGATTGTGCGCTTGTTTGAAGAGAACCAGTTTGGCCGTAGTCCGGCGCGTCCTGCCGGAATGAGCTTCGATGTCTTCGATAAAGGCACGCCCGCGTTCGATGGCAAGGCGTTGCGCCGCCAAGTCACGATTTACTTTTCGCCCAAAAAAGATGGGCCGAAGATGGATTTGTTGGTGTATCTGCCTGCGAATGCCAACAAGCCGGTGCCGCTCCTGCTCAATATGAGTTTCACGGCCAATTCCAATGCCGTAGCCGATCCGGGCATCAAACCGGGTGAAATCTGGAACCGCGACAAAAAGCGTGTGCCAGCGCCGAAGGACGGACGATTCGGCAGCTTGAAAGTGCTGCCTTTCCTGGAGCAGGGTTTCGGCGTCGCCACGTTTTATTACGGTGATGTTGACCCGGATTTCCTCGGCGGCATTCCGTACGGCGTGCGCGCGTTGTACCTGAAGCCCGGACAAACCGAACCCGCACCGAACGAATGGGGCGCGATTTCGGCGTGGGCCTGGGGCGCAAGTCGCGCGCTCGATTATCTCGAAACCGACAAAGGTGTGGACGCCAAGCGCGTGGCAATCACAGGCATTTCACGCCTCGGCAAAACCGTGCTGTGGGCGGGCGCGCATGATCCGCGCTTTGCTATGGTAATCGCCAGTTGTTCAGGCGAAGGCGGCGCGGCCATCAGCCGCCGCAATTACGGCGAGACGATTAAACATTTGACCGAAGCTACTCGCTACCCTTATCAGTTCGCCGCCAATTACGCGAAGTACGGCGACCGCGTGAATGAGTTTCCGGTGGATGCGCACATGCTGGTGGCATTGATTGCGCCCCGGCCTGTGTTGCTGCAAACCGGCACTACAGACAATTGGTCAGACCCGAAGGGCGAATTCCTGTCTGCGGTGGCGGCGGAGCCGGTCTTTCGCCTGCTCGGCAAGCAAGGGCTGGACACGGAGCAAATGCCGCCCGCCGGACAGCCGATCTTTCATACGCTCGGCTATGTCATGCACGAGGGCGGACACGGCACCATTCCGTCCGATTGGGAGTTGTTCCTGAAATTCATGCAGATGCAATTGTAGGAACTCAACCGCCTAACCACAGGCGCACTGCGATTCCGATATTTCGCTGCTTCGATATTCGTAAGTTCTCCGTTCCCGTTCATCACCGATAACGGCGCACTCATCACAAAATGCTATTCGGCTCGGTGGCTGCTGTCTAAAATCGGTAAGAGCGCAAGCCTTGCTAAAAACCGAATGAAACAAGATGAGCGGGAGCCGAACCAGCATGAAAGTTGAATCAGAATTACACGCGATCTCTTCAAACAATCGCGCCACTGCCACGCCAGTCATAGAGCATTCGTTGCCTACTGTGAAGCAGCGCGTCAATGCCGTTGACCTGCTGCGCGGCATCGTCATGGTGATTATGCTGCTCGATCACACGCGCGAATTTGTTCATCGTGACGCGCTGGATTTCGATCCGACCGATCTCAGCAAGACCAACACGCTGCTCTTCTTCACGCGTTGGATCACACACTTCTGCGCGCCGGTGTTTGTGTTTCTGGCTGGTACGGGCGCGTTTCTGCAAGCGGCGCGCGGCAAGAGTAAAACCGATTTAGCAAAATTCCTGCTCACACGCGGGCTTTGGTTCGTGTTGCTGGAACTCACCATCATCAGAGTGATCGTCTGGTTCAACGTTGATTTTCACTTTGCGTTTATGTTGCAGGTGATCTGGGCGATTGGCGTTTCAATGATCGTCCTGGCTGTTTTGATTCATTTGCCGCTGCGCACCATCGCAGTCATCAGCATTGCGATGATCGCGTTGCATAACTCGCTCGACGGATTTCGATTCATGCAGAAGCCGGGCACACCGCCGCAATTTTGGGCCTCTGTCTGGATGGTATTGCATCAACCTGGAGTAATCTTCTTCACGCCGAAAACTTACGGGCTGGCGCTCTATCCGCTCATCCCCTGGGTTGGTGTGTTAGCCGCGGGCTATTGCTTCGGCGCAATCTACCAATGGGAAGCAGGGCGACGGCGGCACTTCTTGTTAAAGTTGGGGGCGGCGTTGTTGCTTGGCTTCGTGTTACTCAGAAGCATCAACGTGTATGGCGATCCCAGCCGGTGGAGCGTGCAGAAAAACGCGATCTTCACGGTGCTTTCCTTCTTAAACGTCTCGAAGTATCCACCTTCGTTGTTGTTTCTGTTGCTGACACTAGGCACCGCCATCATCGCGCTTCCCTGGTTTGAGCGGATCGAGCCAGGCCCACTCTCCCGCATCTTTATCACCTTTGGCCGAGTGCCGCTCTTCTTCTATGTTGGGCAGTGGATCACCGCTCACGGTCTCGCCGTCTTGGCTGGCTATCTCGCGGGACAACCGCTTGCGTGGCAGTTCGTAGACTTGTTGGCCAGACCCGCGCCTAACCCCGGCAATCTTGGTTTTTCGCTGTGGGTAGTCTACCTGTGTTGGTTGCTCGGCTTGCTGCTGTTGTATCCGCTCTGCCGCTGGTTTGCAGAGGTAAAGCGCCGCCGCAAAGATTGGTGGCTGAGTTATCTATGAAGACAAATCGCCCGCCAGAGATAATGGAATCTTTGCTAAACGCGATACTCGCTGATGACCGCTCTAAGGCTACAGAGCTGCTCAAGCGCGATTCGGCGCTGGCAACTGATGTCGTCAGCAAACCCAGACTTTACGAATCAGGAATCTTTCACTGGCTTTACGCAGGAGATACTGCATTGCACCTAGCTGCTGCAGGCTACAGAGTTGAGCTCGCCCGGCTATTGCTAGCCGCAGGCGCCAATCCGAATGCCGCCGGAAATCATCGCCGGAGCAGGCCGCTGCATTACGCGGCGGATGGCTACATCAACGGCCCGACCTGGGATGAGAAACGACAAGTAGAGATGATTCAATGTCTGTTGGAGGCAGGCGCTGAGATTGATGCTCAGGATATGAACGGGGCCACGCCGCTTCACCGAGCGGTGCGCACACGCTGCGCGGCGGCTGTGCAATGCCTGCTTAAAGCGGGCTGCGCCCCGCTGGTCAAAAATCGTCCTGGGTCTACGCCATTTCATCTCGCCGTGCAAAACACCGGTCGTGGTGGAAGCGGTGTCGAAGAGGCAAAAGCCGCCCAGCGCGCCATCATCGAAGCGTTTCTTTCTCTGGGTCTGAGCGCCAAGCTCAAAGACGGGAACGGCAAGTCCGTACTGGATTGGGCCAAGAGTGATTGGATACGAGAGATGTTGGTAAAAGGCGCCGCCTAAAAACTAACATTGCAGAGCGGACATTTCGCTGATCTGGCTTGAGTGGTCTATTTGTCGGAGCTACCGAGTTATGAAGAAACATAATTTACGAGTTTTTTTTCTCTCCATACTAACTTCTGGCCTCATATTCTTTGGCCAAGTCGCCGGAGGCAAGGAAGCAACGAAAGCCCCTGCGTTAGTGGATGCCTCTCACCAAGCTAATCCTTATCCAGGTTGCGTAAAGATTTTCAACGGTCAAAATTTCGATGGCTGGGAGGCAGACGCTTCGACATGGAGCATCGTGGATGGCGCAATGCGCGGCGTAGGCGGCAGTTCGCGCCTTGCCTATACGAAGGCCGATTATGGCAGCTTTCGTTTGATCTTCACCGCGCGCATGAATCCCGTGAACGGGGATCACCTGGGTGTTTTGTTTTGGGGAGATCGTCCAAAAGATTCCGCTAAGCCGAGGATTGATAATGCTGGCTGGATTCAGTTCATGCCGCCGCACGGCGCGATGTGGGACTATCATCCGCCCCAGCATCACAACCTGCCACACGAAACGCTGGTGAATGGCTCGCGAGACTTTACCAGGTGGTCTACGACAGAGCTGCTGTGCAACCTGGAAAAGGGCACTATGAGCGCAGCAGTAGATGGTGTAGAGATTGTCCGCTACAACCACCCTTCCCAAAACGAGCGATCAGACCCGGAGAAGCGCATCATTCCCGGCCCCATTGGTATGTTTCGGCATGGCGCCGGGGCCTCAGAATACAAGGACATCTATCTGGAAGCGAATCCGAAAGAGGACAAATTGCTGACGGTGCGATGACGCGTCTTAGGCAAGATGGAATGTTGAGAGAAAGGACAAGATGAAACCCAATCAAATAGCGCCCAAAACGATTGATGAATACATCGCTGGCTTCCCGCCTGATATTCAAGCAAAGCTTGAGAAGCTCAGGGCGACGATCAGGAAAGCCGCGCCGAAGGCCGAAGAAGCAATTAAATATATGATGCCGACCTTCACGCTGCACGGGAATCTGGTTCACTTCGCGGCGTTCAAAAACCACATCGGGTTTTATCCCGCGCCAAAAGGAATCGAGGCGTTCAAGAAGGAGCTAGCGGCCTATGAACTTTCAAAGGGTACGATAAGGTTCCCGCTGGATAAGCCCATGCCTTATGCTCTGATCGGTAAAATTGTGAAGCTCAGAGTGGAGCAAAACTTAGATAAAGCCGCAGCCAAAGCGAAAAAGAAATAGATTTCAGTGGCTATTCTTAATGACAAACCTGTGTATTGAAGGTTCAACTTATCAGGTAACAGCAGTTCGCCACGATCGTACGTGGGGACACGGCCTAGATGTGCATCTGTCAGATCGCGACGGCTCCCGGCTTGGCAGCATTTTCTTTGTAATCCATCCAGAGTTTGATGACTATGAGTCTTACCAAGCAAAAAGTACTGAGCAGTTACTGGCAATAGTGACAGAGCGGCTAGAGGCTATTGTTATCGCAAACAAAGATTCGCTGGCGCAACTAGGTCACATTATTGTGGCGCTCAATAGTCCGCAAATGACTTCGTAAGGTACTCCGCATGAAAACCCCAACCACTCTTCTTTTGCTGACCGTAATCGTGCTGGCGCAAGCCTTCGCACAACAACCGGTGGTGAAACCGATCCCGCCTGGTGGCATCGAAGTGCTCGCGTCTGACCGCGCTGAACTCGAAGCCGGTTTGCAACGGCTGCACGCAGCGACTAACAAAGTGCGCAACCACCTATTGCTGCCCGACGTGCTGATCTATCACGAAGCCGTGCGCTACGCGCTGCAATACAACGAATTCTTCAAGGCCGACGAAATCGCCAAAGCGAAAACCTTGTTGCAACACGGCGAAGAACGCGCAAAGCAATTGGCCGAAGGCAAAGCGCCGTGGACAACGGCGACGGGTCTGGTTGTGCGCGGCTATGTTTCCAAGCTAGACAAGAGCGTGCAGCCGTATGGCTTGGTGATTCCGCCGTCGTTTGGGCCAGACAAGCCGCATCGCTGGCGTTTGGACACCTGGTTTCACGGGCGTGGTGAGACGTTGAGCGAGGTCAACTTCCTGGCCGACCGCGAAACAAAGATGGGCGAGTTCACGCCGCGCGACACCATTGTGTTGCATTTGTACGGGCGTTTCTGCAACGCGAACAAGTTTGCCGGTGAAGTGGATTTGTTCGAGGCGCTCGACAAGGTGAAACAGCAATACCGCATTGACGAGAACCGCATCATCGTGCGCGGCTTCAGCATGGGCGGCGCGTCGGCTTGGCAGTTTGGGACACACTACGCCGGGCTGTGGGCGGCGATTGCGCCCGGCGCGGGCTTTAGCGAGTCGGCGCAATTTCTCAAGCTCAATCTCACTGGCGAGAACGCGCCACCGTGGTGGGAACAGAAGCTGTTTCATCTCTACGATGCGACCAACTATGCCGTGAATCTGTTCAACACGCCGGTGGTCGCCTACAACGGCGAGATTGATGGGCAGAAGCAGGCCGCCGATATGATGGAAAGGGCGATGGACGCGGAAGGGCTGCGGCTCACACGGATTGTCGGGCCAAAGACCGGACACAGCTATCATCCCGATTCCAAAGTCGAAATTGATCGCATCCTCGATGCCATCGCTGTGCGCGGGCGTGATGCCTATCCGCGCAAGCTCAAGTTCACCACGTGGACGCTGGCCTACAATCGTATGAAGTGGCTGGTCGTGGATGCGCTCGGCCAGCATTGGGAGCGCGCGCGATTGAATGCCGAGATTGTCGGCGACAGTGGCGTCAATATTGAGACGGCCAACGTCACCGCGTTTAGCATTGAAATGGGATCAGGCGGCTGTGTGTTGGATGCGACGCGCAAACCCGTGGTCACGATTGACGGGCAAAAGCTCACAGTCGCAGGGCCGCTGTCGGATCGCTCCTGGCAAGTCCATTTTCGCAAAACAGGCAATCAATGGGCGGCAGTGGATGCAGCCCTTGCCGCCGGGCTGCACAAACGTCACGGCTTGCAAGGGCCGATAGATGACGCCTTTCTCGACAGCTTTGTTTTCGTGACGCCGACAGGTGCGCCGCTCGCGCCGGGCGTAGCGCAGTGGGTGGCGAGCGAGCAGCAGCGCGCGGTCACCGAATGGCGGCGGCATTTTCGCGGCGAGGCGCAGGTGCGCAAAGACGTAGAGATCACCGACGTCGACATTGCCACAAGCAATCTGATTCTGTGGGGCGATCCGGGCAGCAACAAAATTCTGGCGCGCATCGCCGACAAGTTGCCCGTGAAATGGACGGCTGAAGGCGTCGTCGTAGGCCAGCAGCGCTTCCCTGCCAACACCCACGTGCCGCTCTTGATCTTTCCGAATCCGCTCAATCCGCAACACTACATCGTGCTCAACAGCGGCTTCACCTTCCGCGAGTTCGACTATCTCAACAACGCGCGGCAGACGCCTAAGCTGCCGGATTACGCGGTGGTGGACATCACCACGCCGCCCGATTACCGCTATCCTGGCAAGATTGTGCTGGCTGGTTTTTTCAACGAAGCCTGGGGGCTGTAAATGAACCCGCCGCTATTTCGCGTAGCTGCGGACGACGAGCGCAATGGGCAAGCCGACACAGAGCATGTGGATTATCAGGCCAGTAACAACAGCAGAAGGCGTGTATGAGGGTTTGAAATAAATCGCCGAGAGCGGCAGCACGATCAAATTCATCACCAGATAAACCAGGATGCCGTAAAGCACCCCGCAAATAATCGCGTGCTGCGTCAGCAGATTGAGCTTGCGACTCGCCGCATAGTAAACAGTGGCGGCCCCTAGCGCGATCAGAAAGTGCAACCCCAGACCGAGCGCAGCAGTTCCGATACCGCCATTTCTGGCCTGCGCGCCAAGCAGGCCGCTGGCGATTGATCTAAGCACCCGCAACGGGCCGACTCCATGCAGTCCGCTATTGATGAACGCCGCCGTGATGTCGAGCGTCCCGGCGATCAATCCGCCCCAGAGAATGGCTCGGTAAGCCTGTGACTCTGGTGGTGCAGAAGCTGCGGAAATTGCTGTCATAACATTCTTCCTTTCTCAGTCTGCTGGCATCGAGTTGGCTTGCTTCACTTGCGAAGCTGGCTAAACACGAGGTCATGATCCTTTTGCTTTGCATGGCAGTTGTAACACCCCATCCGGCTCTGTGCGTTCAACACGCCGTTCGTTTGGTTGTTGCCGACGAATATCTCAAAGCCCCAGCCTCCGGTCTCGGCATAGCGCTGGCTATCTTTCATCATCACGCCGATGCCAAGACAGTCGGTGGCTCGCGTCACTCCGTATTTCTCCTCTACTTTGTTCCGTTCATCTATCAGCACCGAGCCATCCGGGAATTTACCGGTGCGATAGCCTTCTACTGCTTTTTCGTTTGCGTAGAAATGATGCAGGCCGCCATTTCTTTCGTAAGCCGGGCTTTGTGAGCCGATCACGTAGCTCATCACGTGCGCCCATTTGCGATACCCTTGCGGATATTCAACGGTGTATCCCGGCTTGGCCCACAAATAGACTGCCGAGATTGCCATCAGGAATGCGGCCAACACGATGGATGTTATGCGTCTTTTCGTCATTGCGTTCATTCTCCTTCAAGGGTTGGTTAGTCTCGGATGGCGAAGCCGTTTAGCCCGCGCTTGAATTGCCTCTCCATTCTGCAAGAGGAAAAAATTATAGAGTTGGCCGAGCGCAGCCGTCGCGCAAAGATAGCCGGGAAAGAGCAGGTTTAGATGGAAAAAGTCAGGATGCCCCAGCGTCGCACTTTAACGAAGCATCTCTCGGACGGCTTTGGGTGAGGCGCCGAGCACGCGGCGCATGTGGTGCGCGAGATGGCTTTGATGGGCAAAGCCGGTTTCGAGCGCTATCTGGCTGATCGGCTGATTGCTTTCGCTGAGCAAAATTTTGGCGCGTTCGACGCGTCGCTGTATCACATATTGATGTACTGGCATACCCATCGCATCGCGAAAGACCACTTTGAAATGCGAGACGCTCAGTCCGGCAATCGCGGCGATCTCGCCGAGTAAAATGTTCCGGCTCAGATTGTCTTCGATGAAGGAAAGCACTTGTTTCAAGCGGCGCCCGGCGAGCGAGCCATTCAGCTTTGGCAGTTTAAGCGAGACCGAGCTGTGACAAGTTAGCAATCGGGCAGCCACCGCCACGGCCAAGCTATCGCGGTATAAACGCCCACTCGGATAGCCGTTTTCCATCTCTGCCTTCAAAGCCCACGCGATGTTTTCCAACTGCGCATCGCGCATCTGGAAACGGTTTCTGATCTCGACGCGGCGTGGCTCGAAATCGAGTTGCTCCGCCACGGTCTGCAAGAGTTGAGGCGTCACACCCAAGATCAGCGCCGCGTCTTTCTCGCTTATCTCCCAAACGCTGGGCGTACCGGCAGGAATGATGTCTATGTCGCCTTGCACCGCCGTGCCACGATGACTGTGGCCACCGCGGCGACAGTCAATTTGCACGGCTGGGCCGACGTGAATGCTGACAAAGGTATCGGGCAGTCCAGGAAGTTTTAGCGATCCGGGCGGGTCGGATCGGAAGATCAAACGCAGACTGTTTTCTTTAAGCTGGTTGTACATATCCAAAGGCTCAAGCGTAGTGGCGGGCAGTATAAAGCTGACTGGGGTCTGCGGCAATGCGCGTTTTGGCGCTCTGCGATTCCCTGCTTTTCCGCTATAGCTTCATTTCACCTGGGACTGTTAGCCGTGCGCTTCTTTCGCACCGCGCCGCAGAAACATCTTGTAATAATCCCCGCGCAGGGCAAGCAGTTGCGCGTGTGTGCCTGACTCAACCAGACGGCCGCGGCGTAAGACCAGGATCTGATCAAAGCTTTCGATCTCAGAAAAATGATGTGCGATGACGAGCGTGGTCTTGCCCGCGCGTAGCCGGTCTACAGCCTCGTGAATGAGCGCCGCCGATTCCGTGTCAATCGCCGAGGTCGGTTCGTCCAGGATTAGGATAGAAGGCTGGTTGATGATCGCGCGGGCCAGACAAATGCGCTGGCGCTGCCCGCCGGAAAGTGTGCTGCCGCGCTCGCCGACTAGCGTGTTGTAACCATCAGATAGCGCGATGATGAAATCGTGCGCGTAGGCTTGGCGCGCGGCTTCTTCGATCTCAGCGTCGGTGGCGTCGGGCTTGCCGTAAGCGATGTTCTCGCGGATCGAAGCGCCAAAGAGCAGCGACTCCTGCAGCACCACGCCGATCTCGCGGCGCAGGAATTCGCGTTGATAATCGCTGATGTTCACTCCGTCAATCGTGATCAAGCCACGCTGCGCTTGGTAGAAACGCAGAATCAAGTTGGCAATCGTTGATTTGCCGGAGCCGGAAGAACCAACCAGTGCGACTCGCTGCCCCGGCGCGATGCGGAAGGAGAGGTCTTCCAAAACTTCCTTGCCCGCGCCGTAATCGAACCAGACGTGCGAAAAGACGATCTCGCCCTGCAACTGCGTGGCTACTAGGTCAGCGCCTTCCTGCCAACTCTCCGGCTCCGTGTTCAGAATCTCCCCAATGCGCTGCATACTTACCACGGCCCGCGAAAACCGCGTCGAAGTTTTGGCCAGGCTGCGCAACGGCCTGTACATATCGTTTAAGTAGGCGATGAAGATCAGCACCGCGCCAGGCGTCAAGCGCCCCTGCATTACTTGCAGCGCGCCGACCAGCACGGTCGCCCAAAGGCCCACGGCCTTGATGAATTCGACTGAGCGTGTCGCAGCGGCGGCCAAGCGCTCGGTCTTGAGACCTTCGGCCAGCGTCAGTTGGCTCTCTTGCTCGTACCGCTCCTGTTCATAGCGTTCCCGTCCGTAAGCCTTGACCAAGCGCATCGAACTCAGCACTTCAGTCAGGCGCGCGGCGATCAGCCCTTCCCGCTCGCGCTGTCGGCGCGCAGAGATTTTGAGTTGGCGATAGATGCGCGCCAGCGCCAGAAAGAGCGGCGGGAAAGTCGCCAGCACCACCAGACCCAAGCGCCAGTTGAGGATGAACATCACAATGAACATCGCGATGACCATCAGCACGTGCGAGAACGAGAGCAGCACCGATTCGATGAATACGTCCTTGAAAGCCTCGGTCTCGCCCGTCACCTTGCCTAACAACTCGCCCGTGCGCGCGCGGTTGTGATAGGCCAGCGAAAGCTGTTGCAGGTGCGCCACCAACTCGCGCCGCAACGTGTAGACCAGTTGATAGCCGATGTGCGAAGTCAGGAACTGTTGCCAATAGGAGAACAAACCACTCATCCCTGCGATGAGCAAAATGCCTAGCGAGATAACCAACACGGCAGTAGTTGGCTCGCCTTGCAACAAACCGGTGAGCCAGTGCAGTGAGGGCGGTAACGGCTTTTGCAGCAGGATGTAGTCGAAGATGATCTTCAGCGGCCAGGGCGCGAGCAGTTCCGCCAACGTGAAGCCGCACATGCAGAGGAGGGCGAAGAGGATTTTCCCGCGCATCTGCCCCAGGCAGTGGCGTACTAGCTCGCGAAAATCGGCTCGTTTTTCTCTCTTCATCACGTCAGATCGCCAATCCCAGCAATCGCTCGAAAGTGTGGCACTGAACGATGGAGTAGCGCTGGCACACTTGCAAGAGCGCCTCGACCCAGGCAAAGGCTTCTTCGTCCATCACCTGATGGTGCAGCATCACGCCGATTGGCTTGCCCTGTTCGATCTGTCGAATCAATTCACTCGCCAGCTCTGCCGCCGGTCGCAACTGCGCGCCGCCTCGCCAACGATACAGATCAAGCGTGACCGGCAACTCGCGCAAACGAGAGCCTGCGCACAAAGCATCTGCGCGATTTCGCGACAAGACACGAAAGCCCAATTGGTCGAGCGCCTGACAGGTCGCTTCAGTACAGCGATTCCAGGGTGGGACGAAGACCGGGAACCAATGCGGCCCAAACGTTTCATTCATCTGCGCTTGCCCTTGAATAATATCCGCCAACTGTTCAGCGAATGCCCGGCTGGGGCCAAACTCACACTTACGACCCTCGCGTTCGTGGTTGAGATGCAGCCAGCCGTGTTGATTCAATTCGAGCAACTGCGGCGCAGTGCGAACGGATTGTAATAGAAGCTGGCTGCACGCTGCCGTCAATCGCCCGGGAATTACAGCGAGATTGATTGGAGTTTCCCTGCGCAGGAAAAGCTGTAACAACCACCGCAACGTCGCTTCATCTTCACCCACATCGTCATCACGAAAGAAAAAGTGGAGCGGCGCGGCCTGTTGCTGACGCCGTGCCAGCGCGGCTTCGATTTGCGCAAAGGAAGAATTCATCGCTTGCTTGCTTCCTCCGCCAGCAACTCTGCCGTTCGCTGTGCCCCGCGCAGATCGAGCGCAACTGCCGGAGCAGGCGGCGGCGCATTGAGACAGCGGACGATCTCCGCCGCCAGGTAATCGGGTGCAAGTAGCGCGGGGTCGAGCACGCTGACATAGCCCAACTGTTCCAGTTTGCGCGCGCGCAGCGTTTGTTCGTCATTCTCGTGTTCGTTGAAGGGATAGACCAGCGCCCGCACACCCGCCGACACAATATCCATGCAAGTGTTGTAACCCGCCATGCTGATTGAAAGCTCGCTTTGCCGGAGCCAAGTCACAAACTCTGTCGTGTGGCGTTGTAGAGACACGTGGGGACGGTCTGCGGACTGTTGTTGTAGGCTTTGAAACTGCGCGGCTGGAATGTGGGGGCCAGTGAGGATGTGCAACCGGTGCGGCATGGGAAGCTGCGCTTCAGCCGCGAGCGCACACCCAATCAGTTCATGCCCCACTCGCCCGCCGCCGATGCTCACTAGGATGAGTGGATCAGTTCCGGCCCGCGCGGCAGGTTTGTGCTGCGATAACTGCGCCACATAGCCCGTGTACCGGATTGTGCAGTCGAGGTCAGCCACGCTTCCAAAAGTCTCTTCCAACCGTTGCAAATGCGGATCGGCATGAATCAACAGCAGGTCGAAGTATTGATTCATCAACGCGCAGACTTGCGCCTCGTAACGCATCTGATGGGGCCGGCGCACCAGAATGTCGCGCAGACTGCAAACGATCTTTATCTCTGGGCGTGTGGCGCGCGCGTGAGCCAATAAAGGCAGCAGTTCAAAATTGAATTTCTTCCTGCCGAAAGGAAATAGCTCGATCAGTAAAATGTCAGGTGCAAAACGATCAAAGGTAGCCAGCAGCAGTTCTTTGCGGCGCGCTTTTACCTGCGGCAGACTTTCCTGACTGTCAACCACGTACAACTTTTCAAAAGCTGTGTCCGATCTGAGCGCGGGCAGATAGACGACCTCTACCCACGTGGGCAGTTCGAAACCAGGCACGACTTCGCCGCCGTACAGGAAACAGACCTCGAAGTCCCGCAGCGCGCAGAGCAACTCGCGGCCCCTGATGAAATGGCCGATGCCCAGCAAAGACTGGCAATAAAACAGCACCCGCTTTTTCATACCTGCGCTGTTGACCGCTCGACTGCACACGGCTCGCTAACCTTTTCGTCGCCGCCCAAGCAGGCGAGAAATAATTGATGTAACGCCAGAATATTCGCTTCCGCATTGAACAACCGGCAGACCTTTTCGCGCGCAGCGTGGCCCAGCTTCTGTCGCAATTCAGGCGCGGCCAACAACTCGGAGATAGCTGCGGCCAAGGCGCGCGCGTCTTTTTGCGGCACGAGCAAGCCGCTCACGCCGTGCTCGATCAATTCGGGAATGCCTGAGATATTGGTGGAAATCACGGGCAAACCCACCGCCATCGCCTCGACCAGCACGTTGGGAATGCCGTCGCGATCATTATTCTCGGCAATCTGACAGGGCAGGACGAAGAGCGTGGCTTGTTGATAAATCCGCTGCAATGCTTCCTGTGTGACGGCGGGCTGCAGCATCACCGTGTCCGCCAGTCCCAATTCATCAATCAACGAAACAATCTGCTGCTCGCGTGCCCCTGCGCCGCTGATGAGTTGACATTGAAACCGATAACCTTTGTCCTTCAGCAGACGGCAGGCTTCAAGTAGAAACGGAAAACCTTTCTTCTCGACTACGCGGCCCACTGTGAGCAGCAAAGGCACAGCAGGTTCTTCAGTCGCTGTAGCGCGCGGGACGAATTGTTGCGTATCCAGGCCGTGATAGATGGTGTAAATCGGCGTGTCTTTCACACCCAAGGCCGCCAAGTATGTCTGATTCGCTTTGGTGCAAGTCACCACAAATTTCGCGTGGCGCAGCTTGGTTTGCAGCAGGTCGCCAGGATTCAATGCTTGCACGTAAATATCTTTGGCGTGGGCCGTGAAGCTGAAAGGCAAGCCGCAAAGTCGGCTGGCAAACATCGCCACCGTCGTTGCCGAGTGGCAGAAGTGCGCGTGCAGATGACGAATTGTGCCGATTGCCAAAACCTGCTGCGCAATGTACCCAGCCTGTAAAAACTCTTTGATAAAACCAGTCGCTGGCCGCATCCATGAGTTTGGGGAGCTTGGGGAGCTTGGGCGATGTTTGAAAGCGAGTTGAAGCCCCGCGAGCAAAGTTCGCACGTAACTCAGCGGGCGCGTTTTGAATAACGCCCAATGGCTGCTGAAAAATTTCGGCGCATTCAACCGTAGCCAAGTGCGCAAGGGCGCTTCACTAAGCGGGGTGAGTTGCGGCAAATAGTGGACGGGCGCGCGGGTCGCACCCACTACAGCGTGGCGCTGAGGATCGGTCAATTCCAAGATGGAAAAGAGCCTTAGCTTCAATCCCAGTTTTTCCAGCAGATAAATCTCGTTCGCAATAAAAGTTTCGGACAGGCGCGGATAGCTCTTCAAGACATAGCCGATTTCACCTGCGGCCAGTAAGTCGGTTTGCCAATCCATGTTCATTGCTTCGGCAATCTAGTCTTGCCCGTAGATGAGGTCAAGAGCAGTTGCTTATAAGCTGTTCGCTCCTGGCCCGCGCGCTTTTCTTTTTTCGCGTGGCCGCGCCGCTTGAAGAGATTCGATTGAACCGCTATCATGCCCGCTTTCTTACTAGGCCACGTTCGCGCCTCGTTGATTGTAGTGGCCGCACCCAATCCAAAGTTTGGAGTTTTGTCACCATGCTTCGTTTTTTTGCTAAGTTCCAGCGTTCACGTAACGTCATTCTTTTGCTCTTCTCGCTCTTGTTGCTGGTCAGTTTGGCGCTCTTCTATATCCCAAACACGAACCTGATGCCCGGCAACTCAGGCGCTACTACCAAAGAGGGCGACGTGGTCATTGCCAAGGTCGGCTCGCAAGAGGTCAAGCTGAGAGAGCTGCGCAATATGATGGCGATGCTCGCTCAACGTTTTGGCCAGCGTACCCAACTTCCGATCTCTACACTTAAGGCGCTCGGCTTAGACAAAGAGGCGCTTGACAGTCTAATCGCCAGCCGGCTGGCGATTGACCTGGCTGACAACCTCCATCTCACCGGCACTGACCGAGAGGTGAACGATGAGGTTATCCGCGCCAACCTCAATCCTGAGACCGGTCAGTTCGTCGGCAAGGAAGAATACTTTCGCCGCTTGGCGCTGAATGGCAGCAACGCCAGCGAATACGAGCAATCGCTGCGCGATGGCATAACCGCCACCAAGATGCGCAGCTACCTCACCTCGGCTGAGCAGGTCTCAGACAAAGAGATCGAGGAAAGCTATAAGAAGGACAACACCAAGGTCGAAGTCGCCTACGCCATCGTTGACCGCGACAAGGTCAAAGATACCTTCAAGCCGACGGAGGACGAGTTGAAGTCCTACTACGAGGCGCACAAGAACGACTTCAAGGCCGACGAGCCAACGCGCAAGGTGGATTACATCTTCGTCTCGACTGACGCGGTCGCCAAGCAGATGACAATCACCGACGCTGATCTGCGCGAGGAGTACAACGGCAACAAGCAGTACGAATATCACGCCAGTATCATCCGCCGCGACGTATTGGCGACTGCTGACGAAGACACCGTCAATGCCAAAATCAACGAGATCGCCAAGCGCGTCAAAGGTAGCGGGCCGCAAAGCAAGCCGGAAGATTTCGCCACGGTCGCCAAGGCCGAATCGCAAGACACCGCTTCAGCTTCCAAGGGCGGTGACATCGGCTGGATTCGCAAAGACGCGAATAAACCCAACCAATGGCAACAGCGCGCTCTAAACCTCAAGGTCGGCGACATTGACGGCCCGTTCCGCGAAGGCAAGAGCTGGTATTTGATGAAAGTCACCGAGCAGCGCGAAGTCGCCTTCGAGCAGATGAAGCCCGTACTCCGCGCCGGCGTCGCCAACCGCAAGGCTTACAAAGTTGCTTCGGACCTGGCCGACAAGGCTTACGCCAAAGCGACCGAGTACAAAGATCTGCGCAAAGCGGCCGACGAGATCGCCAAAGAGATGAAGACCACTGGCGACAAGCTCATCAAATCCACTCCATATTTCAAGAACAGCGACACGCTGCCGGAAATCGGCAGCAGCCCGCAGTTTGAAGAGGCAGTCGCTCCGCTCAAGAAAGGCGAGATTGGCGACAAGGTCGGCATCTCCGGCGGCCTGGCCGTTCCGCAGGTCGTGGACGTTCTCGACAAGAGCGCGCAACTGAGCTTCGAGCAGGCGCACAACCAGGTCGAGATCAAGCTGCGTCAGGAGCGTGAGCCGAACATCGCGCTCAACAAAGCACAGGAGATCATTTCGAAGGCCAAGTCGGCAGCAGAATTCCAAACACTGGCCAAGGCTGCTGGGCTGGAAGTCAAGACCGACACCAATTTTGGCAACGTCACCTTCCCCGGCCAATCGGCGGGTGGTTTGCAAACCAGCCAGCAGGCGCGCAACGTCCTGTCCAAGCTGCAAGAGGGTGAAGTAGTCAAAGCGCCGATTAAATACGGCGCGGCAGGCTACATGATTTTCGCGGCTACCAAACGCACCGAAGCCGATTTGTCGAAACTGCCTGCCTCGCGCGAAGACATTCGCCAACGCTTGCTCTCCGAGCGGCAGGGCCAGGCTTACGACGCCTACATCAAAGCCGTGCGCAAACGCTACGAAGAAGCAAACAAGATCAAAATCTACCAGGAGCGCATTGACCAATATCTCAGTGCGCAACAGTAGCTGAAGATCGGTGCGCTGGCTGCTTTCTAAACAAATGGCCGGAAGGTTTATTGAACCTTCCGGCCATTTCTATTTTCAATCCTCAATTCTCAATCACTTTCCTAGTTTATCTATCATCTCTTTCGGCAGCACCAACAACCAAGAAACGTCGCTGGCCTGGACACCAATCTTCACCTGATTGAGTAACTGACCGTAGAGCTTCATCGTCGGGTCATCACTACCGCCGAGGAAGGCTTGGCCGAGCGAGACCAAGCCGTTCAAGCTCTCTTTCAATTGCGCGGCCTCATTGCTGGAAGCAGTGCGCATGCGCCCGTCGAGCGTCGCGGAGTTGTCCGCGTTGAGATCGAACGAGCCGAAGATGAGCTTGACCGCCGCCACTTGCGTAAACAACTCGCCCTGGCTGGCCAACATCTCGCGCAGACCGGCAGGCAAATTGCCCACGAAGCGCACTAGGCTTGTGGCTTTCGTCTCCTTCAATGCTTTGCTCAGTGTAGCTGGATCGGTCTTCTTCGCGCCGCCAGCCAGCAAGCTTTTGAGGCCCGCTTGATCGCCAATCGCCACGCGCTTGTTGTCGAGCAGCGCGAAATAAATCGTATCGGGCTTTGCATCAACTGGCGCGCCGGGATTCTTTACGTTCAGGGTGAAATACGATTTGCCGTCTTGCTCAACCGTCTTGAGTTCGCCGCCGCTGGTCTTGGCGGCCTCGCCGATTTTCTTGGCATCCATATCTACGCCTTGCAACAACAAGACGCCACTGCCGCGTGAAAGCGTCTCGGTCATTTTGACACCCAGCGCGGCGGCTTGAACCTGCTTCGGCTCGATTCCAGCCAGCTTGGCGAAGGTTTCAAGCTCGCTGACGGTCTTGCCGATGCCCAAAATCGAGATGCTTTTCAGCTTCGGCAATAGATCGGTAAAGACGCGCGGAACATCAATGACTGCGACTAAATCCGATTCTGGCAGCAAAGCCAGCAACTCATCATTGTCCGCAGTTGTAGTCGCTGACGTAGTCACGACAGCTTTCTTCGCTTCAACTGTTGTCGCACTCACGGCCAAGCCGCACAACGCCACACTCAGCAGCATTAGCCAAACGCCCGGCTTACGAAAAAACTTCTGCATACCTCACTCCTTGATTTCAGATCCCAGATAAAAACTGGAAAAGTCAGCAGGCTTTGCGCTACGATGCGCCAGCCCGCAATATTTGTTACCCGCCACGCCACCAGATGAGGCACAGCGAAGATGATCGAATCACAATACCAATCCGGCACTCATAGCGAAAGCCTCTGGCTCGTGGCCCTCTACGAGACCGAGGAGAGCATCCGCGAACTGCTCGAACGGCTGCACGCGCTGGGCGCGGAGACCGCCGATGCCAGTATCGTGCGCGTCGAATTAAACGATCAATTGCGCGCCTCCAACTTACCTGTCCATCAACCCCAGCTTTCACCCGGCAAACGCAGCACCATCACCGGCGCGATCATCGGCAGCGCCGCATTATTGCTCATCGGCGCCGGCTTGTATGAAGCAGGATTTCTGAAACTCGGCGCCATTGAAGGACTACCCGCACATGCAATCTTCTTCGTCCTCGTCGGTGCGCTTATCGGCGCGCTCGTCGGCGCGTTCAGCAACACCGGCAAGCGTCAAGCTTTACCGCTCGCCGCCACAAATAAGATGCAGGAGATTGCCAGCGACGGTTATCTCGTCGCCGTCAAGCTGCCACCACGACTCGGCGAACAAGCCGAAGCCATCGCGCGTAGCCTGGGCGCGAAACAGATTCTGCTCTGATTCAATCGCCCAGCCGCTTTGTCTCTGCGCGTTCAATCAGCAAGGCCAGCGGCAGCGGCCCTGTCTCAGACGCTTTTGGGCAATGCTGCAAGCCTTTGGGAATCACGATGCCCTCGCCCGCGTGCAAAACGAAATCGCCTGTCGCCGTCTGAAAGTTGATCTCGCCTTCCAACACAATGAACGCCTCGTCCTCGTTTTCGTGCGCGTGCCAGCGCTCGAACTCGCCTTGAAATTTGACCAGGCGCACGGCGAAGCCATCAAATTGCGCCAGATTGACGGGCGCATAAGCTTGCGTGATTTCGTCTTTCGTCTGGTTGATTGAAAATCGTTGAATCGCCATTTGTTTTGTCACTCCTTGTCCGACAGGGCGTCCGATACGGTACCGGGAGCGATAGCGACCGGGTCGGTCTGCGATTCAGGGCTTCATAGTGAGGCCAACCCGGTCGCTATCGCTCCCGGTACCGCACCAAGTCACTGCTTAAAAACCACGCCACCCTTCATCACCCACTTGACGCGTTCCAGTTCAGTAATGTCTTTCAGCGGATCGCCTTCCACGGCAATCAAGTCGGCCCACTTCCCCGTCTCAATCGCGCCAACGCGTTCTTCCCAACCCAGCAGTTTCGCCGCGTGCAGTGTGGATGTCTGCAAGGCTTGCAGCGGCGTCATACCTAAACGCACATAGACAGCAAATTCGCGCGCATTCAAGCCGTGCGGATAAACAGCCGAATCAGTGCCGAAGGCTACGGGCACGCCCTGTCGAAACGCGCGCGCGGCGTTCTGCTTCATCACCGGCATTACCTCTTTGGCTTTGGCGATGATCGAAGGCGGCAAGCCGAGCTTGGCGTAGTTCTCCAAAAACCAGTCAGTCAAATACAGCGTGGGCACCAGGTAAGTGCCGCGCTCTTTCATCAGCTTGACCGCTTCGTCATCAATGTACGAGCCGTGCTCAATCGAATCCACACCAGCCAGCACGGCCAGCTTGATGCCGTCACCGCCGTGCGCGTGCGCGGCGACTTTGCGGCCCGCGCGATGCGCTTCGGCCACAATCGCCTTCATCTCTTCAAGCGAATACTGCGAAGCTTTCGGGTCGTCGCCGAGCGAGAGCACGCCGCCAGTCGAACAGAATTTGATGACGCCCGCGCCGTATTTGATGTTCTCGCGCGTCTTGCGCATCACTTCGGGAACACCGTCGGCCACGCCCTCGGCGGAATAATGAAATTCGGGCGCGAGCAGATTTTCATCACAATGCCCGCCAGTGATGCCAAGTGATGGCCCGGACGCTATGACACGCGGCCCCGGCACATCGCCCGCTTCAATCGCGTCGTGGAGCGCGATGTCGGTATAGCCCTTCGCGCCGACATTGCGCACTGTCGTGAAGCCAGCTTCTAAAGTCACTCGCGCATTCTTCGCGCCACGCAAAGCCTCGCGCGGCACCGAAACGCCGAGCGACGAATAACCCATGCCGCCCGGCTCGAAGGTCAGATGCGTGTGGCAATCAATCAAACCTGGCAGCACCGTCATCCGGCTCAAATCAATCACCGTGGCGTTGGCGGGCACGCTCACGTTCGCACCTGCTGCCGTAATGCGGTCGTTCTCGACCAAGATGACAGCGTTGTTGATGACCGCGCCAGTACGCACATCCAACAATCGTCCGGCTTTGATGGCAACCAAACGCGGGGCCGTTTGCTGTGCATTTGTCAAAGAGCCAATGACCATTACGCAGACTGCGAGACCGCAGAGTGCAAGTAGTTTTTTCATTTCGATCTTCCTTTTTGTTGGTGTCACTTGATGCGTTTGATAGCGATGATCTTGATCGGCGGCGTCAAGCTTTGGGCTTCGGCGGGTGATTGATGAATCTTCTTCACCACCTCCATGCCGTTGACCACACGCCCGAAAGCGGCAAAGCCCTGCCCATCAGCATTGCGCTTGCCCCCGAAATCCAATTCGGGTTGCGCGTCCAGGCAGACGAAGAAATCCGAGGTCGCCGTATCCGGCCCAACTCGTGCCATCGAGACAGTCCCATCAAGATGCTTCAACCCGGTCACGCTGGTACGTTCGAGCGGAATAGGCGCGAAGCCTTGCTTAGCAGGATTGCTGCTCGCTTGAATGACTTCTATTTTGACGGTGTTGTTTGGTTGGTTGTCGGGCTTGAGCTTGACGGTGCGATGGAACTGCCCGCCTACGTAAAACCCGCCGTCCAGGTAGCGCAAAAAATTCTCTGTCGTCACTGGCGCGCGTTGGCCATCGAGTTCGACTTCGATATCACCCAATTCAGTTTGGATGAGCACGCGCACCTTGCCAATGACTGGCTTCGTCTGGGCTGATACAGCCAGCGATAGCAGCAACGCCAGCGCCAGCCAAAGGCCGGCGCGCAGACAACCTGATCTGGCGATCATCAAGCTTATCCTCATTGATTGGATTTGACGGATTGCGTGCAGATGATATGTCGCGTGGCGCGCGCCCGTCCAGTCCGTGTAAATCTGTTATACTGCCGCCGCCATGTCCGACAAGCTGGCAGAGCTTGTTGCGGTCTGCGAGTTGCGCTAAACCGGAAGTCCCCGACAAGCTGCGGCAGCTTGTCGGACATCCTCCGAGGAGCTTCAGCGATGCGGCGATTCTTTTATCAAGCGAACTTCTGCGCCGAATGTGGTAACGCGCTGCGGCAAAGTCGCGCGTGGTGGCCGCGCTATTTCTGCGGCGTGTGTGCGCGACAGATGCAGCGCCGCTCAAGCGTCTGGCGCTGGTTTGCTCCGTTTGGTTTGCTCCTTGCCATACTCAGTCTGATCTTCGCCACGCGCGATGGCGGCAAGTCTGCGTGGTCAGGCCCTGTCAGTTTGCCAATCGCCCCAGTCTCGGCTTTTGACGCGGCGGCTCAACCCAACACGCCTCCCGTTGTGGCCGAACAACAAGACGCGCAGCGCGTTTTGTGTGGCGCGCGTACTCGTCGCGGAACTCCATGCCGCCGCCTCGTTCAGCCTGGACAACGTTGTCCGCAACATCTTGGGCAACCATCAATGTTGAATTCGAGTTTGAAGGATTGAGGCTCAGGTTAAATATCTTCGGCACTTTCTGAAATCACTGCGCATCACGCACGCAGCGAAAACCTACTGCTTTCAAATTGACATTGCTCTGCCGCTTAGCGGGCAAGCCTTGTCGAAAGGTGGCTGTTGCCTGTTTCGGCGTGCTTTCGTAAGAACCGCCGCGCACGACTTTGTTAGCCGGTTCGTTGCTCGCTGGTGGCTCGGCTTGCGCGCAAGGAGTGTAATCGCTCGCTGTCCACTCGGCGGCATTGCCTATTAGATCAAGCGCGCCGAAGAGGGTGCTGGCTGGTGCGTAACTGCCGACCGGACGCAGTTGGTTGCTGCCGACGTTGGCGTAATCAGCGCGCCATTCGTTGCCCCAGGGGTAAACCCAATCATTCGCGCCGTGCGCTGCGAATTCCCACTCGGCTTCGGTCGGCAAACGCTTGCTTTTCCACGCGGCATAATTCGCGGCATCCTCCCAACTCACATCGGTCACTGGCAATTTCTCCGCGCCCGCCGGAAACTGGCCGTCTTTCCAGGCAGGCGGACGCGGGTAGCTATTGTTCAGGGCAAAGAGCAGATATTCCTCGTTGGTGACTTCGGTCTTGTCCAAATAGTAAGGTTTGATTGTAACGGCGACAGTCTGGCATTTACCGTCTTGGCTCGGGTTCAGCAAGAGCGAGCCACCCTGAATGTAAACCATGTTTTCGTTGGCATCCACTGGCGTGCTCGCAGGTGTCGGCGTGACATTGAGACTGGCAGTAGGAGCAGGCGTCGGTACGTTCACCGCCTGCGCTGGCTCAGTCTCTGCTGGCGGTCTGGTAAACCACCAACTCAGCAATCCCAACAGCACGCCGCCAACAATAATGCCAATCAACAGCGGTTGCTGTTTCAGGCGCGCCAGCAAGGCAGCAGGCGAATTGTCCGAGGCACCAGCTTCGGTGCGGGGTGAGAGGCGGTTGGTGTCGAGTTTTTCTTCTTCACCCTCGACGGGAATCGGCTCAGCGGCGCCGATGATCGTGTCGTAGCTGGACTTTAGTCTTCCTTGCAACTGTGTTCCGCGTGGCTGCTCGCTGGTTTTACGTGGCTGAGTCAGAACGTTAGTGCTTGGATCAGTCAAAGTAGCGGCGCTGGGCGAAACGGCGGGCGTGGGTTTGGGCGCTGGCGTGATTTCGCCTGTCTGGCCTACGGCGGCGGCAAACGCTTGCGTCAAAGCGATCATCGTGGGGTAGCGCGCCTCCGGCTTTTTTTCCAACGCGCGTAGGACGACTTGTTCGACAGCCTCGCTCAAAGCCGGCTGCAAAGTGCGCAGGCGCGGCGGCGCATCCATCACGTGTTTGATCGCCACACCAGTAGCTGTTTTGGCCACGAAAGGCACTTGGCCGGTGAGCAGCTCGAAAAGCACCACGCCAAGGCTGTAGATGTCCGTGCGCGCATCCACCGGCTCGCCTTCGAATTGCTCCGGCGACATGTAGCTGGGCGTGCCGATCAAGGTGCCGACTTTGGTCAGTCGGGATTCTTGATCGGTCTCATCCAGTGCCTTATCGAGTAACTTCGCAATCCCGAAATCCAGCAGTTTGACCTGCTCAGACTTGCCCTGCCCCAAATCCGGCTGATCCAACAGAACAATGTTTTCAGGCTTCAAATCGCGGTGGACGATGCCTTGCTTATGCCCCTCGTTGAGCACGGCGCAAATCTGCGCGAGCAGGCGGTTGACGCGCGCCGCTTCGAGCGTACCCTCTTCGTCGAGCACCTGGCGCAAGCTGCGCCCGTCGAGCAGTTCCATCACGATGTAGACAATGCCATCCGGCTCCTCGCCGAAATCGTGAATGATAACCGCGTTGGGATGGCGCAACCGTGCGGCAGCTTGCGCCTCGCGCTGAAAGCGTTCGCGCGTCGTGGCGTTGTCCACCAACTCCGAGCGCAGCACTTTCACCGCCACCTCATCGCCGATGTGCAAGCGCGTGCTGCGATAGACTTCGCCCATGCCGCCGCTGGCGATGAGCGCGTCCAGGCGATAGCGTCCGCCCAGCACGCGCCCGGCGCTGACGCCCGTGCCTGATGGCTCGAAGTTGTCTGTAGTGCTCATAGTATCCGGTTGCCCGGTGCGCTCCTGTTGCGAAGAGGTCAACTGCTTGCTGTGGCGCACAGGCTACACTTGATGGCTGGCAAGATCAATTGCTGAAAGCCTGGGGACAATCCGGCTGGGCCTTCTTTGTTCCCGCTTTCAAATACTGGCACACCTGTTCATTCAAGCCTTTCAGATCAGTCACCTGTTTACAGTTCATGACCTGTTGGACGAGGTATTCGCCCAAATGGCGATAGCTCTCGAACTGCGACTCGCTGAAAAACTGATCGGTGAAAGTTGGGTCTTGCGGGAAAGCTGGGTTGCTTTGCGCATAGTTGAAAATATCCGCCGGTTCGTCGCCGTAGACGGCTGGCTTGAGTAGAATCAGCACGCCGTTTTTGGCAGCCTTCCCGTCTACGGCCTGGTAGTCGATTTCAGCGATGGCGCAGTACTTTTGTTTGTCTTCCGGCGATTCTTTGCCCTCAGCCGGACGCGCGCTGATAGGCAGTTTAGGCTCCCCTTTGAACTTAATCGGCACGCCCAGATCAGCGCGGATAAGGCGAATGGCAAGGCCTACATCATCAAACGTACAACCGCTATCCTGGCCGCCGTCGGTGACGATGATGAAATGGACGCGGCGGCGCACCATTTCATAAATTCCCAGATTGTCAAAATGGCCGCCGTCCGAGGCATTGATGTAAGGATGCGTGTCATCGGTGAAGCCGAAAGTTTCCGCCAGCAACGCATTCGGCGCAAAGAACGGTGAACTGGTGCGATAGGTCATCTGCCCCGCTGTCCCAGGATTGCCCAGCCACCAACCCATGCGCACGTTGAAAAACGACAGGAAGAAAGTGATCAGCGGTGACGAGTGGTAGCCGGCATTCGGATTGGCTGCCGCGCCCGAAATCGCCAGCGCAGTGCCCAGCGTGATCGCACCCTGGCCGTCAAAGTTGATGGCATACTCCCTGGAGCGACGATAACCTAACCGCACACTGCCTGCGTGCAAAGGCGAAACGGTGAAGGATTCGGCCTTACGCTCTTGCCAGGCCAATTCTTTGCTGTTGACCAGATTGACCGCGAAATTGAGCACCGGCAAAGGACGCGCTTCCCGGTTTTCAGGCAGTTTGAAGAAAGCATCGGAGAAGGCCAATTCAAGCAGCATCCGGTTGAGTTTCACGCGGTCAACCGGGATTTTTTTCTTCTCGCTGAATTTGCGCGGCAGCCATTTGAACGGGAAGATCGGGACAGTAGGCTGAGCAGCGTAGACTTTCCAAATCTTCTCGTAGCCAGGAATTTGTTCACAGCCTTCGAAGGCGCCTTGACCGGGGCTTTCGAGGAAAAACAGATACCTGATCAACCGTTCGCGCAGCGAAGGCGAACCCTCCATAGGTTTCGGCGTATAGATCAACTGCCCATGCAAGATGCGATTCAACTCACTTGCCAAAAGTTCCTTCAACTGCTGTTCCTGTTGCGCGGCGGCGGGAGACTTCAAGGCCGCCCGCGTGGTCGGCGCGAGTTGCTGCCAAATAAATTCGGCTACGTGCTGTTTCAAATTCTCTCTCTCGTCAGCGCCAGCTATTACCTGATTCGGCCTGTCCTGCTCGACCAACAGGTCGCGGAACCCCGGAAAATCTGTGAGGCTAGCCGCGCTGAACAGGGGCACGTGCAACTCATGCATTTGCAAGTCATCGCGCGGATCAAAGCCGGTGAAAGGATTGGGACGGCGCTGCGGATTGGACGCACCCAAATAGGCGCGGATTAGCCGGTCGCGATTAGCCGCGTGCAGCGAGAATTTGTTGACGTTGACGAACAAGCCCATTACGCCGCCGAGCATTAACAACACCACGACGCCGAAGAGGACGACCGGCCCGGACAGTTCCTGCAACACCAGCCAATGCCAGCTCTGCCATTGTGTCCACTGATCCTGTTGCGCCACTACCTTGAGCAACTCGGACATCCCTGCCAGCGGCACTTCGCGGCCTGGCAGGAGGTTGGCATAAAACGCTCGCACCCACTCGTGTTCGGCCAGAAAACGCAGGATGCTGCCGGTTGCCAGCGCAAGCAGCGCCGCCAACGAGAGCGCAAAGACGACGGCGGCTAAGGGCAAAACCAGTTTGAGGATGGAACTCGAAGCACCCTTGTTCTCTTTTGCTCCTTGCAAGGTCGCCGCCGTTTTCGGCAACCAGCCAAAAATCAAAGTGGTCAAGCCGGACGCCGAAGTAATCGCCGCCACCGCATACTTGTTCGCCCGCATAATCCACTCCGGGCCAAAGAGCACCACGACACTCAGGACAATCCAGCTCAGCCCGGCGATTAGCACCCACGCCCCCGAACGTGCCAGCCATTCCCGGTCGGCGTCGGTCGTGATGCTGCTTGAAAGCCCGATGAAGAGCGTCGCCGCAGACAAAAAGACCAGCAAAAAAAGCGGCGTGGCAAAACAGACATACAGGCCATTCCTTTTGATCGAGGCGATCACCGAATCCAGATGCGCGCGTTGTGCGTCCACGGACTTCTCTTCTTCCTTCGTGACAGGCAGTTCCAGCTTGAGCGTAGTCGCTGGCTTCCCTTCATCCGTCTCCAAGACGGTTTGCGCCGGCGCGCCGGTCAGCTTTACCAGCAGTTTGTTCGTGGCTGGCGCCGTCACTGCCGGCGGCTTTTGGTGGGCTAAGTTAATATCAATGGGCACGGGGAAAAGCTGTGTCGCGCCCCAGAGAAAAAACCCTCCAATCAGGCTCGATGGCAGTAACGACAACCAGAATTCCCGCCGATCCCAACGGTCAAAGATCAGCCACGACAAGAAAATTCCTCCGGCATACATCGCCAGGGCGAAGAGAATGAAGATTCCTCTCTCTTTGCTATTGAAGCCCCATTCATAATTCGGCCAGTGGAAAAACAGGCTAACCAAGCCCCAACCAAAACCTAACAGCGCAACTAACCCGGCAACAACGTAGGGCCACTTCTTCTGCCGGCTGTCGCCTATCCATATCAATCGAATCAGCGCCATTAGGCCGACCACCCCGACTATCCAACTCAGGAGGTTCGCTTTGAAAATAAACGCCGCGCCATCTTTATGTTTAATATGCAACCACGCCCAGAAAGACGTGCAGGCCGCCGCCGTTATCCATAAAAACAACAGGCCAAACCAGAGAAAACCGACTTCATCCTTCCGTAATCTCTCTTGCACGACTTTGAATTTTTTGAAGGTGAACTGCCGCGCCAGGCTCGGACGGTTAGCTACGATATAGCCGATCGCGATTAGGCCGGCCAACAACCCGGCTACTGGCAGCCAGCGCAACGCTTCAACCGTCGGCTCATTCCAACAAGCAAAGGCCATCGCGAACCGCGGCGCCGCTAGAAAGACCATCAGCAACGGCAAGAGCACAACCCAATTGAGCGACAGATTGCGCAAGTAAGTTCCTATCAGCGCCCAGGTATCTGCCGACATCAGGCCCAGACTCGGTGTTAGTGGATTGCTGTACCGGCGCAGGTGCTGCAAGGGCGCTGGTTCAGGATTGAGCGGATCGGGCGCTTCGGACTTTAGTTGCAGATCTTTTTGCACGCGCTCCAAGCCCGCCCGGTGCAACCAGACCGTGAGCCAACTGCCCATATACCCGCCGCCTGAGACAGTCGAGAGAAAGTGAAATTGACTGAGCTGGATGCCTTGCTTCACCAAACCTTGCAGCACGCCGAGTACAAAGGTGGCGCTGCGCACCCCGCCGCCGGAAAAACAGAGTGCCGCACGCGGCTGCGTTTGCCGATGGAGTTGGCGGTAAATAGCCGCCACCAGTTTCTGGTTAAGCTGATCCTGGTCAGCCTTGACGCATTGATCCCGCAGTTGCTCATTATCTGTGACTGCCTGATAGTGTCGCTCAACCTCGTCAAATTGGGTTTTGAGGCTCTCTATCACATCCAGGTCCGCTAGCTCGGCAGTCATACGTTCCTGATCGGCCTGCAATTTAGTTCGTAACTTTGCGCGTTCGGCTTGATCGGCGGCTGGTGGCTTTTTCTCAAGCTCTTTCAATTGATGTTTAAGCTCTTGCAAGCGGGCAGTTAATCTCGCTCGTCTTTCTTTACCAATTAGCGTCTCCAACCCATGCGTCTTCTGCTGGTGTTCATGCTCGCTTAGCAATACCCGGAAAAAAGGGATCGGCCGTTTGTCAGGTTGAGCCAGCGGGGCCGCACCCAGGCTGACCAAAAACTTTGGCGGCGCGAGCAAAAACTTGAGGCCGAGACCAAATAATCCCAGGTTCAGCAAAATACCAGCCACAGCAAAAACTCCGCTCCCGCTGGGCTGCGACTTCAGCGCCCACACACCTATGACGGCACAAACCAGATACCCGCCTCGGATCAACCACTGACCCCAAAGGGGCGCGTCCTGCTCGGGCTGCCGCTGCCGGCCAGCTAACAGCAAGCTCGCCCAGAGAAAGTGGAGGATGGCCCAGAACACCACCGCCAGCAGAAAAATCCAAGCAACTGTTCCGGCTGGCCGCTGCGGATATTGTGCGTACAGCCCTACGCCCGCGCCGGTCAAACACAACAGCCCCACAGCCACTGCCGCCCAACGCAACAACAGCGTCTCTTCAGCTTGCTGCTTAAACGCTTCCGCAAGCTGGCCCGGCGCAACCAGGCAAAGCCCACCTGCCAACGCGAAGGCCAGCCATGAGCCGACGAAAGCGAACTCGATCCGGCCATGAAGCGCTCCTGATCCCACATAAAACCATAACCAGACCAACCCCAGCCCGCCGCTGGCGAAATAGAGCCAGGCGGCCAACCAACAAAACCAAGCCAAGCGTGACCTCCGCTTAGAAGCTTCTGCTGTGACCACGGGCAGCGGCTGCCGTAATCGCTCTCGCCATTGCCAAAAAAAGACGGCCAGCAAGCCCTGCGCGACAAAGAGCAGCGACCATTTCACGACTGATGGCCGCCAAATACTTTCCAGCGCCTCCGGGGTGAGCGTGCCCGACCGCATCAGCAAGGCCTGGTTGATGCCAAAATTCTCCCGGTAATCGAAGGCCACAGCAGCCAGGGTAACGAGGCTCAGCAACCCACCCACCAGCTCAGCATTGCGGAAATTGTGATAGAGCAACAACACACCGAAGATCAGCAATAAAAGACCGTAGAAGGGAATAATCACCGACGCATCTAACCGCAAATCGTGCTGCAGCTGGCGTTCCCAGATTTGCTTATACTTGGCTTGCTCAAGCACGGCAGGGTTGATCTCACATTGACAGTCTTTTTCTACATAGTATTGCTTCACCGCGTTGATCTGCTCGACCTTCCGCGCCAATTCCACCACGATGCCCGGTCTTTGCAACTCGCTGCTTTTAATCTTCGATGGGGACGGTTTGCTTAACATAGCCCCCAACGTCAGCGCCAACGTCAACAGTGAAACCAAGCTAAGGAATCCGCCTAATACAGTGAGAGTTTTTTTCATGATTGCCTCCTGTTTGCGCTCGCAACCAACGCATGCAAGCGCTGCTGCGTCACTACTGTCTGGAAACAGCGCTGCCAACCGAATACCGGCTCGAAGAATACGCAGGTCTCCCGCCTACGGTGAAAGCGGTCAAGCGAGACAGCAAAATTGGCTTTTTGGAAAAGGTAGCTTTGCGCAGCAGTCCGTCGAAGCGCGGCCAATTCGGTTTGGTCGCCGATGTTGCGGACGGCGACTATGACATGCTTAAGGGTTTGGTTAGGTTGCTGATCTGGCATAAAGCACCTCCGGGAAGACGAGGCGGCGCAGCGTGCGCGGCGCTTCCTCAGGCTCTTGAAAACCTTTTGATTGCCGTCCATCTGAACGCCTGCAAAAACCCCGACTGGCTGGAGAGTGAGCCAGGCTCAGTCAAGATTACCAA
The DNA here is from genome assembly GCA_963699175.1 of uncultured Acidobacteriota bacterium. GTDB lineage: Bacteria > Acidobacteriota > Blastocatellia > RBC074 > RBC074 > JACPYM01. The sequence continues at coordinate 6,101,149 of OY969418.1, read as the reverse complement.
GAAAGCTTGGGTAAAAACTGCTGGTTAATAGTTGGGGAGCTTAAGCGCTGATACTGCTTTTGGCTCCTCGTGTTTTGTGGTCAGCTTCCTGTTCACCATGCATCAACATTGGACACCTGAATCAGAATAGAAGCTGGCTGAGAACGACGCGCGCAATCTACGCCTGAGATTGGCCGGTGTCAATCTTCTTCACAGCTTCGCTCACATAACTCCGAAAGGCGCGAAACATTTCGGGCGTGTCCCCCCCGGCCAGCGAAGTCTATGCCTTTGCCTCGCCTCGCCTTTTCGTTATGATGGGCAGCGTTATGGCAAATGTGATTTTGAATAAGAGACCTGTCGCACTCATCATCCTGGACGGCTTCGGCTACTCACCCAAAACGGAAGGCAATGCGATTGCGCTCGCCGCAACGCCCTTCCTTGATCAATACCTGGACAAGTATCAACACACGCTGATCGAAGGCTCCGGCGAGCGCGTCGGTTTGCCCTGCGGCCAGTTCGGCAATTCGGAAGTCGGCCACATGAACATGGGCGCGGGTCGCGTCGTGCAGATGGACATCACGCGTATTGACGCGGCCATCAGCAAAGGGACATTTTTTGAAAACCCGACTCTCTGCGCCGCTGTTGACGCAGGTAAGCAAACGGCGCTGCACCTGTTCGGGCTGGTTTCGGACGGCGGTGTGCATTCGATAGATACTCACCTGAATGCGTTATTGCAGATGGCGGCGCAACGTGGCGTCGAAAACGTTTACGTGCACTGCTTCACCGATGGGCGCGACACCGCGCCGACTTCTGGCAAAGGCTATGTCAGTGAGCTGATGGCCAAGATGCGCGAGATCGGCGTCGGACGCGTGGCCAGCGTCTGCGGACGTTATTATGCGATGGATCGTGACAATCGTTGGGAGCGCACGAAGCGGGCTTACGACCTGTTGACTAAGGCTGAGGGCAAGCTGGCGAATGACCCGCTCACCTGCATCCAAGAGTCGTATGACCAGGGCGTGACGGACGAATTCATTGAGCCGATTGTCATCACGCACAATGACGGCCAGCCTGTCGCCACCGTGAAGCCGGGCGATTCGATCATCTTCTTCAACTTCCGCGCCGACCGTGCGCGGCAATTGACGCGGGCCTTTACGGGTTTGAACTTCGACGGCTTCGAGCGCGAGCGGATTCAGCCGCTGCATTACGCGACCTTCACGCAATATGACCGTTCGTTCAATACGCCGATTGTCTTTCCGCCAATCTCGTTGCAGTACATCCTGGCCGATGTCTTTGCGCAAACCGGCGTAACCAACTTGCGCTGCGCTGAGACCGAGAAGTACGCGCACGTGACCTACTTCTTCAACGGCGGTGTCGAGCCGCCCTTCCCGCACGAAAGCCGCATCCTGGTGCCCTCGCCGAAAGTGGCGACCTACGACCTGCAACCTGAAATGAATGCCTTCCAAGTGACCGACAAAATTTGCCGCGCGTTGGATGAGGACGCGACCGATGTCTACATCATCAACTTCGCTAACGCCGACATGGTCGGCCACACCGGCAAGCTGGAGGCGGCGATCAAAGCCGTCGAAGTGCTCGACACCTGTCTCGGCGGGGTCGTCGGCACGCTTGAGCGCGTTGGCGGCTCGGCCATCATCACCGCTGATCACGGCAATTGCGAGCAGATGATTGACCCGGAAACCGGCGGGCCGCACACCGCGCACACCAACAACCCCGTGCCGTTTATTCTTTGCGATAAGCACTTCAAAGGTGCGTTGCGCGAGGGCGGCGCGTTGGAAGATGTCGCGCCGACGATGCTGGAGTTATTGGGTTTGGAGAAACCGGCGGAGATGATGGGGCGGAGTTTAATGATTCACGCCACGTAGCAGCGCAAAGGAGTAACGATGAGCACACCAGAAAAGAATCTCGTGAAACCGGAAGCCGATTTGTTCGCGCTGCCGCCTGATGATGAACCTTACGAATTGCCGCCCGGTAATGTCGCGGAAGCTATCACACTACTGCGCCACTGGCGTGAGGACGAAAGCGACACGGAAGAGCAGCGCGAGACCTGGGAATACCTCAAACGAGTACTTGACGAAGATCGTCTCTCATCGGATAGGAAGCTGTTTCCATGAGCATCGTCATTTTGCTCGATACTGGACCTCTTGGTATCGTCTCGCATCCACGCAGCACGCCACTCAATGAACAGGGCAACGTCTGGCTCGAAGGTCAGCTTGTGCAAGGCAAACGTGTACTGGTGCCGGAAATCGCTGATTACGAACTACGCCGCGAGTTGCTCCGGGCGGGCAAAATCAAAGGCCTGGCCAAGTTGAACAGCCTGAAACGTTCACTCGGCTACCTACCACTCAACACCCAAATGATGTTGCAGGCGGCTGAATACTGGGCGCAATCCCGTCGAATGGGTCGGCCAGCCGCCAGAAATACTGAGCTTGATGCCGATGTTATTCTAGCCGCTCAAGCCACCTGGCTTCAGATCAAAGGCTACGAAGTCATTGTTGCCACCACCAATATCAAGCATCTCGAACTCTTCGTTGATGCCCGCCTGTGGAGCGACATCCTCTGACGTAATAACAATGCACCGCTGATGGCTACTGACCCGCAAAACATCCTGGTCGTACACATCGCTGGCTTGGGCCAGACGGTGCTAGCTCTGCCTGCCTTGCGCGCACTGCGGCAGCACTTGTCTGCAGCGCGCATTACGGTGGCGGCGAGCACATTAGGGGCAGAGGTCATTCGGTTGGCTCATTGCGCTGACGAGATTCTGCCAGTGGGACGCTTGCGTGGCGCGGAGATGCTCAAACCCAGCTCGGCCTATCACAGTAGAAAAACCCTGACTGAGATCAAGCGCGGTTATTATGACCTGGCAATCGAACTCAACAGCAACACCGAAGCGGGCTTGCTGTTACAACTGGCACAGCCGCGTGAACGTTTGAACGGGCGGCGCAATTCGCTGAGTCACGGCTTGAGTATCGTAATCGAGCGCGTCACACGTAAGCTCGCCAATCAATCCTGGCAAGCTCAACTCACGCACGATGCCCACGCCTATTTGCAGAAGCTTGAACCGCTCAACGTGCGTCCGCTCGAAGCCGAGCCGCGTTTGACCACCGACCGCGAGGCTGATGCGCGGCTGGAGCGCTTGCTCGCCAAATACGGCGTCGCGTCTGGCGAATTGCTGATCGGCTTGCATCCAGGCGCGGGCAAAAAGAAACCGCGTTGGGAGTTTGAACATTTCGTCAATCTGGCCGCACGGCTGTATCACAACTTCAACGCGCGCTTGCTGGTCTTCGCGGGCAAACAAGAGCGCGGCTTGGCGCGGCGGCTCGTGCGCGAATTACCGGCCAAGAGCGCAATCGCGTTGGAAGCCACCAAGCTGCCGGACTTGGCTTCGGCCTTGGCGCGCCTGAGCCTTTTCATCGCCAATCACAGCGGCCCGGCGCATTTGGCGGCGGCAGTGGGCGCGCCGGTAGTCATCATCTCACCGCATCCCGCCCCGACCGCGCAAGATATTTTGGGCCAGCAGCAACTGCACCTGCGCGCGCCGCATCTTTCGCTGGTTAGCGAAGAGGCAGTCTACGAAGCGGTCTGTCAGATGTTAAAATCTAATCGCGCTTCGGCGCTGAGCGCACGCTAACAAGAATTTCAGAGAAGGAGTTTTCCAGTGATTCGCAAAACAATTTTATCCACACTGCTTGTTTGTTCACTCGTCTTCGTTCCGTTGGCTTCGTTTGCCGACGAAGGCATGTGGCTGCCGCAGACGATTGAGAAGCTGGCGCAAGACCAGCTTAAGAAGCGCGGCTTGCAACTCAAACCTGACGAGATTTACAGCACGGCTAAGGTCAGCTTGAAAGATGCCGTCGTGATCATCGGCGGCGGCACAGGCACATTCGTTTCTCAGGATGGTTTGGTCATCACCAACCATCACATAGCTTTCGAGGCCGTGACGGCGGCGGCTACGACCGAGAACAACTATATCGAGAGGGGCTTTCTCGCCAAAACGCGCACCGAAGAGATTCCGGCCAAAGGCTACACCGTGCGCATCACGCAGGATACCCAAGATGTCACCGACCAGATGCTGGCCGCTGTCAAACCTGGCATGAGCGATGCCGAACGCAATCGCGCATTGGCGATCAAACAGCGCGAACTGGCGGCGGCAGTAAGCAAAGACGGCTTGGTCGGCCAAGTCGTCGAAGCCTACAGCGGCGCGCAATATCATCTCTACACTTATCAGCAACTCAACGATGTGCGGCTGGTCTACGCGCCGCCCAAGTCCATCGGCTATTTCGGCGGCGACCCTGACAACTTCGAATGGCCGCGCCATTGTGGTGATTTCAGCTTCCTGCGCGCTTACGTCGCGCCCGACGGCAAGGCGGCAGGTTTCAACAAAGACAACGTGCCATTTAAGCCAAAGAAGTTTTTGGCGCTCGATGCCAGTGGCATAAAAGAAGGCGACTTCACGATGATACTGGGTTATCCGGGCGCGACCTATCGTTGGCGCGAATCGTATTCGGTGGACTACAACGAACGGGTGCGCTTGCCTTTCACCGTCGAAACCTTCAAAGAACAGATCAACATTATGACCGCCGCAGGTGAACGCGACCCGGAATTGAAGATCAAATACGCCGACGACATCTTCAGCCTCAGTAATGCGGTCAAAAATTACGAAGGCACACTGATTGACTTGCGTCGCTCGCACGTGGTCGAACGCAAGCGCGCGGAGGAAGCCGCCTTTACGAAATGGCTCGATAGCAATCCGGCGCTGAAACAGAAGTACGGCAACGTGCTGCCGCAGATTGCCGAGTTGTATCGCGAGCTGAACACCTTCGGCGCAAAAGAGCAGGCGCTGAATGGCTTGCTGGGTACGGGCACGCTGATCAATGCGGTGAACTTCGCCTATCGGCGCGCGCTCGAACAGGAAAAGCCAGCCAACGAACGCGCTCCGCAATTCAGCGACGCCGCGTTGCCGCAAGTGCTCGGCTTCTTGTCGAACAGTTGGAGCGAACGCGATGCGGCCCTCGAAGAGCGACAGTTACAAGCCGCCCTCGCCCGCATGGGCAAATTGCCGCCAGACCAAAAGTCCAGCGCCGTCGAGTCATTCTTCGCCGGGAAGACTGGCGCAGAACGACGCCTGGCCGAAGTAGACTTCGCGCACAAGGCCGTAGTGGAAACTTCGCTCAAATCATTTGATGAGGTCAGCAAGCTCTTCAAAATGTCCGCCGTCGAGTTGCGCGCTAGTAAGGAACCATTGGTCAAACTCGTAGCGCATGTGGATGACGAAGTGTTGCCGTTGACCAAGAAGTTCGAGGCTTTCAACCTGGCGATCCCGAAGCAGCGCGCCGAATACCAAGGCGCGCTGCTCGAATGGAAGAAGGGCCTGCAATATCCCGATGCCAATCGCACGTTGCGGTTCACCTATGGCGAAGTCAAAGGCTATCACCCGCGCGACGCGGTCAACTATGATTGGCAGACTTCACTGACCGGCGTGATTGAGAAAGACACGGGTGCCGAACCGTTCGACGTGCCTGCTAAATTGAAAGAGTTGCACGCCAAGAAGGATTTCGGCGGCTATGTTGACGCGCGTTTGAAAGACGTGCCCGTCGCTTTCTTGACGACCAATGACATCACGGGCGGCAATTCGGGCAGCGCCGTGCTGAACGGACGTGGCGAGATCATCGGCTTGGCCTTTGACGGCAACTATGAAGGACTGGGCGGTGACTATGCTTATAATGCTGCGCTGAATCGTTGTTTGGTAGTAGATATTCGCTACGTGTTGTTCATTACAGAGAAGTTCGCCAACGCGAGCTATCTGTTCAACGAGATGACCATCAAGCGCGGCAAGGCGCTGACGGCGGGGCGTTAGAACAGCCTGGGAGCGGCGCTCACGCTACGTGCAATAATGCACTCAGGGGCAGGCTTCTTTAGCCTGCCCCTTTTGTTTGCGCCACCACTTTTGAAGAACGTTTCTGGTATTGATCGTCATCAACAAAAAAAGTCGGGATCAACATTATCGCGATAATGAAGATCACCGCCGCAATAATCTTGGCCCATTTGGCGCTCTGCTGGGCTGCGAAAAGCTCTGCTTCCGAAGTCTCAGCCTGCGCTATCGGTCTAGCAGCCGGCACGCCATCAAATGCATAAATAGATACTAGCTCTCCCATCACTCCCCCTAGCGTTACGAGCCGCTCCGACTTGCAACCAGATGAAAAAACGATTTCACGCAAGCTGCGAAAGGCACAAACCGTCCTTTAATTGTCGCGACCACCGCCCGACAATGCTTGCGTGAAATCGCTTAATTCGTCCGAGCCTGTAAAGGCCTGCTCCTAACTCAACCTTACCTCGGTGATCAGACCACTGTGCGCCGACCGATAATCAGTTGAACCACAAAAAGCACCAGCGCCACCACCAGCAACAGATGAATCAAACTGCCGCCGACGCCGCCAATGAGGCCTAACAGCCATAACACAACCAGTACTGCTAAAATCGTCCACAACATGTCTTGTCCCTCCTTCGTTCCTACGTTGAAATTATCGAATGATCAAATGAGATGTCTGCATCTCAACTCAGTCGCCCATTGATTCTGCAAAGCACGTGCCAACGAAACTTATTGATTTTCAACACTGCCGCCCGGCAATTCCCGGATGGGCGAACCTCTGGGATACAGGCGGTGTTACGTTGTTCTTGACAGATACGTTGATTAAGCACGGAAACAGATACATGATTCGGGCGCGCAGGCGCGTGGAATGCTTCGAGGCGCGCAATCCAGCGCAGTCAAGCGTGAAGTAAAGTCTCAACGAGATTCGAAGCAACATCCTCTCAATCGTGAGCCACCACAAGGAGTGACCTATGAACCCAGAAACTACTGCTGTAGTCGAACACCCGACTGTTGCACCTGTAGTCGCACAGGAGCGCATCGCTTCGCTGGACGTGCTGCGCGGCGCAGCCGTGCTGGGCATTCTGTTGATGAACATCATCGGCTTCGGGCTGCCGGGCGTGGCCTACCTTGATCCTTCAATCGTAGGCGGAGACAAGGGCGCGAATCTGGCCTACTGGTTTGCGAATCAGCTTCTCTTCGAGGGCAAGATGCGCGCGCTCTTCTCGATGCTGTTTGGCGCGGGCGCGGTCTTGTTGATCACGCGCGGCGATGAGCGCGGCGGCGGGCTGCGCGTGGCCGACATCTTCTATCGCCGGACGATGTGGCTGATTCTGTTCGGCGTGCTGCACGCCTACTTCTTCTGGAGCGGCGACGTCTTGTACGCTTACGGCGTCGTCGGCCTGCTGCTCTTCCCCTTGCGCAAAGCCAATCCGAAATGGCTGCTGGTGGCGGGCGTATTGCTGGCGGTGACAGCAAGTAGCAAACACCTCTGGACTAATTACGACGACCTCCAGTTGCGCAATAAAGCAATGGTGGCGCACCAACTTCTCGCGCAAAACAAACCCATCACCGAGGAGCAGAAGGAAGACCAAAAGAAATGGGATAACAGGTGGAATGGGCTTAAGCCGAATGCAACGGTACTCGCCAAAGAGATCGAACTGCATCGGGGCGGTTATTGGAAGCTCTTCAACTGGCGCTGGCAGAGGGTGGCGAGTCGACAATCAAGCGGGATGTATCGCTACGATATGTATGACGTGGGCGGCCTGATGTTGATCGGGATGGCGCTCTTGCTGTCGGGCGTGCTGACGGGGCAGCGGAGCGAGCGTTTTTACCTGACGTTGCTGCTCGGCGGCTACGGCGTGGGGGTAACGGTCAATGCGCTCAGCGGCTGGTACTACTACCGCAGTGGCTTCAACCCGGTCGAAGGGGCGATGGCGATTGATGCGACCTACGACTTGGGACGTTTAAGCGTCGCACTGGGGCACACGGGGCTATTGGTCTTACTGGTGAAAAAAGGCTGGCTGCGCGCGTTGACGGCGCGACTGGCGGCGGTGGGGCGGATGGCCTTGACCAACTACCTGGCGACGAGCGTCATCTGCACGACCATCTTTAACGGCTACGGCTTCGGGCTGTTTGCGAAGTTGCAGCGGTATCAACTGCTCTACGTCGTCTTTGCGGTGTGGGCGTTGCTGCTCATCGTCAGCCCCATCTGGCTACGCCATTTCCGCTATGGGCCGATGGAATGGGTGTGGCGCTCGTTGACTTACTGGCAACGCCAGCCGATGCGGTTGAAGGAAAAGAGCGCAGCCTTAGCGCCGCAGCCAGTTGCAGTGAGCGGGAACTGATGCTTCCCAAACTCCACTCACGGTGTTTAGGGAATACCGCTAAGAAGACGCACTCAGATGACGGTGTTCAGAGTACAAGCTTCAGCTTGCTGACTCAGTTGGTTCGAAAATGGAGTCCACAAGCTGAAGCTTGAACTCTGAACACCCGCACCTAACGCTGCCCTCCTGCCGGGATTTGCAAATCCATTCGCCGGAGTTCGCCAGCAGAACCCCTGATGGTAGTTGCCGCCAATCAGCGGTCCGCGCTCCCAGGGTCGTGGAATTCGTCGGGCGGGTCAATCTCGACCTCCGGCATCGGCTCGTACTTGCTGGAATCGAAGGGCGGCAGTTCAGGTTCCGGCGCCCCGAGTTCGCGCAAGTGTTTCCGCGCTGCCTCCAAGCCCCAGTGATAGGCAAAGGGCGGCCCGTCACACCACGCCAGCCAATAGGCTTGGGTCGCGGCTTCGATGGCGAGTATCGTGTTGCCCGCGTCGCGTTCGAGTTGCGCCAGCACGTTGCAGGCATCGGCGTGGAAGAGCGGATATGGCCCGCGTTCGGCTACGCCCCACACATCATCTAGGAAGGTACGCGCTTCGTCCGGCTTGCCCTCGCGGCGGCGTAACTCAGCGAGCGCAATGAGCGCAGGAAGTTCTTCACGCACGAGATTTAACTCGCGAGTTCGGGTTACAGCGGTCAGTAACAAAGGATTAGCTGTTGCAAAGTCATTCAGATACAAAGCTGATGTTCCAAGTACCCAAGTCGCTCGCATAACATAACGTGCAAATGGTTCAGCAGTCGCAAGAGCCAAAGCACGTTTAGCCAGTGTGAGAGCTAAGGGAAAATCTCCAATCCATATGGCCTTTTTAGCGAGATATTCGTTTGCTCCTCCAATTGCTCTGGGCCTTCCGAGAACAGTTAGCATCTTCAACCCTCGCTGCAAGGCTATGTCAGATTCATGGACATTACCAATCGCTGCCAAAGTGCGCCCTGAGTAAAGTAGGCTTACCGCTTCTCCAAAAGGTTTCAAACTTAGTCGATTGAGACTGAGTGCTTGATAAGAAGCTATCTTTGCTTCGCAAAGTGAGCCGGTTTGAAACAGGACATCTGCTAAATCGCACAAAAAGTGACTCGTGTTCACAGTGTCGCCTTTCTGCTTAGCTAGGCTGATGGCTAACCGATAATATGACAAGGCGTTGATTGGTTCCCCATGATAGTCACAGGCATTGCCTAACATATCAAGTGCTCGTTGGTATAACTCGGTTCTTGTCAAATGAGACGAAGAAGCATCTTCTTCAAGAAATAGCATTTTCAACAATTCCATGCTTAGACGGCTCTTGCCAAGTCGGTTCAAAAGGGATTTATCTAACTGCCCGTCAAATAGCTGATAAGCATCATCGTAACGTTTCAATCCGATTAAGGCGTTGTATAACTCAATGGTTGCTGTAAGCTGTTCCACGCTACGAACTTCTTTCCAATTTTTGACGGGCGGTAACGCTTTCAAATGCGTGTGCAAATTGGTGTACACACCGCGCCGCCCATCATCGCCCAGCCCGCTCCACACCACGCCGCGCACAATCGGGTGCAGGTCGTAGCGGTTAGCGCGCTTGTCCCAGCCCACCAGCCCGCGATCTTCCAATTCAGCCAGCACGGCATCCAGTTTCTGCTCGCTGGCGCACGGCTTCGCTTTGCCGATGAGCAGCGCAGTAAGCGTGTCGTAACTCGCAGGCATGCGGAACGCGGCAATAACTTGCAAAACCTGTCGCGCCTGCTCGCTAAGTGAGCGCAGCGCAAATTCCAGCACATGCGATTTCACCTGCACCAGCGGAATGTCTCGGAACGGATTGAAATCTGGATGCGACTTCAGCCAAGCGTCGAAATCGCCAGGCGCACGCCGATACCGCGCCACCTCGCCCGCCAGCGATTGAATCAGCAGCGGATGATCTTCGACGCGGCGGAAGACCGGCAGAAGCTGATCGCGCGACCCTTTTGCGCCAAACGCCCGCCACAGTTCGAGCGCATCGTCTTCCGCCAATCCAGGCAGGAAGACCGCAAAGCAAGTGCCCAGCGCTTCACCCGTCACCATTTGCAAATCCGCCGGATAGAGCCGCGTGCTGACCAGCACGCGCGCCGCTCGCACTGTCGTCAGTTTGCGCAGGAACGCACCTGCACGCGGGTCGGCGGTCTTGCGCAACCGATGCTGGCCCGTGAACGATTGCGCCGCGCTAGCTGGCAGGCCGCTGGCGTTGGCTACGTAATTCGCCGTCTGCCGGTCGTAATCGTCATCGGACAGATGCGCTGCATCCATCCGCGCGTAGGCGATCAGCATCCGCTCCAACCCATCCAGTACAATCAGGAACGGCTCGCGGTCGAGCGCCGAGAGCAGTTGCGCTTCGCGTTCGGGCGCAGGGATTTGCTCCACTTCGACCAGCGGTCGCCGCGTGACGTAGGCCAGCGCGCGCGTGACAAAGTTTTCAAACGTCGCGTCGCTCTCGTAAAAGCTCCACCACATTCGCCCGGCCAGCGGCTTCATCTCCTGCGGCGCAATCTCGTTGAACCACTTCCAAGTCAACGCGCTCTTGCCCATCCCGCCGATGGCGACGACGTTCAGGATGCGCGCCTGGTAGACCGCCGACTCCGGCTTCGCCACCCAATCGGTCAGCAGATTGAGTTCCGGCTGCCGCCCGACCAGCCTGTGAGTTTGCAGCAGCGTGTAGGGATGCGCGATGAAAGGTTCGGGTGGCGCGGGGATGTCGCTGACGTAATGAAACGCCGTCAGGTCAGGCTTGCGGTATTCGCCGAAAGCTTGAATAACGTGCGCGCGCAGGTCAGTTGGTGATTTGAAGAAGGCGACGACGCGCTCTTTGCCCGCGCGTTTTTTCAGTTCGTCCAGTTTTACTTTGCGCCGCGCTGCTTCGGCCGGATCTTTCGTGTCCTCATCCGTATCAGCGGCAGTGATCGGATGCGACTTGTCCATGAAAAAGATCAGGCGCGGAATGCCACGCGCGACGGCGCGGTTGTATTCCATCTCGGTGATGGAAAGCTGCTCAGGATTGTTCGTGTCAGGCACATAGCCATAGCGATAGGCAAAGACACCCAGGTAAATATCTGCGCCGTTCACCAGCGCCAGCGATTGCGCGACGGCGTCAGTATCACCCGCCGTCAAATGCTCCATCATCACGGGCAGCATGCCCATGCGCAGGCAGGCGTCCATCAACTCTTTGCGATGTTCGGGTAGATCGAGCGCCGTGCTGCTGATCATCACGCGCTTGGGGCTTTTTTTGTTTTCTTTGTCTTCGGACATCGGCTTTGGCCTCTGCGTTAGTTGTTGTCACACGCAGCTAGGACAAGCTGAACAGTCCGGTTAAACAGGCTGCGTGCGGGCTGGATGATACTGCAAGTCGAGCAAGAGAGAAATGTATCGCAGGCCGTCATTCGCAGAGATGTACCGTAGACTGTCAGTCTGCGGCAGGCTCGAATAGGCAACGATTGCAGGAAACTGCTGCCACACGGTTGGTGGGCGTGTTGTCCCGGAACGTTCGAAAAGGCCAGTTATCCGCAGACTGACAGTCTACGGTACGGCGCATTGCAACTATCCATTCACCGCATAGTCATAAGCCGCAACGATCAGCACCAACGCCCCCTGCGTCGAGGTAATCAACTCGTGCGTGCTGCCGGGCGGTGCGCAGTGGTAATCGCCAGGGCCGTAGCTCTCGCCATTGACCACGAAGTCACCTTGCAGGATGAAGCATTGCTCGAAGCCGGTGTGCGAATGTTTGCCGATGGTGGTGCCGGGGTCGAATTTGTAGAGCGTGGTGACGGTGTGCGCTTGCGGGTCTTTGAACAATTCTTTCGCGTGGATGCCGGGGGCGCAGGCTCGCCATTCGATTTCTTGAAAGCGTGTGACGATGAATGGGTCTAACGCAGGCGTGGCCTGAGCGGGTCGGGCCGGTGGCGCGGTTTCAGTCAGCTTCGCAAACAAGCGCTCACGCAAATGCGCGGCTGGCTCGACCTCCGGCGCGTCGAAGCCGAGCGCCCCGACGATGGATTCAAAAGCCTGCAACTCCTCGGCGTAGGCGTTGGCGTCTTCGGCCAGGCAGGTTTCAAATACGCGCGCCTCGTCTTGCGTCAACGCGTCGAGCGCATAGAGCGCCGCTTGTGTTTGTATCTCTTCCCTACTTCTCTCTGTCATTTCGGTTTTTTGGGGAGTCCTTTCAGTCGTGCCGGTCTAGTTCGGCCAGCTCGAATCTAAAATCTCGAATCGCTTGGGCGCAACCAACAAAATGGTCGCGCCGTGTTCAGTGGTCAATTCCGCATCTTCTGTGTCAGCCGGGCGCATACGGAAATCGCCAGGACAGAAAACCTCGCCATTGATGAGGCATTCGCCCGCTACTATAAACATCTGCTCGATGCCCAGATGGCGGTGGCGCGGCAAGTAGCCGCCCGGTTCCAGCTTGATGAGCGAGGTTACCAAACCCGTCTGGGCATCGGCGTAGAGCACCTTGGATGAAACCTTAGGCGCGAGCTGGCGCCACTTCCCTTCATTCAACCGCAAGCTGATGGTGGCCAGATCAGGCTTGATTGGTTGCGCCGTCTTTGCTTGCGGCTCTCGTTCGAGCGTGGCGATGCGTTCCAACAATTTTTCGCGCAAGCTGGCGCGCGGTTGAGCTTCAGCGGCGCCGAACGCAAGGTTGGCAACCACCGCGTCAAAAGCCTTCACTTCGGCATCCAATGACGCATGGTCTGCCAGCGAGGTTTCAAATGCGCGCGCTTCGTGCTGCTCCAATGCGCCCAGGGCATAAAGCGCAGCTTGCTCCGTCTTTTCCTTCTCCACTGTGATGCTCGACATCAAAGCTGTCCTCCTAAGATGGGAGTCAACGCATCACGTAATTTCATCATGCCTAGCCGCGTGCGCGTCTTCACAGTGCCGAGCGGTTGGCCCAGCTTCGCCGCAATCTCGCTGTGGCTCAAACCAGAGTAGTAGGCTAACTCGATCACTTCGCGCTGTTCAGGCGAGAGCACTGTCATCGCCTGTCGCACTATGCGTTGCCGCTCGGACATGACAGTCATCTCTTCGGGACTGGCGGCGACCGTCTCGCGGTCGGTCACGACATCGAGCGATTCCTGGCGCTGTTGTGTTTGCCAGCCGGAGCGCAAGCGGTCAATCGCCCGGCTGCGCGCAATCGTCGTCAACCAGGCCAGCGGCGAACCGCGCTGCGTGTCGTAGCTGGCGGCCTGTCGCCAGACTTGAGTGTAAACGTCAAGCAGGACTTCTTCTGCCGCGCTGGCTTCGCCCAGCACGCGCAGGATCAAGCCGTAGATGAGCCGGTTGGTCGTATCGTAGAGCGTGCCTAGCGCCGCTTGTTCGCCCTGCGCGATCTGTTCAACCAGCCCGACCAACTCGCGGTCACGCGCGCGCGAGTCAACGGCCACGGTGGGAATTTCTTGGGCTGTTTGCACTGACTTCTCCTCGGTAATATGGGGAACAGGACGTTGCCCCCGCTTTGTTGCCCGTTTTGTTGTAAGCTGTCGGCACGAGTCACGTGATGCCGCACCGTTGGGGGAGACGGTCGCCAATCGAGCCGAGTTTATATCACAAGTCTGCGGCTCGCCCAAAGTGGCGCTTTTTCTGGTTGTACTAGAGGAACTTTTCAAACTCATTGTTCATTGCTCTTTTTTCAGAAGGAGAAAACCAATGCCCAATTCCATTCACTTCGATTTCAGCGACCAAGTCGTCGCCATCACTGGCGCGGCGGGCAACCTGGGTGTCGCCACCGCACGCGCTTTTCAAACTGCCAACGCCCGGCTCGTCTTGCTGGATCGCGCGGCGGATCGCCTGCCGCAGCTTTTTCCCGAATTGGCCGCATCACCCAATCACTATCTGGCGGGCGGCGTGGATGTGAACGACGCGGACGCCATAAACGATGTCGTAGCAGAGACGCTCAAACGGTTTGGGCGGGTGGATGCGCTCGTCAATACGGCGGGCGGTTATCGCGCGGGAACGCGGCTGCACGAAACGCCACCCGACGACTGGGACTTCTTGATGAATCTCAACGGGCGTTCAGTCTTCACCGTCAGCCGAGCCTTCATCCCGCCCATGCTCAAACAAGGTTCCGGCAAGATTGTCAACATCGCCTCGCGCGGCGCGTTGGCCGGTGACGCCGGTTCGGGCATTTATAGCGCATCCAAAAGCGTCGTCATCCGCTTGACCGAAAGCCTAGCCGCCGAACTCAAAGAACACGGCATCAACGTCAACTGCATTCTGCCGGGACTGATTGATACACCGCCCAATCGCGCCGCTATGCCCAAAGCCGATTTCAGCAAGTGGGTCACGCCGGAAGTCCTGGCCAATGTGATTTTGTTTTTGTGCTCCGAGTCTGCTGCTGCTATTCACGGAGCAGCGCTGCCGGTCTACGGGCGCAGTTGATCGGCCTGCTTCGACACCGCTAGCGGAAACACAGAGTAGTACGAGGGAAACTGGCCGGGTGGATTGCTTGCTGAAAAAAATCTGTCGCTGTTTTGAGCCAGTTGAATAGTCACCGCTTCATGAACACTGTAATATTCCGGGGCTTGGGAGCGGTGGCAGCCTTTGCAACGCTGCTTCGAGCCGCAACCTTATCAAAGCAACTTGTGATGCGTAGCAGTGAAGGAGGTTTCCCCGATGAGTACAACCTCGCCCGACCATGTCACCGAACTTTTGCTCGCCTGGGGACAGGGAGATGGAACCGCGCTCGAACAGTTGATGCCGCTCGTCTATGACGAACTGCACCGGCTGGCGCATCGCTATTTGGGCGGGGAGCGTCCGGGCCACTTGCTGCAAACGACGGCGTTGGTCAACGAAGCCTACTTGCGGCTGGTGGATTCGAGCCGCGTGCAGTGGCAGAACCGCGCGCATTTCTATGCCGTCTCGGCGCAGTTGATGCGGCGTGTGTTGGTGGATTTCGCGCGCGCGCGCAATTACCAGAAACGCGGCGGCGCGGCGTTACAGGTCTCGCTTGACGAGGCGCTGGTAGGCTCGACCGAACGTAGCGCCGATCTAGTCGTGCTGGACGATGCATTGAACGCGTTGGCCCAGACCGATGAGCGCGCGAGCCGCGTGGTCGAGTTGCGCTTCTTTGGCGGATTGAGCATCGAGGAGACAGCCGAGGCGTTGAAGATTTCACCTGAAACGGTCAAACGCGATTGGCAGTGGGCTAAGGCCTGGCTGCTGCGCGAAATCAGTGGGGAGCGGCGTGAGCGAGACTGAACGACAAGAACGCATCAAACAACTTTATGGCGAAGCGCTCGAACACGACGCCAGCGAACGCGCCGCCTTTCTCACCCGTGCCTGCGCCGATGATGAGGCGCTACGCCGCGAAGTGGAATCATTGCTCAGCTATGAAAGCGAGGCGCTGCAATTTATTGAAGCGCCCGCGCTGAAAGTCGCCGCTGAAATGCTGGCCGAAGAGCAGCTCGAAGCAAAACTTGGACGGCAGCTTGGCGCATACAAAATCATCGCGCGACTTGGCGCAGGTGGCATGGGCGAAGTTTGGTTGGCCGAAGATACGCGGTTACGGCGCAAAGTCGCGCTCAAACTATTGCCCGCCCGTTTTACCGCCGACGCCGAACGAGTGCGCCGTTTCAAGCGCGAGGCGCGGGCGGTTTCGGCGCTCAATCATCCCAACATTCTGACTATTTACGAGATCGGTCAGGCGGCGCCGGAGTCAGACGCCATCCACTTCATCGCTACCGAATACGTTGAAGGGCAGACGTTGCGCCAACGTTTGCAGCAAGCGCCAATGAGCGTGGCCGAAGCGTTGGAAACCACAACGCAGATAGCCAACGCGCTCGTGGCAGCGCACGCGGCGGGCATCGTGCATCGTGACATCAAGCCGGAAAATGTCATGTTGCGGCCCGATGGTTATGTGAAGGTGCTCGATTTCGGCTTGGCCCGTATGACTCAGCGGGAAACGCTGAACAGCCCAGCCGGGCCGACCCAATCAATACAAACCGATCCTGGACTGGTGATGGGCACCGTCGGTTATATGTCGCCGGAGCAGGTACGCGGCGCTGAATTGGATGCGCGCACAGACATCTTCAGCCTGGGCGTCACACTTTACGAAATGCTGGCTGGTAACAGACCTTTCAAGGGAGCCACCACTGCCGATGTCATTGTCGCGCTGCTTGAAAAAGACCCGCCACCACTTTCCCACAGCTTGCCTGGCGTGCCGGACGAATTGCAGCAGATCGTCACCCGTGCGCTCGCCAAAGAGCCTGCGCAGCGTTATCAAACTGCGCAAGCTTTGCTCACTGAGCTGAAACGTCTCAACCAGCGCTTGGAGCAGACGGTCAAATCGTCGCTGGCTGCAAGCGCGACGGCCAATGACGCCACCGGGCTGACTACCAACCTCATCAACCCAGTGGCTGGCACTGAGGCTGCGAAAGATACCCCTGATTCTGCGCCAACGACCTCAAGCGCGGAGTTTCTGTTCAACAAATTTATGCGCTATAAACGCGGCGCAACGACGGCGCTCGCCGCTTTGCTTGTCGGCATCATCATGTTGGGCTACGGCATTTACCACTGGCTGCCTAAAGCGCCAGCCGAACTGCCGGTGACACAGCGCGCGCTCACGCAATTGACCTTCGGTGCGGGCTTGCAGAGCGAGCCGACCTGGTCACCCGATGGCCGCTTCATTGCTTACAGTTCCGACCGTGGCGGAAACTTCGATATTTGGGTGCAGCAGGTCAGCGGCGGCGACGCGCATCAGGTGACGAAATCGCCAGCGCACGATTGGCAGCCGGATTGGTCGCCGGACGGCAACAGTCTGGTCTTTCGTTCCGAGCGCGAGGGCGGCGGGCTGTTTGTGGTGCCGGTGCTGGGCGGCCACGAACGCAAAATCTCGTCCTTCGGCTACCGTCCGCAATGGTCGCCGGATAGCACGCAGGTTTTGTTCTACAACTCGAACCTGCAAAATGTCACCGCACCGCCCAAAATCTATGTCGTAAGTTTGGATGCCGCGCCGCCGCGCGAGGTCTTGGCCGCCTTGACCAGTGAATTTCCCGGTCGCCTGCGCGTGGCCTGGCACCCTGACGGGCAGCGTGTTTCGTTGCTGGGCGAACATCGCAAAGTGGGCCTGAGTTTCTGGACAGTGTCATTGGCTGGTGGCGCGCCCGTGCGGTCGGAATTCAGCCCGCGTGTCGCCGAGCAGATCAAGGCGGCGGGGGTAGACCTTTTCGATTTTCGCTGGGCACGGACGGAACGGGCGCTTTTTTTTGAAGGCATTGCTCGCGGTGTGCGCAATCTCTGGAAAATCGCCGTAGAACCTAGCGGGTTGCGCTGGACGAACGGGCCGGAGCGCCTGACGACTGGCGCGGGGCTGGACACCGACATCACGCTCTCGCCGGACGGCAGGAAACTGGCCTTCACTACACGCAGCGAGCGCACACGCCTGTGGTCGCTACCGTTCAATGCCGCGACGGGCCAGACCAAAGGCGCAGGCCAAGCGGTGACGCCGCCGGGCTTGAATGCCTTAGGCTTCGACCTGACGCGCGACGGCAAACAGCTCGCGTTCATCGTGCAGCGCGCGGAGAAGCGTGAGTTGTGGGCAAAGTCGTTGGCGGATGGCAGCGAGAAATTGCTGGTGGCGGCAGACGATTTCGTCCCCACTGCCCCGCGTTGGTCGCGCGCCGGGTCGCGGCTCGCTTATGCGCGTAACCGCCTGCCCAGCGCGGAGCGCAGCCAGCAATACACTTTCACTTTTGAGCATGCCATCTCTTTATTGAATGCGGATGGCGGCGAGCAAGGGCTAACTTCGCCACATATTTTACAAGGTTGGCCTTGGGATTGGTCTGCCGACCAAACGGCCATCCTCGGCAGCTCGGCGCGCCAGACGCCGGGACAGTGGGGGCTTTATCTATTTCCCCTGGTCGCCGCTCCACAGGCCGAGACGCAGATGCGGTTGGTGACGGCGCGACCGGAGTACGACGCTTTCAACGCGCGCTTCTCGCCCGACGAGCGCTGGGTTTGCTTCATTGGCGTCAATCGCACTGATCTAGGTGACGCCGGAATTTATGCCATTCCGGCGCAAGGCGGCGAATGGGTGCGACTGAGCGAAAGCAACTATTACGCCGACAAGCCACGCTGGGCACCGGATGGCCGAACGATTTATTTCCTTTCCGACCGCTCCGGCTTCTTCAATGTCTGGGGCCGGCGCTTCGATCCCGCGGCGGGTCGGACGGTAGGCGAGGCCTTTCGCGTCACCAGCTACGAAAGCCCCGCTCAGATGATTCCCCCGGCTATGACCGAAATCGAGTTGGCGCTGGCGGCTGAGCGATTGGTCGTGCCGATCATGGAAGTCGCGGGGAGCATCTGGATTTTGGAGAATGTGGATCGCTGAGGCGCACTGCTTCCACAACTATTTTCATCGCAGCGATTAACCAAACGAATCACCCGCTTGCTTTGCGCTCCTCTAGCCTTGTGATACTTTTGCGTCTTAGACGAGCAGTACCGACCCGCGTGGCTTGAGTCCCCGACCCATTCAACCCGATTGAAGCTCTGTGATTATGAACATCTCGACGTGTAACTTGGTGACAACGAAACGCAGGAATGGCTGGTGTGGTGCGCTGCTGTGGCTGTTGGCATGGGCGCTCGTAGTGCCGGCTGACAATGCGACACAGGTGATTATCACGACCAAGACAGGCGACCGGCTGTCGGGCCGCGTGCACAAGGTGAAGGCAGAACAGATTGAAATCGAAACGACCTATGCCGGGCGCGTCCGCGTCCGCGCGGCGGAGATCAAAACTTGGCAGACCGATGATGAAAAACTGCGCCAGCAACTCGTGGCAGTGTGGCCAGACAAGGCTGTGCCAGCGGTTGCTCCGTCGAAGCCGGAGACTAAACTTGCGCTCAACAATTCACCCGCCGAGACGAAGAAGCCAGCCAAACCAGTCAAAAGTGCCAACAAAGAGGAAAAGTGGCAGCGTTCAGTCAATCTGGCTTACACGCTCTCGCGCGGCAACGCGAACGTCAGTGATTTGAATGGCTCATTCAGTCTGGCGCGTAAGCGCGGCCAGCAGCGCGCAGCCTTCAGCTCGCTAGGCCGTTACAGCGTGCGCAACGGCGCGCAGGTGGCGCATTTGTCGAGCAGCACCTTCCGTTATGAAAACGTCGTGAACAAGCTGCCCACTTTTAGCGAGACGAATTTTGAGATTGACCGTATCAAACAGCTCGATTACCGCTTCAGCGAGAGCGTCGGCGTGACTTATCCCGCAATCAAAGCTGAGGGGAAACTATTGAGCCTCGACATTGGCACAGGCATCACGCACGAAGTCTTTCGCAACGGTCAGCAGCGTACCGTAGCCACTAGCCTGCTGCGTGCGACCGCCGAACAGAAGCTCAATGGCAAGGCGCAATTAAGCCAACAAGTCTCGCTCTTCTCCGATCTGCTCAACCCGGACAATTACCGGATGCAGACCGACGTTTCGCTGACGATGCCGATTACGAAGTTCCTGGGCTTCCGCATCGCAGGCTTGAATCGTTTCGACAACCGTCCGGCGGCGGTGAATGTGAAGCAGAATGATTTCTCGTTGTTGACCGGCTTTAATATCAATTTCTAGTCAGCTGTCGTTCTCAATGAAAGGAGCGGGACAGATGAGTGAACCACAAGTAAGTGACAAAGGCGTGGCCAACTTGCCTTATCCATTCAGCCCGGTAGACGCAGAGGCCGAAACTGATCTACCTGAACTCGAAAACGGCGACCGGTTGCCGCGCGCGGAATTCGAGCGGCGTTACGGTGCAATGCCACAGTTGAAAAAAGCCGAATTGATTGGGGGGAGGGTTTACGTGGGGTCACCAGTTAAAATCAAACGACACAGCCGACCGAGTGGTTTCTTAGTCACTTGGTTGGGTAACTATTCTATTGCTACACCCGGCACCGCCTTTGGGGATAATGGTTCCGTTCGATTGGATGACGAAAACATGCCGCAGCCTGATGCCATGCTGTGGGTGCTGGCTGAGCACGGTGGCCAATCGCTGGAGGATGAAGACGATTATCTGCAAGGCCCCCCGGAACTCGTGGTGGAAGTTGCCTCCAGTAGCGCTTCCTATGATCTGCACGACAAGAAAGATCTCTATGGCCAATTCGGCGCGCGGGAATACATCGTCTGGCGCACGCGCGACTGTGCGCTGGATTGGTTCCACCTTGAAAACAACGCTTATATGCGAATCGAACCAGACGCGAACGGCGTGATCGAAAGTCGCGTCTTTCCTGGCTTGCGGCTAGTTGTGCCCGCGTTGCTCAAAGGCGATTGGGCCGCTGTGCTGGCCGAGTTGCAACGCGGTTTGGCCTCGGACGCGCATCGAGCGTTTGTCGAACGCTTGCAAGCTGCCAGGCAATCTCAACCCTGAATCCACTTATTATTCTCAATAATGCCCAAACGAACTGACATCCACAAAATACTCATCATCGGCTCCGGCCCCATAGTTATCGGCCAAGCCTGCGAATTCGACTACTCCGGCACACAGGCGTGCAAGGCGCTCAGGCAGGAAGGCTTCGAGGTCGTGCTGGTCAATTCCAACCCGGCCACGATTATGACTGATCCGGAATTGGCCGACCGCACGTACATCGAACCACTAACCGTCGAATCCGTCAGCGCTATCATTGAACGCGAACGTCCCGACGCATTGCTGCCGACGGTAGGCGGTCAGACGGCGTTGAATTTGACCGTGAAGCTGGCCGAGGCAGGCGTGCTGGAAAAGCACGGCGTTGAATTGATCGGCGCGAAACTCGACGCGATCAAGGTGGCTGAAGACCGCTTGTTGTTCAAACAAGCGATGGACGAAATTGGTTTGCAGATGCCGATGGCGCGTTTTTGCCACAATCTGGACGAAGCGCAGGCAGCGACAGAGGAGATCAACTTCCCGATCATCATTCGCCCGTCGTTTACGCTCGGCGGCACGGGCGGCGGCATCGCGTACAACTACGAAGAGTTCGAGGAAATCGCCGAACGCGGGATAGCGGCCAGTCCGATCAGTGAAATTCTGGTCGAAGAATCCATCATCGGCTGGAAGGAATACGAACTGGAAGTGATGCGTGATCTGGCCGATAACGTGGTCATCATCTGCTCGATTGAAAACTTTGATCCGATGGGCGTGCATACGGGCGATTCGATCACGGTGGCGCCCGCGCAGACACTGACCGACCGCGAGTATCAAATGATGCGTGATGCGGCGCTGAAGATCATCCGCCGCGTCGGCGTGGAGACCGGTGGATCAAACATTCAATTCGCCGTGAGTCCGTTCGACGGCAGCCTGCGCGTGATCGAGATGAATCCGCGCGTCTCGCGGTCGTCGGCTCTGGCGTCAAAAGCCACGGGCTTCCCGATTGCGAAGATTGCGGCGAAGCTGGCGATTGGGTACACGCTCGACGAGATTCCAAACGACATTACCAAGAAGACGCCCGCCTCGTTCGAACCGACGATTGATTATGTCGTCGTGAAAATTCCGAAGTGGGCCTTCGAGAAATTTCCCGGCGTCGAAGACCAACTCAGCACGCAGATGAAATCGGTCGGCGAAGCGATGGCGATTGGCCGAACGTTCAAAGAAGCCTTTCTGAAAGGCGTGCGCTCGCTCGAACGGCGCGGCTCGCCGTATGTCGGCCACGTGGATGACGAGACCTTGCGGCGCAAGCTCATCATCCCGAACTCGGAGCGCATTCATTACTTGCACGCGGCGTTTGAGCGCGGCTGGACGGCGGATGAGTTGTTCGAGTTGACCAGCATTGACCCGTGGTTTCTGAATCAGTTGCAGCAGATCGTCGAGATGCAGGTCGAGTTGAAGCAGGAAGATTTGCAGTCGCTCTCGGACGAGCTGCTCAGGCGCGCCAAGCGCATGGGCTTTTCCGATGTGCGCATCGCCGATTTGATAGGTACAAGCGAGGATGAGGTGAGGGCGCGGCGCAAGGCGTCAGGCATCAATCCGGTCTATAAACGCGTAGACACTTGCGGCGCGGAGTTTGAGTCATTCACGCCATACCTGTATTCGACTTATGAAAGCGAGTGCGAAGCCGTGCCGAGCGACAAGCAAAAGATCATGATTCTGGGTTCGGGGCCGAACCGCATCGGGCAAGGCATCGAGTTCGACTACTGCTGCTGCCACGCCGCGTTCGCACTGAAGGAAGACGGTTACGAGACGATCATGGTCAATTGCAACCCGGAGACCGTCTCGACCGATTACGACACCTCGGATCGTCTGTATTTCGAGCCGCTCACCTTTGAAGACGTGATGCACATCGTCGAGTTGGAAAAACCGACTGGCGTAATCGTGCAATTCGGCGGGCAGACGCCCCTCAATTTGGCGATGCGCTTGCACCACGCGGGCGTGCCGATCATCGGTACCTCACCCGACGCAATTGACTTGGCCGAAGACCGCAAACGTTTCGGCAAGCTGCTGGCGGATTTGAATATCCCGCAGCCGATCAATGGCACTGCGGTTACAGTCGAAGAAGCCAGGCGTGTAGCGGCCTCGATTGGCTATCCGGTCTTGGTCAGGCCAAGCTACGTGCTGGGCGGGCGGGCGATGATGATCGTCTACGACGACGCGAGCCTGGAAAACTACATGAAAAACGCTGTCGAAGCTTCGCCCGAAAAACCTGTGCTGATTGATCGCTTTTTGGAAGACGCGTTCGAGGTGGATGTGGACGCGCTGGCCGATGGCGAGCGCTGCGTGATCGCAGGCATTCAAGAACACATTGAAGAAGCAGGCATACACTCTGGCGATTCATCGTCTGTGTTGCCGCCGTACATGGTCAAGTCCGAACATCTAGATAAGATGCGTCAATACACGCGCGTGCTGGCAAAGGCATTGAATGTCGTCGGGCTGATGAATATTCAGTTCGCGATCAAAGACGACATTGTCTACGTGCTCGAAGTCAATCCGCGCGCCTCGCGCACAGTACCGTTCGTCTCGAAGGCGACGGGCGTGCCGCTGGCAAAGATTGCGTCGCGCTTGATGACGGGGCGCAAGCTGGCTGAATTCAATCTGCCTGATGAATTGACGGTCAATGGCTTCTTCATCAAAGGGCCGGTCTTTCCCTTCGTGAAGTTCCCCGGCGTAGACCCTATCCTGGGGCCGGAGATGCGCTCGACCGGTGAGGTGATGGGGATGGCTGACGGCTTTGGCGCGGCCTTTGCCAAATCGCAAATGGGCGCGGGCGCACGTTTGCCGCTCGAAGGCACAGCCTTCATCAGCGTCAACGACAGCGACAAGAAAAATGCAGTGCGTATTGCGAGGCGGTTGATCGAGATCGGCTTCAAGATCGTCGCCACGCGCGGCACGGCCAGCGTGTTGGAAGATTCCGGTGTGCCTGCCGAGCGCGTCTACAAGGTCAACGAAGGCCGCCCGAACGTGGTGGATTTAATCAAAAGCGACGAGATTGATTTGATTGTGAACACGCCTTTGGGGCGCGCGTCGTTTTACGACGAACGCTCGATCAGGCGGGCGGCGATGCAGTACAACGTGGTGACGTTTACGACTTTGACGGGAGCGAATGCAGCGGTGAGCGCGATTGCGGCGTTGCGACAGGAGAAGTTGAGCGTGATTAGCTTGCAGGAGCATCACGCCTGAATTCGAGATTTGAAATATGAGCATCAATGATCCGAAGGTGATTGAAAAGATTTTGGCCGAGTGCAAGACCATCGCGGTCGTCGGGCTTTCATCCGATCCGAGCAGGCCGAGCTACGGCGTAGCGCGTTATATGCAACAGCACGGTTATCGCATCATTCCTGTCAATCCGAATGAGAGCGCCGTGCTGGGCGAACGAGCGTATGCGAGCTTGAGCGAAGTGCCGGAGGAGGTGGACTTGGTGGATGTGTTCCGCCGCTCGGAGCAAGCGGGGGCGGTCGTGGATGAAGCAATTCAGTTGGGCGCAAAAGCCGTTTGGCTGCAAGAAGGTGTGATTGATGCCGCGGCGGCACAGCGCGCGGTGGAAGCCGGTCTGCTGGTGGTGATGGATCGCTGCATTCTGAAAGAGCACGCGCGGCGCAGTCGCTAAACGATTTGCCGTGTGGTTAACCACTAGAAAAGCGAAAGGACTCGTGGGTGGGAAACACCTCGAGTCCTTTTGAATATTCGCGCAAAGACTGCTTGAGCCAGTGCGCTTTTACCGTAGCGCGGTGGTGATGTAGGTCATCGGGTTGACTGCGCGGTCTTGCAGGCGCACTTCATAATGGCAATGTGGCGCGGTTGAACGGCCCGTGCTGCCGACTGCGCCAATCTGTTTGCCACGCGTGACGTGATCGCCTACTTGGGCATCTATCCGCGACATGTGCCCGAAGCGTGTGGTTACGCCGTAGCCATGATCTATCACTACTGCGTTGCCATAACCGCCAGCGTACCCGGCAAAGATGATGATGCCATCAGCCGTCGCATTGATCGCCGTGCCAAAGGGCGCGGAGATGTCCAGACCCGCGTGAGATTCCGACCCGCCGCCGCCAAATGGATTGGAGCGCATGCCGAAACCATCAGTGATATAGCCACGCACCGGCCAGCCGCTCGGCGTCGAAGCGAGCCTGACCTGATTTTGGTCAAAGGCGTCTTTCAATTTGCGCAATTGCGCTTCGAGCGAAGAAGTGCTCAGTTCAAGCTCGGCCATATCAGCGCCGTCCGGGCCGCCACTACCCATTGTCACACTCGGCGGCGGCGTGATACCGGAGGCCTCGGCCAGTTTGCGCGAAGTGTCTTCAATCGCCAGCAAACGGCTCTGCAACCGATCCATGTTGCCTTTAGCCTCGTTATTTTCGTCGCGCAGGCGGCGATTTTCATTCTGCATTAGGCTCAGCTTGGCCACTATATAGGCGTGTTGCGAGAGGCGGTATGCGCCGTATGCAATCGTCAGAAAGCCAACCACTGCGAAACCTAAAATGGCGTAAAGAACATTATGGGGAACAGCAAATTTACGTAAGGGGGAGCTAGCCGTAGGCGCAAATACAAACGTGTAAAAGCGCTTGTCTTCATTCATCGCACAGACTCCTTACAAAGCGGTGCCTTCATCAGAAAAAGGGGGGCACCACCTGATTAACTGAATCTATCCAAAATGGATTGGGATGTTCTTCTAGAACGACCACAAATGAGCATGCAGAATCAAGTTAGGGCAATGAAAGCTGCTTGCTCGTGCTGTAACAATGGGGGAGGCTAGCACAGGTAGTCAGCCATCGCAACCAACCATCCGGTGTGCTCGGCGTGTTAATGGACAAGCCAAATTATTTCAGCAGTTATTTTCCAATTAAATTTCCTTGGGGGACGGGCTACCTGACAGCATTTAAGCCCTAACAATTGTCATCTTGGCGTGGGGGATTTCTTGCCGCCTACATACTCATGAGACGGAATGTGGTAGTAAAACCCGCCACTGCTGCGCAGTTTTTTTACTCGCCTTGGCCACGCGCCCTGCTAAATCAGCAACTTTTCTCAGCGTCTACCTTCTGTTAGACTGCCAGCGTTATCAATTTCAGCGTTCTAGTCATGCTGCCCGAGGAGCAAATTCGTTGCCCAATGTGGCTCAATGTTGTGTTCAAGAGAGGTGTGAACCATGAATCGTAAGCTCAAACTCATCGCTGCGTTCAGCGTGGTCGCGTTGTTGTTTTTCAGCCTCGCGCCACTTTTCGTCTCTGATCAGGTCTGGGCGCAGGCGGGCCGCCAATCCGGCAGCCAGAAGAAAAAGAATCCCGGTGCAAGCGGCGAGACAGATGAACAGAAGAAGGAAGAGCAGAAGATAGAGAAAACCTTGCCCACGACTGCCCTCAAAATTGACACCAATGTCGTCAACGTCGAAGCCGTCGTCTACAACAAAAAGACCGGCGCGGTTATTCAGGGGCTGAAGAAGGAAGACTTTGAAATCTACGAGGACAACATCAAGCAGGAGATCGAAAACTTCGCCACGCCCGAAGCGCCCGTAACCATGGTCTTGCTGCTCGAATATAGTAAGTTGGTTGATCTGCTGGGCAGCCCGGCGGGCGGTTATTTCGAATATGGCCGGGTGGAAATCCTGCGCCCGGCTTATGAATTTGTCAGCCGCTTTGTACAACCCAAAGATTTCATCTCGGTGGTCGCGTATGACATGCGCCCGACGCCGCTGGTGGATTTCACCGACGACAAGCAGAAGCTGATGGGGGCGATACAGCTTTTGCTGCGCAACCACCCGGCCTTTAGCGAGAGCAATTTCTTCGATGCCATCAAATTCGTCCTGCGCGGTGGCAAGGGTGACGCGGTCGTGCTCGAAGAAGGCAAGCAGCAAACCGATGCCAAAGGTCAGGTGGATTACGCCGGTCTTTACGAAGTCAACGCGCGCACTGCAGTGCTGATGGTTTGCTCCGGCATTGACACCTTCAGCAAGATCAATTTCGACGAAGCGCGCAAAATCGTCGAGAATTCCGGCGTGCCAATTTACGTCATCGGCACCGGCAACCTCTTTCTCAAGCTGTATGACAACAGCCCGGCGCTCGACCCGTCACGCGGTAATCAAATGCTCTACGGCATCCCGGATCGGTTAACCATGCTGCAAGCGCAAAACACGCTGAAGACCTTTGCCAATTCAACCGGTGGGCAGTATTTCCCCGTTACCTTCGCGGGCGAAATTCCGAATGTGTTGCAATCCATCTCGGCGCTGGTGCGCAATCAGTACAGCCTCGGTTACGTCCCGACCAACACGCGTAAAGAAGGTAAACGCCGCAAGATCACTGTCAAAGCCAACCTGGGCGATAAGATTGATCCAAAGCTGATCGTCATCCAGCACCGGCAAACTTACGTCGAGCCGAAAGATGGCAAATAAAGATCGCAGCTCGCTTTTGCTAAGCATACCTAGATGACAGGCACTGCAACCGAAGCACAGGACAATATCAGCGCAAGAGTGGCGGCGCTTCAACAACGCATCGCCGCCGCTTGCGCGCGGGCCGGGCGTCAGGCTGCCGAGGTCAGGCTAGTCGCTGTCAGCAAAACCGTCGAATCCGCTCGCATCCGCGCGGCAATTGCGGCGGGTGTGCGCGTGCTGGGCGAAAACCGCGTGCAGGAAGCGCAGGACAAGCTCACCGAGTTGCGCGCTTTGAGCGATGAGCAACGAGTTCAATGGCACCTCATCGGCCATTTGCAGTCGAACAAGGCGCGCCGCGCGGTCGAGTTATTTGACGCTGTGCATTCGGTGGACAGCCTGAAGCTGGCGGAAAAGCTCGATCAGGCGGCGGCAGAGTTGAATAAACGCCTGCCCGTTTTTATCGAAGTCAATCTGGGCGGCGAAGCTTCGAAGGCAGGTCTCGCTGTCGCAGACGCGTTGCATTTGTGCGAAGCCGTCAGCCAGCTTACGCATCTGGAACTAAAAGGATTGATGGCCGTGCCACCGTTTTTCGATGAGGCCGAAGCGGTGCGGCCCTATTTCCGCCGCTTGCGCGAACTGCGCGACGAAGCAATCAAAGCAGGTATCGTCGGTACGCAGTTCGGCGAGCTTTCAATGGGCATGAGCAACGATTTTGAAGTGGCGATTGAAGAAGGCGCGTCCTTCGTGCGCGTCGGCACGGCGCTGTTCGGGGCGCGCAACTACGCGGATTAACACGCTCTTTCACGTACCCTCTATGTCACCATTGCTTACCATCAGCGAGGCGCTCGCCAATTTGGCAAAATGGCTCCAGAACATCTCGCAAACAATCATCTACATCGGATTGGCCATCGCGCTGGCGCTCTTGTTGATACGCTTTTTAATAGACAAGTTCGATTTCAATCCCTTCAGCCGCTTCACCTATTACGCGCGCCGCCCGACCGAGAAGTGGTTTTACGAAATCAAAAATTCGCAATTCTACCGCCCGATTCGGCAGGCGCTCGGTTTTGATCCGGTCTACTTGCTCCTGCTGTTGGCCTTCGTGGTCTTGTTTTATTTGCTGAACACCCTGGTGTCGTTTGTGATCGCGCTGCTCAGCTATTTGAGCGTCACGCTGAACGCTTTCGGCATCGGCGAAACGGTGGCGGGCGGGCGTTACTTGATAGGTACGTTGCTGCTGGCGACGATCTATTTTTTGATGACGCTGATGACAATTCTGGTCATCCATTCGTGGTTCGGGCTGTTTGATCGCCCGGCTTATTGGGCCGGACGGCGCATTTATCCGCTGCTCAACTCGCTCGACAGCAGCGGTAGACTAGGGCCGCTGATCTTTATCTTGGTCTTTATACTGCTGAGCTTTGTTGCCGGCGCTGTGCAATCTATTTTCTTCTGACATGCCGTGGCTTTCCACGATTGATGCTAAAACTTACCACGACTGCCGACACCATTACCTTCTCCGTGCGCGTCCAGCCGCGCGCTTCACAAAGTGGTATCGCTAGCGAAATAGCTGGCGCATTGAAATTGCGGGTGGCCGCTCCGCCGGTTGATGGCGCGGCGAATGAAGAGTTGATTCGCTGGTTGGCAAAATTCTTCGGCGTAGCGCGCGCGCAGGTAACGATCATCTCCGGCGAAACCGCCAAGCAAAAGATCGTGCGGGTCAGTGGTGTCGCGCCTTCCGACGCTAAACAAAAACTCCTTGCGGCAGTGCCCCCCTTGAGCAGCTTATGAATGAATGGAATCCGGCGCTCTACGATCAAAAACATTCGTTCGTCTTCGAGTACGGGCACGAACTGCTCGCCCTGCTTCAGCCCCAAACCAATGAATTGATCCTCGATCTTGGCTGCGGCACCGGTCATTTGACCAACCAGATTGCGCAAACCGGCGCGCGCGTGATTGGCTTAGACAATTCGCCGTCAATGCTCACGACCGCGCGGCAAAACTATCCCGAACTGGAGTTTCGTCTCGCAGATGTGGCAGAGTTCAGCACGCCCGAAAAATTCGACGCCGTCTTTTCCAACGCCGTCTTGCATTGGGTTACGCGCGCTGAAGAGGCGGTGACGCGCATCGCAGGCGCGCTCAAACCGCAAGGGCGCTTCGTCGCAGAATTCGGTGGTAAAGGAAACGTGCGACATATCACCGCTGCCGTGCGGTCTGTGCTACACGAACTAACCGGGCTGACCATTCCACACGGCTGGTATTACCCTTCCATCAGCGAATACGGCTCCTTGCTGGAAAAACACGAATTGGAAGTGCGGCAGGCCTTTCTCTTCGACCGTCCGACTGTTTTGGAAGGCGCGGACGGCATGCGCAATTGGCTAGCAATGTTTGCAGAAGGAATGTTTCGCGGCCTGAGCGAAGAGCTAAAAGCAAGTGCCTTGCAGCAGATTGAAGAGCGGTTGCGTAAAACAAACTATCGTGACGGAAGCTGGTTGGCCGATTATCGCCGCCTGCGGATCGTAGCAGTAAAGGAATGATTCAAAGCTCAGGCGGCTTGCCGCCGTGTCCGTTGCTGCGAGAAATCTTTTTCATCACGGCGCGGCGTTCATAATCCACCACCAACTCGCTCAAAATCTTGTGCACGCGCCGCAAGCGCTCGCCCGTATCCACCATCTCCAACAGCTCCTGCTTCTCGCTCAGCTTAACGTCTTGCAGATAGGCCGCTACGATAAACGAGAGCGCCTGCGCATCATCAGGCAAGTCTGGCAACTCCATCTCGGCACTCTCGCGTTCCTCTTTCAGTTTGCGCCCGGCCACTAGCGCACGCTCGAATAAGCCTTTGACCTGCATGACTTCCCAGCCAAAATCATCAAAGGCCGTCTCATCTTCAAATAATTCCACCTCGGCCTGCAAATAACTTTCGCCTTCAACGTAGCCCCGCAAACGATAGCGCGTGCCACCTACACACAAGATATTTGACCGGCCATCCGGCAATTCCTGCACGACAGCTACCTCGACCGTGCAACCGATGCTGCCCAGCGGTGGCTCGCCAGTGCCAATGCCCGGTTCCTCCGCGCGGCAACTGATTCCGAAAGTCTTGTCCGTCGCCAACACATCCTTGAGCAGCTTGCGGTAGCGCGGCTCGAAGATGTGCAGCGGCGTCAGCGCGCCGGGGAATTGCACGAGTTCCAAGGGGAAAATGGGGATAACACGGGTGGTATCGCTCATTTGTATTGTGCAGATCGAGAATCGCTACCCTCAATCCTCATTCATTTACTTTCAACACAGCCAGAAACGCCTCTTGCGGGATTTCGACCTTGCCGACGCGCTTCATCCGGCGCTTGCCTTCCTTTTGCTTTTCGAGCAACTTGCGTTTGCGCGTGATGTCGCCGCCATAACATTTGGCTAGCACGTTTTTGCCAACCGCTTTGATCGTCTCGCGCGCGATGATGCGTGAACCGATGCCGGCTTGAATAGCAACTTCAAACATCTGGCGCGGAATCAACTTACGCATCTTGTCCACCAGTGCTCGCCCGCGCGTGTAAGCCGCATCCTTGTGCACGATCAGCGAGAGCGCGTCCACCGGCTCGCCCGCGACCAGAATATCCAATTTGACCAGATCCGAATCGCGATAACCGGCAAAGTGATAATCTAACGACGCGTAGCCGCGCGAGACCGACTTCAACCGGTCGAAGAAATCAAGCACGATCTCGTTCAGCGGCACCTCGTAAGTCAGCATCACGCGCGTCGGCGTAATGTATTCGAAGCCCTTCTGCACGCCGCGTTTCTCTTCGAGCAGCGCCAGAATGTTGCCCAGGAATTCGTCGTTGGTCATGATCATCGCTGTGATGATCGGCTCCTCAAATTTCACGATGTCACCTGCTGACGGCATTTTTGACGGATTGTCTACTTCGTGCATCTCGCCGCGTACATCGGTAATGCGGTAGCGCACGCCCGGCGCAGTCGTGATTAGGTCAACGCCAAACTCGCGCTCCAAGCGCTCCTGCACAATCTCCATGTGCAACAAGCCGAGGAAGCCACAGCGGAAACCGAAGCCCAACGCCGCCGAAACTTCCGGCTCGAAGAAGAAGGACGAATCGTTGAGGCGCAGCTTTTCCAGCGCGTCACGCAGTTCTTCGTACTGGTTCGGCTCGATTGGATAAACGCCCGCAAAGACCATCGGCTTGATTTCCTGAAAACCAGGGAATGGCTCGGTCGTCGGGCGCGCGGCTGCGGTTACGGTATCGCCAATGCTCACATCGGCGACCGTTTTGATATTGGCGACGATGAAGCCGACTTCGCCGACGCCTAATTTATCAATCGGACGCGGTTTCGGCGTCAGCACGCCCAGGTCTTCGACTTCGTGCGTCGTGCCCTTCATCATCAGGCAAATCTTCGTACCTCTGCGCAACTCGCCGTCAATCACGCGCACCATCACAATCACGCCGCGATAAGGATCGAACCACGAATCGAAGATCAAAGCTTTGAGCGGCGCATCCGCTGAGCCTTGCGGCGGCGGCACGTCGCGCACGATGTGTTCGAGGATTTCGTCAATGCCGATGCCCGCTTTGGCCGAAGCCAGCACGGCGTTTTCGGTGCTGATGCCGACGAGGTGTTCGATCTGCTCCAAGACCTTTTCAGGCTCTGCGCCCGGCAAATCAATCTTGTTGAGCACGGGAATCATCGCCAAGTTGTGATCCACTGCCAGATAGGCATTGGCGAGCGTCTGCGCCTCGACACCCTGGCTCGCGTCAACGATGAGGAGTGCGCCTTCGCAGGCCGACAAACTGCGCGAGACTTCGTAGCTAAAATCCACGTGGCCGGGCGTGTCAATCAAATTGAGAATGTACTCCTGCCCGTCTTTCGCTTTGTAATTCAAGCGCACAGCATGCATTTTGATGGTGATGCCGCGCTCGCGCTCCAAATCCATGGCGTCGAGCACCTGGTCGGACATCTCGCGCTGTTCGAGCGCGCCGGTCTTTTCCAGCAGCCGGTCGGAGAGCGTCGTCTTGCCGTGATCAATATGCGCGATAATGGAAAAATTGCGAATGTTTGTTGACATAAAACTGCTTCAGAAATGAACAATGGCCAGTAGACAGGGAGCATAACCCGTTGAGCCATCTGAAAGCAAAAGGCGAGAGTAATAGGCAGTGATTCAGCGATTCAATCAGGAGAGAAGAGCATGGGTTAGGCTGTTGGCTTGCATAGTCGAGCCAGCAGCCTAACGCGAAAGCAATCCCCCAAAACTGTCCGAAGTATTGCTCTTAATATAAGCAGTCATTGTTGCGAATGTAGATCTACCACTTTTCACCCTCGCCTCAAAAGCATGTCGTATAGAACCCAAGCGATGGTCGCAAGAATCACTGCCCCCGTCAGCCGAACTTGGATGGCTCCCCAGCCGGTTGCGAACTTGTCCTTGGTAAGTGATCCCTGCCTTTTCAGCCAACCCGGCAGACGAAACCAAGCGCGCGGCGAAACAAGCATGAAAGCAGCGTTAATCGCTAATACCAACCCAAGTAATATGGCGCAACACAAACCTACAATCTGGCCTACAGTCTGCATCACTGGCCCCCCTTTTATCGCAGGAAAGTTGTAGCCCATACAGAACTTACGCAGCCAAGCTAAAAGGTTCCAGTAGCAGCGATTGCCTGGGCACCTCCTGTCGAAATAATTGACGGCGTAAGCGATAGATCGTGGTCTGCTGCCGGTTGGCTTCCTCTTCCAAGACGCAGTAAGCCATTAGGCAGAGATGCAAATGTACGGTCTGCGCCGCGCGGCTGCGCGCCGGACATTGCTGCCAACGCAACTGGCCGCGCAGGATTTTGAAGAACTCTTCAATCTGTTGCCGTTTGGCGTAAAGCGCTTTGACTTGCACGACACTTAAAGTCAGCCGACTGGTGGCTAAGTACCGCTTGCCGTCTTTGACAACCAATACTTCCAACCCACCACTCAAGCTGCCCGTGGCGTGGCCAAAGCGCTGCGGCCATTGTCCAGCCAAAGCTTGGCCCCGGAAACTGCGGTTCTTCTTCAAGCGCGTGACAAAGTGCCAGTCGTAAGCCCGAATTTGCTTGAGCAAGCGCTTGGCGCTGTACCAGCTATCCATCAACACATACTCGGGTTGCAGCCCCAAACGCTTGGCCCAACGTAATAACTGCGCGGCCAGCACGACTTTGCTCTGCTTGCCTTTGCGCCAGATTTTGATGCCGATGGGCACGCGGCGCGTGCCATCCGTCCAAATCAAGGCCACCACGTTGAGGCCGCGCACAACCCGTTGCAAGCGCGAGCAATAAACCCAAGAGACGCCAAAGATGCGCTCGCCAAACTTATCCAAGACCGTGTCATCCAGGACGAGCCAACCGCCCTGACCGAGGCGACGCTGCGCAAATTGCTGCCACAGACGTGTTGGCCAGCAGCAGGTCGTTTGCAACAAGCGCGTGAAACGGTCATGACTGAACTCCGCGAAACATTCCGCAAGTTCGACGGCGTTAGCTTTCGTTGCGCGATAGCACAAGGCTATGATGTAAAGGGTCATCAGGGCTTCCATTATTGCTTTCTCCGCCAGAGAAGTAGGAAGCTCTGATGTTACCCGTATTTAGCTCTTGTGCGTAACCTCTGCCCATACCAAACGAGACCGGGATACGGGTTCTCCCACTGATGGGCCCACAACAGATGGGCCGCTTCTAAGGCTGAACTCCATGCTCTTTAACGACAGACTAGAGAAGTAGCAGGTGAGTATGAGTTGAACTTTGAAACGTAGCGGCGCGAAGCGCGCTTAAAGGGTCGCGGATTGTCCGGCTAGGAGCGCCGCGCCAATCACCCCGGCCTCTGCGCCCAACTCCGCCGCCACGATCTGGCAATCGTCGAAGATGATTGACGAAGCGTGCTGGCTGGCCTCCTCAGCAATTGCCTGGACGAGAAAGCGCCGCCCGGCAGGCGCGCCACCGATGGCAACCATGCCGAGGTTGAGCAGATTGATAACCTCAGCGATCACAGTGCCGATAAATTTGCCGGTGCGCTGCAACATCAGTTTAGCTAGGTCGTCGCCGGTGTCCGACGCCGCAATGATGTCGTCGTAGGTAAAGCCGCCCATTGCCCCCAGCCGCGACAATGAAGAGGTCGAATCGCGCTGCAAGCGCCGCCGCGTCCGCCGCACGATGTTTTCGGCGGAGACCATAGATTCCAATTGCACATATTCACCGTTGCGCTCGGGATCAATCGCCATCTCGCCCAGCGCGCCAGCCCAGCCCGACTTGCCGCGCTGCAACTGTCCGCCCAGGATCAACCCCGCGCTGACATTCGCGCCGATATGCAGGTAAAGCCAGTCGCGCAAGCCCCGCGCTACGCCGGCCTGCATTTCGGCAAAGGCCGCCGCGTTGGCGTTATTATCAAAATGCACGGGCAGATTGAGCGCGCGTTGCAGTTCCCCATGCAAGTCGAGCGACATCAATCCCACCGCATGCGAGAGCTTCACGATACGCTGGCTCGGTTGTTGGATGAGTCCCGGGAAGGCCAGTCCGACAGCGCTCGCACCGGGATGCTCCTGGAGTGACTGCCGAATGAGGGCGATTAGATGGCTGGCAAGCTCTGGGCCTCGCTCAGCATTGTCGTACTCACTCGTGAAAGGCTCGCGGCGGAAATTGAGCAATTGACCAGTAGGGTCAACTACGCCGATGCGGATGTGATTGCTGCCCAGGTCAACACCGAGCAACGTGCCGTGCTGTGTGGCGGGAACTTCCCGCGGGGGATTTTGCGGTGACATATTAGTTCTCGTTGTGGGTTGTCAGCACCTAGCGTGGACTATAACAATCACCTTGAGACGGTGTCAATTTTGCTCTCAGGTCTATTCATCCTCAGAACAGTTAGCCACAGAGTCACAGAGTCACAGAGAAAAATAGGGGAATAAACCAGGCTCAAGCGCAGACGCTACCTACCCGCCCCGCCAGACCAAACTCAAAACTCTGTGTCTCCGCGCCTCTGTGGCAGAATGAATAGATACTGCAATTTTGCTCTTGGACTACTGCCGACTTCACTTGAATTAGTCTTCAGACAGGTAACTGCGGTGGCTTGCCCTCCTCAATGTCATCAAGTATCTTTACCCGCGCTCGCCCGCCGTAGAGTCCCCAACCACAGGCAGGCGGTTGCATAGCGCAAGTCGAATCACGGAATTGCCTGACCGATGTTGGGGCGAAGGTGTGAGGCGAGAAAGTTCTACGCGGATTACAGTGCACCTGCCAGCCGCGTCTTTATATTATGCAAGCTCGTCCACTGATTCATTCCTGCCAAGCTTCTGGGATTTGATGGTAATCGAAGACCTCATTAGAGAATATGGCCTCGTGGCAGTCTTCTTCGGCGTGATGATCGAAGGCGACCTGACTTTGCTGCTGGCTGGCGTGCTGGCGCATCACGGTCTCTTCGGCTTCGGCGAGGCTCTACTGACCAGCACCTTGGGTGGCGTGGTCGGCGATTTGATCAGCTACTTGATCGGTTACACAGGCAAAGAGCGCGTCAAGAACAACC
Organism: uncultured Acidobacteriota bacterium; assembly: GCA_963699175.1. Taxonomy (GTDB): domain Bacteria; phylum Acidobacteriota; class Blastocatellia; order RBC074; family RBC074; genus JACPYM01. Next base: position 6,065,675 of record OY969418.1, on the reverse strand, counting down.
ATTTTTATCAACGCACGCAGCCGCAGTTACAACGCCTGTCGGCCCGCTTCGGCGTCTATTCAGTTTTTCTAGTCAAATATATCTACGGCTTACGCACGGCCAGCGCCATCTTCTGGGGCTTCGCGCATATGCGCTTTCGCCGCTTCGGGCCGCTCACCATCGCGAGTTGTGCGGCTTGGGCCTTGATCTTGATCGGCTTGGGCTTTTCGTTTAGCGGCGCCATCGAAGTCTTGATCGGGCGCGTGCAACGCATCGGCAAAGTCTTATTGCTTGCCGCGTTGGTGGCCATCGGGCTGACCCTGCTTTTGTTCCTGCTTGAACGTTATGTCATTGGTCGGCGCGTGCCGGAGATGGAACCGCCGCTGCTGCACGAAGACGAAGCGAAGAAACTTGAAGATTGAAGGCCAGGCCAGCTTTGAAAGAAAGAGGACTCATTGATTGATTATTGAGGCACAAGCACCGACACGCATTGATTTGGCAGGCGGCACGGTGGACATCTGGCCGCTCTATCTGTTTCACGAGCAGGCGCAGACGATCAACTTTGCGATTGACCAATACGCGCGCTGCCGTGTGGAGACACGCGACGATGGCAAGTTCGTCTTTGAGTCATTAGATCGCGAGACAAAAGTCGAGCTTGATTCTTATGCCGCGTTGCGCGACGAGCCGGAATTGCCGTTAGTCTCAAAGCTGGTCTACTTCTTCCTCAAAGCCCCGCCTCAGACAGGCTTGAACATCACGACCGATTGTATGGCTCCGGCGGGCGCAGGACTGGCTGGGTCGTCTACGCTCAACATCGCCCTGTGTGGCGCATTGAACAAACTGACCGGCGAACGCTTCAAGCTGGAACAACTGCCCTTCATCGCGGCCAATGTCGAGGCGCAGGTGCTCGGCGTGCCCACCGGGTATCAAGATTATTTCCCCGCCACCTACGGCGCAGTCTCGCGCGTCAAGCTGCAAATCGAAGGCGTCATCCGCGAAGAGATCAAGACCGATTTGGAACAACTCGAATCCCGCGTGGTGCTTTGTTACACCCACGCGCCGCGCAATTCGGGCATCAACAATTGGGAGATGTTCAAGACGCACATTGACGGCGACAAGCTGATCTTCCAGCGCTTCGAGCAAATCCGCGACACGGCGTTGAAGATGGCCGATGCGCTCGCCGCCAACGCCTTCGACCGCATCGGCGCGATCTTCGCAGAGGAGTGGGCCAGCCGCCGCGAACTCGTGCCCGGCATCACGACGGAATTTATTGACGAGTTGGTCGAGCTTTCCAAAAAACACGGTGCAGAGGCCGCCAAGGTCTGCGGCGCGGGCGGCGGTGGTTGCGTGGCGTTCTATTGCGAGGCCGGGCGCAAAGCCGAAGTTGAAAAGGCGCTGGCCGATGCGGGCGGCCAGATCATTCCTTTCCGCATCGCGCGGGAAGGGCTACAGCTCAAGGTCAGTTAAGCCTCGTCCGACAAGCTGCCAGCTTGTCGGACAATTTCAAAATATCTATGCGCAACAAACTCATCCTCTTTGTACTTTGTTTCGGCCTGCTCGTATTGATGGCTTGTCAGGGCGAGCAGAAAGAAGCTGACAGTTCCGCGCTGACCAGGCCGCTGCCGTCCTCTCCATCGTCTACGCCTGACTCAAGCCACACCGATCTGAACCGCGTCGTACCGGGCACAGTAGCGCCGGACTTTTCGCTCAAGGCAATAAATGGTGAGACCTATAACCTCTCCAGCTTTCGCGGCCAGAAGTTTGTCGTGCTGGTCTTCTATCGCGGCTATTTCTGAACGGGCTGTCAGGATCAGCTTGGTAAGCTGAAAGCGTTGCTCACTCCGGCGGAAAAGCAGAACGTGCAAATCCTCGCCATCAGCCTGGACACGCACGACGATTCTAAATTGATGGCCGAAGAGATCAGCAAATATCCCGGTCAACTCGATTTCCCGCTGCTCTCAGACGCCGAGCATCACGTAGTAGATCGCTACGGCATCTACCATCCGGCAGAGGTCAAGCCGGGTATCCCTTACACGACGAGCTACATCATCAACAAAGAGGGCGTAGTCGTGCACCGCTTCTTCGACGAGACCGGGCATCGCCCCAGCAACGAACAGGTACGCGAGCAGTTGAAAGCGGCAGGCGCAGTAAATTGAACAGGTCACTATCCCGGATAGTGACCTTCCCTCAGTAGCGCATCTTCACAATCAAGACAGCGTTTCCCTTCCCAACTGTCATAGCGCGACCACAGCCGCGCCCCGCAAAGACCGCAGAAGCCACGCCCTGCGATTCTATGCAGATGCTGGCGAAACAAAGTAAGCGCAGAGACGACCAATAGAGCAAACGAGCCAAAGACGGATGCAATGATTTCCACGTGTTTTTCAACTCCGATTTGTCTGTGTTGTTTGTTGTGGGAGTCGTAGCGAAGGGGCGGTATGCGCGGCACGCAGCAGCCAAGAAGGGCACGAGGCGACTGCCGTAGCCCACACGCGCAGCTTCTTTGAAAGTTCCAGACTAATAAGGCGAGATGTAAGCAATAGCTAAACTATGGAGGGTGATTGGCGGAGGCGTGTGGGAGTCGAACCCGACCTGCCGCAGCTCTCGCTACGGCACAACGGTTTTGAAGACCGCGCCCGTCACCGGACAGGATGCGCCTCCGCAAGGGCAGCTACCGGCAAAAAGAGGCCGGATTCTACCATTGCGGAAGGCATCTGAAAAACAATCTGCCTTCAGAGCACCTGATTGCTTACTTTCGCACGCCGGTGGGTACCCATGTGCGCCTGGATCATTTGATTCAGATTACACGGCATAGCGCGGTATTTGGGCAGTAGCCCGGCGGCGGGCGGTTGTTGGGTGATCCGGGTATTTTCGACGAACACGGGAATTTCGCTGTGTTCGCGGCTGGCGCGAATCGTGTCCAGCACCTCGGGTAATTGCGCGGAATTAACATCAATTGCCGCGAGCGTGTGCGGACGCGCACATTCGGACTGCAACTCTTCCAGTGAGCTAACGCCCCTGACCTCCATATCATAGCAATTGAGCGAGGCGCGCAGACGGCAAAGTTGCTCCACCGAATCGCTCACTAACAGCAATAGTGCTTTGCCGAGCGGGCGCGAGAGATCGTGTACAGAAGAAGTCGTGATCAAGCTAGCCATTTGTTACTCCTTGGGGGATGACAAGCCGATTAAGTTGAAGCAGGAGATATGGGTGTGTGGTCTGGGGGAAACGAGGCCATCAGCGAGTCAGGCTCGCTCCAATCGTTTACTTTTTCAATCTTTGATTATTGCTTTTGGGCGTGGGCACCGTAAGCACAGTTTATACAACCAGACCGAGGCAGGCAATGATTATTCTGTTAAAACCCGGCAAGAGAGAGAATTTGTTGATATATACTCGGCTTATTCTTCAAGTTTTGTTAGAGTCGTGCGGTATATGCCAACCAAGACATTTCAAGATTTAGTTGATTTGATGGCGCGCTTGCGTGCGCCGGACGGCTGCCCGTGGGATCGCGAGCAGACCTATGCCACGCTTGCGCCAATGTTGATCGAAGAGGCTTACGAGGTGATCGAAGCCGCCGAAGCCGAAGATTGGAACGAGTTGCGCGACGAGTTGGGCGACCTATTGTTTCAAATCGTCTTTTACGGCCAACTCGCCAAAGACAATCAGCATTTCGACATCTACGCTTCCATCACGCGCGTCCACGAGAAGATGACGCGCCGCCATCCCCACGTCTTCGGCGCTGAGAAGGTCGAATCCACTGCCGATGTTTTAGCGAATTGGGAGGCGATTAAAGCAGCCGAACGCCAGGCCGAAGGCAAAACAGCGAAACAAACGCAATCATTACTTGATGGCGTCTCAACCAAGCTGCCTGCCCTGCTGGAAGCTTTTCAACTGACGACCAAGGCGGCGCGCGTCGGTTTTGATTGGGAAAAGTTGGAGGACGTCTTCGACAAGTTGGCTGAAGAGTTGCAGGAGTTGCGCGCCGAAGTGCAGCGTGAGCCGCGTGAGCAGCAGGCCTTGGCCGAGGAGATCGGCGACCTGTTATTCGTGGCAACCAACATCGCGCGCCAACTCGGCGTCGAGCCGGAGCTGGCCTTGAAGAGCGCCAATCGCAAATTCCGCCGCCGCTTCGGCTACATCGAAACAAAATTGGCCGAGCAGGGTCGCTCCTGCAATGAGTCTACGCTTCAAGAGATGGACGCATACTGGGACGAAGCCAAACAAGCCGAAAAACAAAGCAAATGACCGCGCAAGCTGAAGGTTTGAAAGAAGCATTGGTTCTGCTGGCCCAAGCGCCACTGCCCCGTCAAGTCAAGCCCGGCTTGATGGGCGCGCTCACGGCGGAAGACGCCGCTGATTTGTACGCGGCCTTTTTGAGCGACACTTTCGCGTTGATGGAAGAAGTGGCTGCCGAGCGCGCGGACGCACGTTTGGTGCTGTGCTACACGCCAGCAGGTGAAGAGGAAGCTTTTGAGAAGGTCGAACGCGAAGGCTCGCTGATGCTCTTGCAGCGCGGCGCGACTTTGGGCGAGCGGTTGCAGAATTGTTTTGCCGATCTGTTCGAATTGGGCTATACCTCAGTCGTCATCCTCGGTGGAGACAGCCCGACATTACCGGGCGAAAATGTTTGGGCGGCGTTCGAGAGCTTGACTAATGATAACCAAGTGGTGATTGGCCCGACCGAAAACGCCGGATATTACTTGATCGGTATGCGCGCCCTCCATCAAACACTCTTGCAAGACCTTCCGTGGACTACAAATGAAGCTTTGGCATCCGCGCGTGCGCATGACCGCAAGCTGGAACTGATTGAGTTGCCGGTTTGGTACGACGTAGACACAGCGGAAGAGTTGGAGCGATTGCGCCAAGAACTGAAAGAGCAGAAAAACGTAGGCTATTACACCCGCCGTTGTCTGAAAGAGATTGCCAAACGTGTTGATGTCCGACAAGCGGCCGACTTGTCGCAGGCTTCCGGTTTGGCGCAACCCGAAGACAGCGACAAGCTCGGCAGCTTGTCGGATGTTCTCCGAGGAGGCTAAAGATGGACAAAGTGCTCGCCATCATCAAACGCGAATACCTGACTCGTGTGAGGTCGCGTGCGTTTCTCGTCTGGACGGTGCTGACGCCTGTGCTCGGCGCGGCGTTGGCGTTCAGCCCTGCGCTCTTTGCGAATCGGCTGAGCGGCAAAACCAAGCTAGCCATTGTTGACCAGAGCGGTGATAGCGGCTTGTTCGTCCGTGTAGCCAAGCAACTCAACGAAACCGAGCCGCCGCTGGGGATGTACGAGTTGCGTCTGGAAACGTTGGCGAATGGCGAATCGTTGGAGCGTGCCCGCGAGCGGCTGAATCGTGAATTGAAAGAGGGAAAGCTGGCTGGCTACGTGGTCGTGCCGCGCGGGGTTTATCAGGGACAGGGCAGAGTCCAGTTTTACGCGGCAAGTTTGCGTGACCGTCTGCTCAATACTCGTTTGCGTATCGCCTTCAATCTGGCTGTCTTTGAAGGACGCTTGGTCAATGGCGGCGTTGCACCAGCGCGCGCCGAGGCCGTTATGCAGCCGCTCGAATTCGAGGTCGTCAACGACGCAAGCGACCGCAACAGCCGCGAAGCCTTCTTCCTGTCGTTGATCTTGCTGATGTTGATCTACGGGATGATCATCTTTTACGGCACGCTGGTGATGCGCGGCGTGATCGAGGAAAAGCAGTCGCGCATCATCGAAGTCTTGCTCTCTTCGGTCAAACCATTTCAACTGATGCTCGGCAAACTGATCGGCATCGGTTTGGTCAGTCTCACTCAAATGGTGTTGTGGGCGGCTTCGGCAATCTTGTTGAGCACGCTCGCCGCGTTGCCCCTGTTTGCCGCCACGTCATTCAAATTGCCGCCGCTCCAATTGCCGATTTTCATCTTCTTCGCCATCTACTTTTTGCTGGGTTATTTCCTCTTCTCGACGCTCTATTTGATCGTAGGCGCGCTGGTCTCGGCGGAAGAGGATGCACAACAAATGATGTTGCCGATTGTGCTGAGCGCGGTGGTTCCAATGCTCTTGTTCGAGCAGGTGGTGCGGCAGCCGAATAGTTTGCTCTCGGTGGTGCTTTCGTTAACGCCAATTTTCGGGCCGATTCTGATGTTTGCGCGCATCGCCGTACAGATGCCACCCTGGTGGCAAATCGTAGTCTCGCTAGTCCTGCTCGTCGGCACGATCTTGGGCATGGTCTGGTTCGCCGCCAAGATCTACCGCGTCGGCGTGCTGATGTACGGCAAACCGCCGACGCTGCCGGAGTTGGTGCGGTGGCTGAAGTACAGTTAGTGATTATTTTGGTGAAGGGATAAGGTTATGGAGAAACTCAAAGCGATCATCAAGCGCGAATACCTGATTCGCGTGCGTTCCAAAGGCTTCCTCTTCGGCACGATTGCCAGCCCGCTGCTGCTGGTGATGTATATGACTGTGCCAGCATTGATGGTGAAACTAAGCAGCCATAAAACACATCAGATCGCCATCCTCGATCAAAATGGCGATGAGCGATTGTATCGTCGCGTTGAAGAGATCCTAACGCGCGACAACGATACTGAGCGCGAAGCTGAGAAACAGGGCGAGACGGATCGCTATATCCTGCGCCGCGAAGTTGCCGCGACGCCCGAAGAAGCTACAGCCAAACAGAAATTATTAAACGATCAGCTTGCCAGCGGACAATTGACCGCCTACGTCGTGCTGCCGAAAGAAGCGCTGAAGCAAAATCATTTCCCCTACTTTGCCAAGAACGTCGGCGACTTGACTACTAAAGGCAACGTCAGCGACGCAGTCAACGACGCAGTCATCGAACGCCGCATGGCCGAGGCGGGACTCGACGCCAATCGCGTCAACAACTTGAGCCGCAGTGTCTCGCTCGACACAATCAACCGGCAGGGCCAGCGTGAAGAAGGGCAAACCTTCTTTTTGACCTTTGGTTTGATTATGGCGATCTATGTCTCGATCCTGGTTTACGGCATCACGGTGATGCGCGGTGTGATCGAAGAAAAGCAGTGGCGCATCATCGAAGTCTTGCTCTCCTCGGTCAAACCGATTGAATTGATGCTCGGCAAATTGATCGGCATTGGCCTGGTCGGCTTGACGCAGTTCGCCGTCTGGGCGTTGACCGGCACGCTGCTGAGCATACTCGGCACAATGCCGCTGATGCGCTTTGTCAAAGTTCCGCTGCCGAGCCTCTCGCCCATGCTGATGTTCTTCTTCGTGCTCTACTTCACGCTGGGTTATTTCTTGTACGCCACGCTCTACGCAATGGTCGGCGCGATTGTCTCGAACGAAGAAGATGGGCAGCAGATGCAGATTCCCGTCACCATGACCATCGTGATTCCGATCATGATCTCGGCGCTGGTGATGCAAGACCCGAACTCGCTCACTTCGACGCTGCTCTCGTTCATTCCCTTCTTCAGTCCGATCCTGATGTTTATGCGCATCAGCTTTCAGACGCCGCCCGTCTGGCAGATCGTGCTTTCGATTGTGTTGAATCTGACGACAATCCTGGCGCTGATCTGGCTGGCCGCGAAGATTTATCGCGTGGGCGTGTTGATGTACGGCAAGCGGCCTTCATTGCCGGAGGTGGCGCGGTGGTTGAAGTACAGTTGATAACGAACTAAGCAAATCTCGAGAAAAAAATGGTAAACCGGCGAGAGTTCAATCAGCATTTGTTCTGTGCTGCCATTGCCGCTGCTCTGCCCCGTATGCAAACAGCACGAGGGCTGCGCGTGAACGGCCAGCGTCTCAACGCGCACCTGCGCGAGTTGTCGGAATTTGGCAAGAACCCGCAGGGCGGCGTGAGCCGCGTGGCCTACACCGAAGCCGACCGGCAAGGGCGCGAGTATGCGTTGCGTTTGCTGCGTGACGCAAAACTCGAAGCAAGCATTGATGCGGCAGGCAACCTGATCGGACGGCGCGCCGGCAATGAAGCGAGCCTGCCTCCGCTCGTGCTCGGTTCGCACATTGATTCGGTGCCGGAGGGCGGCAATTACGATGGCGATGTCGGTTCGATGGGCGCAATTGAAGTGGCGCAGACACTGGCGGAAACCAACGTCAAACTGCGCCATCCGCTCGAAGTCATTATCTTCGCCAACGAAGAGGGCGGCACGTATGGCAGTCACGCGTTTGCGAGCGGGTTAACCGAAAGACAACTTGGCTTGGCCACCAATAGCGGCAAGACTGTCCGCGAGGGAATCAAATTCATTGGCGGTGATCCAGATAAGCTGGCGCAACCTCTGCGCAAACGCGGCGAGATCACAGGCTATTTGGAATTGCACATCGAGCAAGGCGGCATTCTCGATACCGAAAAGCTCAACATCGGTGTGGTCGAAGGCATCGTTGGCATCCAACAATGGGAAGTCACGATTGAAGGCTTCGCCAATCACGCGGGCACGACGCCGATGAATCAGCGCAAGGACGCGTTACTGGCCGCGGCCCAGTACATCCAGGCTGTCAACCGCGTGGTGCGCAGCTTGCCCGGCAGACAAGTTGGCACGGTCGGCAAGATTCAAGCGCAGCCGGGCGCGTACAACGTCATCCCCGGCAAGGTCATCACGAGCCTGGAACTGCGTGATCTGGACGCCGCCAAGATTCAAACGTTCTTTCAACAGATTCAAACCGAGGTGCGCCAGATCGAAGCCGCCACCGGCACGAAGTTCAACTTCCGCGAAACAAACACCATCGTGCCCGCGCTGTGTGATGTGCGCATTCGCCAGGTGATTGACGAAACGGCGCGCGGCCTGGGCTTCACGACCAAAGCTATGCCGAGCGGCGCGGGGCACGACGCGCAGGAGCTTGCTCCGCTCGCGCCTATCGGCATGATCTTCGTGCCGAGCGTGAATGGCATCAGCCACAGTCCGCGCGAATTCTCGAAACCTGAAGACATAACCAATGGCGCGAATGTGCTCTTGCACACGCTGTTGAAATTAGATGCGATGAAATAGGAGGACAGTCTTGAGCAAACTCGCCGCCTTTACGGAAGAGTTAAACGAAGCCATCCGCAAGCTGGCCCGGCGCGATCCGGCCTTGCGCCCAGTCATCAAACAATATGGCCAATGCGGCATCAAGCCGCATACGCGCTATTTTGAAACAATGGTCGGCTCGATCATTTCACAGCAGCTCTCAACCAAAGCCGCCGCGACGATCCACGGTCGCTTCAAGGCGCTCTACACCCCAACGCGAGTGATCAGGCCCGAACACATTCTAGCGACACCGCACGAGCAACTGCGCGCAACTGGCATGTCGAATATGAAGGTCGCGTTTATGAAAGACCTGGCAGCGAAGACCCAGGACGGCACGCTCAAATTCAATCGCTTCGCGCGCATGAGCGATGACGAAGTGATCGCGATGCTCACCCAGGTCAAAGGCATCGGCGTGTGGACGGTGCATATGTTTTTGATCTTTTCGCTGGGCCGCCTTGACGTGCTGCCGGTTGGCGACCTGGGCGTGCGACGGGCGATTGAGCGGCTTTATGGCTTCGATCATTTGCCGAATGCCGTAGAGATCGAGCAACTCGCCGAAGAGCGCGGCTGGCGGCCTTATTGCTCCGTCGTCTCGTGGTATCTGTGGCGCAGTTTGCAGAATACGCCGGATGTTTGAGGTGATTTGAGTTCCAGCTAAGCCTTCGGATGCGCCTTATCGTAAACCTCCATCAGCTTGTCCAACGCTACGTGCGTATATTGTTGCGTCGTAGACAGCCGCACGTGGCCAAGCAACTCCTGAATCACACGCAAGTCGGCACCCGCGTCGAGCAAGTGCGTGGCGAACGAGTGGCGCAACGAGTGCGGGCTGATGTGATGAATGTCGGCGCAAATCTTCACGTACTTATCTACCATGCGCCCGACTGAACGTGTGGTAATGCGTGTACCCTGATAATTCATAAACACTGCCAGCGGGTCCATCTTCTCTGGATCAGCCTCAACCAGCAACTCTCCACGTACGCCGAGGTAGTTCTGTAACGCCAGTTTGGCGTGCTCGCCAAAGGGCACGATGCGCTCTTTGCGACCTTTGCCTTTCACGCGCACGCTGAGGTTGGCGAAGTCAATATCGCGTAAATTTAGGTTGACCAATTCCGAGACACGCAAGCCGCTGGCGTAGAGCAATTCTAGGATCGCGCGGTCACGCTTGCCCAACACGGTGTCGGTTTCGGGTGTTTCGATGAAGCGGATCATCTGCTCGACGTTCAAGTGATTGGGCAAAGTATGCTCGACCCGCGGGCTGGCCACGAGCATGGCGGGATTGAGTTCGAGGATGCCTTCGCGGCAGAGGTATTTGAAAAACGTGCGCAACGCAGCGACCTTACGATGGATCGAGCTTTTCTTCTTCTTTTGCTCGTAGAGCGTCGCCATAAAATCGCGGATGGTCAGGTTGTCAATCGCGCGAATATCCACCTCGCGGCGGTTGCCCTCTTTGTCGGGCGGCGCGAGGTGGTCGTAAAACTGCACGAGATCAATCTCGTAGTTGCGCAGCGTGTGCGGTGACGCATTGCGCTCGTATTTCAGGTGCTTCAGAAAATCGTCAATGTAGTTTTGCATTGGCGCGTTTCACCTCACTGCAAACAAATCAACCGAGCAGTTCTGCCGCTTTCAACGCGACGTGTGGCAGCGCTTGTGGCGCGAGCGTTTCGCCACGTCGCACTTGGCGCGTCGTTTGATAAACGCCATTAACTGGCTGCGTACAAACTTCGATCAGGTCTTGCGGGATGTCAACGATCCAATACTCGCTGATTCCGGCTTTGGCGTAGGCGGGTTGTTTGATGAGACGGTCTTTTAGCCCTGAAGTTTCGGCTACTTCAACCACCAACAGAATCTCTTCCGGTTTCGGGTGCGAAAGAGAGTAAAAATCAGGACGCGCCCGCAACAAAGACAGATCGGGCTGCGGTTCGGACAAGTCATCAAGTTGAATGGGGTCTTGCACACCAACCATCGCCTCGTCGCCGATGCGGCGATTGAAAGCGCGCGCGATTCGCTTAACGACAGAAGCATGGCTTGGGCTGACTGGACTCATTTCGACAATCTCCCCGTTGAGCAATTCGACGCGGTCGTCTTTGGTCAGGATTTCCGCCGCGAGCATTTGATGATATTCGGCAACCGTGAACAGGCGACGCGCAACTGGATAAGACATTTCGACCTCGCTTGGTTTACAGAGAATCAATGGACGCCGCTGGCTGGCGACGTGCGCGCATCATAGCATAAGGCGTTTTACGAGTGACACTCACGAAGGGCGCGTGACGGTCTGGCGAACAAGCCGCCAAAGCTCTTCTTCCTGCGCGCACTGAAACGCAAGCTGAGCGGCATAAATTGGTAAAGTTGCCGCGCGGATCAATTCTGGCGTCAGATTCGCCGCGTCCTTCTCTGTCGTGATGAGCGCAGCAGCGCCGACTTGTACTGCCGCTTGGTTGATGGCCTCAAAATCTGCTTGTGTGTAGCGGTGATGATCGGGAAAGCTGCGCTGCCACGCGACTTGCATTTCCAGCTCATGTAAGTTGCGGATGAACCGTTCTGGGCGGGCAATGCCGGAAAACGCTGCGACTGGTTCGGCGGCAAAAGCTTCAAAGCTGCTCAATCTGCCATCCGGCAGACGGCGTAAACCGGTCAACTTGTGTTGCGCATAAAAGACCGGCGTTCCGGGACGCGCATAACGCTTGAGCGCATTTTCAAATGCGCCTTGAGCAAACGACTGATCGGCACGCGTCATAATCACTGCGTCCGCACGGCGCAGGGCCGTCAAAGGCTCGCGCAACCGCCCAAAAGGAACCAATTTCAAATCGGTCAGACTTTCCTTCGCATCAAGCAGCAACAAATTCAAATCGCGGCGCAAGCGCAGATGCTGATAGCCGTCATCAAGTAAAAAGACCGCAACCTTCACACGTTCAGCCAACCACTTCCCTGCCGCATAACGATCACGATCCACGACCACGCGCACGCCCGGACAAGCGCGCGCCAACAGGTACGGCTCATCGCCTGCTACCCGCGCGTCACATAAAATCGTCTGCCCGTCCGACACTTCGACACGCCCAATGCTCGTACGTTTGTAGCCACGACTCAGAATCGCCACGGCGTGGCCTTCCGCGCGCAGCCGGTTGGCCAACCACGCCACACACGGCGTCTTGCCCGTGCCGCCCACGCTGAGGTTGCCAACGCTGATGACCGGCGCGGCAAGTTGTCGTTGTTTGAACCAGGCGTTTTCGTACAGCCACGCACGCGCACGCACGACGCCTGCGTATAGTTTGGCTGGCAGATAAAAAACCGGGCGTGTGAGCGGCGGGAGAAACATACTTGGTTTTTACGCTCAATCGAGCAGCGCGGCAATGGCTTCAACCGTGCGCTCGGTCGCGCCACGATTGGCCTCAATCGCCTGCCGCGCATTTTGTCCGAGTTGCTCTGCGTATGTTTGATCGCTCAGCAAGCGGCTAAACACTGCACGGAGCTGCTCAACCAATTCCTGCTCGGTAACACCTGGCACTTGGACTAGAGCCTCACGTCGCAAAAATTCCCGGGTAATCTCGCGGAAGTTTTCCATATGTGGCCCGACGATAATCGGCTTGGCATAAAACGCTGGCTCAAGAATGTTGTGACCGCCCTTCGGCACCAGGCTGCCTCCAACAAAAACCGCCGAGGCCAGTTGGTAAAGCGCCGCCAGTTCACCCATCGAATCGAGCAGTATTACCTTGGCTGGCTCTACTCTAGCGGTCCCTACACAGGCCGAACGCCGCAGGTAATTCAGCCCTCGCTGCTCGAACAAACGCGCCACTTGGTCAAAGCGCTCAGGCTGGCGCGGTGCAATTAAGAGGCGCGTGGCTTCCAACCCTGACGCTTGGCGCAAAGCCAAGAAAGCTGTGAGTAAGAGTTCTTCTTCCCCTTCGCTCGTGCTGCCTGCCACAATCAGCGGCGCCTGATTCAAATCAAAGATGCGCGCTAGCTCGTTGGTTAGTTCCGTCAACTGAGCCGGCTGTTCTTTGTCGCCGATGTCGTATTTCAAATTGCCGCTGACGCTGATTAACGCAGGCTCGGCTCCCAACGCCACGGCACGCTCGGCATCCAGCGCGCTCTGCATCAAAAAGCGCGTGACGTTGCGGTAAAGCGGTTTCAGCAAGCCGCGCACATAGCGCGAACGTTTGAACGAGCGATCCGAGATGCGCCCGTTGGCAACCAACACTGGAATTTGCCGCGCGCTGCACTCGGCCAAAAAATTCGGCCACAATTCGGACTCCATCAAAATCACCGCCCGCGGTTTGATGGCCGCCAACGCGCGCCGCACCGCAAAGCGCCAATCAAAAGGAAAGTAGCAAAAGCCGTTCGCTTCGACGATGCGCGAACGCGCCACGGCTTGCCCCGTCGCCGTCGTGGTTGAAACAATCAGCCGATGTCGCGGAAAGCGCGCGCGCAAGGCTTTGAGCAACGGCGCAGCGGCCAGCGTTTCTCCCACCGACACCGCGTGCAGCCAAATCGTCGGACGCGTGTCATTCAGCCAACCGGCAGGCAGTCGCCCCAAGCGTTCGCCCAAATTGCTCAGGTATTTCTGCTTGAAAAAAGCTTGCCAGGCGAAATAAGGCAGGAGCGCGGCGAAGGCTAAGGTAAACAGGAAGCTGTAGAGCAGATACATTGCAATGGTCAGTGGCCAGTGGTCAACCGAGCTGTTTGCCACTGGCCACTTTGCTATTTCGCGCGTTCGATGTAGCGGCCTTCGGTGGTGTCCACGCGAATCTTTTCGCCCTCTTTGATGAAGGCGGGCACCTGGATGGTGATGCCGGTTTCGAGCTTGGCCGGTTTGCCGACGTTGCTCACGGTCGCGCCCTTGATCTCCGGCTCGGTCTCGACGACCTTCAATTCGACAACTTGCGGAATCGTGACGCTGATCGGCGATCCCTCGAAGAATTCGACCCGGACGGCGGTTTCGGGCAGCAAGTAGCCGACATCATCGCCAAGTTCTTCGGCGTGTAGCCCGATTTGCTCGTAGGTGTCGGTGTTCATGAAGTAGTAGGTATCGCCCTCGTTGTAGAGATAAGTCATCTCCTGTTCTTCAAAGTGCGCGCGTTCGACCGCCTCAGTCGAACTGAAGCGATGTTCCATCGTGTTGCCGGTCTTCAGATTGCGCATGCGCGTCTGCACCATCGCGCGCAAGTTGCCAGGCGTGTGGTGATGGAATTCAACGACACGGTGCGGTACGCCGTTGTGCAGCAGCACCATCCCTTTACGAATTTGGTTCGCCTTGATTGAGGCCATAATAAAAACTCTCCTAGAAATTCTGCGATGACTGCCATAGGGGCAATATTGCGTAGTTGAAAAAGGCAATAAGATAGCCAATGGGTAGGGAGGGGTCAAGCGAGGCAAAAGTCGCGACTAAGTTTAGCAATACAGACCGAAGCCTCGGCGGCGCTCAGTCAAACCTGCTCTGGCCAGGATCACTTTAGGCGCGCAGTGTTTTTGGGAGTGGGAGGGATAACTTGAAACTTCTCGATCATTTGTTGTTCATCATCTCGCACTGCAATGCCGGGAGCGCCGCGTAGAAAATGATTGTTAGGGTCTTCCAGCACTGCCAGTCTAATAGCCTCAGGTCCCTCGCTGTCGCCCAGATACACCGTAAACTTATTGCCGACACACTCAATCGTCAACTCAGGCCAAACTGCTCCGTTGGCGATCAGGCGGTCGTAATATTTCACAGGTACATGGTACGAACTGGGAAACAAATCTGTGCGCACGCCGTCCTTGACCACAAAACCGCGCAACGTGTATTGCGGGTCGGCCTTACCACCTGTGATCTGAATCAGGTAGTAGTTCCGCTCGTCCCGTGCGCGCAAGGCGAACGAAACGGCCTTGTCATTGTCCATTCTGAACTTGGTGAGCAACTTGAAATCGGCGTAATGTCGCCGGTCTTTGTCCCGTGGCAAAGCCACCCCCGGCCCTCTGGCGACTAATTTATTTTGCTCTATTCTCCAGCCCGCCGGTATCTCCCATTCTTCCGTTTTTGCCCACTTCGCCCCAAACGGGCTTTCGCTGAGATACCGTTCCAGGGGTAAAGAAACTTCCGGCGGCTCGGCTCCGATTTGGAGCGTATGCCTCAGCGGTTTATAGCCATCTTCGTTGGCGCTCACTTCGATTTCACAGGCACCGGCGCTCAGATTGTCGAGCAACACGCTGCCGTCTTGAATATCTTTCACCCGCTTGCTGTCGTTCCGTATCGCATAGGAGACACGCCCGGTTTGCACGTTGGTTTTGATCCGGATGGAATAAGGGGTAGAAAGCAGCGGCTTGGACTCGACAAGCTCCGGTTTATTGGAGGTTAACAGTGCCTCTTTCTTGCCAACTTTGACTTCCGCATCCGGCTTAGCAACTTTAGCCGTATCACGTGATTTGAGTCTATCCGGCTTACCGGCGGTTCCAGGCGATGAAAGATTTCGTGCGCTACGACCAGTATCACGTAGTTTGAATCTATCCAGCTTACTGGCCGCAGCCGCCTTGGGCTTTTTTTTAGACGGGGCGGGCGTTTTTTCTTCGAGTTTCAGCTTATCGGTTAGGCCGCGCTGTGCGTGCACAAGCACGCCGCCGCTGTACGCTCCCAACCAAACCAGCAGAGCGCTGGCAATGATGATTGATGCTCTATTCATGTGAGGTTCCTCGGAAAATGTTCGGCAAGCCGGTGAGAGCTTGTTGGGGCTTCCGGGTTAGACGCATTGCCGAGACTCCGACAAGCTCTCGCCAGCTTGTCGGACATTCGGCGCAGCCCTTTTCATCGTCGCAGGGCGTAGCGTCATGAACGACTACTCAATAATACTTCTAGCAAAATGGCGGCCATATCATACGCGAAGAGCTACGTGTTGACCAGAAAGATCAAGCGTGGGCGGCATCAATTTATGCGATTGATGCCGCCCACGCTTGCCCGGTCAGGAAGTTGTTGTCCGCTTTAGTAGGAGTATTTCAGCGCGAACTGAATGCGTCTGCCCGGCGTGAGCGTGTCTACTGATTCGCCGAAGGCGGGCGCTTCCAGATAGCGCACCGGGATGGCGAAGTTGGCACGGTTGATAAAGTTGAACACTTCGACGCGGAGGATAAGGCGCTGTCGTTCGGTCAGAATAAAGTTTTTGGTGAGCGCCAGATTGAGCAATAAGTAATTACTCGAACGGAACGTATTGCGTCCGACCGCACCATCACGGCCTATCGCTGCGATCAGATTGCTAGGATCGGTTGTCAGCCTGATTGGTTTGCGCCGGTCGCCCGTCCTAGCCAAACCGCTAATCGTATTGAGGCGGTCGGTCAAATTGCCGTCCAGATTCACGTCGAAGATGCTGTTGATCGTGAAAGGCTGCCCGGTCTGGAACTGGCCCGTTCCGGCCAATTCAAAACCGCCAAACAACAACCGCTTGGCTTTGCTCGTACCACCCAAATTGGGCAAGGCCCAAGTGAAGTTGTAGGTGAGCCGGTGCCGCGTGTCGAAGTTGGCCAAGCCATATTCAGAGGGTCGCCTACTGTTTTGCGGCAAGGCAGGTGCGCCAGCTAGATCGAAGACGTCTGAAACGTCGTCGAGGGCTTTTGAGAAAGTGTAGCTGATTTGAAAACTCAGCGTCTGAAGCTGGCCGCGTAATTGTGCCTGTACTGAGTCGTAGCGCGATTCTGCTGTTGTCTCATAGAGGTAGACAGTGCCAGCTTCGGGCAGTGGGCGACCGTCAGTGAAGAGTCCGGTCGTCGGCGAGATAGTTTGGCCCGGCAGCAATACTTGGCCGAAGACGAACGGCGATCCGTTGCGTGGATCTCTTGGATTCTGGGCGTTGATGAAGATGCGGAAGAACGGATCGACGATGGTCAGATTGGGGCCAAGATTGGGCGTGGTCAGCCGCAGTAGATTCTTGCTCATCGTGCCAACATAGCCGAGCGAGAGCGCCAGATTGGCACCTAACTGTTGATCGACCGTGAGCGAATATTGATGGGCTAGTGGCGTGGGCAGATCACGAGCCGGCAAGGTGAAGCCGAACCCGCCAGGAAAGTGCCGGCGAAAAACGTCGATCAAATCAGCCAAGCGGATGCCGTCGGCGTTAAAGCGGTTGAGCGAGCCATCTATCACAAGCGGCTCAAAGCGGCCGTCGCGAAAGCGGATGCCATTGCTGACGCCTCTGTCGCCCAATGAAAGGCCGGGATTAAAAATGCTGAACTGCCCTATGCTGCCAGAGGCACCACCTGTGTTGAGCGTCAGGAAATTCGGAAAGACATTGCGGGATTGGCTGACCACCGCACCCAGAATCTGGTCGTAATAGATGCCGTAACCGCCGCGCACGACCGTGGTCTTATTCACCCCGTGATCGAACGCATAGGCGAAGCCAACACGCGGCGCGAAGTTGTTGCGGTCGGAATCGAAGATGCGCTCGCGGTTGTTGATGAAAAGCGCCAGGTCCCTCACACCCGTAATGCCGAGGGCAGCATCCTTGAAGGAGTTCTCAATCAATCGCTGTCGCTCACGGGGCGTGGTGTTGTACTCATAGCGTAGCCCATAAGAGAGCGAGAAATTGGGACGGATGCGCCACTCGTCCTGACCGAAGAAGTTGTACTGGTGATAGCGCAAGCCAATATTGGCAGTGCGCGTGGCTAGCGTCTGCAACAGGCCGCTGGGACTGGAGGTGGCGGCCAATGTGTCGGTAAAGATGAAGTTGCCAAAACGGAAGTTAGTGCATGCCTCCGTCTGCGGATTGCAATCGGCCCTCACATTCACCGCTGTGCCGAAAGTAATGAGCGGACGCGAATTACGCGGTAGATCACTGTTGAGTTCGGTGCGCCGAATGTCAGCACCCAGCGCAATATTGTGTAGCCCCACGCGCATAGTCAGCGCGTCGGCCAATTGATAAGTGTTATTGACACGTCGTTGCGGGAAGTTGTTCACGTCCACGCCAAGAGGGCTGTAGCCAGAGATGACTACTTGTCCCACCGGCCCCAGCGCGCCAAGGTCGGGATCACCGTTGCGTAGCAGTCCCAACTCGGTCGTGCTGGTGGTGCGCGCGTAGTCAACCCGGTCTTGGCCAGGCAGCGTGTTGTTGAAACGGTACGGCGCATTGAGCAAAAAAGGCGTGTTGGGAAGAATAGTACTCTCAATCAGGAACTCGCGGTCGCGCTCCTCCTCGAAGAAGAGCCGCGTACGGCCGTAAGAGGCGCGAAACTGATTAAAGATCGGTCGCACGGCGTCGGGCGCGCTCAGTTCGCTGTTCCAGAAGTAAGAGAAATTGTGCGTGCGCACCTTTGGGCGCAGCACAGCAAAGATAGCGTCGCCGGTGGCGGGGATATTGCGCCAATCGTCCGTACGATTGTAACGCCCGGTCATTGACTGCTCACGATTGGCAAGCTTGAAATTGTGATCTAACTTCACCGAAGCAATATTGCCCTGCGCGCCTGCAGGTAAAATCTGGGTTAAGGTATTGCGCCCGTAGATGCCGTTCGGATTGTTGGGGAATGGGAAGAGACTGAAGATAGCATCACCCTGAAAAGTGGTCGGAAAGCCGGGCACGCCCCGCGAGTCGGTGATACCAGAGGCACCAGTGCGATTGATGCCGCGTTGTTCGACGGTCGGCACGGCGAAGCTGACCTCTTTGTTAGCGTTCAGCAACTGGCCCTCCAGCGAGAAGAAGTAGAACGCGCTTTTGCGTGCCTCTGTGTTGGGTGCTGCTGGCTTCGGGAGCAATGGACCGCCCAGCACGAAGCCGCTCTGCGCGAAAGTGAGCGAATCCTGTCTCGCCGCCGGATTCCTCACGAATGCCTGCTGATCGTTGATGAAGACGTTGCGCATCGTCCCGTCAGTTGCTAGCCCCTGCAATGGCGTGGGCGTGCCCGGGCTGCGCGTGTCGAAGAAATCGCGCGCATTCAAATCGCTAGTATTGAGAAAACCGTAAAACGTCCCGTGCGTTTGATACCCACCTGATTTCGAAACCGCGTTGACTTGCGCGCCTAGATTGCGGCCATACTGTGCGGGCGCCAGCAAGGTGGTGACCTGATACTCCCTGATTGACTCAACCGGCTGTGGCACGAGCGTGAAGAACCCTTGCCGCCGCACACCAATGTCTTCGTCGTTGTTGTCAGAGCCATCCACCGTGAAATTGTTAGCGCGTGAACGCAACCCATTGATAGCGAATTGACCGGCAGAACCTACGCCATAGCCAACCCCCGGGCCTGCTACACGGCCTGGTGTCTGCGGCGGTGGAGCAACGCCCGGCAGCAACAACGCCAATTCATCATAGCTGCGCGTAAAGCTCGTCCCGCCCAACGGCAAGGCCGCAACTTCGCTTCCGGTGAAAATCCCGCCGCGCCGCGCGTCCAGCGCATTCAGATCGGCGGCGATGGTTACGCTGTCTATGATCCAAATTTTGTCGGGCAAGCTGGGGGCGGGTGGATGAGGGGGTGGCGGAGTTGTCGGTGTTGGCACGGGGACCGGCCCGGCGGTCGGGAGCACGGGTTCCAATGCCATCGGCGGAATAACGACCGTTGCGCGCATCGTCGGCAAATATATTTGCCGCTGCGCATCTTGGTAATTCGGCGCGCTGACAATAATCGTGTAGCGCCCGTCATCCAGATTGCCCTGGTAAAATTCACCTTTCGGGTCAGTGTGGCTGAGGCTCTCTATCAGGGTGCCCTGGTTGATATACCTAACTAAAGCACCCGCAATCGGCTTGCCGGTTTTAGCATCTTCGACTTTGCCGCTAAAGGCGCCCGACACTTGGTTTTGAGCACTGGCAGTGACCAGTGCCTGACAGACTAAAAACAGGACGAACGTGAACGAAAAGAGTCGCCGGGTAAACTGTGATGATCGAAGGGCAAACATGCTTCCTCCTCTGAGTATTGAGCCGCGTTGACAGACGCTGGCTCAGTTATGGCCAAGTGCAACATCGCAGAAGCGGTGGGACTCCCCAATGGCACGAGTACGTCAAAGCGCGCTTTGACAATCCGTTGTGCTGATACGCAAGCCTGATGTTTCTGGTGGGAGAAGGTAATCAGTCAGTCGCTTTACCGCAAGCCCTGGCGACCGAATTAGCCGTATCCTGAAAACCTGCTGAACGCACTGCTAAGACTGTTCAGCTCGTAGCGAAATGGATAAAAGCAATCATTAACATATACCCTTGCTGATATGCTGCGCATTGTCTGCTAATGTCCGGCAAATTTCAACTGAATCGAAGCTCGGTACAAACGCCAGAGCATTGCGCTCAACGCACCAAGCGCACCAAGCGGAACCCCAGATCATGCCGTTTCCCGGTTGGGGCAAGAAAACCACGCGCCGTGACGCTGGGCGGATTCTTTGGATCGTTAGGCGGGTCGTCGAAGTTACCTCCGCGCACAGCATAGTCGCCGCCATAAACCTGATCTACCTTAGCCTGCGTATGACGGCGGTTGCCGGGGTA
This sequence comes from uncultured Acidobacteriota bacterium, assembly GCA_963699175.1. GTDB lineage: Bacteria > Acidobacteriota > Blastocatellia > RBC074 > RBC074 > JACPYM01. The sequence continues at coordinate 6,045,324 of OY969418.1, read as the reverse complement.
AATCGTCGCAGGGGACGCCGTCCACTCACTGACATTGCCCAACATATCAAGCACACCGTAGGGCGAGGTCCACTTGGGGTAAAAGCCAACTGGTTTGGGTGCGCCAGTGCCGAGGTTGGCTCGGTCATCGGCCCATTCATTGCCCCAGGGATAACGATATTTTTTCTGCCCTTTGGCAGCAAATTCCCATTCGGTTTCGGTCGGCAGCCGGTAGGTGGTGTGATCACGCTGCGAACGCCAAGCGGCGAAGGCTTCGGCATCTTTGTACGAAACATTGCGCACCGGCCATTTTTCCCGCCCGGCGGGAGGCGCAGCCCCATCACCCCAGTCAGCCGGTAGGTCATGCCCTGTGTCGCACACGAAGAGCGCATACTCGGCATTCGTCACTTCGGTACGGTCAATATCAAACGGCGCAACATTCTTTACCGTGTGCGCTGGTATTTGCAGGGTGTACCATTCGAGGTCTTCCTTTGGCCCCTGTTTATCATCGCGTCCCTGCAAGAAGTCGCCACCCGGAATGCGCACCAGATCAAGCTTGTAGGCTGGTGTAGGTGATGCTGACGGTGACGGCGATATTGACGGTAATGGTGATGGCGGCGATGGCAGTGGCGGCGACAGCAGCGGAAGTGGTCTGTAGGCTCGATAGATAAAAACAGCGCTGAGCGCCACCAACAATAATCCCACGCCAGCAAACAGCGGCCAGCGGCGTGCTGGGCTTTCCTCCTGCTCCGGCGGTGAGATGTTTGTGTCCCATTCCGGCATGCCGCTTTGGAGCAGCGACGTGCGGTAAGGGTCATGTTTCAATTTTGCGCTCTGCTGCCGGGCCTCTTCTTTGGCGCGTTTCTTTTCTTCGGCGATCAGGCGTTTGCGTTCTTTCGAGGCGTGCCGGGCGGCCTCGGCTTCGGCGCGTTTGCGGGCCTCTTCATAGAGGCGCTGGCGTTCGGCTTCGCCTAAGCGGGCAGCTTCGGCTTCGACTTGTTTGAGAGCTTCTTCGACCAGGCGTTGGCGCTCTTCCGAGATGCGTTGGCTGGCCTCCTGTTCGGCGCGGCGGCGGGCTTCCTGGAGCAAGCGCGTGCGCTCGCCAACGGCGAGTCGAGCAGCCTCGGCTTCAGCTTGTTTACGGGCTGCTTCGACGCGGCGCTGGCGTTCAGCGGCGGCGCGTTGTTCAGCTTCGGCTTCGGCATGTTTGCGCGCCTCTTCAAGCAGGCGCTGGCGTTCGGTTTCGGCTTGCCGGGCGGCTTCCTGTTCAGCTTGGAGGCGCGCTGTTTCAAGCAGGCGTTGGCGTTCGGCCTCGGCGTATTGGGTGGCTTCGGCCTCGGCCTGCTTGCGGGCCGCTTCAATCCGTTTGTGACGCTCGACTTCAGCGAGGCGGAGGGCTTCTTGCGCATGCTTGCGACGCGCTTCTTCGATCAAACGATGCCGGGTCTCGGCGGCGACGGCTTCGGCTTCCTGTTGGATTTCAGCCGTGATGCGCGCCAGTTCCTCGTCAAGCAAGTGTTGCTCAGCGGCAGTCGTGCGCAAAGCGCCGGAGTCAAAACCAACCAAGCGCAGCCCTTCCAGCAGCGCCACGCGGAATTCGCGCGTGCTGGCAAAGCGTTCCCCTGGCAGCTTGGACAGGGCGCAGAGAATGGCTTGTTCGACCGGCGCAGAGATGTGTGGAGCAAAGAGGCACGGGCGTGGCGGCGGCATTTCGATGTGCGCGCGCATCAACTCGTAAGGATTGGTGTTGGTGAAGGGCGGGCGACCGCTCAGCATCTCGTAGAGCAGCAACCCCAGTGAGTAAATGTCGGTGCGTTCAGTCGAATCCTGGCCGCGAAATTGTTCGGGCGCCATGTACTCCATCGTGCCGACGAACAAGCCTTCGCGCGTCATCCGCTCGGTGCCAAGCACACGGGCGATGCCGAAGTCCATCACTTTCACGCCGCCTGATTCGGTGATCATGATGTTGCTGGGTTTGATGTCGCGATGGATGACGCCGTGCTGGTGGGCATAGCCAATCGCGTCCAGGATACGAACGAACCACTTGAGCGTCTCGGCGTAAGGAGGGGTGCCTTGTTCCCGCAGATGTTGATCGAGCGTCTCGCCACGGACGAACTCCATCACCATAAACAACAGCGGTTCGTACTGTAGCAGATTGTATAGCAGCGCGATGTTGGGGTGGCTGAGCCGCGCCAGTACCACGGCCTCATTGCGGAAGCGTTCGACCAGGGCCGGGTCTTGGGTCATTTCAGGGCGCAAGACTTTGATCGCCACTTCGCGTTTGAGCATCGTGTCCAGACCGCGATAGACCTTGCCCATGCCGCCCGTGCCGACCTCTTCCAGAATTCGATAGCCGCCGATAACCGCGCCGACTTCAATCACGCTGGTGGCCTCCCAGTTGTGATAGGCTGACGTGGCAGTAGAAACCGCCACTCGTGCGACTCAATCAGAAGACAGTCAGCAGCCGGGCGTAGGACACCTTCACCGCAAGCTCGCAGTGGTTCCGGTGGGTTGAACCAATCCGCACATCGGGGGATGCCCATAAAACTCCTGAATTCAAACGGTGCACCTATCGCTTCAGTGTTTTTGCCGCGCCTCGCAAGGACGCTTGTTCCAACTTCGACGGGGTAGCGGTCTAAGGCGCGCACACTCTAACTCTGCCGATTTGACTGCGTCAAGCCCAACCTGGCAAGGGTACTGTCCTAATAGAAAGTTGTTCAGTAAGAAACAATGGGCGTTTAGGGCAGTGGGCGTTCACCGCAGAGACCCAGAATAACGCAGAGGGTTTCTCCGCGCCATCTCTGCGTTATTCTGGGTCTCTGCGGTGATCTGGCTTGTCCTCCTGCTACTCACTGAGGCATCAGCAGCCTGCAACTTTTCATCAGGACATTACTCTGGCAAGGATGTGAATCTATCTCCGGTCACGCTCCACAACGCTGTAAAGCTTGCCAGTTGATTGGCGCGCCTACCGGCGCGCCAGCGAGAATTTTTGCGCGGGCGGCGTTCGACACATCACAAAAACAAATCGCACGAGTACAATGCGGTCGTTGTAGCTACTTTATGAACGGAGAAACACCGAGTGAAACGCTTGTCTACTTTTATCTATTTGCTGTTCTGTCTGACGGCTTGTATCGGTTTTGCTCAAACGACGCCAGCCCCACAAACCACACTCTCTGCAACAACCAATCCGGCACAACTCAAAGCCAAGCTGCAACAAAAGCTTGACGAGTGGCGCGCGGCGGGCAAATTTCCGGGCGCAACAGCGGGCGTAGCGCTGCCCGGTGGCGCGACTTTTGGCCTGGCCACGGGTGTTTCCGATCTCGCTACGAATAAGCCGATGACGCTCAACGACCGTTTGTTGCAAGGCAGCGTCGGCAAGACCTATGTGGCCGCAATCGCATTGCAACTCGTACACGAAGGCAAAATCAAACTCGACGATAAGCTCGAAAAATGGTTTGGGCGCGCGCCGTGGTTCGACCGCTTGCCCAATGCGCACGACATCACGGTACGCATGCTGATGAACCACACGAGCGGACTGGTGCGCTACGAATTCAACGAGAAGTTCACTGCTGACCTCAGCAAGAACCCCGGCAAAGTTTGGCAGCCGGAAGAAGAGATCGCCTACCTCTTCGACACAAAAGCGCCCTTTGCGGCGGGCCAGGGCTGGGATTATTCAGACACCAACTACATCGTGCTCGGCATGATTATCGAGCGCGCAACTAAATCCACTTACTACGAACAACTCAAGCGGCGCATCCTCAAGCCGCTCAAACTCAACAACACCGTGCCATCAGACAGCCGCCGCATTCCCGGCTTGGCGCAAGGCTACGCGGGCGAGCGGAACCCGTTTGGCGGCACGGACGCGATGATCGTCAATGGCGAGTTCGCCATCAATCCGCAATTCGAATGGACGGGCGGCGGCATCGCTTCGACCAGCGAAGATTTAGCGCGCTGGGGCAAGCTGCTTTACGAAGGCAAAGCCTTCCATCCGTCGTTGCTGCCTGAAATGCTCAACGGCGTGCCTGCACGGTTAGGGCCGGAAACAAAGTATGGGCTGGGCGTCATCATTCGCCCGACTAAGCTCGGCATCGGCTATGGTCACAGTGGTTTCTTCCCTGGTTATTTGACCGAGATGCTCTACTTCCCTGAGCACAAATTCGCGTTGGCGGTGCAAGTCAACACCAGCGTGTCGCGACAATTGGGCAAATCACCATTGCGCGTTTTGTTGGAATTGGCCGAGCTGATCGCCAATCGTTAGGGCGCAACCAAAGGGCATAAAAATTGTCCGTCTTAGCCTATTGACCCTCCCTAGAGCCTGAGCTAGACTGCCCAGCGTTAGAGGGCTACTGCGACGTTTGTCAGTGTAGGAAATTCAATTTAACCTATTTCTCTATTAGGGAGACTGATGCACGTTACCTGCTTGGCTAGCATACTCGTCAAAGCACGAGACCAGCTAAAGCCACAGGGCTTAGGTTTCCCACCTGTCGAAGACAGGTTATAGTGAACCCTGCACGACGGCCAAGCGGTTGCCCTCGTTACTCTCTCCGCTTAAATTTCCATCATTCGCATTTGTGCTGATTTAGTCTACTCAACCTCGCTTGACCAATCGTCCGTTTTGCATTCCACTAGAATGCGCTGCTAAAGCTAGAAAGGATTTTTCATGTTCAGAGTCTTGCTGACAGGCGATACCGTCTCGCGCGCCGGACGCCGCGTGTTGGAAGAACGGCTCTACGACCTGCGCCAACAACGCGAGATTGACTTTGTTGTAAGCAATGTCGAAAACGCCGCCGGGGGCTTTTCGATCACGCCGCGCATTGCCACCGAGTTGTTTGCCGCAGGCGTAGACGTGATGACCTCTGGCAATCACATCTTCGATAAACGCGAAGTGCTTGATTACATCGAAACGGAGCCGCGCTTGTTGCGCCCGGCCAACTACGCGCCAGGCGTGCCCGGCAAAGGTCGCTGGGTCGGCAAGGTCAAAGGCATTCCCATTGCTGTCCTCAACTTGCAAGGCCGCGCATTCATGCCGCCTTCGGACGATCCGTTTCGCACTGCCGATGCGCAACTGGCTGCGCTCGAACCTTCAGTCAAAATCATCCTGGTGGATATGCACGGCGAGGCGACCGCTGAGAAGATAGGCATGGGCCGCTACCTGGACGGGCGCGTCTCCGCCGTCGTCGGCACGCACACGCACGTGCAGACCGCCGATGAACAAATCCTGCCCGGTGGCACGGCCTACATCACTGATTTGGGCATGACCGGCCCGCACGACGGCATCATTGGGATGCAGACACAGATTGTGCTTGACCGCTTTTTGAAAGGCATCTCGCCGAGGTTTGAGCCGTGCGAGGGCGGCATCAAGCTGAATGGGTTGCTGGTGGATATTGATGAGGAAAGTGGTAAAGCAATTCATATCGAACGAATCAGCTTGCCGCATAGCTAAGAAAAACGGTATTCATCCAAATATGACTGATACGGCCAACATCGTCGTCATCGGTGGCGGCGTCATCGGCCTCGCCGTACTCGCCGAACTTGCGCGCCATTACGAAGATATCTTCCTGCTTGAAGCCGCGCCGCGCGTCGGCCTCGGCGCTTCCACGCGCAACAGCGGCGTGATCCATGCGGGGATTTACTACCAGCCCGGCTCGCTCAAAGCCTTTCATTGCGTGCGCGGCGCACAGATGCTTTACGACTTCTGCCCGCGACACAATGTCCCGCACCAACGCATCGGCAAATTGATCGTCGCCGACTCGCTTGACCAGTTGCCCGAACTCGAAGCGCTCAAGCAGCGCGGCGAGGCCAACGGCGTCGCAGGCTTGCAGATTGTTGACCGCGCGTTCATCCGCGACTACGAACCCAATGTCGTTTCACCCGTTGCGCTCTACTCACCCAACAGCGGCATCGTCGAAGCCGAAGAGTTGGTCAAAACGCTCGCGCGTCTGGCCAAAGAGCGCGGCGCACACATCCTGACCGACACCCGGCTCGTCGGCGCTGAGGTCAAAGCCAATGGCAATGAAAGCCTGGCCCTACTCCGCACGCAGCGCGAAGAGTTTGCCGCGCGCGTCGTCATCAACTGCGCTGGGCTGTACGCCGACGAAGTGGCAAGGATCTTTGGCTACGACAAATACACGATTCATCCGTGTCGCGGCGAATATGCCGAGGTCGTGCCGAGCCGCCGCGAGTTGGTCAAGCACTTGGTCTACCCACTGCCAATGCCATCGGGGCACGGTCTGGGCGTGCATTTCACGCGCAACACGGCGGGCGGATTGACGCTAGGGCCGAACGCACGCTACGTGGCGCGCAAGGACGATTACGAAGACGACCGCACGCCGCTGGATGATTTTTACGAGTCTGGCGTGCGCATCGTGCCAAGCTTGCGGCGGGAAGATTTGCGACTAGGCTACACCGGGTTGCGCGCACGGCTTCCGCAAGAACACGAGCATCGCTTTGCCGACTTCGTGATCGAGCACGATCCGCAATGGCCGAACGTGATTCACCTGATCGGGATGGAGTCGCCGGGGCTGACATCTTCGTTGTCATTGGGAGTGAGCGTGAGCGAGATGGCACGTGAGGCGCTGCCGTTGACCGGCTAAGGACAAGCCCAGAACATTGCCGGGCAAAGGTTCGGCTGGCTTGTGCCAGGTCTATCTTTCTCCCATCTCAGGCGACAGGGTTGAACTCGGCTTTGGCAAGTAGTACAAGTCGGAGGAAGATTTTTTCGCTTAGGTTGGCGACTCCCGGTGAGCCTTAGGCTGGCCAAACGAGCGGCCGCTCTTGGAAAACAATGCGCCAGTCAAGCACTTCGTTGTACATCAGTCGCGTGGCTTGTTCGACGGACTGTTGCAGCAGTTGCGAATTCAGCTCATTGGGACGTGTCGGGACACTGGCGATGGCTTGGCGGAGTTGCGTGAGTTCCTCCTGCATCGCGCGCGAGCGTTGCTCGACGCGGTGGAATTCGCCCTGGCTGCGAATGGCCGCGAGCGCCGCGCCCAAGGCTGGCAGAAACGCCGCGCCAAACATCAACCAGCGATCCAGGGCGGCGCTCGTGTCGCCGAACCAATGTTCCTGGAACACAACCAGGAAATGGAAGATGCAGACGGCCAGGGTGGTCAGGAAAAGCCACTCGCCAGCGCGGTGCAGTCGGTGATCCACTGTGCCTACTCGCTTGATGTTTTGCTCGTGGTACTCTGCCTGATCAGCAATCAGCGATTCCAGCAGGAGTTCTCGACAGGCAGACAGATAGGCAGTGTCTACCACGACGTTGGGCAGGCCGGCAGCACGCTCGACAGCGCGGGCATGCCAATTCATCCAGGTTGCCGCCGGATTGCCATAGGTGGCTAAATGTGACGGCACATTGGCCTGCTGCCAGACTCCGCCGAGCAGACAGTTGAAGCGCACTAACCGCAAGCGTTCTGCCAAGGTTCGATAATCAATCCACCTTTCGTGCCAGCGCCACCGCCGTCCATACCAGGTAAGTCCGATGATCAGGCAAATGACCACAACCTCAGTGACAATGTAGACCAGCTCAACTATGTGCGGAGCATGCGTCGTCTTACCAATTAGGGCCAGCCAGACCGCCAGCGCACCCAGCAGATAAATCCAAACAAACGAACTGCGATAATGATTGGCGTAGTAGACCGAAAGCTGGTTCGCCCAGGCATAATGGGGGAGGTAGTGGCCCTCAATCCAATCAATGATAAAGATGGGAAGTTTGTGTTGGCGCTTCTGTCTATTCGGCTGGCCCTCCCAGTCCTTTCGCCAATCCGCTTGTGTAGTGGGAATGAATTCCGGTACGCGGATCGTCAATAGACCTGGTTTACCGCGTAACAGGTCACGGAAGAAATTCCACCAACCGCCCAGCCAAGTGCGGGGACTGCGCACTTCGGTGAAATAGGCTTCCCGTAGATCCTGCTCGGCCGGCTTATGGCCGCTGTGCTCGGCGGTTGGCGGCAACAGTAACTCCTGCACTTTCTCTTCGAGCAACTTCAGGTCGTCTTGCACATCGCTGGGTTGCTGCAACAGCCGCCAAGCCGGATGCAGGAATTGCCACTTGGCAGGCGCCGCCCAATTCACCCACAAGGTAGGGATGCCGCGTTGGAGCGCTTCGCGCACGATCTGTCCAGTGCCGCCCAAGCCTTGTGCATCCTGGCCATCCCAGATAGCGAACAGTAAGTCAGTCTGGTTTAAGAGCACACGTCCGGCGGCAAGATAGGATTCGCCGGGGTGGGCGCGACAGCCGTCGAGTTCGAATACAGCGGTGGACAACTTGCGCAAGCGGCGGTGTTCTTCCAACACGCCTGCCTCGGTAAAATCCTTTTCGTATTCGGTTCGCTGGAACGGTAACACTGCCTGGAGTTCATAACCGAGTTGTGCTGCCTCGGCGGCTACCCACTGGTCTGCGCCTTCGGCCAACGCACTAATGAGGCGCAAACCCGGTGGTTTGCCGTCTTGCCGCGGCGGTAGTTCAGCGAAGAGGTCGCGCCGGGCCATTACCACGCCGGCGAAGCTGTCCTGGATGTGGAGCAGCAACTCGCGGCAGATTTCGCGCAACGCTGCGACATCAGGTTCGGAATGTTTCTTCAGCTCAGGACGGTGACCCACCACGCCGACACGGAGCACGAGCGGCGCGCACAGCGGGCGTTCGTGTTGCACGCTGGATGCAGCGATATTTGGAAAGGGATCGGGCACGTTTAAGCTGGAAGCGTTTTTCATAGCAATAGCTCTGGCCTGTGGCGGTTTACGGCTAACTCATTCGCTTAACCGGGTGGCGCCTCCGGCCCAGGCGAAGAAAACTGTTAATGCTGCCTCGGAAACTTCTGCTCAGCACAGTGCTCCGTCACTCTAATAGTTCACATCAGTACACTCAGTCTTCTTCAGCCTGAGTACACTCAGTCTTCTTCAGCCTGCGGTGGTTCCTCTGTGACTTCCTGGTTTTTCACCAATGTATAGCCAAGCTCCCACAAAGTGTCAGGGATACTGTCTATGTTCTCGCCATCTAGCTGCTTATCTTCCTCAAGTTGCTTATCAAAGCGTACGAGCGCGCGATGCAGACGCAAAGAATCATTACTCTCTTTATTAACTTCATACCCGTTGAGCAAATGATCACGCAGCCAAATGTTATGCTCATCTGTCATGAGCCAGTTGCGCTCTCTGTCAGTGAAGGACAGCTTCTCATCGCCCTGGCTTTGCTGCTTGATGTTATATCCCATCTTCTTCAACTTCATTAGCGTGAGGCGCGCGGGCGAGCGATTTTTCTCTTTTTCCGACTCAGTGAGAAGTGGTAATGGCTTACCATTATCCAACTCAGGCTTCGACAATTCGTCGTAAGGACGTATCATCGGGTGTTTTTTGTCAATGTCACTGCGGGATTCTCCATAGGCCCAGTCATTTTTTTTTCGCATTGCGCGCCATCGTTCATGACAATCCCTGGCAATCGCCTCAACGATCTCAATCTCCATTTGCCAGCCTTCTACCAAGGTTAAGAAGTCGTTGGTAACGTGCAAGCGCAACAGTTCTTCGGATGGCAACTCCGCGACGCTGAAGTGTGGAGCGTGATTGAGATCGCTCATGCTTACTACTGCTTCCAACGAGCGTGCTCCATGTAGATACCTCTTTACATGCAGAAATCCTCGGATCACGCTGGCGCTGATCGCCGCCACCTCCGTCTGCTCATCGATCAAATGCGGGTACATCCGCTCAATCGCAGATCGCAGCATAATCGCCCGCCGGATCAGATAGGCGAGTTCTGGTTCCTTTGCTTGCTGGTTTACCGGATTCGGCCCTTTGATGTTGATGTAGCCACGCAAGCGGCTGATGAAATCCGGCCCTTTAACCTCCCTAAACTGCTGCTTTGTTAGCCCAGCTTCTTTTTTATCTTTAGTCTTTTGCTTATCTTTGTCATTAGCCTGTGATTGGTCGAACTTCTGAAAGTTTGGGCAAGTTCCACCGGCAAACACAAAGATCGCCTTACCGAACGAGTGCACGATACTACCCGCTTGAAACTTCGCATCCTGCATAGGAGCGAGAAATTCTTTCAGCCAAGCTAAGTGCTGTTTGCCAACTGAGGTGTCAAATTCGTCCCAAAAAACGAGCGGAATCTGACCTTGCACAGATTCGTCGCGGACTTTTTGAAACGCCGTATGCAGGTCATGCACTGAGGTGAATTGCGAGAGGTTGAATTCCAAAATCGCGTGTTTCTCGCCGAAGAGTTCTTTAGCCAGTTGCTTAATCGCGAAGGACTTACCCGAACCAGGCGGGCCAAAGACCGCCAGCGATAATGGCCGCTTATCTTCCCAGTTCTCTCGATAGGAAACAATCAAGCTGCGGATTTCATTGATACGTTCGATCTCCTCCCGATCCACCGTTAAATAATCGCCGTAGTGCGCCTTGGGCGCTTCACGTAAAGCGGCCTTCGGCCCACGCAAGACTACATCTGTTGCTTTAGCTGCCACGTATTCCAGGCCATTCCCAGTCAAGTTTTGCAACAAGTCTGATTCGATTTCTTCGCTGTCTGATTGTTCGCTTATTCCCAACTTAATTAGCAACCTGCGCGGATAAGCAGTGAAATATATTTCTTCAGGTTTCCCTATCGACTGAAAAGCCTCCTCGCTCTGGCTCTTTTCAGGTTTAGCTTCTTTGGGAGGGCGCAGCATTTGCTTGATCTGCTCGTCAGCCGTCTTTGGCAAGTAGTTTTTTGCGCCTCCACCCAAATCGTGGCTGACGCGCATCGCGCCTAGCCCGCGGCACAGGGCGATGTAGAGCGGAAAGTCTTTCTCTTCCTGTCGCAGTTCGCATCTCACCAACGCCGCCGTGAGCAGCGAAGTAAATCCAAAAGTCTTGCCTGGCCGCTTAGCTAACCAACTGCCTTCGATCTCATCCGGGTGATATAGAAAACGCTCGAAGTCTGCGCCCTTCTCTCCGCCCTTGAAACTAGCCGCGCCCGCTACGCCGAAGTGGACGATCACGCGCTTGCAGAGGCCCAGGTCTTGCGCGGATTGGCCCTTAGTGAATTCTCGCTGGATCTCTTCAATCGTTCGATCCCACGAAAACGATCTCGAAATCGCCGCCCGCCTTGCCCGCAATGCCGCGACCGATGTCACCACCGTGAGACGCCTGGCATACTTATCTTCCTTCAGTTCCTTCCACAATTGCCCTGCTAACGGCAAGGTTGTCTTCAGCACAATCGCGTCCAAATCTCTACCTTCTTGCAAAACCGCCGGCCAAAGTTGCTTATGCTCGCGAAAACCTAAGCCCAGATCATCCAACACCAAAATATGCGGCGCTGCCGAGTCTCCCTCCAGCGCGATTGGCTGCACCTCTTTAGCTGGATCTTTAGCTGGCTGCTGGCAACCCAGAAACTGTTTGATCCGCCAAGCTTGTTCCTGCTTGTCACTTCTTTCAGTGTTGCGCTTGTACTGCGACCAAAGATAGTAAGCCTGGCTGATCCGCGCACTCTGTCCATCTTGTAGCGGGCCGCGCACATTCACATACTTCAGATCGGAGCAAGCTAGGCTTACCATTTCTTTCAAATACCAGGCTCCCCCAGGGCGCTCGTGCAAGAGGGTGTGCTGCAACGGTTCGCTGTGGTAATTGAGCGCGCGGGAATGCTCTACCAAGTTGTAATCCCAGAGTAAATCCCCGGACACGACGATAGTCTTCATCGCTTCATCTCCCATTGAGCATTGTTCGTTTATCGGTAAGCGTCAGTTATCTGTATCGCCAGCCGCCTTGGATCTGTTTCCTGGCTCTGCTCAGGTTGTTGAGTTCCCTGGGCTGCGTTTCAGAAACTTTTCTCGCCACACCTAGTCCACTTCGTCACCAACCGGTGTCTAAAGCAAAGCCACTTACGAGTGCTAATACGTTGAATGAAGGAAAGCTCTGCTGATGCGCGCAGCTTGTCAGAGCGATTGGCGAAAGTCAATTTTGAAGAGATGAATCGGGCGGGTCACACAAACTGCTTGCTTGATTTGGCTGAGGCTATTGCGCTCGCCTCTACGAGCCTTACTCCGCCTTGCGCGCCTGCGCTTGCACTGCCGTAATTGCCACTGCGTCCACGATGTCCTCTGCCTTACAACCGCGCGACAAATCGTTGGCCGGTTTATCCAATCCCTGCAAGATCGGGCCAATCGCGGTCGCTCCGGCCAATCGTTCGGTCAGCTTGTAGCCGATGTTGCCCGCGTTGATGTCGGGAAAGATCAGCACATTGGCGCGACCTGCGACCGGTGAGCCTTTGGCTTTCGATGCGGCGATGGATTCAATGAGCGCGGCATCAAGTTGCAATTCGCCATCCACTTCAAGCTCAGGCACGCGGGCGCGGATGGTCTTGGTGGCTTCGATGACTTTGTCGGCCAGCGGGTGTTGGGCGCTGCCTTTAGTCGAAAACGAGAGCAGCGCCACCCGCGGTGCAGCGTCGAGCAGGGCGCGGCAGGTAGCGGCAGAGGCAATAGCGATCTCGGCTAATTGCGCAGCCGTTGGGTCAATCACTACTGCGCAGTCGGCAAAGATCAAAGCCCCGTTTACGCCAACTTCCGGCTTGGGCAGGACCATCAAAAAGAACGAGGAGACGATGCTAAAGCCTGGCTGCAAACCTAAAGTGATGAGTGCCGCACGCACTGTGTGCGCGGTCGTGTTGGTCGCGCCCGCGACTGAACCGTCGGCCTTGCCCGCGCGCACCATCAGATTGCCGAAGTAGAGCGGGTCGAGCGCCTGCTTGGCGGCTTCGTCGAGCGTGACGCCTTTGGCGCGGCGTAGTTCATACAACTCCTGCGTGTAACGGTCGAGATCGGATGAACGGCGGTGATCTAGGATCGGCACATTGGTCAACGATACGCCTAGCGCAGTAGCGCGGCTGCGAATTTGCTCTTCATCGCCCAACACAGTGAGGCGGGCGAGGCGCTGTTCGCTGACTTTAGACGCGGCGATAAGCGTGCGATCGTCTGTGCCTTCGGGCAAGACGATGTGTTGCAGTTTGGTGGCGGCGCGGGTGCGAATCTTTTGGAGGATGTCCATTGTGAATCAGAGATCAGTTGCAGTTTTGCGCTGTTTGAAAAACCACCAGAGAAAAATGGCAATCAAGATGACGACGATGGCGGTGGCGCCCTTGCTGTACAGCTCCAGATATTCAACCGCCGAGCGCCAGTTGTGGGCGAAGAATTTGCCTAGATAGAGTAGGATCGCGTTCCAAGCCAACGCGCTCACTGCGCAGAGGGTCGTCGTTATCGGCAGACTCAACCGTGCCATTCCGGCGAAAAAGGAGACAATGGCGCGCGTCCCGGCCAGAAAGCGATTGGCCACGATCACGCCATAACCGTAGCGCTGAAACAAACCTTCGACCTGCGCAATCGTGTTGACCGGCAAGAAACGGCTCAAACGGCCCTCGACCACGCCGCGTTGAAAGTAGCGGCCCACCAAGTAGGCCGTCACAAACCCCAGCGTGCTGCCCAGCGTGGCGCACAGCAGCGACGGCAGGAAGCCGACTGTGCCGACGCCGATCAAGGTTCCGACAAAGATCAGCAACATGTCGCTCGGCGAAGGCGGAAAGACGTTTTCGATGTAGGCGATCAAAAACATCAACGCAAACACACCAAGCGGCGGCAACTGTTGCAACCACGCGATTGCTTGTTCAATCCACTCCATACTTCAAACCTCAGACCTTCTCCGTTAGTCGTTGTTTTCACGGCGCGCGGTCAAGGCGGCAAGCAGTTCGTCGAGCAATTCCCCCAGACCCAAGCCGGCAAAATCTGTGGCGGCGTTCTCCCAAAACTCTTGCAATCCGCGTGCGCCACCCTTCTCATATTCGCGAGCTTGAAACAAAAGATCGAGCTTGTCGGCGGCTTTGACCAACCGCGCTTCCAACGTTCGGCGCTCTTCGTATTCGCGCCACAACTCCAAATACGTCTTACCCAGGCCGCCTAGTTTCGCCAATATCTCAGCCGCTGCTTGTTCATCGGCGTGTTTAAGCGCTTCGGCGGGAAAGTAACATTTAATCGTAGCGGGCAAATCGCCCGTGCGCGCCTCGCTCAGATCGTGCAGCAAGGCCAGGCGCAAGACCTTTTCTACATTGACCTCCAACCCGCGCGCCCGCGCACAATCTGCCAACAGCATCGCAATGAACGTCACGCCGTAAAGATGATCGGCCACCGATTCAACGTCGCGTATGCCGCGCAAGAGCCACCCCGTACGGGGCAGCGCTTTTAAGCGCATCAATTCAATCAGGAATTCAAACGGGTTTACTACTTCGTTTTTCACAACTACGAAGCTACCGGTTTTGGCACGGTGCGTCAACCGTGTGCTATATTCGCCTTTGTTCGACAAGCTGCCAAAGCTTGTCGTAGGCTACGTGAGCGCACAACTCCGGGAAACCACGACAAGTTTTGGCAGCTTGTCGGATATTTTGAGATCAGAACAAACGTTATGCTGTATCCAGATTCATTCGAAATTGCCGGTCGTCGCATCTCTCCACCATTGATTCTTTCTCCGATGGCGGGCGTGACCGATTCGCCGTTTCGCCGCATCGCCAAACGCTGCGGCGGCATCGGACTGATCGTCACCGAATTCATCAGCGTCGAAGGGTTGACGCGCGGCAATCTGCGCTCGCACGAGATGATGAAATTCACGCCCGAACAGCGCCCGATCGCGATTCAGATTTTCGGCTACGACGAAGTGCGCATGCGCTGGGCGGCGGAGATCGCCGAAGAGGCAGGCGCGGATTTCGTAGACATCAACTGCGGCTGCCCGGCCAAGAAGGTCGTCAACGGCGGCGGCGGCTCCAACCTGCTGCGCGATCTACCGCAACTCAAAAAGATTCTGACCGAAGTCAAAGCGGCCATCTCGATCCCGATGACCGTCAAGATTCGCGCGGGCTGGGACGACAAGACGATCAACTGCGTCGAAGTCGCCAAATTGATTGAAGATTGCGGCGGCTCGATGGTTACGCTGCACGGGCGCACGCGCGTGCAAGGTTACAAAGGATTTGCCGATTGGGATTTGGTGCAGGCGATCAAGAACAATGTTTCGATCCCTGTGTCAGGCAGCGGCGACATCCTGGTGCCGCAAGATGCGCTACGCCGTTTTGACGAGACCGGCTGCGACGCCGTCCACATCGGGCGCGGCGCGATTGCCAACCCGTACATCTTTCGCCAGACCTGGGAAGTGATGAATGGTTTGCCGCCATATCAACCCACGCCGCGCGAGATGCACGAACTGTTGCTGCTCTTCCGCGACTACCTGCGCGAGCACATGCCTGAACGGGGCGTGGTCGGGCGGATGAAAATGCTCTCGGCGCAATTCCTGCGCGGCGTGCCGAATGGCACGGCGATTCGCACCGCCGTGTTACGTTCGGACACGGTCGAAGCGATGGAGCCATTGTTTGAAGAGTATTTCGCGCTGGCCGAGATTTACGGCATTGATGCTGAATTGCAAAGCGCGCGCGATGAGGCGGCAGAACTAGCCGAGTGCGGCGCATAACTGATAACACACAGATTTTCAGTCTGTCGCTCTGGCTTGAAAATCCTCAGACGCGCGGTTGACAGACCCTAACGCGGTCAGTAGGATACGCATTCGCTTTTTGAGGCCAGGTAGCTCAGTTGGTAGAGCAACGGACTGAAAATCCGTGTGTCGACGGTTCGATTCCGCCCCTGGCCATCCACCATTTTCAAATGAAAAGGGCGTCATTCGAGACGCCCTTTTCATTTGTCCTCAAAGATCTATCTAGCACCGACCAATTACTTCGTCTTGACCGGATCAGCCGGACGCTTCGGTCGCTCAGTCGGTTTGGTCTTCAGCTTGTTCATCAATTCCGTCACTGCGCGTTCAAGCTGTGGGTCTTTGCCTTGAATCACCGACTTCGGATCGTTCTCGACTGGGATGTCGGGATCAACGCCGTAGCCTTCGATTATCCATTCGCCCTTTGTATTGGCAAAACCAGCTTCGGGCACGTTGACGATACCGCCGTCTACCAACGTCCCGCGATTGCTGATGCCGACTACGCCGCCCCACGAACGCTTGCCAATCAGGGGCCCAAGCCCTGCTTCGCGGAACATTGCCGGAAAGATGTCGCCGTCCGAAGCTGAATTTTCGTTCAGCAAACAAACCATCGGGCCGAGGAAGACACCGTCATGATAGAGGCCTGGCTCTTCGCTCGTGCGCGAGAACTGTTCGGCCAGCAGTTTGCGCCGCAGCCGTTCGATGAGCATGCACGACACGTTGTGAAGGCGATCCATTTACCGTCAGGCGAAAACTTCGCGAAGACCTCGACGCCGGGATGCGCGGTCAACCGCGTGGCCGTGCCGCCTGAGGTCGAAGCGATCCACAAATCGCCGCCGTAAGTAAACACGACTTTATCGCCGTAAATGTCGGGGAAGCGCAGCAGCTTTGTCTGCGCCGTAGCAGTCGTCGCCAACAAAGACAAGGCGACAATAACCGATGCAAGATAACTTTTGATTTGAGCGTTCGACATCATTACTGGTTCCGTTAATTCAGCGTTGTTTCTGCAAGCTTGCTATTCAACCCGGAAGCGTTCGGCACTGAGATCGCCCGGCTGTATTCAAGCTATTCCTGAAACCGAAAAACACCACAGCCAAGGCGGTCGGGGAATATGGACTATCCGGATAAAACTGCGGCCAGCTATGCTCCTTAACTAGCCGGTTGCTGTTGAGTCACACAATGAATTGCACCCAAGCCCCAAATCAGATGCGTGCAATCAATCCCGACGACGCGACGATCAGGAAAGCAACGCTGCAAAATTTCGCAGGCCACAGCATCGTTGGCGTGCCGATAGGTGGGCACAATTACTGCTTGGCTGGCGATGTAAAAGTTCGCGTAGCTGGCAGGTAGGCGCTGTTCGTCAAAATAAAGCGCGCCCGGCATCGGCAGCTTGATGAGCTTGAGCGGTTGGCCATCCTGATCTTTCATCGTCAGCAAGCGTTCGTAATTCTCTTTGAGCGGCGCGTAGTTCTCATCCTGCGGGTCGTCTTCGATCACCGTCACTACTGTGTTGGGCGCGACAAAGCGCGTCAGATCGTCTATGTGCCCGTCCGTGTCGTCACCGACGATGCCGTCACCGAGCCACAAAATATTGCTCACGCCTAAATAGTCTTTCAGATACTGCTCGATCTGCGCCTGGTTCAACTGCGGATTGCGATTTGGATTGAGCAGACAGGCCTCTGTGGTGAGCAAGGTCCCGCGCCCGTTCACGTCGAGCGAACCGCCCTCCATTACGATGCCCGGCGTAAAAAGTCTTTCGCCCATCTCTTGGGCAATCCGCGTCGGCACCACATCGTCATTTTCGTAAGGCGGATATTTGTCGCCCCACGCGTTGTAGCCCCAATCATTGATGGCGCGCTCGCGTTGACCATTCACCTCGCGCACCACGTAGAGAGGGCCGTGATCGCGACACCACGCATCATCGGTCGGGTTGAAATGAAAACGCACCGCGTCGAGATTGACGCCGCCCTGCTTGAGCAACTGGCGGACGCGCTCGGCAAACTCTTCATCCGCCACGTTGATGCGCACCAGTTCTGATTCAGTCAGGTGTTTGGTCAGTTCGACAAAGATGCCAGGCACAGGCTCGAACGCGCCCGGCCAACTCGCTTCCTTGTGCGGCCAGGAAAGCCAAGTGGCTTCGTGCGGTTCCCATTCGGCGGGCATGTAGTAACCCATTTGTTTCGGTGTCATTGCTAAATAAATCAAAAGGCAAAAGGCAAATATCAAAAGGCAAAAGTGGGAAGCAGAAGTAGTTTTATTGTTTAAGCTCGTTTGTTTTGGCTTTTCCTTTGGCTGTGGCTACAGCTTTGGAGAGTATGCGGCAAAGTTGACCTGACTCATCCAAAATGCCAGCTAGCTTTTCCTTTGGCAACAATGCTGCGCCTGTAATGACTCGCAGCCAATAATTGGACTCCCGCAATTCTTTCAAAGCAATTTGCAGCTTATGGACGAAATCACCAGTGGATTCAGCGCCCTGCGCCTCTTCGTAATTCGCTCCGACAGAAGTGCCAGAGCGCAATAATTGGTCACCAATGCGTTTGCCAACTATCGTTTTAGGCAAAGCCTCGACGATCTTGATAATTCGCACTGCATAGTTGAGTAATCTTTGGCTGAGATCATTGCGTTCCATCACAAAGCCTGCTCCTCTGTCCCACTTTTGCCTTTTGATATTTGCCTTTTGCCTTTTGCCTTTCTACACCTCAATTAGTCAATAAACCTTTTAGTGATGTCGCCGTAAGCGTCAATGCGCCGGTCACGCAAAAACGGCCAATGTGTGCGCTGCACATCAGTCTTGGCGAAATCCACTTCGGCCAGCAGGATTTCTTCCTGATTGACATCGCCGCGCACCAACAATTGGCCTGCCGGATCGGCGATGAAGCTCTGTCCCCAAAATTGAATGCCCTCGCCAGGATGCCCTTCAGGCGTTGGCTCGTAACCAACGCGATTGGCGACCGCGACGTAAACCCCGTTCGCCACGGCGTGCGAGCGTTGAATGATCTCCCACGACGAATGCTGGCGCTCGCCATACTCGGCCTTCTCGCTCGGATGCCAACCGATGGCGGTCGGGTAAAAGAGAATCTGCGCGCCCGTCAGCGCCGTCAGCCGCGCGCCTTCGGGATACCACTGATCCCAACAAATCAGCGTGCCGACTTTGCCGTAATCTGTGTCGAACGATTTGAAACCAAGATCGCCCGGTGTGAAATAAAATTTCTCGTAGAAGAGCGGGTCGTCCGGGATGTGCATCTTGCGGTACTTGCCCACCATGTTGCCGCCCGTATCAATCACCACCGCCGTGTTGTGATACAAGCCTTCCGCGCGCTTCTCAAACAGCGAGGCTACGATCACGAGCCGATGTGCTTTGGCCAGCTTGGTTAATGCCTCAGTAGACGCGCCCGGAATCGGCTCGGCCAGTTTGAAATGCGCGTGGTCTTCGGTCTGGCAAAAATAGCGCGAGCGGAAAAGCTCCGGGGTCGAGACGATGTGCGCGCCGCGTTTGGCGGCTTCTTCGATGCGCGCGAGGCATTTGTCCAGGTTCTCTTGCGGGTCGGCGCTGCAAGACATTTGAATTAGCGCGACGTTGGCTTTATCCGTGTTCTTCATAGCGCGAACATTATAGCGAATCGGCGTGGTGGTTACAGGCGACGCCGACGGAACACACCGCCGAGCAATAACAACAACACACCCGCGGCTGCATAACCAATACCTTTGCGGAAGCTGGGGGCGCGGTAAACAAATTCCACCTGATGCGTGCCTGCTGGGACGGCAATCCCGCGCAAGTTGTAATTCACGCGATGAACCGGTGTCTGCCGTCCGTCAACGTAGGCGTACCAGCCGCGATCATACATTTCACTCAACACCAACAAGCCCACTTGTCCGTTGATCGTCGTCAGCCTAATGCGTTGTGGCGCATAGCCGATCATCTGCGCCTGTGCGTTGCTCGGCTCACCAATCTCCGGCAAGCGCACTTCCCTGCCGCCGAAGTCTTCCACTTCAAACAGAGCCGTGCGCGTTGGATCGAAAGGCGCGCCATCGGGCAGCTTGCTGCTTTTGATCGTCTGTAAGACTTGCGCCTTGGGCAACGCCTGCGCCTGTGCGACAAACCATGCGCGCGGCAGTTGGCGCAGGTTTTCGTACAACTCGATTTGATCGAAGCGCCCCAGCTTGCGCCAACGTTCCGGCGGCAAGTAGTAAGCTGGCATAGGCTTCGAGCGCCCCGTCACCGCATCATAGAGTGAGGCGTGGATCAGATAGACCGAAGCATCTTCACGCGCATGCGTCCATTCAATGCGCTCGATCTCGGCACGCTCAAATGGCAAGCGGGTGAAGTACTGATGCGAGTCAAAACCTCCGGCAGATGTGCTGGAAAAGATGCGCGCGCGTTGGTGTTTGATGACGGGCCGCACGTCCGCGCGGTCGTAGGCCCACTCCGAAGAATCACGTCCGGCTTGTAGCTCGCGTTCAATCACGCGGCCATCTCGCGTGTGCAGTTTTAGCTTCAAGACAGGCGCGCCATCTGGCAGATTGCCTGAATTGGCTAGCGTCGAGACGATGGCCAGTTCAGTCGCCATTGTGTTATCCGCGTCCGTCACCAAATTCATCCCTGGCTTGCATTCGATGTTCCAGGTGGTACGGGCAAAGTAAACGCCATCGAACTTTTTACCAGTCTCTTTGCCAGGCGCGCCACCGTGCCCAACCAGCAGGTATTTGACGTTGAGCAGATCAAGCCCGCGATCCGCTGGCATAAACGTCGTGCCGTCTTGCAAGAAACCAGCGATGGCGGAGTTGGCCGTGCCGGTTAGCTCACCCGTGCGAATCGGGCGTAGGATGTCGTAGCCGCTCACGCTTTGCAGCCCGCGCACTATCGAAGTATTTGGATAATTGAGCAGATCGTATGTCTCATCATCCGGCCAGCCCGCAGTGTAGTCATAAGAAAACAGCAGCAGATGCCCGATGCGGAACGAATCGAGATTGTGCTCGCACGCCTTGATCGCCTGCACCGCAGGCGGATCGGTCAAGCGCTGCGCTACATCGAAATTTCCGGTTCGCCAGTGAAAGAAATGGCTGTAGGCGGCAAGGTCGAGGAGCAAAAGCAGAATGAGAAGTGCGGAGTGCGGAATGCGAAATGCGGAATGTTTCGCTGCGTAAAACCAAAGGGCAATGGCGCTGAGTGCAAAGAAAATCAGCGGCACAAGCGCTTCGGGGTTGACGAGCGAACTTGCTTTGGGCGGCAGCGGCTGACTGGCTAGATGTTGCGCGAAGAAGCGAAAGAGAATGGCGACAAGCAGGACGATGACCCCTAATACTGCAATCGCCAACCGGGCGATTTTGCGGCGCGCGGCTGGCTCCGCTTTGGCCAAGTGCGTTGCGCCGATGGAGGCGAGCATAGCTAACGCAAAGGTCAATTCGTACTGGTGACGATACAAGCCGCGAAACGTCTTGTAGCCAGGCACGCGATAAAGCAGGTCATTCAAGCCGAACGGCAAATAGCCGCCGAACGAGAGCAAGACTGCTACCACAGCCACCGTCAGCCACAACCACACGCGCCAATTGCGCCGCGCTTGCAACAACGCGACGAAGGCCAGCAGCCACGTCAGCATCCCGACGTAGCCACACATCAGCGCGGCGATGTCGCGCCCCCAATACTCCGTGTGATAGGGCGGGAAGAACGCGCCGCCGAAAAAGTACGGA
Organism: uncultured Acidobacteriota bacterium; assembly: GCA_963699175.1. Taxonomy (GTDB): domain Bacteria; phylum Acidobacteriota; class Blastocatellia; order RBC074; family RBC074; genus JACPYM01. The sequence continues at coordinate 6,024,174 of OY969418.1, read as the reverse complement.
AAGATCAGTGCGGGCAACTGCCAGGGCGGATATGAATAGACGGAAAAAAAGAGCGCGCCCGGGTCGTTGCGCTCACTCTGCGCCAGCAGTTCGAGCGAGGGCTGCAACTGCATTTGCGAGAGCAGCACACCGCTCAAGGCGAGCGCGGCACTGTAGGCCAGAAACTCTATGCGTTGCCGCCTCTCGTTGAATCGCCACAAAGCGAATAGACAATAAAACCCGCAGACCAGCGCGGTGAAGAGCAACATCTGCGGCTCGCCCGCGAAAAATTGCAGCGCACTAGACAGCGCGCCCAAGACCACCCACCGCCACGCGCGCCGTTTCGAGCCTGCGCGAATCGCGTCATCACAACCGGCGAGCGCCAGCAACACCCAGGGCAGCCAGGCCGCCGCGGCGATGCGCGAGGTCTGGCTGATGTGGTTGATCATAAAACCGCCGAAGCTGAACGCGAGGCCTGCCAACACTGCGCCTAAGCGATTGCTCCCGCTCTTGCGCGCAAAAAGATAGGTGCCGATGAGTGCAATATGATAGGTCGTAATGACTACCAGATTGGCTGCCAGTTTCGGACTGAAGACAGCAAAGAGCCAATTGGGCGGGTAGAGCGCGCCCGGATAGACGCTGGCCAGCAGTGGCATGCCTCCGAAGATGTACGGATTCCAGAGCGCCAGTTCGCCGCGCCGCAGCATCTCGCCGATGAAAACGCGCACGCCCAAGTTTTGCAGCCAGCCATCGCCTGGCAACAAAGTGATCGCGCCCGTGACTGCCGGGTAGAAGTAAACGAAGGGCAGCAGCAATAGTGCGGCGGCAATGATGATTTTTGGCTTCATCAGAGTTCTTCAGACTTTGTTGCGTGTTGGAAGAGCCGCCGGGATAGTTATTGTGCGACAAGCTCAGCAAGCATGTCGCACATCTGCCTCAATCAATAAACCGATACTTCACCAAGGCCCAAATCGCAGCAAAGCCGTCGCGCCAAGTGATCTTCTTGCCTTCGCTGAAATCGCGCCCGTAATACGAGATCGGCATTTCGTAGAGCTTGTACCTGCGCTTGAGCACTTTGGCCGTGATCTCCGGCTCGAAGTCGAAGCGGTTCGATTTGATCTGGATGTTTTTGATGACGTCAGCGCGGAAGACTTTGTAGCAGGTCTCCATGTCCGAGAGGATCGCGTTGTAGAGCAGGTTCGTGATGAAAGTCAGCAACTTGTTGCCGATGTAGTGCCAGAAATTGAAGGCGCGCGCCACTTTCCCGCCTGTTAGACGCGAGCCATAGACCACGTCGGCTCGCCCTTCGAGCACGGGCTTGATCAACTCAGCATATTCCGCCGGGTCGTATTCGAGATCGGCGTCTTGAACCAGAATAATGTCGCCGTTGGCGTAATGAAGGGCCGTGCGCAACGCAGCGCCTTTGCCCATGTTCTGGCCGTGAAAATAGAACCGATGCGGCGAGTTCTGACTTAACTCGCGCAAGACTTCGCGCGTGCCGTCTTTTGAACCGTCATCAACGATGATTAACTCTTTGCGCACATCGCCGATCTGCGCGGCTTCGACTCGTTTGATAATTTCGTGGATCGTCTTCGCCTCGTTATACACGGGCATCAGGATTGTCAGTAATGGTGGATTCTGCATAACAGGTGTCTTTCACTGGATAGGGGCAAAATGAAGGCGAGAGGATAGCCGACGTTGGCGGGACGAGCAAATCATTTCGAGTGTCAGAAGCCCACGCGCGAGCAAGGGCTTCTGACACTCTATGCAAATGGCAAGCTGTTTAAGACTCTTTTCGCAAGACCTGATCCAACGCCGCCAGCAATTCATCGGCGGTGTAGGGCTTGGCCAAAAAGACACCGAAGCCGACTTTGGCCGCTTCGGTGTATTGGCCGGAGAGCTTGACGCCGGTGGTGACGATGACTTTGACCTGCGGGTTGAGCGCGCGCATCTCACGAATCGCCGTGACGCCGTCTTTCTTGGGCATCATCAAGTCGGTCAGCACGACGCGAATATCATCCTTGTGTTGTTCGTAAAGCTGCAAAGCCACTTCGCCGTCTTCCGCTTTGAGCACGCGATAGCCGGAGGCTTCGAGGGTGGCTTCGACCACGTCACGGATGCCTTCTTCGTCATCTACTACCAAGATCAATTCGCCGTGGCCGGGAACTAGAATATCCACCACGTCTTCGTCCTCAGCTTCGGCCAGCGCGTCGCTCGCCGGGAGGTAGACGCGGAACTGCGTGCCTTTGTTGACCTCGCTGCTCACGTCAACAAAGCCGCCGTGGCTGCGCACGATGCCCATGGCGATGGACAGGCCCAGCCCGGTGCCTTTACCGTGTTCTTTGGTGGTGAAAAACGGGTCGAAGATGCGGTCAATCAAATCTTGCGGAATGCCGATGCCGCTGTCGGTAACGGTGACGCGGATGAAGCGGCCCGGGGTTGCGCCGGCTTGAGTCGGCACATCTTGTTCAGTGAGCAGCAAGCTTTCGAGTTCGATGCGTAGCTTGCCTCCTTGCGGCATGGCGTCGCGGGCGTTGAGACAGAGGTTCATCAGCATCTGGTGCAACTGCGTCTTATCACCAATGACGTAGGACTGATCGTCTTGCAGCGCGCTTTCGAGCTCGATGTTGCGCGGCAAGGTCTCCTTCAAAATCCGCGTGATGTCTTTGACGAGTTGCGCGAGTTGCAGCGGCGCTTGCTCGCCCGTTGTGCCTTTGGCAAAGGTGAGCACTTGGCTAATGAGGTCTTTGCCGCGCTCGGCGCTCTTTTGAATCAGCGAGAGCCAGCGTTGGCTGTTGTCGTCGGTGAATTTCTGTTGCAGCGGGCGCAAGGCCATCAGGATCGGCGCAAGCACGTTGTTGAGGTCGTGTGCGATGCCGGAAGCGAGCGCGCCGATGCTGTCCATGCGTTGCGCGCGCAGCAGGTGGGATTCGATGCGTTTGCGGTCGGTGATGTCTGTATTGATGACGAGAAACGAGCGCGGCTGTCCGGCATCGTCGCGCACCAGCGTCCAGCGGCCTTCGACGGTGATCTCGCGGCCTTCTTTGGTGCGCTGTTTGGTTTCGCCCGACCATTCGCCGTGCTCCAACGCTTTGCCACGCGCCTGGTCGAATTTGGGCGAGCCTTCAGGATAGAACAGCTCGCGCAAGGTCTTGCCCTTTGCCTGTGAAGCCGTCCAGCCGTAGATGCGCTCGGCGCCTTTGCACCAAAGCAAGACGCGGTCGTCCAGGTCTGTGACCAGGATGGCGTCGCGCGCGTTGTCGAGCAGCGCGGCCTGTTGGCGCAGTTGCGCTTCAGTGCGGCGGTGTTTGCTGATGTCGCGCGTGACGGCAATCAGTTCCAGCGGCTCGCGCGTCTGCGGGTGGCGCAGCAAGCGCGCCTCGGTTTCAAGCCAGAGATAATGGCCATCCTTGTGGCGGAAGCGATAGATCACGGTGTAGCTGGTCGCACCGGTCAGCAAATGCTGGGTGACGCGTTCGACTTTTTGCCAGTCATCGTGATGAACGAATTGATAAAAGGGCCGATTGAGTTGCTCGGCAGGCTCGTAACCGAGAATGCGTTGGGTAGAGGGTGAAAGATATAGACAACGCCCGTCCAGGCTGCATCGCATAATCACCTCGGTCGAATTGTCGGCCAATAGGCGGTAACGCGCTTCGCTCTCGCGCAAGGCTGTTTCCAGATTCTTTCGTTCAGCCGCACTTTGATCTTTCGACTCTCTCAACACCATATCACCCTCACCATTGCTAGTGGCGGCCTTGTGTTGACCGCCGTTGCCGTTTGTGCCATTCAACCGGACTGGCTGAATAAAGCGTTGTTCGCGCCCGTTGCTGACCGCCGCTTGCAACGCGCGTTGCAGCGTTTGCCGATCCAGCCCGGTCTTGGGCAAACAATCGCACGCGCCCGCTTGCAGAGTGCGCAAGAGCGTTTCCTGATTGCCAGTGCCCACCAGTACGATGATCGGCAAGGCCGCCTGGCGTTGCTGCGATTTGATCAGTATGACCAGGTCTTCCACTTCGGGCAGCGCCAGATCGAGCAGCACGACATCAATGCCGCCCTGATCCAAGCGCGCCAGCCCGGCGGAAAGACGCTCCGCAAATTCAAATTCGAAGGCGCTGTCATTCGCCTGCGCCAACCCGGCGATCACCTGATCGTGGAGCGCATCGCCTTCAATCACCAAAACCTTCTTTGCCATCGTTGCACCTGTTCTCTTTGCGGCACCAGTTCAAATAAATTTCTGCGGTATAAATTCAAATAACGATAACAACTCGTTCTGCAACGCACAGCCAAAGCGCGGGCAGCACCGTGTCATTGAAAAATCGCGCGGGCAACGATGTTGATAGGGGCCAGGCTTTGGCTTCGTTAGTTGCGCCTGGCTTTTTGCCAGCGCCAAGCCATATTCGCTTGCGCGAAAGATTGCCTCAATGACGAATCCAGTGAATGATTCGGGGCTTTTCAGGGATGCCGGTTGACTAACTCGTGGCGTGGCGATTGTAGGAAGTTCGCTACAGCCACGCAAGCAGATTCTTTGTCGAACGGCGGCCAGCAATTGCCAATCTCAGCACTCAAATTTGCAATTCCGGGGCGCTCTATTTTGCGGTCGTTGCTTGCTGTAATACTTCCGCCAGCTTGTCCAATAACTCGTCCGCTGTGTAAGGCTTCCACAAAACCGCCTGCACGCCGGTACGCTTGGCATCTTCGATATTCTGCTGTGAACGCAGGCCGCTGGTCGCGATGATCTTGACCTCTGGGTTGATGGCCTGCATCGCCTGACTCGCGGCCAAGCCGTCCATGCCGGGCATCGCCATATCGGTCAACACGGCTTTGATCTTTTTGTGCTGCTCACGATAAACCGCCAAAGCTTCCTGCCCATTACTCACCGCCAGCACGCGGTAGCCAGCCGTCTCCAAAGTCGCCTGCGTCACTTCGAGCAGTGTCGGCTCATCATCCACCACCAGGATTAAATCGCCCTGCTCTTCTTCTTTCTCAGGCTCGGCGGGCCAGTCGAGCGCGTCTTCGTCCGCCGGCAAGCAAACGGTGAAGCGCGAGCCTTTGCTGAGTTCGCTTTTGACTTCGATAAACCCGCCGTGACCACGCACGATGCCGGAAGAGGTGGAGAGACCCAGTCCGGAGCCTTTGCCCTGTTCTTTGGTGGTGAAGAACGGTTCGAAGATGCGGTCAAGCACTTCGGGCGGCATGCCCGTGCCGGTGTCGGCGATAGTAAGGCGCACGAACGGGCCAGGCTTGACGCCCTCGTGCGTCCAGATGTCTTGCTGTTTGAGTTGCACGTTTTCAGCCTTGATGCTGAGCTGACCGCCCTGCGGCATAGCGTCACGCGCGTTGAGGCAGAGATTCATCAAGACCTGATGAACCTGCGTCTTGTCGCCGACAATCGGCCAGAGGTCATCGGGCACGCTGACCTCAAGCTTAATGTTCTTCGGCAAGGTTTCTTTGAGAATGGTAGCGAGATCAAGCAGCAATTCGTTGAGTTCAAGCGGCAGACGCGCGCCACTCGCGCCGCGCGCAAAGGTCAAGACCTGATCCACTAGATCGCGACTGCGCTCGGCGCTCTTGCGGATGAGCGAGAGCCAGTGCTGGCTGTTCGGATCGGTGAAGCGCTGTTGCAGTGTGTGCAATGCCATCAGGATCGGCGCGAGCGCGTTGTTCAAATCGTGTGCGATGCCCGAAGCGAGCGAGCCGATGCTCTCCAAGCGCTGCATGCGTAGCACCTGCGATTCAAGCTGTTTGCGGCTGGTCAGGTCAGTGTTAATGACGAGCACAGATTTCGGCTTGTAAGAGTCATCACGCACCAACGTCCAGCGGCTTTCGACGATGATCTCGCGTTTGTCTTTGGTGTGTTGACGCAACTCGCCGCTCCATCCGCCCTTCTCTAGCAACTCACGGAACATCTCGGCGCTCTGCTGCGCCGCTGACTCGGCATCGAGCACTTCACTCAAGTGTTGATTCAAGACCTCCGCCGAAGCCCAACCGTAGAGCCGTTCCGCACCGTGATTCCAGAAGAGCACACGGCCTTCCAAATCAAGTACGGCAATGGCGTCTTGCGCGCTGTTGAGCAGCGCGGCCTGTTCACGAATCTGCTCTTCGCTCAGGCGGCGCTCGGTGATGTCGCTAAAAGCCATCACGCCCGCGACAATGCGCCCACGCCGGTTGCGAATCGGGGCAGCTTCGACTTGCAGTGTAATCAATGCGCCATCGCTGCGCCGGATTTGCAATTGCTCAGCCGTGACCGTCTCGCCCTCTTTGATCGCGCGCGTGAGCGGCCATTCGTCAACCTTGTAACGTTTGCCTTCGAGACGAAAGGCCTCGAATTTAACGCCGTTGCGCAGATCGTTAACTGGACGGCGCATAATCTTCGCTGCCTGTTCGTTGACCAAAATCACCTGGCCCGACGGCGCTTCGGCGATCAGCACACCCGCCGGCATCTGCCGCAGCACGGCCTGTAAGAGCGTGCGTTCGGCTTCGAGTTGTTTAACGAGCTTGGCGCGTTCTTCGTCGGCGCGTTTGCGTTCGGTAATGTCGCGCGCAATGGCCTGCACGCCAACAGGCTTGCCCGATTTGGTAATCAGCCGGACGCTGAGTTCAAGAATCAGTTCTTGTTTTTCTTTGGAAGTCAGCGCAAGTTCATAGCGCGTCTTCGATTTGCCGGAGGTTCTGTTTTCCAGCATTTCGAGCACTGCCTTGCGGAAGCTTTGCGTGAATGATTCCAGCGTGCCCTGCTCCACTACCTCTGCACGCGTGTAACCGGTAATGAGCTCGCCTGCTTTGTTGAACGAAGTGAAATTGCCTTCAAGATCAGTAGTGAAAACGATGTCGTTGGCATTCTCGAACAAGTCGCGATAACGCTCTTCACTCTCGCGCAGTGCTTCGTCAGCCTGCTGGCGCTCGGAGACATCGCGCGTGATGGCGAGAATCTCCTGCGGAGCGTTCGCCTTTTTTCCATTGCTCCCATTGCTCGGTTGACGGATCAGCCGCGCGTTGCTCTCGCACCAGACGTAATGGCCGTCTTTGTGGCGGCAGCGATAGGTCACATTCTGCGTGGCGGGGCTTTCGAGCAGCGAAGTGTGCGCGCGCCGCACCGTCTCGACATCTTCGGCGTGGAAGAATTCGTAGAACGAGCGTCCCGTACACTCTTCCGGCTCGTAACCCAAAATGCGCGTGATGGCGGGCGAGACGTAGAGGGTGTCGCCCGTAACCGAGTAGCGCCCGATCATATCGGTGGATTTTTCGGCGATCAGCCGGAAGCGCTCTTCGCTTTCGCGGATTTTGCGTTCGGACTGTTGGCGCTCGGTCACGTCGCGGGCAATGTAGCGAATGACAATCCGGCCCTGCACATCTTGCCGCAGTGAATTATCGTATTCGAGCAGCCGTTCTTCATTATTGGCGAGCTGGACGCGGATTACGCCCTGGGCGCTGCCTTCCTTGACGACGCGTTGCAGATACTCATCAAACCTAGCGCGGGCTGAGGAGGGCAGTAAATCGCTGATGCGACGCCCTTCCAATTCCTGCGCGCTGCCGACGCCAAAGAACTTCCAAGTGGGCTGATTGACGTTCAGGAAGCGGCCTTCCACATCGTGTGTGCCGATCAGCAAGCCACTGTTTTCGACCAGATCGCGGTAGCGTTCTTCGCTCTGGCGCAACGCCTCTTCGGCGCGCCGCCGATGAGTGACATCGTGCGAAGTGATGAGAACTTGGCGCGCCTCACCAGCTTCGTGCCGGGCAAAAACCGTTAGCTCGCTGTGCAACCAGCGGACGCCGCCTTGCGCGTGCCGAGCACGATATTCAAGCTCCAACACCTCGCCATCGGCGCTGCCACGCAAGCGTTTGAACAACTCTTCCAAATGTGGATAGTCATCAGGCACAACCCAGTCTTTTGGCTTGAGTTCTGTGAGCTGTCCGGTGGTGTAACCGAGAATGTTCGAGAGTTGGCGATTGACGTAAACACTGCGCTGCTCGTCCAGATCGTAGATAACGATAATCTCTGGCGTGACGTCGGCAATTTCTTGAATCAATCGTTGGCTTTCGCGCAGGGCTGATTCGCCGTGCTGGCGCTCAATGGCGTAACGCATAGCGCGTTGCAACAGGTGACGGTTGATCTCGCCTTTGACCAGATAATCCTGCGCGCCAGCCTGCATAGCCTGGATGGCGAGGTCGTCGTTGTTGGTCACGGTCAAGACGATGATCGGCAGATCAGGGACGGAACGATGGATGCGGTTGAAGGTCTCCAACCCCTCACTGTCAGGCAGGGCCAAGTCGAGCAGTACGATGTCAATCTCATTCTGCGCCAACCGTGCCAATCCGGCAGCTAGACTACTGGCCCACTCCAGCTCGAAGGCTACGCCTTTGGCCATGAACAATCCGCGAATGGCCTGGGCATAAAGCGGATCATCTTCAATTAACAGGGCCTTCGCTTGTTTACCGTTCATGTTTTCTTTCTTACTGCGTACTTCCAGTGAATCGGCTGGCTGCCCGGTAGCGGAGAACTGGTGTTCGCCGTGCGTAATCCCACAACCATTCTGCCAAGTTTTTTTGTTGGTCTGCCCGATCAAATTAGCTCCATACATGCTGAGCATTTCGTCGCATTCATTACATAGCACACAGTAACTTGTAGCGACATATTGATGATGAACCAACTAAAACAACATAATTGACAAATGTGCTGCTGGATTTTGGGACTGTGGAACTATTGAGCACCGATCTACCTGGGCGCGGATTGTAAGCTCTTCAGGACTATCGGCGCAAGCCAAGAATCCGCCTTGAGTATGACTCAACCTCTCAATAGTAGGGGTGTTTCGTAAAGCATCTCTCGACTCTAATCGAAATCAAGCCAGGTTGGCTGGCAATTCTTACGCATGGTCATCACTTCGTGCCTGACACTGCGAGTCTGTTATTTTTAGCGGTTAGACCCAGACCTAGTGTGAACAGTCTTGACGATCAGGCATTTAGAAGCTATACCTGTAGCCGTCTTAAACAGACAATCGAGCGCGACAGAATTTCCGACGCAAGACCAATCAGCAAACGTTCAATTCAAGCGAGACGAATTGACGGCACTTCGTTCCCCCAAGCGTACCCGCCCGATTTTTATGGTGCATACGCGGGGCTGTCTTTCTGTCGTAAGCTTAGGGTTCCTTCACGAGCAAGTTCATTTTCAATCTGATTTTTTGCAATGCAGGGTGAGGTCTGTTCTCTAGAAGCATTGGTGTGGTGTCGGCGAGAGATTGGTGGAACTATGGGATGGCGATAGAAATGCACAGCAACGTGTCCCTCAAACCGTTTCTGGCGTTGGCTGGTGTGCTACTCTGTCAGTCAAGCCTTGCGGAAAAACGGTCAAAATCATGTTAGCCACAATTGCCGCACAATCTATTCGCCTCTTATTGGTTGATGATCAAGTCATCGTTAGAGAAGGACTCCGCCTGTTACTGGAAAACCAAACAGGCTTGACCGTTGCGGGCGAGGCAGCCAACTGCCAGGACGCCGTGGCACAGGCTGCGCGTGAGCAACCTGACATTATCCTGCTCGATTTGGATCTGGGCGCAAGCCATGGGCTGGATTGCCTGCCCGAATTACTGGCCGTCGCGCCACACGCGCGCGTGCTCGTGCTGACCGGCGTTTATGATCTGGACATCCACCACCAAGCGGTCGGGCGCGGTGCCGTAGGCATCGTGCGCAAGATGGAAGCTGCCGAAACTTTGGTCAGGGCCATTCGAAAAGTCTTTGCCGGTGAAGTCTGGCTCGATGGTGCGTTGATGGCGCGCGTGCTGAATGATCTATGGCGCGTGCGTGCCGGACAGCCGTTGGAATTCATCGGAGTTGGACAGGTGCGCCTGAGCCAGCCGCAGCGTGAGGTGGTTGATTTGTGGCGACATCAGGCCGAGCCGTCTACACCCGATGAGGCCGCGCGTATCGCCCAATTGACCGAACGTGAACGCGAAGTCATCGGTTTGATTGGCGAGGGCTTGCGTAACCAGCAGATCGCTGATCGGCTCTCGATTAGCGTGATTACGGTGCGCCACCATCTCTCTTCAATCTTCTCCAAGCTGGATGTCGGTGATCGTTTTGAATTGGCTATCTACGCTTATCGGCATGGACTGGCGAAACTCCCCTTGTAAAAACTACCCGTACAAGCCCGTATCGCTCCAAAAGGAAACACCACGCCCTTTCTTATAACTAATATCCGATCTTTTGTTTGCGGCATCGCAATTCTCGGCTTTATTTAAGCAACCGCTTTGTCTATAATGCGCCGCGTCCCTAATCGCGAAACATTCCCCAAACCATGAATGTTTCGGACAGCACCAAAAATATTGAGGCGAAGCGGCAGGTTGTACTTGGGCTACACAACTTCGGTGCTAAGCAGTTGCCGCTTTAGCCGGATTCGAACGCATTCCCATCCAAATATTAGTTCTTAACTTCTTTCGTCATAAGCATGCATCCTGCAACCCCGCTGGCTCCGTTAGACGAAAGATCAATACGCGCAAGGTAGACAAGTCAATATGCTGTGCCGATCCCTTATGTTTAGCAGAGGTGTTGCCGTCCCTTCCCTGATTGGAGTAAGTGTACATAAGCATGCAGCAGTGCGCACAACAGCGTCGGAGCAGCTTAATAAAGAGAGAGCAAAATCAGGAATTTCTTTTGAGACAGCCAACGAACTGACCATAGAAGCCATCCAGAGCCCCAAAATTTCCAAGACACGCTCGTGGGTAATAACAATGGCAGGAAGGTCTGGTGTAGGTGAGCGCTGAACCGAGTTCTCGGAGCAGCGCGCTGGAGCTGATAAAAGGTTTATCGGGTGTCGGAGCTGCGCAATCGTGTGATGACACGGCGCAAGCTGCGGCATAGGTGTTAGGGATAATCGCTGCCTGGAGGTGAGCTTCCCGCCACGCAAAGCTGCGTGTACCTGGGAAGTGACGACTCAAGCGCGAGCGCGCTGACACCCAAAATCTGATGCTTTAGGGTGCTATGAGAAAGAATCAACGAGCAACTGAGCCGTCCCGGCGCGAGAAGGTTTGGGCATTAAGCGCCGACTCGTTCAACAGGCTGCTGGAAGGGCTAAATCCGGATCGGGAATTGGCTGGAGAAGAATACGAGCATTTGCGCCGCGTGCTGGTGACTTTCTTCGATTGGCGCGGCTGTGCCTTTCCCGAAGACCTGGCCGACGAGACCTTCAACCGTGTGGCGCGCCGGATGGAAGAGGGAGAAATCATTCGCAACCTGCCAGACTATTGTTATGGTGTGGCCCGCCGTTTGGCCTTGGAAGTCTTACCCAAACAGAGCAAACAAGAAGATGATCCGCCGGAATTCGAGCACCTCTCCGCACCGGAGGAAGATACGGAAGAGCGTCGTAGCCGTGAGCAGATGTACGAGTGCTTTGAACACTGCCTGAAGCAGCTCTCACAAGAAAACCAGGAACTTGTCATCCAGTATTATCAAACCGAAAAAAGAGCTAAGATTGACAACCGAATTGCACTGGCCAACAAGCTAGGGGTTAGCCTCAATGTCTTGCGTGTGCGTGTCTACCGACTCAGAGCGACTTTAGAAGATTGCATCAACCGATGTCTCAACGACAAAAAGAATTGACCGGGCAAAAAGAGCTGACCGGGTTGTCGGCCAAATTACCTACGTGGCCGCCGTTATTGCGGCGATTGGAAATGATTTGCCTAATCCAACAAAAGCCGCAGGGTGAATCGCGTTGGGTCTATTTGTCTGTAATAAATCTGTGGCCGCCGCACTTTAAGGTGCGGAACATCAAATGCCCAACTACAGACACCGCATCCACGAAAGCCCTATCCGCAATAACTAATCACCCATTAATCAATAGGCAATCGAATGAGCACCATCCGTGGGATTGTGAGCAGGTGATACCGTGAAAACTAGAGTGCGAGAAGAACAGTTGCTGATGTCTTATCTGCTAGGTACCTCTACTGAGTTGGAGCAAAGCCAGATCGAGACACGTTATTTCCGCGACCAGCGTTTTTATGAAGAGTTGCTGGCGTTGGAAGAAGAGTTAATTTGCGAATATGTGAGTGGCGCGTTGACGTCCGAAGAAGGCAGCCTCTTTGAAAAGAACTTTCTCAAGTCTGCTCGTCGCCGCCGCAAATTCGAGTCTACCAAAAAGCTGATGACCTTTATTGCCGATCAAAGCGGTTGGCAATCAACCACAGCGCAACCAATCAAGCCTAAGCTGTGGGCATCATGCGCCCGCTGGCTGCATAGTTTTTTTACGCCTAAGCTGAGTTTTGCCTGGTCAACGGTTGCAGTAGCCGTACTTTCACTGACCGCCTTGTGGCTGAGCACATTCGTCACCGAACTGCGCGAAGAAGTCAAAGCTAGTGAGACCCAGCAGGCGAGTTTGCAAAAGAAAACTGCCAAACCCAAAACCAGAGGCGAAAGACAGTCTGCCAAGCAACGCAATGATCTCAAGTCGTTGGCCGAGGTGACCGATCAGTTGCAGGCTTCATTGGATGATACACCTGGCATCATTTCATCCAGTAAATCAGCCCCGGCGCTCAGTTTGTTAAGTATAACGCTGCGGCCATCCCGTGTGCGCGGTAGTGGGGATGCCAAGAGGATTACTATTCCGGCTAATGCAAGTACGCTCCGGCTTCAATTGCTCTTGAGCGGCGGCGAGCACAGTGCTTATCCCAGTTATACCGCTGCGTTGAAGACTATCGAAGGACAAGAGATAGTTCGCCGCCAAGGCATAAGCACGCAGGTCGTTCAATCTGATAAGAGCCTGGTTCTGGAGGTGCCAGCCAACAAGCTCCGAGACGGCTATTACGCAGTCCTCTTAACTGGCATCACAACCAGCAAAGAACTCAAGCCTGCTGAAGAGTTCTTTATACAGATCGTCCGCGAATAGTGTTTTTTCATTGCAGAGTTTCTTACCGGCCCGCAGACCGCTTCGCTTGAATAAAGATTGAGGCGCTGCGGGCTTATTGTATTCAGCCATCTATTGCACTACCAGTCTACCTTCTCAACAATCCTATTACGTCTAACGGGGCTCTTTAACTCGCCAAGCATAGCTGCTGTGTGCCTCAACAAACAGGTACTTGCCAACACTGTTTGCAATTGCGGCAAAGCATCGCTCCGCTCTAACTTTCGCGCGTCTGGCCTCGTCCTAAAGTGTAATGTTTCGTTTAATCTTCCACTACTAGGTGTCTGTGGATTTTCAGGGACTAAGTCTCAGGTCGGTTTAATTACCGCCTGAACATTGGAGTGTGGACTGACTTTTTCGGTTCAAGCTTTGCAATTCACGCCGGTCTTCACTGGGCTTACAAAGTAGGCAGGTCGGTGCTGGATTGCCAGCGACTGTAGGATTGAAACAGCCAGTAAGCATGATCTGCCGCTCTTGCAAGGGATGACGTTGCGTGGCCGCAAGTGAGCGTAGCGATTCTCCCTTGCAGAGATTTTTGACTCGCTTTCACCAAGCTGCCGAACATCATCCCCCGGCTTGCCTGATTTCCTGATCTAAGGATGCCAGACGGAGCTACTCCTGGAAGTGGCTTCGCGACGCATCACGCACAAAATGAGCTGCCCCAAGCTACCTTGCTTGGCCGGGCAGTTCCTCCCCCATTGCCTTTATCCCGACGATTTGGTGATTAAAGGCAGACCGCCACACCCGGTAAAGGGTAGCCGTTTGATCTTCACAACGCTGGTCAAACACTGTGCCCACATCCGCTATAACTCAACTTAGAGCTTGAAGTAATTTTATGAGACCCATGCCCGGCTCCGTCGCTCAACCGATTCGCATAATGCTGATTGATGATCAAGTCATCGTACGCGAGGGGTTACGCTTGTTGCTCGAATCGCAGACAGGCTTGCACGTGGTAGGTGACGCCGCCAGTTGTAAAGAAGCTACAGCACTGGCGAAGGTCGAACAGCCGGATGTCATCTTGCTGGATTTGGATTTGGGTGATAGCCACGGACTGATGTGCTTGACTGAGTTGCTCGCAGTGGCACCGAAGACCAAAGTCTTGGTCCTAACTGGCGTCTACGATCTCGACGTGCATCACGCCGCTATTAGCAATGGCGCGATGGGTATCGTGCGCAAGCTCGAAGCCGGCGATGTGCTGGTCAAAGCCATTCGTAAAGTTTCGGCAGGCGAAGTTTGGCTGGATGGCATCTTGATGGCGCGTGTACTCAGCGACCTCTGGAATACGCGTACGCCTGCGACAGAGGCGGCGGCAGCAGCGGCCAATCATATTTCTGAGAAAGAACGCCAAGTGGCCGAGATGTGGCGGCCCAAGAACCACTCACAAGACGATTACGAAGCGGTAAAGATTGCCCGCCTGACTGAACGCGAGCGTGAAGTTGTCACTTTGATCGGCGAGGGCTTGCGCAACCAACAAATTGCCGACCGGCTCTGCATCAGCGTGATTACGGTGCGCCATCATCTCTCTTCAATCTTCTCCAAACTGGAAGTCGGCGACCGTTTTGAATTGGCTATCTATTCGTATCGCCATGGTCTGGCCAAACCGCCGATGTAATTGGGCATAGTTTGCTCAATACAGCTTGCCTGGCGCAATATCCCATAAAAACAGGGTGACTGATGCTTCGTCACTCGCAAAGTGTTTTATTGGCACGACCTTCAGTCTCATTATCTTCGCTTACCTTTCTTTCCCAGTGAGGTTCCAAATCGCGGCTAATCTCATCTGCATAATTCAAACGAATCGTAGTTCTTTGCCAACGAAGTGATTTGGTTTGCCTGATAGATAGTACATGTAGTCTCAGTTGCTAGCTCCCATTCGTGTAATCAACCACCAATCAACACATGCTTGCCATACAGCGGCAAGCACATGAGTACTAAAGGCAGGAAAATAGCAGTAGTTAGCCATATTTAGCCTGATCAAAATAGTCACGCAGACCGATGTGCGCAACACGACAAATGTTGTATTCATATAGCCGTCAGAAACAAGCTCGATTTCAAGCCTTGTGAGTCTTTCAAGTTTGCTTCTACTGAACGGATCCAGCTTCCTGGCAAGCTTGCAAAGCAAAATGAGAGCCAAGTCGGATTGTTCGTTGATTGAAAGCGTTTGTTGTGGTGTGACTGGGGAAATCAGAGTTTGATGGCCTGGTGAGTGGTAAGCGGATCAGCATTTACACTGATGGCAGCCCAGCTCAGCGGCAAATTTAGTCCGCTTCCCTTTTCACTAGCTAACAAAACTCCGATGGCTGCGTTGGCAGCTAGAGTATCAATCGTCCCCGTAACATCACACAACGCTTTCTCCTTTTCTCCTTGCAGCGTCCCTGCTTCCTCACGAAAGCAGATTTTACGGATGGTTCACTTTACTGCCGAGGTTAGACGATGTTCGGTTTTACATCCCCAATTGCTGAACCTTTCTTTCTGATGCTTTTTGGCCTGCTCTTCTTAGCAGCCGCCACGGGTTTGCAGCTCAAGCTCTCTAAGAAGCTAAAGAAACAAAGAACTGAAGATTGAATAGCCGGATACAAAATCATTCTCAGGCTGCATAATCGTCTAATCACAGCCTGAACACTTTTCTAGTTCGCTTATCGAGTCTCGTTACAAAAGTTAAGTTTGGTCAGTGTGAGGTGTCAGGATGGCGAGTTTTAGACCAAGAAGTCTCGGTGATTTCAGCGCAGTGCTTTGGCGGCGCAAAGGACTACTTCTTTTAGTGACCGCAGCAATGTTGCAAGCATCATTGCTGGTGATCCACAAAGTACCGGATGTTTACGAGTCGCAAGCCCAATTGGCCGTGCTTACCAAACCGAGTGATGACACGCAATCGCTGGCGGCGCAGATCGCAGCTTTGACACAGCGCGCCGTCAGCCGCGAAAACCTTGATCCGCTAATCAGGAAGTATCACCTGAACAATCCCGATGAAGATTTGATGGCCACCGTCACTCGGCTGCGCAAAGAGATCAAAGCTGAGACGAAGCTGCGCCAGTTTTATCCTGAGTTTCCCGAAACAATCCTGATTACCTATCGACATCACCAACCCGAAGTGGCGCA
This sequence comes from uncultured Acidobacteriota bacterium, assembly GCA_963699175.1. Classification (GTDB taxonomy): domain Bacteria; phylum Acidobacteriota; class Blastocatellia; order RBC074; family RBC074; genus JACPYM01. Next base: position 6,008,213 of record OY969418.1, on the reverse strand, counting down.
GCAGCTCGTGGCCGCCATCGTGGCGAACTTTACAGAGACCAACGAAACATTGCGCCAGCAGGCAGCGCAGGAAATCAAGTCTATCGAACAGCAGCTTAATGAATTGGAAGAGCCGCTCGGCAAAATAGTCGGCCAGCGCGCTAACGCCAGTCGTGGACAGAGCATCAACAGCAATGTGTTGCTGGAAGATCCGCGCATCACGCGGCGTGCGCTTTTGTCTGAAGTCAATGCACTGAACGACAAACAATTCCAACTTGAACGTCAAATTGCTTTACAACAGCAACAGGTCGCCGAGCAGCAAACGCTGGCCAAGACCGCGCCAATTCCCAATGGCGCGATGACCAGCGGTTCTTATGGCGTGTTGCTGGCTAAAAAAGCCGAGTTCGAGGCGCTGGTCAAAGAATACGCCAAGCAATACACCGACGAGAATCCCAAGCTGAAACAGGCGCGCGCGCAATTACAAGAGATCAATTTCCAGATCGAGAAGATGGAGAAAGGCACGCCCTCCAACACAGCCTTGATCTCTACACCCGAAGGCCGCGAGTTGCGCGGCTTGGAGCGCGATCTGGAAAAGCAGAAGACAGACTTACTCGTCACGCAACGCAATCTCGAAATCAAACGTCAGGAACTGGCCAGTCTGCCCAGCGCCTTACCCAGCACCGCGACGGGCAACACAGTGGCGCCGCCCGATGCGACGGTGGATGCCGAGTATGAGCGGTTGAGCAAACGTTATCTGTGGTTGCTGGATCGGCAAGAGGCGCTGCAAAAGGCGCACGCCAATCTGATGGTTGGGCCGAATTTGAATCTCTTTCGCGTGATTGACAACGCCTTTTTACCGGGCAAGCCAGTAGCGCCCAAGCGCACATTGCTCAAGCTGATTGCGTTGGGCATGGCCTTAGGCTTTGGTTTGCTGGCCGTGGCAATCGTGGAGGCGCGCCAGTTCTTTAGAATTCGTGACGAGCGCGATGTCGAATACTACCTTGGCGCACCAGTGATGGGCTTGATCCCGGAGACTTTGACTCCGGTCGAGCACAGCCGGGTCCGCCGTCAGAAATTTGCGCGCGTAGCGCTGGTAGTGGTTATCGCTGTAGCTGCCGTCCCGGTCTTTGCCTTGTTGCTCAACCAAAGCGGCCTCTTTGAGGTGCTCGGCAACAAGTAAGTAGGACACGGCAGGCTTGGTGTTTAGGAGGTGGTGAGATGGGCAAGGATGCAATGGCGCTGGATTTTAGCAAGCTGAGAACCAAATCTGGTTATCGCAAACGGTCGAACGTGAATAGCAATTACCAATTCCCCAACGGACATTACGATGACGACGACGTGTTGCCGGCGCTGCACGATTACCTGGCCACACCGGCTGCGCGTGGCGCACTGGTCGCATCCAATGCGTCTGAAGATGATGTCCTACAGGTCTTTGATGACTACGCCGCGCAGACGAGAAGAAATCATCTGGGAAGCAACGGCCAGCTTGCTGCACCGTTGCCCGCTGAGCAGAATAAAGCGGTTCAACTCGACGAATATCCGCGCAATGGCGTGGAACAGCATTACGCAACGCACGAGCGCCCACTGCCGCCTCGTCAGGTTGCAGGAGAATATCTAGCGCCGCCAACCAATCCTTCACAGCGCACTCAGGAACGCCGCGCCACAGCTAAGCTTGATTACTACAAAAAGCTGGCCGAGTTGCAGCAAATGAATCTGGAATTTGGGCGCAGCATTCGCGCCGCCCGCCAGGAAGCACGGCAAGAAGCGCGTAACGAAATTCATAACAACGGGCACAACGGTGAGCATCACGCTGCCACAAACGGTACACACAAAGAATTATCGCATCCATTGACAACCTCCTTTCACGTAGCGACCAAACGCACCGAGCCGCGTAGAGCAACGCCGCCTACAACACAGCCAACGCCACATCCGCTGCCTGCCAACCAGCAGCGCGTCACGGCTAAGCTGGATTACAACCGGTTGCTCGAATTTCAGCGCCGCTACGACGAGACGCATCCGAGCGGGCCAAGTATCGAAGACCATCTGGCCCAACGACTGGCCAATCGTCAGACCACCGCGTTCCCCACGGTGCAACCGACATATCGGCCCCCCGCGCAAGAGGCCGAGCCGACCAGGCCGCGCTTGCCCGTGCGTGAATGGCAAAACACTTCGACCACGGAAGCATTGGCACTGCCTGGCGCAAAGGACGCCACCGAGAATGGCTTAGAGCAGCGCCAACCCGGCAAACTCAACCGCAGCACACTGGAACAACTCGAAGCGCAAATGCGCCAGCAGCCCGCCATCGAGCGCGTGCGCGAAGTGTTGCTCGATCCAACGCGCATTGATCCGCACCTGATCGCCCTCTCGGATTTCAATCCACGCGCGGCAAAGTACTTCGATCAAGTGGCGGTCTCGCTGATTTCGGTCTCTTACAAACGGCTCTGCAAACGCGTGCTGGTCGCGTCAGCGCAGCACGGCGAAGGGCGCACCTGTGTGACACTCAATCTGGCGGGCGCGTTGGCGCGCGCGCGGCAACGCGTGCTGGTCGTGGATTGCGATCTGGCCAACCCATCGGTGCTGCGCCTGCTGGGCATTGATGCGCCGTTGGGCTTGAGCGAGGCTGTGCATCGCGGGCTGGGGCCGAATAGCGCGGCGCTGCGTGTGCAACCGGCGGGCTTCAACATTCTGCCGACGCGCGAAAAGATTCAACACACGGCAGAGTTGCTCGCCGCGCCGCGTTTTCACGAGATGTTGCAAATCTGCGAGCCGGATTACGACTTCATCCTGTTCGATTCGTCGCCGCTGCTCGAAAGTGCAGACGCCAATCTGCTGGCTGGGCTGACCGATGCAACGATGCTGGTAATCCGCCCAGGAACGACGACTACGCAGCAGATGGCAAAGGCGGTTTCGCTCTTTAACGAGAAAGATATTTGCGGTGTAGTGCTCAACCGCGTGGCTGGCTAGGGAGCACGGTGAGGGTGCAAGTTTATGGGGAGGCAAGCCTGGTATGCGAGCCAAACACTGGCAGCGCACATTTCTCTTGATGCTCTTTGAAGGAGCGTTGATCTACGGTTGCGGGTTGCTGGCGCTCTATCTGCGGTTCGGGCAGGAAGCGGACGAGGCACTCAACAACCAGTTCGGCTGGCGTAAGCTGCTCGTGGCAATGGCCGTCGCGCAAGGTTCGTTTTACCTCTTCGATCTTTACGATTTTGCGATGATCCGCCGCCTGAGCGTGCTTGCCCTACGCATCTGTCAGGCGCTTGGTTTGGCGGCGTTGCTGCTAGCAATGATCTTTTACGCGCTGCCGCAGATGCTGGTCGGACGCGGCGTCTTTCTGGTGCAGATGGCGCTGATGCTGACGGTGATGACCGGCTGGCGGCTGGTCGCGCGCTGGCTGCTCAGACATCCGCGCTTTGCCGAGCGCATCATTATTCTCGGCACTGACAGCCAGGCGATAGAGCTGGCGCGCGAAGTATTGCAACGCCGTGAAACTGGTTATGAAGTCGTCGGCTTTATCGGTAATGACCGTGCGCTCGTCGGCCAGAGCTTGATCAACCCGTGCGTGATTGGCACGGCGGATGAGATTGAAGAGTTGGCGTTGCGTCATAACGTTGACCGCATCGTTGTAGCATTGACTGATCGGCGCGGGCACATGCCCCTCGATCCGTTGCTCAACCTCAAACTGCGCGATGACGTGGCGATTGAAGATTGGGCTTCGTTCTTTGAACGCTTAACCGGAAAGATCAGCACGGAGCGGTTACAGCCGAGCCAGTTGATCTTCGCAGATAACTTGCGCTGGCTGCGCTTTTATCGCCGGTTGCGCCGGGTCGCCGACTTGCTGATCGCTGCCTTGGGCTTGCTGCTGAACGCGCCTTTGATGTTGCTCGTGGCGTTGGCAATCAAGCTCGAATCGCGCGGGCCGGTCTTTTACACGCAGGAGCGCGTCGGCTGGCACAACCGCAAGTTCAAGATCATCAAGTTTCGTTCGATGCGCCTTGATGCCGAAGCGAACGGGGCAGTCTGGGCCAGCAAAGATGACCCGCGCGTCACGCGCGTGGGCAAGCTGATTCGCAAACTGCGCATTGACGAATTGCCACAATTTTTCAACGTGCTACGTGGCGAGATGAGCGTAATCGGGCCACGTCCCGAACGCCAACAGTTCGTCGAACAGTTGGAGCAGATCATTCCATATTATTCGCAGCGCCAGCTTGTGAAGCCAGGCATTACGGGCTGGGCGCAGGTGCGGTATCCGTATGGCGCATCGGTGGAAGATGCGCGGATGAAGCATCAATTCGATCTTTATTACATCAAGAACCAATCACCGCTGCTCGACGGAATCATTTTGTTCGAGACGTTGCGCGTGGTCTTTTTCGGCAGGTTTGGCCGCTGATGTCCGACAAGCTGTCAGAGCTTGGCGACAATCTCGACGTTAAACCTAATGATTCGCTAGCCGAGAACCGCCAAGCTCTGACAGCTTGTCGGACAGGGGCCGGTAATTCGGGTGACAGGATGGGAACGGGTATGAATCATCAGAGTTTCGCTCACAGGTTTGCAATGAAGTTTGGTCAGTTCGTGTTTGCCGTCGGTTTGACGGTCACAGTTGCGGGGGCAGCCAGTGTGTGTGCACAGACACCTTCTGTCTCCGTGCGCGGCGGTTTGATGCGAGTGAGCCGGGGGGGACCACTCGCGTCCGCCGCGTCCTGCACGGTTATTGGCACGGTTATTGACAGTATTTCGAGTTTGAAGCCGGAGGGTGTTCGTGGGAATGACCCTGCGGCTTCAACGTTGCGGGTGCAGAGGTCCTGGGGGGGAGCATCTGCACCCGCTTTACGTAATTTCTTGCCTGACGAAAACAGTCAGGCTAAGCAGCAAGCGGCAACGGCAGCCGCCGTACCATCTGCCGATGACGCTCACGTCTTTGAATTGCTCTATGAAAACTTTCGGCGCACCTACCGGCTAGGTCCGGCGGATGAGATCGCCATTCGTGTGCGGCTCGAGCCGGACTATTCCATCGAACGCGCCAAGATCTCGCCCGACGGACGTGTCTTTCATCCCTTGCTCGGCGATGTGGTGGTTGGTGGTTTAACGGCTGAGCAATTGACGAAGAAGCTCACGCAGGATTTGCGCCGCTACATCAAAGAGCCGGAGGTCAGCGTGCAACTGCTGGAAGCCAAGAGCGCCAAGATCGGCGTGCTCGGCGAAGTGGCACGGCCTGGCATCTTTACAATGAGCGAGCCATTGACGGTGCTCGACGCCGTCACGATGGCTGGCGGGTTCGCTCGCACCGGTAGCCGCAGCAACGTTACGCTGGTGCGGCAAGGCCGTAACGGGCGCTATCAAAACTTGACCATTGACATCAAAAAATTGCTGGCTGGCAAGGCTGATGTTGAAGAGAACTTGCCACTGCAACCCGGTGATACGGTGATCGTGCACGGCAATTTTTTGAAGAAGCTCGAATATGTCACGACGCTCGCAGGCTTCACGCAATTTCTTACCTTCGTTGCGTTGACGCGCTGAGAGCGGCTTTCATCCCCTGAGTAAACTAAGCTCCTGACAAACTCCCCCAAGCTTGCGTTGGTGACTGATTTAGTCGCAACGCAAGCTTTAGCTCCCTATCAACATAAAGAGAATTGTCATCGTTTCAAACGCAAGCTCGCTGGAGCTTGTGTTTTGAGTTCCGGTGCATAGATAAAAACAAAAATCCACAGAGGCTAAGCGACAATGAAGAACTCGGAACTACTCCTAAATAACGGGGGGAGTGAGCGAGGTGGTTGGGAAGGCGCAGGTGATGAAGAAGCTCGGCACAACTCCCAGAATGCAGTAAATCAACCGACCCCACAAAACTTTCGTCCGGCGCCACCAATCGCTGCGTCCGTCTCCCACAGCGGGCCTTGGCGGACACCGCACAAGAAAGTCAATGAAGTGACCCCGCTCGCGCAACTCGTGCGTGAGCGACTCTCGGAGATGGGTGTGCGGCAATCGGAATTTTGCCGCCTGTACCGTTTCGATCAAGGCCTGCTTTCTAAGATTCAGAACTCGGTCATTACCAATCTGAGTTTGGAGAGCGTACTACGTCTGTCAGTTGGGCTATCTGTGCCACCTGAAAAAATTCTGGCACTGATTGACCGCATGGAATTGCACGACTTAGTACTGCAAGCCTATGGCAAAGAGTTAGCGCAAAGTGCACACGCTGCCAGATAAAAAAGTACAGCATAAAAGTCTTCCTTCGACGTAACGTTGGCTGCGCCAACTCACTTAAATTCGGCAAGGTTTCGAAAGGCCGAGGGAAGTCTTGAGAAGTCAGCCTGTCGTATTGGCCGTCAGTGACTTCCCCAGGCTTCCCTATGACTTTCTAAGCCTGCGCCTTCGTACGTTGGGATTGGAAGAAATATGCTGAAACAGACCGTGCTTAATTTAATGCGGGTCACTGGCGCGTTTGCCCCCTTCCGGTTGGCGAACCGCGCCAAAGTACTCATCCTGACCTATCACCGCTTCAGTCAAACTGAAGAAGAGGCCAAAACCTCAGTCGAAGCCTTTGCGGAACATCTGGAGTATCTGACCGAGCATTACCGCATTCTGCCGTTGTCCGAGATCGCCGATTGCATCGCCACAGGCAAGACGTTGCCGCCGAGCACAGCGGCCATCACGATTGATGATGGCTACTACGATTTTTACGAGACCGCCTATCCGCTCCTGTTGAAACGCCGGATTCCGGCGACGCTCTTCCTGATCACCGACTTTGTTGACTACAAAGGTTGGCTCTGGACGGACAAGCTGCGCTTCTTGACCTTGCACACGCCCGCCGATGAAGTGGTGGCCGTGCTCAAAGGACGGACGCTGCGTCTGGCTTTAAGCGACACCCTCTCACGCCTGCGCGCTGCCGACAAGATCAACACCATCTTGAAGACGCTTCCAAATGAACACAAAGAAGAAGCGATCAAACGCATCGCCGCCTCCTTAGGTGTGCTCTTGCCGTCTGTGCCGCCTGCCGCATTCAGCGCGATCAATTGGCAACAGGCGCGCGAGATGGACGCGGAAGGAATCGAGCTTGGCTCGCACACGGTGACGCATCCGATTCTGCCCAACGTCGCGGATGATGATCATCTGCACCACGAACTGACTGCTTCCAGAGCGCGGCTCGAAGAAATGCTTGGACGACAGGTGACGCTCTTCTGCTATCCGAACGGGCGCAGCGATGCGCGCGTCCAACGCGCCACGGCCAACGCCGGGTATCGCTGCGCTGTTACCAACGTGTTAGGTATGAACACGACGCACACGCCGTTGTTAGCGATGCGCCGCGTCTGCCCGCAACCCGATTTGGCGCACTTTGTGCAAAGCACCAGCGGCTTCGAGCAGTTGAAGCTGCAATTGCGCAGCTCGCTCGACACACCTACCCCAAACCCGCTGACTGCGGCGACGCCCCCTTTACCCAAAGAACTGGCTAGCTCGGTGCGCCAAGCTTGAAGTGATGAAGCAAAACAGCGAGTCAGTTCTCCCGATTGAAAACAGGTTGTTGGACGACGCGTCCACGCAGCCAACCGCTCAAGCAGGCGACAGCTTTGCAGCACGCACGGTTTGGCTGTCGGCGGCCCGCCTGGTGGCGCTGACACTCTCGTTTCTGCTGCCATTCATTCTCGCGCGCAAGCTCAGCACGGCTGAGTTCGGTCTTTACAAACAGGCGTTTCAAATTCTGCAAACGGCGCTCGCGCTGCTGGGGCTGCAAATCAGCGGCAGCCTCTATTACTTCATTCCGCGCCACCCGGACAAAAAGCCGCAGGTGGCCTGGAACGCGGTGCTTTTCTACACCGCCATCGGTTCGGCAGTGGCTATCTGGTTTGCGCTGCATCCGGCGTGGGTGAAGCAGGCTTTCAACGACGACGGGCTGGTGCCGGTCATCCCACTGCTGGGCGCGACGATCCTGCTCTGGCTGATCGCCTCGGCATTTGAGAGCGTGATGATTGCCGACAATGACGTGCGGCGCGCTTCAGTCATCGCCGTCTTGCTGCAGTTGGCGAAGACGGCCCTGTTGGTCTTTGCCGCCGTCTGGCAAGGCGATATTCGCACGATGGTCATGGCGGCGCTACTCTTTGGCTTGGTGCATTGCGGCGTTTTCTTCGTCTATCTCTATCGCCGCTTTGGTCGCTTTTGGTGGCCGGTGGATGTTGCGCTGTTGCGCGCGCAACTGGCCAATGCCCTGCCCTTCGGTCTGGGCGCGTTCGCGCTGAGTTGGCAGTACGACCTGCACAACTATTTCGTGATGCACTATTTCGACGTGGCGGGTTACGGGATTTATTCGACGGGCTGTTTCCAGCTTCTGTTGTTGATTGTGTTGCTCGATGCGACCGACACCATACTGATTCCGGAGGTTGCGCGGCTTGAAAAAGTGGGCGCTTATCGGGCGATCGTGGCGACCTGGTTGGGCGCGGTGCGCACGCTGGCATTCTGTTTCATTCCAGCCTGCGCATTGATGTTCGTGTTGCGCCGCGAGTTGATCGTTGGGCTGTACACCAGCAAGTTCGAGGCCGCCGTGCCGATCTTCGCCGTCGCGCTGTTGAACACGGTGCTGTTGATAAATCTGACGGGCGCGGTGCTGCGCGCGTTTGAAGACCTGAAGTTTTATCGGGTGAAGCTTTACTTGTGGCTGATGCCGCTGACCTGGCTGCTGCTTTATGCGGGCATGCGGTTCATCGGGTTGCCGGGTGTGATGCTGGCTCTGGTAATTGCGCGCGCACTCGATGTGACGTTGACGACGCGCACGCTGGCACGCCGTCTAGGTATGACGCGCGGCGATTGGCATTTCGCCGTGCCCCTGTTGCGCATCGCTCTGGCTGCGGCAGGCGCGGCGTTGTTGACCCATCTGGCGCAGCCACTGCTGACGGGACTGCTGCCGCTAGTCGCATTTCTCCTGGGCAGCGTGGTCTTTGGATTGGCGTACTTGCCCTTGGCGTTTGCGTGCGGCGCGGTATCGGACAGAGAGAAAGAATTGCTGCGTGGATTGTTGCGAAAGTTTGCGGGCGTGCGAGCACGTTTAAGGTTGTCATCGGCGGCATAGTTCAGAGTCCCGCCTTTAGGCGGTCACCTTGCCAAACCGAGACCGCCTAAAGGCGGGACTCTGAACACTAAAGACAATGGCAGGAGCTTTATTCAACTCGAAAAAATCCGCTACGCTGTTCCGGGCCGAGCCGGAGCCGCAGGGGATGGCGTGGCGCGACAATGAAGTGGGGTTCGCCGGTACATTGCGGCGCGCGAAGTTGCTGAATTTCGACGTGAAGCAGGGCAGCTATTTGCTGGCGTTCATCTTCGTCTGGTGCTTCACGCTGGTGCTCTACCTGCGTCCGAACGAGTTGTTTCCGAAGTTCTTTGAAGAATACCCCATCCCGCTCGCCAAGATTTTTGCGGTCGCGGCGCCGGCCATCTTCTTTTTCTCGCGAGCCATCAGCGGTGAAAAGCTCTTTCTGTGGCAGCGCGAGTTGAAGATGGTCTTCGTCATTCTGGGCCTGGCAGTGCTTTTCTATCCGTTCTCGATCAACAAAGAAGACACCTGGCGCGAGTTGAGCGAGCTTTACATCAAGGTCGTGCTGATGTTCGGCCTGTTGGTCGCCACACTCGATTCGCGCGCGCGCATCTATTGGATGATGCGGCTGACGGTGTTGTGCGGTGGCTGGATCGCGCTTGACTCGATCTTGAAGTTCAGAGCCGGAGATTTGTCAGAGAAATCGCAGCGCATCGAAGGCACGGTCGGCGGGATGTTCAGCAACCCAAACGATCTGGCGACGACCTTCGGCATGCTGCTGCCGCTGGCCGTCGTGTTGCTGGTCGTAAGTCGTGGGCCGTCGCGTGTGCTCTATGCCTGCTGCATCGTGCTCTTTTCGATGGCGACGCTCATTACCTTCTCGCGCGGTGGTTTTCTCGCATTGGTGGCGGTGGCGGGCGTAATGCTCTGGAAGTTTCGGCGGCGGCATCGCGCGATTCCGTATGTCGCCGCAGGCATGCTGTTAGGCGTGCTCCTCCTGAGCATGCCAGGCGGTTTGGGGGACCGCTTGTGGACGATTGTCAAACCCGATTCCGATTCGACCGGTTCGGCACAAGAACGGCGCGATATTTTGAAACGCGGCCTGTTGATCGCAGCGCGCCACCCCATCACCGGCATCGGCCTGGGCACGTTCCACATTCAATCCATCAACGAGCGGCGCGCGCACAACTCATACTTAGAGATCGCGGCAGAGTTAGGGCTGATGGGATTGCTGGCCTATCTGGCGCTGATCTTCAACCCGCTGAAAGCGCTCTGGCAAATTGAAGCCGAGACGCTAGGCGCGTGCGACCGCCGCGCTTTTGAAAATTACGTCTTGAGCGTAGGGCTACAGGCGACGTTGGTCGCTTACTACGCCAACAGTTTTTTTGGCTCTATTCAATATCAGTGGTTCGTCTACTACCCAATAGCCTATGCCGTCGGTCTGCGGCTGATCTACGAACGGGAGCGGATGATCCGCGAACAAGTGATCGCCCCTGCACACCTGGCCGAGTTCCACGTAGGAGATGAGGCCAGGGGAACGCTTTGGAAAGCGCGTCATCCCGGACACGCTTTCCAAAGCGCGGCACTCGAGCAGGAGGTTTCACCCCAAAACGATTTGGAGAAGTTGCCCACGACTCCGGCTATCGAACATCAATTGACTCCCCCGTCCACGAGCGGCTAGGGAGCTGGAGTATGAAACATGAATTTGGCATTGTTTGCAGAGATAGTTTTCCTCACGGCGCTAGCATTGCTCTTTTACAGCTACATCGGCTACCCGGCGCTGATGTTTGTTTTGAGCCGCGTCTACGCCCTGCCCGTCAAACGGGCCACTATCTTCCCGCGCGTCTCGATGATTATCGCGGCGCATAACGAAGAGACCGACATCACGGCTAAGCTCGAAAACGCGCTGGCGCTCGATTATCCGCGCGAGCGGTTGGAGATTGTCGTCGCCTCCGATTGTTCTACTGATCGCACGGACGAGATCGTTAAGAGCTATGCCCCGCGTGGCGTCAAGCTCTATCGGCAGGAGCAACATTTCGGCAAAACCATCGCGCAGAACGCGGCGGTGAAAGCCACGAACGGCGAAATCCTGCTTTTCTCTGACGCGACGACGAAGTATCGGCCCGATGTGGTACGCCAGATCGTACGCCCGTTCGCCGACCCGACGGTTGGCTGCGTTGCCGGACAATTGATCTACCACGACCTTGCGTCCACCGTCGTAGGTGATGGCTGCAAATCTTATTGGAGTTACGAGAAGACGATTAAGCAGCACGAGAGCGAGGTCGGCTCGCTGATCGGCGTGAGCGGCTGTCTGTACGCCGTGCGCCGAAGTTGTCATCAGAGATTGGGCAACGATATGATTGACGACTTCGTGATCGCTACCGAAATCCATCTGCAAGGCTTGCGCACGGTCTACGAACCTGGAGCAATCTCGGTGGAAGACACAAACAAAAAGGGCAAGGACGAGTTTCGCATGCGCGTGCGGGTGGTGCAGCAGACTTTCAGCGCATTGCAACGTTACAGCGAGGTGTTGAGTCTGCCAAAACACGGGCTGTTCGCCTTCCAAATGATCTCGCACAAGGTGCTGCGCTATCTGGTGCCGGTCTTTTTGCTACTGGCTTTAGCGGCCAATGCAATGCTGCTCCACGAGCACTTCATCTACAGCATCACGTTTTTTGCGCAACTGGCGGCTTTTGCACTGGGGCTGGTCGGTTGGATCGGTGACAAGCTGAGCATCAAGCTAGGCTCGTTTTCGCTGCCTTACTATTTTTTGCTAGCAAACACTGCTGTCGTCGTCGCGTTTATCAAACACATGCGCGGTGAGTCGCGCGTAGTCTGGCAATCGGTGCGCGACAACAAGCTGCCAGCCGAGGCGAATGCTCGGCAGACGGCATGAATTGGGCGTGGGAAAGATGGAGACTTTGTGTTTCTTGCTCTCCCGCTCTCCTACTCAACTCATAAATCAAAAACGGGTGGGCGCAAAAAGGAAGGCTGCGAGGCCTCTGTGTTCTCTGCGTCTCTGCGGTGAACTGGGCCTTACATTTTTAGCACTATCCAAAAAAAACGGACCCACGAATGAGGACTTATGTGTGGTATCGCAGGAATAATTGAGCCAGTAGCGGCTTCGTCTGCGATTGAACGGCGTGAACTCATCCAGCGGATGTGTGATGTGATCACACATCGCGGGCCGGATGATGAAGGATTTTATGTGGACGGGTGTGTGGCGCTCGGGATGCGCCGGCTTTCAATCATTGATCTGGCGACCGGACGCCAGCCGATCTCGAATGAGGACGGCTCGGTCTGGATCGTCTTTAACGGTGAAATCTACAACTACCGGGAATTGCGCGACGACTTGCTCAAACGCGGCCATCAGTTCCGCACCAATAGCGATACGGAAACGATTGTTCATCTCTACGAAGAGCTGGGCGACCGTTGCGTCGAAAAGCTGCGCGGCATGTTCGGCTTTGCGATCTGGGACGCGCGCGCGCGCAAGTTGCTGCTGGCGCGCGACCGCGTAGGCAAAAAACCGCTGCATTATGCGCAAGTGGGCGATGCGCTGATCTTCGGCTCGGAGATCAAATCGCTCTTGCAGCATCCGCAGCTCAAGCGTGAAGCCAATTTGGAGGCGCTCTCAGATTTCCTCTCGTTTGGCTACGTGCCCGAATCACAGACGGCGTTTCGCGGCGTCCACAAATTGTTGCCCGGCCACACACTGAGTTTCCAGCACGGCCAAGTCAGCACGCGCCGCTATTGGGATTTCAGTTACGGCGGACAGGCAGAACCAGCACGCACAGAGGGCGAATATATCGAGCGGCTGTTGCACGAGTTGGAAGAAGCCGTGCGCATCCGGCTGATGAGTGAAGTGCCTTTGGGCGCGTTTCTCTCCGGCGGCATTGATTCGAGCACCGTTGTGGCAATGATGGCGCGCGCGCTGGAACAACCGGTCAAGACTTTTTCTATCGGTTTTCCCGAAGCTAGCCATGACGAACTCGAATACGCGCGCCTCACCGCAAAACATTTCAACACCGACCATCACGAGTTCATCGTCACACCCGACCTCTGCCGCCTGGTCGAAGAGATCGTCTGGCATCACGATGAGCCGTTCGCCGATGTTTCGAGCATTCCGACCTACGTCGTCTCGAAGATGGCGCGCGAGCACGTCACCGTCGTGCTTTCGGGCGATGGCGGCGACGAGGTCTTCGCGGGCTACGAACGCTACGCAACCTACCAGCGGCGCGCAATCTTTGAGCACTTGCCGGCAGCAGCGCGGCGCAACCTGCTTTTGCCTTTGAGCCAAACGCTGCCGTCAATTACGCCGGGCAAAAACTTCCTGCGCAACATCGCGCTCGATCCGGCGGCGCGCTACGTGGACAGCTTGTCGTTTTTCGATGAGCGCGCGAAGCAGCGCTTATTGAACGATAAGGCCGCGCGCACTTTGCGGAATCACAATTCGGCAAACGAATTTCGCCGCTTGTTCAACTTGCCGGCCTCGCCGGAGCGCGTGGATCACCTACTCTATCTCGACAGCAAAACCTACTTGCCGGGCGATATTTTGACGAAGGTGGATCGGATGAGCATGGCGCATTCGATTGAGACGCGCGCGCCGCTGCTCGATCACAAGCTGATCGAATACGTGCAGACGATTCCCGGTTCGCTCAAGCTGCGCGGCCTGGAGACCAAATATATTCTCAAACGCGCAGTCGCCGGTCTCGTGCCGGACGAAATTATTCACCGGCAGAAGAAGGGCTTCAGCGTGCCGCTTCGTCAATGGTTCAAGCGGGAACTGAAAGACCTGTTGCTGGACACGCTCAACGACCAGCGCACGCGCGAGCGCGGCCTGTTGAACCCGCGCGCAGTCGCCAGCCTGATTGCCGAGCATCAGCTTGGCCGCCGCGATCACGCGCACCAGTTGTGGGGTTTGTTGACGCTGGAACTTTGGCATCGTGCCTTCATTGACCAGCGTCCGGAGATGAGCTTTGAGGGCGCGAAGACGCTGAGTTTGGATCAGCTCACGCAAGTCGTGCCGGTTGGGTAAAGGTTGTGGAAGCATTGCTGAGTAAAACCACAGTGGAACAAGAGCCAGCGCACCCTGCCGTGCGTGTGCGTGACAGGCTGCGCGTGCTCCACTTAATCAACAGCTTCGAGCTAGGCGGCACAGAACGGCAAGCGGTCGAATTGTTGAAGCGGCTCGACCGCACGCGCTACGACGTGCGGCTCTCGGCGATTCAACGCAAAGGGCCGCTGTATGACAAAATTGCGCCGCTCTATCCCGACTTAATCGAGTTCCCACTCAACAGCCTTTACAACGCGAACGCAGTGCGCCAACTGCGCCGTTTGCGCGCTTTGCTGCGGGCAGAGCGGATTGATGTGCTGCACGCGCACGATTTTTACGCCGGTTGGCTGGGCACGCTGGCCGCGCTGGGCACGGGCGTGCGAGTCATCGCGGCTCAACGCCATCTGCGTTTGTCTGATCGTTGGATTCACGCCTTTGGCCGCCGCGTCATAAATCGTTTGGCGCACCGCGTCGTCGTCAATGCCGAATTAGTCCGCACGCACGTACTCAAGGTGGGCACAACGCGGGCCGATAAGCTCGTGGTGATTCGCAACGGCCTCGTGTACGTGCCAGAGCCACTTGATCGCGCGGAGGCGCGTGCGGCGCTGCTTAGTGAACTCAACTTGCCGGAAGAGACCAAGCTGATCGGCACGGTCGCCAATTTGCGTCCGGTCAAAGGCCATTGCTATCTGCTGCAAGCGGTGGCCCGGGTAGTGCGCTCGTTTCCCCAGGCACACCTTATCCTGATCGGTGAAGGCGAACTGCGCGCGGCGCTCCAAGCGCAAGCTGCCGAGCTTGGCATCAGCAATCACGTGCATCTGCTGGGCCAGCGCAATGATGCGGCGCGGCTGGTGCAAGGCTTCGACCTTGCTGTTTTGGCTTCGCTGCACGAAGGCTTGCCTAACACTGTGCTGGAAGCGTTGGCCGCGGGTGTACCGGTTATCGCCACCGCCGTCGGTGGAATCCCGGAATTGATCGTGGATGGCGAGACCGGCTATCTCGTTCCAGCGGCGGATGAAGTGCGGCTGGCGAAACAGATTACAGCAGTTTTGAACAATGAAGACGCAAGCCACCGCGTGGCTGAACAAGGTCGCGCTTTTGTGCTTGAGCAGTTCAGCATGCAGCGTGCTGTCGCCGCGACTGAACAGCTTTATGACGAACTGGCGGCGTTGCAGGATGAAAGACTATGACTTCCAAAAAAGTCTTACTGGTAGAGCTAAACGAAATCACCTGGAATCTGCTCGATCCATTATTGGAGCAGGGCAAGCTGCCGACCTTCGCCTACCTCAAGCGGGAGGGCACGTGGGCAGCGCCTATGAGTGTAGACCTGCCGCCGCAACTAGACCCGTGGATCACCTGGACGACCGTCTACACAGGCTGCCCGCAAGAAGTACACAACGTCTATTTTTTGGAGCAACCGCCGGAGACGATTCGTGCGCCACGTCTGTGGGAGATGTGTCATCAACAAGGCTTGCGCGTCGGCATTTATGGCAGCCTCTGCTCCTGGCCGCCGCAACCGGTCAACGGGTTTTACGTCCCCGAAACCTTCGCGCAGGACACGGCGACCTATCCGGAATCTTTGCAACCCATCCAGCAGTTGAACCTTACTTACACGCGCTCCATCCGGCTGCCCGCCGATCACGATGGGCCGTGGTACAAACTGCAGCTTGGCGCGCAACTGTTGGCGCTGGGCCTGCGCTGGCAAACCGCCGCGCGGATCGTGCGTCAATTGGCGAATGAGCAACTCAACTCGGAAGTTCGCTGGCAACGAGTGGCGCTGCAACCGCTGGTCAATTTCGATTTCTTCTCCCAACTTTACCGCCGCAACAAACCGCATTTCGCCACCTTCCACACCAACCACGTGGCGCATTACATGCACACTTATTGGAAGGCCATGCAGCCGGAACGCTTCCCGCATCCGACTCCGCCTGAACAAGTACGCATTTACGGCGGGGCGATTGAATACGGCTACCGCACGGCTGATGAATTGTTGCAGCGCGTGCTCCGGCTGTTGGATCGCGACACGGTTCTGGTCGTGGCTTCGAGCATGGGGCAAAAACCATTTATTAGCCCGTTGAAAAAGGGCAAGCGCATCGGGCAGCTTCGCTCGTTAGACAAGCTGCTGGAATTGACTGGCGCGGTGGGACAGGCACGCACGCTCTCCACGATGTCCGATCAATTCAATCTCTACCCCAACAGCCCGGCGAACGCTGATTATCTCGTCAACGCGTTGCGCTCGGCTTATATCAATTCACCCAATTATCCGCTCTTTACTGTGGACACTGTGGAGCATGGCATCACGGCTACGTTGCGGCATTATGACGAGACGACTGAAGATTCGCGCTGTTATTTCCCTTACGGCGAGCAGAGCAATTCGATCCGCTATTCCGACCTGGTGCACGACACGGGGCTGGTGAAATCTGGCTGTCACGACCCGCAAGGCGTTTTGCTCTTTTACGGCCCGGGCATTCCTAAGGGCGAGCGACTGGAAGAATGCAATAACCTGGATATTGCGCCCACGTTGCTTACCTTGCTCGGTTTGCCAGTGCCGGAGCAAATGACGGGGCGGGCATTGTTAGAAGACAGAAACTGAGTACGGCGGTGCCGTAATGTTTGCGCTGGCGCGTTCACTTCAATCATTCGAGTTTGTCCCACGAGGAATTAATGAAACGTTCGTCCCCACAACCTGAAAAACTCCGCGTTTGCATCGCGGCGCCTTCACTAGACATTTACGGCGGCCAGTCTCGGCAGGCTGTGCGTTTGCTGACGGCGCTCGGCTCAGAACCAGCGCTCACGGTCGGCTTCATCCCGCACAATCCACGTCCGCCAAAACCACTGCGCTGGGTGCGCAGAATCAAATACGTCCGCACGCTCTTGATGACGCTGCAATATTCCCTCCTGCTGCTCGCGCGGGTCTGGCGCTACGACATCGTGCAAGTCTTTTCCGCTTCGTATTATTCGTACATGATCTCGGCGCTCCCGGCCATCCTAATTGCAAAGCTCTACGGCAAGAAGGTCATTTTGAATTACCGCAGCGGCGAGGCCGAAGACCATCTGCAAAACTGGCCACTCACGACCAAGCCATTTATGCGTTTGGCCGACCGTATCGTTGCGCCGTCCAACTACCTGGTAGACGTGTTCGCGCGCTTCGGATTGAAGGCCGAATCCATCTTCAACATCATCGAGCTTGAGCGCTTCCGCTTCCGCGACCGCGCGCCGCTCAAACCGAAATTCCTGTGCGGCCGCCTGCTCGAACCGCTCTACAACGTGGGCAATGTCATTCGCGCGTTTCATCTGGTTCAGCAGCAATACCCTGAAGCGAGCCTGACCATCGCCGCCGACGGTTGGCAACGCGGCGAGTTGGAGCAATTGGCGCGCGATTTGAAATTGCGCAACACGCGCTTCCTGGGCTTTGTGCCGTTTGAAAAGATGCCGGAGCTATACGACGAACACGACATTTATTTAATCGGCAACGACATTGACAATATGCCTGCGGCTGCGACGGAAAGCTGCGCCTGCGGTATCTTGTTGGTGACGACCAATGCGGGCGGGATTCCCTACTTAGTCAAACACGAAGAGAGCGCGCTGATCGTCAACTGCGGCGATTACGTGGGGCTGGCGCAGAATGCGATGCGCTTGCTGGAAGACCCGGAGTTGGCGCGGCGGCTGGCGCACAACGCCCACGCCCGCGCGCAGCAATTCACCTGGGAGAAGGTGCGCGACCAATGGTTGAAGCTTTACCGTGAACTGGCAGATGCATCAGCTACGCAAGCCAATCATCAAGTCATCGCTCAACCGACAACCACTGACCACTGATATGAAGCAAGTCATACGCAAGGGACTCAAAGAGATCATCGTTGACGAAGTACCTGACCCACAGCTCAGTGCGCATCACGTGTTGGTACGCCCGCTCGCTTCGCTCATCAGCAGCGGCACCGAGACGGCCAGCATCCACGCTGGCGGCGTCGCCAAAGCCGTCGCTGAAAATCCGTCGCACATCAACAAAGTGCTCAACGTGATGAAAACCAACCATCCGGTTGCTACGGTGCGCGAAGTGTTGGCTAAATTCAGCGAGTATGCCGTGCTGGGCTACTCCGGCGCAGGCATCATCGCGGCCAAACACGCGACGGTGGGTGATCTCGAAATCGGCGACCGTGTGGCCTACGGCGGCGAAGGCACAGGCCACGGCGAAACAATTCTGGCCGGGCAAAACCTGGTTGCCAAAGTACCGGTGAAAGTGCCCTTCGAGCACGCTTGTTTCACCACGCTCGGTGCGATTGCTTTGAATTCAATCCGCACGGCTGGTATTGGCGTCGGCGACATCGTCGCCGTGATGGGCGTCGGCTTGGTCGGCCAACTCGTCGCACAACTGGCGCGGTTGCAAGGTGCAGTCGTGATTGCGATTGATTTGAAACAAGACCGGCTGGATTTGGCAAAACAGCTCGGCGCAGATCATTGCCTGTTCGGCAACAGCAGCTTGCCGGAGCAAATCAAAGCGTTGACCAATGGGCGCGGCGCAGATTGCGTGATTATCGCCGCTGCTGCGAAATCGCCGCTGCCCTGCCAACAAGCGCTGCAAATCTGTCGTGACCGCGGGCGCATGGTGATTGTCGGCGCGGTCGAGATCGAATTGCCCTGGCATGAGATGTATCTGAAAGAGATTCAACTCTTCATGTCGCGCGCTTACGGGCCGGGCAGCTATGATAACGAGTACGAAAAGCGCGGGCGCGATTATCCAATCACTTATGTGCGCTGGACGGAACGCCGGAATATGGAAGAGGTTCTGCGGTTATTGTCAGTCGGGCGTTTGAATGTGCAGCCGCTCATCACACACGAGTTTCAGCTTGAAGAGGCGGCGCAGGCTTATCAAACGATCATGAATCCGGCGACCAATAGCCTGGCCGTTGTGTTGCGCTATCCAGCGGCGCGTGGCGAAGTGGGCACGATTGATTTCAAGCCGGTGCGCAAAGTCGAGGTCACCGCACGTCTAGCCAAGACCAGCAATGAAGTGCGCGCAGCGCTGATCGGCGCGGGCAATCTGGCGCGCTGGGCGCATCTGCCTGCGTTGAAGAAAGTGCCCAACGTCGCGTTGCAAGCCGTCTATTCCACGCACGGCGCGCGGGGCAAGTCTTATGCAAAGCGGTTCAACGCGACTTATTGCACATCGGATTTTGATGAAGTGCTACGCGACGCAAATATTGATCTCTGCCTGATTCTGAGCCGCAATCAGGAACACGCGCGGCAAACCATTGCCGCCTTGCGCGCGGGCAAACACGTCTTTGTCGAAAAGCCGATGGCCTTGACGCTTGATGAATGCCGCGAGATTTACCAAGCTGTCGAAGCCTCGGGCTGCCAACTCACAGTCGGCTTCAATCGCCGCTTTGCGCCGTTTTACCTTGAGTTGAAACAAGCTTTGCAAAAGCGCACCAGCCCGGCGGTGATGAATTGCCGCATCAATTCGCCCGGCATCAGCGGTGATTATTGGATGGCCGACCCGGCGCTGGGCGGCGCGATTCTGGGCGAAGCCTGCCATTTTGTTGACTTGATGTATTGGCTGGTCGAAGCCGAACCGGTTAGTGTGATGGCTTACTCGCTGCCTACTGACCGGCGCGAGCCGATTGGCACGAACAATCTGGCCGCAACCTTCAAGTTTGCCGACGGCTCGATTGGCAATTTGACCTACTGCACGGTCGGCAGTAAAACTTCGGGCGGTGAACGCGTCGAGGTTTTTGCGCAAGGCGTCGGCGCAACGTGCGAAGATTTCAAACAGGTTCAACTCAAAACAGGTTCTGTCAGCAGTAAATCGAAATGGTGGGCCGAGAAAGGCTACGATGCGCAGATGCAGGCGTTTATTCAAGCCCTGCGCACCGGCCAACCGCCCGCTGTCACGGTGCGCGATGGCGCGCGCGCTACCTTAGGTTGTTTACACATGTTGGAGTCAGCGCGCACGGGTCAACCCTGCGCGCTGGACATAGACGCGGCCTTGCTCGCCCCCCCGGCAGCCGACCCAGAGGAGAGCACCGCACATGCAGAGCGAAAAGCCTTTACGCAATCCGTCGCTTGACGGGTTGCGCGCTCTTTTGAGCATTTTCGTATCTCGCTTGCGTCAGCAGTTCGAACGCAGGCTTTCGCTTCATCGCCAGCAATCAGAGGAGAGAGCAAAAACAAGAGCAGAAGATGGAACAGAACGGGCGTTGATTCTGCCCTTCGATCCCGGCACGCCTTCAACGCGCGCTGAGCGACTGTTGCGCTTGAATGCGCGACCGGTCAACGAAGAGCGTGATGAAAAGCCAACCGAAAGTTTTCTGACGGCGTTGCGCAAGCTCGAAACTACTGAGCAGCGCGCCACGTTGTCCGATGCGCTGAGCCGGTTGGGGAGCTACGTCAAGACGAAGAGATGAGATTGACCGGCAGCAAACTGCGCGGCAGGAGTTGGCGCGAATTGCGCGTGCGCGGCGCTCAAGAATTGGCCAAGCTGAGCGAACGCTACTTTGGCAGCGACGCGCAAGAGCTGACCGACCGGCAGTTGCAACACGCTTTCACGGCGGTGGCGCGGAAGCCGACGGCGCGCGAATCTGTAACCGCGCTGATTGAGCGATGGCGCAAGCCTCAAGAACAGCGTTTCTTTCCGGCGCTCAAGCAACGGGCGGGAATCATAGCCTTGATGGAAACGCGCTTCCCGGTTGAGCGTGCCGCCATCCTGGCGCGCGCCGACCGCGTGTTGACCAATCGCTTCGACATCTTTGAATACAAAGGGGAGCCTGAAGGCTTGAGCTTCGGCGAGCCGGTAGACTGGCAACTTGAGCCGACTACGGGCAAACGCACGCCGCTCTTGCATTGGAGCAAACTCGACTTTCTGAACCCTGAGGTCGCGGGCGACAAGAAGTTTACTTGGGAACTCAACCGCCACCAGTTCTTTGTTACTTTGGGGCAGGCCTATTGGCTGACGAGCGATGAGCGTTACGCCGCGAAGTTTGTCGAGTTGGCGACCGCCTGGCTCGATGCCAATCCGCCCAAGCGCGGCATCAATTGGGCGAGCAGTTTGGAGTTGTCCTTTCGCGTGATCGCGTGGCTCTGGGCGCTGCATCTGTTTGCCGAAGCGAAAGCGTTGACGCCGGAGTTTGTGACGCGGCTATTGAAAAGCTTGATCGCGCAAGGACGATACATAGAAACGTATCTGTCGCATTACTTCAGCCCAAACACGCATCTGACGGGCGAGGCGTTGGGGCTGTTTTATTTGGGCGTGGCGCTACCGGAGTTGCAGCAAGCGGAACATTGGCAGCAGTGCGGTTTGCAAATCTTGCTCGAACAATTACCGCGGCAGGTGCGGCGTGATGGCGTCTACTTCGAACAGGCTTCGTATTACCACCGCTATACGACGGACTTTTATACGCACCTGTCGCTGCTGTGTCGTGCTCATAACATCAAGTTGCCGCCTGTCGTGGAAGAAAAGCTGACTGCGCTGTACGAACATCTGTGCTGGGTCACGCGCCCGGACGGCAGCGCGACGTTTTACGGCGACGACGATGGCGGGCGGTTGGTGATGTTGAGCACGCGCAACGCGGACGACTTCCGCGACACACTGGCGACAGGCGCGGCGCTTTTTCAACGCGGCGAATGGAAGTACGTCGCGGGTGAAGCATCTATCGAGACGTTGTGGCTGCTCGGCGCACACGGATTGAAAGCCTTCGATGATCTGGCCGCGCAACCACCAGCAATGCACACAAAAGCATTTGCTGAAAGTGGTTTTTATGTGCTGCGTGATGGTTGGGAACGCACATCGAGTTACCTGTTCATTGATTGCGGCCCGCACGGCGTAATGAACGGCGGCCACGCGCACAGCGACGCCCTTTCGTTCGAGTTCGCCGCACAGGGCGTGACTTGGCTGGTTGACCCAGGCACCTACACCTACACGCGTGGCGCGGAGGAGCGTGTGGCATTCACGTCATCACTCGGTCACAACACGGTGGCGGTGGATGGCCTGTCCCAATCGGTCAAGCTGAGCGCCTTCACCTGGTCACACGTAGCGCAGGTGTTGCCGTTGGAATTTAGCGAGACTGCGACCGGCTGGCAATTCACCGGGCAACAGAACGGTTACGCGCGGCTGACCGACCCGGTGCGGCAACAACGCCAATTTTTATGGCAGTGTGGCGCAATCACACATTTGGTATTGCGTGACCGCTTTACAGCCAAGTCAACGCATCGTTACGAGTTGCGTTTGCACTTCGCTGCCGGTCTTCAAGCTAGTGTAGGGAATGGCCACATCCACGTTACCGCCCCGGACGGGAAGGGGCTAATTTTGGTAACGATTGCTACAAGCGCTCACTCATCAACGGAGCTGTCACCGACAGTTGGAATACGGCTTGAAGAGGGTTGGGTTTCGCGTTGCTATGGGCAACGCGAACTAGCGCCGTTGGCAATCAATACGCTTGAGGCACAGGGGAGTTGCGAGTTGCGCACGCTGATCGTGCCTTTCAATCAACAGCAAAAAGAAGAGGTCGAACGTTTCGTCACGCAATGGGTGCTGACGGAAAATAGCCGCCCGACGGAACAAAACAAACGACGCGATCTGGCAACAGTTTAAGCAGTAGAGAAGTAAGTATGTGCGGTATTTGTGGTACGGCCATTCCAAGACGACTTAATCGGCGTGTTGATGATGCGC
Organism: uncultured Acidobacteriota bacterium; assembly: GCA_963699175.1. Classification (GTDB taxonomy): domain Bacteria; phylum Acidobacteriota; class Blastocatellia; order RBC074; family RBC074; genus JACPYM01. The sequence continues at coordinate 5,985,506 of OY969418.1, read as the reverse complement.
GCGTGACGCTGATGCGTGACGCACTTGAACATCGTGGCCCCGACGATGCCAGCACGTGGGTCAACAGCACAGTTGGGTTGGGCCACCGGCGTCTGTCCATCGTTGATCTGGGTGGTGGACAGCAGCCGATGTCGAACGAAGACGGTACTGTCTGGCTTGCCTTCAACGGGGAGATCTACAACCACCGCGAATTACGCCCGCTGCTCGAGAGCAAAGGCCACTGCTACCGCACCGCCAGCGATACGGAAACGATCATTCACCTTTACGAAGAGTTCGGCACCGCCAGCGTGCAACGCTTGCGCGGCATGTTCGCTTACGCCTTATGGGACGCGCCACAGCGCAAGCTCGTGCTGGCGCGAGACCGCGTCGGTATCAAGCCGCTTTATTATGTGCTGGAAGAAGATGGCACACTGCACTTCGCATCTGAGATCAAAGCCTTGCTCGCTGGGCGCGCGCTCAAACCAGAACTAAATTACAACGCGCTGGCCGATCAGTTTGCCAACCGCTACACCTCGGGCACAGAAACCTTGTACGCAGGCGTCAAGCGATTGCCGCCCGGCCACACGCTGGTGTGGAGTGACGGCCAAGTCGAGATCAAGCAATACTGGGATTTGAGTTTTACCAAGCCGCCGCAACGGCTCAGCGACGCCGCCTACGTCGAACAATTCCGCAGCCTCTTCCGTGATTGCGTCGAGTCACACCTGATGAGCGATGTACCACTGGGCATGTTTCTCTCCGGCGGCATTGATTCGAGTGCGATTGCAGCAGTGATGAGCCAGCTTGTCAAAGAACCGATCAAGACCTTTTCAGTCGCCTTTGCCGAACGTGAAGCAAACGAGTTGGAATACGCGCGCACTGTGGCCAAGGCCTATCGCACCGAGCATCACGAGATCATAGTCAGCCCGGCAGAGTTTTTTGCTGCGCTGCCTGCGCTCGTTTATCAGGAAGACGAGCCGCTGGCGCACCCATCGAGCGTGCCCTTGTACTTCGTCTCGAAGCTGGCGCGCAAGCACGTCAAAGTCGTACTGACAGGCGAAGGCTCGGACGAATTACTCGCCGGCTACAACAAGTACCGCGCGACGATTTTCAATTTGCAACTTGGCGCGTATTACAACCGCCTTGCGCCTGCGCGCGTGCGAGACGCGATCAGGCATCGGATTGAAAAACTCGGCGGCGCAAACCGCGTGCGGCAGAAATTGCAGCGCACGTTCCTGTGTCTGCCTGCCGCGCTGCGGAACATCTACTTCGACAACTTCGCAGTCTTCTCGCCCGCCATGCAGCAGGAGTTGTTCACTGCGCAGACTTACGCCGATATGTGGGACGATGATCCGTATCACACGGCGCTTGAATACGTAAACGCGGCGGATGCCGACAACCTGCTTGACCAGTTGTTGGCGGCGGATTTGAAAACCTATCTACACGAGCTGTTGATGAAGCAGGATCAGATGAGTATGGCCGCTTCGATTGAAAGCCGTGTGCCTTTCCTCGATCACAAGCTGATTGAGTTTGCCACACACTTACCGGTTGAAATGAAGCTGCGCGGCACAACGACAAAATATATTCTGCGCCAGGCGATGAAGGGTGTGCTGCCTGACGAGATTTTGACGCGCAAAAAGATGGGCTTCCCCGTGCCGGTGGGCGCGTGGTTGCGCGGGCCTTTCAAATATATCGTTGACGAGTATGTGTTGAGCGAACGCGCATTGATGCGCGGGTTGTTCGACGCCGATTTTGTGCGCAGCCTGGTGGCGCGGCATCAAGCAGGCGAGAACCACGCGGAACGGTTGTGGCTGCTGATCAATTTTGAAATCTGGCTGCGGCGCTTCTTTGACGGCGAAGCGGCGGAAGATATTGCTGAAGCGGTAGAGACAGAGGAAGCTTTGGCGCTGGCAATTTGAGATTTGAGGTTGATGCACATTCTCTGGCTTAAAACTGAACTGCTCCATCCGGTGGATAAGGGTGGCAAGATTCGCACCTACCACATGCTGAAGGAACTGAAACGCCAGCATCGCGTGACCTACTTGACGCTGGATGATGGCACGGCTGCGCCTGACGCGGCGGAGCGAGCGACAGAGTATTGCCACGAACTTATCACTGTATCGCACCAGACAAGCGCGAAGTTCTCCGCCCGGTTTTATGCCGAGTTGGCGCAGAACCTGGTTTCGCCGTTGCCCTACTTTGTAAAGAAGTACAAATCGGCGGCGATGCGTACAGCGATTGAGCGACGTTTGGCTAAAGGCGACGTAGATGTGCTGGTCTGCGATTTCTTGAATCCGAGCTTCAATGTACCGGAGCGCGTCAATTGCGCGACGCTGCTCTTCCAGCACAACGTCGAAGCGATGATCTGGCAGCGCCACTACGAAGTCCAGACGCAGCCGCTTAAGAAAGCTTACTTGAAAGGCCAATGGGAAAAAGCGGTTGAGTATGAAAAGGCCGCGTGCCAGCGCTACGACTACGTCGTGGCCGTTTCAGCGGACGATGTTGACACCATGCGTCGCGCGTATGGCGTGACCAACGTGAGTGATGTGCCGACAGGCGTGGACACGGAGTTTTTCAAACCGAGCGGGAAGCTTGAAACCGAGCCGAACTCGCTGGTTTTCACCGGCTCGATGGATTGGCTGCCGAACGAAGATGCGATCCGCTATTTCACCGAAGCAATCTTGCCGCTCATCAAACAGCAAATCCCCGACGTGAAATTGACCGTCGTCGGGCGCAATCCGTTTCCGAGTTTGCTTGAGTTAAGCCAGCGCGATCCGGCCATTACTGTGACGGGTCGCGTTGACGATGTGCGTCCGTTTATGGAGCGCGCCGCTGCCTACGTCATTCCACTGCGCATCGGCGGAGGCACGCGTTTGAAGGTCTACGAAGCGATGGCGATGGAGCAGCCGATTGTCTCGACTACGATTGGCGCAGAGGGCTTGCCCGTGCGCGACGGCGCCGAATTGCTTTTGGCAGACGAACCGCAAGCTTTTGCTGATGCAGTTGTGCGCGTGTTGCGCGATGCAGCGTTGGCGCGGCGCATTGGTCAACAAGCGGCGGCAACGGTGCGTGCGCGCTTCGGCTGGGGCAATGTGGCCGATGAATTTGCAGCGCTGTGTGAAAAGGTATTGCGGTTATCGAACAAGCAAGTAGCAGTCGCGGGCGCGAAGCTGGCAGCGGCAGGTTAAGGAGCAGGACTCAAATGAGAATTAGCGTTTTTGGTTTAGGTTATATTGGCGCAGTCTCTGCCGCGTGTTTCGCCGAGAGCGGTCACGAAGTGATTGGCTGCGATGTCAACGAACTTAAAGTGCAGATCATCAACGAAGGTCGTTCACCCGTCGTTGAGCCGGGCGTGGAAGAGTTAATTGCGTCGGGCGTAAAAGAAGGCCGTTTGCGTGCCACCACCGAAGCGGTCGAAGCCGTGATGGATTCGGATGTCTCGCTGATCTGCGTTGGTACGCCTGGCAATACCAACGGCAGTCTCGACCTCAATCACGTCAAACACGTTTGCAAGCAGATCGGCTCGTCCTTGGAGACCAAGCACCGCTATCACGTAGTGGTCGTGCGCAGCACGATGCTGCCGGGTACGGTGCACGACGTGGTGATTCCGACGCTGGAAGTCTATTCGGGCAAGAAGGCCGGGCGTGACTTCGGCGTGGCGATCAATCCTGAATTTCTGCGCGAAGGCACTTCGATCTATGACTTCTATCATCCGCCCTTCACGCTGGTCGGCGCGGATGACGAGGAGGCGGCTTTTCTGGTGCGCAAGCTTTACTCGCACATCAACGCGCCAGTCTTAAGCATCAAGGTCAAAGAGGCCGAGATGGTCAAGTATGCCTGCAACAGCTTCCACGCATTGAAAGTCACCTTTGCCAACGAGATTGGCAACATCTGCAAGACACTCGGCGTGGACAGTCACAAGGTGATGGACGTTTTCTGTCAGGACACGAAGCTGAACTTATCGCCGTACTACTTGAAGCCCGGCTTCGCCTTTGGCGGTTCGTGCTTGCCGAAGGACGTGCGTGCATTGACCTACAAGGCAAGAACGCTCGATCTGGAAACGCCGTTGCTCAATTCGTTGCTGGTCAGTAACCGCTTGCAAATTGAGCGTGCCGCCGAATTGGTCGCACAGACTGGCAAAAAACAGATTGGCATTCTCGGTTTGAGCTTCAAAGCCGGCACGGACGATCTGCGCGAAAGCCCGACCGTCACGCTGATCGAACTGTTATTGGGCAAAGGCTACAAGCTGTCGATCTACGACAAAGAGGTCGAGCTGGCGCGCATCTTCGGCGCGAACCGCGACTACATCGAGCGCGAGATTCCGCATATCTCGTCACTGATGCGCGAAGACATTCACCAGGTGATCGAAGGCTCCGAGGTAATTGTCATCGGCAAGAAGTCCGAAGAGTACCGCGCTATCCACGATTATCTGAACAATGGTCGCACCGTGATTGATCTGGTGCGGCTGATTGAAAGCAACGAACGTCCGAAATCATATCAAGGAATTTGCTGGTAGCCGCAGTTGCGTTGGGTAAGGACGGGTGTTGGGGTGACGCTGCAATATTGCAGTGCGCAGGTGTAGCACCTGTCGGCCTCCTGCATTAGCAATAAGGAGGCATCCAATGAATCAAATCTTGACCACACGCGCAGTAGACCTGCGCACGGGGGAACAGGCTGAACGCGAACGCAGTGCGTTCGAAGCGGCGCGCAGAAGATGCAGCGTTGCGCGAGTGTGAGAGCAACGTCGCACGCTATTTGAATCCACCGGCAGAAACATCTTACCCGCTGGAATACGCCTATCACTTGCTGGGCGACGTGCGCGGCAAGCAGGTGCTGGATTTCGGTTGCGGCACGGGCGACAACACTTTACTGCTGGCCAGGCGTGGTGCGCAGGTACAGGCCGTGGACATCTCGCCTGAGTTGATCGAAATCGGGCGGCGGCGCTTGAGCGTCAATGGGATTGACAGCGGCGTGCGATTCATCACAGCGTCGGTGTACGACATCCCGCTGGAAGATGAATCGGTAGATGTTATTTTCGGCATTGCGATCCTGCATCACTTGGAATTGCCGCTGGCTGCGCGCGAGGCTAAGCGTATCTTGCGCAAAGGCGGGCGGGCAATTTTCAAAGAGCCGGTGCGCAATTCAGCAACGCTTGATTTCGTGCGCGGTTTGATCCCTTACCGCATGCGGAGTTAGAGGAATTCGCCAGCGGGTTCGCTTCTTATCGCGCGCGGTCATTCTATCTGCCGTACATCGGTGTGGCGGGTCTGTTGCCAGTCGCGCGCAACTATGTAAAGCCGTTGGTGCGTTTTGACCAGCGCATGTTGCGGCGATTCCCGCACCTTGAATATTACGCGACCGTCAAGGTGATTGAGTTGGTCAAGTAAGCTAATTGCATTGAGCGGCGCGCGCTATGAATAAGCAATTGTATGAATAAGCAATTGAAAGATACCTGGTTCAATAAACTGAATTGGTCGTTGCCCTGGCTGGTGCGCTATCCGTTCTGGCGCACGGGCGAGCGATTGCGGCGTTTGACGGATGGCGTAGCCGCGCGCCACTTGATTTTCGTCATTGCCAATCACTATGAACCCGGCTGGTGCGCGCGTGGCGGCTTGGACGAATTGCCTAATCAGATTGCCAAAGTGGAAAGCTGGTGCCGCACGGCACGGCTGACCGGCAGTGTAGTGCGCGATCACGACGGCGTGGCATTTCAACACACGAACTTTTATCCGGGCGAGCAATATCATCGCGTGTTGCTAGACCGGCTGGCGGAGTTGCAAGCCGATGGCTGCGGCGAAGTCGAGATTCACTGGCACCACGGCGTGCAAGCGCCCGACAACTCGGCCAATTTCCGCGCAGGCATCAGCGAGTTTCGCGACCGGCTGGCGGAAGAGCACGGTTGTTTGTCGCGTTTGGCCGATGATCCACAACCAAAGTACAGCTTCGTGCACGGCAACTTTGCGCTAGCCAATTCGCGTGGCGGCTTTGCCTGCGGTGTGGATGACGAGATGCAGATTTTAGTGGAGACAGGTTGTGTGGCCGATTTTACGCTGCCCGCGTTTCCCTGGCCTTCGCAAGTGCCGCAGATCAATTCGTTGTATGAATGCGGCCATCCGCTCGATCAGCCACTGTCACATCGTTCGGGGCCTCGTTTGAAAGTGGGGCAGCAGCCTGCGCTGCCGTTGATTATTACCGGGCCACTGGTCTTTGATTGGAAACGGCGCAAGAAAGGCTTGCCTGTGCCGCGTATTGAAGAAGGTGTGTTGACGGCCAATTGCACGTTCAATCGCCGACGCTTCGATTTGTGGCGAAACGCCAACATCGCTGTCGAAAGTCGCCCCGAATGGGTCTTCATCAAACTTTATTGTCACGGCTTCTTTCCCGGCGATGAAGAGGCCACGACAGGCGCGACGGCGCGGCGCTTCTGGACGGAAGTGTTGGAATTAGCCGAGCGCAGCAAACAATTCAAAGTCCATTTCGCTTCGGCGCGCGAGGCGTTCAACATTGCGCAGGCCGCAATTGATGGGCACAGCGGCAATCCAGGCCAATATCGCAATTACAAGCTGAGACAGATTCGTGAGTTGAATGCGCAACCAGTTGTGCTAGCTGCAGCACATGCGCTCGCATCGGTTTGAAAATGATTTATGCCGAAAGTAGACGACACAACAACGGGGTTACACACCAGACAAGCTGTTCTTTCTTCGCTCGCCAACCGAACAGGACAAGAGACGAAGAAACCCGTTGTTGTTGCGTCTTCCCTACTTAGCACATCGGAACACAACAAGCTGACGGTCGTGGCGATTCGAAACATCGAGGCGTTGAGCGATTATTTGCCTGAATGGGATGATCTGGTTGCCAATGCAGTTGAGCCGAACGTGTTTTATGAGGCGTGGCAATTGTTGCCGGCATTGCGATTGTTGGGAACGGACAGCGACTTGCAGGTTGTGTTGATCTTTGCCGAGTCAACTCAAGGAAAAAAGCTGTGTGGGCTTTTCCCGCTGGAGCGGAAACGACTCTACAACCGCCTGCCCTTGCGCGTCATCAGCCTCTGGCGTCACAAGTTTTGTTATCTAACCACACCGTTACTACGAGCAGATTACGCGCGCGAAACGCTGGCGGCCTTCTTTGACTGGCTGGCACGTGGCGAGCACGGCTGTCCTGTACTGAAACTCGATTGGATCGCAGGCGAAGGCAAGATCTATCACGCGCTCGTTGACCACTTGCACGCAACCGGCGCCGCGACGCTTGTTACCGAACGGTTTACGCGTGCGTTGTTCAAGCCGTCGGCTGATTCAGAAACTTACCTGCGATCAGCGCTCTCGCGCTTCCGGCTCAAAGAATACCGGCGACAGGAGCGGCGTTTGATGGAAACGGGGCGCGTCGAATATCGCGCGCTTGCGCCGGGTGGCGATGTCGAGGCGTGGATTCAAGAGTTTCTGCAATTCGAGGCTGAAAGCTGGAAAGGCTATGCGGGGCGGGCGCTGGCTAGTAACGAGAACGACCGTGCGTATTTTGAGACGGTGGCGCGTGCGGCTTTCGAGCGCCACCAGTTGATGATGCTGGCGCTCGATTTCAACGGGCACCCTATCGCGCACAAGTGCAATTTTCTGACCCAGCCCGGCTCATTCGCATTCAAGATCGCGTTCGATGAGACGTTTGGCAAGTATTCGCCCGGTGTACTCTTGGAGCTGGAAAACATCCGCCGTTTGCATGCGCGCCCGGAGTTGGATTGGATGGATTCATGCGCGTCGCCCGATCGGTTCATGATTAATCAGCTCTGGCCGGAACGGCGGACGATTCAATCAATGTTGGTTGGCATTGGCAATCGGGGTGAGCTGATCCTAGCCGCCATGCCGCTGTTGAATTGGGCGCGACGGCGTTGGAAATCGTGGTCGCCGAGACAATCGTCAAGCGAGTAACGGTGCAAGGAGTGCAAAGATGTATAACGTGAATGCAAGTGAAATGACCACCGCCAACCAAGCTGGTCGCAACAGACAAGCTGGATTGCTTGAACTTGACGAAGAATGCTTTCGCCGCGACTTTAACCGGCGTGGCTTTCCGATCAACCATCAGTTGGCTGGGCATCCATTGTTCGAACTGCCGCGCTTGATCGAGCTTTCCAAACGCTTGCCGGAGCAAGATGTCAGTTATCACTCCGGCGAGGTTCCCTTGACGACTGTTTTACACCAAGGGCCACGCACCGGTTTGTCGGTGGAAGAAACGATTCACCGGATCGAAGAATGCCGCTCGTGGATGGTGCTGAAGCACGTCGAACAAGACCCGGACTACGCGACGTTGCTCAATGAATGTCTCGATCAAGTCCAGGCGCTGGCAGAGCCGCTCGATCCGGGCATGTTCAGGCGCGAAGGTTTTATTTTTATCTCCTCGCCCGGCTCGACCACGCCGTTTCATCTCGATCCGGAATACAACTTCCTCTTGCAGATTCGCGGCGAAAAAGAGGTCAGCCTGTGGGAACCGGACGATCACAGCGTCATTCCAGCCACAGCAATGGAGAGCTTTCTGGCGGGCGAGAATCCACATTTTGTCTATCAAGACGAATTTCAGCAGCGCGCGGCAGTTTTCAAACTGACACCCGGCAAGGGGCTGCATTTCCCCGCTGCAGCTCCGCATTGGGTGCAGAACGGGCCGGAGGTTTCCATCTCGTTCAGCATCACGTTTCTGACCAAAAAATATCAACGCCAAATTGTGGTTTCCGCGCTCAACGAAAGCCTGCGCCGTCGTGGACTCAAGCCCATGCCGCTGGGCCAATCGAAGTTATATGACAGCATCGGCTATCACAGCTTCCGCGCCTGGATGGGCGCGCGCAAACTGCTCAAGAAACAAACTCAGGCACCACGCGCTGATTACAGGTAAGCGATGATCGTTCAAGGTTCGCAGGCATTGCTCGACACGGCTGCGCCCGCGCGCAAAGTGTTTATCTCTGCGACTGCGCTGCAGGTCGAGTTGCTGACTACGGAAGCCGAGTTCGACAGTCTCCAAACAATCTGGGATCAATTGCTGGCAGAGAGCGAGCAGCGTGTCTTCTTTCTCTGCTGGTCGTGGAATCGTCTGTGGTGGCGCACCTATGCGCCGCCTGAAAGCCAGCTATATCTGCTGGCCTGTCGTGATGCCGAAGGAAATTTACTGGGATTGGCCCCGCTCTACTGGCAACAACGCCGCTGGGCAGGCGTGCCGCACATTCGCGACCTGAATTTCCTGGGCACAGGCGCAGGCATTAAAACCAGCGAGCATCTGGACATACTTGCGCGACGAGGTTTCGAACGCGCCTGCGCCGAAGCCTGTGCGGCTTTTCTTTTGCAGCGCCGCGATTGGGATCGGTTGTGGTTATGGAACATTCCTGATCGGTCGAAGGTTCTACCGCACTTTCAACAGGCATTGGGTGAAACGGCGCGCATCAACATTTGCGATCAGCTCTATCACGTCACGACCGATGGTGACTGGGAGACAATCAAGCGTGGTTGGTCGCGCCAAGTCAGCCACACGCTCGAACGCCGGGTGAACAAGTTGCACAAAGACTACGCCGTTGAGTTTCACCGAGTAGAAACGCCAGATGAGTTGGCACCGGCGCTGGATGACTTTGTCAGGCTCCATCAAATGCGCTGGACGGCCAAAGGCGAGAGTGGTTCATTCGCTTACCCCAAGTTCGAAGCTTTCCTGCGCACTGCTGCCAATCAGGCCTTGTCAGAAAGCCGCCTGGGCTTTTGGACGCTCAAACTGAATGGCCAATGCACGGCTACTTTGTTGACCTTCATTGACAATGGCGTCGCGCATTACTTTCAGGGCGGCTTCGATATGAACTACGCGAAATACAGCCTGGGTAGTGTAATGGTAGCGCAGTGCCTCCAGGCCTGTGTCGCAGACCCTGAGATCCGCGAATTCGATTTGATGGGCGGCGGCGCAGCGTACAAAGATTCATGGACAAAAGAGACGCGCGCGGCGTATGAGTTGGAGCTTTTCCGTCCCGGCTGGCGTGCGGCACTCTATCAAACCGGCTTGAAAACACGGCGGGCGTTGGGCCGCGTACGGCGCGCGTTGCGTGCACGTTTCCAACCTGCCGCTCACTCAACAGCAGGATTATGGCTGTAAGCAGTCTCGAATTATTGGCGCGTGAAGAGACCGCCTCGTCACCCGTCACAGCGAACGACCTACCGACGCGCGCGGCACAATGGCAGCGCCCGCGTAAATGCCAATTTGAGCCGACAGGCCAAGCGATGCGCGTCGTCGTGCTACATACCGCAGAAGAGTTAGTACAACACGTCGCCGCTTGGGATGAGTTGGCCGCCGCCGCTATCGAACCGAACGCCTTTTATGAATCGTGGATGTTGTTGCCTGCCCTCAAAGCGTTTGGCGCGGATCAGGGTTTGCGCTTCGTGCTGCTTTACACCGAAGAACTCGTTGGGCCGTCAGGCCAGCCTGTGTTGTGTGGTTTCTTTCCGCTTGAACATCAGCGTGGATACAAAGGTTTTCCACTCGCTTGCACGCGCCTCTGGCGCCACAAATACGCGACTCTCTGCACTCCGCTTATCCACGCTGAATACGCGCGTGATTGCCTGACAAGCTTTTTGGATTGGCTCGAGCACGACCCTGACAGCGGCGCGCTGCTAGTGTTAAACCAGATCGGCGGCGATGGTTTGCTGACTCAATTGCTGACCGACTATCTCAACAATTCGGCCTGTCCGGCTATGTTGGAAGAGAGTTATACGCGCGCGCTGTTCGAACGCAGCACGGACGGCGAGAGCTTTTTGGCGATGGCGCTCTCCAAAGAGCGGCGCAAATACCTACGCAAACAGGAAAGACGGCTGGAACGCCTTGGGCCGGTCGAATATGTCGAATGGCAACCAGGCGCGGAGATTGAGACTTGGCTCGAGCAATTTCTACAATTGGAAGCGAAGGGCTGGAAGGGGCGCGCCGGTTCGGCGTTGGCTTCAACCCCGGCGTCGCGGCAGTTTTTCCTCGAAGCCATGTGTGAAGGCGCGCGGCGGCAACGTTTGTTGTGGCTAGCGTTGCGGCTCAACGGAGAACCCATTGCGCTTAAATGTTGTCTGCGTGCGGGCGCGGGATCGTTTGCTTTCAAGATTGCGTTTGATGAAGAGTACGAACAAGGCTCGCCCGGTTGGCAGTTGGAGTTGGAGACCATTCGCCGATTGCACGGCGACGAGACTATTGAGTGGATGGATTCATGCGCGGCGGCAAATAGCTTTACCAATCAACTCTGGCCCGCGCGCCGCACCATGAGCACGTGGCTGCTGGCCACGGGCAAAGGCGGAGGGGATTTGGTGGTGGCCGTGTTACCAATGTTACGTTGGCTCAAACGTAAGTTTTCCAGCAGGCCAAGCTAGTTTCCACCAGCTTTGGCCAAGTGTGCTAGAAAGACATCCGTATAGTCTTTCAAGGGATTGATGCCGAAATTACTATCGAAAACGGCATATCTGCCATCTCTACTGATGGCCGCGCGTGGTTGGAACCAATAGTCGCTCAGCGTGCGGCTGCGATGATGCGCAATGCGGCGGCGCTCCGAGCCGTCAATTTTGGCCAGAATCAACTCGTTGAACCTGACTCCCCAGCGGCTACGCCATTCCGGCGGTAAGCTGTTATTGGCTTCAGCCGTGCCTTTGCCTGTGTCGGTAACCGAAACCAACACCCAGGGATTTCTCCCGTCGCTGTTACTGCTGACGTGTATCTCGGTTTCCCAGTTGAGCGGTACTAAACAAGTTTTCCTGCTATCGGCAAGCCGCACTTTCTCCACGCCATTGTTCTCGCAGCCGGGCGCTGGCGAAGTATCGCGATAACCTGCAATCAGTAATACCTCATCCCCATTCAAGTCGCGCCCTTGATCGTTGTGGCCGACAAAAGGCACGACTTGGCGAAGAAAATTCATCTCTTTGTCGAACAGACCTGTTCCCTTATTTTTGCCTGTGCCTTCAGCCGACCAACGCACCAAGACATTGTTGTTCGCAGTAACGTAGACCTCGTGCCACTCGCCAATTGCTCTGAGATCAATCACCCGGCCAAGCGTGTCGTTGCTGAGCGTGTACATACCGACATAACGGTCATCACCCACAATCAACAAATGATCGCCGTCTTCAGAAATATCGCCCTCACCGCCGCCGAAAGTAATTTTCTGGTATTGCGGAAACGTATGTACGTTGCTCTTTCGCTGGGTTAGCACATTGAACTGCTTGAGTTGGTTGCCGTCGTGATAGTAGAACGCGTGAGTATCTTTGCCGCTCCATCTAGGCTCGCTCAAACCACCGAGTTGCAAGGCGGCTGGTGGCACGACCTGCCTTCCGTTGCGATCAACGATAAAGAAACCATGCTGATCGGATTGCAGCAATATCAAACTACTATCCTTGTTGAACGGCGACATGGTTGCGTACTCATGATGAACGGCATCGTTGAATTGCGCCTGGCCGTTGCTTAGGCGCACTAAGGTCGTGCCAAAGACTGTGTCAAAGTACTTGCTGCCCACATTGGGCGGTGTGAAAGCGGCATAATCGGGAGGCAGGTAGATTTTGTTATCGTCTGGAATACCGGCCCACGGACTATTGGCTGGCGCTTTCAGGGTAGATGATGAATCACTAGCAGCAGTTGGGTTACTTGCTTGGGTCTGTGACTTAGCTGCAAGCGGTTTGGCTCTTTCTACCTTGCCTTTGACCACAACAGCATTACTCACTGCTGCTCCAACATTAAATAAGGAAACGGCCACCGCTAATGAATAATGCGGCTCGGCTTTGCTCACATAAAAACACTCATCGTCTTTGTAGTACTTAACTGCGCCGCCTTCGACAGCGATGCGAAAGGTGGTTTGCGCCGAGTAGGAAGTTTCAGCTCGATAGACGCCACGCTCACGCACTTCCACGACAGGTGCGCCGCGATAAATGATGGTAGTGAGGTGTAGGGCAAAGTCTATCGCTTTGTCACTGGCGCCAGCGCACTCCGCGCTCACCCCCACGTAGCGCTCCTTGCCGGTTTCTGACGCTGCAAATTCCAGATATGCGCCCTCATTGATGCGCTGAGTCGAACAAGCGCCCGCGTCAGGTGAATCATCACGCCCGCGAATCTTTTGTAAGGTGTTCTGCCTGACCGCACAATTAATCAAGCCAACCCAGTTGACAGGCTCAGCTTGCGGCACCGTCTCTTGCAACGCAGTAGCGTGTGTAATCAACGAATCTTGCGTGGCAGACCCGCAATACAATGACCAGACGCCTAGCGCCAATATAATTAACCAAACCCATTTCCTCATGGTCTATCTCTTAAAACGTCTATTGAAATGGCTTCGTGGGATGCGGCTGTCTTTTTACACTGAATTGTGGCGGGGGCAAAGTGTTATTTTTCCGCTCAGGCTTGTGCCAGCAGAATCCGCACGTCACGCACGTTGTTGCCGGTTGGCCTGGTTATCAAGGCATCGCTTAGCAGGTTGAAGAAACTGAACGAATCACTGTTTCGTAAAAACTCTTCCGCTATTAGTCCTAATGCCTGGGCACGGGACACTGTCGTAGCATCGGCCAACGCGCCTGCTGCCGGACTGTTGCCGTCTATCCCATCCGTTCCTGCGCTTAGACAGACCACGTTATCAAGCTGTTGCTCCGCCATAGCCATCGCTGCGCGTAACACAAACTCCTGATTGCGTCCGCCCTGGCCATTGCCATGCACGGGGCAGATCACCTCGCCGCCGGAGAGCAAACAGACCGTTCGGCCTGGATGTCTGGCGCGCAGAGTCAGCAAGCGTTGTAGATGCGTGCGCGCCATCGTTTCGACTTCGCCTTCGATCAAATCACTGGCGGTTTCGACGACACAGCCAACTTCTTCTTCGGCGATGCGCCGCGCCGTTTGCAAAGCGATTGAGTTGTCGAGCAGCAGATAATGCGCGGCGCGTTCGTTTTGCTGAGCGGCTGGTGGCAAGGGCGGAATGTTACCTGCAGCAATCAACGCGGCGACATGCGGAGGGAATTTTGCCAGTAGGTCATAGCGTTCAATTACGCTCCTGAAAGCTGCAAGCGTTGCGCCGCTTGGCAGCGTTGGGCCGGAGGCGACGGTGGAAAGATCGTCGCTGTTGACATCGGAAATATAGAGCGAGATTTGTTGCGCTCGTGGCGCAGCAGCAGCCAATCGCCCGCCCTTCACTGCCGAAAGATGGCGCCGCACGATGTTCATCTCGTGAATCACCGCGCCGCAATTGACCAGCGCGCGATTGACGGCCTGCAAATCTTCCAACGTCAGACTCTGATCAATCGGCAACTCGAACATCGCTGAGCCGCCGCCGGAGAGCAGAAACAAAACGAGCGTGTCTTCGCCATCACAGCGGCGCAGTAAATCCAGCGCGTGCCTGGCTGCGTCGAAGCTGTCCTGATTCGGCGTCGGATGGCCGCCCAGATAGAGCTGAAAGCTGGGCGGCGGCTGACCATGCGTTTCGTTGGTGACGATGAGACCTTCGTGAAATTGTGCGCCGAGCAGCGGGCTGGCGGCGCGCGCCATCGGCAGGCTGGCCTTGCCTATGGCGATGATAACGGCGCGTCTGATGCGTTGCAGATCACAACGTGTGTCGCCGATACAAAGCTGCTCGTCTTCCAACCGCAGGTGCGCACGTATGACCGTCTCCACGTCAATCGCGGCCAGCGTGTGTTGAAAAATCTGCAAGGCCATATCGCGTAGGGGTGCTCTTTCCATTCAACGCTCGTTTCCTTTCACCCGCTTAGCCATGTAGATGTCCGGCTTGCCCCACCCATTGGCGTCCGGGATCACGCCGATGATGGCAAAGCCCAACTTCTGATAAAACTCGTAAGGGTGGCCGCGTAGATTCTTGATCTGCGCCAGGTGCTCCCAGACGTTTGGATAGAGATCAACGCCCGCCAGCGAGGTCATGCCCGCTTCATCATCTGTTCCGACCCAGAGCGTCAATGCGCCACGCTGACTGACCTGCTGCTCTAAATCTCCGACCAGCGCGCGCCCGATGCCGCGCCTTTGCACAGTGGTTTTGACAGCCAATGGGTGTAGCTCCCACACGTGGCCGCTGTAATGTTCGATGCCGCCGACCCAACCCAATAACGTGCCATCTTCATCAATGGCCACGCGGCTCAACCGGTCAGGCGCAAACGATTCGTGCACTTCGGCGGTTGCCTCTTCGAGCGTCGGCCAGGCATCCGGCCAATTGGTTTTGAAGGCGTCGAAGAGAAGTTGAGCGGCCTGTTGAATCAATTCGCCGTCGTTCGGTGTTAGATCAATGATGCGCATATTTATTCTTTCGCGAGTGGCAATCATCCGAGGCGCAATGTTACAGTGCGCGGCGTCAGCAATACCTTTTCACCAATCTTTTTGTCAAAGGAGTCGCGCTGGGATTTCCGCCATGATCTTTGTTGTTGGTTCGACCAATCCAGTCAAAATCAACTGCGTCGCTGCCGCTATCGCTGAGTTCTGGCCGGAAGCGTGCGCCATCGGTGTCGCCACTGATTCGGGTGTCAGCCACCAACCCGACTCAGATCACGAGATGTTCACAGGCGCGCTCAATCGAGCGCGCCTGGCTCTGGCACAGACGACCGAAGCGAGCTATGGCGTCGGTCTTGAAGGTGGCGTGCAAGACAGCGCGGATGGAATGTGGGCTTACGCCTGGGTCGTGATCGTTGACCGCGCGGGCCGCGTAGGTTGTGGCCAAACGGGCCGCTTCCTCCTGCCTGAAGGTGTGGCGCAACTCGTGCGCGTGGGTTTGGAGCTTGGCGAAGCAGATGACCGCTTTTTCGGTCGAGAGAATTCCAAGCAACAAGAAGGCGCGATTGGCCTGCTCTCCAATGGAAAACTGGATCGGTTGCAGTTGTACAAACAAGGCGTGATCTTTGCGCTGCTGCGCTTCGTCAACGCTGAGTTTTACGAGCGCGAAGCATCACACGACGGAGGCGGTTTCCAACGATGAACCGTCGAGTAACGAGCGAACGGTCGTTAACAAGGTCTGCCGGTCGTTGGCCGCTTTATCGAAGAAGCGATTGATGCCTGCGTTCATGCGCTCTGACAAACTGTAATCCTGCAGGTTGGCGCTCAAGGCCAGAATCGGCGCCTGACTCAATTGTCCGCATTGCCGAATTCGTTGGGCCAATTCGACGCCGTTCAAGACTGGCATCTGCAAATCAGTGATAATCAGATCAGGGCACGCAGCCAATGCCTGATGATAGCCGTCCTCGCCGTCGCGTGCGGTCAGTACCTCAAAACCTTCGCAGCGCAGTAATGCGGCCAGCGTCAAGCGCATCGTCTCGTCGTCTTCTACGACAAGAATTTTTTTGCTCATAGATAACATTTGCTTCTCTCCCACTTAAATGCGCGAGGGAGGCGCGCATGGTTTGGGGCATAGAACCATTGCTCCGATGCCGTGTGTAGTTGCCTCTCGCGCGAGCAATGCTTGTGCCAGCCTAGGCCAATCGCCTGGCATATTTTTTTGGATGATTCTCTTGTGGGTGATTTGGCTGACTGTGCTTGACTTAAACTTAAGGCGGAACTGAAATGCCCAAACTAAAATACAAAAAGCCGGTGTAGCTTTTCCGTGCAAAGCAGCTTGAATCTGTTCGGTCTCTACACAATTAGAAAACTGCTGGCCGACGTGAAGAAGCGCAGGCTCGCCGCGTCAGCCAGCAGTTTTGCACGCTCAATAACCAACCGATTTGCCGTCCAGGCGTGGGTCACTACCACCCAAACGCACACCAGTTTTGTCTTCAATCAGGATGCCCTCGGCATCACCCATATTGCGCGGCTTGTCGGTTAGCTTGTGACCTTTGGCCTCCAGTGTCTTCAGTACATCGGGCACAAGCCCATAAGGCTCGTAGGTGATGACATCGGGCATCCATTGATGATGGACACGCGGCCACTCGATGGCTTGCTGAATGTTCATGCCGTGATCCACGACGTTGAGGATGACTTGCAGAACGGTGTTGATGATTGTCGGACCGCCGGGGCTGCCGACCGCGAACCAGAGTTTGCCGTCTTTCAACACGATGGTCGGCGTCATCGAAGAGAGCGGGCGCTTCTTCGCCGCGACGGCGTTCGCCTCGCCTTGAATCAAGTTGTAAGCATTCGGCGAGCCTGGCTTCGGCGCAAAATCGTCCATCTCGTTGTTGAGCAGGAAGCCTGCGCCTTCGACTGTGACCTTGTTGCCAAAGCTTTCGTTCAGCGTCGTCGTGCAAGCCACCACGTTGCCAGCTTTATCCACCACGGTGTAATGCGTGGTCTCGTTCGATTCGTAAGGCGCCGGTTCGCCGTGTTTGATCGCTTCAGAAGTCGAAGCGTGATTGGGATCAATTGTCGCGGCCACTTTGTCGGCGTAAGCGCGCGAGATGAGTGCGGCGACTGGCACTTTGACAAAATCGGGATCGCCCAAAAATTCCGCGCGGTCGGCGAACGCGCGCCGCATCGCTTCGATCATCAAGTGCAGCGATTGCGATGAACCTGCGCCCAGCGCTTTCAGATCGTAACGTTCGAGGATGTTTAGCATCTCGATCAACGCCACCCCGCCCGACGAAGGTGGTGGCATCGTGATGATCTCGTGGCCGCGATAGGTGGTCTTGAGTGGTGCGCGCTCGACGGCCTTGTAGTTTTTCAAATCCTCTACGGTCATCCACGGTTTGCCGTTGCCGTGCTCGTGAGCGGCTTTACGCATGCTGGCCTCAATCAGGCGCGCAGTTTCTCCTGTGTAGAACTCTTGCGGGCCGGATTTCATCATGCGTTCCAGCGTCGCGGCCAATTCAGGCTGTTGAAAGATTTCGTCAGTTTCATAAGGCTTGCCGTTGCGCAGGAAGATGCGTTTGGATTCGGGCACGCGTTCGAGTTCCCGCTGGCTGCCTTTCAAACTGCGTTCGAGTTGATACCAGACTGGGAAGCCATCCTTCGCCAAATCGTAAGCGGGCTTCGACACATCGGCCCACTTCAGCGTCCCATACTTTTCGAGCGCGTAGGCCATTCCTGCGACCGCACCTGGCACACCCGCTGCTTTGTGGCCGAAGGTCGAAGAGCCTTTGATATACTCGCCCTTCGTATCCAGATAAACGTTGCGATGCGCCGCCGCCGGCCCCATCTCGCGGTAATCAATGGCCGTCGTTCTGCCATCGGCCAGGCGAATCACCATAAACCCGCCGCCGCCGATGTTACCTGCCGAAGGCCAGACCACCGCCAACGCCAAACCGATGGCGACCGCTGCATCAATAGCATTGCCACCGCGCTTCAAAACGTCCACGCCGACTTTGGAAGCGATCTCGCTGACCGAAGCGACCATGCCGTGTTTGCCACGGACAGGCGGGCGCGCGGCAGACTCGGCAATGGGCGGCGCGTTGAGTTGCGCCGGGGCACAGGCCAATGAAAAGAAGAGTGCGAAGCAGAGAAAGACGACAAACGATTTGCGAGCGATCATAGGATTACTCCATTCCAATGCGATTTGTGAGAACCAGGGCAGAGCCGGTTGCGCGACATATTAGCAGAAAGACTAGAGTGGTTTGCAATCGGGATAGGGGAAACCTGCGAGCGAACTTTCATTCAGCGCGGATAAATTTGGAAAAACCGCTCCTCAATCGCATCCGCCACTTCCTGCCCCCGCGCGATCAATTCATCAAGCTCAACGCGGCGTTGGCGCGTGAATTCTTCATCGCTGATCAAGCCGAGATTGCCGAAGACCTGATAGGACGCGCCACGAATCGCGGTCAGCGCCAGTTGCGCGCCGACGCTCAGATCAGCACAAGCAATGGGGTTGCCGACTTCGGCCAGTTCGTCCAACAGATCAAGCGTCTCCATTGCGCCTTCGGCCACGCGCAGGCGCAAGCTCACCAAGCCTTTGGTGGCCTCTTCGATAGCGCCCGTGCGAGCGAGGCGTTCGGCTTCGGTGCCGCGCGGCAGTTGCATCACTTCGGTCAGGCGTTCCTGGCTGTCAGCGTCTTCAGCCACAGCAGCGCGCAGATCAGCGTCAAGTTGTTCAAGCTGGTCGAAGATGTCGCGCACTTCCATTTCGACGTCTTCATACTTCCTTTTACCAAGGGTCAGATTACAAACCAGCTTGCCGAGCGCCGCCGACAAGGCCCCGGCGTAAGCGGCCACACTGCCGCCGCCCGGCGTGAGCGAGCCAGCCGCTACATCATCAATGAATGCGCCTAGCCATTCATCAGGGTTGAATTCGTCTTTGAACGGCGTGGCAGTGGTCGGCCCACCGCTCTGCAGCGCCCGCGCGGCAAGCGCGTCCTGCAAGCGTTTTTCGAGAATCACGTCTTCGCTGAAATTCTCGCAACGCAGATAAAAATCGGCGCAATCATTGAGCGCGGCCTGCGGTACTAGGCCGACGATCTCGCTACCAACAATTGGCACGCCATAGCGTTCAGCTTCCAGTCGCACCAGTTCAAAAACCCGAAAGAGCGGCGTTTCCGCGTGATTGATCAGGTTCATGGAGACTTGCACCTGACCGCGATCTTTCAAATCAATGCCGAGCGCCTTGACGTATTGCAACCCGCCGTTGCTGCCGCGCACAGCGCGCGCAATCTTTTTGGCAATCTCCAAATTGTTTGTGCCGAGATTGATGTTGTAGGCGATCAGCGGCGGACGCGCGCCGATGGCGGTTGCGCCTGCGGTCGGATGAATGATCGGCTCGCCATAATCGGGCTGGCGTGCGAGCTCGGTTTCAATCTCTTCGCGCAAGCCTTCAAACTCGCCGCGCCGCACGTCGGCCAGGTTGATGCGCTGCGGTCTGGTCGCCGCTCGTTCATAGAGGTAGACGGGAATCTTTAATTCACGCGCCAACCGTTCGCCCGCCTGATGCGCCAGTTCGATGCAATCGTCCATCGTCACGCCTTCGAGCGGCACAAAAGGCAAGACATCGAGCGCGCCGATGCGCGGGTGTTCGCCTTGATGCTGATTAAGGTCAATCAGCTCGACCGCTTTCGCCGCCGCGCGCACGGCGGCTTCTACGACGGCTTCCGGCTCACCGGCATAGGTGATGACCGAGCGATTGTGATTGGCATCAAGCTCGCGGGCGAGCAATACGACATTGGGCACGGCGGCAATGACGGCGGCAAGCTGTTCGACTTTAGCGGCATCGCGCCCTTCGCTGAAATTCGGCACACATTCGACGATTCGATTCATGATTTGACTTGGGATAATGAATTTGACTTCGAGCGTGAGGATTCTAAATCAGTTTGTGTGGCGAAGAAATGCCGAGGGCAGAAATTGGCAAGGAGGCTCAGGGCAAAAAATATGAGTCGGCTTCTGCGCCCCGCTCCATCCGCAATCGCCCCTCGGCTACGGCAAAGTCTAAGTGTGCGACGGCTTCAGAAACAGCGAGGAAACGATTGATGTCTTTTACGGTAGGAAAAATGAGCTTCGACACCTCCCACGCCGTGATGCCTTGAGCGGGAACCAGGCTGACAATTTTCATTTGACGCTCTTGCGTGTGACGAGTGAGCGCAAAAAAGTATTCTTCGTAATCAGTCACATCATCGCCGTGCGCTGTCTTGATGAGTGTCGGAGCAAGCTCGCGCAAGCGGGCCAACGAGACCAGATATTCACCGAGCGAGGGAAAGCGGCGTTGCGGATCAAGCGGGTCTGGGTTCAAGACCGGGTTGGGTGTGATGTTCTTGAGCACGGTATCGCCTGCGATCAACAACCGATTGCTCGCGCGCAACAAACAGCAACTGCCCGGCGTGTGTCCCGGCGTATGAACAACCTGTAACGAGCCGCTGGCAAAGAGGAACTCATGCTCGTCGCGGTAAGCCGCCACGTCTGGCACGGCGTCGGCGAAGGTATGAATCAATTCGTAGCGTCCCGCCAACTGTTCCACCGCTTCCGCCGGAACCCCGGCGCGCCTGAGCAAATCACGATTGACACGGGTCGCGCGGTGTTTAGAGATGTTGTGATACTCCCATTCGTGCACGTGCACGCGCGCGCCCGATTCGGCCTGGATCGTCCCGGCCAAGCCGCAATGGTCTTCGTGCGTGTGCGTGAGAATGACGCGGCGGATGTCAGCCAGTTTGAAACCGAGCGCGCGCAACTGTTCGCGCAAAGCAGCCAGAGCCTCCGGCGTTTTCGGCCCGGCATCAATCAGCGTGAGCGGCTCTTCAACGACGAGGTAGATGTTGATCGGGCCGACGGGAAAAGGCGTGGGGATGATGAGTTTCTCGATGCGCATGAAATTCGTAGCGTTGTAGTTTTGGAAATAGAAGCAGAGGGAATCACAAAACAGACGGAAATAACGGAACAGGCGGAAGTCTCAAACTGCTAGCAGGTCCTTATTTGTGTGTGCTGTTATCTCGTAGCTATTGTCACTTCTTCTGATTACAGACTTCCGGTATCAACGCTATCAGCCAAGACCTGGGCGAAATTGGTGCCCAGGTAGGGTTGTTCAAGGCGTCTTCGCCTAACTCCTTATCTGCTTTATCGTAATCAACGATGGAAACGCTTCGCCCTTCGTTTGCCTCACATTTAATCTCGATCAATGTAACGGAATACGCGTAATCCCTATAGCCATCTGTTTTGATGCCTAGTCCTTCTCTGTTTTCAATGAGTCTTTCCATCTTAGCTTTCTTCTCTTCCTCGTCTTTGTAGATCGGAACTTGTTTGACCCAAACTCTCACAACCCCATCAGACGTTTGAATCACACGCTTGCTGTCATAATAATTCTCCCAGCCATGATTTTTATCCGTTGCCATGTGTTTCCAGGAAGGTTTTTCTCTTCCCTGTGAGTTAACAACGTCGCCCCCAGCCAGCAAGCCCCAGATAATCAGTGTCATCAGCCATTGTTCAGGTTTCATATTTCACACCTCATTTAAGCTGTGACGTTAAAGCCCCAAGCGCGCAGATGACTCGCGCGCTTGGGGCGATTTGACAGGCGGGCAATTAGAAAATGTAACCGCCCGCTGCGACAACCTTATCCGCCAATCGTTCACGAATAGCCGCAGTGTTGAGCGGCTCCATCTTGGTAAAGCGTTTCAGCGCCACCAGCATCATCCGCAACTCGTCACCTTCGACAATCGCGGCCAGCGCATTCTTCGCGGCGACCTCGATACGGTTGATCGCGTCGTGCGTGAAGAGCTTCGTCGCATCAATCGCGGCTTGATGTTTGTCTGCGCCATCACGCGCGATCAGCTTGGCGGTGCGGGCAATCGCGCTGTCGAGTAGGAAGGTGTCAATGATGACATCTGCCGTCCAGCAGAGAATCATCTGTTGCTCCTGCAACGCGGCCTGGAACTTCTGGGCCGCCGAGCCGATCAGCGCCAGCGCAACCTTCTTGGCGTTGGCCGCGAGCTTGCGCTCTTGGGCGAGTGGCGAATCGTCTTCGTCGGTGTCGAATGACGGCCCGGCCAGCAACTCTTCCTGCAACTTCATTGCGGCAGCAAAGAGCGGCAAGCCGCCTTTCATCGCGCGTTTGATTAGTTGGCCCGGAATCAACAGTCGGTTGATCTCGTTCGTGCCTTCGTAGATGCGGTTAACGCGGCAATCGCGGTAGACACCTTCCGCCGGGTAGTCTTCGGTGAAGCCATTGCCGCCGTGAATCTGCACGTTCTCGTCGGCGCAATAGAAGAGGGTTTCCGTGCCTGCGACTTTGAGGATCGAACATTCAATCGCGTACTCCTCGATGGCCTTCATGAACTCCGCCGGGTTCTTCTTGTCAATCGTCTCTTCTTTGGTTTCGATCATCCCGGCGGTGCGATAGACGGCCGACTCACTCGCGTAAATGCGCGCTGTCATCTCGGCCAACTTGTATTTGATTGCACCGAAGGTAGCGATGGAACGCCCGAATTGGTGACGCTCGGCAGCATACCTTGCCGACTGTGCCAGCACGCGCTTTGAGCCGCCGATGGAACCCGCGCCCATCTTGATGCGCCCGAAGTTGAGCACGTTGAAAGCGATCAGATGGCCTTTGCCGACCTCGCCCAGCAAGCGGTCTTTCGGAATCTTTGCGTCCTGCATCAGAATCGGCGTAGTCGAAGAGCCGCGCTGTCCCAGCTTGTGCTCCTCGTTCCCGTGGCTTACGCCGGGATCGTTGCGCTCAAGGATGAAGCCGGTGAAATGCTGGCCGTCCACTTTGGCAAAGACCGAAAGCACATCGGCAAAGCCGCCGTTGGTGATCCACATCTTCTCGCCGTTCAAAATCCAATGCTGCCCGTCTTCACTCAAACGCGCGGTGGACTTCGCCGCTAACGCGTCTGACCCCGATCCCGATTCGCTCAAACAGTACGCGCCCACCCACTCGCCCGAGCCAATCTTCGGCACGTACTTTTGTTTCTGCTCCTCGGTGCCAAAGAGCACAATCGGTAACAGCCCGATGCTGCTGGTCGCGCCAAATCCGGTCGAAAACGACGCCTGCCCAGAGGTGTGTTCCGCGATCAGCATGTTCGAGACGTGGTCGAGTTCCAATCCGCCGTACTCTTCGGGAATGCTGGCGTTGATCAGACCGAGGTCGGCACCCTGTTTAATCAGGCTGCGCTGGATTTCGTAATCCTTGGTTTCGATCTTGTCGCTGTTGGGGATAACTTCCTTCTCCATGAACTCCTGCGTCGTTTGCGCAATCATCTGTTGTTCATCAGAGAAGTCTTCCGGCGAGAAGACAGAAGCGGGCAAGGTTTCGGTCAAAAGAAACCCGCCGCCTTTAACAACTTCTTTTTCGAGTGCTGCTGCCATTGTTCGTGTCGTCCTTTCGTTTAGTAATGATTACTCGTTAGCAAATATTCGTTTCTAACTTCGCTTCGCATATTGCTCCCACGGAATCAGCCGGAACGGATGCAAGTCATAGTCAAACACTTTGCTAGTGACCGCCGGATCGTTGTCCACAATCCCGCGCGCCTCCGCTTCGCTCTCAGCTTCAAATACTGCTGCACCACCGCTGTCGCCCTCAAATGGCCCAGCGAAGCGCAGTTTGCCAGCCACGTGAAGCTGCAAGATATATTTTCCGTGCTCCTGCAACGGTTGTTCTGCTTGCGGCTTGTCAGCGAGCCAGCCAGGGCCGGGGCGATAGATGACCATGAATGTCTGAGCCATCAGGCTACCTCTGTAAGTTCTCAAAGATGCCCGCCGCGCCCATGCCGCCGCCCACGCACATCGTCACCATGCCGTAGCGCGCGCCACGCCGCTTCATCTCGTAAAGCAGCGTCGCCGTCAACTTCGCGCCCGTGCAACCGAGCGGATGGCCTAGCGCAATCGCGCCACCGTTGACGTTCAAGCGTTCCAGGTCGAGGTTCAATACCTTGATGACCGACAACGCCTGCGCGGCAAAGGCTTCGTTCAACTCAATCAGATCAATGTCTTTGAGTTCGAGTCCGGCGGCTTTCAACGCTTTCGGAATCGCCACAATCGGGCCGATGCCCATCTCTTCCGGCGCAACACCGCCTGTTGCAAAAGAAACAAAGCGCGCCATCGGTTTCAGCCCCAGCTCGGCAGCCTTCTCTGCTGACATAATTAGCGCCGCCCCCGCGCCATCCGATGTTTGCGACGAATTACCCGCCGTGACCGTGCCTTTCACGTGAAAAGCCGGGCGCAATTTCGCCAAGCCTTCCAACGTCGTGTCGCGCCGCACACCTTCGTCCACTTCAAAGACCAGTTCACGTTCACGTATCTTGCCGCGCCCTTTGGCATCGGTTTCGAGTTCGCGCGCTTTGATCGCGAAGGGCACAACCTCGTCTTTGAACTTCCCGCCATCAATTGCCGCCGCCGCGTTTTGGTGCGAGCGCACAGAGAATTCATCCGCCTGCTCGCGCGAGATTTCGTACTTGCGTGCTAGGTTCTCCGCCGTCAAACCCATGTTCAAATAAGTGTCGGGATAAACATCCACCAGCGTTGGGTTGGGCGACAAGTTGTGCCCGCCCATTGGCAAGAGCGACATGGACTCCGCGCCGCCGCCAATCGCTACTTCCGAAAAGCCGCACATAATGTGCTCCGCCGCTTGCGCAATCGCTTGCAAGCCCGACGAGCAAAAACGATTGATCGTGATGGCCGACGACGAATTGGGCAGGCCCGCGAGCAAGGCCGCCTGTCGCGCCATATTCATGCCTTGTTGAGCTTCGGGCGTCGCGCAGCCGATGACGACGTCTTCGACCTCGGCGGGATTGACTTCCGGCGTGCGCACCATCAACTCCTTGATGACGGTGGCGGCCAGATCATCGGGCCGCGTATCTTTCAAAGTGCCGCGCGGCGCTTTGCCGATGGCGGTGCGGAGTGCATTGACGATGACTGCTTCACGCATAAATTTTCTCCTCAAATCAGAACGACAAACCCTTCCTGAGCGAAATGGTTGTCGTGAGTTAGTGCTTCCAAGATTCCACGTTCACGCATCACATTCATTGAGATGCAATCGGTCAGGCTGTAGCCCTTGTCGAGGCGCGCTTCATAGAGTTGCAAACCGGCTTGAAACGCCTGCCGGGTGTGCGGGAGGACTTCGACATCCGGCCTGACGAGAATCTGCTTGACCAGATTGGCCGTAGCTTGGCGCATGTGCGGTTTGAATTCCGCATAAAAATTAAGAACCTCGATTAAGACCGATTCGGTCGTGACGAAGCGAGGCTGGCCCAAGCCCAACTCAACCGCACGGGCCGTGCGGCGCGGCTCATCGTGCGGATTCAAGATGGCGACCCAAAAGAAGGTGTCAACAAAGACAGTTCTCATGAACGCTCCGGCTTACCCCAGTGGTTCATAATCTATCGGCGCGCCGTGTTCGTCATACTTTTTCGGAGCACCATAAAGGTAATGGTCGTGATTCAACGCTCCGTCGGTTGGCAATTCCTCGAAGGCTTCCGGCGGAACGTCTTTAATGCATTCTTGGGCCAGTTCCCAAAGCGTTTGGCCCGCTTTGGTTGAAGTGGCCGCTGCTTCACTGGCTAAGTCTTCAATGAAGGCCAACGCTTCTTTTTGCTTGTCGAGTGAAAGCAAGGCCAGCTTTTCAATCACCGCTTGCTGAATGCCTTCACCATTAGCGGCTTCATTCGCGTTCATACAACCTCCTTCGTTGCTTCACCGCCTCATGCGGTGAAGCACAACAGCAGCTAAAATCCCAATCAGCGGCAGCAAAAGACTGAAAATCAGCAGCCAGAGCGGCTCGCGCTGATACGAAAACTTGTAGAAAAACTTTGGCAGCTTCATCGCTTACCTCCGTGATTAATTGCGTAGCGGCTTGCCCGTCTTCAGCATGTGCGCCAAACGCTCCTGCGTAGCTTTTGTTCCACATAGACTGACAAAGGCCTCGCGCTCAATGTCGAGTAGGTATTGCTCGCTCACCCGCGCTGGGCGCGTCAGATTGCCGCCCGACATTACCGTCGCAATCTTTAGCCCGATCAACGCATCGTGGTCGGAGATGTATCCGCCGCGTTTCATCATGTGCATGCCGAGCTTGAATTTAGTCAGCGCGGCTTCGCCCAACACGAGCACGTCCTGCCGGATCTGCGGCGCGCGATAGCCTTCGCGGGCGAGCGTCAGTACAGTCTGTTTCGCCTCTTCAATGATGCGCTGCCGATTCATCACGATGCGGTCGCGCTCACGTAGGACGCCCCAGTCCCTGGCCTCGACGGCGCTCGTCGCTACCTTGCCCATCGCAGTCAATTCAAAGTTGCGCTTCAAGACTTCAAAATGATCTACGCCGGGATTGGCCACAGCTTCATCGCCCGCGCGCAACGCCATTTCCTTCGTGCCGCCGCCGCCGGGCAATAAGCCGACACCGACTTCGACCAGGCCAATGTAGGTTTCGGCGTTGGCCACTGCGCGCGCCGAATGCATTGTCATCTCGCAGCCACCGCCGAGCGTCAAGCCATGTGGCGCGACGACGACGGGCTTGGGCGAGTAGCGCAAACTCACGACCGTGTTCTGAAACTGGCGCACGGCGAGTTCAAGCTCGTCCCAATCGCCGTCCTGCGCGCCCATCAGGATCATCGCAATGTTCGCGCCCGCCGAAAAATTCTCGCCCTGATTGCCGATGACCAAGCCTTCGAAATTCTTCTCGACCTCTTTCAAGCCCGCCTGAATCATGCCGAGTTGATCGCCGCCGAGCGCGTTCATCTTCGCGTGAAATTCGACGCAGGCGACACCGTCGCCCACATCAATCAGGCTCGCGCCGGAGTTTTTCTTGATGACTTTGTTCTGGTCTTTGAGCGATTTCAGGAGCGTGATGCCCGCTGGCACGCTGACTGGTTGGTACGCATTGCTGGCAAAATCGAAGAAGTAGCGCACGCCGTTCTCGGTCTTGTAAAAACTCTTCGCGCCGCTCGCTAACATTTTCTCGATATTGGCCGGGATTGTGCGCCCTTCGGCTTTCATCCGCTCGACTGATTTTTCCAGCCCGCTGGCGTCCCATTTTTCAAACACGCCAAGTTCGTGCGCAAAGCCCCACTTCATCGCGTTGTCAATCTCGACGATGTTATCGGCGATTTCGGGAATGCGATTCGCCGCGTAAATGCCCGTCTCCGACATCGTGCGCCACAAAAACTCGCCGCCCTTGTCTTGGGCGTAGACCAGTGCGGGCAGCCGGTCGGCTAGCTTCTCAATCTGCTTTGTCGCGTCAAGCGAAGCAAACTTGCCTTTCTGTTGTGGGCGATATTCAAACGTGTCGGTGTCGAGCGTCAGGATGTCGTTGCCGACTTTCTTGTAAAAGCCGCCTTTGGTCTTGTCACCGAGCAGCTTGCGCTCGACCATCTTCTCCATAAACTCCGGCACCTTGAACGATTCACGTTTCTCGTCGTCGGGGAGCGCGGCATAGAGGTTCTTCGCCACGTTGTAGGCCGTATCCAAGCCGACGACATCCAGCGTGCGGAATGACGCGCTTTTCGCGTGGCCGATGGCTGTGCCGGTCAACGCGTCTACTTCTTCAAACGTCAGCCCCATTTCCTGCATCACGGCCAACGCGTGCAACATCGAGAAATTGCCGATGCGGTTGGCGATGAAGCCGGGCGTGTCTTTGGCGTGGACGATCCCCTTGCCTAACGCTTTGTCGCAGAAATCGGCAATGAACGCACTGACGCTTGGGTCGGTCTCCGGCGTCGTGATGATTTCGAGCAGGTGCAGATAGCGCGGCGGATTGAAAAAATGTGTGCCGAGAAAATGCTTGCGAAAGTTATCGCTGCGGCCTTCCGCCAGGCTGCTGAGCGGGATGCCCGACGTGTTCGAGGTGATGATTGCTGTGGGCTTCAGGTGCGGTTCAATGCGTTCGTAGAGCGATCGCTTAATGTCGAGTTTTTCGACGATGGCCTCAATCACCCAATCGCAATCTTTCAACTTCGGCAAATCGTCTTCAAAGTTACCGACCGTAATCAGCCCCGCCAATGCAGGCGAAAAGAAGGCGGCGGGCTTGGCTTTGATGGCGGCATCGAGTCCGGCTTGTGCGATACGGTTGCGCACAGCGCGTGATTCGAGCGTCAAGCCTTTGGCCTCTTCCTCCGGCGTCAACGCCGCTGGCGCAATGTCGAGCAGCAGGCTTGGAATGCCCGCGTTGGCCAGATGCGCGGCAATCTGCGCACCCATTACGCCTGCGCCCAGCACCGCAGCTTTTCTGATTTGCATAGTTGATGTCTCCTCGAATGCTGTCCGACAAGCTGCCAGCTTGGCGCAGTCTTCCGATTTGGTACAACCCGGAGTCAGCGACAAGCTGGCAGCTTGTCGGACAACAGCTTCAGTAATTAGTCAAAATCTTTTCCGCCGTAAAGCCTAACGCCAGCAGCCGCTCTTTTGTTTGCGACATCATCTCCGACGAACCGCAGACCAGCGCGACTGGCTGCTGCAATTCAGGCACTAGATGATCGAGCAGGCTTTGCACATAACCGGTCGGCCCACTCCATTCGCTCGCGCCGGGCTGGCTCAAAACCTGGCGCAATTCGACGCCGCGCGCGCGCCAAACGTTGTTAATTTCGTCTTGATAGCATAAGTCTTCCAGCGTTCGCGCGCCATAAAGCACGACGAGCCGTCCGTAATCGTCCCGCGCATTGAAGATGTGATGTAACACCGAGCGTAGCGGCGCCAGCCCAGTGCCCATCGCGACGAAGACTAAATCGTGGCCTTTGTAATCTTCGACCGGGAATCCCGTGCCGATGATCCGTTGCAGCGTGACCGATTCGGCAAAGTGCGGGTCAAAGAGCGCGCTCATCCCCTCCTGCGCCGCGCGGCGCTTGATCAGAAACTCGTACTCCGGCTCTTCCGGCCCAGAAGCGAAGGCGATGTAGACCGGCTGTGCATCGCCCAGCGCAAGCACGGCCACCTGCCCGGCAACGAAGTCGGGGAGCGCCCCGTTGCGCGGCGTCATAAAGAAGCTGCGGATTCGCGGGCCGTGCCGCTGGCTGTGCGTGACGCTCAGTTCAAGCGGAAATTGTTTACTCGTCGCCGTCATCATTGTGCAGCCGCTTGCTCGTTTGTAGTGGCCGGTGTCGCGTCGCCAGTTTCGGCTGCCGGCTTGCGCTTTTTGGGTTTGGCCCAGCGCGCAAAAATCTTGCGCCGCCGCTCCATCACCGCGTCAGCGTCGGGGATGCGCCGGACGAGTTGTTCAAGGTGCAGCAGGTAATCCGGTTCGCCCGCAGCTTCACGCAGTTCGACGATGAACGGCTCCAGCTTGGCAAAGACGCCGATGTGTTCGGTGTTGGCGTCGAGAAAAAGCTTTTCGTCAATGCCACCGTTGATGACGAATGAGGCCGCCATGTCCCAGTAAGACGTAATCATTCGATAATAGGAACTCTCGCGCTCACCCTTGGCAAACAACCGCCCGATGTCAGCAGCGCTCGCCGGGTTGAACTTGGTGAAGTACCAGGCGCGCGCGCGGCGCATGCGCTTTTCGCGGCGCAGTTCGTAGAGCTTCAGAATCAACTCAACGTCGTGTTGCTTAGTCGCTTTGGCCATTTTCATTTGCTTCAAGTGCGCGCCGTATGCTGCGCTTCTTTTTCGTGATAAAGCAGGTTGATCAGCTCCTTGTATTTTTCCGTCACGACGCGGCGTTTGACCTTGAGCGTCGGCGTCAATTCGCCACTCTCGACCGTCAATTCCTGCGGCAAGAGCGCGACGGCTTTGATCTGCTCAAAGTGTGACAGGTCACCGGTGAACTTGGCGACTTGTCGCTCGAACAGGTCAACGATCTGCGGATGTTTGAGCAACTCTGCCGTGTCGCTGTAGCCGATCTTTTTCAACTCGGCGTAGTTCTTGAGCATGTCCATCTGCGGCACGATCAAGGCGGCAGGAAACTTGCGCTCGTCGCCGATGACTACGACTTGATTGACGAAGCGGCTGCGTTTGATTGCACTCTCAATCGGCTGCGGCGCGATGTATTTGCCGCCGCTGGTTTTCAGCAAGTCCTTTTTGCGGTCGGTGATGTAAAGATAGCCGTCCGCGTCCAAGTGCCCGATGTCGCCCGTGTGCAGCCAGACGCGGCCTTCGCTGTCAGTTTCAAGCGTCTCCGCCGTCACGTCGGGTCGGTTGTAATAACCCTGCATGATATTCGGGCCAGCAGCCAGAATCTCGCCATCTGCCGCAATCTTGACCAGCACGCCGCGCGCCGGTTTGCCGACCGAGCCAAAGCGGTTGGCCTGTGGCGTGTTGCAGGAGATGGTTGGCGAGCTTTCCGACAAGCCGTAGCCTTGATAGATCGGCAAGCCCGCGCCGTAAAAGATTTGCGCGAGTTCGACTGAGAGCGGTGCGCCACCTGAAACCAGCACGCGGATGCGCCCGCCCAGCGCCGCGCGCCATTTTGACAAGACCAGCTTGTCAGCAAGTTGATGTTTGAGCTTGAGCATAGATGGAACGGGCTGGCCTGTGGTCACCAGTTGCGCCCATTGTTTGGCCGTGTCGAAAGCCCAGTTAGCCAACGCGGCTTGCAGCTTGCCGGCGGCTTCGGCTTTGTCGAGCGTGCGGGCGTACATTTTCTCGAACATGCGCGGCACGCTGGTCATGAAATGCGGGCGCGCTTCGGCCAGATTTTGCGCGACCGTGTCTACGCTTTCGGCGTAGTAGATGCTACAGCGCGCGCGCAAATACATATAAATTGTGTTGCGCTCTAAGATGTGCGAGAAGGGCAAATAGCTGAGCGCGACATCGCTCTCCTGCAACTCAGAGCTCTCGTAATTGAGCAACACGTTCGAGGTGATATTGCCGTGCGTGAGCATTACGCCTTTCGGCTCGCCAGTGGTGCCTGAGGTGTAGATCAATGTCGCCAACGAAGCGGGCGAGACGCTCTGACGCAACGTCTCGTAAAGCTCCGGCTCAGCCTCGTGCGCGGCGCGGCCCCAATTGAGAAATTCATCAAAGTGCATGACGCGCCCGCCGATGGCGCCCGTATCAATCCGCTCGAACGAGATGATGGCGCGCAAGCGGGCCTGGCTTGTCAGCACTTCACGCAAGCGGTCGTATTGCGCTTGGGTGGAGATGAAGAGCACTTCGACGCCCGCGTCTTGTAGGATGTATTTGACCTGCTTGGGGGCTTGCGTGGCGTAGATCGGCACGTCTGCCGCGCCGCAGTTTAATACGCCCAGATCAGCAATCGTCCACTCCACGCGATTTTCTGAAAGCAGGCCAACGCGGTCACCCACCTGCACACCGAGCGCGTATAAACCCATTGCAGCCGCCCGCACGCGTTCCGCCAACTCGTGCGCCGAGAGCGCCTGCCATTGGCTGTTTTGCTTGTAGTTGAGCAAGCCCGGCTTGTCTGCCGCGACGGCTTGGCGAAACAGTGCGTTGAGCGTGGTGATTTTGGTATCAGACATCAGGACGTTCGAATCTCAAATCTCAAATTTGAAACCTAAGCCGGCAGTGGCGCTTCGCTCACGCCGTGCAAAAAAATATCCAACACAGGCTCGACCATCGAGGTCAGCTTGTAGCTGTTGTGGCTCAAAATCCAGTTGGTCGCCATTTCGTCTAATGCGCCGAACAGGACTTTGGCCATCACTTGGGCGTTGAGTTGGCGGCGAAAGAAGCCGCGCCGCTGGCCGTCTTCGACAATCTCGCGGATAATTTTGAAATAGTCGGCCAGATAGGTCGTCGAGAATTGCTCCATAAACTTGGTTGATTGACGCAATTCGACCTGAAAAACTATGGCGAGGTCGCGCTCTTGTTCTAGCAGCGACAGATGCAAATGCGCAAAGCGGCGTAACCGTTCGCGCGGATCACGTGCCTGGGCCAATTCGGCGCGCGCGCGGCTCAGGAACTCTTCCATCGCTATGCCGAAGATCGAACTCAGCAATTCGTCTTTGCTTTTGAAGTAAAGATAGACCGTGCCATCGGCCACGCCAGCCTCGCGCGCCACATCAGAGACCTTGGCATTGAAATAGCCAAACTGCGCGAAGACTTTGGCGGCGGCGCGCAGGATCATGCGCGCTTTTTCGGCGCGCCCGTTGCGCTCTTTCTCGTCTTTCTCTTCGGGCAGTTCGCGTTGTACCGGAGAAGCTTCTCGGGAGATGGTTCGGGCGCGGTTGGGAATTTTACGTCGGACTTGCGTCATGGAATTCTTGGTCGAATTGCCGCTGGCCTATGCCGTCTTAACTGAATGAGCGTTCATTCAGCGCGCATCTTAGCCAATCAGGTATAGAGGCGCAAGCGAGTGCCGATCAAGGCCAACAAGCTGGGCGGAAACCCTAGAAAACAAAGGCAAAATCTTGTTGCGTGGGGTAAGACGTTCGTGCTATCGTGCACGGCCATCAGCGCCTCTTTCCTTGCATTCCGGTGCTGATGCATCCCACTTAAAACGAGACATCGGGTCGGTGATTCGTTTTATCGGCAGTTGCGCGTAAAGTTTGCCTGTAGCGTGTCGTCCGTTGGTGTTCCCCTGGCGGCTTGGCACTCAAATGAAGACTCAGAGAACAGATCTGTAGTGACGACTTCTATCCCACCGAGTTGTGCGCCACCGGACGTGGATGCTTTTGCCAATGAGACCACCATCATCCTATGTCAGAGAGGTTGAAGCCTTAGCGCAATTGGAGCTGAGCCGCTTTTTTGACCGCCTGACCTTACAGCAACTCGCCAGCTTCATTACGCTCAAAAGCCACACGCGGCGTAGTGTGATCTACCGCACAGGTGAAGAGCGCGATGCCATCTACGGGTTAGTCAGCGGCCACATCAAGCTGCTGCGCGAAGATGCCCAGGGCAATCGCGTGTTGCTGGATATTTTGCCGCCCGGCACAGTTTTTGGCGAGGACGCGCTTTTCGCTACTGGCAAGCGTGAGCGTACGGCTTTGGCGCACGATATGGTCACGGTAGTGCGCTTGGGCAAGATAGATGTGCTGCGGCTGATGAGTGAATTTCCGCGCGTGAATGAGTATTTCTTCCGCTTGATCGGCGAACGGCTGCTGCGAGCGGAAGATCGCATCTGCGACTTGTCACTTGACGGCATTGCCAGCCGGCTAGCTAAGGTGCTGCTCGATCTGGCTGCGCGTTATGGCGTTTCACAAGAAGGCGGGCGGCGGCTCATCAGCCTGCGCATTCCGCACCGCGAATTGGCCGACCTGGTCGGCAGCACGCGCGAATCGGTGACGATGCACTTAAATGATCTGCGCCGCCGCGAGGTCGTCGAATTCAGCAATCGCCGGATTCTGATCCTGAACCCCGCCGCATTGGTTACTCAAGCTCAATCAACTTCCCGCCGCAGCGAGGCCGCTGATTCAGACGACAATCAAGACGATGCTGATGATGAATAGACGCGGCGGTATAACAGGGTAGATTCGGTTCCCACTCTCACTCTTCTTCTCAACTCACTTGGCAGAGTGCGCTTGGCTGCATAAACTTCAGGCATGGCTCCCCAACGTCAAGTTGACAAAAAGCGCAAGAAGATTGCGGTCGTCACCGGCGGCGGTGATAGTCCTGGCCTCAATGCCGTCATCCGTGCCGTCGTGCTGGGCGCACTCAATCGCGGCTGGGAGGTTTACGGCATTGAGCGCGGCTTCGAGGGGCTATTGCATAAAGACCGCATCATGAAGCTGGAAACGCATCACGTGCGTGGGATCATTTACACCGGCGGCACGATCCTCGGTACCACTAATCGCGGCAATCCTTTTGAATTGGCTGTCAAAGAGGACGGCATAAAGCGCACGCTCGACGTTTCGGAAGAAATCGTCAGGCGTTTCAAACGGCTTAAGCTCGACGCGATGATCGTCATTGGAGGCGATGGCACATTACGCATCGCCTCGCGCCTGGCTGAGCTTGGTATGCCAGTCATCGGCGTGCCGAAAACGATTGACAACGATTTGGCCGCGACCGAGTTAACCTTCGGCTTCGGCACTGCGATCAACACTGCGACTGAAGCAATTGACAAGTTGCACGCAACCGCCTCTTCGCACGAACGCGTGATGGTCGTCGAGTTAATGGGACGTTACGCCGGTTGGATTGCCTTGTTTGCGGGTGTCGCCGGTGGCGCAGATGTGATCTTGCTGCCCGAAATCCCCTTCAGCTTCCCGCCCATCGTTCGCAAGATCAACGACCGTTGGCGGCGCAGGCGCAACTTCGCCATTGTTGTCGCGGCTGAAGGCGCGCTCCCGGTCGGTGGCAAGCATATCTATCAAGCCAAAGAAGAAGGCCGCGAGCCACGCCTGGGTGGGATTGCCGAATACGTCGCGCGCGAATTGCACCGCTTGACCAAACACGAGACGCGCTCTTTGGTCTTGGGCCACCTGCAACGCGGCGGCCAGCCCACGCCGGCTGACCGCTTACTCTCGACACGTTTCGGTGCCGCAGCGGTGCGCGCGGTCGAGCGCGGCGAAAAGAACTGCATGGTCGCGCTGCAATCCTCCACTATTGTCACCGTCCCGCTTGAAGAAGCCATCAGCAAGACGAAGTTCGTGCCGCTCAATTCCGATGTCATCTTATCGGCGCGTGAGTTAGGGATTTCGTTTGGGGACGAATAACTTGACCATGGTCAATCCTGTCCCTGGGTTGATCAGGCTGAACTTCAATCCACTCTCTCGTCCTAATTAAAGTCCATCTGGCTGCCCTCCTAATTTTCATAGTGGCATTCTCCTTGCGACTAATCAGCTACCCAGACGCGCCGGTTCACCCGCATTGAATTTAAGTTTCCCTGGATACTTGAAGATGTACGCAAAAGCGGCAGAACTGTGCTCAACGGTGAGTTGATGATCCCGCGTAACGCACGTGGAATCGTACTGTTTGCGCACGGCAGCGGGAGCAGTCGTCACAGCCCGCGCAATCAATTCTTGGCGTGTGTCATCCGCAAGGCAGGCATCGCCACGCTACTTTTTGACCTGCTGACAGCAGAAGACGGCTTCACGCGCCATCTGCTCTTTAACATTAGCTTGCTGGCCGAGCGGTTGGTCAACGCGACCGACTGGCTGGCGGAGATAAGCCAGTCCATAGCCAAGCAAACCGCTTATCAACACTTACGTGTCGGGTTCTTCGGCGCGAGCACGGGCGGCGGCGCGGCGCTGGCAGCAGCGGCGCGGTGAGAAAATCGGCATAGTCGTCTCGCGCGGCGGGCGGCCCGACTTGGCGAGCGACGCTTTGCCGGAGGTAAAAGCGCTGACGTTGCTCATTGTGGGTGGAAAGGACAAGCCAGTAATCGAGTTGAATGAGCAGGCTTATGCCCAACTCCGCCGTTCAAAAGAACTGTAGCTATTCCCCTGACCATGAGCGTCATTACAGCGACCGTGGCTTCGTCAAGAGCGCCAAACCACTCCAAAGGGCGGCTGAATCGAAGCGATCATCGCGTTCAGGCGGCAAGGCAGGAGAAGGTGATTTTTTACGATTGATTTACAACAGCTTAACAACTTACTGAGCCGTTTAAGGCATGATTCGTGGAGCTGTTTTCAATAATTTATGGCTGTGATTGAAACTTTGCTGCACTCCTTGTCACCAACCGGACGTATTAGACGGCAGAGCAAGTTGGCTAACCAATAAGTTGTTAAAGTTCGGCTAGCTGGAAAACGTTTAGAGTACAAAGAACCAATTCGTCCCTGGTGGCTTCAAGCTGAGTTACGGAGTTGTTTATGCTGACCCATACAATTCGCGCGTTCTCGTTGGTAGGGCTGATCCTGATTGCTCACACAATCAAGCCGTTCTCGCTAGGGAATGTCGCGGCTTTCACCCGTCACACATTCCGCTCATTCTCTTTTGCCCTGTCAGAAGAAGCCGTCAAGCGCCTGGAACGTGTTGGTGAGTTGGTCGCTCTTTGGGGCAGCGGTTGGAGCGATACCGGCAACTCGCCTGTACGATTGGCCGACAAGCTGGTAGCGCTCAAATCAGGCTTTTCTCCAGTTGACTCCGACCAAGTGGCTTCGTTAAAAGCGAAGCCTGCCAGCAAGCAATTTAGTTGGATAGAAAAACACTCGCGCCGATTTGAGAAAGCCACGCGAAGCTTGCAAGCGGGCAATCAAACCAACCTCGGGGCCGACTTTGGATCAACTCCGCTGCCAATTATCCCTGGCATCGAAGCCAGTTTAATCCCAAGTGCGATACTGATGGCCTTACCTTCTTTCCATACTGCCCTGGATGAGGCCTCGGAAGGCTCGCAAGAACTCATTCCCAGCCAGTTGAAACTACTCAACTTAGATTGTGAGCGGCGCTTGGGCTTTGAAAAACAGACCTGGATTCCCGAAGAAGCACTGCTGAAATTACAAGAGGCTCAATTCCCCGCGCCCAACGTCAAAGTGCGCATCTTCAATCAGCGAGCAAGCAAGAGCCAAGCCTGCTCCCAGTCTGGTAAAACCACTGATGCTCGCTCGGGCAACGGTAAGCAATCCTGTTGAGCATTCAAGCTCTTGATGCAATCTGCGTGTGGTCAATCTTTACTTTTTTATCTTTATCAACGTCCCTTTCAACTCAGCCGCCCAGTGCTTCACCAATCTCAGACCCTGGCATAGCACTCTTATCCCATCTAATCTACCACTTGAGCCGTACTTTGTAGTTGATTATTAACAAACAAGCGTCTATATTTCCGATAGCCACTTGCAGTTTGGGATCTTTTCAAGCTGCGAGTTGTCTACATTGCTACTGAGCGTTACCGGATCCGTCCACTCCTTATTTGTCTACTTGGGTGAAGATATCGGTAAAACAAGCTTCTATAGGATCGCTTCTCGCTTTCCTTTGTAGTCTTCCCAAAGGCTACAAGCTAAGCAACCATTCAGTAGCCAAGATTTTTTTAGGCCGTCCACTTGGTGAAGGGTTCTGCTGGCGACACAGGCGCAGGCGTCGTGTCATGGGTTTGGTGTTAGGAGTTGTGAGTTCAGGCTACGATTCTCAGCACAAGGTCTGCACGGCGCGGAATGCCACCTTAGAGTGATTCATCTCAACTTCTTTTCCACTCTGAGTATGTTCGCCAACCTGCCCACGTAGGTGATTGTAATGCAAGTCAGTCGTGTGGTGCTGCGGGACAAATTCAATTCGCTCGCCACTAACTTCGCACAACTCGGTACTTTACTGCTTGATGCTGCCACGGAGATGCAAAATTCCGGTCGCCCGCTCTCCGAGGTAATGATTGAGGAGTTGCAGACGACCAGGCGGGACTTCGAAGGACTACGTGATGAGCTTATCCAGGCCGCCGAGTATTTCAAAGTCAAGCCGCTGCCCAAAGCGGATGAAATTGCCGACCTGACCACCCTGGAAAAGCTCCTCAATGCCACCATTGAGGCCATCACGAAAAGCCGCCTGTACGCGGAAAAGGCCGCCCGCGCCGCCAAAGAAGAGGCGGCAGCGCAAAAGCTCAGAGAAGAAACCATCGGCCTCCTTAAACGTGTCTTGTCGTTGGCCCATCGCACTCGCTCTGACTTCAAACCGCTACAAGAATGTCACGCGCAAGCTGCCAAGCTACGCGAAACCATTGCTGCGCTCACCAGTAAGCCAACCCCTTCGGAAGAGCAAACTTTGTGCGAGGCCCAGAAGCCCTATCAAGCTCTGATCTATCTGGTCGAGGAATGGAATAACTTGGAGGGCGATCAGTGGGACACGCTGCGCGAAGAGGTAGCTCAGTACTTTGGCAAAGAACTTGCGGCTCAGGCGGCACGCGGCCAGTTACTGTTCAAAAACGTCAGCGATAACGTCAGTGATGAGGCCGGTGATGTTTCAGAACTAGCTGCCCATTTCATTGCCGCTTCCTCCGCAGCAACCGACACCTCGCTTGAAGAATTCGAGGAGACTCCAGAGCAGGCTGCTCAATTAGTAGGCAAAGAGACCATAGTTGAGACCGGAAATGAGTTTGACGAAGAGTTGAGTGCCAGTTCGAGCACGGAGCAAGCAGGCGATCTCCCTTTGAGTGCCTGGGCTGGAGGCAAATGGCCGACCCTGGAAGAGATGGCCAAGGCCCTGATGGATGGCAAGCTGGCTTTAGCTGCCGATAATGCAGCAGCGGGCGAAACAAGTGAAGATGAAGCCCCCGCCGCCGAAACATTCAGCCCGGCACCGGCAGAATCAACCGCTTCGGCTAAAACCGCTGCTACCACCACAGTAGCGAAGACAGCCAAGAGCAATGGGAAAATTGCTACCTCAAAAACAGGCAAGCCCGCTAAAGGCTCTACCAGTAAAAAAGGTTCTAGCAAAGAGGTCGCAGAGGCTCCTGAAAATTTCGGCGGCTCTACCCTGACCCAAGCTGCCCTTTCACACTGGTCGCAGATGCTGGAGGACTTGTCCGAAACAGAGGCGGCAGCGTTGGCAAATCAAGTCAATGGGCACGAAAGCGGTGACAGCGTAAATAACGCTGAATCCCTACTCGATCATAATGAATTGAATATGGGCTACACAGAGACGGAATCTGTCAGCGCCTTATCAAGTAATCGGGCCGCAGCCGCTTCGCGGAAAAAGCAGATGGGCAGCAACGTGGCTGAGCTTGAGGTTGTGCCGTCGCCACCCACGCCGCCCGCTATCAAGTCAGCGCCACAGGCGCAGGCAGATGGTGCCGAGGCTGAGCCGTTTCAGGATTATGAGACGGTCCCGCAAGGTTTCGAAGATGAGGACGAGCGCGAGCAAATGCTCTACTACGTGGCGCTGGAAGAGAAGCAAACGCCTTTCTACTTTGCCGAGTATGCAGACGAACCGCTTTATCAATTGCCGCTCGAATTCAAGGCTGCGCAAATTGCCACGGCCATAGACAGCGGCGCAGCGCCAGAGCGGTTGAAGGCGTTGCGCGATCTGCTCTGGCGGCTGCTCTTCGAGGGGCAATTCGGTTTGGCTTTTCATCTGGCGCGCACGTTGGAACGCGCACACCGCGAAGAGCGTATCTGTCTGCCTTCTTGGCTCATCCGTGTTGTAACATTGGGACTGAATATTCGTTATGACGAAGGCGAATTGGCGCATCAGCTTAAAGCTGATCTCAAGCTTTTTACGCCGCTGTGGCTTTCCACTGAGAACGCCGAATGGAACACGGCTGTTACGTTGCTGAGCGCGGCTGGCGCCTTGCGGACAGCCTTGCTTGCGCCTGGCACACGTGCGCCGCGCACCCTGCTGCAACTGCCCAAGCTGGCGGGACTGGCGCAATTCCACGACCTTTGCCAAGAGCTTGGGAAACAATGCCGTGACGCCAAGCCCCTTGACCCGGCCTCGCTCAAGCACAACAAAGATCGAGCGGTTTGGCAAAACGAATTACAGGAACTGCGCCACGAGGTCGAAGCCTGGTGGAAACAGGCGCCATTCAAAGAACTGGATTTTGCGCCTGCCAACTACGTCTGGCGTAATTGGGTCGAACCGCAAGGCCCGCTGCGCACACTGCTGCCTGTCTCGTTACCGGATACCGGCGACCTGGCAAGCATCAAACGCTGTATCAAACAATGGTCGGACGAGCGCCAGGTACGCCGCATCATCAACCACACCGACCGCGAATTGATCGGACGTTCGGCAGGTCAGAAGGATATTGACGGTGACGCCTTCAGACAAATACTCGATTACACGCGCGAAGCGGTGGACTTGACGCGGCGCTGGGTCGCGTTGCTCGAATGTCATCCCGAACGCGGACAACGAAGCCTGCCAGCGCACGTAGCTCCGCTGCGCCAATTTGTCGCCGAGCATAAGGAAGCCGTGTTGCAAGAGTTGGAAAGGTTGAAGCAACAGCAGCCCGCGCTCCCTGTGCTCAGCGGATTGTCCTTTTGCAGCGAGGCAATCAAGGGAATCGCCGAGTTGCTCGACCCACACAGTACGGCACCGAAATTGGAACCGAAGCTGCGTTACACTCTTTACGCGCCGATGCTCGCCACTGATCTGCCCGTCAATTGGCGCTTGAAGCCGGACGCTGAAGAGCCGGAAGCCATCCTGCCGGCGCTCGTCAAAACGGCGGCCAAAGGCTTCCCTGTTGACTGGCAGCGCGTTTTCGCCCGGCGCAGCGAATTGCGTGATCACGATGCAACGGCTTACGTCATTCAGTATCTGGCCGACGAAAATTTCGACGCGCGCAGGCTGGACGAAATGCGTCGCGACCGTGAACAGATGCTGGCATCTTGTCGCGCGGTCTTGCGACAAGAGCTTGAAGAGACGCGCAAGTTGATTGCCGCCGCGCTCGATTTCGGCTATCTCGCAGAAAAAGATTATTTGAAGATGGCTGCCAAGATTGATGGCTACGAAGCCGGTCGGTTGCTGCGTTTCGGCGCGGCGCATCGCGAACTGCAAACTATCCGCGAGACAATAGCTGCCAAACGCGAGGCAGCCATCACGGCGCTCAAAGAGAAGGTTCGCATCTCCGGTGTCGGCGCAGATCATTACTACTATCCGCATCTGTGCCGCGTGCTGGAACGCGGCGACATCGTCACCGCGGAAGATTATTTGGCGATGATACTGGACCAGCAGGAACTGCCCGAAGCCGAAGAGGCCAAAGACAACTTCGCCAGCTTCTACCCAGAAAAAGCGCGCGAGTTGAGCGACTACTTGAAACAAGTGCCGCTCTACGCGGTCATTCAGCGCGCCCGCGCCGGAGCCGATCTTTGCGGCTTGCGCTTGAAGGATTACGATCTAGACCACGTCGCCAATGCCATCTCAGCCTGGTTCAACTCGCGGCGCATGCAGACCGTGAGTGAAGAGGAACTTGATCAAATCCTCAATTTCATCGGCTTCAGCGCCGATGAAGTTTCATTCAAGCAGGGCGACAACGGAACCTGGATTGATCTGGAGGCGGCCACCATCATTGGCCGCGAGCGCAGCCCGGTGCCAGCTTACGGCTCGGAAGCCAAAGGCCGTTACCGCATCCTCTGCGTCTGGAATCGCCCGACCGAAGGAGAGTTGTTACAACAGATTGGCGACACTTCCTTTGGCAGCCCGGTCATCGTTTTTTACTTCGGCCAGATGAACGACGATATGCGCCCGGCGCTGGCGCGTCTCTGCTGCGAACACCGTCAGACGGTGATTGTGATTGACGATGTGCTGATGCTCTATCTCTACGGCCAGCGCGCGCCACGGCTGCGTCTGATGTTTGAATGTACGCTGCCCTTCACCTGGACTGAGCCTTACACCGCGACGACGGTTGCGCCTGAAATGTTCTACGGTCGCGTGCAAGAGCGGAAATCAATTATGAGTCCGACCGGTTCGGGCTTCGTTTACGGCGGGCGGCGTTTGGGCAAGACGGCGCTCCTGCGCGATGTCGAGCGCAATTTCCACGATCCCGACAATGACCGCATCGCCATCTTCTTCGACTTGGAAGGCGAAAACATCGGCACGCAGCGGCAGCTCGACGACATCTGGACATTGATCGGCGAAAGGTTGAATCGCTTGGACGTAGTCAGCGGGTCGTACAACAACCCCGTTTCGCTCCTCGATCAAACCTGCGAGTGGCTGGATGAAAACCCGCAACGGCGCATCCTGGTGTTGCTCGATCAAGCCGACCGTTTTCTCGAAGCCGATGAAAAAGAACAGTTCGTGCGCGCCTCGCGGTTGCGCGGCGTAGTGGAAAAGACCAATCGCCGCTTCAAAGTCGTCTTCGCCGGTGTGCACAACATCCCGCGTCTGACGCGCGTGGCCGATCATCCGCTCGCGCAGTTCGGCACACCGATCAGCATCGGCCCACTGCTCGGCCACGAAGCGCACGAAGCCCGCAAACTGATCGAAGAGCCACTGGCCGCGCTCGGCTACTACGTCGAATCGCCCGATCTGCTGCGGCGC
Source organism: uncultured Acidobacteriota bacterium (assembly GCA_963699175.1). Taxonomy (GTDB): domain Bacteria; phylum Acidobacteriota; class Blastocatellia; order RBC074; family RBC074; genus JACPYM01. Next base: position 5,943,542 of record OY969418.1, on the reverse strand, counting down.
ATCCTGTGGCGCACCAATTACTATCCGAGCTTGATCCAGCATTACTGCTATCACCTGCTTAAATATCTGGCCAATCCGAATCGGCCCAACGCGGGCTTTGGCCCGCCTTACTTCATCACTTCGGAAGATGTGGATGAGGCCTATCGCAGCCAGGATATGCGCGCCGCTATTCGCGCCGGATTGCTGTTGACCTTACAGGTGGACGAGCGCTACGGCGTGATCGCTTACGCGATGGCTGACGGACTGTTGCAAAATGGCGAGGAGACTTTGACCGAGGGCTTCGCGGTCTCCTGGATCGCGCAGCAGGTGCATTACTGGTGGGCTGAAGGCTTCCAATCCGTGCTGACAGACAACGCGCTGCCGGTGCTGCTCGATGAGATGGTCGGGCTAGGCATTCTGCGCGCGACCGAAAAGGGCTACACGCTGCGCAGCAAAGGCGTTGCCATTCTGCTCGGCAATGAAGACCAAATCGCTGCTGAGTTGCAGCGCACGCGCAAAATACCGCCCAAATACAATCCCAGCACCTTCCGCGCCGCGCGCACCGGCTCGCCACGCCGCAGCCCGTTGACCGCGCAAGAGATTTTGGAACTGCGCAGCCGCCGCAACGGCGTTTCCATCGTCTTTGGCAACGAAGCCGCTGGGCTGACGGACCTGCCCGAATTTCTCGAAGTCGCCTCGCCGCGCGGCTTCTTCGTGTCGCTTGAAAACGAAGATCGTAGCGACTTTGGCAAGCAACTCAATGAAGCGATCCAGCGCAGGCAAGATGGCACAGTGCTGATGATGGTCTTGCCCTCGTGCGACTGGGATGACCGTTGGATTGAAGACGCTATCCGGCGACTCGGTGAAACCTCTGCGCACCGTGCCTTCGCCCGCGTGGCCTTTATCGCCGACCCAGCCAAGGCTTGGCAGCTTGTCAATCAACAACGCACACCCTACGAGATGCTGCCCGGCAAAGGCGTGACCTGCTTCAGCCTCAAACCCTGGCACGACGACGCGCTGCGCCAATGGCTGGACGACCGCAGTCTCAATATTGACGAAGTCGCACGCGAACGTATCACCGCCGTCACCGGCAATTGGCCGATGCTGCTCGAATATTTTTACCAGCGTTGCCAGATTGACAGCCTGCAGTGGATGGAACACCTGCGCGCCACCGCCAAAGACTTGAAGGACAAGACGGCCGCACGCGATCTGGCGCGCGCGCTCGGCTTGGATCAAAACGCCTTGAAAGATGCGCAATTCGACGTGCGGCGCGTGCTCCTGACGCTTGAAAACAACGGCGAACAATCGGTCGAAGAATTGCACCAGCAGCTCAACGGCTCAACTCAAGGGATTTCCGAAGAGATGATCCAACGCGTTCTTTGGTGGGCGGAATTGTTCAGCCTGGGTAGCCGCCTTGGGCCGCGCTGGCGCGTGGATCACTTGGTGGGACGTGTGTTGAAAACCATCGGTGGCTGAGCTGGCACAGCACACAGCCAATCCCCTTTGCCACCAGCCTCTAATATTACACAACGAGAATCGGTGCCCTTGCAGATTGCGGCTGACCATATTGAATCAATTGGTCAGCCGCAATCCGATTCGTCACGACGCCAACCAATTCAATAATTGATGACTCGCGGCAACTGTCTGGCCTGCGTCACCCAGCCATTGACTTCCGCGGCTGAGGGCGTTTGGGGCGACAGATGCTTTTCCTCGTTCGTGGTGAGCAGTTTCCGGTAGAGGTTTTCGGGAACTCGCTGCGCTAACTCAGGCACAGTATCCACTCCCGCCGCTTCCAGTAACTCGGCATACTGCTCGTTCACGCCTTTGACCCGCGTTAGGTCAACGTGATTAATCCAGCGCAGGATGAGCGCTGGATCTATCCCGGATCTCCGGGCGATTTCTTTGCGCCCATGTGGCGTGGCGCCTTGTTTCAGCAAATCAGCCTGGGTCCAGACTCTCGCCTGCACCAGCTTTTGGTAGTAGACTTCGCCGATGCCTTCAATATCAATCAGGTCTGACAGAGACAGTTGGGGCGCGCCAGCCGGGCTTGCCAGCCTCGTGGTCGGGGCCACTATCTTTGGCCTGGTGATTTGCTCAAGCTCGGTGATGCGTAGTTTCAGTCTACTGATCTCAGCATCTTTGTCGCGCATAGATGTCTGGAATTTGTTTTCCCATTCTTTGAGCCGGGCGGTGAGGGGCTCAAGCTCGTTGACCTGTAGCTTGAGTTTGCCGATTTGCTCATCCTTGTCGAGCAACATCTTCTGGTGAATGGTTTCGAGCGAGCGGAGCTTGGCGCCACAATCCCCCAACTGCACGCTGAGCGGTTCGAGTTCCGCGACGCGGTTACGGAGCTTGAGCAAGTCAGACTCTTTACCTGCAAAGCTCAGTCGCATGGTGCCGAGTTCCGATTCCAGCCCGGCATAAGACTTCACTCTGCTCCGTAAATCTTCCTCCGCTTTAGCGAGCTTCTCGCGCAGCGAGACAGCTTCCTGCTCTGTGCGTCCGAAGAGGGCAGACTTCGCGGAAAATTCATCCTGAAGTTTCTTGTACCGCGCATTCCCTTCAGCGAGGCTGGATTCCAACCTGGACACTTGCCCCTGCGCTTCCGTTCTCAGCGAGTCCAATTCCTGATTCTTGACGCGCAACTTGGCGCTCCAGGATTCTTCCAGCCCTCCCTGTCGTTGCGATCCAAAGATGCTTCTCAGCAGCCAGCCAATAAGCGTGCCGAGCGCCCCGGCAGCCAACAGGCAAAAGAGCATTTGCGTAATGATTGTCCACATAACCTTCCTCCTTATCCCTTACTTGTTTTATTGCTCGACACGGAACTCTGTCCGGCGATTTTGCTGTTGTCCAGCGGGCGTGTCATTGTCTGCCACAGGCCGCGTGTCCCCGTAACCGGTAGCAGTCAGGCGGCTGGCATCAACACCTTTGGCTGTCAGGTAGCGCCGCACGGCCTCAGCCCGTCGGCGGCTAAGATTCAGATTAAGGGCAGCGCCGCCGCGCGAGTCTGTGTGACCGCCAATCTCAACCGGGACAGTGGGCGCAATACCCAACGTTTGGGCTACTTGATCGAGTATCAACTTGCCGTCAGGCGTGATGACATCGCTGTTGGTTTCAAACTCGATGACTTTGCCTGCAAGCTGCTGGTCAAGCTTGGCCTGCAACTGTGTGGCGACCGTTAGTTGGTCAATCACACGCAAGTTGGAACTGGCGGCGGCGTTGAAGTCTCTGAGCACTTTCGCCTTTGACTCAGCGCTGGCTAACTGCCCCGTAGCGGTCAACGTCTCCCCCTCGACGGCGATGCCCCCATTGGACATCTCGCGTCCCAGCGGCGGCAGCAATGAAGGTGCGACCGCCAGCCAACCGGCGCGGGCTGTGTGGCTTTCAACATTGATTTCGTCAATGTAATTGCCCCTGCCGTAAAGTTCGTCGGCACGGGCAAGGATGCGCAATTTGGTGGATTCGTCGGGTAGTGTTCCGCTCAGCGTCACCTTGCCATTCACTAACCCAGCCCGCAAGGTTGGGCCTAGCATGGCGCTGGGCATTCCCATCGCCATTGTGCCAGCTTGCATCTGCCGGATCATGGGAGCCGCGTGCTGAATGCACAGGAGACAAAGCAAGGCGAAAGCGCCGAGCGCTAATCCCAGAATAGATTTCTGGCTCATTGATTTCTCCTTTTGTGTCTGTGGTCTGACTAGGAAGAGGGAATTTCAGACCAGGTTATTACAGCGGTTTTCGTTGGTGCATTCAGCCGCTCTCTTACGGTCGCAGTACAGTATCGCGCGCGTCAGCAAGCGGCACCTGAACATCCGAGTGAACACCGCTGTAAGTGAGCAAGAGCACCCAAGTAGCGGCTCTTGGATGCGCCAATAAAATTGACTTTTATTGCTTTATTACTGCGATTAGGCGAAAGGTATGCCAAGCGCAGGCTGATCTAGTTACAGCAAATTTATTTCGTAGCGAATACACCCCAGCGAGGCTAGCCGGTGGAGCAGTCTTTAGCATACTACTGATGCTGCAATATTTCTGAGGCAGACATTTCGGAATCTCCCAAAAACCTTTCGGAAGCGCCTAAGCCAACCAAACAGTTCCTGTCCGAAGCTGCCAGATTTAGAAGGCACCGCCTCTCTTACAAACCGCACCATGTCATGTTTTCTGTAGCATTTAATAGCTTCTATAAAATGCAGTGTGAAAGACAACCAATCATTCACTGGTGTCATTTCAGCCACGCGACTGTCGTTTGAAGTGATTAGCCGCGCAAGCTCAAGCTCTCGCTGTTCAGTAAGCCTGCCAACCCTATTTTGGCATTTAGGTTGCTGAAGAGTTGCTGCAACATCGAGTACAACGCCAAGTTAAGAAGAGGAAAGTGAGGGAAAGTTATGTCGAAGCAAATTGATTACACCCCGGAAGAATGGAAGGCGATTTCTACTGCGCCAGTGCTGGCAGGGTTGCTGGTGTCAGTGTCGGACATGAGCGGCCCAGTCGGGATTGCGAAAGAAGCTCTGACAGTCGCCAAAGCCGTTGGCGAGAGCGCGGCTAACAAATTCAACGAGTTGATCAAAGCAGTGGCAGAGAGCTTCAGCGCCTCTGGCGGCAAGCCTTCCTTGCCAACGTTGCCCGGTGATCGAGCAGACATTCGGAACAATTTGATCGAAACATGCAAACTAGCCGCGGCTGTCATCGCGCAAAAATCGCCAGCCGAGGTTGAAGAGTACAAACGCTGGTTGGTTTCGCTGGCACAAAAGACGGCGCAGGCTTCTAAAGAAGGAGGCTTTCTGAGCATTGGCGGCACGCTGGTCAGCGACGCGGAAAATGCTGCCGTCAGTGAGTTGGCCGCTGCCTTACACGTGAGCGGATAAACACCAGAGCAGATTTCATTGGTGCGTAAGACATAAAGTATAGGGCGGGTTCTGAACCCGCCCTATACTTAAGCTATTTCTGCGCTATCATCGAATATCGCGTGGCGCTACGCGCCAGCTTCGTTCTCAAGCATTGACCAGCAACGTTCAACCCTTGTTCAGTCTTTGATCTTCTGCTCACGCTGCTGCTTTGCCTTCACAGCTTCGTCATATGCGCCATCCTGGACCTGGCCTAGCTTGATTGCCAAGTCATATGCCGCTGTCGCATCTGCCGCTGTCTTCGCTGCTTCATCATTTTTACCAGCTTGCGTTTGCGCTTCGGCGATGAAGTCCAAAATCTTCGCCGCCGCCACATAGCTGCGCTGCATTAGCCATTTTTCAGTGGCGGGTGAGGCCGCTTCAGCCGCTTGTTTGTATAGCTCAATGGCCGCGTACAGTTCGACTTCCAATTCATCGCTATCGTTGAGCGCACTGGCCTGCTTGCTCGTCACCTCGGCCAACCCGAAGAGCACGCGCGCGTTGTTCGGACGCTCGCGGCGCGCGCCTTCGAGCACGGCTTTGGCGTCGGCATATTTGCGCGCGCGAATCATCTGATCGGCTTCGTTCAAACGCGCGACCAACTTCTCATCGGCATTTGAAATGGTCGGCGGCGGCGCGGGCGCAGTCGTCGCTTCCAACTTGGCCTGTTTGAGCCGGGCGAAGCGTTGCGCGTATTCATTCAAACGTCCCGCTTCCTTCTCAAAATCAATATTCTGCAACAGGTCGCCGTAGTAATCGCGCAGGTTCACGCCCACCGCTTCGTAGGCTTTCATCTTGTCGTAAAAATTGAAGACCAACACCGCGCCGCGCTCGTAAGCCTGACTCAAATCATAGAGCGCCTCGTCCTCTTTCAATTGCCGCCGCGTTGCCAAACCGACGACCGCCATGCGCGCATCGGTAGCACGCACCAGCGAGTCGCTGATGAGGAAGTAGGCGCTGCGCCGCACGTATTCTTGATCCAGCTTGTCGCCGCGCGTCTCCATCAATTTTTTGAGCGGCGCGCCGATGGCTCTGACCTCTTTGATTTGTTTTTCCGAGAGCGGATCAATCACAAAGCTCAAAAAGCCGCGCCGCATCGCGTCAATATTCGGTTCGCTAGTTGGGCCAAGCAGCAGGAAATAATCATCGCGCACGACGCGCAGGTTGGCTGCGCCAGTGGCGTTGAGCAAATCCGGGATGATGAAGAAGCGGCGGATGCGGTTTTGATTATCCGCCGTCAAGATTTTCAACGCCTCCCGGCGCGCCCTCTCCTTCAATACCTGCTCGTCTATTTTCTCCTTGCCCTGCGCCGCTTTGAGTTCTTTCTCTTTGACAGCCGCCAGCGTTTTCAACTCCGCTTCTGATGGACGCACGACGTAAAGCGGCGGCAACTCGAGAATTGGTTCGGTGTGCAGATAGGCCAGCACAGTGCCAACCGCGGCGCCGGCCACCTGCGGATAAGTCGCAGCCGCCTTCATATAGGCATCAATGTATTTCGGCATCAGCTTCGTAAAGCTGGCTTCGCGGTAAAACTCCTCCAGCAAGAGCGCAAAGTCCATGATCTCGCGCACATCCTCTGGCAAGCGGTCAGCAGGCACATCAATCGTGAAGGCAGGCGGTTCGGCCAGTGATACGGCCAGACTCAAATACGGCGCGACGGCCACCACGTCGGCGCGCCCTTTGCGATGCGACAGAAAATGGTCACGCAGCCTGCGCACTGTGGTCGGATTCAAATCCTTCAGGTCTTCCCGAATCATCCGCCGCAATTCAGTCAACGGACGATTGCCCGACTCGTAGTCGTACCCAGCCACGTTGAGCGCCGCCATCATCACGATCACGCGCTTGTCCACGCCGATCAAGGTGTTGACATCGGTCAGCGTCGGATTGGCGCGCTCGCTCAATTGGACGCGGCCCTGTGGTTTTTGCTGCGGCTGCGTCGCAGGCGGTGGTTGGGTCGTAGGCTTGGGCGGCTGCGCAGTCTGTTGTGCAGGCGCACCGGTCACCAACAAGGAAAGGAGGTAGAATGGCAAAATGATTCTGCGATAGTTCATATCAGTCCAATTTCAGGTAAAGATTATCGAGCGACGTAGATGATTGTGGCAAACACTGGAACATGCGCCCAGGGGAAATCTTGCGCTAATTTTCCACTAGCTGTCTCATAAACCCCGCGCGCCGCCGTAAAGGCGTTTCAACAGCCTGCGCCCGCGAGCGCGGAGCCCGGGTGTGCCGTTACGCATCTTCTGCTCAATCAACCAGACAACCTCCTCTTTCAGGCTCGGATCGAGCAGCGCAAGCTCAGCCAGCCCTTGCAGCCCGCTCACGCTCAGGGCGATGCGCTGGTCTTCGATCAGTATCTGAAAAAGCTCGGCCGCGCGCGCGATGTCAGATGAATTGAGTTTCAACTGCGGCAGGATTTGGCAAAGCCGGTAGCGCACAAACCATTTGTCTTGTTCTGCCAACTCGCTGAACAAGACCTCCTTGTACGGCTGAAACAAGTCCGGGCGTTGCCCACAAACAAGCGTCAAAGCATACGAAGCGCGCTTGCTGATGCCTTTGTCAAGACTCAGCAAACATTCAAACAACTCGTCAAATCGTTCCGGCTGGCGCAAAACTGTCTCAGCCACTTCGCCAGCAAAGCCCTCAGCGTGCCATGGTCCAACGGCGAGCTGTCCTTTGATTGAATCCAATTGTGTATGCTGTGTCTGTCGCATTTTGCGCTGAGCATTATAGCTGACTCGGACGCCAACGTGCAGACTACGGACTCATTCGTAACGCAATGCTTCAATCGGATCAAGCGAGGCGGCCTTCCACGCTGGCCACAGTCCAAACCCCACGCCCAACGCCACCGACACGCCAAAACCTACCAGCGGCGCCCACAGCGGCACGAAGGTCGGCATAAACAGCTTGACGATCTCTGCCGTACCCCAACCCAGTAGAATCCCCAGCAGGCCGCCCATTCCTGTAAGTGTCGCGGCTTCAACCAAAAACTGCTGAATGATGTCGCGGCGTTTTGCGCCAATCGCTTTGCGCACGCCGATCTCTTTGGTGCGCTCGGTCACGCTGACCAGCATGATGTTCATTACGCCGATGCCGCCGATCAGCAAGCCGACGCTCGAAATCGCCACCATCAACAAAAACACGCCGCCCGTGATTGCGCCAAACTGTTCGATGATGCCTTTCGAGGTTTGCACGCCAAAGTTGTCCGATTGACTAAAGCTGACCTTGCGCCGCTTGCGCAAAACCTGGCGGATTTCTTCTACGGCCTGGTCGAGTTGTCCGGGCTTGGCTGTCGCGATGACGAAGTTCTCCTTTACGTTCGGATACATTTTGCGCATCGTATCGTAGGGTATATAGACCGCCTTGTTCTCGTTGCCGGGGTCTTCGGCGGGCGTGAGGAAGAGATCGCGCTCTTTCAACACGCCGAGCACGCGGAAGATGCGCCCATTGATGAGCATTTCTTTGTCGAGCGCGTTGATATTTGGGAACAAGGTATTCGCTACATCGCGCCCGATCACACAAACATCGGCGCGCGCCATGTTTTCGCCATCAGTGAAGAAGCGGCCTTCAGCTACTTCGGTAGTGCCCATGCGGAAGAAAGCTGGGAAAGTGCCTTGCACGGTGGCATTGACCATCTCGGTGTCTCGGAAGCGAATCTTGACGCGCTCGGCCATCGGCCCTTGCAGCCAATCTATCGGCGTCATGAAGGCCGAGACTGCTTCGACCGACGGACACTCTTCGCCAATCGCCACGGCGTCTTCGTAACTGATCGGCTTGCGCGTGCGCTCTTCCGCCGACGGGTTGAAGTTGAAGCCGGGATCGAATTTGAAGATGTAGATCGAGTTCGTCCCGTAGGATTCGATCTCCTTGGCCACGCGCGTGTTGATGCCGGAAACAAAGGCCGCGATCACGATCACCGTCATCGTGCCGACCACGACGCCGAGAATGGTGAGGAATGACCGCAGCTTATTCGTCAGCAACGTGTCGAACGCCATAGCTACATTTTCGAGAAAATCACCACGTGTCATAAAACTCCCCAAACCGTACCGTAGACTGTCCAGTCTGCGGAAGACTTGATGCTTCATCCACTGGAACCGGAGGGTAGAACGCGAAGTCAGCCGCAGACTGGACAGTCTACGGTACATCTTCCGCCGCAGAGACACGAAGTTTCACGAAGTCTGCTAAATTTTCTCTTCTGCGGCTTCCTAGATAAACTTTGAGTATCGGACTAAAACAACCGCTCACTCGGTGGCGTGATGCCCTTCAACCGCAAGTAAATCGTCGTTTGCCCGCGATGATGCGCTTGATGCTCGATCCCTTTGGTCAGCACTAAGTGGCGTGGCATCTTCATCGAGAAAAACTGGACTGTCTCGTCAAGCTGAGAAGAGGTCAGCCCCTTCACCGCATTGATCGCAAAATCGTAACTCTCCATCACAAACTTGAGCAGCGCCGCTTTACTCTTCTTAAAGTCATCCACCTTCTCAGGGTCTTTCCCTTTGGTGAAGTCCCAGGGATTCTCTTTCCCCGCTGCGACCGAGCCGAACATATAATTCCCGCCTGCCAGATGCAGCATCTGTTCGGCAAAGCTGCGGATTGCTGGCGTCGGTTTGAAACCGATACCGTCTTCGGGCATGGCCTCGATGTATTCCTGCACACCCAATTTTGCGCGCGACCATTCGGCGACGAGTATGGCGGCGCGATCTTTTGGCATTTCCTTTGTCACTTGCACCTGTGTGCCTTGCGCGGGCGGGTTTCCGCTGGCAGCTTGCGCAAATCCGACGAGTGAACAGGCAATGCTGACGGCCAGCGTGCTGATGAAGTAGCGAAGTGCTTTGATGCGATAATTCATTTGCGTCCTCCTGTTGTAAAAAGCGATTTAGCTTATTTCTTCTTCCGTACTTCCCTGCCTTGCGGCTTGAGCTTCTTCTGTTGCGGTATTCTGCCAATGCGCGGATCACCTTGCAAAATCAACTCGCACGCGCGTAAGGCCTGCGCTTCAAAATCCGGTGCGCTCGCGGGCAAACGCAACCAAGGCGACTTATTCAACTCTTCCAGCGGCGTCACGTGCGCTGACGAAAACTCAGCCGCCAAACTTGCGTAAGCCTCGCGTGTAGTTGCCACCCAGACGCCTTGCTGATCTGCCACCTTTTCCGAATCGAGCAAATCTTCACGGTCACAGAGAAACAGCACGATTTTCTCGCCGATGTAAATTGCATGACAGCCAAACATCGGCTGGAGGCTAGGCGCAAGCGGCTCCAACTCTTCCAGCACAAAGCGGAAAGGCACCGGTTTCTTTGTCCGAGTCTGTTTTGCCATTACTCCGCTCGCATTGCCGTCACTGGATCAAGCCGCGCCGCACGCATTGCCGGATAGACGCCCGCAATCATTCCCACGCTGCCCGACACTAGCAGCGCCACTGCCACTGCAAGCAATGGCAGCGCCGTCGGAATCGGCGTGAAAGTCGCCACCGCTTGACTCAGCAGAAAGGCGAGCAGCACGCCGGCCGAGCCACCCACTAGCGCCAGCGCCGTAGATTCGGCCAGAAACTGTTTGAGGATGTCGCTGCGCCGCGCGCCCAACGATTTGCGGATGCCGATCTCTTTGGTGCGCTCAGTCACGCTGACCAGCATGATGTTCATAATCACGATGCCGCCAACTACGAGCGCAATCGAAGTCACGCCGACAGCCACCATTTGGATGGTACCGAAAATCTTTTCGCGCAGATTGTTGATCGCGCTCGGCGTGATGATGCCGAAATTGTCCTTGTCGTTCGGATTCAAACGCCGCCGCGTCCGCATCACTACGCGCGCCTCATCAATCGCATCCAGATAAGTCGCCTCGCTCGTCGAAGCGATCAGCAACTGAATCGAGCGGCGCGAACCGTAAATATTCAGAAACGTCGTCATCGGAATCGTGACGTACTTGTCGCGCGACTGGCCAAAGACCGAACCGAGCGCCTTGGCCACGCCGATCACCTCGAACGGTCGCCCGTCAATTTTGAGCTTCTGCCCCAGCGGCGAAATGGTCGGGAAGAATTCATCGGCAATGTCCGCGCCGATAAAACAGACCAATCGTGCGCCAAACTCTTCAGCCTCGTTGAACGAGCGGCCTACGACAATCTCTTTGTTTTGAATCTCTATGACATCGGGCGTGATGGCTTGCAGGCTGACGCCGATCAGCGTGCGCGTGCCGAACTTCAATTCGCACTGGTCTTGCTCTTGAGCACCGACTTCTTTGATCTTGTCGCCGCGTCGAGCGCGCAGGGCCACTAGATCATCCATCGTTACATCCTTATTGCGGCGGCGCGCCTGTTCGTAATTGTCCAGACTGGAAAAGTCTTCGATGGAAAACTTCTGCACGCTGAAGGCGTTGGTGCCGATGTTAGCGATCTTCTCGTCAACGTATTTGTTGAAACCTTCGATCAGCGAGACGACCACGATCACCGTAGCCACACCGAAGATCACGCCGAGCAACGTCAAGAAAGACCTTAACTTGTTTGCCCAAATAGCTTCTATTGCGAGTTTAATGGCTTCCGTAAAATGCATCGTTCAACCCTTACTCGCTGTCAAGCACGCAGGTGTAGCTACGCAGGCGCAAGCACAAAAGTTCGACGTCTTGAAATCTTCTTTTGGTCAGGCTGTCACCCGGCCTTGGGAGTAGCGGAAAGATCAATCCTGCACCGTGACTTTTTTCATCACGACTTTGTTTTGCAGATTTTGTCGTTGGTCAGTGGGCTGCGCAGCGATCTTATCAACCACTTCGATACCTTCGATCACTTCGCCAAAGACCGTGTACTTGCCATTCCAATCCGGAAAGTCGCGCAGACAAACGAAAAACTGGCTGGTCGCGCTGTTAACGTCGGGGCCTCGAGCCGCGCCGAGCACGCCGCGCTTGAATGGCTTCTGGCTGAATTCAGCCTCGACAGTCGGCTGTCCTGGTGCCCCCATGCCCCACGTGCTTCGGTTACCATCGCGCGTGTTCGGGTCGCCGCCCTGAATCAACAAACCAGGCACAGCGCGATGAAAGGCCAGCCCGTCATAGAATCCTTCACGCGCCAGTTTCTTGAAGTTCTCGACGTGTTTGGGCGCAGTCGCGCCATCGAGTTGGATTTTGATCTGGCCGAAATCCGTATCAATCACGGCAGTGCCACCGCTGCTCTTGTTGCAGGAAAGCAAGCCCAGCGCCAGGCCCGCCACACAAATCAATTTGAATATTTTCGTCATCCTTCTTCATCCTTCAGATTTGCGCGTTACCGCCTTGCGCGTTTTCCAGTGAACTTCCTTCAACGCTACCTTATCGCGCGCCTACTCTGTTCTTCAACCCAACTTCTGCTTCAAAATTTCATTGACCGCCTTTGGATTGGCCTTACCGCCACTGGCCTTGATAACTTGGCCGACAAAGAAACCCATCAACTGCGTCTTGCCCGCGCGGTATTGCTCAAGCTCTTTCGGATTTTTGGCGATCACTTCATCCACAACCTGCTCAATCGCCGAAGTGTCAGTGATCTGCACCAAGCCTTTCTCCTTGACGATGTCGCCCGGCGCTTTGCCCGTCGCAAACATTTCGGCAAAAACGTCTTTGGCGATCTTGCCCGAAATCGTCTGGTCATCAATCAAACGGATCAACGCGCCTAAATCCGCGGCGGTGATCTTGCACGCTGTAATGTCGGCATCGGCGTGCTTCAATTCGCGCAGTAACTCGGACAACACCCAATTGGCCGCCGCGCGATGATTGTTCGCCGCTTTCGCCGCCGTCTCGAAATAATCGGCCAACTCGCGCTGATTGGTCAGCGTGAATGCTTCGTCTGCGTTCAATTCATACTCGCGCATAAACCGCTGCCGCCGCGTTTCAGGCAGTTCGGGCATATCGGTCTTCAGCGCCGCGATCCATTCACCACTCACCTCCAACGGCGGCAAATCCGGCTCAGGAAAATAACGATAATCGTGCGCGTCCTCTTTGGTGCGCATCATGTAGGTCTTGTTCTCTCGCTCATTCCAGAGCCGCGTCTCCTGCACAATCTTGCCGCCGGTTTCGAGCACGGTGATCTGCCGGTCAATTTCGTAATCAATCGCCTTCTGGATGAAGCGCGCCGAGTTGACGTTCTTGATCTCGGTCTTCGTGCCCAGCTTCGTCTCGCCTACGCGCCGCACCGAGACGTTGGCATCGCAGCGCAGATTGCCTTCTTCCATATTGCCGTCGCACACGCCCAGGTATTGCACTGTGCGCCGCAGAAAGTTGATGTAATCGTAAGCCTCCCAGCTCGTGCGGAAATCCGGCTCGCTCACGATTTCGAGCAGCGGCGTGCCCGCGCGATTCAAATCCACGTGCGACTTGGTCGGGTCGCCCTGATCGTGCATGGACTTGCCCGCGTCCTCTTCGATGTGCGCGCGCGTGATGCCAAAGCGTTTCAATTGCCACTCGATTGGCCGCCCGCCCTCATCGCGGTCGCTGCTCAGAATCTCCACTTGGCCATGTTCAGAAAAAGGCCGGTCGTACTGCGAAATCTGATAGCCCTTCGGCAGGTCGGGGTAAAAATAATGCTTCCGCGAAAAGATAGACTCATTGTTGATGCGCAGATTGAGCGCCAGCGCCGCCTTACCCGCTTGCTTTACCGCCTGCCGATTGAGCACGGGCAAGCAGCCGGGCAAGCCCAACACGACTGGGTCGGTGTTCGAGTTCGGCTGTTCGCCGAATGCTGCAGACGAGGCGCTGAACAATTTTGAGGCAGTCTTCAACTGCACGTGAACTTCCAAGCCGATGACGGCTTCCCAACCTTCTCTCACTCAGGTCTCTCCTTGCGGTTTTGAAATTTGTGGTTGAATTTGCGGACGGAATTATAACACGGACATCACGGCTTGCCTTTCAGCGTGGACCAAGAAATCGATCGCCGTTGAAGTGAATCAGGTGATCCGGCATTTCTGCGATCCAGACTTCCGTCTCCCAAGCAATTTGTCTCAGATGTTTGCGGAACTCTGTCAGGTCAGGAAAGGCGCTGACGTATACGCAGCCAACTCGACTGCGAGAAAACATCTCCTCCAACTCAACCACGCGCTTCGGAGTCATAGGGCCATGCGAAGTAACAGCTTCTATCAAGAACAGCCAACGCCGCTTTTCGTCAGATAAGACAACATCCGGCAGCTTATCGTGTTCAGTCAAAGCAATACCGAATTCGCGTAAGCGCTCACCACCAACGAACAATTTCTTCTGCGCTGTATCACCGAGATAAAGCAGCTTCGCACCTGGGGCAAAGCGCGGCGCGAACTCTTCGATCACAGTCGCTTGTAACTCGTTATGCTTGCCCGGCGACAGTTTCAAGACCTGTCCATCCGGCAACGTAATGGGCACTCGTTGCCGTTCACGCGTGCGCTGATAAATGGTCAGTAGGCTGCCTTGCTCACGAGCGAATTGTTGGACGGCAGCCTTCCATCGTCTCGTGCCAAATGCGTGCACTACTGCTAATGCTGCTGGTGTGACGGCGTAGTGCGCACGCGGGCTGTTCGTCGGCAACGTGGGTTCATCAGGATTGTAATCAGCCACCCGCGCCTGGACGAATTGATGCAGCACCTGCCGCCGGAATGTTTCGCGTGTGTTCGGCGCATACTGCCTCCCATATTCCTGCGTAATGAAAAGCATGATGCCTTTGGTGACAGTAATACTTTGCCGTCGCGCCTGCCGCCACTTGTCGCCCAGCTTCAAGCCGCACAAAGCCAGCAACGTAAGCGCGGCCATTTCATTATGTTGTGCTTTTGGCAGGCCAAGCGCCTTCAATACCTCGCGCGCTTCCTCAATCGTCGCCATGCGCGTTCTCCACTAGCAGTTCATCCATCCAGGCATCAATCGTGGCCAAATCAACCTGCCTGGCCCTCACTCGTTTACCCAATGCCAAGATGAGTTTCCAAGGTGGCAATGGCATTGTTCTAAGCTCTGTGGCGCTCACCTGAGTATTGCCATTGAAGATGCGGAAGTACCGGTCAAGCAATGCACTGTTTAACAGAGCAGCCAGTCCACAAACTTCTTCCTCGGACAATGCGCCATTTGGACGATAGATGTAGTTCAAATGATTTTCCAGCCCGATCAACGGTGCGTTCAGCGATTCGGCTAAATAAGGTGCGGCAATCAGACGGCGCGCCGCCTCTTTAGCACTGAACCGCCGTAACAACACGTAATTCTGATTTTTTAGCAGTAGTGGCAGCGACTGTTCAGCGCGACTGATGTATTGCTCTTTGTTTTTGGCTGAAACAGGCCATTCAACTCTCATTGCCGACACGTTCTGCATCCACAACAACGGCACATGCGATTGCGGCACACCTCCATTCCGGCTGATTAGCGGGACAGCGCGGAACGGTACCACTGGCCCGGTCGAGATTTGCAAACCATAGCGGCGTAGATTGCCCTTCCAGTCCTGAACTATCTTCACGACTTCATCGTCTTCTTCAGCCAAGGGGATGCGTAACACTTTCTCTTTGCTCGTCAGATCGAGCGTTTCAGCCAACTTAACATGCCGCAGCCGCAGATGTGGCAAATCTTTTGTTCCAGCGCTCCACGAAATACTTACCTGCCCATCTGTCACCTGCTCGCTGGTTTTCCGCGCATGCAAAATCAGATTTTCTTGCAAAACTTCATCACGGCTAAACGTCGCACGCCTGGAGTCAAAGAGGTGTAAAGCCACCGGACGCATCTGCCTAAAGAAATGCTCGCGGAACTGTTGAAAATATGGCCCCGCCGTATAGCTACGCGGCGTAATAAAGATCAACTCGCCACCTTCGCGCACCAACTCGGCGGAAAGCGCCATAAAGACGGCATAGATATTCGGCTGACCACAAACTATTTCGGCCGCTGCCTGTGCGCGCGGATCGTCTTTTTGGAGCTTGAAATACGGCGGATTGGCAATTACGAGGTCAAATCCGTTAGGCAAGTGAGGCGTAAAGAAGGGTAGTAATGAATCGCTCAGGATTCTCGAGTGCCGCAAGACAAAATCCTCTCGATGCACGTTGAATTTCAACGCAACGCCCTTCGCCCGCAGCCATACCTGCGTGTAATGCAAGCTCTGTCTCAAACAATCAGCCAATCGCTCATCTGCTTCATACGCCTCAAGCTCAAGTTCAGTAATCTTTACTGAACTGGCAACCAGCGATTCACAAAGGGCGCAAGCTAGCACCCCCGCGCCTGCGCTGGGGTCAAGCACACGCAATCGCTCGGTGGTCGGGCGATACATTTGCGCCATGAACCCTGCCACTTCAACAGGCGTGAAATACTGCCCTAGCGTGCGGCGTTGCACTTCGCTTGTCCGGCTGAGATGCCATTGGCCGAGCCGATCAGCAAAGACTGTCGGCTGTTCTTGTTCATGTGGAGGTAATTGTTGAAGCTGAATTCCTGTGGCACTCATCGGCACGCATCATACCATCTTAAGATTTTTCGCACACCGCGATCCGCACATAACTCATAGGCGTCTGCCGCCGCGGACAATACCGCTCGCGCAATTCTTCTGGCTCGTAATCCTTCAACAAGCGCAGCCCGAACTGCGTTAGATATTCACCGACCTGCTCCGGCTGCAAGCCGAACAGCCACGGCTCGCCCAACTGTGCCGCCCGGCGCGCCTTGCTAAGCGCCTCGCAGTTCTGCGACGTGCCCTTGATTACATCCGCCAGCAGATAATCCCAAACCAGCTTTGTGCCAAGCTGACTGATTGTGGCAATGCGTTCAAGTGTGTCAGCCACTGCCTTGTCACTCAGGTAATACGACACGCCCACCCAGACAATGAACGACTGACGCGCGGCATCAAACCCCGCCTCGCATAGCTTCTCCACAAAATCGTCTCGTTCGAAATCTACCGCGACAAAGCGCAGGTTGTCTGGCAATCCGATGCGCTCGCTCACCTGCCGCTTCGCCCGTTGTGTGGCTGGATGATCAACCTCAAAGATCGTCGCGCCGCGCAACGCTTCCCGCTGTCGCCACGCTATCGTATCGAAGCCTGCGCCGAGCAGGATGATTTGGCTGACACCTTGTGCAGCCTGTTCAGCCGCCAATTCGTCCACCAAGCGCGGGCGAATCGTCAGAAGCTCCTGCCCGCCCGGTGCCCAGTATCGCAGGAAGCGCAACACGCCGCGCGCGCGCCAGCGCGAATCGGCCAGCCAGCGAAAGGCGCGATGAAACAAAAACTCTTTGGCAAACGGATCGTGAATGATGCGGCGCGCGGCGGGTTGTTGTTGTTCGAGCGCGCGCAACATGGCCATACCTTCGGCGGTGCGGCTGTAATCTTCGCGCATCGGTCGTCCTAAGCTCCTTCGTCGCTGGCTGTCTCAGCGCGCCATTCTTCCAACTCAGCCGCGATGAAATGATTGGCTAGATTGCGATACAGCTCTTCAATCGCATCAGGGTTCAAGCCCTCTTCGGCGGCCCAGGTACGCCGCTGTTCTAGCAATGCCTTGAATCGGTCAGGCGCGCGGACGCCTTCTTCGCTCGTCTTGAACATGGCCGCAGCTTTGACGTAAGCGAAGCGTTGCCCCAGCAAGGCGATGATTTGACGGTCGAGCCGGTCTATCTCGGCGCGGACTTCTATCAGGTCGTTGCATTCATCCGGTCTTTTCATCACTTACCTTCCCGGCGGCAGGAATTCCCAACGCTCGCCGAAGAAGCCTGCCGTGGCGATGTGCCCTGGCAAGCGCGGCGATGGCGGCACGCTCACATCAACCACCGCCCAATCGGGTAGTCGTGGCACCTGGCGCGCATTGGTCAGGTAGTCGGCTTCGCGGAAAGTGAAGCCGCTGTTGATGACGATGTAGCGTTGCGGGTTGAGCGGGTTGGGGTAGATCAACACGGGCACATGTTGCTTGGCAGCGAAAGTCAATTCGCCCAACTTTATGCCCTGCGCATCCCAGCGCAGCGGCAAGCGGTCAAGCACGCGCGCTAACAACTTGTTGCTCGCCGGATCGCCCCACAAGATCAAGTTGCTTTTGGCGATGTCTTCATCGGTAATTGCTGTGTCGTCCTTCACGCGCGCTTCGCCGCGAAACTGGCCGCGCCATTGCGTGAGCGCGTGATTCAATTCCGCCTTAGCCCACGCGCCGATAGCTTCATTCCAAGCTTTGCCCGTCGGACGCACCATCACAAAGCTGCTCATAAATGCATCATCAATCGGCCCCTGCAAGCCGTGACGTTTTTGCAACCCATCATCCAGCTTCTCAACCGCCGTCCACTTGCCACCGCTCTTGCGGAAATGAGCTGTCCACGAACGATCAGACATTACCGGTGCGGCTTCCAGCTTCTGTTCATCCAACACGACAACTGGCTTGCGTGTGTTGTCGAGCGGGCACAAGCCCGGCGGCATCGCCAACGTCAGCGCCGTTACGTTTTGTGTTTTTACCTGCACGGTTGACGCGTCCTTGATTTCAGCATCAACGCGCGCCTGCTCCCAATGTCGCGCCAACGCATCTACTGTCATCCACAGCATTTGGTTATAACGCAGCGTCCACGTCGTGAACTTGACCACGCGCGGCACGGGATTGCGCCCAACGGCCACAATGCTGTCAATCCGGCGGTTGATCTCTTCTTTGGTGTCGGGATGATATTTGTGTTCCGTCTGCGGGCCGATTAGGTGAACCAGCTCGATGCCTTCGCGTTTCAACTCGCGCGTCATCACGTCTGCCGCTTGCTTCTGCTTATCAATCTCGCCGCTATAGGCCACCGTCGGGCTATTGAACAGATTCAACGCATAATCAGTCGCGTTGTACCAATGCCACAACTTCCGTTCATACCACGGCCAATCTTCCGGCTTGAGTTTCACGTATTCAGGCGTTTCGGCAAAGCCCGCGCCCGGCGCGACCGCTGTCCACAAGCCCGCGTGATGTGCGCCGATGTGCCAAGTCGCCGCGCCGCCCATCGAAAAGCCGCGCACGCTGGTGCGGTTTTCGTCAACCGGATAATGCCGCCGCAGGTGCGCCAACGCTTCGAACAAATCCACCTCACCTGCGAATTTGTTGGCATTGCAATAGCGCCCATACGGATGCAGCACGAATGCATCTTGCGGCGCAAATTGGCCAACATTCTTTTGCCGGTCGTTGATGAAGTTGACCTCGCTCAAGGTCTCGCCGCGCCCGTGAAACCAGACATCGAGCCGGAATTGATGTGCGATGTTTGGCTGATAGGAAGCGGGCACGACCAAACCGTAAGGCTGTACGCTGCCGTCAATCTCCGACACGTAGCCGCGCACGACCAAGCCTGTTGCCCGCGTCCATTCCGCTTTACCTGCGCGCAGTGACTGCGCTCGCGCCATACCTTGCTTCAGTTGTTCCTTTGCCAGCTTGATCTCTTCCGGCTTGTAGAATTCGTTGTAGCTGAGCGCATAGCGCGCCGCGTTGTGATAAATCTGCACGTCGGGCAAAAGTTCCAGCAGCGCCGGTTTGCCTTTCAATTCGGCGCGTAACGCTTCGATCTCTTTGCCCAAGGCGGCAATGCCTGCTTCCAACTCGGCGCGCTCAGCCGCAGGCACTTCGATGCCCGGTGGCGGGACGGGGCGAACGTTGTCGGGATTGTTTTGCTGCGCGGTTGCCAAAGCGACTGACGCGACAAGCACCAACAGCAAAAAACAGCAGAAGCGTGTAAGCATGGGAAGTCCTCGATCTGAAGTTTATTTCTGCGCCAACAGATAAAGCCCGACCAAGCAGCAGGCGATCCCCGCCACGCCGCGCCAGGAGAGCTGCTCGCGAAAAACCAACAGCCCGATGGGCAGCAGTATCAAGGCCCCCGCAGTATTGGCCACCACTGAAGCCCGGCTGATGTGCCAGCCCGCCCGATAAGCCAGCAGAAAGCCGATTTCGATAATCACCGCGCCAACGCCCAATAGCCAGACGGCCCAATTCGCCGTGCGCCACGACTCAGCCAATGAACGTTCAGCCGGAACGAAGAGCAAAGCCAACGCACAGCAAACAATCCCGATGGCGTAGGCGATGATAATCGCGGCAAACGGATTGACCTGCCTTGGCACGGCTTTCTGCGCAACGTGATAGAGCACGCCGCCGCCGATAGTCAGCAGAATCGGAAACAGATTTTTCATTGTAGTTACCCTAGTCTAGGGACGCACGCCGCTTGGCGTGCCTGCTTCGGCAACAGACGCACTGATTGGAACTCACACCAGCCAAGCCCGGCACGCTGGAAGCGCTGCGTACCCAGAGTTACAACGCACGCGCCATCCACCAATCAGTCTGTGGATCAGCGCCCATTTGAAACAC
Source organism: uncultured Acidobacteriota bacterium (assembly GCA_963699175.1). Classification (GTDB taxonomy): domain Bacteria; phylum Acidobacteriota; class Blastocatellia; order RBC074; family RBC074; genus JACPYM01. The sequence continues at coordinate 5,923,462 of OY969418.1, read as the reverse complement.
GTGTTCGCCTACACGCTCAAAACCCCACTTGCGGTAAAAAGCCTGTGCGCGCGGATTGTGTTCCCACACGCCGAGAAAGATGGCTTGAAAGCCGGAGCGTCGGGCCGCATCCAGACAGGCTTGCATCAACGCCGCGCCGACGCCTGCGCCCAAAACGTTCTGGTCAACATACAAGCGTGACAACTCAATCGCGGGCCGCGCTGCCACACACTCCGGCACTTCACTGCGCAGCAGCTTTGCGTAGCCAACCTGCCATCCCGCCAACTCTGCCAAGAGGAAGGTGCTATACGGGTCGCGCAACTCCGTAGTCATCTGTTCGACGGTGAAGGCGGCAGCCATATACGCGCGCATATTCTCCGCCGTGTTGGTCGCCGCAAAGGCATCGTAAAACGTGCGCGCCGCCAACTCGTTCAGCGCTTCGGCCTCTGCCAAAGTTGCTTGTCTGATGACAAGCTCGTTCTGTTCAATCATAGCGCGAGAGGGTAGCACAAGCTCTTTTTGGCAGCTAGGATTGTGCCGCGTCATAAAACCTCTCCATCCAACGCTCAGGCTTTTGCAACGCTGTGAACCCGGCTTGCCGGTATAGACCGTGCGCGTCTCGCGTGACCAGCAGCCAGCGCCGCAGCCCTTGTAATTGCGGATGCTGCACAATTGTTTCCATCAGCCATTTGCCAAGCCCGTGGCCGCGCTCTTCTTCCAGCACGAAGACATCGGCGAGATAAGCAAAGGTCGCGTAATCAGTTACCACGCGCGCAAAGCCGACTTGTCTGGTACTGCGATACAGGCCGAAGGCCAGCGAGTTGGCAATCGAGTGTTCAATCACGGCGCGCGTGCGCCCTTTCGCCCAATACGACCGGTTACTCAAGTAATCGTGGAGCAGCGCAATATCCAGCCACGCGTCGTTAGTGCTGATGGTGTATTCGCCCTTCTGCCATTCAGTCTGCAACATTCTTTCCTCCAATAACGAACGGGATCAACCCTGTCGCGTAGGATTGATCCCGCCCTCATCATGAATTGGCACGAATTGGAAAGCTCAACTCAACAGGCTGCCTCGCACCACCGTCACAGCATGCCCGCCGAGTCGCACACGGTCGCCCGCCAATTTCACTTTGACGAAGCCGCCGCGCGCAGAAGCTTGGTAGCCTACCAATTCCGACTTGCCCAGCTTTGCCACCCAAAAGGGGGTCAACGCACAATGCGCCGAGCCAGTCACCGGGTCTTCGTCAATGCCTGCCCAAGTAGCGAAGTAGCGCGAGACAAAATCAATTCCGGCGGTCGTGGCTTGCGCCGTCACGATCAAGCCTTTGCTGACCTGTTCGCGCATCAGGTTGAAATCGGGACGCAGCGCACGCACCTCGGCTTCGCTCGCTAACTCGACCAGGTAGTTCTTCTCTAGTCCATTCCGGTCACTCACCAACAGCACGCGCTGCGGCGTAGTGCGCAAAGACTCGGCGACGCCGGCGGGCGCGGCGATCTCTGCCAAACGCATCGCCGGAAAGTCCATCTCGATCCCTTCGCCCGCGCGGCGTGCAATCAACCAGCCGCTCTGCGTGTGGAAACGCGCTTCCGCATCGGTCGCCAGTCTGCCCGTCTCCCACAATGTGTGCGCACTCGCCAATGTTGCGTGCCCGCATAGGGGTACTTCAATCGCGGGCGTAAACCAGCGCAAGTGGTAGCCGTCGCCCTCGGCGCGCGGCACTAAAAACGCGGTTTCCGAAAGATTCATCTCCGCCGCCACCTGTTGCATCCACTCCGCCGGTTGCGCCGCGTCCAGCGGGCAGACTGCCGCCGGGTTGCCTTTGAAAGCTTCGTTCGTAAATGCGTCAACGATATAAATCGGTTTCTCCATTGATTCACCTCAGTAAAAGTTAGATCAAGCCCTGTCGGCCTGTAAAAATCTCCTGACATCAGCCAACAGCGTGCATGCAATTGAGGATTGCTTCGGCGGAACGATCAATATCGTTCTCCTCGGTTGACCAGTTTGAAACTGAAATGCGCATCGCGTGCATGCCGTGCCAAGTGGTGCCGCCGGCCCAACACGTCCCTTCCTCCTGAACCCGCCTCATCACCGCTGCGGTAAACGCATCTACATCCGCGCCTGACGGCGGCAGGAAACGCACCAACACTTGGTTGAGCACGACTTCGTTGAGGATTTGCACGCGGGCGTCTTGGGCCAGCCGGTCTGCCATGCGGCGCGCCAAGCGGCAGCAACGCTCGATAATCTCTGCCACACCATCACGGCCTAAAGCGCGCAAGGTCGCGTAGATCGCAAACCCACGGGCGCGGCGCGAAGCCTCCGGCACCCAATTGTGATTATCCCGCGCCTCCTCTGGGCCGGGGACATAGTAAGGCCCACTTAAGGTCATCGCTTCGTGATGGGCCATTCGGTCGCGCACAAACACCAGCCCCGAATCGTAGGGGACGTTCAGCCACTTGTGACAATCCACCGTGAGCGAGTCAACCAACTCGATCTGCTCGACCAGCGGTTTGTATGTAGTCGCCGCCACCGCCCAGCCCCCGAAAGCTCCGTCCACATGCAGCCAGCCTTTATGCTTGCGCACCAGCGGGACGATTTCAGGCAGCGGATCAAACGCCCCGGTATTTACATTTCCGGCCTGTGCGCAAACCAATACCGGCGTATTGACGCGCGCGAGGATTGACTGAAGTTCAGCCGGTTGCATGCGGCCTTGCTCGTCGGTCGGGACTTGGATAACCCGCTCGCGGCCAAGACCGAGCATTTGCAAAGATGCGAAGATAGAAACATGCGACTCCGCACTCGTCACCACAGCAATGGCGGGCGCGCCAAACAGCCCTTGTCTTTCAACGTCCCACCCCGCCGTGCGGAGCAGCGCGTGCCGGGCTGCTGCTAAGGCGGTAAAGTTGGCCATCGTAGCGCCACTGGTAAAACCCAAACTCATCTCGCGCGGCAACCCAAACAGGTCAACGAGCCAAAGCCTCACAACTTCCTCAACAACTGCCGCGGCGGGCGAGAGAACGTAGGCGCCCGCATTCTGATCCCAAACAGTTGCGAGCCACTCTGCGGCAACGCTGGCCGGATGCGACCCACCAACCACGAAACCGAAGTAACGCGGCCCCGGCGTTGCAACCAAGCCGGGATTTGCTGCTCGAACCAGCTTCTCAATCACCTGAAGCGAGTCTTCTCCCTGTGTGGGAAGCTCGCCTCCCATCTCCGCAAGCAAACCAGCCCAGTCTATTGGACGACCCACTGGTCGCTCTTCCAAGGTATTCAGGAATTCGATGGCGAGATCAGAAGTTCTTTTTAGTAAGTCTTCGTAGTTCATTCTCACTTTTTCACCGGCTTCATTTCCCACAACACATTGACGATCACCCAGCGCCCGTCGAACTTCGACACGTGCAGGTAGTCAATCCAATCCGCCGCGACAATCTTGACGCACGCGGCATGCTCGAAGAGATCGAGAATGGTGACATCTTTTTGCTGCTTCTCTTTCGGTGTTGGCCTGCCTTGCCTCATCCGAGTTATCTCCACCAGCCGCGCGGCAGTTTGATGGTCGAGCCGACTTTTGCCGGTGCTCGGGTTGGTGTTGACAATGCGCTTGGCCAAGTCTGGATGCAGGCTGCGCTCCATGCGCTCGGCGTTCCCTTCGTAATAGCCTTCGATATAGTCCAGCGCTGTTTGTTTGATCGCTTCGCGGTCAGTGGCAGTTTGCGCGCGCGCCTCTCCGGCAGCCAACAAAAGCAGTGCCAGCCCAAATAGCAATGGTCGAAATACTCTTTGCATGTAGTTCCTCCTATGAAGTTTCAGCTTATCTTCCACTACGCCGCGCTCAAAGACTCTCTGAGCGCGGCTCTGGCCAGTAAACGTGTAGAGTCCAACGTCGGCAAGGGAGCCGACTCAGGTTGCACAAGCAGCGGGATTTCCGTACAACCAAGTACCACTGCGTCACAGCCATCTTCCTTTAGTTTGCTCATTACGTCATTGAAGTATGAGCGTGATGGTTCAAGAAAGATTCCGTTGACCAACTCTTTGAAGATGATCGTGTTGATCCTTTCGCGGTCGCGCACACCTGGGATCGTGTGGGCAATACCAGATTGTTTCAGGGCTTCCGCATACACCGGCCCCTCCATCAAATACTGCGTTCCCAACACACCCAGTTTGACAAAGCCACGCGCCTTAGCTTCTTCAGCTACAGCCTGAGCAATGTGCAACCAAGGAATGGGCGACTTGGCAGCGACTAGCTCAAAGGTTTGGTGAATCGTGTTATCGGGGCAAATGGCAAACGCTGCTCCCGCCTGCGCTACTTTATAAGCCGATGAAAGCATGAGTTGAGCGACCTGCTCCCATCGGCCTTGTTTGAGTTGAACCATGTAATCCGACAGCGGATGCGTGTGCAGCGTAATTTCAGGGTGTGCATGTTCTCCAAGGAATTGAGCCGCTTCCGCACAAATGGTTCGGTAACAGAGCGCCGCTCCTTCTGCGCTGCAGGCGACAATCCCAATATGCTTGATCATCCCTGATTCCTCTCGCTGATGTTCACCAAGCGGCTCTTGGCCGACTAAACTTCATTTTGAAAGCTCTTTCGCCAGATAGATCATCTGTCCGAGATGATGATTAAGATGGCTGGCGCAGCGTAGAAAAATGCTAAAGCGATCTTTGGAAGTGTCCGCGCCAACGGCCTCATATCCCTGCGACCAAGTCTCGGCTGTTTGCGCTGCGAGCGTCTTCACCACCAGTTCGACCGCTTCATCCAATTGCTTCAAGACCTCTTGTTTCGGCGGCGGATTGCGCTCGGTGAACTCCCGTTCCCGCTCACGCACATATCCCGTGTGGGCGATTTGTGTGCCGATGTAGTAGTTCAAATTGCCGATGAGATGGAGCGCCAAGTGTCCAAAGCTATTGCCATACGCGTAAGGCTTGCGCCAGAACTGCTCTTCCGAGAGCGGTTCGGCCAGCGTGTGAACCCGCTTGGCATAATCCCGATAGGCAAAGCTCAGCCCATTCGCAATTGTGTTTGAGAGATCGCCCATTTTTATTCCCTCCCTATCCTTGATCTGCTAGGTATCTTCGTTGTTGCGTCACTGCCATATCATCCTGGTCAGGACGCTCTTCGATCAGTGCCTCCGCCGGAACGGTGTGGAATGAAACCACCACCCAATTGTTCTCAGGCACGACCACTTGATGCCAAACATTGACGGGGATGCTTAGCCAGCGATTTTCCAAACTCGGCTCGGCCTCGCTCTTCAGAAAATTGGAGCGCCACTGCTGATCGTCCCAGACCTGTAGATCACCCAGCCCGCGATAAGACGCCACGCGCTGCTGGCTATTGGGATGCCGCTCTGCCCCGGTGTTGACCTGGGCGCGCAAAATGAAAACCCAGCTTGAGCGAATCAGCTCCGGCAACTTTCTCCCGTACCAATTCAAAGGCACCGGCTCATAAGCCATCACGGCCGTAGGGTCTTGCGCAAGTCTCTCTTCAACTTGCGCCACCAACGGGTCAAGCTTTGCAATGACCGCTTGATCGCTAATTGCTGCATCGAGGCTTTGGAGAAGAGCGCGCTCTTCGGCGCTCCATTGTTGCATCATCATTACCTCCAAAAGAGCGGTTTGGCGCTAAACCAAAGCCTTGCGCACCAATGTATTTTGCATCAGACGCTCCGGTTGCGCAGTCTTCATTTGCGCCTCAACCAGCTTGCCCAAACGCCCGATCCCGTCTTCGATCTGCGCCAACGTCACCATCGAGAAAGAGAGTCGTAGCGTGTTGGCCTTAGCCCCGCTCGCATAAAAGCGCGTGCCCGGCGTGAAGTAGATGTCTTGCATCTGCGCTTGCCTCAGCAATTCATCGGCATTCACTCCCTCCGGCAAGCACACCCACAGCGCCATTCCGCCTTCCGGCTCAGTCCAACTCGCCGCGCGCGGGAAGTGTTGTTGCAAAGCCGCCAGCATCGCGTCGCGCCGTTGCACATAACTGCGGCGGCAACGCTGGATGTGTTTGTTAAGCAGACCATGCCGCGCGAAATCGGCCAGCACGGCTTGCGCCAACAGATTGCCGTGCAGATCGGTGCGCTGTTTGAGCGCGTGCAAGTGCTCGATCAGCAACCGCGGCGCGACGACCCAACCTACGCGCAAGCCTGGAAAAGCGATCTTCGAAAAACTGTTGAGATAGATCACCACGCCGTACTGATCCAAGGCCTTCAACGAAGGCAGCGCCGCCCCTGCGTAACGCAGATCGCGGTAAATCTCGTCCTCGACAATCGGCACGCGATACTGCGCGGCCAATTCAATCAGGCGGCGCCGGGCCGCCAAATCCATCGTCACGCCCGTCGGGTTGTGAAAGGTCGGCACGACGTAGATCAGCTTCGGGCTGCGCCGCTGCAACACGTCTTCGAGCGCGTCGAGATCAAGCCCCTGCGCGCCGACCGGCACACCAATGCATTTATATTGTGGCTGGCAGAAGAGGCTGAGCGCGCCTGGATAGGTTGGATTTTCCAGCACAACCTCATCCCCAGGCTGCACCAGCGTCTGGCGCAACAGATCAAGCGCCTGCTGGCAACCGTTCGTCAGCATAAGCTCGTCAGCTTCAGCACGAATACCGTTGAGGGCCATTTGCTGCAACAAGTATTGCTGTAGCGGCTCGTAGCCAGTGCTCGCGCCGAGTTGCAGCAAACTCCGCCCGTCACGCCGCAAGACGCGTTCGACCGAGCGGCGAAAATCATCAAGCGGGAATAACTCCGTCGCAGGCAAGGCGTGGGTAAAAGCCAAGCTGTCTTTTCGCCGCCCTGTGCCTCGATTGGCCAGCCAATCATCCAGCCGCAACTCCGATAGCACCGCTTCCCAATTCAATGGCGCGATTCGTTGCGTAGGCGCAGCCACTTCAGTCCTTACGCTCGCCGGCAGAACGGGCACAGCCGCCACAAACGTCCCGCTGCCCACGCGCGCCGTGATTAGACCATCAGCCAATAACTCGTCATAAGCCGTCGCCACCGTGCTGCGATTTACGCCGAGCGTTTCCGCCAGCTCTCGATTGGCGGGCAAACGGTCGCCGACCTTGAGCGCGCCATGCTGAATCAGTTGGCGCACCTGAGCCGCAATTTGCGTATAAAGCGGCGTATGGTTCTGCCGGTCGAGTTCGAGAATCACAAAATGTCCTTTCACCAATTGGCTTATTGCTGCGTGCCATTTTAGCTATTTGCCTTGCCAGGTAAACAGCCAATTGCAGGCCAATTCCACCCAGCCAATTCGCACGCTTCTAGCGTGCCAGGGCTTGGCAAGGCGAGCGTGTCAGGGTACAAGACCAACTCGCTTCCCACTTGGTCTGTCAATCAATAAGGGAAGCCGGGCGGTTCTTGCTTTTCATTTCGCTCCTTATCACGCCCGGCACACTGGAAGCGTGCGTACCCAGGCACGGCTGCGTTAAACTCCTCGGCAATGCGCGCAAGCAATCTTCGCAACGCAATCCAAACTATTTCATTCAACCGCTGGTTAGCCCTGGCGGCCTTAACGCTTTTGGCCTTTGCTGCCCTTTGGTCCGGGTGGCGCTGGCGGCAGCGGACGCGCCCTCTTAAACCATTGACGTCGGCCGTCACGCTGGCGGGCGCGGGGCCGCAGTTGAATGCCAAGACTTTGAGCGACCCTTTTGGCATCGCAGTTGATGACGATGACAACATTTACGTGAGCGATGGTTTGGGCGGGGGCATCTATCGCGTGGGCAAAGACGGCGCGTTGACACTCGTTACCGACCGGCTCGATATGCCTTCAGCCCTTGCAGTTGTGCCAAGCGTTTGGCGGGCCAATTCACTGATCGTGGCCAACACAGGTGCGCACACGATTGTGCGCGTGAACATTGCTGACGGCGGCGTAACAACTATTGCAGGCAAGCCGGGTGAAAGCGGCCACCGCAATGGACAAGGCGAGTCTGCACGCTTCAACGCGCCCGTTGGCGTGGCTGTTGCGCCTGATGGCACAATCTATGTTGCTGACACCTACAATGACCGCATTTGTGCGATTGGCAAGGACGGCATGGTGCGCACGCTGGCTGGTGGCAGTGCGCAGGGCTTCCGAGACGGGGTGGGACAGGCAGCGTTGTTCGACACAGCTTGCGGTTTGGTGGTTGCGCACGATGGCACGCTCTTCGTGGCGGACACGGGCAATCACCGTATTCGCCGCGTGATGCTTGACGGCACGGTGACCACTGTCGCGGGCACAGGCGAAGACAATCTGCGCGACGGCGCGCCGTTGCAGGCGGCCTTTGCCGAGCCGACGGCGTTGGCGCTGCGGCGCGATGGCGCGCTCTTCATCGCTGATGCGGCCAGCTCAGCCGTGCGTTTGTTGACCTTTGGCGAACAACTTAGCGTCAGCACATTGGTCGGTGGCTACCAGTTCGGCCTGGTTGATGGCGAACTTGCAGTGGCGCGCTTCAACATGCCGACTGGGCTGGCCTTCAATAGCGATGACGTGCTCTTGTTGGCTGACAGCGGCAACGGTCTCGTACGCGCACTCGCGCCCGCCGACGTTGCGCTTGGCCACGTAGCACAGGCGGCGTCAGCCAAAGTTCTGATCAAAGCGGAGGAGATTCGCCGCACTGTGCCGCCGCGCTGGCCTTTCGCGCCGCCCGAAGCGCGCCGCGAGATTGCCGGAACCTTCGGCGAAATTCGCGGCGAACAATTTCCCGACCACGGCGCCTGGTTTCACGGTGGCCTGGACATTCCCGGCGCTTATGGCGAAACGGTCTACGCTCTGCACGGCGAGCGCGTCACACATCCGCTGCCTATCGAAGATGTTGGCGGCCCGCGCGAGCGGTTGCGTTTGCCGCTGCTCGGTTACAATCACGTGCGCTTCTGGCGCGACCAAAACGACGCGCCGTTTGCGGGCGCTGAAAACAAGGGCTTGCGCTTTCTGCGCGATGAACATGGTCAGGTAGTCGGTCTACGCGTGCCGCGCGGGCTGCGTATCAAAGCTGGCGAGCCTATCGGCACGCTCAACCATTACAATCACGTGCACCTGATTGCCGGGCCTGTCAGCGGCGAAATCAATGCGCTGGCAGCGTTGCCACTGCCAGGGGTGAGCGACACGATTCCGCCGGTAATCGAAGCTGTCACGCTGTGGTCAGCCGATGGCTTCAGCTTCTCGCCAGTTGAAAAGCTTGGAAAGAGAAAGGCCAAAACGGTTGCGCCCGTCACAGTGCAGGGCCGCGTGCGCATCGTCGTGCAGGCTTACGATCAAGCCGACGGCAACACGCGCCAGCGCCGGTTGGGGCTGTTCCGCTTGGGCTATCAGGTCTTGCAAGTTGACGGCGCGCCCGTGCGTGGCTTCGAGCAGCCGCACTACAATCTGGTCTTCGAGCGGCTTTTCGATACGCCGCAGGCAGTAAGGCTTGCTTATGCGGAAGGCAGCCAATCCGGCTACACAGCGCGCACAATCTTCGCTTACAACGTGACCAACGTGGTGCGCGACGGCTTGGCGCGCGAAGAGTTTTGGGATACTACACAATTGGCTTCCGGCAACTATCTTGTCCGCGTCTTCGCTGAAGACATCTTCGGCAATCAAGCGCGACGCGATGTGACCGTGTACGTTCAAAGGTAACTCCGATGAAAGCTTATGCAACTCTGCTGTGGCTCATTCTGCTGGCGGCAGCGACAGATTGGACAACAATGAACACCAAAGCAAATGAACCTGCCTTGCCCGAAAGTGGCGTTTCGCGCGAATTGGCGCGGGCACGCGCCGCAACGATCTCCGACGTGCGCTATCTGCTCCGCTTTGAACTTGCTCCCGGCGGCGGCGCAATCAAAGGCTACGCAGAGATTCGCTTCCGCTGGCAGCCGTCGCTTGCACCTGTCGTGTTGGATTTCCGCGACATGGATCAAAGCGGCCAAACTAGCGAAGGTAAAGTCAGCGAAGTCCGCGTCAATCAGCGGGCAGTAAAAGATTTTCAACAGCACAACGGCCACCTCATTTTGCCGAGCAAATATTTTCACGGTGATAATCTGATTTCGCTCCGCTTTGAAACGGCCTCGGCTCCGGCGGGGCGACCGATCATTCGCTACGTTGACCGCGACGACGGCGGCGAATACCTCTACACGCTCTTTGTGCCGATGGACGCCAGCCTGGCCTTTCCCTGCTTTGACCAGCCGGATTTGAAGGTGCGCTTCACGCTGGACATCACTGCACCAGAAAGCTGGCAGATAATCTCCAACGCTCTTTCCAGCGACGAAGTCGTTCGCCTACACGAGCCGCGCGGTTTCCTGCGCAAAAGCTTTTATGAAACCGCGCCGATCAGCACGTACCTGTTCGCCTTCGCTGCCGGGCCGTTCAAGTACATCTCCGGCAGCATAGGCCAATTGCGCACGCGTCTGCTCGTGCGTCAATCAAAGCTACAACGCGCGCAGGAGGAATGGCCGGAGGTCGAGCAACTGACGCACGCCGGGATGCGGCATTTCGTCAGCTTCTTCGGCCACGAGTTTCCGTTCACGAAATACGACCAAGTGTTGTTGCCCGGCTTCGCTTACGGCGGGATGGAGCACGCAGGCGCGACTTTCCTGCGCGAAGACTCCGTGCTGTTTCGCACGACGCCGACCAAAGGCGACAAGCTCAACCGCGCCTCGCTCGTGCTGCACGAACTGGCGCACCAGTGGTTTGGCGACTTGGTGACGATGCGTTGGTTCGATGATCTGTGGTTGAAGGAGGGGTTCGCCAATTACATGGCCTATCACGCAATGGCGGCGATTTATGACGAGCGCGAAATGTGGAAACGGTTCTATCAACGCCACAAGCCGCTCGCCTACGGCATTGACGCGACCAAAGGCACGACGCCGATCTATCAGGAGGTGCGCAATCTGAAAGACGCAAAATCGGCTTACGGCGCGATTGTCTATCAGAAAGCGCCGAGCCTGTTGCGCGCGCTGTCGTTTTTGATCGGGGCGGACAAGTTTCGTGACGGCGTGCGGCTCTTTCTGCGCGAGCACGCCTACGCGAACGCCGAGTGGGGTGATTTGATTCGCGCCTTTGAGAAATCGTCGCAACAACAACTCGGCGACTGGGCCAACGCGTGGGTGAGGCAGCGCGGCATGCCGCAGGTCGAAGCGGATTGGAGTTGCGATGCGCAAGGGCGTATCGAGCGGTTTATCGTCAAGCAACGTGACGCACTCGGCGAAGGCCAGCGGTGGCCGATCAAAACGCAGTTGTTGCTGGCTTACGCCGACGGCTCAAATCAGCGTTTAGCCGCACAGTTCAACAGTGCCAGCGCGTCCATTCGTGAAGCGGTTGGCAAATCTTGCCCCGTGTTTGTTTTCGGCAACGATGAAGATTTCGGCTACGGGCGTTTCCTGCTCGATGCGCTCAGCCGCCAGGCAATCGCCGAGCGTGTCGGCATGGTTGAAGATGCGTTTTTGCGCACGCTGCTCTGGGGCGCATTGTGGGAGTCGGTACGCGAGGCTGAATTGCCGCCGGATGAATTTTTGCAACTCGCGCTGAAAGCCTTGCCGCAGGAGCGCGATGAGGATTTGACCGCCAGCTTGCTTGGCCACGCCACGACAGCGTATCAGCGGTATCTCTCACCTCAACAACAAACGGCTCAAGCTACGCGATTCGAATCGTTGTGTTTTGAGCGAGCACAAAAGGCCGAGGATTTAGGCTTGCGCATCACCTTCTTTCGCGCCTTTCGCGCCATTGCCAGCACGGTACAAGCGCGTCAGCAGTTGAAAGACTTGCTCGCAAGCAAGCTCGTGCTGCCCGGCATCGAGCTTAAACCACTCGACCGTTGGCAAATCGTGACGAAGCTATTGGCAGTGAAAGATGCTGAAGCCGAAGCCTTGCTGGCGGCGGAACGTCAACGCGACACGAGCGATGATGGACGCAAGCAAGCCTATCTTGCCGAAGCGGCGCGCGGCGATGCAGCGACCAAGCAACGCTACTTTACAGATTACCTGCAAAACCCGGCGGTGCCGGAAGACTGGGTCGAAGGCAGTTTGAGTTCATTCAACGCGTGGAATCAGAGCGCGTTGACCTTGGCCTATTTGAAACCGGCATTGGCCGCATTGCCGCAGGTCAAACGCACGCGCAAGATTTTCTTCGTGCTGGCCTGGCTGAATGCGTTTATCGGCGGACAACAGTCGGCGGAAGCATTGGCGCAAGTGCAGGAGTTTTTGCGCACGAGCAAGCTGGATCGTGATTTGGAATTGAAGGTCTTGGAAGTGATGGATGAGTTGGAACGGACAGTGCGGATTCGCGCTAAATACCGTTGAGTCTTGCTCGGTCTGCATCAGAGTTGACTCGCTAGCCGTTGCCAGCGGCTTCTGCTACATCCCATTCGGCCAATTGCTTGTGCACCTCCTCAGCCAAGTTGCTGTTGGCAGCCTTCAACAACTTCAACGCTGCCTCGGCCTGCGCGATGGCCTGCGGGCGCTCGCCGCGTTGAGCGTGGGCCAGTGCGAGCTGAAAGAGCGCATGCCCTTGCCCGCTGGTGTCGCCAATCTTGGCGCACAACTCGAAAGCGCGTTGGAGTGTCTCAACCGCCCGCCCTACGTCGCGCTGAGTTAGATAGGCTTCGCCCAAATTGCCGAGCGCGAGGACTTCGCTGCGTTGATCGCCAGTGTCGCGCGCCAGACGCAATTGCTGTTCGAGAAATTCAATCGAGCGCGCCGTGTCACCTTTGAGATACCAGGCGATGCCGATGCCACCAAGCGCCGCCGCTTCGCCGCGCCGGTCGCTGATCTCGCGTGTGATGAAGAGCGCCTGCTCGTGAAAGATGATCGAAGCGTCGCGCTGTTTCAACTCGGCGTAAGCGTGGCCCAGGTTGCTAAGCGCGTTGGCCTCGCCACGCCGGTCGCCGATTTCGCGCGTGATGGCCAATTGCTGTTTGAGCAATTCGATGGCGCGGTTGGCGCGTCCCAGTGAATAGTGTGTGAGACCCAAGTTGCCCAACGCGTTCGCCTCGCCGTGCCGGTCGCCGGCTTGGCGGGTGAGGTCGAGCTGTTGTTCAAGCAGTGCGAGCGCCTGTTCCAACTCGCCCAGCGCAGAATGCACCAAGCCCAGTCCACCCAGCGCCTGGGCTTCGCTGCGTTGATCACCACTCAGACGCGCCACTTCCAGCGCCTGTTGATAATGGCGGCGCGCTTCGTCCAACAAATTGTCGGCGTAATGCACCGCGCCTAGCCCGTTCAACGCACGCGCTTCGCCGCCTCCGTCACCATGTTCGCGCGTGATGCTGAGCGTCTGTTCGTAACAATCCAGCGCATGATGCAACTCGCTCAGGTGCAGATAGGCTTTGCCCATAGCCAATAGGTGGCGGCTCTCGGCTTTGCGACGGTCTAACTGCGCGGCAGCGGCGAGCGCGGTTTCGCACCAGCGGATGCGTTCGCGCGGGTGTTGGCGCAGATCGAGCACATAGCGCCCGGCGTCCGGATAGGAGCTACACAATTCGCGTGCGGCCCGGTCGTGCTCGGCGTGCGCGGTCGCCCAAGTGTGACCGGCTTCGATGTTGTGCCATTCACGATCCACCAGTGCCAGCCCACCTTTGAGCGCCTCGCCACCCTGCTCGTAGAGCGCGTCGGCTTCGTGCAACACGCTTTGATAATACTCGGCGTGGCGTTGCTGGCAGGCGCTGCGTTCGCCGCCGCGCAGCAGCGAGTCGGCGAAGTTGTGCTTGAGGTCGTGCAAGCGGTAGCGCCCCACCGCCAGATTGCCTTCGATCAACTCGAAGTCCATCAAGCGGCGCAACGCCTTCAACGCGCGTTCGGGATGCAGTTCCCAAATGGCTGCCGCGCCTGTCACATCAAAGCTGTCAGGCAAGACGGCCAGTGTGCGCCAGAGTTTTTGCAGACCAGGGCTGAGCAACTCGTAGCTCAGCGTCAAGGCTGTTTCGACCGGTTTGGGTGACCCGGCGCTGTTGAGGCGTTCCGCAACTTGCGCGAGCTTCCACGAATAGCTGGAAGCTGTGAGTTCGGGCCGTTGCGCGAGCGCGCTGGCCGCGACGCGCAAAGCCATCGGCAGATGGCCGCATTGCCGAGCGATCTGTGTAACATGTTCGCCGATGCGCGGGACAAGTCGTCGCAACAATTCTTCGGCTTCACTCTCGGTCAACACGCCGAGCAAACGCAGGAAAAGGCCCGGCAAGCTGAAGTGCTGGCGCGAGGTGACGATCAGCAGATTGCCTGCGGGCGGCAGCAGCGGTTTGACTTGCTGCGCGCCAGCAGCGTTGTCGAGCAGCAACAAGACGCGTCTGCCGGTGAGCGCGGTTTGGTAAGCCTGATTCAGATCGGCCTCGTTTTCGGGCAGCTTCGCGCCGGGGTGATAGACACGCAGAATGTGTGCCTGCGCTTCGGCGGTCGAGAGGGGGCGTGTGCTGGCGCCGCGCAGGTCTAAGTAAAACTGCGCATCGGGATAGCGCGCGGCCAGCCGGTGCGCCAGCGTCAAAGCCAAGGCCGTTTTGCCCGTACCGCCGAGGCCTTGAATGCCGAGCAGCGTGTTTTCAGGGTTGGCAAGCGCCGCAATCAATTCTTCCAACTCAAAGGCGCGTCCGGCGAACTCTTCCGGCAAAGGCGGCAATTGATAGCGCGAAGCGGGAAAGCTTTCGGCTTGCGCCAGGGCGGCGGCTTTGGCGATCTCAGCCGAACTGATCTTCATTTCAGCTTCAGCTTCAGGCAGCAGCGAGGTCTCTTCGTCAGTGGCAGGCAATTCGACGACTTCGGTTTTCGGCTCGTCGGCGAAGGCAACTGTGACGCGGTCGCGGCGTTTGGGCAGCGGCTTGAGTTCGGCAATCACATCAGGCACGTCGGGTGTAGCCAAACTCAGTTCGCTCGCGCCGGTGGGTGTGACGGTGACTACGTCAGGTTGGGATGATGGCGTGTCGGTGATTGAAACAGGCTCGCCAATTGAAGGATTCGACAGCGGCCACTGCGCGGTCGGACTGAACGAATCAGCAGCTTCGGTTGATGCCTCGACAGGCTCGGCGACGCGCTTTTCAGCAATTGATTCGGCGGGAACAGTTGGTGAATTAACCCTCAACTCGGCGCCGATCTGAAATTCGCTGCTCCATTGTTCTGCTTCATCCACCAAACGGCGCGGCTGGTGGCGGCGAAAGCGATCCCAATTCAAATTGACCAGCAGCAGCGCCAGCACCCCAAGGAAAATCCAAACGATCCAGGGCAAAAACTCTCTCAATGGTTTGATCTTCTCGTTGCCTGCGCCAGCCAGCCCCAGCAGCGGTAGCAACAAGGGCGAAGCCGCTACTGCGAGAGCGCCAAAGGCGAGCAAGACCAAGCTGACAGTGACCCACTTCTTCATAAGAAATCAAAAGGCAAAAGGCAAAAGGCAAATATCAAAAGGTCGGCACTTTTCTTTTATATTTGAAAGGTCAGTTCCACCCTTTTGCCTTTTGCCAATGTGATAGAAGCCGCCTTTTGCCTTTTGATTTTTACATCACTCCTTCAATCGTCTCTTTGATGAGCATATCCACCACCGCCTGCAAATCGCCGCCGGTTTCTTGATAAACGCGCAGTTGGCGGTCGGCGCTCGTGCCGGTTTCGAGGATTTTGTAGATGTAGTTGATCTCCTCGCGGCAGCCCAGTTCATCCACCACATCGTCCACCAACTCGAGCAATTCATGTATCAGGTGGCGCAGTGGAACTTCCTCGCGTTTGCCGAAATCAATCAGCTTGCCGTCCAGCCCGTAGCGCGCGGCGCGCCATTTATTCTCTTCGATCAAGGCGCGGCGATAGATGCGGAAACTCATGTTCTGGCGGTAGAGTTTGTAGAGCTTCGCTGTAGTTGCCTGGATGAGCGCGGCGATGGCAATCGTTTCATCAACTTTGGTGGGGATGTCGCAGACGCGGAATTCAAGCGTGGGGAAAAAGGGATGCGGGCGGATGTCCCACCAGATTTTTTTGCCGTTATCAATGCAGCCAGTCTTGATGAGCAGGTTGACGAAATTGTCGAACTCGCTGACCGAGTTGAAAAAATCTGGAATGCCCGTGCGCGGGAACTGTTTGAAGACTTCGTAGCGGTAGCTTTTCATCCCCGTGTTGCGTTTGATCCAGAAGGGTGAGCTGGTCGAGAGCGCGTAAATGTGCGGCAGCATATAGCGCACGGCATTCATCACGGCAATCGCGGCTTCGCGGTCTTGCATACCAATGTGCACGTGCATGCCGAAAATGAGCAAGGCGCGCGCCGATTGCTGCAACTCCTCAATCATCTGTGCATAGCGTTCGTGCTCGGTGATCTGCTGATCCTGCCAGTGGGAGATGGGATGAGTCGAAGCGGCAACGATGGCCAGCCCTTTGCGCTGCGCCAGTTCGGCGATGGTGCGGCGGAGTTTGATGACATCGGCGCGGGCCTCTTTGATGTTCTGGCAGATGCCTGTGCCGACCTCGATCATGGATTGGTGCATTTCGGGTTTGATCTGTTCGCCCAGTAGCATCCGGCCTTCGTCGAGCATCTCGTTGACGCGTGAGCGCAACTCGCGTGTGTTGGGGTCAATGATCTGAAACTCTTCCTCGATGCCGATAGTGAATTCGTTGCCGAAAGGCATAAGTCTGACCTCCCCAATATTGACACCGGCAAAAAAGGACACGGCTGCCGGTGTGTGATTGATCGTTGAGATGTCTGCGAAATTGACAGCTAATGAATGAACTACGTTTTGAAAGCGAGGCGATGGTAAGACTTTTGTGTGGAGAGTGGCAAGAGGAAGTGGGAGAGCGGGAGAGTGGGAGAGTGGGAGATTTTTCTTTCTCCCACTCTCCTCGTCTCCTAATCTCCCGGTCAGTCTTTCTTCGCCTTCTTTGTCGCCTTCGCTGGCTTCTTAACTTCACTCGTCGTCTTGCGCGGGCGTTTCTGTTTGACGGCCTCACTGATTTCGTCAATCACGGCGTTGATGACGGCAGAAGCTGATTGCGCGACTTGGGCTGCGCCGCTCAGTAAGAAGTCTTGCTCTGGCGGTTCGGGATTGAGCCATTTGTTCCAGCGGTGATAACGCAGCGGCGGCGTACCGTTGAGCGCGCAATCCACCAGCATACGTGCGACCGCATCCACTACCCACTTGTGGTACGGCTCCGTGACCGACCAGATGTCGGCGTCGGGCGCGGGGTTGGTGAAGTCAATCGCGTAGGGGATGCCGTCGCGCACGGCGAATTCGACCGTGTTCAGGTCGTAACCCAGCGCCTCGTTAATCAAGATCGTGTCGCGGATCATGCGGTCTTCCAATTCCTGTGGCAGCGGGTTCTCTTCGCGTGGCAAGTAGCGCCGGTTCTTCGGGTCATAGGGCATCACCAGCACTTCCTTGCGCCCAACGCAGTAGCAACGAGTATAGACATCGAAGTCAATAAACTCTTGCAAGGTCATTGCCAGCGTGCCAGTGCGGTCGTAGGATTGCCAGAGTTCTTCGAGCGAATTCACCTTGTAAACATCGCGCCAGCCCCCACCATCGTGTGGTTTCAAGATGGCAGGCATGCCGATATGCTCGACAATGGCTTCCCAATCGAGCGGGTATTTCAGGTTGCGCAAACTCGCGTTGGTCACACCTTTGATGTACTCCTTTTGCGGCAGGAGCACAGTCTTCGGCACTGCCAAGCCGAGCCTGGTTGCCAGCGAATAACCAAAGAACTTCTCATCTGCCGACCACCAGAAAGGATTGTTGACGACTAGCGTGCCGTTGAGCACAGCATTTTTCAGAAAGGAACGATAAAAAGGAATTTCGTGAGAGATGCGGTCGAAGATCAGGCGATAACCCGTTGGTTCGGCCATCTTGACGCCGCCGATCTTGATGTATTCGGCGGTCATGCCTGCATCCATGCCGTTGATCTTTTCGATCAGAGCAGCGGGAAAACTCTCCTCCATCCCGACCAGTATTCCGATTTTCATGGTCTTCTCCATCAATCTATGTTGATTCTTTGCTGAAGTGGCGGGATACAGCTTCGATGCGCCACAGCAAACTCGAATAAATGCGAATGAAATTACCAGAGAGCGTGTTAGCGGTGGGAAATCCAGTAAGCTGCTGAACGGTCGCAGCAGTTATTCGTTATTCAGCGCCCATCCCTTGCCCTCACCGCCTCACGACCCAAATCCCAGTTACGCCAGGTGAGCCAATCCGGGGCTGGTGGACGCAAGGGCTAGCAGGAGGCACGTTCTGTAAGTTATGATCTGCAAGACTAAACAGTGGAGTGTAGGTTTCACATATAGAGGTGTCAACTGAAATGATTCTTAACCAACAGCAGCTACGTCTGCTCAGCTTTGTTATTACGGTTTTATTGGCCTGTGGTAACGCACTCGCCTGGCCGCAAGCAAATCCAACCCAATCATCCAAGCCAGCGCCACCCGTGCCGTCGCCCAAGCCGACACCGGCCACACCAGTGGTGAAGCAAGCCCCGTCGCAGGCAAACAAGAACATCAAGCCGGAAGACTTGGTCGAACGCACCATCTTTGCTTACGGCAGCCGCCCCGTTTTGCAAACGATTCAGAAGAACGGGACGTTGCGGGCCAACGTCAAGTTCTTCTCGGCTGACGGCACACGCGAGGGACGCACGATTAGCAAATTCATTCGCAAGCCGAAACTGGAAGAAGATTTGATCATGATTGATCTCGACTTGCCCGGCACGCGCTACTTGCTCGGCTTCGATGGCCAAAAGACCTGGAGCATCAACAACGGCGAGATTCAGGAGCCTGGCCCTGAAACTGTCAAAGCCTTCCGCGCGGCGCACGAACACAGCTATGAAGCCTTGCTGCGCTACAAAGAGAATGACGCCAAACTCGAACTGATCGGCAACAACAAGCTTGGCCCGATTGATCTGGATCTAATCGAGATGACGTTGCCCTCCGGCACTAAGACGCGCTATGAAATCAGCCGCAAGACCGGACGCATCATCTACGTGCATTATGAGGAGAAGCCCTCGCCTGACGCGCCGCCGGTCAAATACAAACTCTACTTCACTAATTTCACCCCTGTTCAAAACACGCTCGTGCCCTATAGCATCCGCGTTTATGCCGACGACAAAGTGATCGAGGAACGCAAAGTGGTCGAGGTCGCTTACAACGTACAGTTGGATGAGAAGAATTTCTTGGCCGAAAACGCGCTTAAACCGGTGGAAGCCGCAAAACAGTGACGTCGCGTCTTGAGAAGTCTGGCGAAGTCTGAGAAAGTCTGGAGTAGTCTCGTAACAAACTATCCAGACTTTTTCACTTTCAGTCGGTTAAGCTTTATTCGCGGGCCACGTCCTAATAGTTCGAACTGCTCGGAACGCCCCTGAATCGTTGAAGAAATATGCCTATTCGCGCCAAGCTGGTCATCGTCGTCTTTGTCTTCGCCATCCTGCCTATGTTTCTGCTCTGGGCGCGCTGGCAGGGCACGGCAGTCGGCATCATCACTTCCCTCTTGCGTGAGGATGCTAAAAGCCATGCCAGCGAAATTTCCGAGCAGCTTGAGCGCAATTTGCAGGAGCGGCAGGTGCGGCTGGCGCAGTTGACTCAACTGCCACTATTGCGCGTCTACAGCAATCAGCTCATGCAAAACAATCACGCCCTGCCTGACGGCCAGTTGCAACTCAAGCTTTCGGCCTTCTTGCTAGCGCATCAGCAGGAGTATGCGACGCTGTTGGGCTTGAGCCGCGCGGGCGATACGCTCTTCAAGTTTGAAGTCCAACCTGATGTTGATGGAGTGCTACAGCCTTTCTTTGCCACGCGCGATTTTTACGAAGAAGACCTGCTCAAAGCGGGCAAAGATCTGATTCCGACCGAGGCAAACAGCGTGAAGATTTCGGAGATTGAAAGTTCGCCCAAGGGCGCGTACTTCTGGCTGGTTGCGCCGCTACGCGCAGAAGACAGCCAGACCGTCGGCGCCATCGCCGCCAAATTGCGCGCCGAGCAATTCTTGCTGGAAACCGTCGGCCCACGCCCTAAAGCTGTGGCCAACGCACAAGCCAGTCTGACTTGGCGCGAGAGTTTGGTACTCGGCCCACAAGGTCAGGTTCTTTACGCCGCTGATCCCAGCCAGCAGGGCAAGCCCTACGAAGAGGTTTTTGCCGCGTTGCAAACTCCGCTCAATCAAATGCTGCGTGAAGGTAAAGAAGACCTTGCCTGGCAGGATTGGATTTTGCGCGGTCACGCGCGCACGACCGAGCCGCGACTTTCAATTTTCGTGCTCGAACGTTACGACCGCGCCATCTCGGGGCTGGAGCACGACAGCGCGATTATGTTACTTGTCACTACCCTGCTGGCCACGGTGGCGGCGCTCACGGTCTATCACCTCATCAGTAACATCACCAACTCGATTCGCCGCGTCACGGTCGGCGCCAAAGCAATTGCTTCCGGCGACCTCAACCATCAAATCGTCGTCCAGACCAACGATGAAACGCGCGTGCTGGCGCACGCCTTCAACCGCATGGCCGCACGGCTGCGTGAGATGCTCAAGAAAGAAGGCGAGCAGAAACAGTTTGAATCCTTCGCCCGCTTGTCCGCCGTGTTGACGCACGACCTAAAGAACCAAATTCTTTCGCTCTCCTTGCTGGTCACCAACATGGAGAAGAAGTTCAACCGCGAAGGCTTCCGCGAAGATGCCATGCGCACCCTCTCGGAGACGGTGGAGAACCTGCGCAATCTGGTTGCCAAACTTTCCGACCCGCGCACGCCCACCAAGCGCGTGCGCGAGCAATCAGACCTGACACACCTGGTCGAGCGCGTTTTGCAACGCACGGCCAAACAGGCCACCAACAAGTACAACGTTACGGCCAAACTCACGCCCAACGTCACCGCCGTAGTTGACGGCAAAGCCATTGAACGTGTTATCGAAAACCTGGTCATCAACGCGCTCGAAGCCATGTCCGATGGCGGCTCACTCTTCGTCTTGACCAGCTTCGAGAGTGGCAACGCCGTTATTTCTGTCGCTGACACCGGCAAAGGTATGACGCAGGAGTTTATGCGCTCCCGCTTGTTCCATCCGTTTGCGACCACCAAAAAGAAAGGCATCGGCCTCGGCTTGTATTCCTGCCGCGACATTATCGAACAGCACGGCGGGCGGATTGATGTTAATAGTCAAGTTGATGTGGGAACGGAGTTCAGAGTAGTCTTGCCGCTGACGATCGAAGAAAGCCAAGCAGTAGAGAAACAAGCGGCAATGGTGTAACGCGAACAATGATCTCGCAGCTTTTCTACAACCACTGATAATGTCCGACTCACTCAAACAAACCGTCCTCGTCATTGACGACCAGGAAGCTATTCGCAAACAACTCTACTGGGCGCTTGAAGAAAACTACCAGGTGCTGCAAGCCGCCTCGCGCGCCCAAGCCATACAAATTCTCGAACGCGATTCCGTTGACGTTGTGTTGACCGACCTGCACATGCCGCCCAACGAACAAGACATCAGCGAGGGTCTAGGTGTGCTCGAAGCCGCGCGCCGTTTCAACCCTGCGCTGCCTGTCATCGTCATCTCCGGCGACGACGAACACGATACCGCCATCAAGGTGGTCATTCAAAACGGCGCTTACGATTTCTTTCAAAAACCCTTCAACGTCGAACAGGTCGAATACATCGTCCGCCGCGCCGCCAATTTCTACCGGCTCTACCAAGACAACATTGCGTTGCGTAGCGACGAGCGCCTTAAACAAAGCGTCGTCGGCTCCAGCCCCGCGCTCACGCGCATCCTGGATCAAGCCCACGCTGTCGCTGATACCAACGCGACGGTGCTCATCACTGGCGAATCCGGCACTGGCAAAGAAGTGCTCGCGCGCTTCATCCACAACACCAGCCCGCGCACCGCGAAGCCCTTCATCGCTTGTAACATCGCCGCGCTGCCCGAATCGCTGATTGAATCGGAACTCTTCGGCCACGAAAAAGGCGCGTTCACCGGCGCCAACACGCGCCGCCAAGGTCGCTTTGAACTCGCCGATGGCGGCACACTCTTCCTGGATGAAATCGGCGAACTCACGCCCGCCATGCAGGTCAAGTTGCTGCGTGTACTGCAAGAGCGACAATTCGAGCGAGTAGGCGGCAAGGAATTGCTCACCGTGGACATCCGCGTCATCGCTGCCACCAACCGCAATCTGGAAGAGATGGTAGATAACGGACAGTTCCGCGCCGATCTTTACTACAGGTTGAATATCGTCAACCTGGAACTGCCACCGCTGCGTGAACGTCCGGACGATGTGCCTATTCTGGCCAACCACTTCGCCGCCAAAGCTGCGCGCAAACATGGGCGCCCGACGCCCAGCTTCACACCTGACTTCTTGCATCGCCTGCAAGCCTATCGCTGGCCCGGCAATATCCGCGAACTCGAAAACATCATCGAGCGCGCCGTCGTCATCAGTACTTCGCCTGTGCTGGACGAAAACGTGCTGCCCGCTAAAGTGCTCGCTGAAGCCAACGCCGCGCCGCCGTTGCAACCCAGCGCCGCCACCATCGTGCCGATTGCCGCGAGCCAGCCGACCATCGGCATCCAACTCGTCAACGGCGACCTGCCACCCGATCTATCGTTTGAAACGGCTATTCAAACGCTCAAACGCGATCTGGTCAGACAGGCTCTGCGTGAATGCAACGGCTCGCGCTCTGAGGCGGCGCACCGATTGAAAATCAGTCGGCAGTATCTACACCGGTTGATTAACGAATTGAACGTGGAAGGGTAAAATGCGTGGCGTTTTGAGGAAGCAAGCCCTTTCTACTTTCAAACCCTTCAATAATGCCCTGGCAAAGCCGCATTGAAATTATCAGGCATGATAAATTCACCTGCGCAGAGGAACTCCCCATGACTGCAATAAACACATTCACCCGTCGCCTTACTCTCGCCATACTGCTTTGCGCAAATCTCGTTTTCTCTATTCAAGCTCAGTCCAAGGCCACTCCAACTACCCGCATCACTCTCCTCCAACTCAACGACGTTTACCAACTTTCGCCTGTAGACAAAGGCAAAAACGCCGGTCTCGCTCGCGTCGCCACACTGCGCAAACAGATTCTTGCCGAATCACCCAATACGCTCTTCCTGTTGGCGGGCGACACAATCTCGCCCTCGGTTGCTTCGACCATCTTCAAAGGCCAACAGATGATCGCTGCCTGGAACGCTATCGGATTGGATTACGCCTGCTTGGGCAATCACGAATTTGATTTCGGCAACGAGGTATTGCTGGAACGAATGAAGGAATCGAAGTTTGCCTGGCTCGGCTCAAATGTGATTGATCGTAGTACCGGCAAACCATTCAATGGCATGCCGCCCTTTGTCATCCGCAACCTCGGCGGCGTTAAAGTCGGGCTGTTCGGCTTGTTGACCACCGACACGCAAACCAGTTCTAAGCCTGGCGCGAACATCCGTTTCGTAGACCCGCTGATGACCGCGCGCAGCTTGGTCAAGCAGATGCGCGCGCGCGGCGCAAAACTCATCATTGCCGTCACTCACCTGACGATGAGCAAGGACAAGGAGTTGGCTGCCACCGGTCTGGTAGACGTCATTATCGGCGGCCACGAACACGCGTTGCTGGAATCCTTGGCGGGCCGCACGCCTATCTTCAAATGGGGACAGGATGCGCGCACGCTCGGACGCATTGACCTCAATGTCAACGCGCGCACCGGCAAGCTCATCAGTCTGGATTGGGCGGGCATTCCAGTCACCGATGCCGTGCCGGATGAACCTGTCGTCGCTGCCGTAATTGCCGAATACGAAAGTAAAGTCTCTGCCGAACTCGACAAACCCGTAGGCCGCACAGCGGTCGAACTCAATGCCACCACGCTCGCCAATCGCAACAAAGAGACCAACCTGGGCAATTTCATCACCGATGCCTTCCGCCAAGCGACGGGCGCAGACGCCGGTTTGATGAATGGCGGTTCGGTGCGCGTCGACAAAATCTTCCCGGTCGGCGGGCTGTCCAAACGCGATACGCTTGCCATTCTGCCGTTTGAAAACCCAGTGGTGAAGATTGAAATCACGGGCGCGGTCTTGCGCGCAGCGCTCGAAAACGGCGTCAGCCAGGTGGTCGAAGAGAGCGAGAGCGGGCGCTTCCCGCAAATCTCCGGCGTGCAATTCGATTTTGATGGCCGCAAACCCGCTGGTGCGCGCGTCGTCAAAGTTACAGTCAACGGACAACCGCTCGATGAAAAGAAGACCTACACGCTGGCTGCGACCACTTATATCGCGGGTGGTGGTGACGGCTACGCGATGTTCAAAAACGCGAAGCTACTGATTGAACCAGAGTCTGCACAGATTGATTCGACCGTTTTGGCCAATGCGATTGCGGCTGTGGGTGAGATTGCGCCCAAGGTCGAAGGAAGGGTGAAGCGACTGGATCAATAGTTTAGTCCAACAACAAGTCTGTTAGAAGCAATGGCGGCGGCAAGCATTCAAAGAAGATTACCGCCGCCATTGCTTAATCGCCAGCCACCGAATGCAGTTCTCGCACCGCTCGCGCAGGCACGCTGAATCGCTTCAGCCACATGGCTAACAACCAAAACAAGCCCGGACTGCCAGCCAGCAATCCTGATGTCACCATCATCGTGCGCGGGCTGACATACTGCAGCAGGAAGCCCGCCGCGAGCATCGCGAGCGTCATCGTCGTCAGTTCCAATGCACGGTCAGTTGTGAAAACGCGCCCGCGATAGGCGTCGGGCAACACACGCATCATTAGCGTTTCTTGCACGCCGAACTCTGCGCCCAAGATCGTGCGGCTCGCCATCACGGCCAGTGCCATCGTCCATAGTGTCGGCATTGTTCCAGCCAGCGCCCATAACAGGCCGTGCGCGAGCAGCGCCCAGCCGATGAGCAAGCCCGCACGCCTCTCTTCCGAAGCCCACGCACCAGCGCGGCGCGCGAGCATCATGCCGATGAAGAGTCCCGCGCCCGCCGCTGTCCAAAGCGTTGCCAACCCAATGTCGCCGCGATCACCGGTCGCGTGCGCGAACTCGTGCCCAGCCATTCGATCGAACAGCAGGTTGTTCATACCGCCGCCCGTCGCCCAGCCGACGTTCACCAGTATCACGCCGCGCACGAATGGTGTCGCCCAGATGTAATTCAAGCCCGCGCGCACCTCGTGCCAAAAATCCTTTGACGTGGTTTCGCTAATGGCCTCGCCGTCTGATGCCTTTGCGGTCTGTCGCTGCATTACTTCACCGGGAATCAACCAGATAAAGTAGGCCGAAGCAACAAACGAGAGCGAATTGATGATAAACGCCACTTCATAACCAAACTTCGCCGCCGTCAACCCGCCCAACGCCGCACCCAGCGTCAATTGCAAAAAACGCGTGCCAAACATCAGGACGTTGGCCGTCAGCAATTCTTCCTGCTTCGTCACGTTAGCAATCGTCGCGTTCTTGGCGGCTTCAAAATAGGTGCCCGCTGAAGTCATCAACGCCGTCCACATGACAACCGTCCAGGCGGGGGCCCCGAAGCTGGTCGTCAAATAACCCAGTGCAATCAATGCGCGAATCAAATCCGCTGCGATCAAGATGTGTTTGCGGTTTCCGCGATCCACCACGACCCCAGCGAACTGCGAGACCAGCAGAAATGGCAACGTGCGCGCCACCAGCAATGCCGCCGTCATCATCGTCGAACCGGACAGCAAGCGGATCAGCCCCAACTCGGCAATCGCGGAGAACCACGTGCCCAGTTCGCTGATGACCTGCCCGATCCAGAGACGGCGGAAGTTTTGATTGTTGCGCAATAGTTCGCTGTACGTCGCGGATGTCATTTCCTTCTCCTGCTCGATTCTCTGCTCTTTACGGCAAAGGTTTCAAATCCGGTTCCAACCAATTTGTCCGGGCCTCCCAGGATAACAAGCGTTCGCGGCTGTAATACTCGAAGGGCAAGCCCTTGCCGCAGCGGTTGATCAAATCGTTGAGCAATATGACCAAATGGCCTTCGAGCGTCGCGCTCGTCAGGTAGTGGCGCACGACGCAAACCCAGAAAAGCGTGATCGTTTCGTGATAGCCACCGTCCTTGGTTGTCTTGATGCCCTGGGATTCATTGTAACGCTGGATACCAGCGCGAATTTTCTGCACGGCTTCCGGCAATGGGTAACAAATCAGATACCAGAAAGCTACTGT
Organism: uncultured Acidobacteriota bacterium; assembly: GCA_963699175.1. Taxonomy (GTDB): domain Bacteria; phylum Acidobacteriota; class Blastocatellia; order RBC074; family RBC074; genus JACPYM01. Next base: position 5,897,487 of record OY969418.1, on the reverse strand, counting down.
GAGATGAGCGCGATGTGTCCATTGCGCACGCGGCAAGGTACAACTTTCAAAACCTTCCGCTACCTGTTTGATTTCATCGAAGCTAGTATAAAGCTCGAATGTCGGCTTTGCAGCAATTGCACACATACCATTTTCTCCATCATTAGTAACTAAGACGCACTACTCCGCCCTACGGCAGCTACTCACACGAGTAACATCACCGTACCATGGCGTTATTTTGCTGTTACCCTGACTCGCCGGTCGCGCACGCAACGCGGCGGGCTCGCCGTACTCTGCGTGCGCGAAACACAATCTCAAGACGGCGGCTGGACTCTCACCAGCTACTGGCGGGATTACTACACCCGTGCCGCGGATACTTTGGCTTCACCGTCTGTACAGGGCGCTTACGTTATAAGCGCCAGATGACAGGCCGAGGACGAATCACTGTAATTAAAGCAAAAGCCCCGACCGGTCATCTTAGCTACCGGTCGGGGCTTTTCGTGAAGCCTTTTGAAGTTTCGCTAATTACTTAGCGGCACTTTCTTCCGGTAGCGGGTATCCGGCTTATTAGTAACTTCGATCTGACGCCGATCAAGTGCCGGATACGTAGCAATTGACCAAACAAAATGCGCCGTGCCAAGCAGGCTGGGGTAGCTTACAGCTACTTGCGCCATTGGCATCGGCGTCGAATTTTGTCTGCGGCAGTTATTCATAGTTACCTTTGGTTTGCTAATAAATCTGACGATTGCTATTACTACATCACAACTACTTGGCTAATAACGAAACCGGAATTTAGCACGCGATCTACGTCTGAGTCAATTTAATTCTTCGTTAGACGGCTACATAAAACGCGAGACGATGTAGCCCATTAGCAGTGAGATCGAAGGAACTGCGGCGGCGGCTAGAGTCGCCCTCAACATCACTTTGCGCAATGAATTATTCTCATCATCGTTTTTTTTGAAGTCGTGATTTTTAGCCATAAATCCGACGATGAGCGACAATCCAATTGCCGCAGGAAGCGATAAAAGTGGAAGCGAAAAAGTCGGAACAATAAACCATCCCCACAGCTTAGTCAGTACAAAGCCGTGATAGATGCTCGACAAAGCCATGAGAGCCGGAAACCAGATCAAAGCTAAAAAACTCTCTTTTGCACTAGGTTCTTTTATAAATAGCCTCCTTCCTTCAATCCGCCGTCTAATGCTCCGCATCAGCGGGGCCGTGTGAGGAACGACAATGGAGGAACAACAATGAAAGATAAGACCTGCGCTTCGCGGCCTCCGCTGGATGTGGTTGTTAGCCAGCGATTAAAGTTACTCTTTATCGAACAAGCCAAAAAACTTTTCCCTGGTGGCTGGCGCAATTTTGGCAACCTCCAGATTTTCCTCAGCGTGTTTTACCTGGCTCATCCCGACCAACGCTGTCGTCACACCCGGCGTCGAGCGCGTGAACTGAATTGCGCGCTGTGCATCAGTACGCAAACCTTTGAAGGTTTGTTCAACAATTGGTGGCAAGCCCGCCGCCAAGCGCGCTTGCAAGATCGAGCCGCTCGCCATTACGGTGATGCCTAGTTCCTGTGCGGCATCGAGGAAAGAAACTTTCTGTCCGCCGTGCGTCTGGTTTGTGTGTGTGAAAGCTTCAGTCATCGCCAGATTGATTGGCAGTTGAACGATCTTAAAATGATGTCGCGCGCCCGCGACCTCACGCGCCGTCTGCACGACACTTTCGAGCGAGAGGTGCTCCGGGCTGTTGGCAGGCACGCGATACCCATTCCAGGTAGCAGTGCCGTACATAGAAATCTTCCCCGCAGCAACAGCCGATTCTAGGAACTCAAAGGCCGCGCGCAGCCGCAGATAAAACTCTTCGCGATCCACTTCAGCAAATTGTGACTCAGGATTGTGAATGTAGTACCCGTCCACCGTTTCGAGCCGCAGATTGCGCAACGATTGATCGAGTTGGTGCGCCAAATACTTCGGCGTCATGCAATGCTGGCCCTGCACAAAATCACTCCACTCGCACACGCCTGTGTTGATGAAGGCCGTTTCCAGATAGCGTTGAAAATCGTCTCGGCTGCGCGGTGGCACGGTATCGAACGGGATGTAACCGCCCTTGGTCGTAATCACCACTTCTTCACGCGCCAGCTTGCCGTCTACAAACAGTTCGGCTAACGCCTGGCCGATGCTGCGCTCGCTACGTTGAAAACGGTAATTGGCCGCCGTGTCAATCACGTTGCAGCCCACCGCTGTGGCACTTGTGATCGCTTGTTGATACGCCACATCGGTGGAATCATCCGGTTGGCCCAGATAAGTGCCGAGGCCGATTGACGAGAGCCACAGGTTTTGCGATTGGCGGAAATGTTCGGGGGCGTGTTGTCCGGCAAAACGTTGGCGATAGTTGTTCGTGCCTTCTGTAGTTGCGGCGCGCGGTTGGTTCATCAGCTTGGCTCCTTCGGTTGCAATGTTGTTATGCTCGCTAAATCGCGTGGCGGTTGGTAGAGTGTAGCTTACCACGCAGCCCAACACTGGGGTCAAAGGAAGTTCGAATAAGGCATGGAAAGAGAACTGGAAGTCGCCAAACAATTGGCGCGCGAGGCGGGAAAAATCCTGTCGCAATTCTACGCCACTGACACGGAGGTGCAGTGGAAAGGTCACGATGATCCGGTCACCGCCGCAGACCGTGCAGCCAACGAAATGATCGTGCGCGAATTGCAACGGCACTTTCCGCAGGATGCCGTCCTGTCGGAAGAAGCGCCGGATGATGTCGCGCGTTTGCAGAAAGAGCGCGTCTGGATGGTTGACCCGATGGACGGCACGAAGCAATTCATCGAACGCATCGGAGAGTTTGCCGTGATGATCGGGTTGGCGATTGCAGGTGAGCCGCGCGTCGGAGTAGTTTACAACCCGGTGACTGATCGGTTGTTTTACGCGGCCACGGGGCTGGGCGCTTATGTCGAAGAGGGTTGGTCAACCAAACGTTTGCACGTTTCGCCGCTGGCCGGGGTGACGCAGATGGTGGCGGCACGGAGCCGCTCGCATCACAGCCCGACTGTTGACCGCATATACGCATTGCTAGGAATAAAAGAAGGGCTGCGTTCCGGCAGCGTGGGGTTGAAACTCGGACTGATTGCAGACGGCCAGGCACATGTCTACATCAACACTAGCACGCGTACGAGTCAATGGGACACCTGTGGGCCGGTGGCTATCTTGCGCGAAGCTGGCGGTTGCGTGACTGATACGACTGGTGCCCCACTTAGCTTCAATACGGCGAATGTGCGTAATTTGAGCGGTATCGTGGCAAGTAACAACACCTGTCACGAACAAATACTCGCAGCCGTTGCCCAGGCTCTTGCCAAGTCATAATGCAGCGCGGTTCGAGACTGACATTCAAAGTACGTGGCCGTTTTACTATCCGGCAACCAGCGGTGCGTGGGCGCCGGATAAGCAACACCCAACCCATTACGAGCCGCCCAAAATCATTTTGCCTTAGCAGAGTGGCGGAAAGACTGGCTTGATCAACGTCGTGCTCGTCGTCTCCAAATGATGCAGGTTGCCGCCACCATTGAATACCTTGCGCCGCGTGGCCGCTTGCGGATTGAAATTGATGGCCGCGCCGGTCAAGCCCACGCCAAGGCGCGTTCCCATTAACTGCAACCAGCCACTATGTCCCGCCGGAATGGCAGCAGAAAACAATGGCTGCGTCTGCGGGAACGTATCTGAAAGGACTACTTTCAACTGGCAAGTGCCTGTACCCGTAAAACTGAAAGCGTTCTCTGCATCGTCAAACATGATGCCGAAGAGCGCGCCGAGGTGAGTGGTCGAGGTTGCCAGATTTCCGCTGAGGCTATTGACGATCAACAAAGTGGCATTGCCGGTCGCCAGACTCTGCAGGTGATCTAACACCAACCGGCTTGGCGCGGCGTCATACATTTGACCATCGAACGCCAAGAGCGCCGTCACAGCGCGCGCCGAACAATCCGTTGAAACGCCGTTGAAATGCGCGGCAAAACCCTCTGCGTTGAGCGTAGCGGCATGCCCACTCTCCAGTTTGACCGTCACGCTGCCGATCAAATAGTTAAAGCCGATTGGACAGCCCGTCACTCGGTCAGACGCAATCGCGATGATATAGCCCTTCGTGCCGGGGTCTACGTCCGAGGCAATAAAACTGCCGGTCTGATTCGGTGTCAGACAAATGAACGCATCTGCCGTGGCGCAGCTCGCGCCGTCAATAAAGAAGAAATGCACGGCCACGCTCTCAGCCCGGTTGGTATTGGTCACTGTAATCAGCGCATCCTCTTTGCCTGGATCGCTGGCGTTCGATGAGAAGAGATTGTAGACCAACACTGAAGCCTGTTTCTGATCGCTGGCGGTAGAGAGGCGATCATTGCCCAACCGCCGCTCCGGCACAACAGGTACGCCGGGATCAGCCGCCGCCGCTGTAAGCGTTGCCAGCAGTAACAAAACCGTCGTGCAAGTGAGGCGAGAGAGAAATCGCATATTGAAATACTCCTTTGGACAAGCAAGCCAAGAATCAAATGCAGCTCAGCCAGGGACAACACGCTTATCTTGACCAAGCCTAGTTGAGAGATGTTCACAAGTTTTTACTGCATCTACAAGCGGGGGCGCGAACAGGTGTAATTTGGCAGGGGCGCTGAATCAGACGCTAAACTTCACAGCAGGTGCACGAATTCTCGCTAAACCTGTTCCAGTTTAATATTTGTACAAAGCAAAGCTTAGTGGGTGAGTTTCATTCATGGAGATGAAATCACGCTAGATTTTTTCAGAGTAGCTCCAAAGTGGCTCTGGAGAACAGTTTTGGCATTGTCCAAATGTGATCTGTGATCCCTGCCGCCATCATCGGAGTCCGTTCCCGGTATTTTTTAGCTTCGCCTTTGACCTCTTCTCGCAGACCGAGATGAGGCTTAACGAAATGGTAATAAGCAAAGGCAAGGTGGAGTTGTTGCTCCAAGCACTCGCGCTTCTTTGAAAAAGCAATCGTCTTACGCACCAAGCGGCGGTTCTGATGCCGCATCGTCAGATTGTTGCGTTCGACGAAGCTCGTGTTGATGTGCTTGCTCACCGGCGAGCGCCTGAGCTTGGCGGCTACGGCCTTCCGCGTACCGAAGACGACACGCGTCGTAATCTCAACTACGCGACCTCGTTGGCGTCGCTTGACGACTTGTGCGTAGAGCAAATGCTTGGGCGCTTTGAGCCGCGGCTTGCGTGGCCGCCCGCGTTTGCCAGTGCGCGGGAACTCTTGGCGCAGGCCGTAAGCTTCGAGCAGCGCATTGTCATATTGCTCTAGCTCATCGGACGTGAATAAGGGCAAGTGCCCATCTGAACGATCGCGCACACCTTTGACCAAGCGGTTGGCGTTCGCTTGGACGTGGCGGCCCACTACAAAGTGGAGCACGACTTTGTGGCGCGGGTCGAAGCCCACCCAGACCCACTGGTCGCCATAGATGGCCTGGAGTTTTTCCAGGGTCGACAGGTGCGCCTCCTTTTTTTGACAAACGACCAGAGTTCATCCAACTGGCATTCTTCTAGGTGATAGTCTTTGATCAGGCACTCACTCACGCGTTGGCAGTGCGCGGCCGCTTGCTCAAGGATCAGCGCTACCGTGTTCTTGTCGATGTCAAAGATGCGCGCGCAAGCACGGATGCCGTTACCTTCGGCGAGCGCCTTGAGCACACGATAAATCGTCTGCTCATCAGTATGAAAGCCAGCAAAGACGCTGTCGTGACGCGCACTGAACTCACGGCCACATTTCAAACAGCGATAGAAAGGCGTGTGGTGTGGCCCATAAGTACGGATCAACTTGAAATCTTGCTCGACGGTTTCGCACTCGTTCGGGCATCGCAAAGGGTGCGTTGCTTTCATTACCTGCCTCAATTGAAAAATGGGTTGAAGATGCTCCTTAGGCTCTCAAACCCCGATCAATTGGGCAAGATCGTCCATGAATGAAACTCACCCATTAAGAAGCAAAGATATAGCACAACAAATGGGCTTCAACCGGGAGCCAATCGCAACAAACGAAACGCTACTCTACCGGCTCTAATAGCAAGCGCTCTTTTGCCATCGCTTCGACCTTCTGTTTGCTGAAGAGTAGTGGGAAGTAACGTCCTTCAGCCCACAACGGCAGCAAATCGCCGTAGTGCTTGCTGCCCGGTTGCCCTGATTGTCCCGGCACGTTGGTCGCCACCGAGTTGTCCCAATCACTCACGTCTAGAATCTCGCGGAACGACGCGCCATGATTTTGCCGAAAGTTTGGGCCGCTCGTCGCCAGTACTGTATTGCCATCGCCGCTGCGTTCAACACTAGGCAGGTCGAACAACTTTCGCCATTCATCCATGACCGAGAGCGCGTGCCGGAACGGTGCGACGTGTAGCGTGCCCCAACGCCACCGGCGCGGGTCATCGCCGAGTCTCGCCTGCGCTTCGGCAACGGCTTCTTTCAAACTGCGATAGAGCGCCGCATCGCGCCCGAAGCGCGCATCCTGGCCCGATCTGTTGGCCGCAAACCAGCGGGCTTCTGCTGTCTTGAGCGCCTGAATCGTTCTCCGCAGCGGAATACGTGAAGCCACCAGCGACCAGGTATTCGCAGGCACGTGAATTTTGAACACTTGCGCGGTCAGCTTCGTCTGCCAAAACTCGAACAAGGCCGCCGCCGCCGAATCCTGGCTGAGCACGCCGTCCCAACTCGTCAGTATTTGCACGAAGGGTTGCAACTCGGCATCGTCGAGTTTGGCCTCGCGCAAAATCGCTATTAGCTCACGCGCAGGCAACGACAGCGCGTCGTGTTGCAACTTCTGAAAATCGGCGATGGTGAATTTGCCTGAGCTGGAACGCAGGACTTCATCAATGCGCAGGAAACGCAGCGGGCTTGACCATTCGTAACCCAACTCGCGTTTGTAATCTGGCGGCAAGATGTTGTGATTCGCCGTAGCAATAAAATGCTGCGTGGGATTGTAGGCCTGCGGCAAATCCTTCACTGGCAGAAATCCTTGCCATTCGTAGCGCCCGTCGCCCGGCACTGGCAGCAAGCCTGACCAACCTTTGCGCACTGGCGTCAGCCCTGCCGCTACCCAACCGATGTTGCCGTCCACGTCGGCATAGATCAGATTTTCTGACGGCACTTTCCACCGCTCTACTGCTTTCAAAAACTCCGGCCAGTTCTGCACGCGATCGAGCGTGAGCGATGCCAGGTAGCCCGCCGTGCCTGGCTCGCTGCCAACCCAGCGCAACGCGTAAGCGCGATGACGCAGCGTATCTTCGTAAATCACCGGCCCATGCACCGTGAATTTCAATTCGACTGTGACCAGCTCTGCTCTGCCTTTGACTTTGAGCTGCTCCCGCTCAACGCGCATCGGCTCCCACTTGCCACGATACTTGTATTCGTTCGGATTAGCAGGATTGATCTCTTCGACACACAAATCCTGCTGGTCAATTCCGACAATCGTGAAGCCGAAGCCGGCGCGCTCGTTGTGACCCGCCGCGACACCCGGCAGCGCCGGTTCGCCCGCACCAATCACATTCCAGCCGGGTGCGACCAGATGCACCAAGTAACGTAAACTCGGCAGCGCAATCTGGCGGTGCGGGTCGTTGGCCAAGAGCGGCTTGCCAGTCGCCGAGAGCGTTCCGTCAATCACCCAGTTATTGCTGCCATCGTTTGGATTGAAGCGCACGGCTGAGTCTGCCGCGTTGGCCGCTGCGAGAATCCGGTTGTCTATGCCCGCAAGGTCCAAGCCTGCAGGCAATTCCAGCTTGCGCTGCGGCTCGGTCTCGATCCATTCGTCTACGAACGCCGCACCGAACTCGCGCGCCAGTTGCGCCCGCAGGATTTCGGTTGAGGCGTTCCGCGTCATCACGTAACCAGCCATGCGCGTCAGACAAACTTCAGGCGTCCATGGTTCGGGGCGCGCACCGGTCAATTGAAACTCAATCGGCAAGTTATCCTTCGTCTGCTCGATCCACGCGTTCACGCCGCGCACGAAAGCTTCGATGATGGGCTTGGCGTCGGGCGCATAGGACTCCCACTCAGCTTTCATATCGCCGCGATAGCGCAACAGCCGCGCAAACTTGTCGCGCTCGATAGCCCGCTCGCCTAACACTTCGGCCAGCTTGCCTTCGCCCGTGCGCCGCCACAAATCTATCTGCCAGAGCCGATCCTGCGCAGCAACTAAACCCTGCGCAAAAAACAGGTCGTCCTGCGTCTCGGCGTAAATGTGCGCGACACCCCATTCGTCGCGCAACACCTTCACGGGTTTCTGCAAGCCTTTGAGCTTGAGCGTGCCTGTGGTTTGCGCAAGTGCGGCGCGGGCGCGTTGCGCCAAGTTCTCTTGCCGCCGTGCGCTGCTGCATTGTGGCAAGGTGAGAAAAACAAGTGCCGCACTCAAAACGAAGAGCGGCCGGTTTGCCTTCATAGGACGGGTTCTCCTGTTGTCTTCAGCAATTGCTGCGAATTGAGCGCGCCAAGCTTAATGGTGCCGGACAACGAGCGCAATGCAATCCGCCGCCAAGCAACTGCCCATAGCTGGACGGGCAAAAAAATATTTCCTGCCGTGAGCTTTTTGCTCGGCGAAATCCGCATGAGTTGGCCGAGGACGAATCAACGACGGCTGATGAGCTTAATGAAGGAGAGCGATGATGAACGATAAACATAACCACCAGTACAGCGCCAGCAGCAAAAAAGTTGAAGATAGCCTGCCAAATTACCTGCTGTTCTTTTCCTGCGCCTTGCAGCTTGCCTGCTTTGGCTGCTCCATCTACAGCCTTTACACACTGGCGTACTTCTTTGCCCAAGTTGCTAGCGAACCTGCTTTTCGGCTCGGCCTGCTGCGTTGAAGCTCACCGCAGTCGGCGCACACCAGATTTTCAAATCACCGAAGAGGAAATAATAGAAATGAAACGATGGATTGTCTTAGCGCCTAGTGCCCTGCTGATTGGGCTATTAGTCTTTGGCCCAACTATCCGAGCCGCTGGGCTATTAATCCTTGGCCCAACCATCCGAACTGCTAACGGCGCACGCGAAACAATTGTTTATTCAACCTTGCGCCCGACTAACTGGGACATCTATTTGTTTGAGCAACGCGGCGCAGCCCCGCGCAGACTGACCGACGATCCGGCGCTTGATTACAACGCCGTTTTTTCGCCCGATGGGCGCTGGGTAGTCTTCTGTTCAGAGCGGCGCGGCAATCCAGATCTTTACGCAATTGATTTGAAACACGTGGGGGCGCCTCGCTTGCTGATTGACAGCACGATGCTGGAAGACGCGCCCGCGTTTTCGCCCGACGGTCGCACGCTCGCCTTTGTCAGTACACGCGATGGCAGCGCCAACATCTTCACCATCCCCTTTCAGCCAGACAAAACATTGACGCTGGACAAAGCCGTCAATCTCTCGCGCCACGAAAGCAGCAACTTCAACCCTGCTTTCTCGCCCGACGGACGCCAAATCGCTTTTGCGAGCGACCGCAATTCGGCCAATCGGTTTGGCCCGCCTGGTTCGCGCGAATGCGACCTTTATGTGATGAATGCCGACGGCTCGAACTTGCGGCGGCTGACCCAAACAAAAGGCTGGGAAGGCTCCCCCGCTTGGTCGGCTGATGGGAAGACAATCTACTTTTACGCTGTCGAAAGCTGGCAGCCGCTGGGCGAGCAGAAACAATTGCCGCGCATCTGGCGCATGAACGCGGACGGCAGCGAACCACGAGCTATTTCAGCAAACGATACGAAAGCCATATCGCCTGCGTCCACACGCGATGGTCGCATCGCCTTTGCAACGCAGGTCAGCCAGCAGTGGCGCATCGTTTCGCTCACTGCCGACGGTTCGGATCAACGTCTTGAGAGCGATGACAACCAAGATTATTGGGCGCCGGATTTTGATCGCACTACCGGACGCATGGTCTGCCACGGTTCAGGGCCGCTGGAATCGGGCAGCCGGATGGAGGGCAATGGCAGCTTTGGCAACGCCGCTCAAGTGCCCTTCCTGGTCGCTGGCTCGCAGACTGAAGCCGCGCTGCCCGACCGTGGACTGGCATTACGCGCCTTTCGCAGCTTCACCTCAGCCATCAACCCACAAACCGGCGCAATCGTGGGCGCCGCGCCGCTGCACGCAGGCGAGCGCGTGATGAGTGTGGTCACGGCTCGGCTCGACGGCAGCGGGTTGCGCGAAGTCTTCAAACCAGCAGGCGGTGCAGCCTGGGGCACGGTCTGGTCGAATGATGGCAACTGGATTGCCTTCACCGCCGGCCCGCCCTTCGCCCCACCACAAGCGCCCGCCGACATCTGGAAAATACGCGCAGACGGGAGCGACGCTATCAACTTGACTGCCGAGACCAAGGCCAACAACGGCTTCCCCGATTTCTCGCCCGACAATCGCCGGATCGTTTTTCGCAGCGGGCGTGACGGCAATCAAGAAATCTATGTAATGGACGCCGACGGCAAAAACGCGCGACGGCTGACCAATCATCCGGCCACAGATACGATGCCTGCGTTTGCGCCCAGCGGCAATCTGATTGCCTTCGCTTCCAATCGCGACGGCAATTTCCAGATTTACACGCTGGCGCTCAACGCAGACGGCTCGCCCGGCGATTTGCGGCGCATCACGCAACATCCCGGCAATCACAATCACCCGCGCTTTTCGCCCGACGGCAAATGGCTGCTCTTCGCCTCAGATCGCGGCGGCATCAACGACGAAGAACCGCTCAATCCGATCTTCAGCCCACAGCCGAGCGGCGAACTCTGGGCCGCGCGGCTGGCCGATGGGTTGTTGGTGCGCTTGACACATAACAAATGGGAAGACGGCGTGCCGAGTTGGAGTGCGGTGAAGAAATAAAAGAGTGGCCGATGGTCAAAAGGAAAACGCACAGTGATTGATGCTACGGCCTGTTGCATCAATCACTGTGCGTTCAAAACAAAGCTTTTACACCTTACTTGGCTGCTTCCAACACTGCATCGTAATTCGGCTGCTCGGCGATGTCTTTCACATACTCGGCATATTTAACCGTATTGTCGGGGCCGATGACGAACACCGCCCGCGCGTGCAACCGCTCCAATGGCCCACCGCCGATCAGCACGCCGTAGTTTTTGCCGAACGAGGCGTCGCGGTGATCGCTGGCCGCGATCAATTTGTCTACGCCCGCCCCGGCGCACCAGCGTTTTTGCGCGAATGGCAAATCCATGCTGACAGTGACAATTTCCAGGTCGGGCAGTTTGGCTGCCTCTTCATTGAAGCGCCGCGCTTCTGCGTCACACACCGGTGTGTCGAGCGAGGGCACGGCGACCAGGATGCGCGTCTTGCCTGCCCCGCTTGAGAGCGTGTAATCGCTCAAATCCGTCGCCTTCTGCACCTTGAAATCGGGCGCGGGTTGACCGGCCTTGACATCTTCTCCTTGCAGCGCAACGGGATTGCCTTTGAATGTTACGGTTGCCATTGGTTTTTGCTTTCTCCTTGGTTGTTGATGTGACAACGCACGCAGCGTTGAGAGTGAATTGGTTTGTACTGCAAGCAGTCTATGCTCTGCTACGCAAGCTTGGCAATCCGACACCCGCCGCATCAAAGCCGCCATCTACCGCCAGCGTCTGTCCGTTGATAAAGCTGGCGGCCTCGCTGCACAAAAACACCACGGCCTCTGCAATCTCCTGCGCCGTGCCGTAGCGGTTCAACGGAATTGCGTCGTGATAGCTGGTGCGAATGTCCGCCGAATGGACTTGTTGCGCCATCGCCGTTTCGACCGGGCCGGGCGCGACACAATTGACGCGAATTCCCACATCGCCCAATTCTACCGCCTGCTGCTTCGTCAAATGGATCAACGCCGCCTTACTCGTGCCATACGCCGCGCGCAACGTGCTCGCGCGCAAGCCCGAAATCGAAGCTATATTGACCACACTTCCGCCACCATTCCGCAACATCACTGGCGCGCAGGCCTGCGTGCACAAAAACGGCCCCGTCAAATTCGTCGCCAACACGCTTGCCCAATCCTCTACCGTCGTCTCCAAGATCGGCTTGAACACGGCAATCCCCGCGTTATTAACCAACGTATCAATCCGGCCCCAGCGCGTCACCACCTGTTCAATCGCTGCCTGCACCTGCTGCGGCTCAGACACATCACATACGAGGGGCAAGGCTCCGGCGTGCTCGTGCAACTGCCCAGCCGTTTGCGCGAGGGCTTCGGCGTCTTTATCCAATAGCGCCACGTCATAGCCTTCGGCCAAAAACTTTTGCGCAATGGCGAAGCCGATGCCACGGGCAGCTCCGGTGACGACCGCGACTTTACTAACGATGCTCATTTTCGGGTTTCTTCTTTGTCTGGCAGCCTCAGGATATGGACAGGCTATGAAAGCCTTCTTGCTTGAAATGTCCGTCAATCAGCATCTTCGCTCTCTTCTACGCTCAAGAAGTTGGCCGGTAAGTATTTCTCGTGCATTTTCCGAAGGTAAGCTAATCCAGCGTCGTTTTCTACTGATAGCTTTAATTCTCGCTGGAAAAACTCAAGACGAGCGCGGCAACTCTCAAGCAATTGTCCCTAAGTTTTAACCCAGATAAAAATCCTTTCCTCTTCGTCCTCATATAGCAAATCCCTGGGACGGTTTCTCTGGTTCGCCTTTTTGCGAACTGGCTCGGAAACTTCGTTGGAGATTGCCCAGAAAATCCACTTGGTTTTTGTGTCTCTAAATCGCTCGTCATCAGCCACTGCAAAAGCATAGCTTTCGATCTGAGACGCAACCTTTTGATCAACTGGCTGGCTAGGACGCTTCAATTCAATAACGAGATGTTCTCTTTCCTCGGCTCTAGGTTGGGGAACGTTCCTAGAAAGCATGAGATCAACAAGTCCAGTAGAGCCATCATCTCGAAGCACCGGTTCTTCATCCTCGCTTGTATCTCTGCCAAGTAAATGAAGATGTTTCTGCAAAACATTATTTAAGGATTTGTCGCTTAAAGTCAGGTTGAATTCTTCGCCAAATATCCATGTATGATCCGCTAATATTTTGTGTAACTGTCGCCTTTCTAAAAGCTGTTTCTTCGACGTTGGATCAAACACAAGAAGCTCCAAACCACGAAGAAAGTCCAGCCTATCAGCAACTATCTTCGATGCATTTATTATTGCTGACAGGGAAGTTCTTTCGAGAAGCTTGGCAAACTCTTCCTGCTTTTCTTTTGGCAGTTCCAAGACTTCTTCAAGAATGCGCTGGACAGCTTGCGGGCTTTCTTCAATCGCTTGCTTCAACAATGCAAATGCAAACCTTTTGTTTTTTCTATCAGCGGTTTCAAAATCTGGCAAATAATCGTGAAGACTCAGGGCCACAACATCAAATACTTGCCGCTCTGTTTCTTCAATTATATTTTTGGCCTCACCTTCATACGGGTAGATTTTAGTTTCTTTCCATTCTTCTACTAGCTTTGTAGCATTCTCTGCTGCTCTCTTCCTAAAATGATCTCTGAGCTTACTCCTTGCGCCACTAACTACTTTTTTCAGATCAGGGTTGAGTTCTTCCAGCAAAAAATTCTCTGCATCCAGTTCGCTGAAGTAAGCAGATTTCAAGTAAGCTGTAAATTTGAATCCAGGCGCTTGAATCCCAGGCTTAATTTCTGAAAGAGCAAAGCCATTTTCATCACACAGATAAAGCACTCTTTCTGTATCAGATTTCCACTCAATAACCGTCATCTTTGTGCTGACCACTCTTCCACTATCTAGCTGAACGTCTTCCAAAGTGAAGTTCTCTTCTTTCTCTTTTGCATCAGCAGGATCAATTTTCTGCCCATCATAAATTATCTCAACATCCGGATGCTGACTCAGATACAAAGCAAATTGCTCAGTAATTGTTTGAATTGCTCTAGGCGCTACTAGCGAATTGCCGCCATTATCAACCCTTTCAATTTTAACTATTGTTCCTAGGGTTCCGTTTTTGATTCGCTTGGGTTCGTCATCAATCGCAAAAGTTCCCAATTGCTCTCGCTGCCCTAAAACAGTGAATTTTGCTGTGTGGCCATTAAGCCTATAACAAGTAAGCCAAGATACTTTGTGACCAATTGAAAAGGCTTGGAACCGCCCCTGCCCTTTTTTTCCGTGTAGACGGCGATGACCATTCTTCGAGTGAGTTGAATTTTTCTTCCATGAGCCACCTAAATTCTCAAAGGCGCAAGAGACTTCTTCGTAATCCATTCCGTGACCATCATCTGAAACAATCACTTGTTCTACCACACCCAATTTATTCACCCCGAAAACAACTTCGACGCGTGAGGCTTCGGCATCAAGTGAGTTCCATATCAGTTCAGCAACAGCTAGAACTGGGTTTTTGACTGACACCATTCTTTCAAGATAATCACGTTGGACTTTGACTGAAAGCTCTTTCATCTCTCGTTTCTCCAGCTTGTACCTACTGCCCGCGAAGGACGATCAATGGCGAGGGTTTGACGGTCAGAAGTTCAGCCACGCTGCAACTCCTTTGCGAGATCGGCGAAATCTACGATGAAAGCGTTCTCGCCGCGCCAATTCCAGCAATAGCTCGGTGCGATCCAACCCGCCAAAGTTGGCCGCCTTCTCCTGCGAGATTTGTCCGCGCTCGTACCAATGAATCGCAGCGGCCAATTTGAGTTCGTTGACGAATTCGCCCGGCGGACGGCGCAACGCTGCTAAACTTCATCATCCATTTGCAAGGTTACTTCGGTCATTCCAGCCCCTTTAACGATGTTTGCCAAACTCAGGCCGCTTGTTTGGGCGCAACCAAAAGATGCATGCCCAACGAATCAAGCGTGGCGGTCAGGCTCGGCAGTTCGCGGCTGCTGGCAGTAGCGATGTCTACGGGAGCGCCCTGCGCTTCGGCCACGTGCTGTAAAGCGAGGCGCAAGGCTTCGGGGTCATTCTCTTCAAGCACGGCGCTTAGGTATTCCGCTGCATACTCCGGCGAAGCGGCCAAGCGTTCTTTTAGTGAATCTTCCCATTTTTTCATGACGTTCCCCTCCGCTGATAATCTTCCCAATACTTAATCGCGTTGGCAATATCAGTTTGTTGCGAACTCTTGTCACCACCCAGCAACAGCAAGATCAAATGACAGCCAGCAAATGCAAAATAGAGGCGGTAACCCGGCCCATAATCAATGCGCAACTCGTAAACGCCTGCGCCAATAGATTTATAATCACCAGGATTACCACCTTGCAACCTCGTCACACGCGCATCTATGCGCGCGACGGCGCGACGGTCACGAAGCCCACCCAACCACTCATCGTAAGGCCGCGAGCCATCTGCTTTTTCATAGAGCACAATTTCTTGCGGTTGACCATCGAACATTTGGTTTAGGACTCACTCCTGTTCTGCTTGGTCTGACATTGCTCCCGCTGTAATCAACCACCGTCACGCCTTCACATAAATCTCCGCCCCCGCCTGCTTGAACTGCTCCGACATCTCCTGCATCCCTGCCGCAAGCGCCGCCTGCTCGTCCAACTCCTTCTGCGCCGCGTAGTCACGCACATCCTGTGTGATCTTCATCGAGCAGAAATGCGGGCCGCACATCGAGCAGAAGTGCGCCTGTTTCGCGCCCTCCTGCGGCAAGGTCTCGTCGTGAAATTCGCGTGCCGTTTCGGGATCGAGCGAGAGGTTGAACTGATCTTCCCAGCGGAATTCAAAACGCGCTTTCGACAAAGCGTTGTCACGGTATTGCGCGCCGGGATGGCCTTTCGCCAAGTCAGCCGCGTGCGCTGCGATCTTGTAGGCGATCACGCCGTCCTTCACGTCTTTTTTGTCCGGCAAACCGAGGTGCTCTTTCGGCGTGACGTAACAGAGCATCGCCGTGCCGAACCAGCCGATCATCGCCGCGCCGATGGCCGACGTGATGTGATCGTAGCCGGGCGCAATGTCGGTCGTGAGTGGGCCAAGCGTGTAAAACGGCGCTTCGTGGCACTCGCGGAGTTGTTTGTCCATGTTCTCTTTGATGAGGTGCATGGGCACGTGGCCGGGGCCTTCGATCATCGTTTGGCAATCCAACTCCCAGGCGATCTTGGTCAATTCACCGAGCGTTTCGAGTTCGGCGAATTGCGCCGCGTCATTAGCGTCGGCAATCGAACCTGGACGTAGGCCGTCACCTAGTGAAAAGCTCACGTCATACGCCCGCATGATTTCGCAGATTTCGCGGAAGTGGGTGTAGAGGAAACTTTCCTCGTGATGCGCCAGACACCACTTGGCCATGATCGAACCGCCGCGCGAGACGATGCCCGTAGTGCGTTTGGCCGTGAGCGGGATGTAGGGCAAGCGCACGCCCGCGTGGATCGTAAAGTAATCAACGCCCTGCTCGGCCTGCTCTATCAGCGTATCGCGGTAAATCTCCCAGGTCAGTTCTTCGGCTTTGCCACTGACTTTTTCGAGCGCCTGATAGATGGGCACGGTGCCAATCGGCACAGGCGAATTGCGGATGATCCATTCGCGCGTGGCGTGGATGTTTTTCCCCGTAGATAAATCCATCACCGTATCTGTGCCCCACTTGGTCGCCCAACGCATCTTTTCGACCTCTTCTTCAATCGAAGAAGCGACAGCGGAGTTGCCGATGTTGGCGTTGATCTTCACGAGGAAGTTGCGCCCAATGGCCATCGGTTCGGTTTCGGGATGGTTGATGTTGGCGGGGATGATGGCGCGACCGCGTGCGACTTCCTCGCGCACGAATTCGGGCGTGATGAATTGTGGCAGGCTTGCGCCGAAAGATTCGCCCGCGTGTTGGAAGTTGAGCGCGCTGCGGTTTTGCTGTTGCGCTTCGTAGGCCGCTTGGCGTCCGAGGTTTTCCCGAATGGCTACGTATTCCATTTCGGGCGTGATGAGGCCACGGCGGGCGTAGTGCATCTGCGTAACAGCCTGCCCTGCTTTGGCACGCAGCGGTTGGCGGCGCAGGCCAGGAAATTCTTCGAGCTTGCCTTTGGCTTTGTGCTGCGCATACGCCGCTTCCTCTGCCGAACGATAACCGTCGTCTTCAGGTTTGATCGCACGGCCTTCGTACTCTTCGACATCGCCGCGCGCGATAATCCAGTGGCGGCGTAGCGCGGGCAGCCCGTCACGCACGTCGCCTTTGAACGTGGGATCGCCCCAGGGGCCGCTGGTCTCATACACACGCACGGGCTCGTTGACTTCGACCGAGCCGTTGAAACTTTTGGTTACGTGTTGCGTGATTTCGCGGAAAGGAACGGCGACGCCGGGTTGTTCGCCTTTGATGTAGATGCGTTGTGAATTGGGAAGTTGTGTTTCTGAAGTGTGGTTTCCGTTGGTATTCATTGTTTGTCCTTTCTTCCTCCGACGGTATTAGCCGTATCAGGTTCTAAGGGTCTCCGATTGCTCGGACTCTCAGCCGCGCGCGCGGCTCCCCCGAAGTTTGCGAATGGATATTTGTCACATAGCTCAAACGCGTGTTTGAGCCATTGATTCGATCTCTTACATCATCTGGTCAGCCGGTAAATTAGCACGGCCGTCCGCTTAATCAACATCGGCATTGGCTCTAAATCAGCCCACTCGCCTGGCGCATGCGAATTGCCACCTTTGCCGCCAAGTCCATCCAAACTTGGAATCAGGTGCGAGATGAAGGCGATGTCACCTGCGCCGCGCTGTCCCGGATCGAGCGCCTCGATCTTGCCGAAGCCCAAATCCTGGCTGACTTGGTCGAATTGTTTGAGCAACGCGTAATTCGCTTCGTTCGGCGTCATCGCGGGGATGCCGTCTTCAAAGCTGATTTTGGCCTGCGTGCGCGGCAAGCTCTTGGCGACAATTTCGCGCATCTTGGCGCGCGCGGCTTCCTTTTGTGCCTCGCTGATGAAGCGCAGATCGCCTTTGACGACGACTCGGTTGGCGACGACGTTGGTCTTGCCTGTAGCGGTGCCTGCCGCTGTCGCGTTGTTTATCGCCACTTCACTGCTGCCGCCGACAATCACGCTGGGGTTGAAGGTCAGATATTTTTCGCCGTGCAACGCTTCGTAAAACTGATTGAGGATGCGTGACGCTTCAAAGATTGCGCCGCTACCCATCCGGTCGTTGAAGATGCCGGAGGAGTGACCGGTCTGGCCTGTGACTTCGAGCGTCCACGAACTGCTGCCGCGCCGCCCCACTGTACCGGTGTTGCCGACCGAGCCTTCAAAGCTCAACGCCAGGTCGCTGCGTTTAGCGGTGGCAACCATATCGCCACGACTGACCTCGACCGGTTTGCCCGAAGCCTCTTCGTCACCGGTGAGCATAATGATGATGCGCCGGTCTTTGAGCGCGCCCGCCGCTTGCAGAGCTTTCAAGGCATAAAGGATGACTAGGTTGCCCGCGTGCATATCGGACGTGCCTGTGCCGTAAGCGCGCTTGCCTTCGAGCCGAAACTTCTCGCCACTCAACACTGTGTCCAGATGGCCAAGCAACAACACGCGCTGGCCTTGTGTGCCGCCGGTTTCAGCCATGAGATTGCCAGCACGTTTCATCTCGGCGGGCATGTCAATCCATTTAGTCGTCAGACCGAGCTTGTCGAATTCAGCGCGGTAGATTTGCCCGGCCTGTTTGACGCCCGCGATGTTTTGCGTCGGGCACTCGATGTTGATGATCTTCTCGAGCAACGGAGCGATTTCGCTAGCGTGGGCGTCAATGTAGTTGAGGAGCTTTTGTTCATCGGTAGAAAGTTTTTGCGCGTAAGAAAGCTTCTGAGCAAAAGCGAGCAATAGTAAGGCTATTGCAATTCGACAAAAGACAATTTTCATTAGAGGCAATTTCTCCCTCAACCGCCGATGCACGACATCGTCCTGAGCGGCTGCACAAACTTAGGATCGTTGATGTGATGCCGGTCTTCCTTCTTCTCGACCGTCGCCACGATAAAGTCCAACAACTCTTCAATCGGCGCGCTACGCCGCAACAAAGCTTTGATGTTGTGTTCGACCGTCGAGAACAAACACGTCCGAATCATCCCGTCCGCCGTCAAACGAATCCGGCTGCAATGGCCACAAAACGGCTGCGTCACCGGGTTGATAAAACCGACCTCGCCCGGTGCGCCGTCGGCAAAGCGCCACCGGCGCGATGTCTCGCTCGGATTGTCTGATAGCACGCGTTCGAGCGGGTAGACGGCGTGGATGCGCTGGCGTAACTCTTCGCCTGGCACGACCATTTCGCGCCGCCAGACTTTGCCGTTGTCGAGCGGCATAAATTCGATGAAGCGGACGTGCAGGCCCTTTTCACGGGCGAAGGCCGCGAACTTGACGGCCTGATCGTCGTTGATACCGCGAATGGCGACGCTGTTGACTTTGACCGGATGCAAGCCTGCTTCAATGGCCGCGTCAATCCCGTCGAGCACCTGCTTCAACTCGTTGCGCCCGGTGAGCAGGGCGAAGCGTTCAGCGTCGAGCGAATCCAGGCTGATCGTAATGCGTTGCAAGCCTGCGTCTTTCAAGCCTTGCGCGCGACCTCGCAAGAAATGCGCGTTGGTCGTCATCGCCAAATCTTCGATGCCTGCGATTTTGCTCAAGCGCGCGATCAGGCTTTCGACATCGCGCCGCACCATCGGCTCGCCGCCCGTCACGCGCAGCTTGGTGATGCCGAGCGAGACGAACAGCTCCGCCAAGTGGATGATCTCTTCGTAGCTCAGAATCTCCGGCTTCGGTTTCCACTCCATCGCCTCGGTCGGCATGCAGTAGAAGCAGCGGAAATTGCAGCGGTCGGTGATCGAGATACGCAGATCACGAATCGCACGGCCATAACTGTCTTTGAGTAGTATTGGTAAAATCATTTTCGTCAGTGGTTGGTTTGATTCAGCCAGCCACATTGTAACAGCCTCGCGTCCTCTGTCACAAAGTCAACCACCGGGCGCTGTCTGAGCCTACGAGCGCGCTTGCTTTCAGAATTCGCCAGCCCGTATGCTACGCGCCATTAAATCAAAGCACGCAAGCCCGAGACAATCAGCAGGATTAGGAGAGACAAGAGCACATAGTATCGGCTGCCAGCGACAGCTTGGCGCGAGCCAAATTCTGTTACTTCGTCAGGCTCTCTTTCGTCTTGCTTGATGCCGTATTAAGTCAACGTAGTAAGCAAACACTCTTCTAGGGAGGAAGCATTCTTGCGCAAATTCAAATTCCGAACACTCCGTCTGTTCGGCGTCGCAATTATTCTAATGACAGTCGCCTTGGCTGTGCGCGCCCAAGACCCTTTTGAAATCCAGGTCTACGAATACGAGACCGTGCCTAAGGGCATGTGGAATCTGGAAACACACATCAACTTCGCCGGCAAGGGCACGAAGTTTTTCGAAGGCCCGGTCGCGCCGACCAATCATCAATTTCATTTGACCTTCGAGCTGACGCACGGCATTACAAATAATTTCGAGATGGCCGGTTATCTAGTGCTGGCGGCGCGCCCCAACGGTGGCTTCGAGTATGCGGGTTGGCGTTTGCGTCCGCGCGTGATGCTACCGAAATCTTGGCGGCTGCCTGTCGGTATTAGCCTGAGCGGCGAGATCGGTTTTCCGCGCAAAGTCTACGAAGAAAACTCGGTCACTTTCGAGTTGCGCCCGATCATCGAGAAAAAACTCGGGCGCTGGCAAATTGATTTCAATCCGGTAATCGCGCGTGCCTTGCGCGGGCCAGGCAAACACGAGGGTTGGGAATTTGAGCCAGGCCTGCGCATCGGTTATGGAGTCAGTGAAAAACTGGATTTGAGTTTGGAGTATTATGGCGCGACCGGGCCGCTTCACGATCCATTGCCGCGTGATGAACAGGTGCACCAGTTTTATCCCGGCTGGGATTATCAGCTCTCCAAAAATGTCGTGTGGAATTTCGGTATTGGCGTCGGCGTGACTGAAGCGGGCAATAGGCTGGTCTACAAATCGCGCATCGGTTATCTTTTCGGCAAAAAGAAGAACTGAGGCGGATTTATGCAATGAGTCATGTAGTATTGCTCGGCGATTCAATCTTTGATAATGCGGCCTACGTGGGTGGCGGGCCTGACATGATAAAACAACTGCGCGAGTGTCTGCCCACAGGGTGGCAAGCAACACTGCGAGCAGTTGACGGTAGCCAGACGACCAATGTCACTCGCCAGCTTGAAAACTTGCCGAGCGACACGAGCTTCTTAATCGTCAGTGTTGGTGGCAACGACGCAATTGACGCATCCGCCGTTCTAGCGCGTGAAGCGCGCTCAGTGGCTGAGGCTTTACAATGGTTGGCGGGCGCTGCCGATCAATTCGAGTACAACTATCAAACGATGCTCCGCGCAGTATTGAACTGCCAAACGCCGACAGCGCTTTGCACGATCTATTATCCACGCTTCCCGGAGCCGGACTTTCAAAGGGTAGCGATAACTGCTCTAGCTGTTTTCAACGATTGCATTATCCGCGCCGCTTTCACACACGGCTTGCCGTTGATTGATTTGCGCTTGGTTTGCAATGACGATGCCGACTTCGCCAATCCGATTGAGCCTTCAGTGCAAGGCGGTGCGAAGATCACGGCAACGATCAAGCGAGTAGTCACGCAGCACGATTTCACGAGACAACTCACACAAGTCTTCATTTGATATGACACATTCACTCGAATCCAAAATCGTCACCGAACTGCGCCGCATCCTCGGCAAAGACGGCGTTGTTTCCGACGACGCCGAGTTGTTGGTTTATGAATGCGACGCGATGACGACGCACAAATCGCGCCCGCTCGCCGTCGTCTTTCCCCGCACGACCGATGACGTTGCGCGCGTCGTCAAGCTGCTGCACGAAAATCATCTTCCCTTTGGCCCGCGCGGCGCTGGCACGGGTTTAAGCTCCGGCGCAGTGGCTACGGGCTGCGAAGCCGGGCAACGCGCCGTCATCATCGAGCTGGCACGGATGAACAAGATCATTGACGTTGATTACGCCAATCGCCGCGCCATCGTGCAGCCGGGTTTAATCAACATCCGCCTCTCGCAAGCGATTGCCGCGCGTGGCTATCACTACGCGCCCGATCCGTCGTCGCAGACCTCCTGTACCATTGGCGGCAACGTGGCTGAAAACGCCGGCGGTCCGCATTGTTTGAAATACGGCGCGACGACCAATCACATCCTAGGTTTGACCGTCGTGCTTCCCACAGGCGAAGTGGTGCGGCTTGGCGGACACGGCGCAGACACGATTGGCTACGACCTGCTCGGAGCCTTTGTCGGCAGCGAGGGTACGTTCGGCATTGCGACCGAAATCACGGTGCGACTGACACGCACACCGCAACAGATCATCACGTTGCTGGCTGATTTCCCTGACATCAATGACGCCGGCCGCGCGGTTTCGGCGATCATCGCCGCCGGGATGTTACCCGCTGCATTGGAGATGATTGATAAGGTCACGATCAACGCGGTTGAAGATTCGGTCTACGCCGCTGGCTATCCGCGCGATGCCGCTGCGTGTTTAATCGTCGAGTTGGACGGATTGAAAGCCGGACTGGAAACGCAAGCGCGGCGCGCCGCCGACATCTGCCGCGAGATGGGCGCGCGTTCGGTGCGCGAGGCGCGCGACGAGACCGAACGCAAGCAACTCTGGGCCGGACGCAAGGGCGCATTCGGCGCGCTGGGCCGCATCAGCCCTGACTTGTTCGTGCAAGATGCCGTCGTGCCGCGCACCAAATTGCCCGACGTGCTAGCGGGCATTTACGCCATTGGCGCGAAATATCGGATTCGTCTCTCGACTGTCTTTCATGCGGGCGACGGCAATCTACATCCGAATTTGAATTTCGACGGGCGCGACGCCGACGAGGTCGAACGCGTGAATGCGGCGAGCCGGGAGATTATGAAGCTTTGCGTTGACGCAGGCGGAACGATCACGGGCGAGCACGGCGTGGGCATGGACAAAATCGGCTATATGCCGATGATCTTCGATCAGGCATCGTTGGATACGATGCTTGCGGTGAAGTCGGTCTTCAATCCCGACGGACTGTGCAACCCGGGCAAGGCGGTGCCTGCTCAGCGCATGTGCCGCGAATATAAAAAGGGCTTCGATTTTGCTGGCTCGGCGCAGGCTTGAGCCATTTCGCTTACTCCACTTCAAACTGCTTAACGAACAATGACCGTGCTGTTTTCGCGTCGTTCGCTATTGACTGGATTGGCCGCTTCAACACTGGCGGCAGCCGATTCAACTTGGGCACAAACTTTTCAACAACTCAGCGCGCCGCCTGCTGACAAGCAGTCTGATCGCTTTGCGCTCGTACATCCGAGTGCTGTGCGCTTGTACGGCTGGCTGGGTGAGCGTTGCCGCAAGAACGCGCAGAATCGTTTGTTGGCGAAAAATGAAGACGAAATGCTGCGTGGCTTTCAGCAGCGTCCCGGCAAACAGGCCTGGGTCGGCGAGCACGTCGGCAAATGGCTGCACGCGGCGACGCTGGCCTGGGTCTACACAGGCAATGCAGAGTTACATGCAAAGCTGGATCGCGTAGTGGGTGCGCTGCTGGCGACGCAGCAAGCAGATGGCTATTTGGGCACCTACGCCAACGGCGAGCATTGGGCAATGGGGCATGAGCAGAAATGGGATGTGTGGGTGCACAAGTATGACTTGCTGGGGCTAATTACATTTGCCCACTTCACCGGCAATCAGGCGGCACTCGAAGCTGCGAAGAAAATTGGCGACCTACTCGTCAACACGTTTGGCGCTACCGGACAGCTCGATCTGAACGAGCGCAGCACACACGTAGGGATGGCGTCGGGCAGCGTGTTGGAGCCAATGGTGCTGCTCTATCGCGCGACCAACGATCAACGTTATCTGGACTTCGCGCGTTTGATCGTGGATCGTTGGGAGAGCGAGAAAGGGCCGAAGCTGGTGAGCGCGCTGTCGGCTGGCAGGCCCGTCAATCAGGTTGCCGATGCGAAAGCCTACGAGATGCTGTCTTGCCTGGTTGGACTGTGCGAGTTGTATCGTGCGACGGGCGAGACGCGCTATTTGAATCCGGTACTCAACGCCTGGCTCGACATCATCAACGGCCAACTGCTCATCACCGGCAGCGGCAGCAGCGCCGAGCACTGGACAGAAGCCAAGCAATATCCAAGCAGCGCGAATGACAAAGTCGCCGAAACCTGCGTGACCGTGAGCTGGATTCAGTTGAATCAGCAACTGCTGCGGCTGACAGGACAGGCGCGTTATGCCGATGAACTGGAGAAAACTTTCTACAATCATCTGGCGGCAGCACAGCGTCCTGACGGCGCGCAATGGTGCTACTTCACCGCGCACGACGGCAAGAAGCCTTATCAAGCCGAGCAGAACTGCTGCACGTCGAGCGGGCCGCGCGCGTGGGCGATGCTGCCGACCTTCGCTTATCAAACGACCAACGATGGTATTGTCGTCAACTTCTTCACGCCGAGCACTGCATTTATCAAGCTCGACAATGGCAGGACGGTAACGATCAAACAGGAAACCAATTATCCGGTCGAGGGGCGCGTCACGCTCACCGTCACCGTGCCGGAGCCGTTGAAATTCTCGTTGCGCGTGCGCGTGCCCGTTTGGTCGCAGCTTCCCGGCATCAAGGCCAAGCCGGGCGAGTATTGGTTGTTGCGGCAAACATGGAGTAAGACGCAAACCATCACACTCGATTTCGCTATCCCCACGCGGACGGTCATGGGCAGCGGCAAAAACAGCGGGCGTGTGACTATTATGCGCGGCCCGGTCGTGTTGGCGGTTGATGAGTATTTCAATCCTGATCTGGCGCCGCTTTCAGCGCTCGCGCTGGCCAGTCCGCAGCCCAGGCTGAGATCGCTTGTCAGCATGCGCGACACCGACGACTTACCAATCTACGAGACAGATGGCGTGCTGATGCAAAACGGCAGCTTTACCCAGGGACGGCGTGTGAACTTGAGGCTCGTACCCTTTGCCTCAGCAGGCGCATTGGGCAAAGAGTTTACTGTGTGGCTGAACGCGCCGGTGGGCTAGGTTCGAAACCCGGCTGCAAGCTATTTATGAAGCCTACGGCTTCGAGTACCATTCGGATGCGCAAGTCGGGCTGTACCGCCTAGCGCGTTATCAATACCCGACGAGCGGAACGCGCGCTGACTTATCACACCTCACTATCACAAATCTTAAAGAGGACGACACAGATGAAATTCCGTTGCTTGACTCTCTTTACACTACTCTTCGCGCTAACCTATCCGGCGTTTGCGCAAAACCCACCAGTGCAGCAGGAATCGTCCGACGCGCTGCAACAGCGCATCGAGCGTATGCAAAGACAATTGCAGGATTGGGCGCAATTGAACCGCTACCGCGAAGCCAACACCAAAGTAGCGCCGCCCGCCAAAGACGAAAATCGTGTCGTCTTTATGGGCGATTCGATCACTGACGGCTGGAAGATTGCTGAATACTTTCCCAATAAGCCCTACATCAATCGCGGCATCAGCGGCCAGACGACGCCGCAGATGTTGATCCGCTTCCGCCCCGACGTGATCGCGCACAGGCCGAAGGTTGTCGTCATTCTGGCCGGAACGAATGACATCGCGGGCAACACTGGCCCGATGACGGTGGAGATGATTGAAGACAACTACGCTTCGATGGCTGAACTGGCCAAAGCCAACGGCATCCGGGTCGTCTTCGCTTCCGTGTTGCCGGTGCACGACTATAACCCGCAGCTCAAGAAGACCGACCGCCGCTCGCCCGAAAAGATTCTGAAGCTCAACGAATGGCTGAAGGATTATTGCGCGAAGAACGGCTACACCTATCTCGACTACTTCAGCAAGATGGTGGACGATAAAGGCTTCCTGAAAGCTGGACTTGCCAACGACGGCTTGCACCCGAACGCGGAAGGCTACAAAGTAATGGCCCCGCTGGCAGAAGCGGCAATTGAGCAGACGCTAAAGAAAAAATGATGAGGGATGAAGGATGAGGCAATCTGCCATTCATCATTCATCATTCACCATTCATCATTCATTACTCTCTATGCACCAAATAACCGTCATTCGCGGCGACGGCGTTGGGCCGGAAATCAGCGATGCAACGATGCGCGTGATCGAGGCCACCGGGGTGAAGTGTGCTTGGGAAGTGGTGCCGGTCGGGCAGCTTGCCGAGGCACGTTATGGATCGCCGCTGCCGCCGGAATCGCTGGACAAGATTCGCGCCAGCCGTGTCGTGCTGAAAAGTCCGCTCGTCATCGAGAAGCTGGGCCACAAGCTAATGATCGAGCACGAGGATGGCTCGCAGCGCCTTTACTCGAACGTCAACGTCGCGCTGCGGCTGGAACTGGGCGCGTTCGTCAACGTGCGCACGGTGCGCGCTTACGAAGGCGTGCGCGCGCACACGCCCAAGCTGGATGTCGTGATTATTCGTGAACTGACCGAGGACATTTACAGCGGCTACGAGCACTGCGTCGGCGACGATGCGGCGGAGGCGGTCAAGATCACGACTCGCAAGGCCTCGGAACGCGCCGCACGTTTCGCCTTCGAGTACGCGCGCAAGACCGGGCGCAAACACGTCAGCGTGATTCACAAGGCCAACGTGCTGCAATTGACCGACGGGCTGTTTCTGCGGACAGCGCGCGAAGTAGCGCAAGAGTATGAGGACGTGCGCTTTGACGATGCGATGGTGGATTCGTGCGCGTACCAACTCGCGTCTATGCCCGAAGTTTGGGACGTGCTGGTGATGCCGAATCAGTACGGCGACATCCTCTCAGATTTGTGCGCGGGCTTGGTCGGCAGTTTTGGTTTAGCGCCCGGTGCGAGCATTGGCAAAAATGCCGCGATCTTTGAAGCGGCGCACGGCGCAGCGCCCGATCTGGCGGGCAAGAACGTCGTCAATCCGACTGCGTTGATTTTGTCAGGCGCGCTGATGCTCGATCATTTGGGCGAACGCGAAGCCGCTTGCCGCATCCGCGCCGCCGTCAAAACCGTGCTGCAACAAGGCCGCACGCTCACGCCCGACCTGGGCGGTTCAGCCAAAACCACCGCGATGACCAACGTCATCATTGATCATCTGTGAGGCAAGCTCACCTTGCAAGGACAGCCAATCTCAGCCACAATGCCGCCGCAATTGAGGCTGCTGCCCCGCCTTGTGAACGCTGCAATCATTCAAACCAAGTGAAGGAGAGAAACCGCAGAAATCAACTCTGCGCTGGAATTTCTTATGAGCTTTGAACCGAAACATCGCAGTCACATTCTCACCAACGGACGCGACCGTGCGCCCGCGCGCTCAATGCTGAAAGCTATCGGCTTCAGCGACGAAGACCTGGCCAAGCCGATCATCGGTGTGGCGCATATGTGGATCGAGACGATGCCGTGCAACTTCAATCACCGCGATCTGGCCGTCAAGGTCAAAGAAGGCATCCGCGCCGCCGGGGCCACGCCGATGGAGTTCAACACCGTCTCGATCAGCGACGGCGTGACAATGGGCACACAGGGGATGAAGGCATCGCTCATCAGCCGCGATCTGATTGCCGATTCGATTGAGCTGGTCGGACGCGGTTATCTCTTCGACGCAATGATTGCGATTGTCGGTTGCGACAAAACGATTCCGGGCGCGGCGATGGGTTTGATCCGGCTGGATGTGCCGTCGCTGATTCTCTACGGCGGCTCGATTGCGCCAGGTCGTTTCGAAGGGCGCGACGTGACAATCCAGGATGTCTTCGAAGCCGTAGGCGCGAACGCGGCGGGCAAGTTGAGCGACGCCGGGTTGCTTGAAATCGAAAATGTCGCCTGTCCGGGCGCGGGCGCGTGCGGCGGGCAGTACACAGCGAACACAATGGCGATGGTGATGGAATTCATCGGGCTGGCCGTGATGGGCACAGGCAGCGTTTCTGCAGTTGACCCACGCAAAGAAAAAACTGCCTTCGAGACGGGCAAGTATGTCGTTGATTTGCTGCGGCGGGGCACGCGACCGAGCGACATCCTGACGCGCGAGGCATTCGAGAACGCAATTATGGGTGTGGCGGCGACGGGCGGCTCGACCAACGCGGTGCTGCACCTGTTGGCGATGGCGCGCGAGGCGGGCGTGCCATTGAAAATTGACGACTTCGACGCCATCAGCCGCCGCACGCCGCTGATTGCCGATTTGAAACCGGGCGGCAAGTACACGGCGATTGATTTGGGCAAAGCGGGTGGCATCGGCTTGGTGGCGCGCCGCTTGGTCGAAGGCGGACTGTTACACGGCGATCAAATGACGGTGAGCGGCTTGACGCTCAAGCAAGAAGCCGAATTGGCCGACGAGACGCCAGGGCAGGATGTGGTCTACACCACTGAGCAGCCGATTAAATCGAATGGCGGCCTGGTGATTTTGCGGGGCAACCTCGCGCCCGAAGGTGGTGTATTAAAGCTTTCAGGCTTCGAGCGTAAACAGCATCGCGGCCCGGCACGCGTCTTTGAATGTGAAGAGGACGCAATGCACGCCGTTACCAGCCATCAGATTAAGTCGGGCGATGTGATTGTGATCCGCTACGAAGGGCCGAAGGGTGGCCCCGGCATGCGCGAGATGCTCGGCGTGACGGGCGCAATTGTCGGCGAAGGTTTGGGCGATTCGGTAGCGCTGTTGACCGACGGGCGCTTCAGCGGAGCGACGCGTGGGTTGATGGTCGGGCACGTCGCGCCGGAAGCTGCCGTGCGCGGGCCGATTGCGGCAGTACGCGATGGCGACATCATTGACATTGACATCGAAAATCGCGGCTTGCGTGTTGAACTGAGCGATGCAGAGCTTGAAAGCCGTCTGGCTGAATGGAAAGCGCCGGAGCCGCGTTTTAAGTCAGGCGTGTTTCATAAGTATGCGGCGTTGGTGTCGTCTGCGTCAGAAGGTGCGGTGACGAGGGCGGAATAGGATTGCCAGCCTCATTGCTCTTTCCCGCTCACAAACTGCACGGCCACCGGCTCACCCAAATATTTCGCTTTGGCCTCACTCGCCTTGCGATAGGTTACGACGATCTGCTTGGGTGGATTGATGACGCCGCAGGTGAATGACTGGCCCATCTCCTGTGTGTAGGTCATAAACACTACTTTGTCCGGCGTGGCAGTGTAGAGTTGGACGCTGCCCGTGTCGGCCTTGATCGTCAGCGTCAGCCCTTGATTGGTGCAATCCACCCGCGTCAACCAGCCTTTCAGCTCTTCACCATCAAATTTATGGCGCAAAGCGGGTCTAGGCGGCACAGGCGTTTCAATGAAGGTGTGTTTCTCGCTTTCTACGACCATACCACCGTCTTGCGGTAATCGTGCGCTAGACAGCACCTCCACGCGCTTCACGATGTCTAAATAAGTCTGCGCCCGCGTGCGCCACTGCGGATCAACGCCTGCGCGCGTCAACGGCTCCAGCGTCTGTTTGACCAAGTCATACTTCTCCTGCCGTAAATAGATCTGGCCGAGCAGCAATGGGAAATCGTGATTGCCCGGCAAGAGCGTCATCGCCTGTTTCAACAGCGTCACTGACTCATCCAGGTTTTCGTTCTTGACCAGATTGATGAAGCCAAGCAAGCGATAGGCTTCGGCAAAGTTCGGAGCCAATTCAATCGTGCGCTGCAATGCCTTGCGCATCTCCTTCACACTGTCATCTGGCAGCAACGAGACGATACGCGCCTCGCCCATCGTTTCGCGGCTGAGCGTGTAGGCGTAGTAGTAATGCACCAGGTAGTTTTGCGGATTGCCGGCGACGGCCTGGCGCAGATACTGTTTGGCCTCGGCGAAATTTTGCCCGTGCATTTTGACCATACCCAGCGCAGCGTTGGCGACGGCGAGTTGCGGGTCGAGTTCGAGCGCGTGGCGCAAATGCGCTTCGGCCTCCTGTGGGCGCTTGATGCGCCAGAGCAGATCGCCCAGGTGAAATTGCGCTTCGGCTTCGCTGACCGGCGCAGCTTGCATGGCGGTATCGAATTGCAGCTTTTCGTTGAAAGTCACGTATTCCGCCGGGTACGAGTTACGCCCGATGTAATTTTGCAATTCCCTTTCGAGCGTTGCGTAATCGGTCTGAAAGGCCTGTTTGAAGCTGGTTTCGACCGGCTGGCCCTGCGCGAGCGCGTTGACGAACTGGCGGAACTGCGGCTGGCGCGCGCCGTTGTTGCCAAGTAACAGGTAATGCACCAGAGCCCAGGCTTGCGCATAAAAGACAGATTTCTTGTCGCGTTCGTTGTACTCGGCGGAGCTGTGATTGACGCTGAAAAGTGCGGGCAACGGCATGAATTTGCGCTCACGTAACAAGAGCACGTGCTCGGCAATCGCTTTGCCCAGCCAGACTTTCTTATCGCCGTCAGTGATCTCGAACGTGCTGTAATACTCGGCCAAGCCCTCGCCAAGCCACGGTGGCAGCGGGCGCGCGTTGGCGAGTGTGTAAACGTGCGCTAGCTCGTGAAAAATGACGGCGTAAGGATTCTGGTTGCGCCAAGTGGCAGCCAGCGTGATGTAGTTCAAATCCTCGCCTGATTGGAAGTAGCCCGACACAGCAGCGGGTTGGCCTTGATAGACGGGTTTATAAGGGCGGTAGGCATTGTCGTCTTTGAAAACGATCACCTTGATCGGCGCTAGTGCTTTCAGATTGACGCGATTGAAGAGGCGCGTGAAGACTTCGCGGAACTGTTCAAGCTGGACGGCGACTTTGCGAATGTCGCGCTCACTGGCATTGCCGACGAGGAAGAAGTTTTTCGATTGGATGCTCGTCCAATTCTCTTTGGCGGCGGATGCGCCCGTGTGCGGCGGCGCAGACAGCGAGAGCAGAAGAACAACTAAATACAGTGCCGAGCGGCGCGCGACTTTCATTACTACCTCCTTACGACAAACCGATTGACCGGGCACATTTTGCCGAGCGCGGCTGACTATAGATTCGCACAAAGAGCGAGTCAATCCTCACTTTGGCTTTCCGGGCGCGCGTCATTTGCTATAATCGCCGCGTTGCCTGCACCGCTCCCCGTTCGGCACACCGAGGTCTATCAATGGCAAGCGAAGCTATTTCTGGCCGTCCCATACGACTGCGCGATTATCGCTATCCTGGCGAAGTGCTCTCGCTTTTGCTGACCTTCGTGGTGTTGCTGACGCTTTACTCCCTGGTAACTTTCTTCTTCCCGACGAATTGGTCTGCGACGATCAAAGCGTTGGCTGTGACGGTCGCCGGTTTGGCCGTCTACTTCGTCACGGTGACGATGCAACAGCGGGCGGCTTTCGGCACGCTCGTGCGCGTCAGCCCGCGCCAATTCCCGGAACTATATGACATCGCTACTAAGGCGGCAGAACGTCTGTCCAGCCCGCTCGTCCCCGTCTACGTCAAACGTTCGTCGGAGATGAACATCTACACGCTAGGTTTGTGGCAACAGCCGCTGATTGTTTTGACCTCATCGTTGGTAGATCAAATGCCGCCCGATGCGCTGCAATTTTTCATCGGGCGCGAGATCGGTCACGTGCAGGCCGGGCATACGTGGTTGCGCACGCTGCTCAAACCGCTGGGGGCGGACATTCCGATCATCGGCAAGCTGTTCAACAGTGTGATTTTCGGTGATTGGATGAATCGGACGGAGTTCACCGCCGACCGCGCGGGCTTTATCGCTTGCCGCTCGCTGACCACGTCGGTGAGCACGATGCTCAAATTCGGCGTCGGCATCCGACTTTACGAAAAGATGGACATCCGCGAATTCCTCGAACAGATCAACGAAGTCCGTAATGTGCGCGGCCACTTAACCGAAATCATCGCTGAGCAGCCTTACCTAACGCAGCGCATCCGCTCATTGGTCAAATTCGCCCTGTCAGAGCAGGTTCACCTTCTGGTGCCAGACAAGCAGTCCAACACTGGCATCCTGAAAAATCTGCCGACAGCTTTTATCAACACCGCGCGCCTGCCGGTGGAAGCGCCAGTGACCCCGATTGACACAGTGAAGTCTGCCCCAAAACTCGCAAATCCGCAGGCGGCTCTTCCGTTGCCAGCAGAGGAAGAGCGCGCCACCCTGGCCGACTTCGACAGCTTTAGCACCGCGGACGACGCCGACGAAAACGCGTTTGACACGCGTTTTATGCTGCTCCCGCAAGGCGGTTCGACGCCACATCTGCTGCGTCGCCGCGTGACGCGCCTCGGGCGCAATCACGACAATGACATCGTCATTCAGAGCGACCGCGTCAGTCGCTACCACGCCGAAATCCAACGGCAAGGTAATCAGTTCGTCGTAGTTGACCTGAAGAGCCGCAACGGCGTCTGGGTCAACAGCACCAAGATTAGCGCGCCTGCGCGCCTTCACCCCGGCGATACGATCCGCATCGGACGCCAAGAATTCACCTTCGAGATCAAAGAGCAATTGCATGAGCATTCCGACAGCGCCAGCTTCACCCAAACGATCTGACGACCCAATGCACGCCAAAATCGCCGCGCAGGCCGAAGAGAGCTTGGCCGCCAAGCGGCTTTTTTTCGAGCAACAGACTGCCGAGGTCGCGCGCGCCGCGCGTCTCATCATCGAAGCCATGCGCGCAGACAATAAGTTATTGATCTTCGGCAACGGCGGTTCGGCTGCCGATGCGCAGCACATCGCGGCTGAGCTGGCTTTCAAGATGGGACGAGAACGCGCTGCCTTGCCAGCGTTGGCGTTGACGACTGACTCTTCCCTGCTCACCGCGATCAGCAACGACCGTTCATTCGATTTCATCTTCGCGCGCCAGTTGCAGGCGCTCGGACGCAAGGGCGACGTGGCATTGGCGATTTCGACCAGTGGCAATTCGCCCAATATCCTCGCGGCGATCAAGCAGGCGCACTTGATGGAGATTATGACTATCGGCTTGCTCGGCAACAGCGGCGGGCAGGCAGCAGGGCTGGTTGATCTGGCGCTGATCGTGCCGCATCACGATACGCCGCGCATTCAGGAAGTGCATATCGCGGTGAGCCATATTATTTGTCAATTGATTGAGGATGAGTTGTGTCCGCAATGAACCTACTGTGAGGGAAAATGAAGAAGAGCGTATGGCTCTTAAACCCAACCCTTTTTATTATTACTCTGCTCTTGGCAGTGTCAGGCTTAGCTTGTTCAAGATTACAACCAGTTGTCGATCTAACAACAGTTGAAAAACTTTCTGACGCCGACGGTAAAACTCCAACGGCCAGTCCCTCTCCGGCCAACATAGTAGAACCGCCCATTCCACCAGCTAATGCCAGGTATCTCCACGTTTCCGATGGGGTAATGCTCGGCGCAGCTCAGAAAAAAGTACAACCGCGCTACCCCCTGGAAGCTATGACTAAAGGTGTTACCGGCAGCGTACGTGTCCAACTGACCGTTGATGGTGAAGGTAACGTAGTGAAAACCGAGATTCTCAATGGGCCGCCATTGCTCCACGAGGCTGTGCTGCAAGCAGCCAAAGAATGGAAATACCGTCCTACGATGGATATGCCTCCTGGGCTTTTTGTAGTAGGAACTTTGGAGTTCAATTTCCCGCCGCAGTAGGCAATTACTAACTCAACTTTCACGATGTCCATCTACGACAAACAAACCGCTGATTTCTCAGGCATCACTACCTACTCCCTCACTTCGCGCCCTAGCAAAGTAACAGTGCGCGATTTCGCTCGCCCACTAACCGATGACGAGGCCAAAGCTGCTGCCGCACTCTTCGATTCGCTGCCACACATTCTCGCCGCTGACACGCTGCGCGATGTCGCTCAACATATTGTCCAAGCCAAAGCGAAACAGCGCGCTCTCATCTGGGGACTCGGCGGCCACGTTATCAAAACCGGCCTCGCGCCAATTTTGATTGATCTGATGCGGCGCGGCTTTATCACCACCATCGCAATGAATGGTTCGTGCGTGATTCATGATTTCGAGATTGCCGTCGCGGGCTGGACTTCGGAAGACGTAGACATGGCGTTGGGCGCTGGCCAATTCGGGATGGCCGAAGAGACAGGGCGGCTGCTCAATGAAGCGATCAGACGCGGCGCGGCAGACGGCATCGGCTTGGGCGAAAGCGTCGGGCGAATGTTGACCGAGTTACAGCCGCAATATGCCGAATACTCCCTCCTGCACGCGGCCTATCAACTGCGCGTGCCAGTCACAGTGCACGTCACGCTCGGCACGGACATCATTCACATTCACCCACAGGCTGATGGCGCGGCGCTCGGCGCAACTTCGTATCACGATTTCAAGCTCATTACCTCAATCGTCAAGGAGCTTGACGGCGGTGGCATTTACCTCAATGTCGGCTCGGCAGTGACGTTGCCCGAAGTCTTCCTGAAAGCTGTCACCGTCGTGCGCAACCTGGGCCATTCACTACAAGACTTCACCACAGTCAACCTCGATTTCATCCAGCACTATCGCCCACAAACCAACGTCGTGCGCCGCCCGGTGGCTGATGGCGCTGGACGCGGCTACAGCCTGACCGGCCATCATGAATTGACGATCCCGCTGCTGGCGGCGACAATCATCGCTCAATCTTTATCCAGTTAAACGAAGGCATTCAATGTCCATTATCGAATTAGCCACGCGGGCGGCGCGCGAAGCCGGAGCGATCCTGCAAGACTTCGCCACACGTGGTTTCCAAGTCACCCACAAAGGGCGCATCAATCTGCTCACCGAAGCCGACCTCGCCAGCGAGCGGCACATCAAACAGCTCATCACCGAACATTTTCCTACTCATCGCATCATCGCCGAAGAGAGTTGGGATGGGACGCACGACGTTAATGACGAAAATCATTGCTGGATCATTGACCCGTTAGACGGCACGACCAATTTTGCGCACAGCTTTCCCTGCTACGCGGTCTCCATTGGCGTCGAGCACAAAGGCGAATCGGTGGCGGGCGTGATTTATGATCCGACGCGCGACGAACTGTTCGCGGCGGAACGCGGAGCGGGCGCAACGATGAACGGATTGCGGATTCGCGTCTCCGACGTGACGCAACTGGAAAAGGCGCTGGTCGTGTCTGGCTTTCCCTATGACGTGCGCGAACGCATGGACGAATACTTGCCCGCGTGGCGCGAGTTTTTGAAACACGCGCAAGGCGTGCGGCGCTTGGGCGCAGCGGCCATTGATATGGCTGACGTCGCGAACGGGCGGCTGGACGGCTTCTGGGAACTCGGCCTGAATGCCTGGGATGTGGCCGCGGGTTGGGTGATTATCGAAGAAGCCGGTGGACGCGTGACGAAGTTGGACGGCTCGCCGTTTGATAATTATTCGGCCAGCCTACTTTGCACAAATAGTCTGATACACGATGAGATGCTGGCTGTACTACGCAGTTTAGGTAACGAAGCGAACGCTTGAATCTCACTCTGACCTTTCAAATTCCCCATGAAATTCGCCCGTAAACTTACGCTCTTCGATGCGACGATGATCGTCATCAGCGGCGTCATCGGCTCCGGCATCTTCATCAACCCTTACCTTGTCGCCGGTTCGGTCAAAACGACTTTTTTGATTTTGGCCGTGTGGATTGTAGGCGGCTTGGTAGCGCTGGCCGGCGCGTTCGTCTTTGCGGAACTGGCAACGGTGATGCCGAAGGTCGGTGGCCAATACGCCTTCTTCCGTGAGGCGTTCCATCCGCTGGTGGCGTTTCTGCATGGCTGGTCGCTGTTGTTGATAATTCAATCGGGTGCGACGGCGGCGGTAGCGATGGCCTTTGCGCAGTACCTGGCACGACTGTTCAATCTGGGCGATCAAACGATTACACCGCTGGCAGTGGCGATTTTGCTTGGGCTAGCAGCGTTTCACGCACTCGGCATCAAGCCGGGCGCGATTCTGATCAACGTCATTACGTTCGGCAAAACACTGGCGATTGCGGCGCTCATCATCGGCGCGTTTGTCTTGACCAAACAGAGTGGCCTCGCGTTCACGCCGCTCGTGCCACAGGAGTTGCAAGGTGGCGGGCTGTTCTCAGCATTTCTGGCGGGGCTGGTGCCTGCGATGTTCTGTTACGGCGGCGGGCAGAATCTGAACTTCATTTCGGAAGAGGTGATAGACCCGGAGCGCACGATGCCGCGCGCTTTGCTGATCGGCGCGCTGTGCATCATCGTGATCTATGTGAGCGCGAACGTGGCATACGTGCACGTGCTGGGCGCACCGGGTTTGGCGGCAACCACAACACCAGCGGCGGATATGGCGGGGCGATTGGCTGGGAGATCTGGCGAGCAATTGATCAGCGCGCTAATCGTCATCTCGACTTTCGGCTTTATCAATCTGGGCTTGATGACTGCGCCGCGTGTCTACTATGCAATGGGCGCGGACGGCGTTTTTTTCAACACACTGGGCCAGTTGAGTCCGCGTTTTCACGCGCCGACGGCGGCGATTCTGTTGCAGGGCGTGCTGGCCGCCGCGTTTGCCGTCTCGAATAGTTATGCCGCGCTGGTGCGGTATGCGGTCTTTGCCGATTGGATCTATTTTGCGTTGGCCGGTGTGGCGCTGATGGTTTTCCGGCAGACGCTGCCCAAAGCACCGCGTCCAAATCCCACGCCGTTCTATCCGCTGACGCCACTTTTCTTCAGCCTGACGGGATTTGGCATCGTCGTGAACACATTCGTTGCTGATGCGCAAAATGCGCTGATTGGCACTTTTATCATCGCCTGCGGTGTGCCGGTCTTCTTTTTGTGGCAACGCTTCCGCAAAAATCAATAGGACTTCAAGATGAAACATAGCGTTTACATGACTTGGGCGAAATATCACGCCGGGGGGCGCTACAACCTGGCCAACAGCGGCATCCTCGGTTGCAGTTTGAGTGATCTGCCCATCACGACTGACGATCTACAACTCAACGGCCCGAATCACGAAGGCTACGCGCCGCTGAAAGAGGCTATCGCAGCCAGGTATGGCGTCGCGCCCGCGCAGGTTGTGATCGCGCAGGGCACTTCGATGGCCAACTTTTTGGCGCTGGCCACAGTGCTGGAACGCGGCGACGAAGTGTTGCTAGAACATCCGGCTTACGACCCCTTACTTTCGGCGCTGAATTACCTGGGCGCGGAGGTCAAACGATTTCATCGCACGCTGGCCAATGGCTGGCAGATTGACCTTGACGAAGTGAGGAGGCTGTTGACACCGCGCACGCGCTTGATTGTGCTGACCAGCCCGCATAATCCGAGCGGCGTAGCGGTCGAACAATCAACTCTCAAACAGCTTGGTGAGCTGGCGGCAACAATCGCCGCGCGCGTGTTGGTGGACGAGGTCTACCGTGACATCCTGTTTGAACAGGCCCCACCAGTGGTCGCGCAATACGGTAGCCAGTTCATCACCACCAGCAGCCTGACGAAAAGCTACGGTTTGAGTGGTCTGCGCTGCGGCTGGATTTTGTGCGCGCCCGAGTTGGCTGAAAAGATGCGACGATTGAATGACCTGTTCGGCTCGGTTGGTTCGATGCCGAGCGATGCGCTGGCCGTCGCGGCTTTTCGTCATTTGCCCTTGCTCGAAGCGCGCACGCGATCACTGCTCGAACCCAATCAAAAACTCGTGCGCGAGTTTTTGCAGGCGCACACAGACGAGCTTGAATGTATCGTGCCCGCTGCTTCGATGACCGTCTTTCCTCGCTTGAAAAAGCACACCGATAGCGAGCCGTTGCACGATCTCTTGCGGCAGTTTGAAACGTCCATCGTGCCCGGCAAGTTTTTTGAGGAGCCGCAGTATTTCCGCTTGGGCTTTGCCGTACAACCAACCGATGTAGCAGCGGGGTTGAAGAATTTGACAAGCGCCTTGCGACAGCTTTCTAGCGCGGATCAATAAAACCAGTCGAGTTGCGGCGGCTTTCATTTGCTGTGTACAATCGCCCGCGCGTAAAGAAAGCTCCCTTTCATCAACTGATTTCCAGCAGAAAGGCTCGGCAATGTCAGCGAAGCCAATCCAAAAGCTCGGCGTAGTCGTCGGGCCACAAAAACCCGAAGCTGCTGCGGTAGTGTCCGATTTACACGCTTGGTGTAAAGCGCGCAGCATCGCCTTTTTTGCCGCCGGGGAAATGGCGGCCCAGCTTGGTTGCGCCGTGCTGGGCGAGGTCGAAAGCGATTTGCCGGCTGAGCTGGATATGCTTGTCGTGTTGGGCGGTGATGGCACGATGCTGGGTGCGGCACGTCTGGTGGGCGCGCAGCAGATTCCAGTGCTCGGTGTCAATTTCGGCTGGCTCGGCTATCTGACCGAATTCACGCTAGGCGAACTCCTCCCAACGCTGGACGAAGTGCTGAAGGGCGGTTTTGAGGTGGATCAGCGCATGATGCTTGACGTGTGTGTCGAACGTGGCGGCCAATGTATCGCACAACATCGCGCCTTGAACGACGCCGTCATTAACAAATCCGCGCCCGCGCGCATGATCGAACTGGAATGCTTTGTCAACGAGCAATTCGTCAACAGCTTCCGCGCCGATGGGATGATCGTGGCTACACCGACCGGCTCAACGGCCTATTCGCTTTCGGCGGGCGGGCCGATTGTGCTGCCGAGCATTTCGGCCATTCTGCTGACACCAATCTGTCCGCACATGCTCTCGAACCGCCCAGTCGTCTTGCCCGGAGACAGCGCGGTCTCGCTGGTCTTCAAACGCGCCGATGAAGAATTGATGCTGACGGTTGACGGGCAGATCGTCGTCAACTTGCAACTCGATGACCGCATCATCCTGCGCCGTAGTCAAACGACGTTTAACTTGATTCTCCCCACGAATCGCAACTACTTCGAAGTGCTGCGCACGAAATTGAAATGGGGAACACGATGAGACTGGGTGAGGGGGCGACGGGGCGAACACGGAACTTTCGCCCCGTCGCCCAGTCTCCCCTTCTCCCAGTCCCTCATCCGAAGAGGAAACAGCTATGTTGATGCCGCTGGGCGATGACAATACCGACCGATCAAGCACGCCGTATATGACCTACGCGCTGGTGGCGGTGAATGTGCTGGTCTTCTTGCTCCTGCAACGCAGTAACGCCTTTACTTATGGCTACAGCTATGTGCCCCTCGAAATCACGACAGGGCACGATTTGGTCGGCGTCTATCGCGTCGGGCGTGGCGCAGTCGAATTATTTCCTGGCCCGACACCGATCTATCTGACGCTCGTTTGGGCGATGTTTATGCACGGCGACATCATGCACATTGGCGGCAATATGCTTTATCTATGGATTTTTGGCGACAACGTCGAAGACCGCATGGGACACCTGAAGTTTCTGATCTTCTATTTGCTCTGCGGCTTTATCGCCAGCTTCGCGCAGATCACCGTCGGCCCGAAATCAATTATTCCGAACCTGGGCGCATCGGGCGCGATTGCCGGTGTGCTCGGCGCATACCTGGTGCTCTTTCCACACAAAACCGTGCGCGTGATGATGGGCTATTCCATAGTGCACGTGCCAGCCATTATCGCCATCGGTCTTTGGGGCTTACTGCAATTTATCGGCGGTGCCGGTCAATTGGGGCGTGAAGGTGGCGGCGTGGCTTATATGGCGCACATCGGCGGCTTTATCGCCGGGATGGTGTTAGCTTTCGTCTTCCGCAACGCGGCGCCGGCGCGCAACTTTCCTGCACGTGGCCGCGACTACCGCGACGATGAGTACTGAGATGCCAAGCGAGACAGCGTGATTTCCAATACCTACCAACTCATCACCACGTCCGAAGAATTGTCCCACGCTGCCTCGCGTTTGAGCGGCGAGCCATTCATGGGCTTCGACACTGAAACCACCGGCCTCGATCCACACACCAACAAACTGCGCCTGCTGCAACTGGCCTCGCCCACAGCCTGCTTCGTCATTGATCTCTTTTGCTTCAACCCCGCTCAACTACAACCCGTGCTGGCCCTGCTGGCCGCGCCGCAACCGGTCAAGCTCGCGCACAATGCCAAATTCGACGCGAAGTTTCTGCTCAAGTATTTCGGCGTGCGGCTGGGCGCGTGTTTCGACACTTATCTGGCCAGCCAATTGATCAGCGCAGGCGACGAGAATGACCGGCACGGCCTGGCGCACGTGGTTCAGCGGCAGCTCGGTTGGCAGCTCGACAAAGAAGAACAATTGAGCGATTGGTCACGCACGTTGAGCACCGCGCAATTGGAATACGCCGCCCGCGATGCGCAAGTGCTGCTGCCGTTGCGCGAACGCTTGCAGGCCGAACTCACCAAGCTGGATCTACAGCGCGTCGCGCAAATCGAATTCGACTGCGTGCTTTCAATCGCTGCGATGGAATTGGCAGGTGTCCATCTGGATACCGAGCAATGGCGCTTGCTGGTGCGCAGCGTCCGCTCGCAATACGAGATTGTCGCGCGCGACTTGCGCCACGCTTTAGGCGTAAACGCACCGCAACTGACCCTGTTTGGCGAAGCGCCCCAAATCAATTTGGACAGCCCGGCGCAAGTCATCGAAGCTTTGCAGCGGCACGGCATCAAGCTGGAGAGCACGCGCGAGTGGCATCTGCAACGGCTCGCGCCGCAATATCCGATCATCGGTCAACTGCTCAGCTATCGCCATCTGAGCAAAGCGCTGTCGTCTTATGGCGAAGGGATGCTCGATTACATCAACCCCGCGACCGGGCGCATCCACGCGGAGTTCCGCCAGCTCGGCACGCCAACCGGACGCATCACCACCTCCGCGCCGAGCCTGCAACAAGTGCCGCACGACGTTGAATATCGCTCCTGTTTTCGCGCGCCCGCGGGGCGCAAGCTGATCGTGGCCGACTATTCGCAGATCGAGATGCGCATCCTGGCCGATTTCGCCAACGACCAAGCTCTGTTGCAAGCCTTTGAATCGGGCGCTGACCTGCACCGCACCACCTCGTCGCAGATGCTCGGCATCCCGCTCAACCAGGTCTCGCCGCCACAACGCGAGGCGGCCAAGCGGTTGAATTACGGATTGGTTTACGGGATGGGCGCGGAAGGTCTGGCGCGGCAGATCAATTCCTCAGTCAAAGAGGCTGAAGTTTTGATTGAGAAGTACTTCAACGCCTATACCGGTGTCGCCCAATGGTTGCAGCAGGCAGCAGACCAAGCCGTGCGCGAGCGCCGCAGCCGCACGGCCAGCGGGCGGCTCTGGATTTATCATTTCGACATAAGCGACCGCTCGCAACTCGCTGCCCTGCGTCGCGTTGGCAAGAACACGCCAATTCAAGGCAGCGCAAGCGACATTTTCAAACGCGCGATGACGCGGGTGGATGCAGCTTTGCTTGAACACGATGCGCAAATCGTCAACAGCATTCACGACGAGATTGTGGTTGAATGTGCGGAGCCGATTGCCGAGATGGTCAAAAAGTTAGTTGCTCAGGCGATGATCGCGGCGGGCAAAGAGTTTTTGCAGCGTGTGCCGGTGGAAGTTGAGGCAGTGATTTCCGAAGCCTGGATAAAGAAGTAATGATCGCGGCTTGGCATGCTTAAATTGGCCTTCGCTGGCCGAATAAGCAATTGGATATGTGTGAATGCTCAATCACAGGAAGCAAAAACGTTTCGTGATCATTCTCTCTTTTGTCGCTGCCGCGCTCATTGGGCCGCTTGTGCTGCTGCCAGAGGAACGCTCAGGGCTTTCACGCCTCGCCGACTTAGCCTCTCTTCTCGTCTTTAGTCTCTTGATCTTGAGTTGGTGTTACTTTGATAGCCTTGAACGCGGCAAAGGCATCAGTACTTCATTCAGAATAGC
This sequence comes from uncultured Acidobacteriota bacterium, assembly GCA_963699175.1. Taxonomy (GTDB): domain Bacteria; phylum Acidobacteriota; class Blastocatellia; order RBC074; family RBC074; genus JACPYM01. The sequence goes on along the minus strand of OY969418.1, from coordinate 5,856,127 downwards.
TATCATCATTTTCGGGCTATTCACACTATGCTTCTATCTTGTTCGGTCAAGAGGGTTCGCTCGTGGCCTCAAAGCTATCGGGATGTTTCTGTTACTCTTGATCGCGCTCACTTTAATCATGGTTGTCTCAGGAGCGATTGTAGCGGAGGTTTTCCACCTCCCGCTGCAAGATGTTTAGGTTACAGGTAAAATGCCAGATCGCTGTCTTTAACTGTTTTATATTTGGTTTCGGAGCAATGTCATCACTCACTAAAATCCCGGCAGGCGTGCAGTACTTCTTCGATGACGAGGTAAAGCTGCGCCGCCACGTCGAACAGCAAGCGATGCAAGTCTTCGCCGGTTGGTCTTACGACGAGATCATCCTGCCGATGTTCGATTATCACGATCTGTTTGCGCGCGGGATGGGCGCGGAGAAGGCCGAGCGCACTTACCGTTTCGTAGACCGCGACGGCGCGTTGCTGGCGCTGCGGCCTGAGTTGACCTCGCTGGTCGCGCGCACGGTCGCCACGCGCTTCAAAGACAAAGCGCGCCCCGTGCGGCTTTGCTATTCGGGCGAGGTGTTTCGCTACGACGAACCGACCGAACGCGCCGCGCGCGAGTTCCATCAACTCGGCCTCGAACACATCGGCGAGCCGAGCATCGTAGCCGATATTGAAATCCTGCTGGTCGCAGCAGAATTGCTGGGCACGCTCGGCCTCAGCGATTTTCGTATCGCGCTTTCGCACGCGGATTTTTTCAATGGCGTGGCGGAATTTCTGCAACTCGACAACGCGCGGCGTAGCGAGTTGCGCCAGCGCATTGACCGGCGCAATAGCCAGGCCTTACAAGCCTTCCTTGCTGAGCACGCGCCACAAGTCGAAGCAGAGCGCCGCGCCGAATTCTGTCGCCTGACCCAATTGGCGGGTGGTGAAGAAGCGCTCGCACAGGCTGGCCGTGTGCTACAAAATGAACGCTCGCGGGCAGCCATCGCTCACTTGCAGCAAATCTACGCGACGCTCGCGGCGCTAGACTTGCGCGACAATTTCGACATTGATTTTGGCGACACGGGCGGGCAGGCTTATTACACTGGGCTGATCTTCAAGGTCTACGTGCCCGACTGGGGCGTCGAGGTCGGGGCAGGCGGGCGCTACGACAATTTGATCGAACACTTCGGGCGCGCGGAACCGGCAGTCGGCTTCTCGTTTGCGCTCGATGCGCTGGCCGGGGCGTTGTCAAAACGCCCAGACGCCAAAAGGCCAAGCGCAGAATCGTCTGCGCAAAGGATCAAGCTCGAAAGCGACCTGACGAAAACTTTCCGTGCCGCCCGCGCCGCCCGCCAACAACAGCAACTGGTAAAAATCTGTGCCGAATGATGCCATCAACCAATTGACCATCGCGCTGGCCAAAGGCCGGATGCAAGATGATGCGCTCGCGCTCTTTGCCAAAGCAGGCATCGTAGTGGCCGAGAGCGAGATCAATTCGCGTCGCTTGATTCTGACTTCGACCGACGGGCGCTACAATTTCATTCTGGTCAAACCGTCGGACGTGCCGACCTACGTGGAATACGGCGTGGCTGATGCGGGCGTGTGCGGGCGTGACGTTTTGTTGGAAGCGCGCGCCGAAGTGCACGAGCCGCTCGATCTGAAATTCGGCTGCTGTCGCATCGCCGTCGCGGGCAAGCGCGAAGTCGTTGGACAAGATTATAACCTGCTCGCCACCGTGCGCGTGGCGACCAAATACCCGCGCATCGCGTCAGAATACTTTCAAGCTCGCGGTATTCCGATTGAGATCATCCCGCTGTCAGGCTCGGTCGAACTCGCGCCCCTGCTCGGTCTTTCTGATCGCATTGTGGATTTGGTCGAGACTGGGCGTACGCTGCAAGAGAATGGGCTGGAAGTGATCGAAACGATTACCGAAACGACGGCGCGGTTGATTGTGAACCGCGCGAGTTTTCATTTGAAGCGGGCGGCGGTGAGTTCCTTGATTACAAAGCTCACCAATGTGCTCTGATCTGAAGTCTGAAGCGAAATGATCGAAATCATCAACCACAATTCGTCCAGCACGAACGATAACGCCAAGCTCCAGCGCATTCTCGCGCGTACCAACGGCCTCGACAGCGAAGTCTTGTCGCGCACTGACGCGATTATCCAAGCAATTCAGACGCGCGGCGACACAGCCTTGCTCGAATTCACCGAGCGCTTCGACAGCGTCAAGCTCACACCGGAAACGTTGCGCGTTCCGCCAGAAGTTATTGAAGAACTCGCCGCGCAAGTAGACGCCGATCTGATTGCAGCAATGCGCGAGGCGATCACGAACATTCGCATCTATCACGAACATCAACTCACTAAAGATTGGGAGATCGAACGCAACAACGGTGTGCGATTGGGCCAACGCGTGCGCCCCTTGCAAATCGTCGGCTTATACGTACCGGGCGGCAGTGCGGCTTATCCTTCGACAGTGATGATGAACGCCATCCCGGCGCAGGTCGCGGGCGTCGAACGCATCATTGTCGTCACACCACCCGCGCAGTTCCGGCAGAGTCCGGTCGTCGCAGCAGTGTTGAAAGAACTGGGCCTGTTCGAGGTCTACACCATCGGCGGCGCACAGGCCGTGGCGGCGTTGGCTTTTGGCACCGCAACTATTCCACGCGTGGACAAGATTGTCGGCCCCGGCAATCAATATGTCGCGGCGGCCAAGAAGCTGGTTTATGGCGCGGTGGATATTGATTCCATCGCTGGCCCTTCGGAGATTGTCGTCGTCGCTGACGACACGGCGCGCGCCGATTTCGTCGCGGCTGATCTACTCTCTCAGGCCGAGCATTCGGAAGATGCCGCGAGCATTCTGATTACGTCGAGCGAAAGTTTGGCGGAAGCAGTAGGTACCGAACTCATCAAACAAACAGCAACGCTTTCGCGCAAGGCGATTATCGAACGCTCGCTGGCTGATTATGGTGCGCTGATCGTCGTTGAAAACATTGATGCCGCCTGCGCGCTGGCCAATCGCCTGGCACCAGAACATGTCGAGGTCATCACCGCTGACGCCGAAGCGGACGCCGCGAAGATTCATAACGCCGGGGCGATCTTCATCGGGGCGTATTCACCCGAACCGGTCGGCGATTACTTTGCGGGGACGAATCACGTTTTGCCGACCGGCGGCACGGCGCGTTTTTCATCGGCGCTCGGCGTGTATGACTTTCTCAAGAAGACGAGCATTGTGCGCTACACGCGTGAAGAGCTACTGCGCACGGCGGCGTCCATTGAACGACTCGCCCTGGCCGAAGGTTTCGAGGCGCACGCGCGCTCGGCTACAATCCGCTACGAATGAAATCACCACTCGACAAAATCAAATCGCACGTGCGGGCTATCAAAGCCTACACGCTCGAACCGCTCGAAGCACCGATCAAGGTTAATCAGAACGAGAACCCGTTCGGCATGCCCGCGGCGATCAAGGAAGAAGTGTTGCGCCGCGCTGCCGCGCACGATTGGGCGCGCTACCCTGAATTTGTGCCGCGCACGTTGTTGGAGAAACTTGCTGATTACGTAGGCTGGCGTGCAGATGGCGTGCTGGCGGGCAACGGCTCGAACGAGATGATCCAATCAGTCACCAATTCAGTCGTTGAAAAAGGCGTGCTGGTGGCCGTGCCCGAACCTACCTTCTCGGTTTATCGCCAGGTTATCACTGTCGCGGGCGGCGAAGTGGCGGCTGTTCCCTTGAAAGAGGATTTGACCTTTGACGTGCCGAAGCTGAAGGCCGAGATCATTTCTCGCCGGGTCGAGATGGCGATCATCTGCTCGCCCAACAATCCGACCGGTTGCACGATTAGCCACGCTGAGTTGATTGACTTGCTCCAAAGCACCGACGCGTTGATCGTAGTGGATCAAGCCTATCTGGAAATTGGCGGAGAGAATTTTGTGCCGCTGCTCAATGACTATCCCAACCTTGTCATCCTGCGCACATTCTCAAAAGCGATGGCGATGGGCGGCTTGCGTGTCGGTTATTGTCTGGCCGCGCCGGAGTTGATCCGCGAATTCAATAAGGCGAAGATGCCCTACAGTTTGAATTTCTTTTCGATGACGGCAGCGGAAGTGGCGCTGGAGCATCAGCACTTACTCAAGCCGCTGGTCGAAGCGATGCAGCACGAGCGCGAGCGGCTCTTTGCTGAATTGCAGACGGTTGAAGGCTTGCAGCCCGTGCCGTCCGCCGCCAACTTCTTCGCGGTAAAAACGGCGTTGCCGCCGAAAGAATTGTTCGTACAATTGCACGCGCGCGGCATTCTGATTCGAGATGTGAGCAGCGCGCCGATGCTGAAAGATTATGTGCGCATCAGCGTTGGCACGCCGGATGAAAACGACCGACTGCTCGCGGCATTGCGCGATATTTTAGTAAAGCGATGATTCGAGAAGCTGAAATCCAACGCACGACCAAAGAGACTGCCATCACCGTCAAACTCAAACTTGACGGGACAGGCAAGAGCACGCTCCACACCGGGATCGGTTTTCTCGATCACATGCTCGATCTATTCGCGCGCCATGGCCTGTTCGATCTGGAAATCGAATGCAAGGGCGACCTGCACATTGACGAACACCATTCGGTCGAAGACATCGCCATCTGTCTGGGCCAGGCTTTTGCGCAAGCGCTCGGTGACAAACGTGGCATCGTGCGCTACGGCGCGGCTTACGTGCCGATGGACGAGACGCTGGCGCGCGCAGTGGTGGATTTGTCAGGGCGTTATTATCTGGTCTATCGCGTCGCCAACACGCGCGACAAGCTGGGCACGCTCTCGGTCGAATTGGTCGAACACTTCTGGCATTCGTTCGCCGAGCATTGCAAATGCAACCTGCACATCGAAGTTTTTTACGGGCGTAACCAGCATCACATCACGGAAGCCATCTTCAAATCCGTCACTCGCGCCTTGTCACAAGCCGTGCACCTGGATGATCGCATCCAGGGCGTGATGTCCACCAAAGGAACTATCTAGCAATGAAGATCGCCATCATTGACTACGAAATCGGCAACCTGCGCAGCGTCGAGAAGGCCTTCACTTCGCAAGGCCTCCCGGCTGAAGTCACCAACGATGCGCATGTCATCCGCGCCGCCGACAAGCTGGTGTTGCTCGGCGTGGGTGCGTTCGGTTATGCGATGGAGAGTCTGCGCAAGTACGGCTTCGACAAATTGATTTTGGAAGCCGCCGACGCGGGCAAACCGATTATCGGTTTGTGCGTCGGCTTGCAGATGCTGTTTGATGAAGGTCACGAATTCGGTGTGCATCGCGGCTTGGGCTTATTGCCGGGCAAGGTCGTCAAGTTTTCTGACGACGTGCGAGTACCGCACGTCGGTTGGAATCAGGTTGAATATAATAATGGCAGCGCCGCGCATCCGCTCTTTCGCGGCCTGCCAGATCAGTCGTTCTACTACTTCGTGCACTCGTACTATGTCGAGCCAGCGGATGAATCGTGCGTGATAGGCGTGACCGAATACGGGCAGCGTTACGCCTCGATCTGTGGGCGCGGTAACGTCGTTGGCGTGCAATTTCACCCTGAAAAGAGCCAGACGACAGGCTTGCAATTGCTCAGAAATTTTGCCGAGCAGTGAGCACCGCCGTTACCTACCGCTAGTCGCCGTTTCTTGTTGCCGTAACAATTCAAGCGCCTGGTCCGCCAACTTGATCAAATGCGGATGCGCACGATTGCCGTTGGTCAAAATCGCAAAGCCCAGCCGCCGCGTGCGATTGCCCAACAAAAATGCCGTGTAGCCGGGCACGCTGCCGCTGTGCGCGAAATACTTTTCGCCGTTGCGTTCCTCAACCCACCAAGTCAGCCCGAAGCCCGCTTCTTTGCCACCCCACAAATTTTCGACCGGGCCGGGAAATTGCGGATACTGTTTGGTCAACATCTGCGCGTGTGTCTGCTCGCTGATGAGGCGTTTGCCTTTGAACACGCCGCCGTTGAGGTTGGCGATCAGCCAGTTTGCTTGATTCGTGACTGTGCCGTAGACCAGACCGGCGGGCCAGACTGTCGCCCGCAAGCGCGCGTAGGCTTTCAACTCGCCCGTCTTTTCATCCGGCACGTAAGGCACGGCCAGCCGCTCGTCCATATCCGGGCGCGGATTGAACTCAGTGTCATTCATTTCTAGCGGCGCAAAAATCTGTTCCTGTATGTAGGTCTTGAACGGCTTGCCGGAGAGCTTCTCAACCAAGTAGCCAATCAACGAGTAAGCCATGTTGGAATACTCTTCCTTCTGTAGTGGCGGACGCTTCACGATCAGCGAAGTCTTCAAATATTCTTCCAGGGCCGGTGGCGCTTTATCTTCCCAGAGCGGGAACGGCCCAAAATCGGCAGGTATGCCTGAGACGTGCGTAAGCAAATGACGAAACGTGACGGGCCGTTGCGGGTCTTCGTCTTTGATCTTGAGTTCGCCGAGGGATTGATTAACCGGGTCGTCGAGTTTGAATTTGCCTTGCTCGTACAATTGTAACAGCGCGACAGTGGACATCGCTTTGAAAGTTGAACCGATCAGATAGACCGAGTCGAGCTTGGCTGGCGTCTTCGCCCACAGGTTGGCGTAGCCATAAGCCTTCTGCCAGACGATCTGATCGCCTACCACCAGCGCAACAGTACACGACGGGATTTTGCCTGCCTCCATCGCGCTCTTGATCTCAGGTTCGAGCGCGGCAACTACGCGGTCGAGCTTGAACGCGGTGGACTGTGCTTGAACATAAGGCGCGAGTGTGAGCAGTAGCGCAATCGCAAAACAAAACCTGGAGCGGTTGATCATTGATCCTCCTGACGATGTGTGGTTGAAAAACTTCAGGAGTCTAGCATCAGAGACGGGCAAGCTGAAAAGGCTTCACGTCAGTGGAAGTCAATCAGGCGAGTGGCTCGCCGCCCTCCGGCCCGTAGAACATCACCCACACGGCAAAATCATCCGTAAAATCTTCAAAGCGGTGCGCGCTGCCCGCCGGCGCAAAGAGTAGATCGCCAGGCTGAAACGATCGGCGCGTTTCGCCGTTGAAGAAGACGCCGCTGCCGCGCGCTACCACATAGATTTCATCGCGCGTGTGCGGTTGTTGCGGGTCGTGGCCGCGCGGAGCGTAGATTTCGACTTGCAGGCTGCCATGCTCGAATAGAGTGATGAAGCGCCCACGGGACGCGTCTTCGAGCTGTTGCAGTGCGCCGCTGACGCTCAGATGTGCTTTGTCGCCACGCAGTTCTTCCATTACAACCTCCGCTCAGGCCAAGTAACGCGTTTTGAGAATACCCCGGTGATAAAGCTCGTGCCCGGCAATGATGTAAGCCAGCGCGCGCGCACTGACCTCATTCTCGCTCGCCGTGCCGCGCCGTTGCCATTCCGCGTCGGTGAAATGTTTGAAGAGTGCCAGGTTGGCTTGGCGCACGGCGGCAAATTCGTCAATCAAGGTGCTGAGTGTGCGCGCGTTGAAATCTGTGCTGGCCACGTAATCGTCCTGCTCAAAGCCCGGCAGCGGCGTTTTGTCATTGCGCCCGATGCACAGTGCGCGGTAGGCAAAGATACGCTCGCAATCAATGATGTGGCCGAGCAACTCCTTGATGCTCCACTTGCCCGGCGCGTAGGCGTAACTGCCCTGCTCTTCCGATATCGAATGGAAAAGCGCGAGCGTCTCTTCGAGCTGCGCGGCCAACGTCGTGGCGATGACACCGTCCGGCACGAGCGTGACGTATTTGCCGTAGTCGGGTGCGTATTCGTTGGTTTCCGGTCTGGTAATCATAATCCCCCTTCTGCAATTGATGGTTATGCCTGTAGCGCATCGCGCAACCGGCGAATTTGGTCTGCGTGTCCGTGCGCGTGCGCGGCGTAAATGCGCAGCCACTCTTCCGTCCCGTAGCGCCCGCTCTGGCTGTGTGTACCACCGCGCTGCCAATCTTCATCGGTCATGCGTTCGAGCAGTTGCAGCGTCGTCGAGCGCGCGGCGCGAAACGCATCGAGCGCAGGCGCGATGTCGCGTTCGTTGTAAAGCAGGCGCGTGGCGAACAATGCTTCATCGTAGCCTCGAATCATCGGCTCGTCTTCCACCAGCAACAGCCGCAAACGAATCGCGCTGGTCATCTCGCTATCAGCCAGATGCTGCAAGATCTCTGCCGCGCTCCACTTGCCGGGCAAGGGATGTTCAGTGAGCATGCCGGGCGTGAAGTCTTCGAGCGCATTTACTACTTCGTCATAGCCCGCCGCGTAGTGGGCAATCAGTTCCTGTCTTTCGCCTGTAGTCATGCCGTTTCCCTTCCCGTTTCGAGCTATGCCAAAGGCACGTCATCGTTCGCTGACAAGGCGACGACTGTTACCTTGCGGCGCGGGCGGCGCACCAACTCGCCGCCGCAATTCGGACAAGTCGCTTGCATTGTCTCAGTGCAAGCCGGACAGAACGTGCATTCGTAAGTGCAGATGTATGCTTCGCCGCGCGGCGAGAGAAAGCCGTGGCAGCGTTCGCAACTGGTTTTCATCTCCAAAGCCATCGGCGTAACTCCGACTGAATCCGCTATCCGTTCTTTGCTTGACGCACTAAATCGGCCATCGCTGTGGCGGAATCAGATGACTCGCGCAGCAAGCCTTCAACGACTCCGTCTCTATCACGCGCAGGACGGTTCTGGCTCAGCTTCCATTTGCCTATTAGCCGCGTGACGGGGATTTCAATCCCGACAATGGCGTCAAGCAAGCCTTCGATAAAATCAGGCGGCGCTTCTGCTACTTTCCACGGCTCGCTGCGTCCGGCTTCATGTTGATTGGTGAGGCGCTCGACCAGTCCCCGCAACCAGACTCGATCTTCAATGATCTGCAACGCGCCGTATGCATGTACGACTGCGTAATTCCAGGTCGGCACGACTCTGGCCGTTTCCCGCTTGGTGGCGTACCAAGCCGGTGAAATGTACGCGTCAGCGCTTTGAAAGATTGCTAGCGCCTCAACCTCGTGGGAAAAGTCACGCCACAGTGGATTGGCGCGCGCGACGTGGCCGCGTAAAGTTCCAAAGGGTGTCGGCTCTGGGGCGAGTTCGAACGGGATGTGATGCGCGTCCAGCCCCTGCGAAGACAGCACAACCAAAGTCGCCAAAGGGTGCGTCTGTATGAGTTCATGGAGAATCTCAATTCGCGTTTCCTCGAAATGTTTCGGCACGTACATTCATATCTCCCAGCACATTGATTGAACCAAGCCGGTCTTCAATACTTGACCTTACCGCACCACAACCTCTTCCACGACCGACCACGTCGTGCGCGTCAAATCAGCAAAAGCGTTCAAATCATCTGTTGCAGCTTGGCCCGCCGCCGACGCCCACGCGGCCTCCATCGCTGCGTAGTCGTCGAAGTAGAGTTCGCTCACGACTTCCCAACCCGGATGTTTGCGCCGCAGATCATCCGCCACAAAGTTCTGCACGTAGCGGCGCAGGCCCGGCAGCTTCTCCGCCAACGGGCCGTGGACTTCGCGGAAGTAGCGGACAAATTCTGCGCGGTTGAAATCCGCGCGTGGATAAACCGTCACGATGAATTTGAGCATCAACCGCTCCCGTTCAATTTGCCGACCTGGATCGAAACCAATCTCGCTTCACTCATTCGTTCGCTTCTTCCTGTCGTACTGCGACACGTGAGCAGGCACAGGCGTCGCGGCGGGCGTGTATTCATCAGCCTGTGGCGCGCCCGTCACCGTCAACAAAGGCAAAACGCCCGACCAGACCGGCAGCGCGTAATCCTCTTCATCATCTTTCGGCCCGCCCGTGCGAATTTTGGCGGAGGCTTCAGCCAACGGCAAGGCCAGCACGCTCGTGGCTTTCAATTCTTGCTCGTTCGGCTCGCGCACTTCCGCCCAACGGCCAGGGATGACGTGTTCAGTAAAAGCTTCGAGCGCGCGGTGTTTGTGCTCCAGGTCTTCAACCAACGCAGCCTGACCCAAGATAACAACCGAACGATAGTTGATTGAATGATGAAAGGCCGAGCGCGCCAACACCAAGCCATCCACCAACGTCACTGTCACGCAAACAGGGACTGCGCCACTGAGCGTGCGCAACATCCGGCTGGCAGCAGAGCCGTGCAGGTAAAGCTCGTCGCCAATGCGCGCAAAGCCGGTCGGAATCACGAACGGCTGCCCGTCCACGACAAAGCCGACGTGGCAGATGAAAGCTTCGTCGAGAATTGCGTAAACAGCCTGGCGTTCGTAAGCACCGCGCTGCGGTAAACGTTTGAGCGTGGTGTGTGGTGTCGGAACAAAGTTAGCAGTTGTCATCTCATTCAACCCAGATTGTGCCTTCACATGACACCGGGAAATTGACCGAATTGGCGATGAAACAAAGACGATGGGCCTGTTCATGCAAGCTCTCGGCGACTAACGGATCAGCGCCTGCCTTGATGGTAACTTCTGGCCGCAAGACAACCTGAGTGAACCGCCCGCCACCATCAGCCGTTTCGCTCATCTCCCCGCGCGGCTGATCAACGTAGCTCTTCACCACGATGCCGCTGTCCGCACACAAGTGCAGATACCAGAGCATGTGACAAGCCGAGAGTGAGGCGACTAACAACTCTTCTGGGTTGTACCGCGCCTCATCGCCGCGAAAGGCCGGGTCGGATGAGCCATAGAGCACTGGCTTGCCCGTTGTGCTGATCTCGTGTGCGCGTTCATAGCCGCGATAATCGCCCGTGCCAGCGCCCGTGTTGCCAGTCCACTCGACCTTAACCTGATAAGAATGTGTTTTAGGTTTTTCAGCCATCTACTTGCTCTCCCTTGCGCTTTCGAGACGGCAAAGCTAGCATCAAAAGTGGCCTGCTGAAAGAGCCAATTTTCAAGATTTAGGCCAGTCCACTTTGGAGTTGTCATTATGGAGCTTGCAATCAATCTCGACACTCGCGCACCGCAACCATTGCACCAACAACTTTATCAGGAGCTGCGCGGCTCGATCCTGAATGGACGGTTGAGGGCGGGACAGCGATTGCCCTCAACCAGGGCGCTGGCCAAATCGCTGGGCGTTTCGCGCGCTACGGTGACACAGAGCTATGAACAACTCGCCAGCGAAGGCTACTTGAAAACTGCCGTCGGGTCGGGCACGGCCATCGCTTGTCAATTGCCGGATGAGTTGTTGCAAGCTGCGCCGGTCAAGGCCGCGCGTGCCGTTAAACCATCTAGACCTGCGCCGATAAAGTTGTCGAGTTATGGCGAGGGTCTTATCAGTTTCGTAAATGAGCCGGAGGAGCCAAACCTCTTGTTCAACTTCAAATATTGCCGTCCGGCGGTAGATCATTTTCCGTTGGAGCAGTGGCGTCGCTTACTGTTGCGTCATTGCCGCGCTGGTCAGTCGGCGATGCTTGATTACGCCGAAGGCGCCAAAGGTCACGCGCCGTTGCGTGAAGCCATAACGGGCTACTTGTCGCGGGCGCGGGCAGTCAATTGCGGCGCCGAGCAGATCATCATCGTCAACGGCTCGCAACAGGCGCTGCTCCTGTGTGCGCAGGTGCTCATTAACCGCGGCGATGTGGTGGCTATTGAAGAACCGGGCTACTTGGGCGCGCGCCACACCTTTCTGACGCACGGCGCGCGGCTGCAACCCGTGCCTGTGGACGAAGCAGGCGTGCAACCTGCGGCGTTGCCGGGCAGTGAGGCGCGACTGCTTTACGTGACGCCTTCGCATCAGTTCCCGACGGGCGCGGTGTTGTCGTTGCCGCGCCGTTTGGAGTTGTTAGCGTGGGCCGAGAAGACAGGCGCGTTGATTGTCGAAGACGATTACGACAGCGAGTTCCGTTACGGCGGGCGTCCGGTGCCTTCGTTGCAAGGGCTGGCGCAGAACGCCAACGTGCTTTACGTCGGGACGTTTTCCAAAAATCTCTTCCCCGCTTTGCGCATCGGCTATTTGGTCGTGCCGCAGTCGTTGGCGGAAGTCTTTGAGCGGGCGAAGTGGCTGGCGGATCGTCAAACGCCGATGCTCGAACAGCGCGCGCTGACAGATTTTATCAACGAGGGCTATTTGGAACGGCATCTGCGACGCATGCGCACACTTTATGACCGGCGGCGGCAGAAGCTGGCCGACGCGCTCGAAACGCAATTTGGCGAGCGTGTGACGATTCTGGGCGAGAATTCCGGCATGCATTTGATGATTCGTTTGCAGAGCAAGTGGAGTGATAAAGAGGTGGTACAACGCGCGGCAGCGGTCGGCGTCGGCTTGATCAGTGCGCGTATTTATTACCTAGGTAAATGCCGGGGCGACGAATTTGTCATCGGCTATGCGACGTTAAGCGAACGTAAAATCCAGGAGGGGGTGCGGCGGCTGGCTAGGGCTTTAGCTTGAAAACGCTAAAAAAATCTTGCTTGAAAACGCAAATTGAGTAGTATTTATGCCGCTGTCGGCGAGGCGCTAGCCGAACGGTCGGCAGCAATCCACAAAATGTGACACTGGCCTGATACCTCAGGCGATTGGCCGTAAAGAAAGAGCGTGCGAGGCTCACAGCAAAACTAGACCCACATGATCGTCATTCCAGCTATTGATCTGCGTGGCGGGCGTTGCGTCCGTTTATCTCAAGGACAGGCGGCTGCCCAAACCGTTTACGCGGAGAATCCCATCAAGGTGGCTAAGCGATGGTGCGACGAAGGCGCAGAGATGCTGCACGTCGTCAACCTCGATGCTGCCTTCAACCAGGATGACCGCGATAACCTGAAGGCGCTCGAACGCATCTTGCTTGAAGTCAATGTGCCGGTGCAGTTCGGCGGCGGCGTGCGCACGCTGGACGATGTGCGGCGCATTGACGACTTGGGCGCGACGCGCATCGTCATCGGCACGACGGCGATTGAAAACCCACTGCTGTTGAACCAAATCATTGACGTATTCGGTTCGACGATTGTCGTGGGCATTGACGCGCGCGACGGCAAGGTGGCTTTGCGCGGCTGGGAGAAACTTTCAAACATCAACGCGATTGATTTCGCGCAGAAGGTCGCCGAGCTGGGCGTCGAGCGCATCGTGTACACCGACATCAGCCGCGACGGCATGCTCTCCGGTATCAACCTCGAGGCGACGCGCGAGATCGCCGAAGCGAGCGGGTTGAAAGTGACCGCGTCGGGCGGCGTGGCAACGCTGGATGATATTTATGCAGTGAAGGAGTTGGAGGATTACGGCGTAGACAGCGTAATCGTTGGGAAGGCGCTTTACGAAGGCGTTTTCACACTGGATGAAGCGTTGGATGCGGCTGAGGATTAGGTGCTCAAATAGCCATTGCATTACAGCAATCAAATTTCACGTCAAGGTGGGCGGCTTGAACTCCAAGCCGCCTTCGTGCTATTTGATGTGACCTTTGCGGCAAAAGCGCGGCGTGACCAACTGTCAGCCGCCTGGCCGTATAATAAGGTTGGAATGTAATTATGGCGAAATCATTAGTCATCGTAGAGTCACCATCAAAAGCGAAAACAATTAACAAGTATCTCGGCAAAGACTTCAAAGTCCTCGCTTCGGTCGGCCACATTAAAGACCTGCCCAAGAAGGGTCTCGGTGTAGATGTTGAGAACGACTTCGAGCCTACTTACGAAGTGATGCCTGGCAAAGAGAAGGTTGTCCGCGAGATCAAGGAAGCGGCCAAAGACGCCGAGACCGTCTTCATCGCCACCGACCCTGACCGTGAGGGCGAAGCCATCGGCTATCACTTGGCCGAACTCATCACCAGCACGCGTGGCAATGCAAAGAAGCCGGTCTTCCGCGTGATGTTCAACGAGATTACGAAGGCTGCCGTGAATGAGGCTTTTAAGCACCCCGGCAAGATTGATCAGGACTTGGTTGATGCGCAACAAGCACGCCGCGTACTCGACCGCCTCGTCGGTTATAAAGTCAGCCCATTGCTCTGGGACAAAGTGCGGCGCGGCTTGTCAGCAGGCCGCGTACAGACCGTAGCTGTGCGTTTGGTTGTCGAGCGCGAGCGCGAGATTCAGGCCTTTGTCAAAACAGAATATTGGTCGGTCATTGCCAATCTGTCGGCCAAGCTGCCGCCTGCCTTTGACGCGCGACTTTATAAAATCGCTGACAAGACAGTGAAGACAGCGGGCTTTGACGACGGCGTCAAAAAGTCCGAAGTCCACATCAAAAATCAGGAAGAAGCCCAACGCATCCTCGACGAACTCAACGGTGCGACGTACACCGTTGCTGATGTCTCGACCAAAGAGAAGAAACGCAATCCGGTGCCGCCCTTCATCACTTCGAAGTTGCAACAGGAAGCTTCGCGTAAGCTGCGTTTTTCAGCCAAGCGGACGATGCAGATTGCGCAGAAGCTCTACGAAGGTAAAGAGTTGGGCAAAGAAGGCGCGATCGGTCTGATTACTTATATGCGCACCGATTCGACGCGTGTGGCCGACAGTGCGCTCGGCGAAGTGCGCGATTTCATCGGCAAGCAATATGGGCCGGACTATCTTCCCGAAAAAGCTATTCACTACCGCTCGAAGAAAGACGCGCAGGACGCGCACGAAGCGATCCGTCCGACTTCGGCGGATCGCACGCCCGACAGCGTCGCGGCTTATTTGGACAAAGATGAACTCGCCCTCTACCGCCTGATCTGGCAACGCTTCGTCGCTTCGCAAATGATGCCGGCGATCTTTGATCAAACGACGATTGATATAGCCGCGGGCGAAAAGTACATCTTTCGCGCTGTCGGCTCAGTCCTCAAATTCAACGGCTTCCTGGCTGTGTACGAAGAGGGCAAGGACGAGAAGGACGAAGAGGACGACGAGCGCGCGGCCAAACTGCCCAAGGTCGAAAAGGGCGAGCAGTTGAAACTCAACTCGCTCACACCCAATCAACACTTCACCGAACCACCGCCGCGTTACACCGAAGCGACGCTGGTCAAAGCGCTTGAGGAGAAAGGCATCGGACGGCCTTCGACCTACGCTTCGATCATGTCCGTCATCCAAGACCGCGAGTATGTCGAAAAGAAGGAGAACAAATTCTTTCCGACCGAACTCGGCATGCTAGTGAACGACTTATTAGTCGAGAGCTTCGCCGAGCTTTTCAACGTCGAGTACACGGCGCGCATGGAAGAGAATCTGGACGAGGTCGAAGACGGCAAGCTGAAATGGACGGCGGCGCTCAAGGAGTTCTACGACAAGTTCACCAAAGATTTGAAGAGCGCGCAGGAACACATGCGCGACGTGAAGCGACAGGAGATCATCACCGAAGAAGTCTGCGAAAAGTGCGGCTCGAAGATGGCGATCAAGTTCGGCAAATTTGGCCAGTTCCTCGCCTGCACCAACTATCCCGAATGCAAGAGTACGCGCGAATTGGCCAAACCAGCGACGGAGAGTGGTACGACTGAACCGTCGGCTGAAGCGGCAGAGAATCCCTACGCCGACGAGACCTGCGAAAATTGCGGGCGTCCGATGACGCTCAAGAAAGGGCGCTTCGGCCAGTTCCTCGCCTGCACCGGTTATCCCGATTGCAAGACAACGCGCAAAATCTCCAAGACCGGCGCGGTCGCCGCTGCGCCCGTTTTGATTGATGAACACTGTCCTACTTGCAGCGCGCAGTTGGCGATTCGGCAAGGGCCGTATGGCGAATTCACCGCCTGCTCGCGTTACCCCGAATGCAAGTACATCAAGCGCGAGACGACCGGCATACCCTGCCCACGCGCGGGCTGCAAAGGCGAAATCCTGGTCAAGAAATCGAAGCGCGGCAAAATCTTTTACGGCTGTTCGGACTATCCGAAATGTGATGTTGTTTATTGGGACAAGCCCGTCGTGGAAGTCTGTCCCGAATGCCAGAATCCGATGCTGCTCGAAAAGTACAACGCGAAGAAGGACGAGACCGTGAAGTACTGTCCGGCAGAAAAGTGCGGCTACAAGAGCGGCGGCCCGGAGTTGCCTGCGGCCAAGACCACAACACGCAAACGTTCTAAAACTGCTTCCGGCGAATAAAACAGCCGCGACCTTTGTCGGTGTGATTGAGAAAATCGTTCGTTGCCCTTATCATTCGTTCGCTCGTTCCTAGACTCAATCACCCATTCACACAAAGGAGAACCTTTATGAACAGAGGTCGCTTGTTGCTGGCCGGCGTGCTGGCCGGTCTGGCAATTTTCGTCTGGGGCATGCTCTCGCACATGGCTTTGGCCATCGGCGAAATATCGGTCAAAGCGTTGCCCAATGAATCGGCTGTACTTACCTGCCTGAATCAAAACGTCAAGGAACCTGGCTTCTATCTCTATCCAGTCGGCGGAATGATGGACGCGCAGAAAGGATCAAAAGAACAACAAGAAGCCGTGGAAAAGCAGTACGAGGAACTCTACAAGACCTCGCCGAGCGGCGTGCTCATTCTCACACCACCCACGGG
Source organism: uncultured Acidobacteriota bacterium (assembly GCA_963699175.1). Taxonomy (GTDB): domain Bacteria; phylum Acidobacteriota; class Blastocatellia; order RBC074; family RBC074; genus JACPYM01. Next base: position 5,839,847 of record OY969418.1, on the reverse strand, counting down.
CGCAACTTTCAACTTCCCCAAACTGCTGGTCAACGAATTGGTCAGCAACATACTGAGCGGCATAATCGCCGCGTGGCTGCTCTCGTTGGCGCTCGGCGGGCTACCGTCGTTTGTCGCGCGCGTAGTGTTTGTGGCGCTGCTGGGCTTTTTGGCCACGCTGACGATAGATGTTTCGTACTGGAACTGGTACGGCTTCCCGAGCAAGTATTTGCTCTCGTCGTTTCTGGATAACACGCTAGGCTTTGCGCTCGCGGGCGTCGTGCTGGCCTGGATGTTCAGGCAGAAAGCAAAAGCCTGAGGTTTTGTCTGCTTTGATCGGTTTGCGTGCGTGTGGGACACAGGCTGCGTCCCACACGCATCTTTACTCTGGCGCGGAGGTCTTCGATGCGGAAACATAATGTGCTGAGTCTGGCTTGCCTCGCCGCCGGCCTGCTCTTCGCCCACGCATCCGCGCTCACACAATCCAAACCGGCCAACCCGCGCGCCGCCGTGCAAGCCTTCTTCACGCTGCTCAAAACGCAGCAATACCAAGCGCTCTACGATTACCTGCCCAGCCAATTCCAGCAGCAGACCACGCGCGAGCAATTGACGCAAAGCCTCAAACGGCTCGATTCCTTCATCACGATTGGGAAATTGGAACTAGGCCGCGTGCAGCAGAAAGGCGATTTCGCCGTGGTGGACACGACCATTTACGGCAAGCTGAAACAGCCGCTCAAGCTCAACAGCTTGGAGATCAGCGAAGGCCGCGTCGCCACACAACAGTATCTGCTCAAAGAGAACGGCCAGTGGAAAGTAGCCACGGCAGACGACCGCACGCGTGGTTATTTCCTCAAACGCAATCCTGCTTTCAGCAAAGATTTTCAACTCACGCGCTCGCAATTCGCCTTTAAGCGCGATGGTCAATGGCAGGCTTTTAGTCCGCAGCGAAATTTGGCTCCCCAGCGTTGAGACAGTTCAATGGATAGGCGAGGCCGGACAAGATGGCGAGACTATCCACTTCAAGCAACATCTCACTCGATCGGTGCGCTTCCTCAGGCAAGCCAAGCCTCCATAATTTCAGGCCGTTCCAACACTTCTCCCGGCGCACCTTGCGTAATCACCTGACTCCTATCCATCACCACCACGTCGCCAATGCCTCCGACACTTGCCGCACCGCTGCAATGTCGTGCTCAATGAAAATGGCCAGCGTGCCTTGCTCGCGCAACTGCCGCAGCAAACCCAGAATCTGTTGAATCGTCTCCGGGTGAGCCCCACTGGCTCGTCCAACAGCAAAATCTGTGCTTCGGTAGCCAGACAACAAAGCTCACCTGCCGGTTCCTCAAAGGAAATATTGCAAAAGCATGTGGTATGATGTGAGTGGTTAGGAGGAAAGCAGCCGAACTAGCTGATAGGAAATGAACTGCAGACGATTATTAAGCACCCAGTGAGTTAGGTAAAGGCCATGCCGCTACTTGAAAGTCCTTTACATATTTTTTCTCGCGCCACTTTTGAGCAAGGCCAAGTTCACCTGAAATTAGAAATGCCTTGGGCTCTGCCTTGGGGCGTCGGAGCATTACGCACTGCATTAGCTTGGGAGTTGGCTGTATCGTGTGAGCAGCACCAGCAACTCATCCCTCGGTTGACGAGCGAGTCGCTAAACTCTCTTACAAATCTGAAAACTGAGATCAGTGATTATCGCTGGCTTGACGGAGCCTTCAGTCGAAATGCTGACCGTGTCCTTGCACGAATCAAAGATGATGTTTTACGAGTCCAGCCCAGGCCAATAGTGGAAATTGTTGGCTCTACTCCTGACACCGAAAGCATCGAGGCGCTCAACGATCTAGGAAAATATCTGGAACTTGCCGTCAATTGCACATCCAAATCTCTACCTGACACTGCAACAACAGAGGCTAAAGCAGCGCTTTGCCTGCTAGGTAGCGCGGGACTCGTAAATGCCGAGTTAGGCCGGATGCTAATCGAAGCGGCTAACGAGGTCGGAGATGCTGCGCTCGCTACCGCATTATCAGATTTCGTCGGAGGAGAATGGGAGGGAAGGCGGGTCTTTAGTGGCTACGATATACTGCCTGATCATAAATATCTTGCGCCAGTATTGGCCGCGCTCGGTCGGGTCACCTGGCCTGAAATTATTCCGGATTGGCAAGACCTTGATCTGCCCTATTTACTGTGGGACCTTTGGACTAACCCACGTAATACGCTCGACCGTCTCCGCTCTGACAGCGCGCGACAAGGGAAAAACACTCGAAATGCATTTCGCGTTCGTCTCAGTATTGCGCGCCATTTCTTGAAGTGCTTTTGGGGAGAGTGGGAACTGGCAGTCCGCCTTGATCTGCTAGACGCTTCCACTGCCTTACGAAACAACCAACCAATGCGAGCATGGCAGTTGCTTTCCCAATACGCAAACGATCCTGATCTTTTGCGAGATGCGGATCTCGCAGCGCATGTTTACGGTCAAGCTGGACAGGCTGCAGCAAAACTAGATCAGCCTCATGAAGCTCTCTCTCTCTACGAGCAAAACTTAGCATGCTTGGGCCAGGCATTTGGTGTTGGCACCAACCAATATCGGAATGCGCTGGCTGGTCTTCATCATAAGCTTGGACAACTACTACGCGAGCATCCTGAATTACCAGGTGGTTTCACACAGGCGCGTCAACATATGGAGCAAAGCCTTGAACTCCATAAAATCCTCAACCGGCCGAGTGGCGTTTCAATGTGTTTGAATGAACTAGGCAAACTTTCAATGGAGGAAGGGAATTTTGAGAACGCGAAGTTGTGGTTCGAAGATGCTCTCGAACTTGACCGCAAAAATCAAAATACTTTGGGTGAGTCCAGAATACTTCACGACTTGGCTATCTTGCACGAACGTACTGGAGAGTTTAGCCAAGCATTAGACTATGTCGAACAATGTGAACAAGTCCAACAATCTGCAGGAATTAGTGGCAACTTGCGTCAGCGATTGCTGAATACACGCGAGCGGTTGCGCGACATGTTAGGCCTTGAGAATGAGAGCGAGTTGGAATCTCCCCTCGACATTCTCAACAGGATTTCTAGCGATGAACCACGAACTTTCTCCACTCACGTGAGTCAAAAATCTCGTACCCTGCGTCAACAGAGCCGCTATGCAGACGCCGAATCACTGTTATTAGAGGCGCTCAAGCGCCCAATCCCCGAAGCTCATCGCCAATTCCTTTGGCTGGCTCTGGCGAACCTGTTGCTTGACCTGCGGCGTCACCAGGAAGCGAGAGAAATCCTCGAAAACATTGTGCCTCAAAGTGAAAGAACTAAGGACGAACTGGTGCTGCTAAAGGCGCGTCTTGAATCTCAGACTGGAAACTATGAACAAGCCGAGACAATTATCTCAGGTATTAACGCAGATAATCAGCCAGAGGTTTTAGGGCGCGTCCACTTCACGCGCGGTCATATGCTCTTTGAGCAAAACCAGTTTACGGAATCGGCCACCGAATTTCGGAAAGCGCGTGAGTATGGTCAGGGATCAATCTACGCCACTCGCCTCGCAATTGAAAAAGAGGCACGCGCCTATTTAGCGACGGGGGAATATCAACAGGCTGTGAATCTGGCGAGGCAATTGGCAGAAACCGCTGCGACAGGCAAATGGAAATTGCGTCAAGTTCGCGCGGCAATGATGTTGGGGGATGCCCTGTTGCGTCTTGGGCAGGCCCGTGAAGCTGCTGATGAATTTGAGCGTGCACTTGCGCTGATCCGGGGAAGTGAAGGCGCTGGTCTTTTTCCAGTGATAGCGCTCGAACGCCGCGCCGCTCGTGCGTGGGCTAGCGCGGGCAACACCCACGCAGCGCTCACGCATATTCGCATTGCACAGGAGATGTCAGAGCAGGAAGATACGCCGCTCGAACAACGTGGCTGGGTCTATCATCTGGCTGCTTATCTGTATCGCGCGAATGGTGACCTTGGGGAATATGAAATCGCCCTGCGTATTGCAGAACAATGTGCTCAAAGCAGTGGCAACAAATTGTTGCAGCAAGCGACGGTCATCTTGAAGCAAGGCGATTGGCGGCAAGATGATTGGGCAATGGATGACTTCGACTGGGAAGAAGACGAGGCTCCACGAGGTGCTATCGGCCGGGCGCGCCGGCTGCGCGCCCGATTGAAGCTGGATGATGCGCTGAAAACCTTGGCCCCGTTTGATCAAGCCCCAGTGGCCGAACCGATTTGGCGGGAAATTCAGGAACTCAAACTTGGCATTCAACTTGATATACAAGAGAGAGGCGGCGAAGTTGATTTACAGGGAACCTTAACCCAACTTATGGCGGGCCGTTCCAATGATGAACTTCCGCCCAAATTACTATTGTTGCGCGCCCGCGCCGAAATGCTAGAGCGCAAGTTTGAGCCTGCCATAGAAACAGCCCTGCTTGCCTATCAAAAAGGAAGCGAGATGGGCGAGTTCCTGTCGATAGCGCGGGCTGGCGTAATTCTCTCCCGAGCCCTCAGTGAGATTGGCCGTCAATCGGAGGCTATCGACATCCTGCAACAAATCGCCCATTACATGCAGGAGCAAGGGCGACAACAGTTTGCATTTGACGCTAAATACTCCCTGAGCCGTCACATGATTAACATGCGGAAGTTCAGTGAGGCTCGTCGGCATCTGCAAGAACTTGCCGATAGATCACCGCAGTTGAATCTTGCTGACTGGGTGCGGCTGCAAATCGCTCACGCGGAGATCGAACGTATAGAGTTAAAATCCGAAGTGGCTATTGCACGTCTAGATGAAGTATTCAGGCGAGTGGAGGCAGGGGGACGGCCAGAATTGAAGGCGGAGGCTGCCCGGCTTCACCAGGCGATCCTGCTCGACAGTGGGCAGGTTCATAATGTGCCAACGTCACCACAAAACAGTGGCGGCACTGGCCGCCTGAGCGCGACCAAGAGCACAGTAGCTTCTATTAAGGCACTACAGCAGAGTGGCCATCATCAGGAAGCTATTGACTTGGCCGAGCGACTCCTGGAAAAAGAAGGCTCGACTATATCGCGTACGCGTGCCGTTGTCTTGCACCAAGCAGCGAAGTCATACTTCAAGGGGAAGAAATTAGACAAAGCGGAGTCTCTTTGCCGACAGTCGTTGGAGCTACATGTAGGACTCAGCATGAACAACGGTACACCAGGCGTGCGAGTCACTCTGGCGGATATTCTCGTTGTTGCCGGTCGGTCAGAAGAGGCACATCAGCAGTTGCTTCTGGCTTTGCAGGAGAACCAGGTAATGAATGATGGGCGCGGCATTCAGATTTGTCAGCGGCGGTTAGAGCAGTTTTCCGGTCAAATCTCCAACATAGGTCGTGTCTCATCCGCCCGCGACCTATTAAGCCATGCGCAAACGCTGCGGCGCAGGGGCCAGTTCACTGAGGCGCTGACAACGATTACCGAGGCTCTCCAACAGGCCCAAGTGGAGCAGGATGAATGGGCAGAAGCTCAATCGCTCGGGGCGCTTGGTATTAATAGTTTTAAGACAAAGGATTTTCCGCAAGCTGAGCAATACCTTAAGAAAGCTGTAGCAATGCATTCTCGGCTAGGCTCGGCGAATTTGGGGGAGTGTGTAAACTACTTGGCCCGAACTTACGGGAAACTTAAACGCGCTGATGAAGCACGTCGAGCGGTTAGCGATGCTTTGAATAATAATTTGAGAATCGAAGAACGCGAGAAACTGCAAGAGTTGCTCGCATGGTTAGAAGGTAGGAACTGAGTGATAACATGAAGTATCCGCCAGAAGTTCATTACGACGGCTTATGGCCTGATGAGCGATTTCTTGATCGGCACATTCCCGTGCGTTGCCACTCAGGGTTTGATGGTCAGCTTCCTTTGCCCAAGGAACTTGTGCCAGATGCTGACGCAGTTGCCGCCATTGTGCAAGCATTACGGAATCCGGCCTGTCAGGTAATCGCGGTAGTGGGGGCTGCTGGGACAGGCAAGACCACTGCGTTGGGATGGCTCCTTCGTGCTCTGGAACAAGGTGAGATAGAGATGAGTGCTGCTGCTTTCCGCTGTTCATCCCGCACCAGCACAGAATTACAGGAATTTCTCACACAAGCACCCATGCTCAATAAGCCACAGTGCTTTATTGTAGATGGTCTCGACGAACTACGTGGAGAGAGATGCAACTCGCTTGACGAGTTATTACAGCCGCTTCTTCCACGCCTCCAGGATGGCACAGCGCGCGTTGTTTTTTCTGTGCGCCCTGACGTGGGTCGGTTGCTTTTGGAACTGCCATCAGAGGATTTATTAGGCACACGCGAATGGGATGATGCTTGGTCAGGAGTTGAAACTGTAGCAGGTTTGTGGATTGCAATTTTACAACTGCAAGACTTGCGTCGACGTGATGTTGAATTATATGCGGAGCGCCGCCACCTTAGCACAGATTTTGTGACCCACCTGCGGAGTCTCTATGACCTTCAGGAATTGGTACGCCGCTTCTTTCTGTTGGTGAAGTTGTGCGATCTATCAGAAAAACTTCCACTTGAAGAGTGGAAGCAGATTAGAAGGCGAAATAAACTCTACGAGCATCTCTTAACTACTTGGCTCACTGCGGAACGAGAACGATCCCCCCATAAGTTGCCTTTGCAAGCGACTGATTTGCTGGCCTTGCTTGAACGTGTGGCGCTTCATATAGAGTATTGGGCAGTGGACAGTGATGTCCCGCTTGTGACTCGACTTGGTGCCATGTTACGTGGCATTGGGAAAACCGATCTACACGGAGTTGATGCGCACACTGTTGCGATCGCGCTGGTGGATGCCAATATTGTCTCTGAGGTAGGATTTGCGCATAAGTCGATGGAAGAATACTTGCTGGCGCGCCTCTTATCGGATTTTGTGCAGACAGGCCAAGCGGAGCCGCTAGGATCAGCTCGTATCACCGATGACGTAATTGGGTTTCTTGCTGAGGATGAGACCCTCCGTACCTGGCTTGATCAACACCAGACCCGCCTTACGGAAACAAATGCGAATTACCTGCCACATCTTGTCAGATTGTTTCACCGACAGGGGCGAGTTGTATCCAACTTGGACTTGAATAGTTCACAACTAGCCAACCTAGAGTTACCTGGTATAGGCTTTAGCGGTGCTAATCTGCGCAATGCGAACTTGTCAGGAACGCAACTTGGGCCAGCGGATTTAACAAATGCAGATTTGCGCGGAACGAACCTTGAAAATGCTTCCGTCTGGACTGCACGAGACGCATCTACGCTATACGCTTCTGCCGACGGGACAGATCATGTGTGGCTGGTTCACCCCTCTGCCGGCCTTCCTGAAAATTTCCCCCAAGGACTCGCGATATTGATACAAGTTGGATTTAGTACGGGTCGGATTGCTATTTGTCACAAATATACTCCTAATTCTAGTCTCATATACTCCGATGGGCGTTCACTATATTGGATAAGATCTGAACCTGAAAAAAAGACAGAAATAAAAGTCACACAATGGCTTGGTGAAACTCTCCCATCTGAACATTGGTTACTACGACTGAACGCTCTAGTACTTGCCTCCAACAGATTTCAGGGGGCAATTTGGCAATTCAGGGAAAATGGCGCCGCTTTGTATATGGATGGCGAATTGGTAAGGTCTTTCTCCGATCTAAATGGTAATGCGCGAGGTGTACTCGCCGTATCCAAAACAAGTGAATTTGCACAACACGAAATTGACGGTTTTTGTCTTATCGGCACGAAACTATGGGTTATCAGCCAACATGTCCCCTTTTTCATTGATGAACGGATTCCTCTTCAGCAGTCGCTACGTCAAGTTGCTGCGATCAATGAAACGCGTATTATCTTCAAAAGTAGCGCGGGGTGGTATACCTGGGCTTTTGGCGATAAAAAAGCTGCATTCCTTTATGAACTTGCGGGAGTAAGTCGCGTTATTGTGCTACCAGGGGGTGGGTTTGCACTGATACGACCTACAGCAATTGACTTCGTTGATGAAAACTTCGGTGCGGTGGTTAGCTGCCCTATCAAGGTAAATCCGCGTAACTATATTGCCGGAATTAGGCGAGGAAGAAAGAGAGCCATCGTCATACTTGAACCACAAGTGCTCCGTCTCGTTGACGAACAAATGGGTTACGAATCTATGGATTGGCTTAATTTGCGAGCTAAAGGCGCACGTTTTGATGAGCAAACAGCATTAAGCGACAATTTACGCGTTGCACTAACTAGTGCTGGCGCGCGCAATGAAGCTCTGATCTCCCCAGCACCATCTCTCGGAGAAATTATGACTCTTACTTCATCACCCACTCAATCGCAGTTTGATGTACTTTTAATTACCGTCAATCAACACGAGTTTGATGCTGTTTATAATTTGGCTTCCGAACGACTTGGGAAAAGGCCTGGAACTACTCCAAAACCAAAAAGAATCTACTTCGATCTAGGCATACTTGGAGGATTACGAGTCGGTATGGTGCAAGCACAGATGGGAAGCACTCAACCTGGAGCGACAACAACGACAACATTGCAGGCTATGCACGAAGTTTCTCCACGTTACATCATTGGTGTAGGGATTGCCTTCGGAATAGAGCCTGATAAACAGCCTATTGGGCAGATACTTTTTTCTGAGAAGCTGCAAGATTACAACTTGATAAAAGCCGCTACCGATGAATCAACAAAGAAGCTCATCGTTATTCCACGTGGTGACAAAGTGTCCCCAAATCCCACGTTTTTGAATCGTGTACAAAGCGCTGCAGCCCTCTGGAGATTGGAGGGGGAAAGTATTCCCGTTTCACCAGTATTGCTGCTGTCTGGGGACACGCTAGTTGATAACTTTGATTATCGTGAGCAACTATTGGAGCTTTTTCCAGAAGCTCGTGGAGGCGAGATGGAAGCCACGGGCATTTACTCAGCGAGCCGTGAGGATGAAACACCTTGGATGATAATCAAAGCTATAAGTGATTATGCTGATGGCCATAAGCGAGAAAATAAAGAGGAACGTCAAAAGCAGGCAGCTCACAATGCTGCACGCTTTGTATTTTACCTCATCGAGCGAGGTGGCCTTGGAAGTTAATCATGTATACTCCGAAGTCAGGAGTCGTTGAAACAAATGCTCGCCGAAACTGCTTCTGCCCTCAAGCAACCGCTTCTGCTAACACGAGTGTCCCAGATAGCGCGAGATGAATGACAAGCTTTAGTCCACAACGAAATTTGGCTCCTCCGCGTTGCGACGGTTTAACGAGTCTCCCTGCTAGCGGCGGCTCTGAACTTTTGCTGCAATCTGGCAAGGCCATCTTACTTCCGCGCTCTTGTCATCAAGGATGTGGGGTATCGCCGCTACGTCCTGGAAGTGTGTTCACCTTTGTTTCTCTTCTTCCTAAAAACCGCACTGTTGTGCGTAATCCAATGACTAACCGATCATCTGTCTTTGCCAGATCAACCAAGACCTCAAGTACGTCTCGATCACTCTTCTCAGCCGGATCGCCAGTGCGCACTTTCTTCCGGCCCATCAACGCGCCCAGACTAGACACACTACCGCGAAACTGTTCCTGCGGGAAAGCATCAATCAGAATCAGCACTCCTTGGCCTGTATAAATCCGGCCTATATCACGCTCGTCCACTTCCGCGCGCACGCGCAGTTGCGAAGTGTCGGCTAGACTCACGATGGGTTGTGGGAAGACCGCGCTGACGGCTTCGCCGGGTTTCAGATGGCTTTGCAAGACGGTTCCGGCCAGCGGCGCTTTGATTGTGCACTTTCCCAACTTTGCGGCGCTGGTGCGAACTTGTTCCTCCGCCGCGTTTACTTCGGCATCGGCGCGCGCCGTCTCTTCGGGCAGTGGCGGCGCATTGACCAGGGTCTGGTAGTTGGCCGCCGCCCGCCGGGTTGCTTCGGCCACTTCTGCATCGCGGCGCGCTTTTTCCAGCGCCTCTTTGGAAATATCACCTTTGTCGAAGAGCGACGCCATACGTTGGGCCTGCAATTGCACTTGGCGCAAGACCGCTTCCGCTTCGGCCAGTTTATCCGCCGCGATGTGGCGCTCTTCTTCCCGGCTGCCGCGCAGGAGGCGCTGGCGCGCTTGGCGGGCCCTCTCTGCCGTTGCGCGCGTGGCTTGCAACTGGGCTTCGAGGTCGTGACAGTCAATCAAAGCGAGCACTTCGCCCGCCGCAACGTGCTGGCCTTCTTTGACGCGCACGGCGGCCAACACGCCGTCCACTGCGGCACTCACCTTGGTGACTTCGCTCAGCCCTTCCACGCGGCCCGGACAAGCCAAAACAACTTCGTCCGAGTGAGTTGCCTTTTCCGCTGCGCCAGTTCCGTTCGGAGCCGGAACTGGTAGCGAGTTGAGCGCGCCGGTTCTCGTCAGCGCCATCGCGAACAATCCGCCGACCACCAGTAGCACAATTACCCAGACGATTCGCCGACCGCTGCGTTGCGCTGAGTTGGTTTGGTTGTGAACGGTGTCTGTCATCGCAGCTCTCGATCCTCCACGATTCGTCCATCCTGCAAGACTACGGCGCGATGGCCGAAGGAAAGCCAGCGCGGGTCGTGGCTGACCACAACGACCAAACGCTTATCTTCTTCCGCCAACTTGAGCAGCAGTTCAGCAATCTGTCCGCCCGCCACACTGTCGAGCGAAGCCGTCGGTTCATCGGCCAGAATGACCGGCGGATCATTTACCAGCGCGCGCGCAATCGCTACGCGCTGCTTTTCACCGCCACTCAGTTCATTCGGCTTCATCCGCCATTTCTCGGCGAGACCGACCGAAGCCAATGCCTGCCGCGCGGTGGTGTGAGCTTGACGCCCGCGACGGCCAGAGATTTCCAACGCGACCAGCACGTTTTCGAGCGCCGAGAGCGAGCGAAAGAGACGAAACGCTTGAAACACGTATCCGATCATTTGGCGGCGCAACTCGCCTTTGGCCTGCTCCGACAGACTGGTAACGCTGCGTCCAAGCATCGAGACCTCGCCACAATCCGGCGTCAGCAGACAACCAATCACAGACAACAGCGAAGTCTTCCCGCTGCCCGAAGGCCCCATCACCAACGTCGCCTGCCCGCTTTGCAAGCTCAACGAGACCTCGCGCAGCGCGCTCACACGCGTTGCGCCTTGCCCGAATGAAACGCCAATTTGTTCCAACACGATTTGCTTGTCACGCACGGAAGATCCTTGCCGGTTCGACTGCAACCGCTTTTCTGATTGAAATCACCGAAGCCAGCACGCACATCACCAATCCAAGACCGATCATCCCGACTGCCAACCACCAGGGTGTGTAAACCCATGCGATGTGCGTTTTGACCAGCTTGACCGCTGGGAAAATGGCGGCCAGCCCGATCATTGACCCGGCCACGCCGCTGATCAGCGCCTGCGCGATGACGACGCGCTGCACGTAGCCGCGCGCTGCCCCTAACGCTTTGAGCGTGGCGTACTCCTCAAGATTCTCTATTGTGGTGGCGTAGATGTTCTGCGACACGATGGCCAGCCCGACCAGAAATCCCAGCAACGCGCCCGTCAACAACGCGCCGCCCGCGCCCGTCTTGATGACCCAGAAGCGTTGCGCGCGCCGGGCAAATTCCTGTCGCGTCCACACGTCCACTTCCGCCAAGCGGACTTTCAGCCTGTCTTTGACCTCTACTACCTTGCTGCCGGGAGCGAGGTGCACAGTCAGAAACGAAGTGATGTTTTGATCTACGCGCAGATATTTGACGGCTTCGCTGTAAGAGGTGAAAACGAAAGGCGTGCCGAAGAACGAAGCGAAGTCATCAATGATGCCGATAGAAGTGGCGCGCCGCTGCCCGATCTCCACTTCGCGCTCTGCCGGAGTGAATTCGAGCGGCGCAAGGTTGCTGCGATCAACTAAGACCGCTTCGGGCTTAATGACATCAACGCCTTCTCGCAAGCGTGGGATCGGAAACCTGCCGCCCACGCCTGGTTCCGCGCCAATCAACAGCACGGATTGAAGCCTGCCCGAAGCCTGCTGCCAGTAGACAAAGCCAACGACGATCCGGCGCACGGCAATGACGCCCGGCACGCCGAGCGCTAAATCACGAAACCGATCCGGGATCGGGCTGGGAAATTCAAAGCTATTCGTCCCGCGCGACACAATCCACATTTCCGCATCGGTGGCATCCACGCCCAACGACGCTGCTTGCAGAAAGCCCACAAACAGGCTGCTTTGAAAGATCATCAGGAAAACGGCAAAGGCAATGCCTGCCACCGTCACCATAAACCGCAGCCGATCATGCACCAGATTGCGCCAAGCCAATCGCATCGTTGAATGTAGTGGTAAAAATGTAAGGCAGCGGTTTGCAGCCGCGTAGCGGCGACCTGAGTTTAGCCCGGCGTTTATGGTCTTAGAAAAATGGATTTAACAAAAGGAATGAACCACGGGGACACGGGGCATACGGGGAAAATTCAAAGGTTTAGCGGTCTTCCCTGTGCTCCCAGTGTTCCCCGTGGTTAGTTCGACTTATTTGTTAAACCTATTTTTCAAACACCATCAACGCCGGGAAAGATCGCAGCGAGTTTCGCGTCGCGTCAGCGACGCTTGAATCAGGCGTCGCTGACGCGACGCGGGATTGATGTGCGCACGTACCGTGGGTTGCACCCACGGCTAAATTCAACTGCCGCCACGCGGCAAAAACGACGGCAGCCTTACCTCCCCATCACTATTAGTGAGTCGAGTACGAGTGGTGCAGTCTGGGAAACGTGCGCGACCCGCGCTTCTGCATTGCGCCCAATCGCTTTAGTTCGCCCTACTTTGCAGCGTTGGTCGTTCACGCTCCCCAGACTGCACCACTCGCCCTCCTTCAACGGCTTGAGGACGTTACTCAATCTGCATTGGTATGACGGCCATTGATGCTCCAACGCATGTAAACGCCGCCAATGGTGAACCCCGCGCCAAAACTCGTCAGCATCAGGCGATCACCACGCCGCAACAACCCCTTGCGCTGCCACTCCGACAAACACACCGGAATGGTGGCTGCCGACGTGTTGCCGTAGCGATCCACGTTGGCCATCACCTTTTTCATATCGAGATTGAGGCGGCGCGCCACTGCTTCGATGATGCGGTAATTGGCTTGATGCGGAACCAGCCAAGCCAGATCAGCCGTCGTCAACCGGTTGAGGCGCAGCAGTTCCTCCGAGACGTCAGCCATCTCGGCCACAGCATTCTTAAAGATGGACTGGCCTTCCATCACCAGACAGTGTTCACGCCTTGTGACTGTATCCAACGAGGCAGGCTTCAGGCTGCCACCAGCCGGCATGAAAACCTGCTCGGCGCCTTCCCCTTTCATGCGGAACAGGTGGTCGCGCAAGCCCAACTCAACGTCTTCTGACTTCTCAACCAGAGCCACACCTGCGGCATCGCCAAAGAGCATCGCCGTGCTGCGGTCATCAAAGTTGGTAATCGCGCTCATCTTGTCGGCCCCGCACACCAACACACGCTGACAGCTTCCCGCTTCAACCAACTTCGCCGCTGTGACCAGGCCATAAATAAACCCGCAACACGCTGCCGAAAGATCGAAACCCCAAGCCTTCGTTGCGCCGAGTCTGCGCTGAACTATCGCCGCCGTAGCCGGAAAAACGTGGTCGGGCGTGATGGTGGCAACGATGATGCAATCAAGCTGCGCCGCGCTGATGCCACGTTGCTCCAAACATTCACGCGCGGCAGGCAGAATCAAATCCGAAGTCGCGCCTGACGAAGCGATCCGACGTTCGACGATGCCGCTGCGCTGGCGAATCCAATCATCGGCGATGCCCAACCGCTCTTCGTACCAGGCATTCGGATAAACGTCCGGCGGCACGTAATGAGCTATCGCCGAAATTGTCGCGCGTACTGGTTGATTTCCGTTGTTCACTGTTCACCACTCAGGCCCTGGCAATTTCCAGAAACACGATATTGCCGTTTTTCTCCCTGAAGCATTTCATCTCACTGATCTCACTCGGCGGAATCGTGCTGGCGAAGCTTTCGACTTCGGCTTCGCTGCGATAGATCAAACGCCAATCCATAAAGGCTTCCAGGTAACCAATGTCGCGTAGCTCCGGCGCGAAGTTGGCAATCAGCAACTTGCCTCCCGCGCGTAAAAACTGAAAAAGCGTCTGGGTTAACCGAATGGCCACTGGCTCGGCCAGATAGTCATACAAGCCCGCCGAGTAAACCAGATCGAAGTCCGAAAAATCATGCTTTCCGGTCAACAGCGATCTGACTGATCCTTTGACGGCTTTGACAGCGTGTGTCTGTTGCTCGGCGTGCACAACTGCCAAACTATCTTCGTCTTGATCCAAGCCGACATATTCACCGACACGCCCCTCTTTGACTGCTCGAGCAAGCTGCGCTTCGCGCAAATGGCCGCAAGCAATGGAGAGAATTCTGGGCGACTTCATCTGCTCGGCCAGCTCGTCAACTCGCGCCGCGAGCAAATCACGCCGCGCGCGTACGCTGCGGCAGCTTGGCGTTTCGTATTCCCAGTGGTGATAGAGATCAGCTCCGATCCCGTATTCTTCTTGAGTAACCGGAAGCTGGCCGTAAATAAAATCGAGTATCACCGCATCGCCAGGATAGCCTCTGGGTTTGCTGAAGGCACGGCCAGTGAAAGGCGATTGGTGAATTAGACGCGTGACTGGATGCGGGAGCACTTGAGCCTGAATGAACTGCTCCCAGGATGTGGGCGACAAGCCATTACGCAACTCTTGCAGGCCAAGCGCTAGAGAATTCATGCCAGCGCTGAAAGCGCCGGTTGAGATATGCGCGCGCGTTTGGTCTAACAAGTCAGTCTTGTGATTGAAATGCTTGGTTTCAGTCATGTGAAGCGGCCCTTTAAGTTTGCACTGTGAGTTACTAGGGTTTAGGTCAATGGCTCCCAGGCACAAAGACAGATCTCCGGCCTGAAAGCTGGTGATGCAGCTCTCGAAATAATCGCGGGCGCGGCCCCAAACAGCCTAGCCTGCTAGATTCGAGCTTTTGTTTTTCTAACTCTATAAGCGTTTGTGGAGCGAGGCATTACAGGATCAATCTCTTTTTTTTACAGGCGAGTAATTATTTGAGCAGGGCTGAGTGAAATCTATAGCCAACAACTCTTTTTCTAAGGGCAATTGCTGTGGCAGCGTTTGAAATGGCGACGGAGACTCATATAATTGCGCTACCGCACGAGCATTATTTCAAAGAAGTACCAGCACAAGCACTGGAGCAGTTCGCCGAAATTGGAATCCGCATTCCAGACTGAACAACGCCGATTCGATTCATCCATAAGTTCTTTGTATGGATATCTCACAGGACGCGTTTCATCGTTTTCTCAATTGGTTGCATCCGGATGCTGAACAGGCCGCCCGCGAATACGAAGCGTTGCGGCGGCGGCTCATTGGCTGGTTCGACCGGCGCGGCTGCGCTATTTCTGAAGAACTCACGGATGTGGCCTTTGATCGGGTAATCCGCCGCATTGAGGCTGTGCCCGACCCCAGCGTCATCCAACCGGCTCCCTATTTTCACAAAGTCGCCAGCAATCTTTACTTCGAATATGCCAAGGACTACGTCAAAAAAAGCGGCGCGCCGCTGCCGGAAGATTGGCCGGAAGCAGTGCAGACCTTGACGCAGGAAGAAAATGAGACGGCCTTCGGCTGTTTGGAAAGCTGCCTGCAAACACTGCCCACAACCAACCGCGAATTGATCCTGACGTATTATCAGGAAAATAAACAAGCAAAGATTGATCTGCGCAAACAGTTGGCCGAGCGCTTCGGGATGACGGTTGAACTGTTGCGCGTGCAGGTCTACCGCATCCGCCTCACATTACAGAAATGTGTAAAAGAGTGTTTGAAGTCGAGCTGATTCGCTGTAATGAATCGGCCTTTCAACCCTTATTTGATTGTAAGCGTCCCCTAAGTAGGAAGTTTCCGCAATGCTACTCAAGGAAGAAAACGAGGCCCTGATCAGGCGCTATTTGCTCGGTCAGCTAACGGGACAACCGGAACTCAACCAAGAAGTTGAAGAACGGCTGCTCAGTGATGATGACTTCGTCGCACAACTTGAAGTGATCGAGGCGGAATTGATCGAAGATTATGTTCGCGGCCAACTAAGCGCGCGTGAAAAAGCCGATTTTGAACAACATTTCGCGCTTACGCCCAAACGACGGCAGCAATTGGCAACGGTAGTGGCGTTGCAGAAATACACCAGGCAAAATCCTGCGCCGGTCGTGAGCGCGCCGTCAGCAACACCGCGTTCCGGCTTCGGGTGGCTGTCGGGATGGTTTAGCGCGAAGTGGCAACTGGCGGCGCTGGCGATGTTGGTGTTGGCTACGGGATTTGGCGTGTGGCGGGCGTTTTTTTATGAATCGCCAGTTGACCAAGGTTTGTTTGCGCTCGCACGAGCTTATCGAGAGCGTCGTCCGCTGGAAACGCGCATCTCGGGCTTCGCTTACGCACCTTTTGTAGTCACTCGCGGGGCGAACGACAATCAGGCAAACAGTCTGGATTTGGACGAAGCTGAAGTTCTGTTACGCAAAGCGGCGCGCGAAAAGCCAGATGCCGCAGGGTTACGCGGGCTGGGGCTGCTTTACCTAGCCAAGAAGGATTTCGCCAAAGCCATCACCCAATTTGAGCAGGCGCTGAAATTGGAGCCGCAGAATGCGCGTTTGCATAGCGAACTGGGCACTGCATTATTGGAGAAAAGCCAGCTCAGCAAGCAGCAAAATGATTCACAACAATCCGCTTTGGAAATAAGACGCGCGCTCGAAGAATTGAACCAGGCGCTTAACCTAGATAGTTCGTTGCTTGAAGCCCTTTTCAATCGTGCACTTTGTCGCCAAATGATGGCACTGGACAGTCAGGCCGTCGCAGGCTGGCAAGAGTATTTACAAAAAGATTCTTCTTCACCCTGGGCGGAAGAAGCGCGCAGAAATCTGCTACAGATTGAGAAGAAGTGAAATAAGGTTTCTAACTCAAGTAATCACCTTTGATCAGTTTGTCGTTGCCTGTGCTGTACAAGGCTTATTGACTACTTTTTAGAATGCAGCGAACTGAATTTGCCATAAAGCGCAAGCGCCACTGCAAGCGCTGGGTTGGCTGACTTGGTTCCGCTCACTTCATATTCGCCATTGTCTGCTGCCACGCCAGCGTCTTGCGTAACACTTGCAAGCGTGCCCGGTCGCGTTCATTCGCCAAGCTCTCCAATTGCTCCACAATGGACGACAACAATTGAAAGGTGAAATAGCCCGCGTGCGTCGTCACGTGGTTGTAATATTTCAACTCCACCCCCCCTTGCGCGCTGTGATGAAACGCGCCGACCTCCGCGTCGCTCAGCGTCTCGACATCGGCATTGATCGGCAAGACTTCGCGCGGCAAGCCTTGTTGATAACCAGCGCCGTCGCGCCAGCCGACCAACAGCAAGCCGATCAGTACGCCCTGCTCGTTCAAATAGTCCGGGCTGAAGACGGCATTCTGTTCCTGCGAAGTGGACAGGCGCGGCCCGAAATCACCATAGTCCGGATTGAGCAGAAACGAATTGTAGATCACGCCGATTACTTCACCCGCATGCCCGGCGATCTTGACGAATTGGCCGAAGCGGTAATCGTTCGGCGTCACTTGCTCGGCGCTTTCGAACGAGCCGAAGACGCGGGCGACGTAATCTACGTGCGAGTTCGATCTGACGATTTTGGCGATGCGCATAAACTGGCCTCCTGTTATTTCACTTTCCCCGGCCCCCACAACGCGCGCCCCGGCTTGGCGTTTGTGTGTTCGCTGTCACTCAATACCTGCGCGCCATTTACGAATACGTGCTTCATCCCGATGGCGTATTGATGCGGCTGCTCGAAGGTTGCCTTGTCAATAATCGTGCTCGGATCGAAAACCACTACATCCGCAAAATATCCTTCCTTCAGCAATCCGCGCCGATCCAGCTTCAGATTCGTTGCAGGCAAATTGCTCAGGCGGCGAATAGCTTCTTGCAGCGGAATCACTTTCTCGTCGCGCACGTACTTGCCCAGCAAGCGCGCGAAGTTGCCGTAGGCGCGCGGGTGCGTGGACGACTTCAAAAACACGCCTTCGCTCGCCAGCGAACCTGCATCCGAACCGAACGAGACCCAAGGCAGTTTGAGCTGACGCTTGATGTTCTCCTCCGACATCATGAAGTAGACCGTGCCGACGCGCGATTGGTCTTCAAGCACCAAATCCATAATCGTCTCGACCGGGTCTTTGCCGCGCAGCTTCGCCACTTCGGCGAGCGTCTTGCCCGTATAGGGTTTCAACTTCTCCGATTTGAATTCGACCAACAGGACGCGCTCCGGCGAACCGGCGGCGAGATAGAGATTCTCCCACTTGTCGCTCGGCGTGCTGATTTCGTGAGCGATCTTCTGTCGTGTGGCGGGGTCTTGCAAGCGTTTGAACAAGGCCGGATAACCGCCGTCTTCGGCCCAGGGTGGTATGGCTGCGTCGAGTCCAGTCGAACCTGCCGGGTAGGTGTACATATCCGCTGTGATCTGCAAGCCTTCAGCGCGCGCTTTTTCGACTAGCGCGATCACTTGATCCAGCTTGTTCCAATTCCCTTGCCCGGCGGCTTTGAGGTGATAGATTTCGGCGGGGATTTTGGCCTCGCGTGCGATGCGGATCAGCTCTTCGACGGCTTGTGTCAGGCGGTTGCCCTCGCTGCGCATGTGCGAGATGTACTTGCCTTGATACTGCGCGGCAACTTTGCACAGTTCGATCAACTCTTCGGTCGAGGCGTAAAAGGCTGGCGCGTAGATGAGCGATGAGCCGATGCCGAGCGCGCCTGCGGCCATTTCCTGGCGCACCAGTTGGCGCATTTGTTCAAGCTGTTGGGGCGTCGCTTGTTTGTCTGCGAGGCCGATGACGTGTTCGCGGATTGTGGTTGCGCCGATGAAGGAGGCGACATTGGGCGAGACGCCTTTCTTTTCGAGGTGCTGCAAGTATTCGGCGAGCGTCGTCCATTCAATCGGGTATTTCACATCGCCTTGCGTTTCCAAGCGCCGCTGCTTCATCTCGGCGGTGAGCGGCCCCATCGAATCGCCTTCGCCGAAAATCTCGGTCGTCACGCCCTGTCGAATCTCGCCCTGCGAACGGCCATCTACGAGCAGGCTATCCACTGACCACGAAAGCATATTGATGAAGCCGGGCGCGACGGCTAAGCCTTGCGCGTCAATCACCGTTTTGGCTGTGGCGTTAGCGAGATCACCGATGGCCGCAATCTGATCGCTCTTGATACCGAGATCGGCGCGGCGCGGTTCACCGCCTGCACCATCGTAAAGCGTGCCGTTCTTGATCAGCACATCGAAAGCTGCGGGTGACGGCGCAGGCTGGCAACCGGCCAGCAGCGCGACTATCGTGATTAAGCAGGCAAACCACACGAGTGGACGTAACATTGTTTAGCTCCTGTGTGAAAACAAGGCGTGGGAACACGCCATTCGTAACTAGGCTGTCAACGCTGCCGCTTCATTCGCTTCGTTCTGTGGCTGCGTCCATTCGGCTTCGAGCTGTACAAGGCCGTGAATCACGCGGTCGGTGACGACATCGAACTGATACATCTGGTTGTGAATGTCTGCCGGGTCTTTCCAATCCGGTGCGCCGTCTTCGGTGTAAGCCTTGAGCGAGAGGAAGTAGACGTTGAGCGGCAATTCCAGTCGCGGTATCTGCAACTCGACCGTGCCCGCGCCGCGCTTGATCGGCAACGTGCGCGGATGCGTGTCGTGATTGTTGACGCCGGCGATAAACACACCGTCGTAGCGGTGGATGTCTACGGCAAAGACCGGGCGTTCGTAATCCTGCTCGGCTTCGTAATGCAGGCGGACGGTCACCGGTTCGCCCGTGCCGAAGACCCAGCGCGCTTCGCCCGCCGCGTTCAACATCTCGACGCCGGTAAAGCGAATCTTGCCGTTGCCCCAACGCGAGCCAGTTAATTGCAGTTCGCGCAGAATCTGTTCGTGATCCTGCGCGCGAATGCCGCCGTGCTGCGCGGCTTGGTGCAGACGCTCTTCTTCCAGGCGCGCGCAAAACGCCTGATAAGCCGTCACCACTTCGCGTGCCTCGCCGCTCCGCGCTACGCGTCCCTGTTCAAGCCAGACGGCGCGCGTGCAGAAACGCTGAATCAGCATCGGGTCGTGCGAGACGAAGAGCACTGTCTTGCCCGACTTGCGGAAATACTCCATGCGGTCGAGCGATTTACGCTGAAAGTAGACGTCACCGACTGACAAGGCTTCGTCCACGATCAACACGTCTGGGTCAACATGGATTGCCGAAGCAAAGGCCAAGCGCATCAGCATCCCGGTCGAGTAGGTCTTCACCGACTGATCCACGAAGGCTTCCAACTCGGCGAACTGCACAATCACGTCGAGCCTCTGCCGCATCTCTTCTTCGCTAAAACCGAGAATCTGCCCCGAGAGCAGTATGTTTTCGCGCCCGGTGTATTCAGGGTTGAAGCCGCTGCCCAATTCCAACAGTGCCGACACGCGGCCCTCCACGCTGACTTCGCCCTGCGTCGGCTGCATCACACCCGCGATGATTTGCAGCAGCGTCGTTTTGCCCGCGCCGTTGCGTCCAATGATGCCGACGGTCTCGCCCGTGTTGACCTCCAAACTCACGTCCGTCAACGCCCAGAAATCGCGGTGATATTTGCGCCGCCCACGCAGCAGTATCTCTTTCAACCGCCCTGCTGGGTTGTCGTAGATGCGGTAGAGTTTGGAGACGTTTTGGACGGAGATCATTGTGGTAGAGAGTAGCCAGTGGACAGAAGACAGGAGACAGTAGTTGAATCGCTCAAGATCAAGCCGTTTGCTACTGTCTACCGTCTACTGCCTACTTCAATCATACAGCGTTTCAGGAAACCGTTCGATCTGCTCGCTCTGCTTGCGCCCAACCGCGTAGATGTTGTCGCCGCGCAACTCGCGTGGCACATTGGTGGTTTGATCGAGCCAGTGCAGGAAGCCTTCGTCGCCCTCGTGCCAGACGTTTTCAGTAAAGAGACGGACGACTTTGAAACCAGCAGCTTCGAGCGCCGAGCGCACGTCGTCGGGCGTGTATTCGCGGGCGTGGCGGTCGCCGACGCTCTGGCGATTGTAGAGGTGATAGATGTTCGGCGTGCGCCCGGCCAACACCTCTTCGACGCTGAAGGCGCTGGCGATGTTCGGCGTCGTCACGACTACGAGTCCGCCCCACTTCAAGACGCGGTGTAACTCGACGAGCATGTGTAGCGGGTCTTCTTGCAAATGCTCGATCAATTCGCAACAGAGCGCGACATCGAAATGCTCATCAGGAAACGGCAAGCGGTCGCGTTCGACGTTGACGTTGTGCATTAGGAAGCTGGCCTCTTCGCCGGTGACGGCGTGGCGCACTTGTTGAAGCTGCGTGCGCTTGTCGCCCTGCCACCAGTTGGTCACAGCGATCTCGTCATAATTGCCGTAATGCCGGATGAGCAGCGGCAGTTGCAGGTAGCTACTCAGTTCAAGCGCGCGCTGTCCAGGCGCGCCTTTGGGCAGCAACTCAACCGTGCGCAACAGGCGCGGCCCGTGCACGCGGATGTAGCCGGAAGCGTTCGGGTCGTCAGCAAAAAAAGCTTTGACGTAATCCAGCGCTTCGTCGTGATCGAAGCGAATTGTCTCCGTCGTTGTGAATTCGAGTCGGTAATTGCTGCGCTTGCGCGGCTCAGCCCGGCGCGCGATCAAGCGTTCAGCAAGTTGCAGGTAACGCGCGGCACAACGGCTGACCTCATTGTTTTCACGAACCCACGTGGCGGCGTTGCGGCTTAAACGTTCGCGCAAATTGGGACGACAAGCCAGCGCACGCAGCCGCGCCGTCAACTCGCGCTCCTCCTCCGGCCCTGCCGACACTTTCAAGCAAATTTCATCAGGCAGTTCACCGAATTGCCCGAAGTCCGACACAATCACCGGCTTGCCCGCGCCCAGCGAACGAATCAGTGTGCCCGAGGTCTCGCCCGCGGTCGGGTAGCGCAGATTCACTACCACGTCTACGGCTTTCAAATAGCGAAAGAAATCGCGCTCCGTTGTGTAACCCGTCAGTCGCGCGTGCCGCTGCAAACCCATCTCGGCAATCAGCGGCGCGGCGCTCCATTTCCAGTGATCTTCGCCAACGATCAGACACATTGCGTTTGGCACGACTGCCTGCAAGCGTTTGAAGGCTTGCAACAGCGTCGGAATGCGCTTCGATTGCGTGACGAAGCCGAACGAGGCGATGATCCAGGCATCTTCCGGCAAGCCGAGCGCGCGGCGGCATTCGAGCTTGTCCAGTTGATCCATCTCGTAGACACGCGGCGAGAGGTGGTGCGGAATGATTTCGACGGGCGTTGCGCAATCAAGCTCCACCTGCGACGCCGCGTATTCGTTGTGGACAACAATGCCAAGGCTGCGATTGACCAACCGGCGATTGAGCGGCAGCAAAAACTGTTGATACTCGCTGGCTGCGTCATTCTTGCGCGTGACGGCCACGCGACCGCCGCGTCGCCCGTAGCCGTAGAACATCTCGTCCCAATAGCCTTCCTCATCCTCACGCCCCAGCGTCTTCCACGCTATCAGGTGATGCAGACAATGTTCGTGCAGCACGAGCAAGCCCGGCGTTTCGAGCGCCCGTTCGTAGATGTATTCGTGATGCGGGTTATTGCCTTGATGATAGAGGCAGAGATCAAAAGGCTGCTGGCGCTGCAACTCGGCAAAGTGTGTCGCGTCGAAGACTTGATAAGCTTGGTTGTTGCGATTCAGGCGCAGTTCATCGGGCTTTTCGACGAAGACGGAAAGTGCCGCTCCTTGTGCCAGGTAGGGCAACAATTCGGCGCTGTAATCAGCGATACCGGATTTGCTGGGGGGCAACGGACTGAAGTAAGCGAGACGCATAGGGGTGCGGAATGTGAATACAGAATTTCAGGCGTTCGCGGCTGCCACTTCCCCACTCGCCGCAACGCGAGCGCGCCAGATGTAAGCGATCAGCGAGACAACGAACAAGATTACCGCGATGAACTGTGAGGTCGAAAGATTGAAGACCTCGCCGCGCGGATCGTCACGCCAGAACTCAAGCGTGAAGCGCGCGACTGAATATAGCATTGCGTAGGCCAACATCACTTGCCCGTAAAAGCGCCGCTGGCCGAAGGCCCAGAGCAGGATCAGAAAAATAACGAGCGTCGCGCCGGCTTCATAAAGCTGCACCGGATGCAGGTGCAAAGGCGCGAGCAGCCCGCCCAACTTGTTCGCCCAAACCTCGCGCTGAATCGGGTCGCTCAGATGCGCCACGATAGTTGGCACGCCGGTGATCTCGTGGCCGCGTTCCTTGAACTGCACCCCGACAGCCGACGTGGTCGGCACGCCCCAACAGCAGCCGGCGCTGAAACAGCCTAAGCGGCCAATCGCCTGCCCGATGGCAATGCCCGGCGCAAAAGCATCTGCCGTGCGCCACCAGGGCAATTTGTAGACACGTATGGCGATGACCGAAGCAATCAGCGCGCCGATAAAGCCGCCGTAAAAAACGCCGCCTGAACGGAAGAAATCGAGCGAGAAAATCTGTCCCGGATGATCGCGGTAATAAACATCCCACTCGGTGATGACCATCAACAGCTTCGAGCCGACGAGCGACGAGGCCAATACCCACAGGCCCAAATCGTACATACGCTCCTGCGGCAGGCCGTCACGCTTGGCCAGCCGCGACATTACAAACAAGCCGGTGATAAACGCGATGGCCAGCAACAGGCCGTAACTGTTGAGCGTGAAGTTGAGATACGGAATTTTGAAAAGGTCTGGAAACATGTTTTTCTGTCGCCCCGTTCGGCTACTCCGCCGAAGTCGCCTCTTCTGGCGCGGGGCTTTCTTGTAGTTGCGCTGAACGGACAGCGTGCTCTTCAAACAATAACTCCACCGCCAGCAAGACTGCGCCCATGCAGATCGCTGAATCGGCGATGTTGAACGTCGGCCAGATGAACTGATCGCGCCAGTGAAACTCGATAAAATCTACGACCTCGCCTAACCGAATACGGTCAATCAAATTGCCTATGATGCCTGCCAGCAAAAACGAGAGTGACGCGCACAGCCGCCGCTGGCTCCCAGGCGTACGCGCCAGGTAATGCGCCACCATTGCCGCCGCCATTGCCGAGATTGCCGCCAAAACCCACTTGATGTTGAATTGCACGTCAGCAAACAGGCTGAACGCCACGCCACGATTGAGCGCATAGCTGAATCGGAAGAAATCCGGGATGACTTCGATCATGCCCACAGGCTTGAGTTTCGCCGTCGCCCACGCCTTCGTCGCCTGATCGGCAACCAGTACGCTGAACGAGAGCAGCCAAAATATGTACTTGGTTTTCATTTCTCTGCTTATCACCTCGACTCCCGCATTTCTTCCACGATGGATGCGCCCGCCGAGCCATCGCCCGATGTCCATTGCCAGCGCTCGTGCAAGCGCAACCGGCCATCAGGCAGCATTTCCGGCGTTGAGTGGCAACGGCCCGTCATCAATTCGCCAGCCGTATTCAAATGCTGGTAGCGCATCTCCAAACAGCCGATCTCATCAACTTTGGCGATCAATGTGCCAAAGACGATGGCGCCGCCACGATATTCAGCCCAGACCAGTTGGCCTTGCTGATGGTAGTGAAAGATCGTCTCGGCGTTGACTTCGCCGTCTGCCGTGTTGGCTATAGAAGTGAAGCGACGATTGTCATAATTGACCTGTGGCATTTGTCCGGCACTATTTTGCAGAATCAAACATCTCGTCCAGGTTTTCAGCACAACGCTTGCACGCGCCTGGGTAGCGCGCGTCCGCGCCCACATCAACCGTGTAATGCCAACACCGCTCACACTTCTCGCCTTCGGCTGTATCCACTCTGACATCCAAAGCTGCACCCTCCCGCAACTCGACCGCCGAGACGATCAAGATGTAGCGCAACTGCTCACCAAACGATGCCAGAAAAGCTTTAGTTTCCGCGTCAGCAGTGATCGTCACTTTGGCTTCCAAGCCTGCGCCGATCAACTTGGCGTTGCGCGCCTCTTCTAACGCCTTCATCACCGCGCCGCGCAAATCAAACAGACGTTCGTAGCGTTGTAACAGCGCTGCATCACGCCAAGCCTCTTCATACTGTGGAAACGTCGTCAGGTGGACAGATTCCGCTTGCTCAAGCGCACCAGGAATATTCTCCCAAATCTCATCGGCGGTGAAAACGATCAACGGGCTGGCGAGCCGTGCCAGCCGATGCACGATTTCATAGAGCGCCGTCTGCGCCGAGCGCCGGGCCAACGATTTCGGCGCGTAGGTATAGAGCCGATCCTTCAAGATGTCGAAATAGAGCGCCGACAACTCGACCGTCGCCACCGCGTAGAGCGATTGGTAGACCTCCATAAAATCGTACCGCTCATAACCGGCGAGCGCCTTCTTCACCACCTCGTTGAACAAGCTCAAAGCCCAACGATCAAGCTCAAACATCTCCTTGAACGGCACGCGATCCGTCGCCAGATCGAAGCCGTCCAGATTACCCAGACAGTAGCGCGCTGTGTTGCGAATCTTGCGGTAGGAATCGGACAGGCGGTTGATGATCTCCTGCCCGATGCGCATGTCTTCGTGGTAATCGAGCGCGGCGGGCCACAGACGCAGGATGTCCGCGCCGTATTGTTTGGTGAACTTCTCCGGCGCAAGCGCGTCACCTTTCGACTTGGACATCTTCTTGCCTTCTTCGTCCACCGCCCAGCCGTAGGTGATCACCTCGCGATAAGGCGGTTCGCCTTTCGCCGCCAGGCCGATCACCAGCGACGAATTGAACCAGCCGCGAAACTGGTCGCCACCTTCCAGGTAAACGTCCGCCGGGTAGGGCAAGCCGCGCGGTTCGAGCACCGCTTGGCTGCTCGTGCCCGAATCAAACCACACGTCGAGGATGTCCATCTCCTTGACGAACTTCTCCGACTTGCAACTACCGCACTTCGTATCAGGCAGCAGCAGTTCTTTTGCCTCGCGTTCATACCAGATGTCGGCGGACGCTTCGCCAAACAGATCGGCGACGTGGTTGATGACCTTTTGATCGAGCAGCGCCTCGCCGCAATCTTCACAGTAAAAGACCGTGATCGGGATACCCCACGCGCGTTGGCGCGAGATGTTCCAATCGGGGCGGCCCCGGAACATGTTCTTCATACGCTCATTGCCCCAGGCTGGATACCACGTCACCTGGTCACACGCCGCAATTGCCGCTTCATTCAACCCGCTTTTTTCCATCGAGATGAACCACTGCGGTGTCGCGCGGAAGATCACAGGGTTGTGGCAGCGCCAGCAATGCGGGTAGGAGTGATCGAACCTCTCGGCTTTGAGCAGCACGCCAATGGATTGCAGATGCGCGATGACTGATTTGTTGCCGTCAGTGCTGGTCTTGTCGCCTTTCGGAATCGCCACGCGCTGTCCGGCAAAATGCGGTACGTCTTTCATGAAGAAGCCGCGCGCGTCCACTGGGTTGTAGATCTCCAGGTCATACTCGCGCCCGGTCAAAAAATCCTCGTAGCCGTGCCCCGGCGCAGTGTGCACCGCGCCCGTGCCGGTATCGAGCGTCACGTAATCGCCGAGCATCAGCAAGCTATCGCGCTCGACAAATGGATGGCGGGCATTCAAGCGGTCAAACTTCTCGCCGCTGTAGGTGGCAATCACGCGGTAGTCGTCCCAACCGATTTTCTTGGCCACCTCTTCCAGCAATCCGCTCGCGACGATGAAAACTTCGTCACTAACTTGCACGGCGCTATACTCAAACTTCGGATTGAAGGCGATACCCAAATTGGCGGGTAGCGTCCATGGCGTTGTTGTCCAGATGACGATGCTCACGTTTTTCCCGGCGAGCGCGGCATCCAGCTTCGCGGCCTCCGGGAAAGGAAACTTCACATAGATTGAATGGCTCGTATGCGGTTCGTACTCGACCTCGGCCTCAGCCAGCGCCGTCTGGCAACTGATGCACCAGTGCACGGGACGCGAACCTTTGTAAACCGCGCCGCGCTCGACGAACTTGCCGAACGCTCGCACGATGGTGGCCTGATAACTTGGCGCCATCGTCAGGTAGGGGTTCTCCCACTCGCCAAAGATGCCCAACCGTTTGAAGTCTTCGGCTTGCAACTTAACGTATTTCTCGGCGTGGGCGCGCGCGGCTTTGCGCACGGCCATGCGGTCGCTCTTGTCCTTCAACTGCTCTTCGACTTTGATCTCGATGGGCAGCCCGTGACAGTCCCAACCGGGGATGTAAGGCGACCAATAGCCCATCATCGAGCGCGATTTGACGACGAAATCTTTTAGCGTTTTGTTGAGCGCGGTGCCGATGTGAATGTTGCCGTTGGCGTAGGGCGGGCCGTCGTGCAGCACGAACAAGGGACGGCCTTTGCGCGCCTCACGCAGCTTGGCGTAGATGTCCATGGCATTCCACTTCTGCAAACGCAGCGGCTCGTTTTGCGCCAAGTTGCCCTTCAAGGGAAAGTCGGTTTTAGGTAAGTTGACAGTCTTTTTTAGGTCAAATGATTTCTCTTCAGTCGCCATAATCCGGTTTGGTTTCGCCTATTCGTTGCTCATTGAGTGTGAAAGAATGCCGATGATAGCGTAATCACGGCCCATAAAAAAGCACTCGCGCTGCGGCGCTTGATAGCCGGAGCGCGAGTGCTTTTTCTGAATGTTATGATTCAGCCCGCTCCTGTTGGAGCGTCAAATGAACATCTCTTCGTCTTGGTAAACACGGTCAACCGGCAGCCGTCGTCCTGCCGTCAGCACCTCCAACGCGCGCCGCACGCCCGCCATCACGTAGGAAAACTCGCGCGCCGGTTCAAGCACGCTGTGCTGCACCAACAATGTAGTGCGTTCAAATTGATCGGTGGCAGCGCTCAGCGTGTGCTGCACTTTGTCCACTTGCGTGCGTGCGCGTTCGACTTCGCGTTTAGCCAGCGCAGTGGAATCGCCGAGCAGTTGGCGCACTTCAGCGGCTTCGTCTTTGGCCATTTCGGTGATGGCGCTGATGTGTTGCGCGCCCTGTGTCAGATAGCCGGTGGCTTGTTTGAGTTCACCCATCAAGCTTTGCGCCAGTTTCAAAACCGGCTCGGTGTTATTCATCAGGTACTCGGCGCGCGTCTGCAACTGTGCCGCGCGTTCGGCGACGGCGACAACGCGCCGCGCCAAAAAGTAAAGCCCGATAAAAACACCCACCTGCACGAGCAACAGCACCGCTACACCGACAGCCGTCACGATGGCCAAATTGTGATCCACTGCTTTCACCTCAGTGACCAACAGCCAGTAGTCAATCGTCAGTTGTTTTAGGCTTCACTGACTAATGACCACCGGCTACTGACCACTTTTCAACTAGACATTGTCATCAAACGCCGCCTTCGATTGATCCGATTGCTTGGCATCCATGTAGCCTTGCTTGCCCGCTTCGAGCGCGGCGGCAATCTGCGATTTCTGGCGATTGAGCAAGTCTCTGCCGCGTTCGGTCAAATCGCTGACGCTCTCGCGGCTACGGTTGGTCAAGTCACTGACCGCCTCGCGGCTGCGGTTGGCCAAATCACTGGCGCGCTCGACGCCGGTTTGATAGTACTCGCCGGCGCGTTCGCCAAACTCGCGTCCCGTGTCGCGCGCCTGGTCAAGTCCTTTGCGCGTCGCGTCGGCAATCTCCGCACGCAGTTCGCTGCCTGCTTTGGGCGCAAAAAGCAGCGCCGTGACTGCACCAATGCCCGCGCCGATCAAAAAGTAGACCAGCTTATCGCCACCATTATTCTCGCTAGCCATCGTGTTCCTCCTTGTCTAACCTCGAAAATGATTCTGCCGAAGCTCGTTGAAAAACTTTTCAACCGACCGCTTGAAAGTTCGCTCTGAGCTACTGAAGCGCAAGCCCGACTTCAGCTCACGCAGGAAAGTTTGCGCTTGTCGAACAAGCTTGATTAGTACAGGAGGGACTATAGCACCACGGTTGATTGACAATCAAGATATTGCGAATTGACACCTTTACGAAGCCAAAGCTAGAATGCCAGTGCATTCAAACTTAAGGCTACCGGAATAGAACGGAGTACTCACGAAGGAGATTTAATATGTTTGGTATGGGACCAACCGAGATGGTTATCTTGCTGGTAATCGTCCTTGTACTTTTTGGCGGCAGCCGTCTGCCCGGCTTGATGAAGGGCATGGGCGAAGGCATCCGCAATTTCAAACAGGGCATGCACGACGACCCTGACGAGAAGAAAACCGAAGCGCCCAAGTAACGCGCTTCCCCACAAAGCACAGCGCCAAGTTTACCGAAGCGGAGACACATCGTTTTTTCAAACGCAATAGCGATGCGCGCTCCGCTCGTTTTATTTTAACGCCTCCTTTCCGTGACGCCGCCCGAGCTTTTTGCGAGTTACACGGCGTTGCTGTACGACAAGCCATGGCTCGCAAACGTTTCAATAGCTCTCACCGCCAATCCCCTGGCACCGCACGCTCTTATTACGCTTATCAATTTGATGTGCCCGCGCAAACCACCTCGCGCGCGGAACTGGTGCGCCTGTTGCGCGGCGGCGAAGACACTTACCTGGAACTCAAAGTTCGCTTTAGCAACGTCGAAAAGCTCACTGCCGAAATCGTCGCGCTGGCCAACACCGACGGCGGAGCGATGATCTTCGGCGTCAACGATCAACTGCGCATCGAAGGCGTAGACGATGCCGAAAGCGTGGAAGAACAACTGCGTGAGATTTGTGCCACACAAATCCAGCCGCCCGTCTTCCCCTACATTAACAAAGTCGCCTTCGATAGCGGACGCCGCGTCGTCGTGCTGGAAGTGGACGCGCACAATCGTCCGCATCGCACACTCGACGACCGCTTCTATCTACGCGAGGGCGCGATCAAACGCGAAGCCACGCGTGAAGAGCTGGCGCGCGTCTACGGCGAAGCGCAGCCTGGACGCTTTGAACTGGCGCCGGTCTTTCAGGCCGACCTGGAAAAAGATATTGACGAATCGTTGTTCTGGAGCTATGTGCGCGGCGTCAACCCTGGCTACTGGGGCGAATCCACCAAAGGTTTCCCGACCGATGTAGTGCTGCGTGAGATGGGCTTGGCAATCAAGCTGGGCGACGAATTGCTGCCCACGGTGGCTGGGTTGTTGTTATTCGGCTTGAACGAGCGTGTCACTGGGCTGTTGCCGCAGGCCAGTCTACAACTCACACGCTTTAGCGGACACGATGCCAACTCGCCCTTAGTCGAACGCACTTTACTGCAAGGCAATCTACTGCGGCTCTTCGACGGCGCGCTCCATTTCATCAACCGCTACGTTGACCTCTGGGAAGCCAAGCCTTCACGCAAAGCCTTGAGCAATGGCGAGGCGGCGGAAACCTTTTTGCAAGGCCGCGCCAATTACTCCCGACCAGCCGTGCTCGAAGCATTAGGCAACCAGCTTGTGCATCGCGCCTGGCAAGTGCGCGACCGCGTGGCGCGCATCAATCTTTACGACGACAGCCTCGAATTTATCAATCCTGCCAATCAACTCGAACTGCCAATCACGGCGCTGCGCTACGGCCTCACACAAGCGCCAAGTCCGCGACTGAAGGCCGTCTTCACCAACGAACACTACGGCGCAAAGGTCGCTCACGGCGGACTCTCGATGCTCTTTGCGCAAAGCCTGGACTTTGCCCGCCGCGCACCGGAAGGCCCGGCGATTGCCAACGGCGAGTTTCGCTTGAAGATTTATGGCTTACGCTAGGCTCCGCTCAAGTTTCAAATTCCGAATCTCACATTTGAGATTGGTCGGTCTCTGTTTATGCGTAGTGCTGACTTGCATTCTCATAACAGCTCAAACACCCTCTCAACAAACACCTGTTAATCTCAACACTGCCACCGCCGCGCAGCTTGAAAACTTGCCCGGCATCGGCCCCGGCTTGGCCAACCGCATCATCGAACACCGGCGCAAACACGGGCCGTTCAAACGCCCGCAAGACCTCATTATCGTGCGCGGCTTCAGCGCTAAACGCTACAGACTGATTGCCCACTTGTTGAAAGTCTAGCGTTCGGTTGGTCAGCGTTCGCTACTGAATCGCGATTGTGACGCGATTGGCCGTCCGCGTGCCCAGGCCGACTAGGACTTCGACGCTGCCGCCGCTCGGCGCATCGTTGGGAATTTGCACGTTCACTTGCCACAAGCTAACCAACCCTAGCACCAAGCCGCTGAAAGCGACATTCGCCGCGCGCTCGCCAACCAGCACCGTCGGTTTGTCAGCCGTTATGACCAATGGATTGCTCGTAACCGCTTCGCCATCGTTTAGCACAATGGGTTGGCCGCTACTGGCGTTGTTTAACTGTGCGCCCGTGCCAGTGCCGAACAAAATGACATACGAGCCTTTCCTGACGCGCCTGGCAGAGGAATTGAGCGTAAAGTCTTCGTTGAGCGCTGCGGCCTGCCCACTGCCCGCAGCGTTGGCGGCAAAGAGCGCAGGTGCGGTCGGATAAACGTTGACGAAGCCTTGCGCCGCCATGCCGTCATCGCGCTGCACGACAATCGAAGCTGGGCCGATTGCCGTGCTATATGGCACTTGAAAATTGATCTGCCCGTTGCTGGTAAAAAAGAGCGGCGCGGCTACGCCATTCACGTAAACCGTCGTGTTCTGCAATGTGCGCGGCAAGGGCAACACGCTGGCGCTGGCTGTGGAGTTATTGTTCGTCAATTCCGAACCGAAGAGCGCAACGATCTGCCCCGGCGTGACGGCCAACGCATAAGATGCCGCATCCACTGCCGCCACCGCTTTGTTGCTGAGGCTGCTTGCTACAATGAAGTTGAGTGCATTGGTCAATTCGCCGTTGCTCAGTTTCACGCGCACAGGGTACGCGCCTTTATTGCCAAGCTGACCAGTCAAGAGTGTGGCGAGCAGACTATCGCCAGTCGTCTGCGTTGGCAATTCGACATTATTGAAGATCAGTTTTGCGCCCGCGCCAAAATTGCCGCGCGCGCGCAATTCAACCTGCGTCGCATTGATGGCACTCAAATAACTCGACAACCCGATCAAGGCTTGTCCGGCCACAATCGGCGCAGGCGGTTTGACCGCAGCCAGTGTGGTGTAGATGTAATCGCCTTCCGGCGTGACTTGGCCATCGGCGGCATTGCCTGCCGCATAAAACGTAATCTCGCCTGCCGCGCTACTCGGCGCAGTCCAGTCGAACGTCCAACTATTCGAGCCAGTGCGGCCCAAGCTAGTGCCGTCTTCGTCATTGTGGGAAAGATAGACGCGCGTTTTGTCCAAGACTGATCCGGTGCGTTTGAGCACGTGCAGCGCATCAGTCACTATCAATTCGCCCGTTGTCGCTGAAGAGCCATTAGCGTCGAGTGCAGTCAACTCAAAACCCCAACGCCTGATCGAAGTTTCATTGGCTGTCACGGTTACGGTCACGACATAGCTCTGCCCCGGCGTGTAGTGCGCAGGCAAGCCAGTGATTTGTACGCGGCCTGGCCCTAAGTTGGGAACGCTGTTCGCGCCGCCGTAGGTGTAATGGCAACCGATGCAAGTGCCTTCATCCGGCGCGCCCGTCATCGCCAATGGCGGCCCCGGGCTGATTTTGGCTTGGACTTTGGTGAGGGCACGTTCGCTGAAAAGCGCGCTACACAAGATGGCGCTCGCGAAGACGACGATAATAATTGCCTTGAACCATCGCATAGCTTTTCCTTCGGGCACAAACGGTTTGATGTTCTCAACGGTCGCTTGGCCGAATTTTGTGCAGCACGCGCCATTGGCAAGGCCCGCGCTGCTGCATTATGCTGCGCTTCGCTCAAGCAAGGAAGCTTTCACTTATGTCCCAGGAACTGCTCAAGCGTTTGCCCTCGATTGATCTGCTGCTCAATCACGACGCCCTGCAACCGTTGATCGGCGCGGCAGGGCGCGAGACGGTGCGCGACCGCTTGCGCGAAGTCTTGCAGGAATTGCGGCAGGAGTTGCTCGACCAGAACGGTCAGCCACAGCTCGAGCCAGCACATCTGACCGAAGAAGTTGAGCGCCGCCTGCAAGCGCGTTTCGCCGAACGTCAACTGGCTCGCACGCAACGCGTCATCAATGCGACCGGCGTCGTGCTTCACACGAACTTAGGCCGCGCACCGCTCAGTCAGTCCGCGCTGCAAGCTATTCACGAAGTCGGCGGTGATTACTGCAATCTTGAATACGACCTCGCCACTGGCAAGCGCGGCAAACGTGGCACAGGACTCGAAAGGATGCTGCGCGACCTGCTTGGTTGCGAGGCGGTGGCGGTGGTCAATAACTGCGCGGCGGCAGTTTTGCTGACGCTCAACACGCTGGCCGAAGGCGGCGAGGTGATCGTCTCGCGCGGCGAATTGATCGAGATCGGCGGCGCGTTCCGCATTCCTGACGTGATTGCCAAATCGGGCGCGCGCCTGCGCGAAGTCGGCACGACCAATCGCACGCGCTTGAGCGATTATGAAAAGGCCATCAACGAAAACACGCGCATGATCCTGCGCGCCCACCCGTCCAACTACCGCATCATCGGCTTTACTGAAAAACCTTCGCTTGAAGAATTGGCCGCGTTGGCGCACACACACAATCTGCCACTCTTTGAAGATTTGGGCAGTGGTTGTCTCCTCGATTTGCAACCA
Source organism: uncultured Acidobacteriota bacterium (assembly GCA_963699175.1). Classification (GTDB taxonomy): domain Bacteria; phylum Acidobacteriota; class Blastocatellia; order RBC074; family RBC074; genus JACPYM01. Next base: position 5,806,363 of record OY969418.1, on the reverse strand, counting down.
TTGGGCATTCAAGACGAGCCTACGGTCAGCCACTCGCTCGCGGCAGGCGCGTCGGTCGTGGCCTTCAGCGGCGACAAGCTGCTCGGTGGCCCGCAAGCGGGCCTCATGCTGGGCGAAGAGCGTTTCATCAAACAGATCAAGAGCAATCCGCTGATGCGCGCCCTACGCGTGGACAAGCTGATCTTTGCGGCCTTGGAAGCAACCGTGGCCGCGTATGCCAACGGGCGCGCAGTTGAAGAGATTCCTGCCCTGGCGGCCCTGCACGCGCCAAAAAAATCAATCACGCGGCGCGCGCGGGCCTTTGTGCGGCGCGCACGCCAACGCGCAGGCGGGCTGGAGTTGAAACTGCTGGATGGATTCTCGGTTATTGGCGGCGGCTCCGCGCCGGAAACGCAATTGCCTACCACGCTCATTGGCCTATCGCGCGCGGGGTTGAATACAACTGAACTGGAAACGAGGTTGCGGCAGCACAACCCACCGATCATTGCGCGAATTGTAGATGACCAATTGGTGCTGGATTTGCGCACAGTGAGTTTGGCTGGCGAGAAAGAGCTGTTGAATGCGTTGGCGCTAATCGGTAGCTAACTGTGATAAATCATCAGCCGTCGCTGCTCCACCAACTCAATCAACTCCGCCAAGCTGTACTTGCCCGGCGCGCCGCGTTGGGTTGCTAATGTTTCGACTAGCGTAAGTAGGGTGGTGTTGTAGGGCGTCGGCACGTCGTATTTCTCGCCGAGCAAGATGATCTCGCCGTTGAAATAGCCTGCCTCGGTCTCGCCGCGTTGCTGTTTCAAATCCACCCAGGTCGAGGGGTAGGTGCGTAGTTCGTAGGCCAGCTCGCGTGCAGCGTTTATCGCCGCGGCGTTTTCAGTCATAGCACTATAGCGGGCGATGATCGCGGGCAGGTCGAACGGATTGTGCGGGTCCTCAAGCGAGATATGCGCGGCTTCGAGCACGTGCAAACCTTCGGCCATCACGTCAGCCATAAAACGGCTCAGATCGGGCAACACTTGCGCCAGTTGCACATAATTGTCCAGCAAGCTGAGCGTCGCGTTGTTGAGATTGAGCAGCAGCTTAGTCCACTTGACGGCCATAATGTTCTCGTTGGTCGTCGTGTGGAAACCGGCTTGCTCAAGTTTGGCAGCTATTGCGCGCGCGAAATCGTCACAGCCGAGCGGATAGTTGCCGATGCTGATCGGATGGTTCATCGTCCAGGCGACCGCGCCGGGACCAAGCAGCGTCGCGCTCACTCCCACCATCGCGCCGTAGACGTGTTTGAAGCGGCCGGCGGCATACGCTTCGTTGCGCATGGCGTTTTGCAGGCAAATGACGGGCGTCTCTTCACTGTAGGTTTCGCGCAGCAGATGCGCAGAGTCTTCTGTCTGCGCCGTCTTGACGGTCAGGATGATGATGTCATCCGGGCGCGGCGTGATTTGGGCTGGTTGGGTAACGGCAGTGAGGTTGGCTGTTACGTGCCGCTGGCCATCGCGCGATTTGATGATCACGCCAAGGTTGTTGACCCAGTCCGCGTGTGCTGGGCGCGCAATGAGCACGACCTCCTCGCCGCTTTCAGCCAGCAGACCGCCGACCAGTGTGCCAATCGCCCCGGCACCGTGAATGATGAATCTCATCGCGTCCTCCGCCTCTACGAGCGTGCGTCTATTGAGAAGTTGAAAAATGCTGCGAAGCAGGTCTGGTGATCGTAAGGAAAGAGCAGAGGCCAGCAACTTTCTGTGGCTGACCTCTGCTCGTTGGAAAATGCCCCCGGCACGGCTCGAACGTGCGACCCTCTGCTTAGCCTACCACTCCGGGTTTCCCCGGCCTCGCTTACGCGAGTTGTAGTCTGGACCATATCTTAGGCATTTCAGCCTGGGTGCGTATGGCCTCTACGGAGCCCCGATGTAATCGTCGGCGAATTTGACGTTCTTCGACCGATTACTCTTTGGAGCAGCTATTCTCAGGCTGAGTGAGACATTGACTTCTTTTGCATTAAAGTAATAACACTTGTCGGTGTCAGGACAATAAACACATAAAGACATCAACTTGATCTTTATCAACCCGCTTACCGTGAGAGCCGTTTTTATCGCTCCACCAATTGATCAGATTTACCAGGAGAACACCGTTTGCTGCTCTCCTGTACTTGACCTGAATCCTTATAAATTTCGTTCCATCATAAGCAACCAGATCAAACGGTGCGTGTTCAGTCGAAGGGAACAAAACCAAATATCCCTTTTCGACCAAATCACAGTAAGCCTTTGCCACTCCTAAATCACCTTTGCTTTTTGTGTGGTGCCTAACTGTGCCACCGTCACAATTCAAAGGCGACTTTCCATCAGGTTTCCTCGGTGTTGTCATAGGAATCAATCAACTCCCTTAGAGATTCACCGATATAGCACCCTCCACTGTACAAGTTACGATTCCCCGTACAGGCTCCCGTTTGAAGGCAGATGCTCTATCCACTGAGCTACGGGGGCGCAAAACAGCTAGTAATTTACGGCATCGTGTAAGACTAGGCAAGGCAGCGACTGTGTGAGCTAACGAACCTATTCGCGATTCAACGCACGCTCATCATAAAACTGCGTGCGCTCGCCGCTGAGCTGCTTGGCCACATAAACAATCTGCCCGGTGTGATAACTGAAATGCTCAACGACGTGGAAAACGGCATCGAGCACAGTTTGCGGAAAGCCTTGTGGTAGGCAGATACGCTGCAACGGTGCGTCGGATTGGCCTGCTTGTGTTGTCAAACTTGCCAACACCGCATCAGCCTCAGCCAACGTGCCGGTGAGTTGCGCCAGCAGAGCCTGCTTGTCCAGCGTTTCGCACGCCACAAATTCCGCCGCGCGCGTGCGCACATCCGGCGCGCCGCCCACTCCGGCAACCAGCCATTGCCGCACGTTGCCGGAGAGGTGCAGCAACAAGTTGCCGATACTATTGCTCGCCTCGTTGGGTCGCCACCAGATTTGCTCCTCATCCAAACGTTCAAGCGCCTGAATGATCTTGGGCAGATAGTCCGCCTGCAAACGAAAGCGCGCGTGGCGTAGAAAGGCCAATGCAGCAGGCAAGGGGGACTCTGACGGCTCGAGCGTGTAGAGCTTTCTTAGCTCACTCATTAAAACTGCCTCCTTGGTTGATGGTCTTGTTCTTTTCTCAATCTATCACGTGGCCTTGTTCGTACACCAAATTGCCTGTCGCCGCACAACTGCGAAGGCTGGTCAAACAAACCGGTGATAGGCATAATAGCGGCGCTCGGCCTGAAGGTGCCGAGTCGCTTTAGGTAAACATGAGCAACGCGGCGCGTGAGGGAGCTATGAGTCGAATCCTCGTGGTTGATGATGACCCTACACTACATCAATTGATCGAGGCCACTTTGGCAGAGGACGGGCACCGGCTGATGGCCGTCGGCAGCGGCGAGCAAGGGCTGGAATTGCTCAGCCACGAAGCCTTTGATCTGGCGCTGATTGATTACATGTTGCCGGGCATAGACGGGTTGGAATTGCTGGAGCAGTTACAGCAACTCTACCCGCAACTGGCCTGCATCATGATGACGGCCTTTGGTACGCCAGACGCCGTGTTGGGTGCGTTGCGCAAACGCGTGCAGGATTTCCTCGTCAAACCATTCTCTATCGCCGATCTGCGCACCGCGGTCAGCCACGCGCTGGAAGAACACCCACTCAATGGCATCGAGATTCTTTCCGCCCAACCGCACTGGGTGCAGTTACGCGTGCCTTGCGATTTGGCTGCCGTGCCCTGGTTGCAAAAGTTGCTCATGCAATTGAAAGCTGACTTGCCCGAAGCGACGCGCGAGGCGATGGCCTACGCCTTCCGCGAGATGCTCAACAACGCTATCGAACACGGCGGCAAACTCGATCCGACCAAGTTTGTCGAAGTCTCCTGCATCCGGCTCAAACGCGCGATCATTTATCACATCAAAGACCCTGGCGAGGGTTTCGACCCTGCCCAATTGGAACACGCCGCGATTGCCAATCCGACCGGCGATCCCTTCCGCCACGTCACGGTGCGCGACGAAAAGGGACTGCGCGCGGGTGGCTTCGGCATCTTGTTGACTGACCAATTGGTGGATGAATTGGTCTATAACGAGCGGCGCAATGAATTGATCTTCGTCAAGTATCTGTGAGTCTGGCTTACCGCTTCCAGCAAATTCTCAGGGCATTGTCAGGTAGGCTACGTACAGCGCATCCCTTTTGACTATTCTGCACTGCGGACAGTTCAGGCTGTAAGCCTCGGTGATCACCAACGCGCCAGGCGGGGCTGATTGGCTTGGCGGCAATTTGGCGAATTGGCTCGCGTCCAAGCCGCGCAGCAGACCATACCAATAGGCGTGAATGTAGCCGAAATGCCCTGGGCCGGTGGCCAAGTAGATTGGTCTGTTCGGCATTTGCACCGCAGCGTCGAGAACCTTCAGATAGTTCATGTCTAAATTGCGCTTCGGACTTTCCTCGTAAAACAACCATTGAAAGACCAGACCCTGGACGACGACCAACGCTAGCAAAGCCAGCGCCGCTTGTCTGACGACCTTCTGGCGCGCCTCATCCAGCAACCAGGCCCAGGCTGGCGCGCCGAGCAGTAGCAAAAAGATGGGGTACGGAATCAAGCGCAGCGTGTGGAAATCGTCGCGCATCAGCGAAGCCGGCAGGACTGATACCGCCAACCCATAAAGCACAAAGCGCCACCAGGAATCGCGCCAGTGCTTGCGGATAACAAGCACTGCACCGATTAGCGCCAACACTAAAGCGGCTGCGAGGAAACTGCCCATCACAGGTACGTGATGCAGTATGTTTTGATCGCCGTTGACCAGCAGCGTGACAGGATTGAGATTATTCCCAAGATGGGAGATGAAGTCGCTCAGGAGTTCAGCGGTTGAACGTCGCGAGTCGAGATACGAAAGCAGCGCGAACCGTGAACTGAGCGCCCCAGGATTGCGCCACACGAACAGCGCCAGCGGAATCAACGTCACTGCATAAAAAGCTTGCGCGCGGACAATGCCCAGCCATTTCTCGCGCCAATCTGCGCGCCGCAAAAATAGCAGCAAGCCCGCGGCCAAGAGCGGCCCGAACAATCGTCCAATCGAATAGGTGTAAGTGACCAGCCCCAGCGTCACGGCGATGTAAATGCCGTCTAGCACTGACCAGCTTACTTTTTGATAAGCGCGGTAGACAGCCAACAGGAAAAGCGTCAGCGCCAGCGGAAACAACGCGACCTCGAAGATCAACCGAGTGACCTCAAATAGCCACGGCGTCAGAAGCGCCGTCACAGTGACGATGACGCCTACACGGCGTTGTGCCGTAATTCGCCAGGCCAATAGTCCCAGCAGCAGAGCCGCCGCACAGCCCGCCACCGCGCTCAACGCCCGCGCCAACCACACGCTCGGCCCAAACACGCGAAAGAGCGCCGCCAGCAGATAAACGTAGACCGGATTCTTGTACTCGCCAAAGGCCTGGAAATAGAGCGGCCAGCGCGCGCCGTACTCATCCGCGCCGCTGTGCGAGAGTGCGTAAGCGTTGTAGGCGATGGAGGACTCGTCAACATAAAAAGCCAGCTTGTTGCCCGGAACGCTGGCCAGGTAGAGCGCTGCCGCGAGTATCACGCCTACGATGAGCAACAATTTTTGGTGGCTTTGAAGGAGTGCGGAAATAGTGCTCGCTGAACTTTCCTGCCGGTTCGGCTCCAGCTGTTGTTCAGCCTGACTCGTAATCATTGATGGGGAATCTCCTTTAGGCGAGTCTGTCAGCAAGTCGGATTGAAGCGGAGTGGAGTATAGCTAAGAGCCTGAACTGGCCGCAAGAGAACGAATGTCCGTCCAATCGAGTAATGGAAACTTGCTGAGGTATGTCCGAGCAATATGCGCCCTTTCACTTCTTTCACTTTCTGTAAGGTCACCTTACAATTAGCCGCTATTTTTATAGTGTGCCAACTCCGTATTTACCCCTCAGCTAGGTTGCAGCATACCATCCTTGCGCATCGCGGATGGAGTTGCCAAACCGTTGCGAACAGGTTGGTTTACAGCCATGTTGCAAGGTTGTGTTCTATCACAGTAGTGCTCCAGTCAGCCTAACCAAACGCAATTGGCACGCTGCTTGTTAAGTACAGGCCGAGTAAATCCTCGTTCAATAGTGATTAGGCCGTTACCTGCGAGCGGCGCAAATTTTGGAAAGGAACAATATGCTTCATGGCGGAAAGAAAACGGCTAGCGGCTTCCTTCGAGGCCTCGGATGATTACTTGCCTGATTTTCGTGACATCACTAAACAGGGGGAGGAATCTATACGTTTCACACACAACAGGGGCACAGACAACTTGGGAACAATGGACGGTCACTTGGTCACCTCTCTACAAGATGCCGAAATCGTCGCCAATCTGGAGAAGTTTCGGAAGATTCTACAAGCGCAATCCTGCGATGTCTTGTTGCTTGAATTGGCTGTAGTTCATGAACGTAAGCTGGCACGCGCCAATCTGCAATCCGGGCCGCTGGTGGCTGTAGACAAGCTGGAAGAACAATACTTCACCTCGCACATCGTTTCGTACTTGGGGCGCATTAACGAGCAATCGCTGCTGATCAAAGCCTGGAATAAAGCTATCGTCAGCAAGTTGCTGACCCAGTCTGAAAAAGGCCGCTTCTCACCCATGGCCTACAAGGAAACTTACGAATCCAGCCTGCTGACGGAGCAATTCAACTGGGCCGTAGCGGAGATTCGTCGCTCCCGCATTTCCGCCCCACTGACCAATCTATCCGAAGCACAAGCATTCGACTTGGATAACGTGCTGGTGGAAGCGCGGAATGATGTCTTGGGCCACATCAAACGCATCCACGAAAAATTGAATGAAGTCTTTTGGGCGACGAGTGAGAGTAGACAGACCAGTAACGACGACCTGTTGGCGGATTATGTTAAGGAAGCACAAGTGAAAGCTGGTTTGAGTTGCAGCCCAACTGTCTTTAACAATACCTACAAATTCTCTCTGATTGAAACTGACGACAGCCGGCCCGTGGAAAATACCATCTCGTATCTGGTCTCTGGCGTCATCTCAAACCTAGTCAGCAATTTGTCTACGAGCGACGGCGGCAACTCGGTGCACCTCAAAGTCATACTCGATTTTCTGATGAATTGCTGCCTCTTGGTCGTGCCGTTCCGCCGCCCGATCGCGTTTGCGACCAGTGCCAAGCGCACCGACGAAGATGAATTCGCCTGGGGCGACCAGCCGGGCGGCTGTCTCTTCGCCATCATCAGGCCGAGCTTGGGCGGAATGGTTGAAGAGAAGCATTTAGAAGACCTAGCTCGTCGCCTCAGTCTGGCTTTATCGCGCGCTGCCTTGCGCGAATCACACGTCACAGCCAAGCAGAACATTGATAAAGACGACGATTTGCGCATTGTCACTCATCACATCCCATCTTCGATCAAAGAGGTGCGGTCGAATTTGAAGAACGCTTTGTCGCATCTGGAAAGCCCGGACGCCGATCTCACCGCTATTCGCCGGGAACTCAACATTGCACTCGAGCGCTCGGATAAACTTCACTACGATACCGAAGTTGTTCTGCACGCCCACAAAGTTGATGTGGGCGCCGAAACGCCGCGCCGTTTTGCTCATTCGACTACGCCGGAACAACTGCACAAAGAGATTAGCACCATTGCCAACCAGCGCTGGCAACGCCTCACAGAGAACGCGCACACTGAGGTCATTCCCGTAAGTCTGAGGCCGGGGGGGGGGGGACAGACCAGAGTTTGCTGTATGACCCGCCTTACCTTGAATACGTGCTCTACGAGTTGTTGCGGAATGTCTTCAAACACGGTGAAGAACAGCAGTTTCCCTCTGTCGAAATCGCTTGGTCATTAGACGACGGCGAGGCGGTTTACTTGATCGTCACCAATGCGCTCAAACCGGACGCCGATCCTGACGCTACGCCACGCTCAATCATCGGCTTGAACACTCTCAGGAAGGCCGCCCGGCTTTACGATCTGTCACCGCCGGATTGCCGCCCGCGCAAAGAAACCCACAGCTACGTCGCACAGGTCGTGATTGCCAAACTCAATCGGAACGGAGGCGGCGTTTAACCCGCTATGGAACTCAATCTCAATATCCTGGTGCTGGACGACCAGCCGGACGCGGCGAAGATAAGTATTGACGATAGTCTGAAGCCTATCACGACGGAACAGCGCTATCACGAAAGCTACTGGCGCATAGCCATTCGCGACCTGACATTCACCGTGAGTTGCCACTACGTCAGTAAGCTTTCTCAGGCTCGGGAACTGCTGTTCAACTCCAGCGAGTTGCAGCAATACGATTTGATCTTGCTGGACAATGATTGGCGCGAAGGAGGCGGCAAAGAGTTGGGTTATGACGGCTTAAAGCTGCTGGAAGATTTGTCGCAGGCTGGCATCCAGCATCCTTTCCTGGCGATTTACACGCAGGCCACTGGTTATAAGCACGATTACATTGCCTTAGCGTTGAAGTTCGGTGCGCGCGCCTTGATTTGGAAAAGCGAGACGACGCATTTCATCAACCTGCTAAGTAACTCTTGAAAAGTTCGGGGCACTTTTTCAGTGCCCCAGAACCAGGGCTAAACTCCCAGTGACCAAACTGCGGAGGAAAAGCCCCGATGATCTTTGTCAATACGCTAAGCCCGGAAGCTCGTCAAGCACTTGAAGACCTAACCCAACACGCATCCGGGCGCGTCGCACAACGCGCCTGGATGGTTTTGTGGTCAGCCGAACAAGTCCCTGTCTCGCAGATCGCAGGCCGCTTCCACTGCCAAGCAAAGACTGTGCGCAAATGGCTGCGGCGCTATCAACAAGACGGCACGGCGGGCTTGGCGGATCAGCCACGCAGCGGTCGTCCAAGCTGCCTGACCGCAGGTGCCGAGCAGGCCATCTTCACCCAAGTCAATCAACCGCCTTGGACTTTCGGCTATGTCTTCGCCTTTTGGTCGGTCGCCACGCTGGCGCAGCATCTGGCCGCCCGCTGTTGGCAACGCGTCAGCCCCTGGCTGGTGCGCCGGGTGTTGCTCAAGCTGGGCTATCGTTGCCGCCGCCCCAAACTCGGCCCGCGCCAGTTTGATCCGCAACGCGCGGCCATTCACCAGGAGATCGGCAAACGCATTGCCGAGGCCACGCCCGAGACCGTGATACTGGTGGAAGACGAGACCGACTTGCGGCTCGTCCCGCGGCTGCGCCGGATGTGGATGCGCGTGGGCGCGCAAGTCGTGCTGCCCGCGCCCATGACGAATGCTTGCCGGACGCTGTTCGGGACGCTCGATATGCACAGTGGCGAAGTCTTTTACCGCGCCTTTGCGCGCAAACGCACGCAGGAGATGAGCGCCTTTCTGGAAGACTTGTTGGCGCCTTATGCAGGCCGCCCGATTCTGTTGATTCTCGATCACGCTTCGATTCACCAGAGCCGCGCGCTGCAGGCTTGGCTGCTTGAGCATGCGCAACTGCAACTGGCTTATTTGCCCAAGTACGCCGCGCACCGCGATAACCCAATTGAGAAGCTCTGGTGGCGGCTCAAAGGCTTCATCACGGCCAACCGCTGTTGCCGTTCGATGGAGGAATTGCTCGCAGTGGCCGACAAGTTTTTCAAACAACTGACACCTGACCAGGTCTTTCAACTGGTCGCCTGAAAACTGCCCCGAACTTTGCAACAGTTACTTAGTTTTGAACTACGGAGCCAAAGCTTTGACCGACAACAGCGCCGTTTGGGGCGAAGGTACACCGAATTGTACGCTGGCAGTCATGGAAGATTTCCTCAACAAATATCCTGAGACAGTCAAAGCCTATTTGCGGGCCTTGCATAAAGGCTTCCAGCTTACCGTTGATAATCCTGAGAAAGCTGTAGAGCTGTTGACCAAGGGTAATTACTACAAGGTAGACGGCAAAGTGTTGCTCTATGCTTTCCAAAACCAACCGAAGAAAGTGGTGTTGAAACCGAACGTGCAGGGAATGATGATTGCCATCAACGATATGGCACAGCAAAATTACATCAAACGACCCGACCAAGACATTATTAGAACCGCGCTGTTGGATGAAGTTGAGAAAGGCTTCGGCAACCCACAATAACCAAACGGCGAGGCACGGAGGCAGCGCAGCAGGACTGGGACTTGATGCTTCCGTGTCTTCCCTTTGAACCGGCAAAACGATGGACAAGTCAAAAGACACCTGGCTTTCCGCTTTATGCGGAAGTATTACGATTGCAGTGCTGTGGGCGCTCTGGGAATATGCCGGAGCCAAGGGTTGGAATGCTGTCAGGCTGTTTCCTCCCCCAACCCGATTTTTGGCCGCGCTTTCCGATAGCCAATTCAAGGTTGGTCTCGGCGCGCAGGCTGCCACCATTCCCCAATCCATCTTTGCCACGATTTTGCGTGTGACGCTCGGATTGGGAATTGCTTTTGTGACCGCACTCTTGTTCGGATTTCTGGTCAGCACGTCAGTCTGGGGAAAACGGTTTATTATGCCGCTGGTGCGGCTGTTAGCGCCGATTGCCCCCGTGGCCTGGATTCCGCTGGCGCTGGTGCTGTTCGGCATCGGCAATCCGACGGCAATCTTCATTGTGTTTATGGGTGTCTTCTTCACGCTCACGATTGCCACGATTCAGGCCATCGAAAATGTGCCGGAACGACTGGTCAATGCTGCTACGACACTGGGGGCGCAACCCATACAAATCTGGCTCTACGTGATCTTCCCGCACATCTTGCCGAGCGTCTTTACAATTCTGCGGCTCAATTTCATCGCTGCCTGGATGGCGGTGCTGGCGGCGGAGATGACCGGACTGAGTGATGGTTTGGGAGCGATTATTATGATCGGACGGAATCTCTTCGATAACAATCTGATCCTGCTCGGTATGTGCTTGATTGGCGTAGTAGGTTTCGCTGGCGATTTTCTCTTGAAGATGGTTCAGAACAAGTTCTTTTGGTGGGGCAATCAATAACTATGACCAGCAATACAGTAGACCAAGCCGCTGAGAGTGCCATTATGCCGAGCAAAACCGGGCTTGAGTGTCGCGGCGTCGGATTCTCATGGGGCGCCGAAGCGCCCGATAGCACCGAGGTGCTACGGGATATTTCATTCTCCCTGTGCCAAGGAGAATTTATGTCGGTCATTGGCCCGTCCGGTTGCGGCAAATCCACTTTGCTCAATTTGCTCTGCGGCTTGCAGACGCCTACCACCGGTGAAATCCTGCTCAGGGGCGAAAATCTGGACGGCCACCGCAAAGAGATCGGTATGGTCTTTCAGGATTACGGCCTGTTTCCCTGGCTGAATGTGCAGCATAACGTCGAGTTTGGCATGCGCATTAACGGCGCGCCGGTAGCGGAACGCAAAGCGCAGACACAAGAGATTCTGACGAAAGTTGGCCTGCGCGCGGCGCGCCGCAAGTTTCCGCATCAGCTTTCCGGTGGCATGAAACAGCGCGTGTGTATTGCGCGGGTCTTGGCTAATGATTCGCAATATTTGTTGATGGATGAACCATTCGGGGCGTTGGATCAGCAAACGCGCCTGCTGATGCAACGCTTCCTACTGGAGGTGTGGCGGCAGTTCGGCAAGACCATCTTGTTTGTTACTCATCAAGTGGAAGAGGCGCTGATGTTGTCTGAACGAATCTTTTTGATGACAACTCACCCTGGAATGTTTGTGGAAGAGATCAAGGTCGCCTTGCCATATCCCAGAGATGCAACCAGCCAAGCGTTCAATGATTATCGCCTGCACATTGCCACGCATTTGGAAAAAGAAGTGCTCAAAGGGTTCAGCGAGCAGAGTAACTGGGATGAGCAGGACTAGCTGCTCATCCTCTAACTTGGCAGGGCACACTCATAGCCTCCCACTCTTGCATTGGAAAGGTGAAACCGCAGTTCAACTCTGGAAGAGATCGCCAACGCGGCATTTGAAGCCAGGCAGGAGCGTTTCGCCGGTTAGGTCTTGGTCGGCAGTCACGACTCTGATTTGCGTCGGTGAATCGTAAATCATTACTTCCTGTTCCTCTTGCGAGATGAGCCAGACTTGCCGTACGCCTGCGGCAAAATATTCGTGCACTTTGCGATTCACTTTCTCCCACACGTCATTGGGTGAGATGACCTCGACTGCCAAGTCAGGCGAAATCTCCCATTTGCTGGAAGGCGTACCTTCTTCGGGAATACGCGCTGCTGAGACAAAGCTCACATCCGGCATCCGTTCATTCGCGCCGATCTGAAATGTTGTGTTGCCGTTGTACAGTCTGCCGATAGGATTTTGTTTAAGGTAGATGCCCAACTCTACTGTGAGTTGCGCACCGATTTCCCCGTGTTTCGCTCCAGCCATCTTGACCTCCTTCTGGCCGTCAACGATTTCGTAATCGAGGTCGTCATCAAATGCTACTTGAGTCGTCGCAGTCATCAGCTTTACCTCCACGTTTGATCTGATTGAAGCGGCCACATTCTAGCCCGCGTTACATAGCCCGGCAATCATAATTCGCCTGAACTGCTGGCAACAAGCATAAGGCCGAGCAGGAGCTTCCCACTCGGCCTCGTGTTTTTACCGGACTGTTTTTGGCTTATCGCTCTGTGCCATTTTGCCCTGCCGTCGGCGGCCCGCCACGGCGTGGCGGCGTTCTGCCAGCACCCAAGTTATCGAAGTTGAGCGCCGCGTTGAAGAGCAGTGCAAAGCTGCCGTGTGTTTCGTGTCGCCACATCGGGTTATTGGCAAACATCACGACGTGGCCTTTGCCAACCGGTACATCTACCACCACCGGTTTGCCAGCCAATTCGGAGCCGCCCGCGAGCATACCGCTCACCAACAAATCCCGCTCATCGGCGAAGCGCAAGACGACGCGCGGACGCATCTCCGGCGGCGGCTGTTGGGCGGCGAGTTGCTCGCGGAATTCCGCTGGGATGCCATCTTCACCCGGCGGCGTGGCTTGTGCCGTTGGTGGACGGCGCCCCTGAATAACATCAGGGTCAGTTAAACTGCCGCGCCCGCTCGGACGTTCTTGTGCACCGCCAAATCCGCCTCGGCCGCCACCACCAGCCGCAGCGCCGCCGCCACCGCCACCACGGCCACCACCGCCGAAACCACCGGCGGCTACTTGAAATAGTGGCGCTTGGTTGAAGTAGACAGCCAGCTTTTCGTCATAGCCATACGCAATCGGACTCTTACGGTCGGCGAAGCTGGCGTTCATAATCGAGCCGCGCACATTCAACGTGCGCGCCTCCTGAATCGCGACGCCTTCGGTGATGCCAAAATCAATCGGGATAGAGGCGTTGCCACCAATGGTGACAAACAGGCCGCCGCCTTCGATAAATTTCTGCAAGTTGGCCACACCGGTGATGCCCATGCCACCGCGCATGTCGTCGGTCGTGTCGGGCGACTGACCCATGTTCGGCGTCAGGTCGGACTTCTGCCACGGGATAGGCGGTTCGTTGTCGCCGCGTTTGGGAATGCCACGCACTAACAATTGCGCCGTGCCACCGACTGGACCCCAGATAATCACATCCCACTTATCACGCAGGTTCGACGTCTTGCCGATGACGTGATCCGAAATGTAATCGTAGGGAATGCCCAGCCGGTCGAATTCGACGCGATACCAACCTTCGTTCTGCGTGTTCGTCCACGTGTGCACCAACGCGATGCGCGGGACGGCCAGTGCGTGTTGCGCCACTTCGGGCAGCTTGTCTACGGCTTGCGCGGTCAAGCCCAACTCGGTCACTTCCTTCTTCAACCGCGCGTCGAGGTCGCCCGCGTTGCCTTCGCTCTTGATGATGAACGAACCGGCGTTGAAGGCGCGCTCGCCGATCTTGAAAGTGTCCTCGGCGGCGCTCATCTTCACGTCCTTCAAGCGGAAGCGCAGTTGCGTGAGCGCGCTTTCCGCCGTGTGATTGATGACGTAACCAGCCTTGCCCGCGCCCTCGACGCGGCCGGTGACTTTGGCCATGCCGTTGATTAGCGTCATTGGCGCATCAAGCACCTTCTCGTCTTTGACGCGCACCGTCTTCACGTTGCGCAACGGCCCCAACGTCCAGCCCGTGTCGTCATACGGGCGCGGGTCGTTGACGTTGTAGTACTGAATGTCGAGCAGCATATCGGCCATGCGTGAATAGGGTTGATCCATGCGCACGACGTAACTCCCGGCGGGGAATTTGCCTTCCGATGTCTCGAACGCCTTATCGGCGCGGTGGACTTCGCAACCCTGCATCTTGAGCAGGTTGACCAGATCAGCGGCTTCGGTCGGACGCGAATCGTCGCCTGGCAACACCCACGCCGCCGGGCCTTCTGTGCGCGCTTTGGCGACCGAGCGTTTGCTCTTTAGATAAAAGTTGTTGAGGAACTTCTCTTTGTTCTGCGAGACGTGATTCATCGCAAAGAGAATACCGCTCTGTTGCAGATTGATGTTGTTGCGGATGGACCAATTCACGCGCGGCAGTGGTGGGTTGGGCCGATACCATTGGCGCGTAGATTGCCCGGTGGTAGTGATCATTCGCGTGTCAGCGCCGCCGTTGCCCTGCGTCTCGTAAAACCGGCCAATCGAGTTGTGGCCGTTGGCGACGTAGAACATATAGTTCGGCGCCCAACCGTCGTAAAAACCGTGCGTCCACACGCCGGGCACGCCGCGCTTGGTCATCTCTTCAATCTCGTGATAAGCGAGCGCCTGCCATTCATTGATCACCATCGGATCAAGCCAGGCGTTGTAGGGCCCCGTGCCGGTCGAGGTGTAGAGGAACGATTGTGACTCGTGCAGGTCGTGCAAGACGGTCGGATGATAGTCAAGGAAGGTCGCCATCTGGTTGCGCGTCAGGGCCAGCGCCATGCCCAGCGAATCGCGGTTGTTGTCGTGCGCCACGTACTTGCCCCAATAGAGCAGGCCCGGCGCGCGTTTGCCTTCGTTCGCCTTGCGCCAGTTGTAGAGGTCAACCATCATATCGCGCCCATCCACTTCGAGCGTCGGCGTGATCAGCACGATCACGTTCTGGCGAATCTGTTGAATGAAAGGCGACTCTTCGACAGCCAAGCGATAAGCCAATTCCATCAACATCTCCGGGCTGCCTGTCTCCGGCGAGTGGATTGAGCCGGAAGCCCAATAGATGGCCTTGCCTTCGCCGATCAACTGTTTGGCTTGCTCGTCGTTGATGCGGCGTGGGTCGGCGAGTTTGGCGGTAATCTCTTTGTACTTCGCCAGATTCGCGATGCTTGCTTCGTCGCCAACCGCTATCAGCAATTGCTCGCGCCCCAACTCGCTCTTTTCCGGCGCAGTGAAGACCTTGACGCGCGGGGTCGCCTTCTCCAATTCACGGTAGTAACGATATTGATCCTTCGTGTAGGTCAACTTGTTCGGCGTGCCGATGGGATAACCCAACACTTTAGCTGGTGTCGGCACTTTGTCCGAAGCAGGCAGGTGATCCACTAATTCGGTCAAAAAGAATTTCTCAGTGGTGTTCTTGAGAATGGCGTCGGTGTATTCCTTGTCATTCTGTTGAGATGCGGGTTGTGCTGCCGCAACAGGCGCGGGTTTCTTCGCGCCTTGCGCAAAAGCAGGATTGGCACACAACGAGAAAAGCAGAGCGAATAGAGCGAAATGCGCAAAAGCGCTTCTCGCTTGGCGCGAGATAGGGCGATTCATAACGGGCCTCCGATTGAAACGTGTTGTCGTGATGACGGCGCGCTGTCGAACGGCGCGCAGAAAAGTTCGTCCGTCGGTGTAGACGGGCAAGAGTATGCGGCGGTTACGCGCTTTCGGCAAGTTCGTGCTTGACCCTGGAATCGGTGCCAAGCTTTATAATCCGCGCCGTGGCAAAGAATGGAGCAAAAACCGAACTACTACACGCGGGCGAGCTGGCGCGGCTGACCGGCGTGAGCACGGACACGCTGCGCCATTACGAACGCAAAGGGCTGCTCAACCCACATCGTGCGCCGAACGGCTATCGCGAATATCTGCCCCGCGCGGTCGAGCGGGTGCGGCTGATTCGCAGCGCGCTGGCCATCGGCTTCAAGCTCGACGAATTGACACGCATCCTGAAGACACGGGACGCGGGCGGTGCACCCTGCCGACAGGTGCGTGAACTTGCTGCCGCCAAACTCGTCGAGTTGGAAACGTTGGTTAACGAAATGACGGCGCTGCGCGACGGGTTGCGCCAGGTTTTGCAGGATTGGGATAGCCGCCTGGCTTCGTCTTCGCCGGAAGAACCCGCACGCTTACTCGAAAAGCTGGCCGCCACTGGCTTCGCCAGTGCGCCACCTTTTGTGTCACTCAAACCGAACTCATCAAAACGTCAAAAAGACAAAAGGAGATAAAGATGCAACACGCGATTCGCACAACCTTCGTTTGCGCCGCGCTCGCGCTCAGCGTGATGCTCGCCAACGCGCAACACTCAACTCACGCAGACCAGACAAAACCGGCGCCGAAAGCCGACCATCACCACGATGGTGTCAACCAGCGCGGTGACCACGCAATGGGCTTTTCGCACGAGAAAACAACCCATCACTTCCTGCTCAAGCTCGACGGCGGCGTGATTCAAGTCGAAGCCAATCAGCCCGAGGACACCACCAGCCGTGATCAGATCAGACAGCACCTCCGGCACATCGCCAAGAAATTCGCCGCCGGAGATTTTGACGCGCCCATGTTCATCCACGCGCAAACGCCGCCCGGCGTGCCCGCGATGCAACGTTTGAAGACCGAGATCAAATATGAATTTGAAGAGATGGAACGCGGCGCGCGCGTGCTCATTTCAACGCGCAATGCTGAAGCTATCAAAGCCATTCACGAATTCATGCGCTTTCAGATCAAGGATCATCAGACAGGCGATTCAGGCGAAGTGGAGAAGCAAACGAATTGATTTGCAACCGCCCCTCTGCCAGCTCAAATTTGAAATTTGAGCTGGCAGAGTGACCTCACTCACAGTCAGCCTGCTGCGCTCAGCCGTTAATATTAAAACTGTTGGCTATCTCGCCGCTTGTTGCTAGCATAGCCCGCTTTTTGAGAACCTCGGTTTTTATGAGGAACGGCTGTCCAGCAACCGTTCTTTGATTGTTCCTTCGGCTCGCCTTTTCAATCTTTCACCCATCGGTGCAACCAGTTGTCGGTGTCTTAACCAAGCTTGCCCCAAGTCCGGCTACTGTGTGGTTGGTGCATTGAACTCGATATTGAAAACTTACGCTTGTCCCGCCCTGTGTCGTGGCAGTGTTTTGTCCCGACGCGTGGGCACTAAACACAACTACTCTTCTCGCCGTGCCGCCCTGCTGCACGTGCAGGAGTCCGATCATGAATGACACGATGAAAAGATTGCCCTACACCTTCCTCCTGATCATTGGCGCAATGCTTTTGTGCAGCATTGCCGCTCTGGCCCAAGACCTCAACGACATCAAGGCCGGCAGCCTGCTCTTCTACAATCATTACACGAGCAGCGAGGCCGATCCTAGCAGCGAAGATACTCAATTCCATATCACCAACACGAACCAATCGTCTTCGGTAACGGTGCATCTGTTTTTTGTGGATGGCCGCACTTGCAACGTGGCTGACAGCCTCATCAGCTTGACGGCGAACCAGACGGCGCAATTCTTTGCCAGCGACATTGATCCGGGCGTGCAAGGCTACTTGGTAGCGGTCGCCTATTCGGGCTTCGTTCCGCGTCAGTTCAATTATTTGACCGGGAACGCCTACATCCGCCGGGCCGATGGCAAGCAGGCTGATTTACCGGCAGTCGCGGTGCAGAAGCTAAACTCGGCTGTCAGCGATAACGGCGATGGCACCGTCAATCTGAACTTTAATGGAGCGGAATATGGCCGCTTGCCGGGGACGGTGGCGGTCTCCAGTTTCAACAGCCAAGTCACTGATGACACATCCGTCTTTCTCTATTCGCCGCGTAATTTGGCGACTGGTGATGAATCAACGATCAGCATCTTTGCGCTGGTTTATAACGACGTAGAGTCAGTCGGCTCGACCAACTTTTCGATTCGCTGTTACACCGAGGTCAGATTGCGCAGCCTGCGTGTCGTCGGGACGATCAATGGCTTCATCCCGGCGGGGAGAAGCGGCTGGATAAAGATGAGCAATAGCCGCCCCTTGCTGGGCGCGAGTCTCAACGTGGGTTCAGGCTTCACCGGAGGGCGCAACCTCACCTGTCTAACGCTCTTCCCAAGCTGGACGATTATCGTGCCGGGCGGTTTTTGAGGTATAGCCCTCCCTTACGGTCTCGGCGGGCGGCGGCCCGTGATTCGTCGCCCGCTCAAGGCCGTGTCTCAATCCGATAGAGACGTGTCCTAACGCACAAACGTCCTTTCGACTCTTTTGGAGAGCAAGAAATAAGGAATCCAAAGGTGCAGACTGACAAACTGTGAGATGAGCAAGTGCCATTGCCTGGAGTAATCCTTGCTTTCGGCAACTGCCGGAATAAGTCCTGACAGATAATAACCACCAAGGCTCATAAAAAAGAATACCGGTATTGAAACAGCCATCAGTCTGGGGAAAGCGCGCTTCTTCTGAAAGAAAAACACGAGCGAAACTACATTCAAAAGGAAGATTAACGCGCTTGTCACAGCATCGAAAATGATCACCAGTTTCCATTGTGGATGAAACGCTGTTGAGTTGGGGTTCGTAAGGCGATCCCACATTTCAGGTTTGATGAGCGGGGTGATTGAGCCAAGGAAATAACCTATATTCCGAAGTAGACTGAGAAAAAGGCCGATGCCGACCAAGATGAGCAGGCCGCCGATCCTCTGAGGTTTCTCTACCTGATTGGATGATGAGCGTAGTTCAAAGTCAGCATTCCCATTTGGTGCCGTTTCGCTTGAGGAATTGGCGTTGTAATCGCTGATGGGCATAGCTGAACCCTCGTATCGTTGCCAAGTGGTCGCTACTATCGCTTCTCAATTCGATAGAGATGCGTCCGCGTGCGCAGATAAAAGGCCTTGCCCGCAATCGCCGGAGAAGCGAGGAAACCTTCATCAAGTTTGTTCTCCGCCAACTGCTCGAACGTCCGTCCAGGCTTAATGACCATCGTTTTTCCATCTTCGCTGAAGAACCAAACACGGCCGTCGGCGTAAACCGGCGAGGCCGAGTATTCGCCGCCGATGCGTTGCTGCCAAACCTGCGTGCCGGTCTTGGCTTCGACGCAACTGACAATGCCCGCGTCACTGACGTAGTAGATCAGATCATCAATCAACAGGATCGAAGGCTTGTTCGAGACGCCACGCTTGACCTTCCAAGCCACGTGCGTGTCGGTAATCAAGCCGTTGCCGCCGATGCGCACGGCGAACAACTGCCCGGCAGAGAAGCCCGTCGGGAAGAAGATCATTCCGTGTCCGATGACTGGCCGCGTGCTGGCCGAATGCTGCGCGCGTTCTTCCACACGCCAGAGTTCTTTGCCCGTGAATGGGTCGTAGCTGTAAGCCGCTTTCGCGCCCAGACTGATCATTTCCCAACGTCCGTTGAGCTGCGCGACCTGCGGCGTGGCAAAAGCTTTGCGCAGGTCGCCATCCGCTGTGATCTTCCCGTTGGCATCGAGGTCTTGAAAATCAATCGAACGTTTCGTCTGCCAAACCGTCTTGCCGGTGCGTTTGTCGAGCGCGACGACGTACTGCTGATCGCTGCCGTCGAAGTGCATCAACAGTAGGTTTTGAAAAATCACTGGTGACGACCCCGCGCCGCGAAAATGGTTGCATTCAAAATCGCGTCGTTCCCACAACACCTTGAAGCTTTTTGTATCAATACACGCCGTGCCGGGCGAGCCAAAGGTGATGTAGACGCGTCCGGCTTCGATGGCTGGCGTCGGCGAGGCGTAGGTGTTGAACGGATGTGCGTACTGCGGCGTCGCCACCTCGAATAATTTCAAGTCGCGTACAATGCGTCCCGTTTCGCGGTCAAGACAGAGCGCATACAGATTGCGGCCATCCTTTGCGGCGGTGGTCAGCCAGATTTGATTTCCGTAGATGACTGGCGACGACCAGCCCCGGTCATGAATCGGCGTCTTCCAAACGATGTTCTGCGCCTCACTCCAATTGAGCGGCAGGTCGCGCGCGTCGGAATGGCCGTTGCCGTCGGGGCCGCGAAATTGCGGCCAGTGTTCGCTCGCTTGCACGAGCAGCGCGTAGAAAACAAGCAGCAGTGCTGGAATGATTTTCTTCATCATCTACCTTTTATTTCCCTTCGGTCAGTTTCAATACTTTGAGCACCCATTCATCTGGATCGAGCGCAACGCTCGCAGGTTTGGACTCAAGCTTAAAAGTAAATTGCTGCGCTCGTTCGTTCACTTGAATGACTTCGCGTTTGGCCGACTTCTCGAACTTGAACTCCACCTCGACCGGCATGCGAAAGATGGTTTGCGCTTGGGTTTGCTTGACGCTCAACCGCAATTCTTTCGCGCGCTCGTCCCAACGCCAAGCCGTGTCATAAATAGGATAGCCCGGCTCGTAAATCCACTGCTTGAAAAACCAGTCGAGCGGCTGCCCGGCGTGAAGTTCCATCACGCGCTGCAAATCTTCGGTCAGCGCGTTGCGGTCGCGGTAAGTGCGATAGTAATCGCGGATGCCCGCGAAGAATTTCTCATCGCCCATCACGCGTCGCAGCATGTGCAGCACCCAACCACCTTTCTGATAACTATTCGGGTTGAGCAGCTTCATCAAATCGGTGATGGCCGGATCGTGGATCGGGCGTGGGTCTTTCTCGTATTCCCGCAAGTAACTTGCCTTGTCGTCCAGCATCCGTTGCACAAACCTGTCGCGCCCTTCAAAACGCTCGCTGAACAGATGCGCGAAGTAAGTCGCAAAGCCTTCGCTCAGCCACAGGTGATGCCAATCGGCCTCAGTCACCGAATCGCCGAACCATTGGTGCGCAATCTCGTGCGCGTTCAAATGTTCGTTGAATGCGTTCTCAGCCAGGAAGATGTTGCTCGCGTTCTCCATCCCGCCGTAGCGCGTCGAAGATTGCACCATTGCGAGCTTCTCGTATGGATACGGCCCGACCAGGTTGGAAAAGAACTCGACGATCTGCTCTACGCGCCCGTAGCCGTTCACGCCCTTGTCGCGGTCTTTCGGATAGAGATAGAAAGAGACCGGCACGTCCGCGCCATCGCGTTGTACGTTCCCGGCGCTGACGATGGCGAATTGCGCCGCGCCGATAACCATGCAGTAAGTCGGGATCGGCGTCTCTTCACGCCAATGCGTCAGCTCATTGCCGTTTTGCAAGCTCGTCTTCTCGATTAGTCGCCCGTTGGCAATCACGTCGTAGCTGTCTGGCGCAGTCACAATGAATTCCGCTGTGGCTTTGTCATAAGGATGATCTATCGCGGGAAACCAGTAGTGCGCCCGGTTCGGCCAGTTGTCGGCAAAAAAGACGTAATCGCCGTACTTGTTCTTGCGGATAATCAAGCCATCGCTCGGACGCCCGTGATATTTGATCGCCAACTGGCAGCGGTCGCCGCGCTGATAATTGCCGCTGAGGGCGATCTTCAGTTTGTCGCCCGTGTGTGTGAAGTGCGATGCGCGCTGCTTTTCCAGCACGCCGTCCACCGTCAGCTCAGCAAAATCGAGTGTGACCTCTTTGACGCCGCTTTCATTGAGCTGAAACAGAATCGCGGTCTCGCCCAGCACTTCGTCGCTGTTTGCCGTCAGCGTCAATTGCAGGCGGTAATGAATGGCATCCAGCGCTGGCGCGCGCGGATAAGTGTCGCGCGCGTAGGCGTGTGCGCAAGCCAAGCCTAGCGACAATGTTAGAGCGACACGCAGAACTTGTCTCATTCGCAATCCTCCACAAACCAGATGGTAGCGCGCGCGCATCATAGGCAACGCAGCCAGTACACGCAATGGCAGCGGAAGCGCTGATTTGTTCGGCTCAGCGCGCTTTGTTAGATTGATGCCGCAACACAATCACAGAAAGGGCAAGTAATGTCACAAACCAAAATTGACGCTTTCACTGCAATGCTGAAAGATCAGCCGGACAACGAAATGATCTGGTACGGCCTCGCCAACGAATACACAAAGCTCAGCCGCTGGCCTGAAGCTATCGAAGCTTTGCGCCAAGTGCTGCGGATCAAACCCGATTACACGGCGGCCTATCAGATGCTCGGTTCGGCCCTCTTGAACAATGGTGAGGCGGCCGAAGCGCGCCGCGTCTGGACGGCTGGAATCGAAGTCGCCAATCGCACGGGCGCGTGGAAAGCGCGGCAACACCTCGAAGGATTGCTGGCGGGCGTGGCAAGCGAAAACGATTCAGCTTTTTGTCAGGAATGAAGCGGCCCAAACTTTTCTCGCCTATGCCGGGGGCTTATAGGAATCGGTGAATACTCAGTTCACGGGGAAATTTGTTATGATGCGCGGCGATAACGCGATAACTGCTAAAGGCAGACGCAAGCAAAACTGACTCCCATTTCATTACCAAGACACTTATGGCAAGGAAGAAAAAAAAGCCGCAGCCAGCGGCGCACTCCACACCGGCCAATCCCAAACAGAATGCCAAACGATGGCTCGCCGTTGGCGCAATGATCACGATGTTGGCCGTCGCTACAGCAATTTTCTATCACACATTCTTCAACGATAAAAAAGCCGGTAAACCTACATCCAACACGCAAGCCAATCAACCAGCCAGTACCACGCCAGCGGGCGCTTCACCTGAAGCCAATAAGATGAACGTCGCGCAAGCCGTGATGGTGACGCAAGAACTGGATTTTGGCCTGCCAGTGCCCAGCATCGCGCAGGCGCTCAACGAGATCGAGCGCGGCTATGCGCCAGATGACGGGCAAGGGCGCACCTTTGCCGTGCTCGACGCTTACGGCGAGCCGACGCCCGATGGCAAGCTGCACATCTCTATGCACGTAAGCAGCGAGAAGCCAGGCACAGGATTCTTGCGT
Source organism: uncultured Acidobacteriota bacterium (assembly GCA_963699175.1). Classification (GTDB taxonomy): domain Bacteria; phylum Acidobacteriota; class Blastocatellia; order RBC074; family RBC074; genus JACPYM01. Next base: position 5,783,555 of record OY969418.1, on the reverse strand, counting down.
TTCAAACGGACGGGGCAAATCCTTTGGCAGTCGCGCATCGGCAATCCCGGAGACCCGCCAGCGGCCGGGAAGAATTTGATGATCTATATGGACAATGGCGCGGGCGGTTCTCATACGCTGGACGGTCAGCGCGGTGGAGCTTCAATTCTGGATGTCTTCTTGAAAGATTCGCAACAGAAGTTGCGCGATGTGTGGCCGGATCAGGCGGTGCGCGAGTTTACCTATGTCTACAGTGCCTGCGGCTGTCCCGTCAAAGTGCTAGTGCAGCGCAAGGGCGAGCGCACTGGGCGGGTAAAAGACACGCCAGTCATGTTCCCGGATGACCCGGCGGTAGTGGAGACGATTTCCCAGTTAATGAAGTGGTAGCGCTAAGGCAGAAAGAGATAAAGAGCAAAAAAGAAAAAGGGTGAGCCGGTAATTGAATTACCCGCTCACCCTTTTTACTTATTGTTCGACGCCCTAAGCAGTCGCCGGATTGCCACCCGTAATCGGCGGCAGGATCGGCTTCAGCACCGGTTCTTTATCCGCCGGCTTGTCGGCATCGTGTGCTGGCGCAGCCGGTGACGAATCATCGTCGAGCGGCAAGCCCGCCACGACGCGGCGAATCGCCACAGAGTCGAGCGTTTCGCGCACGAGCAAGGCTTGCGCCAAGCGATCCAGCGCATCCTTGTTGTCGAGGATGATCTGGCGAGCGCGCTCGTATTGCTCCATCACGATGCGTTTGACCTCTTGATCAATTTTGATCGCGGTGTCTTCGCTGTAATCCTGATGCTGCGCGATCTCGCGGCCCAGGAAGATTTGTTCTTCCTTTTTGCCGAAAGTGAGCGGCCCCAGATTCGACATGCCGAATTCGCAAACCATCTTGCGTCCGAGTTCGGTCGCACGCTCGATGTCGTTCGACGCGCCGGTCGTGATCTTGCCCAGGAAGATTTCTTCGGCCAGACGGCCACCCATCAGAATGGCAATCGAGCCTTCGATGTAATCGAGCGAGTGCGTGTAGCGGTCGCCTTCCGGCAATTGTTGCGTCAGACCGAGCGCCATGCCGCGCGGGATGATCGTGACCTTGTGCACCGGATCGGCGTTCGGCACTTTCAAGCCCACGATGGTGTGGCCAGCTTCGTGATAAGCCGTGGTCTTCTTCTCTTCTTCGGACATCACGGCAGATTTGCGCTCGGAACCCATCAGGACTTTGTCCTTGGCCCACTCGAAGTCGTACATCGAGACGACCTTCTTGTTGTAGCGCGCCGCGTTCAAGGCCGCCTCGTTGACCAAGTTGGCCAAATCAGCGCCAGTGAAGCCTGGTGTCCCACGCGCGACGACCGAGATGTCAACGTCTTCGCCCAATGGAATCTTGCGCGTATGAACGGCCAGAATACCTTCGCGGCCTCTCACGTCAGGGCGCTGGACGACCACGCGGCGGTCAAAGCGTCCGGGACGCAGCAAAGCCGGATCGAGCACGTCGGGGCGATTGGTCGAAGCGACCAGGATCACGCCGTCATTCGATTCGAAGCCGTCCATTTCGACCAGCAACTGGTTGAGCGTCTGCTCGCGTTCGTCGTGACCGCCGCCCAGGCCCGCGCCGCGATGGCGTCCGACTGCGTCAATCTCGTCAATGAAGATGATGCAGGGCGCATTCTTCTTGCCCTGCTCGAACAAGTCACGCACGCGCGAGGCGCCAACGCCGACAAACATTTCCACGAAATCAGAACCGGAAATCGAGAAGAATGGAACGTTGGCCTCACCTGCGATGGCGCGTGCCAGCAGTGTCTTACCCGTGCCTGGCGGGCCCATCATCAACACGCCTTTTGGAATGCGTCCGCCGAGTTTTTGGAATTTTTGCGGCTCTTTTAGGAATTCGATGATTTCCTGCAACTCTTCTTTGGCCTCTTCGACGCCTGCGACGTCTTTGAAGGTCACGCGCTTCTGCTGATTGGAAAGCAGCTTAGCCCGGCTTTTGCCGAACGAGAGCGCCTTGTTGCCGCCCGATTGCATCTGGCGCAGCATGAAAATCCAGAAACCGAAAATTAACAGGAAAGGCAGGTAGGTGACGGCGAATTGTAGCCAGAGGCTGTTGCTGGCCGACTGTTCATATTCTACCTTGACGCCTTTTTTCGTCATCTCTTTGGCGATGTCGTGGGCCGCAAAATCACCGCCGGGAAGCTTAGTCGTATACTTTCCACCGCTTGCAAAAGTGCCGACAACTTTATCTTTCTCGATCTTGGCGTCGGCCACGCGCCCCTGGTCTACTTCTTTCATCAACTCTGAGTAGGCGTACTCCTTGGGCGCATTGCCGCCCGTGTTGTGAAAGACCTGATAGAGCAGGATCGCCCCGCCAATGATTACTACCCAAAAAATTACTTGTCTGATAGTTGAATTCAAAACCATGTACCTCCGTTAAAGACCTCCGTCGGCATTCTAGCCTATTTCCCCGAAATTCGCTCGCAAAAATCCCTCTGCTAAATCTAAGCCATCGGAACAGTCAAAGACGGCGAGCTAAGACGTCAGGTTTCATCGTTTTCGCACAGTCACCAAGGCACAAATTTTATCCCCCGGCTGGGGCCTGAATGCAGCCGCAACCGGTAATCCCGGAGCCCAAATGATTTGCCCCATTGCAGTGACTACTAACGGATAAGCAGCGCGCGCGGTTTGAGGGATTTTGTGGCGGATTAGCAAGTTTTTGAGTTTGATGGCACGCTGCCGACCTTGTGGTACATAAGCATCGCCCGGCTGGCGAGTGCGCAATTGTAGAACTTCTAATGCTGAGCCTTCCTGCAACAGTACAGCCCAGCCTCGCTGCCAGTTGGCTAACGCCTGCGCACCCTCTTGATTTGGCAAATTACGTTGCAGGCAGAACTCGTAATCACCAAACTGCACAGCCGTTCCAGCCGGTAAAGTGACCGGTGTGACCTCCGACAGTACAGCTTCATCAGTTTTCAGCAAGCGCAACCAATCGAATTCCCGCACGACCTGCCAACCGCCCGGCAGGTCTGTTCTGTGCCCACTCTGACTTTGTGTGATGAGATGTTCCAAAGCTTGCCAATGCGTTGCCGTCAGTTGCCACAACCCGCCACGCCCCTGTCGCACCCACTCACGCAAGACACGCAGGCGCAGCGCCGGGTGTATGCCAGACAGTACACTTATCTTTAACAACCTGTTAATACACGCTTGTTGCAGCAATCCCGCCGCCTGTTGATCCAGGCATTCGGCATCAGCCAGCCAAGCTTCAGCGCCTCGCAATAAAGCTTCACCAAACCGCGGGTTGAAGCTGCGCAAAAGCGGCAGCAACTCGTGCCGCACGCGATTGCGCGTAAATTCATCCATCAGATTTGAACTGTCGGTACGAAACTCGACGCCGTAGCGCGCACAATGTTCCAGCACTTCCATGCGCGTAACTTCCAGCAGCGGACGCACGAGCTGCACGCCTTCACACAATTCACTCAGCGCGTGAATACCCCGTAAGCCTTCCGCCCCAGTGCCGCGTAGCCAGCGCATCAAGACCGTCTCAATTTGATCGTCAAACGTATGAGCCGTGAAGACCAACGGCACAGCATAATCGCGTGCGAACCAACGAAAAAAATCGTAGCGGATTTGCCGCGCGGTGGCTTCGAGATTTTGCCCTATCGCCTGCGCTTCAGCCCCTACATCCACGCGCGTGGCAACTACGGTCACACCGCGCGCGCGCGCCCATTCACGGACAAACCGCTCGTCCGCATCGGCTTCTGCTCCACGCAAGCAATGGTTGACGTGCGCGCCATGAATCTCGCCTGACCATTTCCCCCGTTCCCGCAACCGGATCATAGCGTCAAGCAGCGCCATCGAATCGGCGCCGCCCGACACGCCGACTAGCACGGCACTGTTAGTAGCCACAGCCAAGCGCCGCAACGCCGCCTTCAGCTTTCGTTCCAGCTTGGTCATCGGTTGCAGTTTCACTTCTTCAATCTTAAGGTTGGCCTGTGCTAGTGTCACAATCTCAAATCTCAAATCTCAAATCTCGGCTTGGCCGAGCAACAGCATCATCGTTCCTTCTGCTCGCCATTTGTCTCTACCCTGTTCCGGCTCAGCAGCGTGCGGCAAGGCCCAACCAATCCCCTGCTGAGCGGTATCAAGATCGTCTGCCATCACGAACCGATTTCGACCGGCTGGCGCGCACTTATTATCAAGGCCGGTTCTATGCGCTGCCGCATTTGATGTTCGTGATTGACCGCGCTCAGCAAAACAAAGTTTATTACATCAACTCGAAACGCTATGCCCTGCACTCCGAATTCGTGAGCGCGAATTATCTCACGCTCGAACGCGGGCGCGAATTTTTCCGGCACAATTACCTGGAAGCCAACCGCCGCTTCATCCTGGGTACTATCGCTTATCAGACTAAGCTCGGTAAATATACCTTTGAGTTTTGGGAAGGAGATCTGGCTACGGCGGAGATCGTGCGCGAGGCTTATCAGGCACTGAGCAAGAGTTTCTTTGCGCCGCTCCACTTCAAACCAAACTCCGCTCGGCAGGAAGAGAGTGCGCAAGTATTGAATGATGTGCCGCGTCTGCTGCCCAGCGAGATTAATGCGCCGCAGGATTATGTGCCGCTCAACGAAGCCGCGCAGGTCGGCGTGCTGCGCATCATTGACCGGCTCACGGACGAGACGATCATTGACCGCAACGAGATTGTGATCTTTCTTGAGCCGCCACTTTCGCTCACACCGTTGTCGGGAGTCATCACGACGACTTTTTCGACGCCGCTCGCGCATGTCAACCTGCTAGCCAACAACTGGGGCGTGCCCAACGCCTACATCAAAGGCGCGGCGGAGTTGTTCAAGCCGCTCGCGAGCAAGTTCGTCTACTTCGAGACGCGCGCCGATGGTTACACGCTGCGTCCGGCCACGACCAATGAAGCTGCCGAACGCGGACGCCAGTTGGCTAAACGCTCCGACTTGCTCACGCCGCCCGCTGACTTGGCCTTCAAACAACTGACCGAACTGCAAACCCAGCGCAAAGCTGACGCCAAACGTTTTGGCGCGAAGTCGGCCAATCTTGGCGAGGTGCTGCACGCCGTCAAAACCGGGCGTGTGCGCGACATCACCGTGCCGCCTGGCTTCACGATCCCATTCTTTTACTACGAACAGTTTTTGCAAGAGAACAAGCTGGACGAAGCTACCCTGGAACTGCTCGGCAATGATCGTTTCAATCACGACGCCGCGTATCGCAAACAGCGGCTGGCCGAATTGCGCGCCCGCATTCAACAAGGCCGGCTCAATGACGAATTCGCGCGCGCAGTGCTCGAACGGAAACGGCAGCTCTTAGGCGACAAAGGCGTCTTTGCCCGCAGCTCAACCAACTCGGAAGACTTGCCCAATTTCAACGGCGCAGGCCTCTACACCAGCGTGCCCAATGTGCGCGACGAGCAAGCCCTGCTGGCCGCGATCAAGACTGTCTGGGCCTCGCTCTGGAATTACGAAGCCTATGAGGCGCGCGAAAGCTTTGGCATCAATCATTCGGCGGTCTATCCGGCGGTGCTGATTCAGGAGGGCATCAACGCCGAAGCCGCGGGTGTGTTGATTACCACCGACCCGTTTGATCGGGCCGACCGCGCGGGTGTTTACATCAACGCCAAACGCGGCCTGGGCATCCGCGTGGTCGAAGGCCGCCGCGTGCCGGAGCAATTGTTGTTCAATCCGCGCACTAACGCCGTGCGCGTGCTGACGCGGTCAGGCGATGATACGATGCTGACCTTTGACGAGCGCGGCGGCGTGCGCGAAGTCAAGATCGAAACCGGGCGCGCCGTGCTGACCGATGCGCTGGTGCGGCGGTTGGCGCGCGCGGCGCAACAGATCGAGCGGGTCTTCAACGGCCAGGCGCAAGACATCGAATGGATCACCATCGGCGCGCGCATCTTCATCGTGCAATCACGGCCTTACGTAGAGGCGAAATGAGAATGAATGAAAAATTGAAGCGGACGGGACGCGCGCTAAGCCTACTGTTCGTCGTGCTGTTGGCGGGAAGTTGCAATCGAAGCGATCCCGAAGCCGAGCGGCGCGCGGCGGTCAAAGCTACGCTAGACAAGCTGAGCCAGTGTGCGCCAACGGCGACAACCCAGGACAAGCTGAAACTGGCTCTTGCTGAGATCACACGCCAGCCATCGGAGACGAGCGTGCGACTGGTCGCCTACGCCACGAGCGAGCCAGTTGATTTTTATCTACCGGTCTATCTCATGAGTCGCGGGCGCTGGCTGATTCGTGAACAAGAGCGTGCCTATCTGCTCGATGAAAGCTGCCGCGAATACAAGTTGAAGGATCGCAAATCAATTGACGGCCAGCCACTGCCACTCGATGGCAAGCGTAGTCTCAAGCCTGGCGAGGCGTTCGAAGTCAAGCTGAGTTTTCCGAGATTGTCGGAAGAAACCCGATTGGGCGCGCTCATCTACGGGTCAACTGTCATTCCCTTCTCGCTTCTGCCCGCTACCCGTTAGCTCTTCGTGCTCTGCTCTGGGCGCTCCTGGTTAAAGCAAGATGATTTCATGAACTCCTCCTCGCGCTGGCTGAGCACGCTGTGATGGTGGCGGTGTTTCCTGCGTCGTGCGTAAAATTGATGACCACAATTCGGACAAAGATAAGGGCGCAACTCGGTCAGGCCAAAAACCAGCTTCTCCCATGTCTTGCGGTGGCGGCGCGTGGCTTCGTGATCGCCGCACGCCGGACAAGTGCGGCTGGATGAACTGCTGCGCCGCTCTTCCAAATCTTCCTTCAGCCGCATCAACGGTTCTTCGATCGGCAAAGACGGCGGCGCTTCAGACATTTTTTCGCGTAGATCAAGCGACACAAAGTCAGCCTCGTCATCCCGGTCACTGCTGGCGTTGTTTGCAAAGTTTGCAAACTCGTCTTCAAACGCAGCCTCATTGGTTGGCGCGACTGGCAAAGCTGTGCGGTCGAAATGGATTGCGGCTGGCGCTGGCCTGGCCACGCCGGGCTGGCCGATTGCCTGTAAATCAACAGCGGGGGCTAGGTTGAAAACATCGGCTTTTTGCTGTGCGCGGCGCGCGCGGTTCCGCTTAGGCGCGATTGGCGAGAAGGCGCGAAATTCGTAATTACAGTTATCGCAAAGCAGGGTGCGAATACCTGCCAACCTGAGCGGCAAGGGCGTAGCGTGATACCCACTGCGCAAACGCGAACTACCGCACGAGGGACAAACAGCCATACACCAGTCACCTCCGTTTCCTAATTGTCTGGTCTAAGTTCGATCTATGGCTGGCAAACTCACCTAGTTAGGGGGAGCCGCCTGTACATCTCGTGTCTTTCGCTTGGAAAGGCACGCGCACTTTAGCACTAACCAACTCCTTATTAAAGCAATCCAGAGCGGTCTGACTTGTCGGGTAAATTGTGGTAAGGTGCGCGCGTTTGGAGACGATAGAGTATAGAGTAATGCTAATGTGCTAACCCGCAGGCTGGATTGAGTCGTGAATCACCCGACATCTTTCATACAATTTATTCGGCGCATGCCCAAGGTCGAACTCCACGTTCACCTTGAAGGCTCGATCCAGCCCGCCATGCTGCTGCAATTGGCTCGGCGCAACGGAGTCACGCTGCCTGCCGCTGATGTAGCGGGCTTGCAACACTGGTATCAATTCACCGACTTCAAGCACTTCATCGAAATCTATCTGATGATCTCCTCCTGCATCTGCACACCGGAAGACATCGAGTTAGTCGCGCGCGATTTCTTGCGCAATCAGGCGACGCAAAACATCCGCTATAGCGAAGTCACCTTCACTCCCTACACTCATTTCAGCGCCAACCGCCGCATCCCGTTTGACGAACAGTTCGACGCGCTCACGCGGGCGCGCACTTGGGCGGCGCGCGAACTGGACGTGCATTGCGGGTGGGTCTTTGATGTTGTTCGTAATGTGCGCCCTGTTGAACACGCGCTCACGGTTGCTGAATGGGCGATTAGCGGAAAAGATCATGGCGTAGTCGGTTTCGGCCTCGGCGGTTTGGAAGCAGGACATCCGCCGGAATTGTTCAAAGAGGCTTTTGAATTGGCGCACGCCGCCGGACTCGCAGCCGTGCCTCATGCCGGTGAAATTGCAGGCGCGGAGAGCATCTGGCGCGCGCTCGAAGTTTTACACGCGCGGCGCATCGGGCACGGCGTGCGCTGCTTGGAAGACGCGCGACTGGTGGAATATTTGCGCGCGCATCAAATCCCACTTGAAGTCTGTCCAACCAGCAATGTTTGTTTGGGCGTCGCGCCAAGCTTTGCCGAACACCCGCTGCCGCGCTTGTTGGCCGAAGGGTTGTACGTCACGCTCAATTCAGATGATCCGCCGATGTTCAACACGACGCTGACAGACGAATATTTGCGCGCTGCCGAGGCTTTTAGCTTTGACGCTGGGATGTTGGAAACGCTCGCGCTCAACGCCGTGCGTGCCAGCCTATTGCCAGAGACAGAGCGCCAGTCAATGGAACAAGAGTTTCGCCGAACATTCATGGTGTTACGCGCCGAGCTTGATGTTTGACGATGGAACCCCTTTTCATCCTCTTCTATCAACGTTTGCCTTTACGCCAAAGCGGCGTAGACGAATATCTGCATCTGCTGAATGCAGCGGAGCGCCGCCAACTGCGCCGCACTGAAAGCCTTGTTATGCTGACGGCGGCCTTGCTCTCCGTGCTGGGCTTTCTGGCCTACTACCTGCCGATTTATCGTTATCCGCAATTCTTCCCGGCGAAAAATCTGGCGCTGTTCAATGTGACGTTCCGGCTGGCGTGGGGCGAGTTGCTCTGGTGCGTGCTGCTTACTTCGGTCGAGTTGTTCCTGTTGGTTTTGCTCAATCTGGTCAGCGTACACAACATTGCCGCGGCTACTGGCTTCATCACGCCTGACACGAAACCTGAACGCCGCGCCGATGTGTTGCGAATCGGTCTTGAAAGAAAATCCACCGAGGTAAGTCGCTACGGCATTGATCCGTTTGAAGGGTTAAGCAAAGGCTGGCTGTTGCTTTTCAACGTCAGCCTGAAGCTCAAAGGCTGGTTGGGGAATCAAGTCATTCGCTATCTAACACGTGTGCTGTTGGGGCGCTACGCTGTACGTGCTCTGCTCGATTTTGTCGGGCTGCCGCTTTATATGACGATCAACGCTTACGCGGTCTTCGCTGTGATACGCGAGGCGCGCGTGATGGTGATGGGGCAAACAGTGATTCGCTTGTTGTTGGAACACCTGCCGGCACTGACCCTGTCCGCCGAAGAAAAAGGATTGCTCTACGATACTTTGCAATACATCGCCGTCAGCAAGCGCGACTTTCATTCGAACCATTGTGTGCTGACCCGTGACCTATTGACTCGCTTTCACGTTCCCAGCGAACCGCAGCACCCATTGCCTGATGATTATTTAGCGAAGTTAGAACACGCACCTGAAGCGGTTGGCGCGTTATGCCGCCTGGTAATCGTACTGGGCTTTCTGCTCGACGGGCAGTTTTCGTGGCGTGAACGCGGCAGGTTGCGGCATTTGAACGCGCTGGGGATTTTGCGGGAGAGCCACACAGCGTTACAGCGTTACACACAGGATTTTTTGAACGGGCTTGGGGTAGAGACCTGGAGCAAGGCCTATCTGTTTCAAATTATCGAAGCCAGTTCCACGGCGCAAGCTGTCACGCCTAAAGAACACGCGCGCAATGTTCGAAGCTCAGTTTTGGCTGACTGAAAGCAGCAGTGAGAGTAGAATGCCTTCACACGCGGTAAAACTATCACTTCGGAGGAATTCATCAATGACGAATCGCAGGACGTTTTTACGCACGGCCGCCTACGGCGCCTTGGGCGCTGTTTGTTGGCAGGGCTTTGAACAACTGGCTGCCGCGCGCAAGCTCAACAAGATCGGCTTGCAGCTTTACACCGTGCGCAGCGAGATGGCCAAAGACTTCGAAGGCACACTCGCCAAAGTGGCCGAACTGGGCTACCAGCAGGTCGAATTCGCAGGCTACTACAATCGTACGCCGGAGCAGGTCAAAGAGGTGCTGGCGAAAAATAAGCTCGAAGCGCCCGCCGCGCACATCGCGCTCAAAGAACTGCGCGAGAATTTGGATAAGTCGGTCGAGACCGCGCAGGCCATCGGGCACAAACTGGTGATCTGTCCCTACCTCGAACCGAAAGACCGGCAGAAGCTGGATGATTACAAGGCCCACGCCGTCACGTTGAACAAGGCTGCCGAAGCCTGCAAGAAAGCCGGGATCGAATTTGGCTATCACAACCACGATTTCGAATTCACCGAGCTGGAAGGCAAGTTGCCGATGGACTTGTTGCTGGCTGAAACCGATCCGAAGCTGGTCAAGGTCGAGCTGGACTTGTATTGGATCACCAAAGCAAAGCAAGACCCCTTCGCCTTTTTTACCAAATATCCGGGGCGCGCCATTGCATTTCACGTTAAAGATATGCACAAGGAGAAAGAGACTTTCACCGAGGTCGGGCAAGGACGGATTGATTTCAAACCGATTTTCGCGCAATCACAGAAGGCTGGGGTGAAATACTACTTTGTCGAACAAGATCAAACTCCCGGCTCGCCCTTCGACAGCATCAAAGTGAGCGTGGATTATCTGAAACAGTTGGAGTTCTAATTACCTTCAGTGTCACTGTGTCTGACTCTTCCTCTCCGCTAGAACCAACCGAAACTCGAACCACCGCCAGCAGCCTTTCGTTTGCCGATGCGACGATGCTGGCGGTGGTAGTGATCTGGGCCGGCAACCTGAGCATCGTCAAGGCCGCGTTGTCCGGCCTAGCGCCGCTTCCCTTCACGGCAGTGCGTTTTACAGCGGCGAGCTTGTTGCTAGCCGTATTGCTGCGTTTACGCGAAGGAGTGTTGCGAGTTCCGCGCGTGCATTGGTGGAAGCTCTTTTGGCTGGGGATTGTAGGAAACACTATCAGAACTTACGCAGCCAAGCTAAATGGTTCCAGTAGCGGCGATTGCCTGGGCACCTCCTGGCGAAATAACTGGCGGCGTAAGCGATAGATGGTCGTTTGTTGCCTGATAGCTTCCTCTTCCAAGACGCAGTAAGCTATCAGGCAAAGATGCAAGTGGGCGGTCTGCGCTGCGCGGCTGCGCGCCGGACATTGCTGCCAACGCAACTGGCCGCGCAGGATTTTGAAGAACTCTTCAATCTGTTGCCGTTTGGCGTAAAGCGCTTTGACTTGCACGACACTTAAAGTCAGCCGACTGGTGGCTAAGTACCGCTTGCCGTCTTTGACAACCAATACTTCCAACCCACCACTCAAGCTGCCCGTGGCGTGGCCAAAGCGCTGCGGCCATTGTCCAGCCAAAGCTTGGCCCCGGAAACTGCGGTTCTTCTTCAAGCGCGTGACAAAGTGCCAGTCGTAAGCCCGAATTTGCTTGAGCAAGCGCTTGGCGCTGTACCAGCTATCCATCAACACATACTCGGGTTGCAGCCCCAAACGCTTGGCCCAACGTAATAACTGCGCGGCCAGCACGACTTTGCTCTGCTTGCCTTTGCGCCAGATTTTGATGCCGATGGGCACGCGGCGCGTGCCATCCGTCCAAATCAAGGCCACCACGTTGAGGCCGCGCACAACCCGTTGCAAGCGCGAGCAATAAACCCAAGAGACGCCAAAGATGCGCTCGCCAAACTTATCCAAGACCGTGTCATCCAGGACGAGCCAACCGCCCTGACCGAGGCGACGCTGCGCAAATTGCTGCCACAGACGTGTTGGCCAGCAGCAGGTCGTTTGCAACAAGCGCGTGAAACGGTCATGACTGAACTCCGCGAAACATTCCGCAAGTTCCACCGCATTAGCTTTGGTCGCGCGATAGCACAAGGCTATGATGTAAAGGGTCATCAGGGCTTCCATCATTACTTTCTCCGCCAGAGAAGTAGGAAGCTCTGATGTTACCCTCACTTAGCTGTTATGCGTAGCCTCTGACTATCTATCAGTTCTGCTTCATCCTCGGCTTATCGAAGACCACCGCCGCCAACAGCGCGATGATCATGGGCACGACTCCGGCAATGATCGCGCTCTCAAGCAGCCTGTTAGGCTTGGAAAAACTGACGCGCAATGTGGTGCTGGGTATAGCGCTAGCCTTTGCCGGAATCGCGGCGGTAATGCTCGCGCGCGGCGCCTCGTTGTCATCCCAAACCCTCGCGGGCGATCTGCTGACATTAGCGGCGGTGATTTGCTGGACTGCTTATGTGCTGGGTATGCGTACGCTGGGCAGCAAGCTTTCATCGTTGAGCGCGACGACCTTCACGCTACTGTGCGGCACGCCGGGTTTGCTGTTGCTAGGCTGGCCCGAATTGCGGCAGGTCGCGTGGTCACAGTTGCCGCCGAAAGTCTGGTTTGGGCTGCTCTATTCATCCTTGCTCGCGCTGGTGGTGGGTTATGTGCTTTACAACAGCAACGTCAGACGCATTGGCGGCGTGCGCACGGCTGTTTACGGTTGCGCGATTCCTTTGCTGGCGACGCTGATCGCGTGGCCGGTGCTGGGCGAGCGTCCGACGTGGTGGCACGCGGTGGGTGGCACGTTGATTGTCACGGGCGTGTGGCTGGCGCGGCAGAAAACGGACGTTTAGTGCGCTGTCGTGCCCAAATGACTTTCCCTGCAAAACATTTTGCCGGGCGGCGTTCTTGCTTTGCTTTCCGCGTCAAGCGCGGCTTATGATTGCCCCTCTTCAACAGTTAACTCTCCCCCCAAAAGAGTAGTGTGCATTGCTGTGTGCAGAAGATGAAGCTTCGACGTAACCACATTGCGACAACGATTTGCTTCTGGCTACTGCTTGGTGCATTGGCCGTCGCTCAAACACCTAACCGCCAAGCCGAGCCGCGCAGCCTTGATAACATTCTGGCTATCGAAGAACCCAATGTTCGCCTCACCGCGCTGCAACAATTTCTGCGAGCCAATCCCAACGGCGAAAAGTCGCTAGCCGCGCGCGAAGCCGTCGTGGCCAGTTACGCGCAAATCGGCGAGACACAGCTTGGCGAGAACAACATCGAAAAAGCGCTCGACGCTTTCCAGCACGGTCTGCGCGCCCTGCCCAAGCAGATCAGTGACCGCTTCTTTGAAGATATTGTCATCAAGATTCCGCTGGCGGTCTCCGCGCGCGGCTATCGCCCGGAAGCGGTAACGTTGGGCAAAATGTTGGAGACGCGCTTTGCCAACGAAGCGGAACGGTTGGCCGCGCTGGGCGAGTTCTATTTGATCATCGAGGCCGCGGGAGATGCGGTCACGCCGCTGGAAAACGCAGTGCGCCTGTCGCCCGAAGATGCGCGCTTGCATCGCACGTTGGGTCTTGCTTACACCTGGTGCTTGCGGATTAGCGATGCTGTAGCAGCCTATCAATTGGCGGTGCGCTACAACTCGAAAGACCGGCGAGCGTTTTGTGACCTGGCCGATCTCTACCGCTCGCAGGGCGCGTATGATGACGCACTCAAGCTGTACCGGAAACAGCTTGAAATAGACCCGAAGCATACTCCTTCTTACAAAGGTCTGGCGCTCCTTTACACGGCGTTGGGCAAGGATACCGAGGCGGCGGCGGCCCTGAATCAACTGCGCGACTTGAGCGGGTCGAGCGACCAAATTACGCAGGACAAGCTGCTGCAAACGCAGCTTGCGTTTTATTACCTGGCGCAAAGCAAGCTGAAAGCAGCGCGCCAAGCCGCTGATACTGCCCTGGCCATCGAGCCGCGTTTCAGTTGGGCGCGCATCGCTGCCGCCGAAGTCGAACTGGCTGAAGGCAAATTCTTTGAGGCTGAGCGCCATTTGCTCGCCGCGCAACAATTCGCCAGTTTCCCCACGCTCGCCTTCACGCTCGGTAAACTTTACCTGATCGTCGAAGACTTCGACGGCGCGTCAGAGCAATTCGCCAAAGCCTTCAGCTACACGGCCAAAGATAAATTCACCACGCGCCTGGGCGGCGTGCGCGACGTGCAGGCCGATGAATTGAAAGACCTGCTCGCACCCGAACACCAGGCCGCCATCTTTCTGGCTGAGCCGGCGACCAGCGACGAGTTGTTCAAGATCGCCGAATCACTCACGCGCGTGAACGCTAAACTGCAAGAGAAGGCGAACGAAAAAACACCCGACACTAAAGCCGCGCCCGCGACCAGAGAGAACAACGATAAGCTCGAACAGTCGGCGCGCACCTTCGTCGAAGCGGAAGGCTCGCGCCGCTCGTTCCGCGCGTTGTACATGGCGCGACGTTTGTCGCAGGCCGGGCAAGCCTTGCCGTTGGCGATAAAACTGGCCGAACAAGCGTTGGAATTGGCCGAAGTGGCGACGGAGGCGGAAGGCTCAGTGCGCGATTATCCAAACTTCGACCGCGACGGACGCTTACGTATCTTTCGCGGGCGGGCCCACGACGCGCGCGGTTGGGCCTTGTTCAAGCTCGGGCGCAATCGTGAAGCGTTGCCGGCCTTGGGCGAAGCAGTGAGATCGTATGGGCCGTTGCCCGAAGGCAACCAAGCATTACGGCATCTGGCTACGGCGAAAGAAGCGGCGGGCGATTTGCCGGTAGCCTTGGAACTGCACCTGGCAGCGTATGAAGCGCCCGTCAACAAAAACAGCGTAGACGTCAATCGCACGGTGATCGAATTGCTCTATCGCAAAGTGCACGGCTCGCTCAACGGCCTCAATGAACGGCTGGGACAACCGCTCAGCCCGCAGACGCTGGCAGCAATTGGCGAATTGGCGCGTTCGGCAAGTGTTGCCAAAACAGCCGCGCCTGAATCAATCGACGTTGCCGCAACTGAGCCAGCGAAAACTGCGTCAACTAATGCGCCGCCAAATACTGAGTTCAACGTCAATCAATTGCTCGTCAATCGCCGTCAGGAAGACAAAGCTGCCGTGGGTAAAACTGAGCCGCAGCCGCCAACTGCGAAGCAGACGCGCGGCAATACTAATTCGGCTTTGGCTGGCAACAACGCAGGGAATAAAGCCGCTGGTGAACCATTACGCCTTGGGCAGTACGGCATCCCGGTCAACTCCGGTAAGCCCAGAATTGCCGCGCCGCCAACTGCCAACCCCAAACCCAGCGCGACAAGCGAGACGGCCAGTGTAAATTCTGTGCCCAATCAACCCACAACACTTCTGCCCGCGCCCGCCGTAGCCAAAGAGGAAGTGCCCAAAGAGATAGTCGCTGAAGTCGGCAAAGAACCAAGTAAACCGCCCATCGAAGAGCCGAAGCAAACGGTGGCGTCACCACCTGAAACGCTCCCGACGAATCCGCCTGCAACCAGCGAAACTAAAGAGGAAACTCCAGCGACCAATACCAAGACGGGATCGCTACCGATCTTCATACCGCCGCCAACGCCGCTAGTAGTTCCGGAAATCAAGCTAAGATCGGCCCGCGAGGCAAAAGCCATCGAAGCCGTTCAGTTGCCGGAGTTGGATCAAGGAAAGCAGGCGGCAGTATCTTTGGTGGTAACCTTCGTCCCTGATCTGAATGCGCCAGCTTGGTTGCTAACTGATGAAGTGCCCGAACCGCCTGCCGCGCCAACGACCGCTGCCGCGCCGACTGGCGACCCGGTTGTCACGATTCGGTTTGAAAACGCGCCGACCAAACCTGCGACAAACGATCAACCTACCACTGCGCCCCCTGCTGTCAATACACGTCCGCGCCGCGTCAAAGAGTTGGTTCCTATCAACGAACCCACCCAAGGCAGGCGGAAACGCCGTGTCACGCCCGCCCCCGGCAAGCCGTAATAACCATACAGTAATAACCATACAGATGGATGGTCTAACTGATCACCTCGCTCAACACACTCACTCCACAGTGAGCCACAAACTTTGGGGTAAACTTGGTTGCCCAAGCTTCTTGTTCCTTTCAGCAATTTAATCTCAAGATCAAGGCTGCCATAAGCTTTTCTTAGTCAGAGAATGGGCGTAAGATGTGGATCAAGGCAGGGTTGGGTGTTCACTGCCAGTCCTATGCAAACTACTCTTTAGCGATGAGGTGGCAACCATGACGAAGGGCGTAGTGTTTACAGCATGCGACACGCCAAATGACATCAAAGATTTATGGAAAAAAGTCAAAGATGAATGGAAGGAGCAATTTGCTCTCTATGAAAATTGCAATAATGTAGGGTTAGTCTTTGTTTTCATCACGGACGGTTATAAGGGAGTGTTGAGCCGCCAAAAAAACTCCTGGAGAAATTTAAACAAAGAGCGTCTTATGCGAACCATCCTTGAAGACAGTATCGCGGAAACCGGTGCAAAAAAGATTCAAATCGTCGGCGTAAAGGAGCTTATTCCGACAATGAGTGGTCTTGAGACGGCGGCTGATAAAGACAAAACATCCCTGGCCAGTTTACTCTTAGCTGGTGAACAACATCTTTACTATGATTCTCCCAAATTGATTGAGGCAATTATCCGTATAGCACGAGGCTTTCATTTTGGAAACGAACTGATCTTCAGGATGGACGCCGATGTGAAGCCTAATGATAAGGGTTTCCACAAATTGATCGAATACTACGATACCAATTTGAAATCTAAAGGAGAAAGATATTACTTCTTCTCAGGCCATTACTTTGATTCAAACCAGCAAGATCTGATCAATGATTTCGCTGTTCGAACCCATTTCTTTTCCCCGGCTGGCACCAAAAGTTTCATCAAGAATGACCACGAAACAGTTAAATACAAGCAAGGATATGATGCAGCGCTGAAATGGCTTCAGTCACTCAATAAAGTTGGTGCTGACCCATTTGATCAGGTCATTTCGGGAGCAGGTCTTTGTATCTCGCAGTCCGCTATAGAAGTTCTCCCTCCTTTTGCAAATATGAACGAGTTGATTGTTTGGATTGACGATCATTTGAAGAGACTACTTCACGAACAGCTTGGCCATTTGCCTAAGCCGGGCAGCACAAGCTATTCAGAGAACCAACATGTTTGTAAAGATGCAACTTTTAAACAAAACCGTTATCCCGATGGGGTTGAAGCTGACGACATAACTAATGCTTGCAGCAAGTACTTTCCTCGGCTTGTTCGCGGTTGTCTTATGGATGCTTTAATTCCTAGCTATTATGGCGATTATGTAACGCGGCTTGTGAAGGAAAGTGAAAAAGTATCACTCGACACTCTTAAGAAAAAATTGCAAGAGCCTGCCAATGACCGATTGCAACAGATCATTCGTTATTGGGGCGACCAGGACTATGATCAATTTCATGTCAGCAACTTCACCCGAACCGAGCTTGCTTCAAAAGGGCAAGATTACATTAGTCAGGTGATAGAGGACCTTGCTCGCTATTTGGATTTGCTGGATGAGTGGCCGCGCTTTGTTTCATTGTCTAAATATATTCCTGCTAGTGAGAGGGATAATGCTTGGCTTTTCAGATCTCCACTATAATCAAGCTCCGTTCACCAACTTGGCCAAGATTCGTTGAATGCGCTCAATATCGCTAAAGCTAATTTTGTGATAAAAAGTGGTACATGGTATTTTGCCCTACAGGTGATTACTGTAAGAAAGTGGAGAACGATTAAATGAAAGTCGAGACAGGTGTAATTGCCGCCGCCGGATCAGGTACACGAATGTTGCCCATCACGCTGGGCTATCCGAAAGAGTTGCTGCCAATCATCAACAAACCAGCCATTCAACTCATCATCGAAGAGTTCATTGATTCGGGCATCAAAAAGATCATCATCATCACTGGCGAGAATGCCGATCCGCTGCGACGCAAATACCAGCCTTCCAGCATTCCGCCACACGGGAAATACAAGGCGCTCGATGAGTTCATTGACAAGCTTTTCGGCATAGAGTTGGTCATCGAATTACAGTCTGGCCCTTACGGCAATGGCACGCCGCTGATAGTCGCCCGCCCGCACCTTCCCGCAGACGAGGGATTCATTTACGCCTATGGTGATGACATCATCAAATCACGGATGCCGTTCGCGCAACAACTGATCAACAAACACCACAGTACCGGTGCCCTAGTCGTTGGGACGCAAGCCGTCGCTTGGGAAGATGTCGTACGATATGGCATCGTCGAGTTCAAGGAAGACAGCGATGAATTGGCCGATGTCGTGGAAAAGCCAGCGCGCGAAGAAGCAAAATCGAATCTGGCAATGTTCGGCCGCTTTCTGCTCTCGACCGATGTAATTCAAATCCTTGATGAAATTCCCCCCGGCAAAGGCAACGAATTGTGGCTGACCGATGCCATCCGCGAATACGTGCGTCGCGGTGGGCGCGTCGTGGCGCAGCCTGTCACAGATGGTGAATGGTTGACCATTGGCGATCCGGTAAATTACTTGAAGACCGTGATCGAATATGCGCTGGAAGACGACGAGATTCGCGCTGCGCTTGAGCCGCGGATTCGCAAGTTGCTCGACAAGTAAGCTTCACCACAAAAAACCGCACGCGGCACAAAAGATGCAGGCAATTGTTCTTTTGTGCCGCGTGCGGTTTTCGCATGCTTGACAACAAACTTGGTTGAAATCACGGATGGCGCGAACATAACCGTCTGTGTGCAAGAATAGTGTGGGCCAGAAAAACTAATGTTCGATCTAAACGACAACCCTCACCGCCGCTATAATCCGCTCACGCGCGAGTGGGTGTTGGTCTCGCCGCACCGGACGAAACGTCCCTGGCAAGGTCAGGTCGAAGAGTTGCCACCAGAAACGCAGCCTCGCTACGACCCAGACTGCTATTTGTGCCCAAGCAATAAGCGTGCAGGCGGGCACGTCAATCCGCCATACACTAGTACCTTCGTCTTCGACAACGATTACGCTGCATTGCTGCCCGACACGCCTGTGGGTGAGTTTGCTGAGGCGGGTTTGCTCATCGCTGAGAGCGAGCGCGGCATTTGCCGCGTAGTCTGTTTTACACCACGCCACGATTTAACTATCTCGCGCATGGACGTGAAAGACATTCGCACGGTCGTGGACGTGTGGGTCGAGCAGTATCTCGAACTTGGGAGTTTGCCCTTCATCAATCACGTACAAATCTTTGAGAATCGTGGCGCAATGATGGGCGCGAGCAACCCGCACCCACACTGCCAGATTTGGGCCCAGGAGCGCCTTCCGAATGAAACGGTCAAAGAGCTCGCGGCGCAGGCCGATTATTTCAACACTCGCCAGGCGAGTCTGTTGGAGGACTATCTGACTTTGGAGTTGCAACAGGGAAAACGGCTCGTTGCTGAGAACGCATATTTCGTTGCGCTTGTGCCGTTCTGGGCAGTGTGGCCGTTCGAGACTCTTATCATCAGTCGCCGACACATCACTGGCCTTGACCTCTTAGACGACAAAGAACGCGACGCTTTGGCTGAGCTTCTGCGACAGTTGACCACGCGGTACGACAATTTATTCCGCCACCCCTTTCCTTACACGATGGGATTTCACCAGCGCCCGACCGATGGCCAGGCGCACGAGAGCTTTCATCTGCATGCGCATTTCTATCCCCCGCTGCTGCGCTCGGCCACGGTACGCAAATTTATGGTTGGCTTTGAAATGTTAGGGATGCCGCAACGTGACGTGACACCCGAACAGGCCGCCCAGATGTTGCGGGCACTACCCACAAAGCACTACCTGGACTGAATCCCTTACCAGGTGATCACGGACTCGCGCTTCATTTAAGCACTCCTGAGGGCGCGTGGCTCAGCACCTCGCCTCACGTATTCTGCTTGATGACCTCTACGCCCAGGTATGGCATAAGTGCCTCCGGAATGAGCACCGAGCCGTCCGCCTGCTGATAGTTCTCCAAAATCGCCAGCCACGTGCGCCCTACTGCCAAGCCCGACCCGTTCAGTGTGTGCACAAATTCCGTCTTGGACTTGCCCCCGCGTTTGAAACGAATCTGCGCGCGCCGCGCCTGAAACGCTTCGCAATTCGAGCAAGACGAAATCTCGCGGTAGGTGTTCTGGCTCGGCAGCCAGACTTCGATGTCATAAGTCTTTGCTGCCGAAAAGCCCATATCGCCAGTTGATAAAGTCACGGTGCGATAAGGCAGCCCCAAACGCTGCAACACCGTCTCGGCATTCGCCGTCATCTTCTCCAACTCTTCATAAGAATCTTCCGGCTTGGTGAGCTTGACCAACTCGACTTTGTCGAATTGATGCTGGCGAATCAGCCCACGCACGTCGCGCCCGTAGCTGCCCGCCTCCGAGCGGAAGCAGGGCGTGTAGGCGGTGTAGTAAAGCGGCAACTCTTTCTCTTCCAAAATCTCTTCGCGATGCAAATTCGTGAGCGGCACTTCCGCCGTCGGCACCAGGTAGTAATCGCGCTCGAAGCGCACCTTGAACAAGTCCTGCTCGAACTTCGGCAACTGCCCCGTGCCGAACAACGCATCAGTGTTAACCATAAATGGCGGCAGCATCTCCGTGTAGCCGTGCTCCTGCGTGTGCAGATCGAGCATAAACGCGATCAACGCGCGTTCGAGCTTCGCGCCCCAACCTTTCAACACCGCGAAGCGCGCGCCCGTCACCTTCGCCGCGCGCTCCAAATCGAGAATGCCCAAAGCGACGCCGATGTCCACATGATCTTTCGGCGCAAAGCCTTCCGCCGCAAAATCGCGCGGCGTACCCCAGCGGCGAACTTCCGCATTCGCCGCTTCGTCTTTGCCCACTGGCACCGATTCGTGCGACAGATTGGGCACACGCGTCAGGATGTCGCGGAAACCATTTTCCAAGTCGTTCAGCTTGGCCTCGATCTCCTTGATCTTTTCACCGAGTTGGCGTGACTCGGCCTTCTTGCCTTCGGCCTCGTCTTTTTTGCCCTCGCGCATCAACGCGCCGACCTCTTTGCTGATACGATTCGAAGCGGCGTTCAAATCGTCGCGCTCGCGGATCAAAGCGCGACGCTCGCCATCCAGCTTGGTAAAGTCATCCAGCAACGCCGGATCGAAATTACGCGTGCTTAAGTGTTCGCGCACGGCATCGAAATTTTCACGGACATAATGTAAATCAAGCATAACTGCTCCTTCTCACCGACAAGTTGAAACGACGAAGGTACGCATCGCACCTCAGGCTGTCAATGCTATAATCGCCGCTCGTTCGGACACCTAATGCAACTCACACTAGAGAACTACCGATGCGCATCGCAATTGTCGGCGCCGGCCCTGCTGGCTCACACCTAGCTCACGAACTCTGCCAAGCAGGCGGCGAAGTCCTGCTCTTTGACGCCCGCGACGCTTGGGAGAAACCTTGCGGCGGCGGCGTCACTTCCAAAGCTCTGCACGAATTCCCCTTTCTGCAAACGCCTGACGTAGCGAAACAGATGGTCTCCAAGCTGCGGCTCATCACCGCTCAGCAGCGCGAATTGACTGTCACGCCGAGCAAGCCGTTTGCCATCTACGCTCGGGCCGAACTCGCGCGCTTAATGCGCCAACGCGCCGTAGATGCAGGCGCACAGCTTTTTTGCGAACGCGTCGAGCAAACCGAATTCAGCGACGGCCAGTGGCATATCACCACGCCCACGCAAAAGTTCACCGCCGATTTTCTGGTCGGCGCAGACGGCGCGAACAGCGTCATCCGCCGCCGCGTCGGCGTGCGCTTCACCGAAGACGATTTCGCTTACGCGCTCGGCTGGCGCGTCACACCCTCCGATGGACGGCCTGTTACTCACGTAGACGTGCAATATCTCGGCGATCTAGCCGGTTATATCTGGCTCTTCCCACGCACCGATCACATCTCGTACGGCATCGCCACCGGCTACCGTGCCGCCACGCCGGCGCAATTGAAAGCGCGCCTGCTCGAATACCTGAAAACGCAGGATGCCCCCGTCGCCGCTGAGTTGGCCGCGTCAAAACAGCTCTCGACACCGCGCGCTCAGTTTTACGCCCACACGCTGCCCGCGCTCGGCGTCACGCGTTGGGACGAATTGAAAGTCAGCGATGCGGCTGGCTGCTGGGCGCTCATCGGCGATGCGGCAGGCTTCGTAGACCCGATCACCGGCGAAGGCATCTACTACGCGCTCAAATCGGCAGAGTTACTGGCGCAGGCGTTGACGACGCGGATGGAAGATTACGAACCGCTGTGGCGCGACAGCTTCGGCGACGAGTTGCGGTGTGCGGCGGAGTTGGAAGAGCGGTTCTATCACGGCACATTTGCCGGTCAGCCGCTGATCGAACGCATGGTGCAATTCGCCAAACGTCATCGGGGCGTGCGCAATGTATTGAAGGATTTGGTAGCGGGCGAGCAAGGTTATGTAGGGTTGAAAACACGCCTCCTCAAAAGCGCCGTGCAGTTCGTCTGATGATGCGCTACAGTTTGCAAGCGCCGACGAAACAGCCCAATCTGGCAGAGACAAAACGATGAGCAAAGAAGAACTCCGCGCTCTGTTGCGTCGCAACACCGAACCGGACAAACAATCCATTTCAACCGCCGAAGGGTTGGAAGTCGCCCGCATCGCTGCCCAAGCTGCTCGAACACAAGGCATCGCTTGCGCACTGGCGGGAGGGTTGGCGATGCACCTATACGGCTTCACGCGTGCGACGACTGATGTTGATATGATCGCCAGCGCGCTGCTCGGCTGGCAGGTGAAAGACACGTTGAGCTTTGGTGGTGAGACCTACGCGGCTACTGCCGGGCAGCGTGAAATTGAACTGGACTGGATTGTCCGCAACGATTTCTTTCAGGAGTTTTACGAAACTGCCTTAAGCGATGCTGTCGAGACCGAAGAGAACCTGAAAGTTGTCAGCCCGGAATGGATGGTGATTCTCAAATATGTGTCGGGGCGCGGGAAAGATCAGATTGATCTGCTGTGGCTGTTGCAGCAGCCGGGCTTGGTTGACCGCGAGGTGGTGCGCAGGTTGATGAATATGGTGATGGGTGAGAAGGCAGCAGCACTGCCATTGCGCGAGTTAGAAAGATTGTTTCTGCAAGCTGAAATCACCGGGAAACAGGAGGCTTGAACAATGGCAATCGAATGGCTCGCATTGTGGGGCGTAGGGAAAGTCGTAGGCAAGCTCGTTGAGCCTGTGCTTGAAGATTTAGCCAAAGACCTCTCAAAGGATCAAGCCAAAAGCCTACTTCATCGTGCCGCCAAACTCATCCCGCAGGACGAATACCTCAAAGCATACGGCAAGGCGATCAAAGAATTGGTCGAGGTTATTGACGAAGAGTTGCGCAACGCAGGTGTCGTCGCCACACAAACCGAAGCTTGGGCCAAAGATATTCAACAATTCATCCGCACAGAGAGCCTGCGCGAAGTGTTGCCGCAATCTTTCACCACAAGCAACGGCGCGATAGATGGCCAGACATTGCAACGCGGCTGGCAACAATTACCTGAATCATCGCCACTGCCGCCGGATTTCGATTGGGATTTTGTCGCCAAATCAGTCAACCGCAAGCTGCGCAGGTTACGCGAAGAGGACGGAGACTTTCGCGCCATTTTGCAAGCCCAAGCCGCCGTCGAGACCGCCGCTGGAGTGCAACAACTCGCAGGTATTGCGCCCGAATTCGATCAGGAAAAGTATCGCGCCGCATTGCTCGAACGCTATGCGCGGCTGGGGTTCGATACCCTAGATACGACCGGGGCGAATTACAGTGGCGTCAAGCTTTGGAGCGTCTTCGTGCCACAGACCGTGCGCGAGTGCCACGAGTATTACCCGCAACTGCTCGAAATCCCGAAAGACCATCTGCAACGCCTGATCACACGCGGCGAACTCGACGAACGCGATGCCGCATTGAACCAAGAGATCATCGAGACGCGACGGCGCGCTTATGTGGACCAATCGCCCCGCTCCGTGCTCGAAGTCATCAACGACGAACGCATCGAACGGCTGGTTGTGTTAGGTGATCCAGGCGCAGGCAAATCGTCGCTGTTGCGCTATCTGGCGCTGGAATGGGCCAATACCAAAGACGCGATGGCGCGTTACAGCCAGCCGTTGCCGCTCGTGATTGACTTGCGCGAATACGACCGCTGGGAATGTCCGAACGGCAAGAGCTTTGTGCGTTACTTGCACGACGCTCAAAACTGGCATCGCCTGAACCAGCGCGATCTCGACCGCAAGCTGAAAACGGAGCGCGGTGCAGTGCTATTACTTGATGGGCTGGATGAGATTTTCGATCCGGCGCGCCGCGAGCAAGCCATCAACGACATCCACCGGTTCAGCAATGATTACCCACAGACGCGCATCATCGTTACGTCACGTGTGATCGGTTACAAACCGCAACGGTTGACCGACGCCGAGTTTCGCCACTTTATGTTGCAGGATTTGGACGATGCGCAGGTAAGCGCCTTTCTTGACCATTGGCACATCGAAACGTTCCGTGACGCGCGCGACGGTGCAGCCAAACGTGAACGCCTGGCCAAAGCTCTGCGCGAGTCACACGCCATCCGCCAATTGGGCGGCAATCCGTTGCTGTTGACGATGATGGCTATTCTCAACCGACATCAGGAACTACCCCGTGACCGTGCCCAGCTTTACGCCCAGGCATCGCGCGTGCTTTTGCAGGAATGGGATACCGAAAAGCTGCTGGACAAGCATCCGCAACTGAAAGGGCTCATCAGCTATCAAGAAAAGACCGAGATGCTGCGCGAGGTGGCCTACTTTATGCAAGCCAACGAGCAGGGGCTGGCGGGCAACATTATCGCTAGCGCTGACCTCGAACGCATCCTGCGCATATATCTGCAAGAGAAACTGGGGATGGATTTGCCTGCTGCGTTGCAGGCGGCTCGCGCGTTGATCGAACAGTTGCGCGAGCGTAATTTCATTCTCTGCTATCTGGGCGGCGATAGTTATGCCTTTGTGCATCGGACATTTCTCGAATACTTTTGCGCGCTAGCGTTGATGCGTGAGTTCCGGCAACGGCTGAGCTTGGATTATTTGAAAGGTGAAGTTTTCGGACGGTATTGGCAAGATAAGAATTGGGAAGAAGTGCTGTGTTTGATTGCGGCTATGGTGGCTGAATCATCTAATGAACAGGTTGTAGAGATTATCAATTTCCTGCTCGAACAAGAAGATCCGAGCTTAGAACGTCAGCATATTTTTCTTGCCGCTTATTGCTTTCAAGAAATGAAGACCCCAACAGCTTTCAGCGATACGCGCAATCGAATAATTTTCGCGCTAAAAACCTTGTTTGACTCAAACTATCAATCTCCCCAAAGCTTCTCGGCCTTTTTTAAGCGCGAGGCTACTGAGGCAATTGCTTTCAGCATCCTGGCAAATCCGCTATTCCTTGATGATCCAAGTTGGCTTAAGGAGAACATTCACGGAAGCAAATACCTGCGGCGGGAAAAACTGCAAGCACTGACACAGTGGCGCGCAGGTGATCCAAACATCGCA
Source organism: uncultured Acidobacteriota bacterium (assembly GCA_963699175.1). GTDB lineage: Bacteria > Acidobacteriota > Blastocatellia > RBC074 > RBC074 > JACPYM01. The sequence goes on along the minus strand of OY969418.1, from coordinate 5,758,366 downwards.
TTATGGTTAAAAGAAATTGTTGCGAGCGATAATAGCCGTGTTTTAGTTGAAGCAGCAATAAGAGAGCTGGCAAGTAAATGGAAAGATGATCCTGATACCTTGCCTTGGCTCAAACAACGAGCTAGGCAAGATGAGAGTTGGGTGATTCGCCAGGTGGCGACCCAGCAACTAGCGGCTGGTTGGAAGGACGAAACTGAAACAATGTCCATTCTCAAAGACTTGGCCATACAAGATGTCAGTTTGAGGGTAAGGAAAATGGCGGTTCAAGAAATCGCGCGCGGCTGGGGAAGCGACCCCGATATACAAACTTGGCTGGCGCAATTGCCACCTGGGTGAAACATACGCGTTATTCGGCATGCCTAATCACAACCCTGTGACACAAAGCAAAGTCTCGTATGAAGATTTGGATACTGCCTTTCACGCAGTCAGCGGCACGAACGAAACCGAATGCTGGCTTGACCGCGCAACGGGCGAATTGATCTACATCACTGAAGACATTCGCGCTTTTCTCGAAGACAAAGCTGATGCTCTGCCTGACTGGGCGCGTGAAGAGGTAGCACAGGCCCAGCGCGTGCTACGCGCACTCAGCGAGTTGGATGTGGATGAAAATGCTAATGAGGGAAATCCGGACACTACGCCCAATGACGCAGCGCGTTACGTCGCCATTCCCGGTACCGAATCACACGAAGCGTTTGAAGATATGGAAGAGTTTGTCACCACTTTGCGCGCCGGTCGTGTGGTTGATGATTTGATACGTGCGTTGCGCGGCGGCAAACCGTTCCGCCGCTTCAAAGATGCCTTGCGCGACTACCCAGCGGAACAGGAACGCTGGTACGCCTTTCAACAGCAACGACTGCGCGAGCGTATCGTAGAATGGGCGCAGGCCGAAGGCATTGAGCTTGCTGATTCCACTGACTTGAAGGAGAACGAGCAGGCGTGAGTGTTGAGCGCAACGCACTGCGCCACTGCATCGGCGGGCAAAGCTCGTGTGCTATACTGTCGCTCCAAAAGCGTGAGGTGAAGGGGGGCCTGAAATGCAATACACCGTAATGCTAACCAAACAAGCGGAAACGCAGTGGCGCGCCGTAGTGCCAGCACTGCCAGAATGTGTAGTGGAAGCCGCTACGCGTGAAGCAGCATTGGCGCAGATCAAAGAGTGTATCGTCCAAACCCAATCACACGTCGAGTTCGTTCAGGTCGAAGTGCCCGACACACTCGCGCGCAATGGTCAGACAACTGAGCACGCACTGACCGAGACGTGGCCCTATTTCGGCGCTTTCGCGGGTGATCCACATTGGGGTGCGTTCTTTGAGGAATTGGATCGTCAGCGGCAATAGCGTTGGCCGGGAGCCGAAGCCGTGTATTTGTGGGACACCAACATCCTAACCCATCACGTGGATGGCCACGCGATGTTGCGCGCGCATCTTCAACGCACGCCCTGGCCGCAGATAGCGTTGCCTTCCGTAGTTGTGGCCGAGGTCTTGCGGGGGCGTTGCGAGTTCGCTTTGAAAGCTACATCGGCCCAATTGCCGCTCGCACACCATCTGCTGCTAGAGACGCGACGGTTGCTGAGCAATTTCCAGGTAGTCGTTTTCGATCAGCCCTGCGCCACGGCATTGGCACAGTTGCAAACACAGCACCGCAGCCACAAGCGTTATGCAGATTTGCTGATTGCGGCGACGGCGCTGGCCGGAAATCACATTGTCGTCACGCGCAATGTTCGCCATTTTGTGGATTTGCTGCCCGTTGGCCGGTTGGCCAATTGGATTGATGACCCGCCCTAGTAGCAGATAACAACGTTCCTGAAGCGATATGGAAAATATCCTGACCGGCACCGTCAAAGGCCCCGGCGAAAACCCACACGAGTTCACCTTCATCACCACCGACAATGCGCGCACGCGCATCGGTGAGTTCGTCTACTACGAAGCCGAAGACAACGCCGTGCCTGTGCAGATCGTCGGCACGATCACCGAACGTCGGCTCGTCCGCAATCTGCCCGACAGCTTTCTGTGCGATCCACAGACGCCACCTGCGCTGGTTTCGAGCCTGATTGGCTTGGCCGATGAGGGCGCGGAGATTTACGAGATCGTCGTCGAGACCGTCGGCTATTTCAGCGCGACCTTTGGCGATTTTATCAACCCGCGTATCCCGCCAATGCCTGGGCAGCAGGTCTTTGTCGCGTCGAACGAGATGTTGGCGCAGATGCTCTCGCCAAAAAAGAAAGACGAGCCGGGCGGCGCACACATCGGCTCGCTGCTCACGCGGCAACGCGATGAGGTACCGATTGTGCTCTCGGTCAAAGATTTGGTCTCGACACATTTGGCCGTGTTGGCCAGCACGGGCGCGGGCAAGAGCTACACGGCAGGCGTGTTGATTGAGGAGTTGCTGATGCCCCACAATCGCGCCGCTGTGTTGATCGTAGACCCGCACGGCGAATACCACACGCTGCAAGAGATTCATGCGCATCCGGCCTTTGCCGCAGCAGGCTACAAACCCGAAATCAAAGTCTTCACGCCCGACAAGATTAAGGTGCGCATCTCGACGTTGACCGAAGCCGACATCAACTACTTGTTGCCGGAAACGACGGAGAAGATGAAGACGTTTTTGAGCCAGGCTTACAAGGCACTGATCAATACGCGGCGCGAAGGGATGTGGGGCTTTCAGGATTTGCTGGAAGAAGTGTTGCAGCAAAAGTATGGCGACGAAAAATCCGGCGGAGGTAATGTCAGTACGATTGATGGTCTGGAGTGGCGCTTGAACCGACGCTTTCAACAGAGCCGCATCTTCTCCGACCACGAACACATTGCGCTCGATGCTTTGTTCAAACCTGGCCAATGCACGGTGCTGCAACTTTCGGACATTGAGGAGACGGAACAACAAGTCATCGTTGGGGCACTGCTGCGCCGCACGAACAAGGCGCGGATGGGCACGGTGCGTGGGACGTTGGTGGGTGGTGAGGAACAGCTTTCTTATCCTGTCTTCGTGCTGCTCGAAGAAGCGCACCGCTACGCGCCCGCCGGGACGCAGGTCGTTTCGACCAACATTCTGAAACAGATTCTGTCAGAAGGGCGCAAGTTCGGCGTCGGCATTGGCCTGATTACGCAACGTCCTGGTAAGCTGGATCAGGACGTGCTCTCGCAATGCATGACCCAGTTCATCATGCGCATCGTCAACCCAATTGATCAGCAGACGATTGCTTCATCAGTCGAAGGCGCGGGGCGGCGGCTGTTGGATGAGTTGCCCGCATTGACCAAAGGTCAAGTGATTGTGTCGGGCGTGGCCGTCAATACGCCCGTGCTCTGCCAAGTGCGCCAGCGCGTGACCAAACACGGCGGCGAGACGATTGATGCGCCGAGCGAGTGGCAGAACTATTTCGGCGAATCGAGACAGCGCGAGCGCGAGCGCGACAACGCGGTGCTGGTGAAGCCGACGCTGAAGGGCGAGAAATACGGCGGCATGGACATTTGAAAAAAGGAGACAGCGTGCCCGAAGAAAAATTTCAAGAGATCACGATCACTGGTTGCAATCCCGGCAAGACCGGCCCGATGTTGACCACCGATTACAAATTGATCGCGTCTTTTTACTTTACGCTTTCCGCCGTGCCGTCCGAAGAATGGATTCACGTGTTTGAGCAAGTGCGACACGCGCGCCATCAACAATCCTCCGAACGCCCGTTGCCGACACGTGTTGATTCACGCGGGATCGTCATCAAATGCCGTCCCAGTGATTTGCAACAACACTTCGACGACCTCAAAACCGATGTCGCTGCAACCAATCAAAATTATCGTGAAGCGCTAGCGCAAATGGCCCGCGACAAAGACCGCGAACGCACTCTTGCTCAAGAGATCGAAGAGGCGCTTGGCAAACTCAAGCTGTAAGACTCCTTCCTGATTGCCTATGAAGACTTGGAAACTGACGCTCGAATACGAAGGCACGCGCTACAGCGGCTGGCAGGAGCAGGCCAACGCCAAAACGATTACGGGCGAAGTGCGCAAAGCGGCGGAAGAATTTTTCGGCAGACAAATCGAACTCGGCGGCGCGGGGCGCACCGATGCGGGCGTGCACGCGCTCGCTCAGGTTGCGCATCTGCGCTTGAGTCCGCGCGGCGGCAGGCCGAAACATTTTCCTCGGCCTCAAGAAATCCTTTACGGTTTGAATGACCGGCTGCCATCGGACATCAACATCTTACAAGTCGAAGAAGCGCAAGACCGCTTTCACGCGCGGCACGATGCAGTGGCGCGCAGTTACCTTTACCAAATCTCGACGCGGCGCACAGCCTTTCAGAAAAAGTATGTCTGGTGGGTGAAAGATCGGCTCGATGTGGCGGCGATGACGCAGTGCGCGGAACTTCTGGCTGGCGGGCACGATTTTGCGGCCTTCAGTGAACACGACGTGAAGCGAGATGGGCAGTCTACCATTGTGCTGGTCGAGGAAGCCGGGCTGGCGTTGGATGAACAGTTGATTCTGTTCCATATCACGGCCTCGCATTTTTTGTGGAAGATGGTGCGGCGGTTGGTTGGCTCAATCGTCGAGGTTGGACGCGGAAAAGTGAGCGTGGAGAATTTCGCGCTGCTGTTGGCAGAGCCTGCGCGAAAAACTCAACTCGATCCGGCACGCGTGACGGCGCCACCATCAGGATTGTTTTTAGAAAGTATTACGTACTGAAAGCTTCTGGCTTATGGAATCGGAACAACTTGCTTTGCTTTGCACAGCCATTCTTATCGTTGCCTTTCTCTATTCCTCGGTCGGTCACGCGGGCGCGTCGGGTTACATCGCTGTGATGACGCTCATCGGGTTGACGCCAACGGTTATCAAACCAGCGGCGTTGGTGTTGAACATCATCGTCGCCACGCTGACTGCTTGGCAGTTCTGGCGCGCCGGGCATTTCTCGTGGCCGCTGTTCTGGCCATTCGCTGTGGCCTCGATTCCATTGGCGTTTGTGGGCGGCTACGTCAATCTGCCGACTAAGGCGTTTAAGATTTTGATCGGCGTAGTGCTGCTTTATTCGGCGGCGCGCTTCCTGTGGCAAGCTCAGAAGAACGAAGAAGCTCAGCCGCCGAGTAAGCCGGTTGCGATTGGTGTTGGCGCAGGGCTAGGCTTGTTGTCGGGTTTGACTGGCACGGGTGGCGGGATTTTTCTGACGCCGCTGTTGATTTTTATGCGTTGGGCGACGACGAAGACAGCGTCGGCGGTGTCGGCGCTCTTTATACTAGTTAATTCGATTTCCGGCTTGCTCGGCAATATCAGCAGCACACGTCAGCTCCCCTTGTTCGCGCTGCCAATGGCGGCCGCAGCCGTGGTGGGTGGCGCTTTCGGTTCTTATCTTGGTAGCCGTCAATTCTCGCCGGAGTTTATCAAGAGGCTGCTGGCGATAGTCCTGTTGATTGCGGGCTACAAGTTGATCTTCACTTAACGGCAATGAGGTTGGACGCCAAACAAATCAAACAACAAGCCCGCGCGCTCGGCTTTGACAAAGTCGGCATCGTACCGGTGACGGCGCTCGTTGAAGAGGGCACGCGGTTGCGCGAATGGCTGGCGCGCGGGTGGCACGGCGCGATGAGCTATATGGCGCGCGACCCGCAGCAGCGCAGCGATCCGCGCTTGCTCTTGCCCGGCGCGAAGTCCGTCGTGTGTGTGGCGCTCAATTACTTCAGACCGGAGCAGCACGTTGACGCAACAGACACGGGCAAGATTTCGCGTTATGCGTGGGGTGATGATTATCACGATGTGTTACGTGACAAACTGAAAGCCTTGCTGGCGTGGATTCAAGAGCAGGCACCAGAAATACAGGGCAAAATCTGCGTTGATTCGTCACCGATGATGGACAAGGCGTGGGCGGTGCGCGCGGGGCTAGGCTGGTTGGGCAAACACACCAACGTGATTACGAAAGAATTTGGCTCGTGGGTCTTTTTGGGCGAATTGTTGCTGACGGTTGAATTGGAATACGACAGCTTCATCGAGCCGGATCATTGCGGCAAGTGCACGGCCTGTTTGGACGCTTGCCCGACGGGCGCAATTGTCGCGCCGTATCAATTGGACGCTACGCGCTGCATCTCCTACGGCACGATTGAACTGCGCGAACCGGAGTTGCCGGAGCCAATCAAAGCGAATTTGAAGAATTGGGTCTTTGGTTGCGACATCTGTCAGGACGTTTGCCCCTGGTCACGCTTTTCTAAAGCGACGGCGGAAGCACGCTTCGCGCCGCGTGGTGGCAGCGTTGCGCCGAAGCTGACTGAGCTAACCGAATTATCGCAAGAGGAGTTTTCGGCCCGCTTCCGCAAAAGCCCGGTGAAGCGGACGAAGCTGGCGGGGCTGCGGCGTAATGCTTTGGCAGTGTTAGCAGCCAACTGGGACAAAGAAGTCGCTAAATCCGATTGAACTTCTCAATCGCTTTCTGCAATGACTTGAACTGCCGAATAAAGGGGAACATCCCCTTCTCGCGCTCATCAATCTCCTGCGCCTTTTTCAACACGGCTTCGGCCTGTTCCTGCGGCACGACCACGACTCCGTCTTCATCGGCCACGATAATGTCGCCCGGACGCACTGCCACGCCAGCGCATTGCACGGGGACGTTGCGCGCCACCGTTGCGTAATGACCGACCGCCGTCCGAGGCGAAAGCGAGCGCGCGTAGATCGTCAAACCCATCCGCCGAATATCCCATACATCACGAATTGCGCCGTCCAAAACCATCCCGGCCATGCCGCGCACCTTGGCCGCCGTCGCCATCAGATTGCCCATCGCGGCGATTTCGAGTGTGCCTTCCATCACGATGACGCCGACTTCGCCGGGCTTGGCTTCGTCAATCATCTCGACTGAATGTTTGGTCGAAAGCGCTGGTGTCGCCGCTTCAGGCGGCGCGGGTTTGACCAATGACGTGACAGCGCGCCCGACAATCGGCGTCCCGTTGACCAACTTCATGTCGTGCAACATTGTGCCGTTCTTGCCAGTCACGAGTTCGACGGCATCAGAGACAGAAGCCGGGTAGCTCTTTTTGAAACCGGCGATGATAGGCTCATCAGGCGGGCCGGATTTTTTCTGAAGCGCGGCGACAGTCAGCGTCGCAATCGGCAAGATCAACAAAAGCGTAAAAAATAGCTTGCGATACATGCTCACTAACTCCTCCGTCTGAGTTGTTCGTACAGATGATCGGCGCAACGACTGCTGAGCGCCATCACAGTCAAGGTCGGGTTCTTTTCGGAATAATCAATAAAACCGCTGCCGTCGGCGACGTAGAGATTCTCGACATCGTGCGATTGCAAAAACGGCGTCAACACCGAACTCTTCGGGTCATTGCCCATTTTGCAGGTGCCGACCCAATGCACGCTGTCCACGCCGGGCGCGGGGTTCACGTTTGTGACCACGCCACCCGAAGCTTCGATGATTGAAGCAATCTTCTCGGTCGCGTCTTTGAAAATTGCGCGGTCTTCGCTGGTCAAGCCAAAATGCACTTTCGGCACGGGCAGACCGTAGATGTCTTTCACTTCCGGATCGAGCTCGACATAACGCTCCGGCGAAGGGATCATTCCGTTTTGCGAATACATACTGATCAGTCCCGGATAGCGCGCGCGCACTTCGCGTTTCAAATTTGCGCCAAATCCACCGACATTTTGCGCGAAAGCAGTATTGCCGATGCCCACGCGCGAGCCGGAATCAATGATGATGTGATAGCCCTTCGGGAAATCGGGGTGCGGTTTATCGTAGTAAAACGCTGCGATGTAGGCGTGGCTGCTCTCGGTGCCGTCATCGTTGCCGAGGCTGTTTACGTCGCGCCCGCGCAGCGATTTCAAGTAGCCCTGCGCGCCCGCCGTCGTATGCGTGATCAGATTCTTGCCGACCAAGCCGCTCGAATTTGCCAGACCGTTGGGGAAATGCGGCGATTTCGACAGCAACAATAGCCGCGCCGATTCAATCGGCCCGCATGCCAGCACGACGTAACGCGCGCGGACTTCGTAGCTCTGCCGCGTCCGCGCGTCGAAGTAGCGCACGCCCGTCGCGCCCTTGCCATCTTTGCTCATCACCACTTCGGCGGCGTTGGCGTACAGGATCAGCTTGCACTTGCCGGTCTTTAGCGCCTCCGGCATCGCCGTATTGGCCGAGGTGTATTTCGCATCCACATCGCAGCCGCGCATGCAATGGCCGCAGTAATGACAAGCCGGACGCTTCGACCAATTGCGGTCAGTCAGGATGGCCTTGCGCGCGGTAATCATGCGGAAGCGTTTGGCGTCGAGCTTGTTGCAACCTTTCTGGATTTCATACGCCGCGCAATTCCACGGCAGCGGCTTCAGAAAGACGCCATCGGGCACGTTCGGGTGATGGTCGTGATTGCCCGTCACGCCCATCAGCTTTTCCATGCGGTCGTAATACGGCGCTAGTTCTTCATACTTCACCGGCCAAGTGGCGAAGTCGTAAGTGCTGTTGCGCCAGCTCAGGCCGGCCCACAACAACGTCTTGCCGCCGACGGCCTTGGTCAGGAAGTGATCGAAGCGCTGATACTCGCCCGCCTTGGTGAACGGCTCTTTTGCGCGATCAACGGTGAGGTGCTTGCGCGGGTCCCAGCCCTTGCCGTTTTTAGGCAATTCGTAGGGCATCGTGTGGCTGAAAAAGTCCTTGCTCGGCTCGACCCATTTGCCCGCTTCGAGCACAACGACCGACGCGCCTTTTTGCGCGAGTTGCATTGCCACGACGCCACCGGCTGCGCCGGAGCCGACAACGCAGACATCGTACATTGTGGATTGTGATTTCATCGCTCTACCTCTTCAGACCAACTATTTTGTAGCACGCAGTTCACGAATCAGCGCAACCGTTTCGCCAGCCGATTGTTTGATACGGTCGAACTCACCCGCTTTCATCCACTCAGGCTTGACCATCCAACTGCCGCCACACGCCAACACTTGAGGAATAGCCAGATACTCCCCGATGTTCTTCGTATCAATGCCGCCTGTCGGTATGAACTTCACGTGGCCGTAGGGCGCGCAGACGGCTTTCAAAAACTTCACGCCGCCTGCCTGTTCGGCGGGGAAGAATTTCAATACTTCGACGCCTTTGCTCAAGGCCATCTCGACTTCGGTCGGCGTACAAACACCGGGAAAGATCAGCGCACGCTTGGTCAGGCAATGTTCGACCACCAGCGGGTTCGTGCCCGGCGAGACGATGAACTCCGCGCCCGCGCCCAACGCCACATCCGCCTGCTCGACCGAAAGCACAGTGCCCGCGCCTACGAGCATTTCGGGCAGATGCTTTTTGATTTGCGCAATGGCTTCCGCCGCCGCCGCCGTGCGAAAGGTGATCTCGGCACAGGGCAGACCGCCCGCAAGCAAGGCTTCTGCCAATGGCAGCGCGTGTTCAGCCTTTGGAATGCTGATGACAGGAATGATGCCGATTTTTTCAATGCGTTCAATGATATTCATGGTTTGAATTCCTTGCGGGTGAAAGCGTGCGCATCTTAGTGGAAAAGCCCGCGCGTGAAAAGCCGTGCGCTATAATCGCCGCGCTATGACTGAAACTTCCGCAATCGTCAAACCGCCCGCTTTACGTTCCGGCGATCTCGTGCAGATCGTCGCGCCCGCCAGCAATCTGAAATCCCACTATCTACACCGCGGCGTGGCCGAACTCGAACGGCTGGGGTTTCGCGTGAAATATGCGGCGGACGTTCTAGAGAAAGCGCGTTACACCGCCGGCAGTGACGAACGGCGCGCGCGCGAGTTGATGGAGGCGTTTGCCGACACTGAAGTCAAAGCCGTCTGGGCGGCGCGCGGCGGTTATGGTGCAATGCGTTTGTTCAAGCTGCTCGATAACGAAGTCTTGCGACGGCATCCGAAAATCTTCATCGGCTACAGTGATATGACGGCGCTGCATCTCTACTTTTACCATCGCTTCGGTTGGGTGACATTTCACGGCCCGATGGCGGCAAAGGATTTGGCGGGCGGCGCGGAGCATTATGATTGGACGACCTTGCAAGCGGCTTTGATGCAGGCGCAACCGTTGGGTGAAATCAGCAGCGAGCGTGCACAAATGCTGCATCGCGGCGCAGGCAAGCCGGTCAGCGGGCGCTTGGTCGGCGGCTGTCTTTCATTGATCGCGGCATTGCTGGGCACGCCGGATGAACTCGACACGCGCGATACGATCCTCTTCCTCGAAGACGCGAGCGTGAAACCTTACGCACTGGATCGAATGATTCAACAACTCAAACTGGCGGGAAAATTCGACGATGTGCGCGGGATCGTGTTTGGCGAGATGAGCGATTGCGTGCAGCACGCCGAGCAAGGCTACACGATTCAGGAAGTGCTGGCGGAATTGACGGCGGATTTGAATGTGCCCGTGCTCTTCGGTTTGCCCAGCGGTCACAGCCTGCGCGGCAATCTGACTTTGCCCTTAGGCGTGATGGCTACGCTCGATGCGGCAGGTGATGTGTTGAGGATTGATGAAGCGGCAGTTTGCTAAGAGCGGGAGAGTGGGAGATAAGGATTATCTCCCACTCTCCTACTCTCCCGCATCACATTACCACCGCACCCGCACGGTAAACGACCCGCTGTTGTCGCGGAAATAATCGTCGTTGATGCCGAGCAACAACCGCCCGTATTCGCCTTGTTCAGTGGTGGCTGTATTGCTTCTGCCAACTACCAGGATGTTGGATTCGCGCCCGTCACGATAGCGAATCCTGGTGAGCAGCGCGCCGACCCCAGCATCCGGCATAGGATAACGCGAGCCGCTTGCCTGAGCGTTGCGGTCACCCTCAGGCCCTGTGCGACGCCCGCTAAAAACTTGAATCGTGCCCTCCGCCGTAATCTCAAAGCTCATGCCGGGTTCGACATCAATACCGGTATCGAGCCAAGGTTGATTGGCCTGAACAGTGAAAGTGCGCTCCATGCCGCGCCGCGTGCCACTACCGGTGTTGCCGCTGCCGCTGTTAGAACCGCCCGAACCCTGGTCAACCTCAACGCGCACCTGGAATGCACCGCTCGCGTTGCGGGTCACGCCGTGATTGACCGTAAAATAGAGCATTCCATCGCGTTCAGCAGTGAATTCGCGCTGCCGCCCAATCACGATGGTGGGTGCATTGGCATCGTTGCCGACACCTGCAAGCAAAACGCCGTCGGCTTCGCTCGGCTCCGGCGCATCGCTGTCTGCACGATTGCGCAAACCTTCGGGACCAGTGGCAGTGCGGCCTTCGAGCCGGATTGTGCCGCTGGCTTCAACGCGGATACGTTGCCCCGTGCGCACTTCAATGCTCGAGCGAATCCATTGGTCTTCCAGCCGCACTTCGATTGGCGGATAGGTGCGCGAGCCGCTGCCGCCCGTGTTGCCGTTTCTGTCTGGATCGCGGCGCGGAAAGTTGTCGTTGCGCGGGTCGCGATCAGTGTTTGGATCAATGCCATCATTATCGAGTGTTAGCTTGACGACCTCACTGGCCTGGAACCGCATCGTCCGTCCTTGATTGGGATTATCACCTCTGGTGATCTTGAAGAGAAACACGCCATTCTCGAAGCCTACAAACGTACCCTTGAGCACACTGCCATTCTTCAACACAAGCGTATCGGCTAGGCCCGCACTCGCTAGCAAAACTGTGAGCGCCACGCTGGCCAGAATTTTCGTCATCATTGTCAGGCGCATGATTGTTTGCCCTCGCGGCGGGCAAGCACCTAGCGTTTACCACTAGGTGCTTGCCCGCTGATTGCTATTGTTTCTTGCCGGTGAAAGTGCCTTCGCCTAACTCGCCCAAAGCCACCTTGCCTTTCATCGTCTTGCCATCGGTGGTACCGCGATAAACTATCGTAGCTTCCATTTGTCCGGTCACCTTGATCGAGAATTCGATCTGCTCCCCTTTGACCGTACCGGTCAAATCGGCTTCGCCAAACGTGCCTTTGTATCGGCCCGTCAGCTTCTCGCCTTCCTGCTTGAAGGTGAAAGAAGGATTGCCACTGCCCTGCCCCGTCTCGACTTCAAAGTTCCAACTGCCGGTCACGTTGATCGCCTGGTTGGATGAAGCGGGCGGCGTAGCAGCGGGTGCGCTGCCGCCTGTCTTGCGCTTAGCCGTCCAATCGCCCTGGGCAAGTCCGCCAAAATCGGCCTCGCCTTTCATCGCCGCGCCGTCAACCTTGCCAGTCAGTGTGATGGGCAGATCGTTGTCCTGAAACTTAACCGTAAATTTGATGGTGATGTCATTGCCCTTGAGCGTGCCCTGCATCGGCAAAGAACCACGTGGGGTCGTCATTGTTCCTTTGAGAGCTTCTGCATCTTTGGTGTAAGAGAGTATCCAATTACTCGCTCCTTGCGGCGAGTTCATAGTTAGTTCCCACTCGTCCGCTCCTGCCGGAGTCGCCGGAGAGGACTGCGCTGCCGGAGCTGCACCGCCTACCCGTTTCGCCATCCAGCCGCCCTGAAAAGCACCGTTGGCAATATCCACCGAGCCTTTGATAGTGTCGCCTTCGAGCATACCAGTCACGTTGATCGGAAGTTCGTTGTTGTTGTAATTGATCGTGTAGGCAAACTTGATCTCCTTACCTTTGACTGTGCCCTGCAACGGACTGTCGCCGCTCGAGCGTTTAACTGTGCCGCTCAGCTTCTCGCCGTCCACTTTGAAAATCGCTTTGTAGTTACTCGGCTCGCCTGGTGTCTCCATTGTCGCGTTCCATTCGCCCGCGACCGATTGGGCCAACGCCAGGCTCGACAGGACAAACATTCCGGCAACTAAGAACAAACACGTGAATAGTTTTTTCATTTTGCTCCTCTCTTTACTGCAAGTTGTGACTCTTCTAAACAAATTCCCAAACGGATTGATAATGGCGGTGATGCAAACAAGCCTACTCTCGCGAAAGCGAGCGTGTCAAACAAAGCCGCCTATGCCGCGCGGCAACTTTGCTTTAGAATCCCGCACCAGCTTTGCATCTTAATTCACCTTCAAGGAGTCGCTATGCCGATCAGAGAATTTCACAGCATTGATGAATTGCGCTCGCTCGCCGGACAAGAAGTCTCCACGAGCGATTGGCTCGAAATCACCCAAGAACGCATCAACCTCTTTGCCGATGCCACGGGCGATCATCAATGGATTCACCTCGACGTTGAACGCACTAAAACAGAATCACCCTATGGCGCCACCATCGCACACGGGTTTCTCACCCTCTCGCTGCTCAGCTTCCTGATGAAGTCTGCCATCGAATTCAAAATGCCGACCAAGATGGGCATTAACTACGGCCTCAATCGCGTGCGCTTCATCTCGGCAGTGCCAGCGGGCAGCCGCATCCGTGCGCGCGTTGCGTTGCAGAACCTCGAAGATTTCGCGGGTGGGCATCAATTCACCTGGCAATTCACGGTCGAGATCGAAGGCGCGGAGAAGCCTGCTTGCGTGGCCGAATGGTTAACACGCATTTACGTTTAACTGCTTTGAGCTTAAGTATGAGCATTGAACCATCCGTACCCATGCCGATCTCAGGCTACGAGCGCACTTTCGCGGCAGAGATTGACGTGTTGGCGACGAACGAACTGCTTGTGCGCGGGCAGATGCGCGACCAGCGTTTCGGCTTTGAACACGTCTGGCGCGTACGCACGCCGGAGTATGAAGTCATCGAAGCCAGCGCGCGGCAACTCGCCGGAGACGAAGCGCGATTCGATTCGGCCTTGTGCGCGCGTTATGCCAACATCCACGGGGTCAAAATCGGGCGCGGTTTCTCCAAACGCATACTGGCCAAACTGGGCGATTTGCCGGGCGCGCAAGAGCATTTGTTGACGGCTATTGAAATGGCGCGCGTCGGACAGCAGGTCTATCAATACACGCCCGAATTCGAGTCGCAATTCCAACCTCAAAATGACAGCGCGACGGAAGCCGCTCGCATCGCCTGGCTGAAAGATCGGGCGTACATTGATCTCGCCAACTCCTGTTACACCTACCGCGACTCAAGCGCAGAGTTGTTCGCCAATCGGGAAGTGCGTTGCGGCTTCGATGCTAAGCTGACGCGGCCACAACCGGGCGACCAGCGCATCTTCTGGCGTAACAAGCGCCTCTCGATCAAGCAGCAACCAGGCTCGTCAGCCTACGCTTGCGAAAGCGCGATGGAAGATCGCATCCACGACATCAAGATCAATTTTGAGTTGTCGAACGAAGGTGTGATTTCCCAGGCACAAAGCCGAGGATTGCGTCTGCCTTATCATGGTCTATGCGAAGACCCGCATCAGCGCACGCCGGGATTGAATGGGCTGCACGTGACTCAGGCGTTTGTGGCACAGTTTGCCGAACAGGTCGGCGGGGCGAATGGCTGCACGCATCTGTTCGATCTTTCGATTGACGTGCTGCGGCTGTTCAAATTCAATGGTTAATCAGAAACAGAACGGGGAGCGTCAGCGACCTGAACCTCTATATTTGACGCATTGCGGAGGTTCAGGTCGCTGACGCTCCCCGTTCTGTTTTTTTACTCGTAACGCAGTGCCTCAATCGGATCAAGCCGCGACGCTTTGAAGGCCGGATACAGCCCGGCGGCCAAGCCAATGCCGACCGAGACTGAAAAGCCGACCAGCACCCAGATCAGCGGGACGTGCGAAGGGAAATTGAAGACACTCAGCAAAAAGCTGATTAAGAATCCGAGACCGATCCCAATCACACCACCAAGGCCCGTGAGGGCAGCCGCTTCGAGCAGGAACTGCGTAATGATGTCGCGCCGCCGCGCGCCAATCGCCCGGCGCACGCCGATCTCTTTGGTGCGCTCAGTCACCGAGACCAGCATGATGTTCATCACGCCGATGCCGCCGACCAGCAGCGCAACGCTGACAATCGGGATGACGATCATCGAAACGGTCAGCAGCATTTGGTTGAAGCTTTCGACGATGCCACTGGGCGTGCGGATGTCGAAGCTGTCCGGCTTGTCGTAGGGCACCTGGCGACGGCGGCGCATCAGCTCGCGCGCTTCGTCCACCAGTTGATCGAGCTTGCCGGGCTTGGCGCCGATAGCGATCCAGTGGTCGTTCTGCATCGGAAACATCGCATGCATCACGTTATAAGGCACGAAGACAAAAGTATCGGCCTGTGGCCCGCCACCGAAGAGCGTTTTAGATTTTTCGAGCACGCCGATGACGCGGAATTGTTTATTGCCGACCATGATTTCTTTGCCCAATGGCTCGTAACCGGTAAAAAGCTTCTCGGCAATGTCGTAGCCGATGATGCAGACCTCAACGCTGTTCTGGTCTTCGGCTTCGTTGAAAAACCGGCCCTGCGCAATCGCCACCTCGCGTGTGTTGGCGTAATCGGCCCAGACGCCGCGCACCTGTGGTGTGCGCACTTCGTTGTTGCGAAACTTGACGGCTGGCGGCAAGCCGGGCGGGCGAAGCACTGGCGAAGCAGCGATGGCGGTCGGTAGTTGTCTCAAGGCGATGGCGTCTTCGAGCGTGATCGGCTTACGCTGGCGCTCCTCTTCGGTCAGATCGCCGTGGCGCATCTGCGGCCAGCGGCTGACGAAAGCGACGTTGGTGCCGAATTGTTCAATCTGTTCTTTGAAGCCTGCTTCCATGCCGCTCGCCAGCGAGGCCACACCGATGACCGTCGCGGTGCCGATGACTACGCCGAGCACGGTCAGGAACGAGCGGAATTTGTGCGCCCATAAAGTGGTCATCGCCTGGGTGAATAATTCTTTGATTGCTTGACTCAACATAACTCTTTACCTTTTGACTCGCTCTTCGACCGTCTCAAACGTGCGCGTGGTTTCTTCAATTACACTACTGGGCACAATGCCTGGCTCTAACGTTGCGGGTTCACGCGCGGGTTTCAATTTGTTGGTGTCGAACGGCTCAACCGGCATGAAGGCAGCCTTTCCCACGATGCCGCGAATACGGAAAATTTCCCAGAGGTGTAAGACGAACTGAATCAGAAAGATCGCCGTACTCAGCGCCAGATAGCCGACGACGATGCCACGGCCCAGATGCAACCCCTCGCTCAGCACCGCCGCGCCACCCACAATGGCGCCCAACCCGAGGATGGACACCCAGAAGATGTCCGTCAAATAAGAATCGAAGCGCTCCTCTGTGGTTTTATCCTTCGCGGCCAATGGCGCGCCACACTGGCGGCAATACTTGGTCGCTTGCGTGATTGCTGTCCCACAAGCTGAACAGTACATATCAGTGTCCCTCTTACTCTGCCCGCAACGCCACAATCGGATCGAGCTTCGCCGCCTTCCAGGCCGGATAGCTGCCGAAGATCAGTCCCACGCCGCTCGACACCGCAATCGCCAGCGCGCCCGCCCAAACCGGCAACTCGGCAGGCACAGGCGTCAAACGCATCAGCAGTTGTGAGATGCCGTAAGCCAGCCCCAATCCGATCAACCCACCGACCAACGAGAGCACGGTAGATTCGACCAGAAACTGCGTCAGGATGTCTTTGCGCCGCGCACCCAGGCTCTTGCGAATGCCAATCTCGCGCGTGCGCTCGGTCACCGTCACCAGCATAATGTTCATAATCACGATGCCGCCGACTACCAACGAAATCGAAGTCACACCCAGCGCCACCGCCGCAATGATACCGAAGAGCGCTTGCACAAAACCGTTGATTGCGTCGGCAGTCACCAACCCAAAAGTGTCTTTGTCGTTGTAGCCCAGCCGGTGGCGCGCGCGCATGAGCAGGCGCACTTGGTCTTCGACTTCTTTCAGGTTCGCGCCATCTGGCGCTTTGACCGAAATATTAACGCTGCCCCGCGCGCCCCACATCTTGTGATGGGTCAAAAGCGGGATGATGATGAAATCGTCGCGCGATTGGCCGAAAAAGGAACCTTGCTCTTTTGCCACGCCAATCACTTCAAATGGTAAACCATCAATTTTGATCTCGCGCCCGACCACGTCGCGTTTGTTGAAAAGTTTGTCGGCAATCTCCGCGCCAATCATTGCGACATAGCGGCGATTATTGTCGTCAAACTCGTTGATGTAGCGCCCAAACTCCGGCTGCGTGGTATCAATCTCAATCATGCCGGATGAGTTGCCACGCACATTGACATTGGTCAACTTCTCATTGCCTGCGCGAATCTCGGCGCTCCTGCCATCCTGTGCGCCAACGGCCTGCGCCAGCGTCATCTTCTCACGCAGGTACTCCGCATCAGCCACCGTCAAATCCTTGTTGCGCTTGTTGGCGTTGATGAAATCTTCGAAGCTGGTGATGATGCCGTACTTGTCTACCACGATGGTGTTCGCGCCCAAATCCGCCGTTACGGTGCGATCCACGTAGCGGAAGAAGCCTTCGATCACCGCCGCCACCGCGACCACCGTCATCACGCCGAAGATCACACCGAGCAAGGTGAGAAATGATCGTAGTTTGTGCGCTCGCAATGAGCTGAGCGCAAGAATAATTGACTCCCAGAAACGCATATCTGTTCTCTTGTTGCAAAATCTGCCGGCCAACCAAACGGCCAGTTTAGCCGCTGCAAAGCAAAAAAGTGAAACGAGGCCTCCAGCTTTTTGGTTGCAACAATTTGCCAGGCGGAAGAACGACGGCGTAGAGGTTTCCTTAACGGCTAGCGGATATATTATCTTTCAGCGCGTCTCTTGCTGACGCAAGTGGTAAGGTGCTATCGAAACAAGCTTTAGGATTTAAGGAAAACCAAGCATGGCTGTTGTGTTAGAAGGCGGCTGCCGCGTTTCATCAATCAGAGAAGGCGAGCCGCAGGTTACAAACACACTGAAAATCTGGCCGCAAGTCGGGCGCGCCGTCGGCGCACAAGCGATTTCGCTGCGCACAATGGAATTTGCGCAAGGCTTGTCACCCGGTCTGCGCAATCGAGACTGCGATGAGGTGCTTTATGTGTTAGCCGGGCAAGGCACGCTGTTGCTTGACGGTCACTCATATGCAATCGCGCCTGAAATGGGCCTCTACATCAAACCGCAACAAACCTTCGCTATTGCCAATCCACAAGTAGAGCCGCTGGTCTTAATCAGTTCGCAATGTCCTGAACCTGAATCTTCAACCAAGTTGGTTAAGGCAATCACTACGCCTGCCAACGAACCGCCCGAGCGTCCGCCACTCGTTCGCCTCGCCGACCGTAAAGCCATTCCGACCGCAGACCGCTGGTATCGCGTCTTGGTTGATGCCGAAGTCGGCAGCCAGCAAGTCACGCAATTTGTCGGCTCGATTCCACCAGGCCGCGCGCCCGATCATTTTCACCAATACGAAGAGGTGCTCTTCATCTTGCGCGGCGAAGGTCGTATGTGGGCGGGCCAAACCAACACGCCGATTGCAGCAAGCTCTTGCATCTTTTTGCCGAAGCGACAGACCCACTGTGTAGAGAATACAGGCGCGGGTGAATTGCGGCTCTTGGGCGTGTTTTACCCGGCGGGCAGTCCTGCCGTGAGCTACGCGGCGGATTAAGCGGGAACCCAGCGCTCACTCAAAACTCAAAGCGAGACCGGCTCGCTGTGCGTGCAGCTTGATCTTAGCCAACGCATCTTCCGCCAACGCCAATGCACGCCGTCCGTCTGCACCGCTGACTACTGGTACGCTTCGTGTCTGCACTGTATTAACAAAGGATTCGATCTCAGCCAGCAATGGCTCACGCTTAGTAATGGCCAGTGATTGGGCGACAATCTCTGGCAACTTGCCCGGCTCGCGCGGCGGCACGAGCTTGCACATCGCCACCTGCTGGTCAGCATAATCAAGCGAGTAATATTCGTGGGGTTGAAAGACGCGCAGCTTGCGCAAACGTTCGCCCGCCACACGGCTGGCCGTGATGTTGGCCGTGCAGCCGTTGGCAAATTCCAGCCGCGCGTTGGCCAGATCAATCTTGGGCGTGAGGATGGGAATGCCGACAGCTTCGAGTTTGACGACTTCGCTGTTGACTAGGCTGGCGATGATGTCCAGCTCGTGCACCATCAAATCCATCACCACGTCAATATCGAGCGAGCGCGGCGTGAAGATGCCCATGCGATGAGCTTCAAAAAAGACTGGCCGCGTGAGTTGTTGTTGCAAGGCGACAAAGGCGGGATTGAAGCGTTCGATATGGCCGACTTGCAAGACGACATCGCGCGCGCGGGTGAGCGCAATCATCTCGTCGGCTTCGGCGACGGTGCGGGCGATGGGTTTTTCGACCAGTACGCTGATGCCTCGGTCAAGCAAGGCACAGGTGATCTCGTGATGATTGACTGTCGGCGTCGCTACGCTCGCGGCCTCGATTTCGTCAAACAACTCTCGATAGTCCGGCACGAAGCGCACGCCGTAGCGTTCGGCAATAGCGCGCCCTTGAGCTTCGTTGGTGTCGCACACGGCGACGAGCTCAGCCGTTTCGAGTCTGGCGAGCACGCGCGCGTGTTCGCGTCCGAGGTGGCCTACGCCAATCACAGCGGTCTTTAACTTTGTACTCATAAGCTTGCAGAAGAAGGTTTCAAGTTTGCGGGGCTGAATGTTACTCTAGCGCACCGTCCCTGCAAAATCCGACTCGAAAACAAGAAAAGTTAAGTTCGTGCACCACACTGATCCTTCCCCAACCCGTCATCAACAGCTTGAAAGTCTTCACCTGCTCGCGCTCGCCTTGTTGTGCGCGATAATCTTCTTTTATGGTCTGGGTCGCCTGCCATTTTTAGGGCCAGACGAGCCGCGCTACGCCCAGGTCGCACGCGAGATGGCGCAGACGGGCGATTGGATCACGCCGCGCCTGGCTGGTATTCACTGGTTTGAAAAACCGGCGCTGACTTATTGGCTGGCGGCGATGGGCTACAAGCTCTTCGGCGTTTCGGAGTTTGCGGCGCGCTTCGGCGTGGCGTTGCTGGCAAGTCTGGGGGTGTTGCTACTCTATTGGTTTGGGCGGCGTGTGCATTCGGCGCGCTTTGGTTATTTGAGCGCGGCGACATTGGTCACTTGCGGCTTATGGCCCGGTTTTGCGCGCGGCGTGACCTTTGATTTGCCGCTGTCGGTTTGTTTGGAAGCGGCGCTGCTTTGTTTCTTTCTTTGGGAACGGCAGCCGGAAAAGCTGGCGAAGAAAAACGCGCTCTGGTGGGTCTTTTGTTTTGCGCTGGGCCTGGCGGTACTGGCGAAAGGCTTGGTCGGCATCGTGTTGCCAGCCATCATTATTGGGCCGTACCTATTGCTAACGAGGCGCTTGAAGATTGTCTTGCAACCGCGCTTGCTGCTTGGCGGCGCGCTGATCTTGCTGGCTACAGCGGCGCTCTGGTATGCGCCGATGTTCTGGCGCCACGGGCGCGAGTTCATTGACGATTTTTTTATCGCGCATCACTTCCAACGCTACACGAGCAACAAATACAAACATCCGCAGCCATTCTATTTTTTCTTTTTGGTTGTGCTGGCCGGGAGTCTCCCTTGGTCTTCCTTCCTGTTGGCAAGCGTGTGGCAAACCTGGAAAGAACGCTACAGGCTGTTTGCCGAAACTGAGCGGCTGCGATTGTTCCTCTGGCTCTGGGTTTTGGCGCCGGTGGTCTTCTTCTCGCTCTCCGGCTCTAAGCTGCCAGGTTACATTCTGCCCGTCTTTCCTGCGCTGGCGTTGTTGATTGGCGAGCAATTGACGCAACTTGGCGAGCCTCAGCAAGCGGCCAAACCGCGCTGGCCGCAGTTTGGCGTATCGTTGCTGCTCGTCGTAGCAGCTTTGGCTGGCGGCCTGGCCGGGCGGAGCGAAGTAGGTTTGAGTAGCAAAGAATTGCTGGCAATGGTCGCCCCGACCTTATTGCTGGGCCTCACTCATTTGGCCTTGTCATTGCGACGTAGCTTCGAGTGGGCCACGTTGGGTTTGCCGTTCGGTTTAGCCTTGCTCGTGCTGCTGGCCGTTCATCAAGTCTTTCCGACGCTGGGCGCGGTTGAATCGCTGGCCGCGTTGTCGCAACAAGCTCAGCGCGTGGCCCTGCCGGGTGAGCGCCTGCTCTTTTATATCAATTCGCAGCACAGCATAGATTTCTACGCGCCGGAATTGCCGCTGCGCGCTGAGCACTCCGAATTGGTTACTGCGATGAGCATGCGCGAAGTAATCGAGCAAGTCAGCGCTCGGTCAAGTTTGCTCCTGTTATCGCCAAAACGCTGGGCAGCGGACCTAACTGAATCAACAGATTTGACCGTTGAGACGTTGGGGCAGAGCGAAACCAGACAAGCTTGCGCGCCCGGTTGTGATTGGCTGCTGTTGCGCGCACGCGCGAAAAATAAGCCATAATGTCGGGCATGCAAGAAGACCTTTTGATTCAAGCCACTGCCGCCGACGCGACCATCCGCTTACTGGCGGCTGTCACTTCCAACCTCGTTAATGAAGCCTGCCAAAAACATCGTGCTACGCCGACGGCTTCGGCAGCTTTGGGCCGCGCGCTTACCGGAGCGTTGTTGTTAGGCCACACGTACAAAGATCTCGAACGCCTCACTCTGCGCTTCGATTGCAAAGGCGAAATCGGCGGCATCACTGCAGAAGCGACTGCGCACGGCACAGTACGCGGCTACGTGAAAAATCCACTGGCGCATGCTGAGCCGCTGGCGCCGGGCAAGCTCAATGTCAAAGACATAGTCGGCGCAGGTATGCTCTATGTCATCCGCGAGGCCGGGGTCGAGATCGGTCTGTCGAAAGAGCCTTACTACGGCTCAGTGCCAATTACGTCGGGCGAAATTGCCGAAGACTTGGCTTTCTACTTGGCGAAGTCTGAGCAGATTAATTCTGCCGTTTCGCTCGGCGTTTTTATCGAGCCGGAACAGGAGCGCGTGACTGCCGCGGGCGGCTTTCTGATTCAAGTCATGCCCGGTGCAGACGAACATACAGTGGCGGCGATTGAACAGGCTGTAAACAACGCACCACACCCGACCGAGATGATTCGCAGCGGCGCAGATGCGCAAGCGATCCTGGCAACCGTGTTGGGAGAGCTTCCTTTTGAAGTTTTGAACCGCAGCACGCTGGAATTCCGCTGCACTTGCTCGTATGAACGCGCCCTGCATATCGTCTCTTGTTTTGAACGCGCCGAGGTCGAAGATATGTTGGAGAAGGATAAAGGCGCCGAGCTCATCTGTCACTTTTGCAGCTCAGTTTATTACCTGGATGAAGCGGCGCTGCATTCGATCCTGCATCCGCCAGAACCGGTCGTAATGTAGAGCTTGTCAAAAATCGAGCTTCAGCCTATCTGCCCATCCAGCCGCCGTCTACCACCAGCACATGGCCGTGTACGTAATCGGCGGCGGACGAACAGAGAAAGACCGCCGCGCCCGCGACCTCGTGCGGCTCGCCCCAACGGCCCGCGGGGATGCGCTCGACGATCTGGCGATTGCGCGTTTCGTCGCGTTGCAAAGCCATTGTGGCTTCGGTGCGCATATAACCCGGCGCAATCGCATTGACGTTGACGCCGCGCGCCGCCCATTCATTTGCCAACGCTTTGGTCAATTGCGCGACGCCGCCTTTGGCCGCCGCATAGCCAGGCACGGTGATGCCGCCTTGAAACGAGAGCAGCGAAGCAATGTTGACAATCTTGCCGCTGCCGCGCGCGAGCATGTGTTGCCCCGCGAGCTGCGCCAGCCGAAAGACGCTCGTCAAATGGACGGTGAGCACAGCGTCCCAATCGGCTTCGGCATGTTCGGCAGCAGACGCGCGGCGAATCATCCCGGCGTTGTTGATGAGGATGTCGAGTTGGGCGAAATGTTTGAGCGTCGCTTCGATCAACCGTTGCGGCGTCTCGCGCTCTTGCAAATCTCCCAGCACTGCCAGACTGCGGTGTCCTGTTTGCGCGATGCGTTCGCAGGTGTCGTCGGGGCTGTGCGTGTTGCCGTGACAAGCAACATCCGCACCCGCTTCGGCCAGCGCGACGGCAATGGCCGCGCCCAATCCGCGCGAAGCGCCCGTGACCAGCGCGACTTTGCCGTCGAGTCTGAAAGTGTCGAGGATCATTTGGTAGTGCTCCCGTTCAGTAATCAGTACGGCATCAGCCCTTACTTCAACGACTCAGCCGCAAGCTCCGCAGTATCTGTTCAAATACCGCTTTGTACGCGCCCTGCTCATCTTCGGGCACGATGGTAGTGAAATAAAACAAGCGCCCATCCGCTGTCGCCGTGGTGTAGGTGACATCCACTTCCATCACGCCCGTGTGTGCCGATGGCCCGGCAATCGCTGCAACGTAGCCGGGTTTGCCGCCGAAGTTGAACGGCTGTGGTTGCCTGACGACGCGGAAGTCGGCGTTCTCTTCAATCTGCCTTTGGATCAGCGCGCGCGTGGCCGCGCCCAGATCACTGCCCTGCGGATTCATCACCCCAACAAAGAGGCCGTGCGTGACGATGAAAGAGTCGTTGAGTTTGCCGTAACCGCCGCGCGGCGCAAAGATCAATGTTGACGCGCCTCCCTCGATGACATCCCAATTCGCCGGCACCTGCACCTCGAACGAGCCATCTTTCGCTTGATAGGCTTTGAACTCTCCCGCCGGGCCTGGCGGGCGCGTGCCCGGTTTCATATCAGTGGGGTCTTCCGGCCCGACACGATGCAGTTTGCTGTCAGCCGGAAGCTGCGGCGCGCGCCCGGTCAGGTGCGCTTTGACGGCCTTGAATTCCTGCGTGTCGTGAATCGGATTCGTCGAGACGGGCAGCCGGGAAATTTCATCTTGAATGTACTTGATGCGATTGCCGGGGTCGGGATGATCGCTCAGCATCTCCGGGACGCGCTGGCCGCCCTGGGCTTGCAGGGTCTTGAAGAAGTTGGACATGTCGCGCGGGTCGTACCCGGCCTCGGCCAGCATGCGTGCGCCCTCCAGGTCGGCCTGCATTTCAGCCGTGCGCCCGAACTTCAAGAAGAGCATGTTCGCGCCCAGTCCGCCAATCTGGCCAACAGCTTGACCGAGGTCGGGCCGGTCACCGCCACCTACAATCACGCTAAGAATGCCCAGCCCGCCCTGCGCCAGTTTCGCTTTCGAGGCTTGATTCGTGCCGTGGCGCAAGGCCGCGTGCGCAATCTCGTGCGCCATCACCCCGGCGAGTTCGCCTTCGTTTTTCGCGGCGACAATCGCTCCCGCGTTGACGAAGAGAAATCCGCCCGGCAGAGCAAACGCGTTGATCTCTTTCGTGGCCACAACCCAGAACTGGTATTTGAAGCGCTCGCCCGTCGCCTTCGCGGCCAGCTTGCTGCCGAGTTGCCGCACGTAGTTGACGGTCTGCGCATCGTCCAGCATCGGCGTTTCGCGCATCACTTGCGCCGCCGATTGGCGTCCCATCTCCACGTCCTGTTCGGGACTGAAGAGGTTGAAGCCCGGCTTGAAGCGCGCCGCCGACTTCGATCCTGGCGCGGGAGCTGGCCCACCAGGTTCCCCACCTCGACAAGCCAACTGACTGACCAATGCCAACAATAACAACCACGCGGCGATTTTTGATCTATGCATTACTGAAACTTCCCCTCCTGAAAATGTGGCGCTGCTTTAAGCAAATCGGCGCATTTGTGTAAAGCAGCCGCTCTATTGTTCGTCATTGACGAATTGCAAATTGTTTGAACAATCGCTCTGCCGCGTTGATCACCAGCTTGCGCGGCACAAAGCGTTCAGCCTGCACCATCAACCGGTTGTTCCAACCCGAGACGACATGGCCACGCCCTTGTGCCAACGCGCGCAACGCGATGTCTACGACCTCTTCCGCAGTTTGCATCGGTCGCCGTCGGCGATCAGTGCCAGCGACGGCGTGAAAATTGGATTCCGTCGAGCCTGGACATAAAGCCAGGACGCGCACGCCCGAGTCGCGGCACTCCGCCCAGAGCGCCTCACTAAAGTTGAGGATGAAGCTTTTTGTTCCGGAGTAGACGGCGAAATACGGCACACCTTGAAAGGCCGCCGTCGAGCTGACGTTGATGATTGCGCCCGCGCGCCGTGCGAGCATCGGTTGGACAAACAAGTGGGCCAGCGCCACCAACGCCATCACGTTGACCTGGATCATCTCCAATTGCCGATCGAGCGGCAGCCGAGCGAAATCGCCCACGGAGCCAAAGCCTGCGTTGTTGATGAGCAGATCAACTCGCAAACCTTGTTGCTCTACTTCAGTGAATATTGAAGCTGGTGCGGCTGGCTCGGCCAGATCAGCGACGACGACCGTAACATTGATACCGAACTGCTCGCGCAAGCTGTGGGCAAGCGCGTCAAGCCGTTCTCTTGAGCGCGCCGTCAAAATCAGATGCGCGCCCTCGGCGGCTAGCCGTTGGGCAAACGCTTCGCCAATACCATACGATGCGCCTGTGATAAGCGCTGTCTTGCCTTGCCATTCCGACATTGCGGATGCCTTTCACTCGATAGATTGGGGTTATGGGGATTGGTGCAAACGATAGTCGAAGGCAGGAGAGAAAGCAAAAGCTGAGGTCGCCAAAATTACATGGCAGATAGAGAGCAGGGAGATACTGACCGTTCACCAAATTGCAATTCGATCAAAACTCGCGGCCCACTTATTCTTTCGGGCTGTAAAACCCCAAATTGCCGGTGTTGGGCCGCACGGCAATTTCAATGTCGAAGGCGCGCAAATCCACAATAAAGCGGCGCACTTCGGCCAGGGCGAAAGCCTTGAACTCATCCTCATTGGCGTACTGCGCGCGCGCTTTCAGCAAACAATTCATCAACTCACCATGACTCTTTGGTTCGTGAGACAACGTCACGTTCATCGTCGCTCCTTTAACTCCACAGGAGGAAAACGGGTGTCTGACAAGAGCCAGACACCCATCCAGAGGTGATACAAAATAATGATCCGCTCACTTACCGCGTTTAGAACAGGAAGAGCATCTCGCGGTATTTCGGCAACGGCCACAAGGTATCGTCCACTATGCCTTCCAGCGTATCGCACGCCTCACGCACAGCCACCATCGCTTCCGAAACGCCGTGGGCAAAAGCCGCGGCCTTCTTTTCGAGGCTGTCGCTTTCAGCCTTTTCGACCGCGTGATCGAGCGCCTTGACGGAAGTCGTGAGATCGCCAATCAGTTTGGCGACGCTTTTGACTTCGTCCACTTGCCCAGTCACCAAATCGCCGTTCAGACCAACGGCGCTCAGGGCCGCGACTGCGCCGGCAATTTGCGTCTGATGTTTGAGGGCGGCTGGCAAGACAAACGTCAGCGCCAATTCCTTAATCGCTGCCACTTCGATCTCGAGGTCTTTGATGTAGCGCTCGATTTCGAGGTGATAGCGCGACTCAAGTTCGTCGGCTTTGTAAACGCCCGACTTGGTGAAGAGCGCCTTGACCTCTTTAGTCTTGAGTTGTGCTAGGGATTCAGGCGTCTTGGCCAGGTTGAGCAAGCCGCGGTTGGCCGCTTCATCACGCCACTCGTCGGCGTAGTTGTTTCCTTCGAAACGAATCTTTTTCGTTTCGGTAACATAATCCTTGATGACATCCATCACAGCTTTGTCGAAGTCTTTCGTCTTCTTTAGTGACGCGTCGAGTCGCCCGGCCAGTTCGCTCAGAGCTTCACCAACCGCCGCATTGAGCGTCGCCATCGGCGTTGCAGTCGAAGCCGAAGAAGCCACGGCGCGAAACTCGAATTTATTGCCGGTGAAGGCGAAGGGTGAAGTGCGATTGCGATCAGTGTTGTCCTTAGCCACTTCCGGCAGCTTGGAGATGCCCAGACTGATAACTTGTTTTTCAGAAGTCGCGCCTTTCAGCTTGCCGGCCTCGATGTTGTCCAGAATCTTCGTCAACGCACCACCCAGGAAAACCGAGATGATCGCGGGTGGCGCTTCGTTCGCGCCCAAACGGTGATCATTGCCAGAGCTGGCAATCGCCGCGCGCAACGCACCCTGATGCTTGTAAACACCCTTCATTGTGGCGAGTAGGAAGCAGAGAAATTGCAGGTTCTTCTCCGGTGTCGCGCCCGGCTCCAACAGATTCTCGCCATCATCGGTCGCCATTGACCAGTTGTTGTGCTTGCCGCTGCCGTTGATGCCTGCGAAGGGCTTTTCGTGACCGAGGAAGGTCAAGTCATGCCGCTTCGCCACTTGGCGCAGAAATTCCATCGTCAACTGGTTGTGATCGGTCGCCACGCTGACCGCTTCAAAAATAGGCGCAGATTCGTATTGCGCTGGCGCGACTTCATTGTGGCGCGTCTTGACCGGAATGCCGAGTTTGAACAGCTCGTACTCAAACTCCTGCATAAACGCCAGGATGCGCGCTTTGATTGCGCCGAAATATTGATCTTCCAGTTCCTGTCCTTTCGGAGGCTTCGCGCCGATCAACGTCCGTCCGGTGGCAACCAAGTCTGGACGCAAAGCGTAGAACGCTTCGTCAATCAGGAAATACTCCTGTTCCGGCCCTAACGTCGAAAAGACGCGCGTCGCTTTGCTGCCGAAGAGCTTCAAAATCTTCAGCGCGTTCTGGCTCAGGTATTCGTCCGAGCGCAGCAGCGGCGTCTTCTTGTCCAGCACCTGGCCGTGATAAGAGATGAAGACCGACGGGATGCAGAGCGTTTTGCCGTTCGGGCTTTCCAGAATAAAGATCGGCGTCGAAGGATCCCACGCCGTGTAGCCGCGCGCTTCGAACGTCGCACGTAAGCCGCCTGACGGAAAGCTTGAAGCGTCCGGCTCGCTTTGAATCAACTGCGAGGCGTCGAAGCGCTCAATGGCTTGTCCGTCGCCGTCAATTGTCAAAAAGGTGTCGTGCTTTTCCGCCGTAATGCCGGTGTTGGGTTGGAACCAGTGGGTGTAATGCGTCGCGCCCTTCTCAATCGCCCACTCTTTGACGGCGTGCGCCACGGTCGGCGCGATGGATTGATCCAGCTTCTTGCCTGCCTTGATCGTTTGTTGCAGCGATTTGTAGACGGCTTTGGGAAGTTTCTCCGCCATTACTTTCGCGTTGAATGTATTGGAGCCGAAAAGCTCCGACGCCTTCAAGCCATTTTCGATGACACGTGGGGTGCGTTTGCTAACCTCGTTGATCGCCCAGAGGCGGCCCTGATTTCCTGGTGTGCTCATATTCGTTTTTGTCTCTCCGAAAAAAATGTAGGGGCGCACTGCGTCGGCAGGGCTTTCGTTACCGCAAGTAGCGCAGAGCCGAACTCAGAGCAGCCGGTGATTCGATAAATCCGATGGAAAGTGGGATAGACGCTTAGTTATGACACTCTACTCCCACCGTTTTGTAGCAAGTTGCTTGCCAGTTCAAGCTGGCCTTGCCAAAGTGATTTAAGTGCTCTGCTGGCAATATGAAACCTTGAATGCAGCCAGCTTTGCTCAAAACGCAATCAAACAATAACGTCATAACCTATAAGAAGGTGGACAAATTTGTAGGAGATACCAATTCTCTTCTCAAGGGTTAAATTGCTTAACCACGAAATCGTTTGCAATCAATTCCGTATTTTTTCACCTTGTAACCCAAAATCCGCTCCGTCGTATCCAACATCCGCGCCGCCCGCGCCCGATTGCCGCGCGTCGTTTTCAAAGCATCTTGAATCAAATCCTTCTCGAACGCCCCGATCGCCTGATCCAAAGTCATGCGCGTTACCGTGCCTGAGCCCTCAGCCGTTTGCAACGTTGGTGGCAGGTGGTAGCCGTGAATCACATTGCCGTCGGCCACGAGTGTCGCGCGCTCGATGACGTTCTCCAACTCGCGCACGTTACCCGGCCAGTGATAACTGACCAGCATGTCAATCGCCGGCGTCGAGATGCGTTTAATGCGCTTGCCATTCTGTCCCCCGTACTTTTCCAGGAAATGGTCAGCCAGCAGCAAAACGTCTGTCTTGCGTTCGCGCAACGGCGGCAGATAGATCGAAAAGACATTCAACCGGTAGTACAAGTCTGAGCGGAAACGTCCGTCTTGCACTGCAGCTTCCAGATCAACGTTTGTGGCGGCAATCAAGCGTACATTGACCTTGATAGTCTCCGTGCCACCAACGCGCTCGAACTCTCTTTCTTGCAAAACGCGCAGCAACTTGACCTGCATCGCAGGCGAAAGATCGCCGATCTCGTCCAGAAACAATGTCCCGCCTTCGGCTAATTCAAAGCGCCCGCGTTTGCGCGCAATCGCGCCCGTAAAGGCACCCTTCTCGTGGCCAAACAATTCGGCTTCGATCAGGCTTTCGGGCAGCGCGGCGCAATTGACTTTGACGAAGGGCTTGGCGGCGCGCGGGCTGTTGTAATGAATCGCGTGGGCGACCAATTCTTTACCCGTGCCCGACTCGCCGCGCAACAGCACAGTCGTGTTGGAATGGGCAACCTGCGCGACTTGGTCATAGACGTCGCGCATCTCCTTGCTTGTGCCGATGATGTTGCGGAAGTCGTACTTCTGTTGCAGCTCGCGTTTGAGCAGCGTGTTTTCTTCGGTCAGTTGTGCCTTTTCCTGCTCGACCATCTGCGCCAGGCGCAGGCTTTGCGCAATCATCGAAGCGATAATGGCCAGCAGCTTAACCGAATCGTCATAACTGCGATTCTGTTTGTACGGGAAGATGATCGAGAGCGCGCCGATGGTCTTGCGGCGGTCTTTGATCGGCACGCAGATGAAGGAGTCCTCATGCCCTTCGCTGCGGCGGCGTGTGCGGTTTAGGAAGAGCGGTTCCTTGCTGACCTGCGGCACGATCACCGGTTTGCCGGTCGAAACCACGCGCCCGGTGACACCTTCGTCCAGCCGGTAGCGCCCGCGCTGGATGTCGCCTTCGCTCATCCCGTGTGCAAATTTGATTGAGAGCCGATCATTCTCTTCCAGCAAAGCAATCGCGCCGCGTCGCATGCCTAGCTCGCGGTCGAGAATCTCCAACGCCTTCTCCAAAGCCTCACGCAGATCAAGCGTCGAGCCGAGCGCCTGGCTCACGTCGAGCAGGGCGGACAGTCGGCGAATCTGCATTGCTTGTTCGTCCATAAAATGCCTCTGAAAAAAATCTTTTCGCAAGCCTGTCTCTAACTAAACAGGCTTGTCACAGTCACCTAGGCTTTCTACAAATTTGTCTGTGGCAGGCGACAAGAATAACATTTTTGTCTTGGCCACCCAATGGCTTTGCACTGACGTAGCGAACAGCCATTCGGCAATGTATCTAAAGAAAACTTGCGTAGACAGTTCTGTCGAAAAAAAGTTAAGATGCATGCGTCTACAGAAACCCTGTATCTTGCAAAAGTCAGACCAGCAGGCTGGTAACAGACTCCCCAATCTCAAGTTCTCGTATCACCCAGTCAATATACGCGCCGTGTTTGGCCCGTCTCAGAGCTAAGCGGGCTAGGCTATGTATGCTTTCATCAGGAGGATTCCGTATGACCCGTTTTCTCATTGGCTGTTCATTATTTCTGAGCACGGTACTGACAGCACGCGCCGATCAAATCGTCCTCAAGAACGGAGATCGTGTCACCGGGCAGATCGTCAAATCTGACGGCAAGAAGCTGACCGTAAAGACCGAATTCATGGGCGCGGTCGAGATCGTATGGGATGCCGTAGAGAAATTGGCGAGCGATCAACCGGTCTATCTGACCCTCAACGACAAGCAAACAGTGGTAGGTGTAGTCAATGCCGCAGGTGAGCAATACGAAGTGCAGACCAAAGAGACTGGTACGGTCACGCTGGCGAAAACGGCCATCGCCACAATCCGTAACGAGGCCGAATACAAGACGTGGCAGGCCGAGATTGAGCGGCTGCGCAATCCCGGCCTGTTGGATCTGTGGGCGGGCACTTTAGATATGGGCTATAGCCTGGCGCGCGGCAACGCCGAGGCTAACACTTTCACTCTGGCAGCCAATGCGGCGCGGGCGACTAGGCGAGACAAGCTGAGCGTCTACGCCACCGCGATCAGGTCGAGCGCGCGTACGCGTACGGAGCGGGATTTCAGCCAAGTGGCCAACGCCATTCGCGGCGGCGCGCGCTACGACATCAATGTGACTGATAAAACCTTTGTCTTCGGCTTTGGCGATTTGGAATTCGATGAGTTTCAGAACCTGGATTTGCGCATGACGCTCGGCGGCGGTTTCGGCTGGCACGCGCTCAAGAGCGAGCAAACCGTGTTCGATGTGTTCGGCGGCGGCGCCTACACCAAAGAATATTTCGCCGCTGGAATACCGCGTAATCGCAGCCGGGGCGAAGTGCTGGCGGGCGAGGAATTGACGCACAAGCTGTCGGCGCGCTCAGCGTTCCGCGAACGCTTAGTCTTCTTCCCCAACCTGAATCAGCGGGGCGAGTATCGTCTGCAATTCGACGCATCGCTCGCCACCAACCTGAACCGCTGGCTGGCCTGGCAGATCAGCTTCAGCGACCGTTATCTGAGCAACCCGCCGGTCGTGATACCCGCTTTGAAAAAGAATGACTCATTGTTGACGACGGGGTTGCGGCTAACGTTTGTGAAGTGAGAGAGCGGGAGAAGCGGGAGTCTCATCACTCAATCTCCCGCTTCTTTTTGCCCTGAGTAATAATTGCTCGCCACTTCAAGCAATGTCATTGCCAGCGTCGTCACGACCGGCCCCAACACAAAACCCAAAAACCCGAATACGGCCAAGCCCCCCATTGCGCTGAAAAAGACTAACAGTGTGTGCAAGCGCACCTGCCCCTTGACTAGAAATGGATAAAGGATGTTATCAATTAAACTCAGCACTGTTACACCCCAGACAGCCAGTATCAAGGCTTTGATCAAATGGCCCTGAATCCACAAGACAATTGCGGCGGGCACCCAAACGAGCGCGATCCCTACGACCGGGATCAACGAGGCCACCGCGCCCACCGCGCCCCACAGGGCGGGCGAATGCAAACCCAAAATCCAGAAGGCCAGCCCGGCGAGCAGACCCTTGACCAAGCTGATGACGACGACACCGTTGATCGAAGCGCGCACAACTTCGGCGATCATCCGGCAGATTTCATCAGCGGCTGCGCTGTCAATCGGCACAGCGCGTTTGAGATGACCGACAATCGTCGCGCCATCGCGGAAGAAGAAAAAGAGCGTGAAGGCGACTAGCACAATATTGAGTACGAAGGCCGAGATGTTAGTAATCGCCCCTTTGAAAACGTTGAGCGCGACTGATCCGACGTGTTGCGCAGCGCTGCTTAGCGCATCGCCGGCATCAGGGTTGAGTTGTTTGAAATGTTCCTGCACCCATTGCCATACGGGGCCGACAAAGCGCATCTGCGTCAGCGCCGTTTCCAGATCAGTGAAATTGGCCGTGCTACTCCGAATTTGGTTGACACCCTGCGTCACTTCACGCGAGATGGCCAGTACCAGTAAGAGCAAAGGTAACACGGCCACTAAGGTGGTCAGCAAAGTGCTGGCTAGTGCGCTCAGCTCCGTATTTTTGAGCTTCCGGCTGATTTCCGCGTGGAGTGGCGCAAAGACTATAGCCAGGATCGCCGCCCAGGCAATTGCAGTTAAGAACGGCTGGATAATTCGAAAACAGAGATAGGCCAGCAACACGCCCATGATGGCTAGAAAAACGGTGGTAGCATTATTGCGCCGCAATTTCAGTTGCCCGGTATTCATTACATCAGCCTCCTGATAGGTGGTAACGCGGCGCGATTGTAGGCTCCTAGGCGTCAGCCTGACAATCGCGCTCTGCTTGTTTTTCAGATGCGGATTCATACAATGGCCCTTCATTTTTGCAGAAGTCCGAATGAATCAGGCAGGAGAACATGTACCGTCGTTTGATGCATAGCTTGGAGCACCGGCTCCACGCGCGTGATTTCGCCCAGCGTTTGGTGCGTCCGTTTGAGTGGGGTTTGGAATTTTTGGGCGCTGGGAGTAACGGCCATACGCCAAGTCAACCACTCGAATACCTCAGGCACTACAACGAAAATGCGCTCGCTCAAAGTGCGGAGTTCTTTACGCCCGCGCCGGCGCAAGCCGGTGACTTCGCTTTCGATGGATTCCTGCTGCGTTATCCGAGCAGCGTCGCGACGCCTTATACGCAGAACAATCTGGTGCATGCGCGCTTCTATCCAGCGGGCAACAATGACAAAGCCGTGATCGTTGCGCCGCAATGGAATGCCGATGCGGAATCGCACGTAGCGTTGTGCCGGGCGCTCAACCGTTTCGGCATCTCGGCGCTGCGCTTGAGCCTGCCCTTTCACGATTGGCGCCGCCCGCCCGGATTGCAACGCGCCGATTACCTGATCAGCGCGAATATTGGGCGCACGATTCAAGCTGTGAGACAAGCGGTGCACGACATTCGCCGCGCGGCTGACTGGCTCTTTCTGCAAGGTGTCACGCGCGTTGGCGTGTTGGGTTCAAGCATTGGTTCGTGCGTCTCGTGGCTCGCGTTCATCCATGATGAACGGCTGGAGACAGGCGTCTTCAATATGGTTTCGAGCTATTTCGGCGACGTTGTCTGGCGCGCGGTGACAACCTCGCACATCCGGCAGAGTCTGGAAACCGCGTTGACCTTGGAAACGGCGCGGCAAGCTTGGCTGAGTTTGAGTCCGAGCTTTTATGCCGACCGGGTGTTGCAGCGCGTGCGGCGGCGGGCCTTGTTGATCTCAGCGCGCTACGATCTCTCCTTCGTGCCCGATCTGTCGGACATTTTTATCAGCGATTGCGAGCGCCACGGCGTGCCCGTAGAAAAGGTCTTTTTGCCGTGTGGGCATTACACGATTGGCCGCGCGCCGTTCAAATACCTGGATGCGTATCACATTGTTAATTATTTCCGTCGCGCGTGGAAGTAAGTCGCCGGATACGAGGCCGTTCAATTTATCGTGACGTTGTAGGTAGACGGTAGCAGTGATTGTCTGGCTTACCTGACCTTTGCTTGACAACCCTCTGACCGGCTCTTAAGCTGCGGTTATTCCCTACTTACAAGTTGTTGTTGTTCATCAAGCAGTTCTTTTATCAAGTTGAAGTATCAAACTTGGCGGAGAGATTCGCGTGCCTTTTTTCTTCGATTTGTCGTCGCTGCTCCCCACCGTCGAGCGTAATCCCTTCGAGCCGGTGGTCGTCCACGATGAGGTGGAGACTGATCTAGGTTATGAAGAGGAAGCCGACGAAATTGCGACTGAGCCGGTAGTGGATCGCGGGTTGCCGATTCCCACCAGTTATAATCTCGATTTGATGCGGGCGCTCGTGCAAGATCCGTTTCATCTGTTCGTTCATTGGCAGTTGAAAGACGACCCGTTTGAACGCTTACGCCGCATATTCCCCCAAAACAATCAGGACGGTTTTCAGACAGTGCTCAAGCTGGTTGACGAAAGCAATGCGATTGCTGTGTTCTTTGACGCTGCATACGCGCGTGAGTACTGGTTCGATGTCTTCCCGGATCGCACGTACCGGGTCGAGTTGGGCGTGCGCTCGCCGCGTTACGGCTTTATCAAGCTGCTCAACTCGCAGTCGGTGCGAATGCCGCGCGGCGCGCCGTCGGATCAGATCGCCGAAGAGCCTGATTATCAGATCGGCGCTGACGATTACCTGCGCGTGCTACGCGAAAGTCACATCGTGCCCGAACGCGCCTTCACGATTGAGGCGTTGCTGCCTATTCACGGCGGTGACGATCAAACGCAGACGCAGATTTGGCAGGCGCTGCCTGCTTCATTCCGCCAGTTGGTCACCGCGATGGCTGATATTCAGGCCGGGCGCGAGTATGACCGCTGGTGGGAACGTTTGAGCGAGACAGAGTTGGCCGGATGGGTGCGCGAGTTTCTGCAAACGATTAAGCAGATGGGTGGCGGCGAGTTGGGTTATATGCTCCTGCTGCGTTATCTGCCGGAAGTGCTGCGGCGTACCGTCAACGCCGAGTTGGATAAACTACGTGGTGGCGAATTGGAGATAGACAAACCGATCGCGCTTTATCTGGCCGAGCGACTTGGCCAGACGGCGTCAGAACAGAACACAGGCCCAGAGGCTGGTCACGCTCCCACCGTGCCAGCCGCGCCGGGCAGCATTATGCACGGACAGTGGCTGCCTAGTTTGAATTTATAGACAGTAAAAAATTGTGGGCCTCAGCGCCGTTCATGTGCGCTGAAGCTACACAACATAATTCGTGGGACTATGCTCAAAGTTGTACGTTCTCTCTTTGCGCTACAGTGCCGTGGGATTTTGCTTGCAGCTTGGTTGTTCGTGGTAACAGCCAGTGTTAATGCGCAAGCGCCAGTTTGCTGGCTCGCTGCTTTCGAGCCGGTGACAGTCTCTCACGCGAACGTTAATCTCGGCACGGCTGACGGCCTCGCTTTGAATAAAGATGGCCCTGGTCAGCTTGGCCAAGCGGGTTTTGAGGAAAACGGGATAAAGGAAGCCGGAGCGCCCGATTCGACGCCGACTTTCTCCACCGCGCATCCGCTCTTCCTCATTGCGGCCAAAGATTTCCTCGCGGCGCGCAACAACGATGACCGTGATAAGTTGAAAGGCGAGGTCAAAGCGCCTGATCATGGCAAGCCCGTGCCGCCGGGCAACGCGCCGCTCGCTACTGATCCCAACGGTCAATTCGGTGAGCAGGCCGGGTTTCAATGGAGCAGCGCGTGGCGTCAATCATTGATGTTCCTGGGCATTCAACACGCGTTTCGCCTGATGACTGAAGAAGGCACACGCGCCGATTTGAAAGGCCCTTTCTTCAAAGACTACCTGACGACTCTGAAAAAACTGCGCGGTTGGAACGATGGCGATCCATTTATCGTCAACTATATCGGTCACCCGATGATGGGTTCGGTCACGGGCTACATCCAAGTGCAGAATGACCCGCACGGCATTCATCGTGAAGTGGGGTTTAACAAAGATTACTTTAAGAGCCGCCTGAAGGCCTTTGGTTGGAGTTTTCTCTATAGCACGCAGTTCGAAATGGGGCCCGTCAGTGAAGCTACCATTGGCAATATCGGGATTCGCCCGACCAAAGAATCGAAGCACGCGATGGCTTATGTTGATATAGTGGTCACACCGCTCGTCGGTACTGGTTGGTTGGTCGGCGAAGATTTGCTCGACAAATATTTGATCCGTTGGCTCGACACACAGGTGAATAATAAGGTGGCGCGCGTCCTGTTGCGCAGCTTCCTCAATCCCACACGCAGCATGGCTAACGTGTTGCGTGCCAAGTATCCCTGGTACCGCGATGATCGGGGATTTTGATAAGGATGAAGAATGAGAGATGAAGGATGAAGTGAAAGCCTCCATCACTTCATCCTTCATCTCTCATTCTTTTGAATTATGGAAACCGGCTATCTGAGCTTAATCCTGCACGCACACCTCCCTTACGTCCGCCATCCCGAATATCCCGACTTTCTCGAAGAAGACTGGCTCTACGAAGCGATCAGCGAGACTTACATACCGCTGCTCGTGGCCTTCAACACACTACGCAACAACGGGGTGAAGTTCCGCGTCACGATGTCTATGACGCCGCCGCTGTGCGAGATGTTGAGTGACGCGCTCTTGCAGGAACGCTACGCGCGCCACCTCGAGAAGCTCTGCGAGCTGAGCGAAAAAGAGGTCGAGCGCACGGCCAAAGAAGCGCCGAATTTTCATGCCGCCGCACAAATGTATCGTCGCCATTTCAATGAATGCCGCGCGGTCTTCGAACGTTACGACCGCAACATCGTGCGCGGCTTCCGCGAATTGCAGGACGCAGGCTTCGTCGAGATTATCACCTGTTGCGCGACGCACGGCTTTCTGCCGCTAATGTCGAATGAAGGGGTCAAACGCGCGCAGATTCAGATCGCGCGCGAAAATTACCTCAAGCACTTTGGCCGTCCGCCACGCGGCATCTG
The DNA here is from genome assembly GCA_963699175.1 of uncultured Acidobacteriota bacterium. Classification (GTDB taxonomy): domain Bacteria; phylum Acidobacteriota; class Blastocatellia; order RBC074; family RBC074; genus JACPYM01. The sequence continues at coordinate 5,721,869 of OY969418.1, read as the reverse complement.
GCTGGCCGAATGCGCCTTCAATCCGGGCGATGACCGATATTTGAGCGAAGCTGGAATCAGTTTTTTCATCACCGACGCGCACGCGATTCTATACGGCACGCCGCGCCCGCGCCGAGGCATTTACGCGCCGGTCATCACGCCCGCAGGCGTCGGCGTCTTTGCCCGCGACACCGAGACGAGCGAGCAAGTCTGGAGTTCGGAGATCGGCTATCCGGGCGATCCGCTCTATCGGGAGTTCTATCGCGATTTGGGCTACGACGCGCAGGATTACGAGTACATCAAGCCGTACCTGCACGACGATGGCGTGCGGCGCAACGTCGGCCTCAAATACCACCGCATCACTGGCAAAGTACCGCTGCACGAAAAAGAACCTTACGTGCCCGAATGGGCGATGGAGCGCGCCGCCGAACACGCCGGCAACTTCATGCGCAACCGCCAGGCGCAGGCTGCACATTTGAACTCTACGCTCGGACGCCCGCCGATCATTGTCGCGCCCTACGACGCTGAGCTGTTCGGCCATTGGTGGTTCGAAGGGCCATATTTTCTCTACTACCTGTTCCAGAAGCTGCATCACGATCAGAATCAGATTCAGCCCATCTCGCCGATTGATTATTTGGAGATGTACCACGACAACCAGCAGCAAACCCCATCCGCCTCGTCGTGGGGCGCAGAAGGCTACAACCGCGTTTGGATCAATCGGCAGACTGATTGGCTCTATTTGCATCAACAGGTGGCCGAAACGCGTATGGTCGAATTGGCCGAACGTTTCCCGCAAGCCGATGGTTTATTGCGAGACGCGCTAAATCAGGCGGCGCGTGAATTATTGCTGGCGCAATCCTCCGACTGGGCGTTCATCATCACGACCGGCACGATGGTGCAGTACGCGGTCAAACGCTTCAAGGATCACATTCATCGCTTCACGAAACTGTATGAGATGATCGAGGCGGGGCAGATTGATGAAGCGTGGCTGGTGGAGGTGCAGAGCAAAGACAATATTTTTCAGGAGCTTGATTATCGCGTCTATGCGCCGATTACTTAATCCGCGAAACCACCCGAATGAATGCGCCGCGCCTCCTCATCGAATCGAGCTTCTCGCTTGAGCTTCGCACACTACAACGGCGCGCTGTTGAGTTGCCTGCTCTGCCCGATTACCTAATCGTTTATCTGCTCGATTCAAAGTTTGTCCACCTAGCCACGGGCACGCTGCTGCTCGTCAATCCCAACAGTGGCTGCAAACTCGAACAAAATCGCGGGCGCAGCCAATTGCTGTTCGTCCGCCTCGCGCCGCAGCTTTTGATCGAAACAGCCACGCGGTTACGCCTCTATCGCCTAGCCTCACAGTTGCTCTTTCGGCAATCCTTGCAACCGCTCACTGATGCGCGCCTGCAAGACACACTTGCGGCTGTCGCCAGCGAACTAGCGAGCGGCGCGGCAGGTTGGCGCGAAGTGATCGCGGCCAGCATCAATCAACTCGCCGTCTACCTGCTGCGCAATCACGTCAACGTGCAGCGCTCGGCTGAGATCGAATTGTCGCGCGTGGGCATAGTAGATCGCCGCTTGCGCCGCGCCATCGAATTTATGCATGACAATTGCGGGCGTGAACTGAGCTTGCATGAGATCGCCAATGCAGCATACCTGAGCGAGTTTCACTTCGCTCGCCTCTTCAAAAAGCTCACTGGCGCGACTCCGCACGCCTATCTGGCAGCGTTGCGCGTTGAGAAAGCCAGGCGGCTACTGGCCGAAACCGACCTGACAATCAGTGAAATCGGCGCGCGTGTCGGTTATGCCAGCCAGAGCCATTTCACCAAAATCTTCCGGGAAGCCACGGGGCTGACGCCCAAAGCCTTTCGGGAAGCCACGCTGAAATTGAGTTGAGATAGGCCGTCAATTTTTGCTCGCTATACCTGACAAAAGAGTCTGGTATATGTTATAGTGCCGCTTCACATTGAGAGGTTATTTCGATTTGAAGATCACAGCACAAGAAGAATATGGCTTACGTTGCCTGTTGCAGCTTGCGCGGCAAGAGCAGGAGACGGCTGGTGAGGGCACGCTGTTGGTGCGTGACATTGCCGAGCGCGAAGGCTTGTCAGTCGCCTATGTCGAAAAGCTGCTCTGGCTGCTGAGCCACAGTGCGATTGTCGAAAGCGTGCGGGGACCGAAGGGCGGCTATAAGCTGACACGTTCGGCCAGCGCTGTCTCGCTGGGCGAGGTGATGCGCGTGCTGGGCGGCATTCAATCGGAAGAGGAGCTTTGCGGGCAATTCACCGGCCAGCACGAGACCTGCGTGCATCACGGCGATTGTGGGTTGAAACCGGTGTGGACGAGTATCACCGAGTTCGTCAACAGCGTCTTCGACAAGATTCCGCTCTCGACCTTACTAACTGGCGGTGTGGACGTGAAGTTTGTGCAGATCACTAGCCCTGCGCGGCATGCAGCCAAGTTGCCTGCTGCTGTAGGACAGGGCTGAGCTATTTCGCTCGCTATATTTTTTGGAATTAAACCTGACTCTTTTGTCATCTTTGATTGGTAAGCATTGGCGTTGAGGAGAAAAGCAAGATGAGCGCGATTGAGGCATTGGCAAATCGTGAATACAAATATGGCTTCGTCACCAATATCGAAGCGGAGACTGTGCCGCGCGGCTTGAACGAAGAGATTGTCCGCACGATTTCGGCTAAGAAGAATGAGCCGGAATGGATGTTGGAATGGCGGCTGAAGGCTTATCGCCACTGGCTGACGATGGAAGAGCCGGAGTGGGCCAACGTCCATTACCCGAAGATTGATTACCAGGACATCATCTACTACTCCGCGCCCAAGCCGAAGAAGAAACTGGAAAGTCTGGACGAGGTTGATCCTGAGTTACTCGATACATTCGCCAAGCTGGGCATTCCGCTCTCCGAGCAAAAGATGCTGACCAATGTCGCCGTGGACGCCATCTTTGACAGTGTTTCGGTGGCGACCACCTTCCGGGAAAAGCTGGCAAAAGAAGGCGTCATCTTCTGCTCGTTCTCGGAAGCGTTGCAGCATTATCCTGAGTTGGTCAAGAAGTACATCGGCTCGGTCGTGCCCTACACGGACAATTATTTTGCGGCGCTCAATTCGGCGGTCTTCTCGGACGGCTCGTTCTGTTACATCCCGAAGGGCGTGAAATGTCCGATGGAGTTGTCGTCGTATTTCCGCATCAACAACTCCGAATCGGGGCAGTTCGAGCGCACGTTGATTGTGGCTGAGGAAGGCTCGCACGTTTCATATCTCGAAGGCTGTACGGCGCCAAAATTTGACAAGAACCAGTTGCACGCGGCAGTGGTCGAGTTGGTCGCGTTGGACAATGCCGAGATCAAATACTCGACCGTGCAGAACTGGTACGCGGGCGATGAAGAGGGCCGGGGCGGCATTTACAACTTCGTGACCAAGCGCGGCAAGTGCGCGGGCGTCAATTCCAAGATTTCGTGGACGCAGGTCGAGACCGGTTCGGCGATCACGTGGAAGTATCCGAGTTGCATCTTGCAGGGCGATAACTCTATTGGCGAGTTCTACTCGGTCGCGCTGACCAACCACCGGCAGCAGGCTGACACGGGCACGAAGATGATTCACATCGGCAAGAACACGCGTAGCCGCATCGTCTCGAAAGGCATCTCGGCGGGCCGCTCAAACAACAGCTATCGCGGGTTGGTCAAGATTTTGCCGAAGGCCGAGAATGCGCGGAACTACTCGCAATGCGACAGCTTGCTGATTGGCTCAAGCTGTGGCGCGAATACATTCCCCTACATCGAGGTCGGCAACAACTCCGCGAAGGTCGAGCACGAAGCTTCGACCTCCAAGATCAGCGAAGAGCAGATTTTCTATTTCAACCAACGTGGCATTGCAACCGAAGACGCCGTCTCGATGATTATCAATGGCTTCTGCAAAGAGGTCTTCCGCGAATTGCCGATGGAGTTTGCGGTAGAAGCGACACGGTTGTTGGGATTGAAACTGGAAGGCAGCGTTGGATAAACAAACAAAAGGTTCACCAATGACAACAGACAAACTGATTGAGATTGAAGCATCACTGCCGCCCGTACCGGCGGCGGCAGGCAATTATGTCCATGCCGTGCGCACCGGTAATTATCTTTACCTGGCGGGCAAGGGTGTGCTCGTCGCTGGCAAAGTCGGACAGGATTTCACCAAAGAGCAGGCGTACCAATTCGCGCGCGAAACGGGCTTGATCCTATTGGCCGTTGTTAAGCAGGAACTTGGCACGCTGCGCAAGGTGAAACGTGTGGTCAAAGTGCTCGGCATGGTCAATGCCACGCCCGATTTCGGCGATCATCCCTACGTCATCAATGGTTGCTCTGACTTGTTTGTCGAAGTCTTTGGCGAAGCCGGTCGCCACGCGCGTTCCGCCGTCGGGATGGGTTCGCTGCCGCACCAAATCCCAGTCGAGATTGAAGCGATTATCGAAGTTGCAGATTGACGAGAGAATCAAACAGGAGAAGAAGACATTGCTAGAAATTCGCAACCTACACGTCACAATTGACGGCAAAGAGATTTTGAAAGGCTTGAACCTCTCGGTCAAAGCGGGCGAAATCCACGCGATTATGGGGCCGAACGGGTCTGGCAAGAGCACATTGGCCAAAGTGCTGGCCGGGCATCCGTCTTACGAAGTCACACAAGGCGAGGTGCTCTACGAAGGCGAAAACCTGTTCGAGTTGAGCGCCGACGCGCGCGCGCGCGCCGGCGTCTTTCTGGCCTTCCAATACCCGATCGAGATTCCAGGCGTGAGCAACGCCAACTTCCTGCGCCTGGCCTACAACGAAAAGGCCAAGCACGAAGGCCGTGAAGAACTCGACCCGCTCGAATTCGACGACTTAATTAAAGAGAAGATCAAGATCGTCGAGATGGACAAGAGTTTCATCAATCGTTCAGTCAACGAAGGTTTTTCGGGCGGCGAGAAGAAGCGCAACGAAATTCTGCAAATGGCCGTGCTAGAACCGAAGTTGGCCGTGCTGGACGAGACCGATTCGGGGTTGGACATTGATGCGCTACGTATCGTCGCTGGCGGCGTCAACAAGCTCGCGCATAAAGACAATGCGATCATCCTAGTGACGCACTACCAACGCCTACTCGATTACATCGAACCGCACTTCGTCCATGTGCTCTATCAAGGTCGCATTGTCAAATCGGGCGGCAAGGAACTGGCGCTGGAGTTGGAGAAGAAAGGCTACGATTGGCTCAAGAGCGTGAGCGTGGCGGCGTGAGGGAGAAGCGAATGGCACAAGCAGTAACTGCAAAAGAAAATTACTTCTCTGCCTTCAAGCTCTTCGCCAACGCACGCGCTGAGAACGATCCGGCTTGGCTGGCCAATCTGCGCGATAAAGCAGGCGAGCGGTTTGAGGCGTTGGACTTCCCAACCACGCGCGACGAAGAGTGGAAGTACACCAGCATCGCGCCACTCTTAAAAGTTCCCTTCCGGCAAGTTTTCGAGCTGAATTTACAGGGCCTTTCTGCGGAAAGCATCGCGCCGTTCACCTTCGCCGAAACGCGACAGAGTCAGCTCGTATTCGTGAATGGCTTGTACGCGGAACCACTCTCGAACCTGAGTGCGCTGCCGAGCGGTGTTACAGTCAGCAATCTGTCACAGGTTCCTGCCGAAGCGGCCAACATCGTGCGTGATCACTTGGCCACACAAGCCAACCACCATGACGAAGTCTTCACAGCGCTCAACACGGCGGTGATCGGCGATGGCGCATTCATTCACATTCCAGCGGGTAAGGCCGTCGAGACGCCGATTCACCTGCTCTTTCTTTCGACTGGGCAAGGGACGACCATCGTATCGCACCCGCGCGTGCTGATCGTCGCAGGTAAAGGTGCGATTGCGACAGTGGTTGAAACTTATGCGGCCTTGGATGAAAGCGTTTACTTCACCAATGCTGTGGCTGAAGTTTTCACTGCGCAAGATGCGGTTGTGACGCACTATCGCTTGCAGCAAGAGAGCGAGCAGGCTTTCCACCTTGCCACTACACAAGTGCGACAGGAACGCGGCAGCAACTATTCGTCCTATGCGATCTCGCTCGGCGGCCATTTGGCGCGGCATGATCTGAATGTTGAGTTAAACGACGAGCATATTGAGACGACGATTGACGGCTTGTATGTCGTCACGGGCAAACAGCACGTAGACAATCACACCACGATTGATCACGCCCACCCGCACTGTACCAGCCATCAGGTTTATAAAGGCATCCTGGATGACAAAGGGCGCGCGGTCTTTAACGGCAAAGTCTTTGTGCGGCCAGGCGCGTTGCTGACTGACGCGCATCAGTTGAATAAAAATTTGTTGCTTTCCGCCGATGCTCACGTTGATACGAAACCGCAACTCGAAATCTTTGCCGATGACGTGAAATGTTCACACGGGGCAACCGTCGGGCAGTTAGAAGAAGAAGAGCTGTTTTATCTGACCACGCGCGGCCTCTCGCCCGAACGTGCCAGCGCGCTGCTGACTTACGGTTTTGCTGAAGACATCCTCAGCAAGATCAAGCTGGCTTCAGTGCACGAGCAACTCGATAAAGCAGTCTTGGAGAAGTTGCACCAAAATCTGGAAGACTAACAACTATGAAAGCGGCAATCATCCTTTTCGACAATTTTACTGACATTGATCTGTTCCTGATGTGGGATTTGCTCAACCGCGTCAAGCTGCCCGATTGGGAAGTGAGAATTTTGGGCGATCAGCTGCAGCATATTTCGGCGACGGGTTTGCCAATCCCGACACACGGGCGGCTGGCAGAAGCAAATGAAGCCGATGTCGTTTTGTTCGTCAGCGGCCAAGGCACGCGCGCCAAAATGAAAGATCAAGCGTGGCTTGCGCAATTTCAGCTTGATCCGCAAAAACAACTGATTGGCTCGATCTGCTCCGGCTCGCTCATCCTGGCCGCGCTCGGGTTGCTCGAAGGCAAGACGGCTACGACCTATCCGACTTCAAAACAGGCGCTGGAAAGCTTCGGCGTCTCGGTGGTTGAAAAACCTTTCGTGCAGCAGGGCAACGTTGCGACGGCAGGCGGGTGTTTGGCCATCCAGTATTTGGTTGGATGGATAATTGAAAACAAAGCTGACCAGGAATGGAAAGAGCTGGTGCTTCGTTCAGTACAACCAGTTGGCGAAGGACTCTTCTTCTCGGACGCCGAACGATTATCCAAACTATATGTACAGCCGCCCAAAGCGAATGCGGCTTGAGCGCGGATGTTGTTTGGAGGTGAACTGAAATGGTTCTTACACAGACGCTAAATTTTCGTGGTTCGAAAGGTAAGGCTGACTTAAATACTTTGTTCGATAGCGGCTCAACCTATTCTTGTCTTGCTCCGGAGATTGCCGAAAAACTTGGCAGGCTTGAAAATCTGCCTGATCCGTTATTGGTTGAGACTGCCGACAAGGGCCACTTTATTCAGGTCGAAGAGCGCGTTTCAGTTGATTTCTATCTTAATGGCTTACGCCTAACCGATGAGTTTATGATCGTGCCCGGGTTGGCGGAAGAAGCCATCATCGGAGCAACAACGATGCAAAAGTGGCGCATCAAGCTAGATTTCGAGCACGATCAAATTATCACCGATCCGCGCGCCAACCGTCTGATATTGCGCTAGCCAGGAAATAGTCATGCAAACCGCGACCAATCAAGTAATGAGTTTTGAGATTGACCGAATTCGCCAGGACTTCCCAATTTTGAACCTGTCGGTGCACGGACGCCCGCTCGTCTACCTTGACAGCGCCGCCACCTCGCAAAAGCCACAAGTCGTGCTCGACGCGATCCAACGTTACTACGTCGAGCAAAACGCGAACGTCCATCGCGGTGTGCACTATCTGAGCGAACTGGCCACGCGCGAGTATGAAGACGCGCGCGTCAAGCTTCAACACTTCATCAATGCCGCCGAGTCGCACGAGGTCATTTACACGCGCGGCACGACTGAGAGCATCAACTTGGTCGCCCACAGCTTCGGGCGCAAGTTCGTGAAGGAGGGAGACGAGATCATCATCTCGGCGATTGAGCACCACTCCAACATCGTGCCGTGGCAACTCCTCTGCGAACAGGTAGGCGCGACCTTGCGCGTAATTCCGATCAACGACGCGGGCGAGTTGCTCATGGACGAATTCGCCCGAATGCTCAACCCGAAGGTGAAGCTGGTCAGCGTCACGCACGTCTCCAACGCGCTCGGCACGATCAATCCGGTCAAACGCATCATCGAGCTGGCGCACGCGCAAGACATCCCGGTGCTGATTGATGGCGCACAGGCTGCCCCGCATTTGAAGGTGGACGTGCGCGAGCTGGATTGTGATTTCTACGCCTTCTCCGGCCACAAGCTCTGCGGCCCGACGGGCATTGGCGTGCTGTATGGGAAGACGGAATGGTTGGACGCTATGCCGCCATTTATGGGCGGCGGCGATATGATTGCATCGGTCACTTTTGAAAAGACTACTTACAACAAGCTGCCTTACAAGTTTGAAGCGGGCACGCCACACATCGAAGGCTGCATCGGCTTGGGCGTAGCGGTTGATTATCTGAACAGCCTTGGCCTCGACCGCATCGCAGCTTATGAAAACGCACTGCTCGATTACGCGACCGAAGTCATCGGCGCGCTGCCCGGCGTCAGACTGATCGGCACGGCTAAGGAAAAGGCCAGTGTATTGTCGTTCACGCTCGACAACATTCACCCGCACGACATCGGCACGATCCTGGATCAGCAAGGCATCGCCATCCGCGCCGGACATCATTGCGCGCAGCCGGTGATGAAGCGCTTCAACGTGCCAGCGACGGCGCGCGCTTCGCTGGCTTTCTACAACACGAAAGAAGAGATTGACGCGCTGGCGGAAGGCTTGCAGCAGGTGATTGAAGTATTTGGTTGATACGCAATGGCAGAACTGAACGAACTTTATCAACAGGTCATCCTCGACCACAACAAGAAGCCGCGCAATTTCAAAGTGCTCGACACCGCCACTCGCCAGCAGGAAGGCTACAACCCGTTGTGCGGCGATCAACTCACACTTTACCTGGAAATGGACGGCGAGACGATCAAGGATGTCGGCTTTCAGGGTCAGGGGTGTGCCATCTCCAAAGCTTCGGCTTCGATGATGACTACAGTAGTCAAGGGCAAGACGAAGGCCGAGGCCGAAAGCCTCTTTGATGAATTTCACCAGATGGTCAAAGGCGAGCTTGATCCCGAAACGCAGGAGAATCATCTGGGCCGCCTGAAAATCTTTGCCGGAGTGCGCGAGTTCCCAGCCCGCGTCAAATGCGCCAGTTTGTCGTGGCACACGTTGCGGGCAGCGTTAGAAGGCGTAGCAGAACCAGTCTCGACCGAATAAAGATAGCCATAGCTCACTTGGCAGACGATGGCTCTTCCCACACCAAGTTTTGCAGTGAAAAGCTGAGGCGGCGTTCGTCAGTGCTCCGGGAGTCTATTTGACTCGGCACTACTACCTGGTCAACGACCAGCCGCAATTCCGACCAGGCAACGCCGCCTTGCTGCGCGGCAGGGATCAAATATTCCAACTGCACCGACTGTTTTTTCGCCACCACTTGGTCAAGCAGCTTGCCGTTGAGAACGAGCTTGATCGTGCTCGGATGCTTGAGAGTTTCTACCGGCACATCGCCTTCGATCCGCAAGCGCATGGTTTGACCAGTGTTCTGCAACTGCACGGCGCCTTCATCACTCATCCATTGCCTACGCCGCTCGCCCATTTGCTCCCAACCGTAAAAACCGCTGACATACTTGACCACAGGCAAGGGCTTGTCGAGCGGTTCAATCTGCCAGAGGCTGACGTCTTTAAGGCGGCCCAGTGCTTTCCAGTTGCCCGGCGCCAGTTCCTGCGCCCTTTGCAATTCAACCTCCGACAGCAGCGCGTAAAACTGATACCCCCGCGCAAGCACTTGTCGGTAAAACGCTGGCCATATACCCGGCTCAAGCCCATCCCAACGCACGATTGGCCGATTGGTATAAAACTTCAGCGACCCGCTCATCACCATCGAGACAATCAGCGCGCGCTCCGGCAACTCTCGGTCTGCCCAATGGCACGCATCGGCGTTTAATATCTGGCCACGACCATAGTGATAGACCTGCTGCCGGTGGACAAACCGCGCGGCGACTCCGACAGTCACTGCAAACAGCAGTACGCCCACCGCCCAGCCTATCCAGCGTCTTCCGCTCCACCAGTTTTCTAACAAATCGCGTGTTACGAGTAACGCGCCCAGAATCAATCCCGGATACCCCGGCAACAGGAACCGCGTGTCAGTCCACTCCGGATAAAGATCGTAAATGGCATAAAAGACCAGAAACACACCAAACCACGCGACGAGCAAGGCTCGCTCACGCCAAACCACGCGACGAACCGACGCTACACCCAGCCAGCCTAGCAGCAATAGTGGCGTCATAGTGACTGACACCCAGTAGACGTAAGCGCCAAAGCGGTTGAAAAACCCGCTGAACGTAAAGGCATTTTTCACAAAATCTGCGCCATATCCCGGTATCAGCGGATGGCCCAAAGCCGCCCAATTGTAAGCACAGAAGATCACCGCCAGCGGCAACCCGCCCGCCACGAAGCGCAGCCAGACTGTTGGTCGCAGCGGCAAACAGAACGCAAGTGGCACAAGCAGCAGCGTATCGCTCGGGCGCACCAGCACCGCGACGCCAAACGCCGCGCCTGCACACAGCGCCCACCGTTCAGCCTGGCGCGCGCGTAGCCCTGCCCAAATAGCAACTAAGCTCCAAAACATCGCCGCGGCGTCGCTCATCGTCAGCATCGAGAAAAGCAACGCGCTCGGATTGACCGCCAACAGCGCCGCGCCCGCATACGCATACCCGCGTGACAAGCCCAACTGTCTGCCAACCAGATAGATCAGCAGCAGGCTCAACACTCCCAGCAATGGGCTGACATGAAACGGCGCGTGTTGCCAACCGCCGAGCAAGGCACCCGCTGCCAGATGCAGCGGAAACCCGACCGGGTAGCTCGGCGCTTGCTGCGCGATTAGCACACCATTCTGATAAACAGGGTGATAAGCCAGCGGGACGAACAACCTCGCATAGCTGGCGGGCAGGCCGATCTGTTCTATCTCAGCAGCCACTTGCCGGACGTGTCCTTGCAGCAGCCCGCGCGCAATCCGCGCATAGCCTGAGCTGTCTGAGCCGCCGACGGCGTGTGAAGCGTGCTTCGCCAACAGCATAAAGTGAACGGCCAGCAGCACCAGCATTCCTAACGCCACCCACTGATGGCCAGTCACACTTCGCAACGTAATGCTTGATCTTCCCGTTGGTATTTTCATGCAATCTTCAGCGGATGGCAGCATTGGTAATGAGAGAATTTCTCGACTCAAAATATCGCTTGTGAGCAACTATCGTTAGCGAATTCCCTGCTCGCGTCAAATATGCTAGCCTTGCTTAGCATACCTGAGATGCCGCGCTCGATAGTGATTGGGATTCCGTTTCCACAGAATAAATGGCAATCATTTCCGTCGCGCAGGCATTGGCAATTGCACGAAGCGTTCGCACCACAGCAGTAACGCGAGCCTTCGTGCTTTTCGTCTAAGCACTTGTGTATGCGCAAAATTGAATTCAGGTAGAAAGAAAGCATGCTCGATCATTTAGGACAAACCAAACGAAGTCACTCTTGCGGTGCGCTGCGCCGCGAACACGTCGGACAGACAGTCAGCCTGATGGGCTGGGTCAACAGCTATCGCGATCACGGCTCAGTGCTCTTCGTGCATCTGCGCGACCGCGACGGCATCACGCAGATCGTTTTCAATCAGGAGCACAACGCCGAATTGCTCGAACGCGCGCAGGCCGCGCGCAGCGAATATGTGCTAGCTGTCACGGGCCAGGTCATCCTGCGTGACGAAAAGAATTTCAACCCGAACATGACCACCGGCGAGGTCGAAGTCGTCGCCACAGAATTGAAAGTGTTGAACGATGCGCAGACGCCACCTTTCGAGATTGACAATTGCAAGGCGGCGGAAGATCTGCGTTTGAAATATCGCTACCTGGATTTGCGGCGCCCAGAGATACAACAGAATTTCCGCTTGCGCCACAACCTGACGATGGCCGTGCGGCGTGTGCTGGACGGGATGGGCTTTTACGAGATCGAAACGCCGATCCTGACCAAATCTACGCCGGAAGGCGCGCGCGACTACTTAGTGCCGTCGCGCAAATTTCCGGGCAAGTTCTTCGCCTTGCCGCAATCGCCACAGTTGTTCAAACAATTGCTGATGATTTCCGGCATGGATAAGTATTTCCAGATCGCGCGCTGCTTCCGCGACGAAGACCTGCGCGCCGACCGCCAGCCCGAATTCACGCAGATTGACGTTGAAATGAGCTTCGTCCAGCCCGACGACGTGTTCAGCACCATCGAGCCGCTCATCGTCGAATGCTTCAAGGTCGCCGGGATTGAGCCGCCTGCTACGCCATTTCCCCGCATGCCATACAGCGAGGCGATGAATCGCTACGGCTCGGACAAACCCGACCTGCGTTTGGGGCTGGAATTCATTGACCTGTCGCAGCAATTCGAGAACAGCGGCTTTGCCGTCTTTGCCGACGCGGTCAAAAAAGGCGGCGCGGTCAAAGCCATCGTCGTGCCGGGCGCGGCTTCAGGATCGCGCAAGCAATTCGACGAGCTCGTCGAGCACGCGAAGCAGCATGGCGCGGCGGGCATGGCTTACATCCAGGTGCAGGAGGGCGAGAACAAATCGGCGCTGACCAAGTTCCTGGGCGCTGACGGCATCAACGCGGTGATTGCGGCAGCGAATGCCAAGCCCGGCGACGCCATCCTGATGATTGGCGGCAAGTGGGATGTCGCGTGTAATGCGCTCGGCCAGGTGCGGCTGGAAGTGGGTCGCCGCGAGAAGCTAATTGACGAGAGCGCGTACCGGCTGCTCTGGGTTGTGGATTTCCCGATGTTCGAGTACCACGAAAACGATGGACGCTATTACGCCATGCACCATCCGTTCACGTCGCCGATTGACGAAGACATTGACAAGCTTGAGGGCGATTTGGGCAAGGTGCGCGCGAAGGCCTACGATCTGGTCTTCAACGGTAACGAACTCGGCGGCGGCTCGATTCGTATCCACCGCGCCGACGTGCAGGCCAAAATCTTCAAGGCGCTAGGGCTGACCGAAGAGGAAGCGCGCGAGAAATTCGGCTTCTTCCTCGACGCGTTGAGTTACGGCACACCGCCGCACGGCGGCATCGCGCTGGGCGTGGATCGTATGGTGATGCTCTTTGCGGGCGCTAAGTCGTTGCGCGATGTAATTGCTTTCCCGAAGGTCGCCAGCGCGTCAGATTTGATGACCGACAGCCCGAGCGCGGTGACACCGGAGCAGTTGGCAGAATTAAAAATTAAGTCACTTGCTTAGTCTAAACGCCAAGAGGCCAAGAGCGCCAAGCCGGAAGATGAGCGCAAAGTGTTCTACCTGATTTCTTCCTTGGCGCTCTTGGCCTCTTGGCGTTTGATGTTCTATGTCAAAGATTCGCGTATTACCAGATAGTCTTGCCAACAAGATCGCCGCTGGCGAAGTGGTTGAACGCCCGGCCTCTATCGTCAAAGAGTTGCTCGAAAACTCGATTGACGCGGGCGCGCGCCAGATTGAGATAGCCGTCGAAGCGGGCGGGCGGCGTTTGATCCGCCTGGCAGATGATGGTGAAGGAATGTCGCGCGACGACGCCATCCTGGCCTTTGAACGCCACGCCACGAGCAAACTCAAAACAGCGGAAGATTTGGAAGCCATCGTGACGCTCGGCTTTCGCGGTGAGGCGCTGGCTTCGCTTGCGTCGGTGGCAAAGGTACGGCTGCGCACGCAAACCGGCGATGATTTAGTCGGCACAGAAATCGAAATCAGCGGCGGGCGGATGCTCAACGTGCGCGATGTCGCGTTTGCGCGTGGGGCGGAGTTTGAAATCCGCGATCTGTTCTTCAACGTGCCGGCGCGCCGCAAATTTCTGAAGTCGGAAGCGACGGAGAATTTCCACATCGCCAACCTGGTCACGCATTACGCGCTGGCTAACCCGCAGCTTGCTTTTACCTTGCTCAGTAACGGGCGCGAGAGCATTCGCGTAACACCGGTCAATGAACTGCGCGAACGCGCCTATCAACTCTTCGGCGGCGAGTTCATCGGCAACCTGATCGAAGTGCTGGCCGAGTCGGGCGAATTGCGCGTGCGCGGTTTCGTCTCTTCCCCCTCGGCCACGCGGACGACTAAAGACAGCCAATTCTTTTTTATCAATGGCCGCTACGTGCGCGACAAGGTGTTGAGCCGCGCGCTCAGTGAAGCCTACCGCGCGATGATCCCCTCGGGCGTCTTCCCATCGGCACTACTGTTTGTCGAATTGCCACCGCGCGAAGTAGACGTCAATGTGCATCCGGCCAAGACCGAAGTGCGCTTTGTGCGCGGGACGATTGTGCATGACCTGGTGCGCGATGCCGTGCGCTCTGCCATCGGCGGGGCGAAAGCAGCGGTGACCTATTTCGGTGAGAAACGACCGGAGCCGGTCAGCCAACCGGCACTCGAATCGCGCACGACTACGGCCAATTCATTTCTCGAAGAGCAAGCGCCCAAACCCTCACGCGAAGAGTTACGCGCTGGGTTCCGGCTGCAAATGCCGAGGCCGTCTGAGCCCGTGCCACAACAGCAGAAGATTGATTTGAGCTTTGCCCCCACGCCGGTCGAACAGATGCCTGAAAATGCGCCGCTACCACTGGAAGAAACGGCGTTGCTAATAGCCGAGGCACGCGAAACGACAGCAGATGAGATTTCATCGAGCGCATCATCTGCACCAGAAACGATGGTCCAACCGGCACAGCCTGTCAGTCCGCTGCGTTACAGCAATCGGCTTGGCTGTTTGGGGACGCGCGGCGCTGACAATGCCAACGCGCAACTCAAGACGGCACAGAATCTGACGCTCGACGCTGACGAGATCAACATCAGCGGGCAATTGCACAACAGCTTTATCCTCGCCGCCGACCGTGCAGGGCTGCTCATTGTTGACCAACACGTGGCGCACGAGCGCATACTGTTTGAGCAACACTGGCGCGCCTTGCGCAACAAACGCGTTGAATCGCAGCGGCTGCTTATTCCTGAAACGCTCGATTTGACGCCAGCGCAGGTTGCCGTGTTCGATCAAGTATTGCCCGAGCTAGAAGCAAATGGCTTCGAGTTGGGGCGTTTGTCTGGTCGCACAATTTCGCTCAAGGCAATCCCAGCCATTCTGTCGGCAGGTACAGCACAAGCACTCTTGCTCGAACTGCTCGACGCAATTGAACAGGAACGTAAAGGACTGTCACTTGACGAAATTCACGCGGAGATTGCGGCAAGCTTGGCCTGCCGCGCAGCTATCAAGATCAATATGCCGCTTGCGCCGGAAAAGATGCGCTGGTTGATTGACGAGTTGTTGCGGATGGAGAATCCGGCAACCTGCCCGCACGGACGCCCGATTATTTTGCGGATTACAGCGCGTGAGATCGAACGCGGGTTTCAGCGTTCCTAATTTGGGCTGCGTCAACTGTTCATCATAGGGCGGACTTTGGTCTGTCTCACAATTTCTGAAGGAGTCCCCTCAATGCCACAACGCCAAGCTACTGCCGGCGCAGAGCCGCCCCTGGTCTTTATCAGCTACAGTCATAATGACTCGAAGTGGAAAGAGCGCCTGCTTTCACATTTGGAGATGGCGGAGCAGTCCGCCCAGATCGCTGTTTGGCACGACCAGCAGGTAGGCTATGGCGAGAAGTGGGAGACCGCGCTTAATGAGGCGCTCAGCCGCGCGAGCGTGGCGGTGTTGCTCATTTCGCCCGCGTACCTAGCTTCGGAGTGGATCAACGAACGGGAAGTCCAGCGACTGCTTGAACGCCAGCAACAAAGCGGCGAGTT
The DNA here is from genome assembly GCA_963699175.1 of uncultured Acidobacteriota bacterium. Taxonomy (GTDB): domain Bacteria; phylum Acidobacteriota; class Blastocatellia; order RBC074; family RBC074; genus JACPYM01. The sequence goes on along the minus strand of OY969418.1, from coordinate 5,706,001 downwards.
GCGGCTCTTCCCTATCCTGCTCGAGCAGTGCGCGTGGCAACAACTACCCTGGCTGAGCAGCATTCAACTTTTCCCGCCAGGCGCCAAGCCACTGGCCAGCCGTTCGCGCAACACTCAGCAAAAGCTGCTGCGTGAAGCCGCTGACGCGATCGTCCAACTTGCCACCGGGCGTCACCCAATCGCGCCCCCCACAGCGCCCGCGACACCAACCCCGTCAGCCACGCAACCAGTGAGTAATCCGTCCGCGGAAAACATAACAGATTTCGCCCTGTCGCCGGAAATGCAGAGCATCCTGCAACGCGCCCGCGTGCTGGCGACTTTCAGGCAGCCGCCTGAGCTGACAACCACCTGCCTGCTGTTTGCACTGGCTGAGAGTGGGCGCGCGAAAGCACGCTCTTTCAGGACCATGCACTTTTTCTGGTCGCAGTTGGAAAGCGCGGGTACGGATGCCTACCGCAAAGCCTTTCAGCTCACTTTCCCAGCCGCCAGCTACACGTCCACGAACGGAACAATCAATTTCGACGTAACGTTGAGCGAAGTGCCGCCGCTCACTCCCAATGTTTCGGGGGTATTGCAAAAGGCGGCGGAGATTGCCCGGCAAACGCGGGGCCCTGCCGCCGGTTCCGCTGAGGCGGCGGAAATACACGCGCGTCACTTATTCGCGGCACTACTCGTTTACCAACCTGCTGAAGGAAACACCAGCGCGCGGGAGTGCTTGGCAACGCTGCTGCCGGACGCCGCTGCGCTGCGCCGGAGCTTCCTGAGCTTCCTCCGTGACGCTGGGCTGGATGATTCGCTGGAAAACTGGGCTGCCATTTTGTCGCCGGAAACACCAGACGAGATCGCCGAAGCCGACCCAGCGACAAGTGCAGTGGCTGACGTGACCGAAGCGGAGGCGCGCGCGCAGGTGGCGGGGTTCCTATCGGATTACTGGCAGGGCGCGGACCTGTTGGGCATCACGCCGGATGTAAATGCCTTCGCCGCGCTGCTGGCCGCGTGGAGCGTCGAGCCGCCGTTGTCCATTGGCCTGTTTGGCGAATGGGGTTCGGGCAAGAGCCATTTCATGCGCCAGTTGAAAGCACGCGTCGAATTGCTTTCGCGCCGCGCGTACGCCTCACAAAAACCGCAGAACCAGCTTGGCTATTACAAAAACATCGTGCAGATCGAATTCAACGCCTGGCATTACGTCGAGGGCAATCTCTGGGCCAGCCTAGTCGAACACATCTTCACCCATCTGAAGCTTTCGGAGAAGGAGGAAACCAGCGTAACCGAGCAGCGCCGCCTGGAGCTCCTGAAAAATATGGGCGTCCAACAGGAATTGCAAAAAAAAGTAACAGCGCGTCAGAAACAACTCGCGGAGGCAGCAGACAAAGCCCAGGCTGAGGCCGATAAAGCCAGGAATGAATACGATAAAAAATTGAGCGAATTGGCGCAGTTGCGCGGAGAGCTGACTAAACAACTCAACCTGCCGGTTCAATTCACTGAAGCTCAAGAGGAGCAATTGAAAGAACTCGACATCGAGGGCAAAGCGCTCAAAACCTCCGAGGGCCTGAGCAAACAATATCAAGAACTGAAAAGCCTCTGGGGTCTTTTGCGTGCCCAAGCCGCTATCTTTCGGAAGGACGAGCAGCGCTGGCGCAAAGTCCTCTGGTTGCTGGCCGTGCCATTCGTCGCTACTGCGCTGTTGAAGTTGGTCTACTGGCTACTGGCCCGCCCGCAACTCAGCGGCGCGAAATCCGCCCTTTCCGCTGCCCTGACTTTTCTGCTGGCCGCGGCTGTCCGCGCAAAACCATACTGGCAAAAGTTCAAAGGGGTGCTGGAGCTGATCAAGCAGAAGAATAGGGAACTGGACGACGAGCGTCGGAAACATCTCATCAACTTAGATAACCAAGTGCGCGCATTGGACCAGCAACGCCGTGAAGCGGAACGCGAAGCCGAAACCATCGGGCAACAAATCCAGGCCTTGCAAGAGCAAATTGACAGCACCACCACAGACAGGATGCTGGCGGAATTTATCGAAGCGCGCGCGGCTGCTGATGATTACCGGCGGCATTTGGGTACGCTCGCGCTCATACGGCGCGACTTCGAACAGTTGTCCGTGTTCTTCAGTGAGCAACGCGCCCAGCAACTGAAAGGCCAGGAAGGCTCCACTGACCAGGCTATCAACCGCGTCATCCTCTACATTGACGACCTAGACCGCTGCCCGCCGCGACGCGTGGTCGAGGTCTTGCAGGCCATCCATCTGTTGCTGGCCTTTCCGCTTTTCGTCGTGGTCGTCGGCGTGGACGCGCGTTGGGTGACCCGTTCGCTGCAGGAAACCTACGAGTGGTTGAAGCCCGGGGCAGATGGCCTGCCGGTCGCGCGCAAGGCCGAAGGCGTAACCCCGCACGATTACCTCGAAAAGATTTTCCAGATTCCCTTCTGGCTCAAACCCATGGGTGCCGATGCATGTCGAGACTTCCTCGAAGGGCTGACCAAAGACGCTCGCGCCGACCTTGGGCGTAAGCAGCCGGCCGTCACCGACCTGACTTTATCAGCAGCCGTGCCGACTCAAACCAACCCACCAGCAAACGCAGCCCAGCCAGCCATACCGGCACCACCGGACAGTCAGAACTCAGAACCTACCACCACCGCCCAGCCCAGCCATGTTCCTGCCACAACGGCCCCAGCGAACGACGGCGCGCCACCGCCGCAAGCCGCTGCGCCGATAGCAGCCGACGCTGATGCCCGCGCGACCGACGGCGACGCAGTGCAGACCAGCCGCGCCGCCGTTGCGCACGAAGCTGGCGTAACCGCCGAAGTCATTGACCTGCATCCGCAAAGCCTGCTGATCAGCGACGTAGAAGTCGCTTATATGAAAGAACTCGCGCCCCTCATCAGCCGTTCGCCGCGCGCCGCCAAACGATTTCTCAACTGCTACCGCTTAATCAAGGTCGGTTTGCGCGGGCCACAGTTGACGGCCTTTTTGGGCGAACGGGGCGAATACAAAGCCGTGATGCTTCTGTTAAGCATCGTCACGGGCGCACCGACCGTTGCGCTCTATGTTATCGAGGCGCTCGAAAAGCTAGCGGAGTCGCGCTCCTCCGACGCGCTGCATTTGTTCTTGCAACAACTCCAGCAAAGCGACGAGCTTAAGCACCAAGCTGATTGGCCGCGAGTGAAGGAATTTTTGGAAAGCCGGACCGGCGACCCCGCCGTCACGCTCGCCAGCTTGATTGCTATCGCGCCGCGCGTCTCGCGCTACGCCTTTCGCGTCGGGCGCGTCGAAGTAGCGCGCCCGACGCCAGCGCCGAGGCAAAAGCTGCCCGCGAGCCGATCAGTCAAACCAAAATAGCCACGCTGAATGTTTTGTCCTGATTGGTCGTGACGACCTGTTGTGCCGGGCCGCGCAAAATTGCGCCTTGGCTGTTCGGCCACGACAGCAGTTTGGAAGAATGAATTGAGTGGGCGAAGTTCACCCAACTGTACAAAGCTCACCAAGCAGATTTTCTTCCAGGCCGGTTTGCCTCCCGCCACTGTTTTCCGGTTGGCAAACAACACATTGCCCACATCCGCTTTTTGTGTTTTGATTGCGTAGTCAGCCGCAAATGCTAAACAAGCTGGCGCAACGTGCAAAGCAGTGCGCTTCTGAGGATATGAAATGAATATGGCTAATCAGACAAATAGCCCTTTCCTAGTAGGAATCAACTATCCCTGGATCAACTACGGCTGGGATTTCGGCAACCCACCGCCCGGCTGGACTGGTGGCAAATCGTTGGCTGAATGGCGCGCACAACAGCAGCGCGAGATTGTGGCTGACTTGTCGAAGTTCGTTGACCTGGGTTTATTCGCTGTGCGTTGGTTTGTGATGAGTGACGGTACCAATTATGGTTTTGGCGACGACGCGCCGCAGTTGGTAGATGACCGTTGGAGCGCCGCGCCTTTGCCTGCCGGACACGTGTTTCATCAGCAGTTGTTTGAAGACTTCAGCTTTGCCTTGAAAACGTGTGCTGATCTGAAGTTGAAGTTCGTGCCAGTACTGCTCGATTTCCACTGGTGCTTTCCGGGCGAGCCGGTGGCTAATACGCCGGTGGTTAAGGGCGGGCGCGCTGAGATCGTGACTGATCCAGTTAAACGCGAGACGTTCTTCGACAATGTGTTGGAACCGCTGTTGGATATTTCGGTGAAGCACCAAGACACTATCTATGCCTGGGAACTAATCAACGAGCCAGAGTGGTGCACGAACCTGCATCATTTGGCGCCGTCACAGATTCCGCCGGATGAAAAGCAGCGTGTGCCGTTGGAAATTATGCGTGATTTCATTGCTGAGGGCGTTCGGCGCATCAATTCGCGTGACGCGTTTCGTTCGACCATCGGCTTTGCCCAGCACGAAACACTGCACGAGTGGGATTCGGCTGCCCTTGGCGTGATGCTGCATCAGTTTCACTACTACGCGCAGAATAAACATAAATTGCCGCCGCACACTTTCTCCGACGAATTCCCCTGCTTCCTCGGCGAATTTGCGTCAGCGGTTGAACGCGATTGGCCGGAGTTGAAGAAGCAGGGCTTGCAGCAAACCGTTACTAATCGGTTGAACTGGGTGGTGGAGAAAGGCTATCCGGCGGCCTTCTTGTGGTCGGCGCGCGGCAGTGACCCGGCGACGGCGTGGACGCGGGCAAAGCAGGAAGAGACGCTGGCGTTTTTGCAACCGGCCAGCACAGACTTGGGCAATGATGTTGCTTGAAGGAGAAAATGTGATGAAAAGATGGCTGATATTGTGTGGCATCCTGTTTTTGTTGGGTATTCAAGGCGGTAACTTTGCACAGGGGAAACGTACGACGCTGGACATCTACTACGTGGACGTTGAAGGCGGCGCGTCCACGTTGATCGTGACACCGGCGGGCGAATCCATCTTGGTAGACGCAGGCTGGCCAGGCTTTGACGGGCGCGATGCCAGTCGTATTCAAGCCGCCATGAAACGGGCGAGCATTACGCAGATTGATCACTTGGTGATGACGCACTATCACACCGATCATTTCGGCGGCATCCCTGAGTTGGCCAAGCGTGTGCCGATCAAAAATTTCTACGATCACGGACCAATGACGGCGTTAGCCGAAGACAGAGATTTCGCCACGAAATACGCGGCCTATCGCGCGGCGGCTAAAGACAAGACGACCACGCTCAAGCCTGGCGATACGATCAAGCTTCAACAGGCGGCAGGTCTGCCGCCAATCACACTGCAAGTGCTGGCCGCTCACCGCGAAGCGGTGGCAGGCAAAGGCACACCAAATCCGGCTTGCGCGGCTGCTTCGTTGAAAGACGAAGATCCGTCGGACAATGCGCGCAGCGTCACGTTTCTGCTGCGCTATGGTTCGTTCGATTTCTTTGACGCGGGCGATTTGACCTGGAACATCGAGCAGAAGCTGGTCTGCCCGAACAATCTGATCGGCGAGGTTGATCTGTATCAGGTCACGCATCACGGACTGAATACGAGCAACAACGTGGCGCTGCTGCAATCAGTCAAACCGACGGTGGCGATTATGAACAATGGCGCGCGCAAAGGCGGCTCAGCCGACACGATCAAAGCGTTGCGCGAGTTGTCTTCGCTCAAGGCTTTGTATCAAGGGCATCGCAACGTGACAATTCCGGCAGAGCAGAATGTGGCCGAAGAGTTCATCGCAAATTTGGATGAGCAGAACGACGCAGCAAATATGATTACGGTTTCAGTGGATGCGACGAAGCGCGTGTTCACTGTAACGAATGGGCGAACAGGAATAGGGAAAGAATACAAGATTAAGTAGGCGCTGCTTATGGTTGAGTTGGCTATACTCTTTTTTCTAGCGGTCTGGCATTTACCACAAGCTCCAAAGCTGATTGCAATTTACGATGCAAGGCTATCGCCAAAGCCAACTAAACTATTTCCTGCCGATGTTGCATTAGCTCGTCGAGCCGCTCGTGCGGCCTGGAGCAATCAGCAAAACTGTGACAGCGGCTTTGAGGCCCTGGACATTGCGCAGGGTTCATTCACCAAAGCACAGATGAGCCAGAGAGCGATTCTTTACCGCCACTGTACAACGGGTCATAACTTTGCTTCAGATGGGATTGCTATAGTCGAAGGTGATAAGCTTGTTACGCAAGTTGCCTATGAAGGGGCTTGGGACTATGCCATCGGCGCGCTACCGGACATCAACAAAAATGGTTTGTCCGAGATCATTGTTGCGACCGGCGGGACCAATCAAGGGATTACTTGGGGAGTTATTTCAATTATCGAGCTTTCTTCAGACGGGGTAAAAAAGCTTGGTCAATTTGAAACCTACGAAGACAATTGTGGGGCATTGAGCAAGAAAGAATCCACCGCACACAAGCTATACGTCGAGGCCGGCGACTATCCAATTTTCTATCGCGAGACCTTCGCTAAACGAGGCTGTGATAATCGAGCCAACTGGATGAAATCTAAGTCGGCGGAACGGATCGAGGCCGGCAAAGATGAAGTCGAATATCGCCGGTTGAATTAAGTTTCGACCGATTTATCAGCAAAGACCAACTATGAAAATCCAACTCCGACAAATTGCCCACGCCCGCTCCGGTGACAAAGGCGACACGGCCAACATCGGGCTGATCGCATTGAAACCGGAGTTCTATCCTATCATCGTGCAGGAAGTCACTGCCGAGCGCGTCAAACAACATTTTACCGGCATCTGCAAAGGCGCAGTGGAGCGTTACGAGTTGCCCAATTTGAAGGCGCTGAACTTTCTGCTGCACCAGAGCCTGGGCGGTGGCGGAACGATTTCGTTGAAGACTGATCCGCAGGGCAAGACACTGAGTTCGGCCTTGTTGCGGATGGAGATTGAAGTCGCTAACGATTTGCTTTGAATTGTTCGACAAGCAGGTGAGAGCTTGTCGCGGGCTTCCGGTTTGGCGTAACCCGGAGTCAACGACAAGCTCTCACCTGCTTGTCGAACGTTATTGATGCGGATGCGTGTGCTTTTCCGGCGTGGCGGTTTTCAGCGGCCGGGTCTTGAAATCAAAGCGCAATAATTCCACCAGAGCATTGCCGGAGTTTTCAAGTTCCAGCTTCTCTGCCAGCCAGTGCGTTTGTCCTGGCTCAAGCTTCACAGGCTTGCTTTTCTCTTTGAGCTGCGCAGCTGAGAGCGCCAGCAGCAGGCTCGGTTCTGTAGGGTTGGCAGTTAGCTCACACCGCTTGCCGGTCGCGCAAATCAGCCGCGTGATGCGTATTTGCTCGTTTTCAAACTGCACTTTCTGAAAGTTCTCGCCCGCCGGATATTCCTCACGAAAATAGCGCCCGCGCAGTGTGTTGACATCCTTAGCTGGCTCGGTCTTGAATTCGATGCGCAGAAAATCGCTGGGTGTGTCGCCGGGGTTTTCGACTTCGTGCGTCTCCTTAACTGCGCGATAGAGGCGGAAGCTGCCCGCCTTAACGGCAGGCCGCGTGACCGCGCCGTAGCTCAAGCCGACGTGTTTGAAGATCACCGGCCCAGCGTCATTTAAGTAGACATAGGCAGCCGGAAAATCGGTGTGATTGTGTTCGGGGATTTTGCTGTGTGGCGCGTAGTGTACGCGCACTACTTTGACGTATTCGTTCTCGAAGGCCGGCTTGTAAGCGTCCGGCGCAACTTTCAATGGATCTTGCGCCAACGCCTTTCCGAGCCACAAAGCCACAATAACTAGACAGAACAAGAGTCGTTTCGTGCACATTACTATTGGCTTACTCGTTCAATCTTCTTTGATACGCGCCAACGCCGGACGCGCTTCGGGAGCGGCAACCGCGAAGGCGTTCAGGTTGTGGTCGCTCTCGTGAAGTTCGAGCAGCGTCGGTTCGTCGCCATCGGTCGGGATAAGCGCGCCGCCGTGCTCTTTGGCAAAAACCAGCTTGCCGACTTCCGGCGCATAATCCACCGTCAGCAGATCGCCAAAAATTATTTGTTCGGTCGCAATCAAGTTAGAGAGCGGAAAAACCAGGAAGCGCTCAATCGCGCGTTTCAAGTGGCGCGCGCCGTATTTGAAATCAATGCCTTCGTCGAGCAGGAATTTCTTGGCGGCGTCAGAACATTTGAAAATGAACTTCGTGCCCGTGCCGCGCATGATACGCTCCTGCACCGCGTTGAGTTCGATCTCTAAAATCTGCCGCAAGTGTTCGTCACGCAGAGAGCGGAAGACTATCACGCGATCAATGCGGTTCATGAACTCCGGCGAGAATTTGCGGCGCGCAGCTTCGAGCGCAGTACGATAAATTTTCTGATCCACCTCGGCGTCAACCACGCCCGATTTGGGCGCAAAGCCGATGCCACCTGAAATCAACTCGCTCATTTCGCGCGCGCCCAGGTTGGAGGTCATCACCAGAATGCAGCGCGAGAAATCCACGCGCCGGTTGTCGCCGAGCGTGAGCGTGGCTTTGTCCAAAATGCCAAGCAGCAATTGCCACAGCGCGTCACTCGCTTTTTCGATCTCGTCAAACAACACGAGCGAGAGTTTGACGGTCTCGGTGTGCGAGCGATCCAAATTCTCCTGCGTCAACATTGGCGAGGTTTCGCGATGTCCCAGATAGCCGGGCGGCGAGCCAATCAGCTTGGCGATCTCGTGCGAGTGTTGAAACTCCGCGCAATCAATCTTGGTCACCAAGTTGGGATCGCCAAACAAAACCTGTGCGGCGGCCTCGACCACGCGCGTCTTGCCGGAGCCGGTCGGGCCTAAAAATAACATCGTGCCGAGCGGGCGTCCGGGATGCGCCAGTCCAGCCAGATAAATTTGATAGAGGCCGGTCAGACGGCGCACGGCGCGATCTTGACCAACAATTAGTGAAGATAATTTATCCTCGAACTCTTGCGCGCGAGGACTTTTCAGATCGGGGTTTAGATAGTTGGTGCTCAGTGCTTGTTTTTGTCCGATTTGATTACTCATCTCGCTTCATCTCCTCAATGCTGCGCTGATCAGGGGATCAAACCCAGCCAAGAACTATTAGCCATTTTGAAGATCAAGCTCCTTACCTTACTGCTTTCACCAAGCCTACACCATACGCCTTGTTCGTGCTCTGTCATTCAATCGTTGCCGTATTTGAGTCTTTATTTGTCGCGTGGGTTGTAGTGCGCTCGTCAATTTTCAACGCCAGTTGCAGCGCCAGATCAATACCGCTTTACAGTGAAAGTTGCCGCGCACGTTGCGGCTGGGAGGTAACTCGTCAACTGCGGCGCATCATACCCCAAGCCTTCCAGGCTTTCAAACAACTGTTCATTAAAGATTTCACTCCTAAAAACGCCGCGCGCCAGCCTTGAGTTCGACACTCTTCGCTGGCGCGCAATTAGTCTCGGCTCACCACCGCAAGCGTTTAGAAGAGCACGTCGAAATCAATCATGAAGCGGCGCTGATAATTGCCAAAGAACTGCCCGAACCGCTGGTCGCCGATATTGCGATGCACGTCGAGCGCGTTGAAATGATTGGTCAGGTTGAAGCCGCGCAAAGACACGCGTAACCCGTACTTCGGCGTCAACTGAAAATCCTTCGTGATGCGCGCATCAAAAGACAGGAAGCGCGGGAAGCGTTTCGCATTGACCTCGCCCACGTAGTCCTGCTTCGGATCGGTGACCGAGAACGGCAAACCGTTGCGGTATTCGACGAGGGGCGAGAGGCGAATCTTCTTCGGCAAATTCATTGTGCCCCAAGCCAGGAAGCGGTGCGGCAAATCTGTGCTCAAGCGCCCGTACTGATTTGGGCGTACGACCGGAAACGGGAAGTTGCCGATGTAGGTGTTGAATTCGTTCACGTCGCCGCGCGACTTGCTGTTGACGTAAGAGAGGAAGAACTGATGCCGCCCCTCACCCAGCGTCACGCGCCCGGTGACTTCGAGTTGGCGATAGCGCGACGTGCCGTTGCCGCCGAGCAACAACGCCTCTTGCCCAGGCGTAGTGCGCGGGACGACTGTTACAATGCCGTCCGAATCACTGTTGAGATAGTTGACGCGCAATTTGAGCTTTGATGAGAAGGCGTGTTCGATCTCAACATTCCAAGTCTCGCTCGAAGGTGCGAAGTTGCCGGCCACGTTGCTGCCACCGGTGAACTTGGATTTCTTGGTGCTGTCCGAGACCACGGTCAGATTGGCGAAACGAATCGGCGCGCCGATCAAGACACCGTTCTGGTTGTAATTCGACATTACCTGTTCCGGGAACTTGCCGAAGGCAAACACACTCAACGGCACGCGATCGAAGAACACACCGTAGCCCGTGCGAACAACCGTCTTCTGATCGGCAAACGGCGTCCAGGCCAGCCCGACGCGTGGCGCAAACCGATAGACGCCCGAAATGCTCTGCCGCTCGAAACGCAAGCCCGCGTCAAGCGAGAGCTTTGGTGTCACATTCCAATGATCTTGTCCAAAAGCGGCGACCTCGGTATCGCTCAGATCGAATGGCTGGCCGCCCGTGAATTCAATGCGGCGCAATAGCTGGTTCTGCGCATCGGTGATGTTGACCGGGCGCGCGAAGAATTGCCCCGCGTTGGTTGTGCGCCCGAGCACGGTGCCGAACTTCAGGCTGTGCGCGCCGAACGCATTTATCGGCGCGAGCGACAACATCTCCGTCCATTCGGCGCGCGTCGCGTCGCGGTTCTGCTCGCTGAAATAGTTGCCCGTGTTACCCACCGGCGAAATGTTCATCTCATCACGTCCCTGCCCCCATACGTCAATCGTGTAGCTTTTGACTGAGACACCACTTTCCAGCAGGCTCGTGCCAAAGGTATAACGGTCAATCAACGTGCCCGTGAAATCACGCCCTTTCCAATTCGGCGTGACTGGGCGGCGGTTGAAGAAGTCCAGGTTGACGTATTGATCTTTGCGCGGCGCAAAATGGAACGTGGCTGTAAGCTGGTGCAAGTCGTTGACGATGTAATCGAGCTGCGTGAACGAATTGACGTACTCCGACTTGGTCTCTTTGTTCGGATATTCGAGTGTTTGCACTGGGCGCTTCTTGATGGCGTATTCGGTGCCTTCGGAAAGGTAGAGTTTGTTTTTGATAAGCGGCCCGTTGAAGACCAGCCGGGGCGTCGCTTCACGCAAGCCGCGCAAGCCGCCATCCAAATAACGGAATTCCGGGAACGGGTCGTTCAACTCGAAGTTCCACTTGTCGCCGCCGCGCTTGGTTTCGACCGAGACGACGCCCGCTGTGAAACGTCCGTACTGCGCCAGGTAGGGCGTCTTGTAAACGCTGATCGTCCGCACGCTGTCCACAGGCACGCTCATGCCGAACTGCCCAGTCGCCGGGTCGGTCACATCGTGCGCGTTGACAATAAAGGCGCTGCGATTTTCGCCGCTACCCTGAATCTTGATCTCGCCCTGAAACGTACGAAACACGCCCGGTACCAACGGCAGCGCGTCAGCCACCTGTGTCGGCTTGTTCGGCAGATATTTGACCTGTGACACGCTCAATTCTGCGGCTGGCGCTGAGGCTGATTGCTCAGGCAATGCAGTCGGCGAAGTGCTGGCGCTGATCTCGACTTTGTCAGACAGCGTTTTGACCTTTAGCTCGAACTTTACCGCTGGCGACATCTCGTCGGTCAGCAAGATGTCTTTGTAAGTTTTGGCCTCAAAGCCGTCTTTGGAAGCGGTGATTTCGTAACTGCCGGGCGGGAAATTATTGGCGATGGCCTCGCCCTTTTGATCGGTGCTGACCATGCCGATAACTTCGCCCTTGCGCTTGAACATCACTGCCGCTTCGGCTACAGCCGAATGGCTTTCATCCAGGACGGTCACGCGAATCTGCCGCGTTGTTTTCACTTGTTGGGCGCTGGCGGCGCGCGGCGCGTTGATGAGCAGAGCTGCCGCCAAGCAAAGGAAAAGCTGTTGTCGTAAAAATTTCAAAACCATACTCCCATACTTCTCTCTATGGCGCTCGCTCATCAGGGGACAAATGACCGAGACAGTCATTGCAAAAACTTGGCTCAGGGGGTTGGCGCCAAAATATCTATAAAATCGAGCCATAGGCTACACGAACCGGCGACAATTTTCTACCAACTTAATATGCGCGCCCGCTCCGCCCGCAACCGCTCCGCCGTCCACGCGCCCAGGCAGTAGGCCAGGCGATAGCTGTGCGGCTGGCTGGTCACAAACGGTCTGAATTTCAAATTGACGAAGGAGGAAAAATCCTTCATTTCGACCTCCGCCGTCTGGACTTCATTCGCACGCCAGAGCACGGCAAAAGTTGCGCGCGGATTGATCGGTGCAGCCAGCCAGCCATCGCTGGCACGCAAGGCTCTGGTTTGAGCTGGCGTAAAAGCAAACTCGCCCTCCGCCGCCACAAACCGCTTCGCCTGCAAAACGGGATCGCCCACCACAATTGAATTGGAAGACCACAGCGCCTGCACGCCATCGGGCACCTGCGGCGTCATGCGGTAATCCATCGTGAAGAACTCTTCGCCCGCCCCCAGCGCAATGCTGCGTTCGATGCGTATTCCGGCAGGATAACCATCCGCCACGTCATAGCTCAGCCTGAGCACTGCGCGCTGACCCATAGCTTCGGCGATCTCAGCGGTGTAGGGGCGATTGAAAGTACCGTACATTCCTCTCTTACGGCGCGGATTCCGCGTTGGATCCATCGGGTCGAGTTCGACAAATTTATCGCGCAAGCCGCCTATGCTGGTGAAAACATTCGTGCCTGTGCGCTTGTCAATCAACGCGAATGCACGCGCTCCGGCTTGTGGCGAGACAATCAACCGTAACCACTCGTTCTCCAACACGTAATCATCAAAGCCGTCCTGATCAACATCGTAAGCGAACGCCACTGCCTCGCCTTTGCGCAACGCCACGAAATAGGTCTTAGCCAATTCGGTCGTCTTGCCGTCGGTGAGTTTGATCTCGAAGGGATGCAAAACCTGCCGCGTGCCGGGCGGGAAACTGAAAATGTATTCGCTCGTCCGCGTTTCATTAGGTTGTAGCTCGATCGGTAAGAAGGCCGTGCCCAGCGCCTCCCGTTGCAACTTAATAAGCTGCGCGCCGTTATTCATCACCTGCATGCTGAGCCTGGCTTCGCTGGCGTTGGCATCAGCAGGATATAGCAGCGGCGGGTTGATGCGCTGTGCTGTGTCTGCGCGCAACGGCCACTCCCCTGTGGGAGCGATTTGCCAGTTAAAGCGACGCGCAATTTCAGCTTTCTGCGTCGAGGAGAAATAGGCTTGCCCCTTGTCTGCCGGCACAAATACCGCGCGCAGATTGAACCGATCCCCTGCCACGGCCTTTTCGCTGAGCGAAAGGTCGAATGGCCAAATACTCTCGCCGGACTTCAACTCAATCTCATCCAATTTCAGATGCTGCCGCTTCAAGCCGTTTTCGCACCAAAGGTGCAAGCTGCCCTTCAAAGAATCTGGCTGGCGATTATTGACAGCCACTGCAACTTGATTCTGTTCAGCTACTATTAGCTTGGCCGTTTCGATATGTAGTTCAATGGGCAAATGCTCATATTCAATTTCGACTTTAGCTTCAGGCTCGCGGTGTTCGGGATTGGGCGCGGGCCGAGCCGCCGGAGCGGCCATTTCCAGCAACAGCTTCTTTGTCTTCAGATCGTAGTGGCTAAGCGAGCCTTCTACATCAATAGTTACTTTGCCCGGCGCATGCGGCAAATTGAGTACGGCGAAAGTCGGCTCCGCTGCGTAGAATTGCAGCGTGAGCTTACCATTTGCATATTCTCTTCGTACCAGCTCTGCGCCGGAGAAGACTAGCTCCTCACCACGCCCTGGTGGCGTAGCGCCGCTCTCTTTTGCCAATTCATCTTCGCCACCGAGCAACGGCAAGCGCAGTGGCAACAGCAGCGAATCGCGCGGACGCAGCTTCGACTTGAGCGCCCTATTCACCCAGTTCGTCGGCACATCAAACTCAGTACTGTGCCAGAGAACATCAGCCGCCCGCTCTGCGAAATTGGTCAAGCTAAGATAACCGCTCGTCTTGCCAGCAGAGCCGCCCACTTCATCCTTGGTCAGCAAAGTGGCAATCAGGTCGGGCTTCAGCAAAGAATCAAACCCAATCCACTGTGCCAGTCGTCGCTGCACCCCGGCGCGTTGCAACAGCACGCCAAACTGATTTGAGGATGCTTGCAAATCAGCAATAACTGTTTCCCGCTTCACCGCGCCCACTTCAATCGGCACCTTGAGCCACCACTCCGGCATCACCAACACATTCGTATTGCCCGCTAACTGCCCGATGATTTCGCCCTGTGGCACACGCGGCGAACAGATCAACTTGCCACCAGCCTTCACATAATCCACCAGCTTCTGCTGCGCCAGCTTCGAGAGTTGCAACTTAGCAAGCCGTCCCACCGCGTCGTTGCGTCGCCCTGCTGGTTCATTCGCTGCGCTGATCTCCTCTCGTCCTTTCGCCTCTGTCTTCGCCAAACTCTCTTCATCAAACACCGGCAAGAGCAATGCCTTGTGCCGCTTCAGGTGTTCGAGCGGCTGAAATTCCAAGTCCAAATACTCAACCGCCACCTGATTGAGTTGGCAATACTGCTGAATCTGCATCGTCGCGCGCGCGACGCGCATTACGTCATCACGTGTCAACGACGCCTGATCGAATGAGCTGATCGGATAGACAAGGCCGATGTCTGCCGCCTTGTGCATCGCCGCCAACTCGCGGCCCAACCCAGCGATTAACCGCCCATTGCGCGCGACAGCCTCCGCACGCGGGCGCTCCTGCCCGGCCAGATTCAAGGCTGATTCCCAGGTGTAGTAATGATTCGCCCACGGCACTTCGTACCCCGCCGGATAGAGCGTGTCCTGGACAGGAAAGTAGTTCAGCCCTTTCAACCCGTGCCCGATCAGCACGCGCGATGAGAGCAGCGTGTTCGACGGGTCAGCCGTCTTCGCATAGGTGTCGTCACCTGTACCGTACCAACCGGCTTGATATTCGATCAACATCGGCGGGAAGTGCGGTTGGGTCTTCAACGTCTCGATGTAGAACTGCAAGACCGCTGTGTCTTCCCAACGCAACGCTGGATCATTGCCAAAGTTGAAATACCATTGTCCCATTGCGCCGATCTCGTGCGGCGCGCCCGCCGCTGAAACGCGCATATCGGTCGGATTGATGTAGAGTGGCACCGTCGCGCCCGCTTCGCGCAAATACCCCGCAAGCGTATTCATATAGCGCCAAAAGACCGGCCCGTTGTAATTCGCCCGATTGATCGCCTGATCGTCATCGAGCTGAATCGCAATCACGTTGCTGCCATTTGTCACCTGCCTGCCTTTCAGCAACTCGCGCATTACTTCGCCTAACCACTTACGCGTGTAGCGCAGATGCGTCTCGTTCGCCAGCCACTGCCGGCTCGCCTCTTCGGAATTACTCGGACTCAAACCCGACAGCGGTGGGTAATGCCCGTCCAGCCGCGCCGTCTCGTTCATCTGATATTCAGGCCGCTTGAGCAGCCAGTCGGGATAGCCGCCGTTGCGCCACTCGTTCAATATCACCGGCCCCGGTCGCGCGATTACCGCGAAGCCCATCGCGTCGAGCATCTCTAACAAGCCCTTTACATCACGACGTGGATTCGTATGTCCGTCAAAATCCAGCTTGCCTTCTTCCGGCTCGTGCCAGTTCCAGGCGATGTAAAGATCAATCGTGTTAATGCCTAGCTCTTTCAACTTGACGAGCGACATAGCCCACTCGCCACGCGGGAGGCGGTTGTAGAAGAAGGCCGCGCTGTTCGGGAAAAAGGATTGGCCGTGAAAGTTGAATTCGGGGTAGCCGTTGACAAGTTGCACAGGTTGTTCGGCAGACGGTTTCAGTGGACTTTGTGTGCGTCCGATGCCGCTGTTGAAACTACCGATGAGTGACGCTAGGCAAATTACGCATAAGCGCCGCAAAAACGAACTTGAATTCAGCATAAGCACGGTCTCCTACCTAGTGTGCAAAAGCCGGTCACAGGCCAGACAGTTTACCGCAAATCGAACCCTGTGTTTGCCCTCAGATGCATAAAGTGAGGATCGTCAGTCGCAGGTGTAGAGGGAGTAAAGAAATTTCGGCAGCGCGCGCGAAATGTTTCGCCGCAAGTTCCGTTAAGCTGGTAGAAAGCGCGGATTCCTCGCTCAAACAACCTTTGCGCGGCCAGTGTGCCAGCAGTACACCGGTGGGTCGCGCAAGCGCTAAGGAGTGGTAACGCATGGCAAAAAAACGCAAGGACATCAATACCCTAAGCCAGGACGAGCTAGCGGATTATATTCACGCGCTCGACGTTCTGCGGGCACGCTCAGCGCAGAACCCGGATGACGAGACCGGCTATGCTTTTCAGGCCGGTCTGCACAATGACCAGTTTATCGGCCCATGCGAACACGGCAGTGATCTGTTCTTACCGTGGCATCGGGCGCACCTGCACTACTTCGAGCAACTCCTGCAACAGGCCGACCCACCGCGCACCTCAAACGTGACCATTCCGTACTGGGACTGGCTGCACGGCGAAGAGAACGGCGCCAAGTTCCCACTGGCCTTTACGCGACCCGGCCTCTTCGAAGAGGGGCGAAACGAAAAGCCCACCCCCTTACCGCCTGACACGCTCGCTATCGTGGTCGGGGAGCGGGACTGGAATGAATTCGGCGGTTATCCGCGGGAAGATCCCGATAGGAATTACGGGCGACTGGAGTTAGGCCCACACAATTACATGCACCCCGAATTCATTGGCGGGAAGATGGCTTCCGCGTCCACGGCGGCTGAGGACGCGATTTACTTTAGCTTTCATTGTTTCATTGACCTGCTCTGGGCCGAATGGCAGCGGCGCAACGCCGAGCCTGCGCCGACCTCCCCACAAGCTGACCTGCGCGGTTTTCTTACCAAGCCTCGGCACAAAGTCGCGGATTTTCAACACCCGACAGAACTCGATTACGAGTATGAATACACCGAGCGCTTGAAGGAGGCGTTCGAGATAAGCAGTCCGCCAGCCCAGCCGCAGGCATTGCTCGCGGCGACGCCGTTGCGACCGCTCTTCGCCGACAGCGTGGAGGCGGAGTTGCGTCAGAAGTCGCGCCTCGGATTCGCCTTTCCCAGCCCGCCCG
This sequence comes from uncultured Acidobacteriota bacterium, assembly GCA_963699175.1. GTDB lineage: Bacteria > Acidobacteriota > Blastocatellia > RBC074 > RBC074 > JACPYM01. The sequence goes on along the minus strand of OY969418.1, from coordinate 5,688,994 downwards.
CCGCACCGCTGACGGCGCTCGTGCGCCTGCGCGACCTGAAAATACCGACGACGGGCAGTTACAGGCTGCGCGCCTTTGTCTACCCACAGGACGTGCCGTTTGACCGGGACGATGCCGCCTTCCAAGAGCACTATTACGTCGGCTACATCTCCCTCTGGCGGGCACACGAAACTCACGGCGCGCATGGCGGCCATAGTCACCATCACGAGCCGCTACCGCACCACCCGACCGCTTGCACGGCGCGGTTCGACGTGACGAAGGTCGTGCGCGGCCTTGCGCCCGCCGCCGTCTCCGACCTGATGTTGACGCTTGAATATATTCCCGCGCCCAGCCCGACGGGCGAGCCGCTGGCCGTGCCAGAACTGCTCAAAGAGGTGAAGTTGAAAGACGTGCTGATGGAGGTTTACGGTTGATTATGCGAACCCCTGTTTTCGAGTTGCACATCCAGCCGCTGTTTCGCGCTACTGACCGCGAGCACATGCGTTTCGCCTTCGACCTGTGGGATTACGCGCAGGTCGTTCAACACGCTGACGAAATTCTGGCGCGGGTCGCGACCGACATGCCACCGCCGGACACAGGCGGCCCGTGGCCCAACGAATGGGTCGAACTTTTCCGGCGCTGGCAGGCAACCGGCTTCAAACGCCTCCAGTTGGGAAGTGCGCAATACACCTGGAGCCAATCCGGCGCCGCCGCCGTTATTCGCGCGACCGGCACGTTCCCAGCCGCGGGTTATCGCGGCTGGTTGCAACTTGAGGCGGAGAGCGACGCGGCAAAAACTTATGTGCTCTTCTTCGAGGCCCCGGACGCTCCGGCCACCGGGCCGGCGGCCAACTTCAGTCTACGGGAACGCTATTCCGCCTCCGATACGCGCTCAGTCTTTGTCCGCGACCAAGCGGGGCTGCACCAGATTCATGACACCCCGCTGCCGGATTTATTCATCGCCGAATTGATGAAGGTGCCGACGGAGCAGCACGATTTGGATTGGCTGAAGGCAAGCCTGCAAGCCGCGATCAAATTGGAATTCGCCACCCTCCCACCCTACCTGTGCGGCTACTGGTCAGTGCGGAACACCGCCGACGCCGTGGCGCAATCTATCAAGATCATCTGGCGCGAAGAGATGCTGCATTTGGGCTTGGCCTGCAATTTGCTGAGTGCCATCGGCGGGCAGCCGCGCTTGAATACGCCGGAGGCCGTGCCGACCTATCCTGGCCCACTGCCTGGCGGTGTACACCCAGGGCTGCGAGTCGAGTTACGTGGCCTGTCCTTAGAGGCGGTAGAAAACTTTATGCAGATCGAATACCCCGAAGGAGGGCCGATTGCGTTTGCGCTGACCGCCGGCGAGGAATTCCCTACCATCGGAGCTTTTTACAACGCCATTCAAGCGGCCTTTGAAGCCTTGCAGCTCCCACTCTCCGCCGAGAGGCAAGTCGCGGGCCCGCTCGGCCTCACCGCCATCACGACGCCCGAGCAGGTGCGCCAAGCGCTCGAACAGATCAAGCGGCAGGGCGAAGGCTCGCGCGAATCGCCCGAGGATACCGGGCCGAACGATTTGGCCCACTATTATCGCTTCAAAGAGATTGCTCGCGGACGTAAGTTGATCAAAGACCAGACGACCGGAACCTGGCAATTCAGCGGGCCCGAATTGCCCTTCCCTGCTGTCCGGCCAATGTCGCCCGTGCCGGAGGGTGGCTACGACCCAGACGCGGTCGCGTCGGAGGTCGCACAACGGCTGCGTAACTTCGATCAGCTCTTTACCCAGATGTTGAATCAACTGCAATCCGCCTGGGACAACGGCGACGCAGGGGCCTTGGGTGCGGCTGTAATAACGATGCGTGCGCTGCGCGACCCGGCAGTGCAATTGATGGAGATTCCGATCCCCGGCGGAGTCGGCAACTACGGCCCTTGCTTCCGCCTAATTACTGGCTAGCGAGCTTAGTAGTAAATCTGCGTGGAGGTCTCTGCCCACTTTTATGTGTGCTTCGATTTAATGCTACGACTCACATTTTCTGAAGGAGACCAGTATGGCCAAACAGTACAAGATTCATCCCGCCATCGGCGTCGCCCGCTTGGGTGACAGTCCAACCGGCTGGTTCATCGGCCCGGAGTCGCCGGGAGCACTCCCAGACTTGTCAGACCCCAACATTACGCAACCCGCCAACGGGCGCTATAAAGACGCGGGCGGAATCAAACGCCAAGGGGCACGTTTCAGAATTTACGAGTACGACGACGCGGGCGGAGCGCCGACGCCGGTACGCGAGATAACTCATGCCGAAGCCGAAATCACTTGGTCGGTGCATTTGGGCAATCGGAAAGCGGCTGGCCCGCGGATCTTTGAAAAGGGCGACCGCAACGTTGGCGTCGCCCGCGAGCGCCTCATCATTGACGCCGGGCGCCAGCAGATTGCGGGCGCGAGCGCGGAGGCGTTGGAATTGGCGGGCAGCTTTCAGGGCGCGCATACCGCGCCTGTGCCTGTGCCGCTAGGCACTTTAAGGACGGATGCGGCGGGCAGATTGATTGTCTTCGGTGGCTTCGGCAAGAGCTTCTCGCCGACCAACACAGCGGTGCATAGCACATTCAACAATGAGGACTGGTGCGACGATACTTCTGACGGTCCGGTGACGGCCAGCCTACGTCTGCGCGATACAGGCCAACTCGTCACGCAAGTGGAGGCGGCCTGGGTGCTGGTCGGCCCGCCGGATTTCGCGCCGCCCATCGGCAACGTCATCAGTCTTTACGACATCGTCTACGACACCGCCCAGGCGCTGTTCCGCGTACACCTTGACCCGCTCTTGGCCGCAGGGCGTTGCTCATTCACACAGCACATTTATCCCATTTTGCGACGCGCGGCAGATATCTGGTGGGTGGACGAATCGGCCTTCGGGCACGCCCCCGGAGCGGGCGGTGATTTTTTGGACGCAGCGCGCTTTGCGCTCCTGCAAAGTAATAACCAGACGCTTGGCTCACCCGAACGCCGCGCGCGCGAGGGCGTGGTGAGTAGACTGCGCCGCCCTGACGGGAGCGGCGGCAACATGCCGGAACTCAATGCCGAATTCGACACTGGGCGCGCACCGCGGCTCACCCCGGTGCAATTCGAGCTTATGCAGCGCTGGGCGCGCGGCGAGTTCGAAGCGGATTGGCAAGGCGCTGACCCGCGCGCGGCGCCGGTCGTCCCGCTGGCACAAGTGCCGCTCGCCGAACAACCGTTCAGCCTCGACAAAGCGGCGCTGGGTGCTTGTGTCGGCGCGTCTTTCTATCCCGGCATCGAAGCGCCGCGCGTGTTCCGCGACCGGCCTACTTCGCGCCAATTCCCGCGCGGCGTCTATGCCGGCCCGTTTCGCCTTTTGCCAGACTTGCCGCCCGGCGCGCTGACGCAAGGTTTGGCGGTTCCGTGGCAAACCGACTTTGCCGCCTGTGGCTCTGGCTGGTGGCCTGCGCAGCGGCCCAATGATGTTTTTCGCAACGGTGTGCGGGCGGGCTGGGCTGATGGCGCGTCCAATTTTGTCGAGGATTGGAGGCGCCTGGGTTTCGTCGTGCCTGGCGCGGGCGACATCCTCTACGCCGAAACTGAGCGTGCATAATCCAACTGCGGACGTAAGGGAATTTGAAGTGATTGTGCTCGGTGGCGGGCCGGCCGGTACTGCCACCGCTATTCTTCTGGCGCGGGCGGGGCTGCGTGTCGCTGTGCTGGAACGGACAAACTACGAGGCAGCGCGCGTTGGAGAAACCTTGCCGCCGGAGGTTTGTCTACCCTTGCGACGGCTTGGCGTCTGGGAGAGCTTTCGCGCCGCCAGCCATCTGGCCTCGCCCGGCACTCTTTCCTGCTGGGGCGGACCCGCGCTGGAAGCGAATGACTTCCTTTTTAACCCCTACGGCACAGGGTGGCACGTTGACCGCCGTCAGTTTGACCGAATGCTGGTGGAGGCGGCGCGCACACAAGGAGCCACAGTCTTCACCGGCACCTTCGTCCGCTCCTGTGCGGCTGAATTGAACGGTCAATGGAGCGTCGAAGCAACAACGGCCAACGACAAAACTCGCCTCCAAGCGAACTATCTCATTGATACGCTCGGACGCGCTCCTTTCCCCGGCGGCGGTGCGCGCAGCCTACGGTATGATCGGCTCATCGGGGACGTCGCCTTCCTCTCTCCCAAAACAGGCTGCACGGCTCGCGAATCACGCACCCTGATTGAAGCGCGCCCATACGGTTGGTGGTACTCTGCGCCCCTGCCGAACGGGCAACTGGTGCTGGCCTGGATGACCGACGCCGACCTACGGCCCTGCAGTCGTGCAGCGTCTCAGCAGTTCTTTCTACAACAGCTACGCGAATCTGCCTGGACACGAAGCAGGGTGGATGATTATCTACCGCCCACCTCAACACGCCGCTTCGCCGCTCACACCTATTGTTGCCCTGCTGGCCTCTCCACGTGCCTCGCTGCCGGAGATGCTGCTATGGCCTTTGATCCGCTCTCCGGGCAAGGGGTGTTAAAAGCGCTGCGCTCGGCAGAGTTGGCGGCGCAGGTACTTTTGGCTATACGCAGCGGCGACACGCAAGCCCGGCAAAACTACTATCTGCAATTGGAGAAGGAATTTCAGCAGTATTTGGTCAGCCGTTCGGAGTACTACTGCCGAGAGCAACGTTGGGCCAACTTACCTTTTTGGGCCAGACGGCATGCTGCCTTCACCCCCCGTTATCCAATCGCACGAGCAGAACTGGCTGAGGCCATTTGACCGGTTAGACAGAGTGAATATTGCCTCTCTAAATAAATCGAGGTTGGCTCCTGCGCAACAAATTACATCTAGCTGTCTCTGCTGGCTTATCCTAGTGCCTTGATGATCGCAGCCTGGGCTGCCAACTCGTCTTCATACAAGCGCAGAATGCGCGCTTGAAGCTGCGCACGCAATTCGGCGCACGCTGCATCAGAAAGTGGAAACTGCTCACGCGCCCGCTGCGACAATTCGTCCAAGCGCTGCCAGACAGCGCGCACCTCATCAGCAGGAGCGCCTTCGTGCAACAACTCCGATTTGCGTAAACGTAATTCTTTCGCCTCGCGCAACGCGGGCACTTCATCCGGCAGTGCCGCATCCGCCAACTCGCTCCAACGGCGGCCAAACTCGGCATATTGTTCAGACAAGACAGCCAATTCAGGCTTGCGCAGCGTCTCGGCGGCCTCGCTCAGAAACTCCGCAAACAGCGGACGGCACAGCCCGCCGCCGGTGCCGTAGCATTCAATGAAGTCGTAGACCCAACACAGCCCGCGCCAGAGATTGAGGCCGGGACGAAAGAGACGCTCCCAACTTTCTTTCTCCTTCGAGCCGTGCATGCGTTGCGCCCAAATACGCAAGGCCTCGAGCTTCGCGTTATTTTTCATGCCCGGCAGTGTCGGATGCAACAAGCCGTGATGGCAACGCTGCAAGCCTGTTCGCACCAACTCGGCAAGTTCCGGTTGTGTCTTCGCCGGAGCAATGGAGAGGAGCCGATGCTTCTGCTTTTTGATGCGCGCCCGGCTGCGCGCCAAATCGGCCAGCGCAATATTGATTGGATCGTCGGTCAGGTCGCCAATCAGTGCCGTGCCGTCAGCATCGTTGATGTCGTAAACAACCACGACGTGATAGCCGCCACCGCTCAGCATGCTGGGTAGCGCGCGGTGCGGCAGTTCCGCCATATCCACCCAAGCTACGCACGGCCCAGATTGCGCAAGCGCCTCACGCAGTTGCTGCTCAGCAGCCTTTGCGCCCGCCGTCTCCTTGATCACCGGCTTGATGCCAAAGAGCGCGAGCGCATCCTGCAAATAGGCCGCGTCGTCGTGCCATTGATGGCGACCCGCGATGTAAAACGAGGCGAAGTCTTCGCGCTCGTAATAGAACGAAAAGACGCCGATGCCGATGCCGCCGGCGATGCCAAAGAGCATAGCTTCGGAAAAAGGTTCACCGGTGTGCGGAGCGCGCACGCCGTGATGCGTCAAGAGAATACGCAAAGCAGTCGTCGCCGGAATATCGCCGGGGAAATGCCAACGCGCTGCCGGGTTTTGAGGCCGTTGTTGAGCTTGGCTGATGACGTGGCGGCGAGCAACGGTGTAACGTTCGCCGGTCTTTTGCATGCGGGTGCGGACGAGTTGTTTGAGATGTTTCTGTGCAGTCATTGTTGATTCTCCTCATTGGCCGGACGACCGCAATCCCGCGCCCTACGGCCCTCCAGCACATTGAGAAGCCGATCAACAATGTTTCTAACGCTCGAGGACATCCATCCCCTTTACCTCCGCGAACGCCGGCTGGCGCGGGCAGCCGGTCAGAAGGTCGGGCGGAAGCATCACCGCCGAACGGCTTTTTACTGCACCACGTTTTCTTTCGTCAAGCCGATTAACGGCCTATCCAAGGGTTTCATCAACGCCAAGACGCCAAAAGCGCCAAGGCGGTATGGGCGAAAGCCAGCCCAATACTCTCAAACCACTTGGCGCTTTTGGCGTCTTGGCGTTGTGCTCACAGACTTGTCTGGAAAATCAATAAATCCCTGAAGCCGATCAACCGGCTGTCCGCACATAATCAGCCAAAGCCGCGCGCCAATCGCGCATCGCCGGCAGTTGCAACTCTTTCGACAACACGCAACTCATTGGCGTGTAACGCGGCCTTTCGGCCAAGCGCTTGGCTTCGTCCTCACTCACTCGCTCAATCAACCGGGCAGCCGCTTCATCGTTCAGCCCAACCAAGCGCGCGGCCTCAACCGCAAAATCGTGATACGACAGCACGCCTGCGTTGACGAGTTGATACACGCCATAGCGTTTGTGTCGCAAAACCTCGACCACCTGCGCCACCAGATCAACCACGTAGGTCGCGCTCGCCCAGACATCGGCAATCGCTTGCACTTTCTGCCCAACAAGCAATTGGCGCTGCACTGTGCTCAAAAAATTCTGCTTTCCCACGCCGAAGACCCACGACGTGCGCACGATGAAACTGCGCAGGTTGGCCGCCCGCACTACTTGCTCGCCAGCCAGCTTGGTTTGTCCGTAAAGATTGATCGGCATGGCTGCGTCGGCTTGCGTGTAGACGTGTCCGTGCCTGCGTCCGTCAAAAACGTAGTTGGTGCTGAAGTGCATGATCTCCGCGCCGACTGCGTGCGCGGCTTCGGCCAAAAAACGCGGCCCCCGCACGTTCACGGCCTCGGCCAACTGCGGCTCGCGTTCGCAACGATCAACGTCAATTACTGCGCAATTGATAACCAGATCAGGCCGCTCGCGCTCGCACCACACGCTGACCGCAGCAGCATTCGTAATATCCAAGTCCAGATGCGACAAGGCGCGCACCTCGCAGGTATTTGCGAAGTAGCGCGCCAGATGCTGTCCGACCAAACCGCTTGCGCCAGTGATGGCAAGCTTCATTCAATCACCTCCGCTCATTGCAAGCGTGACATCAGCCGGTAGAGCCAAGTAAATGCGCCAAACGTACCGATCACAACACCCACTACGAGCAGCCACGGCTTAGTGCCAAACCGTTCGTCAAGCCAATAACCCAGCAACGTGCCGCCGATTACGCTCGAAGCCACCGCCATACCTGCCGATAAAGCCAGCCCGAGTTTGGTCTGTTGAGAGATTTTGCGAGCCACTATTTTTTCTTCGGTGAAGGCGAGGGCGACGGCACGGGCTGCCCGATGGCCTTCAAAATCATATCGCGTGTCTCAGGGGGCAATTGTTTGATCTCTTCGAGCGTCAGCGGGCGGCGCAACCGCTCAGGAATCGCATTCAAGGAGTTAGGACTCTGCCCCGGCACCGCAATAGCCTGATTTGGATTAACCGCGCCAGGTGACGCAACGACAACGGGCGAGGCCACGGCTTGCGGGCTGGCCTGCGCGTTCGGTTGCGCACCGCTCTGCGCTTTCTCACGACAACCCAGTGCACTCAAAACGACCACGGAAACAAACAAAACAAAAAATGACTTCGACAACTGCATTCGTAAAACTTCTCCTGAAAATTATCTTTGAATTTCAACTACCACACCCAGTGCGGTCTTCAAATCGCGCAGGTCGTAATCTTCTTCCAGCGTGCCTTCGCGATCCAGCACTAGAAAGGTCGCGCGCTCGTCCAATGGGAACGCGCTCGTATGCCAGGTGCCACGATGCAACTTGAATGCGCACGAGCCATCCACCAAAAACGCCGCCAACCGCCGCGCGTCCGGCAAGGCCGAGCCTTCTTCACTTGGCGGCGCGACGGCGATGATGGATTGCGCATTGCCGAGCGGCGAGAAGACCTGTTCGGTACGCTGGTGGCGACCCAAGAAATCGAACTCGAACGGCTGCGCTTCAACCGTCTGCGCAAAAACACTGGCGCGCCCGCCGGCCAAATCCAACTCGATGTGGCCGCGCTCGCTGATCAATTCGCCATAGGGCGCGAAGGCTTCGCGCGTCATCGGCTGAACGGTCAAAACAATTGTGCGGAGCAGGCGCTCGCCTTTGCGTGGCGCTTTCTCTTGCGCTGGTGCAGTCGCTGCATTCATAAAATCTTCACCTCATATTGAAACATCGCCGCTCAGCTTTGCGCTATGGCGATCGGTTAATTGACGGGATGCGGCATGCGCAAAGAAAGGCGTTTGTAGCATTTGCGGCTAGGGCGTGTCAAAACCCGCTTCGCGCTCAGCGGTTTGGTTTTGCTGGTGTTTGAGCGCGGCCACTACCAGACGAATCTCGGTGTAGCCGATGCTTTCGGGCAGGGCATCTTTGATCGGACGTAAAAACGCCAGACCGTGTGTTTGAACCGCCGCCTCGATCAACGTCCGATTGACCAGGTTGACAAAATCCTCCACACGCACGTCACGTCCTTGCTCAATCAGCTCGGCCAAATGCTGCTCAATCGTTAATGGTTTCAAGCTGCGTTGCGCGGCAATCTCAGCAATGCTCAACCCACTTTTGTACAACTCATAAGTCTGCTCGTGCGTTTCGCTACGCGGTTTGATTTCGGCCAGCGCGTCAAGATCCTCGCTCGTGTCGGCTTCAACGCCTTCCAGATCAAGCTCGACGCGCGCGCGGTCGTGCATCACCTCTTTGCCCAGCGGCGTCAAGCTGACGGTCGGATACGCGCCGCCGCTCTGGTTTACACAAGCAGCCACGATCAGCGCGTTGATGAAGCGCGTCAATTCATCCTGCGAATACTCGCTCAATAGCCCGTAGGTCGAGACCTGATCGAGTTGATGCTGCAAAATGCTCTTGGCCTTTGACCCGCGCAGCACACCCGCCACTGTGCCCTTGCCAAACTTGCCGTCGAGCCGCGCGATACAACTCAAGATTTTGCGCACGGCCAGATGCTCCGCCTTACTCAACACGCGCGGGCCAAGCGGCACAGGTGGAGGCAGTTCCATCGCAACGGCGGTTTCTTTTTTCGGCTTGCGCTTAACCGCCAACTCGCCCGGCTCGCTCTTCGACACAAAGGCATCCGGTTGACAATTCGAGCAGCGACAGCCGGTGACTTCCTTCTGATCACCAAAGTAACGCAGGATGAATTTGCGCAGGCAGTGCTCGTGATACGCAAAATCGAACATCTCGCGCAGCTTGCCTCGCTCCGCCTCCTCGTGCCGTTTCAACTCACGCCAATCCACGCGCAAGTCTTTCACCGCCACACGGTCAATCATCCGCGCGCCTGACCAATGTTCTTCATCGCGCCCCTGCACACGTTCTATGTGTCCGGCCTTTTCCAGAATAATCAAAGACGAGTTGATGGTGATCTCGTTTCTGACACCGATCTGCGCGCTGATCTCTTTGGCCGAGAGCCGCACGATTTCCTGGCCCGTGCCAAGCAAACAACCGTAGACATTGCTGACCGTCTCAGGCGGCGGGTAACTGCCCTCGATAAAAAAATCGTGGATGCGTTTGTCAACGTAGTTAAAAAGCAGCGTGCAGACCGACGGCAAGCCATCACGCCCCGCGCGCCCGACCTCCTGGTAATAAGCCTCAATCGAACCCGGCGCGTTGTAGTGCGTCACAAAGCGCAGGTCGTGTTTATCAATCCCCATCCCGAAGGCATTGGTCGCCACGATGGCTTGCAGTTCGCCCGCCATAAAGCGCTCCTGGATGCGCGCCCGTGTGCGGTCACCCAATCCGGCGTGATAGGCCATTGCCTTCAACCCGCGCGACTGCAAGCTCACCGCCACCTCTTCAACTGTCTTGCGCGTCGCGGCGTAGACGATCCCCGCCCCACCTGCTTGTTCGGCAATCTGCGCCGCGCGATTCAACCGCTCGCTCTCTTTTTTGCATTGCACCACGCGCAGCGTCAGGTTGTGCCGGTCAAACCCCGCAATAAAGCTGGCCGGATTGTGCAAAGCCAGTTGTTTAGCAATGTCGCTGCGCACGGCAGGCGTGGCCGTCGCCGTCAAGGCAATAAGCTGTGGTCGCTGCCCATTCTGGCCGACTTGTTCGACGGCATCTTTCAAACGCAAATAATCAGGCCGGAAATCATGCCCCCATTGCGAGATGCAGTGCGCCTCGTCCACTGCAAAGAGCGATACTTCGACGCTGCGCAACGCCTCGACAAAACGCGCGTTGCGGAAGCGTTCGGGCGCGATGTAAACCAGCCGATACTTGCCCTGTTGCATCGCCCGTACGCGCGCACGTTGCTCTTCGATGGAGATGGAACTGTTGATAAAGGTCGCCGCGATCTCTTTAGCCGTCAGCGCATCCACCTGGTCTTTCATCAAGGCAATCAGCGGCGAGATCACCAGCGTCGTGCCCGGCATCAACAAAGCGGGCAATTGATAGCAGAGCGATTTCCCACCGCCCGTCGGCATCACGACGATGACATCGAAGCCGGATAGGATGGCGCGGATGACTTCGGCCTGGCCTTCGCGGAAGCGGCTGAAGTTGAAGTAGCGTTCGAGTGCGAGTTGTGCGTCTTCGAGTGTCGGCATGCGGGTAAAAAATAAAATCGGAGAGCAAGTCAGATAAATAGTTCGGCGGAGACGTGAAAAAAGGCTGCGAGTTTTTTCGCTTGCTCTTTGCTGATGTCACGCTTGCCGTTCACGACCTCTGACACCCTGCCCTTCGAGCCAAAGACTGGCAGCAGATCGCTCTGCTTCAACTGGTTCGCCGCCATCAGTTCGTTGAGAATCGCGCGCGGCGTAGACTTTTTGATCTGATAGTGCATGCGTTCGAAGGTCTCGATCAGCAACGACAGCAGCTCCAGCAAGGCTTCCTCCTCCTTGCTCAACTTATCGCCTTTCTGCATCAAGCCTTCGACGATGGCGAGGTAATAATCATTCTCCGCCTCGGTCTGAATGACCGTCGGCAGCGCGGCAGCGAGCAAGCTCCCGTATCTTTCACGATTCACTTTTTTGGCAATCACTTTTCCACTTGTCTTTGTTGTATTCAGCATGTGTCAGGACACTCCTGATGAAGATCTTATGGGTTTTGTAGCTTACCCAAGCAATCAGCCTGTATTTGTTATGGCCGACATCGAAGATTGTACAGGCACCGTAAATGTCCGCGCTGCGGAAAGTCCTGCGCACGTCTGCGAAACTCTTCCAATCAGCGTCGGCTGCGATGTCGTACTAGGCATCAAGAGATACCTGGCTCTCCGGGTGAAGCTCGTAGAACTCCCTGATTCTTCCATAAGAGATGATGCGCATTCACTGTCCCCCAGGGTTTGTTCATTGCCATCTCCTTGTACCTTCTGTATAGGTTGTGATGTGTTTTTTAGAACATTGCCGACCCAACGCAAGGTTCCCACATTGGGAGCCTTGTGTCAAAACCTAGCCGACTTTACCAAACTCGCGTCAAAGCCGATACTTGCCCTTCAACGTTCATCTTCTTACTTCACTTAAACCCGACGATGCGGCAGCGAAAGGACTTTCTACCCATGTACACACAACACACTACAACTCTTTTGCATTGCTCACGGCGCAGCTTCCTCGCTTTTGCCGGAGCCGGACTCTATTCCATTGGACATGCCGCAACGCCGTTTGAAGGAATCACGGCGCGCCAGGTGATCGAACGCATTCAAAAGCAGGTCGGCGTCGAATGGCGCAAAGATACCGTGGACACCTTCAAGACCGGTAATCCCGACACTATCGTCAAAGGCATCGCCACCTCGTTCAGCGCCACCCTAGACGTTTGCCAACGCGCGCACGCCGCCGCGAAGAACCTGCTCATCGTGCACGAGCCGACCTTCTATAACCACAACGACGAGACGGCCAACTTGAGCGGCGAGATTTACGAGACCAAACGGAACTTTATCGAAAAGAACGGCCTGGTAGTCTGGCGCTTTCACGACCATTGGCACGCGCGCAGACCCGACGGAATCCTGGCCGGAATGACCGAAGCCCTGGGTTGGGAAAAGTATCGCACGCTCGAACAAGCGCGGCAGTTCGCGCTTCCTAGCACTACGCTGGAAGCATTGGCGCAGAGCATGCAGAGCCGCCTCGATGCCCGCGCCCTGCGCGTCATCGGCGACCCGAAACTAGCGGTGCGCCGCGTAGTCTTGATGCCCGGCTTCAACAACTTCCCCGGCATCATGCGGACGTTGAACAGCCCCGATGTAGACGTGCTGGTGATTGGCGAGACGCGCGAATGGGAAGGGATTGAATACGCCCGCGACGTGAACACCGCAGGCAAGCAGAAAGGCTTGATCGTGCTCGGCCATGTCCCGTCGGAAGAACGCGGGATGGAGGAGTGCGCCAAGTGGTTGAAGACCTTTATCACCGAAGTGCCAATTCAATACTTGCCGGGGGGCGACCCGTTCTGGCGGCCCAAGTCGTAAAGGGCGGCAGCTTCATCCATTGCACCAAGCATGTCTTAAAGCCGAGTGACATCAAAGCTTTCTGTACCGTTGATTCTGTAGACGTAGAAATCAGAATCCATCGTGAGGATGCGACGAGCGCCGCGTAGTTCAGCCAGCGAGACCAGTGAGGCATCAGCGAAATCCATCGGAGTATCTTGATATTGCTCCATCAACGTATAGATTCTTAGCAGTTCATCAGCTTGCGGAGAATAGACGATAAGCTCTTGCTGGTTCACGTATTCCAGCAACGCCCTTTGACCTTGCCAACCGCACAAGCCATGCAAAAAGTACAGCGCCTCAGTCAAACATGGCCAGGTGGTAATCAGCGAACCGGAGAGCTGCTTGACTGCCGCGACGCTCTTTTTATGCGCTTCTTTCTGTCCCTTGTCAGCGAGCGCCACGAGCGGCCCGGTATCAATGAGAACGAGGGGTAGAATCACGGGACAATCAATCCTTGTTTGCGGAGCTTGTCCGCGATCAGGTCGAACAGCGGCCCGCGTTGCGGTGGCGATGCAGGGTCGGGCGGTTGCGAACTATCAATCAGGCCGATGAGTCCTTTTCGTTCGAGCCGCTCGCCAATCGTCTCCTCACTCTCTTCGGCGACGCCATTATGTGGAAGAACTGACTGTAGGAACTCTTCGAGCGTCACACCACGCTGTCTGATTTCTTCCATCAACGCCTGGTAGGTAATCTCAGAGATTTGAATGGTTTTTGTTCCTGTCATTGCTTGAAACCTCTGCGTTGCGATTATAGCAAGTCGCCAAGCGAATCGCACCAACAGCGGTGGCGAACTCTTTTGATTTGCAGCGACGCGAACACCGCAGGCAAGCAGAAAGGCTTGATCGTGCTCGGCCACGTCCCCTCAGAGGAACGCGGGATGGAAGAGTGCGCCAAGTGGCTCAAGACCTTTATCACTGAAGTGCCGATTCAATACCTGCCGAGTGGCGACCCCTTCTGGCGGCCTAAGTCGTAAAGACGTGTTCAGCGCGAATTCCCTTCCCTGCACGCCCGTCGACCATACGGTCAGGTACCGCACTCGTCCAGAATCGCGCGGGCTTCTTCGAGTTTGGGCGAGCTGAGCCGGTCGTAGATTTCCACTGCGCGTTGGGCATAAGACCGTGCCTCGGCGGGCTTCCCCTGCCGCACCAGAGATTTGGCAAGATATTGGCAGTCATCAGCGATTAATTCCAGGCGACCTACCTTTTCGGACAATGGTAGCGCCTCGTGCGCCAGCGTCTCGGCTCCTAGCCAGTCTTCCTGGTCTAGCGCCAGTTCAGCCAGACTTCCTGTACAAAAGGCCACACCCTCAGCGTCATGAACCCTGCGAGATATATGCAAAGCCTCGTAGTAATCGTTTTCCGCTGCCTCAAGATCGCCTGAATCGTGTTCGGCTTTGGCAAGGGCGATCAGGGCAATCACTAGGTCTCTGCTCTCAACGGACAAAGTGCGAAAGAGACGGACGGCTTCAAGGCAGGCGAGGATAGCAGCAGCGTAATCTTTAAGTAAGCGCAAAGCGCGCCCTCGTATTAGAGTTGCCCAAGCGCGCTTTAGAGGACTAATCTGTGATGAAAGGAGATACGCTGTCGCAAGCTCGGCCGCAGCTAACATCTTGTCGGATTGGCCACGTCTCTCATAAATCGCACTCACCCAAATTACTCGCCATCCTGCACTTTCAGAATCACTGTCCTCAAGGGCCCTGGTTTCTGCTTGTTTGCTGAGCAATATCAATTCATCCCAGCGGCCTGTGAATTCGAGAAAACGGGTGAGCGCATCGCACACGGTCTGGAGCCGCCCATTCGACCCGACAACAAAAAGCGGCAAGGCGGGAAAGACCGTAGGCCAGATAGCATCAAGCACTGGAAAACGGTCGTGCTTTTGGTAGCCGTTTTCCACAATCAATGCATAGGCGTACTTTTCCAACCGGTTGCCGGTTTCTGTCACAGCGTCGGGCCGCGCGCGCCGCAGGAAGTCCGCGACCATCGGTACAAGAGCAAAGCGGCGCTCTTCCAAGTCGGGCAACACCAGCGCGCGGCTGGAAAGATCGCTCAACGCACCCTGAGCAGCGGCTTGGTTGATTCCGGCAAGCTCAGCAATGAATTTGACCTCCATCGCCGAAGTGAAATGGGCGAGCGCGGCCAAGACTTTGGTTTCATTTGCAGTGAAGCTATCCAGCAAGTCACCAAAGATGAATTCCAGCGGGTTGTTCTCCGCTGGTGCGCTGCGCAGTAATTCGAGCGCGGCGGCGATGGTGCGGCAACGCCCAAGCCCAAGCTGCCCCACGACCCAGCGCATCAACAATGGATTGCCGCCGGTCTCGTCGTAGAGCGCACGCCGCTCCACCTCGCTAGCTTGGCGCAGCCGGTCGTTGTGTTTGGCGATTTCGCTGATTAGTTCTTGGACGGCAGGCCAATCCAACTTGTCCAATCGAACTGTAACGGCGCTGGCATCGGCACGGCGGCGACTGGTGACAATGGCACTGCATCCGCGCGGCAACCGATTGAGAAAGGCAAACAGTTGATCGCGGTCGCCTTCCGGCAAGGTTTCCAGATTGTCGAGTACGAGCAACACATCAGCTTCACGCAAGGAGCGCAAGATCACTTCCGCACGTTCGGTTTCGGCTGACTTCGTCAATTCGGACTGGTTCAATTCGCGGGCGATGGCGTTCAGCATTTCCAAATAGCCCGGCAACACGAAATTGCCTAACGCGTGCTGGCCATCGGCAGTCAGTTCGCGTTCTTTCGCCGAGAGGAAGATGATCCGGCGAAATCGTCCGGACGGGACAAGTTCAGCGGCTCGGATAGCCAGCGTAGTTTTTCCAATACCACCCGGCCCATCAATCAGCGCGCCCCAGCCCCGTGCATCTTCAGCCAGCGCCTCGGCAATCTTTTTTAGATCGGCTTCGCGCCCAAAAAAGTACTGCAAGCGCGGCAGATTGTTCGGAATGGCCGTCTTGAGCACGCGCGGGCTGGCGGTGGCCGGTTTTGTGTAATGGTCTTTGGGTAAGCCTTCGTTGATGGCGAGGCGTTCGAGAATCAGCGTGGCGGCTTGCTGAGGCGTCAGATTATCCAGGTCGGTATACCCGGCGAGGCCGTGGAGACCCTTGCCTTCGACACGCTCGAAGCGGGTAAGCATAACCTGGTCGGTTTTGCCTGCCCTAAGCAGACCGAAGATGGCGTTCCACTCCAAGCCGCACCATTCCTTTTTTTCATAGTCCGGGCAGAGAACCGCGACAATGAGGTCGGCTTCTTTTTCGTAAAGGTCTGGCAAGTGGAAGGCTAGATCACTGCGACTGAACTGGGCTAGATGGAATTTGTCGTAGAGGATTTTTGCTTCGCCGAACCTTTCTGCGAGCAGCGTGGCAACCTGCGCGACAAAGTCTCTCTTTTCACTGGCAAACGAGAAGGCGATGCGGAAGCGTTTCGCGTCCATAATGAGGTTCCTGAAAACACAAACTTGCTGATTCTGTTGAAACTCAGCGACGGAGCAACCGCGCTTGGGTACTGCTGAAAGACAAACGTAGTGTAGATTGGGCTGACCGAATGAGGAAAGGCTGTGCCGCTGGAATCGGATGGCGACTATCCGGCGCGCTTCACTCTTTTGCGCTCTTCAATCAGCGCACGAAATTTCGAAATCGTCTCAGCGTCCAACTCCGGCTCCGGTTCCACTGGTTCACGTTCGGCCAGCGTGCGTTCCATCTCTTCCTCAGAAGTCGTGCCTAACCTGTTAAGCAGCGCCAGAAATTCCGCTCGTTGCTGTGACCGTTCCGCTTCGGAAGTCGCGCGCACGCGATAGTTCGCAACGGCGTGTGCCGTCATTGCGTTCAGCAGATATTGGCTCAGCGAGAGACCTTCATTTTGCGCCAGCAATTCCAATTGCCGGTAGATCGTGTCCGGCAACGTCAACGTCACATTATTCATTGCAATTACCTCCGCGTGCGAAAAGCCTCGATTAACTCTGGGCTGTCAGCGTCGCAACCAATTCTACCGGTGTCATCACTCTCAAGCCCAAGGCCTTTTGCGCCTGAACCAAATCGCGTTTATTCGATGTCACGACCGGCGCGGCTGCGTTCATCGCACAATCAATCAAGTGTTCATCTCCTGGATCAGGCGAACTGGGACGCCAGGAGAAATAGATTGTCACAAACTCCGCTTGCGCCAACAAGCTGTGCAAGACCGGCTGAATTTGTTTCCAACGCCTGGCCGATAATTTGCGCGCCAACACATCTTCGTATTCAAAAGCGAGCGCATTGGTGATGCAGGCTTCGATCATACCCACGCGCCAGGCGTCAACAATTAAGCTGCAAGCGCCGCCTTGTTTCGTCAAGCCCTCGAAGAGCACGTTGGTATCTATCACTGCCCGCATTCATCTCCCAATCGAGGGCGGCTCGGCGGCAGCCGCTGAGAAGATCAAACCCGCGGACGCGGTGACGTTACGGCTTAGCCACCTGCTATTTCTGCCGCGTCGCATTGCTCTTCGGCAAACTCACCAAATTCGCAAACAACCGATACGCCCCCGGCACCCCCGCCGGAAACTGCCGGAACCACGCATAGCCAGTGAAGACATAATTCCCTTTTCCCACTTGCGTAACCAACTCGCCGCCTTTCAGCACTGTGCCTTGGTCGTCCGGCGCGGACAGTAGCGGCGTGTAACGCGCGTCCCAATCGCTCAGGAAATACAGCCCGCGCTCCTGCACCCATCCTTGCCAATCCTCTGCGCCGATCTTGTTCGGGAAATTGAACAGCGGATTTTCAGGCTGAAGCACTGTGATTGGCGCGTTCTCGTCGGTCACGCGGTCGCCGCGCGCCATCTTGACTGGATAGGGCGCGAAGTTGCCTTGGGCATATTCATTCTTGTTGTATTGCACGATCAGCGTGCCGCCATTGGTGACGTAATCGAGCAGGCGTTTGTTGTTGGCGATTACGGCGTCGTTGACTTCGTAGACGCGGATGCCGAGCACAATCGTGTCGTAACCCGACAAGTCACCCGCCGCCAGTTCGTTGGCGTCAAGCAGCTTCACGTTGACGCCGAGTTGGCGCAGCACCTCCGGCCCGTCATCGCCGCTGCCCATCACGTAGCCGACGTGCAAGTTGGCCGCGACCTTCACGTCGAACAATTCCACTTTTGTCGTTGAAGGCTTGTAGATGTAGTGCGTCTCGACGTGCGGGTATTCGATCTTGGTGTAGCCTGTTGCGTATTCACGTCCAGCGGCTTCAGCGATGGCTTTTAATTCAAAATTGCCGCTGGCATTGACGGGCGGCGTGACTTTGAAGGCGCGCGCGGTTTTCTCGCCCTGCTTGGTGAAAGCTAGCGGGCGCGTGTCGCCCTCGACTTTCCAGCCAGCGGGCGCGACGAGTTTGACATTGCCGTTGGTGGCACGGCGCGCGTTGTGGGTGATTTCTATTGTCAGTTCGCGTGTGCGATTGGGAGCGCCTGCCGGAATAACTAACAACGCGGGGCTGACGTTGAGCGTGACTGCCGGGGCGACTTTCAATTCGCGTCGAATCTCGCCAAAGGTTTTGTCGGAGTAGCGATATTCAACCGGTTGGACGTGCGTCACGCGTTCACCGTTCAAGGTCAGTTCCACTTGCGCGTTCAAGACGGCTGGGCCGAAGGGCAGCGTGACCGGCATCGAGGCATCATCCGCTGGCCAATCGAATTGATCTTTCGTGCGCGGTTTGGCTAACCAGTAAGGCTGCGTCGGTGGCGCGTTCTCCGGCACGGTCGCACGGAAGCGGCCCTGCGCGCTGGGCGTTTCGCGGTTGCGGAAGAAAGGCTGCGCGTTACCGCCGCCTTCTTCGGCGTTGCTGGCCGAAGCGGCTTGCCAGTTTGGCGGGGTCAGCAATGTGAACTTGGCTTCGGCCTTGCTCGCTTCGCCACGTGTGCCGATGTAAACGTTAGTCGTTACGTCAACGGTCTCGCCCGGCGTGACAATCTCTGTGCTGCTCAGCGCGTCTACGATCACGCTGTGTGATCTGAGCAACGCATCGCTGAACTCGCGCTCTTTGCGTTGGAGCATTCCGTCAACGTTGGCTTTCGCCTGCATATCCAAACCTGTCAATGAAGCGCGCAACGCTCGTACTTCGCGCAATCCGGCAGCCAGGTGCGGCGCAATGCTATCGGGTTGCTCGATGCGGTATTCGGCCAAAGCTCTGGCGGCTAGCTCTTTGATCCTGGTCAACGCGGGCAATAATCGTTCGCCATCTTTGCCTGCAAATTTCGCTACACCGGTCAGGCTGACGTCTATGCTGGTGAAGAGTGATGGCTCGACCTGTGGCACGTCCACCAGGCTTTGCAAACGTGGGAAAGTGCGCATTTGTGCGCCACGCGGTTGAACCTGGCCGAAATCCTGCGAACGGTGGCGGCTGCGCCCATCGGCGGCAAGCTCGGCATACGACCGGCCTAACACCGGATCATAGACACCGACATCGAATTCAGCGCGTGGCCCTTGCTGGCCGCCGCCGAACCGGCGTGCATAGACTTTCAATACTTGCCAGGGTTGCAACCCAGCTTTGAGCTGTTCGGGAAACCGTGTTGGATCGGCGGCGGCTTTGAGAGCTTCGGGCGTCAGCAAACCGGCGGTCTGATGCTGGCCGTGACCATCCTGTGTGGTGCCGCTGAAGCCGTTGACTACGACCAGCGGGCGCAGCGTGCGAATCACGCGCACCATATCGCCGAGAATCTCTTCACGGTTCCACTTCTGCAAAGTCTCTTCGGCGGAACGCGTAAAACCGAAATCGTAGGCGCGCGTGAAGTATTGCTCCGCCCCGTCAATCTTGCGCGAAGCCAATAACTCTTCGGTGCGCAACACGCCAAGCTGTTCCCACAATTCCGGCCCGATGCCGTTTTGTCCGCCGTCACCGCGATTGAGCGAGAGGTAAGCCGTGCGCGCGCCTTCCTTGCGGGCGCAGTAGGCCAGCATCTCCGTACTCTCGTCGTCAGGATGCGCGGCGGTGTGCAACACGCTGGCGATGGTTTGCAGGCGGCGCAAGGCCAGCGCCAGGCCGCTTGCGCCACGGTCTTCGGGCGCGGGGCGCGTGTCGGCGGAAACCGTCAAGAACAACGACTGAACAAACAAAGCAAACGTGAGTGAGAGAACAATAAACTTTTTCATGACGATGATTTTACGGAAACTTGTTTGGATGAATCGGTGAGGCTCAAGAGCATGCCTACCACCACCACCACGGCACAACCGATCACGTTATACCACAGGAAACTGATGGGCTTGTAAGTGTCCACCGCAAAGACCGCTGCGACTCCGGCAAGCAAGCCCCAAAACGCGCCGCGTCCTGTCGCACGCTTAGTGCCAATCGCTAACACGAAAACGCCGAGCAGCGAGCCGTAAAAATACGAGCCGAATTTGTTGACCACTTCGATCAACGAACCGAGATGTCCGGCATATAACGCTACGATGCAAGCAAAGACGCCCCAAAAGCCAGTCGTAATCTTTGATATCGCCAGGTAATGTGCATCAGGCGCTTCCGTGCGGAAATGCCGCCGGTAAAAATCAATCACCGTCGCCGTCGAGAGCGCTGCCAACTCAGCCGAGATCGAACTCATCGCGGCGGCAAAGATCGCGGCGATAATCAGGCCGATGACGCCTGCTGGCATGTAGGTCGTGACGAAAGTCGGGAAAACATAGTTTACGTCGGTGAAGCTTTTGCTCTTATTAACCTCTTTGATGGAATCAATCGCGACTTGGCGGATGTTATTCATCGCCGCATTCTCTTGCAGGTATCTGATTTTGGGTGAGCCTTTCCCGTCCCCTGTGATAGCTCCTTCATTGAGGCGCTCCGGTGGTGTTTTAGGCGATTCATTCGCTTGAATGAATTCAAGCGCGGCTTGCTGGCGCGCAGTGAAGGCTTTCTCGTACTCCTTCGTCAGCGAGCGATAACGTTCGGGCTGTTGACTCTCCAACTTTGCACGGTCATCCGCTTTGAAGATCATCGGCGGTTGGTTGAATTGATAGAACACAAAGACCATCACGCCGATGAACAGAATCAGCACCTGCATCGGGATTTTGACGAACGCGCTCATCAGCAGCGACGTGCGCCCTTGCGAAACTGACTTCGCCGTCAGAAACCGCTGCACCTGGCTCTGGTCGCAACCGAAATACGACAGCGCCAGAAACATTCCACCAATTAAGCCTGACCAGAGCGTATAGGTCTCATGCACATTAAAGCTCGGA
This sequence comes from uncultured Acidobacteriota bacterium, assembly GCA_963699175.1. GTDB lineage: Bacteria > Acidobacteriota > Blastocatellia > RBC074 > RBC074 > JACPYM01. Next base: position 5,668,060 of record OY969418.1, on the reverse strand, counting down.
TCAACCATCCGCAGCCGCCCCGTCGCACCCGCCAACTGCACGGCCTCGCCCAAGCCGACACCTGCCGGAAATTTGCTGATGATGACAAACAAAACGACCGCCAGGCCGACGAAGATCACCACCATCTGCTTCACGTCCGTCCACGTTACTGCCTGCACGCCGCCAAACATCGTGTAGAGCGTCGTCGTCAAGCCCATCACCAGAATTGTCGTCAGTTCATTCCACCCCAACACAATCGAAAGAATCACCGACGGCGCGGCGATGATCACGCCGCACGACAGCGCGCGTTGGACTAGGAAACAGAAGCTTGCCAACGCCCGCGTCTTCGCGTCAAAGCGCCGCTCCAAATATTCATAAGCCGTGTAGACCTTCGCGCGATAAAAGAACGGCACGACCGTCATACACAAGATCACCATCGCAAACGGCAAACCGAAATAGAACTGCACGAAGCGCATCCCGTCGGCATAGGCCTGCCCCGTCGTCCCGACCATCGTGATCGCGCTCAACTGCGTGGCCATCACCGACAAGCCGACCGCCCACCACGGCAGGCTGCGATGGGCGAGGAAATAGCCCTCGACCTCGTTCGACTTCTTGGTCAGCCGCAAGCCGTCATACACGATGTAGATCAGATAGGCCGCAACGATTGCCCAATCGAGCCAGTGCATGGGAAGAGTCTCCGATGGTCAGTGGTTTATTGAAATTGCTTCGAGATGAGCCACAACACAAAGATCAACGCGATGCTGTAGACGACAACAGTTGTGTAAACGCGGTTCCAGTGGGGGTATTCCTGCTCTTCATTGGATTGGTTGTTCATAGTTCACTGCCTTTCATTTCGCCCATAGCAGAGCCACCAAACAGACAGCCAGACTGCGACTACGCCGAGCGCGACGAGTGTTTGTTTCAGCGAGATCAGTCCGTCAAACCCAAATCCAAATAGCAGGCTGAAGGTGACGGTGCTGCTGCAAATCACCACCGTCTGCGTCACGTCTGCTGACGACGGTTTGGCTGGGCGCTTTGGGCGCGGATTGTGCAAACGCCACCGCTTGCGCGGTCGCACAAGATCTAAGAGCTGTTGTAATCCCTCCTGCGCCTCGCGCAGGAGGCCTGACCAGCGGAAACCAGCGATAACAAGCAATGCGATAACCAACAGAACAATTATTTCCGTTAGGCCCAAATTGATAAAGGTCAAGATGAATGGGCATGAATGAGTCAGCAAAAACGTCATGTCTAGATACTTCCTAAAATAAATTCCAATCGCTAAATGAAACGGGGTGACACAGATGTTCAAAGGATAGAGGGAATGAGGAGGCTAAGCACTGCCCGTGATCGCTTGAATAAGCGCGAGACAGCTTTGTTCCTCTCCCATCTCCCTTATGATTGGTATGAAACGATCTGTTTATCTCAACTGTCTAACTCGGCCAGTACACGTTCGTGCAGTGTCGGAACATAGTCCAACTGCTCTGGCTTCATCAACACGCTGCGAAAGACGGTCATTTGTGGCTCGTCCCAAACCAACTCGGTGTGCTGTGCCGCCAATTGTGGTTTCAGATTGAGCTTGGCCAGATAGATGGGATGCGCCGTGTCATTCATCAACGCGGCAAAAACTCGTTCGGTGAGTTTATTAATCTCCGAGACGCGCCAGCCCCGCGTGACTGCATAATAATTGACTATATCGAGCGACGGTTCAAGTACCAGCCGCAATTGCTCGGAGGCTTTAATCAATTCCGCCCAGCGCAAGGCAGCCTGGCGCGTCTTCAGCATGACCGCGCCCAAGCCGGTCTCCGCCGCCAGCGGGAAGCATTTCAGCGTCACCCACAAAGCCGCCGCCGCCGCGCCCGCGCGCGAACATTCCAAGCTGATCTCGCCCAAATGCAGCTCGTTCGATGTGAAGTAGGTGTACGGCGAATCGTGTTTATAAAACCGACCGACCGAGGGATCGCGAAAGAGCACCGAGCCGCAGCCGTAGGGTTGCAAGCCGTGTTTGTGAGGGTCAACCACGACGCTGTCACAGCGGGCGATGGCGCGAAAAGCGGCGGCGTCTTCGGCATTCAACGCGCCTGGCGCATCGGCCAGCAATTTGAAAAATCCGCCGTAAGCGCCGTCCACGTGAATGCGAAACTCGTAGGCGCGTTGGAGCGCGATGACTTCGTGAATCGGGTCAACCGCGCCAAGCGCCGTCGTGCCGCAGGTCACGACCACCGTGCCGATGCGGCCTGTCTTGAGGTACGCGCGCAGTTCGTCCAGATCCAAGCGCCCTAGCGGATCGGTGCGCAGCTTGACGTTCTTGGCGCCCAGTACTTCGCACATCCGCCCGTGCGTGTAATGCGCCTGCTCCGAGAAGGCAATCGCTTTGTTCGGGTGCAGCGAGCGCGCCACCCACAAGGCTTCCAGATTGGCCACCGTGCCGCTTGAAGTGAGATGGCCGAGGTGTTGCGAGTAGCCAAACAAGCGCGCCAATTCGGCGACCACTTCCATCTCCATCTTCGCCGTCGCCGGGCCGCCATCAAGCGCGTGGTTGTTCGGATTGATCTGCATCGCCAAAAAGTAGGCGATGGCCGAGAGCGCGTGCGGCGGCTTCAACATCTGCCCGGCGTAGGATGGATGAAAGAACGGATAGTTGTCGTCGAGCCGTTCGAGCAGCTCAGTCAACATGGCGCGCGCTTTTTCTTGCGGCACATGCAATGTTTCGTCAAGCTCGTAGTCATGCCAGCGGCTGGTTTGCCAGGCGGCGAATTGCTGCAAGCTTTCTCCCAGCAATTGCAGCAGGTCGGAATATGCTTGCACTTGGTGTAGACGTTTTTCAGTCATAGGTTGTTATGAGTTGAATCAGGTGTGTCGGGGTTGACCAGCGCGAGCGGCAAGGCCAATTCTTCGCAATCTTGCAGCGTCTCCGCCACCAAGTCTTCGACCGCGCGCGCCTGTACTTCAAAAGAGATATGCCAATACGCCGTCGCGTGATTCATGCCGCGCTGGCGATACTTGAAATACTCGCTCAAGTAGCGCACGCGAAACCGCCAGGCGCCATAGCGGTCGTATTGTTGGCAGTGCGCAATCTCGTGCGCCAACAGCGCCAGCCCGTGAATCGTCTCCGGTTGAAATGCGCCGGGTTGCAAGTAGATCGTATCGCGGTCGGCGTAACCGAGCGCGTCGCCGATCACGTAACGCGGGATGCCTTCGCACACGCGGATGCGCCGCAGATCAAAGCCGGGAAAGAACGGCTGTAACAGGCGCAGTGCTTCCGGCGGCAAAGGGCGTGCGACGCGCTTCATCTCACAACTACTCCTACCTGCATCGCCCGTGCCAGCATTTCGGCAAAAAACTCTACCAGCGGCTGCGTCAACATACGAAAGGCCGTTTCGGTCACGGCGGCGTAACGTTGCAACGTCATGTCATCATTAAACACCAAGAGTGGCGGCAGGCCCGCACGCTCGGTGTAGAAGCTGGCCACGAGCAGCGCTGTGATCTCGGAAAACTGCGGGAACGGATGCAGATCGAGCAGGCGCAGGAAAACTACCGCTGCCTGTTCGACCGCGTGCAGTTCGGCAAAGCCCTCGGTTGCAAACCAGTCGAAGGCATTGTCGAGCATGCGCGGCAAGAGCACGGCGGGCACCGGGTCATGCACGGCGTTGAGCGGCAATGGCTCGGTCTTGCGTAAGACATCGGCGTTATCCGCTGTGCCAATCAATGTGCGGTGCAAGTTGAGCAGACGTTCGAGCGTGAATTTAGTCTCCTGCTCGCCCGCCCAGTCGGAGATGAGTTGCGCCGCGTCGCGTAGCCCCGCCTGGGCTTGTGGATCGTCTTGCCACCCGGCGCGTTGGGCCAATTGCTTTACTTGCTCATCACGCACTTGCGCAGCGGCTGAAGTGCGCACTGGCTCCCAGGCGGTCTTTGCACGCGCCAATGCCTGATTCCACGAGGCTGACGATTTGAGATTGTCGTTGAAAATCGGCAACTCCATAAAAGCTAACCGTCATATCTTGCTTGGGCGTTCGCAGTGTCTGCCGTTCAAGCTGCGCATCCTAACACACGCTTTGCCCGCCTACGAAGATGGAGTCGCACTTCGAAAATAGGAGTGTTTGATAAAGCTGAGGATAGGCGCGGATGTTACGGAACCAAAAGTGCTCTACGGCTCTTTAGTGGCTTTCGCGGTTGTGCCCGCTCACGCCGCCGCTACAGACGCTACACCATGTTGGGCGGCGGTCTATTGCTCCTGTTTAACCCGACGTTTGTAGGCGTCGAGTTTTTGCACCGTCTCCATATTGTCTGAGCCATCTTTGTTCAAGTCCACGGTATCTTCCAAGTGGCACGACGGGGTTCTGAATCCACTTAAACAGATTAGCCTCAGCAGCCTGTGGCTTAGCGTTTTTTCTCGGTAGGCTGCTGCTTAACGAGGCGCTCGACCTGCTGTAAACGCTCTTGGAGTTGTTGAAGCTGGGCGCTTTGCTCCTGAAGTAGGCGAGCTTGCTGCTTAAGCTGTTTGTCCTTCTCCTGCACGATCTGATAAAGACCCTGAATCGCCGCTAGCGCCACCCCATTGGCATCAATCGTCGAGATGTGTTTGTCATCGTGACCGAGGTTGAAGGCGGCGCGGAAGTCCTGCCCCACTGGCCCAAGGTGGCGGACTGATTCGGATTGATTTTTGAAGTTCCAGGTCTGAATGGGAATGGAAGCCAGGCGGTGGAGGATCGAGCGAGGGTCTACCTTGGAGAAGTTGGCTTTGGCGTTAAAGTCACTGTATTCAACGTACCCTTCGGCGACGACTATCCCATGAACACTTAAGCCACCTTCTCTAATGTTAACCGAGCCTTCGAAGTAGCCAGCATAATTGTCGCTTTTTCCGTATATGGCGTAACTGCCCTCGCCATACACCCCCCTGCCGCCGCTGGCCGCGCTAACGCCGTATACGCCGTACACGCCATCACCGTAAACGCCCTTGCCGCTGCCGACATTACTAATGCCGTACACGCCTATGCCGCCGCTTGGGCTATGCCCAACCACACCAGGGCTGCCCTCGCCATGCACACCTGTGCCACCGGGGCTGCTGGCTTTGCCGTACACGCCGAAGCTGCCTGTGGTGAGGTTTTCGCCATAGATAGCCGCAAAGCTGGGCGTGGTGCTGTACCCGACGATGGCATTGGCTTGGCTGGTTGCACGAATACCTCCAACCACATCAAGCTTGGCGGTGGGAGCGGTGGTCCCAATGCCTACGTTGCCGTTGTTATTGAGCGCAAACCTGTCCACTCCATTGGTCGCATCGTAGATGCGAAAAGAGCCAGTGTTACTGCTACCTTCAGTCCGTGAATAGAGAAAGAACTGATTCCCTCCGGTGCCCTTGTTGGTCAGCGCCAGCCCCGGACTGGCCGCGTCGCTGATTTCGAGCATTCTGCCAGTCCCACCACTCAATAAGGATGGGTTAGTCGTGCCGATGCCGACGAAGCCATTAGCCGCCACTCGCATCCGCTCTGTGCGGGCTGTGCCGAAAATCAAGGGGCGCGCCTCGGCCACACTCAGCGCCAGCCCTTTCAGGTTGGTGGACTCGATCACGGCAAAAGCATTGAGGTCCGGGCTGTTTGTATTGAGTTGGAAGTACACATCATTCACCCCGTAGACGGGGAAGGCCGTCGTCGTCATTCGCAAGCCTTTGCCCGTTCCCAGTGAAATATCCAGCGCGGACTGGCCACTCACCGTTCCAGCAGTCAACTGCACCGTGTTGGGCACGCCCGCGCGGAAGAAGATCGAGAGGTCTTTGGTGTTCTCCAGGTAGAGGTCGTGCGCTGGCGCTCTTGGTGTGCAGCAGGGCAGCCGGGCCGGTGGTGCCGATGCCGACTGCTCCGCCCGTCTCGAAGAGTGCCGCATCAACCAGGCTCGTCCCGTCGGCGGCGAACTTAGCCAGCCGGTTGAGCGAGCCGTTGGGGGTTAGCAGTGCCCCCTGCTGCGCTTTGGCGTGCGGGTCAGTCTCAACCACTGCGCGGCCTTGGGCAGCGCGGCGCTCGCCTGCACGCTCGCTCAAGCCGCTGAGGGCGCGCCCGGAAGCCAGATAACCGCTACCATCACAGTCTGGCAATTCGGCCCCACCGACGGTTGCTTCAGGGCTGCCGCTGACAGTTACTTGTGGCGTTGTGCTGTCTGCGCCAATGCCGACTGGCTGTGTGCTGGTCAGCCAGACGCGATCACTGCTGCTGGCGCGATCTACAATCAGATGTCCACGCTGCGTGTGCGGAGCTTCATCCGTCGCCGACTTGGTCGTCAGCGTGTAAGCATAGAGACCGCTTTGGATCAACTCATCCTGTTGATTCTTAAGCGGCCAGTCGAGCATGTTGCCGTAAACAAAGCCGCTGTCAAAGACGACTTCATCTCGTTGGTTGGTAATGACCAGATGCCACTCGACGGCCTCGCCTGGCGTCGTGAAGCGGACAAGTTGACGCTCAATGATAATGTTGGTCTTGGCGCTGGGCGCTAGCGGAGCGTTGTTGGTTTGGGTCTGCGCCGAAACGTTGACTACAGCCCAGTTCAGCAGCAGCAAGCCCGCGAGCAAGCGGCGCGCGAATGCGCTCTGGATAGACATCAATGACTCCTTTCGGCAAACGCAGGAAGATTTGAGATTTTTGCTTGAGGTTTCTTAACCGGCCTTCAGGCGGGGCGGCATAGCATAAGTATACTTTGATTGCTAGTTGAAGTTAGTCCAAAACAGCGCCAGTAAGGAAGCATGAACCTTAATTTCGAAGCCTGCATTGGTGCGTGCGTGCAAATGCTCAAGGCCCATCTTCTCCAACTGGCTGTTACGTGTTTCAATCGTTTTGCGGTAACGCCGCAAGTCCATGTCATCACCCCAGGTGTTGGGTTTCATATTCTTACGCCGCACAGTAATCAAGCGTACGTCAGTTTCTGCGAGGATGGTAGCGGCGTCAGCCCCTGCGATATAGCCCTTGTCACCATAAAGACTCGCTTGCGGCGGCAGGACGAAAGCTAATTCGTGCAAGGGCGAGAGGTCGTGATAACGCGCGGGCCAGAGTGCGAAACTCACCGGCACGCCCTCCGGCGTGCAGATCAGATGCAAGCGCCAACCGAAGAACTTCTCTTTCTTCGCCGCGCATTTGCCGCAGTAATCCAGCCCCCGCACTTTGCGACAACGTCGGGCACGCACACGCTTGCAAACCGGTACGGGCAGACTGTCAATGATAAAGACGGCGCCCCGCGCGGCAACTTCACCGAGTACGGCAAGCGCCAGTTCAAACCAGTCAGCCTGCTGGTGCAGGCGACGGTTGAAGCGCGAGACACTCAAGTGACCTGACAAGTAAGGGGTCTCTTGCAAAAGCAACAACGCGCGTTCGTGATTGTTGTGGAAATATTTAGCGGCCACGATGGCGACGGTGAGCACTTCGGCGTCGCTGACGTGGGCCAAGGGGTGGTCACGATGACCGCCTTTTTGCAACAATTCATCAATGATGACAAAGACCGTTATAATCCACGTGGCGTTCATAAGCTCCTCCTGAAAGTGGGTTTAGTCACTTTCATTTTCAGGCAGGCAATTTATGAACGCCAACTAGCAATCAAGGTAAGTATGTGTTTTTTTGAGCGGCGCGCCACGCGTGCCGCCTAATAGATGAGCCGGTTGCGGAGCGCCTTACTGACGGCTTCGGATTTGGAATGGACGTGGAGCTTGCGATAGGTCTCGCGGATGTAATCGCGCACCGTATTGAGGCTGATGTTGAGCTGGTCGGCGGCGCGCTGGTAGCTGTAGCCTTGCACCAGCAGTTTGAGCAGGCGCAGTTCCTGCGGCGTGAGTTGATCGTCGAATTTCTCGGGCGGGCCAGTCCGCTGAAAGAGCTTGACCACTTTGCGCGCGATTTCGGGCGACATTGGCGCGCCACCCTCGTGCGCCTCGCGGATTGCTTCGAGCAGCTTGGCGGGCGGCGTCTCTTTCAACAAATAGCCGCAGGCGCCGTTGCAGATGGACTCAAAGACTTTCTCCTGCTCGGCGAGGACGGTGAGCATGATGATTTCAAGCCGGGGGAACTTCGCTTGCAGCACTCTGACGCCGTCGGAACCCGACATCCCCGGCAGTTGAATATCGAGCAACAACACGTCCGGGACTTCGTTGTTCATTGAGCGCAGCGCCTCGTCCACTGAGCGATAAGCGCCAACACAAGCATAGCCGGGCGTGCCATTGATGAGCATCCCTAGGCCAGCGCGCATGGCACGGTCGTCTTCGACGATGGCCACGCGGATCGGCTCGGTTGATTGGCGCTCAGCATCTTTTGCAGTCATAGGCGGCTTACGCGCAGTAGTGCGACGAGTTGATGAAATATTTCCTCAAACGCTATAGCCTACGCGCGGACAACGCACAATAGCATAGTTATGCTATTGCCTTTTGAGTGGGATCATCAGTTTGATCGCGACTCCCTTACCGGGCGCAGAATCAATGCTGACTTGGCCGCCGACCTGCGCCGCGCGCTGGCGTATATTCTCCAAACCGTGTCCGTTCGTAGCAAACGGCAGGTCACTACTGCTCGCTGTACCGTTCCCGTTGCTGAAGCCACGCCCGTCATCGCGAATCTCACCCCAAAGCTGCTGGCGGGTGACGGTCAGACTCAAAGAAACATACTGGCAGTCGCCATGTCGCACGATGTTGTTGATGGCCTCTTTGAAGATCAGCAAGAGATGGCGGCGTTGCTCCGGGTCGAGTTTGATCTGCTCCAACTCTGGCGGCGTCTGGAAATCCCAGTTGATCCCTTGCGCATCGAGCACGTCGGAGGCGAACTGCCGCACGCGGGAGGTAAGGTTGCCTAACTCGTCGCGGCGCGGATCAATGGCCCAGACGATCTCGCGCATGGCCCCAACCAGTTCGCGCGCCGAATCGGCAATCTCCGTGAGCATCGGGACGGACTGTTCGGCCTTCCCACTCACTTGCTGTTTGACGACTTCGCTCAGAATGGCCACCCGCGAGAGGCCCGCGCCGATGTCGTCGTGCAGATCGGTGGCGATGCGCGTGCGCACCCGTTCGAGTTCGAGCAGCCGCGCCACGCGATAGCGATAAAGCACGGAGCCTACCAGCCCAAGGAGCGCTATCACGAGCGCGATGAACCACCAGCGTTGCCAGAGGGGGCGCAGGATGGTGAAGCTCAGCGTGGCGGGGTTGGGACTGGCGACTCCGTCCGAGTTCACCGCGCGCACGAGAAAACGGTAGTGGCCCGGCGCAAGGCTCGCGTAATTCACCGTCCGCTGCTCGGAAAGCGCACCCCAGTCGGCGTCCGAGCCTTCCAGCCTGTACTGGTAGTGCAGCACCTCGCCGGGCGCAAACGCGAGCGCCACGAAATCAATTTGCAGTTGGTTTCGGTCAGGCTCGAGGTCGGCAAGCGCGATCCCGGTTTCGCCGAGCGCCGAGACGGTTCGCCGCTCGCCCGCCACATTCAGGCCCGTGATCAGAATCTGCGCCGGGGGCGCGGTTTCAGGCGGCGCAGGCACGAAGCGCGACAGGCCGCGGTGCGTGCCGAACCAAAGCGCGCCCGTGCGGTCGTGGAAAGCGCCGATGATGTTGCCTGGCGCCAGGCCGTCGTCGGTCGTGAAGTGTTTGATGCGGCCTGTCTCGGGGTTGAGCTGGTCAAGCCCGCGCCCGGTCGAGACGTAGATGCGCCCGTAGAGGTCTCCGGTAATGACCGCAGCGCTGTTGGCGGAAAGTCCCTGCGCGGTCGTGTAGCTCTTGAAGGCGGGCCGCTCAGCCGCCGGGTCGTCAATGCGGATCAGCCCGCTGCGCGCAGAGGCGAGCCAGAGCCGACCCGCGCGATCGGGATAAATGTCCATGATCGCGCCCGGCGGCAGCCCTTCGCTCGTGGAAAAAAATGTGAAGCGCCCGTCGCGGTAGCGCGCCACGCCAGTGCCGAAGCCGATCCAGATGTTGCCGGCGCGGTCTTCGCCGAACGCTCGCGCCGCGTCTTCCTTGAATGAAGGGAGGTTCGGCGAGTTTGACAGATCGCGCATGGTCCGGCTGGCTCGGTCCCAGCGGGCGAGGCCGTACGCCGAGACCCAGACATTGTCGCCGGAATCAGCGAAGACCTTCCACACAAGTGGGGTGGGCAGGCCGTCTTTGGTCGTGTAAACCGCAAGCGGTCGCGCCGTCTTGATGCTGGCGAAGCTGTCTGATGCCGGGAATCGGTAAAGCCCCGCGCCGCTGCCGATCCACTACTCACCGTTGCGCGTCTGCACCGCCACTTGATCCGGCAGCCAGCCGAACTCAAAAGGAACAGCCGGCGTGAACCAATCGAAGCGCCGGCCATCGAATCGCCCGAAGCGTTGAAAGAATGTATCGGCGCCCGCGCGCAGCAAGTCCAGCTTTGCGCCGTCGAAGGCGCTGGCGCGCTGATCTTCGAGTACGACTCCCCTGAAACAGATTCCGCCCGCCGGGTCCTCGAAAACGTCAACAGGCCATCCTGCCTGCCGTAAGTGACGAAGCCATTGCGCGCCAGCTTCATCGCCCCGTTGGAATTCGTGCCCAGCCAGAGATTGCCGCCAGTATCTTCGTTCAGCGCAGAGATCTCCTGGAAGCTAAGGCCGTTCCTGCGTGTCCAGGCGCTGAAGCGGTGGCCCTGCCCGTCGCCGTCCGGGAAAAATTCGACAAGCCCCTTGTTAGTCGCCACCCAGAACCTGGGGTCGGATGCCTCGTAAAGCTGAAAGATCCAATCGGTCAACAGGCCGTTCTGTTGGTTGTAAGCTTCGGCAACGACCGGCGGCGCATGACTGCCGTCCGCCATTAAGCGGTAAAAACCACTGTTTCTCGTTGCGACCCAGAGTCGCCCCTGGTGGTCTTCGAGTAGGTCGTGGACTTGGTTATATACGTCCGGCAGGCCGTCGCGGTGCGTGTACAGCGCCACGCTGCCGTCGGGCCAGCGGCGAATTAAGCCATAACCGACCGTGGCAACCCACAAAGAGCCGTGGCGGTCTTCCAGCAAATCCGTGATGCCCACCCCTTTCAGCGACTCTGCCCCAATGTCAACAAGGAGAAGTTCAAAGCGCCCGTCACGCCGTTCCAGACGGTACAGGTGGTTCCTCGTCCCGCACCAGATCACGCCGTCGCGGCTTTCAAGCAGCGCCGTGGCGGTTCTGGCAAAACGGTCTTCGTCTACGGGAACAACCACTGTGAACATTGGCGCTGGCGCAGCCGCCTCGTTCGCGTAGCTAACACGACTGACCGGTATGCCCTTTGGGTTGAAGCGCACGAGACCGCCGTAAGTCGCCACCCAGAATTCGCCAGCGCGCGTTTCCAGGAAGTCCGTGACATTGCGGTGCAGCAGCCCTTGCTCCACACCGTAGTTCGTGAAGGTGTAGCCGTCGAAGCGTGACAGTCCCTCCTCAGTGCAGAACCAGAGAAAGCCGCGCGAATCTTTCACGATGCGGTTGACGCTGTTGTGCGCCAGCCCGTCGGCGGTGGTGTAAGTCTTGAGCGGCAGTTGCTGCGCGCTGGCAACCGAAGAGACGGCCAGCAGCCAGCCGGCCACTACAGCGAGTTTGCAGCTTGGTGAACAAAGACGTTGAGCGGGCATTCCGATCTCCGGCCTACGGCCCCTTGCGATTCAGCTCTGCCTGACGCCGCGTATCTGCGCACATTTTGCAGTTTAGGTATGATTTGGCAATGGCCACGCGGCGTACTTGAGCAGGTGATTTCTGAGTGCAGTGCTAGGGCTCGTTCGGATCACTTTGACCTTCATCAGTCGGGTCAGCTATTCGCCATCATTCGCCAAGATTGGCAATAATGACGGCCCAGAACTATCATCCAAGCGAAATTTACTTTGCCGGCTTTATCCAGGCAGGCAGGTGAAAGGAATCTTGCCGTGTCCTTCACGGGCCGCATTGTTTGCCGCCCTCGCCAGGCACAGTTATAATCGCGCCCGGTTTTCACGCATGCAAAAGACACCCGCTCAACATCCCTACGAAGCCGTCATCTTCGACCTCGATGGCACGCTTGCCGATACCTTTCCGACCGTGATGCGCAGCTACAATCAGGTGATGCTCGATTACACCGGGCGCACTTGGACGCTGGAAGAGATGCTGCCGCATTTCGGCCCGCCGGAAGACGTCATCTTCAACAAATTCATTCAGGATAAGGTACGACAGCAGGCCGCGCTTGAAGATTATTACCGATTGATTGAGGCAGACGGGGTAGAGATCAAACCCTTTGCCGGCATGCGCGAGTTGCTAGCCGAATTGCGCGCGGCGGGCAAGAAGCTGGCCGTCTTTACCGGCGCGACGACGCGCGCCGGACGTATTCGTTTAAGCCACGCGGGCCTGTTGGAATTTTTCGATGAAGTGCTGGGGAGTGATGGCTTGAGTAGTTACAAACCACATCCCGAAGGATTGTGGCGGCTGCTGGAACAATTCAACGTCACACCGCAAGCGGCGATTTTTATCGGTGATTCGCCGCTCGACATGCGTGCTGGGCGCGACGCGGGCGTGACGACAGCCGCCGTGTTATGGGGCGCGGGGACGCGTGAAAGCTTGGAAGCCGCGGCACCGGATTTTTTGTTTGAACAACCCGGGCAGCTTAGTGCAATTTTCAATTAGGAGGCAGTATGCAGTCACAAAAACGGTTGGCAATGGTTGCGTTCTTCAGTTTGGCGCTGGCCTTGCCAGCCAGCCTGGCTAACTCAACGAAAGGACAAGCCCAGCAAGTCAAACCCAGTTCGCCATTGCTTGACTGCGGTGTCATTGACGAGCTTGATGAATCCATTCAAGCACGCTTCAATAAAGTTGATGGCACTTTCGGTCTCACGCGTGTCGCGCCTCCAATAGACAGCGTGCACATTCGCGCTTTCCAGCCCGAAACAGACGCTGAGCGGGTGGCAGTAGCAGCCTTACAACAATCTGGCTGGCGCGTCATTTTTTACTTGGCAGGGCGGCAAGTGCTAGAGCCTGCCCCGAAAAACTCAGAGCCGGATGGACAATTCTGTCGCGTGAATCTTTTAGGTGTGCAAGGGCCGGTCTATGTAACGCCGCCCAGAGAACAGTTGGCTTGTCCTGATAAAAGTGAGCTGCGCTCACACGCGCAACAGGCACTCGCGGCTTTCGTCAAGCAAGACCGTTACGATTTCTCGATCGGGAACTTGGCGTTCACCGCTCGCCCGATTCGCGCGCAGGAAGCGTGCTTGAAGTGCCATAACGACAAACCCGAAGAACCGAAAAAGATTACAGGTGCGCAAGAACCAATCAAATTCCCTTTACGGCGAGAGAACCTGCACGCCTACAGCAAAACGCCGCTCAAAGTCGGCGACGCGCTGGGCGCAGCAATCTACGCTTACACCAAAACCAAGCAGTAATTTCACCCTTTTAACGTAACCTATGTCACTCAACCTCCAAGGCATCATCGCGGCACTGCCCACGCCCTTCGACGCGACGGGCGAAGTGGATCACGCACAACTGCGCAACAACATCGAGCAGTGGAATCAAACTGACCTGCGCGGCTATCTGGCGCTCGGTTCAACGGGCGAGTTCGTGCACCTGACGACCGATGAAAAGCTGGCTGTGATTGAAACGGTGCGCGGCGCAATGTCGGCGGACAAGCTGCTCTTTGTCGGCACGAGCGAGCTTTCCACGCGCCAGACGATGTGGCTGACCAACAAAGCGCACGAATTGGGCGCGGATGCTGCGCTGGCCGTCACGCCGTTCTACTACAAGAAGGTGTTGGATGACGAGCATCACGCCGCGCATTATCGCCGCATTGCTGACCACTCGCCGATTCCGGTGATGATCTATTTGATCCCGCAATTCGCGGGCGTCTACCTGTTACCAGAGACGGTCGCGCAACTAGCCGAGCATCCCAACATCATCGGGATGAAAGAAAGCTCCGGCGATTTGCAGGCGCTCAAAGATGTCTTTCGCGAATTGAACGGGCGCGAGTTCAACGTGATGATTGGCGCGCCTGCGATCTTGACTGAAGGCTTGGAAATTGGCGCAACAGGCGGCATGCTGGCCGTGGCATCGCTCGCGCCACGCGCGTCGGTGGCGGTTGAACAGGCTTATCGTTACGGCTATCGTGAACGCGCGAAGGAGTTGCAGGAAAAGCTGGCGATGTTGGCGCGCCGCACGACCGCAGGCGGAGTCGGTGGATTGAAAGCGGCAATGGATCGCGTCGGCTTGTTCGGCTATCTGCCACGCTCGCCGCTGCCGCAGCCGAGCGAGGCGGACAAGGACGACATCGAAAACGCCCTGGCTGAGTGCGGCTTTTTTGAAAAGAGCCAGGACGACGAGCTTTGGATCGAGCAGAGTCCGAGCGTTTACCCGGAGTATGCGGACTAACCGCGTTGTCCGACAAGCTGCCAGCTTGTCGTAGGCTTGACTGTTGAACCAATTGATTCGCTAGCCGAGCCTGCGACAAGCTGGCAGCTTGTCGGACATACAGGCGAACAGGAGAGGGAAAACCAATGACTGACACTGCGATTAGTTTCAGCGCCATTCCGAAAATCACTCCGCTCTACAAAGATTTTCTCTACGACTTTGACCGCGTCTCCCGCTTCTACGAGCAGGAAGGTCGCGACCTGGCTTCGCTCAAAGCGCGCGCAGCACGTGTCACCGCGCAACCTTTTGCGCGTGATGTGGTCGCCGATGTATTGGCCGATCAGAACCGCCAAGCAGGCGCGGGCGAAGCGACTTTTGCCAACATCGAACGCTTGCGCCAGTCAGACTCTGTCGTCGTCATCACCGGACAACAAGCCGGCTTGTTTGCCGGGCCGCTTTACACAGTCTTCAAGGCGCTGACCGCAATCAAACTGGCCGCCGCGCTGCGCGAGGAAGGCGTCAACGCGGTACCGATGTTCTGGATTGCAGCGGAGGATCACGACTTCGAAGAGGTCAATCACACGCGGCTGGTGAATCGCGAAGGCCAGTTGGTGACCGTCACTTACACCGCCTGCTCACCCAAAGAAGGCAAGCCGGTCGGCCACGTCCGATTGGCCGAAGGCGTCCGCGAAAATATTGATCAATTGCTGGCGGCGTTGCCCGAATCAGAATTCATCCCGCAACTCGCAACGGATTTGCGTGAAGCCTATCAACCGGGCGATAGCTTTGCCGTGGCCTTTGGCAAGCTGATGATGCGCTGGCTCGGCAAGTTTGGCGTCGTGTTGATCAATCCGCTGGATGACCGCTTGAAACAGGTCGCCGGTGAGATTTATGCGCGCGCCTTCGCCCGCACGCCGGAGTTCGCGGCGCAATTGGTCAATGAAAGTGCCGCGCTCGAAGCCGCCGGTTATCACGCGCAGGTCTTCACCAGCCACGAAGCCGTGCCGCTCTTTATGCTCGACGAAGGCCGCCGTACCGCAATGATCCGGCGTGATGATGGGCGTTTTTATCTGAAGAACGGCGAGAAGAGTTTCGCGGCGGATGAGTTGCTCGACACGGTGCAACGCTGTCCAGCCTGTTTCAGCCCGAACGTCACGCTGCGCCCGATTGTGCAAGATTTTCTTCTGCCCACTGTCGCCTATATCGGCGGCCCGGCGGAGATTGCCTACTTCGCGCAATTGCGCCCGAACTACACTTTGCTCAACCGCGTCGAGCCGGTCGTGTTGCCGCGTGCCAGCTTCACGCTAATCGAGAAGCGCCACGCAAAAACGCTAAGCAAATACAACTTGAGCTTTGCCGATCTTTTCAACGGGCCGGAAGAGACACGTAAGAAAGTCGTCGAGCAAAGCTTGGATGCAGGCATAGCAGCAGTTTTAGACGAGACTGAACAAGTTTTTGAAACGCAATTGGAAAAGCTGCGCGCATCGCTGATCGCGGTAGACCCGACGCTGGCCGATGCGTTGAAAGGCGGGCGCGAGAAAATTGTTTATCAACTCAGTAACCTGCGCACGCGTTTCATCAACAATCGCAGCAAACGCGACGAGACCACCGCGCAGCAAATCGAGCGGCTCTTCGCCGTGCTCTATCCGAACAAGGGCTTGCAGGAGCGTGAGATCAATTTCAGTTATTTTGCCGCGCGTTATGGCTATGAGTTGATTGATCGGCTTTATGCTGAGGTTGGCATCGGCGTCAATGATCACCGCTTGATCTATCTTTAATGCACGTTCGTAAGCGTTCCTGCTGAAAAAGCAAGAAAGGATGAAAATGATTAGATATTGGTTAGGCAAGTATCGCGCGTCATTAGCTGTAATCATAGGCTTATTATTTGCAGCCTGCGGCGGTGACGCACCCAGCAATACGTCAGGATCGGTGCCCGCTGGGTCGCCCACCCCGACCGTCAACGCGGCATCCGCCGCAACCCCCACATCGCCTGTGGCAGTAGACGCTTCTAAACTTGAATATGCTTCCGCCGCTGGCTACGAGGGTTTTCACGATATAACCAATTGCGCTGCCATTTTGGGCTGGGTACGGAACCCCAAGAAACCTAATACCCCAGTCAAGGTAGACATCTACGATAATAATACCCTACTGACCACGGTGACCGCCGATCAACTTCGCCCTGATTTAGTGACAGCAGCCAAGGGCCACGGCAAATACGGTTTTGTCTACCTTACTCCGAACAGTCTCAAAGACGGAAGGCCGCATACCATTCGCATGACCATTTCTGGCACTCAGCTTCATTTGGCTAATACTCTCAAGGTACTTACTTGTACCCCCTGAGTTAGGTGGAGCTGGCACTACTTGGTGAAGCCAGTAAAAGTCTGACGGGATACAGCGGTGCAGCGCAGACAAAAATGGCGGACAGAAAAATAAGGTAGTGGCGCAAGCGGGAGAGAAGGTTTGGAGTCCCGCCTGCAGGCGGCAGCTTGCGTTGACCAGCCCGGCCGGCTGCAGCCGGTACTCCAAACTCACCACCTTGAGCCACTACCACAAATAAAATCTGCCGCCGTGATGTCTGTCATCAGTTGGCCTTTCGTCGTTGTGCTATTCCGGCTTACTTGGCTTTGAGCGGAACCAGCCGGTTATATTTCTTCAGCACTTCCTGCAGGCGGTCATGCGGCAGGGCGATAACCTTGTGATCGTCAATGCCCGTCATCGTCTCCGCCGCTACGAGCGCGTTGATGATCGCTTCCTCAGTAGCTTGCACGGTAGCATCAAAGAGCGGGTTCATGCGTTCGTTTGGCAACATCGTCAACTGCGCCAAGCCGGTTGCAGTTGCAGCACTAGGATTGGCAGTCGAGAAGGCAATGAAGATGTCGCCCGAGCCGTTACCCGCCACACTGCCGGTGCGCGCCAGGCCCAAGGCCGCACGGCGCGCCAGCCGCTTTAGTTGATTGGGAAGCAGCGGCGCATCTGTTGCCACGACGATAATGATCGAACCAGTTTCGCGCGGGCGGAATGCGCCTTGCGGAATTTCTTCGCCCACGGGCACGCCGGCAATGCGTAGTTGCGGACGCAAGCCGAAATTAGTCTGCACGAGCACGCCTACTGTGTAGCCGCCTTGCCGCTCGCCGAGCTTACGCGAAGCAGTGCCGATGCCGCCTTTGAATTCAAAACAGACCATGCCGGTGCCACCACCGACATTACCTTCGACGACTGGCCCGGCTTTGGCGCTATCAAGCGCCGCAAAGACGTGCTCCGGTTTGACGTGAAAACCAGCGGTGTCGTTGAGCCAGCCATCCCAGGTCTCCGCCACCACCGGCAATCCCCAAGGCTGTAGCGTTTTGCCAGCTCGTTTCTGCTGCCAGGCCAGCACGGCATCGCGCACCACGCCGACGCTGCTTGTATTGGTGATCATCACCGGGCCTTCCAGAAAGCCGGACTCCTCGATCCAGGTCGTGCCAGTCATCTCGCCGTTGCCATTGAGCGAGAACCAACCCGCGAAGACCGGATCATTCGACTGTTTGCCGCGCGGCAAGACGGCGGTGACGCCCGTGCGTACAGGGCCTTGACCAACTTGTAATTTGCCTGCGCCGGAGATCAGCGTGGTGTGGCCGACTTCGACGCCTTTGACATCAGTGATGGCGTTGAGCGGCCCCGGCGTCCCGTCGAAGGGAACGCCGAGGTCGCGCGCTCTGGGTTTGGTTTGGGCTTGGACTGACATGGCCAGTAGTAGGCCACACCAGGCGATTGCCAGGCCAGTCTTGCTCACCAACTTCGCGATGGTTTTGACTCGTGTCGTCATTGCTCTTCAGCGATTGCGTATTAACCCTTGATGATGTTATGCACCGGGCAGACCGCTGGCGTGCCGGGATCAACGCCCAAGCCCGCCAGAATTGGCATTAGCGTCTGGCCGAACTTATCGAATGATTCCTGTGAATCCCACACGTCAAAGACGCGCAAATTGCTTTCCTCTTCAAAGCAAACGTGATAAAGGCGACCTGCAGGCGCGCCCGCTCCGGCGGCTGCTAGTTGTTTGATGCATTCGTCGTATTGTGCCTTGCTCATTGCTTGCGGCGCGAAATAGTATCCCAAAGTCATAATATCTCTCCTTGTTTTGAGTGGTTGTTTGGAAAGCTCCGCTTAAGGCTGCGGAGTCGCACGATAGTTAAATCACACTCGGCTTTACGCAGCAATAGATTCACGGATTCACTGCAAAAAAATCTGCGAATGAGGGCATCAGCCTTCTTTGTGAATTGTCCCAGCTTTGGCCAGTCCGTCTCGGTGCGCCCGCACGATTTCTAAAAATGACTTGGCCGCGTGAGACAAGCTTTGCTCACGCCGGTAAACCAGCCGCAGCATCTTTTCGATCTTCATTCCCTTAACGGGCACTTCGATCAGTGTCCCTTTGGCGAGTTCATCCCGGATAGTTAAACGCGGCAAAATTGCAATGCCGACTTGGCGCTGCACAAAATCTTTGATCGTGTCGAGCGTGGCCAGCTCGACGCAGATGTTGAGTGGCGTGCGGTGCTGCGCGAATAACTCGAAGATGCGCGTGCGGGCCGGCGTCTTGACGTTGTGCGCCACAAATTGTTCCCCGCCCAGGTCGCGCACCGTGACCAACTTTTGCTTGCCCAAGCGATGCTTGGGCGGAACGACCAAAACCAAGTCGTCGTTGTACACTTCCAGCGATTCGAGCGACGGCAGCAGCGGATCATAGGAGAGGAAGCCGAAGTCCAAGTTGCGTTCCAACACCTCGCTTGGAATACGTTCTGAGACGTTGCGATAGACTTCGATCTTGATGCTCGGATGGTGCTTGCGATATTCGATCAACAGCGGCGGCAACAGGTAGAGCGACGTACTTTCATTCGCGCCAATCGTCAATCGCCCGCGAAACATGCCGCGCAACTCGCCGACGGCTTCGACAGCCTCGTCGCGCAGGTTGATCATCTTTTGCGCGTATGAGAGCAAAATTCGGCCCGCCTCGGTCAGCGTGCCCGACTTGCTGCTGCGGTCGAACAAGGTTTCGCCTAACTCTTCTTCCAACCGCTTGATGGCGATGCTGAGCGCCGGTTGCGTGCGGCTCAGCTTTTCCGCCGCGCGCGAAAAGCTTTTTTCTTCGGCGATGCTCAGGAAAGTTTCCAGTTGCGCTAAATCCAACGTCTGTGACCTCCGAAATGTCCGGCAAAGCGCTTGTATGCCTTCAACTCTGTTCAACCAAACCGCCGCCAAATTGCAGGCTCAGCGGCGGTAATGCGTCACAATCCTACAACAATCCGCTTGCCTTAGCCATAAAAGTCATTTATAAAACTGCAAAAATAATAAATTACTGTGTTCCCGGTGACAGTGCTATGATGCGTTCACTGCTAGAACGCCCCGGCACTTTGCACCGTGCTTGTAGGTTGATGGTTTTTAGCAAAGAGGAAGATCAATGAGTGAGCGAGTAGTGATTTTCGATACGACGTTGCGCGACGGCGAGCAGTCGCCGGGTTGCAGCATGAATCTGGAAGAGAAACTGCGGCTGGCGCTACAACTCGATGCGCTCGGCGTGGACGTGATCGAGGCCGGGTTCGCCATCGCCTCCGAGGATGACTTTGCCGCGGTTCGTGAAGTCGCGCACACCTGCCGCCGCCCGATCATCGCTTCGCTCTGCCGCACGACTCCCGAAGACATCGAACGCGCGTGGGAGGCGTTGGCCGACGCCGCGCGCCCGCGCATTCACACCTTTGTGGCAACCTCAGATATTCACCTGCAATACAAGCTGCAAAAGACGCGCGAAGAGGTTTTGGAGATGTCGCGCAACGCGGTGCGGCTGGCCAAGAGTTTCACCGACGATGTCGAGTTCTCCGCCGAAGACGCCACGCGCACCGATTTAGATTATCTCTGCGAAGTGATCGAAGCTGTAATTGACGAGGGCGCGACCGTAGTCAACATCCCGGACACGGTCGGCTACACGATTCCGAGCGAGTACCACCACATTATCTCGACGCTCAAACAGCGCGTGCGCAACATTGACCGAGCCACGATCAGTGTCCATTGCCACAATGATCTGGGCTTGGGCGTAGCAAATTCATTGGCCGCCATCTCAGCGGGCGCGCGTCAAATTGAATGCACGATCAACGGCATTGGCGAGCGCGCGGGCAATGCCTCGCTCGAAGAGATTGTGATGGCGCTACGCGTGCGCAAAGATTTGCTGCCTTACGAAAACGGCATCGTCACCGAAGAGTTGTATCGTTCGAGCCAGACGCTTTCGAACATCACCGGCGTGCACGTTCAACCAAACAAGGCTGTCGTCGGCAAGAACGCCTTCGCGCACGAAGCGGGCATTCACCAACATGGCGTGCTCAAGAACCGGCTGACTTACGAAATCATGACGCCCGAATCCATCGGCGTGAAGACCAACAACATCGTGCTCGGTAAACATTCGGGCCGCCACGCGTTGAAGGCTAAATACGAAGAGATGGGTTACCGCCTAGCGCGCCCCGAACTCGATAAGGCGTACAAGCTTTTCACTAAGTTAGCGGATCAGAAGAAAGAGATTTTTGAAGAAGACTTGGTAGCGATCTTGCAGGACGGTATTGCCTCAATCCCCGAACGCTATAAACTGCGCAACCTACAAGCGACTGCCGGAACGGCACCGCACTCAACTGCACTCATCACCCTGCACGATACGGCGACCGACGAAGATAAGACACAAGTAGCTGCAGGCGATGGGCCAGTCAATGCGGTCTATCAAGCCATAGATCACATCACCGGACTGATAGGCGAGTTGCTGGATTACACTGTGCGCGCAATCACGCGCGGCACCGATGCGGTTGGCGAGGTCTTCGTGCACGTCGAATTCGGCGGCACATCCTACACTGGCAAGGCGGCAAGCACTGACGTGATTGACGCGAGCGCGCGCGCCTATTTGAACGCCGTCAACAAGGCGCTTTACGCGAAGGAACGTAGAAAGACGTTGAACAACAATTAACGGTCAAGCGTTGACCGTGGGAGAGTTGGCTATGGGAATGACAATTACTGAAAAGATTCTGGCCGTGCACAGCGGGCGCGACACGGTCGTGCCGGGCGAGATCGTCAATGCCAAGCTTGATTTGATCGTCTGTCATGACGTGACGACGCCGCCTGCCGTCCAGATGCTCAAAAAGCTGGGTATCAACAAGATCTTCGATCCGTCAAAGGTGCTAGTCACGCCAGATCACTTCGTGCCGAACAAAGACATTCAGAGCGCCGAGTTGTCTAAGCAACTGCGCGAATGGCGTATTGAGCAAGGTATCACGCGCTATTACGAGATCGGCAATCACGGCATCTGCCACGCCATCGCGCCTGAACAGGGCCACGTGTTGCCGGGACAGACCATCGTTTGCGGCGACTCGCACACTACTACAATGGGCGCGCTCGGTACATTTGCGTCCGGTGTGGGTTCGACTGATCTGGCAGCGGCGCTGGCGACGGGCGAGCTTTGGTTCAAGGTGCCTGAGTCAATGCTGTTTGAGCTCAAAGGTACGCTGCCGCACGGCGTTTATTCCAAAGACATCATCCTTTACATCATTTCAAAGATCGGCGTGGATGGCGCGCGCTACAAAGCGATGGAATATCGCGGCGACGGCTTGAAGAGCTTGACGATGGAAGCGCGCTTCACCATCACCAACATGGCTATCGAAGCGGGCGGCAAGAGCGGCATCATCCCCGTGGATAAAACTTCCGAAGAGTACGTCAAGGCGCGCACGAGCGAGCCGTACAAGATCTATGAATCAGATGCCGACGCGATCTACTCCGAACAGTTCACCATCAATCTGGATGAACTCGAACCGATTGTTGCATTGCCTTCGCTGCCCTCGAATGGCCGCTTCATTGGGGAAGTAGACAAGGTCAAGATGGATCAGGTCTACATCGGCTCCTGCACCAACGGACGCATCGAAGACCTGCGCATCGCGGCCTCGATTATGAAAGGCCACAAAGTCGCTGAAGGCACACGCACCATCGTCGTTCCGGCCACGACCGAGGTTTGGAAGATGGCGATGAGAGAGGGCTTGCTGGAAATTTTTGCTGACGCAGGCTGTGTGGTTTCGACGGCGACCTGCGGCGCTTGCCTGGGCGGGTACATGGGTGTGCTGGGCGCGGATGAAACTTGCCTTTCAACCACGAACCGAAACTTTGTCGGACGCATGGGCGATCCGCGCAGCAAGGTTTACTTGGCTTCACCAGCGACGGCAGCAGCGACAGCGATTACGGGCGTGATTACTGATCCGCGCGAGTTTTTGTAAGCAGGGCGTGTGTCTGAGTTGAGCAAACAACTTGATGCTCCAGACATCAAGCTTGCGGGATTCAATCTCTGGGTGCATCAACGTCAGTTCCCCGAAGCACAAGACTTTTGGGATGCAAACTGGCTGATAATCACTGTTTATTGTGAAGCTCCAGGTGCTCAAGTAAAGATGAACGGGCCAATCATCCATCTGACAGAGATTGAAAACCTGTTGAAAGAGTGCAGGCAAATGTACGCTTCTCTTTCGGGTGAAGCTAGTCTCAATTGCATGGAGCCTGAGCTAGATCTGATCTTGAAAATGCAAACGAATGGACGACTCACGATGGAAGTTAAAATCACGCCAAACCATCTAATGCAAAAACACTGGTTTCAATTCGATATTGACCAGTCATATTTGCCAGAGCTGATCCGTGATTGCCAGAGAGTGCTGGAAAATTATCCGCTCAAACACGAGCAAAATCGGTAAGCAAATTTATCTGCTTCACCAAAAAATACCTGAGAAATCTATGCCTGAATTACCAACCAACCTAAAAGGCTTCGCGCACGTTTACGAACGCGCGCACATCAACACCGACGAGATCATCCCGGCGCGTTACTTGAACGTGCACGAGGAGGCCGAACTCGCCAAACACGCGATGGAAGACATTGACCCCGACTTCATCAAGCGCGTCAAACCGGGCGACATTGTAATCGCAGGCGACGATTTTGGTTGCGGTTCGTCACGCGAACACGCTGTCTGGGCGCTGCGCGGCGCAGGTATCAAAGTCGTGATTGCCCGCAGCTATGCGCGTATCTTCTTCCGCAACTCGATCAACAATGGCTTTTTGGCGATTGAATGCGCCGAGGCGGTTGATAGCGTGAAGACGGGCGATGCGGTCGAGTTGGATTTGGCCGCCGGTCGTTTTCGCAATCTGACCACCGGCAAAGAGGTCAGCTTCGTGCCGTTGAGCGATTTTGCGCGCGAGTTGATCGAAGATGGCGGTTTGTTACCGCACATTCAGAAGAAAGCCAAGGGCGCGGCGTAACACCGTTTGGCAGGCAGTAGGTCTGCGGCAGTAAAAATAAGCGAGCTATGAATGGAATAAACTCTGCCAACGCGCTGCCGATTCACTCCGACCCAGAGATTATGGGCGGAGTGCCTGTCTTCATTGGAACGCGCGTGCCTGCGCAAACGCTCTTCGATTATCTGGCTGATGATTGTAGCTTGGATGAGTTCCTCGACAACTTTCCTACGGTCAGTCGCGCGCAAGCGCTGCAGTTGCTCGAACAAGCATCCGAAAGCGTTCTGGCAAAGGCCGCCCTGTGATGAAAATTCTGATTGACGAAAGCCTGCCGCGTTACTTGAAACGAGTTTTGACCGATCACGAGACGCGCACCGCGCAAGAAATGGGTTGGGCTGGCATCAAAAACGGTGAGTTGCTCAGGTTAGCCGAACTCGACTTCGAGGTGTTCCTGACAGCGGACAAAAACATTCGCTATCAGCAAAATCTGCAAGGGCGAAAGCTGGTGATTATTGAGTTTCCCTCAAACAAGCTGAGTGTGGTGAGGCAGCTTGAAACGGCCCTCAGAATCGAGCTCGAATAAATCAAATCCGGCGATTATGTGGCGCTCGACTGGCCTTAATCACGCACTGAAACGATGACATACAAAATTACAGTTCTCCCTGGCGACGGCATCGGCGTAGAAGTCACGCACGAAGCAATCGCCGTCTTGCAAACCGTCGCCCAAACTTTCGGACACGAGTTCGAGTTTCAAACCGAATTGATCGGCGGCGCGGCGCTCGATGCCACAGGCGTACCGTTGCCTGATGAGACATTGGCGGCCTGTCTCGCTAGCGACGCCGTGCTGCTCGGCGCTGTGGGTGCGCCGCAATACGACAACAATCCGCCGAAGCTGAAACCAGAGACAGGCTTGCTGGGTTTGCGCTACGGTCTGGGCGCGTTTGCGAATCTGCGTCCGGCAGTGCTGCACAAACCATTGATTGGGGCGTCGCCGCTCAAACCTGAAATCGTGCGCGGCACCGATATGATTATCGTGCGCGAGTTGTTGGGCGGCGCGTATTTCGGCCAGCCGCGTGGTGTGGACGAAGAACGTGGCTGGAACACGATGGCCTACACCACACCCGAAGTCGAACGCATCGCGCGCGTCGCCTTTGAACTGGCGCGGGGCCGCAAGAAGAAGCTGCATTCGATTGACAAGGCCAATGTGCTGGAAAGCTCGCAGCTTTGGCGCAAGGTCGTCATCCGCGTGGCGCAGGATTATCCCGACGTGCAGCTTGAACACGGCTACGTGGACTCGTGCGCGATGGCGCTGGTGATGCGCCCGACGGCCTATGACGTGATCGTGACCGAAAATTTGTTCGGCGACATTCTGAGCGACGAGGCGGCGGTCTTGACCGGCTCAATCGGCATGCTCCCATCAGCTAGTATTGGTGGCAAGGTCGGTCTGTACGAACCCGTGCATGGCAGCGCACCTGACAAAGCGGGCCAAGGCATCGCTAATCCGCTCGGCATGATTGCCTCGGCAGCGATGATGTTGCGCCACAGCTTCAAACTGGACAAAGAGGCGGTAGCGGTTGAGCGGGCCATCAGTGAAGCGTTGGCCGAAGGCTATGGCACGCCGGATTTGAAGAGCCAGGCAAACCAGGTGAAGACAGATGAACTGGGAGCAGTGATTCGCCAGAAAGTGGCAGCAAAGTAAGCTGAGCGCCTGAGCGCGCTAGAAATCCGGCATAACAGAAATTTATTATTTAGCGAGAATTATTTAGTAGACGCACTCCCGCTCGCTGAATATAATGCGCGTGCTTTTCGCAAGCATTCGCACTTTTATCGAATCCAATTCGCCGAAAGTTTCAGTTATGCCCAATCGCTTTCAACAAATTGCGCTGAGCCAGACGGTCGCCACCGATGTGCGACTTACTGCTCTTAGCCTGCTTGTGATCGCGATTATTAACATCATCGTAGTAAGTGGCGTAATTATTGTACGCACGCCACTCGCCGAATGGGCAGCCTGAAACCACAGGCAAGAAATGCAATAGCAGCCCCGGCGAGCCGACAAACTCGCCGGGGCTTTTGATTTTTAGCGGTCAGTTATATGGCTGATCGCTACAACTTGAGGTAGACCAATTATGAAAATGCGTGGCGCACGAATCTTGCTCGAAGCACTCCGCTGCGAAAACGTCAAACACGTCTTCGGTTATCCGGGCGGCGCAGTGCTGCATATTTACGACGAACTCAACAAACACGAGGAAGGCCTTGGTATCAAGCACTACCTTGTGCGACACGAGCAGGCCGCGCTCTTCGCTGCCGCTGGCTACGCACAGGCAACAGGTCAGGTCGGTGTCGCGCTTGTGACCTCTGGCCCCGGCGGCACGAATGCGGTGACGGGCATCGCCAATGCGTTTATGGATTCGATCCCACTGGTCGTCTTCACGGGGCAGGTGCCAACGCACTTGATCGGCAATGATGCGTTCCAGGAAGCCGATTTGACAGGCATCACGCGCTCGTGCACCAAGCATAACTACTTGGTCAAACACGTCGAGGAATTGGCGCCGACAATCAAAGAAGCATTTCACGTCGCGGCCAACGGGCGGCCCGGTCCGGTGCTGGTGGATATGCCCAAAGACATGACTGCGCAAGAGATCGAGTTCAGCTATCCCGAAACCATCCAACTGCGCAGTTACAACCCGCAAGTCCAGCCCCACCCCAAACAAGTCCGACGCGCTGTCCAAGCGATGCTCAACGCCGAGCGCCCGGTGCTCTACCTCGGCGGTGGCGCGGTGGCGGCTGGCGCGCAAGAAGAAGCGCGCAAACTGGCCGAACGGTTGAATCTGCCGACGACCTGCACGCTAATGGGCTTGGGCGCTTTTCCGGCAAGCCATCCACTGAGCTTGGGGATGCTGGGCATGCACGGCGGTTACTGGACGAATATGGCCGTGAACAACAGCGATCTGTTGATTTCGATTGGCGCGCGCTTCGATGACCGCGTGACAGGTAAGATCAGCGAGTTCGCCGAGGGCGCGAAATTCGTCCACGTAGATATTGATCCGTCCTGCATCGGCAAGAACGTGCGCTGCGATTACCCGGTGATTGGCGATGCGCGACTGGCCACGAAAGCTTTTCTGGCCGAACTCGATGAACAACTGGCGAACGGTGCGAAGGCCAAATCAAAAGACGCCTGGCACTCACAGATTGCCGAATGGAAGCAACAGCATCCGTTCTGGTTCAATGAAGAAGGCGACGTTATCAAACCGCAATACGTCATCCACGAACTGCGTCGCATCACCAAAGGCAAAGCGATTGTCTCCGCGGACGTGGGCCAACATCAGATGTGGACGGCGCAGCTTTATGGCTTCGAGACGCCACGCCAATGGCTCAACTCCGGCGGGCTGGGCGCGATGGGTTACGGCTTCCCTGCCGCGATGGGCGCGGCGGCGGCCTTCCCTGATCAGCTTTGCGTCGCAGTCGTCGGCGACGGCGGCTTTCAAATGACGCTGAACGAACTGGCGACGGTCAAGCAATACAACATCCCAGTCAAGATTCTGCTCATCAACAACGGCTATCTGGGCATGGTGCGCCAATGGCAAGAGCAGTTCTATGAGCACCGTTACGCGCACGTCGATCTACAGGTCTCGCCAGATTTTGTGCGGTTGGCCGAGGCTTATGGTGTGCCAGCGCTGCGCGCGAGCAAAGCGAGTGAGGTCACGCGCACGCTCGAAAAGGGACTGAACATTCCCGGCCCCGTGCTGATCGAAATGCAGGTGGCGCGCGAAGAGAACGTTTTCCCCATCGTGCCCGCAGGCGCAGCCTTGAAAGATATGATTCTGGCTTAACTGACAATTGCTTATGCGACATACAATCTCCATCCTTCTCGAAAACGAATACGGCATGCTCTCGCGCGTGGCGGGCTTGTTCAGCGCGCGTGGCTACCAGATTGACACCTTGAGCGTCGCGCCTGCGCTGGAAGAGGGCGTTTCGCGCATCACACTGATCACACATGGCAACGACCACGTCATTGGCCAGATCGTTGAGCAGACGCGCAAGATGGTGCGTGTGCTCGACGTGGCTGACCTAACCGCCAACCCGCACGTCGAACGTGAAATGGTCATGCTCACCGTCAATGCGCATCAGGGCGAAGAGCGGCAGGAAGTCCTGAGCCTGGTCGAAATCTTCCGTGCCAGAGTTGTGGACGTATCGAACGACGCCTTCATCGTCGAGCTGACCGGCAATGCCGAAAAGGTCGCCGCCTTCATCGAATTGCTCAAACCCATCGGCATTCTCGATATGGCGCGCACCGGCACTGTCGCCCTGACGCGCGTGGCGCACGTTAAAGCGCAAAAGCTCAAGGACGATGACGAAGAGTTTTCCGAATTGACGCTAAACGAAAAAGTCTAAACCTTTTAGGAGTCTCCAAACGAATGAACATCTACTACGACAAAGACGCCGACTTGAAAAACCTCGCGGGCAAGCGCATCGCCGTAATCGGTTACGGTTCGCAGGGCTTCGGCCACTCGAACAACCTGAAAGACAGTGGCTGCGACGTAATCGTGGGCTTGCGATCTGACAGCCCCTCGGTCGCTAAGGCGCAAAGCGCAGGCCTCGAAGTGCTACCTGTAGCTGATGCCGCCGAGCGCGCCGACATCGTGATGATGCTGACGCCCGATGAACTGACGCCGGGCATCTACAAACGCGACATCGAACCGCACCTGAAGCCTGGCAAGTACCTGGCCTGCGCGCATGGCTTCTCGATTCATTTCAAAAAGATCGTGCCGCCGGCTGACGTAAATGTTTTCATGGTCGCGCCGAAAGGCCCCGGCCATTTAGTGCGGCGCGAATACGAACGCGGCGCGGGTGTGCCGTGCCTGCTGGCGATTGCGCAAGACCCCAGCGGCGACACGCGGCAAGTCGGGTTGGCTTATGCTTCGGCAATTGGCGGCGCGCGCGCGGGTGTGATCGAGACAAGTTTTAAGGAAGAGACCGAAACCGATCTTTTCGGTGAACAGTCAGTCTTGTGTGGCGGATTGACGGCCCTGATTCAAGCGGGTTTTGAAACGCTGGTCGAAGCGGGCTACGCGCCGGAGATGGCTTACTTCGAGTGCTTGCACGAAATGAAGCTGATCGTTGATCTGCTTTATGAAGGCGGCATCTCGAACATGCGTTATTCGATCTCAAACACGGCGGAGTACGGCGACCTGTCGCGTGGCAAACGCATCATTGGCCCGGAAGTCAAAGCCAAGATGAAAGAGATTCTCGCCGAGATTCAATCCGGCCAGTTCGCGGACGAGTGGATGGCTGAGGCTGAATCGGGCAAGCCCAATTTCACGCGCCTGGTCGAAACCGAAAAGAAACATCAGATCGAACAGGTCGGCGAAAGGCTGCGCGGGTTGATGCCGTGGCTCGCGGCCAACAAGTTAGTTGACAAGGCAAAGAATTAGGCGCTGTTCAACTCCGGCAAGATTGGTAGAATGTGCAAGTCTCCGCTACCCCCCGCATTTCATTTTTTCATTCCACTGGAGGTTTTTATGAGATTTGTTCGTTCTACCAAATTACTCAGTTTGATCGCAGTCGCGCTGCTTTCCGTAGCGGCGTTCGCGCAAGACCAGAAACCGGGCAAACCGCTGGCAGGTTACAAGTCAGTGGTGGTTGAGAAGGCCACGGTCGAAAAGAACGCCGCGACGGAGGAATTCCCTGGCGGTTACGACGCTGTGCTGCAAAAAAGCGCCGTCGCCAACCTGCTAAAGAAGAAGACCTTTGAGCAGGTAATTGACGCCGCCGAAACTGCCAGCACAGAGGCAGCCAAACCGGCTGAAGGCCAGAAGCTGACGCTGGCGATGACCGTGATCAAGTTTGACAAAGGAAACCGCGCAGCCCGCTACATGGTCGGGTTTGGCGCGGGTGCTACGAAAATCAAAGTGCGCTTCGTGTTCAGTGACGCTGCTTCTGGCAAAGAACTTTTTCGGACAGATCGTGAAGGCAAATTTTACGGCACGGTCAGTTTTGTTGGAGGCAGCAAAGAGCACGCCGTCACAGAAGCAGCGGGTGATGTAATTGATGGGTTGATCAAAAACGTCAATAAGAACCGCTGAGCAATTTAGCCAGTTAAATTGCTGGCTGTGAGTGAGACACGAAGAGCAGGTTCAATTTAGATTTTGAATGCTCTTCGTGTCTCTTTTGTTTTTTCAAGGTTACTCAAAGGGAGCTTAGCAGTATGGGCAAGATGAATGAATGGGTGGAGGTTTATGACACGACGTTGCGCGATGGCGCGCAGGGTGAAGGGCTGGCCTATACGGTCGAAGACAAGCTCAAGATCGCGCGTGCGCTTGACGAGATTGGTGTCACCTACATCGAAGGTGGTTGGCCGGGCGCGAATCCCAAAGACGTGGAGTTTTTCGAGCGCGCCAAATCGGTCAGTCTGAACAAAGCACAATTTGCCGCCTTTGGCAGCACGCGGCGCGCCAACGGCTTCGCTTCGGATGATTCGATTGTGCAAGGGCTGTTGGCCGCGCAAACGCCCATCGTGACGATTTTCGGCAAGTCGTGGGACTTTCACGTGGACATCGCCTTGAAGACCACGCTCGAAGAAAACCTGCGCATGATCGCCGACACGGTCAGCCATTTGAAAGCCTGTGGCCGCCGCGTCTTTTACGACGCCGAACACTTCTTCGATGGCTTCCACGCCAACGCCGAATACGCGCTCGACACGCTGCAATCTGCTGCGCAGGCGGGCGCAGAAACGATCATACTCTGCGATACCAACGGCGGCGCGTTGCCCGAGCGCATTGCCGAGGTCGTCGCGCTGGTGAAGATGCGCCTGCCCAACGTGCGCATCGGCATTCACTGTCACAACGACAGCGAACTGGCCGTTGCCAACTCGCTCGCTGCCGTCGAAGCGGGCGCGACACACGTGCAAGGCGTGATGAACGGCTACGGCGAACGCTGCGGCAACGCCAATCTCTGTTCGGTGATTCCCAACCTTGAATTGAAGATGAACCGCCGCTGCCTGCCCGACGGCAAGCTCAGGCTGCTGACGCACACCAGCCGTTACATCAACGAAGTCGCCAACCTCGTGCCCAACGAACGCGCCGCTTTCGTAGGCCGCTCCGCCTTCGCGCACAAAGGCGGCATCCACGTCTCGGCGGTGATGAAGGCCAAAGAAACTTACGAACACATCAACCCCGAAGACGTGGGTAACGAGACGCGCGTGCTGGTCAGCGACCAATCCGGTGTCAGCAACATCCGTTTCAAAGCCGATAACCTGGCCGACGAATTCAACAAGAACCCCGAAGCCGCACGCCGGCTGCTCGGCGAGCTCAAGAAGCTCGAACACGAAGGCTATTCGTTTGAAGAGGCCGACGCTTCATTCCACCTGCGCGCCCTGTCGGCGCTCGGCAAACGCCAACGCTTCTTCGAGCCGATTGAATACCGCATCTGGGTCAGTTCCTCTGGTGACCCCGAAGCCGTCGTGCGCATGCAGATAGGCGACATCCAAGAGCATTCTGCCAGCCTCGGCGATGGCCCTGTCCACGCGCTTGACTTGGCCTTGCGCAAAGCCCTGCTGCCGCATTATCCCGCCATCGAGACTTTCCACCTGATTGATTACAAGGTGCGCATCCTCGATGGTGAAAACGCTACGGCTGCTCGCACGCGCGTCCACATCGAAACCAGTAACGGCGAACGTTCGTGGAATACGGTAGGCGTCGCGGAAAACATTATTGCGGCTTCGTGGGAGGCGTTGGTGGAGAGTTTTGAGTTTGGGTTGCAGCAGAACAATGGTTATGCGCCTGGCGTAATTGTTCAGTAGAAAACAATGCGACTCTTAGATTGCGAAACCCCAGAGTCTATTTACGACTCGCTATCAAATATAATTGGTGCCGATAAAAACTGCATTCGAGACTTGCTCTTGCAATTTGACATTGACCAATACATTCACTCAAATCCCCCATCGCATCTTGATTCCGAAGACTTGCTTTTATCTGTGATAGTGCCTTCAGCAAAGGTTTTAACATATGACGCAACTTGCTGGTTCCATCTTACTCGTGCTTGGTCAACTACCAACTTTGAGCAAGGAATTCTACCCCTCGGAATGCAAATAGATTCCATCTGGGTTTTTCTGTTCGATTTACTCGAAGGAAGCTTTCCAAAGGTTGAATGGGACAACTTCAGACACTCTCTCGAAACTGACTTTAGTCATCACCTCGCAAATATCTATCGCCTAAAAATAAACAGACAACATCTTTGGGGACCCTATGCCATCCTTATCCGAGATATAGCCTTCAACCCAAAAGCCCACGGAAATCATGACTACCTTGGCATTCCAGAAATCATTGATGACATATGCACCTGCTTCCAACAATACAGCGGGATTAACCTACGAAATATCTATGTCCAAAGAACCCGACCCTGTATAGTAAAGTTTATTGATAGAGCGACAAATCTCGACTATCTAAAATCTGCGATCAAGTATCTTTATTTGCTCGACCATGAAACTAGGTTGGTTGCACCAGAAACATATTCTTTTGATGGACGCGGCGACCCCATATCCCCAGACCGAGTACTAAAAATTCAACTCACATGATCGCTGGGTTTTATCGAAATGAAATGAAACGATGCTTGCCAAACTCCGCAAAATCCATCTTTACTCCGGTTGGCTACTCATCCTCGCCTTCGTGCTGACTGGCCAATACATGCGCCACGTCATTCACCCGGCAATGGAAGCCAGCGACCGGCTGCGGTTTTCGATTCGCGGCAATCATATCTACATCTTGCTTATCGGTCTGATACACCTGTGTCTGGGCGCGTACCTGCGCGCGAGCGTTGAACAGAAACGCGCTTGGTTGCAGCAACTCGGCTCGGCGTTGTTGTTGGTTGCAGCAGGGCTGGTGCTGGCCGCCTTTTTCTTTGAATCCAAAGACGCGCTGGACAGACCGGTCACGCTGGCTGGTATGATTGCTGCCGTGACGGGCACGGGTTTGCATCTGCTGGCCGTCCGCAATCTCAAGCAGTAAGCAGGAGCAGCAAGACCAATGGCTGAATCACGAATCGAAGTGTTTAAGAAGATGCTCGTGGCTGAACCCACCAACACGGCGGTGCGTTTCGGGTTGGCTAATGAATTGTTGAAGCTGGAACGCTTTGAAGAAGCCGTCAGCGAGTTGCAAACCTATCTGAGCCAAACCGACGATCAAGGCAATGCGTATGGCAAGCTGGCCCAGGCATTGGAACGCATTGGCAAAACTGAAGAAGCCCGGCAGGCTTATCAACAAGGCATCGCCGCTGCCAACCGGCACGGGCATCCAGGCATGGCGCAGGAATTTGAAATGGCGTTAGAAGACTTGATCTGAGACAGCCACGCCGCTTTCAGCCACTGTCTTAGTCGTTGCCGTAACGGATTTCCAGTTTGCGAATGCGCACTGCCGCTAGCACCAAGACTACCGCCGTAAAGATCAGCAGGCTCGGCACAGAAATCCACGGCGGTGTAGTTTCCGCCACCGTCGCCAGCGGCCCTTCGGGTACGGGCACGGGCGCGAGCGTGTGCAGGTAATGCACGATGCTGATTTTCTTCAAGACCGGCGGCAGCAGGAAATTGAGCCATTCCCAACCGTAAACCAGCAAACCCGGAATGATCGGATTGCGGAAGAACAGCCCGATGAAGAGGAAGACTGCGCCGTAACCGAGGCAAGCCAGAATCGTGATGCTCAAATAAATCAGCGCATGTCCCAGCTTGTTGGTTGCCATCAATGCCTGCGCACTGTCCAGATAGCCGCGCGCCGAATAGAAAAACAGGATTGCCCCGGCAGTTGATAAGCCAAACAACACGACCGCCGCCAACAAGCCGCAAAGATATTTGCCCACGACCAGCACTTCACGGCGCAGTGGCGCGAGGAAGTAATAATGCAGGCTCTTGTCCACCATCTCGCCGCGGAACAGATTCATGAAGACCCACGCGCAGCCGAAGAAGACAATCGTGCGCAGGATCAAGCCCTCAAAGATGTTGGCGAAGATGATGTCGGATGCCGAGTCGCGCCTGATCTCGTGCGCATTATCCGGGATCAAGGCCATCAGGGCGAAAAAAAACACCGGCACGGCGGATAGCAAGTAGAGCAACAAGGCGCGGCGCCCCCAAAAGCTCTTCTTAATCTCCATCCGCAAAATTGCGCCAACCTGTCGCAACCAGAGCGACCAATCCGTGTGCGTCTCCATCGGTTTTATGGCTTGTGCTTCGATCATTGAATCCATCGTTTTGCCTTCCAACTTAAGCCTGTCCACTCGCGCCAATCAGGTAGTGATAGACCGCGCTCAAATCGTCGTCCACCGGCGTCACCGTTTCGATATTCATCCCGCTCTCGACCACAATGCGATTGAGCAGCGCATAAAACGTATCGGCGTTGCGCGTCTTGATGAAGACCCCGTGCCGGTCTTCGTGCAACGTGGCTTCGACAATCTGTCCGGCGGCAAAGAGCTTGGCGGCCAATTCGCTTGCCTGCTCGCTGCGAATCATGATCTGCATCGGATGCTCGTGCATCTCTTCGCGCACACCGCCTACCGCTCCTTCGGCTAGGATGTAGCCGTTGTTGATCAGCACGACGCTATCCGAGAGCACATCCACTTCGTGCAGGATGTGGCTCGATACGATCAGGTGCAGCCCTTCCTGCGCCAATTGCCGGAAGAGGCGCATCGTCTCAGCGCGCGCCATCGGATCAAGCCCGTTCAGCGGCTCGTCCAGAATCATCACCGACGGCTCGTGCGCGATGGACTGCCCCAAACGTATGCGCTGTCGCATACCTTTGCTGTACGCGTCTACTTTACGATGTGCGGCGTCAACCAAATCAACTCGCTCCAACGCTTGCCACGTCTTCGCCTCGGCTTCCTTCTTGCCAAAGCCGTGCAAGCGGAGCAGCGAATTGATGAACTCGTAGCCGGTAGCGCCGCGCGGGAACGAATCGAATTGGCCGCAGTAACCCATTTTGCGGAACAGCGTCTGCGGGTTATCGGGCGGCGTACCGAGCACACTGACGCGCCCGCGTGTTGGTTGAATCAGGCCGGTCATCAGGTTCATCAACGTTGTCTTGCCCGACCCGTTTGGCCCGACCAGCGAGGTGATGCCGGGCGCAATCGTCAGATTGACGCGGTTGACGCCGAGCACTTCGCCGTAAAATTTCGAGACGTCTTCAAAAACGATTGTGTTCGTCGCATTCATTACGACACCACCTCATACGCGCGCAGCTTGCGCGAAAGCATCCACAGACAAATCAGCGCGGTGACGATCAACGTCCCCCAGCACTCCGCCGGTGAAAGCTGGAAGGCGGGCTCTACGCGAAAAAGCGTTTTGCATACCACGTCCAACGCAGCCGAGACGCTGAATAAAAACCCGCGCCACGTTTTGAAGGCGTCCACAATTGCGCCGCCGAGCGGCAGCGGAATGATGAAGACGGCAAAGAGCGCCGCGCTCGCCGCCACGCGCCATTTGATCCACGCCGAGAGCGCCAGCACCAGCAACGTCAGCGTCACAATCCACGCCCAACTGCTCACTGCAATCGCCCACGCAATCCACAAATTGTCCGCCAGCCAGCCACCACCTTCCAGATAGGCTTGGAAGATAAATAGCAACAAGCCTGGAACCCAAGTGATCGCCGATTGCAGGAACAACAACACAGACGCCTTGCCCAACAAATACTCCCAGCGCGAGAAAGGCCGACACAAATAGAGCGGCAAGGCATTGTTGGCCAGGTCGCGCGAGATCAGCACCGGCCCGATGACGACTGTCAGAATGAATGCCAGCCCCGATTGAACGCCGATAAAGATCCCGAAGAACTCGCCGTTGATCTTTACTACGTCCGCCGAGCTGATGCCCATCATTGCCAGCGCATTCACGTTGTGGTGCAGATAGATCAGGATCGCGTAGATCAGCGGGCAAACGTAGCTCAAGGCAAAGAAGCTGACCGCGAACTTCGATTTGAAGACACTCTCATACGCATAACGCGGCAAGACCAGAAACCGCGCCCCAGGCGGTGTCAACGCGCCCGCGTATGGTTTGTAACTGTGTTCGTAAACTGCCATTCGTTCACTTCCTTCGATTGATTACCAAGCTGACCGGAGCGTGCGCGGATGCAGTACCGGGAGCGGTAGCGACCGGGTTCTCCCGATTGGACGCAATTGCAGCGGCCCGGTCGCTACCGCTCCCGGTACTGCACTGGTGTCTGCGCTTTGGCGAAATAGCCTGCCTTGCCGCGCAAGCCGACTTTGCCCTCTCGTTTTTCAACTGCCGGTACGACACGCACGCGGATGCGGCGAAACTTACCGTCCTGACTGCTGTTCGTCGAAACATAACCCAGCGTGTACCGCGCCCGGACGCGCGCAATCATTTCCGACATCAGTTGCTCGACATCCTCTTTTTCAACCTTGATGACTTCCCCGCCTGTGCGCTCGGCGTATTTGAAGATGTCGCCTGCGCCCTTCATAAACAAGTTGAGGAAGTTTAGTACCTTGCCCTCACCGCTTTGCAACATCAACCCGAAGACGGCGATGTCGTGCTCGAAAAGCTGCGCGAATGCGTCGTTCTCAGTGTGCGCGCTCGACGGCGGTTTGTTCGGCAGATTGTCGGTCAACCACAGAATCACGCGGCGCGTGCGCGGTTGCGCTTGTGCTTGCAGATGTTGCGCCGTTTGATAGATCGCCTCGTTAAACAACGCCAACTGCTCTGGCGCGTCCAGCGTGCCAGCCTTAGCGATTGCTTCGACAATCGGCGCGCGCTCGCGCGTGAAGTCTTGCAGCAAATACGTGCGATTGGAGTAAACCATCACCGCCAACTCGTCTTCCGGCTTGAAATGCTGCACAGCCTGCGCCGCGTGCCGCGCCAGTTCTTTCAACACCGGTTGCACCGTGTCGGTTAAATCAAAGAGCAACACGACCGAGAGCGGCAGCTTGTCTTGGCTGAAAAAACTGATCTCCTGCTTGACGCCTTCTTCTTCGACAATGAAATCGCCCGCTTGCAATCCACCGATGATCTTGCCGTTGGCCTGGCTGACGACCTGCGTGTCTACCACAACCAGATCGGTCGTCAGCCGGATCACCTCATCTTGCGTCTTCGCCGGCGCAGTTTTTGTCTGGGCTTGGCCTACACTGACCGCCAACAACCAGACTACGCACAACCACCAGTACTTCATAACGCCGTCTTCAACCCATCGCCTTCAAGAAAATGTCTTCGAGCGAATCGCGCTTGTAATTCAACCGGCGAATCTGCACGTTGGTGCTGGCCGCCAGCGCGTACAGATCACGAATCTCCATGCTATCTTGCATCACGACCTTCAAGCGCTCGCCGCCGCTCTGCGCATATTCGCAACCGCGCGCCGCAATCGCCGCCGTGAAGCCTTCCAACGCGCCGCGCGTCTCCATTTCGATAAACTTGCGATTGGCCTTGCGCTCGGCTTCCAGGTCGCAATGCGCCGCGATGCGCCCGTCCTTCAAGATCAGAATTTCGTCGCAACACTCTTCCACATCACGCAGCAAATGAGAAGAGAGCACGATGTGCGCCTGGCCCGAATCACGAATCTCACGGATCAGTTCGATCATGCGTTTGCGGGCGGGCGGATCGAGTCCATTCGTCGGCTCGTCGAGAAAGAGTAAGCGAGGCCCGTGCACGATGGCTTGCGCCAGTTTGGCGAGCTGCTTCATGCCCAGTGAGTAGCCGCCCAATTCACGGTAACGCGCTTCGCCCAAGCCAACGTAAAACAACGCCTCGTGCGCGCGTTCGAGCGCGGCTTCGTGTGGCAAGCCCGAAAGCTCGGCCATCAATCGCACGAAATGCACGCAAGTCAGATTGGCGATGAATGAATCGCGCTCGGGCATATAACCGATCACGGCGCGCACCTGTTTGGCGTGTGTGCGAATGTCGTGGCCGAGCAGACGTGCCGTGCCCGATTTGGCCTCATAAAAACCGAGCAGCGTGTGAATCAGCGTAGTCTTGCCCGCACCGTTCGGGCCAAGCAGTCCGATGCAGCGCCCGTGCAGCGAAATTTGCAGGTCGTGCAGAATCGTGCGCTTGCCCAAATCTACACGCAACTGGTCGAGTTCGATGACAGAATTCATAACGGTCTTTACTCGTGCGAAAGGTCTCAGGTTGGTGTCTGCTATCTCGATTCAGTTTTCGTGGCGGTTACAACTGACTTGGCCGTCAGAGCCGGGAGCAGATTGATGTTGCCATTGACGCCGCGCACTTCAATGGGCGCGCCGCCACTGCCGACACGCGCTTCCAGCCGCCCGTACTTCTTGTTCATTACCGTCATGTTGGGCAATTCGGGATTGATGTTGCCATTGACGCCGCGCACTTCGATATCAGCATTCACCGCGCCAGCGAAACGCAAATCAATGTTACCGTTGACGCCGTTGACTTGCACGCCTTGGGTGAGTTGCGCCAGCGTGACCTCGACCTTGCCGTTGACGCCGTGGATTTCGGTGCCGCCGGTCGCTCGCGCCACCGTGACCGGGCCGTTGGCGCCACCGACCTCGACGCGCCCACCAATCTCACCGATACGCGTAGGGCCGTTCACGCCGTTGGTATAAAGATGAACCTGACGCGGCAGTTTCAAATAGGCGCGCTGGCGTTCGTCACTGCGCGGCGTCAGCATTGACCAGAAGCTGCGTTTGCGTTGTTGCAGGACGCGAATGCGCAACTTGTCACTCTGTTTTTCGCCCATCGAGTCGCGGTTGTTGGAATCGTTCTGTTGGCTCATCGAACGCGCAATGCGTAACTCGCCGCTCTGCGTTTCGATCATCAAGTCGCGGTCGTTGAAATCATCCTGTTGGCGCACTGAGCGCACAATGTAGATCTCAGCCGTGTCGCTGTCTGTGGTTTCGACTTCCAACAAGCCGTTAATGTTAGCAATGCTCACCGTAGCGTTGGGGGCGAGCTTGAAGCTCTGACGCACTTCCTGCTTGATGGGGAGATCAATCTCGTTGGTATTTTTCTCTACCTGCTGCGCCGTTTTAACTTCAGTCGCAGTGTGGTCGGCTGCTTTGACTACCGCAGCCTCCGAGTGCGGTTTGCGATTGGCGTGACAACCGCTCAGCCACAGTAAACTCACCCCGGTTATTACAGCCATCAATTGCAATCTTTTCTTGCTGTCCATTAGCTTCGACTCCTTTACTTTAATGCGTTGGGAAGCCTGCCAAATCAGGCTTTTTTCGCGTTGTCGTGTGCCCAAACACCTACGCCAATCGGCGGTTTGAAGTTCCCGCCGATTGGCGTTGTGTTGGAAAAACTTCTCGAAATTTTGCGACACTTCGTCGCCTCAATTCTGCACGATTTGTGCGAGCGGTTGCACCTCTTTGTCACCTATAAAAACCTTATCATTCCCGACCCAAACATCCACCCCCTTGTCCAGCTTGCCATAGCTTTTTTCATTAACGCGCAACTCTTCATTCACAATCTCCACCTTCACACCGCTACACCTGAAGATCTGATGCGAATCCTCTTCCGAATTGGCGCGCAGCGTTTTGCGCTGGCTCCAACGACAAGGACTGATCCAAACCTGATGGCTCCACATATCGGCCACTGCGCGACCTTGCACGAATTCACGCAAAGTTCGCCGCATTTTGCCTGGCATAGCGATGGACAGAGTTTTGTTTGTTTTGGGTAAAGTATGCGGAGTAGTCTCGGCAGGATTATTTGCAGTAGGTGTGGCTTCCTGCCCAACGCGGTTGTCTTGCAGCATCACCCACAACAGAAACAAGCAGAGCAAGCTCAGCGCGACTTTCTTCAAGTGCTTTTCGTCATTGCGAAACATTGCCAACCTCTTGTCCTGTATAAACGCACTAAACAGGATTGACAGGTTGAAACGCAAAGCGCGTCTCAACCTGTCAATCCTGTTTATGATTTTCCCGCTTGCCGTTTCTAGTGGCCCGCCTCCTTGAAGATCTGCCGCAACCCGAAGCCGCCTGGCCCGCCGAGCAAGCTCGACGGCGTCAGCGCGACCGGGCCGTCTTCAGTGTTGAGCGACAGGATCATTCGGTCGCCCAGCGCGTAGACATAAGCCAGACCTGCTTTGCCAGTGGCCAAGTGTTTCAACACGTTCCGGCCCTCTTCGGGTGCGCCGTTCACCGCACCCATCTTTTTGGCCAGCGGCGCAACGATTGGTGCGATGTTGTAATAGACCATCGCCGAGAAGTTGGCTTGTTTGTCGGCAGGCAGCGCGGCTTTGAACTTCGCCGACTGCGGCAGCGTGTAGCCCGACTCGCGGTACTTGAGCGCGTTCTCAACCAGCGCCTTGCTGGCTGCGGCGATCAAGTAGCCGTAAGCGTAAGTGTAGTTGACTTCGCCAATCCCGGTCGTCGGTTTCAGACGATAGAACGTCCGGTCGCCGCTCTGCGAGTTATCCCACACGAGTTGCGTTGCTTCGCCTTTCTGGGCTATCTCTTTGTTCAACTCCGCCACGACATGCTCGATGTTCTGCTGCAAGCCTTCGGGGTTGTTGACCTCGACCACAACTTTCCACGAAGGCGTCGGGATGATCGGGCCATCTATGGCAACGGCAAACTCACCACCCAGCTTGGCCGCGAAATCTTCGCGCAGGCTGACGCCGTGTTGCGTTTGCAGATCGCTGAACTCCTGCCAATCCTTCGGGTCGGCAGTCTTGAGCATGTTCATCAAGTCGTCATAGAGCGCCGTCGGATTCTGCACAACGAACGAGCCGACTGCATTGGCGTCCGGCGAGATGAATTGCAGCGCACCCATCGGCCCCGGTTGTGAGAGCCATGAAGCCAAGCCGTGTTGCGCCGGTTCGTAGGTCACGACCGCGCGGTTCTGCGGCTGGCCGTTCAGGTCTTTCATCTCCGCGATGAAGTGCTTCAGGCGCGTCACGCCGAGTTGATTCAGCACGGCTGCGTCTTTCTCGCCATGCTTCTCTTCCGCCAGCGAACGGTTGATCAATCTTTCCAGATCAGCGCCGATCACTAAGCCCGCACCTTCGCGGTAAACATCGGCCAAGCGCGCGTGAAAGGCCGACGCGTTGAAGCGGCTCGCCGTATCGCTCTTCAACGACGCGGCCACACTCTGCAACGTAGCCAACTCGGTCGAAGCGGCCAACACGTCGTTGTTGATCCAGACCAACAGATTATCCGACTTGTCGCCGTCTTTGCTGCGTTGCTTGCTCGACAGCGTCGAAGCAAGCGGGTCATCAACGATCACGACGTTGAGCTTATGCTTGCTCTCGCCGCTGAAATTCGCCAACTGCCCTTCCAGATAAGCGCGGAAGCCAGTTGGATTGCTCAGATCGGCCAGCGCCAGCACGCCGTCTTTTTCCGCACCAATAGCAATCTCTTGTCCGATGAATTGGCCGAACTCGGTGACCTTGCTCAGCACTTCATCAAAGCCTTTGCCCCTTGCGCCCTTACGCGAAGACTGCTCCTTCTCGTACCATTCGCGTAACTCAGGGTTGGTCTGGATGTTCTCCTGCAAAATGCTATTGGCTTGTGCCAAAGTCTGGCTCAGATTCGGAATCGCTGCGTAAAAGACCGTGTCCGCGGGCATCAGGTCAAGCAGGCGTGTCGAATAGCGGTTGCCCGGCATAGCCACTTTTGCATCTATGTCGCGCTTGACCGTGTCCAGGATTTGGCGATAGCGCACGGCATCGCGGCTCCAAGCGACCTCGTCCTTGACCGACACAGGAGCGATGCTCGTGTGCGTCGCAAGCTGTTCGCCGGGCTTCAGCACGCGCTTTTCACCCGCGCGATTGACTTGCACTTCGCCTTCGACGACCGAGACGCGCGAGCCTTTGGTTCCGCTGTTGACCGAGAAGATCGTGCCGGTCACCGACACTAAACTGTCTGGCGTGGCGACGTACAAACGCTTGCTGCCCTGTTTGGCAGCCTGCACAATGATGTTGCCGCGCTCCAAGTTGATTGTGATGCCGTCGCCGGTCTGGTTGACCGAAAATTCCGAACGCTCGCGCGTTTCGATGATCGAGCCGTCGCTCAATTTCACCACCGCGCCCGCGTCTTTCGCCGTGCGCAACCGCTCGCCTTTCGTCAACCGCTCGCCCGACTTGAGCGCCTGCGTCTTGTTCTCAGCCACGCGATAGACGTTGCCGCTCGCTGCTTCGACAATCGCCGTCAGCGTGCCGACCGAGCGCATAAACTGCGACACAACCGGCCACGCGAAGAGGCCGAAGCCGACGACCAGCACCGCCGCCAGCGCCAAGCGCATGGCCGGCATTTGGAACCACGAGGCTTTGGTCTTCACCACCTCGCGCTCAGTTTTCTGCGCGGCGTAACCGTGACGTGATTCCTTCAGCGCCTTGCGGCAAGGCACGCACTCACGCGTGTGGTCTTCCAACAACATTGTGCGCGCGCTCGTCAGGTAGCCGCCCAGGTAAGCCGGGATCAGCGCCTGAAAATCGTCGCAGCCGCGCAGGTGTTCGACCGTCACGATGCCCGCTTGCGCCGCCGCCTGCTCGTTGCCGAGCCGCGTCCAAACGCGGTCGCCCGTTGCCTTGACCGTCGTGTCATCCAGTTTCTCGTTGCGGATGCCCGCCGTCACGTCATCAAAAAGTTCGTTCAGCTTTCGGTTGTTCATTAGGATTTTCCCCCTTCCAAGTATTCCCCAACTGCCTGCTTGACCCGTGCGCGCGCGCGGTGGAGCAGCACTGCTACGACCATCGGCGAGGTACCCATCAATTTGGAGATCTCCTGATTGTCGTAGCCCTCGAAGTAACGCAGCACAAACATCTCGGCTTGGTTGTCGCCCAGCTTGCCGACCGCGCGCTGCACGACACGGCGCAGTTCGCGGTCTTTCTGCAAGGTTTCAGGATTGGCCTGCCCGCTCGGCAACAATTCCGGCGCGACATCGTCCAAAGCAACTGCGCCGCTGCGCCCACGTTGCCGCAACAGATCGAGCGCCGCGTTGATCGCCGCCCGATGCAGATAGCTGGCCGGATTCGGTTCCAAGTTCAACTCGTCGCCGCGCCGCGCCAGTCGTAAAAAGATCGTTTGTAAAACATCTTCGGCATCTACGACGCTCCCCGTTACGCGATAGGCCGTGCGAAAGACACGGTCGTAATGTTCGCGGAAGAGGCTCTCCAACGTAGCGCGCGCGGGTGGCGCGGTGCCGGGAATCGCCCGCAAATGTGTAGCACTTGCTCTCACTTCGCCCTCCTGTTTGGCTTGTAATTCTTCATTCATCTGGCAAAACGCTACCCCGGCGCGATTATTAACAACCTGCTGAATAAAAAACTAAAAGGCGAACTGCGTAAAGAAGTTAGGTGGCAGTTCAGCTACCGACTTAAATACCCAGTCCGCCACTAAATCAGAATGCGTCGTCAACACCCCAACGGCCTTCATCCCGGCGCGCTGCGCAGCTTCAATTCCAGCGGGCGCGTCTTCAATCACGAGGCAGTTCTCCGGCAATACACCCAATCGTTCCGCTGCGGCTAGAAAGACATCCGGCGCGGGTTTACCCTGTTTGACCTGCTCAGAGGACATCACAGCGTCGAAGTATTGGGCAATCTCCAACGCGTCAAAGACCGCCTCAATATTGCCGCGCGGCGCAGACGTGCCGAGCGCCTGCTTCCAGCCAGCAGTTTGCAACTGCGCCAACCAAAAAGCGCAGCCCGGCAATAATTCCAGTCCTTGCGTGCGCACCAAGCGGCGATAACGCCCTTCCTTTGCTAGGGCGATGCGCGCGACTTCTGCGTCCGGCAAGTCGGCGCGGAACCGCGCGCGCAGGATTTCGTCGTTGCGCTTGCCGAAGTCGGCGACGAACTGCTCGTGCGTGTAGGCAAAATTTTCGGCCTCCATCACCGCGCGCCAAGCTTCCCAATGATAGGCGACCGAGTCAATCAACGTCCCATCCAAATCCCAAATAACTGCGTGAATATGATTATCCATTCCGATCAATGCACCTTCGATATGTAAATTGACAGCC
Organism: uncultured Acidobacteriota bacterium; assembly: GCA_963699175.1. Lineage (GTDB taxonomy): Bacteria > Acidobacteriota > Blastocatellia > RBC074 > RBC074 > JACPYM01. The sequence goes on along the minus strand of OY969418.1, from coordinate 5,624,619 downwards.
TCTTTACGGGCGTGCTAGCTTCGCCAAGCTTGTATCAAGAAGTCATCCACAACACAACCTCCTCAACTAAGCAGCGCAGTGTTTTACGCACCTACACCGAATACGCCGTGGCTTGGGTGATTCTGCACGCGCTGGGGGCTTTGCCGCGCGCAGTTGCTCTCAAAATTGGGCAGGTGGTCGGCGCACTCGCGCATCTGATCTTGCCTCACCTACGCCGTCATGCGGAAGCTAATTTGCGGCTGGCACTCCCAGAACTTAACGAGCAAAGCCGGGCGGACATCAAGCGCGGCGTCTTCCGCAACCTGGGGCGGCTGCTTGGCGAAGTCAGCCAGTTTCACAAGTTGAAGCGCGCGGACATCGCACAGATCGTCGCTTACGAAGGGCTGCAAAATTATCTCGATGCCGTGGCACGAGGGCGCGGCGTGATCCTGTTGACCGGCCACATCGGCGCATGGGAACTGTCGGTCTACGCGCATTCGATCTACGGCTATCCGATGGCCTTCCTGAAGCGCAGTGTGGATAACCCGCTGGTCGAACGACTGGCCGAAAGCCGCCGCGCGCGCTTCGGTAATCGCAGTATTGACAAGAAAGGCTCGGTGCGCGAGGTGTTGAAAACGCTAAAAACAGGCGGCGTGGTGGGCATCCTGGCCGATTTGAACGCGACGCGTGAAGAGGGTGTGTTTTGCGATTTCTTCGGCGTGCCCGCTTGCACGACGGCGGGCGTGGCGACGCTGGCAGTTCGCACGGGCGCAGTCGTGTTGCCGGGCTATCTGATCTGGGACGAAAAGGCGTGCATTCATCGCCTGCATTTTGAAAAGCCGCTTGAGACAATCAACACTGGCAATCAGAAAGAGGACGTGCAAGCCAACACGGCGCGTTACACCAAGGCGCTCGAAGACGTGATTCGCCGCCACCCCGATCAATGGCTCTGGATTCACCGCCGCTGGCGCACGCGACCGGCGGGCGAGCATGAGTTGTACTGAGAATCGCTATGAATCTGAAAGTTTTGCTGACAACCTTTGGGATGATATTTCTGGCGGAGATGGGCGACAAAACGCAGCTTGCTGCGATCACGCTGGCGGCGCAGACCCGCCAACCGCTGGCCGTTTTTTTGGGCGCGTCGCTCGCGCTGACTGCTGTCTCGCTGATCGGCGTGGCGCTGGGCAGCGTGCTGGCCAATTACATCAACGCTGAATATCTGCACAAAGCCGCTGCCGTTGCCTTTATTGCCATTGGCGTCTTGATGCTCTGGGGCAAAATGTAAAGCTGATGGGCCAATCCGCAATCCGTTTGATGATCGTGGCGGGCGAGGCGTCCGGCGATAAGCACGGCGCGAAGCTGATCAACGCCTTGCGCGCGCTGCAACCGGAAAGCGATTGGCATTGCTTTGGCGCGGGCGGCGACGAGATGCGCGCGGCGGGCGTGGAAACGCTGGTGGATGCGCGCGAGGTGGCAATTATGGGCGCACTTGAAGTGGCTCGCGCCCTGCCCAAATTCCTGCGCGTCTTTCGCCGTTTGCGCGCCGCCGCCAACACTCATAAGCCCGATCTGGTGATTCTGATTGACTGGCCGGAGTTCAATCTGCGCTTGGCCAAACAGCTCAAACGCGACGGCCACCGCGTCGTTTACTACATCAGCCCGCAAATCTGGGCTTGGCGCAGTTACCGCATTCATTCGATCAAACGCGATGTTGAACGGATGCTCGTCATCCTGCCGTTTGAAAAGAACTATTACGAACGACACGGCGTCGAAGTGGATTACGTCGGCCATCCTTTGCTCGATAGTGTACGCGTGACCGCTACGCGCGCGGAGTTTTGCGCACAACATCAACTCGACCCAACCCAGCCCATCATCGCCCTGCTGCCCGGCAGCCGTCATTCGGAACTGAAACACATCCTGCCACCGTTGCTCGATGCGGCTAACAGACTCAAGCAAGCGCGACCACACTGGCAATTCATTTTGCCACTGGCGCGCACGTTTGCGCGCACAGAGGCGGCTGCGAGCGAAGCGATCAAGTTGATCGAACACGACACGTATAATGCACTGGCAGCGGCTGATCTGGCGGTGGTGGCAAGCGGCACAGCGACGCTTGAGACGGCGCTCATCGGCACACCACTCATCATCGTCTACCGCGCATCACAACTGAATTGGCGCATCTTTCACCCGATGATCAACGTGCCCTTTGTCGGCATGCCGAACCTGATTGCCGGGCGGCAGATTGCGCCGGAGTTGTTGCAGGGTGAATTGACTGGCGAACGGTTGGCGCACGAGATCAGTTTATTGCTTGAAGACGAAGCTCGTTTGAAACAGCAGCGCGCGGATTTAGCTGAAGTGCGCGTCAAACTGGGTGAAGCCAATGCTTCGCAACGCGCGGCACAACGCATTCTTGAATTGTTGAAGGATTGAAAGTCATTGCTCAAATGACGTGCGAAGCTGCTCATGATTCCAGCCAGCGCCCAACGCCAGCATCAGCTTGATGCGCGCCTTGTGACTCGGCAGCATTCCGCCCAAGATCGCGCCCAGCCGCGTCAATTGTCGGCCACCACCGTCATACGCATAAGTGTCGAGCACGCGCCCACGCGGACAACGCGACGTGATGACTACTGGAATGTCCTGCTTGATCGCGCGTTCAATCGCCGAGAGCGCAGGCACGGTCACGTTGCCGCGTCCCAAGCCTTCAATCACTAAACCACGCGCGCCGTCGTCAATCGCATAATTGATGAAGCGACCGTCCGCTCCCGCATACATTTTGATGATCTCCACGCGCTCTTCCATCTGCTCAGTCACGATCTGCTCGCGCTTAGCCGGTTGGCGCGTCACAATCACGCGGTCTTTGTCCACCATTCCCAACGAGCCAAAATCACGGCTCTGAAACGTGTCGGTCTTCTCAGTATGCGTCTTAGTGACTTCAAGCGCAGCGATCAACTCTTCATTCATCACCACCAGCACACCCAAATCTCTTGCGTCTTTTGCCGCAGCCACGCGCACGGCGGAGCGCAAGTTGGCCGGGCCGTCCCAACTCAATTCCGAACTGTTGCGCATCGCGCCGACAAAGACGATGGGCTTGCTGGCATTGAGCAAGAGATCGAGACAATAGGCCGTCTCTTCCAGCGTGTCTGTGCCGTGCGTAATGACCACACCGTCAATTTGAGTATCGCCGAGTTTCGCTCGGACAGCGCGTGCGAGTTCCAGCATACGCGGCGGCGTCCAATGCGGCCCCGGCAAGCGCCCGAAGTTGATTACATCGAATGCAGCTAGTTCTTCCAGGCCCGGCACCTGCGCGATGATCTCTTCGCCCGACAGCGCAGGCACAGCGCCGCCTGTCTGCGGATCAATCCGCATCGAGATTGTCCCGCCGGTAAAAAAGATTGCGATGCGTGGTTTCATTGCCGACCGCGCTCCTTGTCGGTGAGATGGGAAAGCGTGGCGATTATGGCGGAGTGAAATACCCAGGACAAGCTTCCTGGGAGCGCAGGCATCCTTGCCTGCAGCGGCTGAAGGGGCAGACCTACCGGAGGCAACGCGTCACTTGCCACGCCTGGCAGGCAAGGATGCCTGCGCTCCCAGGGACAGCGCTCTCTTTGAATATCCTTTACTTCGCGTTTGCCGCCAGCGGCAGGCGTAATAGATGGCCTTGATAGATCAGCCAGAGGCGGTTAGTCGCCGCATCAACCCACATCTCTTCGCTGCGGATGTGCAGACCGGGCAGCGTCAGCACAGTTTGAAAAACAAAATTGCGGCTATCGTAACGTCCAATCTGCGTGTAGCCCTTTTCACCTTCCTCGCGATTGGGCAAAGCCAGCCAAAATTCGTGCGGCTTGCCGGTTGGTTGCAGCGGACGCATGGTCGGTTCGTAAAGCGGGCGGAAATCGCCTTGCACCGGGCGCAGCGCGCCGGAGTTAGGATCGAGCAGATAGTGGCTCTGTTTTGCCGTAGTGGATGACGCGCCAAAGCCGTACTGGCTCCTGCCGAGCAGGACTTGCTCATGTGCTTCGATGTAAGCGAGCGGTTGAAGCTGCGTGTCTTTGGGTAGCTTGATGACCGACTCCTGTTGTGTTTTCAAGTTGTAGCGGATGAGTTGCGATGGAGCGCCAGTGCTTTCCAAATTTGCCTTTACCGCTAAAAGCCACTGGCCATCTGGTGTAAGCAGCGGCGCAAAATAGCGGCCTTCCAGCAATCTCTCCGGCTCGCCACCGGGCAGCGCGCGCCAGATGCCCGGCTCTTCACCGTAGGAGCGCGCAAAGACAAGCGTGCCGTCTTTGCTAAATTGTAGCGTCACGCCTTCTACCCCTTCGTGCCGAGTCTGGCGAATACGTCGCGCAGCATTGAACATATTCGAGAGGCGGCACGCGGCAGGTTCATCGGTCAGTCCACCGAGTTGCCCATTCACCACCGCGCGCCACTCCGGTTGCCAGTCGGACGAAAGCGTAGGGCGCGCCTTTTCCACATTGAGACTGAGCACTCGTAGTTCACCACCTTCCTGACAAACTGTCGAGAACTGGTTGCCATTTTCAGCCAGCACGACTTCGACACCGGGCAGTTTATCTTCAATGGCATAGTGCACTTTGAATTCGCCGCTGTGGCTCAAGCGGTAAAACAAGCCGCTCAACTCTTCATGCAGTGTCGCGTTGCGTCCCAGGCGGTGCGGCGCACCCGTCAGAATGCGGTGCCCGCCGTTACGTGTGAGATGAAGGTATTCATAAGCCCCTTCAGAAACATCCTCCGATGCAGTGGACGGTTTGAGGTCTTCTACTTCCGGGCGCGCGGTAAAGGATTGCAACTCCGCCAGCTCAGCGGGCGGCAAAGTGCGGGCGTGCCAGCGTACATCGCCCTGCTCGGTATATTTACGCAATTCGGCCTGGCCTGCCTTTATGCGAATCTCCAAACGCCCAGCCTGGTTTGCCTGAAACAGGGCATACACTTCCGTCATAGGTTGCGCCGCACCACCTGGCCGTCGCAACAACTCGTCTCGCAGGCGCTCTTCCAGTTTGGCTAATTGCACAACGGCGTTTGAATGATTCTGCTCCGGTGCGATGCCCTCACCCAAAATCAAAGCCTCTCCCGGATGGCGCGCCCAAACAAGCTGCCGTGCTGCCGCGCTGTCTTCCACAATCAGATAGCTTTCCACCGCGCCAGCCAATGTTTTGTCCGCCAACAAACCCGCGACCGATTCGACTGGCAACGAATCGTGCAGATAGCGCGCACAGGCAAGCAGCGCCAACTGTGCCTTGCTGTCTTTGCCTTTGAGTAAAGCCCGCGCGGCAGCGGCATCGTCGAGTAACGCCGCTGCCACACCCGCCGCGTAACCACCGCGATTGAGCAATGACAACAATTCGCTGCCCGCGTCCTTTTGCATCCCGCTGCGAGTTTCGAGCGCCAGTGTCAGCGCGTCAGCGTCCACCCAGCCTTCGCCGATGCGTTGCGCCAGAAATTGCCGGGCGATGGGCAACGGCACGCCTTGGATCACGCGCAGAATCTGTTTGGCAACTTCAGGCTCCTTCGTGCGCAACGTCTTCACACGTTCAAAAAGCAGCATAGCCAAGCCTTCAGTCGCCGCGAGGCGGTCGCTTTCATCCAGGATGCGTCCGATGCTGATCTTCAACAGCAGCGGCTCGGCGGCTTCACTCTCTTTGGCCTTCTTGATCGCCTCTTCGCCACCAGGCGCGGCCAACTTGCGCGCGTAGGCTTCGATGGCCGCCGCCGCCTCTTCATCGGTGATGCCGCCACAGAGAAAGAGCGCGGTGACGAGCGACTCGCGCAACGATTCATCCGTTTCGCGTTCGAGCGCGCGGCGTAGTGCGGGCGCGGCGCTTGCCGTGCGATGCAAACTCAAAGCTTCGGCCGCCGCCGCGCGCGCCAGCGGGTCGGCGTCGTTATCGAGCAGGGTAATCAGCCCCGACACACTTTCCGGGACTTTGAGCTTGGTGAGCATGCCGATGTAGGTCATCCGATGGAGCGAGTCAGACCACTGCGGATCGGTCAGCCAGGGCACAAGCGCGCGCGCTGCGGCCAGCGATTCTTCGCCTTCAGCCGGTTCGCTGACTAGGTAAGCCCCCAACGCTTCCACCGCAGTGTTATGCACCAGCCGGTCGTTGTTTCCCACCAATTTGATTACGGCAGGCAGCAAGCGCCTCGTATTGGCATTCATCGCCATCGCCAGTAGGTTCTCCGGCATAGCGCCTTTATCGAAGATCGGCGACAACGCCAACCCTATTTTGTCCGAGACCGAGGGTTTGGCTCCCGCCTTGTCTGTGCTCTGGCCAGCCAGCTCCGCTTCAATCTCCCGACGCGCCAGTAGCAGTGCCTCCGCGCCGGTCAGCGAAGAATCGGTAAAGAGCGCAAGGAACCACTCCTCCTGGCCAGGCCATTCGTTCTTAAGCAGGATTTGCAATGCCATCAGACGCAACTCTCCGGCGGTACGATCATTGACGAGGGATTTCAACCGGGCGCGATAGCTCTCGGCCAGCGCCGTCTCGCCGCGCGTCGTGGCTTGTTCGTAGAGTGCCGCCAGCGCCCCCGGATTCGGGTTGGCTTCAAGCAAGGGCCTGGCAGCTTCCCAATCAAAACGCGCCAAAGCAGTGAAGCGCGTCAGGGCCTGGAGCCCAGCGTCGCCTTCTTCTCCATTAGCTGCCGCACGTGCTTCGGCCCGCAATTCATCAAGAAAATAGCGGCTGTTATATTTCAGCCATTCGTGCAACTGCGGCTTCCACTGCTCAACTTCGTCGCGTTCATTTTGATAAAGCTTGAAGAGCCGATCTGTCGCGTCATCCGTGTCAGGCAATAAGCTGAGCAAGCGCGGCAACAACCAGGGGCGCTCCTCACAGGCGTCGAGCAGCCGCTGGCGGACGCGCTCAGAAGGTTTCTGATTGCGGTCGTTAGAGCCGTGGTTTTGCCAGTAAGCAATCAATTCTTTAAGCGGCGCGGCGTCAGCAGGCGGTTTCGCGTCTTCTTCTTGCGCTTTTGTTGTAGCCTCTGCCACTGTGTTGTTCGAATGGCGAAGCGGTTCCAGCTTGAGCAGTTCGTTGATGGCGGCGGCTAATTCTTGTTGTAGCGTGACGCGGGGCTTTGGCGCACGCGACGTATCGCTGCGCTGCTGAGCTAGCAAGACAGGTGAAAAGATAGATTGTAGACTGAACAACAATGTGAAAGCGGCGCGCAGGCTGAAGGATGAACGATGGTTGGTCATAGGATTGACACCTCGATAAAAAAACGATGAATTCTCTGGGAAAAGCTTGCGGGATTCTAAAGCAAGCGGCACATTTCCCCGCAGTATTTTTCGCGGCTGCGCCATTAAATTCGCCTATGAAAAACAAGTCTAAGCTCGACCAACAGGACAAAGATTTGCCTCTGCGCAATGACATTCACCGGCTCGGTGATCTGTTGGGTAAAACGCTCAAACATTGGGGTGGAGAAAAACTTTTTGCTACTGAAGAGAAAGCTCGCGCACTCTGTAAAAAGTTGCGCGCGAGCGAAGACCCGCAAATCGAACAGCAACTCAAAAAGCTCTTGCGCGGACTGAGCCTCGACGACGCCATCGGCGTCATTCGCGCGTTTTCAGTCTACTTTCAATTGGCCAATATCGCCGAACAGCATCATCGCATCCGGCGCAAACGTTTTTACGAACTGCACACGCCAAACCAGCCGCAGCGCGGCTCGCTGGCCGACACATTGAAGCAGTTGGCGCGTCATCGCGTTGCCCCAGAGGCTTTACAACAGGTGCTAGACCGGCTGGAGATCGTGCCGGTGATGACGGCGCATCCGACCGAAGCGGCGCGGCGCACGCTACTCGAAAAACATCGGCGGTGCGCCGATGTTTTGGCGGATTTTGACAACGCGCATCTGGCGGCGCGCCAACGTGACGAATTACAGACACTATTGGCAGCAGAGATCGAAGCCGTTTGGCAAACTGACGAAGTACGTCACACGCAGCCGACTGTGCTGGATGAGGTCAACAACACGCTCTACTACTTTGACGCCACGCTCTTCGACGCGGTTCCGACGCTGCTGGAAGAATTGGAGCGGCAACTGCGCGCGCAGTTCCCCGCTGTGCGATTGCGGGAAGACGCGACACCGTTGCGTTTCGGCTCGTGGGTAGGTGGCGACCGCGATGGCAACCCGTTTGTCACGCCCGAAGTCACGTGGGAAACGGTGCGGTTGCAACAACGGCTCGTGTTGCGCAAATACCTGACGCACGTCGCTGATCTGAGCCGCCGCTTGAGCGAATCTTCACGCTTCGCGTCCGCGTCAGCAGAGTTGCTGGACTCGATTGCCAAAGACGCGGAGGCGATGCCCGAACTGGCCGCGCGCGTCGAGCGGCGCAACCCCGAAGAACCGTACCGGCAAAAGCTCTCCTTCATCTATGCGCGGCTGGAAAACACACTACAACGCAACCAAGCGCTCGCCGGAGCTTTGCGCGTAACCTCGCCCGAGGCGTTGATCTCAATCAGGCCAGGGCTGCCGATCATTGCGCAACTGACCGGCGAGACGGACGAGCACGCGCAGGTTTACCAGACGGGGCAGGAGCTTTATGACGAGTTGCGTTTGGTGCGCGATAGTTTGCGTGCGGGCAATTCGGTCTATGCGGCCAACGGCGTCGAGCGGTTGATGCGGCAGGTGGCTACATTTGAATTGCATCTGGCCACGCTCGATCTGCGACAACACAGCGCAAGACACACGGCGGCGCTCGTTGAAATTACACGCCGCCTCGCACTAGCCAAAGATTACGAGCAGATGAGCGAGGCTGAGCGCGTGATTTGGTTGACTGAGGAATTGTTGACACTGCGCCCACTGATCGGTTCGGAAGATCATTTCAGCCTGGAGACCCTGGAGACGCTCAATGTCTTTCGCGTAATGCGGCGCACGCTCGATGAGATCAGCACGCAGGCGTTACGCACCTACATCGTCAGCATGACACGCGACGTGAGCGATTTGCTGGCGGTGTTAGTGTTGGCAAAACAAGCAGGCCTGGTCGAAGGCGGAAGGCGGAAGGCGGAAGGCGGAATGGCGGAGGGCAGTGCGATGCGTCACACCGCGCGCGAATCTCAAATCTCAAATTCCGAATCCGCATTCCGCATTTCCGTCGTTCCCTTGTTTGAGACCATCGAAGATTTGCGTAATGCGCCAGGCGTGATGGCACGCTTGTTTGAAAATCCGGTCTATCGTGAAGTGCTCGCGTCGCAGGGCAACTTGCAGGAGGTGATGATCGGCTATTCGGACAGCAGCAAAGATGGCGGCATACTGACTTCGAGCTGGGAACTGTACAAGGCGCAAGAACGGTTGTGGGAAGTGGCGCGCGCGCGCGGCGTCGAGTTGCGGCTCTTTCACGGGCGTGGCGGCACGGTCGGACGCGGCGGCGGGCCAAGCCACGAAGCGATTCTGGCGCAGCCGCCCGACACCGTGGCCGCGCGCATCAAGATTACCGAGCAAGGCGAAGTCATTTCGTCGAAGTACAGCTTGCCCGAAATTGCGCTGCGCAGTTTGGAGTTGAATACTTCCGCAGTTATTGCAGCCAGTTTGCCCCACGCGGAAAAGCACTCGCGCAAATTGGCGCGCTGGCAGACAGTGATGGAGGAACTCTCGGAGGCAGCTTTCCAAAACTACCGGCAAATCGTGCGCGAAACGCCGGGCTTTTATGATTACTTTACCCAAGCAACACCGGTCGAAGAGTTGCAGCATCTGCGCATCGGCTCGCGCCCGGCCAAGCGCAAGGCCGGGTCAAAGAGCATTGACGATCTGCGCGCAATTCCCTGGGTTTTCGGCTGGACGCAAAGCAGGCATTTGCTGCCTGGCTGGCTTGCCGTCGGCACGGCGTTGGAAAACTTTCTCGAACGCGACCGGACAGCGCAGCTCGAATTGCTGCGCGAGATGTATCGCGAGTGGCCGTTCTTTCATAGCACAATCTCCAACATTGAAATGACGCTGGCTAAAGCCGATTTCCAGATTGCGCGCCAATACGCCGCGCGCACGCCGGATCGTAGCCTGGGGCGACGCATCTTCAAACTGCTCGAAGACGAATACCAGCGCGCCTGCCATGTCGTGTTACAGATCACTGGTGAAAAACATTTGCTCGACAACTCGCCCGTGTTGCAACGCTCGATTGCCGTGCGCAATCCTTATGTTGACCCGATGAGCTATCTGCAGGTCGAGTTGCTGGCACGCAAACGCGCGCAGGGTAAAGGCAAAGCCAAAGAACAAGAAAAACTTCTTTACGCCATCCTGCTGACGATGAATGGCATCGCGGCGGGAATGAGGAACACGGGATAAAAACAATGGAAAGCAAAAGGCGAAAGTGTAGAACTGGTTTTTCAAATATAAAAAGCAAAGTGCCGAACTTTTGCCTTTTGATATTTGCCTTTTGCCTTTTGCTTTTTCTCCGCTCTGTTATGGCGCAGAACCCAACCAACAACCAAGTGTCTCGTCCCCGCGCCCACGACCTCGGTATCGTCGTTGGCATCCTGCCGCCGGGCAAAAACAACGCGATTACCGACGTGCCGGGCGTGCGCGTTGGCCACGTCACTTTGATCAAAGGCGAGAGCGTGCGCACGGGTGTGACAGCTATTTTGCCGCACGCGGGCAATCTGTTTCAGGAGAAAGTCCCGGCGGCCATTTTTGTCGGCAATGGTTTCGGCAAGCTGATGGGTTCGACGCAGGTAAACGAATTGGGCGAGTTGGAGACGCCGATCCTGTTGACCGGAACGCTGAATGTGCCGCGCGTAGCCGATGCGCTGCTCGATTGGATGCTTCAGTTGCCGGGCAATGAAGAGGTGCGTTCGATCAATCCGGTGGTGGCGGAGACCAATGACGGATCGCTCAACGACATTCGCGGGCGGCACGTCGGGCGCGCCGAAGTCTTTGCTGCGCTCAAATCGGCCAAAGATGGGCCGGTGGAAGAAGGCTGTGTTGGCGCGGGCACGGGCACAATCGCGTTCGGATTCAAAGGCGGCATTGGCACGGCTTCGCGCAGCGTGTCGGCCAATCTGACGCGCACGGGCAGCGGCTACACGGTCGGCGTTTTGGTGCAGAGCAATTTCGGCGGAGTACTAACGATCAATGGCGCGCCGGTGGGACGCGAGTTGGGAAGGTATTACTTGAAGGAACAACTCGAACCGAGGAGCAGGCCGGGTAATGGAAACGATGGGGCGAGTGACCGGGCGGACGGTTCGATCATTATGGTGGTGGCGACCGATGCGCCGCTCGACGCGCGGAATCTGAAACGGTTGGCGGCGCGCGCGATGTTGGGGCTGGCCCGCACCGGCTCGCCTTCGACCAACGGCAGTGGTGATTACGTGATTGCTTTCAGCACGGCAAACCGCATCCGCGCGAGCGAACCGCTGCGCAATGTGCAAGTGCTTGGCAATGAAACGATGTCGCCGTTGTTTGAGGCTGTGGTCGAAGCGACGGAAGAGGCAATTTACAACTCGTTGTTGTGCGCCACAACGACGACAGGTTATCAAGGCCGTCGCGTGGAAGCTTTGCCGATTGAAAAGACGGTGGAGATTTTGCGGAAATATGGCGCGCTGAAGTAAAGCAAGACAGCAAATGCGGAACGCGCCTGCTCGGCTCGTTCCGCATTTCAATTTTAATAGTTCGCCTAGAAGTGGAAGTAGCGGTGTTTAACCTTCCGACTTGAAGCTTGCCTCCGCTTTCGCCTCATCATCGTGAATGTCAAAAACGGTGTAAAGCTTGGTGATGGTCAACAAGTCGCTGATGCGCGCTGTGGCATTCAGTAATTTGAGTTCGCCGCCTGCGCGCTTGACCGTGGTAAAGCTGCGCACGATTTCGCCGAGGCCGCCGCTGTCCATATAGGGCACGTTGGCGAGATTCAACACTAGCTTAGTCTGTTTCTTTTCGACCAATTCATCAATCTTGTGCTTCAACTGCACGTCGCCTTCGCCGAGCAGAATTTTGCCTTCGACATCAAGGATCGTCACATCACCTACATTGCGCTCAGTAATATTCATAGGGCCTCCAGATTTGCCTCCAACTTTTTGGTGAAAGATAGTGTAGAAAAGCAAGCAAAAGCTATCACAGGCGTCACAGCATGGCAAGATGAGTTGCCGTAGCTCCTGCTTGATTTTTCGCCGCCACATCGCGTACAACCACTCTTACCGAAATAGGCTTTGCTGAGGAGTCCGGTTGGTTCACCACGTCCATCGTCCCGCCGTGCAAGGGTCAAGCGCGAATCAACCGCTGCCAGCCTGCAAAAACGAGCGTAAGGAGACGAGTAACTAAATGTTTGCACCACAACCGCTGCTCAACTTCAGCGAAGCGGAACGCCCGCTGGGCGAGCGTCTACTCAAACTGGCGGCGGAGACTGATCGCATTGAAGGCTATCACACGGCGCACGCCGTCGAGATCGCCCGGCTGGCCGAGAAGCTGGGGCAGCGGCTGGGCTTGCGCGGCGTTGATCTGAGCGCGCTCAAATTCGCCGCGCTGGCGCACGACTTGGGCGAACGCGCGATGAGGCGTGATTACCTGCTGCGCCCCGGCAGCCTGACCTGGGAAGAACAGCTAGACCTGTGGCGGCACCCAATCATCGGTGAACAGGCGGCGGCGGATGCGAAACTGCCACGCCAGGCACAACTATTCATCCGCTGGCATCACGAGTGGTGGAACGGGCACGGCTATCCTGATGGCCTGGCGGGCACGGATATTCCGCTTGGCGCACGTATTCTGCGTGTGGTGGATACTTATTGCGCACTGCTTTCAGACCGCCCACACCGTGCGAGGTCGGAAGCGGCGAGTGTCGAGCAATTCATCGCCGACCAAGCGGGCCTTGAAGCCGACCCGCGCGTTGTACAGGAGTTCTTGGCTCTGTTGGTTGAACAGCGCCCGGTGAGCGAGCCTGAAGTGCCGGTGGACTTTCAACCGTCCGAGTTATTGGATGAGACTGCCGTGGCCACGGACGCGTCCGCCCCGTCCTTTGTTTCCGTGTGGGATTCGGCGCGACAAACAGCGGAGCCGGAATTACTCGGCTGGCAAGGGCGATCAACACACGAGGAGAAGGAGCGTTGGCCAACAACGCAGGATTTTCCAGAGGGAGCGGAGACCAATCCTTTTCCACCGGAACCGGCTACAACAACCGAGCCAGCAAGTGAAGCGGTGCCGCTCGATGCAATACCCGCGACAGATAGAGCCGCAGCTACGGCAGAGGAGGAAGGGGCGCTGGCGCAGCCCGAACCAGTTGCGGAGCCGGAATCTGTTGCTGCTCCCACTGACACGCCTCCTCTCCTCTCCGAATCAACTGACACCGCAGTGGCAGAGCAAAAGGTGATTCAGGTTTTGGAAGAGCCTGCGCCTGCCGCCACAGCGCCTGAGAAAGAGTCCGAAACATCATGAACTTTACGGCCACACCCAATCATCGCTGGCTCGGTTTTGAATTGAGCGTGTTGCGGCGGCTGAAATTCGCCTCGGTTGCCATTCCCTTTGCTGGTCAGCCTGATCTGGAATGGTATCTCAAATTCTGGGGCAAGCAGATTTTGGACAACGATCTCTGCCAATGGTCGTGGTGGTCATCGCGCGCGCTGGTCGAGAATCAAGGCCACAAGCTGACCGAGGATGGCGTGGCTCTGGCGCTCGATAACGCCTACGTGCCACGCCGCCGTCTGCACAATCCGGCGCTTCAGCACAGTTTGAGCGAGTTGGACGCTGTCTGGTTCGACAATGTCTGGCAGAACATCCAGCTTATCGAAAACGAGCACCAGCGCGCGCTGGCCTACGCGCACGCGCTGACCGTCGGCGATTACGTTTTTAGCTTTACGCCCGAGACAGCGGAGTTGCGCCGCCCGCTCTCGCAGATCTTTCTCTCGCTTTGGCGCAACCAGCGCAAGCTGGTCAACAACGGCCAGCAGAACTACAGCCTGAATCGTGACGCGCACGAATTTGTGCGCGGCGCGCGCGTGGATTTGCTCTTTGCGCGCTTTCCGCGTCCGCAGGGGCTTACCGGCTTGCGCAACACACGGGCCGGTTGGCGCGAAAGCTGGGTGCGCGGCGGAACGGATTTCTGGGACGGCTTAATCGAAGCGCAACGCGGCAAGCTTGGCGATGAGGTCGTTTCGAAAGATCACTATTTACAACTCGTCAGCCGCTTCCTGGCGAAAGCCAAACACATTCCCAAGTGGGCGATTGCACACGCGGAAGACGGCTTTGTCAGCGCCGCCGAAATGGGCGAGGTCGTCAGCCAGTACCGCCGCATCGAAGTCACTTATCACAAGGATTTTTCGGAAGTGCTGGGCGGGCTGAATTCATTTATCATTATTGCTTGAGCGGGGATTGGGAGGAGAACAAAAAATGAGTGACGTAACCACCAAACTCATCTGGAACGGCGGGCTGAAATTCGCGGGGCAGAATGCCGACGGACACGAAACCGTTTTTGACGGCGACAAAAAAGAAGCAGCCACACCCGTCGAGATTTTACTAGAAGCGCTGGGCGCCTGTGCGGCGATTGACGTAGTCGTGATTCTGGAAAAGAGTCGCACGCCCGCCGCTCGGCTGGAAGTCACGCTGGCAGGCAATCGCCACGACCCTGAGCCACGCTATTTAACTGAAGTGGCGGTGCGCTTCGACATTTGGGGTGAAGGCATTCGTCCTGAGACTGTCAAGCGCGCGATCAATCTCTCCTTCACCAAATATTGCAGCGTTTATCATTCGCTGCGCGGCGATTTGAAGCTCCAGCCCGAATACCGCATCCACGCGCCGGAGACTGAAGCTGCGGGGGAATATCTCGCCGTTGAGATGGGTGTGCCGACAGGTGAGCTGGGTTGATGAAAAGAAAGTCCGGGGCAAAAAATCGGCACGCCGATTTTTGCCTCTGAGTTGAGTGGGAGAAAAATCCTTGTCGCCTGAGCCGCCCGACATTACGGATTTGCTGTTGGCCTGGAATGGCGGCGACCAAAGCGCCCTCGAACAGCTGATGCCGCTTGTCTACGATGAATTGCGCCGCCTAGCACAGCATTACATGCGCCAGGAACGCGCGGATCATACGCTGCAGGCAACGGCGCTGGTGCACGAAGCGTGGCTGCGGCTGGTACAGACCAACCGGCTGACTTGGCAAAATCGTGCGCACTTCATTGGCGTGGCGGCGGAATTGATGCGGCGCATCCTGGTGGATCACGCACGCAAACGGCGCGCGCAGATGCGCGGCGGAGTGGAAACGAAGCTCGCGCTCAACGAGGCGCTAGATGCACTGGTGCCGCAGGAGGTGGATTTAGTTGCGCTCGATGAAGCGCTCGACAGCCTGAGCGCCTTTGACCCGCGCCAGAGTCGCATAGTGGAACTCAAGTTTTTCGGCGGACTGGAGGTTGCAGAGATCGCCGAAGTCCTCGGCATCTCGCCCGCTACTGTCAAACGCGATTGGGCGTGGGCCAAGACTTGGCTCTATCGCGAAATCAGCAAACAATAAGTGATGCGCCAGCCTATGGAACGCTATCACCAACTCAAGGAACTCTTCCAAGCGGCGCTCGAACATGCGCCTGCCGAACGCGCGGCGTTTCTCAAGCGGGCTTGTGCTGAAGATGGCGCGTTGCTTGATGAGGTGAAAGCACTGCTGGTTGATTACGAACAGGCCGAAGCTTTTCTCGAAACCCCAGCCCTGGCCGCTACAACCGCACTTACTGCCGATGAAAACGCCGAGGCAGGCAGGCGCATCGGGTCTTACCGCATCCTGCGCGAAATCGGGCATGGCGGGATGGGCGCGGTTTATTTGGCCGAGCGCGACGACGAGCAATATCAGAAGCAGGTGGCGATCAAGCTTATTCGTAGTGGCCTCGACGGCAGCTTCATCGTCAGCCGCTTTCAGCAGGAGCGCCAAATTCTCGCGCGGCTTAGCCACCCTTACATCGCGCAAATGCTCGACGGCGGCGCGACCGAAGAGGGCTGGCCGTATCTGGTGATGGAGTACGTTGACGGTCAGCCGCTTGATGAATACTGCGACACACACAAACTCTCGACCGCCGAACGGCTAGAGCTTTTCCGCCAGGTCTGCGCGGCGGTGCATTACGCGCATCAAAACTTGGTCGTGCACCGAGACATCAAGCCGGGCAACATTCTGGTGACAGCCGATGGCGTGCCCAAGCTACTCGATTTCGGCATTGCCAAAATGCTCGCGGCAGATGCGACAGCAGAGGGTAGCCAGACGCTGACGATCATGCGGATGCTGACGCCGGATTACGCCAGCCCGGAACAGGTGACGGGACAGCCCATCACCACGGCCAGCGATGTCTACTCGCTCGGCGTGCTGTTGTATGAACTGCTGACCGGCCATCGGCCTTACCACGTCAAAAGCCTGGCGCTGCAGGAAATGGCGCGCGTTATCTGTGAACAGGAGCCGGACAGGCCGAGTACCGCCGTTGGCCGCGTGGAAACAATTCATCACACCGATGGCTCAACCCAAAGCCTGACGCCAGAAATGGTCAGCGCCACGCGTGAAGGCCAGCCGGAAAAGCTGCGCCGCCGCCTGGCAGGTGATCTCGACAACATCGTGCTGATGGCCTTGCGCAAGGAACCGGAGCGGCGCTACCCATCGGTCGAACAATTCTCCGAAGACCTGCGCCGCCATCTCGAAGGCCTCACGGTGAGCGCGCGCACCGCGACGCTCGGCTATCGCGTGGCGAAGTTCGTCAATCGTCACCGCGCTGGCGTAAGCGCAGCCGCGTTGATCGCGCTGTCGCTCGTGGCCGGAATGTTTGCGACTATCTGGCAAGCGCGCGTGGCGCGGGCCGAACGCGCCAAAGCTGAACGACGCTTCAACGACGTGCGGCGGCTCGCCAATTCATTCCTGTTTGAATTTCACGACGGCATTGAAAAGCTGCCCGGCGCGACGCCGATGCGCGAGTTAGTGGTCAAACGCGCGCTCGAATACCTGGATTCGCTCGCGCGCGAAGCAGGTAACGATGCGGGATTGCAAAACGAGTTGGCGATGGCTTACGAAAGGATCGGCAACATTCAAAGCAGCTTCGGCTGGGCAAATAAAGGCGACACGGCAGCAGCGCTCACGAGTTTCCACAAGGCGCTCGCCGTGCGTGAAGCCCTGGCCGCCACGCGTCCGCCGCAACCAGCTTCACAGCTCGCGCTGGCCGCCGCGTTGGGCAAAGTCGGCCAGACGCTCATCCACACGCACGATTTCCAAGGCGCGGCTGACCACCTGCGCCGCGCGCAGTCACTGCTCGAACCAATGCTCGTGCGTGAGCCGCGACACGCGGAAGCGCAGCGGGAGTTGCGCAACGCACTCACTTGGCTTGGTCAGGCGCTGGAGGAACAGGACAAGTCGGAGCAAGCCATGACCTGCTATCGCCAGGCGCTCCAACTGGCCGAAGCCGACGCGGCACAAAATCCGGCGGATGAGCAGGCGCAACGCGGCCTAGCCAGCGTCCTGAGTGCGTTGGGTTATCTGCTGATGGGCACGAAAGACAATCACGAGTCGGTGACTTTGTTCCGCCGCTCGCTCGTGATCTACAAGGAATTGGCAGAAGCCAAGCCGCAGGACCCGGTGGCGCGCCGTGATCTGGCGCTGGCCCACAACAAGCTGGGCGACGCTTTGTACGAAGCGGGCGACCTAGCCGGCGAGTTGGAGAACTATCGTGAATCGCTGCGGCTGCGCGAAGCATTGGCCGCCGCCGATCCCGACAATGCGCAGACGCGCCACGATCTGGCCACCGGATATTACAACTTCGCCCTGGCCCTCGCGCAAAAGGGCGATACATCGGCGGTCGCCATTTATCAAAAAGCCGTCGTTTTGATGGAAGCCGTTTCTGCCGCGAATCCCGCCAACGCCCGCTTCCGCGCCAACGTGGCGATGTTCTACGTCTACTTCGGCAAGCTCTGGGAGACGTTGGCGACGAAAGAGCGCGTACCACGCGCATTGCAACGTCAACGTTGGGATGCCGCGCGTGATTGGTATCAGCGCGCTCTGACCATGATCAATGAAATGCGCGCGCAAAACCTGCTAACCGGTTCCACCGTCTCCACGCCCGAACGACTTGCGGATCATCTCAAGCGTTGTGACGCGGCGTTGGCGAAATTGAAATAGCAGTTTATGGAGTGCTGCGGCTCGACGCCGCTTTTCCCTTGTTTCCATAAGTGACGAAACCGGAAGCAGGGGAAAGCGGCGTCGAGCCGCAGCACTCCATAGGCTAGTGCCGCCTCACCGCTCGCAACGGTTGAGCTGTTCCAAAATTACCGCCAGCGACGCCGCATCCGTCCAATCGCCGAATTGGGCCGCCCGTTGCGCCTCGTTGAGCAACTCATCCAGCGTCGAACTCGGCGCGAGCGTCACGCCGCTGCTCAAACTGACCGGCGCGAAGTTCAAGCCGTAACAGGTCAAACTTGATCTTCTGACGCCTGCCAGACTGAAGGCATTGACGCGCGCCAGGCTCAATTGCGCGGCCAGGTATTGGCGGCTGAATTCCCACTCCACGCCCGGCTTGTCCTGCAAAAGCTGCACGAGCACTTCGGCCTGGTTGAGCGGAATTTGCCGCCCCATCCACCAGACTTGCCCCGGCGCGTTGATCCCTTGTCCGTGCTTGAGCTGAAGCGCCAACGCCCCCGGCGAGGCGAAGCAGGCTGTCACACAATCAGCTTGCCGGAGGCGTGGCGGGCAGACCGGGCAGGCCGCGCGACACGGCAAACCTGTTGGCACGCCGTCACGCGCTTGCAGGAGCAGCCCGACGGATTGTTTGCTGGCATCGTTTGGCTGCGCTTGCCGGTTGACGACCAAATCGCTCAACACCAGCGCGATTGCCCCTGCGCCATCGGCACGTGAGAGCTCCGTCACAAGCTGCGCGCAGTTTTGCAGCGTCCCGCTCAACCCCAGCGTCAACAGCCCCGTGCGCTGGCCGCTCGCGCCTGCCGCGTTGAGGAGTTCGAGTTGTGCGCCGACGCCCAGACCCGCACCCTCGGCCAAGCGATTGCCCAGCCAGAGCGCCACCTCGGGATGCAGGCGCGTGACCATCAAGCTGCGTCCGTCCGCTCGCACGGTGAAGACGGCCAGCTCGCGCAGGTTCGCGCCCTGTTCATCCTGCACGAGCAAGCGCACTGTGTCGCCCGGCGCGCCCGTCGAGGCGAGTACAAAGCTGATGCGCTGGAAGCTGTCCAAACAAGAAACGGCGCGCGTCGTCGCGCTTGCCGCAGTCAGGCGCAGCCCCTGCGTCGTCGCGTTCAAGAAACCGGCGCGACTGTCGCGGGTAAGCGCGCCGAAGCTCTGCGCGTTGACCGCGAAGCTGTCTGCGCCAGGCTGCGGCGAAACGATGGTCAGCGTCAGCGGCTGCGCGAGCAGGAACAGTTCGTCGTTGCGCGTGAGGCCGCGCGTCAGACGCGGGACGGCGAAGGAGTTGGTGTTGCAGAAGGCTTCGGCGGTGGCTGGCGTGGGACAGGCGACCTGGAACGCGTAGGGCAGCGTGACGGTCTCGCCGTCGGTGAAGCTGGCCGCGTTGTTGATGACGAGCGTCGCGCCGTTGGGCGTGTTGGCGGCAAGTTGCGCTTGGTAGCTGATAGGCACGCTCTGACCCGACGCGAGTGTGCCTGACCAAGTGACGATGGTCGCGCTGATTGTGCAAACGCCGCTGGTCGTCGAGCAGGAACCAGGAATGCCCGCGAGTTGCGGCGGCAGCGCGGCGGTAAAGCTGGCCGTGCGCGGCGTGGCCGAAAGATTGCTCACCCAGGCGGTCACACCGACCTGTTTGCCCGCGCCCAGGCAGGCCGCCGGGTCGGTGAGTGTGGCGCGGAGCGCATTGCCAGCCTGCGTAACCAGGAAGGTCAGGTTGCTGCCTTCGACCAAGACGTTGATGACGGCATCGCGCGGTTGCAGACCCGTATGCGGTTTGACGGTAAAGCTGAAAGTGGCGAGGCCGCTACCAGTGGTCGGCGAAGTAAGCATGAGCCAGTCGGCGTTGGTCGAGGCCGTCCAGCGGCAGTTGCGGTCGTTGACGAGATCGAAGCTGCCCGCGCCGCCGTCAGCCGGGAAAGCGGCCAGCCCCGGCGAGAGACGTGCGTTGCATTGCAGGCATTCGCGCGTGCCGACTTCGGTGACGTGGGTGATGACGCGTTCGATGGCAATGACACAGGAGCCAATTGTGATAGGAAAGTCCGAGACTTCATCGAAGGATTTGGACTCGCCCTGACACAGTTGCGGGTTCTGTCTGGTTTCGTTGCTGTGGGTAACGTTGACAGGCGGATTGGGTGGACATGGTGTCGAGCAAACCTTCGTTCCGACTTCGGTAACGTGGGTGATGACGCGCTCGATAGCTATCAGAACGTTACCGACAAAGATAGGAAAGTCCGAGACTTCATCAAACTTTCTGGTTTGGCCCTGGCATAAATTGGGATTCTGTCGGGTATCGCTGATTTCGGTGACATTGATTGGGACGTTTGAGCAATCGCGCGTGCCGACTTCGGTGACGTGGTTGATAAAGCGATCAATGGATACCAGGATGTTACCGACAAAAACAGGAACGTCCTCGACTTCATCAAACTTTCTGGTCTGACCCTGGCATAAATTCTGATTCTGCCTGGTTTCGCTGGTTTCGAAGATATTGATCGGAACGTTTGAGCAATCGCGCGTGCCGATTTCGGTGACGTGGTTGATGAAGCGGTCAATCGAAACGGCGATATTCGCGACGCAATTAGGGACGTCAGTAACTTCATCAAAGGTTTTGGTTTGTCCCACACATAGCTGCGGGTTCTGTCTGGTCTCTCTGTCCTCAGTCACGTAGATTGGTGTGTTTGGGCCTGGCGTGCACCCCGTCGAGCAATTCTTCGTACCGACTTCGGTGACGTGGATGATGGTGCGGTCAATCGCAACGAGGACATTACCTATGAAAACACAAACGTCATCAACTTCATCAAAGGTTTTGGTTTGTCCCACACATAGCTGCGAGTTCTGTCTGGTCTCGCTGGTTTTGGTCACGTTGATCGGTGTGTTTGGGCTTGGCGTGCATTGCGCCAACGCAGGCGCGGCCAGCGCACAATGCAGGACGACGCCGAGCGCCAGCGCGCACAGTGCTAAACGGAAGCGGCGCAGCGCCGGGGCGGCAACAAAATGGATGCGGTGCATGTAACCTCCTAGGCGAATGTCCGCACAGTCACACGTAACGGCACGGCGGCGACCGGCTCGACATGCCGTTTCGAGAGGCTGCGCGGAGGGAATGCCCCACGCCCACCGTAGCGACGAGACAGCTGTGCCTTTTGCCAGCACTGCCTTTCCAGCGAGCCGGGACAACGAAATTTTTCTTCCAGCCGTAAGGCGCAATTGGGCGGTCAGGAGGCTCACGCGAAGAAAATAAAGTTGCCACCAGTAAATTTTTACCTGGGAGCGCGGGCATCCTTGCCTGCTGAGGTGTGGTGGAGATCACACTGCTGCCGGTAGGTCTGCCCTTTCAACCTTAGCAGGCAAGGATGCCCGCGCTCCCAGGCAACCACTAAGGTACAACGTTTGCTCAATCCACTTCTCTTAATGTTGTTGCAGCATTGACATGTTCGATTAAGGAGCAGCTTGTATGGCTGAAGATACAAAAGCAGAAGTGAAGGCGAGCGAAACCAGCCAAGACGAGTTGTGCGACCGGTGCGTGCAACTCGTCTTTGGCGGCGACCAGCAGCAGTTCCAAGAGTTCTGTGAGGTGTTGCGGCGAGAATTGCCACCGGGCACCGGAGCTGTCATTCGCGGCAGTGCTGTGACCGGTGTGCGTTGGGACGACGGCGCGCCCTTCGACGCCGACGGGCCGGGCACGAGCGATGTAGACCTCACGCTCATCGGTGGTGATGTGCACAGCTTCTACATCCTGGACGGCTACTTTGTCCCCGGCATTCATTCCAAGCCGCTCAGCGACAAAGACCCCGACATCGCTCCCAAGTTGATACCGCTGCGCGAAAAGCTTCAACAAATGGTGAAGCGCCCGGTGAACATCCAAGCGACTAGAGACTTTGTCATGTACATCCGGGAGAATTTGTTCAATCAGCCTTATCTCACGTTGATTGAAAAGGCAGATGATTCGTGATTTTGAAGCTGCTCAGTTACAACATCCGCTACGGCGGCGTTGGTCGAGAGAAACACCTAGCGGCGGTTATCCGCGAAGAATCTCCCGACGTGGTCGTGTTTCAGGAAGCCGCCCGACCGCAGGTCATAGAGTGGCTGGCCGAGCAGACAGACATGCCCATCTGGGCGGCGAGGCCGGGTTACTCGCTCGGCTTTATGAGCCGAATCGAGATCGCCCATCACGAATGGCATCGGCCACCTGGCGCGCGCCATCCATTCATCGAGTTGATTCCGGCAGGGATTGACTTGCGCATCTTTGGGCTGCACCTCAGCGCCATTCATTCAAATTGGACTGAGCGGCGGCGCGTGCGGGAACTCCGCGCGTTACTCAAAGGCATTGAGCAACATCAGCAAGGCTTCCACGTCATCGTTGGCGATTTCAATACGCTGGCTCCGGGTGAATTGCTTGAAACGCGGAGCTTGCCCGCGCGGCTTCAAATGCTGGTCTGGTTGAGCGGCGGCAGGATTCGCTGGGAGACAATTCAGATTCTACTCGACGAAAATTATGTAGACGGTTATCGCATACTCTACCCGCAGGAGAAGGGCTTCACCTTTCCGACTTGGAATCCTCACGTGCGGCTCGATTATCTTTTCCTGCCTGCGCCATTCGCTGAGCGGTTGAAAGCTTGTCAGGTAGTCCAGGGCTACGCTGAGGTCGTCAATGCTTCAGATCATTTCCCGTTGCTTGCACAGCTTGAAGTCGGCTGAGGGCTAGCGCGCGGTGCGGAACGGGGAGCGTAAGCGACCTGAACCTCGGTGTAGGACGCAATGCCGAGGCTCAGGTCGCTTACGCTCCCCGTTCCGCACCGCGCTGCCATTCAATTGTATCCAGCCAAATCGTCACTGGCCCGCTGTTGTGAATCTCGACCAACATATCGGCCTGAAACTCGCCGGTCTCGACTTTGAAGCCTAACTCGCGCAAACACGCCACGAACTTGTCACACAGTGGTGCGGCCAATTCCGGGCGCGCGGCATCGGTAAAACTCGGACGGCGACCTCTGCGCGTGTCAGCGTAGAGCGTGAACTGCGACACGACCAACAATTCTGCTTGTACATCCAACGCCGACAAATTGAACTTGCCTTCGCTGTCGCTGAAGATGCGCAAGTTGGCAACCTTCTGCGCAAGCAATTCCGCTTCTGCCGCCGTGTCACTCGCGCCCACGCCCAACAAGATCACCAAGCCCGCGCCGATTGCGCCCACTTGGCGACCAGCCACAGTCACACGCCCTTGTGTCACGCGTTGTAAGACTGCTCGCATAGCTCTTACTTCCCACCAACCAAGCCCAGGACGATGAGCAGTGCGCGCTGCGTCCCCAAGTGGCTGTTGGTCGTATCGAAACTCTCGTCCAATGAATGCGCGCCCTTGCCTACGCCACCACCGTCAATCGTGATAGCCGGAATGCCCAGGCTGATGGGGATGTTGGAATCGGTGCTGCCCGATGTCAGCTTTGACTTAATGCCCAAGACCGCGTCTGCCGCGAGCGCGGTCTGCACGATGGGCGAATCCACCGCCTGCACGCCTGCCGGGCGCCGGCTGACCGATTTGACCTCGACGGTTAGCTTCTGGCTGGATTGCCAAAATGCGTTCTCTTCGTCGAGCGCAGCTTGGATAGCTTTCTTGAATTCGGCTTCGAGCTTAACTAATTCAACCGCACTCTCTGAACGCATATCCACTTCCATCCAGGCCGTGTGCGCAATCGAATTGACTGACGTGCCGCCCTCGATCTTACCGACGTTGAAAGTCGTCTTGGGCGACTTCGGCACTTGGAAGCGCGCGATCTTTTCGATGGCGCGGCCTAGCGCGTGAATCGGGCTGGGCAGACCGAAAGCGCCGTAGCTGTGTCCACCCGGCCCTCTGAAAGTCACACGGTATCGCTCAACACCCACGGCCACGTTGGTAACATCCAGTCCAGTTCCGTCTATCGAAATGAAATGCGTAGCTCGGCCCTTCAATTCCTGGTTGAACAAATGGCGCACACCACGCAAATCGCCCAGGCCCTCCTCGCCCACATTGGCAACGAAGATAATCGTGCCCTCGGTTTCGATCTGCGCTTCGTTGAGTGCCCGCACAATGCCGAGCAACACGCCCAAGCCGCGGCAATCATCGCCGATGCCAGGCCCGCTGAGCAGCGTCCCCTGGCGTTTGACGGTGACATCAGTGCCTTCGGGAAAGACTGTGTCCAAGTGCGCGGCAAGCACCAACACCGGGCCACTGCCTGTGCCGGGCCGCTCGCCAAGCACGTTGCCGATGCTGTCAATGCGCACGTTTTTCAGGCCGAGTTCGGTAAACCGTTGCTTGAAATGAGCCGCGCGTTTTTCTTCCTTGAAGCTCGGTGCGGGGATTTCGCAAGCTTTGATCTGATCGTTGATCGTGGTCTCTTCAGTGACTTTGAGATAATCGAGTGCACGGCGGACTTTGGCTGAGCCTGCCAATTGGTTAAGTTTGGCGGCGGGAGTTTGCGCATTGGCGGCCAATACACAACCAGCCACCAGCACGACCAGAATCATTCGAAACATTCCTTGCATATACTTTCCTCTTCGTTCGTCAACGGCGGCGCGCTTTGCTCGCCACCTTCGGCGAGACGCGCAAGGCGATCCCTTCGGCTTCGGCAAAGCGTTGCAGGATGTCGTAAAACGCCTCGTGGTCACGTCCGCTGATGACCGCCGTCGCGTCGGCGGTTTCGAGCGCATACGGATAGCCGTTGCCGACGATCACTTCGGCGCGCACTAAATCCAACACTTCTTCCAGCAAGCCCGCTTCATAAACCCAGAGCGGAATTTCCAAGCGCGCGGGCGGCGCGGCGGCGCTGGTCTTCAGGTAAACGAACCCCACTTTGCGCCGGTATTCGCCAAAATTCTCCAACACGCTTTTTTGATTCTTCCGCGCGCCGCCTCGAGCGCAAATGTAGAAAGGCGAGCGCGCGCCCCAGGTCATCCACCTGCTCAACAACTGCGCATCGTGCACGCGCTCGGCTTCATGCAGATCGAAACAAAGTGCGAGCAGCTTGGCCAAATCGCGCGCGTGGCTCGTCGCCACGTAGCCAACCAGCGGCACGCGCGTCTCTTCAGAACAACGCAACAATTGCAGCACCAAGTCCACGTACTGCTGGCGCAAGCCGTCGTGCAACTGCTCGACGAACGAGATCACGATTGAGCTGTCAAAAAAGGCCAGCGGCAGTTTGCGCATCTGCTCAGCGTCCGCCGCAATTCTGCGCATCATCCGGCAAAGAGCTTCGATTTCCAGCTTGAAACGCTGAAAGCTCACCGCCTGCTCGGAAAATAGCCGCTCGCTTTGCAAATCACCCAACAAGCTTTCCGGCGCGAGCAATTCAAACTCGATCTCTTTCGTGTACTGCCCCGCGCGCGTGTGCGAGTTAGCAAACCACGCAACCTGCACCGCTGCGAGCGGAATGTTCAACTCGCTGCTCGGTAGGATCTGACTGCCGTCTACGGCCAACGTCACGTGATCGAGCAACACGTCGCAGGCCCAGGCGCGCGCTTCCGCGTGATTGCTGAACTCGCGCGCAAAGCTCCGGCAAGGCTCCGGCTTTACCTCGAACTCGCGCGTCGGGAAGGCCCCGCAGGTTTCGTGCGCGGCCAGCCGCGTCTCCAACGCCTGCAAGGAGAGCTGACAGAGCTTTTGCAAAGCAGCTTCGTAAGTCCGCGTTTCGTACTGGTACTGCTCCTCGAAAGCTAGCAAGCTCGGCTTCTTCGCATGTAGTTGGTTGAGAATCTGTTCGCGCAAGATCATGGTTTGTCTCTGGTGGTGAAAAACTTCTGTGCTGGCGTGTCATCAATAACAGGCAGACCGATAAAATGTAAAGGCTTTTGACACGACAAAAAGCGGCGTGCTATCAACTACGCAGAATGCCAAACGCCGACACGCACGACCGCATTACTTACCTGTGCGCGCCCGTCACTTTCGTGGCCGCGCAATGGCTGTGGCAAATGCCGGTTTTATCGTTGATTGCGACTGGCGCGATGTTGTTTGCCGGGCTGATGTTCGGCCCTGACCTGGATTTGCACAGCCGGCCATACCGGCGCTGGGGGCCGCTGCGCTTCATCTGGAAGCCTTATCAGGTCGCGTTGTCGCATCGTTCAGTCTTCTCGCACGGCCCGATACTGGGCACGCTCGTTCGCCTAATCTATTTCCTGGCCGTCTTCACCTTTCTAGGCAGCGTGCTGCTCTATTTTCAGCAACGCTACCTACACGGCGCGCAAACGACCTGGCAGGAACAGTATTTCCTGCTGCGCGGTAACGTGCTCAGTTACTGGCGCGGCGCTGACCGGCGCTATTTGATCGCGGGCTTTGCCGGACTCTCTTTTGGCGCGTTCACCCACACCGCAGCCGACGTTGTCTGGTCATCCCTGAAAAAATTCAAGCGGGCTTTTTGAAGCTCCGTCGCAACGACTATGCACGACTTGCAAGATTTGTTGGAGAAGAATCGCCGTTGGGCAGAACAGATCACCCAACAGACCCCGGACTTTTTTCAAAAGCTGGCCGAGCAGCAAACGCCGGAGTATTTGTGGATCGGTTGTTCGGATAGCCGCGTGCCCGCGACGCAATTGATCGGACTCGACCCTGGCGAGATGTTCGTGCATCGCAACGTTGCCAACATCGTTACCCATACCGATTTCAATTGCCTCTCCGTGCTGCAATACGCTGTCGAAGTGCTCAAGGTAAAACACGTCATCGTGTGCGGCCATTATGGCTGTGGCGGCGTAAGCGCGGCGCTCTACGATCAACAATTCGGCTTGATTGACAACTGGCTGCGCCACATTCAGGACGTGCGCGAAAAACATCAGGCGGCGCTCGGCCAGTTAAGTGACGAGGCCGAACGCCTCGCGCGCCTCTGTGAACTGAACGTCATTGAACAAGCCGTCAATGTCAGTCAAACCACCATCGTGCAAAACGCCTGGGCGGGCGGGCAGGAGTTAATCGTACATGGCTGGATTTACGACCTGCATGACGGACTGATACGCGATCTGAACATCACGGTTGCCAGCCGCGAGTCGCTCTGGCCTGCTTATCATCAGGCGCTTGCCACCTACTGTTGACTGCGGCTTCGATCCAAGTCGCCAGCGCACACACCCACACGGGATGATCGTTGAGGGCAGGCACCAGCGTCAGCTTTTCCCCGCCCGCAGCCAGAAACACCTCATTGGCGCGCAGGCTAATCTCTTCCAACGTCTCTAAACAATCTGCGGTAAAAGACGGACAACTGACGGCAACGTGCTTGATGCCGCGTTTTGCCAACTCGCTCAGCACGTCGTTGGTCTGCGGGCCGAGCCATTCCTGCCGTCCGAGCCGTGATTGAAAAGCCAGGCTGTAGTCAGTGGGCGAGAGGTTCAAGGCTTTAGCAATAGCCTGAGTGGTATAGACGCAGTGTGCGCGATAGCAATTTTGGTTGATGCCGCTGATCTGCGCACAGCAATCCGCGCGCTGCAAGCAGTGCTGGCGTGAAGCGTCCAGCCGTTTTAGATGACGCACCGGCAGGCTGTGATAACTGAAGATAAGATGTTCCGGCTGCTCTTGAGCCAGATACTCGCGCAGGCGCGTGGCACATGCGTTGATGAAACCGGGCTGGTCGTAAAACGGCGGGAGCAGTTCCAAACTGTCTGAACAGCCCTGCTTTTGCGTGGCCACTCGCAACGCACGCACGGCAGTTTCATAACTCGATTCGGCGTACTGCGGATAGAGCGGCAGCGCGACGATACGTTCCGCGCCCGCCGCACACAATCGCTCGAGGGCAGCGCCAATTGACGGGTTGCCATAACGCATTCCGACTTCGATCACGAATTGTTCCGATAGCGTCCCGCGTAACGCGGTAGCCAACCTGTGCGAGTAGACGAGCAAGGGTGAGCCGCCCTCAGTCCAGACGTTTTGATAGAGTTTGGCCGAGGCATAGCGGCGGCGCGGCACGATCAGTAGATTGACCAACAGCCAGCGCAGCGGCTTGGGCAAATCAATCACGAACTCGTCCATCAGGAATTCGCGCAAATACCGACCGACCGCTTTGGGCGTCGGCGCGTCAGGGCTGCCCAGGTTGATCAACAACAGGCCGATCTTTTTCATAAGCTTTCGGTGATCGCGCGCGCCACACGGCTGGCGCGCTCAGCGAGCTTGCGCCAGTCCAATCTGACCTAGATAGTTGCCTACCAGCGCCACGCCTTTGGGCAATGGCGACAACCCGGCCAATGCTTGTTCCAATTCCAGCGTGTAATGCGGCAGCGCCTGCGGCCAGCGCGTGATGTGCATGCTCAGCGGCTCTTCTTCCGCGCCAACCAAGCGCGCGTGCTCGGCTTTCAACAGTTCGCGCAATTCGTCATCGCTCAATTGCAATACCGTGCGATCCAGTGCGCCACCCAAAATCCAGGTCTCCGAACGCACTTCGCTGCGCCCGGCAAAAATACAATCGTTAAACAGCACGCCGCGCGCGCGAAAGCCTTCGCCGCGCGGGAACAGACAGCCGAAACCTTGTGGCTGGCGCGGCTGCCGTTGGTAAAAGATGGTGGCCGTGAGCAGCGGCAACAATTCAACGCGGCGCAACGCTTCGCTCGCGACGGGCGCGACCTCGCGTAACAATTCGGCAGCTTGTGTGACGGCGGTGCAGATGACGACGGGCTGATTGGCAGACACAGTAGCAGCGTGATTGAAGACAAATTCGACATCGTGACGTTGCAGATAATCGCTTAGCGCGTCGAGCAATTGCTGCATCCCGTCGCGTGGTGCAACGGTGCCGCGTTGTTGCGGTTTTTGTTTCGGCTTGCCTTCTGGATTGCGCTTGAAGATCAAACTGGCGCTGAGTTGTTTTGCATCGCCTGCGTAGATCCCGCTTAATACAGGAACGAGCGCGTAATGCGTCGCGCCCTTGCCCAACACGCGCTGGCCCCAGTCGGCAACAGTCTCGCGCGTTCGCGGACGCCAATTACCGATGTGCCCCAGCAAGCCGCCAGCCAAGCGCAACGACTCACCTACAGTCAGCGGCCAGCGGCGCGGGCCAGTAGCGCGCCAGATGTAACGCTTACGGCTGACCGGCTGTGGCGCGAGCAGCGGCACGCCGAGGTCGGCGCAGAGTGCTTCCATCTGCGCCGAATTGAGAATGCCGTTGGCGGCGGTCTCGACCGAGCCGTGCGCTGTGCGCCGTGTGCTGATCAAGCCGCCGACGCGGTCGCTGCGTTCAAGCATGCGCACTCGCGCACCGGCTTTGACCAAATAGTAAGCCGTGGTCAGCCCGGAAAAACCCGCGCCGATGACGGTCACAGTCGGTTTCACGGCTACGTTCATAGGGACTGCGAGAAGGTACGCGCCTGCGGTTGTTGGCGGCGCAGCCGTTGGTCAAAGAACATCGTGGCGTTGCGCAAGAAAGGCCGCCCGCGTTCGGTCAAGTGCAACTCGCCGCCGTTCAGCTCAACCAGTTCATCGGCCAACAAAG
Organism: uncultured Acidobacteriota bacterium; assembly: GCA_963699175.1. Classification (GTDB taxonomy): domain Bacteria; phylum Acidobacteriota; class Blastocatellia; order RBC074; family RBC074; genus JACPYM01. The sequence continues at coordinate 5,595,159 of OY969418.1, read as the reverse complement.
GCTTGAGAAACTCGCGTGCGTCAGCTTCCTGCTCTGGTGTTAGCGCCACCACGAATTGTGTCATGAATTCGAGAATCTGCTCGCGCAATTGTTGGTCTTCTGCATCTAGCAAATGCCCGCGCAGGGTCGGGATCTCGCCTTGCTGCAGTCGCCGTTCATAAACCGGAAAGGCTTTTTCGTTTTGATGAAAGCAGGTCGGCGTTTCCGAAATCGAGCTGACGCCCAAGCCCAGCATGACGCGCGTGCGCGCTTCGGTGTAGCCCATAAAGTTGCGATGCAGTGTGCCGTCGGCTTGCGCCAGTGCCAATGGGTCTTGCGGCAAGGCGAAGTGATCCATACCGATTTCGATGTAACCTGCGCCCAGCAGCAGTTCACGCGCCAGCTCATACAACGCGCGTTTCTCGCCCGCTTTCGGCAAATCCTCGTCTTTGTAACTGCGCTGCGTCGGCTTGATCCAGGGCACCAGCGCGAAGCTGTAGAGCGCGATGCGATCCGGGCGCAGGCCAACCGTCTGCTGTGCCGTCGCCTCGAAGCTCGCTGGTGTTTGGCGCGGCAAGCCGTAGATCAGATCGTAATTTACCGAGGTATAACCCAACTCCCGCGCTTCGTCGGTCACACGTTTGGTCATATCAAACGGTTGGATACGATTGACGAGGCGTTGCACCTCCGCATCGAAATCTTGCACGCCCAGCGAGACGCGCGTGAAGCCCAGTTCGCGCAGCGTGACCAGTTGCTCGCGCGTGCAGCGGCGCGGGTCAACTTCGATGGAGGCGTCAAACTGTGCCTCATCACACCGGCTCTCGGCCAACATCGGCTCAAGTATCCGGCGCAAGTTTTCTGATGAAAAGAAAGTCGGCGTGCCACCACCCAGATGCAATTGCTGCAAGGGCCGCGTGCGCAGTTGCGACAAGCGTTCGTAATACAGCGACCATTCTTTCAACAGCAAGTCAACATATATGTCTTCGCGTCCGTGATCGCGCGTGATAACCGTGTTGCAGGCGCAGAAGGTGCAGAGCGTTTCGCAGAAAGGCAGGTGCAGATAGATTGACCACGTCGTCGCTTCATCGTTGAGCGCCATGTCCAACGCTTCCAACCACTGCTCAGTCGTCGGCGTGTTGCTCCAAAACGGCACCGTCGGATAGCTCGTATACCGCGGCGCAGGCACATCGTATTTGGCAAAGAGTTCGTTCATTGCAGCACTTCCCTCACAGTTTCAACAAACAGCCGCACGTTGCTCTCCGGCGTGCCAGGCAAAACGCCGTGACCAAGCCCACACACCCAACCGGTACGCTCGAAATCACGTAGCGGCTCTAAATACAGGCGCAACTGACGCTCCAATTCAACACGCTCCAACAACAGCAACGCCGGATCGAAGTTACCTTGCACACAGCCGCTTTGATAAGCGGCCAATGCCTCGCGGATGTCCCAGCGATAATCTACGCCGACGCCAGCCAGTTTGCCATTGGTGAAGAGCGGCGCGCGCAGGTGCGCGGCCTGCGTGCCTTTGGAGTAGTAGCCCGGCGGTTGCGCGCAAGCAGCAGCCAGCCTTTCAAGCTGCGGCACGACTTCGGCGGTAAACAAGTCCGGCGACAACTCGCCCGCCGCTGTGTCTAGAATCATTACGACTTCAGCGCCAGACTCGCGCTGCTGATTGATGCTGCGCGCAAGCAGCGGAATCAGCTTGTCGCAGAAGCGCGCAAAGAGCGGCAACTGCTGTTTCGTTTTTGCCATCGGCCCGCTGTGGCTGCCTTCGACGGCGTAAGCAAAGAGCGTCCAGGGGCCCCCGACAAAACCGAGCAGGCTGCAATCTGCTGGCAACACGGCGCGCGTCGCGCGCACGGCCTCACCCTGAAATTGCAACAGCGGCCAAGCCTCATCAACTTCGCGCAACGCACCTAAGTTCGCCTCATTCAATTGTGAATCAAGCTGCGGCCCTTTATCGGAGTAGCTTAAGCCCACGCCCAAGGCTTCGAGCGGAAAGAGCAAATCGCTAAACAGAATCGCCGCGTCAAACCCGAATTCCAGTACCGGGCCAAGTGCAGTTTCGGCGGCCAACTCAGGCTCTTTGCACAATTCGACGAAGGAATAACGTTGCCGCAGTTGCTGATAATGCCGGTGGTAGCGCCCTGCTTGGCGCATCAGCCAGATGGGCGGCTGTGTTTGTGGGCGGCGCTGTAGCGCATTTTGAAACTTCGGATTGCTCATAAAACTTTTGCTTCACTCTCCCGCTTCGTTCCACTGATAACCGATGCCGCGCACCGAGCGAATAAAGCGCCCTTCAGCGTCGCCCAGCATTTGTCGCAGCCGCACGATCATATTGTCTACTGTGCGATGATTCGGAAACTTATCCTCGCCCCACAGCGCGTCCAGGATTTCATCGCGGCTCACTACGCGGGGCGCTGAAACGATCAGCAGTTGCAATAACTGAAAATCGCGCGTGGGCAAGTGCTCGCGTTCGCCATCAGGCTGCACAATCGCGCGCACGTCAAATTCGATGCGGCGCTCGTTACATTTGATCTGGTGGCGGATGGCGTGATTGTCGAGCACGTGTTTGACGCGCAGGAGCAGTTCACGCAGATGAAAGGGCTTGGGCAAAAACTCTTCGGCCCCTAGCTCAAAACCTTCCAGCCGGTTTTCCGCCGAGCTGAGCGCGGTCATAAAGACGATGGGCAGTGCGCTTTCGGCTTTGATGCGGCGTGCCAAATCAAAGCCTGAACCGTCAGGCAAGCCGACATCCAAAATCACCAAGTCCCACCAATTCTCGCTCAGTTGCTCCAGCGCGCGCTTTTGCGTCTCGACCCAAGTGACGGCGTATCCCTCACGCGCCAAGCGTTCATTCAACGTAGCGCCCAACGAGCGATCATCTTCAACCAATAACAAACGCGTCATGCCGGCACTCGCTTCAGTTGTGTGGCGACATTGTCTGCACTCGTCTGCGGCAAAGATAGAATGGCCACAAAGCCGCCCTCTGCGCCCGGTGCAAACTTCAGTTCTCCGCCCATACGTTTGACCAATTGCCGCGAGATATAAAGCCCTGCGCCGCTGCCGCTGCTACGCGTATGCCGCACGAAAAGCGTGCCGAGTTGGTTGAAGTTGCCTTGAAAGCCTCGTCCATTATCAGCCACGCGCAATTGCAAGCGCCCTTCTCCAACAGCACACGCCGTGATGGTAATCCGATTGGCTTGCCCGTGCGTGACCGCGTTCTGGATCAAATTGGTCAAGACGCTTTCGAGCGCCCGCGCGTCGGCGCGCACCACGCCGTCGCCATTCAATTCCAACGAAATTTCGGGCCAATGATGCCGCAGCGATTCGACTAGGCGGCCCACGCGCAGAGCTTCCGTCAGCAAGCGGCCTGTACGCAGGTTGACCAGGAAGAGCGAGTTTTCAAGCTGAAGCTGCAAACGCAGCGTATCTTTCAAGAGGCGTTCCAGCAAAGGATTGGGCACCGTCTGGGGCAAGCCGCTTTCGAGGTCTTCGCGCAAGCTCTCGGCCTGCAAGCGCAAGCTCGCCAGCGCAGTTTTGGAATCGTGCGTGAAAGCGGCGAAAAACTCTTCGATTTGCTGATGCCTGCGCCGCTCGCGCAAGGCATACGAGAATAGTGCGATGCCGCCACCGATCAGCAGCGCAATCAACACGCCGCCTTCCCACAAGAGCATCCGGTAATACTGCTGAATCTCGCTGGGATAGCGCGCGCCAAGTTGGTTGAGCCGGTCGAGTTGACGCAGGCCAAAGATCAGCCACCAGCTTGCTTGCGCAACGGTGAAGGCCAACCACAAACCCACCAGCACAATTTTGACGCGGTCTTTATTGCGTTCCATAACGTTTGGGTCATTCGGCGTGGCGCGCAGCATTCATCGTCACCGCTTCCACCAAAGCGGCGCTCGCCTGCTCCAATATTTCATCGGTGTGCGCCAACGACATAAAACCGACTTCATAACCGCTCGGCGCTAGATAAACGCCCCGCTCCAACGCGGCGTGAAAGATACCGGCGAAATGCTGGGCGTGGCGTGTAGGAATCTGATCAATACGGCGAATCGGCGCGGCACTCTGGTCGTGCAGCCAGAAGATCGAGGCGAAGCGCGTTACTTCAACAGGCAAGCCGCGCTTCTGTAACTCCGCATTCAACTCATCACAGAAGAGCGCCGTCCGCGTTTCCAATTGTGCGTAGGCATTGACGCGCTCAGCCTTTTGCAAGGTGGCCAACCCGGCGCGCATACCTACTGGATTGGCACTCAGCGTGCCCGCTTGATAGACCGGGCCATTTGGCGCAACCAGATCGAGCAGGTCGCGCCGCCCGCCATAACAGCCAACCGGAAAGCCGCCCCCGATCACCTTGCCGTAACAGACCAGATCGGGCTGCAAACCCAGCACCTCGACCATGCCGCCCAACGCGACGCGAAAGCCAGAGATCACTTCATCAAAAATCACTAGGCTGTCGTTGGCGCGCGCCAATCGCACAATCTCTTCAATAAACTCGCGGCGCTGTATCAATAAGCCGTAATTGGCAGGCAATGGCTCAAACACGACAGCGGCAATCTCTGCACCGAAGCGGTCGAAAACCTGCCGTAACGATTCTTCATCATCCAGCGGCGCAACCAGCGTCTCGCTAGCGACTGCTTCCGACACGCCCGCGCTCGAACTCGCCGCCACTCCGGCGAGACCGCTACCTGCCTTGACCAACAACGAATCGGCGTGGCCGTGATAACAGCCTTCAAACTTCAGAATGCGGTGCCGCCCCGTCGCAGCGCGCGCCACACGCAAGGCGCTCATCACCGCTTCGGTGCCAGAGGAAACAAAGCGCAGCTTTTCCACCCAAGGCAGCCGCCCGGTAATCCATTCCGCTAGTTCCAGCGAATATGGCTCGCACGCGCCAAAACTCCAAGCTGTTTCAATCGCCGACTGCACTTCCGCGCTCACATCCGGGTCGCGATGACCGAGCAGAAGCGGACCGAAGCTCTGGCAAAAATCAATGTAGCGCTGGCCTTCGACCGAAGTGAGTATTGCGCCTTGCGCGCTTTGAAAAAAGACAGGCGTGCCGCCGACGCTTTTGAAAGCGCGCACCGGACTGTGCACACCGCCGGGCGCGACACGCAACGCGCGCTCGAATAGTGCGGTTGAAGAAGTTGATGAGCCACTCGCACTTGCCTCGGTCATAATGATTGCTTTCCTCTCTCGGCGAGCCTGGACACTTAACCGCCGATACCCAATTGTCGCGCATAACGCGCACCGTACGTAATGATGAACTGTGCGCCCGCGCGTTTGAAGACATGCCAAGTCTCTAACAACGCCGCTTCAAAATTGGTCAAGCCTTGTTCGGCCAACAAAGCTAACCCTGCATATTCACCGCTCACTTGGTATGCGCCCACCGCGCGTCCCGTTTGCTCTTGAATGGGCTGAATCAGATCAATCGAAGTCAGGCCAGGTTTAACCATCAACAGGTCAGCGCCCTCTTCGGCGCAGCGCACACTGGCCGCAAGCGCGTCACGGCGGTGGCGCACGTCAATCTGGTAATGCCGCCGGTCACCAAACTGCGGCGCAGAGTCGGCGGCTTGCCGGAAGGGACCGTAAAATTGGCTGGCGAACTTGGTGCTGTAGCTCATTACCGGCGTGAGTTCATAGCCGCTTTCATCCAGCGCCGCGCGAATGGCGGCGACGCGCCCATCCATCATATCGCTCGGACTGATACCGTCAGCTCCAGCCTGCGCAAAGGCCAGCGCTGCGCGCGCCAGTTCGTGCAGCGTTTTCTTCAACTCAATGTGCTCGCCTTGGAGCACTGCGCAATGGCCGTGCGTCGTCGCGGAACAAAGGCAGGTATCTACCCAGAGACAAAAGTCGCGCCCGAACTGTCGCCGTAACTCGGTAATAGTTGTTTGCGTGAATTGATGATCGAAGGCTTCTGGCTTCTTCTCGCCCGGCACTGGAAAGAGAATGAACTGTGTCACGCCCGCCGCCAAGTCGCGTTCAACTTGATGCAGAGCAGAGTTGAGACTCAGGCGGGAGGTGCCGCGCAAGCCGGTGATCGGCTCGTCCTGTTCTAAGACTTCGACGACGAAGAGCGGCTGAATAAGCTGGGCGCGCGTAAATTCTGTTTCGGCGCACAGGTCGCGCAGGTGTTTGCTCGCGCGCAGGCGCATCAGTCGGCGCATCGGTTGTTCGTTCATAAGGTCATCTCCGCCAGCCACTGCTGGTGATCAAGAAAGATGTGCGGCTCCACGCCAGCTTGTTGCAACACTCGCTGTGTGTTGCCTGGGCCGCAGCAATGCACTTGCTCACGCAACTCAGGGTAATGCGTCAACGCGTGCATAAAACTCGACCCGCTCGACCAAAAGAAACAGCTCCGCCCGCGCAGATCGGGCGCTTCCGCGCGCGGCGTCAAACGATAGGTCGCGAGTGAGGGCATATCACTCTCGGCCAGACTGTCTGCGTGCGTGAGCTTCAGCCATTTTAGCGTTTGTGACGCCAATTGTTCGATGTTGGGCGCTTCCTGTTCGCCCAAACTTTCAGCCGATCCGTTGACCCAGATGCCGCGCGCGGCCAAGCGCCGCCACGTTTGCAAGCCACTGGCCCAAACAATCTGTGTATGCGGAATTTGCCAATGATCGGGCAGCGCATCAGCTTTGGCAACCCAGAGCGCCAAACTGGATTCAGGTTGCGCCACGTCAAGCGGTTCACGCGTAAACCAATCCGCTTCGGCCCGTGTTACTGGCCATAGCTCTTGCAAAGGCAGCTTGGCTGGGCGCGGGCGATCCGGCGATAACTGACATTCGTTCAATTCATTGCCTGATGTATCCAAGCCGCGCAACAATTTCAACTCACCATAAACCCGCCTCAGCATACTCACACCAATTGCTTGGTGGCAGCCGCCGCCATAAGCTTGCAAGGTCTCTCGCTCACGATTGACGGTCGCCATCGTCTCGCTGCAATTGATCGGGGCTAGCAATGCTTGTAGATCAGGGCGGTCATGCTTGATTTCGATGGCCAGCGCGCCTTGTGCGGCAGCGGTCGGATTAGCGCGCAAAGGCAAAACCATCCAACGCAACTGGGCCAGGGCATGGCGCAATTCAAGTTGTGTTTCAGCAAACTCCGGAGCCGAAGCCTCAAGCAAGCGGTCTAGTGCGGCCTTGGCGACGATCAGGCCGTCGGCTTCTTGCGTCCACAGCTTCTGCACGCGCGTCGAAATGTTGCCGCGCACAGGCAGGAAATTAATGGTGTGGATTTTAGCGGGCAGCGCCTCAGGTAAGAATGAACCTAAGTTCTGCGTGCGGCGCGGCGAAGAAGTGAGCAGGTTTAGCGTGCCGCTCTCCGCGACTGTGGCCCAACGGTCGGCGCGCAACAACAGCAAGTCGCGCTGATCGGCGCGCGGCAGAGTTGCTGCAATCGTTGTTTCGTTGGATATTTCAACGGGCAGGTCTTTCCAGGAATGCACGACCAAATCGCAATGGCCGGCAATCAGTTCCGCGCGCAGGTCTTCGGTGAAGACGCCCTTCTCTGTCATTTGCCACAAGGGCGCGTCCAGACGTTGGTCGCCAAGTGATTCTCGAAAGTGGTAATCAACGGTCAGGTGTGAATGCGCCCGTTGCAGCGCGTCTCCAACTAGGTAAGCTTGTAGTCGGGCCAGGGCGCTACGCCGGGCCGCGATTCTTACGCGCACAAATCCTCCCACCCAAACGGGCGGCAGTAAAATTGCTGCACTTGGCGTTGCGCTAAGTGAGCGATGGCTGAACGCGCTGCATTGACGCGCTGTTCGATACGTTGTTTATCCTGTTGCAACATCGCAAAGAAACTCGCCAGGTCAATCAGTTCGCTATCAATAAGCAAAGGATCATTGGCCGATTCCCCACGCAGGTCAAGCGTCTTGGCGAACTGCCGATTGCCTGCTTGTACCCAGGCCTCCAACACCTCCGCCGTCACCGGCGCGGCAATCACCAATCCCGCCTGATCCCATTCGGACTCACTTGACGTATCGGCCAGATCGAGCAGCGTGATTTGCGGAAAGCGCTGTTGCAATTCGAGCGCGCGGGCTTGGTTGCGATAACAAAGGCGCACTTGAAATTGTTTTGTCAGCCACGGCAACAACTCTTCGGCGAACTGGCCCGTGCCGATCAACGTAACGTGCGAGAAGTTTTTGAAGATGTGCCGCGTCAGGCTACCGTAAGACTGACTACCCAGGTTTTGCAGATATTTTTGGCGAATGCGTTTGGCATCGCCCAGTAGATCGTTACTGAGTTGGCGCAGGAACTGTCCCCAGTTATCGGCAGGAAAATCGGCGCGCGAACAGAACTCGCGATATTGCCCCATCACCTCAGTCTCGCCCAGCAACGGAGAATGCAGACCACACACGATTTCTAGCAAGAAGCTGTAAGCCCGCTCGGCTTGATAGACCTCCATTTTATTGCGCTCACAAGCTGACATTTCTTGGCGATTAAGCAACACGACCTGGCGCAGACAGGTTTGCCATTGCACCCCGCCCTGCCAAGTTTGAGGATTCGGTGCGCCAGCCTTCTTCGTATGTAGCAAAACAAACTCATCCAACATAACGGCCGCATATTAGCCTAGCCGCTTAATTAAAGTGTCATTGGTTTGTCATAAACGCGCGGGAAAAAATTCTTGGTGAGCTAGGCGGAAACCAGCCGCAAAGGACAAAAGCTGAAATGGCTGCGCAACTGCTTTTTGATTCATAAAGTAAGAGGGGACGGCAAGAACTTGTTTCTCGGCGTCCCCTCTCACTTTTTAATTTTTGTGGCCTTAGCGCGTTCCGCCTTTGGGCGATGCGCCTTGATTATTCTGCGTTCGAGGTACCAGCTTCACGCTGATGGGGTTGGCCTCATGCCCATCCACCCACAAAGCCACTTGCAACTCACCTTGCCGCTGCAATTCGCGTGGCAATTCGAGGTTGAGTTGATCCAGCCCAAACGTGCCCTCCTGTGGGCCGGCGTAGCGGACTTTCACCGGCACACCGTTGACGCGGACTTCAATGCTCTTCAGGCTACTGCAATTGCGCAGACCTGTGCCGTAAAGCACCAATTGCTGATCATCGAATTTGTTTACGTACAAGGCGCGCACTACACCATCAGCATAAGACGCAAACGGATAATAAACGCTACGTTGTGCGTCTTCGGTCGGACGCAGCTTGCCGTCATTGATCAACGCAAACAGCCCCGGACTAACACGCTCGACACTGACCGCGCCACTGGCAATCAATTTGTCCTGATTGAGAATTTCGACCTTGGCCTCGCCAGGTAGCGTGTGGGGGGGGACGACGTAATGAATCTGGGTGGGTGAAACTGAATAAAGTCGCGCCACTTTGCCGTTGACCAGCACAGAGGTGCCGCAAAGTGAGGTCGGCAGCGGCAACGTATTCGCCACCACCGTGCAGCCGCTCAAGCTGTCGCCCGATGCAATAGCGATGGATTCCGGCGCGACGGTGTTCAGTTGCGTGGCGGCATTCACTGTCGCCACATTCATTACGTACTGCTGTTGGATTTCCATCGTCGCGTCAACATAGCTGCCGAAGTTGGCTGCCCAATACCAGTGGAACTGGCTGTTCGGCTCGTAGGCGCGCGCGATGCCGATGACGCGGTAGGCCGGATCAATCATCAGTTTGTGGTGGTCGGGTGAACCTTTCCACAGTTCGAAGATGCGGTCGCCATCGTTGTAGCCCGCCGCTAGATTCTCGCCACGGTTGCCCTTGTAGCCGTAGCTGAAAGAAGCCATTCGTGCGAAGGGGTCGCGACGGGTACTGTCGGTGTGGCTCAGATAATTCTTGTGCGCCATATCGCCCGACATCCACTCAGCGCAGCGAGTCAGGCTGTACGAAATACGCAACTGACCCAAACCACGCGTGGCGCGATATTCGTTGATGCGGTTGAGCAAGGTACGCTCCTCCACATCAAGCACGGAAGATAGATTGGGATTCTGGGCTTTAGCGCCAATGCTTGCGAGACAAAGGGGCAACAACAGACACAGGGCAAACAAAGGCGTGATACGTGAGGTCACGCTTACCACTCCTCTCGAGTGCAAATCACATTCTCTCGGTAAATTTTAGACACCCACCGCTAGTCAGGTGTCATCAAGTCGCGATTCGAGGGTGAAGTTGACGCGCTCGGGTAGGCAGCGCGCGCAAGCTATCATCGTGCACAGTACCGGGGGGAACTAGCCCAACTCACTTGCTGGACAACTTAGAGCAACCTGCTTTGTTTGATTTGTGCGGACACCAACCACACGCGCCCGCGAAGGGAATGACAGCAGCGTTTGTAGCACACGACCTAGTATTGGTCAACTATCAATGTTGCATTTAATGTTAGAAGTATTACGCGCTTTATATGAACATTTCATACTGAAAGACTATGCCTATAAGTGGCAAAGAAATTGATAATTGTCCCTGCCTCATTGCCTCTTTTCTGGCAGGCAAGCGGCTCGCTGTTCTTCAAACATGAGCGAACAAGATCACTCATCAATCGCTGCCGACCTAAAGCCTCACACACAGCTACGCAATTCCCCGCCTCGCGTGTATACTGCGCCCTTCGCTCATATCATCCTTACAATCTTTGGAGACTCACTCAATGTCGCAAAAATTCAAAAAAGTCGCCCTTGCCTACTCCGGCGGGCTAGACACCTCAATCATCATCCCCTGGCTCAAAGAGAACTACGGCTGCGAAGTCGTCGCCATCGCCGGTGATGTAGGTCAAGCTGAAGAATTACACGGCCTGACCGACAAAGCCCTCAAGACCGGCGCAATCGAATGCTACGTCGAAGACCTGCGCCACGAATTCATCACCGAATACATCTGGCCGACACTGAAAGCTGGCGCTGTTTATGAGCATAAATATCTGCTTGGCACTTCGTTCGCGCGCCCGGTCATCGCCAAGAAACAAGTCGAGATTGCTAAGCGCACCGGTTGTGACGCGCTTTCGCACGGTTGCACAGGCAAAGGCAACGATCAAGTGCGTTTCGAATTAACCTTCAAAGCTCTCGCGCCCGAACTGCCCGTCATCGCTCCCTGGCGCGAATGGGACATCGTCTCGCGCGAAGACGCGATTGATTATGCCAACGAGCGCCAGATTCCCATCACCGCCAGCCGCGAAAAGATTTACTCGCACGATCGTAATATCTGGCACCTCTCGCACGAAGGCGGCATTTTGGAAGACCCAGCCAACGAACCCGAAGAGTCTATGTTTGAACTGACGGTCGCGCCCGAAAAAGCGCCCGGCACAGCCGAATACGTCGAGATTGGTTTTGAGCAAGGCACGCCCATTTCGGTCAACGGCGAGCATCTCGATCCGATTCCGCTGATTGAACGCTTGAACGAGATCGGCGGACGGCACGGCTGTGGCCGCGTTGATCTGGTTGAAAACCGCCTTGTCGGTATGAAGTCGCGCGGCGTGTATGAAACTCCGGGCGGGACGCTGCTGCTCGCGGCCTTGCGTGAACTCGAATCGCTCTGCCTCGATCGCGAGTCGGCGCATTACAAAGAGGTCGTCGCACACAAGTACGCCGAGATGGTCTACTTCGGCCAATGGTTCACGCCGTTGCGCGCGGCGCTGGATGCGTTCGTGAATACGTTAATGGAGCCGGTGAGCGGCAGTTGCAAGCTGAAACTCTACAAAGGCAATGTCATCGTCGCGGGGCGCACATCGCCGAATACGCTCTACCGGCCCGATCTGGCGTCGTTCACAATGGGCGCGAGTTATGATCAGAAGGATGCGGCGGGCTTTATCAATATTTTTGGGTTGCCGATGAAGGTGCAGGCGCTGGCGCAGAAGAAGTAACACTTGAAAGAGGGGCAATACTGGTTAAGATTGTCCCTCTTTCGCCATTCGTGAGGTGAGCTATGAACAAAATCTTTCTCAGCCACATAAGCGAAGAAGCCCCGCTTGCAAAAGTGCTTAAAGAATGGATTGAGTCAACGTTTGCCGGTCAATGTGAAGTCTTCGTTAGCAGTGACAGAAGTAGCAACCCACCCGGCTCTCGTTGGCTTGACCTTATTGATAGCGCACTAACTGATTCAAAGGCTTTCATCGTTTTATGCAGTCCCAGCTCATTACGTCGGCCTTGGATCAACTTTGAAACAGGCTGTGGTTGGATAAAACGTGTTCCGGTAATTCCGGTGTGCCATTCAGGACAGAAAGCCGGTCAACTTCCGATGCCAATATCATTATTTCAAGGGATAGAACTAGAGTCCGATAGTTTTATCACTGATTTGTTGACAAGCTTAGCTCAACATCTCAGGATAGTTAGGCTACCACGCATTGACCAGAGTGAGATGAGGCATGAACTCAATGAAGCTATAGCAAGAGCGCATACGTCCGGGCGGTTCGAGCAATCCAACTACTACCGCTAGGTGAACTTAACGAAGCTATAGCATGAGCGAATACGGCTCTCAGCCAACAAAGTATGCAGAGAGAAATAGTTTCTCCAAGTCACCAGGTAGACGAGACAGCTATTAAAATTCTTGCTGTGATATGAAGAAGGCGAAGGGGGGCTTGGTATGGGATAACTGAAATCCAAATGTCCAAGTTACTAACAATCCTGATGAATGAAAAACTAAATGAGATAAATTATGAAGTTGCCAATCAAACCGTTTACCGAACCACGAGAGCAGGTAGAAAATTCCTGCTCAACTACTAACCACTCAAACAGAACTACTATGAACCGACGAGAATTCATCAAAAACACCACCACCGCTACATCTATTGCTGCACTCAACCTTTCTCTTACTCCATCCGTTAAAGCCAAAGTCAACTGGCCCATCGGCTGTTTCAACCGCCCCTGGACGAAATGGGGCTTTGATGAAACCTTGAAACAGATCAAAGCCGCGGGTTACCAGACAACCGGATTACTTAGTCGCATCAGAGGGAGCGAGCCGTTCATCGGCGCAGACGCAACGCAAGAGTATCTGGATAAACTGAAACAACGGCTTGCGGCCAGCGGACTGAAAACTAATATGGGCGCGCTGAGTTCACATCACAGTATCCCGCTCGGAGATTCGATCAAGGAAGTGCGCAAACAAATAGACAACGCGAAATTCCTCTCCTTGCAGTACGTACTCTCCTTCGGCGTAGACAAGCCGGAAGAGTACGACCACTTTTTCAAGGTGATGAGCGACGCAGCAGCCTATGCCGACGAGCGCAAGATCAAGCTGGTGATGAAGCCGCACGGCGGCGGCAGCGGGGCGTCGGACGAAATCCTGCGCGCCATCAAGACTGTCAATCATCGCAATTTCAAAATCTGGTACGACGCGGGCAATATCATCTACTACACTGGCAAAGACCCGATTGAAGAGTTGAAGCCGATTGCCCAGCACATCACCGGCTTCTGCGCCAAGGACTGCCCCGCCGTAAGAGGCGAAGTGATGAGCCAATTCGGCACCGGCAAAGTGGATTTCGCAGGCGTCTTCAAGGCGTTGAAGGCCGCCGGATTCAAAGGGCCAGTGATGGTCGAAGGCGTCAAAGTCGGCGCGACGCCAGAAGAGACGATGGCCAATGCGCGGGCGAATCGGGAGTTTTTAGAAAAAGTGCTTGCGACAGTTTAGGGTTATGCAGCGCGTCGTCGTGATCGGCACATCCGGCTCCGGCAAGACAACTTTTGCGGCCAGTCTGGCGCGGCGCTTGAACGTGCCGCACATCGAGCTTGACGATTTGCATTGGAATCCGCAGTGGGTCGAGACACCGACGAATGAGTTTCTGGTAAAGGTGGACGCCGCGACGCAAAGTCAGGCGTGGGTGGTGGACGGGAATTATTCAAAAGCGCGCGCGTTGGTCTGGCCGCGCGCCGACACGCTGATCTGGCTCGACTATCCTTTCCCGCTGGTCATCAGCCGCTTGCTGTGGCGAACGCTGCGCGGGTTGGCGCGTAAGGACGTTCGTTGTAACGGCAATCGCGAAAGCTGGCGGAATCTCTTTTCGCGTCATTCGATCATTGTCTGGGCGTTTCAATCACACTGGCGGAATCAACGAACATACTCGCAGGCGATGACTGATCCGGCCTACTCACATCTGCAAAAACTGCGCTTCCGCTCTCCCAAAGAAGCCGACGCCTGGCTGCACATTCAGTTTGCTTCAGCGTAAGCCTGCAACGCCGCCGTCTGCACTTCGCGCAAAGCGACCTGATGTTTTTCAGCCGCCGCGCGGCAATCCTCAAACTCCGGCGCAGCATTCAGTACATGGCCATCGCGCGCTTTTGATACTTTGATTTTGATCGTGCCGTAAGCTGTCTCCACCGTCGCAAACTCGCGCTGCAAAATCTCGCGCCGCTCTTCGCGGTAACGTACGCCGAGCGTGGTCGTCTCGCGGAAGATCAAATCACACATCCGCGTGCGGTCTTCCGGCTTACACAACAGCGTCAGCAACACGCCCGGACGGTTCTTCTTCATCTGCACTGGCGTGTAGAAAAGATCGAGCGCGCCCTTGGTGAGCGCCTGCTCCATCAAGTGGCCAAAGACTTGTGCGTTGAGGTCGTCGAGATTGGCTTCGATGACAGTAACAGTTTCAGGCGTGTCGTGTGCATCGCTCAGTAGTTTGCCCAACATGGCGCGCAGCACGTTGGGAAAGTTCGGATAAGTTCGTGTGCCCGCGCCGTAGCCGGTGCGTTCGATCTTCATCAACGGCAGCGCGCCGTAGCTTTCTGCCAACGTCGAGATGATCGCCGCGCCTGTTGGCGTGACGAGTTCGCCTTCGATGTCTTTTGAATAGATTGGCACACCCTGCAATAGTTCGGTCGCCGCCGGGCCAGGTATGGGATAGATGCCGTGCGCGCATTTGAATGTGCCGAAGCCGACGTGCAGCGGCGAAGCGATGATGCGCTCAATCTGCAAAGCTTCTAGCCCGATGCAGGTGCCGACGATGTCCACGATGGAATCGAGCGCGCCGACTTCGTGGAAGTGAACGGCTTCGATGGGCAGGTTGTGAATCTTGGCTTCCGCTTCGCCGAGGCGTTGGAAGATTTGTTGGGCGCGCGCTTTGACTGTCTGGCTCAAAGCCGATGCAGCAATCAGCCTTTTGATGTCAGACAACGCACGATGATGCGAGTGTGGTTCGTTGCCGTGCGTATGCGAGTGGGTATGCGTGCCTGCGCCGTGCGGGTGTTCGTGTGCGTGTGTATGCGCATCGCCATCCTGGTTTTCTAACAACTGCACATCGAACTTTGCGGCGGAGATGCCGCTGCGGTCAACGCGGGTCAGACTTAATTCATAGCCCACCAAGCCGAGCCTGGCCAATTCAGCCTTCAGGTATGCAAAATCCAGCCCGCAATCGAGCAGCGCGCCGAGCAACATATCGCCGCTCGCGCCAGCAAAACAATCTAGGTAGAGAGTGCGTTTCATCGTGATGAACGTCAGAAAATCAAGGCACGATTGTCACCGGAGTTTTCAGCGGCAATAGCTCGAACAATTCTTTGATGGCTTCGTTCTCCAGCGCAACACAGCCGAGCGTCCAATCCCTGCCCGCACCGCCGCCGTGAATAAAAATGTCGCCGCCGAGTTTGGTGTTTTGTGGCGGCTTGGTCTGTTGGCCAATGGCAGCAATGATAGCGTCGTGCTGCGCTTTTGAGAGCAAGCCACGTTTCAACCCTGTCGCCGCATCTTGCGTGTTCGGATAGCTCAAACCAAGCGAGAGATAGTAATTGCTCTTCGGGTTGCGGTGTGTAATGTAGTATTCGCCTTCGGGTGTCGCGCCATCGCCTTGTTGTTTTTTATGGCCGCTAGGGTTGTTGCCAAGCGCGATTGGGTAAGACTTGAAAAGTTTCGGTTGGCCTTGCTCAATGTGATAGACGTAAAGTTTGCGCTCGGCCTTTTTGATCAGCACGCTGAATTCAGCCGCAGATTCTGCAAGTGTTGAATCCATTCGAAACGAAGCCTCAGCAATCGGCTTTTGCGCTGATGCCAAACAACAAAGTAAGAGGCAAGCCAACCCGCCGGTAAAACTACGGCAAAACTTCATCGCTGCTCCTCGCTGATTTCAGCCGTCGCTTATCCTTTGTAATCGCCCGCAATCACGGTCGTAGCGTGGTGTGGATGGAGGTAGCGGCGAATGGCCGCGTCTACCTGATCTTTTGTTATAGCGCGGATGATGTTCGGAAACTCATCGAGATGTTTGATGCCCAGGCCGAACAGTTCCGCGCTGGCCAATTGTGTCGCTATGCCAGCGTTGGTCGCCAGGCCGACTTTGAAACCGCCGACGATCGAAGACTGCTCATCCTGCAACTCTTCCGGCGTAATGCCGCTGCCCTTGTAGTCATTGACAATCTCCAACGAGGCGCCAATCGCCAGTTCAACGTTTTTCGGCGCGACTGTCACGCTGATGACAAAGGGGCCATCGGCAAAACCAGATTCGGGAAAGCTCGAATGGATGCCGTAGGTCAGCCCCATCTCATCGCGCACCTTCAGGCCCAACCGCGACGAAAGCGTAGATTGGCCCAGTGCGCGATTAGCGATATTTGCCGCGTAGTAATCGTCGTTTGTGCGTCGCAACCCCGAGGCGTGGCCGATTACGACATTGCAATTCTGTTTGCCTTTCATGTACACGCTGTCGCGCTTTGGCGCATCCTGCAGCGGCGTGGTTGGTACGTCGAAGGACGCTGGCGGCGCGCCTTGCCAATCACCAAAATGCTTTTCAATAAGTTGGCGTGCGTCGGCTGCCGTGACATCGCCTACCACGACGACGATCATCGAAGCCGCGCCGTATTGGCGCATGTAAAACGCGCGGACGTCATCTACTGTGACGCTTTCAACTTCGCGGATGGTGCGTTCAGGCGGGTAGCGGTGAAACGGATTGCTTTCGTCGAAGACCAATTGTGTCAGCCGTTCGTAAGAGCGCGTGCCGGTCTCGTCCTGCGCTTCCTTGATGCTGGCAACGTATTGCTGTTTGAGTTTGTCGAGTTCTTCGCCCGGAAAGACCGGCTCGCGTAACTCTTCGGCCATCGTTTGAATCAGCAGCGGGAAGTCCTGGCTCAGCGAACGTCCGCCAAATGAACCCGCGAAGGTCAGCGCATCAAAGCCCAGTCGCGCGCCGCTGGATTCCAGCCGGTCGGCCAACTCGAACTTAGTGTGGCGGCGCGTACCTTTGTTGAGCATCGCGGCGGTGATGTCGGCGAGCAAATCCTTGCCCGGTGGATTGAAGTAATCTCCGGCCATCAGGTAGCCGGACAGAGCGATCGCTGGGCTGGTGCGATTTTCCAGCACTAACAGCCTCAGGCCGTTGTCGAGTTGATAACGTTTGGTGCGTGCGCTAAATGAATGATCGGACATGCGTAAAACTCAAGCTATGCGATTTGAAATTGAGGGCCGCGTCAGGCAGCGACTTCGATCAACTCTGCTTCGACCTCTTCAGTTTCCGCTTCTGCTTCGAGCGGGAACTCTACCAAGGTCTCTTCCTCCGGCTTAGGAATGAACCAGCCGACGGTGCGGTTGTCTTCGGTGAAGTATTCGTTGACGACGCGATGAATGTCGGCGGGTGTGACCTGTTCGACCAACTTGGGGAAATCCACATAATGCCGCCAACCGGCGACAATCTCCGCCTCGCTCAGACCGCGTACGATGCTCATGGCGCTGTCCTGTTGATAGACGAATTGGGTATTGATCAGGTTTTTAGCCTTGCGCAACTCCGCTTCGTTGACCTCGGCGAGTTTGAGCTTTTCGATCTCTGCGTAGATGACGCGCTCAGCTTCGGCGTGTTCGACACCGGGGTGGAGTGTGACTTCAATGCTGAACAGGCCTGGGTCCATAAAGCGCGAAGCGTGGGCGCTCTCATCGAGCGCGAGTTGTGTTTCAACCAACGCTTGATAGAGCCGCGCGGTTACGCCCGCCGAAAGGATATGGTCGAGCAATGTCAGTGCGACCGAATCGGGATGCTTGGCTTCGGGAATGCGCCAAGCAATCTCGACGATACCCAGTTGGCCGGGACGACGCAGTACAAGGCGTTGCTCGCCTTCCTGCAGCGGCTCGACCGTGTACATCGGCGGAATCAAGTGCGCCGATGGCGGAAAGACGCCGAAGTGTCGCGCGATCAAATCGAGCGCCTGCGCCTCCTCAAAATCGCCCACCAGAATCGCCACGGCGTTGTTCGGGTGATAGTAGACGTCGTAGAACTCTTTCAAGCGCTCGGTCGGCACGCCTTCAACATCAGCGCGCCAGCCGATGGTCGGGTGATGGTAGGGATGCTCGCGAAACGCTATGGCCCAGAGGCGTTGATCAAGCACACGTCCGGGATCGTTCTCGCCACGTTCCAGTTCGTTGCGTACAACAGTCATCTCAGACTGCCGGTCGGAATCAGCGATGAACGAATTGCGCATGCGGTCGGCTTCCAGGTGGATGGCCAGTTCAAGCTGGTCACTCGGCAACATCTCGTAATAACGCGTGCGGTCGTACCAGGTGTCAGCATTGAAGACTGCGCCCTGTTTCTGCAAGACAGCGGCGATCTGTGTGCCGTTCTGTTTGTTATAGTTCGGCGTGCCCTTGAACAGCATGTGTTCGAGCAGATGCGTCGCACCCGTATACCCGACTGCTTCGTTGCGCGAGCCAACGCGGTAAGCCACCATAAAAGCCACGACCGGCGCGGCCCGTTGCGGCATCAGCAGGATTTTTAGGCCGTTAGCATCAAGCATGTATTCGGTGATGCCTTCGTATTCGGTGATTTTAGTGAATGCGTTTGACATAGCGTTTGCCAGAATCAACAGAAGCCATTTCGCGGCCAATGCGAAAAGCTCATCTTAGCATGCGCAGCGCGATTTCCAGCCCCGCATAAGTTCTCAAGCCTGGGCCAACGTAGCTTTGAGTGCCTGAATAATCTGCTTGCCGTGAAAGCGCCCGTTCTCGATAAAAATCTTGCCTGTCTCTCTACCCCCAACCACCACGCCCGCCAGATAAACACCGCGCGCATTGGCTTCGAGCGTCTCAGGGTTGAAGGACGGCTTCAGCGTCTCAGGGTCAATCTCGACACCGAGCATATGCAGAAAGTCGTTATCAGTGTGATAGCCGGTCAGCGCAAAGACAAAATCGTTCGGCAATTCGCGCTCTTCCTGCGTCACAAGGTCACGCAGGCGAATCGTGGTTGGAGTAATCGCAGTAACACGATGTTGGAAGTAGGCCGTGACTTCGCCGCTGGCGATGCGGTTTTCGATGTCAGGCAGAATCCAATATTTGACGCTGCGTTTCACCTGCGTGCCGCGATGGACGAGCGTCACGCGCACGCCGTGGCGGCACAGATCAAGCGCCGCTAGGGCTGCCGAATTGCCGCCGCCGATGACCGCCACTTCGCGGGCGTAAAACGGGTGAGCGTCTTTGTAATAATGCGAAACCTTCGGCAACTCCTCGCCGGGAATGCCCATGAAATTGGGCTGATCGAAATAGCCGATGGCCACGATCAACTTGCGCGCGTAGTAGCTGCGCGCTTCGCCGGTCGCCACTAACTCAGTCTGCACAATGAAGTCACCATCTGCACCCGTCACCCGCACGACTTTTTCGTACTGGTTGACGCGCAGCCCGTAGGTGTCGGCCACACGGCGATAATATTTCAACGCTTCGATACGATTAGGCTTCTCGCGTTCGCAGACGAAAGGCAGGTCGCCGATCTCCAACAACTCCGGCGTGGTGAAGAAGAGCATCTGCGTCGGGTAATGGTAGAGCGAATTGACCACACAGCCCTTTTCGATAACCAGGTAGTCTAGCTTGGCGCGCTGCGCTTCAATCGCGCAAGCCAATCCGGTCGGCCCGCCACCAATAATGATACAGTCGAAAACCTCTTGCTCCTCCATCCTGCGCTTCCCTAAAAAACTGTCAGTCCTACGTCTACGGTTTGCCCACCTTCACGTCTTTGACCTCTGCGCCAAAGCGTTTGTAGTCGCTGAATTCAAACGTGACGTCCTTGTCCAAGCTGCCGAAGACCGCGTGATGCGTCGCGCCATTCAATTGCGCCAGCCGAGTCAACCAATAGCCATCCGGCAAGCGTATTTGCTCATATAAAAAAGCCGGCTTGCCCGTGTGCGCCGCCATTGCGCGCGGCCAGCCTTCGGCGCGCACCAAAATACGTTCCTGCACGTCAATCCAAACCGTGCCCGCCGTTCGCGCCAAGTAGCGCAAGTTTTTCTCGAACGCATCAGTGGCAGCAGGCGCGCTAAAATCGAGCGCGATGGTTTCGCGTCCGTCTATCAACTCACGGCGCGGCGCGTTGAATTCACAGGTTCTCAACAAAACTTTGATATTCAAATCAACGTCGGCGCTGAGTCGCACCTGGAAATACGCGCCGATGACCTTGCTAGTGTTGAATTCCGCCGCGTTCCGGCTGTTGTATTTTTGCGCGTCTGCGTCGGACTTCAGCAATCGCTCCGCCGCCTTCTGCCGTTCTTTTTCCAGCTTGTCGCCTGGCAGCGGCACGCCCTTTTCTGTCAACTTGAGCAACACCGCACTCGTCCTGTCCCTGTTTCTGAGCGTGGGGACATAAGCTTCGAAGTTTTCGCTGGTCTCTTTCACCTGCCCCTGCTTGTCTATTTTACCTTCGGACATCCGCATCAAGTAGGTGTATTCGGTAAGCAGCTTGTCGCCCCGGCCATTGTCGAGCGCGTCTTTGATCAATGCTTTGACATCCAGCGTCTCTTTACTCGCGGCCTGCTCGGTCTGTGCGCAGACGGCCACAGACAGCAAAAGCCAAAAGCTGAACAGCCAAGTAAACCAGCGCATCACTCCTCCTCAATACGATGATCTTCAAAATAGAAAGCCGGGCCGCACACCAACACGACGCGCATTGGCTCTGTGCCCGTATTGGTCAACGTATGGCGCTGCCCCGTCGGAATATAGATCGCATCGCCTGCGACGACCTCGCGCGTTTCGTCACCAATGGTCATCACGCCCGCACCCGACAGGATGTAGTAAATCTCTTCCAGCACCTCGTGATGATGCGGCGTCACGCTCTTGCCCGGCGGCAGCACTTCTTCGGCCAGACTGCATTGCGTAATCGGCGCGGTCGTGCGGTCAATCAGTGGACGGATTTCTGAGCCGTGCGGCGTGTGGAGGATTTTGGTTTGTTCACGATTGACTATGAGCATTGGGAAAGATTATGCCGAAGTTGAAGCATCTTTCAGAAACTCGACCGCCGTAAACAACGCCGCGAAAATTTGACGCAAATCTTCCTGGCGCGCGTGCTTCACCACCTGTTTGGCAAACGCGGCGGATGGAAGCGGTTCCTGCAACACAGCCGTGTAAAACTGTAGGTAACTCTTGGCATCCTGCAGTGGTGGGATTTGATTCTGTTTAAGCAAGGCAGGAATTTCCTGCCAAACTTTTTTGGCTAAGCCAGCGGCTTCGATCTGCCATTCGCGGTGCGGGCGGGCCTCGCCTTTGTACTGTTCACGGCGACGCCCTTCAGCAGCACGCTTGGCAGTCAGCATCGCCTCCGCCGTCGTGGCTCTCAGCGCCAGATCAAGCACATAATCGTCTATCGTCGCTTTGATAAATTGTTCGTCATAACGTCGTGCCGCCAGATGCAGGGCGATGCGGACATCGGGTAAGTCTGCTTGAAAGCAATAAAGATTGGGCGCTGCCACGTGTGGCTCAAGTACCACTGCGTTCGGCTCAAAATCACGCTCTCGCCACAGGTTCTTCAAGGTGTCTTCGACGCTTTGTTTGACGTTGGCTGCGGTTTCACCAGTGTGCAAGTCTACATCCAGCAGGATTAGCGCGCGCACCGGCTCGCTACCGAGCTTTGGCCCTAGCAAATCTTTTAGGCGCTTCCGCACCGCTTGTTTACCTGTCGGGGTATTGACGATCTTTGGGTAATCGCTGAGTCCCAGCGCGGCCAGAACATTCTCTTCCGTCCGCCCTTCGCAGAAGCAGTCGAATTTGCCACTCACGCTGCCTCCTCCTGCTCATCTGGCGTTTCCTTCCGAAGACTGCACTGCAAAGGCGATTGGAAGTCTCCCCAAACACGCGGATCAAGTCCCGTCTCCGTCCAGGCCTGCAAATTATCGGCAGAGAACCAGGAGGATTTGAGCTGTCCTTCCTTGAGATCAAGCCGAAAGGCGCGTAATTCATCGGGCTCGATCTTGCCTCCTTGCGCTAGGGCAGTGAAGTTCGCAATGACTTCCAAGCTATGTGTGGCAATGAAGACTTGAATCGGCTTGCCTTTTAGCAACTCGGCCACTTCGGTCAACAGACGGATAAGTGTTTGCGGATTTTGGAAAAGCTCCGGTTCTTCCCACAAGAACAAGCCAGGCGTGTCTTCTCGTACAAGCTCGCGCAAAGCCAGCAACGGAGTAAGAACTTTGAAGGCACTACGCGCGCCATCGCCATAACTATCAATCGTCAAAGCAACTCGATCAGCCGGAGCGATCCAGCCTTGCGTCCATTTTTGCTCTTTGTCGGCAGGTAGGAATTGAACGTTAAATGATTGAGCAATATCAAAGACCTTCCCAAATCGCTCCGAAATTTTCTGAGACCAGCCGGGAACAGTTCTGATCATCTCCCGAAAGAAACTCATCGGAAGATGCCCCAACATCATTTGGACATCGTACAGAAGTGTGTGTTTGGACGCAGGAAGTTTTCCAGCGATAACCCACCCGGCCTCTTCGCTACTTTGATAAGATAGATTTTGCGCTGCGCAAAAAATAAGGTTATTCGACTCTGAAGCACTTACACTCCCGCCAAATAATCTTTCTACGATATTTCTATAGTAGGGGGTCTCTTCCGCTCTTATTCCAAAAGTGAAAGGTATTTCTTCTTGGGCCGATTTAGGCTGGGGCAAGAGCTGGCTAACTACCGGCGGAAGAGAAAAAGTTGAGGTAGCTGGCTGGGGGTGGGTATATCCAAAAAGCTCTTTGGGGTACTTGTTAGTCAAGGAATCAAGCGGCTCATAATTATGCCTACTCAAGACTCGGTTTACAGATTGGTAACCGAGCAGATCTACGTTGGGTATTCTGGCTTTGATCGAATTGGCTTGTTCAGGAATCTCGAGCAAACGATCTGTAGTGCTCGATAAGTATAGTGCTTCCAAAATCGCCGTCTTCCCCGAATTATTCGGCCCCACCAACAAATTGAACTTCCGAAACTGCTCAATCTGCCCTTGCTGAATCCCCCGAAAATTTTTGATCTGAATGCTTTCAATCATGGCGCGTCCTCCGTTGTAGATGACTCACGACTGCCGCAGCTTAGCTTCAATCTCCGCGATTGTCAGCGCCTCTTGTTCGCCTGTCGCCAGATTCTTCAAGCCATATTTACCTTTGGCAATTTCATCCTCGCCGATAATCAACGCATAACGCGCCCGCGCCTTGCTCGCCTGCGCCATCCCCTTCTTCATCTTCCGGTCTTCAAATTCGAGCAGGACGGACAAGCCCGCGCGGCGCAACTCCTGCGCTACTTTGAACGAATGCGTGCGCGCCGCCTCGCCCAAATAAACGATAAAAACATCCGGCGCATCCTGCGCGCGCAGGCGTTCTACTTCCGTCTCCGGCAACGACATCACCATTCGATCCAGCCCAAAGGCGAAGCCGAAGCCTTTGGTCGGCGGCCCGTCCAAGGTCTCAGACAAACCATCGTAACGCCCGCCGCCCACAATTGTGCTCTGCGAACCCAGCCCCGAGTGCCCGACAATCTCGAATGCCGTGCGCGTGTAGTAGTCCAAACCACGCACCATACGCGGATTGACCGTGTAAGCAATGCCTCGCGCGTCCAGATGCGCTTTGAATTGCTCGAAGTGCGCGCGTGATGCCTCGTCCAGCGAATCGGTGATGGTCGGCAGCGTGGCGACCACGGCTTGGCAGCTTTCATTCTTGCAATCAAAGACGCGTAGCGCATTGGTCTCGCACCGGTGACGGCAATCGCCGCAGAGCTTGTCGAGTTGAGGCTCAATCGCTGCGCGCAGCTTTTCCAGATATTCGCCGCGCGATACAGGATCGCCCACCGAATTGATGAGCAGTGTCGTGTTCGTGATGCCCAACTCTTTCAACAGCCAATCCAACATCTCGATCACTTCGGCTTCGATGGCCGGGTCGTCGCTCGTGCCCATCACCTCGACACCAATCTGATAGAACTGGCGATAGCGCCCGGCCTGCGGGCGTTCGCGGCGGAACATCGGGCCGATGTAATAGAGTTTGGTCAATTCGCCTGGCGCTTTGTCGGCAAACATTTTGTGCTGGATGTAGGCGCGTACCACCGAGGCCGTGTTTTCCGGTCTTAGTGTCAGCGATTCGCCCTCGCGGTCTTCGCGGGCGCGATCAATGAAGGTGTACATCTCTTTGTGTACGATGTCAGTCGCTTCGCCCACACCGCGCGCAAACAATTCGGTCTTCTCGAAAATCGGCGTGCGAATTTCTTTGAAGCCATAACGGCGGAAGGCCTCGCGTGCCACGGTTTCAACGCGGTGCCAGAGCGGCATGTCTTGCGGTAACAGGTCTCGGGTGCCTCGAACAGTTTGAATCATAGTTAAGTAGACAGAACAATTTTGCCTGACAGATTAAAGCGCGGATTGTAGCATGTGCGCCGGGCTTACCCAATCAACGCACTCGTGGAGGATTCATGCTCATTACGGAACGGCGTGGCGCAATATTGCTGCTGATGCTCAATCGCCCTGACAAACGCAATTCGCTGCATCCTGATCTGCTGCAAGCCCTACAGGAAGCAGCTGACGACGCCGCAGAGGATGAAACACTGGCTGCGCTCGTACTCACTGGTGCGGGGCCGAGCTTTTGCGCTGGGCTGGATTTACAACACCTGCTCAGTCTCGACACCAAAGGCAAGATCGCCTATATGCGACAGCTTTTCATTCTGTTCGAGCGGCTCTATACGCTGCCGCAGCCGATCATCGCAGCGATTAACGGCCCAGCGATGGCGGGTGGCTTCGATCTCGCCGCTTTTTGCGATTTGCGGCTGTGCGCACCAGCGGCCAAATTCGCACAGACCGAAGTGCTGTTGGGCATTACGCAGATCATCTTCCCGCTTTACAAAGCTATCGGCCTAACACGTGCCAAAGAGCTGGCGCTGACGGGCGAGCCAATCAATGCCGAAGAGGCTTTCCGCATTGGCTTTGTCAATCATATCTACTCGGCAGAAAACCTATTGGACGAAGCATTGCGATTGGCCGAGAAGTTGGCTACACGCCCGCGTCAGGCGCTGTTCGAGACTAAAAGGCTGAGCCGCGAAATGATTGACGCCGACACGCCGACGGCCTTCCGGCGAATGTTTGCAGCAATCAGCGAGCGATTGCAATCCGAAGAACACAAACAGAAGGTGGTCGAATATGTCGAGCGCTTGAAGCAGAAAAGCCGAAACAGTTAGCTGAAACAGCATCAATATAATGGCCAAGTAATTAAGGGGATACGCCAGCTTTGGAGTGCTGCGACAAGTCGCAGCTTTGCGTTCAGTTCTGTGCTATTCACGTTCTCCGCGGACTTTGGAAGCAAACGAAAAGCGGTGACGAGTCACCGCACCCCACAAGCCAACCAATACGACTCAGCGACTCTATTCCTGTTTCACCAGACGCGCTTGATCGAGTTGCGGCAGCAACGCTTCAACTGCCGCTGTCAAAGCTGTCGCATCTTTCGATTCCAGCGTCAGCTTCACACGGTATTCATCCGAAGAAAAATTGGGATACGAGCCAATCGCCACCAGCGGGTGCGCTTCAGCCACTGCGCTCAGATTGGCGGCAATGTCGAATTCGTCTTCGAGCGTGTAGATCGCACGCGCATAAAACGGCTCTACGTGAAAGCGTTCGCGGATTGCCAGAAACTTTTTGCGAAACAACTCCGGCACGCCCGGCAAGATAAACACGTTGCGCATTGCCAGAATCGGCCAGCGCATCTCGCCCGTCTCGATCAACTCCGCGCCCTCCGGCACATCGGCCATGCGCAGCTTGGCTTCGTCAATGCGCTCGCCAAAGTGTTTGTTCAACCGCTCGGCCAAATCAGGCTGGCGCATGACTGGCACGTTGAACGCTTGTGCGATGCCCACAATCGTCACGTCGTCGTGCGTCGGCCCAACGCCGCCCGAAGTAAAAACATAATCGAAGCGCGCCGCCAATTCGCGCACGCTGGCGGCGACCTCTTCGATGTCATCGGGGATGACCAGAATATGTTTGAGCGCCACGCCCAGTTCGCGCAATTCGCCGATCAAAAATTGCGCGTTTTGGTCGGCAGTCTTGCCACTCAAAATTTCATCGCCGATGACCAAGATGGCAGCGCTTGGAACTCGCATGCCGCGTATCATAGCCAGTGCGAAAGAAACCGGGCAAGCAATGCCGGAACAAAGGGCTGCTTTGAAGCGTCAAAAATAATGGCAACAAACTGTGGCTGGCGCGTTCGATAAAGCGTGCCCTTTGATTGACAAACTATCCTCAGATGAAAACGAGGTTCGACCATGATGCGTTTTAATCAGAAAGCTGGCTTGCTGCTCCCGCTGCTCTGCGTAGTTTTGTTTGCCGTACTCTTTGCCGTACAACCAGGCGCGCGCGGACAGGGTCGCCGCATTCAACGAGTCGCGCCGCCACAACCGACTTCCGCTACCACCGGTTTGCAATTCCGCTTGAGCGAAGGCGCAGAGGCGCAAGACCGACCGCAGCGCTTGCCGACGCCATCGGCGCAACCACTCGATAAAAACGCGACCGATGCGTTGCTCAATCGTTTAGCGCCGCTCAAAGCCGAGCCGAGCGATGAGCAGGCATTTGCCTTGCGCGAACGTTCGCTGCCACCGCCGCGCGCTGGGCAAACGATCAATCAAGCTTTTCCGCCCGCAGATAGCGCCGCGCCGCCTGATAAGCCAACGAACGCGCCGCTCGAAGTCGTGCGCTTTGCGCCGGAAGGCGAAGTGCCACTCGCGCCGCATCTGAGCGTCACTTTTTCGCAGCCGATGGTCGCAGTCACGAGTAACGATGACCTGGCCGCCGCGCAAGTGCCGGTCAAGCTCTCGCCACAACCCGCAGGCCGTTGGCGCTGGCTGGGTACGAAGACCTTGCTCTTTGCGCCGCAAGAGCGATTCCCGATGGCGACGACTTACACGGTAGAAATTCCCGCCGGAACGAAATCTACGTGGGGTAATGCGCTCGCGGCTACGAAACGTTGGACGTTCAGCACGCCGCCGCCCCAAGTAACTGACAGCTATCCGACGGAAGGGCCAACCACGCGCAATCCGCTCTTCTTCGTCGGCTTCGATCAACGTATCAATCCTGCCGCTGTACTTAAGACAATCAAGCTGACTGCTGCCGGTCGCGCTTGGCCGTTACGGCTGGCGACTAACGCAGAGGTCGAAAAAGATGAAGCCGTACGTCAGCGCGCCAAAGTTGCTCAGCCGGAACACTGGCTAGCTTTCAAGGTCACGGCAGATGGTGAACAGCCGCTGCTGTCAGGGACAGCGCACACCGTGCAAGTCGGCCCCGGCACGCCCTCAGCGGAAGGGCCGCGCACGACCGAGAAGCATCACGCGTTCACGTTTCGCACCTACGGGCCACTCACGCTGGCGCGTCATCAATGCGGTTATCAAGCGCGCTGCGAGCCGTTCATGCCGTGGACGCTCGAATTCAGCAATCCGCTCGACGTGGCGGCCTTTGATAAAAAATGGTTCCGCGTCGAGCCGGAAGTGCCGGGGCTGCAAATCAGCAACTACGGCAACACGGTCAACTTGCAAGGCGCAACGAAAGGGCGCACCACTTACCGCGTGACGATTGATGCGGCTGTGCGCGATCAATTTGGGCAGACGTTGGGCAAGCCGGTGGTCGTGACATTTACCACGACGGACGCGCAGCCCAATTTCTTTGCTGCTGGCGAAGGTATGGTGGTGCTCGACCCGTATGCTGCGCCGAAGTTTTCGATTTACAGCGTCAATCATCAACAATTCAAAACGACGCTTTACGCCGTCGGACCGGAGCATTGGGCGCAATACACCACCTTCCTGCGCGAGAGCGGCAGCGGCTACGGGCAACGCGGGCGCGATTGGAAGCCGCTGCCGCCAATGGGCCGCCAGGTGTACGCAAAAACAATTGACGTAGCCGCACAACCCGATCAGTTAACTGAGACGGCGATTGACCTGTCGCCTGCGTTGCCTAATGGCGTAGGCCAGATGGTGCTGGCTGTCGAAGCCGTTCAGCCACCTAAAAACGAATATGAACGGCGCGCGCTTTACGTTTGGCTACAGGCAACACAAATCGGCTTAGACGTGTTTGCAGACAGCAACGAAGTTGTCGTGTGGGCCTCGGCATTGAAAGACGGCAAAGCCTTGAGCAATGCCGCAATTGAGTTGCGCGAATTCGCCGCGCGCCCAGGCGAAACCGGCCAAACGGGCGCGG
The DNA here is from genome assembly GCA_963699175.1 of uncultured Acidobacteriota bacterium. Classification (GTDB taxonomy): domain Bacteria; phylum Acidobacteriota; class Blastocatellia; order RBC074; family RBC074; genus JACPYM01. The sequence continues at coordinate 5,566,906 of OY969418.1, read as the reverse complement.
ATGGCTTGGCACGCTTCGCCTTACCCGCACAAGGCAGTCGCCGTTTGCTGGTGGCGCGCGTAGGCGAAGACACTACAATTCTGCCGCAAGATTATCGCATTGAAGATAATTACACTGGCTGGCATAGGAGCATCTACAAGGACTATCGGCTAGCCTGGCACGTGTTTGATGATCGTGGTCTTTATAAACCGGGCGAAGATGTGCGGATAAAAGGCTGGATTCGCCGCATCAATGGCGGGCCACGTGGTGATGTCAGCGCCGCGCAATTGAACGCGATTGCTTTTCAATTGCGCGACAGCCGTGGCAACGAGGTCATGAAGGGCACCTTACCAGTCAACGCGCTGGGCGGGTTCGACACGAAACTCAGCTTGCCCAAAACGATCAATTTAGGCCCTGCGCACCTGTCCCTCCTTGAAGTGGGCCAACCTCCTGACCAAGCTCAATTCGCACATACCATCCAAGTCCAAGAGTTCCGCCGCCCCGAATATGAAGTCAACGTGACGGCGAGCGCCGGGCCGCATTTCATCAAGGGCAAAGCCGAACTGACCGTCGCGGCCAGCTACTACGCGGGTGGCGGGCTGCCCAATGCCGAGGTCAACTGGTTCGTCAATGCGACGCCGACCAACTACACGCCACCAAATCGCGGCGATTTCAGCTTCGGCACGTGGGTGCCGTGGTGGGAGATACGCAACGAAGGCGGACAAACAAGCAGCCAAAATTATCAAGGCCACACCGATGCAGCAGGCAAGCATCATCTGCGCATAGATTTTGACAGCGCCACGCCGCCGCGCCCGATGAGCGTGACGGCAATGGCTTCGGTGCAGGATGTAAACCGGCAAGCTCTGTCTGGTTCCGCCGCGTTGCTCGTCCACCCGGCGGAGCTTTACGTAGGTCTGCGCAGCTCGCGCACTTTTGTGCAACCGGGCGAACCACTCGTTGTGCAGACCATCGTGACTGACCTCGACGGCAAAGCAGTGGTGAATCGCGAAATCAGAATGAGCGCTGTGCAGTTGGCTTGGACGTTCGAGCAAGGCGTGTGGAAACAGACTGAGCAAAACGCGCAGGAGTGCATTGTCCGCTCGGCTGCCGAGCCTGTGCAATGCCGCTTCACGCCGAAAGAGGGCGGCACATACCGCGTCAGAGCGACGATCTTGGACGAGCGCGAGCGTCCCAATCAGAGCGAATTGACGCTCTGGGTCGCGGGCGGCAAACAGCCACCATCGCGCGAGTTAGCGCAAGAGAAGGTCGAGCTGATCCCGAATCAGAAAGAGTACAAACCGGGCGAGACGGCGGAGATTTTGGTGCAAGCGCCGTTTCCGAATGCCGAGGCTGTAGTCACACTGCGCCGCTCAGGCTTGGTGAGCAGCGAGCGATTTACGCTCAACGGCGCGTCACATACGCTGCGCATCCCAATAGAGGACGGCTACACGCCCAACGTGCACGTGCAGGTTGATCTGGTCGGCGCGGCGGAACGCACCGACGACGCGGGCCAGCCGAAAGCGGGCGTGCCGAAACGTCCGGCGTTTGCTTCCGGCTCGTTGAATCTGGCGGTGCCGCCAGTGACGCGCAAGTTGGCGGTCACGGCTACACCGCGCGACAAAGCGTTGGAACCGGGTGGCACGACGACTGTCTCTGTTGAAGTGCGCGATGCGGCAGGCCAAGCGGTGCGCGGTGGCGAGGTGGCGCTGGTGGTGGTTGATGAAGCGGTGTTGGCGTTGACGGGGTATAAGCTAGGCGATCCGCTGGCAACGTTTTATCAGCAGCGCGGGGATGAAGTAAGTGCGCATCGGTTGCGAGAGAAACTCAGTCTTGCAAATCCAGAGGCGTTGATTGGACAGGCAGGTGGAGCTCAGCAAGGTCAGCAAGGTCAGCAAGGAGCTATGAAGGGCATGGCTTATAACTCACGAGCTCTAAATTTTGTTCCGCTCGCATCGCTGAGTGAAGGAACGATGGCGGCGGATAGAGCAGCAGAGCAACGTAACCAAAGCGGACCAATCCAACTTCGCACTAATTTCGACGCTCTCGCCTTCTTCGCCGCTTCCCTGCCCACTGATGCCAACGGGCGCGCCTCGGTTAGTGTGAAGCTGCCGGACAGTCTGACGCGTTATCGCGTGATGGCTGTTGCGGTCGTGGGCGAAAAGCAGTTCGGCACGGGCGAAGCGGCCATCACGGCGCGACTGCCTTTGATGGTCAGGCCGAGCGCGCCGCGCTTCCTCAACTTCGGCGACCGCTTTGAATTGCCCGTCGTCGTGCAGAACCAGACCGATGCGCCGCTGACCGTGGACGTTGTAGCCCGCGCGTCGAACGCCACGTTTGTTGCGTTTGGAGTCCCGCCTTCAGGCGGCAGCGCTCCGAATGCGAACCAGCCGCCTGAAGGCGGGACTCCAAACGCGGGTCGCCGTGTAGTTGTCCCAGCCAATGATCGCGTTGAAGTGCGCTTCCCTGCCGCTGCATTGAAGCCTGGTACGGCGCGCTTCCAAATCGGCGCGAGCGCAGGCAAGTGGGCTGATGCTGCCGAGGTGGGCTTGCCTGTTTGGACGCCTGCGACGACCGAAGCATTTGCGACCTATGGCGAGTTGGACAGCGGCGTGATTGCGCAGCCGGTCAAAGCGCCATCCGATGCGATCAAACAGTTCGGTGGGTTGGAGGTGACAACTTCATCTACGCAATTGCAAGCGTTGACCGATGCGGTGCTTTACCTGACGACTTACCCATACGAGTGCGCCGAACAGATTTCGTCGCGTGTGCTGGCCATCGCCGCGCTGCGTGACGTGCTGGCGGCCTTTGACGCTAAGGGCCTGCCGCCCGCCGATCAATTGGTTGCGCAGGTCAAACGCGATGTCGAACGATTGCGCGGGATGCAGAACCCGGATGGCGGTTTTGGTTTCTGGGTGCGCGGCAATGAATCATGGCCTTACCTAAGTATTCACGTCGCTCATGCGCTCGAACGCGCCAAAGAGAAGGGCTTCGACGTGCCGAACGAGATGCTTGATCGGTCGAAGCAATATCTGCGTGCGGTCGAACAGCACATTCCGAATTGGTACGGCGAAGAGGCGCGCCGCTCGCTCATCGCCTACGCGCTCTTCACGCGCGCACGGCTGGATGATCGCGACGCGACGCGGGCGCGTTCGTTGATTGCGCAAGCGGGCGGCGCAGATAAATTGCCGCTCGAAGCCTTGGGCTGGCTACTGCCTGTGTTGTCGGGTGATGCTGGCTCGAAAGCCGAAGTCACGGCCATTCGCCGCCATTTGAACAATCGCGTCGAAGAGACAGCAGGCACTGCCCATTTCACCACGTCGTATGGCGATGGCGCACATTTATTGCTCCATTCCGATCGCCGCGCCGACGGCATCATTCTGTCTGCTTTGATCGGCGACGATCCAAACAATAATCTGATTCCGAAACTGGCGCGCGGTTTGTTGGCGCAGCGCAAAGCCGGGCGTTGGGAGAATACGCAGGAGAACTGCTGGGTGCTGCTGGCGCTGGATCGCTACTTCAACACCTACGAGAAAGTCACGCCCGATTTCATCGCGCGAGTGTGGTTAGGTGAAGGCTATGCAGGCGAGCACGCTTTTCGCGGGCGCACGACTGAGCGCAGCCAGATCAATGTGCCGATGTCGTTCTTGATGTCGAAAGGCGGGACGCAGAATCTGACGTTGAACAAAGAGGGGGCGGGGCGTTTGTATTACCGCATCGGGATGCAGTACGCGCCGACCAGCTTGCAACTCAAGCCCGCCGATTACGGCTTCACGGTCACGCGCACCTACGAGGCAGTTGATGATCCCAACGACGTGCGACGGCAGGAAGACGGCACGTGGCGCATTCGCGCGGGCGCGCAGGTGCGCGTGCGGTTGACGCTAGTCGCGCCAACGCGGCGCTATCACGTCGTGTTGGTTGATCCGCTGCCCGCTGGCTTTGAAGCGTTGAATCCGTCTTTGGCAACGACGGGCGTGCTGCCACGCGATCCGCAAGAACAGAATCAACGGCGCTGGTGGTGGCAGCGGCAATGGTTCGAGCATCAGAACTTGCGCGACGAACGTGTCGAGGCGTTCACGTCGCTGTTGTGGGAAGGCGTTTATAACTACTCGTACGTCGCGCGCGCCACCACGCCGGGCATGTTTATCGTGCCGCCGCCGAAGGCTGAAGAGATGTATCACCCCGAAACCTTTGGGCGCGGGGCGAGCGAGCGCGTGGTGGTTGAGTAAGTGAGGCCACGCGCCAAGCAGCTTATCGTTAGCGGCCTCTACGGTTTTTGTAGCCAGAAATCGTAGAGGCCGTTTCCGCTGAAAGCATGGATGCGCCACTTGTAATAACCCGGCGCGCCGAAGTAAGCGATCTCTTCGGCTGCGCTCTCGCTTTCCGAACTGGCGACCACCACCCATTGCGCGCCGTTCCAGCGCCAGAGCTGCAGGTCGAAATCCGCTCCCGCTGGGCCGCGCAGCCAGCCCCGGTGAAAGCCCGATGAATCACTGTGATAGTACGTGCCGTTCGGCTCGAAGACCGCTTGGCCGCGGAAGAGCAGCCTGTTGTAATACTCGCAGTTGTCGCACGGAGCGCCACCGTTGCCAAAAGGCGCGAAGAGCAGCAGGTTGGGCGAGCCAGTTCCTACATCGCTCAATGGGCCGGTGGTGGCATTTTCGAGCAACGCGCGGTTGACCGCCGCAGGCGCAGCGTTGGGATTGGCTTCCAGATACTGCGCCGCCGCGCCCGCCACGTGTGGCGTCGCCATTGAGGTGCCGTTCATCACCGCAGTAGCGGAATCACTCACAATACCCGCGCTCATAATCGCAAAGCCAGGCGCGAAGAGGTTGACGCAGGTTCCGAAATTGGAAAACGAAGCCCGGCGGTCGGCGTCGGTCGTCGCGCCGATGGTGATGGTACCCTCGGCACGCGCGGGCGATTTGGTGCAGGCATCCACGTTTTCATTCCCGGCGGCCACGACGTAGGTTACGCCCGCCGCGATGGATTTTTTCACCGCGTCGTCAACGGACTGCACCGCATCTCCGCCGAGGCTCATGTTCGCCACGGCGGGTTTGATGTGATTGGCCGTGACCCAATCCACGCCTGCGATGATGCCCGACCAACTGCCTTTGCCGTTGCAGCCGAGCACGCGCACGGCGTGTAGGCGCGCGGCTTTGGCCACGCCGTAAGTCGCCCCGCCAATCGTGCCCGCGACGTGCGTGCCGTGCCCATTGCAGTCTTTGCTGTTCTGCCCGTCATCGAACGCGTCGAAGGCGGGCACGACGCGGCCCTGGAATTCCTGATGCGTGGCGCGAATGCCGGTGTCTATGACGTAGACGTTCACACCGCGTCCGGCCGTGTTGTAGTTATAGGTGTTGTCCAGCGGCAGTTGGCGCTGGTCTATGCGGTCTAGGCCCCAAGCGGCATTGTTTTGGGTGAGGTTGTTTGGCGTGCTTTCTGCCGCCATTGGTTCGATGCTGACTTCGGCATCCTCTTCGACGTAAGCGACGCGCGGGTCTTGGCTGAGCGCCTGTGCCTGCGCTTCGCTCATCTCCATCACGTAGCCGTTGAGCGCGTTCTTATACGTCCGCTCGATCTGCGCGCCGTAGATGGCGGCGAGCGAGCCGCCGATTTCCGCAACCGTCGTATCGCGCGCAAAGTTATTCAGCGCGTCATCGCGCAACACGACGATGTAGCGATTGGCGATGGCCCGCGCGTGTTTGCGGAATTTCTGCGGCGCTTGCACGCGCGTCTGTGCGTCGGCCACGCGCAACCCCAGCGTGCCGACCATCAACATCACCGCGGCAATCAGCAACAGGCTGATCACCGAACCAGTTTTACGCGAATTGAAAAACAGCAAATGTTTCGACATAACTATCCTCCTCAAGCCTCCGGCACACGTAGGCCGAGGCAAACGAATTCTTGATGCGACCGCCCACGGGCGGCGCGGGTTTATGAAAGTTCAATTGGTCACAGCTAGCTCACCGCTCAGGCCGAACCTTGAGCGGCAGTATTTGGCGACAGGCGGCGCAGGCAGTGCGCCGGGCAGGTGGTGAAATTTGGTATACTCATAAACCTCTCTCCTTCATAGAGTCCGTGGTCTTGCTTGCGGGCGAAGCTACGAACTGCCTTCAATCGTTCTCACTAAGACACGCGAAAAAAGGGGCAGAGACAGGATCAGGCCGAGAACAAATTCTTGCGATTTGCGCCGCCGACCTAATGGCCTTTGATAATAAAATTCGGACACTCTGAAACGGCCGCGCCGCCTAATGTGCAGAATGTCTTTGACCTTCCGGGAAGAGCTTTCATGCTTTTTGGGCTGCACCCTAAGCCAACGGCGGAGACACAACGGAAATCTTGACGCAATCCCTGACAAGTTTCATGCTGTGCCTGTTTCCTGACCCGAGTTGCAGCAAGCTGGCATCTTATGGACACATCTCCGCACATCACGCAGCTCCTGCTCGCCTGGAGTGACGGTGACCGCACGGCGCTCGACAAGTTGACGCCCCTGGTCTATCGGGAGTTGAAGAAGATCGCGGAGGCCTATCTGCGGCGCGAGCGCTCTGAGCACACGCTGCAACCGACGGCGCTGGCGCACGAGGCTTACCTCAAGCTGATAGATCAGCAGCGTGTGCGTTGGCAAAACCGCGCGCATTTTTATGGCATCGCGGCCCAGGCGATGCGGCGCATCCTGGTGGATCACGCGCGAGCGCGGCGCGCCGAAAAGCGCGGCGGCGAGGGCATCATCGTCTCGCTCGATGAAGCGGTTGATGTTTCCGACCAGCAAGCCGGGCAATTGCTGTCGCTCGACGAAGCGTTGCAAGCCCTGGCCGCGTTCGCCCCGCAAAAGAGCCGCGTCGTCGAATTGAGATATTTCGGCGGCCTGACGCTGGAAGAAACGGCGGAAGTGCTGGGCGTCAGCCGGGCGACGGTGATCCGCGAATGGCGGCTGGCAAAGGCCTGGCTTTATGGAGAATTGAATAAGGGTTCGTAGTAATGACTCCCGAACGCTGGGAACAAGTCGAAGAGCTTTTCAACGCCGCGCTCGACCGTCCACAGGCCGAACGTGACGCCTTCCTGACCAACATCTGCAGCGACGACTCCGCGCTGCGCCAGGAGGTCGAACGCCTGATTACCAACTACGAGCAGGCGGGTGACTTTATCGAAGCGCCCGCCCCCGTCGCGCCTTCGCTGTTGGCCGACGAGGCTGCCACACAGGAACTCGACGCAATGATCGGGCAGCAGGTCGGCGCCTACAAACTCGTCCGCGAAATCGCGCGCGGCGGCATGGGTGCGGTGTACTTGGCCGTGCGCGCCGACGATCAGTATCAGAAGCGTGTCGCGCTCAAACTGGTCAAGCGTGGGATGGACACGCAAGACATCCTGCGCCGCTTCCGCCACGAGCGGCAGATTCTGGCGAGCCTCAATCACCCCTACATCGCCCAACTGCTCGACGGCGGCACGACCGAAGACGGTTTGCCTTACTTTGTGATGGAATACGTCGAGGGCAAATTGATCACCCATTACTGCGACACGCAGGCGCTGCCCATCGCCGAACGGCTCAAGCTCTTTCGTCAGGTCTGCTCGGCGGTGCACTACGCGCACCAGAATCTGGTGGTGCATCGCGATCTCAAGCCAAGCAATATTTTGATCACGCCCGCTGTTGATGGGAAAGCTGGCACGCCCAAGCTGCTCGACTTTGGCATCGCCAAGTTGCTCAACCCAGAGCTATCGGCGCAGACGATTGACCCGACGGCGACGGCGCTGCGGCTGATGACGCCGGAGTACGCCAGCCCTGAACAAGTGCGCGGCGAGACGATCACGACGGTCAGTGACGTTTACTCGCTCGGCGTGGTGCTCTACGAACTGTTGAGCGGGCATCGCCCCTACCGCTTGAAGAGCCGTCTGCCGCACGAGATCCTGCGCATCGTCTGCGAAGAAGAACCGGAGAAGCCGAGCACGGTGATCAATCGAGTGGAGACGACTACCGGCGCTGATGGCGCGCCGCAGGTTTCGCTCACGCCCGAAATCGTCAGCCAGACGCGCGAAGGCCAGCCCGAAAAATTGCGCCGCCGCCTTCAAGGCGACCTCGACAACATCGTCTTAATGGCGATGCGCAAAGAGCCGCAACGGCGTTACACCTCGGTCAATCAGCTTTCAGAGGACATCCGCCGGCATTTGGAAGGGCGGCCCGTGAACGCGCGCAAGGGCACTTTCGCATACCGCGCGGAGAAGTTCGCCAAACGGCACAAGAAGAGTGTGGCCACTGCGGCGCTCGTGGTGGTGAGCGTGCTAGCCGGTTTGGTGGCTACGGTCTGGCAAGCGCGGGCGGCCAAAGATCAACGCGCGCGCGCCGAGCGACGCTTTGAAGAAGGGCGCAAGCTGGCCAATCTGTTGATCTACAAGTTAAACGATGAGATCGAGAAGCTCGCCGGGTCTACGCCAGCGCGGGAGTTGATGATCAAGAGCGCCTTGGATTATCTGGACGGTGTGAGTAAGGAGGCGGGTGATAATCCTGCGCTGCTGCTGGAATTGGCCGAGGCTTATCTCAAAATCGGCGACGTGCAAGGCAATCACAACAACGCCAATCTGGGCAATACCGCCGGGGCGCTGCAAAGCTACCGTAAAGCAAAGACGATGGTTGAAGCACTCAGCCAGCGCAGCCCGGACGACGCGAATTTCCGCTACGTCCTGGCACTCAGTTACGACAAAATCAGCGACGTGTTGGCTGTGACCGGTAATACCGCTGAAGCGTTCAAAAGCCGGTTGCAGGCGCTACCGATCTTCGCCGTGCTGGCCCAAGCCAATCCCGCCGGACAAGCGCAGATTCGACTGGCGCGCTGCTACCTCAAGCTCGGAGACGACCTGGGCAATCCGAATTTCCCCAACCTCGGTGAGAGCGACCAAGCCCTGGATTATTTCCGCAAGTCAATGGCAGTGGCTGAAGCGTTGACGAAGCTTGATCCGAAGAATGCGCAGGCACACCGCTATGTTTACCTTAGCCACGAACGGATCGCCGATGTGCTCGATCTGATTGGCGACGCGGCGGGCGCGCTCGAGCATTACAAACAATCGCAGACGATCACGGAAACGCTGCTTGTCGCCGATCCATCGAACAGCATCTACCGCCGCCATCTAGCGGTTCTTCACGACAAGATCGGAGCAGTCCTGGCAAAGACCGGCAACGCTGCCGGGGCTGTGGCGGAATCCCGCCAAGCGGTGGAAATCCTGGAGGCGCTGGCCGCCGCCGATCCGACCAATGCGAATGCCCGCCAAACGCTGGCGGGCATCTACCGACCATACGCCGACCGCCTGGCCCTGACACACGATACAGCCGGGGCGCTGGCCTATTACCGCAAGGGGCTGGCGATCTTCGAGACACTAGGAGCGGCTGATCCGCTGAACACGTATTGGCAATCAGACTTGGCCGATACGCTGCAGTCGCTGGCCAGGCTGTTGGCGCAAACCGGGCAAACGGCGGAGGCGCGCCGCCTGTCGCTGCGCGCTTTGAGCATCCGAAAGGCACTGGCCGAGCAGCCCGCAGCGACCGTAAATGACCTCGACAGCTATGCCTCGGCCTTGTTGACCGTTGAGCCAGCCGAGCTACGCGATCCGGCAGCCGCGTTACCGCACGCACAGCGTGCGGTTGAGCTGGCTAAAGGAAAAGCCCCCAGGCTACTGGGCACACTCGCGCTGGCTTATCACCTGACCGGCGATTACGCGCGCGCAGTCGAAACGGAACAGCAGGCCATCGCGTTGCTGAAAGCCGACTCGCTGGTGCGCCGTGAGCTTGAAATCAAGCTCGCGCAGTTCCAGGCAGCGGACAGGAGCAGGTAAAGCTGGCGCGGCTGCTGAAACAAAAAGTATTGCTGGACAGCCGCTAGGCACTGAAGGTAAAGTTCCGCCGACTTTTGCGACCGCCAGTCACATCCTCGCATCCCATCACAAGACTGGCCTTCCTGACAAAAGCCATCATCCCTCTGATAACTCAAGCACGAAAGGTGTTTCCACATGGGCTTAACTGCGGAACTGCGTAAACGCGCCGACGAGTGGTTGCACTCGGTCATTGAATCGGCCCCTCACGGCATTGTAGTGGCGAACGCGGAAGGCCAGATCGCTCTGGTCAATGCACAAACCGAGAAGATGTTCGGCTATACCAGAGAAGAATTGATCGAGCAGCCCATTGAATTGCTTGTACCAGAGCGTTTCCGCAACCAGCATCACGGCTATCGCAGCGGCTTTATCGCACGCCCCGAAGCCAAACCGACGGGCGATGGGCGCGATCTTTATGGCCAGCGTAAAGATGGCAGTGAATTCCCTGTCGAGATCAGCCTAAACCCGGTTCAGACCACGCAAGGGATGCTGATCTTGTGCACAGTTGCTGACATTACCGAACGCAAGTTGGCCGAAGAGCGGCTGCGCGAGAGCCAACGACATTTCCGCGAGTTGGCCGAGAGCTTGCCGCAACTCGTCTGGACGTGCCGAGGCGATGGCCCGTGCGATTATCTCAGTCCGCAGTGGGTCGAATATACTGGTTTGCCTGAGGCGGAACAGCTTGGCTTCGGCTGGCTCAACCAGATTCACCCTGATGATCAGGACGGCTTGATGCAAGCCTGGAATGCCGCCGTTGCCAGCATCTCTAATTTCAGAGTCGAGTGCCGCATCCGGCGTCACGACGGGGTCTGGCGCTGGTTTGATGCGCGCGCACTGCCCTTACGCGCTGCCACTGGGCAAATCGTGAAATGGTTCGGTTCCAGCACCGACATCCACGAGATGCGGGAGTTGCGTGAGTCGTTGCGCACGCGCTCAGAACGGTTGCGCTTGCTCGCCGAAGAACGTTTCGCTAAAGCCTTTCACGCCAACCCGACGCCGATGAACATTGTGCGCGGCAGCGACCGCCAAATCGTCGAGACGAATGAAAGCTTCCTGTGTTTGAGCGGGTTGACGCGCGGGGAGGTGATCGGCAAAACCAGTTTGGAAATCGGCTTTACCACTGATCTGGTCGAGCGAGAGCAATATTACGGAGCAATCTTAGCCGGTGGCGCAATACGAAATTTGGAAATACCCCTGCGTTTTAGCACTGGTGAAAAAATCGTCTTGGCTTCCGCCGAATTGATCACGTTGGACGGCGAATCCTGCGTTTTGTGGTCACACCAGGACATCACCGAGCGTAAACGAGCTGAAGAGGAATTGCGCAAGAGCGAGGAAAGATACCGGTATCTGGTCGAGAATGCGGACGACATCATTTACCTGGCCGACGCGCAGGGACATTTCATCTTTGCCAACCCGCGCGCGCTTGAAGTTGTGAAGTACACGGCGGAAGAAATCAGCGGACGCCATTTCCTGGAATTGGCGCATCCGGCTTCCCGCGAAGCGACAAGGGATTTTTATAGCCACCAATTCACCGAACGGATTCCGAGCACCTATTTCGAATTTGTAGCACAAGCCAAAGACGGCAGCGAAATCTGGTTGGGGCAGAACGTGCAATTGATCATTCAGGCGGATCGCATCACCGGTTTTCAAGCCGTCGCCCGCGACATTACCGAACGCAAACGGATCGAGACGGAATTAAGCCGCGCGCGTGACATGGCGCTTGAGACATCGCGGATGAAGTCGGAATTTCTGGCCAATATGAGCCACGAAATTCGCACTCCGATGAACGGCGTGATCGGCATGACCGGGTTGCTGCTCGACAGTGACCTATCCCCCGCGCAGCGCGAATGCACCGAAATCATCCGGGCCAGCGCCGACACGTTGTTGAACGTCATCAACGACATTCTCGATTTCTCCAAGATGGAGGCTGGCAAACTGGCCTTCGAGATGCTCGATTTCGACCTGCGCCAAGTGGTGGAAAGCACGCTTGAGATGTTCGTCGAACAAGCCGGGCGGAAACAGCTCGAATTAGGCTCGCTGATTTACCAGAATGTGCCCCGGCTGCTGCGGAGCGACCCTGGACGCTTGCGGCAGGTGCTGACCAATCTGATCGGCAACGCGGTCAAATTTACCGAAAACGGTGAGGTCTTTGTCGCGGTCAGCAACCTGCAAGAGACCGCGTCCGACAGCTTGCTCCACTTCGCAGTGAGTGATACAGGCATCGGGGTCGCGGAAGAAAGTCAGAGACATTTGTTTCGACCATTCACCCAAGGGGATGGTTCGACAACGCGCAAGTACGGCGGGACAGGCCTGGGGCTGGCTATTTCGGCGCAACTGGTCCAAATGATGGGTGGCGAGATTGGGGTCGAGAGTAAACCGGGCAAAGGCTCGACCTTTTGGTTCATAGTGCGCTTAGAAAAACAGCCCGCCCCTGCGCCAGACATCGCTCTGCCAAGTGAGAACCTAGCCGGCGTGCGCGTGCTAATCGCGGATGCCAGCGCGAGCAGCCGTAAAATTCTGACGCATCAAATCAGTGCTTGGGGCCCGACTGTCGAGCAAGCGGAGACCGGCTCGCAGGCGCTTACTCGTCTGCGTGAAGCAGCGCTGCGTGGCCGACGCTTCGATCTGGTAATGCTCGATCGGGCATTGCCGGAGACGGATAGTGTGCAATTGGCACAGGAGATCAAAAACGACCCACAACTGGCCGACACGCGGCTGGTGTTACTCACTCCCGTAAGTCAGCGAACGTTAGATTACAACTTACAAGCAACGGGCTTCGCGGCCAATTTGACCAAACCTGTGCGCTACTCCCAATTGTTTGATTGCTTCGCGGCGCTCTCCACAGAAACACTTCAGACGAAGAGACCGACCACTGCCTCCTCGCGCTCTGCGTCACGCCGACCAGGGCACCTCGATCGCGGCCATGTCTTGATCGTCGAAGACAATACGGTGAATCAGAAAGTCACCAAGCTTCAGGTCGAAAGCTTAGGCTACCGCACCGATGTCACCGCCAATGGGCTGACAGCGCTACAAGCAGTTGGCCGCGTTCCTTACTCGCTTATCCTGATGGATTGTCAAATGCCGGGAATGGACGGTTTCGCCGCCACCGCTGCCATTCGCGTCCTGGAAGGTTCCAAGCGGCATACTCCTATCATTGCACTCACGGCCAACGCCTTACAGGGTGAACGGGAACGATGTTTAGCGGCGGGCATGGACGATTACCTCGCCAAGCCGGTCCACCTTGAAGCACTGGCTGCCGCCCTTGAACGTTGGCATCGCCCGCCATCTGTTGCGCGCCCCAACTCTGTAATAGCCTCTGACGACACACTTGAGCGCGCGCGTTTGGCCGAGCTGCGCGAGCTACAAGTAGAAGGTGAACCGGATGTTCTAACCGAAGTGATCGAGGTCTTTATCAATCATACACCAGCCCGCTTGTCAGACCTCAGCCAGGCCATCAGACAAAATAAACCCGCGGAAATTATCCACTTGGCCCACTTGCTCAAAGGCAGCAGTAACACCTTGGGAGCTAGGCGGATGGCTGACCTCTGCCAGCAACTTGAAATTAAAGGGCAGGCCGGAGAGCTGGACCAAGTTGAAGCCCTCTGGCAGCAGTTAGAGAAGGAATTCTCGCGTGTCCGCCAAGCACTCGAAGCCGAGTTACAGAGCACAGAGTTGAGCGAAGTGTTGTTGCGATGACTGCTCGACCAGGAGTTGGCGGATAAGCCCGCTCGACCACAGCAATTCCAATTGCAAAACTTGAAGGAGCGAGTACAATGCCGCCGCGTTTTGATTTACCTACAGTCCAGATTGACATACTACCCGGCAGTAGAGCTTCAGAAGCGTGTTTCGCGCTCATCTAAAGTTTGGCATCAGCATTGCCTAACGCTTTTGAGGCATCAAGAGATGGAGTATGAAGGGGTGTAAGCAATGCACTCTAATGAGTCAATAGTCTACCCTACAGAGGTAATTAACTGTCTTACTGGAAAACGCCTGGCTTTAATTGGGTTCAACCGTCAAGATGCCGGACGAGTTTTCGAAGCCTTAGCGCCTTTCCAAGTCTTCACCTATGGCTTCTTCTACGACGAGGCCGGACCAGACTCAGCTAAGCTTCAATCCTTCGATTTGCTGGTGATTCGACTGCCTGACAAAATTGAAGAGTTTGAATGGCTAACTGACCAAGGCGTGGCGCAAAACACAAAGCCGCTGCTTTTTGTCGGTTCGTCCGCCCTGCTGCTGCAACAGGTATCGGCAAGTCAAACCAAGTCCTATGATTTCCTCTCCTATCCGGGGCCGCCGGAAGAGGTAGTATTGCGCATCTACCATCTGCTTTCCGCGACATCACAACCACGAACTGCCAATCCCAACCAGCCCGTCCAAGGGAAAGCGCGAGTGCTGATCGCCGACGATGACCCCACCATTGTCACCGTGGTCAAAGCAGTGTTGGTAAAGCAAGGAATGGATTGCATAGTCGCGCAGAATGGCGGGGTGGCCGTCACGCTGGTCAAAGCTCATCATCCGCACGCCGTGATCTTGGACATCAATATGCCCTTCCTCGACGGTTTCGAAGTGCTGCACGCCATCAAGAAAGAGCCGCTAACGAGTTCTATTCCTGTCATCATGTTGACTTCGTTAAAGCATGAGAGCGACATCATTCGCGGCTTCGGCCTCGGCGCCGACGACTATGTCGTGAAGCCTTTTCGTCCGTTGGAATTGGCCGCCCGCCTAACTAGGCTGTTACAACGCTCAGGTCGCGTGGGGGCTTGAAGTTAGAGGTTATTTGCAACGCCTGCCGCTTGCCTATCGAACTCGTCTCACTCAGGATGTACAATGTGCCCGGCACTTTTCACTTGAGGTAAGCAGTATGTCAGTTCAACGTCACGATTGGTCGCTCCAACGCAAAGGCATCATTGATCAGGAGCGCCACAAAGAGCGCATCAAAGACGCGATCAAGAAGAATCTCGGCTCGATTGTCTCCAACGAATCCATCATCCTGTCGCGCGGACGCAAGACAGTCAAAGTGCCGATGCGCGCGCTCGACGAATACAAGTTCCGCTTCGATTACCGCAAGCGCAAACAGGTCGGCCAGGGTGACGGCGACACGCAAGTCGGCGATGTGATCGGGCGCGAGAACGGTCAGGGCAGCGGGCAAGGCTACGGCCCCGGCGAAGCGGGCGATAGTCCGGGGCAGGAATATTACGAAGCCGATGTCAATATTGACGAGATCGCTGCGCTGATCTTTGAAGACCTGCAGTTGCCCTACCTCGAAGAGAAAGCCAAGCAGGCCGTCCAATCCAAGACGACCAAGTTCACCGAGATTCGCCGCATCGGCGTGATGTCGAATCTGGACAAGCGCCGCACGGTGATGGAAAACATCCGCCGCAACGCGCGCGAACGCGGCCAGGCCAAAATCGGCGGGTTCAAGAAAGAAGACCTGCGCTTCAAGAGTTGGGAAGAGGAGATCAAATACGAGTCGAACGCCGTCGTCATAGCAATGATGGACGTCTCAGGCTCAATGACCGAGTTCAAAAAATATATCGCGCGCAGCTTCTTCTTCTGGATGGTGCGCTTCCTGCGCACTAAGTACGACTCGGTCAAGATCGTTTTTATCAGCCATCACACCGAAGCCAAAGAGGTCACCGAAGAGCAATTCTTCACGCAGGGCGAATCGGGCGGCACGGTCGTCAGCTCGGCTTACAAGCTTGCGCTCGAAATGATCGAAGAACGCTTCCCGCCACGCGATTGGAACATCTACCCATTCCATTTTTCAGACGGCGACAACTACTACTCCGACAATGATGATGCGGTAAAGCTGGCCGACAAGCTGATCGAGGCCTGCAATCTGTTCGGCTATGGCGAGATTGGTGAGGAAGGTTTGGCGAGTTACCGGCGCAGTTCGGGCGCGTTGCTTTCGATCTTCAATGACCGGCTGAGAAACAAGGAGCGTTTTATCGGTGTGCGCATTGATGACAAACAGGATGTTTATCCGGCACTCAAACAATTCTTTGGCAAACGCGGCATTGAAGCCTGAGTAGGCTCAGCCTGGCTTCTTAATTTTTTTGTTGACGCATGTAAAGCGCGTCGTTATTATCTCGCCACAATACTAGGCGAGAAGTTTTCCCAAACACGATAATCAAAGCCATCCCCGGTTTTAGAATTTCCGTGATCCGATAAAATCATCATCCCCCAGCTTCGATCAGTTTTCCAAAAGCTATGGCTGGTCAACTGATCATCCAGGCGTTTTGCCAATCCCCATCTTCGCTTGGCTGAATCCGACTTGAAATCGTTGGTGTAGAGGAGAGGTGTCCGGTGAGAGGATCAAGCAACAGCAGTCCGTCCGTCCGTCTATCAAGCAATCATTCAGTTCAGCCTCACGAACAATCCCTTCGGGCAAACACGAACCAATCCATGCAAAGCAGGCGGCGCGCGTGGCGATGGCTGCGAGTGGTTGCAGTGGTTTTGGCCTGCCTGCCTGGCTTGGTGCTGTTTACGCCAAGCAGTTTGGCATCAGCTATGACTCAGGTGTTCAGTTCACCCGCACCAGACGGATTGATCGCGCGCGTACGTCACTACACCAAGGCGCTGATCACACCGCTTGCGCTGACCGGTGCGTATGCCGGGACGGTCTACATTGACTACAACGCCAACGGCACACGAGATACCAGTGGGACAGCACCCAACTTTGCTGTTGATATTGGTGTGCAGGGGATCGTGATCACCGCTTACAACACCAGTGGCGTGGCGGTCGGCAATACGACCTCAGGCGCTACCGGGACATATTCGCTGACACCCTCGGGCACCGGGCCATATCGCTTAGAGTTCACCTCGTTGCCGAGTGGTTATTATCCCAGCGCGGTGGGCACGAATAATGGCACGACCGTACGCTTTGTAAACAATGGGGGCGCGTCCGGGATTGATTTGGGGATTATCAATAACACGGACTACAGCCAGGACAACCCTATCCTGGCAACACCTTGTTACGTCAACGGCAATCCGCTGGGCGGCGGCGATTCGGGCACGGCGGATTGGCTGGTTGCTTTTCTCTACGGCAATTCAGGCACAAGCACGATGCCGTCATATAAATTTCCAGGTTCGACGATTGGTGCGGCCTGGGGAGTGGCCTATCAACGTCAGACCAGAAAGCTTTTCACGAGCGCGCTGGTCAAGCGCCACATTGGGTTGGGTAGTTATTGCACGGACGGCTCGAACGGCGCGGGGCCGCTCGATCAGACCGGCGGCAGGAACAGCGGTACGGGCGGCATTTACGTCACTGATTTTTCGGTGGCGTCGCCGGCAGTGAGCCAGTTCGTTGACGTACAGGCCTTGGGCATCAATACGGGCAACTTCAGCAGCGTGCGCAATCTGCCCGCTGCCAAGACCTCGCCCAGCGCTGATGCGGTGACTTTTGCGACGGTCGGCAAGTATGGCCTGGGCGACCTCGATTTGAGCGAAGACGGCACACAGTTGTGGACGGTGAATCTGTTCAATCGCTCGCTGGTGAAGATGAATGTCACCAACGGCGCTGTGCCGGTGGCGGCTACCGAATATTTATTGAGCAGCCTGTCCGGCGTGCCCAGTTGCACGGGCGGCGTGCTGCGCCCGTGGGGCTTGGCTTTCCGCAACGGCAAGGGTTATGTGGGGGCTGTTTGCACGGCTGAGACCAGCGCATTGGCCGCTGACCTGCGCGGCATCGTGCTCTCTTTCAATCCGAGCAATCCGGCGGCGGGCGTGACGCAGGAGCTTAACTTTGCGCTGAACTTTACCCGTGGAGTCGCCACCGACCGCGTCTCCGGCAGCAACGTCTGGTTCCCCTGGCTCGATACTTATTCCGATGCGGCCTGGCGTCCCGGCACCATCACCGATTGTTGCGGGCAAACGTATGTCGCGCGCCCGACGCCGATTTTGGCGGATATTGATTTCGACAACGCGGGCGCGATGATCCTGGGCTTTTTGGATCGCGCCGGTAATCAGACCGGGTGGAACCAGTATCGCCCGGATGGGACCGGTGTCTTAGCCACAAACTCCGGCGGCGATTTGTTGCGCGCCTGCCCGAACGCCATGGGCGTATACGTCCTGGAAAGCAACGGCAGTTGCGGCGGCGTCAGCGGTAGCGGCGTCGGCAACGGCCAAGGGCCGGGCGGCGGCGAGTTTTATGCCAACGAAAATTTCTCCCCGCCCAATCACCACGAAACCAGCATCGGCGGCTTGGCTCAACTGCCAGGCGCCGATCTTGCTTTCACCGGCATGGACCCGCTGGCTTTTGGATCGGGCGGCATTTTCTGGACAACCCAAACCGGCGGCGACGCGCGCCGGTACCAGTTGTTCAGTACGAGCGATGCCGGGACGCAGGGCAAATCGGTCGGCCTCGGCGATCTGGACATCCTGGCTGATCCCGCGCCGCTGCAGCTCGGCAATCGGGTTTGGACAGACACTAATGGCAATGGCGTGCAAGACCCCGGCGAGAGCGGCATCCAGAACGTCACGGTCGAGCTTTGGGCGGACACCAACAGCAACGGCTCGGTGGATTTGAAGGTTGGACAGGCCACGACCGATAGCGGCGGCAATTACTACTTCGGCGGCACGAGCAAAACCAATATGCTCTACGTTGATCCGAGTTGCACTACGACTATCAGTACCAGAGTCAATGCCAGCACGGATGACGCCGAGGAAACAGTGAGTTCCGGCCTCGTCAGCACGGGCGGCTCCGATCTGGAACTGCTTTATGACGCAGAGTCACAAATCGTCGGGGTACGTTTCTCCAGCCTGGCGATTCCGCAAGGCGCCACGATCACGAGCGCCTATATTGAATTCACGCCGCGCGATGACGGGCAAACGATCAACAGCGGCAACCCGGCTATCACTATCCACGGGCAAGCCGCCGATAATCCCAACGCCTTTGCTACTCTCAACTTCAACATCAGCAGCCGCACTACCACGACGGCCAGCGTAGCTTGGAATCCCGCCAACTGGACTTCCGGCACGGTTGCGCAGACTGCTGCACTGACGAGCATCGTGCAGGAGTTGGTGAATCGCACGGGCTGGGCCAGCGGCAATAGTATGGCCTTCATCTTCAGCGGGGGCACGGTCAATGCTTTTCGCCGCGCTTGGTCTTGGAATGGCTCGAACGCGGCGGCTCCGAACCTGGTGATTACTTATCGCTGCCAGGCGGCGGTCAATCCAACCACGGCCTACGAAATTCGTATCCCGAATGCGACGGGCGGCAGCAAACAAGTGGCGCTCAGCACAGCCAGGCTGGTCACAGCCAATACTGATCCGGGCGCGAATGGGGACGCACGCGACTCGGACGCAACGCTATCCAGCACGAACGCCGTCATCAGCCTGACAACTGGTGGTTATGGCGTAAACAATCACACCTACGATTTTGGCTTCATAGTCAGCTATTCGGCCGGCAATCGCGTCTGGTACGACACTGATAACGATGGCGTGATGGATGGAACAGAAGTGGGCGTGAACGGAGTGACGGTTGATTTGCTTAACAGTGGCAACAGCCAGATTGCGACGACGACGACAGATTCCAGTGGCTATTACCGCTTCGATGGTATCAGCGCGGGCACAGGCTATCGAGTCAGAATTCGCGGCTCGAATTTCAGCGGCAGCGGAGTGCTCAAAGGCTACCAGAACAGCACCGGCAACACGACCGCAACTGACCAGCGCGACAATGGCGTAGACCCGGCCAGTAACAACCCCTCCACTTCAGGCGTGCTAAGCAGTCCCTTTGACCTCGGCGAAGGCTTACAGCCGATAGCAGAGCCAGATGTTACCGGGTCGGGCAATGGCGCAAATAGCCCGAATGGAGACGCGGCTGACAATCTGACGGTAGACTTTGGTTTCTATTGCCTTGCCATCGGCAATCTAGTCTTTGTGGACAACAACACCAACGGCACGTTCGATGGCGGAGATGTCGGGTTGGCGGGCGCTGGTCTGGCGCTCTTCCAGTCGGATGGCACCACGCTCGTGCGCGTTGGGCTGGACGGCATTCTAGGCACGCCTGACGATGTCACCGGCAATGATGGAACGGTCAACACCAATTTCATTCAGTCGGCTTCAGGCGGCAGCTATCAATTCAAAGGATTGACGCCGGGCAGCTACATCGTCAGAGTCTATCCGCCCTACGGCTACAAGAGCACCAACGACATCGCCTCCTCTGGCAACCCGAACAACGGCACAGACAATGACGACAATGGCATTGGCAACGCCGCCGGAGCAGCCGCAAGTGCGGTCTTGACGTTAACAGCGGGCAGCACCTCCGCCGGTGCCATCGTAACCAATAGCATCGGGCTGACGAACAACCCGACGCTGGACTTTGGGCTGGTGACTTATGCGCCGACTGCCGTGCGCTTGACCGAGCTGACGGCTCACGCCAGTGTTAGCAGTAATAGCTCAGCCGGTAGAGGCCGCGCTAATCCAGGAGTCACGCTCAACTGGCGCACTGGCTTTGAGTCCGACAACCTGGGCTTCAATCTCTACCGCGTCGAAGGCGGTCAACGTGTAAGGATCAATCCGTCGCTCATCGCAGGTTCGGCTTTGCTGGCGGGCGCGCATACGCTGTTGACGGCTGGGAACTCTTACACGTGGACTGATGCGAAAGGCCAGCCGGGCATGAACTATTGGCTGGAAGAACTCGACCTGAGCGGGAAGAACACCTGGTACGGGCCGGTGTTGGCTATGGGGAATTCCACTGGCAGCGCTCCATCTGCCGAGACGACCCAGCGTTCGCTGCTGTTGGCCGAGCTGAATGCCACCTTGCCAAGCAGTGGGATAATTTCGCGTGAGTGGGCCAACGAGGGAGAAACGCTGCGAGCGGACAACACCAGCGGGCACGAACTGGCATTGCGCGTGGCGACTGCCGCGCCAAACATCAGAACCCAGACCTGGAATTTACCGAGCCAGAGCGCTGCCAAGCTCGCTGTGCGCAAGGCGGGCTGGTATCGCGTGACACAAGCCGAACTGGCCGCCGTGGGTTTCAAAACCGACATCAATCCGGCCTTCCTGCAGCTCTTCACTGATGGCGTCGAAGTGCCCATCAAAGTTACCGGCAAAGGCAGCTTCGGATTCGAGTCGCTGGAATTCTACGGACGCGGGCTGGACATGCAATCCACCGACACACGCGTCTACTGGTTGGTCGCGGGTAATCCGTCCGCGCGCCGCTTGGAAAGCTTGCCGGGCAAACAACCGGAGCGCGTCACCGTCAACAGCTTCCGCTCAACCGTTGAGCGCAAAGAACGCCTGCTCTACTTTTCGGCGCTGCTCAACGGCGAGGCCGAAAATTGGTTTGGCGCGCTGATCCGGTCGGGCGAAATAACCGTGCAAAAGCTGACGACGCGTTACGTTGATCGCAAGACGAGCGAAAACGTCACGCTCGAAATCGCCTTGCAGGGCGTTACCAACCAGATGCATGTGGTCAATGTCGAGTTGAATGGCCGCTACCTAGGCACACTTAATTTCAACAATCGCGAACATCCGGTCAAACAACTCAGCGTGACTCCAAACTGGTTGCTCGACGGCGAGAACGAAATCAAACTCAGCGCACTTGGAGGCAGCAGCGATAACAGCCTGGTGGACTACCTCCGGCTGAGCTACGCACGGGCATATCGCGCCGAGAATGACGCGCTCAGCTTCAGTCTCGCGGCTGGACAGGCCGCCCTCATCAGCGGATTCAGCACGCCGAATATCCGCGTCTTGCAATTGAGTGATGGCAACGCGGTGCGCGAAGTTACGGTAAAAGCCCTGGTGATCAACGACAGCTTGGGGCGCAGTTACGGCTTCAACTTGCAAAGCGATGGCGGCGCTTACCTGGCCTTGGCCGACCCGCGTTTGGAGCGCGTCGCCGGAGCATCGCTCAATCAACCCTCCGATTGGCGCGCCGAAAAGAACGCGGCGGATTTCCTCATCATCACGCACAGCGCGTTCAAAGCGCTGGCCGAGAAACTGGCGAACGTGCGGCGCACGCAAGGTTGGCAAGTCGCGGTGGCGGACGTGGAAGATGTCTACGATGAATTCAGTTTCGGCGCGCGCACGCCGCAAGCCATCAAGGATTTGTTCATACGCACGCGCGACTGGCAACGCAAGCCCAGCCACGTGCTGCTCGTCGGTGCAGGCACCTACGACCCCCGCGATTATCAAGGCACGGGCCTGATTGATTTCATCCCGGCAAAGCTGGGCGAAATGTCTACGCTGGAGACGGCGTCTGAAAATTGGTTCGCCGATACAAATGATGACGGCTTGCCCGATCTGGCGCTGGGCCGTCTGCCCGTACGCAATGTCGTTCAGGCCGAGACCGTCATCATCAAGCTCATCAATTTCAAACCCGACGAGCAATTGCGCAGCGCATTGCTGGTTTCCGACCGCACGACCGACGGCTACGACTTTCGCGGCGCCAGTGACCAATTAGCCAGGGAACTGCCTGCTTTGATGATCAAACAATTCATCAACCGCAACGACGGCAGCGCCGAGCAAGTGCGCGGCCAAATCATCCAGAGCATCAACCAGAGTCCGCTGGTAGTGAACTGGTACGGCCACGGCTCGGTGGATGTCTGGACGGGCGACGGGCTGTTGCGCGCGCGTGACGCGGCTGCCTTGACCAATCGCATGACATCTCTGTTTGTGATGACGACGTGTTTGAACGGCTACTTCATCGGCATTCCGCAACTCAGCCTGAGCGATGCGCTCTTGCTGAATACGCCGGGCGGCGCCTTTGCGGTGGTCTCGTCGAGTGCCCTGACTTCACCCGTTCCGCAATTAACCTTCAACCGGCAGTTGTACAGAAGCCTGTTCGGCGCGGGGCAAACCTTAGGCGATGCGTTTAACGCGGCGAAACTGGCGACGCCAGATCGCGACGTGCGCAACAGCTACGTTTTGCTGGGCGATCCGACGCTGCAATTGATACGAGTCCGCGGCGGGCTGAAGCGTTGACCAAGCCGTGAGCAAAAGGACTGAACAGATTGACCCACGACAGACGGCTGGCAAGAGCACCAACCGTCAAGACAAAACAGATTGCCCAGCTTCATCCGGCTGAAGCAACTGACGGAGTGATACGCAGAAATGGAAACGAACAAAGATCATCAAATGCCACGTGCCCGCAGCCAGGGGCTGTTGTTTTCACCGCTCAACGACGAACTGGTGGTTTACGACACGGAGCGCGATCAAGCGCACAGCTTGAACCGCACGACCAGCCTGGTTTGGCAGCATTGCGACGGGCAGACGAGCGTCGGGCAAGTCGCGGAATTGCTCGCGCGCGCGTTGCACGCGCAGGTTGACGAGCAAGTCGTTTGGTTGGCTCTACAACAACTCGAGCAAAACCATTTGCTGCAAACTTCGGACGCATTGCCCGCAGTTAAAATCTCGCGTCGCGCCTTGGCGCGCCGGATTGGCTTGATTGCGGCAGCGGCACTGCCAGTAGTGACTTCGCTGGCGGTGCCGCCTGCCGTAGCCGCGGTCAGCGCCATTTCCTGCAACTTCGACTTCGAATGTCCTCCCGACTTCATCTGCCAGGGAGGTGTTTGTGTGTCTGATGGTGGATTCGCTCCAATGCGGCCGGCCATACCTAATATACCTAATACCAATAAAGGATCGTGATGGCAGCGAGCACACTTCCCCGCCTGAAAATGCCCTCCATCTGCATGCAAAAACTCGACCGCCTGGGTTGGATGGCAGGCTTTGCTTTCAGCGCGTACGGCGTGCGCGTCGGCGTCAGGAGCAACACGCCTGCCATCCTCGACGCGTTACGTCAGCGTCTACCCTTCGGTTGGAAACCGTCGGCCAATCCGGTAGTTGACACACTCTTCTCGCTCAAAGTCGGTGGTCAAGTTTTGCGACCTGGCTTCAAGCATTACCATCTGCTATACGGCAATCTGACTCGCTTGACGCGCACGCTGGACTTGGACTTGGCGCTTAATGCCTTCGAGACACACCTGCAACTCCACGTGGCCGAGCAGGCCCGTCAGCGCGTTTTTGTCCACGCGGGCGTGGTGGGCTGGCAAGGTCAGGCGATTGTGATTCCAGGGCGTTCGCTCAGCGGCAAGAGCACACTGGTGCGGGAACTGGTCAAAGCCGGTGCGATTTACCTCTCTGACGAATATGCTGTGTTGGATGATCGAGGGCGCGTACATCCGTATCCGCTGCCTATCGGGGTGCGCAAGAATACTTCTGAGAGACAGGAAAAACATCCGATTGAGAACTTCGGCGGAATCGCTGGAACCAAGCCGCTGCCAGTCAGGCTGGTGCTGGTGACTGATTACAAAACCGGCGCGCATTGGCGGCCCCAGCAGCTTACGGCAGGGCAGAGTTTGCTGGCGCTACTCTCCAACACTGTCTCGGCGCAAAGCAATCCGGCGGGCGCATTGGCCACTTTGCAGCGCGTCGTGTTGCAGGCCACGAGTTTGAAAGGGGTGCGTGGCGAGGCCGAAGAGACAGCGGGCTTGTTGCTAAATTCAGGAACGTCGTAGGGTAGCAGCGAGCCAAAGCACTATTCAGAAACCTAATGACTTGCACAACCCGCAATGGTCGCACGCCCGATTTTTCTCAATCGTACAAAGCTGTTGTTCAACCAATTCCAGCAACTGTTGTTTCGAGTCTGCCGCCTCGCCAATGTTGAACTGCTGTTGGCTCGGATGCGCTTCGTAGGCCGTGCCCGTCCACGGCGCGTAGTAGGCTGACGGCTGGGCGGCAGCCGACTTGTTCAAAGTCTGCTCGACCGCCGCACGCAC
The DNA here is from genome assembly GCA_963699175.1 of uncultured Acidobacteriota bacterium. Taxonomy (GTDB): domain Bacteria; phylum Acidobacteriota; class Blastocatellia; order RBC074; family RBC074; genus JACPYM01. The sequence goes on along the minus strand of OY969418.1, from coordinate 5,542,349 downwards.
CAGTTGTTTGATCTCGTCACGGTTCACCATCGCCTTCAGTGCTCCCCTTTTCTAATTCGACAAAATCCACGACGCCGACAATCGCGCTGTCAATCGCCGCGCCCTGCTCGCCTGTCGCCGCCGTCGAAGCCGACCAACCTTCCTGCACAACAATCACTAAATCGCCCTCGCCCGCGTCCACCGAATCAAGCGCGAGCATCTGCACGCCGCGCGGACTGCCATCGGGATTGACCGGCTGGACGAGCATAATGCGCGCTTCGCTGTAGCGTTGATTTTTCTGCGTGGCAACGACGTTGCCGAGTACGCGGGCTAAGATCACTTGTTTGCTCCGATATTTTTGACGTGCGCTTCCGAATCAACGATGCCGACGATGGTGCAGTCGGTCGGCACCTCGCTGCCCTCGAACGGGAAGCTAGCCTCTTTGCCGCGACACCAGAAAACCAATTCGCCAACGCCCGCGCCGACCGAATCAACTGCCACCAGCGGTTTACCCACAGGTTTCAAGTCGCCGTTCAGAATCTGAATCACCATCAGCTTACGCCCGGTGAGCGTAGTGTTCTTAACGGTCGAAACGACATTGCCGATGATGCGAGCGAGTTGCATAGTTCAGTCCGTAGTCTCTGGTCAGTTGCTTGCGGCTTCGGCGATTATAGGCGACGCGAATTGAGAACGGAAAGGGAGTTATTTGTGAACCGGCAATTGAAAGCCATCATCTTCGATTTTAACGGCGTGATTGTGGACGATGAACCGCTGCACCTGGAATTGATTCAGCGCGTGTTGCGCGAAGAAGGCATTGAGTTGACTGACGCGCATTGCCGCGCGCTCAGTCTCGGCGTGCCTGACCACACGTGTTTTCCAGTGTTGTTGCAGGCTGGAGGATATGGGCAAAGAGCCAATGACAACAGCTATGTCAACGCGCTGATTACGCGCAAAGCTGGTTATTACGCGCGGGCCATCGCTGAACGTGACTTGCTTTTTCCCGGCGTGGCGCAATTGATCGAAGGCTGGGCGGCGCGGGTGCCGCTTGCCGTTGTGTCAGGTGCATTGCGGCAAGAGATTGAGTTCGTGCTAGAGCGTGGCGGCTTGCGGCAACACTTCCAAACAATCATTGCTGCCGAGGATGTCCGCACGGGCAAGCCCGATCCTGAAGGCTTTCTAAAAGCGCTAGCCGTGTTGAATGAGCAAACTAGGATTGCGCCCACTGAATGCTTGGTGATTGAAGACTCACTTGCCGGAATAGAAGCCGCCAAACGCGCTGGGATGCTTTGTGTGGCAGTGACGACCAGCTACCCTGCTGAGCAATTGAAAGATGCTGATCTGATTGTACCAATCTTAGTTGGCTTTGCGCCGGAAACGTGGTGGGCGCATTTGAACCACGCTTGAAAACAGAATTATGTTTGTTAGTTTATTCAATCTTGACTGCTATAGCTTATTGCCAGGCTAAGGCCGCGAAGCTATTTTCTTTCAAACTTTCCTTTGCCCTTACGCTGATCGCGTTGCTCCGACTGAGCATCGGCATACACAAAGATAATTTCGCCAGGTTGAAACGCTGTTAGTGCCTGCAAGGCGGCAGGAATAGCGGGCATTAGGGACTCCAGTTTGGTGCGAAAAGCGCGCAACACAACGACGGCCAAATCGAAATGCGAGATGATTTGCTGATAAGAGAGGTTGGAATCGGCGGTGATCAAGACATCGAATTACTGCTCAGCAGCAGCCAGCAACGTTCCGTTCTTCAATCCCTTCAGTGGGGTGTGATTAATGTGCGTGCAGTCGTGCGGCTTGAAGTGCCGCATCAGTTTCTCCGGCGTGTCTTCATCAAACAGCAACCTCATCAGTAATCAATTCGCTTGCCGATCAATCCGTCATCTAACGCCTCTTTGAGTGCATCCAGCGCGCCCACGGCCTTCGAGTGGTCAACCGTGGGATAGTCTTTAAGGAAGGCTTCCAGCGTCTCGCCGGTTGCCAGATAATCGAGTAGGACACTGACTGGTACACGGCTCAGCCCAATGACCGGTGTGCCGCCCAGGCGTTCCGGGTTGATCGTGATTGCTGGGGCAGTAGCAGCGTGATTGCGAACGGTCTCGATTTCGTGTTGTAAATCAGGATTGAGTTTGACAGTCGCTTTCGGCATAGATCACCTCTGTGCGGGAGTTTAACACAAGCACGTGCCGCTGCTTCACAATACCTTGATCGCCAGCAGTGTGAGATCATCCTGCGGATGATCGCAGCCGATGAACTCGCGGACTTGTTTGACGGCAGCATCTACAATCGCCGCCGCTTTTAGGTGGCGATGCGCTAGCAGAAAATCCACCACGCGCTCGTCGCCGAATTCTTCACTTCCAGGTGCGCGCGCTTCAACCATACCGTCGGTGAAAAAGAAGAGCAGATCGCCTTTTTCCAATTGCAGGTTCTCGGTTTTGTACTGCTGTTTATCAAACGCTCCCAACAGCAGGCCGCCCGCTTTCAACGCCCGCCATTTGCCCGACGCGCGCACCAAGTAAGGCGGATTGTGCCCGGCGTTGCAGTATTGCAAGACCTTCTGTTCGGTATCGAGCACGCCATAAACCAGCGTCAGCAGCAGATTGGCGCTCAGGTCACGATGCAAGCGCGTGTTCGCATCGCGCATCACGCGCGAAGGGCCGCCGCCGCGCCGCGCCGCGCTGCGTAACAGACTTCTGGCCGCTGCCATGCCCATCGCGGCGCGCACGCCTTTGCCCGACACATCGCCGATCAACAGACCTAGCCGATTATCAGATAACGGGATGTAATCGTAGAAGTCGCCGCTCAGATTCAGCGCCGGCTCCAACCGCGCGGCAATCTCATAGCCTTTTACCGCGGGTGGATCGGGGATCATCGCGCGCTGCACGTCACGCCCCATCAAAATCTCATTTTCCAAAATCTGTTCGCGCTTGACGTGTTGGGCATAGAGCTTGGCGTTGACCAGCGCGATGGAGAGTGGGTTGGCGATGTTCTCCAGAATGTGCGCGTGGTATTCGTTGAACGCGTTGGTGCGGCAGTGTTCGAGCGCAACGACGCCGATGACTTTCTCTTCGTAAATCAGCGGCACGGCGATTTCAGAACGCTGCCCCTGATCGCGCCAATTGTCTGTCACGAAGTAATCGGCATCGCGCAACACATCGCTGACAATCTGCGTGCGACGCTCGCGTACCGCGCGCCCTACCACCCCTTTGCTGACCTTCGAGCGACTGGCGCGTTCGCACTTCTCGACGCCGTAGCCGTATTCGACGTGCCAGACGAATTCTTCCGACTCTTCATCAATCAGGCCAACCAGCAGGAACTCGTAGCTGATGACGCGATCCAGCAGCGGCGCGATGGCTTGCAGCAGCCGGTCGAGATCGAGGATCGAGGTGATTTCGTGGCCGATCTCGATCAGCGTGCGCAACTCGCGTGTGCGTTGGCGCAACTCGTCGTAAACATGCGCGTGTTCGAGCGCGATAGCCAGATGATTGCCCAGTACGTTCAACACGCGCTCGTGTTCGCGCGTGAAGTAGTTGGCCTCGGCGCTTTCAATCGTCAGCACGCCGACGATCTTGCGCTCGCGCACGAGCACGAGTGGGACGGCGATTTCGGAGCGCGGCGTGTTACCGTCGGCAGTCGCAATCGGCAAGTAGCGCGAGTCACGCTGCACGTCGCCGACGTTAATCGTGTGGCCTTCGCGGAAGGCGGCGGAGGCGATGCTGCGGTCGAAGGGAATCACCGCGTGGCGCGCGACCTCTTCAGGGTGGTAGCCGATGGCTTTCTTCCAGGCCAGACCGCCGCGCTCTTCATCCACCAAAAAGATGTTGAAGAATTTGTAGTCAATGACCTCTTTCAACCGGTTCGCCACGCGCTCGATCAATTCATCCAGATCGAGAATCGAGATGAATTCAACGCTCAATTCATCAATCAGGCGCTGCAAACGTTGCGCCGAGTTGGTTTCGCTGGTACTGGGTTCGATTGTCGCTGATAAATCGGTAGACATACTTGAATTGCAATACGTGGTCTGATGGGCGCTAGCCGTTCAGCACAGTTTTAATCGCGCCCAAGACTTCTTCATCCGTCGGGCGAAAGATCGGAAAGACAGTGCGCCGGTAGCGCACCACGCCATCACGATCAATTACGACCACTCCGCGTTTTGTGCCCAATAAATTTTTCATCTCGTATCTGCGCACGACCTCGCCCGTCGTGTCCGCCAACAGGCGCAAAGGCAATTGGTGATGGTCGGCGAAGCGTTGATGTTTCTCACTGGAATCAGTATTGATACCGATGACCTCTGCGCCAGTGGCCTGATAGCGCTCCCAATTGTCACGTACGCTGCAAAGCTGCTTGGTGCAGACCGGGGTCTCATCCGCTGGATAGAACAACAGCACCACGACCTTGCCGCGCTGATCGCTTAAACGCCACAGTTGACCTGATTGATCCGGCAATTCAATCTCCGGCGCGTGGTCTCCGATTTGTGCTCCTGTTGTTGCCATTGCTTGTCTCGCTTGTTGAAAATGTTTTGGCCGAACCAAGTGGAGCATTCTGCAATAGTCCACCTGATTTTGCTAGCAAGGTTTTGCCGCCCTCGGCGTTCCAGCTTGGTGATGTGACGAAAAGCAACGTAGCGGTTATACTTGCCCATCCAACGCGGGCACTTGCAGATGGTCATTTCGTGAGAAGAGGATAAAGCAGATGAAAAGAGCTTTAATTACATTGTCGCTTTTGCTGAGCTTGAGCTTGTGGCTGGTAACCAACCGCCCAGTGACGGCACAACAAAACAAGCCTGTGCCGACGCCGGCAGCTAACAAGAACCTGTCACCGGCAGAGGTCATCAAGCTGTTTACGGAACGCGAGGGCGAGTTGTTTGAGACCTGGAAGGAATACGCCTACAAACAGGAATCAACGATTCAGGTCTTAGGCCCAGCCAATACGATCTCCGGCGAGTTTTATCAGGTCTCGGAATTCGTCTTCAACGACGCGGGCAAACGCATGCAGCGAATTATCAAAGCGCCCCCCTCCGTGCTCGAACAATCCGGCATCCTGACCGCCGAAGACAAGAACGCGCTCATCAATCTGCAACCCTTCGCGCTGACGGCGAAGGAACTGCCAAATTACAACATCAGCTACGTCGGCAAAGAGAAGGTGGACGCACTGGACACTTACGTCTTCGACGTGATGCCGAAGGTGATGGGCAATCAGCAGGAACTGCGCCGGATGAAGTCTCAGAAGATCGAGGGCAAATTCTTCCAGGGACGCATCTGGGTTGACGATCAGGATTTGCAGGTCGTCAAAGTGCAAGGCAAGGTCGTGCCCGAATTCAAACAGCGCTTCCCGAAGTTCGAGACCTACCGTGAAAACATCGACGGGCGTTACTGGTTTCCGACTTACACCTACGGCGACGATACCTTGTCGTTCGATGATGGTGGCACGCTGCACGTGCGCATGGTCATCAAGTACAAAGACTATCGCCAATTCCAATCTGACGTGAAGATCACCGGCAGCACCGAAGAGATCAAGGACGAGTCGAAGCCTGAAAGCAAAGACCAGAAGAGCGTCAAGCCCGGCGAGAAGAAAGACGAGAAGAAGCCCGAAGAGCAGAAGGGCGAAGCTCCTAAGCCGAAACGGCCGCGTCCGTGAGTGTGCGGCGCTTCCGATATTCCCACATAACTAAACCGAACAAAGCGAGGGCGGTGGTGATCGAAACCACCGCCCCGATTTTTATGATGTCGGGTTGATAGCGAAACTCGACGCGGTGCTTCCCTGCCTTGAGCGGCACGCCGCACAAAATGTAATTCACGCGATGCCATTCAACAGTCTGCCCGTCCACACGGGCGCGCCAGCCCGGATAAGCCATCTCGCTCAAGACCAGCAAAGAATCAGTGGCCGCTTCCGCCTCAATCAGCAAACGATCATTTGCGCGGGCGATGATTTGCGCTGTGCCGTGCGGTTCAGCAGGCGCAGGTTGTTGCATGACTTGCGCCCACGGCTGTTGTGCGGTGTGCGGTTCAAGCAAGGCAAGTTTGCGCGGATCGAAAGCCTGCCCCAGCGCATCTTGCAACTCGCCACGAATGAGGCGCAGTTGGTCGTATTCGTTGTCTATCCGCTGCACTTGCGTTACTAGCCATACACGAGGCAATGCGCGTAGGTTTTCATAGACCTTCATCTGATCGAACCCACGAATGGGGCTATCGTTTGGCAGCTCACGCCAGCGTGTAACGTCGTCCAAGCCAACCTGGCTCAATTGCATATCGGGCTTCAGAAAGTTGGGCGTGACCAACACGTAGCGCACGTTGAGCACATCGAGTGTGTGGTCTTGCGCTTTCAGAATCGTGGGCAGATAGCTGCGCCCCGCCTCGTCAATGCCGCTGAATGTTTTGTAGCGCGTGTTCAGAATCGGATCATAGCCGGTCGCAAATTCGTGCCCGTACAGCCAGAAAGGATTGAACTCGCCTGTCGCGGGGCTGAGCATCTGTTGGTAGCGCAGTGGTTCCCGCTCGTTCTGTTTGGCGGCGAGCGTTGGCGGCAGTGCGCGTCCGATGAGGGCCTCCAACTTCGGCTCGTCGTTGGAGATCGGCGCGCAGAAGGCGTAAAGGTGATAATCGGCCAGCAAAACTACCAGCAACAGCGCGTACCAGCGCGTGTGTTGTGCCCAACGCAGAAAGAGCAACAAGGCTGTGCACAACAACACCGCTGTGATAATTGGCAGGTAAAACTCCGGGCCACCCTTTTGGAAAAAGCCCGCGGACATACGATTCATCTCGCGCGCGGCTAGGACGATTTGCTCAGCCGCCGTTTTGCGCCAGAGCACGAACCCGCCGACTAGGGTGCTGACTACTGTCAAAGCCAGCGTAGTCATCCGCGTGACGCGCACTAAGCGGCTTCGCAACTCCGCTTGCTCAGCACACAACAAACGATCTACTGCAAATCCGGCTAACACCGACACGGCAAAAACAACTTCCATCCAATGACGATTCGGGCTGCGAAACTGGCTGATGAGTGGCACCTGATAGAGCAAGCGTGCGAGCGGTCCGACATAACCCCCAAGCGACAATAGCAATCCGCACACTGCTGTCACACACCAAAAACAGCCAATACCCCAACGCGCGCGCCATGCGAGATAGGCACCACCACAAGCCAGCGACAGGGCAATCACGCCGAGATAAATCTGCGCCTCATTCTGATGCCAGTACGTCCCCCAATAATCCATCTGGTAAAAGCCTCTGCCCTGCCCGTGCCAGAAAGGAAAGAGCGTGACCAGCAGCGAAACCGGATGGAGCGAATTGAAGGTGAACAATTCGTAAGGCCAAGCCTGTCGCACAGATTGGCGTGCAGTCTCTATCGCCGGCAAAACTTGAATTGCGGCTAAGCAAGCGCCGCCGAGATAAACAAGCGCACACTGGCAGATGAATAACCGATTCGTCCGCAGCTTTGCCAGCCAGGAGTTACCTTTCCAGTTTATTCTGAACAACGCGTAGGCGGCGGCCAGCAAAGCACAATAGACCACTGGCTGCGGATGTGCGGCAAACAATTGCCAAGCTACGATCACTGCGCCAAACGCAGCGGTACGCCACGCCGGACGCTGCCGCAATCGTTCAATCGTGTAAAGCACCAGCGGCGTAAGCGCGAAGATGTGCAAGAAGCCGGGATAGATTACGCGTGCCACGGCAAAGCCACTCAAGGCATAGATTACTGCGGCAACCACGCTCGCTCGGCGCTTGAATTGCAGGCTGCGCGTGTAACGAAACATCCCCAGCAGCGCGACTGCATACGCTAGTTCCTGCACCGCCGTCATCGTCCGCGAAGTCACACCGAGCAGAAAGAGCCAATTGAGCGGGTCGAAGACGCCCGCCTGCCATTGAGCGAAGAGCGGCGTCCCACTGTACAGATAAGGGTTCCACAACGGCAGTTTACCGGCCTTGAGTTGTTCGGCAACGAATTGATAGGCGGGATAGAACCAGAAGAGCGCGTCACCGTCCGCCAGCGTCCGCCAGCCCAGCGTCTCGCGCCAGAAAAAGACGGCGGGCAGAAAAAGCAAGCAGAGCATGGCAATCGTCTCTTTAGCCTTCTCTGTCGCTAGCCAGTGTTCGATGGTTCGCTTCATGCATAGATTGGGGCTTATGGAGCAATGCTACTTACCGTCAGTGTCGCCCCAAGCTGGTCGGTTGCGGGGATCGCCCAGATCAATGACGCTAAAATTCAGTTCACTGCGCGAATGATAGATCACCTTGAATTTCAAATCTGCTGGATTGAACGACTCCGGGTAGAGCGAGGCGCGCACCAGATAACGCACGCCAATCCGATTCCAATTGTCCCAATTCTCCTTTGGCTTGTAGGGCGCAATCGTCTTGTTGCCCGTGTACAAATAAACCAATGGCGGATAGGCTGCTGCCAGCACGGCATCTTTCGGCACGTTGCGATCAATCCATTTCAGCATCGTCTCCAACTCCTCGAAACTTTGCGTCCAGGGTGGACGTTCGAGCGGCGAGTTGCTGTTGATCTTACGCAGGTAGCTGGCGTGACCATAAAGATTGATGGCGATAATCAGGCTCGCCACGCCAGCCATTATTGTCCATTGCGCCCGCACGTCTGCCCGCACGTCTGAATGCCGCCGCTTTTGTTGATACCAACCGTAGAGCGCCCGCACGCCTGAGAGAAAATAAAAGACAATGAACGGAATCAAGGGCAGCACGTAACGCAGCGTTTCCCACGGCCATAGAACAGTGATGCCGAGCGAAAAGAAGACCGCCAACTCCGCCAGCGTGACTTTCTGGCGCGCTACTACGATGAATCCAATGATGACCAACACGCTGAGCAGAAACGAAGCCAGCAGTGGGCTGGGACTGCCGCCAGCCCGCACTCGTTCTTGCTTGGCCTCTTCAGCCGGATCGCGCAAGGCCTCGAAGACCGGCGCGGCGACGATGCGCAAAACATCGCGCCCAGTAATCTCAGTCAGATTGCGGACAACGCGCGCTGGTAAATCGGCTACGGTGACTTCACCCATGAACTCAAAGCCCGCGCGCCGTTGCCAGAATTGGCGCGTGTACGGCATCACGATGTGCCCACCCTGCTCGCGCTGTTGCTCCGGCGTGGGCGCTTGCAAACGCGCGTAGATTACCCAGGGCGCAGATAACGCCACTGCCAAGCCTGCAAAAACCAGAGCAGACTTGAGCAACTTCTCTTTGAGCAAATAGAGAAAGCCTGCCACGATCAGCGCCAAGCCAATCGAACGCGTCAAGAAGGCGATGGCTGTTATTACCCCGGCCAGCGCCGCCCATTGCAAACTCTGCGTCGCCTTTTTCGCCCGCGCGCTACGCTCGAGCAGCACCACTACGGCCATAAAGACCAGCGTGAAGAAACATTCCGACATTACACTCGAGGTCGCCATAAAAGTCAGCATCGGACTCAGCACGCTTGAGAGCATTATGCCCAGCGCCACAAACCACGGCAGCCCGCGCTCGCGTTGAAAATAGCGATAGGTCAGCCAGCCCGCGCCAAGCATGGCCGCGATGGAGACGGCTTTGAGCAAGTAGATGTTTTGCGGGAAGCTCGGCGCGAGACGAAAGATGAGCGAAAGGACAAAAGGAAAAGCGGGCGGATAAAGCGGCAAAATACCCGGCGTCGGCGAATTCAAGAGCGAGTAGCCCTGCCCCGTAGCGAGCGCCTTTGCCAGCAAGACGTACCACGCATCATCCACAAACAATCCGACCACACGATCCAAGCGCAGGAGGTAGATAAGCAAACAGCCCAACAAGCCGATCAAGCCGGCCAGCGTGATAGCGCGCGGCGATGTGGCGATATTCACGTCAGCGACTTCAGGATTCGCATTGATGTTTTCCGACATGGGATTGCGGCCTCCGCCGCGCCGGGGTTTTACTCCTGGGAGCGCACGCGGCTCGCGTGCGGTGCATTCTGCCTCGGAGCACCGAGGTTTTACGCTGGCTTGAAGATCAGGCTGATAGGGCTTAACGCGCGTCTGTCGGGGTCGAATGCCAAACTGCTTACACGAAGGGTGAGCAAGCGCGCACGCCGCTCACCCTTCGTCAATACTGAATTATTTGCGCTTGCCCCCAGCCGCGGCGGCAGCGTGTGTGCGCGTATCGCGCTCGCGAATGCGGGCGGCCTTGCCACGCAGGGCGCGCAAGTAGTAAAGCTTGGCGCGGCGGACGTGGCCGCGTTTGATCACATCAATGTGGTCAACAATCGTGGCGTGCAGCGGGAAGATGCGCTCGACGCCAATGCCAAACGAGGTCTTGCGCACGGTGATCGTTTCACCAACACCCTTGCCGCTACGCGCGATTACGACACCCTCGAAGGCTTGCAGGCGCTCCTTGGTTTCACTTTCCTTGATGCGCACGTGGACGCGGACGGTGTCACCCGCAATAAAGTCCGGGATATTGGTCTTTAATTGCGATTTCTCAACGGTATCTAAAGCATTCATGGTTTTTGCACCTCTTTTCTATATCGCTTGACCGAAACTTGAAACGCTGGTTCTCAAATACAGACGACTTCGTTCGGTCACCAATCACTTTTCAATTTCAAACTCTTTGATCTTCACCTGATTGAAGACTCTCCAGCCACGCCCGTTCATCCGCTGTCAATTCTGCTTTGGCAAGCAACTCAGGCCGCCGCTGCCAGGTTTTCAGCAAGGCCGCGCGCCGCCGCCATTTCGCCACTTCGCCGTGATGGCCGCTGATGAGCACTTCCGGCACGCGCCAGCCGCGAAATTCCGCCGGGCGCGTGTAGTGCGGGTAATCGAGCAGTCCACCCGCAAGAGCCACAAACGAATCGTGCACCGCCGAGGTCTCGCTGCCCAACACATTCGGCAACAACCGCGTCACTGCATCCACCATTACCATCGCGGGCAATTCGCCGCCGGTCAGCACGTAATCACCGATAGAAATTTCGTCAGTGACCAGATGCTCGACCACGCGCTCATCCACGCCCTCGTAACGCCCACAGAGCAGAATCAGCCGCGCGCATTCATCAGCGAGCCGTTGCGCTTCGGCCTGATTGAACATCCGCCCTTGCGGCGAGAGCAAAACGACAGCGGTGCGTTGGCCTTCGACTTCTGCTGCCTTGTCTGCCAACAGCGTCTCGACTGCGCGAAAGAGCGGCTCCGGTTTGAGCACCATCCCATCGCCGCCGCCAAACGGGCGGTCATCCACGATGTGGTGTTTATCGAATGTGAAAGAACGTAGGTCATGAACCGCGATTTCGATCTGCCCTTGCTGCCGCGCCCGCCGGATGATGCCGTGCTCGAATGGCCCGGTGAAAAACTCCGGGAAGATGGTCAGCAGATCGAAGCGCATACTCAGTGGCCACTTTTATAAATCAAGCAAGCCTTCCGGCGGTTCAATCACGATTCGCTTCTGCTCAACATCTACCTCAAGGCAGATGCTGTTGGTGAGCGGGATCAGCACTTCTTTGCCTTCGTCGCTCTTCACCGCTAGCAAAGGCGCGGCTCCGTATTTCTGCACCCCAACCACTTTGCCGACCGGCTGCCCCGTTGTCGTACTGACCGCGCAATCGAGCAGATCGAACTCATAAAAAGTGCCAGCCGGCAACTTGACCAATTCCGCGCTGGCCACCAACACGCGGGCATCGCGCAAAGTTTCTGCATCCGTCCGAGTGTCACAGCCTTTGAGCTTCAACACGACGCGGCCATTGTGCGGCCGTGATGCTTCGAGCGCGCGACGCTCGACTGCGCCGTTGGGCCTGGTCAGGTGCACCTCGCCGAGCCGCGCGAACCGCTCAGGGAAATCGGTCAGCAGGTCAGCGATCACTTCGCCGCGAATGCCTTGCGGGCGGGCGATGCGCGCGATGGCAACCAAGTTAGCCAATTCCTCTGGCGCGTTCTGCTGGGTGCTCATTGCCTACTCGACGATCTCCAGCACGAAACGCTTCTTGAGCTTGATGCCCGAGGCGTTGAGGATCGTGCGGATGGCGCGTGCGGTGCGGCCTTGTTTACCGATGACCTTGCCCAGATCGCCGCTAGCAACACGCAATTCGAGCACGGTCGCTTGGTGCCCTTCGATCTCTTTGACTTTGACCTCAGCCGGGTGATCCACCAAAGCTGTGGCGATCAGTTCGACAAGTTCTTTCATTGCTCTCTCGCTGCTTTCCTTGCCTGCAAAAAAACTAGGCGGCTGCCTGTTCTGGCTCTGCGGGCGCGCTCCTGCGAATCAGCGAGCGCACCGTGTCAGTCGGCTGCGCGCCGCAACGAATCCAGTAATTGACGCGGTCGTGATTGAGCACGATCTGCGCCGGTTGCGTGAGCGGGTTGTAATGCCCGACGATTTCAACAAATCTGCCGTCGCGCTTGCTACGCTTTTCGACGACAACGACGCGATAGAAGGGTTTCTTCTTCGCGCCCATCCTGGTTAATCTAATTGCTAACAAAGTCTTCTACCTCCGACTTGGAAGCAGTGGGCAGTGGACAGTGGGCAGCGGGCAATTGCTGATGTGCTTCTGCCTTCTGCCTTCTGCCTTCTGCCTTCACCGCCGTCCTTTTTTCTTCTTCTTGTTGTGCTTCTTGCGCCCGCCGACACCCGCCAGCTTGCGCACTGCTTTGCCACGTAATCCGCCGAACATGCCATCGCCACCACCCATCATATCTTGCATCATCATCTTCATCTCGACGTATTGCTTGATCAGCTTCTTGACGTCATTGACGTGTGTGCCGCTGCCCTTGGCAATGCGCATCTGACGCGAGGCGTTGATGAGCGTGTGGTTGTCGCGTTCGGTAGGCGTCATCGAATTGATGATCGCCTCAGTCTTTTTAAGTTCCTGTTCCATCTGCCCGGTCATTTCGGGCGTCAGCTTGGGCATCGCACCGCCGAATATATCGCCGGGCATGAGTTCGAGGATGCTTTGTAACGAACCGATTCGTTTGACCTGCGAGAGCGAGTCGCGGAAATCTTCGAGCGTGAACTGATTCCGCTCCATTTTCTCCTGCAACGCCGCCGCTTTCTCTTCGTCAACCTCGGTCTGCACCTTCTCGATGAGCGAGAGTACGTCGCCCATTCCCAAAATGCGCGAGACGATACGGTCAGGATAGAACGGATCAAGCGCATCGTACTTTTCGCCGACGCCGACAAACTTGATCGGTTGCCCCGTAACCTCTTTGACCGAGAGCGCCGCGCCGCCACGTGCATCGCCATCCATCTTGGTCAGGATGACACCGCTGATGCCGACGCGATTGTGGAACTCCTGCGCGCTCTTGACCGCATCCTGCCCCGTCATCGCATCGGCCACGAAGAGCGTTTCAATCGGCTGCATCTCGGCCTTGATGCGCTGCAACTCATCCATCAACGCGTCGTCAATGTGCAGGCGGCCCGCCGTATCAATCATCAGCGTGTCGTAGCCGACCTGCTCGCAATGCAGCCGCGCCGCGCGACACAACTCCAGCGGATCGCTTAAGCCCGCGCCTTCAAAGACCGAAATGCCCACCGCTTTGCCGATGACGGCTAATTGGTCGCGCGCTGCTGGACGGTAAACGTCTACTGAAAGCAACAGCGGATTGCGACCCTGATTCGCCACCAACCACTTCGACAGTTTGCCGGTTGAAGTCGTCTTACCCGATCCCTGCAATCCGACGATCATCACCGAATTGGGGCGCTTGGAAGTGAAAAGCAACCGGCTCGACGTACCGCCGAGCATCTCGACCATCTCATCATAAACGATCTTGATGACCTGCTGCCCTGGCGAGAGCGACCCCATCACTTCCTGGCCGAGTGCCTTTGTCTTGACGCGCTCAATGAAGTCCTTGACGACTTTGAAATTAACGTCCGCTTCGAGCAAGGCAATGCGAATTTCGCGCATCGCCAAGTCCAGATGTTCCTGCGACAGACGGCTCTCGCCGCGCAGGTCTTTGAGGACTTTTTTCAGTTTGTCAGAAAGTGCTTCAAACATGATTTCAGACACACAGTTGACGATCTCACGCTCAACGCAAATTGCAGAGGATACGGGCGTAGGCGGGATGTGTCAAGAAGACGACGCCATCGCGGCAATTTTTGGGCTTGCTTGCATCGTCGTGGAAGAAGGTCCGGCTTTCGGCCCGCACAAATTGTCAGGCTGCCAGGAAACGACCTGACTAACCCTAAGGTTGGTTTGAACCTGATGAGGACTGGTTGTTCTTTGCCTCTACTACTTTGACTGTGAGGGTAACTTTCAGATAGCTAATCGGCTCGTCACTGTTATCTCCCGCGACGCAATTAGGGTGTTTGGTTAGGAAGTAGGTTGCCTTTACTTTTTTTTCCACCTTATTCCCTTGTCTGCTTGGCTCTTTGATCAGTTCACACCTCCAGCCACTTACCTCCGGTCTATTTTTTGGCTCCCGTCGATCCTCTTGTTTCAAAACACAGGAGACCTGCACATATTCTTTGCTGTTGTCCAATAGAACAAAGTCCTCTTTAACGATCCTTGGCTCTTTGCAGGTTCGCTTCAGATCCACATACACCTCCCCCACATCTTGCCAATTTGGCTGCCCTTGTGCGGTAGGGCCGTCAGCGTCCGGCGGCAAAAATTGCTGGCCGGGCGGGCGCTGTATTTGCGCTTGCGCGGAAGCCGCCAGCAATAACGCCAGCATCAGTTTCAACGCGGCTAACTTACTTTTATGATTCATTGTGCAGCTCCTTTTTTGTTCTGAGGCAATCACTGCCGGATTCGCCAAGCCACACGGCCTGGCGCGAGAGACAATCACTGAGCGTCGGCTCAACGCCCAATCCCGTACTCCACCTCACCGTTAAATTCCCAGCGTTGCCGGCGTTGTCCGTTGTAGAGCGTGTTCATCACGCACAAGGCGCTCTGACCGCTCTGCGACCAGACGCGCGCCCACAATCTGATCTGAGCACCGTCGCCAACAAACGGTTGAATACTAACGGTGCCCGGCCCGTCACTGCGATGCCAGGTATATCGTCTGTCCTGGCCTTTGCCGACAAAAGTAATCAGCGGCCCTTTAGCGCTGCCTACCCGGATTTCCAGCGCATCGTTTACGGTTTCGAATTGCTGAGACCAACCTGCCTGGGCGGAACGCAGCGTAAAGGCGTTAGTCAAGGCATTGCCGGCCGTTAGTTTGATCTCTGTCCAGGCACCGGGGGACAGCGCCGGGGAGTTGGTGGAGCGCACTGAGCGCGCCGAATAGGCCAGGAACAACACCCCGGCGGAAATGATCGCCAGGAACAGCGCGCCCCTCAACCTCATTTGTGCTTTCGCGCTAACTAGTTTGGACATAAAGCGAACAACTCCTCTCTTTCGTTGGTGGTAGTCATTGATTATTAACTTCGCGCAAAATCCGTTTATTCTCTTCATCCGTCAAAGCCAGCCGCTGCCCGGCTAAGCCAGTCAGGCTGGCGGCCGCACCGCACTCTGCGCAGCGGTAAAGGCGGGCCGTTTTATCCTTGCTGGCGGTGACGATCAGTTGCCCGTCCGGACTAAAAGCCACGCTGTTGACGCCGCGCTGATGACCACGCAACTGCGACAGACTTTGCCAGGTGCGCGTCTCCCAAAGCCGCACGGTACCATCTTCGCTCGCGGTCGCTAGCACTTCGCCATTGGGGCTGAAAACGGCACAAGAAACGATGTAAATATGGCCGCGCAACTCCACCAGTTGCCGCCCGCTGCTCACCTCCCAGACACGCGCGGTACGGTCACGGCTGGCGGTGACGGCCAACCGCCCGTCCGGGCTGAAGGAGGCGCATTCAACTGCGTTGGTATGCCCTTTTAATTCCCACAGCATTTGCCTGTCAGTGGTGCGCCAGAGGCGCGCCGTTTTATCCAGGCTGGCGGTGATCAGCAGTTTGCCGTCAGGGCTGAACGCCACGCTATAGACCGAGCCTTGATGGCCCTCCAACTCTTGCACCTGACCTGTGGCGGCCTCCCAGAGTTGCGCTGTCGTACCGCTCGCCATTGCCACCAGTTTACCATCAGGGCTGAAGACGGCCGCTTTCAACCCAGCCTTGCGGGCGAGCTTTTCACCCATCGGTTGCCCTGTAACGGCATCCCAAAAACGAACCGATTTATCATCGCTGGCGGTCACGATGCGCTTGCCATCAGGGCTGAAGGCCGCGCTCTTCACCCAATCGGAGTGCCCCGTCAATTGCGCGATCTGGCTGCCCGTGGCGGATTCCCAAACGCGCGCGGTATTGTCCGCGCCGGCAGTGACAACTAGTTTCCCATCCGGACTGAAGACTGCGCCCAATACCTGGTCGCCGTGCCCGGCAAATTCTAGCTTGCCGCACTCGGCGCTAATGTCCCAGAGCCGCGCCGTGTTGTCCTGACTGGCTGTCACGACCAAGCGGCCATCGGGACTGAAGGCCGCACTGCTCACCTTTCCGGTATGGCCGCGCAGTCTGGCAATGTTGCTCCAAGTGGCGGTTTCCCACAACAGCGCAGTGTCATCATCGCTAGCGGTCACGACAAAATGCCCGTTCGCGCTGAACACCGCAGTGTTGACCCGACCGGTGTGTCCGCGTAACTCGGCCAACAGACGACCCGTGCCGGCCTCCCACACCCGCGCAGTGCGATCATCGCCGCCCGTGACAGCCCATTTGCCATCGGAACTGAAAGCGGCGCTCCACACATAGCCCTGATGCCCTACCAACTCAGTCTTCAGACGATGCGTAGCGGCATCCCAGATGCGCGCTTTGCCATCTTCACCAGCGGTGATCAACCACTTGCCATCCGCACTGAAAGCCGCGCTGAATAACGCTTCGGTCAGCCCGTTCCATTTGCCGAGACTTTCGCCTGTGGCGCTGTCCCAGATTTGGATGAAGGCGCTGCTGGCCGTAATCACGCGTTTGCCATCCGCACTGAAACTCGCGCTACGCAATTCGTCAGGGTGTTTGAGCGGCGCAACCGCCAAGCGTTTGGTAGCCAGTTCCCAGATACAAGCAGCGTTGTGCGCGTTGTCCTTGACTGTCGTCACCAGGAACCGGCCGTCCGGACTAAAAGCCACACTACTCAATTCGGAAGTAAGGGTATCATCGCTCGCCGGTACGTGGTGTTCAGCTAAGCTGGCAAGCTCACGGCCAGTAGCGGCTTCCCAAATACGGGCGGTGCCGTCCGCACCCGCGGTCGCCAGCAGTGTGCCATCCGGACTGAAAGCAGCGCTGGCAACCTTATCAGTATGCCCGCGCAGCACGACGCGCACACGCGATTCCAGCAAGGATTGGCGGAGCACAACCAAAGCCTGATTATTCAGGGAAGCCTCAACGGCTTGCTGGCTCAGCCGGAGGCTTTGCTCAGGGTTCACCAGCAACTGCGAGGTAGCCATTACAACCCATTCGCGTGACTGACTTTCTTTCTGTTGACGGTAGGCTGAGAACACCAGAGCAATCAGGACGATTACCACGACAACTAACAACACTCCAATTAGGCCCACCAAAGCCAGACGCCGGTAAAACCGGCGTCTTACGCCAGCCAATTGCTGCGCGGCCTCCGCACGTTCCTGTTCCTGCACGTAACGCGCCCGCCAATCAAGGATGGCTGGCGCCAGCGTATCGTGGAAAATCTCGTAACGCGCGGCCTGGCCGGCCGCGCTGATGACCCGCAGAATGCGCATATCGGCGCTCAATCGTCCCAGCACCGCCCGGGCTTGCGGCTCCGGGACTTCGGCCCAGGCCGCGAGCGCGCCGGGGTCTTGCGCGATCTTCCGGCCATCCGGCGTGACCAAGTAGCGAAAAAGGCTGGCCGCCACCGTGCGCTCGTCCGCATTCAAATGTTTCATCTTCTCATCCAGATGCGTGCGCGCAATGCTCTCAGTGCCACCCAGCCTAGTCAGGGTGCTGAATTGGAGCCGCCGCGACCCAGCGGAGGTTTCTTCGCGCCATAGCCGCGTGAGCACCATCTGCAAAAAGGGCGTCTCAATGCGCGCCTCGCCCGGCGCGCCACCGGGCGGTGCGGCTACCATTCCTTGCCGCGCTTGATCGAGCGCGACTTTGCCGGTCTTCACTTCTTCGAGCAGTACTTCGACCAGGCCGTCTTCTATGCTCACGGGCGCTTGACTGGCGGGCAAATGGCGGTTGTATTCCGCCAGCGGCAGGCGGATGGCATCCTCGGCGGCCTGGCGGTCGAGGTGGTCGAGCCGCAGCAGGTTGCCCAAGAGATTGGGAATGCGGCCTTGAAAGCGATCCAGACGGCTCAGCCCGTCCTCGCGCATTGAAAGCATGAAGTTGGCGCGGATTTCCTGGCGGTTGATCGTCCGCGCCAACTCCGCGTCGAAGTTTTCTTCCAACTGTGACGGCGGGTGATAAAGAAAATACTCTTCGAATTGGTCAAAGATAAAGAACAGTTGGCCGCGCAAGGCTCCTGCGGATTGCGCCAGAAATTCGTCGAACGGGAGTTGCGGGTCTACCGCCAGTTCCTTTCCTGCACTGCGGGCCAGTTCCGCCTGCACGGCCCGCACTAGCGACGCTTTGAATTCGGCGTCCTGCCACTCGCGAAAGACGACCACGGCCACACGCGGCGTTTCTCTCAGTTCCGGCACGACACCCGCCAGCAGGATGGAACTCTTGCCGACCCCACTAGCGCCGTAAAGCACGGTCAGCGGCGCGGCATAAAGATTCGAGATGATGATTTCCCGATCACGTTCGCGGCCAAAGAAATAGGCGCGATCCGCCTCTGTGTAAGGCTGCAATCCTTTGTAGGGACAAAAGTCGGCCACCAGATCGTTCATGACTACCCTCCGGAGCTGGCTTTTTGTGCAAGCAAGCGCCGCACGAATTCATTGATTTCCACGTCATAAATCTCGATGTGGCGCGCGTTCCATAACTTCTCTTCCAGGCTGGACGGGTGATATTGAATCGCCCATGAACGCAAATCCTCGTCATCAGCGCCATCGTCGGACTCGAGGCTGGGGCGGGCGGTTTTCAGATTTTTGAGCACGACGCGTAGGTTCCAGTCGCGCAATCCGTAACCGAGGAAGAGAAAGTGGCGGGCGCTGAAGTGGCGCATGAACTGCGCCGGCACCGCCATTTGCCCGGTCATGCGCGACAGGAAATCCACATAATCCTCTTCGGTGATCACATAGCTGTCCCACTTGCCCTGCAAACGATCTACTGAGCCGTGCATTTTGTAGATCACCGTCCGCTTCTTCAGATCAATGATCAGTTGGTTGGGCGGCAAGGCCTTCGGTTCCGTGGCCTGATGCTCCCACCACAAGACCGACGCCTGCACGTCCTTGCGATCGGTCGGATGAATCACCAGGTCGTAGGGACGCCCCGCATCCTTGAAGGCTTGTTCGGTCAGTGTGTCGTAGTTGGTGGTGACGATCAGCAAGGGCGCGGGAACCGCGGCGAGGTAGCGGTGAATCTCGCAGGGGGCGAATTCCTGGTCGAGGATTCTGCGCAAGTGCTTGCGCAAGCTGCGGCGCGCGGTGGCCTCGACGAAGTAGGAAGCGACTTTCGCCAGATCGACCAAGTCGTGCTCGTCTTTCGAGGGGAAGTTGCTCTGCCGCGCCAGGAAGCGCGAGAGTTCCGCGCCGGTCGGCAGAAACCCCTCGGAGTCTTCGGTCCAGACTGCGCCTGGCTGGCGCGTGCCGAGATTAACGCCCGCGCCCAGGAATGGCACTACCTGGCCTTCGCAAAGCAACTCGGCAATTTCACCGTAGGGAGGCTCTATCTCTATCATAATGCTCTCCGAAATCTGGTTTATCGGACGAGAGTGCCGGATGGTTATCGGTACTGATACTGAGCAAAGGGCTGAAATCCCGGCTGAATCATCAGCGCGCGGCATTCTACGTCCTCACCTGTAGCGTGTAAAGGATTCTGGCCCTAAGTGGGCAAATGCTTCCAGCCGCCAGAAAACCGCTCTGGCGGCCAAGTCGAACGCGCGCTAATCGCTGAAGACTGCGCCACGCAATACAGCATGGGCGTGCGCATCAACGAAGGCTGGGCGCATCGGTCAAGCTGAGCAATACGGCCTCCGTTGCCAGTTGGCGATTGATGTTGATGCGCAAGTTAGCACGCAACTCGTCAAAACTTTTCGCCCAATTCATCAACTTCTCTACGCCAATGCGCGCCGCCAACTGCTCAAGATTTTCGGCTACGTCAACATTGACAATCTGTTCGCGCGCGCTGCCTGCGGCCAGCAGAAACAGATCGCGCAGTAACCGGCTGAGCAAGTTCAACTCCTGCTCAAATTCCTCGCGCTCTTTCTTGCCCAGGTATTCCGCCGCCTTGAGCAAGCGATAGCGGTTATCGCCGCGCGCCAACAGTTCAAGCAGGTTGATCAACACACTCCGCTCCTGCCGATAAACCGACAAATCAACCGCCGTCGCCTGCCCAATGCGCCCTTCGGTCAAGCGCGCCAGTAAGAGTGTGTCTGGCTGCGGGCGGCGAAAGCTGGTCGTCAGATACTGTTCCATCTCTGCCAGCTTGAGCGGCGCGAAGCTGAGCCGTTGCGCGCGCGAACGGATTGTTTGCAGGAGCGCGTTGGGGCGTGCGGTAAGCAAAATCATCGTCGAGGTCGGCGGCGGCTCTTCCAGCGTTTTGAGTAACGAATTGGCCGCCTCGTCCCGCAACCGCTCGGCTTCGTCAATCAGGAAAAAACGCTGCTTGCCTTCGCGCGGGCAGTAATAAACTTCGTCGGTAAGCTGGCGGGTCTGCGCAATCTTGATAAATTGCCCATCCGGCTTAATCGTCAGCACGTCACCGTAACTGCCATCCTCAATACGGCGGCAGACCGGGCATTCATCGCAGCAGTCATACTTGGCTTGAGCTTCGTCAATGCTGGGGCGCTCGCAGTTGAGCGCTTTCGCCATCGTCAAGGCGAATTGCCGTTTGCCCACGCCGTCTGGCCCGGCAAAAAGCAGCGTCGCCGAGACACGCCCGCGCAACAACAGACGTTGCAAAATGGCTTTGTTGCGTTCGTTGCCGACGAGTTTGGCGAAAGACATAGTCGCGGTGTTAAGTTTGACGGACGATCACTCAAAGAGGCTTTGCAGTTCTTTGAGCATTAGCTTGAACGTTTCTTCAACTGAGCCAACGGCAGGAATGATGCGGAAGCGTTCAGGCTCTTGCGCGGCAATTTCGAGATAGGCTTGCCGGACACGGCGATGAAATTCCAGCGGCTCGCTGTCCAAGCGATCCGGCCCGCGGGCTTCGGCGCCGCGTTTGTGCGTCCGGTTCAAGGCTTGCTCGACTTCCAGATCGAAGAGCAACGTCAAATCCGGTTTCAGCCCGCAGGTGGCGAGTTGATTCAGTTCATTGACCAGCTTCAAATCGAAGCCGCGCGTGTAGCCTTGATAAACGGTCGTCGCGTCGTAAAACCGGTCGCTCAAAACGAGCTGACCTGATTCGAGCGCCGGGAGGATGACTTGCCGCACGTGTTGCGCGCGGTCTGCCGCGTAGAGCAAAAGCTCTGTCAGCGGCTCCACGCGCTCGTCCGACACGTCCAGCAACACGGCGCGGATGCGCTCACCGGTCGGCGTGCCGCCAGGTTCTCGGGTGGAAATAAAGAGGAGGCCACGCACTGCTAAGAGATCTACCAGCAGCTTCAGTTGCGTCGTCTTGCCGCAACCGTCTATGCCTTCAAAGGTGATGAACTTGCCGCGTTGCATGGAATGGCGCAGAGCGCGCGCTTCGTTCAGACCGGCACGGCTGAACGAAGCGCGCGCGTTGAAGCAGCAAGTCTAATCACCCGCCGGTACAGCGCCGCCCGTTGGCGCAGGCGCGGCAGCGGGTGGTGGTGGTGGTGGTACCGAAGAGGCCTGTTGATGATGCTCGACGCGGGGGTGAGTCATACTCCCGCGCGGCACCGAGATCGTTGAAATAGCGTGTTTGAAGATCAACTGCTCCAGATTCCCCGACTCCAAAACCACGGAGAATTTATCGAAGCTGCGAATCTTGCCGGTCAGTTTGACACCGCCGATTAAGTAGATCGTCACATTGATACGATCCCGACGGAGAGTGTTGAGGAAGCCATCTTGAACGTTTTGACTGTTCTGTTGATTTTCCATTTCCCGAATCGCCCCTCTCTGAAAAATTATTGTTTGTTGTTAGTTGTTGTTAGCCTTTAGTGACCTTATAACAGCCAGGTCTAACTGGCGCTAATACTAACCGAAAAAAAACGGTGTTGCCAGTTCAAACTTATTCGGCGCTCATCTGGCGGCCTTGCGCCTGGCTGCGCTAACGAGCGCGCGCCATCGGCCCTTCGTGGCTTTTCGGGACGCCCGTGCCACCGCGCCGCACCAACACGATCTCTGACATAATCGCCAGCGCAATCTCTTCGGGCGTCAGCGCACCAATGTCTAACCCGATGGGCGCGTGCACCCGGCGCAAAAATTCCGGCGCAACACCGGCGCGCTTCAAGCGTTCACGAATCGTCGTCGTGCGGCGGCGACTGCCGATCATCCCGATGTAACGCGCCGGTTTGTCAATCACTGCTTCCAAACAGATTTCATCGTGCCGGTGGCCGCGCGTGACGATCACCACGTGCGAGGCCGGGGTGAGTTTGAGTGATTGCAAAGCTTCAAGAAAATCTTGCGCGAGCAACCGCACCTTCTCATCCGGGAACTTCTCACGCGAAGCGAATTCGGCACGGTCATCAATCACTGTGACATTGAAATCCATCAGGCGCGCCACCTTCGCCACCGCCTGCCCCACATGGCCGCCGCCGCAAATCACCAACTCCAACGGCGGGCGGGCGATTTCAAAAAGCAGCCGCACACTGCTGACGCGCTGCTTCACGTCTTCCAAATCAAATTCTTTTCCTGCCCTGGCATTCAATTCGTCGAGCCGGGTGACCACAATTTCGGCCCGCTCATCGCCAATCAATGCCACCGCCTGGCGCGCGGCCAGTTCGTTCAGTTCTGCCTCGCCCAACGTCCCGCCCAACAGCTTGCCGCTTTCATCCACAATCAAGTGCGGCGTTCTGTCCGCAGGCTTCTCGCTTTGCTTCATCAATGAGACCAACGCGAGCGAGCGACCTTCGCTGCGGGCTCCGGCGAGCAACGCAGCAATCTGTTCGGCGGTCAACGATGATTGAAATCGCTGTTGCCAGACCTCGATGAAGACTTCCATTTCGCCACCGCAGACCATTCCCTCTTCATCCGGCGGCACATCGGGATTGTCGCGCAGCGTGAAAGAACACAGGCGCGCTGCATCCTCGTGTAATGCCTCGCGCGCCTCCGCCCAAACATCGGCCTCGACACAGCCGCCGCCAACCGTGCCCAGCATCCGCCCATCTTCGTAAACCAGCAGCTTCGCCCCCGTGCGCTGCGGCGTCGAACCGGAAGTCGTCACGATGGCCGCCACCGCCAGCTTCTTCTCGGCGGCGTTGGCTCTGGTGATTTCCTCGTAAACTTCACTCAGCGTCAGTAATCCCATTGGCTAATTCCCTAATCTCTGTTTTCAAGCTTGGCGCAACGTATACAGCACTACTTCAGGCGGGCAATCGAAACGCACCGGCAGGCCGACCATGCCGACGCCGCGTGTGGTGTAAATCTGCATTTCGCGGCAACGGTTCAAGCCGCGCGCGTATCGTTGGCCGTATGCCGAATCAATGTGCGGCGCGCCAACGAGCGGAAAACGAATCTGGCCGCCGTGTGTGTGGCCGGACATCATCAGGTCAACGTGTTGATTTCGTTTGGCAAACTGTTCGATGAAGTCAGGATTGTGCGCCAGCACCAGGCGCGGTTCCTCTTCCGGCACTTCGCGCAGTAAGCGCACAACGTCGGTGTCGCCGTAATACAAATCATCCACACCAAACAAAGAGAGCTTGGCGCCGCGCGCTTCCAAACGGTCGCGTTTGTCAATCAACATATTGATCTTCACACGTCGCAGCGCACGCGCCGTGTGTCCCGCGCCCTGATAATAATCGTGATTGCCCAAGATGGCATAGCTGCCCACGCGCGGGCGCAACTCGCTCAGGATGTCGGCGCAAGGTTCAACATATTTCCGCTCAATGTAGGTGTAGTCGCCCGTCAACGCGACTATGTCAGGCTGCTGCGCATTCGTCAGTTCGACACAATGGCGCAGATAATCGGCGCTGGTGTAAACGCCTAGATGCAGATCGCTCAGATGCGCGATCGTCAGGCCGTCGAACTCATTGGGCAGGTGGGCCAGCTTGACCTCGACGCGCGCCAGTTGAACATGCTTGCGCACAGCGAAGCCGTAGCCTAAGCCGCCCAGCCCCAGCGTCGCAGCCGAAGCGGCTGAGAGCTTAAGAAAGCGGCGACGTGAGAATTGAGCTGGTCTTAGCGGCAACGTTGCTCCTTCCCGTTTTCATTCCGCCACTACGTTACGCACGCGCGCGTTGATTTTGCTAAGTTTGAAATTGAAGACGATTTCGGCGCGCGCATCAATGCTCCGCTCGCCCAGACGCGCGGGTTCAAAGCTGATGCGTTTGACGGCTTCGATGGCGCGCTCATCCAAGC
Organism: uncultured Acidobacteriota bacterium; assembly: GCA_963699175.1. Taxonomy (GTDB): domain Bacteria; phylum Acidobacteriota; class Blastocatellia; order RBC074; family RBC074; genus JACPYM01. The sequence continues at coordinate 5,517,994 of OY969418.1, read as the reverse complement.
CAGAGCCTAAGCTCTTCACGACGGCCACGTCACGAACTCTGCCATCGCGGCGGAAGTGCGCGCTGACGATCAAATCGCCCTCCACGGCCTTCTCGCGTGCTTTGTCTGTGTATTCGGGCAGATAGAAACCCAAGATGCGCGGCCCGGCGACGGCATTGCCAGCTTGCGTCTCGGGTTGCGGCAAGTCTTCGTTCGAGGTCGTCGCGCGTGGTCGCGCCGCCATTGGGCGCGGTGGTTCGGGGTCAGGCACGACGATGGTTTCAATCACTTCGAGCGGGTCGAAGTTTTGCGGCGCTGTCCGCTCAACCACTCGCTCGCGGGTCTTGGTGGACGCGATAGCAGCTTTCTCGAAAACGTAAAACGGCGGCTTCGTCTTATCCTTGTCATTCTTCTCGATGCCGATAAGCTTCCAACTCTCATCAAAGACATTGCCGAGTTGCAGCCGTTCCGGCTCCGGCGGTTGGCTCAATCCCACCATACCGAATTCATCAAGCTGCAAGACCTGCAATTCCGGCACGGCGTCGGCGCGGCTCTGGCGGGCGCGCTCTTGCACTAGGCGGCGCAGAATTAGCAGGCGCTGCCGTGTGCGGTCGTAATCGGCGCGGTTGATTTCGCGCTGCCGCAGTTGAAACTCCAACTCATTCAACTCTTCATTCAACCCCGTCAGATAAGCCATGACGACCGGGCCATAAGGCGATCTCTTTTGTTGAGCGTTGAGCGGCAGGACAGGTAGGAGAAAGAGAGAGAGGATAATGAGGACTTTGAATCTAAACATTGTTTTTACTGCGTAAGGCGTTCAACTCGCGGCGATTATGTCGTATGCTTTCGCAGCCGGTCAAGCTGCCTTTTGGCCGCGCTGCCCCTTGACGATGCAATACGCACCGCAAAACTTCCCCATCGTTCGCGCTGCCCGTCTCGACGACGCAGAAGGGCTGGCGCAGTTGACCAAGGAGTTGCTGCGTTACGAACAACGACTTAACCAAACGGTGGGAGAGTTGAATGCTTGGGCCGCCAGCACGGCGGAAATGCGTAAGCAGATGCGGCTGGCCAACACGAAGTTTTTTCTGGCCGAGCGTAACGGCGAATTAGTCGGCTACGTCAAAGTCGTAGCCTACGGCTTGAAACTTACGCGTAAACAGCTCGGCTGGCGCGCCTGGTTGAAAGAGCGGCTGGCGCACAATGCAGATGAGCTGTTTAACTCACTGCTGCATCGTCCCCGTTCCAATGTCGAACCCGTGGGCGGTTTCATCGCGGGAGCTTTCGTCAAACCGGAAGTGCGGCGCTCCAACATCGGACGCGCACTGGTCGCAGCAGCCGAGCATTGGCTGCACAACCAAGGCTTAGCGACCAGCGAATTGCAAGTGCTCCACGCCAACGCGGAGGCGCGGCAGTTTTGGGAGAGCCTGGGTTACGAGCCACTCGTGCTTGGCATGCAAAAGAAACTTAAAAAAGAAACTTAAAGATGATTGAGTCGTTAGTGCCCATTGCGCCCCAATTCACCCCGAAGTGAGTAACTTCAGCTTTATTGCTCGAAACTTTAGGAGGCCAATATGTCTATGCTTAAAACCGGTCTGAGTTGTGGCTTGTTTTGGTGCGTTGTCACCCTCGTGCTTGGCAGCCCCGCTCAGGCGCAAACCTCACAGCCCCTTACTACACCCGCATCGCTCGGCAGACTTTCCGCCGAAGAGGCCAGCGCCTTGCGCGAGTTGCTGAACGAGGTGCACCTGTTACGCATCGCCCTACAAAGCACCACCACCGGAGCCAAGCGCATACAGCTCGCAGCAGAGCGCGTGCGCTTGCAGCAGGAACGCGTTGATAAGGCTGCCAGAGACCTGGAGGAAACGCGCAACCAATTTGCCGACCTCAAAGCCAATCAATTGCGGGTCGGTGAAACGCTCAAGGAATTGGAGCGCCAAGTTAGACAGGAAGCTTTTCCCGCGCGGCGCGCTGAGCTAGAAAAGCAATACCGTCTGGTCAAGATCGAGCTAGACCCGCTCGCGGAACGCGAAACGCGGTTAAAGGATCGTGAAGGCCAGCAAATGGCTTTTCTGGCAGCCGAGCAGAATAAGCTGCACGAGTTGAATGAGAAGCTCAATGAATTTGAGCGCGAATTCGACGAGCAGGGGGCGACAGAGAAACCCGCGCCTGAGCGCAGGAAACGTTGAAGCTGATCAGGCCGTCACATGTTGTGCCTGTTGGCCGCGATACCATTCGACCGTCTGTCGCAAGCCTTCGGCGAGCATCACTCGCGGCTCATAATCGAGCAGCTTCCGCGCCTGCGAAATGTCTGCCAGGCTGTGGCGCACGTCACCCGCGCGCATCGCTTCGTAACGCGGTGTCAGATTGGTGCCGAGAATTTTCTGCAATTCGGCTAGCAAGGCATTGAGCGTGATGCGTTGCCCAATGCCCAAATTCATCACCTGTCCCACTGCCTCCGGCGCTTCCGCCGCGCGCAGATTTGCGTCCACCACATTGTCAATGTAAGTGAAGTCTCGCGACTGCTCGCCATCGCCATAGATAACCGGCGTCTCGCCTTGCAGCAACACAGTAACGAATTTTGAGATTACGCCCGAATACGGTGATGACGGGTCTTGGCGCGGGCCGAAAACATTGAAGTAACGCAGGCAAGCTGTTTCCAAACCATAAACACGCGTGAAGACTTGGCAATAGTATTCGCCAAAGAGCTTCGCCGCCGCATACGGCGAGAGCGGCGTCGGCAACATCTCCTCTTGTTTTGGTAAGACTTCAGTCTCGCCGTAAGCCGAACTCGAAGCGGCATAAACCACACGCTTGACGCCTGCCGCACGCGCGGCCAGCAAGACATTGAATGTTCCGTTGACGTTGCAATCGTGATTGAGTAAGGGTTCATCTACTGAACGCGGCACGGAAGGGACGGCGGCTTCGTGAAAGACAACTTGGACGCCTTCGACAGCCTGGCGCGTCTGTTCATAATTGCGAATATCGCCTTCGATGAATTCAAGCTTATCACGCAGGTGTGCGACATTTTCGCGCTTGCCGGTGATCAGATTATCCAGCACACGCACACGCTCGCCGCGTTTAATCAACGCCTCGGCAATGTGCGAGCCGATAAAGCCCGCGCCACCTGTCACCAAATACAACTTCTCACCTGCCACGATACAAACTCCTCTTCAATCAAATTCAATCTCAATCGGCTTGGGCCGCTGCTCGACTTGCACCATCGTTTCGCCCGGCCAAACACCGGCTACGGGTTTATGCGCGTGTTGCGGCTCGACTACTACCTCTAAGGCCTGGCGATAACGTTGCGTTATCACATCGCGCGTGAAGTGCAACTCGACATAATCGCGCCCGTTCAGCCCCATCAACCGCCGACGCTTTTCATCACCCCGCAACTGCAATACAGCTTCAGCCAGCGCCCGCGCATCTTCCGGCGGTGTGCAAACGCCGCAGTCAACCCGCTCGGTCAGCTTCCAAACGTTGCTGCCCTCGTCCACGCTGGCGATGTAAGGCCGCGCGCTCGACATAATGCTGTAGGTCTTGCAGGGCACTGAATTTTGCGCCAGCCCACGCCGCAACGGGATCAGCGCCACATCACAAGAGGCATACAACTCCGGCACGTCTGCTTCCTCTTGCAAGGGCAAGAAGCGGACGTTGGATAAATTGCGCCGCCCAGCCTCGGCCATTAACTCAGCCTTGCTGCTACCAGCGCCGACAATTTGGAAAAGAACGTCTGATTGCTCGCGCAACAACTCTGCCGCGTCGAGCACCACTTCCAAACCTTGCGACAACCCGACGTTGCCCGCGTAGAGCACCACGAATTTGTCATTCAATCCATGCTTTGTCGCAAACGCATTTCGGCGCGGCAGCGGACGAATAAAAGCTGTGTCTACAAAATTGGGAATGACTTCGATCTGCGTTGCCGGGACGCCCTTGCCCTGCAAGTTATCGCTGAATTCGTCCGAGATCGCGAAGATGCGGCGGCTGTGGCGATAGATGAATTTCTCCACTCGTTCCCAAAACCGGATCGTGCGCTCGCCCCGCAGCATCCCCAACCGCACCGCCGCTTCCGGCCAGATGTCCTGCACATTGTAACAATACGGAACGCCCTTGAGCTTGCCCAGCAGATACGCCGTCAGCCCAATGGTCAGTGGCGGCGACATCACAAAGATTACATCGGGCCGCTCTACGCTCAACCCGGCGAGCGTCGAAGAAACATTAAACGAGAAGTAGTTGAGCAGCCGCGCCAAACCACTCTTACGCGCCGAGACATAGATGTAGGAGCGCAGCACCCGAACTTGACCGACGCGGTCGCGCTGCCACAGTCGCCCGCGATACTCCGGCCAGACTGCGTCGCAGTTGTAGTGCGGGAACGACGTGACCACCGTCACTTCGTGTCCGGCAGCGGCCCAATCCTCGCACAGGGCGCGGACTATCGGGCCGTTCCCCTGGCACTGGTCAGGTTCGTAATAGAGGCTAACGACTAGAATTTTCATGCGCTTGGGTTCGCGTTTCCCACTGACCTGGGTTTAGAGGACGGACGGTGCTCACGCGTGACGGGTGAACGATAGCTTATGCAGCGAGGAGAGGCAAGAATCCGCGCTCCTATCTCCCCTCAATTCCCACATTTAGTCCTATCACTGTGATCCCATTTTGTTTAGTGTAAGCCTGTATACGCCAGTTCGGTTCTTCTCATAAGGCGTCGCGATAATGATATAGCGGCCACTTTCAGAGAGTGGCCGCTCGATTTGCGCATCTTGCCCCCCCCCACTATTATCATCAGAAGCGATTGGAAAACCGTTATTATTCGCTTGCAACATCAGAAAAGAGTCGAAGGTAGATGAACTTAACTTGATTTGCACTCTATCGCCACTTTGTCCAGTAAACCAATAGGCATCAAGATAAGTACCTGCCGAAGTTTGGATATGGGCAGTTGAAGTTTCAGCGTTGGTAAAGCTCTCACCATAGCTGATTTTCCGTATCACGTTGGTCTTTAGCCCTAATGTGTATTTACCCAGACTTTTCGGATCAAGGTCTGAACTGGTGGCAAAGATGACGTAATCGCCAATGGTGGGAAGCATCGTAAGTAGCAAAGCGTTATTATTTTCACTTCTACCATCGCCATATCCACCTGATTGATCATCGGAAGCGACCTCTATAAGCTGTTTGCCATACACTCGATAAAGTATGATCGCCGCGTCGAATTGCGTGGAGCGTAAATCAATCGCTACTGTAGTATCTGCTACTGCAACTCTAAAGTAATAAGTATCATAAAAATAGGTGCGCTTGCTATTATCAACAGATAACTGTATTTGATCACTAGCAGTAAGTTCACCCGTGATTTGCTGACCTATGGATATGTCCTGCGGCTTGACGTTATCAATGGAGAGGTCCTGCCGGCGGACACTATCGGAAGCCTCTCGTAGAGGCTGAGTAACTGTCGGTTTTGGCATTACTAATGCCTCATAAAGAGGGGTTGCTATCGGAATAGGTGTTGGTGTTGTTCGTGTAACAAAGGTTGGTGTCCTTGGCACAATAGGTGTTGGGGCTATGCTCATAATAGGTGTTGGTATAGTGCCTACAATAAGCGGAGGGGGTGATGAAGAAGATTGCTGTGGTGGCAAATTAATCTGATTATCTGGTTTTGTTTGGCCAAGCCAAAACGTCAATAGCGTGGTTACGGAACATAGTAAAGCTAATAAGGAGATCGTAATGGGACGCCAGCCCAAGACATAATGGCCTTTTATAAAAAATACGCGCCGCAACATCTCCGGCACGCGTACGCCCAACCGGTTAGGCCGTTGCCCAGCTAGAAAGCGCAAAAAGACGTAATCGCGCAATGGCTCATCTGGCTCAATCATTCGCAAGCCCCAAAACAATCGCTGCCGCTGCCACCACGCGCGTAACTGGGCGCGGAAGCTTTTGTCTTCTGGTTTGGCATATTCCAATGTCACTGGCTCGTCTGGCTGCTCTAACGCGCTACGCAACAAGCATTCGATGCCGCGCCGCACGATGGCTTCCTTTTCGCCCTGCAACTTATCTAGCAAACGTTCGCGCCACCAATCCGGCATCGTTCCGTAGCGAAACCACGGCAATCGCACTAACCGCAAGACGCGCTCATCCCATTCTTCGCGCCATTTCTGATCGCCGCCAAAGAGCCAATAGCCCAAATACAGCGTCAATTCCCAGGTCACTTGCGGATAGACCGCGCAGGCGCACAGCCAATCCCAACCGTCCTGGCCGAGATAAGCGCGCACCTGCCCGTGTAACTCATCAATCTCTTCGGGCAGTGGCGCGTGGCGTTCCAGCCAGCGTTGCTGGCGCTCTTCGATCAGTTCTGGGAAAGGCTGTGCTATAGGTTTTCTCGGCGCAGGTGCAACCCCATAGCTGAGCCATTCGCCCAACTCTTCGATTCCCTCTGCGCTCGCGGGCAACAGCAGGAAATCGCGCTGGCCAAGTTCGCGTTCGCGATAGCCCCAACACGCTGGCGCTTCCGGTGTCAGCAACACGCGCTGTTCCCACGGTGTGAACTGTTCTAGCCAACGTTGCGGCCTGCCTGTAAAGGGCTCGAAGAATCCTGCCCCATCGCCAAAAACTAGCAAACGATGTTCGGGATGACGCGCCACTAGTTGTTGTAAGGTGATGGCCGCTTCGTCCTTGACGGCGCGGCGGCAGGAACGCGCGTCACCCTGAAAGTAATACGGCTCGACAAAAACGCCGTTTTCGGCCAACCGCTGGTGCAGTTCATCGGCAACGTTGGCTTGTTCATCGTGGGCGCTGGCGCGATCAATTAGCAACAGGTATTCTGGCGAAGAACGCCGCGCGCCATACGCGGGCGTGAACATCCCGCCTCGCCGAATTGTCGCCTGCACCGTCGCGGGCACATCCAATTCGCGCATCGGCATCGGACGCGGACGCCGCAAGCTCAACAACAAGCGGCGCACACGGGACGAAGCGAACAGCTTGCGCTCTGTGCCTTCGACTCTGAGGTCCTGTAATTGCGGCATCCCGCTGGCTGGCAGCTTTTGCAACAACGCACGCCATCGCCACCAACGCCACAAGAGCCAGAGCGCGTATAGCAGTAAGGAAGAGAGGATGATGGCGATTTGCCAGAGTTTTAAACTGGTATTGGATTGTATAGGCAGCGGCGGTTGCTCAGGAGTAGGACTAGGAGTGAGTGGTCGTTGTGCTGGAAGACGCTCAAGCTCTGCTTGTTTCTGCAAGATAACTTTCTGTGGCTCAGTGAAAGGGAGCACAACATTAGCTGTCTCCAGGTAATAGCCTGGATATTTGATTCTCAACCACTCGATTTTATTTTGGCGAAGCAGTTCAAGATTATTGATTTGATAATTGATAGAAAATTTGCCAAGCGCATCGGTCTGTACCAACTGATTAGCTAGCCAAACTTCAGCCCCAGCCAGTGGATGCGATTCGCTTTCGCCAAAGACCTGTCCCGTCAACGTAAATGTCGTCTGCCGCTGTAACCAACCCCACGTCAGTATTGCCAACAACAGCACAACTAAAGCTGGGATCCACTCCTGTGGACGCGCGAAGGAACGCAAATGTGTTCGTAGCTCCCCCTTCAAGCGGCCAATTTGAAAATATGCCACTAACCGCCTGAATGCGAGACTACGAACGTTTTTCCCTTGTATTGCGCCGCTAACGGTTGGTTGTGCCTGCGTTACCTCAGCCACTTGCTCAATCAACGCCGGACGCCGCTGCACCCACGCATCGTAGCGGCGATAGAATTCTTCCTGCTCGCCCGGCGCGGCGCAAAAGACCGGTGCCAGCCACGTCCGCCAATCACGCGGGTCGGCAGGCAATCGCCCCTGCGACGCTAGCGCTAGCAACAGGTTCTGCGCCGCAATAGCGCGTTGCAGCCCCGCATCAAAGCCAATTCGGCACAGTTCTTCCCGGAGGTCGAGCAGGTCTTCGAGTTTTATGGTTGGCGTAGAGATCATGACGGCTCACCAGAGTTACCACTTCTTCCTTTCCACCAGATCTGCGATGTATTCCTGATCGTCCCGGCTCTTGACCAGAGCGCTCAAGCTCTTTTTCAACAGCTCTGGCTGTACGCGCAATGGCTTCTCGAAATCAGCGCCATTCTTATGCAAGACGGTCAGCCAGTTAATCAGTTCCGCTGTCGCCGGAATCTTGTCCCAATGGCGGCGCTGTTTGTCGCGCAGGAGGCTAAACAGCGTGAGCGCCTCTTTCATCAATGGTGTCTGGCTGCCGGCAAAGCCGCCGACACGCTCAAGCACAATTTCGGCCAGTTTATCCGGCTCAGGAAACTTTATGTGGTAATAGGCGCAGCGGCGTAAGAAGGCATCAGGCAAATTCTTTTCGGAATTGCTGGTGAGCACAAGTAGCGGGCGCTTAGCAGGATTGGCGTCAATGCGCTCATTGTGCAATTCGGGAACGCGGAAGAAAAGTTGCTCGACTTCGTTAAGCAGATCGTTGGGAAAATCGCGTGGTGCTTTATCAATCTCGTCAACCAGGACAACCGATTGGCGCGCGCTATCATGGCCAAACTTAGGCGGTAGCCATTGCTCGACCTCTGAAGTGGGTTGCGAACGCAAGATGGCTTCACCCAATGCATTCCAGGTGATGAAACTGAGAGCGCTTTTTTTATTCGCCGGGCCTTGTCCGGCAGCACTGTCTTGGCCCGTCTCAGCTTTCCCGGCAGCTTGGCTGGCGCGAAAGTGGCCTACTGCGTCGTAGCTGTAAAACAACGTAGTCGCCGTACTGGTGGATTTGGTCTCGTAAGTCAGGGGCGGCGACAAACCCAGTTCATAAGCCAGACTGTATGCCAACTGTGTTTTGCCCGTGCCCGGTTCGCCTGTGACCAACAGGGGCTGTTCCAACAATAAGGCAACATTAACGGCGTTGACCAAACCTTCGTCGGGTTTGTAGCCACGCGGATCAAGCATCTGATCACGCCGTGTTTTCGCTGAAGGCCAAGGGGGCGCATCAGTGGGGCGATTGGCGGGATTGCCGGTGTATTGCGGAACGGGCATGGTTAGCTCCTCTTTGGTGTTTGGCCTGATGATTGGATAGACAGTTCTTTGTCAGCTAGCAATTTCTTGAGTTCTTTGGCAAGCGTTCGCATGTCAATCGGGCGGTTGTCTCTGCGCTGGAAAAATTCGACAACCCCATCCATCACATGATCTCTGCGTGTCACGTCGAGATCATGACACCAACGTTTTGCTTCATGGTGTGCTACCGGTTCCAACTCCGGCAGCACAGATAACGAGAGAGAAGGCGTAGGTTGTTCGTGGTCAGCCAGTTCCTTCACCCATTCTTTCAATCGGTCGCTAGGAGATTGTCGCCAAAACGTCAATCGGGACAGGGCAGCTTTTGACTCGGCATAGACGAGCGATAGGGTACAAATCACCAAGCAGTGCTCAGGCAAGGGCGGCCAGCTTTCCCAGAATTGCAGGAAATTGGCCAAGCCGTTTGTTTGGGCCTGTCCAAACTGGTCGCTGTACCATTGCAACCGCACCAACAATGGGCCTCCCAACCTAGCTAATTCTTGTTGAATCTGTTGGTGGCTCTCAATAGTAGGATCAAAGCGCCGATTCAAGAGGTGCTTACCCAACGAGAGCCAAAATTTGTTTACGCTAGATTGTGGATGGGGCGGATTATTCCAAAGACAATCAGTGATAGAACAGTTAAGCTCTTCGGGCAGGATTTCGCCTTTCAGCCGGTCGAGCAACAAATCATGGCATTCAGACTCGTCACCGTGAATCAGGTAAAGCAGCGGACGGTGCGGCTGCGCGTTGCGATGTTGTCGCAGCGTGTCTTCAAAGGCGTCTGTCTGTGCAGTGCGGTTACAGCGCTGGTGTAAGCGATGTGCGTCCGGGTTGGCTGGCATCTGGCTTGGCGCTGGTGAATCATCCTGGCTTTGTGGCTGAGTCTTTGGGGGAGAACCTGGCCGGCCCTCGTCATCGGCTTTGTTTTGCAGCCGTTCGATGGCGTTGCGAATGCCACGCACCACATCTGTCCACGCTTCGTCGAGGTTCGCCCAACTGGTAACGGGCTTGGCATTTTTCGGCAACGCTTGCAGTTTGCCGAACTCCGCCTCTTGCCAATCACAATCACGCAGAATGATCGGGATGACGCGCGCAGTATTATTTTTGTGTCGCTCTAGCGCGCGCTTGAGTTCGTTGTCGTAGCAAAAATCCGAATCCAGAAAATCCGCACTGATCAGCAGCAGAATTATTCGCGCACTTTCCAGATGCGCAGCGATTTCAGCCTCCCACTCGATACCTGCGCCAATCTGGCGGTCATGCCAGCTTTGGATGACCCCGCGCCGCTGAAGCAAGCGGAGATGTTTTGCCAACTCATCGCGCAACGCTTCATCCTCGTGTGCATAAGAAAAGAAGACTTCGATGGGGGATGCCATACACACCTCGCTGCAATTAACTACCGCCAATCGGACAGATAAGGTATTGTTGGATGCCGATCCGCGAATTGAGCCGAGAAACCGGGCCTGCTATCGCAAACTAAAACGGCCACCAAGCCAGGTGACCGCTGCTCGCCTAAGATCTGAATAGCGCGTACGGGACTCGAACCCGTGCTCTCCGCCTTGAGAGGGCGAAACTAGCATTTTGTACGGCTTTAGCGCAAGCGGTATGCATTAGTATGAAGCCTGCCTGTTCAATCAGATGCGCGAAAATCGCCTTACTCTCAATTAGCACGCCTTAGCACCGGTTTGTATGAGCATTCGTTACCACAGCGTTACCGGATTTTTCAACCCGCCTTTCGCCGCGCTCGATGATCTGTCCGGCGTGGCGCGTCTTTCTTGCTCATTGGGTTGCTCGTCTGCCATCGTGAAATTTAGATTAGAGTCGGAGGCGCTCCTAAAAGCACTTTTATTGCTGGGAAATTAAATTTGCCCACAGTCCGCAATAACAACATTTTGCGTTGGCTTACCTGACGATGATCCAACTGACTCAATCAGCTTCACCACATCAGTTCCTTCGGTCACCTCGCCAAAAACGACATGTTTGCCGTTCAACCAGTCCGTTGCCACCGTGGTAATGAAAAATTGCGACCCATTTGTATCGGCACCGGCATTCGCCATTGAGAGCAGATAAGGCCGGTCGTGCTTAAGCTCAAAATTTTCATCAGGAAATTTATTTCCGTAAATAGACATTCCTCCAGTCCCATTGCCATTGGTGAAGTCTCCGCCTTGCAGCATAAATCTGGGGATGATGCGATGAAAAATACTGCCCTGGTAGCCATACCCTTTTTCCCCAGTACAAAGCGCACGGAAGTTTTCTGCCGTCTTCGGAACGACATCAGTAAACAAGTTCATGACGATCCGGCCCGCCGGTTTGCCATCCATTTCAATATCAAAAAAGACTTTGCTCATAAGATTTCCTTCTGTAAGTAAAACTCCGTTGATTACGTTAAGGGCACATTCTCGCCTTGCGCTCATCTGCCATCGTAAACTTCAAAAACGCCCTGGTAGGCAGCCATCAACACCTATTCGGGCGATTCCCTGCTTAGTTTGGCCGTCGCTCCAGTTCGGTCAATCGCTGATCGAGAATCACCCGCTCGTGCCGCTCGTTGTGCATGTCATCACGCAAGAGGCGGATGTCTTGCTCTATCCTGGCCAGCCTTTCCTCCATCGCCGTGAAGCGCGCGTCGTAATTTGGTGGCAGTGGATTCGTGCGGCGCTCGGATTCCTCGAAACGCTCGGTTAAGGGTGTTACAGCCCGGCGCAGTTCAAGCAATAGCTGCCGGTCGGTCATCTGATCGGTTAGGTCTTTGGTTGGGCCGTCTTCGGTCATTCAGTTTCCTTTATTCGTCGCGCGTTTCTTCACCAAGACCTTCGCTGCTTAAATCCGCCCTGCTCTACGACTCAGCCAAACAACAACCAGGACAATACAGAGTCCAATTGCTAAGCCTTGAGCGAAATCGCCTACCTTTGCGGGGAACAAAGCGAGCGGCGTCGCTTGCACGAGCGCCAACACAACGATAATTGCCGTTATGACAGCCCACAGTTGGGAAGTTCCTTTTCGCACTGGCTTACTCATCGTTTCCTCGCCTTCTTTCCTGCTCTTGTTGCCGGATCGCCAACAGACGCCCGGTGTCTTTGCACTTCCGGCAGTCGCAATCTTCGCGCAGCTTGTCCGATCGATGCCCACAGGTATCGCAATAGACCGCTTTGCCCTCTACGGCATCGTTCATCATGTCGCACCACGAACAGCTTATACGAAGGATTTGCGGCATTAGTGGTCGGCCTCCGTCCTGCTGCCTTCGGGTTGCAGTGACAGGCCAGCACAAACCAACTCGTCAATGTTCCCGCCTGCGTGCGTCACAACCACCTTGTCAGCTACGATCTCCGGCAGCGTGATTGCTTCGCCCCTTCGGTCTGTCATCTCAGACAACCGCTGCCCCCACAACACCACACCGTCAGGACAGACGACGACGAACGTTTGCGGGCCGGGGTTAGCTCCGTAATCACAACGGAACAGCGACACGCTGTCCTTAAACACTTCGACCGATTTCAATGCTGGTGCAGTAGCTGTGCTCATCATTTGCCTTTCTTTGTGGCGCTTATTTTTTTCACAGCGAAATTCACTGAAGCCCGTGTGTTCTCCCATTCCACCTTGAGTGCGCCACCGGCACCTACTTTGTCGAGCTTGATGACCATCTGCTCGACCGGAGCGGTGAGCTTGGTCACTCGCATATTCACCCGGCCTAGTTCCGTACTTTCGTAGGTGTAAGGGATGCCCCACTGGCCGGTCTTCTTGTTGATGATCAACTTCCAGCCGGTCGCTGCCGGCACGGCAAAGAGTGTGTAGCTGCCTGCCGGAACGTTCAACCCGCCGATGACCAGATTCGCTTCGGTCTTGAAGCCAGTCGCCTCGTTTGCGCCCAGTCGCCAGACTTGGTCATAAGGCACCAGCCCGCCCATGATTTTGCGGCTACGCACCGAGGGCGCACCGTAATCAACGGAAATCTTTTTGCCAGCGAGCACCAGCTCCGCCGACTTGCGCGGACTTTCTTGAACCAGACCCATTGTTGCTGAGCCAGAGCTAGTCAAGGCAAGCATCGCCGTGAACACGATGCTTGCAACGATGGTGGTACGCTTATATCGGACTGTCATCATTTCAAAAACTCCTTCTAGTTGAATGATTATTGTTGTCGTGGCCCAATTCTTCGCCACACGTTTCTTCGCGATCATCGCCCGCCGCGCAATCGCTAAGAAGCTACTTGTTTAGCCTTCTTCCCCGTAAGATTTTTGCCGTCTTTTTTGATAACACTGATATGTCCGTCACCTTCAATGCAGCACTGCTTGACATCTTCGACTCGCTCAATCCCTTGCTCGCGTAGCTGTCCCAACAATTCATCAGTGGTGATCATCTCCTGTTGCATATTCCGCTTCAACATACGCCCATTCTTGATCAGCGGCACCGCTGCCGGTTGTAACAACCGCTCCATCGCCGGGAATCTGTAGCCCAGCCAATCCAAGAAGTAATCCCAAAAAACGATGGTCGCCACTAGGAGAGCGCCCTCAGTAATTGACTTGTACTCACTCGCCATCGCGTTTTGTGCTGCATCCGCAATGAGCACGATCACCAGCAGGTCTGAAATCTTCAGCGCCCCAGCCTGGCGGCGCAAAACGCGCAACAGGAAGAAGAGGAAGAGATAGACCAAAGTGCCGCGTAGAAAGATTTCTAGGAGGCTTACCGTAGGGCGGAACATTGCGTCCCAATCAACTTGCAATAAGCCTGACTGATACATCGCCACTTAGTCTCTACGTCCTGTTTTCTTCGTCGCGCGCTTCTTCGTCGCCTTCACCGGCGCAGATTTCCGGCTCGCTTCTATCGCCTCGGCTTCGTCGGCTTTCTTCGGCCTGCCTGTTGGGCGATTGGCAACAAGAGCAAGATCGGACTCTTGAAAAACGAGAGTTCCACCAAACACCTGTGAAGGTAGCCTGCCAGACTCAGCAAGTTGTTGCACTCGTCTGACTGAGATGCCCAGCCTCTCAGCTACTTCTTTGCTAGTTAGCAGATTCATAGTGCCCTTATAAATCAAAAAAAAGTCTTCGTCAATGCGAAGTATTCTGTTGACAAAGTCTTCGTATATGCGTGTATTTTCTCTCGTCAGGTTGATAACACAAACGGAGGCACACAATGATTCTCAACTCTCACATCTGGCAGCAAACAATCAACGAAGCAAAGGCAAAGTCGGCTGGTCAACCCGCCATCCTGCGCGCCATTGACCGCGCCGTGATCGAGATTGCGCATAGCCGTTACTGGTCATTCGATGACCAGACGTTGCGCATCCAGTCAATCACCAGCCGCAAGCTCTACGTGGTTGATGAAGGCCACACCTACGAAGCGCAGAGCAAGACCTGCAACACCACATCGCGCGCCGCCTGATGCTCCGCTACGCCCAAGCCCTGGGTGTGGCGGCTGCCGAGGTCGAAACGAAGCGCATGCAAAACTGGTCAGCGAGCCAGGGGGCTGAAGTGTTCGAGCACAATCGCGTCACGATTAGCGACGCCCAGGGCGTGAAGGCCATGTACGGCCAGATGCGCCGCGTTGAAGTTTAGCCTCCGCCGCTTGGCGCGGCAGGCCACACACCACAGGCGAGCGCCGCGCCCGTTCGCCCTACACAAGAAAGGATTGATGCGATGAAGGATGAAGAAGGAAATGAAGATCAAAGACGAGCAGCCCTTTGAAGCCGCTTGTTTAGTGTTGCGCGATGCCGCTTGCGCTGTCGCTCTACACCCGCAATGCCCTGAGTTTGCGCGTAGCCAATTGCTGGATTGCTTTATTGAGATCGGCAACTACTTCGGCGAGACGGATGACGACACGTGGCGGCGAGAGATTGCTTTCGCTTGCGACGGCCTAGCACAACGCGCACAGGCATGAGCAAGGGGCTTCCGAAAACTGCAAACAATTGGAAGCCCCAACAACAACCACACGCGGAAGCGTGTAGATGCTGTGATTCGCCGCCATCCTACCGCTTCCGCCTGACCATTGGAAAGGAAGCACTATGACCACTCGTACCAAATCGCAGAGCAAGTCTGCCCTATCTCCACTCGAACAACGGCTTGAAACTCTCGCCACTGAGAATGCCAGTTTGCAACTCAAGCTGGAAGAAGCGGAGCGGGAAAAACGTGCGGCAATGGACGCCTACGCAGACCTTGAAAAGTGCATCCCAGTGAAGGATAGGCCAGTCGTCATTGAAGGGTTTGGCGACGAAGAGACAGTCGCCGAGTCCGAACTCACAAAACGCTACGCTCGTCTGGCTGAGGCACTGGCGATGGTTCTCACGCATCCCGACTGTCCGAAAGGCTGCCCAACCCTGCGCACCTGGTGGCACGCCTACTTCTACACTTGTGGTCTGGCCAAGCTGTAGAGCAATGGTGTCCGCGACGAACTCCCACACAACTACAAGAGCGAGCCATTTACGAAGACTGCGCTCCGGTGCGCCAATGCGCTAGCGGCTGTCTTTGAGTGTGACAACCTACCAGTGGGGGTTTACAGCGAACTGGCGGCTTTTTCCGACTCCGCAGAGGATCTGCTGCCTGACAAGTACCAGCTATCGGCACCACAGCGGGAAGCTGCGCGTGCGCGCGCGCTCTTCACCGCCTACGCGGATGCAATCGCACACCTCAAGTAAGAACCAAGCTATCAACTGGTCAGGGAGCGGGCTGGTGCTACCGCTCCCATTCACTTTTGAAGGACGCCATAGCAGACCTACAAAGATTTTCAAGACACACAATCACAATACGAACGCGACGCCAACGACAAGCACAAAGTCACTGGCTGGCTCGTCCACTGGTTCTTTCTGCTTATCGGAGCAGCGATCAGCGCTGGAGCCAGTTACTACATCGGGCATCGCGGCTTGAGCGGCAACACCTTCTATCAACGTTTCATCGGCGCAGAGAATGCCGCGTTGTTGGTTGTAGTGGCGCTGGATGGCACTTTCCTGGCGCTCTGTTATGGGATGGCAACATTCCTCAAGACCACCCAACAACGGCGAGCTGGCCAGCATCGCCCTGCTGGTCGTGCAGGTGGTTCTCTGCGCCAACATCCTGGCCGCGTTCCTGCTCGTTCAAAAGGTCGCCGTACTGCCCCTCGTCGAAACCTATGTGGTTTACGGCTCGCCAGTGGCGATCGGCGCCACGCTCTGGCTATGGTCTTCCTTGTTCGCCCGCCGGCGCAAGAACGTGATGATGGCCAGCGCCCTCGATACCATTGCCGAACGCGACCGCATCTGGTCCGAGCAGTACCTGGCAGATCAGCGGCGCAACCGTGCGGCCTATGACATGGTTGCCGACTCACTGGCGATGAACGCACTCAGGAATGCAGCGGCCCGACGCAAAGCCATTGAGGACGTTGCTCGCGAGTTCGGGATTACCTTCGCCGAAGCGGAGCGGGTCTACCTCCAGGCAGGGACGGAACGGGACCAACGAGCGCTGAAACCTGCGCCCACACAGACAGTGACTTGGCGCGGTGGTCAGAAGATTAGCAATGGCGTTGATTGGGACGAAGCCCCAAAAGTCTAGCGCCGGTGATTCCACACATTGCCCAGCCGCCAGCGCGCGGCGAATCATCGGCGGCGATCTCCCCCACATTGCCACCGGTCGCCAGTCGGAAAACCGAGACGAAGGCCCGCGCCATCAAATGTACCGGTAGCGGGTCTGCTGAAAAACGTACCGATAGCGGGTCAGTGCCTGATGTGCCGCAAGGCTGCCCCTTGCCACCCCGTTGCTGACATCCAGTGGGAAGCGAGACCGGCCAGGCTGGTACTGTTGGTATGCACCAGAGGGCGCAAAATCACATCGCAACACAAAGACCTATCTCGGCTATGTGGGCAAGCGGTTGCTGGCGGATTGGGCAGCATTGCAGGATGATGAGCGACGTACTGCGGTTGAGAGGTGGGTGAGGGAGCAATGGGAAGAGAAAGGCACCTTCTTACTTTGACGGATCAGACCGAGTTACATTCGAAATATGGACCTTAGGGTCATCAACGAGCAACATAACACCGCCTGCACACTCTCGCTCGCCAGTAGCGGGAGCCACATTACAGCCCGAGCAGCCTAGCAACTCCGCACGTTGCTGTGCAGCGCGGTGAGGTCTGCTTGACCAGAGCCCTGTAGCCCTCCTCGGCTTGCAGGACAGCCCAACATTCCACCGTTCGAACCCATCGCGAGACATTCGAATTCTTCATCGAATATCAATATTCCACTTGACGATATTCGATAAATAGTTTATTGATATTCAACATATCAAATGGAGGTGAATCATACCAATGTCTGCTACATCATCCCCCGCGCTGCCAATCGCTCACGTCGTGCTGCGGATCCTCATCATCGTGAACTGGCTGGGCGGCGCAGCGATCCTCGCTCTGTTGGTTGTCATGCCTAACGAGCAATGGATCATGTCTGCTTTCAAGCTTGCTCCTTCACCTGACGCGGATCGCGTGGTCCTGGGTCTGCGTGCGGTCGCCGTCCTCGGCCTCGTCACGATCCCGTTGCACTACGCCGTCCTCAAACGGCTGCTTGCGATCATTGGGACGGTTCGCGCGGGCGATCCGTTCGTCGCCACGAACGCGCACCGTTTGCAGATGATCGCCTGGAGCCTGCTCGCGCTGCAGCTTCTTAGCCTGGTCATCGGCGCGATCGGCAAGGCCGTTTCGACTCCGGCCCATCCGGTCCATCTCAATGCCGGCTTTTCGATCAACGGCTGGCTTGCCGTACTGCTCACGTTCCTGCTAGCCCGTGTGTTCGCGGAAGGCACTCACATGCGTGAAGACCTCGAAGGGACGGTGTGACATGGCTATCACCATCAAACTCGACGACTTACTCCACGATCGGCGGATGACGCTGACCGAGCTCGCGGATCGGATCGGAATAACTCTGGCCAACCTCTCGATCCTCAAGACCGGTAAGGCGCGCGCGATCCGCTTCTCGACGCTCGCTGCGATCTGCGAGGCGCTCTCGTGCCAGCCTGGCGACATTCTCCGGTTTGAGCCAGAGCAGGCAGAATCCGAGAGGTCGGTAGTGGCGCTCGGCGCGGACGAATCCGCTGACCGCCCTGCGGAACAAGTAGGGATTGAGGGTGCGTGCACTTTGTGAGACGCAAACGCGAATCCAACAAGGAGGCCTCCAAATGAAACATAACCTTACGTTAACCATCACGTCTCTGCTCTTGCTCCTCTTCTTAACGTTTCACCTGGCGGACGATATCGTGCGCGGGTTTGAGCTGGGAGGGATCTCAAATCTTGTTATGCTGGTGCTCATCTCCGTCGTCTGACTGTACGGAACACTGGTGCTTTTCGAACGGCGATCGGGGTACATCATCATGCTCCTCCTATCGCTCTTCTCGTTGGTCGTCCCCTACATCCACATGAAGGGAAAGGGTGTTGGCGTCACCAGCAGGCTCGCCAATTCCAGCGGACACTTCTTTTTCGTCTGGACGCTCCTCGCGATCGGCGTGCTCGGACTTTTCTCCGCCATCCTCGCGGCGCGCGGGCTGTGGAGCCTGCCCTGGCACCGGGCCCGGTAGTCCAACCACCCGAACACGGAAAGGCTCGTCACATGGCAGAGGTGATCAGCGCGGATGCGAGTGTCCGACGCCTAGCTCAATCGCCAGACGAGCTTCAGCAACCAGGACCGAGCCACGACGTGAAAAAGATTGAGCATTTACACATGGGTAAAAGCAATTCCAGTAGTCAGAAGGAGAAAACAGTGGAGACAAGATTACTAACTACCATTGCAGCACTTTGTTTGTGCTTGTCAGCCGAGTCCGTAACGAGGTCGGCCAACATGGGCGCATCCACTTCCGACTGGCCTCAGTGGCGCGGGCCGGAACGCAACGGCATCTCGCAGGAGAAAGGCCTGCTTAAACAATGGCCGAGGGAAGGGCCGAAACTGCTCTGGCAAGCGAATGACATCGGTGACGGCTATTCAACACCGTCGGTTGTCGGAACGCGCATTTACCTGATGAGCAACCGCGGTTATGAGAACGAGTTTGTTCAGGCTCTCTCAACCAAGGATGGAAAACCCGTCTGGACAACGCGGGTCGGCAACGTAGGCAACGCGAAAGACTTCCTTTACTCGAAGGCGCGCTCAACACCGACCGTTGACGGAGAGCTCATCTACGCGCTCGGCTCGGACGGCGACCTCGCTTGCCTCGAAACCCAGACCGGCAAGATTCGCTGGCAGAAGAACCTCAAGAAAGAGTTCGATGGCAAGCCGGGCATTTGGGCTTATGCAGAGTCTCCCTTGGTTGATGGTGACGCCGTTGTCGTAACTCCCGGTGGCGTGCAGGCGACGATGGTGGCGCTCAGCAAAAAGACCGGCACAGTCATCTGGAAATCAGCGGTCCCGGATGGCGACCCTGCGGGTTATGCCTCGGCGATGGTCGTGCAAGCGGGAGGCCGGAAGCAATACGTGCAATTTTTGAGCAAGGGCATTGTCGGAGTTGATGCTAAGACGGGTGAGTTCCTCTGGCGCTACAAGGAGGTTGCTAAGGGAATGGCACAAATGGTGACGCCGGTCGCGCGCGGCGAATACGTGTACGGCGGGGCGCACGAGGTCGGAGGCGGGCTTGTCCGCTTGAAGCCAGACGGCGGCGGAGTTGTCGCCGAGCAGATCTACTTCGCGCGCGGACTGCCGAACAGCATCGGCGGAGCGGTGCTCGTTGGTGACTATCTTTACGGCACGGCGGCAGAGGGACTGGTCGCGGTCGAGTTCGCGACGGGGAAGATCAAGTGGCAGGCCGAGAGTACCGGCAGGGGTTCGGTGGCCTACGCCGACGGGCATTTATACTTACATGGCGAGAATGGCGATGTCGCGTTGGTGGCGGCACCTGAAGGCTATCGCGAAAAGGGCCGCTTCACTCCGCCGGCCCAGCCAGCGCGTAAAAAGCAGGGGCCGTTCCCAGAGAAAGCGTGGTCGTATCCGGCGATTGCTAATGGGCGGCTTTACATTCGTGACGTTGGGACGTTGTGGGCATACGACATCAAGGCGGAGCGTTAGGAACGGGAATATCATACGACGCCCAATCAATTAACTATGGCACGTGCAGTGAAGACGGCAAAGCGCAGGCGTTGCGGGGGGGACTACAGGACTGCAGTCGGCTTGCTGAGCGGAGTTAGTTGGATGAACTATGTGTCGGTGCCATCTCGGCAATCGCCTTAAACAGTTCCCCTGATTTGATGGGTTTGGAAACGTAGGCGTCCATCCCGGCAGCTAGACACCGCTCGCGGTCGCCTAGCGTAGTGCTAGCTGTCACAGCCACGATTGGGATGTGTGTGCCGGTCGTGCGCTCTTGCGCGCGGATGCAGGCTGTGGCCTCAAGACCATCCATCTCCGGCATCTGAATATCCATCAGCACCAAGTCAAATTGTTGTGCGGCGAGCGCCGTTACCGCCTCGCGCCCATTACTGGCAATGACTACTCGGTGGCCGTGTCTTTCCAGCAGGCATGTTGCCAACCGCTGATTGATGGCGTTGTCTTCGGCTAGGAGAATCTGCATGTTTTTACCCATCCATTCACGCACAGAAGCTTGCACTTGATGATTCATAATTCCATCTGCACCTTTCACCTAAAACTGCTGATCTCACCAGCATAAGACGGAATTCACCGACAAAACCCGCCAGACCGGATAGTTTTTTGTGACTACTTTTCCGGCCTGTCGAATATCAAGCGCAGCCATCCGCGCCAAGCTTGGCTTTCGTCAAGCCAGATGATGTCGGCGTTGGTTAGAGTGGGCTGCGCATTGATCGTCAGCGCGCAAATGACAGTCATCGTCACAAGGCGGAGTATTTTCATCGTGGGAGATTCCTTTCAGAGAATTCGATTCGACGGGATGCTGAAGCGGGATGCTGCGGAACGAGACGGCAAGCCTCGCATTGTAGAAGTGACCAGCGAGTTTGAAACATTACACGTCTGTGCTGGCGCGAGTTGCTGAAGCCCGGACTTTTGCGATTATTTGACTGTGGCTGAATTGGCCCTTGTCCTGCAGCCTGCCAGCGTCGAAACGTGCAAGGAAGGTGGCACAGCGCGCGCAGTGGGTTAAAGAGAAAGCGTTGCTATCGGGTAGGAGGGAGCCTCACAGCGCCCGTCCTCCCACACCACCGGACGGGCGGTTCCGCATCCGGCGGTTCACTTGGTCAATTGAAGTTGCCGCAGTTGATCCAGCAATGAGATCAGTCCCAGCCGCTCAAAGTAGGACTGCGGGAACGCTTCGTGCATATGTGAAGCGCCTGCATTCCACCACGCGCCGTGTCCGTTCGTCGCCGACTTCCACGCACGCCGCTTCTCCAGTCCTCGTTTCATCAAGTTCTTCGCTTTGCTGAAGGGCCGCTTCCAGCACCGCCATAAGAGGCAGCGCAGTTTGCGTCTGAGCCAGCCGTCTAGTTCTGCAAAGACTCCTTTCACCTCTGCCAGCCGGAAGTATTGTATCCAACCCCGCAGCAGTTGATTGAGGTCTTTGAGCACTTGCGACAGACTGCGCCCTTTTCCTTCACGCAAGATTGTCCGCACTTTCTCCTTCAACCGGCGGATGGATTCTGGCGCTACTTTTAGCCGTGGTTGTTTCTGCCACGTCATTGCATAGCCCAGAAACTTCCGTTCCCACGGACGCGCGACCGCGCTCTTTTCCGCCTTGAACTTCA
The DNA here is from genome assembly GCA_963699175.1 of uncultured Acidobacteriota bacterium. Lineage (GTDB taxonomy): Bacteria > Acidobacteriota > Blastocatellia > RBC074 > RBC074 > JACPYM01. The sequence goes on along the minus strand of OY969418.1, from coordinate 5,496,364 downwards.
AGCGTAGACGTTCGGTCAGAAACCTCGTGACCGAGGCCATCACTCGTTCACCTACAGCTTTCGACTGCACGTAGCTGTTGCAGTCATCAGCGTAGCGGCAGAACTTGTGGCCGCGTCGTTCCAGTTCCTTATCCAATTCGTCAAGCAGGACATTTGACAACAACGGTGAAAGCGGGCCGCCCTGCGGAGTTCCTTCCACGCGCGGACTCATTACGCCGCCTGTCATCAGCCCCGCTTGTAAGTAGCTGCGAATCAAGCGTAGCACGCGTTTGTCGTTGATTCGTCGCGCCAGTCGCGACATCAAGATGTCGTGATTGACTCGATCAAAGAACTTTTCCAAATCCAAATCTACGACCCAACGCCGACCTTCAACCACGTACCTGCGGGCTTGTTTAACCGCAGCGTGCGCGCTACGTCCGGGACGCAAACCGTAGCTCGATTCAGAAAAGCCAGGCCCAAAGAGCGGACTCAAGACTTGCTGTAACGCCTGTTGAATCAGCCGATCCACCACTGTCGGAAGGCCCAATTGTCGCACTCCGCCAGACGACTTCGGTATCCCCACGCAACGCACCGGCTGCGCTTGATACTTACCGTTCAACAGGTCTGCTTTGATCTGTGCCTAATGCGCTTGCAGGTAGGGCTTCAATTGCTCGACTGACATGCCATCAATGCCTGCCGCGCCCTGGTTGTGCACGACCTGCGCGTACGCCTTGAGCAGGTTCTCACGCGCGACCACTGCTTCCATCAATTGCGACTCTTCCGGTCTGACGTACTCTCTCCTTGCCGCGTCGCTTGACGCACCCTGCTCGTACCCGCGTGACTTCCGGCCACTACTCTGCGAGCAGGATTCGGGCATCTCAGCCATACTGTCTGCGTCTCCTTCAACGACGAAATTCAAGCGTCAGTCCTGACTAAGTGTTCGGGCCTTCGTTCCGGTCGCGGAAACTACTATGCCCGCGGCTGACTTCTGCCAACTCATCACCGCGCCGCTCGACGCGGCTAGCCCACTGGCAAGCTGACAGCGCGCCCCGGGTATTGCGCCTTCACTTTCACGCTTATGCCCGCCGCCTATACGTCAAGGCTTTCCGTACAGATATTGGACTTTGAAGATATTGGCCTTCTCATCCAGCCTTGCCGCCGCGTATGCGATTTCTGTTCGTCGGGCCAGCGTTTTGCCTGCGGCTTCCTCCGGATTCCACCTCACGCTGGACACCCTTGCCGTCCAGCTAACGATTCCCTCTGCCGGGTGCGTAGAGAACTTTCACCTCCAAGTGAATGCGCCCGGCCGGACGCACCAAAGAAAAAGCACTTACCAGCGGAGAGCCGATAAGTGCTTTTGTTTCTTAGTAGCGCGTACGGGACTCGAACCCGTGCTCTCCGCCTTGAGAGGGCGGCGTGTTAACCAGTTACACCAACGCGCCAAAGACCATTGAAGACTGGCGGTTTATAGCACGCTCGCGCATTTGTTGGCAAGCGTGGCTAAATTGACGCAGTTTCGACAAAGATGTTATAGAACCCGTCTTTATTATTGTGCCTGACGCTACGTCTGGTACGTTCGACAGAATCGAGGGTTATTCAATGGCTGTCTCGCTTGCTGCTGAAATCAAACAACGCCTGCTCACGCTTGTTGCTGAGCATTACCAGATCGAATTGAACGATCTGGCTGCTGAAATACCGCCTAAGACCGAACTGGGTGACTTGGCCTTCCCCGTCGCCTTTGAATTGGCCAAGCGCCTGAAGGCCGCGACGGGCGAAAAGAAGAATCCGCGCGAGTTGGCGACCAAGCTGGCCGAAGGCTTGACCGCCCTGCCCGGCGTCGCGCGCGTCGAGGTGGCTGGCGCAGGCTACTTGAACATCTTCTTTGACCGCGCCCAAACCTTCACGCAACTCCTCAATGAATTGGCCACTGGCCACCAGGCTGCCGAGGGCAAGTTGATCGTCGAGCACACCTCGATCAATCCGAACAAGGCCGCGCACATCGGCCACGTGCGCAACGCTGTGCTGGGCGATACGACGGCGCGCATCCTGAAAGCCGTCGGCGAAAACGTCGAGGTGCACAACTACATTGATAACACCGGCGTGCAAGTGGCCGACGTGGTGGTCGGCTTTATCTATCTGGAAAACAAATCGCTGGCCGAGATCAAAGCAATTGCCGAACGGCCTGTTACGCAGCGCGCGGAGAGCTTCGATTACTACTGCTGGGATTTGTACTCGCGCGTTGGCCAATGGTACGAAGAAGACAAGACGCGGCTGGAAACCCGTGCCAAGACACTGCACGAGATCGAAGAAGGCAACAATGCGACCGCCGAGATTGGCGAATATATTTCGTCAAAGATCGTAGATTGCCACTTGGACACGATGGCGCGCCTAGACATCAGCTACGACCTGCTGGCCCGTGAAAGCGAAATCCTGCACCTACATTTCTGGGCGCATGCTTTTGAAAGGTTGAAGGCCAGCGGCGCGATTGTTTATGAAACCGAAGGCCGCAACAAAGGCTGCTGGGTGATGCGGGCGGAAGAGGGAGAGCGGGAGAGCGGGACAGAGTCAGAAAGTGAGCACGATGCGGACAAAATCATTGTGCGGTCGAACGGCATTGTGACCTACACCGGCAAGGACATTGCCTATCACCTGTGGAAGCTCGGCAAGCTGGGGAAGGATTTCTATTACAAGCCGCTGCGCGTGGATCATCATGGCAAGCAGGTCTGGCTAACGACGGGAGACGCGGCAGCAGCCAGCAGCGCGCCTCCGGCCTTCGGCAACGGCACAGCCTTTTTGAATGTGATTGATGTCGGCCAATCCTACCCGCAGGCCGTCGTCAAAAAGGGCGTGATGATGATTGATCACGACGAGCGTGTGGCCCGCAGTGCACATCTGGCTTACGAAAAAGTCACGCTGACGCCTGCCGCTGCCGCTGAGCTGGGCACGGAGCTTTCTGAAGCCGACGCGCAGCGCCAGCAGATTGGCATGTCGGGCCGCAAAGGTTTGGGCGTCAAAGCTGATGATTTGATTGACCGGTTGGAAGCAAATGCGTTGAAGGAAGTCCAGGCACGCCACACAGATTTGAGTGTTGAGCGGCAGCAGAAGATTGCGCGACAGATTGCCGTCGCGGCCTTGCGCTACTTCTTGCTTAAATACACGCGGACTTCGATCATCGCTTTCGATTTTGAAGAGGCGCTCAAGTTTCGCGGTGAGACCGGGCCATACTTGCAATACTCCGTCCGCCGCTTGAGCAACATCTTTAGTGAATTAGGCCGGCCGGCAGACGAGGTGCGCGGCGAGTTCGATCAGCTTTCCGCTGAAGAAATTGCTGGCCCCTTCACTGGTGAGGCAGGCGATCTACTCTGGTCGCTGGTCTATTTCGCTTCGCGTCTAGGCGAGGCAGTGCAAACAGCGGCCAACGCGTTCGAGCCGACGCATGTGGCGAAATATGCTTTCCAACTGGCCGATCAGTTCAATGCGTTTTATCAGGACAAGCGCTTCCACATTTTGAAAGAGTCGGATGCTAAACGAAAGGCCGTGTTGCTGGTGGCGGCGGATGTTGTGCGGCGCAAGCTGGAACAGGCGTTGGCTCTGTTAGGAATTGAAACGCCGGAGAAGATGTAGTCAACCAACAAACGCTCATTTTATTGGAGAAACTATGAAGCGAACCCGCCCACTCAACCTAGTTTTGGCAATGCTGCTGATTGCCACGCAGCTTTTTGCCCAACAACCCGCACAGCAGCTTGAAGCGGAGCGGCTCACACTCGACACCATCTTTACCTACGGCGCGAAAACACTCGGTTGGATGCAATGGCAAGCGGACGGGAGTGGCTACCTAACCTTGGAGCCGTCCGCGCGGGGGCAAGGCGCGCTTGACCTCGTGCGCAACGACGCAGCGACGGGCGCGAAGACGGTGTTGATCGCGGCGGAGAAGCTGACGCCACCGGGCGCGGCGTCGCCGCTCGTGATCGAAGAGTTTACGCTCAGCCAGGATGGACAACGATTGCTGATCTTCACCAACTCAGCGCGCGTATGGCGGTCGAATACGCGCGGCGATTACTGGGTCTTTGATTTGAAGAGCGCACGGCTGCAAAAACTCGGCGGCGACGCGAAGCCGTCCACGCTGATGTTCGCCAAGTTTTCGCCTGACGCAACGCGCGTTGGCTATGTGCGCGAAAACAATATCTACGTCGAGAACCTGGCTGATGGGCGCATCACGCAACTGACGACGGACGGCACCCAGTACATCGTCAATGGCACTTTTGATTGGGTCTACGAAGAAGAGTTGTTCTGTCGTGACGGTTTTCGCTGGTCTCCTGACGGAAAACAGATCGCCTATTGGCAGCTCGATTCCAGCGGCGTGAAAGAGTTCAAGTTGATCAACAACACCGCCGAACTCTACCCGAAGATCATTTCCTTTCCTTACCCGAAAGCGGGCGAGACCAATTCCGCCGCGCGCGTTGGCGTCATCAATGTAGCAGGAGGGGCAACGGGTGGCGCACCGCATTGGTTCGAGATTCAGGGCGATGCGCGCAACAACTACCTGCCGCGCATGGAGTGGGCGGCCAACTCCGATGAAGTCGTCATTCAACAGCTCAACCGTTTGCAGAACACGAACGTCGTGATGCTGGGCGATGTGCGCACAGGCAAGGTGCGTCCTGTGCTGACCGAAAAAGACGACGCTTGGGTAGACGTGGCTTGGGGTTCGATTGATTGGGACAAACGCGGGCTGGCGCGTGGTGATGTCGAATGGATTGACGGTGGCAAACGCTTCCTGTGGACAAGCGAACGCGATGGCTGGCGGCATATCTATTCCGTCTCGCGCGATGGCCGCGACATCAAGTGCATCACGCCCGGCAACTACGATCTGATCAGTGTCGAGCAGGTAGACGTGAGCGGCGGTTGGCTTTACTTCTCGGCCTCGCCTGAGAACGCGACGCAGAAATATCTCTTTCGCGTGCGGCTCACTGGTGATGGCAAGGCCGAACGCTTGTCTCCGGCCAATCAGCCGGGCACGCACAATTACAACATCGCGCCGCGCGGCGAACTGGCAATTCACACCTATTCGACTTTTAACAAGCCGCCAATCACAGAGATTGTCCGTCTATCGCAACACGCTAACGTACGGACATTAATTGACAATCGTGAGTTGCAAGAACGGCTAGGCAAGCTCAAACAAGGCGTGCAGGAATTTTTCCGCGTAGACATTGGCGACGGTGTGCAGCTTGACGGCTGGATGCTCAAGCCGCCCGATTTCAATGCGCAGAAACGCTACCCGGTGCTCTTTCACGTCTACGGCGAACCGTGGGGGCAGACGGTGCTTGATGGCTGGGGTGGCGGCCAGATGATGTGGCACCGGATGCTGGCGCAGCAGGGTTACATTGTGTTGAGCGTGGACAATCGCGGCACGCCCGCGCCGCGCAGCCGGGCCTGGCGCAAATCCATCTACCGTCAGATGGGCATCCGCAATTCGCTGGATCAAGCCAATGCTGCGCGCGCGATTGCTAAATGGCCGTTCGTAGACTCGACACGCATTGGTATCTGGGGTTGGAGCGGCGGCGGCTCCTCGACTTTGAACGCGTTATTCCGCTATCCCGATGTCTATCAAGTGGGGATGTCGGTCGCACCAGTGGCCGACATTCGCTACTACGACACGATCTATCAGGAGCGGTATTGCGCGCTGCCGCAGGATCATCCCGACGAGTACAAACAGAGTTCGCCACTCACCTTTGCCAGTCAGTTGAAAGGGCAACTGCTGGTCGTGCACGGCACGGGTGACGACAATGTTCATTACCAGGGGACGGAAGCCTTGATCAATGCGCTGGTCGCTGCGAACAAACCGTTCACGATGATGGCTTATCCGAACCGCTCGCACGGGATTTATGAAGGGTCGGGGACAACGCGACATTTGTATGGCTTGCTGACGCGATATTTGAATGAAAAGCTGCCGCCAGGATCGCGTGCTGAATAATCGGCAATGGCGGAATGCTAGAAAGCGGAGGCGAAAAGAGAATTACTGATGCTCATTGTCATGCAACCTGATGCGTCTGATACTGACATTCAACGCGTCATAGAAACAATTGAATCGCTCGGCTTGAAAGCTCACCCGATGCCCGGCGCCAATCGCACTGCCATCGGCATCACCGGCAATGCCGGAGCCATCCCCACCGAACCATTTGCCGACCTGTCTGGCGTCGCCGAATGCGTGCGCGTGACCAAGCCATACAAGCTGGTTGGTCGTGACCTGAAACACGAAAAAACCGTCATTAAGATCGGCGAGGCGGAGTTGGGCGGTAACGAGTTGGCAATCATCGCGGGCGTCTGCGCCGTCGAATCGCGCGAGCAGACGCGGTTGACCGCACAAGTCGTGGCCGAGATGGGCTGCCGCTGGTTTCGCGGCGGGGCGTTCAAACCACGCACATCGCCCTATGCCTTTCAGGGCTTGGCCGAAGAGGGCTTGAAGATTCTCGCCGACGTGCGCGACGAGTTTGGCTTGCGCATTGTGACCGAGGCGGTAGATGAACCGGCGCTCGACTTGACGGAAAAGTATGCCGACGTGATCCAAATCGGCACGCGCAATATGCAGAACTTCAGTTTGCTGAAACGCGCGGGACAAGCGCGCAAGCCGGTCTTGCTGAAGCGCGGGATGTCTTCGACGCTGGAAGAGTTTTTGTTGGCGGCGGAATACATTATGTCCGAGGGCAATTATCAGGTGATCTTGTGTGAGCGTGGCGTGCGGACGTTTGGCAATCATTCGCGCTTCACGCCTGACTTGTCGGTGATTCCGGCGGCGCAGCGGCTCTCGCATCTGCCGATTATCTTCGATCCCAGTCACAGCACTGGGACGCGCGAGACGGTGATTCCGATGGCGCGCGCGGCGGTGGCAGTGGGCGCGGATGGCTTACTGGTGGACGTGCATCCATATCCTGAACGCGCGTTGTGCGACGGGCCGCAGGCGTTGCTCTTTGAAATGTTTCGCGAGATGGTAGATGAAGTGCGCGCCATTGCCGAGATCGTTAAACATCATCGCGAGACGCATGCTGCCGGGATCAGCCGATAGCCGCCTTTGCAGCGTTGTTTTCAGACTTGTTTAACATTCTTTACAAGCTGCGCGAGTTTCATCAGATTTTTTCGTTTAATGTGCCCATAGCCCGGTGCTGAATTGTCTTTTCCCGAACTTTTTGCATCAAAGGGCTGTATTTTTGGTTTGCCACCTGGCAAAGCAATCTAAACGAGAAGGAGTAAATTTATGATCTATCACGTTAGCGCCAAACAACTGGTTCTGCTTGCGCTCGTTACAGCGGTCTTTGCCGCGAGCGCGGTGATTTTTTATGACCGCGTTGGCCACTTAATGCTCAATCGCGGTGCCGACGCCAGAAGCGAGAAAACCGAAGCCAACACCCGTGTCGCCGACCTGACCGACCCTAGCGTAGCAACTGATGAGAAGAACAATCAGGAAGTCTACCGAACGATGAGTCCCAGCGTGGTTAATATCACCTCGACCACGATTGTGCAGGACTTTTTCTCTGCGTATCAGTCGCAAGGTTCTGGCTCCGGCTCGATATTGGATAAAGAAGGCCATATCTTGACCAACTTTCACGTCGTGCAGGATGCACGTTCGATTGAGGTCGCTTTAGCCAATAACAAAAGCTACAAGGCAAGCTTTGTCGGAGCTGACCCTGACAACGACTTGGCGGTAATCCAGATCAAAGCGCCCGCCGCCGAATTGACCCCGATTCCCCTTGGCGCTTCCAAAGAGTTATTTGTCGGTCAGAAGGTGCTGGCCATCGGCAATCCGTTCGGGCTTGATCGCACCTTGACGACAGGAATTGTTTCCGGTCTCTCGCGTCCGATTCGTTCTGAGATGACGGGGCGGTTAATTGACGGTGTGATCCAGACTGATGCAGCGATCAATCCGGGCAATTCGGGCGGCCCGCTGCTCGATTCGCACGGGCGGATGATTGGCATCAACACGATGATCTACAGCCCGTCGGGCGGTTCGGTGGGCATCGGCTTTGCGGTGCCGGTCGAAGCGGCTAAGCGGATTGTGCCTGACATTTTGGCTTATGGCCGCGTGCGCAAGCCGGACCTAGGCATCACTGCATATCCTTTGTTCGCGCGGTTGGCCGACGCTTTGGAGCTACCAGTACAGGAAGGCTTGCTCGTGATGCAGGTAGTACGTGGCGGCGCGGCTGATCGCGCTGGCATTCAAGGTGGCTCGGAACGCGCACAACTCGGCGGCCGGATTATCTTGATCGGCGGTGACGTAATCACCAGCATTGACGGCCAACCGGTCAAATCCAAGGATGATCTTGACCACGCGCTCAACAACAAGAATCTCGGCGATCTGGTGAAAGTCGAACTCTGGCGCAGTGGGCGTAAACAACAACTCAGCGTTACACTGTCTGAATCGCCGAATGCCATTCGGACACGCTGAGGCGCGGTGGCAATGCGAAAAGCGCAAAGAGGTGGAAGCTCAAAAATGAGCTTCCACCTCTTTGCGCGAGGGTGTCAGAAATTTTGTGTAAGCGGACAAGTTGAATTCTCACTTTGCTGAGAAGAAAGGAAAACAAACCGATGTCCGCTAAATCTGACACCCAACCGAAACCTGCTAGCTTTGAGCCAGACTTGCTCAAGCAACTCTTAGCTGAGCGCAAGACGGCTGGCGAGATTGAAGACCTGCTCAAAGACTTGCGCAAAGCCTTCATTGAACACGCCTTGCAGGGTGAGTTGACGCATCTGCTGGGCTACGAGAAACACGCTGTGGCCGGGCGCAAGAGTGGCAATTCGCGCAACGGCGCTTCGCGCAAAACACTCAAGACTGAGGACTCGACCGTTGAGATCGCCGTGCCGCGTGACCGCAACGGCGAGTTCGAGCCGCAGCTCATCGGCAAGCACGAACGCCGTTGGGAAGGCTTTGACGAACTAATCCTGGCGCTTTATGCGCACGGGATGACGACGCGTGATATTCAAGACCTGTTGCGCCAGAAGTACGCCGTTGAAGTTTCGCCGCAGTTTATCTCCGACGTTTGTGCAGCGGTCAGCGCAGGCATTGCCGAATGGCGCGAGCGACCGCTCTCAGCCGTTTGGCCGATTGTCTATTTGGACGCTTTGCACTTGAAAGTGCGCGACGAAGGACACGTCGTCGCCAAGGCGCTCTACGTCGCGGTCGGCGTCAACCTGGCAGGGCACAAAGAGTTACTGGCCTCTGGCTGGCGCAAGGCGAGGGCGCAAAGTTCTGGCTGCAAGTACTGACCGAACTACAAGCGCGCGGCCTGCAAGACATCTTGATTCTCTGCTGCGACGGTCTCAAAGGTTTGCCTGAAGCGGTCGAGCGCGTTTTTCCTAAGACGGTCGTGCAAACCTGCGTGGTGCATCTGGTGCGCTATTGTTTGCGCATGACCGGCGACCAGGATGGCAAGCCAGTCGCGGCTGATTTGAAGCGGGTTTACCAGGCCGCGACCGCGAGCGAGGCGTTGCGCGAGTTGGAGGCGTTTGAGGCCAAGTGGGGTAAGCAGTATCCACTGATTGCCAAGTCCTGGCGGGCGAATTGGGCGCGCATCAAACCAATGTTTGAACTGCCTGCCGAGCTACGCCGAGCCGTCTATACGACCAATGTAATTGAGTCGCTGAACTTTAGCTTGCGCAAAATCCTCAAAGGGCGGAGTGCTTTTCCCAACGATGAGGCTGTCTACCGCTTAGTCTACTTGGGGCTGGAGCAGGTCAGTCGCAAATGGACGATGCCGATCAAGCACTGGAAGGCGGCGCTGCAACAGTTTGCCATTCTCTTTGAAGATCGTTTACCGTTGGCTGGGCTGGCATCAGCCCAGCCGTAACACCGTGAATGCCGTTTACACAAAAAATCTGACACCCTCGATGGCGAAGGTCGCCATTTAGCGCGTGGCGCGCCAAGGCGATCCTCCCAACGCTTGTTAGCGCAGTTGAAACGCATGACTGCTATCCACTCAACGCTCGTGCAGTTGAAGCTCATTCGTTCGGGCCAGGCTCAAGCAACATTTCCTTTAGGGCGGGAGCGGCACTTCTTTTGAGCTGGACGCCGACAGTATTACCTGCCACCCCAGAAGTGTGCGCCTAAGCCGCACAAAGAACTGCGCTCTTCATATACATGCAAAAATCCTGCGCGCTGCTTACCAGTGTAGTCGTTGGATCGCGCGGCGGCGGCCTCACCCGCTTGAGCTACGACCATACAGCTTACGGCGCACTGCCCCATTTACCAGCTACCGGTAATCCGCCTCTCACACCTAGCGTGAAGACCAGGTCTGGCGTTCCTGCCGCGTTTGTGTTCCGCAGCAGGAACTCACCATTCACCCCGTACAAACCGATGGTCGTGCTGCCGTCGCCATCCCAGTCGCCGACCACCGGCAAGTAACCTGGCCCGCCCCACTGCACCACCACGTCCGCTAGCACGTTCTTGAGCGTGTTGCTCAACTTGAACAAGCCCGTCGCCCGGTTGTAGACGCCGACCGTCGCTTGCCCGTCACCGTCCCAATCCCCCGCCAGTGGCAAGTCGCCTGCCTCGCCGAAGTTGATCACGATGTCAGGCGGCCCACTGCGATTGCTGTTGCGTAGCAGGAATTGGCCCTGGCGATAGACGCCGATCGTGTCTACGCCGTCGCCGTCCCAATCGCCTACGACTGGCAAGTCACCCGGCAAGCCGAACTCGACCGTGATCTCTGCGCCTGACGAATTGCCGTCCGCATCCGCCAACCGCGCCGTGCGCAGGTGGAAGACGCCTTGCCGGTAGACGCCGAGCGAGTCAATGCCTTTCCCATCCCAATCGCCTGCGACTGGCAAGTCGCCCGCTTCGCCGTAGCGCTCGACTTGATCAGGCAAGCCCGTCGTCAGGTGTTGCTTGAGATAGAACTCGCCGCGCTGCGCCGCGAAGACACCAGCTTTCTTGGCGGGTGAGTAGGGGCCGCCGCAGACACCGAGGGCGTTCCTGATCTTATTGACGTAGCTGATCAGCGCGTCCCGCTGCGTCGCATTCATCAAGTTATTTCCCGGCGGCGGGCCGAGGGCGTTGCACTGCGCGACGAAGTTCGCCAGATCAGTACAGGCAGCGCTGTTGTTGCCCTGCTCCAGGTGCGTGCTCCCCAGTTCCAGATAGCTGATCAAGCTATTGGCCTGTGCCTGACTCAGCGTGCTGGGCACGAGCGCCTGCACCAAACTCTTGAGGTTAGTCACGGCGGCGCGTGGCGTGCGCACCACTACCGAGAAGCTACAACTCGCCGTGTTGGCTGGCGTAGCGGTGTCGCTGGCCGTGCAATTGACCGTCGTCGTGCCGAGCGGGAACTGGTTGCCAGTGGACGGCGGATTGCAGTTGAAGGTCGCGCCCGTACAGTTATCGGTGACAGTCGGGTTCGGGTAGTTGACCTGGATCTTGGTACCCGTCGGCGCATTCAAAGTCATCACGCCGACCTGATTGGCCGGGCAGATGATGGTTGGCGGTGTGAGGTCGTTGACCGTGAAGGCGACGACGCAGTTGCTGCTATTTGTGCCGTCCGAAACGGTCACGGTGATGGGGTGCGCACCGGAGCTGCTAATGGTGCTGTTCTCCGTGGGACTCTGCGTGAAAGTGAGTGAAGCATTCGTCGTGCAGTTGTCGCTGGCTTGTGCTCTGACTAAAGCGCGCACGTCGGGCACCGTGGCCTGGCAATTGGCGTTGGCCGTCGCACTCTGCGCGGGCACGTTGCCACAGATAATACTTGGTGCAGTTGTGTCGTTGACCGTGAAAGCGACGACGCAGGTGCTGCTATTTATGCCGTCCGAGACTGTGACAGTAATCGGGTGTAAACCTGCCCCGCTGAGCGTGCTGCCCTCCATTGGGTTTTGCGTAATGATGAGTGAAGCATTCGCCGTGCAATTATCAGTGACTTGCGCTCTGGCTAGCGTACGCACGTCGGGCACGGTGGCCTGGCAACTGGCGTTAGCAGCGGTACTCTGCGCCGCTACCATGCCGCAGGCGAGGCTGGGCACCTGATTATCAGTGACGGTGACGTTGAAGCTACAAGTCGTGTTTGAGCCGACGCCATTGGAGGCCGTGCAGGTGACGAGCGTCGTGCCCTTCGGATAGGGGCCAGCGGGCAGACAGGTCACCGTCGGCATCGGACAACCGGTGGCGCTCGGCGTGGTGAAGCTGACACTGGCCATGCACTGGTTCGGGTCAGTGAAAGCTTGGAGGTCGCTCGGACAGGTAATGAGCGAGGGGGGGATTTGCAAATTGGTCGTCGCCGTAGTGGTCAGGACGCCATTGACCGGGCCGCCCGTGTAATCCACCCGGCCCTGGTTGGAGATGGTGCAAGTGCCCGCCGGAATCGAACTGTTGACCGTCACGCTGAACATAATGATGACGCTCTCGCCTGCCGGGAGAGTGAAGCCACTCGCGCCGCCAACCATCACCGTCCCGCCCGCCAAACTCTTGAGCACACGCACAGGTAACCCCTGTGGACGCTCAGGCATAGTTGGGCGCTGCTGCAAGTCGCGCGACTGATCGTTGCGCGCCGGACGGTCTTGCGTACTCTGCTTGAGCGCGGGCTTAGCCTGGCTGACAGATGCAAGCTTGGCGCTGTGAGCTTCAGCCGCTGCCGCCGGACGCTCAAAGAGGCGCAGCGGGTTGAAGTGGCTGCGCGGCGTGCTGAACGCGGACAGCACAGGCCACCACAGTTGGCGCACCGCTTTGAGCTGTGGCGAGCTGGCTGCGGCACTATTGATCATCGAGTGATAGTAATCTGTCCAGGACAGCTTAGTGGCGATACTCGCTGGATGTTGAGCAATGCTCTGAGCTGGGGTCGGGAGACTAAGCGACGTTCCGACCACCAGCGGGTTTGTGCGAAGACCCGTCCCACATCTTGCAGCGCCATTGGAAAAGTTGGAGGCCAGTTCGCCTATTTTGTTGGGTGCCAAATAGTCCCTTAGCGCGATGGTAGAGCCGGAGCAGACGGCGGCGTTGCCGAACGTACCGGAGGCTGAGACCTTCGTGCCATTGCTATCGGTGATGTCGTTGTTCCCGGCAACAAACGTGGCGGCAGCGCTGGCGGTACTGCCGGCAAGACCTGGGAGATTGAAAGTAGCTGTTGAAATGGACCTGAAAAGTATGATCTCGTTTCCGAGGCTGCCCGGTGGCGGGTCCCAACTCCCATTGATCTGGTTTTTGGCATTAGGCGTTGTGCTTGGATAAGCACCAGGCACAACCGTTCCGCCGACGGTCGCAGTCAGGCAATTTAGGTCGCCTGAGATGACTCCGCTCACCAATGATATGGCTTGGGCAGGGGCTGCGCCATCCGGGTCCTGAATCAGATTTCCGCTGATAACGAGATTGAACTTGCCCGCGCCGAAGCTGCTATCCTGCCCGCCGCTGGCGGAAATGCCCGACGCATCAACGTGCCGGATGGTATTGCCGATCACATTGGTATTCAATGTGCCGCCCTGACGCTGGTTGATGAACATACCGCTGCAACCGCCGCCGCAAGCTGCGCCGGAACCAACGCTGTTATTGCCGATGGTATTGCTGGTTATATCGCCGCTCGCATCACCACCGTTATCTGTCTTGACGTTAATTGCGCCGCTGCCGGAGAGCACACCGGCGACCATAGTATTATTCTGGACTGAATAAGTAACGTCGGCGCCCGATGACTGAATCACCGTCGCCGAATTGGCGTTCGTAAAGCTAGAGCTTACCAACGTCACATTCTGCGTAGAGCCGCTGCTAGCCGCGACTTGATGCGCGTTGGTGAAGAAATCATGGAAGGTAGAAGAGGAAACGTTCACCGTCATAGTTGTGCCGGCATTGTGGCTTTGCAGCAACACGCCCTGACCGCCGTTGGGCGCAAAGGCGTTGGCAAAGGTGCTGTTAGTGATATTGAAAGACGAAAGCGTGCCGCTGGTGTTGATGATGAAGAGTTGGCGCGCTTCGTTGTCGTGAAAGTTTCCGCCGGTAATTGAGCTGGTGCCGGACAGGTTTTTGATAGTCACACCGTTCTCGTCAATCTCGTCGCCGACGTTGCGCACCTCGACGCTGTTCATCACGAGATTGCTCACGGTGTTGCCGTTGATGCCTCCCTGCACGCTGCCATCAACTAAAATACTCGTGAGGTTGACGCCGCCGCTAGTAGATTGCAGATGAATCGCAGCCGTGCAATTAAGGTTGTTGTCGGTGGTCGGTAAACTCCCACCGCAGTTTGTGCCCGTGACTGTCTGAGTCGTAGCGGTATTAGTAAAAGTCATCCCGCCCAGAGAGATTGCACCGCTTACGCTGATAAATTCCGCGCCTCTGGTCGTCGTGCTTTGAAGGGTTCCGCCCGTTCCTGTATCAGGCAGCGTACCGGCGTCTGCTCCATCTGTGCCCGTCACAGTAAACGGGCCGGAGCCGGTGCTGTTGAGCACTATTCCTTTTGACCCGCCATTTTTAGTGATGCTTTCAAAGAGCAAGCCGCCTGCGCCGATAGTCGTGCTGGTGACATTGACCGCAATCCCGGTCGTGGCCGTCACCGTGGAGGCACCGCCGAGAAACGCAGTTGCACTGGCGCCGCTGCCGTTGCCGCCGCTAAATGTGACAGTTGGCGCGGAGGTATAGCCAGCCCCCACAGCAGTGAGATTTACAGACAGGACTTTGAGAGCTGTGGTAGCAGTCGCGCCGCTCCCGTTGCCGCCGGTGATGTTCACAGTAGGCGGAGAGGTTGTAGCCAGTTCCGGGGTTGATGACGTTAATAGCAGAAATAGCGCCGCCTGCAATAACTGCTCTGGCAACCGCGCCGCTCCCGCCGCCACCCGATAGCGTCACCGTTGGCATAGTGGTGTAGCCGCTGCCGCCCGCGCCCACGCCGACAGACCCGACACCGAGGGTGGCTGTCGCGGTCGCACCGCTGCCTGCACCTGACAACATTACGGCTGGCACGGACGTGTAGCCAGCGCCGCTGGCATCGAGCCTAACAAATGCAACCGTACCGTCGTTCTTGGTCGCAGTCACCGTGCCGCCGCCCGTGGCATTGAAGGCAACGCCGGAAGTGGTGGTGAGACTCAGCATGCCGTTAAAGTTGATTGCGCCGCCCGTGTTGCTGGTCAGGTCAATGGCATTGGCCGTCGTCGTGCTGGCCGTAATCGCCCCAATAAAGCTGGTAGTGCCACCTGTCTTGGCGTTGATGTTCACCGCGTTATTGGCATTGTTCTGGGTAAGCGTACCACTGTAAGTGACATTGGCCGTGCTGGTGTCTTCGTTATAAGCGATGCCTGACGGATTATTGATCGAGGTGTTGCCGTTGAACGAGAACGTGCCGCCCGATCCGCCAATGATGTCAATGCCCGCATCGCCGCCATTGAGCGTCGTTGTGCCGTTGAAGTTGTAGGCGCCGTCGGCATTGTTGAATTGCAGACCATTGCCCGCAGACGCAGTCGTCGCGCTGAGTGTGCCCGTCTGGAATATCAGCGTGCCGTTATTGTGCCCGCCCGACACGCTCACCATCGTTCCGGCATTGTTCTTGGTGATGTCGCCGCTGTAAGTCACGGAGACCGTTCCGCCGCTGACGCTGAAGGACGTGCCGGTGACGCTCGCGATGCTGCCGCCACCAAAGTTAATGGTCGCCGAACAACTGGTGAGCAGGATGCCTTCATTGGTGCTGTTTGAAATCTGTGTGCCGCCGCTGCCAACGTTCAAACTGCCAGCGACCGTGGCTAAATCCACGCCTTGGTCTGGGCTGCTCGTTGATTGAATGCCGGTAAAACTATTGGTCACACCCGCTGGAATTGCCAACGTCCCATCGGTCAGATCGAGCGCCTTGCCCGTCCCCACCAAGCTCACATCACCGAGTGTCAAAGTACCGAAGGCGTTGCCAGTCAGCTTGGTATGCGCGCCCGTGGTGGTGATGGTCAGGCCACGCATCATATTGCCGCTCCCGACCGTCACTCCGTTAGTCGTAATCGCGGCCGCCGTGCCGCCCGTATCGGTCGCGGGCAAGCTGGCGCTGCCGGTCGGTAAGGTCAGATTGAGCAGAGCAGAGTTGTTGATCGCCGTGGCGTTGGGCGTAGCGTCCTGTCCGATCAACCGCTGGTTCATCAGCAAGGTCAACGGCCCCGCATAATTGACGCCGCTTTGATAGATAAAATATCCTGCCCAGTGCCGGGATGGCGCATGCCCGTGTTGTTATCGTTGACGGCTTGGAAGGAAGGCAGATCGCTAAAGGGCTTTGACAGCTTGCCGCACTGATTGGCGAGCGTCGTGCAAGTGGACGCGCCACTATTGACGAACCAGATCATGTTGCTAATGGTGAGCGTGACGGTACCGGTATCGGTGTTGTTGCCGGGATCGTTGACGGTGTAAGTAAAACTATCAGGCCCGCTGTAACCCACCGGCGGGTCGTAAGTGAAACTGCCATCCGCATTGATCGTGACGTTGTTGCAACCGGTGCACTGTGCGCTGGATTTCGTCTCCGCTGTCGCCGTCAGCGTGCCCCCATCCGGATCAACGTCATTACTCAGCAAATCCAATGCGCCATCCGGGATCGTGATGGAGACGTTGCCGTAAACATTGTAGGCATCTGCGACCGCCAGCGGCGCGGCCTTGACCGAGCCGGGCACCAGCGTCGTGTTCGCGTCAATCATGTCGGTGAAAGTGACGCCGTTGACTGGCCCCGCATTGTTGTTGGTGATGGTCACAGTGTAGGTCGGCGTTTCGCCCGGATTGGCGGTCGCCTTGTCCACTGTCTTGGTGACCGACGTGATGGTGGTTGGCGCTGCAGGGTGGTGGGGCCGGACGGCTAGCGGCTGCTCATCACTTTTGATGACGCGGAACAAGATCGAGTCGAGCAGGTTGACCGCGCGTATCGGGAAGACCACATCAAAGCGCACCAGCAGCGGCTCGGTCTTGTTGTGCCCCACGACGCGCAAGGCCACGCGCGCACCCTCGGCGACGAACTCATCCTTGACCGTCTTGCGCTGGCCGAGCAACTGCGGGCGCAACAAACCCAGATCACCCTCCGGCGCGACCACCCAGATGTTGCCCTGCGCATCGGCGGAGACTGTCTCGGCCTGCGGAAAGTCGAAATGAATGGCAGCCAGGTCTGCGCCCGGCTTGACGATCAAGACGGCTTCCAGCTTCTGCCTGTTGCCCGCAAAAACCAGATCAGCGCCGGGGAAGATTTCCGTTTGGCGTAGGTTGGTCAGTTCGGCCACGCGCGTGCGCCAGTGGCGTGGATCACGGCTCAGCGGATCCTTATCGGAGGCAGCCAACGGCAAGCTGTCCAATTGATTGAGTGGGATCAAACGCTCAGGCGCGTCTTGCGGCGCTTGCTCGGCAGCCTGCCTGAACCACGATTCTGAGGATAAAGGAGCACCTATTGAAGCCCATCTAAGTGGAAACAACAGCACCCCTAACACGATCACTGTTAACAAGATATAGATGCGTTTCATGATTTGCCTCTTGAGTTAAGCCTTAGCAGACAGCCAGGCGCTTAATCAGTAACGCAACATTTCCGCGCGCTGTGCTTCAGCTTCAGGTAGTTTTTTGGGCTGGTGTTGGTTAAATTTTGGGATAGGCTTTGGTTAAATTAGCGCGCGGCACAGTAGTGGGGTGCTAGCGCTCTCGCTATTGTGCCGCGCTGCTAGCAACTCGAACTTGCCAAAATCTTCGGTAGATTTTAGATTGCCCACCGTAAGGACGTTCAAGCTCACTATGTACCCACAAGCCGAAATTATCCCTGCGCCTGAAATCACTGGCGGGGGGGACAAAGCGCCCGTGACGAGTTAATGCTGGCCGTTTATGACGAGTTGCGCCGTCTGGCCGAAGTCTATCTGCGCGATGAACGCGCGGATCATACGCTTCAACCAACGGCGCTGGTGCATGAGGCTTATCTGCGGTTGGTCGAACAGAAAAACGTCCAATGGCAAAACCGCGAGCACTTCATTGGTATGGCGGCGCTGATGATGCGTCGCGTGTTGGTCAATCACGCGGTTAAGCGCCAGCGCGAAAAACGCGGCGGCGGCGAAGTGAAACTTTCGCTGGCCGAGGCTGAGCGCTTCGTGCATGGAGAGGACATTAATTTGATTGCGCTCGACGAGGCACTGCAACAGTTCGAAAAGGGTTATCCGGACGAAGCGAAAATCGTTGAGTTGAGATTTTTCGGTGGGCTTTCAATCGCGGAAACAGCGTGGCTGCTGAACGTTTCGGATTCGACCGTCGAACGCGATTGGCGCTTTGCCCGGACTTGGCTGTTGCGCGAACTGATCAGATGAATCGAATTAAACATCTCTTCAACAACGCGCTTGAGCTCGATCCGAGTGATCGTACCGCATTTCTCGCCGAGGCTTGCGGTAGCGACAACGACCTGCGCAAGGAGGTCGAGTCGCTGCTCAATTCATACAACCGGGTCGAAGATTTTTTGCAAACGCCCGCCGCAGATTTTTCGGCTTCGGCTCTGGCCGCGCAGGTGCTCGAATCTGAAGAGGCGTCGGCCATTGGCAAATAAGTCGGTGCTTACCGGATTGTGCGCGAGATCGGGCGCGGGGGGATGGGGGCGGTCTACTTGGCCGTCCGCGACGATGGGCAGTTTCAAAAGCGTGTGGCCATCAAACTGCTCCGGCGCGGGCTGGAAAACGCAGCGCTGGTTCGTCGCTTTCACCACGAACGCCAAATCCTGGCCGACCTCGAACACCCGAACATCGCCCGCTTGCTTGATGGTGGCACGACAGAAAACGGCTTGCCCTATTTCGTGATGGAATACGTCGAAGGTTTACCCGTCAACCGCTATTGCGAGGAACAAAATGTGGCGCTTGACGAACGGCTGAAGCTTTTTCGGCAGATTTGCGCAGCGGTCGAGTTTGCCCACGAACACGCGATCATTCACCGCGACCTGAAACCGGGCAATATTCTGGTCACCCAAGCCGGCACGCCGAAGCTGCTCGATTTCGGCATCGCCAAAACCGCTGTCCAAACCGGTGCGGTGGCTTCACGGGGTACGACCTTGCGCCTGATGACGCCGGAATACGCTTCGCCTGAACAAATGCGTGGTGAGCGCGTGACCAAGTCCACCGACATTTACTCGCTCGGCGTGCTGCTTTACGAACTTATTGCCGGGCGTCGCCCTTACATCTTCGACAGCAAATCGCCCTACGAAATTGCGTTGGCGATTTGTGAAAATGAACCGCTCGCGCCAAGCCGCCTGCGGGTGGAACCCTCTGCCAATTCTCGCCTAACCCTCACTCAACGAACTAATCAGCCAAAACCAAAGACCATTCCGCATGCGGGAGATTTAGATAACATCGTCCTAAAAGCCCTCAGAAAGGAACCTGAAAGACGTTATCTCTCGGTAAAAGATTTTGCCGAGGATATCCGTCGTCACCTCGCCGGCCTGCCCATCATTGCGCGCAAAGAACAGCGCTTCTCCAGGGGCGTAAAATTCCTCAAGCGCCATCGCGTCTCCGTGGTTTTGACCACCGTCGTTGCTATCTTGTGTCTGCTGCTCGGACTCTCGCTCGGCACCTTGACTACGGGCACGCAGGACAAAAAGTCGCTCGCCGTGCTACCACTCGCTAACAACAGTCAGACGCCAAATATGGAATATCTTGCGGATGGCATTACGGATGGCCTGATTGACTATCTTTCACAACTGCCGAAGCTGACTGTGTCCCCGCGCAACTCGGTCTTCCGGTTCAAGGGGCAAACGATCAGCCCGCAAACTGCCGGAAATACTCTGGGTGTGAAAGCAGTTTTGACAGGTAGCGTTAAACAGGAGGTAGAGAACCTTTTCATCAACATCGAACTGATCGAAGTCCAAACCAAACAAACCATCTGGCGTTTCGCTTACACCGGTAAGGCTTCAGAGTTGCTCTCAATACAGCGCCAGATCGCGCGTGATGTCTCAAACATATTGGATGTGAGGCTGGATGTCGAGCAACCAGCTAACCTACAGCAACAGGGCACGGAGAATGTAGAAGCCTATCGCCTCTATCTCAGAGGCTACGCATAACAGCTAAGTGAGGGTAACATCAGAGCTTCCTACTTCTCTGGCGGAGAAAGTAATGATGGAAGCCCTGATGACCCTTTACATCATAGCCTTGTGCTATCGCGCGACCAAAGCTAATGCGGTGGAACTTGCGGAATGTTTCGCGGAGTTCAGTCATGACCGTTTCACGCGCTTGTTGCAAACGACCTGCTGCTGGCCAACACGTCTGTGGCAGCAATTTGCGCAGCGTCGCCTCGGTCAGGGCGGTTGGCTCGTCCTGGATGACACGGTCTTGGATAAGTTTGGCGAGCGCATCTTTGGCGTCTCTTGGGTTTATTGCTCGCGCTTGCAACGGGTTGTGCGCGGCCTCAACGTGGTGGCCTTGATTTGGACGGATGGCACGCGCCGCGTGCCCATCGGCATCAAAATCTGGCGCAAAGGCAAGCAGAGCAAAGTCGTGCTGGCCGCGCAGTTATTACGTTGGGCCAAGCGTTTGGGGCTGCAACCCGAGTATGTGTTGATGGATAGCTGGTACAGCGCCAAGCGCTTGCTCAAGCAAATTCGGGCTTACGACTGGCACTTTGTCACGCGCTTGAAGAAGAACCGCAGTTTCCGGGGCCAAGCTTTGGCTGGACAATGGCCGCAGCGCTTTGGCCACGCCACGGGCAGCTTGAGTGGTGGGTTGGAAGTATTGGTTGTCAAAGACGGCAAGCGGTACTTAGCCACCAGTCGGCTGACTTTAAGTGTCGTGCAAGTCAAAGCGCTTTACGCCAAACGGCAACAGATTGAAGAGTTCTTCAAAATCCTGCGCGGCCAGTTGCGTTGGCAGCAATGTCCGGCGCGCAGCCGCGCAGCGCAGACCGCCCACTTGCATCTTTGCCTGATAGCTTACTGCGTCTTGGAAGAGGAAGCTATCAGGCAACAAACGACCATCTATCGCTTACGCCGCCAGTTATTTCGCCAGGAGGTGCCCAGGCAATCGCCGCTACTGGAACCATTTAGCTTGGCTGCGTAAGTTCTGTATCTCAAAGGGCAATGCCTCTTCAATCGCAGGGATAGCGATTTCCTGAACAAAGGCATCGAGTATTTTCAGCAGGCGATTGAGAAAGACCCGCATTACGCGTTGGCCTACTCCGGCATGGCCAATTGCTATAGCCTGCTTGGCGCCTACAAGCGAGTCCCGCCCAGGGAAACATTTCGTGAAGCGAAGAAGGCTGCTCTCAAAGCGACAGAACTAGCTCCCAACCTGGCCGAAGCCCACACTTCTCTGGCATTGCTTACCTGGCTGCATGATTGGGATTGGGCCGGCGCGGATAAAGAGTTCAGACGAGCCATCGAGCTAAATCCACGTTATGCGACCGCGCCCCACTGGTATGCGCTCTATCTGGCCGAGATGGGACGCTTCGGGGAAGCTATCGCGTCGGTGAAGCGGGCGCTCGAACTCGATTCTGCTTCGGTGTACATCAACGCTGATTTCGGCAGAGTGCTCTTTTACGCACGCCGTTACGACGAGTCATTGGAGCAGTATCGTAAGACTATGGAAATGGTCCCCAACTTCGGAGCCTTTTATGCCGAACTTGCATACTTGTACGAGCAACTGGGTATGATTGATGAATGGTTTGCAGTAGTAGAAAAGATGTATGGACGCCATGTGGCATTGCAAGAGGTATATCTTAAGCACGATATAAAAGCCTATTGGCAAAAATTTCTTGAATGGGAATCACTAGATCAAACATGGCATAGCTTCTATCCCAGAGCAGAAGCGTATGCACGCTTGGGCAAAAAGGCTGAAGCTTTTGCGATGCTCGATCAAGCTTATGAAATGCGCGATCACCAGATGGCGCAACTGAAGGTCAATCCGCTCTTCGACAATTTGCGCTCCGACCCGCGCTTTGACGAATTGCTGCGACGAATGAAGTTCATACCTTAAGCACCTAGCTGACCAGCTATGGCACGTTCAACAATGCCGCACAAATCAAAGGCTGAACACCTTATCGGCCCTCAGCCTTTGCTCTCTCTGCTTAAAGGTCAGCATCCTCTTGCAAAAGTGAGGGGAATCTTTGAAAACAGTAGGTCGGAGGACAAAGCCGATGACCTACGCTGATGTAAAAGACTTAAAGCCAACTGACTTCAAACGCTTCTGTGGCGTTAGACCCCAGACCTTCGCCGCTATGATTAAGGTCTTGCAGCAACGCGAGCAGCAGAAAAAGAAGCCAGGACGCGCTGCCGAGTTGGGCCTGCTAGATCAACTGCTGTTGACCTTACAGTACTGGTGAGAGTATCGCACCTACTTCCACTTGAGCGTCAGTTGGGGATCTCAGAAGCGACCGTTTGCCGGACGGTTCGGCGTGTTGAGAACGCCTTGATCAAAGCCAAGTG
This sequence comes from uncultured Acidobacteriota bacterium, assembly GCA_963699175.1. GTDB lineage: Bacteria > Acidobacteriota > Blastocatellia > RBC074 > RBC074 > JACPYM01. Next base: position 5,474,054 of record OY969418.1, on the reverse strand, counting down.
CTTCCACTTGCCAGGCAAGAAGCAACTGCGCGCGGCTGATCACCAGTTTGAAGTGGTGGTCGTGGACGCGAGCGAAATGCCGATTGAACGACCGCAAAAAACAGCGCCGTTGCTATAGCGGCAAAAAGCGGCGGCACACGCTCAAAACACAGTTCGTAATTGAGCGAAAGAGCAAACAAGTCATTTGCACTGCACACGGTCGCGAGCATGACTTCAAACTCTTCAAGCGCGGCCAAGTCAGCTTTGCTGAGGCGACCGAAGGCTTGGGTGATCGCGGCTACCAAGGCTTACAAAAGCTGCACGCGAAAAGCCAGACGCCAAAGAAGAAGCCGCCCCGCCAGCAGCTAAGCCAGGTAGAGTGCCGTGCGAATCGTGAGCTGGCCAGTTGTCGGATCGTGTGTGAGCACGTGATTGGCAAACTAAAATAGGAGTTACGCAGTTGAGTAAAACTGCCCATAAACGCTATAACCGGCGGTGATGAATCCGCCCAAATGTACCGCAGAAGACTACATCAATTTCCTTGTGGCAACGCCAAAGGTATGCAGTGCGACCGAAGCGGCCCGCGTACAACCTGAAAGTCCTGATCCAGCCGCGCACGATGCCTATACGCGCTTGCTGCATCGTCTTGAGCCTGATCCGGCGACCTTATGGCAAGAGGCCCAAGGACAAGTCGTCTTGCACGCAGGGTTACTCGTCTTTGACGACTCGACGCTTGACCATCTCTACGCCCGCAAGATTGAGTTGGTCGTCCGGCACTGGTCGGGTAAGCATCATGCAGTCGTGCGCGGCATCAATTTGATGACGCTCTTGTGGACTGACGGCGACCGACACGTGCCGTGTGACTCTCGTATCTTTGACAAACAGCGCGATGGCCTGACCAAGAACGACCACTTCCAAGCAGTGCTGCGAGAGGCGCACAAACGCGGCTTCCGCCCCCGCTGCGTGGCCTTCGACGGTTGGTACGCCAGCCTGCCCAATCTCAAGCTGCTACGCTCGTTTGGCTGGACCTGGCTGACGCGCCTGAAAGAGAACCGCTTGGTCAATCCTGACGGCACAGGCGTCGTCTCCCTGAGTAAGGTCGAGATCGGCGAAAACGGACGCATCCTGCATCTGACAGGTTACGGCTTGATCCGTGTCTTCAGGCTCGTCTCCACAGACGGAGACACTGAATACTGGGCTACCAACGACCTGCAAATGACCGACCTAACGCGCGTCAAGTGGGCGTCTTACGCTTGGGCAATTGAAAATTATCATCGCGGCATCAAGCAATTCACGGGCGTTGAGCGTTGTCAGGCCCGCGCGGCACGTGCGCAACGCAATCACATTGGGCTAGCGCTGCGCGCCTTTTTGCGCGTGGAGATGCATTGTTATCACAAAGGTATCAGTTGGTTTGAAGCAAAGACTTCGATCATTCGGGAAGCGGTGCGCGCTTATCTGGCCAAACCGCTCTACACGCTCAACCCAACTGCGTAACTCCTATAAAAGTCTTCCGTATTTTGCTGGAGCGTTACCGTAATCGGTGCAGACGGTTTGGTTTGCGCGTGAATTTGATTGCGGCCATCTACAACTTTGAACTCAAAGAGCAACTATGACTTTCGCAAGAGGTCTTACAACTTTGAACTCAAAGAACAACTATGACTTTCGCAAGAGGTCTAATGAACCAAGAGCAGAATGAATCGAACCAAAGTACCGAAAGCAACGACACTGTAAAAGATGCCGCTGAAATCGCCGACTTAGCTCTTTGCGACGAAGAACAAGGCGAGGTCAAAGGTGGTGGGCTTACTGGAAACAGGATAGCGCCTCCCTTCACTTCCTAACGCAGAATCAGCCACGCCAAGTGTGAGCCTGGCGCGGCTGTCTTGTTTTCAGCAGGCCCATTATTCGCGCTCCAGCCGTCGCAGCAGTGTTGACCGTTCCAGTCCCAATACCTTGCCGGTCGCAGTGCGCTCCACAGCCGCAACGTCACCGGACTCAAACACCACAAAGAGTGTGGCAATTCGCTAGCGTATCGTGTGGGGTTGGCTCACTACGGTTTGGGCGTTGGGGCGCTTTCCAGTCGCCACAATTTCACTGTCTGATCCTCACCAGTGCTGGCCAGCCATTGCCCATCGGGACTGAAGGCGACGGAATGGACATCGCCCGCATGCTCGGCGAGGGCCTGCTGAAGCACACCATCGCGCACTTGCCAGAGGCGGATCGTCTGGCCTTTGCTGCCGCGCAGACGGTCACTCGCCAACTGTTTCCAGAGGGTACCGAAGTCGCCCTTCTCGCGGCTGCCGCTGGCCAGCCATTGCCCATCCGGACTAAAGGCGACAGCGTAGACGTGCTGCGATCCTCCTGTCAGGGTGTTTACCAACTTACCATCATTCACACGCCAGAGCCTGACTGACGAATCATCGCCGCCGGTAGCCAACCATTGAGAATCGGGGCTGAAGGCCAACTTTACGACCGCCTCTGCCTGCCCCACTAAAGTTTGCACCAAGGCCCCGGTGTCGGCCCGCCAGAGTTTCGCCGTCTTGTCAAAACCGCCGCTAGCCAGCCACTGCCCATCCGGACTGAAAGCAATAGACCAGATGTTCAAGGCGTGTCCTGTCAGACTCTGTAGCGGGGCGCCATCGCTCAAACGCCAAAGCCTGATGGTCTTGTCTTCGCCGCTGCTGGCCAGCCGTTGCCCGTCCGGGCTGAAGGCCACCGACCAGACAGTCCCTAAGTGCCCGGTCAATGTTCGCGCCAAGACACCATCACTCAAGCGCCAGAGCTTGACGGTTTGGTCATAGCTGCCGCTGGCCAGCCACTGACTATCTGGGCTGAAGGCGATGGAGGTAACGCCTTCTGGATGTGTGAGGGTCTGTGCGAGTACCCCTTCGCGCCAACGCCACAGCTTCACTGTTCGATCTACACCGCAGCTAGCCAGATATTGCCCGTCTGGGCTAAAGGCTACCTGCCATACTATCGCGGAGTGACCCGTCAGCGTTTGGTGCAAGTGGGCTTTAATTGAAGGATTCGGAGCAGGTTGCGTGCTGGATGAAGCTAAATCCGGAACGAAGAATAATGACGACCAGCAGAATAGTGCGAGCAGCGCCGCGCCCATCAAAGCCAGCGCCGAGTTCCTCGATGAGCGCCACACAAGCCATATTCCCACCACTGAAACGCCACTCAAGAATAATAGCCAGAGCGTGCCATAAAACTTGGCTTGCGGCTGCCAGGCTAGGTTAAGTAAATGGTTTGGACTCCAACTCAGAGCAAATGAAATAATTGCTTGTGCCGCTAACACAATCGTCAAGATAAGCTTTATCAGCTTGGTAAAATTCATCTTTAACCCCTTATCAATGTCATCAAGGATATCAACAAACATTTACGCTAAGGAGCAATAATTATTAACGGCGGCGGGCAAGATCTAGGACAATCGTTTCGCTATCAAGACTGATAAGCTCGACGTTGAAGTCTCATAATAGCGGCAGATGAAAGCTCAGCATTAAGGGAAGACTTGTCAACAATTCAGAAGATTGCGCTCTTCATATCTGTGCCAAGACTCGAACCGCGCGCAAACTTTCTCAATAAAACATCATAGCTGCGATAGGTGCCATTATCGCCCAATATCTGGCGGCCAGCAGTCTTCCAGAAAGCGCACCAAAGCATTGACAGGCACGCCAAGTAATGCGAAAAGAGCGGCGCGTCCGTTCCCGGCTGGCTGTTTCTGAATAAGAAAGCAACCAACGGTCGTGCCCTTTTCTTCCAGCAGTTTTACAGTCAGTGCCTGCTCATCTCAGTTGTTATATTTTTGCGAAGCTGCTGACTGCCTGACACTTTAGATGTGTAGCAGATAAACCGGATAATAGATAATAATACCTTGATTGCTAGTTGGCGTTCATAAATTGCCTGCCTGAAAATGAAAGTGACTAAACCCACTTTCAGGAGGAGCTTATGAACGCCACGTGGATTATAACGGTCTTTGTCATCATTGATGAATTGTTGCAAAAAGGCGGTCATCGTGACCACCCCTTGGCCCACGTCAGCGACGCCGAAGTGCTCACCGTCGCCATCGTGGCCGCTAAATATTTCCACAACAATCACGAACGCGCGTTGTTGCTTTTGCAAGAGACCCCTTACTTGTCAGGTCACTTGAGTGTCTCGCGCTTCAACCGTCGCCTGCACCAGCAGGCTGACTGGTTTGAACTGGCGCTTGCCGTACTCGGTGAAGTTGCCGCGCGGGGCGCCGTCTTTATCATTGACAGTCTGCCCGTACCGGTTTGCAAGCGTGTGCGTGCCCGACGTTGTCGCAAAGTGCGGGGGCTGGATTACTGCGGCAAATGCGCGGCGAAGAAAGAGAAGTTCTTCGGTTGGCGCTTGCATCTGATCTGCACGCCGGAGGGCGTGCCGGTGAGTTTCGCACTCTGGCCCGCGCGTTATCACGACCTCTCGCCCTTGCACGAATTAGCTTTCGTCCTGCCGCCGCAAGCGAGTCTTTATGGTGACAAGGGCTATATCGCAGGGGCTGACGCCGCTACCATCCTCGCAGAAACTGACGTACGCTTGATTACTGTGCGGCGTAAGAATATGAAACCCAACACCTGGGGTGATGACATGGACTTGCGGCGTTACCGCAAAACGATTGAAACACGTAACAGCCAGTTGGAGAAGATGGGCCTTGAGCATTTGCACGCACGCACCAATGCAGGCTTCGAAATTAAGGTTCATGCTTCCTTACTGGCGCTGTTTTGGACTAACTTCAACTAGCAATCAAAGTAATAATGATTCCGGTGGTTTCTCGCGAAAAACAAACACAACGGCAATCTGCTGCGTGAAACGGCTTCCACAAACAACTACCGCATCAATCTCAACGAATAATGTCCACTGAAACTCACTCCCAAATCGCCAGCTTCATCTGGAGCATCTGCAATCTACTGCGCGGGCCATACAATTTGACGGTTATTTGATGCAAGCCTTTCCGCAAACAAAGTGTGCCCTAGCTCGCTTTAGTTATTGCCCTGATTTTCAATGGTTTACGCAACGGAACCCCGTTCCGGCTTATTTGACGGTCATTTGATTCCATGAGCCAAACTACCGAAAAAGCCTTTGAAACCTACGTCGAGGAAATCCTGCTCACGCGCAGCGGCTGGCAATCCGGTAGCGCCGCCGAATGGGACAAGGAACGCGCGCTGTTCCCGGCGCAGGTCTGCGCCTTTCTGCAAACGACCCAGCCAGCGTTGTGGAAAGAGATGCAGGATTTGCACGCGGCGGGCCTGGAAACGCTGTTGCTCAACATGCTGGTCAAGGAACTGGAAATCAAAGGCGCACTGCACGTGCTGCGGCAGGGCTTCAAGTTTTATGGCAAGACCTTTCGTCTGGCGTATTTCAAACCCGCGCACGGGGCCAATCCAGAGGTGCTGGAATTATTCGCCCAAAATCGCCTGACGGTGACGCGACAAGTCCAGTGTCATCCCGGCGATGCTCGTACGCTGGACATGGTTCTGTCAGTGAACGGGCTGCCCGTCGCGACGATTGAACTGAAGAACCCTGGCACGGGGCAGAACTGGCGGCACGCGGTGCGGCAATATCAGGAAGACCGTGATCCGCGCGCGCCGCTTTTCGATTTCAAGCAACGGGCGTTGGTGCATTTCGCCGCTGACACTGACGAGATTTACATGACGACCCGGCTGGCCGGAGAGAAAACCTATTTCCTGCCCTTCAACCGAGGAAGCCAGCCAGGCGAGATTCGCTGTGGCGCGGGCAATCCGCAGCACGAATCTGGTTACCGCACGGGCTACTTTTGGGAAGAGGTGCTCCAGTTCGACAGCTTCCTGGATATTCTCGGCCACTTCATGTTCATCGAGAAAAAGGAAGAGAAAGTTGACGACGGACAAGGCGGCCAGCGCTGGGTGACGAAAGAGACTATGGTCTTTCCGCGCTATCACCAACTCGACGCCGTGCGCAAATTGGTGAGCCTGACGAGTCTTGAGGGAGCCGGGCAGAACTATCTCATCCAGCATTCTGCTGGCAGCGGCAAGACCAACAGCATTTCGTGGCTCTCGCACCGGCTCGCCAGTTTGCACGACCAGCAAGACGCGAAGGTCTTTGATTGCGTGGTGGTGATCACCGACCGGCAAGTACTCGACCGACAATTGCAGGACGCGATTTATCAGATCGAACACGCGCAAGGCGTAGTCAAAGCGATTGACCAGGACTCAAAACAATTGGCGGCGGCGTTGATTGACGGCACCAAGATCGTCATCACTACCTTGCAGAAATTCCCCTTTGTGCTGCGCGGGTTATTGCACGCGGCTGGCGCAGAAAGTCAGGAAAAAGCCACCGCCGAAGAAAAACAGCAGGCCAAAAAATGGGAAGCGGCAATCGCCAAGCGCCGTTACGCGATCATCGTGGACGAAGCGCATTCCAGCCAATCGGGCGAAACAGCGCGGGAGTTGAAAGCGATTCTCGGCACCTTGGCGCAAGTGGCAAATGGCGAAGACGAACCAGATTGGGAAGACAGGTTGAATCAGGTGATGCAATCGCGCGGACGGCAACCGAACCTGAGCTTTTTCGCCTTCACTGCCACGCCGAAAGGTAAGACGCTGGAACTCTTCGGACGCCCCGGCCCTAGTGGAAAGCCTGATCCGATTCACCTTTACAGCATGCGCCAGGCGATTGAGGAAGGTTTCATCCTCGACGTGGTCAAAAACCACACGACATACAAAACCTTTTTCCGGCTGGTCAAAGCCATCGAAGACGATCCGAATCTGCCAAAAAAGAAAGCGGCGCGGGCCTTGGCCAAGTTCATGAGCTTGCACCCGCACAACATCGAACAGAAAACCGAAGTGATGGTGGAACACTTCCGGCAAAAGGTGCGGAGCCACCTGGGCGGACGCGCCAAGGCAATGGTCGTGACCTCTTCGCGCTTACATGCCGTGCGATACATGCAAGCGTTTGAGCGCTACATCGGGGAAAACGGTTACACCGACGTGCGCCCGCTGGTGGCGTTTAGCGGCACGGTGAAAGACCCTGAGACTGGGTTGGAATACACCGAACCAGGCATGAACACAGATTGCGTGAGTGAGAAACCGATCAGCGAGCGGCAACTTCCCGAACGCTTCGCTTCACCGGATTACCAGGTGTTGCTGGTGGCGAATAAATACCAGACGGGATTCGATCAACCGTTGCTCTGTGCGATGTACGTGGACAAGCGGCTGGACGGTGTGCAAGCCGTGCAAACCCTGTCGCGCCTGAACCGCAAGATTCCCGGCAAGGAAGACCCGTTCGTGCTGGATTTCGTCAACGAGGCGGAGGACATCTACAAGGCGTTCAAACCGTATTACGACGCGACCAGCCTGCAAGAAGAGTCAGACCCGCAGCAATTGGAAACGTTGAAGCACGAACTCGACGCCGCACAGGTCTATTTCTGGAGCGAGGTCGAAGCGTATGCGCGGGTATTCTATAAATTGCCAGCGCAACAGAAGCCAAGCGATCACGCCCACCTACAAAAACATCTGCAACCAGCCGTAGACCGCTTCAAAGCGATTAAGGATGAAGAGCGGCGCAGCGAATTTCGGGAAAAGCTCAAAGGCTTCGTCAACCTCTACTCATTTCTGAGTCAGGTCATTCCTTACGGCGACCCTGCGTTGGAAATGCTCTACACCTTTGGGCGTTTTCTGCTGCCCCATTTGCCACTCGAAGGTGAAACCGAGCGGATCAAGCTCGGCGACGAAGTGAGCCTGGAATACTATCGGCTACGGCAGATTTATGAAGGCGAAATCATCCTCAGCGAGGGCGAGGCCAAAGGAGTCAAAAGCCCCACCGACGTTGGCACAGGCAAAGCCAAGGATGAAAGGGCCGCGCTCTCACAGATCATCGAAGTGCTCAATGAGCGCTTCGGCACGAAGTTTTCTGAAGAGGACCGGCTCTTCTTCGAACAGATCAAAGAAAAGGCGGTGAAGAACGCCAAGGTCATCGATACAGCGCTTTCAAACCCGTTCGACAAATTCCAACTCGGCATTAAGAAGCTGCTTGAGAGTTTAATGATCGAACGTCTCGGCGAGAACGATGACATCGTCACGCGGTACATGGAGGACGGTGCATTCCAGGGCGCAGCCTTCCCCTTGTTGGCTAAAGCAATCTTTGACCAGGTTCAAGCAAACGCAACGAAGCAATCTATTGAGCAGATCGTCGCGGCAGGTGAAGGCAATACCGTTGAGTTCAAATCAACCTTGCGCGTCAATCTACACACCGGCCAGAACGATCCGAAGATGGAGCATTCAGCGCTGAAAACAATTGCGGCGTTTTTGAACTCCAAGGAAGGGGGAACCTTGGTGATTGGCGTCAACGATGCGGGTGTAGCACTCGGCTTGGAAACGGACAAATTTCCGAACGAGGATAAGATGAACCTTCACCTCGGCAATTTGATCAAGACTCGGCTGGGAACGAGTTCGATGCTCAACATAAAGCCTCACTTTGAGAGCTTCCAAGAGAAACGGGTTCTGGTCGTGGATTGTGCTCCCAGCGGTGTACCTGTTTACTACAAAGATGGATAGGACGAGGAATTCTACATCCGCGCCGGAGCTTCAACCGCCGCTCTACCACCAAGCGAAATGAGCGTCTATATCAAACAGCGATTCAATTAAGGCGGGACGATACAACGGCGCTTGAGGAGCGAGGCAGAAACTATTGCCCAAACGATGGGAGAAAGGATAGGCCTCACAATCGCAGGGCGGGCCTGGAAGGAAACTAAAAGCACTCATCCATAACCTACCTCTCTCTTCTCGCAATTTTCGCCCTTATTCCAACCGATCAGCCTTAAACGACATCAACTCGCCCTCGTCCACCGTGTAGCTGATTTCCAGCGGGCGACAACAAACTTCACAGTCTTCGACATAGACCTGCTGGTCAACCGACAGATCCAGCACCATTGATATTTCCTGCCAACAATACGGGCACTGAAAAAAGTGTTCTTCCTGCATAAAAACAAACCCTGAATTCTGAGTTTAATACTTTACAGCCCGCATACCGACTGCAAATGTCGTGACCAACTGGCATTCCCAATAGCGAAATGGCCGTCCAACTCGGGCTTATTTGTCGTTCGGTTCATCTATAGCGACGTTGACCTGCTGCCCGCCATCCGTTGCAATATTAACCTGCTTGGGATTGTTGATCCTGACCGGCGTCGAGCACCGCCGCAAATCTCGCAACTGGCGCAGTGTACACAGGAAAAGCCGGTTGTAGCGATGACGCGTGTGTTCCAGTTGATAGATGTTCTTGAGTTGATCGTTGACGGTCTCAATTAGTGCGCGCTTGCGCAACAGTAATTTATCAATCAAGGGCAGCAACTTATTCTTCATGTTCTTTTTTAGCTTGGTAATCAGTTGCACGTCCTGCGCCCAAAGTTGGTCAAACAGCGGCTGGGAGAGGTAACCGCGATCACCGAACAATTTGCCCCATAAACGTTTGGCCAGACGCGGCCTGGGTTTGCGGTCATCGGTGTTAGCGGGCGTGAGCAGCACGCCCAACAACTCACCACAGACGTTGATCACGAGGTGGACTTTGAAGCCGTAGAACCAGCCGGTGCTGGTCTTGCCGCGCCGCGCCACCTGCTTGAGAACTCGCTGGGCATTGATGCGCAAGTTGTGACAGACCTTCACTGAGGTCGCGTCAATGAAGGAGATGCCCGTGCAGCGCCCAAAGCGTGTGTGCAAGAAGATGGCCAAGGGCACGACGCACTCCGCTTCCAACTCAACAAAGCGGTTGTAACTGACCAGGCGTGGGAACTCGCGCCGCAAGTGCTGACAACGGAAGTTGATTCAATCTAGTCAGAGCGTGGCGTAGGACATTGTGTTCTACCCCTCTGCGGGTCGGGCTGGCGTCTGCGATTACATCGGGACTCGCACCAAATCGCTCGGCATCAATTGCGTCGGCAAATGCCAGCGATTCATGCATCAACTCGATCAGGGCTAAATGAAATCGTGCCTGTGCATGGTGCCTAAAATGTTCCCATGCGCAGTCTCCCAAGTCACGCGAACGCCGCAACATTTCATCCGGATCAAGATTGTCTTCTGCTGAGGCAGCAGCCTTGATCAATTGCCCTTGATAATCCTCTAAGCCATCTAGTGACAAACGAGTAAATGCTTCACGCATCTTTTCAGCAGGCAAATCACGTGTATAGTTTTCTGGGTTGGCGATTTGTGTCGCAAGTTCTTCGACAAGTTGATCCCGTCGCACCTTGTTGACTCGGCGGAGTTTGCATTCTATCGCGGCGGATAAGGCCGTTTATGTTCGACAAAGGCAGTACAAGAGAGTTGCTAACTCTCTTGTACGCAGAAAGCTTTCATTGTGAGCGCTTTCGAGAATATGAAGATGACTAGGTTCTTGCAAGTTTTCTCTCGTATTTCATGAAACTAGTTGTTATGGCTCGGTTGCAGTTTGAACGGCAGCTTTTCTATGGGCTATCGTTTAGTTTGGCTTATGTCGAACCCAGCCGGTTACCACAGTTTCCACCAAGGCCGCCTGGCTGGTTCATCTGGTATATCGGTAATCACGGCTGTTGTCCGGGTTGCTAGACTCGACGAGCTGCGGCGCTGGACAGATGCCGGTCGCCATTCATACTTGTCGAGTAAGGCTCCGACGCGGCGTTGATAAGGCGCGCCTTTGGCTGGATCAACCATATAAAGGTAATTGGCAAAGCCGCGCAACGAAGCCAGCACATCGCGCGAATTGTTCCAGTGTTTGCCGTTGAGGCCGTCTTTTTCGATTTGAAATAACACGGCGCGAAAGCGTTTGAGCGTATTTTTATCAATGCCCGGCTTTTGATTGACGACGATGCCTGTAACTTCCTGATGACTGGACTGGCGCATCACGCGCGTTTTGGTCGGATGCACAACGAAACCTTCGTGGGTGACGATTGATTCGACGCGACTGAGCAAGCGGCTGAGGTTGGCGCAATCTTCTGTGCGCGCAGCCGAAAACGTCAGGTCATCGGCATAGCGGGTATAAACGAAGCCCAATTCTTCGGCTAGTTTTACCAAGCGTTTATCAAGTCGGCGGCAGAGAATATTCGTCAGCGCCGGGCTCGTTGGCGCACCTTGCGGCAAGTGGCGCGCGCCAGTGGCGACGTAATAAGTCTTGCCGTCCAGCGTGACTTTCTCAGTGTCCGGTTCAGTGCAAAGCAAACCGAAAATCGTCGCGGCGGATTCTGAATAGCCGAGCGCTTTGAAGACGCCTTTGATGCGGCGATACGTAAGCGTCGGGAAGAAATCCTGCAAATCTAGATTGATGACAACGGCGGCGGCTACGTGCGGTCGGGCGTTGCTGACAATGGAGCGTTGCGGGCGGAAGCCGTGCGCGGCGTCGTGCAATTCAACCGGCTGCAAAAGATTGTTCAACATCCAGTGTTGCGCAGCTTTCAGGCGCGGCAGCGGCGCGGAAATGATGCGTTCGCCACCAGTCTTTTTAGGTAGCGCAAAGCGTTGGTAATGCGTCACGGTCGAAGTCTTGCGCGTGAAAGTGAGAAAGCGCAATTCGTTGACGGTGATGTTCATCGCGGCGGCAATGGCGGCGGCGTCATCCAATTGCGGCAGGTTATAACGCTGCAAACGTTCAGGCTGGCTGGTTGTATGGTTCAAGCCGCCTGAAACGCCTGCGCCAAGATAACCGATGGCGTGCGCCTGTTTTTCTTTCCACGCAGCGGCGCGCGCCTGTCGTTCTTTGGCGTGGCGCTCTTTGGTCTCCTTTTGCTTGCGGCGCGATTCGAGGAGGCGTTGTTTGCGCGCCTCTTTGATAAGTTTCGCTTCGCTGCCGAGCTCACGCTGTTGCCCGCGCAACTCATTCAGTTCACGTTGCAACTCGCCGCGTCGCCTGATTTCGTCTGCTGGATCATTCGGCACCACACCTTCCGCCGGCCAAAAGCCGAGGCGAATCATTTCTTCGAGGATGATTTCTTCGCGCGAGGTTTCGAGCATGCGCGCATAGAGTTCTTCGCGGGTGGGTGCTTGGATGGTGGTTTCAGTCATAAGACTACAGCGAATAATCAGCAGGCCATCACGAGCGGCGCTGAACGAGCGCGCGACCTTCGTAAACGTCAAAGGACTGGGCGGCGCAACTCAAGCGGGGCGCGTCCACCGGTGCTCATTTTGTTTGCCAAACACAAACCGTAATAGCACCGGTGGACGCAGACCCGCACAGTCAAGCGCTGACCAGTGATGCGTGTCACAGCTAAACACATGGGCGGCGATCCACCGTCCGGGTTGCAAGGGTAAACGCGTGCGCATTCAACCGCCGCACGTCATGGCCTGCCAAAAAGTGATAGATGGCAGCACGCGCGGGGCCAGTCACCGGCTTTCCTTCGAAAAGGTCTCAGGACTGGATTGCTCAACTCAAGCGGGGCGACACTGATATTGCTCATTCTGTTGGTGCAACACACACCGTAATAGCAATATCAGTGTCAGACCCGCACAGTTAAGAGCGAGCCAGTGAAGCGTGATTGAACTAAGCACATGGGCGGCGATCCACCGTCCGCACTTGCAAGGTCTTCGGCGAGCGGGCCGCTCACGTGCTGCCATCTTTGTTGTGAAAGAGCTTAACGACGTTCGCGCGCGTATTGCATGCGCAGCGCGAGGATGTGTTCGCAAGGCCCCTGACGGAGCTTGTTTTGTTGATACCAGTTGCAAGCGCACTCGGCACTTGCCAGTTGTTCATCGCGGTTGAGCGTCAAGCGTGGATTGACCACTTTGTCGTTGACTCGCACGCGGCCTGACAAGTGCAGCAGACCGGCTGTATCCAAGCGCCGCTCGGTCAGCGTCACGGCGTTTGCCTCGACAAATCGCGTCGCGTCGGCTTCGCGCGGGTGAGCGAAGCGCAACTGTTCCAGCGGCAACGGCTCGCGGCTCAGTTCGCGGACGCGATAGAGCTGTTTGTTCAAATCGAACATCACGCGTCCGGCTTGTGCGTAGGCGCTTAACGCACCGAGCACGATTTTGCGATCGAGTTCAAGATGTTTGGCAAGCGCATCAGCATCATCCATCCAACCCTGTTTGAGCGCTGTGAATACGCGTCGTTTGGTCAGATCGTCAACCTCAGCGCGCGGTGCCATCAAATCGAAATTGCCCGCGCGCGACCAGTCGTTCGCCGTCCAGCCTGACAGGCCGAGCGTGAAAGACAGCGGGCCAAGGTCGGCTACGTAGAAAGAAGGCAATCCCGTACCGAGTAGATGCACGGTGAACTTGTGCGCGATGGGAATCAGGCGTTCCAACATCAGAATGCGGCGGCGTCCCCACACGCGAATCTCGTGCGACTGCTCGCCTTGAAAGATCGAACGCGGGCAGACCACTTCGGTTTCCCATGGCTCAAAGACTACGCTCACCGGCTCACCCGGATTGAGCTGATAGCGCATGCCGCGCGGCCCTTGTTTTTCTTTATGTCGTCGCAGCACGAAACAGAGATTGTGGACGTCCATCGGGTGCAGCTCACAACGCACCGACGGCAGCGTCATTGCCGAACTCACTTGCAAAAAGCCGCGCACCCAACTGTCGGGCAAATCAATCTTTACCTCTCTGAACGCGTCTTCATTCGTTGTCTGAACCTCAAAGCCCGACGGATCAACCTCGAAGCGCGTCGTTTTGTACGTACGAATCTTTTGGAATTCCTGATAGAGCGACGCCGAATAATCAACGTTCGTCGTGCCGCAAGCGAACTCGCCGACGTGGCCGAAGACTTCGTAATCAACGCCCAAACGTCCATACGTAGCCTCGTCCTGGCTGAAACATTCAAAGAATAGTTCGTCGGGATGCACAGTGATTACGGGATCGAGCAGGAACGAAATGGCGAGACGTTTCAGAAACGCGTATTGACGAAAGCGGCGGCGCGCTTCACTGTACGGCCCCATGCGCCTGGCGCGACGATCATTCAATTCTTTCAGCTCGCCTTGTAACGCTTGCACTTTCGCGGCTACGTCAGCGTGTTGTGCGGTGATGACTTGCCAGTCCAGCGCCTCTTGTTGCGCGGCCCATTCTTTATAAGCCGTTTTGTCTTTGGGCTTGTAGCGCAAGTCGCCGACGACCACCTCATGCAATGCGCTGATGGCTTCGCGGAAGAGCAGGCTTTGATGCAACTCGCCGCTGAAATAGGTCGGCTCGCGCTTTAGGTCAGGCGCGAACGACATGCGCGTTTGTGTCGCGCCGCTCTCGACCGTGGTGGTTCCGTTGTAAGCAAAATTGAATTGCATAAGTTCGCTCAAGCCTCACGCGCGTGCGGTGGCAGGTTGCACCTGCAACGGCAAATCAATCGCCGGATAAGCGCGGCGAATCGCCAGCATCGTTTCAATCGTCGCGGCTTTATCGCCAATCGCCATCGTCACCGATTGGCGTGTCAGGATTTCAGCCACGATGGCGGCAGCTTCGGCGCTCTTGTGCGCTTCAGCAGCGAGAAAGGCCAGTACGCGGCTTTTGGCCACGCGAGCGCGATTGACACGCGCCAGTACGCTAATGAAATAAGGCCGTAACTCGCGCAGCCTTGCCGCCTCGCCAGCCGCATAGCGTTCGAGATAATTGGTCGCAAAGAGTTGCAAATCGGTCGTCGGATGCTCGCTCAGCTTCAACAGGTATTCCTGCCCATCAGCGTCGGAAAAGTAGCGCGTAATCAAATCGCGGCCGAACTGTTGCACGTCCGGGCGTACGCTGTCGCAGATGCTGACCAGCAAGCCCGGCGTGAACTCCTCCGCCGTGAAATGTTCGGCAAAAGCGGTGAAATAAAACTGCCGCGCGTCTTCCCATTGCGCATCGAGCAGGCGCACGGCTTGAGCCAACTCTTCCTGACAGCCCGCCGGATTGGACGCGGCGCGATAACGATCAATGTTGCGCACAAAGATTGTTTGCGCCGCGTCACGCACCTGTTTGAATTCGTGATTGGAAAGTTTGACCAACTCATTCGTCGTGAACTCAGAGAGCCAGGGCGCGCTTTCTTGCACTTTGGTGTGCAGCAAAAATCCGCCCAAGTCTTGCGCCTCGGTCGAGCGCGCGTGAATCAACTGCCAAACATCTGGACGTTCAAGTGCGGTCATCCACGCCACGCCCAAATCGTCTTTGAGCATTTGCACGAGCGCGCGATGCACGCCCGCGTGCGGTTCGCGCCGTTGCAGGCAAGTGAGCAAACTCGCAGCCATCCGCGCGGCAAAATCCACGTGACCTTGGCTCAGACGGCGAATCACCGGGCGGATCGCTTGACGCAGGTCGGCCAATTCGTGTGTAGCGAATGCCGTCAGCAAGGCTTCGTTTTGCATCAAGCGCGTGTCAGGCCATTGGCCGAACAGTTTGATGCCGATGCCGCGCATGACTTCGTGCGGCGAAGCGATCAACGAATGGATGATTGCTTCGGGCAATTGATCGGCGGGCGTTTGGTGATTGAGCAAAATGAAGCCGCCCAGTTCCTGCGCCGCTAACAACGGATGGTCGAGCAGGTCGCGCAAGACCTCCATGCCCACGCTGCGCAATTGCGGCGCGAAACAGGCTTGCAAGGTCGCAGCGATTTCACGCGCCAACGCTTCCTGATTGCGTTCGAGCGTCAGAAGATAAGCAATCAGCCTGACAATTAGGGTACGCGTCGTGTCAGCAGTCAGTTCAGACGATTGCAGTAGTTTGCGTGTGAACTCACGCGTGTCGGCGTGCTCGCTCGTTACTAAGTTCGCTAGAAAACCGCTCGCGCTGAGAAAGTGCTGACGGCCTTCGGCAATCCAGCGATGCGCGACGGCACGCGCGTCAGCGTGCTGACATTCGGCGACCGCCAAAACTAGATTTAAATCAGGCGCGTTCGCGTCATAGCGCGCTTCGGCTAATTCAAAGCCTAGCTTGGCAGTGATTTCGTAAGGCCGCGTGAGAATCATTACGACTGCAAAATTGTCCAGTTGCTGGCAAAATTCGCTGCAAGCGCGCAAGGCTTTGACGGCGAATTGGTGCACAGGCTGACAATTACTTTCAGCCAGCAGATGCAACAACCCGGCGGGCTTGGCCTCCCACAACCGTGGGAAGGCTTCTTCGCGTACCGGCGGCTCAGGATCACCGGGCTTGTAGCCTTTGCGGCAACGCCACGCAATCGTGTTGGGTTTGAGCTGATAGCGCGGGCTGTTGAGATAGAGAATATGATTAAAGGGCAAATAAGCGGCGAAACGATCCCAACGCACTCGGTCACGCACTTGGCGCTGCCAGTTTTCTTCGTCAAAACGATAATAGGTTGATTCGCGCGGCTCTTGCGCATCAGCGTCGGTGTAAGGCAGCAGCACACCGACGGCCATTTTGACGTAATCGGCATTGTTGATTTCACCCAAACGCCGCAGCGTACGCCACACGCGCTGACGCAAGTAGCGGCGCGTGCGGTCGCTGTAGGCGAACTTGGTATCGGGTTTGGTCATCTCGCTTTTCGGGCCATAAACCGTCGCGCCATATTGCGAAATTTCCTTACTGCGCGGATTGTCGTACCACGCGCCATACATCGCGCGGCCTTTTTCAAAGCGATAAGCCAGCCAGCCGAACACCTCGGCGTCACGGCGATATTCAGCAGCCTTGAACAAATACCGTAGTTGCTGAAACGCGTTGGGACGTAGCGGCGCGGTGCGAATGAAATCGAGCAAGGCGGGGCGCACGTGCTCGTTGTCAATTTGATAAATCGTTTCGAGCACCTGCATGCGTTCGCGTTCATCACCCGCCAGATAGTCGTGCAAGAGTTGCGCGAACTTTTCCGCCGGGCCTTGTTGCGCGGCGGCGCGCAGACTGAGCGGCAATTGATTAAACAGCGAAGCTTCGTCTTGGCTCCTGGGCAGCAGCTTGCGAATGGCTTCGCGCGCGATGCGGCGCACGTGCAAAGGTCGCGTTGCATCGTTGGCCATGAGGCCGAGCGCCGAAACAGATTGTTCGTCCCCGCACCAACCCAGCGACCAAGCGAGGCAATAATCGCGTAGCCCATCGCCGCTGCCGATCAGATTGACGAGTAACGGGGCGGCGGCGCTGATTTTCAATTCACCTGCGCGCCAGATGGCACGGTTGAGCGGCCACTTGGATTTATCTTTCGGCGCTTGTAAACGTTGCAACACAGTTTGCGCACGCGCGTCGGCGTCGCCAGCCGCTTTCAGCGCCTTGACCGGAATCGGCGCAGCGTTGACTGCGGCTGCGCTCGCCTGTCGGTAACCTTTTTTTGTCTTCTCGGCGAGCAGGCCGGCGGCGATCTTTTCGGCTTCGGCCAGCGGCACAGCACTGACGGTCTTGCTGCCTTCTTTCAACGCCACGCCGCGCCGACCATAACGGAAGTTGACAACATACGCATTCGCGCCCACTTCGCATAGGTCAACTTCATAAACTTTGTCAGAAGTACCCTCCTGACAAAGTAAAGTTGTGCGTTGAATTAGTTTCATCGGCACGCTTTCAATTCGGTGAATAAAATGGGATGCGTTGCTATTGGTCTAGGGATTAGCCGCCTGACGTTCAACCCAATAACATTAGATAAGTAAAGCTGGGCGGCGTGTTCATAAAAAAGTGCGCTGTGGGGCAAAAAATTACGAGGGCACCTAAAGCCGCGCGCCCAGCTTAATTCAAAAAGCTATCCTGAGGTTAAGGGGCTGGCTATCTCTTATCCTTGTTGTAGAGGTAAAGGCCTAACCCGAACTTGGCCGCCGCCCGGCGCAACGCCATGGACTCGGCGTTCGAAGAAGGGTCGCCGTACATCCGCTCACCCTCTTCCGGCTCCTCCTCAGTCCCAGTGGCTTCGCGGTGCACCAGGCCTTCCAGACAGGGAATCGAAAGCCGCACGGTCAAGACGAGTCGGCCTTCACTGTTCCAGACGGTGTTGCGCACCTCGTAACTCCAGCCGGGCGCATGAAGGTCGAGATATTTCACGGCGTGGTACCAAGGGATGAAGTCGAGCACTTGCCCGCCACGCGTCTTCTGCTTCAGGTGGCGCGCTTTGATCGGCTTTGAGAGATCAGTAATGATCTCGTTGATCGAGCGTAGCGGCAGTTGTCCGACCGGCAGAGTCTTCTGTGCCGACGCGTTCTGGGTTTCTTCCTCAGCGTACTCAAGGTTGTCTTCCGCCTGGGCTTCTTCGACTTCGACGGCTTTAGTAGCGGTTGCGTTCATTCAGATACTTCTCCTATTCTGACTGTCAAAGGGTTTTGCCCGCGCGACGTGGCGCGCGACATTACGGTCAAAAATCAATCGGCCGTAGACCTCACCGCCACCCGGTGGATGTGGTGTTTGCTTGAACAGCAAGCCGCACAACCCAGGGCACTGGAGATCTTGGCACGACCTGCTAAGCCAACACTTTTTCGCCGCGACCGTTGCGAACCTTTGTCACTGCTTTCTGCTGCGTTCCATTCTCATCTTGCCCGACTACTTCGGCATTTGCTCCCTTTTGTTTCTCAATCTTCGCTTGCATGCGTTCGTTGAGGTCGGCGATCTGGTCAGGCAAGAGTCGGAAGATGTTCGACTGCTGATAATAAACCCTGGCCGCTGTCACGATGTCAGCCTTGGTGAAGCCGTGTTGTTCGGCCTTCTCGACCAATTGCTGAATGGTCATTTGTGGCTTAGTCGGCTCGCTGTCTTCCTGCACAGCCAGCGTCTCAGGCACTGTGCTCGGTCTGGGAGCATCCACTGGCAAGTCTGATCCGCTGTAGCGGGTCAGGTAGTCCAGGAAGTCTTTGAATGTTATGTCTCCCGTCATCTCAAACCCTAACTCAAAAGCCGGGCTGTTGGATTTGACGACTTGGAAGACGCGGGTGATTTCGCCGTCACGTTCTTGCAAAGAGACTTCGCACATCACGTCAACGAAATATTCAAGCCCGCTCGCTGTTGAAGGCAACACGCGCCCCAATTCGTTATCTTCTTTGGCCTCCTTCCCCTTGGCCGGGATTTGGTCCACGATGACAACTGACTTGCCCGATTGGCACAAACTGCGCAGCACGCCTTGCAGCACCATCTGGTCTGCCGCCAACTCCTCGGCGTTAGGTTGTGCTAGTGGATCTCCGGTGCGCGAGCGCACCGCCGCAATCATTTCGCTGTGCTTGGCTGAAAAGTAGCTGGCCCAGGAATCCAATGCATAACAGCCATAATTCTGTGCCGCCGCTTCAGGCGCAGTCAGCAGCCATTCGACAAACTCCGGAACTTCGCTGGGATGTTCAATCTCAAGTCCGTCAAACTTTGCCCCGACTCCTTTGAGCAAACGCGTCTTGCGCTCTGTATCAATGATGCAGAGGCGCCCCAGCCCCGCATCCGCCATTGTGGCCGCAAAGTACGATTTGCCCACGCCTGCTCCACCTCGCACGGCCATCACCAACCGCTGTTGGCGTGGCTGCCTGCTTAATGGGTTCACTCTTGGTTTATTTACGTTCATTTTCCTACTCCTTGCAAACTACCAAATATAGTAGCGCTCACGGCGCTTACCACGACATCGCGGCATAAAGTAGCACCGAGACTTACGCCAGTCAAGGCGTAAATCGTGAATTTCTTTCTGCTAGGCTTGAATAATGGCCGCAAAAGCCCTACTCTGAGGGCGGCGTAATATAGGCTCAATCCTAAGACTAATAGGAGCTACAAATGAATACATTCGGTCAGGCCCTGAAAGAGGGACGGTTGCAAGCGAAGAAGACGCTGCGCGAGGTTGGCGATCACATCGGCCTATCGGTGGGATATATCTCTGACATTGAGCAAGGAAGGAAGAGCGCGCCAGATTTGGAGACGGTACGTAAGCTGCAAGAGTTTTTGCGGGTAGAAAACGACGCGCTCGTAGTCTTAGCGTCCGAGGCCAGAACCCAACGCCCTGCCGAGATCGTGCAACACCTGCAAAACAGGCCGAAGTTATCCGAACTATTTATGCGGGCGCGGAATCTGTCTGACGAGCGGCTTGAGGAACTGATCGAAGCCTCGAAGAAGGACTAAGCCCATGCCACACAGCGTGACTATAGTCAGGCCGAGGAGCGCCAAAGAGATCGAAGAGTTTGCGCTCAATCTCGTCGCCGCTTTCCAACCTGAAGCCTTGAGGACGGTCACAAAGTTTGATGTCGAGCGATTCTTTGATTGTGAGCTTGAAAGTCAAACTGGTGTAGAGCCTGTGTACCAGTCATTGGGAGAGGGGCTGGACGGCTACACCGATGCCGCTGAGCAGAAATGCGTCATCTGTGCCGAACTGACGGACTATGGCGACAATGACGCGCAAAGGCGCCGGTTGAGAGCAACGTTGGCGCACGAGATCGGCCACTGCTTCTTACATGTCGCAGATGCTCGGCGAGCCCAAATGGTGCTTAAATTCCTGCACGATGAGAGCGCAGCTTTGGAGTTATACAAGCAAGAGGAGCTCAACGCATATGAAAACCCGGAGTGGCAGGCCTGGCGCTTCGCCGGGGCGATGTTGATGCCAGAAGGCAGCGTCCGCCTTGCCGTTGACAGCGGCTGGTCTGTACAGATGATGTCGCGGGGATTTGACGTAAATTCGGCTTTCGTTAGAGTGCGGCTAGATACTTTGAAAATTACAAAAAGTATCAGAGGGCGGTAACGGCCATTTATCTGTAATAGTCAGAACTTAATCTGACAACGCGATTAGAAGCGGGCGCGTTGTTTGGCCAACAGTTGCAAGCCAATCGCGTCGCGCAGCAGGGCCACCCGCTGGCCTTGCAAGACTCGACGCCCGTGCCAAACAGCATCGTACTTTCAAACAGCACGCGCGCAAATCGCGCAACGGCAGCGGCTACTGGTACGGCTTCAAACTACACGTGCAGTACGATCAAGGTGGGCGCTTATGTGCGTTGCGCTTGACGGCCGCTAACGTGGATGATCGGCAGTTGCTCGACCCCTAGTGTGAGTGGATCGAGCACGGCATTGTCGTGGACGACCGCGGTTACATTTCGCAAGCAAAAGCCGAAGAGTTAGATCGGCGTGGGATTCAACTTTTCACGCCCAACCGCAAAAATATGAAAAAGCTCGCGACGCCCTTCCAGGTTGACTGTCTGCAAGCGCGCCATCGGGTTGAAGAGGCGTTCGAGTTTCTCAAGTGCTGCTTTGGAATGATTCGCAGCACACATCGGGCAGCTTATGCCTTTGCCATTCACCTGCTGGCGTGTTTACTCGCTTATTCGCTCTTTAACTTGTTGTTTCAATAAGCACTTTTTTCCGGTAATCGCGTTAGTTGCATATAATCGCCCACGCAGCCACGCAGTTTTAGGTTGTCTCAAACACACACGACCAGCATGAGCGGGTAGGCCGATTTAGCTAAACCATGACCCGCGTGCCCCAAGCTTTCGCAGAAAAAGGCTAAAAATTTTCGGCTAGGACACTACCTGTCTCTCTGCCTCTGTAGACTTTGCTCGCTATGGCCAAGAAGAAGCAACCAACACCGCGCATTCATTTGGAAGCTTACTTCCGCTTGCAAAAGCTGACGGCGGAGATTCAGCGTGGGCACTTCCCCAACAAAAATGACTTGGCACAGGTCATCGAACGAACCACGCGCACGGTCGGGCGCGATCTGCGTGCGCTCGTTGACGACTTTGACGCGCCTTTAGCTTTTGACCGTGCCCGCAATGGCTTCTACTTTACCGACCCGGAGTGGCGGCTAAAGGCGATTCAATTGACCGAGGGAGAGTTGGTCAGCTTCTTTGCCGCCGAACGTATCTTGCGTAGGTTGGGCGCGGCCACTGCAGAGGTGCGCCTGGCCCGTGATGCCATGCGCCGCCTGGCGGCTTTGTTGCCGAGCGAAGTACAAATTGATCTCGGCGCACTTGAAGAGGCGATCAGCTTCGCGCCCGAACCCGGCTTGGATGTTGCCCCGACAATTCTGCGCAAGCTCGCGGACGCGGCTGTCCATCGGCACACGCTGGAAGTCCGCTATCATTCACAACGTCGCAACGCACTCACCGAGCGCCACCTGGACGTACTGTTGCTGCACAACCACTTGGGCGAGTGGTACGCCGTCTGCCACGACCATCAGAGCGGTGAGATCCGCGACTTCCACGCCGGGCGCATCCAACACATCGCTAACACGCGCCGCGTCTTCACTCCGCCAGCCGGTTGGGATGCTGATGAGTATTTGCGGCGCGGCTTTGGCATGTTCCGAGGGGGCCAGCCCGTCGAAGTCGAGATTGAGTTTGACGCCTACCAAGCCCGCTATATTCGCGAACGCAGTTATCACCCCACCCAAAAGACCAGCCCCCTGCCTGGCGGGCGGCTGTGTCTCACTTTGACCACGACTGAAGCGGCATTGGAGCAGGTAGCGCGCTGGCTGATGCAGTACGGCGAGCACGCGGTGGCCGTGCGACCGGCCCAGTTGCGTGAGCTGTTGCGTGAACGTTTGACGCACGCGGCAGCCCTTTATGCGAAGGAGACACAGGAATGATTGCTCAATCAACACGCACCAAGTCTGAAGGAGCCGAACAATGATTTACGTAGAACTCCGCTTCCCCACCATCGGCAAGACACTGCCCAGCGACCACGGCTACCCGCTCTTCGCCGCACTCTCGCGTTTGCTGCCCGAAGCGCACGAAGGCGACTGGCTGTCAGTCTCGACGCTGCCTGGCCTGGCGCGCGGCGACGGCACGCTGCAACTCGACCCGCAAGCCACGCTGCGTTTGCGTCTGCCGCAAGACCGCGTCCCGCTCGTGCTCAAGCTGGCGGGCAAACGGCTGAACGTCGGCGGGCACGACCTGCGCTTGAGCGCGCCGCAGATTTTCCTGCTGCAACCGGCCTCGGCGCTCTACGCCCGCTGCGTCACGATCAAAAAGTTCACCGAACCCGAACCATTTCTGGACGCGGTCTGCCGCAAGCTGGACGAGTTGGGCATTCGCGGCGACCCCGTGCTGGGGCCGCGCCGCGTGTTGCGCGTGGGTAATCACACGATTGTTGGGTTCGCGCTGGCGGTGCAGGAGTTGAGCGATGAGGCTTCGCTGGTATTGCAAGAGAGAGGAATGGGTGGGAGGCGGCATATGGGGTGCGGCTTTTTCAACCCGATTAAACAAGAAGGCGGCGAACGATGACTAGATTGCTTGCCAAATCTTATGAGCGGGCAAAACACCAAGGTACGCCGCCTGATTACGCCTTGCTCTTGCAACACAGCCGAGACGTCGCTGAAGCCTGTAAAGCATTGGCGGTTTCGTCCGGAAGCACTGCTCTTTTCTGCACAGGTCTTGCCCCGGAAACCTTCGACCGCTTTCATCGCGCGCTCGTTGCCGACGGATGGATTCAGGATTTGGGCAAAGCTAGCAATCACTTCCAGCAGATGGTGTCTGGTGAAAATCAAATCATCCAATTGCTGCGGCACGAAACCATCTCCGGCTTGCTGATTTGGTTTGAGCCAAAGTTGCGCGATTGGCTGAAGCCTTTGTCAGAAACGCTGCTCTTCACGCTCTGGGGCGCGATGGGGCATCACCGAAAGTTTGATGAGCAAACGTCTCCTAACCAGAGAAGCAACGTTGTAGTTCACGTTAGTCACGACGACTTCACTGCTATCTTGCAAGAGATGAGTGATGATCTTCAGCTTGGCAAACCGCCTAATTTTGCACGCGATTGGGTGATTGGACGGTCGCGCCGAGAGCCTTGTGATCTTCCGGCGCTCGAATCCGTGCGGGATTTGCAGGACGAGTTCGCTGAGTATGAATCTCAATTTGTCGATGAAAGCGAGCGACGACTGCTGGCGTTGGTTAAGGGATTTGGCATCGCGGCGGATGTAGCCGCCAGCGCTGTAGCAGCAAGGGGTAAATGGTCGAATGATTATTCACTATCAGGATTTGTTGAAGAAAGTTTGAAAGCAGGCTTGAGCAGTCATGATCTTTCAATGCTCATCAGCAGTTGGGCGTGGGCCAGATCACCAGCCGAACGCAGCGATGACAACGAGGCTTCATTGCCTCCTGGCTTCGAGTGCCGAGACTTTCAAAAGGCTGTGGCGGCTTCTGACTCTTGTTTGACATTGGCTCAAGCGGGGTGTGGCTCCGGCAAGAGCTTAGCTGCTTACTTGTGGGCACGGCAATGGTGCGAAAAGTTCGCAGCAGAAGGTCGCACCAACTTTCGTCTCTTCTTCTGTTTGCCCACGACCGGTACGACCACTGAGCACTTCAAAGACTACGCACTTGAATCCGGACTTGATGCCAAACTGCTCAGCCTGACGCATTCGCGTTCGAGCGTTGACCTGAAATCAATGGCCGAAACCGCGCCGCAAGAAGAAGCTAGCGATGCGGAATCCAATACCGCCAAGCAGGCTGAGGCCGCGCTGAACGCCGAGCGCGACAAAATCGAATCGTTGGCTTTGTGGAGCACGCCGTTGGTCGTCACCACGTCAGACACAGTTCTGGGATTAATGTCGAACGCCCGCCGCGCCGTTTACAGCCTACCCGCGATCATCAACAGCGCAATTGTCTTTGATGAAATCCACGCCTTCGATGACCAACTGTTCGGGCATTTGCTGGTCTTTCTGAAAAACCTACCGCGCCTGCCAGTGTTGTTGATGACCGCCTCGCTTCCCGAAGAGCGCAAGCGTGCGATTGAGCTTGTGCGCCCTGACTTGAACTCAATTCCTGGCCCGCCGGAATTTGAATTGCTCGAACGCTATTTGATTGATGATTCAAAACCCGGTGACGAAGTGTGGCAAGCTGTTGAAGATTGCCTGCGCAATAACGGCAAAGTCTTGTGGGTGCGCAATCGGGTGGATTGGGCGAACGACACTTATGCTGAATGCGTATGCCGGTTTCGCGGAGACTTTCCGCTTTGTTCGATCAACGTTTACCACTCGCGGTTTCGCTACAAAGATCGCAGCCACCGGCATCGCCGCGTTATTGACGATTTTAAGACCGAAGGCAAAGCGGCGATTCTTGTGGCGACACAAGTGGCTGAGATGTCACTGGACTTGTCAGCCGATTTGCTCATCACGGACATTGCGCCGGTTCCTTCGCTGATTCAGCGAATGGGGCGACTCAATCGCAAAGCCGAGCCGAATCCAAACAATCCACCACTCGCTAAACCAGCATTGATTCGGGCGTTGCCTCAAGAAAAGGGCGATGTCTTTTTGCCCTACAAACAAGAAGAGATCGAAACGACAAGCCGCTGGATTGGCGCGCTGAAGGAATTGAGCAAACCACTCAACCAACGTGAATTGGCCGACGCTTTCGCCCGCTTCAACGCCGCCGCCGAATACGACATTGCCAAAGCCGAAGAGCGTGCGTGTTTCTTCTCCGGTTTGTGGCGCACGCGACCGGGATCAACGCGAGGCGACGGCTACACTATTAGCGTCATTCTCGAAGACGACTTCATAAAGTGCAACGACTTCGAATACGGTGAGCCTTCGCGCGATTGGATGCGCCAGCACGAAGTCTCCATCCCAGTGAAAGACGCGGCGCTGCGCTGGCGACGAGTCAAAGGTGTGCGCATCGCGCCCGGCGATCAAGTGAAGTACGACTTCGACGACATAACAAAGGAGGGCACAGGAGCAAGATGGCTAAAGAATTGATCTACCGTTTAACCAACCCCGGTTACACGATCTACCACCGCGCGGCGCTCGGTGGGCTGGCCGCGACGGTGAAGGCTTGGGGCGCAAACAGACCACCAGGAATTGAGGCCGAGTTGCAACGTGATTACGTGCGGCTGGCTTGGGGCGATGAGTTGGTGGATCAGGAAGCCTTGCGTCGCATCATCGAGGCCTCGTTCAAGCTAACTGACGAAAAGTTGATTGACTTACCTGGCCAGGGGATTCGAGCTGATCAGGACGATCTACGGCTAGCGATCCACAACGGCATCGTCGGCACATTTTTACAACACAACAAAATGCGCCCGTCAGTTGAAAAGGCTGCCCGAAAGATCGAACTAAAATTCGATGGCGCTGATGCCGGGGAGATTTTTACCTACAAAGCCGTTGACAGCTATGCGCATCAGAAGGCGCAAAAGACGGGCCTATTGGAAGCAAAACAAAAGGGTGGCTTGCCTGCCACCGCAGCCATCCCGCAATGGATTATGCCCGGTGCAACCGGCGGCGCAGAAGACCTCGAAGGGTCAGCGGAAGAGGTCTTTCTGTTGATGTTCCTAATGGTTGGTTGTTCGATCTTTCTGCTGCGACCACGCAGCTACAAAGAGAAAGCGCAGACTTGTTTGGTGGTGCCGGACATAATTGACCTGACAGCCTTTGCCCGCAATTTACACCGCATCGCCTCAGCAGGCACCGAGTTCAAACGCTTCAGTCATACCTACCTTGGCCGTGTTGTCGGCGGAGCGGAAGAAGCGGCCTTGCGTTTCCTGATTGATCTGAATGCTGATGACATTGTTCAGGGCGAACGATGCGTTTCCGGCTGTGCCGTCGTGGCAATGGGCAAAGTTGCCTGGGACGCTAACCAGGTTAATCGCAGCCTGATCGCCAAAGTCAAAGGCGATTACCCAGAGATGAATGTCTTCCGTGAAGCCTATGGAAATTTGGGACAAGCCAAAACCATCAAGCTGAAAGACGGGCAGAGCTATGCGATTCCCGCCAGCCCAATTCCCGAACTCATCGCGGCCAATCTAGCGGCGGAGCGTCACTGGTGCGCGAACTTCCGCGAATTAGTCAGCGAAAAGAAGGATTTCGAACGAATGTCTTTTTTCAAAGGAGGACTAAAAGCAATGAAAGACGCGATCAAAGATGCGGACGATCAAGCGATCATCCGCGCTTTTCACGATGCATGGCGCTTAACCATGTGGAACATTCACCAACGCGCCAAGCGGGAAAATCTGAAAGACCCCGATGGCTTGATTCAGGTTGAGCGCGAGAAGATCAGGAATTCCATTCTGCGCGCTAAAAACGCCGAACTGCTGGCAGGCTGGTTTCTGCGCTTTTGCGCGGATTCCACCAGAGAGGGAGGCGTACTGAAAACGATGCAAGAAGAAGGCGAGCGCATCCGCTTGTTCATCTTCAATCCGCGCAACGTTGATCGCTTCCAAAACCTATGCCTGTTTGCACTCGTCAGCTACGCAGGCAAAGACAAAACCGGAACGAAAGGAGAAAACTAAATCATGGCTACCAATTATCTCTACGGCACGATTCTCACCAGCGAAGCTGTGGCGGCGAACAATCGCGGCGACAACATCGGCAACACAACTACCTTGCAGAAGGTTTTTCATCAAGATGATCTACACACTAGCGTTTCGGCAGAATCTATTCGCTTTGCCATTCGTTATCGCTTTCAACTCGAGGGGATGAAGGTCAATCGCGAATACGACTCAGGAGCCGGGCGACTCGATTACGAAGACGAGAAGCGAACATATTGGAATTCTGGCGGCGAAGCCTTTATTGACGACGATCTGATGGGTTTTATGGATGCGGCGGCGGCGAAGAAAGAGAGTGAGGACGAAGCGGCGGAAGCGGTTGAGTCTGCGGCGGAGCAAACGCCCCCGGCGAAAGGCACAAAGAAAGTAAGAGCCAAAGGCACAACGACGAAGCGCACCAGTCCGCTGGCTGTTGGGCGAGCTGTTTCGCTGCGCCCGTATCGTGGCGAGTTGTCTTTCAACGCAGTCAGCGGCGAGAAGGTCAAAGGCAAGCTTTCGCTTTATAACGCCGAAATGCACACCACTGAGTATCAATACTCGTTCGGCTTAAACCTTAACGACGTGCTACAAAAACAGAATATTGGACACTTGATTGATGCCATCGTTGATCCTCCGCCAGTAGCAGGCAATCACTCGCGTTTCGCTTACGACTTTTCACCCTCTTCAATTGTGCTGCGCGTGACCAATGCGCATTCGTCGAAGATTCAGAACTGCTTCGAGCATGACGAACAAGGCCGCACTTACACCGTCGAGCGGCTGATTCAACGGGTCGAAAGTAAAGACATTCCGGCTAGTGAGTTGATTGTCGGCGGCGAACTAGCAGCAACGGACGAAGGCAAAAAGCTGAAATCGCTGGGCGTGGCCGTCTTTGCAGGAGTTAAGGCTGCTGCAACAGAAGCGCGCAGACGCATTGCCGTGCTGGGCAATGGTTACGAGGTCATAAAACCGAAGGAGGATTAACGCCGTGATTACGCTTCGCGTTGAAGTCCCTTACGCCAGTTTTCGCAAGTCCTACGCGCGCTCATTCGCGGAGACCTACCCGCTTCCGCCGCCTGCAACGGTCTATGGGATGCTGCTTTCGCTGGTGGGCGAGCAATTCAGGCGGCGTCACGAAGGCGCGCGCTTGGCCTTCGCCTACAAAAGTATTCCGCCCATCGCCACAACGCTACGTAAGCTGAGCCGTTACAAATACGGCGTGCCAAGCAAGCAGTCGAAACTCGGCAATGCGCCCGATTTCATAGAGACGCTCTGCAATATTGAGTTTCTCTGTTGGATAGATTCCTTGCAGGAAAGAGGCGACGCGCCAAGTTTGGAAACACGCATTATCGCAGCCATCGAGTCGCCGGACACAGTAGACCGCTATGGTCTGTTGTGTCTCGGCCTGAGCGATGACGCTGTCAACGATGTCACTCTCTGTCGGCACACCGAAGACGAATGGCATCGGCTTATTCCAAGCCAAACAGGATCAATGGAGCTTCCTATCTGGGTGGATCACGTTGGGTCAGCGAAAACACGTTGGAAGCGGTATGAATTGGAAACTGAGGCGAAGGTGATTTCCATTACTCCCGGCAATGCCGGTTGGGAATGGACTGAAATCGTTTCACCTATTACGTAAGGCTTACCAAACGCCCTGAACGGGATAGGCCGAAAAAGCATTATCCACGCTCATCAGCGGCAGGTTTTCGTAAATGGCTTGCGCAATCAGCAACCGGTCGAAAGGGTCTTTGTGGTGAAAGGGCAATTGGCTTAATCCGTAAATGTGCTCCGCTGCCAGCGGCAATGGCCGTAACCCATTAACGCGCTGTTGTTCAGCGACGACAAAATCGAGCGGTTGGTTGAGTTGAAGTTTTCCGATCTGTAGCTTGAGCTGAATC
Organism: uncultured Acidobacteriota bacterium; assembly: GCA_963699175.1. Lineage (GTDB taxonomy): Bacteria > Acidobacteriota > Blastocatellia > RBC074 > RBC074 > JACPYM01. Next base: position 5,445,178 of record OY969418.1, on the reverse strand, counting down.
TCCCACAGACTGACCAGGCTGAGCACAGGTTCGTGTTGCGAATTTGCAATAAGGCGAAGGCAGTTGGCGATAGTTGCGCTGGGCTGATTGTCCACCAGATGAAGGCGTGCGCGTCGAGCAAAAATCTCATACACGCCCGCCCCAAAACTCATTTGGCAGCGGCTCATTGAAATCGTCACTCATCCAGCCTTGCCCTTCAAACAACCCCATAACGCGCGGGAATTCAGGGCTGTCCGAATCGGCAGGCAACAACCGCGCGACGGCCTTGCCTTCGGAGGCTAAGACAACTTCATCGCCATTATCCAGCAACACCAGCAGTTCAGTGACGGCGGGCGGAAGCTGACTGATTTCTACGGTCTTGACTTGCATAGGCAGCATTCTAGGCGAGTTTATCGGGGCGGGCAATTAACGTTTGAAGAAAGGAAGAGAGCGATGTCCACGACCACCAATCTATCCATTCACGCACTGCACGCCCTCGCTTATTGCGAGCGCCTCTTCTACCTGGAGAACGTCGAGCACCTGCGCGTCGCCGATGCGCGGGTCTATGCCGGGCGGCGCTTGCACGTCGAGATCGAACGCAGCGAGGAGGAGGGCGAATGGCTGACGCTCCAACTGGAAAGCGCGCGCTATGGGCTGGTCGGCAAGGTGGATTGCGTGCGGCGGCGCGATGGGATGTTGATCCCCTACGAGCACAAGCGGGGCCGCGCGGCGCGCAAACCGACGGGCGAAGCGGAAACTTGGTGGAGCGACAAATTGCAGATCATCGCCTACGCCGCGCTAATCGCCGAGCACAGCGGGCGAGAAGTAACAGAAGGGCGGGTGCGCTACCACGCGGACAACGTGATGGTGCGCGTGCCGATTGACGAGGCGGCGCGCGAGTTGTTGGTCGAAGCCATCGCGCGCGCGCGCGAGTTGCAAGCTTCAGTCGTGCGTCCGCCGGTTGTGGTCAACGAGAAGCTGTGTGCGAAATGTTCGCTCGCGCCGGTCTGTTTGCCCGAAGAAGCCAGATTGGCAGAAAGCGGGAGGACGCAGGAGACGGGCAGACTGAGCGATGCCGCACGCCCACTCCTTAACTTCCCCACTCCCCCGCTCGCCCGCCCCCAACGCAAAGCGATTCGCCTTTTCCCTGCCGACGATGACCGGCAAGCGTTGCACGTGGTGACGCAGGGCGCGCGCATTGGGCGCAAGGGCGATAGGTTGGAGGTGACGCCGCCCGTGAACGCAGACGATGGGCCGGTGCTCTATCCGGTGCACGAGGTCGGCCAGGTGGTTTTGCACGGCTTTGCGCAGATTTCTACGCAGGCGCTGGCGTTTTGCACGCAGCAGGAGATAGGGGTGCATTGGCTGACGGCGGGCGGGCGTTACCTGGGTTCGTGGTCGAGCGGCGCAGGTTCGGTGCAGCGGCGCATCCGGCAGTATCAGGCGTTGACGCGCGTGGATTTCTGTTTGCAGTTAGCTAAGCAATTGGTCGAGTCACGGGTGCGCGGGCAATTGAGCTTTTTGCTGCGGGCTTCGCGCGAGTCTGCGAAAGAGGTTGGTGAGACGGCTAAGACGGAGGTCACCGCCGCCATCAGCCAGATGCGCCGTTTGTTGGGGCCGCTGGGGCGGGCGCGGAACATTCACAGCCTGCGCGGGTATGAAGGCAGCATCGGCGCGCAGTATTTCAAAGCCTTGCCGCATTTGATCGTGGACGAAGCTGGCGCGGAGATGAAACCCGAGGGGCGCAATCGCCGCCCGCCGCGCGACCGTTGCAACGCGCTGCTGTCGTTCGGCTATGCGTTGTTGTTGCGCGACGTGGTGAACGCGATCCTGGTGGTCGGGCTTGATCCGAGCCTGGGCTTTTACCATCAGCCGCGTTCACAGGCGCAGCCGCTGGCGTTGGATTTGATGGAGTTGTTCCGCGTGCCGCTGGTAGATTTGCCGGTGGTGGCTTCGATCAACCGGCGGCAGTGGGACGCCGAGGCTGACTTTCAAATCGCCGGGCAGCAGGTCTGGCTGTCGCAATCGGGCAAGCGCAAGCTGATTGCCATTTACGAGCGGCGCAAAGAGGATCAGTGGAAACACCCGGTCATCGGCTACTCGCTCTCTTACGCGCGGCTGCTGGAGTTGGAGGTGCGGTTGTTGGAAAAAGAATGGATGGGTGAGGGAGGTTTATTTGCCCGTATGCGGCTGCGTTGAGGTGACAAGATGGAAGCCAAGAACTGGTACGTGGTCTGTTATGACATAACTGAGCCGAAGCGTTGGCGGAAGGTTTACAAGCTGTTGCACGGGTACGGGCGACGCTTGCAGTATTCGATCTTCCGCTGCCGTTTAACGGCACGGCAGATGGAGAAGCTGCGTTGGGAATTAGAGTCGTTGCTGACAGCCGAAGACCGGTTGTTGATTATCTGCTTGTGTGAACAATGCGAGCGCCGTACGGCTACGCACAACCGCCCGGAGTCTTGGATTGGCGAAGGCCCATCATTTGAGATCATCTGACGGGCGCGCAAGCATTCGTACACGTCAGCGTATAGGTGGGAGGTTAAACAAGTTAAGACGATGTCGTTACAGCGGATATTATTTGATCAGCAGTGTGTAAATGCTTGCGTGATGACTATCCAGTTGAAAGCAGATTGGATACGGCCATGCCTCGCGCAAACCCTCACTGTTGGTTTGCCTAAAACCCAGTATCTGTGTCTAGATGCCCGCAGAGCTTTTCCTATGACAAAGTATTCTGCTGGGTTAGCAAAATGCAGTGAGAGTTCCTGTGATGCCGAAAGGCGTTGAGCACTATCGTTGGCGTCGCGTGCTGAAACTTGGAGACCGGTGAGAGTTCCTGTGATGCCGAAAGGCGTTGAGCACGCCGGACGATTTGCCGTCGGAAATAAACGGGGCCGGGGTGAGAGTTCCTGTGATGCCGAAAGGCGTTGAGCACAGATAGCGCCAGGCATTAAGGGCAACCTAGTGCAGGTGAGAGTTCCTGTGATGCCGAAAGGCGTTGAGCACCCAACCGAGGTAGTAACACCTACCTTGCCAACCTAGTGAGAGTTCCTGTGATGCCGAAAGGCGTTGAGCACCAAGGCGCACAAACCGATCGCGATCGGTTTGTGCGCGTGAGAGTTCCTGTGATGCCGAAAGGCGTTGAGCACGACGGGAACTTGACCCGTCGGCAGCGCAAAGCTTAGTGAGAGTTCCTGTGATGCCGAAAGGCGTTGAGCACACCTTCTCACCCGCATAGGTGCGGCGTAGACTGGCGTGAGAGTTCCTGTGATGCCGAAAGGCGTTGAGCACTATCAACGCGGCTTCAGTTGCGCCAGTGACGAAGTGTGAGAGTTCCTGTGATGCCGAAAGGCGTTGAGCACCTTTCTACGACTTCCAAGAGCGCCCGCTGACTTTGTGAGAGTTCCTGTGATGCCGAAAGGCGTTGAGCACGAAAATGAATATTCAATCTATACGGTGCGGCAAGTGGTGAGAGTTCCTGTGATGCCGAAAGGCGTTGAGCACATTGAAAAGAATTGATCGTGTTGGTTCGCGTTGAGTGAGAGTTCCTGTGATGCCGAAAGGCGTTGAGCACCGGCTCAGGTGGAACCGGAACATTCAGCGGAGGGCGATGTGAGAGTTCCTGTGATGCCGAAAGGCGTTGAGCACTAGCGACCTGGTAAGCTATGGCAACACTGGAACGAGTGAGAGTTCCTGTGATGCCGAAAGGCGTTGAGCACACTGACCGAATCCAACGCCAGCCCGGTCAAACCGCGGTGAGAGTTCCTGTGATGCCGAAAGGCGTTGAGCACTCGTCTAAAGAAACAGTTGCGTTTGACATTTTGTGTGAGAGTTCCTGTGATGCCGAAAGGCGTTGAGCACGTTGCCGATCCGAACGACGCCGAAGATGTGAAGAAAGTGAGAGTTCCTGTGATGCCGAAAGGCGTTGAGCACGGCGTCAAAAAGCTCACGGGTCAACGCGCGTAAATCGTGAGAGTTCCTGTGATGCCGAAAGGCGTTGAGCACGCCGGACGATCTGCCGCGGGAGATAAACGGGGCCGAGTGAGAGTTCCTGTGATGCCGAAAGGCGTTGAGCACCTATTTGGCCTCAACCGAACTGCCGGTCTGGCCGGTGAGAGTTCCTGTGATGCCGAAAGGCGTTGAGCACGCCCAGGCCGCAGACCTCAGACATCTCGGCCGCGAGTGTGAGAGTTCCTGTGATGCCGAAAGGCGTTGAGCACCGTGTGAGCGCCGTTGATAGTGAGAACGGGCGTGTCGTGAGAGTTCCTGTGATGCCGAAAGGCGTTGAGCACCGCCGTCGAGAACGACGCGCTCGTTTGGGTAAGCACGTGAGAGTTCCTGTGATGCCGAAAGGCGTTGAGCACCGATTGAAACTTTTTGATTTCGTCGCGCTTAAGTATCGTGAGAGTTCCTGTGATGCCGAAAGGCGTTGAGCACAAAAGGTGGCCGGTCTGGAACGCGAAAACAGTTTATGTGAGAGTTCCTGTGATGCCGAAAGGCGTTGAGCACAGCGCCAAAAGCTCTACCACGCCGAATTGGGGGCGGTGAGAGTTCCTGTGATGCCGAAAGGCGTTGAGCACCGCGCGGGTTCGTAGAACAGCTTGAGCGTCATCGCCGTGAGAGTTCCTGTGATGCCGAAAGGCGTTGAGCACCCGTCTTTGCTGGACTGTCGCCGTCAACTGATTTTGTGAGAGTTCCTGTGATGCCGAAAGGCGTTGAGCACCTGGCCCCGCGGCTGAGTTCGTGCAGCAGAGTGAGTTAGAGTTCCTGTGATGCCGAAAGGCGTTGAGCACCCGCGTCAGCCAGCGTGAATCTACCTGAGCCAGGGTGTGAGAGTTCCTGTGATGCCGAAAGGCGTTGAGCACCCCAAGAGATTCAGAGCGGGCGGCTGCGGACGTGGAAGTGAGAGTTCCTGTGATGCCGAAAGGCGTTGAGCACTTCAACGCCAGGCTGAAGGCGGCGGCAAACGCCGGGTGAGAGTTCCTGTGATGCCGAAAGGCGTTGAGCACTTCGTCCGCGCCTCGCCTGGCGCAACCGGCTCACTGTGTGAGAGTTCCTGTGATGCCGAAAGGCGTTGAGCACCCTTTGCCGCTGGCATCGCGTTCTAGCCGATGCTTGTGAGAGTTCCTGTGATGCCGAAAGGCGTTGAGCACCCGCGATTGACAGAGCAGTAGAGCACGCGAGCCGCCGTGAGAGTTCCTGTGATGCCGAAAGGCGTTGAGCACCGCGAATCAGTAACGCCCTTTTCAGGGTCGTGAAGCGTGAGAGTTCCTGTGATGCCGAAAGGCGTTGAGCACAGTTATGGACGCTGAACGAAGACCAGGTGTTCAGCGTGAGAGTTCCTGTGATGCCGAAAGGCGTTGAGCACCCACCAATCGAGCCGCTATGCTCGATCTTCTGCTGCGTGAGAGTTCCTGTGATGCCGAAAGGCGTTGAGCACTCGCCCGCGCGCCAGCAGGCAGGCGATAGTAAGTGAGAGTTCCTGTGATGCCGAAAGGCGTTGAGCACGCACAGAGCGTTCGACCACAGTCAGCACACCCACAGTGTGAGAGTTCCTGTGATGCCGAAAGGCGTTGAGCACCGCAGATTTTTTGGACTAAGTATGCCACGGAGCGAGTGAGAGTTCCTGTGATGCCGAAAGGCGTTGAGCACTCGCGAAACACTCCGTAGACGTGGCCGCGCAAGCCGTGAGAGTTCCTGTGATGCCGAAAGGCGTTGAGCACGAAACGGCTCGGCTTCGACGTAATCACCAACCGCCGGTGAGAGTTCCTGTGATGCCGAAAGGCGTTGAGCACCGCTCGCCTTCGGTCTGCACGTCGTGGCCGGCAAGTGAGAGTTCCTGTGATGCCGAAAGGCGTTGAGCACTGCCACTAGATCGTTGCGCCGCAGGAAGCGCACATTGTGAGAGTTCCTGTGATGCCGAAAGGCGTTGAGCACCCTTTGCCACCAACGTGGCAGACGGCCAGGTCGTGTGAGAGTTCCTGTGATGCCGAAAGGCGTTGAGCACTAAGCAGAGAGTGGATGATTTTGGCCGTATGCCGTGTGAGAGTTCCTGTGATGCCGAAAGGCGTTGAGCACCGCATGGAATTGCGCGGGGCAAAATACAGCCCTGGTGAGAGTTCCTGTGATGCCGAAAGGCGTTGAGCACCCCTTGGCGGTCAGCTTGCCCGCCGCGAAGGGCGCGCCTACGAATCTGCTGCCGTACTGCTCGAACGCACCCAGGCAGCGCGCGCCGAACCAGCACGACAGCTAAGGCGTTGACTCAGCGTCCGGTTTATTGAAGCGGTCATCCCGGTTGATGAAATGGCTGATTCCCAATTGTAAAGATTCGAGGACGGGCAGCAGCTTTATCAAGATTTCCTGGAAGCGCCATAAAAGCTGTGGCTCGCCGCGCCAAAACTCTGCCCTGACTCGCAACACGCTAAGCAGCAGGTCTCCGAGTTGTTGCTCGCCACGCGCAAACGGGTTCACTTCCAAGCGCTCAATCGCGAGTGGGACGAGGAAAGGAAGCGCTCTTTGTTGGTTAATCATTATGCGCAGGTCTTCAGTCGTGAAATCTCTCAGCGGTTTCTGACGCAAGGGGTGATTGGGTTGATGCGCTGAGGCATCAACTGACGCTTCGCCCGCGTCGCTTTCCAGCTCTCGCAGTGTTTTGTTCCTATCGAACTGTGTTTGCATTTGGCCCTCTGCCTGCCGATCAACGCGCGCCGCGTTATCCCATTAACTCTGCCATTATCGCCGCCAGATTCCAATAGGCCTTGACCAATTGAATCGCGCCTGCGTCGTTTGGCGACCCAGGGCTCAACGTCGAGCACAGTGCTGGCGGCGCAATAAGCATTGATGACCTTTGTCGTGGCGACCGTCGTCGCATACCTTAGCATTCTTACCATACTTGATGATTGATGATCATTTCATTCTTCCTGCTTTGATCGTCAGCTTGGCTAACAAGCAGTCTTTATCCTCGCCAGGCTGAAATTTTGTATCAAATCCGAAATTTTGAATTGCAGTTCAGCCCTCAGTCAGGTTAGGCTTCGGCTGCAAAAGCTAGCGCAGAAAACTAACCACAAGAAGGCTAGCAAGTTATCCAACGCACCAGCATAAGTTGTCGTGTCAGTTTGTGATTTCTTGGAGACGGCATATATCTTGCTTGATTAAGGCCGCTTTTTGTTCAACGAAAAGATGTTCTACTCACAGCACTCGTGAGCATCTTCGGCGAGTGCGGTTCTGGTTTCTAACGAAAAATCTTCAAGTGTCTAATTGTTTGGTCTCTGGATGGCTGGAAGTAATGGTTATCCCCGCAAGCAGAGAGTTCCAAATGCAGTAGCAAAGCCATCTTCTAGCTTTGCTCCCCTAACCCACAGGAGGAAACATGGCTCACACTCGATCTCTCTGGAGAAGCGGCTTGGCGTTAGTATTGACGCTCATCTGCGCAAGCTTCTCCTTCGGACAGACCTCTTCGCTCTCCGGCACGGCGCTCGACCAGGAAGGTAATGCTGTGGCCGGCGTGACGATCACCGCGACCAACTTGGTGACGGGCCTGACCCGCACGGTCACGAGTACCAAAGAGGGGTCTTACCAGATGGCGCAACTGCCGCCGGGCACGTACAAAATCCGGGCTGAGGCCAAAGGCTTCAAGGCCGTAGTGCTTGAAGATATTCAGGTGCTGGTCAGCACTCCCTTGACGGTTAACATCAATCTCACGGTGGGCGCAGTCAGCGAAACAGTGACGGTGAACGGTGGTGAGTCGGTGCTCAACACCAGCGACGCGACCATCGGCAACACCTTCAATGAAACACAGATCAAAGAGCTGCCTTTGCTCTCGCGCAACGTGGTCGGATTGCTCTCGCTACAGCCGGGCGTGACTAGCGACGGCAATGTCAACGGTGGCCGTTCCGACACGGCCAATGTGACGCTCGATGGCGTAGACGTCAATGAACAACAGGGCGGCACGGCGTTCTTCAGCGTGCTCCGCACGACACCGGATGCGCTGCAAGAGTTTCGCGTCACGACGACAAATCCCAACGCCAACGTCGGTCGTTCCTCCGGCGCACAGATCGCGCTGATTACCAAATCCGGCACGAATGATTTTCACGGCTCGCTGTTCGAGTACCATCGCAACACTCGTGGGACGGCCAACAACTGGTTCAATAACAAGGCTGGTGTTGCGCGCCCACAACTCATCCGCAACAATTTCGGTGGCGCGGTTGGCGGCCCGATCAAAAAGAATCGAATATTTTTCTTTTTCACCTACGAAGGCTTCCGTGAAGCCAAAGGCACGAGCGCAGTGCGTCAAGTTCCATTGGCAACCTACGGTCAAGGCATTATTCGTTACAGAACGGCCAATGGAGCCAGCGATCCTTCTTGCCCGACGGGCACTCCTGCCGGCGTAGCCTGTCTGACCCGTGCGCAAATCAGCGCGGCTTACGTAGCAGCCAATGGCATTGATCCCGGAACCAATTCGGCGGTCTTTGCGGTACTGGCGGACGCGGCCAAGCGCTATCCGGCGAATGACACTACCCAGGGTGACGGCTTGAATACCAGCGGCTATCGTTTCAATGCTGGCGATCCGGTCAAACAAGAGACCTACATTGGAAGATTCGATGGCAAAATCAGCGATAAGCAAAATGTCTTCCTGCGACTAAACTACCAAAACGACACCTCGCTCAATGGTGTCAGCTATTTCCCGGATACTCCGTCACCAACCAGATGGCGTCATCCTGTCGGGCTGGCAGCCAATCACGCGTGGGCCATCTCGAACTCGCTGGTCAACAACTTTACTTACGGCCTAACCCGCGAGGCTTTTACTAACGGCGGCGACTCGAATCAGAATACGATCAACTTCCGCTTTATCTATCAACCCGTTAGCTTCACCCGTGGACAAAGCCGCACCACCCCAGTGCAAAACATCGTGGATGATCTCTCTTGGACGAAGGGCGCTCACGCGATGCAATATGGCGGCAATGCCCGTCTCATCTCGAACGACCGCACTTCGTTTAGCACTTCCTACGATAGTGCCACCTTCAACCCGTCGGGTTACGATCTCTCTGGCGCGGTAGTCTATACCAGTGATGCTGGAGCTGCGATCTTCCCGAATGTCGCTTCCAGTGCTACAACTCCATTGCGTGACGCGCTGACGACCGCGATTGGCCGCTACTCCGGGTACAGCGCCAGCCTCAATTACAAATTGGATGGCGGCGTTATTTCTCCCGGCACCGGCATCAGCCGCAAGTTCGCGACGCAGGAGTATGAGTTCTACGGGCAGGACAGTTGGCGCGCCAGGCAAAACCTGACGCTCAGCTATGGCGTGCGTTGGTCTACTTCGACGCCAGTCTATGAAGCCAACGGCATTCAGGTAAAACCAGTGCAGAGCCTGGGCGAATACTTCGATAAGCGCGTGGCGGGCGCTTTGGCAGGTGTTCCCTTCAACGACCCGATCACGGTGGATTTGGCTGGCAAGGCAAACAAGCGCAGTGGCTACTACAACCAAGATTGGAACAACTTCGCGCCTTCATTTGCCTTTGCGTGGTCGCCCAACTACAAGAACAAGTTTTTGAAACCTCTCTTTGGCGAAGGCAAGACCACTTTTCGCGGCGGTTTCAGGATCGTCTATGACCGCATCGGCAGCGCGCTCGCGGTCGCTTTCGACCAACTCGCCACGCTTGGCTTTACCTCTGCGACCAGCATTCCCGTCAACACCTACAACGTGAGCACACGGCTGGCGCCGCTCTTTACCGGCTATAGCCAGGACGTGCGCAGCTTGCCGCGCCTGATCATCAATTCATCGCTGAAATTCCCGTTGCAAACGCCTGCCGACCAGGGCCAACGTATTGAACAATCGCTCGACGACAGGATGACCACACCGATTCACTACAACATGAATTTCTCCTACGGGCGCGATTTCGGCAAAGGGTACTCACTGGAGGTGAGTTATGTCGGACGTGTGGCGCGCGACTTGTTATCTTCGCGTGACGTCATGCATTTCAACAACCTGAAAGATCCGAAGTCGGGTGTGGACTGGTACACTGCGATTCGCCAGCTCATTGCTTTGCGTTATCAAAGCGCGGCGATCACCGGGGTGCAGCCAATTCCCTATTTCGAGAATGTCGTGCCGGGCTTGGCCGGCAACTACACCGTGAACGGTGCAACCGTTCGTTTGACTGCGACCCAGGCGGCCTATCGGCGGATAGCTTTCCGTAGCGTTGGCGGCGTCAACAGTACGGACTACACCACCGTGCAATCGCTCTGGGACGACAGTCCGATTGCCTTCGCCAACAACATCTTTATCCAACCGCAATACGCGACTTTCTCAGCCTATGGCACACTGGGCACGTCGGACTATCATTCGGCGCAGCTCAGCTTCAGGAAGCGGTTCAGCAAAGACTTGTCCCTCGACTTCAACTACACGTTCAGTCATTCGTTGGATATTGCTTCCGCGACTGAATCCTCCGGCAGCATTACTGGCGTGTCCATCCTCAATCCACTCGACCTCAAGGTCAATCGTGGCAATTCGAGCTTCGACATACGCCACTTGGTCAATGCGAATTACATCTGGGCCTTGCCGATTGGCAGTGGCAAGAAGTTCCTGGGTCAGACGAACCGGGTGGGTGATCTGTTCATCGGCGGTTGGGAGTTGACCGGGATTTTCCGTTACAACTCCGGCCTCCCCGCACCGGTACCATTTGACGCTGATCGGTGGGCCACCAATTGGAACGTGCAATCGAACTCAGTAGCGATTCGCCCAATCCAGAGTTCACCGACCCGCACCGGAGATCCGAACCTCTGGAGTGATCCTACCTACGCTTATCAAAGTTATCGGAGTGCTTTACCGGGTGAGTACGGCGACCGCAATACCATCCGCTATCCGAGCTTCATTGGGCTGGATGCCGGTTTGTATAAGTCGTTCAAGCTGCCCGGCGAGGGACGCAGAATCACTTTCCGCTGGGAAGTTTTCAACGTCACCAACACGCAGCCTTTCAGGGGCATTACCCGGAGTGGGCAGGTACAAGATCCGAACGTTTCGCAAGGCCCCGGGCTTGCTATTCCCGCGCCGCCATCCGATTGGGGCAAGTTCAATAGCATCCAGGGATCACCGCGACAACAGCAATTCGCCTTGCGCATTGAGTTCTAGCTCAGCGCCAAGCTGAATAGTTCAAATGACAACAGGCCGTGTAGCCACAAACTACGCGGCCTGTGTTCTTCAAAATTCACGCAGCTTTTATTTTTATGAGGTTAGCCCGCCTCACAAGTCATCAAGCATTCGGCTCGATTCGGTTTAACAAAATCAACAGGAGGATTTATGAGAATGACGTTCTCAACGTTCCGTGCTAGCAGAGTTGGGGCATGGCTTAGCATAACTACATTATTCATGCTTTTCGGTCTGACTGCTTACGCGCAAATCGGCTTATCCACTGTGAGTGGTGCCGTGACAGATTCTTCGCAAGCGGCGATTTCAGGCGCGACCATCACGCTCAAAAATGACGCGAAGAATTTCAGCCGGACAACGACGACAGATGCGACTGGGAATTTTCTTTTCACCGTCGTGCCACCGGATACTTACAATATCGAAGTCGAAGCCAAAGGCTTCAAGAAAGGTATTCTGACTGAGGTCAAGGCGTTGGTTGATAATCGCGTAACCGCCAACGTTACGCTCGAAGCCGGTCAAGTTACCGAGAGCGTCACTGTTTCAGCTTCGGCAGTCGAGAATATCATCAACACGCAGGATGCCAGTCTCGGCAACAACTTCCTTTCGCAGCAGATCATTCAACTCCCGCTGAACGCGCGCAACGTTGGCAATCTGCTGAGTTTGCAACCGGCGGTGACTTCGAGTGGGTACGTGGCAGGTGGACGCAGCGATCAAGCCAACCTGACGCTTGACGGAGTGGATGCAAACGATCAGCAGGATGGCACTGCTTTTAGCCCAGTGATTCGCGTTAGCCCCGACACTATTGAAGAGTTCCGCGTGACGACCGTCAATGCCAATTCGACGCAGGGCCGCTCGTCGGGCGCGCAAGTCGGTTTCATCACGAAGAGTGGCTCGAACACTTTCCACGGCAACCTGTACGAATATCACCGCAATACGGTAACGACGGCCAACGACTTCTTCAACAATCGCAGTGGCGTGGCCCGTCCGAAGCTGATTCGGAATAACTTCGGTGGCAGTCTGGGCGGCCCGCTTGTCAAAGACCGCTTCTTCTTCTTCTATAACTACGAAGGGCGGCGCGATGCTAAAGGAACCAGTGTTGTGCAAACCGTTCCACTAGCCAGTTTGGGACGTGGCGAAGTAAAGTTCTTCGCTACGAACGGCCAGTTAATCACGCTGACAGCGGCGCAAATCAATAGCTTGACCACCACCGGCACGCCGTCAGGCACGGCAGTGGTTGACGTAAACCCGGCGGCGCTGGCTGTCTTGGCAAGTGCGGCCCAGCGCTATCCCGCCAATGACAACACCGTTGGTGATGGTCAGAACACCGGCGGTTTCCGCTTTAATCAACCACAACCGGTCAAGCTAGGCGCGCACACAAGCCGCCTCGATTTCAAGCTGAGCGAGGCGCATACTTTCTTCGCGCGCGGCAATTACCAAAACGACACCGCAGTCACGGCCCAGCAATTTCCTGACACCCCGACACAAAGCGCCTGGGGCCATCCGAAAGCTTTTGCGGTTGGCTATATCTGGACGCACGGCTCAAAGCTGATCAATGATTTCCGCTATGGTTTGACGCGCAACGCGCTCAGCAATCAGGGGGATTCATCGGTCAATGCCGTCACTTTCCGCCTGACATTTTCCGACCGAGCCTATGCGCGCACTTTCAATCAAGTGACGCCGGTCAATAACTTCACTGACAACGTCAACTGGCGTCCGAGCAATAATCACAGTTTCGATTTTGGCACCAATATCCGCCTGATTCGCAACAAGCGCACGAACTTTGGGCCGGCTTATGATAATGGCATCATGAACCATTCGTTCTATGCCAGTTCTGGTGCAGTGGTGAGTGCGCCAGTCAACGCTTCTTTGACGACGCTTTTCCCCACACTGCCAGCAGGCACGGCGATCCGTTCGGATTGGACCAATAACGCCAGAATTGCGTTGGCACAGGTGTTTGGACGATTGTCACAGTACACCGCCAACTTCAACTTTGGACTTGATGGCAAACCCCTGCCGTCAGGCAGCCCCACGGTGCGTGAATTCGCCACCGAAGAATATGACACTTACGGTCAGGATGTCTGGCGCTTACGCTCGAACCTCACTTTGACGTTGGGTCTACGTTACGGTTTGAGCCGTCCGGTTTATGAAACGCAAGGTTTTCAGACCAAGCCGGATGTCGGACTGGAAGACTATCTGAATAAGCGCATCGCAGCCTCCAAACAAGGCACCAACTTTACTGATCCGTTGCGGATAGTGTTGTCTGGCCCGGCCAACAACGCACCTGGCTTTTATCCGCTCGACAAGAACAACTTCCAACCTCGCGTTGCCGTCGCCTGGAATCCGAAGTTCAAGAGTGGATTCCTAGCCAAAGCTTTCGGTAAAGACGGCGCGTCAACTTTCCGTGGCGGCTTCGCCATCACCAATGACTATTTCGGTCAAAGGTTGGCGCTCGGCTTCGACGCCAACAACGTCTTGGGGTTCCTGTCCAACTTTACCATCTCGGCGAATACCTTTAATGTGACGACCAATCCGGCGCCGTTGTTTACCGGGCTAGGAATGGATATTCGCTCGTTGCCGCGGGTCGTCATCCCTGGCAATCTGGTCTTCCCGAAGAATCAGCCGCTGGATGATGCCCGTCGCATCGAAGGCTCGCTCGACAGCAACCTGGTTTCACCGATCAACTATGTTTGGAACTTTACCTATAGCCGTGTGCTGCCAGCAGGCTTAGCAGTTGAGGCTTCCTACATCGGTCGTTTCGCGCGCAATCTGTTGGCTACGCGTGACGCAATGGCGCTCAACAACATCACTGATCCGAAGTCGGGACAGGATTGGTACACGGCGGCTGGCATTTTGCAGGATTTGCGGATCAAGAACACGCCAATCTCGGCGATTCCCAACCTGCCTTTCTTCGATAACCTTTACGCAAGAGGCAAAGTCGCCCTGTCGGTTGACAACTATATCGGCACTGATTTCGTTGGCGCTGGATTGACCAACACTCAGGCGGCTTATGCCATGATGGCGGTTACGGCTCCCGGCTGTTCTGCGCTCGGCGGCTGCGGTGAGTTCGGCACAGACTGGGCTTCGTTGCAAGATGCGCTTGATCTGTTTGCCGGTAATCCTCTTTTCTTCAATCGCCAATACGGCGCTCTCTCTGCTTATGGAACGATTGCCAGTTCGGATTACCATGGAGCCTCGCTAAGCATCCGCCAGCGTTTCAAAGGGCTGATCTGGGATTTGAACTACACCTTCTCGAAGTCCTTTGACGATGCGTCAGGGTTGCAAACCAGTGGGGTCTTTGCTTCGGCGTTTATCCTGAATCCGCTACGCCAGCGTGATAACCGCTCGGTCTCCGATTTCGACGTTCGTCACATCCTCAACTTTAACTCGGTCTGGGAGATACCTATTGGCAAAGGCAAGGCCTTATTCGGTAAGTCCAACACCGCAGTTGATTACATCATCGGTGGCTGGCAGTTGAGCACAATCTACCGTTACAACAGCGGTCTTGCACTTAGCGCCCCGTTCGACAACAACGGCTGGGCAACCAATTGGCAAATCCGCAGTTTGGGTGTTGCCGTTAAGCCGCTGGAGAGTTCGGCGACTCGTGGCGTTGGCACGGCAGCGCCGAATCTTTTCAGCGACCCGACAGCCGCTTACCAGAGCTACCGCAGCCCGCGCGCAGGCGACACCGGAGATCGCAACGGGCTCCGTTATCCCGGCTTCGTTTCGCTCGACTTCGGACTCTTCAAGGTCTTCAAGATGCCCTACAAAGAAACCCACAACCTGCAATTCCGTTGGGAGGTCTTCAACGCGACCAACACCCAACGCTTGACCAGCGTGCTGGGCAGCACTTTCGCCATAGGAACTGACCCATATCTGGGCGGCGCGAATGGAACGCCGACAGCGTCGTTCGGCAACCTCACTTCCATCCAAGGCTCGCCACGCATTATGCAGTTTGCCTTGCGCTATCAGTTCTAACGACTGCTTCGGCAAGCTCTGAAATGAAAACAGGCTGCGTTGTTTCTACAGCAACGCAGCCTGTTCTTTATTTTCCGCTCAGCCACCAACCGTGCTCATTTCACCGGCGCAAACAAATCTGCTTGATACGTCACTCCGAACGTCAGCCCGCTACGCTCGCTGTGGTTGTTAATGCCCTTGATCCCGGCCACATCCCACAACAATCCGGCCGCCTTGATACGCGCGCCGAACCGTCCTGCTCCATCCGATTCCGTTCCGCGCGGCGCATTCTTGCGCGTGCTGTAGCGGCCATTCATTTCGCCGACAAAGGTCAGCCGTTCGTTGTATTCGTAAGTCGCCGCCAAGCCGTAGAGCAGCACATCGTTTTGCGTAAAACGATCCAGCGGCGCAGTGAGAATCCCCAAGCCCAGATTGCCGTACACGTAGAGCTTCTTGCCAAAATGTTTCCCGGCCAGCGTCGTGGCAAAAAAGTTTGTCTGGTTGACGCCAATCCCGCGCTCCTGATTCGAGTTCGGCATCTCTGCGCCAAAACGGAAGCCGAGCGCGGGCGCACGCTTGCCTTCATTGCGCAGTTTGAATTTGGTCGCCAGGAAGAAATCGCCCGTGTCATGCGTGGAGTTTGTTCCCTCGCTCAGGTGCAAGGGAAAGGGCGCAGCCTGAATGCGGCGATTGATACTTAGGTAATTTTGTAGGACGCCGCCCAACTCGAATTCGACATTGGGCGCAAGGCCGAAAGTCAGCGAGATTACGCCAACGCGCGTTAGATCGCCGTTCAAACCCGATAACGTCTGGTCGCGGTTCTGTACGAAGTCGAAGCCGAAATCGAGGCGCACCGCACCGGGCTTGACGATCTCCACGTCTTCGGTGATGAGCGGGCGTTGTGGCTGTTGCGCGCTGACATTGCCAGTTAGCAACAACAAAAGCACGGCGGTAAGAAAGAAGTGGAGTTTAGGTGTGTTCATTTGTTGCTTTGCCCAATCGCTTCAGAATCAGCGTGGCCGGTAGCTTTCGATTCGCTACCGGCCATAACCTCGCACATGACAGGGGCAGATGATAGGGCCACTTGCCACACCACGTAAAGCCAAACGCTTACGGATTCATCCCAGCCAGCGATTGTCGTCTGAGCGCCGGGCGACCATTTTCTTTGTCACCCGCGTTCGTGCCAGATGAAACGCCTTTGGCGCGATAGCCTTCGCGGGCACGCACGATGACGTTAGAAGTTTTGACCTGCACGCGCACACGGCGATACGAACCATCCTGCGCTGTGTTGGTCGGGTAGTAGCTGAGCGCGTACTGGTGTCGCAGTTCTTCGGCGATATTCGAGAACGCCTGCTGCACATTTTGAAGCGTGTCCGCGTTGTAGAGCCGCCCGCCGCTGCGGTCTGCCAGTTGGCTCAAATATTCCCTTGCGATTGCGTACTCGTCACGCGCGCCGCCGCGTTGCGGCCATTGCGAGCGCCCGCCCGGAAATTGCTGGCCGACCAATGGATCGAACGGCCAACGGCGCCGAGGCCGCGGCCAGGGGATATTGATAATTGGCGGGTTGCCATTTGGGTTGCGTCCGTTACCCGACCGACCGTACATCTGTTCCTCGGTGTCGTAGCGAATCGGATAAACTGCTACGTCCGACTCCTCGACCTCTGCAATTGTGTCGCGCCCCCTAACACCTTTGCTCTCGGTATCCACGCCGTCGGTGAAGAGTACGATGGCTTTGCGCCCTTCAATCTGCTTCAGCCGCTCGGTGATGACCAGATCAACCGCTTCGTACAGTTTGGTTCCGCCGCCTGTGCGCGTGCGGTAGATGGCGCGGCGCAAGCGCGCGCGGTCGCTGGTGAATTCGCAGTCCACATAAACTTTGCTGTCGAATGACACAACCATCACCTGGTCATCCGGGCGCAGTTGCTCGGTGAAGGCTACAGCGGCAGCTTGAATGTCTTCGAGCTTGAAGACCGTGCTGCGCGAAGTATCGAGCAGAAGCACTACATGCAAAGGCACTGTCACTGGCGAAAAATCAGCAATTTCCTGCTCGACGCCGTCTTCATATAGACGAAAATCTTCCTTGCGCAGAGACGGTATGTAGCGCCCGTCGCGGTCGAGCGCGGTTACGGGAATCGAAACAAGACTGGTATCAATCTTGATCGTACCGTTGTCATCAGGCTCTTCCGGTTTTTGTTGGGGTTGTTGGCGTCCGGGCGACTGCGGTTCCGACACTTCTCTGGGGCGTGTGGCCGGAGGCTGCGCACCACGTCCCGATTGCGCGGCGACAATGAAATCAAGCTGCAACACTATTGCACAAAGCAACAGCGCTAGGGCTAGCCGGTTGGCAAAGACTAAACTTCTCATTTGGTACTCCTTCCGCGCATGAACGCACACACTGACACGCTCTTGTCGGGCATCTCAGTCAAATAAGGTTCGCAACGGATTGTTCAAGCGGAAAGGGGTAACCGCGCATGGGCAGCATTATAACTTGGCGCGGCATCTGGTGCTGGAATATTTTTGCTTCAGGCTAATCAAGCTGAGCGCGTCCAACTCTTCGGCAATACGTCGCGCGCTGACAGATTCGCGCCCAGAATCAGAATGAAGGACGAGATAAAAATCCACGTCACCAGCGCCATAATCGAAGCGAGGGATTGATAACTGCCTTGAAAATCGAGCAACGGTAAGAACAGGCGGAAAAGGAATGTCGCAACCACCCACAAGACTGCCGTCGCGGTTGAGGTAAAGAAAACCTGCACCGGATGCACCTTGCCGTTGGGCACGACGTAGTAGATCACAAAAAAGATCAGCACGAGAAAAGGTATCGAGACGATAGACGCAATGACGGCAAAGATGGGCTTGCGCAAAGGCGCATCACCTAGCAACTTGCCCAACAGATAATCCCACGGACTGGCCACTGCGACAGCACCAAGAATAATCAGGCCGCACACCACCACTCAGCAGTTATCGTCTGAACGACGGACGATTATTTCCCTGGTCTCCAACGTTGGTGCCGGATGGACTACCTTTGGCGCGATAGCCTTCGCGGGCACGCACGACGACGTTGGAGAGTTTGGCCTGCACTCGCACACGGCGATACGAACCGTCTTGCACCGTGTTGGTCGGGTAGTAGCTGAGCGCATACTGGTATCGCAATTCTTCAGCGATCTTCGAGAAAGCCTGCTCCACATTTTGAAGCGTGTCCGCGTTATAAAGCCGTCCGCCGCTGCGATCTGCTAATTGTTGCAGGTATTCCGCCGCCTTTTCGTACTCACCATTTCCGCCGCCGCCACCACGTGGTGGCCATTGCGTGCCGCGCGCGCCTGGGAACTGATAATTGATCCATAGATCAAAAGGCCAACGGCGCCCATTGCGCGGCTGTGGCTGTGGCCAGGGGATATTAGGGATCGGCGGCTGGCCGTTTGGATTGCGTCCATTACCCCACCTGCCCTGCTCTTTGGTGTTGTAGCGAATCGGAAAGACCGCCACCTCTGACTCCTCGACCTCTTTAATTGTGTCGCGTGCCCTGACGCCTCTGCTCTCAGTATCCACACCATCAGTGAAGAGCACGATGGCCTTACGCCCTTCAATGCGATTCAGCCGCTCGCTGATAACTAGATCAACCGCTTCGTAAAGTTTCGTCCCGCCGCCTGTGCGCGTGCGATAGATGGCGCGGCGCAAACGCTCACGGTCATTGGTGAATTCGCTGTCCACATAAACTTTGCTGTCGAATGATACAACCATCACCTCGTCATCCGGACGCAATTGCTCGACGAAGGCTGCCGCAGCGGCTTGGATGTCTTCGAGCTTGAAGACTGTGCTGCGCGAGGTGTCGAGCAACAGTACGACGTGCAGAGGCAACTTGACCGGCGAAAAATCGGTGATTTCTTGTTCAACGCCGTCTTCAAAGAGACGAAAGTCTTCCTTGTGTAGAAACGGCATGTAACGCCCCTCCTGGTTGAGCGCGGTCACAGGAATTGAAACGAGGCTGGTATCAATTTTGATCGTGCCGCTGTCATCAGGCTCTTCAGGTTTTTGCTGGGGTTGTTGGCGGCTAGGCGACTGCGGTTCCGACACTTCTCTAGGGCGTGTGGCTGGAGGCTGTGCACTACGTCCCGACTGCGCGGTGACAGTGGAATCAAGTTGCAAAACTATTGCGCAAAGCAATAGTGACAAGGCCAGCCTGTGGGAAAAGACTAAACTTCTCATTGGATACTCCTTCCGCGCATGAACGCAGACACTGACACGCTCCTGTTGGGCATCTCAGTCAAACAAGTTTTGAAATGGATTGTTCAAGCGGAAGGGGTAACCGCAAGCGGGCGGCATTATAGCGCAGCGCAGCGTTTAGTGCTGGAATATTTTCGCTTTAAGTCGAGCGCGTCCAACTCTTCGGCAACACATCGCGCGCCGACAAATTCGCGCCCAGAATTAGGATGAACGACGAGATAAAAATCCACGTTACTAGCGCCATAATCGAAGCGAGGGATTGATAACTGCCTTTGAAATCGAGCAAGGGCAAAAACAGGCGGAAGAGAAACGTCGCAACCAACCACAAGACCGCTGTCGCCGCTGAGGTAAAGAAGACCTGCACCGGATGCACCTTGCCGTTGGGCACGACGTAGTAGATCACAAAAAAGATCAGCACGAGAAAGGGTATCGAGACGAGGGTCGCAATGACAGCAAAGATCAGCTTGCGCAACGGCGCATCACCTAGCAGCATACCCAACAGATAATCCCACGGACTCGCCACCGCCACAGCACCGAGGATAATCAGCCCGCACACGACCACCAGCGGCAGATAGAGCGCGTATTGCTTCGCCACATTGCGCTCCGGGAATTTCCACGAACGATTGAGCGCTAGTTCCAATGGTTGAAAGATGCCTGAGCTGGAAAAGAGCAGCAGCGCAAACGAAACCAGCGTAGCTTTGCCGCCCGGCCCACGCGTTACTTTGTCCAGACTCTCAAACAACATCCGCGATTCCGCTGGCACCAGCGCCATCATCAATCGGTAACAGGTCTCGTAGCCTTGTTGCCAGTTCAACACGTTGACCAAAAAGCTGCCGATCAGCACCATAAACGAGAAGAACGACATCAACACGCTGAACGCAATGGATGAGGCGTGCACGTAGGTTTCGCTTGCGGTCAAATCCCAGATGGCGGGCCACATCTTTTTCAGAAATAGCCACGTGCCTTTGACGTAAAAACGCCAGCCACGCTCTTTCGGTGGAGCGGCTGTAGAGGAATTGGTTGCTGCAGTGTTTTCAGCCATGTTCTGCTTCTACGAAATTTCAAATCCGCTTTGCCGAACAAAAAGTACAGCTTCTGCTCAATGTCTTTCAAGCTTTCACGCCGCCATTAACCAACCATCCACCATCCACAAAAATCGTCTGTCCTGTGATGTAATCACTTGCCTCCGAAGCCAGCAACACCGCCACGCCTGCCAAATCAGTTGCCACACCAGGACGGCCCAGCGGAATCACGCTGAC
This sequence comes from uncultured Acidobacteriota bacterium, assembly GCA_963699175.1. Classification (GTDB taxonomy): domain Bacteria; phylum Acidobacteriota; class Blastocatellia; order RBC074; family RBC074; genus JACPYM01. Next base: position 5,424,619 of record OY969418.1, on the reverse strand, counting down.
CGCACTCTCATACAGTTCGGGCACGGAAAAGAAGCCATCGGTCATCGAAGTCCAAAATCGGCCCGGTGCAATTGCGTTGACGTTGATGCGGTCTTGCGCCAGCTCTAAGGACAGCGAGTGCGTCAGCGCACGCATGCCACCTTTACTGACAGCGTAAAGTGCAATGTTGGGGATAGCTATCTCAAAAACGATTGAACCGACATTGATGATCTTTCCAATGCTCCGGCTTTGGCCTGGGATTTTGCCTTGCGCACGCATTACACGCGCGGCCTCCTGCGTGGCAAAAAACGCGCCTTTGAGATTGATATTCATCAGGCGCTCCCAATCGCTCTCGGTGAAGCTGTCGAAAGGCTGGCGAATGTTGATCCCGGCGGCATTGACCAGAATATCGAGACGCCCGAAATGCGTGTGCGCCTGTTGCACCATTGCACGCACTTGTTCGACCTGGCTGACATCAGTTGGCAGCGTAAGAACATTGCGGCCTGTAGCGCGTAACAACTTGGCGGCTGTGTGAAGTTCGGCTTCGGTGCGCGCAGCAATGGCGATGTCTGCGCCTGCGTGCGCAAGCGCGAGCGCGATACCTAAGCCTAAACCTCGGCTGCCACCGGTCACCAATGCAACGCGGTCATCCAGCCGGAAGCTGGGCATTTGAAATTCGCTGTCTAACGGGCGGCGGCGCTCGTTGCTCATAACTGTTTCAATGCCTCGACCACGGAAAAGCCCATCAGCAAAACGATGATTGCGGTCGCTAACCACAAAGTTAGCGTTACCCAGCGGGCGGGAGCGATCTCATTCGGCAATCGGCGATGACGCAGATAGAGTGTGCCAAGCCCGATTACGGGCAGCATCGCCGCTTGCGCGATACCGCCGACTTTGACCATCCAGACGGGCGAGACAAAAAAGAGAAAGAGGCAGACCGGAATCGCCGTCAACAACACGATAAACCAATTGCGATAGCGTACCCGCGCCGCGTAATCGTCGCTGGCAAAGCCGCCCATCAATCGCACCATATCGGCGTACATCCGCGATTGCGCCGCCACCGAAGCAAAGATCGTCCCGTACAACGTCACAATCGCGCCCGCATAGAAGAGCCACAAGGACCAGCCGCCCAGCGTCTGCGTGTAAATGTTTGAGAGCACCGGGATCATATCGCCACTGGAAGGCACTTTGCCCATCCCGTGCAGAATGCCCGCGCCGAGCAAGTAAAACGCGAGCGTGGCCACGGTGTAGATCACCATTGAAGCCAGAATGTCTACGTGCATCACGCGAATCCAGCCGCGCGCCCGTTTGTTCCATTCCGGCGTACCGTCGCGTCGTCCGGCAAAGCGCGCGTAGCCTTTCTCGACGCACCAGTATGGATACATAAACAGCTCGCTCGCGCCGACACCTGTGATGCCGAAGACGGCGACAGCGGTCGTCAAACCTTTGCCAGGCATTTTGAATTCAAAGCCCCGCAACAGCTCCGACCACGAGAAGTATTGCGGCATCCGCATCAACAGCAGCGCCGACAGCAGTGTCAGCATCGTGAACAATCCAACCTTCACCATCGCCAGCCGCTCGATGCGGTCGTACCCGCCGCCAAGCAGCAAGGCCAGCGTGATGCCAGCAAAAATCAGCACCCATATTTTGACCGAAATGGCCGGAATCAACAGGTTCATTACCTGCGACACACCGCCGAACATCGCGCCGACTTGCATCATCGTGATGAGCACCATCACGCCCCACGCCCAGACGATCCAATTCACTTTGGCGCGCGGCCCCGGCACGTGATTGAAACTGGCCAAGCCGGTCTCGCCACTCGCAATGATGTAGCGCCCCATTTCGGCCTGCACAATGGGTTTGATAAGACAGCTCAATACAATCACCCAGAGCGCGGCATAACCGACCTCTGCGCCCAGCGTGGTCGTAGCGATCAACTCGCCGGAGCCGACAATCGAGGCGGCCAGAATTATGCCCGGCCCAATGCGCTTGAGCGAGCTAAACAATGTTTGTGGCGGCTCAGCCACCGCTTCAGGATTTAGTTGATAGGGATCGTGTTGGGTGCTCATCGGCAATTTATCAGGCACTGCTTGTCTACACGCTTATCCGTGCCAAGCGAACGACGAAATTTGTCTTTGTGGTTGCGGATCGAATTGCGGGAAATGCGCGCACATAGTGCCTGAGCGTCGTGTGCTTGTCTAGGGAAGGCTAAAGAAAGAAAGATGGCTGAGGCCCAGATACAAAGCGGGCACATTTCTTGCTGGGTTGCGCCGCTTTGCAGGCTTTTCGTTGTTTGTCGTTTTAGCGTCGCCAATAAGCGTGCGCAGTGGTTTGCTTCTCGGCTAGTTGGATGGCGGAACCAATCTCAGGCAAAAAGCGGAGCTGATATAAACGCGCTTTTGCGCCTTTGCCGGTTACTGGTGCTACAGGTGGAGCATCCTTAAATTGCAGGCGCACATAAAACACTCGCTGATAAATTTGCACAGTCTCGCCGCGATATTGCGCGCGTAATGGCAAGTCCAACTCTGCGCGCACCTGATTGAGCAACTCTTCCACCTCACCGACTTCATTAGGCTGGATTGAGTCTTGATAGCCCAAGCCATGCAAAAGCTCATGCAGACAGGCGAAACCTTCGTCGAAAGCCACCTGCACCTGACGCGGTGCATCCACGCGCTTGAAGTCAGCAAAATCAAGCCTGATGCGCCAAATCAGCAGTCGCTGCATGCTGCGGCAATCTTCATAAATTAACCCTTCATCCAGTTGTCCGAAGTTGACTTCGACCGAGCCGGAATGATCTTCGATCACGAAAACAGCGCCATTGTCGAGCGCACGAAAGAGCATTGCGCGCGCGGTAGCCGAGCCGCCAATGAAGTTGGATCGCTCGCCCACTTCGAGCGCGCCACTTTTGGCGAAGCGCAGTTGTGGCAAGCCGGTGATGCGGCGCAGACTTTCCGTTAACCTCTGCTGGCATTTCCCAGCGCAAGCATTGGCGGCACTGCGGCTAAGCCAGATGCCAGCTTCCTTCGGACAATCCTCTGTATTAGTAGCCAGCACTTGAATACTGCCTAGCAGTACGCACACAAATCCCAGCACGAGCAAGCTCGTGAACCCTTGCTTCATTACTCCCTCCTTCTAAAGCCTGCCTGCTCGAACTGTCTGAGGGTAGGCGAATGCCAATACGCCCAAGCTAGCACGCCGACTTTAGACCTCGGTCAAAACCGTCTCAGTTCAGCGTGAGCTTTGCGTCAATTGGCTGTTATGAATCAGGCGGTCGTTGATTGTTTTACTGCTCTGAATTCTGACCGGCAGCCTAAATTTCAGGCGCGGGCTTCTTACGCGCGCGCGTAGTTGTGCCACTGCGTTTTGCCGGAGCTTTGACTGGTGATGAACCTGTAGCAATCCTGCGGGGCTTGGGTTTGACGGGGACTGGCTCCGCCATAGTAGTTTGGATAAATGCTTGAGTGGCGGCTTGGAGAGCCGCAGTGATTTCTTGCTCGGCTAGCAGCCAATCCTCCAACTCACTTCCCCAATCCGTGCCGTGCTGTAGAAAGATTTCATAAGCGCGTTTGCTAATCAGATTGTGAAGTTCCATTTGGGAAAGTGTTGCAACACTAATTTTGCTCACCACACTCGCTTGGTCTTTAGGCGCTTTCATCGGCCCGGCATTTTTGGTTGATTTGGTTGGCATACTTCTTTTCCTACAATTATTTGCCCACTGCGCGTGCCACTGAACAGTTCAGCAGCACAACGACATTGTCTGAAAAATGTTTGACGTAGATTGTAGTGGCAAGCAATATGCCGTAAGGGTCTTCCCCCTCTGCTAAGCCAGTTTAAGCCTTGCCAGCAAAGTAGATTTACAATAAAGCGATTGCCAGGGTGAATGACAATCGCTGGCTGGGAGGCAGCCAATATTGTCCTTTTCCTTAGCCTACTTCACAAATCTGTTGGTTGTGTTGTAGACCTGGGGCTGAATTATTAGTCAATCCGAAAATTTGCACGGAAATTCATTTTTTTGAACGATTGGAGTCGTGCTACTCCATTTATCTAGAAGTCTAAATCTAAGTATGTAATCCCTTTGCTGCTCTAAAATGTTTTTACATTTAGCTGGAATAATATTTGCCGATATGCAGAATTCGTGCGTGCAATCCAATATTTCAGGTAGTCGGCACGCAGCTACATCCAAATTACCGGGATGCAATCATACGCAAAGCCGGGATTCGAAACCCAAAACTATTGATCAAAAGATTCTGCTCCTAAACGATCTTGTTAGGGACGACCCTAACCTTTCCGCATGGTAGCGATACTGCTCATCCTGGGAAGCGCCGCTATCAACGTCATCGCCAGCAGACTTTACTGTTTTACAAATGAACGACGCATTGAATTCAATCAATCTCAACGCGCTCTAAACACCAACCAGCGTAGGCCTCTAAATCTGCGCTATATCCTTCGAGGAGGCAGTCGTGAAGAATCGGCTTTTTTCTATCCAAAGAACATTGGCATTGCTGATCTTGTGCTTGATCAGCTTGCCTGCATTCGCACAAAATCGCGGCACATTGAGCGGCCTGGTCAACGACGCTAGTGGCGCATCGCTGGCGGGCGCGAAGGTCACCGCCAAACACGTCGCTACAGGCGAAGAATTCGGCGCTAACACCGATGCGCAAGGGGCGTTCACGTTCCCGTCAGTTCCGCTCGGTCAATTTATCGTTACCATCGAAGCTAGCGGCTTTAAGCGTGCTCAAGTTCAGGATATTGTTGTCGAGGTCGGCATCCCGGCAAAGATTGCGGTGGCGCTTGAGATCGGACAGGTCAGCGAAGCTGTTGTCATCACTGGCGAGGCACAAGAGGTAATTAACACCACTAATCCTACGCTGACCAACGTTATTAGTACTAAGCAGGTCAGAGATCTGCCATTGTTAGGACGGAACCCCGTTGACTTGGCACGGTTGCAAGCCGGAATCGCTGTGACAGGAACGGATACTCGCACGGCATCAGTCGGCGGACTCCGGGGGAGCGCGACCAATGTGACCCAGGACGGCATCAACGCGATGGACAATTTCGTCAAGACGGATTCGTTCTTTGCCCTGAGCGCGCCTTCGCTCGATTCCGTGAGCGAATTCAGTGTGACAACCGGAACCGTCGGCTCAGATTCCGGACGCGGTATGGCCCAGGTCAAGATGGTCACTAAGTCTGGCAGCAATGATTTTCACGGCAGGATGTTCTATCAACACCGCAACGACGCGCTGAATGCCAACACCTTCTTCAATAATGCCGCCGGCACGCCCAAGGCCCTTCTGAGGCAACACTTTTTTGGCTTCAACGTAGGAGGCCCAATCTGGTTGCCGAAGAAAGCATTCGGCCCTGCCGCTTACGATGGGCGCAACAAGAGCTTCTGGTTCTTTTCCTACGAAGGCTTCCGCGAGAATTTCCAGGCCTCGCGCAATCGCACAGTATTGACCCCGGAAGCGCGACAGGGAATCTTCCGCTACACTGGCTCGAACGGCCAAGTCCAGTCGGTCAATTTGCTTAACATCGGCACTTTCAAGACTCTCAATCCCGTCACTGGCGCGCAGCTTAATGCGATGCCTGCCTTCAATAACACGCAAGTGGGCGATGGGCTCAACACGGCTGGTTATCGCTATAACGTTTTGGGGTCTGACCCGAGCAATAAATATGTCGGGCGTTATGATCAACAACTGTTGGAGAACTCGCGGATCGGCTCGCATAAACTGGAGTTCGTCTACAACCGCACCAACACCATACTTACGCCGGACACTTTCAATTCGATCGAAGCACCCTTCCCCGGCGGGATCAATGCTTATCAGTTTTCCGCGCGCACACTAACAACAGCGGCGATTCAGTCCACTTTCGGTTCACATATGACGAACGAAGTGCGTGTCGGGCACCAGCGTGCACCCGTGCAATTCCTCCGCGAGGATGGTCTGCCTCTCAATATCCCCTTCTTCATCACCCTCAACTCGGTGACGAATTTCGACAATCAGCAAATGGGACAGGGACGCAACACACTTGTCTATCAGTATATTGATAACTTCTCGCTGACAAGCGGAACCCACACCTTTCGCATGGGAGCGGACATTCAATCTGTTACTGCCCTCACCTTCAATGATGCGGGGGTTATACAGACGATCACCATGAACTCGAATTCGGCAAATGGAAATGGCATTCTCGCTGCTTCTTTCCCCAATCTGCCGACCGGAGCTACTGGAACTGCTATTGTCACCCGGGCTCAGTCTGTTTACGCCGATCTGGTCGGGTTGCTTGGATCAACAACGAAAAGCTTCAATGTAACCAGCCCAACCTCTGGCTTCGTCCCCGGCGCCACGCGCACACGTGACTTCAAGCAGCGCCAAACCAGCCTCTACTTCCAGGATCAATGGCGAATGAAGCGCAACTTTACACTCAACTACGGTGTGCGTTGGGAATTCCAGGGCGTGCCGTATGAAACTCATGGCGTCGCGATCCAACCGGCCAATGGCCTTGCTGGACTGTTTGGCGTTTCCGGTCTCAACAACCTCTTCAAGCCGGGCACTCTGGGTGGTCAGGCAACAACCTCGCTTGATTTTGTCAACGGCAAAACCGGCAAGAAACTCTACAATAATGACTGGAACAACTATGCGCCATTTATCGGCATTGCCTATTCGCCCAGCTTTGAGCACGGGCCGCTGAACTGGATTTTCGGCAAGGACGGCAAGAGTTCGATCCGCGCCGGTTACTCAATCAGCTACCTACAAGATGGCTTTACCGTTGTCAGTAACGCGCTGGGCACCGGCACAACCAATCCGGGCCTGATCCAGTCGGTAGCCAATAACACGCCAGTGGGTGTGCTAACACCGGCTGGTATTGCGCTACCAACACCCAATTTCAAGATACCGATCACGGATGCGGAGAACCTTGCCATTAACACTGCTAATGGGTTGTGGACATTCGATCCAAACCTGCGCGTGCCTTATGTCCAACAGTGGTCATTCGGCATTGAGCGCGAGATTGCCAACAGCACTGCCATTGAAGTGCGGTATGTGGGCAACCACGCGGTCAAGATTTTCCGGGCGGTGGACTACAATGAAGTCAATATTTTCGAGAATGGCTTCCTGAATGAATTCCTCAACGCCCAAAAGAATCTGGCGATCAATGGCGGGGCGAGCTTTGCGCCTGGTGCCGCTGGAACAGTGGCACTGCCAACGCTGAGCACACTCTTCGCAGGCCTAGCTGCTGGTAGTGGCTTTGGCAGTTCTACTTTCATTAGCAATCTGACCAACAACAACGTTGGAGCGATGGCCTTTACGTTGGCTAATAGCGCCACCTACCGTGCGAATCGGGCCAGTCTCGCCCCCAACTTCTTCCTTGCCAATCCGAATGCGAACTTCGCGCGGGCGTTGACCAACGGCTCGTACTCCAGCTTCCACTCGCTCCAGGCTGAAATCCGTCGGCGGTTGACGAAAGGCCTGCAACTGCAAGCCAACTATACTTTCAGCAAGGTGCTTACCGACACCGATGGCAATGTTCAAAGCACGGCTGAGAACTACCACACGCTCCGCAACTTAGCGATAGACAGGCACCGCGCGAGCTTCGATCAGACCCACCGCTTTATCACCAACTTCATTTACGAACTGCCGTTTGGCGCGGGCCGTCGCTGGCTGAGCAGCGGTTTCGCACCGCTTCGCAAGGCGGTTGAAGGCTGGCAGGTGGGCGGCATCGTCAACGTGCAAACAGGGCCTCCGATCTTCATCACTTCGGGCCGCTCGACGTTCAATCAATCAACCGCGACCATCGGGGCGCAGTTCGTGGGAAGTTCCTTCAACAGCTTCCGCGACGCCGCGGGTATCTACAAGACTGCGGCCGGTGTTTTCTTCTTCGATCCGAATCTGTTGAACATCACCACCAATGCGGCTGGTCAGTTGACAGGCGCGACGCTCAAACCAGGACTGCTCGCCGCCCCGGCACCGGGTACGTTCGGCAACTTCCCGCGCAACTCAATCAATGGGCCGAAGTTCTCACAGGTGGACTTCAGCCTTAACAAACGGACGCGCTTCTACGAGAAAGCCGATGTGGAATTCAAGGTCAACTTTATCAATGCGTTCAATCACGCCAATTTTGTTTTTGGCTCACTGAACTTTGACGCAGCGAACTTTGGCCGCATCAACTCGACCAGGGGTTCTGGCTCAACTGCGCGTGAAATCAACTTTATCCTCGCCATCAACTTCTAAGTGGAAGGCGTAAGCCGAAACGAAACAATTTGAAGGCCTATAACGTAAGCCTGACCGCTGCGAACACGATGTTCGCAGCGGTCAGGCTTTTTTGCTGGCGCGCCTAGCTCATTGAAGCAGTGGCAGGCACGCCTCAAATCTGAGCTTCTTGACGCTCTGTGAGACCGTCCACTAGAATCCTTTTTCGTTTTTGCGACGCCGATTGTCGCAAGTTCACATCTATGACAGCAACCTTGAGGTCACAAAAGAAGTAGCCATGAACGCCGTTGAAAAAGTCCTGACCAAAATCTTCGGTTCTGCCAACGAACGCCTGCTCAAAAAACTCTGGCCACTTGTCGGAGTGATCAACTCTTTCGAACCGCAGATCAAAGCTCTCTCCGACGAGCAGTTGCGCGCTAAGACGGAGGAATTCAGAGAACGATTGGCACGTCGGCTGGAAGGTTTAGAAGAACTTGCGCCCGAAGCGCGTAAGGCGTTAGAGCAGGAGGCGCTGGACGAGCTGTTGCCGGAGGCCTTCGCGTGTGTGCGCGAGGCGTCAGTGCGTTCGACGGGGATGCGCCATTTCGATGTACAGTTGATCGGCGGCATGGTTCTGCATCGCGGTATGATCTCTGAGATGCGCACGGGCGAAGGCAAGACGCTGGTGGCAACGCTGCCGGTCTACTTGAATGCGCTGCTGGGCAAGGGCGTGCACGTCGTGACGGTCAACGATTATCTGGCCCGGCGCGATGCTGAATGGATGGGCAAGATATATAAGTTCCTCGGCTTGACCGTCGGCATCATCCAGAACGACCTGGACGATTTCGAGCGGCAGGAAGCTTATAAGTGCGACATCACCTACGGCACGAACAATGAGTTCGGCTTTGATTATCTACGCGACAACATGAAGTTCGACGTGGCGACCTGCGTGCAGCGTGGCCATTACTTCGGCATCGTGGACGAGGTGGATTCGATCCTGATTGACGAAGCGCGGACGCCGCTCATCATCTCCGGCGCTTCGGATGATACGACTACCAAATATTACGAAGCCGATGCGGTGATTCCGAAGCTCGTGCGCGAGGTGGATTATCAGGTGGACGAGAAACAACATCGCGCGACCATGACCGAATCGGGCATCGAGAAATCCGAACGGATGTTGGGTTATGGCAACCTGTTCGATCCGTCGAATATGGAGATTCTGCATTGCCTGAATCAGGCGCTGGTGGCGCATACGCTCTATCACCGCGACAAAAACTACATTGTCAATGATGAGGGTGTGGTGATCGTGGATGAATTTACCGGGCGCATTATGACAGGCCGCCGATGGTCGGATGGGTTGCATCAGGCAGTGGAGGCCAAAGAGGGCGTGAAGATCGAGCGCGAGACGCAGACGCTGGCGACAGTGACGTTGCAAAACTACTTCAGGATGTATCAGAAGCTCGCGGGCATGACCGGTACGGCGGAAACCGAATCGGTCGAGTTTGCGAAAATTTACAACCTGGACGTGGCGCTCATTCCGACGCATCGCCCGATGGTGCGGATAGACAATCCCGACGTGATTTATCGCACGTTGGATGAGAAGTGGGAAGCCGTGGTCGAAGAGATCAAGGAGTTGAATGAGAAGGGACAACCGATTTTAGTCGGCACAGTCTCGGTCGAAAACTCCGAGTTGATCTCCAATCGGCTGAAACAGTCCGGCATCAAGCACAATGTGCTGAACGCGAAGCCGGAGAATGCGGGGCGCGAGGCGGAGATTGTTGCGCAAGCCGGGCGCAAGGGGGCTGTAACGATTGCAACGAACATGGCCGGACGCGGCACTGACATACTGCTCGGCGGCAACGCTGAGTTTTTAGGGCGAGAGTTGCTCAAGCGGCAGGAGATCAACCCGGAAGAAGCATCACCGGAACAACTCGAAGCGGCAATTACTCAAGTCAAACCGCAGATCGAAGCCGAACACGAAGAGGTGGTCAAAGCCGGTGGCTTACATATCCTCGGCACGGAGCGCCACGAATCGCGCCGCATTGACAATCAGTTGCGCGGGCGCGCCGGTCGTCAGGGTGATCCCGGTTCATCGCGTTTTTTCCTCTCGCTCGAAGACGATTTGATGCGCATCTTTGCGGGCGACCGTGTTAAAGCCATTATGCAAAGGCTGGGTATGGAGCAAGGCGTCGCCATCGAATCGAAGATGGTCAGCAAGCGCATCGAGGCCGCGCAGAAGAACGTAGAGGCGCACAACTACACCATCCGCAAACACCTGCTCGAATATGATGACGTGATGAACAAGCAGCGCGAGACGATCTATAGTTTGCGCCGCGAACTGCTCGAACAGCATGATCACCGCGCAGAGTTGCAAACTATCGCAGAGGCTATCCTCGATGATCTACTCGACCAGTTTATGAGTCTGGACACAGCGCCGGATGAGTGGAATTTCCAAAGCTTCAAAGTGCAAGTGCTCTTTGAATTCGGGCTTGATTTGGATGAAGCGCGAATTGAGCTTGAGAAGCTTGAGCGCGACGAAATCCGCAGCGCCATTTGGGACAAGCTACAGGAAGACTATGCGGAGAAAGAAAAACTGGTTGGCGCGGAGGCAATGCGTTATTACGAGCGCATCATCCGGTTGAACATTGTTGACGCACAGTGGAAAGATCACCTGCTGGCGATTGACCATTTGAAAGAGTGGGTCGGCCAGGTTGGCTACGCGCAGAAGGACCCGCTGGTCGAATACAAAAAGCAATCGTTCGAGATGTTCGAGGAGATGCTCTACCGCATTGACATCGAAACGATCCGCATGCTTTACCACCTGCAAGTCACGGTCGAGCAGCCACCCGAAGAGCGATTGCAGCGCCGTCGGCGCGGCCAAGTAAGTTATACCAAGGCCAACGCGAGCGCAGCGGCGGCGGGCGAAGATTCCGGCAAACCGCGCACCGTCATCAGCGATCATCCAAAGGTTGGGCGCAATGATCCTTGCCCCTGTGGCTCAGGCAAGAAGTACAAGAAGTGCCACGGCGTAGAAGCGTAAACTGAATTTGATTGAGTCTTAGTAGGGGGAGAAGTTGCAGCGGCGGCTTCTCCCTTTTGCTTTGTAGCGTAGTTTATTGACAGCCCATCGAGCGGCCTTTAGAATCGCGGCGCTTTTGCAGTGAGCGGTTCAAAAAGCACAGCCATTCAACAAAGGAGAACAAAATTATGGGAAGCATTACAGAGCTGTTCTGGATGATGCTCACCGGCTTAGTGATCGGCATCATCGCCAAGATAATTATGCCTGGCAAAGACCCCGGCGGAATTATCGTGACAGCGCTGATTGGTATGGTCGGCTCATTGGTTGGGACGTATATCGGTAGAACAATATTCAAAGACCCCTCCTATATCGCGACGTTGCCGATGGGAATCATTGGCTCGCTGATCTTGCTGGGACTTTACCGCGTGCTATTTGGCCGGCGTAAGGCTAGTTGACCGGCTCAACGAGCCTGTTGTATTGTCGCAACAGTTTGCACCCGTAGCTCAGCTGGATAGAGCGTCAGCCTCCGGAGCTGAAGGTCCCGCGTTCGAATCGCGGCGGGTGTATAAATGTAGTAAATAAACGGCTTGCTGATCTCCGAAAGAGAAAGGCAGGCCGTTTTGACATACAGCTTCGAAGAATTGCAAAAACTCTTCCTGCAAGACCGCCGGTATATCCTCAATTGCACCGAGCGGACACTGGGACTCTATGACCAAATTTTCCTGAAGTGGGAAAAGTACGCCGGGGGAATGCCCGACGAAAACAAGCTAAAACAATTCATCATCGGTCAACGAGAGGCGGGGATGTCTCCGGTGACCGTTAATATCGCTATACGGGGCTTCAATGCGTTTTTGAACTGGTGCGCTACTGCTGGGTATCTCCCCAAAATGAGAATGCAAAAGCTCAAGGTGGAAAAGAAGGTGATGCGGGTCTTTTCGGATGCGCAGTTGCAGACACTTTTGTCATTCAAGCCAAAGGATAAATACGAATACCGGATCAAGGCCATAATCTCCACACTGATTGACACTGGGCTGAGGATTCAAGAATGCCTCTCAATCGAACTGGCGAACGTGAATTTTGACAACCTGCTGATTACGGTTTCCGGTAAGGGTCAAAAGCAACGGGTCGTGCCAATGTCCTTGGAGCTTCGAAAAACGCTTTTCCATTTTGTCCACCGGCACCGGAATACTGATTTCCCTTCTCCGTATCTGTTCCCCACTGCAACGGGTCGGATGATGTCCTACCGGAATATTTACCGGGATGTGGAGTGGGTGTTTAAGAAAGTCAAACTTGATAAAAAAGAGATTGACGGGTTCTTTCACATGTTCCGCCGAAAGTTCGCAAGGTCATACATCAAAAGCGGGGGAAATGTAATTTACCTTCAGCAAGCGATGGGGCACACCACTTTAGAGATGACCAGGACGTATATTGAAATTGAGGATGAAGAGTTGAGGGACATGCACTTGAGAACTTCCTTACTCTCACGGTTGAGGGGTTGAAAAAAGCGGGGCAGCTAGCCCCGCGTAAGCTCATTTGAACTTACTGATGGGTTCTTGTTTGAAATACAAGTCCCGTTCAATGGTCAAGCCTCCTGGCCCCGTTATGCCTTGGAGTTCGGAAAGTACGAAGTAGCCAAGCTCCTTTTCGTGTCCGTCTACTAGGCCGAAGAATCGGAAGTCTGCTTGGTCTCCCTCAACTTCCTTGTCTTCGGGCGAACCTTCGACAGCATAGAAAGTCCAATTGTTCCAAGGAACAAAAAACTTAACTATCACTGTCGCGTCTGGGTTTCCTTCGGTCTCGTAGAGGGCGGGTAGCTGTTCTTTGATCCAATCAGGCAGGAGGTCTGTTGCGTCGTCGTCTTCCGGCTTAACCGGTTGCGGCGACATCGGCGGCTCCGTTCTGTGCGAGTGTGCGAGCTTGTGCGGGTGAGATAGGCGCGTCTTCCGGCGTGTTCTCTTCGTTCTCAATGTAGGCGGTAAAGCCACATTTCGGCGCATTGGAACAACGCAGGAATTGATAGGGCTGCTGGGTCTTTCGATTAGTCCCCGTTCTCGTCACCATTGCACCATTGCAGCCTTCGACTAAGCAGCTATCGCCACTGTGCATGTAGGGCAGTTTTCGCCTGGGTGGGCTAATCACTACCTTCCATCTGTCTCTGAGGACTTTTAATTCCTCTTCGTCATCACAGCGAATGGTCAAGGACTCATTGCCGCCTCTGACGTTCCAAGTGAACTTCGCTAAACCGCCATCATCAAGCGGCGCTTCAACTGGTTTGATTGGGCTAGCCGGTGCGCCCGGCTCTCTGACAGGTTGCTTACTTGCCATAATTCCTCCTTGTTTGGCATGTGATTCGCGGGATTGCGAACAACTTTACACTAGCAAACTGACAGAATTTGAAAAGATGATAGAAGGCGCGAGCCGCGAGTAGCGGTCGCATCAGATCAGGCAGGAGCGTTCACTGCGTAGGTGACCAGGCGTGGAGTTTGGCGTAATGGTCTGGAAGGCAAGATATTGGCTAGTGGAGTTCGTATTACCCTTAGGTTTGGTCAGTCATACAGTCGCAGGGCTCAAATTCTTCTTCCGAATCGCCCTCCCGCATAAATGCAATTATCTCAGCGGTAATCTCCTGGCAGTTGTCACACATCTGCCCTAGAACTTCGCAGTCCTTGCACATATTTCCTCCTTGTTTGGTTGTTAAATCTAGGCGGCCTATTTCTTTTTGGTGTTGAATGCGTATCGTTTATTGGCTGTGATTACGTGATATGGAATTTCGGGGTAGTTGTCCACGAACATATCCCGCTTAGCTCGCCAGATGTCGGTGGCAAACCCTTTGGCTTCCCACGCTTCTTGATGGCCATCTTTGAAGGTAAGCAAAAAATCAACGCGATGATTCCAGATGCGGCTGTTGTTTTTGGCATATAACGGAAAGGTTTTCTGAGGCTCGACTTTGGCGACCTGTTTGGCTTTTACGAGCAAATCAATTTCTTGGGCAACGGTTGCCTCAAGCTTACTGTCGTATTTTCTGCCATTGTAGACCGTTTTTTGGGCGAAGTATTTATTGACTGGTCTTTGATACCAATTAGACATGGAAAGGGGCTTAGCGTTCGTTTATGAGGGTCTGAGAGGGCCTGTAATGGCGTTTGATGAAACTTTCAGGACTATTCGGTAGGGTTAAATCTCGAACTACTTTTGGAAGTGGTTAAATCGAGGGACAGAGCAGCCGTTTCAAGCAGGGATCAACCCTTAACGCGATGCCCTGTCTTTTTTATTTTATCACTGTAATTCCTGCACAAAGCCTTGGGCAAAGAAGACGTGCTTGGGAACGATAGCGTTTGGTTCTTTCCACTCTCCGACTTGCTTTTTGACTGGGTATTTCTCTGCGTAGGCTAAGGCTTCGTTCAGGGGCATGATAAAGACCTTGGGGCCGGGATCATCTATCACGTAGGCAAGAATAGTGGCTTTGGACTTCTTGAGTGACTGAATGTCTAAGCACACATTGCCGGTGTCTTTAGCCATCTTGTCGTATTTGATTTCGAGCATGAACTTGATGGAATCTCGGTAGGCAATGGCGTCGTAGTCAGGGAACATTCCATCTTTTACCAGGTCTACAGTGAATCCTTTATTGCGGAGTTTGACTGCTGCGATTTCCTGACCGACTTTGCCTTGCCTCCTTTGGCTGAGGAAGTATTGGCTGGACATATAGTTTTGATATTGACTTGATTACTGAGTTGAATTAGAAAACTCGGTATGGACTGGATTGATCCCGACAAAATTATCACGGGCGTTCTTACAGGGCTGGTTTATAAGGCTGCTGAGAAGAGTTTGCCTCACATAAAGCGGCTGTTTGTATCTCTGAAGGGGCGGGTTCGCGGCTACACTAACAAAAAAAAGTCATTCCTGTCAGACAGTGTCATACATTTGTCTGACATTGGTAGCGTCTCTCAAAAAAACCTCCTTATTGCATATAAGCAATGATTATTGCGTAAAAGCAATATTGCTTAGCCTCCATTCCTTGATTTGTAGACACACTCCACCCTTCTACTCTGCTAGTATCCCTAGCATTTCTTAGGCTCCTTGATGTATCAGCTAATCTGGACTCTCTGACCTGTGGCAGAAGTTGTGGCCTTGCTGTGAGGGTGGTTTTCATTCGTTCTGAACAAGCGCCGTTACTCTTATAGGCTCGCCGGATTGTCATTCGCCTAGACTCACGGCTATTTAGAGTGCGGCACCTGTGCAGAGAGAACGAAACACAGCGCCCAGATTTATCCTATTTAGCGTGCGGAAAACCTGAATCACACGTTTAGCTGAATTGTGAAACCGCATGAAAAAACTCCCGCCGACACCTTCCGAGTGTGAAGCGAGAGTTTTTGGAAGGTGTCTTTTGTTTATTTGTTCATTGGTATTTTTATCGTAGCAACCCTGGCTGAGGCTGTCCATGATGGGGCTGTGGATAAAGTCTAGGCTGCTGTTTTATTCGAATATCTTATCTGGGAAACAGTTTCTGGCTATTATCAAGGCGTCGCCAAGAATGGTGTTTTTCACGCCGGGCTTATTAACGTATACGCGAAAACGGCTATTTTCGGGCAACGAAGCTAAAACGACATATTGATCCTCCGGCCACCCTATCGCGCTTTCCCTACTTGCAACCATTCGCATCAGATCAGCGTAGGGAAGACAGCAGATTTGCCTATCTTTGACGCACACTAAGGCACAAAAAACCCTCTTACACTTTGTCCTAATTTCTTTGAGTTCATCTAAATGCTCTTGCTTAAATGTGAAAGGATATTCTCTGTGACGGCCAACATGGTTAGTTGCGTACTTTAGGTAAACTCCTATTTCATCGTTGATCTTGAATGCGCTTCTGGAAACACCATACTTGAGTTTGAATGAGTTTATGGCGGTGAACAACCGATGTTCTGCAATTTGGGTTAAAGCAGCACCGTGATACAGATGGTCGTCATTGATTTTCATAGTTTTTTTCCTTGTTCAGTTGGTTGCAGAGCAGATTTAGGCACGTTCAGTTTTATTATTCTGATAACCGTTGGCTCAATTCTAGGTGGAGTAGTTTTAGGCGCGGCGGTGGGTTTTACCACTTGCTTACGGTTCGGATTTGGCACCTTGATAAGCTTGGCTGGCTCATTGCTTTTAGATTGAGCTTTTTTGGGTTTGATCCTTTTCGTCTTTTTCTTCGGCTGAAATGAGGGAAGATCAGGTTCAACTCTGATTCTTTTTGCTACGCCTGGATGTGCCACCAAAAACTTGCAGGCTCTCTTATACATAGAACTCCTAGTTTGGGGCACCAGGGTGCGAGATTCTAATCTTACGTTGGCTGAGGGTCAAGGCTAAACTTAATATGTCCTGGGCTTTACAAAATCCGGCTGCTTATTTATATTCTGCTCAACTCGCCAGGGAAATACCCTAATGGCTGAGGACCTGGCAGAAATCGGGGAGCTGAAAAGCTCCCCTTTAATTTTGTGCCAGGATATTTGTGTGCTAATGCGGTCAATGTTTGAATTTGTAGTCGTTTCTATATTTGGTAGGGGAATCGCAATTTAGCAATCAATCTGATGGAGGTTTATATGATAGACGAGGAACGAATCAAGCTGGTGGCCAGCAAAGCTGAAGAAGCGTTCTGGGCGGCAGTTGCCACTGAATTCCCGGAAGCGAAAACCGGTGACTTGGGGCCTTGGACAAGTCTCAAACTGACCAACCTAATGGAGCGCGCAATCCGCGAATGGATTGATGAGAACGTCGGCGAAAGCGTCGCGTAGAACGCCAAGCAGTTTGTGCAAAGTTGCTGTTGAAAGCACAAAGACCAGCACCCCGGTATTGATGCTGGCCCCTGTTACGATAACTCAATTACTATGCAAACCGCTTGGTCTGCGAATGGAGTATAACTATGAATTAGTGAAAGTGCTATCAAAAATCAATCTTTCCTGCGCCTCAACATAACAATATCAGAAATCCTTTTTGCTGCTTGATGGGGATCAGCACGAATATCAGAGTCCCACAAACGTATAGTAAGCCACCCAAGCTTGCTTAAATCGCTATCGTAACGCTTGTCTCGCTCGATATTAGCTTTGATTTTAGCCACCCAATATGGCGCATTTGGCCCTTTACGAAGTCTCTTTTTATCCGTCTGCCAATTCCTGCCGTGCCAAAAATCTCCATCGCAAAAAACAGCCACACGTTCTTTCGGGAAAACAATATCTGGCTTGCCTGGTAAGTTACGCACATTTTTGCGAAAGCGGAATCCCAATTGCCAAAGAGTGCTTCTTAGTAAAACTTCTGCCTTTGTATCTGTTGATTTGATTCGTGAAAGATGTCGGCTGGCTTTTTCTGAAGACGGACGGAATTTATTGAAATTCGGAGCCTTACTCATACCACACTTTCAGCCTGTATTATTGGCTCTAGCAGGGCTTTGCCGAAGGCTGGTGGGACAGCATTACCAATGACGCGGTATATTTGCTCTAAGCTCCCTGATGGTACAGCTTCGGCGGGCAAGCCCTGAATGGCAGCGCACTCACGCCATGACAAACGACGGTTTTTCCTGCCTTGTAGCTCCCAAGTATCCTTCTTGATAAATTTCATTGGCCTACCCATTGGATGAAGAGGTACGTGTTGGGCATCGGCAACGATTGTATAACTAGGCTCTTTCCAATCTCGCTTACGGTTTCTTGTTAAATAATGCCCGTGGAATTTATAATCCAAATATTCGCCTTCTGGCCATTCTTCCATATTCCCAATTACATTTCGTAAGTTATTGTATGGAGTATTTGCCTCCGGGCCGTGGGTTGGAGCAGGGAAAATATACTTAAAATCCTTTACGTCATCTCTTACACCAACAATAAATATTCTTTTTCTGGACTGTGCAACTCCGTAGTTACTGGCCAGTAATAATTGATAAGCTGTCTTATAGTGCCGTCTGCGAAATCCCCTAAGTTGCTGCTTCAGAAACCATCCATCCTCAGCCGTTAGCATGCCAGGTACATTTTCAACAAACAGAAATTTGGGTTGGATTTGTTTCAAAGCACGTAGAAATTCCCGGTATAAGTAATTACCCTGGTTTTTCTTCAAGCTCCTTACTTTTTCATTGCGCCAACGACGCCGGGCAGCGAGGCTAAATCCTGTACAGGGATAGCAGCCAATCAAAATATCTGCTTGTGGAAAGGTCTTTATGTTGCGAATATCGTCGAGAGTAAATTCGACATCTGGAAAGATGGACTGATATGCCGCCGCTGCATGGGGGTCAATGTCATTTGCCCAAATGATTTCTACCCCAGCCTGCTGGGCACCATAATCAAACCCTCCGCAACCAGAAAACAAAGAAACCGCAGTCAATCTATTGTCCATCTACATGCTCCCGATTTGAAGATTTCCAGCGGAATATAGCAAAGCATCTGTTGGTTGGCCAGTTAAAAAATGGACTGTCGTTTACCAAGTAATTCGTCAACCACCTTATATGAGGGTAATAACTTCCAAAAATTCAGATCATCTCGTAGAACATGCCTAAATCTAAGGCGGTCAACGAGTACACTTGCAACCTTGTGTGGGCTATGCCAGGTTCCATCCACCTTACGATAGCAAAACGGTATAAAACACATGTTATGCGGCAATGCTTTTAAGCTGATGACTTGTTTCCAAACCTCATAGCTAGATGAACGCTGCTTGGCAACCCACTTATCTGTACAAGCAGACTGTCCAAACACAACTAAGAGAGGTGACACTTCATCGCCAAACGGGAACCACGCAACAACATCTAATCCCTGGTCGCCTGTATCTTGTGGTGAGAAGTCTTCCTCTGTAACATCGGCATTGATGTGTTCATACAAGTCTTTGGCAAGTAGGTTGATTTTTTGCCAGAGATTCCCTTGGTATCGTCCGTGGCGGTGTATGGGGTTGCTACCAAATACATGGACTTTAGCAGTTATTGGTAATGTTTTTTCCAATACCCTTTTACTGAGTAGCTCAAAACTGCTTGTAAGCTTTGACTCGTATTTTTTGAAGTAAGTTAAGTTGGAGGAGAGCAACAAAGAAATATAGAACTTGCGTTTTAATGTCAGAGGCCTCTTTACTTGTAATACGTCTTGGGTTTGTGAGAGGGAAAAAGGATAGTAATCACCAAAAGCCTGCTCTCTAAATTG
The DNA here is from genome assembly GCA_963699175.1 of uncultured Acidobacteriota bacterium. Lineage (GTDB taxonomy): Bacteria > Acidobacteriota > Blastocatellia > RBC074 > RBC074 > JACPYM01. Next base: position 5,405,297 of record OY969418.1, on the reverse strand, counting down.
AAGGTGGCGAAACCAGTCTTCCACTCTCAATGCCTTTTTGTCGTTACGCTCTGCGTTTGAAATATTTTCGTCAGAGTTTATTTGTTCACAGGCAGTTTCGTCTTCCGTTTCTCCTTCTAGTTCCAAATCTTCGGACTGAGGTGTACTTATACCCTCACCCAATCCTTTGCGTTCTTTGTAGCGGTCAGCTACGTCTGCCTTCGATAATTCCTGGTCAATATTAAATAAACATAGTAGCTCGATATAGTCTACCCAGACATACGAATCGAATAGTGGCTTGGAAGGAAGCTTCTCAAGTTCAGCTAGAGGTATAGAGGGTTTCGACATGATGCAATATAAATTACGCTTCCTCTTCTCCTTTGAGCCGGTTGTCGAGTATGGATTTAAGGTCACGCGACAGCTTGTTAATTTCACCCAAAGTGCTAGCGTCAGCTTCTGAGGCTTTATCCGCCAAGTGGCTATACTCACGTGCGGTATGAAGTTGAGTTTTAGCGGTGTTAATTGATGTCCGAAATATATCCGTAGGCTCTTGGGCCTGTAAGAATGCTTCTTTTAATGGCGCACCCGTAATTAACGATGATAGTGCTTTGGGACTACTGACGACGGCGCTCAGTAATTTCAGGTTTCTCGACTCACCTAATCGAGTCGTCTTCCCATCACTCTGCACCTCAAACAGCCAAGAAGTTAAATACTTAAGGTTCTTTTTTTTCAATCCCTTTAAGGAAGGGTCACTGGCGCTTTCCATTCCGGTAAATTCCACAATGGAGTTGTAATTCAAAGCCGTGGTTAAAACTGAAAAGTCTATAGATTCCTCGGTGAGATTTTTAATATCGAAGAAGTCTTCTTGTGCAATCTTCTCGTAAACATTCAACCCGGTAAGGAGTCGCGCGACATAATCCGCCCGACTTCCGATTGTCTTTGCTATTGCCTGGAACCGGTCACTAGCCTTTATATGACTCATATTTTGCCAAAGCTGTTCTACGTAGCGAGCTTTAGCTAACGGGTCCCACTCTTTGATGCCTGTGATATGGCGATACCCTAAATAATCAAGGATTTCACGTCGGTCTCTATATGTGATGACTGGGACTTCCGACGGGTGATGCTTTGCCTCTGCGCTAATTGTCTGAACTGATCTCTTTCTAACGGGGGCTAAGTCTGGATGAAGGAGCAGCTTAATCGCACAAAGGCGGCGATTTCCTTCGACAACTTCATAAAGATTTTTCCGGTTTGGGCCGACCACAAGCATCGGTTCGGCTGGAAAATAGCCAGTCTCTCCTATAGAACCCATAAGCTCCGTGATGGTCGCGTCTCGGAGCATCCATTCTAATACTTTTCGTTCGTCGCGCTTATCAAGCGTTGATGGTAGGCGCGGGTTTTCGGGATCAAACGTCAATTGATCAACTGGTTTATTCTCAATTGTCTTCATTGTTGACCTTTATCTCAAACCGCGCACACCAAAATTAAGGCTATGCTGGCAGCATCTTAGCAAAGCTATGAATCAGAATACAAAGTGTTTGCGAGCGTGCGCAGTCTATGGCGAACTGTTGCGAAAGACAAGAGAATCCCATTATTTGCCATCAATTTAGCCGACCGTGATTTATGTCCTGATTAATGGTAAACGCCTTGTGGACAAACCACTTGCGAGAATCATTAGAACTGCTATGCTGAAGGTAATTAAGGCTCTATAGAGCGAAAAAATGACTCGGTGTTCCCTCCATCCATCCGTGATCCCAGCCGGATTTGAAGAAGCCAGACGCATATTGAAAAGGCATACTGGCTCTTTCCATCACACTCGTAAAAGCTCGCGTTTCTCGGATTCTCCAGGGCTGATCTACACCGAGCCTACGGGCTGCGCTCTATACCTCTTAATTCAAGAAAGGTCGAAACAGGGGGGAGAAAGCCAAGTGAATCAATGACCCTCTGCAAAAGAGACAGTACCATTGACCAGATCACGGATGAGTTGAAGAACGAAGACCTATCACCGCCTGATCTGGCAAAGACATATACACAACTTTCCGGCTGGTATTCGTTTTACGCTCAAATGCTCAAACGCATCCAACTGGAAAAGCCTACTCAGTGGCTAGCCATTCAGGCTGCCGGAGAAAAGCCACTCTCCGACAAAAAAACAGAAATGACCTGGAACGCCACTGATGAAGGGCGAAAAGAAATGGCTCTCGAATGGGAGCTAAAGCGGATTGAAAAAATGATGTCCGCAATCAATAAGCGGCTGTACGTAGATAACGTCGCCGCACGCAATCAATATTAAGCACTGACGCTCGGCGGGTTGTGGACTCAGTGCCTGCAACCTGTCAGCGACTAAAGGAAACGACTATGACTAGCTTTAATTTCAATACCAACAGAGAACAAGTGAAGAAAGAATTTAATTTAGACAAAGGCGAATATTTTAAGCCTAAAGAAGGGCCAAATAAGATACGCCTCGTTAGTGAGTGTCTGGCTCATCCTGGTGAATATAATGGCAAACCTACATTCAAATGGCTGTGTCAGGTTTTAGACCTCACAGATGGCAAGGTGAAACCCTACTTCATGCCTGACAAAATCTACAAAGACATCGGCAATTTACAGCTTGATCCTGACTACGCTTTTGAAGAAGTGCCCATGCCTTACAACATCAACATCCAAACTGAGAACGCCGGGGATATTACAGTAAAATACACGGTAATCCCATCACCTAAGCGTGTCCCACTCACACCTGAAGAACTAGCGGCAGTCGAAGCTGCTCCAACTGTTCAAGAATTACAAAAGAAGATCAGAGAGATAGATGGTGGGTCTGAAGAAAAAAACCACCAAGAGCCAGGTCATGCAAGCGCCAAAGCTGTGGCTGATTCACCCAAGCCGCAAGCTGATCCAAATGAGATTGATACTTCAGACATCCCGTTCTAGTAGACAGCCCTGCGAGAGCGGGGCTTTTACTTAATCGTCGTCATCATCATGTAGCTCATCATATATTTCTGTCAGATCTCTGTCGTCTCTCCCCCGAATTTCACTGAGTAGTTCTTTCAAGTTTACCCCTTCATGTCCATATCCTATAATTCCTTCGATTATATGATCTCCTAATCCTTCTAAGCTCCAGCCTTCGCCATTACTAAGCGGTGCGTCTGCACCGCTTATACGTACCACCTGGCCATATATACTATTCAAATTAGTATCGTCATCAGTTAAATAGTCAAGTAGATAGCGTATTGCTTCCAGCTTCTTATTTGTTACGTCTAGCTTCTTATTATTCGTTCGTATTTCAGCTAGTATTGCTCTCAATAAGTTATCTGTGCCGGTTATTTCCTCTGGGTCAGGAGCGTCGTAATAAGGTTCATTGTCTTGAGTGTCATTTACCTTCGGCTCACCTTGATATTCGTTTTGCTGCTCTGCTTGAAAGTCCTCTTCATTCTCTTCCTGTTCGCGGCTGACTTCGGGAACAATCCGAACACCGTCTTTGTCTTGAATAACCTCGAACCTCTCATTAGCCTCTTTACCCAAATTGAATCTACCGACCTCGTGGATGAGTGTATCAAGCATCCATTGATTACACTGATTCACAGTCGCGTTTTCGCATACGTAGTCGAGGACATCTAAAGGGTGTCTTTGATTACTGACCACTTCATTAGCTAACTGCGTCAATATGCTAGCGTGACGAGACTCGTTTTTAGATCCCCAATAATCCATAGCCCGTTGCGCACAGGAAAGGATGAAGTACTGATGATGTTCTCGCTTAGATGTGGTTTGGCTAGAGGGTATCGAAGAGATGAGCAAGTTTATGAACTGCGCCATCGTCTGAGCGACCTGCGCCAGATTTCCGCTCAGCTCAAGCTGGCCGTTTACTTGTTTCCAGGGCATAAGGGGAAAGCCCCGCTTGTTAGGCGGGGCCATTCGTTTAGACGTTCCCTGTGATTGGATCAGAAGCTAGCGCAGCGTCAGCTTTCGCGGGCTTCTTTTTCTTCTTCCCTGGGGGTCTTCCTGGTCTTTTCTTCGGCTCTTCTTCAGGGAAGTGCCCAAGTCGTTTCAGTTTTGCGTCAATTTCCCCGCATGCTTCTTCGTACTGTTCACGCAGGATTTCTTTGTCTGTTAAAAGGCTTTCAATAGCCTCTTTCTTTTCGTCTTCAAGCTCTGTCATTTTGAGCAGAACATTGTCAACGAAATTATGTTGTAGGGCCTTGACTGCCTCTACTGTTGTATCGGCAATATTAAAAAAATCATCGTTCATTTGTACTCCTTTACTTAACAGTTAAATAAAGGAGGAGCCTACCGAACCTAAACAGTCAGCATAGAGACAGCTTCAATTTTTCAGCCTTGAGCAGAGATTTTATACATCAAAAAAGACCCCTCTTTCAAGGGGTCACTCAAGGCTGTTGCCTTTAGGATTTACCTTCTATATTGCTTCCTCCTTACTTTGAATAGCCACCTGCGTAGCGATAGAACTCTAAAGCGCATAATTCTCCTTTAGCAGAAAAATCGGAGCATCGGCCAGTAGGCATTGATAATTTCGTACAGAGACAGCATTACCGATGTGCTCTTGTTGCGATGAGAGCAGCACACGAGATGGTAATCACAGCGCCTGCAACTCCATGTCTTACCACTCACGAGAGTGCTCCGGCAGTGATAACACTTCATACTCACCTCCTTGTGTGGTGGGGGTTTCGTGCTTTTTAAGAGAAGTCGTGGACTCCTCACGCACTACGCCCCCACAGTGAATGGCTGGGACACATCTGGCGGGCGGTTCGCATGCTCACCTACATACTTTCGTACTGGTCACTGTCCTCACGGATACAGCTACATACTCTGCCGCCCATAACTGGAAGGGTAGGGACTGCCCCTAGCTGGTTGCTGGAACCAGACCTAGAGACAGGACTCACCCCTCCACACTTTTGTTTAGGGACAGCGGTAGTAGTGATCTCCTTGACTGTTCATCTGCATGCCGCACTTCTTGCAGCGAGGTTTGGAAGGTGCGTAGGAGTGACTGGTCTTTCGATTGCAGAGGTAGCAGACCAACTTTCCAGCCGAACGGATCAGCTTAACTCTGTGGGTCTTGCACAGCATCTTTCCAACGGATTGCTTTATCGAGTCCTGACAGCCCACCAGCAATAAAAGCGGTAAACCCACTTATCAATAGGGCCATTAGCCAAGTCTTCAACTCTTGCAGGGATTGAAAACCAGGTTTAGAGGAAGCGGTGAGTGTAATCACGGTAGCCATTTGAGCGAATCCAGCAGCTAAAAACGTTCTGCCAAATCGCTTGATAACTGCAATAACCATGTCTTGGTTCATACGGTTATATCAATGTTTAATACGTTGCCTTGGTCGTCGGTCTCGACTGGTTTACCGAACGCTTTTCCAAGAGCTTTTAATTGCGGGATGTCCTCGGCTGGAAGAAATATCCCGACCTCGCCTTTGTAGTTGAGGATTTTGGCAAACTCATTCATGGCTTTGTAATTAAGGATTAAGAATGGGTCTATAAACTCATTACCGATGCGAATGCTTTTCTCGTTTCGTAGTTCGGTCTGTAAATGGAGGTGTAAACCTGGATAGGGTGGAACGCCTTTCAACTCTTCGGGAACTGGTTTGGGGGGCATGCCTGTGTAGGTCATTCCTGTGTTCCCACATTTCATTATTGGTGTGTCTTGGTCAACGAAGCCGTCTTTGTCGAGAATTTCTAGGCCGTGAATATAGCTGTGATTGAGAATCACTCTGCCGGTGTAGTTCGTTGGCAACTGTCCTTTGCGCTTGAGGTAGGTGATGAATGGTTGGTCTAGCTCGGTGTCAATCGTGATGTATTTTGAATTGAGTCCGTTCAAGGTCTCGTAAAAGTAGCGCATCTTTCCATCTAGGATGGGATAAACTTCTGCTGGGAAGCCTTGGCCACTCGCGTTGAGGGGAACGAGGTCAACGCCAAGATGCAGACCTTGCTTATTCTTGTCTGACTTGTAGCGGTCAGCTTGGTTGGCAAATTCTTGGCTGACTCTATATGGGACTCTGAAGGGTGATCTGGGGATCATTTGAGGAAGTCTGCAATCAGACCGTTAATGACTAAAACCTTGTAGGTGATTAAGCAAGCAATGCTGAAAGCTGCCCATAGAATGCGGTCTCGCCATTCTTTCCAGATACTGCTTTTCTTGTCTTCTGTTCCCTGAAGCTGCTGAATGGCATTAGCAGCCAACATGTTTGAACCTTCAACATGCTGCATTCGGGACTCAAGCGTAGCAACTTTGCTGTTGAGAGTTCCTAGATGTCGTTCGATTCCCTGTGTGGCAGTAGTATTGGCTGATAAGTCCTTAGAGATTTGTATAAGTAATCTGTCTTGCTCGGTCATGGCTCTATTATTATTTTACCGTATCGTTCATGGCATTTTGATAAGTTATCCACCAAGAATTTCATATCTCTTGCGTGTTTTTGTGGTAGAGCTATACTTTTAGCTAACTAACACCTTTATGCTAGTAGCCATTCTCTGGGTAATATTCATTGCCTATCTGTGTATCAGGATCAGGAACGCTGAGTAATTACTTGCTCGAAGCTTTCCCAACTCCGACCCGTTTTACCAAAATTCTACCAGCGGCTTGAGCCGCTTTTTGAATTTGACCGGGTTTTCTGATGGCTTGGCCTGCTCGGTCTAAAGCAACGGCTGTGGCGGTTCTGACTGGGGTTGATTGTGCTGCATTGATTGCACCAAATGTTCCAGCCGCGCTTGCAATCCCCTTACCGCTCATACCACCGGTCATGCCTCCGATGCCAAGACTCATCAACGCTTCAATCGTGTTGGAGAACATGTGATTTCTCTTCAGAGCGTCGGTCAGCACGTTGCGGGCTGCGATGGCTTGGCTCTCTTGGCCAAACAACGCTGGGAGTCTCTTGTCTTGTCCTTTAATTGACTCGGCTAAAGCGGTGTAAGCGATTTCAAGCATATCTTTGGTTTCGGCTGGTGTGTCACTCTTCCACGCTTGTCCGACAGCTTTGCCAATATTGATTTTCATCTTGTTTAGCTGGGCTGTCGTGATGGTGTCTCGCTCTAGCAACCCGCCAATTCTCAAGTTGTCCACAATCTCATCAATTTGCTTGGTGGTGTAATTGAGTCCGTACTTGTCGCGCACTTGCTTACGAATGCTCTCTACAATTGGCTTGGTCTTCTGGAAGCTGCCCTTGTTTTCGAGAATTGAATTGATCTGCTTATTGAGTGTCTCTATCTCGACTTCTCGGCGCTGAAGTAGGCTCCGTTTAGTGCCAACTTCTCCAGCATCAAGCATCCCTGCACCAGGGGATATTTTGTTCTGCTGATTCTTGGTCGCCCCAATTCCTTTGTCGTAAATACTCGAAGTGACTTTGCGGTCAGTCAGTGCTCGTGCGCCTTCACCAAGTGCTTGAACACCTGCGCCCAACACTCCCCCTAACCCTGCACCAATAGCAGCACCTCTCACTATTCCTGCACCGCTACGATTGTCAGTGGCGCTTTGTGCTGCTCCTGAGAGCGCACCTAAGCCCGCGCCTGTCGCTGCTGCTTGGCCTACACGTGTTGCTACGGTGCCTCCCTTCGGGACTGGTAAACCGGCAGTGGCAGCGGTCAAGGCAACATTGCCAAAGCTTCCTATAACCTCTCGATTGGATAGGTTCGTGCCTTCGTCAATGCTCTCCTGGCTTGAAATGCCTTTGGCAGTGTCTTGCGCCATCTGAAGGAGTCGGGTTCGCTCTGGTGATCCGATTGGGTACTGCCTTGCTGCGTCAATCAGTTCATCTTGTGACTTCTGCACGGCGGATAGCTGCTCGTTCATCACCTCGGCGTTTTGGCCAGTGGCTTCGCGGTAGGCTGTGGCTAGCCCTTGGCCTGCTTTCTCAATGCCGACGAAGCCTGCGGTCTTTTGTGCTAGCCCTCTGTTCTGCTGATAGGCACTTGGTTTTGGTTGATCTTCATTAGCATACTTGGCCTTAAAATCATTGACCACGAATTGAATATTTGTGTCTGGTTCTTTATTGGCAATCATCTGCTGGACAATCTTGTCTAGCTGTTGCCTGCGTTGTTCAGTCAGCATATTAGTAGTTGTATTTACTTCTTAAAGCTTCAGCGCCCGTTGTGGTGGTTGTGGCCGGCACATTCCTCCCGCTGCCTTGCTGTAGTGATTTATAAATATCAAGGTCACGCTGGACTGAGCTAATCAAAGCGTCAATCTTGTACTGGGCTGTGGCCGGGGTGTCGAATAGGGTTGATAAGATTTTCTTGTATTTCTCTTCGTCTTCTTTTCTCAGCACGCCACCTTCAAGGGCTTTACCAACTTGCTGTTTTACTCGGTTAATATCAGCTTGAACCTTCCGGCCTTCAGAATAAGGATTGAGGGACTGCAAGCCACTGAGTGGGCCAATATACTTCTGATTTTCTGCTACCTTTTGCTTTAGGTTTTGCAGACCTTGAATCGCGCCTTCTGATTGGGTGATCTCCTTAATTGCAGTATCTGACAGCGGCTTGGCTGCGGCTTTTGCGAGGGCCGCTTGATAACCGGCTGCTTGCAACTCTGCGACCACTTTGCCTTGGAGGGTGGGGGTATAGGTTTTCAGGACATTTGGATTCTCCACTACGGCTTGGGCATTGGGACTCAGCGGAGCGCGTGGATCAATTGGGCCGACAAAATCTGAACCGGTAGGGACAGAAGATGGGATTCCACCTGAGCTTCGGCTTGCAGTAGGTTTGAACGGGGCGTTGTAAATGACCTCCCCTGTAGTGGGATCAACTAACGAATTACCTGGGGAGACTTCTACTGGTTGGATTGGTGTTTGGGTGATGGTTTGCACGTTTGAAAAGTCTGGTGATCCGCCTGCTGCCACAAACTCTTCGACTGTCGAAAACGCTCTTCCGTCTCGGCTATACACTGTTGGGTCGTTCTCAAACTTATAAAATGGACTGGTTGCCTTAACATTGCCTGCGGTCTGAGTAGTGGTCTCGCCCGTAATTGGATTCTTGGTCACAAGCAGAATGTTCCCGGTGTCCTCGTCAACTTTTGAAAGAATATTTTCAGGTGCGAACGCTTTATACAAAGACAAGGTGTCCTGTATTGATTGCCGTTGCACATCAAATGCCTGCTGCGCAATTGCGAGCTGCTCTTTGCGACTGTTTTGCGCATACTGAAGCTTGGCTTGGAGATTCTGAACTGCGTTTGAAAGGTTGGATTCTTTCAACTGGCCAAAAGCGTAGGCATTCGCTGCTTGTCCCTGTAAGAAGGGTAAGGGAATCGGCTCGTTATTTGGATTTGCAAAGCCTTGGGCTTGGAGTCCGGTCAATCTCTGAGAGTTCTGGAAGTCCTGTAAATTTTTATTGGCGTCTGCAAGCTGAGTCTGTGTCTGCATCATCTCCGGTGTCGGCTGCGAGAGCACGCCTAATTGCTTCAGAAACGCATCCTGAGCGTCTAAATTTTTCTGGATGAGGGATTGCACGTCTAACGTCGTTTTCGGTGCTTGGTTAAGCTGTGTAGACGGAATCGTGGGTGTTGGTGTGACTTGGACTGGGACGGTGGGCGTTGCTGGTTTTGGCGCTGAATAAATCGGCGCAGTTTTTAGAAAGCCAGGGGTGACTTGGTTTAGATTCTGAACATTTGAAAAGTCCTTTGCCCCGCCAGCGGCAAAGAAATCATTGGCGTTTGAAAACGCTTGGCCTGTCTCCGTGTAGATAGTTGGACTATCGTTGTATTTAATGAATGCCATTGTTTTAACTTAGTTGTATTTCGTAAATAGCTCCTGTCTGTCCGGTAGTTCCGTTCTGTCCATCCGTGCCATTGTTGTTGTTAGGAGAAGTCCCTGCTGTGCCCCCGGTGCCTGCTGATCCGCCTGTAACATCTGATCCGACTGAACCAGTCTTGGTCTTGTAGACCAGGGCTATCACACCACCATTACCGCCGTCTCCACCTGCTCCGCCGCCTCCGGCGCCACCAGAATTACCAACTTCTCCCGAAGCGTTCCCGCCGTTACCGCCATTACCACCATTGCCGCCGATTGCGGTCAGGTTTGTGCCTGAAAAAACAATATTCCTGGCAAAGAGGATAAGAATACCGGCGTCACTCCCTGATCCACCTGCGGCTCCGCCTCCACCACCAGCATACAAACCACCCGCTCCGCCTCCGCCTCCACCACCTGATCCTGATCCGCCGTTTTGCGCACGCGCTTTTAACTGTGTCCACGTTCCACTGACAAAGGTGGCCATATACCGAGCAATGAACAAATCATTTGGAGAAAGCGCAGCAGTTGTGCCAGTACCGCCATTCCCGGCAGTTCCACCATTGGAATTGCCACCTCCCGCGTTGTTAGTTCCCCCCTGCCCACCGGCCCTCCCACTTTGTCCATTCCCTAAAATAGTTCCAGATGCATTACTCCCAGCAGTGCCGTTATTACCTGTGACTGCTGTCCCGCCGCTCGATGCTCCGGCTGGGCCTGCGGCTCCTGCAATACCTCCATGTCCACCAAAGTAATGAGTTGAACCTCTAGCTGCTCCTGCCGTTCCTGCCGTTCCTCCATCACCTGGAGTTCCACCACTCGCATTACCTCCTGCTCCACCATTACCACCGTTGTTGCCGTTGACGGAAATCTTACCTGTGCCTTCAAAGGTCAGCGTTCCGTTCACAAAGATTGCATATCCTCCGGTGTCTAAAATTCCACCCGTCTGAATGGTGAGGTCGTTGTAGTGCTTGTCACTGGTAAGCGTAGTAGTGCCTGACGCAATCGTAGCGTCACCATCTGCACCATTGCCGAAAACGTTATCCGGCAATGCCGCTGAAACTATCCAAGATGTATTGGTGCCATCTGTCTGCAAGAACTTGTTTGCATTTCCTCCTTGTGAAGGAAGCAACGCATTCAAGGCTGCATTAGCGGTCGTTTGGCCTGTACCGCCATTTGCAATCGGAAGTGTGCCGGTGACTTGCGATGTCAAGCTAAGAGCGCCATCAAGGTTGGAGGCTTTGACTTTCTTTGTTCCAACGCCATCGTGATTGTGGTCTTTGTACTCCTGTTCGTCTATCGGCATATAACGTGTTTAAGTCTTGGTGAGGCTGTGCCAGTCAATGAGATTCTAAATTGAACTTGTTCGGTGGCTGCTCCAAACGGCACAGTGAAACTTTGCTGCGCTCCATACGTTGAGAAATCAATCGTGGCGATTGTTGTAAACGAGGCTGATGTATCGGTTCGATAAGCCAATCTCACGCCTTGGCCAGAGGCTAGCGGTCTATCTAAGTAAATCTGGGCTTCATTGAAGCCAAACTTCTGAGTCGTTGTGCCTGTCGTAAAAACTTGAGAGTCCACATAGGCCGAATATGAAGTGTTGCAGTCGTTCTCTCCCACTAAATCCACACCTTGGGCTGATCCGGTGCCATCTTGCCATCCAATCAAGAAGTCGTAGTTGAAATCATTGATGGCAAAAACCGTCCCGATGGTGGCCGAAGCATCAACTCCACCCGTTGAAATCGTGTTTTCCAAAGCCAAGCCCGAACCGTCGAGGTTGACTGAATACACCCCACTCCTGCCCGTCCCGCTGCCTGAAGCGTTAAACGTCAGGCCAAAGAGCAATCGCCCTTTGTGAAACGCTACTGCGTCTGGGTACACAGTGATCTGCCGGTACTGATCCGCAAGCGTGCCGTAGCGGGGGAGTCTGAATAGCTGTCGTGATGAGGCCCCATTCGTCACATACCAATTGCCCATCTGACCGGCTTGAACGTAGAGCAGGTTGTTTATCGTAATCATCTGATTGACGCCTGTGTCACCGAGTTCAATTGGCAGATCAAATGCAGCCATAGCGGGCTTCCAAGGAAAGATGCTGGCGAACTTCTGTAAGCCTGTCGAAGAAAGCGTGGTGTGAGTGTTGGTGCCTACAAACGTGCCAATCATCAACCGGTCGCCTAAAAACTGAAGTGATCTAACCCGGTTCTTACCGGGTAGTGTTAGGGCCGCTGAAGTGAACGTGGCTGATCCTGGAACTAACGTGGCTGATCCATACGAAGCCGTAGCAATGCTTGAGGTCAATCCGGTCGTGGTTGAATTGCCAATATATAAAATGTTGTCTGGGCCTGGCTCGATTGGATGAGTGGCAGAATCCGAATTGAGCGACTGCCAAGCATTAGTCCACGCTGGCGATGAAGACAGCGGGCCGTAAACATCTAAATTCGCTGCTCTCGCTACGATAACGTAGTCTTTCCAAATCCCTAACCCCTGCCCGCCCTGGCCTGCTGTGGGGAGTGTGTTTCCAGAAACCAAAGACCAGTTTGCGCCATTGTCCGTGGACTTGTAGAGCTTCCCGTCGGTGTCGAGCATGAAAATATCGCCACTGCCTGGATTCCTGCGTGTCCACATCGGCCTACCGGTAATCGTGGTGCCGGACTTTTTCGACGCTGCGAGCGAAGCTAACAGCAGACCTGGAATCAAACCGATTTCCACGTTTCGCATATCGGCAAAACCGGCAAAGGGCGAGTCCGCTATGCCTTTCTGCCAATTGTCTATGACGATTTCTGCTGCTTTAGCCATTGAGTAATAATTGTTGGTCAGTAAGTTTCTTAACCTCTGCTTTCATCGCTTCGGGGAGTGCATCTATGGTCTCAACCACACCCGATAAATTGCCGCCTTGCCATTTGGTGCTGAGTTCGAATTGTCTGGCAAGCTTTTGTTCCCAAAACTCTTTTTCGAGGACGGTGCGGTCTTGGCTTGCAATTTTTTCTTCGTACTCACACGCAAGCTGAAACATCTTGGAAAGCTCGTTGAGATTTCTTTGGATGGCTTTGGCGAGGTTGGCTTGCTCCATCTGCTTCTCTTCAATCTCAGCCTGTAGAGACTCAATGTCAGCCCCCAGCTTTTTCTGAGAGATGAAAGCTTTCTGAAGGGCTTGGTAGTTGGTGAACACTTCGGCCACTGCCTGTTTGTACTTGCCGTAGTCGGTGATCCCATTCTTTTCGACAATGAAATGCCTGATCTGCGTGTCGTCATGGCCAGGGTTGTACTCGCCTAAGAAGTGGCGGAGCTTTTCTTTATTCTGCTGCTCGAAAACTTGTAGGTCGTTCATATTATGGAATGCTTGCTGCGGTTAGGCTGTGTTTGGCTGCGGTCACCACTGCTTTGGTAGACCAAGAATTACCAGATTGGGAATATTCATAGTTGGAGTCCTGGCCGGTGCCTCCAGTATCAATCCCTCCAACAACGTACAGCTTGTCTGCTCCGATGGTTGACTCGCCAATTCGAGCGCGTGCGTTAGTCACAGCGGTTTTGGTAGAGAATGAATTGCCTGATTGCGAATACTCGTAGTTGGTGTTGACTGCTGATGCGCCGTTGTCTAGTCCACCGATTGCGTAGAACTTATCTGAGCCAATTGTTGCTTGTCCATGTGTGCGCTTTTCAACGGTCAAGCTGGTCTTAGTCGCCCAGGAATTACCGGACTGGGAGTATTCGAGATTCTGGGTAAGGGTCGAGCCATTCAAGCCTCCAGTGTTGTATGCCTTGTCTGAGCCAATCGTAGACTGAGCGCACTGGAATGTAGCTGTAGTAATGGCCGTCTTGCCTGCCCACGAATTACCTGCCTGAGAATACTCTTCGTTGCTGTTCAAGGTGCCGGAGGCATCGCTTTGGCCGCCAATTGCATAGAGCTTATCTGAGCCAATGGTTGAGCACCCTTCGGCATATCTGCCAGTGCTGAGTGTGGCTTTAGTCGAATAGCTGTTTCCGCTCTGAGAGTATTCATAGTTGGTATCGGTCTGTCCGCCATTATATCCACCAACCACATACGCCTTGTCAGTCCCGATTGTGGCTGATGCGGGGGTATCTCTGGCTGCCGTGAGGTTGGTCTTTGTTGACCACGAATTTCCGCTCTGAGAGTACTCGTAGGTGGAATTAGCCGGCCCATTACCACCAATGGCGTATAGCTTGTCAGCCGAGCCACCACCGCCTCCGCCTGCAACTGTGCCGCCAACTTTTGTCAGTAATAACCCGCTCATTAGACTTTGGATTTATAGCCGCACAAGGTCACATACACTGAGTCAACACTATCAGCACACGCTGCATACCATGCGGTATTGGCTGTTCCTCTAAGCGGAGTCTTGAATGTGTGCGCGACACCACCCAAGGTTGGCGCCGGAAGAATTGCTTTGACGGTGCCGCCGCTACCGTCTTTCAGGGAGACTCGTGTTGAGGTGGCTGATTTGTTGTAAATAATCGCGTCGGTAATGTACACACGCACGTTTGACCCGCCCGCACTAACAACCGAAGTGTCTGAAGTCGAAGACGTAATGGTTACGGGAGTGGCGTCTATGTAGTCTGCTGGATTCGCGGGCAGGTCTCGCACATACTGCACGCCGTCTTCTGCTGCATACAAATCCGTTCTGTCGCCATCAGCCACTAGGGTAATGCCCGACATTGCCGTTTCTGCCTTAGCGCCAACCTTTACTGGATTGCCTGAATCTGACCCGTCGTGAGCAACACTACCAACTATCACCGCAGTACTGCCTGAAACGATATTATCAATCGTCTCCACAGCAGTCTTAATTGAATCTAGCTGCGAGGTCATCAAACGAAACTTGGCTTGCATCGAGCCGGTAGAACCGGCGGTTGCTGCGGCGTCGGCGTTGGCTCCGAATGGATCAGCGGGGACGGTCACAATATCAACGTTCCCAATGTTATTGTCGCCAGCAGCGATAGAGAGAATATCAACGTCCCCAATATCAACTCCTGAGTTAGCAGCCAATTTTCCAATTGCGTTTGTTCCGGCTGGGAGCGCAGCATCAATGGTGGCGGAAGTCCATAATCTACCGACTGACATCTGAAGGAATTCGTAATCTCCATCAGCCCCTGATGTATTTGCTGGCGTGGCCTTTCTGACAGCTAGAGCGCCAATACCTGTATGGCCGTCAGAGGATGCCGCGTCCTCGGCTCTAACTGCACCTGCGACGGTTGCCAGATTGCCGCCACTTTCTAAAGCCAATGCAGAGGTGTTTAAGTTTGTTCCTGCATTTGCGGTGACTGTGCCTGAAACCGGCTGCGTGACTGCTGATCCGTCCACCTTGACTGCCGTCATTGAGGCAATACCCTGGATGGTGATGACATCGCTAGAAGCTGATCCGGCTGTGCCTAAAGCCGGTTGTTTTGCTGCGGTCGCCGCACCAGTAGGCAGCGGTAAAGATGCTGCGGAAACAGGCTGAGTCACTGCTGAACCGTCAACTTTGATTGCGGTAGCGTTAGCGCCGGTATTGGTGAGGTCTACTGCCAGACCTTTTGTAGCGTCTACAGCGGCAATGCCTGCATTGGTGGAAGGATCACCAATTACCACTACCTGACGGTGATTACCGTTAGTGGCTTCGGTGCGGGTGTCAACTGAGGTGCCTGAACCCGCTGTAATTGAAATTGCTGAGTCTGCCATATTTAGGATTTAGATTGATTAGTGAAAGTGGCTGAGGACTTGGACTGGTTCGACCAGGTGATTGGTGTGCTCGCAGAGGTCGCATACGTAAGCGCCAGCAATAAGCCGATAGGACTGCCTTGAGCTAAGCTGACACCGGGTAGGCTTTGATTTGTCCAACTGCTAGATGACTTTGACTGATTCGTAAACGTTGCCATCTACTTGTAGTTAATGTATGTGGGCTTAAGCTGATATACCCTGTCTTTGTCTTTGGAGCCGTAATGAGTCCTGAGCCTGGCTTCGTAATCGTTGATCTCATCCCATACTGCTCGTGCTTGTGCTTGGAGGTTCGATTTACTGGCAAACCAGTCGTAGCACATCCCTAAAGCAATCATCACGTGGAAGGGTTCATCAAAGCCGGGTTCTTTGGTGCCGGTAGTGACTTCGGCTGATGTGAACTCGGCTGGCTCTCTGGCAAACCACACTTTCAAACCTGAGGTCACATTTTGGGTCGGAACTGGATAGAGGAAGATTGCCCCGTTCTGCACATCGTAATAAGGCTGCGTGCTCTGAAAATCATTCCTGACTGAAGTCGAGTCAGTGGAAGTGGTCAACTCATTCACGTCTAACGGCTCGACTTTATACCAGTTGGTTCCATCGGGTGTGTATTCAACTCGCTTGATCTTGAGCAGCTTCAAAGACGCAGGGAATGTGTAGTCTTGTTGACTGGCAACTAGGTTGGTGGTTGCTATTGGATAATCGGACTGGTTGGAATCATCCCAATCCCATTCATCCTGGGAATCTAAAATCATGGTCACTGCCTTGTGATACCACCGGTTGGTTGAAATGAGCCGGTTGGCTGCTGAGTACTGAGTAGTGTCTGCGCCGGTTCTCAAAGTAACGAATGCATTGATGTCGCTGATGGTCATATAAACGAAAAGCCCCCACTTGATACTTCAAGTAAGGGCTGTGCCGCTTGAACGGATATATTATTTGTCTTCATTATAGCACATCGAACATGTGCCTTACTCGCTCGGCTATCCGGTTCTCTTTGTTGTGGTGTTTCTCTTCCCAGTCCGTGGGCCTGCCCCACTGCGCTTGGTTGAGGCCAATGCAGACATTCGACCGGTCGAGGTATATCTTATGTCCTCTTGCCACGGCCTTCATGGCAAAGACTTGATTCTCCCCGCCGTAAAACTCGTCCATTGCCTCATCAAACCGGGGAGCAATCTTGGTTGGGCACGATGCCCAATTGAGTTCATACCACGTAAAATCGGTCTCGTGCACACCGGGTTCGCCAAACACTCGTTCGTCAGTCTCGCTGATCCCCTCTAACCCGTCTTGCGCTTTATGGCCTACACCGGTAACAAGGGCATCTGGGTACAACTGGTAGACTTCCCAAAAGCGCTCTAGGCCATTGGCCGGAATCCAAATGAAGTCTGTAAGAAAACAATCAGTTCGCCGGTCACTCGGTCTAAGCAGTCGTTGTACGCCTTGTTGAGATTCCAAGCGTCTGCTGCTTTTTTCGGTCTAGGAACAAAGTGCTTTTCGAATAGCCGCGGATCTCTGCTGTCATCGGCAATTACTACTTCGTAGTCTTGAAAAGTTTGCTTTTGAAGTTGCTCCAAAAGGTACTGGGCTGCGCCTGTGCGGTTGGTGACGCAGACAACGGAAATCTTTGGCATAGTTGGGTGGTTGAAATCCCTTTGGTATAAGGGCGGTAAATGATCTTTATATTATGCGCTCTCAGCCAATCTGAGGTCACTGAGAGCTGCTTTCGGTAGGATTCGCCTGTCCAGTCATCTCCATGCAAAATATGCGTAGCCTTGGCTCTTAAAATGGCTGGTTTGGAGTCTTCGCAGCCAGTATTGACGATGACCTTATCCATATACTTGCACGCTTGAATGACGGCTTTGCGTTCTTTGAGGGGCATAATGGGTTTGCGCTTGTACCGCTCGCAAAATTCGTCGGTGTTGAGTGAAACCACGACTGTCCCAAGCCGCTTAGCCTTCTTAAACAGAGCAATATGGCCTGAGTGGAGCAAATCAAATGTCCCACCCAAGTAAATTATTCTTTTTCCCATCGCTCTCGAAAAATAATCATGTTCTTGACGACTAAATCCGTCTTGTTGTGCTTAAAATAGGTCTGCCAGGTGCCTTCACCCTTGGTCTCAATCCTGAAATCAGCGTTTTTGATCTGTGCTCCCATCTCTTGCGCTCGTAAAAAGTAGTCGGTGTCTTCGTAATTGATCCCATCCTTGTAAATCTCATCGAAACCGCCCAATTTTTGATACCACGCCCTGCTCATCGCAAAGCACCACGCATTCGGCATCGGTTTTCCATGCCAATTGCCCACTGTCCACGCAGCAATGCCGTCGTCAAAGGTCAATTTCTCCAACCACTGGTGGTCGCAAATCACAATATCGTCGTTGATGATGACTAGGTAATCGCCTTTGGCGGCTTGCAGGCCCATATTGTGGCTCTCTGTGTATGAGGGGCCGTCTTTGACAATGACTAATTCGTAATCTTGGCCTTGGGAATTGAGCACCACACTCTTAATGCACTCGGTTAAGAGGTGGGTTTTGCGATACTCAGGATCATAGTAGGGGATGATGATGGAGTATTTCACAGAAGGTCTTTAATTCTCTCAGCATAATAGTGGTGGGAACGAACCGGCTGTTGGTTCATCTCAACTAAACGCTCGTTGTCTGGAGCGACACGGACTTTTAGGCCGCATGCCTTCGCCTCTAAGAGGGTCTTTTCTGATCCGCCTACAGTCTCTGATGGAATCCAGCACTCTTTGGCTTGGTTGTAAAGCAGGGCTAGCTCTTCTGGGAAGACTTTATCTCTCACCTCAAAGCCTGCGGCTTCGCACATCTCGTAGCACTCGGTTTCGACGTGCTGCTTATGGCCAATGACCAAAACTTTCTTGGGGTCAATTCCGGCATCTTTCACCCAATCCAGTAAGAGGTGATGTCTTTTCCACCGAGCAAAGGCCGCTGGGAAAATCACGTCATACTTCTTCTCGCAATTCACGGGCTTGAATAAGCCGGTGTTGGTGCCGTTGATAACGGTGCTGCGGATTCCCGACTCTGCAAACCATCGCTGAATCTGGTCGGCTAAGACTACTACGTAATCAAATCCATAATCAGCAGGCGGGCCACCGGCATGAAACCAAATTTTCTTACCCGGCAGTTTGCGGACTACATCCATCTGGCTGCCGAACGTACCGGTTTCCACTAGGGTCATGTCACCCTCTCCAAATTCAACTATCTCATGCTCTCGCTTTAAGAGTTCAATAGCTGCCCATAGTCCGTCTCTCCAATAGCGGGCGTCAGGGATTTCATGGTAGAGGGCAATCTTCATCAGAGGATTTCGTTTAGCTGATTCACTACATCCTCAAGTTTGGTCACGCCGGGGATGTAGATAATCTTAGGCGATTTCTTGGTTCCATCGGTCTGCGATGCTGTCCCAACTGTATTTTCTGGCTGTTCGGTAGCCAAGGTCTCGGTTTTCTTTTTGGGCATTGGTTGCTTGGTTAATGACTGCGGTGACGTACTGCTCCTGCCAAGCAGGGTCGTATACATCTCCCTTTAATTTTACACCACTCTGTTGACTCTCCTCTAAAGCAGCAAAGCCGCTGGTAATAGGCACGACGCCTGCGGCCTGCATCTCTTTAGCAGTAATGCAGTCAATCTCTGGGAAGTAGGTTGGGTACAACCAGAACGCGGTTTTCAGAAGGTCTTGGGCCAATTCCTGCTGGCCGACTCGACCGTGATCCACTACGCCGTCTTGGTTCATCTGCTCCTGCACTTTCTTCATCCACATTATCCGTTCTGGATTGTGCTTTTCCAGTTCGTAATAGGTCTTCCATCCGTAGTAGACGTGTAAGGTCGCCTCTGGCAATGCACTCTTTATTTTCGGCCACATCTTCAAGAGCAGGTCTAAGCCTCGGTTCGGTGAAGACGTGTAGCAGAATCGGTAAGGGTCTTTTTCCTGCTTGCCTTTGAAGCGGTCTAAATCTATTCCGTTGCCGACAATCACGAACTTGTCATCTGGAATATCGGGTAAGAGCGAGCGGTGGTACTGGGTTTTGACAAAGATTTTGTCCATCCGCGCTAAACGCTCTTTCGTAAATTCGAGTGGGTTCATTACGTCGTGGAGGTCTAAAATCTTGAGTCGGGCTTTCACGTCATAATCAAAGAATGCTGGCGTTCGCCATACCCACACCACGTCGAAATCGTCTTCAACATTGAATGTCCAAAAGTTCTGATACTCCACTCCGTCAAACGTTCGCCCTTCGGGCGGATGGCCGCCTTGATTGAACACAGTGACTTTCCAGCCGTGTTTCACGAAACGCTTAGTGAGTTCAATCACTGCGGTCTCTGATCCGCCGATGCCGCCTTTGTTCAAGGATTCGGGCGACCAGTCCTCAGCGCTCGTGCCGCAAAAAACGGCAATGGATTTCTCCGGCCACTTCTTGGGCTGGATGAATTTCCTGCGTAAGGCAATCAGAAGCTCGTTATCTAAAAGCTGTTGGGGAACGGCCTGCAACAGAATCGGGATTTTCAGCTTGTCGTGTTTGTCTAAAAACTTGGCCACTTCCACAATCTTCTTGGCGGTGTCGTGCTTGTCTTTGACTTCATAGACCATACCCGCAATCTGTTTGACGTTCTCGCTCTTCGAATCAACTTTGGCAGCAATAGCGATTGCGGTCTTGGCGTCTTCGAGCTTACCTAGATTCAGATAAGCCAACGCGATGGATGCGTACACATCCCTGCGGTAGAACATCGGATTGAAATAGGTGACAGCATCGGGAATCGGAAGCTCAAGGGCAATCTTGAAATTGTAGAGAGACTTATTCCACTCGCCTTTTCTGAGGTAGCACATGCCCTTGTAAATGTAGGCATCGGGGTTAGACTCTTTTTCTAGGAGCGCATCATTGTAAACAATGATGGCAGTGTCAATGTCGTCTAAAGCCACATAGCATTGACCAATCAATAAGCGGGCTTCGTAGCGTTCATCATCCCAGCCTGAATATTCTAAATAGGTCTGTAAAACCTCAATCGCCTTGTCATATTGCTTTGCCGCCACATACGTCCGACCGAGATAAAACATGGTGCGGGCTTCCTCTGGGTGCTTTTCTCGTTCCGCTAGGAGGATACGTAAATTTCTAGCGTAGCTCTCTTCAGCGCGTTCCTTAGTTGTGCAATGCACGCGAACGCACTTGTCCGTCATTGTCCAGGTAACCGGTCGTAATTGAATGGGGTCTTCGTGAATCGCGCCTTTCCACTCAAAATGCCCGTCATTCTTGAGTAGTTGCGCTTTCCAGTGCTCGTCTACACAGTTCCCGTTTTCATCAAACGCATACTTGTACTTAAACCAAAAGCCGGAGATGTTACGCTCTTCGGCAATCTTGATTAGCTCCTTCAAGTTCTCTGGGTGCTCTAAAGTGTCGTCGGCATCAAGCCACAGAATCCAATCGGCCTTGGTTTGGGCGAAATTGAAATTGCGGGCGGCTGAGAAATCGTCTATCCACTTAAAGTCTGCGTGCTCGTCTGTATCCGCTACGGTGATGACCACTTCATCAACATGTGGTCGTAAGGACTCTCCTAAAGCCCGTGCTTTCTCCTCGTCAGCGCGTGAGGTGATGAGGCAGAGGGCTAGATTCTTTTGCATACAGCAAATCCCTTGTACTTCTTGAGGAAGGTATTAAATAGTCTTTTGTTCTCAAATAGCTCTGGCTCAAGGATCTGAAGCCTGAATAAAAGCGCGGTGGGAATGGATGCGCCCCAGCGCAACGATTTGTCTTTGGTCGAGCCAAACTCGTTCAACTGCTCTTTCATCCTCAAGACATTGCTTCTGACTTGAGCCTCCATTTCGACCGGGTGAAGCTGGGTATAGGCGACAATGACTTCATCAATCTTCTGCCAGAGGTCAGCACCTTTTGCTTTGGTGGGATCAACGACAAAGACGCCTTCAATCTCTCCCTGCTTATCCAGTTTCCAGTGTTCTTCTTGAATCATGTTATTTCCTCTAGGTCTTGCCCCAAAGCTAGAGGTCTAAGGGGCAAGAAACAACGCTAGCTGGTGAATCCACCAACTGCTGCTCCGGTCAAGCCACCGTATGCACGGTGTTCCAAAGTTCCTTCACCAATAATCTGAGAGCGGCGGTAGTCGCCAATCTTAGCAATCGGGTCAGTCTTCGGCGCACGGAGCCAGGACTGGCGGTGATACTTCGGATTGATTGCCACAAGCATCTTTGCGTTCGCACCGTTTGGCACGTTGCGGTGCAAGAAAATCTTGTGCACACCAAAGTCCGAAATATACACGTCAACAGAGTTGACCAACCGCTTGTCGTCTGCGGCAACGTTCTTGGTGTTGGAGGCAGTGAAGCCGGAGATGTCACGCTTGAGCGTTCCACCCACGTAAACTTCAGTCGCCACTTCACCAGTAGAGTTCCAAATCATGTTCATGATGTCGTTGAAAGCGACTTCACCTAACGATGATCCGGAGTTGCGCGTGGTAGCGTTGGAGGTCAGGGAGTTGATTACACCCGCCATCCTACGCGCCACACCTGAGTTACCAGAGGCGCGAGAGCCTGCCATAAAAGCAAGTTCTACGTCCTTAGCGAACTCAGTCATTGCTTTTTCAAGCTGGTAGTTCCAAGGGTTGGTAACCCCGTTGACGGCAATCTCTGTCTCGGAGATCTGCACTTGCTTCTTGAAAATTTGGCAGATGTTGTTTGCGCGGGTTGGCTGAGTGAGGTCTACTGCGCTGAAGTCAGAGGCTTCAACTTGTGCGTTGTCGGAATAGTCAGCAAAAGAATCCTGAGTGTACTCGTGCAACGTAGAGGTAGCTTTCTCACCGCTAGACAAACCGGACAACAATGGGGTCTCTTTCGGAGAGATGTTGGTTACTACGTCCATCAGGTCTTCCCGACGCGTAGTATCCTGGTAGGTAATTAAACCTATAGCCATATTTATTCAGGGATGGCAACTCCCTTATGTTTGGAAAGGAATTCGCTCCAATTACCGGTGGACTGAGCTTGTTCCAGGTCAGTCTGGTAATCAGCGGTATTTCCAACGCGGGAATTGCCGTGAATGACTGACTTAGAGTTAGCTGCTTCGGCCTGAGCCTTTTTAGCTTCGATTAAGGGCTTGAACTCTGGATGCTCCATGAGTTCGCTATACGATTTACCCGTTTCCTTTTTGAGGGCGCGGATCAGAGTGCGGTGTTCACTCAAGTCTTGATGACTGGCAAACCACATGTCCTCTTCGTACTGTTCCTTCGAAACGAAGTTGGACGTGTCCACTGCCGGTTGTGACGTAGCCGGTTGTGGGTTTTTCTTGCCTACATACGAGTAGGTGTCTTTCCAGGACTTTAAGGCAGAGGCTTTGTCTGGGAATTTCTTCCCCAACGTCTGCTCAACATCCTGGAGCGTAATCACGTCCTGGGCTTCGGCAGAACCAGCCGCCTCACCGTCTGTAGAGGCAACGTCCACCTCTTCAGATAGGGATTGGTCGGTAATGTGTTCTTCTTCTTGCATAGTTCTCTAAATCTTTTTCTTTAGAGTTCTTTCGACCTTTCAATTTAAGAACCTAACCCCTCCTCCCTGGGGTCAGTCTCCTAACAGCGCTTCTTGCCTTTGTAAGGGTTGGACTTTTTGGCGGCTGGTTTTTTGACGGACTTTTTGCCGTTGCCTTTCATAGTCTATTTGTTAATGGTTTATTCGTAGTTGATGAGCTTAGGTTTTGTATCTTGGAGTGCATTGACTGTGGAAAGATAACTGGCTGCATCATTCTCCTTCTCTTGAATGAAGGCCCGGATCAGCGAAGCGGCTCCTACTCTGGTCTTCACTTCTTGGCCGATGGTTTCAAAGCTGCTCTCTAGGGGAATTGCATCCAAGGCTTCGATGGCTTTGCACTTTTCCTCTAAAGCGGCTTTGGCTTGGGGCCACACCTCGCTATTGACCAACTCGTAGGCTGCTCGCAGGCGTTGCACTAGCTCCTTTGTCTCCGGGTCATACTGCATAGGTGTTGGCTTGGGTTATCGGCTGAAGCGGATTCTGTGAAGGGGCTTGGGCTGGCTGGGGTAGTTGCGTCTGCTGCTGTAGTTGCTGTTGTGGAGCAAACTGTTTTGGTCTGCTCAAGGTCAAACCCATCAAATCAATCACGGTGTCAATCAACTGGTCTCGATACTCAGGTGCGAGCGGGAGCATAGAAATGATGTTTTGTACTGCAACGCCTTTGTCCATGTCTTCATTGGTCACGTAGACCTTCACGTCGTAGTACAAGATGTCCGGCACGCTGTCTAAATGCACGAAGCGGTCATTACCCATGCGAGAGTAGACTTGTAAGCCGCGCTCTCTTTCCATCATCACTTGGTCAGAGTCAATGAACTGGCCGGCTTGGTTAATGGCTTCAAGCTGTAGAGCTATTTGCTCGTCAACTTGGCGCTCGTCGTAGGCTCTGAGGTCTTGCGGGTCAAGCTCCATGCGGATAACCTCACCCACTTTTACCTTCTTGAGTGTCCTGGGTAAAAACTGTCGGGCAATCCATCGCTCTAAGAACATCCCAAAGCCTTCTTGGTCTAAGCGGGACTGCGACTGTGCCCCTTGGTTGGAAATTGCTGCACTGGTGGCAGGCATTGAAGCAGGTAAGGGTGCGCCGTTGGCAATATCGAACGACCCCGTTGACCGCTGCGACCACAAATACACATTGTCTTCATCCTGATAGGCAGAAGCGGGTGGATCAGTCACCACCATCTGTTTGATGTCCTGGTCTATCGCATTGACCGGAATAGCGCCATTGACGGTGAGCCTGGATAAGGTTTGCGGAGTAATGCCCGAATTCTTGCGAATCTGGAAAATGCCGAGCTTGGAGACCAAGGCTCGCTCGCGGCGAATATTCTTGTTCTCGTTCATCTCCTCCTGGTAGTGGATCAGCGTCTCAGCCGTGCCCATCCCATACCATCTGCCGTGGATTCTCGTTGCCCAGCCTTCTTCATAGCCTTTATCTGAATTGTCTTTGCGTTTTTCGATGCTGTGCACTACCCAATTGCCACTGGTGGCAGAGCATAAAATCTCGGTCGGAATTTCCTTGTCTGACTCATCCCCCGTCATCAGAAACTCAGGGGCCAAGCCACGCCGCATATACAATTCAACGTACTTGCCTTTCTTGGTAGCTGGAGCGTTCGGGTCATTGGTCGGGATATTCTCACTGGCCGTCACCTTGTCGGCGTTGATCCACTTGTTCTTTTTGGCCAGCTTCTTGAATTCGGATAGCCGTAGCACAACGCGTTCAATCACTGCATCGGTCTCAGCAATGGAATCGGCTGTGGGATCAATATAAAAATTCAGCAGATTGACTAACCGAGGTTCAGGATTGTCACCGTCATTGGCCCACACAACAGTGCCGTCAATTTCAAGCTGACGCTGGGCTAAGTCGAGGTCTTCCCCAAAAAACATTGCGTCCAATTTGTTCTTGGTGATGGAGCGGATAATTGAAGTCGTGCCAATGGCTGAATTATGTTTTGCTCTGAAGTTGATGTCCTTGGTGTCGAGGTCGCGGTTTTTGACCTTGTAGTCCACAAACGCTTTGGTTAAGTGCTGCCAGAGCTTTTCTCGCCCTGTAGTTGGATCAGTGGGCTGGTTGAATACTCCCCAGTAGTTCTTTCTGCACTGGCGGATAATCTCACGCATGTTAAAGGAAATGTCTTCGGTGACGTGGGCAATCTCGTTTTCCCACTCTACTTTCTCGTCTCGAACGAGTTTGATGGCCTGGGTCTGGATGAGGCTAGTTGTATCGTGTGGCATATAAGCCGTAATTAGTGTCTGTTGGATCAATAGGAGTAGTCACATTCCAGACCGCGAGCGCGAGAGACATTATCCGGTCATCGCTCATGCCTTCAGGGACTTCGACATGGATTTTGGATTTACCGCCTTCGGTGGTCTTGAGGACAAAGCGCATGCTCTGTAGTTCTGCAATCAGTCCTTCATCATCGGGAATCTTGATTTTGTCCTGCTCAAGCAGAAGGGCGAGGTTGTCTAAGAGCTGCCGTCTGGATACTTCAGTGAACTTGAAGCCATCTTCGGGATCTAAGGTGAGTCTGGCCTTGAGGTCTTCTGCAATCGGATCACCAACGCCCGTTGAATCTACTGTAATTGTAGCACGATTGAATCTGAAGGCTGTGGCCTCTACTCGTGCCTTCTGTAGATTCCAGTCAACTTGATTGAAACGGTCTTGCTTGCCTGCTCTGAACGTCGAAAGGTCGAACGGAGTAATGACTGTCCAGTCTTGATATTTAGCCAGGTCAACACCGAGCTTGTAGAAGTGGTTAGGCTCTGGCTCTAGCTCGCCGTTCCACGTGTTCTCTTTGACTCTGCGGAAGAATGCAGCAGCATTGGTGCCTGGTTCGCATTCGTATTCAGCATTGAAAAACGCTTGGGTGGTGGTTCGCTTCGCCTCTTCGAGAGATTCTTTCGTTATGATGCCTGACTCTGACGCCTTTAAGAGGAAGGCTGCCCAACTGGGATCACCTGAGTCTTTCGCATAGTTGTACTTGTTCCAAAACTCATCCTGAGACTCGATAGTGCCCATAAACCATGTCCAGGCTTTGGGGTTGGCGAACATAATTGGCTGAATCACTTTTCCCCAGATGGTTTGGAGCTTTATGTCTTTACATTCATCAAGGACAACTCCGCGAGGGTTTGGCCCACGTAATGACTCCGGCTTATCGGCTCCCATCACATAAAGAATCGAGCCGTTCGGGAACGGGATGTACAGCTCTGAATTGTTCCGCTTCTTCCAAATCTCGGGTGGGACATACTTAGCCAACATCTCTGGGTCTTGCCAGACAATCTTTTTGGCTTGGTTGTAAAACGGGGCGACGTACCAGTAGGTGCCTTTAACGGCTGCTGACCAGCGGATCAGCTCATTGATTGCCAGCGTTGTCTTGTGCGCTTTCCGATGCCAGATGATTACTTTGAATCTGGCCGGGTGCTGAAGAACTGGTAACTGGTGAGGCTCCGGTAGCCAGTTGTATGGTATCTGTATTTCCAAAGGAGAGGAGCTTAATTACTACTGCGCCATCTTCTGTTGCGCCTTCGATTTGCTGAGGGATCATCTTTTCAAATGCACCTTTCAAAATGCTTGCTGCCCATTTCCTATCGTTTATCTCTTCGCTTTCTAAACATTCCTGGAGCACTTGAAAATATTTCGGTGCTAGCTGTGCGTACCGCTCAATGACTTTGATTTCTTCCCGTAGGGATTTTCTGCCGGTGGGCTTCATTAAGGCTGAAATTATCTCTTAAGTATGCGTAGTTTTTGGCTTTGGTGGTAGGCCGGTATTATTGACTCGTTCTTCATCCCATAGTTCCTGTAGGCTGAATCTGTGTTTGGGGTCTTTCTGGCGTTTCTGTTTGAAGAGAGCGGTCATTCGCTGCTCTGTATATTTGTTGGGCTTTCTTCTCGTGGCCATTGGTTTGATTGATTAGCTGCTGTGGAAAACTCGGCTTATACTTGGTTGCTCTTCAGGCTCTCATAGGTCGTTTTTGAATGATTCATGACACTTTTAGCTTCCTGTCTATGCCCTCTAAATGGCATGCTCCAATACACTTAGCATGTTCCACGCCTCATGATCATGATGAGGTCATGTCCCATATATTTTGCTAATAGTGGGGTTCTGCCTACTTGTGGAAATCGCTGTGGAAGGTGGTATAGTGCCGGGATGAAACCCGCATTCTCTGTACAAGTCTACATCCTGGCTGGAACCACTCGTGAGTACACCACAGCCCGGCAGAAACTGAACCTGCTCCCCAAACAAGCCTTCTGGATCACGAGACCTTCTAATCTGAGTGGCTTGAAGAAACCGAAAGTCTACCGGTATGGGTCTTGGAAGAGTCTTCCGAAAGCTGCTGAGATTGAGGACAAGCTGAGAGACATCGAGGCAGTGATTGAGGACATTGACTAGCCTCCGTTCATCAGGCTTTCATACTTTCATTATACCACCAGATTATTTCCCTTATTCTCAAGCGGTATTGCTGGGTTATGCACAGATGGCGACTAGACAGTAGACAATAGACACTCTACACTTAAAGTATCAGTAACACTCAGCCTATGACCAAAACAGAGCACGCCCTAAAGCTCTTAAAGCAGGGCAAGCTGTCGAAGCGAGCAATTTCTAAAAAGGTCGGTTGCCAACGCTCCTACATCTACCAACTAATCAATAAGCAAAAGAAAAATGCCTAACGAGCCTAGATATGACCTCATGAGGGAAGAAGACCTGTGGCAATATCTATCTTCACTCAACCAAGCCAAACTCCAATACGTCAGCCGACATCTTGGCAGCGGGGTAGCAAAAAAAAATTATGAACGCCTGTGTCAGATGGAGTGGGCGGCAATCCAAGGCTACTTCTCAGCACAATTAACTAAAAACCTATGAACGCAATTATCGAAAACGAACGGAGCCTGAAACGGATAGCTGTACGAATGGTCGAGCGCGGCTACTACTCGGAAGAAGACTATCTAAAATTTATTCGTAAAAACCACCTGTATGAAATGGCGAACTATTACACTCTCCGAAACGGCCTTGGAGCGGATCAGTAAGGACTACTGGTTACCTGAAGAGGATTTGGAACAAATCAGACTGGCCCTTGAAACAATAAGACTTGAAAAAGAATACGAAGCAATCCCTTCCGTCTTACAGCCTGATGGTTCCCTAAAGCCTAGCTTCATCGCAAAGTGGAAATCACAAAAAAAAGCCAGCAGATTCATTCACAACGACGCTGCTGGACTCACAACCTAATTATACCAATATGCAAAACACACAATACCCAAACCGCTTCAATGACTATCACCGCCACGAGCACTTGCACATCCTCTCTGCCGGACAATTCAATAAGTGGACATTCCTGTCAGTCGTGGTGCTGTGTGTGACGCTCATAATCATCCTCTAAAATAAAAACATAACCTCAAAAATATGACCCCAATCAAAGTCCGCGTTAAAAGCTCTCAGGAGGGCCTTAAAGCCTCAACAAGCCCTTACCCTCGTGCTTGGTACAAACGCCTCTCGAAACGAGTCCTATTCGCTCTCATAGCCCGTGTAATCTTCATCGCTGGTCTAGCCTACGCCACAACTAAAGTCACCGCTTGGCTGGATGAGTGGTCTATCTCCTTCCGGTCTCCGATTCAGAATTGGATTGTGATTCAGCCTCGGAAAGTTCCTGTAGTGCCTAAACGAATCGTGAAGACTGAAATCAAAGAGGTGATAAAGGAAGTCCCCGTAAAAAAATAGCCGCTAAAGGAGGAAAGAATGTCGAACAGTGGCGGTCGCTAGTTGCTCAATACTTCCCAGCTAAAGAAGTGAACAACGCCCTGCGGATCATCGCCTGTGAATCAGGTGGGAATCCTGATGCTATTGGTGATGGTCATCTGACCTTCAAGCAGAACGGCATCGAATATGGAAAATCCTATGGCCTGTTTCAGTATCGCCACTTGCCTGGAAGGATCAAAGCCCTCGACCCGGAGACCAACGTCAAACTAGCTGCTGAATTATTCAAGGCTCGTGGCTGGTCTGCGTGGACATGCAAAAAAGTATTAGCCCAAAACAAATGACTATCAAGGAAAGAAAGCTCTACAAACTCGACCAAGCAATCATCAGCGTTGAGCACGCGCTTGGAGAATTGACCGACGTTCGCAATCAACTCCTAAAGGAAAGAGCAGCTATCGAGGCTGACGAAAGTTAAAAAACTCGGTATAATGCGGCTGAATTCAACCTCTATGCCTGACATTGCGTTTTAGCGTTCAGTTTGTAGGTCACATGTGAAGCTCTCCACTGGGGAGCTTTTTCTATTGGGGCAGGCCCGCAGTTAGGTAGGGATATTGGGCTAGTCCCGCTAACGTCCACAAGAGATGCCCAGTCTCAAGTGCTGACCTGACGAGCAAAGTACTCGAAACCCACATCCCCGTCCAATGCCCCTGTTCCTAACACCGCTTGCGTTCGCCGTGTCTCCAGGTGGTTGGACTAGCTAGCTAAGGTAAACCAGAGGGGGTGAACCCGGGCCTTACGGGGGGTCAGGTAGCCTGCCTTAGATTCATTATTACACCCTAAACTAAAATGCCTGGAAGCAAGAAAAGAATCTACTTCCTAGCCTCTGCTCGCAGCTTTCAAGAGGTTATAGAATCCGTATTCTTTCTTGCGTGCCGTCTGGATATACGAAGATTATTTTAGCTCCTTCCTGTTCGGCCACAATAAATTCAGCATACAGCTTGATTGATTTTCTTACTACCTCAGCGCGTGTGTGTGCACCAACCGATTGAACAAGCTGGTCAAGCTTTGCAAGAGATTCCGGACTAATATCGAACTGTATGCGCAGCTTATCCTGCTTATCGTTCTTTTCTACTTCTTCTTTCTTAGCTTTCATTGTTGCAGTCATATGTTAAGCCTCTGAGGCAAATGTTACACTGGGGCCTATCGCAAATAGCCATAGGCCCCATAAGGTTTTCCATGTGAACAGAGCCTCATTTGAACATGTCAAACACAGCCTTTGCACCTGCGCCCGCAAGAAATCCCCCCACGGTTTTAAGTGCATACTCTAGTGTAAGCTTTCCTGTGTTAAAATCCTTGATCACGGAGAACAATACAATAAGGCAAAAAAGTAGCACTAATAATAGGGCAATAACCTGCTTCAAAGTCAGAGAGACTTTTAGATGGTTAGCGCTATTTGCAATCACATTTCCTGTCTTATTGAGATTGATTTCCCCACATTGTATTGTCACCAATCTCTTATTTTTGCTTGCTTCCCATATTTCAAATCCTGTTAGTTGAAAGTCAGGAAGATCATCTAATATCACCTCCCCACATGATTGTAGATCCGTACTTCGGCATACGGCCTCCTCAATGTCAATTTCATGCATCCTTTAGCTCCTTAAAGAACTAAAGGCTGATCTAGCTGCTTTGACTTACTGTTGTAGGGTTGTGGGCTTCGCAGAGATCAGCCCTGTGGTTGGTCGAAAGCACTGGATGCTGACAGGAGTCATAGTCCGCAACCCACGGTTTGTTGAATGAAACGTCAGCCCAGGGCAGCAAATGCATCGTCATACCAGAGTCCTGGTATTCATACACTAGAAACTTGAGTACGTTTCCCCCAGCTTCGTAAGAGCGCACATATTTGGCTGGCTTCGGGGACGGAAACGCTGATAGTGCCGGCGTAGCCCTTGCCGCCATATCCCGAAAAGCATGCGCCCAAGTACTCATAAGTTCAGCCCTCGCATAGTCACATTCGCGAAACTTATTCAGCTCAACTGATGTTGATTTACAAAATTGTTGCCATATCCTCGAAAATAGCACCAACTCTGTAAAGCGATGTTGGTTCGACTGAATATTGTTTGTTCTCACCGTGAGCATAGCGAAGGTCACAAAAATGACCATAACGCCCCACAGTAAGCGCGAAATGCAAAAGCTTCTATGGATTGTTCTCATATAAATCTCCTCTATTAGGGGTCGCTGGTAAAAGGTGTTGACCATTTGTGCAGGAAACGAAAGATAGAGACCCCTAGCTATTACCTTTCATTTGGCTGCACAACGTTAACTATTGGCTAAAGACTTAAGCCAACCGAGCGGAAAATACTCCATAAAGACTCAAATAGTCAACATAAATTCTTGAATTATTGTAATCCTAGAGATACTTATAGCCGAGTTTGTCATGTTCTTAATCTTATTGAATTAAAAAAGCGTCTGCGAAGCAGACCCAAGCGGAGCGCGGGCAGCATCAGAACACTAAACCTGAAATTCGGACTCAAACACTCACCTATCCACAACCACAACTTAAAAGGGAAGGCTTTTAGAGCAGGCACCTTGACGAATGGAGATGGCTGCTAAACTTAACGGGATGTGGGGGTGGGCCGGGAATCCAACCACCCCCTTAATCACCAAGCAATTACTCTACAGAACCAACCGACCAATCATTCCAACCAGAAACACCCCAACTAATACCCCAATACAAAACATACCCAACCTCTGATAAAACAACCTATTCTCATAATCTCTACTAAACTTAACCAACACTCTTAAACACTCCTCCGGGGTCATTCTCCTAGGGTCTACTTGCTTGAACATACTTGTCCTTTCTTGGGTGGGTTTCGGCCTACCCTTAATTGCGAAAGGCAAAGCAGCCAGAGGCTCCATTAGTCACAGGTCCTGCACCACTTTTGGGAACAGCGGGCACCGAACAAATTCATTCAATACACATTCAATACAGGATGATTCACGAAACATTAGACACATCAATTCAGACACACACGAAACAAAAACACCCCATCCAGAGATGAGGTACATGTATAAAGATACAAAGACCACCCCTCGACCCTGGGGTGGCTCTCGTACATGCTCACCCATAAGAGTAAGCATCCTTATTTTACCTTGGCGAGCCGGAGGCGAGTTGAATGCTGGCACAGCAAATCTCCGTTTTCTTCCCTACACCCATTAGTAGGCACTGGTAAGGGTTGCTGAACCAATTGGATTTATTAGCTTTAGCTGCTGTGCCGGTGTCCGTCTGGTTGTAACACGAATGGACAAGAAACGGACAACGTTTAGACAAGGCTGCCAAGGGTGTACATGGCTTTTCTGCCCACCAGCCGAGCGGTCATCGGATCTGAAATAAGTTCACTGTGGTAAGCAATCAAATAGCGGTCTGGAAGGCGTGACTCTGCCAGTATTTCATCAATCTTTTTCCCTACAATTTTGGCCGGGGTCACGGTTTCGCGGAGCTTATTTCTGATGTAATCCTGCACAGTAAAGACCACACAAAAGTCTTCGCGGGTCTCCTGGTAATGCTCAATATATCCGTGCAATTTGTCTTCGATTTTCTTAGCAGTTTTTCTGCCTAAATTCTCCTGGCTGCCAGTCTCGACCTCGAAATAAATGGTCTCCCCAAACATCACTGCCCGACGGTCATAGCGAAATTGTTTACCTTTAGTCTTGTTCTGTTTTTCGCACTGCCAATTATCGTCGCAGTCATCTAAATACGGCTCTAGGGCAATATATAATTCGGCGCAGCTAAAATCGTGGTGATAGGTAATTGTGTTCGGCTGCGGGGTGCCTTTCAGAAACCAGGCAAATTCCATAAATCTGCCCATTGGTTTTCGGTCGGCCTCTTTCTTTTGCTGAAGTCGTTTGAGAGCTTTGCTCACTCGCTCTTTCGCGGTTTCACGTCTCGTCCCATAGGCTTCGTTTGGGAATATCACCCTGACCAGTTGGCTTGGAGTCATGTGGGGTTCTTGACTCAGGACGTGAATTATCTTTTCTCTGGTATGAAAATCTTCCATTGATTTCTGCGAGTATTTTCGAGCGTTCTACATACGCCGGGTTATCCATTATTTGATCTAAAATTGCGTCAACGTCTTCTTTGTAGTCGGGGACTTCGGGAAAACGGAGGTGAACCGGATTGCGTTTCGAGAGCATAAAAATGCCCTCACGTTGCCTTATGTTTTTCGTGGCAAAGGCGGCTTCATCAAACTTTATTTTACCGCCATAAAAAACCCGCATCATCTTTAAGCGGTCGTCATAGCTGGTTAGGTTGAACATCGCTTTGATTTTGCAGTTGCCATCAACAGCACTCAAAATAAATTTGTCCTCGAACTGGTCATAGCGTTGGTGCATTAAGCACGCCACCAAACCAGATTTCCGCCACAGGTCTAAAATCTTGGCTAAGTTCCGAGTGGCATACTGCCCCGCTTCATCCACAAACAAATAGAATCTCCCTCGCCACCCATTTGCATACGCGCGTTGAATTCCGAACAGCAGTTGATTGATGATGATGGTGCCAAGCAATCTTCGCTCCAACTCTTTCAAGCCAGGACAATCTAAATTCACAATCACCGCGTATCCCTGCTGCACAAGCGTCGAGAAATTGATCCCATCCTTAGAGCCAAACATTGCACTCAAATGTTCGCCTATCCCCTGTTCAAACCTGCCCGTCGTGGAAATGAACTTGTCCAAAAAGAGCTTATTGTGAAGTGCCTCTTCGACCACAATCCGGTAATGGGTGCGGGGACATTTCCGTAATATCTGCTCCCGCTCAAATTTGTAATCCAGCGCAGTAAAGAATTTGGCCTCGGCTAAAGTGTTCCCGGTATCCATCAAGACATGCAAAACCGCTGGCAGATATTTAGCGATGTGCGGAGTGGTGGCGGCGTCCTTGACTGAGAACGTGGTTCTGAAAGCGTCGTCTAAATAATTTACTGAGTCGTGTCTTCGCTTGTAGTGAAAGGGATTGATTTTTAAGACGCGGTCTCTGGTGGGGTCAATATAAACAACTTTCCGAAACCCGACTTGATGACAATACTGAATCAATCGGTGCGCGGCCTCTGCATGCGGTGTGGGATCAATGAACAAAAACCCGTTACCGGCTCCGAGGGCGGCGTGACACAAATATTCAGCAAACCGCGACTTTCCCTCACCTGTTGCCCCGATAATGTGGAAGTGGTCTTTTAGCTGCTCGTGAGAGACCCAATATGCATTATTGTCTTTGTCGTGACCGAGGAGGAGTGCTCGGTGATGGGAGTTCATTTCCACCTTCATCTTCTCCCGCCAATTCATCTTCCATTGGCGTTTGATAATGCCCTTGTCCTCCCCGGTGATCTGTTTGAACCACTCTATTCGCTCGGTTTCTTTCTCGGCGCTCTCTCTCGTCTTCGTAGCGCCAGCCTGCGTCTTGCTCCGCTTTTGAGGTTTCGGCAATTCGTTTACTCTCCATTTCTATCTTAAGCTCTTCACGCACTCTCAGCGCCTCGGTTTCAGCCTCAAACCGTTTTATGTCCCGATACACTTCAACACTCACCCCCATCCTCGCAGCTTCTTTGGCCTCGATATATGCTGCCTGTAGCTGTGCATTCTCCACTGCAATTCTTGGGGCAGTGTTGGCCTGTTGCTCTCGGCTGAAGGTCTCGCTTGATTCAGCAATTGCCACTCTAGCCCACGCATCAGCCGTGACCACCACATGCTCACTTTTCGATTTATGCTGACTGAGCTTATGGGATTCAATCTCTGCTTTTAGTTGTTCTTGGTTGCGCTTTTCTTCCAGACTGAAGTGATGACTGACTACCACCGCCACAATCGAAATCAATAGAGAACCACCAGCGGCTAAGGCAGCAAACTGTAAGAACATCTCTTCCTGTTGACTGCGCTGGGCTGGAGTGGATTGATTAACCAGGATATATGCAACAGAGAAGATGAAGACCATCAGCCCAGATAAGCCAATCATCTTGAGGATCAGCGGCAATTTCGAGGGTGCGGGTTCAAGCTCATAAACCCGGATGGGCTTTTCACCACTAGGCAACTGTCTCACTGGCATATAACCTCCCTGCGCTGGGCGAACTGAACTAAAAAAAATTTGGGGGTCAGATGCGCGGGAGTATATATAGGCTGTATAGATTGGCAAGGAAAGTTGAGAAAAAGCGCGGTTTTATTGGGGTTTTGTGGTAAAATCGCTTCGCTGTAGAGCTACAGCTTCGAAATTTTTGATAAGCAACTGAGGTCGGTAAGTTGTTGTAAACACATGACCACCCGCTAAAGGTTCCTTTCCAGCCTCCGGAGCTGAAGGTCCCGCGTTCGAATCGCGGCGGGTGTATAAAAAAAGAGATGTCGAAAAGGCATCTCTTTTTTTCTGCCAATTCAACGAAACGTGCGCAGCGCCGGGTCAGCCAAATGTGGGGTGGCATTGAAACTCAGCAATCGTAATTCTCCCTCGCGCAATTTGAAAACAGTAATACCAGAATTGTAGAGCACACCCATCAAGCTAAGTATCTTCTCGTCGGTCAACCCCAATGCCAAGCCTGTCCAGATGGCAAGCGGTGTGGCGGAAGTAAAAATAGCTACCTGTGGCTGAGCGTAATTAAGCAAGGCGGGTAAATTACCCTCAATGCGCTGACGAAAAGTAATCCAACTTTCGCCCTCATAGTCCGAGTAGCGATTCTCCATCCACGCTTGCACTACCGTACGATCACAACGGCCAACCGCTGCGCCAGTTGCGTGCGGTTCAGTGCGCAAGATGTTTTGCATCATCGCGTAGTCAGACGCGAAGGTTGTATCCTCAGCGCAAAGGCGCGCGGCCAGCCCACGATAGACAGTCGCCAGACTAAACTCATTCCACTGCGCATCAACCACGATCTCGGGCACGGTTTGCTCGTGCTCGCGCAAAACCTCGGCGAAGAGTTGAGCCGTCTGCCGTTGTCGCCGCAGCCCGCCTGCGTAGATGACATCCAGCGTAATTGATTGTGTCGCCCAATAAGCGCCTAAATGGCGCGCCTGTTGTTGTCCTAAATCTGAAAGCAGATCGTAGTTGTCACGTGTGCCTGCTTGGCCGTGCCGAATCAAATAGAGTGTGCTCAAACAAAAACCTCGATCAACCGAATTCAACGCTTCTTCAAAGTCGAGAGCATACCAAACCAGCCACCGACGCCGGCAACCAAAGCGCCGAAGGCTACCAGCTTCCAGATGTGCAGCGCAATGCCGAGCAGCAACACGATGACGCCCGCGAGCAAAGCTGCATTGTAGAGTGTGGTTTCTTTCAGCACGTAATGAATATGGCTTAGTGGCTGTCTCCAGGCAATAAAATAGGGGTGATTACTCACCCCTATCGTAGAATTTCAGAACAATAATTGGGTTGCCCCCAATTGGCCTGTGAATGAAGTAGATTTACTTCTTCTTCGCCGGCTTCTTTGCGGGTTTCTTCGCGGCTTTCTTCGGCGCGGCCTTCTTTGCTGCTTTTTTAGCTGCCATGGTTTTTCTCCTTTCTCTCTTGATAGCCTGACCACAAGATGATGTGTTGAAATATCTCTTGTAGCCTAGAGCGATTAACACACTAGATGTAGCTTATAAACTCGTTCATTACATGTGTCAAGATTTTTTTTCGTCACACACATCAGTTGCAATTCACCAACCTGCATTCACTCATTCAGCAGTGCAGTGCGAATGCAAAATCACCAGTATTCATGCACCTTTCAGCGCTACGCGATAAATTCATCGAACACGCATGCAAATTAATCAACACAATATTTGTTTGTCGTGACGACTCATAAGATAATCGCGCTATCACACAACACTGCATAGTTTCAGCAGTCGCAACACAGAAGATTCAAAGGAGAATCATGCGCACTCGAATCGCTGTTCGCTCGCTGGCCTTTTTTATTTCACTGGCTCTCGTCACACCTACCTTCTTTACTGTTGAAGCGCGTGTCAATAAACGTCGCGCGAGCGTTCAAGCCAAACAAGCGGCTGACTGGGAAGAAAAGTTTCGCGCGCTTCCCAAGCCAGAGAATCTGCGCGAATACATGCGTGTGCTTGCCGCTGAGCCACATCATCTCGGTTCAGTGGCGGACAAGCGCAATGCAAAATGGCTGCGTGACAAATTGCAGGCGTGGGGCTGGCGAACGACGCTTGAAGAATACGAGGTGCTCTTCCCTACGCCGAAAGAGCGCGTGGTTGAACTCATTGCGCCAGAGAAGTATCAAGCCAAGTTGAAAGAAGCTGTACTCGCAGAGGACGCAGATTCGAGCGATGAGAATCAATTGCCCACTTATAATGCCTATTCAGGCGAAGGCGATGTGACGGCACAATTGGTCTATGTGAATTATGGTGTACCGGCTGATTACGAAGTTTTGCAGCGGCTCGGCGTTGAGGTGCGCGGCAAGATCGTGATCGCGCGTTACGGAGGCAGTTGGCGCGGTATCAAGCCGAAGGTTGCGTATGAACACGGCGCGGTCGGTTGTCTGATCTATTCCGATCCGAAAGATGATGGCTACTATCAAGGTGATGTCTATCCAAAAGGGCCGTGGCGGCCTGCATCCGGCGCGCAACGCGGCAGCGTGATGGACATGCCGATTCATCCAGGCGATCCATTGACGCCTGGTGTGGGCGCAACGAAAGGCGCGAAACGGTTGGCGCGTGAAGAAGCGAAAACAATCTTGAAGATTCCTGTCTTGCCGATCTCGTATGGCGATGCGTTGCCGTTGTTGAAAAGCTTGAGCGGCCAAGTTGTGCCGGAGAATTGGCGCGGCGCATTGCCGCTGACTTATTACACCGGCCCTGGCCCCGCGGAGGTGCATCTCAAAGCGACTTTTGATTGGAAGATGGTCACGCTCTACAACGTGATTGCGAAGATCGAAGGTAGCGTGTTTCCCGATGAGTGGATTATTCGAGGCAATCATCACGACGCGTGGGTCAATGGCGCGGACGATCCGGTGAGCGGATTGGCGGCGCTGCTCGAAGAGGCACGCGCCTTTGGCGAATTACTCAAACAAGGTTGGCGGCCCAAACGCACGATCATCTTTTGCGCGTGGGATGGCGAAGAGCAAGGGCTACTCGGTTCGACTGAATGGGTTGAGCATCACGCGGCAGAGTTGAAGCAGAAGGCCGTCGTATACATCAACAGTGATGGCACGAGTAAAGGCTGGCTCGGTGCCAGCGGCTCACAGTCGCTCGAACATTTCGTCAACGACATGGCGCGCGCAGTAAGCGATCCTAAACGCAAGCAGTCAGTCTGGGAGGCGTTACACGCTCGGCGAAGTGAGCAGACGCGCGAGGAAGCGGAGAAGACCGACTTACGCAACCGCGCTGATTTGCGCATCGGTGCGCTCGGTTCTGGCTCTGACTATACGGCCTTTCTCGATCACCTGGGCATCGCTTCGCTCAATCTGGGGTTTGGCGGTGAAGGGGGTGGCGGAATTTATCACTCGATCTACGATTCCTTCGCTTGGTACACGAAGTTCTCTGATACGACATTCGAATACGGCCGCGCGCTGGCACAGACAGTGGGCACGGCCACGTTGCGGTTAGCCGATGCGCAGATTTTGCCGTTCGAGTTCACCAATCTGGCGGAGACGATCAGCGGCTACGTTGAAGAGCTGAACAGACTACCGAAACAGAATGTCGAACTGATGCCTTTGCGCAATGCTGCTGGCCGGTTGAAGCGGGCGGCGGACAATTACGACCGCGCTTTGCGCTCGAGCGCGAGCAATAATGCGACACTTTCCGCGCAGACGCTGAAGGAATTGAATTCACTGCTTTATCAATCTGAACGGAAATTGCTGTCTGAGGCCGGGCTGCCGCGCCGTGACTGGTTCAAGCATCAGATTTACGCGCCTGGCTTTTATACCGGCTATGGCGTGAAGACATTGCCTGGTGTGCGCGAGGCGTTGGAGCAGAAGAATTGGGCGGAGGCTTCGGAACAAGTCAACGTCGTGAGCAAAACGCTCGATGCAATGTCAGCACAGATTGATGCAGCAACGCAGAAACTAGCAGGCAAGCCAATGCGTGAGGAACAATGAAAACCCTTATTCATTTGATCATCGCAGCGTTTTCACTCTTTGTCTTAGCCGCGCCTATTGCTCACACGCAAACTGGCGCACAGTCGCTCTTGATCTCTGGCGGCACGGTGATTGACGGCACGGGCGCGCGTGGCAAGCGCGCCGACGTGCGCATCGCCGGAGATCGGATCAAGGCGATCGGCAAACTCCAACCGCTGAGCGGCGAGCGCGTGATTGATGCTACTGGGTTGATCGTCGCGCCAGGCTTCGTGGATGTACACAATCATTCGGAGCGAGGGTTAGACAGAGAGCCGATGGCGAGCAGCCAGATTCTGCAAGGTATCACCACACTCGCAATTGGCCCTGACGGCGGTTCGCCGTGGCCACTTGCAGCTTACCTGGTCAAACGCGAAGAAAATCGCCCGGCGGTCAATCTCATCTGCTTCGTTGGTCATGCGACTGTGCGGCAGCGCGTGTTGGG
The DNA here is from genome assembly GCA_963699175.1 of uncultured Acidobacteriota bacterium. Lineage (GTDB taxonomy): Bacteria > Acidobacteriota > Blastocatellia > RBC074 > RBC074 > JACPYM01. The sequence continues at coordinate 5,366,171 of OY969418.1, read as the reverse complement.
ACAGGATTTCAAACGCCAGGCGACCAGCGCAGAGATTGCCAAGATGTCCGAGTTGGTCGAGCAGGCTATGCGCGAAGGTGCAGTCGGCCTGTCTACTGGTTTGGAATACGACATCGGTAATCCGAGCACAACTGAAGAGGTAATTTCACTGGCGAAAGTCGCGGCAAAACATGGCGGGATTTATATGAGTCACGTGCGCGACGAAGCTGACGAGGTGATGAATGCTTTTAAGGAAGCGATTCGCATCGCCCGCGAGGTGCATATTCCCGTAGACATCTCGCACATCAAGCTCGGCACAGTTGGCGTCTGGGACAAAGCCAAAGAAGCAGTCGCGCTGATCGAAAGTGCGCGACGAGAAGGTTTGGACCTCACGGCGGATTGTTATCCTTACGATGCGTGGGCCTCAACGATCACTGTGTTGGTGCCGAGCCGCAGACATGATGATCCGGCGGCAGTGAAGAAAGGCTTGGATGATGTTGGTGGCGGTATGAATGTAACGATCACCAGTTGTACCAAACATCCAGACTATGAAGGTAGAAATCTGGAAGAAATTGCGCGTGTCAGCAATCGTACTGCTGTCGAAGTTTACATGGAGGTTGTGCGCGACGGCGGCGCAGGCGTTGTATGCAAATCCATGAAAGAGTCGGACATTCGCAGCTTTTATCAACAACCCTGGGTGATGGTGGCAAGCGATGGCGGCATAGGCGCGCGCCATCCGCGTGGCGCGGGTACGTTTCCGCGTGTGCTCGGACGTTACGTGCGCGAGCAGCAATGGTTGAGTTTGGAAGAAGCTATTCGCAAGATGACCTCACTCCCTGCCTGGCGTTTGGGATTACGTGAGCGCGGGACAATCAAGGTAGGAATGAAAGCGGACGTGGTTGTCTTTGACGCGAAGAGCGTGATTGATCATTCGACCATGACCAGTCCGTTCGCCGCACCGGAGGGAATCCGGCACGTGCTGGTCAACGGTGTACCAGTAGTCGCAGATAGAAAAGTAACAGGTGAACGGCCCGGCGCAGTATTACGGCGAAGTACTGCACCGAGACGCGATGGAAAGCTCGTAATCAAGTAAGGCTTCTTTCGCGGAAGGCGAAGAGATAAAGCCCGGCGCCGATGAAAGGCACGAGCAGGATGATCGCAATCAACACTATCTTCGTACCTAGATCACGCGATGAATTCAGCACGTCGTTAATGGCAAAAATATCCAGAATTACACAGGCCAGCCACAAGAGTGTTCCAAACATAAGCCTCAACTCCTAAAGTTTTGATGGCGTCGGGAGCGCGACCGCGTGTCGCTACTCCCCAACGCAGTGAACCTTACGAACTGCCCGAAAGGTTTGTTCCTCAAGAATCCGCGGCGACTCAGGCACCCAGTTTGGCGCGCACGAGTTGATTAACTATTTTGCCGTCCACCGTCTGCCCGGCCAGTTTGGCCATCACGGCTTTCATCACCTGTCCCATTTCTTTGGCAGAGGTCGCGCCTTGTTCGGCTATCGTTTCTTCGACAATCTTGGCGATGGCAGCTTCGTCGAGCGCGGCAGGCAGATAGGCTTCGATGACTTTGATCTCCGTGGCCTCCTTCTCGGCCAGTTCTGGCCGCCCACCTTGTTTGTACTGCTCAATGCTGTCGCGGCGTTGTTTGACCAGCGATTGCAGCACCTTGATTGCTTCGTCGTCAGTGAGCGCGGCCATCTTGTCAATCTCGCGGTTCTTGAGCGCGGTCTTGACCATACGCAAGGTAGAGAGCCGGTCAGACTCTTTTGACTTCATTGCGGCGGTGAGGTCTTGGTTGATGCGATCCAGGAAAGTCATCGTGATTTCTCCTCTTCACAATATGCAGCGCATATTTAGCGGCCACGCTGGCACGCCTGTCAAATCGTTGCGAGTGCGCGTACGAGCTTCCGAAGTGGGCTTGGTTGCGTGGCTAATTGAAATTTGTTAGTCTGCGCCCTCGATCAAATCACGCGAAAGTGGCGGAATTGGCAGACGCGCTAGACTTAGGATCTAGTGCCGTAAGGCGTGGGGGTTCGAGTCCCCCCTTTCGCATTGGCAGAAGAGAAACACTGCAATTCATCCGTTAGCCTGCCCACGATTCCCCACCTCTGCAACCTGTCACTGCTTAGTGTATAGCTAGGGCTTGAGACAGCAGGCTCGAATGTATTGATGAGTTGTCTTGCCAGTATTGATTTTTAGCTGAAGAAAGGTTCGCCAAAGTTGAAAACACAAGTTGCTCTAGTTGATGTTTCGCAGGTCAAAAAAGACCTAACGATTGAAGTCGCCACCGAAGAGGTCAATGCTGAGTTCGATAAGACTTACCAGGCCTATTCGCAGCACGTGCGTGTGCCTGGCTTCCGTCCGGGCAAAGTGCCACGCAATATTCTCAAACAGCGTTTTGCCAATGATGTCAAAGATGAGGTGCTCAAGCGCCTACTGCCTCATGCGTTGGAGCACGCAATCACTGACCACAAGCTGCATGTTGTGGGCGAACCGCGGATTGATGACGTTCTCGTTTGAGGAAGGAACGCCATTGCGTTTCAAAGTCAGTCTGGAAGTTTTGCCCGATTTCGAATTGAAAGAATACAAGGAATTGAAGGCCACTAAGCGTGTGCGCCAAGTGACGGATGAAGAAGTCGAAGACGTGATCAATCATTGGCGCGAGCAATCGGCAGAGTTCGTGCCAGTAGAAGATCGCCCAGCGCAAACGGGCGATTTCGTTTCGGTCAACTTGGTCGGCAAGTACGTTGACCCGCAAGGGCCACAAGAAGAAGAGGGGATGAAAGCGGACGACGTGCAGATCGAGCTTGGCGCAGAGGGCGTACAGCAAGCTTTCAATGAGCATCTGACTGGTGCAAAAGAAGGTGATGTGCGCGAGTTTCGTGTGGCTTATCCAGAAGATTTCACTTCAAAGGGGCTAGCAGGCAAGACGCTCGATTTCACAGTGACAGTCGCGGCGGTGCAGCAGAAAGAAGCGCCCGCAGCGGATGATGAATTCGCTAAAAAACTCGGCGAGGAATATCAATCCATCCAGCAACTGCGCGAGCAATTAAGGAAAGACTTGGAGCAATCGGCGGAGAACGAGGCTCAATCCCGCTTGCGCGATGAGTTATTGGACAAGCTGCTCGAAGCTTATGAATTCCAAGTGCCTGACGTACTGATTGAGCAACAGGCGGCGGATCGGGTGCGCGCGCTCGTCTACCGACTGGCGTCGAGCGGCATGCCACCAGAAGTCGCCAAGACGATCAATTGGGAAGAACGCATGGGCGAGGCGCGCCTCATGGCCGTCAAGGATGTGCGGGCAGCCTTGGTCATCGGGCGAATTGGCGAAGCGGAAAAGATCAGAGTGAACAACGCAGAAGTAGATACCGAAATCGCGCGGATAGCGGCGGGCAGCGGCATGACAACAGAGGCGCTGAAGGCTCGCTTGACAAAGGAAGATGAGCTTCCTAGTATCCAAAATCGATTGCATTACGACAAAGTGCTGGACTTCGTCGTCAATAGCGCTGACATCACAGTAGAAACGGTCACCGCTGCACAACTCGAAGCTGAGCAGCGCGAAAAAGCAGCGCAAGCAAACCCAGTGGATGAGCTTGAAGCGGCTACAACAGTTACTGAAGAGCAAGCCGTTGAGCAAGCTTGAGGGCAAAACGGCGCGTTAGAAAAATGACTGTGAAGTTGGCAAACCCAGTAATCATTTTTCAAACCGGCCACAACATACCGGTGAGTAAGCTTGCCTACTCGTCGGTCTTCCCTGAAAAGGTTACAATAGTTGTATGATCTACTCACAAGCTTTCATGCCCTACGTAGTGGAGCAGACCTCGCGTGGTGAGCGCATCACCGACATCTTCTCGCGGCTGCTCAAAGACAACATCATCTTTCTCGGTACGCCGATTGATGACTTAGTAGCGAACTTGATTGTTGCGCAGATGCTCTTTCTGGAATCGGAAGACCCAGACCGAGAGATTTCGCTTTACATCAATTCGCCAGGTGGTTCGGTCACATCGGGACTGGCAATTTATGACACGATGCAGTTTGTCAAAAACCCGGTGACGACCTTCTGCATCGGTCAATGCGCTTCGATGGCGGCGGTGCTGTTGGCGGCGGGCACGCCGGGGCGGCGTTTTGCGCTGCCTAACTCGCGCATCCTAATCCATCAACCGCACGCGGGCGGCATCGGCGGACAGGCGAGCGACATCAAGATCGCCGCTGAAGAGATTATCCGCCTGCGCGAGCGGATCAACGAAATCCTTGCGAACCATACGGGCAAAGCGCTCGAACAGGTTGAGAAGGATGTTGACCGCGACCGCATTATGGGTGCTCAGCAATCGAAAGAGTACGGGTTGATTGACCAGGTGATTGCGCACCGCGAATAACTAAAAACAAGACCGCCGCCGCCGCATGGCAAATCAAACACTCATTCAACAATTCCCTTTGTCATGGCGGCGGCTTTCCCTTTTCGGCTTATGCAAAATCAGTACACCATCTTTAGTCCAGGTTCAACAATCGAGCCTGCGCTTGAAGTGCAGTACGGCCTTCCACTGGTGGATGTGACGTTGCGCTGCTCTTTCTGCGGGATGGGTGACGGTGAGGTGGAAAGGCTTTTTGAAGGACGCGCAGGTTATATATGCGATGAATGCGTAGAAGTTTGCATTCAATTGCTGGAAGATTACCAGGAGTTGGGCCTGAAAACGCCCAGGCTGAAACGTCCCTGGTATAAGAAGCTGCTAGGTGACGAACAGATCACGGATGACACTTGCAGCTTCAATCATCACGACCGGCACAATCCGCAAGGCGAGCGGCTCTTTCCCGGCATTGAGGCGCAGATTTGCGAACGCTGCGTGCGCGCCTGCGAAGTGCTCAAATCGGGTTTACTCTTCGGTGCATAGTGATTGCCACCATCAAGTACGCTTTAGCTTGCGCGCTGCTTAAGCTGTTGTTTATTATGCGCGCGTATCAAATAATGCTGGCAGCGCACTGACCGACTAAGCGCAGGAAGTAACTTTCAGGAACAATGGACAAAGTATTATCCCAAACGGAGGCCACCCGGTGATGAGACGAGGCGAAGACACGCTACGCTGTAGCTTCTGTGGCAAGAGCCAAAACGAAGTCAAGAAGCTGATTGCTGGGCCCACTGTTTACATCTGCAATGAGTGTATAGACATCTGCATCGAGATCATCAGTGATGACGCGCAACAGGAAGCCGCCGCCGCGCGTCCCCCGTTGCCCAAGCCCACCGAGATCAAAGATTTCCTTGACGAGTATGTCATCGGCCAAGATGACACCAAGAAGAAACTCGCTGTCGCCGTCTACCAGCACTACAAACGCATCGAGATGATGAAGCGGCGCGGCGATGTCGAGATTCAGAAATCGAACATCCTGCTGATCGGCCCCACCGGAACTGGCAAAACCCTGCTCGCACAGACGCTGGCGCGTATGCTCAAAGTTCCTTTCACCATCGTTGACGCCACTACGCTAACTGAGGCCGGCTATGTCGGTGAAGACGTCGAGAACATCATTCTCAAACTGCTGCAATCCGCCAACGGCGATGTCGAGCGAGCGCAACAAGGCATCATCTACATTGACGAGATTGACAAGATTTGCCGCAAGGACGAGAACCCTTCGATCACACGCGATGTGTCTGGCGAAGGTGTCCAACAGGCGCTCTTGAAGATTTTGGAAGGCACCGTAGCCAATGTGCCGCCGCAAGGTGGCCGCAAACATCCGCACCAGGAATTTTATCTGGTTGACACTACCAACATCCTGTTCATTTGCGGCGGCGCTTTTGTGGGACTAGATAAGGTTGTTCAGAAACGCATTGGCCAAAAAGCGCTAGGCTTTGGCGCGAATATTCGTTCATTGGCTCACGCGCGTTCCATCAATTTGCTTGAAGATGTACAGCCTGAAGACCTCATCAAATATGGCCTGATCCCTGAATTCGTCGGGCGTTTGCCGGTGATGGGCACGCTGCACGAGTTGGACGAGCAGGCGATGATAGAGATTTTGACGCAACCGAAAAACGCGCTCGTCAAACAATACCAACGGCAATTCGAGTGGGACAGCATCAAGCTACGCTTCACCGATGATGCGCTGCGCGTTGTCGCGCGGCAGGCTTGTGAGCGGAAAGTCGGCGCGCGCGGTTTGCGGATGATTTTGGAAGAATTGATGCTGGAAGCGATGTACACCCTACCGAGCCAGAAGAAGATCAAAGAGTTTTTGGTGACGGCAGAGATGGTCGAAAATCGCAGCGCAATTTTCCCGTTGGAGAAGGCCGGCTAAAGGCGAGCATCGGCAGCGCTGGATAGCAAGCGGTATTACACATATTCCCAACCTGTAACAGCCTGGTATGGTGCGATTGACTGAGACATTACGCTACTCGGTGGCGTTAGTGTTCGTCTGTCGGGGATTTCTATCGGTTCATTGCCCCTATTCTTTAACAAGAGCTTTCTATATTCTTTTGAGGTTAAACAGCGATGCAAGAGTTTCACGACGGTACTCCCAGTGACGTAGTTCGTTACCCGATGGTACCGATTCGAGACGTGGTCGTCTTCCCACACACCAAAGCGGCGTTTGTCATCGGGCGTCCGTCTTCGGTGCGTGCTTTGGAAGAGGCGCTGGCCACCAACCGGACAATCTTTCTGGCTACTCAACACGATGCCACGCTGGAAGACCCCAAGCCGGATCAGATTTTTCAGGTCGGGACGCTGGCTCACATCGCCAACAGCTTGCGCAAACCGGACGAGGCCACCATCAAAGTCCTGGTTGAAGGACGCGAACGTGCGCGCGTTGTGCGAGTAGAGGAGCGCAACGGATTGTACTATGCCGTCCTGCGCCGCGCGCCGGTCATCGCTGAAAATCAGCGCCGTGTTGCGCCGCTGCTCTCACGCATTGCCTCGCTGGTCGAGCAATATCTCAAGCTCGCCCAGGAAGCCAACCTAGAACAGATTCAAGCCGCGCTACGCATCGCCGATCCAAGCCAGATGGTGGATTACCTGGCCGACAAGATGAAGCTGACGATTGAGGACAAACAGAGCTTGCTCGAAAGCTACTCAGTGCACGAGCGCCTGTTGCGCATGATCGAGGTGCTCGAAGTTGAGTTGGAAAAGCTCAACATTGACCGCACCATCCAAACGCGCGTCAAGCGCCAGATGGAGAAGCAGCAGCGCGAGTACTATCTCAACGAAAAGATCAAAGCTATCCACAAAGAGTTGGGCCGTAAAGATGAGCGCGCCGAATTTGACGAGCTGAGGCAGAAGATCGAAGAAGCCGGGATGCCGGAGGACGCCTGCGAGAAAGCGCTGAACGAGTTGAAGAAACTCGAACAGATGCCGCCGATGTCTGCTGAAACAACCGTCTCGCGCAACTACCTCGATTGGCTGATCGGTGTACCCTGGCAAAAACGCGGCGAAGAAATTCGCGACATCAGCCATGCGCAAGAAGTGCTCGACAACGACCATTACGGCTTGGACAAAGTCAAAGAGCGCATCATTGAATATCTGGCTGTGCGCCAGTTGGTGGAGAAACCGAAAGGTTCGATTCTCTGTTTTGTCGGCCCGCCAGGTGTGGGCAAGACTTCGCTCGGACGTTCAATCGCGCGTGCGACAGGCCGTAACTTCGTGCGCCTAGCATTGGGTGGCGTGCGCGACGAAGCCGAGATTCGCGGCCATCGCCGCACCTACATCGGCGCACTACCGGGCCAGATCATCCAAATGATGAAGAAGGCAGGCACAATCAATCCGCTGATCCTGCTCGACGAAGTTGACAAGCTCGGCTCCGATTATCGCGGCGACCCATCTGCCGCGCTGCTTGAAGTGCTCGACCCGGAGCAGAATCACACCTTCCACGATCATTACCTGGATGTCGAATACGACCTGTCGCAAGTGATGTTTATTGCGACAGCCAACGTGTTACACACGATTCCGCCCGCTTTGCAGGATCGTTTGGAGATCATCCGCCTCGCCGGTTACACCGAGCGCGAGAAGAAAGAGATCGCCCGCCGTCATCTGCTCCGCAAACAGGCGGATACCAACGGCCTCAAGCCGGAGGAGATTGAATTCACTGACGACGGCCTCAAGACCATCATCGAGTACTACACGCGCGAGGCGGGCGTGCGCAACCTGGAGCGCGAGATCGGCTCGATCTGCCGCAAGGTCGCGCGCCGCGTCGTGCAGGAACGCGAAGCCGCAACTGGCAAAGCTGGCCATAGCAAGAAATTTCATTTCGTGGTTGACGTCGCGGCGGCCAAGAAGCTGCTTGGCCCAACCAAATTCCGCCCGCAAACCGTTGCTGAACGCAGCGAGGTCGGCTTGGTCAGTGGCTTGGCTGTGACCGAAGTCGGTGGCGATGTTCTGCAAGTCGAAGCCACGCTGGTCGAGGGCAGCGGCAAAGTCACATTGACCGGCAAGCTCGGCGACGTGATGCAAGAGTCGGCACAGGCGGCGATGACTTACATTCGTTCGCGCGCGGCTGAATTGGGCATCGCGGCGGATATGTACAAGAGCCACGATCTGCACATTCACGTGCCCGAAGGCGCGATCCCGAAGGACGGCCCGTCGGCAGGTATTACGATGGCAACCGCGATGGCATCGGCCTTCACGCGTATCGCGGTGCACAAAGAAGTAGCGATGACCGGCGAAATCACGCTGCGTGGCAAGGTGCTGCCCATTGGCGGCGTGAAAGAAAAGCTCTTGGCTGCGCACCGCGCCGGAATAACTACTATCATTCTGCCGAAAGAAAACGAAAAGGATTTGACCGAAGTGCCGCCGGACGTGTTGCAGGAATTGCAGGTCGCGCTGGCCGAGACGATGGATGAGGTTTTGCAGATCGCGCTGGAACGCTTGCCGGTGCCGCGCACCATTACTACACCCGACATCGCGCCCGCGCTTTGGCAAACCGATCCGCTCGTGACCGGCACGGTGGAAAGTTCGGTCACCAGTTGATGAAGATCACGAGCGCGAAGTTCATTGCCAGCGCCCAAACGCCTGAGTCCTTTCTCCACGACCGGCGTAAAGAGGTCGCTTTTCTGGGCCGCTCGAACGTCGGCAAATCGAGCTTGATGAACAGCCTGCTCGGCGTCAAAGGGCTGGCGCGCACGAGTTCGACGCCGGGGCGGACGCAGACGATAAACTTCTTTTTGATAAACGAGGAGTTCTATTTTGTTGATCTGCCCGGCTACGGCTACGCGAAGGTCTCCAAGTCAGACCGTGAAGCCTGGGGCAAATTGATTGAAAAATACCTTGCACAACGCGAACAGCTTGTGCTATCTATCTTGATCGTAGATGCCCGGCATGAGCCTTCCCCGTTAGATCTTCAGATGAAATCCTGGCTCCAACATTTCGAGCTTCCCTATCTGGTGGTCTCAACGAAAAATGATAAGCTTTCAGCGAACGAGCGGCGGGCGTCACAGCAGCACGCTTTGCGGGCGCTGGAGGTCGAACGCATCATCCCCTACTCGGCGGTGACGAGAGAAGGCGCAAAACAGCTCTGGGATGAGATTCGGGCTAGCATTACGAAATAATCCCACTTGGTAACCGGTCATTCACCCGCTATCCTTGGTTGATGCGCTCAATCAAGCCCATCGTGCTTCATTTCATGCACATTCACACTCCCGACTCAAAGCAGTATTGGCTCGGTAGCGCAATGATGGGATCAGGCGTCAACCGCACTTTTTGAAAACGAAGGTAAGCAAATCTCCCTGACAGAAGCGGCAAGCAAAGCCTCTGTCTCTCACAAAGAATCCCGTAACCAAGTTTGTTTCTCCCCTGCTGCTTTCAACGAAGGCAGCCTTTTCACCCGCCAACGGCTCGTGGTTGCGCTCCTGTAAGGGCCGCGAGAGCACGGCAGCCGAGCGAGTTACCACGAAGCTTAAACAAGGATTGAAAGTTATGGCTGACAAGAAAAATCAGTACCAGGACGACGAAGACCTGGACTACGAAGAAGAATATCAAGGTGATGACAGTGATTTTTTAGACATCGCTGACCTCAAGGAGATGAATATCTCCAAGCTGACGGGCATCGCGAAAGAACTCGACGTGCCCGGCGCGACCGGCATGCGCAAACAGGAATTGATCTTCAAAATCCTGCAAGCGCAGACCGAAAAGTCCGGCTTGATTTTTTCTGAAGGCGTGCTCGAAACGCTGCCCGACGGCTTCGGCTTCTTACGCGCGCCGGAATACAACTATCTGCCAGGCCCTGACGACATCTACGTCAGCCCCTCGCAGATTCGTAAATTCGACCTGCGCACCGGCGACACCATTTCGGGCCAGATTCGCCCGCCGAAAGAGGGCGAACGCTACTTCGCGCTCATCAAGGTCGAAGCGATCAACTTCGAGCCGCCCGACCTCGCGCGCGACAAGGTCTTCTTCGACAACCTGACGCCGCTCTATCCGAACGAACATCTGCGGATGGAGACTAACAGCGAAAATGTCTCAGGTCGCGTAGGAGACCTGTTCATACCGATTGGCAAAGGACAACGCGCGCTGATCGTCGCGCCGCCGCGCACTGGCAAGACAATGTTGCTGCAAGCCATCGCCAACTCGATCAGCGAGAACCACCCCGAAGTCACGCTGATCGTGCTGCTGATTGACGAGCGCCCGGAAGAAGTAACCGACATGCAACGTTCGGTCAACGGCGAAGTCATCTCGTCAACCTTCGACGAACCGGCCTCGCGTCACGTACAGGTGGCCGACATGGTGATCGAAAAGGCCAAACGCCTGGTCGAACACAAACGCGACGTGGTGATCTTGCTCGACTCCATCACACGCCTCGCGCGCGCACACAACGCCGTCGTGCCGCCCTCTGGCAAGATTCTCTCCGGCGGTGTGGACTCGAATGCCTTGCAGCGTCCGAAGCGTTTCTTTGGCGCAGCGCGCAATATCGAAGAAGGTGGCTCATTGACCATCATCGCCACGGCGTTGATTGAAACCGGCAGCCGCATGGACGACGTGATCTTCGAGGAGTTCAAAGGCACGGGCAACCTGGAAATCCATCTTGACCGCAAGCTTTCAGACAAGCGCGTCTTCCCGGCGATTGATCTGCAAAAGTCTGGTACGCGCAAGGAAGAGCTGCTCATTCCGAAGAAAGACCTAGACCGCATCTGGGTACTGCGCCGCGTGCTCAATCCGCTCTCGCCGGTGGAGCAGATGGAATTGGTGTTGGAACGCTTGGATAAGACCAAATCCAATGCTGAGTTCCTGGCTTCGATGAATCAGTAGTCAAGCGTGCCGCGGCTTAAAGATCGAACCTGAAGGAAGGGCTGGGCGATAAATAATGGCGTATCTTTCGATTGTTATCCCGGCTTACAACGAGGCCTCCGCATTAAAAGCTGGCAAGCTTGGTCAGGTCTCGACTTGGTTAGCAACGCAGTCTAAGATGGCAGAGTTGATCGTCGTTGACGATGGCAGCACAGATGCCACGGCTGAACTAGCGCAACCGCTGGCAGATCGAGTCATTCGTATTCCGCACTCCGGGAAAGCCGCTGCCATCGTAGCCGGGATTATGGAATCCGCCGCTGAGATAGTTCTTTTTACGGATATGGATCAAGCCACTCCTATCGCGGAGGCTCCTAAGCTGCTGGCTTGCCTCAGTAGTTCGGCAGGGGAAGCAGAGTCAGCGGAGGTGGCGATTGGCAGCCGAGGATTGGTTCGTCCAGGCGCGCCCTTGGCCCGTAATCTGCTTAGCTGGGGACAAATAGCTTTGAGAAATACGCTGCTTGGCCTGAAGATTACTGATACGCAATGTGGCTTTAAGGCGATGAAACGTGTAGCGGCGTTAGAGATTCTCGATCATCTCAATCTCTATCACCCAAACCGCCGAGCCACCATCCAAGGTCCTAGCGTTACTAGCGGGTTTGATGTCGAGTTTCTCTTTGTAGCTCAGCGGCTGGGATATCGCGTTGCGGAAGTTCCAGTGCAGTGGAATTATCAGGAAACGCGCCGGGTCAGAGTCATCAAGGATGCAATTCGTGGCATTGGTGATCTGGTCAATATCTGGCTGGCTGACTGGAGAGGCAAATATCCCAAGTTGAGATCGCTACAGCAGCCCCGCGCGGAAAACAAATCGGCCTGATCTTCTGCTTTTGAACAACCAGAAGAGTTTTCACTGAGTTCTAGTCCACCCAACAAAGAAACGTGTAACGGTCATGGAAGAGTTACGCAAGAAGCCTAGACCGCTTTCGCCGGTGGAGCAGATGGAGTTGGTGTTGGAACGCTTGGACAAGACCAAATCCAATGCTGAGTTCCTGGCTTCGATGAATCAGTAGTAGCTACAGGCAAATCTGGCGCTGAGCCGAGTCGCTGAAACTCCGTAGGAGCGACCTGTTTATAGCAATAGCGAGCATCTATTTCGCCAAGCTCCGTAGGAGCGACATCTAACAGATGTCGCTCCTACGGAGCTTGGCATTTATACGGCTTGGCCAGCTACAAACATCTCACTCCTAGCGGGGCTGACTTTTCAAATAGCTTCTCAATTGAGTCGGGCAAGCCAGTAGTAAGCCTATGGACTCAAGCAGCGCAAAATTTTCGACCGCGCCAAAGTTGTAGTGGGGCTGGCGCATAGGCGCTTGCGCTTCGCGCGTTGTCCCTTCAGTGTTCAGTGAGGGGATGACCCACCACCCGAAAACCGATATCGTAGAGGCAGCCGGTAGATGGGCCGTCAGTACGATAGACGGCCCGCGCGACGATTTGATCGTAGACCCACGAGCCGCCTCGCAAGACGCGACTATTTTTAGTTCTCAGGCTTTCGTCCCCTGCATCAAGTTTGGGTTTTTCGTAATTGCTCAAACACCATTCCCATACATTCCCGCTCATATCCTGCACACCGTAAGGTGATGCGCCATTCGGGAAGATGCCTACCGCGCTGGTCTGCTCAATGCCGGTTTCATCGGTGTTGCCCTTCGCTGCGTCGAACTCGCCAGCGTAAGGATAGAGCCGCCCGTCCGAGCCGCGCGCTGCCTTCTCCCACTCAAACTCGGTAGGCAAACACACCGCCCATTCATCAACTTTCTTTAGGTCATAACCGCCACCCCAGCGCCACGAGAGCCAACGGCAGAAGGCTATTGCTTGATACCAGTTCACTGTTTCGCGCGGATGATTGGCGAACTTAAATTCTTGTTCGTCCATCCGCCGGTCGTCCTCACCAGTCGCTAATCCAAGAAACCAGCGTGGATTGGCGTAACCTTCGGGATCATCCAGAAAAGTTTGGAATTGCGCGTAGGTCACCGGGTAGCGACTGATATGAAAAGTCGGCAGCGGGAGTCGTTGTGGTGGGTTATCATCTTCGTCCTTATCGCCATACTGAAACTCACCGCCGGGAATCTCCACCCAATCAATGTCGGGCAGCGCTATGCCCCGTGCGTCACGCACGATCCCCACACCTTTGCGATTGTCCAGGTCGAGCAAGCCCAAAGCGCGTCCGATGGCGGCGCGCGCTGCCAGTTGTGGGTCGCGTTGCAGATCAGTAAGCCGGGGCAGCCATTGCGCGCGCAAGCGTTCGAGCGTGGCTGCGCGAGTCGCCGGAGACAACACGGCTCCGCTACGCGTGAGACATTGCGCGGCAATCTCAGGGTTGGCCTCGGCCAGCCATTCGACGACCGGAGTGCAATCGTCTTTGTGCAAACCCGAGAGGAAAATGGCGGTCTCTTCCCAATTGTTGCGCTGCCACCAGCGGTCAGGCGGCCAGAGGTCGGCGGCCCGCAGCCGCCCGGCGCGCAGTTCGTTGTCCAGGAATTGGGCGGCGAAATACTCCTGCAAAAGCTGATGTGTAAAACGCACCTGTTCGCCCAGGCTGAGCAGGCTGGCGCTACCGGCCAGATAAAGCAGGCGGTCGCCCAGCATGGCCTGCACCTCGGCTTGCGGCAAAGCGGTCAGCGTCTCGCCCGCCGCGCCGTTGTCGTTACCCGCGAGATGGCGCTGCATTGCCGCTGCAACCTGCGCCAGTCCCTCAATCAGCGGCGACTGCTCGTCGGCGTGGAGGCGTTTGCCTTCGCGTTCGCGGTTAAGCAGATTCTGCACGAAGGATTGGAACAGCTTGCCCCGATTCTCCGGCAAGGTGTCTCGCCTGGCATAGACGCTGGTGAGCATCAACAGCATGTAAGGATTGCGCGCCAGGGCCATTAGACTCGAAGGCGTTTCGCGCAATTCGAGCCAGCTTTGCCAGAGCGTGTTGTCAGGCTCGTCGCGCCAGTGGTAGCCCCAATGAAAACCTGCGGGCAACTCTGGCGCTGTCCAAAACACGCGCTCCGCGTCAGCCAGCTTGTCCGCAAATTCGTATATAAAACTTCCGAGCCACCTTCGCCTCTCTACGCCAGCCAGTTTCCAGAAGAAGGTCTCGCCCCGTTCCGCGCCCAGGTAGCGCCCGGCGAATTCGCGGATGCGCACCGGGTCGAGCGGCGCGATGTTGATGCAAGGGAAGCCGAACTTGAGCGTGTAATCCAACTCGCGGCACGAGACGACGGCGAGCAGGTGTGCGTGCTCTTCAATGAAGCTTTGCACTTCAGGGTATTTGGCGTCGCGCTGCCCGACCGGCAACTCGTTCAGCCCGTCCAACAGCAGCGCCGCGCGTTCCTCGTCTTTGCCGAGCAGCGCTTCGAGGTGCGCGCCCAGATCGCCCAACTGCTCCGCGATGAATTTGCGCAAGGGTTGGTCAGCCGCCGTCCAATTGCCCAAGCGGATCAACAGCGGCAGCGGCCCTTTGCCGCCGCCGCGCACGGCCTCGCCTAACTCCGCCGCCAACTTCCAGAGGGTCGTCGTCTTGCCGCCGCCCGGTTCGCCGAGCAGCATCACGCGCCAGAGCTTGCGCATCTCCGCAATCACGTCGTCAATCGGGCGCGTCTCCGGCAGCAAGCGCCCGTCTTCGTCCACCAGCAACAGCTCGAAGCGGGGTTGAATCTCGATTTGGTGAAATCCCTGCCGCGCCGTGCCGCCCAGCGGCGTGTAAATCTCGCTCAGCCTTTCCGTTTTCAACCGCTCAAGATAGGCCAGCGCCAGTTCGCGCGGCACGTCGTGTGACTGGCGTTTGGGCAGTGAACTTAAAAGTTTGGGCAGCGCAACGGTCTGGTAATCACTGTTGAACAACGTCACGGCGTTGTAGCGTTTCAACGGGCGCGAGAAACGCAGATGGTTGAGCAAATCTTCAGACCAAACAAATGGGATGATCTCTCTTTTGTTGTCCTTTGCCACCTGGATCTCATCCAGCACATTTTCGCTTTCGAGCGCCGCCAGTGTGATGATAGGAATGAAGGCATAAGAGTCGCGAATGGCTTCGCCAACTGCGTCGCCCCATTTTTCACCGGCCTTGATGTCTCTAGTGTCAATCCAGCAATCGTGCCCGGCGGCTTCCAAATCGGCGACCAATCGGTTGGCGAAAGCCGCATCCGCGCGCGCGTAGCTAATGAAGATGCGGCGTTCGGCGTGTAGGGGATTCTGAGTCATAGACATCTCGCCAGGTTGTGGCTCAATCAGGAGAAGCGCATGGAGTTCAGCTTTTAGGCTGCTGGCTTCAATAACAGCCTAAAAGCTGAACTCCATGCGCTTGGTCTGTTGCGTCCGTCTCTCCCAGTTGAATCTCTACGGACACTTTGTTCTCACTTCACCTGCTGCAAAGTCAAAGCGATATTCCGTACCTCATCACTCTCAATGGTGATCTCCTGTGAGGCCGCTTCAAACCCGCGCGCCGAGGCAGTGATGCGATAAGTGGCCTTATCCGCGCGCAGCCGAAAAGCGAATTCGCCGCCTTCGTGTGAGAGAGTCTCCTGCTTGAACTTCTTGCCACCATCAATCCGTTCAATCGTCACCAGCGCGTTGGGCAACGTGAAGCCAGCACCGTAAAGTACAGCTCCGCGAATCACCGCGTAGGGATCGCCTTCTTTAGCCATTTCGATAGTGCTGCGTAGTTTGACCGTTTCGCCGGAGATCACTTCGAGCCGCCGCGTAGCGAAGCCTTTGTAGCCTTGCTTTTCAAAACTCAGCACATATTCGCCCGTGGCCAGCCCCATAATTTCAAACTCTCCCCTGCCATCAGTCCTTACTTCTTGCTCGCTCGGCTTATCCGATTTGCTAGTGGCTTTTGTTCCAACGCTGCTTACTCTGGTGACACGTATCAGCACGCCGTCGTGAGTCTTGCTATCCTGCAACTTCACTTTGCCTTTGATGACACCGGTCTGCGCGCGCAGCGGCAATGCGCTACAGGCCAGCAGAACCAGCAGCGCGATAAATGCGTATTTCACTTTCAGCTTCATAAAACCCTCGTCGTTTTTGCTATATAATCGTCGCTCGTACGGCGAAACAATTATACCAAGCTCGTTATGAAAATCCCTGTATTCGCTTTTATCCTTATCTCGATCTTGACCACGCTCTGTGCCACTTTGCTGGCACAGCAAACTAGCGAGGACCTGCCGCGTCTTATTAGCGAGCATGGCTGGTCGTTGCCGATGCCTCTGCAACAGAAACGCGAGCAGGAGCAGCGTCCCGGCGTCACTTTGCGAATTGATACCGATGTGGTCACGGTTGATGTCATCGCCACAGACAAGAACGGAAACTATCTGCGCGATTTGCGGGCCGACGAATTCGAATTGTTCGAGGATGGCAAGGCCAGAAAAGTTGATTTCTTCTCGGTCAGTGACGCGAGCACGCTGACCCGCCCGTTAGCTGTCGTCTTCGCGCTCGATACGTCGGGCAGCCTGCGACCGGAAGAGACTGTGACGTTGCGCGACGCTGCGCTGAGGTTCACCACGTTGATGAAAGGCGAATCAGTCTTTGCAGCAATGGCCTTCAACTACAATGTCAAAATCCTGCAAGGCTTCACCGAGGATCCGCGTAGGATCGAGCAGGCTTTTTCTAAACTTGAACGCTTTGAAGGCTCTACGCGAATCTACGATGCGTTGGATCGCGCTGTGACAATGCTTGAACGTAACGCGCCGCGCGCACGAAAAGGCCGCCAAGTGCGCCGCGTGATCGTCGTCATCACTGACGGGTTTGATTCGGCCAGCATTATTGACCGGCGCGAGTTGATTCGCCGTGCCAATCTGGCAGGCGTGACGGTCTACTCGATGACACTGCCCTCTTACATGCTTTCGGCCACGCCTTCGCACGACCGTGTGATCACCCCGCTTGATGCAGCGCGCATCGTTTTTGCGACTGGCGGGCGTGACTTCGCCGCTGACACACGCGACTTCACCCCGATTTTCAAAGCTCTGGCAGAGGAGATTCACGCCAGCTACGCGTTGGGCTTTTACCCGGAGCAGCGCGATGGCCAATACCATCAATTGAAAGTTCGCACGTCACGCCAGGGCATCCAACTCCGCGCTAATCGCACCGGTTATCAAGCGCCTGCCAAATGATCAGGCACATGCCTGGCAACACTCAATACTCATCCTCCTCGGTGAAATCCTCTTCTTCCTCTCCATAGACCACGTCCAACTCGATGGGGTCAAGGCCAACGACTTCAAGCTGCACATCGCACTCTTCGCAATGCATCTTTTCACCTTTATCAATCTCCTCGTCAACGTGAATCTCGGCTTCACACTCCGGGCAAACTGCTAATGGCATTTCTAGGACCTCCCTGAATTTATCTTTGAAGCACTACTAGAATTTCTATGGGTAAAGAAGACTCTTCTCATTACAAAGGGTCAAAGGCCTGGAAGAAAAGAGTTGTTTCTTCCTCTCCACCTCTTGATCCTTTGTTTCTTTGACCCTTTGTGTTGGAAAAGACTTCCTCGACCCATAAGTTTTCCCATAGCGCCTCTTTTGAAAGCAGAGCTGAACTCGCTCTTTGCATTGCGCGGCTGATCCACCCTTGAAGGCAGCCGCGCGCATGCACCAATAAACACGCGGCTCAAAGCGCGCAATGCGGTGCAGACTCTAAACTAAACCGTCAAGTTTTGGCAATGACGCTCAAGGCATTCTCAACCTCAAGGCAGGTCAAAGCAGACGAGACCAGCCTGCACACAAAGTTTTTACGCAAAGGATGCAAAGAAGACAAGCCTCACCGAGCTTTGCGTTTTTCTTGGCAAGCTCTGTGTGAGACCGCTCGCACAGTCACGCAGTTATCAACAAGCAATATTGACGCACCTTTCAACTGCTGAAATGCATTTCACCCTGCAAAATCAGGCTTTCCGCTTGCGCGTGCTAAATCGCTAAGTTATACTCACGCGCGTTTTGCAACACCAAAACAAAGTGCACAAGCAGTCTTTGCAAAGCAGCGTTTCAGCGCGGCGCTCGCGCTGAAGTGAAACCGGCGAGCGCGTGTGAGCATCCCCTCGGGCGGGAATGTCATTATCGTTTATCGCTTTTGCGCCCGCACACGCCGAGTCACATTTGATCTCAACAGTCATTCGCTGGCAGTTCATCCGTTGGGCGATTGTTCGCCGGCGCTTCCCACGCAGGTTCACCCGGCAGACAAGCGTATCCAGCACCCGATGAAAGGCTGTAATTCAACTTCCAATTCACAAGGAGAGAAAATATGGCAACAGGAGCAAAACTAATGACCAAGAGCCAACTGGCGGCTCACTTCGCTGAGAAGTTCGGTCTTTCCAAGAAGACCGCCAATGAAGTAATTGACGAGATGGCGAACGTCGCGCTGGCGCAAACCAAGAAGGCTGGCGCGTTCACTATCCCTGGCATTGGCAAACTCGTCAAAGCCAACCGCAAAGCCCGCAAAGGCCGCAATCCTGCGACCGGCGCGGAGATCAAGATTCCGGCCAAGACCGTCGTCAAGTTCCGTGTGGCGAAGGCTTGCAAGGATTCCATTGTGCCGCCGAAGACCAAGAAGTAAGCTGCGCGGCTTTTGCGCAACATCCGCGGCGATGCTGTAGAGTAAACCTCTACAGCATCGCTTTTGTTTTTGCGGCAGGACTAAGTAGGGGCGTAACTCCCGTTACAGAACAACGCTACCAAGATGGCGTAAACTTGCAGCACTAGCTGAATCTGTTTTCACGGAGATCAATGGAATGAAAGCTTTGTTATTCGTCTTGCCAGTCACCGCGATATTACTCATTGCGCTGATCCTACTGCGTGACCAGCACGCTGAAAATACCGCGCTGACAGCCTCGGCAACGCTCGCCCGCGAGCCAAGCATAGGCGCACGCGCAGCCATTGTAGTCGAGTTGTTCACGTCCGAGGGCTGTTCGAGTTGCCCGCCTGCGGATGCGCTCTTGACGCAACTCGATCAGACGTCGCCTGTGAATAGCGCGGAGATCATTGTGCTAAGCGAGCACGTGGATTACTGGAACTACATCGGCTGGGCTGATCCCTTCTCTTCACCAATATTCAGCGCGCGGCAACAAGCTTACGCCGAGGTCTTTCGTCGTACAGGCGGGCGTGGCGAGGCTTACACACCGCAGATGGTGGTAGACGGACAGTTTGAATTCATCGGCAGCTATGCCAGCCGTGCGCGCGAAGCCATCGCCAAGGCCGCCAAATCGCCGAAAGCCGACGTGAAAATTACACCGGTCGCTCCGGCTAAGCCTGGTGCGTTGAGCGTGCGCGTGGAAGCCAGTGGCTTACCGCCGCTCACTGCCAATGATCAAGCGGAGGTTTGGTTCGCGCTCACTGAAAACAATCTTGCCTCTAACGTCATTCGCGGCGAAAACTCCGGGCGCAAGTTGCCTCATAGCGCTGTCACGCGCGAACTTCGCGCGCTCGGTAAATTCGCTCCCGCGCAGCAATCATTCACGGCAGAAACTTCTGTCAGTCTTGCTGCAAACTGGAAGCGTGCAGACTTGCGTGCCATTGCGTTTGTGCAGGAACACGCGCAACGCCGCATCCTTGGCGCTGCATCTTTTAAGCTGGCTGAGATGAATTGAATCGGGCAAGCGCTGAATCCCACACGCGCTCAAGTGTGGCGTTAAAGCCGCGCCTTACCCAGCAGTTGCAATGGTGTCCGCCGCACAATAGAGTAGGCCGCCATAACACAATTTCGCATTATCACACCTATCAACCGACAAGGAGAGATTGCATGCGTACCAGCAAATTACCGCTGTTAATCGCCACTGTATTGAGTCTGTTAAGCCTCACTTTGGCGCAAGACCAGACGCGCAAGTTCACATCTGAGCCGTGGCCGCCGATAGCAACTTTCTCCATACTCGGTTTTGACCCAAACACTGGCGAAGTCGGCGGCGCGGTGCAATCGCGCGTCTTCTCAGTCGGCAATGGAGTGCTGTGGGCCGAGGCGGGCGTGGGAGCGGCGGCAACACAGGCGATTGTAGACGTCAGTTACGGCCCGCAGGCATTGGTGTTGCTCAGAAAAGCCGTTGCGCCGAAAGAGATCATCAAACAGATTTGGGAAGCCGATCCTGATCCGCGCCCGCAAGACTGGACGAAGCAGGGACGCCAGTTCGCCGTCATCAATGCTAAAGGCGAAGCTGCCGCTTTCACTGGCACGAAGGCAACTTCTTGGGCTGGCCACAAGCTCGGCAAATACTGCACAGCCCAGGGCAATATTCTGGCCAGCGAGGAAGTAGTCAACAAAATGGTCGAAGCTTTCGAGACGACCAAAGGGCATCTGTCATTGCGGTTGCTCGCGGCGCTTGAAGCCGGACAGGCAGCGGGTGGCGACAAACGCGGCATGCAATCGGCGGCCATGCTGATCGTCAAAAAGGATGGCGGCGTCTGGCTGCACAACGATACCGTGTTGCGCTTGCAAGTTGATGACAATCCGGAGCCGATCAAAGAACTGCGGCGCTTGGTCGAAAAGGCCGCGGAGCAGCGGAGCCGCTTGCGCCGCTAAATCAGGCCGACCAATAAAACAATCTGCTAGCGCTTAAGGGAGTCGTCCATCACGCCTGCAGCGGACGGCTCGTCACGGCGGTTGTCATTCATTCGCGTGTTTACCTACCCCGGCAAGCCAATGCTGCCGAGACGTACAGCTTTGCCTTATCTCGCAAATGTCAGTCTCTTTGTTTGTGAGGTCATGTCGGTAGCCCGCATGTCAGCAAGGGCTTCATTCTTGGGGACTACACTCTCCCTCACTGTCAAGGTTACTGATACGTTCTTCTTGTGGTCGTAATTCATCAAGCAATACTTTGGCGTCTTTTAGATCAGCCGAGTCGAAGCCCTCAGTGAACCAGCCGTAAATCTTCGTGAGTATCTGTCTCGCTTCGGCTTGCTTACCTCGCTGTTGCCACAAGCGTGCAAGATCCATCGTCGCACGCAGTTCCAGAGATTTCGTCTGCTGCTGTTGTGCAATCTCGATGGCTTGATGAAGCCATGCTTCAACTTCTATAGCAGAAAGGCCCTTCGCCAGCAACAATTTGCTACGCAGCCGATACAGTTCTGCCTGCCAAAAACGTTCTTCGTTCCTTTCGACCATAGCCTGTGCCTCATCCAACACCTCAAGACCTTCATCTAATTGTCCGCCTTTACCATACGCCTCGGCCAGCAGGTAGAGATAATAGGAGCAAAACATTTCTGCTCCAGTTGACTGGTAGGCCTTCAGGTTTTGGCGCATCTTGGCAATGCCATTTGCAACCTCACCCTGTTCAGTCATCGCCCAGCCATACATCATCGTTCCGATTGCTAACCAAAACGCCAGCCCGTGTTCTTCAGCCCGCTTAATGGCCGCGTCTGCCAATTCCTGTACCCGCTGCTGTTCCCGGCGAAATTGGTGATGAATAGCGGCAAACCCTGGTGAATAAGTCTGACTGTGGACGTGTTGAACTTCGCGCCCCAAATGAAGCGATTTTTGGCTCTCTTCTTTTGCCTGATCCTGGTAGCCAAGCAGCCAGTAGGTGAAGGCCAGGAAAGCATGCCCTGCCACACCAGGTTCCATCCCGAAGTCCTGGGTCAAGGAACGATGCTGTTCTGTGTTATAGAGAGAAAGACTCCGTTCGAGATGTTCACGAGCCTGCAGCAACTCTCCCAAAAAAAAATGGGGAATACCTACCATCCGGTGAGCGACTACAATGGATAAAGCTTCTTGACGCTCAGCCAAAGTCAGGAATTCTTCCCCATACTTCATTGCCTGCCGGAGTTTTGACCCGACAATCTGATTCACAGATAAACCATACTGTACCGGGAGCAGGTGAGGTGTCTCGCCAAGCTGCTGACACAAGGCGCGCGCGCGGGAGTATGTTTGTTCTACCTCTAAAGCTGCATAGCCTTTTGTCGCCATCAATGCATTACCCAAAACAACCTGTAAGGCAAGTTCTATCTTCCTACGCTCATCGTTCTCTGGCAGCTTCTCAACCTGTGCCAGTCCACGGTTCGCAAGCCGCACTGCTTCCTGTATGGCAAAGGCATTCTGTGCCGCAAGGTACCAATAATCGGCAGCGCGATCGTGCTTTAGTGCTTTCTCCCACAACGCTGCCAATTCGTTTGCTATGCTTGCTCTTTGCTTACCGAAAAAATCTTCAAGCGCATGCGCGACCTCACTACTGAACATGACCCTTCGCGCGGCACGCGGCCGGAGCGACTTGTAGAGTTCATCCTGATACAACACATGCACGAAGCGGTAACGCAGAGTGAGCTTGCCGTTCGGAAATTCTTTCTCGGTCATAAGTCGCACAAATTCATGTACACGCTCTAGTTTTTCCAGCCGTTCTTCGACTTCATCAGCCTCAAGTTTCAACGCTCGTGCGACGACTGCTGAGTCGAATTCATGCCCTTGTATGCTCGCCACGACTAGTAGTTCTCGATCTTCTTCACTCAACTGTTCGATGTTGTGTTCGATCACTCGCGCGGATTCCGGCAATTCGCCTTCAATGGCTGGTAAGGCCCGTGCGAGCGTCCAACGCCCATTGTCCTGCGCAATGACATTGCGATCGCGTAAGCAACGCACAAGATCGGCCAGAAAGAGCGGGCTGCCTTCGGTCTTTGCATGAATCAGTTTCGGGAATTCAGTAGGGAAGCTATGATCGGGGAACTCCAAATCAAGGTATTGCGCAATCTCTGCTTCGCTTAGAAATTCGAGCGCCAACTCATGACATACGCCGTGCGCTTGTAAATCAGGCTTGACTTGCAAAAAGGAATGCTTCAAGCGCCGCATCTCCTTATACCGATACGTCACCACGATCAACACATGCAACGCTCTGAACTGGTGCGCAAGAAAACAGAGCAAATCAATTGTTGAATCGTCTGCCCAGTGCAAATCATCGAAAAACAAGACTACTGGCTGCGAGCTGGTTATCTCTCTAAGCAGCGCTGCCAACTCACGCTTCAATTGCTCTGGCGAAGCCGCACGGGATTCCGCTATTGTATTTGTGTCCGCGCGCGACACAAGCCGTGCATACCAAGTTGGTGCAAGCCGTTGCATTACTTGCGCTCGCTGCTCGCTGCTAAAGTTACCGCCGAATTTCCGGGTTGGCGCTTTTGAAAGATCGGCTGATCCCTTCAGCAAATCGTCAAGCGCCTCTAGCACTGGTAGATAGTCTCCTGTGCCTACCAGCCGCTCCGGGCAGCTTCCTCGTGCGATGGCGCAACGGGCTGCGATACTAAGCTCGGCTAGGAAATCTTCGACTAGCGTCGTCTTACCAATACCGGCCTCCCCTGTCACACAAAACAGCAGCCCGTGCCCATTCAAAGCAGCGTCAAATCTCGCCTTTAATTCTGCTCGTTCTTTCTCGCGTCCGACGGTGTGGCGCTTAATAGTTGGTTTCGGAGGCCGCTGAAACTGACCACTGCTACGTTGACCTGGTAACTTGCTAAGCGCGCGATCTACCTCGCCAGCCGACGGACGCTCCCCGGCCTCCTTCTCCAACATTTGCAGAATTAAGGCATTAACTGTATCCGGAATGTCAGGATTCAAAAGCGAAGGTGGCAGCGGCATTTCCGACATGATCCGTTGCAGTGTATCTTCCTGCGTCGCAGAGTTGAAGGGGTGCTCACCCGTTGCTAGTTCGTAAAACAGAATACCGAGCGCAAAGATGTCGGGCTTGCCTGCTATTGCTTCACCGCGCGCCTGTTCCGGTGCCATGTAACTGGGCGTGCCAAGCAGCACGCCAGGGTTTGTGGTAGCCAATGATCCTGCTTCGGCAAAGCTCTTGGCGGCCAACTGCGCCAAACCGAAATCAAGCACTTTCACATACCCGTCATCACGCACCATAATATTTTCAGGTTTGATATCGCTGTGTGTGATTCCCTCCATGTGCGCTACATACAAGGCTTTGGCAACCTGCCTAACCCAGGCGATCAAGGAGTCAAGTGCAACTTGCTCCGCCGCTAACTCCCGCAACGTACGTCCGGCAACCAGTTCCATTACAAGAAAGTGTCCGGCTTCGCACTCACCGATTTCGTGGATAGTGATGATGTTTGGATGGTTGAGCGCGGAAATCGCTCGCGCCTCCTGCTCGAAGCGGCGCACGCGCTCGGCGTCGTGGGTGAATTCGGACGGCAGCAACTTGAGTGCGACCTTGCGTTTCAGCCGTGTGTCATCGGCCAGCCAGACCTCACCCATTCCACCTTTGCCGAGCAGCGAGATGATTCGGTAATGACCAATTGAGCGCGGGAAAGGATTGGGCAATTGTGCGGTAGGCTGATCTTCGCTAGATCCCTGCTTTCGAAATCGTTCGCCGTTCATGGATACTCCGGCCGCTCAGTTCTCGCAATTGCTAAGCTTGCGCCAAACCCCATTGTTGAGCCGACATTGTCATCAGACCAGAAATCTCATCGCTTAGGGCTATTAAAGCGGCGGTGAATTTAGCACAGTGCGGCGTAAGCCAACAAAGGGTTGCCACTATCATCACAAAATTTCTGCTGGTCGGTATACAGAAAGTTTCTGGCCAGACTTAGCCGATAGTGGCGCAAATTCAGCTTCTACGCTATGCTGCCACACGGCAAACGACGCTTTGCTACGGCACCGATAAAGGCCGCCGTGATACCACCTACCTCAACAAAAACTAGCTATGGCAGAACACAACAGCGGACATTTAGTCGTTGTCGTCGGCGCAGGCCCGGCGGGCATCTATGGCACACGCAAACTCGCCGAGGCGGGTCACGAAGTCGTGCTTATCAATCGCGACATCAAGCCGGGCGGCTTAGTCGAATATGGCATTTACTGGAACAAGCACAAGATGAAGGAAGGCATCCGTGCGCAGTTCCGCAAAATCCTGGCCGACCCGCACGTGCATTACTTGGGCAATATCAAGATCGGCAACCACGCCGATTTGACCTTGGATGAATTGTGCAGCGTCTTGCATCCGGCTGCGCTAGTGATAGCGGCGGGTGCGCAAGGCACGAAATCGCTCGGCTTGCCGGGCGAAGTGGCGCAGGGCGTTTTCCACGCGAAGGATTTGGTCTATTACTACAACGGCCTGCCGCCCTTTAGCCAACAGGACTTCCCTATCGGCCAGCGCGTCGCGATCATCGGCATCGGCAACGTGATGGTGGATGTCGCGCATTACCTTGTGCACGAACTAAAGACTCCTGAAGTGATCGCTGTCGCGCGGCGTGGCCCGGCGCAGCGCGCTTATACCGACATCGAGATCAAAGCCGTTGCCGCCAATATTGATATTCAGGCATTGCAGCAAGAGATAAATCGTGTCAGTCCGCACATTCATTTGAATGACGAAGAACGCGAGAAGCTTTTCAAAGATTTGACCAAACACGCCAACGAACCGGCGAAGGAAGGTACGAGTCCATCGCGCTTGAACTTCCGCTACTTGAGCCAGCCAACTGAAATACTGAGCGATGAAACAGGCCGTGTGCGCGCGTTGCGGATGGAAGACACAACGCTCGTACCGAAGGGCAACGACTTTTCGGCGCGCGGGCTGGGCACTTTTCACGACTTGGAAGTTGACACAGTGATCTTCGCTGTTGGCGACCGCGTGGATGAGCACTTGGGCCTCCCATTTGATGGCTCGGTCTACGTCAAATGCGCCACGCCCGATCCTACACAGCCCAGCAATGAATCCTATCAGGTGTTTGATCCAGAAGCGGGACGAACCTGCGAGGGTGTCTTTGTCATAGGCTGGTCACGACAGGCGTCAGATGGATTGGTCGGAAAAGCCAAGCAGGACGGCGAGCGCGGTGTGGCGGTTGTCAATCAATACTTGCAAACCTGCACTTCCGGTACGGCTGACAGTGCGGCGAACAAGCTGAGCGCCTTGCGGCAATTGCTGGCTTCGCGTGGCGTGCGCCCGGTCAGTTATGCCGACGTGCAAAAGCTGGAAGGCTTTGAGAAGGAAGAGGCGACGCGGCGCACCCTGGAATTCTTCAAACACTCAGCGAATGACGAGATGCTGAAGGTAATCGAAACAGACTGAAGAGGCATTGACACTGGCAGCCATCGAGCTAGGTGATTTGTTCCAGCTTTCCGTCAACACCTTGCCTATAGGCGCGCACCGGCTCACCCACGCGCCACTTCTTGATAAGGCGTGCATTGCCTTCATTGGTAAACAGCCCTGCGCTCTGTATCTCAATCGCAAACAAATGGTAGTTCATGCCTTCGGGATTCCAGCCGATCTTGGCTGCGAGCGCGGCGCCGTAGCGTTTGCGCTCATCGGCGTCTTGAATGTCAATCGCGCGCCCGTGCAGTTTGAATTCGCCTTCGGTCGCGTGCCGGTCGCGGACGGCGCTATGCACGGTGCAGCGCGGGTCGCGTAAGAGATCAAGTGCTTTGAGTGATTGCCACATCATTCCCAGATACAGCTTGCCATCAGTAATTAACACCTCAACCGGCGAGATGCGCGGCGAGCCATCTTTGCGAATCGTGCCGAGGAAGATGATGCCGCTTGTGTCAAAGAGGCTGTCGGCTTTTTCAACCAATTCAGGTGCGGCTTGTTTGAATTCGGCCCAGGTCATAGCTCACCTCTCTTTCACATCAAACTTGCTTCTTTTGCGGCAGCTTCAACAACAACGCCAACAATCCCGACACCAAAACGCAAACCGCTAGAAACTGCAAACCCGGCACATACGAACCGCTCTGCTTTTTCATTTGGCCAACAACCTGTGGGCCGAAATAGCCGCCAAGATTGCCAACCGAGTTGATCAAGCCAACTGCCGTTGCCGCCATCGCCGAAGTCATAAACGCGCTCGGCCACGTCCAAAACACAGGCAGATAGGCGTGCAGGCCGATGCCAGCCAAACAAAGACAGATCACGGCGACTGGCAAATTATCAATCGCGAAGCTCGCTGCGCCCAGCGCCACTGCCCCTAACAACAGCGGCCAAACTGTGTGAATGCGTCGTTCACCTGTTCCATCAGAATGCCTGGCGTTCCAAAGCATCGTCAGCAAGCCGCAGATATAGGGCAGCATAGCAATAATAGTTTGTTCAACGGTGGAGCGCCCTTGCATGCGGGCTGTGATCGCCGGGATAAAAAAGGTCAGGCCGTAATAGCCAATCACCACGCTCAGATAAATCGCCGACAAGAGCAGCGTCTCTTTTTTCCTGAGCGCCTGCCTTACCTCTTGCCAAAAGGTCACATGACCATCGGCTTGCTTCTCGCTGCGTTCACGCGCGAGTTCTTCGGTAATCCACTTCTTTTCATCTTCGGGCAGCCATTTGGCTTGTTCGGGCCAATCGGTCAAATAGAACAACGTCACAATGCCGAAGATTACCGAAGGAATACCTTCGATAATATAAACCCAGCGCCAGCCTGACGCGCCACCCCACTGAATCTTGTGCATGATCCACTGCGACACAGGCAGACCGAGAATCGTCGCCACTGGCAGGCCGATCATGAATTGTGATTTGGCTTTGGCGCGATCCGCGTAACGGAACCAGTGCGCGAGGTAGACGATGATGCCGGGGAAAAATCCGGCTTCGGCGATCCCCAGCAGGAAGCGGAGGAAATAAAACTGTTTCACCGCGCAACCACAGTTTTGCATCTCCGGCGGATGAACGCCCATCAACGCCGTGATCGTGCCGAGCGCCGCTGTGACGGGCCGAAAGACCGCGCACCAATCCACCACGCACAAAAACTCCAGCCACCGCGTGCCCACCAAGCCCATCAACGAAGCGACGATGCCCCACGAAATCATGATCCGCGCGATCCATTTGCTGGCGCTCCATTTTTCGACGATCAGTGTGCCGGGGATTTCCAACAGAAAGTAGCCGATGAAGAAGATGCCCGCGCCGATGCCGATGATGGCGTCGTCGAAACCCAGCCCGCCTTCACCCAACGACCGCTTCATATCCAGCGCAGCGACACCCACGTTGGTGCGGTCAATATACGCGAGGAAATAGAGCAGTAGCAGAAATGGCATCAGCCGCCAAGTGATACGTTTGTGCGCGCGCTCGGCGACAGACAGGGAAGCAACTTCTTTGACTGCCATTGAGAAGGTCTCCTTGTTGATGAATTGATCCGGGTAAAGCGATTGGTGGCGCGCATACTACTACGGCTTGCTGAATAACGGAAACACTCGCTCAAACAGCCAATCCTTAATCTCCCGATCCAGCAAGCGCGTATCTTGATCCTTCCTCTTCTCCGTCGGCATCCCGTGCGTATTGAAGGCCACGATGTAAGCCGTGCGATTGTCTGGCCTCAGATAGAAATGCGTGATGAAGCCGTTCTGGCTGCCGCTGTGGCCGATGAAGTGGTGGCCGAAATTGTCTTCGATAAAGTAGCACAGCCCCATTGCGTCTTTGCGATTGCGGCCTTCGGGCGTGACGATGGCGTCGGCTGTAATAGAGACCTGCGGTTGCCACATCTCTTCGAGGGAGGCACGTTTGAGCACCTGCTCGTAAATCTCCTGTTTGCGCGGGTCGCCCATCAGGAAGTTCAGATACCTGGCCATATCGGTGAGCGGCGCATTCAACCCGCCGTTCGAGACGGTGATGCCGGTGTCCACGTCAAAGCGCGCGGGCGTCAGCTTGCCGTCTTGCAGGTAGTAGCTGTGCGAGCGATATTTGAGCAGATGATACGGCGTCGTGTCGAAATAGCTGCGATACATTTCGAGCGGCTTGAAGATGTTTTTGTCAATGTAGACTTCGTAATCGTCTTTGGTGAGCGTTTCGATCACGCGACCCAGAAAGATGATGCCGGGGTTGGAGTAGCTGAACTTGCTGCCGGGCTTAAACAGGATTTCGGTGTACGGCATCATTGCCACAAGCTGCGACCAATGCTGCGGCTCGTGCGGCTGCCAGTCCTTGTCGCCGCCCCACGGCCAAGTGCCGGCGCGAAAGCCCGCGCTGTGTGACAGCAAATGGCGAATTGTAATTGCATCCATCGGGCCGAACGGATTGTGAACGTCTTTCAGTTCCGGCACGTATTTGATAATCGGATCGTCGAGCTTCAATAAACCGCGATCACGCAACTGCATAATCGCAATGCCGGTGAAGGTCTTAGTGATCGAAGCCCAGTGATAAATGGTGTTCTCGTCCACCGCGCGATTCTGTTCGCGGTGTGCGAGGCCATAAAAGTTTTGGTCAACGATCTGGTTATCGTGAATCAGCATGAAGCTGCTGCCGATGATGCCGTGTTGTTTGAGCTGCTGTTCGTAGAAGGCTTTGAAGCCAAGTCTGGCTTGCTCGAAATTAAGCGGCGTTTGGGCGGATGCAATAGTCATAAGCAACAGAGTCCAGCACAGTAACGCGATGCATTTCATTCACTTCACCTCAGAAAACGATTTTAACGGCGTGGTGCGCGACATTTTCACACTAGCCGTTTTGACTGGCAATGGCAGCGAACAGTAGAGTGCGGTTATGGATCCAATTACACACGGCTTGCTAGGCGCGACGATTGCGCAGGCGACAATGTGGCGACGCGTGCCGCATGGCGCGGGAATAATCGGCGCGGTTGCAGCGATGGCGCCTGACCTGGATGTCTTTATCTGGTCGCCAACCGATCCGACGATAAGTTGGATCTATCACCGCCATTTCACACATGGCTTACTCTTCATTCCGTTGGGCGGCTTGATTGCGGCACTCCCCTTTTTATGGCTGAAGCAGTACAAGAACTACCGGCCAGCAGTGGCGATCACTGCGGTCATTGGTTATGCCTCACATACGCTGCTAGACTCGTTGACCAATTACGGCACGCAACAGTTGTGGCCCTTCGCCGATACGCGGGTGACGTGGGACGCGATGCCGATTATTGACCCGATCTATACGTTGATCCTGTTGATCAGTTTGCTCTACACCGCACGCACGCGGGACGTAAACGGCGTGCGTTGGGCGCTAGCCTTGGCGCTTTTCTACATCTGTTTCGGCTTTTGGCAGCACCACCGTGCGCAAGCCGTGCAAGCTGAGTTGCTCGCTTTGCGCAAGCAGCAGGCTACGCAGGCGCGCGTCTTGCCTGCGCCTGGCTGGCTCCTGATGTGGCGTTCGCTCTATGTAGCGAACGGGCGCTTGTATGCCGACGGGTTGCGTATACCGTGGATTGGTGAGACAAAAGTTCTACCAGGCGGATCAACCAATGTAGTCACTTTTGATGATTTACCAGTCGCCTTGCAAGCAAATGCCGAAGCGCGCCGCCGCTTCAAAATCTTCAGGTGGTTTGCCGACGGGTATCTTGCGCCGATTGCGGACAGCCCCAACGCCGTTGGCGATATGCGAATCACAGCGGCTGTGGAGAGCCTAACGCCGCTCTGGGGCTTACAATTCGATGAGGCGGGCGCGTCGCAACGGTGGACACCGACAAGCCAAGGCGGGCGCGACTATGAAGGTTTGTTGCGCGGCCTAGTGTTTGGCGACGAGCGTTTCAAGCCGCTCTCGGAGTTGAGCGAAGCGCGCAAACCGTAGCGGGTTCAACCAGCCTTATTGCCAAGCCCCGGCACTGGTCTCGGCTTCGAAGAGAAAGCTAAGCGGGCGTATCTCAGGAATCGAGCCGTATTCATAAGCCAACTCGAAGTACCGGCGCAAACCTGCAATGTTCTCTTCGTCCAATTCATAGTTCACATTCTCACGCAGATAATTCAACAAGTCCGCGTGCGGTAACCGCAAATTTTCGGCATAGCTCGCCGCCAGTTCTTCCAGCTTGGTTAAGCCTTCTTCTTTGGCTAACACGAAGTCGCGCACCAACGAGCGCGATTCGTAGCTCACGTCCGCTCGCACTGCCCACACAGCGAAAACGAAAGGCAAGCCGGTCAGCGACCGCCACTCCTCGGCCAAGTCATAAACCTGGAGGCCAAGCTTTTCTGCCGAAGCCGCCAGCCGCAGCGCCGGGTCCCCGATGATCAATGCGGCGTCGCTGCCTTCGAGCATGTTTTCGCAATTCATGACGGCGTCCGGCAGGCGTTCAGTGAATTGTGGCTGCACGCCATAACGCTCGGCCAGAATGATTTTGACCAGCGTTTGAGAGGTGCGCGAAGAGGTGTCGAGCGTAACCTGCCGCACTTCAGTCAACGGGCGGCAGGCAGCCAGCAATACGCTACGAACTTTCTGCTTGGCGGCCACAGCTAACTGGGGAAGAATTTTGAGACTGGGGATGCGCTGATATTCGATCACTGGGATGAGCGCGATGTCAGCCTGCCCGGCGGCTAACATCGCGGCGCAACGTGCTGGCGCGGTATCGCCCAAGAAGCTGTACCGTTTGCGCAAGCTGCCCTGGGCGAAGCTATAAACCAAGGGTGCGGAATTAAGATAGGTTGAAGCTGCAATACGCATAGTTAGTTCACCATCAGACACATCCGCCCGCTTAGTTGACGGCTTGGTTGAACACCTCCTAGCCAGTCAATCGAAGCCCGGTTTGGTAAAGCCGGAACGCATTGTAACACGCCGTTCCCAGTATCATTTACGGCACTCTGAGCCTAGTGCGCAAAGCTCACAAAAGGATGAAAAATATTTGTAGACAGCTTGCAAAACTGTGCTATATTGCGCGCGTTTCCTCCTCAAAATAATCCAAGAAAAGGAAGCAAATTTCTCCAGAAAGGACTGGTCTGGTTTATGAAATTGTCCGCGCATGCTCTGCGTTCCCTACAAGAGTTGGACGAGATCGGACGAGAGGCAGTCGAGCAGATGGTGCGTTCCCACATCCGGGCGTGCCGCCTGAACGGTTTCCAGCCTGAAAATCTCGAACGGGTCTACCAGGAAGCGATTGAGATCATTAGACTCGAAGGGCCGCCCGCAAAAGACCCCGGTTTTGTGCCTAGCAAATACGAACCGACGCGCCGCTACGAGCAATACCGCAGCCCTAGAGCGCTCTGAATACTTTTCCAAAATTCTGTTTTCCGTTAGCAGCTATTCGTTGCCCCCAAGCACGTGGCTGCTTTTTTATTGCCAGTTTTCCGGTTTCGAGTTGCTTCGTCAGCCCTCGTCTCGGATAATCGTGCCGCAGCGTTTTCTGCTGGCTGGTGTGAAGCCACAGTAAAGCTGTTCCAATCCCAAGACAATCAACCAGACCCAAGCAGAACAAAGAAAGGCAAAACTTATGAGCAAAAAACTTTTCTCCTCGCTGGCCGCGCTCGTGATCGTGCTTAGCTTGAGCGTAATGATCGCAGCGCAAGACCAGAAGTCGGTCACTTTGACTGGCAACATTCTTGATAAGGCCTGCTCCGCCGGCAATAACACGGCGGAAAAAGCTAGCAATCACAAGAAGGGCTGTGCACTCTCGGAGCGCTGCCTCAAGAGCGGATTGGGCGTGTATACCGACGGCAAATACGTCGAGTTTGACGCCAAGGGCACTGAATTGGGCAAAGCCGCGCTCGAAAAGACCAGCAAGGCCAACGGCGCAGTCTTCAAAGTCACGGGCAAGCTGTCCGAGGGCAAGCTGATGGTCGAGAGTATCACTGAAGTCGAGTAGCAGGTTGAACCTTCGCCACGCGTAGCGCGTATCAAGGTTTCAGATCAACAGGGGCGAGATTGGCACCAGCGATCTCGCCCTATTTTATTGTGAGAGCAGCGATGGCAGTCAGAGTTAGGAATAAAGTGGATCAGGATATGTGGCAGAGGCTCCAACGCGCGCGGCGCTTTATTGACCAGCATTATTGCCAGCCTCTCAACCTAGATCAGATAGCGCAGCAGGCATGTTTTTCCCGCTTCCACTTCATCCGTCTGTTTCAACAAGTCTTCAACAAAACACCGCATCAGTACCTAAGTGAAAAGCGCATCCAACGCGCCAAAGAATTACTCGATGCCAGCGACTTGACCGTCACGGAAGTCTGTTTCGAGGTCGGCTTTGAGAGTTTAGGCTCGTTTAGCAGCCTCTTTCGCAAGCACGTCGGTGTTTCGCCTGGCAACTATCGCGCACGCCTCAAGCGGCCTTGCGTTATACCTTCCCAGGCAAAGCCAATTGCTGTGCCAGCCTGTTTGCTGATGAAGTTTGGCTTCATTCCCGTCGGCGTCCATTGATTCGCAATTTTCGAGAAGCCTCACCTTTCGCGCTCGCTTTATACTCACACCCGCAAGACAAAACCGACTAGCCAAGGAGGCATGTAATAAAGATGATCAAGAGACTTTCGCACGTAACAATCTACGTCACTAACCAGGACGAAGCTTACAAATTTTATGTCGAGAAACTTGGCTTTGAAGTACGCACCGACGCCACGATGGGAAATGGTTTCCGCTGGCTTACGGTCTCGCCGAAGGAACAACTCGATCTCGAAATTGCATTGATGGAACCGAAAGGCGGGATGATGCTCGACGAAGAAACGGCGAAACAAATCCGCGTGCTCGTCGAAAAAGGTGCGCTGGGCGCGTGCGCTTTCGACACCGACGACTGCCAGGCAACCTATGAAGAGTTGAAAGGCCGCGGCGTCGAATTCCTGTCGCCACCTATTGAACGGCCTTATGGCATTGAGTCTGTCTTCAAAGACTGTTTCGGCAACTGGTTTGCCTTGACGCAACACAAATAGCCACCGTCTTGAAGCGCGCAATGAGCAAGCGTGGATGCTTGAGACGAATCAATAGGCAGCAGGCCATACCTTCGCTGGCTCACGCGTTTGCGGTAGCAAGACTGCTTGAAAGCTAGCCCTGCTCCGCCGCCTTCATCGCCGGGATGTACATCCGCTCAGCATACTCCTTGACCATCCGGCGTGCGCTGTAGGCGGGAGCGGCAGTGCGAATCGCCTCCTTCATCACCTTCACCCAACCGCGCGGGATGCCGTCCGAGTCGCGCTCGAAATACAGTGGCACGACCTCCTGCTCCAAGACGCGGTACAACTCAGTGGCGTCGGCCTCATCGCGCTCTTCGTCAGTGCTGCCTTCGGGAATTTGCGGATCAATCGCCCAACCGTTCGTGCCGTGATAGCCCTCGTACCACCAGCCATCGAGCACGCTCAGATGCGGCACGCCGTTGAGCGCAGCCTTCTGCCCGCTGGTGCCGCTGGCTTCAAAAGGTGGGCGCGGGTTGTTGAGCCACACATCCACGCCGCGGTAGAAATATTTGGCGACGTGAATATCGTAATTCTCGATGAAGGCGATCCGCCCGCCGATGTTGTGATCGCGGGCAAAGTTGTACAGCTCATGAATCAAATTAGTGCCTGGATTATCCGCCGGATGCGCTTTGCCCGCGAAGATGATCTGCACCGGACGCCATTCATCGTGCAGGATTTTCTTCAACCGCTCAATCTGTTTGAAGATCAGCAGCGCTCGCTTGTAGGTGGCAAACCGGCGCGCAAAACCAATCGTCAGCGCATTTGGGTCGAGCAGTGTCCCCGAAGTCAGCACGCGAATCGGCCCTGCTCCTTCATCCATCCAGCCGCGCCGCGCCCGCTCGCGCATGAAGTTGAAGAGCCGGTTCTTCAACTGTAGATGAACTTGCCACAGTTCCTGGTCAGGCATGTCGCGCAACCGTTCCCACAGCGCTGGTTCATCGTGATGTTGCAGCCAATCGGGGCCGAGATACTTGGCATACAGCCGATCCAGCCGCGGCGCGATCCACGTCGGCGCGTGCACGCCGTTGGTGACGTGCGTAATCGGCACTTCATCTGCCGAATTGTCCGGCCAGAGCGGCTGCCACATCTGGCGCGAGACATCGCCGTGCAGCTTGCTCACGCCATTGCGCTGACCAGCCAGCCGCAACGCTAGCGCAGTCATATTGAAATTCATCCCGCCATAGCTGTCAGCGTATCCGCCCAACATCAGGAACTGTTCGCGATCCAGCCCCATCGCTTCCCAAAATCCGGCAAAATGTTTCTCAACCAGCCCGAACGGAAACGCGTCGTGTCCCGCTGGCACTGGCGTATGCGTAGTAAAAATCGTCGTAGCCCTGACGCGCTCCACCGCGTCGTTGAAGCTCAAGCCGCTCTGCACCAAATTGCGCACGCGTTCGAGCAACTGAAAAGCCGCGTGCCCTTCGTTCGCGTGGAAGGCCGCCGGGCGTATGCCCAGTCGTTCGAGCAACCGCACGCCACCGATGCCCAGAACTATCTCCTGAGAAATGCGCGTCTCCTGATCACCGCCGTAGAGCCGCGCCGACAGCTCACGATCCCACGGTGTGTTCTCTTCGACATCCGTATCCAGCAGAAAGAGCGAGACTGCGCCGACGCGCACCAGCCACACTGCAACGTGAATCGTGCGCCCGCCCAGTTCGAGCTTCAATAGTCCGCCTTCGCCCTCGCGCGTTATCAACGGTTCAATCGGCGCGGCCTTGTAATCGAATCTTTCATAAAACGCTTCCTGCCGCCCTTCTGCCGACAGGCGCTGCTGGAAATAGCCTTGTGGATAGACAAAGCCCACGCCGACCAGCGGCAAGCCCAAATCACTTGCCTCTTTGCAATGATCCCCGGCGAGAATGCCCAAGCCGCCCGAATAGATCGGCAGCGAAATGTGCAATCCGAACTCAGCAGAAAAATAGGCGAGGGTCTGGCTTGCCAGTTCTGGATACTTCTCGGTAAACCACGCGCCCTTAGCTGAAAGACAACGATCCAGTGCCAGTATGATGCCATCGTAACGGCGCAGAAAACCCGGATCAGCCGCGACGGCATTCAGCCGAGCTTGCGAAATCTGTAGCAGCATCTTAACCGGGTTATGGTGGGTCAACTCCCACAACGTCCGATCCAGACTTTGAAAAAGCTCCGATGCATCAATGCTCCAACTCCACCAAAGGTTATGCGCCAGCTCTTCTAACCGGCTGATGCGCGCCGGTAAGGTAATTCCTGAAACAGTTGTACTCATTATCCAATCTTCCTGTAATTAATGAGGGAGGCTTGAAGTAGGTCTCAAGCTCACTTTAATGGCACTCTACTGAAGCAACGGGCGAGCGTCAACCGTCACCGATGCAAGGATGCGCGCATGCTCAGGCTTTGCTATAGTGCAGTTTCCAATCATCTTCTTTTGAGGCAGCGCAATGAAACAGTATCTTGACCTGATGCGACATGTGCTTGAACAAGGCGTGAAAAAGGAAGACCGCACCGGTACAGGCACGCTCTCCGTCTTTGGTCATCAAATGCGCTTCGATTTGCAGCAAGGCTTCCCGCTCGTTACAACCAAAAAGCTGCACCTTAAATCCATCATCTACGAACTGCTCTGGTTTCTGCGCGGCGAGACAAATGTCAGATACTTGCGCGAACACGGTGTGACAATCTGGAATGAATGGGCTGATGCCAACGGCGAATTGGGCGAAGGTATCTACGGCAGTCAATGGCGCGCTTGGCCGAATCCTGACGGCACTTACCTTGACCAGATTGCGCAAGTCATCGAACAGATCAAACACCAGCCGAACTCACGCCGCTTGTTGGTCGTGGCCTACAACCCGTCCTTCGCTGATAAAACCCCGCTGCCGCCTTGCCATTCTTTTTTTCAGTTTTATGTGGCCGAAGGCAAACTCTCCTGTCAGATGTATCAACGCTCCGCCGACATTTTTCTCGGCGTGCCATTCAACATCGCGTCGTATACATTGCTGACGCTAATGATCGCGCAGGTCTGTAATTTGCAGCCAGGCGAATTTATTCATACGTTTGGCGACGCGCATCTTTATCTCAATCATTTGGAACAAACACGGCTGCAACTCGAGCGCAACCCGTACCCGCTGCCGCAGATGAAGCTCAACTCGGCGGTCAAAGACATTTTCGCTTTCAAGTATGAAGATTTCGAGTTGGTCAATTACCAATGCCACCCTCATATCAAAGCGGCGGTGGCGGTATGATTGTCTCGTTGATTGTTGCGATGGATCGGCGGCGTGGCATTGGCAAAGACAACCGGCTGCCGTGGCGCTTGTCAGCCGATATGAAGCGTTTCCGCGAGCTGACGATGGGACATTATCTGATCGTCGGGCGCAAAACGTTTGAATCAATCGGCAAGCCGCTGCCCGGCAGACAGATGATTATCGTGACACGCCAAGCAGGCGTTCAGGCAGAAGGCTGTTTCGTAGTGAACTCAGTTGACGAAGCCCTTCGGCTGGCGCGTGAGCGTGGCGAGAGCGAAGCCTTCGTCATCGGCGGCGCAGAGATTTATGCACAGACGCTCGCGCTCGCAGATCGCTTGTACTTGACGTTGGTGGATGCTGAAGTAGAGGCAGATACTTTCTTTCCCGAATTTGTTGAAAACGAATGGCTGGCGCAGGAGATGGCTCAGCACGAGGCTGACGAGAAGAACCAATATCCTTTCACTTTCAAGTTGTTGGTAAAAACATAGTGAGACACCCGCAATGATGGCCGAAGAACCAACACGCCTGACAATCCATAATCTGCTTTCAACCAATCAGGCTAGCTCGTTTGCGGACGACGTGCGTGCCGGTTTGACGGCTCAGCCAAAAACGTTGCCGCCCAAGTATTTTTACGACACACTCGGCTCTTATCTGTTTGAGGCGATCTGCCAGTTGCCCGAATACTATTTGACGCGGGCTGAAACTGAGATTGTCGAGCAGCACGCGGCGGAGATCGTCGCGCAGTTGCCGCAGCTCACCGGCCTCGCTGAATTCGGCAGCGGCAGCGCAGCTAAGAGCCGTCACCTAATTGCAGCAGTGTTGACCAGACAAAAGTCTTTGCACTACCAGCCAATTGACATCTCGCCCGAAATCCTGCGCCAGAGTGCCGAAGCCTTGCTCGAAAACTACGCGGGCTTGAGTATCACAGGCTACGTTTGCGATTACCTGCAACAGATGCCTGCACTTGAACGTCGTGCGGACGGCCAAGTCCTGGTTCTCTTTTTAGGCTCGAACATCGGCAACTACACGCCGGAAGATGGACTGGCATTACTTAAACAGATTCGGCGCGTAATGCAGCCTGGTGACGGTTTGTTGCTAGGCGCAGATTTGCGCAAGGTTAGTGCGATGTTGGAAGCGGCCTATGACGACGCGCTGGGCGTAACGGCGGCTTTCAATCTGAATGTGCTGTTGCGCATCAATCGAGACTTAGGCGGGAACTTTGACTTGAAGCAGTTCGCTCATCAGGCTGTTTTCAACGAAGCGCAATCGCGCGTCGAGATCTATCTGGTCAGCCGCGTTGCGCAAACCGTTCAGGTCAGCGCGCTGAACCTCGCCATCGAATTCCAAGCAGGCGAGGCAATCCACACCGAAAACTCTTACAAGTATGACGCGCGGCAGCTTGCAGACTTGGCCAACGCTACGGGCTTTGCTCCGGCGCGCACTTGGCTGGATGAGCACAGTTTGTTTAGCAGCAATCTGTGGTTGGCCGTTTAAGTCTTGTGCGCCAGTTTGCTATGACTGCTGCCATAGAAAAAGTAGAGGATCAATCCCACCACCAACCAAGCCACAAAGCGCGTCCAGTTCGTCCAGCCCAACTGCGAAATCAGATAGCCGCAGGTCAATAACCCCAACACAGGAATCAAAGAGAGTCTCTTCCTGAAACATTCCACCAACAGCCACAGCGCGCCAACCAGATAGACGTAAAACGGAATCTTGTGTTTGAGCACTTCCCAACCGTGTAAGGAAGGATTAGTCGGATCGGTCGCGCTGAAGAGGTCAGTGACGTAGGCAGGCTGCTTGGCATACAGATAAATCCAGACCGCTGCAAACAATGCTGGCGCGAGATACTTCGAATTGATATACGGCGTCCTGAACTTGCGCTCAATACGTTGATTCGACCGGTCGAGGATCAGTACGCCGCCGCAGACCAGCATGAAAGCAAAGAGTGTCCCGATGCTTGTCAGATCGGTCACTTCAACCAGATTCAGAAAGAGCGAGGGGATCGCCACCAACACGCCTGTCACAATCGTCGAAAACCAGGGCGTTTTGAAGCGCGGATGAATTGCCGAAAAGATCGGCGGCAACAATCCATCACGGCTCATCGCCATCCAAATGCGCGGCTGCCCTAATTGAAAGACGAGCAAGACGGTTGCCATCGCAATTACTGCACTGATGGCTATGATGCCTTTGATCCACGGCAGATTCGCGCCGCTTGGCCCAAACACGTAAGCCATCGGGTCCCCCACAGCCAACTCTTTGTAACTGACCATCCCTGTCAGCACGAGCGAGATCAGCACGTAGAGCACTGTACAGATGATCAGCGAGTAGATCATCCCTTTGGGCAAATCGCGCTGCGGATTCTTACACTCTTCCGCTGTCGTCGAGATCGCGTCAAAACCGATGTAGGCGAAGAAGACTGCCGAGACGCCTTTGAGCACGCCGGCAATGCCATTCGGCATAAACGGATTCCAATTGCCTGGCTTGATGTAAAACGCGCCGAGCACGATGACCAAGCCAATTACAGCCAGCTTCAAGCCAACCATCACGTTTGAAGCCGTCTTTGATTCGCGTATGCCGACGTAAACCAGCAGCGTAATCAGAAACACGATGCCCAACGCAGGTAGATCGCAGACAAAATGCCAACCACCAAGCACTGGCGCCTTTGTCCACGCCAAATAAGCATCCATTGCGCCACCCATCCCATCCATCGCCTTGATCTGATCGAGCGTATTGCCCGTTTGCAGCAACTCATTGACCTTGGTGAACCCGCGCGACGCAGTCAGAAAATCCATCGTCAGGTACTCAGGCAGATTGATGCCGTACCCGGCCAGCAACCCCGTGAAATAATCGCTCCACGAGATCGCCACCGCGATGTTGCCGATGGCATACTCCATCAACAAATCCCAGCCGATGATCCACGCCATCAATTCGCCGAAGCTCGCGTAGGCATACGTGTAAGCCGACCCCGCCACCGGAATCATCGAAGCGAACTCCGCATAACAGATGGCCGCAAACGCGCAGGCAATCGCAGTGAAGACGAAGAGCAACGACACCGCCGGGCCGCCATTTGCCGCCGCATTGCCGATAGTCGAGAAGATGCCCGCGCCTACGACGGCGGCAATGCCGAGCAAGGTCAAATCGGTCACGCCCAGCGCGCGTTTTAGCCCACCAGCGCTGATCTCTCCATCGCTGTAGCCGGTGGCGGCATCTTGTTGAATCAATTCAATGGATTTCGTGCGAAACAGTGTCGCGAGGTTCATAGGTGTGGCGAGCCTCTCTGCAAAGTTGATGCGGATGATTAGTTGAATTGCGAATACTGCCGCGCCAAAAAAGTAGGCGGAGTTTGCCACACGTGGCGGGACAAGGCAATTTTGCTGAGATTATTTTTTTGTGGCTGGATTTATCTGCTACGGCGGTCGTAACGGCACTTCGTGTTGTCGGCCTTGACGTAATACGTCTTGTAGTTGCTCGCCTTCGAATCAGTACAGCCCACCAGATTGAGCAACTCGACCTTGCGGAACTCGACCGGATGGCTCTCGCTTTGCAGCGAGATGTAACCCTCGCTCAAAAGCATTCCATCTTTCTTTACCGCCGGGTCGTGGTTGCTCACATTGCCGCCACCGATCTGCGGCTTCTCGTAAGAGAGCACCGTCTGCCCATCAATGATGTGTTTGATCTGTTCGTCGCCGCGCACCTCGACTTCCACGCGCACCCATTGGTCGCCGTCATAGGTCTTCGAGCTTGAATTGAGACAATGCTGCGTGAAGAGCTTGCCATTCATCTCCACGTTCGTGCCTGGCGTGCACAGATTGGCCGTCGTGCGCGGCCCCTTGCCCAAGCCACCTAGTAGTTGGACTTCGATGGAGATGGGGAAATCCTGCTGCTTGCCCATCGTCTGCGGGTCTTGGCAATGCAGCATGATCCCGCTGTTGCGCGTCGCCCAATTTGGCCCGCCCGTGCACTGCTCGCCGACGAAGCGATACTCGGCGGCGATGATGTAGTGCGAAAACTTCTCCCGATAGAAGATGT
The DNA here is from genome assembly GCA_963699175.1 of uncultured Acidobacteriota bacterium. Classification (GTDB taxonomy): domain Bacteria; phylum Acidobacteriota; class Blastocatellia; order RBC074; family RBC074; genus JACPYM01. The sequence continues at coordinate 5,325,255 of OY969418.1, read as the reverse complement.
GGCCGAATTTGTTGTCAAACTTGTCGTATTTGTCGTAGCCGACTTTCAGCATGCCCTGCTCGACGCGAAAGGTATTGCCGAAGTTATCGTTCAGGTCATAGCCCGTGATTTTGACTGCCCAGTCTTTCAGGTCTTTGCCGTTGAAAAGCTGGTGCCATTCTTTTTGGCTGGGGTCATTCTTGCCCCTGTTTTGCGCCGCGCCTGACAACAAACAGCCAGCTACGACAACCAGCATTGAAAACAGCCCAATGACCAGCTTCAACCGTGCTCGCAGATTTCTTCTCATTGCAAACCTCCGATGGAATGCTCGTCTATTTCATAAACCGATCCATAAACCGCGTTGAAATATTGCCCGCGATAAAATCAGGATCGTTGAGAATTTTCAAGTGCAGCGGGATCGTTGTCTTGATGCCTTCGACCACCATCGCTTCGAGCGCGCGACGCATGCGGGCGATGGCGCGCGCGCGGTCGCGATGATGTACGATCAGCTTGGCGATCAATGAATCGTAATGCGGCGGTACAAAGTAGCCGTCATAAATCGCCGTATCTAGGCGGACGCCGGGGCCGCTGGGCAGATTGAGTGTGGTAATGCGTCCGGGGCTGGGCGTGAATGTTTCCGGGTCTTCAGCGTTGATACGGCATTCGATGGCGTGCCCGAAGAAAACAACCTCGTCCTGAGTAACGTTGAGCGGTTCGCCCATCGCAATGCGGATTTGCGCGGCCACAAGATCGGCAATTGTGACGAGTTCGGTCACCGGATGCTCGACTTGAATGCGCGTGTTCATCTCCATGAAATAGAAGTTGCCCTTTTCGTCGAGCAGGAATTCAATCGTGCCTGCGTTGCTGTAGCCGACTTCTTGACAGGCTTTGACAGCCACGTTGCCCATTTCCTGGCGCAACTCATAGCTGACGGCGGGCGAGGGCGATTCTTCAATCAGCTTTTGATGGCGGCGCTGGATGGAGCACTCGCGCTCGCCGAGATGGACGACATTGCCGTGTTCGTCGGCCAGGACTTGAATCTCGATGTGGCGCGGACTGTCAATGTATTTTTCCAGGTAGACGCCGCTGTTTTTGAAGGCGGCTTCGGCTTCAGCGCGCGCGGTGTTGTAACCGCCGAGCAATTCTTTGCGATTGTTGGCTACGCGCATGCCACGCCCGCCGCCGCCCGCCGTGGCTTTGATGAGCACGGGATAGCCGATGCGTTCAGCTTCGCGGATAGCGTCTTTTTCGGTATTGAGCAAACCTTCGCTGCCCGGTGTGACTGGCACACCGGCGGCCTTCATCGCCTGTTTGGCCGAAGCCTTGTCGCCCATAATCCGCATCACTGCGGGTGAGGGGCCGATAAATTTGATATTGCACTCAGCGCAGACCTCTGCGAAGTGCGGGTTTTCGGAGAGAAAGCCGTAACCGGGATGGATCGCATCCACGTTGGTGATTTCAGCAGCAGAGATGATTGCAGGGATGTTGAGATAACTTTGCGCCGACGGCGCGGGGCCGATACAGACGGCTTCGTCGGCATAGCGCACGTGCAAGGCGTCGCGGTCAGGTTCGGAATGCACGGCGACCGTTTTGATGCCCAGTTCTTTGCAAGCCCAGATGACGCGGCAGGCGATTTCGCCACGATTGGCGATGAGAATCTTTTTGAACATAAAGCAGTAGACAGTAGTCAGTAGTCGGTAGACAGTAGACAGTAACCCTCAGCGCCAAAGCTACTGACTACTGACTACTGGCTACTGGCTACTACACCTTGATTCCGAACAGCGGTTGTCCGAACTCGACTGGTTGGCTATTCTCGACGAAGATTTTGGCGACGGTGCCGCTGACATCAGCCTGAATCTCGTTCATCAGCTTCATTGCTTCGACGATGCAGAGCGCTTTGCCGACCGTGATTGAGTCGCCGACTTTGACGAGCGGTTCAGAATCGGGCGACGCTGCCTGGTAGAACGTGCCGACGATGGGCGAGGTAACGATGTGTAGATTCTCTTCCTGTGGCGCAGGCGCTGCGACAGGCGTGGCCGCCGTAGCGGTAGTTGGAGCTTCCACTGCTCTGACGGCTGGCACAGGTTCAGGCGGCACGAACATGTGCGGCACGATTTCTGTGATGGACTTCGTGGTGGTGCCTCGGCCCAACCGCATGCGGAACTTGCCGCGCTCAAGTTCAAATTCTGTGAATTGCTTTTCGGCGATGAGATTGATGAGTTCCCGAACTTCGTCGAGCGTGAGGTTTTCAGTGTCGGCTGCCCGCGTTTTGGGAGCGGTGTTGGTCGTCGCTTTCGTTTCGACCTTGGGACTGGATTTACGCGCCGTCTTTTTCATAGCTCCTTGATTGCGCCAAAGCAAACGCCTCAACCGCTTGAAAGCCTTGCACGGTTGAGGCGTGTGCGCACTCCTGCGAGAGATTGCCTCTGCGACCTAAGCTACTTCTTGCCCTCTTTCGCGGCGGGCTTCTCTTCGACCGGCTTTTTGTCTTCGCTACCGACAAACTCGATCAAAGCAATTTCCGCGCCGTCACCTTTGCGACGCCCTAGTTTGAGAATCCGCGTGTAACCGCCGGGACGTTCGGCAAAGCGCTCGGCCAATTCGCCAGTCACTTTTTGAAGCGCCGCCACACCGCCCGTGCGCCCGGCTTGCGGATTGTGCTGCTTGCTATCCCAGTTGGAATTGCCAGAGAAGAAATAGGCCGCCGCTTGTCGCGTCAGATGCAAAGCCGCTTCGTTCCGGCCGTCTTCACGGGCTTTGCGCGCGCGCCGTCCAAGCGTGATGACATGCTCGGCGAACGGGCGTAGTTCTTTTGCTTTGGGCAAAGTGGTGATAATGCGCTCGTGTTCGACCAGCGAGGCGCAGAGATTGCGCAGCAACGCTTGGCGATGCGACGAAGTGCGCCCCAGTTTACGATGTGCAACAAGGTGTCTCATTGATTCGGTCCTCTTACTTCTCTTCTATTGCTCAGCCGCTTTGATCAGATTGCCGCCTTCGTCAATCCGCATTCCCAAGCCCAGGCCCATCGAATTCAGGATGTCTTTAATCTCGTTGAGCGACTTGCGGCCAAAGTTCTTGGTCTTGAGCATCTCAGCCTCGCTCTTCTGCACCAGATCGCGGATGGTACGAATGTCGGAATTCTTCAGGCAGTTGTACGAACGCACTGATAATTCCAACTCGTCCACCGAACGATCCAGATTCTCGTTCTGAGTTTGAGCGGGCTTGACGGCGATCGGTTCCGGCACCGGTTCGACTTCCTCCTCGAAGTTGATGAAGATCGCCATGTGATCCTTGATCAACTTCGCCGCCAGTCCAATGGCATGCTCCGGCGTGACGCTACCATTAGTCCAGACTTCTAACAACAGTTTGTCAAAATCGGTGTCCTGACCGAGTCGCGCCGCTTCGACATGGAAGTTGACTTTGGTGATCGGTGAGTGCACCGAATCCACCGGGATGTAACCGACCGGCAGATCGTCGTCGAAGTTGCGGTCGGCTGAAATATAGCCGCGCCCTTTTTTCAGGCGCAACTCTATATTTAGGTTGCCGCCTTCACTCACTGTGGCTATGTGCACATCGCCATCGAGCACCTCGACACCCTCGTCTGTTTCGATGTCGCCGGAGGTCAAGATGCCCGGCTCGCTACGCGAGACGCGCAGCGTTTTCACATCGCCCGTGTGCATCCTGAAAGGAATGCGCTTGAGATTGAGGATGATATCTGTCGCATCCTCGACCACGCCGGGAATCGAAGAGAACTCGTGCAAGACGCCCTCGATTCTAACGGCAGTAATTGCTGCGCCTTCGATAGAAGAAAGCAAGGCGCGGCGCAGACTGTTGCCAATGGTTGTGCCGAAGCCGCGTTCAAACGGCTGCGCAGAAAAACGCCCGTAGCGGTCGGTCATTGTCTCTAAACTCAACCGCTTTGGTTTTTGGAATCCTGTCCACATAATGTCTTATCCGTTGACTCCCAACTTGTTTGTCAGGCTGAACGTACCGCACCGGAACGCACCATCTATCCTGTGTGACACGCGCTGATTGATCCGCCGACTACTTGCTGTACAACTCAACGATGAGCTGTTCCTTGATCTCAGGATCAACATCCTCGCGGCGCGGTAAAGAGGTCACACGGCCCACCAGCGTGTCGGCATTGCCGATCTCCAGCCAGCCGGGACGACCACGACCACCTGAGGTTTGGAACGAACTCTGAATATGCACGTTGTTGACGCTCTTTTCGCGCACCGACACTTCGTCGCTGACCTTCACCTGGAAAGACGGAATATCAACCTTCCTGCCGTTCACGCTGACATGGCCGTGGCGCACGAACTGGCGCGCTTGGCGGCGTGAGAGCGCAAAGCCCAGGCGGTAAACGACGTTGTCCAGGCGACGCTCCAACAAGGTCAACAGGTTTTCACCCGTGACGCCTTTCTGGCGCGCGGCTTTCTCGAAGTAATTGCGGAACTGTGTTTCGAGCAGGTTGTAGATGCGTTTGACGCGCTGCTTTTCGCGCAACTGCTCGCCGTAGCCGCCTAGCTGCTTGCGCCTGGCATTCGGGCCATGTTGCCCAGGCGGCTGTTTGCCGCGTTTCTCAATCGGGCATGACGGCTTGTAACACTTCTCGCCCTTGAGGTAGAGCTTCATCCCCTCGCGGCGGCACATGCGACATTGTTTGCCTCTATCTCTTGCCAACTTTTCCTCCGTTATTCACACGACGAAGCGAAGCCCACCTTTTTGCCTCTTCAGGTTAGCTTCGCTTGCGAAAACCTACTAAAACTACTTATCGAAACTCGTTAAACGCGGCGACGCTTCGGCGGGCGACAACCGTTATGCGGAATCGGCGTCACGTCACGAATCGTCCTGATCTCGATCCCCGCGCCGTGAATGGCGCGCACAGCCGATTCACGCCCGGAGCCAGGGCCTTTCACACGCACTTCAGCCGAACGCATCCCGGCGTCCTTCGCAATCCCGGCGGCTTTGTTGGCCGCCTGCTGCGCGGCGAATGGCGTGCCCTTGCGCGAACCACGGAAGCCCATCCCGCCTGCTGACGCTTGCGCGACCAGATTGCCTTGCAGATCGGTAATGCTGATCAGCGTGTTATTGAAGGTCGCCTGAATGTGCACGACCCCTTGCGGGATATTTTTCTTCTCTTTCTTCTTGAAGACTTTCTTTTTAGCCGATTGTTGTTTTGGTGCCATATTCCATCAATGGTCAGTAGTCAATTGCCAGCGCATATAATAGGCAACCGACTGAATCGTTACTTCTTGCCTGCCGCCTTCTTCTTCGCTACTGTCGCGCGGCGCGGCCCTTTGCGAGTGCGGGCGTTGGTGTGGGTACGTTGGCCGCGCACCGGCAATCCCCGGCGATGACGCAAGCCGCGATAGCAGCCGATGTCCATCAAGCGTTTGATGTCCAACTGAATAGTCTTGCGCAGGTCGCCTTCCACATTGCCTTGCGTGTCGAGCACGGCACGAATGCGGTTGAGCTCCTCTTCGCTCAGATCACGAATCTTTTTGTGGATGTTTACCTCGGCTTCACCGAGGATACTGGCCGCGCGCGACCTGCCGATGCCGTAAATGTAGGTCAGCCCAATTTGTGCGCGCTTCTGTGGCGGTAAATCTACGCCTGCGATACGAGCCATCTAACGTTCCTCCAAACTCTCAACTAACCTTGCCGCTGTTTGTGCTTCGGGTTGGTGCAGATCACGCGCACGACGCCGTGACGATGAACGATCTTGCACTTGTCGCAAATCTTTTTGACCGATGCTCTGACTTTCATTGCTTGTCCTTTTCACTACACGTTCACTACTCACGCTATTTGAACCGGTAAACAATTCGACCGCGCGTCAAATCGTAAGGCGAAAGCTCGACCAAAACTTTGTCACCAGGCAAAATCTTGATGAAGTTCTTGCGCATCCGGCCAGAGATGTGAGCCAGCACTTGGTGTTTGCTGTCCAATTCGACTTTGAACATCGCATTGGGCAAGGTTTCCAGCACCGTGGCTTGCACCTCTATGGCATCTTCTTTCGACATAATCCTCAAAAACTATAGGTACTGCTACAGCAGTCTTTCGCACGAAATTGCGAAACTGGCATTATAGCTGCCAAAACTGGTTTTGCAAGCAACCACCCGACAAGCTTCACAATACCAGCGTGCCATCTTCAAGCGCAGTCATTACCATCGGCCCTTCTTCCGTCACCGCAATCGTATGCTCGAAGTGCGAAGAAGGCAGCCCATCCTGCGTTTTAACCGTCCAGCCGTCCGGCTCCATCCTGACATCGTGCCGTCCCATATTAACCATCGGCTCGATGGCTAACACCCAACCTGGTTTCAACGTCGGCCCTGTACCTCGACGCCCGTAGTTGGGAACCTGCGGATCTTCGTGCATCTTCTGCCCAATGCCGTGACCGCAAAATTCGCGCACGATGGTATAGCCGCTCTCCTCGACAAACTCCTGCACCGCATACGAAACGTCGTAGAGGCGATTGCCACCGACCATCTTTTCAACCGCACGAAAGAGCGATTCGCGCGTGGTCTGCAAGAGCCGCTCAACTTCCGGCGAAATCTTGCCGACCGGAATCGTGATTGCCGCATCACCGACGTAATTGTTCAAGGTCGCGCCGCAATCAATTTTGATGATGTCGCCTTCGCGCAGCTTGCGGGTGGACGGAATGCCGTGTACGACTTCGTCATTCAGTGACGCGCAGATCGAAGCTGGAAAGCCACGATAGCCTTTGAAAGTCGGATACGCGCCCGCCGTGCGAATTTTGTTTTCGGCGTATGCATCCAACTCGCGCGTCGAGATGCCCGGCTCAACCATTCGCCGCAAAGCACGCAGCGTTTCGGCTACCAGTAAGCCTGCCTCTCTCATCTTGCCCAATTCGCCGCTCGATTTGCGAATAACCATAAAACCTAACCCATCGGCTACGCCACCGTAGCCGGAAGCAGCTTGCTCAACTCGCCAAAAATCTCTTCCACCTGCCGCTCGCCATCAATCACGAGCATCCGCCCGCGCTGACCGTAGTAATCAAAGAGCGGCGCCGTAGATTCGCGATAAGCCTGCAAGCGCGTGCCGACTTTTTCTTCATTGTCGTCCTCGCGTTGTGTGAGCTTCGCACCTTCCAAATCGCATAGGCCTTCTTGCTTCGGCGGCTTGAAGTAAACGTTGTAAATCTCGCCACACTTGGGACAAAGCCTGCGTCCTGTAAGCCGCTTCATCAATGTGCTTTCGGGCACAGCGACTCGCACCAGTAGCACGTCGTGTCCTTGGCGCTTGGCCAACTCGTCCAGCAATTGTGCTTGCTTCAACGTGCGCGGGAAGCCGTCTAAGATGTAGCCCTCCGCACAGTCCGGGCGTGAAGTTCTTTCAAGGATCACCTCAGCGAGCACCTCGTCGCTGACCAATCGTCCCGAAGCCAAAATCTCTTTCAACTCGCGCCCCAACGGCGTCCCGGCCTGCGACATCTCGCGCAGAATGTCGCCCGTCGAAATTTGCGGATAGCCGAACTTTTCCGACAAGAGCCGCGCTTGCGTCCCTTTACCGGCGCCAGGCGCTCCCATTATGACGATGATCTTGCCCATCAAAGCAATCCGCTATTTTCAACTATGATGTTGCTCTACGGCCTCGCAAACGGCCACCACGCGGGCCTAGGAAGCCGTCGTAATGGCGCATCACCAATTGCGCTTCAAGTTGACTAATTAAATCCATCGCTACACCAACGACAATCAGCAGGCTGGTGCCGCCAAAGTAGAAAGACACGCCCAAGCCTGTCAGAATCCACGAGAGACCGGGAATGCCGGAGATCAAGTTATAGAGCGGCTCGCCAATCCACGGCAATGCCTGAACCTTGAAGCCGCTGATCATCAACTGCGGGATCAAGCAGACGATCACTAGGTAGATCGCGCCTACCGTCGTCAAGCGCACCAGAATTGCGTTCAAATAATCCGCCGTGCGCTTGCCCGGACGAATGCCTGGCACGAACGAACCTTGCTTGCGCATATTCTCGGCCACCTCGTCTGAGTTGAAGACGATTGAAACGTAGAAAAACGCAAACAGGATGATGCCCGTGATAAAAAGCAATTCGTAGAACGGATGCCCACCACTCAGCCAAGTGTTCAGCGTGCGCAACCAGCCCCAATCTCTGAAGGTCGAGAGTGTTTGCGGAATGGCTAGCACCGATGAAGCGAAGATGACCGGGATCACACCGGCAATATTAACTTTTAATGGCAGGTGCGAAGCCTGCGTCGCCACCATTTGGCGGCCCACCATTCGACGCGTGTGATTGGTTGGGATCTTGCGCGTACCCCGCTCAAAAAACACAATGCCGGCAGTGACGAGCAACATCACCAACACCAATACGATCACGAACAGCGCTGAACTGGGGTCTTTGATCCGCTCAACCAACTGTTGCACCCCGCGTGGCAGGCCGACCACGATGCCCGCGAAGATCAGTAAGCTGATGCCGTTGCCCACACCCCGCTCGGTAATCTGTTCACCGATCCACATAATGAAGATCGTGCCTGTGGCCATGGTCAGCATTGCAATGAAAGTAAAGCCGAGACCACCACCGCCAATGACGAGATTTGGTTGGCGCTGCAACCAGAAAGCGATGCCAGTGCTTTGCACCAGACAGAGCACTACCGTCAGGTAACGCGTATAGCGCGTAATCTTCTGCCGCCCCAACTCGCCCTCTTCTTGAATCTTCTTCAGCGCCGGGTAAACCGAGGTCATCAACTGCAAAATGATTGATGACGTGATGTAGGGCATGATGCCGAGCGCAAAGATCGAGATGCGACGCAGGTTGCCGCCCGAAAAGAGGTCGAGCACGCCGAACAGATTACCGCCCACTTGCTGCCACATCTGTTCCAGCGCCACCGGATCAATCCCCGGCACGGGTATGTGTATGCCCGCCCGATAGATCGCCAGCATCATCAGCGTGAAGAGCACACGCTTGCGCAGGTCGGGCACGGCGAACATGTTGCGAAGTGCATTTAGCAGTGAATCAAGCATACTAACTCCCAACTTGAAAATCGAAGATTCTTAGGCCGCTTCCGGCGTTCCGATCACTTCAGCCTTGCCACCCGCCGCTTCGATCTTCTGCTTGGCAGCGGAACTGAAACGATGCGCCGAAACGGTCAGATTCTTTTTCAATTCGCCCTGTCCCAACACCACAACCGCCTCCGCCTTCGATTTACGCACCAAACCCTTTTCAACCAGCGCTTCTGGTGTCACGCTCGCGCCTGCGTCGAATTGCTCCTCCAAATCCGCCAGGTTCACCTCAGCCCACTCTCGCTTGAAGATGTTGGTGAAGCCGCGCTTCGGCAAGCGACGGTGCAGCGGCATTTGGCCACCTTCGAAGCCGCGCTTGCGCGAATAGCCCGAACGTGACTTTTGGCCTTTGTTACCGCGCCCGGCAGTCTTGCCTAGACCGGAGCCGGGGCCACGTCCCACACGTTTCTTTTTATGCGTTGCCCCTTCCGGCGCTTTCAGGTTGTTCAAACTCAAAGCCATGATTTTGCTTCCTCAAAACAGCAAGAAGTGACGGGCTTTTGGAAACCCGTCACTCACTCATTGCAATCTTCAATTACTCAATGATGCGCAGCAGGTGCGGCACCTTCGCCACCATCCCAAGCACATCCGGCGTGTCCGGGCGCTCGACAATTTGATTGAGCTTGGTAAAGCCCAAGCTGCGCACAATAACCTTGTGCGCTTCAGGCGCCGCAATCGAACTGCGATACCACTGAATCTTGATCTTCTTCTCGTTCGCCATCGCTTACAACTCCTCCACAGTGCGGTTACGCAAGCGGGCCACCTCGGCGGGGCTTTTCATATTGGCCAGCGCATCGAAGGTCGCACGAATGATGTTGTGCGGGTTGTTCGAGCCTAGACACTTGGTCAGGATATTGTGGACACCGGCAGCGTTCATCACCGCGCGCACTGCGCCACCGGCGATCACGCCCGTTCCCTCGACTGCTGGCTTGAGCAGCACACGGCCCGCGCCGAAGCGACCTATAAACGGATGCGGCAGCGTCGTCCCAGCCAATGGCACGCGCACCAAGTTGCGCTTGGCCGACTCAATGGCCTTGCGGATAGCTTGCGGCACTTCCTTAGCCTTGCCGGTGCCGAAGCCCACGATGCCATTCTGGTCGCCTACCACGACGAGCGCAGCGAATGACAAGTTTTTGCCGCCCTTGACCACTTTGGTCACGCGGTTGATCGAGATGACCTGGTCTTTCAACTCAAGCCCATCTGCGTTGATTCTGTCCTTTAACGTCATAGAAAATCTTCTCCGAATCAACAAGTGGTTTCCCTAACCCGCTTGCCAAAACGCTAAAACTTCAGGCCAGCTTCGCGCGCAGCCTCGGCCAGTGATTTGACGCGACCGTGATAGATGTAACCGCCGCGATCAAAGACCACCTGTGTGATGCCTTTGTCTTTTGCCCGCTCGGCGATCAACTTGCCGATGGCTTTGGCCGCATCAGCGTTGCCGCCGTTGCCGACACCCGCGCTCTTTTCGACAGTCGAAGCTGAACAGAGCGTCGCGCCTTTTTCGTCATCAATCACCTGCGCATAGATGTGATTGAGACTGCGGAAAACCGCTAGCCGCGGGCGCTCCGCCGTGCCTCTGACTTTTTTGCGAATGCGCCCGTGAACGGCGCGCCGAATATCTTGTCTTGATCTCTTTGCCATAATGAAGTTCCGAAACTGCGCCAAACGATGAGCGGTCTCACTTACAACTCATGCCCCTTCGTTCGGCCTTATTGCTTCAATAAAAGCCACTTCACCGATTACTTGCCAGTTTTGCCCGGCTTCAACTTAAGCGGACGATCTGCGTAACGCACGCCTTTGCCCTTGTAAGCGTCCGGCTTGCGCAGCTTGTGCAGGTTCGCCGCGACTTGGCCCAGCAGGTGCTTGTCTATTGCCGAGATCGTAACCGTCGTCTGGTATTGCGCGATGGTCTTCTGCATCTTCTCGACCTTCGCTGTCACGCCCTCCGGCAACACGAACTCAATCGGGTGCGAGTAGCCGAGCGCGAAATGAATGCTCTTGCCCTTCAACTCGGCCTTGTAACCCACGCCCACGACATCCATCAACTGTGTGAAGCCCTCGGAGACGCCTCTCACTGCGTTGGCAACCAGCGCGCGCGCCGTGCCGTGGATGGCCGTGTGCTCGTCATCGGCTCGCTCAGCCGTGAGCTTGCCGTCTTCGAGCTTGAAAGTGACGCCTGCCGGAATCGGCGTGCTCAATTTGCCTTTCGGGCCTTGCACCTCGACGGCGCTTTCGGTGACATTGATCGTCACATCCTTGGGAATCTCGATGATTTTCTTACCTACACGCGACATAGCTTTTACTCAGTTGCTGCTTGGCTAGACAGCCTACGCTGCCAACCGCCAACTAATAAACCTGACACAGCACTTCACCACCAACTTTGGCCCGGCGCGCTGCCTTGCCGGTCATCACGCCTTTGGAAGTGCTGAGAATGTTGATGCCTAACCCACCGAGCACTTTGGGGATTTCATTGTTCGGCAGATAAACGCGGCGGCTCGGTTTCGAGACACGCTCCAAACGTGAAATCACGCTCTCGCCCTTCGGGCCATAACGCAAGAAGATGCGTAGCGTGCGGATGTTCGAGCCTTCCGCCGTCTTGATGCTGTAATTAGTGATGTAACCCTCTTCCTTCAAAATTCGCGCCACTTCGATCTTTAAGCGCGAGGCAGGCACATCCACTTTGGTCTGACGCGCGCCAATCGCATTGCGTATGCGCGTCAACATATCGGAAATCGGATCGTTGATCATAATCTTTGCTACCAAAAAAACAGCGCCGTTCAAGCTCCTCTAAAGTCCAGCTTGCGTACGCCGTCTACCAACTTGATTTGGTGACACCCGGAATTTGTCCGTCGAGCGCCAACTGCCGGAAGCAGATGCGGCAGACGCCGTATTTACGCAGATAAGCACGCGGACGGCCACAGCGTTTGCAGCGATTGTGCTGGCGTACCTTGAATTTCGGTCTCCGGTTGTCCTTAACGATCTTTGAAGTCTTCGCCATATTTCACATTAACAGTTGGCAAGTATGCCACTGCGGTTATTGCCGGAACGGCATGCCTAGGTAACGAAGCAGCGCACGGGCTTCTTCGTCGGTCTTTGCCGTGGTGACGACGCTGACGTTCAAACCACGCGCGCGGTCAATCTTGCCGAAGTCAATCTCCGGAAAGATCAACTGGTCTTTCAAGCCAATCGTGTAGTTGCCACGCCCGTCGAACGACTTAGGCGAGACGCCGCGAAAGTCGCGCACGCGCGGCAGTGTGATGCCAATAAACCGATCCAGGAACTCATACATCCGGTCGCCGCGCAAAGTCACCATCGCCCCAATGCTCATCCCTTCGCGCAGTTTGAAGGCTGCGATGGATTTCTTGGCTTTGGTGATAACCGGCTTTTGGCCGCTGATCGTAGTGAGATCGCCGACCGCCGCATCGAGCGCCTTGGCGTTCTGAATCGCCTCGCCCAAGCCGACGTTGATGACGACCTTTTCCAGCTTGGGGATGCTCATCGGGTTCGTGTAATTGAACTCCTTCTGCAACGCCGGAACGACTTCCTTCTGGTATTTTTCTCTAAGTCTAGTTGTTGCCATTTTCTTCTTAGCGAATTACAGCAAAGCTGCTGCCCTGCTGGACTATCACTTTGGTGTTCGACAAGCCGTCAAAGCTTATCGCTGACTCTCGACGTTCAAATTGGTCTTTGCCCAAAGCCCACGTCAAGCTTTGGCCGCTTGTCGGACAAGTTATTCGAGTGCCGTGCCCGACTTCTTCGAGACGCGCACTTTGCGCCCGTCTGCCAACACTTGGTACCCAATGCGCGTTGGCTGGCCGTCCACGAGCACCATCACGTTCGAAGCGTCCAACTTCGCTTCTTTCTCGACGATGCCACCGGCAATGCCGCGTTGGCGATTGGGGCGCATGGCCTTCTTACGAACGTTGACGCCTTCGACAATGATCTTGCCTTCTTTGGTCAACACTTCGATGACGCGGCCACGCTTGCCTTTGTCGCGCCCAGAGATAACCAGCACCTGGTCATTCTTTTTGATCTTCAATCTCGCTGTCATAAACGTTTCTTGGCCTCTTTCTTACCTTGTCGCTCCACCTGCTAGATCACTTCAGGAGCGAGGCTCACAATCTTCATAAAGCCCTTTTCGCGCAACTCGCGCGCCACCGGCCCGAAGACGCGCGTACCCACCGGCTCGCCATCCGGCTTGATGATGACCGCCGCGTTCTGATCGAAGCGGATGTAAGTGCCGTCTTTGCGGCGCACTTCCTTGCGGCAACGCACGATGACGGCCTTGACGACCTCTTTCTTCTTGACCGTGCCGTCAGGATTGGCCTCTTTGACTGAAGCCGTGATGACATCACCCAGGCTCGCCCGTTTGCCGATGTTGCCGCCGAACGGGAGAATCATCGCGATCCGCTTGGCCCCGGAGTTATCAGCCACCTCCAGGATCGAACGCATTTGAACTGCCATTGCTTGCTAGCCTCCTTGTCTTCGTAAAGTTTCGTCGCCAGCCTTACCTGCTAGCCCGGCGCAGCACTTCGACCACGCGCCAACGCTTGTGTGCCGACAGCGGGCGGGTTTCCACAATGCGCACCTGATCGCCAATGCCCACACCTTCGATTTCGTTATGCGCCATGAATTTCGAGCGGCGGCGCACGTAACGCTTGTAGACCGGATGCTTCACCAGGCGGTCAACGCGGACGACCACCGTCTTCTGCATCTTGTCGCTCAGCACGATGCCGATCTTTTCGGTGCGGCGGCCACGCCCCTTTTCAGCGACGCTTGTTTCGGTGCCACCTGCTGGCGCAGCTTCGGTCACTTCATCAATCGAAGCTTCTTGCAAATTGTCGTTGTCCTGTTCACTCATGATTCTTCTGAATGCCCGGTCGCTACTGCTCCCGGTACTGATGCTTATTTCTCGATACCGAGTTGGCGCCCGCGCAACATTGTTTTGAGCCGCGCTAATTCTTTCCGCTCCCCGCGGATTCTTCGTACTGTGTCAGTGTCGCCCAACGCCTTCTTGAACTTCAGTCGGAAGAGCGACTCTTTGATCTCCAACACGCGCTTGACCAACTCTTCACTCGATTGTTGACGAACCTTATCCAGTTTAGCCTTCATAGCCCACCTCCCTCTTGCTGTTGGCGCGAGATAAACTTGGTCTTGATCGGCAACTTGGATGCCGCCAGCGCAAAGGCTTCCTTGGCCGTAGTCTCATCCACACCTTCCATCTCGAAGAGGATGCGGCCCGGCTTGATTACTGCCACCCAACCTTCAGGCGCGCCTTTGCCCTTGCCCATACGAGTTTCGGCTGGCTTCTTGGTAATCGGCTTGTCGGGGAAGACGCGAATCCACAGCTTGCCGCCGCGCTTGACGTGACGCGTGATGGCGACACGGCTAGCTTCGATCTGGCGACCAGTGATCCAAGCCACTTCCACCGCCTTCAACGCATAAGTTCCGAAAGCGATCTCAGTGCCCCGCTTCGCCGCCCCCGCGCGCCGCCCGCGCTGTTGCTTGCGATACTTGACCTTTTTAGGAGTTTTATATTCAGCCATTTTTCAGACCCCAAATAACTATCTTTTCATCATCGCTTCGCGCGGATCCATGATCTCGCCGCGATAAATCCAGACTTTGATGCCGATCACGCCGAAGGTAGTGTTGGCTTCGGCAAAGCCGTAGTCAATGTCTGCGCGCAACGTATGCAGCGGCAAACGGCCTTGCAGCGTCCACTCCGAACGCGCGATTTCAGCGCCATTCAAGCGACCCGAGACGCGCACCTTGATGCCCTGCGCGCCGAAGCGTTGCGCCTCGTCAACGGCTTTACGCATCGCGCGCCGGAAGGCAATACGCTTCTCCAACTGCTGGGCGATCTTCTCAGCTTGCAGTTGCGCGTTGAGTTCCGGCTTGGTGATCTCGCGAATATCAATCATCACCTCGCGCTTGGTGCTGCGGCTCAGTTCCTGTTTGAGCTTGTCAATCTCCGCGCCCTTGCGCCCGATGATGATGCCGGGGCGCGACGTGTAGATGATGATCTTGACACGATTGGCCGCGCGATCAATCTCGACCTGCGAAACGCCCGCCTGCGCAAAACGCTTCTTGAGTTCCTTCTTCAGCTTCAAGTCTTCGATCAGCAGATCGTCAAAGCCGCGCTTGGCGAACCAGCGCGAATGCCAGCTTCTGTTGTATCCAAGCCTGAAACCGTAAGGATGAACTTTTTGACCCATACTTTTACTCTCGCTCTTCGTTAAGCCTCTTGCGGCTTCTCGTTGGAAACCATTACGGTGATGTGGCAGTAGTGACGCTGTTGCCGGTACGCGCGCCCCATCGGCGCGGGACGCACGCGGCGGCGGTATTTGGTCGTGCCTTTGCCGACGTAGCATTCTTTGACGTACAAATCGTCCACGTCCACGATCACGTTTTCGGTATCCGCCAACTGCTCGGCATTGTTGATCGCCGAAAGCAGAACTTTCTCAACCGGGCCGGCCAGCCGCTTACCGCTGAATTTCAGTAGCGCTCGCGCCTCCGCGACCTTGCGCCCGCGAATCAGGTCAACGATCAGTTTCGCTTTCTGCGATGAACCTTTCACGTTTGTTGCTTTTGCGATTGCTTCCATCTTCTAGCCTCTTGGGTAGCCTCTTGGGTAGCCTCTTGGGTAGCCTCTTGGGCAAGCCACTTCGTCTTACTTCTTGGCTGCTGTTTTCTCAGCCTTCTCCGCGTGACCTTTGAAAGTGCGCGTCGGCGCGAATTCGCCCAACTTGTGACCGACCATGTTTTCGGTGACGTAGACCGGGATGAACTTCTTGCCGTTGTGCACGGCCAGCGTATGACCGACCATCTCAGGTGTGATGGTCGAGCGGCGCGACCAGGTCTTGTGCACCTTCTTTTCGTTCGCCGCATTCATCCGCTCGATGACTTTCATCAAGTGACTGTCAATGAACGGGCCTTTTTTGATTGAACGTGCCATAGCTTTCTCAATGGATAGTTGGTAGTAGACAGTTGATAGTGATTTGAACTGTCCACTACCAACTATCCATTATCAACTGCCTACTTCGTTCTCCGTTTAACGATGAACTTGTCCGTGCGCTTGTTATTGCGCGTCTTGTAGCCGCGTGTCGGCTGGCCCCAGGGGGTCACTGGATGGCGACCGCCGGAAGTCTTGCCTTCACCGCCGCCGTGCGGGTGATCCACCGGATTCATCGCCACGCCACGCACCGTCGGGCGAATGCCCTTCCAACGCGTGCGGCCCGCTTTGCCCAGCGAGACGTTCTCGTGCTCGACGTTGCCAACCTGACCGACCGTCGCCATGCACTCGACCGGCACGATGCGGATTTCGCCCGAAGGCAAGCGCAACTGCGCCTGGCCGCCTTCTTTGGCTACCAACTGAGCGAAGCTGCCGGCGCTGCGAGCCATCTGGCCACCTTTGCCCGGTTTCAATTCGATGTTGTGTATCTGTGTGCCGAGCGGGATGTTTTTAATCGGTAGCGCGTTGCCGGTGAGAATGTCTGATTCCGGGCCGGAGACGATGGATTGACCAACCTGCAAGCCGACCGGACATAGAACGTAGCGCTTCTCGCCGTCAGCATAATTGATCAGCGCAATGCGCGCCGAACGATTGGGATCATATTCAATCGTCGCCACCTTGCCCGGAATGCCAAACTTGTCGCGCTTGAAGTCAACGATGCGGTAGTGGCGCTTGTGTCCGCCACCACGATGGCGCACGGTCATTTTGCCCAGATTGTTGCGGCCACTCGTGCGCTTCTTGTTCTCAAGCAGCGGCCGGTGAGGCGTACTCGTCGTCAACTCATCGTTGGTCAGATAAGTCTGGTAACGCCGCGCGGGACTGGTCGGTGATAGCTTCTTGATGCCCATCTTTTCCTCAAATCACTAAATCGAATCCGCGTAATCAATCTTGAAGCCGGGCTTCAACGTCACGTAAGCCTTACGCCAATCGGGCTTCTTGCCTTCTGTACGGCCACGACGCACCGACTTGCCGTGATAGTTGGCGACCCGCACCTGATCCACTTCGACTTTGAAGATCGTCTCGACCGCCGCTTTGATCGCGTGCTTGGTCGCGTTGCTGGCAACGCGGAATGTTAGCAATTGGCGGTCACGTTTGATGACCTTCTTGTTCTTGCTGTCTTTGATCGGTTCGGTGCTGTCCTCTTTCATGTAGAGCGCCTTTTCGGTGATGACCGGCGCTTTGAGCACATCCCAAATCGTGGTTGCCATAAGGTTTCCTCTGAAAATGTCCGACAAGCTGCCAGAGCTTGTCGCTGACTCCGTATTGCGCCCAGTCCGGGGCTTCGACAAGCTGGCAGCTTGTCGGACAGCGCGCTTACTTGCTCAGCTTCTCCTGCAAAGCCTCAATCGCCGCTTTGGTGAAGACGAGTTGCTCGTGATCGAGCACATCGTAGATGTTCACATTCGCGTCCGCCGCCACTTTGAAGCCGGGCACGTTACGCGAAGCCAGGATCAGATTGGCCGCCGCCGCCGTCTCGACGATCAGCGTCTTCTTTTCCCAGCCAAAGCTCTTCGCCACACCGATGAAGCTCTTCGTCTTGTGATCGTCGAGATTGAAATCCTCGATCACTAAGAGGTTGCCTTCACGCAGCCGTTCGGAGAGCGCCGATTTCAGCGCCCCGCGCTTCATCTTCTTCGGCAACTCGTACGTCCAGTCGCGCGGTTGCGGCCCGTGCACGTTGCCCCCGCCTTTCCAGAGCGGCGAGCGTATGCTGGCGATGCGGGCGCGCCCCGTGCCTTTTTGCTTCCAGAGCTTCTTGCCACTGCCCGACACGTTGCCGCGTGTCTTGGTCTTGACTGTGCCCTGGCGCTGGTTGGTCAAATAATTTTTGACTGCGTCGTAGATCAGCGCCTCGTTGAGTTCCGCGCCAAACACGGCGTCATTCAACTCGATCTGCCCAACGGTCTCGTTCTTTAGGTTTTTTACGTCTACAGTCGGCATCACTGCCCTCTCGAATGTGAACTTGTTATTCGGTCTTCTTCTTGATCACCACGACCGTGCCGTTTGGACCGGGCACAGCGCCTTTGATGAGCAGGAGATTCTCTTCCGTATTGACACCGACGACCTTCAGGTTCTTGACCGTCTTGCGCTCGACGCCCATGTGCCCGGCCATCCGCGTGCCTTTGAGGACGCGCGAGGGATAGGCCGATGCGCCGATTGAACCAGGCGCGCGGTGGAACATCGAACCATGCGTCGCACGACCACCACCGAAGTTGTGGCGTTTGATGAACCCGGCGAAGCCACGTCCCTTGCTGGTGCCGATGATGTCAACCTTGTCATCCACGGCAAACACGTCAACCAGCACTTTGTCGCCAACGTTTGCGCCATCTTCGCCGCCATTCAGGCGAAACTCGCGCAATACGCGCGTCGGCGGAATGCCCGCCTTTTTGAAGTGGCCTTCCATCGGCTTGTTAGTCTTCTTTGGAGCTTTCTCTTCGACTAGGCCAAGCTGTACAGCTTCATAGCCATCGGTCGAAACAGTCTTGCGCTGCACGACGACGCAAGGCCCAGCCTTGATTATTGTCACAGGCGTCACCGTTCCGTCGGGCGCGAAGATTTGGCTCATTCCCAGCTTTTTACCGATAATTCCGTTTACCATTGGTACTCCGGGGACGGGGGATTAAGGATCAAGGATCGTTGTACGCCGCGACCCTAGCTGTGACCCTCACTCCTCGATCTTCAAAATCTATCTGCGATCACGTCCAAAAGCCTTGATCTCGGCATCCACACCGGCAGGCAGGTCGAGCTTCATCAGCGCGTCCATCGTCTGCGGCGTCGGGTCGAGAATATCCATCAAGCGCTTGTGCGTGCGAATCTCGAATTGCTCACGCGACTTCTTGTCTACGTGCGGCGATTTGAGCACGGTGACTTTGTTCTTCACCGTCGGCAGCGGGATTGGCCCCGCCACGCGCGCGCCGGTACGCTTGGCCGTCTCGACGATCTCCTGAGTGGATTGGTCGAGCACGCGATAGTCGTAAGCTTTCAGGCGAATTCTGATCTTGTCGTTCAGCATTTCTATTTAATCGCTCGAAAGGGCGACGTATTTTACGCGTCGCCCTTTGCGGAAAACTGTTACTCAATAATGTCAGAGATGGTACCCGCGCCAACCGTGCGGCCACCTTCGCGGATGGCAAAGCGCAGCCCCTTCTCCATCGCAATCGGGGTGATCAGCTCGATGTCCATCGCGATGTTGTCGCCGGGCATCACCATCTCCACGCCTTCCGGCAAGTTCGCTACGCCCGTCACGTCCGTCGTGCGGAAGTAGAACTGCGGACGATAGCCCGTGAAGAACGGCGTGTGTCGCCCGCCCTCTTCCTTCGTCAGCACATAGGCTTCGGCCTTGAACCTCGTGTGTCCCTTGATCGAACCCGGCTTGCAGATCACCTGCCCGCGCTCGATCTCCTTGCGATCTACGCCGCGCAACAGCAAGCCGACGTTGTCACCCGCCCGGCCTTCATCCAGCAGCTTCCTGAACATCTCCACGCCGGTGATCACCGTCGTGCGCGTGTCGCGGATGCCCACGATCTCGACCGTCTCGCTCACTTTGACGATACCGCGCTCGATACGCCCTGTCGCCACGGTGCCGCGCCCCGGAATCGAGAAGATGTCTTCCACCGGCATCAGGAAGGGTTTGTCAATCGCGCGCTCCGGCGTCGGAATGTAGCTGTCCACGGCCGCCATCAACTCCTCGACCTGCTTCTCGCCTTCCGGGTCGGCGTTCAAAGCGTTCAAGGCCGAGCCACGAATGACCGGAATGTCATCGCCGGGGAACTCGTACTTCGAGAGCAACTCGCGCACTTCCAGTTCGACCAGGTCGAGCAGTTCGGCGTCATCCACCGCGTCCACTTTGTTCAAGAAGACGACCATCGCCGGCACGCCCACCTGACGGGCCAGCAGGATATGCTCGCGCGTCTGCGGCATCGGGCCATCGGTCGCGGCCACGACCAGGATCGCGCCGTCCATCTGCGCCGCGCCGGTGATCATATTCTTGACGTAGTCGGCGTGCCCGGGACAATCCACGTGCGCATAGTGACGATTCTTGGTCTCGTACTCGACGTGGGCGGTGGCAATCGTGATCCCACGCGCTTTCTCTTCCGGCGCATTGTCAATCGAGTCAAAGCTGCGGAAGGCAATCTTGGGATTGTTCTTGCCCAGCACTCTGGTGATGGCGGCGGTCAGCGTGGTCTTGCCGTGATCCACGTGGCCGATCGTGCCGACGTTGACGTGCGGTTTACTGCGGTCGAATTTCTCTTTCGCCATTGTTTATTGCTCCTCGATGTCAGATTCAGAAGATCAACTTCGGAAAATCAACAAAACTGCTCGCTGGTCTTCACCCAGCGAGCGGAAAACTTAGCGGCCTGCTGCACCTTGAACTTTTGCGATCACTTCTTCGCTCACGCTCTTTGGCGCTTCCTCGTAGCGCGCAAAGTGCATCGTCGAAGCGGCGCGTCCCTGCGTCATTGAGCGCAGATCGGTCTCGTAACCAAACATCTCCGCCAACGGCACCATTGCGGTAATGATCTGCGTGCCCGGGCGTGAATTCATGCCTTCAATGCGGCCCCGGCGCGAGCTTAGGTCGCCCGTCACCGAACCCATGTAATCTTCGGGGGTAACAACCTCAACCTTCATCACTGGTTCGAGCAAAACAGGGCTGGCTTTCCTCGCTGCTTCTTTGAAAGCAATCGAACCCGCGATCTTGAACGCCATTTCGGACGAGTCCACTTCGTGGTAGCTGCCGTAGACCAAGTTGACTTTGACATCAACCATTTCATAACCGGCCAGAATGCCACCCTGTAAGGCTTCGTTCACCCCCTTCTCGACCGCCGGAATGTATTCTTTCGGAATCACCCCGCCGACGATCTTGTTGACGAACTCGAAGCCTTTGCCTGCTTCGTTCGGCTCGATTTCGAGCACGACGTGACCGTACTGGCCCCGACCGCCAGTCTGGCGCGCGTATTTCTCTTCGCCCTTCGCCGGTTTGCGAATCGTTTCGCGATAGGCGACCTGTGGCTTGCCGACGTTGGCTTCGACGTTGTACTCGCGCTTCAAGCGGTCAACGATGATCTCCAGGTGCAGTTCGCCCATGCCGGAGATAATCGTTTGATTGGTTTCGTGATTTGTCGTGATGCGGAAAGACGGATCCTCCTGTGCCAGACGGCCCATTGCGATACCAAGCTTTTCCTGATCTTGCCGCGTCTTCGGCTCAATCGCGAGCGAGATGACTGGCGTCGGGAATTCCATCGCTTCCAAAATCACTGGCGCATTCTCGGCACAAACCGTGTCCCCAGTCGTCGCACCTTTCAAACCAACAAGCGCGACGATTTCACCGGCATAAGCCTCTTCCACTTCTTCGCGCTTGTTAGCGTGCATGCGCACGATACGTCCGATGCGCTCTTTAGTGTCTTTTGTCGTATTCAGCAGATATGAGCCCGACTTCAACACGCCGGAGTAGATGCGGGTGAAGCAGAGTTGGCCAACGTGTTTGTCGGCCATGATCTTGAAGACCAAACCTGAGAAAGGCGCTTTGTCGTCAGCCTTGCGCTCGACTTCCTCGCCTTTCAGATTAGTGCCCATAATCGCCGGCACGTCGAGCGGAGAGGGCAGGTAATCCACCACCGCGTCGAGCAGCGTCTGCACGCCTTTGTTCTTGAAGGCGGTGCCGCAAACGACCGGGAAGAGCTGAATCCCGGTGCAGCCTTTGCGTAGCGCCGCGCGAATCTCGTCGTTGCTGATAGTCTCGCCTTCAAGATACTTCGTGGCGAGTTCGTCATCCACATCGGCAGCAGCTTCGATCATCGCCTCGCGTGCCGCCTTGGCCGCCTCCAGCAGATTGGCGGGAATCTCTTCGATGCTGTAATCAGCCCCCATCGTCTCGTCTTTCCAGTAGTAGGCCTTCATCTCGAGCAGATCAATGCAGCCTTTGAACTGGTCTTCCGCGCCAATCGGTAGTTGAACCGGCACCGGCTTCGCACTTAGCCGGGTGCGAATCGTGTCTACCGCGTGCTCGAAATCCGCGCCGGGGCGATCCATCTTGTTGATAAACGCAATGCGCGGGACGCTGTATTTGTCAGCCTGTCGCCAAACGGTTTCCGACTGCGGTTGCACACCGGCCACCGCGTCAAACACAGCTACTGCGCCGTCGAGTATGCGCAAGCTGCGCTCGACCTCGATGGTGAAATCCACGTGGCCGGGTGTGTCAATGATGTTGATGCGATATTCAGTCTTGTTGCGCTCCCAGAAACAGGTCGTCGCCGCCGAAGTGATCGTGATTCCGCGCTCCTGCTCCTGCGCCATCCAATCCATCGTGGCCGTGCCTTCGTGGACTTCGCCGATCTTATGCGACACGCCCGTGTAATACAGGATGCGCTCAGTCGTAGTGGTCTTGCCGGCATCAATGTGCGCCATGATACCGATGTTCCTAAATCTATTGAGCGGTTCTTGTCTTGGCATACTTCCTCGCTAGTCTATTGATCTCGTTTGTGCCGGTGCTTGTGCCTCGTAGTTACGTCGTATTCCAGGTTCACCGAACGAACCAACATCCTAACGACCACCTACCTGCTTCCTTCTCTTCTCTGCTTGCTTACCAGCGATAGTGTGCAAATGCTTTGTTGGCCTCAGCCATGCGATGCACATCTTCGCGTTTCTTGATGGAATTGCCCTTGCTCAAGGCGGCATCCAGAATTTCCGCCGCCAGACGATCCACCATCGTCTTCTCGCCACGCTCGCGCGCATAAGTCACCAACCAGCGCATGGCCAGCGCCACCCGGCGACTGGCACTCACCTCGACCGGCACCTGATAGTTGGCGCCACCGACGCGCTTGGACTTTACCTCGACCTTAGGTTGAAGATTCTCAATCGCCTTCTTGAAAACCTTCAGCGGGTCCTCTTCGCTCTTCTCTTTGATCTTGTCGAGCGCGCTGTAAAGGATGCCCTCAGCCACAGCCTTCTTGCCATCCCACATCAATGTGTTGATGAACTTGGCCACGAGCGGGCTGTTGTAAACCGGATCAGGCAAAATCTCGCGTTTGGGAACTTCTCTTCTTCTTGGCATATTCGTTATCGGTTACTTTTTCTTGGCCGGTGCAGCGCCTTCTTTCGGACGCTTCGCGCCATACTTCGAGCGGCCCTGCTTGCGATTCGCCACACCGGCGGAATCAAGCGTGCCACGCACGATGTGGTAACGTACACCCGGCAAATCCTTCACACGACCGCCGCGCACCAACACAATCGAGTGCTCCTGCAGGTTGTGTCCGATGCCGGGGATGTAGGAGGTCACTTCAATGCTGTTCGTCAAACGCACACGCGCAATCTTGCGCAGCGCGGAGTTGGGCTTCTTCGGCGTTTGAGTCTTGACCTGCACGCAGACCCCGCGCCGTTGTGGACAGGATTGCAGCGCCGGACTCGATGTTTTGTAGCGAACCTTCTGACGCCCCTTGCGGACTAACTGGTTAATAGTTGGCATAACTCTTCGTGTCTAACTCGCAAATTTGCCGAACGAGGTCCTAAGCCAGACCAAGTTGGTCAAAAGCTAGCCCTTAGCGGGCAAGCCTGCATTCCAGAGCGGCAGCGTAAAACAACTCATTGCCTCGCTGCTGAAACTCAACGAATTGTGTCAGTCAAGGTGAATGTTGAGAAATTCGTACTAACTGGTGTGCGGATATGGCGTCTCAACGTCGCCGAGTTTCTCTGTGGCGTAAAATTTGATAATTGACAAAGCTTGATAATCAAGCGCGTCAATCAGTAACAAGCACGCGATGGAATCGCAACGCCACAATACTTTCTCAACTGACCAGAAGCTAAAAATTCTCAATCGGCCAGCAGGCAGCACCTCCACACCGAACGACCTTCAAAGTACTGCCTTACAGAGCTTGCCGGAAGTTGTCTCCCTGGCAAAGGGCGTGATTATCCGCATGAGACAGGGGCTTGTCAAGGCTGGTTCTGGTCTTCTCGCTCTTTGTGGGGATTTATCCTTTACGCAGCGGCACTCAATAATAGGCTGTCTGAGCTTGTCAGGTGGTACTCTGGTTGGGCTATAAAACGATTCAGACTCTACATCCAAAATCTCTTCTTGGCTGCAACACTATCAGCCATCTCTTCAGTACTAGACTCTTCGCTGACGCTGAAGATCTTGCGTGATGGCAATTCTATGCTGGAAAGCACTCCCGTCAGATAAGCGCCAGTGTCAACGCCAATCAAGTCTTTATTCAACCAAACTTTTTCGCGTTCCCCGAAAAGCATGCCAGTGATCGTATGGCCGAAGACCACCGTCTTGCCACGATATTCGGCAAAGAAGTGCCGATTGCGCGCCCAGACCAAGGCTGGATGATCTGGCGTCTCTTTCGGATGCAGGAATCCGCCATTGCCATCTTCAACCAGCGAGGCATGAACATAGATGGCGTGTTCATCTTCATCCCAAGTCGGCAAAGAATCCATAAAAGTGCAGTGCTCTTCCGGCACAACCAGATTTCCTTCCTCGTCAAGGTAGCTTTGCAAAGTCTCAATGCCGCCATTGATATACCAAAGCTCGACCTCTTCGCTGCCCGGCTGGGCCAGCGCGGAAAGCATCATGACTTCGTGATTGCCTTTTAACACCGTTACTGTATCAGGCGCTTCCTGCTTGAGCGCAATCGCCCGCTGCACCACTCCACGTGAATCCTCACCGCGATCAATCAAATCACCAATCAGGACAAGCCGATCCTCACCTGGCTGATATTTCATCAACTCCAGGAGACGTTCAAAAAGCACCCGCTTGCCATGAATGTCACCTACAACCAAAGTCCTCATAATCCGGCATTATTGCTCAAATCAGTTTGAAATGAAAAACTAAAAAGTTATGATAGCCGCGCTACGCCGCTAAACACATTACGTCTGAGTCTGACACATCAAGATGTCTTCCGCTCTCACCCTGGCAAATATTCTGACCATCGCACGGTTGCTGATCGTTCCTTTCTTTGTGCTTTCCATCTACTATCAGCAATTCACTTGGGCCTTGACGCTCTTTTTTACTGCTGCGTTGACTGACGCACTTGATGGTTTCATCGCCCGCGCCTTCAACCAAAAAACGCAACTGGGTACTATTCTCGACCCGATGGCCGACAAGCTACTGCTGGTCACGGCGTTTGTTGTGCTCTCAACTCATGGGTTGACGAAGACCCCGCCAATTCCTTTTTGGGTCACTGTCACGGCGATCAGTCGCGACATCTTCATTGTGATTGGGGCGTTGGCGATCAATATTTCGACCGGATTCAGCGGTTTCAGACCGTCTCTCCCAGGCAAGATCAACACCTTTGTTCAGATTATCACGCTGGCCGTTTTCCTGGCTGCGAATGCCTTTGTGCTGGACAGCCGGTTTATGACCGTCGCTTACTATGCGACTTTCCTGATAGCGATCTTCTCCGGCATTCACTATGTCTTTCACGTCAACCGTTTGATGAACGAGTCGCCCAAATAACAAAGTCAAAGAGAAATTGAAAGAGCGTAGCGATACAACTAATGCTCAACCTCGTTCTGACTCAGCGGCAGTGACCAGCGGCAGCCCGATTGAATGGCTCAGGTGGGTTCCGGCAATTGCTCTTTCTCTGCTGGTTGTCTCTTTGTTGTTAATCGGCGGCAGCGTCATCTTGCTGCCCTTCCTGTGTTCGCTCGCATTGGCTTACTTGCTTGCCCCTTTTGTCAGATGGTTTGAACAACGCGGCTGGTCACGTGCTGCGTCGGTGACTTTGACAATGACGCTGGCGGCTCTGTTTATCGTACTGGCGCTCATTTTTATCTTGCCTACCTTTTGGGAGCAATTGGGCAACTCCTATCGGCACGCGCTGGAGTTGCTGGCTAATCGCCAAAAAGCTACGCCGCTGCTCAGCAAACTGAAGCAGCTTATCCCGCCGGTTTACGCCGGATATTTTGATATGCTGGCTGCACGCATCGAGAACTCAGTCAAACAAACCAACTTGAGCGAGTTAGCTTGGCATTGGCTTCAGAGCGGACTATTTCAATTGGTTCATTTGACTGCTTCGCTCTTCGACTTGCTGTTGATTCCCCTTTTTGTTTACTACTTGCTCACCGATGCTCGAGTGATGCGGACGCGCTTGGAATTACTGATTCCACCACGTTTTCGCCCACAATCCCTGGCGCTCATCAATCAAATCAGCCTCGTCATCTCTTCCTATGTGCGCGGACAGTTGCTGGTCGCTTCGCTAATGAGCGTGCTCTACATTTCGGGTTTTGCTGTATTGCGCGTCCCACTGGCGGTCATGCTGGGACTGCTCTCCGGCTTACTCAACTTCATCCCTTACTTTGGCACGTTGACCGGCCTATTACTCGCTCTGTTCTTTCTGACTCTGGATGGCGCGGGAGTCACCCGACTGTTGGGCGTCATGGCAGTCTTCGCCATTGTGCAAAGTATCGAAGGCTACTACCTTACCCCTAAACTACTCGGCAACAGATTGAATCTTTCCCCCCTTTGGGTACTGGTCGGACTGTTGATTGGCGGTAATCTCTTTGGGCTGATAGGCATTGTGCTGGCGCTGCCCATCCTAGCTATTGCCAAAGTGCTGCTCAGTTTCCTTGAGGAAATTTACCGGCAATCCGATTTTTACTCTCGTTC
The DNA here is from genome assembly GCA_963699175.1 of uncultured Acidobacteriota bacterium. Lineage (GTDB taxonomy): Bacteria > Acidobacteriota > Blastocatellia > RBC074 > RBC074 > JACPYM01. Next base: position 5,298,622 of record OY969418.1, on the reverse strand, counting down.
TGGTTCCCACCTCTTGACCGGCGACGGATTGCCCGTTGAAGCGTTTGCCAGCCTAAAGAGCACTTCAATTATCCTGCCGACAAAAGAAGTGGATGAAACACAGCCACGCATTATTGTTACCAGCAGCGAACTCGTCTCAAGAACCCGTGAACGCCACCCAAAAGGCTAGAATTCCGTGTCAGCCGCTCAAAAAAGTTGACAACATCAGACTCAAGTCGTATATTGCCTTTCGCGTCTGAGTTGTTGATAGCTCAATACGCGAGTCCCTAGCAAATTTGAGTAGCAAACCGCTTGGCAGACAGCAGTAAAGCAAGGTAAACGGTTTGCTCAATGGAGGTAGAATGAGCAAAGTTATTGGCATTGATTTGGGCACGACCAATTCTGTCGTGTCAATTATGGAAGGCAGTGAACCGGTGGTCATCACCAACGCCGAAGGCGGGCGCACGACACCTTCAGTGGTCGGCTTTACGAAGGACGGCAACCGGCTGGTCGGGCAAGTGGCCAAGCGCCAAGCCGTCACCAATCCGGAAAATACGGTCTATTCAATCAAGCGTTTTATGGGCCGCCGCTATAATGAAGTGGCGGGCGAAATCAAACAAGTTCCTTATAAAGTCTCGCAACTGACCAACGGCGACGTGCGCGTGACGGCGGGCAGCAAGGAGTGGTCGCCGCCAGAAATCTCCGCCATGATTCTACAAAAACTGAAACAGGCGGCGGAAGATTATCTCGGTCAGCAGGTGACGCAGGCCGTCATTACTGTGCCAGCGTACTTCAACGACTCCCAGCGTCAAGCCACCAAGGATGCCGGTAAGATCGCCGGGTTGGAAGTCCTGCGTATCGTCAATGAGCCGACGGCAGCGGCGCTGGCCTATGGTCTGGACAAGAAGAAAGACGAGACCATCGCGGTTTTTGATTTTGGCGGCGGCACCTTCGATATTTCGGTCCTTGAAGTCGGTGAAGGGGTGGTCGAGGTGAAAGCGACCAATGGTGACACACACCTCGGCGGTGACGACGTGGACGAGCGCCTGATCGAGTGGATCAACGATGAATTCAAGAAAGATCAAGGCATTGATCTGTCCAAAGACAAGATGGCGCTCCAACGTCTGAAGGAAGCTGCCGAAAAGGCCAAGATCGAACTCTCTTCAGCGATGGAGACAGAGATCAACCTGCCGTTTATTACCGCCGATGCTTCCGGGCCGAAGCACTTGCAGATGAAGCTGACGCGCGCCAAGTTCGAGGCATTGATTGCTGACATTTTGCAGCGCACGCTCGAACCTTGCCGCCAGGCGTTGAAGGATGCCGGGATGGTGGCTAACCAGATTGACGAGGTTGTGCTCGTTGGTGGTTCGACCCGCATTCCGAAGATTCAGCAGATGGTCAAGGAGTTCTTTGGCAAAGAACCCAACAAGAGCGTTAATCCTGATGAAGTTGTGGCGGTCGGCGCAGCGGTCCAGGCGGGCGTGTTGTCGGGCGATGTGAAAGATTTGTTGCTGCTCGACGTGACGCCGCTCAGTCTGGGTATCGAAACGCTCGGCGGCGTCTTCACCAAACTGATTGAGCGCAATACGACGATTCCGACGCGCAAATCAGAGATTTTCTCGACCGCGACCGACAGCCAGACTTCGGTGGAAGTCCACGTGTTGCAAGGCGAGCGTGCGATGGCAGGAGACAATCGCACGCTGGGCAAATTCCATCTCGTTGGCCTGCCTCCAGCCCCGCGTGGCGTGCCGCAAATCGAAGTGACCTTTGACATTGATGCCAACGGCATCGTCAATGTTTCAGCACGCGATATGGGCACTGGCCGCGAACAGAAGATCACGATTACGGCCTCATCGGGTCTCTCGAAAGACGAGATTGACAAGATGCAACGCGACGCCGATTCACACGCCGAAGATGACAAGCGTTTGCGCGAAGCGATTGAGACCAAGAACCGTCTCGACTCGCTCCTCTATTCGACCGAGAAGACAATTGCCGACAACCGCGAGAAGATTCCGGGCGGCACGATTTCTGAAGCCGAAGAGGCAATTGCCGAAGCCAAGAAGGCAGTTGAAGCGAACGACCCGGCGCAGATCAGCGTGCAATTGGATAAGCTGACACGCGCTTCGCACAAGATTGCCGAGGCGCTTTATCAGCAGCAATCCAGCGCAGGCGCAGCGGATGCCGCCGCCGCTGGTGCACAGGGTCAAGCCGACGGCGCGCCTGGCAAAGGGCCTGACGACGTCATTGACGCCGAGTACATTGACGTGGATGAGAACAAGCAATAAGTCAAAGGTCAGTTGCAATAAATTGCAACTGACCTTTGACCAGAGACCACTATGCGGCAACACCGTCTCTTAAGCGATTTGACGGCCATCGAGCAGCAGTTGCAGCAACTGGCGCAAGGGCCGAATCTGTTCACGGCGGAACAGGCCAGCGGCACCTGGTCGCCAGCCGTGGACATCTACGAGACGCCCACCAGCTTCGTGCTTACGGCAGAAGTCCCCGGTGTCAAAAGCTCCGAGGTGGACGTCAAAGTGGTGGACGGCGCGCTGATTTTGCGCGGCGAACGGCGTTGGGAACACGAGGTCAAGGGCGAGCATTTTCATCGGCTGGAAAGTTCCTACGGCAAATTCGAGCGCACCTTCAGCCTGTCGGAACGGATTGATGTTGACCAGATCACGGCTGAGTTGGAACGCGGCGTGTTGAAGCTTGTGCTGCCCAAAAAGGAGCGCGCCAGCACGGCAAAACAGATCAAAGTTGAAACGGAGTAGGCAATGTATAGAACTGGCGACAAAGTGTGGGTTTATGGAGAGGGTGATGTTCATCATTACGGAATTATAGTGATTCGTAACTACCGACTTTGGGTGGTACATAATTCAAAAATAGCAGGACAAGTAGTACTTGAGCCATTTGAAGTGTTTTCTGGTGGATTGGTAGTGCATATAGAAAAGCGGGCTAAGGTTGGCCATGAAGAATCTGTTGCGAGCCAAGCGCTAGATTTGATTGGTGCACGATATAACCTGCTTTTCTTTAATTGCGAACACTTCGTGAACTACGTCCAGACCGGAATTTCTGAAAGCCCTCAACTCCAAAATGCTATAGGCTGGGCAACAGCATTTTATGCCGCCTTCAAACTTCTGTCCCTGCCTAACGCTCGCTATGATTCCCAAGTTGGCCGTTACCGCGACAATCAAGGTCGCTTCGTTCGTAGTTAGAGATTTTCATGGCGCAACGAGAAGACTACTATAAAGTATTAGGAGTCAAACGCACCGCTACGCAAGACGAGATTCGCAAAGCGTACCGGCGGCTGGCGCGTAAGTACCATCCTGACGTTAACCCTGGCGATAAAGCGGCGGAGGACAAATTCAAGCAGCTCTCCGAAGCCTACGAAGTTTTGTCCGACGCGAAGAAGCGCGAGGTCTACGATAAGTTTGGTTCCTACAGCGACAACATCCGCGATGCGTCGGCTAAAGCGGGCGGCCCAGGTTTCGACTTCGATTGGAGCGTCTTCTCGGGCGCGCAGGGCGCAGGTACGGGCGCGAGTTCAAGTTCCGGCCCCAGCTTCAAAGATATATTTAGTGATCTATTCGGCGGCTCGACACGAACCACCACGCAAGCGCGCAAAGCCACACGCGGGGCGGATCTCGAAGTTCCTCTAGCGATCAGCTTTGAAGACGCTATCAACGGGCTGACCACCAGCCTGAGCGTGCGACGCAGTGACCCTTGCGTGCGCTGCAATGGCAGCGGCGAGGCAGGCACTGGTCAAGTTACCTGCGCGACTTGTAATGGCAGCGGCAAAGTCTCTGGCGGCGGCGGTTTCTTACGCTTCGATCAAACTTGCCCAGATTGCAATGGCACGGGCAAACGCCGTCAGCCCTGCCCCGCCTGCGCGGGTAAAGGCGTGGTTCCGAAAACTGAAACGGTCAAGATCAGGATTCCAGCGGGTGTGGATACCGGCTCGCGTGTGCGTGTGGCGGGCAAAGGTGAAGCAGGAACGCGCGGAACGCCGCCCGGTGATCTTTACATTGTCACCAACGTCGCTCCGCATCCGATCTTCACACGCAAAGGCGACAACATCCATTGCACGATTCCCATCACGCTGCCCGAAGCGGCATTAGGGGCCAAGATCGAAGTGCCGACAGTCAGTGGTAAGGCGCAATTGCGCATTCCGCCTGGCACACAGTCCGGGCAGGTTTTTCGCTTGCGTGAAAAAGGTGCGCCCAGCTTGCGCGGTAACACCCACGGCGACCAATACGTGGAAGTGAAGGTCGTGCTGCCCAAGCTGATTGACGAAGACTCCAAGAATCTGCTGCGCGAGTTTGCGCGCCGCAATCCGGAGAATCCGCGCACGGGAATGGGACTGGCATAAGGCTTATGAAGAGGCGAGCAAAAGGCTACACAATCAGCGCGGTGGCCGACCACTACGGCGTCCACCAGCAAACGCTGCGGCTTTACGAGCGTGAGGGGCTGCTCAAGCCTTCGCGCTCGGAAGGCAACGTGCGACTTTACACCGATGAAGATGTGGAGCGATTGGAAGTGATCTTGAAGCTGACGCGCGATCTGGGCGTGAATCTGGCCGGTGTCGAGATCATCCTAAATATGCGCGAAAAGATGGATCAGATGCAGCGCGAATTTAACCGCTTCTTCGAGTCATTGCGCGATTACGCCGCTGAAAATATGGCCGCTCAGCAAGATCCACAGGCATTCCAGGCTTTAGTGCCCACGCACCGCACGATTGTGATGAGGTCGGCCAAGCGCGTCTCGGTCAACCGCGAACCCAGCGAGCAAGATTCCTGAGTTCTCACAGCACATCGGCAAAAGCCTTCTTGGTGCGCTCGAACCACCAATATCCAAATAGGAAACAAGTCACGGCAAACACCAGCGTAACCGCTAGTCCTTGCCAATCCGGCAGCGCGCCTTCCAGCAAAATCCGCCGGTAACTGCGAATCAGCGCCGACATCGGATTCAACGCTACCAGCCAGCGATGCTGTGCCGGAATGAGATTTTCGGGATAGATGATCGGCGTCAGATACATCCAGGTCATCAACACCAACTGGGTGAACTGCGGTATATCGCGGATGAAGACGCCTAAGCTGGCGACCAGCCACCCTAGTCCAACTGTTACCAGGAACTGTAGCAAGAGCAACAGCGGCAGGAGCAACGCAGTAGGCGACAAAACCCGCTCGAAAACCGCGGATAGAATCAGCAGAACCAGTGTGCCGAACAACTGCTGCACGATGGCTGCCAGCGCCAAATTGACTGGCAACGATTCAATCGGAAAGACCACACGCTTGACCAAGTTGACGTTCTCGGTCAGCGTGGTTGCCGCCCGCTGTACGCCTTCGCTAAACGCAATCCACGGCAACATCCCGCAAAACAGATAGATCGCAAACCCGAAGCGGCTCCGCTCTGTGCCGAATTTCGCGTTGAAGATACCGGCGAAGATCAGGGTAAAAATGGCAATTTGCACCGCTGGCGTAATGATCGTCCACAGCCAGCCCATCACCGAGCCTTTGTAACGGCTTGTCAGGTCGCGTTTGACCATTGAGCCGATCAACCCGCGATGCTCGCTGAATAAAGCTAGCGCAGGTGACCAGAGCGGGACTTTGATACTTGATTGATAACTCATCAGATGTTCAACAAGCTGCCAGCCTGTCGTGTTCTCCGGATTGTGGCTAACCCGAGCTCCACGACAAGCTGGCAGCTTGTCGAACAGCTATCCCTCAATGCGATGTAGTAGCCGGGCGCGCTGCTTCGGCGGGTTTCTCTTCGGCAAACTTGCCGACTGGATAGGCGATGGGAAGCATTTTGGTTTCAGCGACCAATTCGATATCGGCCAATTTCGACAACAACGTTTCGTATTCGTCCGTGATTTGTTCCCAGTTGTAAAGCTCCGTCACGCGCGTCATCGCGCGCGCGCGATATTCGGTAATGAGCGCAGGATCCGCCAGCACGCGTTGCAATTGCAGTGTCAAATTGGCGACCGAATCGTAGGCAATCCCGGCCTCGCCAAGCACTTCGACATTCTCCGGCGTGTTCAAGGTCAGCGCGCAATTCCCCGCTCCCATAGCTTCGATCAAGGCCGGATGCGTGCCGCCAACTTCGGTCGCGTGCACGTAACAGTAGGCATTTTGCTGTAAGGCGCGGTAATCCTCGCCGAAAACAAAGCCCAAAAACTTCACACGCAGGTCACGTGTGCTCTTCAACTGCGCGATATACTCTTGCGCATACGGCGCGCCGCCTACAATCACCAACGGCCATTCGGTCTCGACCTGTTGATAAGCTTCAATGACTAAGTGTGCGTTATTCTCCGGCTCGAGGCGGCTGACGTAAAGCACATAGCGATTCGCTTCCAACCCGAATTTCGCTAACTCCTCCGGCAGCGCTCGCCGCGCCACCTCTGCGCCATACGCGATCATTGCCGACTGCTTGCCGTAACGCGTGGCGTAATAATCCTGAATCACCTGCGCGTCGGTCACAATCGCTGTCGGCAGGAAGGTCGAAAGCCATTCAGAGAGCTGATAGTAGGCGCGTCCGATCCAATTCCACTTCTTTCGCTTCCGCTCCAACCCGTCCACATTAACCAGCGTCGGCGTGCCGAACAAACGCGGGATGAACGAGAAGACACTGTTCGCCGCATTGCAGATCAAGATCACATCGTAGCTGCGCGAGACAGCGTGCAACACCGAAAGCAACGTATGAATGACCGTATCGAAGTATTTATGCTTGATAGTTGGCAGTACTACCAGCTTGACGCCGTTGTAGGTGGAAGAGTGAGTGGTCGAATAATGTTTGCGGCAATAGACCGTAACTTCATGGCCCCGTGCAGCCAGGCGCGTCCCCAATTGTTCGGCAAATGTTTCAAAGCCGCCGTAATTGGCGGGAATGCCGCGTGTCCCCAAAATGGCTATCTTCATAAAAGCAAAAAAGCGCTTCCCTCTACCAGAATTATCACCAGGGGGTTATGGGAGAATTGCGTTGCTCTACGCGATGCAGCTCGATGACTTGTAACTAATCCGCGTCCAACGGCCTGCCAGTATACCTTTGCCTCCCCGAATTGGCTATCCCCGGTCAGCGTTTTCCGCAGGCTTTTGCCGTCTCATCCGCAGTGGACAATTCTCCCTACTTGCGGCTAGAATGCTGCCACTTTCAAGCGGTATCTCGCAAATTTAGACAGCAAAACGAGCAAAGAACATCACCTTGGATTAGTTGATCGCCCAATTGACTTCAAGGAGAAGATCGAAAGTTATGCGACATTATCAAGTGCCCCTGTGCCTCCCCCTACTCATTTGTGTGTCAGTGTGTGCCTGTTTGCCCACCCAGGCACAGCAAGAGCGTAAAAAAGAAAAAGCAGAAGCTAAACCCTCCTCTCCGTTGTCAGCAGCGATGGTTGCAGAGATCCCCTTGCCCCCCGTACTGAACAAGGCTAAAGATTTGACCAAGCTGGTTTTGCCAACTTTGCCCGGAAGCTTGTTGCAACCACCGTTGGCTTTCGGGAACGATCCGGCCTCAGTGCTGCGTTCAGCCATTCTGAACAAGTTGGGGATTCGCTATCGTTTCTACGGCGCGGACGATAAGGGTTACGATTGTTCGGGCTTTGTCTGGCGGGTCTTTCAAGAGGCCGGGATTGATTTCCAGCGCGTGGCCGCGCGCACTTTGTGGAGCCAATTGCCAGAAGCGGTCGGGGATGAGACCAAACAATTCGGCACGCTGGTCTTCTTCAACGACCTGAGACACGTGGGTATCGTCCGCGACGCCCAGACCTTCTATCACTCTTCCAGCTCGAAAGGCGTGACAAGCTCCGAGTTTGCCGGATACTGGGAACAGCGCATCACGGGTTATCGCCGCGCGCCCTTATCTCTCTTGCCCCAACTCATGAAGGCAATCGAATAGTGCGGTGTGACAGAATCATGGCTTGCAGTCAGGCTCGTTCGAGCAAGGCTGTAAGCCGTGGTTGTTTTACTTCTTCACAAAGCCAGCCGATTTGGGTTTCTTATCTTGCTTGTCCCAAACCGCGACGATCTTTTCGATGTTGATATAACAGCGCTGTTCGTCCTTCTCCAGTTCCAGCACAAGCAGGTTGCCTTCGACTCTCACCACTTTGCCGGCCACTGTCACGCCTTCACAGAGCACATCTATCTCTTTGCCGATCCAGCTTTCCAACAGATTTCTCACGATTGCTACTCCTTTGAAAATAAATGATTCGACGAATGTCGGGCGCATTTTAGCGCATTGCTCCGGCTTGTGGGGAAATGAAATGCTGACTTCAAGCAGTTCACCCCAACCGCTCGCAATCCCCTCGGCTCGCTGCTATGATCGGGTGGCGTTACATCAAATCCCAAGCACGCTATCACGAGGAATCTATCAATGAGCGCCCAAGCTCTGCCTATCGTCCGAGTGCGCAGCTTCAGCACCGTTGAGCGTGCGTTGTTGTGGCTCTCTGTCACATGCAGCCTGATCTATTTCATCAGCAAAAGCTGGCAACCCTTTTCCGGCAGCGTGATCTTGAAGGCGCTTTGCATTGCGCCGCTCGCGGCAATCGTCCTGCGCCTGCTGGGCAAACCCGACAACTGGTTGCTCGGCGGCGCGCTAGCCTTTTCCACGCTCGGTGACATCTGCCTCGACCTGAGCGGCTTTTTCGTGCAGGGGTTAGGAGCATTCTTGATTGCGCATTTGCTCTACGTCACAGTCTTCGTGAGCAACTGGCAACGCCCAGTGCGGCTGACGAGCAATCAAGTGACTTCACTCTTGGCGCTGTCACTCTACAGCCTCACGCTCACTACCTGGCTCTGGCCAGGATTAGGCAAACTGGCCCTGCCGGTGTTGTTTTACATTTGCGCCCTTACATTAATGGTGGCGTCGGCCATTGCAGCGCGTTTCAGGCAAAGCTGGATCGTTTGGGGCGCACTGCTGTTTTTGATCTCCGATTCGCTGATCGGCATCAATAAATTCAAAACGCCTATGCCGTCACAGGGTTATCTTGTCTGGGCGACCTACTATCTTGGACAATGTGGCATCGCTTTGGGATTTTTGCGGGAGAAATTGGAGCAGGACTGATTAGATGAAAGCGGATCACTTTACCTTCACGGCAGACGATTGGGCGAAGCTCTTTGTCTACCACTGGCTGCCCGAAAATGCGGACGAGGTCAAAGCTGTCGTGCACATCGCGCACGGCCTGGCCGAACACGCGGCGCGCTACGAAGCCGTCGCCGCTTTTCTGACGGCCAACGGCTACGCAGTCTACGCCAACGACCATCGCGGGCACGGTTGCACGGCGCAATCGCCTGAAGATTTGGGACATTTTGCCCACGTTGATGGTTGGAATCGCCTCGCTAAAGACTTGGTGCAGATGTGCGCTGAGGAGAAACAGCGGTACGAAGGTTTGCCGCTGATTTTGCTCGGCCACAGCATGGGCGCGCTGCTGGCGCAGCAGATGGCCTACGAACAAGGCGACCTGTTTGACGCGATTGCTATGTCTGGGCCGAATGGCAAGGTAAGTGGACTGGCGCAAGTCGGCAAGCTCATCGCGCGTTTCGAGCGCTTGCGTCTGGGCAAGCGCGGGCGCAGCCAGCTTATCAACAACCTCTCGTTCGAGGCTTTCAATAAAGCGTTCGTGCCCAACCGCACGCATTTCGATTGGCTCTCGCGTGACGCGGCTGAGGTTGATCGTTACGTCAACGATCCGCTCTGCGGTTTTATTTGCACCACGCAGACGTGGATTGATCTGCTAGACGCTATCACTGAAATTGCCAAGCCGGAGAACCGCGCGTGCGTGCGCAAAGATTTGCCTATGTACTTATTTTCCGGTCATCGCGACGTAACCAACGAATTTGGCGTGGGATTGGAGGCGTTGGTCGCAGCCTATCGCAAAAATGATGTGCGCAGCATCCGCTTCAAGCTTTATCCTGATGCGCGCCACGAAGTTTTCAATGAAACCAACCGCGCGGAAGTGCTGAATGATCTGCTGGATTGGCTCAATCTGGTCGTGATTCAGCTTGGCGAAAAAATTCTGGCGCGCTGAATCCACTGCTCTCAAGGAGTCTGTTATGTTCAAACAAAAGCTTTCTCTACTCCTCATCATCTTGCTGTTGTCTTTCACGGCTTTTGCGCAAGAAGGATTTTCACCTTTTACCACCGACTTCACGCCTGCCGAGTTTGCTGCGCGGCGTGCCGAGGTCTACAAAGCCATCGGCGAAAACGGCCTCGCCGTCTTGCAAGGCGCGCCTAGCCCGGCTGGCTACACGCGCTTCCGCCAATCGAACGAGTTCTACTACCTCTGCGGAATCGAAATCCCGCACGCTTATTTGCTACTCGACGGCGCGACGAAGCGCGCGTCGCTCTATCTGCCGCACCGCAACGAAGGACGCGAACGGGGCGAGGGCAAAATGCTCTCTGCCGAAGATGCCGCCGAAATAATCAAACTCAGCGGCGTCGAGGCAGTTTACGGCACCGACCTACTGGCCGAACATTTGGCGCGCGCTGCTTTCAGGCAAGGGCGCGTCGTCTTCACCCCCTTCAGTCCCGCTGAAGGTTTTGCGATGAGCCGCGATCTGGCCGTGCGTGTGATTGGTGATTACGCCGCAGATCCATTCGATGGGCGGCCTTCGCGCGAAGGCGCGCTCATCCAAACGCTGCGTGGGCGCTTCCCACAGTTCGAGATCAAAGACCTGACGCCAACTCTCGATAAGCTACGGCTGATTAAAAGCCCAGCCGAATTGGCGCTCATCAAAAAAGCCACGCGGCTGGCCGGCTTGGCGCTGATGGAAGCGATGCGCTCGACCGAGCCAGGCATCTATGAACACGAACTAGACGCAATGGCAAAATACGTCTACTACCGCAACGGCGCACAAGGTGAGGCCTATTACTCGCTAATCGCCAGCGGGCGCAACGCCTGGTATCCGCACTACAACGCAGGCAAGCGCCAGATGCGTGACGGCGATTTTCTGCTGATGGATTTCGCGCCGGACGTTGGCTACTACATGAGCGATGTGACGCGCATGATGCCGGTCAACGGCAAGTTCAATATTTGGCAGCGCGAGTTGTACAGTTTCTACCTCGGCTGTTACAAAGCCGTACTGAAAAACATCAGACCCAATGTGACGGCGCAGGTGATCTTGCAAGACGCGGTCAAAGAGATGGATCAGTTGCTCGCTAGCTCAAGGTTCTCAAAACCCGCTTACGAAAACGCCGCGAAAGCTTTCGTCGCCCGCTACCGCAGTTCGGCCAACAATCCGCGCGCGGGCCTTGGTCATTGGGTCGGCATGGCTACGCACGATGTCGGGCCGAACGAAGGGCCGTTGCGTCCCGGCATGGTTTTTACGATTGAACCGGCGCTGACTGTGCCGGAAGAGCAGATTTATATCAGACTGGAAGACCTGATTATCATCACCGAAACTGGCAAAGAAGTTGTGTCGGATTTTTTGCCGATGGAGATGGACGCGATTGAAAAGCTGATGAAGGAAGAGGGAATGTTGCAGCGGTATCCGAAGGATGGCGGGATGCCAAAGCCGTAATTCTGGCGAGCGTTTGAATTACAAAAGCTTTTTGAACTCTTCCATGGTCAAGCCAGCATCGCGCACGATACCGGCCATCGTGAAGGCGTTAACCGGATTATGGCGCGGGATCGTTACAATGCGAATACCATCTGACATCACGATGTGTTTGCCCTGACGCACAATGCGAAAGCCTGCTTTCTCAAGCGCCCGCACTGCGTCGAGATGGTTCACACCCGGCAGCTTCGGCATAGTTAAGCGGCCACCTCGACTTCGCGCACTTCGCCGTCTTTGACCATTTCATTGACGACAGCGAGGTATTCCTGAATCGCGTCTCGAATGTTGGCTAGTGCTTCTTCCTCCGTATCGCCTTGTGACCAACAGCCAGGTAAGCCAGGGCAAGAAACGCTGTAGCCTTCCTCAGATTTTTGTATGACAACTTTATAGTTCATCCGTGTACCCAAGCCTTTCCGAAATCACGTGAAGTGACAGAGCCAGAGCTTGCGTTTTGGCCTCAGCTGGAGTTGAACCGTAAATCAACACACCAGGTAGTTCAGGGATTTCTGCTATCCAGCGGCCATCCGTTTCCTGCTCAAGCTCAACTACAAAATCCATCGTCCGATGTCTCGCTGCAAAGCTAGGCTGCCTTGCCAAAATATTTACGAAACAATTCCTCTGACCGTTTAACACCTTCTTCGCTGATTATCAGAGACTTCGCCGCACTTTTCGGATCGGAGATACAGCCTTTTTCGTGCAGCCGACTGAGGGTATCCCAATCAACCCCCTTCCAGGCTCTCATCCCAGGCCCATCTGGAAACATGGTCAGATACAATAGTGCTAGCGTCATTTCATCAACCCTTTCGCTATCATATTCCATTGCTTTACTCCGAGTTAATCAGCTACAACTCCCCTTTGTACGTGGAAGACCAGCCAAAGAGGGCGCGCAGCCGTTGGCTGGGATTGAAACGGAAGACCCAAGTCGAGCGCTCTGGCCTGACATAAAAGCCACCCAAGCCCGGCAGCGTCACGCTTTTCCCCAATCTAATCGCTTCGTACAAGGTTTCTGTCACAGCTCCTAGCCAAAGTGTAGCAGTGGCTTCGTCACACTTCATACGAGTTGCTAGTTGACGAGCCAGTTCATTCTTCTTGAAACGATCTGCCATTGACAGCCTCCTTGTTTCGTTCAATGACCTGTAAAGTCAGAATTCCAGGCAAATATTCTCTTCCTTACTTCCAGCTATCACTCATACCTTAACGCCTCAATCGGATCCAACCGCGCCGCCTTCCACGCTGGCCACAACCCAAAGATCAGCCCAATGCCCACGCTCGATACAAACCCCGCCACCGGCGCCCAAATCGGCACGTAAGATGGCACAATCAATTTGATCAGCAGCGTCACCAGCCAACCCAAAAACAATCCGACCAGCCCGCCCAATCCGGTCAGCGTCATTGCTTCGATCAGGAATTGCCACATAATGTCGCGTCGCCGCCCGCCAATTGCCTTGCGCACGCCGATCTCTTTGGTGCGTTCGGTCACGCTGACCAGCATGATGTTCATCACGCCGATGCCGCCGACCATCAAGCCGACGGAAGAAATAGCAATCATCGCCAACGCCACGCCAAAGGTGATCGAACGAAACGTATCAATGATCGAATCTGCCGTCTGGATGCCAAAGTTGTTCGGCTGGCCGAAGGGCACTTGGCGGCGGATGCGCAGCAGGTCCGCCACCTGGTCTTGCGCAGTTTGCAGCATACCCGGCTTGGCGACCGCTAGGATAAAAATATCGTCGGCGCGTGGCTTCAGCCGCTGAGCAATGTTGAAGGGCATGAAGATGACGTTGTTCTGATCATTGTTTCCCTGGCCGCCGCCGAAAAGCTGTTCGCGTTTTTCCAGCACGCCGACGACGCGGAATTCGCGTCCGCCGATCGTGATCATTTTGTCGAGCGGCGAGCCGAAGGGGAAAAACTGATCGGCCACTGAAGCTCCAATAACACAGACTTCGTCGGTGTTGTCATTCTCGCGCTGGGTGAAAAAGCGTCCGGCAGAGATGACCCAGATGCCTGACTTTTCGTAATCGGGCAGCGTGCCTTGCAGCACGACCGCCGCTGATTGTTTACCACCGCCTTTGACCTCGATCTTGCGCCCGAAGAAGTCGTTAGTGATGTTGAGCAGCGGCACCGCAATGTTGATCGCCGGCAGTTGCGCAATCGCTACGGCGTCGTCGTAAGTCAACGGCTTGCGCATACGTTCTTCGCGCGTTGGCGGGCCGAAGCGAATACCGCTGCGCTCGAATTTGTTGATGAAGAGCGAATTGGTGCCGAAGGATTCGACCTGTTTGGTGACGGCGTAATCAATGCCGCTGATGATCGAGGCAATCGCCATCACGGTCATCACGCCAATCACCACGCCAATTATGGTCAGGAACGAGCGCAGCTTATTGGCGCGCAGCGTGTCAATCGCCATCCAGAAGTTTTCGTAAACGTCGTTGCGGAGAAAGTTCATAAAGGTCAGCTCTATTCAGCGCGGAGCGCCACAATCGGATCGAGCGAAGCAGCCTTGCGCGCAGGCAGTAGACCGGATAAGACGCCGACTGTGCCTGAAACAAGAACAGCGACGATGACTGCCGCAATGGAAAGATAGGTCGGGAAGAAGACCGCCGTCAGTACTCTGCCGATTACCCAGGCAATGAAGACGCCGAGCGCGCCGCCCAGGCTGGACAGCATCACCGCCTCAATCAGGAACTGTTTGAGGATGTCGGTTTGGCGCGCGCCCAGGGATTTGCGGATGCCGATTTCACGCGTGCGCTCGGTCACGCTGACCAGCATGATGTTCATAATCACGATGCCGCCGACTACGAGCGCGATAGCTGGCACAGCCGTGGCGGCAATGAAGATTGGGCCTAATAATCGGTCACGCAATCCCAGCACAGCATCCGGCGTGTTGATGCCGAAATTATCTTTCTCGCCCAGTTGCAATCCGCGCCGCACCCGCATCAATGCGCGTGTCTCTTCGACAGCTTCGGCAAATTGGTCATCGTCCTTGGCCGTCGCGATCATATAAAAGCTGCGCTGCCGCACCGGCGGGCCAAAGTTCTTGACGTAGGTCTTGATCGGAATCGTCGCAAAGACATCTTGCGGGATGCCGAAGACCGTGCCTTTGGCGGCGGCCACACCGACGACGCGATAAGGCAGACCGTTGATCATAACTTCTTGATCCACCGCGTTGCCGTTCGGGAAGAGTTTACCCGCAACATCAAAACCCAGGAAGACCACGGGCGCGGCGGCCTTCTCTTCGGTCTCGTTGAAATAGCGCCCGTCGGCTATATCAGTATTCTCGATGTCGGCGCAGTTGGCCGTCGCGCCATCCACGTTAACGTTTTCCGCCGTTTCACTGCCACGTTTGAGCGTGGAAGGCGTCCCCAATGCTTTAGCGCCCAGCTTATCAATCTGCGTTGCGCGCGCGCGCAAGTATTCAAAATCGTCAAAGGTTATTTCTTTGTTGCGCCGTTGTGCATTCGCAATCGTGTCGGTGTTCTGGAAATCCTCGAAGTTGAAGCGCCGGATGCTGAAGGATTTCGCGCCGATGCCCGCGATCTTCTCTTCGACGTAGCGGTTGAAGCCTTGAATCAGCGACACAACCAACACCACCGCCGTCACACCGATAATCATGCCTAACAAGGTTAAAGCCGAGCGCAGCTTGTGCGCCCAGATGGCGTCGAACGCCAGTTTCAATGTTTCTGCGAATTCCATAGTTTCCCAATAGACGATGGTGAGGCCGCTTCGGATACAACCCCTCACGCTCACTGCGTTTTGAACGCAACGTTGCCGTTGATCTCTACGGCGGCGGCTTGCGCGCGGATTTGCAACTCGGATAGGTGCAAAGTGAGTTCCTGCCACGCCGTCACGTTGAACTGTCCGCCTTTTTCAGCCACCAGCTTGCGCGGCAGCGGCAGCTTACGCAAGTAAAACGCTGGCAATTCCAGACGGCTTAACAAGCGTTCCGCCGGTAAATTGACTTGGCGATAGAAACTGATCTCGCGTCCGGCCAGGCCAAATTTGAATTGCAAATCGAGTGGCAACTGGGTGCCCGGCTCGGCTTGCAGAAAGGCGCGGCCATTTTCGCTCAACACACGCAACGGCATGCGACGGTCGTTGATGGCAAATGTGCCGCTCGGCGTGAGCCGGTACGGGATGCCATATTCGCGCCCGCGCAGCCGTGTGTCAAAAACGCCTTGCACATTCAAGCGGGTTTCGATGCGCTCGCCGTCAACTCGATCAACGGCAATTTGCTTCAGATCACCTTGCGCCTCGCCACTTTCAATATCGGTGTAATTGGTCACGCGGAACACACCGTCAACCTCTTCCTGCCGCAGGCGCGCCGGCTGCAAGCGCATGTTGATGTCGTTGTCACGCGCCGCCGCAAGCTGCGCCAGCAATTGTCCGATCATTCGCTGGCTCACACGCGCACGTAAATCGCGCGCGACATTCAACTGTTCTGCCAATCGCGCAATCTCACTTGCCTCCACGCCATTTGTTGTGGAAATCCCCGCTGGCGCTTCAGTCCCGACCAACCGCAAAGCAATCACCAATCTGCCTTCCAACATACACAACGCCGCCAGCTCAAACTTCAACGGCAATTGATAAGCCGAAGTAGTAACCGTCATCGGCAATGCGCCCGCCACCTCAAATTGCTTAGCGGGGATTTCTATGCTTTCAGTCAACTCGCGCGGCAGAGTGAGCGCGGGCAAAGCGGCGTTCCAACGTTCCGGCGACAACCACTCACCGAACCATAAGCGCAACAGCGGCGTCAGCAGTTCATTGCCTAAGGTCACGTTGGTCAAACGAAACGGCAATTGGACAGAGCTATCTTTGCGTTCAGCGTCATTCAACACGCCGGTCAGTTGCAGGTTGAGCGCGCGCTTCTCCGCTGACGCTTGCGCCTGGACGCTGAATCTCGCTTCCGCGGCGTTGGCTTTCAACTTTACGCCAATCGAATCCAAGCGCAGCAATGCGCCGTTCGCCAACGTAATCTCCAAGCCAGTCAAACTCTGCAAGGCTCGGTTGACCGCTGGTTCGCTCAATACCAGGACTACATCAGCCTCGCTGGCGCTTTTGAGTTGCGCGTAGACTCGGCGCATTTCGGCCAGGCGTTGGTCTTCGCCACTTTGCTGTGCGCCAAGCACGCAGCCCAAAACCAAGAGCCAGGCCAACCACCAAAAACTTCTTTGAGCAATTCTCTCGAACACAACAACCCTCTCAGCTATCACTCTCATTATAGCCGCTACGCAAGCCGTAGCGAGTTGTGCTAGAGTTTGCCGCACTTTTGACCTACATTTACAACACAGCACCAACTACATTAGGAGCGAAGCAATGAGCGGACTATCCCGGCTCGATCTGGCCGTCATCATTATCTATCTCGTCGGCATTACGGCCTTCGGCCTCTACGTCGCGCGCCGCGTCAAAGACACCGAAGGCTTCTTTATGGGCAATCGCCGCTTTGGCAAGGCGTTGATGATCGCGCAGGCGCTGACCACCGGTACGCGCGCCGATTACGCGATTGGCGTGGCGGGCGCGTCTTACGAAATCGGCATGGGTGGCATCTGGTATCAATGGATGTATATCTTCTCGACGCCTTTCTTCTGGCTGCTCTCGCCGATCTTTCGCCGGACGCGTTACACAACGACGGCGGATTTTTTTGAAGAGCGTTTTAGCAAGTCGCTCGGTGTTGGCTATTCGTTCTTCGCGCTCTACCTGTTTATGTTGTGGCAGGGCACGATTATCAAAGGCGCGGCGCTCACCGTCGCAGGCGTCACCGGTTTGCCTGAAGCGTGGATCATCTGGGGCGTGACGGCGTTGTTTGTTTTGTTCGGAGTAGCGGGCGGGCTGGTCGCCACAGTGCACACTGATTTTATTCAAGGCATCTTCATCCTCGTGCTGTCATTCCTGTTGATTCCCTTTGGGCTGAACGCGGTCGGCGGATTTGCCGGGCTGCATGCAAAGCTCGACCCGGCGATGTTCTCGTTGATCGCGCAAAAAGAATTGTCGGTCTTCCCCGTCACGATGCTCATCATCAGCGGATTGGTTGGCATCGTCGCGCAACCACATCACATGGCGGTCGCGGGCAGCGGCAAAACCGAGATGAGTTGTCGCGTCGGTTGGTGCTACGGCAATTTTATCAAGCGGCTCTGCACGATTGGCTGGGCACTGACGGGCTTGATTGCGGCAGTGATGTTTGCCAAAGGTTCGATCCCCAAACGCGAGCTAGTCTTCGGCGCGATGATCAAAGACTTGTTGCCGCCGGGCTTGATCGGCCTGATGATCGCCGCGATTTTGGCGACAGTGATTGCATCGTGCGCGGCGTTTATGATTTCCGGTTCGGCGCTCTTCACGCGCAACCTCTACAAAAAGTTTTTGAAGCCTGCTGCGGCTGACGAGCATTACTTGTTGGTGGGTCGTATCGTTTCGGCTGTATTGACTGTCGGCAGTCTGTTGATGGCGTTGTATATGAAATCAGTGATTGACGCGACAGTGCACTTCGTCACGATTGTCGCCTTCGTCGGCATTCCGATGTGGGTCGGCATTATCTGGCCGCGCGCGAATGCGGCAGGCGCGTGGGCGAGCATCCTGGGCAGCTCGGCGATGTTCTTTCTGGCACGGCAAATCGGTTGGGGACAAGGCGGACAACTGCTTTCGGCTTTGCTCGTCGGGTTTGCGCTGGCAATCTTCGTCAGCCTGTTGACGCAGCCTGAAGCAAAAGAGCGGTTGCAACGTTTCTATGCGTTGCTGCACACGCCGGTGGGCGAAGAGGGAAACTTGGAACGCGCCGGATTGAAGGCCACATTAGATTGAGGAAGACAATGGCTGACGAAACGAAAGACAAGGTTGAAACGCAAACTATCTCCGGCCATGTGCCGCCGATTCCGCGCTCACAGATGGAAGAGGAGGGCCACGCACTGTTGATTGTTGACCTGCTGCGCTTGCCCCGAACGTTCAGCTATCGGCGCTACCGGCTTGACGTGCTGGGCTTTTTGTTAGGTTGGTTGTGGGTTGTGTTGCTGTTGTTATTGGGCTGGTGGATCACGAGGATCGGTGCGTGATGCTAATTCGTGGCAAGCTTGGCGCAAGTGAAACCGTGGTGGATGTGCGGCTCGCTGAGGGGCGCATCGGCGACATCCGCCCGGCTGACCTTTCGCAAACTTGCGAACTGGGCGGCAACGAATGGCGTTTGGCTCCCGGTTTCATTGACCTGCAAATCAATGGCTACGACGGCATTGATTTCAACGATGCCAGTACCAGCACGGAACAAATCGCTACAGCCTTTCGCCAACTTTGGCGCACCGGCACTACAGGCTTGTTGCCTACGGTCATCACCGGTTCGCACCAACATATCACGCAATGTCTTGCCAATTTGGTGCGCGCCGCTGACGAGTTCCCCGAAGTAAAACATGCGCTGCTTGGCATTCACCTGGAGGGACCGTTCATTTCGACCGAAGACGGCCCGCGCGGTGCGCATCCGCGTGAACACGCGCGGCGACCTGATTGGGATGAGTTCGAGCGCTGGCAGGACGCGGCGCGCGGCCAGATTCGCCTCGTCACGCTTTCGCCGGAATGGCCTGAAGCAAAGGCTTTCATCGAACGCGCCACGCAGGCAGGCGTGATCGTCGCCAGCGGCCACACTGCCGCTACGCCGCAACAGATCAACGAGGCCGTGCGCGCCGGAGCCAAGCTTTCGACTCATCTTGGCAACGGCTCGCACGCGAAGATTGACCGCCACCCAAACTACATTTGGGAGCAATTGGCGGCGGACGAACTGTGGGCCAGCTTTATCGTAGACAGCCATCATTTGCCGCCCTCGGTCGTCAAATGCTTTCTGCGTTGCAAGACAGCGGCGCGCAGCATCCTGGTCACCGATGCCATCGCCGCCGCAGGCAAGCCCGCAGGCCGTTACCGCCTGGGCAATGTTGAAGTCGAAGTCACGCCCGCGCGCCGCGTCTGTTTGCCAGGCACGCCTTACCTGGCCGGTTCGGTGTTGGAGATGCACGAGGCGGTTGGCAATACGGTGCGCTATGCGGACGCGACGCTGGATGAGGCTTTGCGCATGGCTAGTTGGAATCCGGCTGTGTTGCTGGGCCTACAACAACAACTCGGCGCAGTCGAAGCAGGACGGCCCGCGCACCTGACGCTCTTCCGCTGGGACGAGCAATCCGCCACGTTGGCCATCGTCGCTACGATCAGCGGTGGGGAGTTGGTCTATTGCCAGCCGCAAAGCTGAGGCTTTGCAGCGCAAGCGCACGAAACACACCGGTAAAAGGCCGCGCTCATCATAAAGTTTCTCCCCTGAAAGATCGCTTCACAAAACAACACGAAGCCGCACGCAGGAGAAGACTCGTCTTCGTGCCCCGCGTGTGGCTTCGTGAATGGAGTTGCCGGTTTTGTCTTATGCTGGCTCGTCGGCGGTTGAGTTCTGCCGGGCCAGCTACTGCAAAGACTTATCGCTCGGCTTTTTCCCCTCATCTTTAACGAGCGACTGTTGTGTAAATTCGTGTACGAGGTCGGTGTAGCTGACCCCGTGATAAACGCCCGCAAAAGTCTCCCGCTTGACAACGTTGTGCCGGCTGCCGGAGTACCACGCGATCGTGTAAGTGAAAGGGACATCAACGGTGTGCTTTTTCATCGTGCTTGTGCAAACGATCCTTGTCCGCGGCGGCGCTTTGACTGGGATCTCCCAACTCTCCCCGGTAGCCGTCCTCCAAGTCCGGCTTCCTCCCTGACTCGCCGATACCTGAGCCATTACTTTTATTTTGCCTTCCCCCACCAGCGGCACACCAACACTGAACTCGCTTGAGACGGAGAGTTTTTCGCCGATCTCCCAATTGAAGGTGCCTTCATTCTCGGCTGATGACGAAGCGGTATACCTCACTGTCTGCTCAAGGTCGGTGTAATTGGGCAAGGTCTGTGTCGCGACTTGTACCGGGGTGAAATTGAGAGCGGCTTTGCGCAGGGCGTCGGCGTCGTATTCGATCTTCTCGACATAATTCGGCAACCCGAAACGGAAGGTCAGGCTGTCAATGCGGCTGCCCGCGCGCCCGCTCACTGTGCGCAATCCGGCTCCTTCTTTCGTTGTGGCGGCGAAGGGCCTGCCGCCATCACCACCGAAGATGGGTGAGGTTGCTTGCTTATCGGTAAAGAATTGCAAACGATCAATCTTGTCCCCTGCCCGGCCCTCAATGCGAATAATCCGGTGGCCTTCCGGTACTTCCCACACTTTCAGTTCTCCCCCATTCCCGCCGTGCCAGTCCCCTATCCCCGTTCCGACATTGGCGATGGTGCCATTGCCGTAATAGAGTCTGATCGCATCAATCTCGCTGCCGCAGCGGATTTCAATCTTTGTAATTAGGCCTTTGCCCGCCACCGCTTCCGGATCGCTAAACGGCTCGCCGCCCCCGCCCCCGACAGTTAGTGGGGCGCTATCGTCAATGTAGTAAGTTTTGGGCAGACCGTTTTGCGAAATTGAGCGATTGAAGGTAAGCGAGTGGGCGTTGTCGTCAACATAGTAAGTTTTGAGCAAACTGTTTGGGGCGCCTTTCAACGGGGCTGGTTGGGCTAGCTCGGCCAACGAGAATTTGCCAGCGGCCAGCCCCGTCTGTGTCGTCCCTGGTGGCAAGTTGATCAGCAGTAGAGTGGTCAGTACCGCAATTGAAGTGAGTATTCTCTTCATAGTTTCTCCTTTGCCCGCTTAGCAGGCTGATGAAAGTTTCGAGTTGTTCTGTTATCGCAGCCTGCGCCGTTACAACACGCTAGAACTGCGCTGACGATGTCTGGTTGCGCTTCGCACAAGCACGCGCCCAAATCCCGCTTGGCTCACCGTGTCCTACCACTTATCCAAGGGCCGGCAAGGCTGCTTCAGTAAGTTCCTGCCACGGCTCAGCGATTAGCCTGGGACAAGAGTTTCCCGCGCGGCCTTCAATCGTCGCTGCCTTTCTGCTTGCATCGGTACTACCGTCAGGTGCGGAGAAATTCCCTCTCTTTTGGCAAAAAAATTGTGAGGGCAGGGGCAGTTTGCTAAACTGCGCGCTTAGGGCAGCCCGTCATTCATCATTCAAACTAAAAGTTATTCACTCGATGGGACGGATTTGGCAGGAGTTGGCTGGCGATACCATCTCGCTGCACTGAAAGGGAAGATGACCGGAGAGATCACGCAATTGCTGGTGCAGTGGAGTAACGGCGACGCCGGGGCGCTCGACCGGCTGATGCCGCTGGTCTACGACGAGTTGCGTAAACTCGCGCGCCATCATTTGCGGCAACAGGAACCGCACCGCACGCTGCAACCCACTGCGCTGGTCAACGAAGCCTATCTGCGGCTGGTCAATCAACAACAGGTCAATCTGCAGGGGCGCGCTCAATTCTTCGGGCTGTCGGCAAAGATCATCCGCGAATTGCTGGTGGACGACACGCGACGGCGGCAACGGCACAAACGCGGTGGCAGCGCGCAGCGCGTCTCGCTGACGGGGGTCGAACCAGTCGGCCAGCAACCTGACGTTGACCTGCTGGCGCTGGATGAAGCGCTGCAACGTTTGGCAGAGCGCAAACCGCAACACAGCCGGATCGTCGAGCTACGATTCTTCGGCGGGCTGACGATTGCCGAAACAGCGGGCGTGCTCGGCCTCTCGCACGCGACGGTAGAACGCGATTGGAGCTTGGCGCGCGCCTGGCTCTATGCCGAATTGGCCGATCAGACATGACATCCGAACAAGACGCACAAGTCGAAGAACTCTTCCACGCTGTCATCGCGTTAGCACCGGCGGAGCGCGCAGCCTTTCTGGCGCAAACAAGCGGGGCTGACGAAGAGGTGCGGCGCGCCGTGGAGCGGTTGCTGCGCGGGCACGAGCGGGCCGCTGATTTTCTCGACGCGCCGGTGTGGGAGGCGGCGGCGCTCAGCGGCGAACCGGTTGGCGCGCTGATTGGGCAGCGGCTCGATCACTATCAGCTTCTTTCGTTGCTGGGCAAAGGTGGGATGGGCGAAGTCTACCTCGCCCGCGACGAGCGGCTGGAACGGCAGGTGGCGCTCAAGCTGTTGCCGGTGGAATTCGTGCAAGACGCCGAGCGCGTGCGCCGCTTCGAGCGCGAAGCCAAAGCCGCCTCGGCGCTCAACCATCCGAACATTATTACGATCTACGAAATTGGCAAGGCGGAAGGCGTTCATTTCATTGTCACAGAGTTTGTTGCCGGACAGACGTTGCGCGCCCGCATGACCGAGCAGCAAGTCGCGGCGCGCTTACCGCTGGCACAGACACTGGAGTTGGCCATTCAAATGGCGAGCGCGCTCACTGCGGCACACGCGGCGAGCATCGTGCATCGCGACCTCAAGCCGGAGAACGTAATGGTGCGGCGCGATGGGTTGGTCAAAGTCCTGGATTTCGGCTTGGCCAAGCTCACGGAGCCAGCGGCGCCGAAAGTGAAAGTTGATTCGGAGGCATTGACACAGTCCCTCAGACTACGGACGGAGCCGGGCGTGGTGATGGGCACGGTCAATTACATGTCGCCGGAGCAGGCGCGCGGGCAGGAAGTGGACACGCGCAGCGACCTCTTTAGCTTCGGCATAGTGCTTTATGAAATGCTCGCGGGCCGCCAGCCGTTTGTGGGCGCGAGCGGGGGCGACGTCATCGCGGAGATTTTGAAGACCGAGCCGCCCCCGCTTGCCCAAGCTGCGCCGGATACGCCGCGCGAGCTTGAACGCATTGTCAGCCGGGCGCTCTGCAAAGACCGGCAGGAACGCTATCAAACTAGCGCCGAGTTGCTCTCCGACCTCAAAGCGCTCAAACTCCAACTCGACAGCGGCACCCGCCTAGTGCCCGCTACTTCCGGTGCCGAGCATCTGCCGAGCGGGTTCAAACGACCGCGCCGCGCTGTCTTGGCTGCCCTGGCCGTGCTCAGCCTGGCGGGGGCGCTCATGCTTGTGTTGGGCTTTGGCGTATACCGCTGGTTCACTCCGCGCCTCACCGCTTGGCCGGAAGCGAAATTCTCGCCAATGATCGGGCTGTCGGGCACGAAGGATTATGCGGCCTTCTCGCCGGATGAGAGCCGCATCGCCTTTGCCTGGGACGGCGGGAAAAATGCCCAGGTCAGTCCGCACGACATTTACGTCAAGGTCATCGGCACGGACGACAACCCGTTGCGGCTGACCGACACGCCGGAAAATGAGTTGATGCCGATCTGGTCGCCCGATGGCCGCTACGTGACCTTTCTGCGCGCAGTCGCCGACAAGCGGGAGATTTATCGCGTCCCGGCGCACGGCGGCAAAGAGCAGCGGTTGGGCGAAACTTCGTTCAGTTGTTCGTGGGCGCCGGATGGCAAGACGCTGGCCGTTACCAGTCTGCCCGCGCCCGGCGACCAAGGCAGCATCTTCCTGCTCAATCTCGAGACCGGAGCGCGCACACGCTTGACCACAGCCTTGCCTTCGGGCAGCGACCAATTTCCGGTCTTTTCTCCGGACGGCCAAATGGTCGCCTTCATTCGCCTGCGCGGCATGACGGAAAGCGATGTCTACGTCGTGCCGGCGGGCGGCGGCACGGCCAAGCGGATCAGCTTCGACGATACGCGAATCAACGGGCTGACCTGGACTGCCGACAGCCGCGAACTGATCTACGGCGCCAATCGCGGCAGCAAACGACAACTATTTCGCGTGGCGGCCAAAGGCGGCGCGCCAGAGCGCGTGCCGGTGACGGGCGATAATCCGTCCTGGCCCACCATCTCGCGACAGGGCAACAAACTGGCCTGGACCGAATCGCTGAGCGATTCCAACATCTACCTGTACGAAGGGCCCGGCTTCGCCGGCCACGACGTGCCGAGCAAATTCGCCGCGCCGCGCCGCATCATCGGCTTCCCGCGCGAAGACCACAGCCCGGAATTTTCGCCCGATGGACAGAAGCTCGTTTTCGCTTCGGGGCGCGCGGGCGGCGAAGACCTTTGGCTGTGCGACGCCGACGGCGGCCACCCTGTGCGGCTGACCACGCAGGGCGGCCCCACAGGCACTCCGCACTGGTCGCCCGACGGCCAATGGCTCGCCTTCGATTCCCACACTCGAGGCAGCGGCGACATTTACGTGATGCCCTTTGCGGGCGGCCCCTGGCGCGCGCTGACCAATGAACCGAGCGCCGAATTGCAGCCTGCCTGGTCGCGCGACGGACAATGGATTTATTTCAAATCGAATCGCACGGGTCGCCCTGAATTGTGGAAGACAGCCGCCGCGGGCGGCGCGGCGCGACAGTTGACGCACAACGGCGCCTTCGAAGGCTTCGAAGCTCCCGACGGTAAGCTGTTCTACTTCACTAAAGGGCGCGGCGTTTACGGCATCTGGACGATTCCGGTCGAAGGCGGAGAAGTACAGGCCGTGCCGGAACTCAAGGCGGCAGGCTACTGGCGCTCGTGGGGCATGGTGAAAGAGGGCATCTACTTCGTCACGAAAGAAGCCGCGCCGCGCCAGACGATCAAATTCTTCAGCTTCGCCACGCGCCGCATTACGCCGCTCGTAACCGTTGAGCGGGAACCGCTCTGGTGGCAGGCCGGCCTGGCGCTCTCGCCCGACGGTCGCCGCCTGGTCTTCGCACAGATGGATTACGCCAACGACGAAATCATGCTGATGGAAAACTTCCGCTGAAGACTTGGTAGCAAGACTCATTCAGCCGCCAGCAATTATCTGTCCAGCGAGCGACTCACAAAAATCCGTTGGGATTCATCACTCGGCGCTTATGGCTCGCGGCTCAGTGCCTGCAAATGATCCGCCAGCCGCAAGGCCAGCGCCACGATGGTCAAGGTCGGGTTGGCGTGCCCGGTTGTCGGGTAGACGCCTGAACCGGCGATGTAGAGATTCTCCACCGTATGCACTTTGAGATTAGGGTCCACAATGCCGTCCTCCGGCAAGGCCGACATGCGCAGCGCGCCCATATGATGATCGCCGGCTTGCAGCGCCATAGGGTTCGTTAGGAGCGGCGAAAAGGTCCACTGTTCGGGGCCGCCTTCGAGGTCGGTAGTAATCTCGAAGTCCTGCCCCTGGCGCGCTGCGAAGTATTGCCGGAAGAGTTCCAGACCGCGCCGGACAGTGCGCTTCTCCTGTTCCAGCAGCCGCCAATCTAACTGCACTACGGGCTGGCCAAAGACCGGATCACGTTGGCTTTCGTCCAGCGTGATTGTGCTGTCCTCATTGGGCACGGATTCCCAGTTGATGCTGATCGTGACCGTGGTGCTGTCGTCGGTCTTGCCCGGCGCGAAGCTCAAATTCGAATGGAAAGAGCCGATCCGTTCTTGCGCCACCACAGCCGGCGTGGGACCTAACATCCCCCAAACCGTGAGGCAGGGCAAGCTGGTTAGTTCACCGGCGTGATAAGGCAGCGGGCGAACCGGCTGATACTCCACACTCCCATCCGCACTTGGCTGCGGCTTGAGCACGACCGTTTGCTGCTGATAGAAATTCTGCGCGCTCTGTACGACCGTGGTCGGCACAGTGACGCTTGCCGCTTGTTGAATCAACGGATGCAGCATAAAACCGCGCCCCAGGTGGCCTTTCGCATTGTCGCCCAGATTCCCCGATAGCTTTAAGAGCCGCACCGGTTCGATGCCGCCCTGCGCCAGCACGTAACGGCGAGCCGCCACGCCAAAATGGATGCCGGGTTGATTCTGGTCAATCGTGGCGCAGCCGAGGCCGGTGAGAGATTCGCGCCCTGGCGTCGTTTCGATCCGCAGCACGCTGGCATTGAAGAGCACCGTCACGTTGCGCGCAGTTTGTAAGGACTGGCCGAATTGCGTTTGAAATTGATAGATGTTGCTGTTGAGTTGCGCATGCCAGATCAGGTTTTGCAGCGGGTCGTTCGGCAGCGCGGGGAGCGGGCTGCAATTCATCGCCTTCGCCCAAAACGCGATGTCGTCGTAGTTGAAGGGGCCGTAGTTGCCAAAGGCGTTGGCTGCCGGATAATAGCCATTCAACTCTTCAATGCTCAGCGGCCAATGAGCGTCGCGGTAGCCGGAACGCGGCAAGAGGTCTTCTTCCGCCAGCGGGTGCGCGTAGAACGCAAAATGATTGGTCGTGCCGCCGTACATATTCAGCCGGGAGCGCATCAGGAAGTTCGAATCCACCTGCTTCATAAACGAGCCGAGCGTGCCGTTGTAAATCTCCCAGCGCGGGTCGGGATTGGTCGGCTGGCCAGCGTCGTTGCGCAAGCCGCTTGTTACTACCAACACCTTCAGCGAAGACCCGGCCAGCCGCTGCGCCATTGCGATGCCCGCCGCGCCTGCGCCGACAATGCAAATGTCAAAACCCGCCAACACCACGCCATCCGGCAGTTGATCTGCGTCGAGATACATATTGTCTCCTCTTTGAAAAAAGATTTCGCAGCAACCAATTTATTCGTTACTACAAAGCATGATTACTCTGCCAACACCTGGTTGAAAAGGTCATCCCATTCCCGCGCGACATTTTCCCATCGGTAGCGAGAGTGGATGGCGTAGGCGTAGGCGGCCGCGACATCGCACGCAAGTATGCTTGATCGCAATAGAGGCTTTCCAGCGCATCGGCGAAAGGCCCCGCGAAATCGAGTTGAAAGTTGACGCAGCCCTCGCCGTTGCCGCGATCAGCACGGTGGCAAGGACGTTGATCTTTTGGGCATTTACCTCAGACAACCGTCATTGGCGGCGGAATTCCCTCAGCGCCGGGCAAAAAAATTGTGAGGGCTGCGGCGGTTTGTTAAACTGCGGTGCAGTCCATCATTCATTATTCAAACGGAAATGTATTCAGCGAGCGGCGCGATGCAGGAGTTGACCGGCTGAACCGCCGCACCGCAAGCAAGGAAAGCCGCTTAGACAAAAGGAAAGGCAAGCATGAACAAACAAGACTTGAGTGGGCGTGTCGCCTTGGTCACGGGCGCGAGCACGGGCATCGGACGTTGGGCGGCCAGCGCGCTGGCCGAATACGGTGCGGCAGTAGCGATCAACTACCACAAGAACCAGGCGGGTGCGGAGGAAACCTTGCGTGCCGTCGAACAAGCGGGCGCGCGCGGCGTCATTATTCAGGCTGACGTTTCTACCAAAGCCGGCGCGGAGAGTCTCGTGGCCGCGACACGGGCACAATTCGGCGCGCTTGATATTTTGGTCAACAACGCAGGCGATCTGATCGAGCGCCGCGCCATACGCGAATTCACCGAAGAGCTGTGGGATCGCGTGATGGATTTGAATTTGAAGAGCGTCTGGCTGGTCTCGCAAGCCGCAGCGGGCGAGATGATCGAACGCCAGACGGGCACGATCATCAACGTCGGCTCAATTGCCGGACATCACGGCGGCGGCCCCGGTGCGGCTGTTTATGCGACGGCCAAAGCGGGCGTGCATTGCTTGACTAAGGGCTTGGCAAAAGAGCTTGCACCCTACGGCATCCGCGTCAACGCGGTTGCGCCCGGCGTGATTGAAACACCTTTCCACGAGCGCATGTCCACGCCGGAAATGTTGAAGCAATTTACGGCAAGTATCCCGCTCGGGCGCACGGGGACGGCGGAAGAGTGTGGGCGCGTGATTGCGTTCTTAGCGACAGACGCAGCCAGTTACATTCACGGAGAGTTGATCGAGATCAATGGCGGCCAATTGATGGTTTGAGCCGCTGTTTTGAAAGATACAGGGAGACAGAATGAAATTGACAACGGTCGAGTCGAGTATGGTCCACCGGTCGGTTATGATCGTAAAACGCGTACGCTGGAAGTGGTCTTCAACAGCGGCCAGACCTACGTGTATGAAGAGGTGCCGCCCAAAGTCTACAAGGAGTTGATGGAAGCTGAGTCGAAAGGGCGATATATGCGAGATGCGATCATTGATGGCTATCCGACGGGCCGTATTTCCCGCAGGCGCAGATGAGGCGGCGGCTTTTTGCTCAATCCCAATTCCGGCGGCGAATCGTCTGCCAGCGATTGCCCTGCACCCATTCACTGAGAGCCAAGATGAAGAGGCGCAACAGACTCAGCCCGCCCATAATGAGCGTCCAAACAAGCATCTGCATCCACTGTGGCCGCTGGCTGAACCAACGCTGTGTTACACCTAGCGCGATGAAGCCAATCAAGAGGTACTGAAAGGCTGTCAACAATTCGTGGAGTGTACGGTTCTGCATAGTCCTGAAAGTCCAGCCGGATTATCGCCCAAGATGTGCTATTCGTCAGCCATAATTTAGTTTTTTTGTTAGAAACCTGAATTGACACCCTGCTTGCCTTACCCTTAGGCTAACTACGCTCCTGTTGATCGTTGATCTCTCCAATCTAAGCTAATTCAATTACCGGAGGTCGTTTATGAAATGCGGTCGTATCGTCTTCCACGCTTTACTCACCAGCCTGCTTCTGCTGGCTGCCTGCGCTACGCAGCCGAGCAATCCAACTCCCAGCAGCAATATTTCTACAGATGACGTGGGGAAATTCCTCGCCGACGCTGAGAAACGCTATTTAGCTAATGCCATCAAGCTGAGCCGCGCCAGTTGGGTCAAAAGCAACTTTATCACTGATGACACCGAAGCGGTGGAGGCCGAAACAAATAAAGAGACTATTGCGCTGGTAACGGAACTGGCCGAGACGGCGCGCAAATTTGACGGGCAGAACCTGTCGCCTGAGGCAGCGCGCAAGCTCAAGCTGCTGAAACTCGCGCTTATTCCTCTGCCTGCGCCGAAAGACGAAAAGGAACGCGAGGAACTGACCAAAATCACAGCTTCAATGGAAGGCGATTATGGCAAGGGCAAATACTGCCCCGACCCGACCGCCGATCCTTTGCTGACGGCCAGGGTCAAAGCGTTGGCTGCGCAGAGCAAGAACAGCGAGAAAAAATGTTTGGACCTCGAAGACCTGGGAAAGATTCTCAACGAGAGTCGCAACCCCGAAGAGCTGAAACGCGCCTGGGCGGGCTGGCATCAGGTCGCACAACAATACCGCCAGCGTTACGCGCGCTTCGTCGAACTGGCCAACAAGGGCGCGCGTGAGATGGGCTTCAAAGATCTCGGCGCGATGTGGCGCTCGAATTACGATATGGAGCCGGATGCCTTTGCTGCTGAGATGGAGCGGCTCTGGTTGCAAGTCAAACCACTGTATGACTCGCTGCACACCTACGTGCGGGCAAAGCTGCGACAGAAGTATGGCGATGCAGTCCCAGCCAACGGCCCGATCCCGGCGCACCTGCTCGGCAATATGTGGGCACAGCAATGGGGTAACATCTACGACGTTGTCAAACCCTCGGCAGCCACGGCGCAGACTTATGACCTGAGCAAAATCTTGCAAGCCCGCAAGACCGACGCCAAACAGATGGTCAAATACGGCGAAGGCTTCTTCACCTCGCTCAGCTTTGATGCACTGCCGCAGAGTTTCTGGGAACGCTCGCTCTTCACCAAACCGCAAGACCGCGACGTTGTTTGCCACGCCAGCGCCTGGGACATTGATAATCAGAAAGACGTGCGCATCAAGATGTGCATCAACATCAACGAGGAAGATTTCACTACCATTCATCACGAACTGGGCCACAACTTTTATCAAATGGCCTACGCGCCACAAGCGCCGCTCTATCAGGACAGCGCCAACGACGGCTTCCACGAAGCCATCGGCGACACGATTGCCTTGTCGGTCACGCCTGAATACTTAAAACAACTTGGCCTAATTGACAAAGCGCCGGATGCGAGCGCCGATATTCCGCTACTGATGAAGATGGCGTTGGATAAAGTCGCCTTCCTGCCCTTTGGCTATCTGGTAGATCAGTGGCGCTGGAAAGTCTTTTCCGGCGAGACGGGCGCGGGCGAGTACAACAAACTCTGGTGGGATTTGCGCGAGAAATATCAAGGCGTTGCTGCACCCGCGCCGCGCAGCGAACAGGACTTTGACGCGGGCGCAAAATACCACGTCGCGGCCAATGTGCCTTACGCGCGCTACTTCCTCGCTCACATCCTGCAATTCCAATTTCATCGCGCGCTGTGCAAAGAGGCTGGCTACAATGGGCCGCTTAATCGCTGCTCGATCTACGGCAACAAAGCGGCGGGGGCAAAGTTGAAGGCGATGCTGGCTCTGGGCAAGAGCCAGCCCTGGCCGGAAGCTTTGAAGGCTTTGACGGGCGAAGAGAAGATGGACGCGACTGCGATCATTGACTACTTCGCGCCGCTCAAGACGTGGCTGGATGAACAAAACAAAACGCTAGTCGCTGCCAAATAATCATTCAACTACGAAAGACGAAGAGCACGAAGATTGTTTGAAGACCTTCGTGCTCTTCGTCTTTCGTGGTTTCATTTCGCTGGATTATGGAACTCGAAACACTCGCCGTTCACGCCGGACACGGAACCGACCCCACCACAGGCGCAGTCGCGCCGCCGCTCGTACTTTCGACAACTTTCGAGCGTGACACGCAGAACAACACGCTGAGCGAGTACTTCTATTCGCGCAGCGGCAATCCCAATCGCACCGCCTTTGAACAAGCCTGCGCGGCGCTGGAAGGCGGAGCAGCGGCGGCGGCCTTCGCCTCAGGCCAAGCGGCGACGATGAGCGTCTTGCACGCGCTCTCTTCCGGCGATCACTTGATTGCGCCGACTGACATCTACTACGGCACGCGCGCGTTGGCCGAGACGCTCTACGCGCGCTGGGGCTTGCAAGCCTCGTTCGTAGATACGACCAGCCTCGACCAAATCAAACAAGCGCTACGGCCCAACACCAAGCTCATCTGGGTCGAAACGCCTTCCAACCCGCGCCTGCACATCACCGACATTGCAGCAGTCGCGGAACTGGCACACGCGCACGGGGCAGTGCTCGCCTGCGACAACACCTGGTCAACGCCGGTCATCACCAGGCCGTTTGAATTCGGCGCGGACTTTGTGATGCACTCGACGACCAAATATTTCGGCGGTCACAGCGACATCTTGGGCGGCTGTCTGGTAGCGCGCGAGCAGAACGAATTCTTCGAGCGTATTCGCACGTTTCAAATCAACGGTGGCGCTGTTGCCTCACCCTTCGATTGCTGGTTGTTGTTGCGCAGCCTGCCGACAATGCCTGCCCGTGTGGAAATCGCATCGCGTAATGCGACGAAGCTGGCCGAAGCTTTGAGCCGCAATCCACGCATCGCAGTCGTGCATTATCCGGGTTTGCCACAACACCCCGGCCACGCGATTGCGGCGCGGCAGATGAAGCTGTTTGGCGGGATGCTTTCGATAGAAGTCGCAGGCGGGCGTGAAGCTGCATTGGCAATGGCCGGGCGCGTACAAATCTTCAAACGTGCGACCAGTCTGGGCGGCGTCGAAAGTCTGCTCGAACATCGGGCCACGGTGGAAGGGCTGAATACCACTACGCCTGACAATCTGTTGCGCCTCTCGATTGGGCTGGAAAGTTCGGATGATCTGCTGGCAGATTTATTGCAGGCGCTCGACTGAGACCCATGCCAAAGTTGATTTTGGTAGCAAGCTGAAAACAGTCTGACGTTCATTGACTGTTGATTTCGCTTCAGGAGGATTTTATGGGCCAACACAAAATCAAGCTCAGTAACATACGCATCGCCAGCCCTTGTTCGCAGAGATGGGAAGAGATGGTCGGTGACCACCACATGCGTTTTTGCTCACATTGCCAGCTTAACGTCTACAACTTTTCAGCAATGACCAAAGTCGAGGTGGAAAGCTTTTTGATGAAGGCAGAAGGCCGTGTTTGCGGCAGGTTTTATCAGCGCGCCGATGGCACTATGCTAACTCAGGATTGTCCGGTCGGGTTGCGCGCGCTGAAACGACGCGTCTCGCGGATAGCTGCCACCGCATTCTCCGCCATCTTTGGGATGCTCACCGGACAGGGATTGTACGCACAACAAATTCCGAACGATGCGAAAGCGGAAATTCAGCGCGGCTTGCGACGTTATGACCAACCCGCTATTCAGGGAACAGTATATGATATAGCGCGTGCCGTGATTGTGGGGGCAACAGTGACCGCAATAAATCAACAGACCAAAAAGACAATCCAGGTGCGATCAGACCAGCAGGGCCGATTCCGCTTTGTTGATTTGCCCGCAGGCGAATATGACATTGAGATTGCGACACCTGGCTTCGTTAAATTCTCAATTACCAAGTTGCAATTGACGGATGATGAAGCGCTCACTCTCGATACAACTATGAAAGTAGGTGCAGCGATGGGCGAAATAGTTTATGTCGAGCCACCGCTGATACCAACTAATGACACTGTCTTGCCAACGACGCTGATCCGCAAAGACAAGCCACGTGAGTAGCAGCGTGATTCTCAATCCACTTTGATCGGCTGAGCATTGATCTGCGGCTGCCGCCCGGCTTGCAACGCATTGATCTCCGCCACTCTGCGCCTGATTTCTTCCTTCCCCTCATGTATTCCCACCTCAAGCGCAAAATCACGCGTCTCGTTGGGCTTGAGCTTTGGCACGCGCCCGGCTTTACGTTCGATGCTGCGGTTAGCGGGCGAACTCGTGCCCGGCTCCAAGCCAGTGACATAACCCTCTTCCAACGCAGTCGTATTCTTCCACAGCGTGAAGTAGGGCAACTGATCAACCGCGTAGGTCATCGTCACGGCCTTATCGCCCGCCGCGTTGTGCAGCATCACAGTCGTGCGGTTCTGCGCGTCGGCGAACGGCTCAATGACGTAAACCTGTTCAATAAAGCCTTTGGTCGGTGCGGCGTATTCGGCGTAACTCGCCGTGCTCTTGGCCGCGTGCGCATTGAAGGGCGTGATGCGTTTGACCGCGCCGACAAAACGCGCGCCCTTTTCCAGCAGCGGCGGGCCGTAGTTGGCATGATAGATCAACTCGAACTCCTGCTCGTAGGCGCTGAAATTTGTTACGGCATCCTGGATGCGCAAGCTTGTTTCGCCCGGCGCGGTTGAAATCTCAGTCCAGATTTCGAGCTTCGGGCCATAAAACATCCGCTCGTCAACGCGGCCACGAATATGCAGACGGTGCGGCGGTTGCGGATCAACTATGACTTCGACTTCAGAGGCGGGCGTGTTGCCCAGCCTGCCGTGCAGCGTCAAGTCCATCTCGGCTTCATCGCCGGTGTTGTTGATGAACTTATCTTTGCCAGGGTGTCCCGCCCATTCCAGGCCACACCGCACCAGCCATTCGTTGAAGCCTTCGAGCCAGCCTAGACCGCCGCGACTTTGCAGATTGACGAGCGACGGATGTACAACCTCCTTCACGGGCGAATCCCAGCCGAGTTGCAGGTCGTCAGCTTCGACCCTTAGCACGTTCATTCCGCGCGTCGGCACAACGATAAACCGCAGTTTGCCGTTGTTGACGGCAATTACGTCCACGCCTTCCTGTTTGCCGCCGCGCAGCGTGTATTTGTGAATTGACCACGGCCTGCTTGATTCAAACGGCATGTCGTGGTTGGTCACCTGCCACGTTTCCAGGTGAATGTTGCGTTTGGCGCTGATGAGCGTTTGCTGGAAGGGACCATATTTCTGCGCCTGCACAGAGATGGCAGCCAAAAGCAATAAGCAGATAAGTCGTAACAAGCAGCGCCTCCTGAAAATGACCTCAGACTCCCGATGCTGTTTTTAGCCAGTCTGAGTGCTACGACACTTTGATAATCAGCTTGCCCTGATTCGATCCGTCGAACAATTTGCCTAACGCTGTAGGCGCATTGCGCAAGCCTTCGACGATTTCTACGCGATACTTGAGCTTGCCTTGCATATACCACGCGCCCAAATCCTTCATCGCTTCCTGTGCACGGCTCATATAGTCGGTCACAATGAAGCCCTGCAGCTTGGCGCGCTTGGCCACGATGTTAATCATATTGTACGGGCCAGGCACAGGCTCCGAGGCGTTGTATTGCGAGATCATCCCGCAGACCGAGATGCGCGCGCCCTGGTTGATTTGTCCCAGCACCGCGCCAAGGATTTCGCCACCCACATTGTCAAAGTAAATATCAATCCCGTTCGGGCATTCGCGGCGCAATGCGGCGGAGACCTTCTCCGTCTTGTAATTGATTGCCGCATCAAAACCCAACTCGTCCACAATCCATTTGCATTTGTCATCACTGCCTGCAATTCCGACAACGCGGCAGCCTTTGATTTTGCCGATCTGGCCGACGATTGAGCCGACCGCGCCCGCCGCCGCTGATACGACCAAGGTCTCGCCTGGCTTCGGGTCAGTGATGTCGAGCAGGCCGAAATAGGCCGTCATCCCGATGTGCCCGAACAAGCCCATATAAGCGGTCAATGGCAAGCCGGGCATGTTCGGCAACTTGTTCACTCCTTTGCCATCGCTGACGACGTACTCTTGCCAGCCGAGCATGCTTTGCACGTGGTCGCCCGCTTGAAAGTTGGGATGTTTGGATTCTTCAACCACGCCGACCGCGCCACCTTCCATCACCCCGCCGAGCGGGATTTCGTCGCGGTAGGAACCGCCTTCGCGCACCCAACCGCGATTGGCCGGATCAAGCGAAAGATAGAGCGAGCGCACAAGCACCTGTCCATCTTGCAAAGCAGGCACGGGTTCTTCCGTCCATTGAAAGTTTGCCTCGCTAAGATAATCGGTTGGCCGCGAGGTCAGCCGCCATTGATGATTGATTCGTTCAGCCATTGGTGAAGCTCCTTTGATGTTTGGTTAAATCTCGCGCCGCAGTGGCGCTACGATATTTGCGATCAATGTCCCTGCGACCAGCGCCACTGCAGTCAGAATCATTTTGAAAGTCGTGTCCACGCCTGAAATGACTTGTTTGTCGAGCAGCGCCGCCAAGCCGCGAAAGCCTACGCTGCCCGGCACGAGCAGCAAGATGCCCGGTACTTGCGTAATCGTCGCCGGACGATCCAACCAGCGCGCATAAAAGCGGCTGGCGACGCCAACCGTCAACGCGCCGACGAAGACGCCCAAATCCGAGCCGAACCAGGCTGCGCCCAATCGGCTGCCACCGAAGGCCACCGCGCCGGCAATCACGATCCAGACACTGTCATTCAATTTCGCGCGCAACAGAACGGTGAGGGCCAGTGACATCGTCACAAGCGCAATCCACTCAGTCCACGCAGGCAAACTCACCGCTCGAGCAATTTGCGGTGTACCCAGCAGCCTGTCGGTGAGCGTGTTGCCTACTGCTACCCCAAAGCCCATCCCCAAAAACGTCACAAACGCGGCGCTCAAGCGCGCCGTGCCCGAAGCCAGATGCTGCGTGGATAATTCAGTCATCGCCACCGTCAACGTCAACCCGGGCATTAACACGATCAAGCCAGCCAGCGTCGCATTCGATACGGCATACGCGCCAAAGCCAAGGCTGAATGCCGCTGCGAGTATGGTCACAATAAAGGCGGCCAATGGTTCAAAGACGCGGCTCAATGACTGGTATTTGCCCGCCAACCACAGCAATAATCCAATCAACAGTCCCAACACTGCCGAAGACAAAATCTCTTTTAAGCCTCCGCCTAAAAACCGCGAGGCCGCCGCCGAAGCTAGCCCGAAAGCCAGCGTCGTCAGCCCGCCACCATAACGTGGCTTGGCCGCGATAATCTCATCAATCTGCCGCGAGCCTTCCACCGGCGACTGATTGTTGCGCAACACGCGCACGGCCACTGCATCCAGATCGGCCAGCTTGCCCAGATCAACTTCGCCGGGATTGACGCGAATCAGATAAGTATGTTGTTCATCCTGCTTGCCAAAGGCTGCAAAGATCGAGGTCGGTGTGGAAAAAAATTGCCCTTCGAGACCGAGCCGCTCTGCTGCTCGCGCCAGGATTTCTTCGAGCCGGTGTGCCGGAACGCCATAAGCATGCAGCGTACGCGCGAGTCGCAAGATAAAGCTCACTTCAGCGCGCGATTCAGCGCCCGTCTCATTGCCCTTGTGCGGCGAAGTCGCAGTCGTCATCGGTTGTCTTTTCCTCAAACAATTCTGTTTGCGCTGGCTCTAAGCCCAACGCCTCGCGCACCGGGCGGAAGCCGCGGCGATGAATCGGCGTCACGCCGCATTCGCGCAACGCACGGCAATGCGCCGGCGTCGAGTAACCTTTGTGCGAGGCAAAACCGTAGCCCGGATACTGCCGCTCGAACTCACACATCAACGCATCGCGCGTCGTTTTGGCGATGATTGAGGCCGCTGCGATACTGGCCGAGAGACAATCACCCTTCACAATGCCGCGTTGCGGTATCGCAATGCCTGGAATCGTGCGCGCATCCACCAAAACGAAATCTGGTTGTTGCGAAAGGGCTGTGACGGCGCGTTGCATTGCCAACAGCCCTGCGTGGTAAATATTCAAGCGGTCAATCTCTTCGACTTCCGCCCCACCCACGGCCCAGGCAATGGCTTCAGCCTTGATCCGTTCGGTCAAGCGCGCGCGTTGCGCTTCATCCAGCTTTTTCGAGTCGTTCAAATCACGCAGCTTGTAAGCCTGCGGCAAGATCACCGCGCCCGCAATCACCGGCCCCGCCAGCGGGCCAACGCCGACTTCGTCCACACCGGCCACCAATGCGCAGCCTTCTTGCCAGAGTTCTTGCTCATACCTGAGCAAGTGGCGCAGGCGTTGTCCTTCAGCTTGATTGGCCTGCCGCCGCACGCGAATGCGTTCGGCTAATGTGCGCGCACCACGCCGCGAGTCTTTGGTCAACGCTTCAAGCAAGCCGTGCGGCACTACGGCATTTTCTGCCAACAGGCGTGCCTTTAATTCTGCCAGCGGCAACGCCAGCAATTCCTCAACTGCATTCATCGGTAAAATCTGTAAGGACTCCGTCAACGTAAAGAAAAAGGTGGGCGTGATTATAGCCTGTGTGAGGCGCTTCAACGAGGTGTACAAAAAACCATTAGGGAATAAAATGGCAGCGGCAAGCGATTCAACCTGATGCCGCACGCATTGTGCGAAGGAGCGAAGACGATGCTGATAAAGAAGCCTGACGAAATTAAAAGCAGCGAAATTACGGACGAACAGCTTTACTTGAACCGCCGCAATTTTTTGCGCGCTGCCACCTTGGTTGGAACGGTGGGGGCCTCGAGCTGGCTCTATCGCTGGCTCAACGTGCCGAGCCGCGAGGCTGCGAAAACTGCGCAAATCACTGATGCCAAGCCCGCCACACAATACGTCACGCCCGGCGGCGAAGCGGCCAATACCTTCGAGGACATCACGCAGTACAACAACTTTTACGAGTTCTCGACCTCGAAAAACGGTGTAGCTCCCGCCGCACGCAACTTCGTCACGCGCCCGTGGACAGTGTCGGTCGAGGGGCTGGTGCACAAACCAAAGACTTTTGATCTGGATGATCTAGCCAAGCTCGCGCCACCGGAAGAGCGCGTCTATCGCATGCGTTGTGTCGAAGCCTGGTCAATGGTCATTCCATGGTTGGGCTTTCCACTCGCCCGCTTGCTCGAACAGGTCGAGCCGATGAGCAATGCCAAGTACGTCAAGTTCATCACGCTCTATGACCCGAAGCGCATGCCCAACCAGTTTGATACCGACGTACTGCCCTGGCCGTATCAAGAAGGCTTGCGGCTGGATGAAGCAATGCATCCGTTGACGCTGCTGGCTACGGGCCTATATGGCAAATCGCTGCCGCCGCAAAACGGCGCGCCATTGCGTTTGGTCGTGCCCTGGAAGTACGGCTTCAAAGGCATCAAGTCAATCGTGCAGATCTTCCTGCTGGAACAACCGCCGCGCACGACGTGGAGCGATGCCGCGCCCGATGAATACGGCTTCTACGCCAACGTCAATCCGCAGGTTGATCATCCGCGCTGGAGCCAGGCGAGCGAGCGCCGCATCGGCGAATGGGGCAAACGTGTGACGCTGCCTTTCAACGGCTACGCCGATCAGGTAGCGCAGTTGTACGCGGGGATGGATTTGAAAAGATACTTTTAGTTGGCAGTTGGTGGTTGGCAGTGTTTTTATCTAAAGCCTGCCAACTGCCAACCACCAACTGCCAACTGCCAACTGCCAACTGTTTATGACCAAACAAGACGTTCAATTCAGCAAGCTGGTCGTTTTCATCAACAGCGCCGTGCCGCTCACCTTGTTGCTGTGGGATTGGTCGCAGCATCAACTGGGCGCGAACCCATTGGAATACGTCACGCACACGACGGGCACGTTGACGCTGTTGTTTCTGTGTTTGTCGCTCGCCGTCACGCCACTGCGTAAAGCGTTGGGCTTGCCGTGGCTGATTCAATGGCGGCGGATGATGGGCTTGTTTGCTTTCTTTTATGGCTGTCTGCATTTGTTAGCCTACACCTGGTTCGACAAGTTCTTTGCCTTCGGCGTAATCGTGCAGGATGTGCTAAAGCGGCCTTATATCGCCATTGGCATGTTCGGTTGGTTGGTAATGGTGCCGCTGGCGGTGACTTCGACCAACGCGATGGTTAAACGCTTGGGCGGGAAGCGGTGGAATCTGTTGCACCGGTTGGCTTACGTGGCGGCGATGGCGGGCGTGGTGCATTACTATATGCTTGTCAAAGCTGACGTGCGTAAACCAGTGTTATTTGGCGCGGTGCTGGCAGTGCTGTTCGCCTATCGCCTGGCCAACAAATACTGGCCAGCACTGACGGAGCGCCGCTTGGCTAAAGCCTCAACTGCCAAACCTTGACCAGTCGCAAACCAAACAATGATTGCTGCCTTTCTCAATTCCACGTAAAATCCCATCCGCATCCTGATTAATTTTCCGATTTTTCGAACTCCCGCACACGCTTTTCGTATTTCAAGACGGAAGACGCCCGCAGACAAAGCGGCCCCATTCACAGTGAGAGCCGCGCGGAGCGTTCCAAAGATGGAAGCATTTATAATTATCGCAATCCTCCTCTTGGCCGCGCTCGTGCTGGTTCTCCGGTTTAGCAAACAAAGAGCCGCGCTTGCCACTACAATTCCCCACTCCGCTCAATTCCCTGAATGGACAGGCCAACGCGGTCTGTTTGACGACCCTGCGCAGGCAGAAAAATTCACACAGCAAGAAGCTGCGCGCTTGGCCGATGAAGCGCGCGCCGCGTTGCTCTTACGCGCGGAAGCGGGCGACCGGAGCACGCTGTCTGAGGCACTCGCCAACCACGACTTGGCGCTTTACCGCGAGGCGCTGGACGCGTTGGCCGCGCGCGCACGTAACGATGATGAAGAGTTGCAAGCTTTGGTCAACCAGATCGCGCAGGATGGACAATTGCGCGCCAACGCCACGTTGGCCGAAGTCGTGCTCGCCCGCTGGCTGAAAGCACCGGAGAAGTACGCGCTCGGTGAACTGTTGCATATCGCAGCTCTGAGTGATGACGCGGCAACCTATCAAAAAATTATTGAAGCTACATTGCAAGCCTGGCGCGCCGGGAGATTGGCTTGGGTGACACCACGCAACCTGCGCGCATTGATCGAAAGTGAGTATTGGATTTTAGCGCCTGAAGCGCGGCAATCAGGCGCAGGATTTGTCTTGAAGCGGATGCTTGTGGCTGTGCGTCGTGAGCTAGCGACGGCTGCACAACAAGCATCGTCAATCTAGTGACTCGGATCACTAAAGCGAGCATGTCTGACGAGCTTCGACTTGCCAGACATCAACTCGGTCCTTTTCGCTAGCAGATAAGGAATCTTATGGAAAACACTACCCCTTTCTTGCTCATCGCGTTGGCCTTCGCCCTCTTTGCGGCACTGGTCATCCTAAGCAGAATTCTGGTCAACGTTGGTGCGAAAGAGATTGCGATCAAGGAGCGCCGCTACATCGGCTCCAAGATGCCGCCGGGCCGCGTCGTCGCCACCGAAGGCGAAGTCGGCATTCAAGCCGACGTACTGAAACCCGGTCTACATCTGCTTAAATGGCCGTTTGAGCGTGTCGTCAAAAAAGTCGCGCTGATCGAGATTGGTTCTGACGAACTCGGTGTCGTCGAAGCAATTGACGGCGAGCCGCTGCCCGCCGGACGCATCTTCGCGCCTGACCGCGCGCAAAATGCGCATAACAATTTCCAAGACCCAATTGCCTTCATCAAGCAAGGCGGCGTCAAAGGCATCCAGATGCGCACGCTGCCGCCCGGTTTATGGCCGATCCACCCGTATCTTTTCCGCCTCTCGATTGCGAAATCAACGACGATTCCGCAAGGCAAAGTCGGCATCGTCACGGCTGCGGACGGCGAGCCACTTGATGCGGGCCGCCTGCTCGCAATGGCGGTGACCGGCCATCGCAACTTTCAAGACGCCGAGCAATTCATCCACGGAGCAGGACAAAAAGGTCCGCAGGTCGAAATCCTGACGCCCGGCACGTACCGCATCCTGACCACTTCGATCTCGCTCGAAGAGGGTAATCAGTACAAAGCCGGACTGTTCACCGTGCAGCTTTTCGATGCTACGTTGGTCAATGAAAACCAGGTCGGCTTGGTCGAAGCGCTCGATGGCGCGCAGCTCAATCCGCGCGATTATGTTGCCGTGCCGGTCGAAGGCCACAGCAACTTCCAGAATGGTGACGGCTTCATCAAACGTGGTGGCCAGCGCGGCCCGCAAAAAGACCTGCTGCTGCCCGGCACTTACTACGTCAATCCGCTGCTCTTCAAAGTCATCCCCGAAAAGGCGGGCGAGGTGCGACCAGGTGAAGTCGCCGTCATCGTCTCCAACGTCGGCAAAGACCCGACCGAGGAGATTCGCAAAGCGATGGCTGCCAAAGTGCGCGAAAAGCTCGAGCGCGAAGAGCAAGAGCAACTCGCGCTGGCCGCCGCGCATTTGGACAAACTCGACGGGAAGCCGGGCGACGATCTTGAATTATTGAAAGAGGAGTTGCAGATCGCCGACCCGGCTGACACACGGCTCGATCAAGGCGCGCACGAAGCCTACGTGGTGCCCGAAGGTTTCCGCGGCATTCAGGAATCGGTCGTCGGCCCCGGTCGCTACTACGTCAATACGCTGGCCGTCACGCCGGTCATCATTCCGACCACCAACCAGACGGTTGAATGGACGGGCGAAGAACTCAAAGGCTCCTTCGATCCATTCGAAGTCATCTCAAAAGACGGCTTCACGATGCAGTTGGAAGTTCGCGTCGTCTTCCGCGTCAAACCCGAAGATGCGCCGTTTATGGTCGCTAAGATCGGCGGACTTGAACGTTTGATTCAAAACGTCATGCACCCGCTGATTGACTCGATCTTCCGCAACCAGGCGAGCGAATCATCGGCGATGGCTTACTTGCAGAACCGTCACGAAGAACAGGAACGCGCCGAAGCTCGCGTGCGCGGCCACTTGCTCAAGTATCACGTAGACGTGGTCAACGTCCTCATCTGCCACATCCGCCTGCCGGAGGAGTTGATGAAAACACAGACCGAAAAGATTCTGGCAGAACAGCGCCAGACGATGTTCAACGCGCAGCGCGAGGCCGAGGTCAAACGCATCGAACTCGAAAAGACCAAAGCCCACGCCGACAACCAAAAAGCCCTGATGGAAGCCACCGTCGGCGTCGAAATCGCTAGCCGCCGCTCCGAACAGCGCAAGGCTGAAGGCGAAGGCGAAGCCCACTACATCCTGCAAACGGGCAAGGCCGAAGCCGAGAAGGTGCGGTTGATGGGTGAAGCGCAAGGCGTGGCCTACAAAGAACAAGTCAACGCGCTCGGCGCGCAAGGCGTTGCACTGGTCGAAACGCTCAAAGTCATCGGCGAGAAGGGCGTGCGGATTACGCCGGACGTGATGGCGACGGGCGGAAATGGCGATGGCGCTGGTGGCGGATTGGGCACGCTGCTGTTGCTGAATCTCTTTCGTGATCGGCTGAAGGTTGAGCCGAGTGCGAAGGAACAGGTGAATGGCGCGGCGAAGCAGTGGTAGGTGATTGAGGTAAAGACGCGGTCAACTGCTTTGAGTTGTAGTCAAAGCAGTTGACCGCGTGTCTTTGGAAAACCAAAGTGATATTGAGGAGAGACAAGTATGCAAATTACAACTCTGAACAAAATCATCAATCTCCTTCTTGTAGGCACTTGGGTAACGTTAGCAATCGTTTGGTGCATACTGACTCGAACATGGGGAATAGATAAGTCTAGAATTAAAGAGGTTGCTGAGATTTTTGGGTCCCCTGTTGTTGTTCTTGTAGTCACACTTTTTTTGCTCTCTGCGACAGTATTTGTCGGAATGATTGTGAATGCACTTTCGACCCTAATTCTCAAGCCTTTCCTAAAAAAAGCTATAACGCACCAAGCAATTATGCGGCTGACTAGAAACAAGAAGGATTGGGAAGATCACAATTTCTTTGTGAACGAATTTAACAGACACTTTAGAAGAAGTGAGAGATATGGGCATGTAGCAACCGAGGAGCCAGACAATCAGTCATTGGCTTGTGCCCTATTTTTTCAGACTGCAAATAAGGAGAATATTGATTGGCTAATTCAACATTACTCGTTATCGATTTTGGCAATGGACTATGTGTTCGTGCTACTTTGGCTACCTATCTTGGTTGTCTTTATGCCACTGACGATTTGGTATCAAGCTGGCTTTATCCTTTTAATTATTATTTGCACCTACGCACTAATCAGCACGACAATCGACCGATACTTATATTCCTATGAGGTGGTTTACCGCC
The DNA here is from genome assembly GCA_963699175.1 of uncultured Acidobacteriota bacterium. Classification (GTDB taxonomy): domain Bacteria; phylum Acidobacteriota; class Blastocatellia; order RBC074; family RBC074; genus JACPYM01. Next base: position 5,255,688 of record OY969418.1, on the reverse strand, counting down.
ACGGGATTATTGTATTGTGTCAGAAAACAAGTGAAGAGCGATCTGTACGAGAGTTAATTTCTTGAGTCAGCTTTGTGCTTGTCTTTTGGCGTTGCAACCATTTCTGTCAAACCCAAGCCATTTCACCTCATTACCCAGCAATCGCTCATTCGTGCCAGACTTCAGCCTGTCCCGCTCAAAGAGTAACAACTGCCAGTAAGGAGTGACATAAGCCTATGAACGTCCCGCTAACACTTGAACTCGAACAGATGGTCAACGAACGGCTTGCCAGCGGTCTATACCATTCCGCCAGCGAGGTCATTCACGAAGCCTTGCGTCTCTTGCAGGAGCGCGACCAACTGCGTAGCGAAATCCTGCTCGGCGCAGGGCAGATCAAACAAGGCCGGTACAAAGAATACGATTCCGTAGACGAGCTAATAGACGACATTCGCACACGCGGCCAGGCGCGCCTTGAAGGCAATGCCTGAATCATCAAACGAATTATCAACGAACACTGACTCGCACCGCATTGGCTATCCTGCCATCCACCATTAGCAACACATCAACCTCGCCCTTCGCACCCAAGCTGCGCGGGATTTCCAAATTGACCTGATCCAAGCCCGCCAAATCACCCTGCGTTCCTGCGTAAGCGACTACAGCCGCTGTGCCGCCCAATGTTGCGCTGACGTTCGCGAGCGCACTGCGATAACGCAACCCAGTGCCGTGCAAAATCAGAAAGACGCGCTCGCCTTCCGGTCCAAGCTCAATGGAACGCGCTATGAAGCGGTTCTGCGCGTTGTCGAATTGTGCGACCGGCTCGAAGCTTTGCGCTCCATCTGCTTTGACCCGCAGAGCGACGGCGGCAGCAACGCCTTGCCCATTGGCATTCGCGGCAAACAATCCAGGCGCGACCGTATCGAGTTGCACTGCGCCAAGGGAGACCGCACCGCTGCCACTTGTCACCGTTACAGTTGCCAGGCCGTTCGCCAGACCGAGCGGCATTTGATAATTGATTTGCGTGGGCGCGACAAAGAAGAGCTGCGCGGCACGTTCTGTTCCCCGGCTGTCGCGGATCACGACGCGCGTGCCTGCTAGTTCAGTTGGCAAGGGGAGCGAAGTGGCAACTTGCGTGCTGGTCGCCAACCCCGTGCCAAAGGCCGCGACGATGGCTTCGCTGGCCAGCGCCACCCCAGTGAAACTTGCGGCGGAGACGCTCACAACCGCGCTGGGCAACGTCAGGCGATAGACGCCGCGCCCGTGTGTCGCAGCCACGAGGCTGCGGCTGGCTGCGTGATAGCGCAGCATCAAGACGGCTACGTTCGGCAAGCTGTTTCCCAATCTAAGCCACGTCGCACCATTATCCGCCGTCTGAAACACGCCGATGTCTGTGCCGATGTAAACCACGCCCGCGCGCAACGGATCAATTACTAGCGAATTGACGGGCACATCGGGCAAGTTGCCACTGATGTCCGCCCACGTCGCGCCTTGATCGTTGGTCATAAAGACGTGGCCCGGCATGTCTGGCGTGCTGGTGTTGAACCCCGAATAAGCGACGACGGCGCGCTGCTGATTGTTTGGATCGAGCGCGATGTCGGCCACGTAGCGGTTGGGCAGCGGCGAGCGCGTAACATTGGTGAAGCTGGCGGCGGCGAGCGTGCCCGCGTTGGTGGTCAGTTGCACTAGGCCGTCACCGGTGCCAACCCATACGACTTCGCCGGGCGGATTGATACTTTGATTGAGCGAGGGATGCGCGGTAACTGCCGTGATGAATGAGGGCGCTGTCGAAACATTTTTGGTCAGATCAGCGCCGAAGCCATCCGTGCTCGCGCCGAGTCCCGCCCATGTCACGCCTTGATCCGCCGAGCGGTAAAGGCGATGCGTGCCTAAGTAGATGACGTTGCCGCTCGTGCCGGTGAAGCCGGTGTGCTGCGCCATTGGCGCATAGAAGCTTACGCGGTCTGCCGGATTGAAGCCGCCCGGCTGTGCGCTGCAACCAAAACAGCCGCGGCGCGTCCAGGTGTTGCCGCCATTCACAGATATCTCCGGCCCGATCTGCGGCCTTTGCCCGTCCTCATTATTCTGGTTGAAGAAGGTGTGATACATCACCTGCGGGTTGGCTTGGTCAATCAGCGCGAAACCGCCGTCGCCATTTTGTGCATGAAACCAGTTCAGGTTGCCATCGTAGCGGTTGGTGCCATTGTCTTGCGTGCCACCGATGAGGATGTCCGCACTTGTCGGGTGCAGCGCGATAGTCTGGAACTGTGTGAGGTTGAGCGCCTGATTCAGGTTTGTCCAGGTGACGACGTTGGCCGTCGCGTTATCCGTTCGCCAAACACCGCCGTCGTTAGCCGTAAAGAGAATGTTGCGATTGGCAGGACTGACGGCGATCCAGTGCGTATCAGCGTGCAAGCCGCCAGTGCTGCCGTTACCTGCGCTGAGGTCAGCCCAGCTTTGGCCGCCGTCTCTGCTGCGCCAGAGCGTGCCACCAATGTTGGCACCGTTAGTCGAAGTGCCGTAGTAGACGATGTTCGCATCTACCGGATCAATCGCGAGCGCGAGATTGTAACTGGCCTGACCAGGAAGCTGGGGCGAGGTCACTCTGGCCCAGGTCGCTCCTTGATCCGTGGATTTATAGATACCCAAGAGATTGTCATTGGTCGCTGCGAAAGCCGCATAGAGCGTCGAGTTGCTGGAAGGCGCGAGCGGCGGGCCTGCGGCCAGTTCAATGCGTGTAAAGCCAGCGTCAGGCAGCCCGCCTGCCAGTTTCTGCCACGAGCCCGGCTCACCGCCCGCCGTCGAGCGATAGATGCCAAGATTGAGAATAGTGGCAAAGACACGCTCTGGATTCTGCGGATCGAGTAAGAGATCGGTCGCTGACCGAGCAAGCTCATCGTTCGCCGGATTGAGATTACGCCACGTCTGCCCACCATCGGTTGATTTCCAAATCCCACGGTCGCCAATTTGCGCGACCCCCGTGTTGCTGGAAGCGATGGAAGTGAAGCCCACATTGGTAGCCGCGTAGATTGTCGAGGGCGCAGTCGGGTTGATCGCCAACGCCATAAACGTGGCTTTGAGGAAGGCTGGTTGCTGCGGAGTGGTGGTCGAGATCGGCCCGGTGATCTGCGTCCACGTCACGCCACCGTCGGTAGACTTTAGCAAGCCCGCGCCGTAGTAACTGTCACCTCCCCGGTGCCCTTCGCCGGTGCCCACATAGAGGATGTTCGGATTGGTTGGATCAATGGCAATTGCGCCCATTGCCAGCGAAGGCTGATCGTCGGTCAGCGACGTCCACGTCGCCCCATTGTCACGCGAGCGCCACACGCCACCCAGCGCAGCACCTAAATAAACCGTCTGATTGCTCGTACCGTTGTAGCCAGGGTCGAGCACAACTGTCGAAACACGCCCTGAAACCGCGACGCGCGGCACGCCATAAGTCTGGCCTTCCCCGATAGGCGCGGGGCCAAGCGGCTGCCAGACATTTTGTTGCTGTTGTTGCGCCGCTCGAATAACGCCGCGTTTTTGTAAGCTGGTTTCTTCCAGGTTGAGCTGTTCGATGGCCCGCAGGCGCGCGGCAGGCGGAAGCGTTTGTTGCGGGTAAGCCCGCTGCGCGTAGAACCAACTGAGGCGGCCTGAATACTCATGCTCAGCTTCAGTAGCTTCGACTTCTGCGTCTGACAGATCTCCTAACCAAACTTCTTTATCGCCACTCAGACGCGACAGGCTCAGTAGGAAGAGAGCGAGCGCCAGACACGCCCAAAGCGATTTGCCATAGGTTGATCGTTTCATTACTACCTCTGCTGCAATTTTCGATTGTGTGTGTGACTCATCCAAGAAAAGCTGAGGTTCAGCCTTTAATGCTTCAACAAGCTGGCAACTTTAGCGAAGACCCCGCTGAGGATTTGTCGCGCTTGCTCTTCGTCACTTGCCTCAGCCACCAGGCGAATAATCGGCTCAGTGTTCGACCCACGCACGTGCAACCAGCCCTGCGGCAAGGTCACCTTCACACCGTCACGCAAGTCTTGCGGATACTCTGCAAAATCCTGCCGGATCAGCTTCAACACCGCGCCAATCTTGTCTGACGGGCAGTCGAGCTTTTCTTTGATCATCTTGTAGCGCGGCAATTCAGAAAGTAGTTGCGAGACCGTCTTGCCCGACTCGGCCAGCAAGTGCAGGATCAGCGCCATCCCGACCTGGCTGTCGCGGCAATAATTGATGCGTGGATAGATCACACCGCCGTTGCCTTCGCCGCCGATGACCGCGTTGGTCTGTTGCATCAACTCGGTGACGTTGGCCTCGCCGATCTTCGAGCGATGCAGCGGGCAGTTGAACATCCGCACCACATCATCCATCGCTGAACTCGTCGAAAGATTGGTCACCACCGCACCCGGCGTTTTACCGAGCACGTAGCGCGTCGCCAAGACCAATGTGTAGTCTTCGCCAACGGGTGAGCCGTGTTCATCCACCACAGCCAACCGGTCGGCGTCCATGTCCTGCGCGAAGCCAACATCCGCGCCGCTAGTTTTAACCAGCTTGCACAACTCACCGATGTTTTCGGCCACCGGCTCCGCGCCGCGCGGGAACAATCCGTTGGGCGTCGTGTTGATGCTTGTGACCTCCGCGCCCAAGGCTTCGAGTAAGCGCGGCGCAAACTGCGAACTCGCGCCATTGCACGAATCGAGCGCGACTTTGAGCTTGCGTGCGCTTGCTGGCAAAGCGCCAACAGCGCCGAGAATGGCGTCGCTATGCAAATCCACCGCGCCAGCAAACGCCTCGACCTGTCGCATCTCCGCACCCACGACTTTGGTGTAATCGCCTTGATGATAGATGTCGAGCAGTTCGCGCGCTTGCCCGGCGCTCAGAAACAAGCCGTCCGCGCCGACGAATTTGAGCGCGTTCCATTCTGCCGGATTGTGGCTGGCGGTGATGGCGATGCCGCCGTGCGCTTTGCGCTGCCGCACCAGCAACTGCACCGTCGGCACGGGCACGATGTCCAGGTCAAGCACGCGGCAGCCGCTCGACAACAACCCGGCGATGACAGCTTGGCGCACCATCTCGCCCGAGGTGCGCGTGTCGCGCCCGATGACAATCGTGCCCGAACCGGCGTAGGTGCCAAAAGCTTGGGCAAAGCGCGTGAGCAGCATCGGTGTGAGTGAATCGCCGATGACGCCGCGCACGCCAGAGATGCTGATTTTTAGTGTGGGGATAGCACGCATAATCAAGGGACGTCCATATCGGTCAGCATAACCGCGTACCCATTAGAGGTTTTCCTGAACTCAAAGCAAGCCTGCAATTGGCTCCATTCATGATTTAGACACAATGCTTGTTCAGCACTGAAGCCGTCTTTATCTTCCCATTCCCACAAATCAATTATCCCTTCCTCTGCCTGCAATTCATAAGGGCTAGTAAAAATCGGGCCTTCAGGATACTCCAGATAAAATCTGGTTTGCGGGTTGTAAGTTTCGTGTACATACGATTCGAGCCGTTCCGCTGACCAAAAGCCAGCCGGGTCCGGTAAATCAATCTGCTGCCAAGCAGCATCGAATCGCCCATCAGCCAAAAGCTGTAGCCACTGCATAAGAAAAGCTTTGATGTCCTGTTCAGGGGTATGAGAAAGAGTAATCACGTTTCAATCTCTCTAATCGGACTTCTAGCTGCGCGGCAACCGGTCACGCGCCCAAGCCAACAATTCCTGCGCACGCTCTTCAGTTTTTGCTTCAGCAATGAGGCGGATCATGGATTCGGTGTTCGACGCACGCACGTGCAGCCAGCCATCCGGCCAAGTGAGTTTGACGCCATCGCTCAAATCCAACTCCATAGTATTGGCGCTGTCGGCCTCTTCGCGCACTCTGTGCAACGCGGAAAAGACTAGGTTCGGCGCGACCGGCACATAACGTTTGATCATTGCATAGCGCGGCAAGGCAGCCACCAGTTGTGAGATGCATTGCCCTGTGCGCGCGAGATGTTCAAGGATCAGCCCAATCGCGGCGGCGCTGTCGTTGGTCGGATGCACTGCGGGCAGCGCCACTGCGCCATTGCCTTCGCCACCCAACACTGCATTGTGTTCAAGCAACGCTTCGGAGATATAAGCCGTGCCGACCGGCGTGCGAATCACTTTGGAGTTGTTGCGCGCAGCGATGGCTTCAATAGCACACGTAGTTGAAATGTTCGTGACGACGGTGCCGGGCGTGCGTTGCAATTTAATCTCCGCTGCAATGGCCAGCGTCAGCTCTTCCGACAAGACCTCGTCCGTCTCTGTCACTATACCCAACCGTTCGCCGTCGGCGTCGTGCGCAAAGCCGATGTCGGCGTGTCCGGCTTTGACGACCGCGCGCAGTTGCGCCATCGTCTCGCGCTTCGGTTCCGGGCTATGTGGAAAGGGCGCATTGATGTCGTCATTGAGTGAGAGCACGTTACAACCTAACAAGGCAAGCCAGTGCGGGCTTAAATTTGTGCACGCGCCGTTGCAGCAATCTACGGCGACCGTCAGCTTGCGCGCCTTGATCGCTTCGACATCAAAGACGCTTTGCAGCACGGCAAGGTGTTGCCCAATGGCGTCGCGCGTCTCGATGCCGGTTTTGACCATGCGCCAATCGGCTTTGGTAAATTCGCCCTGGTGAAAGATGTCGAGCAGTTCTTCGGCTTGGAGCGTGTTGAGATAAAGCCCGTCGGCGCGCACGAATTTGAGCGCGTTCCATTGGGCTGGATTGTGGCCGGCGGTGATCGAAATCCCACCCTGCGCGTTGAAATGCTTGACGGCAAGCTGCATCGTCGGCGTCGGGCAGATGCCCAGATCAATTACTTCGCAGCCAGCGGCCAGCAATCCGGCCAGCACCGCCGAGCGCACCATCGGCCCCGAAGGGCGCGTGTCGCGGCAGACCAAGATGCGACCAGAATCCAGATAGGTGCCGAATGCTTGCGCGAATTCGACGATGAGTTCGGGCGTAAGCGTTTCGCCCACGATGCCGCGCACGCCGGTGATGCCGATCTTTAGGGGTTTCATCTCGTCCTCAAGCTTCCTCCACCAAAATCAAGCTGGCAACTCCGTCAGGCCATCACCGGGCGTCGAAACCATCACCGCGCCCTCACCGAGGCCATCCCGTTTTTGCAGCGCGTAGTATTCACGCTGCACACGCTCAATCAGCACAGGCGCGTTATCCGCCGTCGTCAACGCCAACACATTGCCGCCGAAGCCGCCGCCCATCAGCCGCGCGCCATACACTTCTGGGTCGGTCACGATAATTTCGCGCAGGGCTTCCACTTCCGGCGTGCTAACTTCGTACAAGTCGCGCAGGCTGGCGTGCGCGGCATTGAGCAACTCACCCAATTCACGCACAGCGTCGTCAACTTGGTTTTCATTCTGCCGCTCCGCTGCACGCAGCAAGCGCACGGCTTCATTCACACGCGCGGTCTCAGCCAGATGATGGCGGGCGCGGTCGTACAATTTCAACGGCTCGTGCTTCCGCTCGCGCACGAGTTGTGGGAAAAGGCGCTCGCACTCCTGAAACGCTCGCTGGTAATGCCGCGCGAATTCGGCGAGCGTGATGACGGGCGGCAATTCGGCGAGCAGTTCTCCGAGTCTGCTGAAAGCGTCTGCGTCTGGCAAAGCCTGCAACGCCGACTGCCAGCTTGTCGCAAACTCCGGCCGGTGCTGTTGCAGATCGTCGAGCAGCGCCGGGATCAAGCAGCGCGCCACCGCCGCGCGTTCATTATATTCAAGCAGCACACGACTGCCTTTGTCGGCTTCGTGCGAAAAGAAAGTCAGCCAGCGATACGCTTGCGTCGGCAACCGCACAAGCTCGGCGTGTTGTTCGCCGTGCAACAAGTGCACCGCGTGGCCGCGCCGCGCCAGGCAAATTGTCGTGTGGTCAAGCGCGCCGCCGCGCGTGCCGCAGAACCATTCAGCCTGCGCCGATGCCCTGGCCAAAGCAGCACTCTCAAATTTGATTTGATTGGCCTGGCGAATCGCTGCCCCGGTGAGCACAGTCAGCGCAGACGATGAAGACGAGCCGCCGCGCGGCGGGATCGTCGAATCAATCAAAAAGTCAAAACCATTTTTGACCTGTGCGCCGCCTTGCCAGCACGCAAAGAGGCAAGCGCCTTTGACGTAGTTGCTCCAATGCGGCGCGGGCGCAGGTTGCTGCACAAGAAACTCTTCCCAGCTTTGCTCTACAACGTCGTAATCCGCTAGCGAGAAGCTGAATGGCTCATAAGCCGGATGCGTCGTTGCGCCGCAAATCTGCGCATCCGTGCGCGCACGCCAGAACAGCATCATCGCGTGCTCGCGACTACCGAAGGGCAGCGAAGCCGTCGGCAAGTACGAAACATAATCTACGTGTTCGCCGAGAATGTTGATGCGCGCCGGGACGCGCAGAATAGCCACCTCACCTTCGCCAAACAGTTCGCAGAAGCGCTCCCGTAGCACTGCTAAACTCACACACGATTCAGCCATAACATTCCAAGCCGCGCTTATCGGTCACTGCAGTAATTTGAAAGAGGCGCGCAATTGGTTGGTGCGTGTCTTGGTTGCTGTCGTATAACAACCGTAGCGGAGGCCGGACTCCATACTGCCGCCTTCGGAGATAGAGGCGTCGTATTCGCAGTTCGCATCCCGAAAAGCCACCCAGGCGCGTTGCGCGGCCTTGAGCTTCTCTGGCCGATCAGTTTTCAGCAGAAGCTGCTGATAGACTTTATTCATCTCGGCGTCCGTTTTTTTGAACTCATCTATCGCACACTGATTCATTGCGCTTTGTGTCTGCGGATTGGCACAAGGTTGTTTGGCTTGTGCGGCGGGCTTGGCGCGCTGCTGCGCCTGCGTTTGGGAAATGCAGAGTAAAGCGAGAGCAAGAAATAAAAAGGCAGAACGGGTCATAGATTGCTCCTTCAGCTTCAGGGTGTTGCACTACACTAGGCACCGACCGATTTCAGGTGCTTGATGTTCGACTCAACGGCCTTGTCGTAATCCGCTGCGCTGATCAAGCCCGATCCCATGTCTTGAATAAACTTCAATTCAGCCGCGGTGAACTCCATGTCGCTTTCGCGTTTTTCACCCGAGACGGCCAGTGGCGTGCGATCAATCGTCAAGACGAACTCCGCCGTCAGCGGGCCTTGATAGTCAATCTCTTTGAGCGTGTTGACGACTTCCGCCCAATCGTAGCGACCTTGTCCGCAGGGTTTGCGGTTATTGTCGGCGACGTGGAAATCGAGCAGTCGGCTACCGGTGTTGCGGATGGCCTGTTTCCAATTCGCCTCTTCGATGTTGAGGTGAAAGGTATCGAGCACGACGCGCAGATCATTGCCGACTTCTTCAGTCAAGAGTAGCGCTTGATCGTGGCGATTGATGAAGTAGGTCTCGAAGCGGTTGAGTGGCTCGATGCCTGCCTTGATGCCGTGTTCGCCCGCGAAGGCCGCGACCTCTTGCAAACCCTCGACCGCCCAGCGCCACTCTTCGGCGGGCGAGGCCAGCGGTTTCACTTTGCCGACAACCGAAGGCACGATGCAAAACATTTGTCCGCGCAGCGCCTTGATCATCCTGATGCAGTCTTTCATATAGGCGACCGTGCCGAGGCGGACGTACTTGTCGGGGTGCAACAGGTCGCGCCCCTCGAACATCAGCGTGACACCGCCCCAGCATTCGATCTCGTACTTGTCCAGCAGCGCGCGCACTTCTTCCCAGTTGTAGCGCGCCGGTTCGCCGCTGATTTCAATGCTGTCATAGCCGAGGCGATGCAAACGTTCGAGCGTCGTTTCAATCGGTTCGGGTCTCATCCAGTTGTGCATGGAATGTTTCATGGCTCAAGCCTCATTGGTTTTTAGATCAGTTTGCAGTTGGGTGTACGTGTTTGCTGTGGGGCAGATTCTTAACCTGCCCACGGTCTAATACACGGTAGCGGGCAGGTTGAGAACCTGCCCCACCTTACAGCTTGCGATTTTCCGTATACGCATATTGCAAACCGATCTAGGATCTCAAAGTACTTCTGGGTTGCGGACGTTGCGCGCATCGGGCGGCTCGCCGTTGAGCACGCGGGCGACTTGCGCGGCGACTTCAATACACATATTGCGATAGGCCACATCGGTGATCGTGGCAATATGTGGCGTGAAGACGACGTTATCGAATTTGAAGAGCGGATGGTCGGCGGGCGGCGGCTCTTGCGCCAGCACGTCAAGCCCTGCGCCGGCCAAACGTTTTTCACGGAGCGCGGTCACGAGCGCGGCCTCGTCAATCATTTCGCCACGCCCGGTATTGACGATGATGGCGGATGGTTTCATCAAAGCAAGCCGCTCGGCGTTGACGAAGTTGCGGGTTTCAGCATTGAGCGAAAGGCTGATCGCCAGCACATCGCTCTGTTTGAACAATTCCGCTAGCTCGACATACGCGAATGTTTCAGCGCGGCTCTGCTTGCTCCAATAGATCACGCGCATGCCCAGCGCCGCGCCCAACTCCGCCGTACGTTGACCGATCTTGCCCAGCCCCAATACGCCGAGCGTCTTGCCGTGTAGTTCGGCGCTCACCCCGATGCGATTGCGCACCTCCCAATTCCCCGCTTTGACCTCACGGTCAAGCCACGCCACCCGGCGATTGACCGCCAACATCAACATCAGCGCGTGCTCGGCGACGGCGATGGTCGTGCCTTCGGGCGAGTAGAGTACTGGGATTTTCAATTCTGTCGCTGTAGCCACGTCAATGTTGTCCGTGCCCGCGCCACAACGCGCTACGCATTTGAGTTGCTTGCCTGCCAACAACGCCTCGCGCGGCATCCGTCCGCGCCCACGCGTCAGCACGGCACTGGCATCAGCAAATTGTTCAACTACATACGCCGGTTCGAGGTTGGCAATCATCTGCACATCACCAACTTGTTGGAGCAAAGCCACTGCTTCGTCGTGAATGGTTTCGAGCAATAGAATTTTCACGGCTCAATCTCGCATCTCAAATTCCAAAACCGCCAGCCAGCTTCTCAATCCTTTTTTCCAAACACCGTCTTCAACTCCGCACCGCCCATCCCAGCGTAGCGCAGAATGGCGCCATCGCGTCCCACCGCCCAGGCGTCGTCATTCCGCGCAAAGACCGCACGCAAAGGCGTGGTCGTGCCGCTCACCTCCCGCTGCCAGCGTTTCCCGCCATCGGCGGTTTGCAGGATGATGCCGTTCAGACCGACCACCAGCGCACGCCGCGTATTTGTCGCAGACACGCCGAGCAGATTACTGGGCACGCCGCTGATTTGCACCGCCCAGTTTTCGCCGCCATCAACCGTGTTGAGAATCAAGCCTTCTTCACCGACGGCCCAACCCGTTTTGGCATCGGCAAAGGCTACGCTGTAGAGCCAACGATTGGTTCCGCTCTCCTGTTTGCGCCAAGTCGTGCCACCATCTTCCGTGTACAAGATCGTGCCGCCTTCACCCACGGCCCAGCCGCGTTTGTTGTCAACAAAAGTGACCGCTTCAAGCCAAGTTTGCGTCCCGGCGTTTTGAGTCTCCCACTTCGCGCCGCCGTCTTGTGTGTGCAAGATCAAGCCAGCCTCGCCGACGATCCAGCCTTCATTGGCGTTGGCGAAAGCCAGGCCATGCAGATTTTGCTCCGTGCCGCTGGTTATTGATTGCCAGGTCTGCCCACCATCCATGGTCTGCAAGATCGTGCCGCGCTCGCCGACGACCCAGCCACGCTGTGCATCGAGAAAGCGCACTGCTCTTAGATTGGCCGTCGTGTTTGAAGTCTGTGTTTGCCAGCGTTCACCATCCGGCGTCATCAGAATCATGCCGTTCAAGCCAACCGCCCAACCGCGCGACGCGCCCGCGACAAAGTAGAGCGCGCTCAGCATCTCTTTAGACCCTTCGGTCAAAGGTCTCCACTTTTCGCCGCCCTCGGTCGCGGCCAGCAGCACGCCACCCTCGCCCGCAGCCCAGCCGGTTTTGGCGTCGAAGAAATGCACCGCGTTCAATTGCTGTGCGCTGTTGGAAAGCTGCGCGCTCCAACTCTTCCCGCCATCGCTGGTCGTCACAATCACGCCGTCCGCGCCTGCTGCCCAGCCATGTTCGCCGTCAATGAACGAAACCGCCGTTAGATTGGTTGAAGTGTTGCTCGGCTGTGTCGTCCAGTTCGCGCCTTCATCAACGCTGCACAGCACTAATCCGTTGCCACCCACCACCCAGAAGCGATTGGGCGCAACGGCGCACACGCCGGTCAGATTGGGCGCAGCCACCGAGGCGACGGCTGCGGCTTTGTTCTGCCAACTCTGCCCGCCGTCGTCTGTCACTAGCAGCGTCCCTTCCGCGCCCGCCGCTACGCCGCGCCGGTCGTTGATAAAGGCGACGGCTTGTAGATGTTTGCTGACGCCGCTGGCTTGTGGCGACCAATGTTCGCCGCCATCAACCGTTGCCAGAATTGCGCCTTCGACACCGACTGCCCAGCCGCGTTTCTCATCGCTGAAGGAGACGGCGTAAAGATGTTTGCGATAGCCGCTCTCCTGCGGTTTCCAACTTGCGCCGCCATCGCGCGAAGCGATGATTGCGCCACGTGCGCCGACGGCCCAGGCGCGCCTGCCTACCAACGCCAAGCCATAAAGCGGCGTACTGACGCCCGCGTTGGCTCGCTCCCAGCGCTGCCCGCCGTCTTCCGTGCGCAGTACAGTGCCATCGCGCCCGACTGCGAGGCCGCGCCGCGCGTCGCTGAACCTGACGGCGTAGAGCGGATTGCCTTGCGGGCGCGGATTTTGCCAGCGCCAAAAGCCGGTTTGCGCTTCAACCGTCTGCACGGTGAGAAAGCTGAGCGATAAAATCGTAATCAGAATAAACCTGTGTTTTACTGCCACCATACTGCTTCTCAATACTCCAACTTGCCCCGGAAATTCATCGCCGAAACTTTGAAACGCATGTTGAGTGTGTAGTTCTGAGCCGTGCTCGCTACCGGGCCGGAACGGGACGCGAAGCCGCTTGAAAGCTCTGAGTAAAAGCGTACCTCGTTGGTCTTTGGCGTAATGTATGATTCGTTGTCCACCACGCGCGGGAAGATAAAGCGCGCGCCAAAGCCATCGTTGCGCGGCGCTTGATACTCTTTGAGGTAGACCTTCTGGCCCGTGACTTCCAGGTAAGTATTAGCCTTGAGATCAGCGGTGGTGAGCTTCTGCAACATCGCTAGCGCACTTTGCAAGGGCAATCCGGACTGCTCAGCATCGCAAATGACCGTGACCACGACATACTCCAGGAATTCGCCGGTGGCGAACTTTTTGATTTGGGCAGCCAGCTCGTCGTTGAGGTTGCCCCGCTGCTTCAGCTCCATAATACGGGCCAGTGCTTGGCGAGTAGGCCCAGCCGAAAAGAAGCGGATGTGGAAGTTGAGTTGGAAAGAGTTGGTAAATGTTTCGCGTGAGCCTGAACGGCCCGAACCGGTGAGTTCTGTACTGGCGGTAAAGGATTGGGTCTTGCCCCAGGGCGAATCGTCGAGCAGCTTCTGCGCTTCTCTTTCACTCCATTCAGTGTAGGGTTTCTTCTCCCATTGCGCCGCCGCGCTAACGCTACAAATCGAGAGTAGCGCCAGCACAGCCAGCCTTCGCAAACGAATGAAAATTTTCACGGTGAAGCTCCGCTTGTGACTTTGAAAACTGTTGTTGGATGGGCAGTGCGCCACCACGACTTAATTTCTGGATACGCACTGGATGCTGGCCATCATAGCTTGGCTTGCCAGACCATTCAATCGCGGCCTGTGAAACCGTGGCGCTTCGAGTCGCGTCTTTGTTGTCGGCCGATACGTTTCCTGCACTATCAATAATCTGTTTCATTGTTTGTTGTGGTACACGAACCACATCGCATTCAGAGAATCATAGTGCTATATTCGCCGCAACTGGCTGAGCCGTCATCCGCGCCAGCCTCATAATCGCGCATCTGGGATGGCTTCCGCTGGCTTTCCGGCACGCGAACGCTTGAGACCAAAAAATTTTCATCATTACCCTGGAGGTTTGAGATGATCCGCAAAACCCTTCTCATCACCGTTTCTATGTTCCTGTTGGCTCTCCCGCAGGCTGTTACGCTGTTCCGCTCTACGCACGCACAGCAAGCCCAGCGGTCGGCTCAAGCGCGTTTGCTGCGCCACCCAACCTATTCAAAAGGCAAGGTCGCCTTCAGCTATCTGGGCGATATTTGGATCGCCAATGAGAATGGCTCCGGCGTGGAAAGGTTGACCGATCACCAGGCGCGTGACGTGTATCCGCGCTTCTCGCCCGACGGAAACTGGATTGCATTCTCCTCAAACCGAGTTGGCAATTACGATGTGTATGTGATGCCGGCCACTGGCGGCAAGCCGCGCCAACTCACCTTTCTCAGTTCAAACGATAACGTTGTGGGCTGGAGTTCCGATGGCCGCCGGATTGTTTTCGAATCATCACGTGGCCAGGGCGTATTCCCCAGCGTGGCGACGCTCTGGGAGATTTCGGCTGAGGGTGGCATGGAGCAACCGATCAAGACCGACTGGGGTTCCTACGGAAGCTATTCGCCCGACGGATCGAAGCTAGCTTTCACGCGCCATCCCGGTGGCTGGTCACGCAAGCATTATCGCGGCAGCTATGCGGCAGACATTTGGGTGATGGACGTAGCCGCCAAGAAGTTTACCAAGCTCGGCAACGAGGATTATAAGGGCAATCTCCTCTGGCCGATGTATGGCAACAACGGCGAGATTTACTTCGTGTCCAACGAACTGCCCAACGAAAAGAACATCAAGTTCGGCGGGCCGGAGGTGATGAAGAGCGTCAATAACATCTGGAAGATGTCGGACAAGGGCGGCAAGGCCGTGCAGATCACCCATCACACCGATGGCAATCTCTTCTTCCCCAGCATTTCGGCCGATGGCAAAACCATCGTTTACGAAGACAACTTCGGTCTGTGGAAACTGGATACCGCCAGCGGGAAAAGCTCCGAACTGCGCTTCGAGATCAAGACTGACCTCAAGGACAACGAAGTCGAATTGGTCACCATCAACAACGATGCCGAAGCCTTCCACCTTTCGCCCTCGAACCGGCGCGCGGCCGTTGCAGTACACGGCGAGATTTTCACCATCGCGACTGACCGTGGCGAGCCGCAGCGTGTGACCGAAACCCCCTGGAAAGAACAATCGCCGCGCTGGTCGCCTAACGGGAAGTGGGTCGCCTTCGTCTCAGACCGCACAGGGCGTGAGGAAGTTTGGATTTCTGACGAACTGGGCAAAGGCCAGAAGAAACTCAGCGATGCCGATTGCGACAAATCGTCGCTCACGTGGGCCAACGACTCCAAGTCGCTGCTCTGGTCAGGTTCGGATCACAAACTGCGGCGCGTTGATGTCGAAACCGGCAAGGAAGAAATATTGGCTTCCAGCGAGGCCGGAAACATCAATGGCCCACAGTTTTCGCCCGACGGCAAGTGGCTCGCGTACTCCAAGCAGGACAAGCTGCTGCGCCCACATGTCTGGGTGAAGGAACTCGCTACCGGACAAGAGCGCATGATTGATTCACCCGATCTTTTCTTACAGTCGAGCGGCGTGAAGTGGACGCCCGATGGGAAGAAGCTGCTGTTGTTGGGCGGCGTCGGAGCAGCGAGCATCGCTTCTACTACCGGGCGCGGCAGTTCTCAACTTTATAGCGTGGCGCTAACGGTGATTGAGAAAGACCCGAATGACCGCGATATAAACACCGAAGCACAGGCAGAAGCCGCCGCTCCGCAGGATGCGTTTGGCGGTGGACGCGGTGGTCGAGGCGGCGCAGCAGGAGCGCCACCCGCCGTGCAAGTCAAGATTGATTGGGATGGGATTGACCGGCGCATCACGCAACTCACGCGCCTGCCTGGCTCGGTCACGACTGTTGTTCCGGCGCCCGATAGCCGCACCTACCTCTTTATGGCTCTGGGTGGCGGCGCTCCGGGCGAAGACCCAACAGCGGGCGGGCCTGGGATGTACACCATCGCCGATGACGGCTCACGAATGACGAGGCTCAACACAACCGTAGCTGATGCTGGCGGTGGTGGCGGGCGCGGGCGCGGTGGCGGCGGCTTCGCTGGCGGCGGCGCAGAGCCGCAGTGGTCGAGAGATGGCCGCAGCATTTATTTCATGCAAGGCCGGGGAATCTACACGCTGGCCATTGGCGCGCCAGCAGCAGACAGCGCACCAGCGGCAGCGGCAGGTGGCGGACGCGGCGGGCGTGGTGGCGGCTTTGGCGCTGCTGCTCCGACAGCTACGGCAGCAACCGGGGCCGGGCCTCGGCGAATCAACTTCACTGTGCGGATGGAAATTGATCTGGCCGCCGAGCGCAAGCAGGTCTTTAACGAAGCCTGGCGCGTGATGAAGAATCGTTTCTACGATGCCAAGATGCACGGCGTAGACTGGGCCGCCGCGAAGAACATTTACGAACCGATGCTCGAACACATCGCTGATACTGAGGAGCTTCAGAACGTGATTATGGAGATGATCGGCGAGCTTAATGCTTCGCATACGGGCGTCTCCGGCGGCACTCGGTTGCCAGGCCAAACTCCGGAAGAGCGCGTCCAGACTCGCTATCCCGGCTTCGACCTGGAGACGGACGCTTCGGGCTACTACAAGGTGTCTTACATCTACAAGAAAGGGCCTGCCGACCACGACTACGTGAAGCTGGCTACTGGCAACTACATTCTGTCGGTGAACGAGAAGTCGTTGAAGACCAGCGACAACTACTGGAAGCTCTTCAACATTCTTCCCGGCAGAAAGTTTGAATTTCTGGTGAACTCGAAGCCCTCGCCCGAGGGCGCGTGGACTGTCAGCCTGGAGCCGCTCAACGGCGGCGCGCACGGCAATCTGCAATATGACCGTTGGGTCGAAGATCGCAAGCAGATGGTCGCCAAGCTCACCAACGGCGAAATTGGCTACCTGCACATCCGCGCTATGGATGCGCCTTCATTGGCGAAATTCCAGCGCGACCTGATCGAAAACCAGGACAAAAAGGCGCTCGTCATTGACCAACGCTTCAATGGCGGCGGCGGCATTGATCAGGAGTTGCTGCAGATCTTGGGCCAGCGCAGAGCCTATCAAATCACACGCAGCCGTGACTCGCTCGATGTCCGGCGTCCAGCAGCAGCGTTCTTCGGCCCAATGGTGGTGATGCAGAACGAGCGCTCCGCCAGCGATGCCGAGATGTTCCCGGATGGCTTCCGCACGTTGGGCTTGGGCAAGCTGGTCGGTGTGCCCACTTACGGCGCGGTGATCGGTACCGGCTCCTTCACGCTGATGGATGGCTCGGCTCTACGCACACCCGGCTCCGGCGTCTTCACGGCCAAAGGTGAGAACATGGAAAACTACGGCGTGGTGCCCGATATCTGGATTGATAACGGGCCAGCCGATTTCCTGACTGGCCACGATCGGCAGATCGAAAAGGCCATCGAAGTATTGCGCGGGCAAATGGCGCAAGAAAATAAACCGGCCAGGCCAGCCGTTCAACCAGGCTCGCAGCGCTGAGGTATCACTGCCACAGGCAATCACCTGACACCCGATGCCTGCAACCAGACTCCTGTTTATAAAAAATCAGGCAGCCGGTTGCAGGCATCGGGTGTCGGCACATAGTTTCGCACTCACAGGAGGATCGTCATGAAAAAGCTCGTGATTTTTCCGGTTTTGATTTTGGCGTTGCTCATCGCAGCCGCAGGCGCAGTCGGCGACAAACGCTTTACCATTGAAGACGCGCTCGCAATGAAAAACGTCGGCGCGCCGCAGTTTTCACCCGACGGCAAACGCATCGCCTACACCGTCAGCGAATGGGATCGCAAAGAAGATCGTCGCGTTAATCACATTTACCTGGTTTCCACCGATGGCGGCAAATCCATCAAGTTGACCAACGGCGAAAAAGGCGAAACCGCGCCGCAATGGTCGCCTGACGGCGCGCGCATCGCCTTCCTCGCCGATCGCGATAAGGGCGCGCAGATTTGGCTCATCCCCGCCGACGGTGGCGAAGCGGAGAAGCTGACCAGCGAAGAGAGCAGTATCCAAGCCTTTCGCTGGTCGCCCGATGGCAAGCAGATCGCCTTCATCACGCGCGATGTACCCAAAGACAAAGAAGCGCGCGAGAAGCGCAAAAAAGACAAGTTCGACACGATCACCGTGGATCATGATCTGAATTACTCGCACCTCTGGACGATCAATGTCGAATCGCCAAATGCATCGAAAGACAAGAAGCGTTTGACCGAAGGCGAGTTCTCCGTCCAGACGCCGCAATGGTCGCCCGACGGCAAATGGATTGCCTACGCCGCGTCGAAAGCGGGCGCGCAAGAAAGCATCTTCACCGACATCTCCAACGACCGCGAAAGCGACATCTTCATCATCGCGGCGTCTTCAGGAAATGGCGGCGGCACGCCGCGTAAGCTCACGACCAATCCCGCGCCCGACGCCAACCCGCAATGGTCGCCTGACGGCAAGTGGATCGCCTACGCCGCCAATACCGATTCGTGGGCGTCGAAAACCGATGTGATGTTGATTGCAGTCGAAGGCGGCACGCCGAAGAATTTGACTGCCAGCTTCATCGAATCGGCTGGTGGCGGCTTGAGTTGGTCGGCGGACGGCAAGACGCTCTATTTCACGAGCGGCGTCGGAATGTACTCGCACATTTACAGCGTGCCCGTCACTGGTGGCAATGTCACGCCCGTCACCCAAGGTAAGCGCAACTACGGCCAATTCGATCTGCTCAGCTTCAAACTCCCAAAGTATCTGGGGACGCCCATCAATCCAAACGAACCGGCTTACACGCCGAAAACCCTGGTGGCCTACACCGCCAACGACAGCCGCACACCCGATGATATTTGGGTGGAAACACTCGGCAAAAATGATGCAAAGCAGTTGACCGCGGTCAATCCGCAGACCAAAGACTTCGCCGTCGCCGAGACCGAAGTCATCAAATGGAAAGGCCCGGACAATTTCGACATCGAAGGCTTGCTGCTCAAACCGCTCGGTTATGTTGCGGGCCAACGCTACCCGCTGATCCTGCAAATCCACGGCGGCCCTTATGGCAAATTCGGCGACAGCTTCAGCGCGCGCAACCAGATTTGGGCGG
The DNA here is from genome assembly GCA_963699175.1 of uncultured Acidobacteriota bacterium. GTDB lineage: Bacteria > Acidobacteriota > Blastocatellia > RBC074 > RBC074 > JACPYM01. Next base: position 5,236,687 of record OY969418.1, on the reverse strand, counting down.
CCAACGGTTACGCGGTGCTGATGCCCAATCCGCGCGGCTCGACCGGTTACGGCAACAAATTCACCGTCGCCAACCTCGGCGATTGGGGCGGCAAAGATTTCCAAGACATTATGGCCGGCGTAGACGCCGTGATTGCCCGTGGCGTCGCCGACCCCGACAAATGCGTCGTGATGGGCGGCAGCTACGGCGGGTTTATGACTTTCTGGACAATCACGCAGACAGACCGCTTCAAAGCTGCCATCGGACATGCGGCCATCAGCGATTGGTACAGCTTCCACGGCCAGAGCGACATTCCGGGGCTGATGGAATACGGCTTCAAAGGCAAACCCTGGGACGTGCCGGAGAATTACCGCCGCTGGTCGCCGATGAGCTATGTGACCAAAGTCAAAACGCCGCTGATGATCACGCACGGCGAACGCGATCTGCGCGTCAACATCCAGCAGGGCGAGCAGTATTACCGCGCACTCAAAAAACGCGGCGTCGAAGTGGTCTTCTACCGCTACCCACGCGAAGGCCACGGCATCCAGGAACCTAATCACGTGATTGACTTGACGGCGCGGCAGCTTGAATGGTTCGATTCGCATTTGGGGATCAAACGAGAGAAACCGGTGGAGGTGAAGGCGGCGAGCGCAAGTGGCACGAATTGACAGTGCGCCAATATGGGTGGAGCGCGTGGGGCTGTGCGTTGCAGATCAACGCGCTTTGCCTATCGGAAATAGTTTTTCGCTAGTGGGAGTCGGGACTATTCACATTGACCGGATTTAGTTGATCGTGTCGAGCAGCGGATTTTCGATTCGAACGCCTTCAATGGTCTGTGCTGATTGCGTGTCTTCGCTGTAGATCGTAACTACCCCGTTAAGCTTGGCTGCTGCCCAAATCATCGCATCCCAGAAAGACATTCGGTGTTGCGCTACACCGTCAATCGCTTGCAAGACGATTTCGGGAGTAGTGGGGAAGACTGTCCAGCCCGTCTGATAGTCTTCAATGATTTGGCGGGCGGCTGGGAGCGCAAGCGGCTGTTTAACCTTGCGCGTGATTGTGACGAAAAACTCGGCCAGCACTTGCGTGCTCAGCGCGCTATTGCCTTCGTCCCACAAACGATCTACGACAAACAACAGCGCGTGAGCCAGTCGTGGGGACTTGGAGCGCTATTGCCTTCGTCCCACAAACGATCTACGACCGCCAATGCTTTGACGCGCTTATCTCCGGCATCCAGATCGTAGGCGTAGACCAGAATGTTGGTGTCTACGAAAATCTTATCGCTCATGGAGTTGCTCGCGTGTCGGATAAGGCAGGCCGCCGAGGTGCAGCCCTTGTCGCAGCAGGAGGCGCTGGCGCTCGCGAGCTTGTTCGCTCGCAGAGCGAACAGTAATGGTCAATTCGACAAGCGTGCCGTCCTCAAGGTCGGTTGGTTCAAGCAGTTTGATTTGATCGCCCTTGATTATGCCTTTCAGGGATTGCTGTTCTAAGTGCATGACTGTCCTCATTACAAAATTAATCTCAGCGCGTAGGATGATAGCAGATGAGCCGCGTAATTGCTTCATTTCAGACATCATCATTCTCAATCCATTTGAGCGAAAACTGGAATGAGCCGTTTTCACCAAGCGATTGTCTTTGACTGACGCATGAAAAATCTATTGACATTTACGGGCGGCTTATAAGACTATGCGCCGCGTTAGGTGCTCAGGTACCGACCTAAGAGCGGTCAGTGGATTCTGACACGCAAGATTAACCTGATGTGAGGCACGCGATGCCCATATCAAATGCGATCAGTGGATTCTGATACGCAGAAAGGAATTTCAATGGCTACTTTTACTCTCAAAGCTCATACCCCTCGTCGCCTTCCCGACCCAATTTTTCCAAACTGTGTCCGTCACATATTTATGTGTGCTGTGCAAGACCTTCCCGGTGGCTTGCCCAAAGGTGCCAACCCTCGCACGCAAGACGACATTGACCGTGGTATTTACAGGGACGTCAAACGGTCTCTCTTCAACGAGGAATGCACTCCTAATTCCTTCCACTTGAAAAACAAAGGAATCACAATTCTTGCCGAAGATGTGCAGAAACACGAAGACGAAGGCACTCTGACCATTCGCTTTGCGTCAGAAGGGCAAGGCATAGTAGATGGAGCTCATACTTACGAGCTAATTGTCAGTAACCAAGGTGAATTAACGGACGCCAACGCCACAAGAGAGCTCCCTATCCATCAATTTGTCAAGATTGAAGTTCTCACAGGTATAGCCAATGGCTTGGTTACGGAAATTGCAGGCGGATTGAACACAGCGGTTCAAGTTCAACGAATGAGCCTTGCTGATCTTGATAATAAGTTCGACTGGATCAAGGAAGAATTGGAAGTTGCTGGTTTGCAAACATTCATTGCCTTCAAGCAAAACGAAATGATTGCAGAAGAGAAGATGTACGATGTGCGCGACATCATCCGGCTTCTAGATCTCTTCAACATTATCGAGTTCCCGAACAATGGGGTCTCGTATCCAGTAAGAGCCTTCACTTCAAAAGAAAGCGTCCTCAAGCACTACTTAGATAAAGACAAAAATAAGTTGTCTTATGCTGACAACTACAAGAAACTTCGTCCGATCCTAAAGGATATTCTGATATTGCACGACACAATAAGTGCTCAAGCGCGCGAAAGGTATAATGACGGCGGAGGACGAAGAGCAGGAAGACTTAAGTTCGTTGAAGGGCCCACAAAATCTAACAAAAAGTTCAAATTCCCCTTCATTGGCGAGGAGTGCGAGTACCGACTTAGTGGCGGAGCTTTGATTCCGATTCTCGGAGCGTTTCGGGCGGCGGTTACTTTCAATGAACCCGATAATACGATTGGTTGGCGCAACGGTTTTGATAGCGTTCTTCGTCTTTGGCAAGAAACTGGCAAAGAATTGATGGAAGCAACGCAAGAAACTAGCGAAGAACTAGGTCGTAACCCGAACGCTATTGGTAAGAGCAAAAAGCATTGGGCGTATTTGCATAATTTGCTGTATAGGCGATTGGGATAATAGGCAGTACATAGGACGCCTCCAAATAGAGGCGTCCTATGTTTTGTTGAATGACTGCGTCGTACTTGAAAATGGGTTTCCCATCAACAAGGCCTTTAGGCTTGCAATACTAATACAGCCCACTCGTTACCATCTCAGCCTAACAGCGTGTCTTAAAAGTAGCATCAAGCTAGTCGAGCAAGCATCAACCGAATCATTGCGACGCGAATAAATGCTTCGCTTGTTTCTGGTAGGTACTCATAATCCTTGCTTAACCGGCGATTAAAACTGAGCCACGCGAAGGTGCGCTCTACGACCCAACGGTGAGCTAGCACCAGGAAGCCTTTTACACCCTCTGGGCGCTTGACGATTTCAAGCTCAAGGCGCCTGCGTTTGCGTAAGTCCCTGATCCATTCAGCCAAGCCACCGTTGTAGATGCTGTCGGCCCAGATCTTTCTCAAGCGGTTGAAGCGGTGCGCCAGTGGCGCTAACACAATGCGCGCACCATCGCGGTCTTGCCTGCCCGCCGAGTGCACCACCACCAGCAAGAGCAGGCCCGTCAACCAAGATGTGCTGTTTGCGGCCATAGACTTGCTTGCCCGCATCATAGCCGCGCTCAGCGCCGCCACGATCCGTGGTCTTGACGCTCTGCGTGTCGAGGATGGCTGCCGTCGGCTGCCGCGCGCGCCCTTCTTGCTCGCGCACCAAGTCACGCAGGCGGTCGTGGAGGCGTTCCCACACGCCCGTCAGCCGCCAGGTGCGAAAGTAGCCATAGACGGTCTGCCAAGGTGGATACTCGCGCGGCAAATAGCGCCAGGGGCCGCCCGCACGGGTAATATAAAAGATTGCGTTGATGGTCAGGCGCATATCAGTTTCACGCTTCCGCCCGCCAGGTTTCGCGGCTGGAATCAAGGCTTTGATATACTCCCATTCTCGGTCGGTCAGGTCACTTGGGTATAGTTGATAGCTCATACCCATAGCTTACCAAAGCCGACCGAGAGCGCTTCGAAAACACGCTCTAAGAAATTGGGCTGGTCCTCTTCCTCTGTTGGTCGCGCTCAAGCATCGCATCAATGTCCGCTTCAGGTGGAAGTCGAAACGAAGTTTGGCGCATTGCGGCTACAGCTTGAGGCAGATCAATGAGATCACGCGCCGCAGCCTGTTCGAGAACGGCAAAGGTTGGGATGGTCGGGATATTGTGGCGCTGCGCTTCGATCATAGCGTCGCGGTCGTCAAGAAGCACAGCAATAGCTTTGACCTCAAGCGCCAAAGCGAAAGCTTCCCGCTCGCCCTGCCCGATCTTCTTCTGCGGCGTAAAAGTCGAGAGGTTGGCCTGCCGCACTTCAAGCCAAACAGGATGATTGAGAATCCAGTCTTTGACTTTCAGCGGTGTCTTCGGATGTTGTAGTTCAGCAAAGACTGCTGGCGGGATGATGACTTTTCCGAACAGAGTTTCGAGAATGTGGACGAGGTGGGTTTCGATGAGGTAACGCAGCGGCGTTGTATCGGAGACGACAATCATCGGTTGTGCTGGGCCAGCAAGGCCGCCAGCTTTTCACTCTCCTTTTGCAAATCAATGTGCTCGGCACGCACATCATATCGCTTGAAAAACTCGTAGAGTTCTTCTCGGCCATCTAAGCCAAGCATTTCTATCACGCCCCATTCCGTCAGGATGTCAGCTTCATAGGCTTTGATTGCAGCTAGTTCCAACAACCGTCGTGCAAGGGGGGTTGTTGCGCCGTTCTGGATTTCGCTTGCTACGTCATCGGGAATCGTCAATGTCACTTTCATAATTTCACCTCGTGCCCGCCAGCATATCGCTGATGGTCGCACTCAGCAATAAAAACGATTACAGGCAGCAACAATAGGAATACGCATGGGCCAAGCAGTAATGCTAAAATGTCTGCCAATGGAAACAGCAGCAAAACAATATGTTGAATTTAGCGAAGGCGATTATTTCATCACTAGCAGCCGTGTCTTGTTGGAGATGATTGTCTCCGAATTTCTCGACGGGCATTCGCCGGAGATTATCCAACGATCATTCCCTACACTGAGACTAGCCCAAGTTTACGGCGCCATCGCCTTTTATCTTGATCATCAAGCAGAGATCAACGCTTACCTGCAACAGCGCAGCGCCGATTACGAAGCGCGACGGCAGGCGAACATCGGCCAGCATCCGGAATTCCATCGCCAGCTTCAAGAAAAGATCGCCGCCGCCAGACAACAGGAGTCAGCCCATCCGTGAAAATTCGTTTTCAGGCCGACGAGAGCCTCAGCGATGCGCTCATTCAAGCAGTTTTGCGATTGGAGCCTTCGATTGAATTCATAACTGCGCAACAGGCTGGCGTGCTAGGCTTCGGCGATCCTGCGGTCTTGGCGGCTGCGACACGCAGCGGGCATTTACTCGTCACCAGGGATAAAGCGACCTTTCCTGTACATTTTGCCGACTTCATCGCACAACACGAAAGCCCTGGCGTAATCGTCATTTCACCACATCTCACAAGAGCACAAATTGCCGAAGAGCTTTTCCTTGTTTGGCTGGCGATGGAAGCGGAAGAATGGGCAAACCGCATTAGCTATCTTCCGCTATAAGCTGCGAAACACTATTGACCCAAAGAATCAGCAACATTCTCTCCGTCGCCCTCTTCATTTCCGACTGCCGATGTGCTGCACTCAGCAACGGCGCTAGACCCTAGGTTGGGGCTGACCGCTTGACTGAGCAACTTTGATCAAAAGCCGCAGAGCTTCGTTGACGGCTTCTGCATCCTGAAACACGGCTGCTACGTCTGGCGCTAAGCGCACAACGTTAGTGCCAAATTGTCGCCGCCCCGGCCCTAGCCTACGTACTTGCAACTGGCTCAGGTCGTACTCTGCACGTAACTTGTCGTTCGGCTCGGTCAATTTAGTCTCAGTCGCGTTTATCTCATCATTGTTCATACTGCCTCCGTTCTGCCGGTGTCAGTTCGCGCGCACTGATCAATCTGATGTTTTCTCCGCGCTCAGTGTACGACACCAGCAACAACCGCCCTTGCCGTGATTCACCCATAATGATGAAGCGGTGTTCTCCGAATGAGTGATCGGGATCATAGAAATCAACGTACAACTGATCATCAAACACAGTTTTCGCCTCTTCAAATGAAACACCGTGATCGGCCAAGTTGTCAGCGGCTTTCTTTTCGTCCCACTCAAATTCCATCGCTCAACCATCCAATGTCTCCGTATTATTGCTTCATCCTGTTCAACTCCGGCTGCCTGAAAAACCGGGTCGAGTCTATGCCGTGCTCGTAAAGGATACAATCTAGCCAGCAGCCACGCCACAATGCCTAGCCGTGAATCACGGAATCAGCAACACCTTCCCCGTCGTCTTTCTCCCCTCCAATTGCCGATGCGCTTCGGCGGCGTCGGAGAGTGGGAAGGTCTTCTCAATCCGCAGCTTCAATTCGCCTACGCTGATCCAGTTGAATAACTGGCCCGCGCGCCAGGTCAGTTCGGCGCGCGTCGCGGCGTACTGCGCCAAGCTCGGGCGCGTCAGAAAGAGCGAGCCTTTTTGCGCGAGCAGCGCCGGATCGAAAGATTCGACGGGGCCGCTCGATTGGCCGAAGAGCGCGAGCATGCCGCGCGGCGCCAGACAGTTCAGGCTCTTCAAAAAGGTGTCGCGCCCGACCGAATCGTAGACGACCTGGACGCCGCGCCCGTTGGTCAGGCGGCGCGTCTCCTGCTCGAAGTCTTGTTCGGTGTAGCGGATGACTTCGTCGGCCCCGGCTGCGCGTGCGAGGGCAGCTTTGGCTTCGGTCGAAACGGTGCCGATGGCGCGCGCGCCTAGATGTTTGGTGAGTTGGACGAGCAGCAAGCCTACGCCGCCTGCCGCCGCGTGGATCAAGGCCGTTTCGCCCGTTTTGAGCGGGTGGACGGAGGTGACTAGGTAATGCGCCGTCATGCCTTGCAACATCGTGGCGGCGGCTTGTTCGGATGAGACACCGGCGGGGACGTTGACCAGTTTCCACGCGGGCACGACGGCGTATTCGGCGTATGCGCCCGGTTGCATGGCGTAAGCGACGCGGTCGCCGACGGAGACTTCGGTGACGCCTTCGCCAATGGCTTCGACAACACCAGCGGCCTCCATCCCTGGAATGAAGGGGCGCGGCAGCGGGTAGAGGCCCGTGCGGTGGTAGACATCAATGTAGTTGAGGCCGATGGCTTCGAGCTTGACCAGCGCTTCACCGGTTTTGGGTGTGGGTGTGGCGGCTTCTTCGTAAACCAGGCTTTCCGGCCCGCCGCATTCGTGAACGACGATTGCTTTCATAACTCTCCTTGTTCGATTTTGTCGGAAGATTGCTTGCAGAGGAATTCTACCCGACGAATGCGCAATTGATGAAGATGTCGCCCGCAATCGGGCAAACATAATTGCGCGAGATGGCTGACCGAACCGAGAGTTGAGCAGGCGCGGAGCCTGTTATTTCTGCAAGCCGAAATAGCCGATGCTCACATAAAAACCGGGCAGGAATTTCACGTGAATTTTGCCGAGATACTGCTGCGGCGCGATCTCGACAATCTCGTCGAGGATGATGCGGATGATGAGCGGGTTTTCGGGCGCATCGTAATCCAGCTTGATGACTTCGGTCTGCGCGTCCTTCTTGCCCTTGCCTGTGTAGGTTTTGAAGTAATAGGCGTGGGTGTGGCCTTCGGCGTTGACGCTGAATCTGCGATAGAGCGGCGAGCAGATTTTGAGGATGCGCGCGCCCAGCGGCGTAAAGATGTTAAAGCCGAGTTGAGAGACGCTGTCGAATGATTTGCCCAGCCAGGGAACTTCTTTGTCGAGCAGAACGTGCGCCTTGCCAGGATAAAAGCCTTGCGGCGCGGAGTTGGGCAAGCGGCCCTTCACGAACTGTTTTTGATAAGGGCTGCGCTCGACCAGGAAAGTGATGAGCGAGCCGATGAGGAGGATGGCAACAATGGCGGCGACAATGTATATCAACAACGAAATCAGCAATGGCATAGCAGTGAACCTCCAGCGGGATGATTTGTCAGCGGCAAGCTATCTGCCGCTCTCATTGAGTGGTGCGTCTCTGATTACGCGATAGATCGGCTGATCAGATTTATTGTTGCTGCTAAATTAGCCGAGGGAAACTTCAATCCCTGCCAACGCCCAACGCATCGGCCACGCGGTTGATGTAGTTGAACCAGGAGGCAATCAGCGTGATCTGCAAAATCGCCTGATCATCGAAGCCTGCGGCCCGCAGGCGTTCGTGATGCTGCGGCGTGATGCGCGTGGCGTCTTTCGTCAACTGCACGACGTAATCGAGCATTACGCGCTCGGCCTCGGTAATCGGCGCGCGGGTGTAATCTTCGCGCAAGGCCGCCACCAGTTCTTCGTCCACTGTCACCCGACGCAGAAACTCTGCGTGCGAGGTAATTCAGTAATGACAGTGGTTGGTGACGGAGACCAGCGTGGCGATCATCTCGTGCTGCCGCCTACTGAGCGGCAAGTCAGGCGACATCAGCGCGCCAAAGGTCGTGAAGGCATGATATAGCGCTTCGGGAATCAGGCTGTGCGAAGCGACGATGCTCGATGTGCCATCGCCGGTGGGGTGCACCGGCGTGGCATATTCAATCGGATACAAGCCCTTTTGCCCTTCGATTGCCTGCCGTAGTTGCTCACCGGCTTCGGACAAGGGAACCGTGCGAATCCAGGCCATCACGCTTACTCCTTTTTGCGGCGCAGGTAATCGTCGCTGCCGTCCACCCAGTCCTGACGGATCGGGCTGAAAACATCAATGCCGGTGAAATCTTCGGTGGCCCACGCTTTGTGCGGCACGTTGGAAGGAATTTCGACCAGTTCACCCGCGCGCAGAACCAGTTCTTCGCCGCCAATGACGAAATTCAGCGAACCGCTGATGCAGTAGCTGAACTGCTCGCTGTCGTGTTGATGCAGCGGTACGACGCTGCCTTTTTTGATCGTCAGAAAAGCCAGCGTGATTTTATCGCCAGTAAAAAATTTGCGACTGAACAGGTCGGTGACGTGCTCTTCGGGAATTTCGCCTAACTTGTGATGTTTCATTTTTGCTCCTGAAAAAAGAATGTGACACAACTCGTCGCGAATTGTGCCACTGACGTTTGCCAATCTGGAAGGCCAAAAAGAAAAAAAGGGCGAGGGATTACTTCCCCTCGCCCTTTTTTCTCTAAGGCTGATTACGCTGTCATCAACTGCTTAGTAACGATTACGGTTTTTGCCTCGGTTGTAAACGTAACCGCCCGCTGCGCCAATTGCCGCGCCGATCAATGCGCCTTTCTTGCCACCGAGCAACGCGCCGCCGCCCGCACCAACCGCTGCGCCGATGCCTACGTCGCGCAAGGTTTTGCCAGTCGTGTTGCGGTCACGATAGTAGTAATCGTCATTATAGTAATTGCGGCTCTGGTAGTAATCACGATTCTGGCGGCGCGCATAGCGGTCGTTGTAATCGTTACCATTGTAGCCGTTGCCGTAATAAGCCGATGTGTTGTATCCACCCCTCCGGCAGTTCTTACCTTGAGCCAACGCAGCCGGAGCCGCCGCCGTCATCAACAAGCCGAAAACCAACATCGTTGTAATTACGCCTTTTTGCATTGCCTTCTTCAACATTGCTGTGTCCTCCTAATGCAGCTTCCGCCGCTTTAATCTGGGTGCAAGAGCTGCGTTTTAATCACTGTTACCCTTGCGTCCGTCGTGACTAAAGCGAAGTCTGTGCCAAGATTTCCCGGGCAACGAACCAGCAGGCAGAAATTACAGAAGTAAAGAAATAGTTGGGCTTAGGTGCTCAGATATTTTTGACCGATAGTTTTTCAATAGCAGTTGCTGAGTTGGCTTACACGTTTCGGTATAGGTGGCCGCCGCAAATGGCATGCTGGTAGCTCAGGGCTTCAGGCCGCGCTTAGCGCCCGCTCAACTTCAACATTCATTCTACCGGTCAGCATTAGCGCCCACATCTTCCAATCCGCCCGAAACGACCAGAGCGGATAGTTGAATGACGCCGGTTTGTTGCGTTCGATGAAGAAATGGCCGACCCAAGCAAATCCATAGCCGAGCAGTAAACCAAGTGGGATGAAGAATAGATTGCCGGTGTAGAGGCACAGGCACAGACAGACCAAGCCGAGACTGCTGCCGATGAAATGCAATCGGCGATTGAGTGGATGCGAGTGTTCGCGGACGTAGAAAGGCCAGAACTCCTCAAAACTGGTTAGGCGTGATTCAGACATAAGTCTCCATAGAATAGTTTCGAGACTGCTGTTACCAATTCGGTGGCCTGCCCACCGGATACTGCTCCACATCCAACACTGAGCCTGTCACCAATTCGCTCTCATCACTCGCAAAATATAATGCCGCGTGCGCAATGTCGCGCGGCGCAAGCAAGCGCCCCCAAGGCCGCGTGCGCTTCGCCTCTTCCAACCAATTATCGCCTTGCCGTTCTTCTTCGATCTTCACGCGATGCTCGTTCGGCGTCTCGGTCCAACCGAGGTTGAGCTGATTGACGCGAATGCGGTACTGGTTCAAATAGCTCGCCAGATTTTTCGTCAGCGTCATCAGCGCGCCCTTCGTCGCCGAATAGGCCATCAGCTTTGACTCACCGACATAAGCATTGACTGAGCCGATGTTGATGATCGAACCGCGCTGGCGCTCTTTCATATACTTTACAGCTTGTTGCGTGCAGATAAATGCGCTGCGGACGTTCGTGGCAAAAAGCTTGTCCCACAACTCGACTGTCGTATCTTCAATCGTTCCGCGCGTGGTCAAGCCGACGTTGTTGACCAGCACGTCGAGTTGGCCGAAATGTTCGACTGCTCGATCAATCAAGGCACGGCAGTCTGCTTCGACTGAAACATCGGCGCGTTGAAAAATCGCCTGGCCACCTTGTTCGTTGATGGTTGCGGCCACCGCTTGCCCCTTGGCTTCGTTGCGGTCAGAAATAACGACACGCGCGCCTGCTTCTACAAACAAGCGCGCGATGCCTTCGCCAATTCCCTGGCCTGAACCGGTGACGACGGCAACTTTGTCCTGCAATCTCTTCATCGCTCAGGCTCCGAAATGTTCCGCCATTTTTCGGCGCAGGAATGTCACCGACTCCTGCAAATCGCCCATCCCATTCTCGCCGTCTTCAATCGAAATCCAGCCGTCGAAACCTTCCGCCTTCAGCGTCGAAAAGATCGTGTCGTAATCGTTCAAGCCCCTGCCGATGACGCCGTGCTTCAGATTTTTCGCGTAGCCCAGCGAACCGTCTTGTGATTTCAAATCTTCAATCGTGCCGCTGAGCAAGTAGCGATCCGACGCGTGCATCGTGATGACGCGATGTTTGACGGCAGCCAGCACATCCAGCGGGTCTTCTCCACAGATGATCGCGTTTGATGGGTCGAAATTCACACCGAACCAGGGCGAGTCAATCTGGTTGACGACTTCGAGAAAAACATCCAGATGCTGCGCGAATTCAGGATACTTCCAATAACCATCCTTGTAGTGATTCTCCATATTCAAAACGATGTTGCGCTCGGCAGCGTATGGAATCACTTCCTTGATGCATTCGACTGTGTAGCGCACACCATCTGCGCGAGATACATCGTCACGTCGCTGGCCTGAAAGCACACGGCAATAGCGCCCGCCGAGTTGCGCCGTCAGGTCAATCCAAAACCGTTCCTTTTCCAACTCCTCCGCGCGCGCTGCTAGATCATGCTGCGTGAAATCAGGTGAACAGCACATCATCGGGATTTCAAGCCCCTTCGCCTCGGCGTGTTGCTTGATCTTCGCCACATACTCCGGCTCGAAGCTGGCGAAGAAGCCTGGGTACATCTCGACGCCGTCTATGTCGAGCGTCGAGGCCAAGTCAATCCAATCAAAGAGCGTCATCGTTTTGGTGACGCACAAATCGTCCATGAAGCCTTTAGGAAAGGCGCTCAGCTTTGCCATGAAAAACTATTTCTCCTGATTTGATAAATCTATTTTGTTAGTGTGATAAGGCCGAAAATCCCGTCCCCAATCTACACCGATCACTTCCATATTGAGACGTTCACCGTCCACCTGCACCAGCACGAAATGGTACGCGCCACCACCCGGCTCATACGGTGGTTTGGCAATGCGGTCGAGCGTCACTTTCTCCGCCGCGTAAGCCTGGATATAAGGCCGCACGTCCGGGTCACCCGCATAAGTGTAGAGTGGCGCGCCGCCGCCGCCCGAAATGATGTGATCGAGTCGGTGCTTGCCCGTCGCGTCTTCATAACGCTCCACCCAATGCTCGAACATGTGATCGTGCCCGGCGAAGAAGACTTTGACGTGATGCTTGCGGAAGAGCGGCGTGTAACGGTCACGAATGATCTGCGTCTGCCTCTCGGTTCTTGCCCCGCCGTGCGGCCCGGAAGAGAAGGTCGGGTGATGCGCGTAAACAATGATGTTGGTGTATCGCTTACGATCCAGCCCTTCGAGTTGGCCTTTGACCCAAGCCAACTGCTTCTCATCGCCCGCGATGTTGGAATCGAGCGCGATCACAAACGTGTTGCCATAGCCGAACGAAAAAACCGGATAGCCACTCAAGCGGCGCGGCGATCCTTCCTTCGGAATCAACTCTGCATTTGCGGCATAGAAGTTTTTCAAACCCGGCTGCCGTCGTTCTGCCTCGTGCGTCTCGGCACTGGTTACATCGTGGTTACCTGGCGCCAAGAAGTACGGCACGCCGCCGTCCTGCGTCAGCTTGTTGATCAAATCAATGTAGCTAACATTCCACTGCCGCCCCATTGCGCCATTTGCCACGCCATCACCGCTCTGCAACACAAAGCGCACCGGATAGGCTGACCGCTCGAGCCGCTTGACCTGCGCCACCATCGCATTGATGACCATTGAATGCTCGTACTGCTGCTCAAGGCCATCGCGCCGCCCGCGCGTGTCGCCGTAGACGAGGAACGAAAACTTTGTGACATTGGCCGACGCTTCCTCGCTCGGCAGCGGGTTGCGCGGCGCTTTGATGGCGTTTACGGGCACGTTGTCGGTCAGCGGCGCTTGCGTTTGTGGGGTCTGCGCCGCTGTAACCAAACAGAATGAAATCAAAACCAACTCAGTCAGGATGAAACGTAGCATCGTGTTCCTCAAATTGATTGCCAAGATTCCGGCTCAGCCGGTTCTCCTAATTCATGCCGACGGTTGCAACACCGCCTTCACATACTTCCCGTCGTGCATACCGTCAAAACAATCTTGCCACTCTGTCAGACCAGCCACCCGGCTGATGATTGGTTTCAAATTGATCTGCTCCGACGCAAGCATCGAAACGACCATCTCCCAATTCTGAAACGTATGGCTGAAACTGCCTTGCAGCGTGACTGCTTTCTGCACCAGCGGGTCGAGCGAAAAGCCGAGCGGTTGCGGCCCCCAGCCGACTTTGGTGATCTGACCGCCGGGCCGCACGATTTCCAGCGCCGCCTTCAATGCTGCCGAAGCGCCCGCCGCGTCTACAACGAGATGCGCACCGAGGCCATCGCCAAGCCCGTGGACGTAATCGCGCAGATTCGTCTCCTGCAGATTGACTGCGTGGACATTGCCGAGTTGTTTGGCCGCTTCCAAACGCGAAGCATCTTGCGTAAGACCGGCGACGATCAAGTTGCCCGCGCCTGCCAAGCGCGCCATCTCAGCGCACAATAAGCCAATCGGCCCCGGCCCCAGCACAACAACCGTATCGCCCGGTTTGACCTTGCTCTTTTCGATCACGCAGTTGTAGCCGACACAACAAGGCTCGGTCAGCGCCGCGCGTTCAAACGGCAGGTTGTCAGGGATTGGATGCAAACAGCCTTCACGCACGCGCACGTAACCGGCCATCGCACCGTTGATGCCGTAGCCGAAGCCTTTGCGCTCCGGGCACAAGTTGTAAGCGCCCGTGCGGCACATCATGCATTTGCCGCAGATGTAAGCCGCCGTCTCGGACACCACGCGGTCACCCTCTTTGACGCCACGCACACGGTTGCCTTTGGCTGCGACAACGCCGCCGAACTCGTGGCCCAGGATGACGGGCGTGCGCACGGGCCAGCTTTGCGAACCGTGATATTGATGCACGTCGCTGCCGCAGACGCTGACGCCGCCGACTTGGAGCAGCACTTCATCTTCGCCGATTTCAGGGATCGGCAGTTCGCGGACTTCGACGGAACCGGGTTGAAGGTCGTATTGCACGACCGCTGCCATTGATTGAGCCATAAGCTTGAATGGGGAAGCTATAGGTTTAGAGTCCCGCCTTCAGGCGGCAGGCTTTGTTAGGCCACTATGGCCGCCTGAAGGCGGGACTCTAAACTTACTCCCGAATCCTCCGTGTAATTTCAGTCAAAACAGATTTTAGATCATTGCTCGCCACGCTGAACGAATGCGCGTCAATCGCCAGTGGCGCGCCGATTACGACGAGCGGTGCGCCGCGTTTGGGCATTGAGATGGCCTCTTCAATCGAAAGCCCGCCGACCGCTTGTACTGGGATGCTGACGGCTTTGACAACCGCGTCGAGGTCGTCGAGCGGACTCAAGCGCTTGCCGGTGTCGGCAAAAATTCCGTTGCGTTCGTCAAAGCCGGTGTGATGCACGATGTAATCACAGCCGAGGTCTTCGAGCATGCGGCTGGCGGCAGCTTTGTCATCAAAAACCATGTTATCGCCCATCACCTTGACGCCAAAATCGCGTCCGGCTTTGACGACACATTTGATCGTCTCGGCGTGCGCGCGCGCCATCACGACGACGTGCGTCGCGCCCGCCTTGGCCATCATCTCGGCCTCCAGATAGCCGCCGTCCATTGTCTTCAGGTCGGCGACAATCGGCACGCCGGGAAACTCTTTGCGCAAGGCGCGCACACCGTGCAGCCCTTCGGCCAAGATCAATGGCGTGCCCGCTTCGAGCCAGTCTACGCCCGCTTCCAGCGCGATGCGGGCGGTTTCAATGGCTTCGTTGATGTCAGTTAGATCGAGAGAAATTTGAACGATTGGATTCATAGATGGTAGACAGTAGTTAGTAGGGGTAGACAGTAGGCGTGCAGTTAAACAATGCCACTGTCTACTGCCTGCTGTCTACCGACTACTTGATTTCTCTGATTTTGATATTGCGATACCACACCTTGTCGCCGTGTTCTTGCAGCAGGATGTGACCTTTGGCGAAAGTGCCAAACTTGGGTTGGTCTTTGAACTTGCTCTGCGCGATCAGGGCTTTCAAGGCTTCGCTGCCGCGCTCGAACTCTAGCACCTTCGCGCCATTGAGCCAGTGTTCGATGTGGTTGCCTTTGACGACTAAACGAATCTGGTTGAACTCGCCAACGGGTTTGAGCTTCTTCTTGTCGTTAGGCGGCATGATGTCGTAGAGCGCGCTCGCCTTGCGATTGCCATTGATGCCGGCTTTCGCATCAGGATGATTATCGTCGTCGAGCACCTGCATTTCGAAGCTGATCGCCGAGCGGCCAGTCGGCGGCAAGCTTTCCGAGACGAGATACTTGATGCCGCTGTTGCCGCCTTTGCTGATCTTCCATTCGAGCGACATTTCAAAGTTTTCGAATTGGTCAGCAGTGATTAGGTCGCCGCCCGCTTGACCGAGTTGCCCCTCGGCTTGGACGCGGCTGATGCAATTGTCCTCGATGATCCAGCCTTCAGGCACAACCTGTTTATGAAAGCCGCGCCAGCCGTTGAATGTTTTGCCATCGAAGAGCAGGCGCCAGCCAGCTTTCTTTTCGGCATTGGTCAATTGATTGGCGGAATCCTTGTCTTGAGCGAACACCGTCAAGACCGTCAGCGCCACAAGTACAGTTAGCAGGAGAGCTTTGTTTTTCATAGGTTTTCCTTTTTGATTCTGCTTTTTGCCTGTTGATCTCAGGCTTTGCCAGACGTGCTGTAGTCGCTCGCCCGCGCCGCCTGGACTTTAACCTAGCAATGACTCCGCCTTGAATCTATTGGATTTAATCGCGAAGAGGTGGAAATGCAACCATGTGACGGCGGGCATCATAGCGCAGATTGGCGAAATTGCGCCAGAGGCTACTTGACACTCGGTCATGCCATTCTGGATAATCCTCAGCGTCAACGGTTCGACTATCCGGTAAGAAGGATGTTGCAAATCAAGTTTAATGATAAATCCGGCTGAGCGTCCTGCTACAGCCGGTTGCCGTTGACTCACGCTGGGACGAAACAGGCACCACCTGACAATCAACTATTCAGTTTGGGATTCAGTTTGGCAGCTTTAGTTCAAAGCAGGCTGGATGCAAAGCAAGCTGATCTCGTGTTGATGGAATGCCTGTTTTCACCTATCCGTCTCAAACACCGGATAGCGCAATCAACCCCAACCTCTTTTTTAGGAGTAACTATGATCAACAAAATGCCAGCACTGTTTGCGCGCGGCTTGAGCGTCTTCGCCCTTCTCTGTGTGGCGCTCACGAGCGGTTACGCGCAGTCAGATAACACGCAGATCAATGGTTTCATCAAAGACCAGCAAGGCGCCGTTGTGGCCAATGCCAAAGTCTCGGTCAAGAACGAAACCAATGGTCTTGAAAGATCCGCGACGACCAATGGCGAAGGCTATTACGTTGTCACCCAACTGCCATCGGGCCTTTATACCGTTTCGGTCGAAGCCAACGGTTTCAAGCTCTATAAAGAGAGCGGCAAGAAGCTCGACCCGAACGTACCCGCAAAACTCGACGTGGCGTTGCAACCCGGACAACTCAGCGAAGTCGTGACTATCACGGCCTCGGCTGTCGGCGTTCAGACCGAGACCGCCACGGTCGGAAAACTGCTTGACGAGCAGACGATCAAAAACACCATGGTCAACGGACGCAATCCGTTGTTCCTGGCAGCCACCAAACCAGGCGTGCTCGGCAGCAACCTGGGTAGCAACAGCTTCGGCCTGACCCAAGCGGGGCTAATCATCAACGGCGCGCGCACGCAAGACACGCTGATTACCTTCGATGGCGCAGTCGGCGTCCGCACCCGTTCAAACGGCACCAGCATTGGCGCAGCCGATCTGGACTCCACGCAGGAAGTGCAGGTTCTGACAGCCAACTACAACGCCGAATACGGCCGCTCGGCTGGCGGTCAGGTGCGCATCGTCACCAGAGGCGGTGGCAAAGATTTTCATGGCTTGGCTTATGAATATCTGCGCAACGCAGCGCTCAATACAAACACCTGGGATCGCAACCGCACCTTTAATCCGGCCCGCCCTTGCAGCGACGAGGCGTTCAAGAAAGACAATGCCTGCCGTCCGAATCCGTTCCGCTACAACCAATTCGGTTTTAACATGAGCGGCCCGGTCATTATCCCTGGCACTGACTTTAACAAAGACCGCTCCAAGCTGTTCTGGCTTTACAGTATGGAGTGGGTTCGCGTGCGCCAAACGAGCAACGTCGTGACGCGCGTGCCAACGCAACGCATGAAGGCGGGCGATTTCAGCGAACTCTTCCCCGGCGGCCCGAATTTTATCTCGGCGCTCGGTGTCACCCGTTTCGTCAAAGACCCGCTGAAAACAGGGCTTTGCCAAGCAAATGGTTCAGACCCCAATGTGAATTATCAGGCGGCCTGCTTTAACGATGGCGGCATCATCAACAAAATTCCGGCCAATCGCTTAAGCCCGAACGGTCTGGCGTTGCTCAAGTCTTATCCCGATCCGATTCCTGGTTTCTTTTCCGGTGGCTCGAACTTCTTCCAGAGCCGTCCGGCGCAAACCAATCAACGTAAAGAGAACATCAACATTGACTATCTGCCGAGCACGAATCACCAGATCAAAGGCCGCCTCGCGCTCTATCACTTCGTTGATGTAAGCGCATTCCGTGGCAATTTTGACCGCGCGCCGCAAATCATTGATCGTCCGAACCAGACGCTTTCCATCGGTTGGACGTGGACACTGTCACCGACCTGGATCAGTGAAACATTGGTCGCGGGCAGCCGTGACCAGGTGTTCATTTACGTTGATACGCAGGGTGATCGCTACAAACGTAGCGTCTACGGGATCAACTATCCATACGTCTTCAAAGACCCCAAAGAAATTCAGGACAAGATTCCGACCATCGCGGGCTTAGATCTGTTCTCAGACATGGACGGCGGGCCTTATCCTTCCAGTTCAAAAGGGCCGATCTACCAGTTCAATAACAACTGGACCAACATTCGCGGTAATCACACGATCAAATTCGGCGGTTACTTCGAGCGCGCCGGTCAGAATGACTTCGACCAAATCAACGTTTCCGGTACGCCGGGCGGCACGAACAACCAGAACGGACGTTTTGCGTTTTCCAACTCTTCTGCGGATGGAAAAACAGGCGTTGCGGCGGCGAATGCAGCACTCGGTTTGTTCGACACCTATGCCGAAATCGGCAACCGCTCATACACCCCGTATCGCGGTCATATGTTCGAGTGGTTTGTGCAGGACTCCTGGAAAGCCACTTCGAAACTGCGCGTAGAAGCTGGTCTGCGGCACAGCATCATTCAACCGTATTACAGCTTGTGGCGGAATATGGTTGTTTTCGATGCCGCGTTTTACGATCCGGCAAAGGCGCCAACGATTGACCCGGTCACCGGCTTCATCACCACGCCTGCGACCAATCTGCAATCGCTGTACAACGGGTTGGTCATCCCGGGCAGTGGCTGGCCTGATTCGGCGAAAGGCGACGGTCGTATCGCAATTGCAACGACCGGCCAATTCGATTTTCTCTTCCGTGGCGAAGGCAAATCGTTTTCGGAGATTCACAAAAATAACTTCCAACCGCGCGTAGGCTTGGCTTATGCGCTGAATGACAAGAACGTGATCCGCGCTGGTGCGGGCCGCTTCATGACGCGCTTGGGCGTCAGCGACTCGGTCTTCCTCGGTGGCAATCCGCCGTTGCAACCGACGGTTTCGATCACCAATGGTAGCGTGGACAATCCTGGTGGCAGACCTGGAAACGTCTTCACGCAACAGATCACGACGCAGGACGAGATCTTCAAGAATCCTGAAGCTTGGACCTGGAACGGCACCTTCGAGCGGGAGATTGGTTTCTCGACGAAGCTGGAAATCAGCTATGTTGGCCGTCGCGCCCTGCACCAGCAGCGCGAACGCAATATCAATCAACTGCCGGTCGGTACCTGCCCCGCTGGCGTAGGCTGCCCCTTCATTTCGGGTAATTCGGGGGCACGCTACAACCCGGATGCGCTGCGTCCTTACAAGGGCTTCAACATCATCCGCGTCACCAACAACGATGCCAACGCGCTGTATAACAGCTTCCAGGTAGGTTTGGAACGCCGTCTTACTCAAGGGTTGAGCTATAGCTTTGCCTACACATTGTCGAAATCATCGGATGATGGGTCAACACAGCGCTTTGTCATTCCCAATGCTTTCGATGCCCATAATTTGTGGGGGCCGTCAAATTTTGACCGCCGTCATCAGGTGGTGCTCACCTTCGCTTATCAACTGCCTTTCTTCAAAGACCAAACGAAGCTTATGGGCAAGGTGTTGGGTGGTTGGATGCTCAGTGGCCTTTCACAAATGGCAACCGGTAACCCGCTCAACAACGTTGGCGGAGACCAGGGCATGGGTATCGCAACTGCCGATGATTTTGCGGGTGTTGGCCCGGGCAGCGGTGTCCAGGCCTGGATCTTCACCAAGCAGCCGGATATCAAAGGTCAGTACGCCAACAACAACGGCGATGCTTCCTACTGGTTCTATCCGTTCAACGCGGATGGTTCGGCAATCTTCACGAGACCAGCGGCAGGTACGATCTCGAATCAAAGACCACGTGGACTCATCTACGGCCCTGGATTCCAGAATCACAACCTGCGTGTGAGTAAGGAATTCCGCTTCAAGGAAAGCCAGTCCATTCAGATTCTCGGAGAAGCGTTCAACTGGTTGAATCACCCGAACTGGAACAACCCGGATACCAATCCGAACAACCTGACCACCACGTTCGGCAAGATCACCACCAGAAGCAGCGAACGCCAGATTCAATTGGCGCTCCGCTACTCCTTCTAATCCATCATCTCCGCTTGTCGGAGCGAGAGCCTGCCATGTGTTTGCACCTGGCAGGCTCTCATTTTTTCTCTATTTGGCTAAAGCTTCACCTCGCTAAGGAGTAGAATCACGACACTCATAAAGAAAGGAGGCGCGCCGATGCGCCCATTATTCCGCTTTACTTGTTGTACTGCTGGCCTGATGTTAATTATGACCGCCACGCTAATGGCGCAAGCGCCGGAAGCTGCACCTCCTGGTGTCGAGGTTCTCAGTTTCAAAATCGGCAGCGACTACTATCCGATGTTGGATCGCAAGCCTTCCAGCATCTCCGCCGACAATGGAGAACTGCCGATGACTGACGCGGAAAGAGCAGCCCGCATCAACGCCACTGCCAATCGCCGTAGTAACAGCAGCGGTGGCGCCACGTCAGAAGAGAAAAGGTCGCGCGGTAGATTGCGTTCGACGATTCAAGTCATTGACACGGCGGAATGGGTGAATCTGACGGTGCGCAACACCAGCCCCAAAACAATCAAGGCTATTGATTGGGATTTCGCTTTTCCACGGCGCGATGGAGGACAAATACTCTTGCGCTACGATGTCAGCAGCAAAGTCGAGATCAAAACCGCTGGCAAAAAAACTTTGAAAGAGCGGCTGCCCGTTGGCGCGATGCGATGTAAAGTGCTGACCGTCAGCAACGATAAAGCCTTTGAAGCTGTCTGTGGGCAAGGCATCAATGACCCCTCGCAGTTCCCACAACAACCAGTTTCGATCAAGCGTATCGAATACGCTGACGGCTCGGTCTGGCAGCGTCCGTAAAAGAGAGGCGAGCTATGAAAATTGCCTTGCGCCAATGGTTCGGCAGCGCGGCGCTCTTGTGCTGGTTGGCGGCAATAAGTTCTGCGCAAACTGAAGCGCATCCGGCGACAACACAAACGCAGACCGTTGCTCCGCCATTTGAGATTCTCAGTTTCAAGATTGTCTCGTACTACAATCCGCTGCTGGAGCGGTCTGGCGTGACTGGTGCGGATGAACGCGAGTTGCCGCGCACGCCCAACGAGCAAGTCAGCAATGCCGGGCGCGGCAGCAATCGGTCGCATCAGGAACGCGCCAATGAGGTTGGCGTGCCGCCGGGCGCAGCGCCGACCATCCAAGTCCTCAGTCCGGCGGAATGGGTTTATCTCTCAATCAAAAACACCAGCGCGAAACCGATCAAAGCCATCGTCTGGGATTTCGCCTTTATGCGGCTGGAAGCGGGTAAGCTGGCCTTGCGTTACGAAGTGGTCAATCAGGTTGAGATCAAGGCAGGCGCGAAGAAAACTCTCAAGCAACCATTACCGCCCGGCGCAACACGCTGCCAAGTCGTCAATGTCAGCGCGGGCACTACACAAAATGATAAGGCCAAAACCTTTGAATCAGTTTGTGGGCGCGGCTTCAACGACCCTTCGCAGTTGAAAGAGAAACAAGGGCCAGTCACTATCAAACGCCTTGAGTACGCTGACGGCTCGGTTTGGCAACAACCGTAGCCAGGCTCGTGTCCGCTATTTATGGAGTGCTGCGGCGCGACGCAGCTTTCCGTTCGATACTTGGAGATTTCGCTGCGACTTAACTGTTGCGCTGACGAAAGCAAAAAGCTGCGTCGAGCCGCAGTACTCCATATTTGTTCATCAGCCCATCTGGACAATGCAGCGGACGCAAAACTACAATGCACGCACCCTTAATCATCACATATTTTATAGCTGAGATTATTACGCACTGAGCGCGGAAAGGATCGTTGTAATGTGGAGTCAACAGAAGAGAACACCCGTCGCCCGCCGGGAACCCATTTATGATGTCGTCATCGTTGGCTCAGGCGCAGCCGGTGGCACGGCGGCCTGGGTTCTGGTCAACGCCGGATTGAAAGTCGCCATGCTCGAAGCCGGGCCACTGCGCAAACACATGGTTGACTTTGCCTATCACGATCCCTTCCCTTACGAAGACCCTTATCGCGGCTTCAAAACCGAATTGCCCAAGAGCGAAGAGTTGCGCAAGCAGTACGTCTTCGGCCCGAACGCCTACGCGCCTTGGGCCAACCCTGACGAGCCGTACACGACGCCGAAGGATATGCCCTACGAATGGCTGCGCGCGCGCAATGTGGGTGGCCGCACGATGTTCTGGGGGCGCTTTGCCAATCGCTTCAACGAGGCGGATTTCAAGATGCGCTCGCGCGACGGGCACGGGCTGGATTGGCCGATCGAGTACAAAGACCTCGCGCCCTATTACGACAAGGCAGAGCTTTTCATGGGCGTCTGCGGCGCGAAAGAAAATCATCCTGACCTGCCCGACAGCGAAAACTTCCTGCCGCCGGTCGCGTTCAAGTGTCCCGACAATCTGTTGAAGCGCGCCGCCGAAAAACTGGGAATTCGCTCTATCCGCGTGCGCCGAGCGATGTTGACTCAAGCCTACAAAGGCTATGCGAGATGTCATTTCTGCGCGGGCTGTGACGACGGCTGCGAGACGCATTCGTTCTACAACTCCGCCTTCCGCCAGGTTGATCCGCTGCTGAAAAAGTTTCCGCTGAAATTCAAGCTCATCACCAATGCGATGGCGCACCGCGTCAATCTCAATCAGAAGGGCCTGGCCAGCGGCATCAGTTACATTGACAAGACCACCGGCCAAGAGCGCGAGATCCAAGCGCGCGCCGTCGTGTTGGGTTGCGGCACGTTAGAAACAACGCGGCTGATGCTGCTCTCGAATATTGCCAACTCCAGCGGCGCACTCGGCAAGAACTTCATTGAACATCTCGACGCGACGGCGCAAGCCTTTCTGCCCGAACTGAGTTTCAAGGAACGCGAAGACGGAGACGGCATTGGCGGCTCGCACATTGTCATTCCCTGGTTCGGTTATTTCCGCCCAAATGAGAAGCGCGATTTCGTGCGCGGCTTCCAGATAGAGCCTTCCGCGCGCCAACGCCAGCGGCCTGATAAAAATCCAAAACGCCAGCGCGGTTTCGGCGCGGAGTTCAAACGCGAGATTCGCCGCTGGCAAGGCACGCGCGTCTCGCTGGCCTGTCACGGCGAGACGCTAGCCAGCCCGAACAAATTCGTCGAACTCGACCCGGAGAAGAAAGACAAGTGGGGCTCGCCCGTGCTCAAGATTCATCACCCAGTTGATGATAACGACCGGGCGATGTTCAAGTACGTCCGGAAAACTTACGAAGAGATTTTCCACGCCGCCAAAGCTACCGACATCAGCCTGCCCGACGAAGCCGACAAACCCGGCCATTCGATTCACGAGATGGGCACGGCGCACATGGGCGATGATGCGAAGACTTCAGTGTTGAACCAATACAACCAGTCTTGGGACGTGAAGAACCTCTTCGTGACCGATGCGGCAGCTTTCGCTTCTGGCACGCACAAGAATCCGACGCTGACGATCATGGCGCTGAGCTGGCGCGCGATGGAGTATCTGGTTGCCGAGCTGAAGAAACGAAACATCTGAATGCGGAGTGCGGAACGTGGAGTGCGGAATTAGTCCGCCACATCTGGCAGATTGAGATTTGAAATTTGAGATTTTGAGATGACTGAATCGAAAGAAGCGGAGCGCATTCCGCATTCCGCATTCCGCATTCCGCACTTCGTCCTGCCTTTGCTGATTTGCCTGGTGCACTTCTGCCTGCTCACCTACCTCGCGCGTCAGCATCCATTCGGCACCTACGCGACCGAGACCGACTTCTATCACTACTACGCGCCCGACGCGGAGCGGCTGGCCAGCCGGCATTTTCCGGCTAACACCTATCAAGGGCCGGGCTATCCGGCGACGCTGGCTTTATTGGCCAAGCTGGTTGGCCAGAGCGATGATCTTTTCACAGTGGGCAAGTGGTTGTCGGTGGTTTGCGCTGTGCTCGTGGGGTGGCTGGTCTATGTGCTGTTTGCGCGGCTCTGGGGTTATTGGGTGGGTGTTGGGGCGCAGTTGTTGGTGGCGGCGAGCGGAGAGTTCCCGCAGTTTTCGATCAGCGCGACGACGGACGTGTTTTTTTTGCTGTTGTGTTTGGCCACGTTGGTAGTCTTTACCAACGTGCGGCTGGCCGTGCAATGGCGCGTTGTGCTGGCGGCGGCGCTAGTATCACTGAGCTATTTGACGCGCTACAACGGGCTGTTTTTGGTGGTGGCTTGTTTGACTGGCTTGCTACTCTTCAATTTGTTTGAGTTAAGTTGGCGTGCACGGCTGCGGCAAGCGGCGCTCTTCATCGGCGTGTTTGTGCTCATTGCGCTGCCGTGGTTCTACTACAATGCCAAGCAGCATGGCTCGCCACTTTACAACACCAACTATCTGAACCTCGCCACGGAGTTCTATCCTGAGTTGGTCAAAGGCGAGGTTAATCAGGATGCCACGCGCGCGTTGGCGGAGCGCTTCCATTCATTCGGTGACGTGTTGCGCTACGACCCGGCGCGAGTGTTCAAACGTTATCCGGCCAATCTTTGGGAGAGCTTACGCAGTATCGCCAGCACTACTTTGCTCAATCAATGGATGGCGTGGATGGCATTGGGCGGCTTGCTACTGGTTTTGCTGGAACGCCGGTCAAAAGCGGCGTTGGTTTTGTTGTTGGCTGGCGTGCTTTATTTGTTACTGATGGCGCTCAACCACTGGGAGACACGCTACTACTTTTTCGTGATGGTCTTGAGCGCGGGCTTAGCCGTCTATCTCTTCGTGCGGTTGTTCGAATTAGCGCGGGCGCGCGGTCATCTTAGACACGTGAGCTTTGCGTTGCTTCCTGCATTGCTGGTGGGCTGGCTGTTTGTAGCTTCACTTGCCGAGTCGCGCCAGGGCGTACAGGATTTTTTGGCAAGCCACCCGTCAGAAGTCGTCGCCGTGCGCGATTACTTGCAGAGTATTGGCGAATGTAATGGCCAAGCGCGCAAACGCATCGTCGCGCGCAAGCCGCACGTCGCTTATCTCTGCCGCGCCGAATGGCTCTTCTTCCCACAAGCCAAATCGCTCGACGAATTGCGCGCCTGGCTTGCCAGCAATCCGGTTGATTACCTGCTGGTCAGCCAGCGCGAATTGAAAGAACGCAAAGAACTGCGGCAACTCGGCGAGCCGAGCAAAGCGCCCGCGTGGTTGCAGCCGGTCTGGTCACAGAGCAAGCCGCTGGCCGTGCTTTATCGGCCTGCACCAAATCAGGAGTAGTTTTATGGACAAGTTTTGCATTCACGGCGGCAAACCGCTGCATGGCCGTGTGACGATCAGCGGCGCGAAAAACTCGGCGCTGCCCTGTCTGGCGGCGGCGCTCTTGACGTCAGAAACCTTGACGCTCAGCAACGTGCCTTACACACGCGACCTTATTACGATGCGCCGCCTGCTCGAAGATTTAGGCGCGACGGTGCTCGTGCCTGAACTACGCACGCACCAGATCAATGCGGCTTCGGTTGAGAACTTCGAAGCGCCATACGAGTTGGTCAGAACTATGCGCGCATCAGTACTGGTGCTCGGCCCGCTCGTGGCGCGGTTTGGCGAAGCGCGAGTGAGTTTGCCGGGCGGCTGCGCGATTGGCCAGCGCCCGATTGATTTGCATTTGGCGGCGCTGGAAAAGCTAGGTGCGAAGATTGAACTAGAGAACGGCGTCGTGGTGGCGCGCGCCGAACGCCTGCAAGGCGCGGAGATTCATTTTGATACCGTCACTGTCACGGGCACAGAAAACATCTTGATGGCCGCTACCCTAGCCAACGGCGTAACGCGCTTGACCAACGCCGCTTGCGAGCCAGAGGTAACAGACCTAGCCAACCTGCTCATCAAAATGGGCGCGCAGATCGAAGGCGCGGGCAGGCCGACGCTGACTATCACTGGCGTCGAGCGGTTACGAGGTGCGGCGCATGCGATCATTCCTGACCGCATCGAAGCGGGCACGTTTCTGGTCGCGGCGGCGATTACCGGAGGCGAACTCGACATCGTGGATTGCGAGCCGCGCCACCTGACTGCGGTGATCGAGAAACTACGCGCCGCCGGAGTTGAGATCAAAGAGGTCAGCGAGCGTTGGTTGCGCGCCTCGTCAAATGGCGGCTTGCGCGCGGTTGATTTGACTACAGAAGTTTATCCTGGCTTCCCGACCGACATGCAGGCGCAGTACATGACCTTAATGACTCAGGCCGATGGCGGATGCGAAATCACTGAAACCATCTTCGAGAACCGCTTCATGCATGCGAGCGAATTGCAGCGGCTAGGTGCGCGCATCCGCTTCGGGGGCAACCGCGCGCAGGTAGAAGGCAAGACACGCTTGACCGGCGCGCGCTTGATCGCGTCGGACTTGCGCGCTTCGGCTTCGCTGGTGCTGGCCGGGTTGGCCGCGACGGGTGAAACCTGGATTGACCGTGTCTATCACATTGATCGCGGTTACGAGAAGATCGAGGAGAAGCTGCGCGCGGTGGGCGCGGAGATTGAGCGAGTGAAGATGGTGACTGGATGAAAGAAGGATAAGCTCCCCTTTCACCTCTTCATTCCAATATCGCTAAATCCCACCAGCACCGGCTCCGCCGTCAACCATACGCCAAAGCGATCTTGCACGCGCTCTTGAATCTCCCGCATTAACTCAATCACTTCGCTGGCGCGCGCGCCGCCGCGATTAACCAACGCCAGCGTATGTTTGTTCGACAAGCCGGCGCGCCCCCGCGTGTAGCCTTTGGCAAATCCGGCGCGTTCGATCAACCAGGCCGCCGGGACTTTGATCTGTCCGGCTGCGTCCGCAAAGCGCGGGATTGTTTCATCTGCTTTGACAAGTCCAGCCGCGCGCACGACGGCTTCCAACGCGGCAAATTGTTCCACCGAGATGATGGGGTTCTTGAAAAATGATCCGGCGCTGCGCGTGTCTGGGTCGTGCGGATCAATCACCATCGCTTTGCGGCGGCGGATGGCCAGTATGGCGTCGCGCACAGCGGCCAAGTTTGGCGCGCTCGCAGACGCGGCGAAATGCTGTTGCACGTCGGCGTAGCGCAACGCTGGCGCGCCGTTCACGCGCAGGGCGTAAGTCACGCGCAAAACTACGTAACGTTCTCGCGCAGTCGTGTTGAAAAGACTGCGGCGGTAGTGGAATTGGCATTCGGCATTGCTTAACTCAACGATCTGTTCGCTCGTGCGGTCATACGCGCGCACGGTCACGATGGTCTCGCTGACCTCCTGGCCGTACGCGCCGACGTTCTGCACCGGCGTACCGCCGACCCAACCGGGAATGCCGCTTAGACATTCGAGGCCCGCCCAATTGCGCGCCACACACTGCGCGACGAAAGCATCCCACTCCTCGCCCGCCGCCACGCTAGCAAGTACCATGTCACCCGTGACATCTGATTCAACCCCACGCAGCGCGATGCGTATGACCAAGCCATCAAATCCCTCATCCGCCACGACCAGATTGCTGCCGCCACCCAGCAATAAAACCGGCAGTCGCTGTTCCTGCGCAAACGTGAGGGCCACTGGTAATTCGCGCTCGGCGCAAATCTCGGCAAAGTAGCGCGCTGAGCCGCCAACACCCAGCGTGGTCAAGGGGGCTAAAGAAACGTCCTCCTGAATCAGATTTGCCGTCAACATCGCCGCCATCTTACAACGCATTTAGCTCCCCTGCCCTTCCGCCCCTAATTTGCCCACCTTGATTTTATTGGCTGAGTCGGTTAGGAATTTGACAGCAGTTTGTAGCCGTAAGGGATCGGCGGTCGCCTTGCGGATATACTTGCCACGCAAAATCAGCACGCAGCACAAACGGAGGCTAGGCCAAAAGCCTGGCGCTTCCGCTTTTGGCGCGCATGCTGAAAAGTTTTGTGGGAGAAAGTGATTCCAATGAGCAAATATTCTTTTTTTATACGTCTGCTTGTCTTTCTTATCTGTTTTGGTTTGGTCTGGCCGGTTGTCGAAAGCGACGCAGCGACCCAAAAACGCCGCGCCAAACGCTCAAGCGCCAAAAAGAGTGGCAGTAAAAAATCCCGCTCGCGGCGCAGCAGTTCAACCATTCCGCGCAAAGGCTTCGATGAAATGATCGGCTCGCAGCCCGGAGCGGGTAACACAGACGAGGAGTTGGCAGGCAAGCAAATCGAAGAATTCAAGCTGCGCGCCTACGTCAAATATCTCTCCGACGACTTGCTTGAAGGGCGCGGCACCGGCTCACGCGGCGGCTTGCTAGCGGCCAAGTTTATCGCGGCGGAGTTCGAGGCGATGGGACTGGAACCAGCTTCGCCGGATCGCAGCTATTTTCAAGAAGTCCCGATGATCAGCGTCAAAACCGACCCGGAGACCAAACTGATCGTCAAGAGCGCCAACGGAGATGCCGAATTCAGATTTGCCGACGAGTTTGTGGCCAGCACCGACCTGGAGCAGGCTGAAATTCCAGTCAACCAAGAGATTGTCTTTGTCGGTTACGGTGTGACTGCGCCGGAGGCGATTTGGAATGATTACAAAGACCTCGACGTCAAAGACAAGATCGTGATGATGTTGGTCAACGATCCGCCCGCCACTGCGGCAGAACCGAAATTGTTTGGCGGGAAGGCGCTGACTTATTACGGACGCTGGACCTACAAGTTTGAAGAGGCTGCAAGGCGTGGCGCAGCCGGTGTCATCTTGATTCACACGACCGAATCCGCCGGCTATGGTTGGCAAGTCGTGCGCACCGGCTGGGATGGCGAGCGGTTTGGTCTGTTGCCTGACGAGAAAACCCCCACGCTCAAATTCAAATCGTGGGTGACGGAAGAGACGGCGCGCAAGCTTGCGCAGCTTGGCGGACAGGATTTGGAAAGGCTGCGCGAAGCGGCCAAGACGCGCGATTTCAAACCAGTCGCGCTGAATGCCAAAGTCGAAACGACGCTCAAGACCAGAGCGCAGCGCGTCAGCGCGCCTAATGTCGTGGGCATCATGCGCGGCGCTGATCAAACGTTGAAAGAGGAGTTCGTCGCCTACTCCGCGCATTGGGATCATCTAGGCATGCGCCCCGGCCAACTGGGCGACAACATCTACAATGGCGCGGTGGACAACGCCACTGGCGTTGGCGGGTTGCTGGCCATCGCAAAGGCCTTCACGGACCTGGAATATAAACCGAAACGCTCTGTTCTCTTCATTGCCACGACGGCAGAAGAACAAGGCTTGCTCGGCGCAGAGTTTTATACGCGCAACCCGCTCGTGCCACTGGCCAAGACTGTTGCCAACATCAACCTTGATTCGATGAACGTATTGGGGGCGACCAGTGACATCAGCCCGCTGGGGTTTGAGCGTTCTACTTTGGGCAAAGTCATCGAAGAAGTTGCCAAAACTAACAAAGTCACCATCGCGCCCGACCCGCGCCCAGAGCAGGGTTCGTTCTATCGCTCTGATCATTTCCCCTTTGCTAAAGCCGGTGTGCCTGCGGTGAGCTTCAACCCCGGCACCAAATTCGTCGGCCATCCCGACGAGTGGGGGCAGGAACAGTTCGCCGATTACAACAAGAATCGCTATCACCAGCCCTCTGACGAATACAGCCCCAATTGGGATTTCAGCGGCATGGTGCAACAAGCGCGTTTGGCCTTTCGGATTGGCCTGCGTGTGGCCGATGCGGAAGAAACTCCCGTATGGAACAAAGGTGATGAGTTTGAGCGGGCGCGCTTGAGAGCGCTGGGTAAAGCGCAATGATGGCGCGTCGTTGACACGGCCCCGTCAAGCTGGCTATAAGATTGAGTGTATGATTAGGCGGCTCGGTACAAGCTTCTTCCTGTTGGTGATGTTCAGCAATCTGCTGTCTGCTTGGCCGCCACATCCGGCAGGCACGGGCGGGTGCGACGCGGAATGCTGCGAGACCGCCCGGCAAACTGGCCCCGAAGCTACGCGTGCGGGGCTATGTTGTCTGATTCAGTGTCCGCCGCCTGTGGAGCTTCCAGCTCGAACCGGCGCGCTTGCTCCTGCGCCAAAACAATGGCCGGGAGCGAATGCCGCTGTAATTACCACTCCTGTCTCATTCAATTATCTGCAACAAACGAGATTTCCTAGCGCACCGACGCGCTCCCTGAACGGCTCAGCCAGCCGCTATCTCGAAACCGGCGCACTCCTAATTTAAGGGCCGTAGTGTGTCTACTCACCGATAAACTCGACTCGATTACACCACACCTAGTGCAGTAGTGGCGGCCAACCGTGTAGTGAGGCTTGCGTAAAGCCTGCTTTTGCGCTCACACAAAGCTTGCTAAGAACCAGGTTGGCCACAACTGCTGTGGGAGAAACTTTTCATGCGAAAACAAAGCATCTTCGTCTTGCTCATCCTCGCTATTGCCGTCTTTGCGCTGGCCTGTAGCTCCGGTACGTCCGGCGGCGAGCAAGTCATTCAGTCCACCAGGTCCGGCGATATGACTGTCACACTCGCCAGCACAACTGGTCAACTTAAACACGGCAACAATGATTTGATCGTCTCGTTTGCCGATGCAACGGGCAAGCTGGTAGATGTCGGCGCGGCTTCGCTCAATTTCCACATGGCCGCAATGGGCGCGATGACCGAGATGAATGACCGCGCCACGCTCACTACAACTGATACGCCCGGCAAATATCGCGGACAGGTCAAACTTCAAATGGCCGGTACCTGGGAAGCGCAGATTGCCTATCAGGGCGCACACGGCACGGGCAAGGTGAGTATGAACGTGCAAGCTAGATGAAGAGTGAGGGAGCGGGAGAGCGGGGGAAAGAATAATTTCTCCCGCTCTCCCGCTCCCAAAGTATGATTAACCGTCTCATCGAATTTTCGCTGAGGAATCGCTTCCTCATCATTGCGGCTTACCTGCTGCTGGCGGGCTGGGGCTATTGGGCATTGCTGCGCACGCCGATTGACGCGATTCCCGATCTGTCGGACAACCAGGTCATCGTCTTCACCGATTGGGTCGGGCGCTCGCCGCAAGAGGTCGAAGATCAGGTCACCTATCCGCTTTCGACCGCGCTGCAAGGGTTGCCGGGCGTGCGTGCGGTGCGCGGACAATCGGCGTTTGGCTTTTCGATGATCAACGTGATTTTTGCCGACGCGATTGATCTCTATTGGGCGCGGACGCGCGTGCTTGAACGCCTGAATCTGATCACCGCACAACTGCCCGCCGGCGCAACGCCTACGCTCGGCCCTGATGCCTCGGGCGTGGGACAAATCTTTTGGTACACGGTCGAGGCCGAAGCGGGCAATAGCTACAGTCTGCGCGACCTACGCTCACTGCAAGATTGGTTCATCCGCTACCAACTCAACGCCGTGCCCGGTGTGGCCGAAGTCGCCTCGGTCGGCGGCCACGTGCAGCAATATCAGGTTGACGTTGATCCGAACCGGCTGCGCGCCTACGCGATTCCTTTTTCACAAATCGTCGAAGCCGTGCGGCGCAGCAACACCAACGTCGGCGGCAACGTGATCGAACAGAACGGCCAGTGGTCTGTCGTGCGCGGCGTCGGCTTGATCGAATCTACCGCTGACATTGAAAACATCGTCATCAGCGCGGCCAACGGCACACCCATCTACGTGCGCAATGTGGCGGCGGTCAAGTTGGGCAACGCTTTCCGCGTCGGCGTGCTCGACCGCGACGGCCAGGAGGCGGTGGGTGGCGTAGTCATCGCGCGCTACGGCGTCAACGCGCTCGACGTGATCAACGGCGTCAAAGAAAAGCTCAAGGCGTTGCAAGCGGGCCTGCCGCGTGGCGTGCGTGTGGTGCCATTTTATGACCGCACCGAATTGATCTTGCGTGCTACCGACACGCTCAAACGCGCGCTGATCGAAGAACTGCTGCTCGTCACACTGGCACACATAGTCTTCCTTTTTCACTTCCGCTCGATCCTGATCGTCACGATTCCGCTGCCATTGGCCGTGCTCACCTCGTTTCTCTTCATGCACTACCTCGGCATCAGCTCGAACCTGATGTCGCTCGCCGGGATTGCGATTGCGATTGGCGTGCTGGTGGACGCCGGAATTGTGGTCACTGAAAACGCCTTTCGCCAGATCGAAAAGAAAGGCGTTTCGCCGCGCGACCGGCGGCGCGTTTGGGAAACCGTGCTCGAAGCGACACAGTTAGTAGGCCGCCCGATATTTTTCTCGATGACCATCATCATTCTGGCTTTCGTGCCGGTCTTCGCGCTGACCGGGCGTGAAGGCAAGCTCTTTCACCCGCTCGCCTTCACCAAGACGTTTGCGATGATCGGCGCAACGGTCATCGCAGTGACACTGGTGCCGGTGCTCTGCACGCTCCTGCTAAGTGGGCGCTTTCACGCTGAAGAGGACAATTGGGTGATGCGCGCTCTGCACGCTCTCTATCGCCCGGCGCTCAAGTTTGCACTGGCTCACCGCGCGCTCATCCTGCTGTTGGCCGCCGCGCTCTTTGGCGGCGCGCTCTATCAAGCCACGCGCATCGGCAGCGAGTTCATGCCTGAACTCAACGAAGGCGACTTGATGTACATGCCGATCACTGATCCGGCCATCTCGATTGATGAGGCGTTGCGCGTGCTGCAAATGCAGGATCGCGCGCTTAGAGCTTTCCCCGAAGTCGCCTGGGTCGTCGGCAAGGCTGGCCGCGCCGAAACCTCGACCGACCCTGCGCCGGTCAACATGAACGAGACCATCGTTCATTTGAAACCGCCCGGCGAATGGCGGCCCGGTATGACGCGCGAAAAATTGGTTGCGGAGATGGATGCCAAGCTTGTCATGCCCGGCGTGCAGAATATCTGGACGCAGCCGATCATCAACCGCATCGAGATGCTCACCACCGGCGTCCGCACCGAAGTCGGCGTCAAACTTTACGGCAGTGACTTGCAGGGACTCGAACGTCTCGCCAATCAAGCGGCAGCCGCGTTGCGCAACGTTCCCGGCGCAGCCAACGTCTCGCCCGAACCGCTGACCGGCGCGCCTTACATTGACATCAAAATTGACCGCCAGGCTGCTGCGCGCTACGGCATTGATGTGCAGGCAATCCAAGAAGTGATTGACACTGGCATCGGCGAAACCAATCTGACCGTCACTATCGAAGGCCGCAAACGCTTTCCCGTGCGTGTGCGCTATGCGCCACAGTTCCGCGCGACGCCGCAATCGCTCGGCCAATTGCTCGTGCCCGCACCGAACAGGACACAAATTCCGCTCTCACAACTGGCCTCGATTCACACCACGCAAGGCGCTTCGATGATTGCGAGCGAGAATGGCCTGTTGCGCGCCACGGTGCTACTCAACGTGCGCGGGCGTGACGTAATCGGCTTTGTCGAGGAGGCCAAACAAATCTTGGCCCAGCGCGTGCCGCTGCCGCCGGGCTATTACTTCGAGTGGAGCGGACAGTACGAAAACCAGCAACGCGCGCGCGCACGTTTGCAATTGGCGCTGCCCATCGTGCTGTTGGTTATTTTCATCCTGCTATACCTGACCTACCACTCATTCATCGAAGCTGCGCACGTGCTGCTGGCCGTACCCTTCGCGCTGACCGGGGGTGTTTATCTGATCTACGCGCTTGGCTACAACTTTTCAGTGGCGGTCTGGGTCGGCTTTATCGCCCTCTTCGGCACGGCGGTGCAAACGGGCATGGTGATGGTGATTTATTTGAATGAAGCAGTCGAGCGCAAGCAAGCCGAAGCGGGACAGTTGACGCACGAAAGCCTATTACAAGCAGTGATTGAAGGCGCGGTCTTGCGCCTTCGACCGAAAGTGATGACCGTCTCGACGGTGGTCGCCGGACTACTGCCGATTATGTGGAGCACGAGCGCAGGCGCAGAAGTGATGAAGCCGCTCGCCGCGCCGGTGTTGGGCGGCATGGTTTCTTCACTCATACACGTGCTGATCGTTACGCCGGTAATTTTCTCTTGGCTGCGCGAGCGCGAGTTGTCGCGTATGCCTGAAATCGTATCAGAAACCCGACCGTGAGGGAGGGTTTGAGCTAAAAGTTGGTGAAAGTGATGAAACGAAGTATCTGTTTGAAAAGCTCTGCTTTGAGCCTGCGGAGCAGGCGTCAGCATAAAGCCTGGGGCGCAAGCCCCAGGTCAGCGAACATTCAAGTTATTACCAGCCCACGCGGTGGGCGGCAGAGCGGTGCTCTGTCGCCCGTTTCACGGGCTAATGGGTCATTGGGCACTGTTATCCAGGGTTGCGCTTTCGCTCCACCCTGGGCTTTATGCTGCCGCCCGCCTTCGCGGGCTAAAACTAAAAGACTTTCCAACCAGCTTGCCGGCATCTTATGGCTTCTGTTGCTGCCTTTGCACGCTTTGTCGCAAACGAGCGAGCAGACGGCAGAGGTTACAGTACCTGGCGCGCCTGCTGTCTCGACTTATGCGCGGCTGATTGATCAGCTTAAGGGGCAGACGGCGGATGAATTGGTGCGCTACGCGCTGGAGCACAACGGTGAGTTGCTGGCGGCGCGCAAGCTGATTGACGAAGCTACAGGACGCTTGCATCAGGCCGCGCTCAAGGCCAACCCGATGCTGGAAATAAATGGCAAGCAAGCCGTCAGCACGCCGGACAACAATCAAATGGTCAGCCTCGAATGGCCGCTCGAATTGGGCGGCAGGCGGCAGGCGCGCACGCTGGTTAGCCAGCGCGAGGTCGAGTTGCGCGAAGCTGAAACGCGTGATTTCGAGCGCAAGCTGGCGGCTGAAGTGCGAATGAAATATGCCGAAGCTATCGCCACCGCGCGCAATCTCAAATTTGCCGACGAGTTGCTCAAACTGATGCGCGATTCACATCAGCTCGTACAAGCGCGCGTCGAGCACGGCAAGAGCGCGCCGCTCGAAAGCAACGCTGTTTGGGTTGAGTTGAATCGTGCGGATGTGCTGCGGCTCGGCTTTGAGAGCAAGGCGGAGGTCGCGTTATTGGAATTGAAGAAAATCATTGGCACGCCGCCCGACGAAGACCTGCAATTGCGCGGCGAATTCGTCACCGAAACAAAGCTGCCTCCGACGCCCGAACTGTTGCAACGCGCGCGCGCCACGCGCCCTGACCTGGCCATATTGCGCGCGGCGGAAAGTTTGGCCGAAGCGCAGGCCGAGCAAGCGCGGCGCGAGGGGCGTGTAGATGCCAGTCTTTTTGCCGGATATGAGCGCATGAACAACGGCTATGACGTGCTGGGCTTTAACTCAGTAGGTAGGCCGACGCCAGTCACAGGCGTCTTTCATTATGCGACCTTCGGCGTGCGCCTCACGCTGCCGATCAGAAACAAGAATCAGGGCTTGATCGAAGCGGCGCTCGCAGCGGCAGCCGCGGCACGGCAGCGCCGCGATTTTGCCGAACTGGTGGTGCGCAACGAATTGGCCAGCGCTACGACGCGCCTCCTGAAAGCGCAGGCAGCCTTAGCTGTTTATCGTGACAAGGTGCGCGAACCGGCGTTGCGCAATCTGGATGTCGTGCGCCGCAGCTATGCAATCGGCTATAAAACGGCCATTGATTATTTGGCCGAACAGCGCCGCTTCACTGAAATCGAGACGGGCTACACCGATACGCTCAAGGAATATTTTGAGGCCTTGGTTGAAATCGAGCGCGTGACGGGCGTGGCAGTGCGGGAGGAGAAATGAGGCCAGCTAGCGAAAATGATTCGACCAGGCAAACACGCCAACGTCGTTTATGGCTCGTCATGTTTTTGTGCTTGGCCGCCGCCGTTGCAATCGGTCTGTGGATGCTGCGCGGCAGGCAACGCAGCCCGTTGGCAGGCCGTCCTGTACCGACACCTGACTTTGACGCGCCTGGGTCGAGCAATACCGGCGGCGCGTCTACCCTGCGCCCCGGCGACTTGCTGATCACGTTGCCGCCAGACAAACTTGCCAACGCGCAATTGAAAATCGAATCGGCCACACCTGCTCAAGCGGCAGCGCCACAGGCTGGCGGGTTGCGCACGACCGGCACAGTACAATCCAACGCCTACAAAGAGACGCCCGTGATGCCGGTGGCCGGTGGGGTGGTGCGGGAAGTCAACGTAAGTTTGGGCGAGCAAGTCAGACAAGGGCAAAAACTGGCGACCATCTTCAGCACAGAGTTGAGCAGCGCGCAATCCGAATACCTGACGATGCAGGCCGAGATTGAAAAGCATCACAAACATTTCCGCCGCGCGGCGGAACTCGTCGAGATTGGCGCGATCAGCCGTGAGGAATACGAGGACATCGCTTCGCAATACAAGACCGAACAGGCCAAGCTTTCGGCGGCGCGTCAACGGTTGCTCCTGCTGGGTATGACCGACAAGCAGGTTGATGACTTGCAAGCCCCGGGACAGATGAGCGCGCTGGTTATCGTCAGCGCGCCGTCTGCGGGTCTCATTCTGAATCGCTCGGTCAATCCGGGCGAAGTCGTCACGATGGGCAAAGAGCTATTTCGTATCGCAGATCTTTCAACGGTCTGGGTCATCGGACAGGTTTACGAACAGGACTTGGCGCAGGTGCGTCTCGGCGCAGCGGCCAGCATCTCAACGCCCGCCTATCCGCAGCGCAATTTTGCAGGCCGCGTCTCTTACATTGATCCGCGCATCGAAGCCCAAACGCGCACGGCGCAGGTGCGCATCGAAGTCAACAATGCCGGTGCGCCGCTCAAGCTGGGGATGTATGTGAACGTGAATTTCGGCGGCCAGCCAACGGCCAATGCCGACGCGCGTCAGGCAGTCAACGTCCCGCGCGCCGCAGTGCAGATGATCGGGACCAAGCAAATCATCTTCGTCGCCACCAATGAAGCAGGAGCTTTCGTTCAACGCGAAGTGAGCGCGGGCGCGGAAGCCAATGGCTACGTGCCGGTCTATTCCGGCCTCAGCACGGGCGAGCGCGTCGTGACGGAGGGCAGTTTTCTGTTGCGCGCCGAAAGTCTCAAGCTCAATCCGGCGCAGATGAGTGAAGCGCGACAGGCTGAACAAGAGCACGCCGGACACGGCGCCACAGCTACTGCTTCGCCAGCAGTACAAGCAATTACGATCACGCTGAACGAACAAGGTTATCAGCCTGCCAACGTGCGTTTGCGCGCAGGCGTTCCGGCGCGGCTGACTTTTGTGCGCAAAGTCGAGGCCACCTGCGGCACTGAAGTGATGCTGCCGGAGTACAACATTAAACGCGAGCTGCCGCTGAATGTGCCGGTTACAGTGGAATTCACCCCGCCCAAAGCAGGTGATCTTAAATTCGCCTGCGGCATGAACATGCTGCGCGGAACGATCCTGGTGAAATAGACCGCAGCTTGAGCTTTCTGCTAGCGCGTGGAAGAATGCCCTTTTATCTCTGAGAGGGAGGAAGCGGCATGAACAAGAAGTTTTACTTAACAACGCCGATCTATTACGTCAATTCAAATCCACACTTGGGGCATCTCTACACCACGCTCATCGCTGACACAGTGGCGCGCTTCAAACGGCAACGTGGCTACGAGGTCTTCTTTTTGACCGGCACCGACGAGCACGGGCTGAACATCGAACGCGCGGCGGAGAAGACCGGGCTGCCGGTCAAAGAACACGTAGACCGGATCGTCAACGAGTTCAAGACTGCGTTTGCGCCTTACGAATTCACCAATCAGCATTGGGTGCGCACCACCGA
Source organism: uncultured Acidobacteriota bacterium (assembly GCA_963699175.1). Taxonomy (GTDB): domain Bacteria; phylum Acidobacteriota; class Blastocatellia; order RBC074; family RBC074; genus JACPYM01. The sequence goes on along the minus strand of OY969418.1, from coordinate 5,199,311 downwards.
CGATTATCACAAACAGGCCGTGCAGGAACTCTGGCGGCGCGTGTGTGACAACGGTCACATCTACAAAGGCTCTTATGACGGCTGGTACTGCACCAACTGCAACGAGTTCTATACCGAAAACGAAGCCAAACCGAACGATGATGGCGTGCCCGTCTGCCCGACGCACGAACGCCTGCTGGATCGCGTGGCGGAGGAGAGCTACTTCTTCAGACTCTCTGCATTTCAAGACCGCTTGTTGGAATTGTACGAACAGAACCCGCTCTTCATCCGTCCGGAAGTGCGGCGCAACGAGGTGTTGAGCTTTGTCAGAGGCGGGCTGAATGATCTGTCGGTCAGCCGCGTCTCCGTCAAATGGGGCATCCCCGTGCCGGACGATCCAAGACACACGATGTATGTCTGGTTCGACGCGCTGTCGAATTACATCACGGCAATTGGTTTTGGGAATGATCAATTTGGCGGAGAGGCGCATTTCCAGAAGTTCTGGCCTGCTGACCTGCAACTGGTGGGCAAAGACATTCTGCGGCAACACACCATCTACTGGCCTGCGTTCTTGTTGGCGGCGGGGCTAGAGCCACCCAAGAGCGTTTTCGCGCACGGCATGTGGCTATCGGGCGGGCGCAAGATGTCGAAAACGCTCGGCAACGTGATTGATTTGGCCGTTTTGCGGCAGCACTTCACGACCGATGCGGTGCGTTACTTCTGCCTGCGCGAGATGGTCTTTGGGCAGGACGGCGACTTCACCTATGAAGCGTTGATCGAACGCACCAACGCCGAACTGGCTAAAGGCATCGGCAATCTGAGCAGCCGCACGCTGACGTTGGTCGGCAGGAATTGCGACGGCGTAATTCCGGCGGCGCCCGCCAGCGCGCCCGCCGCCTTGCAGACGCAGGCGAACGAAGTGCGCAGCGCAGTCCAGCAAGCCGTGACCGAATTCGACCGCGAATTTAACGAGTACCGCTTCAGCTCCGCGCTCGAAGGCGTGCAGGCGGCGGCGACACGCGTAGATAAATTCCTGTCAGACTCGAAGCCGTGGAATCTGGCGAAAGACCCGGCGCAGCGCGCGGCGCTTGAATTGGTCTTGCACACTGCGGTCGAAGCTGTGCGGCATTTTGCCGTGCTGCTCGCGCCGGTGCTGCCCGTGTCGGCGCAAGCGATCTGGCAACAGCTTGGCGAGGCTGGCAACGTGGCAGAAACCGCGCCGAGTTCGTTGCAGTGGGGCGACGCGGCGCGCAAGGCAGCCGGTGAAATCAAACCTGTTTTTCCCAATCTGGATAAAGGCAAAGTCATGGAAGAGATCAAACAAGCAGAAGCTGCAAACAACACCACACCCGCAGAACAACCTGCGCCACCTGTGCAGGCCGCGCCGGCTGAAGCTGCGCCCGCGCAACCGAGCTACATCACGATTGATGATTTTGCGAAAGTCGAATTGCGCGTCGGCCAAATCCTGACGGCAGAGCCAGTGCCGAAGTCCGACAAGCTGCTGCGCTTCACGATTGATTTGGGCGAAGCCGAACCGCGCCAGATTCTGGCAGGCATCGCGCAATACTACGAGGCCGAAAAATTGGTCGGGCGCAAAGTGATCGTCGTAGCCAACCTCGCGCCGCGTAAGTTGCGCGGGTTGGAATCGCAGGGGATGGTTTTGGCAGCGGCGGTGGGCGAAGAGGGGCGGCCAATACTGGCGGGCTTTTTAGAAGATGTGCCAAATGGAGCGAAGTTGCGGTAAGACAGTTTTGTGATGTTTGTTGATTCTCACGCCCATCTTGATGTGCCTAACTATGACGCCGACCGCGCCGAGGTTATCGCCCGTGCCCGCGCTGCCGGTGTTGAACTGATGCTCGAAATCGCGGGCAGCGACATCGGCAAAGGCTCGCTCCCCAACGGTCTGAAGCTGGCCGAAGAGCATTCGTTCATTTATGCAGCGGTTGGCCTGCACCCGCACGAAGCGAGTTTGTATGACGAGCAGCTTGAGCAAGAACTGCTCGCGGCGGCGCGGCATGAAAAGGTGATCGGCTGGGGTGAGATCGGGTTGGATTACCACTATGACCACAGCCCGCGCGAGGTGCAACGGCGCGTGTTGGCACGGCAACTCGAGTTGGCCTTGCAGGTCAATTTGCCTGTCATCATTCACACGCGGGAAGCCGAAGACGATACGATTGCGTTGTTGCAGGAACATTGGGTGGCGCGTGGCGGGGCTGAATTGGGCGGCGTCATACACTGTTTCACCGGCACACAAAAGTTGGCCGAGGCGGCGCTGACGCTGGGCTTTCATATTTCGTTTTCGGGAGTGGTGACATTCAAAGCGGCGGAAGAATTGCGCGCGGTGGCGCGCACGGTGCCGATAGAACGATCGTTGATTGAAACTGATTGCCCGTTCCTTGCGCCCATACCCTATCGCGGCAAGCGGAATGAACCTGCTTTCGTGGTTGAGACGGCGAAGAAGCTGGCGGAGCTGAAAGACGTGAGCGTAGAGGAAATGGCGCGCGTGACCACCGACAACTTCAAAAGGCTTTTCAAATTGCCAAGCGCTTGAGCGGTTTTGGCAAAATGCGGGTTGATTGACATTCTGCACTGTGCAAGGTACAACTTCACGCCTGCCTGGAAGCGCCTGTAAAATCGGCACAATGTATGGAGTGATAACGCCGAACTGCAAAGGCGGTAAGGGTGATGATTGTCGTGGCCAGGCTGCAACATTTATGCAATCAATCCACCAACGTCAGACAATAGTTCTGGTCTATCTTTAGCATTGGCTTCGGTAGCGTGCTGGCCTGTGATTTGCAGCTTATTCCGGCGTGGATGATCGTTAGTTAAATTATGGCGCAACAGAATACATTCGATATTAGCTCTAACATTGACCACGCCGAGGTCGTCAACGCGATCAATCAGGCGTTGAAAGAGGTGCATACGCGCTTCGACTTCAAAGGCAGTAAGAGCAATATCGAAGTCGAAGGCAAGGAAGTCATTGTTCTCTCTTCAGAGGATGAATACCGGCTGAAAAGCCTGAATGACATTCTGCAATCGAAGTTCGTCAAGCGTGGTGTGCCGTTGAAGGGACTGACCTACGGCAAGATCGAACCGGCGGCAGGCAGCACCGTGCGGCAACGCATCAGCTTGCAACAAGGCATTCCGCAAGAGAAGGCTAAAGAGATTGTCAAGTTTATCAAGGATACCAAGCTCAAAGTTCAGGCTTCGATTCAGAGCGATCTGGTGCGCGTCACCGGCAAAGACCGCGACACTTTGCAGCAAGTGATTGCACAGTTGCGCGATCACGACTTCGGGATTGATATGCAGTTCGGCAATTACCGGTCGAACTAAGGGTCGGAGATTGATGTCCCTGCTCCTCGACTCCTAATAACTAAAGCAATGCTCAACATCGTTACTGCGTCTTCGACAATTAAAGCCAAGCTCACTGCCAAGCAGATTTTTCGCTTGATCGAAAACGAAATGACCGCCATCGAGGTCGAATTCGAGCGGCAGGCGCGTTCCAACATTCAGATCGTCACACACATCGGACGTTATTTGCACCAGACGGGCGGCAAGCGTGTGCGCCCAGCCTTGCTCGTCCTGGCTGCGAAGATCTTTGGCGAGGAAGTGGACGACAACATCATCGAGATGGCCGCCGTGATGGAGTTTTTGCATACGGCGACGCTCGTTCATGACGATATTATTGACGGCGCAGAGGTGCGACGTGGCCATCGCACCGTGGCCTCGCAATGGGGTAATCACAACGCCGTGCTGATGGGCGACTGGCTGTACATGTCGGCTTATGAAACGGCGCTGCACCAGCGCAATCTGGAAATCCTGGACGTATTGACTGAGGCCACGCGCAAGATGACCGAGGGCGAGTTGATTCAGTTGACGCTGCTGGGCAATATGAAGATCAGCGAGGAGCAGCACCTGGAAATCGTGCGCCGCAAGACGGCCTTTCTCTTCAGCGCCAGTTGCCGCATCGGCGGTATTTTGCGTGGCGCGAACGAGTTGGAAAAGCTGGCGCTGGCTGACTATGGTCTCAACCTCGGTATTGCCTTTCAGTTGATTGACGACCTGCTCGACTTCACCTCCGATGTTGAAAAGCTCGGCAAACCCGTTTTGAGCGATTTGCGCGAAGGCAAAGTCACGTTACCGCTGATCCGCTTGCTCAAACATCAGCCACAGCTTGCGCCTTGCGTGAATGCCGCAATGTGTGAGGAGCAGGGTCGCAGCGAGAGGGCTGAAGAGGTCTTGAGCCTACTCGAAGCAAATGGCGAATTGGAAGTGGCGCGCCAGGAAGCCGGCGCCTACGTCAGCCGCGCGCAATACGCCTTGTCAGTTTTGCCCGACAATCAATACCGCCGCGCCTTGTCCGATGTCGCGCAATTTATTATTGAGCGCGATCGCTAGCGCGCCAGGCCGAATAAAGAGCGCCTGCCAAAAAAAACTTCTGCATTCTTCATTACTTCTCACCGACCATCCTCTCAGGTTTTATAGTTATGAATCAGTGACTTGTCTGCCTTTAGTTGACCTTTAGACTGAAAGCTTAAACATAATTTTACCCCTAAGCATGTTTTTATTGCGAAATGCGAGCCATTTGCAGATAATGCCGTTGCTTTTTTCAAGCTTGTTTTCATTCCCCATTGCCTGCAATTGTAACGCTGACATACTTGATAGTCTTATGATGGATGATACGGCGGTAGCCACACTTCAACGTTCACTCAACGAAGCGCGCGACGCTAAACGGAAAATTCAGATCAAGCTCGCCGAAATCGAAGCCGAAGCGAGGACTTTGCGCTCGCAGCTCTCCTCGTTCGACATCATCATCGAACAGACCGAGGCGGCCTTGCGGCGTGTGCTCTTCCCCGCTGATGCTCACATTGAGCGCCCGGCGCCACCTAGCTCAACGCCAGAACCATCATTTAACGAGCGCCTGCTGATGGAGCGTCTGCTGGCAAATGGTTTTGATACAGCCTCGATTCAGGCCTCCGATATTGAGACTGCTGTCGCCCAAATCCAGCAAGGCGAGCAAGGCAGCAATGTCCGCTTTAACGATTTCCGTATTCCGCAAGCCGCCACCATTGTGCTGCGCGAGGCCAACGGCTCGTTGCATGTCAGTGAAATCTATCGCCGCATGGCCGCGGGCGGTTTCGAGTTTCGCGGACAACATCAGTTGATCACGCTGGCCGTTAGCTTGAGCCGCAGCAAACGCTTTCGCAAAGTCGCACCCGGCACATTCGAACTCGACCCGCAGAGCGAAGCAGGCCGCGTAGCCTAAGTTTTCATCTCCCTCCAACTATTCATCCGATGCCCGATACGCATGAGATTGAAGTCAAGTTGCGTTATGAGAGCGCCGCGCAACTCGAAAACGCTGGGCTGCGGCTTGAGTTGGAAATGGCGCGCCACTTTGAAGACAACTGGCTGCTCGACACCGCTGATCGGCAGTTGAGCGCGCGAATGGCCATTCTGCGCGTGCGCGAGGCAGCCGGACGTGGCGCGTTGACCTACAAAGCGAAGGCTGCCCCCGAATTGGTAACACAATTCAAAGCGCGGATTGAGATTGAAACCCAGCTTGATGACCCGCAGAGCACAGTGGCACTATTGGAGCAGTTGGGTTATCGCAAATGGTTTCGCTACCAAAAATATCGCACCGTCTATCGCGCGCGGCTACCGAGCGGCGCTGGCTTGCACGTGATGTTTGACGAAACGCCACTGGGCAACTTCGTTGAGTTGGAAGGCGCGGAAAACGCCATCGCCGAAGCCGTACAATTGCTCGGCGTGCAGCGCGCTGATTACATTCTGGAAAGCTATCTGGTGCTGCAAAACGCGCATTGCCAGGCTCAAGGACGCGAACTGGAAGACATGGTTTTTTGAGCCATCTGTCGCTCGTTTCAATCCGCCGACTATGAAAGCAATGATCCTGGCCGCTGGCTTCGGCACGCGTCTTTGGCCGCTGACCATCGGTAGAACCAAACCAGCCATTCCCTTTCTCAATCGCCCGCTGATTGCTTTCACGATTGATTACCTGAAACAGCACGGCATTGATGAGATCATCATCAACCTGCACCACGAGCCGCAATCAGTGCGCGCGCAAATCGGTGACGGTGAGCAATTCGGCGTGCGTATCAGCTATTCAGTTGAAGAGCCGGAAATCCTCGGCACGTCCGGCGCGCTTGACCGCGTGCGCGCGCAGCTTGAGCAAGAGACCTTCATCGTCGTCAATGGCAAGATTATCACCGACATTGACCTGCGCGCGGCCCTGCAAACCCATCGTGAACGCCACGCGCTCGCCACACTTGTGCTGCGGCCAAACACAAAACGCGAGCGATTTAGTGAAATTGTTCTGGCTGCCGATGGGCGCATCGAAAAGTTTGCTGGCTTTCCACAATCAGACAATCCGCAATCCGCAATCCGCAACCCGCAATCCCCTTTGATGTTCACAGGCATTCACATCCTCGAACCGGCGATCTTTGATTACATCCCGCGCGGCGTCTTCTCTGATTCGGTGCGCGATGTCTATCCGAAGGCGCTGGCTGAGGGCAAAGCGATAATCGGCTACGTCGCGGAAAATTCCTCGTGGTATGAGTTGAGCACGCTTGAACGCTATTGGGCGATCAGCACAGAATTTCTACATCGTGAAGGGCGTGATGTAGTGATGGATGCAGGCTGTCTGGTTGATTCATCAACCCAAATCAAAGACTCGATTCTCTGGCAGCGCGTGCGCGTCGAAGGCGGCGCAAAACTCACTGACTGCGTTGTCGGTGACAATGTCATCATCCCGGCCAATGCAGAATTTCACCGCGCCGTTATAGTGCGCGCCGACTTGGCGGCGGACAATCCTCCACCCGAAAAAGCTCAGCGGGGCACAGTAATGGGCGATAATCTTGTCGTGCCCTTTTGAGAGTGCTACCATCCCGGCTGAGTTTTTATCGCGGATTCGTCGAGCGGGCACATACTCAATCAAATACCGCGAGTTGTCTTTTTGACTGAGGTTGAGTGTGCATTCCTTTCCCCTTGAGGCCGCCGCAGGTTCTCGCGTTGCGGAAACGATTAACAAATCAATGAGCTTTACGGCAGGCGTGGGAAGACTATGACTGGACAGTTGCAGGACAGAACCAGCATCACTACTGGTGATTTGGGTGAGAAGCGTGTGCGCAGTTATGCCGCGCGTTACTTCGGCATTATGCCCGAGCAAGTCCGCCTCACTAGCTTGACGCCCGACGCTTCGACGCGCAAGTACTACCGCATCGCGGCGGTAAGCAATCCTGCTGAGACGTTGATCGTCAGCCTCTATCCCTCGCCTTTTAACCCGCACGACAATTCATTTATTGATGTGACGAGGCTGTTTGAGCGCGCTCATCTGCCCGTGCCTCAGATCATTGATGTAGCTGGCACCGAAGGCATCATCTTGCAGGAAGATTTGGGCGACACCAGCTTGGCCCAATGGATGACTGACGCGCTGGACGGCAACAACCAAACTGAGGCAGATGAGATGCTGCGCTGCGCCATCGAGTTAATCGCGAGCATTCAAGCCGCTTCTGCCCTGGCGAGCGAAACAGGTTCAATTGCCAGTCGTCTGGCCTTCGACGAAGACAAGCTCGGGTGGGAACTCAACTTTTTCTTCGACCACTTCTTCGGCAGCTATTGCAAACAGCAACTGCCAGCTAACGAAGAGCAAGCCATCAAGTCTGACCTGCAAGCTATTGCAGGTGAGTTGGCCAATCGTTCGCGCGTGCTCACTCACCGCGATTACCACGCAATGAATTTGATGGTAGATCGGCACGGCAACCTGCGCATCATTGATCATCAGGACGCGCGGATGGGGCCAGCAACCTACGATCTTGTTCCCTTGTTGGTCGAACGTCGCCTCGAACCGGCAGATGAAGCTTGGGTCGAGGCCTGGCAGCTCTGTTTTTTGCGCGAGCGCGAGAAACACGGACTGCCGAAGATTGAACTGGAAGAGTTGCGCTATGAGTTCAACCTGATGACCGTGCAGCGGCAGTTGAAGGCCATTGGGACGTTTTCCTATCAAACCGGCGTGGCGGGGCGCGGTGAGTTTTACGAAAAGTACATTGCGCCAGCGATTGCCACTGTGCTGCGGGCCATGCGTGCACCGGGCATGCGAGAATATCCGGCGTTGCGTGCGGCGCTAGAGAAATTGACGGTCGAACATGAGCTTGGCAATTTGCTCAAGCAGTTGCAACCGGAGCAGAAGTTGCAAGTGCTCGAGTTAGCACGCAAGCTAACGACGGACTGACAAACCACCTGTTAATCATTGATCTGATGGTGAGGATATTATGAAAACCTTTCCGCGCCGCGCCTTTAACGAGAGCTTGCTGAAATCGCTGTTTACATTCTCGTTGGTCGAAACGCTCGCTGACCACTGCGTGCTGGCAACACCAATCCAGCCGATTGCCGAACGCTGGGTGGCGGAGGTCGAAGAGATTAGTCGTGGGATGAAAGAACAGCAAATCAAACAGCGCGAATGGCAACAGAAGATCGAAGACTTCTTCGCCCGCGTTGATTTGAAAGACTTCTTGCGCGGAATTGATTTTGAGCGGCTGAGCAAAACGATGAAGTTCCCCGACGACCGCGAGGCCGTGACACAGGTCACTCCACGCCGAGCCGGGCAATCTGCCGAGTTGAGTTACTCGGTTTTTGTCTATGGCCTCGGCAAAGGGCGGGCGATTGTGCCGCATTGTCATCGTAATATGACCTCGCTGCACATGCTCATCGGGGGCGAGCTTCACGGCTGGCACTTCGACCGCCTAGCCGATGAGCCTGGCCACGTCATCATCAAGCCAACCTTGGACAAGCAGCTCGCGCTCGGTGAATGCTCCACAACTTCAGATGACAAAGACAATGTTCACTGGTTCAAGGCCACAAGCGAAACGGCTTTTACCTTCAACATCGGTGTCTACGAAATCAATCCGGCGGAAAAATTTTCGGGCAGACAGTTTTATCTGGATGCGGCGGGCGGCGAGAAACTTCGCGACGGTCTGCTGCGCGTCCGGCATCTCAAAACTCAGGAAGCGCATAAACTCTACGGCAAATCATAAATTCAATTTGGTGCGAACTATGGCGCAAACTTACATTTCCGACATTGGCAAACATCTGGGCGAAGAAGTCACCCTCAAAGGCTGGCTCTACAACAAACGCTCGAGCGGCAAGCTTGGCTTTCTGGAAATCCGCGACGGCTCCGGTTTGATCCAAGGTGTCGTCTCGAAGAAAGACGTGAGCGAAGAGACTTGGGCCAACAGCGAGCAAGCGACGCAAGAGTCCTCGCTCATTATTACTGGCGTGCCGCGCGAGCATCCGAAAAAACCGGGTGTTTATGAGATGGACATCAAGACGCTCGAAATTGTCAGCCTTGCGCACGAGTACCCGATCACGCCGAAAGAGCACGGCGTCGAATTCCTGATGGATCACCGCCATCTGTGGCTGCGCTCGCGGCGGCAACACTCGATCCTGCGCGTGCGCCACACGATTATCAAAGCCGTGCGCGATTTTTTCGATAACAACGGCTTCACTCTTTGTGATACGCCGATCTTTACGCCCGCTGCGTGTGAGGGCACGACGACGCTTTTTGAGGTCAACTACTTCGACGACGAGAAAGCCTACCTCTCGCAATCGGGCCAGTTGTACAACGAGGCGACAGCGGCGGCCTTTGGCAAGGTCTACTGTTTTGGCCCAACCTTCCGCGCCGAGAAATCGAAGACGCGCCGCCACCTGACGGAGTTCTGGATGGTCGAGCCGGAAGTGGCCTACGCCAAGCTCGATGACGTGATGGAGTTGGCCGAGAATTTCATCAGCTATATCGTTGCGCGCGTGCTGGAAACGCGGCAGGAAGAATTGAAAGTGCTCGAACGCGACACGACGCTGCTGGAAAAGGTCGCGCCGCCCTTCCCACGTTTGCAATACGACGAGGCGGCCAAAATGCTGCAAGCCGCCTACGCCGAGGGCAAGCTGGAAAACAACTTTGAGTGGGGTGGTGATCTTGGCGCGCCGGATGAGACTTATATCTCATCGCAATACGACAAACCGGTGATGGTGCATCGCTACCCGGCTGCAGTGAAGGCGTTTTACATGGAGCCTGACCCTGAGCGCTCTGACTTGGCGCTTTGTGTGGACGTGCTCGCGCCCGAAGGCTACGGCGAAATCATTGGCGGCGGTGAACGCGCGTCTTCGCTCGATTACTTGCTCAAGCAAATCAACGCACACGGCCTGCCGGAAGAAGCCTTCAACTGGTATCTAGACCTGCGCAAATATGGCACGTTCCCACACGGCGGCTTCGGCATGGGCATTGAACGCTGTGTCGCCTGGCTCTGTGGCCTCGAACACGTGCGCGAAACAATTCCGTTCCCCCGAATGCTTTATCGTTTGAAACCATAAGCGAAGTAGGACAGCTCGCCAACGAAGCTATGTCCAATTCCGTCGCCCCTACACAATCCAATAAGCTGCTCACTACGTGGCTGAGCGAATTCGAAGAGCAGATCGCGCAGGAGTTCCGGCGGCGCACCCGGCTCAATTACCAAGAGACGATCAATCAGATCATCGAAGCCGCCGAACCATCACCCGGCATGCGCGTGCTCGATGCGGCCACCGGCACGGGCGTCATCGCGCGCCAGTTCGTCGGACGCGTCGGTGACACCGGTCGCATCATCGGCGTAGATACCGCCCATCGCATTGAACAAGCCAGACTCGCTGCGCTCTCCGCCAAAGTCAGCCGCAAGCTTGAATGGCGTGTGGCCGCGCCCGACAAGTTGCCATTTGAGAATGAAAGTTTCGATCTGGTGACTTGTGCAATGGCTTTTCATCGCTTGCCTGCCGCTGCTTTCCTAGCCTCCGCCTATCGCGTCCTGAAGCCGGGCGGACGCTTGATTATCGCGGACGAATTAGCGCCCGTCGCGCCGAGCCAGGTGCGCGAGTTTATGCGGCGCAGCTACTACCGTTACATCGCGCGCGACAATCGTGAAGCGGAGGCGCAGTTTTATCATGCCGAAGAGGTGGTAACATTGTTGCGCGAGGTGGGCTTCCGCCAACAAACGGTTAGGGTCTTGCGGGAACGCAGCAAACACGACTGGGCGTTCGCGCTGATCAAAGCAGTGAAGTGAGGTGATGCAGTATGAACACCATGAAGAAAGCGACCATCATCGGCGTCCTGATGGATTTGGGCGCGGATCGGCGCGGTGTGGATATGGGGCCGAGCGCCGTCCGCGTCGCTGAGTTGAATGACCGGCTGCGCAAGCTTGGTTACGAAGTGAAGGACGAGGGCAACATTCCGGTGCGCAATGCCGAAATGATGGATGTGCACAATCCGCACGCCAAATACTTGCCTGAAATCGCTGAAGCGTGTCAAAAGCTGGCCGATCAAGTCGAAGCTGCGCTCGAAGCGGGTTCGATTCCCATTGTGCTCGGCGGCGACCATTCGATTGCGACTGGCAGTGTGGCGGGCTTGGCGTCCTATTACCGCAAACAGGAACAGCGCGTTGGCGTGATCTGGTTTGACGCGCACGGCGACATGAATACGCCGGAGAGTTCGCCGTCAGGCAACATTCACGGCATGCCCTTTGCCGCGATACTCGGCCACGGCGCGCGCGAGTTGACCCACATCAGTGGCTTCGCGCCCAAAGTCCACGCGGAAAATTGCGTATTGATTGGCGCGCGCAGCGTAGACCCGGACGAGGCAGTAGCGTTAAAGACCTCCGGCATTCGCGTCGTTACGATGCGCGAACTGGATGAGCGCGGGATGAGCGCCGTGATGGACGAGGCGATGTGGCTGGCCTCGCAGCGCACTGCGGGTTTTCACGTAACGATGGATATGGATTTCGTAGACCCTGATTACGCGCCCGGCGTTGGCACGCCCGTGCCCGGCGGCCCGACCTACCGCGAGAGCCATCTGGCGATGGAGAAAGTTGCCGATTCGGGCAAACTGCTCTCGTTCGAATTGACCGAGGTCAACCCAGTACTGGATACGGCAAACAAAACGGCAGAGTTGGGCGTGCAGTTGATCTTGTCGGCGTTCGGCAAAAAGATTATGTGATCTCAAATTGGAGATTGGAAACGAGGAATTCCTTTGGCACAAAAGCTCAGAGTCGGAGTCATCTTTGGCGGGCGTTCGGGCGAGTACGAAGTCTCGCTACGTTCGGCGGAATCGGTCATCAACGCGCTGGATCGTGACAAATACGAAGTCGTCCCTATCGGTATCAACAAACAAGGCAAATGGCTGGCCTCGCGCGAAGCAACCAATTTGTTGCCGAGTTCGGTTATGGAGACGGGCGATCAGGCTGTAGCGATCTTCGGTGACCCGACGCGGTGCGGGCTGGCGAAATTCGATGCGGAAGAGCGGGCGGCTAGCAACGAGAAACTTGATGTCGTCATCCCTGTACTACACGGCACGTATGGCGAGGACGGCACGATTCAGGGCTTGTTGGAGATGGCCGATATTCCCTACGTCGGCTGTGGCGTGTTGGGGTCGGCAGCGGGGATGGACAAGGTGATTATGAAACGGCTCTTCCGTGAAGCTGGCCTGCCGATTGTCGAGTTCATCCACTTCCTGCGCACGCAATGGGAGGCCGACCCGCTCTTGATTGAAACGCGCGTGAGCGAGGCCATCGGCTTTCCCTGCTTCGTCAAACCGGCCAACCTCGGCTCTTCGGTCGGCATTTCCAAAGCGACTGATCTGAAAAGCTTGAACGCGGCCATCGCGCTCGCGGCGAAATTCGACCGCAAGCTTGTCGTCGAAAAAGGCATCAATGCCCGCGAGATTGAAGTCAGCGTCCTCGGCAACGACGAACCCGTGGCGAGTTTGCCCGGTGAGATCGTGCCGCAGACGGCGGAGTTTTACGATTACCAGGCCAAGTACATCCACGACAACGGCGCGCGGTTGGTGATTCCGGCGGAATTGCCTGATGAAGTGACGGCGCAGATTCAACAGCTTGGCGTGCGCGCATTTCAGGCCGTAGACGGCGCGGGCTTGGCGCGCGTGGACTTCTTCTTGGAAAAAGAGACGGGCAATCTGTATGTCAACGAGCTAAATACTATGCCCGGCTTTACCTCGATCAGTATGTATCCGAAGCTGTGGGAAGCGAGCGGATTGAGCTACGGCGCGTTGCTGGATCGGCTGATTGAGTTGGCGTTGGAGCGACATCGAGAGAAGTCGCGAAATGTGACAAGCTACGAATAAGCCAACCGAATAAAAGACATCCTGAGAAGCAGAAGAGGCGCACCGATAACCGATGCGCCTCTTCGCTTTTTACTGCTTACCAACAGCCTCTTAGGCTGGTGGGTTCGGTATCTTGAGCAGCACGACCACGAACGTGAAGATCACGAGCGTTTCGATAAATGCCAGACCCAGAATCAAGGCCAATTGCACGCGGTTGTAAGCCGACGGGTTGCGCGCCATGCCTTCGCAAGCCGCCGCCGCGACACGGCCCTGGCCCATGCCGCATAGCCCCGCCGCGATGCCGAAGCCGATGATCGCGCCGAGATAGCCCAAGCCTCTGCTGCTCCAACTCACTTCTTGCGCTCCACCCGGTGTTTGCGCAAACGCCGTCAGTGACGAAAAGGCAACCGCCATCAAACTGATCGCCAAGCGAATCAAGTTACGCTTCATTGTGTTTTCTCCTTTGAAGTTGTTTGTGTGGTTGAACGGCAACGCGCCGGCGAAGGGTTATGAAACGGAATTATGAAAGCTTCGCCAAGACTGCGTTGCGTCGGTTCAAAGGATGCTCGCTTCAGCAGCGTTCGTCGTGCGGCTTCAAGATCAATGCGACGCCAGGGTTGCTTGGACAGCTCTTGGGAGAGTGCCAGCGCCACGCTGCGTTATTCGCCTCGGTGTTATAGAAACCACCGCCAAACCGCGGCTGGTTTGAGCATCGGGGAAAATGGCGCTGCACACGCAACGCCAAAACTTGTTAGTGCGCCGTCGCGTGCGCATGCTCGCCGTGATGGCTCTCGCCGTGATCTTCGTGATGCGAAACCTCGCCCAGGTAGACCATCGAGAGCACGATAAAAATAAACGTCTGCAAGACCGAAGTCAGTAAGCCCAGCGGCATCAGCAGCGCCGGCACCAACCATTGCACCATCGAAGCAATCGCGCCGCTCACCTGCTCTTCGCCGTAGATGTTGCCGAACAAGCGCATGCTCAGGCTCAAAATGCGCGCCAGATTCGAGATGATCTCAATCGGAAACATCAGCGCCATAATGAAGATGTTTGGCACCGGCCCGGCAAAATGTTTGAGCCAGCCGCCCACGCCATTCTCGCGGATGGCGACTGCGTTATAGTAGATGAAGGACGTAATCGCCAGCGCCAGTGTCATATTGAAATTGGCCGTCGGCGCGACCATATCGGGCAGCATCCCCATCAGATTCGAGAGCAGGATCAAGAGGCCGAAAGTTGCGACGACCGGGAAATGCTTCATCCCGCCAGGGCCGACCAGATCGCTGAGCAGACCGCGAATCGTCTCGACGCCGACTTCCAACGCTTGCTGTTTGTTGCTCGGCGCTTCCGCCGACAGTTTGCCGCGCAGAAGGGTCAGTATTACGACGGCGACAAAGACAACCAACAAAAACATCACGACGTGTGTGGGAATTGGCAGATTGCCCGCCGCGCGATACTGCTCGTAAGTCAGCCCTTCGCCCGGCCAGTGCGGGCCGAAAAGAAAGCTCAAGGCTTTGTAGATCGGCGGCATAAGCTGCGCTTGCAGGTTGAAGATCGCTGGGCCAAGTAGGTCGTTTAGCTTTTCAACGACGATCGGGACGTGTTCGCCATGTCCGTGGCTGGCAGCTTCGGCGGCGTGACCAGCGGCTTGGGTTGCGCCGTGTTGCGCCGCGCCAGCAGTGTGTTCGGTTGTCGGTTGGCCGTGCTCTTGTAACAAACTCAGTAGAAACATAAAGGCGTTACTCTTCCAAATGATCTTGTTCAGTTTCGCGCCCAGTGAGCGCCAGATAGAGCTGATAGCCCGCTTCGATCATCACCCCGCCGACAAAGGCCGCGAAGCCAACGCCAATGCCGAGCGGATGAAAATCACCTGTCCAGACGGCCAAGCCAATAACGAGCGCGGTGATGTAGTAACGAAAGATGAATTTGCCCGCGGTAAACGGCGGCACGCGCCCATTTTGCAGCAAGACAGCCTGACTTAAGATGGCGCGCACGCTCGCACTGAGCCAGCGTTTGTTGAAGAGGCACAGCGCCCCACCCAAAGCCACGCCCAGCGCCATCTGCCAGCCTGACCAGAACAGACCAATCAGCAGCGCAACACAGATAACCAGATAAGTGTTGCGCTCAAACCGTCGTTCTATCCTACTGTCTGCGATTTCGCCCATCTGCGAAACCGGAATCTTAGCGGGGCAGCAGCATTTCTGTCCAGCCGTTTTCTTGTCTTTTTTTCACGGTAAAGCGCTTGCGCGATTGGCTGGAGCGGCTATAATCGCTCCACTTTCCCAAAAACTTCCGGGTATGATACTCAGGAAGGACACTTCTTGCGGTACGTTAGCAAAAGGCTTAGCTGGGCATTGACCGATTGGTAGTTTTTCGATCTGCCACCGCGCAAAGAGATAAGACAGGCATCGCTCTGCGTGTTGAGAGAAGTGGAATGTGCTGGCGCTCGCGCCCGCCGCATTCCTTAATTGGAGCGCAATACTTTCTTGGTTGTGTTTGTTCAATGCATGACCACGTCTTTTCGCACCATTAACTTTATTAGCAATTGGAGGTATCTATGCGAATTCCCGCCAGTTATTCGCGGAGCTTTTGTTTTTCAGCAGTTCTAAAATTTGTTTGTTTAGGTTTGCTAGCGCTGCTGCCCACAGCGGCATTGGCACAAGCACCCACCGGCACGATCTCCGGCATAGTGCTCGACCAGAACGGCGCGGTCGTCCCGAATGCGTCCATCACTATCAAACACAAAGCCACTGGTTCCGAACGCAAAGTGCTGTCGGATAACGACGGTAATTTTTCGGCGGCGGCTTTGCCAGCGGGTGAATATGAAGTCAAAGCAGAGGCGAAAGGCTTCCGCACGACTTTGCGTGAATACACCGTCGCCACTGGCGCCATCGTCAGAGCCGAAGTGCAGATGGAAGTCGGCCAACAAAGTGAGATCGTGACTGTAGCGGCTGCCGGTGCGGCGCAAATCAATTACGAATCTCATTCAGTAGACGGCGTCATCACTCGGCAGAAGATTCAGGAATTGCCCCTCAATGGGCGCAGCTTTTTGCAGCTTGCGTTCTTAGAGCCAGGCGTGACGGCTTCGCCGGGCACGACTTCGCAATATAATTCCCTCTTCTCGGTCTCGGTACTGGGCGGTGATTCGAACAAGACCGCGATCACTGTGGATGGCGGCAACGTCCGCAATTCGATTGAAGGCAATACGGGAATGAACTTCTCCCAGGAAGTCGTGCAAGAGTTCCAGCTCTCCTCGACCAACTTCGATCTTTCGACTGGTATCACCAGCGTCGGTGCGGTCAATATCGTTACGCGCAGTGGTGGCAATGAATTTCACGGCTCGGGCTACTTCTTCTTCCGCGATCACAATATGGCCGCTTACCCGGGGCTGGGACGCAATGCTTTGAGCCCTGATCCCTTCTTTGCGCGCCGCAACCCGGGCGTTTGGATTGGCGGCCCGATTGTCAAGAATCGCCTATTCTTTTTCTCCAACTACGAATACAACAATCAAACGCAGGTCTTCACGGTGCAACCCGATCTGCCCTCGGTGCGTGGGTTGGCGGGCAACTTCGCTAGCCCTTACAAAGGCCACTTATTCAGCACACGCATTGACTGGAAGGTATCAGAGAAACACAGTGCGTTTTTGCGCTATTCGCATGACCAAAATAAAGGCTTCGGGCCTAATGGCGGATCGCCATTGCCGTCGAACTGGCTCCAGAATAAAAACTTCTCTGACCAGGGTGTGGTCGGCATCACTTCTGCGCTGAAGCCAACGTTGGTTAACGACTTTCGCTTCAACTACACCTATTGGCAGAACCGCAATCTGTTTGCAGATGAACAGACTTGTCCAGGCTGCTTGGGCCTAGGTTTCGCTGAAATCGCGCTGAATGGGTCGAGTAACTTCCGCATCGGCAATACGCAGAACGCTACGCAAGGGCGTGATCTGCGCCGTTATACATTCACCGACAACTTAACTTGGCAGAAAGGCTCGCACCGCCTCCGTTTCGGCACCGAGCTTGAGCACGCGCCCGGCACAGGTTTCTGGGGCTACTGTGACCCTGGCTGTGCTCAGTTAATCTCGCCAGAGGTTGTCAGAGCTTCGCTCCCGGCTTCGATAGTAGGGGCCCTTTTCCCCAACCTTCCAACTGTGATCCGCACCAACGCGGACATCCTGAATCTGCCGTTCGCAGGCGCAGTGATCGGCGTGGGTGATCCGGCTCAACCTCCGGCCTACAACATTGGCACAGCGAAACAGAACAACCGCATGCGCTTCTACGGGCAAGATACCTGGAAGGTCACACCGCACTTCACCCTCAATTATGGCTTGGCGTGGAACTTCGAGAGCACGCTGGTCAACCGCGACCTAACCAAGCCGCAATTGCTGGCGCCAATCTATGGCAGCGACCTGAGCGCAACCAATAACAATTACGACAATTTCTCGCCCTCGCTCGGTTTCGCCTGGAACCCGGACAAGAGCGGTAAAACCGTCGTGCGTGGTGGTGCAGGACTCTATTGGGATACCGAACTGTTGTGGCGCCGTTTGCAGGAACGTGCTTTCATTGGCCCGGTGGGCAATGGCCGCATTCAGTACCAAAGCACTGGCTTCACCAACATTTTCCCAGGCATCTTAAACTTCAGCGCGGGCGGCGTGCCCGTGCCAGTTGGCGCATCGCTGCCGCAAGGTTTGCTGAACCTGACCTATGGTCAGTTTCAACAGATCTACAATCAACAGATCGGCGCAATCAGAGCCGCACTGGCACCGAAGAATCTTAATGATCTCACCGTGCGCAACATCCAGTTGTTCAAACAAGGCAGCCAGCTTTATCCACACGATTATCCTGTACAGCACAGCTATCACATGAACCTGGGCATCCAGCGCGATCTGGGCCACGACATGGTGCTTACCGTTGACTACGTGCGGCGCGTCTTCCTTAACACGCTGCTCGGCGAGCTTGATCTGAATCGCTTCCAACGTCGCATCAATGGTGTGCAGACACCCGTCATTCCACGTTGCGCCAATGCTGCCCAAGTCAGCGATCCGAATGCGCAATGCTCAAATGGGAGCATCAGCTTCTGGGTGCCCGGCGGACGCGGCGTTTATAACGCCATGCTGCTTAAGCTGGACAAGCGCTTCTCCAAACGCTACCTGTTCACAGCGTCTTACGCGCTGACGGGACAGAGTGGCATCAACGGCATCGTGAATTTGGATAATTACTTCCAGAGCTATGGCCCACAAGGGTCGAAGCATCTCTTGAACCTGTCGGGACTGGTTGACTTGCCGTGGGGCTTCCAGATCGGGGTGATCTCGTCCACCGCCTCGCGGGGTGCGTTGAATCCCAGCATTAGCACCGTTGATCTCGACGGTGATGGCACGGGCTCTGAGCCATTGCCTCTGGTGAAAGGCTTCAACTGCATCAATCGTGGATGTGGCAAGAGTGATCTGGCGACTGCCGTACAGAACTGGAACGCGCGTTTCTATCCGAATGGCGCGCCAGTGGCAGCGGCTGACTTTAAGAAGGACGCACGCGGGCAGAACATCCCGTTCCTAACGCTGCCAGCCAGTTATGAACTGGGCGACTACTTCAACTCGCAGGACATTCGCGTGACCAAGAGCTTTACGTGGAAAGACCGCTACAAGCTCGCCGTCTTTGCCGAAGTGTTCAATGTCTTCAACATTGCCAACCTGACTGGCTACAACTTCAACCTCACCTCTGGTGCGGCCTTTGGTCAACCGACCCAACGCGCCTCGCAGGTGTTTGGTTCGGGCGGCCCGCGCGCCTTGCAACTTGGCGGAAGGGTTAGCTTCTAGTCTTTCGACTATCTAGCTCAACGCAGTAAAGCCCGGCGACCTTGTCACAGTCGCCGGGCTTTTTCCATGTTCGACAAGCTGCCAGCTTGTCGTGGTCTTTCGTTGGCACGCATTGCGAAGCCAGCGACAAGCTGACAGTTCGCCAAACAACTCTCAGCGGCTGATCTGTACAAACTGAGCAGCCGCTGCGACAGGCTCTTCCTTTGGCTCAATTTCTCCATACTTGCTGAAGTATCCCAATTGGCGACGATAGCAATGTTGCTTCTCCATATCGAAGGCCACGCAAGAATCAATCGGGCGGGAATAGATGTGCAGGCTGACTGTAGGCTCGTCGTAATTAAAAAGCTGATGGATCGTTTGCAGCTTGTCGGCAGTCAGCACCGGGCCGCCAGTACATGCGTCCACCTCGCGCACTTTTTCCAGCTTTGTGTGATCCGAACCGGCTATGCAATCAATGCCGACTACGTTCTGGTTTTCGGGATGATCACAGCCGAGCCATTTGTAATCCACCACCTGCAAAGCGCCGCGTTGCGTCAGCATCCAGCAGAGTTGCCCATTGTGCGTGTGCACGGCAGTCTTTTGATGCGGCTGCCAGCAAATGGTCATCACTTCAAACAAGTCATCACGGTAGATCAGATTGCGCGTATAAAACTTGTCGTCGAAATAGACGTAGGGCGCGAGCGAGGCGTCGCTCACTTGCACGCTCGCACAAAAATCCATCACGCGGTCGCGCGTGATCAAGCTTTGTTCAAACGAGCGCACCTCTTCCACAAAGGTCTCAATGCTCATTAACTGTTTGCCCATCACAACCTCCACACTTTAGGGCAAAGCGGTTAGCTTGCCCCGGATACGCTCACAACCGCCTGCGGGAAAGATAGCTCCACAACTCAGTCCAGGCAAACCGGCAGCCTGCCCTACTACCTAGCCCACGTGTACGTGCGGTCGCTTTTCAGGCTTAGACTCGGCCTGCCGTAAAATCTCGTGCGTGACCGGTGCAGTATCGCCTTCGCCCAGCATGATAAATTTCAAGGCGTAGACAAACGGATTGCCTTCCGTCCAGCCGAAATAGGCGTGCGGCGTGTGCCCGTACGCGTCGCGTAAGTGCAACAAGAAAGCCGCAATGGCATTCGGCACCGCGGGGCTGCGCGTACGCAAGACGCGATAATCGCCGACCTGCACGCCCCGCACTCGCAACGTCCCGGCAAAATCGGACGCATCTGCAATCTTGATCTCCAAAAAGAGAATCGGGTCTTTTTCGGGGATGTGATTGGCTTCGCGTTTCTCGTGTTCTTTGAACCGGTACTCGCTGACATCACCGATTTCGCGGCGATTGGCGACGACGCGGATCGTGCGCCCTTTGCAAGTGGCATCTTCGATAAATTGTTTCGCCGTGTCGTCGAGGATAACCTCATCTACGCGCAATTCGGTCGAGCGTAGTGTGCGCGAGATAAACGAAGCGATGATGATCGCCCCGATAAAGAACGACGCGATCTTGATTCCCTCCGGTTCTTCGAGGATGTTGGCCGCGGTCGTATAAGCAAAGATCAAGGCAATCAGTAAAAATGCCCAGCGCCAGCGTTCTCTCCGCCGCCACGTCAGGAGCGCGACTGCCACCGCGCCCGAACTCATCAACGTCAGTACTCCAGTGGCATACGCGCCGCTCTGCGCATCTACATCGGCCTTGAAGGAGAGCGTCACCGCGATGGAGATCAGGGTGTAAACGATCACCAAAGGTCGCGTCGCGCGTGCCCACTCCGGTGCCATGCCGTAACGTGGTAAATAACGCGGCACGATGTTCAACAATCCCGCCAGTGCCGATGCGCCCGCAAACCATAAGATTCCAATTGTGCTCAGGTCGTAGAGCGTGCCGAATTCCTTGCCGAAAAGCTTATGCGCCAAATAAGCCAGCGCACGGTCGTTGGCCTCTCCGCCGGGTTGGAACTCGTCAGCAGGAATCAGCATCGTCGTCACCAGGCTACTGCCCATCAGCATCACGCTCATAATCAGCGCCGCGCCCGTCAGTAGCTTGCGCGTGTTGCGGATGCGCCCCCAGGGAGCCTTTTCTGTGTCGCCCGGAGCGCCTTTCACCAAGGGCATCACCACCACGCCGGTCTCGAAGCCTGATAATCCGAGCGCAAGTTTAGGAAAGACCACGAGCGCCGCGCCAATCATCAAAAGTGGATTGCTATGCTGTGCGAACAGCCTGTGTTGCCAATCACTCACCTTGTGCGGTTCCTGCGCCAGCAACAAAAAGCCTTTGCCGATGATAACGAGGTTCAGCAGGATATAGACGATGACAATCACGACCGCGATCCCGATGGCTTCTTTGAAGCCTTTGAGAAAGACCGCGCCGAGCGCCATGACCAAGACGAGCGTCACCGTCACACGGTGATGCAGAAAAGCTGGCGTGAATGGGTTTTCGACAATATGCGCGGTGGCATCGGCGGCTGAAAGCGTAATTGTGATGATAAAGCTCGTCGCCGCAAAACCCAACAGACAAAGCACCAGCAGTTTGCCCTTCCAGCGCGAGAGCAAATCTTCGAGCATCGAAATCGAGCCGTCACCGTGCGGGCTTTCAGCGGCCACCCGGTGGTACATCGGCAACGCACCGCACAGCGTGAGTAGCACCAGCACCAGCGTCGCCACGGGTGAAAGCGACCCAGCGGCCAGAAAGGCGATGCCGGGCTGATAACCGAGCGTGGAAAAATAGTCCACGCCGGTCAGGCACATCACCTGCCACCAGGGATGTGTCTTATGCTGGCCCTCGCGTTCGTGCGGGCCTTCGATCTCTTTGACTCCGCCCGCCAGCAACCAGCGCACGAAAGGGCTGGCGGAAGTTTTAGCTGCAACAGAAGATGACTCAGCCATAGGTTTTTCGATCTTACCGGTAGAATAACCTCAACCGCCCACATGAATCGCAGGACGCTTTTCGGGGTCTTGCTCGGCCTGGCGCAGAATCTCGCGCGTGACCGGCGCGGTGTCGCCTTCGCCTAAGAGAATGAATTTGAGCGCGTAAGTAAACGGGTTGCCTTCCGTCCAGCCGAAGTAGGCGTGCGGATCGGTTTTGTACTGATCGCGCAGGTGCAACAGTAAAGCGGCAATCGCGTTGGGCACTGCCGGACTCTTGGTGCGAAAGATGTGGTAGTCGCCCACTTTGACGCCGCGCACCCGCAACACGCCGGTGAATTCCGAAGCATCGCTGATCTTGATCTCCAAAAAGATGATGGGGTCTTCTTTCGGAATGTGATTATCCTGGCGCTTCTCTTTCTCCTTGAAGCGGTACTCGTTGAGATCGCCCATCTCGCGACGATTGGCGACGATGCGCACTTCCCGGCCCTGGCAAAGGGCTTCTTCGATAAAGTTCTGCGCCGTTTCATCGAGAATTACCTGATCTACCCGCAACTCAATCGAGCGCAACGTGCGCGAGACAAACGAGGCGATGATGATCGCCCCAATGAAGAATGAGGCGATTTTGATACCTTCGGGGCGTTCGTAGATGTTGAGCACCGTCGTGTAGAGAAAGACCAGCGTGATCGCGCTGTAAAGCCATTTGAGCCGACTGTGGCGCCACAGTGACAACGTCACTGCCACCGCAGCAGAACTCATTAAGACCAACACGCCGGTCGCGTACGCGCCGCCCTGTTTCTCTACATTCGCCTCAAAGATAAGCGTTACCGCAAACGCGATGAGTATGTAAACGATCACCAGTGGACGAGTCATGCGTGCCCACGTCGGCGCCATGCCGTAACGTGGCAAATAGCGCGGCACAATGTTTAACAACCCCGCCATCGCCGAGGCTCCGGCAAACCAGAGAATCAGAATCGTGCTAATGTCATAAGCCGTCCCGAAACGGTCGCCCAACAATCCATGCGCCAGGTATGACAATGCGCGTCCGCTCGCGTGTTTGAACTCCGCCTCTGGGATCAGCATCACCGTCACCAAGCTGCTCCCGATCAGCATTACGCTCATAATCAACGCGGCGCTCAGCAGCAGCTTGCGCGTGTTGCGAATGCGTCCGCGCGGCTCTTTGTAGGTGTCGTCCGGATCGCCCTTGACCAGCGGCATCACGGCCACCCCGGTTTCAAAGCCTGACAAGCCCAGCGCCAATTTCGGGAACAGGAAGAGCGCGACCAGCAGGATCATTGTCGGATTGCCGCCAACCTCCGAATGAGCCAGCATCCGGTTCGTCAACTCTGTCACCACATGCGGTGTGTGCAGAATCTCCAACAAGCCTCTGGCGATGACAATCAGATTGAGGGCTAAATAGCTCGCGACTAGCACGACGGCTACCCCGATGGCTTCTTTGAAGCCTTTCAAAAAGATGCCACCCAGAATCGCCACCAGTGCAAGCGTCACCGGCACTGGATGAGCCAGGAAGCGCGGCGTGAAAGGATTGTGGATGATGTGCTCGGTCGCATCCGCCGCCGACATTGTGATCGTGATGATAAAATCGGTCGCCACGAACCCCAGCAACACCAGCACGAAAAGCTTGCCCTTCCAGCGTGGCAACAGGTGTTCGAGCATCGAGATCGAGCCTTCGCCGTGTGGACTTTCCTGCGCCACGCGCCGGTAAATAGGCAGCGCGCCAAAGAGCGTCAGCAGCACCAGAATCAGTGTCGCCACAGGCGACAGAAATCCGGCGTATATAAAAGCCAAGCCCGGCTGGTAGCCGAGCGTCGAGAAATAGTCCACCCCGGTCAGACACATCACTTTCCACCAGGGGTGCGCGTGATGCTGGCCCTCGCTTTCGTGCGGGCCTTCGACCTCTTTGACTTCGCCCGCCAGCAGCCAGCGGACAACCGGATTGCTTGATCTATCTAAGGCGGTCGTTGATTCGGCCATCTCTTCTTTCCTCAACTGAGCCAGCGTTTGTGAGCCAGTCAGCAGTGCAGAATTCGATTCGGCTGGCGAAGCGCGGCGCTGAATATTGTGTGGGAAATGCTTCTGATTGTTCGCTCGTTAGGATGCTCATCATCGCTTTTTGTGGGCGCTATCCTAGCACCATTACCGTTGAGGTTGAAAGCTTTACCGCGCGGCCTTAGTACACATCGGCGTTATTATCCGAGCGCGCCAGCAACTTGCTGGTATGACCAAGGAGACGCAATAAATTTTTTGGACAGAACAAAAAATTTATTGCGCAAAATCGGCGTTAGTGGTTTAATCCCGCGCTTCGCAATAACAAAAAAGCGAGATAAATCATCCCTCACAGACGAGAAGGAGAAGGTACGTGAAATTTCAAACGCAATTGCCCAAACTATCCGACCAAACGGTTAAGCTCATCAACAAGCTCGACGATCATACGCGCGCCGAAGTGGCCAAAGTGGTCAAAACCCATCTAACGGCTTGCGCCAAGAATGGCAGCCCGATTGAAAGTCTGGATCGCCTGTTTATCGAAGCGGTCGAGATTGTCAATCTGGAAGCGCGCTGCCCAGAAACCCGCTACGAGTTCAACCCCTACGTCGAACCCATTCGTCGTTACGAACAATACGTTAGCCCGCGCGATCTGTAAGCGACAGTCGGCAGGGCTTCGGCTTTCCGGTGATTGATCCCTAGGTGTATGCTGCCTGCGAGCATTATCCCTGTTTATCTTCATCTATAAGGCGGAGTCTGTCATGAAACTGAATCGCTTTGCGAAATACGCCTGTTTGGTGTTGGCCTATAACCTGGCCGTGATCGCCTGGGGGGCATATGTGCGCGCTTCCGGCTCAGGCGCGGGCTGTGGCAGCCATTGGCCATTGTGCAACGGCCAAGTCATCCCTCTCACACCGACCCTGCAAACGCTGATCGAGTTTTCGCATCGTTTGACGAGCGGGCTGGCCTTATTGCTGGTTGTTGGTCTGGTCGTCTGGGCGTTTCGCGCTTACGAGCGGGCGCACCCAGTACGGCGCTGGGCTGTTGCGTCAGCCATCTTCATCCTGACCGAAGCATTGATTGGCGCGGGATTGGTGTTGTTCGAGTACGTGGCCGAGAACAAATCCATCGCGCGGGCGTTCTGGATGTCAGGCCATCTGACCAACACGTTTTTGCTGCTGGCGGCATTTGCTTTGACGGCGTGGTCGGCGATTGATGACACGCGCGTGCGCGCGCGTGGGCAAGGAGTGATCAATTGGGTGCTGGCGGCGGCGATCATTGGCACGTTGATCTTAGGAGTAAGCGGCGCAGTGACGGCGCTCGGCGCGACGCTGTTCCCGGTCAGCTCGCTCGCTGAAGGCTTGCGGCAAGACCTTTCGTCCACCTCACACATTCTGATTCGGCTGCGTTTCTACCATCCGCTAATTGCCGTGCTGGTCAGCGCCTGGCTGTTCTTTGCCGCCAATTTTGCGCGCGCGCAGCGCCCTGGCATCTGGACAAAACGTTTTGCCGGAGCATTGATGATGTTAGTGGTTATTCAACTCGTGGCAGGCGCGGCCAATCTATTGCTGCACGCGCCAATCTGGCTGCAAATCGCGCATCTGCTGCTTTCGGATTTGATCTGGATTGCTCTGGTCTTGCTGACTACTACCTCCTTTGCACAGCAACCGCACAAAGAGGCAGTTGCTGCGGTCGGAGTAGCTGCGACAGTGTAAATCGTTTGACCTGTGCTTAACTGTCTCACTTCTTGCAATGCGTCAACTCCGCTACAGCCGCGCTTGCTTGTCAAAGCCGCTTGCGCTTAGCATTACGCGCCTTTTGGCAATAACCCAATGAAACACGCCGAACCAATCCAGCTCATCCCTTTGCTCAATCTGCCGGAAGTCAGACCCAACGACGAGCTGGCGCGACTGATTGTGCGCGCCGCGCAAAAAGCTGACGCCGCGTTGCGCGACGGTGACGTGCTCGTCATCGCGCAAAAGATCGTTTCCAAAGCCGAAGGCCGCCTGGTCAACCTGGCTTCGGTCAAGCCTTCGAAATTCGCCAAAGAGATTGCCGAGCGCCAGCAGCGCGACGCACGGTTGGTCGAAGTCGTGTTGGGCGAGGCGGCGCGCATCGTGCGGATGGATGAACACGTGCTGATCACTGAGACCAAACACGGCTTTGTCTGTGCCAATGCTGGCGTGGACAAGTCAAATGTCAAAGGCAAGGACTGGGTCGCATTGCTGCCTATCGCGCCGGACGATTCGGCGTTACTGTTGCGTGCGCGACTTGCCGAACTGCTGAAGGTTGAAGTCGCAGTGATTATCACCGACACCTTCGGACGGGCGTGGCGCGAAGGCTTAACCAACGTGGCGATTGGCGTGGCGGGGATGCGACCGGTGCAGGATTATCGCGGTGAGTTGGATGACTTCGGCAAGCCGCTAGCCGCGACGGTGCTTGCCGTGGCGGATGAAATAGCAGCGACGGCCGGGCTGCTGATGCGCAAGACGGCGCGCATTCCCGTCGTCATCGCGCGCGGCTGTGACTACGAGCGCGGCGAGGGCAGCGCACAAATGTTGGTGCGGGCCAGAGAACGCGACCTATTCCGCTAGGAATCTATTTGCTGGTCTGGCTGTGTAGAGGAAACACAATGGCTGATTTCAATAAGGTAGGATTGCTTGTCACTGACGGCACAACATTTTTAGTTTGCCGGAAAAAAGATTACACCTCCCAACTCATCATGCCGGGCGGACAGCTTGAGCCAGGAGAATCTGAGATAGATTGTCTAAAGCGTGAGTGCCGAGAAGAGCTTGGGGAGCATGTTGAGTTGCACAATATCCGCGACTTTGGCGTCTACGAGGACAAAGCGGCAGCCGATGATCCAACCATTGAAAAGACCGTAAGGATACATTTGTTCCAGGCCGATTTAATCGGTTCTCCCTCTCCCAATGACGAATATGAGATCGCAGAGTTGGTTTGGTTCGGTCCTTACTCGCCACAGAAAAACCTCTCTCCTATCATTGCCAATAAAATATTGCCTGATTTGCTTGCGCGTGGGGTGATCCATTGGAACAAGAAATGATCTCCATTTGCCTCTTATGATTACCGCACTCGCAGGCGGTGTCGGCGCGTCAAAGCTGTTGGAAGGCTTGGCTCGCGCACTACCGCCAGAAAAACTAAACATAATCGTCAACACTGGCGATGATATTGAGCTGTTCGGGCTTTACATCGCGCCCGACTTGGACATCGTTACCTACACGCTGGCCGGGCTAGTCAACCCGGCGACGGGTTGGGGAGTTAATAACGATACGTTCTATTGTCTCGATTCACTGCTCCATTTTTACGACGAGCAACGCTGGTTCAACCTGGGCGACCGCGATCTGGCGACGCACATTTATCGCACGCAGCAATTGCGGCAAGGCGTGCCGCTCTCTGAAATCACTGATCGCATTCGCAGGGCGTTGGGCGTGCAAGCGCGCATTTTGCCGATGACCGACACGCACACACCAACGACGATTATTACTAATGCGGGCGCGCTGCACTTTCAAGAGTACCTGGTCAAGTACCGCGCGCAGCCTGTTGTCCAAGGCATTCGCTTTGAAAATATCGAAACCGCGCAACCAGCGCCCGGCGTGCTCGCGGCGATTAGGGAAGCCGAAGCTGTCATCATCTGTCCCAGCAATCCACTCATCAGCATTGGGCCGATTCTGGCCGTACCCGGCGTGCGCGCGGCCTTGCAACAAACTGCTGCCAAAGTCGTCGCTATCAGCCCGGTGGTGGGCGGCGCATCGCTCAAAGGGCCGACTGATCGTATGCTGGCGCAACTTGGCCTGAATGTTTCTGCCCCACAAATCGCGCAGCTTTATGCCGACCTGCTAGACGCGTTCATCATTGACGACAAAGATGCCGGAGTGCAGGCTGAGATTGAAGGGCTGGGCCTACAAGTCTTCGTAACAAATACCGTGATGAGCGGGGCAGCCGAGAAGCTGGCCCTCGCTCAATTCACGGTTCAAGCACTTGAGGAGGTCACGACCTCAAATGGTCATGGAGAGAGTTAAACCGGCGAGTTTTCGTAGTCGTAGAGCATCGGCGGCTCTTTGCCCAACAGCCGCGCGTAGGTGTAAAGCTGGCCGCGATGATGCCAGTGTTCGTCGTAAGCAAATTGAAGGAACTGCCAGGCGGGAAAACTGCCGTAGGGCGCTTCGACCACTCGCTGTACTTCCTCTTCACTCATCGCCGCCAGCGTGTCGTCGAGCGCCTGATGATAGCGACGCGCATAAGCTTGCAGATCAGCGACCGTCTTCAGTTCCGCCAACACAGCTTTGCCCGCCTCAGTCTCCGGATTGTCCACATCCACTGCCGTGAGTTTGCCGCTGCGAATATTTTCCGCCAGCGTTCGCTCCATCGTGTACATGTGCATAAGCAGCTCGCGCACGCTACGCACACCCTCCTTCGGGCGGAAGTCCAAATCCGCGTCGCTGAAAGTGCCGATCAGTCGCAATGTCACGCCATGTACCATATTGAAATAAAACCGCTGGCCTAAAAGTGCTTCTTTGTTCATTGCTGCTCCTTTTGGTGATTGAAGGTTATTGGATTGTCTCTGCTGTCTGCGCTCCCAGATTGCTGAATTCGGTTACGCCGCAAGCCCCTCTTTCGCGCGTTGCGCTTTGACGAACTCCACACCGCACGCGAGCTTCTTGGCGGTGGGCGATTTCTCGTCAATCACACGCCAGAAGGGTGCGACATCTTTGAGACTCTTGCCCGCTTGATGCTGCTCATATGCGGCCTCAGCCACGATGCGCAAGAAGATGCCGGTCGAGATCGGGCAGGTCGCGTCGGCCTTATACTCGCTAGCCAGATCCTTGCGTAGCGTTTGGGGGCTGACGCTCGTGCCCTTCGGAATTTGATTAATGTACTGCTCGACGATGCGCGGCGTCGCTACCAGTAGGCGGCTGCCTGCTAGGACGCCGGCAAAGTCTTGCTCAAGCTCTACGACCTTTGGCTTGCGTCCTGGATCGAGCTTTTCACTCCAAGTCTTTCTGCCTCGTTTCATTGCCATTGCTCCTTTCTGGTGATGACCGCAGCTTAGCGCAGCCGAGTGACAACCCTATGTCAGTAGCTTTTGCTCAATCAGAATATTTTTCAAAAATTTTCCGCCCCTCTTCCGCCAGCGCCTCGCGCAAGCCCTGCGGTTCCAGCACGCGCGCGTGGCTGCCCCAATAGAGCAGCCATTGCAGCAACTCCCGCTCGGCGTGCACGTGCAAGGTCACCATCAATCCATCCGGCATCTCATCCATCGCCTTGACGTAATAAGCGCGCGATTCGCGCACCCACGGCGCGGCCTCTTCGTCAAAGAGCACGCGCACGACGACTTGACGCCTTGTGTCCTCCAGCGGCTCCATCGAAAAGCCCGCCGGACGTTCGAAGGTTTGATCAAGCAGCTTCAACTGGCTTAGGCGATCCAGCCGGAAGCTGCGTGACTCTTGCCGCAAATGGCAAAAAGCCATCAGGTACCAGGCATCACCGTAGTGATACATTCCATACGGATCAGCGTCGCGCGTCTTGCGGGCAGGCTCACCGTCCTGCGCGTAACGTGTGTGATAGTGGAAGCGCGCTGTCCGCCGCTCAATGATCGCGCGGCGCAGCACGGGCAACATCTGCGCCGTTTCTTTGCTCGATAATGTCTCCGGCACAACGAAGGCGATGCTCGCGCGCAAGTAGTTCACTTCCTGCCGTAGCTTGTCCGACAATACTGCCTCGAGTTTCGCGGTCGCAGTTTGCACTGCCGCGCGGTACTGCGCGTCGAAATGTTGCGCGATTAAATCGCCGCCCAACACCAGCATCGTCGCCTCGTCCGTCGTGAAGCTGAGCGGCGGCAGAAAGTAGCCTTCGACTAACGAATAGCCTCTACCCGCTTCAGCCACGACGGGCACGCCCGTTTCCGAGAGCGCCTGCATATCGCGATAGATCGTCCGCTTGCTCGTCTCGAACTTCGCGGCCAGGTCTTCGGCGCGCACGTTGCCGCGCCGTTGCAACTCCAGCACGATGCCGAGTAGCCTATCCATTCGATTCATAGTGATCTCTCTGTCCGACAAGCTGGTGAAAGCTTGTCACTGACTCTGCGTTGTGTCTTATTCGCGGCCCCCGCCAAGCTTTGGCAGCTTGGCGGACATTGATGCTATGCGCTACATCTTAATCCCGGTCAAAGACCTTTCACGAGCCAAACAACGCCTTGCTCCGTTAATGACGCAAGCGGAACGCACGCGACTGGCATGGGCGATGCTCGAAAACACCTTTGCCGCCGCTGCCTGGACGCACAATGTTGATCGTATTGCCATCGTCACGCTTTATCCACCAGCCATCGAACTGGCTAAAAAATTCGGGATGGAAGTCATCCTTGAACGCGAGCAAATTTCGGAAAGTGTCTCGGTTGATTTTGGGTCGAAGGAGTTGCTAAAGCGTGGGGCGCAAGCAATATTGCGCCTGCCAATTGATCTGCCTTTGCTGACGGTTGAGGACATTGAAACATTGCTCGACCACGACGATGCAGCGCCAAGCGTAGTTATCACACCTTCGCGCGACGGCACCGGCACGAATGCTCTGCTGCGCCGCCCGCCCGATCTCTTCCCCTCGCATTTCGGCGCGCACAGCTTGTCTAAGCACCTGGCCGAAGCCGAAAAAGTAAAAGCGCGCTGCCGGGTGCTCGAACTCCCGCGCATCGCGCTTGATATTGATGAACCGGCTGATTTAGTCGAATTGCTGAAACAATCCGCCGAGTCATCAATCAGCGAACGGCTTCAGCAATTTGATCTGCCAGCTCGTTTGGCGCTGGCAGGCCACTGACCTCTAGCCCATTGAACTGAGGCGCTCCGGTTTGATTTTGTAGAGCACACGCACCTCGCCCGGTTGCCGGAACGGATAAACATCCTGGCCCAGATATTTCTTCGCCATCTTGTTGATGTGCTCGTCCGCGCCATTCTGCGTACGTTCCTCCACTTTGCCCCGCACTTCCAGGTAACGATACGGATTGTCTGGATCAAGCAGCGAGAGCGAGACACGCGGCTCGCGTTGCAGATTCTTGTCTTTCTGACGGCCAACCGCCGTGTTGACCAATACGTGTTCGCCGTCAAAATCCACCCACACTGGTGTGACTTGCGGCGTGCCATCCGGCATCAATGTCGCCAAATTAGCGAAGACCTTCTTTTCAAATAGATCGTGCCACTTGTTTGGAATTACCTCAGCCATAATTTCTCTCCTTCCGTTTATGTTTTGTTTACAGCACCAATTCAGCCATCGTGCGAACCACATTGATGTCCGAGGTGCCGCAGATCATTGTCGTAATGCCACAATCTTTCCACGCGGCCAGCCGTTCTGCAATGCGTTCACGTGGGCCGCAGAGCGCGACCTCATCTACCAACGCGTCGGGCACCGCGGCGATTGCTTCCGGCTTCTTGCCCGACAAATAAAACTGTTGAATCTGCGCTGCTGCCGCTTCATAACCGTAACGACTGGCGATGTCGTAGTAGAAGTTTTTGCCCTTTGCGCCCATCCCGCCGATGTAAAGCGCCAGCATCGGCTTAATCTGATTGCGACAAGTATTCACATCATCGCCCATGACGACGTGCACCGTCGGTGCAATGTCGAACCCTTCGGTCATCGTTTTCCCACTGCCCGCTTTGGCAAAGCCTTCGTCCAGCCACTCGCGGTAAATATTCATCCGTTCCGGCGAAAAGAAGATCGGCAGCCAACCATCGGCAATCTCTGCCGCCAACGCCACGTTCTTCGGCCCGACAGCAGCCAAGTAGATCGGGATGCTGTCGCGCAACGGATGAATAATCAGTTTCAATGGCTTGCCCAATCCACTGCCGCCCTTGCACGGGATGTCGTAATGTTCGCCGTGATGTTCGAGCGGTTCGGCGCGCTTCCAGATCTTGCGCATGATCTCGACGTACTCGCGCGCCCGTGTGACCGGCTTGCCGTATGGCACACCGTGCCAGCCTTCGACAACTTGCGGCCCTGATGCGCCGATGCCAACGAGCATGCGCCCGCCCGTCAACAAGTCAATTGTCGCCGCCGTCATCGCCGCCATTGCTGGCGCGCGCGCGGTCATCTGCATAATCGCCGTGCCGACATTCACTCGCTTGGTTTGCGCCGCCAGCCAGACCAGCGGCGAGACGGCGTCTGAACCATAAGCTTCCGCCGTCCAGAGAGAATGGAAGCCTAGACGGTCAGCCTCTTGGGCCAACGCTACGTTATCTTCGGGTGCTGATCCCCAGTAACCGAAATTCAATCCAAGCCGCATGATTCCTCCTGTGTATCGTCCTGCTTTGCTCAAAGCTCTGCGCTGATCTCGGCAATCTGCCGCACATAATCCGCTGGCAATTTTCGGCGCCCGCCTTCGACACGCCGCCGCCAGAACCATTCAGCAACCAGACGCTTGCCCTGCGCTTGCTCTTGATCTTTTACCCCCTCAGCCTCACGCGCCAAACACACCGCGTTGAACAACCACATTGCGCGTTCCGTCAATGAGCGTAAGAAGACGCCCGCTGACAGCTCATCCTGTTCCTTCAATGCCTCCAAATCCGCGCGTAGCGTCGCCACTCGTGCCAGACCCTTTTCGCGCAATTCGGCAAAACCTGTGCTTTCCAATGCTCCAAACAATTCAGCCAGCCGCGTGCAGAACGGCTCGTGTAAACGTTGCCGCTGCACATCACGCACAGCCTGGGCCAGCAGCGTGCCGTGCGCACCCTCCCACGCTTCAAAAATCACACAATCGCGCAATAGTCGCGGCAGCACGGAAAAATTCTCCATCGCCCCATTGCCGCCCAAGACTTCAATACCGCGCCGAATCAATTCGGTCGCTGCGATGGAGGTGTGATACTTGTTCAAATTGACCGCGAACCGGCAGAACTGCTTGTCGGTCTCGTCCGCTTGGCGCGTCTCAATCAGATCACGCAGGTGCGCCAGGTAGAAACTACCCGAGGTCAGCGCCATCACGTCACAGCGCATCTCGGCCAACGTCTCCTGCACGAGCGGGAACTGACTGAGCGGTTGTCCGAACGCTTGCCGATGCTGCGCATACGTCCACGCGATTACGTAAGCCCGCCGCGCTGCCGCTGTCGAGCCAATCGCGTTGTAGAGTCGCGACGTGTTGATGACGTATTCCATCGCGTGTTGGAAACCGCGCCCTGGCTCGCCGATTTGATAGGCCACGCAATCTTGAAAATCCACTTCCGCCGTCGCCAGCGATTTCGTGCCGAGCTTGTCTTTCAAGCGGCGAATGCACATGCCATTCGGCTGTCCGTTGTCGAGCTTGCGCGGCACCAGGAACAAACCCAATCCCTTTGTGCCAGCGGATGCGCCGACGGGCCTAGCCGTCATCAATGCTAAATCCGCCGTCACGTTAGAGCAGAACCACTTCTCGCCATTAATGAGCCAGAGATTTTTTGCCGCGTCGAGCGGCGTTGCAGTGCAGGCATTCGCGCCCACATCAGACCCGCCCTGCACCTCAGTCAAAAACTGTGCGCCATGCAAGTGCGTCTCGTAATTTTCGTCCAGCAGGCGCGGCAAGTATTTCGCTTTCAATTCCTCGCTGCCTGCCTGCTGCAAGGTCTTGATGACGCCTGCTGTGCAGGCGAGCGGGCAGTTGTGCCCCGCCTCGCCGTTGTAGGAAGAAAGATAGAACAAGGTCAGCGCCAATACGTTATTACCCGGCGCGGCGTAGACTGACATCGCGCCGCTATCGTAAATGTACTTGCCCGCCAGATGATGGTCAGCGGAATGAATGACCTCTTCGGCGCGTTCGCCCACTGCGTTGTAGCGTTCAAGGCGCGGCAGGTTGTGCGCTTCATTCGCCCGGCGCACCGCTTGGTCAACTATCGTTGCGGCCTCGTGGCCGAATTTACTCAACCGCGCTTCGTACGCGCGCAGCTTCTCTTCGCCCCAGTAAAACGCCAGCACGTCGCGCAGATGTTTGTCCGAAGTGTAGTAATTCTCCGGTTGCGCGCGTTCCCAATCAGCAAGCTGCTGGCGGCCTTGCGCAACGGCATCTGCTGAAAATTTCGGATTCAATTCTTTAGCTGGTGTGCTCATCACATCTTCACTTCGCCAAGCGGACGTTAGTCGGGAAGCCGCGAAAGTTACCGGCCAAGACTTCGACGCCATCTTGATTGGTGTAACTCACTGTGCAGGCGATGCGGCGTTGCGCTTCGTCCTTTTCGACTACCTCACACACGCAGGTAATCGTGTCACCAACGTAAACCGGCTTCAGGTATTGGAACGACATCTCGGTCGCCAGAAAGCCGATCATCCCGCCGATATGTGTCGCCATACTCGCGGTCAACAAGCCGGGAATATTGCGACGGCCAAACCAACTCTCCTGCGCAAACGATTCATCCAGGTGGAACGGGTTGTAGTCGCCCGTCACGCCGCAAAACAAAGCGACATCACCCTCGGTAAAGGTGCGGCGAAAGGTAAACGTCTGGCCGACGTGCACGGCATCAAAGGCTTCGCGGAGTCGCTGTTTGAATTCCGGTGTCGCTTCAGGCATTAGCTATTCCCTCTCAAACATCTTTGCCAGCTTGTTTCAACAATCGTTTCGCGGCTGACAGATGCACTTGATCTATCAATTTGCCATCCAGCGTAGTTGCGCCGCGTCCTGCTGTTTGCGCGGCTGCCAGCGCCGCCACGACACGTTCAGCTTCGGCAAGCTGCGCAGCGGTGGGCGCAAAAATTTCGTTCACGGTCTCGATGTGTGAAGGGTGGATAATCGTCTGGCCGTCATAACCGAGATTGCGCGCTGCTTGGCTGCGCCGGCGCAAGCCGTCGAGATCGGCCACGGTGAAATGAGGGGAATCGTAAGCCTTGACGTTTGCCGCGCGCGCCGCCAGTAGCATTTGTGAGCGCGCATAGAGCAATTCCGGCTCGCCTTCGGTCAGCGTAGAGCCCAAATCGCGGGACAGATCGGCGGCTCCGAAGACCAAGCCGACAACCAATTCGCTCGACTCGGCCAACGCGCGGCTGGCCAGCACTCCACGCGGCGATTCGATCAGGCAGAGTAATTTGCCCGTCTGCTTGCGGTCGCGGTGATGCAGCATCGGCGCGAGCGTTGTTACTTCATCAACTGTTTCAATCTTCGGGACTAAAATGCCAGGCGCGCCGCTGGCCGCCACTGCGCGCGCATCTTCCAAGCCATATTCCGTTGTGAGCGCATTGATGCGCACAAAGATCTCTTTGCCGCCAAAATCCGTTTCGCGCAACACCTGCGCTACCAGCGCCCGCGCGGCCAGCTTTTGCTCCGGCGCGATTGCATCTTCCAGATCGAGAATCAGCGCGTCCGCCGCCGAATCGCGCGCCTTCAAAATCATTTTTTCTGAAATGCCTGGGACATAAAGCAGGCTTCGCATCATTTAACTTCTTTCTTTGGCAGCTTCTTTTTTGGGTACGAGTACGCGGCGGCGAAAGACCAGCACGATTTCATCGCGTTGATTGCGGGCGCGCGTCTCGACGTAAACAACGCCGCGATCCGGTTTGCTCGCGGATTCGCGTTTTTCGAGGACTTCGGTTTCGGCGTAGAGGGTGTCACCGTGAAAGGTCGGCGCAGTGTGTTTGATGTATTCGTATTCGAGATTGGCGATGCATTTGCCGCTCACATCGGCCACTGACATGCCTACGGCCAGACTGAAGATCAGCGTACCATTGACGAGCCGCTGTCCGTGCTGTGTGCTCTGCGCATAATGAGCGTCAATGTGTAGCGGGTGCTGATTCATCGTCAGCAGGCTGAACCAGGTGTCGTCATGCTCAGTGATGGTGCGCCCCGGCCAATGTTTGTAAACATCGCCGACGGTGAATTCCTCAAAGTACCTGCCGTAACCCATCACAGACCTAAGACCTCAGCTTTGCTGTTGAAAGTTTGAGCGCGTGGCGACAGATTATTCCACGTCGGTTTCCTGATTGCGAGACAAGTCTTGATCTAACGAATTTTTCTCGCAGCTACGGCATTTCTAAAACGAGCCTGCCGTCAACATCAGTTGTCACCATCCGTAGACACTGCCACCAGTGCGTGTCGTTCATCGTGGACAAAACCGCGCCTTGTAATCAGCACACGACGGACTTGGTGGGCGACTGATGTTTTGGCCGACTTGAAAATTCAAACAAAAACTCTAGCCACTACAGCAATTACCACAATTCTTCGAACTCTTAATCAGCCATTTTCTATCAACGCTATCTACTGGCACACACGTTGCTCTAGTGTCTGGCGCAAGGACACGAGAAAGCGAAACGCGATGATGTTTGAAGCGCCTTGCAAATAGGCAGATCGAAATCACCGAGATTTATGCCACAAGTTCTGCAAGCGGGAGGGGCGTGATCAAAGCAGCTCGAAGCGAGCGTTGTCCTCACCAAACGCGCTGGCTTTTGACGCGTAGCGCCTCTTCCCGATTCAACGAGTTTATTGCTCATCACTCCTCTCGGGTTCGTAGTTGCCAGTTAAAAACTTTAGACACGGGGGTCGGATTTTAACAGGCAATTACGTTTTAACGATTCGCAGGTTACGCCACCTGGGTTACGGGGCACACTGGGTGACGTAACTTGCGGATCGGTTCCTTACCTCGATTGAGTCGAGACATTGAGCAGACGATTTACCTATCACTCCTCTCGGTTTGTAGCTGTCAACTTGAAATGACACGGGGGTCGAACTTCGAGTTGACAGTTACTTTTCAGATTCGCAGGTTACGCCATCCGGGTAACGGGGCACATCGGGTGACGTAGCCTGCGAATCGCAGTTTTTTCGCCGATTGAGTCGAGTGTGGTCGCGATTTTCAGGCCACTGGCTTTTGAAGTTCATTCCTCTTAAACGTGCAATTGTCGGTCAGAAAAGACACGGGGGTCGGATTTTGATTGGCAATTGCATTCTTCGACCTGCGGGTTGCGCCAATTGGATAACGGGGCACATCAATTGACGCAACCCGCGGTCGAAACCCTCTCTTACTGAGGCGAATGCAAATTCGCTCTTCTCGGTTATAAATCGTAGGCGCTGGCTAAAAATTAAGACACGGGGGTCGGTTTTAGTTGGCACTTACGGTTTTCGATTCGCAGGTTGCGCCACCCAGGTTACGGGGCACACTGGGTGACGTAACCTGCGAATCACCTGCTTTCCCGCTTGCACCAAGCGCAGTATCCAGCAAGGTTTCTCAAGTCTCATTTCCGGCAACAGCATCCCACATTGCACTGACCAATTTATGACGGCGGACGCTCTGTCCGTATGCACGTGGCATTGAGGCTCCCAAACACATCACGACTTGCTCTGTCTTGGCTCACAAGACTTCGGCGCGCCCGGAGTCCGAAGCTTCGAACAATCTTTTCGCGCTAAGAGCGCGAAGCAAGCCCTCACCCCAACAACCAATAGGCTGCCAGTAATCTGCTAGATTGCTGACAGCCTATTGTTGCTTTTGCCGATTGATTTTTTGGTAGTGGCGTAAGCGGGAGAGAAGGTTTGGAGTCCCGCCTGCAGGCGGCAGCTTGCGTTGACCAGCCCGACCGGCTGCAGCCGGTACTCCACACTCACCACCTTAAGCCACTACCGATTTTTTGTTCAGGCGTTACAACAAAACCCAAGCAGCCTGTTATACTCTGGCCACCGCATCCGACACACGATCCAGCAAAGAAGTTATGACCAAATTTTTGCACATTGCTGATATTCATCTGGGCATCCGTCGCTATCGTTCTGAAGAGCGCGCCAAAGATTTCTTTCACGCCTGGCGCACCTGTCTGGAACGCTACGCGTTGGCGGAGAAAGTTTCGTTCGTGCTCATCGCGGGCGATCTCTTCGACGCCCGCAAGGTCGAGCCACAAGCGATGAATCACGCAATGGCGATGCTAGTGAAGTTGCGCGACGCAGGCATTCCAGTCGTCGCCATCGAAGGAAATCACGACAGCCACGAGGTCACGCAACGTTTCAGTTGGTTGCGCAGTCTGTCGCAGTGGGGTTTTCTGAAACTGCTCGAGCCGGTGCACGACGAGAGCGGCGTGCGGTTGTTGCCGTGGGATGGCGAAGAAGGCAAAGGCTCGTTTGTTGACATTGACGGCGTGCGGATTTTCGGCTCAATCTGGTATGGCTCGACCGTCGGGCAGGCGCTGCCGAGGCTGGTAGATCAAATGCGCGAGCACCGTGACGGACAACGCTTCAACATTATGATGCTGCACACTGACGTTGAAGGCCAGCTCAACCGCCCAATCCCGGGGCTGCCAGTTGCCAAGATCAATGAGTTGAAATCGAGCGTGGATTACCTCGCGCTTGGCCACACGCATAAGAACTTCGAGATTGATGGATGGGTCTTTAACCCCGGTTCGCTCGAGGCGTGCAGCGTGGACGAATTTTTTAACACGCGCGGGGCTTATCTGGTCGAGATCGTTGATGGCAAGCCGAAAGCGCAATTGATGCGCGATTATTACCAGCGGCAGATTCGGCGTCTGCGCTTTGATGTGAGTGGGCGTGCTACCCCAGAAGAGTTGCATGAGGCGCTGTTTGAACAATTGAACGGCGAACTTACGCCGCACAATCCCGCCGAGACGGATGCGCCTGCGCCGGTGGTCGAACTGACGCTGCAAGGCCATCTGGGCTTCAAATCAGCTTTGCTCGAACTCAACCGCTTGCGCGACGAAGTCAGGGAGAATTTTCGCCCGTTGCTCACGCTCGTCAAAAATCAGACTGTGCCCGTCGAGTATGCAGTCGCTGCTGGCTTAAGTGAGCACGTCTCGCGCGCCGAACGCGAGCGGCGCGTGATCGAAGATTTAATCGCCCGCGACAACCGTTTCAGCCAACACGCCACGGCCATTGCCGGTCTGATTCTGGAAGCCAAACGATTGGCGCTCGCCGATGAAACGCCCGCGCGCATCACCGAATTGATCGAGCAGCGGCTGGCCGATTTGACGGCAGCCGAAGCTATCGGCGCATCCGGCTAAAACATTCCTTTGCCATTCGCAATCATTTCGCGCAAAATCGTTCAGCGATTGGCGGGCTGCGAAATTGTAAACACTCTTTTTAATTCTTTCCCAGGTGGCGGTTATGGAAACGGTATTTTTTGTTTCGGCATTCTTTCTGTTCGTGCAAAGCATTTTGTCGTTTTTGAACACCACGCGGTTTGTCCGTTATGCGCTCACTACACCTGCCACCCTATTGCAACGCCGCCAATCAAAGGCCGCCGTCATCCTGCCTTGCAAAGGTCTTGAGCACGATTTTGAGGAGAACATCCGCGCTTATTTGACGCAGGAGTACCGCGACTACGAAGTCATCTTTGTGACCGAGAGTGAAAACGATCCGGCCCATCCTGTGCTGACCAAGCTGATTAAACAGAGCCGTCGCGCGGCCTGGCTGATCGTGGCGGGCGAAGCCAAAGGTTGCGGACAGAAGGTGCACAATTTGATTGCGGCGCTCGATGCGCTCGACTCGATTGATCGCCGCGCCGAAGTGCTGGTCTTCGCCGATTCGGATGCGCGGCCAACCAAGCACTGGCTGGCCGACCTATGTGCCCCCCTGAATGAGCGCGGCGTCGGCGCGACCACTGGCTTCCGATGGTATGTGCCAATGCAAGGGGGTTTCGCAGCCTGGCTGCTCTCGGCGTGGAATGCGAGCATACTGTCCACCTTGGGCGAGCGTTCCGGCTTGGCCTGGGGCGGAGCGACGGCCATCCAACGCGATAATTTTGCCAAGTGGGAGATTAAGCAACGCTGGCAGGGCGCGCTCAGTGATGATTACGTTTTGACGGCTGCTTTGCGCGAAGTCGGGCAGCGCATCAAGTTCGTGCCCAACTGTCTGGTGGCAACACACGCCGACGCCAGCTTGAAAGACTTGCTGGAATTCACCACGCGCCAAATCAAGATCACACGTGTCTATGCGCCGCGCCTCTGGCAATTGAGCTTCTTTAGCCATCTGCTCTTCAACTTTACCTTCTGGGGCGGGCTAGGCTACCTGGCGCTGGCAGTGGCCAGCGGGCACTTTAACTTTTCGCTCTTCTCTTTGCTCATCTGCACTTTCGCGCTAGGTGCGATGACTGGTTGGATGCGCGCCACAGTTGCCGCACATTTGTTGCCGGACAACCGTGAACGGCTCTGGCCCCGGCGCTGGGTGTACGCATTGGTCAATCCGCTGGTTTCGCTTGCTTATCTCTATAACGCCTGTGTGGCAGGCCTTTCTCGACGCATCAGTTGGCGCGGAATTAGCTACGAAATGATTTCTCCCAATCAGACCGTGATCCTGCATCATCCGGCCAATCAACCGTTGGCCGAGCCGCTCACGCGCGCGCCACGCCGCCGCAAAGCGCCAATTCGATCTTCTTGACACCCCAATGTACATGCCGGACAATTCTGACCGGCGGTTTTCTTGTTGCTTCATCATTTGTGGGCCGTTCATGGTATCAAAGAGTTTGCACGTAACAGTTTTCATTTCATTGACCTTGCACTACTGCGAGTTATTTCAGGAAAGGCGGGCAGTATGAGAAAGACGGTCAACTTTCTGCTGATTGGTTGGGTGCTTGGGGTATACGTGATTAATCCGGCTAGCGTGGCTGTTTTCAACGCCTCTACGGCAGAAGCCGCCCCGACATTAGCCTTCGTTTCTGGCACAGTCAAAGATGAAGGCGGCACGCCGCTGATTGGTGCCGTGGTGGCCTTGCTTGAAGCGCGCCCGCGCGGCAAGGAGATCAAGAGCGTCAAGACAGATGCGCAGGGCCATTTCACCACTGGCATTGCGCCGGGCGCTTATCGCTTGCGCGCTGTGGCCGAGGGCTTCTTCCCTAGCCTGCAACCTATCACTGTTGACCGGCCCATCACAGTCATCCACAACTTCGCGCTCAAACGCGACGGCACGCTGGTGCAGAAGCGCGGCGACCGTGACGATTATCGCTGGATAGGACTCAGTGTGCCGCGTCAAGTGCTCAACGTTCTTGAAGAAGATGAAGTTGCTGACAACCAGTCAACTCCTAACACGAAAGTCGAAGTTGCGCGAAATAGTTTCGCCGCCAATCGTCCCGCCGTGCATGGGATGGTGCAGTTTGTAGCGGCCAATTCAAGCGCGCGCTACGGCCTGCCTGGATCAAATTTCTTCGGCACCAACTTTGCCATTTCCGGTACGTTGGGTGGGGGGGTAGAGATGGCTTTGATCGGCCAGCGTGGCGTCGGCGATCTAGCCCCGCAACGCCTTTCTGCCATTGCCACAATGCGCCCGAGTTCGAACCATCAGGTCACAGCCAGCGTCGGTTACGGGCAAGTAGCACTGGCGAGAAAATCCGCACCTGAATTCGATCTGCCCGGTACACCGGGATTGCCTATTAGCGTTGCCAAGCCTTCGTCAATAACTGCTGTGTCGAACAGTAGCGCACCGCGCTGGCTCGATCAGGTTTCCGTTTCCGCCATAGACGAGTGGCAGGTCTTTCAACCGCTGCTGGTGATTTACGGTTTTGACTACTCGCGTTTTGTCAGTTCGGCGGCGTCACAACAAGAGAGCGTCCTGCCGCGCATTGCGCTGCAATATAACCCATCGGCCAAATGGCGGGTGGGTGCAGCCGTCACCCCGCGCACGAGCCAGACCAACGCTACCGAAGGCTTCTCGACCGAAAACATCGAGGCGC
This sequence comes from uncultured Acidobacteriota bacterium, assembly GCA_963699175.1. Lineage (GTDB taxonomy): Bacteria > Acidobacteriota > Blastocatellia > RBC074 > RBC074 > JACPYM01. The sequence continues at coordinate 5,157,916 of OY969418.1, read as the reverse complement.
CGTTTGAAACGCAAGCGCCCGAAACTGCCGTGCTCAATACGCCCGTGCTGGATCGCAGCCGTCGCTTTGAGCTAAGCGTCGAACGCACCTTTAGCGACGGGGCGGCCTCGCTCGAGGCCTCTGTGTTTTACGATGTGGTCTCTGGCCACGGAGTCGGCGTGCTGGCTCTGCCATTGGAGGCCTCACCTGAAACACAGGCGACCATGCAGCAAATGGCGCATCAAGTCGCAGCGATGAATGGCGCAGCACGAGGGGCACGCCTGATGTATGCACGCCATTTCAATGAGCATGTGACCGCTTCCGTCGGTTACAGCTACGGTTATGGCTCGCGCTTCAGCAATCGGGAATTGCCTGACCTGACTCCTGCGCAGATGTTCAATCGCGGTTTCTTCCAGGTGGCTTCGGCAAAACTGGATTTGGATTTCACACAACAAACCGGCACGCGCATTTCCACTGTTGTGCGGCTCTCGCCTTCTGCCGTGATTTTTGCGATTGATCCTTTTGCGGGCCGGATGAGCGTTTACGATCCGAATATCAACATCTACGTAACGCAGGAATTGCCAAGCTTCGGGTTGCCGTTACGCTGGCAAGCGATGGTTGACATTCGTAACTTGCTCAACCAGACGCTCGGCACAGATGATGGTCAGTCGCAGATCGTCGTAGCGCGCACTCAACGCACAGTGCGGGGCGGCATTGCTTTTCGTTGGTAGCCGGGGCACAAAGTCGAGTACGAATTCTCGGAGCGCAGTCCAAAAAAATGGAGAAGCCGCGTTACAACCCATCTGCAAGACGGCTTCCGACAAAACTTTGCTGGGATAATTTGCTGAAAAATCAGGGGGCTGATGATGAGAGTGCAATCACCATCCCCCCAGTTCGGCTGGCATGGCAGTTGCCTAAATTTCCGGCTACGCACAAAGCTGACTGCGCCGGCTTCCTGCGCGGTTTGAGACAGCCAGTTCCCCATCCAGATTGGCAATGCTCTTGTTCGCCACCCAAATTGTTGACAAGGATCGAGTGTTGAAAACGTGACACCGCAACCAGGCACAACCCGAGTAACGACGCGCACGCTGCTGCTACTTTTCGTGGCGGCGTTGGCGTTGATTGCGGGTCTGTTCAATTTGCGCGACCGGCTCAACCAGAAAGACGTGCCGACCGACGGTGTGGTCTGGATTGACCGCGCCGAGCGTGTAGTGGCCGAATACGTTGATCCCAACGGGCCTGCATATGGCGCAGGCGTGCGCCCTGGCGATGCGCTCCTCGGCATCTGTTCCGGAATGTGCGATCCGCGCAACGATCAGGACCAGTTCGATGAAATCACCGAAGCCCGTTTCGTTCAGCTCTACCTCGATTACGTCAAAAAGCAGATCAAAGACGGCTACCGGCTGAGTTATTGGATCGAACGGCCCAACTATCCGATCCCTGAAGGCGTCGCCTACCTAGACCGGCTCGACCCGCGCCCGACAAACATACCGCGCGGGCTGTATCTCGCCTTGGTCGGACTGATCTACTTAGGCATCGGCATCTACGTCCTGCTGCAACAAGGACGCGCGCCTTACGTGACGCATTTCTTTTTGATCTGCCTGCTGGCGTTTATCGTGCATTTTTACAGCCCGACTGAAGAGTTGCGCACGCAGTTCGACAAAGCGGTTGACTTCGCCGATGCTATTGCGCTGCTGTTGCTCGCGCCGGCCTTCCTTCATTTCGCTGCGATCTATCCGGCGCGCTATCACCTCTTCACACAACGCCGCTGGCTGGCCGGGTTGATCTACATCCCGGCGGCGTTGTTGATACTGTGCGAAGCCTGGGTGCGATTTGATACGCTGCGCAAGCTCGTTCCTCTCTCGTCGGTTAATGTGCTCCGCGCACTAGATAACATTGAAATCACACTCTTCGTCGCGGGATTGCTGATTGGCTGTGGCCTGTTGCTACGTACCTTCCTGCGCGCCCAAACCAACCTTGTGCGCCAACAATTGAAATGGGTGGTCTGGGGCATCGGCATTGCAGGCACAGTTTTCGCCGTCTGTTATCTGCCAGCCTGGTTCAGTCAACCTTCCGCCGTATCAATTTCACTGCAATACCTGGCCATCGCGCCGCTTATTTTTGTGCCGCTGACGCTGGGTTATTCCATCGTGCAATACCGGCTGATGGACGTGGATACTGTCGTGCGGCGCTCGGCGGCTTACATTATCTCCACGCTCTCGGTCGCGCTGCTTTTCGGTTCAGTGATGGCAGGCATTTATGAATTCATCGCCCCGCAACTGGAATCGCAGACTGCGACCTTCCTGATTGCAGCCATCACGATGTCGGCGCTGGCGATGCTTTTTGCGCCGATGAAGAACTGGGTACAGGAGCGGATTGACCGGCTCTTTTACGGCGAGAAATATGACTACCGCGTCACGCTGCAGGAATTTGGGCGCACGCTTTCTTCGACGACTGATCTTGAACCATTGTTCGACAGTTTGATGCACCGTTTGAAAGAGGTCTTCCCGGTCGAACGGCTGGCGATCTTTATCGAAGACAAAGGGCAACCCTCTGGCTTCCGCGTCGCGCGCGTCGAGGGCATGGCGGGCGAAATCAATCTGCCTGACGATTTTGTCAAAACTCTACGCGAACGCAGCCTCAGCGACGGCATTGCACGCCTGGACAATTCTGAAAGCGAATACGAGCCGGGCACGACAGGCAGCCTGGCCTTCCCCTCACGGCGGCGCGCGTTGAGCTATTTCCTGCCCTGCGCCGTGCGCTCGCGCATCGTAGCCGTCATCGGGCTGGGCCGCACGGTTGACGGCGCACTACTCTCTTCGGAAGACGTAGAACTCTTGCGCGCCATCTCCGGCTATGTAGCTGTCGCCATCGAAAACGCAGTCTTGCTGGAAGACCAGGCGCACCGCGCCAAAGAGTTGGCCCGCCTTAAAGAGTTCAACGAGAACATCATCGAATCCATCAACGTCGGCGTGATGGTCATCAACCTAGCCGGGCGCATCACCAACTGGAATGGCGCGCTCGAAGGGATTTACGGCCTCAAGCGCGAGCAAGCCATCAGCCAGCGTATCACCGAAGTCTTCCGCAACGATGTGCTCAAAGCCATCCGCGAACTGATGGCGCGCAGCGAATGGCAACAAGGCGAGCCAGTCAACATCTACAAGTTCCGCGCCCATTCGGCTGACGATCGTGAATTGATCTTGAACCTCTCGCTCGCGCCGTTGCAGAGCAAGACTGCCGAACTCGAAGGCACGCTCGTCGCCATCGAAGACGTCACCGAGCGCGTTTCCCTCGAAGAGCAGTTGCAACAATCCGACAAACTCTCTTCCATCGGCATCCTCGCTGCCGGTGTTGCGCACGAAGTCAACACGCCGCTCACCGGCATCTCGTCTTATTCACAGATGTTGATGCAACAGATGCCCGACACCGATCCGCGCCATCAATTGCTCGAAAAGATTCACCGCCAAACTTCGCGCGCGTCGGCCATCGTCAATAACCTGCTCAACTTCTCGCGCACGAGCGATGCCCGCTTTGCGCCGGTTGATCTTCATCGCGTGCTCGACGACACGCTCCAATTGCTCGAAGCGCAACTGCGCAACACGCGGATCGAAGTCGTCCGCAATTACGACGAAGACCTGCCGCAGGCCCTGGGCAATGCGCCCAACCTGCAACAGGTCTTCATGAATTTGATCCTAAATGCCCGTGACGCCATGCCCAACGGCGGGCGACTCGAAATATCAACCACCGAGCTTAACGGTCTGGCGCTCATCAATTTCCGCGATACGGGTAGCGGTATTGAGCCAGCTCATCTCGCCAAAATCTACGACCCCTTCTTCACCACCAAACAGATCGGCAAAGGCACCGGCCTCGGCCTAGCCGTCAGCTACGGCATCATTCGCGACCACGGTGGGCACATCGAGGTGCAGAGCAAACCCGGCGAAGGCGCGTGGTTCCAAATCGCTTTGCCCCTGGCGCACGCACGCCAACAACAACTTGCGACAGCGAGTGACTAGAGCGTGCTTAAGGCTCGCCTAGACCGCCAACTTGCAACTCTGCTAATATCACGCCTCATTTTTTAGACCCGTAATCATTCTGCGCGAGAAAGGTGTAGTTAAAACGATGGCAGCATCAAGCATGGAAAAGATTGTAAGCCTGTGCAAACGGCGCGGCTTCATCTTTGCGAATTCGGAGATTTACGGCGGCATCGGTTCGACGTGGGATTACGGCCCGCTCGGCATTGAACTGAAAAACAACGTAATGCGCGCCTGGTGGCGTTCGGTCGTCTATGACCGCGACGATATGGAAGGGTTGGATGCAGCGATCTTGATGAACCGGTTGGTCTGGAAGTACTCTGGTCACGAGGCGACTTTCAGCGATCCGTTGGTGGATTGCCGCGAGTGCAAGACGCGCAGTCGCGCCGATCATTTGAGGGATGGTAAATGCCCAAGTTGTGGTTCGGCCGATCTGACCGAGCCGCGCGCCTTCCTGTTGATGTTCAAGACCAATGTCGGCCCGGTCGAAAGTGACGAGAACCTGGCCTATCTGCGCCCTGAAACCGCGCAAGGCATTTTCGTCAACTTTGCCAACGTGCAGCAGGCAATGCGCCGCAAACTGCCCTTCGGCATCGCGCAGATCGGCAAAGCTTTTCGCAACGAGATCACGCCCGGCAACTTCACCTTTCGCACGCGCGAGTTCGAACAGATGGAGATCGAGTACTTCTGCAAACCGCCGCAGTATTTGCAGCCGGGTGAGAAAAACGATCTGGAATTGCACGCCGAATGGGTCGAGCAACGTTTCAACTGGTACGTCAACCTCGGTCTTGACCCGGTGAAGCTGATCAAACGCGAACAGACGAAAGAAGAGTTGGCCCATTACGCCAAAGCAACGGTGGATATTGAATACCGCTTCCCCGGCTCGCTCGGCTACAGTGAACTCGAAGGCATCGCCAACCGGCAGGATTACGATCTGTCGGCACATAGCCGCGACATTCCCGAAGAAGACTTGAAGCGGTTGAAGCTCGAACCCAACACACACACTACGGCAAAGCTAGATTACTTCGACGATCAATGGGCTGATCCGGCGACGGGTAAGAAAGGCGGGCGCTACGTTCCTTACGTGATTGAGCCGTCGGCGGGCGCGACCCGCGCGACGTTGGCCTTCTTGTGCGAGGCATACAACGAAGAGTTGGTGAGTGAGCCGAATGAAGAAGCGTTGAAGCCATTGCGCGAAGTCATCGCAGCGGCGCTAAAAAGCCTTGAAAAGAAAATAGCAGTTGGAGAAAAAGTTATTCGCGAACTTGATAAAGAGGGATTGAGGTTTCCAACAGAAACAGGAAAAATCATAGAAGAAAAGGTTTGGGTAGGCAGGTACGTTGATATGCTCAACGCACTTAAGAATGCTGAGGCTGGTTTGCCGCAAACGCTCCTTGATGTAGAGGAGGCTTGTAATTTGCCCGGCGGCGACAAGGTTGAATTGCTGAAGAAAGTCCGCCCGGTCGCAGCCAAACTTTGTGACGAATACACCCGCGTCGTATTAAAACTGCATCCGCAACTCGCACCGATCAAGGTTGCCATCTTCCCACTCAAAAAGAACGAACCGCGCATCGTCGAAGTCGCCAAACAGATCAAACGCGAGCTGCAACCCACGATGCGCGCCATTTACGATGATTCCGCCGGCATCGGCAAACTCTATCGCCGCCAGGATGAAATCGGCACGCCCTTTTGCATTACGGTAGATTACGACACACTGGGCGAGGGCAAAGACCCGGCGCTCAAAGACACTGTGACGGTGCGCGACCGCGACACGATGCAGCAGGAGCGTGTGGCCATCGCTCAACTCGAAAGTTATCTGCTTGGAAAATTGCGGTGAACGAGCCTGTTTACCGAGACGAAAGGAAAAGCTATGCGAATTGGTGGTGGGGTAATGGGGTGGGACGTAGGGGCAGACCTGTGTGTCTGCCCCAGTCTCGCAGACGCGTCGCTTCAGGGCAGACACACAGGTCTGCCCCTACGCTATCGGCGTTATCCCACCCTATTACCCCACTACCTGCGAATTAAGCTACTCGCCTGTCTATTCTGCCTTGCGGCAATGACGTGTTTTTCGCCTGTTCAAGCCTTGGCGCAAACGCAGAGGCCGGAGTTGAAGAGATCGTCTGCCAACCCGCGCTCGGACAGTGTTGATTTTCGCGTGCTGGCGACGAACAAAACTTCGACGATGGAGAAAGAGATGAATGACGCGGCTGAGGCAGGCTACCGCTTCGCCTACGTGATGGGCGGCGAGACCAGCTTTGGCGGCAATGAGGCAGTCGTCGTGATGGCGAAGAAGATTGAAGAAGCACCAGCCAAAGAGCGTTACCAATACAAACTGCTGGCGACGAGCAAGACTTCGACAATGCAGAAGGAGATGAGCGAGGCTGGCAATGCGGGCTTTAACTATTGCGGCCAGACCGTCTACAACTCAACCTTCGGCGGGCAGGAGGTCGTCATCCTTATGGAACGTGCTCGTGAAGAGGCACCCACCCGCTACGATTTCCTATTGTTGGCCACCAAACGCACCAGTACTATGCAGAAAGAACTAAACGGAACCGGACAGGAAGGCTACGAGATAGCCGGAATGACCGTTTCGAAAACGGCTTTCGGCGGCACTGAAATCGTAGTCATTCTGCGTCGCCCGAAAAATAAGTAACGGCCGCAATCAACTACACAACATGAATCTTGTACAAGCCCTTATTATCGGCATCATTCAAGGACTCACCGAATTCATTCCCATCAGTAGCAGCGCCCACATGATCCTCGCCGAACGCGTGTTGAGGTTGGATCAACAACTCTCGCCAGAAGCGATCACGGCTTTTAACGCCGTGCTGCAGTTAGGCACGCTCCTGGCCGTTATGCTCTATTTCCTGCCTGACATTCTGACCATCACGCGCGGCTTTGTGTTGGGTAATCTGGCGCGCTTACGTGGCCAACGCGACCCAGCCTCGGCGGATGCGCTCAATTTGGGCTGGCTGATCATTCTCGGCTCGATCCCAATTGGCACCGTAGGCTTGCTGGCAAAAAAGATCATCGAAGGCAATTTGACCAAAAACCTCTACCTCATCAGCTTCAGCATGATCGTCTGGGCGTTGCTGCTGTGGGTGGCGGAAAAGATCGGCAGCCAGCGAAAAGCCATGTCCGATCTGGGCGTGGGTGACGCACTGGCAGTTGGCTTCGGACAAGTCTTCGCGCTGATCCCCGGCTCGTCACGTTCGGGCACCACCATCGCGTGCGCGCTGTTTGCAGGGATGCGGCGCGAGACGGCAGCGCGTTTCTCCTTCCTGCTATCTATCCCGGCGATTGCCGCCAGCGGCTTGCTGGAATTGAAAGAAGCGGTCCATCATCTGGGCAGTCTCGGCACAGCGAATCTGCTGGCCGGTACGGTCGTTGCCGCCATCGTCGGCTATGCCAGCATTGCGTTTCTGCTGAGCTATCTGCGTCGTCGCTCGCTAGGCATTTTTATCGTCTACCGGTTGATCGTCGGCGTGGCGATCCTGGTGCTGGTCTATCGCGGAATTGTCAGACCCTGAGGTTTATGATTTAGCTTTGAATGAATAGAGCCTCGCCGGACGATGCGCGCCATCGCTGCGGGTCTCGTTGAGTTCGCGGATTTCGCCCTGCGCCAGAATGCGCTTGCGGAAATTGCGTTTGTCTACAGGCTTTTGCAGGATGACTTCGTAAACACGCTGTAGCTCGGACAGCGTGAATTTCTTCGACAGCAACTCGTAGCCTACCGTCGTCCACTCGATCTTATTGCGCAGTCGCCACACGGCATAATCCAGAATCTTGCGGTGATCGAAAGCCAGCTTGGGCGGTTTGAAGACCGAATGCCATTGCGCTTCAGCCGCGTCATCAGCAGCGCGAATGTTTTGTCGTGAAGCATCAACCAGAGCGAAATAGGCGACGCTGATGACACGCCCGCGCGGATCGCGGTTCGGATCGCCGAAGGTATAGAGCTGCTCCAGATAAACATCGCTCACACTTGCTTCTTCTTTCAATTCGCGCGCCGCCGCCTCTTCCAGCGATTCATCCATCTCGACAAAACCACCTGGCAAAGCCCACTTGTTTTTGAATGGCTCTTGCGCCCGCCGAATCAACAGCACTTTCAAATCGTTGTCAGCAATGGTGAAGATGGCTAAATCAACCGTTACGGACGGACGCGGGTGTTCGTAGGTATAAGGCATCTTGCCGGATATTCTCCTCGCTTGGGTCTGTTATTTTTCAACGCGCTTCAATCAGCCGCTTCAATACTTCATCTGTCGCCGAGAATTCAACTCCAGCCGCACGCAACTCAGCAATCGCATCGACCGTTGTTTCCGTCGCTACGCCTCGAATTGCATCTTCCACCACCAGCACACGCGCTGCTGCTGCGGTTAAGCGGCGCCCAGCAGCCAACACACAATAATCGGTCGCGACGCCAAACAACACACAATCTTCGTCGCGGAAAGCTCCTGCCTGTCTTTTCCCTTCAAGCCAGGGGTTGGAAAAAAGATCGAACACTTGTTTTTTGACGATGTAATGTGTCCCTGCCGCAAGTTTGGTTTCCTGATCTGGTTCAAACCCCAGCGGAATTTCATGACGTGGAAGTTTGGGCAAATCTGGAAAGATACGTTCTGCTCCGTAGGTGCCGTCAATACAGTGCGGCGGAAAGATGGCAAACTCCGGATCATCCGGAACGTGCGCGCAACGCGACGAAATGGTGGTGATCCTGTATTCGCTGGCTGCTCGTAGCAGTTGCTCAATGTTCGGTTTGATGGCCTCCGAATCAGGCGTGTAGAGTGCGCCACCGCGATCCATAAAATCATGTTGTGTATCAATGTCAAAAAAGATCATCGCTTCTCACTGCTCCGCAATTCTTTTGAAGATTTGGTAATCGCTTGGTGTAAACAGCACAAAGACCGCTAACTCAAGCGAACTGTCAGTCTGCCCCACTGTATAGTCACGCACGGCACCGATCATCACCTCGGCGCACTCATCAACTGGAAAACCTGCTACGCCCGTGCCCAGCGCTGGAAACGCGATGGATTTCAGCTTCAACTCCTCCGCGCGCCGTAAGCTGTTCAAGGTGGCGTTGCGAATGATTTCTGCGCTGGTCGCAGTGCCGGGTTTCTTGGGCACTGCTGCATCCTCTTTCGTGTAACCCATCGCCGCCGCGTGAATGACGCACTTGTACGGCATCGCGCCTGCCGTCGTCACCGCCGCTTCGCCCAATCGAATCGGCGCTTGTTTGCGACCTTCCTCGTCAATGATGTCGCCGCCCTTGCGCCGAATCGCGCCCGCCACACCGGAGCCGAGCGCCAGTTCAGTATTCGCTGCGTTGACGATGGCCTCGACATCCGCTTGCTCGGTGATGTCACCCTGTCGAATTTCGATTCGCATAATTCGCTCCCTCCTGTTGCTCAAGCTGGTTGAGTAACGTTTGCCGACGCCGTTCCAATTCCGCGCTGTAGCGCACCGGATAGGTTGCCGGCTCTTCCAACGATTTGAACTGCGCAGGCAATCGGGCAAGTTGCTGTTGTGCGTAACGCTGCGCTGCTGGCAAATCCGGTAGCGGCGCAATCAACTCGCCAGCGTGCATTACCTGCTTCAGCAAAGGCTCACCCGCCGCCGGGCCTTCGTCAACAGTCGCAACCAAATCACCCACAAATACGTTCGCGCTGTTGGCCTCACGCCAAACCTGTTTGCAATATGGATAGGTCGCTTTCTCGCGGCTCAGCTTCATCTTCGGCACGTGCTGCCCATCGTGTTCGAGTTCGACCAGCTTATAAACGCCCGCCAGCGCAGGCGCATCACGCGAGGTCGAAAGCTCTGTGCCAACACCAAACAGGTCGAAGGGCGCGCCTGCGGCCAATAGTGCGGTGATCTTATGCTCGTCCAAATCGCCGCTCGCCATAATCTTCGTTTGCCGCATGCCCGCCGCATCAAAGATGGCGCGCACCTGCTTGCTCAACTCTGCCAGGTCACCGCTATCCAACCGCACACCGCGCAAACTGGTGCCGAACTCGGTTGCCAACCGCGCAGCATTCAATGTGTCATAAGTATCGAGTAACAGCGTAGTGCTTTCGGGGAAAACTTCCTGGTAGGCGCGGAAGGCTTCATTTTCATTGTCAAACGACATCACGAACGAGTGCGCTGCCGTGCCGTAAACGGGCAGCTTGAATAGCCGCCCTGCTTCGACATTCGAGGTGCCGACGCAACCGCCGATAAAGGCCGCCCGCGCCGCATAAAGCGCCGCACCAAAACTATGGCAGCGCCGCGCGCCAAACTCGGTTATGCCGTGCCCTTGCGCCGCCTCGACAATACGCGCGGCCTTGGTTGCGATCAGCGTTTGAAAATTTATCGTCGCCAGCAGGAAGGTTTCGGCTAATTGCGCTTCGATCAAAGGCGCGGTGACTCGCAAGAGCGGCTCGTCGGCAAATGCCACCGTGCCCTCCGGCATCGCCCAGACATCGCCTGTAAATCGAAAAGCGCGCAAGTAGTCCCAGAAGCTGTCTGAAAGTGTGGCGAAGACTGACAGGCTTTGCAGATATCCAATCTCTTCTGCGCTGAAGCTCAGTTCTTGCAGATATTCTACCGCTTGCTCCAACCCGGCTACTACCAAGTAAGAACGCCCCGGCGGCAAGTGGCGCACAAACAATTCAAAACTGGCCTGCTCGTGTCGGTCGTGCGCGTGATAGGCCGCAGCCATCGTCAATTGATAGAGATCTGTCGCCAGCCCAGAGTAGCGCGGCACATTTTTTTCAGTTTGGCTGCCAAGCTTCATGCTGCACCTGCCTTAGTGTATCTTGCACACTAAGGCTAGCTTGCAGACGTTGCGACTGTCAATCAAATAGAGGCTGGGTGTTTTAACGGGCGGCTGTTTTACGGTCTTTAGCTCGGCGCGGGGCAGCTTGCTTCACAGCCTCAGCGCGGCTGGTAAGCTTCACGATGGGTTGCGCGGCGCAAACCTGACGCAGCGTTTTGACATCGCTCTGCATTTCCGGCGCGTCGGCGCAACACGAATTCAGACAAGCGAGCAAGCGTTGCGCGGGTTCGGCCAGTGATTCTGTCAAACGGTAATGTACCCACAGGCCATCCTTGCGGTCGCTGACCAAGCCCGCGCGTTTGAGATAAGCCAGGTGGCGCGAGACCTTTGGCTGATTCGCCCCCAGCACGTCAACCAGGTGGCAAACGCAGACCTCGCCTTCCTGCGCCAACAGATTGATGAGTCGCAGTCTCGTCTGATCCGCGCAGGCTTTGAGCAGCGCCGCCATCTGTTGCGACCACTGCTGGGTTTTCTTTGCGCGCGCTGTTTTTGTCGTATTCGTCATAGCTTTACCCAGAAAAATTCCGCACAAGGTATATCTGCCTTGACGCATATACTCTTTGAGAGTATCTTGCGCACTGCATACGGCTAGGCGAATGTAGTCTGAGCATGCGCGACGGCGCAGTTGGAAACTTGATTCAGAGGAGTCTGTGATGAAAACAAAATTGCACGTGGCATTGAACGTCAACAATCTGGCCGAATCGCTGACCTTTTACCGGGCGCTGTGGAATGCAGAGCCGGTCAAAGTGCGCACCGGTTACGCCAAGTTCGACCTAGATGAACCAGCAGTCAATCTGACTTTGAACGAACGTCCGGTCAAAGAAGCGGGCGGCCTCAATCACCTGGGCATTCAAGTGGGCAGCACAGATGAGGTGCTGGCAACGAAGCGGCGCTGGAAAGCGGCGGGGCTGCTGACCGAAGATGAGGTGCAAACCAATTGCTGCTATGCGATCCAGGACAAGACTTGGGTGACCGATCCGAATGGTTATAAGTGGGAAGTCTTCGTCGTGTTACAGGATCATTTGTCCGAAGTGCAGCTACAGTCTGGGGCGTGTTGTGCGCCTGTGGCCCCACCAATCCAATTAAGCGGAGTAGCGTGATGAAAACTGAAATCGTGCGTGCACACGCGGCTGATTATGCTGAAGTGCTGGCGCTCTTAAGCGAAGTGGATCTGCCGCCGGAAGGCGTACAGGAGCATCTCAGCGAATTCTTGGTGGCGCGCGATGAAGTAGGCGAGCTAGTGGGCTGCGTAGGACAGGAGCGTTACGGCCACGTGGCGCTCCTGCGCTCGCTCGCCGTAAAACCGGGGCGACAAGGCAACGGGTTGGGGCGTGAGTTGATCTTGGAAGAACTCTCTGACGCGCGCGCCAGTGGCGTGAATGAAGTTGTCTTGTTGACTACCACGGCGGCAGATTTTTTCCAGCACCACTTCGGCTTTGAGCCAGCCGAACGCCAGCGTTATGACGCAGCATTGGAGGATTCGCCTGAATGGAAATTGCCGCGTTGCTCATCCGCCGTTTGTCTGGCGCTGCGACTTGTTTGAGTGCGAACTTTAATCACCCTGCCAGCGTAAGCTATCATCACAATCATCCAATCAACTTCGGAGGTAGTAGCGATGAATAGCATTTTTGATCAGTGGCGCGAGACAGCGCGGCGCAAAGCGCAAGAACTTGACGAGAAGTTCGAACTCAAAACAAAACTGGAACAAGGCGTCAACGCCGCCAGCGATTTAGCGCGTCGCGCTGGCGAGACGGTTAATGAAGCAACTAACACCGCGCGGGCGAAAGCGGAGCAGCTTGATGAAGAGTACCGTGTCAAAGAAAACCTTCGCACCGCTGCGTCAGAAGCGCAAGATAAGCTGCGAGCAGGTGCGCGCGCTGCACAAACCGGCGCCACAGAGGCCGCACAAACTGCTGAACAAACGGCGCGCGAAGTTTTCGGCACAGCGCAGGCTTATTACAAGCGCGCCGAGCAAGCTTACAACGTCGGCGCAAGTGGCGCGCGGCTGACAGAAGCCGCGCTGAGCAGCTACGACAAAGCGCGTGTTTGGATCAAAGAAAATCCTGGCAAAGCCTCGGTCGTCACGCTCTCGCTGGTGGCGGGGATTCGCGCTGGCTCGGCGCTGCCGGGGTTAGGCGCGACCGTGCTCGGCTCGACCATTATGGGCAATTGGTTCTTTCACAGCGCGCTGCCCATCGTCGGCCTGCGCAAGCTGACCGAGCGTTACACTGAGTATTTGAAAGAGCAAGAACAACGACTGGCTAATGGCCAAATGGATGAGGCTGAGCGTGCGCAATTGGAGTTTCAGCGTAATCTGACGAAGTATGTTGGCGCGCCGCTCCTGGGGGCGTTCAGCGTGGCGGCAGGCGCAACCATGATCGGCTCGGCTTTTTCGGGTGCAACTGTGACGGGTTTGCCATTGAACTTGATTATCGGCGGAAACCCGCTCCTCAATGGCATCTGGTTCTTCGCCAATGGCGTGATTTGCATCAGCGAAGGCTACAAATTCTTTATGATCGCGTTGGCTGACGAAGCTGAAGTGCAACGCGTGGTGCGCGAGATCAAAGGACTTTTGCCTGCTGCGACAAACGCGTAGAGCAAAAAAGTTGTGCCATAAGAAAACACCAAAGGCGCAAGGGCAAATCGAATTGCTCTTGCGCCTTTGCGTTTTTAGCCGCTGGTTGTTTTTTCAGGGTGCAAGCCGCGTGATACGCCACACGCCATTTTGCCAGGCGTAAAGAATCCGGTCGTGGAGACGGCTCTCACGCCCCTGCCAGAATTCTATCGAGTCAGCGCGTAACAGATAGCCGCCCCAAAAAGGCGGACACTGGATCGGTTCGGTTGCGAAGCGTACCACGATTTCAGCCACGCACTGTTCCAGTACTTCCCGGCTTGCGATCTCTTGGCTCTGCGGTGAGGCCCACGCGCCGATCTGGCTACCGCGCGGGCGCGTTTGGTGGTAGTGCTCGGACTCTTCCGCTGAAACTTTCTCGACTTTGCCTTCGATGCGCACTTGACGATTGAGCGTGTGCCAATAGAAGGTCAGTGCCGCGTAAGGATTACGGGCGAGTTCTTTTCCTTTCCGGCTTTCGTAGTTGGTGAAAAAGACAAAGCCACGCTCGTCGCAACCCTTCAACAACACAATACGCGCTGACACGCGCCCACCCGGCGTCGCAGTCGAAAGCGTCATTGCCTCTGCGTCAGGCTGTTCTGCCGCGAGCGCCTCGGCAAACCAAGCTTTGAACTGTTCGATGGGATCGGCTTTGACAAAAGATTCTGCCAACGGTTGCGAAACATATTCGCGGCGCAACTCAACGAGCTTTTGCGAGAGGTTTTCCATGGCGCGGATTATACGCTAGCGCCACAAAAGCAAGCAGGCCGGGAAGCGCGAAACTTCCCGGCCTGCTCGTTTGGGTTCACTGGGAGTGAAACTTTAATAGCGATTGCCACGGTCGCGATTGAAACCGCCACCACGACCGCCACCGCGACCACCGCCGCCGCCACCAAAGCCGCCACGACCACCGCCACGACCGCCGCCGCCGCCAAAGCCGCCACCGCCGCGATTTTCACGCGGCCGCGCTTCGTTGACAGTCAACGAACGACCGGCGAGTTCGTAGCCATTGAAGGCTCCGATAGCCGCCGCCGCCGCTTCCTGCGATTCCATTTCGACGAAACCGAACCCACGCGAACGGCCCGTGTCACGGTCGGTCACGATATTGGCGGAGGTAACCTCGCCAACGTCACGGAACAGGCCTTCCAACTCCTGTTCAGACACACTGAAAGCCAAATTTCCGACATACAGTCTAACGGACATAAAATCTCCAAAAAGCAAAAGAAGCAAGCCGACTGTGTCGGAAACGGTCTCCGACCTGCGCAATCGTTTAGCAACTACAGAGGTGCTTCCGGGGTAAAAATTTCCTGCTCTCGAACAACTGACCGCGCAAGCCGAAACTGCTGACTAACAGCGCATCACCGTTGATGCTCATAGAGTAGGGGTGGCTGGAAAAGAATCGCTCAAGATCAAAAGACGGTATCCACTGCGGGCTTGTTCGAGCTTCGCTGAGTGCGCCATTAATCCAGAGGTGATTTTCCATCGGCACGCACTATAGCACAGCTTGCCTTTATTCGTTCCCCGTTTTTTTGTCACGCTGCGCTCTTTTTCAGCACACGCGTTGAAAGTAATTTTGTCCATTCTGCCTAGCATTCCGGCAACAGCCGTGCATAATGCCGCTCGCCGTATCCTTAATGTCAGGAGGTCAACCCAATGGCAGCATACGACGAATTCGCCTGGCTCGATGCCACGGCGCAAGCTGATTTCGTCCGCCGAGGCGAGGTCACGTCGCGCGAACTTGTAGAAGCCGCGATTAGTCGCATCGAAAAGCTCAACCCACAACTCAATGCCGTCATTACGCCAATGTTCCAGGTGGCGCTCGAAACCGCCAGTCAGCCCTTACCACAAGGCCCATTTACCGGCGTGCCGTTTTTGCTGAAAGATTTGCAGGCTGCTTACGAAGGCGTGAGCATGAGCGCAGGCTCGCGCTGGCTACGTGAATTCAAACCGAACGGCGATAGCGAGTTGGTCAAACGTTACAAACGCGCGGGCCTCGTCATCATCGGCAAAACCAACACGCCTGAATTCGGTCTGTTGCCGACGACTGAACCCGAAGCGTTTGGCGCGACCCGCAATCCGTGGGATTTGACGCGCACGCCTGGCGGCTCAAGCGGCGGTTCAGCGGCAGCAGTTGCCGCAGGGCTGACAGCTTTTGCGCATGCAAACGATGGCGGTGGTTCGATCCGCATTCCGGCTTCGTGTTGTGGCTTGTTCGGCTTGAAACCGACGCGCGGGCGTAATTCTTTGGGGCCGCACTTCGGCGACATTTTCAGCGGGCTGGTAGTTGAACACGCGGTCACGCGCTCGGTGCGCGATAGCGCCGCCCTACTAGACGCTACGGCGGGCTATGATCTTGGGGATCCTTACATCGCGCCTACGCCCACGCGCCCGTTTGCGCAAGAGGCCAGCACACCTCCCGGTAAGCTGCGCATCGCGTTCAGCACACAAGCCTACACAGGCGTGCCTGTTCATCCTGATTGCGTGGCTGCCGTGCACGATGCCGCTCAGCTTTGTGCTGAGTTAGGTCACGAAATTACCGAAGCCGGGCCGCAATTGCACGGTGAGATGCTGTCGAAAGCCTTCTTCACCGTTTGGGCGGCAGGTTGTGCGTGGTCAATTGACAGTTATTCCTACGCAGTAGGACGTAAGCCATCTGCTGAAGAGATTGAGCCGCTGACGCGCGTGATGATCGAGATTGGACGGAAACGCAGCGCGGCGGAATATCTGTTGGCCGTGCAGACCCTGCAAATCTTCGCCCGGCGTATTGCGCAGTTTATGGAAGCCTACGATCTATTTCTGACGCCCGTATTGGCTGAACCGCCAGTGCCGTTAGGAACGTTTGCCGCGACATCTGAAGACGCGATGGCGGGGATGAAACGGTCTGGCTTATTCGCGCCTTTCACGGCCATTCAAAATATGACAGGGCAACCAGCGATGTCGGCGCCGCTTTACTGGAACAGTGCGAGCTTGCCGATTGGCGTGCAGTTCGCTGCGCGCTACGGTGATGAAGCAACACTGTTCCGACTAGCCGCACAACTCGAAGCGGCGCGTCCCTGGGCTAATGGACATCCAGCCATTGCTGTTTGAGAATGCTCGCAAAGTTACACGAGGCGCTGTCAAAAGCTTGCTGGCTTCGTGTAACTTCACCTGACTTTGTGGAGGAAAATGATGATTTCCCCCTATGGCTCTTGGAAATCTCCTATCACCGCCGACCTGATCGTTTCAGAAAGCATCGGGCTAGGTTCAATCGCGCTTGATGGCAGCGACATCTACTGGGTTGAAATGCGCCCGACAGAGCAAGGCCGCTACGTGATTGTGCGTTGCTCGCCTGATAACACACGTGTTGATGTCACGCCGCCTCAATTCAATGTGCGGACGCGTGTACACGAATATGGTGGCGGCGCTTACACAGTCAGCGATGGGATCGTCTATTTTTCCAACTTCACAGATCAACGCCTCTACGGCCAGCGCACACCTGATTCTCCGCCAGTTCCTTTCACACAGCAGAGCGATTTGCGGTTTGCTGATGGCATTGTTGACCGCCTGCGCAATCGGATGATCTGCGTGTGCGAAGACCATCGCACGGCAGGCAGTGAGCCGATCAATTCTATTGTCAGCTTTGCGCTTGATCGTCCGATCTCCAGCATGAGCGAACCAAGCCCGATCATTATGCTGGTTGCCGGCTATGATTTCTTTTCGTCACCGCGCCTAAGCCCCGACGGCAAACAGCTTGCCTGGTTGGCCTGGAATCATCCGAACATGCCCTGGGATGGCACGGAGCTTTGGCTGGCAGAAGTCAATGCTGACGGCACATTGGGCCAAGCGCTCGTGATTGCAGGTGGCGCGGCCGAGGCAATCTTTCAACCGCAATGGTCGCCCGACGGCACACTCTATTTCGTCTCCGACCGCACAGGTTGGTGGAATCTCTATCGCTGGCGTAATGGTCAGAACGAACCCATGTGTCCGATGGAAGCTGAGTTTGGCCTGCCGCATTGGGGCTTCGGGATGTCAACCTATGGGTTCGCTTCCGCTGAACAGATTGTTTGTGCCTATCTCAAACAAGGCTTCTCGCAATTGGCGCTGCTCGATACCAACTCGAAGCAGCTTGAAAATATCACCACGTCTTACTCGCGGATTGACGGCCTGCGCGCGGGCAATGGTCGTGCAGTCTTCGTAGCTGGCTCATTGATAGAATCAACTGCCATCGTCAGCTTCGAACTGGCGACGAAACAATTCGCCACGCTGCAACAAGCCAATAAGCTGGCGCTCAATGCCGACTACATAGCCGCGCCGCAAGCCGTCGAATTTCCAACTACGCAAGGCCTGACCGCGCACGCTTTCTTCTACGCACCCAAAAATAAAGACTTCACTGCGCCGGTTGGCGAGCAACCGCCGTTGTTGGTGATGAGCCACGGCGGGCCAACCGCGATGACTTCGCCGACCCTCGATCTGGAAATTCAATTCTGGACGAGTCGTGGCATCGCCGTACTCGATGTCAATTATGGCGGCAGCACGGGCTTCGGGCGCGCGTATCGCGAGCGGCTTAACGGCAAGTGGGGCATTGTTGATGTGGACGATTGTGTGAACGGCGCGCGCTATTTGGTTGAACAAGGCTTGGTGGATGGCAATCGCCTGGCGATTACGGGCGGGAGTGCGGGCGGGTATACCACGCTTGCAGCTTTGACCTTCCGCGACGTTTTCAAAGCGGGCGCGAGCCACTACGGCGTGAGCGATCTGGCCGCACTGGCGCAAGACACGCACAAGTTTGAGTCGCGCTACCTGGATCGTTTGATCGGGCCGTACCCGCAACGCAAAGACTTGTATGACGCGCGCTCGCCGCTCAAACACACAGACCAATTGGCCGCGCCCGTCATCTTCTTTCAAGGCATGGAAGATAAGATCGTGCCGCCTAATCAGGCCGAGATGATGGTTGAAGCCATTCGACGGAAGGGCTTGCCGGTCGCGCATGTGACCTTTGCAGGTGAGCAGCATGGCTTCCGGCAAGCGGCGAATATCAGGCGTGCATTAGAAGGCGAGTTGTATTTCTACTCGCGCGTCTTCGGCTTTGCTTTGGCAGATGAAATAGAACCAGTGTCGATTGAAAACTTATAGCTCGCACGAAGGAGGTTAAACATGCCACCCACTACCATTGATGAAGTCATTGTCCAACTCACCGACATCGTTGACCGCGCGCGCCGCGAATCGAGCCGCCTTGGTTATTTCGCCGCGCTGTATCGCAAAGTTACGCTTCGCGTCAAACTAGGCATCGAGCAAGGACTGTTTGAAGATGGCCCGCGCATGGCACGCCTGGACGTGGGCTTTGCCAGTCGCTATCTGGCAGCCTACGAGCTTTACCGGCAAGGCCAGCGCCCGACTGCAAGCTGGCAAGTGGCGTTTGACGCCGCCTCGCACTGGCGTCCGTTGATCTTGCAGCAACTACTCTTGGGCATCAACGCGCACATAAATCTCGATCTAGGTATCGCCGCCGTCGAAACTTCGCCGGGCGCGCAATTGGCGGCGCTCCAAAACGACTTCGACAAGATTAACCTGGTGCTGGCTTCATTGGTGAAATCCGTGCGAGAGGAAATCGGCGAGGTCTCGCCGTGGATTGGTTTGCTGGAAAAGATTGATACGAACGCTGATGACGCCATCATCAACTTCAGCTTACGCGTCGCGCGTGACGAGTCCTGGCGCTTTGCCACCAAACTCAATGCGCTGGATGTTGGAGCGCAAGCCGCTGCCATCGCACATCACGACCGGGAGACCGCCGCCTTGGGACGGCTGGTCTACCATCCGCCGGGAATTTTCTTCAACGCGGGTTTGCTGGCGATTCGCCTGCGTGAAAGCAACAATGTAGCGCACGTTATCGAAGTGCTCGAGCGGGCTTAACGTGTCAGCAACACGCCGCTCCCATCACTAAAAATCCCCGCCACACAACCAGTCATCAATGTTGCCAAGGTTGCCGCCAGCAACGCGCGTAAACCTAATGCCGCCAGATCATCGCGCCGCGTCGGAGTCAGCGCCGTTGTGCCGCCGACAAAGATTGCCATCGAGGCCACGTGCGCGAAGCCGCACAGCGCGTAACTCATAATCACTACCGTGCGCGGGTCGAGCAGGATTCCCTGCGCCGCCATCTGCCCCAAATCCTGATACGAGACGACCTCGGTCAGCATTACACGTTCGCCCAACAACCTTCCCGCTTCTGCCCAATCGGACTGTGCGATGCCAAGCAGCGCGGCAGCCGGATAGAATAACCAACCTAAGATTTTGACCAGCGACAGCGGCTCACTCATCCCCAACCAATGACTCGGCCAAGCCAGCAGTTTGTCGAACAATGCCACGATGCCCAAGCCGGCGATCAACAGCGCTGCGATGCCTGCCGCCAGGCGCAACCCATCCATTGCGCCGCCGATAATCGCGCTCATCAAATTGCCCGCGCGCGCTGATTCATCCTCAGGCGGAATTGTAGTCGCGGTTTCTGGTATTTCGATTTCTGGCAACAACAACTTCGTCATCACAACTGCCGCTGGAATCGAAATCACCGAAGCCGAGAGCAAGTGCCCGGCGATTTGCGGAAAGGTCTTGCTCAACATCAGCACATACACGCCCAAGGTCGTCGAAGCTACAGTTCCCATGCCCGAAGTTAGTACCAACAACAATTCCGAACGCGTCATACGGTCAAGATAAGGTTTGATGACCAGCGCCGATTCGACCCCGACAAAGATGTTTGCCGCCGCGCACAAAGATTCTGCGCCGCTGATGCCCAGCGTGCGATGAAAGAGGCGCGCGAAGAGCCGCACAATCGGTTGCAACAGATTCAAGTGATAGAGCGCCGCCGCAAAGGCCGAAACGAAGATCGCAATCGGCAGGACTTGAAAAGCCAAAACGAATCCGACCGAACCTGGTTCGCCCGGCGCAGCCGCCAACGGGCCGAACAGAAAATTCGTGCCGCTCTTGGAAGCGTCCAAG
Organism: uncultured Acidobacteriota bacterium; assembly: GCA_963699175.1. GTDB lineage: Bacteria > Acidobacteriota > Blastocatellia > RBC074 > RBC074 > JACPYM01. The sequence goes on along the minus strand of OY969418.1, from coordinate 5,137,521 downwards.
AGCGACAAGACGGCATCATTCAGCTTCAAAAAAATCTGTCGCGCGCCGGGCAAGCGAAAAACCAGCAGGCCGATGAACAACTGCAACCCCAAGCCCCAGGCAATAGACTTCCATTGAACCTGGCGACGGTGAGCAGAAAAGAGCCAGGCAATTCCGGCCAGCGCGAAAAAGCCCAGCAAAGGGATTAGATGTTGTGTCATTTGGGTGAACCTCGTTCCGTCTTCGCCAAGCGGAAATCTGTCAGGGTTGTTTTCGACGCCGCGACAGGCTGACGCTCAATCGCCGGTCAGACCTGCGAGCCGCGATGCGGTTTTCTTGCATTATTCTTGATGTTTATGGGAAGCTACGGCGTGCTTGCAGTTTCGCAACACTTCATCAAGTTTCCAAACACACCGAGGCAAACGAGCCGTGATTCTAAAGGTCTTCTCCGACAAAATCCAATTGGGACAAGCTGCGGCTGCGCAAGCGGCAGCGAATATCAAGCGCGCCATCGCCGCACGTGCCCAAGCGCGCATCATTGCTGCAACGGGCATGTCGCAATTCGAATTTCTTCAGGCTCTAACGCAAACGGGCGGGATTGACTGGTCACACGTCGAGATGTTCCACCTTGATGAGTACGTGAGCTTGCCGATTACGCACCCAGCCAGCTTCCGCAAGTATCTGCTCGAACGTTTGATTGAGCCGACCGGCCTGACCAATCATCACTTGCTCAATGGCGAGGGCAATGCGCAAGCTGTCTGCCAGCAGGTTGGCCTGTCAATCGCAGCCGCGCCGATTGATGTAGCCTTTGTCGGCATTGGTGAAAACGGGCATCTGGCTTTCAACGATCCGCCTGCCGATTTTGAAACTGAAGAGCCTTACTTGATCGTCGAGCTTGACGCAGCCTGTCGCCGCCAGCAGGTCGGCGAAGGCTGGTTTGCGAGCATTGACGACGTGCCCAAACAAGCGATCTCAATGTCCATCCGGCAAATCATGAAGGCGCAAGAGATCATCTGCATTGTGCCCGATGCGCGCAAAGCGCAAGCGGTGAAGGCTTGTTTGGCGGGCGAGGTTTCGCCGCTAGCGCCTGCTTCGATCTTGCAGCAGCATCCGGTTGTAACCGTCTACCTTGACCGAGAGTCATCTACTTTGCTCGATCCCCAACTCATCAACGAGGAGCTATGAAGAAACCCAATTGCATCGCTTTCATTCTGTGTGGTCTTGCGTTGCTCTGCGCCTCTGCCGTGCGTACAACCGCGCAAACGCCGGAAATCAAAGTCGGCATCATCGGCACAGACACGTCGCACGTCACGGCTTTTACCAAGCTGCTCAACGATAACAACGACCCCAATCACGTGCCTGGCGCGCGCGTCGTAGCTGCGTTCAAAGGTGGCAGCCCCGATGTTGAAGCAAGCAGCACACGTGTAGATAGATTCGCCGCCGAGTTGAAGGAAAAGTGGGGCGTAGAGTTCGTCAACTCGATTGAAGAGCTTTGCCAGAAAGTGGACGCCGTGTTGCTGGAGAGCGTGGACGGGCGGCCTCATCTGAATCAAGCGCGCCCGGTCTTCAAAGCCAAGAAGCGCGTCTTCATTGACAAGCCCTTCGCCGCTAGCTACGCCGATGCACGCGAGATTGTGCGCTTGTCGCGCGAGGCGGGCGTGCCATTTTTCAGCTCTTCAAGCCATCGTTTTGTCGCCGACGTGCAGGCGATCAAAAAGAGCGACAAACATGGCGGCATCACTGGCGCTTTCACCTTCGGGCCGGAGAACCTGGAACCGCATCACCCCGATCTTTTTTGGTATGGCATCCACGCCATCGAGGCGCTTTACACGCTGATGGGGCCGGGTTGCGAAACGGTGACGCGTGTCAAGACTGAAAGCAGCGATACCGTCGTAGGCAAATGGAAAGACGGACGCATCGGTACAATGCGCGGCTTGATCCAAGGTAAGCAGGATTACGGCGCAGTCGCTTTTGGGATGAAGGCAACGCTGGCCACGCCTATGCCGATGAAGAGTGATTATCGCGAATTGCTCCTCGAGGTTGTGAAGTTCTTTCAAACTGGCGTGCCGCCCGTGCAGCCGGAAGAGACGTTGGAGATTATGGCTTTTATGGAAGCCGCCGATTTGAGCAAAGCTCGCGGCGGCGCACCAGTAGCGCTCACCGAAGTTACGCAGAAGAAATGAAAGGAAAGTCATGAAGAAATTCCGTTGTGAGAAACGCTCATTCACTGTTGCCTGTCTGCTGGCGGCTCTGACCAGCTTGTTGCTCTTGTCATTGTCCACTTTCGATTCCGCTGCCCAACAGAAGGACAAAACGATGACTGACATCAAACTGATGACGCTTGATCCGGGTCACTTCCACGCGGCGCTCGTGCAAAAAGAAATGCTTACTGGTGTCTCGCCGCAAGTGCACGTCTACGCGCCGCTCGGCTTTGATCTGACCGAACACCTCAAACGCATCACCGGCTTCAATACCCGCAAAGAAAACCCGGCGCGCTGGGAATTGGAAATCCACACCAGCGCCGACTACCTTGCACGGATGCTGCGTGAGAAACCAGGCAACGTCGTCGTCATCGCCGGGCGCAATCAGGGCAAGATTGACCGTATCAAAACCTGCGTCGAAAACGGCTTGAACACGCTGGTAGACAAACCCTGGATCATCAATGCTGGAGATTTCCCCAAGCTGGAAGCGACGTTGAAAACGGTGGAGGCAAAGCGGCTGATCACTTACGACATCATGACCGAACGGTCGGAGATTACGACGATCTTGCAACGCGAACTCATCAATGACGCGGGCATCTTCGGCACGATTCAGAAAGGCTCGGAGAACGATCCAGCAATCTATATGGAGAGCCTGCATCATCTCTACAAAGTCGTGTCGGGCGCGGTGAACATTCGCCCGGCGTGGTTCTTCGACGTCAAACAGCAGGGCGAAGGTGTGGCCGATGTGGGCACGCACCTGGTTGATCTGGTGCAATGGATGGTCTTCCCCGAACAGGTGATTGATTATCGCAAAGAGGTGAACGTGCTCAGCGGCAAACGCTGGCCGACGGTGATGACTAAAGATGAATTCAAGCGCGTGACGGGTGAAGCAGACTTTCCGGCTTACCTCGCGCCGAGCGTGAAGGATGGCAGGCTGGACTATTTCTGTAACGGTTCGATGACCTACGCGTTGCGCGGCGTGCATGCGAAGCTTGATGTGATCTGGAATTACGAAGCTCCGGCGGGTGGCGGCGATACGCACGTGGCTTGGTTCAAAGGCTCGAAGTCGCGCATCGAGATAAGGCAGGCGCAGGCACACACAGTTCACGTCATCCCGAACGAGCCTGGACTGAAGGCCGAAGTGTTGGCGGCCTTGCAAAAGAAGGTCGCCGCCTTGCAAGCTAAATATCCGGGCGTTGCGGTGGTAGACGAAGGCGACAAATTGCGCGTGACCTTCCCCGACAAATATCGCGATGGGCACGAGGCGCATTTCGGCCAAGTGGCGAGCCGTTTCTTCACCTATTTGCGCGATCCGAAAACGCTGCCGGCCTGGGAGAAGACCAATATGTTGGCGAAGTATTACACCACGACAAAGGGCTTGGAGTTGGGCTATCGCGCGACGACGGCCTCGCGTTAGTCGAGGAACAATTTTGAGCGGGTTGACAGGATTCACAGGATTGATGATCTTTGGCTCTTCATCCTGTGAATCCTGTTTGTTTTTTTGGATTAGTTATGAATTACAAGAACAACGTACTCGAATTGATCGGCAATACCCCACTCATCAAACTCAACAAGTTGGCCAAAGGCTTGAAGCCGCTCGTGCTGGCAAAGATGGAATCATACAACCCTGGCGGCAGCGTCAAGGATCGCATTGGCATCGCGATGGTCGAGCGTGCCGAGCGCATGGGTGAGCTGAAGCCAGGCGGCACGATAGTCGAGGCGACGAGTGGCAACACGGGCATTGGCTTGGCGTTGGCTTGCGCGGTGAGGGGTTATCGTTGCGTGTTCGTGATGACGGATAAATCGAGCCAGGAGAAGGTGCATTATCTGAAAGGTCTTGGCGCGGATGTCATCGTCGTGCCAGCGGCGGCCAAGCCTGACACGCCGGAGCATTACGTCAGCGTAGCTAAACGCATTGCCCGCGAAACACCGAACGCAGTTCTTACCAATCAATATGCCAATCCAGCGAACCCGGAGAAGCACTACCAGACGACGGGGCCGGAGTTGTGGGAAGCTACGGAAGGCAAGCTCACGCACTTCGTGTCAGGCTTGGGTACGGGCGGCACGATCAGCGGGACGAGCCGTTTTCTGAAAGAGAAAAACTCCAATATCAAGATCATCGGCGCAGACCCATATGGCTCGGTCTTCAAGACTTTCAAGGAGACCGGCAGGCTGATGGGTGCGTCACCTTACTTGGTCGAAGGTATTGGGCAAGAGTTAATCCCTGAAAACGTGCATTTGAAATACGTGGACGAAATCATCAACGTGACCGACCGTGATTCATTCAACACAGCGCGTCGGTTGTGCCGCGAGGAAGGCATTTTTTGCGGCGGCAGCACGGGCACGAATGCGTGGGCGGCGTTGAAAGTGGCAGAGACGGCAAGCGAGAACGACATCATCGTTTTTATCGTGTGCGATACGGGCGAACGTTACTTGTCGAAGTTCCTCTCGGATGAGTGGCTGAAAGAGAAACAACTGCTCGGGCCGGAGCGCATGACACTCAGCCTGCTCAACGAATCGAAGCTGCACGCGGGCAAGCCTCGGTTGATCTCCATCACACCCGACGCGTTGATCGGTGAGGCGTTGAAGTTGATGAACGAGCGCGGCCTCTCGCAATTGCCGGTGCTGGAAGATGGCAAAGCTATGGGCAGTGTGCGCGAAAGCCGGTTAATGGCACGCTTGCTGGATGAACGCTCGCTGTTGAATGAGCCGGTCAGGGCAGCGATGGATGAGGCCTTCCCTGTGGTCAGCGAAACGGTGGATGTCGAGCGCGCGATGAAATACCTAAAACAATCGCCCGCCATTCTGATTGAAGAATACGGGCGAATCGTCGGCATCATCACGCGCCATGATGTGATTGATATTGATAATCGCGTGCTGGTGGATGGACGGACGTGGCCGATGTTTGATCATTGAGTTCGACAAGTTGTTAAAGATTGTCGCGACCTCCGATATACGTCCAATGCCAAAGCTCCGCCAAGCTTTGGCAGCTTGGCGGACATTCAATCAAAGGTAGTGGCTCAAAGTGGTGAGTTTGGAGTACCGGCTTCAGCCGGCCGGGTTGGTCAACGCAAGCTTCCGCCTGAAGGCGGGACTCCAAACGTTCTCTCCCGCTTGCGCCACTACCCAATCAAAATGTTGACGGATCGCACTTCCGCAGCAGCAGTGCATTCCACAGCATCTGCCGTCTGATCCGCGAGGTGAAAATCAGAATAACAGCGGCCAGCAAATAGAGGCCGCTGAAAATATCCCGGATGTAGACCTGCGGGAAAAAGAACTGCGCGACAAACAGCACCAGCAATAGCAACGCTTCCCACAAGGCAAAGCGAAAATCCGAAATTACTACAGCGGCAAAGAGCGATTGCGCCGAAGTCAGCAGCAACTCTTCTTGCTGCTGGTGATTCAACACCATCGGCCCCCACCCACCAACAGCCAACGCATAAGCCAATGGAATCGCACCGACCAGCAATGTCCATTGGTTCACCTTCGAGGAAATCAGCGCGCCCATACCGGTCGAGCCTTTACCTTTCAAAGCAAAGAGCAGTGCAATCATTGCTTCTGGCGATTCCGAGGCCAACGGCGCAAGCCATTGCACAAGCAGAAACTGGTTGATCCCATAAACCGTCCCGGTCATCTTCAAACCTTCGGCAAAAGGTTCAGAGGAATACCAGATCACCAGCCCGGCAAAAACAAACATCAACAAGACAACTAATCTGCGCGCGCCAGTGCCCAGCCGCCGGTCCAACTCCCCAGCCACACCTTCCAAGTCTTCTTCGTCGTGTCTTTCGCCCCTTGCGGCTCGCGCGGCGTAGTAGATAAACAAGCCGAACAGCACCACTGTGTCCAGCCACGAGAGCGTCCCTTTGAGCGGAATCACTAACGAGTAGATGGTTGCCAGCAGCAAAAGGCTCAGCTCCAGACCTTGCGAATTATCCAGCGGAACTTCTTTCTTGCCGTGTTTGAAGTAGTAGACAATCGCGATCAAAGCCCAGCCGACGCCGATTAAGATGCGATTGGCGCCCGTCATATTTGCAACAGCCAACCCTTCGTGTGTGCCCGCCAGCCCTTCCGTCCAGGCGTAATGCAAGCCGATGGCATATTCGGGCAACACGCTGATGAGCGCCAGCGCGATCAAGGCCAGCGAGCGCGGGATGTCACGCTCCGCTAGTTCTGCGCCCCAACTGAGCAAGAAGGCTGCGCCGATGATGGCAAGGCCCGTCAGGAAAGAGACCTGCGCCGGTTGGGTTCCGGCCATCTCGTGTCCGTGCCCACTGAGCGCGAGCACGAGCCAGGGTAGTGTGATGAAGATGGCAACTAAGAACCAAATCAAAGTTCGCATTTTTAATTGGCTATTCTCCGATAACTTTTATGATGACGCGCTTGCGCCGTTGGCCATCAAATTCGGCGTAATAAATCTGCTGCCAAGTGCCCAGGTCTAGCTGCCCTTTGGTAATCGGGACGAGCACTTGATGATGCATCAGCAAATTTTTCAAGTGCGCATCACCGTTGTCTTCGCCCGTCTGGTGATGATGGTAATCGGGCCGCGTAGGAGCGAGTTGTTCCAGCCATTCGTCAATGTCGGCGATCAATCCATCTTCCGCATCGTTGATGTAGACCGAAGCCGTAATGTGCATGGCCGAAACCAGCGCCAAGCCTTCCTGTACCCCGCTCTCAGTGACGGCGTGCGCCACTTCGGCAGTGATGTTGATATAGTCACGTCGTTTGGGCGTGTTGAAGACGAGATACTTCGTGTGCGCTTTCATCGAAGACTATTTTTCGCCTAAAGATTTGGGGATTTGAAGCGTGCGATTATGGCTTGTCACTCCCGAAAGGGCAACCGGGGGTTTTGTTGCAGCCTGTGGCGCAGCTATAATGCCTTTCAAATAGAGAAGGAGTAAGAAATGCCAAAGATTGCAGACATCGAATATACCCCCAACCCTAACGCGGTGAAGTTCATCTTGAAAGAGCCGGTGACGCAAGGCACGTCGCGCTCTTACCAGAACGCCGACGCCGCACATAACGACCCATTGGCTTCGGCCCTCTTCAACGTGGGCAACGTGACCTCGGTCTTCTACATGGATCGTTTCATCACGGTCAACAAAGAGGACGATGTTGATTGGGAGGAGATGCTGCGCAAGCTGGCTGAGCCTATCCGTTCAGCTCCGGCTGTGACTGAGACGGTTGCGCCAGCCAATACCGAAAGCAAACCGGCCTTTGTGCCTGGCGAGAATCCATTGCTCGACCACATCAACCAAGTGCTGGATGAAAAGGTTCGGTCGGGCTTAGCGATGGATGGCGGTGGATTGGAGATACTTGGGCTGGATGGCAAACGCTTGACCATCAGCTATCAAGGCGCGTGCGGCAGTTGTCCAAGCTCGACCTACGGCACGTTGATGGCAATTGAAAGTATGCTGAAGGCCGAGGTTGATCCTGAATTAGAAGTAGTCGCGGTCTAGAAAATCAAAAGGCAAAAGGCAAATACACGCTCACCACTGTTCCCTTGCCCTCTTCGCTCTCAATTTCAATCTTGCCGTTATGCTTCTTGATGATCTCCTGCGTAATCATCATCCCTAAGCCAGTGCCATGCTGTTTAGTCGAATAGAAGGCTTCGAAGACGCGGCGCTTGGTTTCGGGCGACATACCGACGCCGTGATCTATCACACTGACTTCAATCGCGCCACGCGGGGCGGTAAATTCACTGCCCAATTCTTCCGGGTTGACCAAGCGCGTGCGCAACTCAATCTCGCCTCCCTGCGATGAAGCCTCGACTGCGTTGACGAGCAGGTTGAGAAAAACCTTGCGCAGTTGCAGCGGGTCGTAATCCCCCCGCAATTCCTCCGGCGCATAATTGCGTTTGATTACTACGCGGGAACCTTCGACACGGCCACCAGCCAATTCAATCACTTCATTGAGCAACACATTCAATTCGGTAGGCTGTCGTTCGGGTTCGCGCGGGCGTGTGAGGTAGCGCAGATCCATCACGACGGTTGACAGATGTTCCACCCCCCGCTTGAGCCGCGCGACGGTGTCTTTGACTTCCTGGTCGTCATCGATCTGCATTTCGAGCAGATCAAGATTGAGCTTGATCGCGCTGAGCGGATTGTAGATTTCGTGCGTTACCTGCGCAGTCAATTGGCCGACGGTGCTTAGGGTGCGATTGCGGCTAGCCTCTTCGCGCGCGCGTTCAGCCTCGGTAACATCGGTCAAGACGACGACGTGGCCGCGCTCTTCTTCTCCCACCAGGCGCGGCGCGACATCTACGTCAAACAGGCGCGCACCTTCCCGTTCTGCGTCGGGTCTGAGTTCGAGGCGCTGATGTTGCAGAAGCTTGCCGTTGGATTGTTGCGCTGCTTGCTCGATGAAGGCGCGCAACTCTCCCGACTGGCTCAACAAGGTGCGGTAATCCTGTTGCTGACATTCGTCACTGGTTAGTTTGAAGTCCTTGAGGAAGGCCGGATTGACCGTTAAGACCGCGCCCTGTTCATCGAAGGCTAGCACGTCATTCGACAGGCTGTTGAGGACGGAAGTGGTCAACCCTTCAGCTTCTTGCGCTTTTTTGGCGGTCGCGCGGTTTTGGCGCACTTGACGCTGCGTCAGTACATAAGAGAAAAATGCCACTCCCAAGCCAACCAAGAAAGTCCACCAACGGCGCTGATTGACTTGTGCGGTGGCATCGGCTTGCAGGTCTCTGATCTCCTTCAACATTGTCTCTTGGCGCCCAAGCAACAAGATAAGTAAATCCCGCGTAGCGACCGACAGCTCACTGCGACTTTTATAAAAGGCATCCTGTCTTTCCGCCTCGTCTATTGCCGGCGGCGGCGGGGCTTCGGCTTCCGCATTGTTTATGGCCTCGGGCTTATTTCCCACCTCAGCTTTCTTCGCCGGCGGACGCCACCTGGTGGCCGGTAGTATTTGCAAAAACTCTGTGATACCGCGCTCGACCCGTTGCCAGCCCGCTCGTTCAGCCTGTTGTCCTTGGCGGTCATATTCATCACGCAGCGCAGCATTATCCAGCACCACAAGCATCCTCTTACATTCATCGCGCAGCTTTGCCAATTCGACTTGTGCAGCATTCAGTTTGATTTCAAAGGGTGGGCCGCCAATACGAAATTCTTCGCGCATGGAAGTGGAGAAACGCGCTTCGGCGATGATGGTCTCCAATTGGGCACGTGTCTCAATCGCCAGCCGCAGGCGAGAAGTAAAGTCACGGGTGCGTACATCGGCCCGCTTGCTCAACTCGTCGAGCTTGTTAACGCTAAACCGGCCAATGTCCCAGATCAGACCGAGCAATAAAATAAAGCCGATGATCAGCACAAAATAGATGAATTGCGTATTGACTGGTTCGGAGTAAGAGGCGGAACGTTTCATTTTGAAAACCACTGAACGACAAATCCGTAGTGAGGGCTGTTTCTGCCGCGCCTCAGCTTTGTTTCAATTGCTTGGCGCGCTTGTCTTCGTACAATCGTGTGTCGGCTACTTTCAACAATGCGAGCGCGGTGTCGGCGTCTGTCGGGAAAGATGCGTTGCCGCAGCTAATGCCGATCGGTTCACGCAATTGCGCGACGCGCGGAGAATGATGTAGTCGCTCTTGTAAACGCTGCAATAGGTGCCCCGCCGCTTCTCCAGCAGTTTCCGGCAAGAGTGCGGCGAATTCATCTCCTCCATAGCGAAAAGCCATGTCGCTTTGCCGTAAAGAAGACTGAAGCATATTGGCGAACTGCTGTAGGACTTCATCGCCTGCCGGATGGCCGAGCCGGTCGTTAATCAGTTTGAATTGATCCAGATCAAAGAGCACCAGCGACAAGACGCGCTCATAACGTCGCGCGCGCGCCAGTTCGTCATGCAAGCGTTGGTCAAAGACAGCGCGATTGAAAAGTTTGGTCAACGGATCGCGCTGCGCCTGATCCGCCAAATGACGAGTTCGGTCGCCGAGATACGCTTCAATGGCACAGGAGAGTAATTCAGTTTGTCTTTGCTGGTTCGCGTTGCCCGACCCGTGGCAGGCCTGCAGCAATTGACCGATCAACTCGTGTACCTCAGTGCCGTCTTTAGCCTGGCACTCGCCAAACTGGCGCGCGGCCTCCAGTGCTTCGTGCTGCGATCTTTGCCCGGTGACTTCCTCGTCGAAGGAGCGGTGGATCAGCTTAAGGAGCACTTCGGCTTCAGGTCTGCGGGTTTCCGCCACGCCATTGAGAGGCCGAGTCGGGATGGTGGTAAGGGGCTGAACAAGCTGTGCCAACAGGCTCTCGCATCGCTCGCGCAGCAGGCTAATTCTCGAATCAGGCATAGGTGCTGTCTCCTCTCAAACAAAAGCGGCGCAATTTGACTAGCTCACTAAACAGCGGACATTATATTCGCTCAGGCAGACCGACAGAAGAAGCTTTGGCGAAGGCAGAAAACCAGATGAAGAAAAACTTCGACGTAGCAGTAATTGGCGCGGGCGTTTTCGGAACATGGACGGCCTGGCAATTACGCAGTGCCGGATTGAGCGTAGTCTTGCTCGATGCTTATGGGCCGGGCAACAGCCGCTCAAGCTCCGGGGATGAATCGCGCATCATCCGGATGAGTTATGGCAAGGACGAGATTTACACGCGCTGGTCGTGGCGCGCGTTGGCGCTGTGGAAAGAGTTCGATGCGCGCACCGGTCAACGGCTCTTTCATCGCACCGGCGTTTTGCTGCTCGCGCGCGATGACAATGCGCATGCGCGCGCCAGCGTCGAAGCTCTACAAAAGACCGGCGTGCCATTCGAGCGATTGCAGCGCGCCGAATTGGAGCGGCGCTATCCGCAAATCAATTTCGGGCCGATCACCTGGGCGGTTTATGAACCGGAGGGCGGCGCATTGATGGCACGACGCGCGGTGCAAACAGTTGCACGCGAAGCAAGCCAAGCTGGCGTTGAGTTTCTTGCGGCAGCCGTCGTGCCCCCCACCGGCAAAGGCAAGCTGGATTTTGTCGCCACCAGTGACGGCGTGCAGATCAATGCAGGTGTCTACGTCTTTGCTTGCGGCCCGTGGCTGCCGAAACTTTTCCCGGAGTTGCTCGACGGGCGCATTCAACCAACGCGACAAGAGGTCTTCTACTTTGGCACTGCGGCAGGTGATCAACATTTCACTGTGCCGCAGTTCCCCACGTGGCTTGATTACGAGAGTGAAATCTACGGCCTGCCCGATTTAGAGCAGCGTGGCTGTAAAGTCGCGCTCGACCGGCACGGGGCGGCAATTGATCCGGATACGGTGGAGCGCGTCATTTCTGCTGAAACCTTGCAAGAGGTTCGCCATTTTCTCGCCCAACGCTTTCCGGCTTTGCAAGACGCACCGCTGCTGGAAAGCCGCGTTTGCCAATACGAAAACACTAGCAACGGTGATTTTCTGATTGACCGGCATCCGGCCTTCGACAACGTCTGGCTGGTGGGTGGCGGCTCTGGGCACGGGTTCAAGCACGGCCCCGCGCTGGGTGAATACGTGGCAAGTAGGATCATCGAAGGTGGCGAGATTGAACCACGCTTTACGTTGGCGACGAAGGAGACAGCGCGTCAACGCTCAGTCTATTGAAAATCGCGAACTTTCTTCGGCAGATTGTTCGTATGAGGCTGACGTGGAGGAGTTGCAGACTATGAAAAATCCAAGTACCGCAGCGATCTTGAGTTTCTTCATCCCGGGCGCCGGGCAGATTTACAACGGTAAGATTCTGCGCGGCATTTTCTGGCTCATCATCACGCCCGGTCTTTGGATAGGCACGGGCGGACTACTCGGCTGGGTCTGCCACGTGATCTCAGCCTGGACGGCTTATAACTACGCCAAGCGGCATCCCTATTGAAGCTCGTCACGCCGCTTGGGTTGTAATTCGACGCGCACGAGCGAAGCTTTTGCGCCTGGCAGATCGAGCTTGGCCTCCCAATTCTCATAGCCATTACTGACCACCAGAATCGTATGCACGCCAGCACGCAATCGCACAGTGCGCGGGGCAGGGCCGCTATACCCACCATCAATGTAGATGCGCGCTTCAGCAACCGAGCTTTCAATCGTCAACTCGCTGATGGTTGGCGGAACCGAAATCAAATCTCTGATGATAGTCGGCTGCGGCGGCTTGGCGTTAGCAGCGGGTGGCGCAGCGAGGCTCACTTGTTCAGCGACAGTGGCGATCATTGCATCTGACACAAAAGCCGTCGAGAGAATGCGATTTAGGTTTTCCAGCGCGAGATCGCTCGCCGTCAATTCCTGCGAAAACTTCAAGGTCACGTGCGGAGACAGCGCTGCCGATTTCTCACCCGCTTCGATGCCACTTGTTAGCCACACCTCAATCCGGCTCGCGCCAATCACAAAGCGCTTGATCGTCAGGTCATCGCCCAACTGCGCAGCGATTGACGGCGGTGTTTTATTCGGCTCAAGCCGCGGTAGACCATCAACAATCTCCAAACCTTGTTTGGTGGCCGGAATCGGCAGGCGTAGTTTTACCTGCTTGCCGGTGTAGTGCGCAATGACGATGTTTTTCAGATTATCGTCCAGCTTGGCAACTGGAACGGGCTGGAATTGCGCGGACAAAGAACCAGTCGCTAGAAGCATCAGGGTGAAAGCTCCGCCAATAACAAAGCAGGCAGCAGATCGCAGCATAATTTCCCTCGCTGTCAAAATGAGTCAGGGGTTAGGTTACGGAAGACAAAGAACGAATGTGGGAAGGCGGGGCTTGATGGTGGGGCGAGAATTTTGTTTAGTGTAATGAAAGGCGGATTGCGCGAGCTTTGTACGCGCGGCGCAATCCGCCTGGAAAGATCGAACTACTTCGATTGCGCAGTCTCTTTGGGCGCGGCAACTACTTGGAAGGTGTCCTTCGGTGCAGTCACGCTCTTACCGGCCACGTGGTCGGTGATGGTCACGGCCAAATCATAGGAGCCTGGCTTGAGTTGCTTGAGTGGGATCATGCGCGCCAGTGTGATCTGCTGGCTGTTGATTGTGCTCAAACTGTTCTTGCCGTCTTCCTTGACGCGCAACACCTCTTTGTCACGCTGCGTGATGACGTACTCGATGTCCACGCTCGGACGCAGCGTTGCCTGGTCAATTTGCACGTTGTAGACCTGCATATAAACGCCCAGGTTCTGATCCTGTTTGAATTCCGCCGTCGCGTTCGGAATGACCTTCAACGCGCCGAGCACGAATTGGCCCGTCGGCAGCTTGCCATTGAGCGGCTCGATCCGCGAAGCCAGCACCAACGTCGAGTGTGCCAATTCACCTTCGTTATATTTCGGCACAACGAAGCCTTGCTTAAATATGCCGGTCTTGCCGCTGTTTACGTCGCGCACCACCAGATCAACTTTGTAATTGCCCGGCGGCAACACGACGTTTTTCTGATAAGCCGATTTGGATTGCTGGCCAGCCTCAAGCGCTTCGGGCACGTAGCTCGACGTGACAACATCTTCAAACAATCCCGCTCGGCGGCCAGAAACCTGGGTGATCTTGGCGTAGACGTTGACCGCCGCTTGCTGGATACCGCCTATGTCTTTGTAAACCAGATCGGAGTTGTCCATCTGCACAGTGAACGAAGTCAACACCGAGTTTTCAGTTACGCGCAGACAGTTGATGACCAAGCCCGCCGACAGCACATCGAAACTGGCCCTCGGCAATTCGCTCTCGCCGAGCGCCGCCAAATCACTAAACTTGACTTTGGGCGGGCGCGAGATGCGCGCCAATAGATCGAGCTTTTCAAACTGGTTGTCTTTCGCGCGCTGGCCAAACATTTGATTGCCGCCCATACCGCCGCCAACTCCACCATAAGCGATGCGGTCGGCTTTGCTCGAAAGTCCAAGCTCTTCAGCGAGCGTCAGACCGGCGTTCGGCGTGTAAAGCAATGCGTCCTTTTCATTCGCATTGCGCGCGATGCGATATTCGCCGGAACCGGTCGGATCAACGAACTCAACCTCTACGTCCGAGCCGACGCCTTCGATATAGCGATACCACCAGATTTCAAACGGGTAGGTCGAAGTCGTGCCGCCGCCTTCCCAGGTGGGACGGTCGTAGCTGCCACCAGAGGGGTGCGATTCAACCTGATCGGGTTTCCCGAACATGATGTACATGCGCCCGCGATCTGTCTTCCAACCAGGAATGCCGCTGGTGTACTTTTCGTTGGCGTAAGCGATGCGCTGATAATATTCCTCGCGATACTCGTTGGTGTCTGTATCGGGGTCAGGATCACGGCGTAGCCAGAATTGCTCGATGAACTGCTCGCGCTCGTCATCGGTTTTGAGCGCATTGAAGGTCTTGCGCTCTTCGTCAGTGATAATCCAGCGCACGTCTTCATCGAGCCAGCGTTTGTAAACGCTACGCGCGCCTTCGCCGGATTTCTTCTGCGGTTGTTTCTTTTCTTTCTTATCCTGCGCGAAGGCAGTGAAAGAAGAAAGCAGCAGAGTCAGGATTAACAACAGCGTGGTGTGACGCGCGCCAGCCCCGCTGAACGGGTTTCGGAACAAACGATCTTTCATAACAACTCTCTCCTCGGTGATTGCGGCAGACCGCCGGAATGTGTAGCAGTTTCGCGACCGAAAGCATGAACGGTTGTCGGCCAGCGAATTTGCAACGGTAGCACTCCAACAAATCCGTCAAAGTCCATCTTCCATTGCAGGCCTTACGAATCCAAGCAACGGCTCTTTCAGGGCTTTTCCCTGCAAACCGAGTTGGTAGGTTTGATGCAACACAAAGTCTAAGCGAGCACGCTAGCAGCGTCAAGCAGCGTACAAACGAGGCAACAGCCTCAAGCATCCCGCAGGACAATAAAAGTTGCGAGCGTCTTGGCCACCAGCCGCCCGGCTTCCGTTTTGACTTCTGCCTCAACCACCATGCTGGTGCGTCCTTTATGCACGACGAGCGCTTCGGCCACGCAGTCTTCGTCATGCACGGCGGCGATGTAATTAATCTTCATTTCAAGCGTGGCGCAGCCTTCGCCTTTTTCTAACAAGGTGTGGACTGCCCAGCCACAAGCATGATCAGCCAGCGCAAAGAGTGCCCCGCCGTGCACGCGGCCTAATGTTTGCAGCAGGTCTTTCGTAAAGGGCAGCCTTATCACAACTCGCCCTCTTTCTCCTTTCACAGCCTGTAAACCCAACACCTTTGCAAACGGCGACATTTGTGGTCCTTCATCAAGCTCTGTTTGCTTCTCTTCGTTCAAGGCAGATTTCCTTTCATTCGTGTCCGACAAGCTGTCAAAGCTTGTCGGACATTTTCCAGCAGCTTACGGCTTTCGCGCGCCAAGCTCAAACACACCCAACTTAGACCAACTTCTGTTGCTAAATTCGTGCGGCAATGGTATTGATTTAGTGCCATTTTCCGAGTTGGCCTCCCCCGCTCGCACATGCAATTGGATTTGCTGCCCCGGCTGACCCAAGCAAGCAGCTCTGTGCAGCAGGTCAAAGTTGAACTTTTGGACAGTAGAGAAACATCTATGTGGCCTCCCGCCCAAAAACCTTCGCAAGCTGAGGAACCGAACATGCCGCAGTCTGTCGTGGTTGTGGCTGCTGTTCAGGCTGCTCCTATCTATCAAAATTTGGAAAGAAGTTTGGCGCGGGCGTTGGAATTGATGGCGGAAGCTGCAAGGCGCCGCGCTCAATTGGTGGTCTTTCCCGAAGCGTGGCTGCCGGGCTATCCCGCGTGGCTGGATGTCTGCCGCGATGTGGCGGTGTTCGACAATCACGCGGTCAAACGTCTCTTTGCTCACTTGGTTGAACAGAGTGTCGTGGTGCCGGGGCCAATTACTGAGGCGCTCGGCAACGCTGCCCGCGAGCACAATCTCACGCTCGTCATCGGCGTCAACGAACGTGTGATCGAAGGCGCGGGACGCGGGACGCTTTATAACACCGTGCTCACTTTCGGGCCGACTGGCGAGTTGTTGAATCGCCATCGCAAGCTGGTTCCGACTTTCAATGAACGCCTGATCTGGGGGCCGGGCGATGGCAATAATTTGCAGGTGGTAGAGACACCAGCCGGACGTGTCGGCAGCTTGATCTGTTGGGAACATTGGATGCCGCTAGTGCGCCAGACCATGCACGTGGGCGGTGAAGACATCCACGTGGCCCTGTGGCCATCGGTCAAAGAGATGTACCAGATTGCGGCGCGTCATTATGCTTTTGAAGGACGCTGCTTCGTGATCTCGGTGGGTGGCATCATGCGCCGCCAGGATTTGCCGCGCGAATTAGAACTTGCTCCCAGTGTCGCGCAGAGCAAGGGCGAATTCATCCTCAACGGTGGCAGTTCAATCATTGGGCCGGACGGCCAATACGTGGCTGGGCCTTCGTTCGATTCCGAAGTCATCATCCTGGCGCGTATCAACCTCGAACGTATTCGCGAAGAGAGCATGACCCTAGATGTCACTGGTCACTATAACCGGCCCGACCTGTTCGTGTTTGATTACAGGATTCCCAGCCTGACAGGCAGAACTCATATCGCTGAACTGCCCCCCGGTAATACCGATCCGCTGCCACCAGCCGTCTTTCAAGAAGTGCCGCCGGTTTCTCCTGCGCCCACGACCGATCCGCTGCCACCCGTCACAGCGCCTCCGAGCAATTTCTCAACTGGCACGGACGGAGTCACGCCCATCCGTAAGTTGGCGGCAGTCCCACCGCCTCAACCTGCCTCGCAAACATCAACTCAAGCGGAGCCACCCATTCAAAAGGTTGAGCAACGTTAAAACTACTCGACCTCTACACGCATTGAATTGCCGATTGACTTTGATTTTGCGCGAATGCTACTTTCCGCGCCGTGGTCAACAACCAGGCACTATTCCACTAACCATAAAAATTCTAGGCAAGCTGTGAGGATGCATGCATCAGTTTTCTCTATGCCCCGGCCGGCGTCTTTTTATTGCTTCCGCGCTTTTACTCACCACGCTGTTTTTCATCTATGACCACAGCAACCATCCAGTTCAAGCGCAAGCTGCAAATCAAACCATTACGGAAGCACTCTTCAAGTCGCTGCAATTCCGTGCGCTGGGGCCAGCGATTATGGGTGGCCGCATAGACGACTTTGCGGTGGCCGCGAACAATCCGCACATCATTTACGTTGCGACGGCTTCAGGGGGGGTGTGGAAGACGAGCAACAACGGCACGACCTGGGAGCCACTCTTCGATAATCAACCGGTCAGCTCGATTGGCGACGTGACGCTTGCGCCCTCCAATCCAGACATTGTCTGGGTGGGCACGGGCGAAGCGAACAATCGGCAAAGCTCTTCCTGGGGCAATGGTGTTTATAAATCCACAGATGGAGGGAAGACGTGGGAGCACGTGGGCTTGAAAGACAGTCATCACATCGGGCGCATTGTCATCCATCCGCAAAATCCGGACATCGTTTACGTAGCCGCCACAGGTCACTTGTGGGGGCCAAACCAGGAACGTGGGTTATACAAAACGACTGATGGCGGCAAGACGTGGACGAACACCAAGTTCATCAATGAAGACACGGGCTTCATTGATGTGGCGATGGACCCAAGCGAACCGGAGACGCTTTATGCCGCAGCCTATCAACGCCGCCGCACCTCATTCGGCTTTAACGGCGGTGGGCCTGGCAGCGGGCTGTACAAAACGACTGACGGCGGCGCAACGTGGACGAAGCTGGCCAATGGCTTGCCCGCAGGTGACGCCGGGCGCATCGGCATAGACATCTGGCTGAAAGACCCAAAGGTTGTTTATGTCACCTACGAGCACGCGACCGAAAGCGGCATCTACCGCTCCGATGACAAAGGCGCTACGTGGCAGAAAATGTCGAACACCAATCCGCGCCCGATGTACTACAGCCAGATCCGCATTGACCCACAGAACGATCAGCGCCTCTACGTGCTCGGCGCCTCGTGGTACGTATCGGAAAATGGTGGCAAGGGCTTTACGCCAAATCGCTTCTTGCCGATTCACGGCGACTTCCACGCGCTGTGGATCAATCCCGCCAACCCAAATCACATGATCGCCGGTTCCGATGGCGGCATTTATTTTAGCTATGACAAAGGCAAGACCTGGGATTTCATCAACACGATTCCGCTCGGCCAGTTTTACGAAGTCGGCTTTGATTTCCGCAAACCTTATTGGATTTATGGCGGCTTGCAGGACAACGGCTCGTGGAGCGCCCCGTCGGCGACGTTGACGCAATTGGGCGTGACCAATGACGAATGGGTTCGTGTCGGCGGTGGCGATGGTTTCTACACTCAGGTTGATCCGAATAATCCCGACATCGTTTACGCCGAATCACAAAACGCTGGCATTTTCCGGCTCAACCGCGCGCCGAGCGAAGCCAAATCCATTCGACCGCAAGCGCCCGATGGCGAGCGCTTCCGCTTCGATTGGAACGCGCCGATTCTCATCTCGCCGCACGATGCGCGCACGATTTATCTGGGCGGCAATCGCCTCTTCATTTCCAACAATCGCGGCGACGATTGGGTGTGGACGCCTGACCTGACTAAAAGTGAAGATCGCGACAAGCTGGCAATTATGGGCACCGTGCCCAAAGCCAATGTACTCTCTGGCCACGATGGACAGGAGACATTCGGCCACGTGGTTACTATCGCCGAATCGCCTGTAAAGAAAAGCTTGCTCTGGGTGGGCACTGACGATGGCAATCTGCAAATCTCGCGCGATGGCGGCAAGACATGGAAAAACGTCATTGATAAAGTGCCTGGCGTGCCTGCGAACACTTACGTCACGCGCGTCATCGCTTCGCACGCACGGGAAGGCCGCGCTTACGTCTCCTTCGACGGCCATCGCAACGATGATTTCAAGCCTTACGTCTTTATGACCGAAAACTTCGGCGAATCATGGCAAGCGCTCACCAATGGTTTGCCACACCCGGCGCACGTCATCCGCGAACATCCGCGCAATCCCAACCTGCTTTTTGTCGGCACAGAGTTTGGGTTGTGGGTAAGCTTCAATCGTGGCGCTACGTGGCTGCCATTCAAGAGCAATCTGCCGACCGTCCCGGTGGATGACATCGCCATACATCCGCGCGAGAACGACCTGATTCTCGGTACGCACGGACGCAGCATCTGGGTGCTCGACGACATCACGCCGCTCGAACAGATGAGCGAAAACGTCGCGGCCAACGCCGCACAGCTCTTCGACATCCGTCCAACTACAGCCTGGCGGATCTACAATCACAAAGGCAGCACTGGCAATAAAACTTTTGCCGCGCAAAATCCGCCCTACGGCGCGCTCATCAGCTACTACCTGCACGACAAACCGAGCGAGGTCGTCAAGCTGACGATCAGCGATAAGAGCGGCAAAGTGATTCGTGAAATGACTGGCACGAGTGATCCCGGCGTGCAGCGCGTCGTCTGGGATTTGCGCTACGGCTCACCGATTCAGATGACCGGGCAAGCTGGCGAACGTGCCCAAACGCCCAGTCAGGCTTCGGCAACAATGAGTATGGGAGGCGGCTTCGCTTTGGCGCGTGGCCCACGTGTTACGCCAGGCGAGTACACAGTGCGCTTGATCATTGGCACGCGGCAGTTCAGCAAAACCGTCAAAGTCGAAGAAGACCCGCGCATCCGGCTCACACCCGCCGAATTGGAAGCGCGTCTGCAAATCTTGCTCGCCATCAACAAGCTGCAAAAATCGGCCTTTGAGACACAGCGCTCGTTACTCAGTCTCAACGATGAGTTGAAGAGCCTGCAAGATAACCTGAAGAAACAAGCCGCCGCGCCGGAAATATTGGTCAAAGCTGCTGAGACCTTGGCCGCTCAAGTCAGTGAATTGCACAAACGCGTGATGCCGCAAATGAGCGCGCAGCTACTCTCTGAAAACGCGGGGCCGACAGAACAACCGATTGTGCTGCCGATCTTGTCACGGCTCGGCCAATTGTTTGCCGCGCTCGACGGCTACTCCGAACCGCCTTCAGCCACGCAGCGTGAACAGATGCAGAAGCTCACGGCGCAACTCAATACGCTGATCGAGCAGACCAATAAGATCATCCGTGAAGACGTGCCCAGCTTGAACAAGCAAGTGGCAGAGAGCGGCGCTGCTCCCATCAAGGTGGGCGAGCCAATTGCGCCGTTACAACGCTGATGCAACTTTATCTGCCTAAACAAAACGCCAAGTTCTCAAACTACTCTATGTGAGCTTGGTGTTATCTCAAGCCAGAGTGATTTTTGGCAATCCTCAAACTTTCAGCTTCAATTTCTCCTCAACAAAACGCTTGCTAATGGCCGCGCTCTCCTTTGGCGAGCGACCTGCTGGCGACTGGTCAAGCTCGATGACGATCCAACCCTGATAGCGGAAATCCTTCAGCAACTGAAACGCGCCCGGCACGTTGACCTGGCCTTGCCCTAATTCAACGAAAGTGTATTTCGCGCTGATGGTCGAACCGTCCAATGTTTTGCTGGCTGGCTGACTGATACGCACATCTTTGAAATGCGGATAAACGATGCGCGTGATGTAGTCGCGCACGAATTTCAATTCATCGCCTTGCGCAGTGCGTATGTGCGCAATGTCGGGCACTACCCAAACGGCTTTGGGATCGGTGGCGTCCAGGATGCGGTCTACTTCATCACGCCGTTCGCCGAGCGTGTTCATTTGATTGTGGTAGCCGAGTTTGATGCCGTGCTCGCCGAAGCTGCGTTTGCCAATTTCAGTGAGTCGCCGCCCAAGTTTCTTGTAATCGTCCGGCACCGGTTTGTAATTACCACTACGCACGTTGTCGGTGGCTTGCAGATACAAACCGCCAATCTCTTTCATCCACTTTGCCATCGCGAGGTGGTCAGCAATTTCTTGTTTTTCAGTTTCAGGCTTGATCGTTACGCCACCAGTTGAAATTGAAACGAGTGTTAATCGCTTGGCCGCCAGCAGCTCTTTGAATGCGCTGGCGCGCCCGGCGTACTTGGCGAAATCGGGTTGCCGAATCTGTAGGCCACGATAGCTGAGTTCGGCAATCTCATCAATCGCTTGTTCGAGCTTGTCGCCCCACGTAATGGCGTGGTAACCGACCTGAATTTCGGCTGGTGAAGTTTGTGCTGATGTGAAGGGCGCAGCAAGCATCGCCGTACTGGCCTTCTGCAAAAACTGTCTGCGCGAAGAAGTCATGGATTTTCCTGCTCCGTCCGACAAGCTGCCAGAGCTTGTCGAAGTCTCGGCTGGCGAATCAGATGATTGAACGGCTAAGTCTCCGACAAGCTCTGGCAGCTTGTCGGACATCAAGCGTTTACTTGAAGCTGGTCAACGACACAACGTCCGAATTGCGCGGGCCGCGCACGTAGGCGAGTTGTTTGCCATCGCGCGACCAGCACCAGGATGAAATGTATTCGGATTGAAAATCGGTCAATTGTTTGGGCGCGCCACCCTCAATCGGCTGCGCCCAGATATTTGAGATACCGCGCCGCATTTCGAGATAAGTAATAGAGCGGCTATCAGGCGTCCAGCGCAATTCGCGGATAGCAGCGCCGGGCACGTCGAAGATTTTGACCGGCGCACCTCCCGCCATCGAAAAGATGGCGATGCGAAATTGGGCGTTTGGCTCTTGCACTAAATAGTTACAGGCTATCCACTGGCTGTCAGGCGAGACGACCGGGCGCGCTGCCAGATTTTTCTCGGTCAAGCGTATCGGCTCGCCGCCAGCAGTCGGCCATTTCCACAAGCACGCCGGGCAGTCGGCAGATTTGGCGTAGTAAACCACCCATTGGCCGTCAGGCGAGCAGTGAGGTATATGAACCGGGCTGAGCAATTGTACGGGACGGCTCCCATCGCTCTCCATTCGCCATAACGTGAAAAGATTGCCCCGGTCGGAGGCGTAGTAGATATAACGGCCATCGGGAGAAGTTGACGGCGAAGAATTAGCGGTAGCATCGTTGGTGAGGCGTCTCTTGCCGGTGCCGTCCGCGTTGATCACCCAAATTTCGTGATGACCGCTCACCCCTGAGATGTAGAGGATGCGGCCATCCGGCGTCCAGTTCAGTTGTTCGTAGTCGCCGGACTCGGCAGAGACGCGCGTCGCGCGTTGTAGAGTGGCGCTCGGCGCGCTCCAAAGATAAGAAGATTCGGTATGCTGCACCGTGACAAGGGTCGCGGCGTCGGCAGTCAGACTCACCCCCGCATAGCCGTTCAAGTCGTTGGTGATACGCGAGACTGTACCGCTGGGATAAGAGATTTGCCAAAGCTGTGGCACGCCCCGCGACTGCGCGGCTGACACGACCAGCCCGCTGCCATCGGGCAGCCAGGCCAGCGCGTGCACGCGCGCCCAAAGCTGCGCCGTAATTGGCTGCGCCGCGCCGTCGGCCACGTTGATCGCCAGCAACTTTGATGAACGGCCAAAATCACCTTCGACACAGGCAATGACTTTGTCATCGGGCGAGAAAGCGGCTCCAGCCAAAAAAATGTTGCTTGAAGTCGGGCGCGTGGCCAGCGTCCGCTCACCGCTTCCGTCCAATTTCATCATCAGCAATTTCCGGCTGAATCCGGCGTCGAGCCGAACAAAAGCGATCCATTGCTCGTCGTGCGAGAGGCCGAAATTGCTGCGCGTGTCCTGCGTGCTGATGTCTTCGATCAGCTTGCGCGGCTCGCCGCTGATTGAAGGAATTTTGTAAAGCACGTTGCGCGCGCTGCCGCCTTCCTGTTTGAGGTAGTAGAGATAGTTGCCATCGCGCGAGAAGGTGGGATTGCTGTAGCGCACACTGGGCGCGGCAGGCAACATTTGCAGATTGCTGCCTGTAGCGGTCTGTTTGATCCACAGACTCTGCTTGCCATCTTCATCCATCGTGTAGGCGATGTATTTGCCGTCTGGGGAAATGGCGCTCTCAATCGCTCGCCCCGTAGAGGTGACGCGCGCCAGTTCCATCCGCTGAAAAGGCGCAGGCGTTGGGCGCAGCAACTTGAATAACCAGTAACCAAAGCCACCGAGGAGAACGAGCAGTGCCAGCGTAGTCAGCGTCACGCCCAGTTTGTGTCGTTTGATTTCGCTGAGCAACAACTCGCTAGCTGAAGTAGTATGCACCGAGTGAGCGGCCTGCGTGTCTCTGGCAATTGTGCCTCCAGTATCCAGCAAGGTTTCAGCGCGCGCGTCAACTCTCGTCGAAGCGTCTTCGCCTGACCGCGCCAGTTCGGCTTGAAACTCCAACTGGCGCTTGAGCGCTTTGAGTTCGGCCAGCAATTCGTTGGCTGTTTGGTAACGCCTTGCGCGCTCCTTGCTCAGCATCTTATTGATGACCGACGCTAGTCCAGTGGGCAGATGTGGTGCGACCTGCGACAACGCAGGCGGCTCTGTGTGAAGAACGGCGGCGACCACTTCTGCACCGGTCGAGCCGACAAAGGGTCGTTGACCGGCGAGCAATTCATAACTCAACACGCCCAGACTGAAGATGTCCGTGCGCGCGTCCACTTCTTGCCCACGCGCTTGTTCCGGCGACATGTAAGCGACCGTGCCCATCACCACGCCGGGCCTGGTGTGCAGCGACTCTTCATTGACCGCCAGCGTTACAAACTCCGACCGTTGCCGCTCGGTCAATTTCGCCAAACCGAAGTCGAGCACTTTGACGTAGCCATCGCGCCGGAGCATCACGTTTTCCGGCTTGATGTCGCGATGGATGATCCCAGCTTCGTGGGCAGCGGCAAGCGCATTGGCAATCTGCACAAGGATGTCCAGCACCTCAAGCAAGGCCAGGCGCTCCTGTTTCATCCGCTGGCGCAGCGTCTGGCCGTCTACGAATTCGGCGGCGATGAAGTGTGCCGTGTCCGTCTGCCCGATCTCGTAAATCGTGATGATGTTCGGATGATTGAGCGCCGAGGCCGCGCGCGCCTCTTGCTCAAAGCGCCGCACCAAATCGCGGTCACTGGTGAAGCGCGCGGGCAAGAGCTTGAGCGCGACCTTGCGTCCCAGTCGCGCGTCTCGGGCCAAGTAAACTTCGCCCATTCCGCCTGCGCCGATTTGATCAAGCACTTGATACGCGCCAATGTTCTCTGGGAATTTGGCTCGGGTTGTTTCGTCATTGAGATTCGGCAGCGCCACATTGAAGGCGGGGCTTTCCATAAAATCCTCAGCTTCTGTCCGGTTGGCGAGCAGCGATTCGACCTCGTGGCGCAGCGCCTCGTCACCCGCACAGGCGGTGGCAAGGAACGTGGCGCGCTCGTCTTTGTCACGTTCCAGCGCGGCGAGATAGAGCTGTTTGATTTGCAGCCAGTGGTCAGGCCTCATCGTGCTCTTTAGGGTGGCCTTTGAAACTTTCGCTATTTGAAGTCGTTGATCAGCACCACGTCTGAAGTCTGCTGTCCCCGCGCGACCACAAGTTGTTTGCCGTCACGCGACCAATCCCAAGAAAAGATCAAATCAGATTTGAAGTTGGTCAACTGCAGCGGCTGGCCGCCTGTCAGCGGCTGGCCCCAGAGATTCGAGACACCTTGGTGAGTCTCGATGTAAGTTACCATCTGCCCGTTTGCAGTCCAGTGAAGCTCGCGCAAACTGTTGATGGTCAGAATCTCAAACACCTTGGTTGGCCGTCCTCCTGTAAAAGGCAAGACTGCAATCCGCAACTGCCAGTCTGAGCCGGCGGGGATGTAGTTATAAGCGATCAGCTTTCCGTCAGGTGAGACCATAGACCGATGGGCGCTCTCTTTTGAGTCGGTCAGTTGGACCGGAGCGCCACCATCTATGGATACTTTCCGCAACGCAGCTAGCCGGGGAAAGGCCACAACTGAATAAATCACCCACTTGCCATCGGGTGAACAACTCGGCAGCGCGCCGTTATCATCGGTCAATTGTTTGAGGTTGCTTCCATCAATGTCCATTCTCCACGGATTGGCCTTCCCCATGCGATCGGATTCAAAAACGATGTAACGGCCAGTGGGCGAAACCGACGGATAGAAATTAGAGCCTGCGCCCGCCGTCAGTTGTTTTTGATTCCGACCGTCTGCATCCATCATCCAGATTTCCAGCTTGCCACCAACCATTGAGTGATAGACGATTCGTCCGTCGGGTGTCCAGGAGAGACCGCCTCCGACATCTAACTTGTTGAAGCCCGTGGGGTCCGTCATCACCCCGGCCCCATACTTGCCGACGCCGGACGTAATTGGTTTGGCGTGGCTGGCATCCCCAGCGGGCGCAATCCAGATATTGGACACGAGATCAGTCTGCACTGTAACCAGCGATTTAGAGTCGGCGGTCAGGCTCACCTGGTTATAACCATTCAAATCATTGGTAATGCGGCGCACCTCACCCCCCGGATAAGCGAGATACCAGAGTTGGGGCGGGTTGATCGGCTTGTCTGAGGCGGGCACGATCAGGCCGCTGCCATCTGGTAGCCAGGCGAGGCGCCCGACGTTACTCCACTTCTGAGTTGAGATCAGCCTCTCTGTGCCATCCTCGACTTGCACTCCCACAATCTTCACGTCAAAGCTAGCTTCATTGTTAACGGTGCAGGCGATCATCAAGCCATCCGGCGACCACGCTGAGTTAACCAGTATTTCCGGCATCTTGCTCAAGGCCAGGGGGCGCTCGCCGCTCCCATCCGCATTCATCACGATCAAGAGCTTCTGCCCAAAGTTCATTGGGTTCCAGCGCGCGAAAGCGATCCGTTTGCCGTCCGGCGAAAATGTGACGCCGCCCTGTATTCTCTCGGTCACTTTCTTCGGCGCGCCACCTAATACGGGGACTTGATAGAGCGCATTCACCGGCTTGTCCCGATCAGTTTTGACATAGTAGACATAATTGCCATCGGGCGAAAAGCTGAGTCCTGAATAGCGCGCTTCGGTGGGAAGCACGATCTGTGTGTTACTTGAGGTAACTATGTGCTTGATCCAGATGCTTTGTCTTCCCGTCTCATCCGCCACGTGAACCACATATTTGCCGTCGGGCGAAATAGCGGCGTCTGTGGCGTTGCCGGTGGCGGTGAGTCTGGAGATCTGCATCTGCTGGAAGGGGGCAGGCGCTTGGCGCTGGCTCATCAGCCTGGACAACCAAAAACCAAAGCCGCCGAGGGCGAGCATTAACGCCGCCATTGTCAGCGCCACCCCCGTCTTGTGGCGCTTGAGTTCGCTGAGCAACAACTCACCGGCTGAAGTGGCGTGCGCAGTGTGCTGCGCCTGCGTATTTCCGGCAAGTCTGCCTGCTGTCTCCATCGGCGTTTCCGTGTGTGCCTGAGCTTTCGTCGCGGCCTCTTCGCCAGCGCGCGCCAACTCGGCTTGAAACTCCAACTGCCGTTTGAGCGCTTTCAGTTCGACCAGCACTTCGTTGATCGTCTGGTAACGTTGCGCACGCTCCTTGTTCAACATCTTGCTGACGACTGCCGAGAGCGCAGCAGGCAACTGCGGCGTCACCTGCGTCAGCGCGGGCGGCTCCATGTGCAGGACAGCGGCAATAATCTCTGCGCCGGTCGAGCCGATAAAAGGCCGCTCACCCGTCAACAGCTCATAACTCACCACGCCCAGGCTGAAGATGTCTGTCCGCGTGTCTATCTTCTGCCCCCGCGCCTGTTCGGGCGACATATAAGCCAAGGTGCCCATCACGACGCCGGAGCGAGTATGCATCGCCACGTCTCCAGCCATTTGCGTAGCAAATTGCGACAACTGTGTTTCGGTCAACTTGGCCAGCCCGAAATCGAGTACCTTCACATAACCATCGCGCCGCAGCATGAGATTCTCCGGCTTGATATCGCGGTGAAAGATCCCAGCTTCGTGCGCGGCAGCGAGCGCGCTCCCAGTTTGCACGAGAATATCGAGCGCTTCGAGCAGCGGGATGTTTCCCGCTTTCAACTGCTGGCGCAGCGTCTGGCCATCAATGAATTCGGTCGCGATAAAGTGAGTGCTTTCGGTTTGGCCGACCTCGAAGATGGTGATGATATTCGGATGGTTGAGCGCCGAAGCCGCGCGCGCTTCCTGGGTGAAGCGCCAGACCGATTCACGGTCACTGGTGAAGGCCGCCGGTAGTAGTTTGAGCGCGATCTTGCGTCCAAGCCGGGCATCTTCGGCCAGATAAACCTCGCCCATGCCGCCCGCGCCGAGACGCTTGAGAATACGATATGCGCCAATCTTTTCCGGCAGCGGAACAGTTGGTGGCTCAGCGCTGGGCGGTTGCGCGTCAAACAAACGCGCTGCTACATCCGCAGCGGGGGCTTCCAGAAAACTTTCGGCGCTGGCTTGCTTGCCGAGCAGCGATTCAACCTCGTGGCGCAACGCCTCGTCACCTGCGCAGGCTTGCGCCAGGAAGGCAGCGCGCTCGTTCTTGTCGCGTTCCAGCGCGTCGAGATAGAGCTGTTTGATCTGTGGCCAATTCTCAGTCTTCATCTGGCTTCGGGATGTCTGTGCGATTCACCTTATCAGCCTTTGCTTTGCTCGGTCGGCCAATTCAACCACGCGATTTTGATGGCGGTCAATAGTCGTTGAGCCTCTCAGCACTCGTCTCGCAAGACAAAAAGCAAACGCCGAAGCGCATAAAACTTTGCGCCTCGGCGTTTGCCGTTCTTGCTGCCAGTGACAGTCTATCTGCTCGCCACCTGGCGCGCCGCTTCCAGCGTCAGACGCTGTTTACGGCGATATGACAGATTGACCATGTGTGCGGCAATCGCCGAGCGATAACCGATCTC
Source organism: uncultured Acidobacteriota bacterium (assembly GCA_963699175.1). Lineage (GTDB taxonomy): Bacteria > Acidobacteriota > Blastocatellia > RBC074 > RBC074 > JACPYM01. Next base: position 5,109,819 of record OY969418.1, on the reverse strand, counting down.
CGCCGGTGTATTCGGCTCTTTGCGCGAGCGCACGCATTCGACGAAGTTGACGTAATGGTTATCACCCTTCGACTCGCCCTTGATGGCTTCAGCACCAGGACGATTAGCTTTCTCCGGAGAATAGCTCCAGCCTGAGACCGATTTGCCACTGACCATATCGGTGGTGCCAGCCAGCCATTCAATCGTGCCGTCTGAACCTAAAATCCTGATGCCGAGTCCGAAGCGACTGTTGCTGAAAGTAGACTGCCACGAAACCGTCAGATCGTTCGGATAATCTAGCACGCAGGAAATTGTATCGGGAACTTCGCGTCCGTCCTTTTCTGAAAAAACTCCGCCTGACATGTAGGCCGCCGTCGGCACTCCCAAATCAAGCACGCCGATGATCCAGCCGATTTGGTGAACCATGTTTTCGGTCACGTTGCCGCCTGAAAATTCCCACCACAAGCGCCAGTTGACAAATTTGTTGGCGTCGAATGGGCGATTGGGTCGGCCATTCAAAAACGCCTTCCAATCAACGTTGGCCGCCGTGCAATCTTCAGGAATCGGGCGCACCCATTGGCCTTTGCCGCGCGGTGTGTTGCGGCTCATCCACGATTCGACGGAGGTGACTTTGCCGACCAGACCGTCTTTCACCCATTTGCGCGCGTCCTGGAAATAGCCTTCGCTATTGTGTTGTTGGCCGATGCCGATGACCCGCTTCGTAGCCTTCTTGGCAGCGGCCAGACAGGCTTCGGCTTCTTCGATAGACCACGTCATAGTCTTTTCGCAGTACATATCTTTGCCTGCCGCGAGAGTGTCGAGGAAGTGGCGCGAGTGGCAATGCAATGGCGTGGCAATGTACACGGCGTCTACGTCTTTCAAATCGAGCAGACGGCGATGATCGCCAAAACCCTGAATGTTCGCGCCGAACTTCTTCACTTCATCAAGGCGGCGTTTGTAGACATCAGCCGCCGCAACGAATTCGGCGTTGGGCGCGGCGAGAAAGAGTTTCATCGTCTCCTGTCCGCGCGCGCCGGGACCGATGATGCCCATGCGCACGCGGTCATTTGCGCCAAGCACTTTGGTGTATGACGCAGCCGTCAACATCGTCCCAGCCACTGTTGCCTGTTTGAGAAAATCTCTTCGTTCGATCTTGTTCATAACTTCTCCCAGAAAGAGGTGAAAACAATGCAGAGCACGAAGTCACATCGTAATGCTGTGCGTTCTTCGTGCCCTGCGTGTACGTGATCGCTAGAAGGTAACACGCGCGCCGAAGCGCAGTGCTCGCGGGTTACTAACACCGCCAAAAGGCGAAGTGCCATTGATCTGGCCAAAGGTCGCACTACTGACGTCGGTATTCGGGTTGCTGAAATTCGGATGGTTGATGGCGTTCAAGGCATCTACGCGCAGTTCTCCTCCGATTCGCTCGGTGAACTTGAACTTCTTGAAGATCGAGCTGTTGACTTCCAGGTAGCCTGGGCCGTTGATCAAGCTGTTGCGCTTGAAGTTGCCGAATGGAGCATACCTAAGGTTCGGGTCAACAGTGCCAGTCAGAGTGGCTGCCGGCGTAGTGAAGACCGAAGTGTCAAAATAGAGTTGTCCCGGCCCAGTCTTTCCAAAGACCTTCGGGGTGCCGCTCACATTTGGTCGCTGGGTATTGCCGGGCGCATGCAGGTTGGCAGCGCTCGTGGTGAAGTCCAGGGGCGTGCCAGAGAGCCGCACGATTATGCCCGTCACCTGCCAGCCGTCAAGCGCCCATTTGAGCAACCCATGGGTGTTTTTGGCGAAAGGAATAGCCCAGACGAAGCTCTGGGCGAAGGAGTGCGTCCGGTCAAAACTGGCCCGGCCACGGCTGAGGCTCGGATCGGCAGGCGTGCCAATACCGCCATTATCGGTTCCTGAACTGGTAATCGCCCGCCCGTAGGTGTAGCTGGTCGTAAGCAGGAAGCCATTCTTGAAGCGCCGGTCAAACTTGGTCTGCAGCGAATGGTAGTTCGTATTAGTCCCAACCCTGACGGTGACATCTGCCGTGCGCCCGAAAGTCGGGAAGAGGCGCCGGGCAGAATTGTCATTACCCACCACTGCCGTCCCTAAAGCAGGCGCGGCGTTGAGGGGAAAGTCTGCCAATACCCCACGACCAGTGTTGCCGACATAAGCCGCCTCGGCTGTGAAGCCCCAGGGTAGTTCGCGTTGGAAGGCCGCATTCCAAGAATGAAGTTTTCCTTCTTTCAGATCAGGCGGCACATACTGAAGCGCGGCGTTCCTCAATGATGGGTGGTTGGCGTCAATGATCCCGTTCGCCGGAATGTCGAATAGGCTAATGGCCGGGATGCCCGCCGCCATTGACCCAGCCGGTTGGAAGCCATTGGCCGTAGGTAGCACTTGTGTCTGTTTGACTGGGAAAGCAAAGGCGTAGCGATTGTCCGGGAAAGGAATGATTGAGGTGCCAAACCCGGCGCGGACTACGGTCTTATCATTAAACCGGTAGGCGATCCCGAAGCGTGGAGCGAAGTTCCCCCACGTTCCCTTGACGCCCACATCCTGAGGGACGTTGCCGTAGCCCGCAACGCGCACCGTGTTGTCACTCGGGTTGTAGTTTGCCAGCCCGCCTTTATCAACGAGGCCCACGAGCGGCGTGTAATATTCGTGACGTAGCCCGAGGTCAACCGTCAGCTTCTGTGTGACCTGCCACTTATCATGGACGAACTCGAAGAACGACCAGTGCTTGGTGCCGGGTTGATCAAGGACTTTGATGTCACGCCTGACGGTACCGGGCAGATCCAGCAGGAACGAAGCGAAAGCGTTGGCGATTCCTCCGATGGCTGCGTTATCACCTAGGATCGCCGTCCGACCGCCACTAAAGCCAAATTCCCCACGCACGCCCCCTGCATCTTGAATCTGGAGCAGGAGGTCACGGTTCTTGTGAACCTCTTCGCCGAACTTGAGTGTGTGATTGCCCCAAATCTTCGTGACAATCGCGGTGCCGATATAAGTTGTCTCACCACGGTCCCACGGCAAACTCGCGGCGAAACCAAGCAGTGGGGCTGAGAACCCACCGATAGTAATCTGCGTCAGACCGCTCGAAAAGTCGTCCGTGTTGATGCCTTTGATGCCGACTTCTTCCGAAGTCTTCAGACCGTTCGCGGTCGTGGTTGCGACGTTGTGATACCAACTCACGCCAAACCTCGCCTCCAGAATGAGGCTCGGGCTAAAAGTGCGCGTGTAATTACCCGCCGTACTGATAGTGTTCTGCGTGCCTGTCCCATCGAAGCCGCCGCCGGAGTTCGGGCCGCCGTAAATGCCAAAGGCACCGGGGTCGAAAACCTTTGGGCGCTGGAAGCTGAAGCGATAGGAGAAATCGTTCTTCTCGCTGATGCGATAGTTCACCTTGGCGTCAAAGGCGTTGGTAGTTTTCTCGCGCACCTCGTTGAAGACATAATTGGGCGTGCCGTAGATATAACCAGCCGCGCCGAGCGTTGCCCCCGGAATGTTGGGCGCGCCAATGAAGCCAAGCAACTTTTTGGCAATCGGGCTGATGCGGTTGGCGCAGATCACTTTCAAGACACCGTTGCAACTGATTTCTTGGCGACCACTGCCGTCCGCGTTGCCCGTGGCCGGGTCGTAGATTTTGGTTGTGGCAGTGCGTAAATCACCATTGAACCACTCTGGATAGGGCACAGTGAGCCGATTGACAAAACCCAACTTATCGCTGGTGTACTGGTAGTCGCCGAAGTAGAAGAGCTTGTCCTTCTTGATCGGGCCACCGAGAGTGCCGCCTGCCTGCCGGTAGAAGGTAGGGGCCGTGCCGTGAGTGAAATAATCTCCTGCCAACGCATTGTTATTATTGCCGAAGAAGAAGGCGCTCCCGTGCATATCATTCGTGCCGGACTTGAGCGTCACGGTAGAAACAGCCCCTCCAGCACGTCCAAACTCGGCGTTGAAGTTACTCGTAGTGATGCTGACGCTCTCAATGGCATCAGCAGCCGGGATCAGCACCTGAAGCAGCCCAGTCTTCTCATTGTCATCTACACCCTCAATCTGGAAGTTGTTCGACATGCGCTCTTGGCCGTTGACCCTCGCCGCCAAACTGTCTTGAGAATTGAAGAAGGCGGAGTGTTCGCGTGTTGGCCGCGTGGAACCAGGCACAGTCACGAGCAACGACTGGAAGTTCCGGTTGAAACCAAGTGGCAACTCGGCGACCTGCTTACTCTCAATGATCCGGCCTGTGTCCGCGCGGTCGGTTTGCAGCAACGGTTCGATCGTTCCTTGTACTGTGATAGTTTCGCTCACATTGCCCACTTGCAACGCGAGATCAACGCGCACGGTCGTGTTGACCTTGATTTCTACGTTCTCCTGAACGACTTTCTTGAAGCCTTTCTGTGTGGCCTCCACGCGATAGATGCCGTCTTGAATGCTGGAGAAGACATAGTTGCCGTCGGCATTGGTAGTAGCCGTGACGCTGATGTTAGTACGTATCTCGGTAATTGTGACGGTCGCGCCTGCTGCCGCTGCGCCATTCGAATCAGTGATTGTGCCAAGCAGCGCGCCTTTGACAGCCTGCGCCTGACCAGTAAGCGGCAGCAGCAACGCCAGCACTAGCGCAGCCAGCGGCAAGCCCGTATAGAGCAAATGGCGCCGCAGAAAAGACCAGAACTTTTCATAACCATGTCTGAAACTCATCATAACAACTCTCCTGACTTAGGGATTGGGTGAAGGCGCGCCAATTGCGGCACGCACTGTTTAGCGCGATTGCGCTCGCCTGCCATTACGCTATGAATGGTCAAAATGCTTTGCTAGTCTTCAGCTTAATTTTTTCGTCTCGGTAAATTCAGGTAAGAGATAAGTCCCAGCGCGCCGGCTTCGTTTGTTTTGTGCGGTTCTTCGTGCCGACTCGCCGCGCATTATCGGGATGGTTTGTCCAAGTGTCAACCCTGCATTCGGCGCGCCAACCTGCTGTCTCAATTTCCACCGGGCTTTGCGGTTGCTGATGCTTTCCAGGGCTTGCCGGTGTGCTGGCGAAGGGTGATCTGTTTATCGGCCTGCACGTTAGTCCAACTCTCTTTGTCGCCGCTCGGCCATTGCACCACCACGGCTTCGATGTCTGTGGCTGAACCCAGGCCGAAATGCACTCGGCTGTCACTCGCGCTTAGATAACTACCATCGCTATGCGCGCGCCGTTGAAGGGTTTTCTGCCCCTTGCGCAGGACTGACACCTGTGCGCCTAGTCCATCACGGTTGTCTTTCACTCCTGCGAGCCCCACAGTCAGCCAGTGGCGAGCAGCACCGCCTTCATTTAATAACAGGCGCGCCGGGCCGTTGTTGTTGGCTAAGAGCAGATCAATATCGCCATCGTTGTCTATGTCACCAAAAGCCGCGCCACGACCTACTTCTGCAAGCTGCAAGGCCTGTCCGGCTTGTGCGCTGACTTCACGAAATCCTGACGCGGCTCCCGCATTGTGAAAGAGTTGATTACGCTGGCGAAAAGGATAAGGCGTACCACGCTGCGCCGCGATCCGCGTGACCGCGCCGTTGGCCGCGAACAGATCCAGCCAGCCGTCATTGTCGTAATCGAACCAGCCCACTCCGAAACCCGTCGAAAGGAAACTGGGTCGCGCGAGATCGAATTCAAGCGTGGCGTCGTGGAAGCTGCCGCGCCCGTTATTGCGATAGAGCGTGCTGCCTTCGCGGGCCAGGTTGGTAATCAACACGTCTTCATCGCCGTCATTGTCGAAATCACCTGCCGCAATGCCCATTCCGGCGCGCGCCATGCCATCCACACCATAAGCCGCCCCGGAGAGCAATCCCATCTCTTCAAATTTTCCGTTCCCCTGGTTGATCCACAACAGATTCGCCGCGCCATCGTTGGCCACGTAAATATCAATCCAGCCGTCGCCGTTGAAATCCGCGCAGGTCACGCCCAGCCCCGGCCCTAATACACTGCCGATGCCTGATGCCTGCGTGACATCGGTGAACTTGCCTTTGCCTTCGTTGCGAAAGAGGCGATCCGACAACGGGCGATAGGCGGCTGGCGTGCAGTAGTCAAGCTCGCCCGTCGGCGCAAAACACCGTTTATGCCCCTTGATAGTGAAATCAACGTAATTGGCGACATAAAGATCAAGGTCGCCATCGTGGTCATAATCGAGAAAAGCGGCGCTCGTACTCCAGCGTGGATCATCAACGCCAGCCTCACGGGTGACATCGGTAAAAGTTCCGTTGCCGTTATTGCGATAGAGGATGTTGGAGCCGAAGTTGCTGAGGTACAAGTCCTGATCGCCATCGTTATCTATGTCGCCCACCGCCACACCCATTCCGTAGCCGACGTAGCCAACGCCGGCTTGCTCGGTCACATCGGTGAAGCGCAACTTGCCTGACGGGATCAATTCGTTGCGGAAAAGCCGATTGCCGGGCTTCCAACCAGGTGGCGGCGGAAAGCTGGCCTCGCTCAGCTTCTTCTTCTCGTCGAGCAAAGTGCCTTGCACCAGGTAAACGTCCAAGTCGCCATCGTTGTCGTAGTCGAACAAGGCGCAGCCCGAACCCATAATCTCCGGCATGAAAAACTCGCCGGTCGCTCCGGCGAAATGTTGGAAGTTCAAGCCTGCTTCAGCAGTTGCATCGCGGAAGAGCGGTGATTGAGAGTTAGCCGCACTCAGACTTATTACAAAGAGCAGCGTTGCTACGATCAGCGTCTTCTGCATCACGGCTTTTTCTCTCCACTCTTCTCGGCACTTTCAAGCGTGCGCAAGTCGCGCTCGATGCTGCTCGCTAACTGTGCTTGTCCCAATACCTGTGCACGCTTCAACGCCTCGCGCAAATACTGGACCCCTTTCGTTTTTTCGCCCGCTCTTACGTAAGTCGCGCCTAGGGCATATATAAAACGCGGCGTATCGCCATCTTCCGGCATCAGCGTCTGCTGAAAATGCTCGATAGCTTCGGCTAGCTTATCTTGATTGACCAGAATCCTGCCGAGATAGAAATGCGCTGACCGGTAGCCGGGTTTGTTCTCGATGGCTTTCCGATAATGTCTGGCCGCTTCGTCCAGTTTGCCTTCGCGCTCGATCAGCACTGCGTAATTGTGATGCGCCTCGGCATAGTAGGGATTGAGTTGCAAGCACTGCTGGAAGGCTTGCGCAGCTTCGCTGTTACGCTCTTGCCCAACCAGCAGCACGCCGTAGTTATAGTGGATATCGGCTAAATCGGGATTGATGGCAAGGGCGGCGCGATAGTGTTGGTCAGCTTTTTCAAACTGCGCTGTGCGGCCATAGAGCGAGATCAGATTGATGTGCGCCTGCACTAGCCAGGGATTGATCTCTAGTGCGCGCTCGTGTTCGGTGATGGACTCGGCAATCTGTCCAGCACTTTCTAGCAGCGCACCGCGTTTGAGATGCTTGGACGCTCCGACGTTCGTCTCGGCGATGGCTATGATCAAAGGGTCTTCCAGCGTAGGCCGGGATAACTTGAGTTGTTGCGAGCGCGCCAAATGCGTTTGTGCCTGGGCAGTCTGTCCCAGATCACGCAGCGCCATGCCCAACGCGTAATGCGCCGCTCCGTAATCCTGAAATAATCCTAGTGCTTTGCGATAGTGTCCGACCGCCGCAGATGGATCGCCATTAGCAACGGCAATTCGCCCTAGCCCATAGTGAGCCTGCGCAAGGTTGGCGTTGCGCTTCACCAAGATTTCATAGAGCTGTCGGCTCTCGCTCAATTGACCGTCGGCGAGTAGCGCATCGGCCAAACGTAATTGGGCCGGTAAATGATTGGGGTCTTGCCGGAGCGCCGCTTTGAAGGCCACCGCCGCTTCGCGCTGCCTGCCCAGCTCGGCTTGAACCATGCCCAAATAATAGGCCCAACGAAACTCGGCAGGCGCCAAGAGGTGCGCTCTTTCGTAACAGACCGCTGCGAATTCGTATTGCTCGTAGGTGTGTAGCGTCATGCCCAGCCAGCCGTTGGCCTGGACGTCGCGCGGCTTGGCCTGGGCGGCAGAGTAGGCTTTGCTCACCTGCTCGCGTATTTCTGACTCGAAGTTTTCAAAAACAATAGTCGGGAGATCGGGTAGCGTCTGAGCACGCAGTGCCAGTGGGAAAAAGCAAAGGCAGGAAAACAGAGCCGCGAGGGCTGCCGTCAATCCTGCCTTTGCCAATGAATGATGAAGATTGTGCGTCATAAGAGTCAGTAGTGCGCTTGCAGTGCGGTACCGGTTTGAGAGCAACTTGAATCACCCAGTCGCGCTCGCCCCTTGTACCGCACCGCGCGCTAACACTCAACCCTTAGAAGCCCAATCTGAGTCCGAACCTGAAGACACGTTCGTCAATCCCTTCACGTCCGAAGGAACGCGTGCTCGTGATCTCCATAAAGCCGTTCAAACGCGGCAAGCCGGTGACTGCATCCGTCAGGATGTTGTTAGCGGCATCGCGTGAGGGCGACGACGCACTGTTGCCCGGCGCATTGAAGTGCGGCGTGTTCGTCGCATTGAAGGCTTCGGCGCGGAATTGCAGCGTCAGGCGCTCCTTGAAGCGGAATTCGCGGAAGATTCCCGCATCAAGATTGACCGTGCCGGGACTGCGCAGCGTGTTGAAGCCTACCGTGCCGAACCGAGCCGCCGTCACTGGCAGAAAGGCCGTCGGGTCGTAATAGGGTTTGCCCGTGCCGATGCCACCCAGCTTTTCAACGTGGTCTTTCACCTGATCGGCGCGTTGCGCGTTGGCCGGCGCATTGAGTGACGTGCCGCTGGCCGTAACTGTGAACGGCGTGCCCTTGAAGGCGCCAAACAGCCAGCTCAATTGCCAACCGCTGACCAACGCATTGGTGACGCCGTAATGCGTGTCAAAGCGTTTGCCTTTGCCGAAGGGCAATTCCCAACCGCCGCTCCATTGGAAGTTGTGCGGGATGTCAATGTTGAGCACCGCGCGATTCAGATTGCGGTAGGCCGGATCTTGGATGGCCAAAGCGCTGTCATTGTCGCCGCCAAAATTGACGAGGCCAATCGCTTTCGACCAGGTGTAAGACGTCTGCATTTGTAAACCGCCGGAGAAACGGCGTCTCAACACCGCCTGCATCGAATCGTAATGCGAGTTCGCCTGGCCATTTAAGATGTTTGTCGTCGCAACACGCCCAAATTTGATGTTGAGCGGTTGGCTGGCGGCGCCGCCACCCACACGCCCGGCATTCACATCAATCAAACCAGCCTGTCCAATCGTGCGCGTGGCGATGTAACCGGCGGAGGCGACGAAGCCCCAGCCGACGTTTTTTTCGAGCACGAGATTCCAGGACTGAATGTAAGGCCGTTTAAAGCTATCGAGCAGCGTCACAATACTGACGCTACTGGGTACGGTGATAATACCGCTGCTGAGATCAGGGACGGGCGTGGGCCGAATCCCATTTTTCAGCAACCCGGCAGGCGCGGCGGAATTGGGTGCCGTAATGTTATCGGCAATGATCGTGGGATAGTTGGAACGATACACACGTGCTAAGCTGATTGGGTCATAAGTCAAGCCATAGCCTGTGCGCAGAACGAAAGAATCCGTGATGCGCCACGCAATGCCCAGACGCGGCGAGAACAGTTTCTTGCTTACCTTGATCCCGCAACTTTCAGCGTTGCTGCCGATGCCGCAAATGGACTGTTGGTTAGTATCGAAATTGTATTTCTCGATACCACGCGTTTCGCGGCGCGGCAAGGGATAATATTCATAGCGCGTGCCGAAGGTGAGCGTCAGTTTGTGATTGACCTGCCAACCATCACGGATGTAGCCGCTATAGGCCTTTATGCGCATCGTCAATGGCGGTTGGGATATATAAGTACGCCCCGCCACCGTGTAATAACCGAGCAGGAACGTCCCAAAGGAGTTGAAGTTGTTGCCTGACGTGAACGTCGTGCAAGTACCGGCTGCATTCGTCGCCGTACAAAGTTGCGTCGGCCCTTGTCCAAACTGGAATCCGCCCTGGGCCGGTTCGGTGTTGCCGCCACCATTCCATTCGGCTTGCAGGTGATTCAACTGTTGGCGCGCGAAATCAAAGCCGAAGCGGATGTTGTGATTGCCCCGCGTCCAATTGAAATTGGTGACATATTGCCATTGCGGATCGCTGCGTGTGTACGGCATGAAGGCGTCATTGGTGCCGATGACGGCAAAGCCGCTGATGTTAAAGCGCGGCCAGCCGGCTTCGATATCACGCGTGCCGTTCGTGCCCGGAATTTTCAGGATGTCCGCCCCAATCTTTTGATCGAGGAAGCCTTGCCGCGATTCCGTACCCAACTTGGTGTAACCCACGTTGCCGTCAATGATGAGGTTGGAGTTCACCGTGTAAACAGCCGCCACAGTCGCGCCATAGGTGTTACCTGAGCCTACGCCAGTGTTGCCGCCTTGCGCCGAAATGCCTACGCCATCCAGGGGCCCCAGCGCGCCCGGATTGAGTTGGTTGTATTTCAGGTAGCTGAAACGACCATAAGTGGTCAATTTGGCATTGACGTTGTAATTGACCTTGGTGTCAACCGTCTTGCGATCAAAAGCGTACGGCGCGGTCGCGTAATAGTTGTTGGTAAAGCCCGAACGATTTGGTAAGGGCATATCTTTGAGAATTGCCAGCGCAATCGGATCAAGGCGCGCTGTTGGAATCTGGTTACCGGCAAACACCGTGCGGTTGGTCCCGTTCGCATTACCTGTCGCCGGATCATAAACGCTCGGTGTCGTGCCAGCGCCCGATAGATCGCCGCGCCGCATTTCCGCTGTCGGCAGAGTCAGAAAACGCGCGCCGAGTTGGCGGTCGTTCGTGCCTTCAAAACTGACGAAATAGAACAGCTTGTCTTTTTTGATCGGGCCGCCGATGGTGCCGCCCCACTGGTTATAAACGCGCTTGGGTACGGCTTGCGCCACACCGTTGACCGGCGTCAACGCCCACGGACGCGCTTTGGTGCTGTTGTCGTCGTGGTACTCAAACGCCGAGCCATGCAGTGTGTTGGTTCCACTCTTGAGTTGCACGTTGACCGCCGCGCCGCCCGCCAAGCCTTGTTCAGCATCGAAGTTGTTCGTCACGACGTTGACGGTCTCGATGGATTCGAGCGAAGGCACATAGGCCGTGACGTGCGGCAGATAGACGTTGTATTGGCTTGCGCCATCAATGCGGACATTGTTCGAACTGGACGTTGTGCCGTTCACATTGTATTGCAACGAACGCGACGGATTGGTCGGCACCGAGTGCGCATTGACCGGCGGATTGATGCCCGGCAGCGCACGGAATAATTGTTGGTAATTGCGTCCCGGCGGGATTGGCAGGTTGAGCAGCGTCTTGCTGGTCAGTTCCGACCTGACTTCGGCACGATCAGTCTGCAATAACGTCGCGTCGGCGGCGACTGAGACCGTCTCTGAAACCTCGCCCACCTCCAACGCAATGTCGGAGCGTGTGACGTTGTTCAGCGTAACCTCGACACTGCTGCGCGTGTAAGTTTTGAATCCGCTCTTGCCGACCGTGACGGTGTAGGTTCCCGGCTGCACGGTGGGGAAGTTGTAACTGCCATCCGGGCTGGTGAAGGTTTCGCGGGTTTGATTGGTCTCTTTATTGGTAATCTTGACCGTAGCGCCCGCTACGACGGCATCAGATTTATCGTGCACGTTGCCGACTATCGAGCCGTAGAGCACCTGTGCCTTGATACCGCTCGACAGAATGCCTACTAGAACGAAGGCGAAGCAGAGCCAGGCAATTGGCTTTGCCTGCCCTGATTGATACTTGCTGCTCATATTTTGCTCCTCTTCTTGTTGGTGGCTTAATCGAAAATAGGCATCGGTGATATTTGATGCCTATGTGCGGTAGGCCCTTGCAAAAGTGCCAGAGTCCCGACTATCTGAAATGATGGATGGCTAAGCTTAAACCTTCAGCTTATACGTGAGTGATAACACGCAACTCTGATTCGACTTTTGCAATGGGGCCTGTCTTCCCAGCAAGGCACGGTTATAAGCGGAAACCGGCTCGTTCAGATCTATAGAAATCTTCAGCATTACTGCTCTGCTGTAATCAGTTGGCGCGCATTATCAGAATGGTTTGACCAGTTGTCAACCCTGCATTATGCTACGCCCCGCTTTACGGACTGGGCGCTTTTCCACTTCAACACAGATCCCGTCATCGCAATTGAACCAATTGCCGGAGGAAGCTGATGAGCCAAGCTATTGCTTTAGGCCTAGCGAAAACAAAACATCTGCGCTGGTATATCTGCGCGTTGCTCTTCTTTGCGACGGTTGTTAATTACGTTGACCGGCAAGTGCTTGGCGCGCTCGCGCCGGAGTTGCAGCAGAAGATCGGCTGGTCGGAACCGGAGTACAGCCAGATCGTGATTGCTTTTCAGATCGCTTACGCCGTGATGTTTTTGGTTTGGGGCGGGGTGCTTGACCGCATCGGCGTGAAGCGTGGTTTTGCGATTGCACTGGTTATTTGGTCACTGGCTGGGATGGGAATGGCGGCAGTTACGCTGGGGCCGATGCTGGCTATATTTGAACCGCTGCGTGGCGCGTTCGCGCAACTCGGCGCTTGGTATTCCGGCTCCTGGCTTGCGCACGTGCCGCTGCTTGGTAAGCTCATTGGTTTTCTCATTGGCCTTTTCATCTTTGCAAGCCCGGTTGCGTTCGGCTTCGGTGTGATGCGTTTCCTGTTGGGCATCGGCGAAGCGGCCAACTTTCCAGCCTCCATCAAGACTGTGGCCGAATGGTTTCCGAAGAGGGAACGCGCCTTGGCCACCGGAATCTTCAATGCGGGCACCAACGTCGGTGCAATCGTCGCACCTGCTACAGCGCTTTTGCTCTCCGCAAAATTCGGCTGGCAAAGCGCCTTCCTCTTTACTGGCGCGGTTGGTTTTATCTGGCTGATCTTCTGGTTAATCTACTATCAAAAGCCCGAAGAGCATCCGCGCCTTTCCACCGAAGAGTTCCATCACATCCGTGACGGCGAGGTGGAAGAAACGGCAGAGAAGACGCCCTGGTTGCGATTGCTGGGTTATCGTCAGACCTGGGCTTTCTCGTTGGGCAAAATGCTGACCGATCCGGTCTGGTGGTTTTATCTTTTCTGGTTACCCAAGTTTCTCAATAAGAACTATGGCATCAAGGGTACGGCACTCATTCCCTTTCTGACGGTTGTCTACATCATCGCCGATGTTGGTTCGGTGGGCGGCGGCTGGATCTCTTCGGCACTCATCAAGCGTGGCTGGACGGTTAATAAGGCGCGCAAGACAACGCTGTTCATCTTTGCCGTCATGATACCGTTGGTCATATTTGCTTACTTTGTGCAATCCGCCTGGGTAGCGGTGCTGTTGATTGGAGTGGCGTGCGGCGCGCATCAAGGTTGGTCGGCCAATCTATTCACCTTGACCGCAGATATGTTCCCACGTAAAGCCGTTGGCTCGGTCGTCGGTATTGGCAGTTGCGCTGGTGCGGTTGGCGGCATCTTTCTAGCTTTCTATGCGGGCAAAGTGCTAGATCAAAATCCGAGTTATTACTTACCGATGTTTATCATTTCAGGGGTGATCTATCTGATTGCCTGGGCTGTGATCCAGTTACTCGTGCCGAAGTTGGAACCGGCGAAGATTGATTGAGTACTAGACGAAAAGTAGAAAGGCACAGGGAGCAGCCATAGCTTCTGTGCCTTTCTACTCTTAACCTCTGCATTCAGACTTACTGCGACGTCTTACCCGCCACATCCGAAGCCGTCTTGTATTTCTCTTTCTCCTTCTCCCGTTGTAAGTACGGTATGCCTTTCTCCATCCATTCCGGCGCAGGTGCGCCTTTCAGGAAGTGATCGAAGAACTGTTGCGTGCGCATCGTGTAGTCCTTCTGATTTTGCCGCTTGCGCAAGCCATGCGGCTCGCCATTGTAACTGAACATATAGACTTCTTTGCTCAGCCGCCGCAGCGCTAGGTAATACTCAATACCCTGATACCATGGCACCGCATCATCAGCGTCATTGTGAATCATCAGGAGCGGGGTCTGGACACGATCAGCCCGGAAGACCGGCGAATTTTCCAGGTAACGCATCGGATACTCCCACAAGCTGCCACCGATGCGGCTCTGTGTGTGTTCGTATTGAAACTGGCGCGGCAAACCTGTGCCCCAGCGAATGCCGCTGTAAGCGCTGGTCATATTCGCCACCAGCGCGCCGGGCGCGGCGGCTTTGAAGCGATTGGTCTGCGTCACCATGTACGCGATCTGATAGCCACCCCAACTGTGCCCCTGAATACCGATGGCGTTCTCGTCCACGAAGCCTTTATCAACGACCGATTGAATCGCAGGCAGCACGCATTTGAGCGCGCTCTGCCCCGGATAACCAATGGTGTAGACGATGTCTGGTTCCAGCACGAGATAGCCATTGCTTGCGTAGTAGGACACGTTGATCGAAGTGCCTGGCGCTGGATTGACGAAGCGATGCACCCCTTGCGAGAGCGTCTCGTAAATATAGACGATCATCGGATACTTCTTCGACGGATCGAAATTGTCGGGCTTGACCAGGATGCCGCTGAGTGGCACGCCATCGGTGTTCTTGTAGCGCACCAACTCTGCTTTGCCCCATGTATATTTATCTTTCTGCTTGCCCGCCTCGCTAACTTTCTTCAAATTGCCGAAGCTCGAATTCGTAACGAGCAGGTCTGGGTACTCATCAAAACGCGAACCTGTGAGCAGCAAGACATCGGCGTTCTTGGCCTTGACCGGTTGGCCGAAATTCTTCGCTGCCATCAGCAACTTTTCAGGCAGGCCGCCACCATCAACCTTGTCGCGATAAAAACCGCTGTCGCGCGTCCATTCATTCTCGGCTGAAAGCAGCAGCGGCTTCGCCGGATCAATGCCGCGTTCGCCTGTCTCTGCATCACGCTCTTGCTCCAGTCTGATATAGCGAAACGTGGTCTTCTCTTTGCGGCCAACGCCATCGGTCAAATTCTTCGCGGACGAGCCATCAGGCGCGACCTGCCAGATGTCATACTTGTCATAAAGCAAAACGTACTTGTCATCTTTGACCCAACCACCATTACCGTAAGCTCTGGGCGCTTCGGGCGTGTCCGTTTCTTCGCGCCAGAATTTGACGGGCAGGTCTTTGGTCAAGTTGACGAATTTGCCGTCGGGTATTGAAACGCTGCCCCAATCCTTGCCGTCGAAAAAGACAGCGTGTTTGCCGGAAGGCGAGAACGTCAGTCCGAACTGAGACTTCTTCAACAGTAGCTTGCGCGTGGCATCCGCTGTGTTGACCAAGTAAATATCAGAATAGTTAGCATCTACGCCGATCAGTCGCCTATATTCGCGATCATCGTTGCCGATGGCCCATTGCCCGGTTGCTGACGGATTGACGTTTTGCACCGTCTCGTCAGCCAATTGCGTGAGCTTTTGATCCTTAAGACTATAGACGGCACGATACGAACGATTGCGCTCCTGCTCAGCGCGCACCTTTTGCATCGGCTGAATGTAATCGTCTTTCCAGTGCCACAAATCAACCACCACCTTGTCTTCATTGCCAGCAGCATCTGCTTCTGCCTCTTTCTCCGGTTCGGGCGGTGGCGCGGTGCCAAAGAAGACGCGGCTACCATCAAGCGAGAAATTGATCGCGCCTCTATCACTGATAACAAAGCCGGGACGGAAATTCTGAGTGCTAATCGAAACTATCTCTGTAGCCTTAGCCACGTCGCCCGCTGTCGAACGTTTCCAGTAATAAAGCTTGACCTTGGGTTGCTGAGCGGCAGCATCATCGCGGTCGCTGGTGAAAGCGAGCTGGGTCTGCTCTTCATCCCACGTGAGTCGGTTATATTTGCCTTTACCACTCAGTAACTCAGCCGCTGCCGCATCTGTGCCGGTCGTGATGACATAGACGCCGTTAGTCTCTTCCTTCCTTGATGACACAGTGTAGACGAGGCTCTTCGCATCGCGGCTGAACGTATAATCAAGCGCGTCGGCAAAGCTGCGCTCGTTGCCATCACTTAGCCTTCGCAAGACTAAGTCAGTGCCGTACTCTCTCCGATTGCCGCCAGGGCGACCCGCGCCGGTCTGACCACCTCTGCCACCTCGACCTTGTGGTAAATCATTCGTGAAGTCTTCTTCCCCAGGTTTGGCAGCATCTGCCCTCGGTTCTGCTCTACGCTCTTCAACTTTGGCTTCAAGTTGATAAGCAATGAACCCTACGCCGTCTTCCGGCACTTGGAAGCTTTTCACGCGCTCAATGCGAGTCACTTGTCCATTCGACAAATCCATCAGACCGAGCGCATTCTTCGGCATCTCTTCCGGTCGCTTCTTCTCCTTGCGCGCCTTCAGCACGTCGGCCTTGTTTGGCTCGATGGTGAAAACGATCAAGCGGCCATCGGCAGTAAATGCGAGCTGGCGCGCTCCTCCTCCGGCACCCCCGCCTCTGCCACCGCCACCCGCTGGTGGTTGAACTGGTGCCGCTGGGCCTTCAACATTCTCGATAGGCTGTGCGGGAGCACGCCAGCCGCGACCATAGCGATACTCCGTGCCGGTGGCTAGATTGCGTGCGACGATCTCACCGTCGGCGTCTTGTGCAATCAGCGCATAGGCTACCCATTTGCCGTCGCGCGAAAGCTGCTGGCTCTGAATCGAGCGCCAATTGTCGTAGTCCTGATGTGTCAACGCACGTTTAGCAGTAGTGGGTGCAGCAGCTTGCTGGGCGGCTTGCGAACGCGGCCAAACAGAAAAACCAAGCAGGGTAATTGTGCATGCCAACAATAACAGCGGGCGCGCAGTGAATGGCGCGGAATGCGCGAAGATTCGGCGAGTCATAAAAGCTCCTCTTTTGTTGCTGGGTCGCGGTTCGACCGGTTGATTGGTTTGCTTGTTCTCGTGGAAAAGCCGTAACCAGATGACGCTGCGACATTGTGTGCCGTTGCAGAAAAGACAGCTGCAGCGCACAAATCATCGCGCAAATGCTGCGTTGCTGCAAACATTCGGCTATAATGCGATGAGTTTGGTGAACTTGATTCAAGCACTTTGCAGCTTTGCGCTTCGGGTCAGTTGAAAGGTTGGTATGGTCGAGCAGAAAAATTCCTCCGCAAGCAAACAGCGTTGGGTGAGGTACGCGATCCTACTTTTCGTCGTGCCCTTGCTCATTCCGTTGGTCTGCCTTTATCTGCGCGATGGTGGTTGGACAGGTATCAGTCTGACGGTGATGGCAGCAATCTTTGCTGCTTACTGGCTCGGTGTGTTGTTTGTTGCCGCCCGCTTTTTCCGCGCCCGCCATCAATTGCGTCCGGTGCGTTTGGCTTCCCCATTGATCGAGTTAAACCTGTCCAGTGATTTGCGTGAGCGACTTTCAAACTTCGCGGCAACACGCCAACAGAAATTGAGCGTCGCAGCTTTTGAACTGCTTGACCAGGAAATCCCCCGTTTCGAGCAAGAGGAAGAACGCGACCGCGCCCGCCGTGATAATGAGCATTTGCGCCAACAGGCCGGACAAGGCGCATTTCTCGTAGCAGTAACGACAGAAATTCTCCGACGCTTGCTCTTGCTGAGTGGCGCTTACGAAGAAGATCGCCAGACGTGGAGTTCGCAAATCAGTGACACTGCCGTTCGCATTGTCAGCGACGCGCTCGAACATCGGCTGACCACGAGCGAGCAATTCTCGTAACGCGCTGCTGCGCCTCCTAAACCATCTGAAGCTCAGGCTGTTTCCTGAGCTTGTCGTCTAATCCACCAACTCAGAGGTCTCCTGCCATGCTTTCACGCCGGACATTCATGGGCCGTTTTGCAGCGAGTGCTGCCACCGTCGCCAGTTTCAACGAAAAGGGGATTGCCCACGCGCTTGATGCAACGCGCTTTGTCAATAACCGCGCGCTAGAAGATGTCGCCAAAGACGAAGACTTCTGGTTTGCCGTTCAACAGGCTTTCACCGTAGATCGCTCATTGATCTATCTCAACAATGGCGGCGTCTCGCCTTCCCCGCGCATTGTGCAGGAAGCGATGCGCCGCTACCTCGAATACTCGAATACTGCGCCGACCTATACGATGTGGCGCGTGTTGGAGCCGCAGAAAGAAGGCGTGCGTCGCCGCTTGGCCAACGCTTTCGGCTGCGATCCTGAAGAGATGGCGATCACGCGCAATGCCAGCGAGGCGCTTGAAATCGCACAACTCGGCATCGGCCTCAAAGCCGGCGACGAAGTGCTGACCACCGAGCAAGATTATCCGCGCATGCTCCAAACTTGGCGGCAACGTGAGCGCCGCGATGGAATTGTAGTTAGAAAGGTCAACTTCCCCACGCCGCCCAAATCACCCGATGCGCTGGTCGAGATGTTTGAGCGCGCGATTACGCCAAAGACGCGGCTGATCCACTTCTGCCACATCACCAACACAACCGGGCAGATCTTCCCGGTCAAGCGCATTGTGCAGATGGCGCGCGCACGCGGCTTAGAAACCATCGTTGACGGAGCGCACGCGTTTGCGCATTTCCCTTTCAAACATGCCGATCTCGACTGTGACTTTTACGGCACGAGTCTGCATAAGTGGTTGCTGGCTCCCTTTGGCACTGGCTTTCTGTTCGTCCGCAAAAACCGAATCAAAGATATTTGGCCGCTGATGCCTGCCGATGAAAAACTGGATGACAATATCCGCAAGTTTGAGCAGATCGGCACGCACCCGGAAGCGAACTTTCTGGCCATTGCCGAGGCGCTCACTTTCCACGAAGGTATTGGCCCCGAACGCAAAGCTGCGCGTTTGCGTTATCTTTTCCATCGTTGGGCTAAGCGGCTTGAAGGGCTGAAAGGCTTCCGCGTGTTGACGAGCTTCGACCCACAACAGTCCTGCGCACTCGCTACCTTCACGATTGAAGGAATGGATCACAACAAGCTGATTGCCCATCTTTTCAATGAACACCGCATCATCGTTACGGGCTTTGTCAATCACGCTGGCATTAACGGAATTCGCGTCACGCCAAACGTTTTTACCACGTCACGTGAAGTTGACACTTTTGCCGAAGTGCTAGAACAGGTCATTCACAAAGGCTTGCCTGCTTGAGAGCCTTTATCTTCATCTGAACCGATGATCTTACTCAAAATTTCCTACAAGCTGCGCGCGCATCATGTAACCGAATATGACCGCACGTTCGCTACGCGCACCTTGCCCCTGATTCGCGAATATGGCTTTCGCTTCCGGGGTATCTGGCGCTCGCTGGTTGGTGAGGCACAAGAATATTTGGAAATTTGGGAATTCACTTCACTGGCTGAGTTCGAGGAAAAGTGGCGTAAGCTAATGGCCGATCCTCGCTTGCAGGAGATTTTCAAAGTCACAGGTCCAATGGTTGAAGATGAGCGTCTTTCGCTCTTTGAGCCAGCCTTACCTAACGAGAGAATATTTTCGTTACGACAAACCAACAGCCAGGAGCAATCAAATTTGGCCTGATACTCATTAAAGAACAAAGGCGCTACAGCGTTGAAGACTGTAGCGCCTTTCATCAATAATACCCTCGCAAAGCTAAACAGCATCAGCCGTCTTTATGTTCTTCACTTCGCCTGTCAGCAGTTTCTGCTCTGACTTGAACCCGCTCTTGAGATTCTTGCCATCCAGCATGTGGCACTTACCATCAAAGAGCGCGCCATTTTCGATAATCAGCGAGGGCGTATAAATGTCGCCATAAACGCGGCCAGTCGAATGAATCTTCACACTGCTCTTGGCTGTGATCGTCCCTTCGATGGTGCCGCTAACTTCAACAATGCCGGCCTGAATCGTCGCTTTTATCTGTCCTTTTTCCATTATCAATAGGCTGCCGGAATCGGAAGTAATCGTCCCATTGATCGCCGAGTCAACCCGCATAATCTCCGTAAATTTCACATCACCTGTAATCTCTGTGCCCTCACCGAGGAAACTGCGCAAATCAGTCGGACCTTCAATACTAGTACTCTTGTTGCCAAATTTCATTTGAGAATCTCCTTTTGAAAACTTAACACGGCGTTTCGCCGACCCCTAGTCAGGACAATGCTTTTTACCAGGTTGTTGATGTCAATGTTTTGGGCAGGGGTCAATGCTTGGCCTTTTGCATGATGAGCGAGTAAAGACGATCCAACTCGCTCATCGAACTGAATTCGATTTCAATCTTCCCACGGGTGGCGCCGCATTGAATGCGTACCTGCGTTCCCAGAAAGCGCTTCATCTTCAATTCAGCGGCGCGGATGTTAGCATCATTCTTTACGGGTGTCGAGCTAGCCTGGCTGCGCACTTTGCCAGTCACCTGCTTGACCGCCTGCTCGATTTCGCGCACCGAAAGTTTGCCATTGACAATGTCATGGGCCAATTTAAGCTGCTGTTCCTTACCATCTAAACTCAGCAACGCACGCGCGTGCCCCATCGTAAGTGATTCGTCTTCGACCATCTTCTGAATAGCCGCGGGCAGTTTCAGCAGTCGCAGAAAGTTGGCTACCGAAGAGCGATCTTTCCCGACTCGTTGCGCCACTTCGTCCTGCGTCAGGCCCAAGTTTTGAATCAAGCGTTGATATGCTGCGGCTTCTTCAATGGCATTGAGTTCCTGGCGCTGGATATTTTCGATCAGCGCCAACTCAAGCAGTTTCGCATCCGGAATGTTGCGGATCAGAGCCTTGACCTTTTGTAACCCCGCCCGCTGCGCCGCTCGCCAACGCCGCTCACCTGCCACAACTTGATAACGCCCACCACCCACACGCCGCACCAGAATTGGCTGCACCAAGCCGTTGACTTTGATTGATTGCGCCAACTCTTCGAGTTTGTCCGCGTTGAAATTGAGACGTGGCTGTTCAGGATTCGCGTCAATCAAATCAATGTCTATTTCCAGCAACTCTTCATCTGCTAGCCTCACATTCGACGCCGGTTCGGCCAGCAAAGCACTAAGTCCTCTACCGAGTGCTCTTCTTGTCATTTTCCATCACCTCTTTTGCTAGGTTTAAGTAACTTTCCGCGCCCCGCGATTTAATGTCGTAAAGGATAATAGGCTTGCCGTAGCTGGGCGCTTCAGCCAAGCGCACATTGCGTGGGATGACAGTCTCAAAGACCTGCCCTCCCAAAAAATCCCGCAAATCGGAGACGACTTGATTTGAGAGATTGGTCCGTTCGTCATACATCGTCAATAAAAAACCCTCGACTGAAAGATTTGGATTCAAATTCCGCCGAATGCGCACCAGCGTATCCCACAGATCTGTCACCCCTTCGAGCGCAAAATATTCACATTGAATCGGCACAATGATCGAATCAGCCGCGGCTAATGCATTGAGATTTAGCAACCCCAGACTCGGCGGGCAATCAAGCAGGATGTACTGAAAGTTTTCCCGGATTGGCTCAAGCGCCTTTTTCAAGAAAAACTCTCTGGCCTCGATGTCTATTAACTCGATTTCCGCGCCCGCCAGATTGCGGTCTGCCGGAGCCACTTTGAGATACTCCAATTCTGTGTTGAGCAGAATATTGGCCATTGGCTCCTGCAAAACCAACGAATGGTACAACCCGCGCCGGAACGCTCCCTTTTTGACCCCGATGCCGCTGGTCGCATTGGCCTGGGGATCCATATCCACCAACAATGTGGGTATTTCCGCCGCAGCCAGCGAGGCGGAAAGGTTGATTGCCGTCGTAGTTTTCCCTACTCCACCCTTCTGGTTGGAGATTGCAATAATTTTCCCCATGCGTTTTTGTCTAGTTTACCGTTAAAGGATTGGCTTGCGCGCTCACCTTAGCATAGGAGCAGAATTCTTTGAAAGGTATGGCTGAACCAATTTTCGTTTCACGTGAAACGACTGACCGAAATGCCTACATGAGCGTTTCACGTGAAACCATTTGCGTCTATTAAGACTCGGCTTTGCGAGTCAGGAATGTCAACAACACTCAATTCAAACTTGTCAGCCACTTCCCGCCGCAAAATTTTGGCTAGTGCCTCAGCGCCCAAGATAATAATTTGCCCTGCACTCTCTCCAAGACGCAGAATCTGCGGCAACAGCGCCTCCATTTTGTCTACGGCTCTGGCTACCAAAGCTACTTTATCGGTAGGAGCAGTAAGGCGTTCGAAGCGACAGTTTTCAACCCTGACATTCTTGAGTTGTAGTTCGGCAGAGACTTCTTCCAAAAAGATCGCTTTCTTATGATTTGCCTCGACCAGGCTTAGCTGTAGGGACGGTCTGCAGACGGCTAGCGGGATGCCAGGGATGCCCAGGCCTGATCCCAAATCCCAAGCCTCTTGAATTGATGGTGAAAGATGCTCAGCAACTAAAAATGACTCGTAGAGATGGCGTTGTTTGAATTCTTCGGGTTTGGTGATCGTCGTCAAGTTGAGCGCCCGATTCCATTTCAGCACTAAGGCATAGTATTCAACCAATTGCTCTATCTGTTCCGCCGAAAAAGTTCGGCCAGCAAAATCGTGGCTAGTGGTCAGCAAATCTCTCAAAACTGCGGTCTGGTCTGCCATCACTCTGCGCTCTGCCTGGCGAGCAATTCCACATGAATCGTCAACAAAGACATCGCCGCCGGAGTGATGCCAGGGATGCGCATCGCCTGGCCCAAGGTTTGGGGACGCACGCGATTCAAGCGTTCAACCATTTCGTTGGAGAGGCCCGGAAGCTGTGCATAGTGAAGCTCTGAGGGGATCGTCCGATGTGCGACTTTGGCAAGGCGGGTATTAAGACTGTCTTGCGCGGTCAAATAGCCTTCATACTTGAAATCGGTCACGACCGTCACCAATTCTTCCATTCTGCACTCGGCTCGAAGCTGCGCAGGTAACAGGTGAATTATTTGTTCGGCGGCCAGCTCGGGACGTTTGGCTAACTGCGCCAAGTTTACAGCCTCATCAAGGCGTAGGCTGGATGCTTGCGAGAAGGTCGCATAACCTTCCGAACGGACACTGATAGTCGTGCCGCGGAAATGTTCGCGGAGTTGATCCAAACGCTGAATCTTGGAAATGAACGCGCGATGACGGTCTTCAGGCAACATGCCTAAATTGAACCCAATTTCTGACAGACGATTATCAGCATTATCAATCCGCAGTTTGAGCCGTTGTTCAGCCCGCGAGGTAAACATACGATACGGCTCATCCACTCCCTGGGTAATCAGATCGTCAATCAAAATGCCGATGTAAGCTCGATCGCGTTTGAGAATGAGCGGGTCTTGGCGATGCACGAAACGAGCAGCATTGATTCCTGCGATGATGCCCTGCGCGCCAGCTTCTTCATAGCCCGTCGTACCATTGAGCTGTCCCGCGTTGAAGAGACCGCGAATGCGCTTGGTCTCGAGTGAAGGCCACAGCTCGGTGGGATCAATCATGTCGTACTCAATGGCATAGCCGGGACGCAACATAACAACGTTCTCAAGACCTGGGATTTGCTTGACCAATTCGCGCTGTAAGTCGGCTGGCAGGCTGGTGGAAAAGCCATTCAAATAAGTCTCGTAGGTGTGATAGCCCTCTGGTTCAAGAAAAAGCTGATGGCGTTCCTTGTCTGGAAATTTGACCACCTTGTCCTCAATCGAAGGGCAATAGCGCGGCCCGATGCCGACAATCTGGCCGCTGTAAAGCGGTGAGCGGCGCAAATTGTTGCGAATCGTTTGGTGTACTCGTTGAGTAGTGTAGCCAATATGGCAAGAAATCTGTGGCCGCGTTATGGCCTGAGTCGTAAACGAAAAGGGGGTTGGCTTCTCATCACCAGGTTGCTCTTCGAAAGCTTTGAAATCAATAGTGCGGCTATCCAAACGCGGCGGAGTGCCGGTCTTCAATCGCATAATGCGGAAGCCAAAGGCACGGAGATTTTCAGCCAACTTTATCGAAGGCAACTCTCCGTGGCGACCAGCAGAATAACGCCGTTCACCAATGTGAATTAGACCGTTAAGAAAAGTACCTGTTGTAATGACCACAGCTTGCGCACGCAACAGCCGCCCATCTATCAATTCGACGCCAGTGATTTGATTATCCTCAACGAGCAGTTGAATGACTTCACCTTGATGTAGGTAAAGATTCGGGATGGCTTCAAGCTCACGGCGCATCTGCTGACGATAAAGCGCACGGTCGGCTTGGGCGCGCGGAGCTTGTACTGCCGGCCCACGGCTGCGATTGAGGAGTCTGAATTGGATTCCAGTCTGATCAATCACACGGCCCATCAAGCCACCTAGCGCGTCGAGTTCGCGAACGAGATGTCCTTTAGCAATGCCACCAATGGCAGGATTGCAGGACATTTGGGCGATCAGGTCGAGATTGAAGGTAACGATAGCGGTCTTCGCGCCAAGTTGTGCTGCTGCATTGGCTGCTTCACAACCCGCGTGGCCGGCTCCGATTACTACCACATCAAACTCTTCGTCGAAATAAGACATAACAACGATTGCTGCCGGCAAAGTTCATTTGCCAATGCAGAAGGTCGAAAAAATCTGATTAATGATGTCTCCAATGAGCGTTTCACCTGTAATCACTCCAAGTTGACCTAAAGCCTGATGAAGATTTGCCAGCGCAATTTCTTCTGTGAAGCCTTGCGTCAAATCTTGCTCGGCTTGGCGCAGCGCAATTAAAGCTTGTTCCAAAGCCGCATAGTGGCGCTCGTTGGTGATTATAGCATTCTCGGGATTGGTTTGTGCCGAAGAGACAGCTTGCTGATAAATCGCTTGTTTGAAGCCTGGCATGCCTTGACCAGTTAAGGCAGAGACTTGCAACACTGTGGCTTTTTGTTTGAGTTGCTGGATCGCTTCGGCGAGCCAAACAAGGTCAAGGTCTGATTTGTTGATGACACAAAGATCAACGGCAAATTGACTGATAAAAGCCAGGTCTTCGTCAGGCATAGTGCTTGTCGCATCAACTACAGCTACGACCAAATCCGCCTCGGCGATGGCTGATCGAGTGCGCTCGACTCCGAGTTTCTCGATCACATCATCGGTTTCACGGATGCCGGCCGTATCAATTAGCTTGAATGGAATACCGTTGATCGAAAGCGACTCAGCTAAGGTATCGCGGGTAGTGCCTGGGATGTGAGTGACAATTGCGCGCTCGGTTCCGAGTAGAGCATTGAAGAGCGATGACTTGCCTACATTGGGTCTGCCAATGAGCGCCAGTTTGATGCCAGAACGAATGATGCGTCCGAGACGAAAGCTATCAGCTAGACGTTCGAGCCGTTGGCAGATCAATTGTAGTTGTTGGAGGAAATCTGCCAAATTCAGCGGATCTAGATCATCTTCGACAAACTCTACCGCAGACTCGAACCAGATGATCAGTTCGATCAGCGACTTTTTGATCGGTTGCAACTGCTTTGATAGTTCGCCTTGCAATTGACGCGCAGCGACTCGCGCCTGGTAAGCAGTCTGGGCGTGAATCAAATCGTTGATAGCCTCGGCTTGTGTCAGGTCAATGCGGTGGTTAATAAAAGCACGCAGACTGAATTCACCGGGTTGAGCGAGTTCGGCTCCCGCAGCCGTCAATAGGCGTAGAACCTCGGCTAAAACTACAGGACTGCCATGGCAAGAGAGTTCAATAACATCTTCGCCAGTGAAAGAATGTGGCGCTTTGAAGAAAGTCACCAACGCCTCGTCAAGGATGTTGCCGGTCTCAGGATTAATGATTTGCTGAAGTGTAGCGTAATTGGGAGTGAAAGGTAGAGTATTGCCGTTGCGAAGCAGCTTGCACGCTAGAGGTATGGCCTCGCTACCACTGATTCTGATGAGGCCGATACCACCGTAACCCGGCGGAGTGGCTATTGCAGCGATGGTCTTGAAATCCGGCTGACTCATCGAACAGCCCAACAGTGAAGCGAAGAGATCAAACAGGCAAAATCTTGACGCGGCGCATTTGACCTTCGCCTTCGCTCTCGGTGCGAATGCCCGCCATATCAACTAAAGCCATGTGGACAATGCGGCGATCCTGAGCATTCATTGGATCGAAGACAAATGGAACTTTAGTCAATTTGACCTTCTCGGCGGCTTTCTGCGCCATCAATTCAAGCTCCTGGTGGCGGGCTTCCCGATAGCCATTTGCATCGAAATCGAGTTGCAATCCATCAGCAACAGCATCAGCAAAGGCGCGCCGCGCGATGTACTGAAAGGCATCCAACAGCTCAGCGTTGTGGCCTAATAACAATGGAAGGTCAAAGCCCTGAAACTGGATTTGAATATTGTCTGGCTCTGGCTGTTTTACCTCAACGCGCAGATCGAGCGAAGACTTATCCACCAGATCTTTGACGAAGTGCTCTACCTGAAGTTTGATTTCGATAAAGTCCTGTTCAGTCATGTTTCTCTCCTACACTGAATCGCTTCAATTTGCCAATGCCTCTTTAGCTTTTTTTTTGCCAGTGCCTGAATTCTTGTTCTCCGAAGAATCTACTACTGGCGCTGGCGGCGCGCTGGGTCCAGCCATTTTATTGATGACGAATTGTTGCCCTACACCCACCAAATTGCCAACCATCCAGTAAAGCACCAAGCCAGCTGGCGCAGAGATGAAGAAGAAATAGGTCAGCACAACGGGCATGATATAGCTGACTTTCTTTTGCACCGGATCAGCCGTGCTCGGCGTCAGCGCCGTTTGCGCAATCATCGTCACACACATAATGATTGGCAAGAGCCAGTAGGGGTCAGGCGCGGACAAGTCATTCAACCAGCCAAAGAAGGGCGCGTGGCGTACCTCAATCGAAACCGTCAGAATGGCAAAGACAGCCATAAAAAACGGCATCTGCAAGAGCAACGGCAAACATCCCATCAGCGGATTGCCCTCTTTCATCAAGGCAAGTTGCTGGCGTTGCAATTCCATCGCGCGCGGATCTGCCTTGTCGAGATTGCGCATTTCGTCTTGCAGTTCTTTCATCCTCGGCTGCATCGCGGCAGCCTTTTTCATCATTATGGAACTGCGCCAGCGCAGCGGGAAAAAGAGCATGTTGAGCAACACTGTCAGCACCACGATTGACCAACCCCAGTTATGCGTAATTTGGTTGATCTTCCGTAAGGCTGCCAGCATAAAGCGCGCAATCGGCTTGATCATTCCACTGATGAAATCCAGTAAGCCGTAGCTGACAATATCCTCCAGACCTGCGCTCTGATTACCCAACCTAAAATTGGCGCTCACCTGAGCAAGTGTGTCCAAGGCTTTTGGACCGGCGTAGACGCGATTAACCTGTCCGGGATTGACCCGCAAGGCGACGGAAACAAAGCTGCGTTCCAACTCCTTGCCGTTGATATTTTCTTTGCGATGAACTGCCAGACCGACAGCAGGAACAGGCTGCGGAGGCACAAGCGCCATAGCAAAGTAGTTGTCGTCAACTGCTGCCCAGGAGGCCACACCAAGCTGTTTCTCGCTAGTCTCTCTGATGTCGCTACCTTGCATACGGCGCACCTTAGTACCTTCGGCATAGCTGATCTGCGGCGCGTGTTTATAGGTGCTGACCTCAACCACACTTTGGTCGCCGAAGTTTGGGCCAACAACAACATAAGCTTCAACTGGCTGCCCATTGCGGGTTACTTCTGCTTGAAAATCAAAATCGAAGCCTGAGGCATTGTCGGCACCCACACCCTTAAAAACCAGTTTTTTCCGCGCAAAGACAACATTATCGTTATAAGTAAAGCCGAGCTCTTTCTTCTCACCCGCGTCGAGCACCAACTCTTGCGCTGGTGCGTCATCAATAACGAAACGGGCTGAGTTCAATTGTTGTTCAAGACCCCGGTCAGAAGGGATATAAAAGCGGAAAAACCCGCCAAACTCGTGCGTGAGCTTGGACGAAATCAGATTGACACCACCCTTTTCCGCATCAATCAGTTTGCCATCAGTGAACTTGGTCATCGTCCATTCAGTAATAACCGCACCTTGATTGGATAAAACTGCCCGCCACAATCCAGTCCTGACTCTGACTTCGCGCAATTCCGTTTGAGGTGCTGGAGCGGAAGGTTGAACTTGAGCCTGAGTAGTTTGGTTTATGGGAGTAGGTGTTGGTTGTGTAACATCGGCGGCGATTGAGCTTGCCGGACTGGTTGCAGGGATTGGGCCTTTTCCTTTCTGCGTCGGATAGAGCTTTTCGTAAGCGTATGACCAACCGAGGAAAATAAGAAAAGAGAGGATGATAAAGAGGACAAAACGCGGATTGCTTTGATTTTCGTTTTCCATCTAACGGCTCAAACTACGTGACTGCGCACTTAGCACCAAAAACCTACCAATATCAACGCACCGGATCGTATCCACCGGCACAAAACGGCTGGCAGCGTAACACTCGCCCAAAAGCCAGCCAGGTTCCCTTCCAGAAACCGTATTTCTCAAGCGCCTCAATCGCGTAACTAGAACAGCTAGGATAGAAGCGGCAGGCCGCCGGCAACAAGGGCGAGATAGCATATTTGTAAGCTTTCAGAAGAGCCACAGCCATATATCTATATCTCATCGGTCTTACTCACTGCTAGTGTCTTGCTCAGTCTTAGCCTTTACCTTCTGTGCAAGGAACGCTTGAAAACGCTGCAAAGTTCGCTCAACAGCTTCGACAATCAGTCTGAAATCGGCGGTCGCCAGTTCAGACTTAGCATTGATAACTAAATCGCACCCAATGCCACTGAAGTCCGCGGCCAAATGTCTGCGGAAGACTTCCCGAATGCGCCGCTTACAGCGATTTCTGATCACAGCCTTGCCCATTTTGCGGGTGGCGGTGATCCCAAGTCTTAATTCCCCGTTATCAGTCGGCAGAATAAACGCAGAAAAGTAGGGGCTATGAAAGCGAACGCCCTTGCTGTAAACCGCCCGGAATTGTTGGCCAGTGCGTAGTTTGCCAAGGGGTTTTAGTAATTTCGGCGGGGACTCCATTCACTACAGATCTATTCTGCATTGGGGGTGCGATTTAGTAATGATGCGGGGTCAGCCGTTTGCGGCCTTTGGCGCGACGGCGCTTCAACACCAAGCGGCCCGCTTTGGAACTCATGCGGGCACGGAAGCCGTGCGTTTTAGCGCGCCGACGATTGTTCGGTTGAAAGGTACGCTTCATCTCACTTACTCTCCTATCCTAATCTGAACAAAACCACAAAGTGCTATTTGGGAAAAGCGTGAGACTACTCAATTAGCCTTCGACCTGTCAAGGCTATGACCTTCTCTCGACAATGAACTGAGCAATAGCTGCAAGAATATCTGTAGGACGATCAAGCAATTGAAGGGCATAGCTGGCTTCTTGATAAAGCTGCTGTGCACGTTGCTTAGCTCCTTCGATTCCATAAAGCGCTGAGTAAGTCGCTTTTTGGACGACAGCATCTTTTCCCGCCGTCTTGCCCAACTCTTCGCTCGTGGCTGTAGCGTCGAGCACGTCGTCAGCAATCTGAAAGGCTAAGCCAGCCTTTTCACTATAGAGAGTCAAGGCTGCCAATTCAGCCTCGCTAGCGCATCCGATGATGCCACCGATTCGTACTGCACAACGAAACAAAGCACCCGTTTTCGAACGGTGAATTTCTTCGAGTTGTTCGCCTGTGACGGGTTTACCTTCATACTGAATGTCCAAAACCTGCCCGCCGATAAGTGCCTGCACAGTTCCGGCTGCCTGGGCAACTTCAGAGAGAACACGAACTTTGCGTTCCGCATCGGGCGAAATGCAATCAGCCAGAGTACAAAAGGCCTGTGTGAGCAAAGCATCACCAGCCAGAATGGCCATTGCTTCACCATAAACAATGTGATTGGTCGGACGCCCTCGCCGCAAGGTATCGTTATCCATCGCTGGTAGATCATCGTGAATCAGCGAATAGGTGTGAATCATTTCCAGCGCACAAGCGGCGGGCAATAATTCCTCTTCGCGCGCGCCAAACACCTCACCAGTAGCAATAGTCAGAATTGGACGCAAACGTTTGCCACCAGCAAAAACGCTGTAACGCATGGCTTCGTGAATGATAGCTGGCGGGTCTTTCTCGGTAGGTAACAAGCGATCAAGCCATGCATCTACGCGTTTGGCATTGGCTTTGAAATAGTCGTTGATCTCTATCATCTTCTTCAGAATGGAATACTTTCATCGAAGGTGGTGTCATCTTCTTCTGCGCTGACTTGCGCAGCGAGCGGCATTGAAATATTTCCAGGTGAGCTAAAGATATTATTTTTGTCGCTCTCGCTAGCGGGTACTTCGGCCCTCGGCTCAAAAGGCACAGTGCGTATTTCACCACGCTCGCGCAACAGTAATTCTACCTTACGCTCAGCCTCCTCCAATTGTGTTTGGCAACGGCGAGCTAACCCAACTCCCTCTTCGAAGAGTTCCAACGCACGCTCTAGCGGTAACTCACCCGATTCAAGTTGGCTCACGATCTTTTCCAATGAGCCAAGTGATTCTTCAAAACTCAGTTCTTTATCTTTTGCTTTGGCCATAGCCCATTCCTCAGAGCACTCTGCAATCCGCCTCTCCATCTGCAAAACGAATCCTGAGATTTTGCCCTTCTGATAAGGATGCGGATTGGATAATCAATTTACCCGTTTCATCTTTGACCAATGCATACCCGCGTCCCAAAACTGCAAGCGGCGAGAGCATATTTAACTTACCAGACTCAACAGCCAATCTGCGCGACTTCCACTCAAGTCGCTTTTGTAATGCTTGTTTGAGCGCGTTTGATAGAGTAATCAACCGCGCTTGGTTAATAAGACCGGATGCGCGAAAATCGGTGGCAGCCAGCCGCCTTTGTAATTCAAGCAATTGCCAACTTGTCAATCTCAAATTGTTCTTGAGGCCAGTGACAGCGCGGCTCTCGAGTTCACGACATTTGGTGGAGAACTGAATAATCGCTTGCCCAGTCTCAATAAATCCGCGTCCTTCAATCAAATTGCGCAACTCAGCGCGATGACGCGACAAACAGTAAAACATTGCCCGGTGCAAATGTTGCTGTAGCCCAGCAATGCGACTGCTCAACAGATCACAATCGGCCGCCACTAACTCAGCTGCCGCAGAGGGTGTGGGCGCGCGCAGATCAGCTACAAAATCGGCCACTGTAAAATCAGTTTCGTGTCCGACGGCTGAGACAATCGGGATTTCAGAGTTGTAGATCGCGCGAGCCACTTGCTCTTCATTGAACGCCCATAAATCTTCTATAGAACCACCACCACGTCCAATAATGATGACATCAATTTCATAGCCTTTTTGTTTAGCGTGTTTATTAAGCAGGCGTATAGCGTCGGCGATTTCCCCTGCCGCACCGTTGCCCTGAACCCGCACGGGCGCGATGACGATATTGATGGATGGATTGCGCCGCCCCAGGATTTGAAGCATATCGCGCAACACTGCACCCACTGGCGAAGTAATAATGCCAATACGCCGCGGAAACGCGGTTAAACGCCGCTTGCGTGTTTCGTCAAACAGGCCTTCAGCAGAAAGCTTTCTGAGTTGCTGTTCAAAAGCGAGTTGCAATGTGCCAATACCAACCGGCTCCAGCGTTTCAACAACCACCTGATATTCACCGCGCGGCTCATAGACGCTTAGCCGTCCACGGACGCGAACCTCTAAACCATTTTCAGGCTCGAAGCGCATTAGGCGATTCCACTGCCTAAAAAAAACAGCGCGTAATTGCGAATCTGCATCTTTGAGGGTGAAGTACCAGTGCCCGGAAGTGTGTCGTTTGTAATTGGAGACTTCGCCTTGCACATTCAATGCAAAGAACTCTATCTCCAAAACTTCCTTAATACGCTCATTTAACTCGCTCACATTGAAAACTTTGCTTTCAGCGAAAAGTGTGGCAAGCAATTTTGAACTGGGTTCATGCATAGCGGCATCATCTGTCTCTTGAGGTTCTCGCGGAGGCGGCATCTTAACACCCACTCACAGTAGCGTCTAGAAAGATTGCTTATGAGGGCGGCAATTGCGCCTTTGCTAACCAGCCAAATTGCGCTACATTTCCGTTTCCGTTAAGAGGATGTAAAAGAGATGCCTTTTTTATCAATTGTCATTCCGGCTTATAACGAAGACCGACGCATTAGTAAAACGCTTACTGGAACATTCAAATACCTTGATTCGCAGAGCTATGATAATGAAGTGATTGTCGTTAATGATGGCTCGTCAGACCAAACGGCAGCAAAAGTTCTGGAATTTGAGAAAATTGCGGCTGGGCGTTTACGGTTGCTGCACAACCCCGGAAATCGTGGCAAAGGCTATTCAGTACGGCATGGCATGCTGCAAGCCAAAGGCAAAATTGCGTTGTTTTACGACGCGGACCTGGCCACTCCAGCCAGCGAAATCCCAAAAGTAATCGAACCAATCGCGGGAGATCAGTATGACGTAGTCTTCGGCTCACGCGCTTTAAATCGTAGCTTGATTGGCACCCGGCGGTCGGCACTGCGTGAAGCCATCGGGCGCGGCGGTAATTGGATTCAATACTTTTTGACCGGACTGAGTTTCAAAGATACGCAATGTGGCTTCAAAGCATTCCGCAAAGAAGCGGCTCAGTCGGTTTTTGCATTACAACGCATTGAGGGCTTCGGCTTCGACCCAGAAATATTGTTTATCGCCAAAAAGCTCGGCTGGCGTTTGTTGGAGACACCTGTCAGATGGAATCACGTCGAAAGCCCGAAATTACAAGCCATCGGCTCGCCGCTAAAATCGCTGTGGGAAGTCGGAACTATCCAATGGAATAATCATATGGGTAAGTATGATTTAGAAACACAAATCGCCAACCTGAAATCGGAAATGCAAAAGAGATGACAAGGCTTAACGTCAACATTGATCATATCGCCACGATTCGCCAAGCGCGCCACACCAATGAGCCAAACCCAGCAGCGGCGGCGGTGATTTGCGAACTAGCTGGTGCTGATGGTATCACGACGCACCTGCGCAGCGATCGCCGCCATATTCAGGACTATGACCTTATCGCGCTAAAACAAGTAGTTAAGACACATTTGAATGTCGAAATGGCAGCGACGGAGGAAATGATTGAGATAGCTATGAGTATCAAGCCCGATGTGGTCACACTAGTGCCCGAAAGACCACAAGAAATTACTACTGAAGGTGGCTTGGACGTACTTACCCATAAGCACATAATAAAATTTGCAATCGATAAACTGCTCACAAAAGGCATATTTGTAGGCCTTTTTATTGATCCTGATCTTAAGCAGATTAAAGAAGCCGCCAAGCTGGGGGCTTTTCAAGTTGAAATCTGCACAGCTTGCTATGCGCACTTGAATGAAGAACCTGGTGACTCAACAGTGCGTCGAATAAAGGAAATTGGGGTTGAAGTAGAGAGAATTCGCAAGGCAGCCAAAACAGCGACGCAGGCAGGACTACATGTTGCAGCAGGGCATGGGCTTACTTATCGTAATGTCGGTAAAATTGCTAGAATCGAAGAGATCGAAGAATTTAATATAGGTCATAACATTATCGCACGTGCTGCCTTAATCGGGCTTGACCAAGCTGTGCGTGAAATGATTATGACTATACGAAATAGTCCAACAACATAACTAAATCAGAGCGCATAGCCGTTGGGACAGGCGGTTACTTTCTGGTATTCAATTTGTGACCAAACCAATCAAGAAACCAGAGCCAACTGCCTATGCCCGAAGCTACCATAATTAGATGAACCGATAAAGTTAGGCGTTGTTGCACAAATAGCTGCGGATGAGGGTTGAATGGTAGAGTTCTTCTGCCACGAAAAATCAACCAAGACAACTTACCGTATCCGCAACTGGAAAGAGTATAACCAAACCCTCAAGCAACGGGGAAGCTTTATCGTTTGGATTAGCGACGCAGCTTTAGAGAATTGGACGACCGACGAAAAGACCTGTCAAGCGGGGCGTCGCCGACTTACACTGACCTGGCGATTGATACCATGCTCACTGTCAAAGCGCTCTATCACTTGGCTGGGCAACAAACCACAGGCTTGGTCGCCTCGCTCTTTGCACTACTGCAGATTGACAAGCCGGTGCCGGATCATTAAACCCTTTCGCGGGGGGCGCGGCGCTTTGCTCATCGCGCTGCCGGTTAAAGCCACAAGCGGGGCGCGCCACTTGGTGACTGACTCGACTGGATGAAAGGCTACGGCGAAGGCGAATGGAAAGTCCGCCAACACGGTTGGAACAAACGCCGCACTTGGCGCAACCCTCATCTTTGCGTAGACGCCACGACGGGCGAAATCATCGCGGCCTGTGCCAGTACTAACAACGTCACCGACGCCCAAATGCTGCCGGAATTGCTCACCGACGTAGATGATGAAGTCGCGCAGGCAAGCGCGGACGGCGCGTATGATCAGCAACCTTGTTACGAAGCGATTCGGCGATGCCAGGCCCGCGCGGCTATTCCGCCACGCAAAGGTGTTCGCATCTGGCAACACGGCAACACGAAAGCGGAGCGCCACGTTCGGGATGGAAATCTGCGACAGATCCGGCTGGTGAGCAAGCGAGCCTGGAAACAAGCGATCAACTATCATCAATGCTCGCTGGTGGAGACAACGGTCTTCCGCTACAAGGTAACTTTCGGCGCTCAATTGCAGACACGCAAAATCGAGAACCAATGCAACGAAATGTTTATCAAGTGCAAGGTCTTGAATCGAATGTTGCATCTCGATAAACCGCAAAGCTACAAGGTTGTGGGGTAAACTGAAGCTTCAAAGAATGAGGTTGGCTATTCGTGCAACAAAGCTTCATAGCGGTAAATACATTTAAGCATTAGTGGGTTTATGGATAACTTATATTTTTGGAATTCCATTCTTGTTGCAGTTGAAAAAAGGGTAAACCACGAAAGTTTTATCACCTGGTTCAAACCAATTAGCTTTCTTGATCTTACCTCAACACAACTAATTGTCGAAGTACCTGATCACGTTTTTGCTGATTGGCTTTTAAACAATTATCGTGAGGTATTAGAAGAAGCTTTAGAAGAAGTTGACTTGCATGGAAGAGAGCTAATTTTTCAGATTTCGATGCATGCAGATGTTTCACACAATACTAGCCATATATTAAATTGTTCCTTCGACAATGAAAACACTATTGTCGATGTGGCGCTAAATACACAACTAAACATAACACCTATTGATACCCGGAAAAATGTTATAACTACTCACTCCATTGATTCTGATTTATTTAGAGTAGAGCTTAATCTCAAATACACATTTGAAACGTTTGTAGTTGGATCTTCAAATCAATTTGCTCATGCGGCAGCTCAGGCAGTCGCTGAGTCGCCTTCTAGAACATATAATCCACTATATATATATGGGGGCGTAGGGTTAGGTAAAACCCATTTGATGCATGCTATCGGCCATAAGGTCCGTGAAAAGAATCGTCATCTTAAGTTATGTTATCTCTCAGTTGAGAAATTCATGAATGAGTTAATAAATGCGATTAGATATGATCAAACAATGAGTTTTCGAGAAAAATATCGCTCTATTGACATTTTACTTATTGATGATATCCAATTTATTGCTGGCAAAGAGAGAACGCAGGAAGAATTTTTCCATACTTTTAATGCGCTTTATGATAGGCAAAAACAAATTGTAATCTCTTCAGATTGCCCACCTCGCGAAATACCAACACTTGAAGAAAGGCTTCACTCTCGTTTTGAATGGGGATTAATAGCAGATATCCAGCCACCAGATTTAGAAACAAAAGTAGCTATTATCCGAAAAAAAGCTGAAATTGAAAAAATAAATCTTCCAGATGAGGTGGCTTTATTAATTGCAGGCAAAATAAAATCAAATGTTAGAGAATTAGAAGGTTCATTAATTAGATTAGCAGCTCTTTCATCACTCAAAGGAGAACTTATTAGCGTAGACCTTGCTCAAGAAGCCCTGAATAACTTATTCGATAATAATGAACAACAAATAACAATAGAAAGCATTCAACAAGTTGTTGCTGATTATTACAATCTTAAGGTTGCGGACCTAAAATCAAAATCAAATGCACGAAATATAACTACACCACGCCAAATTGCTATGTATATATGTAAAATCCTAACCAAAGCGAGTTTTCCTGAAATTGGGCGCGAATTCGGGGGGAAACACCACACCACAGTTTTACATAGTGTTAACAAAATAAACAATTTATATGAACAAAGGGGGCATGTTTATAGGTTGATTAACAGTTTAATGACAAGTTGCAAATAAATTAGTTGCACCTGAAAAAGTCAGAAGGCCTTGAAAGCGCGGATGATAAAGCGAAAAGAGTGGGTATAAAATCACCAGAAAACGCTCTGAAAGGATGAGAAACTGGTGATTCGATGAAATGGAGAAAGTCCTCTCAAGCTGTCCCGCCTGCAGGCGCAACGCCATTGCGGGAATTGCTTAATCAAGAGCATCCGCTGTTTCAGTTGGCCGGGGCTATCAACTGGCAGGTCT
The DNA here is from genome assembly GCA_963699175.1 of uncultured Acidobacteriota bacterium. Taxonomy (GTDB): domain Bacteria; phylum Acidobacteriota; class Blastocatellia; order RBC074; family RBC074; genus JACPYM01. Next base: position 5,073,679 of record OY969418.1, on the reverse strand, counting down.
TTGAAGACGAGTTCGGAAAACTCTACGCCGAAGGCGTAGGCCGTCCAGCTTTGCCGACTCGGCTGCTGGTAGGCCTGCATTGTTTGAAGCATCTCTACCACCTCAGTGATGAGGTCGTGTTAGGGAGTTGGGTAGAGAATCCCTACTGGCAGTACTTCTGTGGGGAAGAATACTTCCGGCACGAATTGCCGTGTGTGCCGACCTCGCTGGTGAAATGGCGGCAGCGCGTGGGCGTCAACGGGATAGAGCAATTGTTGAAGGAATCCCTCGACACCGCAAAGCGTGCAGCAGCGCTCAAGCCAGCCGAGCTCAAGCGGGTCAATGTAGATACGACGGTACAGGAGAAGGCCATCGCCTTCCCGACTGACGCGCGGCTCTATCACAAAGCGCGGCGTGCGCTGGTGCGCTTGGCGCGGACGCTGCGGTACAAATTGCGACAAAGCTACGAGCGCGTGGGGAAGAAAGCGCTCTTTCGGCAAGGGCGCTATGCGGCCGCCCAACAGCTGAAACGGGCGCGCCAGCAGACCAAGCAACTGCGCACCTATCTGGGACGAGTGCTGCGCAAGCTGGAGCGCTTCGTCGGCCCGCTCGGCGAGCGGCAGGCGCGCTTACTGGTAATTGCCCGGCGCATTTTTGAGCAGCAACGGCAAGCTCACGGTAAGGTCTACAGCGTGCACGCGCCGGAAGTCGCGTGCATCGTCAAAGGCAAGGCGCATAAGCGCTATGAGTTCGGCGCCAAGGTCAGAGTCGTGACGACTAAGCGCAGCAACTGGATCGTCGGGATTGAAGCTGAGCCAGGCAACCCGTATGACGGTGCCACGCTGCGGCCGGCGCTTGAGCAGGTCGAGAAACTGACCGGGGTGAAACCAACAGAGGCCTTCGTGGACAAAGGCTATCGCGGCTCCGAGCATCATCCAGAAGAAGTGGCGGTCTACCTCTCCGGGCGGCGGAATTTGTCGCGCAAGCTAACCAAACTGCTGCGCCGCCGTAGTGCGATAGAACCGGTGATCGGCCACACCAAACACGATCACGGGATGGAACGCAACTATCTGCTCGGTGAGGCTGGGGATCGGATCAATGCAATGCTGAGCGGGTGTGCCTGGAATCTGAAAAAACTCTGGCGGGAGTTGGTCGAAAACCCCCGCCTTTGCAAAACGACCTGACTTTTTCACACTCAACTAAATTAGTCGTCCCTGAAAAAGTCACAACAGACTGAAGCAGTGAATTATGGAGCAAAAAGGGTGGATGTAAAATCGGCAGTGACTGGCAGTGGCTCAAGCGGGTGGGAATGATAAGCTCGGCCCGTATGGTCACGAAAATTATTAACTGCTACCACTGTGGCAACGAAAGGATCGTTAAGCACGGCCTGACAAAAAACGGTCGTGACTCAGAATTGATGCTGCTATGAATTTGAATGATGAATGTAGAGTTTCATCACTGCATAGTGCATCTTCGGACACTTTGAAAAACAGCTTGTGCGCCGGTGCAACTGTTTGAGCCGCGTGCGGAAATCCAGATTACGGCGCTCAATGCGTTGCGTGCCGCTCTTATGTACCTGATGCCGTCCGGCAGGCAAGAGCTTGCGATAAGACTGCCAGTCATCAGTGTGAAAGGTGCGCATCCGACCAGTCGCGTGCTTGTGCAACCAGCGGCGACAACTGGCGTCGGGGCGGCGTCCAAGCACAAAGGCGGTGATCTTTTTACGCTGCCGACCCACAGCCCTACTAGCACGAATGCTGCCGTTTCTTGGACTGGATAAATGACCAGAATTCATCAATTTCCAAGTCCTTGACGCGGCCTGGCGGCGTGGGCTCGGCAACCTGCGCAGCTTCTGCTCGGAGGGTGTGCAGCACGGTGTTAGTGCTGATACGCAAAACCCGCGCGATGTCGCGCACGCCAGCGCTGTTGAGCGTCATCGGCACGATCAATTCGCGCAAAGCTCTCTGACATCCGCGATAGGTGTAGCGGGTAATAAACTGTCGGCAGCCTGATGTCAGGACACATTTGCTAAAGTCACGTTCAGCTTGAATTTGGTGAATGGTAACAAACAAGTGAGCAAGCTTGCATCCTGTTGCAATAAGCTCAACATCGCACTCACCAAGCTCAACTCGCAGCGGTCACGCCGCCGCGAACAGACGCGTCGTAACAAAGCTTGTGCGAACTGGTCAGGACGTAATAACCAAAAGGTACCCAGCGTTACCAAGACCAGCAGCGCCAACACGAACAAGGCAAACAAGCGTGACCAGGCGCGGATGTCGCTGACGCGTGCTTCTTTGAAACCCAGCTACCATTTCGTATCACGAAAGCCTTCTTCGCAACTGAAGCGGCGCGCATATTCGTTGGCAGCTTTGCGTGCCGCCCGGGCAAAGTTACTGGCCAGTGACCAAGTCTCCCACTGCCCAAGTTTGTTGCGGGCGCGGCTTTGGTGCACCCAGAGGCGGCGCGGGGATTTCTCGCAGTAGAGCAAGCACCCCAACGTCTGGTGACGGCAGTTGCCGTGGAAGCCAAAGCGGTTGAGTTTGCGCCACGCGCGCCGGCAGCAGACTTTGACACAACCTTTGACGCGCAGCACAAAGCGCACGCGCAATTGCTGGAGCAAGGCAAACAACGGCTCGTCAGCGAAGCCGCGGTCGGCCGTCAAGCGGAGGCGACTCGGCTTGACGTATTGAAAGATCAACTTGAAGGCCCGTTTGATCACGGCGCGTTCATAGGCGTGCATACGCCCTTTGAGCACTTGTTGGTCATAGGCACGCCAGTAGATGGGCAGGCCGCGCCGCCCAATGACCAGCGAAATAACGAGCAGGTGTTGCTCGCCTTCGCTTGTCCAATCAATAGTCACGCGGACTTTGCCGTGCCGCGGCACTTCACTGAGTGCCTGATGCGCGATGCTTTCGGCCAGCCATTTCAGCGGCAGTCGCTCGTTGTGCAGCAAGCGCGCGCCGTTTGCAAGCGGCTTCCTGGTTGCCTTGGGTGCGGGCCAGTTCCGCCTGGCAGCCAGTCTGTTTATCAAGGAGCGCAGCGACGAAGGTCGTCAAGGCGTTAAGCTGATGCCCGTGTGCCCAAGGCAAGGTCGCTTTGATATAGTTGTGGATGCGTGTCAGGTCAGAGTTGTTTTTCATGGTAGAAAAAGACTCTCACAAGTTCGCTAACTTGTCCTGACACGCGTGACTACAAAAGTGTCCCGGCACCAGGTCGGCAGCAAGCTTTGCAGCGATAGAGTTGTTTTTGATTGGCAGTTTTGCCATTCTTCTTGATGTTCAGTGATGAACACCTCGGACAAGTGACTTCTTCGTAGCACATACAACCGAAGAATAGCTTGTCCGAGCCGCTTAATCATCTCAGCATCAATTCTGAGTCACGACCCTTTGTTCTTATAACCTCATAGGCATTATGATATATCGAAAATCAAACTCTGCTGCTGTTGAAGGTCGTAATGATGCTTGTGAACTGCCATCCTTTACTTCAAAAATGATTTCGGAATCCTGGATTACGCCGAAAAAATCTAATAAATAGTATGCGTTGAACCCAATAGTAATAGGTATTCCATTATAGTCAATTGATAAGATATCTTCGGAATCCCCAAGCTCTGTGGCTTGAGAACTTATTTTTACGAGTCCTAAATCAATATCGAATTTAATCGAATGCGATTTTTCATCAGCCATTAATGCCACTCGTTTAATAGAGTTAACCAACGTTTCCCTATCAAAAACAATTTGGTTTCTTTTATCTTTGGGTATAACTAGTTCATAGTTAGGAAATTGACCAGTTAAGTTTCTAGAACTTAATAAACGTTCTCCAATTCTAAAATATGAGTGATTATCGTCTTTCCCAAATTCAACCAATCCATCTGACTCCATACAGAGTTTGGTTAACTCTGATAATGTCTTGCGTGGTATGAGCACATCAATGCTTTCCCCCTCAAAGAATTGATCTTGTTTCTCTATAAAGGAGAGACGATGTCCATCTGTAGCAATCATCCGTATCCCCTTACTTGAAATTTCTAATTTTGCGCCGTTGAGAGCATAACGTGACTCTTCATTTGTAATGGCAAAAAGTGTTCTGTTAATAAAAGTACCTAAAAGGGATGTGGGTAACGAAACCAAAACCGTATTGCAGTAGTCAATTCTTGGAAAATGTTCCTTTCCTAGTCCGACTAATCTGAATTTCGATCTATTACAGGTAATAACCACTTGATCTTGCTCAATGCCCTTTACTTCAATCTCTGTCTCTGGCAAAGACTTAACAATTTCAAACAGCTTTCTAGCTTGTAAACAAATTGCCCCTGGTTTCTTTATCTCAGCCTCACAAAATGTAGTAATAGCCAAATCTAAATCAGTGCCTTTTATAGTTATCCCATTTTCTCCGGTCTCTAATAAAATAGTAGAGAGAATAGGAATGGTATTTTTCTTTTCCACAACTCCTTGAATTATATTTAATTCCTTTAAGAGGGTTGATTTGTTAGTAGTAAAAAGCATGTTGTAAGTTTCTCCTTATTTAGACCTGTTAGAATAAGGCTCAAATGAGTTTTGAGACAGCTTCATTAAACCTGTTGTGGAATAAGAGATGAAAAGCATGAGCCGCACTTGCCCCGTAGCAAGGTGCTTTAGAAAATAGCTCCTGTTCTTTGACTGATGCGCTTGAGCACACGCAGCTTCACCCGTCCGGCGCTGATCTCCAGCGTCAGATCGTAATGCGCAGCGCGCTGGCGATACTCCTGCGCGGCAAGCTGGTATTGCTTGCGCCGCCCAATGAGGTGATTGTTGGCCAGCCGCTGGCTTGACCGATAGCGGTTGATTGCAGCTTCGGCACGCGTCAGCGGATGATTGCGCGTGGCCCAGTTGACGACGCGGGAGGCGACCGGCAGTCCTGGCGCTGGTAAGCCTTGAAAGCCGCTGTCAGCGTAGTCCGTCACCCGCAAACCTACGCGCTCTTTGAAAACGCCGCGGCTGGCGTGCGCCTCTTTGAAGACTTTGAAAGCGTGCGCCTTGCTGCCGACCACCAGGCTTTGAGCTACAATCAAGCCGCTACGTGTGGTGGTGCGCAGTTGCTTATGCGTATGGCATTGCTGCTTAGCAACTGCACGCGCCGCAGGCAGAAGCTGTGCCCGCACACACGCGGGCCAGGGTAAAACAACTGGCCCAGCCGCACGCACTGATTTGCTGCCGCGACAGATGACGCTTTTAGCTGAAGCCTTGAATAAAAAGGCGAGAAACTCCTGTGTCAGGTAGAGCCGATAGTAAAGCAACCACAGCAGACCACGGGCTGGGAGGTCGTTGCGATACTGCGCGCCGCCTCCAGGCTGTCGTTGAGCGACTTGTTGGTCGCGCACAGTCAAGGTTTTGCGTGTCAGTTCAGGCCGGCCGTAGGCGGCTTGTAAGGCGGGCAAGAGGCGCGCAAATTCGCTCAACTCAATCCCGGTCAGAGTCAGAAACTGTTTGGGTTTGCGGGCTAGCTTTTGATAAAAGCTCATGGTGGTTGCTCCTGACTGGGCAAGTTAGCCCCTCAACGCTTTTTTCACAATAGGTTTATTGAAGGTTGTTCACGTGGGCGACTCCTTGTGATGGTAATAATATACTTGGCTCATCCCAGAGCCAGGGAGCACTGCGTAAAAGATAGATTTTTAAAGCTATCTGAAGGCGCTTATGCCTGATCACGCGAATCGGTTGTCGTAAAAGTAGCACTGCTACGGGACTGCGACTAAATCAGCGCTACTGACTGCGCTCTCATACGCAGAAAAGCGGCTCACAGCCTCCGCAGTGCCAGGCGTCAGACCACCGTTGAGCCAAGTATATTATTACCATTCTTTTCATAGGCATAGTGCTCTTTCGTTACTTTGCCAGTCGCCAGCGGCAAGGACGCCATCGCTGCCATGATCAGAAGCACCTATCAAAGCCAATGAGGGGCGGTTCCAGACTGTGCAGTTCGGCATATAAGGCGAACAAGGCTTCCAAGCACGTGAGAAAGAGAGCGACGAACTTAGCACTGCCTCAAATCTTTTTCAGGTGCGGTCGGAATTCGTTTTTTTTCAGGATAGATAGTCGCAATATGCTAGTTCGACCGCTTTTTCGGCGAGCAATTTCAAACTCAACACGCTTATCCGATGGGCGCTTCCGTGCAAACCAGTGCTTGCACTTTGGCACGCGGGTCACCTTTAATTTCGAGAGGTAGCCGGGATGCGGCCTGTCATATAAAGCGCTCACCAAACTTGCTTCTAAATAGCGGGCACTCCACCGCGCAACAATATTGTAATTAACGCCGAATATGAGGACGACGGCTTCCAAGGTTTTGCCACGATCCAGTTTCAACACCTTGTGGCACGGTTAAGAAGCCTAGCGTTCAAAGAGCCTTGACAAGTAAAGCTTTTAAGGTTTCTTGATGTTTGTAAGTGGGTTTGACACGTGCTTTTTCCATGCCCTTATAGTAATGCAGCTTGCGGGTTAAAGGAAATGCAAGGAAATTTGATTAAACCTGTTGCGCGATAAGAGTTGAAAGTTTAGCTTGCTCGCGAAGGAGACAAGCCGATGTCTTTTTACAAGAAACTTGCTCGAAAGCCACAGCAGTTCCTCACCTTGACGGGGATGGAACTGAGCGAATTTGCACGCCTGCTGCCCGCCTTGGAGCGCTTAGACCAGCAGCATGAGCAACAGCGTAAGGCGCGTGTGGTGCGTACGGGCCAGGCACGGCAACGACAACCTGGTGGTGGCGCGCAATATGCTAATGCGCTGCCCGACCGCTGTTTGATGTTGCTGCTCTACTACCGGCTCTACGTCTCGCAGGAATTCCTGACACTCTTGTTCAAAGCCGAAAACAAGAGTCTCATCTGCCGCGGCATTCAATCGGTGAGCTCCTTATGGGAAGCGGTCTTGCCGCTGCCGGAGCGCGTGCGGGAGCGACTTCTGACGGCTGCCAGAGAGGTCTCCAAACAGCGCCGCAAGCGCATCGGCAGCCTAGAAGAATTCCGCGAGGCTTACCCGGAACTGGAATTCCTGATTGATGGCGTCGAACAACCCAAGCGTAAACCGCGCGACAAACAAAAACGCAAGGACGATTACTCGGGCAAAAAGAAACGCCACACGCGCAAGCAAGTCATCTCCGGCACGCGCAGTGGCCTGATCGTTGACCAAAGCCCTTCAGTTGGGGGGCGGGCGCATGACTTCGCGGTCTTCAAGGCTGATCACGCCCGGCGCGGCGTCCTCAACGAATTGTCTGAGGTGCGCGCCACGCTTTACGCTGACAGCGGCTTCCAAGGCATCCAAGAATTAAAACTGCCACTTGAACTGCGCGTGAGCGAACGGGCGCGCCGGAATCATCCGTTGATCCGTCGGCAACGCGAACTCAATCGCTACCGCGCCAGTCAACGGGTTGAGATTGAGCACACGATTTCACGCCGCAAGAAGTACCAGATTGCTGCGCAGGAGTACCGCAATCGCGATGAAGACTATGACCGGACGATGGGCAGCGTGGCAGGCTTAGTCAACTTGCGGGCGCTCAAACGAATTGCTCAAAGAACGGGCGTGCAACTCTGAGCGAGTTGACGAGCGGGCAGTTATCGTCTTCGCCTTTCGTGCCTTATCACGCAACAGGTTTATTGTCTGTGTACTTAATTATTTTGTCAACTAGAGCGGGTTACAGTTCAGTTTACGGCATAGCCGCAGTAAATAATCCGGCTCATGTGTAACTAGATTGCATTTCCCTTGTTCGGCACATCCGCCGAATCAGAAGGTCGTTGATGCATTTCGCGTTAGACATCGCCTCGTAAGTGGCTACGTAGCACCTGAGATAACGCTTATGCACGCCACGAAAAACGCGCAAGTAGGTGCGTAAAGCAGTTCCGGCGCCTTCACAAGTATTGCAATGGACTTCGCGTATGCCATCACCATCGTCATCCCGCGCCCATTCACGCTGGCCATTGTCAGCGCGTCCGTGCCGGACGGTCGCATGTGCGAGGTCAAGTTCGGATTCCACCCGCCGGTAGCCGCTCCATTCGTCGGTATAGAGAATGGCTGCGCCCGCCGGGATGGTGCTCTCAACGACGAAGAGGCAATCGTCGCGGTCAGCATTCTCGCCGACAAAGTAGCGCACTGTTTTACTCGTGCGTTCAACGACCGAGAAGATTGGCGGACGATCATTGGCATAGGTGCCGTGCCCGGGCTGCTTGTTCGCCCGGCGGCGCGGCGGGTCGGCAGGGTCAGGCTGCGGCGTGCTTTTTTTCCCCCGCCTTCTGATACAACTCGTCCGCTTCAAAGACCGTGCCTGGCAAGACCTCTGTGGGCTGCTGCTCGTAGAGGTTCTGTTGCACGCGCTGGCGCAGCGTATGTACCTGCTTACGCGAACAGGCGAGTTCGCGTGCCAAGCGTGCCGTCGGCTCGCCTTTGGCGATGCCGCGCAACAAGAGCACTAATTGCGCAGACGACCGTCTGGTCTTAGCAAAGATCGTCCCGCTCAGCAGCGTGTAATAACGGTCGCAGTCTTTACAGCGATAGCCAATGAAATGGCCACGCTGCCGTGCGACGCGACGTTGCTGGCTCTGACAGTTCGGACAACTCAACCCATTTGGATGGAGTTGTTTTTCAAGCCAGGCCATACAGGCTTCATTATCGAGCAAGTCGCTAATGGGAAAGTCAATCATTCCCTTAGCTTACCTGCGATTCACGCAAACTGGCTACACATGAGCCAATAATCCAAGCCTTCAGGTCGCCCTTTGTGACGGAAGTGAAGGCTTGGCGTAAGGCCTTCAGCAAAGCGCGAGAGGTGCTTGCTTTGGCCTTACGCAAGTAAGGTTTGATCTTTGACCAACAGCGTTCAATCGAGTTGTAGTCCGGCGAGTACGGCGACAGGTATTCGAGACGGGCACCGCACTCCGGCCACCAATTCACCGCTGCCCGCGACTTTATGTGTGGGCAAGTTGTCCAGCACAAGCATATCGCCCGGCTGCAAGCTTTGGCTGAGTGCCTCTTTGAGATCAGTCCGAAACAGTTCGCCATTGAGCGCGCCTGCGATCACCCACGGAGCTGGCACACCGTGTAGACCGATGGCGACGCTGACGTTGTAGTTGCTGCCATAAGCGGAAGACAGGACTTCCACGATGCGCGCGCCCGGCAACGCACGCCCGTACTCGCGGGTCAGGTTCAGTTGGCATCCCATTTCATCCAACCATTTCAAATGTTGGACACACCATTGTGTGGCGCGCTGCTGAAAGTCTTTTCGCTGCGCGCTGACCTCCAGTTGCTGCTGTTCACTGGGCTGTTTGGACTTTTTTTCGCTGCAGCTTCAGCTTTTGCAGCTCCCGACAAATCTGGCGTTTACCTGACGCTGCTGCTGGAGTTTGCTTTGCAGTGCGTATTACGAGGCGGCATGAAAGGCAAATTCAGCCGTGAAAGGCCATTTCGACGGCGTGGTTGTCCCCAGAGTTTGGTGAGAACCTAGCTGAGCTGGTATAAGCCGCCCATGAATACATTGCTTCCCGCTCCCGCGTAGCTCGCCTTGGAGAAAATCAGGTCGTGCCAAATTGCTTGAGCACTAATTTTACTAAATTATTAGAGTGTAAGTGTATATTCATGTAATTAATAAGTAGTAGCAATAAAATGTGGAAAACTTGGGTAAACTTCTGCAACTAAAGGACGAGATGTGAGTAAAACCTGTGGAAAACTTGGATTAAATTGTGGACTGATAGGCTTGGCGTTCGTACTTTTTAGTTTTCCACAGAGAAATCCACAGGTTTAGTACAGAACTTGGTGGAAAACAACAAAGGTAGAAAAAGTGTTGAGGCGCTTAGCTGGTACTTGGCATCCCGCGGAATTTATCTCTAATAAACCTATTGTGAAAAAAGCGTTGAGGGGCTAACTTGCCCAGTCAGGAGCAACCACCATGAGCTTTTATCAAAAGCTAGCCCGCAAACCCAAACAGTTTCTGACTCTGACCGGGATTGAGTTGAGCGAATTTGCGCGCCTCTTGCCCGCCTTACAAGCCGCCTACGGCCGGCCTGAACTGACACGCAAAACCTTGACTGTGCGCGACCAACAAGTCGCTCAACGACAGCCTGGAGGCGGCGCGCAGTATCGCAACGACCTCCCAGCCCGTGGTCTGCTGTGGTTGCTTTACTATCGGCTCTACCTGACACAGGAGTTTCTCGCCTTTTTATTCAAGGCTTCAGCTAAAAGCGTCATCTGTCGCGGCAGCAAATCAGTGCGTGCGGCTGGGCCAGTTGTTTTACCCTGGCCCGCGTGTGTGCGGGCACAGCTTCTGCCTGCGGCGCGTGCAGTTGCTAAGCAGCAATGCCATACGCATAAGCAACTGCGCACCACCACACGTAGCGGCTTGATTGTAGCTCAAAGCCTGGTGGTCGGCAGCAAGGCGCACGCTTTCAAAGTCTTCAAAGAGGCGCACGCCAGCCGCGGCGTTTTCAAAGAGCGCGTAGGTTTGCGGGTGACGGACTACGCTGACAGCGGCTTTCAAGGCTTACCAGCGCCAGGACTGCCGGTCGCCTCCCGCGTCGTCAACTGGGCCACGCGCAATCATCCGCTGACGCGTGCCGAAGCTGCAATCAACCGCTATCGGTCAAGCCAGCGGCTGGCCAACAATCACCTCATTGGGCGGCGCAAGCAATACCAGCTTGCCGCGCAGGAGTATCGCCAGCGCGCTGCGCATTACGATCTGACGCTGGAGATCAGCGCCGGACGGGTGAAGCTGCGTGTGCTCAAGCGCATCAGTCAAAGAACAGGAGCTATTTTCTAAAGCACCTTGCTACGGGGCAAGTGCGGCTCATGCTTTTCATCTCTTATTCCACAACAGGTTTATTCTGATTTCGTATGGCCTTTCCTGAAACGTCACGACTCGAATTGCCCATCTTGCAGGAACTCAAAGCCACTGGTGGCAGCGATCATGTGCAGTACTTGTATGACAGGCTGGTGGGCTACTTTCCGCAATTAACATTGGAAGAGTTGACCGAACGCACAGAGGGGAGTCGCAGCCGCTGGCGCCTACTGGTGCAGCGTGCCGGGAAGCAGTTGGAAATAAGCGGCGAGATCAAACGCGACCAAGCGCGTTGGACGCTCACGCCGCGTGGCGTTAAGCGCGTTGAGGCCGAGGCTATGCTGCTGGATCGCGCGAGTATGACGATGCACACACCAGCACGCGCGGTAACACACAAAGAGGCACAAGCGATGCTGGTCGAGATTGGGTTGTTGCTCGGACGCCACGCCGAAGCTGAATTTGCCCATTACGACGTAGTCTGGCGTGACGGTGCAATGTCTCCACGCCTGAGCCATGTCTTTGAAGTGCAGATTGCAGGCAGCGTGGATAGCGCATTAACGCGGTTGAAACACGCCTACGATGCGCAACGCTCGCGCCCGTTTCTGGTGATTGCGGACGAGCGTGACCAGCGCTTTGCCGGAAAACGGTTGGCCGGTTCGTTTCACGAGATTTGGCAGGTAGTGACGGTAATCGGGGTGGGTGAGTTGCAGCGGTTGTACGAAACGCTCAAGTCACAGGAGGTTCTGATTACGAAGCTGGTCAGGGAGGGTTGAAAGAAGGTGACGTCACGATAAAACATCTTTGCAGTCCGGTTTGTGTTAAAGCAGTTTCTTCGGCTTACACGACCTGCGAAGCTATTATTCGATATGGGGTAGCTTCGGAGCACTTTGAGCTATGTATTTGAGGCAAGACGATAGCCTATCTCGTCTGGATTCGGCCTATTTACGACCCACCAGAAGCGCGGCACAAGAAGTGCTCTTTGTGCCAGCGCTAAAAGAGTTCCGGTGATCAAATGCTGCCGGAGTTGATTGTAAATGCTGAAAACATGAGTTGTGCAATTTGCGAGTGGTTATCTCTCGCCACCTCGCTCTGAGCAATTCAAACGGGTCTGAGGCATAACCGTCCAACTTATTTTGTCAGTGCCACCTTCCCGCTCTCCCTATCCTAAGATTTTTGATGTTTTCGCAGGCAGGCTGAACCAGAGCCGAGGTTGATTGCGAGCCGCCTAGCTGAAGGAGTGTGGTTTATGTTTTGCCCGAAATGTGGAACAGCCGGAAAAGGAAAGTCTTTCTGCACACGTTGCGGCCTGCAATTAGCGTTGGTGTGCTATCAAGGCGTGCCGGTGACGAACAGAGTTCTGATCGCCAACCACAACGCACCAACAATCCGCGTGAAGCCAAATTTAGCTACTCAAAAATTCGCCGCTCCGACAGCCTCAAACGAAATCGCCAGAGTGACGACGGTTGCGACGGCATACCTGCGGCCTGCAGTGGCTGCGCATGCAAAGAGGCTACGCCAGTTTGCGCCAATGTTTGTCGGCGTACTGTTGCTGCTGCTGGTCACGGCTTCAGGATTCTGGTGGCGTAAAAGCCAGGGACAAATTGTCCAAGCGCAGACTGTCACCTCGACGCAGAGCAAGCAATCCGATTCCGGCGACATTACGGCGGTAAAGATCGAAGGACATAATTTGACGACCAACGCCGCGCAGACTGAACCCACACAAACGTCGGCGCACAATTATGAGTGGGCAATCATTGGAGACCAAACCCGAGGCGTGAACACAGCCGAAGATGCTTTGCTGGCCGATGAAAAAATGGCGGCGATTGCACCAGGCGGCCAGCTCGCTTTGGATTTTCGCGCTGGTCAGTTCTTCGGCAACGGCCCTCAAGCAGACTTACAGATTTTCGGGACAGGGCAAAAGTGTGTCGCTTATAGACTCTTCGTTCGTAACGACCCGACAGCGGCATGGCAACGAGTTGACATCAATCGCAAGACTTTCACTGCTGGCGTGGCCGGGCATGATATGGGACATCACGGCATACAACAGGCCAGACAGGTGTTGATCCGTAATGACGCACAGAGCGAGTTACACATTGACGCTGTCTCAGCTTTGTACAGTGATGTCATTGCTGTTGTGAGTCACTCGAAATCCTCTCAATTGTTAGCGCGAAAAGCGCTCGTGCCGCAGTCGTCAGCACATAAGCGTACAGTGGCTTTTTCTGGCGCGCGCCGAGTAGAAAAGTCAGCAAAGAAAAACTTTCACAGCTTAGCGTTTTCGCGCTAAGCTGTGAGTGCTGATAAACAAAGTCTCAGTTGTCTGCTCAGCGCATCTCTACAGTGACAAGCTGGCCGTCCTGCCTCTATACTCACCGCAGTCTTAGGATCTTTCCTAGCATTCAAATATCCACACTGCTTCTATGACCACGCCACTGCGCCGCCAATACGTAGAGATCAAACGCCGCTATTCAGGCATGATCCTGTTCTTCCAAATCGGCGATTTTTACGAAACGTTTGATGAAGACGCACACGTCGTGGCGCGCGAACTCGGCGTGGCGCTCACGCGCAAATGGTTTGGCAAAGGGCAAATGCACCCGCTGGCTGGCGTACCGGTGCGTTCGCTCGAAACTCATCTGGCAAAGCTCATCAATCGCGGCTACAAGGTCGCTGTCTGTGATCAAGTGACGTTGCCGGGCAAGGGCTTGGTCGAGCGCGAGGTCACGCGCATCGTCACGCCAGGCACGGTCGTCGAGCCTGGCTTGCTGGAAGGGCGGGCGAACAACTATTTGGCGAGTTTTGTGACAGGTGACGGTGCGGCGGGCTTGGCGTTTGCTGACGTCACGACAGGCGAGTTTGTGGCGATTGAGTTGGAATCGGCACAGGCGCTGGCCGAGCTTGAACGGCTTGATCCGGCAGAGTTGTTAGTGCCGCGCAAACAACAACCGCCGAACATTGAGGTGCGCGCTGTCACACAGGTTGAAGACGCTCAACTCGATTACAAACATGCGCGCCGTGCTCTGCTGGATCATTTCGAGGTGGCGACGCTCGAAGCTTATGGTTGTGAAAGCAAGCCACTGGCAATTCAAGCGGCGGGCGCGATCATCGCTTATTTGCGCGACACACAGCCGGATGCGCTAGCCAATCTCACCCGACTACAGAGCTATGCGACCGACAATTTTATGCGGCTCGATGCGCAGACAGTGCGCAACCTGGAAATTTTTCAGGGCTGGGATTTCACTGGCGGGCAGCCGACAGGTTCGCTGGTAATGACGATTGATTTGACGATTACACCAATGGGGGCGCGGCGCTTGCGGCACTGGCTGCGCCACCCGCTGCTGGACGTTGTTGAATTATGCGCGCGGCAGGACGCGGTGGAGTGGTTTCACCAGCGCGCTCCGGTGCGCGAGAAATTGCGCGAGGCCTTGCAAGAGGTCTTGGACATCGAACGGCTGCTGGGACGCATTCGGCGCAAGCTAGCCGTGCCAATGGAAATCGTCGCGTTGGCCGGCAGCTTGAAAGCGGTGCCGGTGTTGCGCGCGCTATTGGAAAAACAGAAAGCGCCAGCCGAGTTCAGCAAGCCGTTGAAGGATTGCGCGGACGTTGTGGATTACGTGACACGCGCGATCACGGATCGTCCACCCTCGGATTTCGAGCGCGGCAATATAATCTGCGCGGGCTTCTCGAGAGAGTTGGATGAGTTACGCGATGTATTGAGTGGCGGAAAAGATTTCCTGGCGCGCTTTGAAACACGCGAGAAAGAGCGCAGCGGCATCCGTTCGCTGAAAGTCGGCTACAACAAAGTCTTCGGCTATTACATCGAGATCACAAAAGCCAATCTGCGCCTTGCGCCGAGCGATTACATTCGCAAACAGACCCTGGTCAATGCGGAACGTTATTACACGTTGGAGCTAAAGGAGCACGAAGCGTTGATCGCCAACGCCAGCGAGCGTATTGTCGAGCTTGAAACCAATCTTTATCGCCAAGTCTGTTCGGAAATCAGCCGCCACGCTGAACGCATCGGGCAGATTGCGGCAGGCATTGCTCAACTCGACCTGTGCTGCGCGTTGGCCGAAGTGGCAGCGCGTTACGATTACGTCAAACCTGAACTCAACGACGAAGACGCACTCGTCATCAACAATGGCCGCCATCCGATGATCGAGCAGTTGTTGGAAGACCAGCGGCAGTTTGTCCCGAATGACACGCGGCTTGGCAATCGCAGCGAACAAATTATGCTCATCACTGCGCCGAATATGGCAGGCAAGTCTGTTTATTTGCGGCAAATCGCGTTGATCTGCCTGCTCGCGCAAATTGGCAGTTTCGTTCCGGCGAAGTCGGCTAAGCTAGGCGTCGTGGATCGCATCTTCACGCGCATCGGGTTGCACGACTACACGCTGCGCGGCCATTCGAGCTTTATGGTCGAGATGATCGAGACGGCGCAGATTCTGCATCAAGCGACGCCGCGCAGTCTGATCTTGTTGGACGAGATCGGGCGCGGGACTTCGACAGCGGACGGATTGTCTATTGCGCGTTCGGTGATCGAATACCTGCACAACAATCCGAAGCTGGCGGCCAAAACGCTGTTTGCGACGCACTATCACGAGTTGACCGATTGCGCCGATTATTTGCCGCGTGTGCGCAACTATCATCTGGCCGTGCGCGAGCGCGGTAGTCAGGTCGAATATCTACACCGCGTCGAACCGGGACGCGCAGAAAAAAGCTTTGGCATTTATGTGGCACAGATGGCGGGTTTGCCTAAGCCTGTGATCCGGCGCGCGGAGGAACTGCTACGTTTACACGATGGCAAACCGAATGTCTCGCACACTCAGCCGCCGGATGCGGCGGCTTCCCACCCGCTGCTTGAAACGCTGTTGGGTCTGGACGTCAACCAACTCAGCCCGGTCGAGGCCTTGACCAAACTGTATGAGTTGCAGCAACAAGCGGGTCAAACAAAGTTGATGGCATAACGCGCCACTTGTTTTCAGGCAGGGCGACAAAGTAGACTTCCGCGTGCAAATAGGCAGGCATTATTTGCGATCTTAGCAGGCGGTTGAGTGTGTGAGGCTGGCGCGGGAATCTTCCCTCCTGGTTTGGTCATCACAGACGCGCTCGAACTACCCATTACAAATCAGGACGCGCCGCTCAAGCTGGCTAGAGCTAGCGGGCGGCAATTCACAGAGGAGAAATAGCACGATGAAACAGCAATTCAGCAGATTGACCAGCTTCGCGTTGGCTTTAGTTTTCGCAGGTGTGACCGCCGTCACGGCGCTGGCGCAGAACGGTCCCAGCGCGCCGCACCCGGTTGAAGGCGCATACACTGTCGCAGCCTCCAGCCCCGAAATGGGCACGATCAGTTTTTTGCTGGTCCTCAAAAAGAGCGGCGACCAGTGGACAGGGGAGATCAAGGATTCGCCAATGCCGCTGACCGTCAGCAAGGTGGCAGTGGATGCGGAGAACAATGTGGTCGTTACCGCCGACGCGGGCGGCACGTCGGTTGAAATCAAAGGCAAATTGGATGCGGGCAAGCTCAAGGGAAATTGGTCGGCTGGCGAGATGAAGGGCACGTGGGAAGCCGCACGGAAAGATGAAGCCAAAGCGGCAGCCGCACCTGCCTCGGCAGCTAGCGCAGTCGCCACAGCGGGGCTTGAAGGCTCTTACGATGCGAAGGTTATTGCTGAGGGCTTAGGAGAGGCGCCGCTTACTCTGGTCATCAAAAAAGATGGCGACAAGCTGAAAGTCGAAGTGCCGAGCGGTGGCGACCTGAACATTACGGACATCAAAGTTGACGGCAACGACGTAACGCTGATGGCTACCTATCAGGGCCAAGGGCCGATCACGTTGGCTGGTAAGCGCAGCGGCGATGAGATGGGCGGTAAATGGGAATTTGGCGGCGCTAAAGGCACGTGGAAGGCGACGAAAAAGAAATAAGTGCGTCAGCTTGCAATGATTATGAAAGCGGAAGAAGTGCGGGAATTGATCCATTCCCTGCTTCTGCCGCTTTTCTTTTTGCCGTGTTAGGCGCATGCTTGCGCTACAAATTTCCCAAATCATTAACACCACGACATGAAAGAGTCCCCCCGGAATGGTCAGGAAACTGACAGGCTCTTTATCACTAGAGTTCAGCAGACGCGCACTGCGCCTGCGGCAGCCGAGATAGTCTTTTCAGGAGGAAGTCTGATGAAACTCAGGACGACGCTTTTCGCTTTCTGTTTTTCTGCTGCGTTCTGTTGGTTGGGTTTGGCTCAAGAACAAACCAAAGACAACACGCAGATCTGCCATACGCCTGTCGCGACCAAGTCGTCTACTAAACCTGCTGAACTCGTCGCTGGTTATGGCAAGGTTCATTTGGTAGTCACTGCCAAAGCGGGAGAAGCCCAGAAGTTTTTCGACCAGGGCTTGGCGCTGCTCCATTCTTTCTGGGCTTACGAAGCGGATCGTTCGTTCGAGCGCGCCGCACAACTCGACCCGGCCTGTGCAATGGCGCAGTGGGGCATTGCGATGGCGGCAGTAAATGAAGAGCGCCGCGATGCCGCCATCAAACGCGCCAAAGAATTGGCAGCGCAGGCCAGCGATAAAGAGAAGCTCTACATCGCAGCCGTCGAAGCGCGTTACAAAGGCGAAAAAAGCAATGTGCAAAACAACGGCTTCCTCGGCGCCACCGATCCGTATCAGCAAGCGTTGCGCAAGCTGGTGGCGCTTTATCCAGACGATCTGGAAGCAAAGCTCTTTCTGGCGCTAGGCTTGATGTCCGGCTACGAACGCGATGGCACGCCGCGTCCGGGCACGGTCGAATCCATCGCCTTGTTGCAAGTCGTGCTGAGCCGCGAGCCAAATCATCTGGCAGCGCACCACTATATGATTCACGCCACTGAATCGGGCAAACGTGCGATTGACGGCGTGCCGGCGGCAGATGTTTACGGCACGCTGGCGCCAAAAGTCGGCCACGCGGTACACATGCCGGGTCACACTTACGTGCACGTAGATCGCTGGGACGATGCAGCGCGCGCGTTTGAAAATTCCGCTGCGGTTGATCGCGCTTACATCCGCGACAATAACGAAGAGACCGATCACGCCGCCGGGCCTTACGGCCACAACGTTCACTTCCTGACGGCGGTCTACAACTATCAAGGACGCTACCGCGACAGCCTGCGCGCGAGTCAGGAGCTACTGGACGCGACACAGAAGTCAGCCGAAGCCAAATCGCGCGCCGCCCTCGAAGGACGCTTGGCAAGGCTACGCACGCTCGTGAGGTTCGAGAAATGGGACGAGATTTTGGACGGCAAGCTTTTGCCGGATGAAGGCCAATTCGAAGTAGTTCGTGTTTGGCGGATGTACGCTTTGGGACTAGCGAAGCTCGGCAAAGGGGATTTGAGCGGCGCGCGCGAGCAGCTTGCCGCGCTTGAACGTGAAGCAGCTTATCTGCGCGAAAAGCTGCCGAAGGAGAAAGACCTAGCGCAGGGTGGGCGGCAACGCCAACAACTCAAAGCCTTGAACGTTGCCCCATTCGAGATCAAGGCCCGCTTGCTGGCGCGCGAGGGCAAGGCCGATGAAGCGCTCGCGCTGTTGAAGCAAGGCATTGAAGAAGAACTCAAGCTTGGCTATTCCGAACCGCCGATCCACCCCAATCCGATGGAAGAGGTGGCGGGTAAAACTATGCTGGCGTTGCAACGCTGGAAAGAGGCAGAAGAGTTTTTCACCGCCGCACTTGAGCGCGACCCCGGCAGCGGGCGCGCCTACTTGGGTTTGCTGCAAGCGCAACAAGCTTTAGGCAAAGCCGAACAAGCGCGACAGAATTACATCAAATTCGTCAAGGCGTGGGCACGGGCCGACGCTGATTTGCCGGAGACAGTAAAGGCTAAAGAAATAGCCACTGTCGGCGGCGCATCTAGTGGCAACAAATAAGGCGCAAGGTTTGTTATCATAAGTGCCACCTGGTAACCACATATTTCACTCAAGGAGTCAAAATAATGGCTGAGAACAAGCGCCGCTATGCGGTGATTGAAACTAATAAAGGCACGATCAGATTCGAGCTTTATGAGAAAGACGCGCCCGTTACGACTGCGAATTTTATTGATCTGGCCCTGCGTGGGTTCTACGACGGTTTGAAGTTTCATCGTCACGTGCCGAATTTTATCATTCAAGGCGGCTGTCCACGTGGCGACGGCACTGGTGGGGCCAATCGCAAAGTCCCGCTCGAAATCTCGCCTAAGCTAAAACACGGCGCGTCAGGTGCGGTGGCGATGGCGCGCGCGAATGACCCGGACAGCGCTAGCTCGCAGTTTTATATCACGCTGGCCCTGGCGCCCTTTCTGGATGGAAAGTATGCCGTCTTCGGGCGTGTGACCGAAGGCATCCACATCGTGCTCAATTTGCGCGCGGGCGATACGATGAAGAAGGTCTATATCGAAGAAGAAATCTGATCCAGTTCATAGAACTTCGCGGTGCGTAACAAATACACGCCGAGAGTGTAGAAAGGTTTAGTTCTGCTGTGAGCAAGAGACCGACTCTACCCTTCTCGGCGTTTTTCACATCAGCACTCAGCCAGGCTTTTGCAAATTAATCAAATCGCTGGATAGCCTATAAAATCAGGCTTTTTATTCAATCCTGGCCTTTGCTAGCAAGTGAATCAATAAGCATCAAACTCGTGTGATAAGACACTGGCACGATGCTTGCCAAAGTCCAAAGAGTCGGCCGTTTGAGATGTTGGTGTAGGTGCAGCGCAAGGGTCGTGCGCAAGGGTGCAGGTGATTGAAAAAACACATCGAGGCTGATTTCACAGCAGAAATTGTACGGGTCTATCTGTTTTCAGACGGGACATGCTGGCTCGTATTTGCATAGGGGATGCCAAGTGCGAGTCGGCGAGCGTTGCTGGGGTGAGCAACGATTCCCGACTGAAAGCGGATAGACCCGACAATCTTTTCGGGCCATGGGCGGTATCAATATGGCTACCAGAGGATTTCTTAGAACCCTTGATCGAACACACGCTGGGAATTTAGTTCTGATTGCCGATGACAATGTTGACACGCAAGCTGTCCTCGGCATTTTGTTGCGCGGCGCAGGTTTTCAAACAGTGACAGCTTATGACGGTGAAGAGGCAGTGAATTTAGCCGCGCAGATACAACCTGATCTGGTTTTGATGGATATTGCTTTGCCGCGTCTCGATGGATTCGCGGCGGCGCGCAGGATTCGCGGAATTGACGGTTTGAAGCACGTGCCGATTGTCGGTTGCTCGGCGTACGAACCGGAAGAAGATGACGAAGCGATGCAGACGCAATTGAACGCTTTCCTGCGCAAACCAACGGATTTCTCCACGCTGCTCACGGTCATGGACCATCTTCTAGAGCAGCCTTTGGCAGCTAGCTTGACCGGTTAGCTGCTCCCTCCTTGCCAATCCTACCTTATACCGCTCGTGTCTAAACATGGGGGACGTCGTCAGAGTCGCAACGACGGTCCCCCAACACTTTTATAGAGCAAAGATTCAAGACTTACTTCTTCTTCTCAGTCGGCTTCTTGTCTGACGCGGCGACGGTCATATTATTCTTGACGTCTTTAGCGCCACAGCTTTTGGCAATCTTAGTTGCTGCGCCTTTAGCGCCACCATTCTTTGCTTCACCGGTGATTGTCGCAACGCCACCGCTGACTGAAACACTTGGTTTCTTGTCCTTCAGACTTGCCGCATTAGCAAACTTCTCGTCAGTGCACTTTTGTATGTCGGCGTCAATCGTTGGCAGCGCTGGTTTAGTCTTGGCCGTTTTGGCTTCTGACGTTTTCTTTTGCATTTCTTGTGCGCTTGCACTTAAAGCGAGCAGAGCAATCAAGGTGATACTGCTTAACCAAACAAGATTTCTTTTCATGAGGTGTCTCCTATTGAATTGCTAATGGTTGTTGGTTTACGCGATCAATGGCTCGACCGCGCGTTGCTGAGTTTGCACAAACTCTCCAGCCTGCTGAAGGGTTTCGGCTCTTGCTGAATCTCCCAGGACTGTGTGTTTGCCGGGTGTATTCTGAACCCAAACAACTGGTTTTGGCAATTGTGTCCAAGACAATTCGCAGATTGAGCAGAGGTGCTGGATTCGGCATAATCCGCAGTCATGCCGGGCGAAAAGCAATTTTATCGAGTCGCACTTATTGCGGACATCCCGCCTCAAACGGGTAAAACCGTCAGCGCAGGCAATCAAGCAATCGCGCTCTTTAACCTAAACGGCGCGGTTTACGCGATCAATGACCTCTGTCCCCATCGTGGCGCGTCGCTCGGCGAAGGTTTTCTGGATGGCGGACGTGTACTTTGCCCCTTGCATTGTTTCGATTTTGATTTACATACAGGGCGGTGCGGGATTGTGCCTGAGCTAAAGGTTTCAACCTATGAAGTAAAAGTGGTAGGCGAAGAAATTTTTGTATTGGTTTGAAGCTTGGCTGTAACACCGCAGATAAGCGCCGCTCATCTGCGGTGGCGATTTGATTGCTACTGAATTGCCAACATGCGATCTAGCGCAACTTTTGCCCAACGCGCAGTGTCGTCATCCACTTTGATTTGATTGACAACGTAGCCCGCGACCAGATTTTCCAGCGACCAAAGTAAATTCTCCGGCGCAATGCGGAACATCGTCGCGCACATGCATAAGTCCGGCGCTAACAGCGTAATAAACTTATCCGGATGCTGCTTAGCCAGCCGATTGACTAGATTAAGCTCAGTGCCAATCGCCCATTTGCTGCCTGCCGGAGCTTCTCGAATAGTTTTGATGATGAACTCAGTCGAACCGTTCAAATCAGACTCGTTGACGACTTCGTAACGACATTCGGGATGCACTAATACCTTGATGCCCGGATATTCGGCGCGCCGCTCGTCTACGTGACGCGGTTGGAAGCGCCCGTGTACCGAGCAGAAGCCTTTCCATAAAATCAATTTGGCCTCTTTCAATTTCTCCGGCGTGTTGCCGCCCAACTCCTGGCGCGGATCCCAAACCGCCATCTTGTCCAGCGGAATGCCGAACTTCACACCCGTGTTGCGCCCCAAGTGTTCATCCGGGAAGAAGAACAACTTCTCCTTCTGCTTCAACGCCCAGTCAAAAAGCGGAACTGCATTCGATGAAGTGCAAACCACACCTTCATTGCGCCCGCAGAAGGCTTTGATGGCTGCCGAGGAATTCATATAGGTGATCGGCAGCAATGAGTCGAGGCCCAAGTCCTGCAATTGCTCCCAAGCCAATTCGACTTGTTCGGGCTGTGCCATATCGGCCATCGAACAGCCCGCCGCCAAATCCGGCAAGATGACTTGTTGATGTGGGCCGCTCAGTATGTCCGCCGACTCGGCCATGAAGTGCACGCCACAAAAGACTATGAAATCGGCCTCGGGCTGCGTGGTGGCTTGTTGCGCCAGCTTGAATGAATCGCCCGTGAAATCGGCGTGGCAAACGACATCGTCACGTTGATAGTGATGCCCCAAAATCACCAGCCGCGCACCCAACTCGCGCTTGACCGCTTGGATGCGATCATAAAGTTCCTGCTCACTCAAGCTCAGATACTCTTCGATTTTTTTCGCCCCGCCCGGATTCTTCGTAACATTTGGCGCGTAGGTCGGCGCTGCTGTCGTGCTCATAATCCCTCCTTCGCTCAACTTGCCTGTGACTTAGTGTACTTTGTACACCGCCAGCAAAGTGTACAAAAGACACTAAGTGCGCGCAAGCAGAAATATCGAACTGGGGGAATTTTAAGATTCCTGTCCTCGGTTAATACCGAGGGCTTTGAGGCGGCGATAAAGATGACTGCGGTCAATACCCATCAATTCTGCCGTGCGAGTGATGTTGCCATCGGCCTCGGCCAGTTTGCGCAAGATATACTCACGTTCGTAGGTTTCGGCGGCTTCGCGATAGGAGTCGAAGTTATAGCTTGAAGCAGGCGGCGCCTCCGCGCCTAGTAGCGGTAGATCATCAGCTTCAACAACTGGGAGTGTGTGCATAATGATGACACGCTCGACGGTGTTGCGCAGCTCACGCACGTTGCCCGGCCAGTTGTAATTCTGCATTCGCTCGATGGCCGCAGGTGTGAACTCTTTTGTCATCCGTCCATTGGCTGAGGAAAATTCGCGGTTGAAATGCTCTACCAACAAAGGCACATCTTCCAGCCGTTCGCGCAATGGCGGGATTTCGAATGGGATGACATTCAGCCGGTAAAACAGATCGGCGCGAAATGTGGCACGCTCGATCTCTTCCTCGATCCTTTTATTTGTCGCCGCGATCACCCGCACGTCAACGCGGATTGTCGCTTCCGATCCCACCGGCTCGAAGCGCTGTTCCTCAAGCGCGCGCAAAACCTTCGATTGTGTCTTCAAGCTCATATCGCCGACTTCATCGAGAAAAAGCGTGGCCTCGTCAGCGCGCTCGAATTTGCCACGCTTGGCCTGTGTTGCACCAGTGAACGCACCTTTAACGTGACCAAAGAGTTCCGATTCGATCAACTCTTCGGGGATGGCCGCGCAGTTGACCTCAACAAAAGGTTGGGATGCGCGCAATGATTGCGTATGGAGCGCGCGTGCGACGAGTTCCTTGCCCGTGCCAGATTCTCCGTAAATCAGCACCCGCCCGCTGGTCGGCGCAGCGAAACTAATCTGTTGGCGTAGCGCGCGCATCGGCACTGACGCGCCGATCATCGCGTAGGCGCGTTCGAGTTTGGCATGCAATTCTGAGTTGGCGGTTTCGAGTTCGCGCTGGCGGATAGCATTCTTGATCGTCAGGACGGTCTTTTCGAGTGAGAGCGGTTTCTCGATGAAATCGTAAGCGCCAAGTTTGGTCGCGCGCACGGCAGTCTCGATGCGCCCGTGCCCGGAGATCATCACCACGCTGACATCAGGATAAGCAGCCTTCAAGCGCGCCAGCGTTTCCAACCCGTCAAGGCCCGGCATCCACACATCCAGCAACACGCAGGCGTACAACCGCTGCTCGAAGGCGCGCAAGCATTCCTCGCCGCTAGCGACAGCGGAGACACTAAAGCCTTCGTCCTCGAGCACACCGGACAACGACTGGCGAATGCCAGGTTCATCGTCCACGATCAGAATTGAATGGGCCATAGTCAGTTATTGAGTGGCAACTCGATAGTGAAGCGCGCGCCGTGTGGAGAATTGTCACTGACACGAATGCGGCCTTGATGTTCGGCGATGATGCGGCTGACGATGGCCAGCCCCAAGCCCGTGCCTTGTTTGCGCGTGGAAAAGTAAGGGTCGAAGATGTGCTCGCGATCAGCATCTGGAATGCCTGGGCCAGTATCAGTCACGATCAATTCGACGGCTTCGCGTTCCAGGCGTTCTTTGGTTTCAATCGTAATAAGCTGTTCGAGGCCGTTGCTCGCCATCGCCTCCGCCGCATTGTCAATCAAGTTTACTAATACGCGCTTGAGTTGTTCAGTATCTATCAACACTTCTGGCAGTGCTTGCGCCAAGTTTGTTTTTAACCGCACGCCATCCAACCGCTCATCGTAAAGCTTGAGCGTACCTTCAACCACCGCGTTTAATGAAGCCAATTCCAGGTTGGCATGCGGCAGCCGCGCGAAGGTCGAGAACTCATCTACCATACGTTGCAGCGTAGCGACCTCATTAGTAATCAGCGCCGTACATTCACGCACCAACTGCTTTTGCCGCTCATTCAAACCAGCAGCTTGCGGCGCGCCATTCTCCTCGACGATCAGATTTTTGGCTAACCGTTCAGCCGACAGACGAATCGGCGTGAGTGGATTTTTGATCTCGTGCGCCATGCGGCGCGCTACCTCGCTCCACGCCGCACGGCGTTGGGCCTCGATCAGTTCGGTCAAGTCTTCCAACACGATCACCATTCCGTTGGCCTGCCCCGCTAGGTCGTGGAGCGCCGTCACTGTTATCACTGCGTCGAGCTTGGCATTGTTGGCCAGTGTGAAATGCACTTCGCGTGTCACAGTGTGCAAACGCGCAGCACGACGAATCATCTTGCGTAGCTCTTCACGCTGCTCTTCTGGCAGGAGCGCTTCCAATGCCACACCGGTTGTTTCTGCCTGGTTTAGGTGCAAGAGTCTTCGCGCCGCCGGGTTGAGCGTCGTGACATTGTTGTTTTCATCGAGCGAGATCACGCCGGCTGAAAGATTCTGCAAGATCGTTTCAATGTAGCGGCGGCGCTCGTCGAGCCGCTGGCGATGGTCAGACAGCTCCGCCGTCATCTCATTGAAGGAGTGTGCCAGCGCGGCCAGTTCGTCATCACCAGCCACATCAGCGCGGTAGGCCAAGTCGCCTTCTTTGACATGTTGTGTCGCCTGCGCCAAAAGCTGTACAGGATCGGCAATGCTGCGTGCCACATAAAGCGCCAGCCAGACGGCAATGAATAAAACCAGGAGAGTAATCACTGCCAGCGTCTGCGTGGTAGTTTGGCGATAAGCCCCCTGCCGCTCTTTGAGCTTCACGTACATCGTTTCAGTCTCACGAATGCGCTGGATGCTTTCGGCAAACTTTCGTGAGACCTGTTGCGCTATAACTAGGCAACCTTCATTTGCTGTCGGCACGGCGGCAATCAAATGAACCATGTATGTCGAATTGCTTTCCGGTTCGCTGACCTCTACCGAATAACGCTTCCCTTGCAGCCCCAAGGTACGTGCCTTCTGCCACTCATTGCGAAAAGTTTCAGAGAGTCGGTTCGAATCAAGCGTCGCGTGTTGAACGATCAGCCGCTCTTTTTTATCCCACAACTGTGCCCACTCCAATTGTTGTTCAGCAGCTTCGTCGGCCAACGTTTGTGAAGATAGCTCTGTCGGCTCGCGCAACATCAAACGCCCTAACGTGGCTGCCGTGCGCTCCAATTCGTTGAGTTCACCCTTGAGATATTCGGACTGAATATAAATAGCGTTAGTCTTCAACTCATCCATTGGCAAGCCAAACCATTTGTCTATGCTGCGGTTGATAAACCCGCGTGTGGCGAAGAAGAGAAATAAGACCGGCAACAGCGACAAGGCGACGAAATAAAAGACCAGCCGATTTTTGAAGCGCGCCCCTAATTTGCCCGCCTTCTGCTCGCGGCGCAGCTTGATGATGTTGCGCGCCAGCACCATCAACAGCACGATGAAGGCCAGAAAGTTGAAAGTGGAAAGCGCGAAAAGAATGAAGGTCTCGCTGGCCGAGTCGGGTCGCCACCACTTGAGCGTATCGAATGCTTGCTGCACGAAGAGCAGGGTGAAGAGCAAAGCCGTAGTAACCGCTAGCAGCACAATACGAATGCGGCGACGGCGAATGCTGTTTTTGATCTGCTCAGTAGATTGCGGAGTCGGTGTAGCCATAGCAATTTGCGTTCGAAATGTTTTGAACTCGGTGTACTCGGATTCTAGCAAAGCGGTTTGACGTGCGGCAATCAAAGGCCGATTTGCCGCTGTGGTAATTGCGAACTATGATGACGCGCGCTGATGCAACTGAGCACCCTTTTCTTCAATCCACGAAGCAGGCTCTTGCGCTGTGGATGGCGCGCATTGGTCTTCTCTGCCATCGCGTGGCTGCCGGGTTTGGCGACGCTTTTCTATTCATCAAGCAAACAAGCTGGCAGCCGCGAGACAGTTTTTATCCCCGACTGGGCAATGGTCATTGTCTACTGTGCGCTGATTATTTGGGTTGGGTTGGTGTCGTGGCTCTGTTTACATTTTCTGGAGCGATTGCGTTTTGCCTCGCTCGGTTACGCTTTCTATCGCGGCTGGTGGCGTGATCTGCTGTTTGGCTGTGCAATTGGTGCGCTGATGATTTTGCTGACAGTTGCGCTACAAATCATTGGCGGTGGCACGCAGGTAAGAGTGAATCCACTCTGGTCGTCGAACATTGTTTCGTTGTTGGGGAACTTATGTCTGGCCTCACTTTTGTTGGTTGTTGCTGCGGCGTTTGAAGAGGTTGTCTTTCGCGGCTATATCTTTCAAACGCTGCTCCGTGACGTGCCCGCGTGGCTACCAATCACTTTGCTGTCGCTGCTTTTTGGCTTGGCGCATTGGAGCAACCCCAGCCGCACCGCGTTTTCGACGATCAACACCGTGCTAGCCGGTATTTGGCTCGGCGTCGCCTATCTGAAGACGCGCAGTCTGTGGTTTCCGACCGCGTTGCATTTCAGTTGGAACTGGATGATGGGGCTTTTCTTCGGCCTGCCAGTCAGCGGTTTGTCGTTGCGTCCTTCGCTGCTGACTGCTACGAGTGAGGTGCCGTGGTGGCTCACGGGCGGCAGTTATGGCTGTGAAGGTGGAGCCGCTGCCACGCTCGTTTTTGCACTTTCAATTGCGTTGATTTGGCGGGCAGACTGGTTGCGCATCGCGCCGGAGATGAGACTGGCTTGGTCAAGGGACGAAGCTCGGCCTGAAACTTTGCTTAAACTTGGCCTCAATCAGAACTCCGATTAGCTTGTTGGTTTAACCACATTGACTGATAACGCTTGGCTCGACATCTTTCGGCTTTTTGGCTATCGTACCCGCGTAATAAAATTCCCAAATGCCATCATTACTGCGGGTGTCTGCAATCTCCACCCAAAGCAACCGGCAAATCAACGCACAGCGCGGCGCTGACCGCGCTGTTGTCAACTGGACGACTTTCAAAGGAGCATCTATGGATCCGAGACCTGTCAAACAGACGACCCAGGTGGGCTGGAATCCCAGCAGCTACGGTCTCGACAGACAAGGCATCGTTGCGAAACAAGCTTATTGGAATCTATCGGCAGGTGAGCTTTACGAACACGTCATCCGGCGCGGCGAGGGAGAGCTAGCGCATCTCGGCCCGCTCGTAGTAAACACAGGGCAGCATACCGGACGTTCTCCCAATGACAAATTCATCGTGCGCGAGCCTTCCTCTTCAGAGCATGTTTGGTGGGGCAAGGTCAATCGCCCGTTTGAGCAAGCCAGTTTCGAACGCATTTACAGCAAAATGCTGGCGCATCTGCAGTCACGCGAAGTATACGTGCAAGATTGCTTCGCTGGCGCTGATCCAGCCTACCGGGTGCCGATTCGCATCGTTACCGAATATGCTTGGCACAGCCTCTTTGCTCGTCACATGTTTGTACGTCCGGATTGGGGCGCACAAGCGGCCAACCACGTCCCCGAATTCACCGTCATCAATACACCGAACTTACTAGCCGATCCGGCGACGGACGGCACTAATTCCGGCACTTATATTCTGATGGATTTCAGCCGCAGATTGATTCTGATTGGCGGCACCAGCTACGCGGGCGAGACGAAAAAATCTATCTTTACGTTGCTCAATTATCTGCTGCCTTTGCGCGGCGTGCTTTCGATGCACTGTTCGGCCAACATCGGCAAAGACGGCGACACGGCAATCTTCTTTGGCTTGTCAGGCACTGGCAAAACCACGCTGTCAGCAGATCCCGAACGTAAGTTGATCGGCGATGACGAGCACGGCTGGTCTGATCGCGGCGTGTTCAATTTTGAAGGCGGCTGCTACGCAAAAGTTATCAATTTGTCGGCTGAAGCCGAACCGGAGATTTATGCCTGCACGCGGCGGTTCGGCACGGTGCTGGAAAACGTCACGCTTGACCCAATGACACGCCGGTTAAATTTGGATGACGGCTCGGTCACGGAAAATACGCGTGCCGCGTATCCGCTTGATTACATCTCCAACTACGAGCCATCGGGTATGGGCGGCCATCCGAAAAATATCGTTATGCTGACGGCGGATGCCTTCGGCATTCTACCGCCGATTGCCAAACTGACGCCGGAGCAGGCGATGTATCACTTCATCTCTGGCTACACAGCCAAGCTTGCCGGGACAGAGAAAGGCTTGGGCAAAGAACCACAGGCGACCTTTTCTACCTGCTTCGGTGCTCCGTTTATGGTGCATCATCCGGGTGTCTACGCTGAACTACTGCGCGAACGAATTGCCAAACACAACGCGACTTGCTGGCTGGTCAATACCGGTTGGTCTGGCGGGTCTTATGGCGAAGGCCAGCGGATGAGAATAGCTCACACGCGGGCAATGGTACGCGCGGCGCTTGATGGGCGTTTGAATGATGTGCCGACAGAGCCTGATCCGATCTTTGGTGTGCACGCGCCCACGACTTGTCCAGACGTGCCAAGCGAAGTATTGAAACCGCGCAACACTTGGCAGAACAAGCAGGCTTATGACGAAAAGGCCAGGCATTTGGCGAAGCTGTTTAAGGACAACTTCGAGCAATTTGCTTCGGGTGTTTCAGCGGCTGTAATTGCAGCCGGGCCGCGTGTTGACTGAGTAAGGATACCAATCGCATTTCAATATAAAAGGGCGCTTAAGTGGCGCCCTTTTGCTTTAACACTCTTCTGCTGCGGAAGTTGCTTAGCCTTGCAACGGCAGGCCGCGATAAACCACACTCCACCCGCGCTCCAAGCTCGTGCTCAGCGCATCTTCGTAGCTCCTGATTGCCTCACGGTTACTGTTGAATTGTTTTAGCAAGGGTTGCCCCTCGCGCGGGTCCAATTTGACAATAGCCATGAAAGGGTTTGTCTCATCATCCGCCTCAACCAGTTCAGCATGTACTAGGCCGAGAAAGGAGAAGAGGCTATGTTTGGTCAGAATGGTGACACAAGTCGTCGAATAAGAATGTCGCTCGTCCATATTTGCTGTTCCAACTTAATAGTGGTTGCTTGTCTATGATTGCTATCAAGCAGCGCGCAGCTTATCACAACGATACTACTTTTCACACGTGAGCAATTGAATTCCCTGTCTCAAGTTCTGCAAAAAAAATCAGGCTGCGGAAAACTTCTCCGCAGCCTTTGTCAGAACGACTTGATGATGTTGCTTAACGAGCCAATGAGCAATGACCTCGGATCGTCTGCACACGCCCGAGGCCGTTCGACACAGCCGATGGAGGACTCCGTCGGTTATGAAGACAGGGTTGTGCGGTGGGCTAGCCTACCGCACAACCGGTTATGAAAATTATCAATCTTTATCCCAGCAAAGCCCTTCAAGTAGGTTACGCTTCCAAAGCATTCAGCGAAGCTACTGCTTCGTCTGTTATCAAAAAGGCGACTGCGCCGAAGCGGCTTCAGTCTTACTTCCCTCCTTCTGCCAGCAGCTTCCCCCGTCAGACTTGCTAAAACCCCTTACCGGGAGCGACTGCCTGATACTTAGAAGCTCTGTTCGGGCAGGATTATCTGTTTGCGCTTGCCATTTGTCCAACTCATTGTTTTAATCCTGGCAATCAAAATGACTAATGACAGAGACTCATTGAGGAGATGCTGATGGAGATGTCACAACTGCGCACCTTTCGGGCTGTCGCCGAAACGCTCAATTTCACGCGCGCGGCGGAGCGATTACATTTAACGCAATCCGCTGTCAGCCACCAGATCAAAGCTTTGGAAGAAGAACTGGGCGAACCACTCTTCATCCGCGCTAAACGTGGAGTGAAGCTTTCGCAGGCTGGTAAGCTGGCGCTCGAACACGTAGAAAAAATTCTGGATGAAACCGAGGCTTTGCGCGAGCGCGTCTCCGGGCGCACGAGCGCGCCGCAAGGACGTGTGCGCGTGGCGGCGGCGACACAAGCCTTCGTCTACCTTTTCGCGCCGCTCTTCGAGTCGTTCATGGATTCGCACCCTGGAGTTGATTTGGCCTTCCGCACAACCGTGACGACGGAACAGACGGTGGCTGACATCTTGAACGGCGCGGCGGATGTGGGCTTTGCTTCGCTGGCCGTCTACTCGCCCAACCTGCAAGTGATGAAGCTTTTCGATGACGAGTTGGTGCTGGTGGTGAGCCGCGAGCATCGGCTGGCCAAAAAGCGTGCTGTCACGGTTGAAGAGATCGAGCGCGAACGGTTCATTCTGTTCGAACGCGGGGCTTCAATCCGCCGCGCGACGGATCAGTTCTTCGACCAAGTCGGTGTGCGACCGGATTTGGCACTCGAATCGAATGACACCTTCTTCATCAAACGAATGGTCGAACACGGGGTTGGCATATCACTGCTGCCTTCGTGGACAGTGATGGAAGAAGCTAAAACCGGCGCGCTTGCGCACCTGCGCATTACCGGTCATCGGTTACGGCGTACTGTGGCGCTGGTCTCGCTCGGGCGTTTTCAACCCTCGCCGGCGCGCGCCTTTATCGCCTACATTTTGCGCCACAAAGCCAAGCTGCAAGAGATGGCCGCCAGCGAGCAGAAATACAAGTAAGCTGGACGGCTCACGGCTGGCTCGCTATCATCAAGCGTCAAATCCAATACAAGTGGCGAGGACATTTCTGTGATTCCGCATTTACGCGATAAGTTCAATGCGAATTTTACCGAAGCAGCGCATCAACATTTTTTGCAGGCGCTCGATCAAACAACCGGGGCACATGTCGAATTCCGGCCTTGCGAAACGCCCGTCTTTCTGCCGGCCGAGTTGCTTGCCGAGACGGAACAGGCAGCGCATGAGCTGATTACGCAATTGCGCACGCCGGAATACCTGACTGCCTCCGCACGTGCTATCCCGGCTGCACACAATGCGCCGAACGAAGGCAAGCATCCGACATTCATTCAAGTTGATTTTGCGGTGACGCTGGATGCTGAAGGTCGTCTGAAACCGAAGCTGATAGAGTTGCAGGGCTGCGCCTCAATTTATGCCTTCCAGTACTTGATGTCCCACACTTACCAGGAATGTTACGACTTAAAGGGGCTGAAATATTTGTTAAGCGGTTTGACGGATGAGGGCTACTTGAACCTGTTCAAGCGGGCAGTGCTCAAAGACTGTGCGCCGGAGCAAGTGGTCTTGATGGAGATTGATCCGCTTCAGCAAAAGACGCTGCCAGATTTTCGCGCGACGGAAAAACTGCTGGGCATCAAGACGGTTGATGTTACGCATATCAAGAAGCGCGGCCAGAAACTTTTCTACGAAAACAACGGACACGAGATCGAGATTCGCCGTCTCTACAATCGCGTCATCATTGACGAATTCGTAAAGAAAGGCGTGCAGACCTCCTTCGATTTCCGCGAAGAGCTGGACGTTGAATGGGCGGGCCATCCCAACTGGTATTTCCGCCTAAGCAAATTCTCCCTGCCTTTCCTCAAGCATCCGACTGCGCCGCGCGCTTGGTTTCTCGATCAATTGGTTGAGTATCCGGCTGAGTTGAAGCGTTTTGTGCTCAAGCCGCTCTTCTCGTTCGCCGGCAGCGGCGTTAAGGTCAACCTCACACGTGAAGATTTGGATGCGATACCAGTTAACCAACGCGGCGATTTTCTGCTGCAAGAGAAGGTCGCTTACGCGCCGGTTATCAAAACGCCGGATGAACCGAGCAAGGTCGAAGTGCGGGTGATGTTTCTTTGGCCCGATGAAGCCGCACAACCTTTGGCGGTGACCACGCTCACTCGACTAAGCAAAGGCGCGATGATGGGTGTGGATTTCAACAAGAACAAAACCTGGGTTGGCTCGTCCTGTGGCTTTTTTGAGCGAGCGTAAGCGCGTTGACTCGGCTGTGGGTTGCTCGGCATACTCCACGCGATGCGAGTGATGGCTCTGGATTTCGGCACTAAAACAATCGGCGTGGCACTGTCTGATGAGCTGCAGATGACTGCGCGCCCGCTCACGACTTTGCGCCGCCACCAACTCAAATTTGCCCAAGTGCTGGAACATATTGCCATACTCGCCGCCGCACACGAGGTTGGAACTCTGGTGGTTGGCTTGCCGTTAAATATGGACGGCACGCGCGGCCCAGCGGCCAGCAGAGTCGAAAGTTTTGTCGCGCAACTTAGACAGTTTGTGCAGGTTCCGATAGTGATGTTGGATGAGCGTCTAACTTCTTTTGAAGCTGAGCAGCTTCTGCGTGAGATGGGGGTAGGCGAGCGCGAACGACGCGCCAGGTCAGATGAATATGCGGCGCTGTTAATTTTGCGTGATTATCTGGATTCGTTAGCGCACAAACGCAATAGCGCCGCGGCGCTATAAATTGAGTTTGGAAGATAAATCGAGAATGCAATCCACTAATACCCAAGCTGGCTCACTTAAGCAAGGCCAGCCGCCTGCTCATAGCGGGTGGATATTTAGGCTGCTCAAAAGAGGCTTGCTCTTTTGCTTCGTGCTCTTCGCGCTCGGTGGTGCCTTGCTGCTTGGCGGTCGGTTTTGGCTTAGCAGCTCGATCAGCCACCGCCACACTCACAACGCCTCGCAGAAGATTATCACCTTCAGGTCGGGCACCAGCAGTGCTGAGATCATTGCCACCTTGAACCGCGAAGGCATCCTCGCCAGCCAATGGCCGACCAAACTCTGGCTGCGTTTTTATGCGCGCAATCAAAGGTTCAAGGCTGGCGATTACGCTTTCAAATCACCCATAGCGCCGCGCGAAATTATCAACATGTTGGTCAAAGGCGACGTGGCAACCCGCTCTTTCACTATCCCCGAAGGCTATAACCAATGGGACATAGCGCGCGTGCTCGCCGGATTGACCGGCTTGAAGCAACCACCGTTGGACAATCCTGACGATGCGCTGGTGCTGTTCAAAAACACGGCATTGATCGCTGATCTCGATCCAGAGGCGCGAGATTTGGAGGGCTACCTCTTCCCCGACACCTACGAATACACGCCCTCGACCACACGCGAGCAATTAGTAGAGATGATGATTAAACGGTTCCGCAGAGTCTTCACGCCTGCATTGGAGCAACAGGCGCGGGACTTAGGATGGAGTACGCGCCGGGTCATTACTTTTGCCTCGTTGATTGAAAAAGAGGCCAAGGTTGACAGTGAACGGGAGCTGATCTTGTCGGTTTATCACAATCGCTTGAGACGAGGGGAAAGGTTGGCCTGCGACCCGACAGTGATTTATGCCTCGCTGCTGCTGGGCAAATACCGAGGCAAGATTTATCGCAGTGACCTTGATCGTCCTTCGCCATATAACACTTACATTTTCCCCGGTCTGCCGCCTGGCCCGATTGCCTCACCCGGCAAACGTTCGCTAGCAGCGGCCCTCAATCCGGCACAGACTGACTATCTTTACTTTGTAGTAGACGCGACCAGAAACGACGGCTCGCACAAATTTTCAGCCACTTCGGCGGAGCATGACCGCGCCGTACAATTGCTGCGCCAGCAAGAGCGCGAAATTCAGTCGCAGCACCCGCCGCATTGAAGCGAAAACTATCGGGCAAAACTTGGAGAAGCTGTTATGCAGTCATTCTTTCGTTCCCACCTTACGCTGTTGATTGGCAGTTTAGTCATTGGTTTCAGCAGCTACCCTGCCTACGCCCAGTCGCCAGACAAAGTTATCAAGCAAGCTGTCAAAGCTTTGTCGAATGGTAAAGGCGAAAAGGCCCTACGCAACGTGCGTTCGTGGGAAGTTAAGGGACAGCTCACCCGCCTTAGCGACAAAGCCAGCGGCAGCTATCAAGCAGCGGCGCTGCTTCCTAACCTGTATGCCAGTTCATTCGATGTCGCCGGATTTGAAGTGAGCGTTGGATTCAATGGCAAATCTGCCTGGATGCGCGATTCGCGTGAAGGCTTGCGTACTTTGACCGGACAAGTCAGCCGCGAATTTCAAGTCGAAGCGGCATATCGCAACACGCGCTGGCTCGATTACAAAAAAGAGAAATCAAGACTCACGCTCGCCGGACAAAACCAAATCAATGGCAAGACGGCCAACATCGTGCAACTCACCACGGTCAAAGGCGGGAAAATCAAAATGTATTTCGACGCTGCTTCGGGTTTGCTCCTGCGTGAAGAAATTCCCTTGGGTGACGAGTTGCGCGTTTTCGATTACAGCGACCACCGCGCAATTAACGAGGTGATGGAACCGCACACAATCAACGTCACCGATGGCAAGGAGCGTTACGAGATCAAGCTGAGCGAGATTAAGCATAACGTTCAACTCGACAAAGCTGGCTTTGAATTCCCGAAGCTCTCCAGCGAGCCGCTGCCTGACATTGCCACTCTCTTGAAAGAGGTCGGCGCGAATGAAGACAAAATTGATGCCCTGCTTGAAAAATACACTTACACCGAAACGGTGACAGAGCGTGCCGTGGATCAAAAAGGCCAACTCGTTGAGAAAGATTCCGAAACCTTCGAACTGACTTTTTACAAAGGCAATCGCATTCGCCGCTTGATAGCCAAGAACGGCAAGCCACTCAGCCCAAGCGAAGAGGCTGACGAGCAAAAGCGCATTGAAAAGCACGTACGCGAAATCGAAAAGCGCGAAGCGGAGAAGGAAAAGAAGACCGCCAAAGGTCAGGAAGCCAACCAAGATAAGCGCGTCTCCATTTCTGATGTCCTACGCGCCTCCAAACTAATCAATCCGCGCCGAGAACGCTTTCGCGGGCGCGAGGTAATCGTCTTCGACTTCGAGCCATTACCTGGCTACAAGCCGCAAAAAGATTATGAAAAGGTGTTTGGCAAGATGGCGGGCGCGCTCTGGGTTGATGCCAGCGATAAACAGGTCGCCCGCGTCGAAGCGCGGCTGATTGAACCATATAAAATCGGTGGCGGACTACTGGCCAAATTGAATGAAGGTGCAACCTTCGTGCTTGAGCAGGATCGTATCAACGACGAAATCTGGCTGCCGACGCGCGCAGACATCAATGTGGCCTTGAGGGTGTTGCTGGTCAAAGGGATTAATGTGACGGAGACCATCAGCTACAGCGATTACAAGCGCTTCAACGTCGAGGCCGAAAAGGAGAAGCTGAAAGCTCCGATTGCTGGCGAAACAAAAGTGAAACCGTAAGTGAAAAGATTGGGCGATGAAACCGAAGTTGAGCACCAACCTGACCGTTTAGCGGAGTTGACTGCCTCACCACTGCTAGCCGATCAATAGGGCCAGAAGTCCAACCCAGCCGCCGAATTGATTGCAAAAACGATTGATTGACAAGCCATGTTAAACACCAGATAATTAAGCGCCTTTGTCTTTCAAAAAGGCGCGATTTTGGTAAGTTCCCGCGGTGTTTCCAAGCTTAATTGACTTGATGGATTGTGCGGCAAGCTGAATTGGCTTGGTCGGGCTGGGTGAGCGTACATCCCCATTCGGCTGAGCGCAGTGAATTGTTCAAACCAATCCATCAGGCAAGATCACAGAGCACCATAGTACATCAGAGCTTTTACCGAAAATCAGACAACGAGGCGAGCGAACCAGGCTGGGTGGACTGATTTTGCTGAGGTAACGACCGACCATAAGAGCAATAGCATCTCCCGCATCCCGACAGTCAGTACGAGCAATTCAGGAGACACAACAACTGACAGTGCCAGGCACACTGTGGTTTGATCGCCATGGAACTGAAACGGAGGAATGCAGTGTCCGAAGATGATAACCGCAATTTGGAAGCTGAACTGCAACAACACGCCAGCTCCCTATTAGCCAACCGGCTTGCTCCCTTGAAGGCAGAGCTTGAGCAGTTGCAGGCGACGTTCGCTGAGACCAGCGCGCGAATACTCGAACAAATTCAGCCGACAGCGGCACCGGAAGAGACTGCCGGGCTAGCTACTCAAGTCCAAAGCTGGCTCGAAGCTGCCACTGCCAAGGCGGAGCAGGATTTTCAGGAACGGTTGCACGCTGAGGTGGAAAGAACTCGTGATGAGCTGTCAGTGTCAATGCGGCAGCAATTCGAAGCAGAGTTTCAAGACAAGCTCGAACAAAACAATCAAGCTGTCAGAAGCGAAGCCGAAGCGGAGTTCGAAAAGCTACGCAATCAAATCGTTGACCTGACAAGCAGTCAAGCGCTTTCACAAGCAACGGTGCCTCCTGCCACATCGTTTCACTACGGCCAGTTAAAATCGGCAATTGAGACGATTGATGCGCAGCGTACACAGTCGGAAACGCTCACGACTTTACTGCACCTCGCCGCTCAATTTTCACCGCGTGTGGCTTTCTATGTGGTCAAGAGCGGTGAAGCAGTGGGTTGGAAAGCCGTCGGCTTCGATAATGGGCTGACTGACGAGACCGTACGCGCACTTGGCGTTTCAATCCAAGCGCCTTCCCTGTTGGCGGAAGCACTCAACACGCAACGCACAGCCGTGGCGCTCAATCCTTCGCAAGCTGAGATAGCTCCTGTTTTAGGACGCTTCAGCCATCCCATCCCGCAGGGTGTCGTAGCTGTTCCCTTGGTTGTCCGGGGCAAGGCGGCGGCAGTTTTATACGCGGATTCCGGCGCCGCTTCAGACGATGCCGTGCAACTCGAAGCGCTTGAAGCACTGGTTCATGTTGCCAGTATGGCGATCGAGTTATTGCCTGTTCGTCGCAATGTGCCAGAGGTTGCGCGCGCACCACAACCGGCGGCTGAAGCGCCTGCTCCTGCGTATACTCCGGTGACCTACGAAGCTCCGGCGGCTGGCTATCAGGCAGAGGCTTTAGACCAAGAGGCAGTGGTTCATGCTGAAGCAACCGACCAGCCTGTATCTTTTGACCGGCAGGCGGATTCTTCCTATGAAGCCGCCCCGGCTGTTCATATTACAGACCCAACGACCGGTCGGCTCAGCCAGGCTGTCGAGAGCCAGGCGGGCCAAAGCGATTTTGTTCAGGCATCAATTGAAGATAAAGAAGCCCACGCTGCTACCGACGCGGCGTCATCTAAGATCACGCCGCAGTCCGATGACCTATACAACGAAGCAGCCGCGCCAATTCAAGCTGAACCGGCTTATACGTCGCTTTCGGAACCGGAGCCTGCCGTGGCCGCGCCGATGACTTCGCAAGAAATCGAAGATGGGCCGTCTATCTTTGAACGGTTGCGGGCTGAAGCCGCAGAACCATTGTTGCCGAATCAAAATCCCGGTCTATCAATTGGGGGTTATATCCCGCCGGATTCATCCAGCAATAGTGACTCAGGCGTATCTAAGAGTGGAGCATTGCCGGAGTGGATGCAGCGACTTCAGGAGGAACAACCATCACAAGCACCAGCATCACCTGTTTCTCCACAATCAGCGGTCTCTCCCTGGGAGACTAGCGAAGAGGCTTTTAACCCTGCTTCGCCCATTCAACCGCCCGCGCCGCCGCCGCCACCACCCTTTCGACCTCCGTCACTGTCGGAATACAGCCAACCGGCTAAAGAGGTGCCTGATACTGATAGGCTGCCAAGTCAAACTCCAAACTCGGCGTTGCCATTTCAAATGGATGCACCATCAGTGCGTGTGGTGGGAGAGCGCCGCGACCTTTTCAACACGCCGTCTGAACCGCCGCGTTATGCTGCCCCTTCACTTTCCGTTAGCAATGCAGCCACGGAAACGGAAGTGCGAGCGCACAACGACGCGCGCCGCTTTGCCCGGCTGCTGGTCTCGGAGATCAAGCTTTACAATGCGGCGAAGGTCAACGAAGGCCGCCGCCAAGCTGATCTCTACGATCGTTTGAAAGACGAGATAGACCGTAGCCGCAAGGTCTACGACAAACGCGTGTCTCCTGCCGTAGCGGCGAAGTTCGACTACTTTTATGATGAGCTAGTCCAGACACTGGCCGAAGGCGATTCTTCCAAACTCGGCGTCAATTGTCCCGGGCCGGTGGTTATTACTCCCTAACATCTCTAGCTTCTTAGGACTTGGATTCGAGCAGAGGCGCAATGAACCGATTGCGCCTCTCGTTCTCTGTGTTAAACTGATTTTGCTTTACCCCCTTTGAACCGACGGGCATGGATTGGTCAACCTGGTGCCCCAGCGGGTTTGTCTGAATCACATCAGCGTCGTCCCCTTGCATTACCTAAATTTTGAAGTAGTAGAGGTGCCTGATCTATGAAACAACTCCCCTTTTCCTTACGTGCAGTTAGGCTCGTTGGTATAGCTGTAGCCGCCTTCCTGCTGACTGCTGCTTGGCGAGCCAACTATTCAAACTATAACGCTCAAGCGCAGAGCAGCCCCAGTGCGAAGACGAACGAGAAAGCACGGACTCAACTACGTGCTGCCGTCGCTGCTGGCACTGACACAGCCTTGCAAAAGGTCGAGACCGATTTCCCAAACACAGAAGAAGCTGCGCTTGCACGATTCTTGCGCGGCTACCTGCGCTTGCAAGCCAAAGATTATTCGAATGCCATAGTGCTGCTGAGCGAACCGTCAATTGCCGCCAACAGTGTGCTCGGCGATTATGCGTTCTATCATCGTGCACAAGCATTCCAAGAGAGCGGTCAAACTGAGCAGGCTGAAAAAACTTTTCGACTGTTGCGCAAGACCTATCCTACTTCCCTGCTCGCTCGCACAGCGGCGCTTCAGGCCGCCGGCGCAGCCTTTCTGCGGGCCAATTATCAAACCACTTTGACTGATCTCGCCAGCTTGGTTGAGAGCAACGATGCCACGGCACTGAAGCTCAAAGCCGATGCGCTGGAAAAGCTCGGACGCAACGGCGAGGCTAGCAACACGCTGCGCCAGCTTTACTTTGATGCGCCTCAATCAGCCGAAGCCGGTCAGGTTGCGGCGCGCCTAACAGCGCTCGGTTCTTCAACCACGCCCACTGACGCAGCACAGTTGCAACGGCGTGCCGACAAACTTTTCACCAGTGGTTTGTTCGTGCTGGCCGGTCAGGCTTATGAACAACTGGCGCGCCAATTCCCTGTTGCGACTAAGGACGATTTTTGGTTGAAGGCTGGGGCCAGTTATTACAAGGGCAATTCATTCAACGCCGCGATCAGCGCGCTGGCTAATGTGCGTGCGCGCACGCCGAAGCTGCTTAGCGAAGCTCATTACTATACGGGCGCGTCTTATCTGGTATTGCACAATGAAGCCCAGGCGCTTAATTCACTCAACGAGATTCGCCGCATTGCGCCGGACAGTTCATACATTGCTGCTCTGCTCTTCCATCTGGGGCACACTTATGAAAAGCGTAACCTGACGGCACAAGCCGCAGCCTACTACGAACAAATGACACGCCAGTTCCCTGCCGCAGCCGATGCTGATGACGCGCACTTCTGGCTCGCCTGGCGTGCGCACCAAGCCAAAGACTACACGACAGCCGCGCGTCTCTTGCGTGAGCATCTGGCGCTGTATGGCAATACAACTGACAACCGTGGCAAGGCCGCTTTCTGGGCGGCGGTAGATGCTGAACGCGTCGGCGACAAGTCGCGTGCGCTGACGCTCTATCGTGCCTTGCTCAAGCGTTACGGCGCGGGTTGGTATGGGATCAATGCTGAACGGCGCATTTCCCTGCTCGGCCAAGCGGGTGTGCAACCGCTTGATCCCGCACAAGACCAACTGCTGGCCAAAGCCGTAGCTGGTTTGCAAGGCATCCCTGTGACGGTCGAAACGCTTAAAAATAGTGATCAGGAACGGCTGGAGAAAGCCGAGCAACTTGTCCTAGTCGCATTGCATCAATCGGCGCTCAACGAACTCGAAGCCGCCCGTGCCGGTGCGCTCACTTCCCCGCTCATCAACTTGCGCATTGCGCAAATCTATCGTTTGCGCAACGAGCCGACCGCCGCAATCAATGTGCTGAAGCGCGCTTATCCGGACTATGCCCAAACTTTGCCGGAAGAGATGCCGCGTGAAGTTTGGGAAGTCTTCTATCCCCTCAGCTTCTGGTCTGCGATCAAGGAACAAGCCCGGCTGCATCGTCTTGATCCTTACTACGTGGCTGGACTGATTCGGCAGGAAACGATCTTCAATCCGCAAGCTCGCAGCCGCGCCAATGCCATTGGGCTGATGCAACTGTTGCCTTCGACCGGCCAGTTGGTCGCACGCCGATACAGTGTTGGGGGTGGGCGCATCACTCTAGCCGATTTATACAATCCGCTGATCAATCTACAACTGGGTACTGGTTATCTCGAACAACTCGTCGGTCAGTTTGGCAGGCCCGAATATGTGGCCGCAGCTTACAACGGTGGCCCCACGCGGGTAGCTCGGTGGTTGCGCGAGCTTCCGGCGACTGAGATTGAAGAATGGGTCGAAAGCATTCCGATTACAGAAACGCGTCTTTATGTACAAGGCGTTTACCGCAACATGCGTCAATATCAACGCCTCTACGATGAGCAAGGCCGCTTCAAGGATACGGTGCCGTCAATGCGTTGATTGTAAAGAAAAACGGGAGAGCCGGTCCATCAATTCCCTGCCCTCCCGTTATTCCGCTCTTGCTTGCGTAGCTCTATTTTTTCGCCGCTTCGATCCTGCTACTTAGCTTGGCCACAAAATCTTCTTGTGAGTTGAAGCCTGCTTGGCGAAAGGCCACTTCCCCGTCGCGATTGAAGATGAGTGTTGTCGGAATCGAACTGACGCGAAAGTGCAGATTGAGCGATTCGGCAAACGCAATCGGCAGTTTGAATTTGTGCTGCTTGATAAACGGCTCGACCTCATCACGCTCTTCATCGGTGCTCAAGGCGATAAAGACCACATCCTTGTCGTCTTTGTACTTCGACATTGTCTTTTCGAGTAAGGGCATCTCAGTCAAACAGGGGCCGCACCAGGTTGCCCAGAAATTGACCACAACAATTTTGCCGCGATAGTCGCTCAGCTTGAACTGAGAACCATCCAGCCGGGTCAATCTGAAAAGGTATGGATCGGTTACGCCAGCATTGATCTCCGGCCCTTCGATTTTTGCATAGTGCTCTTCACGCTCTTTGGTGTAGGTGTCATAAGCCTTCAACAATCGGTCGCCCAGCCCAGTTTCGGAGCCGTGCTTGGCCGAATAAAGCTGCCCCAGCTTACGGCGTAGCGCCTTACGGTCAATTTCTTCGTCGGTTGCGAGCGCGATGGCAAAGGCCTGCGAGTAATAATCAATCGCATCGTCCAGGGCTTTCCGTTTTTCCGCCAACTCACCTAACGACAGCGCCGCGCCCGCCAGCTTGGCCAGCTTGAAACTCTTCGACAAATCACTTTGAGCGGCGGCGTCATTATTCAAATCGGCCTGCACTCTACCGCGCAACAAATAGACCGAAGCCAGTCCCTTCTCTTTGCGATCATTCCATTGCGCTTGACTCAAACGACGTGGACGGAACCCTTGATTGACGAGGGTTTCGACCTCTTTGACCAAAAGCTCGGCATATTTCGACGCCTTCTGTAAATCCCCTTCTCTACGTCGCTCGCGCAACAGCGAAACCAGGTTGGTCAAGATGTCAACGTCGTGACCGTTGCTGGTAATCAATCTTTCTGCATAGGTTATCGAACGATTGCGATCACGCAACTCGAGCGCTATCTTGTACAACTCGCGTTCGATCTCGCCGCGCCGCGCGCTTTGCGGATATTTCTGTAGGTAACCTTCAAGGTTTTTGATGAATTCAGTTTGGCTTCCAGCCGAGGCCTCAACGGCGCGCCGCAAGTCTTCTTCACTGTCGAGCGCAGCATCAGTGGTTTTATTGCCAGTTTGATTTTGCGCGGTGGCAGGCAAAATACCAAATAAACACAATACAAATACAACGAGAAAAAATTTCAGCTTCATTATGATTCCCGGTCTTCCTTCAAATTCGTAACTCAAACTTCCCTGCCCACGACGCCCAACAAGCGACCGACTATTTGCTCCGCCCCATGTTCACGGCGATAGCTAAAAAATAGATCGTTCTCGCAAGAAGTGCAAAGCGTGCAATCATAAATTTGTTCGGCAGGAACTCGAGCTTCAGTTAGCAACTGGCGATTGATAAATCCCAAGTCCAAATGCGCTTTACCATTGGCCTGTCGCTGATTGACAGCCTGTCCGCCAAAGCTGAACGCTTGCTCGAATTGAGCGATCACCTCTGACCCAACTTCAAAGCAACACGCTGCGATGGCGGGCCCGAACACGGCACGCACGTGCTCTGGCCTTGTGTCATAAGTAAGTTGCATGCGTTCGAGCGTTCGTGAGACGATGCGTGCCAGGGTGCCGCGCCAACCGGCGTGCACTGCAGCAAAAGCGCGCGAGCGTTCGTCAACCAAGAGGATTGGCATACAATCGGCTGTCTGGACTGCGAGTAGCGTACGCGGGATATTGGCAGTCAATGCATCGCAGGATGATGGCTCGCGGCGAGCATCTAATTCATCTTGCACGGAACGTACATCTGCGGAATGAACTTGGCTCGCCGTCACCAACGTCCAATCACTGGCGCTAAGCGCAGCCAGAAAACGCCGACGGTTTTCCAAAATGTTTGCGCGGCTATCTTGACGGAAATTGCCAAGGCTCAATGAATGAGAGGGCAGGGAACTTACCCCACCCAGTCGCGTGCTGAAGGCGTTCTTAAACCCAGCGCGTTCCAACGGCTCACAAATGAGCAACTTGAGTTCTCCGCTGGCACGGAAGCTAAAATCATTATTTACCAAATTCTGTTTCATTTATGGTTGTCGGAATCGGCGTAGACATCATTGAAATTATTCGCCTGGAAAATGCGTTTGCGCAACCGCACGGCGAGCGCCTTCGCAAACGCATTTTCACCGAACAGGAGATTGCTTATTGTGAGCAAGCGGCGCGTAAAAGCGAACGCTATGCTACACGTTTCGCCGCCAAAGAAGCCGCCCGCAAAGCCATCGGTGCGGCCACCCCCGTGACAGCGCTTGGCTGGCACGAGGTCGAAATCATATCATCAACCGAAGGCGCACCGCAGCTAGAACTACATGGCCGCGCAGCCGAATTGGCAAAACAACTCCAAATCACACACGCTCACGTTTCGCTTTCACACGGTAATAACCAAGCAATCGCCTTTGTCGTTTTGGAAAAGGATTAATGAGAAGCAGGGAAGGGAAGCGATGTTGACCAAGTTTTTTTCTTTGACCTTCATCATTTTGTTCGGCACATTCAATGCATTGGCGCAACCGCCGCGCGGGTTGCAAGTGTCGGATTTGGCTACCTTGAAGGATGTTTCTGATGCGCAGATTTCGCCGAATGGCAAGCAAATCGTTTTTGCTGTAAGTGAAGTCAACGCAGATCGCTCGCACATGTTTTCGCGGTTGTGGCTGGTTTCAACGCAGGGCGGGGAAGTGCGGCGTTTAACCAAAGATGATGCCGATGAATCATCACCACGCTGGTCGCCTGATGGTAAGCTGATCGCTTTTTACTCTGATCGTGATAAACAGAATGGCCTTTGGGTAGTCTCTCTCACAGGTGAGGAGCCACGCTTGGCTGCACACACCTATCGCACTAACTTCTATCTGACGCACGCAGGTGAAAGCCTTACTTGGTCGCCTGATAGTAAGAGACTGGCATTTCTCTCTTCGCCTGAAGTGCTGGCCGATGCTGCGCACGTAATTGATAAATCAAGTGGGGAAGGGAAGCGGACGGACAATCGTGATCTGAGTAATGTCCCTG
Source organism: uncultured Acidobacteriota bacterium (assembly GCA_963699175.1). Lineage (GTDB taxonomy): Bacteria > Acidobacteriota > Blastocatellia > RBC074 > RBC074 > JACPYM01. The sequence continues at coordinate 5,029,860 of OY969418.1, read as the reverse complement.
AGCAAGTGCGCCGTCCACTGACGCGAGAGGAGATTGACAAACTACCGGCTGAAGTCCGGGAAATGATTTTGCGGCTGCAAGGACAAACTGCGCTGAATTCTTCCACAAAATCAAACAACATTTCGACTCAATCTCCACAACCTTCATCTACGCCCGATGATTATTTGAGCAAGGCCCTTGCTGACCCACGCGTGATAACGCGCCTACAGTACAAATCGCGCACTGCATTTTCTGATAATCTACAGTCGCATATCTTCATCGCCGATCTTGCAAGCGGTCAGGTTCAACAGCTCACCTTCGGGAGTTACTACGAGCATTCAATCAACTGGTCGCCGCGGGGTGAAGAGATCGTGTTCGTCTCCAACCATGAGCCTGAGCCAGACAAAGTCAATAATACGGACCTTTTTACCGTCAATGTCTCAACTCGCCAAATACGCCAACTCACTCGCACCAAAGGTTGTGAATGGACACCGGTTTTTTCGCCGGATGGCCAAGACATCGCCTTTACTGCTACCAAGCGCGCAATCACTACGATTGACAGCGTAGCCGAAGATACTCACGTTTTCTTCATACCCGCCGTGGGCGGAACAGGGCAGGGAATCGAAGCGCGCGAGTTGAACAAAGAGCAGGATCGTCGTGCTTTCGTAATCAGATGGTCACACGATGGCAGATTTGTTCTCTTCAGTGCCAGCGATCACGGCAAAACGATGCTCTATCAGGCCACTCGTCTCGGCTCGGTCAGGCAGTTACTTGGTTATGAGGCGCAGGTCAGTAGTTTTTCCGTAGCTACTGATGGCTCGCTGGCCATGACGATCAGTGATGCCACACATCCTGCAGAAATTTATGCAACACGCACTCCTGGGAAATTCGAGCCGGTCACCAAGCTCAATCAAAGCTGGCTCGGTGAGTTTCAACCGATGATGCCTCGCCAGTTCACTTTCGCTAATGAAGGTCTGACGATTCAAGGCTGGCTCTATCCTCCAATCGGACTTAAGCCGGATGCAAACAAAAAGTATCCTGTTGTGCTTTCTATCCACGGTGGCCCGCATGGCATGGCTGGTTATGCATTTAATACGACAGCACAAGCTCTCGCCGCAAGAGGTTACGGCGTGTTACTCATCAATCCGCGCGGTTCCTCAGGCTATGGGCAGAGATTTTCTGACGGCTGCGTTAATGATTGGGGTGGCGGCGATTACCGTGACTTGATGAAAGGTGTGGACCGAGCATTGGGTCTCTTCCCATTTTTAGATAAAGATCGGATGGGTGTGACTGGCGGCAGTTATGGCGGTTACATGACCAACTGGATTGTTACTCAAACTGATCGTTTCAAAGCGGCGGTTACAGTTGCCAGCCTAGCCAATCTAATAAGCTTTTATTCGACTTCTCTCTATCAAGATTTGATCCACGCAGAATTTAATGGTTATCCTTGGGATAACTTTGAACTGCTCTGGGAGAGATCGCCATTGAAACACATCAAGAAGGCTAAAACACCGATGTTGATTGTCCATGGCGAACTGGATAATGATGTGCATATTACGCAGGCCGAAGAATTTTACACTGCTTTGCATGAACAAGGCGTCGAGACAGTTTTTGTGCGTTATCCACGTGAAGGTCATGGCTTACGGGAACTTCGTCACCGCGAAGATCAATTAGCGAGACTGCTTAAATGGTTTGATCGTTTATTGACTTCACAAAACGCAAATAAAGATTGAAGCAACTTATATGGTGAAAACCGGTCAGCCTAACATTGCTAAACGATTAGAAGCAAAGCTATATACTTCGGAGCAGGGAAATGCATCTTCCTCAGTTAGTCTCTCCCTAGTTATGGTAACTGTACTTGAAGTCGTTTCAGTCATCATTTCTGTTGTACTTATTAACTGGGCAATTATACCTGTTTATCCGCAAAGCCATTGGCCTCTGGTTCCCCCAGTGTTGTTGATACTAACCCTTATCATTTATTCTCAAGTTAAGCGCGGTGAAGGTTGGAGAGAGTTGGGATTCTCACAGAGATATTTTATAACTGCTACTCGCCTCCTTTTTTTGCCTGTCACGCTGGGATGTGTGGGTTTGTTAGCAGTTGGGTATCGTACCAATTCCTTCCACCGAAGCACACATTTTGGAACAAACTTGCTTATTGTACCATTCTGGGGGGTCGTGCAGCAGTATGTACTTCAAGGCTTCCTTTACCGTCGTATTCTTTTTTTGTCTTTTCACTTTCCTTCTTGTCAGGTCACGCAAACCCAACAAGTCTGGTTTGCAATCTTGCTTACAGCCGGGTTGTTTGCCGCAATGCATTTGCCCAATTTGACCCTGGCCTTGCTGACCCTGATTGCCGCAATTATATGGGCCTGGGTTTATGAACGTGCGCCCAATTTGTGGGCCTTAGGTCTGTCACATGGATTGCTGAGTTTGGCGCTTATGCATTCGCTCCCGCAACAGTTTTTGCATAGCATGAGCGTGGGTTATAAGCACTTCTTGTATCACAAGTTTTAGACATTTTATGCCGGTAGCTCTTATCGAAAAGCGTAAATCAACTTGGCAACAGTTAGAGAAGCTGTTGAGCTATGTGAACGGCGTTAGCAGCCTGCGTAACTTGAGCAGAACTCAAGTACGTCTACTTGGCAACAGTTATCGGCGAACAGTTGCTGATCTTGCAATCGCACGTGTTGAATCACGTGACCAACGCTTAGTTAGCTACCTTAATAACTTGGTTACACGTGCACATAGCTTGATTTACCGCGGTAAGATTAATGGGATGCGATTTGTTTGGAACTTCTATATAACTGAATTTCCAGCAATTTTTCGACAGACCTATCGCTATCCGCTGGTAGTGCTATCATTATTTATCAGCATCGCCCTTTTTGCATTCATTGCCACTTGGCGCAATGATGATTTTGCAGAGTTCGCCTATTTGACCTCGCAAACGATTCAAGACATTAAGGAAGGCCACAAATGGTGGGAAAGCATCAACGAGGGCGCTCCAGTTGAGACAGTGGCAATAATTTTCAATAACATAGGAGTTTCATTACGAGTCTTTGCTTTTAGTCTCCTCCCGCTAGCTGGAACCTTGCATGCAATTATGCCCACTTCCCTGCAATTCGGTGCGATCAATGCATTGGCGATTAAATACCAAATGAAACTCAAGCTCTGGTCATTTGTAGCCGGGCACGGCGTTTTAGAATTTGCTGCGATCTTTATTGCTGGAGGTGCCGGGTTACTGCTTGGAACAGCTTTGCTTGTGCCTCGTGAATATACCAGGCGGGATGCTTTACTTGTGAAAGGATCTATAGCTATCAAACTGTTGGTTGGTTGTATTCCGCTTCTTATTCTTGCAGGATTAATAGAAAGTTTCATTTCTCCAACTTCGATACCTGTTTACTTTAAAATAGCAATTTCTTTAGGATCTGTTGCGGGCCTGCTATTCTATTTATTAACTGGCAAAAACTGATGTAAACGGAATTAATAATGTGCGAATGCTGATTGTTATTTCTGCGCCGAACTGCTTGGTACCGTATTGAGTTCTGCTGGACTTACCTCCTTTCCGGAATTATCTGGTGCGTCGTACTTCCGCTGTCGTGGCTGAGCGGATACGTAGCGTTGCAGGATAAAGATGCTCCCGGCGCGGCTTTACCTTGTTGCGCGACAAATGATCGAAAGCCACAACATAAGGAAAAGGCAGCGACCCATGCGAATCGCTGCCTTCAACTTCAACGAAGCTGTTTTTGCTTTAGCCTACTTATCCGATCCAATCCGCATCCCGTAAAACGACCGGTAGACGAAAAAGACCGAGATCAAAAAGAAGACGACGGCCAGTACGTGGCTGAGCGTGGCGCTGGCTGGGCTGCCATGGCGCAACAGTTCGGCCAGTTCAACCGCCAGCAGACCGAACAAGGTCGTGAATTTGATGACCGGGTTCAGCGCCACCGACGAAGTGTCTTTGAACGGGTCGCCAACCGTGTCACCCACGACGCAGGCGTCGTGCAGCGGGGTGCCTTTGGCTTTGAGTTCGACTTCGACGATCTTCTTGGCGTTGTCCCAAGCGCCACCGGCATTGGCCATAAAGATCGCTTGATACAGACCGAAGATCGCAATCGAGATCAGGTAGCCGATAAAAAAGTACGGCTCGATGAAGGCGAAGGCCAGCGCAGAGAAGAAGACCGTCAGGAAGATGTTGAACATTCCCTTTTGTGCATACTGCGTGCAGATTTCGACGACCTTCTTGCTGTCTTCGACCGAGGCTTTTTCGACGCCTTCGAGTTTGATGTTGGCTTTGATGAATTCGACTGCGCGATATGCGCCGGTGGTCACGGCCTGGGTTGAGGCGCCGGTGAACCAATAAATGATCGCGCCGCCGGTGATCAGTCCGAGGACGAACGGTGCATGCATAATCGAAAGATTTTTCAGGTATTCATCCTTCAATCCTTCAGTCAGCACCATAATGATCGAGAAGATCATCGTCGTTGCGCCCACGACCGCTGTGCCGATCAGCACCGGTTTGGCCGTAGCTTTGAACGTGTTGCCTGCGCCGTCGTTTTCTTCGAGCAGATGTTTGGCGCGCTCGAAATTGACCGTGATGCCGAAATCGCGGTTGACCTCGGCTTCGACATTCGGGACTTGTTCGATCAGCGAAAGTTCGTAAACCGATTGCGCGTTGTCGGTGACCGGGCCGTAAGAATCAACGGCGATGGTGACCGGGCCCATGCCCAAAAATCCGAAGGCGACCAGACCGAAGGCGAAGACCGCGGGAGCAGCCATCAACACACCCAGGCCTTCCAGACTAAAGGCATAGGCAAGCGCCATCAGCGCGACGATACTAATGCCCAACCAGTAAGCCGAGAAGTTGCCCGCCACCAAACCCGACAGGATGTTGAGCGAAGCGCCACCTTCTTTGGATGAGGTGACGACTTCGCTGACGTGACGCGATTCGGTCGAGGTGAAGACCTTGACCAGTTCGGGAATAATTGCGCCTGCCGCCGTTCCACACGAAATAATCGCCGAGAGCTTCCACCAGAGGGAACCATCGCCAAGCGTGGGAATCATCAGCTTCGACACGATGAAAGTCAGGATGATCGAAACGACCGAAGTTATGATGACCAGGCTGGTCAGCGGCTTTTCAAAGTTCATCCTGTCAGCAGTGCCGTAACTGGCTTTCGCCATCGCTTCGTTGATGAAGTAAGACCCGGCTGACGCAATGACCATCATGATGCGCATCACGAAGATCCAAACCAGCAGTTGCACCTGAATCGCTTCAAAACCGATGCCGGCAGTCTTTTGATTCACCGCCAGCAGGATGAACGAGATCAATGCAACGCCGGTTACGCCGTAGGTTTCAAAACCGTCCGCTGATGGGCCGACTGAATCGCCCGCATTGTCGCCTGTGCAATCGGCGATGACGCCGGGATTGCGCGCATCGTCCTCTTTGATCTTGAAGACGATCTTCATCAGGTCGGAGCCGATGTCGGCGATCTTGGTAAAGATGCCGCCCGCGATACGCAGCGCCGCTGCGCCCAACGATTCACCGATGGCGAAACCGATGAAGCACGGCCCGGCGTAATCGCCCGGAATAAAAAGTAGGATGCAGAGCATGATGAGCAGTTCGACCGAGATCAGCATCATGCCAATACTCATGCCAGCTTTGAGCGGAATGGCATAGATCGGATAGGGCTTGCCGCCGAGCGAGGCGAATGCGGTGCGCGAATTGGCGAAGGTGTTGACGCGGATGCCGAACCACGCGACGCCATAGCTGCCGCCGATGCCGATCAGGCTGAAGATCAAGATGATGGCGACTTTGTAGGCGGGGAATCCAACCAGGATGCCGAAATAGAGTACGATGATGACGGCGATAAAGGCTTCCAGGATCAGAATGAATTTGCCCTGCGTGATCAGATAGGTTTTGCAAGTCTCGTAAATCAGCTCGGATATTTCGAGCATTGACCTGTGCACGGGCAGCTTCTTAAGTTGCGTGTAAATCAGCAATCCGAAAACCATGCCGAGCAGCGAGACAAGAATCCCGACCATTAAGAGTGTGCGCCCGTTCGTGCCGCCCATAAACGTGACTTGCGACAGATCAGGCAATTTCAGATTGGCCTCGCCGCCTGGTCGGTGTTCGGGCTGTTGGGCGAAGGCGTTGACGGTGTTGATGTTGATAATGAAGAAGGCTGCGCCGGCCAGAAGCGCGACCAGTTTGGTGCGTAACAGAGTGGTGCCAGTGCCTAGCTTAGATTGAAGCATACGTATTGAACCTCGATGTGACGAAATGGACTCTCTTAGAGAAAAAATTTAGGACATGATAAGGGCGGCATTATAGACAAGCCATAGCAGCTTGCAAAGCGGGCAATGAGGCGAAATGGATTGATTTTGTGTGGCTTGCCGGTTGATTGGTTAAACCGGTCACAACGGAAAATGTCCGACAAGCTGCCAAGCTTGTCAGGGTCTCCGAATCGGACACCTTAGGGAGACTCCGACAAGCTGGGGAGAGCTTGTCGGATAGCCAGCCAGCGCCGCCCGCTTGAAATGCCAAATCAAGCAAGCAATCATTTATCCTGACGTTCATCATTTGTCGAATTCAAAAACGAAAGGCTGAAGAATGCGTCGCCAACTTATTGCACTCATCATCATTCTGGTTTTCGCAGTTGCCGCTCTGGCTCAGAGCGGGCGCGGGCGTAATCCGCCGTCCCCGCCGCCACAACCGAAGCCCACGACAAATATGCCGAAAACGACCGTGCTCAACGTGCCCGACGGCGGCAAGCTGTTACGCCAGGACATTGACGGCGCGACGACCCGCAACCTGCTGAAGAACGGCATCACGGTCTTGGCCCGCGAGCGTCATTCAGTGCCGTTGGTCGCAGTGAATGTTTACGTGAAGGTCGGCTCACTGAATGAGACAGACGAACAGGCGGGATTGTCGCAGCTCGTGCAGCGGATGATTCTGCGTGGCACGGTGAAACGTCCGGCAGGCACGATTGAAAAGGAAGCGGCGCGACTGGGCGGCGTGCTCAAAGCCGAGAGTAGTTATGATCACACAGCCTTCAGCCTGATTGCCCCGGCGGAGAGTTTGACTGGGATGTTGGAGTTGATGGCTGACCTGTTGATCAATCCGACTTTTGACGCGAATGAGTTGAAGACGGCGGCCAATGAACTATTGCAGGAGAGCAAGCGCCAACCAGAGCGGTTGAGCGATTATGGGCTTGATCGGTTGTTGGCGACGGCCTTCACCGTACATCCGTTGAAGCGCGGGCACAGTATCAACGAAGCAATGTTGACAAACGTGACGCGCGAACAGGCGCTGGCGTTTTGGCGCAACTTCTATCAGCCGCAGAATATGATTATCACGCTGGCAGGCGATGTCTTTGCATTGCAAGCAGTCGGGCAAGTGCAATTGACTTTCGGCAATCTGAACAAACCTGCGCCTGCGCCGACACCAACACCAACGTCGGCGAAAGCAAAACCTATTGCCGCGCCCGCTTCACAACCTACTCCTACGCCCACACCGCAAATCTCGCTGGAAGAACCATCGCAAGACAAATTGCGCTACAGCGACACGCGTGGCGACATCAGCCAGACCATCGTGACCGTCGGTTATCGCGTGCCGCCGTTGGAGCAGGCGAAGGACAAACAAGCCGCTTCGTTGAAAGAGCAGGCAGTGCTGGAAGTCTTGGCTGCCTCGCTGGGCTTGGGGCGCGGCGCGCGCCTGGCGCAGATGTTGCCGGAGCGGTCTGGGCTGCCGACCGAATCAGGAGCGAGCTACTACACCTTCCCGACCGCCGGGATGCTGGCCGTACAGATGCGCGTCGAGCCGGGGCGCATTGATCGCATCGAGGCCGATTACTTCCGCGAACTGGACAAGTTCAAACGTGAGCTGTTGAGCGAGGGTGAATTGCAGCGCGCCAAAGTGTTGCTCGAAAAACGCTATTTCGATTCGGTCACGCGGCTGGACGACGAGGCGGCGCTACTCGCCCGGTACTATGCCTTGCTGGGCGATTATCACCCGCTCGATTCCTTCGTCGAACGCACGCGCGCAGTGACGGCGGAGCAAGTGCAATTGGCGGCGGCTAAATACTTGACGCTGGCCAACACCAGCATCCACGAATACGAGCCGGTTAGCACGACGCCGCGTACGTTTACGGCGGAGAAGTTTGCCGAGTTGGTGCTGACCTTTGCGCCGCAAGCTGCGCAAGCAGTCAAACCCGAAGAGGTCAAACCAGCGGTTGCGTTGAAGACCTTCAAACAGGGCGAGGAGCGGAGCGGCGTAATCGAGGGGCGCAACGTGTTGATCTCCGAAGCGCCGGTGCCAATCAAGGATTTTTCAGTCTTGCGCGGGCCGCGCGCTTTTGTACGCGAGGACAAATCGCTACCGAAGCTGACCATCGCCGTGCTCTTTCAGGGCGGACGTTTGACCGAAGACCAGACGACGAGCGGCATGACCGAGTTGATGTTGCGGGCGATGCTGCGCAGCACGACTTCGCGCAAGGGCGATTTGATCGCGCTCGAATTGGAAAGTTACGGCGGTGATATTCAGGTCGTGAACGAGGCGGACGTTTTCGGCTACACACTTGATGTGCTGTCGCGCAACGCTGAGCCGGCGGTCAAGCTGTTGCTAGACATCATCGAAAACCCGTATTTCGACAAACCGGAATTGGCGCGCGAGCGGGACGCGCTGCTGGCCGAGCAGTTGCGGCAGCGTGATGATGCCAAGCGGCGCGCGGTCGAATTATTATGGGCCTCGCTCTATCCCGGCCATCCTTATGCCTTATCGCGTTTGGGGCTGCCAGAAGCCATCAAAGGTCTTACGGAAGAGAAACTCGAAGCCTGGCATGCGAAGACTATCAAGCGGCAGAATCCGCTGGTGGTGTTGGTCGGCGACACTGACGGCTCGGCGTTGGTCTCGCGCATCTTTTCCGAAGGCTTCAAGCGCGCTGATTTGGACAAAACTCTCAAAGTCAATCTGCCACCATTGACGCAGCCGCCAAGCGATCAGATTGAACAACGCCCGCGGCCACAGACCGCGCAAGCCATCGGATTCCGCACGAGCGAAAAAGACGCGGCAGACTATCTGGTTATGCAAATGCTCGGGGCGTTGGCGTCAACCGGGCGGTTCGCCGATGAACTGCGCTCCAAACAAAACATTACAGACCCGGTCACGGTTACGCCCGATCTGCGCCTGGCCTCCGGCGCTTTCTATGCCTACGTGATGACAGAACCGGGCAAAGAGCAGCAGGCGCGCGAGGTCTTGCTGAATGAATTTGCACGGCTGATCGCTATGCCGCCAACCGATGAAGAGTTCGAGCGTGGGCGCAACGCCACAGTCGGCGCTTATGCGATTGCCTTACAAGAGCATCCGGCGCGGGCGTTGGAGTATGCGCGCCTGATCTCGTTCGGTCGCAAGCCGAACGATGTCGAAACGCAGCCGGACTTGTTGCGCACGATCAAACGCTCCGATTTCAAGCGCGTCGCCGAGAGCGTCGTCAAGCTCAATCAAATCGGGCGTGGCGTGGTGCGCGGACAGTAATATCCTGCTGGCGAACCGCGCTGAAGCCAGATTAAACAGTGCCCGTAGGGAGGCGCGCCGGAGCCTCAGGCGTTCAGAGTTCAAGCTTTAGCTTGCCAGTGTTGAGTAATCACCCGCTGCAAGCAAGCTAAAGCTTGAACTCTAAACGCTCGCACCAGACGCCATCCCCCTACCGGGTTATTTGCTGAATTAGCCGACAGGATCAATGAGCGAGTTCAGTTTCATCAAGCGCATTCGCGCCGAGGCCGCGCGTCGCACTAGGCTGCAAAACGACCTTGTTTGTGGCATTGGCGACGACGCGGCCATTGTACGTGAACGTGATGGACGCGAATTGCTCGTGACGACTGACCTGCTGGTTGAAGACGTTGATTTCAAACTCGCCTACGCGCCGCCACGCTGGCTGGGACACAAGGCGCTCGCCGTCAGCCTGAGTGACATTGCTGCGATGGGTGCCACGCCGCGCTACAGCCTGCTCACGCTTGCCATTCCTGACAGACTTCAAACCTCAGAGGAATTTTGGACGGCTTTTCTGGACGGGTATTTCGCTCTGGCTGAACAACACGGCGTGACCTTGATTGGCGGAGACATTTCGTCAACGCCGGGGCAATTGACGATTGATTCGATGGTGTTGGGGGAATGCCGCGTGGGTACTGCGATACGCCGTAACAGTGCACGTGTGGGCGACAGCGTCTATTTGACCGGCAGCGTCGGCGCTTCGGCGGCTGGGTTGAAACTTTTATTGCTGGACGCGCAGGTTTACGAGAACAGAGATGACGAAGTACAAGCGGCATTGCGCGCGCATCTCAAGCCAGAGCCGCGTGTGGCTTTTGGCCGGTGCCTGGGTGCGCGCGGATTAGCGCATGCGATGATTGATGTGAGCGATGGTCTGACGCAGGATTTGGCGCACATCTGCAATGAGAGCGGCGTGGGCGCAGTACTTGACTTTGAGGCGGTGCCCATCGCTGCTGAGGTAGCTTTGGTGGTTGAGAATCAAGAAGCTGCTTTCAATTTGGCTGTGAGTGGCGGCGAAGATTACGAATTGCTGTTTACCGCGAGTGGGGAAGAGGAAGGTGCGCTGCTGGAAATCAGTCAGGCTTGCCAGCTACGTGTTACGCGCATCGGCGAAATCTTGGCTGAGCCGGGGCGATTGTGGCTACGACGCGGTGGAAAGCTTGAGCAATTAGTTGTTCGCGGCTTCGATCATTTCGCGGGTTGACCGCCTGCGCGGCGATGGCCTAAGCTTGCGCGCTTGAATTCGAGCTGAGAGATTGGAAAGTAGAGTTTGATGGAAGAGAGTGCGCGTCTCAAACGCATCTTGCTACGCCGGATGGGCGAGGCGATCAAAGACTTCGGGATGATTACCGAGGGCGACCGGATCATGGTCTGTCTAAGCGGCGGCAAAGATAGTTACACACTGCTCGATTTGCTGCTGACGTTGCAGCGCCGGGCGCCGGTGCGGTTTGAACTGCTGGCCGTCAATCTGGATCAGAAACAGCCGGGCTTCCCAGCGCACATCTTGCCGGAATATTTGTCGAGTATTGGCCTGCCGCATCGCATTATTGAGCGCGATACCTATTCTATCGTCAAACGATTGGTGCCGGAGGGCAAGACCTATTGTTCGGTCTGCGCGCGCTTGCGACGCGGAATTCTCTACGACACGGCGGTGAAAGAGGGCTGCACCAAAATTGCGCTCGGCCATCACGCGGATGATGTATTGCAAACCTTCCTGCTCAACTTCTTCTACATTGGCACGCTGAAGGCTATGCCGACGGTGCTGCGTTCGGATGATGGGCGCAACACGGTGATTCGCCCGATGGCGTATATTTGGGAAAAGGACATCGCGGCTTACGCAGCCATGCGGAACTTCCCGATCATCCCTTGCGACCTGTGCGGCTCGCAGGAAAATTTGAAACGCAAGCGCGTCAAGCGGCTGATTGATGAGTTGCAGCAAGAGATCCCCAACCTGCGCAAGTCTATGCTGACAGCCCTCGGCAATACGGTGCCAACCCATTTGTTCGATCAGCAGCTTTTCGATTTCAAGTCCATCTCAGCAGGTGTGGGTGATGTAGCGGCGGAGCTTGACGCGGCGCTCGGCATGCACGATGAAACTCACCAGCAATCGCTCGCGCCGCAACTCGTTTCACTCACGATGTAATTGGCGCGGTTGGCGGCAAGCGAGACCTAATGATAAGATCACCGCACTTTTAGTGCAGTATTTAGACAAGGCTGAAATCGCAATCAGCCTATTCCTCCAACAGTATTCGCCCGTATTTTTTCACGAGGGAGATCGGATGTCACAACCGGATCAACCGCCCGCACAGCGCCCCGTGCGTCTTGTGCAGATCGAGCCAGTGCGCCGCGATGCAACTTCATCTGCCAATAAGCCCGAGTTGCAAATAGCCGTGTCGCGCATGACTGACGCGGAAATCTATCGCAAGAAAGCCTACATCGGCTTTCGCAAGATCATCGGCTTGTTCTACACAGATCATTCTTATGGAGCCATACGCCGCTGGGTCTTGCCGAAAGTACTGCCCGACAAAATACTCTATCGCTGGCGGGAGTATCGCAAAGGCGAGTGCAATCGCTGCGGGTTGTGTTGCAAGATTGTCTACCGCTGTCCGTTTTTTGTAGAAAGCGGAGATGGCACGGCTTGTGCGATTTACACCGATCCTAAACATTCACCGTCGGCTTGCGTGGTCTTTCCGATGGATCCGAAGGATATTCAGGAAGTGCAGCGCCAGATTGCGCCCGCGCCCTGTCCGTTCCATTTCGAAGGCATACCGGAGCATCCGACGTTGTGGGGCGCTATCAAAGCCGAGCTGCGCACTGAATGGGAGAAAAAGGTGGATAAGCTGAAAGAAGCCTTTGATTTTTAAGCTGCGAGCGCGCAAGCAATGGAAATGAAAAAGGAGTGGCCGACAACCACTCCTTTTTCATTTCCATTCCCGTGGTACTACTGGCACAGACCTGCCCGAGCCAGCCGCAGCGCCAGTTCAATATTCAAGCTTGCCATCGAACATCATGTCGGAAACTTTGAATCGCATATTGAGCTTCAGGTCTGAAGCCACCTCCGAGTAGAAACGCAGGTAGCCGCTCCCGGCATCCACAAAGGGCTTGTCCTCCAGCATTCTCGCAAAAACGAATTTAGCTCCCAGCCCGTCTTTTGTCGGCGGTTTGTAGTCCTGCAAAAAGATGCGCTTGCCCTCTTTGGTTTCGAGATAGGTATTGTTTTTGAGCGTACCCGGGACGGCGCTGTTGAAGGCCTGCATTACTTTGCCAGTGAGGCGCTGATCGCCTGAATCGTAATCCACCGCGACGACAATCCATTCAGCCGAAGTTTGTTCGGCAAAAGCTTTGAGCTGCGCCTCGGCCTGTGGGTTTTGCAGGATCAGATGGCGGGCAAAAGCTTGGCGAATTGGCTTGGCGGAGAGCAAGCGGATTCGATAGTTGACACTGACAGCTTGGTTGAGCGCTCCCTGAACCGAGCGGTCATTACTGCTGGTGATACTGCTGTTGCCCGTCGCCCGGTTCGTCGTGCCAGTTTGATTGGTGGGAGAATAAAACATCTCGGAAGTATTGGTCTCAATTTGTGTTTGGCCCCAGGGCGAATCATTCAGCATCTTCTGCGCATCTTTGTCGTTCCATTCGTTCCAGGGCTTGTATTTCTTTTGCGCCGTCACAGCCAGGCTCAAGAGCGCAAGCAACGGCAGGAGCAAAACAATCTTCTTCAGCATTGGTTACCTCATCACTGTAAACAGCAGTGGCATTACTGGCAGCCGACATCAAACGATGTCGCTAAGCGGTCGGGAGCATGATATGGCTTGGTTGAAAAAAGAAAGAGCGGCACAGACCGTAAAGCCTGTGCCGCTCTGCTTGATTAGGGTTAGAAGTTGAACCGCGCGACGATCTGCACGATGCGTCCGCCCGGGTCGTTAGTGTTGGACGAATCCGCATACGCCCCCGTCACCTGCATAAAGGCTGCATTAGACGCGGTAGTCGTGGCGGTGGTGTTTGGGTTGAAGAAATTGATGTTGTTGAAGGCATTCAAGAATTCGCCACGCAACTCAAAATTCATCCCCTCAACGATCTTGACGCGTTTAACGAGGCTCAGATCGAAACGGGTGAATTTGGGACCGGTGACATAGACGTTCTGCGGTGCGCATTGGCCGCTGTAAACTTGAATGCAGTTACGGTCATTGGCTGGCGCGATGTAACGCCCGGTGGGCGCGCCGCGGTCGCCATAGCCGTTGGCCGAAGTTGCACTGACGTTGAAGGCCTTGATCGTGTTGTCAATGATGTCCTGCGGTAGCGCGTAGATGATTTTGTTCGCATCATCGAAGCGCAGCTTATAGGCTTCTTGCAAATCCTTCATTGTCATACCGACCAGGTTGACGTTACCGAAGTTGAACAACTGTCCACTCTGTACGCGGCTAGCGCCGTCGAACTCCCAGCCGCCGACGACGCGGTCGAGCAGGCCACCCGCGTTGCCAAATAGCTTCTTGCCACGACCGATGGGCAGTTCGTAAACCCAGTTGACCTTGAAGGCATGCCTCAAGACAAAGGTGTTGAGCGCGTTGACGCGATCCGTGCGGAACGAAACGCGCGACGAGCTGAAGCCTTTCGCCCACTGGTAATTGGCCTGCACCAACAACCCGTGCGTGAGGCGGCGGCGCAAATCAACCTGTAAGGCGTCGAAGCGCGTGTAGCCACCATTGCCAGTAAAGTTGGCTCCGCCACGCAGATCAGGATTGGTCAGGAAGAAGTTCGCTGGCAAGCCCGCATTCAAAGCATTGGTGCGGCGTCCGGCGTCACTGTGTAAGTTGTTGGCGTAAGTGTTTGGCGCTGGATTATTCACCGCCAGATTGTTGACGAAGGTGGTACTACGGAAGAGCGAGTTCGAGGCATTGGAATAGAGCGCCACATTACCTGCTGCCGAAGCTGGATTGCCGGTGAAGTAAGCCAGGGCGATAGGCAAAGGCGCCGTACCTGTACCTGGACCAAAGTAACCGAAGCTTCCTGCCCGAGTGCCACCCGCTGTATTGTTAGCCAGCAAGTTGGCTTGCGCCAGCTTAAACTCGTTGAGCAGGCCGTTCTCAAGCATGTTGTTCTCGTTAGCGTTGAGATCGTATTCCGTCCAGCCGCGCAGATGGCGCGTGCCGACATAACGCACCTCAATAGCTGTGTCTTTGTTGATCTCGCGCTGGATGCCGAAACTCCAGGATTGGATATATGGCACCTTGAGGTTGGGATCGTAGATGTTGCCAGAGGAGGTGATCGGCGCGGCGCTCGTGCCGGCGACGAACGGGTAAGTCGGTGTCGCCGCGAAAGCTGGCGGGCCAAGCTTGCTGGTGTCACGGAATAAGAGCGGCAAATTGCTGGTCACCGGCGCTGGCACCAGATTGCCGATAGTCAGGTCGCGGTTGGTGGTCAGAATGACGCCCGGATTGGCCGACAAGACGCCGCGAAAATCACCAATGCCGTAGCGGCTGTAAGAGATCGAGTAACCACCGCGCACCACCGTCGCGCCACCTTCACCCGCGAGCCGTTTCAACAACCCGCTCTTAAAGTTCGGACTCCAGGCAAAGCCGATGCTCGGCGCGAAGTTTTTGTAGTCGGCGTTGTAGGCAGCGTCGCCTTTCTTGAATTGGACGAACTGCGAAACACGGCCAGTCTGCGTGCCTGGCTTGAAGAAATTCCCTGGCCCGGAGACGCCCCAGAGGTCGTCGAGACTGAGCGTCGTGTAGCTGCCGTTGTTAGGCGTGAACGCTCCTTGCAACTCCCAACGCAAGCCGTAATTGAGCGTCAGGTTCTGGCGCACGCGCCAACCGTCCTGCGCGAAAAAGCCGATCTCACGCTGGCGCGAACGTTCAAAGGCGTTGCCCAGATAGACATATTTACCTTCCTCAGTCAGCCGTGCGGTGGCGTTGATGGCCGTAACGCGCCCGGTAAGAACGGCGTAGATGTTGCGCGCGTTAGTGATGTCGGTTGTGGACGCGCCCTGGAAGTTAGCCGCGGCGAACAGCGCGTTGGCCGGGTCGTTAGCGTTGACGCCGAAGTTGATTATCGGCACTAAGGTTTGCGCGTTGTACGTCAGCTTGACCTCTGTGTATTGGCCGCCAAAGCTCAAGGAGTGCGCGCCGCGCGTCCAAGTCAACGTGTCGCTGAAAGTGCGGAACAGCGGATTGCGGCGGCTGGGCGCGGTCACGACGTAAGGATTGGTAATGCTATTGCCGATGGCGTTATTGATGTTCAGGGCGAAGCCGCCTTGATTAGCCACCGACCCGGAGAAGTCGGCCGCACTGGATTGCGGGTTAAAACGCGAAGGGCCTCCCGAAAGACCGGCGCGCGCTTCGTTGACCACCGTTGGTGATAAGGTCGAACGCACGCCTACTGAGCCGGTGTAGCGATCCGCAGGCTGGCCGCCCAGGTTCGGGAAACCAGGGAAAGCCGGTTCTACGTTATTGAGAAAGTCTGGGCCGCCACGGCTACGAAAGTAAGTCCAAGCGATTTCCAGGTGATGCTTGTCCGTCATATTGACGTCGAAGCGTATGGTCGGGCGCTGGTTGAAAGCGCTCCCGCCAGGGCTGTAACTGAACCGCTGGAAGTTGGGATCAGTCAAATTCGTAATGCCACCGACGCCGTTGGTCGCGCTGCGAATGTCGGCAAGCAGCTTCCCAATGAGCGGATCAACTGTCGAAGTCTGCCCATTGCGCGCGGCCAAGTCGAATAGGTTCACCGTTCTGATCCCGGTTGAAGAGCTGTACTGGAAATTGCCTGCCTGGGCTTGCGGACTGAGGATAGTCCGCTGCCGGTTGACTTGCGTGGGCTGTTTGAATTCCTCGAAGTTGACGAAGAAGAAGGCTTTGTTCCGCCCATCAAAAAGCTTCGGGATCCAAATGGGACCTCCGACTCGCCCACCATACTGATTGAACAGGTTTGCGGCGCGCGGCGCTTTGCAGTTATCTGGATTGTAAGCTTCTGCAACATTGTTGCAGGACTTGGCTGTCTTGATGTTGTAAGGCGTCACGTCACGGTTGTTGAACCAATAGTTGGAATTCAAGGCCGTGTTGCGGTGATATTCGTAAAGACTGCCATGCAGTTCATTACCTCCCTGGCGGGTGACGAATTTGACCTGCACGCCGCCTAGTCCGCCGCCTTGCGCTTCGGGCGTCGCGGTGGAGATAGTCACTTCCTGCACGGAGTCTAGGCTGGGCGCAACGCGCGCGAAGAGGCCGTCAGTGGTCTTGTTGAAGTTATCCTGAATGTTGATGCCGTCGAGGGTGATGTCAATTGCCGATTCAGGCAAGCCGTTGACAATGGAGTTGCGGTTATCCGTCGGTGTTGATACACCCGGCAACAGGACGATGAAATTGATGGGGTTGCGCGAGATCAGCGGCAAGCTGGCAATCTGGTTGACGTTCAGCGTGGTCGAGATATTGGCTGATTGAGATTGCACAATCTCGCCGCCGCCTTGAATGACGACCGACTCGCTGGTGTTGCCGACCTCCAGCGCAACACGCACATTGGCTGGTGTGCCGACATCGAGCTTAACCTCGTTGACGACGGCTTGTTTGAAGCCCTTCGCGTTGATCGTCACGGTGTATGTGCCGGCAGCCAGTGCCGGAATGGAAAAGGTTCCATTGCCGGAGGTGGTAGCTTTGAACTCTTCACCCGTAACGTTATTTTTAACTTGCACGGTGGCGCCTGCCACCACCTCGCCATTTGGGTCAGTGATCGCGCCGTTAAGCGCGGCAGTCTGTCCGAAGGCCGTCAGGCACATCAGCATCGTCAAAGCGATGGCAATAGTCAGAATAGATATTCTGTGTCGCATAACTTGAATCCTCCTGAAATAAATGGACGGAAGTCCAGAACGGTTAGTGGCATCCCCGCTTCTGCTGCTTAGCCTGCACAAGTTGACGTTTGTGAAACGTCATTGCTTCAATTCAGCGGTTGGTTGACACCTGCATCTGCTTGAAGCGGGCGCTTAGCCATTGCTTTGTTGGATGGAACTGCTCTTTTGTTTATTTATGCTAGCGCGTCTTTGATCGAATTTTGATTGAAAGAAAAAGAGTGGGAAGAATAATAACTAGGTTTATTGCTTACCGCAATAGCATTGAGGGAGAAACGCCCAGGAAGTGCGCTTCTCCCCCATGTTTTTAGTGTTGCAGCTCAATAATTGGCAGTGCCTCAAAGGCGCTGGAAGCATTCAACCACGAAGTAATTAAGAGCACGAAGAAAGACAACAGTCGTGAAGCCTTCTTCGTTTCTTTTGTGCTGCGTGGTCAAATCTATTCATGCCGCGAAGCCACTGCCAAAGAACTGAAACTAGAAGTTGATGCGACCGACGAACTGAATCAATCGCCCGCCAGGATCCTGGGTGTTGTTCGGATCTGAATACGCCGACGTCACCTGGCCAAAGGTATTAGCATTGAAATTGGTCAGGTTGGTATTGCCCAGGAAGTTGATGTTATTGAAAGCATTCAGGAATTCCGCACGGAACTCGAAATTCATTCGCTCAGTGATCCTGACGCGCTTGATGGCGCTCATATCAAAGCGAGTGAACTTCGGGCCAGTGAGATAGACTGTTTGAGGAGCGCAATCGCCAGTCACCACCTGAATGCAGTTCCTGCCATTGGCCGGCGCGATGTAGCGTCCGGTAGGTGAAGCACCGGCATAGCCGCTTGCTGACGTCGCACTCACGTTGTTGGCAAGGAAGGTATTGTCAATGATGTCCTGCGGGAAGATATAAATCTTCGCAGCTGCATCATCAAAGCGCAATTTATAAGCCTTCTGTAGTTCCTTCCGCGTCATGCCGACTAGGTTGACATTGCCCAGGTTGAGATTGGCTCCGGTCTGAATGCGGGCCGTGCCATCCCATTCCCAGCCACCGACAACCTTGTCAAGCACGCCACCGGCAAAACCGCTGGGCTTGCCCAACAGCATCTTGCCTTTGCCAATCGGCAGTTCATAGATCCAGTTAGCCTTGAAAGCATGCTTGACGGTGCCGCCGTTGGTGTTGTTAACCGTGTTAACCCAGCCTTGGCGGAACGAGAATGATGAGCCGGAGAAGCCTCTGGCCAAAGTGTAATTGCTTGCAACTAATAACCCCTTCGACAAACGGCGGCGGAAATCCACCTGCAATCCGTCATAGCGGCTGAACCCGCCATTGCCCTGGATGAACACGCCACCCAGCAGATGTCCCGGATTGATCACGAAGAAATTCGACGCCAAGCCAGCATTGATGGCGTTGGTGCGAAATGCCGCCGTGCCTTGCAACCCTGAGGCACCTGTTCCAGCAGCCGTAAAAGGAAGCGGGTTGTTCAACGCCAGGTTGTTGTAGAAAGTGGCGCTGCCAAAGTTGGCAGAAGTGTAATTTGCCGTATTGCCAGCTTGTGCAGCCGGTAATCCCTGGAAATACGCCAGGTAGATCGGCAAGGGCGAAGTATTCGTTCCGGGCCCGAAGTATTTGAAGGTGTTGCCACGCCCTGCCGCGATGTTGGCCTGCAAGTTGGCTTGCGCCAGCTTGAACTCGTTCAGGAACCCATTCTCCACAATGTTGGTCTCATTGTGTTGGTAGGTAACCCATTGCTGCAGGTTGAAGGTGTGGACATAACGCACCTCGACGGCCATATCCTTGGTAATCTCGCGCTGGATGGCGAAAGTCCAAGATTGAGCGTAAGGGGTCTTGAGACCAGGCTCAAAGATATTTACCTGATCATTGATCGTTCCAAGGAACGGATAGGTCGGCGCGCTCGGGAAAGCGCCCGGACCAAGTCGGCTGGTTTGGCTCAACAAGACCGGCAGTGTATCGGTGCCAGTGTTGGTCACAAGGTTGCCAATCGCGGTACTGCGCGTAGCACTGAAATTAATGCCAGGATTGGCCCCAAAGAAGCTGATGGCCGCATTGGTTCCGTTGCGTTCGTAAGCGATTGAGTAACCGCCACGCAGCACTGTCTGTCCGCCCTCGCCGATCAAGTGTTTGAGCCAGCCACTCTTGGCAGCGGGAGTCCAGGCAAAGCCGATGCTCGGCGCAAAGTTTCCGTAGTCAGGCTCATACAGTCTGTCGCCCTTCTTGACCTGTGTGTATGACGTCGGACTACCCGCGAGCGTGCCGGGCTTGAAAAGATTTGGCCCTGACTCGCCAAAGAGACCGTTGTAAGAGGTTGTCGAATAGATGCTGTTTTGCACGGTGAAGGGCATTTGCAACTCCCAACGCAAGCCCCCGGTGAGTGTTAGGTTTGGCCGTGCGCGCCAGGAATCCTGCGCAAAGAAACCAAACTCTTTCTGCCGAATGCGCTGATTCCGGTTGGCGAGATATTTATATTGGTTACTCGCTTCATCCAGGCTGGCGTTCGCCGTAACGGCCGTCACACGTCCAGTCAAGACCGCGTAGAGGTTTTGGGCCGCGGTGATGTTGGCCGTTGAGGCATTGGGGAAATTCGCGGCAATAGACGCGCTACTGAACATGGTGGTAAGCGCCGTGTCGCCAGTGGCCAGACCAAAGGTGATCGAGGGTACAACCGTTTGGTTCTGATTAAACAGACCGATCCGGGTATATTGGCCACCGAAGGTAAGACTGTGTGCACCGCGTGACCAGCTTACAATGTCGGAGTAGTCAAAAACCGGCGAATTGCGGCGCTGCGGCCCGGTTGACACAGTAGCATTGCTGATGCCTGCCGCACTGATGCCGAGACTGAAGCCAGCTTGGTTGGTGAATTGTCCGGCGTTGATTTGTGGGAAGAAGACCACCGTGCCACCGGTCAAACCGAAGCGCGCTTCATTGACCAGCGTGGGTGTTAAGGTCGAACGCAGCGTGATCCCCTCTGTAAAGCGGTTTGAGAACTGACCCCCTTGATTGGCGAAACCTGGAAAGGCTGGGTCTACGCTGTTGAGCGTATCAGGGTCGGTCGCATAACTCTGATAGTTATAGGTGTTCTCCAGGTGATGCTTACTCGTCAGATTGATGTCAAAGCGTGTTGTCGGGAGGTAGCGTCTACCCAGGCTAGAGTTAGCAAATGTATAGGTCTGCAGGTTGGGATCGGATTGTTGCGTAATGCCGCCTGCGGTGGCGGTCGCGCTGCGAATCTCACCCAACAGTTTCCCCACCGTCGGATCAATCGTTGCCGTCTGCCCATTGGCCCTCGCGAGAGCGAGCAGGTCTACGGTTCGGGTCTGACCACCGACTACGTACTGGTAGACACCAGTCTGCGTGATCGGGTTCAGGATGGTTCGGGTTCTGTTGACGGCGTTGGGCTGGCGAAACTCTTCAAAATTGACAAAGAAGAAAGCTTTGTCCTTGCCATTGAAAAGTTTCGGGATTGAGATTGGACCGCCCACACGGCCACCGACCTGATGAAACAGCGCTCTGGCACGCGCGGCATGACATGTGTCAGGGTTATATGGCTTACCCGTCGTGGGTGTAGCGAAGTGTTGACAGAATTGAGCCGCTTCAACGTCATATCCCCTGGAGTCACGATTGTTGAACCAGTAGTTGGAATTCAGAGCGTCTGAGCGAAAGTAATAGTAAGTGCTGCCGTGGTATTCGTTGGTTCCTTGCCGGGTAACGAACTTGACTTGGATCGCACCTTGACCTGCGCTTTCAGCCCCCGGTGTGGCAGTGGAAAGTGTGACTTCCTGGATGGCGTCAACGCTCGGAGAGATGTAGCTGAAGAATCCATCTGTACTCTTGAGCAGGTTATCCTGCGTGTTGAGGCCATCAATCGTAACGTTGTAAGCGCTCGAAGGCAGGCCATTAACTATAGGGTTGCGCATGCTCGCCGTAGCCGCTGTACTTACGCCCGGCAGCAGCGAGAGAAAGTACATGACATTGCGAGATTGCAGCGGGAGTTGGGCAATCTGATTAGTGGATAGTGTAGTAGAGACGTTAGCAGACTGCGTCTGTAGTATCTCGCCGCCGCCTTGCACGACGACCGATTCACTGGCAGCTCCGATTTCGAGCGTAATATTTGCAGTCGCGGGCACGCCAGCATCTACCTTAACGCCTTGTAGGATGACTTTCTTGAAGCCTTTGGCCTCGACCGTTACTGTGTAAGTTCCCGCGTTCAAAGCAGGGACGGTGTAATTCCCGCTACTTGATGTCGTTGCTTGAAATTCTGCGCCGGTAGCGTCGTTCTTGACCAGCACAAGCGCGCCGCTAATAACAGCGCCATTCTGGTCAACCACTGCGCCGGCTATGGGTGCTGTTGCTGTTTGTGCGACGGCGGTCATACCGCACGCCAATACCAGACATACTAAAGTCAACCGAGCAAGAAAGCTTTGCATACGTGATGCCTCCTGGAGGTGAAGGTTTTCGGAAAATAGGTCGCAACGAGACTTTGCCCAACTACCCTCAACGATTTAATTTTTAGCAAAAGTCCCGTCAGGCCCGACGGGTTTGATCTATCAGTTAGGAGATAGAACAGGATGTCGTGCTGCGAAAGCAAACGATATGCCCAGAAGGAGGGAAAATTTGGTGACACATAATCAAAGACTTACGGGAGCGCACAGTATTGTATGGAAGTCATTTTGTCCATTTTTCTGAATCTTGTTTGAGTTTTTGGATTTGGCGGGTCAGTAATATCAACAAAGGGCACGTGTGTATCAGGGTTTGTGTTTCCTGATCCGCCGGTTCTTTAGCACCTCGGCTGTATGGTTGGGGGTGGCATGGTTGAGCACGATATGGCTAATCGTGATGAGCAATTGGTCTTCTCGACCGCGGAAGCGTCCGGTTAGAGGATAGTCGCCGGTTTGCGTGACCACGCCTTCTCGTACCCACTTCCAGAATTGTTTCTGGGTAATCCAATACTCCTTGCCATTATTGCAGACGATCAGAGCTGTTTTTTTGACCTTCATAGATAAGCAGTTGGTAACAGTCAGCTATCCTAACAAGTAGGGATTTTTGCATGCAACGTTGTCGAAGAGCAAGACAGTTGAAATCAAGGCTGTGCTGCTGGCCTCACTAGGCCAGCAGCACAGCAGGGTCGCGTAATAATGATTAGTTGAGTTCGCTCTTACGCAGGTTCACGTAAGGTTGCAACTCTTGCATCATCGCGGCGAAATCTTCAAAGCGCAGCGACTGCGGCCCGTCCGACCATGCCTCTTCGGGTTTAGGATGGACTTCGGTCATCAGCCCATCTGCTCCAACGGCCACCGCCGCTTTAGCCAGCGGTCGTACCAGACTGCGTTTGCCAGTGGCGTGACTAGGATCAATGATAATTGGCAAGTGACTCAGTTCGTTGATAACCGGCACGGCAGCCAGATCCAATGTATTGCGCGTCACGGTTTCGAAGGTCCGAATGCCACGCTCGCACAAGATCACATCGGGATTGCCGTGCGAGACGATATACTCAGCCGAGAGTAGGAACTCTTTGATCGTAGCCGACAAGCCGCGTTTGAGCATCACAGGCTTGCCAATCGTGCCAAGCTTTTTAAGCAAAGCGAAGTTCTGCATGTTCCGCGCGCCAATCTGCAAAATATCAGCGTATTCCGCGACCAACTCGACATCATCACTGTCGAGCACTTCCGTAATAACTTTTAGCCCTGTCTTCTCACGCGCTTCAGCCAGCAGTTTCAGGCCTTCCTCCGCCATGCCCTGGAAATCGTAGGGTGAGGTGCGTGGTTTGTACGCACCGCCGCGCAACAAGTGCGCGCCGTTTTTGGCAACGGCCTCTGCGGTTGAGAGAAGCTGTTCACGGCCTTCAACCGAACACGGGCCAGCCATCACTACGAAGCCGCCGTCACCGATAGAAACGTCGCCAACTTTGATTACTGACCGCTGCTTCTTGACCTCTTTGCTGACTAGCTTGAAGGGTTGCAGGATCGGGAACGCATCCTCGACGCCATCAGCGGATTTCATGTGCTCGATATGCTCTTTCTTATCGCCTGGGCCAACAGCGGCGATGACGGTGCGCTCAGTGCCTTTGATAACATGCGGGGCATAGCCGAACTCGCGGATGCGGTCGCAGATATGATTGATCTGTGCCTCAGTGGCTCCCGGTTGCATTGCTACGATCATGATTATGTGCTCCTGTAAGTGAGATAGTTGATGTGAGACGTGTGATTCCTCGTCTAAACTCGATCAGTGCGAATGAATGAAAAAGTATGCGTGCCCCTTTACTCGGCGAGCGCGCGTTGATAACAGCCCAGCACTTTGATGTTGCGGGCAAATTCGTTTAGATGCGAAAGCGCGTTCTGCACGCGCGCCTCGGCCAGATGGCCGCCAAAATCCAAGTAAAAGCTATATTCCCACGGGCGGCCAATTAGCGGTCGCGATTCGATCTTGATCAGATCAATGTCACGCAGGGCAAAGACGGCCATCGCGCGAAAGAGTGCGCCTGGGAGATTTTCCAGCGCAAAAACGACAGAGGTTTTATCGGCGGCTTCGGGTGGCTCGCCCGTTTCGCTCTCGTGCGTGAGTTGCAGGAAGCGGGTGAAGTTTTGCCGATCATCCTCGATGCCTGGCAATAAAATGTGTGCGCCGTAAACTTCCGCCGCGGCCGTGCTGGCAATCGCTGCCGCGCCGGGTTCCGGCTGTTGCATAATCAACTTGACGCTACCGGCTGTGTCATAAGCCGCCACCGCCTTCAATTGTGGATGCGCAGCAAAGAAGTTCAGACATTGGCCAAGTGCGACTGGGTGCGAATAGACCTTTCGAATTGTTTCGAATTTCGTGCCCGGCGACGCAATCAAGTTGTGCACGATACGCAAGTTGACTTCGCCCACAATGCGCAGATTGTGTTTGAGCAATAGATCGTAGTTTTGATAGACCGAACCGAAGAGCGAATTTTCAATCGGCGCGAGACAGTATTGACACGTGCCGTGTTCAACCGCTGCGAACATCTGTTCGAAGGTTTCGCAAGGCGCCAATTCGATCTCTTCGCCCAAAAGCTTCCGGGCGGCCTCACCACTGAATGCGCCCGGTTCGCCTTGAAAGGCTACTCTGGGTTTGTCGGCAATTTGATCCATCGTTGCTTACCTATCAGAGAATACTGCTCATAAAAACCGAACGGCCCTTCTCTCGCGTTTGAAAGAAGGGCCGTCGTTGTAATCTCGCTTGTCTATCAGGTTTCAGGTGAGCGAGCCTCCGACCCTTCCGGTGTAGCTAAAATAAAAGTAGAAGCTAAACGCGAAGGAAGAGCGAGCGCACCATTGCTGCAAAGTTGCACGGCGATCAGTGTTCTGCGTTGTAGCGAACTTGCGATTCATAAAGAATAAACAAAGACAGTTGAACGCGGCGGATTATCCGCGTTGCCACGAGCGCTGTCAAGCCAGGCCTTGGGGCCTGACATAAGCAAACTCAATAGTTATATAAACGGCGCACTTTACTTGATCGGCACGCGCTCGCCCAAGAGCGTATCCGGCGGCGCAAGGTGCAGGTTGAAATAAGCTTTGACCTCGGCCGCCCACTCGCGCACGCGCTGATAATCCACTTCGCCCTTCAGCTTGATGTCGCTCGCCACACCTACCGCATTCAGCCCCAACTCATTAGCCAGATAAAGCGCGCGTGGCAAATAAAATCCTTGCGTCACCAACACCGTGCGCTCCAAGCCAAAGACCTCTTTCGCGCGTAGACATGTCTCATAAGTCGAGCGCCCGGCATAATCAATCACCACATCATGTTTATCCACCGCGTGGGTGATGAGATATTCGTACATTGCCTTCGGCTCGTTGTAGCTGTGATGGCGGTTGTCGCCAGAGACCAGAATGCGATCAATCTTTTTAGCGCGATAAAGCTCGATGGCCGTATCCATGCGGTCTTCCAACACGGGCGATAGATCGCCGTTGCTGAAAACACTCGCGCCAAAGACGACGGCTACGCGCGGACGCTGCCAACTCTCCGTATCGAGCCGGTCTGGGTCGCCGATGATACGGTTGTCGTAGCGGTGAACTTCGGCGTGTATGGCCCCGAAAAAAAGGGCGGCCAAAAGCAAAAGACCAACCAAGATGGGAAAACGCGAACGACTTGCCATCGAAGCACCAGTACGCGAAAACTGAGCGATAGGGGGCAACGGCTATCAAACTATCTGCCCACGCAAACTGTCAAGCCAAATACCGGCGTGCTCAAATTGGCTTTACCAATTCTGCCTGGTTTGTCTACAATGCGCCCGTACAAAGATCAGACAATCACTAAACTAGGATTGGATCGTTTGATCGCTTCCCCGCAATTCGTTGACTGAATACAACTCCGGTTCAAGGATCTGCGTCGGCCCGCCCGGCTGCGCCCTTAACCTCAAAGTGAGAGGACGATTATGAGCAAGAAAAATGATCTCGTGACACGCAGGACGTTTGTCAAAAGCAGTGCTGTAGCCGCCGCAGCTTCGACCTTCACCATCGTCGAAGCCAAATCGGTGCGAGGCAGCGCCGCCAATTCAATGGTAGAAGTCGGCTGGGTCGGCAACGGCGGCCAGGGCACGCGCGACGCTTCGCTGCTCGAAGCAACCGGCAAAGCCAAAATCGTCGCGCTAGCCGATTATTTCCAAGATCAACTCAACAAGGCCAAAGATAAATTCAAAGTTGACGCCAAAAATGCGCACCTTGGTATTGATGCCTACAAAGAAGTCATCGGCTCGAAAGTGGACGCCGTACTATTGACCACCCCGCCTGGCTTCCGCCCCGAACATTTCAAGGCCGCGGCCAACGCCAAGAAGCACATCTACGCCGAAAAGCCGCTGGCCGTGGACGTGCCCGGCTGCCACACTGTGATGGAAGCGGGCGAGAAGACCAAAGCGCAGAATCTGACCGTCGTTGTCGGCTTGCAACGCCACTACTCAAAAGCCTATCGCGCCTGCAAAAAGCTGATTGACGAAGGCGCGCTCGGCACCATCGCCATGGCGCATTCGGCCTGGGATCAGGGCGATCTGTGGCGGCGCGAGAAACGTGCGGAGATGAAGTCCGAACTCGACTGGCAGATTCGCAACTGGTACTACTTCACCTGGCTCTGCGGCGATCACATCGTCGAGCAGAACATCCATAACATGGACGTGATTAGCTGGATGCTCGGCTCGCACCCGATCAAAGCCTACGGCAGCGGCGGAAGGCTCTGGCGCAAAGACATTGGCCACATCTACGACCACTTCAACATCGTCTACGAGTATCCGAATCAAGTGCTGCTCAACAACACCTGCGTGCAGATTGATGGCGTGCGCGGCGATGTATCGGAGACGATTCGCGGCTCGAAGGGCACCTTCACCACTACTGCTGGCAAGGGTGGCACGGGCGGCACGCGCATCGAAGGCATACCCAAACGGCGTGGCGAAGACAATCCGATGGTCTACCGTTACGAAGGCAATGACGATAAGCATTATGATCAGGAAGCCGCCACCTTTGTCGCCAGCGTACTTGGCACAGGTGAGGGTGAAGACAAGTACCGCAACGATACCAAGTACGGCGTCGAGAGCACCTTCATGGCGATCCTCGGACGCGAAGCCGCTTATCGCAAGGAGTGCATCACGTGGGATGAGTTGTGGAACACGAACAAGAAGCTGAGCTTCAAACCCGAACCGAAGGCTGACTAAGCAAAGCGTCAGCTCGTGGTTGTTAAAGCAAGAGCGCAAGCGGCTCACGGGCTGCTTGCGCTCTTTTTGCGTCGGGAGATAATGAGCGGGCGATGAAAATTTTCACGGCACAACAGATGCGCGAGCTTGACCGGCTGACCGTCGAGCGTTGCGGGATTCCGTATGCGACGTTGATGGAGACGGCGGGGAATCGTGTGGTTGAGGCAATCATTCAAGAGTTTGGGCCGGTCAAAGGGAAAAGAATCTTCATCTACTGTGGCAAAGGAAATAACGGCGGCGACGGCGCTGTGATTGCGCGCTTGCTCTGGTTGCGTGGTGCGGAGATAACTGTCTGCTTGTTTGGCAAAGTGGAAGAAACAACAGGCGAAGCCCGCAATAATTTTGAGGCCATCAGGCAGATTTCTACAGCGGAAAGAGCAGCCAGCGATGCGTCTTCAACAACCGTGCATGAAAGAAGCGAAGAGACCGGAGACCTATTTGAAGCGATGCGCTTCCGACGTTGGCCAACACTGCATTTTCGCGAAATTGAGTGGAATGCGGGGACAAGTTTTGGAAGCTCTGGCGACATTATTATTGATGCTCTTTTCGGCACGGGACTCACTCGGCCATTAGGCGCGCCTTTCAGTACAGTGATAGACATAATCAATGATCATCATAGGAACGAGGACGAATCTGGCACATTTATTGTCTCGGTAGATATTCCTTCTGGCCTTTCGTCTGACAGCGAGCATCCCCTTGGCCCACACATTCGCGCTGATCTCACGGTTTCCTTCACTGGCCCAAAAATCGGCAACGTCCTTCCGCCCGCGTGCGAAGCCAACAGCAAGTTGGTTATTGCATCCATCGGTACGCCAGATTGGCTTTTCGACGAAGTCGGCTCACAACTCAATCTGATTGAAGAAGCTCAAGCCAAAGACTGGCTCAATGCTTCGCGCCGCGCGGCTACTGCGCATAAAAGCTCAGTCGGTGATGTGCTACTCATTGCTGGTTCGCGTGGCAAGACTGGCGCAGCGGCGCTGGCGGCTGAAACCGTCTTGCGTGCAGGCGCAGGACTCGTCACTGTTGCGACTTCACGTTCTGCCCAAGCCTTGCTCGTCACCCAAAGCAAGAATGAGGTGATGACCGAAGGCTTGGACGAAAACGAGGCCGGAGCGATTATTCACACGGCGCTCAAACGAGCGTTGCAACTCGCCGTCAAACGAACTGTGCTTGCAATTGGCCCTGGCCTGTCATCCGCCGACGAAAGCACGCGTTGCTTCGTGCGCGAGTTTGTCGAACAGCGAGGCGCACCAATCATCATTGATGCCGACGGCTTGAACGTGCTTGCGCCTTGGCCCGCTGAATTGAAAGGCTCAGACGAATTGCCGATCATCATCACGCCGCATCCGGGCGAGATGGCCCGATTGATAGCAAAGACGACCAGCAAGACCAACGCTGAAGTCGTCGCTGACCGCATCAACATTGCACGCGAATTTGCCACTCAGCACCACGTTATAACTGTGCTCAAAGGCAGCCGCTCGCTCATCGCTGCGCCCGATGGAGAGGTTTACGTCAACCCGACGGGCAATGCCGGTATGGCGACGGCAGGTTCGGGTGATGTGTTGACAGGGTTGTTAGCCGGACTGCTCGCCCAACGCTCGCAAGCGCCGCTTGAGGCAACGCTGGCCGCTGTATACCTGCACGGATTGGCAGGCGACATCGCGGCCAGCAAGCTCGGCCAACGCTCACTCATTGCTTCCGATCTCATCGCTAATTTGAGCGAAGCCATCCTGCAAGTCGGCGGCGCAGCGGAGCGCGGTCAATCGAACACCGTCACAATCATCTGATGCCCGAAATTCCAACCGGACAATTTATTACGCACGCGGCAGAAGAAACCTTCGAGCTGGCCTACAAAATCGGCGAAGCGCTTGACCAGTCAGCCGTCTTTCTGCTGCAAGGCGATCTCGGCGCGGGCAAGACTGTCTTTGCCAAAGGCATTGCGGCGGGACTCGACATTGATCCGGCGGAGGTCAACAGCCCGACCTTCACGCTGATCAATGCGCGCGCGGGGCGGATGAAGCTTTACCATCTGGATTTGTACCGGCTCGCGGGTGGCATTGATGAAGTCTATGAGTTGGGGTTGGAAGAGATGTTGAATGAGCCGGATGCCGTAGTGGTTATTGAATGGCCGGAACGGTTGGGCGCGTTCGCCATGCCGGATGCTTATCGTGTGCTGATTGCTGATGATGGGGGTGATGAACGGCGCATCGAAATCAGCCGCGCGCTGTTATCGTGAGCCGGACAATCTTGTGATAGCATTTCGCCGGTTGCCATCATTTCACTTTGGAGGCTTGTTATGTCCGTCGCCACTGCGCCCGATTATTTAGCCGTTGTCACGCATTTGCCGCCGGGAACCTTCTTCCACGCTGACAACGTTTCGTGGGAGGTTTACGAACGGTTCTTGTCTGCTCTCAGCCCGTCAGCCGGAGTGCGCGTTTTCTACGATCAAGGGAGGATGGAAATCATGTCGCCGACTAGCAGCCATGAAAAACCGGTCAAAGTCATTCATCGTCTAATCACAGCAATCAGCGATCATTTCGACACAGACATTGAATCCCTCGGCTCAACCACTTTGCGAGTGCAGATGAAAGCGAAGGGGGCTGAGCCGGATGACAGTTTTTATGTCCAACACGCCGCACAGATCATCGGCAAAACTGATCTCAACCTGACTCAAGACCCACCGCCCGACATCGCCGTCGAGAGCGATTTTACCAGCTCTTCGCTTGACCGGTTTGCCATTTACGCCGCCTTGGGCGTGCCGGAAATATGGCGGGGCGCTAATTGGCATGTTGGCGTTTGGCTGCTGAAAGAAGGCGTTTATCAGGAAGCCGAGTACAGTTTGGCTTTCCCATTTTTGCCTGCGCAGAAGTTGAATGAATTTCTGGTTACGGGCCTGAATCAAGGCGAGCGAAAGGCGGCGCAGGCATTGCGCGATTGGATGAGAGATCGGCAGTTGTAATTAACCAAGTAATGTCACGATGACGATTTACGGCCTGAACAAATTATCGGGTCCTCAATGTTGTGCCCTCATTTCAGTAGCATGTCCGATTATCGCTGTCGGCCTCTCCATGATAATTTCCTCTAGTCACGCAGATTTCTGGAATGGGTTAGACATCAGTGATGATGCAGGGCGAAATGCTGGGGCAATGATGGGTGCAGCAGAAGGCGGTATGATTTTGGTTTGTCTAGTTGCTGGATTTTTGCTTGGGTTGGGATTGTCATTTTTCAGCCTTGCTTCGCAACGAAGCAAAATCGGCTACTTTAGCTTGGCTTTTAATTCGGTTCCCTTTGTTCTGTTCTTTATAGCTTTGATAAAAAGCTCTCTCTTCGGCTTGTAACCAGCGGTTCAATGCTAACGCTCAACACACCACTCGTCGAACTACACCACCATGCTCTCCCGCGCGTCGGTCAGAAGACCGCCCATTCGCTCGCTGCCGAAATGGCTGCGCTCACCGCCAAAGCCGACGCCCGTGAAGCCACCGTCGAAGACCTGCTTCATTACCTGCCGCTGCGCTACGAAGACCGTTCCAATCTGGCGCGCATCGTGAACTTGCAGGACGGCGATTACGCGTCGGTCGAGGTGATGGTGCGCGTCGGCGGCATCGTGCCGCTCAAGGGCGGGCGGTTGAAGATGTACGAGTTCATCGCGACTGATGGCGAGGGGCAGGTGCGTGCCTTCTGGTGGAATCAAGTCTATTTGTCGAAGGTCTTCGGGCGCGGCTCGCGTGTGATCCTCTACGGGCAGTGGCGCAAGAACAAGTACAAGGGCTATTTCGAGGTCGAAAACCCTGAGTACGAGATTTTGACCGACGAAGAAGATGATCCCGAACTGGCTGCTATTCACACGGCGCGGCGCGTGCCGGTCTATCGCAAGCTCGGCGATTTTCGCACGCGGCAATTGCGTTCGATCTTTCATCACGTCATCGCCAATCTGGCGGGCGAAGTCGCCGAGTCTCTGCCGTCTGACATCGTCACGCGCAACAACCTGATTCCGCGCGGCGAGGCCTTGCGCAAAATTCATTTTCCCAGCGATGACGCGCCGATTGAGCATTACCAACAGGCCAAATCGCCCGCGCATCGGCGCTTGATCTTTGAAGAGTTCTTCTGGCTGGCGATTGCGTTGGGCATACGGCGCGGCGAGCGCGTCAGTGAGCCAAAGGGCTTGCAGATAGAGATTACCGACCGCGTGCGTGAGGCCGTTCGCGCGATTCTGCCGTTCGCACCAACCGGTGCGCAGAAGCGCGTGTTGAAAGAAATCGTGGACGATATGACTAGCGACAAGCCGATGAATCGTTTATTGCAAGGCGATGTCGGCAGCGGCAAGACTATCGTCGCGGTGCAAGCGCTGGTGATTGCGGTCGAGAACGGCTATCAAACGGCGTTGATGGCGCCGACTGAAATTCTGGCCGAGCAGCATGCGCGCAACATCAAACGCTGGTTGGCCAAAACGCTGTATCGCGTCGAATTGTTGACAGGCAGTTTGAAAGCGAAAGAAAAGCGCGAGATTCAGGCGGCGCTGGCAGCGGGTGATGTGGACATCGTAATCGGTACGCACGCGGTG
This sequence comes from uncultured Acidobacteriota bacterium, assembly GCA_963699175.1. Lineage (GTDB taxonomy): Bacteria > Acidobacteriota > Blastocatellia > RBC074 > RBC074 > JACPYM01. The sequence goes on along the minus strand of OY969418.1, from coordinate 4,998,239 downwards.
ATTCAGGAGGCAGTTGAGTTCAAGAAGCTGGGCTTCGCGGTGATTGACGAACAACATCGTTTCGGCGTGATGCAGCGCGCGGCGTTGCGGCGCTTGGGCTTGAATCCCGACGTGTTAGTGATGACGGCGACGCCGATTCCGCGCTCGTTGGCGATGACGGTTTATGGCGATCTGGACGTTTCGGTCATTGACGAGATGCCGCCGGGACGCACGCCGATCAAGACATTTGTGCGCGGCGAAGATCGGCGCGAGAAGATTTACGAATTCATCCGCCAGCAGGTCAACGAGGGACGACAAGTCTACGTTGTCTACCCGATTATCGAAGAGTCAGAAAAGCTCGATCTGCGCAATGCGACTGAGATGTACCAGCATCTCAGCACTGAAGTCTTTACTGAATTTCAAGTCGGGCTACTACACGGCAGGATGAAACCGGCGGAGAAGGAAGAGGTGATGCGGGCATTCATGGCAAACAAGACGCAAATCCTGGTGGCCACAACGGTAATCGAAGTCGGCGTGGACGTGCCGAACGCGTCGGTGATGTTGATCGAGCATGCCGAGCGCTTCGGCCTGTCGCAATTGCACCAACTGCGCGGGCGTGTGGGGCGCGGCGCGGCAGAGAGCTATTGCATCCTGCTTTGCCAATTCGCTAAATCGAAAGAGGCACAGGAACGCTTGAAAGTGATGGAGGAGACGAGCGACGGCTTCAAGATTGCCGAGAAAGACTTGGAGTTGCGCGGCCCCGGCGAAGTGATGGGCACGCGCCAATCGGGCTTGCCCGAATTCCGCATCGCCAACATTGTGCGCGATCAGAAGATTTTGGAAGTGGCGAAGCGCGAGGCCGAATACATGCTTGATGAACGCGGGCGCACGCGTGAGACGGATCGGTTGATACAGTATGTACGCAGCCAGCCGCGCTTTGGCTTGGCCAGAGTGGGCTGAAGTTTAGCGACAAAAAAGCGCAAGCGACGTAATCGTCACTTGCGCTTTTTTATGACTGTTTCACTTTAGTCCGCGTCTTGTTCTTCCAACATCACCAAGGCCGAGCGCCAGCGCAAGCCAGGCGGAATCGGTTCGTAAGCCCGTTCGTTGCGCGAGGCGAATTCGAGCGCTTCCGCGACTGCTTCGGTGAGATCAGGGTGAATGCGTTGACGCATGCAAGCGTCAAGATGCGTGGAGAGAATTTCTACCGCCCATTGAATCTGATCTTGGTTCAGCACACCGGTTTCTGACAATTGCTGCGCGTGCAGCCTGAGATGAGATTCCAGCAAACGCTGGGCAAGGGAGACGGCATGGGGATGCTTCATAACTACCTCTCTTGTTTAGAGCCTGACAACTTGGCTGTGACAGGCTAGTCCAAAATATTCCCGCAACCGTTTGGCGACCATAAGGGTCGTTCAAGACCCGCGCATCCTACTGCCGTTGGCTAACAGGCGCAAGCAAAATTTGGGTGAAATCTGTGGGTTTAATTTTGCGTTTTGTGCTCCTGCCAAATCTGCAATCCCTGCGTGGTTGCTTCAAGTCGTCGTGTGGCACTCAGCCGCAACAAGCGTTGTTCGCATAACTCGGCAATCGCCGCCTTGGCGTTCGCTTCGTCAATATCCGCTTCGGTGCCCAACACGCGATCAATGATCCAACCCGCCAAGCCAATTCGTTCGCTGCCAACTGAAATTGCCAGTTGTTCGGGGCTGTAACGTCCGCCGAGTTCGCTCACCACCCCGAGCAGCGCCAGACCTGCTTTCTGTAGATCAACCTCAAGCGGCGCTGGCAAGGCAAGCGCAGTTTCAGTCTCAGAGTTGAATTCAGGTGTTTCATCCCAAAGCAGAATTTTCTGCCGCTCGGCCACTCGCTCGCGCAATTCGTAATCACCGCGCAGCCCACGCGCCGCTTGCTGTTCGTAGAGCAAGAGCGTGCAGGCCACATCGAGTGCAGCATAATGCAATTGCTCTGCGCTGAGCGGGCGGCGGCTCCAATCGCCGCGTTGTTCGGTCTTGTCGAGTTGCAGCCCTAGATGCGTTTCGACTTGGGCTTTGAGCGAGCATTTCTTTTCGCCGCTACGACGCGCGGCCAGCATTGTGTCGTGGATCGGCGAAGTGCAGATACGATAATGGCGCGACAAGCGCACCGCATCGTAGCTGGCGTTGTGAATCGCCTTGGTTGAGAGGCTCAATTCCAGCGGGCGGCGTAGCGGTTCGAGTTCGAGTCCGGCGAGCGCATCAATAATCACCACGCGCGTTTTATCGGCTTCACGAAAAGCCAATTGCACCAGCGCGACCCGTTCAGCCGCGCGATCCCACCAGTTGGTAGTTTCGATGTCGAGCGCGAGCGCTGTAGCCTGGGCGGCGCGGTCGGCAAGCGTAGCAAGCTGGGTTGGCTCGTTGATGAATTCGACAGCGTGATCGAGCATTAGCGCTATCTTCCGTGATCGTGAGTACGTGCGCAAGATGGAAAAATTTGCTGAACTCTTGTCACCCTTTGCCTAGCTTGTTCGTGATGTGGGTAGCAGTAAAGAATTTGAGATTTGAGATAGGAGTATGAAAACGATGGCACGAATCAAAGCGATTGTGATCGGTGGTGGTTTAGCCGGGTTGACGGCGGCGGCCTACCTGGCGCGTGGCAGAGTTGACGTGACGGTGTTTGAAAAAGCGCAGAAACTTGGCGGACGCGCGCAGACGGGTGTGCGGCAGGGCTTTAGTTTCAATCTTGGCCCGCACGCCTTGTATCGCCGTGGGGCGGCGGCGATGGCTTTGCGCGAGTTGGGTGTGTCCTACGCCGGCAGATTGCCTGCGTTGTCGGGCGCTTACGCGATTCGGCGCGGCGCGAAGCAGACTTTGCCGCAGGGATTGGTCTCGCTGTTGACAACGGGATTGCTAGGTCTGCCTGCTAAGCTGGAAATGGCGCGGCTGCTGGGCGCGCTGAGCGAAATTGATGCGCGCGAAATCACGCACTTGAGCATTCGAGAGTGGCTGATGCAGACGTTGCGGCAGGCGGAGTCCAGGCAATTAGTCGAGGCTTTATTCCGGCTGACCACTTACGCCAACGAGCCGGAACAGATGAGCGCAAGCGTGGCGTTGGCGCAGATGCAAATGGCGCTTGGCAGTGGCGTGCTCTACATTGATGGAGGTTGGCAGAGTCTGGTTGACGGATTGAAAGCGTCGGCGGAAAAGTCTGGCGTCAAATTTGTGAGTGGAGCAAAGGTCGAGCAAGTTGAATGTAACAGGCGTGTGCAAGGTGTACGATTGGCAGATGGCGGCCAGTACGAAGCGTCAGCCGTCATCCTTGCCACGAGTCCGGCAGAAGCGGCAGCGCTGATGGAACAAAATGCCGTGCTGCGACGGTTGGCTGATTCACTGACGCCGGTCAAAGCGGCTTGTCTTGACGTAGCTTTGCGCAGCTTGCCACAGCCGCGCGCCGGTTTTGCGCTGGGCATTGATCGCCCGCTCTATCTTTCGGTGCATTCACTCACTGCGAAACTAGCGCCTGAAGGAGGCGCGTTGATTCACGTCGCAAAGTATCTGGGTTCTGGCCCCGCTGACAATCCGGCAGAGATCGAAGCTGAACTCGAAGGGGCGCTCGATCTGATTCAGCCTGGCTGGCGCGGCGAGTTGGTCGAGCGCCAGTTTTTGCCGAAGATGATTGTCTCGCACGCTTTGCCAATGGCAGCGCAAGGCGGGTTGCAAGGCCGGCCTAAGCCTGACGCGGCGGGTGTCGAAGGACTTTACGTCGCGGGCGATTGGGTCGGTGATGAAGGATTATTGGCTGACGCCAGCGTGGCGAGCGCCAAGAGCGCGGCGACGATGATTTTGCAGCGCCATTGTTTACAAGCGTTGGCAGCTTGATTGACCTGGTTTGATTATGCAAAGCGTAACAGCCGTTGAGTTGGCAGGCGGGTTTTGGGAAGACCTTTTCCGTGCGCACAAGCGTTTCCTGTGGGGGCTGTGTTACCGGATGACGGGGAACGCGGCGGACGCGGATGACTTGGTGCAGGAGACTTTCGTGCGGGCGATGAAGAGTCCGCCAGCGCGCACCGATGAACCCTGGCGTCCGTGGTTGGTGCGGGTGGCGGTCAATCTGGGACGAGACTTGTTGCGACGCAGGCGGCGGCAAGCATATGAAGGCATGTGGCTGCCAGCGCCGATTGAGACGGGCGATGAAACTGCGTTGCCGTCTTATGAGCCGCCGGACGAGCAGGGCAATCCGGCGGCGCGCTACGATATGCTCGAAAGCGTCTCGTTCGCTTTTCTGTTGGCGCTCGAGGCTTTGACGCCTACGCAGCGGGCCGTGCTGTTGTTGCGTGACGTCTTCGATTATTCAGTGCGCGAGACCGCCGGGGCGTTGGGCATGACTGAGGCTAATGTGAAGACTACTCATACGCGCGCTAGACGGGCGCTGCGATCCTATGAGCAAACGCGCTGTGTGCCGACACACTCGTTGCAAGAGCGCACGCGGCAATTGCTTGAGCGGTTTTTGGAATATCTGCGAAGCAACGACGTTTCAGGCATTGAAACTTTGCTGGCCAGCGATGCGCGGGCCTTGAGCGATGGCGGCGGCGAATTCTTTGCGGCGCGCGTGCCGATTATTGGGCGCGCGAAGATACTGACCTTCTACGGCAAGCTGGCCAAATATCTCGGCAACCATGTACGCGTCGAGGTGCGTATGCTCAACGGCCTGCCTGCGCTCGTCACAGAATACTCGGCTGCGCCTCCGGGTTACGCGCCGCGCACGGCGCTGTTGTTTGGAGTTGATGGGGAAGGGCGGTTGAATCGTTTCTATTCGGTCTTGGCTACGCGCAAATTGAAAGCTTTGTCTTGAGGGACGGCAAGCCTCAGCCGAGTACTTCATTCCAACAGTTTTGTCTGAATCTCTGTCCAAGCAGGCGGAAAAATCGCGGCGTGGCCGTAGGTGGTTATGCTACACTGCCTGCACGCTGTAAACGCGGATTGAGCTGGCGGGGCCCAATGGGACGATGCCCGCATCATTGCCTGCACTGACACCACTCAAAAATGATTGACCCAGTCAGTAGTAAGGTTGGCTCTCAGCCTATCCCCAAGCGCCTCACTCGGCATTCCGCGTTGGGATGACAGCAATCACAATGTTTTGACACAAGACGAACGAACCGCATGCACGAGCTTTGGTCACAACTGGTCTGGTTATGGTACGCGCTACCGTTGCGCGACTTACTGGACGTGTTGCTGGTCGCCGTGTTGATCTACGAGCTATTGCGCCTCGTGCACGGAACCCGCGCTGTGCAAATGGCCGTCGGCTTAGGGCTGGTCGCGGGCTTGTATCAATTGTCAACTTGGCTAGGGCTGAGCACGGTGCAATGGTTGTTGCGCAATGCGGTCGTCTATTTGGGCTTCGCGGTGATCGTGCTCTTTCAGCACGAGATTCGCGCCGCCTTGACGCACTTGGGCAAGAACATCAGTTTCCCGATGCTCCGCACCAAGCGGCGGCTAAGCTCGTTCGGTGACGAATGGTATGACGAAGTTGTGTTGGCCGCGAATACGCTTTCTTCGGAGAAGACCGGCGCGCTGCTCGTCTTTGAACGCGATGTCGGCCTGCGCATGTTTATCGAAGGCGGTATCAAGCTCGACGCGCGACTGACCTACGATTTGCTGGTGACAATCTTCAACACACACACCTCCTTGCACGATGGCGCGGCAATTATCAGCAATGGGCGCGTAGCCTCGGCCTCTTGCTTTTTGCCGTTGACGCAGAATCCTTATGTCTCGCGCGAATTGGGCACACGCCATCGCGCGGCGATTGGTGTGACCGAAGATAGCGATGCCTTTGCCGTAGTGATTTCGGAAGAAACGGGCGTGATCTCCTTTGTCATTGACGGTCAACTGACGCGCAACCTGGATGGGCCGAGGCTACGCCGTTTGATCCACAAAGCGATGGAGCCTTGGCGTAGCGATGACGAAACTGCCGCGCAGGAGGAAGAGGAGCGTGAACGCCAGCGCGAGCTGGATGAGATCATCGCTTCCAGCCGCGGCAAGACCGCACCCGTCGCACAAAGCGAGAGCGTGCAGGAGAGTTAAGTAAAGCCTGGGAGCGCAGGCATCTTTGCCTGCCGGGGCTGAGGGGGCAGGCATACTGTCCATAATGCGCAACCCTGCCATGCCCGCAAGCAAAGATGCCTGCGCTCCCAGAGAGTGAGTATGACAGTATTGCAATGGCTCAATCCGACGCGGCTTTATCAGCGCCTGACGCATTTGCGCGCTGAAGAGTGGAAGAGTGTAAGCTTGAAGCTTTTGGCGCTGGGCTTGGCATTTTTGCTGTTTCAAATCTCGCGTCAGCCCTTGAACGATGTCCGATTGGTAGGCGTGCCGGTCGAATTCAGTAGCTTGCGGCCAGGCTTGGAAATTGTCAGTGATCCCAACATGCAATTGACCGTCAGCCTGCGTTTACGCGGCCCGCGCGATTTGGTGCGTGGCCTGCTGCCCAATCAACTGGCCGTGGTTGCCAATTTAGAAAACAAAGAACCTGGCGAACGCGTGATTCAACTCAAGCCTAAAGACGTGTCGCGCCCGGACGGCGTGCAGGTTTTGCGGATCGAGCCATCAGGCATCACCCTGCGGCTTGAACCTACAATGCGTAAAACCGTCAAAGTCGAACCGCAATACCTTGGCCCGCCCGACGAAGGTTGGGAGGTTTATCAAATCACAGCCACGCCTAGCACGCTCGAACTCGAAGGGCCGCAGTCACAGCTTAGCAATCTCACGCAAGTGAAGACGGAGAGCGTCAATTTGAAGGGCCGGCATCAGAGTTTTACGGCCATCGCGGATGTCGAATTGCCACAGCCTTTGCTGCGCGTAGTCAATCGCCCTTCAGTGGTGGTCAATGTAGTTATTGGCGAACAGCGCGCTACGCGGTCATTCAACAACCTGCCATTGCACGTGAGCGATCGTGTGGCGGGCGCGCACCTCTTGAATCAAACCGTCAAGGTGCTGCTTTACGGGCCGCGCTCGGCCATCGAGACGTTGCGTGAAAAGGATGTGCAGGTCGAAGTGGATTTGGCTGCATTGCCGCCGGCTGCGGAAACCGCGCAGCCACGCGTACACTTGCCCGAAAATCTGGCCGGGCAGATCGAGGTCAAAACTATCAATCCGACTGAGGTAAAGGTGAAAAGGTAAGGCGGAATGCGGAATATAGCCGACAAGGTGATTTTGTATTCCACCTTCCGCACTCTATATTTCGCACTTGAATGTTATGGGTGAATTTTTCGGAACGGATGGCATTCGTGGTGAAGCAGGACAGTTTCCTCTCGATGTGCCGACGATTGAGCGTATCGGCTATTCACTGACAAAGGAGTTGAGCGTCGAACAGGGACGCGCACCGCAGGTTATCATCGGGCGTGACACGCGCGAGTCAGGTGAATGGATCGAAGCCGCCATCGCGCGCGGTATTGCCACTGCCCAGGGCCAGGCGCGCTCGGCCGGTGTGATTACTACGCCGGGTGTTGCCTATCTCACGCGCCTGCTGAAAGCGGATGCTGGCGTCGTCATTTCGGCCTCGCACAATCCATACGAAGACAATGGCATCAAGATATTTGCGCCAACAGGTCGCAAGCTCGACGATGCGACCGAGCAAGCTATCGAGCGCGATTTGAAAGCCGCTGCGGCTAGCTTTCCAGCCATGGTGGCAGCGACGGCTGAGACCGAGCCGCATTTGAAGGAGCAGTACTTGGTCTTTCTGCGTGATGAGCTTGGCGCGGGCGTTGATCTGCGCGGAATGAAGCTAGTGGTTGATTGCGCCAACGGTGCTTCGTCCGCGTTAGCGCCGCGCCTCTTCTCATCACTCGGCGCAACCGTCACTGCAATCAACGCAGAACCAGACGGGCGCAACATCAATCTTGGTTGCGGTTCATTACATCCCGAAACCTTGCAACAAGCAGTCAAAGAAACTGGCGCGACTATGGGGTTGGCCTTTGACGGTGATGCTGACCGTTTGTTGCTGGTGGATGAACGGGGCGAGTTGGTAGACGGCGATCAAATGCTTTTCATCGTCGGCTGTTATCTAGTGCAACGCGATCGCTTGGCAGGGAAGCGCGTCGTGGCTACGGTCATGAGCAATTTGGGCCTGGAAGTGGCGTTGCGCGAGCACGGCATTACCCTCGTGCGTACCAGCGTCGGTGACAAATATGTGCTTGAAGAGTTGCTCGCTCGTAGTAGCACGCTCGGCGGTGAGCAATCCGGCCACCTCATCTTTCCGGAAATCAGTTGGGCGGGTGATGGCATGATTACTGCGCTTGAGGTATTGCGCGTTGTTCAAGAGACTGGCCGGACGCTCGGCACATTGACTAGCGGCTTCGTGCGCTACCCGCAAAGATTGATTAACGTGCCTGTCAGGAGCAAGCCGCCGCTCCAAAGCGTGCCGGCGATTAAGGAGGCAATGAATCGAGCCGAGCAGGCGTTGGGTGACAAAGGGCGAGTTTTGGTGCGGTATTCAGGCACGGAAAACTTGGTGCGTGTGATGGTCGAAGCGGCGGACGAGGCCGAGGTACAGCGCCATACCACAGAACTAGCTGAGCTTCTCAAAACACAGCTTGCTTGAGTTCGTCAGGCAAATTGTAGAACAGCGCCAGCAGCGGCTTCGTATCTTGCCACGAGCGTAAGGCAGTTTGCCGGAGGGAACAGCGATGCATTGCCCAAATTGCGGAACGGCTGCCACACAACAGCAAAAATTCTGTCGTGCCTGTGGCTTCGGTTTGGAGAAGGTTGCGCAACTACTGGAAGAAAGTGGCCAAGCTCTATCCGAAGTCACTTTGCCGAGTGAGCTAGACGAGCGCGCGCGCTTGATCGAGAAGTGGCGCGACATTGCCATTTACATCTTTGCCGCGACTGCTGGCGCGGGACTGTCGGCAGTTCTCGGTTACGGCATTGTTTATCAAATGATGATCGTTTCGGGCCAAGTGATTCCAGGGTTGCTGATGTTACTCTTTTTCCTGGGCGCGGCCGGGGCGCTAACTCTCCAGGTGTATGCAGAGAAGTTGCGGAAAAATCAGGCAAAAGGTGCGGCGCGCTCAGCTGATCGGGTAACTGGCCAAACTGCCGAAGCTTTACCCGCCGCTATCACAACCTCGAAGCTGCTGACCGAAGCAGGCCGCGAGTCGTTAGTAGATGTTCCAGCCAGCGTGACTGAAGATACTACCAAAACGCTACAACCGCGTTAATCATCTATCTCTTTCGTAAGCGAGCCTGAGCCAGCGTTCGACTTCCTTGTCAATGTCCTTGAGAGCTTTGATCTCGACCCGATGGGTAATGCGGTCTTTTTTGGCGAAGCCGCCAGTCTCAATCAATCGGCCAGCGCCTTTCAGATCACCTAGCGCGAAACCGAAATCTATGCGCGTTTGTGTGGACGGCTTGATCTGGGCGATGACATGGTTGCGGTAAAGCGGCACGATGGTTTTGCCCGGACAGGCTTTCACGTCCGGCGCAAAATTCAGACAGCGCTTCAGCAATTCATCGTAAAGCGGGCGCAGGCCGGCTTTCGCGCCGGAGAACATCTCTTCGACGTACTTTTCCGCCGTTTGCAAATAAGCCTCGGGCGTGTCCTCTTCAGCGCCTTTGCCAAGCGAGCGTTCGGCAATCCACCACGCCGTGTTGGTGCCGAGCTTGTATTTCGTCTTCAACCATTCGCGCCGCTCCTGCTCGCTAGCTGGGCCTTCGCGCTTGACCAGGGCGAGCCATTCGTCGAGCGAACGGCCGGTCTTTTCCGGCAGTGTCTCAATCCATTTTTGCACCATAAAAATGCCAGGGTGCACGCTATAGAGTGATTGCCCAATTACTGGAGACGCTTGAGCCTTTTTGCTTGTCACAGTTCAATCCTTCAACTCCATCAATTCAATCAGATTGCCATCAGGGTCGCGTATGACTAACCGCTTTTCTGTTTTGGTCTCGCTAACTTTACCATCCACCGTACCACCGTTGCTCGCCGCGCGCACCAGCGTCTTAGCAATATCGGAAACTTCAACGCTCATGTGTTGCCGCGGCTGTTTACCGCGCGCGTTCTGTTTAGGGGAGAGCAGCAATGTTTGTCCGCCCAGATCACCCTGGTAATTCGGCGTGGCCGACCGGTCGAGCGGACGCAAATCAGCCCCAAAGACTTCATTGTAAAAGTCTGTCATGACCGTCAGATTGGCCGTCATGAGTGTGATGCGCGGCGCGGCCTTCGTCGCCAGACCGGATGCTGGTTTCAGCGCTGAAGACGACGCGCGAGTTTTCATAGTGCCAAGGGAGTAAACAGCCATCCCGGCGTAAGTGAAGAGTGCGAAAATAATGAAGAGACCTTTCATGGACAAATTCCTCCTGCTGGTGGCTCCCACAATTCGATGCGGTTGCCTTCGGCATCTTTGATCCAGGCGAAGCGACCGAATTCGCCGTCTTCGCGCTTGTCGTCAATCCACACCCCTTCAACGCGTAATTCGTCCAGTACCGCGTCGAGGTTTTCCACGCGGTAGTTGATCATCAATGATTGCTCGAAATAATTCGCTTCGCGCGCAAAAATTGACCAGACCGTGCTGCCCGCCACGTCTGGGTTGTCATACTCGCGCCAGTTAAATGAAGTGCCGAAAGTGCCGCCGCCATAGGCGTCCGTCTTGATGCCGAGGTGTTCCTGATACCAGTCGCGCAGCTTGGCCGAATCCTGCGCTTTGAAAAAGATGCCGCCGATGCCGGTGATGCGCTTCATTAGGCGATAGGTCACGAGGAAATGCTGCGAGCCTGCTTCGGAGTTGAACTCAGTAGGGCGCGCCGTGCCTTGCAGGTCGTAACAGACTGTGAGTTTATCGCCATCGAGTTGATAAATTGCCAGCATCGTGCGCCCAGTGTTCGGGCCTTCCGTGCCAGTGATCTCCAGGGCAGGCGGGTTGGCAGCAGCATCATTTTTGACTGTGCCGTGATCGCGCACGCCATTGACCGTAGCCGTATAACTTTCACCCGCCAGCAACAAACGCATGCCGCGCAGGCTTTCGGCGGGCAGTTCCTGTCCATTCAATTTTGCGGTGCTGGGAAGCCAGGTTCCGTTGAGCATCGTTGACTCCTTTTGGTTATTCACTGATTTGCGCAGGCGCGCCAAACTTCGCCGCCAGGCTTTGCAGATACTTTTCAATCGTTGCGCTATGGCCAAGGACAAAGCGTGACATAAAACGGAAGAGCGGGTTACGCACAAAACCACGTTCCGTCACCGTGATCTGGCTTCCTGTGGCGAGCGGCTTGATCTCGTATTCCCACTCTCCGCCAAAAGGCAGGTCATCGCCGATGATCTTGCGTACCAGGCGTTGCGGCGGTTTCTCTTCGATCACTTCCAGCGTGGCTTCCATATTGCCGCCAAACTTTTCGCGCCAGCGGGCACGTCCGTTCTGATCGGGCAGACGCTCGGAACTGGTGACTTCGGAGAACCATTTAGGCTGTTGCGCGAAATCTGTGACAACTTGCCAGATGGCTTCCGGCGTTTGTGGCAGCTTCAACGTACGGGAAGCGACGTGGTCTGTCGGCAAGAAAGCGCCGATCAGCGTCACCAACAAAATCAAGCCAACCAAACCGCCAAGAATTACCAGAACCCAGAACATACTTTTTCTCATTGCAATGACTCCTACGATTCACTGCCCGTTAGATAGCGTTTGATCGAAAGCGAAGGTAGCGTGCCAACCTTGCTCGCAAGCCGCATAAAATTCATCAGCGACCGGCTCATACGGAAAGCCGGCCTGCACGACACGCAACAACGCGCCCGTGCCACGCGGCTCAACGCTGAATTCAGTCGTGAGCTTTGCTTGAAAGGGAAGAGCACCGGTTTTGGCGAAATACTTGAGAAGTCGCTGAAGACTAGGCGGCGCGGCGGCTCGAAGACCGCTATGGTCGCTGCCGAGATGTAATCCGGCTCATCGGCCTCGCCCCAGACCGCGGCCCAAAGGCCGTTCGTCTGGGGCAGCACAATGGCTGAGGACGCAAACCACCAGGAGGCGCAAATATCACTCGGCGTGTGCAGTAACGCAAAGACACGCTCAGGTGTGACTGGCAATTCGATTTGATGTTCGTGTTTGCGTGTCATCATCTAAACCGTCCGCACCGATACTGCTGGTTCAAGCTAATAATGAAGTCGTCTGCGCCTTTGCCGTGGCCCTGTGTTGCACCGCTGAGGGCTGGCATTCTCTACTCCCCAAATAAAGCTGTCAATTCACCCGCGAGCTTGACCGGCTATTCGCTCTTCAAGCTCATGCTCTTCTCGGCCCGGCGTACTTCAATCCACTCGCGCAGGACATCCTCCAATGCCTTACCTTTGTTTTGTTCCTGCATCTCTTCCCACTTCTGTTTGCCGATGTGACCCAGGTGGCGGCGGCGGCGTTGTTTGCCGACGTAATAGACCTCGCGGCAATCCCAGCCAACGCCTTTCTGTACCCATTCGATATTAACGCCGACACGCGGCGGTTTGGTGCCGTTGACCATCTCTGGCGGCTTTGCTTTCACTGGCTTGGCCTTCGCGCGAGGCTTTTCAATTGCGACGGGCCGTGGCTTAGCGGCAATGGGAATTGAGATTTCATGTCCATTACGATTTTGCGCGCTCCGACTCTCGCCGTGTGTGACTGGGTTGAACGGTATAATCACCGCATTGCCGTCGGTGCCGTTATGCCGGGTCTCGAAAAATTGCTCTTCAGCTTGGACAGTGGCTGCGTGCTTGCGATTAGCGTCGAACTCCTCCGCCCTGAATTCAGCAGGCAGAGGCCGCCGGTCAGCCGCTGACTCGTGGTGTCGCGCCGATGATTCCTGCCTGAGGAAAGGGGCAACGGAATGAGGCAGACCATTCATCGCGTGGTCTGAAACCATCGGCGTCAATATTTTCCCGGCGTTTCGTCGTAGTAGGAGGCGCCATTCATATAACCGGATTGGTAATCGGCATAGTTCTGCTGCGGGCGATTACGTGTACGCAATTTGGCGTCGAGCCGCGCACGGACTGTGCCGGGCAATTCGCCGCGCACTTCTTCGATCCATTCTTCAGCCATCGCTTCCGCCGTGATCTCGGCGATCAGGTTCTTGGTGGCGACCATTGTAGGGTGGTGCAAGGCATCGCGCCGCGCGTTGGTCTTGAATTCAGTGCGCTCACCACGCTCGCGGCGTTCCAGCGCTTCGCGCCGCGCCACCGGGTCTTGCGATTGCAGCCAGATGCCCAAGCCCATCACTGCCACCGGCACAATCACTAACCCCCAACGCAGATACTCAAGTAGATAAGGATTCAGCCTCGCATCAGCCATCTGCTGAGCGAAGTGACAAACGACGTTGACGGCAATCACGGCGAACAATCCTAGAATCCCCGCGATGGCGGTATTGATCTCACGCGGCGTTTCGTAAGTCGTCATTAGCCCTTTGCGGAGTAAGAGCAGTACGCGCTCGATCGCGTAGACATAAAGTGTCGCCAGCACCGCACGCAGCACCCAATGTCTACCAGGAAAAAGCGAATAGACCAGAATCCACGATGCAATGCCGCAGAAGACGGCGATCCCCAGGATCGTGCGATCCCAGGCGGCGCGATGTTGTTTGCGGGTAGCATCATCGTAAGCTCCTTGCGTTGCTATCGGTTCGTACTCAGACATCTTGACCTCCATTTTGCCAATCGGTTTGATTTTTTGTTTTGAATTATCGTTTGAACTTAGAGGGGAAACATCAACCAAGAGGATGTTGGCTGGGCTGGCACTGACTCGTGTGAGTCTTAAGCAGCCGCCAACATCTGCCAATAATTTTCCTGCTGCGTGCTGACGATAGAAAAGAGCGCGCCTTGCGGGTCTTCGAGCGTCGCGCAGCGGCCCAAGGTGGGCATCTCGGTTGGCCCAGTTTTGACTTTTGCGCCCAGGGTCTGCGCTTTGCGCATGCTCTTCTCGAAATCTTCGACTGCGAAGTAGGCCAGCCATTGCGACTTGTCGTTTGTCAGGGTTGTATTTGATGGCTGAATTCCGCCGGTTTCCTGAGCGGGCTTCTTCACTTTGAAGGTCGTGTAAGTCTTCGCCCCCGCCGCTCGCGTCTGGGTTTGCCAGCCAAACAAGCTGGCATAGAAGTCTCTGGCCGTCTCAAAATCCGTCGTCACCAACTCTTGCCAAGAGAGAGCACCGGATTGATTGATGACTTCTGCGCCGATGTGATCGCGTGCCTGCCATAACGCGAAGACTGCACCAGTCGGGTCTTGCATCACAGCAATGCGCCCGACCTCGCTTACATCCATGGGCGGTGACAACAGCGTGCCGCCCAGCGCGAGAGCTTTCTGCACGCTTTTATCTACGTTGTCGGTGGCAATGTATAAACGCCAACCGGTTGCCGCATCCGGCTGACTGTTCTCTTCATAAACTTCGTGAAAGGCACCGACGTCTTTGCCGTCCAGTTGGAGCGTTGTGTAGAAACGACCGTCCTCCATCGGCATAAAACTGCGCCGCCAGCCGAACAACTCACTGTAGAAACGGTTGGCCGCCAGCGCATCCGGCGTGCTCAACTCAACCCAGCAGAACGTGCCGGGAAAATGTCTGGTAACTTCTGCCATTACTTTTTTCTCCTCTCTGAAGCGTGGGTGATTGCTTGTCTTGCTTGTGAAACAACCCGGCTCTAGAAAAAGCCTGAAGCGCTGTGGGCTTCTGCCACATCCAGCTCGGTGCGGGCAACCGAGCTGGATGGGCGTAGACCCAGGCTGAGGTTCGTGGTGCTTCAGGCAGGAACCGGAAAATTGTTTGGTCCTTTGTCAGCAGTGAAAACGCTTAGCAACCATACAAAATCACTTACCTATCCAAAACATCAGGTCATATTGCGCAGCAAGTCTGTGTTTACTCTCTATTCAAGCGTTTTCGGTTTCCAAATAACTTTTGCCGCTAGGCTATTGCAACTGCCACACAGCGTGGATCCTCTTTTTAGTCTCTGCCGAAACTTGGGCAGCCCTAAAGAGCTGAAACGCGCCCTACGTCAGCGAGCTACTACAACGTATCACGCAGCAATCATTGTTATGAAAGATGTGGGTTCTGTGTCGTTTCAACAGTGAAACAGCACGCGCGGAGTGTATGACAAACGTAAGAGAAAGACAAGAGTTGATTTCAACTTTTTTCAATTTTCTTTCGTATCAATTTGGCTGAGCGAGAACGTGAGCGTGTTAAGTAATTGTGCAGCGGCGTAACACCATTCAGATTTTGTGTTCAAATGTTCAGGAGCGCTATCCTTGCACCTAGTGATAAACGGACATTATGATAAACACGCCCCAACAAGTCCCGCTCGGATTGGTTTTTCGAGACAAGAAGCTTGCACCAATAGCAGCTTGCTATGTATTGCACGGCCTGTAATCTGGAATATTCCGAAGAACTCAAATTCTGTCGCAACTGCGGCCAGCCCCTGGTGCGCGATTTGAGCGAGCCGGTGACTGAGTCGCTGTGCTGTACGCGCTGTGGTGCGCGCCTGCCGCGTGGCGAGAAAGGCTGTCAGCATTGTGGCGCGAAGGCTGGCGTCGCGAACCAGGAGACGGTGACAGGCTCTTGTTATAACTGTGGCACGTATTGGCGCAGCAGTTGGCTTTACTGCAAGCGTTGCGGCTTGGATCGTGACCGCGCTTTGCAACTGAATTTGCACGCGGCCACCGCAGCTTCGGCGGCGAGCTTGGCAGTAACGATTGAAGAAGTACCGGAAGCGAAAAGTTTGCCGTGTGCTTATTGTGGAGCTGCCGGCTCACCACATTCGCATTTCTGCGAAAACTGCGGCATGCGGCTCACCGCGCCTATCAACGGCGCGCCAGCTAAGCCCACGAGTGCGCCGGTTGAAAATGCAGTTGATCCGTTGGCCACGACCCTCGAAGAAGAACCGCTTTACAACGTGCGCGACACGGGTAAAGGCGCCATCGTCAATGTCGAACAACTACGCAAGACCCCTGCGCCGGCCCAAGAGACAAAACCGCCTGTCGCTAAAGAAGCGCCTTCCACAAAAACTGAACCGTCAACGCGCATTGTCGAGAAAGACCGGGTAACGACGGAGCTACCCCCGCCTGGCGTTGAGGCGGCTGAACAATTGCGCCACTTGCGCGAAACATTGAGTCAGGAAGAGTTGAGTCGTCCACCCCGACCTGGGCATGAGACAGTTGCGGGTGGCGCCACGCCACCGTTGAGCTTCCCCTGGGTGGATGCAGATACGAATCGCCTGCCTGCTGATCGTCCGCGTTGGGGGGCTTGGGTAGTGATAGCTGGCTTGGCGGTGTTGGCTTTTCTACTCGTGACCTTCTGGCAAGCTTCGCGCCGCCCAACGAAAGTTACCCTGAAGCCGACCCCTGAACTGAAACCAGAATCGCAAGCTACTGTTTCAGTATCGCCGCAGCAGGCTGACGCAGCCGCTTCGGCTGCCGCGCCTGTTGGCATGGTCTATCTCGCTGGTGGCGTCTTCGATATGGGGCGTGAAGACGGGGACGAATATGAAAAACCGCAACACCTGGTTGAAGTAAAGCCTTTTTATCTGGATCGCACTGAAGTCACTAACGAGCGGTATAAATTTTTTGTCGAAGCCACTGAGCATCGTATGCCGCAACATTGGCGCGGCAATCAACCTCCTGCTGGGGAAGAAAAATTTCCCGTGGTCAATGTTTCGTGGGATGATGCAGTGGCTTTTGCTGCTTGGGAAGGCAAACGGTTGCCGACGGAAGAGGAATGGGAGTTTGCTGCCAGAGGGCGTGATGGACGCCTTTATCCCTGGGGTTCGGAATGGAATCCTGAGTTTGCTAATACGGCAGAAAGCGGCACGGGTAAAATCGTCGAAGTTGGCCGCTACCCAGGTGGCGCAAGTCCCTTCGGCGTACTTGACCTATGCGGCAATGTCTGGGAATGGACGGCCAGTGATCTACGTTCGTATTTGACCCAGGAATTGATCGCGACCGACCGTAAAGTGATTCGCGGCGGCGCGTATGACGTGCGCAATGAACGTGCTACCGCGACTTATCGCGGTGTTGTGCAGGCCGATAAGGTCTATCCGAAAACCGGCTTTCGTTGTGCCCGTAATGCGCAATGATGTGATTGCTTGGCTTTGGACGGGGCTCATTTCTATCTGTTTAACTGATGTTACGCAGTAAGAAAGTCGAGTTTGGAATTGACATGTTTTTGTGCCGGAGGCACAGCGGAAATTAGCCGGTGGTGGAACGAAGTGAAACCACCGGTAACACGCGTCAAGTGACCGCGCCCCAGTAGGGGCGCAGGATAGACAATGGGCGCGAAATCAATGTCCTGTCCAGCGTCCCAGCCGGGACGCGAGATTGCGGCGTTCGACTTTCCGGTGGTTACGCTTTGCTCCACCACCGGCTAATTTCCGACCGCGCCTCCGGCGCTGAGAAGGGCGTCAAACCTAAAACGATTTTCCGCGCTGCGTAACATCAGCTGTTTAATTTTGGCTCAATCAAAAATATGGTTGCTCAAAGAGCCTTTGCCCAATTCGTTATTGGCTTATGCTGGCTGATTACGCTGGCTGGAGTTGTCTGCTTCGCGCAGAATCCGACAGGGCGTGACATACCGAAGAACAAGCCTGCCGTAAAAACTGAAAAACCAAAAGCTAAAGAACCGGCGTCTTCCAAGACCACTGGCAATTCTACCGGTAGAACTTCAACAACGACCAAAACACGCCCGACGCCAGGCAATGCTGCGCGCTTGACTGTGTTGGCCGCGCCAAATTCGATTGTTGAACTCGATGGACAGGCGCGCGGTGTAGTAGGCCGCGACGGCAGGCTTTCGCTGAGTGCCATCGCGCCGGGTGAGCATCAACTACGCGTCTCGGCGGACGGCTATGAAATGTGGGCTGGCCCGGTCGAGGTGAAAGCGCCAAGCACGAGCTTCGATATTCCACAAAAGAAAAAGACGCCGACTGGCAAGCTAGCCATTTTAGTCAACCAACCTGGCACCGAGGTCTTTATTGACGAGAAGCTGAGCGTTAAGAGCATCGCCGGACAACAGATTTCCGTAGACGGTCTCCTGCCTGGCAAGCATCAAGTGCGGGCAGCCAAAACCGGTTTCAGCGAGTGGCGCGGAGTGGTCGAAGTGGTTGCTGGTGTGACAAAAAATGTCGAGATTGCCTTAGCGCCAGTTATCAATCCCGAAATGATTCGTGTGGTAGCAGGCGATTTTGTGATGGGCAACGATGCCGGGGCGAAAGATGCCAAGCCCGCGCATCCCGTCTATCTCAACGACTATGAAATTGCGCGCCGCGAGGTAACTAACCGCGTCTACAAGATGTTCGTGGAGGCTACCAATCATCAACTGCCAAGTGCGCAGCTCTCCGGCTGGCAAGGCCGCAATTATCCGCCGAACCGCGCTGACGAACCGGTGGTTGGCGTCACTTGGGAAGATGCGACAGCTTTTTGTCATTGGCTCAGCCAACAGAGTGGCGCGCACTATCGTCTACCAACCGAAGCCGAGTGGGAGAAGGCTGCGCGCGGGGCAGGCAATGTGTACCAGTCAATCGGGGTGGTATGGGAATGGTGTCAGGATTGGTATGACCCTGATTACTACAAGCGGCGCGAACGGCAGAATCCTACCGGGCCTGCCCAACCTCCCAAAGCCAAAAAGTCGAAGGAGGGTGACGCGCTGCGGGTCATTCGCGGTGGCGCTCCAACGCGCGGCAACAGTCGCTTGCGCGTGTTTGAGCGGAATGCTTTCTCGCCCTCACAAGGCCGCGCGGACATTGGGTTCCGAGTTGTGCGTGAGATTAAGCGATAGTGGCTGCGGACCTAAAGCTTAGTCAGCGATTGGGCAAGGGTATGCGCCTGTTGGTTTGCCTCGGCGCAAATCGCCTTTTCATCGAGCGTCGTGAATTTGCCATCTCGCAGCACTATTTGACCGTCAATGATTACCGTCTCAACATCGCTGGCTTCAGCCGCATAAACAATCGTCGAAACCGGATCAGGCTGGGGCGTTGTGTGTAGGCAATTCAAGTTGAGCAACTGCAAATCTGCGCGCTTGCCGACCTTGATGCTGCCGATTTCCGCTTGCAGACCCAACGCGCGCGCGCCGTCAATCGTCGCCATCCGCAGCGCCTTCAACGCAGGCAAGGCGCGCGGGCCGTGTTGGACTTTCTGCAACAGCGCGGCTGTGCGCATCTCGGTGAACATATCCAACCGGTTGTTGCAGGGCGCGCCATCGGCACCGAGCGAAACTGAGATGCCGCGCTCAAGCATTTCGGTGACAGGTGCAATGCCGGAAGCCAGTTTGAGATTTGACGAGGGGCAATGCGCAACGTGCGTGCCGGTGTCGTGCAGGATGTTCAATTCGCTTTCATCAAGCCAGATGCAATGCGCCAGCACAACGCGCTCGTTGGCCAGGCCGACCGCCTGCAAATATTCAATATTGCGTTGACCAGTCATCCGCTCGACCAACGCAATCTCGTCGCGGTTTTCCGAAGCGTGAGTGTGGACAAGCACGCCACGCTCGCGCGAAAGTTGCGCGACTCGTTCGAGTAAAGCGCGCGTGCAACTCACAGCAAAGCGCGGCGCGAAACAGTAGCGGATGCGCCCATTAGCCTGGCCATGCCAGCGTTCGAGCAGCGCAATTGATTCGGCTAACGATGCTTCAGTCTCTTCGCTCAACGGAGCGGGCACATCCTCGCCCTGATCCATCATGCATTTGCCGACCGTGGCGCGGAAGCCTGCTTCAGCGACCGCTTGAAAGACGGCCTCAGTATGATTGACTGTCTCCATCGTCAGCGCGCAGGTCGTACCACCGCGCATCAACTCCGCAATGCCCAGCCGCGCCGAGGCATAAAGCGATGCTGGCGTGTGCGCCGCTTCCATCGGCCAAACGCGCTGTTTGAGCCAATCAATCAGCGCCAAGTCATCCGCCGCTCCGCGAAAGAGAGTTTGGCAAAGATGAATGTGCGTTTGCACAAAGCCGGGCAAGAGCATGCGCCCGCGCGCATCAATCACTTCGTCGTGCGCTGCATCAAACGCGGCAGACAAGGGCGGGTCGAGCGCAGTGATGCGGCCTCGCTCGATAGTTACATCGCCCGCAAAGATGCGATTGGCGGCATCCAGCGTAACGATGGTCGCACCTTGAATGATGAGCTTCTCGGTCATAACTTCTCTTTGCGCCTTCCCTGCCGCTATTTCGGCCCGTTCAGCAAACACAAAATCTCTGCGTGCAATTGCGGGTTGGCGGCCAATCCCTGTCCGGTCGAAAAATCCAGATCGCCTTTCAACGTCGAAAAGATGCCGCCCGCGCCGCGCAGAATGGGCGGCATCGGCGCAACATCGTAATAGGCCAGCGCCCCCGGTTCAATCATTACATCGGCGCGTCCAGTCGCCACCAGAAAATAGCCATAACAATCGCCGTGTGCGCGCACCAACCGCGCGCGCTTGCAGACCTCTATGACCGGTGTGTTCTCTTCCGCTGGCAGCAAAGTGCGTGGATCAGTTAGCACCACAGTAGCTTGTGACAAGCCGGAGGTTTGAGAAACGTGGCAACGCTTGCCGTTCAAAAACGTGCCCGTCTCCGCTGAGCCAATCAGCAGTTGATCCTGGATGGGCAGATAGATCGAACCCAGTAGGAGTTCCCCGTCACGCTCGAGTGCGATCATCGTCCCGAAGAGCGGGGTGCGCATCACGAATGACTTGGTGCCGTCAATCGGATCAATGATCCAGCGATAGGCGCTCGCCCTTTGCGTCTCGCCATACTCTTCGCCATAGAGTGAAAAATCCGGAAAACGTTTGCTCAACTCATCGCGCAGAAAGATTTCAACCTCGCGGTCGGCTTTCGTAACCGGGCTGTCATCGGCCTTGTGCTCGACTTCGAACTGTGAGTCGTAATAACGCTTGATGATCACACCAGCCTTGCGGCTAAGTTCATCCAGTATGGGAAAAAAAGGAAATAGATCGTCCATAGCGCGGACAAATTACACCACAACAGCAAAAGATTCATCTTCAACTGTGCAGACCAGCAGCTTGGCGGCTGTGGCAGAGTGAGGGTTACTTTCGATAGTGAACGCTGCCTCGGCGAAAGAGGCTGGCGTTTGAAGCGAGAGGTGGACTTACAACTACCCAAAACAAAAGGCCATCCGATCGGATAGACGAGCTATCTGACTGGTGAGAGTGCCAATCACTATTTGACAATTGGCGCGTGTGATAGACTCTGCGCCGTACTCAACGACAATATAATCATTGCCGCTTTCTCCGCAGGATATGGGCTATAAACCAATGTCTGCCGAGACTCATTGCCGTGAAGACGTTCCGTTCCTGGCCGCTTACTTTGCTGCGAAATACGGCGAGAAGTGCAAACGCCCGATTCGCGGCATTGCGCCGGAAGCCCGCACGACGCTTGCGGCCTACGACTGGCCTGGCAACGTGCGCGAGTTGGAAAACGCCATCGAACGCGCCGTCGTGCTCGGCGCAGGCGAACTGATCCGGCTCGAAGATTTGCCCGAAGCCCTGCTAGAGACCGGATCGTCCACGAGCGCGCCGAGCACGCGCTAGCATGAAGCGATTCGCGAAGCGAAAAAGCAGCTCATCCTCAACGCCTTTACACAAGCAAACGGCAATTACACCGAGGCGGCCAAACTGTTAGGCGTGCATCCGAACTATCTGCACCGGCTGATTCGCAACCTGAATTTGAAACCGTCGCTGAAAGGATGAAACGCGCAATTCGAGGAGAGATGAAGATCAAATTTCTGTTCCGCTTTCTACTATTGTCTGTTGGATGTTGCCTACTCTCGACCTTCTTATTTCACTCATCCACCTCTGCGCGACCCGATACCGCCCGCGCCTGGCTCATCACGCTCGAAGAACCCACCGGCATTTATCGGCGCGATCATGAAGTCGTCACCATCAAATTGAATTTCGCTGCCGCCGAAGCGCGGCGCGAGCAATTGCGCGTCAGCGCGCCCGATGGCCGCGAGGTCATTTCGCAAATCGTCGTTGAGCAAACGCACGCGGACGGCTCGATCAAAACGGCGGAATTGCTCTTCCCCGCGACCATCATTCCGGGCGAGCGGCCCGTCTATCGTTTGCTAGCCGACGCAGGCGAAAAGCAGCCGATGTTACCGAATAGTATCACCGCGCGTCGTGTTGGAGTGAGCCGCGTTGAACTAGGCAACGAGCGTTTCAACGTGATGCTCAATCTCGGTCTGGAAGAGACTGAGCCTGCAATTGTCGCGGCGTTCAACAAAACGGCGGGCGAGCAGCGCGTGCTCAATCTGGTTGATACTTCACCGGACGTAACCGAGCCGCTGGCTTTCGGCAAAAAGAGCGCGGGATGGGGAACTTTTCTTGCACAACGCGAGCGTAGTGGGTCATTCGAGCAAGTCGAAATTCTAGAAGCCGGGCCGTTGCGCGGGCGCGTAAAACTGATGGGGGCGCGCTTCGGCAACAACCGCGAGACCTGGGAATTTGTTTGGCACGCAGACAGTCCTGTCTTGCGTTGGAAAGCCTCGCTCGCCGAAGCCAGTACTGGCGCGAGCTATGGTTTCTTTTTCAGCTCTGTTTCGGCCTCGCCTTACTTGCCGTTTGATCGCTGGATGGAAGGCGTCGAAAAGAATTTCCCTGATGGGTGGGAGACGGACAATCCGCCGGATCACCAAATCAGCGGGCGCGATTTCGCCGACTTGCCGGGCAAGCATCTGGTCTATTACCAGCGCGCAGAGAATTATGGCGCGCTCGGTTTTTATGAACTCGACCCGGCGCTTGAGTGGAAAGGCGCGGGCGCGCGGCAGTTTTATGCGCACGCGCAACTTTCAGCCAACCATCGTTCGATTGAGACGGCGCTAGCCTTTCCGCGTTGGAAAGGCACGACGACAGTACTTGAAGCGCGCGAGGAATACCGTCGCTTCATTCAGCCGATCTTGTCAGTGGTTAGTGCTCAGCCGTCAATGGCTAGTAACCAGCAATCAGTGATGGCTTTGCCACAACGCAATGAAATTGTTTCGACGCCTTCAGTAGATGAAATCAAACGCGTGACGGCGGAGCCGCTTCACGAGATGCGACTTGACGGCGCGTGGCGCTTGAATTGGGCGGAAAAATCGGCGGGCGAGGCGCAGGGATTTCAGCACGCGGATTTTGACGATAGCCAGTGGCGCACGGTGCAGGTTCCCGGCAGCGTTCACACGCAAATCCTCGAAGCCCCGAAATATTTCACGCGCGAAGCCGAATGGATCAGCGAGAAAGAATGGTGGTATCGCCGCCGCTTTACTGCGCCGCACACTGCCGCAGGTCAACGGCTCCGTTTGCGGTTTGAGGCGACCGATTATTACGCCGACATCTATCTCAACGGCGTCTTGCTGGGCCAGCACGAAGGCTATATGGATGCGTATGAATTCGATGTAACAGACAAGCTGAAGCGCGATGGCGAAAACCAGCTTGCCGTGCGCGTATGGACGCCGGTGAGCTATTACTGGCGGCATCGGCCTTACACGGTCAAAGGCTCTTACGGCGCAGTAGATCAAAAGCCGGACAACATCACCCCGCTTGGCATCACGCGCTCTGTGCGTCTGCTCGCCGGTGGCCCGGTCAGGCTGGCGGACGTGGCGATTGATACGCGACTCAATCGCGACGGCAGTGCCGATGTAGTAGTTGACCTCTCGCTTGAAGCTTATGCGAGCGAACAGACTGCTGAAATTACGCTGTCACTCGCGCCGCGCAACTTCACGGCTCCGACCGGGCTGCTGCTCAAAACAAGCGAGACGCTTGAGCCGGGTTTGCAACCGCGCCGTTACGTCTTGCACGTCGCCAAACCGGAGTTGTGGTGGACGTGGGATCACGGCAAGCCAAATTTGTATACGGTCAATGTCAGTGTGCGTGCAGGCGATCAACTCTCTGATCGTTATGCGTGCGCGGTTGGTCTGCGCGAGATTGAGCACGTAGATTGGAAGTTCTACCTCAATGGCAAGCGGATGTTTATTCGCGGCACTAATTTTTACTATCACCTGTTTCAATCTGAGGTGCGGCGCAGCGATTACGAGCGTGATTACAAATTGATGCGTGCGATGAATATCAATATGATCCGGCTGCATTGCAACTTCAGCAATCCCGAATTCTATGAGTTGGCCGACGAAACGGGAGTGCTCGTCTGGCAAGACTTTCTCGAAGCGTGGTACCCGGAAGACCGCGCCTTCTCGCTCAAGGCGGCGCGGCTTTACGATCCGTTGATCAAATACGTGCGCAATCACCCTTCCGTCGCCATCTGGGCGACGAGCGATGAAGAGTCGTTGGAGAACTACCGCGATCTGACCAAGCATCTGGAACCGCGCGTCTACTTGAACGACCCACAACGTCGCCCGGTGGTGCGTTCGACGGGGCGTTATGGCGATGGGCATATCTATCACGGCTGGTATGACGGTTCGATCTGGCAATACACCCAACTGAACGAGAAGTTTGTTTCGGAATTGGGTGCAACGGCGTTGCCAAACTATGAGAGCTTGATTAAGTTCCTACCGAATCACTGGCCAATCAAAGATCACGAAGACGAGTGGGTCTTCCACAAGCTGCAAATTTTTGAAGCGATGCGGGCCTGGGGCGAGCCAGGCGCATTGAGCTTGCAGGAATACATTCCGCAAACGCAGGACTACGTCGCGCGGCTGTTTCAACTCGCGCTCGAACGGATGCGACGGCTGAAATATCAACCAGCCGGGGGCATTCTGCATTTTCACGCGGTTGACCTCTGGCCGTCGGTGACGATGGCCGCGATTGATTTCTATCGTCAGCCGACCAAAGCCTATTTCACGGTGCAGCATTCGTTTCAAATGGTGTTGCCCTCGTTCGCTTATGACCGCGACGTGTGGGACGCGGGCGAAACGGTGAAGACGGAGCTATGGCTGATCAACGATCACTGGTTCGCAGTGCCGAACACAACAATCACTTGGCGCGTGGAGGGCAGCACTAAGCAAGTCGTCGCGGCAGGCAAAGCGCCCAACAAAGTCACGCTCGCGCCGGATTCGTCAATCAAGCTGATGGACGTGAGCTTCAATGTTGCCGCGCTGGGCAAGTATGTCTTGTGGGCGCGGGTGGTGGACGAACGCGGGCAGTTGATTTCAGAAAACAACTATGAGTTCAAGGTGAAATAACTGTGGCGAAGGCTCATAGACCAGGTGCGGTTTGCAGGCATCCGAACATCATCACCATTTTCGAGAAGCAAGGAGAAAAGCATGAACAAACGTAACGGTATGCTTTGTTTGCTCTGGGTAGTGCTACTGACGGGGATGATTGGCGCACAGTCGCAATCACGGCCCGTTCCGATTACAGCAATCAAGGCTGGGAGATTGATTGACCCGGAAACAGGTACAGCAGCCATCAATCAGGTCATCATCATCGAAGGCGAGAAGATCAAGTCGGTCGGTGCGAACCTTGCCATTCCCGTCGGCGCGACAGTCATAGACTTATCGAAGCTCACCGTGCTGCCTGGTCTAGTGGATGCGCACACGCACATGGCGATGACTTACAAGGAGCAGCCGGAGAACAATTACTACTACCTGACCTATGTGATGGATTCGACGCCGTTGCGCGCGATCCAGGCCGCGTCCAACGGCATTCAACTGCTCAACTCAGGCTTCACCGTTATTCGTGATGTGGGCAACAACGGGCTGTACGCTGATACAGCCTTGCGGCAAGCTATCGAACAGGGTTGGTTGCCAGGGCCGACCGTCATCCCGTCGGGCATTATCATCGGTGGCACGGGCGGACAATTGTGGCCAACGCCGGAGATGTACAAGCAACACAACCTCGTCTATCCCGAATACCTCGACGCTAACAGCCACGATGAAATCGTCCGCGCCATCCGCGAGAACATGCTCTTCGGCGCACGGACGATCAAGCTCTGCATTGACTGCAAGCCGTGGGGCTACTCGGTCGAGGACATCAAGCTGGCGATCAGCGAGGCGGCCAAAGGCGGCTGCAAAGTCGAAGGGCACGTGCAGACGCCCGAAGGCGCGCAACGCGCGATTGACGCTGGCATCTACATCATCGCGCACGGCAACGCTCTGACACCTGAGCACCATCGCCAGATGGCCGAGAAGGGTATTTTCCTGGCGGGCACCGATACGCCTTTCACTAAATATCGCGGCAGCGAAAACGCCTTCAGACAGACGGTCGCCAAGCTGCGCGATGCCTGGGAGAAAAAGGTGCCGCTGACTTTTTCGACTGACTTCGATTACTGGAACGAGCGGATGAAGGACGAGAAGACTGGCGAGTGGTTGAGCCGTGGCGACCTTTCAATTGCTTTCCTTGATACTTGGAAAGCGGCTGGCATTCCTGCGGCGGACATCTTGCGCGCGATTACGGTCAACGGTTATAAGGCTGCCGACATTAACAAGGAGCGCGGGCCGATTAAGCCGGGCTTCTTCGCCGATCTGATCGCCGTCGCGGGCGATCCGCTCACTGAGATTGACACGCTGCGCCACGTGCAATTCGTGATGAAGAACGGCGCGGTTTTCAAAAAGGATGGCGTAATGACGCCGGAAAAGTTTTTCCATCCAGGGCCGGTCAGGCTGCCCAGCGGCAGATATACGCGCTGATTAACGTCCGATCAGGACAAGGCTGTGTAGTTCAATTTAGCAACAATTGGAGGCCAAAGATGAACGGAACATCATTATACAAACTGTGTGCACAGGGCTTGGCTGTTCTGCTGCTTTCCGCGCTGGCAGTCAGTGTCGTGTCCGCCGCTACCTGCGAAGGGCTGGCTGAGTTGAAGCTGCCCAATACGACGATCACGACGGCACAATCCGTAGCGGCAGGGGCGTTCACGCCGCCCACAGGTTCCGCCGCGCCCTACAAAGACCTGCCCGCCTTTTGCCGCGTGGCAGGAGTGATCAAACCGACGGGTGATTCGGAGATCAAGTTTGAAGTCTGGCTGCCGAGCGCAAATTGGAATGGAAAGTTTCATGGCATCGGCAATGGAGGCTTCGCCGGTTCGATCTCCTTTAGCGGGATGGCCAGCGCCGTGGCGCGCGGGTACGCTACGGCCTCGACCGACACAGGGCACAGCGGCGGGGATGCAAGTTGGGCGCTGGGGCATCCCGAAAAGATTGCGGATTACGGCTATCGCGCGATTCACGAGATGACCGAGAAAGCCAAGCTCATCGTCAAGACGTTCTATGGCGATGGCCCGAAGCGTTCCTACTTTGCCAGTTGCTCGAACGGCGGGCGACAGGCGTTGATGGAGGCGCAACGCTATCCCAACGATTACGACGGCATCATTGCGGGCGCGCCCGCGAACGCTTTTACCCACGTCCTGACGGGCTTTGCCTGGAATATGCAGAATACGTTGGTTGATCCGGCCAGCTACATCCCGGCGAAGAAATTGAAAGCCATTGAGGCCGCCGTACTCTCCGCGTGCGACGCCCGTGATGGCGTGAAAGACGGCGTGCTGGACGATCCGACAAAATGCGGCTTCGACCCGGCGGTGCTGTTGTGCAAAGGAGAGGAGACCGACGACTGCCTGACCGAAAAGCAGATCGCCGCGCTGAAGAAAATCTATGCCGGGCCGCGCGATGCCAAAGGGCAACCAATCATTCCCGGCTTTACACCGGGCGGCGAAACAGGGGCTGGCGGCTGGACGAGTTGGATAACCGGAGCGACACCTACGGCAGCGCTGCAATTCTTTTTCTCCACGCAAGCGTTCAAGAACATGGTCTACAACGATCCGAACTGGGATTACAAAAGCTTCCAACTGGAGCGCGACGGCAAGCTAGCGCATGAAAAGCTGGCACCGCTGTTGAATGCTACTGATCCGAATTTGAAAGCGTTCAGCGCGCGGGGCGGCAAGCTGATTCTGTATCACGGCTGGAATGATGCGGCGCTGCCGCCGGTGAACACGATCAACTATTTTCAGAGCGTGGTGGCGAAGCTGGGGCAACGGCAAACGAACGGTTTTGTGCGGCTGTTTATGGCGCCGGGCGTGCAACACTGCGGCGGCGGCCCTGGCCCGGATAACTTCGGCCAAATGGTCAGCAACACGCAATCCGATCCGCAACACGATCTGACGCTGGCGCTCGAACGTTGGGTGGAACAGGGCGTCGCGCCGGATCAAGTCATCGCTACGAAACGGCCGAGCGCAGGTCCGCAAGCGCCAGCGCAACGCACACGTCCACTTTGCCCATATCCGCAAGTGGCCCGCTACAAAGGGAGCGGCAGCACAGATGAAGCAGCGAATTTCAGTTGCGTTACGGAGAAACCTGGTCAGCAAAAGCAGAAGTGAATGGGCTGAGCTACGCGAGCCATTGAAACGGGGGCGCAAAGCAATCTGGTTGCGTAGCTACGTTTTTACGTGTAAAAAGCAAGCCGTCCGCTCCTGACAGGCGATGAAAGAAAGCGGACGGCTCTTTTTGCTCAAACGATTCCTGGCAGTGTCGTCGAGCAAAGCGGGTAGGCTTTGCGGCCTAACTTTTCTTTTGTGGCTTCTCGAACTGTTTGGCTTTCAGCCCAGGGTTGAGCTTGTATTTGAGTTTCCATTCTTCGATCTTTTGGCCATTGCTGGCCTTGACGATCTGGTGCGGTAGCCAGACGTTGTTGACCTGTTTGTAATCGCTCAGGTAAAGCTGTATCTCCAGCATCTGCGGCTCACGCTCGGCCTCTTGAGCGTCGGTCGTTGGCCGGCGCTGTTGGCGTGGTTCGCGGTAAGTGACCATCAGCGGACGGTGAGAGGCTTGATCCACGATCAGCCACATCAGCAGATTGTCAGCCCCAGTAACGCGCAAGGCATCAGCTTTGCTGTCCTTCCCCGCAATTTCTTGTTCATAGCTAAACTCAAGGGGCATGCCACCTGGCGCGGCCAGCAGCCAAGCTGCATTGAGCCGTGTGTATTCGGCGCGGGCACGCGCTTGCATCAGGGCTTCCTGTTCAGGAGTGAGTTCAGCCATACGGCCCATCCCGCCACCGCGTGGAAAATCTCCGCCCCCCGCACCGCCACCGCGTCCGCCGCCACGGCCACCGCCGCCACCCCCGCCTCTACCTCCGCCGCCACCCGTACTGCTGGCATCGCCCAGACCGCCGCCGCCCCCAGCACCGCCACCGAAGCCGCCACCACCGCCTTCGCCGCCGAAGCCGCCGGTAGAAGGACTGCTGATCATCTTCCGGTCTGTCCAAGCGTCAGTGCCATTGACGGCTTCAAAGGTTTTGAGTGCACCCATTTGGTTCGAGACAGTCAAGGTCTTGAGGTATTTGTCGGGCAGTAGTAGATCGAATTTAATCTCGCCTTTGATCTGCTGTTGTCCCCGGGTGGCGAGATAATCACCGGAAACCGACAGACTTTGAATCGCTTTGAGATTGGCTTCGCCACCCAGTGCGGCGCGTGCCTGTTGCAAGATTTCCTGGGCCTTTTGAAGCTTGCTGGCTTGATCGGCGGGCTGCTCTTGCGCTAGTGCACACAAGGGCAGCAAGAGGGTCAGAACGAAGCTCGCAAAAACTTTTTGCACGGGGTAATCTCCTTAGTTGGTGAAGTGGTCAATGACTCAGCTTAGCGGTTTTCTGGCGGCGGCGGCGGGGCGTCACGCATTGCCTCACGCTGCTTTGAAATTTCTTCAAACTTTTTCTGCTGCTCCGTGGTGAGTACCGCACGAATGCGCTCCTGGGTGCGTTGGCGCGCCTCTTTGAAACCAGGGCATTCATCCAGTTTGCTTTGACCTTCTTTGCGCGACTCCTCGAAGATTTTGTGGATGGCTTCGGCCTGGTCATCAGTCAGATTCAGGTCCTGCTTCATCTTTTCAAGCATGCGACGCGGCCCACCCCGGCCAGGCCCGCCGTGAAAAGGGGGGCGTTGCGCGGCGTTGCGCGACAGGTAGATGCGATCTAGCGAAACGCCGGTGAGTCCGCCTAGTCCAAAGACCAAGAGGAAGATCATCCAAACTTGTAATTTGATGCGATTGGGTTGATTCATTACCGCTCCTTGACTGAAGCCGACGCTGCCGGAGTCCCGTTCACTTCCCAACCCACCAGTTCGGCTAACACATCATCGTTGGAAAGCTCGTCTGCCAACGCGGTCTCTGTGCCTCCCTGTGAACTGAGACCCGTGGCGGAATTGGATTGGCCCACCGTCCAGAAGACGCCAACGGCCAGCAGCGCCACCAGTGCCAGAGCCGGGGCAACTTGCCGTGCTGTCATCAGCCAAGCCAGCCACTCTTTGCCAGGTTCGTTGCGCCGTTTGATCTCTGCCTCCAGACGCGTGCGTAGACGCTGGTAGAGAAACGGGGAATTGGCCGCCGCTTCTACTTCTGCCTCGTTCGCTTCGAACGCGCGGAAAATCTCCGCTTCGAGGCGCTCGAACCTGGTATCGTCAATTGATTTTCTTCTCCATAACCACATATTCGTTACCTCCCTCATCTCACAAAAACTTGTGCAGCACGCGCCGCAGTGATTCGCGCGCGCGGTGGGCGCGCATCTTCACTTTGGCGGCTGTCCAGCCCATTAACTCCGCGATCTCGGCCACAGACTTTTCTTCCAGGTTGACCAATGTCAGCACAACGCGGTCTTCGGGCCGCAACCGGCTCAGCAGCTTATTAGCCAGGTCGCGCGTGATGGCCACGCCCTCGATGTTGCCATTAGGGCTTGAATCGCGCAGCCGGTCATTCAAATAAGCCGCCTCATCTTCACTCAAGTCGCCCAAACCACTTTCAGAGCGCCGCCGCTGCCTCCGCAATTCGTCGTAGCAGGTGTGCACGGCGATGCGCGTAATCCAGGCGGCAAAAGAGGCAGCATAACTACCTTGATAATCGCCGAGCGCAAAGAAGGCTTTGGTAAAAGTCTCCTGAATGATTTCCTCGACCTGTTCGCGGCGATTGAAGAAACGATAGCCTAACCGCGCCACCAGTTGGCGGTGCCGTTCAAATAGCTCTGCGAAGGCTGCTTCATCGCCCTGACTAGCTGCCGCGACCAGTTCGTTGTCGGTCATCTCAGTTGCCGCCAATTCCGCCCGTTGACTGGGGAACTCTACGCGATCAGCTAGTGCGGGCCAATAGGCCGTTTGCTCCATTTTGCTAATTCTCGTCCGTGCACGCCGCCAAAATACGCCGGTCAGTCGGCTTGGCCAAACTAACCACAACCGACCATAAAGGCGTACAGAGCAGCAGTTTGGTTACAAGTTTTTGCTGGGCGAGCCGGGCTGGCGGCTGGGAAAAGCTAACCTTGAGCTAACAAAACTCTGAAACGGATTAAAGACTGGGTTGCTAAAGTCGGCGCTGGATAAGTGGAATAAAGCCGGGCGCGCCAGATATTTTCAGCACAGGAGAGTGAGCAGAGATGGCTAAACGAAATGAGAACGAATGCGCTTTTTGCGCCGAAGAAGTTGAGCACGAGCAAGCTATAGTCGGGCAAGATTGGAAAGTCTATTGCTCACAAGAATGCGCCGAGCAGGGCGAGACCTTATCAGCGATTGAGTCCAAGCAGTTGATGCGACACGTCAGCGAAAGAAATTGGCCAATCGCCGCCTGATTCAAACGTAACCGTTTGTCTCAAACCACCGCACTGCCTTTTCCAACGCCCGCTCAATCGGGCTTTGTGGCAGGCCCAGTTCCCGCACCGCCTTCGCCGAATCGTAGTACATAGCCTTTTGCGACATCTGCACCGAATAGAATGAAACCTGCGGCGTTTTGCCGAAGTAGCGCGCCAGAATCATCTCGTCCACATACGCCACGGCCAGCGGGATGAAATGCGGGACGGCCCAGCGCGGCGCAGGCTTGCCCGTGATGGCGGCTAGTAGCTCCAGCATTTCTTTGAGCGTCAGATTGCGATTGCCAAGGATGTAACGCTCACCTGTGCGTCCTTTCTGCCAAGCCAAAATGTGGCCGCGCGCCACGTCTGACACGTCAATCAGGTTCAGCCCTGTGTGCACGTAGGCGGGCATGCGATCTTGCAAAAAGCGCAGGATGATCTCACCCGTTGGCGTCGGTTTGACATCGTGCGCGCCAATCGGCGTCGAAGGATTGACGATCACTACATCCAGACCTGCGCGTGCGGCTTCGAGTGCGGCTTGCTCGGCCAGATATTTCGATTTTTTGTAATCGCTGACCAGCTCGGCCAGCGTAGTCTGTGTCGCTTCCGTACCCAGCGTCTTGGGCGCAGGCACGCCGACGGCTGCGACGGAGCTGGTGTGGACGAATCGCCTGACGCCTGTTTGGCGCGCGGCGGCGAGCAGATTCTTAGTACCGGTGACATTGGCGCGGTAAATGGCGTCGGCATCGCGCGCCCACAAAGAGTAATGGGCTGCGACGTGGAAGACCACCTCGCAGCCCGCTAATTGTTCAGTCAGTCTCGCCTGATTATCTAGATCGCCAGTGACTGCTTCGACCGGCAAGTCCGCCAGATTGCGTTGGTCGCTCTGAGGCCGCACCAGCGCTCGCACCGCGTGCCCATCGGCCAACAGCTCGCGCACCAAATTGCCGCCGATGAATCCAGTCGCGCCCGTGACGAAAGCTCTCATAACGGCGAGCGGGCTAGATGCCCATGACTTGCACGTGAATTTTGCGATTGTTCGGCCCGTCGAATTCGGTAAAAAGAACCTGCTGCCAGGCGCCGAGTTTGAGTTTACCGTTTTCGACCGGGATAGAAAGGCTGTGTCCCACTACGACCGCGCGCAAGTGCGAATCCGCATTCTTGCGGTCGCAATCGGAGAGGTCGGGATCGTTGTGTTTGTAGTAAACGCCGCGCGGAATGACTTGCTCAAACAGCGTCGTTATATCCGCCAACAAGGCGTCCTGAATCTCGTTCAAAATCAAGCCAGCCGTGGTGTGTAGCGAAGAGATTTGCACCAAGCCGTCGCGAATCGAGGTCTGGGAGACAAAATCGCTGATCTCCTTGGTGATGTTCTTCAATTCGACACGCTCATTGGTTCTGAGGATGAAGGTAGTCGCGGCAACTTTGTATGTGCCCTCTTTTGCCTCGACTCGGGGCTTGGTCTCGACTGGCGAGAGTGCCACATTACTCATTTGCTATTCTCCTTGCTTGGTTATTTCTTCATTCGCGAGGTGTGGTTAGCGGCTTGCGGCGAGAATTTCAGCGCCGGGGCCGCGCTCGTGTTATTTACTGACGGCAAACTCTAGCCAGCCTTCCGGCGGCTTGTCAACCGCACTAGCTTATGCGTAATCGCTCCAATGGTTAAACCTATTGACTGTTGGTGAAGTAGCTTAAGGCTCCTGCGGTTACTTCTCGCAGTGCACATAAAGCAGGTCGCAAGCTGCGCAAAAAACGCAGCGCCGGGAGCGGACGCGCTCGCATAGCTTGCAGCGCTAAGCGATGCTCCATTCGGCCATCTTTGCCGAGCGCGGCGTTAAAATCGGGCAGGTCACTGCTCGCCTCGTCCAGTACAGTGCGTAAGACAGCACAAGGCAATTGGGATTCTCCCAAGGTGGCCAAAACCAGATAGCTTTCCATATCAGCTACTGTCGCTTGCAACTGTTTACCTAACGTCAGTTTGGCTTGCGCGTCAATGACGATCCGCTCGACCAGCACCCCAGGGCCGCGCACACAGCGCAACCCGCGCTCGTTTAATACCTCAAATAGCTTTTGCGCCAACCTAGCGTCGCAGGAAATGCTTGCAATTTCGTCACGAGCCGGTGGATTTTCTTTGCTTCCAGTTTGCAGCCACGCCTCAGCGCCACGCCCGTCCAGGCAGCGGTCATAAATCACTACGTCGCCTGTTCGCAAAGCTGGATCAAGGGCTCCGGCAAGTCCGATGACCAGCAGAGCGTCATAATCGAAGATAGACAAATGATCTTGCAGCCGTTCGGCAAACTGCGGCGCGCCAATTTCAGTTTGCAGAACTGTCACGGCCAGGCCATTGAAACGCCCGCGACAGACTTTCAGCCTGAGTTCCAATTGAGTCAGCGCGCCGATTAAAAGCTTGGTGACATTTTTGAACTCGATGTCTGCCGCCGTGATGACGCAGACCCGGTTATGCCGAAGCGCTTGCTCTCCCATCACTGCGCCGCCTCGCGTTGCCGCAGCCAATCGCGCAATTGCCCGCCAATTACCGCGTGCTCAGGCTTCAATTCCGCCACACTCGCGCAGCCGCACAGCATAACTGCCACACGCAGTTCAGCACAGAAAGCTTGCAGGTAGGCTTCAACGGCTTCGGTCCCGCCGCTGACGTAGGCGCGCAGCAACGGCAGTGCCATCCCTACAGCACGCGCGCCCAATGCCAGCGCCTTCGCCGCCTGCAAGCCGTTGCGAATTCCGCCCGACGCAATCAGGTTGAGCGGCAGTGACCGCAACTCGCACACGCTCGCCGCTGTGGGCAAGCCCCAATCCCAAAACGCCTCGCCCAAATGACGCAACGCACGATTGCGAATCGTCTCAACGCCCACCCATGACGTGCCACCTGCGCCCGCCACGTCAAGCCAGCGCACACCGGCTTCGGCGAGCAGCGCACCCGTCTCGCGCCCGAAGCCGCAGCCAGTCTCTTTAGCAACAACCGGCAAGGAAGACTCACTTGCCAGCCGCCGCATTGCTTCGAGCGAGCCGCGAAAATCGTGGTCGCCCTGATTCTGAATCACCTCCATCGCTGTGTTGAAATGCACGCAGATAGCATCCGCGCCGATCTCTTCGCCCAGCCACACGACCTCGCGCGTCGTCAGCTCGCGTGCCTGCGCAATGCCTATATTGCCGAAAAGCAGCACGTCGGGCGCAACCTCACGAACCTGGAAACTCGCACCTGCTTCCGGGTGACGTAGCATCACACGCTGCGAGCCGACGCCGAAGCCGATGCCCCAGCGGTTGGCGAGCGCCGCCATCTCGCGGTTGAAGATGCCAACCTCTCCCGCACCGCCAGTCATCCCGCTAATAATTATGGGATAGTTCAACCGCTTGCCTAGCACATTGACGGTCAAGTCAATCTCTTCCAGACAAGTCTCGGTCAGCGCGCGATGCACCAGTTCCACATTTTCAAACCAAGTGGTTTTGTGACGGAACTCGACGTCTTGATGAGCGCACAGCTCGAAGTGGCTGAGCTTACGATTGATGATTTCAGGTGTTGTCGTCATGCCAAAAAGTAAAGATTGCGCGCAGCTTGCTCAAAGCCGCAGCCATACGTTAAGTTGTCTGCTCTGAAGCTGGCTAATGCCCGTGTTGTTTCCATTAGTTCGCTAGCTAATACGCAGCGATTATAAGTTTCCGATTCACTGAATGCCAAAACGCCCCGTCACTACAAGCGACCAACTCCATCAAACCGCATACCAGACCAAGCCCAAATTAAGTCGAGGACAGTGACCGCCGTTTATGCGCCAACGCCTACCGATCATTCTTTTGCTAGGCTTTATTGCCGCCGTCTTTATTAGCACCTCTTTCCAACCCGCGCTACTCGACGACGCAGACGCCACGCACGCCGAAGCAGCCAAGGAAATGCTGACCAGCAATGATTGGGTGACGCTCCGCTTCAACGGTGTGCGTTATTTGGAAAAAGCGCCGCTGCTTTATTGGGCGGTGGCCGCGTCGTTCAAGCTCTTCGGCTTTCAAACCTTCGCCGTGCGTTTTCCCGTTATCGTGGCAATTGTCTTGTTGGCTTTTACCGCTTACCAATTCGGGCGCTGGGCTTATTCGGAGAAAGCCGGTCTCTACGCTGCTGCAACACTCGGCAGTTGCGTGGGGATGTATCTCTTCACCCGCGCGATGATTCCCGAGGTGTTGCTGACGCTCTGGTTCACGCAGGCGCACTACTGTTTTCTGCGCGGCTTTTTTGGCACGGGGAAGCAGAAACGCTGGTATTACGGGTTGTACGCCGCTGTCGGGATTGCGCTCGTGACCAAAGGGATGATCGGCATTGTCTTTGTCGCAGGGCCAATTGGGCTGTTTCTGTTGCTCACGCTCGGCCTGCGCGGCCTCTGGTTTGAGCTTAGACAGATGCGGTTATTCACGGGCCTACTGTTGGTGCTTGCCATTGCCGCGCCCTGGCATCTGCTTGCCGGATGGCGCAATCAGAATTTTTTCTGGTTCTATTTCATCAATGAGCAGGTCTATCGCTTCCTCGGCAAACGCTACCCGCGCGATTACAACAAAGTGCCATTTGTTTTTTATTGGCTGATGCATTTGGCCTGGCTCTTCCCGTGGAGTGTCGCCGTGCCGCTGCTCGGTCTGCAAAAGCCTAGCCGTAACCTAAAGGCGGCGCGTCAACGGCTCATCAACCTTCATCTTTGGCTTTGGGCAGGCACGATTCTAGTCTTCTTCAATCTCTCGACGAGCCAGGAATATTACACTTTCCCGTCTTATGCGCCGCTGGCGCTGCTGCTGGGAGCGGCATTGGCCAATGCGGAAGACAACCCGAAGGCGCAGCGCTACCTGACCTGGGCGCAAGGCGTGCTGGCCGCAATCGCGCTGGTCATTGCTGCCCTACTCGCCACGCTTGTCTGGCGCGCGCGCCACATTCAGCCGACGGGCGATTTCTCTGATCTGCTCAATCAAGCGCCGTTTGATGCCGAGCAATACACGCTCTCGCTCGGCCATTTCTTCGACCTGACGAGCGGCGCGTTTGCCGAATTGCGTATGCCTGCGTTAGGCGCAGCGTTAGTTTTCGCGCTCGGCTTCCCGCTGGCTTTCGTCCTTCGTCGTCGGCAGCGAAATCTAGGTGCGGCAGCAACAATGCTCGTTTCGATGGGGCTGCTGTTTGTTTGCGCCAACTTCGCGCTGCAAAAGTTCGAGCCGGTCTTGTCCTCTCGCCCGTTAGCC
This sequence comes from uncultured Acidobacteriota bacterium, assembly GCA_963699175.1. Lineage (GTDB taxonomy): Bacteria > Acidobacteriota > Blastocatellia > RBC074 > RBC074 > JACPYM01. The sequence goes on along the minus strand of OY969418.1, from coordinate 4,961,636 downwards.
GTAGAGATTCAAAAACACTGGGAACCGGGCGCGAAGATCGTCTTCAACGGCGAATATGAAACGGGGTCTTCGATTGCGTTCTACACGAATGAGCGAGTCTTGCTGCTCAACGGGCGGGTAACAGGGATGTGGTTTGGCTCGCAGTTTCCTGATTGCCCGCCGGTTTTTCTGGAGAATGCCGACCTACCGCGGCTCTGGCGCGGCAGCGAGCGGGTCTTTCTCTTCACGGAGGATAGCAAGAAGGATCGAGTGCTGCCCTTGTTAGCGGGCCTGCCGATCTACCCGCTGGCCAAGCGCGGTGAGAAGAGCGTGTTGATGAACAAGCCGTGAAGCTCCGTGCCAAATTAAATTTATTGACTGCCAATAGGCTATGCCATAGGCTTGCTCCGCCGTTTGGCAAGCGGTTTTTGTGTTCTGATTTCAGCCCTAAACGAATTTCACAACCCAAGCCCTCATGAGGTAGTTGCGATGAAACGGTTGTTTGCGCTCATCATCTGCATAATGCTGGCGGCGCTGCCAGTCTGCGCCGACGAGCGTGATGCCGTGGCCATCTCCAACAACCTTCAGCAACGCCACGCGCCACACGGCCTGATTCTCGATCCTGTCTTTGCCTCGCCATCAAGCGAAGAGATCGTAGCCTACTCGCGCGGTGCTGATGCAGCGATCTGGACAGGGCATTATCTGGCCGCAGAGAGCTTTCGTTATCGCGTCACACAATCGTCCGAAGCTTTGGCAAACGTGAAGCGAACGCTCGGTGGCTTACGCTTGCTGGTGGATTTGCCAGGTAACGGTTTGCTGGCGCGTTGTGCCTTTCCGGCAGATTGGCCATACGCGCGGAGTGTGATCGAAGAAGAGCAACGGCACGGCGTTTATTACCGTGTCTTAAACGGCCAGACCTACGCGTGGCTCGGCAATACCTCGCGCGATCAATATTCAGGCGTCTTTTTCGGGCTGGCCGTAGCCTACGACTTTGTCGAAGATCAAGCGGTGCGTGAAGAAGTCAAAGCCCTGGTAACACGGCTGCTCGATTTTCTGCTCGACCGCAACTGGTTGGTTGTGATGCCTGCTGGCGAGATCAGCACGACCTTCACCGGTCATCCCGAACAACGGCTGAGCTTCTTGGCAGTAGGTCGCCGCGTCAATCCAGGCTTTTCGGCGGATTACGAAACGGCGCGCTTCTTTTCATCGCTTACCGTCGGCAGCGCAATTGGCCTTGAGGTGCTGGAAGATCACACTTCCTATTTCAAATTCAATCTGGCGACCATCAACCTGTTCAACTTGATCCGCTTGGAAAGCGACTCGACCTATCGCGACCGCTATTTAGATACTTACGATGTGCTACGCCGCACGACCGATGATCACGGCAATGCACATTTCAATATGGTTGATCGAGTGTTGCGTGGGGCCAATGAGCAACGCGACGGGGCGACGCGTGAGATGTTGGAGGGCTGGATTGAACGCCCGCGCCGTGACCTGTGGCGTGACTGGCGCAACAACCTGCGCTTCCCGGCTTGCGGGGATGACAAGACCTGCGCGCCGATGCCGATTGTAGATCGTATCTGCACAGACTTTCTCTGGCAACGTAGCCCCTTTCTGTTGTTTGGTGGTGGCACGGGGAAGATTGAAGGTGCGGGGATTGATTACATCCTGCCGTACTGGATGGCGCGTTATTATGGTGTGATTCGGGAATACAGAATTCCTAGACGGAGTCTGTCAGGAGGGGATAGACCAATCATCAGGCGATGATGTAAGTGCTGAAAAATCAAAATGGCCGTTTTTCAGCGGCCATTTTTCCGGCAGGGTAATTGGGCACGAAGACCGTATTTCTGACAGAGGACAGTCACGCTGTGTTGACGCGCAGCGGCAACGTCATTTTGCGTATTACATCATGAACAGGATTGATCAGATGTTTTACGCGCGCGCGCGCGCCACGGCACGTTTGCCTGCTGTCTTGCGCGTCTGGCGCGCGGCGCGCGCAGTAATGAAAGCCTCTAGCGCCTCTTTTAACGCAAACGTTCCTTCAATATCTGTTGGAACTACAGCAGCGACCAACGCATTTAATGCCGCCTTTAACTCATCAGCGGTCAAGTCTAAACCTTTAAGTGTGCCGCGTGCCGCGTAAACGTTGCTCACGGCTTGGAGGAATGACGGCCCATCGTTCTCTTCAAGCGCAAGACGAATATATGCCGCCGCGCCCTCAGCATCATCGCGTAAAACTTCTTCGCGTAGCTGCTCCCAAGTTCTCATATTCGATTCCTTTTCTGATAATCCAGCCAAAACTTTTGCGCTCGCTTAATGTCAGCGTCTTGCTTACGCTTGTCGCCGCCGCACAACAGCAGTACCACATGTACGCCAGCAAAGGCACAATAAAGGCGATAGCCCGGCCCGTAATCAATTTTCAATTCGTAGACGCCTCGTCCTACCTCCTTATACTCACCCGCATTGCCATCCCTGAGCCCGTCTAAACGTTGCACAACACGCGCCCGTGCGTTCGCATCGCCTAGCTTCTTCAGCCACTTTCCAAATGGCTCTGTACCCTCGGCAGTCGTGTAGATGGTAATCTCTTTTGGTCTTCCATCAAACATAAGTGTATCACTTGCGCTTTCTGAGAAGGCTAGGTTTTTCTTCTCTTTCAGATTTGAAGACGGGGCTGCGGTCAATGCCTGAAGGCAAGATGCTGCGCGTTTTTCGCTCGTCTGAGTCCTTCGTCAATACCTTAAAACCATGACAGCTACAACTTTCTCAGCTTAACACTCTCTACGGCGTGATCCGCACCCTTCTCCAAAATCAAATGCGCCCGCGTCCGCGTCGGCAAAATGTTCTCTTGCAAATTCACACCGTTGATCTCATTCCAAATGCTCAAGGCTTTTTGCATTGCCTCTTCATCTGACAGGTTGGCGTAGCGGTGAAAATACGAAGCCGGATCGCGGAAGGCCGTGCGCCGCAGCGTCAGAAAGCGATTCACATACCAGCGCTTGATGTGCTCTTCGTCCGCATCCACGTAGATCGAAAAGTCGAAATAATCCGAGACGAAGACCGGATTGTCCGCGCCCACGCCGGTTTGCAACACGTTCAAGCCTTCCAAAATCACTATGTTCGGTTGCCTGACCGTCACAACGTGGCTAGGCAAAATGTCGTAAGCAATGTGCGAATAGACCGGCGCGTCAACCTCCGGCTCGCCCGCCTTCACCTCCGCCACAAAACGCAAAAGCCGCCGCCGGTCGTAACTTTCGGGGAAGCCTTTGCGCGTCATCAAGCCGCGCTCTTCCAACACAACATTGGGGAAGAGAAAGCCGTCGGTCGTGACCAATTCAACGCGCGGATGATTGGGCCAGCGCGCCAGCAGCGCCTGCAACAAACGCGCGGTCGTGCTCTTGCCCACGGCCACGCTGCCTGCGATGCCGATGATATATGGAACTGGGGCCGTTTGATTACCGAGAAAAGTATCCTTGGCTTCGTGCAGTTCCTGCTGCGCCGCGACGTAGAGGTTGAGCAGGCGCGAAAGCGGCAGATATATCTCCGCCACCTCACGCAATGACATGGCTTCATTGAGGCCGCGCAGCCGCGCCAGATCGGCTTCGGAAAGTGTGAGCGGCGTGTTGTCGCGCAGCTTCGACCATTCGTCGCGGGAGAAGTTCATATAAGTCGAAAGTGGCATAAATCATTCAAAGCTCATCAAGTGTGAGCGGTCGCGGTTGTTTGCCATCAACATCGGTGAAACCGTACTCTTCAGCCAAAGCCGCGGCCACCAGCACCTGCCCGCTTTTCTCCATAATCTTTGCGTCGGCTGCTAAGGCGGCGACCGCGCGCCCGATGAATTGCGGCGACTCCGAGTTGCTCAAATCGAGCCAGGCAGCCGCCTGCATCACTTTTTCCGTCCTGACCAAGCCGGGATAGAGCGAGACGACTGCCACATTGTAATCGTGCAGCTCGCGCGCCATATCCGCCGTCAGCTTGTCCGTGGCCGCTTTCGAGACGCCGTAGGCCACATTGCCCAAATATTTTTGCGCCGCCCAAAACGAAATGTTCACGATCAGTCCGCTCCGTTGCTGCACCATCATCTGCGCCGCGAATTGGCTGGCAACGTAGTGCGCGCGGACACCGGCTTGAAACATCGCATCCCAGCGCCAGCGCGGCTGCTGCCAGAAGGGGCGCGACCAAGTGAACTGGCCGTCTTCAACCATATTTTCGTAGCCGCCCCAGACGTTGTTGACCAGCACATCCAGCCGCTGATGATCTTCGGCAAGTTGATAGAAGACGGCTTCGACTTGTTGATCATCACGATGATCGCATTGGAGCGCGATGGCTTGGTCAGCGAATTGGTTTAAGTCTGCGACTGTTCGGCCTGTGAGGTAGACCGTCGCACCTGCGTTGATGAGTTCAAGCGCGATGCCTTTGCCTACGCCGCGACTGGCACCGGTGACCAGCGAAACTTTTCCGTCCAATCCTGTCATGTTCTACGCTCCTGCTTTGGCAGGCCAACCTGGGTTTTAGGCATGGTCCGCTCAGGCAATGATAGCCGTTGTTGCATAGGCCATATTACCTTCTGTCCAGAAACTGACGGCTATCTTCAAAGAGTCTTGCAATAGCTCTTTTAGCTCGCCATCTTTTCTGGGTGGGACAATCCAGCCCTGCTGGTACAAAACGTTGAGATAGTGGTCTCCGATAAAGCGGTTGTTTGTTACCAAGCTCGTCAGATAGATGTGTCCATTCTTGCTGAGCAAATTCTTCAGTCCCAGAACCAAGCTTTCCGCTGCCGCATAATGATGAAGCACGTTCATGCAAAGAATGGTTTGAAAGCTGCCTGGGCGGAAGGGTATATCGCTCAGCTCTGCTTGGAGCAAGACAATACGCCGTGAGAGAGAATCAGCCGACTGCGCCAAGCGTGCCCGCGCGCGCCGTAGCATATCCAATGATTGATCACACGCGATAACAGGCCGACTGCTCTCGGCATAAGCTTGAGCAGTGAAAAGCAGCGAGCCACAACCTGCGTCCAAAAGCCAGCCACTCTGATCTGAATTAATCGCTCGGCGAGCGAATGCACGATAGCTGCTCGGCGAGCCGCCCCACATAATGCGATTGTATAAACGGGTGCCAACCACAAGATCATAGGCCGCCGCTTTCCTGTCATACCGGTGGGTATGATGTGTGTCAGGCAGCACCGAGCAGATACCATCTTCAACTAACCGGACTCTCCGGGTTTCTTCAACAAGCTTACTCAGCACAGCTATCTGGTTCATCTGATCTGTTCCGCGCTCAACTCGATTTCAAAGGCCAGTAATCCGAATGCCAGAATGCTTTTTATAACGGATGTTGATGCCGATCAGCAGCGCCGTTATCGCTTCGACCGTACGCGCATTAGCCAGTGGCCCCGCATCCACATAACGACAGCCAACAATTGCTTCGACCATTGGGCGCACGCGCTCTTTAGCTTCCTTCTTGTCACCGCACACGAGCACATCGCATTCAACCGCGTGCGCCAAATCAGCCAACGCTTCCGCCCCAACGTTATGAAAGGCCGCCACGACTTCGACACCGGCGGGCGCATACTCACGGCATTGTTCCGCCGCCGACCCCGCCCACACGCCTAAAGTGCGCGTCGGCTTGCCACCTACCGCCGGTTCGAGCGGCACAGTCACGTCAATCAACAGCGTGCCTGCTTTGATTGATGGAGCGATGTCTTTCAACGTATTGATCTGTGCGGCGAAGGGCACGGTCAGCACGACAATCTCTGCGCTGGCGGCGGCCTCGGAATTGGCTGCGCCTTCAATCGTGACATTGCCGCCGAGTGCAGCTTTGAATTCCGCCGCCGCCGCCTGTGCGCGTTGGGCGGCACGCGAGCCGACCGTGATGGCAAAGCCCGCCTGTGCCCAGCGCAGAGCCAACCCTTTGCCCTGATCGCCCGTCCCGCCGATAATAGCGATGCGTTGTTTTTCCATAACTGTTTTTATTTTGCGTACTAGGTGAACTGCCAATGTTTGCCGCCGCATTCTAGCATCAAGCCTGCGAGCCGATGAAAGCTGTAGAGAGTTTAGAGAAGGAGCGTCCGACCAAATCGCAACCCAAAGCGCCTGCCACGCGCGCTTTCAAACCCAGTCTGCGTGCAGCCATTCAACAAGTACGCGACTTGCCCTTGCGCGCCTGGCTGGCCGAACACTTCCCGTTGCCGGAGGAGCGCGTCGCCTGGCGCGATCTGGCCAAGACCTTTCTCAAATTGGGCGCGATCGGCTTCGGCGGCGGCATCGCCGTCATCTCGCAGATTCGTCGCCTGGTCGTGCGTGAGCGTCGCTGGATGTCGGAGGGCGAATTCCTCGACGCCGTCTCGCTGGCGCAGAGCCTGCCCGGCGCGAATGCGGCCAACGCGATCAGCTATGTTGGATTGAAGCTTGGAGGGTTACGCGGCGCGGCTGTATCGGTGAGCAGCTTCATACTGCCTTCGTTTTTGATGATGATCGCGCTCACCATTGCGCACGATCACCTAGCGCAGCGCCCAGACGCCAAATTGATCTTTCAAGGTTTCAACGCCGCCGTCGTTGGGCTGATCGCGGCGACTACGGCACGTCTGGGACAAACGGCGATGCAGCGGCAGTGGCACCTGGAGTTGGGTGTTGCAGCGGGCTTCGTCCTAGTCTTCACCAACACAACTGTAACTGAAGTCGTGTTGGTGGCTGGGTTGATCGCAGTTTTCATCCAATCGTTCAAAGTCCGCGTGCGCCACCGCGTGCGCAGCCGACTTCGCAAACAGCGACAGACCGAAGGCCGCGAAGCCGTCGCGGAACAACAGGCGCGCCAGCACGCCGCTGAAATGATCGAACACCCGGACAGCTTGACTGACGATTATAAGGTTGAGGTTTCTTTGCCGCCCAACAATGACGAGCCTGCGCCGCCGGAAGAACGGCACACGGGCGAACTGACCAAACCTCCAGTGGAGGAGAAGGAGAAGAAATCCACCTCCGGCAGGCTGGCGTCATTTATCCCGCTAGCCGTCTTGCCGCTGGTTGCCTGGCCGATTTTGTCGAAGCTGCTGGCAACCTGGCAATTAGCGATGATCTTTTTGCGCGTGGGCACAGTGACCTTCGGCGGCGGCTTCGTGATGATTCCACAGATCGAGACCGACATAGTTGATGTCAATCACTGGATGTCACATCAAACCTTTGCCGACGGCATGGCCTTCGGCCAGATCACGCCCGGGCCGGTGCTGATCACAGCGACATTCATCGGCTACAAAGTCGCGGGAATCAGCGGCGCAGTGGTGGCGACGATTGCCGCATTTTTGCCTTCTTTCCTGATGACGGTGATTGCGGGCACGTCGCTCAATCGCTTCCGCACGAATCATCAGGTACAGGCGTTTCTGGCAGGGGTAGCGCCAGCGGTAGTTGGCATGTTGGCGGCGGCGGGTGTGAGCTTGGCAAAATCGGGTGTAAGTGGGCCGACGGGCTACGGTATTGCGACGCTGGCGTTTTTGCTGATGATGCGGGCGAAGCTCAATCCGGTGATTATCATTTTCGGCTGCGGGATGTTGCAGTGGGCAATTTCGCGCGGGTTGATTGGCTTGCCGACATAAATCAATCCGTCGCTCTTACAATTTCGCAAAGCAAAGGGCCTCGCTTACTAAGCGAGGCCCTTTGCTTTGCGTCAGAGCATTAACCCGCAGTCGCGGTTTCAAAAGTTCAGTTTCACTGCGAACTGCAAGATGCGCGGATCAAATGCGCTGGTGATCTGTCCGAACGTTGGGCTATTGATGTTTTGCACCTGGCCAACATTGAAGTTGGTTCGGTTGAAGATGTTGAAAGCGTCCGCGCGGAACTCCACGTTGAAATCTTCCCTGATCCGCGTGCGCTTGATCAGGCTCATATCAACGTTGAAGAACCAGGGGCCGCTCACCGGCGTCAGTTGAAGCGTACCAAGCGTGCCTGCCGCCGGGTTCTGGAAGAACTGCGCATTGCCCTCGCCACTTGAGCTTATCAAGCTCGGATCGAAAACGAGTATGCGGCCTTGCGAGTCCCTGTAGAGTCCGGTCTTGCCTTGCAGTTGACTGACCGTAAGCGTGCTGTTGACCGTGTTCTTGCCCGAGCGAGTTACACGGTTGAGCGTGCCACGTTGTGAGACGATCGAGATCGGCTCGCCTGATTGCAGCCGCATAATCCCGTTCAAACTCCAGCCACCGAGCAATCCTCCGGCAAAGCCACCACTCTTCAAGAAGCGCTTACCAGGGCCGAACGGCAGCTCGTAAACTTCGTTGACCTTGATCACGTGAGTGATGTCGTTGCTGATACGTTGCTTTTCGACGGCCGTACCTTTGCCGAGGTCAAGCAGCCCCTGGAAGTTGGTCTGCCCACCCTCGAAATCCGTGAAGGCTTTGCTGAAAGTGTAATTGGCCTGGAAGTAGAAGCCGTTGCGCAGCCGTTTGCGCAACTCGGCCTGCAACCCGTGATAGGTCGAGAACGAGCCGTTGCCGATGTAATCAGCGACAAATGCGTTCGGGTTCGTGGGCAGGAAGAAGCTCGGTGTCAGCGATACCCCGAGTCCATTCCCCGGGTCGAGAAATAGGTCGCGGTTGACGACGTAGATCGCTGCCAACTCGCCGATCTGCCCTTGGCTAAGCAACTCCTGTATGCCCGAATCGAAGAGCGCCCCTGGACCTGCGCCAAAGTCACCGAGCTTGGGGAAGATTTGTAGAGCTTCGCCGACAGTCGGATCGCCATTCCTGGCCAGGTTGCGTTGGGCGCGCTGAAAATCAGCGAGAAAGCCGTTGTCGAAGATGCGCACCTGGTTGGTGTCTATGCCACGTGTCAGCTTCGTGCCGCGATTGCCGACGTAGCGGACTTCGACGACGGTGTCCGGCAGAATCTCGCGCTCAACGCTCAAGTTCCATTGCTGGACGTAAGGTGTCTTGAGGTTCGGGTCTATCGCGAAAAGCGCCGATGTAGGATCGAGCGCGATGTTATCAACTATGGTGCGCGGAACTTTGTAAGCCGGCGTGGTTATTTTGACGCGGCCCGCCCCGTTCAGCGTACCTGAAATGTCCGGTAGATTGACCTCCTGATTAAGGCCGCTGTTGCCAGTGGTGGCGTTGAGAATGGTTGTGATGTTGTTGTCTATCACGTAGGAGATCGCGTACCCGGCGCGTATCGCCGTCTTACCGGAGCCGGTCGGGTCCCAAGAGAGGCTGATGCTCGGCGCGAAGTTGTTGTTGTCGCTGTTAAAGAACGGACGACCCGTGCCCGAACCCGCGAAATCAATCACAGCGTTTGGATCACGCAGCGCCGCAAGCCCGCCCACGGGTAGCAGCAATAGCCCGCGCTTCTCGGTCGGTACGGAGATGTATTCGTAACGCAGACCGAAGTTCAATGATAGGTTGCGGCGGACGCGCCAGGTGTCGTTCGCGTAGCCTGCCGCCGTGAAGTATTGAAATTGCTGGCGGCTTGCCTCGCCAGCAACAAAGCCGGAAGTGCGGCTGGCCACGTTAAACGTTTGCGCCGCGCTTGCCACGGGTGCAGTCAGAATTGCCAGGATGTTCCCTGCGCGTGTGAAGTCGTTCGAGGAGATGCCAGGGAACTGGGTGCGACGCAGCGGATTGCTGTTGCCCGTGCCGTTGAAACCGAGGGTGTATTCCGGGATTGTTCCGAGGAAGTCGAATGGCTCGATGAAAACACGCCGATAATTGCCGCCGAAGCGAATCTGATGTGCGCCTTTGACCCAGGTCGCGTTGTCAATCACTTCGTAGTTATCGGCCTTGCGGCCTTGCGGCAACGTATTTTGAATTGGGTCAGTAATAAGCGGGAAGACTACGCGGTAGCCCTCTGCGAACTGCTCACGCGTGAAGAAAGCGACGTTATAGTTGTTGAAGCCGAAGCGCACCTCATTGTTCAAATTGGCAGTCGGCGTCCAAATCCAGGCGAACGACCCACGTGGGCGCGCCGAATCCTGCCCGCCTCCCGGCAAGCCTGGAAATGGCTCTTCAATGGCGTTGAATGGGTCGTTGGGAAGAATGAACGTGAAGCGGCTGTAGCTGGCTTCGAATCTGTGTTTGGCCGTTGCGTCATAGTCAACGCGGAAGCCCCACAAATCCTGATCGGTGCCCGAACCAGTGTTGAAGCGGAAGCCGGCGACGTTGGAAGAACTGGCTGCGGCACCGGTCAAATCACCCGAAGTGAAATCATTCGGCAGCGGCGTCAATCCGATCAGGCGCTGTGCAAGCGGGTCGGGCGTGCCGCGCAAGCCAGCGAGCGTGAGCAGGTTGACGGTTTGCAGTTGGCCGTTGTCTGCCCGCCTGTAGGTGAAGCTGCCATTGCGCGCAGCCTGCGAAAGCACTGTGCGCAACACGCTTTGTTGTGTACGCTCTTTAGTCTCCTCCCAATAGGTATAGAAAAAGAGCTTGTTCGTATCAAAGCCGAGCGGGCCGAAAATCTTCTTTGGAAATTTGATGGGGCCGCCCACGCCGAAACCGTACTGATTGCGAATCAGCTTCTCTTTCTGCACGCCTGCCGCGTTGTTAAAAAACGAGTTGGCATCGAAGACATCATTGCGATGGAACTCGAACAGGTTGCCGTGAAAGTCCGTCGTGCCGCGCGGAGTGACAAGCTTTACTTGCGCTACGCCGTAGCCGTCGGTCGGCAGGCTGTTCTGGGTTGTCAGCGTGAATTCGCCGACGCTCACGACACTGGGCGCGGCGACGCCAAAGAAAGTGTCGGTGCGAATGAAATTGTCATTGATGTTGATCCCGTCCCACGTCAGGTTGGTAAACGTCCCGCGCAAACCGTTGACTGTAGCCTCGCGGTTATCGCCGCTCTGATTGACGCCGGCCTGCAGGTTGGCCAGGTCAAGCGGGTTGCGCCCATCGAGCGGTAAGTCATTGATCTGGCGCGACTGCACGGTGGTGGACAGTGCAGCATTTTCGGTATTAACCACCGTCTGCGCATCAGTCGCGGAAGTGGTGATGACTTCGGTTATATCCCCGGTCTGTAGCTCAAAATTCACCGTCGCCGGGGTCGAGACGTTGACCTGCACATCTTTGACTTCGGCACGTTTGAAGCCCGCACGCTCTGCGTTCAGGTTATAGTTGCCAGCGCGCACTTCGTTGAAGACGAAGAAACCCTGACCGTTGGTCGTCGCCACTACCTCGCGGCGCGTCGAAAGATCAATCAGCGTAACTTTCGCGTCCGCCAGTACGGCCCCGGTCTGATCTTTGACCGTGCCATTGACACTCGAATTGAGCGACTGCGCTGACCCGCTCAAGCTCAAGCAGAGCAGGACAAGAACTGTCGAGAAAATATGGTTGCCAAAACGGATTACCTTGTACATCTGAACCCTCCATAACTTCCTGACTTGTGTTTGAGCGCCTAGCCATCCGAGCAGGCATCCCGATGGGGAGAGCATTTCCATTGTTGTGTTCGAGTGGCCAAAGCGCTCTGTTGTGATTTGGATGTCGTTACAAATCAATTTGCGTCACACGGCCTGTTTATCGTGCAAGTAGTATTCCATCAGTAGGTCGCTTGATTGCTCAATGACTTAGCTGGAATAAGCGGCGAGACGTATAAATGGCTACGTTTAGAATATCGAATGGAAATTCATGCTTTTGGATAAGCTGTGCATAATCGTAGCTGACCTCGGTCAGAGGTTGGCAAGAGGAAGGGTGCGGAATCTCTGAGCGGTGAAAACTTCGGCTATTTCTCTTTCAATCTGCTTGCCGCGCTCACTTCTTTCATCAGCTTGTAAATCGGATATGTCTTGCCTTTCTCCAAATACGCATCCAGAAAATTCCAATTCACAAACCCGTTGTCGCTCTCCGCTTCGAGCAAGTAGAAAGCCAGCGGCGACAGTGGCTGCTGCGTGCGGACGAGAATCGAACCGGCAGGAAAAGTGATGCTCTCGGTCTTCGTGCTGCCTTTGAGCGTGACTTGCTGATGCCCCTGAAAGGCACGCGCGGGCTTGTTGATCTGTTCGATGGTGAAGCTTTCGACTTCGGCGGTGAAAGATTCAGACAATTCTTCGACCGCGATGCCGTGCGCGCGCAGCTTGGCGATGATTGTTTGCAGCCCGGCTTCGTTGCGGAAGAGATAGGCGCGCGGAACGGCGGCGCTCTTAGTCGCAGCAAACAGCCCGTAATCGAGCATTGGCGTCGGCGTGATTTTGTCCTCGATCATTGCGGTCATGTCTTTGTTGTTGCGCGGATTCTTTTTCTTTTCGACTGCGCCGACCAGGATGTTGACAGGCTTGTCCAACGCTTTGATCTCGAAATTCACGCCCTGTTGGCCGAGCTTGCCGCGCGTAGCGTCCTCGTCAGCCAGTTTGGTCAACGTTACGATCTCGGCGGCGTGCAGCGCGGAGTATTTCCAAATCTCTTCGACGAAGGCTTCGGTCACGGCGACGCGGCCTTTGAAGTCCAGGTAGCTGTAGGCTTCGGAAAGGATCGTCAACCGGTTGCGCAAGCCCGCGTAGTTGTTGCCGAACATCGGGCGGTGATCGAAGGTTTGCCAGACTTTGGTTTGTGGTTTGTCGGCAGGTTGTGCTTCGCGGCCTGAGCGTTGCATTTCAAAGGTGTCCAGCTCACGTCCCAGCCGTTCCTTTGTCCCAAAGTTGCCATAGTAGTAAATGCGGAATTTGTGATCTTTCAACAGCGTGCGCGTGATGGCGGGCAGCATCTTGTTGCGCTCGAACGCGATCAGCCGTGCGTCGGCGTTGGGATTGAGCATCGGTGAGTAGGTTAAGTGATAGCCGTGATAAGAGCCGTTGGTCGTGTGCAGATCAACGATCAGATGCGGGTCCCAGCGGTTGAACAAGCCGACCAGCGCGTTAGCTTCAGGCGATTCGAGTTTTATGTAATCGCGATTCAGATCGAGGCTTTTTGCGTTCTCCCGCGTGCCGACGCCGCCAATCGGGCCGTTTTGCGCAGTGCGGTTGTTCGGGCTGATCTTCTCGTTGCCGTCAGCGTTGTAGATCGGCGCGATCAAGATGACGAGTTGTTTGAGCAGCGACTGCAAATCGCCGAAAGCCACGCGGCGCGCCAAATGCAGCATCGCCTCTTTGCCTTCGACCTCGCCCGCATGGATGTTGGCCTGCACGAAGACGATCGCTTTGCCTGAAGCGCGCGCGTCGCGCGGCTGGGCGATGGGCGGATCGGCGAAGATCATCAATGGCAGTTCGCGGCCTTCTTCGGTCTTGCCGAACGATTCGACGCGCAGGTTGGGCGTGCGTTTTTGCAATGCAGCGATGACGCGCATCACGTCTTCGTAGCGGCTGGTTTCCTCGTAGTTGGTCAATTCAGCGCGCGATTTCAAATTGTCATCTTGTTGTTTGGGCATGGCTTGAACGGGAACGGAATTGAGATAAAGCAGACAGGCTAGTGCGAAAGCCTTTTTCATAGGGGTGAATCTCCGGTTATGTCATCACGATGATCTTGTAAACCCAGCTCAGCAGATAAAGCGCGAGCAGCGCGTACATAATGCGATTGCTCTGCGGCGCGTGCAACACCCGCTCCCATGCGATGCGGCGATAGATCAAATAACAAGCGGCAGGAATGCTCAACATGGTGAGCAAGAAGGCTACAAAACCGAACGGCTGGGTCGTGAACGAAGCCAACCAATGCAGGTGCGCCGCGTGGGCGAAGCTGGTGGTCAGCCCACAACTCGGACAGGGAATGCCAGTCAGTTGCAGAAAGATGCAGGGTGGCAAGCCCAATTGTTGGTGTGTGCCAAAACCGCGTTCAGACGGATGTAAAGAACGCGCCACTGCGAGCAACGCTGTAGCAGCGACAATCAAGACACCGTATTGAAGCTGGTCATTGCGAGAGAACGGACGTGTTGGACAAGCTATAGTTTGTCGCAAAGCTTCATTGCCAGTTGGATAGGTCTCGCTCATCAATTAAAGGTGTTGAAAAAACCGGCTACCCCGACCAATAAACCGTAGAGCAACACGCCACTACAGTAGAGTACGGTCACCGTAATGCCGCCGTAAAACCCAAACTTAGCCAGCGTCTCACCAGCTTTCGGCGCCTGCCCGGTGCGAATTGCGTTCAACTCCTGCTTGCCCAAAATAAACGCCGGGACGCTCAGAAACGGCCCGCAGCCAAGAAAGAACGCGAGCAACATCAGCACCAACGAAGCAATCGCGCGTCCGCTTGCGCCTTGCGATTGTGACGCGCCGGGATAGCTGGACTGCATGCTTTGGTAAGGTGGTTGCTGACCTTGAAAGCCAGGATTCTGTCCACCCTGATAACCTGGATAAGGCGCATCGTTCACCGGTGGGCGCTGCCCCTGTGCGGCTTGCGCTGGGCTGGTGCGTGTCAGCGGTTGTGTGCAGTTGCGGCAAAAGCGCGCAGCGTCGTCATTCTGAGCGCCACAGCGGGTACAGAACATGATGGGGGTTCCTCCGAAAGAGAGACAGTGATCAATCGGTATCGCGTCGCGCCGGGATAGCCACGCCCTCACCGAGCCGCGCCGTCGTGTGTTCGGTCACGCCGAATTCAGGCGTGGCTTGTGGTCGGGCTTCCGGCAATTGCGCAACCGGCGCGGTGTCTACGGCGGCGGCGCTGGGCAATGCTTGTGACTGCCGCGTGGAAAGCTCTTGCTGCAGTTTCACTTCGACTAACCGCTTGCTGACAAAAACGCCGTTGAAGATCAGCCCCGCACCAACAAAGAGTGGCACCAATCCGACGGCCCAGAGACTGCGCAAGATATTTGCTACTCCTGGATCGGGTAAGGTGTTGGCAATCGCGTCGAACAGGAAGCTAAAAAAGATTGTGATGGCTAGGCCAACAAAACTGGTAATGACGCCGCCTTTGATCTCTTCGAGGCGTTTCTCTTCCGGCGTCTTCTTGCGCTTTTTGCGGTGTTCATCCAGCGCCTCTTCCATCCAGAACGTCATTCCAATTCGCGCTCGAACCGCCGCGCGACATCACGCCGCGAATGCGATTGAGCGCCTGCCCACATTTCTTGCAATACTTGATGCCTGGATCGGCCTGTGTTCCGCACTGTGGGCAATACATAGCGTTTTACTCCCTCTTCCAACTGGCCTTTTGATTAGGCAGTTGCATCGTTTCGTCTTCAGTGATGGCTGGGGAAAAGTTAGCCGCCGCGTTGGCATGATGCGAGGTGACGTGATTGGTCAAGCGCGCCGGTTCAATTTCGTCTGTCGGTGTACCCGGTTGTAACGCAGAGAAGACCGGCTTGGGTTGCTGATTAAGCTGCGCGGTATTGGGCGTAGGCACTGGCATGGCTGTTTGTTGCTGCACAGGTGGCGCTACTGTCTGCAATCCCGTCTGCGTCGCCGCTCCGGCAGCCTGTCGCCAACTGATTATTTTTGCCAACCCGCTGGCAAAGAGTACCAATCCGATAAAGCCCCAAAACCCTAATGACGCCTGGCCAAACGAGAGAATGATTTTCAGAATGTTATAGCCCAGTGCAGCACTGCCCAACATCAGCAACTTCCAGCCACTGGCATATTCGCGCTGCCGTTCCAGGTCATAGGATGCGACAGTCGGTGGCAGATATTGTGAATTGCTTGGCGTTTGTCCAACAGGAGGCGCTACAGCAGGAGACATTACAGGGCCTTGCAAGGCTTGCGACACGACGCCCAGATTGGCGCCGCACGTTGTGCAAAAACGCCGCTCACCCTGATTCGATCCACATTTCGGACAGAACATCTGGACTCCTGACAATGCTCGCTAATGACGCTGTAAACAAAGCTCCTGCGCGATAGGTGGCTCAGTATAGCACGCTCACCAGACGCGCCCAATCTTGACTTTTCAGGATGCGAATAACGTCGGCAAGGTAGGAAAAGTTGCGGAGGATCGAGGGCAAAGCTATCTTCGCTCCTCAATCCTCACGCTTTTGTCATTGGCGGCGAAACACGTTCAACAACCGCCTTGCGCTGCCCTGGAACAAGGACATCCCAGCCATGTAGCCGTAGCCGACCAGGAAGATCATCAGGAACGGCACCGTCGCATAGATGTGGCTGCGCAATGCATACCAGACGGCGACGACAAAATAGACGGCGAAGACCGCCTCCAACACCGGCAGCCAACCTTTCTTGCGGCGATATTTGTTGGCGACGGTCAGCCAATTGTCTTGGTTGGTTTCGACCTTATATTTCGGCGTGCGCACAAAGCTGGATTGCACGCCGAAGAGCGCCTCCAACACCGCGCGCGTGTTCGAGAAGACCAGCCCGATGCCTATCGCCATTGCCAGCGGAATCAACGCAAAGCGCCACTTCTCATCCCGGTGCAAATACCAGATTGTCGTCCCGTAAAAGCTCACGACCGAGAAAGTCGCCAGCAACAGCAGCGGCATATCCAGCAACAGCAGGTGGAACATGCCTTGATTGAAACGCGCGATCAGTACCGGAATATGCAGGATGCTCAAGGCAATCATCAGCGGCGCGGCGCAATTGCCAAACAGGCGAAAGAACAACTCAAATTTTTGTTGCCACGTCAATTGCGGATGCTTCCATAAGCGCGGCATCAGCTTCAGCCCGACCTGCACCAAGCCTTTGGCCCAGCGCCGCTGCTGCGCCTTGAACGCGTTCATTTCAACGGGCAACTCCGCTGGCACCTCATTGTCAACCAGGTAAACGAACCGCCAACCCATCAACTGCGCGCGAAAGCTCAGATCGGTATCCTCGGTCAGCGTGTCGTGCTGCCAGCCGCCCGACCATTCGATGGCTTGTTTGCGCCACATTCCCGCTGTGCCATTGAAGTTGAAGAACGCGCCTGTGCGGTTGCGCGAAGTCTGCTCGACGACAAAGTGCCCATCAAGCATTAACTCCTGAATACGCGTCAACAGCGAGAACTTCGCGTTGATGTGGCCCCAGCGCAGCTGCACCATCCCGACCTGCTCATCGCTGAAGTAATCCACCATCTGTCGCAAACAATCCGGCTTCGGCGTGAAGTCGGCGTCAAACACGGCGACGAGTTCGCCCTTCGCCGTCTTCAAGCCGTTCTCCAACGCGCCAGCTTTGAAGCCCGTGCGGTCGCTGCGATGGATGTAGTGAATGTCCAATCCCTCGGCCCGGTATTGGTTGACTGTAGCTTCGGCGATCTTGACTGTCTCGTCGGTGGAATCGTCCAGCACCTGAATGTCGAACAGATGGCGCGGATAATCAATCTTGGAGACCGATTCAACCAGCCGTTCCACCACGTACAGTTCGTTGAAAAGCGGCAGTTGCACCGTAATGCGCGGCAATTCGTCTTCGGCAAAGCGGCGTAGGGGATGCGGCTTGATGTTCCGGTAACGCCAGAACTGATAGACCATCCGCACGCGGTACAGGCCCAGAATCGCCAGCAGCGTCAGGATGATGAAGTAGAGCACGATGATCGTCCAATCGAAGCCGTCGAGCGAGTATAGATAACTGATGTTGTCCCGCCCGTGGCTCAAGATCGGATCGTTCAGCACTCTGAGTTGCTCCTCGACCTTTTTGGGATCGGGCAGAGCTTGTAAGAGAAAAGGGATGATATGCATAAAGATTGAATTGAGTGATTCGATTATGATTTGCTGCCAGCGTGGCAGCTTACAAACAGGAGAGCATGTTAGCTGGGTGTAGGAGGCTGTCAATGCGTAGCAGGGTGTGGCGCGCAGAGAAAGTTAGGGCGTGGGAAAAGGAATCTCCACAAAATCTCCTGGTTGAATCTGATCGAGCGCGGCTGCAATGTCGGGAATCAAAGTTACTACCATAGGAACCTCGTTGGTCGGCAGTTGAATGATGGCGAGCTTGCGTCCGCTCAGATTTTGCTGGTAGCGCAAGTTCTTGTCGGTGGTGATAAAAACATCGAATTGCGGCTCAGCGAGATTCAACAGCTTGCCGTTCTTCACTCCTGCCCATCCCATCTCCTGCACTGTGTAAATCTCACGCTGTGGCATCCGCTGCTTGACAGCGCGCGGAGTGCACTCATCAAGCAAAATTCTCACGCCGCTTTGCTCAGCCTCGCAATCATTGATTTGTAGAATTCCAGCACCTGCACGGCCTGTGTGCGGCTGACGGTTGGGAAATTGTCGAGGAATTCATTGAGCGTCAACCCGGCTTCTAAGTTAGTGAGTAAGGCTTCAACCGGCACTCGCGTTCCGGCAAAGACCGGTGCGCCGCTGACAATCTCGGGGTCAATCGTGATGGGCAGCACTGCTAACTCTTCCTGTTGAATGACGATCATATTTCAACTCCATTGCGATGTTTGTCCCGCAGATGATAGCAAAATTTGTCGCGCAAGGGTCATCGCAATAAGTCTTCTCAAGATCCCGGCTGAGCAGCCTACTTGCCATCGCTTCCCTGCAACTGTTCGCAGAAACTGACGAACGCACGTGCCTGTTCCAGCGCCGCTTGCGCCACGCTTTCTTCTGCCGCCGCCGTTTTCAGCCTTTCAAAGGTCGCCGCTAACTCAGGCCACGCGCCCGCCGTCTGTCCGGAGAGCACGAATAGATTTTCAAACTCCCACAGCGCTTCCGTCGAAGTGAACGGGTCTACCAACCGCTGGTAAAGGGGCACGCGCGCCGCCGCCGCCGCCGCTTCGTAGCTTTCATTCAACGCCTGCTCGTAGTTGCCGTGATGAATATAGGCCGCCGTCTGCTCCAATCGCTCGTGCGCTGTGGCAAAGACTGGCACGACTTCGGCGATGGGCGTGCCCGCGCATTCACCGCGCACGCCAGCCCGCACGGTGAACCGTTCATTCTCGTGACCATAGTCATCATAAAACTGCGGATTGTCTTCAAAAGCAGGAATGGCACGCAGCGGTTCCAACTCCACCTTGAGTCGCGCGTCACCGATTCGCTGGACAAAGGCCGTGAAATCCTCACCCGTCTGCTTCTCCGCGCCATGCAACCTGAGCAGCGTTTCGACCACGGCAACGGAGTTGCGCGCGGGAAACTTGCCGATGAGCTTCGCCACCTGCGGGCGACCGTGATTCGCCTGACCGCCGACGAAGAGCAAATGGGCAGGCACATTACGTCCGCCCTGCGACATCGCCGCCGCGTGGAAGCCAACGCTGGCGACCGCGTGCTGCGCACAACCATTCGGGCAGCCTGAAACCTTGATGCGCAGATCGCGGTTTGCTTCGCGATAGGCGGCTAACGGGCCGTCATAAAACGCATCAGACAGCGCTGTGCCCAAGCCTTTCGCCGATGCAATGCCCAAGCGGCAGGTGTCTGCACCTGGACAAGCGGTTACGTCAGCAATGGTTTCCGCGCCTGCTTCACCGAGTGACAACGGGCGCAACTCTGCGTACAGCGCCGGCAAATCTTCCATCCGTACCCACGGCAGAAACAGGTTCTGTTCAATCGAGACGCGCAATTCACCGGCGGAAAAGCGGCGCGCCACATCGGCCAACGCGCGCGCGTGGTCGGCGGTGATGTCGCCAAAACGCGTGCGGACGTGCACACCGCGCAACCCCGGCAGACGATGAGCGATCACCGCATCCAGTGCCCATTGCTGATAATCCGGATCATTCGCCAACGGATGAAGCACATTCAATCCCGCCGTATCGTACGCCAACTCCGGCGCGCTCAGTTCTTCAAGGTAATCTTCTACCGACGGCTGTGGGCCAATGATCTGACGTTCGGCATCCACCGCCGTGCGGAACGCTTCCCAGCCCATCGTTTGCACCAGGAACTTCATGCGCGCCTTCATCCGCTGTTTCCGCTCGCCGTAGCGATCAAAGACGCGCAGCACTGCGGCGGCGAAGTTGAACATCTCCTCGACCGGCAGGAACTCGCTGTAGAGTTGGCCGATGGTCGGCGCAGTTCCCATCCCGCCGCCGACGTGAACGCGGAAGCCTCGACGCACTACTCCATTTTCTTCACGCGTCACCGCATGAAAACCCAGATCGTGAAAGGCGAGCGCCGAATGATCCTCAGCACAGCCTTCAAAAGCGATCTTGAACTTGCGCCCCATCGTCTGGTTGAACTTATTGCGCAGCAGGTAGCGGTACAACGCCTCTGCATACGGATAGACGTTGAACGGCTCGGTGTGCGAAACGCCCGCGCGGTAACAGGCTGTGATGTTGCGCACCGTGTTGCCGCAAGCTTCGCGCGTCGTAATGCCGACCTCGTCCAACTCGGCGAGCAACGCGGGCACGTCTTCCAATTGCAGGTAGTAAAGCTGCGCGTCCTCGCGCGTCGTGAAGTGGATAAAGCCGCTGGCATAGCGGTCGGCGGTGTCGGCCAGGCGAGTCAGCTGATCGGCGTTGAGATAGCCGCCGGGGATTTTGATGCGCTGCATCTGCACGCCTTCCTGGCGCTGGGCGTAGGTCCCGAATTGCAGGCGAAACTTTTGCATCTTGGTCTCGCCTACTTCACCGGCACGAAACTTTTTGATCTGCTGTCTGTATTCGGCCAACTCTACCTGAACAATCTCTGGCAGTGTGGCAGTAGCGGTCTCGGTCGTGCTCATAACTTCTCCTGATAGATCGGGCGCAGAGCGCGCTTAACAAAGGCGCCCCGGCTCCTCTTGTTAGGAACCGGGGCGCTTGCTTTGCGGATACCGTAATTAAAGGGTGAATGATTACGGACACAGGCGGCTGGTTCCACACAAGAGTGCGGGCATACAACAACAACACGCCATCTGGGTGCGGAATTGGCTCTTCGCCGTGTCAGCCATCTTTGGGATGTGTCGGGATGAATTCATACCTTGATGCGCCCGGCACGACTCGAACGTGCGACCTTTTGGTTCGTAGCCAAACGCTCTATCCAACTGAGCTACGGGCGCGTTTTGAGAAGGCGCATTCTGCCATCCGAGCGGGGGGCTGTCAACGGGGGTGTCACCACTTTGTTATACTGCCCCGACAGAGCGGTTAGCCACGAACCAAAAGGTCATTCGGCGTGAAAGAGAAAGCGAAAAAAGAGCGTCTGGACAAGCTGCTCGTGCTGCGCGGTTTGGCTGAGACACGGGCCAAAGCGCAGTCGTTGATCCTGGCCGGGCAGGTTTTTTCCGGTGGGCAACGATTGGACAAGGCCGGGCATTTGGTAGCCGAAGATGCGGAACTGACGATCAAAGAGCCGCTCCCATTTGTGAGCCGGGGCGGGTTGAAGCTGGCGGCGGCGTTGGCGCATTTCGGCATAGACGTGGGTAGCAGGGTTTGTTTGGACATCGGGGCTTCGACGGGTGGCTTTACCGATTGTCTGTTGCAACACGGGGCAGCGCGCGTGGTGGCGGTGGATGTCGGGCACGGGCAGTTGGATTGGAAGCTGCGCAACGACCCGCGCGTCGAGGTGCGTGAGCATGTCAATGCGCGTTATTTGCAGCCGGAGGATTTTGGCGAGCAGTTTGATCTGGCGGTGATGGATGTTTCGTTTATCTCGCTCGATAAAATCCTGCCTGCCGTACCACCACTGTTGGCGCGGCCTGGATCAGTTATCGCGCTTATCAAGCCGCAATTTGAAGTCGGTCGTGGTGAGGTTGGCAAGGGCGGCATCGTACGTGATGAAGTGGCGCAGCAGCGCGTGGTGCAGGAGGTTTGTGCTTGCGCAGCGGGGTTGGGGATGCGTCTGCTAGGTGTGATGGATTCGCCGATTCAGGGCGCGGATGGCAATCGGGAGTTTCTTGCCTATTTTGCCTTGGCCTGATGCAACACGGCGGCAATCTTGTTTTCGTTAGGCTCAGCCGTTATGCTTCAGCGGCTTAATCGTTGAAGATTTTCACTTCGCGCAAATTTCACCTGCATTAAGAGAGGAAGTAAACATGCGTCAATTCAGGCCACGGCTTTGGCTCGTCAGGCTGCTCTGTCTATCAATTCTGTTAGCTGATTTCGAAACTGGCAGTGTCGCTCAGCAAAGACGCCCGGCAGCAAGACCTGCGTCCAAGAAGGTCAAGCTGGTCGTCGGTATTGTGATTGACCAATTTCGCTACGACTATTTGCAGCGGTTTGCGGATCAATTTGTGGAAGGCGGCTTCCGTCGCCTGCTTAACGATGGCGCAGTCTTTGCTAACGCAAACTATATTCACACGCCGACCTACACTGCTTGCGGCCACGCGACCTTTATGAGCGGCTCGACGCCGGCGCTGGACGGCATCATCGGCAACGAATGGTACGACCGCGAGAGCGGCAAGACGATCACTAGCGTCTCGGATGACAAGGGCCAGTTCAAATCTTTGGGTGCCAGGGAAGGTGCCAGAGCCGCCGCGCCGCATAAAATGCTCGGCACGACGCTCGGCGATGAACTGCGGCTCGCCAGCGCAGGCCAGGCGAAAGTCATCGGCGTTTCTTTCAAAGATCGTTCAGCCATTCTGCCCGCAGGCAAGCGGCCCAACGGCGCTTATTGGGTTGATCTCAATAACGGAAATTTTGTTTCGAGCACCTACTACTTCAACGATCTGCCTGAATGGGTCAAACGCTTTAATCGGGAGCAGCACGCAAACAAATACTTCGGCGCGAAGTGGGAGCGATTGCTGCCCGCAACGGCTTACCAGCGCTCCGCGCCCGATGACGCGCCTTACGAGAAGCAGGCGAAGAACGGCTACACTTTTCCCTACACGATCACTGGCGGCGAGGGGGAACCGGGGAACAAGTTCTACACGCAATTTGAAATGACGCCCTATGCCAACGATCACCTGTGGGCTTTTGCGAAAGCCGCGATTGAAAACGAAGGGCTGGGTGCGGATGACACAACCGACTTGTTGACCATCAGCTTTTCTGCCAACGACCTGCTCGGCCACCAGTACGGCCCTTATAGCCAGGAAGTGCAGGACATCACGTTGCGCACTGATCGGCTGCTCGCGGAATTGTTTGGTTATCTGGATAAGAGAATCGGTTTGAGCAATGTGCTGGTCGCACTCACTGCCGATCACGGCGTCGCCCCCATTCCTGATCAAATCAAAGAAATCGGCCACGGCGGCAAGCTGGAAGCAAAAACGTTGACCGACACTATCCAGAAGGCGCTCGCGCAACGGTTCGGCGAAGACAAATGGGTGTTGAGTTTCATCAACGGCAACGTCTATTTGGATGAAACGGTGATCGAACGCCGCAAACTCACTGCCGAAGAGGTCGAAAAGACGGCGCAGGCAGCCGTGTTGAAACTTCCCGGCTATGCCGAATGCCTGACGCGTTCGCAGTTGCTGACCGGGCAGTTGCCGCGAACCATGATTGCGCGCAGCGTGGCGAATGGCTTCTTCCCGCAGCGCAATGGCAATCTGGTCGTGGTCCCGCAGCCGTTCTTCTTCTTTGGCGAAGGCCGCGAAGGCCCCGTCATCACGACGCACGGCACGCCCTACAGCTACGACACGCACGTGCCGGTGATCATTTACGGAGCGGACGTTACGCCCGGACTTTATTACAACGAGAGTAGCCCGGCAGACATTGCGCCGACGCTAGCGGCACTACTGAAAGTGCAGCCGCCCAGCAACAACATCGGACGCGTGTTGAGCGAGGCGTTCAAGAAATAGCCTGGTTGAGCGGAAGAGTGATATGTCCCGACGTAGCATCCTGAAAGCGATTTTGCTGTGCGGCTTGTTTATCTGCCCGGCTTACGCGCAGATTCAAATCGGCACGGTCAGTGGCGTGGTGGTTGATCCACAAGGCGCGCGGGTCAATGGAGCACAAGCACTGCTTGTGCAAACGCTCGGCCATTATCAGGAAACTCGGCAAACCAACGCGCTCGGCGAATTCAGCTTCAATAATCTGCCCTTTGCAAATTATGAATTGCGTATCGCCGCGCCGGGTTTCCAGTCGCAAACGCGCGAATGCCGCGTGCATTCCAACGTGCCGCTCAGCCTCTCTTTCACCCTGAGCTTGGCTGCGACCAGTGCGACAACTCAAGTCAGCGAGCACGCTGGATTGCTTGAGACGGATTCTTCCAGCACCTCCACTGATCTCGCCGAAGAGTTTATTCGCCGCGTGCCGGGCGCGACACGCAGTCTGAGCGTGCAGAAACTGATCGCCACGACGCCCGGTTGGACGACACAAAACAACGGTCTGCTCCACGTGCGCGGCGTGGACGACGGGATTCTTTATGTGATTGATGGCATCCCAACCGTTGACCGGCTCGATGCTGTTTCGGCCAGCAATTTCGACACTGAGATGATTCGCTCGCTCAATGTGATCACGGGCAACCTGCCTGCGGAATTTGGCGGGCGCTCCGGCGCGGTCGTGCAGATTCAACCGCGCTCCGGCATAGATGCGCCGTGGTTTGCCAGCACAGGCGTCAGTGCGGGCAGCTTCCGCGCCGGCGAAGTTGATGCCACCTTGGGCGGTAGTCTCCGGCGCACATTGGGCTTTTATGTGGCAGCTTCGACTGCGCGCTCCGACCGCTTTCTCGATCCGGTGGATTTGGGCAACTTCAATAATCGTGGTGGCGCGCTCAAATTTAACCAACGCACCGACTGGCATCCGAGCGTAAAAGACATTCTGCTCTTCAACGTGGCTTTCAACGGCACGAACTTTCGCGTGCCCAATCGGTTGGAGCAAGAAGAGGAAGGCCAGCGCCAGCGGCAAGAGTTGCGCGACAATGCACAGACCATTAGTTGGCAGCGATTGTGGAACGCCAAGACCGTCAGCAATCTGGCCTATTTCCGCCGTGATTATCGCGCGCAACTTTTCGGCAGCGCGCAGGACACACCGATCTTTGCCGAGCAGGAGCGTCGCCACGTACGGCAGGGCTTTATCGCCAGCCTGACGCACGCGCAGCGTGGCCACACGCTCAAGGCGGGCTTGGAAGTCTCGCACGTCAACCCACGCGAGTTTTTCACCTTTGCCATTACAGATGAAGCGGAGGCGCGAGAGCAGGAAATCAACCGGGCCGCCCGGCGTTTCAAGCTAGCTAATCCATTCGTCTTTCGTGGCCAGCGCAGCGGCACAAACGTCGCCTGGTACGTCCAGGACGATTTTTCGCTGCGGCGAAATTTGACGATCAATGCCGGTCTGCGTTACGACCGTTCCAGCCTGCCGCACGCCGAGCAACAATTCAGCCCACGATTGGGTGCGGTTTACTACCTACCGCAAACGCATACGACTTTGCGGGCCTCGTTCAATCGGCTCTTTATGCCGCCGCAAATTGAGAACCTGTTACTGGCCGAAAGCGCCGAAGCACGCGCGCTGTCGCCGTTTGCCGCAACTACAGGTGGCGGCGCGGCTATCAAAGCAGAGCGTCTGTCGGCGTATGAAGCCGGTTTTGCGCAGGATGTGCGGGGCTGGTTCAAGCTCGATGCGGCTTATTGGTACCGGACGTTTCGCAACTTCGACGATCCGAACGTTTTCTTCAACACGACGATCATCTTTCCGAACAGCGTGGCCGAAGGCTTTGCGCGCGGCGTTGATGTTCGGCTAGACCTGCCGCAGCGCAAAGGCTGGTCGGGTTATTTGAGCTACACCAACGCGCGCATATTGCAAACCGGGCCGATCAATGGCGGGCTGTTTCTGACCGATGAGTTTATCGAGATCGGCCCCAGCACGCGCTTTATTCCCGATCACGATCAACGTAATGTCGGCGCATTCGGTCTGATGTACACACGCACGCGGAAAGGGCGGGGTGATTGGTGGTTCAGCTTTTCAGGGCGATACGAGAGCGGCGTGCCGTTGGAAGTCGAGGAAGAACGGTTGGAGGAGTTGCGTGAGCTGCAGGGCGCGGAGTTGGTCAATTTCGAGCGGGAACGCGTGAGGCCCTGGACGGTCTTTGACTTCTCAGCCGGCTTTGATTGGGTACGGACAGAGCGTGTGACTTTGACCGCACAATTCGATCTGCAAAATCTGGCAGATCACAAGTTCGCTTATAACTTCGGCAATCCTTTCGAGGGGACGCACTTTGGCCATCCCAGATTATTCAGCGCCAGAATCAAGCTGAATTTCAAATAGCAAGCTGGTTAAGCCTTATTGGCATCTTCGTAAACTTGTCCGAAAATTCGGATGGATTGTATTTAATCGTTTGCGTGCGAGTGCACTGCACCGTTGTGTTTTCATCACTTGAGCGCGCTCGATTTTACTTCTTTGTGGCTGGCATATCGGTTGCCGGTGTGCGGTAGACCCCTTGGATAAAAACCGTTGGAAGCCACCGGCTGTCCAAGTCACAAAGGAGAATAGATGTTTCGTAAGCAGTACTTTTTCACCTTTTCAAGCGCGGCCCTGTTGGTCGCGCTTTTTTTCATTCCGGCGCTAGCGCAGTCTGGCGAGGTACCGAAAGTCGAAGTCGGCGCGCATTTTTCGCTGATCCGTTTATTCGAGGAGACGCCGATCTTTCCGCCAGCCGACGGCCCTGTTACCGGTTACCGTCGCGACTACAAAACCAATGTGGGATTTGGTGGTCGGGCGGGCTACAACCTGACAAAGCAGATTGCGTTGGAAAGCGAGATCAACTATTTCCCGCAAGACTACAATCGCGTAACGATCAATGCCGTTGAAGGGTTGTTCGGCGTGAAAGCTGGTTGGCGTGGCAAAAAGGTAGGTGCTTTTGGCAAGGCGCGGCCGGGCTTCTTTCACTACGAAGAGCCGATAGTGTGCATCACGACGCCTTGCAACAATCCGACTTTTACTAACTTTGCGCTCGATCTGGGCGGAGTGTTGGAGTTTTATCCCAGCCGGAGTTTGGTGACACGCTTTGATCTGGGCGACACGATGATTCGCCAGCAGCGGATTACGGGCTCGTTTGGCCCGGTTCTACCTGCCGCAAAAGATGTGTTCCATCACAATCTGCAATTTTCGGCGGGTGTGGGCTTCAGGTTTTGATGCATGTAAAGATAGGAAGTGAAAAGGCCCGGCTTGGCATAGGTTGTCAGGCCGGGTTTTTTTGCCTCTAACGCTCCTCTTCATGCATTTGGTTCTCTTCCGTGAAGGCAATGTTGTGACTACGCAGGAAATGGGAAATTTCGTCAAAGAGTATGGCTTTATTTTTCCAGTGAACGAATTGGGCAAGCATAATTCTCCTCTCACCAGGGACTATGCTGGGGTAGTCTTTTGTATAGCAAAGATTGAGTGTGTAGACAGACTCTTCGTTGTAATGCCCAAGTGCGATTCCATTGAACCAAGGCTTGGGAATACGCACCGTAGACCAAGGCCAGATGCCTGTGCCTTGCACAACGATCATCTCCTCTTCAATCTTGATGTACTGTTTGCGATTTCGGCTGAGTAAGGCGAGCGGGACGGCCAGCGTACCTAAATAACCAAACACAAGCCATACAAAAAAGAAAATTTGGGGATCATAAAAAGCCATGCCTGTAACGAAGAGTGTCGCAGGTACCCAAATCACCAACCACACCACCATAAGCACAACATAAAGGCGATCTTTACGATAACGGCGTGGGTCTATTTCATAACAGCTTTCCTTACTTGCCGAATCCATTGGTCTTGCTGCATTCGCATCAGGCCGATTCTTCCGTGCTCTCTGGCTCGGACTCTTCTGCCGTGCCTTTGGCGCGGTTCGGACGCTTGATCTCGAACTTATCCAGGCGATACTGCATCGTCCTGAATGACAAGCCCAAGAGCTTCGCCGCGCGCGTGATATTCCAACTCGTCTGCTCCATCGCTTGAATCAACAACGAGCGTTCCACCTCTTCAAACGAGATACCTTCAGGCGGGAGTTTGAAGCCGCCCGTGCCTTCTTGAGGTATTGTGGCGCGGATTTCGACCGGCAGGTCTTCGACAGTGATCTCGTCACCTTCGGCCAAGAGCAATGCGCGTTCGATGGCCGATTCAAGCTGGCGCACGTTGCCGGGCCAGGCGTAATCAAGAATCAGACGACGCGCCTCGTCCGACAGCTTCACCGAGCGCGCGGCGTTGGCGCTGTGTTTACGCAGGAAGTGTTCGGTCAAGACCTTGATGTCGTCGCGACGCTGGCGCAGCGGCGGTACGAGAATCGGAATGACGTTGAGGCGGTAATACAAATCTTCGCGGAAGCGTCCATCTTTGACCATCGCTTCCAGATCGCGGTTGGTGGCGGCCAGCACGCGCACATCAACTTTGATCGGTTTAGTGCCGCCGACGTGGGTGACCTCTTTTTCCTGCAAAGTGCGCAGTAACTTGGCCTGCATGCTGACGTTGATCTCGCCGATTTCGTCCAGCAACAGCGTGCCTTTGTCGGCGATTTCAAATAGGCCTTTTTTCTCAGCATGCGCGCCGGTGAAAGAACCTTTTTCGTGGCCGAACAATTCCGATTCGAGCAGATTTTCATTGATTGCGGCGCAGTTGACAGCCTGGAAACGTTCGTTCGCGCGCGGGCTAGCTTTGTGAATAGCGCGGGCGATGCGTTCTTTGCCAGTGCCGGATTCGCCGCGAATCAGCACGGTCGAGCTGGACGGTGCGACTTTGACGATCATCTTTTTGACGCGCTCCATCGCTTCGGAAACACCGATAATCTCTTCATCCACGGCGCGCATTTGGGCGACGGCTTTGGCGATGGTGTCGAGCAGTTTGACACGCTCCAACGGTTTTTCCAGATAATCGAACGCGCCGCCGCGTAGAGCTTCTTTCACTGTTTCAATCGAGCCGTGCGCGGTCATCAGGATAACGGGCAGTGAGCTGTCGAGTTGGGAGATTTCGTTGAGCAGTTGGATGCCATCCATCCCAGCCATTTTCAGGTCGGTCAGCACCAGATCGAAAATCTCGTTTTTGAAGGAGCGCAGAGCTTCCTGACCTGAGTTGGCGGTTTTGATTTCATAGAGTGGATTGCCTTCGGCGTCACGTTCGCCGGAGAGGATCAATTGCAAGATGTCGCGTTGATTCTTCTCGTCGTCAACGACCAGGATTCGTTTTGCCATTACGCTAGCCCTTTGCGGATTTCAGATTTTAGGTTTGAGATAAAGCCGTGCTAACAACCAGCTAAAGATAGGCGAATAGCAGACAATCCGCAATCCGCCATTCAACTACTATTAGGCCATCTGGCGCGGCAGCGTGATGGTGAAGACGGTGCCTTTGCCTGGCTCGCTCTCCACAGTGATCTGGCCGCCGTGCTCTTCGATGATCTTTTTGGTGAGCGGCAAGCCGAGGCCGATGCCGGTGTCTTTGGTCGAATAGTAAGGCTCGAAAATTTGGGCGAGGTTTTCTGGCGCGATGCCGAGGCCGGTATCGGCGAATTCAATGTGCAGATTTGATTTGTTCGGGTGCAGCGTGACGTTGAGCGCGCCACCTTCGGGCATGGCCTGCACGGCGTTGATCATCAAGTTGGAAAAACAGGTCTTGATCTGTTCGTAGTCGGCTTGGAATTTTGTGTCGCCATCACCGTCAGTGGCGACGCTGACTTTCACGCCTTGCTGTTCGGCTTGGGCTTTAACCAGATCGTTGACTTCTTCGATCAGCGTGCGCGCGTCAAGTTCGCGCGGCTTCAAGCGCGCCGGGCGGCCATAACTCAGAAAATCGCTGACCAGCCGGTTGAGGCGCGAAATCTCTTCTTTGATCGTGGTCAGGATGTGCGAGAACTCGTTGCGCTTGCGTGCGTCTTCTGGGGCGCAGGCAGCTTGTAGGTGGTCAATCGAGAGGTTCATGAAATTGAGCGGATTGCGAATTTCGTGCGCGATGCCGGAAGCCAGACGGCCTACGACGGCGGAGCGTTCGGCGCGTTGCAATTGCTCTTCAAGCTCGCGATTGCGCCGCAGCCCTGTGAGCATTTCATTGAAGGTCGCCGAGAGCGTGCTGACCTCTTTTGGGCCGGAGACCGGCACGTCAAAATCGAGGTTGCCGGCGGTCACGCGCTGGGCGGCTTGTTCAAGGTTGAGAATCGGGCGGGTGAAGCGCTGGCTGAAGAGGGCAATCAGCACCACCATTAACAAGCCCAGGATAACCAACGCTGCCAGACGGTCGCGCGTGGCCTCGTCAATCACGCGCGAAAAGCGCTTCATCGAAACCACAATAATAACAGTGCGTTTGGCGCGGTCGGTCTCGAAGGTGAATTGAATGGTGCGGTCACGATCATCGGCGTGCTCTTCCTGGTCTTGCTTGAGATCGCCCACCGACCAGGAAGGCAGATCGGTGATGGCAGCGTCCAGTTGTTTGCCGCGGTCTTGCGAGTCGGTGCTGTCCGAAATCTCTTTGGTGGTCGAGTCAACGACCAGGATGTGGCGGATGATACTTTCGGCATTTACTTCCAGTGCGCCTTCTTGTTTCGGGTCAACCAGGTCAGCCAGTAATTTGCCCTGGGCCAACGAGCGCAAGGTGATTTCAGTCGCCTGAATGGTTGCTTGCACGTAGTCATCCACTTGTTGCGTGATGAGCTGTTCCGCACGGCGGCTGGAGACATAGAGCACCACCGTCGTCAGCACAAGCATACAAGTAATGAAGGCGACCAATTGGGCGCGGAAGCTGGCGAACGGGTTGAAGAGCGTACGAGCGGGCATAAGCAATCTCAGATTTGAGATTCGAGAGTTGAAATTCAGAGCTTGGCCAGCAGCTTGCGCGCTTTGTCTTGAACGTTGCGTTCGGCGCGGTTGCGAGCAGTGGCCTGCAGCAACTCATTCAACTGGCGACGCGCGTCCTCTTTGCGATCACCATCTTGATAGGCTTGGGCCAGCACGTATTTCATTTCCAGATTGTGCGGCGCGATCTTCATGCCCTCTTCCAAGCGTTCGATGGCGCGTTTGACGTTGCCGCCCATCATGCGGGGCAATTGCCGGTCGAGTTCGCCCAGCGCCTGATAAGCGCGGCCTTCTTCGTAGCGGCCATTCAGGCGAAGGACAGTCTCCATTTCGGCGCGAATTTTTTTGACCGTGGCCAGGGCGCTGAACATGCCCTTCACCTCGCTGTAACCGCCGTAACTCGCGCCCAGCCAGAAGTGGGCTTCGACCGCGTTCGGCTCCAAAGCAATGGCGCGTTGAGCGTAGCTGATGCCGCTCTCGAAATGTTTTAACTTCTCTGCGTTTGGCGCTTCATCACCTATGTAGTAGTGCGCCCGCGCCGCGCGCCAGAGCCATTGGTAATTGTTGCCGTCGCCGGCCAGCGCCTTTTCGATGAGGGCCAATGCTTGTTTGTCGCGGTTGGAGTCTTCACCGTAAGTAAACAACCGGTCGGCTTCTGAAAAAGATTGAGCAAGGGCTGTCAGGGTGAAAAGGGCGAGTGTGATGATTACTTGAACTGGATGACGCATAGCGTGCGACACGCTATCAAGTGGCAATGGCTTTCGCAAGCTGAGGCCAGCGTAGGAGACGGCAAGTCGGGCCAGTGAGGTCTGAAGTTCGCGCTGAAAAATTTTTGAAAGAGTTTTGAAGAGAGTTATTTGCTGGCTAGTCAGTGGGTTGACGGCTTTGACAAAAATTCTGTTCTCAAGACTTTGGTCGCCTAATTGTGGCTCAATAGAGCTGTCACAATAGGTGAATTCGCGCCAGCGCCCCAACGTCTGGCTAGTAGAAAATGACGAACAAGTTGAAGAGAAGTTTATGGCCAAACAAGCTCGTCAGGTTTATGACTTTTCGCCCTTCCGGCTTGACCCGGTTGAACGATTGCTATGGAAAAATGGTGAGACGGTTTCGCTCACCCCGAAGGCCTTCGACACGCTGGTTGTGCTAGTCGAAAACAATCGCCACGTGATGACCAAAGAAGAACTCCTGGAATTAATCTGGCCGGACACCTATGTCGAAGAGACCAATCTGGCCCAACACATCTCGATGCTTCGTCGCGTGCTGGGCGAAAAGCCGGACGGGGGGCAGTTCATTGAAACCGTGCCCAAGCGCGGTTATCGCTTTATCTCTACAGTCAAGCAGCTCAAGCTCGAACCGACGCGCACCAGCTTGATCAATCAGAGCCAGACTGGCCGGACTGGCCGGACTGGAAAGACTGGAAAGAAGGCAGAAGCAACGCAGCGCGAAACCATCCCGCCACCCGTTCGACCCGCTGTTCTAGAGGAGGCACAGCACATCACTACGATCAACCCGGGCATGCAGTTGGGCCGTTACGAAATTCTCTCGCGGGTGGGAGTAGGTGGCATGGGCGAGGTCTATCTGGCCAACGATACCCAACTAGAGCGACGGGTGGCGCTCAAGCTGCTCTCTTCGGAATACACAGACAACCAACAATGGCTGCGCCGCTTCAACCACGAGGCCAAAGCCGCCAGTGCGCTCAATCATCCCAACATCCTGACCATCCACGAGATCGGCCAGACGGGTGGCAGACACTACATCGCCACCGAGTACATCGAAGGCCAGACGCTGCGGCAGCAGATGTCGTGTCTGCCTGTTGGCAAAAGTATGAAGCTGTCGCAGGCGCTGAACATCGCCATCCAGATTGCCAGCGCGCTTTCAGCCGCGCACGCCGCCGGGATCGTGCACCGCGACATCAAGCCGGAGAACGTGATGGTGCGCCCGGACGGCTACATCAAAGTGCTCGACTTCGGCCTGGCAAAAAACATCCGGCGTGGGACGGGGCGAGTAGGCGAAACTCGCTCTTCGATTCTCTCGCTCTCCAATCTGGTGACAGACCCCGGCACGGTGATGGGCACGGTGACGTATATGTCGCCGGAGCAGGCGCGCGGGCTGGACGTGGACGGACGCAGCGACATTTTTAGTTTGGGCATTCTGCTTTACGAGTTGGTCGCCGGGCGTCCGCCGTTCGAAGGCCCGACGCCGAGTGACGTGATGGTGGCGATCCTCGACCACGAACCGCCACGGCTCTCGCGCACGTTGGAGAGCGTGCCGTCAGAACTCGAACGCATCGTCGGTAGGACGCTGCGCAAAGACCGTGAGGAACGCTACCAGACGATCAAGGATTTTCAGCTCGATCTGAAAAACCTACTGCAAGAGTTGGAAATGAAGGCCAAGCTGGGCGACGCATGGGCGGATGCAAACGTAGCGGGAGGAGCGCCAAGCCAGGCGCGTTCCGGTAAAGAGCGAGCCAGTCAGGAGGCGGAATCACAGTTCCCGATTCCTGAGGTCCATTATGCTCGCAGTGGCGAGGTGAACATTGCGTATCAAATGCTCGGCGACGGCCCGATTGATTTGGTTTTTGTGATGGGCTGGGTCTCGCACCTGGAATGGTTTTGGAAAGAACCGTCGTTCGCGCGGTTTTTGCAACGGCTGGCCTCGTTCTCGCGCGTGATCCTCTTTGACAAACGCGGCACGGGGCTGTCAGATCGCGTGCCGGTCAACGAATTGCCGACGCTCGAACAACGCATGGACGACGTGCGCGCCGTGATGGAAGCCGCCAGGTCAGAGAAGGCTGTGCTCTGCGGCGTGTCAGAAGGCGGCCCGCTGTGCAGCCTCTTTGCCGCCACGTATCCCGAAAAGACTACGGCGCTGGTGATGATCGGCAGTTATGCACGCCGCCTGTGGGCAGAAGATTACCCCTGGGCGCCGACCGACGAACACCGCGAGCATTTTTTCGAGGAGATTCGCCGCGATTGGGGTGGCCCCGTGGGCATCGAAGAGCGCGCCCCGACTAGCGCCAACGATCCGCAATTCCGCAACTGGTGGGCGACCTACTTGCGTATGGGGGCCAGCCCCGGCGCGGCCCTGGCTTTGACCAAGATGAATGCACAGATTGACGTCCGCCCGATCTTGCCGACAATCCAGGTGCCGACGCTGGTCATACACCGCACGGGTGATCTGTGCTTGCGCGTTGAGGAAGGCCGCTATCTGGCCGACAGCATTCCCGGCGCGAAGTTTGTCGAATTGCCTGGTGTAGATCATTTGCCTTTCGTCGGCGATCAGAACGAGATGCTCGACGAGATCGAAGAGTTTTTGACGGGTGTGCGTCACGCGACCGAAGTTGATCGCGTGCTGGCAACGGTGCTGGTGGCGCGCGCGGTCGGCTCCGCTGCTGAAACTGACCGGCTCAATGACACACGCTGGCGCGAACTGCTCGACCGCCATCAATCCCACGTCAAACGCGAGATCGAGCTATTCAAAGGACGCGCGGTTGAGGTCGTTGGCGATAAAGTTATCGCTACTTTTGATGGCCCCGCCCGCGCCATCCGTGCCGCCTGTGCCATTACCGATTCAGCCCGTCGGCTTGGACTCAAGCTGCAAACCGGCCTGCACACGGGCGAGTGCGACGTACTGGGCGACCAGGTTGGTGGAGTCGCCGTCGAACTGGCCACGCAGGTCGCTACGCAAGCTGCTGTCAATGAAGTGCTGGTTTCGAGCACTGTCAAAGACTTGGTCGCCGGTTCGGGCATTCGCTTTGGCGAGCGTGGCGCACCGGTTTTAGGGCAACTCGGTGAATGGCGGCTCTTTGCGGTGGAGCGTTGACCTGCTTCAGCCCTGATGGCAAATCCAAAAGCGCGATGCTAAGCTGCACTCTTTAATTCACGTGAGCGAGGATTTGCCGTAAATGGACTACTCAATCGTTGTCCCTTTTCACGACGAAGAAGGAAACCTGCCTGAACTGTATCGCCGTCTCACCCACGTGATGGAGTCGCTCAATGTCGAATACGAACTCGTCTTCGTGGACGACGGCAGCGCCGACCGCACGACGATCATCTTGAAAGACATTTGCGCACTCGACCCGCGCGTCATTGGCTTGCGCCTACGTCGCAATTTCGGCCAGACCGCTGCGCTGGCAGCCGGCTTCGACCGCGCTACGGGCGAGGTGATAATTGCGATGGATGGCGACCTGCAACACCAGCCCGAAGACATTCCGCGTTTCGTGGAGAAGCTCAACGAGGGCTACGACGTGGTCAGCGGCTGGCGGCAAAATCGGCAGGACGGCTTTCGTCGCACTTTCCCCTCGAAGGTCGCCAACAAGCTGATGGCCAAAGCCTCCGGCGTCAAAGTCCACGACTTCGGCACGACCTTCAAAGCCTATCGCCGCGAGGTGCTCAAACGCATCCCGATTTACGGCCAGATGCACCGCTTCATCCCGGCAATGGCGGGCATCGAAGGCGCGTTGATCGCCGAAGTTCCCATCGAAGATAAACCGCGCGTTCAGGGTAAATCGCATTATGGATTGTCGCGCACGTTCCGCGTGATGTTCGACATTCTGACCATTCGGCTGCTGGTGCGTTACTTTGCCCGGCCACTGCATTTTTTTGGCGGCATCGGCGTGGCGATGATTGCGGTGGCATTGTTGTTGGCGACTTGGCTGCTCTGCAAAAAATTGATCTGGCACGAGAACATCTTTATTCAGAATGGCCCGATGCTGCTCTTCAGCGCGGTGGCGTTTTTGGGCGGCGTGCAGTTTCTGGGTATGGGTTTGTTGGGCGATTTGTTTGCGCGCTTGTATTACGCGCCGGAACAGCGGAGTATTTACAGCGTGGCAACTGAATATCGGAGCGCATTGCCTGGACAGACGCGCAAATCGCCTGCATTTTTTTCATCTCCCTAGGCAGGTCAGCATCTTCACTAGCAAAAACTTACCGATTTGTTTACCAGATTAATTCGTTAGCGTCGCCGCACGTTTCAGGTTATTATCGGCGCCGCCCAGACATTGTGTCCCATTGCTGTAATCAAGCCCAATGCGGTATCTTGGCGCAGCCGAGGGATGCCCACCCCCGTAATTCCCCGTGAGCAAGCTGGTTGCCCCCGCTTATTATTTCGATAAGTCATTGAATTCATTAAAAAGGTTTCTGAGGAAGGAGTCCCTCATGTTCATCGTGGTAAAACACGTGAAGACATCCGTGCGGCCAATGTTGCGTTTAGCCCTGGGTGTCGGTTTGTTGAGTTTATTATTCGTGGGATGCGTACAACTTTGCGGTCTTGATCTCACCTCACTGGCTGCGACGACGGCAGGCGAAGTAAAAACGTTCTTCCGGCAAAATGAAGCTGGCCGGAAAATTGCTGCGGCAGGTCACGCCGGTCATTTCGGCAAGCGCGCAGGCGTGGGCGAACACCAGTTAAGGCTCGCTTCGATGAGCGCTGCGCCGGGCAGCGAAGTGATCGTGCCCGTCGAGATCAATGCCGAGGGCAGCGAAACGCGGCTTTCATTCAGCCTCGATTTCGATCCGGCAGCGTTGTTACAGCCGCGCGTGCGGCTCACCGAAGACACACTGGGCGCGACGCTCAACGTCAACACGGAACAACTGGCGAAAGGCAAGCTAGGCGTAGAAGTCAGTCTGCCTGCCGAACAATCCTTGGCTGCCGGGCAGCGCAAGGTAGTTTATGCGCAGTTTCAGTTGGCGCGCGTATTGAACGCGTCGGCTTTCCCGCTCACTTTTGGTGATGAGCCGGTGCTGCGCGGTCTGTTCGGTGCGAATGGAATATCGCTTCCAACCGGCTTCGCCAACGGCTTGGTCACAGTTGTGGGCGGCTTGGAAGGGGACGTTGCGCCGCGCACGGAAAATGGCAGCGGCAGTGTGACCGCCGCCGATTGGGCGCAGGTCGGTCGCTTTGCTGTGGAGTTGGATATGCCGAGTGTTGGCGCTGAATTCCAGCGCGCCGATAGCGCGCCGCGCGCGAGTTTGGGCGATGGCAAAATTGATTTGGCCGATTGGGTGCAGGCCGGGCGTTATGCGGCGGGGTTGGATATACCGGTTGCCGCTGGTGGGCCGAGTGGGCCTTTATCTGCGCTCTTTGACGCGCCTGTTTTGACCAGTGCGCTGGCAGAGCCGGAGCAGAGCCGTGGCGTGCGCGTGGTACCTGCGACACTCAATCGTGGGCAGGATGGCACGGTCATCATCGAATTGACTGCGCTGGGCAATGAGTTCGCCGCCGGTTTTATGCTCAATTTTGATGTGACGCAGTTGACCTTCGTGCGCGCGGTGCTGGGCGCAGACGCGGCGGGCGCGACCCTCAACGTCAACAGCAATAACGCGAGCAACGGCAGAGTCGTCATCAATCTTCAATTGCCGTTCGGCCAAAAGTTTCCCGCCGGGATACGCCAACTGTTGCTCTTGACCTTCAACGTGCCGACTTCGAGCACGCTCAATTCAACGACAATCAGTTTTGCCAACGGCGCGGTGGTGGACGATCAAGCCAACAATCTACCTACGACCTTTACGCCAGCCGTCATCACACTCAATCCGCAACTCACTAATCCGCCGCCGACACTGACGAGTTTGACTCCGAGCACGGTAATAATAGGCGGCAACGATTTCACGTTGACGGTCAATGGCGCGAACTTTACCAACGGTTCGACGGTGCGCGTCAACGGCTCGGATCGGTTCACCGAGTTTGTCAGTCCCTCGCAATTGCGCGCGCGGGTGTTGGCGATAGACATTATCGAAACCGGCTCGCTCAGCATCTCGGTGCGCACGCCGGAGGGCGTGACGACCAACGGCTTGTCGCTCAACGTCGTCAACCCTGTGCCGACGCTGACCAGCATAAGCCCCAACTTGGTGGCAGTAAACGATCAGCCTTTTACG
This sequence comes from uncultured Acidobacteriota bacterium, assembly GCA_963699175.1. Classification (GTDB taxonomy): domain Bacteria; phylum Acidobacteriota; class Blastocatellia; order RBC074; family RBC074; genus JACPYM01. Next base: position 4,924,515 of record OY969418.1, on the reverse strand, counting down.
ATGACTGTCAACGGCACAAACTTCGTGCCCGGCGCGACGGTCAAACTAGGCAGTACCGACCGCCTGACGACTTTTGTGAACAGCACGCTTCTGACGGCGCAAATTCCGAGAACGGCGCTAACTGTGGCGGGCATCTTCAATGTGACCGTCACCAATCCGGAACCGGGTGGCGGTGCGTCGAATGCGCTGCCCTTTACAGTCCGAGCGAACGCGCCTCTTCCGCGCGTGACCAGCATCAACCCGACCTCGACGCAAGCGGGCGGGCCGGACTTCACGCTGACGGTCAACGGCAGCGGCTTCTTCAACGAATCGGTTGTGCGCTGGAACGGCCAGGCGCGACAGACGACCGTTGTCAGCCCCACGCAATTGACAGCGAAGATTACGGCGGCTGACATCGCCAACGCGGGCACGGCTAGCGTAACAGTCTTCAACTCACCGCCGGGCGGGGGCGTGTCGAGCGCGCAGATCTTTACCATCAATCAGGCGCCAGCTCCCGTGCCGACGATCACGGCCTTGAATCCGCCCAGCGTGACAGCCGGTGGTTCGGGCTTCAATTTGACCGTCACGGGCACGAACTTTGTGCAAACGTCGGTTGTCCGCATCAACGGACAGGATCGCCCGACAACTTTCATCTCGACGACTGAAGTGCGCGCGGCCATCGCGGCTGCTGACATCGCCAACGGTGGCACAGCCTCCGTCCGCGTCTTCAATCCGGCGTCATCGGGCGGCGGTGGCGGGTCGTCGAACGAACTGACGTTGACGATCAACTTTGCCGCGCCGGTCATCACGCTCGTCAGTCCGAACTCCATTGTAGCGGGTGGCCCGCCCTTCACGCTGTCGGTTATAGGCACGAACTTCGCCCCTGGTTCCGTGCTGCGTTGGAACGGCGAGAATCGCCCGACCACCGTAGTCAGCGTGACCGAATTGACCGCGCAGATTCCGGCTACCGACATCGCCAACGTGGGCACGGCGAAGCTTACGGTCTTCAGTCCTGTGGCCAATGCCACCTCGAATGAAATCACCTTCACGATCAATCAAGCGGTGCGCCCGGTACCACGTCTCACTACGCTCAATCCTGACTCTGCGATTGCGGGTGGCGCGGCCTTCACACTGACCGTGAATGGCGTCAACTTCGTTAGTGATTCGGTGGTGCGCTGGAACGGGCAACCGCGCACAACGACCTTCGTCAACAGCACACAGCTTACTGCGCAGATCGCGGCGGCGGACATCGCCAATGCGGGCACGGCCAGCGTTGGCGTTTTCACGCCAGCTCCAGGCGGCGGCGCATCAAATGAGTTGAACTTCACCATCTCACCACCGCAAAGCCCCGTGCCAGCAATAGCCAGCCTCAATCCGCCCAACGCTACGGCGGGCACAAATGGCTTGGCGTTGACGATCAACGGCAGCGGTTTTGTACAGACTTCCGTCGCGCGCATTAACGGCGAGAACCGTCAGACTGCCTTCGTCAATGCCAATCAATTGACCGTACAACTGACGGCGGCTGATGTAGCAACGGCGGGCACGGCGATAATCACAGTCGTCAATCCTGCGCCGGGTGGCGGCACATCGAATGCTGCAACACTCAACATTCTTAACTCGGTGCCGGTGTTGACCAGTCTGAATCCGAACGTCGTAGGTGAGGATAGCCAGGGAGTCACGCTGACCGTCAACGGTACTGGCTTCGTGCCAGGCGCGCAGATTTTGGTCAACGGCAATGCCCGAATAACTAGCTTTGTCAATGCCACGCAATTGACCACGCAATTGACGGGAACTGATGTGGCGAACATCGGCACGTTGCAGATTCAAGTCGCCAATCCCCCGCCGGGTGGTGGCTTGTCCAACACCTTGCCGTTCGAAATCAAGCGACGCAATCCGGTGCCGCGTCTCACTTCAATCAACCCGTCTTCGGCCGCCGCTGGTAGCCCAGGCTTCACGCTGATCGTCAACGGGACGAACTTCGTGCAAGGTTCGGTGGTGCGTTGGAACGGACAGGATCGCCCGACTGATTTCGGTTCGGAGACGCTGTTGGTGGCGCAAATTCCGGCCAGTGATCTGGTGGCAGGTGGCGCGGCCCAAGTCTCTGTCTTCAATCCCGCGCCAGGTGGCGGCGCAGCCAGTCCCTTGCCGTTCCAGATCGTCAACCCAGCCCCGCGCATCACCAGCATCAGCCCCGATACGACAGTGGCGGGCACCGGTGCAGTGGATGTGGTCGTGAATGGCTCCGGCTTCACCGGCTCGTCGGTCGTACGTTTCAATGGCGACGATGTGCCCACCAGTTTTACCTCCAGTTCGCAGTTGACAGCGCGGGTTCCCGCTACAGCCATGGCAACGGGTGGCACCTTCCCGATCGTGGTCTTCAATCCCGCGCCGGGTGGCGGAGCGTCGAACGCGGTCAATTTCACGGTCAATAACCCTGCGCCTGTGTTGACGCAGTTATTGCCCAATTCCGCAGCGGCAGGCAGTCCCAGCTTTACGCTGACGGTCAACGGAGCGAACTTCACGCCTACGTCTATCGTGCGCTGGAACGGGCAGGATCGCCAGACGATCTTTTTCTCGCCCACGCGCTTGACTGCAATCATCAACGCGGCTGACGTGGCCCAGGTGGGCACGGGGCAGGTCACTGTCTTCACACCCGCACCGGGTGGTGGTACATCCAGCGCGTTGAGCTTCACGGCCAAGAACGAACCCAACCCAGTACCGACACTGACGGCACTTGACCCTGAGCGCGTCTTTGCGGGCGGGGCTGGCTTCACGCTGACGGTCAATGGCACAAACTTCGTTGCCGGTTCGCGCGTGCTGTGGAATGGCGCAGAGAGATTGACCACGTACTTGAGCGCCACCCAAGTGTCTGCGCAAATCTCGGCAGCAGACATCGCTAATGCTGCGACGGTCAATGTGACGGTCTTTAACCCTGCGCCGGGTGGTGGCGCTTCGAATGCTTTGTCATTCAATGTCGTGCCGCCGCCAGCTCCAGTGCCCGCGATCACCACGCTCAGTCCCGCTGCGACCTTTTCCGGCGCGGTGGGCGCCACGCTGACGGTCAACGGCACAGGCTTTATCAGCGGTTCGGTCGTGCGTTGGAACGGCGGCGACCGTCTGACCACAACGGTGAATGCCACGCAACTGACCGCGCAGTTGTCGCCGGCTGATGTGGCGCAAGGCGGCATCTCGAAAGTCACCGTTTTCAATCCGCCTTCGGTCAGCGGTGGTGGCGGCGTGTCAAACGAAGTGAATTTTACGGTCATTCAATTGACGCCACCCGAAATCACTTTCGAGCCGGTTACGCCGACGACCAACGACACAGTGAAGGCGAAGCTCTCCGGCACTTGGCCGAATGGCTGTGTGCCGCAGAATCCGCAGACAAGCGTGGTGGGTAACGAGGTGCGCATCAACACGTCCAATCCTGGCCAGGCTTGCACTCAAGCTTTGACGCCGTGGAGTCTAGACACAACATTTGGCCCTCTACCCGCGCTGGGCAATTACTTGGTGCGTGTCTTCTACAATTCGCCGCTCGGTCAGGTAGAAATCGGTCAAGCCACCCTCGCAGTCGTCAACGGCAAACCTACGCTGACCAGCCTGACGCCAAATCAGGCATTAGTGGGCAGCGCAAGCCAGGCAATCGCGCTCAACGGCACAGGCTTCATCAACGGCGCGACCGTGCTGGTCAACGGCTCGGTGCGTGCGACGACCTTTGTCAGTGCGACGCAATTGACGGCGCAACTGTTTGAGAGCGATCTGCTGAACAGTGGCGCGCTGAGCATCGTCGCCGTCAATCCCAGTCCGGGTGGCGGTGCGTCGAATGCGCTCTCCTTCACGGTCAACAATCCTGTGCCAGTGCTTTTTGCAATTAGCCCAGCGGCTATCACAGTGGGCGCAGGAGCATTCAACTTGACGGTGACAGGGACGGGCTTTGTACCGGGCGCGGTGGTGCGTTGGAAGGGCGCAGATCGTCCAACAACTTTCGTCAGCAGCACGACGCTAACGGCGGCGATTCCGGCGGCAGATGTGGCGACGATTGGGACGGCCACCGTCACGGTCTTCAACCCTACGCCGGGCGGCGGTTCGTCTGCCGGGTTGAGTGTAACGATTGACACTGCTCCGGCGTGTCAATCCGTTTGTTTCCAATCACCGCAATACTATCTGATCAATATGACCCGTCTGCCTGACGGCTCGGTGATTATCGCCGGGGTAAACTTCAACCAGCCGGTCTTGATCCAGAACAATCTAGCCGACGTTAAACGCGCCTTGCAGGGTGGCCGACCAGCCTTGCTGCAATTGAATGCGGAGTTTGTCGCCGCGCAGATCAGTCTCATTGCTTCTACGGGGCCAGGCGGCCCGACTGGGGCTTTGAACGGCACTTTGCGCTGTTATGGCTTGGCATTCGATCCGGTGCGGCTAAGCAATGGCGTCACTGTAACCAACAATACTACGCTCGGCGACCTGTTCGCGCAGGCGCGCGCGGCGATTAGCGAGAATCGTGAAGGCGATATGAGCGAATTGGCGCGGCTGTTCGATCTGCTCAACGGTAATAATCCTAACAGCCACTGCAACGGCAGCTCGGCATCAAGTTGAGCGGCGGCGGCCGTTAGCGCTAAGACAAGGCAAATACAGTTCAACACTCGACTGAAGATGCGGGAGGCCGAAGCAGTTTCCCGCATCTTTTGTTTTTCAGCCGCAGTGAAAAACAAAACGGCGGCTCCCATTACGAAAGCCGCCGAGAGGTCAAGGAGGTGAAAGTGAGATGGAGGCGCAAGTAAACTTATGATTGCAACTCTTTACCCGGTTTGAAGCGGATCGTCTTGCCTTCCGGGATGGCCACCTGGGTACCGGTGCGCGGATTCCGCCCGATGCCGCGTTTGCGGGGTTTGACCACGAAGACGCCGAAGCCGCGCAACTCAATGCGTTCACCGCGCTTCATCGCATCCTTCATTGCTTCGAAGAGCGCCTCAACCGCGATTTCGGCCTTATTCTTCGGTACACCCGTCTTGTCGGCTACGTTATTGATGATGTCGAGCTTGATCACAACTCCTCCGCATCCCGTCTAAACTACTAACTTTGTTTGATTACTTCTAGGTAAGGACGGTGCGCATTATAGGAATGGGTTGAGCAAAGTGTCAAGCAAAGCCGCGTCGTAACGTAGTGATTAAGCGCGCCTTGCGACGAAGCGAAGCGATGGGCTAGACTCCGCGCTTGTCTGCGGGCGAGAAATTTCGCATCAATAAAGGAGCATTGCGCTAGTGAGCGTCAAATCAGACCGTTGGATCATCAAGATGTGCCGCGAGCAGGAAATGATTTCCCCATTTGAAGAACGTCTGCTGCGTGAAGTGGATGGGCGGCGCATCATCTCGGCTGGCGTATCGAGCTACGGCTACGATTTACGTTTGGCTGAAGACGGCTTCCGCGTGTTTTCGCCGATTGTCGGGGCGGAGATTGATCCGAAGAACTTTGATGAAAACACCTTGATCGAAGCGCCGTTGCGCACGGCGCCGGACGGCTCGCGTTATTGGCTCTTGCCGCCGCATTCGTATGCATTAGGCGTGACGGTCGAGACGTTCAACATTCCGCGCAATGTGATCGCTATTTGCATGGGCAAGTCCAGTTATGCGCGCAGCGGTTTGATCGTAAACACCACGCCGCTCGAACCGAGTTGGCGCGGGCGCTTGGTGCTGGAATTTTCCAATTCGGCTGACTTGCCGATTCGTATCTACGCCAATGAAGGCATCGCACAGGTGACGTTCTTCGAGTCGGATGAGGATTGCAACGTTTCGTATGCCGACCGCAGCGGCAAGTATCAGGATCAGGTGGGGCTGGTGACGCCACGACTTTAAGTTTGCAAAATAGTAGTAAGTAGTATGTGGATTAAACAGGAATTTGATATACGCAAGACGACGCTCGACAATGGACTGGTCGTGCTCTCCGAACAAATGCAGCACACCCGCTCGGTCAGCTTCGGCGTTTTCCTGCGCACCGGCTCGCGCTACGAGACAGCCGAGCAGAACGGGCTGACCCATTTTCTCGAACACGCGCTGTTCAAAGGCACGCGCAAACGCTCGGCTTTACAGATTGCCAAAGACGCCGACCTGTTGGGCGGCAATTTGAACGCCTTCACCGGACGTGAGAGCGTTGGGTTTCATAATGAAGTTGTAGATGAAGACTTGGCCAGTGGCTTCGAGTTGTTGGCCGACTTAGTAACCGCTCCCGCTTTTGATTCGGCTGAATTAGACAAGGAGCGCAACGTCATCCTCGAAGAGATCAAGATGGTCGAAGACACGCCGGACGATGTGCTCTTCGATGTCTTTTGCGAGAAGTTCTATCCCGACCATCCGCTGGGGCGCCGTGTGCTGGGTACGCCGGAGACGCTCTCCACGTTTCGCGACGAGCGTGTTTGGAATTACTACCAGGATTTGTTCAGTCCGGAAAATCTGGTGGTCGCTGCGGCGGGCAACTTGAAACACGAAGAGGTGCTTGAATTGGCCGAGCGCTATTTCGGCCCTTTGCGCAAACGTCCCGCGGCAGTGCCTGATTTGGCGCCGCTGCCTGCTGCACACCTGACCTTGCAGCGCAAGAAGGATTTAGAACAAGCGCATCTGGTGCTCGGCGTGCCGTGCCCGTCGTTACTAAGCGATGAGTTTTACGCGACTGGCATCTTGGCGATGATTCTAGGCAGTGGCCTGAGTTCGCGCCTGTTTCAATCTGTGCGCGAGGAGCGCGGATTGGTCTACAACGTCTACGCCTCGGCCAATCAATTTCAAGACGCGGGCTTCTTTCAGATCTACGCTGGCACCTCGCCGGATCGGTTGGCGGAGACCGTGACCGCGATTATGAGTGAGTTGCGCCGCATCAAAACCGAGTTGGTTAGCGCAGATGAGCTACAGCGCACGCGCGGCAGAATGCGAGCGGGGCTGATTCTGAGTTTGGAATCCTCTGGCTCGCGCCTGAGCACGCTGGCCGGAAACGAGATCACCGAAAGGCGTTTCATTCCGTTGGAAGAAACTGTCGCCCGCATCGAAGCCGTCACTGCCGAAGATGTGCAACGCTTGGCAAATCAGATTTTCCAGCCTGAAGCTTTTGCTGTAACTGCGTTGGGAAACTTGAAAGGTTTCAAGCTCACTCGGGTACAACTCGATTGTTGATTGAACCGGTTGGCGTAGGTAGGCGTATAATCACGCGCGTTCAGCAAAATTGCTTTGAGGAGGATCAAAGATGTATTGCCCAAACTGCGCCGCGCCGGTTGATGGGATGAAGTTCTGCCGCAAGTGCGGCGCGAATGTTAGCTTGGTGCCACAGGCGCTCAGCGGCCAATTACCTCCTGCGCAACCTGAAACATCATTCCAGCCGCTGAGCATTGGCGTTCACTACGGTCGTCGCGGACGCCGCAGAGACAGACATAATCAGCCGCCGAGTATGGAGGGTGCTGCCAGAGAGTTTTTTGGAGGAGTCGGCTTCTTGTTTGTCTCACTGGCCATTTGGCAATTTTTCCCCGGAGGCTTTACTTGGTGGTTCTGGCTGCTGATCCCGGCTTTTATGGCGATGGGTAAAGGCGTTGGCCAATATCTTTCAGTACGCGAGCAGCAGCGCCATTTGCCACCACCACAATTCAACGCGCCAACGGCAATGCCCCAGGTCGCGCCGCAACCGCAGCTCCCTGTGCCCACCACTTCCGAACTCAAACTGCCAGCCAACGCTCCTGCGCCTCCTGCCAGCGTTACTGAACACACGACCGCTTTGCTCGATCAAGCTAAATCAGCCAAGCAAGAAGAAGCTTGAACGCGCTAAGCGCGCTACGATTTCTCCCAAACTTGGAATGGCTGCAAGCCGTGTGCTAGGATGCGCAACTACTGCAATAGCCCCCTTCAATACTCTTCCACTCATGCGCATTTGCATTCTAAGCAGCGGCAGTTCCGGCAACGCGACTTTGCTCGTCGCGGGTGAGACCCGCGTGCTTATTGATTGCGGCTTGAGCGGGCAGAAGACGCTCAAACGTTTGCAAGAGGTCGGCGAAGACCCGGCGAAACTCGACGCTGTCGTCGTCACACATGAACACGGCGATCACGCGAGCGGGCTGGCGGCGCTGTCCAAAGTGTTGAAGGTGCCGGTTTACATCGCCAATGCCACGCTCGCCGCGTGCAAGTTGGGTGAGCGTGAGCGGTTCGTGCGGCGCGCTGAAGCCATCTCTTCGTCGCAAGATTTCCAAATCGGGGCGTTCCGTTTTAGTCCGTTCGCTATCCCACACGACGCGGCAGATCCGCTGGCCTTCACGGTCGAAGCGAACGGCATCAAGCTGGGGATGGCGGTAGATTTGGGCTACATCAATCAACTGGCGGCGGAGCGTTTTCGCGGCTCGGACATGTTGATTATCGAAGCCAATCACGAAATTGACATGCTGCGCGCCTGCACGTTTTACCCCTGGGCGCTCAAACAGCGCATCTTGGGCCGGATGGGGCACACCTCGAATGACGAAATGGCGCGCTTTCTGCGTGAGGATTTTGACGGCAAGGCTGAGTACATCGTGCTGGCGCACCTGTCGCAAAACACCAATCACCCGGAGATTGCCCGGCTCGCGGCAATCCAGGCTTTGCAAGAACGCGCGCCGCTCTTCAGCGCCAATGCCGAGCGCCGCGTGAGCATTGCTCGCTACGATGCGCCGAGCGGCTGGATTGAATTGTGATGAAGAAAGGCAGACAGATAAACAAACGGCTGTGGCGTCTTTCGCTGTTGGTGCGCTTGTGTGTGCTGTTGATTCTTTCTGTCTCTCTGTCTCTGCGTCTCTCTGTGCTTAGTTCTGCGCAGTCGGGCCGCAAACCACAAGGCACCAATCAACAGCCACAAGAGAAGCCAGTCGCGCGCATCGAGACTAAAGAGGTCATCGTCCCGCTTACCGCTTATGATGCTGACGGCGCCTTGGTCAGCGATCTTGTGCCGAGAGACGTATTAGTGTTGGAAGACGGCGAGCCGCGCCCGGTCAGCTACATCCGCCACGAACCAGCCAACATCGTTTTAGTTATTGATTCGAGCAACGAGATCGGCACTTTCAAAAACGGCGAGAGCCAGCGCAAGCTGAAAGAGCCGATAGAAGTGTGGAAGCAACAGGACTACCAAGTATTACCGCGCCCGACCGCACGCGAGTTCGCCGACAATCTCATCAACAAGCTTTCGCCCGCCGACCAGATTGCGATCATTCAGTACGCTGACAAAGTCAACTTGCTGCAAGATTGGACGCGCGACCGTCAGCAAGCCTTGACGGCCTTGCGCTCGAAATTTCGTGTCGGACTAAGAGCCAGTTATTTCGACGCGCTAAAACTGGCGGCAGAGAAACTGGAGAAATGTCCCACCGGACGCCGCGTGGTCGTATTGATTAGCGATGGTCTCGATAGCAACAGCAAAGCGAGTCGCGGCCAAGCGCTGACGGCGCTCGAAAAAGCCCGCGCTACTGTCTTTGCCGTCGGCTGGACCGAAGTGGTGCGGACTGAAATCGAATTCGCCGTTGGCTGGATTGGCACACACGAAAGCTCAAATACGGCGACGGCAAAGCGGATTGCTGAGTTGCGCCGACACTTGCTCAAGCTCGACGGCGGCGCAGCGCAATTACGCGACTTGGCTGAAACGAGCGGCGGTGAAATCTGGTTGCCCGACAGTCACGACAAGTTTGTTGTGACGAACAAAGACGTCATCACCGAAATCGGCGCGCAGTACAGCTTGGCCTTCATCACCGAAAGCAAACCGAGCTTGGACAATCGGCGCGAAATTCAAGTCTTCTCAGCGCGGCGCGGGCTATCTGTGCGGTCGAGTCGCAGTTACTACATTGGCGATTGAATGAGCGAAGAGAAAGAACGGCTTGTCAAAGCATATCGCCGCGCCAGCTTAGGTTTGGGCATAGCGGCGTTGTTGTGGACAGCGGCCTTTCTGTTGATCTCGCGTGATGAGCCGACTAACACACTGCGCCACTGGCTGATTCCGATTGGCGCGGCAGCGTTGAGCGTGCTCTGTTGGTCGCTTTACACAAAGGCCAAAGATTGATTTTGCCAGGGCAGACTTTGATAATGCAGCTATGAGTACGATCACAGTAGACGAAATGGAACGTGCTGGCATAAGTTGGCTGCAACGCGTCGCGGCAGGCGAAACATTGCTCGTGTTGCAGGCGGGCGAGCCGGTGGCGGAGATAAAGCCGATTACCCCGGTAGAGGCAGATGACACCGCATCGCGTCCGATTGGATTGTGTGCCGGAGAGTTTGTTGTGCCGGACGATTTTGACGATCCGCTACCGGAAGAGTTGTTGGCCGCCTTTGAGGGAAGATGAGGCTTTTACTGGACACGCACATCTTTCTCTGGCTCATCACCGACGACAAACGCTTACCGGGTAAGGTACGCACGGTGATACCTGATCGGCGCAATGAGATTTACCTGAGCGTCGCTTCGTTTTGGGAAATCATCGTTAAGTACCAACTCGGCAAGCTGCCTTTATCTCAACCGCCAGAAAGTTACATTCCTTTGGCACGTCGCCAGCACCGCATAACTGATTTGCAACTTGACGAAGCGAGTATCGTGCAATTGGCAACATTGCCGCGCGTGCACGGCGATCCGTTTGACCGGATGTTGGTTTGCCAAGCGTTGGAACATGGCCTGACGCTGGTAATGGTTGATCCGGTCTTTCATTCATACCCCGCCGTGATTTTTCGGTAAACGCTGAAGATGATTAAACGCTACACCTTGCCCGAAATGGGCGCGATCTGGACGGAAGAGAATCGCTTTCAGAAATGGCTCGAAGTCGAGCTGGCCGCCTGCCAGGCCAATGCCGAGGTGGGCAACATCCCTGCCGCCGCCGTCCCGGTCATCCGCGAGAAAGCCAAGTTTTCCGTCGAGCGCATTCACGAGTTGGAGAAGACGCTCGATCACGATGTCATCGCGTTCACGACCAACCTGGCCGAAAACATTGGGCCGGAGGCGCGCTGGGTGCATTACGGATTGACCTCGTCGGACGTAGTGGATACGGCCAATGCGCTGTTGTTGTGCGAGGCGGGTGATCTGATTCTGGCCAAGCTGCAACGCTTGAGCGACGTGTTGAAAGCGCGCGCCTACGAGTTCAAAGACACGCCGATGATCGGCCGCACACACGGCGTACACGCGGAGCCGACGACAATGGGGCTTGTCTTTGCGCTCTGGTACGAAGAGAACCGGCGCAACCTTGACCGGATGACGCGCGCGCGCGCCGGAGTGAGTTACGGCAAATTGTCGGGCGCGGTCGGCACGTTTGCGCACCTCGACCCAGACATCGAAGAGCGCGTCTGCTTCCTGCTCGGCCTGCGCCCGGCCAGCGTCTCGACACAGATCATCCAGCGCGACCGCTACGCGGAGTTTGTCTCGATACTGGCGATCATCGCTTCATCGCTCGAAAAATTCGCGCTGCAAATCCGTCACTGGCAACGCACCGAAGTCCGCGAGGCGCACGAATATTTCAAGCCGGGGCAGAAAGGCTCGTCAGCGATGCCGCACAAACGCAATCCGATCTTGTCCGAACGGCTTTGCGGGATGGCGCGTGTCGTGCGCGGCTATGCGCTGGCGGCGCTGGAGAACAATGCGCTCTGGCACGAGCGCGACATCTCGCATTCGTCGGCGGAGCGTGTGATCTTGCCCGACGCCTGCATCGCGGTGGATTACATGCTGGCGAAAGCCGCCCAGTTGATTGAAACGCTGGTCGTCAACCAAGAACAATTACTGGCGAACCTCAACCTAACGCGTGGGATTGTTTTTTCCGGTCAGTTACTGCTCCAACTCGCGACGGTGGGTGTGTCACGCGAAGATGCGTATTATTGGGTGCAACGAAACGCGCTGAAGTCGTGGGACGAAGGCTTGGACTTCCGCGCGCTGGTCAAGGCCGATGCCGACATCACGGCAAAGCTGACGCCGGAGCAGATCGAAAAGGCTTTTGACGTGCGGACGCAGTTGAAGAACGTTGACCGGATTTTTGAAAGAGTTTTCGGCGGTGGCGTTGCCAAATATGGCGGTGCGCTGCCGTTGCAATCGTCCGACTAGGCTTGCCGCTCGCGGCACAACTTTTTTGAGGAAACAGGATGCTCGCAAAAGTTTATGTCACGCTGAAGAACGGAGTGCTAGACCCCCAGGGCAAAGCGATCCATCACGCCGCCGAGACCATCGGCTATCAAGGCATCGCCGACGTGCGGCAAGGCAAGTATTTCGAGGTCAAGCTGGACGCCTTGCTCGATGAGACAACAGCCAAAGCGCAGATCGAAAAGTTTGCGCACGATGTGCTGTCAAATCCGGTGATCGAGGATTATAGGGTTGAGTTGGTGAATTGAAACCGGGGCTTCACTGCGCGCGCGGCGGATGAAACGCCTTGTAGCGCAGCCGCAGCGCCGGGTCAGACGAGGAAACTAAAATCAACCGCTTGTTGATCGGGTTGATGCCTTCAGGAAAGTAAGTGAGCTGGTAGCGGTCGTTGCGTAACTCATCGCAAATCTCTTTGACCGCTTGTTTGATGTCGCCGTCAATCGGATAGATTTTGCCGCCAGTGCCTGTGGTTAGCTTTTCGAGCGCCTCGGCAGCTTTGGGCGCGTCCCTGCGCAAGGCACCGCGCGTGCGGTCGCGCACCTGAATGGCGTAGACGGTGACGTTCTCGTCTTGCAGCGTGCTGAGAATCTTGTCGAATTTGATCGAGCTGTCGCGATCCAGCCCGTCGCCCACAATCACAATTATCCGTTTGGAAAAGCCTACCTCCGGTCGCAACACATCTTCCATCGTCACATTCAACGCGTCGAAGAGGTGCGGCGCGTCAGTCTTGCGCAGTAATTCGAGCGTGTTCTGCAAGGCTTCCGGCTTGTCGGTGAATTCGGCGATGACCTCCGGTTTGGAGTCGTAGCCGATCACCATCACCTTGTCACCCTCGTAAATCTCCGGGGCAAAGGCGGCGGGCACGGCGGCCAGCTTCTGTACAGTGGTTTGCACAGTGGCTGAATTGTCCAAAAGCACGACGATACGCGCGGGCGTTGGGTCGGGCGCGAAGGCTTCGATTTTTTGCTGCACGCTGCCGTCAAACAGTTCCAGTTCTAGCTTGCTGATAATCTTCTCGACTTCGGCTTTATCCTCTATGCTGGCGAGCAGGCGTTTGGGTTTGTTCGGATCGTCTACACGCTGAGCGATGACCGGGACAGCCAACGTGCGGCGGCTGTTGACTACGTTGCGGCCTGATTGCGCATGGCTGATGACAGGCCAGAGCAAGCCAGAGAGTAAGAGAGAATAAGAGACTGCGAGAAAGATTTTTTGGCGAACACTTAACGATGTTGTACTACTACTCATCTTGGTTTTCCTCCTACTCACAAACAATCAACCACGCATAACCGTGGCGCGCAGGCTACCGATCAGCCTTCAAGTGCCAGTCGCAGCCTTCTCCTTCTTTTCTTTCTTCTCACTCTTGTCAGCTTTATCGGCTTTATCGGCCTTCTCAGGTTTGTCAGCCTTCTCAGGTTTGTCAGCCTTCTCAGCCTTATCGGGTTTGTCAGCCTTCTCGGCTTTGGTCTCGGTAGATTTGCCCTTGGCGCTGTAATCGGTCACATACCAGCCGGAGCCTTTGAACTGAAACGCGGTCTGCGAAAAGATTTTTTCGAGCTTGCTGGCCTTACATTTCGGGCACTTGGTCAGCGGCTTGTCGCTCATCTTCTGCATCACTTCCAAGTGATGCCCGCACTTCGAACATTCGTACTCATAAATCGGCATAACGTCTCTGGATAAACCTCCCTTATACACACTTGAATTCTTGATCGCTTGGATACGAGCGAAAATGTAACACAGGGCGCAACGGCTCTCAACGGGGGCTTTGGCGCAGGGGTGTGCGTCAAAGTTTTGCGCGGGAGAAAAAACGGTTCAGCGTGAGTAGCGCAACCTGCCGAGCTAAAGTTTCTACACAAGTCCGTGCCCCTCTAGCTCCATAGGAGCGCAATGTTTATAGAATCGTAGCCAGCGCAGCGTTTAGCTCCGTAGGAGCGACATCTGCTAGCCTCAGATGCCGCTCCTACGGAACTAGGAGGCTATTGACGCAAACCCCAATAAACATTGCGCTCCTATGGAGCGGGGAAAACTTGTGTAGAAACGAATGCTGCCGAGGTTGCGCCGCTTGATCTGCAAACGAATGAGGGAGCGGTGCAACCTCGGCAGGTTGCACTACTGGTTTTGAGCCTACGCTTCCCCGCATTTGCCTTTACGCAAAATTCTGACGCACCCCCTTTGGCGCAATCACAAGGCCCGAATTTCAAAGCTCAAATTTCCGCGCGGCTTGTCCCACCCGCAGCGATTTGATAGAAGTTGCCTAGTCGCTGCTTGCACCCCACGGTAAGCACCCTATATTTCAACGCACCGGAGGAACGACCCGATGAGGACCAATGCGTCTGTCCCTTGCTCAAGGCTACTTAGTGTTTTACTCATTGCCGCAATGAATCTTCCCAGTTTTGCCCAGAGCACCCCTACCTATCGCCCACCGGTACGCGGCACGCGCGGTGTAGTCGCAGGCGGTCAGCCATTGGTGGTGGAAGCAGGGCTGCGCATGTTGCATCGCGGCGGCAATGCGGTGGACGCGGGTGTTGCGGCGACCTTTGCCGGATCGGTCATAGAGTTTTCCCATTTTGCCTTTGGCGGCGAAGTGCCCGTGCTGATCAAACTCGCTGGCAAACCGGTCGTGACAATCAACGGGCAGGGAAACGCGCCACAACTGGCGACGCGCGAGTTTTTTGAAAAGCGCGCGGCCAGCGGCGGTCAAAACCAGCAAGCAGTGCGCGGGCAAACACAAGGCTTAATCCCTTCGACAGGCCCGTTGGCGGCAACTGTGCCCGGCGTGCTCGACGCGATGATCGTGGCGCTCGACAAATTCGGCACGATGAAACTGGCCGACGTGTTGCAACCGGCGATTGAACTGGCCGAAGCCTTCCCGATTGATGAACTGCGCGTGCAATACATTCACAACACGCGCAGCGTTTTCGAGCAATGGCCGGATGCCAAAGCCGTCTTCCTGCCCAACGGCCAGGAACCGAAAGTCGGCGACATCTTCGTGCAAAAGAATCTGGCCAATTCGTTGCGGGAACTGGTCGAGGCCGAAAAGCGTAACGCCAAACGCGGGCGCAGCGCCGCCTTGCAAGCCGCGCGCGATCATTTCTATCGCGGGCCGTTAGGCAAGCGGTATTGCGACGCGATTGAAAAGGCAGGTGGCTTGCTGCGCGTAAGCGACCTAGCCGCGTTCAAAGCCGAGATCGAAGAGCCAACCAAGGTGATGTATCGCGGTTACGAGGTGTACAAAACCGGCTTCTGGGCGCAAGGGCCGGTGCTCTTGCAGTCGCTTAACCTGATCGAAGGCTTTGACCTGAAGGCACTCAAGCATAATTCGCCAGCCTACATTCACACGCTGGTCGAGTCGCTTAAATTGGCCTTCGCCGACCGTGATCGCTACTACGGCGATCCGCACTTTGTGAAAGTGCCGGGCGCGGAGTTGCTTTCAAAAGATTATGCGGCGCTGCGGCGCACACTGGTTGATCCGAACACGGCCTCGCTAGAGCAGCGTCCCGGCGATCCGGTCAACAAACGCTCGCTCGCGCAGCTTATCAGTTTGTTAGATTGGCAGGCCGAGACCGGCCCCTCGCAGGTGCCAGAAGCCGAACGCGCGCACGACACGACCTGCGTCAACGTGATTGACGCGCAAGGCAATGTCTTTTCCGCCACACCGAGCGGCGCCTGGCTGCCTTCGTTTGTGGCTGGTGATACAGGCATTCCGATTTCATCGCGCTTGCAAAGCGCCTTGCTGGTAGCGGGACATCCGAATGAGTTGAAACCCGGCAAGCGCCCGCGCGTCACGCTCTCGCCGACGCTGGTGTTGAAAGACGGCCAACCGTTTGCCGCGCTCTCGACGCCGGGCGGCGACAATCAAGATCAGGCGCTTTTGCAAGTGCTGCTGAACGTGATTGAGTTTGGCATGAATCCGCAAGAGGCAGTTGAGGCCGCGCGCTTTGATACGCAACATTTTGTCAGTTCTTTTAGCGACCACAAGTTCAATCCCGGCTCGCTCAGCATTGAGAGGCGGTTTGGCACAGCCGTGACTGAGGAACTGAAAAAGCGCGGCCACAAGGTTGAAGTCGGTGATGATTTCGCCCCCACGGCCGCGCCGACAATCATTCTCTACGATCCGCACAGCAAGCTGATTCAAGCGGGCGCGGATGTGCGGCGTGGGCGTTATGCGATTGGCTGGTAAAACAGATGTTCGACAAACTGCCAGCTTGTCACGGGCTTGCGGCAGAACCCGATGATTCGCCAGTCTAGCCCACGACAAGCTGGCAGTTTGTCGAACAACGTTTGAAAAAATGATGGACAATGGCGCAGTGACAATTAACAATATCGCCCACGTGAAAGGTAAACGAAGTTGAAGAGTGTAGGAGTAGTAAGCAGTACCACCGCGCGCTTGCGCGAATTGCAGCAGACCATCGAAAGCGTCATTCGCGGCAAATCGGAGGTCGTGCAATTGGCCATCACGGCGCTGCTGGCTGGCGGGCATTTGTTAGTCGAAGATGTGCCCGGCGTGGGCAAGACGACACTGGCACAGACGCTGGCGCGCTGTCTGGACGGCAGTTTTCAGCGCATTCAATTCACCAGCGATTTGTTGCCCTCGGACATCGTCGGCGTCTCGGTTTTCAACCAACACACCAGCGATTTCGAGTTCAAACCCGGCCCCATCTTTGCCAACATCATTCTGGCTGACGAGATCAACCGCACCACGCCCAAGACGCAGAGCAGCTTGCTCGAAGCCATGTCTGAAGGGCATGCCACGATTGAAAACCAGACCTACGAATTGCCGCGCCCATTTCTGGTGCTTGCGACGCAAAACCCGCTCGAACATCACGGCACTTACCCTTTGCCCGAATCGCAGCTCGATCGCTTTCTGATGCGCTTGCGCATGGGCTACCCATCGGTCGAGGCGGAGAAAGAGATTTTACGGCAACAGGCGCGCCAGCATCCGATTGAGCAAGTCGCGCCGTTGATGAGCGCCGACGAAGTCTTGGATTTGCAGGAAGAGGTCAAGCAGGTGCGCGTGGATGACGCGCTGCTCGATTATTTGATGGAAGTCATCAACGCCACGCGCCATTCGGAGAAGCTCGAACTGGGCGTCAGCCCGCGCGGCGCGCTTGCGCTGTATCGCGCGGCGCAGGCGTTGGCCTTGACCGAAGAGCGTGACTACTGCATCGCCGATGACATCAAGCGCCTAGTTTTGCCCGTCTGTGGCCACCGCGTCGTCGTCAACTCCCGCTACGCCAGCCGTCTGCGTCATGGCGAAGAAGCCGAAGAGATTCTTGCCGAAATTGCGGGTAGCATACCCGTGCCGCTCTAGTTTCATTCTGCTCCTTATGTCGAACTCACCGCGTCACAACACGCTCAGCTTTGCGCTCATCGCCGGGACGATGTCGTGCCTGATTTTGAGTGCCCTGGTGCTTGCGCTCGCCTCACGACAACGTGGCGATCTGCTGGGTACGACCTGGTGGTTGCGGGCGGCCTTGCTGATCTTTGTGGCGCTGGTGATCTATTCGCTGCCGAAGTTGGCGCGCTTGGTCAATCCTGACGCGTTGCCGTTTCGCCTGCCTTTGCAAACGCCGGGCATCGGCGCGGTCTTCGGCATCTTCGTCGGCGTGGTCACCATCTTCGCTTTCGGCACGGGCAATAATTTACTCTATCTGATCTTCTCACTTTTGCTGGCGACTTTGATCGTCTCGACCATCGCCGCGCGGTTGAACCTGACGCGGCTAGACCTGGCCGTGCAGCCGCCGAAGCATCTATTTGCCGGTGAACCGGCGGCGCTGGAATTGATCCTCAGCAATCGCAAACGGCTCCTGCCCACCTTCTCGCTGACAGTGGCGCTAGGGCCCATTACACCAAAGCTCGAAGGCGAGGCGAAACTGCAGGAGTTGGCCTTCTTTGCCATCCTCCCCGCGCACGCTAAAGCACGCACGCGAGTCAGACATACTTTTGCCAGGCGCGGTGTTTATCCGTTGCGCAATCTGGTTGTCGTCACACGCTTTCCTTTCGGCCTGTTGGAGCGTGGCTATGCGCTCGATAGCGAAGCGGAGATCGTCGTCTATCCGCGCTTGCTGCCGTCGTCCGAGGTCGAACAGACTTTTCCAGTCGCGCTCGGCCAACTGGAAAGCGTGCGCAAAGGCAGCGGCAGTGACCTTTACGCCATCCGGCCATACCAGTCGAGCGATCACCGCCACGCGATTGATTGGAAGGCGACGGCCAAGACCGCCAACCTGATGGTGCGCGAGTTCACACGTGATGATGATTGGCGCGTGACAGTGATCTTTGACGTGCAGGCGACGGCGGCGGAAAGTGAAAAATTCGAGCGCGCCATCTCACTCACCGCCAGCCTGCTCGAACATTTCATCGCAATGGGTGCGGAGGTGCGCTTGTTGTTGGGCGAGACGGATTGCGGCTACGGCAGCAGCCGCGCGCACTGGTATGCGATGCTGCGTGAGTTGGCGCGCTTGCAGACCGTCGAAGAAAATGCCCGGACGGAAGTTGAGCTAGAGCACAGCGCAAAACTCGAGCGGCTGGCGCAACAGCCGCTCACCGGCAGTGAATTCAGAATCTGGCTGACTTCCACACCCCTAGCCGCCATACCGGCCGGTCTCAAACATTCGACCCAGGTGATCCATTTCGCTGAGTTGTAGCGCCGTAGTTATGACGCTTGATCGGTACTTCAAATTATCTTCCTATGCGCTGCTGGCGACCGGCACGGCGCTGCTCGCGGCCACGCGTCATCTCGACCTCTTTTCGCTGACCGTCTTTGCCATCGTGTTTCTGCTCGCCCTTTGGATAGATATTAGCGGCGCGCGTTGGTGGGATACGCGGCGCTGGGTCAATTGGCTGCTGTTGGCTTGGCTGCCGGTGGCGTTGACCGATTGGTACATCTTCGGCTCTGCGCCTGCCTCGGTCACGCTGCGCTTCTTTCTGGTTTCGATTGCGCTCAAACTGCTGCGCGAAAAACGCGCGCGCGACTGGCTCTGGCTTTATGCCTTGTCATTCCTGCAAGTCTTATTTGCGGCAGGGCTGATGCTGGACTCAATCTTTCTGGCCCTGCTGATCGTCTACATCTTCACTGCGCTCTCGACGCTGGTGAGTTTTGAATTGCACCGCGCGCAACAGAGCTTGGCTGAATACGGTGAGAACCAGGCGAGCCGAATCGAATACTGGCGTGAACCGGGCATCTGGGATGGCTGGAGCTTTTCCGGCCACGCCAAGCAACCACGCCGCTCGCTCAAACAGCCACGCTGGCGCAACATCCTGGCCTTTGCGGGCGTGGCGCTCGTGTTGATCGTCCTGCTTGCCGTGCCGCTCTTTTTGACGATGCCACGCTTGGCGCGCGCTTTCCCCAACACGCTGCTGCGCGCGCAAGCGCTGTCGGGTTTTTCCGACACGGTGCAACTGGGCGAGGTGGCGCGCATCAAGCTCAATCCACAAGTCGTGATGCGCGTGCGCGTAAAATTTCCGGTGGGACAGCGGCCACAGCCACTGCGCTGGCGCGGGCTGGCGCTGGATCATTACCAGGACGGCAATTGGTCGCGCAACATCCCGCCGCCACTGCCACTCAGGGAGATGGGCGGCGGTGGCTTCCCGGTGCCGACCAGGTTTCCCACGCAACAACCCACTGAACAGCTCTTCTTTCTCGAGCCGCTCAACACCAACATCATCTTTGCCGCGCCGCGCGCCGTTTGGGTCAGCGGCCTCGACGTGGTGAAGCGCGACTTGGGAGACGCGCTCTCGACCGATCAGCGCCTCTTCAACCATTTCCGCTATACGGTTTTCTCCGACACGCGCGAGCCAGAGTTGGCGGCCTTACAGACCGATAATTCAAGCTTCTACACCGAGGAGATGAAAGAGTTCTACTTACAATTGCCCGACGACCTCGACCGGCGCTTGGACAGATTAGCCAAGAGCATCACGCGCAGTGCGACGCCGCTTTCGCTCTACGAGAGCGCGAAACGCATCGAGAAGCACTTGCAAGAGAACTATCAATACTCGCTTGATCTGTCGGCGGTCGAAAGCGGCGACCCGGTCTGCGATTTCCTCTTCAACACGCGCACGGGCCATTGCGAATACTTCGCCTCGGCGATGGTCTTGCTCTTGCGCGCGCGCGGCATCCCGGCGCGCATCGTCAACGGCTTCCAGACGGGGCAATACAGCGATCTGACCGGCGTTTACACCGTGCGTCAATCGGACGCGCATTCGTGGGTTGAAGCTTATTTCGTCAAACAGGGTTGGGTGACTTTCGACCCAACGCCGGACGCTGGCCGGAACACTTACGGCGACGACTGGCTGGCCTGGCTGCGTCAATACGGTGACGCGCTGCAAATGTTCTGGCAGGAGCGCGTTATCGGCTTCGATTCGAGCGAGCAGCTTTCCATGCTCGCCGCGGCGCAACGCCAACTGCTGCGCTGGCGTGTGGATTCCGAATGGCGCTGGTTTGACTGGAAGCAGAAATTGAATACGTGGTTGGGCGCGTTGCAGGGTAAAGAGCGAAATACAGGACTGGATAACGAAGATCAGCCCGCGCCAGCCACGCTGGCCGACCAGACGCGCGCCTTGCTCAAGCATCCAGTAACGCTGGCATTGTTGGGGCTGGTGGCTGCGTTGTTGGGTTGGTATTTCTGGCGGCGCTACACACGCTCGTGGCGCTATCGGCTCAAATACGATGTCGCACACTCAGCCATCGCTTTCTATCAGGAAATGCTCGATACGCTCGCCCGCGCCGGACAACGCAAAGCTCCGGCGCAAACCCCGCTCGAATTTGCCGCGCAAGTGAATCAGCCCGGCGTGAGCGAATTGACGCGGCTTTATCAGCAAGCGCGCTTTGGCCGGGGCGGTTTGAGCGAAGGCGAAATTGCGCGTGTCGGCGCGTTGTTGCAGACTTTGAAACGTCCGGCGAGCCCGCAGCGGCAATGGCTCAAAGCCCGATAATCAAAGCCAGATAATCAAAGAAGGCTCACAGCGTCTTCAAATACTCAATCACCTGTCGCTTCTCTTTCTCACTCAGCTTGAACCCGAACGGGTGCCCCGCATTGCTCAACCCCGGCAACGTCGTATCAATCACGCGACGACGCGCTTCCGGCGCGGCATCTTTCGGCGCGGGCGCATTCAACGCTTCAACCTTCAATCCCAAATTCTGCACATCGTAGTCCTTGATCGTGCCCATGCGGCGGAAATATTTCGGACGCGCCTCCTGCGTCAACACGCCGTAGACCGTCGGCACCGAACCATTGTGAAAATAGGGCGCGGACGCCCACACGCCGTCGAGCGGCGGCGCGATGTAGCCTTGCGGATCGAGCATGTGCGAACTCCCTTGGGCGAACCAGGTCTTCGCGATGTAATCGCGAAACTCTTTGCTCAGCTTGGTCAGCCGCAACGAGTCGGTGCCCACGACTTCGAGCGGGATAACCTTGTTCGGATATTTACCCTCAGCGCCATACGTGCCGTGACAAACCGCGCAGGTCTTTTCAAACACCTGCTGGCCTGCGCCGGCCAGCGTCGCGTCAATGGACAGTGGGTATTTCGGTTTCTCGATGGATTTGAGGTAGACCAGGATGTCTTTGAAGTCATTCTCCCACGAGCGAATCTTTTCGCCGCTTGGCTCGCCCATCGTGAACTGCATAATCGGTCGGGTGAAATCACCTGTGGCGCTGGCGTCAACATAGAGCGCCGTCTTCTTCTTCAGATACCACCACGCTGGCGCATCCAGATCGTAATCAGTGTAATCGCCCATCGGCAGCGGCTCTTTGCGCGGCGAGAGGTCTTCGTTGCGCCGCCGCAGCAGTTCCAGGCTGAAGATGAACGCATTCGTCCGCCCGCGCGACATGCCAAACAATAACTGGAAGGGACCTTTCATGCCGGTCAGTTTCGTCGCGTCTTCGTAGAGCGTCTGCATATCGAGTTCCGTGTTCGGCATCCCGATCTTACTCTCGCCTGTGATGGGTACGCGCCCACCGTGACAGAGCATGCAGGTCTGTGCCCAGCCGCCGCTTTTTGTCGCGACAAACTGTAGCGGCGCGCCCTGGTTGTCCCACGTCGCTTCGCTAAAACCGTACCGCGCAAACGCTAGCTTGCGCACCGAATCGGGATCGTTCGGATCAATCTTCGCCTTCCACTCTGGCTCCCAAACACGGGGCAGCAGTTCAAGCAACTTTTGATTGAACAGCGCAGGGCCGTAGGCGTTGTGCGTCAGGTTGTAAAGCCCGCGCTCGGCTGGCGTAGCTTCGTTGGCTTGGCTTGGTTGTGACAAAGGCGGGGCCAGCAGTGCACAGAGCGCAATTACGAAGCCGCCCAGCAGGATTCGTTGCAACATTCGGATTGACTGCATAGAGCTTCTCCTGAAAATGTCCGACAAGCTGACGAGCTTGTCGTTGATTTCGAATAGAACGCTTGACGAAGACTCCGACAACCTTTGGCAGCTTGTCGAACAACTACAAGCGCAACATAGCCCACGCTCGCGCAGTTGTAAATGCGCGCTGGCGTAGACAAGGCGCACCGCGAAAGCATAGACTCACGCAGGTTGTTATCAGCTTGAGGAGCCGCAAGAATGTTCACACCTGACCGTGTCCAACAACACATTGTCGCCAACATCCGCGAATTCATCGAGCGCGAAGTTCTGCCCGTCGCCAGCCAGTTGGAGCACCGCGACGAGTACCCGCACGAGATTGTCGCCGGGATGAAAGAGTTGGGCTTGTTTGGCTGCAACGTGCCGGAAGAGTACGGTGGGTTGGCGCTCAGTTACACGACCTTTGCGCTGATTATCGAGGAGATCGCGCGCGGCTGGATGAGTCTGGTCGGCCCCATCGGCACACATTCGGTGATATGCGACATCATCAATCGCTTTGGCACTGAAGAGCAGAAGCGCGAATACTTGCCGGGCTTGGCAAGTGGCGAGCGGCGCGGTGGGCTGGCGTTGTCAGAAGCTGATGCGGGCACAGATGTGCAACGGTTGCGCACGACGGCGACGCGCGTCGAAGGCGGTTATCTCATCAACGGCACGAAGATGTGGATCACCAACGCGCGCTATGGCAACACCTTTGTGCTCGCAGCCAAGACCGATCCACAGGCTGAGCCGCCGTACAAAGGCATTTCTGCTTTCATCATTGAGAAGGGCGCCCAAGACGATAGGAGCTTCAAAGTCGTGCGCGATATTGACAAGCTAGGCTACAAAGGCGTCGAGACCTGCGAACTGTATTTCGATAACTTCTTCGTAGCCGCAAAAAACTTGATCGGCGGGCGTGACGGCGAAGGCTTCAAACACGTGATGACCGGCTTGGAGAGCGAGCGCATCAACGTTGCAGCGCGCGGTGTCGGCCTGGCGCGTGCGGCGTTTGAAGACGCGATTCATTACGCGCAGCAGCGCCACACCTTTGGCAAACCGATCTGCGAACACCAGACGATTCAGATCAAGCTGGCCGAGATGGGCACCAAGATCGAAGCCGCCCGGTTGTTGACCTATTCCGCCGCCGAAAAGAAAGATCGGGGCGAGCGCTGTGATCTCGAAGCCGGGATGGCGAAGTTCTTCGCCACCGAAACGGCGCAGGAAGTGGCGCTCGAAGCGTTGCGCATACACGGCGGCGCGGGCTACTCGAAGGATTTGAATGTCGAACGCTATTACCGCGATGCGCCGCTGCTGATCGTTGGCGGCGGGACGAATGAATTGCAGCGGCTGATTATTGCGAAGGGGTTGTTGGCAAAATATCCAGCGAAGTAGCACCTCGAACTGATAGAACTGAAATCATGACGAATGAAGAAGTCTTGCAAACGTTTGAAGCGAACGACGCGTTGCTGACCGGGCATTTCCTGCTCACCTCCGGCTTGCACAGCCCGCGTTATTTGCAATGCGCGTTGGTGCTCCAGCATCCGCAAATTGCCGAGAGGCTCTGCGCCGCGCTGGCTGAGAAAGTCAAAGCTGATTCGGCCATTGGGGCGATTGATCTGGTGATCGCTCCGGCGCTGGGCGGTGTGATCGTGGCGCACGAGGTCGCACGTGCACTCGGCGTGAAAGCTCTATTTACCGAGCGGCAAGAGGGCGCAATGAAACTCCGGCGCGGCTTTCAGATCAAACCAGGTGAGCGCGCGCTGGTGGTTGAAGACGTGGTGACGACGGGCGGCTCGACGCGCGAGGTGATGGAGATGGTCACACAGCGCAGCGGGATTGTCGCGGGCGCTGGATCACTGATTGACCGCAGCGGTGGTGTGGTAGATTTGGGCGTGCCCCGTCACGCGCTGGCCATACTGGAAGTGCCGACCTACGACCCAGCGGCTTGCCCGTTGTGCCAAGCAGGATCAACTGCTATCAAACCCGGCAGCCGAGCCTGATCTATCTCCGGTGCACTTTGCCGCAACAAGTACTTGACAAGTCAAATGACTGCGCTTAGTCTCTCACCGTCACACCAGGCTGGTGACCTGGCTCGCAAGAAGTTGAATGAATTACCGAATCACCCTCGCCTATGATGGCACGAATTACTGTGGCTGGCAGATGCAACATGGCCAGCCGACGGTTCAGGCTGTGTTGAGTGAGGCTTTGCAGCGGTTTGAGGGCGCGCCCGTTACGGCCCACGGAGCAGGGCGTACTGATACGGGCGTACACGCCGAGGGCCAAGTCGTATCGTTTCGGTTGGCGCGTGAGTGGGAGAGCAGAGCGTTGCGGCGCGCGCTCAATGGCAATCTACCGCCGGACGTTCGCGTACTGGAAGCGAAAGTGGCTGACGAGCGGTTTCATGCGCGCTTTGACGCGCAGAGCAAGACCTATCGTTATCAGCTTTACACTGGAGACGTGATGTCACCACTGCTGGAACGCTACGCGTGGCATTATCCATACGCGCTCGATTTAGCGCGCTTGTTGGCGGATGGCGAGCAATTACTTGGCACGCATGATTTCACGGCGTTCACCGTAGCCGATTGCGAGGTTAAAACGCGCGTGCGCACGCTGGCCGATTTCCATATCGAAGGCGCGGGGCCGCTCTGGCAAATCTTTTTTAGCGGAGATGGTTTTTTGCGTTATCAGGTACGGACGATGGTGAGCGCACTGCTGGCGCTCAATCGTGGGCGGTTGGAGGTGTCTTCAATCGCTGATTTGTTGCGCAGCCGCAATCGGAAGCTGGTGGGCGCTCCGGCTCCGGCCAAAGGGTTGACGCTGGTAAAAGTCGAGTATTAGTATGCGGCGCTTGTCATAGGTTGGGAACAGGATGTTAAAAGATTTCGCAGGCATAATTGAACCGGGTTCGCGCGACGAGCAGTTATTACGGCAGCTTGATTTCAACCGGCTGCCGCGCCACGTCGCGGTGATTATGGATGGCAATGGGCGCTGGGCTAAGAAACGCTTCCTGCCGCGCGTCGCCGGGCATCGAGCCGGAGTCGAAGCCGTGCGCTCCACGGTAGACACTTGCGCGCGGCTGGGCATTGAGGTGTTGACGCTTTATGCCTTTTCGGTCGAGAACTGGAAGCGACCGCCTTTCGAGATCGAAGCCCTGATGACTTTTCTCAAGGAATACTTGCGCAAGGAAATCGACAACATTCACCGCGAAAACATCCAGTTTCAAACCATCGGGCGCACGCACGAGTTGGACGAGTCGGTGCAATTCGAGTTGCGCTCGGCGATTCACAAGACCGCCCACAACACCGGCATGGTGCTGAACGTGGCCTTGAATTACGGCGGGCGGGTCGAGTTAGTGGATGCCTGTCGCAAGCTGCTGGAAAAATGCCAGCGCGAAGGGCGCACAGCGGAAAGCATCACGGAAAAGGATTTGGCGCGGCAACTTTACACGGCCAATTTGTGCGATCCCGACCTGTTGATTCGCACGAGCGGCGAATTGCGGGTGAGCAACTTCTTGTTGTGGCAAATCGCTTACTCCGAGATTTATGTGACGAACGTGCTCTGGCCCGATTTCCGCCGTCCCGATGTGTTTGCCGCAATTATTGATTATCAGAAGCGCGAGCGTCGTTATGGCGGGCTAGTTGAAGAGCCGCAACGCGCTGTCGTTAACGCTTCGTAAATTCATCTTTGCTGAATCGCTCTGCATGGCTCGCGTTCTCACCGCTATCATTTTTTTGCCGATTCTCTTTTCCGCCCTCTGGCTCGGTTCCCCGATCTATTTTGTCATGCTGGCCGCGCTCGCTATCGTGCTTGGGCTGATTGAATACTATGCTTTGATGCATTGTGGTGGACGAGAGCAAGGCGTGCTGGCTGCGGTGGGAATCATCATCGCTTTCTATTTCAGGCGACCGGAGCTTGTGGCAGCCATAGTGGCGACACTGGTGATTGTCGAATTGCTCAGCCAGCTTTTCACGCAACGCGAGGGCGAAGATTTGAGCCAGGCTTTGCCGACGGCGGCCTTACGGCTCTTCGGCGTACTCTACGTGGCGGTGCTGGGCGGATACATCATCGCCTTGCGCGTGGCCGGGGATGAAGTCTTAAGACTACCGGCCAAGCTGCTCACGCTCTTCTTCATTGTAGTTTTTGCGGGTGACACTGGGGCTTATTACACGGGCCGCTCGCTCGGGAAGAAGAGACTTGCCCCGCGCATCAGTCCAGGCAAAACAGTAGAAGGAGCAATCGGAGGATTGGCGGGAAACGTGCTGGCTGCATTGCTCGCGCACTACACCTTCTTCCCTGAATTGCCGCTCGTGCACGCCGCGCCGTTGGCCTTATTGATGGGCTTGCTCGGCATCACCGGCGACCTGTGCGAATCAATGCTGAAGCGTGGTGCAAAGGCGAAAGACGCCGGGAAACTGATCCCTGGGCATGGTGGCCTGCTCGACCGGCTCGATAGCATGCTATTCAATGCGCCGCTGCTTTTTTATTACCACGAGCTTTTTTTGAAGTAGACCACAGCAATACCGACTGCCACCTATGAAACAAATTGCGATTCTCGGTTCGACCGGCTCGATTGGCTGCAACACGCTGCGCGTGGTGGAGGCGCTGCGTGGCTCGTTTGGCGTGGCGGCTTTGGGCGCAGGCTCGAACGTCGAGTTGCTGGCCGAACAGATCGTCCGGCATCAGCCGCGTGTGGTCTCGGTCTCGGATGAAGCGAGCGCAGACAGATTACGTTATGAGCTGGCGCAGCGCGGCGTAACGGCAATGCCCAAGATCGGCATCGGTGTGGATGGTCTGATCGAAGTGGCAACTTGTGACGGAGCAGAGATCGTCGTGGGCGCAGTGGTCGGCGCGCTCGGTCTGCTGCCGACTTATCACGCTTTGGAATTAGGCCGGCGCGTGGCATTGGCGAACAAGGAGACGCTGGTAGTAGCAGGCGAGTTGATGACGCAAGCGGCAGCCCGCTCCGGCGCGGAGTTGTTGCCGGTAGACAGCGAGCACAACGCGCTGCATCAATGCTTGCGCGGAGAAAAGCGCGAGGAACTGAAACGCCTGATCCTGACGGCCTCCGGCGGGCCGTTTCGCAATGCGGCCAAAGACGAAATCGAAAACGCTACGCGCGCGCAGGCGCTCAACCATCCCACCTGGCGAATGGGCGCGAAGATCACGATTGATTCGGCCACGCTGATGAACAAAGGTTTAGAAGTGATCGAAGCGCGTTGGCTCTTTAATTGTTCAGCGGACGAGATTGACATCGTCGTGCACCCGCAATCGGTCGTGCATTCGCTGGTCGAATTGGTTGACGGCTCAATCATCGCGCAGTTGGGCGTCACAGACATGCGCCACGCCATCCAATACGCGTTGACCTATCCGGCGCGCCACGCTTCCGAGCTACCGCCGCTCGATATAGCCAGCTTGAGCAAGCTCGAATTTTTTGCCCCGGATATGGATAAGTTCCCCTGTGTGCGACTGGCTTATCAAGCGTTGCGCACGGGGGGCACGCTGCCTGCGGTGTTGAACGCGGCGAATGAAGTGGCCGTCGCGGCCTTTCTGGACGAGCGGATCAAATTCGGCGACATCCCGCGTTTGATCGAAGCCGCTTGCGAGGCTCATCCGGTGCAGCCTGCGACAAGTTTGGAAACCGTGCTTACCGCTGATGAGTGGGCGCGTACCTGGGTAACGCAACAGATCAACAAACAACAGGCCGCCGGGCACGGACAATAAGCAGCTACAAAATCACGCAAGCTATCATCCAAATGATTTAGGCCGTTTGTGCCTGCGGCATTCCTTATCATGTAGCCTGTGTGCCATGCCAAATCACGCTCGGCGTTATTTGTGTTTTTCTGCGCTACAAAGCAGTAATGATTCGCTCCTTACAGCCACCCTGAGTTGTCCAAGCTGATGAAAAATACCCCCCAATTGACACGCCCTATCACGTCCAATAAACTGCCTAATAGGTTTGGCTGAAGTTGCTTTGTATCTACTAAGCTAGGCTGATTGTCTTTAAGATTTGATTGCGCCCACTTGTCTAAACTGGATTTAGACGAGGTACGGTGCGGGGGAATTTATTGTGAGTATCGTAGCCTTTATCATTATTCTCTGCGCGATGGTGGTGATTCACGAGTTTGGTCACTTTATCGTCGCTAAGTGGCTGGGCATTCCTGCCGAAGTCTTCTCAGTCGGATTTGGCCCACGCCTGTTCGGCTTCAAATTGGGTGAGACCGACTTCCGTTTCAGCGCGGTGCCACTCGGTGGCTACGTGCGCTTCAAAGGCGAAAACCTGGAGATGCTACAAGGCAAGAGCGAAGCAGGGGTAGAAGAATTCCTTGCGCATCCGGGTTGGAAACGTTTGCTGGTGGCGCTGGCTGGCCCGGCCTTCAATATCGCTACGGCTCTGTTGATTCCTGCCGCCGCTATTCTGATTGGCTTCGAAGACGACGTGCTGAATTCGCAAAAAGCCGTTGTTGCTGACGTACGCATTGGTTCTCCGGCGGAGAAGGCGGGTTTGCAAAAAGGCGACCGCATTGTCAGCTATCACGGCAAGCAAGACCCGACCTGGCAGGATTTGCAAGATGAGATCATGGTGCGGCTGGATGAGGAAGTCCCGCTGACGGTCGAGCGCAACGGCCAACTGGTACAACTCCACCTCACGCCACGCGTGGAAAAGAATGGCAATGATCTGGTGGGCAAAGTAGACCTGGAGCCGCCGATTGACCACGTCCTCGTAGATCAAATCAATGCCAACTCGCCCGCCGAACGTTCGGGCTTGCAGGCAGGCGACAAGATCACGGCCATCAACGGCACGCCGATTTTCGCTTCCAGTCAGATTCAACGGACTGTACAGGCGGGCCAGGAGGTCACGCTGACCGTTGATCGCAAAGGCCAAAAGCTGGATTTGCGCGCCACGCCGGAAAAGCAGGGCGATGCTTTCAAGCTCGGTCTAGGTTATCACCGCGCCTATCAGCCGGTCTTGATCAAGACCGATTCGCTGGCGACAGCGTTGCGTTACGGTTGGGATTTCAATGTGCGCATCATGCGGTTGACTGGCGTGATTATGAAGCAGATGTTCGCCGGACGCCGTTCGGCGCGCGACGTGGTAGGTGGCCCGGTGCGTATCCTGCAAGAAACCCGCAGAACCTATAACGAATTGGGCTGGGCAGGTACTATTCGCTGGATGGGTTTGCTGAGCCTGAATCTAGGCGTCTTCAATCTCTTGCCTATTCCAGTACTCGACGGTGGCATGATTTTGCTGATCATTATTGAGTGGATTCTTGGTCTGGTCGGGATGACGTTGACGATGAATATGCGAGAACGCTTCCAGCAGGTCGGCTTTGTCATCGTGATTCTGCTAATGGGCTTTGTGATGGTCAACGATCTGTTGCCACGCTAAAAGGTTCCTCCTTTGGTTCGACTCAAGAGGCGGGTGAGCAATCACTCGCCTTTTTTCTTGGCGTGATTAAAAACCTTGTGCGGGATTGACCACCTGAGTTCTTGCGTTTAGAGTATGCCGCAATCAATTGCGGGAACTTTCAACCTACACGGGCAATCGCCAAATCGCAGTATTACCGATTTCAGAAATACGAATGCTACTCGTAGCATTGCTGACCGTCAGTACGTCAACTAGAGGAGGACTCAATGTCACTTTTTGCAACGAAGCCAATTGATCTGATTATCGCCGAAGCACAGGAGACTGGCACGCACACTTTGAAGAAGGCGCTTAGCTCACTGGACCTGACCATGCTAGGCATTGGCGCCATCATCGGGACGGGAATTTTTGTGCTGACCGGACAGGCCGCCGGCAAACACGCCGGGCCAGCGGTCGTGATTTCGATGATCCTGGCGGGAATTGCGAGCGCGTTTGCGGCGCTTTGTTATTCGGAATTTGCTGCAAGTGTGCCGATTTCAGGTTCGGCATACGCTTACGGCTATGGCACGCTCGGCGAATTTGTCGCATGGATCATCGGCTGGGATTTGATTCTGGAATACGCCTTTGGTGCGGCTACAGTAGCTGTTGGCTGGTCAGGTTATGCGGTCAGCCTACTCAATCAGATTGGCCTCCCTTTACCAGCCAGGTTAACCGTCGGGCCTTGGAATACTGTAACGCTGGCCGATGGAAGCGTGGTTTCGGGGATCATCAATCTGCCTGGCCTGCTCATTGCCGTTGCCGTGACCTTGCTGCTGATCAAGGGGATCAAGGAATCGGCCAGCTTTAATTCGGTCATTGTGATGGTCAAGGTGCTGGTCGTTGTTTTGTTTATTATCGCGGGTATCGGTTACGTCAATAAAGCCAATCTGGGAATCGGCTGTACGCCCGGCACGCCAGGTTGCGCGGAGTTTATGCCTTTCGGATTTGGCGGTGTCATCACCGGCGCGGCGGTGATCTTCTTTGCCTATATCGGCTTTGATGCGGTTTCTACTGCCGCACAGGAATCCAAAAACCCACAACGCGACATGCCCATCGGCATTCTGGGTTCACTGGCGATTTGTACCGTGCTTTATATACTGGTCGCAGGCATTATGGTCGGGCTGGTTGATTACAAGCTGTTGACCAATGCGGCAGCTCCCATCGCGGTCGCGATTGACGCCGCGTTGCAAGTTGCCAAAGGCACGACCATGGGCACGGTGCTGTCGGTCTTCCCAACCATCATCAAGGTCGGCGCGGTGCTCGGCTTGAGTTCGACGATGGTCGTGATGGTGATGGGACAGCCACGCGTTTTCTATTCAATGTCCAAGGACGGATTGCTCCCGACTTGGGCGGCCAAAGTTCACCCGAAATACCAGACGCCGCACATTACGACAGCCATCACAGGAACAATCGTCGCTATTCTGGCCGGCTTCGTACCTATTAGCCTGCTGGGAGAGCTCGTCAGCATCGGCACCCTGTTTGCTTTCGTCATCGTGGGCACGGGCATCATCATCCTGCGGAGAACCAACCCTGACATGCATCGTCCGTTCAGGGTGCCACTCTCACCTTACGTTCCCATCGCCACGGTTCTTTCCGCTGCCTATCTGATGAACAGTTTGCCGTTGGATACTTGGATTCGGCTGATTGACTGGATGTCCCTTGGGCTGGTCCTTTACTTTGCCTACAGCTATTCAAACAGCAAACTCAGTACAGCGGCCAGCGCTGGAGAGAAAACTAAAGCGGTCCAGAACTACACCCCTCCCATCGCGGCACTGGTGGGCATCGTTGCGACAATTATCCTGACGGTCTGGCAGGTTAATAAGTACGTGGCCAACGCCGGTGCGGTTGATTACGGGATTCGCCTTTTCTTTTGGGTGGTTGTGGGTGTGCTGGTCGCTATGCTGATGTACGGCAAAAATGACAATCGCAGAAATCCGCAGGTCAAAACTATCGGCCTGCTAGTGTCGTTGATTAACTTGGTAGTTTGGATAGGGATTACGTACTGGTTCTTTGCGCACTTCGCTGAAATGCGCGGCCATTGACGATATTCAAGAACCAAACAGTAAAACGAAACGGCGGCCATTCAATGGCCGCCGTTTCGTTTTACTCAGCATGTTAGGCGCAACTACTTCGCCAAGTAATTGCGATGAACCCAAGCATCGCCACGCTGCCGGTCGCGGGCTTCGAACAAGACGTTCTTTTCCGTCTCGCGTTTGATCATCCTTGTGCGTGGCCGCAGCGTTTTCACTTCAGCCTTGCCGCCCTCGGCATCACGCAAAAACGTTTTGGCCAGCTCGGAACGTCACCGGCTCGGACTTCACGCTTTCATCAAATTCAGCGAAGGCTTCGATGGCGCTGGCATCCAGTAATTTCGGCCACAGCTTTTTGAACAGCACGTTCGACGAATAGATGTCCGCGCTGTTGATTTGGCCGTTGATGGCGAAGACGTAGCCGATCACATCATGCTTGTCGGCGGTCAGCGAAGCGAACTGTTTGACATAATCGGCAGAAGACTCCCTGACGTTTTTGTTTTCCAAGGTCAATTGCAAACTCGTCGGCGAGGCTTGCGAGGTAACAGCAGTCAAGCCTAGCTGTTCGGCCATAGCCAATCTCGCATTGGGAGCGGAAAGCTCCCCTGGACTGACTCTGACGGTATTCTGGCTTCTCTCGGCCATCTGCACACGTGGGGTCAGTGAAAGTTGCAGTGGCTGCCCGCCGCTAGAGCTTGAAACGCTGTCACCGCCGCCTGAGTTACTACCAGACCCCATTGCTCTCCCGCCCGCAACTCCGCCCGGCACGCCTTTCGCCGCAACATAGTTTTTGGCCAGCTTAGCCTGGGCCAGACTGACATTCGCCCAAACCTCACTTTGCGATTGAGATTTGCGCGCCGCTAGTTTCAGTCCCTTCGTCGCCAGCATCTTGTCTGAAGCGCTGAAGGCCGCTACTGCTTCCTGGCCGCGCTGGCTCCAACGGCTGTGTTCAACGCAGAAAGCGTCTATCGGCATGCGGCCAGATTTCGGCGGCAGGATCAGGTCTAGCGCCAGCACACGATCCTGCTGACCGCCTTTGACGATGTCACCCGCCTGGACGAAGACCTCTTCTGTCGAGCGGTTTTGAATGGTCAGCTCGTTGACGTTGCCGGTTTCGCGGACGACGACTTTCTTTTGCCGCATGGCTTCCTGCAAAGTCAGATACGTCTTGCCGCCCGCTTGATCAGCCCCGTGTATAAGAAAAACGCTCAGATTCTTGTGCGTATACGGGCCTGTGATTTTGTAAGTGGAATGTTGCGCCGTCGTAATTGTTTCGGCCCTTTGTTGGGCTTGTGATTTGGGATAGCCGATGAGCGCGAGACACACGGCTGCCACAGACAATCCGATAAGTAACAATTGCCTTTTCATACATCCTCCTTGCTGAAGCGACTGATTGCGAAATCGGGCAGACCACCAGCTTCTAGTCGGGGTGTCTGTCCAGATTGATTGCGAAGTGCAGGAGTGGAACCGCACACGCGCTGCGGGTTGTTTGATGTTTGCGGAGAGTTGTTGCGCGCACTTACCGCCAACACGCGCGCAATGAAAGCCGTTCACAAAGTAATGGGGGAGTGTTCTGTTGAGCGGCTTTCATCGGCTCGATGTCGTTTGAACAATCGAGCAGACGCTTCTTGCACGACTTTTGTTCCGAGCAGCAGGGATTTGGTGAAAGCCAGAACATCGCATCGTGTGGTTCTGCCACGCGGCGGTTGAATTCAACTGCCGTTAGCGCAACGCTCCCTCCTGCCTACTACCGGACAACGAAGCGCGTCGGGGCCAGCACCGCACGCGCTTCCGGATTGTAGTAGTCGTAAAGCACTGACGGCGCGCTTTGGGCTTTCAAACCAAAACGCGGGCGGAATTTGAAGGCGAACTTCACTCCGCCGGCTTGCGGCCAAAGATAAAAGACCACGCGATCCGGCAAAACGTCATATTGATTGAGCCCCCAGCCCGTCTCGCTCTTCGCCTTTTCCAACGATGCCCGGTCAACTTCTGCGCCGGGCGGCAACCCGACTTCGGCCAGCAGCATACCGTAGCCGCGCTGACCAATCCGCTCAGCCTCGACCGCACAGCGCACATCTGCGCCGATGCTGGCGGAAGTTCGGTCAAAGCTCACGGCTAGACGCAGAGAGCTCGCTTTGTTCGGTTTGGCTGGCTCGATGGAAGCGTTGACCGCTGGAGCGGTGGGCCAAGGTTGATAGTAGCTTGCCAACAACTGCGCTGTCGCACGCGCGGCGCCGGACGGACGGCGAATCTCGATGCGTTGCGCGCCGGTCGAGATGAAGCGTGTCAGGTCAATCGCCAATGGCGCGCTCAGTTGATTGGCAGGCGGCAATTCAACGGAGGCGGTGCGCTGCCCATTGACGAAGACTTCGGCCACGCCACCAGTTTTTGTTGGTTGGTCGGCAACGCCTGTTTCATCTAATGCAAACAGCGCGTCGTGCACGTTGACTGTCGCCTGCGTCGAAAGCCAAACGCCGTACTGATCCTTGTTGCGCAGCAGGAAGAGCAAGCCGCGATTGAGTAATTCACGGTCTTGTGCCAGCGCCGCCTTGTCCGCGCCTTGTGCTGCTAATGCCAAAGCGCGCACTGCCAGCGCCGTCGTTTCGAGACGGCCCGCCAAACCCCAGCCGTAAAACGGCGTGTTGGTTTCGAGCAGCCAGTAACTGCCGCCCGCCTCTTCGTGCGCCAGCGCACGCAGGCGCGCGAGCGGACGCACAGCGCGTTCACGTTCGCCCGCTTCGAGCGCTGCCAGCGCATAAAGCGCAATCGCATACGGCTCGTCAATCTCTTCGGTTCTTTGCGCCAGGTAACCGAGCGCCCGTTGCAATGCCTGTGCTGAGTTGACCTTCGACTTCGCCGCGCCGCCCTGAATCTTGACGCCTGCCAGCGTGCGCGCAATGAAAGCAGTCTGCATCACGATGCGACGGTGCTCTTCGCTGTTATACCAAGCGCGCACTGGCCAACTCCCATCGTCGCGTTGCTTGGTGAGCAGATAGTCGCGCGTTTGTTCCAGCACGCCCGCATCAACTGTGATAAAGCCAGACGCATCGTTGAGGAAACGCAGCGCATACGCCGTCAACGCCAGGTCGGCCTCGCCACGTCCCCAATAGCTGAACCCGCCGCCCTCGCTCTGATAACCGAGCAGCCGCTCGTAGCCAGCTTGCAGGTAGCGTTGTGCCTTCTCTTTGATTGCCGCCTGGCGTCCGTTGTCGTGCGCGGAGAGATAGCGCAACGCGAGCAGATTCGGATAGGTCGAAGAGATTGTCTGTTCACCGCAGCCGTGCGGGCGTTCGAGGATACCTTCAATACCTTCGAGCGCGTGCGCCAGCAGATTCGGATAGATTTTCAATTCAGCACGCAACGAACCTTTGATCGCTGTTGGTGGAATGTTGACAGCAAGTTTGGCCGCATCGCTAAAAATGTCGCTGGCCATTTCGGTGCGCTCTTCACCGTCGGGATGCACGGTGACAGGCTTTTCGACAGCGTCGCTGGTCTCCTGTCCCAACGCTGTGACGCGCTGTTTGCCGTCGTTGCCGAACGTCGAAGCGACAGCGCGGAAATTGAAAAAGGCGCGCGCCGCTTCGCCCGCAGCAATAGCGTTGCGTTGCTGAGCGGGGCTGAGCAACTCGAACCAGCTTTCCGGCTTAAGCTCGGATTGCACGGTTAAGGAATGATCCAGATAGTTGCGCAGCACGACCGGGAGTGCAATCTCGTCGCCTTCGGTCAAGATGCGCGGCGGGTCGTGTTCGATGAAGAAGGGCTGGAAGGCGCGAATGTCTGCATCCGCCACGCCCAACTCGCCATCCACGGTCGAAGCAATGACTGACATTTTCCAGGTGGTGATGTTGTCGGCCAGTTTGAAATTGACCTGCGCTCGTCCGGTGCGGTCAGTTTCAAGCTGCGGTTGCCACAGCAGCGTTTCAGGGAAGTATTCGCGCAAACGTGGCGTGGCGCTTTGCGTGACGGTTTTGACGGAAATGGCTTGGGCTATAGAGGCTGATTGCGTTTGCAACTGCGGCGCTTCGGCAGCCACTGTGACCGTTTCGCTAACCTGGCCGGCCTCCAGCGTGAAATTGATCTCAGTCAACGTCGCTGACCGCACTGGCGCATCGCTGACGAGCGCGAACTTGAAGCCTGTCGCCGCGCAGTGCACGTCGTAAAAACCAGCGGGCAGGTTGCGTAGCAAGTATTTGCCGTCCTCGTTGGTGCGCGCTTCATATTCGACCGTGTCGGCTTTGCGTTTGGCAGTGATCTTCGCATTAGGGACAGCGGCTTGATTTGCGTCCGTTACAACGCCGCTGATCGCGCCGGTCGCGCCGTTCAACACAGTTGCCTGCGCGGGCTTTTGTGAGTCAGGCTGCGCGCCAGTCAATTCGGCGACAACGCGGGAAAAGAGGGCGATGTCGAAATCATCGGCGGTGTCCGCTTCACCATCCGCACCCCGGCTGCGCAGCGTGACGAAGTTCATCTGCTGTGTGACTGGCGTACTGCCGCTGCGTTGCTGGGCTTGCTCGTATTCGCGGTAATGGATGGTGACGCGGTCGGAGTAACGTACGCGCTGATAGAATTTCGCCTCGTAAGCGCGGCCCCACGGATCGCGCAGTTTGTCGAATTCGATGCCGCCCACGCGTAAGGCTGCGCGCAAGTCCTGCTCAGTTTGCGGAAACTCACCCGTCGTGTGGAAGTGTTGCGCTAACGTCGCATCAATCTTCGCCCGCGCCTGCTCGAAATAATCAAGGCTGGTGCTCCAAACTATGAAGTCGTCAGACGGCCAGGTGCCCGCCGGTTCAAACACACCATTCGGCCCGCCACTCTGTACGCGCACCCAGAGCGTTTTGCCCTGCACCTCACATCGCAAACGATATGGCCGCTCCCAGCGGTCGCGCAGCGCGTCAAAATCGAAGCCCTCGGTCTTGAGTTCACGCTTGAGTTCAACAACATCGCGCGTGATCGCGCCATTGCGCGCGTAATAGCGTTGCGCCGCTTGCGTCAATACCTCGCCGTGCGGTTTGAAGTAAGGCCAGCGCCATTCTTTAACCGTGAAATCGTCCGCCGTGTCGAAGCGTTTGTCCGCGCCCGCACTCAGCAGCTCTACCACATCGTGGTCGTTGCGCACGAGAAAACTTGCGTGGTAGCCAGTGCCCCACGGGTCGCGCAATTCGTCGAAATTGATGCCCGCCTGCGCCAGCAGCTTTTTGAAAGCCAGCGGGCTGGTCGGATGCTCGCCGATTGGCACACGTCCAGATTGCAGCACAGCATCAACCGGTTTGAGTTGCGCGGTAAGCAATCCATCGAAGACTGTCTGCTGGCTGCGAAGCGACTCATCGCCGAGGAGGCGCGGCTCGTAACCGCCTTCGCGCAACAAAATCTCGGCTATGAGTTCCAATCCGTCGGGCAAAGGTCGCGACAAATCCAGCTTTAGCAGCTCGCGTTTCGTCACGCCTGCGAAGCTGTCGTATTCGCCGAGATAGCTGCGCAGATAATCTTGCCTGCCGCGTCGTGTGCCGAACTCTTGATCGGTGCGCGCCCGTTCCAGCACGGCTTGGTCAATTATGGATACGCCGAGCGCGCTTTCCACCATGCGTCCGGCGGGCGTCAGCACACGCAAAGTGGTTCGCGCTTCCTCGCCCGGACGATAACTGGTTTTGTCCAGCCGCACATCGAGTTTCAATTCACGGTCGCGCGGATAAAGCACGCGCCGCGAACCGCGAAAATGTTCATTGTTAATCTCGCCCTCGCCGCCTTGCACACTAATGGTCAATTCGTCCTTGAACTCCGCGCGATAAGGCAGCACGACGAATGCGCGCCCTTTGCGCAGTCTGACGGCTTGCGAGTGCACCAGTTGCAAATCGCGCATCACACTCAGAATCGCTGAGGCGTTCGATACATTGGAGGTCAATTCGATTTCAAGCGGCTCGCCCGCGCGATAGAGCGTCTTGTTGGTTTCGACGCGCACGACACCGCGCGAGGAGCCGAGCCAGATGTTTTCTGCATGGCTTCCCGTCTGGCCTTTGCCGTCGCGTGCGGTCAGATTCAAAGTGGCTTCGCTGCCGCGCTCGGCGCGCTCACGCAGCCACAAGCCGCTGACTTTCGCCGCGCCGTAGCGGTTGGTCTTGAACTTGCGCAGCGGCTCTTCTAAGGCCCCGCGCCCGGCAGAGAAGCGCTCACTGAGTTGCACTTCACATTGCGCAGGTGAGCCGTCGGCATAGAAGGTCGAGAGGTAAAACTGTAGCGGGAAATCTTCGGCCTGCTGGTAATCCCTCATCACGTAAATGTGAACAGCCTCGCGCGTCACGCGCAGATCGAAGCGCCGCTGTTCGGTGCGCTCACTCGTCGGGTCAGTGACATAAACAGCAAAGCTGTGATCCTCGAAGCGGCGATAGCTGTTGTCTGCCAAGTCTTCGTGCGCCTTGGTCAGATCGAGACGAATCGTGCAGTGGCCTGTAGCATCAGTTTCGCCCTCGTATTGCTCGGCCTCGCGCGTTTCCCAACGCTGTTTTCTGTAATTCCACTCGCGCTCAGTCTCGCGCACCAGACGCACGCGGGCGCGCTTGACCGGTTGGCCGAAAAGATAATCGGCCTTTACCGCGACTTCAGCGCTTTGCCCCGGCAGGTAATAGGCGCGATCCGGTTTGGCGTTAACAGTGAAGTTGGGCAGGTCGTAGCGGCTGATCTTCACCGTCTGGCTGTATTCGGGTGAGTCGTGCTCGCCGTTATCAAGCTCGACCGTCAGCCGGTAATCACCGAGCCGCGCATTATCCGGAATCTTCCAATCGGCAGTGGCGACGCCGAAGCGCGAGGTCGTAGTCTCGGCGCGAAAGACTGTCGTACCTTCCGGGTCTTCAATCGTGATCTCGGCTTCCTTTTCGCTCAATGCACGTTTACTGAAATCGAAAGCCAGCACGCGCGCATGCAACGTCTGCCCCGGTTGATAAAGCGGCTTGTCGGTTTGCAACAAAATGTTGGCCAAGCCCAAGTGGTCATCACGCAAATCAATTTCGGTCTCGCTATGAAAGTCACCGCGTGTGGCGGAAACTGTCAATTCACCGTCTTCCACTTCAAGCTCACGCGGCAGTATGAAATCGAGCGTCGCGATGCCAGCGCCATTCGTACTGCTGCTGGCTCTGAGCGGTGGATCGGCTGGCTTGCCATTGAATGCCAACTCGCTCGTCACGCTTACACCGCGCACTGCCCGCCCGGAGAGCGGATGGACAGTGATCACGTGCGCGCGAAAATGCCGGCCTGGGAAAGGATATTCCGAGGCCACCACATTGAGCGCGAAAATGTCCGGGGCAATCTCCGAGAGTGAAAGCAGACCAGTCAGAGACTGTGACTTGGCTGGCTGGCTTGTCTCGACGCGGTAGCGCAACCGATACCAGAGCAACTCGCTGTTTTCGATCGGCTTGTCATTTTCTATTAGCGGCAATGCAATGGTGATTACGTTTGCGCCAGGCGTCGCAGAGGCGCGCTGCTGGGCCGCTTTGATGACACGGTCTTGCGGATTGAGCCATTCCAAGCCGATTTGCAGCGGCAGATGTTGTGACGAGAGATTTTCGAGCGCCAATGCGACCTGCGTTTTACCATCAGCCAGATGAACTCTGGTCGCGGCTTCGTTGACGCGCAGAAATTTATTGGTGGCTTGAGCCGAAGGGAACTTGAGCGCAAAGGTTAAAGCACCAAGCGCCAGACATACGTAGAGCAAGCAACGACGGTATTGCATAACGAATCTCCTGAAAGTAGGTGAACACTTCAGTTGATCCCAGCAATCCAAAACCCCTGACGAATTTTTCCCAGCAGTGAATGGCCGCAGCAATTAATCTTGGTTGGTTTCAATCTGTCGGCTGAGAGATGAACGGTTGTTCGCCGGTCGTTTGCAAAGTTTTTTGAGCGGTCGAGCAGATATTTGGCGTGCACGCTTTATTAAACAGTCTTGGTGACCTTCGACAACGAACGCGGCTGATCGGGGCTTAAGCCTTTTGCTTCGGCCAGCAGCGCCGCGAAAAGCTGCGCCGGAATTATGTAAGGAATCGGCGAGAGCAATTCGCTGACACGCTGCGGAATTTTGATTGCGCGTGAAGCCGCCTTGATCGCCACTGCTTCGCTGGAGATCACCACAGTTTCACCGCCAATCACTTTCAACTTGGCTAGCAATTCGATCTGGCTTGGCAACGTTGGGCCGGGCGGCGCAAACAGGAAGGCTGGGAAGCCACGATCAATCATTGCAATCGGGCCGTGCAGAAAGTCTGCGCCGGAGAAGCGTTCGGCCACAACGTAACAGGTCTCCATCAACTTGATCGCAAATTCGTAAGTGTTGGCGTAGTTCAAACCGCGCCCGACCACGACGCAATGGTTCATATAGGCGTAGCGCTCGACCATCGTGGCGACCTGGGGCTTCAACTGCAACGAGGCGGCGGCGAGTTCAGGCAGCCGCGCCGCCTCTTCGCCCTTCGACGCACCATTCAATGCTTCAGCCAACAGGTGGAACATCAGCAATTGCCCGGTATAGGTTTTGGTTGCGGCCACGCTCTTTTCCCGTCGGGCGCGAATCAGGAAAGTTTCGTCCGCCAGCTTCGCCATCGTGGATTCAGCTTCATTGGTGATGGCGAGCGTTGTTGCGCCGCAGCGTTTGGCGTTCTCCAGCACTAAGTTGATGTCTGCGCCTTCGCCCGATTGCGAGATGCCAATGACCAGCGTGTCGCGCAAATCGAGCTTGGCGTGATAGAGCGTGTGCACTGCGGGCGCGGCCAGCGAAACCGGAATGCCGGTGGTGATTTCCAACAAGTAACGGCCAAAGAGCGCTGCGTTGTCTGAACTCCCGCGTGCAACCAACACAATCAGACGCGGACGCTTGGCGTTTAACTTGGTGGCGAAGCGCATCACTTTTTTGCTTTCTTGTTTAATTGTGCGTTCGAGCGCGGCAGGTTGCTGCTCGATCTCGGCCAGCATCAGGGACATCGGTTTTCGTGAACCTCCGGGTATTGATTCAATGTGGGGATTAAGGCGTGCGCAGCCTGTAGCTGCCATTACCTGAACGTTCGTAAGCCTCGTCTTTTTTCACTCGTTCGATGGCGGCACGCATACGCGCCAGCGCGACGGCGAGTTCGCCGCGCAAGAGACCGCGCTCGCGCGTTGAGCCAATCGCGGCCAGCGCGTTTTGCAAGCTTTCGATCTGCTGCTCGAAAAACGGTACATTGATCTCCGGCTGCCGCGCTCTGAAAAGCGGCTCAAAGAGCAGCTTGGGCTGTTCGCGCACCGACCCGCTTGCTTCTGCGCTGGCGCCAAAGGCCTGCGCCCACAGACGCACGCCAGCGCGCGACCGTTCGTCAAAGAGCAGATTCAATGCACTCTCGAAAGCGCGCACCGGTTGGTAGTTGCGACTGCTCCACGCGTACTCGGCCACCGTCGCGAGCGGCAATCGGGCGGCGTAAAGTTGACTGGGTGGGTTAGCGATGAAACCAACGGCTTCTTGCGGCAGTGTGGGTGCGGCGTTGCGTTTAGCGCCGAGAAACAACTGCGCCGCCGCGCTGGTCGGGAAGCTATTCCACAGCAGCGGACGCCGTCCGGTTAGCTTGGCCCATTCGCGCGATTGCGTGCTGACGTATTCAGGCAGAAAACTTTCGCTGCTAGGCCACACAAACGTAACGCGCGGCGGCACGTTCGCGCCTAGCTCTTGCAAATAAGCTTGCCTGCTCGGCTGGTCAATGAAGTTCGCTGGCAGCGCGGACAATCGGCAAGTGGGACACATGGTTTTCAAGAAATCATCCATGCGCCGCAATAAATTTGCCTGTGCGGCGGCCAGCGTTTTGAATTGCGTGCGGTCAGCCTCTGGCAATTGCAAAGGCGCATCGTCGAAACAAAGAGTGAAGTCGCGCACGCCCAGGCTGGCCAGCATTTTGAGCTTGTCGCACAAGGCCGCGAAATCATCTTCGCTGGCATAGCTGAGCGAGGTGCTAGGGCTAAGCGCGTATGTCAGATTAACAAAGTTTTCCTGCGCCACTCTGGCTAGTTCACTGAAACGCGCCTGCTCCTGCCGGGTGTAGCTTTCGCGCCAACGTTCGCGCCGCAGCGGATCGAATTGCGAGGCGTAGACGTAACGATTCAGCCGCACGCGACCCAGAAAGCGTAATAGCTCCAACCGTTCGTGATGCGACCACGTGGAGTTGGTGAAGCGCTCAAGCACGCCGCGCTCCGCCATCTCTGGCGCCTCATTCAGGTTGAAATCCTGCGCCAGCAATCCATCCGCGCCCATCTGTTCGAGCTTGCCCAGGGCGTAGAAAGCGCCTTGCGCCGAGGCT
This sequence comes from uncultured Acidobacteriota bacterium, assembly GCA_963699175.1. Lineage (GTDB taxonomy): Bacteria > Acidobacteriota > Blastocatellia > RBC074 > RBC074 > JACPYM01. The sequence continues at coordinate 4,882,404 of OY969418.1, read as the reverse complement.
GCGTTGATTTCAATGCGGCGCATTGTGCCAGAGCGTTGGCTGCGCACGGAGTAGCTTTCTTGATTGGCTTGTGCGTTTGGATTGAGCCGCACTGTGACACTGACTTCCTGCAAGTCAGCTTTGAACACTTGCCAATCAACCGCAGCGAAGCGGTTACTGAGCCGCACGTCTAAACTTTCTTCGTTGACCAGATCCCAAAATGGGCGTGGTGGCGCAGATGCCGGTAAAAAGTTGCCTTGATGCGCCAAATACACGAACGCTTTGATGTCGGGTTCGGCCAACTCGCCCGGCGCTAGTCTGACGACTAGCCGTTGCAGCATGTTGACCTGGAATTCGGCGCGCTCACCCGTGGCCAGTAGCACGGCGTGAATATTGCGCCGGAATTGATCATTGAAGAGTTCTTCCGCCTGTAGTTTGAGTTGGTCGAACGCGAAGCTTTCGGCGCGCTCAAGCTCAGTGAGTTTTTCAGGCGTTTGGCGCAATTGCAGCCGAATGAAATTATCTAGCTTGGGTTGCACCACAGTTGGGTAGACCCAGTCGCGCAAATAACTGCTAAGCAGTAAGCCGACTTGCGCGCGTTCCGTGCGGCGCAAGTGTTCAATGTCGGGATCACGCAAAAACTTGAGGGAGACGAGCCAAGCAGAAGCTTGCGCCAGCACGCGGCTGATGGCTTGGCTCGCGCTTTGCTCAGCCGAACTCGCCGCCGCATAACTGGCCAAATGGTCGAGTAGTTTGCGTTGGCGCAATTGAGCGAGCAGCGCCACCTGGCTTTGTGGTTGCTTGGAAAGATCGAGCAAGGCGCAGCGAAAACCGTCCTGTGCCGCTTTCCCCAGCGCGTTGACGAAAGCCGTTAGCGCGGCTGCTGTGGTTTGCTCGGTGTGCACAAAGAGCAACAGGTCGGCACGCTGTACCTCTTGAGAATTGGGTGAAACAGGATTTGCGTCGAGTGTATACAACTGCCTGCCAATGTTTTGCTGTGATGCCGAATCGAGCGCACCGGATGAAAGTACTCCCACTTTTGGCGCAAAACCAAAACGGCGATTGAACAAACGCGCTTGCAACAACAAGGCGGCAACATCAGCCGAGTCATTGAACGCCACGCGGTCTTGCAGACGGCGTTGTGCAATTTGATTGAGCAAAGCTTGCTGTTGCGCTCCATCAACCAGCTTGCCGGTATTGATCAACAGGAAGTCGAGCAACCCGGCTTCAATCAGCCCGAATGCTGCGTCGGCCTGGCGGGCTGAAACATAGGCGTAAATAGGCAAATTGGGCCGGTCAGTGCGCGCGGCCTTGAGCAGCGTCGTAGCATTGGGCTGTGCTTGACCGTCGAGCCAACCATCTAGTGAGAGGATTACTCCATCCGTCTCGGCAAAATCGAAATCGCCGGCCCAGCTCCGCAATTGCTCAGCATTACTCAAGACGCTGAGCGGCGGCGTCACCAGTTCATGATCGGCGATGGCCGCGACCTGTTTGGGCAGCGTCAGCGAATGCAAGCTCGCGTTGGCGGGCAGCAAAACAAGGCTACCTGCCAAATCGCGGCGCGCATTGCGCAAGACCGGTCGCCGTTGCGATAACGCTGACGGAACATCGAACAATACAGAGCAAAACAGCGCTAAGGCAAAAACGAAGCGAGGTGAACAAACAGCCGTCAACCGCTTTAAGCTGGCCATTAGCCTGCCGTGCCATCGTTCGTTCGGCTCGTGAATTTGTTGCATCCGTCTAGCTGTAATTGAGGGGAGATTAACGTTCTCGTTACGGGCGTGGACGTGGGCGTGAGCGCGGTCGCGCCGTCTGGTCGGGGCTATTGTTAATCAGAGCGCCGCCTTTCACGCGTTGAAAATCATTGGTGTTTTGCGTACCGCGTTGATCGCTGCCACGCAGTCGGTCAGCGATTTCGCGACGCGTATTTTCAGCGCGCTCGGTGGCAGGCGGGTGGCTGGCCATGACGTTGCCGAGCGAACCGGCGTTGTTCTTGCTGATCTCGGCCAGAATATCGAACATCTCGACCATGCCGCGCGTGTTGTAGCCGCTGCGTTCGATGTTGTACAGCCCCAGGTAATCAGCCTCGCGTTCAGCTTCGCGACTGTGTTTCATCAGAAAGCCGCCAGCCACGAGACCGCCAATCGCTTGGCCGGTTTCAGCGCCTCGTTGCCCGCCGAAGATCGCACCCAAGATCGTCGCGCCCGCCGCTAACATCCCCAACTTTTGCGCGCGTTTGACATTCTCCAAACCGTGACGCGCCGCAATGTGGCCGATCTCGTGGCCAAGTACGCTGGAGAGCTGCGCTTCGCTGTTGACTTGATTGAGCAAGCCAGTATGGACGTAAACGCGCCCGCCCAGCGTGGCAAAAGCATTGATGGATTTGTCATCCACGACGTAAAAGCGCCAGGGCAGATTCGGACGCTTGGAATCGCGCGCCAGGCGCTGGCCCAGCCGGTCAACGTAATCATTGAGTGCTGTGCCCTGAACCAATCTGAGCGGTTTTGTCTGTTGCTGCTGATCCTGCGGCGGGTTCAACAGTTGCTGATGGACTTGCTCGGCGAGTTTAATCTCGTCAGCTTCGCTCAAATAGCCTTGGTTGGAATAATTGCGATCACGGAAACTGTCGTAGGCGCTTTGAAATGCCAGCGCCGACGCGACCAGCAGGCCCAGACACAAGACGACGCGCAGCGGGTTCTGCCACATTTTCGTTTTCATTGATTTACTCCCAGAATTATTCATTCAGTAGCGCCAGCGCGTGGGGGAGCGTGCGCGCAATGGCGGCCAGGTTTTCGCGTGCGCCGCGCACACTGCCCGGCAGATTAACGATCAGCGTTCGGCCTCGCACGCCACATACCGCCCGCGACAACGCAGCCAGCGGTGTGATTTTCAAACTCTCTTGTCGCATCAACTCAGCCAAGCCGGGTGCTTCACGTTCGATCACATCCTTTGTTGCTTCGGGTGTGATGTCGCGTGGCGCCAGTCCAGTGCCACCTGTTGTGATGAGCAGATTGCAAAGACCCTGATCGGCGTAATGGCGCAATCGTTCGGCGATCTGCGCGCGCTCGTCGGGCAAGATTTCTGTTGCGACAATCTCGGCCTGAAGAGGTTGCAACTCAGTAACAACCGCAGGGCCAGACAAGTCCTCGCGCTCACCACGTGAAGCGGAGTCGCTGATTGTCAACACGACGGCTTTGATGACTTGCTTGTTGGTTGCCATAAAGGGGTGACGAAAGTTTAAGGCTTCGTGGTGCGTGATTCAACACTCTGATTCGAGTATTCAGTTCAAATGAAAATGAAAGATGATATGAGTCATAAGGTAGTTCTGCTTGCTCTTACTTTGAGGGCTAGTAAGACCAAAGTGTGGTCTGAATTTCCATCCTGAAGCTGCTTTTCGTGCGGCTTCGCGCAAAAGCGGATGCCCTTTTACTACACAAGCTTTCGTAACGTTTCCTTTTCGACTGATCAAAACAAGCACATCAACAGATTCCTCAATTGAAGCATCTTTTGCTAGGCGTGGAAACTCAGGGGCCACCTTTTTTACGGCAAAGTCTGGATAGTCACTTACAGATAAAGGTTTGTAATTGCGGAAATCACAAATAGGTTTCTCTTGTGCAAAACCAATTCCCCTGCAACAAAGCAAAAAAATGAGTAAGGCCAGCCAGTTTATGAATATGGTGATTTTGTTACTCATTGCTTTTGCACTTCGGATAGATTGCAAATGACACTGCCCAATTGCAAGCTTTCGATCATCCGCTGCGTAACGATAAAGAGCGGTTGCGGCAGATGATTCAATTTATACCAAGCCCAGCCGTCGCACTTTTCCGGCTCGCATAATTGCGCTTCTCCTTCGGGCGCTTCACAAACAAAGTCCACATCAATGTAATGACGTTCGCCGTCGGCGCGGGTGAAGAGATAATTGCCCACCGAGAGCAGGCGCAGGTTGGTGATCTCAAGAGCCGTCTCTTCGCGCACTTCGCGCACGGCAGCGGCGGCAAAGCTCTCGCCGAATTCCATATGTCCACCGGGCGCGGCGTAATAGCCATCGCCGTGCGAGCCGCGCCGCTTACCGAGTAAAACTTTGTTGTCGCGCATGACCAGGATGCCCATGCCGACCTGTGGCCTTTGCATTTTGTTTTCAGCCTCGCTGATTACTTGCTTTGTGCTTCTTCGATTACGCGTTCGTAAACCGCGACATACTGCGGAATCACCCGTTCAGTGTTGAACCGCTCGACAGCATAAGCGCGCCCGCGTTGCCCTAACACACGTTGTTTCGCTTCATCGGTCAGAATTTCCACGGCCCGCTCGGCGATTGCTTGTATATCGCCCACGCCGACCAGATAGCCAGTCTCGCCGTCCTGCACCACTTCCGGCAAGCCACCGACGCGCGTGGCGATCACCGGGACTTCGCAAGCCATCGCTTCCAGCGCCGACAGACCGAAGGATTCCGTCTGGCTGGGCAGAAGCAACAAATCCGCCACCGATAAATAATCGGTGATATTAGGCACTTGCCCAACAAAAAGCACCGCGTCAGCCAAGCCATAACTGGCCGCCAGCCTTTCGGCCTCGTCACGCGTTGGCCCGTCACCACACATCACCAGCCGCGCTGGGACGCGCTCAACGATGCGAGCAAAAGCGTGCACGCAATCGCCGATGCGTTTGACCGGGCGGAAGTTGGAAACATGCAGGATCAGTTTTTCATTTTGTGGCGCCAGTTCGCGACGCAGCGTTTGATTATCTCGGCGGCGGTAGTCTTTGGCATTGATGAAATTGGGTATAGCTTCGGTTTTGGTAAAACCGAAGGTGCGGGCTGTTTCTTCAGCCAGAAAGCGCGAAACGGCGGTGACGGCATCCGATTGCGCAATCGAAAAACGTGTGATCGGCAGAAAGCTTTTGCGTGAGCCGACCAGTGTGATGTCTGTGCCATGCAGCGTCGTTACAAAGGGCAGATAACGTTGCGAACGGTACATCTCGCGCGCCAGGTAGGCTGCTGTTGCGTGAGGGATGGCGTAATGCATATGCAATACATCAAGCCTTTGTTCCTCTGCCACCTCGATGATTTTTGAAGCGAGCGCCAGATCGTAGGGCGGAAACTCGAAGAGCGGATAGTCGAACAATTCCACCTGATGAAATTTCATGCGCTCGTCCAACTGGCACAAGCGCGTAGGCAGCGCGTAACTAATGAAATGCACTGTGTGGCCCCGCTCGGCTAACTCACAGCCAAGCTCGGAACCGACGATACCGCTGCCACCGTAAGTAGGGAAGACTGTGATGCCAATATTCATTCAGACCTCGAACTCCAACTCGTCTTCACGAATAAATATTCATACGCCGCGTCAGCAGCGCTACCGGATCATCTACGTTCAACGCCTCGCGCACGAAGAAACCCTCACCCTGCGCCGCACCGATCAACGCGCCAAAGTAGCGATCACGCGATTCCATTTCGCGCAGGAACTCTTCAGTGCTGACGCGCGATTGCGGCCCTTGGCTGTTGGGGCTGTCGGGGCTGAAGAACTGTGAGGCATGCGCACGGATCGCCTCCCATTTGCGCGCAGAAGTTGCGCTGATGTCCACGATGAAAGTCGGCGCGACAGTGCGCGGGAAAAGAAAGTAAGCCACACAGGTAGGACGCCAGCGTTCCAGCCCTGCTTCGGCGTCGTATTTCGCCAGACCGGAAATGTGGGCGGCTTCGCGCACGAGTTGCGAGGTGTGCGCATGGTCAGGATGCGGGTCGTCCCAATACTGTGTAAGCACCAAGCGCGGACGCCAGCGGCGCAACACGCGCACCAGCTTTGTGCGCGACTCTTCGTTGACCCAGATGTGCGCGTCACCCAGGTCGAGATTTTCGCGCATCGTGAGGCCGAGCAATTGTGCCGCGTGAGTCGCTTCAAGCGCGCGTTGTTCCGGCGTGCCACGCGTGCCCGCCTCGCCGCGCGTCAGGTCGAGCACGCCGGTCTTGTAGCCGCGCTCGGCCAGCTTGATGAGTGTACCGCCTGCCGAAAGCTCTACGTCGTCAGGATGCGCCGCGATGGCCAGCACATCGAGTTGTGTCAGGCCGTTCGTCATAGTAGCGGCAGAGTAGCATACCGTAGCGCAATCGGGCATCTCGAAGCCGCGACCGGCGCTGGCCCAAAAGACCCGATGGAAAAACGGCTCGTTTTGGCTTATGCTGCCCCAGGCCTTTTGGGCTTTTTGAGTCTACTGAGAAGCGCACGTAGCACCCCGCATCCACAGGCTTCCCAAATCAGATTCAACAATTTTGCCTCGTAATTTTGGAGGATTTATTTCAGTGCAATCCACTGCCAAAGTGAAAGCGGCCAAGCATGCTGCTGTCACAAAAACAGAAACTGCATCGCAGGTTGAAACAGATACATTGGCTGGCCCAGGTTTGTTATTGCGCTTTGCCGTCGTGGTGTGTGGCGCTTCGGTGATGGTGGTGGAGATTTTAGGCTCGCGCATACTGGCGCCAACCTTCGGCACAACGCTGCACGTATGGAGCGCGCTGATTACGGTGACGCTGGCGGCGTTGGCGCTCGGTTATTCGGTTGGCGGGCGCTTGGCTGACAACAAGCCGGGCTTGCCTGCTTTGATGGTGGTGATCGGGTGTTCAGCGGGGACGCTCTTGCTGGCCGATTTAATCACGGCACCGGTGCTGCAGTTTGCGTATGGCGGTGGCATGGTCATCGGAACGTTCGTGGCGGCGCTGTTGCTCTTTTTGCCGACGCTCTTTCTGCTGGGCATGGTTTCGCCGATGGCGGTGCGCGCGGCGGCGAATCACGAACATTTGGGGCAAAGCGTGGGCAATCTTTATGCGCTCTCGACAGTCGGTTCGGTTGCAGGCAGCCTAGCGGTGTCGTTGCTCCTGATCCCAAAGCTCAGCGTGCACACGGCAATCATCACGACAGCCATCGCCTTGGGGATAGTGCCGCTGTGGTATCTGTTGGCGGGCACGAGGAAACAAACGGGCGTGTTGTTGCTGGTCGGTTTGGCATTGGCCTGTGTGGCGACGAAGGTAATGGGCGAGGATGCCGACCAGACGATCTATTACAAGGGCCGCCCTTATCCGGTGACAGTGCGCGAGCCATCGGCCTACGGCGATTTGGTGGTAAGCGATCATCAAGGCACGCGCTACTTGTTTCTCAACGGTGTGCAGCAGGGGGCGTTGCGCGGCAACTTTTCGGGCGCGCGCTACGCTTATGGGTTGGAGCGGTTGGCGACGGTCAAGGGTGTGCCGAAAAATATGCTCGTGTGGGGACTGGGCGCGGGCGTCTTTGCGCGCACGATGGCTGAAGCGGGCACACAGGTCACAGTGCTTGAGATTGACCCGGCTTCGGAAAAAGTCGCCCGCGCGCATTTTGGCTTGCCCGCGTCGGTGAAGGTCATCATCGGCGATGCGCGCCCGGAAACATTGAAGCTCACTGAAAAGTATGACGTGATCGTGCTCGATGCCTTTAGCGGCGATACGCCACCGTTTCACTTGCTGACGAAAGAGGCTTTCAATAGTTTGCGTGAACGGCTTGCGCCGCAAGGAATCATCATGGCGAATATCGTCGGCTCGGCGCAGGGCGAAGGCTCGCGCGTGGTGGCCTCCGTAGTCAAAACGTTGGAAGCGACGTTTGGCAAGGTGCAAGTCTTTGCACCGAACCGTAAGCTCGACGGGCATGATAATCCGAACTTCGTCTCCACCCTGTTTCTGGTCGCAGGCGAATTGCCCGGCCAGCCTGCGCCCTTCACGATTCCGTATCCGAAAGAGATGCAGAGTTACGTTGACAGCGTGCTCGATGCGCGCGTCAGCGATATGACACAAGAGGGCGCGGTGCTGCTGACTGACGCCTACGCGCCGCTGGAAGCCTGGTCGGATGCGGCGGTGCGTGCAATGCGTTGAAGCAGTGTACCTAGTCCGACAAGCTGCCAGAGTTTGTCGGCTGACTCCCCGTTGCGTCAAACCGCAAGCCTCCGACAAGCTCTGGCAGCTTGTCGGACAAATAGTAGTTCACAACCGGTCGCGCCTCGAAGGCCGGTTCAAGCAGTAAGGATTGGCGAATGAAGCTAACGCGTTTTCGAGCGTTGTTATTTTGGTTGATCGGATTGGCTCTGCTCACGGGCGGGCTAGCCACGGCACATTCCGGCAAAAAGTTTGCGCCCGGCCTTTCACCTGAAGTGAGTAGCAAGATCGCGCCCTGGGTTTTGGCGCACACGGCGCAGGGCGAAGAGATAGAGTTTCTGGTCGTGTTGAAAGAGCAGGCTGATTTGCGTGGCGCGGAACAGCTTGCGACGAAATTGGAGAAAGGCCGTTTTGTGCGCGATGCGCTGTGGGCAAAGGCGCAGACCACGCAGTCGTCGTTGATCGCCTGGCTCGCCGAGCGCAAGCTGCCTTACCGGTCGTTCTACATCATCAACGCACTGTGGGTGAAAGGGTCGCGCGCGGTGGCCGCCGAATTGGCCGCACGCCCCGAGGTCGCGCGCGTCGAAGGCAATCCGGTATTGAGCGGCATCAAGCCAATCCCGGAGGATTCGTCGAACGAAAACTTCCGCCTGCTGGCCGAGCCAAATGTGGAGCTGGGTGTCAGCACTATCCGCGCAACTGAGCTTTGGGCGCTGGGCTTCAACGGGCAGGGCATCGTCATTGCCGGGCAAGACACGGGTGTTGATTGGACGCATTCGACCTTGCGTGCGCACTATCGCGGGACAGACGGCGCCAACGCGAATCACGATTTCAATTGGCACGACTCGGTGCATACGGGTGGTGGTTCGTGCGGGGCGAATTCGCCTGAGCCTTGCGACGATCACAGTCACGGCACGCACACGGTGGGGACGGTGCTGGGCGATGACGGCGCGGACAATCAAATCGGCGTCGCACCGGGAGCAAAGTTTGTCGCATGTCGCAACATGGATCGCGGCAATGGGACGCCGGCGACTTATCTGGAATGCTTTGAATTTATGCTCGCGCCCTACCCGGTCAACGGCACGCCCGCACAGGGCGATCCCAGCAAAGCGCCCGATCTGACCAACAATTCGTGGGGCTGCCCGACTTCTGAAGGCTGTGCGCCGGATACATTGCGGCTCGCAGTCGAAGCGCAACGCGCTGCCGGTATTATGACCATTGTTTCAGCGGGCAATGACGGCCCCGGTTGCGGGTCACTTGGCACTCCTCCGGCACAGTATGCTGCTGTCTACTCGGTCGGCGCGTTTGATGTGAGCACGGGACTCATCGCAGGTTTCAGCAGCCGTGGCCCGGTCTTGGTTGATAGCAGCCGGCGCATCAAGCCGGACATTGCCGCGCCAGGTGTGCGTGTGCGTTCAGCGATTCGCGGTGGCGGTTTCAGTTCGTTTAGCGGCACCTCGATGGCCGGGCCGCACGTGGTGGGCGCGATTGCGGTGCTCTGGTCGGCGCGGCCTGAGTTGAAAAACCAAATTGCGTTGACTGAGACCTTGCTCAACGAATCGGCAGTGCACGTCGAATCGGCGGATTGCAGCAGCAGTGGCTGGCCAAACACCGTTTATGGCTTTGGGCGGCTGGATGTGAAAGCGGCTTATGATTTGGCGGCGGCCACGGTGACACCGTTGAGCGATACGATCAGTTTTCGTGGCGGTGAAGGGCAAGTTGCAGTCAATCTCGCGCGCGGTGTGAAATGGCGCGCGGTCAGCAATGCTGCCTGGTTGACTTTAACTGGCTCGGACAATTTCAGTGGCAGCGGCGCCGCCGTTTATCGAGTGGCTGAAAACAACAGTGCCGAACCACGCACGGGCACATTGACTGTTGCCGGACGTACGATCACGATTATGCAATCCGGTACGTCGGCCTTCACAGTCAGCGGACGCGTGACGACGCCGGATGGTACCGGATTGGCTTACGTGAAACTCCTCTTTACCAGCCTGACGGATGGCCTCTTCGTACCTGATTCAGTGGAGACTGATGCCGAGGGGCGTTGGAGCCAAACAGGCTTTATGCCGGGCGTGACCTACCGTGTTCAGGCTTCGCGAGGTCGCCAAAACTTCGATCCGCGCGTGCGTGAATTTAGCGCGCCCATCCAGACGCTCGATTTCAAATTAGTCACGCGCCGCGTCATCTTCGGCTCGCAGCAGGAAAGATGAACGAAGCGCAGTCAAGCTCCGCAGATAGCCCTACCTTGGTCACGACTTCGCCGCAGGTGGCTGCTGAATTTATCAAACGCGGTGAAGTTGTGGCCTTTCCTACCGAGACGGTCTACGGCCTCGGCGCGGATATTTTTGACGAAGCCGCCATCCGCAAAATCTTTCTGGCCAAAGGTCGCCCCGCTGACAACCCCCTGATTGCGCACGTGGCCGACGTTGCACAGATCGCTGCAATCACCAATCAAATTACTGAGAGCGCGGCTAAACTGATCGCCGCTTTTTTCCCTGCGCCACTCACGCTGGTTTTGCCCAAACATCCGGCTGTGCCTCAACTGGCTACCGCAGGCTTGGAGACCGTTGGCGTGCGTATGCCACGTCATGCTTTGGCGTTGGAGTTCATCAGCCTTTGCGGCGTGCCGCTGGTTGCGCCTTCCGCGAATTTATCGGGCAGTCCCAGTCCGACGACTTGGCAAGCAGTCAAAGCCGACCTGGAGGGACGCATTGCCTGTATTCTGCAAGGCGATCAAACCGAAGTGGGATTGGAATCAACTGTGGTGGATTGCACTGGCGCAGCGCCGGTTGTTTTACGCGCGGGCTCTGTCACGCTTGAACAATTGCAAACCGTGATTCCAAGCAGCCGCCTGGCCGACAAAGCAGATGCTGGCGCGCCGAAAAGTCCGGGACTGAAATACCGCCATTACTCACCGCAGGCGCGCGTGATGATCGTGAATGATTGGTCAACGGTAGAGAGAAGCGAGAGCGCAGCCTTCATCGGCTTGCACGCGCCGCCTGCGACAGCAGTGTTTCAACGCATCAAGCTCTGCGCGGACGTGGCGGATTACGCGCACGATCTATTTAACTTCTTTCGTGAATGCGATGCGTCGGGCGTGAAAGAGATTGTTTGCGAGGCGGTCGAAGAAACAGGTCTTGGCCTGGCATTGATGGATCGGCTGAAACGCGCCGCGCATCAGTCGTGAGGCGTTACCACTTTAATACCATCAAACTCCAAAGCAGCGGCAGATAGATCACTGTAGCCTTCAATAACCGCAGCGAATGTTCGCGTGTCAGCGATTGCGCCGCCGCCAGACTGGCCCGCAGCAGGAAGATGCCCAGCAACAGCGCGCCCACCAAATAGACCGGCCCGGAAATCTTCAACAACGTAGGCAGCAGGCTCACCGGCAATAAGACCAGCGTGTAACCGAGAATCTGCCGCGCCGTCGCTTTGCCGTCGGGCTTGACCACGGGCAGCATGCGTATGCCTGCGCGCGCGTAATCGTCACGATATAGCGCCGCGATGGCGTGGAAGTGCGGGAATTGCCAGAGAAAGAGAATGCCGAAGAGCACCAGGGCTTCAACGCCGACCTGATTGCGTGCCGCCGTCCAGCCGAGCAAGGGCGGCAATGCGCCGGGAAAAGCTCCGATGAAGGTGCACCATGTGCTGCGCGTCTTGAGCGGTGTGTAAAGAAATAGATAGCTGCCAAAAGCGACCAATCCCCAGATAGCAGTCAATGGGTTGAGAAAATAGGCCAAATAGAATTCCGCCAACAAGGAGACTGCAATGCCGAACCAGAGCGCGCTGCCTGGCGCGACCTTGCCAGCCGGAAGCGGGCGCGTTTGCGTGCGCGACATCAGCGCGTCCAGTTCACGCTCCCAATATTGATTGAGCGCCGAAGTGCCACTCACCAGCAACGCGATGCCGATAGTGACGTGCAAGAAACGAACAACGTCAATACCGTTAACCGATCCGAGCGCGAAGCCTGCCAGCGCAGACAGTGTGACGAGAAATGTGATGCGTGGTTTGGTGAGTTCAACATAGGCCAGTAGCTTCTGGCGCAAGGGTAAGACGGGGATTGCCTCAGCCCGCGGCTCGATTTCAGAACGCACAGCGGGCACTAGAACTTCCATTGGAGTACCTTTCAAGATGATGAAGAAGATATATGCGAAATCAGTAGGGTTAAAGATAACAAAGCACCACCGCTTTTCCAAACAGCGCGTTTGGGCGCTCAGTCTTGCAGAATCTCATCAAGCGCAGGTTGATTGACCGTGCCCGTAGCGGCAATTAGCCGCGCCGCTTCGTCACATTTTTCCTGAATGGGATGTCCTGCGTGACCGCGCGTCCACGTCCAGACGACGCGATGCGGGCGGGCGGCGGCGTCCAGTCGTTGCCAGAAGTCAAGGTTGGTCTTGCGCTTGAAAAGCTTGTTCATCGTTTTGACGACGTATTGCGAGTCAGAGATGACTTCGACTTGGCAGGGTTCTTTGAGCACTTCGAGACCAACGCATGCAGCGACAATCTCGGCTTGTTGATTAGTTGCTGTGCCGAGGAATTCGCCGACGATTTTGCGCTTGCCGAGAAAATCCAGAATGGCGACGGCCCCCGCGCGGGTGCTCTTGCTGCCATTACCCAGACTGCTGCCGTCACAGACGATGGTGATTTGTTTCATTATAGTGAGAAAAGAAAGATGGATTAGCCGATGCCCAGCTTTTGAGTAATCTTCTTGAACGGCCCGGATTGCGTTTCGTTTGCTTCAGCTTCTTTATTGGTCAGCCCTGCCGCTGCGCGCCGTCGCTCCTGATACTTGGCACGCAAGCGCATCGTAAACTCCATTTCCTGATTGACAGAGCGCAACGCCAACCGCGTTTCGGCGATCAATAGCATGCTGCCGTAAAACAGGAAGACCGTACCCGTTATGCCCAGGACCATCGGCAGCCAACCGAGATGATGCAGCAACGAAACCAGCCCAATGCTTACCGTCGCCGCTACGAACAGTCCCAGAGCGAAATAAAGGCTGGTGAGCGAGCGTTGAATCAAAAGGCCACGTTGCGTGTGCGTGACCAACTGGCGCTCGAATTCGACCAGCCGCTCTTCGGGGAACTCAATGGTGTCGTCGGTCGAAAGCTGTTCGATGCCCTGACTGAGCGCGCGCACCCGGTCGAAGATGCGCGACAGTCGCATCGAAGTCGAAACGATCAACGTGCCACACGCCGAGATCAAAACAGCAGGTGTAATCATCGCGCTGAGCACGCTCAGCGGATTATTCAATTCGGGCAAGTCCATTACTCAGGTAAATAGATTGATCTGCTTGGCCAGATCAAAATCCTTGGCAGTCAAACCGCCTTCAGAATGCGTCGTGACGCTGATGCGCACACGGTTCCAACTGTGCACCAAAATGTCTGGATGATGGTTGACCCATTCGGCCAGGTCAGCCACACGATTGACAAAGGCCAGCGCTGTTTTGAAGTTCTCGAAGTGAAAATCACGCACGATGTGTTTACCGTCCAGATGCCAATCAGGCATGCCGTCCAGCTTCTGCTCGATTTGGGCGTCAGTGAGTTTCATCGCTTAGCTCCGTGCTTACCAGTTGTAGTTGTACCAATAAGTTCAAAGACAAATTCGGAACTCGCTCTGGCTCCGGTTATACCAATTGACTGTTCAGCCACCGAGCTATCTTCGCATAAGGCGCAAGGCTTGCACAACGCGCCACACGTTGGCTAGACTGCGGCACTGAGTGGAGATTAGCTTGCTGCCCAGCGCAATGGGTCAAGGAGATAAGAAACGATCTATGGAAGCCCAACTTCAGCTCAAGCGACGTTTGACGCTTGATCCCGCTACGCTCGTCAACGCTTACCGCACGATGTACGCGGCGCGCCGTCTGGACGACAAGGAGATTCAACTCAAACGCCAGAATCAAATCTATTTTCAGATCAGCGGCGCGGGGCATGAAGCGGTGCTGGTGGCCGCAGGACTCGTCTTGCGACCCGGCTATGATTGGTTTTATGCCTACTATCGTGACCGTGCACTGGCGCTCCATTTGGGTCTCTCGCCTTACGATCAATTGTTGAATGCAGTCGCTGCGCACGAAGACAAAATCTCCGGCGCGCGCCAGATGCCCTCGCACTTCAGTAGCCCTGAACTGCACCTCGTCTCGCGCTCTTCCTGCACCGGCATGCAGTTTTTGCAAGCTCTGGGGGCGGCGGAAGCGGGCTATCGTTACTCCCTCATCAAAGAGATCGAAGAGCGCGCTCGATACTTCAAAGACGATGAGCTCGTTTACGTCTCGGCAGGCGACGGCGCGACGAGCGAAGGCGAATTTTGGGAATCACTCAATACGGCCTGCAATCTGAAGCTGCCATTGTTGTATCTGATCGAAGACAACGGTTACGCGATCTCCACGCCAGTTGAGGTGCAGACCCCTGGCGGCAGCATCTCTGAACTCGTGCGCAGTTTCCCCAACCTCTACATTGAGACCTGCGACGGCACCGATCTACAGGAAAGTTATGAAACTATCCAACGTGCCGCGCAATATTGCCGCGACCGGCAAGGCCCCGCGCTGGTGCACGCCAAAGTAATTCGGCCTTATTCACACTCGCTCTCGGATGTCGAATCGGATTACCGCCCGGAAGCAGAACGTGACATTGATGCCGCGCGCGATCCAATCAAACGTTTGGGTGAATTGTTGCTCGAAGAAGGAATCCTTAATACCGCCGAATTAGAAAAATTGCGTGCTGACATTGACCAAGAAATCAATGAAGCCGCCGACCGTGCGCGCGATATTCCACAACCGGCGAAAGAGACAGCGACGCTCTATATTTATTCGCCCGATATTGATCCCACTTCAAAAAAGTTCGACACGGAAGACCAAACGACCGTGCCGCCTGGTGAGGGCACAATGGTTGATTTGATCAACCGTTGCTTGCACGAAGAGATGGAGCGCGACCCGCGCATCCTCGTGTTTGGCGAAGACGTAGCCGATGCCAGCCGCCTTGAGTACCTGGACAAGGTCAAAGGCAAGGGCGGTGTCTTCAAAGTGACCGCCAACCTGCAACGCAAATTCGGCAGCGACCGTGTCTACAATACGCCGATTGCTGAAGCCAACATCATCGGACGTGCGATGGGCTTGGCGACGCGTGGCCTGAAGCCCGTAGCCGAGATTCAATTCTTCGATTACATCTGGCCGGCCTTTATGCAGATGCGCGACGAAGTAGCACTGCTGCGCTGGCGCTCGAACAATGCATGGAAATGCCCGATGGTCGTGCGCGTGCCGATAGGTGGGTATCTGGCAGGCGGCGCACCTTATCACAGCCAATCGGGTGTTTCGACCTTTACGCAAATTCCCGGCTGGCGCGTGGTGATGCCGGCGACGGCGCTCGATGCCAGTGGCCTGTTGCGCACTGCGATTCGTAGCGACGACCCGGTGCTCTTTTTGGAACACAAGCAC
This sequence comes from uncultured Acidobacteriota bacterium, assembly GCA_963699175.1. Classification (GTDB taxonomy): domain Bacteria; phylum Acidobacteriota; class Blastocatellia; order RBC074; family RBC074; genus JACPYM01. The sequence continues at coordinate 4,867,111 of OY969418.1, read as the reverse complement.
CTTTATCGCCAGACTTACAACAAGAGCGGCTACCCGGATGCCAACTTCATGATCCCGTTTGGCAAGGCGAAGACCGTGCGGGAAGGCGCGGACTTGACGATCATCACCTATGGCGCGCTGGTGCAACGCTCGCTCCTGGCCGCCAAACAAGCCGCCGAACAAGACATTGATGTTGAAGTGATTGATCTGCGCAGCTTGAGCCCTTACGACTGGCGCGCGATTGAAACGAGCGTGAAGAAGACCAATCGCGCGCTCGTGGTTTACGAGGATTGGCGGTCGTGGGGTTATGGCGCGGAGATCGCCGCGCGCATTGCGGACGAGTTGTTTGATGAGCTTGACGCGCCGGTCAAACGGGTCGCGGCGTTGGATTGTTTCGTCGCCTACGCGCCGGATTTAGAAGACGCGATTCTGCCGCAGACTGAAGACGTGTTGCGAGCAATCAACGAAATCGCGGCTTATTAACGGAGTGTTGCAATGAGTTCGGCGGGCAAACTGGTTGGGATTTATCTGGGTGCACAACGAGGTGAAAGTAAAACGCCCTGCGTCTCTGCCGCAATGATTGCCGATTACGGCGTACAAGGCGACATTCACGCCGGTACGCATCCGCAGCGGCACGTCAGCCTGTTTGCGCAAGAAGTCTTGCACGCCATTCAAAGCGAAGGCTTCAACCTCACGGCTGGCGAACTCAGCGCCAATCTTTTCACAGAAGGTCTGCCGCTCGATTCGCTCTCGCCCGGCACGCAAATCCGCATTGGCGCGACCATCATCGAAATCGTCGAACAGCGCAAGCCTTGTCGTTCGATCACGCGCATCAGCCATCGGCTGCCCAAGCGGCTCTACGGCCAATGCGGGCAAATGGCGCGTGTGCTCAAAGGCGGCTTGGTGCGAACGGGTGACAGCCTCGAAATCGTCAGCTTGCCAACCGCGCGGCCCGCGCCTTTCAAACAAGCCAATCACGCTGGCTAAGCAAAGCCGCCATGGCTCAGGCCCTTGTGACGCCTAGCTGCTGCATTTTTTTGCAGGGATTTGGGCCGATTATTTTGCGCCGCCGCTCGTCCGGCAAATTCTCTTCCGCTGGCTTTGGTCTCCCGGATCAGGGCGAATGAACGACGGCGCTCCGGCCCCGGCCTCACCTGCTCGACCTTGCGCGCTCACAACGCCTGAATCAGAGCAGGCGACATTGGGACAGCAGCGGCGCGTCCCAATGTGGCGTGGTTCAATTCAGTCATTGACTGGCTGAACGTGCTGACCGGCCCTCACGTTTCAGCCGTCTCAATCGCCCATGACGGGCAGGCGCGACGCGCAGCGCCAATTTCGCCAGCGAGCGATTTATGCCGTGACTTCGCCGGCCAGCCGGCGCAATCGCCCCACCACGCGCTGAATCATCCAGTCGGGTGTTGACGCGCCCGCGCTCACGCCGACACGCGCGACGCCGCGCAAATCGGCGGGGTTGATCTCTTCTGCCGTCTCGATCAGCAATGCTTGGGGGCAGTGGGCACGCGCCGTCTCGACCAGCTTGTTGCTGTTCGCACTGTGGCGTCCGCCAATGACATAGATCAGTTCGACTTGCGCCGCGAGCTGGCGGATGGCCGCTTGATTCTCTTCGGTCGCGTTGCAGATCGTTTCGCCCACTTTCACTTCGCGCGCACGCGTGTTGAGCGCCTCCACGATTGCCCGATACTTTTGCGGGCTGAGCGTCGTCTGCGCGATTACGCCGAGGCGGTCGCAGGCGGGTACGGCGCGCGCTTCCTCGACCGTTTGTACGACGAAGGCCTGGTCGTCCACATAACCGAGCAAGCCGCGAATCTCCGGGTGATTGCGATCACCAGCGATCACTACCGTGTAACCAGCCGCGCGCAACTCGACCGCTTTGCGCTGTGAGTAGCGCACGTAAGGACAGGTGGCGTCCATCACGTGCAACCCGCGAGCTTTCAAATCGGTGAGCGCCTGTGGAGTGACGCCGTGCGCACGGACGAGCACGGTGCCTTGCGCTGGTAAGCTCTGTGTGTCGGCCTGCGTAATGCCAGCGGCGGCCAGCCGCGCCGTCTCCTGTTCATTGTGAATCAGCGGGCCAAGGCTGACGACCGGTAAGCCCTGCGCGTTCCCGAGCGCACGATAGGCCAGGTCTACGGCGCGCTTGACACCCATACAAAAACCCAGACTTTCAGCCAAGAAGATTTCCATTGCCGCTCCTTTGATCCGCCCATCAGGCTGTCCAGTCGAGCGTGGCCGCTTGCCCCATCACCGTCACCGCGACGGTGCGCGCGCGCGCGCGATCCAGCTCGATGAAAAAGATGCTCTGCCAGCGCCCCAATTGCAGCACCCCGTCAACGATGTTCAGGGTGGCCGAACTGCTGAGCAGCAAGCTCCGGCAATGCGAATGGCCGTTAGGGCTTTCATCAGGCGTCATGTTCGCGGTGCGAATCGCGAAGTCGTTGTGCCGATAGTAAAGCGGTTGCGGCGCGAGGCGTTCGAGCGTCTCTTTCAGATCTTCTAGCAGCAGCGGCTCGTGTTCGTTGACGATTACCGCTGTCGTAGTGTGGCGCGTCTGGATGTTGACGATGCCGTTGGCAATGCCGGAACCGGCAACCAGCGCGCTGATCTCCTCGGTCAGGTCAATGAATTGCAGACCTTCCTTGGTCTGTAGATGAATGGCATGATGGAAAACCTCGAACCCGGTTCCAGCGCGGCTGGCCGGACGAGGATTGCGGTTGGTTGCGAGTCTCAGTGTTGCAGGCATACTTCATCTCCTCACTCAATGGTGGTTGGTTACTGGTCAGACTTGTCTTTACCGGTTTTTCTAGGCCGCTAAAGCGGGCACGGTCGAAATCGGGGCGATCAATGCCTTTTTGCCCACGACAGCTTTGAATTCCTGGTACCGCTCGGCGGTGGATTCCCAGAGGATGAACCCATGCACGCTGTGGCGCACGGCTTGAACCCAGCCGCGGACGAGGGCGTCTTTTTCGGCCCCCCAGCTTGGAAGCTGCCACGTCAGCCGGTCGAACTCCTCAACTTCGGCGTTGTGGATGGAGATGACCTGCTGGAACGCGTCTTCGATCCTCATGCCAGACCGCTCCATCAGGACGAGCACGAGGTTGAGCCAGCGGTTGCTGATGTCCTTCGCCAGACCGCCGAGGTCGTTGCCCATCCCCACCAGCCGTGACGCCAATCGTTTGAGCGCCACTACCGTCTCGTGCTGGTGGAATGATTCGTCGAGTTCAATTCCCTCGGCCAGTTCGACCAGCAGGATGGTTGGAATCATGCCAACGCTAACGGTTCGGCAATCGAACATCGCAGAGAACTCCGGGCAGGCGTTGCCGGTTTGGAACGCCTTGGCCAGGCGCGTCTCAATCTTGGCATTTTCCAGCCACTCCCTCATCGTTTCCTCAAGGCGAGTAAACCAGGCATTGCTCTGCGTTCTGCGCATGCGCCGCCCAATGTCAGCCCAAGCGGCAAGGTAGCGGGAGGATTCGCGCGGCTCCGCACCGCTGATCAGCGCTTCGAGCACTGCTTCGATGCAAAAGTCTTCTTCCTCGACCTGCGCGTCGTCCCAGAACAGCCAAAGCGAGAGGAATTGCGTCGCCACCAGACCCATCTGGTAATTCGCCGCAGGGAGCGAATATCCGCCGTACATGCCACAGTTGAATTTGCGCAATTTCGCTGCCTCCTCTCGACTAAGCCCGATGCCATAAGACTCAAGCCAGGTGATGGTCTCGCGCTCAATCGCCACGGCGTACCGGTTCTGGACCGGATTCGCAATCCAATTTCGGGGAAAGCGCAACTCAAAACTCGCAGGCACTTCTACGTCCATGCGGGAGAAATCCTGGGCCCGAACGATCTCAATGCAGGTTTGCTCATCTTTCTTCATTGTTCCGGTCTCCTTTTTCCTCATTCATTCAACTCAATTCGCGGCGAGTCCGCTTCAGCATCCGCTGACACCCACCGAACTTTGCCGCCCGCGTGTAACTGCGACAAAGGCCTAAGGAGCACTTCATGGCAGAAAAATTTTCGGCTTCAAGCTTTGGTTCGTTTGCCTCGGCGACTCTTTTCCGCCGCCGTTTGCTAAGGCGTAACTTTTCATCAAAACCTATCATCGCCATAAAAACTTTTTCGATTTTTCAAAATGCGCGCTGCCTCTTCGCGACACAAGCTGCGGCTGACCTTAATAGCGAGGTCGTGCATCTTGTTCATTCTGAAAAGAAAACTGGCCACCGTGTGTCTTGCCGGATCGAGAATCTGCTCGCTGACGTGAAAGCCGAGCGCGGTGGTCAGGAATTTGACCATCTCGTCAGACGCTTCTGCTGAGGTGACTATGTGATCGAGTTGTAGCGGAGCGATGCCGGTGAGTTACTGCGGAATGATTTCAGGCGGAACGACGGCTCGCCCGACTTGCTCGAACTCGTGATAGAGCGGCATGGTTTGACCTGATGGCGAGGTAAAAGCGCTGGCCTAGCCCCGCGCGACTTCTTCTTTGCGTGCTACGCGCCTGACCGGCACACCATAAGCTTCGATCTTTTTTCCAACTCAGCCAACCACTCTCTGCTGAGAGTCACACTCGCTACCGCTCGTGGTACCGACTCGCAACACAAACGCAAGACATGAGAATCAAATTTGATTGGGAAATAAGAGATGAGATGGTGGGGATGGTGGGAATCGAACCCACACTTCCTTTCGGAAACGGGTTTTTGAGACCCGCGCGTCTACCAATTCCGCCACGTCCCCACGGGCTGTTCAATCAACAAAAGCCCGGCGATTATAAGTACCAGCCCGAACCTGGTCAAGCGAGGCAACTCGGCAACATTTCAAGCCAATTTAAGCCTGGCGCACTTGCCCGCGCTGCCTATTCGGTTTACCTTTGCCCAGCATTTCCGCACGTGACACATAAAACCCAAAACGACCATCAAGCTAAGGAGTGATCTCATGTTTCGTCGTCTCTCGCATTGCGCCGTTTTGTTACTAGCGCTTGCCCTTACATTTCCGACACAGAACCTGCTCGTGCGGGCGCAGATGAAGAAGCCAGCCACCGGACAACCCCGGCAGCGCCAGTTGCCGGGCCAGACCGCGCAGGGTACGTTGCTGCCCAACGGCTGGACGCTGACGCCTGAAGGTCAGCAAATTCCGGTGAGCGACCTGCCGTTGAATATGGTCTTGAGCAAAGACGGGCAATATCTGCTGGTGGCGACCAATGGTAATGGCGACCAGACGATCAACGTGATTGACCTGCGCACCAACGCGAGCGTGCAGAACATCAGCGTGAAAAAATCCTGGCTCGGTTTGGAATTCGCGCCGGACGGCAAGCGGTTTTACGTGTCGGGCGGTGACGACAACGAAGTTTTGCTCTTCGATTTTTCCGGCGGGCAGGCTACAGCGGCGGGCAAACTAACTCTGGGCAGCAGTGAATATCATGCGCTTGACGACAGAGGACGTGCAGAAGCGCGGCGCAAGGGCGCAGGTGAATACGCTTTCCCGGCAGGCATTGCCGCCTCGCCCGATGGCAATCGTCTTTACGTGGCTGAAAATCTCACCAACAAAGTCGCCGTCGTTGATTTAGCCACCAAGCAAGTTGTTACCAAGATCAGCGTGGGCGAATATCCCTACGATTGCACGATTTCAAAAGATGGCAAGCGCGTCTACGTGAGCAATTGGGGCAGCCGCAGCGTGGCTGTGATTGATACGACAACCAATCAGGTCAGCGGCAACATTCAAACTGGCGATCATCCGAACGATCTGGAATTGACGCGCGATGGCAAGACGCTTTACGTCGCCAACGCCAACAGCAACACAGTCTCGGTGCTCGACACCGCGCAGATGAAAGAGATCGAGGCCATCTCGACCGCGCTCCATCCCAAATCGCCAGCGGGCAGCACGCCCAATGCCGTAGTGCTCTCGCCCGATGAGAAGACGCTCTACATTGCCAACGCCGACAACAACGACGTGGCAATCATTGACGTAGCACGGCGCGGCGATAGTAAAGTCAAAGGCTTCATCCCGACCGGCTGGTATCCGACCTCAGTGCGCACCAGCCGCGACGGCAAGCGTCTCTTTGTGGCGAATGGCAAAGGCGTCGCTTCGGCCTCCAACGCGGGCGGACCACAGCCCGGCCAGCGCACGGATCGCGGGCAATACATCGGCCAATTGCTGAAAGGCACAATCTCGCTCATCAATCTGCCAACGCAAGCGAAGCTCGCGCAACTCACGCGGCGCGTGTACGCCAATTCGCCTTACACCGACGAATTGCTGAAAGCCGCGCGTGCGCCGCGTGTGAAGACGGCAATTCCAGTGCGACTTGGCGAGTCGTCGCCGATCAAACACGTAATCTACGTCGTCAAAGAGAATCGCACTTACGATCAAGTGCTTGGCGATATGAAGGAAGGCAACGGCGATCCGAACCTGTGTTTGTTTGGCGAGGACATAACGCCGAATCAGCACGCACTGTCGCGTGAATTCGTGTTGTTCGACAACTTCTACGTTGACGCCGAAGTCTCTGCCGATGGTCACAACTGGTCAATGGCGGCCTACGCGACCGATTACGTCGAGAAGACCTGGCCGACGAACTATTCGAGCCGAGGCCGCACCTACGATTACGAAGGCCAAAAGAAAATTTCGCGTCCGACGGGCGGCTACATCTGGGATTACTGCCTGCGTGCGGGTGTCAGTTATCGCAGCTACGGCGAATTCGTCAGCTCGCGCGAAGGCAAACCCGGCGGCGGTGGCGAGACGGGCGGCAATCCAAATGCGACACCGAAGAAGGAGAACTTTACCTACGAGACTGCGCTGCAAAGTCATTTCAGCCCGACTTTTCCGAGTTGGGATTTGACTGTTCCTGACGTTGAGCGCGTCAAAGCCTGGGCGGCGGAATTCCACGAATACGAGCAGAACGGCAAGCTGCCGCAGTTCCAGATCGTGCGCATTGGCGGCGATCACACACAGGGCACGCGCGCCGGTGCGCCGACGCCACGTGCCCACGTCGCCGAAAACGATCAAGCAGTCGGTATGCTGGTCGAGACCGTTACGCGCAGCGAGCGTTACTGGAAAGAGACCGCGATCTTCATCCTCGAAGACGACGCGCAGAACGGCCCTGACCACGTAGACGCGCACCGTTCTACCGCTTATGTCATCAGCCCATACACCAAACGGAATTACGTGGATTCGACGATGTACACCAGCTCTGGCCTGATACGCACGATGGAGTTGATCCTGGGCTTGCCGCCGATGAGCCAGTACGATGCGGCGGCGCTGCCGATGTACAACGCCTTTACCAATCAGCCCAATTTGAAACCCTACAGGCTGCTACCCGCGCGCATAGACCTAGCTGAAAAAAATCCGGCCAACGCGCCTGGCGGGCAGCGTTCTGCTCAACTCGATTTCAGCAAAGAGGATGCCGCGCCCGACATCGAGTTCAACGAGATCATCTGGAAAGGCGTGCGCGGCGCGCATTCGCAGATGCCCGCGCCAGTGCGGAGCGCGTTTGTGCGGGCGGTGGCGGATGACGATGATGATGACGAGCGTGAGGAACGCGCAGAGCGTGCAGCGCGACGCAGGGGCAAGAGTCGGCGCTGATGTTTTCGGCAGAGGGGCGCTGTTATAATGCCCTCAAACTTTGAGGAGGAAGAGCTATGTCCGAACATGTTTTAGAGGGCACGTGGGAAGAGATTGCGTCGCATGCTGATGAGTTTACCGGGAAGCGGTTGCGTGTGACCGTGATCGAAGAAGCGCCGCAACCCAACTACGCCATGCTTGAAGCGATGCGTATAGCTGCTGAGTTGCAGGCAGGTATGCGATTCACTGATGGCAGCGATACACAAAAAATGCTTCGCGAAGCCCGAGCGGGAGGCATGTACGGCTATGACCCCAGCGAGTAAGACGGGCGCAGTTGTCATTGATGCCAACGTCTTGATTGCGATATGCGCAAAAGAGCAAGGCAAGTTTGTCAAAGCCGAGAATGCCTTTAATAGTTATGTGCTGCAAAGCTGGCTCTTTTTTGCGCCCGGAGTAATCATCGCCGAAACGCTCCACATTCTCTGTCAAAAGCTGCAAAACAATCTTCTCACGCCGGCTGAACACAACATTGCTCTACGCGTCTTCCAACCCTATATGAATAATATCGCGTCTCCGCCAAACGGGGACGCCACTCTGATCGCTCGTGCTGAAGCGCTGCGACATGGTTATGGCTGTAGCCGTTCGGCAGATGGCCTGTACATCGCTTTGGCGGAAGAGTTAGCAACGTTGGGCGCGGCAGAGCTTTTGACTTTCGATCAGGGAATGATAAACCAAGCAGCAAAGAATGCGCCGACAGTAAAAATCAATTTGCTTGCGCCTTGAAAGGTTTAGGCAGCTATGACCATTGCCCTGGTACTGGTAATACTAGTACTCCTCATTGTTCTCTTTGCGCTCGACATTGTTCCGCTGGATGTGTTGGCGCTGGCGCTGCTGTCGGTGCTCTTGTTGCTGCGCATCATCAAACCAGAAGAGGCCTTCGCTGGGTTTGGCAGCGACACGGTGATGATGATCGCTGGGCTGTTTGTGATGACCGATGCGCTGGTGCGCACGGGTGTCGTAGACGGTATGGGGCGGCTGCTACATCGCCACGGCAGCGGTAATGCTTACGGAATGGCAGTGCTGGTGATGGTGGTTGTCGCCACGCTCTCAGCCTTTATCAGTAACACGGCGGCGACCGCTGTCTTCGTGCCGGTGGCGCTGGGGTTGGCGAAGCGCGCAGGAATCTCGCCGTCAAAGCTGCTGATGCCGCTCGCCTTCGCTTCGATTCTCACGAGCAGCGTAACGCTGATCTCCACTTCGACCAATATCGTCATCAGCGGATTGATGGTAGCACACGGCATGCCCGCGATGGGCATGTTCGAATTGGCGCCGGTCGGCATACCCGTCACTATTGTGGGACTGGCCTACATGTTCACGCTTGGCATGAAGCTATTGCCTGACCGGCACGAAGAATCGCTCGAAGAAGATTACCACCTGCGCGATTACCTGACCGAAGTTGTCGTGCTGCCTGATTCGCCATTGATCGGTAAAACGCTGGCCGAAATCAGTGAGGAAAGCGAGGTGGATTGGGTACCGCTCTCCATTTTGCGTGACAATCAAAAGATCATTCCGCGTCGCCGACAGGGCTTGCAGGCGGGTGACGTGTTATTGGTCGAAGTCAAAGCCGATGAGATCATTCGCATCAAAGAGACTGCTGGGATAGAGATCAGGGCTGATCTCAAATTGCCGGAAGACCCTTTCAACCGCGAAGAGACGCAATTGGTCGAGGCAATGGTAATGCCTGGCTCAGAGGTGCGTGGGCGCACCTTGCGCGGACTGCGCTTTTATGACCGCTTTGGCCTGGCCGTGCTGGCGATCAACCGGCGTGGGGAGACGCTACGCGCAAAACTCAGCCGTCTCATCCTGCGCGTGGGCGACGTGCTGCTGTTGCAAGGCAGCCGTGACGACGTGCAACGATTGACGGTGGAAGGCTCGCTGACCGTACTCAGCGATATTTCGGAGCGGCGTCCGCGCTCGCCCAAGGCGAAATACGCGCTGGCCATTTTCGCCGTAGCCATCGTCCTGGGCACCTTCAAAGTGCTGCCGTTCTCGGCGGCGGCGATCATCGGCGCATTTTTGATGCTGAGCATTCGCGCGATTACACCTGAAGAGGCTTATCACGCCATTGAATGGCGCATCATCGTGTTGATCGGCTGTATGATCGCCTTTGGCACAGCGATGGAGCAGACCGGCACGGCCAATTTCCTGGCGCAGAAGATTGTGGCGCTCGCCGGAGGGCACGGCCCAATGGCAGTGCTGGGCGCGTTCTTTGTATTAGCAGTAGTGTTGACCCAGCCGATGTCGAATCAGGCAGCGGCGCTGGTCTTGTTGCCCGTAGCGTTACAAACGGCGACGGCTTTGCACTTGAACCCGCGCACCTTTGCGATGATGATCGCCGTGGCGGCCAGTTGTTCTTATCTGACACCGCTCGAACCTTCGTGCGTGCTGGTCTACGGGCCGGGGCGTTACAAATTTGCGGACTTCTTCAAGGTGGGGGCATTGCTGACGTTGCTGATCTTTGCGGTCTCGATGCTGCTTGTCCCGTGGGTGTGGCCGCTCAATGCGCAGTGAATACCGGGCAAATAAACCAGCTTCTTCTAGCAACACATAATTGATCGCTAAATGAAAAAAGATAGCTTGAATCGCCGAACGTTTTTGAGTGAAACGAGCAAAGCTTGTAGTGGGTTATTGATGACAAAACCCCTGTTCGCAAGCTTACGCTGGCAAACTCCCCGTCCGCTCATTTCAGACAAAGAGCGCCCGCAACTTCCCTATGGCGTGCAGAGCGGTGACATCACCAGCAATCCAGCCGGAGGGCGCGCTGTGATTTGGAGCCGCGCCGACCGTCCCGCACGCATGATCGTCGAATACGCCACGACCGAATCATTTCAAAATGCCCAACGCCTGACCGGCCCGGCGGCGCTTGAATCCAGCGATTTCACGGCGCGCATAGATTTGAGCGGCCTGCCTGCCGGACAGCGGATTTTCTATCGCGTCAGTTTTCAAGACCTCGCTAACAGCAAAGTCTTCAGCGAGCCAGTCACGGGCAGTTTTCACACTCCCTCAAACGCCAAGCGCGACGTCTCGTTCGTTTGGGGCGGTGATGTGTGCGGGCAGGGCTGGGGCATCAATCCCGAATTTGGCGGGATGAAAATCTACGAGGCGATGCGGCGCGCACAGCCGGATTTCTTCATCCATTCGGGCGATACGATCTATGCCGACAATCCTATTTTGGCCGAGGTCAAACTGGATGACGGCACGCTTTGGAAAAACATCGTCACACCAGAAAAGTCAAAAGTGGCCGAAACGCTCGACGAGTTTCGCGGCAATCACCGCTACAACCTACTGGATGAAAACTTCCGGCGCTTCAATGCCGAAGTGCCAATGCTGGCGCAGTGGGACGATCACGAAGTCCGCAACAACTGGTATCCAGGCCAGGTGCTGGATGACGACAAATACACAGTCAAGAGTGTTGATCTGCTAGCGGCGCGGGCGCGGCACGCGTTTCTGGACTACACGCCGCTGCGCTTCAACCCTGACGATCCCGAACGCATCTATCGCGCCTACAACTACGGCCCGCTGCTGGATGTGCTGATGCTGGACGAGCGCAGCTATCGCGGCGTCAACTCGCCCAACCGGCAAGCGGTGTTGAATAACGAGGCGGCCTTTTTGGGCAGCACACAGATGCGTTGGATCAAACAGCGTTTGTTTGCGTCCAAAGCGACGTGGAAAGTAATGGCGAGCGACATGCCACTCGGCGTGATTGTGCGTGATGGGAAAGAAAACTTTGAAGCAGTGGCGAACGGCAACGGCCCAGCGCTGGGACGTGAGTTGGAAATCGCCGATCTGCTGCGCTTCATCAAACGCAATCGCATCAGGAACGTCATCTGGGTGACGACGGATGTACACTACGCGACGGCGCATTACTACGATCCGGGGCAGGCGCAATTCACCGATTTCAATCCCTTCTGGGAGTTCATTGCGGGGCCGCTCAACGCTGGTACGTTCAAGCCATCGGAGTTGGACAACACTTTCGGCCCGCAGGCCAAATTCATCAGCGTCCCCAAAGACCTGAAGCCGAATCGCTCACCCAAAGACGGCTTTCAGTTTTTCGGCGCGGTCAGGATTGACGGCAAGACGGAAGCCATGACCGTAAGCCTGCACGACATCGTGGGCAAACAATTTTACAGCGTAGAACTACCCGCACAGAAATGAGGTTTTCATTAATGAATCTGCTCTCTCAAATTTCAAATTTGAAATTGAAAACAACGCGGCACGTGCTGCTTTGTTTAGGGTTACTTGCCACCATCATTGCAATTCAAACGATCAATCCCCCTGACACGCAGGCGTGGGGGCACGTCGGCCACGAGCTGTCAGGCCGTGCGGCGGCAATGAAGCTGCCGGCAGAGATGCCCAAATTTTTCCGCAAAGAAGTAGATTTGCTGAGCTATCTCAACCCTGAGCCGGATCGCTGGCGCGCGCGCGATGAATCCAACTTGGACAGAGCGCAGGATTCGGCGGCGGCGGCGGAGCATTTTATTGATTTGGAACTCGTACCGGAGGCGGCCTTCAGTGCGGTCAATCGTTACGATTTCGTGGCGGAGCTATTGAAAGCAGGGAAGCGACCCATGCAAGTCGGTTTCGCGCCCTATCGCATGCTTGAATTGTTTCAACGCGTACGCATCGAATTTCGTTTATGGCGCGCGGAAAAGGATGCACGCAAGCGCCGCTGGATCGAACAGCGTATTCTGAATGACGCAGGCATCCTGGGCCATTATGTCAGCGACGCGGCCAATCCACATCACACGACGATTCATTACAACGGCTGGTCGGGCGACAATCCAAAAGGCTACACCGTCTTCACCAACGAGCCGAACAAGGGTTTTCACTATCGCTTCGAAGATACCTATCTGGAAACGCACATCCAGTTGAATGATGTCCTGCCGCTTGTCGCCCTGCAGTCGCGCGTGATTGAAAAGCCACGTGAAGAGATTTGGGCGCACATTCGCAACTCGAACAAGCTGGTCGAACAGCTTTACATTCTAGACAAACAAGAAGCGTACAACGCCACGACGGCTTCACCGGAGCACAAGAAGTTTGCCAGCGAACGCTTGGCGGCGGGCGCGCAGATGTTGCGCGATCTGTGGTGGACGGCGTGGGTGACGAGCGATCCGAAGTTGACGCCAACCCCGCCACCGCGATCTACGCCGGGAAGCTAAAAGCTGTTGACGAAGGGAATGCTATGAGACATCCGGCCTTACTAGACCGCCGCCGTGCAGCGCTCGCCGTGATTGATATGCAGGAGGCCTTCCGCCCGATCATTGCCGATTTTGCCGAAACGGCGCAGCACATCGCGCTGATGGTACAGGCGTGCAAAGTCCTTAACGTGCCGATCATCGTTACCGAGCAATATCCGAAAGGGCTAGGACGCACGGTGACCGAGATTGCCGAGCATTTACCCGAAAGCACGACGCCGATTGAAAAGCTTTCGTTCTCAGCCTGTGGCGTGCAGGAGTTCGACACACAACTGCGCGAGCGTCACGCCGAGCAGGTGATGGTCTGCGGCATCGAAGCGCACATTTGCGTCAGTCAGACTGCGCACGACCTGTTGCAGCTTGGCTATCAAGTGCATCTGCTGAGCGATGCCATCACGGCGCGCTTATCGCGCAACCGCGAAGTCGCGCAGCAAAAGCTCGTGCGCAGCGGCGCGCTCTTGTCTTCTTTGGAAATGGCGATGTTTGAATTATGCGGCGGCGCAGCCACGCCGGAGTTCAAGCAGGTGCAGAATCTGGTGAAGAGTTTGAAATAGATTTCAAATTTCCAGCACCGCCTTGCCGATAATCTTTCGTTCCGCCAGCGCGCGCATTGCGGCAGGAGCATCTGCGAGCGGGAAAGTTTGCGTAACTGCAGGCTTGATCCTGCCTGCTTCGTAAAGCGCGAACAGTTCGGCCTGCGCTTCACTCAAAAAACCGGGATGATGTTCGAGGTAGCCGCCCCAGTACGCGCCTACAATGGAGACGTTTTTGAAGAGAATCCGATTCGCGGCAATCGAAGGAATGCGTCCGGCGGCGAAGCCAATCACGAGCAAGCGGCCTTCAACAGCGAGACACTTCGTGGCCTGATCAAAATAATCTCCGCCCACCGGATCGTAGATCACATCCGCGCCGTGCCCACCGGTCAGCGTTTTAACCTGCTCCACCCAATCCGGGTTGTGATAAGTGATGGCGTGATCCGCGCCATTCTGCAAACAGAAATCGAATTTGTCTTCGTTGCCGACGGCGGCAATCACACGCGCGTCCAGCGCTTTGCCGAGTTGCATTGCTGAACTGCCGACGCCGCCTGCTGCTGCTAACACCAACAGCCATTCGCCCGCTTGCAAGCGTCCACGCTGGTTGAGCGCGAGATACGAGGTTTGATAAATGACCGGCATTGCGGCGGCTTCGGCAAAGCTCATCGCAGCAGGAATGCGAAACGTTTTGGTGGCAGGCGCTAACGCCTGTTCGGCATACCCACCCGAAGTCATCGCCAATACGCGGTCGCCAACAGCCAGACCAGTCATGCCTTCACCTACTGCTTCAATCACGCCAGCGACTTCTGAACCGGGAGTGAAGGGGAAGGGCGGGCGCGTTTGATACTTGCCCTGCACCAACAGGATGTCGAAGAAGTTGAGCGCCGCCGCGTGATTGCGGATGCGCACTTCGCCCGCTTGGGGTTCGGGCACGGCGATTTCATTCAACTGCATCTCTTCGGGTTCGCCCCACTCAGTGACTTGCCAAGCTTTCATCGAAGCCTTCATCGCTTGCTCTCCATAAAAATTCAGCGGCCAACTCTCGGCGAAAGCTGACCGCTGATGATGTAGGTTGATCCTTGGTTTACTGTTTGGTGAAGACTTGATTACTCTCACGCGCGCCTTGCGGCGTTTCCGTGCTGGAATGAACTTTGAGAGTCTTGCCACCATCGGCCAGCGTCCAATGCTCTTTGGTGGTCAGGGTCATCTCATTGCCCTGCATGCTCATGTTGCGCACAGTGGTGACTTCCAGCCCACCATCCGATAGCTTGGCTTTGACCGCCGTTTTACCACGCTGGTTTTCAGTGACAGTCTCGCTGCCATCCAGCTTGAAGGTACGTGGTTGATTGCCACCGCCCATCATGCCGCCACGACCACCGCCACGACCACCACCAGCGCCGCCACCACCACCAGCGGCGCCAGCCGCTGCGGCTTCTTCCATTTCTGCTTTCGGCGTCACAGTGATCTGAGTGCCGTCTTGTGTGATCGTCCACGTCAGGCTCTTGAGGGCTTGAGCTTGTTGCGGCGGCAATTCGCTCTTGCCTTTATCGAGTGTCCAAGTGCCCGCGAAGTTCGGCGCGGCGGCATTGACTGCCCACAGTCCGAACAACAGCATACTGCAAGCGCAGGTTAACAAAACTTTTCTCATAGTAGGTTCTCCCTTGTTAGAATAATTTGCGCCGCCTGTTTTGCTAAAAGGGGAATCCGCGACGGCGCGCACTTTGCTGTTGGCTTAGACGATATGTGCGGATCACCGGTCACAGATTTCTTAACCTTCGGCTTCATCTACTACTAATTGTGCCAGCTTTTCTCGGTGGTAACTTGCATCGCCAAACATAATTTCTGAGCCTTTGGCGCGTTTGTAGTAAAGGTGCAGGTTATGCTCCCAGGTAAACCCGATGCCACCGTGTACTTGAATACCGTTGTTGCCGACTTCGCGTCCTGCATCCGAGCAATACGCCTTCGCAATCGAAACCGCCAGCTTCGCTGTCGGATCGTTTTCCGCCACCGCCCACGCCGCGTAGTAGGCCGACGAGCGCGAACTTTCCAACCACAGATACATATCAGCGCACCTGTGCTGTACGGCCTGATAGATGCCAATCGGTTTACCAAATTGTTGCCGCGTCTTCGCATATTCAACTGCCGTGTCCAGCGTCCATTGCATGCCGCCCACCAGTTCGGCGCACAACGTGACGGCTGCTACATCAGTCGCCGCTTCCAACGCTTCCTGCGTGCGCGGATTGAAAGCCAGCGCGTCGGCCTCGGCTACTGCGACGTTGTCGAAATCAATCGTGTAGAGTTTGCGCGTTGCATCAATGCCCGGCGTGGCTGTGATCGTCATTCCGCTGGCGCCTTTTTCAACCGGCAACAAGATCAAGCCTTCATCGCCACGCGCGACGACGATAATCAAATCGGCTACCGCTGCATCGGTGACAAAATGCTTGCTGCCGCTCAGCCGGTATTCTTTGCCAGTCTTCTCCGCGCGCAGCGCCACCGCCGCCGGATTCCAATCGGCGGTCTCTTCGAGCAAAGCTACAGTGGCTTTCAATTCGCCGCTCGCAATCTTTTCCAGGTACTGCGCGCGTTGCCCTTCGCTGCCCGCGCGTTCGATCAACGCCGCCGCCCAAGTCGTCGAAATGAACGGTGAGGGAAAACACGCGCGCCCCATCTCTTCCGCGATGCAAACCAATTCGACTAAACCCAGCCCCAGCCCGCCGAACTCTTCCGGCACGATCAGGCCCGTCCAGCCTTGCTCGGCAATTTCTCGCCAGAGCTTTTCATCAAACGCCGTCTCGCCCGCCATCAATTCGCGCACGCGCTCCAACGGGCATTCGCGCGCGAAGAATTCACGCGCCGATTGTTGCAACAGTTGTTGTGGTTTATCGAGATCGAAGTCCATATCAGTAAGTAGACAGTAGATAGGAGTCGGTAGACAGAAGTTAGTCACCGGCAGCTAGTCGTTAGTGGAATGTGACAATCGCAACTACTAACTACCGGCTTCTGTCTACTGACTACTTTTCAATAGCTTTTCGGCAAGCCCAGCACACGCTCGGCCACGACGTTGCGCAAGATTTCGCTCGTGCCGGCTTCGATGGTGTTAGCGCGGGTACGCAGATAATCAAATACCCAGCGGCCATTATCGAAGCCATGCAGTTGCGCGTACGGCCCCAGAATCTCCATCGCCGCCTGCTGGAAGCGCTGGTTGTACTCGCTCCAAAAAATCTTGAGGATCGAACCTTCAGGGCCGGGGATGCCGGTCTTGCTCAACTTGCTCAAGCTGCGCGTGTTGTTGAGCCGGAAGATTTCCAGTTCCAGAAAAGCCTGCGCCAGCTTTTGCCGCACCAACGGGTCTTGGCTCGTCGTGTGGCCGTTGCGTTTCATTTCGCGGGCGCGTGCAATCAGCGCATCCAAATTGCGCCTAAAGGCGATATAGGTACCCGCACCAAGATTGGCGCGCTCGTTCATCAGCGTAGTGATCGCCGTCTGCCAGCCCTTGTTGACTTCGCCGAGCACATTGCTGAGCGGCACGCGCACGTTATCGAAGAAGACTTCGTTGAAGCTGGCGTCGCCCGTGATCTGTCGCAGCGGACGCACCGTCACGCCAGGCAAGCGCATGTCAACGAGCAGCGCCGTGATGCCTTTATGCTTTGGCGCATTCTGATCGGTGCGCACGAGCAGCAAACACCAATCGGCTACGTGCGCCATACTCGTCCAAATCTTTTGCCCGTTGACGATGAAGTGGTCGCCGTCGAGCACGCCCTTGGTGCCAAGCGAAGCCACATCACTGCCTGAATTGGGTTCGGAGAAGCCCTGACACCAAATTTCTTCGGCAGAGAGAATCTTCTGAAGAAAACGTTTCTTTTGTTCTTCAGTACCAGCGGCAATGATCGTCGGGCCGATCAAATAAAGTCCGAGCGCATTGATGAGCGCTGGTGCTTCGGCGCGCGCCCACTCTTCTTGCAGGATGGCCTGTTCAATAATCGCCGCGCCACGCCCGCCGTACTCTTTGGGCCAAGAGATGCCCGCCCAGCCCGCTTCACAAACTTTCTTCTGCCAGTTGCGCAAGAAGTCGAAGTAGTCGCCCTTCTCTTCGGCTGCTGTGCTGCCCGTCCAGGGCGGTGGCACGTTGGCTTGCAACCAGGCGCGCAATTCGTCGCGGAACTGCTGCTCGCTCGGTGTTAAATTCAAATCCATAAGCTAGACCTCGTCGTTTGTCAGACTGGCCGCATAAGCGACCGCCTCGCTGATCTGTGTCTCGTTGAAAACCTTAATGCCGTGCTGCTCCAATAACGCCGCCGTGACGCCGCGTCCCGGCTTGAGCTGTTTGGAAAACGTGCCGTCGTAAATCGCTTGTCCGCCGCAAGACGGGCTGCGCTCTTTCAAGATGGCGGCTTTAATGTCGTATTGCTGGGCAAGCTGCAAAGCCTGCCGCGCTCCGTCAAGAAAAGCCTGCGTCACGTCATTGCCTGCTGAATCAAGAACACGCGCTTGGCCAGCCAGCACCGCTACGCCATCGCTGTTTTGTATTTCGGCGGGCAAGCGCGGCACGGATAAACCACCAGCGACTTCCGGGCAAAAAGCAATCACGCGATCTTGCTCGATCAATTCATCCAGCCACCCTCCGCGACAATCTTTGTCGCCGCCGTCGTAGCGGACTTTCTGACCGAGCAGACAAGCGCTGATGAGTAGTTTCATTGCCATTTTCACTGAACGGATTGCCACAGCAATTCAGCTACATCTACTACGCGCACATCGCGCTCGCCTTTGCGCGCTTTGATGCCATCTTCCAGCATCGTCATACAAAACGGACAACCGACTGCGACAACGTCCGCGCCCGTGTCCAGCGCCTGTTGCGCGCGATGTTGATTGACGCGTTTGTCTTTCGGCTCGTCCACAAAGCTCATCCCGCCGCCGCCGCCACAGCAGAATCCGTTCGCGCGGTTCTGCTGCATCTCGACCGGCGCTGTACGCGACGAGATTTGTACGAGTTGGCGCGGCGCATCAAAGACGCCGTTGTGTCGGCCCAAATAGCACGGGTCGTGATAAGTGATTCGTTGCTCAGTCGCCGCGACGGGCGCGAGCTTGCCGTCGTCTACCAAATGCGCCAAAAATTCGCTGTGATGATAGACCTCGTATTGGCCACCGAATTGCGGATATTCGTTACGGAACGTGTTAAAGCAGTGCGGACACGACGTGACAATCTTTTTGACGTTGTATTGCGCCAGCGTCTCAACGTTTTCTTTCGCCAGCATCTCGAACAAAAACTCATTGCCGATGCGCCGCGCCGGGTCGCCCGTGCATTTTTCTTCGCGGCCCAAGATGGCAAACTTGACGCCCGCTTTCTCAAGCAACTGCGCCGTGGCGCGCACGACTTTCTGATTGCGTTCCAACAACGCGCCGCCACAACCGACCCAGAGCAGCACTTCTGCGTCTTTCACTTCGCCAATCGTCTTGACGTTCAAACCTTCTGCCCAATCCAGCCGCCCGGCTTGCGTGCCTTTGAACGGATGGCCGCGCGATTCGAGCGAAGTGATGGCGTCTTGCATCGTGTCGGGGAAGTCGGCCTCCTCCATCACCAGGTAACGCCGCATATCCACGATTTTCGGCAATTGTTCGATGAAGACCGGGCAGGCTTCCATACAAGCGCCGCAGGTCGTGCATGCCCACAGAGCTTCAGGAGCGGTCGCAGGCACAGTGCCGATAATCGAAGATTGGTCGCTGTTGACCGCATCCTGCCGCATCAGGCTACGCAGATCGAGAATGATGTCGCGCGGCGAGAGTTGCTTGCCAACCGTGTTGGCCGGGCAAACCGCCGTGCAACGCCCGCATTCGGTGCAAGCGTCCAGGTCGAGCAGGTCTTTCCAGGTGAAGCCAGCGAGCGATTTGACGCCCAGCGTTTCTGCCTTCTCGAAATCAATCGTCTTGAGGATTGCGCCACTCGGTTCGAGCCGCGCCGTGTAAATATTCAACGGCCCGGTCAGCGCGTGGATCATCTTCGTGTACGGCACCCACGCGATAAAGCCAAAGACCAGCACGGCGTGCGTCCACCAACTGACTAGATGCAGATGTCGGATCACCGCCTCGTTCAACACCGTCAGCGACACGCGTGCAATCAGCCAGCCGAATGGCGACCACGCGCCCCAGGGATCGTGCGTGGCGGCGATGCGCCAGCCTTCGAGGAGAAAGCCCGTCAGCATAATCGCTAGCAGCGCCAGCAGGATCGTTTCGGCTTCGCTGGTGTAAACCAGCTTCTTGGGCTTCAGCTTCCAACGCCGCCAGAGCGCAATGACCACGCCGAATAAGGCAAGTGCGCCAAACAGATCAACGATGAATGATTGAAAGATCAGGTAGAACCATCCGCGCATCAACGGCACGCCGAAATCGTGCTGGATTAGCACGACCGTCGTGGCAATCGTCAGGATGATAAAACCGAAAAAGATGAACGCGTGAAAGATGCGCGCGTGCCGTTCGCGCAGCGTCCGTTGCTGTCCCAGCGCCTGTCTGAGCAATAAACTCAGCCGCTCTTTTGGGCGATCAAAACGGTCAACCGGCAAGCCCTGCCGCCAACTCTGCCAGCGCCGGAAGAGGCCATAGCCGGCGATGCCGAGCGAGATGGCAAAGAGCGGATAGATGATCCAACCCTGCGAGATATTCCAGAAGACTTCACGGGTCGGCGTTGTGTCAGCAACCAAGCTCATTGTTTAGCCGCCGCCAGCTTCTCTCGTAGCAGTGGAATGACTTTGCGATAGTCTTCGACGATGCCGAAGCAGCAGTGCTTGAAGATCGGCGCGTCCGCGTCGGTGTTGATGGCGGCAATATTTTTGGCATCGGAGATACCGGCCAGATGCTGGCTTGCGCCGCTGATAGCAACGGCGACGTACAAACCAGGCGCAACTTTTTTCCCCGTCTGCCCGACTTGCCACGTAGGTGGGCACCAGCCCGAATCGCAAGCGGCGCGCGAGGCCGCCACTTGCGCGCCGAGCAGCGCCGCCAAGGCTTTCAAATCTTCAAACGGTTCGGGGCCACCGAGGCCGCGCCCACCGGAGATAATTACACGGGCATCTTCTAAGCGCGCTTCGCCGCTCGCTTCGTTTTTGCGCTCGACTATGCGCGTGCGCACGTCGTCAGCCAGATTCAACGCTGCCTGTTTGATTTCAGCCGTTACGCCTGCGCGCACCGTGGCAGGCTCAAACGCCCGCGCGCGCAGCCAAACTACGGCAGGCAAACGTTTCGGCTCAATCGTGGCGATAGCTTTGCCACCATAAACCGCGCGTTTGACGCGCAACTTGCCTTCGTGCAGTAGCAACTCAACGCCGTCTGCCACGGCGCTGCCGCCAAGCCGGTAGGCCAGACGCGGCGCGAGTTCCTGGCTGTAGGTGTCGTTGCCGAACAGGACAGTGTGCGGAGCTGACTCACGGCAGAGCTGTGTTAGCGTGTTCAGGCATGGTTCTGGTTGATACTCGCTTTGATCTATCACAGAGATGGTTTCCACCAATGTGCCTAGTTCGGCTTTTGCCGCATCGTCAAGCCTGCCGAAGACGATGGCGTGCAACTTTCCGCCAAGCTGATCTGACAAGCGGCGGCCAGCGCCTACGACGCCTTGTGCAGCGCGGTCAAAGCCATTACCGGCGAAGAGACAAACGACTACGTTACTCATAAAAAGGAATGACTAGAGAGATTGCGTAATAGCCAGCACACGCTGAGCGAATTGTTCGACTTTCTGTTCCAGCGTATCACCGCTGACGAATTCGCAATTCACATCCTTGACCGGAATGCCCAATTCGACTACTTCGTAGTAGCCGCCGCCCGCGCGCACGCTGGCCGCATCTACATCCAGTTCATCCAGCGTGAATTTGGTCAGCGGCTGGCGGAATGACATCATCACGTCGCGCGTCTTCGGAATGCGCGGGACGTTGTGCTCATCATTGGTAATCGTGACGACCAAAGGCGGCGCAGCTTCGAGAATTTCAAAGCCGTTGTCGGTCTGACGTTTCAGCCGCAGCTTGCCTTCAACACTTTCAACCTGATCAACGAAATTGACGCAGGGCACGCCCAAGACTTCGGCCAGCAATCCGCCCGTTTGCCCAACACCCCAATCACCCGATTCGCGTCCGACCAGCACTAGATCAAATGCGCCGAGCTTGCGAATTGCGGCGGCCAGCACTTGCGCAACGGCCAGCGGGTCTGGATGTGGATGACCGTCATTGACGACCAGCACGGCAGCATCGGCCTTCATCGCCAGCGCCTTGCGCAGCGTGTCTTCGGCAGATTCAGGGCCAAAGCTCAACGCCGTAATCTTGCCATTACCGGTGCGCTCTTTTAACTGCAAGGCCGTTTCCAGCGCGTTCTCGCAGAAGATGTTGGTGACCAGGCTGGCCGAGCCGCGCACCGCTTCTTTCTTTTCTGCGTCCACGCGGAATTCGCGCGCAGGCAGCAACGGGTCGAGGATTTGTTTGAGACAGACGACGATGTTCACTGGATTAAAAAACTGCCTTACCAGAACGCCAGAATAATTCCGGCAAAAAGTGATGAGAGAGATTGTTAAACTGTGGTGGCGGTCATATAATGCCCGCGCTTTCTGGGATTACTTACCGACCGGTAGGTGGCAGAGTATCTTCGTAAATAAAGCCTGTCAAGCTGCATTTATTTTCTGTGCGCGTGAGCTATGACCAAGTTTGTACAACAACTTGGCTCGTCTTTCTTTCCCCTTCCGCCAGTTGGGGCAACCATCAACTTAACACCGATCAATCGGAGGAAGTCAGTTATGCGAAGCCGAAGATCACTCGCTCTCTGGAGCTTGGTTCTGTCAATTTTTTGCGCCAGTTTTGCGCTAGCGCAAACCACTAACGGCAACTTGCGCGGTACTGTCGCCGATCAAAATGGCGCAGTCCTGCCCAACGCCATTGTCGTCGTCAAAAATCGTGGTACCAACGCCGAGCGCAAGGTTACAACCAATAGTGAAGGCAATTATGCTGTGGACAACCTACCGCCTGGCGAATACGAAATTCGCGTCGAAGCGCAAGGGTTTCAGAAGCAGTTGAAGCCGTTCAACCTGCAGACCGCCGCCAGTGTGGAAGAGAATTTTGCACTGACCGTCGGCTCGAGTTCCGAAACGGTCGTCGTAACGTCGGATGCCGCGCAGGTCAATACCAGCGATTACAAAGTAGACGGCGTCATCACGCGTGAACGTATTGAGAATTTACCACTGAACGGTCGCAGCTTCCTCTCGCTCGCCGCTTTGGAACCGGGCGTGGATGTGACCTTCGACGCCAATCCCGGTGCGGGCGGTGTTAATAACTATTTTCGCGTCTCCATCGCGGGCAGCACCAGCACGCTGACTCGTATCTCAGTGGATGGCGCCAACGTCAATGATCGTATTACGGGTGGCACAGCGCAGAACTTCTCCCAAGAGACGGTGCAGGAGTTCCAAATCTCTACCTTCAACTTCGACCTTTCGGTCGGGAACACTTCATCAGGAGCGGTGAATATCGTCTCGCGGACTGGCGGCAATCAATTTCACGGGAGCGGGTTCTTCTTCTTCCGCGATCATAATATCGCGGCCTTTCCTGCCTTCAGACGACCGGACGACCCGACTGCCTTCAACCCCGGCGTCAATAATCCCGATTTGCGCAAGCGACTATTTGACCCCTTCTTCGCCCGGCGCAATATGGGCGTCAATGTGGGCGGCCCGATCAAGAAAGACAAGCTCTTCTTCTTCACCAACTTCGAATACACCAATCAAGTGGGCGCGCAGACGATCAGCTTTACCAATCCGCTCTACGCCGGCTTTAGCCACGTTGGGCAACTGCCCTTCCACGGCAAGCTCTTCAATACCCGGTTGGATTACAAGTTGAACAGCAAACACACCCTCTACCTGCGCTACAGCCAGGATCGTAACACTAACCTGTCGGGTGGCGGCAACCTGGAATCTACCTGGACATCCAGCAACAACTACGCCGATCAGACGAATCTGGGCGTAACCAGTGTGCTCAGGCCGACGCTGGTGAATGAGTTTCGGGCCTCCTATTCGTTCTTCAGCAACCAACTACGCCCGCCCAATTCTGAGGAGTGCAGCAATCCGCTCTATTGCTTCAACCTGAATGGGCCGCGTATCGGCGGCTTTGGCCTAACGCTGGGCAATGACAACAACGTCACCCAGAGCCGCTTGCTGCGCACCTATCAGTTGAACGAAAACATTTACTGGCAGAAAGGCTCGCACCGCATCCGCTTCGGCGGCAACTGGGAACACCTTTACGGTCACGGCAGTTGGGCGCGCATCTATCAAGGGACGTTCAATCTCTTTAGCCCGGAGACATTGGCAACGCAAAATCCGACACTGTATGCCGCCTTGCCTGCCACCTTGCGCACAGCAACGGCAGGGCTGCCGACCTTCGCTGACATTTTGAAGCTGCCGGTCAGTGGCAGCATTTCAGTCAGCGTGGGCGACGCCGGACAGCCGCCCGCCTATCGCGGCAAAGAGGCTGCGCGCAACGACGCTTACCGCCTCTATTTTCAGGATACCTGGCAAATCCGTCCGCGATTCAGCTTCAATTATGGTCTGGCCTGGTCATTCGATGACAACATCATCAGTCACGATCTGAATAAACCGGAATATCTGCGGCCAGTGCTTGGCGGCGCAAATGCGGACTTAAGCGCGACCCGCTACGATTACAACAATTTCCAACCCGCCATCGGCTTTGCCTGGACAATCGGCAAGAGCGGCAAGACCGTCATTCGCGGTGGCAGCGGCATCTATCATGCTTCGCCCAACTCGTTCTACACACGTCTGGGCGAGCGCGGATTCCTCGGCCCGGCGGGCAATGGCTTGGTTCCATTCAATTCCCAGTTGGTGGCGAATCCGTTCGCGGGGACTCCGACTCCTGGAGTGACTGCGCTTCAGCCAGCGACGCTGAACTTTACGACGCCGACCTCATTCACCGGCCAAAATGCCGCGAACCTGATTCCCAGCATTAGAGCCTCGTTGCTATCCCGCTGGGGAGGCGGAACAGACCTCTCGATTCGCGGAGTCGAAGTAATTAAACAAGCCCTGGGAGCCGCAGGCGAAGGCATCTTCTCGAGCGATCTGACCACGGGCTACACCTTCCACGTCACTGCCGGAATCCAAAGGGAGATCGCCCGAAATATGATTCTGACGGCGGATTTCGTCATGCGACGAGCCGTCCACTTCGGCGGCACCGAGGCCGGGTTTGGAGTAGACCTCAATCGCGCCGCGCGACCCCTGGTCGTCGCGACCGATCCGCTCACTCAAGTGGTAACTACTTCGCCTCTGGCCAGACCGATCATCCCCTTCTGCACCACCACGGCCCAAACGAACGATCCCAAATTCCAGTGTTCAACCGGCGCTATTCTCGGTTACTGGTCCGGGATCAGCACCCGGTACACCGGGCTACTGGTGAAACTTGATAAGCGGTTTTCGGGTGGCTGGCAATTCACCGGCTCCTACGCTTTATCGCGTTACGTCAACAATGTGAACGTCGGCCCCGGCGGAGTCACACCGGATAATTTGTATGAGACCGCTGGGATTGCGGGGAATGACATTCCCCATCGCTTCACCTTCAGCGGCTTTTACGAAGTGCCCAAATACAAAGGCGACAACAAGCTACTGCGCGGATTGGCCAATAGCTGGCAGGTCGGGCTGATTTCAGATATGAGGAGCAGGCCGACGCTGAACCCAACATTGGGGCTGGACGCTGACGGCGATGGCGTTTCCCGGCTCCTGCTGCCGGGAATTCCTTGGAACTCCTTCGGACGAGGCAAGAGTGCGAGCGATATCCAAGCGGCTGTAAGCAAGTACAACGCCGATGTCGTCTCGCGGTCGAAACCGATTCCGGCCAACCCGACTACAGCGCAGCTTGCGGCTTGTACGCTGATTGTTGATGGCCAGCGCCTGTGCGCTCCCAGAACGCAGCAAAACCAGGCGTACCCGCTCATCTATCTACCACCCGGCTTCAGCAACGGAGATCCTTTCTTTTCGCAGGATGTCCGCCTGACGCGGTTGATCCAGATTGGCGAGAAGGTGAAGATTTCGTTGATCGCTGAAGGCTTCAATGTCTTCAACATTGCCAACCTCAACGGCTACGGCAGCGGGTTGAATTCGCTGGCGATTAAGCTTCCCGAACAGGCAACCGCTCCGGTTCAGCAGGCGACCTTTGGCCAACCGGGGGGCCGCGTCAATCCGATCTTCGGCACGGGTGGGCCGCGCGCATTCCAGTTCGCGGCGCGCCTGACGTTCTGAAGCAGTACTTGATGAAGGCTAGCTAGCACGCGGATCAACGCTGATGTGATTGCATCGGCGTTGATCCGCGTTTTATCTTTTGTCCGACAAGCTGCCAGTTTGTCGGACATTTTTCGAGGAGCAATTCTGCATGGCTGAAGTGAGCGAGCTCCGCACGGTGCAGGAGTTTCCCTGTTACTACGATCTTTATGTGCCAGACGGCGCTGGGCCGAAACCGCTGCTGATCGCGCTGCACGGTTATGGCGGCGACAAAAGCTCGATGCTGCGGCTGGCACGGCGGATCAACGACACCGACTTTGTTATCGCCGCGCTGCAAGGCCCGCATCAGCATCTGATCAGGCCGACCAAAGAGAATCCACAACTGGGCTATGGCTTCGGCTGGCTGACCAATTTCAAACCCGAAGAATCGGTCGCGCTGCATCACCGATTGGTGCGCGAGATCATTGCGGTGGTTGGACAGAGCGGGGAAGCGGACACGAACAAAGTCTTCCTGCTCGGCTTTTCGCAAGCCGTCGGCGTGAATTTCCGCTTCGCCTTTACGCAGCCTGATCTGGTGCGCGGTGTCGTAGCGATTTGCGGCGGCACTCCGGGCGATTGGAATAGCGAAGGCAAATATATGAGTGGCGCGGTAGATGTGCTTTATCTAGCAGGCGAGCATGATGAGTTTTACAGCCCGGAACGCATCAGGCAAAATGCTGAAGCGTTGGCGAAGCGCGCACGCTCAGTTCAGTTGCGAATGTTTGAAGCAGGGCACGAAGTGCCGCGTGAGGCCTATCCGGTGATTGATGAATGGTTGAAAGAGAAAGTGAAAGAAACGTAACGCCGATGAACGAACATCTCAAATCTCAAATCTCAAATCTTTTCGAGCTACCCGCAGCAGAGTTGACCGAAGCAAAGAAACAAGCGGCGCTGGTTGCCTTCAACGAATTCAAAAACGCACTCAATCGTGGCGAAATCCGCGCCGCCAGCCGTGATGCGGCAGGCCAATGGCAGGTCCATCAATGGGTCAAGCGCGGCATCCTGCTCGGCTTCCGATTGGGCGGGCTAATTGATTACTCGATTGACAACACGTTTCGTTACTTCGATAAAGACACCTATCCGACCAAACGGCTGACCTTGACTAGCGGCGTGCGCGTCGTGCCGGGCGGCACGACGGTGCGCGACGGCGCGTACTTAGGGCAGGGCATAACGATCATGCCGCCCGCCTATATCAACGCTGGCGCGTATGTGGATGACGGCACGATGGTGGATTCGCACGCGTTGATAGGCTCCTGCGCGCAGGTCGGCAAACGCTGCCACATCAGTGCGGCGGCGCAGATCGGCGGCGTGCTCGAACCGGTCGGCGCGCTACCAGTCATCATCGAAGATGACGTCCTGGTTGGCGGTAATTGCGGCGTGTACGAAGGCGCGATTGTGCGCACAGGAGCGGTGCTCGGTTCGGGCGTGATCCTGAACGGTTCGACGCCGATCTTTGACGCCGTGCGTGGCGAGGTTTATCGGCGCGCAGGCGATAAACCGCTGGAAGTTCCGGCGGGCGCGGTCGTTGTGCCCGGCGCACGGGCGATTACAGTCGGCGCGGCGAAAGATTGGGGCTTGTCGGTCTACGCGCCGATCATTGTGAAGTATCGGGATGAGAAGACCGAGGCTTCGGTGAAGCTAGAAGATTTTTTGAGATAGGATGCAAAACACCCAAGCAATGACACCTGAGAACAACCCCGCCTATACACTACGGTTGTGCGATACCGTTGAAGACTTCACGCAATGCGTTGAATTGCAGCGCACGGTCTGGAAATTCCCTGATGCTGAGGTTACACCTGTGCGCGGATTTGTAATTACGATGCACAGCGGTGGGTTCACCTACGGCGCGTTTGATGAAGCAGGACGCATGCTGGGCTTTTCACATGCGCTGCCGGCCTTCGACAAAAACAGGTGCCCATTCATCTATTCGCACATGGCCGCCGTGTTACCCGGGCTACAAAACGCAGGCATCGGCAATAAGCTGAAACTAGCCCAGCACGAACACGCGTTGCGCATTGGCGTCTGGCCGATTAAATGGACGTTCGATCCGCTGTTGTCGCGCAATGCCAACCTGAATATCAACAAGCTAGGCGCTGTGGTGCGGACGTATCACGTCAATTACTACGGTAACTTCAGCACTAGCGAGATGTGGCGTGGACTGGACACGGATCGGCTCTTTGTCGAATGGTGGGTGCAATCGCCGCACGTTGCCGCTGCGTTGGCCGGTAAACGCCGTGCGGACGCGCCAGTGGCGGCAGTCGAAGTTCCCTATGACATCGAGGCTCTGAAAAGAGAAGACCTGGCCCTCGCGCGTGAATGGCAATTGCGCGTGCGCGCCGGTTTTCAACAATGCTTGGCTGAAAGCCTGTACTGCGCTGGCTTCGAGGCTGGGCGCAATGGCAGTAACAGCCGGTATCTGTTTTTTAAGGACGAACACATTGAGGAAGGTTGATGCAGAACGGGGAGCGTGAGCGACCTGAACCTCAGCATCAGACGGATTGGAGTCATTGGGCACAGTATTAAGCTTCAGGTCGCTCACGCTCCCCGTTCTGCATCGTTGGTCATTAAGCCATGAAAATCGAACGCATTGAATTACGCGAAATCAAACTCCCACTTGTCACGCCCTTTGAAACCAGCTTTGGGCGCACATTTGAGCGACGCATCATTCTGGCCAAAGTTTTTGCCGACGGCTTGCATGGTTGGGGCGAATGCACCTGCAACGAGGGGCCGTTCTACAGCCACGAGGCGGCCGACACTGCTTGGATTGTCTTACGCGACTTTGCCGGGCCGATGGTGTTGGGCAAGGAGATCGAAACGCCTACACAAGTGCCCGCGCTGACCGCGCGCATTCGCGGCAACAAGATGGCGCGCGCCACGCTGGAGAATGCGATTTGGGATTTGGAAGCGCGGCGACAAGGCGTTCCGTTGTGGCAATTGCTAGGCGGTACGCAGGCGGAGGTCAATTGTGGTGTCTCATTGGGTCTAGAGGACACCGACGCGGCGATGCTTAAGAAAGTCGAGAAGGAAGTCGCGGCGGGCTACCAACGCATCAAGATCAAGATCAAGCCGGGACGCGATTACGAGATGATCAAAACGATTCGCAAAGAGTACCCGGAGATCACAATGTCGGTGGATGCTAATTCGGCCTACACGCTCAACGATGTGGAGCTACTCAAAAAGATGGATGAGTTCAGACTGCTGATGATTGAGCAGCCGCTGGCTTACGACGACATCATTGACCATGCCGCACTGCAGCCACAGTTGCAGACGGCTCTTTGCCTGGACGAATCAATTTTGAGCGAAGACGATGCGCGCAAGGCGCTGCAACTCGGCGCGTGCCGGATCATCAACGTCAAACTAGGCCGCGTCTCAGGCCATACCGAAGCGCGCAAAATTCAAGCTTACTGCCACGAACGCGATGTGCCGGTGTGGTGTGGCGGGATGCTGGAAGCGGGCATTGGGCGTGTGCACAACATTCACATGTCCACGCTGCCGGGCTTCACGCTACCGGGCGACGTCTCGGCGTCGAAGCGGTATTGGACGGAAGACATCATCACGCCGCCGGTCGAAGTCACGCCGCGCGGGACAATTCCGCGTCCGATAGGCGTGGGAATTGGATATGAGGTGAATGAGAAGCGGATTGAGGCAGTCACAGTGCGGATGGAAGTAATTGAAAAATGAGCGAAGGCATTCGCAATCACGTTACTTTTGTAACCACCCTTTTCAATGCGACGGAGGTCAAAGATTACTTCATCAACCCGTGCTGTTTCGGCGATGACTGTGCGCAGTGGTTGATTGACAAGCTAAAAGCTCAAAGCGGTGTGCAGGTTGATGAAGAACCGGATCAGGAGGATTGGGGTTGGTATTTCTTCGTTAAGGCTGGACAAAGAATATTTTGGGTTGGCGTGGGGCTTTTAGAGGACGAAGATCGCTCAAATACCTGGCTCGTCTTTGTTGAATCCCGGTTGAGTTGGGTGAAAAGAAAGCTCTTCGGCCAAGCGGATCAAGCTGAGTTGCTTGCGTTGTGTCAGGCACTTAATCAAGTTCTCAAGTCGTCTCCCGAGATCAGCGACGTTCGCTGGTATACGAAGGGAGATTGGAGTAAAGGCAAACATGAAGACTGGCGTTCCAGCCCAGCAGAAAACTGATCGTGAGGTAAGACAAATGAAAGCAATTTGGAATGGCGCAGTACTCGCCGAAAGCGATCAAACTATTGTTGTCGAGGGCAATCACTACTTTCCACGTGAGGCGATCAAGCCGGAGTACTTTCAGCCGAGCCAGACTCACACCCTCTGCCCCTGGAAAGGTGTAGCGAGTTATTACAACGTCATCGTGAATGGCGAAGTGAACAAAGACGCGGCCTGGTATTACGCGGAAACGAAAGATGCGGCGAAAAACATCGAGAACTACGTTGCCTTCTGGAAAGGCGTCAAAGTCGAGTAAGCGCACTATGCCGGCCAAATCCCCCAAATCTCTATCCATCGAAGAAGAGATAGCAGAACTCCGCCGCGAACTGCTCGATCACGACTATCGCTACTACGTGCTGAGCCAACCCATCATCAGCGACGCGGAGTATGACGCATTGCTGCGCCGGTTAAGGGATTTGGAAACTGAGCGGCCTGATCTCATCACGCCTGACAGCCCGACGCAACGTGTGTCCGGGCAAGTAGTCGAGGGTTTCGAGCGTTACAGACACAAGTGGCCAATGATGTCGCTCGACAATAGCTACAGTCTGGATGAATTGCGCGAGTGGGCGCGCCGTTGCGAACGCCTGGCAGAAGGGCGTGCATTCGATTACGTGGCAGAACTGAAGATTGACGGGCTGAGCATCTCGCTGATTTATGAAAACGGTACGCTGTCGCGCGGTGTAACGCGCGGCGATGGCACGCAGGGCGATGTAGTGACGCAGAACGTGCGGACAATTCGGTCGGTGCCGCTGCGCTTGAGAGCGGGAGAGCGGGAGAGCGGCAGAGCGAGAAAGGAAATCCGCGATGAAATCGAGGTGCGGGGAGAGGTTTTCTTGCCACGCGAATCATTCGAGAAGATCAATCGGGAACTGGCCGACGAGGGTGATCAGACCTTTGCCAATCCGCGCAACGCGGCCTCAGGGACGTTGCGGATGCACGATGCGCGCATCGTGGCGGAGCGCGGGCTTGACATCTTTTGTTATCAATTGTTCTTTGCCGGCCAGGATGCGTTTCCAACGCACGGAGAGTCGCTTGAATGGATGGCCAACGCAGGGTTCAAGGTCAATCCGAACTGGCGACGCTGTGCGACGATTGATGAGGTCATCGCTTTTTGCAATGAGTGGGACGAGAAGCGTGCCGGGTTGCGTTACGACACCGACGGCATCGTGGTGAAAGTCAATCAAGTGGCTGTGCGCGAGGAGCTTGGCTCGACGGGCAAATCGCCGCGCTGGGCGATTGCTTACAAGTTTCCAGCGCAGCAGGCTTCGACGCGCTTGCTGGATGTGATTTATCAGGTCGGGCGCACGGGCGCGGTGACGCCGGTCGCGGTCTTGCAGCCGGTGTTGCTCGCCGGGACGACCGTCGCGCGCGCGAGCCTGCATAATGCCGACGAGATGAAACGGCTAGACGTGATGCGTGGCGATTGGGTCTTCATCGAAAAGAGCGGCGAAATCATCCCGCAGGTCGTGCAAGTCATCACTGAGAAACGCACGGGCGCAGAGACCGAACTGGCTTTTCCTACCTGCTGCCCTGAGTGCGAAACGAAATTGGTTAAACCCGCAGATGAAGCCGTAACGCGCTGCCCGAACCCCGACTGTCCGGCCAAGCTGCGTGAAGGCTTGCTGCATTTTGCCCAGCGCCGCGCGATGCGGATCGAAGGTTTGGGTGACGCGCTGGTGCAGCAACTGACCGCCTGGCGCACTGTACGCGACAAGAAAGGCGAGACGCTGTTTGACGAAAGCGGTGAAGCCATCAAATCGCCGCCGCTGGTGCGTGATGCGGCTGATCTTTACTCCTTGAAAGACCAGCGTGACGAATTGATTGCGCTGGAACGAATGGGGGCGAAGTCGGCGGACAATCTGCTTGAACAGATCGAAGCCAGCAAAGAAGCGGGGTTGGCGCGGCTGCTTTACGGCCTCGGCATCCGCCACGTGGGCGAGCGCACGGCGCAGATCCTGGCGCAGCATTATGGCAATATCGAAAGATTGAGTGAGGCGACGAGCGAAGAACTCGCGCGGATTTATGAAATCGGCGAGGTGGTTGCTGGTTCGATTGCCGAATGGTTTACTCAAAAACGGAGTCGTCATTTGATCGAACGATTGAAGGCTGCCGGTGTGAAGATGGCGCTGGCCGGTGCTGGTGGCCAAGCAGTGACGCGGGTTTTTGAAGGCAGACAATTTGTTTTGACCGGCACACTGCCCACGCTGAAGCGCGAGGAGGCGAAGGCTTACATTGAAGCACGCGGAGGCAGGGTTACTGGCAGCGTCAGCAAGAAGACCGATTTTGTAGTGGCTGGCGAGGAAGCTGGCTCAAAATTGACGAAAGCAGAGGAACTCGGCATAAAAATTCTGGGTGAGGCTGAATTGCTAAGCCTAGGCAATAGTTAAGGTTAAGCTTATTAGCGCATAAGCTGGCTTGAACAAAAAATAATCTGGTTACTCTTGCCAAGTCTAGGTGCCATGAATATAATGCGCAGCAACTAGCAGCGGAAAATACCCTAATGGCTGAGGACGCTGCTGATCTGGGGGGACTGAAAAGGCCCCCCTTTAATATTTCCGAGGCCGGTTTTTCACTTCGCACTTTCCTCCTTCAAAACCTCCACACCCGACAGTTTGCTTCACGGTTGAAATCCGGTGCGTTGCACCAGGGCAATGAAACGCGGATCGCTGTGCACTTCGCCCCAAACTGATGTGACATTGTGGTTAGGCGAAAAATCGTTCCGTTCCACTGACGCCTGCGTCTGTGTAGTTGGCATCGAAGGCGGCCAGTTCACCAAACGATTTTTTTCAATGCGCGGTAATATCACCGTGCGCTCGGCCTCTTACCAAAATGTAGCACACAACTTTCGCGACCAGCCTCCACAGACTGCAAGACATGCGGTCTGCTGGGATTGGTCTGTCTTCGCCCTGGCCTGAGTGGTAGGGGCATCACTGCCAAAAGGAGAAACCCAATGAAAAGCCAAGCCTTCTTCGCACAGATCGTGTTGTCCCTCTATTTTTTAGTGACCGTCTTTGTCCCTGCCAGCCGCCCGAGTGTTGCAGCGCAAGGCGATGCGTTCAGAGCGGCCATTGACAATCAACGCACGCTCCGGATTGAGGGTACTGAGGCCGCAGAGACGATCATTGCTGAAGTGATTGGTGATGCGGCCTCTGGTGCCAGCGATAATGCTGCGACCATCAGCTTGGCTTACCGCAGGCAGGACGGGACGGGTACCATTCAGAATCTGTCCTTTCGCCTCGAGGCTTTTGACCGCGTGGTCATCAATGCACGAGGTGGGAATGATTTTGTCAATGTGATTGATGCAGCCGAAGCGCTCGACCGCCAAAGGAAAGCGTTGACGCTCGACGGCGGTGAAGGCGACAACGTCGTGGTGCTCACACACCTGCCGTTCAAGCCGGAGCAGGCTGAACGAATCAAAGAGTTGCTCGACCTTTCCCGGCAAATGGAGGATTTGGCTAACCAAGCCAGTACGGCGCTTTCTCAAGTCCTGGTGAACGACGCCATGAAGCTCGTCGAAAGTGTTCGCGTAGATCTCATGAGTGCGTCGCAGGCGCTAGCAAGTGATGCCGAAGGACAACTATTGGCACCAGCGCGCGCGCTGACTGCCCGCAACGAAACGCAATTCACCAACCTCGGCAATGCGCTCATTGCCAGGAGTGACGAAATCGGCAAACAGCACGCCACCATGATTGATGAGTTGGCGAAAAAGTATGTTCCCGCGAGTGGCAATTTCCCTCCTGATAACGACAGCGAGGATCTTCCCCGACCTACGCCGCCAGACGCCAACCGCCCGGATACCGATCCGGCCAGGGAAAGGGAAGCGGCTGACCTGCAGGCGCGGGCGGAGCGATTGGCTCAAGTGGGGCAGAAGCTGAGCGATGACGCAAAAGCTCAGTTAGAGCCATTCGCCAGGCAACTAGAAAACAACGCAGCAAGCATTGAGCAACAGGCCAACGAGTTCGAGGCGCGCGCTGAACAGTTGCGCGTCAGGGCGGAACAACTCGCCGTGAACAGTGAGAGGGATATGTCCGCTGCGGCTGAACGCGTGCTAGCCGTAATCGCGCGGCTCAGAAATATGGAAGGCAACCTTCGAGAGGCAGGCAGTTACCTGCGCGAAGAGTTCCTGTTCGCGGTCTCGATGAAGCCTGAGTCGCAGGCCAATCTGTTGAAAGCCGGAGCCAGCGGCTGTGGCACGCCAATCAACACGACTCACACTTACAACGGCGGCGGCGGCAATGACTTTTTCTTCCCGGTGTCAGCGCCCTGGTCAAGCTGGGCGATCAACGGCGGTGCCGGCAACGATATTCTCTTAGGCGGATTGGTTGCTGATGACATTCACGGTGGCGCAGGTAACGACAAAATCTTCGGATTGGGTGGGAAGGACCAAATCCATGGAGATGACGGAACGGATTTGTTGGTGGGAGAGTTCATCATTGATCTCCCGTTTTTCACGGGAGACGATTGCATCTGGGGCGGCGGTGGCACTGATTTCGTGTTCGGAGACAATATCATCGCTACGTCGTTTGGTACGGCTGGAGGAAACGATTCTTTGTGGGGAGACGACGACGTTGACCTGATTATCGGTGACGACGGAATCTCAGACATCTTCAGTCAGACCAAACCCGGCGGCAACGATGCGATTGAAGGGAACAAGGGGATGGACTTTCTGTTTGGCTGCGGCGGGAACGACGACATCAAAAGCAATGAGGACATGGATTTTGTACAAGGGAACGGCGGCGATGACGTGATCAACGGTGGGGACGGACAAAACTTCACGTTCTGTAACACGACTGTTCAACTCGGCAACTTATTGCTGGGCGGTGATGGGAAAGATGACATAACCGGCGGGGCTGGAATTGATGTAATCTTCGGCAATAAAAACGACGACAAGCTGACCGGCAAAGACCAAGTTGACCTAATGTTCGGCGGCGATAATGAGGACGAGATGCACGGAGACGCGGGCGGCCAGATTTGTACTGTCAACATTAACAACGTCTCTATACCCGTCCGCCTCGGCAACCTGATGTTCGGAGGTAACGACGACGACAAGATGTGGGCGGGCGGAGACCTCGACCTCATGTTCGGTCAGAACGATGATGACAGGATTCACGGCTACGACGGCAGTGGCCAACAGCCTTTTGCGATTGATGCCGATTTGCTGTTTGGCGGAAATGGGAACGATTACCTGGAAGGAGATGACGAGTCCATCATCCTGACCAATTCGTTCGACCTGATTTTCGGTGAAGGCGGCGACGATGAAATCCACGGCGGCTCGCAAAGCGACCTGATGTTCGGCGGCACTGGCCTCGACACCATGCATGGCGACAGCAACGCGATCCAACTCATCTCTTCGCACGATCTGATGTTCGGCGGCGATGGCGATGACTGGATGGATGGCGGCAATGCAGCCGATTTGCTGCTCGGCAATAGCGGCAATGACACGATGTTGGGAGACGACGAGACGCCTTCGCTTAACTCTTCCGATTTGATGTTTGGCGGCCCGGGTAATGACACGATGAATGGCGGCTGTTCATCGGACTTGATGTTCGGCGGTAATGACGATGACCACATGCTTGGCGACTCGAACTATTTTTGGGAGCCGCTGTCCGCTGATCTCATGTTTGGTCAAGTGGGGTCTGATTTCATGGATGGCGGGAATGCTATGGATTTGATGTTCGGTGGCTCGGGCTGCGACACCATGCTGGGGGATAACAACACGCCGGGAAGAATCTCGCCCGACCTGATGTTTGGCGAGGCGGGTAACGACGACATGAACGGCGGCAACAGCACAGACTTCATGTCCGGCGGTGACGATAACGACAAGCTAGTTGGTGACGCGAATCTGTGGTGGCAGTTGCTTTCTAGCGACTTCATGTCAGGTGGAAGCGGCTGCGACACCATGTTTGGCGGGCGGGCGTTCGACTTTATGTTGGGCGACCCTGGCGTAGATCAAATGGACGGGCAAGCCGGGGGAGACATGATGTTCGGGGGTGCCAACAGCGACGTCATGAATGGCGGCGACTTTTTCGATTTCATTTGGGGCAATGAGGGCAATGACCTGATTCATGGCGACGACTGGCCTGACTTCATCATGGGTGGTGATGGCGACGACTGTCTTTTTGGTGATGGCGGGCTTGACTTCATCTGGGGTGGCGCAGGAAATGATTGCATCCACGGTGGCGCTTTTATGGACCTTCTCTTCGGCAATGATGGCAATGACCTGATTTTTGGCGATGGCGGGTCCGATATGCTATTCGGTGGCGCGGGAGACGATAAGCTGGATGGCGGATCAGGGTTCGATACAATCTTTGGCGGTACTGGCAATGACACGGGATGGCGTGGTCCCGGAGGGGCTGTCTTCTTTAGTATTGAAAACAAGAACAACGGCAGCAGCGGACTTGAGTGTGAGTGCCAAGTTGAGGTGTGCACCGGCAAGATTTGTATCCACAAGTTCAACGACCTGAACGGCGACGGCATTCAGCAAAACGGCGAACCCAATCTGCCGGGTTGGGTGTTTCAGGTGACCGGCAACTCTACCTGCGTCGGCGCAACAGTGACCACGGACGCCAATGGGAACGCCTGCGGCGATTTTTACGCCGGCACTTATACGATCACCGAACAGCCGCAAAACGGCTGGATGGCGACCACGCCGACCACGCAGACCGTCAGCGTCACGGCGGGTCAGATGACGAACGTGTTCTTCGGCAACAGACAGGTTGGCAGGGGCGAACTTTGCGTCATCAAATTCAACGACCTGAACGCGAACGGCGTCCAGGATACTGGTGAAGCAGGGCTGCCCAACTGGTCGTTCACGGTGACGGGTTTGGGCGGAGTAGCTACCACTCTGGTCACGTCGCAAGGTGGCCGCGTTTGCTTCAGCTTGCCTGCCGGAACTTATGCGGTGACAGAAACGCCGCAGGCTGGTTGGACGGCGACTACGGCAACGACGCAGTCTGTCACCATCACGGCAGGACAAGCCACAATCGTATCTTTTGGGAACCGAGAGAAACCATCGAAACCTTGCGTGCTGGATGACGGACTAGTAAACGTCGCCAACACTTTCGTGCGGCGGGCCGTGCTCGCCCAGACGTTCACGCCAACGCAAACCGGCTTACTGGTATCCGTTGTTCATGGGCTACGTAAAGGGCTCAACTCGGTCAACGATTACAGTTTGCTTGTGACTACGACCACGGGCGGCGTACCGGCTTGGAATGGAGGGTCGTTCAACAATCCGGCTGTTTTATTCGCGGCGCCCAGCCTCACAAAGTTTGCTTCGACAGGACTGGCTGACGGACAAGTGGCCATTCCGCTCGGCCAGCAACCGTTGCTGACGGCTGGTACGACCTATGCCATTGTTCTGATACCCGGAACTCCCTCAACAGGTGTTATGCAGTGGCAAGGTAACTCAAGCGCCAACTCGTATCCCAATGGTTCTGCTTATGAATTGAATGGCAGCACTTGGGTTGTGCCAGGCGCGGGGCCTAAAGATCACGGCTTCCGGCTTATTGGCTCTTGCAACTAAGCGCCTGATTTCATCTATTCCTGCGCACGGCAATAATTTTGCCGTGCGCAGGAATAGATATTGTTGCCATTGTCCTTTGGGTCACCTGCCGCCTGGCAGCGGCAACGGAGTGCTATGCCCGCTTGATGTGACGCGCGCGGTAGATCAGTAACGAAAAGGACACAGCGGCTATCTTCGAACCGCTGTGTCCTTTTACTCTCTCAGTGACAGCTTGACGGTTAGTACTTCACCCGCACCCGGTAACTCAATACCGCCTCGCCGTCCTTCGCCACCGGCACGTTGAACCGAGCTGCAAAGGCCGCCGTCTTTTCCGCCGGGAAGGTCGAATTGATAATTTCCCAATCGCCGCCAATTGGTTCATTGACCATCACAGTTATGGCCTCTTCTTTGTGATTGCGGATGCGAATCTCGTAGGCGTACTCGAAGACGCGGCGCGCGATATTTTTGTAGTCGGTCTGTTTGCGCTCGGCTACGACATCAAAAGCGTCGCCCAGCTTGACTCGCACATTTTCGTCTTTCGGCGTGTGGTCAATGCGGTCTTCGCCGACGAATTGCTGTGCGCCGGTCGCATCGGCTTTGTAAACGCGCACGACGCCGGCAGGCAATGGCTGGCCCAGGTTGTTCTCTTTTGAGTTTTTGAAGCCGACGAAGACGCCGACTTTCTCTTTGATTGGCTCGCCCGGATTGTTGTAGCCCTGAAAGTAGTAGGGCTGTCCATTGACGACCAGTTCTTTCTTGACGTTGAAGTTCGAACTGGAAAGCAGGCTGATCTGTTTTGTCTCGTTGTTCTTGACCGTCGTCGGGCGCTGTAGCGTGTAGAGATGATACTCGAAAAATGACTGCTCTTGGAATTGTGGTTGCGGCGCAGCACCAGCGGCTTTGACTTGCATCCGATCCACTGCCATCTCTTGAGTCTCACGCACGCGGTTGACATCGCCCGCAACCAATTTCAATTCCGCATTGCGATACGCTGTGCCGCTGTTGTTGTTGATCGTCACCCAGCCATTCAAATCAGCTTTCGTGTCGTTCTGATTGACGACCACCACATAATCAGCGCGCCAGTTCAGTCCCTGCGTCAAATACGAAGCCTCGACCGTGTGCGTGTCTGCGCCTGTATTGTTGAGCGTCCAGACGAGCGTCGGTTTGGCAATCAAATCTTGTGGCAGGCTATCGAAGCGAATCTCGGCGATGTTGGTCGGATTGATGATGATCTGTTGGCCGATCTGCCAAACTTGCCCGCCATTGTTGGAAAGCAGCGTTGCGCGCGTCGGCACCAGCTTCTCCGAATTATTCTCCAACGTCTTCAGCACGAGCGTCAGTTCTTTGCCCACGTACTTGTCGAGCAGCTTTTGCGGATTAAGCAGGTCGTATTCGTAGCTCTGCTCAACTACTTCCAGCGTATTTGGCGCAGTCACCGATTTGATGTGCACCGAAGTCGCGTTGATCTGTTGCGCCACGTCCATAAAGCGCAACTGCGAAGCGCCGCGCGGCAAGCGGAGCGTGCGTGTGTCCTTCACCAGACCGATGTTGGAATTGTAGACGGTGATAGCGACGCTCTTCTGGTCTTCAATCGTGCTCGTACCAGCTTGCGCCGAGGTCGCAGCTTGTTCGGTTGTTGTCTCGTTATCCATTTTCGCTCCTTCGCGTTTCGCACGGTCATCGCTGGCGGCCAGTGCATTCCCGGACAGAAGCGTGAACGTCAACGCCCAGGCCAACAACGTGCGACAGGATTTTGGGGTTGTCATAACTTCTCCTCCTCGATTCTATTGCGCGCAAAAACGCGAGGGTTACGCTTTGCGGTGTTTGAACGGGCTGTGGTTTTAAGGCTTGCATGCGATGCAAGATATTTGCCTGATCAACACAACCAACTATAACGCCGCAGAGAACAAAACAACACCGCGCCTCAGTTGCATCCCGGCCATTTTCCGCCGATGATGCGCGCACGGTGTAGTAAGCCTTCGAGTGCAAAGTTCATGTGCAACGTGATGCGGAAGCCCTTTCACACAATCTTCGTTTCAATTGCTCTGGTGCTGAGTGGTTGCGGCGGCCAACTCTACAAAGTCGCCGCGCCGCCGAAGACCGCACCGCCGACACTCGCCCCGGCTGAGAATGGCTTGCTTGCTGCGGCCAAAGCGTTGACGGGTGATGAAGCGATGGAGCAGTTCGAGGCCAATCTGCTCCTGGCCAGCTTGGTCGCGGTAGATGTGCGGCTGGTCAATCAGACAGCGGAACCGATTCAACTCGGTACATCTCGCTGGGAGCTGCGCGACGGCGGCGGTACTAGCTTCAAAATACTTACACCGAAACAGGCCCTTGCCCGTGTGATGGGTTATTACGGGAAGCGGATCTACTCGCCAGTGGGTTATCAGCAGACGCTGGAAAAATACGAAACCTTGGCGCTGCCCTTGAGCTTTACACTAGCGCCGCGAGAAGAGCGGCGTGGCTTTCTCTTCTTTGAAACAAAATATGAAGCGACTGGCGTATCTGGGTTGACGCTGACCATCGCAGGGCCAGCCAGTCCGATCAATTTGAAACTGAACTAAACACTGCCAGGATCAGATCGTGTATCAAAACGCTAGCGCAAACTTCGATTCATCAAATCCGCTTAACCAGTTTTGGCAGGGCGTCAGGTTTTTCTTTGCTGGCTTGCCACTGCTCGTCAAACATCCGCGCCTGCTGACGCTTTCACTGATCCCCATTGCCGTGACCGTCGCGCTTTTGCTTGCGCTGGCTTTCGGCAGCGCGTGGTTGATGGGGCTGTTGTTGTTGAATGTCTCAGATGAATGGCGCAGGTTCTTCCAGGTGATCGCGTTTCTGTTGGCGCTGCTGCTGGGCTATTCACTTTATTTGCCCTTGGCGCGTGTCCTGCTTGCGCCCTTCAGCGAGGCATTAAGCCGCCACGCACACGTATTGACGCACGGCGCAGTCACCTATCAGTCTTCGGTTGGCTGGGCGCGGGCGATGTGGGAAGGCTTGAAGCTGGTCGCGCTGCAACTCGTCGTCTTACTGCTGGGATTTGTCCTCGGCTTCGCTTTGCCAGTGCTTGGCCATCTTTTATGGATCGTGCTGGCGATTGCGACCTGCGGGCTGGATTATCTGGACGTGCCACTCTCGGCGCGCGGCTTGCCGATGCGGGCGAAGCTAAAGCTGCTCTGGCAACATAAGGCGCTGACCTTCGGTTTTGGCCTGGCGGGTTATGTGTTGCTCTTCATTCCGGTAATCAACATCTTCTCACTGCCCGTAGGCGTGATCGGCGCGACGCTGCTGACTGACCGGCTGCGTACGCGCTAGCTCATTCCGCTCAAGGCTGGCTGAGCGTTTGCGGATGGCGCGCGAAGAAGGCCTGCACAATGATGGGTGGATCACGCCGTTCGACTTCGGCTTCATAATTCATCTGCCGCATTTCCTGATCTGAAATCAAACCTGACAATCGTTCAAGCAACGCGCGCAGCTCAGGCCGCTGATGCAACAGCTCCGTGCGCACCACCGGTACAGCGTGATAAGGCGGGAAGTAATGGCGATCATCCGCCAGGACGAACAGATTGAGCTTGGCAATCAAACCGTTGGTCGCATCGCCTGCGATCAAGTCCACTTGCTTTTCAGCCAACGCGCGATAGGTCAGCGACAAATCCATCGCAAGCGGCGCTTCGGCAAACTTCAACCCGTAGGTCTGTACCAAGCCCCGGTAGCCGTCTTCACGATCCAAGAACGCCGCGCCAAAGCCCGCCCGCCAATTGACCGCGTGTTTAGCAGCCTGCGAAATTGTTTGCAGTCCCAGCCTGCGCGCCTCTTCGCCGCGCACCAGAATCACATAAGTGTTGTTAAATCCGAGCGGAGAGAGCATCGTACGTCCCGTCGCTGCATAGCTTGCCGCCACACGCCGATTGACCTCGTCGCTATCGAGCAGCACCGGCTGTTTGAAGATCGCCGTCAACGCCGTGCCAGTGTATTCGACATACAAATCCAAATCACTCGCCCGCATCGCCGTTTCACACACAAGCGTGTCACCTAAATTGAGCTTGCGCGTGACTTGCAGCGCGGTGTTGCGCTCGATCAACTGCGCCAGCAGTTCGCCCAGGATGACCTGCTCGGTGAAATTCTTCGAGCCGACCACAATGCGATTACCTTTGCGCTCAGCCAACAGCAAGCTTCCGACGAGCAACAGCAGCAACAAAGAACCGGCCAGTGCCGCCGCCGCAAAACTAATTCTCTCTGCTCGCACACGCCCCGGCGCTGACCAACGTTCAAAACGGCCAAGTGCGAAATCAGCCAACAGAGCCAGCAAGGCCGCCGGAATCGCACCAGCCAGAATCACCGTGCTGTCCACGCTCGCCACACCACGAAAAATGTATTCGCCCAAACCACCCGCGCCAATTGCCGCCGCAATCGTCGCCGTGCCCACCCCCACGACCGTTGCCACGCGCACGCCAGCCAAAATTGACGGGCGCGCCAGCGGCAATTCGACCAGCCGCAACATCTGCGCCCCAGTCATCCCCATCGCCAACGCAGCTTCGCGGATGGAAGGTTCGATACTTTGCAAGCCGCTCACCGTCGTGCGCATCACGGGCAAGAGCGCGTAAAGAATCAGCACGACCAGCGCGGCCTTCGCGCCAATGCCGCCGATCACCGGCAGCGGAATCAGAAAGCCGAACATCGCCAGACTCGGAATCGTCTGCACGATGTTGGCGCAAACCCAGCAGCGGCGTGCCCATACGCGGCTTGCGATAAGACAGCACACCCAGCGGCACGCCCGCCAATACCGCAACGCCGGTTGCGGCCACAACCAGCGCCAGGTGGCGCAGGATCGCGGCGAGAAACTCAGCTTGATGATTGAGCCAAAATTCGAGCAGGCGCATAAAGCGAAGTAGATGTTGGATGCTAGATGTCAGATGTCAGTGATGCCGACTAGCATCTGACATCTAATATCTGGCATCTGCCAAATGTGGCAAAGCGTCGAGAAAGATCTTTACTTCGGGATTGTTTGAGCGCAGCAACTCCTGTGGCGGAGCGAGCGCGGCGAGTTTGCCTTGTGATAACACAGCTACCTGTGTGCCCAGCGCAAAGGCTTCGCCCAGATCGTGTGTAACGCAAACGATGGTCTTGCGCAGTCGCGCTTGAATGCGTTGGAACTCACGGTGCAATTCGGCGCGCGTGAGCGGGTCGAGCGCGCCGAACGGCTCGTCCATCAACAGAATCGGCGGGTCGGCGGCCAGGGCCCGCGCCACCCCTACACGTTGGCGTTGCCCGCCAGAAAGCTCGCGCGGATACCGCTCACGAAAGACCGGCGGTTCAAGCCCGACTAGCGCGAGCAATTCATCCACGCGCCGCGCAATGCGCTCTTCTGGCCAGCCCTCCAGATGCGGCACAACGGCCACGTTGCGCGCAATCGTTAGGTGCGGAAATAGACCCACCTCCTGCAAGACGTAGCCGATACGCCGTCGCAATTGGATCGCGTCCCACGCACTTGTCGCGCGGCCTTCCACACTTACTACGCCTGCTTGTGGCAGAAGCAGACGATTGATGAGTTTGAGAATCGTCGTCTTACCCATCCCGCTGCGGCCCACGAGCGCCAGTGTTTCGCCCGCTTCGATAGTAAGTGAAAAGCCATCGAGCACCGGCTTCGTTTCAGCTTGACCGCCAGGATGGCGGAACGAAACGTTGTTGAACTCGATGGCTTTTGGCATGGTCAGTGGCTATTGCGGTTTAGGCCCAACGTTGATCGCGGTGATGCGTGAAGAACCGCTCCAGACTCGCACGTTGCGGCGCGACCTGTGTGCGTAGCTTATCCATTTCGGCGGCGCTCATCGGCTTGAAGGCTTTCACCGCAGCGACGTTCTGCTCAATGAACTCCGGCTTGGGCATGCCCATCACCGCTGCTGAGACCGGCAGGCTCAGCGCATAGCGGATCAGGTCTTTTACTGCTGCCTTGCCCGCGCCTTCGCCAAGCAGCTTTTCCTGCGCGGTGACTTTCATCAGAATGACGCCGAGGTTCTTCTTCTTCGCGGCGGGCAACGCCAGCTCTTCAAATTGCAGCGCGCGCGCTGGATTCATTGCCATCTGCACACAGTCGAGATCGTTGTGTTCAATCGCCTGCGCCATCACCGCGCCGTCAGTGTGGCTGGTCATGCCGACGAAGCGCGCGACCTTCTGTTCGCGCAGTTTGTAGAGCGCGTGAATCGCCCCGTCCTTCGCCTCAATCTTCGCCAGATCAGCCGCGTCGCCGAGACCGTGCAGGTGCAGCAGGGCAACGTGATCAGTCTGCAACCGTTTCAAACTCTGTTCGACCGCGCGCATCGCTGTGTCGTAGGTGCGCGCATTCTGCGAAACCTTTGTGGCCAGCCAGACCTCTTTACGCCGCGTCGCCATCACCTTGCCCACGCGCATCTCGCTCAAACCGTTGCCGTAATCCATCGCCGTGTCCAGGTAGGTGATGCCGAGATCAATCACGCGGTTGAGAATCTTCAAGGCTTCGTCCTCTTCCTTATACATCAGAAAGCGGCTGCCGCAACCAAAGGCGATGATCGGCACTTTGACACCTGTGCGTCCGAGCACACGCTGCGGCAATTTGGTCTTGGCCTCAGTCCCTTCGGCTAACAGCGTTGGCAACACAGAGGCTGAAGCGACGGTCAGCGTAGTCTTTTCGATAAAGTCGCGGCGTGTGAGTTGGTCGTTATCCATAGTTTTCTCCTTGGTTTGAGCGGTTGGTTTGAAATGCCAATCACCGCTGTGATGGCCGCACGATTCTAAATCAGATGAGGCAACATTGAAACTTTGTCGCGCCGTTTTCAAAACGTTGCATTCCACCCCCCTTAGCATGCATACTGCACACTACCGAAGACGACATAATCTGATCTGGCAAATCATTGGCGGTTTGCACCTAATTCAGTTTGAACACTCCTATGGCTGACGGTCTGCCCAACGAGCGCTCGGTCTTCGAGCAGCGCACCATTCAAGACATCCACACTGAAATCCGCGACGTGTATCGGCGCTACCCACAGCCCTTCGTCATTGGCTACAGCGGCGGCAAAGATTCCACTACGGTCTTACAACTGATCTGGAAAGCACTGGAAGAGCTACCACCAGAAGAGCGCCAGAGGCCTGTCTTTGTCATAGCGTCAGACACTAAAGTCGAGACGCCAGTGATCGTTGATTACCTTGACAAGACGCTGCGCTTGATCAACGAAGCGTCGCAGGCCACGGGGATGCCGTTTTGCGCGG
This sequence comes from uncultured Acidobacteriota bacterium, assembly GCA_963699175.1. Classification (GTDB taxonomy): domain Bacteria; phylum Acidobacteriota; class Blastocatellia; order RBC074; family RBC074; genus JACPYM01. Next base: position 4,822,583 of record OY969418.1, on the reverse strand, counting down.
AGAAGGTGCTGCCGACGCTCAACAATAGCTTTTGGGTCAACCTGATTGGACGTGGCTATCCGGCGCCGACCTCGCGTTTTCGCTGGTGTACTGAGCGGCTCAAGATCGAACCGGCCAACCGCTTCATTGCCGAGAAAGTCGGTCAGTATGGCGAAGTAATTATGGTGCTCGGCGTGCGGCAAACGGAAAGCTCCACGCGGATGCAGTTGATGAAGACTTATCAAGTCAAAGAGCATTTCCTGCGCCGCCATTCGATGTTGCCCGGCGCTTACGTTTACGCGCCGATTGCTGACTTTTCGACCGACGATGTGTGGACGTACTTGCTGCAAGTACCTTCGCCGTGGGGCAGCAACAATCGTGATCTGGCTGCGCTCTATCGCAACGCGAGCGCGGGCGAATGTCCGTTGGTGATTGACGATTCGACGCCCTCGTGTGGCAATTCGCGCTTCGGCTGTTGGGTTTGCACGGTCGCCACGCGCGACACTTCGATGGAAGCGATGATTGACAATGGCGAAGAGTGGCTGGAACCATTGCTCGAACTCCGCGAATGGCTGACGGTGACGATTGATCCGGTGCGCAAACGCGAATTCCGCGATATCAAGGGGCGCGACGGCAAGGTGAAATTCAAAAACGGCACCACCGAAATCGCCGCGCGCACCTACAAACTCTCCACCAGTCAAGAGGCGCTGCGCAAAGTCCTCGAAGCACAGCAGCGTGTGCGTAATGACGGCCCTGACCGCAATGCCACTTTGATTGAGGAAGAAGAGCTACACGAAATTCGCCGCCTCTGGCGCACCGAACGGCAAGACTGGGAAGATGCGGTGCCGCGCATTTTCCGTGATGTCAACGGCTACGACCTGGATTGGCCGGTGGACGACAATGGTCATTTTGATGACGAACTGAAAAAGTTGCTGACGGGCGTTTGCGCAGAACACGAGACGCAGTTCGATTTGATCGCCAAACTGCTCGAAGAAGAACGCCGCGCCAACGGCATGGCACGCCGCGCCGGAATCCAGAAGGCAATTAGCTCCGTGCTGGCCCAGGAATGGCGCAGCGAAGACGAAATTCTCCAAGCACAGCCCAAACAATAACGGATGCGTTTAATCAACCTGACCATCAATAACTTCGGCGTCTTTCGTGGCCGCCACGATTTCGACCTAACGCCGGTGCTCAACATCGGCCACCAGCGCCGCCCGCTCACCGTCATCAGCGGCCAGAACGGTGTCGGCAAGAGCACGCTCTTCCAGGCGCTCACACTCGCCTTGCACGGTTCGCTCGCGCTGGGAGATCAGATCAGCCGCCAGACCTACAACGAATTTATGCTGAGTCGGTTGCACCGCTACACCAGCTTGGGTATTCCGATGATCAGCGAGGATGCCGCGCTCGCAGTCAGCTTTCAATATGTCCAATCCGGCCACCCGCAGCGCATCTACGTTGAACGCCTTTGGTCACGTAACGGACAAAACGTCACTGAAAGTTTGCACGTCACACGCGATGGCCGCCCGCCCGAAGTCGCCCAGGAAGATTTCCAGAACTGGTTGAACGATCTGTTCCCACCGGGATTGGCTTCGGTTTGCTTCTTCGACGCAGAAAAGCTTGAGACCCTTTCGCACCCCGAACACTACAGCAGGTTGCTGGGCGAAACGCTGCGCCGCCTGTTTGGCCTTGACCTGGTTGAGCGTTTGCAAGGCGACCTGGAACGCTACACCCTCCTGCAAGGCGGTGGGCGCAAAGAGTCAACCGGGAAATTGCAGGCAGAGCGCAAAGAGCTACAATCAGTCCTCAAGAAGCTGGATACAAAACTTGAGCAGTTGTCGAAGAAGAACGCGGCACTTGAAACCGAAGAGCAGCAACTCGCCGAAGCCTTAACCAATCAGGAACGCCGGCTGGCTGCCGAGGGCGGCACCTATGCCGAGCGCCGTCCGCAACTGCTCGAACGGCTGAAGATCGTAAAAGAACAGAGCGAAGAACTCGCCACGCAACTCAGAGACATGTGCGGTGAGCTGCTGCCTTTCACGCTCGCCCCCACCTTGTGCCAGCGTCTCAGCCAGCGACTGGCGCAGGATACGGCGGCCAAGCCGGGACAGACGACCGATACTTTCTGGCAGGAGCATCTGGCAAGTCTGAAAACGCTGCTGCGCGAAGACGCCCTCTGGCAAGGACTGGCGATTCCGCCGGACGCGCGCAAAACACTGGCGAAACGCCTAGTGCAAAAATTGCAACGCAAGGCGAAAGCAGAAGCTGGCACCGCCGAGTCCAACCTTCACCAACTCTCTGACCCGGAGCGCGAACGGTTGCAAGGCTGGATCGCTCAAAGCTTGCAAGTCGTCCCACAGCAAGTCGCGTTTCTGGGCGAGCGCCTGCGCAGCCTCAAGACTGAACAACAACAGATCGAAGCCGACCTACAACGTGCCCCCGCCGAAGAGGCGCTCGCGGCCTTTCACACGGAGATCAATCGCCTGCAAGTTGAGCTAGCCGCCCTGCGCAAACAGCGCGCGGAATTGAGTGAGCAACTGGGCGCGGTGCAATTCCAGCGCGGCGATTGCACCAGAAAGATCGAGCGCCTGGACGAAAAGCTGTCGCAAGTGCGCGCGCGAGAGAACCAAACGAAACTGGCCGAGCGCAGCCGGCAGGTCTTGCGCGCCTACCGAGAGGCGTTATTGCGCCAGCGCCTGGCCACGCTCGAAAAAGCCCTGGTCGAAAAGTTCAACGCCATCTGCCGCAAAGAACACCTGATCGAATCGGTCGTCATCAATCCGGCGGACTTCACTATCGAATTGCGCAGCCTGGATACCCGCCCGCTTGATCTGACTGGCTTCTCCGCCGGAGAACGTCAGCTTTATGCGCTGGCGATGCTCTGGGCATTGCGTCAGGTGAGTGGCCGCCAGTTACCGCTGATGATTGATACGCCGCTGGCCCGGTTGGATGACAATCATCGCTCCCGCTTCATTCACGATTTTGCTCCGGCAGTGAGTGATCAATTGGTTCTGCTGACGACAGATGCCGAGATGGATTTTCATTTGCTGGATCAGGCTGCTCCACACTGCGCCCGCGTCTATCGTTTGAGCTTCGACGCAGAACGCGAAGAAACGCTCGTTTCATCCAGTGACGCACAGCCGAGCACGGGAGTTGACCTTTATCGAGGGGAGACACCTGGGGCAATTGGTCTCGATGTCCACGGCGGATTTGGCAGAATGTGGACGACCGACCAGGAACATGCCAGCGCCTACGGCACAGTAAAACAGGCTGTCCTCCCCTCATCCGCCAAACGGCTCGTTTTGCGCGATCCCATAGACGGAGAGATCAACTGGGCGGGTATTGAAGAGTTGCAACGGATTACCAAGACCTTCGACATTGCGCAGACACTAAAAGGCGGTCTGCAACTCTACGACATCTGGCAAGAAGAATGGACATACTTGGTGCAACAGGCCGGTTACGACAGCATCGCTACCTACAACATCGAAGGGCCGGAAGAATACGTTATCAATCAGTCGCGCCTGATACCGGTTCACAACGGCAATGGCAAGAGGCCGGAAAATTCAGACGGGCAAACCGAAGTGCAAAACAAGTTGAAAGGTAAGAGGAAGAGCGCCGATGCTTAATCGCATTTATGTTGGCAAAGAGGTTGACCTGCGGTTGCGCAATCTGAAAGCCCGCACGGGGTTGACACCAAATTTGCTCTGCCGCCTTGGTTTCTGTGTGTCGCTGGCTGAGCCGGGCATTCCTGATGCACAGCTTTACGCCGATGGGCACGAGCGCGAATTCAATCGCTACACGCTCACCGGCCAATGGGACGCCTTTTTCTTCGCGCTACTGCGCGAACGTATGCACCAAGACAGTCTCGACTTGGAAACTGATTTGGAAGCTCAATTCAAAGCGCACCTGAGTCGCGGTGTGACGCTCCTTTACCAACGAGTCAAAGAGCCGTCAGACCTCGCCGACTTGGTAACCGAAGCGCAGCAACGTTTTGAAAGCAGTCAAACCCATGCCAAAGCAGCAGCCTCCTGAACCCAACGGTCTTTCCCGCAGACCGGTTTACATGGATCACCACGCCACCACGCCGGTGGACAAACGCGTGCTGGAAGCGATGCTGCCCTTTTTCACCGACATCATTGGCAACGCTGCCAGCATTGACCACGAGTACGGCGCAGAAGCCAACCGCGCGGTCGAAAAGGCCCGCCAGCAAATTGCCGCGCTACTCAATGCGCAATCGGACGAGATCATCTTCACCAGCGGCGCGACCGAATCAGACAATCTGGCCATCCTCGGCATTGCCGAACAGCACGCCAACCGGGGCAATCACATCATCACATGTGTCACCGAACACAAAGCCGTGCTCGATTCGTGCCAGTATCTGGAACAGAAAGGCTGCCGCGTTACCTACCTGCCCGTAGACCAGTACGGCCTGATTGAGCCTGACGAGGTGCGCCGCGCCATCACACCTCAAACGATATTGATTTCGGTGATGGCGGCCAACAACGAAATCGGCACGCTTGCGCCGCTCGCCGAAATTGGTCGCATCGCCCGCGAACACGAAGTCCTGTTTCACACTGACGCGACGCAGGCGGCGGCCTACATCCCGCTGGATGTCGAAGCGTTGAACATTGATCTGCTCTCGCTTTCGGCGCACAAGATGTATGGCCCAAAAGGCATCGGCGCGCTTTACGTGCGCAAACGCCGCCCCCGTGTGCGTGTGTCGGCACAGATACACGGCGGCGGTCACGAACGCGGGATGCGTTCCGGCACGCTGAACGTTCCCGGCATTGTTGGTTTGGGCAAGGCTGCTGAGCTTGCAGCGAAAGAGATGAAAGCGGAAGCAAAGCGCGTGGGCGAATTACGGGATTTGCTGTGGCGGGAGCTACAGGAGAATCTCGAAGACATTCAACTCAACGGCCATCCGACGCAACGTCTGCCAAACAATTTGAGCGTTGCGATTCCTGGCGTGGAGAGCCGTTCGTTGTTGGTGCAACTCAAACACGATGTGTCGTTATCAACGGGGTCGGCATGCACGACCGCCAAAGTGGAACCATCGCATGTCATTCTGGCGCTTGGTTACAGCGCAGAACGGGCACACTGTTCGTTACGGTTTGGACTGGGAAAAGGCAACAGCAAGGCTGATGTAAAGCTCGTGGTGGAGAAGTTGGGAGTTGCCGTGCGGCAGTTAAGGCAATTGCTCACAGCCTGATGGTTTTCTGGTATGACCCTCGATCAGATTCTTCCCTCGTTACAAGTTCTGTTGAGCACCTTACCCTTGATTGCGGATATTGCGGCTTAGAAGAAAAGTGATAATACCTCGAAAAGAGGGTAATAAAGAGGGTATTAAGGTGATTCAATCACGATTGATGACTTTAGGAGGATTACATGTACAACGACGAACTTGAACCGCGACTTCTCTCGCTAGCTAATCTTTATCTTGATCCCAACAACCCACGCTTCTGGGCGCACAAAGACAATAAAGACAGCAAAGAGATTCCAGAAAGCAAGTTTACGGAAGCCAAGACACTAGAACAAACGCAGAAGCGCATAGAAGAATTTGGTGTTGAGGAGCTTTATCACAGTATTCTGCGTAACGGCTTTCTGCCCCTTGACCGCATCGTCGTGAGAGCAATCAAGGGTAGTGAGGATTCCTTCGTTGCGGTCGAGGGCAACAGACGGCTCGCTGCCTTGAAGATGCTTCATCAGCGTATCTCAGATGGATTGATCAACGAAGATGGGATTGATGATGAGTATTTGGACGCACTGTTTAAGTCAGTTCAAGAAATTGAGGTGTTAGTTTACAAAGGGGCAAGAACTGATGACATCTCTTGGCTCCTGCAAGGTATTCGACACATTTCTGGGATTAAGGACTGGAAGCCAGCACAGCGCGCCAGGCTAATAGCCGAGCAGTATGAACGCAAGGATGCTCAATCGAGCTTCACTCAGGTGGGCCAAACTTTCGGGCTGACTGCCATCGCTGCCGGTAGGCTTTACCGAGCCTACAAAGGCCTCCAACAGATGCGGGATGACAACGACTTTGGCACAAAAGCCAGCAACGATTACTTCTCTCTGTTTGAAGAGGCATATCGGAACACGAAGGTTAAGGGGTGGCTTGACTGGAATGACAAAGAGTACAAGTTTCAGAATACCAATCATCTCAAACAGTTTTACAGTTGGATTTCACCTGATGAAGAGGATGAGCCGGAGAAGCGTCGCCGAATCCACGATCCCAAGCACGTGCAGAAACTTGCCATCCTGTTAGCCAATAACCGCGAAGACCTGATCGATCAAATTGATCGGCACGAGGAAAAGATTGAAATTGCTGCCAACAGGGCCGCTGAAACTCCAACTGGTGACTGGGAGAAGAAGCTCGATCAAGCAAAAGACATTGTATCCACACTGCCCATTCTAAAGCTCAAGAAAACGCAGCCCGAGCAGTTGAAGCAGAAATTGAATGAACTGCACGCCACGGTGGAAGAAGTGTTAAAGATGATTGAGTGACCTTTGTAAGCCTCAAGTGCCTCAAGCATACAATTCCATGCAAATTGTCCGAATCATTCAGGAAGTAGCCGAGAGAATCGTTACCAGTTCATCTGGTAGCAAGCCAATCAACGGCGGAAAGGAGCTTAGGGATGCTTTGTGTTCCGCAGGTCACTCCGAACTGCGGTCAGCAGAGTTGGCAGAAAAGTGGGGTGACAGGTTGCGAGATGAAGTCGGGAATTGCTTGACTGAGTGGGAAAAACTCGGCTTGCCTCAACCACTAATCGAATCCGAGATCAGGCTGACGTTTCTTCCATACGGTCACGCCAGATACCAAGCACTCGCCAAATCCCCTAAAATGACATTGGCATACGCCGAAGCCTGTCAATTCATTGATGCCTTATCAAGAACCGACTTTCTGCTTGTGCCGCTGTGTCTGTTACAACTCGCTGGTTGTGACCCAATTCTGATTACAGATGGGAAGGGTGATCTAGGAGTGGATTGCATCGGGAGTATCAAAACAGGCCCGACCCGTTCGTTGACCATCTTCGCGCAAGCCAAGACCAGCAATACTCAGATTGCCCCTGAGACAATCCGGGTTGATTTTGACAAGTTTCGCACGTTGCAGAAAAAGCCCCAATTCGGCGATTACTTAATGGCCGTTGGAGCTAACACCTCACTTGATGGGCGTGCTGTTTGCTATGGATTTTTTTCTAACACAGAATTCAGCAACTCAGCGAGAGAATATGGACGTGAGGAAGGGATTTTGCTTAGATCACGGAAGCAAGCTGCTTACTGGCTGAGCCAGGGCTTTGGCGTTTCGGGTCTTCGCAAACTGCGTGACGAAATTGGCCTTACTCTAAAACGCGATTTATCGCGTAATGTGGCCCCGATGATCGCCCAGCATCGTTCAACAAATGCTGGCTAATTAAAACCAACATCAATCATTGAACGGCACGGCAGTCAGGAAAGCAGAATACGAAGATTGGAACTTAAGTCTGTCTTCCACGACTCAAAAAGCTCCTGCGCATCTTCATCTGTAAACAGCCGCAATTCAGCCGCCGCCATCGAAAAGACCAGCGCATTCACTGCATTGATCACGTCCCGGTTCTCGCGGTTGGCCAGAATCACCTTCTGGTAAAACGGATGGTCAGTGTTCCATTCGACATAGATCGTGCGCCCGCGCTGTTCCGCCGCGTAAATCGGGCCTTCGCGCTCGAAATGGCTGACGTTGAATTGGACGGCGCCGGGCGCGGGACGGCTCGGCTCGCGCGCTTCGGAGCCTGCGGGTTCGGGCGGGCTTTCGGGTTGGGCGGGTGGTTTGATCAACAGCGCCGATTTGCTGTCAATCAGGCGTTCGGACGCGGCGTAATCTACGTCGTAGCTTTCGGCGACGGCGGCGCGCTTTTTGAGTTGTTTGCGGATGGAGACCAGGTCGCCGCCAATCGCGGCGTCGAGTTGGTCGCGGAGGCTTTGCGTCGGTTTGACGTCACGTTTGGTGAATTCGACGCCCATCGCTTCATCCAGCCGCCCGGAGATGAAAATCTCGCCGCGAAAGCGGATGAAGTCAGGATGGCGGCTGAGCGAATTCAAGCCCAGCAACTGGGCGGCGGCGATTTCGCGGTTGTTGCGCAGCACGTAAAAGCCGGATTTCTGGATGTTGTAGCCGTGCTTCTTGTTGAGTTGCGTGCCGCCGTGGTCGGGCAGCATGGCCAGCCGGATGCGGACGGATTCGGTCTGCTTCTCGCCTTCGGGACCGAAGTCTATTTCGTAGGTTTCGTCGCTGTATGAGTCGTTCTTCCCCTCTTCAAGCCACAACGGATCATTGATCGGAATCTTCTGCTCGCCGACATAAAACTCACGCCCGGAGCGGATGAACATCCGGTAGACCTGGCCTAGATGTTGGGTCAGCTCTTTCTCGAAGGCTTTGGTGTATTTGCGTTTGAAGCCGTCCGATTTGCTGATCTGGATGACGGTGCCAGAGGGCGCGTCGCCCAATGCTTCGGCGAAGATTTTCTGCTCGGCTTCGCGCGCCGGGCCGAAGTATTCGCGTATGAATTGATTGGCTTCGATCATGTGGTCAATGTCGGTGATGTTGACCAGTAGTTGGCCTTTGCGTGCGCGGGTGATGATGGTCAGCCGCCGCCCCAGACTGAGCGAAGCCGTCACCAACCCCATCCCGAAACGTCCCAGATCAATCGCCGGGTTGCGCGGGATTTCGCTGCCCAGCCGCGACGCCTGATCCAGCACGTCTTCGTTCATGCCGAATCCGTCATCGGCGATTTGGATGATGACATCGGCGTTGGGTGCGCGGCGGGTGGTGATGCGAATGTGCTGCGCTTCGGCGTCGAGCGCGTTATCTACGAGATCGCTGAGGGCGTAAAGATTGTCGTAGCCCAGATAGCGCAAGCTGTCGAGCAGCTTGCGCGCATTGGGCGTGTTATCGAGTTTGTTTTTGAGCATCGTTGTATCTGATTTGAACCTGCGAAGCAGGTGACAGAATAAAGCCTGGGGTGAAGCGCGAAGCGCGCAACCCCAGGTAAGCGTGTCATTGAGATTCGTAAGCCCACGAAGTGGGCGACAGCGCATGGTCTGCCGCCCGTTTCACGGGCTTGAGGGCTTGGTGTCACTCTACCTAGGGTTTCGCTGACGCTCCACCCAAGGCTTTATGCTGCCACCCGCTTCGCGGGTTGAAATCTGCGAGGTGCCAAATAGCCGATCAAGCTGTGTGCTTCGATTGCGTGTTAGGCAGCCTTCAAAGAGAGTTTGACGCCCCGCCGTCGCCGCCATTCGGCCAGCGTTTCGGCAGAGCGCAATGAGTTGAGCAGGTCGGCGGCTTGCATCAGTCGTTCCGTGCCGACGGTCTTGCGGAAGGCAGCGACTGCTGAGCGGCCCCCTTGCGAAGCCAACCGCAGCGGTTCAGCGACGGATGAAAACTGCTCTGGCAATGCAGTAGAATCCAACTGCCAGCCGTTGATAGATTCATCTGTCGCGATGGCTACGGCAATTTGGCTCAGGCGGACGAGCGCCTCGGCAGATCCCGATACCTCATCGGCTAACACTGTTGCTTCAAGTTGAGATAACGCCTGCAGGAAGTTGCTTGCGTGCTCCTGAATGCTAGCCGCGCTGGCACCTCGCTGATGATGCCGTCCGATCTTTTGTGCCTTGAGCTTTTTGAGATAGGCCATCGCTGCTTGCGTGTTGGGATTGCTCAAGAATGAAACCACCCGCTTGTAGGTGACTTCGTCAATGCCTTCGCGGTCATCTTTGAGAAAAGGCAGCGCCTCCCGAAAGACAGTGAAGCTGCGCAATCCCTGAATGAGCCTTTCCAGTTCGCCACGCGTCTTCCAACTGCGCCGCACTATCAATGCATAACGTAGCGTGATGCGTGTCAAATAGCTGCGGCCCTGAATCTCCCACAACAGTTTGTCGGTGGGGGCAGAGACCGAGCGGAGCAAGACCTCGCCCATCTCCCACAGCGCCAGCGCCTTTTCGGCCTGGCTACCGTCTCGCCATTGGTTGTTGAGCGGACCCAACTGTTCAATCAGCCGGCCTAGATCAACTGTGCCGATTGCGTTTGGCTTCGCTTGTTTAGGCACAACGCACCTCCTCGCTGGTTTCGCCGATATACTCTTGTTGCAGCCTGGCCAGATGCGGGCGCAGCGCGGCTTCCAATCGGCATTGAAACGCGACCTGTTCATCAAACATCTGGTCGCGGCGTTGTGGTTGACGGCCATAGCGGACATAGAACTGATCTTTGTAATGAATCGAAACCGTAGCCGCCAGATACGCGCCCAGCCGGTCAGTGAACCGCGCGCGGCCTTGCCGGTTGTGAATCAAGCGATCCCTGAAATCAGGATGTGCAGTGTTGATGTAGATCGCTCCGTCCAACAGCCAGGAACGGCGTAATTGACCGTTGATCGTCGGGGCGTACTCGCCAAACCGGATGTCAAAACCCGACCGCTTTCGCTGCGCGCCTTGCTGTTCATTGGGATCAGGATTGATCTGCTCGCCGCCCTCGTTCTGACCATTCAACGAGCCTTCAGCTTCCGGGTTCGGGCCTGTGTCTGTGCCCTCGCCACCACCGCCTGCTCCACCATCGGTTTGATTAGGCTTGCCTTCGGGGCCGCCCTCGTCATCGTCTTCCGCGCCGCCGCAGTTGACAGCTTTTCCTTGCTCCGTGCCTGTGGTCAGTTCAGAGCGCAACCGTAACCGGTCTTCGCGCGCCAGATCATCGAGCACATCGCGCAACACATCTTCCAGCCGGTTGAGAGAGCTGTCGCGTTGCTCTTCGTTGATCTGATTGATTGCGGCGCGAAGCTCGTCTTCGAGTGTGAGAATCGCATCGTAGAGCGCAGTGCGCCCTTTGCCACGGTCAAAATCGTCACGTGTGATGATGGGGCGCACGATGTCGCCGACCTCAATGTAACCGAGCAGATTGGGATGGCCCCAGACGCTGGTGCGGTGATGCGATTTGCGGATGAAGGTTTTGATCTCGGCGACTTCGTTGATGCGCCGCCCGCGCGCAAAGAACCGCGCCGCGCGGCCAGGAACTTCCGCTTCGGCGACTTTTAGATGGACTTCGACCAGATGCAACGCGCCGTTGAGCTCAATTTCCAAAATGCGTTGGAAATCCTCGCCCGTGATCTGCGCATAGGCAAATGGCTCGCAATGCACCGGCTCTCCGCCCCACTCTTGCACAGTGATGGTCAGATTTGGTCGAGCCAGCAGACGCTCGAAATGGCTTTCGATCTCCTGTTTGATAGTGGCGACGGTAACGGTCTCGAACCACTCTTCGTCAAAGGGGCCGACGACGACTTCAGTCCCCGTGCCTGTGTCCGTCGGGAATGGTTCTGGCTTTATCCAGGGGCGGCGAATGTCGCGGTGCTGATTGCGCTTGAGCTTCAATTCAAGATAGTCGTCATAGGCATTCTTGGTACGAAAGCGGATTAATTCCGCTGCCGCGCGAAAGGCGTGAACGCCAAACCCGAAACGGCCATTGACCCAGGTGATGCCGCGTTTCTGCGATTCGCCGATTTTGGCGACAATGCGCTCCAAAACATCGCGCCGCATGCCACGGCAATTATCACGGACCATCACGTAACGTTGATGGCGGTCAACGATGATTTCGACGCGCACCTCGAAAGGATACTCGTAGGCATTGTTGCGATAGAGTGCCTCTGCATCGTCCAGCGCGTTATCAATGTATTCCATCAGAATGCGCTCGGAGGAGCTATAGCGGCGAGCAACTTCGTTCAGTAACGAGGTTGGGTCAGAAATCTGAAGATCGAAGGTAGATGAGCCGGCGTTTTCGCCAGTCATTTTTACAGCAGGAAAAGACATGCTTGTTCTCCTTGTCTGGGCTCTCACGCAAGGCGTAAAAGCGGAGTTAGTGACTTGGGGCACCGATGATTGGGGCAAACGAAAAGCCCCAGCGGTTGAACCGTGGAGCCGGCGACTGTGCGGCAAGTTTTGCGCGTCGCTGTTTGCAGTCAAGATCGTTGATCCCAACTGGGCGACGATAAGAGGTTTGGTTTTGCCACGCAGTCAAACCGTTTGAGGTCCAACTCGCGCGCGAGAATAAACTTCAACCAATTGGTTGTCAATCAGAAGACCTGATCGAAGCTGCGAATCTGCGAATGGTCATTTGGATTCGGCGCTGGTTCCGAGCGCACACAGAGCGCCGTCTGCATCCCGGCCTGGCGCGCGGCGTCCAACTCTGCCACGACATCCGACAAAAACAGAATTGCTGAGGTAGGTAATGCGAGCGCCGCTGCGATTCGGCAATAACTTTCGGCCTCCTGTTTGGCGCCGGTAGTCGTGTCGAAGTAGGCGCTCAGATAGCCGGTCAGATTGCCCGCCGTTGTATGCGAAAAGAGCAGTCGCTGCGCCAGCACGCTGCCGGAAGAGAAGATGGCGAACGTTTTCCCCTGGTTTCGCCAACGCTCGAAAGCGCGCGGCACGTCGGCGTAAATCTCGCTATGCAATTCGCCGCTACGATAGCCCGCTTCCCAAATCTTGCCTTGCAGCGCTTTCAGGCCCGTGGATTTGCGGTCACGATCCATCAGCCAATACACGTAAGCAAGTGCCGATTCCATCTGCGCTTCGTCACGCCACACTGGCGGATGCTGATCTTTGCTCATATCCGCCCGGTGTTCTTCGCGCAAGCGCGCGATGTCAGCCACCACTCCTGCGTCAGTGCCGTGTGCGGCCAGAAACGCGCTGACGTGATGGCGGGCGAAAGGGAAGAGCGTTTGATAGACGAAGTCTACTGGCGTTGTGGTGCCTTCGATGTCCAGCAAGATGGCGCGCGTTTGCGGAGCTTCCACGTAATTACACCGCCGGTTGAACCGGCAAATATGCTGGGCCAAGGCAGAGCGGTTGATAGTTGCTATCAACGCCGCTGTCTGTGTAATGCGGCGTCCACCCCGCCGGGTCTTGGAACAAGCGAATCGCGCGAATTTGCCGATCCGCGCACAGGTCGAACCAGTGCCAGGTGTTTTGCGGTACGCGAATCAAATCGCCCGCTTCGACTTCAATTGCCACAACCGCGCCGTCACGCGGATGGATGTGAAAGACCCCGTGTCCCTGCACAATAAAGCGCACTTCGTCATCGGTGTGAATGTGCTCGCGACTGAATTTCGCCAACATCGCGTCGAGTCCGGGCGTCTGCGGGTTGACGTTGATGACATCAGCAGTGACGTAGCCGCCGCGCGTTTTCAGCCTTTCGACATCGGCGGTGTAGGCGGCGAGAATTTCATCGTTCGTCGCCTCAGTCGGCAAAGTTTGTGACGGCTCCCAGTTTTCATAGTCAATGCCAATGCCAGCGAGATACGTGGTGATCTCTTGGGCATCAGTGAGCGTGCGATTTTCGTCGGGGATTCTGACAATAGCCATTGTGTTATACCTCCTGCTTTTATCTAACGGTGGCGGTTCGTCCGACCACTTCCAGCAGAAACTCTAAAATCTCTACGTGGCGCTTGGCTTCATTCAAATCGCGGCCCCAGGTGTAGAGGCCGTGACGGAGCAACAGAAAGGCGTGGGCCTGCGGATGTTGTTGCAAGCTCTGTTCGACGGCGCGCGCCAGTTCCGGCATGTTTTGCGAATTTTCGATGATCGGCAGCCACTCTGTGTGCTCGTGCGTCTTCACGCCCGCGAGACCTTTGAGCATCTCGAAACCTGCAAGCTTGAAACCGCCTGCCGCTGCGTGAAAGTCGGAAAGAATGGTGCTCCAAACCGAATGCGTGTGCAAGACGGCTCCTGCGCCGCGCGTGCGCACGACGGCAAGATGCAATGCGGTTTCGTCCGAAGGCTTGCCTTGTCCGGCCAGCACCTCACCCGCCGCGCCAATTTGCAGGAACTGGGCGGCGTTAAGCGCACCTTTGTCTAAGCCGGATGGAGTGATAGCCAGGCGCAATGGGTCTGCTTGCAGCACCGCGCTGAAATTGCCGCTTGTGCCGAGCACCCAGCCGCGCGCATAAAAACCGCGCCCAAGCTCAGTCAATTGCTCGGCGATGACGGAAAAGTTGTCGCGCTGAAACTCGCTTTGCTGTGTCATTGCAGCGGGATTTTAGGCGGTCGCCTGGTGGTTGTACAGCCGTGCTGTTTACTTCGCCAAAACGGTTGTGCTAGAAACACGCGGCTGAACAAGCGAGAAGACAATGGCAACTTACGATGATTTGGACCTGCACGTCAGGCTCTTTATGAAAGGCTATCCGTTCGCGCGTTATGCGATCAAGCCGACGCCGTGCACGCCGTTGCGCAAGCCATTGTCAAAGGCGCGCTTTGCCTTGCTGACTACAGCAGGCTTGCACACGCCGGAACAAGCAGGGTTTGCCTATACGAATATGAGGGGCGATTCGTCGTACCGCGAAATCCCGCATGAGGTTGACGTACAAACGCTCATTGAATCGCATCGCAGCTACTCCTTCGATCATTCGGGTCTTGAAGCTGACCGCAACCTGGTCTTCCCGCTCGACCGCTTTCATGAGTTGCAGCAGCAAAGCGTGATTGGTGAACTTAATCACCGCCATTTCAGCTTTATGGGTTCGATTGTTGGGCCGCGCAAGTTGATTAACGAGACCGCGCCGGAGGTTGCGCGAATGTTGCGCGAGGATGGCGTGGAGGCGGCGTTGCTCACGCCTGTTTGACCAATGTGCAATCAGACGGTCGGTCTGGTGCAGGCGGCGCTCGAACGCGAGGGGATCACGACGGTTTCTCTTTCACTTCTGCGTGAGATAACAGCGCTGATCAAACCACCACGCTCTCTGTTTGTGCCGTTTCCAATGGGCTTTCCGCTGGGAGAGCCGAATAACCCCGAATTACAACGGCGCGTGATTGCGGCGGCACTGGCGCTGCTTGAACGCAACGATGTGCCGCTGCTAGCAGAGTTCACAATTTGATTATGTCCAATTTCATTTATCGCAAAGCCACATCGGCTGATGCGCCCGCGATTGTCGAATTTCAAGTGGCAATGGCGCGTGAGACCGAAGACCTGGAACTTGACCGCGATGTGTGCACCGCAGGCGTGGCCGCTGCCTTTAGCGAGCCACAACACGGTCAGTACTTTGTCGCCGAAACAGCGGGCCAGGTCATCGCCTCATTGCTGATTACCTACGAATGGAGCGATTGGCGCAACGGCGTGGTCTGGTGGATTCAGAGCGTCTACGTCAGGCCGGAGGCGCGCGGGCAAGGCGTATATGCCGGATTGTACGAACACGTCAAACAGATTGTGCAAAGCGAGCCGGGCATTCGCGGGATTCGCCTGTACGTGGACAAGCGCAATACGCGCGCGCAGGCCGTGTACACCAAGCTCGGAATGAACGGCGAGCATTATCAAGTCTTCGAGTGGATGAAATAGCCAGTTTGCTGAAGCGTGCAACAATGCCAGAACAATCAACCAACTTCATCACAGCGAAGCTCGAAAGCTTCTTTCAGCTTTCAGCCAATCACACCAACATCCGCACCGAAATCGCCGCCGGAGTGACGACATTTTTGACGATGGCCTACATCATCTTCGTCAACCCGGCCATCCTGAGCGAAGCGGGCGTGCCGTTTGCAGGCGCGTTGTTCGCTACGTGCCTAGCTGCTGCGGTTGGCTCATTGATGATGGGCTTGTTGGCAAATTATCCGTTTGCGCTTGCGCCTGGAATGGGCTTGAACGCTTATTTTACCTACACGGTAGTGAAAGGGTTAGGGCACGATTGGCGCGTGGCATTGGGCGCAGTCTTTCTTTCGGGCGTTGTCTTTCTGGTGCTGACGCTGGCGCGCATCCGCACGTTGATTGTAGACGCGATTCCGTTGACCTTGAAAACCTCTGTCGCCGCAGGCATCGGCTTGTTCATCGCTTTTATCGGATTGAAAAATGCTGGTGTGATTGCTGCCTCACCTGCAACCTTCGTCACCTTGGGGCATATCGTTTCAAAGCCAGTCTTGTTGATGCTCGGCGGGCTACTGATTACAGCGGTATTGGCGGCGCGCGGGTATAAGAGCGCCATCATCGTAGGGATTCTGACGGTGACAGTCGCCGCGATTGTGCTTGGCGTGTCAAAGCCACCAACAGGTTTGCTGCAAAAACCGGACTGGCAGTCAGCGTTTCTGCAATTGGATATTCGCGGCGCTTTGCGTACGGGCTTGCTCGACATCATTTTTGTGTTTCTGTTTGTGGACATGTTCGATACGATTGGTTCGCTGATGGGCTTGGGACAACAGGCGGGCTATCTGACCGCCGATGGCAAAATGCCGCGCGTCAATCGCGCACTGCTGGCCGATGCGATTGCGACGATTGCCGGGTCACTCTTTGGCACTTCGACCGTTGTGACCTACATCGAGAGCGCGACTGGCGTAAGCGAAGGTGGGCGTACGGGGTTGACGGCAGTGGTCGTGGCGGTTCTGTTTTTGTTGGCGACCTTCTTTGCGCCATTGGTCGGAGCGATTCCGCCAATCGCGACGGCTCCGGCGCTGGTGATCGTGGGTGCGTTGATGATTCGGGCGGTGCTTTCGATCAAATGGGATGACCTGACCGAAGCGCTACCAGCGTTCTTGACTATACTGGTGATGCCGCTGACCTTTTCGATTGCGAATGGGTTGGCACTGGGCTTTATCTTTTACGCGCTGCTCAAACTGCTGACAGGCCGCATGCGTGAAGCCAGCCCGTTGGTTTACGTGCTGGCGGTGTTGTTCATCTTGCGTTACGTCTATCTGAGCAGCGAATGACGATCACTCTACGCACTTGTGCAGGTACGCGAACACATAAACCAACGCGAACCCCAACACGAAGCCTGCTAATACGTCTGACGGCCAATGCACACCTAGGTAAAGGCGGCTGAATCCAATCAGAAAAACCCACACCGCCGCGCCTAACCAATAGCTCCAACGCCGCTGCGGATTAAGTCGGGCTAGCAGATAAGCCGCCAATCCGTAAACTATTGTGGAAGACAACGCGTGCCCGCTGGGGAAGCTGTAACTCGCCGGACGCGCGATGATCTCCCAAAGCTGCGGACGACCGCGCTGAAAAACCAGCTTGAGCAAGGGATCGAGCATGCGGCTGAAAATGAAGGCGAGCAAGAGCCACGCTGCTTCCCGCTTGCGCTGATAGTGAAATCTCAGGAAAGCAGCGCCAGCCAGCGTCACCAGCAACAACACCCACCAATCACCGCCGTGTGTAATTAGCGACATCAAACGGTCAAGCCACGGCTGCGCGTGCGCGTGAATCCAGAGGCTGAGCGCGCGATCAAATTCGGCTACCGGATTGAGCATCAGACTTGCCGATCTCAGTTAGGTGATACTGCCGCCGTCTATGGTCACGACTTCGCCGATCATGTAACTGTTCCTGTCCGAAACCATAAAGGCGGCGAACTCGGCCAACTCTTCCGGGTGTCCACGCCTGCCGCGCGCGCACCAGAATTTGTGCATCTCCAGCAAACGATCCGGCAGTGCATCTGACAAGTCAGTATCGAAGATGCCCGCCGCAATCGCATTGACCGCGATGCCAAAGGCCGAGGCTTCGCGCGCGAGGCATTTAGTGAAACCGATGATTGCGGCCTTAGAAGTTGCGTAATGCACCGCCGTCGGCAAGGCGCGCAGCGCACCGATACTGCTTAGGTTGAGAATGTTCCCGGCACGCTGGCGCAGCATGTATTTGTAGACCGGCTTGGTGACATTGAAGACGCCGTTGACGTTGGTATCCAGCACTTCGTCCCAGGCGCGCTCGGTGGTCGTGGCAAACATATCGCCGCGATTGATCGCGGCGTTGTTGACCAGAATGTCAATGCGCCCGAAGCGGTCGTGAATCTGGCGCACCATCCGGTTGATGGCTGCACGGTCGGTGACGGAGACTTTGAAGGACAAGCCTTCGCGCCCGAATGATTGAATCTTTTCGACGGTCGCGGCGGCGCGTTCGTCGCTCTGGTTGTAGTTGAAGGCGATGTCGGCGCCTTCGCGCGCAAAGACTTCGCACAAGGCGCGCCCGATGCCGCGCGAGCCGCCCGTGATGATCGCTTTCTTACCTTCTAATAGTCCCATGGTTGAATCAGTAAAATCAGAATATGGTTTCAGCAAAGGCGGGATGATAACGCAGGGCGCGAGGACTGGAAAGTCAGCGCAAAGAAATGCTTTTTAATCGACTCAATTCGCAAGATCAGCTTCAGCGATGTTCAACTTAATTTCTGATACTGGCTCCTTGATCGGATTGTGCTCTTCCACCTTGCGCAGCAGTTCTTTCACAATGCGTTGCGTGGCATCAGGAATCGCTATCTTAGCAGCGGCCAGCTTCATCGCCGCGTGTTCCGCCGGATCGTTCAACAACCGGCGCACGATGGGCACGATGTCTTTGGTTTGTTCGAGCAAGATGCCTGCGTGGTGCCGTGAAATCAGCCGCGCGGTCTGTGACTCCTGCGGCATCGGTGGTGTCGTAGTATCGGCGATGATAGGTAAGCGCGAAGCCAGTGCTTCAAACGTCGTCAGCCCGCCCAGCTTCGAGACCATCACGTCCGCTGCGCTCATCAGCTTCTCCATCGTGTTGGTGTAGCCAATGACTTTGGTTGGGAAAACCGCGCGTTTGGCCAACGCCTGCACTTTCGCGCGCAACGCTTCATTGCGTCCGGCCAGAAAGACGGCCTGCGCGTGGATCAAATGTTCGCCCTGCTCGACCATTTGCTCGAAGATGCGCGGGATATTGCCGCCGCCTACCCAACCGGCGTTAATGAACATGGTGAACTTTTCTGGATCGAGTCCCAACTCTTCGCGCGCGGCCACTTTCTGATCGTCGTTCTGTGCCTGAAACTTCGGATGGATAGGGATACCGCAGATTTTGATCTTCTCTTCCGGCACGCCGTAATCGAGCAGTTGTTGTTTAGCCTCTTCCGACGCTACCAGATACAGACTGACATCTTCGCACGCCCAGCCGCGCCAAAAGCCGTAACACGGATCGGTCACCACTGTCACCAGCGGGACCTTGTCGAGCAGCCCGAAGTCGCGCAACGCCCGTGCGAGGAAGTGCTGTGTCATGGGGTGCACCGAGACGATGATTTGCGGGCAGTATTTGTCGAACAACTGCCGCACGTAGCGCGAGGTCATGCGGTAGAAGAAGCTCGACTCATTCGGGCGGAACCGCTCAATCGCCCAGTAGTAATACTTCATCAAATGTTGGTGATGGCGCAGCAAGTAGTTGTAGAACTCGGCGAGCTTTTGCGCCAGCAGGTGCGAGTCTTCAATGGCGCGGACGACGTTGACCAGACAGTTGGGTGCAGCGAAGCGTTTGAGGCCGTCTGCGATAGCAGTAGCAGCGGAGGTGTGGCCGCCGCCGGTTTCGGAGGTGATAATGAGAAATTTAGGGGTTGATTCGTCAGCCATTTGAATCTGGTAAGCGCTCTACGGGATGTTGATAACCTGACCGGGAGTTGCAGTCTGGATAGCCATAATTGCTGCGGGCACGAGCGGCAACAACAATTCAATTTTGTTGTGCTTTACAATGAAAGTCACGAGGATGATCGTTTTGTCGGTGAAGTTGTTTTGGTACTGAATACTTTTATCCACCGTCATCATTACGTCAAAAACACCCTCGGCCCGTTTCAGCAACTCACCGTTTTTGATACCTGCCCAACCCATTTCTGTTACGGTAGAAACTACGTGATTAGGAAAAGCCCGCTTCAATTTCTTCGGTGCGTTTTCATCCAGCAGTAGTCGCATAAGCGCTTAGGCTGCCAATTGACGCGCATACTCGATTGCCATTTCAGCATATTCGCGCTTAACGCTGGGGAAATCTTCGATGAACTCATTGAGTGATTCGCCGGTTGCCAGATAATCGAACAAAGTGTCTAGCGGAACACGTGTTCCCTTAAAAACAGGCGTGCCATGCATAGTCTCGGGATCAATTGTCACGAAGGCTTCTTTGTGAAGGGCTTGATTCATATTGCCTCTATCAAGCCGGATGCGGAGCCAGTTGCGGTTGTGCTTCCTCCGCGTGCGATTTCTTCAACTGCCGTTCGAGTTTTTTGATCTGCACCAGATGCTTCGGATTGAACGCCAGCGATGGATAGTAACAATTCGACTCGTGTGTGCAGAAGCAGCCGTTCTTGACGTGCTCGCGGCGCACCTTCATCTCCGGCGAATTCCACAGCGCCCAGAAGTTCCAATCGTAATCGCGCAGATTGCCAATTGGATCGAGCTTCTCACAACTCGACACGGTGCCTTCGTCATAGATCACACCGCCCGTCGTGCCCGCGAAGCAGCGCAGTTGGGCTTTGTGCTCGACTTCAGTGCGTGCGATCAACTCGTGCATGTAAATGTCCACCGCCGCCTTGAAGTATCCGCCTTTGCCCTTGTAGTGATTCTTGATGACGCCGCGCTGCGAATCGTCGTCAATCAGCGCCGCCAGCTTGCGATAGCGCGAGAGGTCAATTTGCAACTCCTGCGGGTCTTTGGAGGGCGGGCGGATGTAGTTGACGTTGATCTTGTCGGGCTTGAGTTCATAGCGCAGGAAGTCATACCAGTCGAAGATGCGCTCCTGGTTGGAGTTCATAAAACAGGTGCAAGTCTGCACGTCCAGGCGGGGAATCTCGCGCTGGATTTCCTGCAACTGGCGCGCGGTCGAGATGGCGCGATCCCAACTATCCTTTTTACCACGAATCTTCTCGTGCTCTTCTTTGAGGCCGTCAATGCCAAGCGCGACGGTGACGTTGAGCTTGGGACATTCGTCGAGGATGCGCGTCACGTCGGGCATGATACGCTGCTGGATGCCGCCGTTCGACATCAGGTAGACCGATTCGAGTTGGTTGTTCTCGTAAAAAGCGCGCACGACTTCGGGCAGGTCTTTGCGGGTGAACGGCTCGCCGCCCGCGATGATCAGGATTGGCAATTGCCCGCCAAGCGTCTCGCTGATGCGCTGCAATTGCGCGGTGGTCATTTGCGACTTCTTGCGCTCTTTGTCGTCGAGTTCTTCGGTGAAGAAGCAATGCGTGCAGCGCATGTCGCAGACCGAGGTGATGAGGACGTTAAGAATGACCGGCGAGGTTACGCCGCCCAGCAGCACCTTGCCATAACGTTTGACTAATTCCAGGTTGTAATCCATATAACTTCCTTATTGATTGCAACGATAGCCGGGATCCGGCTGAATAATTCAACTCGCTATTTAGCTTTATTCTTTACCGCAAAGTCAAACCATATTTCTTGGGAGCCAAACCTGGGAACGCAAGCTCCCGCGCGCACGTCTGATGCTCCACCATCCGTTGCCACGCCTTGATCAGAATGAAGAGATTAGACAACGATTGTTGCCTTATTGCCGCCTCAAACCAGGCGAAGTTTGGCCTGATCAGCACAACAAACACCGCATCGGATGCCTGGACGCAGCGATATTGACTGACGTGAAAAAGCTTTGCGGCAAGCGGCGCGCCGTGTTGGCGATTCACGATCTGCCGTACAACTTCATCGCCTTTAAGCAGCGCAACGTGGATGAATTCATCGCCTGGTGCAAACAGGTGGTCAATCACACTGAGGCTGTACAAGCTGCCGACAGCAGCCTGTACTTATGGATTGGCGCGGATCAGCGCGCCGGGTTTGCGCCTTTGCCGGAATTGATGCTGATGATGCGCGAGACGCCGTTTGACGCGCGCAGCTTTATCACTCTACGTAATCAGCGCGGCTATGGCACGCAGCGGAATTGGATGAGCGTGCGGCAGGAATTACTCTACTACGTGAGAGGCAAGCCGCCTTTCACGCCACAATACACCGAGCTGCCCAAGACCGTGCGCGGCTATTACAAAGAGGTCAACGGTCAGCGCACCGAAAACACCGCGCGCGGCAAGGCCGATACCTTGCGCGCGGGCAACGTCTGGATTGATGTACAGCAGGTCTTTTACCGCATGGAAGAGAACGTCAACGGCTGTTACGCGCAGAAGCCGCTGAAAGCTATCACGCGCATCATCGAAGCCAGCTCGAAGCCAGGTGACGTAGTGCTCGATTTTTTTGCGCATTCGGGCACGACGTTGCTGGCTTGCGAAATGACCGGACGCCGTTGCCTGACGATGGAGCTTGATCCGGTCTTTGCCGAAATCACGCTGCGGCGGCTGGAACATTTTCGCCGCACAGGACGCACCGGCTGGCAAAACAGTAACCCTTTTGCGCACGAGTTGGGGCAAGCCTGAAGCTGCTTGCCGTAGCGGCTGAGCTTCAGCTATTGTGGCCGTCGCTGCATGAAATCTACTGTCCAACAGACTCCTACCTCCAATCCACGCGCGGAAGCCGCACTGGTTGCGCTCGCGGTGATCTGGGGTACTTCCCACGTCATTACCAAAAGCATCGTGACGACGCATACGCCGTTTTTTTACACGAGCCTGCGGTTCGGTCTCGCGGCCATCGTGTTCGCGCTCTTTTTTGCCAAACACTTGCGCCGCAGCAGCAGTAGGGAAATACGGCAGGGCAGTTGGCTAGGCCTATGCAGCTTTGCCGGCATCAGCCTGTACACGCTGGGTTTGGTCTTCACGAACGTTTCCAAAGCGGGTTTTATCAGTGGGCTTTATCTGGTCTTCACGCCCTTGTTGGCCTATCTGTTTTTCGGCGCACGTCCGACACGCGATAACCTGATCGGTTTGCTGATTGCGCTCAGTGGTTTTGCGCTGTTGAGCTATCCGCAAAGCGGAGCAGCTTTCAATTGGGGTGATGGCTTGATTCTCGCTGCGGCAGTGGCTTGGGGCACGCACATCGCCGCCACGAGTGCCTTTGCGCAACAGAGCGCGGTGCGGGCGCTGGCCGCCTGGCAAGTCATCGTCGTCGCCGGCTTGGCCAGCCTGACGCATTTTGTATTAAGCCATCTGGCGCGGCCGACTACAGCAACGGGCACGTGGGCGCGATTATTATTTATTGAAGCGCGGCCCAATGAGCTAACGGCCTGGTCATTCGCGCAAATCGGATATATGGCTCTGTTGGTAACGTTCGTGGCGGCGCTGCTGCAGACGTGGGCGCAGGGCAAGGTCGCGTCTACGCACGCGGCGCTTTTTTACGCGCTTGAACCTGTCACCGCGGCGGTCTTTGCTTATCTGGTCTTTGGCGAAAAGCTGAGCTGGCATGGTGTTGTGGGCGCGCTCTTGATCGTCGCAGGCATCACGGCTTCGCGCTTAGGATTGGTGAGCAAGTTTGCTCGTTCGCGCGCTACTGGACAAGGCGAGAAGCCTGAACAAGCCAGCGAGTATGGCGATTGACCAGGCTGCCCTGCATATTCTTTAGCGGGTGGCTATAATCTTTGCGCGGGCTTTCCCCGACTGCTCCCGGATGCGTGGCTTATGACGAAGGTGCTCATTGTTGATGATCTTGAAGGTGTGCGGCGCATGCTCGTCTATGCGTTGGAGGACGACTATGAGGTGCAGCAGGCTTGCAATGGTCTGGAAGCGCTTGCCGTCGCGGCGGCAGAGCGGCCAGCGGTGATTGTAATGGATTTGGACATGCCTGTAATGGATGGCGTCGAAGCCACGCGCCGGTTGAAGGCCGATCCGGGGTTGGCCGGGATCAAAGTGTTGGCTGTGAGCGGGCAGCACAACAGCGAAAAAGCGCGGCTCATTCAGGACGATGCTGACGCCTTCATCGAAAAACCATTTGAGATTGCTGATCTGGTCGAAGCCGTCAGACGGCTGGTGGTCGAATAAAATCGTTGCGAAGAGAGACAGAGCAAACGTGTCAATTGGCCGCCACTTGCACCTGCACTACATTGCTCGCATACCCATCGCTGATGACTTGTAGGTTGAGCAGCCCGTCAGGCAGCGTCGAGGGCAATACCAGATTGATTTGATCCAGCCCTGCCAGCACGCCCTGCGCGCCAGCGTAGACCGGTTTGATCTCCACGCCGCCGAGTTTTACGCGCAACCGGTGCGCGTAGCGAAAGCCAGTGCCGAAGAGCAGTAAGTAATTTAATTTGCCGGACAGGCTGGGTCTGAGTGCTCGCAGCGAACCGTCGGCGTCGGCGACCGCCGCGAAATGCTCGCCATCATAGGTCGTCAACGCAGTCGGCGCGCCTTTGCCATTGGCCAGGAACGTGAAGAGCGCTGGCGCAGAATTGGTAATTAGCAGGTTACCCTGGGCGACGAGTTCGTCTTCACTTATGACAAAAATGCGCGCCTCGCCCAACGCTGCTTGGTCGGGGATCAGAAAATTGACTTGGCCCGGTGAAATGAAAAAGAGGGGAGCCGAAAAAATGTAATTCTGGCTGTCCATTATGCGCACCCCGAGGCCGTGCAAGTTCACTGACAAAGGCAAACTCTCTGCCACATGTGTGTTTTCCGCCAACTTCGTCCCGAACGCTACCGCGATGGCACCCGGCGCCAGTCGTGGCGCATAACTCGCCGCATTGACTGTGACCAAGTGAGCGGCCTCTCCGCGACCGGCCACCAATGCGCTGGCCGTGGCAACAGATGCCAGCCACACCAGCAAGACCATGCCACAAGCTGCCGCTGCACACCCGAAGAAACGTTTTACCGCGAGGAGGTTCATCGAAACTCTGTAGAGAAGTCAGCCTAAACACGCGTGGGGAAGAGGCGCGTGAGAAGTTCGCTTTACTGCTGGATTAGTCGCGGACACGGAACGCAGCGCACTATAGCGAGTTGCGTATAAACGCTGCAAGCAAAAAACGCTGCCAGGCTGTTTTCCGCAGTTCGCAGCTTAGGTCGCCACGGAGTCAAAGTGCCTCAACGCCACCCGCACCGTATTCGCGTGCGCTTCGACCGTGTCGTGGATGTTTTTTGCGTAGCCGCCGCCCATCACTGTTACTACGGGTACGCCACTCGCTCGACAGGTGGCGATGACGAATTGATCGCGCTGTCTCAACCCCGCCAGCGTCAGCTTCAATTTGCCCAGCCGGTCGTGCTCAAACGGATCAACACCCGCCTGGTAAAACACCAATGCCGGTCGAAACTCATGCACCATCGCCGGTACGTGTTCGCTCAAAATCTTCAAGTATTCCTCATCGCCAATGCCGTTGGGCAAAGCCACGTCCAGCTTGCTCGTCTCCTTGCGCAGCGGGAAATTCTTTTCGCCGTGAATCGAGAAGGTGAAGACCTCCGGATCGTTCCGAAAGATGGCCGCCGTGCCGTTGCCCTGATGCACGTCACAATCAATAACGGCAATGCGCCGTGCCAAGCCATCGCGCTGCAACACGCGCGTGGCGATGGCGATGTCGTTGAGCAGGCAGTAGCCTTCGCCGTGATCGGGATAGGCGTGATGCGTGCCACCTGCCAAGTTGGAAGCCAAACCCTCGCGTAGCGCGTTGCGCGCGGCGCTAAGCGTGCCCTGCACAGCGGCGCGCGCGCGGCGCACCAAGCCTTCCGACCAGGGAAAGCCGATGCGGCGCACTTCTGCCGCCGTCAATTCACCGCGCTCACAACGCAGCCAATACTGTGGCGTGTGCACCAGCAGAATGTCCTCATCGGCAGCCAGCGGTGGTTCCATCAAATGCCAATGAGTGATCGAACCTTCAGCCAGCAACCGATCCCTGACCAGGCGATATTTTGGCATCGGGAACGGATGCGTCGGCGCTAAGGGCACACTGTAACGGTCGGAGTAACAAATGCGCATCGGCCTGGCCTCAGACCTAAAGTCTATTGCTTGATTGGAATGGGTCTCCGGGTCTTATCATCTACCGCCACGTAGACAGCTTCGGCCTCCATCACGCGGACGACCTGGTCAGTGTCGTGGTAGCGCATAGCTTCGACAATAATGCTGACGGTAACGGAAGTCGTGCCGACTTTGATCGTGCGGGTGTAAAAGCTGACCACGTCGCCGACGAAAACGGGCGCGATGAACTCAATTCCCTGCATGGCCACCGTGACAAAAAGTTGGTCAGCGTATTTGCGCGCTTCGATACCGCCAGCCTGGTCGAGGTGACTCAGAATAACGCCACCGAAAATCGTGCCCCCTGGATTGGTATCGCGCGGCAACATGGAAACGCGGATTGCCAAGCTGCCCAGGCTGTTTTGTTGGTCTGCTTGAGGTCTGGATTGCTCGCTATTCATAAGGCTCACAATGGTAGCGGATGGAAAGGTGATGGAGCAAACCGGCGCGCCGACTCAGCCTTTGCTATCGCTCAGGCTGTCTAACTTCCGAAAAATCGTAGTCAGCATCCGAAATTCTGGATGAATCATTCAGTCCAAGTAACTGGCGATCTTTAGCTCCTCAAGCTAAGTGGCGGTTTTTCAACGAGCTAAGATTGACTGAGCCGATCAGCGAACTGTGGCATTGGGCTTGCTGATTTATCGCCTCGTGTGAACATTTTATCTCACACTTTTGTCTTCCAAGTTTTCATCCCAGCAAAGCTAGCCTTCACAAGGAGAGGAATCAAACCCTCTCCTTATTTTTTTGTTGCAGGTTGTCGCCCCATAAAACTAGGGGACAAATCACTACTCAAGCAGGGTGTAATCAAAAGTGAAGCTCAAACTTGCGCTCTGGCTTGACTGTGTCTTTGTCAATATGCTGGCCATTCATCATTCGCACGCTTGACGCGCCGGGCGAGCAGCGTCTCCGTCACTTCCAACAATCGGTTGATGCGCTCTCAGGCGCTCTTCCAAACTCTGTTGCTTTGCTCTTTCGCATAGTTTTTCAAAGCATCTTCTCCACCACACCTTGTCCAGTCTTGCGTCTCACTTTTGATTACGCCCCTCTTGGAGAGGCCACTTGCAAAGTATTGCCGATTCCTTTATCAACAATGCTCGGTTAGATAGAACAATGAAGGCATTACGCTTTGAAAATGGCGAATTGAAGCTGGCTGAACTGGAGCCGCCACAACGCAGCGGCGAGGCGCTGGTGCGCGTGGCGCTGGCTGGCATTTGCAACACCGATCTTGAGATTTTGCGAGGGTACGCCGGTTTCCAGGGCGTACTCGGTCACGAGTTTGTCGGAGTTGTCGAAGCTTCCCCTGAATGCACACAAGTCGGCCAACGTGTTGTCGCTGAAATCAACGTAGGCTGTGGTGTCTGTGCAGATTGCTTGGCGTGCGACCCGCGCCATTGTCCAAAGCGTACCGTGCTCGGCATTCGCGGGCGTGACGGAGCGTTTGCGGAGTTCTTAAGCTTACCGCCGCAAAACTTGCTGCCCGTGCCCGTTGGAATCAGTGACCGTGCAGCTGTCTTTATCGAACCGCTAGCCGCCGCGTGTGAAATTCTCGATCAGGTCACAATCCAACCACAACACCGGGTTGCCGTCATCGGCGACGGCAAGTTGGGTCAATTGATAGCGCGTGTTTTAGCTACGACCGGCTGCGAGCTGATTTTAATTGGCAAACACCTCGACAAACTGGAACTTGCTGCGCAAGCTGGCATCAATACGAGGTTGAAATCGGAGGTCGCGGCCATGCGATTCGATTTCGTCGTCGAGGCGAGCGGGTCAGCCAATGGATTGCAAGCCGCGCTTGAGTTGGTGCGTCCGCGCGGAACGATCATCTTGAAATCAACTGTGCAAGGCGCTGTGCCGCTCGACACGGCGCGTATCGTCGTCAACGAAGTTACGGTGCTCGGCTCACGCTGCGGGCGATTCGCCAAGGCGCTGGAGTTGTTGGCGACCGGGCAAGTCAAGGTAGAGCCGCTGATCACAAGTGAATTCGCTTTGGCCGATGGCCTTGCAGCAATACGCGAGGCACAACGTCCAGGTAAACTCAAGATTTTGCTGCGCCCTTAAAAGTTCGAGTTGTTATGGCTGCGTATCCTTATCCCAAAGGCAACCTGCTGATCCCGGCGCCGCACGGCGAGTTGGAGGCGCTCTATCGCCCGACCAATCCACAAGCCGCGCGCGTGGCGCTCACTCTGCACCCGCATCCGCAATTCGGCGGCACGATGCACAACAAAGTTGTCGTGCGTGCGGCGCGGGCTTTGCAGGAAGTGGGTTTTGAAACCTTGCGTTTCAATTTTCGCGGCGTTGGCCACAGCACCGGCGTTTACGACGAAGGACGCGGCGAGACCGAAGACGCGCGGACGGCGCTGGATTATCTGCTCGAACAGCAGCCGCACGCGCGTGAAGTCCTCATTGCCGGTTTCTCTTTCGGCTCGGCGGTAGGTATGCGGCTGGGTTGCGCCGACAAAAGAGTGCAGCGGCTGATCGCCATCGGCGCGCCCGCGCGTTTGCACGACATCGCGTTGCTCAGTTCCTGCGCCAAACCAATGCTCTTTGTGCACGGCGAATTGGACGAGGTGGCGCCGCTCGCGCTGTTGCGAGAGTTGCTCGCGCAATTGCCACCTGATAGTCCGCACAAACTGGTGACGATTGCGGGCGCGGGTCATTTCTTCGACGATCAACTGCCTGAATTGATGCGAGTCATCAAAGACTACGTCGGCTGATATAATTCGCCCTGCTATGCAACTGCGCCAATTCCAAATCGCCAAGCCTTTCGGCATCCCGCTCATCATTGACGTCAGTTGGCTGCCGATGGCCGTGCTACACGTCTGGCTGGTCTCGCAATTTTGGCTGGCGCGCGGAATGGGCGATTGGTTGCCGCAATGGGCGTATTACGTTGTGGGCGTTGTTGTGACGGCACTCTTCTTCCTCTCGATTCTGCTCCACGAATTGTCGCACGCGCTGGTAGCGCGTCTCGAAGGCATCGAGATTTATGACATTCAACTGCACATCTTCGGCGGCTGGGCGCGGCTGGTCGGCGAACCGCGCACGGCGCTGGCCGAGTTACGTGTGGCGATTGCCGGGCCTGCTAGTTCATTTCTACTAGGAGTTTTCTTCTGGCTATGCCTTTTCATCGTGCAATTGTTCGGCGCACGCAATGATCCCGCCTCAGAAGTCGCCGCCAGCTCATTCAAATATTTGCTAGCCGCCAACCTGACGCTGGCCATGTTCAACCTGCTGCCCGGTCTGCCACTCGATGGCGGGCGCGTCTTGCGCGCCTGGCTCTGGCATCGGCGCGGGGACATTGTTTCGGCCACGCGCACGGCCAAACGTTTCGGCGTGGCCATCGCTTATATGCTGATCTCTTACGGCATCTTCCTGGTCGCCTATGACGTTTTTCGCGGCAGGCTTTCGCAGGATTTTCTGGCTGCTGCGTGGCTGCTGCTCGTCGGTACGTTTCTGATGAAGGCGGCGGAACAGGACTATCGCATCCGTGTTTTTCAGCAAGCGGAACAGCAACAGCAAACCGCCCGCTGGGATATTGCGGGCACAGTCGGCTCAGTGATGCGCACGCCGCCAGTAAGCGTGCTGCCCGATCTCCGAGTCAGCGAATTCATAGATCGCATCCTCGCCAAACACCGGCAGACCAGCTTCCCCGTCGCGCGCGATGGCCGCTTGCACGGTATGCTCTTGCTCCAACGCTTACGCGAGGTGCCGAAAGAAGAATGGGAACAAGTGGTCGTGCGCGATGTGATGGAGCCGATTGACGAGTCGCACTTCGTGACGGTGCGCGCCTCTATTGAGCACGCCACCCGCAAACTCAAAAGCAATCAGATCGGCCAATTGGCGGTGATTGACAGCGAGGGCTTGTTGGTAGGCTATCTTTGCGAAACGGATCTGTCGGCTTCGGTCTGAAACGCGAAGGGCCAAGCTCGGCTTGGCCCTTACACACGTTTAAGGTTACTGCCCAAGCCTCATTTCTTGGCCTTCCGCATAAAATAGAAATCGCCATCAATCGAAGAGTTCTCCCACGGCACTTGCGCGTTGTTGCTGCGCTGCTTGACGTTGATGCGCGTCAGCTTGAAGACATCTTCGAGCTTCAAACCCGGCGTCAGCATGTTGCGCAGCAACTCTTCGGTGTACAGGCCGTTCTTGCCTGTGCCATCGCGCGCGACATTGCCCGGCGAAGTTGCATACGCAACCAGCGTCCCGCTGGCATCCTTGGGCAACCTGACTACGGCCAACCCACGCGTGAGCGAGCGCGTCGCGGCGGTAAATGGATTGTCACGGCAAGCGTCGAGGATAATCACACTCAGCGCCGTTTGCGCATTGGCAAATTCGGCGAGCACGCGCCCGGCGTCTACCGTCTCGTATTCGATGTCGGATTCCTTCTCGATCTTCGCAGCGAGCGGCACCAGATAATTCGTGCCATTAACCTGCAAGCCGTGCCCGGCGAAATAGAACAACCCAGCGCTCGTCGGCGTCAGCTTTGCGCCGAAAGTGCGAATGGCCTCTTCCATTCGCCGCTTGCTGGCGTTTTCTAGCATTGTGACTTGGAAGCCGCATTGCGCCAATGCATCGGCCATAGCGCGCGCATCGTTGACAGGGTTTTTGAGCGGCTGGTGTTCGTAATCGCTGTTGCCGATCACCAGCGCGATGCGCTTGTCAGCGCCGATCTCTTTGATCGCCGCCGAAGTCGCGGCAGTGGCCGTCTCGACGGCTTTACTCGGTTCACGTGGCGCAGCGTTCCCGGCTGGGGCTTCCCGGTCGGCCGCGCTGCCCGAAGGCTTACGCTGCTCGTTGGCCTGCTGTTGTTTCAGCAATTCTGACCAATTCTCAACCGGTGCAGCGGCGGGGTTGTTCTGCGCTGTTGCGGCAGGCTGCGCGGCACTTGGCGCGGTAAATCTAAGCGGTGAGATAGGGCCTTTGATCTTCAGGCTGAAGGCGCCGCTTTTATTGGCCGACGGCGCATTGAGTTTGATAAAGATCGTCTGTTTGTAATCCAACCGCAGCTTTGCGTCACGTTTGTCGCCGCCCGATGAAACGTCGAATTTGAGCAGCGTGCCGTAGTTTGCATCCAGCACCTCGACTTCGAGCAACGAGTAGTCCTGATAAGTCGTCACCGACAACGAGAACTCGACGCTGCCCGGCCCGGCTTCAGCAGCGTAATAGGTTTCGCTGCGCAAGCTCGGTTTGATCGTGCCTTTGATCTCATCGCCGGGCAGTGGGAGTGGCTGTGTACGAGTCTGCGCATTGACGGCCAAGACTGACATTAACGAAAACAGCAATGCCAAAGCACTGCTCCTAGATTTCTGCAAAACTAAAAACATCTCTACCTCAGAAGCAGAAAGAGCGCAGCAGCACCGTGTCTACAAACGAATCCTGTAAGCCGGATGCTGCGGCGCTCCGGGTTTTCTACTTTTTGTCGCTGCGTACTTTGTCTTTGATCTTAGCTGGCTGGCCGCCGGTATATTTGCCGACGGCGCTCAAGTCATCCACTTCCGTAATGACAACTTCGCCGACCTTGTCCGAGAGCGTGCGAATGACCTTGCCGGTTTCAGGGTCTTTGACCTCTTTGATCGGGCGCTCGACGATCAGCTTGTCGCCAACTTTGACGCCCGCATTCTTGCCGACGTTCAAGATCACCATTGACCCGGCGACTTCGGCGATCATGCCTTCGACCGCGACCGTGCGCGTAGGCAAGCTTGATGCTTTGCCTTCAAGCTGCGCAGACAGTTTGCCAACCGCGTCATAGACTGCTTCGCCGATGATCGTCGAGGCAAAGTTGCTTGACGACATATCACTGCTGCCAGCGCCAACCACATCACCAACAATACCGCCGCCGCCCGACACGGACGTGCTTTCACGCTTCGATTCGCCGCGCGCATCGCCCGCGTAGAAAATCTCCGCTGTCGTCGTATCAATCATGCGGAAGTTGACGCCGACCACCGCCTTGGCTTTCTCGCGCCCGACTTTCAGCCCGCCAAAGCCCGGCACAGAACCGGGCACGCGCACGGCCCCACCCCCTGCGCGGGTGCTCGACTTGTCATCGCGCCCGAAGGTATTGATGCTGCCAACGATCAATGCATCCACGCCCAGAATCTTGCCAATCTTGGCCGCCGTGGCATCATCCACACGCCCGCTCTTGCCAAAGTTCTGTTCGGCCAGGATTTTCTCAATCTGCTTGCGCTCGACCACCGTGTAAGCGCCGCCTTGCACCAACTTCGTCACCAATAAATCAGCAATCCCCTTGCCCACATCCTGATTACTCCCAAAGTAAGCGTAGACGTTGCTCGTCACCGTTGCGTAGTCAAAATCCAAAACGGCGATACGTTTTTTCTCCTGTGCCGTCGCGCTGACCACCAACAAGGCAAGCAATACAACAAGGGCCAACAAGGGCTTAATTAGTTTCTGTCTCATTAAAACTTCCTCCAGAAAGGTTTCGCCACTTTGCTCCGGCTCATTACCGGATACAAAGTGGCGGAATCAAGTAACAATCATAAGATTTGAAATGCGTTGAACGTCCGCGGCCACCCGTCAGTTCCAAACGAATATTACACGCATGTCACCGCTCTCCGCTACAGCTAAACCTCGCGGAATTTCGCCTCTGCCACTTCGTTGGAGGTTAGAGCTTTTGCTATAATCCGCGCCGCCATGACGCTCTACACTGTCGGCCATAGCAACGCAGAGATCAGCGCTTTCCTTGATTTGCTTCGGCGGCACGCGATTGATCTGCTAGTGGACACGCGCAGCCAACCATACAGTCGCTATTCGCCGCATTTCAGTCGCGAGCCGTTGAAACTGGCGCTGGCCGAAGCCGGCATCGCTTACGTCTTTCTCGGCGCTCAACTGGGCGGACGACCTGCCGAAAGCACTTATTATTTTTCCAATGGCAAGGTTGATTACGAACGCTTGGCCAACGCGCCTTTCTATCTGGTAGGCATCGAAAAGTTGCTTGCCTTGGCCGAAGAATATCGCGTCGCTTATATGTGCAGCGAGGCCGATTACAAACACTGTCATCGCTATTGGCTGATTACGCGCACGCTCGTCAGGCGCGGCATCGAGGTGCGACACATTCTCCATTCAGGTGAGGTTGTCGCTTCTACAACGGCCGAGTTCGAGCCGGAGCAGCCGAACTTGTTTTAGCCTGTTGTCGTCACCCCACCTGAGCTTGCCGTTAAAGGCTTAGCGCCTCCTGCAAAAATTGCCGCTGCTCCAACTGATGCAACGTATACGATCCGGTTGCCGGACTGGCACTTGACCTTCGCCCCGCGTAGCGCAGCACTTGGTCTTCGCCCAACAACTCTTCCAAACGCGGGCGCACAAAGTTCCAGCCGCCCATGTTCTGCGGCTCTTCCTGCACCCAAACGATCTCCTGCGCGCTGGTGTACGAGGCCAGCCAGCGTTGCAGCAGACTTTGCGGGAATGGATAGAACTGTTCCAAGCGCAGCACGGCGATGCGGCCCGTGTTGTTCTTTTCGAGTTCGGCCAGCACGTCATAGTAGACTTTGCCGCTGCAAGCGATGACGCGCTGAACGTCCGCCGGATTGACGCTGTCGCCGATGACCGGCAGGAAGCCGCCCGTCGAGAGTTGATCAAGCGTAGAGACAGCTTGCGGCAGACGCAGCAGACTCTTTGGCGTCATTATGACCAGGGGTTTGAACGTCATCTTGCTTCACCTGCCGACGCAGCAGATGGAAGTATTGCGCAGGCGTCGTCGGGTAACAGACCTGCATGTTGTTCTCGGCGCAAAGCTGCAAGAAGCGTTCGAGCCGCGCGCTGGAATGTTCAGGCCCCTGGCCTTCATACCCGTGTGGCAGGAGCATGACCAGGCGGCAGGTCTGTTTCCATTTGTCTTCGCCGGGCGCGATGAACTGGTCAATGATGACCTGCGCACCGTTGGCAAAATCGCCGAACTGCGCTTCCCACATCACCAGGTTATCGGGCGCAATAACCGAATAGCCGTACTCGTAACCGAGCACGCCAAACTCAGAAAGCGAGCTGTCAAAGACCTCAAACCGCGTCCTGTTTTTGGCCAACGCTTCGAGCGGCGTCCACGGCTTGCCGGTGCGCGTGTCGTACAAGATCGCGTGACGCTGGCTGAACGTGCCGCGCCCGACATCTTCGCCGGAGAGTCGCACCGAAGTGCCTTTCATCACCAACGAGCCAAAAGCCAAGCTTTCCGCAAAGCCCCAATCAAGCGGCATTTCACCGCTGCCCATCTTGGCGCGACGCGACATTTGGCCGACCATCTTGGGATTGAGGCTGAAGCCTTGCGGGATGACGCTCAGCGTTTGCGAAATTTCGGCCAACACGTGCGGCGCGACGCCCGT
This sequence comes from uncultured Acidobacteriota bacterium, assembly GCA_963699175.1. GTDB lineage: Bacteria > Acidobacteriota > Blastocatellia > RBC074 > RBC074 > JACPYM01. Next base: position 4,788,711 of record OY969418.1, on the reverse strand, counting down.
CTCCAAAACTGTCGAGCCATCCAATTCTGGCTCAAGCTCAGGCAATTGCGTGACAGGCTTGAGCCGCGCGACGATCTCTTTCGCGCCAAGCAGCGCGTTTTCGTAGCGCCGCCAGCGTTCTTCGATCATCTGGTTGACTTCGTCTTGCGTCATGACACCTTCGCGGATCAACTTGCGCGTGTAAAGTTCGCGCACGCCAGGATGCTCTTTAACACGCTGGTACATCAGCGGCTGCGTGTAGCTCGGCTCGTCGCCTTCATTGTGGCCGTGACGGCGGAAACCAATTAGGTCAATCACAATGTCTTTGCGGAATTTCTGGCGGAAATCGAGCGCGATCTGAATCGTGCGATGCGCGGCTTCCACGTCATCGCAGTTGACGTGGAAGATCGGCAGTTGCGTCATCTTCGCCACATCGGTCGAATAGATCGAAGAGCGGCCCGACTCGGGCGAAGTTGTAAAGCCGATCTGATTGTTGACGACGATGTGAATTGTGCCGCCCGTGCGATAGCCTTTCAGGTCAGCCAGATTCAACGTCTCCATCACCACACCCTGCCCGATGAACGCGGCGTCGCCGTGCAGCAAGACGGGCAGGATGCGACCACGTGCTTCGTCTTTGTTGCCCTCCACCATAATGGCGTCTTGCCGCGCACGCACCATGCCTTCGACGACGGGATCAACCGCTTCGAGATGGCTGGGATTGGAGGCGAGCGTGAGCTTGACTGTCTTGTCACCAACTTCGCGTTCGGCCACTGCGCCCTGATGGTATTTCACATCGCCGCTGTCCGCCGGGAAGTTGGGATGGACCGAGCCTTCAAAGATGGTGAAGAGGCGTTCGCTGAAATTGCCGATGATGTTGGCCAGCACGGTCAGCCGCCCGCGATGCGACATGCCGAAGATGACTTCTTCAATACCGCGTTCCACCGAGCCCACGATGGTCTGATCGAGCATCGGAATGACCGTCTCGCAACCTTCGACTGAAAAGCGTTTCTGGCCCAGATATTTCGTATGCAAAAACTTCTCGAACTGTTCAGCGGCAATCAGCCGGCCGAGCAATTGTTTCTTGACGGCGGGCGCAAGCGGTTCCGGATCGCGCTCAACATGTTCGCGCAACCAGCGCTTCTGTTCAGGGCTTTGAATGTGACGGCTCTCAACACCGACCGTGCTGCAATAGTAGCGAATCAACATCCCCCAGATTTCGCGGAAGGTCGCTTCTTCTTTGCCGCCCAGCCCGCCGGTGAAGAAAGTACGATCTAAATCCCAGATCGAGAGGCCGTAGGTTTCGGCTTCGAGTTCGGGATGCTCGTGCAGCGGGATCAGGTTGAGCGGGTCAATGTCAGCGATCAGGTGGCCGCGCACGCGGTAGGCGTTGATGAACTCGAATATGCGCGCCTGTTTCTTGACCATCTCGCGCTCGCGGTCAACGCCAAACAGTAGCGGGTTGTAATCCTTCGACCAGCGCAGGGGTTTGTAGCCAATGCCGAGGTCGGCAAAGATTTCGTCGTAAAAACCATGCTGCCCCATCAACAGTTCGTGAATGTAGGCGAGGTAGGAACCGGATTCTGCGCCCTGGATGATGCGGTGATCGTACGTGCTGGTGAGCGTGACGATCTTGCTGATGCCGAGTTGCGAGAGGGCTACGTCAGTCATCGCAGAATATTCCGGCGGATATTCAATCGCACCCGTCGCAATGATCGCGCCTTGTCCGGCCATCAAACGTGGAGCAGAGGCCGACGTGCCAATGGTGCCGGGATTGGTAAGCGAGATGGTCGTGCCTTGAAAATCGCTGACTTGCAGCTTGCTGTCGCGCGCGCGCAGCACGACATCCTGATAGGCGTTGAAGAACTCGACGAAATTCATTTTGTCAGCGCTCTTGATGTTTGGCACCAACAACGAACGCGAGCCGTCTTTCTTCTGCACGTCAACTGCCAACCCTAAATTCACCTGCTTGTGTTTGATGCGGTAGGCCGTGCCATCAACTTCCTCGAAGCCATCGTTCATCTGCGGATATTTTTGCAAAGCCTTGAGTAATGCCCAGGCGATGAAGTGCGTGTAAGAAGTCTTGCCTTTGCCTTGTGCTTCGAGATGGCGATTGACCCAGCGGCGGTTTTCATCAAGTAGTTTGATCTGAATCTGGCGCACTGAGGTGGCTATCGGCACGCTCAAACTCGCTTCCATATTTTCGACGATCTTCAAGGCCGGGCCGCGAATTTGCAGACGTTCTGCGCTCTCAGCAGCAGGGGCTGGCGCGGGAGCAGGAGACGTAGCGGTTGCAGCGCCGCTCGACTTGGCTTCAACAGCCGGTTGCGGCGCGGCTGCGACAGCTTGTGTCGGTGTGGCAGCTTGTGCAGTCGTCGCCCCGGCATGGCCATTGCCGCCATTTAACAGCTCGCTAAAATATTCGTCCCATTCTTCGCCAACCGAGCGGGGATTGTGTTGATACTGACGCAGTAAATCTTCGACGTAGCTGGCGTTGGCGCCGAATTCAGCCGTGATGATGTTGATGAGTTCCTCTTGTTGCATAACTGGTGCTTTTCCTTTTTCCAAATGCTACGGAGTGCAGATTTGACGCGGCGTCAATCCTACAATTCTCGCTGCGTTTGATACAACTGGTAACGCCTGGGTGCGCACGCTTCCAGCGTGCCAGCCTCCGGGCCTGACGGAATGAAAGAGAGAAATCAATTGACTTCTCTGACTAATATTCAAACCGAAATGGAAAAAGTCAGGCGGCGGCGTATCCTGACGCGCGCGCGCCTCCATGCCTGGCACGCTGGAAGCGTGCGCACCCAGGCTCAGAATTGGCGCGCGCGGCACGTTCGTACTATAGTTGCCGCGATGGGCATCTACGCGAAATATTTCTTCCCCTGGCTGCTCGATTGGACGTTAGGCACGCCGGAATTTGGTAAATACCGGCGGCGCGCGCTCGCGCCTGCGCACGGGAACACATTGGAGATTGGCTTTGGCACAGGCTTGAATCTGCCGTATTACTCAGCCAGCGTGACACAATTGACTGCGATTGATTCGGAAAACATGTTGCGCAAGCGGGTTGAGCGACGCATTGCGGCTTGCTCAATTCCAGTGACCAAGCTGCAACTTGATGCACAAGGACGCTTGCCGTTTGACGACGCTACTTTCGATTCGGTGGTTTCTACGCTAACGCTTTGTTCGATTACTGACCCTGCGCCCGCGCTGGCGGAAATCCGTCGCGTGCTCAAAGCAGACGGCCAGTTCATCTTCTTCGAGCACGGGCGCAGCGCCGACCCGACGGTGGCGCGCAAACAAGATCGCTTCAACCCGCTGCAGAAACTCATTGGCGCTGGTTGCAATTTGAACCGGCAGATTGACCAGTTGATCGCACAGGCAGGCTTTGAGATCGCCGAACTCGACCGCTTCCTATTACCCGAAACGCCGCGTTTGTTAGCAGAGATATATTGTGGGGTCGCCACACACTAACGAGAAAAAGGTTATGCATAAACCGCTGCTCGCAATTATTGCCGCCCTGTTGGTCGCCGGCTTCGTGCTCTTCGCAGTCAACCGAAAATCACAAGCGCCTGATAAAGGCGCCACGGATCAACCCGTGCAAACAACTGTACAACCATCCACCATCAACGAAGCGAAAGTGATTGATCTGACCTACAGCTTCGACGAAAACACGATCTACTGGCCGACTGCGCAGCCCTTCAAGTGGGAGAAAGAGTTGTGGGGCAAATCAGCGGGCGGGTATTGGTACACGGCGGCGCGCTATGCCGCTAGCGAACACGGTGGCACGCACCTGGACGCGCCGATACATTTTGGCGAGGGCAAAGTCTCAATTGATGAGATTTCGTTGCCGCGTTTGATCGGCCCCGCTGTAGTGATTGATGTCCGCCAAGCGTGCGAAAAGGATGCCGATTATCGCGTCACGACGAACGACCTGACTGCGTGGGAGAAGAGCAACGGTCAGATTCCTGCTGGCGCGATTGTGCTGGCGCACACGGGCTGGGGCCGCTATTGGCCGGACAAGAAACGCTACTTGGGTACGGACAAGGCGGGGGACACGGCCAACCTGCACTTCCCCGGTTATTCGCGCGAAGCGGCAGACTTCCTGGCTCATCAACGGCAGATTGATGCCGTCGGGATTGACACGCCGAGCATTGATCATGGCCCTTCAAAAGAGTTCATTGCGCATCAGATTTTGAACGGCGCGAATATCTACGGCTTGGAGAACGTCGCGCACCTCGAACGTGTGCCGCCGGCTGGCGCAACAATTATTGCGCTGCCGATGAAGATCAAAGGCGGCACGGGCGGGCCGGTGCGAATTCTGGCGATCTTGCCGTAACGGAGTTAAGCGAATGAACACAATACAAGACGAACTGGATGTCGCTGCCGCCAACGAGCAATTTTACCGGGCGTTAGAAGAAGGTGACTTGGCTGCGATGGATGCACTTTGGCTGCACACGGATTGGGTCAAATGCGTGCATCCGGGTTGGGAGTTGTTGTTCGGTTGGGAGAGCGTGCGGGAGACTTGGGCACGGATTTTTTCCAATAAGTCCGGGCTGCGCGTTACCGCTACTGAAGTCAAGATCGTGCTCGAAGGCGATTTCGGCTGGGTCAGTTGCGCTGAAATTTTGGCGCTCTTTCTCGACAGTTCATCAGCGCCGACCTCGGCGACGACGACGGCGACAAATCTCTTTAAGCGTGTGGACGGCGCGTGGCGGATGATTCTTCATCACGCTTCGCAAGTGCCGGAGACGCCCGACATAACTGAGAGCGAAATGATTCAGTAAAGCCGATGGAACACAAAGACGTTTTTGATCAGGTGCGCTTTGCGCCGGAGAAGATGCAGAAGATCAATCTGTTTGAGACGAAAAACTTCTTCTGCGATGTCTATTGCCTAGAGCCTGGCCAGGAACAAAAGGCGCACGCGCATCAGGACGAGGACAAGATTTATTACGTGCTGTCAGGCAGCGGCACGTTCCAAGTTGGTGAGGAGTTCGAAGTATTAGGTGAGCGACAAGCCGTTTTTGCACCAGCCGGTTCTGTGCACGGCGTGAAGAACACGAGCGCGGAGCGGTTGACGTTATTTGTCGTGATGACACCAAATCCGAATTTCAAGTAAATACTGACGCTGCCGCTTCATGATCCAAGAAAAGATGCGCATCCTTGTGCAGGCGTAAAATTGAAGCCGGGCAAGCCGTCGTAATCGGCCCCTTCAACGTCCGGCTCACGGCCTCCTGCTTGCGCGTGCCCAGCACACAGACAAACAGCTTCTCCCGCTTCATTATCGTCGGGATCGTTAATGTCAGTGCGTGGCGCGGCACTTCTGCCAACGTGGCAAAGCAACCGTCATTTACTTGTTGCTGACGGCAGGCTTCGTCCAATTCGACAATCTTCACTGCTTCAGGGTCGTTGAAATCGCAGACAGGCGGATCAATAAAGGCTAGATGCCCATTTTCGCCAATGCCCAATGCGGCAAAGTCCGGCGGTTTGAATTCGAGCAGGTTGGCGTAGTTCTTGGCGACCGCCGCCGGGTTGGCGGCTTCGCCACGCAAACCGTGAAACTCGGCTAGCGGCACGCGCGTCACTAATCGTTCGATTAGATAACGCCGGAACGATTGCAGCGCGTCTTCCGCCATTCCCAGGTATTCATCAAGGTGAAACGCAATGACGCTTGTCCAGTCAATATTGGGCGTAGCGACGAACGCAGCTAGAAACTCATTTTGCGATGGCGCAGCAGCAAACAGACCAATCGCTCGTTTGCGTTCTCGGATTAAACGACGCACTTCATCTGCGACCATTGCCGCTGCTGCCGCGCCCATTTGTGAGCGTGTGTCATAGATGTAAACATTCAGTTGCTCGGCGCGAAAGCTATCTATTAAGCCTGCCGCAGAAATTGTCTGGTTCATCTCGTTTGACCATCTATAGCTGATTTCTGAAAATAATGCTTGCCTTGCTGGCGCGATTGTCATTGGTTAGCGCACACAACGCAAGACAATCAAAGAAAGGATAAGGATCACGATGACTACCGATTTCATCTTTAAGGGAGAGATCGAAGAGTTGCGCGCAGAGGCCCTACGTTGGTGGCAACGAGGCTACGAAGCGCAGATGCAAAGTCGGTTGGACGAAGCGGTTGAGCATTACACACGCTCCATCGAAATCTACCCGACTGCCGAGGCCTACACCTTTCGCGGCTGGGCGCGCAGCTTTCAAGGCGACTTGGATGAAGCCATTGCCGAGTGCCAGCGCGCTATTGCCGTTGATCCAGACTATGGCAATCCTTACAACGACATTGGCGCGTATCTGATTCAGCAGGGCCATCTGCAAGCGGCGATTCCTTGGCTCGAAAAGGCCTTTGATGCGAAGCGCTATGAATGCCCTTTCTTCCCGCGTTTCAATTTGGGGCGCGTTTACGAAAAGCTGGGTGCTGAGATTCGCGCAATGAATTTATACAGGGAAGCTTACGAACTGAATCACGACTACAAACAAGCGTTGCAAGCGTTCCGGCGGCTACAAGCAAAATTGAATTGAGAGCTGGAGCGCGGGGTTTTGAAACAAGCAGGTATCAGAAAATGACAGTAGAAATAAAAACGCCGCGCAGCAAACGCTGAAAGAAAATCTCTTCCAGCCCCCTTTACATTTGCCACGCGGCGTTTATCCCCAATTCAACCTGCGAGTGGTTGGCGGGAAATTAACGGACGCGCTTCGGAGAATTTCAGCCCTGCACAGGCGATCTGCGCCGCCGAAATACCCCCTTGCTCTCCTCTGCGCGCCGAACTTAAAAGAACTTTGTGGCCTGAATCTTTTTTCCCAACTTCTCCGAAATTCTTTAATCAGCTTCTGTCAAATCACTCAGGCAGCCTGGACTAAAACAAGGTGCGTGCCACGTCTGTGAAGGCGGCTGTTGAAAACGCAATTTGCTGAATGGCAAAGGCTTTCAAAGTCTGAACGAAATTGCTCAGACGTTATTTAGCTTATTGTATGCGCTGCTTCATCCCAATCGGTTTAACGTAACAACCGATATGGTGCAGGTAGCTCGGCTGAGCGTTCAGCGCCTAAGAATTTTGTGACAAAACAGCGACCCAAGCCGTCTGAGAGCTATGTTTGACAAGCAATAGGCCATCTGTTAGCTTCACGAGCCTGTTGATAGCCCGTATGGAAAGTGTTGTCAGAGTGACTGAAAGAATCAATTCCAAGTGGTGTGGCCGGTATGCAAGGCGTACCACATTGATTGTCGGAATTATGATTTTGTCATTGCTGGCAAGTTCCTGCGCACGCTTGGTGAAGGTCAGCGACACTTCAATTCCCCGGTTGCTTACGCCGGTTGCCGAGGCCGATTTTCAGCAACTGCTTGCTCAACTGAAACCGTTTACTGGGTTGCAGTCCTTGCGTACTTCTCGGGTGACGTTGCGTTTCATTGAGCCGTTGCTTGAAGAGCGCTGGCGTGACGCGGAGGCCATCTTAGTCTTGCAACGCCCTGACAAGATTCGTCTAGTAATACAAGTGCCCGTGGCCAAGTCGCGCGTGGCCGAGATGGTCTCAGAGGCGAATCATTTCAAGGTGGCAGTCTATCGTGAACAGCCGCGCTTTCTGATGGGGACGAACGATGCCGACTACACGCGCTGGCGCGAGAAGCTGGGCAAGGAGAGACAGAGCGCGCTGGCCAATGCGCGTCCGTTTCATTTTACTGATGCCTTGTTGATGCGTCCCTTGCGTGTTGGGGAAGCAGGTTACACTTACGGCCTGGAAGAACAGTTGCTCGAAGAAACGCAGGTGTTGCCGGGCAACAAGAAAACCGCAAAGGTGTGGCGCAGTTTTTATGTGATCTCTGAACTGGAAACGTCAAGCAGCGGGCAAGCACGGACACGGCGGCGGTTCTGGTTTGACCGGAACGACAAATTACAACTGGCGAAACAGCAACTCTTTAATGAACGCGGCGAGTTGGTGACAGAGGTCTCCTATTCAGCTTATCAAAAGTTGAATGGCGAACAGTCTGAGCTATGGCCGAGTGTGGTGTTGGTTTCGCGTCCGCACGATGGCTATGCGGCGCGTTTCACTTTCAGCAATGAAAGTTTTGAGGTCAATCCGGATCTGCCCGCGACCGCGTTTGTGTTGGAGAACAAAGAGAATTTGCCCGTGCTTGATCTGGACAAGCCGGAGAACCCCTAGCACTCGATTATGGACAGCCTAGTCGTTTCCAACATACGTCAACGGCCCACCCGCGCTATTGTTAGTGTTGCTGGTGTGGCGCTCGGTGTAATTCTGATCCTCATCAACACGGGATTGGTGCGTGGGATGCTCAACGACCGCGTGCGGCGCGAGCAAGGCGTCGGGGCCGAGATTCAATTCGGACGCAAAGGCTCGTTCTTCTCGCCCTCTACAGTACTTTCAACCGACACGCGCTATGCGGATCGGTTGAAGCAGATTGCCGGGGTCAAAGAAGTTTCCCCAGTAGGTCTTTATCCTCAACGCGGCACGAGTGGTTTGGGTATTGAGGTCGTTGACTGCATTGACTTTCCCAGTTATTCCGCGATCAGTGGTTTGCATATTGTCGAAGGCCACGGTTTTCAAGGCGAGAACGAAGTAATCATTGATGAATTCAAAGCCGCACACAGCAAACTTAGCATCGGCAGTGAAATTGAAGTTTTCGGGCGCAAGATGAAGGTCGCTGGAATTTACGCACCACAAATCGGTTCGCGCATTAAGATACCGCTAGCTGTAATGCAGGCTTTTCTTGGAGCCGAAAATAAGTGTACTTTCCTAATGGTCAAGGTGAACGAGCCGGAAAACCAGGTCGAAGTACAACAGCGCATTAATACTGAGTTGCCGGGTAATGGCGTGCTGCTGACACGCGACTTGGGCTTAGGCGCAGGGCGAGAGATTCCCGGCCTCAATGGATTTGTGCGCTCAATCCTAGTGCTTTCGACCGTGGTTAGTTGTCTGGTAATTCTGCTGGCGATGTATACGACGATCACCGAGCGCACACGCGAGATCGGCATTCTAAAATCGCTTGGCGCATCCAAAGCCTACATCGTCGGCGTAATTGAGAAAGAAGCGTTGCTTATCAGCTTAATCGGCGTAACGACTGGTTTGATAATTGCTTTTCTGGCGGGCTGGGGGCTGGAACGCGCGACTACCTTACAGTTGGAATTTGATTGGTCGTGGATCTTGACCGCAGCCTTCATTGGACTTGGCGCAGGGGCGCTCGGTGCTTTGTATCCGGCGGTACGGGCAGCCAATCAAGACCCGGTGAAAGCTTTATCTTACGAGTGATGGATTTGGCTGACAGACACTGAGATTTGATATTTGAGATTGGCCGTAGGAATGGATTCGATTCTAAAGACGGAAAATTTGCAGATGACTTATCGCGTAGGGAAAGTGGATGTACACGCCCTGCGCGGGGTTGATTTGGCGGTCGCGCCAGGCGAGTTCGTTTCAATAATGGGGCCTTCGGGCTGCGGTAAATCTACCTTGCTGCATATTCTGGGTGGGCTGTTAAAGCCAACTTCAGGTAAGGTAGTAGTTGACGGCGAGGATTTGGCCGCGATGAGCGATGCGGCGCGCACCGATTTGCGGCGGCGCAAGATCGGTTTTGTGTTCCAGCGTTTCAATCTCTTCCCGACATTGACGGCGGAAGGCAATTTGAAACTGGCTGAACATATTCACCGCCGGACTGGGCAAGGGCCGGAAGATGATAAGAGGCGGCGCGAGGTCTTGCAGTTATTGCGGCTAGAAAATAAAATGCCTCATAAGCCGCTGGAGCTTTCAGGCGGGGAGCAACAGCGAGTAGCCATTGCGCGGGCGATCATTACCAATCCAGCAATCATTTTGGCCGACGAGCCAACAGGCAATCTCGATTCGGAAAACTCCGAGATTGTGCTCAACATGCTGCAAAAGCTTAATCGAGAGTTGAAACAGACGATTGTAATGATTACGCATAACCCCGAGGCGGCGGCAGTGGCCGCGCGAACGATTGAAATGCGCGATGGCCACGTAGTCGGAGAGCGGTAGCAGGAATTTTTCGCGCACTCAGCGCAATTTATAGTTGTATGAAATCGTTACTGGTCGGCATCAAAAACGTGCTCCTTTGGTCGTATGCACGTGGTACGTGGCAATATGACATGCTCTGCGCGTTGATCGTGCTGACTTTGCTCTTCTGGCCGAGCAGCAAATCATCTCGCACTGCCAGCGCGGCAAAAATAGTTGCGGCAGAGGCAAACGCAACGACCGCGGCGGCATCGAATGCGCCGTCTTCAGCGGAAGCGATGCGGGAACACGAAATTGAATTGAAGGAATTACGCACCTTTTTGCAGGAGCGGCAGAAACCAGAATTACTGAACTCTCCGCGCGAGGCCATCGTCCTTTATTTGCAGCGCGAGGCAAGCCGCACTGTGACCGTCGCGGCCATTGAGCCGTTTGGTGATACGCAAGGGCGGGCTGGCTATCGGGTGCGTTATCGGATCAACTAAAACTTTTTGAAATATAATGTGAACCGGGCCACTTTAATCATACAACGAGGCTGGCTCGTTCACAAAAATTGGAGTATTACTTAAGGATGAAAAGACTGACTTCACTGGCACTGAGCGCCGCTGTTCTGCTTTGTCTGACTGGCAGAGGCTATCGTGCTGATGCTAACCCTACACCCCAATTACTAACCGGCATCCTGGCCAAGATGGAAAAGATGCACAAAGATTTGAAGAGCCTGAAGGCGCAAATCGTGCAAGAGAAGACCAATATCCAGATTGGCACGAAAGATAAAGATTACGGCTCACTGCTCTATAAGCCAGCCAACGGGAAAACAAAGGGCAAGCTGCGGATTGATTACACAAAGCCGGCCAACAACACCGTGGCTGTGGTCGGTGAAAGCTTCCTTTTCTACCAACCGAAGATCAATCAAGCCTTCAAGAACACGTTGGCCAAAGCCGCCAAAGGGCGTGTCGGCGGTTATGCACAGTTGGTCGGACTCGATGGGTCGGTCAAATCATTGGTGGAGAACTACAACATTGAGTACCTCAAAGATGAAAACATTGACGGCCAGTCCGCCTCGCATCTGCGCCTGACGCCAAAGGTGAGTGGGTCGCTGGCCAGCATTGAACTCTGGGTCAACAATCAAACTGGGTTCCCCTCAATGCAGAAATTCAACGAACGCAATGGCGATTACACCGTCGTCAAGTTGACCAACCTGCAACAAAACATCGCACTCAACGACAGCGAGTTTGAGGTCAAATTGCCGGGCGGCACAAAGGTTGTGGATAAATTCTAGCGGTTGATATAACGGCACGAATTAACAAAAAGCGGTGAGACCGGTTCGGGCAATCGGTCTCACCGCTTTTTCATAGAAAGCTTTCTTGCTGGCCAGCTTGGCAGCTTACGCAATCCTCGAAAATTAATCTCGTCAGTTTGACGCAAAGCAAGCGCATGATGGCTTGTCTGCCTTTGCCTGTGCCGTTATCTATCTGACATAATACTGCCCGAAATTGGGGAAGAGGTTCACCGACCTCCCCATCAACTTCCGCCTGACACGAACAAAAAATAGATGGCAAGCAGCAAACGATCCAGAGCGTTCCGTGAAGCCAAATTTGTCGGCAAGGCTTTACTCTCCACCAAGCACCCACTGCTGGCGCACGTCATCCCCATGCGCCGTTGTAATTTGGCGTGTGGCTACTGCAACGAGTACGACAAGGTCTCCGAGCCAGTGCCGTTTGAGGCAATGAAGCGCCGCCTGGATAGACTCGCTTCATTCGGCACGGCGGTTATCACTATCAGCGGTGGCGAGCCGATGCTCCATCCGCAGATTTTCGACATCATCCGCCACATCCGCTCGCACGGGATGATCGCCGGGCTAATCAGCAACGGCTACTATATGACCCGCGAGAATATCGAGAAACTCAACGACGCAGGGCTGGAATATTTGCAGATCAGCATTGACAACGTCGAGCCGGACAAAATTTCGCAGAAGAGTCTGAAGGTATTAGATCGGCGCTACCTGCCGAACTTAGCCGAATATGCAAAGTTCCACATCAACATCAATTCCGTCATCGGCGGCGGGATCAAGAATCCCAATGACGCCTTGGTTGTGGCAGAGCGCGCTGTAGAACTGGGCTTTGGCTCGACGCTCGGCATCATTCACGATGGCGATGGACAATTGAAGCCATTGAGCGGCGTAGAAGCAGAGGTCTATCAAAAGCTGCGTCGCTTCGGTAAAAAGAAGTTTGGCTGGTTGAACGGCTTTCAGGATGACTTGGCGTATGGCCGCCCGCACAATTGGCGCTGCCGTGCGGGTGCGCGCTACCTCTACATTTGCGAAGACGGTCTGGTTCATTACTGCTCGCAACAGCGGGGCTATCCCGGCATCCCCCTCGAAGAGTACACGCGCGAGCATATGGAGATCGAGTTCTACACCGAAAAGCCTTGCGCCAAATTCTGCACTATCGCCTGCGTTCAGCAAGTGGCGATGGTTGATAACTGGCGCGCGCCACAGCAGCCTTTCAATGGTATTCCAGTACAGATTGAAGGGAAGAAAAAGGCTCCTGCAGAGACAGGAACGGAAGATGTGATCAATGCGGAGTCCTGAATATGTTTTTGAAGAGGTGAATTGATTTCTCCTTCACCTTTCAGCACTCAGGCTGCCTCGATATCGCCCACGCGATGCAGCTTCATCATTGAGGAAATGCTCGGCTGTTCGGGCAGTTTGCCCGCCATCAAAATGATCGTTTCACCACGTTTGGCCAAGTCGCTGTTCAGCAAGACTTCATCAGCGCGCACCAGCAATTCATGGCTACGCCCATTGAAATCGAGCAGGTGTGGCTCCAAACCCCAGATAGCAGCCAAAGCTGCATAAGTGCGGGGCGCGGGCGTGAAGGCTATCAGCTTCTGTGCTGGCCGCAACGCCGCCAGGTGGCGCGCCATAATGCCCGTTTTGCTAAAAACGACGATGACTCGGGCGCGCAACTCCTGTGCGGCGAAGATGGCGGCCTCGGCAATCGCACGCCCTTCGGTGCCTTTCTGCTGGCCGTGAATCCATTCGCGATAACGCTCCTGTGCGCACGAACTCTCTGTATAGCTGATGATGCGCGCCATTGTCTCGACTGCTTGCACGGGATAGGTGCCGATGGCTGTTTCAGCAGAGAGCATCACCGCATCCGTCCCGTCCAGAATCGCATTCGCCACGTCGGAAGCCTCGGCGCGGGTCGGGCGCGGTTGGTGCGTCATTGATTCAAGCATCTGCGTAGCCGTGACAACCAGCTTTTCCGCCGCGTTGGCTTTGCTGATGATCTGCTTTTGAAAGAACGGCACGCTCTCGACCGAGGTCTCTACGCCCAGGTCGCCGCGCGCGACCATTACGCCGTCGCAGGCTTCGATAATGTTGTCCAGATCAGCTAGCGCCTCGCTCTTTTCGATTTTGGCGATGAGCGGCACGCTCGCGCCGAGAAATTCGATCAAGCTCTTCGCGCCGATGCAGTCGCGCGCGCTACGCACAAAAGAGAGCGCAACGTAATCAACTTCCTGCTGCAACCCAAAGCTCAAATCAACGCGGTCTTTTTCTGTCAGCGAAGGAACTGACAACTTCACGCCGGGCACGTTGATGCCTTTGTGCTCGCCCAGCACACCGCCGTTGATGACACGGCAAACAATCTCGGTCTTGCCTACTTGTTCGACGCGCAACTCGATCAATCCATCGGCAAACAGGATGCGATCACCTACGGACACGTCCTGCGGGAGATTGGCATAACCGGTCGAAACAATCGTCGCATCACCGATAATATCGCGCGTGGTAATCGTCAATTGCTGATTCGCTTCGAGCTTGACCGGCTGATGATCTTTGAGTGCGCCAGTGCGTACCTTTGGCCCACACAAATCGAGTAGAACGGCTAGTGGGCGCTCAAGCTCAGCGGCGATTTCACGCAGGGCTTTGATCGTGGCTGCGTGCTCTTCGTGTGTGCCGTGCGACATATTGACGCGGGCGACATCCATCCCGGCCTGGAGCAAGGCGCGCAACTTTTCAGGCGCGCGCGAAGCAGGCCCGATAGTCGCAACGATCTTGGCTTTTTTCATTGTAGTGATGTAAAGCTTTGGGGTGGGGGCATCAATTCTTTTTGTCGAGTTCTTGTTTGATCATTGTCGTCAGTTGCGCATCAATCGTCGCGTCGTGGCCAACGAAGTGGGCGGCGAGCCTACCATTACGTCCATAGACCAGCGTCTGGGGCACGTCTGTGTCCTTGGAATCAATAAACCTCTCGAAGAGGTCTTGGGAAATCAGCGTGATCGGGTATTCGACTTTTTGATCTTTGACGAATTGTTGCACGCGCGACTGCGAAGTTTCGCGGTCGTTGATAATCAGGCCGATGATCTTCAGCCCGCGCTCGCGGTCTTCGTCATCAAAGCGATTGACCGTTGGAATGTGATCGCGCGAATGCGCGCACCAGACCGCGACAAAATCGAGCACCACTACCTGGCCACGCAAGCCAGCCAAACTATATTCGCGGCCATCCATCGTGCGTAGCGGGTACTTGGCAACGGTCTCCTTCGGAAAACTGCCGACTTTCACCTTAGCCTGGCTGATCGGCAATCCCACCGTAAAAAGCGGCAATAGACCGACAGCCATAAACAAAGAGAAGACGATAACGCGCTTGGTGTGCGAAGCAAGCAGAAACCTGGGATGCATTGGCAGACCTCTTTTGCTAACAACCGGTGGCCAACAATCGGTCTTCCGGCTTTTGAGCCAAACCGACTCTCGACCACCGCCACTGTTTCAGCCTTGTTTTATTTTACTCACCACCGGCTTGGCGGTGGCCTTGCTGCCGGGTTTAATGATCGGGCCAGAATTTGAAACCCTGCTCAATTGTTCTTCGATGGCCTGTTTCATCTCACTTGCAACTTTTTCATTCCAACCGATGCGCCGGATCACCATCTTGCCATCCGAGCCAAACAAGACCATTTGCGGCACGCCTGAATCATGGCTGTCGCCATAATAAGCTCTGACCATTGTCGTTAAGAATCCGACCGGATAACTGATCTTGGCCTTGGCCATGAATTGGCGCACGCTAGCCAACTCTGTCTCCGGGTCAGTGGCTAAGCCAACAATATTCAGCCCACGGTTTTTATATTGATTGTAAAACTCGACGATGTGCGGCGCGTGTTCTTCGCAATGCGGGCACTTTGACCAGAACATGTCGAGCAAAACAACCTTGCCGCGCAAGCTGGAAAGCTTGAGGGTCTTGGGCTGATTGGCCACCGGCCCTACGTTGTTCGGCAACAGCTTGACGATCATCTCCGGCGTATCGCCCGAACCATCCGGCATCGGCAATTCGGGAATATCCTGTGCGCCCAGCCGTGGTGCGATCATAACCAGTAACGCCAAGATCGGGCTGAGCGCAAAGCGGCGCAGCGCCAGTGAGGAATTGAAACGCTTAGGGAATGACTTTTTTGACATTGGCAAACTACTCCTTGCAGAAGGTTGAGGCCGGCACATTGCCACAGCGACGCTAATGCACGGCCTGAATCAATTGGCAGACAATTGTTGTGTGACGATTTGTTCGAGATACTCGAGGCCCTGCCCTGGCCTTTCGCCGATTAGATGTTCAACCACTTTGCCATTTTTGCCGAAGATAAACAGTTGCGGAATCGGCGGTGAGCCGGTGTCATCCTCAGTGCCCTTCAAAAAGGCATCCGTGACAATGCGGCTCGGATAGGCGATGGTGTAGTTGATGCCCGCCTGCTTGATGAAATCATTGACGAGCTTTTGATCCTGCTTCGCGTCGTCCAGGCTCAGACCGATGACGGCCAGCCCTTTATCGCGGTATCGTTTGTTGAGTTCGGCCAACTGCGGCGCTTGCTTACGGCAGGGCGCGCACCACGTGCCCCAAAAATCCACCACTACGACCTTACCACGAAACTCGCTCAGTTTGAGCGTCCCGCCTTCGTGCTTCGGAATCAGCAAATCCTGCGCGTCTTCGATAGCACGTCCACTCGGGTTGCCGCTCGCCTTGGGTAAAGCGCTAGCCGGTATCGCACTACCGGTTGAATTGGAAACAGGTTGCGGCGGCGGGGCATTGTCACAGGCCAGCGAAAACAACGACACAGCAAAAAGTGTTGCCATCAAAAGATGCTTAGTTGTGGGAAATCTCTTCTTCATCAACTGGAACTTGTGGTGGTGACTCGCGGTCGAAATCTGTGATCAATCCGTCCGGTGTCTCAGCCAGCGGTATGCGATAATCTTCCGACGCCCAACGCCCCAGATCAATCGTCTGGCAGCGTTCCGAACAGAACGGGCGAAATTCATTATTCTCCCACTCTACCGGTTGTCGGCACGTCGGGCAACGGCGCGTCATCTCGACCTCAGCAAAAAGATTACGTTGAACGCAACGGTATGATACCGAATTTTGCCGGAAGTCAAAACCTGTGAGTTGGAAATATACTTGGGAAAATGGCGGAGAGGAGTGGAGCTAGTCGGGCTCGAACCGACGACCTCTGCAATGCCATTGCAGCGCTCTTCCAAGCTGAGCTATAGCCCCACATTTCAACGGAATCAAGAACGATTTGCCTTTTTCAAAGGCGTCGTCATCTTAGCCAACCCATGTCAGTCCGTCAAGCGAGCTTACTTGAGGGTAGTGGGGCGACAGTGTGTTGATGGCCGAATAGGGGTAAAAACGTAAGGTTATACTCTTGCAGCCGCGTAGCGGCGACCTGAGTTTAGCCCGGCGTTTTCAACGCCGGGAAAGATAAGCCGTGAGTTCCGCGTCGCGTCAGCGACGCCTGATTCAAGCGTTGCTGACGCGACGCGGAACTGCTGCGCACTGTACCGTGGGTTGAAAACCCACGGCTAAATTCAACTGCCGCTACGCGGCAAAACGACAGCCTGACAGGTTTATCACTACTGAGGGCCGTTGATTGGTTGCTTAATCTATTGCCATACAAAGCGCGGCTTTGATAGCAACACACTATCGCCCCACTACTTACTTGAGAGTAGCGGGGCAATAGTGTGTTGCTGATAGCGTATTAGCCGCTTAAGTCATTGCGCTACTAAGCGCGTTTGGAGTAGCAACACACTATTGCCCCGCTACTCTCAAGTTTGAGTCCTACTTTGACTACACCCCTTCAAGGGCTGATGGCTTTTTCGGATTGCGTGTGCGATGCTTGCCGAAATGGTGACGAGCGAGCAATGAGGGACCTTTTGAAATCAAGTTGTGACTCGTTGTGGTAGCTGTTTTTAGACGAAAGGGAACGCAATGGCAGCAGTTCAATCTGGCGATAACGTAAAAGTTCATTACACAGGCACATTCGACGATGGAGAAGTCTTCGATACCTCTGAGGGCGGCGAGCCGCTGGCCTTCACCGTTGGCGCAGGCCAAGTCATTCCCGGTTTCGATCAGGCGTTGTTGGGTATGCAAATCGGCGAGACCAAAAACGTCGTTATCCCCGCGGGCGAAGCATACGGCGAGCGCGAAGAAGGCTTGGTGCAAACAATCAACCGCGAGCAGTTCCGACTAGGTGATGCCGAGCCGGTGGTCGGGATGGCGCTGGAGATGCGCACGCCCGATGGCCAGGGCATTCCGATGGTGATTACTGACGTGACAGAGACGTTGGTGACGCTCGATGCCAACCATCCGCTGGCGGGCGAGACTTTGCACTTTGATTTGCGCTTGGTCGAAGTCGCCGCTTGAGTGTGAGACAGGATGCCTATTCAGCCTTTGCACAGTTGGGATTTGACGCCGCGCGAGGCAATCGCCTTGCAGCAGGAGTTGCGGACGCGCGTGCGGCTTGAACCACTCACAAAGGAAGTCAAAACTATTGCCGGTGCGGACGTTTCGTTCAATAAATTTTCCGAGACAATCTACACCGGCATTGTTGTTTTGGGCCTGGACGATTTGCAGGTTATTGATTCAGCCGGTCTGCGCAGCACGGCCAAGTTCCCGTACGTGCCGGGGCTGTTGAGCTTTCGTGAAGCGCCCTCACTGCTCGAAGCCTGGGAACGATTGCAGACCAAGCCAGACGTACTGATGCTCGACGGACAGGGCATCGCACATCCGCGCCGTTTGGGCATCGCGTGCCACGTAGGCTTATGGCTCGAATTGCCGACCATTGGTTGTGCCAAAAGCATTCTGGTGGGAAGACACGAGGAATTGCCGCTGGAAGCGGGCAGCCACGTACCGTTGGTTGATCGTGGCGAACAAGTAGGTGTGGCGCTCAGGACGAAAAAGAAGGTTGCGCCGATCTATGTTTCTCCCGGTCACTTGATTGATTTGCCTTCGGCGATTCCGCTGGTCTTGCGCGCGACCGGCAAGTACCGGCAGCCTGAGCCGACACGGCAAGCCCACCTGCTAGTCAATCAATTGCGGGTAGCCGACCAATAAGTGATTTCGACTTTTCCTGCTTGGGTCAGCACAAAAAACAAAGGCGAATGATAAGCGCGAGCCGCTTATCATTCGCCCAATTTGTTGGCCGTCAATGACAGAACCTATCTGACCAGGCCGCCCAGCCCACCGCCGAAGCCCAGCTTGCCAGGATCCGCCGCAGGCAATTTCTCCACTCGCTCAGGGTCTAGCACCGTCAGCCGCGTGACTGCCTCAGTGCCAACCGGAGTGGAGCGCACATCTTTGTCACTGGCGATTTCAAAGAGGAGATCGGAGGCCTCTTTATTCTTGCCCGCCGTTTCGTAGGCGCGCGCCGTCTTCAGCTTGATCAGCGCTACGGAAACGTCGCCAGGTTTTTCTTTGAGCTTGTTGTATTCGGCAATCGCCTCATCGTACTTGCCCGCCACTTCATAACGTCCGGCCAAGGCCATGCGTGCCTGCGCGCTGACCGGAGAATCTTTCTGGGACAGTTCTTTCAACGTCACCTCGGCCTTCTCAGGCTCGAAGTAGAGTTGATGCGTAGCTGCATAGTAGCGGCCCAAATCGCCATTGTAGGAAGAATAGTCGCTAGCTGCCTTGCTAAAGGCCTCGTAAGCTTTGCGATGCTTTTCGTCCTGGGTAGTGAAAACATAACCCTGCGCGTTCGGCGGAATCGGGTTGGCCACCAGCGCGTCGTTGACACGGAAGGCTTCAGCCAGCGCCTCCGCTGCATTATTTGCGCGGCGTGAAAAAATCAGCCAGACAATCAACGCCAGCGCAATCACGGCTGCCGCCACGGTCAAATAAGTCATTATGGGCTTGGAACGTTCCTGTACCCAGCCGGTGGTCTTGACGTATTGATCCATCAATGGATCGCTCTTCAAACTATGTGCTCGCCCTTTTGCCAATGTTGTAACTCCTATAGGAAATAATCTCGAGGCTATAAGGAAAGGGCGAAAATAGCGGGCGCTCTACAGGCTTGTCAAGTGTGGTCAGCGGACAGGCGGGGCAAAAATGATTAGCGCGATCAATTCGCCAGCTAAGCTATGCGACGAATTGTCACAATGGGTAATGTCACCACTCGCCGGACACAGTTCATGCCGCTCGGAAGAAACAGACGAAGAGGAATAAGCCAAGCAAGCTTAAGTTGAAGAAAATCAGGAAAGTGGCAAGGGCTTTCTCATCACGTTTACGTTGCTCGTCATTGATAACTGACATCTTGACGTCCTCCTTCGGAGAAATTGGTTGTGGGATTGTGCTTACAGCCGAGCAAGCTGTGTGCCCGGCATGGCCAATGCAAGAAAGGCAGAAATAATTGAGCTTACTCGCGCGACTTGGAGTGAGCGGAGAAGGTTGGCATGCGAAATGGAGCGCAGGGAAAGCCTCAGTAACCGTTATGGAGTAATGACCGAATTTACTCAAGAGGCGCGCGATAACCTGGTTTGGCGGAGACCGTCAATCCTGGCTTTTTAACTTCGACGCGTAGCGCGCGCCATTGGCCATCGTGTTTTTCGTTCGACGGGTAGTAAGCAAGCGAATATTGAGTGCGCAACTGCTCGGCGATTTGCGCGTAGGCCGGTTCGAGTTGTTTCAACGATTTGACCGGGTGAACGTGGCCGCCCGTCTTCTCGGCCATCTCGCGCAATTCGTTGTGTGCGGCTTCGTAGAGACGGCGGCTGATCTGCATTTTTTCCATCCGTTCCAATTTGCAGTGGTTTTCGTAGTCTGAGCGATTGCCGTCGCCGACAAACTCGTCAAAATACTTTTTCAACTGCTTACGCGAAAACCTGAAATGCTTGGAGTCGGCGCAACTGAGCATCAATCGCGCTTCAGTGAATTCCTCTGTGTCGAGTTCAAGAAAGTAGAGCGCCACACCAGCCCGTTCCAGATTTGGCAGGATTTGATCGTAGGTGTTGAAGCCATACGAGTCCACGCCATCAGTCAACGCCACGATGGCTTTACGTCCGGCGACTTTGCGGAAGACCTCATCAAGCGACAGTTGCAATGCGTCGTAAAAAGAAGTGCCGCTGCCGCCAGTAATCTGGCCGAGCGCCTTTTCGAGTTTCGCACGGTCAGTCGTTAAATCCTTGATGAGTTCGACCTCTTGATTGAATTGAATGATGGCGACTCGGTCAGCCGGACGCAATTCGGTGAGAAAGCGCCGTGCCGCCTGTTGCATCAGCCCCAGTTCCTCATGCGCGCTGCCGGAGGTATCAAGCATTAATACCAGGTTGAATGGCACCTCGGTCGTGGAGAAGTTGCTGACCTTTTGCCGCACGCCGTCTTCATAAACGACGAAATCTTCTGCCTTCAGCTTCTGTGCGTAGCGCAGCCCGTTCTGGTCTGTCACCTCCACCTCAACCGAAACCAGATCGGTGTCAACGCGGATGGCGTCAACTTTCTCTTCTTTAGGATTCTGCGGCGGATTTTGCGTTTGAGCTTTCTCTTGCGCGGCTGAATTGAACGCCAAGAAAAATGACGCGGTAAGGCATAGAACCAATAGCCATATATGAACGCGACTTGAAACCGGCATCAATAACCTCTCCCAGCACAGACCAGAATCGAATGAGGCAACGGTAAAACGCACTGGCAGTATAGCTTGAGATATATTTGTGGCAAAGCTTGACAGTGCTCGGGGTGGTTTGTAAGATGGCTGCTCGTTCGCAAAGGGTTTAGGCACGTAAAGTCAATGGTAGACGGCCACCCTTACAAGGTGGAGGTTGTGGGTTCGAGCCCCACCGTGCCTACCACCAAAATGCAGTTTGACAATGCGGAGTCGTAGTTCAGTTGGTTAGAACGCCGGCCTGTCACGTCGGAGGTCGCGGGTTCGAGTCCCGTCGGCTCCGCCATCTACAATCTGCTGCACTTATTTCATCAGTAATATCTTTATGAGCCGCTCGTGATTTGCGAGCGGCTTTTCTGTCTTTGCAGAACCCTGCTTTTCTTCACGGAAATCTTATGCTGCGTATCGAAGATGCGTTGCAACTCATTCTTGCTAACACGCCGGTCTTGCCTAACGAGGATGTTGCGCTGGCCAATGCTGTGGGGCGTGTCTTGCGGCGTGATGCGCTTTCTGATCTCGACCTGCCACCTTTTGATCGCGCGCGGATGGATGGCTATGCGGTTAGAGCAGACGATACATCCAACGCGAGTGAGGGAAGCCCTATCCGGTTACGTGCTATTGGCGAATCAGCGGCGGGCTTTGCATTCAATAGACAGGTTGAAGCTGGGCAAGCAGTGCGCATTATGACAGGCGCGCCCGTGCCAAGTGGCGCAGACGCCGTGCAGAAGATCGAGGTGATTCAAGTCGGCGAAGACGGTTGGATTGAATTGACTGAACCGGTTACCACCGGGCAGTTCATCACACCCCGCGCCAGCGAAGCGCGTGACGGTGAAGTTATAGTTAAAGCTGGCGAGCGGATCACGCCCGCAGTGGCGGCGGCGTTGGCGAGTTTCGGCCATGCGCGTGTAACGGTGGCGCGGCGTCCACGGCTGGCGTTGCTCTCGACAGGCAGCGAGTTGGTTGAAGTGCACGAGCAACCGCAAGGCGCACAAATTCGCAACTCAAACACCTATTCGCTCGGAGGCTACGCGGCCAAAGCAGGCGTCGAAGTCATCAGCGCCGGAATTGTGCACGACGATTTTGACGCGACGCAACAGGCGATTGCCGAAGCTTTGTCGCAGGCCGATGTCGTGATGCTTTCGGGCGGTGTTTCAATGGGCGATTACGATCTGGTCAAACCGGTTTTGCACGCGCTGGGCGCAGAAGTCCTCATTGAAAAGGTGGCAATGCATCCGGGCAAGCCGACCGTTTTCGCGCGCCTGGGCGAGAATGTCATCTTCGGCCTGCCGGGTAATCCGGTCTCGGTGGCCGTCTCATTCCACTTGTTTGCGCGCCCGGCCTTGCTCAAAATGCAGGGTGCGAATGAAATTCATTTGCCACGTTCACAAGCGTATCTGACACGCACGGTCAAGGGCGCGCCACCGCGCCGTAGCCATCAACCGGCGCGCCTGCGGATTCGCGCAGGTCGCGCGGAAGCGGAACCGCTTAAATGGGGCGGCTCCTCTGATCTAGTGGCGTTTATGCGGGCGGATGCGTTGATCGTCGTACCGGAAGATCGCGCCAGTTTGAACGAAGGCGAATTGGCTGAAGTAATCTCGTTGCGCGATTGAAAGTTGACCCACGCGATGGCTGAAGAGAAAGCTACAACACTTACCCACCTGGACGCCGAAGGGCGCATCACGATGGTGGATGTCGGCGCGAAATCGGTGACACAGCGCACGGCGGAAGCGAGCGGCGTAGTTAAAATGTCAGCCGCCACGGTAACCGCGATTCGTGAACGCCGCACGCCAAAGGGCGACCCGCTGGAGACGGCGCGCTTGGCAGGCATTATGGCTGCCAAGCGCACGGCGGAATTAATCCCGCTCTGTCATTCGCTGGCGCTTTCGCACGCGAACGTACAGATTACTCTCCAGGATGACGGCGCGTATCTCACAGCCACAGCGACGACTGGCGCGCAGACAGGCGTTGAGATGGAAGCGTTGACAGCGGTTTCGGTGGCGGCGCTCACGCTTTATGATATGTGCAAAGCGATTGACCGGGGTATGGTGATTACTGACATCCAACTAGAACGCAAGAGCGGCGGACGTTCGGGTGAATGGCGCAGAACGCAGAATCCAGCATCATGAAGCATCCTACGCGCACTCAGTCGAAAGAGGCAGCGGAACAGACTTCCGTGATGAAGAGATTGGAGGAGGCGCTGGCCGAAGAGTTTGGCTGGGCGGCTAATGCCACGAACAAGGCCATCATCCAGGCGGCGGTTGATGAAAAAGCCCGACGGCTCGGCCTCAGCCCTGAAACCTATTGCCAACACGCCGTCGGCAACCAGAGCGAATTGCTCGCGCTTGTTGAAGCGACCGCCATCGGTGAGACAACCTTCTTCCGCGAGCCGCCACAGTTCGCCTTCCTGCGCCAAACCATCTTCCCCCAGTTGCTGCGCGACCGTCCTGCCGAGGAGCCGCTGCGGCTGTGGAGCGCCGCCTGCGCGACGGGTGAGGAGGCTTATTCGCTGGCGATCACTATCAATCAAGCACAGTTACAAAACCCTTCTGTCATAGGGGCTGCCAGGGTGGAGATTCTAGCCACCGATGTGCGGAATTGCGCCTTACTCGAAGCCAGTCGAGCGCACTACCCGGCGTCGGCAGTGGCTTCGCTGGATGAAATCACGCGCACAGAGTTCTTCGAACGCATTGGTAAGGGCGAGACAAACTTTCTGCTTACCGCAGCGGCGCGGCGCTCGGTCGTTTTTCGCCGATTGAACCTGTTTGACCGTATGTATTGGCGTGGAGTGAACCAACGCTTTGATCTAATCGTGTGTGCGAACGTGCTTTCGATGCTGCACGGGATGGCGGCGCGCCGCCTTGTTTCCAATTTCGCGCAGGCCTTGCGCACGGGCGGCTACTTGATGGTCGCGCCGGCGGAGGCTGGGCTAGTACATTCAAGCAAACTCACGCCACTTGCTGAAGAGCCATCTTTCTTCCAAAAAACGATAGACAAAAAGTAAAAGCTTGAGCAAACCAAACACCTATGCTTGGCTTGCTCAAGCCTATATTGCTCAATCAACCCTGCGCTTTATTCGCGTGTCTTTAAGACCTGCTCCAACGCCTTTGACGCAATATCGCGTGTGCGTTCAGTCCAGCCCATTTGCTCGCGGTTCAATTCGTAATCACGGCGCACGCGCTCTTTCAACCGTTGCATGAACTCGTCCGAGTCAGGCGCGCTTTCAATCGCGTGATCAATTTCGCGGTAAGCATTGTGAATCGTCATCAGCCATTCCGAGGCTTGGTATTCAGGGGTTCCGGGGTCGTGTGTGAATTTCGCAGTTGGCATGTTTGTTTGGTTCTCCGTTTGAAAATGATAGCAAAGCAAGTGGTTTCAAGCCGCAGCGGCCAGCAACGTCCGCGCCATTTGCGCGTAAGTCTCAACCGCTTTCAACAAATCTTGTTTGACGATGAATTCGTGCGAGGTGTGCGCGTCGTGAATCGAGCCGGGTCCGAACAGCAGCGCCTGTCCCCAGTTGGTCAAACACGGAATGTCCGTGCCGAAGCGCACCACGCTGGTCGGGATATGCGCCATCGCCTCCAATGTTTTCAGATGTAAAGGCGGAAGCGTAAACCCACGTTTGACCGTGGCGCGTCCGGCGACAACCGCTTCGACTTGGCGGAACATCTCTTCGGCTTCGATCACGATGCGAAACATCAACTCGCTCGCCGCTTCGTCCGGCACGACGTTGGGTTTGCGCCCGCCTTGGATCGTCCCGATGTTGCAGGTCGTCGGCCCCAGCTTCTCATCCATCGGCCAATTCGCCTGGCGGATGTCCTGCAAAATGTCTAGCAACTTTTCAATCGCCGATTCGCCTAATTCAGGATAAGCAGAATGCGCCGTGCGCCCGTGCGCTTCGATCACCACGCGCAACGCGCCTTTGGAAGCCAGCGCCTGCGTGCTTTCAGTCGGCTCGCCGTTGATCAAAAACTTGTTGCGATTGACAATTGTGTTGGCCACGCGCGCGCCGTCGCTGCCATCCTCTTCGCCGACGACAAAGAGCAATCCTAGATTGGTCGCGCCCTCTTCCCGCAGTTTATTCGCCGCAAAGATTTGCGCTGCGATCAGACCTTTTGCATCACACGCGCCGCGCCCGTAGATGTTCTGCTCATCTTCGCGCGACGGGATGAAGGGTGGCACGGTGTCCATGTGCGTCGAGAGCGTCACGAGCGGGTCGCCGTGTTTGGCATAAACGTTGAACCGCCCTTCTGTCACCTGCTGCGTCATTACCTCAAACCCAGCCTCGCTCAGATAATCGCGCAGATAGCGCCCGACAGCGCCCTCGTTCCACGACACCGATTCGATCTCGATCAGCTCGCGCGTGAGTTGAAAGACATTCATAAAGTATCAGAAAGATGATGAAGCTTGTTTACGGAAGGCAGATTATAGCGACGGGCAATGTAAACGCAAAACTCAATCAAAATCAAAGGGCAAAAGGATTAGGCTTGTTTTCAAAGAAAGAAAAAAGTGCCGACCTTTTGCCTTTTGATTTTAGTCTCGTGCAGTCAATCGCTGCTGTTCAGCGACGGTCCATGCGCAAACGGCTTTGACATCACCCGCAGTGAGCTTGGCTTGTGGATGAGCGAGTGTGTATTTCTTGGGTGGCATCGCCTCGGCTTGTACCACGGCGCAAATCTCTTCGAGCTTGTTTTCAACTTGCCGTGCGCTGTAGCGGCCCCACTCGGAGAAGTTCAATTGCTGGCGGCCAATCCGCACGTCATCCGCCACCAGCCACGAAACCGGCGCTACGCGGCTGTACCAAGGCCAGTTGGTTTCGTTGGAATGGCAATCGCGGCAAGCGCGGTCGAAGATTGCAACGACCTCGTTTTGCACTTGCGCACGCGCTTGCAAGGATATTGCCGGGTCACTCGCCGGATTGGTCTTCGCGGGTCGGCTGAATTGCAGTGCGATGAACAGTACGGTTAGCGATATTAGCGAGGTTTTCAAAAGTTTACTCAACATACACTTCCTCCTTCTGGAACGCTGGATGTTCCGGTATTGCTATTTGTCGAATTGTCGTGGGGATTGCGAGTTGCGAAAGAGCCGGGGGCGGCTCAGCAAATTTGTTCCCTACGCCCCCGGCTCCATGCTGAATGCGCCAACAGATCAATGCTGTGTCGAGCCAACACTGGCACGCAGTTCGGACAGGTTTTTGCCCCGGTCACCGAAATGACTGACCAGATTGCGCGCGAGCAACGAACCTTCCGGTGCGCCTGCCACGGCTTTTTGTAGATGCGCGCGTTGCGCCGCTTTATCCTGCGTAGCCAGCGCGGCGGCCAATTCCATCGTCGCGTCGCCGCTCAACTCTGCCGCTTTCCGCACCATCGCGTAAGCATCCACCGCAGCCTGCTGACTTGATTGCCAACCCGACTGTCTATAGCTGGCAAGCAAGTATCCGGCGTCAAACAGCGCGAATGCATCCGCCTTACCTTTGCCGGCAGCCTCCTGCACGCGTGTCAGCAGGCGCGCGAGCAATTCATCGGCGACCTTCTGTCCCGTGACCTTGTACCCAACCTCCCGGTCGCGCGCGGCCCACACGGCGTAAATCGTCGCGCGACGCATCGTCTCCATCCGCACGATGACTGGCGTGTTGGGCGTAAGCAGTGCGAGTGTGTCGTTCACCAGGCGATTCAAATCATAATCGCCCTTCACCGCCCGCCATTCGTTGATATTCGACCACGGCAGCGATTGCGCGTTGCCGATCTCGAAAGGATGACAAATCAAAGGCGGCCCGGCCTGCGCGGGTTGCCGCATTGCCGTCAAACAAATCAAGCAGACAAACGTGTACCAAACAGAGCGAAACGTTCTGTGCAACATAGTTCCTCCTTGTTGAGGGATAAGTGGTAATTGGTTGGGAAGAGTTGCGAGCTACTTCCCGCTACTTTGTAGATGGCAGCGGCGCTTTCCAGAGACGCCACCAACTTGGACTACCCAAATCGAGTTTTTCCCACCAGGCATCGCGCATCGCGCGCTCGCCGCGCAGGATGCCTTCGCGCGTCACTTCGGACGGGGGCGGGATCAATGCTGACAGGCGATCAAAGACGCGATTGCGCTCGCCGGCATTGGTGCGCGCGAGCAGATGCCAGAGCGTCAAGCCATCGCGCTCACGCGCTTCTCGTAAAACTTCCTCAAGCGCTGCCGCGCGGGCTTCCGTATTAGCTTGCTCTACGTCGAAGCGGGCCAGTGCCGCTTGCAGCGCCGCAGAAGCATCCTCGAAATACGGCGTGCCGGGGCCAAGCCCAGGCCGTGTTATGCACATCGCTTCTTCGGGCACGAACGATTCGATGCCGCGCTCCTCAAAAGCGACCCAGCCGACGGTCACGCGTAACGTGCCTTGCCCGCTCTCGTCCACTTCGAGCGTGTACATACAACCTAGATCAACCGCCGTCGCCGAGGGCGTGTTGACGAAGAAGATGCGCGGCGGCGCAGTAATTAACGCAGTCAGCTTGCCGCGTTGCAGCGTCAAGCGGTGTTCGGTCGCGCGCGCGGCCACGAGTTGCACCTGCGAATTCGGTTCGATCTGAACTTCGCCAATCGCGCCGACGTTGATGCGCGCCTTCGCCGTTTGATCGGTGGACAGCCATTCACCAACGCGCAACCGCCCAGCCTTGCTGATTACTTGCGCGCCGATACGCGGCAGCCCGGCGAGCGTTTCCACCTCCCACGATGGGCGATTCAGGCGCGTGTAGAGCCAGAATGCGCCCAGCCCAACGAGCAGTACTGCCGTCGCGCTGGCAACTACCATTGATGGCCAACTCAACCCGGCGGACCAACCAAACGGCGCGCGGCGCGCGCGCTTTGTAGTTTGCGCTTCCAGCCCCGTTTCCACTTGCGCCCACAAATCCGCCGGAGCCGCTTCGCGCACGAGCATCTGCGCCAATTGCGCGCCTGCCTTGATCGCGTCGTACTCGGCGCCGCACGTTTGGCATTGCAGCAAGTGCTCGGCCACTTGGCGCGCTTCTGCTGACGCGAGTTCGCCGTGGTGATAGGCGGAAAGTTGATTGTTGACGTGCTTGCTCAACATTGCTTACAGATAATTCGGAATGTTCTTGCCCAACACGATGTCGCGCTGCCCCACCCAAATGCCTTTGCTGTTTCTGGATAACTTGATAATGCCGGAACCGCCGCGCTTCTCTTCACGGGCGTGTTGCTCTTTGGTCAAGAGCGGATCGTCTTCGAAGCGGTATTCATCAATGTAATACTCGTTCTTGTCCGGCTCTTTAATGGTCGGATGAATATGCTGCGGGTCACGCCGATTGGGATAAGCCGCCGGTCTGATCGTGTGGAATTTGTATTGCCCGCGCTCATTGGTCTTCATCCAACCGCGCAGATGTCCGTGCCTCTTCATCCAACCAGTCGCACCCGGACTCGGCTCGTAAATACCTTTCGCGTTGGTGTGGTAGACGTACAAGATCACATTGGGAGCAGGCGTTTTGCCGTCAGCCTTATAGATCGTGCCGCTGATCTCCAACAGTTCGCCGGGTTCACCAGCTTTGTGAATGGTAGTTTCCCAGCTTAACTGAGCGGGCATCGCCTCAAAGATTCCTTCGCAGCCTTCGCAGCCACCGCCGACCAGCTTCTTGGTCTGTTGGGCAAAAGCCGCGCTACCTAACAACGACAACCACATAAATGATCTGCGTGAATATTGCATTGCTTACTCCTTCTGCGTGTTCACTGGCGCAAATGCGCCAACCGCTGTGCTAGCGCTTTATGTCCACGATTCAACCGCGAAGCCACTGTGCCCGGTGAACAGCCGAGCACCCGCGCTATCTCGTCATAAGACAATTCCTCAAAATACTTCAGCAGCACTGTCAGCCTGATCGGCGGACTCAATTCTTTTACTGCTGCCTTCACCGCCGCCGCCATTTCCATCTGCGTGTAACGCTCTTCTTGCAAGCTATGCTGAAACTGCTGCGCCTGCTGCCAATCCAAAATGCTCTTATCATCTTCTTCATCATCACGTCGCCAGAAATCGAATGAGATAAAACGGCGGCCTCGTCGTTGCTCATCCAGGCAAACATTCGTCACCAACCGATAGAGCCAAGTGGTAAAACTAGCCTCCTGGCGAAACTGCTTGATTGAAGAGAAGAGCTTGAGAAAGACCTGCTGCGTGATGTCACGCGCGGCGCTCTCTTCGCCGGTGAAGTGCACTGCAATAGACCAGACGCGCCCTTGATACGCCTCGAACAACTGGCGGAACGCCTCGCGGTCGCCCGTCTGGCAGGCGGCGATCAGGCGTTGCTCGCTGGTGTATTCCGTCATCGCGGCGCGTCTCTCCATTCCCAGTTGTTTAACGACTTGCCCCACGCAATTGTGCGCTCACTTCCCAGTTTTGACGAACTGAAACAGCCCCGTGTACCCGCAAGCCAGTGCTATCATCACCAGCGCGCCGCGCCACGAAACCGGCAACAGGTACGCCGCATTGCTGCCATCCGTCGCAATCAGAAAGACCCATTCATCCAATGCCATGCTCAAGCCCGCGCCGAACAACAACGCCGCGCCGTCAAGCCAACGGCTCTGCCCCTGCAACACGGCCAGCGGAATGCCGCCGAGCGCGATTAAAAGTAAGCCCGTGAAGAGGTGATGAATGTTGTACGCGCCAACATTGAGATCGGTGTTCGGAAACTGGTGCAGCCAGAGCCGCAGAGCCGCGAACGTCAACACGAGCGAGCAAAGAACCAGCCGGAACCGTTGCGGATTGAGCTTGATTGAGAGCGGTGTGTGCATCGTTATTTTCTTTCCCTCCTTCAACTGCTCACAATTATTTAGACGGTACAGACGGTCGCTTTCTTCCATGTCTGAGGCAAAAACTTTTGGCCTGTTTTGGATTGAGCGCAAGAAGGGCTACAATCGCGCCCGTCATTCCAAACAGCTTTTGAAGTCTGAAACCAACCACGGAGAATGAAATGAAAATTATCGCCCTATTTTTCGCGCTTACAGCAGCGGCGTTCGTAGCTTTCACGCACAGCGCAGCCCAAAAACCTGCCAAACCCGAGCCTGCCGAACTCGTCCTCAAAAACGGAGTCGTTTATACCGGCAACGACGCGCAACCTAAAGCCGAAGCCGTCGCCACCCGCTACGGTCGCATCGTCTTTATCGGCTCGACTGTTGATGCGAAGCAGTACGAAGGCAAGAGCACACGCGTCGTTGACCTGAAAGGCAAGACCGTGCTGCCAGGGATGATTGATGCGCACTATCATTTTGCCGGAGTCGGGCAGCGCGAGATGACGCTCAACCTGGAAGGTGTTGCGAGCCTGGAAGAGTTCCTCGCCAAGATCAAAGCGCGTGTGGACAAAGCCAAACCGGGCGAGTGGGTGACGGGACGCGGCTGGATAGAAACGTTTTGGAGGCCGCAAGTTTTCCCGACGCGTTGGGATTTGGACAAAGTCGCGCCGAACAACCCGGTTTACTTGGTGCGCGCCGACGGGCACGGTGGGATCGCCAACAGCGCGGCATTGAAAATCGCGGGCGTTGATAAAAACACCGAAAGCCCATTTGGCGGCGAGGTCATGAAAGATAAGCAGCGTGGCGAGCCAAACGGCATGCTGCTGGATCGCGCGCAGAGCTTGGTGTCGCGCCACATCCCGGCTGCGACGCGAGGTGATGCGGAACAGGCGCTGCTGCTGGCCGACAAACGCAGCCTCTCGCTGGGTTGGACGCAGGTGCAGGACGCGGGTGTCGGCTACGACCAGATCGAGATGGTCAAAAAACTCTACGGCGAACAGAAGATGAAGATTCGCCTGTACGAAGCGATTCGCGGCCCCGGCGCCGATGTCCAGCGGTTGTTGAAAGAAGGCCCGCAGATCGGACTTTACGACGGGCGGCTGACGGTGCGCGACATCAAGATAACCATTGATGGCGCGCTCGGCTCGAAGGGCGCGGCGCTGCTGGAAAATTATGCCGACCACGATACGAACGGCTTCCTGACGCAGAAAGAAGAGCAGGTCTTGCCGCTACTGAAAGAAGCTTTGCGGAAAGGCCTTCAAGTGGAAGTCCACGCCATCGGCGACCGCGCCAACCGCACAATCCTGGATTGGTACGAGAAGGCGTTCAACGAAGTCCCGCCCATCGAACGGATGACGCGTGATGATCCGCGCTGGCGTATCGAGCACGCACAGATTGTCCACCCCGACGACATCCCACGTTTCGCCAAATTGAAAATCATCCCGTCAATGCAGCCTTCGCACGCCATTGGCGATCTGCACTTTGCGCCGTCGCGCCTGGGCATTAAGCGATTGCAAGGCGCGTATGCGTGGCAGACCTTTATCAAACAGGGCAACGTTATCGCGGGTGGCTCGGACGCGCCGGTCGAGCGCGGCGAGCCGATGATCGAGTTTTACGCGGCTGTGGCGCGCAAAGATCAAAAGGGCTTTTCCGGCGAAGGTTGGCATCCCGAAGAGAAGGTCACGCGCGAGCAGGCGCTGAAGATGTTCACGCTCTGGGCGGCCTTTGCGGCCTTTGAGGAGAAGTCGCGTGGCTCCATCGAAGTCGGCAAGATGGCTGACCTGACGATCCTCACGCAAGACATTATGACGATCCCCGAACCGGAGATTTTGAAGACTCGCTGCGTGATGACAGTCATCAACGGCGAAGTTGCGTTTGAGGAAGGGATGAAAAAATGAGAGCGGGGAGCGGGGCAAGAGAGAGCGGGGGAGTGGGGGAGCGGGACAAGAAATAGAGTATGCGGTCGAGAAAAAATGAGCAGCGAAATGGCTTTGGTGGGAACATCTCCCACTCTCCCGCTCCCGTTCTTACCTCAACTCAGCCGCCACGCGCCGCATCGTAGTAATCAATTCGACCAACCGCCGGTCGTCAATTTGCTCGCCTGCCAACACCTGCTCGCTTTCCCACAAGGTTTGTTCAAGCTCTTTAGCTTGGTTGCTGAACTG
The DNA here is from genome assembly GCA_963699175.1 of uncultured Acidobacteriota bacterium. Taxonomy (GTDB): domain Bacteria; phylum Acidobacteriota; class Blastocatellia; order RBC074; family RBC074; genus JACPYM01. Next base: position 4,756,915 of record OY969418.1, on the reverse strand, counting down.
CGCGCGTTGGCGTAGTGCTACGCCAACCTCGTGCGGCGCGGCTTTCGTCGTCAAACCCAGGCGGCGGCAGAGGCGCGCTTTGAAACGCGGGTAGATGTTTTCAATCGCCAAATCGCGCGCGCGCGCGGCCTGCTGCAAATTGGCCATTGAGCTGACGAACTCCAGCGGCGAATGGCGATCAACGCGTGGCAATGGTAGTGGACGCGCGAAGCGTTTGCCGTAGCTGTAAATCAATAGCAAGCCGAGCAACAGCAATTGCCCTATCACCCACCAGAAAGGCGTGCCGCGAAAATAGCGCAGTAGCGCATTCTCTTCGCGGCGATAGCCGTGATGGTACTCGTCAAAGAAAATCTGTTTGCGATCGTGGCCCAGCGCTTTGATCAGGTTAAGTGCCAGTTGCAGATTCGCGCCGCGCGCCAGCCCGTGGTTGGCGATGACGAATGGATCGGAAAGAAAGACCACGCGGCCCGCGCCATAATCGAAGTCGGCCAACACTGCGCCGGCTTCATCGCCTAGATGGACGACCGGGGCGCTTAGCTTGCGACCGCTGGCGTGGGTCGTCTGCTGCGAGGCTTCGTCCTTTGTGGGCTGATCGCTTGAGACTTGGGCAAAACTCAAGCGCGTGGCGTAGTTTGATAGCGCCAAGCCGTGCAACCCGCGTGTCAATTCGGTGGGTTGCACAATCAACGCATCACTCTGGTCGTTGGTCAATTGATCGAGCGCTTGATCGGATGTTGCGTTTCCGTCTGGCGCAGTGGTCGCCAATTTTGTCACTACACCAGCATCGCCAAACTGCTCCGCTGGATAACGGCTGATAATTAACGCGCGTCCGCCAGCGTCCAACCATTCCTGCAAGGCGTGGGCTTCATTTGCTTCCAACTCGCCAGTGGCGGCAAATGGCCCGACCAAGATCAGCAGCGAGTCGTTGGCCTTGTGCTTCAGTTCGCCGAAGCGTTCGCGCCAACGCGCCACCGGGTAGCCGGACTCTTCCAGCCATTGATAAAACGCCCGCGCGCCCGTCGGCCCGCTGTTGTAGCTCGAACGCGCCGGGTCTAGCTCGCTCTCCTCCTGGCGATAAAACTCCACGTTGCCCGCCGCGCTCAAGCCGATGAGCACCAGCAGCACCAACGCGAAAGTGAGAATCAAGCTCAGATAAGGGCGCATACGATTGACTACGAATCACTCTTGATCGCTTCACGATAGCCGGTCAGGAAGCCTTCAAAATCGAACTCGGTGGCGCTCGTGTGGCCGTACCAGATGCGCTCGAAGATACGCGTGAGCGCGACGAACGACGGATAGATGATCTGCTCGCCGCGCAGGTCTTCCAGGTAATCGCGGTTGGTTTTGGAGCGGTGCAACCGCAGCTTGCCGCGCTGTTCGAGTTCGTAGAGCAACGCTATGTAAGCGCGTCGAATGGCCGCGCGATAATCGCCTTGTTTGGCCAGCGCGCGCGCCTGTGCCAGCAGGTCTTCCGTGGTCGTCTCCTCTTCGATCTGTTCGCCCAGAATCTCGCGCGTGCCCAGTTCTGTCGCAGGTCGAGCGCGTTTGCGGAGTCGACTAAAGAGTTTGAAGAGTATGAACAGGAACAAAACCAGTAACGCAACGGTCATCACCACTCGAACGATATTGAGCGTAAATTGACCGGGTCGCGCCTGGGGTGCGGGCGAACCAAACAGATGCCTCAGCCACGCTAACAGTTTACGCCAGATTTTGCTGAGCCATTGCTTGATGGCCGATTCCTGCTTCTGATCTTGTTGGTATTCCGCTTGCGCCAGAATCCGCGCAAGGCGCGCGCGTTGCGTTTCGTCGAGCGTCTGACCGGTCGTCGGTGCCAGACGTTGTTGAAGTGCGGTCAGCCTGGCTTGTAGAACCGCGATTGCCTGCGAGTTCGTGAGTAGTTGCGTGCTGTTGGCGGTTAGCGCCTCGTGCAGCCAGACGTTGTTTACTTGGATCGGTTGGCCTTGCCATTCGACCTCTTCCTGCGCCGGGAGCAGTTGTTTGAGTTTTTGCAGGCGGTTGAGTTGTTCGTTAGTTGGTTGATCGCTCGCGCTCAACGTCTGGGCCAGCTTGGCCGCTTGCTCGACACGCGTTTGGTAGTCTGCAAAAGAGGTGAGGGCCTGCGCCTTGCACGAAAGGAGAAACAGCCAGAGCAGTAGGTAATGGTTGAATCTCAAATGGCGCATCGCATTCAGAATGGCTCGCCGCAAGTCCAGCAGAAACGCGCGCCGGTTGCAGCTTGCACGCCGCAGCTTGGGCAGAAGCGCGTATGTGCCTCGGCTTGCGCAGCCAAATTCAACTCGATGGTTTGCACGGCTGGTTCGGTGGCACCGGGAGCTAACGGCACAAGTTCGGTGAACTCTTTTTGTTGTGATAGTGGGATGGTGACGACACTCTCTACCGCAGCACTGGTTGATCTTTCTTGCGCTGTGGGCGAGTACGCGGTGGTCTGCTCTGTATAAACTGTTGGCGTAACCTTGACGGTCTCGACGAACATTGTTGCACGCGGCAATGCCTCGCCGGACGAGGCGACTGCTTGAAAAGGCTCTGCCAAAGATGGCGCGAACGCGAAGTCCGGCTCGTTTGCGACTGTTGGTTCGGGCGTTGATTCTAGCGAGGCTGGCAGTGTTTCTACCGAAGTTGTCTGCGTCGCGATGAAGTGTGCGGGCGGCAAGATGCGGTTGGCGAGCAGTTCTATATCAAAGCCTTCCCGGCGCACGCGCGTGTCCAGATAAAGCAAGGTGAAACCCAACAACACAATCGGCGCGATCAGAATCTCGCCAATCTGGGCCAGTGTCTGTTGCGTGATGTTGTACCAGAGCGGCGCGGTCGTGCTGAACGGGCTGACGTCTACGCCGTGCCAGTAGCCGTACCAGCCGAGCGGAATCATCAACAGCCAGTAGAGCGACATCGCAACGCAAAGTTGAAAGAGCACCAATGCCGCAATCCGTCTGATCTCGCGGCCCGCGAGCCGGAAGCTGCGCCCAATCGCGTCGAAGACGCCTTTGCCCTCAACCATCATCGCTTGTGGCACATACACGATGCGCGCGTAGGTCAACAACAACAAGACAATCCCAGCCCCGACGATCACTGTGCCGAACATCACGTGCGAGATAAATTGCAGCCACTGTGGCAGTCCGCTGAGCAACCAGACAGCAAAGATGAAATAAAAAGCCAACACGAACGAGACGGCTGTGTAGGCGAGTATCAGCACACCCAGCAACAGAATGCTCACCAATAGTGCGGAGCCTAGCAAACTCCAACAGCGCTCGCGCACTGCCGTATAAGCGTCGCACGCCGTGAGCGGCGTGCCGTTGAAGAAATGCCAGACCAGTGAACGCGACGCGCCGCCCAGCAACATCAAAAACAAAGCCTTGCCCGCCAGCCACAACAAGCTGCCGCTAAAGATCAAGCCGAGGGCCAACAGTGTCCGTTGATCGCCATGCTCGAATGACAAGTTCCGCATGCCCATTGCTGCGAAGATGCCACCCGCAAAAGCGATCAGACTGGGCGCGAGCACGATGCGCAAGAAAACCAGGAAGTGACGGCGGTAAAGTCGTATGGCGCGGTCGATAATGTCGCCGGCGGAAAGTGGCGCGAGGGTGAACTGCTCGAAGGCGTTCATGCAGTTTTCGATCTCGAAGTGCTCAAGCTGGCCAATTTGGTTGACTGTGTCGTGGTCAAAATATTGCGCCTGTGGAGGAAAAAACACCATCACCATACGCCCGTCCTTTCACCTGTCCCTTGCGTGTTTGAGCCGAATTGCTCATCCGCATCATAGCCAATTTCGCGCCAATCCGCTAACACGAAAGTGCAAGGTGGCCGATCAAATTTCAAATTTGAGGTTTGAAATGACCAAGCAAGTTTCAAAGCGTTTGCTTGAAAATCGCTCGTCTGCAAGGTAGAAAGGGCGCGCTCCCGACAACGACGCGAACAAAGACGTTGACGGTGCTAAACTCACTTCGCGCGACATCCTGCTCGAAAGCAAGACGCGCGCCAAAAGGCGTCCAGATTTTCCCGCAGACGTTGCAGAAGTTTTCAATCAAGGGAAAATAACACGAGGAGCATAACTATGATTCACACAGTCGCTTTACAGGAAACACAAGGCCAACTCCTTGAGTTGCTGGCGCTGACACTCAAGGGTGACGAAGTGGTGATTACGGAAAACGATAAGCCCGTCGCTCGACTCGTTCCAGCAGAAGAAGCAGGGGCAGCGGAGACCGTACTGCCGCGCAAGCGGATTGCTGGGTTGAATCGCGGCTCGATTTGGGTGAGTGATGATTTTGATGAGCCTTTTATTCCCTCAAGCTGTTGAGTTGATGTATGAACCTGCTCGAAGTCCACCACCTGACAACCAGCTTTGCCACCAAACACGGTGAGGTGCGCGCGGTGGACGACGTAAGCTTTACGCTCCGGCAAGGCGAAACCTTGAGCCTCGTCGGCGAATCGGGCTGCGGCAAATCGGTGACGGCGCTTTCGCTGATGCGGCTGGTCGCGCCGCCGGGGCGCATTGTCGCAGGCGAGATTTTGTTTGAAGGTCATGATCTGCTGAAACTGACCGAAAGGGAGATGCGCGCCATCCGCGGCGACGACATGGCGATGATCTTTCAAGATCCGCTGACCTCGCTCAATCCGGTCTTCACCGTCGGCGAGCAGATTGCCGAAGCCATCCGGCTGCATCGCGGCGTATCGAAGCGCGAAGCCTGGAACCAAGCCATTGAAGGCATGCGCGACGTGGCGATCCCCGCGCCGGAAGTGCGCGTGAAAAGCTATCCGCACGAAATGTCCGGCGGCATGCGCCAGCGCGTGATGATTGCGATGGCGCTAGCTTGCGACCCGAAGCTGTTGATTGCCGACGAGCCGACGACGGCGCTCGATGTGACGATTCAAGCGCAGATTCTCGATTTGCTGAACGAACTGCGCGAGCGGCGCAACTTGGCGCTCTTGCTCATCACACACGACTTGGGCGTAGTGGCCGAGACGGCTGATCGAGTGGCCGTGATGTATGCGGGTCAGATTGTCGAAGAAGCCCCCGTGCGCGAATTGTTCAATCGTCCGCGCCACCCCTACACTGAAGGCTTGTTGCACGCCGTGCCCAAACTCGGCGGCAAAGGTGCGGGGCGAACGCGGCTGCAAACCATCGAAGGCGTCGTTCCCAATCTGTTGAATCTACCGCCTGGCTGCCGCTTCGCGCCGCGTTGCGTGCATCGGCAGCCGCAGTGTGAGACAGGGAAAATTCCTCTGCTAGAAGTAGGCGCAGAGCATGCGTCACGTTGTATTCGGGTAGACGAAATTTACTCGTAATCTCAAATTTGAGATTTGAGATGCAGTGTTATGCCCAATCAATCACTCGTCGAAATTACGAATCTCACCAAATACTTTCCCGCCTCGCACAAACAAACCGTGCGTGCGGTTGACGGTGTGTCATTCACCATCGAACGCGGCGAAACACTCGGCTTGGTCGGCGAATCGGGCTGCGGCAAAACGACGGTGGGCCGCTGCATTCTGCGCCTGATCGAACCGACTGGCGGCACGATCAAATTCGACGGGCAGGATTTGTCGCAACTCAGCAAACGTGAAATGCGCGCGTTGCGGCGGCGCATGCAGATCGTCTTTCAAGACCCCTACTCCTCGCTCAATCCGCGTATGAGAGTCGGCGCGATCGTCGGCGAACCGTTGGAGATTCATGGCCTCGGCACGCGGCAAGAGCGCCGCGAACGAGTGGCCGAGTTGCTGCGCGTCGTTGGCCTCGATCCCGTTTACGCCACACGCTACCCGCATCAATTCAGCGGCGGACAACGCCAGCGCATCGGTATCGCGCGCGCCTTGGCGCTCAATCCGGATTTCATCGTTGCTGATGAGCCGGTCTCGGCGCTCGATGTCTCGGTGCAGGCGCAGGTGGTCAATTTGCTGCAAGACCTGCAAGAACGCTTCGGGCTGACTTATCTTTTCATCTCGCATGGCCTGGCTGTGGTCGAGCACATCTCGACGCGGGTGGGCGTGATGTATCTGGGCAAGCTGGTTGAACTAGCGCCCGCCGCAGAGCTTTACGCCAATCCGCTGCATCCGTACACACAGGCGTTGCTCGCGGCTATCCCATTGCCTGATCCTGATGCCAAGCGACATTCCAACGGTTCGCATCTGCGCGGCGATGTGCCCAATCCGCTGTTGCCGCCGCAGGGCTGCCGCTTTCACACGCGCTGTCCGCACGCGACAGAGCAATGCAAAATCGAAGAACCGTCCTTGGTCGAAATCACGCCGGGGCACTGGGCGGCTTGCTTTCTCCACGAACCCGGCCAATAGTTACAACGTATTTGAAACGCAATAAAGTCCGCTTCACGCGCGTGCGTGGTTGGCGCGTGCGCGAAGCCTCTCAACTGACCCCTTTTCAATCGGAGGATTTATGGAAGCTGGACAAAATCTTGCCTCACCTGTGGCTCAGGATGCCCCTGCGGCCAAACCACAAAATTTCTTTTCGCGTTTGATCGGCGTGATCTTTTCGCCCGGTGAGACTTTTGCCGAAATCGGGCGCGCGCCGCGCGTGCTGATCCCGCTGCTTGGTCTGGTCTTACTGGGTGCGGCGACTCGCTCAGTCGTAGTCAATCGCTACGGCTACGAGAACATGATGCACAAGCAGATTGAAATGCAGACCGAGATGATGACGAAGATGGGCGCGCCTGAGGATAGAGTCAAACAGGCGAAAGAACAGGCCGAGGAGCGGCTCAAACCAGAACGAATCATGCGCGCCAAGCTCATGGATGGACTATTTGCGGGGCTGGCGTTCCCGATAATCGTCTTGATCGTGGCAGGCGTCTTCAAACTTTTCAGCTTGGTAATGGGCGCGAGTAACACGTTCAAAGGCGTGTTGTCAGCGGTAAGCTTTGCCTTCCTGGGCGTGGGTATATTGCAGTTTGTCATTGTCGTGATCTCGGTCTATTTGAAGAGTCCTGAAGATATTGACCTGCTGAACCCCGTCGCCTCGAACTTAGGCGCAATCCTGACAATGGCTGGTGCAGGCTTGCCCAAGTTCATTACTGCGCTGTGTTCGTGGATTGACGTCTTTGGCATCTGGCGCATAGCTTTGCTGGCCATCGGTTGTGCGGCAGTGACGATCAAGATGAAACCTGGTACGGCAGCGATTCCGCACGTTTTGCTTTACCTCTGCGCTGCTGTGATTTCGTCTTTCTTTGCCAGCTTCATGGGCTGAGAAGTTGCGTGATGAGCAAGCCTGCGTTGTCCAATCGAGAGATTGCCGATGTTTTTGGTCGGCTGGCCGCTTTGATGGAACTGCGCGAAGATAATGCCTTCAAGATTCGCGCCTATCGCAACGTGGCGGAGTTGATCGAAGATTTTCACACGCCACTCGCCGATTTAGCGGCAGAAGGCGGAGCCACCCGCTTGCGCGAGCTACCCGGCATCGGCGAAGCCATCAGCCAGAAGATCATTGAACTGCTCGACACGGGCACATTCAAAGCCTACGAGGAGATCAAGCGCGAGATTCCAGAAAGTGTGCTTGATCTCCTCAAAGTGGAAGGCGTCGGCCTAAAGCTGGCGCAGCTTCTCTACGGGCAGTTCCAGGTCGCTAATTTGCCGGACTTCGCCAAATTTGTCGCGGGTGGCGGACTCGACAGCGTGCCGCGTTTGGGCGAGAAAGGGCAACAGCGGATTCGCGCTTCGTTGCAAGCGCTGCTGGGCTGAAGATTGTGCCTCAGTTTCTTCTCCACGAAATGCGCGGTCTGCCGCTCAGCGGATGCGCATCCACTAAGAGCGGCGTAGCGAAGGCTTCACTCAACCGCGGTTCAGTCAAGACCTCGCGCGGCAAGCCACACGCCAGCAAACAACCGTCTTTCAGCAAAGCGATACGATCCGCAAACTCCGCCGCCAGGTTGACCTCGTGCGTCACCAATAGCACGCCCAGACTGCGCTCGCGCGTCAACCGCTGCACCAGTTCGAGCAGCGAAACCTGATGTGCGAGATCGGCATTCGCTGTCGGCTCATCGAGCAAGAGCAGGCGCGGCTCTTGCGCCAACGCGCGCGCCAGCACGACGCGCTGCTGTTCACCGCTTGATAGCTCGTTAAAGTGCCGCTCGGCAAACCGCGCCGCATCCGTCGCCTGTAACGCTTCCCACGCGACAGCTACATCGCGCTCGGCCTCGAAGCCAAAGCCTTGTGCGTGCGCAAAACGCCCGGCCAGCGTGAATTCAAGGGCGGTCAACGGGAAACGCACTTCGCTTTGTTGCACAACCAGCGCCAAGTGGCGCGCAATCTCGCGCCGCGACCATTGCGCCAGCGGTTGTCCATTCAACCACACTGCGCCGCGCTGCGGTTGCAGCAGTCCGTGCGCCAAATTGAGCAGCGTGGATTTACCAGCGCCATTCGGCCCCAGCAGCGCGACGATTTCCCCCGCGCGCACGTCCAGTGTGACACCCGCCAGCACTGGCTGGACATAGCTGAAATGCACGTCGCGCAGTTCGAGCAAGTTCATCAGCGATTTCTCAACAGCAAATAAATAAACACGGGTGCGCCGAGCAGCGCAGTAATTGCGCCGGTCGGCAACTCGCGCGGCGCTAATAATGTGCGTGCCACCGTGTCGGCCAACAACGTCAACAATGCGCCCGCCAGAGCTGAGGCCGGAATGACCAGCCGATTGTCCGCACCCGCCGCTTGACGCACCAGATGTGGCGTCAACAATCCAACGTAGCCGATTGAGCCGGTGGACGAAACTGCCACGCCGGTCAAGAGCGAGGCAACAGTGAAGATCAGCCAACGCACGCGCGCCGTTTCAACCCCTAGCGCAAACGCATCACGCTCGCCGATCATCATCAGATTCAAAGCCCGCGCTTGTGTGCTCAGCACCAACACACCCAGCAGCACCGCAGGCAACACAAAGAAGAAGTGCTCCGGCGTCCCACTCGACAGATCGCCCAATAGCCACAACGTGATGCTGCGCAGCCGAACGTCGTCAACTAGCGCCAGCGCCAGCACATTCAGCGAAGACAAGAAGACCGAAACGATTACGCCCGCCAGCACGAGCCGCGCCGGATCGTCTTCACGCCGCCCCAATCGGTAAACGACGGCGCTCGTCAACAGCGCGCCGACAAACCCAAGCAATGACCGGCTCCAGCGTGGATCGAACGCCAATTGCTGTGCGCAGACGATGCCCACAATCGCCCCTAACGCCGCGCCGCTTGAGATACCCAACACATGCGGATCGGCCAGCGGATTGCGCAACAATGCTTGAAACGCTGCGCCCGCCAGCGCTAACGCCGCGCCAACCGCCAACGCGAGCAGGATGCGCGGCCAGCGCAGTTGAAAGAGAATCACTTCTTGTTCGCGCGTCAGTGGGGAAGTGGCGCCGCTCAGCTTGGCCACGAGACCGCTGCCGATCACGCGCGCGGGAATTGGCTCGCTGCCCAATGCCAGTGCGATGAGCGCGGCGAGTAGCAGCGTGATGGCCAAGCTCGACAATACCCATGCAACGCGCCGCCGCGTCAAATAGCCGCGCTTCACGTGGATTGCGTTCTGTGTGGCAGACAACGCACGGCTCATGGTTTTGGCGACTGCGCCGGATGAAGCGCCTCGGCAAGTTGTTCTAGGCCGTCTATCAAACGCGGCCCAGGGCGGCTGGTCAAATCGGGATTGATGCGCACCACTCGTTCCTTACGCACGGCAGGCGTGGTGGCGAAAGCGCGGCGCAACTCCGCCTCGTCAATTGCACCGCTGCCGTGCATTAACGGCGCGATGATGACTTCGGGCGCACGCGCCATTGCCGTCTCGAGTGAAAATTGCGGGTATTCAGTGGCCTGATCGCCGGAGATGGATTCGCCGCCAGCCAGCGTGATGAGATCGTTGATAAACGTATCGCGCCCGACGGTAATCAGCGGCCCCAGTTGTAGCACAAACAGAACACGCGATTTGGGCTGACCGGCGACACGGGTTTCAACTCGATGAATGCGTTCTTCCAACGCAATTGTCAGCGCCTGCGCCTGTGTGCCTGCCCCGGTTGCTTCGCCCAGATGCCGGATCGAACGCAGCACGTCGCGCACCGTGCGCGGGTTGGTTGCATATACTGGGATGCTGAGCTGATCGAGTTGACGCGTCAGCCGTTCCACCTGGCTGGCGGTGGTGACGACGACCAGATCGGGGCGTAGGGCGATGATGCGTTCCAGGTTCGGTTGCAACGTGTCGCCAATTTTCTCTTTGGTTTTGGCTTCGGGCGGGAAATCACAATAGCTGGTCACTGCTACTACACGTTCACCTAAACCCAACGCAAACAACATCTCGGTGATATTCGGAGCGAGCGAAATAATGCGTTGTGGATTTTGTGCAATGGCGACCGGGCGATTGAGTTCATCGGTAAACGTCAGGCGCGCGCTAATGTTATTAGACGAAGGCTGGCGACAACTCACACAAGCACAGAGCAGCGCGAACAAGACGCCACGAGAGCTTAGCCGGAAAGTATACTGAATCAAGCGAAGCATAGCGGGAAGCGAAGCCGTAAAACGAGCGCGCAACGTAGCACGCGCCGCGCGAAGGAGTCAATTTATTAGACAAACCAGGCACGGCTAATAATCAGCCGCAGAAAAAGCTTGAGAGTGGAATCGTTACCGTGTAAATATTGTCCGCCGTCCCTGCAAGACCTGCCTCACCAGTTTTAATGGAACAAGCAGGAATGAAAAGAATAAACAAAGAGACTAACCAGAAGGTTATCCAGATAAGCTCACCCGTGATCCCCCTATCCGCTGTTTTTATTTAATTCGTTTGCAAGGTCAGTTGATTTCGAAAGAGGAAAGGTTCATCTGTGACTAATAAAGAAGTACTGCTTGATAAAATTGCCAGCCGGAACGCGCGTGTCGGTGTGATCGGCTTGGGCTACGTCGGTTTGCCGCTCGTCGTCGAATTCGCGCACAGCGGTTTTGTCTCAACCGGATTTGAAGTAGACGCCCGCAAGTCCGACGCGATCAATCGCGGCGAATCATACATTCCAGACGTGCCGACCGCGCAGGTCACTGAGTTGGTCAAAGCCGACAAGCTTCAGGCGACGACCGATTTCAGTGCGCTCCGCGACCAGGACATCATCATCATCTGCGTGCCGACGCCGCTGCGCAAAACCAAAGACCCGGATGTTTCCTTTATCCTCGCCGCGGCGGAAAAGATCCAAGCCACGCTGCGCCCCGGTCAATTGATCATCCTCGAATCTACTACCTATCCCGGCACGACCGATGAAGTCTTGAAGCCGATGTTTGATGAAAAGGGTTTCAAGATTGATCAAGACTATTTCCTGGCCTTCTCGCCTGAACGCGTTGATCCCGGCAACGAGCGGTTCAACACCAAGAACATCACCAAAGTCGTTGGCGGCGTGACGGCGGACAGCGCCGATGTCGCGGCGGCGGCCTACAACACGATGGTGGACAAGGTGCATCGCGTGACCTCGGCGCGCGTGGCCGAGGCGTGCAAGCTGCTCGAAAACACTTTCCGCGCGGTCAACATCGGCTTGGTCAACGAAATGGCGCAGCTTTGCCACACGTTGGAGATTGATACCTGGGAAGTGATCGCGGCGGCGGCGACCAAGCCGTTTGGCTTCATGCCGTTTTATCCTGGCCCTGGCATAGGCGGCCACTGTATCCCGCTCGATCCGCACTACCTCTCGTGGAAAGCCCGCATGCACGGCTTCGAGGCGCGTTTCATCTCACTGGCCGAAGAGGTCAACTCGAAGATGCCGGAGCACGTGGTCGAACTAGCCACGATGGGGCTGAATAAGCACCGCAAGGCCGTCAACGGCTCAAAGGTGCTGGTGCTCGGTGTGGCTTACAAACGCGACATTGACGACATGCGCGAAAGCCCCGCACTGGCCGTGATCGAAAGACTCGAACAGCGCGGCGCGGAAGTCAGCTATCACGATCCGTATGTGCCGGAGCTTCACCTGGAAGGTAATGGCACAGTAATGCGCAACGTGGCGCTCACTGAAGCAGCCATCAAAGAGGCTGATTGCGTTGTGATCGTGACCAACCATAGCAACATTGACTACGGCTGGGTGGTCGAGCACGCCAAGCTGATTGTGGATACGCGCAACGCGACGCGACCTTTTGCTGAGAATGAGAAAGTAATTCGTTTGTGAAGGCAAAAGGCAAAAGGCAAATATCAAAAGGCAAAAGTGTGGAACTTGTTTTTATCTGAAAAAGAAAGTGCCGACCTTTGCCTTTTGATATTTGCCTTTTGCCTTTTGATTTTCCTACCAGTCTCCCGTCCGATCCCACGCAAACTCCCGCAAGCGTGCCAGCAGTTCAGCCGAAAGCTTGCGGCCATCGGAATAACTGAGATTGGCGGTGACGTGCTTCGTCGTGCGCATCCCGGGAATCACCGTGCCGACGGCATCGTGCTGTAAGGTGAAGCGCAAAGCCAACTCGGCCAGTGTGGCGGCTTCTGTGCCCAACAGCGTTTTCAGCTTTTCCACCCGCTCGAAGACTTTTTGTTTACGCTCACCACGGAAAAACCAGTTGCGAAAATCGTTTTCGGGAAAGACCGTGGCGGGTGTGATAGCGCCGGTCAAACCGCCTTCATCAAAGGGCACGCGCGCAATCACGCCGACACCGAGTTCTTGACAGACTGGGAATAATTCGGCTTCTGGCGCTTGCTCGAAAATGTTGTAGATCACTTGCACCGTATCAATGTAGCCGAGTTTCAAAACTTCGATGGCATTGCTTGGCTGGTAGTCGTTGAGCGAGAGGCCGAAGTAGCGCACCTTGCCGTCCTCGCGCAGCTTCATCAGCGCGTCAAGCCACTCGTTACGATGTGCCCAGGCGTCCTGCCAAACGTGTAGTTGCTGGATGTCAATCCGGTCTACGCCAAGATTGCGCAAGCTCTGCTCGGTGCATTCGATGATGTAGTCATAGGGGAAGACCTCGTGCACCGAAGCATCGGCGCGCGCGGGCCATTCGCTATTTTTGGGCGGGACTTTCGTGGCGATGTAGATGCGCTCTTTGCGCGCCCTTACGACTTCACCAACCAACTTCTCGCTGTGTCCATCACCATAAGCCAGCGCCGTGTCAATGAAGTTCAAGCCCTGGTCAATCGCCAGATTCAAAGCGCGCGTAGTTTCGTCATCAGCGCCGCCCAGCCATTGCGCGCCACCGATGCCCCAGGCGCCGTAACCGATCTCGGAGACCGAGATGCCGGTTCTGCCCAATTTGCGATATTGCATAGTTGTTCCTCTCCTCAGAATTGCTTCGTTCGTTTATTCTGCGCTATAAGGCGCAAGCATTTACTCACTCGCCGATTTGCGTTGTCAAGCAATGTTTCAATAACCGCAGGAGGTCTCATTTGCAAGCTCACGATTTGCTCAAACTCATTGGTGTCTTGCTGGTAGTCATTGGGTTAGTGCTGCGCTTGCGCACCACGCTGGTTGTGGTCGTGGCTGGCTTGGTTACTGGCTTACTTGCCGGGTTGCCGCTCTTTTCAAGCGAAGGGCTTTGGCAAGGCTTGCCCTATCTGACCAAAGCCGGACAGACCGGCATCATCAACATGCTGGGCAAGGCATTTGCCGACAACCGACTGATGACGCTGTTTATCATTACGTTGCCCGCGATTGGCTTGGCTGAGCGCTACGGCTTGCAGGAGCAGTCAGCCGCGTTGATTCGCCGCATCAGCGCCGCGACGGTGGGGCGATTGCAGATCGTTTATCAACTCTTTCGCGTGCTCCACGGCGCAATCGGCATCCGGCTCAACGGACATCCGTCGTTTGTGCGTCCGCTTGTTTTTCCAATGGCATTGGGTGCGGCGCAACAACTTAAACCGGATTTGCCGGAGCATGCAGTCGAGCGCATCAAAGCGGCTACGGCGGCAAGCGAAAACTACGGCAACTTTTACGGCCAGAACTTGTCAGTCGTGCAAGCAGGCGTGTTGTTGGTTTACGGCGTGATGAAGGGATTGGGCTATGAAGTGGGTTTGTGGAGTTTGGTTTTATACACGGCGCCAATTGTCTTGGCTTCGATTCTGTTGGCCGCAGCGCAATTTACCCTACTCGACCGGTGGTTGAAAAAAGAGTTGGAGGTGAAGCAATGAGCCTGGCTTTTTCAATTTCAACACTGTTCAGCCTGGAAGCAGTCTACGTGCTGACCGGGATCGTGCTGCTGATCTTCGCGGCCTTGACGCTAATTGACCGCAGCAATCCGAGGCGCGTTGGCACGGCCCTATTCTGGCTAGTGCTCGGTCTGATCTTCGTGCTGGGCGGTGTGCTGCCATATTGGCTGACGGGCCTGCTGGTCTTGTTTTTGGTTGCGCTCGACGGGGCAGGGCAAGTGGGCAAGGGTGAAGCGCCGACTGCCCAGCCGCACACGAGCCTCGGCAACAAAATCTTTTGGCCGGTGCTCTCAATTCCGCTTGTCACCTTCGCTTTCGCCATTGTCTTTCGCCTGCTCAAACTCGACGCCAATCGCGGCGCGCTTGTTGGCTTGGGCTTCGGCGGCGTGGTGGCCCTGCTGCTGGTCTTGCGCTTGACCGGCAGCCGGACGCGCGCGCTGTTTGACGCAGGGCGGCGGCTCAACGACGCGATGGGCGCGGTCAACATCTTGCCGCAATTGTTAGCCTCGCTCGGTGTGATCTTTGCGGCGGCGAAGGTGGGCGATTTGATTGCCGTGGGCATCCAGCATGTGATTCCGCACGACAATCTGTTTTTGCTGGTGCTGGCGAATTGCCTGGGTATGGCGCTCTTTACCATCGTGATGGGCAATTCGTTTGCGGCGTTTCCGGTGATTGCGGCGGGCGTGTTGGTGCCGCTGATCGTCAAGCCGTTGGGCGTCAATCCGGCGATGGCGGCGATCATCACGCTGACCGCCGGGTCGAGCGGGACGTTGATGACGCCGATGGCGGCCAATTTCAACATCGTGCCGGCGGCGCTGCTCAATTTGAAAGATCAATATGGCGTGATTCGCTTTCAATTGCCCTACGCATTAACGCTTTGGGCGTTTCACGTGCTATTGTTGTGGCTCTTCATCAAACTGATGGTTTGAAAATGTCCGACAAGTTGCCTAGCTTGTCGCTGCCTCCGGCTTCAGTACAACGCGAAGACTGCGACAAGCTAGGCAGCTTGTCGGACTCTGATTCGAGGTATAGCTATGACATTCAACTTGCACCGCCGCACGCTGCTCTGCGCGCTAGCGACTTTTGTTCTACTCACGGTTTCGGTTTCGGCTAGCGAAGAAATGAAATCCGCCGTGGCGCAACTCTGGCACATTGCGCCACCCGCGCCGCAGATTGCCGAAAATGACCGCCTGGCTGAATTGGGTAAGCGTCGCGCTGAAGTAATGAAGCGGATGGGCGACAAAACCGTAATGGTGCTCTTCAGCACCGAGCCGCGTGTCTACACCAACGATGTAGATTATCACTACCGGCAGGAGAACAATCTCTACTATCTGACCGGCATCAAGCAGGAAGGCGTGACGCTCATCCTGCTGCCCGGCGCAAGGCAGACGCGCGAGATTCTTTTCGTCCCCGAACGCGATGCGCGCAACGAGACCTGGCATGGGCATATGTTAAGCAACGAAGAAGCCCGCGCCCGCAGTGGCGTGCAGGAGATTTGGGACAGTCGTCTGCTAAATGGCTTTTTGGCCTACCTTGCGCCGCGCGCCGAACAGGCATTGGCTAAGCGCAGCAATGTCTCCAAGCCGAACGAGCAACTCGCGGCCAAGTGGCAAACCGATTTCCAGTCTGTACGTGAAGCCATCAAGGCCGATCAAGCCGAGTTGTATCTGCTCCTGCCTGGACGCGATTTGCGCGAGTACCGGCCAGAGCACGAATTTGCCGAGCAAATCTCCGCTGCATCTGCCGGTTTGAAGGTCAAACCTGCTCAGCCGATCTTTGCCGAGTTGCGCCAGATCAAATCGCCGTGGGAGATCAAGCTGATGCAGCACGCGGTGGACATTTCGGCAGAAGCCTTCTTCCGCGTTTTTGCCGTGGCCGCGCCGGGGATGTACGAGTACGAAGCGCAGGCGGAGTTTGAATATACCTACCGTCGCCGCAACGCCGATAATTGGGGCTACCCGTGCATCGTCGGCGCGGGCGACAACGCCACGACGTTGCATTACATCACCAGCCAGGATCGGCTCGACGACGGCGAATTGCTGCTGATGGATTGCGCGGCCGAATACGATCATTACTCGGCGGACATCACGCGTACGCTGCCAATCAATGGCAAGTTCGGCCAGGCGCAGGCCGACATCTACCGCATCGTTTACGAAGCGCAAGAAGCCGCCTTCAAAGTCGCGCGACCGGGCAATTTCATGAGCGGCGGCGCGGCCAATTCGGTGAGCGCGCGCGCGACGGAAGTCGTTAAAGAAGGCTTGTTGCGGCTCGGCCTCATCACGTCGAAAGACAATGACGAATATCGCAAGTGGTTTATGCACGGCGTCGGTCATTGGTTGGGAATGAACGTGCATGATGTCGGCGCATCCAAGCCGCTCGCGCCGGGCATGATCTTCACCGTCGAGCCGGGCATCTACATCCGCCCCGACACGCTCGACCTGCTGCCCAAGACGGCGGAGAACGAACGCTTCATCAAAGCCGTCCGCCCGGCGTTCGAGAAATACAAAGGCATCGGCGTGCGCATTGAAGACGACGTGCTCATCACCGCAGGCGAGCCGGTGATTATGTCGGCGGCGATTCCGCGCAAGCTGGAAGATGTCGAAGCGACGATGGCGAAACTGCGGCGCGAGTTGAAGAATTCCGGCTGGCCTTCGGTAGCGGTGAAATAAAGCTGAGGTGAAGATGCCAGCGAAGCTGTTGATTGATGTCAGCCACGAAATCGAAGCCGGAATGGTGACCTATCCTGGCTTGCCCGCGCCGGTCATCACGGATTATTTGAGCCGCGAGGCTTCCCAAGCCCGCTACGCTGAAGGCACGACGTTTCAGATCGGGCGCATCGAGATGGTGGCCAACACGGGCACCTACATTGACGCGCCCTTTCACCGCTTTGCCGAAGGCGGTGATTTGAGCACGCTGCCGCTGGAACGCCTGGCTGATGTCGAGGGATTGTTGGTTGACGCAACGCAAGCGGGGCGGGCCATTGACGTTGAATTGTTGGCGGATTGCGACGTGCGTGGCAAAGCTGTCTTGTTCTATACCGGTTGGGGCAAGCATTGGCGCACGCCGCAGTATGGTACGGACGCGCCGTTCGTCACGCGCGCAGCAGCCGAGTGGTTGGCTTTGCGCAACCCGGCGCTCGTCGGCATTGATTCAGTGAACATTGATGACACGGCGGATGGCACACGCCCGGCGCATACGCTGCTGCTCGGCGCTGGCATTCCCGTAGTCGAGCATCTTTGCAAGCTTGAGCAATTGCCTGCGACAGGCTTTCGCTTTCATTGCGTACCGGTCAAATTTCGCGGCGTCGGCACCTTTCCGGTGCGTGCTTATGCTGTGATTGGATAACAATGTCAGATCAACTCTACACACCCGAAACACGTTTTGCCGTAGCAAGCCTGCCGCTCGCTCATTACCGCGATGTGCTGGATGCGGTCTACGAGCTTGATGGTTTTGTGTCAGTCACGCGCGACAAAGAAGAGATCACACTCGTCGTGGCAGAAGATTTCTGGCAACAGATTGCAGGACGCTTCCCGACGGCAGAGGTTGTGCTCGAACGCCGCTTGATCCGCTTCGACACGGTGCTCGATTTTTCCGTCGTCGGCTTTATCGCCGAGATCAGCAAGGCTCTGGCCGAAGCAGGCATCAGCATTCTGAGCATCTCGACCTATCGCACTGATGCTGTGCTAGTGCACGAATCCCGTTTCACTGATGCCGTCGCCGCCGTCAAACGCGCGCTGATTACGCTCAATTACACTCACCTGTCACAACTCTGACCTGGGAGCGCAGGCATCCTTGCCTGCTAGGCGTGCTGAATAACACATTCTTCTACTAGGTTTGCTCCTTCAGCTTGGCAGGCAAGGATGCCTGCGCTCCCAGGCTTTGCGTATCGTTTCAATTATCTGCGCTCCACTGTAGGCATTTTCCCGCTGTGGCTTTAGAATCCGTCCGCAACACACCGCCACGAACTAAGTAGTCTCATTGCAAAACCTGGAGGAAACGATGGAAGACCGGCGTGATTTCCTGAAGGGAGCGACGGCCAGCTTATTAAGCGCGGCCTCTTACCGCAACGTGCTTGGCGCAAACGAGCGCGTGCGCGTGGGCTTTATCGGCATCGGTTTGATCGGCAAACGTCACCTGCTCGATTTTCTGGCGCAGCCCGATATCGATGTCGCAGCGATCTGTGAAGTTTACGAACCGCGCTTGCAAGAAGGCATTGCTACGGCTGGCGAGAAACAAAGCAAAAAGCCGGACGGCTTCAAAGACTTTCGCCGAATGTACGAGCGTAAAGACATTGACGCCATCGTCGTCTCGACGCCTGACCACTGGCACGCGCTGCATACGATTCTGGCTTGCGCGGCGGGCAAGGATGTTTACGTCGAGAAGCCGATGACGCTCTTCGTGCGCGAAGGGCGTTGGATGGTGGACGCGGCGCGCCATTACAAACGCGTCATCCAGTGTGGCACACAGCAGCGTTCGGGCGAGCAGTACAAACAATGCGTCGAGCTGATTCGCGGCGGCCACATCGGCGAAGTGCGCAACATCCGCTGCGCCAGCTTCCGCAACATCTCGCCGGGCTTCACCCAGCCGGTTGGCACGGAAAAACTATCGGAACAGGATTGGCAGATGTGGTTGGGACCTGCGCCGCAACGGGCTTGGGACGAGAACCGCTGCATCTACCACTTCCGCTGGTTCTGGGATTATTCGGGCGGGCAGACGACCAACCTGCTTTCACACAACCTGGACATCGCGCAGTGGGTGATGAACGCCGTGCCGCGCGCGGTGGCCGCATTTGGCGGGCGCTATTCGCTGAAAGGCTTCGGCGAGACGCCGGACACGATGGAAGCGGTCTTCGAGTATCCGGGCTTTCTGCTGAATTGGTCGAACAGCGAAATCAGCGCCAGCCGGCGCGGCGGCAACCTGGAGTTCCTGGGAACCAAAGGCCTGCTGCGCATCGAACGCAGCAGCATCGAGGTCGTGCCCGATCCGGCAATCTCGGCAGATGACCAAATTCCGCGTTTCACCGAACCGCGTAGAGCTTCCGCTGCGCCGCAACCGCGCACCACAGCTTTGAAGAAAGATGGCTACGAACAAGTGCGCGATCAGTTCCAACCGCACGTACGCAACTTCCTGGATTGTATCAAGTCGCGCCAACAACCAGTCTCAGATGTCGAAGGCGGCCACAAAACTGCCACGGCCTGTCATCTGTCGAATATCGCTTTGAAACTGGGACGCACGATTCGTTGGGATGATGCAAAAGAGGAGATAGTCGGCGACCGCGAGGCAGCGAAGCTTTTAGAGCGCGAATATCGTGCGCCCTGGGATCGCGAGTTGAGAGCAGCTTTGCCCAAAGGAGGAAAAACCTTATGACGACACGCAGAGAATTTTTAGCCGCAACGGCTGCATTGGCGGTTGCGCCTTTGCCGAATGTGACAGCCACCGCAAGTAAAAGTTATGGCATCGCCTACACCTCGTTTCCGCTACGCATGCGGCAAGTGCGCGAGAAGACAGGCAAGACTCTCGACGCTATCAAGTTTATCGAAGTCTGCCGCGACTTCGGTGCGGATGGGTGCCAGATGGATTTCAGTCAACTCACCTCGACTGAAACGGATTATTTGAAACAGGTGCGACAAGCATTGGAAGCGCGACAGATGTTCCTGGAATTTGCCGTGAGCGCGCGTGCATTGGAGAAAGAAGAATCGTTCGCGCCGATAGCGAAAGCCGCGGCTGAGTTGGGCGTCACACGCTTGCGCGTTGCGTGTTTGAGCGGGCGACGTTACGAAACCTTTCAGGAAATGGCGAAGTGGCAGGAGTTCGCCACGCATTGGAAACAAGTGCTCAAACAAGCCGAACCGATGTTGCGCAAACACAAATTGCGCTGCGGCGTCGAAAATCACAAAGACTGGCTGGCGGATGAGCAGGTCGAAATTCTCAAGAGCATCAGCAGCCCCTATCTCGGCGCGTGCATAGATTTCGGCAACAACGTGGCCTTGCTGGAAGATTCGTTGGAAGTGACAAAGAAGCTGGCACCGTATGTGGTGACTACGCATTTGAAAGATATGGCGGTGCGACCTTATGCCGACGGTTTCGAACTGTCGGAAGTCGCGCTCGGCGAGGGCAGCACGCCACTCGCTCAAATCATTGCTGTGTTGCGCGCCAAACAGCGCGACGTGCCAATCTGTCTGGAGATGATCACGCGCGACCCGTTGAAAGTGCCGTACAAGACCGATCTCTACTGGGTCACATATGCGCGACGCGATGAAGCGCGCATTGCGAAGTTTGAGAGCACAGTGCTGAAAAAGGCGTCTGCGAAACCATTGCCAAAGATTGCCGGGCTGAGCGCCGAGCAGGCACTAGCAGCGGAAGACGACAACCTGCGGCGCTGCGCGGCCTATGCGAAACAGACTTTGAAACTTTAACCGAGAGGGAGAAACGCGGATGGAACTGCCAAACGGCTCGCAGAAAAACGTGATGGAGCTTTTCAGACTGGATGGCCGCCGCGCGCTCGTCACTGGCGGCTCGAAAGGCTTGGGCCGTGTGATGGCGCAGGCCCTGGCCGAAGCGGGCGCGGATGTGGCAATTGTTTCGCGCACGTTAGCCGATTGCCAACAGGCGGCGGATGAGATCACCGCAGCAACCGGCCAACGCGCCGTGGCCTTTGCGGCAGACGTAGCAAAGCTGGACGACATTGAACGGCTGGCTGAAGAAGTCGAAAGCTCATTCGGCGCGATTGACATTCTCATCAACAACGCAGGCATCAACATTCGCGGCCCTATCGAAGAACTCTCCGAGGCCGATTTCAATGCCGTGATGCAGACCAACGTGACTGGCCCTTTTTTGTGCACAAAAGTTTTCGGCACGAAGATGGCTGCGCGTGGTTGGGGGCGCGTCATCAATCTCGGCTCGATTATGTCGGTCATCTCGCTACCCGCGCGCGCGCCTTATACTTCGTCAAAGGCGGCAATTTTGGGCCTGACCAAAACGCTCGCGCTCGAATGGGCGACCAAAGGCGTAACGGTCAATGCAATCTGTCCGGGGCCGTTTGCGACGGAGATGAATCGCCAACTGCTCAACGATCCGGCGAAATACAAAGATTTTATCGCGCGCATTCCGCTGGGACGTTGGGGCGAGTTGCACGAACTAGCAGGCGTAGCAGTCTTTCTGGCTTCGGACGCTTCGTCTTACGTGACGGGCAGCGCGTTGTTTGTGGATGGAGGATGGACGGCGCAATAAGCCTGAGTGCGCACGCCTCCTTGCGTGCCAGGCTTGGCATCGGACGCAATCGTGCCGGAAGGTAGACCTGTCGAATCAATGATCGCGACCGGGTTCCTGCACGCCAGGATGCGTGCGCACCCAGGCGTGCCTGACGCCTCGAAAAAGGATGGCAAATGGAAAAACGCAAGCTGCTTTTGTTGACGATTCTCTGGAGTTGTTTTATGTCTACCGATCTTTCAGCGCAAACGCGCCCTAGCTTCACCGTCGGCCCCATCACCGCGCAGGCAGGCGCAAAAGCATCCGGCGATATTCAGGTTCCGGCTGCCAAAGATGAAGCTACAACAATCCCGATTACGGTCGTGCATGGCGCAAAGTCTGGCCCGGTGTTGGCACTGATCGCAGGCAACCACGGCTACGAATACACGCCGATCCTGGCTTTGCAGCGCCTCCGCGAACGGCTTGACCCGCAGCAACTCTCTGGCACGGTGATCCTCGTGCACGTCGCGAATATGCCTTCGTTCCTGCGCCGCACAATCTATTACAGTCCGGTGGACGGCAAAAATCTCAACCGCGTCTATCCAGGCAAGGCCGGCGGTACAGTGTCTGAACGTATCGCCTACCAGATTACGAAAGAGGTGATTGAGCGCGCCGATTATCTGATTGATCTACATTGCGGCGACGGCAACGAATCGCTGCGGCCTTACAGCTATTGGGATGTGAATGGCGGTGGCGCGGCGCTGGTCGAGAAATCAAAACAGATGGCGCTGGCCTTCGGCCTCGATCACATCGTGATGGATAAGGAGCGGCCTACGGATGCAGCCAATTCGCTCTATTGTTCGACGACAGCGATCACGCGCGGCAAACCGGCGATCACGATTGAATCGGGCGGCTTGGGCGCAACTGACAGCGAATCCATTGCGCGCATCGAATACGGCGTGTTGAACGTGATGCGCCACTTACAAATGCTCGCGGGCAAGGCGCAGATGGTCGAACAACCGATGTTCATCGAACGCAACGAAGTGTTGCGCAGTGAGGCGACAGGGATTTTCTATCCGTTGATTGAACGCGGGCAGACGTGCGCGAAGGGAACGCTGCTGGGCTACGTGACAGACTTTTTCGGCAAGCGGATTTACGAATTGCGCGCGCCGTTTGCGGGCGAGGTGCTCTACATCCTCGGTACGCCGCCGGTGAGCAAGGGCGAGCCGCTGGCGATGATCGGACAAGTGGCAGAAGAGGTGAAACGCTAAGAAATATCGCATTCCACTGGATTCAGATTTACTTCTGCTCCATTTGTGCCAATGCCTTTCGCTTGCTCAACAAATAGATCCGAAGAGCTTCCACTTCGTCCGGCTTCAGTCAGTTTTTGAAAGCGGGCATGCCTGCATTAAGCAATGTGCCGTCCTGGGGCAAGCCGCACGCGATTGTCGGCATGGTAGTCTTTCTGGCGCGGGACGCGGCAGGATTTGTGACAAGCAGCGCACTGTTTGTGGACGGTGGATGGACAGCACAGTAACGGAATTATCTAATTGCTCGTCCTTTCAGCAATGCCTATACTTTCGCCAGAGTTATGGCAAAGGACATCATTCATAACGCGGTCAAGAATGCTTTGATCAATGACGGCTGGATCATCACGGCAGATCCCTATCGCATCAAAGCGGGTGATATTCAGGTCTACGCCGACTTGGCGGCAGATCCGCCCGATAGCGGCGGAAAAAGGCACACAGAAGATTGTCGTCGAAGTCAAAAGTTTCGTCGGGCATTCGCTGATCAACGATCTGTATGAAGCGTTGGGACAATACTTGATCTACTTGAGGTTGCTTGAAACAACCGAGTCAGATCGTAAACTGTGGCTGGCTGTAAGTGATTTAGTCTTCTACGATTTCTTTCAGGTGGAGGCCATTCAAGACGTGGTCAAGAAGTACGGTGTTGATCTTTTGGTAGTTAATATCGAATCCGAGGAGGTCGAGCAATGGATAAGCTGATGCGCTACCGCAATCTGATCAAACAAATTCTGTCTGCCTATGTTGAGCTTGATCGCCGCCAACCTGACCCCGGAGTGGAAACGCTGCTGATTGCCGACGAACAACGTGATCATTACCAACTCTTTGAATTGGGCTGGTCGCAACGTCGGCGAGTCAGAAATCTGCGAGTCTATGCGCGATTGATCGAAGGCAAATTCTGGATCGAATACGATATGACTGAAGAGGGCATCGCCACGGAACTACTGCACGAAGGCGTGCCGAAAGAAGACATTGTGCTCGCTTTTCACGCGCCGGAGATGCGCCCGTTGACAGAGTTCGCCGCTGCTTGAAATTACAGTCAAGTTATCAGCGGCTCAGCCCCGATACCCGCTGGTTAGCTAAGCCAACTGCGTCAACAAGTGACGCTTTTCAACAGGAGTGAAACAGCCCATGTCAGTGTTGGAAATTGCTCTTGCCGAAGCACAACGCCGTTCGGCTGAAAACCAAGCCAAAGAGATTTTTCAAAGGCTCATTCAGAAAGATCAATACGTCGGCGAGGTCTATTCACTGGGATACGAAGCTGCGCTCGTTCAAATCCACGACTCCCATCGTCGTAAAGTTGGTGGCATTCCGAGTCTCTGCTTCTTGATCGCTACTCGCATCAACACCGATAAGGATGTTGACTACAAGCAGGAAGACTCTTCGATTGTGCTTCTGCGAGTCATGGATGCGGCCCCGTTACCGAATCATTCTGAGGCCGAAAGAGTGCGTGTAGAAACGGCCCAACGAGCCGGTGGTGAGACCGATACTCACTGGGATGAGTTCGGGATGATGGACCCATTCACCCACAATCTACTTTCGTTTGCTGGGGTAAAGTGTCGTGTTATTGGCACGTTCTTTCTCGACGATGATAAACAGGCGACCACCGCAGACAAATTGGTCTTTCGCTTTGGCAGTGACCTTTCAAACTACTATCCGAATCGCGGCTTGAAGGTTTACAAACCAAACGCTGAAGCCCTAAAGATGATCGTCAATTACCGAGACCCTGACCGTTCGGATCAAAGAACTCTACAATCGGTCATCGTCGGAGATGTACGGTATGCTTCTACCAATCGCTCGTTTCAAGGAATTGCCGATGTGCAAGTCGCATTGATGCCAGCCGATTTATTGGGACAGAAGACAGCGTTGTTTGGGATGACGCGCACTGGCAAATCAAATACGACAAAGATTGTGTTGAAGGCAGCGTTCGATCTTCGGTTCGATAAACAAAGCCCGCTACGCATCGGGCAGATAGTCTTCGATCCGAATGGAGAGTATGCGAACGAGAATGTGCAAGACGAAAATGAGCAGAAGAACCCTTCGGCAATCAAAAATGTCTGGCGAGCTAATAATGGAGATGAAAAAGATGTGGTTACATACGGCATCATGCGTCACCCCAACGATCCTGGCCGCAACCTGATGCTACTTAACTTTTTTGAAGAAGCGAACCTCCAGATCGGCAAAGAGGCCATAGACGCTGCGCTTGAAAGTGATGATACAAAGTATATTGGAAACTTCAGGCAGGTTACTTTTGAAAAGCCGCCCGATACTGACCGGTCTGCCAAAACACGCTACGAAAGAAAAGTTCTTGTCTACCGCACCCTACTTGCTCTTGCGGACTTTGAACCGCCAAAAAATTTGTTGCCTGACACCGAAAACCTGTTCAACTCGAACCTTCTAAAAGCAATGAGCGAAAGCGAGATTAAAGATGCTGAAGCCAAAAATAGATTTGCCTCTACAGCCAAAATACTGGGCAACAAAAGGCCATCTTGGTCTCAACTTGCCACGGCGTTTAGGGGGCTTCACGAATTCATGACAACTAAAGATAGCGGATACTCAAAGTTCGAATCTTGGTACATAAACGAAAGACCCAAAGCATCAGGTGATGCCTGGGCAGATAAAGACTTGGAAAAACTGCTGGAGATGTTCTCGCCCAATCGAGCCAATGGCCCAAAGCAAGTTGGCAAAGTGAGCAAGCTACACGCAAGCGATACCGTCTCCGACTATGCCGAAGATATTTATAAAGATCTTGTAGCCGGTAGGCTGGTCATTGTTGACCAATCCAGTGGCGATCCCGAGATCAACAAATCTTCGGCAGACCGCATTATGTGGTACATCTTTCGACAGAATCAGAGCCTTTTTAGGGATGGCAAGCTGCCTCCTGACATTCTGGTTTACGTTGAAGAGGCTAACAATCTGCTCCCTGCGGGTTCTGACATGGATTTGAAAGATGTCTGGGTCAGAACAGCTAAAGAAGGTGCCAAGTATCTAATCGGGATGGTCTACGCCACGCAGGAAGTCAGCAGCATTCAGCGCAACATTCTGAAGAACACGGCCAATTGGTTCATCGGCCATCTGAACAATACTGACGAGACGAAAGAGATATGCAAGTATTACGACTTCGAAGATTTTGAAGCTTCAATCAGGCGCGCGCAGGATCGCGGGTTCATCAGAGTCAAGACGCTCAGCAATTTGTTTGTCGTTCCGATTCAGGTCAAAAAGTTCGAGGTTTAGTCAATGCCATACGAAGGCGAATTTGCACAATACAGATCACTTCGCCGCATTGCGGAGAGCGAAAAAGTCAAACAGCTTCTTGGCGAATATAAGATTCGTGATGCTACGGGCGAGGCGGCATTTCCTGACACTATTTCCGTAGACGAATTGCCATCAAGCGATTGGAAGCCGGACTGGGTTCTAGCGGTAGATGGAAGCCCTCATCAAGTGGCTGTTAAAAATGGCTTCCCTGGCGCAGAAGCTTGCTATATGACTGTTGCCTCTGTTTTGCTGGATATTGAAAAGATCAGAACGCTTGATCGTAATCGCCCGGTTGATCCAAAAGTTTTTCGCACCACTGAGCAAGCGGAGTCAATTGACTGGGCGTTTCCCGGATGCAATGTGATTTCCGCCGGAGAAAAATCTGCAAAGGATTCACTTAGGAAATCGCTTCTTGAAGTTTTTAGCAGTAGCCGGATGTCAGCGGATGGTGAAACTCTTTTGGATACTTACGAAGAGTTACTCGCCTACAAACCCACAGGTGGGCAGGATCAGAAATGTCCATACGAAGATTGCCCAGTGAACAATGGCGCGTACCGACGCGGGAACCGCAGATACATTTGTGGTTGCCAGGATGCGCGCACGCTCTATTCGACCGATGCCTTACGAATTCACGAGGGAATGAATCCGGCAGGCACAAATGGCAAGATGTTTGCCGAGATTATGCAGGTGCTTGAACGAGTCTGGGTCGTTCACATTCTCAGAACGCTGGAAAAGAAGCGATGGCTTCCTTTACTGAAAAAAATGGCGATAGTGGTTGATGGACCGTTGGCAATATTTGGCCACCCAGCCTGGCTAAGCCAAGCGATAGTCAAAGAGCTGTCGAGGCTCAATGCCGTCGCCAAATCCGTAATGGACGGGAACGACATTCTTATGATTGGCATCGAAAAGACCGGCGAGTTTGTCGAACATTTCCGACAGATAGATCTTGACGAAAATGGCAATACAGGAAAATTCCAACCTCGACAAGTTGCGCTGCTCACTGATGGCTATATCAAACGCAACATCATCTTTTCGGAAAGCCCGAAACCATATGGCCGCGATACTTACTTCGGGCGGAAGTTCTTCTACAAAACACGTTCGGGAGCGCAGATTGTCGCAATGCTGCCTTTTTTAGAAGAAGAGCATAACGATCTATCTATCGCTGAACTGAGCCAGTTCCCTCGTTTGTCAGATGCCGTTGGTCTTTTGGATAGTCTCGTAAGCTCCCGTTATCCGAACGCCTTGTCTCCGCTAGTGGCAGCCAATGCCGAAGCTGCTATCCCGCTCAACTTGGGCAAGAAGGTTTTGGAAAAATTGGCCAAAGAACTGATCTCGGAGAATCGCCGATGAGTGTTCACCTATTGAACAATCACCGCACTGCAATTGGCCGTTGGGCTGGTTTGGGACCGTACTATGCGATGTTTCCAATAGACTTTGCGTTTCAGGTTGTCGAGGCATATTCGAGGCCGAGAGAGGCAATACTTGATCCTTTCGCTGGCCGGGCTTCCAGTGTATATGCTGCGGCCGTAACCAACCGGGAGGCCGTGGGGATCGAAATCAATCCCGTGGGGTGGCTCTACGGAAAGGTCAAACTTGCCCCGGCTTCAAAGAACAGAGTGCTAGCACGAGTTCAAGAGATTGGTGAAATAGCCAATACCACTACTCACCCTGAACAAAATAGCCTGCCAGAGTTTTTTCACTATTGCTATTCACCGCTGGTGCTTAACTATCTGCTTTTTGCCCGTGACTTGTTGAGTTGGAAAGACGGCAAAGTTGACGCAACATTAATGGCTTTGATCCTGGTAAATTTGCATGGCAAGCGCGAAGGCTCACTTTCCAATCAGATGAGACAAGGCAAGGCCATGAGTCCTGACTATTCTGTAAACTGGTGGAGGAAGAAAGACCTATCCCCACCCGATGTTGACCCAGTTCTATTTCTTAAACAGCGAATTGCGTGGCGATATGCGAAGGGGCTTCCAACAGAGCCTCAAGGAAAAATTCTCTTTGGGGACAGCACGAAACTTATCCCGCGCCTCGTTAGGAATGTTCTCAAAGGCAAGCAGCGTAAATTTGATTTGCTCTTTACGTCACCCCCATACTGCGACATCACAGACTATCACTACGACCAATGGCTGCGTTTGTGGATGCTGGGCGGGCCGTCATTGGCAATCCGCACCGGAAAGAAATGGCAAGGGCGATTCTCTGGCAAAGAAGATTATCGCGAGTTATTGGTTGAAGTGTTTCAAGGATGCGCACGAATTCTTCGAAGAAGCGCAACCATCTATGTTAGAACTGATGCCCGCCAATTCACTCAACAAACAACTAAAGAAGTCCTCAAAGAAATTTTTCCGAGAAAAATATTGTCCGTAAGGGAGCGCCCATTCCTAAAAAAAACGCAGACTGCATTATTTGGTGATGACGAAGAGAAACCTGGTGAAATTGATATTATCCTAAAGTCGCGATGATCAAGAAGACCTCAACTATTACGTTCAACAAGCCAATAACATACATCTTTTCTAGTTGCAGCACCGCTCCTGCTATCGTCGCAACCGGCGATGGACAAATGCATTGGTCAGCGGGCAACGCATTTGGCGTGTGCACGCTACTCTAATGGCCGCGCCAATCAGGTTACGGCTTCTGCCCCAATGTCTTCCGCTTGCTCAATAAATACACTCGAATCGCTTCCACCTCCTCCGGTTTCAGCCACCCTTTGAATGAGGGCATCCCCGCGTTGAGCAGCGCGCCGTCATGCACTATCTGCTGAAACTTATCGAACACGCTTAGCGAGGCTTGGCGCAAGTCTGGCAACAAACCGCCGCCGCCCGTCGCACCAATGCCGTGACAGACAGCGCAGTTGTAGGCGAAAAGGGCTGCACCTTTGGTGATCATTTCGGCGGAAGCTTGGAATTCAATCGGTGCAGGCGGCGCGGGCTTTATTGCCACTGGCGCGGGCAGCGTTTGCTCGCCATTCAACGCAAACGTCAGCACACGCCCCGTCATCGTCGTTCCCGTCGCATTCCCGCCCGTCAGCGCAAACGAGCCGCCCCAGCCCGCCATCACCGTCACGTATTGAACGCCGTCCAACTCGTAGGTCATCGGCGTAGCGATGATGCCCGTGCCAACCAGCACTTCCCACAGCTTTGCGCCTTTGTCGGCAGAGTAAGCGACGAAGCGCCCATCTGCCGTGCCTTGAAAGACCAGATTGCCCGCTGTGGTTAACGTGCCGCCGTTCCACATAATCGGGTAGGCCACGCGCCAGCGTTCCTTTTGCGCGACCGGGTCCCACGCCAGCAAGTGGCCGGTGGGAATTTGGGGCGGAATATCGGTGAAGAGCGAAAAGTCTACGCCTGTATTCCACCCATTGCGCCGCGCTAGAAAATTGCGGTCTTGCAGGTAAACGAAGCCGTTCTCTTGCGCCGGGATGTAGACCAAACCCGTTTGCGGGTTGAATGACATCGGCATCCAGTTGTGCCCGCCGAGCGGCCCTGGGAGTTGGGTGCTGGGCTTGCCTGTAACGGTGTAGCGCGCCTCTGGGTTTTCGATGGGGCGGCCTGTCTGTTTGTCTACGCCTTTGGCCCAGGTGATCGGGACGTAGGTTTCCGCCGAGATCAACTCGCCTGTTGCGCGATCAAGCACGTAGAAGAAGCCGTTTTTGGGTGCTTGCATCAACACCTTGCGCGCGCGCCCGTTGATCGTCAGATCGGCCAGGATCATGTGCTGCGTCGCCGTGTAATCCCAGCAATCGCCCGGTGTCGTTTGGTAGTGCCAGACGTACTTCCCCGTGTCGGGGCGGAGCGCGAGGATCGAGGAGAGATACAAGTTGTCACCGCCACCGGGACTGCGCACGGCCTGATTCCACGGCGAGCCGTTGCCCGTGCCGACGTAGAGCAGATCAAGTTGCGGGTCATAGGCGAACGAATCCCACGCCGTGCCGCCACCGCCCAGCTTCCACCATTCGCCTTTCCACGTCGCAGCGGCTTTCTTCATCGCTTCATTTTCAAACGGTTTCGACGGGTCACCAGGCACTGTGTAAAAACGCCAGGCCGGTTTGCCAGTCGTCGCGTCATAAGCAGAGACATAGCCGCGCACGCCGTATTCGCCGCCGCCGTTGCCGATGATGACTTTGCCTTTGACCACGCGCGGCGCGCCGGTGATCGTGTAGGCTTGCTCCTGATCCACGGTGACGACCGACCAGACGGGCTTGCCGGTCTGCGCGTCGAGCGCGACCAAGCGGCCATCGAGCGTGCCGACGTAGACTTTGCCTTGATAAAACGCGACGCCGCGATTGACCACGTCGCAGCAGGCCCGCGTGCCGAAATGCTGCGGGACTTGCGGGTCGTATTGCCAAAGCTGTTTGCCGGTTTTGGCGTCGAGCGCGTAAACGATGCTCCACGAACCGGTCGTGTACATCACGCCGTTGACTACGAGCGGTGTGGCTTCGAGGCCGCGTGTGGTTTGCGTGTCGAACGACCAGGCTAGGCCGAGTTGTTTGACGGTCTCGGCGTTGATTTGCTTGAGCGGGCTGAAGCGCGTCTCAGCGTAGTTGCGCCCGTGCGTGAGCCATTCGCCCGCGCGCGCCTCGACGTTGCGCAAGGTGGCATCGCTAATCTGCGTAGTGACGCGCGTTTTTTTCTGCGCCTGTGAAGTGGCAGCAAAAGGAGAGCAGAAGATGAGCCAGCCGCAAACGACCAACAGAAAGAGTGCACGCTTGTTGTTCTGCATAGTAAAAGTCCTCGTAGTGAAGAGATGAGCTAGGCCTGTGCGGAAAAACGCCGCCGGTGCGGTACGGGGAGCGGTAGCGACCCGGTGACTTTGGTTGTGTCCAATCCGGGAAATCAGGTTGCTACCGCTCCCCGTACCGCATTTTCCTTCAACGCGCAAACCGCCGGAAAAAGCTGTCCTGATTCCAGCGTGGACGTTCGTTGCGATTGGCGATGGCTTTGACAATGCGCAAGTAGGCGACGTTGAAATCAGCGGCAGCCTGAAAATCTATCGGCTGCTGCAAATCGTCAGACGGCGCGTGATAACGCTCGGCGCGCCAGTGCTTCACGATTTCGTGTTGCGGCGAAGCTTTCTCAAAACCCACTTTCAGCGAAACCGACGGCACGCCGCGCTGGATGAAGCTGTATTGATCGCTGCGAACGAAAGCATTGCGCTCAGGCTCGGGGTCGGAAAGTATTTGCAGCCTTAATTCCTTACCCACAGCGCGCAAATCCATTGCCAAGTCTGACTCTTCCAGCCCTTGCACGATCAAGCTGCGCAGCGGAAAGAGCGGCAGAAACATGTCTACGTTTACATTTGCCACGAGCGCCGTCGCCAGAACGGTAGGGCGCGCTGCAAAATACTTCGAGCCGAGCAAGCCGTTCTCCTCCGCTGTCACGGCCACAAAGATCACCGAACGTCGCAGCGGCGTTTTCTGCAAGGCCAGTGCGGTTTCAATCAGCGTCGCTACGCCCGAAGCGTTGTCCATCGCGCCATTGTAGATGCCGTCGCCGTTGATCGGCTCTCCGGTGCCAACGTGATCCAGGTGGGCCGAGAGCACGACATATTCGTCTTTCAGCTTTGCATCCGTTCCTGACAACAGTCCCACCACGTTCTGCGATTCAAGCCGCTTGCTCTCGAATTTCACGCGGGCGCGTACAGACGACGGTAGCGCGAAGCGCGGCAATGGCTCGCCCTTGTCGGCCAGCGCCAATATCTCTGCGAAGGTGTGGCCTGACCCAACGAAGAGTTTTTCGGCGCGTGCCGGATTGATCGTGACGGCGAGTTGCTGTCCGGTGTTTTCGTTCAAGCTTTCATCAGCCAAGGCCATCGAAGGTCTGAAACGCGCCAGTTTGGAGCGCTCCCACGGGATGTCTTGCCCGCGCGGATTTTGAATCTGAATCACGCCGATGACTCCGGCGCGCTGCAAGGCTTGCCAACGGTGAGATTGATAGTGCGCTTTCAACGGGCCGGAGATTTGTGGCGGGCCGCCCGTCAACAGCACAACCACTTTGCCTTTCAACTCAAGACTGGCGAGGTCGTCGTGCTTTGCTTCCGGGATAGTTAAGCCATAACCGACGAAAACCAGCGGCGCTTCGACACTCGGCGCGTGCGCGATCCGCATGCTGAGGACGGCTTCATCACCGAGCACGAGCGGTTCGGCCTGGCCGTTTCTGACGAGCGCGAGGTTGCATTCGTTTTCCACCACACGGCGCGAGACAAACTGCACGGGTTGCAAGTAGCCTTTCGTGCCTGCCGGTTTTAGCCCGGCACGTTTGAAGGCAGCGGCAACGTAATCGGCAGCCCGGCGGTGTTCGGCGCTGCCCGTGTCGCGCCCGGCCATTTTGTCATCGGCCAGAAATTTGATGTGTTCCCACCAGGCTTGAGCAGGGTTGGCCGCACCGTTGTTTTGCTGCGCGTGTGGCGCTTGTACGGCGGCGAGTAAAAGTAACGCGGTCAGCAAAAATCGTTTCATAGCTCCTCGGTAACATCCGGTCATTTGCCGGTCATTGTTTGACGTAGTTGCGACCTTTACCCAATCGCAATCAAGCTCGCCGACGTGCGGAAGTAGAGCACGCCTTGTGAAATCGCAGGTGATGCCAGACAAGGCTCACCCAGATCGTTCTTCGCCAGCACTTCCAGCTTGGGGCCTGACTTGATGACGTGGACGACACCTTGTTCGGTCGCGCAATAGATTTTGCCGTCTGCCGCGACCAGAGAGGCCGAGCAGGAAGCATCTGTGCCCAGCCTTTCCTCATACATTTTCTCGCCCGTCTTGAAATCAAAGCAACGCAGCACGCCGTTGTGATTGGCCAGGTAAATGTAGCCGCCATACACGACCGGTGTAGAGATGTAAGAACCGCCGTTCGGCGCGCTCCACACGACTGAATCATTGTTGGTGCTGCCTTCGGTCAACGAGATGTCGCCTTGCGCCGAAGGCCGCACGACAAAGAGCGGCGCTTTGCCGCCGTGCGCGTTGGATAGCACGAGCAAACCATCGGCTACAAACGGCGTCGGAATCGGGATGTCGCCGCCACCGCGCAAGCGCCAGAGTTCTTTGCCTGTTTCCAGATCGTAAGAAACGATGTAGGGATAGCCGTTGGTGACAACCTGTGTCCGCGTGCCGTCGTCGTAGATCAACGGCGTCCCCCAACTATTTTCGCAAGCCCCCTTGCGCGAAGTGCGCCAGAGTTCTTTCCCGTCTGACAAATTGAAAGCCGCAACAAACGGGTCTTTCGGATCGTCGCAGAGCAGCACGATACGCTCTTTGTGCAAGGCGGGCGAACTGGCATAGCCCCACGCAATGCTGCGCCAGGTGACGTTGATCGGGCCGACGTCTTTTTGCCAAAGCAGCTTGCCTTTCAGATCGAGGCAATACAGCCCATCCGCGCCGAAGAAGCCGACCAGATGTTTGCCGTCGGTGACGAGCGTAGTGTTCGCGTGCGAGGCTTTTTCGTGACGCACGGTCGCTGGCTTGGCGGTGCGTATGATCTGTTCCCATTTTTGCTTGCCCGACTTTTTGTCGAGACACAAGATCAGCCAACGCTGTTCGTCATTATCTTTGGCCGGGCCAACATCGCCGTAATAGCCGATGCGGAGTGACGGTTTGCCTGTTTTCGGCACCGCCGTGGCAAGGTAAATCCGATCCTTCCACACGATGGGGCTGGAATGGCCTAGGCCCGGAACTTCCGTGCGCCACAAGAGACCGGCAGATTTGCTCGCCGCCGGGTCTGCACTCCAAGTAGCGCGCGTCGGAAAGCCATCCGCGATGCCTTGCGAGCCAGCGCCGCGAAACTGCGGCCAGTTCTGTTCAGGCTTGAATGTCAGCGAGGCCGCGGGCAATGCGAGCAGGGAAGTTGCCATAAATGAGCGGCGTGATAGCGTCATAAAAATTCTCCTTTGAATACTGCGGTGGCAAAGCGGTGCTACTTTGCCTTTGCCAGATTGACTACGATGTCCAAATGGAAGCGGATGAACTTGTGCAGCGCCTCTTCCAGAATGCGTTCTTGGTCGCTGTGCGCGCCAAAGCCTTTCGGCCCGTCTTCGCTGTCCGTCAGCGGCCCGATGCCATAACACTGCATCCCGCGCGCACGCAACTGCGCCATGTCGGTTGCGCCGGTCAGCATAGTCGGCAATGTCACGACATTGTAGACACGCTGATTGGCTTCTTCGAGTGCACGGAAAGCTTCGGTATCCAGGCGTGAGGGAGGCGAGCCGGGGCGGCTGTTACCATTGCGCGTGATTTCAATCGCTGGGTCATTGATGACCTTTTTCATTTCAGCGAAAAACCAGGGCAGATCTTCATTTGGCACGGCGCGAATGTCCAACGTGGCTTCAGCTTCGGAAGGAATCACATTGCTGCGATAGCCGCCCTTGATGATGTTCGGCGAAATCGAAGTCCGCAGCGTGGAATACAGACGCGGCTCATTGACGGCCAGATATTCCTGCACCTCATCTGAATTGTCGGGCTGCAAGAGTTTGTTGTAACGCGCTGCCACGTCAGGCGCGCTGAGCTTCGCCAGTCGCTCGAAATAAGCGCGCGTCGTATCGTTCAAGCGCATTGGCGTTTGCCAGGCTGCGACCTTGGCAACGGCCTGCGCCAAGTGAACGACGGCATTGCTGCGCAGCGGAACCGAGCCGTGGCCAGAAATTCCGCGCGCCACCAGCCGTGCTCCCTGCGGAATCTTTTCGGTAGTTGCGACTGCCGCGTATTGAATTTTGCCGCCCGTGCGAACTACGCCGCCGCCTTCGGCGAAACAATATTCCGCGTCAATCTCAGCCCAATGCTGATTCACCATAAACCCAATGCCGTTGGGGCCGCCGCCTTCTTCGCTGGCTTCCGCCAGAAAAATCACATCCCGATCCAGCGGCGTATTCATCCGTTTGAGCAGCAGCATCACCATCAGACAAGCGACGACGTTATCCTTGTCGTCTACTGTGCCGCGCGCGTAGACATAGCCGCCTTCGCGCGTCGCCGAAAACGGCGGGTGCTTCCATTTCGTCGGATCAACTGTGACGACATCGGTGTGACCCATAATCAGCACCGGACGCTTCTTGCCATTGCCGCGCAAACGCGCGACCAGATTGGCGCGTTTTGGATCGTTGGCGAAGACTTTGGTTTCGATGCCCTCCCGCTCCAGCACTGACTTCAGGTAATCAACGACCAGGCTTTCATTGCCGGGCGGATTGCTGGTGTCCAACTGTAAGATTGCCTGAAAGTGGCGCAGGGTCTCTTCTTCGATTTTCGTCCAGTCCGGCTGTTGCGCCAGCGCCGCCGGGACAAGTAGAAAGATCAGAAAGAAGGGTAGGATGCGGGTGAATGACATGGTGTGTCTCCTGTTGCGCTAATTGGATTACTTGTCCAGCAACTCTGTGTTGGCTTGTTGAATCTCCACAGGAAAAGTCTTCAACGCGGCGGAGATGCGTGTTTGCAAGTCTTTGATAACCTCCGGGTAGCGGTCAGCCACGTTGAAGCTTTCACCCGGATCGAGCGTCATATCGAACAACTCCGGTTTGGCAAGCTTGTTATTCTTTTGCTGTCCTGAGGCCGCCGTGTAGCGCGGGATGTTCCAGCGCGCCACGTGAATCTTCCACTTGCCCCAGCGCGCCGTTTGCAAAAACTCTTTGTCGAAAAACAGGTAGAGATTTTCCGGTGCCTGCCGCGTCTGTCCGAGCAAAAAGGGCAACACATTCTTGCCGTCAAGCGGCAGCTTTGACACTGTCGCAGGATTTGTTGCGCCAGCCAGAGCCAGAGCGGTTTGAAAGAAATCAATTGTCGCTAACGGCTCGGCCGACACGCTGCCGGCTTTGATCTTGCCCGGCCAGCGCGCAATGAATGGCTCGCGTATGCCACCGTCGTAAGTCCAACCTTTGCGCCCGCGCAATTCGCCGGGGCTGCCTTGATACCAGGGGCCGTTATCACTGGAAAAGAAAACAATCGTGTCGCGGTCAAGCCCCAGGCGCTTCAACGTCACCAGAATTTCGCCGACGCTCCAATCCACTTCTTCGACCGCATCGCCGTACGAGCCTGCTGCCGATTTGCCTTTGAACTTGTCCGAAGCGAAGAGCGGGATGTGCGGCATATTGTGTGGCAGGTAGAGAAAGAAGGGCTTGCCTTTATTTTGTTCGATGAACTTGACGGCTTCCTGCGTGTAACGCCAAGTGAGCGTCTCTTGCTTGACCGGCTCTTCAATGACTTCGTCCATGCGCTTCAAGATCGAAGGTTGCATGTCGTTGCTGTACGGAATGCCGTAGTAGTAATCGAAGCCGTGATCCAGCGGGCGATGCGGTGCGAGATGGCCAAGATGCCATTTGCCAATGCAGGCCGTCTCGTAGCCGCGCGCTTTCAAGGCCGTCGCCACTGTGGTCTCATCCGTCGGCAAGCCAGTCTTGTCTTGAAAGGTGAGCACGTTGGACAAGTGCATTTGCTCAATGCCCATGCGTGCCGCGTAACGACCAGTCATCAACGCGGCGCGTGAGGGTGTGCAAACGGGCGCGACTGAATAAAAGTTGGTCAGCTTCAAACCTTCCGCCGCCATGCGGTCGAGGTTGGGTGTTTTGATGGCCTTTGCTCCGAAGCAGCCTAGATCACCGTAGCCGAGATCATCGGCGTAGATGAAGATAATATTGGGTTGACGTTGTGCGATTGTTATCGGCTTTGAGTAGCCAGCCGTCAGGCAGAGAAGTGCTACGACTGCCAGGCCACGCGCGAAGTTAGCATACGGGTGCTTCATGCAGATGTTCTCTGAAAATATGATGGAACTGCGAATTGAGTGGCGGGGATTATACCTGAGCGAGCGCCGAGAAAGTAGTTTGCCGTAGCGCCATCGTTTGTTTCAGAATACCCGGCACTATCAAAAGAGACATGGCTGTTGCACTGAGCGAAGAAGAAAAGTGCAAGCTCGATACTCATGGCTTGCTGTTGCTGGAAGCGCATTGTTCGGCGGCGTTCGTGGCGGCATTGCGCCAACGCATCAGCGAATTGTTTGCTGAGTTGGGCGAACAGGCTGGGGCCGAATTCAAACAGGAGCCGCAAACAGATCGGCTGGCCAATCTGGTGAATTACGGCGAGCTATTTCAGCAAGTGATTGTCGAGCCAAAAGTGTTGGCTTGTGTCGAGCATGTACTGGGGCCGGAATTCAAGCTGGGCAGTTTGAATGCGCGTTCGGTGCGGCCTCGTTCGGATTGGGTGCAGCCGCTGCATTGCGATATGGGTGCGTTGCCGGATACGCGTGGCAATACGGTTTGCAACGTGATCTGGGTCTTGGATGATTTCACGCCTATGAATGGCGCACCGCGCTATGTGCCTGGCACGCATCGCAGCGGGCAATTACCACAAACGGTTTTGGCCGATCCGAGCGGCCCGCACACTGATGAAGTTTTGTTGACGGCTCAGGCAGGCACGGTGGCCGTGATGAATGCGCACTTGTGGCACGGCGGCACGGCCAATCGCAGCGACCGGGCGCGGCTGGCGCTGCACAGCTTTTATTGCCGCCGTGATTTACCACAACAGCAGTACCAGAAACGGCTGTTGCGCCCACAGGTGCAACAGCGTCTCAACTCGCAGTTGCGTTGGCTGCTGGCGCTCGATGATCCGCTGAATGATAAGTTGAGCGAACAGGGCAGCGGGCGCAGCGGTTTTTTGCGATAGTTCAAACTATGACATCAACCGACACCGCACCAATCAGACAGGGCGAACAACTTGACTGGCAAGGGCTGGAAACTTACCTGCGCACGCATTTGCCGGGGAAGCTTGAAAGCGCTGCCAGCGCGTTGGGCGAAGCTTTCAAAGTTGAACAGTTTCCTGGCGGCCATTCCAATCTGACCTACTGCGTTGAATTCGGCGCGCGCGAATTTGTGATGCGTCGTCCACCCTTCGGCCCTGTCGCGCCGACTGCGCATGACATGCCGCGCGAGTTTCGGTTGCTGGCCGCAATTCATCCGGTTTTTTCGCTAGCGCCGAAACCGTATCTGTTGTGCGAAGACACGAGCGTGATTGGCGCGCCGTTTTACTTGATGGAGCGGCGGCGCGGCTTGGTGGTGCGCTACAAAGTGCCAGAAGAGATCGGCGATGATCTGGCGTTGCGGCGGCGCGTGAGCGAGAGCTTGATTGATACGCTGGCAGCGTTGCATGCGGTGGACATTGAAAAGCATGGCTTGACGAACATCGGCAAGCCGGTTGGCTTTGTGCGCCGTCAGGTCGAAGGCTGGGCCGGGCGTTGGGAGAGGTCAAAGACATCTGAGTTAGCTGAGATGACGGCGCTCGCGGCTTGGCTCAGCGCGCATTTACCGATGGAACCGGTGCGGCATACGCTGGTGCATAATGATTTCAAACTCGACAATATAATGCTTGATCCGCAAGATCCGGCGCGCATTGTCGCAGTGCTCGATTGGGAGATGTGCACGGTGGGCGATCCGCTGGTGGATTTGGGCTTGCTGCTGTGTTATTGGCCGCAGCCGGGTGATTCGCCGATTCTGACCGGCTCGCTCAGCCCGGTGACGATGCAACCCGGCTGGTACACGCGCGACGAAATCATCGCGCGTTATGCCGCGCAGAGTGGGCGCGAGTTGGCGGGCATTGACTATTATTACATCCTGGCGATGTTCAAACTGGCCGTCGTGTTACAGCAGATCTTCTACCGCTATCACGTCGGGCAGACGCAGGACGAGCGCTTCAAGGATTTCGATCAGCGTGTGGCGGCGTTGGCGAAGACGGCGTATGACTTGATGCAGCAACAGGCATAAAACGCATGCAAGTAAAGACGGCCGCCGCACAACAAACAGAGTTGGCAGAATTGGCACCAGTGACGCAACCAGCGCAACCGCCAGAGCCGGAACAAGTGGCACAACCAGCGCCGCCGGGCGCAGACCCTAAGTTAGCCGCCAAGCTCTTGCGCGCGATCGCTGCCAAAACGCTTCTCGAATTATTGTTCATCTGTTTTCTCGCGACGTGGGCGGCGTTTACCAACTACAGCCCGCTCCTGCGCGGCGCAATTGATCTGGCCAATCAGACGCACGTCGCCGGTTGGGCGCACGACCCGCAAGCGCCCGCCGAGGCGTTGGAAGTGCAGTTGTTCATTGACGACCGCTTCGTAGCTACGGGCCGCGCTGGCGAACGCCGCGACGATTTGGTGCAGGCCGGGGCGACTAGCTTGCCCAATCACGGCTTTAGTTTTGACTTGAGCAATATGCAACTCGCACCCGGCGAACACAGGGCGCAGGTTTATGCGCTGCGCACCGCTGCCGGGATAAACAAGATGCTGGTGCCGCTCAGCCGCGAGCCGGTGATTTTTCGAGTAAACCCGAGTCAATAAGGAGTGTAGTAGCGAGTACATTGTCCGACAAGCTGCCAGCTTGTCGTTGATTCCAATTGTGTCAAATTGGAAGGCTGCGACAAGCTGGCAGCTTGTCGGACATCTGACCTTCTGCGCCCAGCGATTTTTTCGCTTCAATTCGACTCGCTATCTTGCTGCCGCAAGCAGCCGGTAGTAGCATACAAGGCGCGTGCCCGTTGAGGTGCGCGAGCGGTGCTTGTAAGCGACAATCGTAGATTGCAACCAATGTAAAGACAGCTTCCAATTCGGACTAGAGAGGACAGGCATGCTGCGGCTCGAACCAGGCCAGATATTTTCGCACTATCGAATCATCGAACAGCTTGGGCAGGGCGGGCAGGCTACGGCATACAAAGCCGAAGACATACGGCTGCAACGGCTGGTCGTCATCAAAACCTTGCTACCCGAATTGGCCGCTACCGAAGTCGCGCGCCGCCGGTTTGAACGCGAAGCACGTCTCGCCTCTGCCTTAGACCATCCGAACATCTGCGCTATTTACGACATCGGCGAAAGCGACGGGCTGTGTTACATCGTCATGCCCTTCATCGCCGGGCGCACGCTCAAGCAGGTCATTAACGACCAGCCGTTGGCCTTAGCTTCCACGCTCTCGATTGCCGTTCAGATTGCCGACGCGCTCAGCGCGGCCCACGCGCGCGGCATTATCCACCGCGACATCAAACCCTCGAACATCATCGTCAACGAGCAAGGACAGGTGAAAGTGCTCGATTTCGGCTTGGCCAAACTGATTACCAGCGAAGAGAAAATCACTGGCGCGCTGAGCGATAAGTCTATGACCGAGATTGGTGTGCCGTATGGGACGATGGGTTACGGCTCGCCCGAACAGGCGACGGGCGAACGCGTGGATTACCGCACGGACATTTTCAGCCTGGGCGTGCTGCTTTACGAGATGGTTACGGGACGACAGCCGTTCACCGGGCGCAATCGCATCGAGGTTTTTCACGCGGTTATCAATGCTGCGTCACGCCCGTTACGCGAGTTGAGTCTGCCCATACCGCCGCAAATTCAGGCTAAGCTGCAAAACATACTCGACCGCGCATTGGCGAAAGAGATGGCGGATCGTTACGCGACAATGGCCACGTTGCGCGATGAATTGCGCGAGTTGCTGCGTCAATTGACTGCGGGCACGGCTTACGACGCAGCCGATGTCGCCATCCCGCTCCCACGCAGACGCAGCGGTTCCTTGCGCTTGACTGAGGTGGTTGGGCGCGTCTTTGGCGGAGGCTTGTTCAAACGCACGCGCACTGGCAACAGCCAATCGCCCAATCGCGCGCCACAAGCCGAATCAACGCCGAGCAAAAATCCCAGTGCAAGCGCAGCCAGGGAGCGCCCGCTGAGCTGGGGCACAGAGACGCGTAAGGCTATCGCCGTCTTGCCGTTCAAAAATCTGTCGGGTAACGCAGCAGACAGTTTCTACGAGTTTTCACTGGCCGATGGCCTCATCACTGAATTGGCGCACCTGCACTCGCTTGTTGTGCGTCCCTCGTCTTACGTCGCGCAATACGTCGGGCAACAGGTTGACCCGCGCCAAGTGGGCGAAGACTTAGCTGTGGGCGCGGTGCTTACGGGCGGC
Organism: uncultured Acidobacteriota bacterium; assembly: GCA_963699175.1. Classification (GTDB taxonomy): domain Bacteria; phylum Acidobacteriota; class Blastocatellia; order RBC074; family RBC074; genus JACPYM01. The sequence goes on along the minus strand of OY969418.1, from coordinate 4,716,188 downwards.
TTTATCAAAACGCCCGACCGCTTCCGGCTCAATGTGCAACTGGTGACGACGAATGATGGCGCTTTATTGTGGAGCGACAAGATTGACATCGCCGCGCGCGACCTATTGACGATCCAAGACGAGATTGCCGAACGCGTCATCGCCGGCTTGAAGCTCAAGCTGACCGAAGAAGAGCAGGAGAAGATTGACCGTCCGCTGACCAACAGCCCCGAAGCTTACGAGTACTACCTGCGCGGGCGCGACCTACTCTTCAAATACACTTCGACCTCGTTCGACGACGCCGATCTCGATGTGGCGATCAAGATGTTCGAGCAGGCGATCAAGCTCGACCCGAACTTTGCGCGCGCCCACGCGGGGTTGGGCCGCTGCTACGTGCATCACGCGCAGGGCTACGGCGGCGAGCATTACTATGATCTGGCTGAGCGCAGCCTGGAGCGCGCCCAGGAACTTGACCCGGAGCTATCGAGCGCCGATTTGTATATGGTCTATGTGCTGCTGCATCGCGGCGAGAAGGAGCAGGCGCTCTCACTGCTGGCCGATGTGCGGCGTGATAGGCCGAACGATCCGACGGTCTTTATTATCGCGGGCATGCTCTATCGCCTGAACGGGCAATACGAAAAGGCGCTCAAGCAATATGACCGCTTGCTGGAACTCAACCCGAAAAACGTCGTCTGGGCCGGCTACAATCGCGCACGGATTTACAGCTATCAGCAGCGTTATGATGAAGCACTGGCCGAATTGGACAAGGGGCGCGCCGTCGAGCCGGAACATCCGTTGATCAAGACCTTCACGGCGAGCGTGCTCTTCAACCAGGGCAAAATAGACGAAGCGCAGGCGCTGGCCGAAGAGACGCTGCAACAGCATTCGCACTTCGACGCCTTGCGCGTTTTCATCGCGCGTTGCCTGAGCGCCAAAGGCCAACACGCGGCAGCGCGTGCGCTGATTACCGAGCCGGTCAAAGAGACCGCCGCCGCCGATCATGACATCGCGTTCTGGTTGGCCTCGTTTTACGCGATGGAAGACATGCGTGACGAAGCCATTGACTGGTTTCAGCGCGCCGTCAAGCTCGGCAACGAAAATTATCCTTACTTTGAGCAGAACCATAAGCTCGACAAGCTGCGCGCTGACCCGCGCTTTATCGAACTGATGAACGAATTGAAGCAACGCTGGGAAAAGAGGAATTAAACATTGGCTTCGCTGGAGGATTTGCGCGAACGCATCAACCTGCGTTTGGAAGAAAGCTTTGTCGGCATTAGCGAGGTCGTCGGCGAACTTGCGCCGGAGGACTTGGTCGAGTTGCTCAATCAGTTGACGCTGGTCGAGGCGGCTACAATCGTGATGATGCTGCCCGTCCCGCGCATCATTGAATTGCTCGACCAACCGACGATGACGCGCCGCGCCGCCATCATCGAAAGGCTCGACCCCAAACGCGCCGCCCAAGTCGTCGAAGGGCTTTCCGCCGACGAACGCACCGACATCGTCAAGCAGACAGGCTTGCACGAACGGCGCCGCATCCTCGCGCAGGTCAACGCCGAGACGCGCAACGAGCTAGAACACCTGCTGCAATATCCCGACCACACGGCGGGCGGGATTATGACGACCGAGTTTGTTCACCTGAAGCCACAGATGACGGTCGGCGAGGCGCTTAAACATATTCGTTCGGTCGCGCGCGATAAAGAGTCCATTTATGCCTGTTACGTGCTTGACGAAAATGAACGGCTGCTCGGCGCGGTTTCGCTACGCGATCTGGTGATGTCTGAAGTTGACCAGCCGCTCACTTCCGTGATGCGGCGCAAACCCGTCACGGTCGAAGCGCTGGAAGATCAGGAATCAGTGGCCAAAAAGATTGCCAAATACAATCTGCTGGCCGTGCCCGTGTTGGAAAGCGATGGCAACGTGGTCGGCTTCGTTACGGTGGACGATGTGGTAGACGTGCTGATCGAAGAGCAGACTGAAGACATCCTGAAGATGGCGGGCGTACAAGCTGATGCACTCGACAAACCTTATTTTGAAAACCCGCTGCTCACAGTTGTGCGCAAACGCATCGGCTGGCTCCTGTTGCTCTTTGTCGCAGGCACACTGACGAGCAAAGTGTTGCACAGCTTTGAAAACGAATTGGCGTTAGTGGTCGCGCTTACCTTTTTCGTGCCGTTGCTGATTGGCACGGGTGGTAATGCGGGGTCGCAAACTGTGATGACCGTAATACGCAGCCTCTCACTGGGCGAAATCGGCGTGAGTAATGCCTGGCGCGTTGTGTTGCGTGAAGCCACCACTGGCTTGTTGGTGGGATTGCTGATTAGTTGTATCGCCTTCGCCCAAGGATTTTGGGTGACGCATGATTTCAAGCTTGCGTTGACAATTGCCGTGACCGTCGTGGTGATTTGTGTCTGGTCTACGGCCGTCGGCGCACTCATCCCGATTGCTGCGCACCATGTAGGCGTTGACCCGGCAGTACTCTCTGCCCCCATGATCTCGACGCTGGTGGATGCAACAGGGCTATTGATCTATTTGACGATTGCGAAAATAATCCTGGATCAAATTTGAACGTGTTTTCAAATTTGAGATTTGAGATTGGAGATTGCGTGATGACTAATCGCCAATTCCGTTTGAGCATCGTGGCAGGCTTTGTCGCCTTCACCGGCTGGCTGCTGGGTTTTGCCGATTATTCATCGGCCACTGCGCAACAGCGCCAAGCCAGCAACGAAGTCCCACTCGGCTTGCCATCCGACACCTGGGAGTACTACGTCCCGCGCCAAAATCCGCAGACGGCGGAGAAGGTAGAGTTGGGGCGCAAACTCTTCTTCGATCAACGGCTGTCAGCGGATGGCACAGTTGCGTGCGTGACCTGCCACAAACCGGAGCTGGCTTTTGCCGATGGCAAAGCAGTGGCCGAAGGCGTGGCTGGACGACGCGGCACGCGCAATTCGCCTTCGTTACTGAACGTGATCTACAACAACGGATTTTTTTGGGATGGGCGCACGGGCACGCTGGAAGAGCAGGCAATTCAACCGCTCATCAATTCGCTGGAGATGGGCGACCAAACGCACGCCGACATCGTCGCCCGGTTGCGCCGTCTGCCAGAGTACGTCAACGAATTTCAAAAAACCTTTGACGGCCCCATTACCATTGAGCGCGTAGGACGAGCCATCGCTGCCTACGAACGCACCTTGTTGTCAGGCACAGCGCCCTTTGATCGTTATTTTGCCGGTGAGACTGCCGCAATCAGCGAGGCAGCCCAACGCGGTTTTGCGCTCTTTCGCGGCAAGGCGCGCTGCTCGCGTTGTCATACCTTCAGCGAGCGCAGCCCCTTCTTCACCAACTTCGATTACATCAATACCGGCGTAGCGACCAACCATCCGGCTTTTGAAAAGATGTCGCGCGCGTTGTTCGATGCTGCCACCAGCCCAGAGCTGAAACCGCTGGTGGATAAGTTCGCGCAACAGGCAGGAGGGCAGGAGTTGGGACGTATCAGTATCAGCTACCACATCCTCGACCTCGGCGCGTTTCACGTGCCCAGCTTACGTAATGTGGCGCAGACCGCGCCTTATTTTCACGATGGCAGCGCGGCGACGCTGGCCGATGTCGTGCGCTTTTATAATCAGGGTGGCAAAGACAATCTCAACCGCGAATGGGATCTACAACCCTTGGGTTTGACCGAGGAAGAGCAACGCGACCTAGTGGCTTTTTTGGAATCACTGACTGGCAAGCCGCCCGAAGGGAAGTTGGCGGCCAGATGACTGAATGTCCGACAAGCTTGTCGGAGGCTTCCGATTTGTCGCAACCCGGAGTCAACGACAAGCTTGGCAGCTTGTCGGACATCATCAGAATTGTAGACCGCGCAACTCAACCGCGAAATTCTTGATGTCATCTTCTGAGACTTTCGCCGGCGGCTCTATCTTTACGCTGAACTTCATGGTCTCGCCTGGCTTGAGCGGTTCGGGCCGAATGCGCGGGACCGGAACGCTGATCCCCTCGATTATCAACCGATCATCCAAGCCAAACATTTTGCCGACCACTTCAACTCCTGTCAGCGTGCGTTCGCCACGATTAGTGAGCCGCGCTTTTATCTGATATTGCTTCAAGCCGATCATGTTTGGGTGGACGACGGTTTCGAGCATTTCCAACTCGACCTTACTCTTGTAATTGTCGAAATCCGTCGCGCCAGCGCGCACCGCATTCGGCAGTGGCGGCTGCTCTTTCGGCTTGGAAGTGGCGATCCAGATAACCGCCCCGATCAAGCCGAGCGCGAGCAAGCCCAGGACGCCAACAATCAAATTCGCCCGCTTCTTCTCTTCTACAGGTTGTTCAGCTTCAGTTTCAAACATAGGCCAACCTCACATCTCAAATTTCATTCTGCTCAATCGCCGCTCACCACCAGCTTGCCCAGCTTCAAGGTTGGCGCAGCGATTTTGCCGCGAAACCGCAGATCATTGCCGATCATCTCAATGCTGCGCAACATCTCGCGGAAGTTACCAGCAATCGTGACCTCTTCGACAGGGAAGGTCAACCGGCCATCTTCGATCCACAACCCGCCCGCGCCGCGTGAATAATCGCCGTTGACCGGATTGAAGCCGAAACCGATCAACTCCGTCACGTAAAAACCATTTTTGACCGAAGCGATGATCTCGTCCGGCGCATAGACGCCCGGCATAATGTAGAAGTTCCCGACGCCCACACTCGGCGCGCCCGCCAAACCGCGCGCCGCATTGCCGGTGGATTTCAGATTCAGCTTGCGCGCCGTGTAGCCGTTGAGTAGGTAACTCTTCAGTATGCCATTTTCGACTACCGCCGTCCTCCGCGTCGCCAGCCCCTCGCCATCAAAAGGCCGCGAGCCGACCGCGCCTGGCAGCGTACCGTCGTCAATGATCGTCAAACTGCTCGCCGCAATCTCTTCGCCCAGCTTGCCGACGAAGAGCGACGCGCGCCGGAAGATCGCCTCGCCCGTGATCGTCTCGAAGAACTCGCCCAACAATTCTTCCGCCGCATCGGATGAAAAGATAATCGGCACCTCCTGCGTCGCCACTTTGCGCCCGCCCAGCTTACGCAAGGCACGCTGCGCCGCCGTTCTGCCAATCTCTTCTGCCGTATCGAGTTTGGCCAAACTGCGCGCGCGGTCGCCCCAGTAGCCGATCTGCATCTGCTCGCCCTCTTTGGCTATCGGCGCGACAGTCAGGCCGCAGAGCGAGCCTTGATACTCGCCCGCAAACCCGCCACTCGTCGCCAGCAGCATGCGCGCCAGCGTCGTCCCGCAACCCGCGCCCTCGGAATTCACGATGCGCGAGTCGGCTTCGCGCGCCGCTGCTTCGGCGGCTTTAGCCAGCTCGATCTTACGCTCGGTCGGCAGATCAACGACAGCTTGATCATACAAGCTCAAATCCGGCAACGTGCCGCTCGCCAACTCTTCACGCGCGGGCAACACGGCGTCTTCGTCCACCGAAGTCAGCCGCGCCATCTCGACGGCGGTGTTGATGAGTTCGTCAATCGCCTGCGGGCTGACGTCGGAAGTCGAGCACGAAGCTTGGCGGCCTTCGTAAAGCACGCGCAAGCCAAGACCGCGCGAGGCGGCTTCTTGCAGCTTTTCGACCTGGCCCAGGCGGACTTCGACCGAAAAGTCGGTGGTTTCGATGGCGATAGCCTCAGCATCAGTTGCGCCGTGTTTGATGGCTTTGGCGACGATGTCAGAGAGAAAGTCTTTAGTGATTAGCTGTGTCATTGATTTATCAGAGCGGCAAAACGCGATAGGTGTTTACCCATTCGTCTTTGCTGCTACAAGTAATGATAAGTTCGAGTTCGTCAATTGCCTGTAAAAACGGATAACTGCGTGGCACGATGACCACACCCCTGATGTCATGGCCAGCGGCAATCACGTCGGCAATGTGGTTTGGCATTGTGCGTAGATCGTGAGTCAACAATAGCAAACCTTGACTTGCCGCCCAGATCAATAACTTCGGATCAGGCCAATTGCTCACACCTGCGTCGTGCGCAGTCACATAATCCAGCTCAGGCTGACGGCGTAACAATCCTTGCACGATGTCGTGATCGAAATTTTGATCGAGCAATACAGGCAACATCGGCGCTCTCCACTAACCGCGATTCTTTTCTAGTTCCGCCCTGCGCCGCATCAACCGTTCGCGGAACGCTACGCGGTCGGCCTGATACTTCGGATCAGCCTCAAGTTGTTTCAGAAACGCAGCATCCAGCGCCCCTTGCTCTTTCAGATAGGCATCCAACTCGGCCCGATGGCTCAGGTAATACGCCAGTATGGCGTGAACCTGGCTCAGCGAAACCGCTGGGAAGCGATTGGTAATCTCTTCCGCCGATGCGCCCCGGTTGTAGTGATGCAGGATTGTGTCGAGCGGGACGCGCGTGCCGGTGACGCGGATCACGCCTTCTGGGGTTTGTGTGAGTGGGACTGGTTGGACTGTTTCGATTGCTGTCATTGCTTTTTACATCTCCGCTTTCTGTTTTGGGCAACGCACCTATTATCTCCACGGCAGAGCCGCAGAAAAAGTCCAGCTAATTCTTAAAGGTATTTGTCTATATCATTCACGAATAGGCCCAAGAGAGTGCCTTTTTTGAAACCTTGGTTCTTATGCCCCAAGTCTTTGCGTATCGCAAAAAGAAGGCTTTCATATTGAAACAAAGTTTCTGCCGATGACTCTCTTTCCGATATGGGCGCACTTTCTGGTAGGGACAATCTAAATGCGCGCCAAGCTTTTATAACGTCGTCTGATCCCCAAATCGTAAGCTTTTCAGTAAAGTCAGCGAAAAACTCAATCAGTTCTTCTTGGCTTATCTCCTTACCTAAGTTTGAGGCGAACACAACTTTGTATAATGTCGAAATAAATTGCTCATAAATAGGTGTCTTTTTTGCTCTAAGCTCTTGGAGAAGGGCAGCACGTCTATCAAGGGCTTTAGAAACAACGAGTGACACAATAGAAACCATAACTGAGGCTGAAGCAGCAATGATCGCTACAGCCAACTCCGACTTCAGATTGCTGAGGCCACGCGCTGTACGCAGAATAAGGTAGTAGATTCCCCATACCAATAAAACCAGCAAGGCCAATCCAAAAAGCATTCTGAAAACCGATATGACTTTATTCATTTGGGTGCCACTCTGAGGAAGCTGATGATCTCATTATCCTTTTGTCCCACCCACTGTCATCTCCGCAATCTTAATCGTCGGCATCCCCACACCCACCGGCACTGATTGCCCGTCTTTGCCGCACGTCCCCATGCCTGTGTCGAGTTGCAAGTCATTGCCCACCGCCGTCACTTTGGTCAACGCCACCGGGCCGTTGCCAATCAACGTCGCGCCTTTGACCGGCGCAGTCACTTTACCGTCTTCGATCAAATAAGCTTCGCTCGCGCTGAAAACGAATTTGCCGTTGGTGATGTCTACTTGCCCGCCGCCGAATTGCACGGCGTACAGCCCGCGTTTGACCGATTTGATGATGTCCGCCGGGTCACTCTGCCCGCTCAGCATATAGGTGTTGGTCATTCGTGGCATTGGCATGGCTTGATAACTCTCGCGGCGGCCATTGCCGGTGAGCGCCGCGCCGGTCAGCCGCGTGCTCAGCTTGTCTTGCAGATAGCCACGCAGGATGCCGTTTTCGATCAGCACGGTCTGCGAGGTCGGATTGCCCTCGTCGTCAATGTTGAGCGAGCCGCGCCGCCCCGGAATCGAGCCTTCGTCAACCACGGTGCAAAGCTCGCTGGCGACTTTTTGACCGATCAAGCCGGAAAAGGCTGACGTGCCCTTGCGGTTGAAATCGGCCTCGAGGCCGTGCCCGACGGCTTCATGCAGCAGGATGCCAGGCCAGCCGGGGCCGAGCACGACTTCCATCGTACCGGCAGGCGCTTCGACGGCCCCGAGTTGCACGATGGCTTGGCGTGCGGCTTCCGTCGCAACCGCTTCAGGTGTGAGATTGGTGTTGAAGAAATCCAACTCATTGCGCCCGCCGCCGCCGAAGTAGCCAGATTGCAGATTGCCGTCATCGTCCGCGATGCACATCACATTCAATCTGGTCAGCGGTTGCACGTCACCGATCAACAAGCCTTCCGAGGTGGCAATCAGCACGATTTTGAATTTGTCCAGAAACGAAGCCTGCACCTCGCGGATGCGCGCGTCCTGAGCGCGCGAAGTTTGATCGGCGCGGCGCAGCAATTCGATCTTGCGTTCGAGCGGCTCTTCGCCCGCCGGATGCGCGACCGGATAGAGATCGTATTGCGGCTTGCTCGCCGAGACGTTGACTGGGCCGACTTGTGCGCCACTGTCGGCAATGTGTGCGGCGGTCAGCGCAGCTTTACGAACTGCGTCAGCGGCAATCTCGTCGCAGTAGGCATAGCCCGTGCGCTCGCCGCTGATGACACGGACGCCGACGCCCTGCTCGACGGTGCGGTTGGCGGTCTTGATGATCTGCTCTTCGAGGTTGAGCGAGTTGTTGACCGTGTACTCGAAATAGAGATCGGCGTAATCGCCGCCTTTCGAGAGCGCCGCTGCGAGCAGGCTTTCGATTTCGGCGATAGTGATGTTGAAACGTTCAGTGAAAAATTTGATTGGGTCTGTCATAAAAAATCCTGCGAGTGGCCTGGCTACGCGCGTTCGCCCAAGTGCAGCGCGGCAATGCCACCCGACAAATTATGATACCGCACGTTCGCGAAACCAACCTCGCGCATCATCGCGGCTAGCCGTTTTTGATCTGGAAAGTTGCTGACCGATTTGGGCAAATATGTGTACGCGCTACGCGAGCCCGAAAGCAGCGCACCGATGCGGGGCAGGATGTGGTGAAAGTAGAATTCGTAGACTTGGCGAAAGCCGGGCAGTACCGGACGCGAGCATTCCAGGATGGCCGCTCGCCCGCCAGGTTTCAGCACGCGGTACATTTCATTTAATCCGGCCTGCACATTCGCCAGATTGCGTAAGCCAAAGGCGACTGTGACTGCATCGGCGCAGGCATCGGCAAAAGGTAATTGCATTGCGTCAGCTTCGGCCAACGAAGCGCGGCGGTCAGGTTGTCTGCCAAGCTTTCCATTACCGATAACCAACATTGGATGGCAGAAATCGGAGCCGACGGCGCGGGCGTGTTGCGCGAGTTCGAGTGTCAAATCCGCCGTGCCGCAGCACAAATCGAGCGCCAGCGAGTTCGGGCGTTGCAGCACGTCCTTGAGCTTGTCTACGGTGAACCGCCGCCAGCGTTTATCAATGTTGAGCGAGAGCAGGTGATTGAGCCGGTCGTAGCTCGGCGCGATCTCTGCGAACATCGCGCGCACTGCCGGGGCTTTGTCGGCAGCGTTGAATTCAGGGTTGGGCAAGTCGGCGCGCGGCAGTTGGGTCATTCGGCGCTTGGTGATTTGAGATGGGCTACAACTGCGATTTCAACTCGTTGACGCGACCCAGCGCGACGACGGTGAGCGCGTTGGCATTGAGCAGGCGTTTGGCTACGCGCTGCAAATCGCTGGCGCTCAGCTTTTCGATCCGTTCCCTGAGCGTCAGCGGGTAATTCTTCGGCAGATTGTAAGTCTCAATCTCACGCAGGAACTGCTCAATCGGGCGCGCAGCGTATTCGGTTGTTAGCGCCGCCTTGATGGTAGCCAGTTCATCAGCGGCGATTTCTTTGGTAGAGAGTGCCGCGAACATATCGGTCACTTGGCGTGAGACGGTTTGCGCCTGTTCGGCAGGCACAGAGGCAGTGAAATAGAAAGGCGCAGGCAGCAAGCGCGTCGGGTGATTGGCGGCGACAGTTTCAAGCCCCGCGCGTTTCAGCCGCGTGCTGAGCAAACGAGCGAGCAATTCAGCGGTCAAGTAGTCAGGATCGGTGAGACTTACGCCCAGCACGCCGCCGCGCAATTCGACGTTGGGCGCGTCGGACGCTTCGACTTTGATGAAGTTGAGCGCAGTCACACGCGACGGGGCGCGGAAGGTGGGCTGCACGATTGCGCCTTTAACCCAGCCGCCGAAGAAGGTCTTGAAGGTGCGCATCAGACGCTCGTGTTTGACGTTACCAGTGACCACCGCAAAGGCGTCATTGCCCATGTAAAACCGCTTGAGAAAATCGTAGAGGTCGCCTTGCTTAATTCCGCTGACAGTCTTCTCGTTGCCTTCGAGGTTATGACCGTAGGGATGCGCGCCGTAGAGCGCGTTCAGGAACGCTTCGTCGGCGCGCTCGGCGGGCGTCAGTTGGCGATTTTTGAACTTATCGAGTCGGGCTTGCTGAGCCTGCTTAAAAGCGTCGGTGCGCACGTTTTCAACGACCAACAGGCGCGCGAGAATTTCCATCGCCGTGTCGAAATTAGCCGCCGGGCACTCGACGTGAAACCATGTCGTGTCCCAATCGGCACCCCAATCAATCTTGGCATTGAGCGATTCGAACTCTTCCTTGATGCGCGGGTTGACGGCCAACAGCGTGGCTTGCGTCAACGTAGCCATCCCGATCTTGTCCACCAGATCGAACATCGCTCCGGCGCGCAGCACGATGTCGCATTTGAGCAGCGAGTCGTTGGCGCGTTCGAGCGTAATGATCTGAAACCCGTTGAGCAAATTATCGCGGCGCACATCACTATACGGCGTCGTCGGCGCAGGCGTGACGGGCGCGAGCTGTTCCTTCTTGTCGTTCTTTTGTGCGTTGGCGCAGAGATTAGTCAGCAGCAACACAGCCAGGGCAAGCGTGAATGATTTCGAGAATGACATAGCGATAAACCAGAGCCTGTTCGGTCTTGTCTGAAGTCAGAGCGAAAGTGTACCGGTCGCGTAGCAGCAGCGTCAACCAGCGCAAAATGCAGGGGTAGAACGTCAGGCTAGCGAAATTCTTGCGCCGCGGCCGTCAGCGTTGCTGCTTCGGATCGAGCCATTCGCGCAGTCCGTCACCGACAAAGTTAAAGGCCAACACTGTCAGCATCACGGCCAAGCCGGGGAAGAGCAACAGGTGCGGCGCGATGGTCAGAAAGTTACGCGCGTCGTTGAGCATCGCGCCCCAACTCGGCGCGGGCGGTGGCACGCCCAAACCGAGAAAGCTCAAACTGGCTTCAGAAAGTACTGCGCCCGCCATTCCCAAACTGGCCTGCACGATCAGCGGTTGAATCGCGTTGGGCAGAATGTGACGAAGAATGAGGCGCAGATCGTTCGCCCCCAAAGCACGCGCCGCCGTGACGAAATCGTATTCGCGCACTTTCAACACCTGCCCGCGCATCAGCCGCGCGTAGCCGACCCAGCCGACCACCGAGAGCGCCAGAATCAGATTGCCCAGACTCGGCCCCAGAAACGCGACCATCGCAATCGCGAGCAGGATGCTGGGAAACGACATAAAGACGTTGAAGAGAAAACCTGAGAGCACCCGATCTACCCAGCCGCCGTAATAGCCCGACACTGCGCCGATCAGCACACCGATCAAGGCCGAGATCAATACCACCGTCACACCAACCCGCATCGAAATCCGCGCGCCGTAAATGATCCTCGACAGCAAGTCTCGCCCCAGATCATCCAGTCCCAGGGGATGCTGGCGCGTCGGCTTCAACCGCTCCCGCGTCGGCAGATCGCGTCCCAGCGGCAACTGCTCCGCCGGATCGTAGGGCGCGACCCACGGCGCGCAGAGTGCCGCCAAAAAGAAGATGGTGATGACGACCAAACCGATTTTGCCAAGACGATTCATAGGAAAGGATGAAGGATGAGGGATGAAAGATGAAGGAAGCTACAAGCTGTTCATCCTTCATCCTTCATCCTTTGTTTTATTCGACCTTGATGCGCGGATCGAGCAGCCGGTATGCAAAATCGGTCAGCAAGTTGGCAATAATGTACGTTAGCGCGATCATCAAAATGCAGCCTTGCACCAGCGGGTAATCGCGCGCATTGATCGCGTCCACCGTCAAACGTCCCAGTCCGGGCCAGCTAAAGATCGTTTCGGTGATGATCGCGCCTGCCAACAACACACCGAATTGCAACCCAAGCACTGTGACGACCGGAATAAGCCCGTTTTTCAACACGTGCTTGTAGACCACACGATTTTCGCTCAAACCCTTTGCCCGCGCCGTGCGCACGTAATCTTCGCCCAACTCTTCGATCACGCTCGACCGCACCATGCGCGTCAAAATAGCTGCCAATGCCGCACCTAACGTAATGGCGGGCAGGATCAAATATTCAATTCCGCCACGCCCAGACACCGGCAGCAGATCGAGCTTCAGCGCGAATAAGTAAATCATCAGCGGCCCCAACACAAATCCCGGCGTGCTGATGCCGAGCAGCGCGATGACCGAGGCCGCATTGTCAATCCACTTGCCTTGATTGCGTCCGGCAGTCACGCCCAACGGAATGGCGATGAACAGCGCGACGACTAATCCCGCCAGTGTAAGTTCGAGGGTTGCAGGGTAACGCGTCAGAATCCGGTCTAACACCTCATCAGATGGATTGGCCAGGCTCACGCCCAAATCGCCTTGCAGCACGCCGCGCCAATAATTGGCGTATTGCTGCGCGAGCGGCAGATCGAGGCCCAGTTTGTGTTTGAGTTCGTAGACTTGCTCCTGCGTAGCGTTGTCGCCCAACGCATTGCGCACCGGGTCGCCCGGCACGATGTGAATGAGCAGGAAGACTAGCGAGACGACCGCCCAGATGACTGGCAAGACTAAGAGCAGCCGCTTCACCAATGCCACGAGGATGTTTCGCATGGCGCGGATGATAGCAAAGCAGGCAGGCGGTTGCGAGACGAGGGCTGAAGCTGTCGAGCACAAATGAATGAACCACCGGGCACAGGGGAAACAGCCTTTGCCCTTCGTATGCCCAGTGGTTGATGAGAATGTTATTTGACGCTGATGCGTACGGGATTGGCTGCCACACCGTCTATGCTCAACGCAACTTCCACCTCGCCGCGCCCTGCCAGACTGCGTGGTATACGCAGGTTGAGTTGGTCGAGTCCTGCTAACCCGCCTTGTGCTCCGGCGTAGGTTACTTCAGACATTACCCCACCCAGCTTGATGGTCACGGCAGTTAGCGAACTACGATATCGCCAGCCACTGCCGAACAGTAGCAAGAAGACGCGATCCGTCTCCGCGCCCAAGTCAATCGGCACGGCCACAAACCGGTTCTGCACCGGATCGAAACGTCCGACCGGCTCGAACGATTGTGAACCATCCGCCCGCACGCGCAACACCGTCGCCGCCGCCAATCCCTGCCCACTCGCATCCGCAGCGAACAAGCCCGGCGCGACCGCCGCAATCCGCACCTTGCCGCTTGAAACCACACCGTCGCCGCTCATCACCGTTACCACTGCCTCACCTGCCGCCATGCCCTGCGGCACCAGGTAATTGACTTGCGTCGGTGCAACGAAGAAGAGCGGAGCCACGCGTTCGACACCAGCGCTGTCCTGCATTTTCACCGTCGTACCCGCCAGCGTTGTCGGCAACGGCAACATGCTCGCCGCTTGCGTAACCGTCGCCAACCTGTTGCCGAACGCCGCTACAATCGCCTCGCTCGCCAACGACTCAGCAGTGAAGCTGGCCGCCAACACGCTCGCCACTGTGCGCGCCGCCGTCACCACGCTGGCCACCCAATTCGCCGTCAAGCCGTGCGCCGCTGCATCTACTACTTCGCGACTGACCGGCTGATTACCCAGCGCCACCGCCGTAGTCCCCGCTGCATTCGCTGCCGCTGCCAGCGTTACCACCAGCAATTGCCGCGTCCCTGCCGCAAACGTCTGCCCCGCTGGCAACGCGATGGCTAAACCCAGGCGTCCGGTTGCCGCTTGGTTCGTGTTGATATTAAGTGCCGCGCCACTGGCCCCGCTGCCAACCGCTGCTGTCACAAACTGCAACCGTGCCGGATCGAAGTTCAAGCTGAAGCCTAGCGCGTTTTCATTGCCCACCGCGTCGAATTCGAGCAGGAGTGTGCCTTGCTGTCCGGGCGTAAAATTGGCGCTACGCACGCGCACGGTACGCGCTACCTGTTGGCCGGCCGTCTGTGATTCGTTGTCCGCTATGACTGATGGCTCGCTCTCCGTTGCCAGCAATAAACTCACTGGCGCAGTGGGGCCGCCCGCAGAGACCACCGTATCCAAGCCCGCGGCGTACCGCCCAGCTTGGACCCAATCGGCAATAGACATTTTGCCATCGCCTTTGGTCTCTTTGGGCGCGCAATCGGCGCGTTGGAATTCATTGCCAGGGGCGGCAGTATCTACGCCTGCTGCAAAACGTCCTGCCTGTACCCAGTCGGCAATCGTCACCGTGCCGTCGTTATTACCGGTTGGACGCGGCATGACATCGGCTTCGTAACCGGGAGAAACTGTCACTGAACCTGGTGTGTAGCTCGCGGGCAGGATGCTGGCTGCATCGCTGACGACTTCGCGCGCAATCGGTTGATCGCCAAAACCAATCGGCGTGGTCGTCGCCTGCGCATTCGCCGCAATCGTGAAAATCACGTTGACGATGCGCCGCGTGCCCACCGTAAATTTTTGCGTCGCAGGCAATGCCACTGCAATGCCGAGTTTGCCTTGCGCGGTCTGGCTGGTATTGAGATTAAGCGAGGCACCCGTTGCGTCTGCGCCCAACGACGCTTGGGGATTGCTCAGGATGCTGGTGTCGTAGGTGAGGCTGAAGCCGAGCGCGTTTTCGTCGCCGAGAGAGACGAGTTCGACGGGGATGGTGACGGCGCTGCCTGGTGACGCGCTAGCGCTGACTACATGCACATCTCTAAACATTGTGGAATAGCTAAAGCGCGTTACTTCTGCGCGGGCATTCGTGCCGCCAGTGGTATCACCTAAGATAAGACCATTTGGCTCTGACAAAGCTCTTGGCAATCCCGTCCCTAATAACTGCCCATCAACGAAGAACCTGTACCCTCCACCTGGTATTCCCTCTAAACGGTAGTCGTGAAATTGAGTATTGTCTTGCGCAAAAGTTCGGAAATTCTCGTCTTCGATAGTGTCGGTTCCTAGACCCATTCCAAAAATTTCAGTGCCCGTGGAGACAGTAAAAGCGAAGCCGAAATGATTGTTAGGATCAGAGCTAGGGAATCTTTCTTCTTGGAGTACTCGTGCACGGACTGACAGTACAAAAGGTGCCTGCGCCACGACAGCATTCAATCTATATCGATTGCCTCCACCACCTGCTGGACCCAGACCAATTGAGTTTTGAAGGAGAGTTCCGCTGCTGACTGAAAAGACACGTCCTTCAGAAGCAGCATTACCTACAGCTTCATAAGCCCACCCTTGCGCACTCGGCAATCTAGTGAAATCAAGAGTGATGTCTGCTGCGGCTTTTGCTCTTTCAATAGCAATTAGGCTGGCGATTGCCAGCAGGCAGATAGCTATCAACTGAATACGTGTGCGTTGCTTCATGATTTCGCTCCTTTTTGTGTGGAATTCGTTGCTTCCGGCTGATGGCCGGTGCTAAATTGCAAACCTCTTCAAAAGACTGACAATTCAACACTGCCATCAGCCGTTCGCTGCTATAGGCGCGAATTTGGGCTGAATTGGCGGATGCTTGCAAAAAAAATCTTCAATCGCGCCGACAAGCAAACCGTCTCAGCAACCTTTAGAGAGGAACTATGGACACAGGTACACCACAATCATTCACGCCGCAGGATGTTACCGGTTTGCTCGTCGCGTGGCGCAAGGGCGATCAAACAGCGCTTGAACAACTGACGCCGCTGATTTTTGCGGAACTGCATCGGCTGGCGCGCATCCAGATGAGCAAAGAGCGCGGCGGGCACGTACTGCAAACGACGGCGCTGGTCAACGAGGCTTATTTGAAGCTGATGAATTCTTCTCAGGTGCATTGGCAGAACCGCGCACAATTCTTTGCACTGGCGGCGATGCTGATGCGGCGGATTCTTGTGGACATCGCTCGGCAGCGCCAATTCCAGAAGCGCGGCGGCGCGGCGATGCGGGTCGCTTTTGACGAAGCGTTGGCTGTGCCGCAACAGCGCCCCGCCGATCTGGTCGCGCTCGATGATGCTCTGGTGAGTTTGGCGGAGTTGGACAAGCGAAAGAGCCAAGTGGTGGAGTTGCGTTTCTTTGGGGGCTTAAGCATTGAAGAGACGGCTTCGGTGTTGGATATTTCAACTGATACGGTAAAGCGTGAATGGCGCTCGGCGAAGCTGTGGCTGCGAAAAGAATTGAGCGGTAAAGAGGAAGAACATGATGAATCAAGAACGATGGCAGAAGATTGATGCAGTCTTGCAAGCCGCACTCGACCTCACGCCGCACGAACGCGCGGCGTTTCTCTATGAAGCCTGCGCGGGTGATGGTGAATTGCGTTGTGAAATTGAATCGCTGCTCGCGCACGAAGACTCGGCGGAGTTCTTCATTGAAACGTCGGCGATGAAGGTCGTCGCACGCAGCCTCATCGAACAAGACTTATCTAACCAGCGGATTGGTCATTATCATATCCTTAAACCAATCGGCGCGGGCGGGATGGGCAAGGTCTATCTGGCCGAAGACGAAAAGCTCGAGCGGCGAGTAGCAATCAAGTTCCTGCCCGAAACTTCTACCGCTGACTCGGAACGGGTGCGGCGCTTCGAGCAGGAAGCGCGCGCTGCCTCCGCGCTGAACCATCCCAACATCATCACTATTCACGAAGTTGGTCACACGGGCGACGACAAACATTTCATTGTCACCGAATTCATCGAAGGCCGCACGTTGCGCGAGTTGATGTGCGATACGCGGCTGGATGTAAGACAAGCGATTGAGATCGCCGCGCAAATTGCCAGCGCGCTGAAATCGGCGCATATGGCCTTCATCGTTCATCGCGACATCAAGCCGGAAAATATTATGGTTCGCGCGGACGGGCTGGTGAAGATGCTGGATTTCGGCATCGCCAAACTCACGACGGAGGGCATGAGAGATGAGGCAATGAAGCAAGAGAATAATTCTTTCTCAGCATCTCCCCGTTCTCCTGTCTCCCTGTCGCTTACCTCAGCCGGAATGATTCTTGGCACGGCCGGCTACATGTCACCTGAGCAGGCCAGCGGGTTGCCGGTTGATGCTCGCACGGACATCTACGCGCTGGGCTTGGTGCTATACGAGATGCTTACGGGTACACGCGCGCCACGAACTACCTCAGTGCTGCCGCAGCTTGCGGAAGATTTGAATGACGCGCCAAAGGGGTTGGCTAGGATCCTCAGCAAGGCTCTGAGGCCGCAGCGTGAAGAGAGATACGAGTCAACCGCGGCGATGCTTACCGACTTACGCCGTGTGCAGGAGCAATTGCAGACCGGCAAGCTGCGGCGGCGGCTGAAAGCGAGCGCGCTGGTGGCACTAGCCTTGTTTTTCGTCGTGGTATTGGCAATTTCGCTAGCGCAAGGTGAGGAATGGGAAGAGCATATGCTGCATGACGGGCATACCGCGGGCGTACGGCGCACGGCCTTTTCGGCGGATGGCAAATGGCTGGTCTCGGTCGGCGAAGATCATCAGGTGCTGGTCTGGGAATTTGCGCGGCGCGAATTGAAGCGGCGCTTGACTGATCACACCGCCCAGGTCGTCGCAGTCGCCTTCGCGCCTGATCGTCCGCTGTTTGCCACGGCGAGTTGGGATCAATCGATCATCGTTCGGAACGTGGAGACGCTGGAAACGGTTGCTGTATTGCGTGAACAGCGCGGGCTTATCACCGGCGTGGCTTTTTCGCCCGACGGCAAGTATCTGGCAGCAGCATCTGGCGAACCGGATGCGCGCACTGTGCTGTGGGACGCGCGCCAGTGGACTAAGGTGCGGGATTTACCGCTGGAAGGCGGCGACTGGGGGCCGCTGCTGTTTTCTCCGACCAATCCCAAACTCCTGCTTGCCGATAATAAAGCGTGCAACGTTGAGACCGGCCAGGAAATGATTGACTTGTTAAAACCTGACTCGTCATTTGCTGGCGTAACTTTCTCACCGGACGGCACGCGGGTCGTGGCAGTGAACAGTAACGGGCGGGTAATCTTCACTGATTTGGCACGGCGGAGGATACTGGCTGAACCCATCATTCACCGCGATCATGGGCGAGCAGCGGCCTACTCGCCGGACGGCAAATTGGCCGCTACGGGGTCAGAAGACATTGCATTATGGAACGCCACAACACAGGAATTGATTACGCGCTGGGATCACACTTCTTATGTCTGGGGACTGGCTTTTTCGCCTGACAGCCACTATCTGGTTTCGACGCACGGCGACGGCTCGATTCTGCTTTGGGACATGATCGGGCGTGAGCGCGTTGGTAATCTCAATCAGCACAGCCATCCGGTCGCCGCTGTCGCCATCTCGCCCGATGGGCGGCACGTCGTTTCCGGCGGCGAAGACTGTTCGGTCATCATCTGGGACGCGACCACCTGGCACAAAGAAGCCGTGTTGCTGGGCCATCGTTCGCGTGTCACCGGCGTTGCTTTCGCGCCCGATGGTCAATGGGTGGCGTCGCTCGATCAGAATGGAGAATTGATTCGCTGGGACATTGCCAGTCGGCAGCCAAGCTGGCGCAGAAAAACTTACGGTATCAAACGCCTGATCATCTCACCTGATGGGCGCTGGGTGGTGAATGGAAATGGTGTTTATCACAGCGGCACAGGTGAGCTAGCCTCCTTAATGTGCGAGCCGCGGGGGTGCGGCTATGCTGAAGTTTCATTTTCAGCCGATGGTAGGCGATTGGCAGCGATCGTCAACTCACAAATTCATGTCTGGGACATAGAAAAGCAGCGATTAGTTGAGCAAACCCGAACGCCTCACGATGAACTCAGCATCAGCTTCGCACCTGATGGGCGGCAATTCGTCACCGGCAACATCGCGGGCGAAATCACGTTGTGGCAAGCCGAGCCGCTACAGCCTATAGCAGTGATTGGGCACCACGACGCGCGCGTCAAACAGGTGGCCTTTGCACCTGACAATCAGCACGCCGTCAGTGTCAGCGACGATCACAAGGTCAAGTTGTGGGATGTGCGGGCGCGCAAGCTGGAGCAAGAGATCGGCACGCACACCGCGCCTGTGCTCGCGGTTGCTTTCTCGCGCGACAGCAGACAGATTGTCATCGGCGAGCATGACAGATCGGTGCGCGTCTACACGCGGCACAACACTCTGTGGGGTTGGCCACTTGATTGAAAAGGATGAACGACGACAGGACAAAGCAAAGAAGCGGGCAAAAAAATCAGCGGGCCACAGCCTCAAGTTGGACAGGGTGCCGATCGTCCAACACAAGGCTGCAAGCCCGCTATCAAGTTAGACCCACAAATCGCAGCACAATCAGGCGCAAGCTTGCTTACGTCTGCTTCTGCTTCTGACGGAAGGAGCGTTCAAATCTGTCGCGCGGGGCGCGTAAGTCGTTTCGCCGATCCAGGTCGCCCATTCGTTATGCTCGAAGGTGTACTGACCTATGATCCAAAAATCGGAGCCGCTCGGATCAAGCGACGCGCCGCTGCAAGCACTCCACACTTTGCCGCCGGGCACGGGGCTTTGTTTGAGCAGAGCGCTCGCTTGCAGCGTGTTCGCTCGGTCGCTCGCCCTGCGACCGGTGAAACGAATCGCGGGGAATTCGTTTTCCCCCGTGCGATTGAAAACCAATAACATCCGGTTGTGCCGATCCACCATCACCGCCGGACAAAAGTAATGCAAATGCGGCGTGCCGTAGGTGCCTTGCTGGGTGACGGAAGCGGTGTGCGGATTGACTTGAAACCACTGGATTGCCGCCACATTCTGCCCTTTTCCCCAATTGGCGGACACTGTATGCGCCGTCCACAGCGAACCATTCCTGAACACAGCGTTGCACAAACGCGTGTCACCCGTATCAATCTCCTGTTCGGACTGGGCCAGCCTGGCGTTGGGCGCCAGCCGGTATTCCAGCGTCGTTACTTGGCGGCGATTTAGTTGCGGCGTTAAATGTGAGCGCTGCTGCACGCTCCACAACGACAAGCCTTTGCCTTCGGGCAAGGCGTTGAGAAAGTGCTGGACATCCGTTGCGCCGAAGTTGAGCGCCGGTTGCACACCGAAAGCGGGCGAGCCGTTCTGGTTGCGCAAGTCCCAATAATCCCAGCCGTGCAGTGTGCTGCCACTGTAGACTTCGCGCTTGTACAAGATGCGAATCTTGGCGTAGGCGAAGCGGGTTTGCGCGTCGAACATATTGGCCGTCAGATAGACGGCTGAATCATCAACCGCCAAGCCCAGGCCGTCAGCCCAGTGCGCTGTTTTCAATGAACCATCGCGGCTGGCGTCTAGCGCCCAGACCCACCAGTTGGCCTGCGGGTCTTTTGTGTGCGAAACCGCCAACAAGAACCAGGAGCGGGTGCGGTCGGCGGAACGCGCACAGGCAGCTAGCAGCCAGCAGCCGCGTTGATGATCGAAGATGACCTTCGGGTTATAAATCTCTGCATTGCTGATGACGGGCGCAAACCAATCGCTCAATTCAGCAAAGAGAAGCTGGCGGCCCGATTTATTAAACACAGCGCACGCCGAGTTGACCGCCACCAACAGGTGTGCGGGGCCAACTGCCATGCTGCCGTCCGGTGGCGACCAGCCAGTGTCTTCAATGCCAGCGAAATCAGCAGGCAGACGTAGACTCTGCAGAATCAAAGCTGGGTCTGCAGGTTGAACATCTGCCTGTTGATTACGCGTCCGGCGAGCGGACGGGGGCAACGTCAATGCCTGGGTTTTCAACCGGCGATACTCGTATTCTGTTTCTTGATGACCGATATGCGCAGTGCGGCACTCGTTGAGTCGAAATTCGTAGCGCACCGGCAAGCTGTCAGCCGTGATAATGGCTGGCTTGTTTGAAATTGGGGTGCGCATCCCTTTGGATTCCGGGGTGCTAATGATTTCCTGCTTCTTCAAGCTTTCCATTCCTACCTCCGACACCTAATCATTCGCCCCGCATTTGAGAGATGCTCTTGCGGGAATTACTGCGTGGGAACTGCTGTCAAAACTTTCGAGTTTTGGTTTTTGGTAACGACTCGCTTGTCAATCTCGACCGGGGATGCTTATGGGCCTCAATCAACAACCGAGCCGTTACTCCCCCCAAAACTACTTTGCGTCTGCCGTCCTTGCGACGCGGGTATATGAATACATAAATTTCAAAATTCAAGCATCGTTCGAGCGGACTATTTTGCGGCAAATTGAGTGGGAGATGAGGACCATTTTGAGGGTGTAGGCACTGATGTTCTATAAACAGCCCTGGCCGCCCGATGCTAAGATCCCTCAGTATTAATCGTCTAGTGTTGTAGGAAGGTTGGCCGAAAAGTGGTGATAAAGGTAGCGTTGGGGATTTTTGTCAGAAGTCGGCTAGCTTTTAAGCTTTTTTCTGATTAGCTCGCGGAATTGGTTGATGGCCGCCTCATTGACAAAGCCACGTTTTGGAAGAAAGTTGAATGTCTCTCCATAGATCAGCAAAAACCCGTCAGGGATTTCCAGAAAGCTTTCGTAATAGTTCCAAGGCAGATTCGATTCGACCGCGCCCATTTGAAAGAAAACGCCTTGCTCGTCAAACCTGATCTTGTGTTCGGTGCTATAGAGCGGCTCGTTCAGCCAGCGCTGTTTGAACAGCAGGCGGCGAAAAGGTGCAGAAAACAATGCGACTGCCAAGCCGCCCGCAAGAAAGCCTGCGCCCAGCAACCCGCTACCGGCGATCAACCAGATCACCACACCCAACAGCATCAACAATCCCCCAACGACTTTGTCTGATGGGATGGTACCGCGCTGGCGGCGAAAAAGTTCCAGCGCGGCGTAATACTCATTCCATTGCAAGAAGAAGTTCAATTCAATACTCATAGCTATTGGGAAGTCTCGCGGTAACCGAGCCGCGTCCGCGCCGTCAGATCGGCTTGTTCCAATTGCACGCGGATCGTGCGCCAACGCCCTTGCTGGCGCACGTTGGCCGGTTCGTAGGTGATCGTGTACTGGGTATGCAATTCGTCAATCAGGTCGCTGAAGATACGCTTCAGCTTGGCGCGGCTACTCAGCAAGAAGAAGCCGCCTTCAGTCGTGATGTAGCGTCCGCCGGTGACTTCGGCCAATTGCTGTAAGACCTGCGCCGCCGCCTGTCGTTCGGCTGAACGCTTGGCGCTCTTCTGCGTATTGATCAGATCAATCGCGTAGATCGAAACGCCCGCAAAAAAGGTCTGCTTCTCGGTCTCGCGCAGGGTTGCCTGGCTCGCACTGTCCGCGCCGTCTGAGATCAAAACCAGCACGCGCCGCCGCTCCGGTCTTTTGCGTATCTCTTCCGTCGCGTCCAGCACCGCATCATAAAGCGGCGTGTTGCCACCACCTTTGAGTTGTTTGAGCAGCGGCCTCAAATCCCGCACGCTCGACGAGAAATCGCGAATCTGCTGCACGCCGCCCTCGCCAAACGTGAAGATCGCCAGCATGTCGTTTGGGCGCAGCCGGTGGGCCAGATCGAGCACGGCATTGCGCGCCTTTTGCAGATCTGCCTCCAACGCGCTGCCCGATGTGTCCAGCAAAACAGCTACGGCCATTGGCGCATCTTCGCCTAGGAATTCGACCATCTCTTCCGCGCGCCCATCCTCGGTCAGCGTAAACGCCTCTTTGTCCAGCCCCGTGATGTATTTGCCCTTAGCGTTAGTGACTGTCACATTGACGACTACTTGCGCCGTCGCCAGCTTGACCGTTTCGACCGGCACGTTGGAGAGCGGCCTGTCAGCCGCATTGAAAAGATTGCTGAATCGTTCGCGCAATTCGTCGCTCAGACGGTTGCGGTTAGCTTTGAACGCCTTGCCAAAGCCGGATAGAAAGTTTGGATCACTCGCCTTGCCATCCAGCGCGTGACAGATTGCGCAGTCAGTGCGCAACTCTTGTTTCGAGCGCGGGTCGTTGGCGTACAGGTTCATATAAGCCGGATGGCTCACTACGCGCCAACTGCCTAACAAGACGAAAGACAAAACGACGAAGGTTTTGCAGACTGCTTTTAATGACATGGGAGCTTGTGTTTATTGAAAACCTTGTTTCCAGGGGTGGCGCTATTCTGCCACAAGCTGGCAGCGAAGGCGAAACGTGCGGAGAGTTTTGCGCTTTCAACCGGCAGGCCGTATCACGCCACGGCATTCGCCAAAACCGATGCGCCGAAAGCCCGCACGTTCGCACCAACCGCGCAGAATCACCTCATCGCCATCCTGCAAAAAGCGTCGCTCTTCGCCGGTCGGCAATTTGATAGTTTCTGCGCCGCGATTGGTCAATTCCAGCAGACAACCCAGACTGTCTTTCGTCGCGCCCGACACCGTGCCGCTGGCCAGCAAATCGCCCGAACGCAGATTGCAGCCGTTGCTGGTGTGATGCGCCAGCATTTGCGCGAACGTCCAGTAAAGGTTTTGCATATTGCTTTGGCTCAAACGCTGCGGCGGCAATCCGCGTTCGCGCATTTGCTTTGTGACAAGCAGGGCTTCCAGCTTGATGTCAAAGCCGCCGCGCTCGCGATTCTCTTTTGCATCGAGATACGGCAATGGCTGCGGATCGCCTTCAGGTCGTTGGAAAGCCGGAGCGCGGAAGGGGATGAGCGCCTCCATCGTCACAATCCACGGCGAGACCGTGGTGGCAAAACTCTTTGACAGGAACGGCCCCAATGGTTGGTATTCCCACCGCTGAACGTCGCGCGCCGACCAGTCGTTGACCAGACAGAGGCCGAAGATATGTTCTTCGGCCTTCTCAATCCGCACCGGCTCGCCCTGCCGATTGCCTGGCCCGATAAAGCAGCCGACTTCGAGTTCGTAATCCAGCACCTTGCTCGGCCCGAAGGTTGGCGCATTGGCGTCATCAGCGAGTGTTTGTCCTGATGGGCGCCGAATGTCAGTGCCGCTTACGACTAACGAAGAGGCGCGCCCGTGATAGCCAATCGGCACCCACTTGTAATTGGGCAACAGCGGCTGGTCGGGCCGAAAAAGCTTGCCGATATTGGTGGCGTGATAAACCGAAGCATAAAAATCGGTGTAGTCACCAACTTCAACCGGCAAGTGCAGTACTACTTCGTCGAACGGCACCAGACAGCTTTCGGCCACCGTACGTTCGCGGCTCTGATTGTCGGCGCGCAACAGATTGCTAATGCGCCGCCGCAACTCGCGCCGCTCATCGGTCTCCAACGTCATTAGCAAGTCGAATGTTTCATAGCTACACGCATCCGCGATAATGTCGTCAAAGTCTTCGCTCCACAAATATTCGGAGAGTTCTGAGAGATTCAGCACCTGATCCCCAATCGCCACGCCAATCGCGGGCAATTCATCTTCACCTAGCGCAAACAGCCCGAACGGCAGATTCTGAATCGGGAAATCGGTCTGCGGGTCATTGGCCGTTTCAACCCAACTTTGCAAATTGGGATCGTGGGTTTCGTCAATTGGATAGCTCATAGCACGCTCACAAGAGGCCGAGCCTCTGCAAATCTTCGAGTGGTTCTGTGAATGAACACGAGCCAAACGAAATGGCGAACAAGCTGCGCGTGTTGCGCAGGTGTGCCAGCACTAAATCATGGTCACGCCAGCGTACGCCGCCGCTGTCAAATACGAAAGCTTCCGGCGAGCGCTCTTCGAGTATTTCAATCAACAGCTCAGTCTCCAAGCCGAATTGTGCGAAGCCCGCTGCAATGAAGACATTTAGAAAGCCGTGCATCAGCGCTCTCGGACTGTCCGGCTCATAAGTCAGCCGGTTGGCCGAACGCAGCGGATGGTGCAAGCCGGCGGTCGCTTTGAATGACACGTCTTCTTTGGCACAGGTAGCGATGAAGCGCGCCAGGTCGTGTGAAGAAGGGAAGGCTTCTGCTATTACTCCGCCGGTGCGCACTTTGGCGCGAACTTCAGCATCAGCAATCGTCTTGATCAGTTCCGCCGGATCGTTGGCAATTGGAATCTCGCAGTAGACAGCCAATTTGCCGCGCGTCAACTCGGCTGCTTGCCCAATCCCCGCTGCACTAGCTGTTTTGATTTCAAGCGTGTCAATCAATGCTGATTGCCAGTGACGTTGATTGAACTCTACGATTTTCGTCGAATCGTCGTTGAGGTCAACGCCAGCTAACACGCTCAACAGCCAAGCCTCATTTGCGTCCGGCAGCGGCAAATAATCTACGGCTGCCGCCTCAAACTCCGCCAGCCGCGCTACTGGCACAACGAAACGCCCTAGCATCCAGCCGTGCTCGCTCTTGCGATATGCCGCATAGTTGCGTACTGCTGTTGGCATATCCAACGCAGCGGGCGGAAATAGCCCGGCGTAATCAATCAATCCTGTGAGTAACGCTTGAATTGACTTGTGCATCATTAACTCTGCTGAAAATGCTTCTGCAAGCCTTGCCAGCACCGCCAGTAATCTTTTTGCAATGCCGATGTTTCCAGCGCAAAGCGGGTCGGCCTGATGACGTACCGCGACTCGAACATAAACGCCAGCGTGTTTTCATACTTCACCGGCTTCAATTCAGCATGGCTCGCCTGTTCAAACGCTTCTGCATCTGGCCCATGCCCGGCCATGCAATTGTGCAAACTCCCGCCACCAGACACAAAACCTTCGGGCTTGGCATCATACTGTCCGAAGACCAGTCCCATAAACTCGTTCATCACATTGCGATGAAACCATGGCGGGCGGAACGTGTGCTCCGCCACCATCCAGCGCGGCGGGAAGATCACGAAATCCACGTTGGCTGTGCCCGGCGTGTCCGAAGGCGAGGTCAACACAGTGAAGATCGAAGGATCAGGATGATCGAAGCTCACCGAGTTGATCGTGTTGAACCGCGTCAGATCGTATTTGTACGGCGCATAGTTGCCGTGCCAAGCCACCACGTCGAGCGGCGAATGATCTAATTCGGCTTCCCACAGATTGCCCTGAAACTTGGCGACCAGACGAAAATCGCCCTCGACATCTTCATACGCTGCAACCGGCGTTAGGAAATCACGTGCGTTGGCCAATCCATTTGCCCCAATCGGCCCTAACTCCGGCAGGCGCAGCAACGCGCCGTAATTTTCGCAGACGTAGCCGCGCGCCTCGGCCTCCAGCAATTCGACGTGAAACTTTACGCCGCGCGGGAGCACGCAGCTTTCACCCGGCGCAAGCTCGATCACGCCAAGCTCAGTGTAAAAGCGCAAGCGCCCCAGTTGCGGCACGATCAGCAACTCGCCATCCGCATTGTAAAAGAACCGCCCCTGCATTGAGCGGTTGCAAGCGTAAAGGTGAATGCCAATGCCTGCGCCCACTGCCACATCCCCGTTTCCAGCCATCGTAACCAAGCCATCAATGAAATCGGTCGGCTCGCTCGGTAAAGGCAATGGATCCCAACGCAATTGATTCGGCGTCGGTGGAGTTTCGATAAACGGCCCGCTGCGCAACAGCTCGTTTGAAATTTGTTTGAAAGGTCGTTGCAGCACGGACGGGCGGATGCGGTACGTCCACGTGCGGCGGTTTTGCACGCGCGGCGCAGTGAAGGCCGTGCCGCTGAGTTGTTCGGCGTATAAACCGAGCGGCGCGCGTTGCGGTGAGTTTTGCCCTTGCGGCAGCGCGCCTGCGCTGGCTTCGGTGGCGAATTCGTTGCCGAAGCCGGATTGGTAGGAGAGCTTTGTCTGCATAGTGCTCACCTCGAAATGTTACGGCAACGGCTCGCGGAATGTCACTTCAGCGGTGAAGCCGTCGCGGCTGAACATCGTTTCCAGTAGTTGCTTCGCGCTTTGGTTGGCGTGCTCGATCAGCTTGGCTTGTTTAGACGCCTCTTGAAACTGCGCGCGTGCCTGCTGAAAAATCTTGTCGCGGTCAGCCGGAACGAACGGATTCCACAAACCGCGCCGCTCGTCGTAAGTCTTCATCTCGCTGATGTCGGTAGCCAAAATCGCCGCACTCGGCAGCGTGATGCGAATCTTCTTGGCTTGCTCGTCAATCTTCACTTCCGTGCCCTGCTCAAGATTGATGCCGGCCAGCACCTTTGCCGTCACCACCACCAGCGAGCGTTTGGTTGAGCCGAGCCAGGTGTCTTCGTAAACAACCACATCGCGCATGGTGGATTCGCTCGAAACCAGCTTGGCGACGGCTTGCACCTTCTCCAACACCAGCGAGTGCGTGATCGAAGTTTGATTCAACCGCCCAGCCCACGCCGGAAACTGCCCAAGCCGTTGCCACAGCAGCGCGCCTGACAGCAACACTACCAGCACAGCGGCCAGCCCCAGCCACAAGCCCAGCCACGGTTTTACGCTTTGTTTATCCTGTTTGATCATCTCGACTCTGTTCTGCGTTTTTAGCTAAACCAGATTCCCACGCCGCGCCTGTTCGCGCTCAATCGCTTCAAAGAGCGCCTTGAAATTGCCCTTGCCAAAACCCTGCGCGCCCTTGCGCTGGATGATCTCGAAAAAGAGCGTCGGGCGATCTTCGACCGGTTTGGTGAACAACTGCAACAAGTAGCCTTTATCATCTCGGTCAACCAGAATGCGCAACTCGCGCAAGAGATTCAAATCTTCATCAATCGCGCCGACACGGTCGCGCAGCAGTTCGTAATAAGTTTCCGGCACTTCCAAAAACTCTACGCCGTTCGAGCGCAGTTGGCGAATGGTCGAGATGATGTCGGTTGTCAGCAGCGCGATGTGTTGCACGCCTGGGCTTTGATAAAAGTCGTTGTACTCTTCGATCTGACTCTTCCGTTTGCCGGGCGCGGGTTCGTTGATCGGGAACTTAATGCTGCGCGACTCGTTCGCCATCACCACGCTGTTGAGCGCCGTGTACTCGGTCGAAATGTCCTTGTCGTCAAAAGTCATAAAGCGTTCAAGGCCGAAGACGCGCTTGTACCAGTCGGCCCAAGACTCCATCTTGCCGAACTCGACGTTGGCGACGAAATGATCCAGCCGGAGCAATCCCGCGTTGCGCCCCGGTGCCCTCGACTCGGTAAAGTCCGGCATGAACGGCCCATCATAATTGCGCTTCGAGAAGAACGAATGGATTGTGTCGCCGTAGACTTTGACCGCTGCACGCCGGGCTTCTCCCTGCGGCCCTTTGAGCGTGTAGGGCGTGACCGCAGGCTCTGCGCCGAGTGCGACGGCCTGTTCGAAGGCGTAATCGGCATCATCCACTTCGAGCGCCACATCGCGCACGCCATCGCCATGCTTCAGGATGTGCGGGCCAGCCTTGTCCAGCGGGTTATAAGGCGTGGTCAACAACAGCTTGAACGTACCTTGCTGCAAGGCGTACGAGCACTGCTCGCGGTTGCCAGTTTCCAGCCCTGTGTACGCGACGCGGTCGAAGCCGAAGGCGTTGCGGTAGTAGTAATCGGCTTGCTTGGCGTTGCCGACATACATTTCGATATGATGGACTTGGCGAATTTTCAATGGATTACTGCTCATAATACTCCTACTTGTTTATGCCATTAGACTAACTCTGGCACATTCGCATTCTCGTAATGCTCAAGCAACACACCGATGACTTCCATCAATGAAGCCAATGGACGCGCTTCGTTCTCGCCCACCTCATCAATCAAATCATCCAGCATCGCCACCAGCCGGTTGTATTCCGTTTCCGTACGCAGAATGAAGGTCGTGTCGGAGCAGGTCGCAACTCTTTTTATGTCCGGCTTGCGCATTGGCTATCTCGTTCAGTTCTACTTTCTACGCAGCCGCCGCCGCTCGGCCAATCGTTCACTGCTATTCAGTCGCAAGAGTTTTACCGTAGTCCGCCCTTCAGCAGTCAATCCAACCAAACGTTCTTCATCAAATGAGAAGTCTTCAGCCCAAACTTGCTGGCGCGGGTTGAATAGGAAAGAGAATTGCCCTGTCAGTGGATCGAAGGAGCCAAGATCGGTACCTTTGTGCCGATTGCAGCGCCAGCAGGTATAGGCTAGGTTCGCCAATTCCGTCGCCCCATCGTGCTTTTCGGCAATCACGTGGTCAACTTCGTGTGGCAGCAAGAACCCAACACTCACGGGTAGCAAGCAATACTCACAATATCCAGCAGCGCGGTTGATGATCTGCCGTCTTAACTCGTTGGGAATATATGTGTCGCTCACTGTGCGCTATTAACATAAGGAAGATTGCCAGCCTTCAACATCACAACAATGTGTTCAATTCGCTCATACTCGTCCAACTCTGCTTTCTCGCCGGGGGTAATCTCATTAGTCCTTTCGCGTGCCAGCAGTGTTCTGACTCGTTCGCGCATTTCGGGCGCTGGCTCAAAGGCCGCAATCTGTTCAGGCGTCGGTACACTGGCGATGAAATCGAGCACATACCGGTAGACCTGCACCGGCAGCGGCGATTGCTGCAAGCCGATTGCTAACAACTCAGGCACACGATCTTTCGCTCGTCCCAATTGTTCGGAAAGCTCGTCCGGCACTTCAATCGTCATAGTTGTCATAACATTACCTCGCTTGCAGAATAATAACATTTGCGTGTAGTCGCTACCGAAGGCCAAACAAATATGCCCGTTACCAAACTCCCTGCGGCCCACCAGCGGGCGCAACTTCATGGTCACTTGTTTTGCCAAAGCGACCGATAAACTCGCGCGTCACTTCCCTCAAATGCGCATACGACGGAATCACAAAGAGCTTGGGCTGCATGTCCGAATAGTCATACTTCGTGTTGATAACTTCTTGCAGCTCGAACGGACGCCGCTCGACCTCGTCTGAAAACGCGTGTTCCAGTTCACCAAACGACGAGAGCAACCCCGCGCCAAAGGCTTTGATCTCGCTGCCTTCTTTGATCAACCCAAACTCGACCGTGAACCAGTACAACCGTCCAAGTTGCTGCAACTGCTCTTCATTCGCAATCACCGCACCCCTACCGATGGCTTGCGAGAAGTCGGCGAAGTCCGGCACGGTGAACATCGGGACGTGGCCGATACATTCGTGGACGACATCCGGTTCGGGCGTGTAATCAGGACGCGAATGGTGGCGCACGTACTGCGTGCTGAGCATCGTGCGTTTGCCGAGCCAACTCAGGAAGCCGCGCGTTTCAACCAAGCCTTCAATCGGCGCGAGGCGAAAATTGCTCATCTGTGTGAGCTTCGCGCTCAGGTCGCGCAGTTGCGGGATTTGCAGACAACTGATACCCAGCGCGCGTTTAGCTTGCAGGTAGAGCGAGCAGGCGCGCTGCGCTTGAACTTTTTCGAGTTGGCAGCAGACGTACTGCCAGACTTCGCGCTCTTCCTGCGTGTATTCGACGACTGGGATGACGTGTTGCGGGTCTTGGCGATACTGGCGCGCCAGGCCGGCGATGTAGTCACGTCGCGCGCGATAAGCCAAGTCGTGTGCGCCCGGATGATCGAGTGGCAGCAGGCTGATCTCTTCAAATTGCAAATCAGGCAGCAATTGGCCTGTATTGCCACTCGTGCCACTCGTATTGGATGCTGTTGCAGTGCTTGTAAACATAGCCCTCAACTCCTTCTCTGCCTGTCGCGGATCATTGGCGCAATTGCCTGATCGCTTCTACCGCCGCCGGATTTTCCAGCGCCGTCACGTCACCGGGGTTTTCACCCAAATACGCCGCGCGCATCACGCGCCGCATTACTTTTGCGTTGCGCGTCTTGGGCAATGCCGCGACAAAATGTACGCGCTCTGGTCGCAACGGCTTGCCCAACTGTTCGGCGACGCGCTTTTTCAAAGTATTTGCTAATTCCGCGCTCGCTGCCGCTGCGGTGTTTAAGACGCAAAAAGCGACCAGTGCGCTGCCTTTCATTTCATCCGGCACGCCAATGACGCCAGCCTCGGCAACAGCCGGATGTCCGACCAGAACGGATTCGACCTCGGCAGGGCCGACACGTTTGCCAGCGACTTTGATTGTATCGTCACTGCGTCCGAGGATGTACCAATGGCCGTCTGTGTCCACTTGCGCCCAGTCGCCGTGCACCCAAACGCCGGGCACTTTTGACCAATAGGTTTTCAGATAGCGCTCATTGTCTCGCCAGAAACCGCGCGCCTGACCGATCCACGGTTTGCGGATGGCGAGTTCGCCGACCGCGCCGCGCACCGAATTGCCCTGTTCGTTAATTACATCCGCCGCGATGCCGGGACACGGAGCGGGGAAGCTGCACGGCTTGATCGGCAAAAGTGGGTTGCCCATCAAGATGCCGCCAGAAATCTCAGTGCCGCCGGAGTAGTTAATGATCGGCACGCGTGACCTGCCGACTTTTTCAAACAGCCACCACCACGGATCAGGATTCCACGGCTCGCCGGTCGAGCCAAAGATGCGTAAGCTCGACAGAACGTGCCGCGCGGGCAAGTCGTCGCCGTGCGTGAGCAACGCGCGTACGAGTGTTGGCGAGATGCCGAGCACCTCGACGCGATGTTTGGCCACCAACTCCCATAACCGATCCGCCGCCGGAAAATCGGGCGCACCGTCGTAGAGCACCATCGTCCCACCCAATATCAGCGCGCCATAAATCAGCCACGGCCCCATCATTCAACCAATGTCCGTCAACCAAGCAATGCGCGTGCCCTGACCGACATCCGTACCAAAGGCCATGTCCTGCGCCGCTTTGACCGGAAAACCGCAGTGCGTGTGCAGAATGCCTTTCGGCTTGCCGGTCGTGCCCGAAGTGTAGATTGCAATCAGCGAGTCTTCGGCGTCGGTCAGTTCGGCGTATTTGAGCTTGGAATTCTTCGCGCCTGTCTCCATCAACTGATCAAAGTAGATGTCGCGCCCGACGCGCAGCGGCACGGTTTCGAGCGTGCGGCGGACGACAAAGACGCGAATAATGAAAGACAAGTTAGCAACGGCTTCGTCAGCGACTTGCTTGGCAGGAACGTTCTTGCCGCGACGCGGAAAACCGTCGCAGGTGAACAGCGCCTTCGCGCCAACATCCCGCAAACGCGACTCGATGGCCGCCGGGCCGTAGCCGGAGAAGAGCGGCACCGCGATTCCGCCGATGCGATTGATGGCGAGCAGCGCAATCACTGTTTCAGGACACATCGGCAGATGCAGGCCGACCGCATCGCCTTTGCCCAAACCGCAAGCGCGCAAACCCGCAGCGCACAGACCGACTTCATCCCACAACTCTTGATAGGTCAGCGTGCGCGTCTCGCCCTCTTCGCCCTCCCAAATTACGGCGAGCTGGCTGGCGGTTGCTTCGTCTTCAAGCCAGCGATCCAGACAAGATTTGGTAATGTTGAGTTGCGCGCCGACGCACCAGCGCGGCCACTCAATGCCGCGCGCGAGGTCAACGATCTTTTCGTATGGCTTGTCGAATTGAAGGTCGAGGAAGCGCAGCAACTGGCTGTGAAACCATTCAATGTCTTCGATGGAACGGCGATAGAGCGCTTCCCACGAATCGAGCTGGCAGAGGCGCAGAAAATGTATGAGTTGGGCGCGGGCTTTCGTAGCTTCGTCAGGCGTCCAAGCAAACAGGTTGTTATCACGGATTGAGTCAGTCATTTGTCAGACTCCTCAACGGCGATTAAGAACGCGGCTAAGCCTTCGCGCTTGCCAATTGCTGCACCAGCGTTAGCCACTGCGCAAACTGCGGATTGCGCCCGCGCACGATGTCGAAATAAGCCTGTTGAATCTTTTGCGTGATTGGCCCACGCGCGCCGTTGCCAATGGGCTTGCCGTCAATCTCGCGCACCGGCGTAATCTCTATGGCCGTACCAGTCAGGAAAATTTCGTCAGTGTCGAGCACTTCGTCTAATTTCAACGCGCCAATCTCGACTTCGTAACCGAGATGGCGCGCGATCTCGATAGCTGACTGGCGCGTGATCCCGAGTAGGATTGAGGCATTCTCGTCATTCGTCTTGACCTTGCCATCTTTGATGATGAAGACATTTTCGACCGCGCCCTCGGCGACATTGCCTTCGGCATTGAGCAACAACGCTTCGTCAAACCCGCGTTGCTCGGCTTCGCGCACAGCCAGAATCGAATTCAGATACTGTCCTGTAGACTTCGCGGTCGTCGGCATCATCGTCTGATGAAACTTGCGCCAGGGCGAGACTGTCAAACGCATGCCCTTCTCCTGTTTCGTGGCAAAATCGCTCGGCCACTCCCACGCAATGATGGTGACGCTGACCGGACAAACGGCACGGATGCCTAAACTGCCACTGTCAAAATAGGCGGTCGGGCGAATGTAACAATTCGTGAAACCATTGGCCGCCACATTGTCACAGATCGCGGCTGTGAGTTGTTCCGCAGTGTAGGGAATCTCTAGGCCGTAAACTTTGGCTGAAGCGTAAAGCCGATCCAAATGCTCTTTCAGCCGGAAGATGGCTGGGCCAGTTGGCGTTTCGTAAGCGCGGATGCCTTCAAAAACGCCTAAGCCGTAGTGCAGGCCGTAAGCCGTGCTGTGAATCAACGCTTTATCAAAAGCGATGTTCTCGCCATTGTGCCAAATCCACCTTGTGTTCTCGAATGCCACTGTGCTTCCTCCGCAGTTAAAATCAGAAAACGCCGCCGAAACATTCCGTTCGGCAGCCGACGACGGATATGATATGACTGTCATCGGCAGGATTGAATAAACTCTTTCAGGAATTATCTACGATTCGCTTTAGTTCATAAGGTAAATGGCAGCTATGGCTTTAGAATCTGAAAAACTGCTTGACGAAATCGGCTGGAAGATTTTGCAGGAGTTGCAAAATAACGCGCGGCTCTCCTTTGCCGAGTTGGGACGGCGCGTAAGTTTGTCCATTCCGGCAGTGACCGAACGCGTGCGGCGCATGGAAGATGCGGGCATCATCACCGGCTATCACGCCGACGTTGATCCTGAAAAAATCGGCTTGCCGATCACCGCGTTTATCAGGATGAACATCGTCGGTGATATGACGCCACGCTTGACGGCGCTGTTGAAAGAGTTGCCGGAAATCAGCGAGTGCCATCGCGGCACGGGCGGCGATTCATTCATTATGAAAGTCAATGTAGCTTCAGTACATCACCTGGAACGATTAATTGATCGGCTGCTGCCGTTTGGCACGACTACGACTTCGATTGTGTTATCGTCACCGGTAGCCAAGCGGTTGATCGAGAAAAGCAAGGAAGAGACGAAAGCTGAAGTGAATAAAAAAGGTCGAGTCCGACGCTAAGCCAGAATGTGTTTTTCAATCGCTTTCGCCACGCCGTCTGTTTCGTTTGAATCGGTTAGCTCAAAACCCATCTGCTTCAACTCGTCTTCAGCGTTGGCCATCACGATGCCTTTGCCTGCGTAGCGCAGCATCGTCAGATCATTGAAATTGTCACCAATCGCCATCACCTCTGCGCGCGCAATGCTGTATTGAGAAGCAACCTCGGCTAGGCTGTCACCTTTGGATGCCGTGCTGCTCAACGCATCCAAGATCGTCAGATCAATCGAACGATAGCGCGTTTTGAAGAGTTGAATCCGGTTGCCCAGCGCGGCTTGCAATTGCTCGGCAAATTCATCCATCGGGTCGCAGCAACCCGAAAACATTATCTGGATTGGATCGTGATCGAGATAAGCCAGCAGGTCTTCCACTTCCCGGATCGAATGGCGGTACTTTTCCAAATAGCGATGCAGGGCGCGATTCTGCGCTGAAATACCTTCGAGAACCATCACGCCGTGGCCGTGCGGATCATCACAACAGATCACATCCGCGCCAAACGTGCGCCCGGCGTGCACGACCTGCTGCGCCACTTCGACGTTGAGTGGATGATAGCCGAGCGTCTCCAGCGTCAGCACGTCTTTGGTCAACGCGCCATTGTGCGAGATCAGCATCACGTCAAGTTGCAATTCCTGAATCAATTGGTGCGCCGAGCCAAAGCGGCGACCCGTGACCAGCACGACTTTGACGCCCTGTGCCTGGGCGGCTTCGATGGCCGTGCGGGTACGCGGTGTGAGTTCGCTGCGATAAGTGAGCAAGGTTCCGTCAATGTCGAGTGCAAGCAATTTGATTGGCATAAAGCGTCAGCGAATCTATCATCCCGGCGAAGCAGATTTCAAATTTAGAGATTTGAAATGATGTGTGACCGCGTGTAGGCTCTTGGCGCGCAGCAAAGATCATCTCGCAAAACAATTCATCTATGAGCAAAAAAGCATTGATTACCGGCATCACCGGGCAGGACGGCAGTTACTTGACCGAATTACTGCTCGGCAAAGGTTACGAAGTCTACGGCATCATCCGCCGGTCGAGTTCCTTCAACACAGGCCGCATTGACCACATCTACCAAGACCCGCACGAACATGGGCGGCGCTTGCATCTGGTCTTTGGCGATTTGAACGATGCCAGCTCGCTCAACAAGATTCTGCGCGACGTGCAACCGGACGAGATTTACAATCTCGGCGCGCAATCCCACGTGCGGGTGAGCTTCGATATTCCCGAATACACGGCGGAGGTCGGCGCGCTGGGCACGTTGCGCTTGCTTGAAGCGATTCGTGAGACAGGCTTGCAGCACGCGCGCTTTTACCAAGCCTCTTCCTCTGAGCTTTACGGCAAGGTACGCGAAGTGCCACAGCGCGAGACGACGCCCTTTTACCCGCGCAGCCCTTACGCGGTCGCCAAAGCTTACGCCTATTGGATCACAGTCAATTACCGCGAAAGCTACGGCCTATTCGCCTGCAACGGGATTTTGTTCAACCATGAGTCCGAGCGGCGCGGCGAGACTTTTGTGACGCGCAAGGTGACGCGGGCAGCAGCGATGATCAAGCTCGGCTTGCAAGACAAACTTTACCTCGGCAATCTCGACGCTCGGCGCGATTGGGGTTACGCGCCGGAATTCGTCGAAGCGATGTGGTTGATGTTACAACAGGACGAGCCGGACGATTTTGTGATTGCTACGGGTGAGACGCATACAGTGCGCGAGCTGTGCGAAACAGCTTTTGGTTATCTGGACTTAGATTGGCAAGAGCATGTTGAGATTGATGCTCGCTACTTTCGCCCGGCAGAAGTTGATCTATTGATCGGCGATGCGACCAAAGCGAAGCAGAAACTGGGCTGGCAGCCGCGCGTGACGTTTGAAGAGTTGGTGCGCATGATGGTCGAGTCCGATTTAGCCGATTTGAAGAGTAAGCACAATCTGCAATGACGAATTTCCCTTATCAACGCGTAGTCGTGACTGGCGGCGTAGGCTTTCTCGGCTCTTACGTAGTCGAAAAGCTCCAAGCACGTGGCGTCGAAAACATTTTCATTCCACGCCGCAAAGATTATGACCTGGTCAGAGGCGAAAACGTGCGGCGCTTGTACGCCGATACACAGCCAGACCTGGTCATTCACTTGGCGGCAGTCGTCGGCGGCATCGGCGCGAACCGCGCCAATCCGGGCAAATATTTTTACGAGAACTTGATGATGGGCGTGCAATTGATGGAAGAAGCCCGCTTGCACGGCGTCAAAAAGTTCGTTGCTACGGGCACCATCTGCGCCTATCCGAAATTCACTCCCGTGCCGTTCAAAGAAGACGACCTATGGAACGGTTATCCCGAAGAGACCAACGCGCCCTACGGCTTGGCCAAAAAGATGATGCTCGTGCAAGCGCAAGCTTATCGGGAACAGTACGGCTTCAATTCGATCTTTTTATTGCCGGTGAATCTCTTTGGCCCGCGCGATAACTTTGATCCGCAAAGCTCGCACGTCATTCCGGCCTTGATCCGCAAATGCGTTGAAGCACAGCGCAATGGCGACGATCACATTACCTGTTGGGGCACGGGCGCGGCCACGCGAGAGTTTTTGCACGCGGATGATTGCGCAGAAAGTCTGTTGCTGGCCGCCGAACGCTATGACAAATCTGAGCCGGTCAATATAGGTGCGGGCTTTGAAATTTCGATCAAGGATTTAGCCGAAAAGATCGTGGCGCTGACTGGCTTCAAAGGCCGGATTGAATGGGATACGACGAAGCCGGATGGCCAGCCGCGCCGGTGTTTGGATACGACGCGGGCGGAAAGGGAATTCGGTTTCCGCGCGCGCATCGGGTTTGAAGAAGGGCTCAAGCAGACAATTGATTGGTATCGCAGCCTGACAACTCGCTAGCCGGATGTCTTAGCTGCAATCGTTCAAGCCATCTCTGATTTCAGGAGAAAATCTTGCGTACACTTTTGCCTTTTGCTGCCATTCTGGAAATCTTAGCGATCACACTCTGGACGGGCGGGTTGGCTGTGCTCAGCTTCATCGCTGCGCCTGCTATCTTCCAGACCGCGCCGTCGCGTGATAACGCCGGACGCACGTTCGGGCTGATCCTCAAACGCTTTCATTGGGTGGCGTATGGTTGTGGCATAGTGATTCTGCTCGCAGGCGGAGTGCGTTGGGCGGGCAGTTACCGGATGCAGGCGGCTGAAGTGGTTCGTTATATCATCGCATTGCTGATGCTTTGCCTGACGTTTTATTCGGGCTTTGTGTTGTTGCAGAAAATCGAAAAGCTGCGTGAGGCATTGGCTGATGGCGCAAAGAAAGACGACCCGCGCCGCCCGGAATTTAATGACTTGCACCGGCGGGCGACGACATTGATGGCATTCAATGTACTCTTAGGCTTTGCGTTGGCGGCAATGTTCGCGTTGCGAGATTGAGGCGCACGTAGGAGGCGCGTTATTGCCTAGCTGCTTGCCACATTACGTCAAGCGGCGTTTCCCGGCCCGTCCACAAGCGGAATTGCTCAGCGGCCTGTGCCACCAGCATCGCCAAGCCGCCGAGTGTTTGACAGCCCGCCTCTTTGGCTGCGCGCAATAGCGCCGTCTCTTCCGGGTTGTAAACTAGATCGTAAACCAGTTTGACGCCGTGCAAGCTTTCAGTCGTCACGGGGTTTTCGCGCTCGCTATAGCCTTTCATGCCAAGGGGTGTGCAGTTGATGACGAGGTCGGCTTGTCCAGCAAAGTTTGTTAGCTCCGCTACCTGAGCAGTGAATTCGTCAGCGAGCGGCTGAGCTTTGCTCGCGTCCCGCGCATAAATCGTCAGGTCTGCGCTGCGTTCTCGCAATCCATAGCAGATAGCGCGGGCCGCGCCACCCGCGCCCAGCACGGCAACCCGCGCGCCGCGCACGTCCATCAATTCGTCCAGCGGTTGCATCGCGCCGTGCACATCGGTGTTGTAGCCGAGCAGCCGGTCACCTGTAATAACAATCGTGTTGACTGCGCCAATCGCCTGCGCGGTCGGATCAATCCAATCCAGATACGGCATCACCGCCAGCTTGTGGGGTATCGTCACGCTCAGGCCGCGCAAGTCCCAAGCCAGCTTGCGGGTCTTGGGATGAACAAAACCGCAGATGAACGAGGCTGCATCGTCAACCTCGAAAGGTAGGTAAACGCCGTCAATGCCTGCTGCCTGCAACGCCGGATTGTGGATCAGTGGGGAGCGGGAATGGCCGATAGGATTGCCGATCACACCGTAAATTTCGCTCTCACGCGAAAGCTGTTTGACGCGGAAGAGATTATTCAGTTCGTCAACGGTCGGCTGTCCGCTGGCACTTTCGGCTCCGCGCCGTAACGCGCCAAAAGTCAGCGGCGCACCGCGCGACAAGGCCAGCACACGCGTCGTCAACCCAGGCGTGCCCATTCCCAACACGATCACTGGCTTTTTGTCTTGCGCGTGTTCAAGCAATTCAAAAAGACGTAGACAGTCGCTGATGCGATTTGCCTGCGTGACGATTTTGACGATGGCTGCGGGCATACTTGCCATCAGTTCGTAACGCGCCAACAAGTCGTTTGGCGTTCCGGCAAAATCGTGCCAGGAGCAGATGACTTTTTCCCAGGGTAGCGGCGGCGCTTCATTGGCAAAGCTTTCGACCAGATCAAATTCAAAGTCGGCAAGCGCAATTGTGTTGGAAATTCCCGGCAGCAAACTGCGCCAGAAAGTGCGGCGGTCGTGCAGGGTCAAATCACGTTGGCCGCCTTGTTCGCGTGGGCGAAAGGTGAAGAGCAGAGGTTTGTCGAATTGGGAAGCAAGCGATGGCAAGGTAACAAAAACTTGTGTGCGAGCTTCATCACTCAAGTAATCAAGCCGCAATTCGATAATCTCAGCGCATCGTGCTGCGTCAATGATGGCGCTAAGAAAGCGGTCGGATTGCGTTTCGGTGATAGGCGCACAGACCAGTTTTGATAGGTTGAACTTCATCAATTCTCACTAAACAAATTCGAAAAGGGAGGTTCTTGACAGCCTAATATCCTGCACTTAGACTCTAATTCGTTCGCTTCAACCTGTAAACCTTTTGGGGGTGCATTGGATTCGATGGAAGACCCGAAGCGACGGATGCATACCGGGATGCTTGTAACCCGTAAACTGCAAGCAAAACTTAATTGCGAACACTGAACTCGCAATGGCAGCCTAGTTAAACCTAGACACTGCCCGTCCGCTCCCGTATCGCCTGTGTGCGGGATGCCGGGCGTCATTTAGCAGGCTAGCAAATCGGTGCAGGTCAGAGCCGAGGAGCGAAACTTCTCTGGCATAGTCTGGACGCGGTTCTTCGCCGCTTCTGCTGCCGCGTCCGGGCGAAAATCCAAGCGAAGCGGCTAAGTATGTAGATTCCTTCGTAGACGGCTGCCAGACGTTGGTTCAATTCCGACCACCTCCATTTGCCGGGAATTTCAAGTTCGAGATTCCCGGCTTTCCTGCTTTTGATGAACACACTTCCAATTGGCATCTTCGATTCTGGTGTGGGTGGCTTGACGGTGTTGCAGGCCGTGCGGCGGCAGTTGCCCAACGAGAATTTGATTTATTTGGGTGATATGGCGCGCGTGCCGTACGGGACGAAATCGCGGTTGACAGTGGAGCGGTACGCGGTCGAAGACGCAGGGTTTTTGGTCAGAAAAGGCGTGAAGCTGATTGTCGTGGCTTGTAATACGGCGTCGGCGATGGGCCGGGAACGGTTGCGGCGGGACTTTGCGACGCTGTTTCTGACAGTATTGGGGCCGGGCACTAGGGCGGCTGCGCGGGTGACGCGGAATGGGCGCGTGGGTGTGATCGCTACGGAGGCAACGGTCGGAAGCGGGGCGTATGAACAAGGTATTAAAGAGGCTTGTGGCGAGAGAGCGGTTGAAATCTTCTCCAAAGCCTGTCCGCTTTTTGTGCCGCTAGTTGAAGAGGGCGAGGTTGATTCGGAGATCACGCGACAGGTGGCGGAAAAGTATCTACTGCCGTTGCGCGAGCAGGGAATTGATACGCTTGTGTTAGGATGTACGCACTACCCGCTGTTGAAACCGATCATTGCTGAAATAATAGGTGAAGATGTGGCGCTGGTTGATTCAGCGGAGGCAGTGGCAGTCGAAGTAGAAACTTTGTTGCGCGAAAAAGCTTGGCTAAACACACAGGACGCGCAAGGCACGAGCCAGTTTTATGTTACCGATGCGACCGAGCGGTTCGACCGCATTGCCGAGCGATTTTTAGGCGAACCGCTCGCACATTTGGAAGCGGTGGAGGTTTGGGGACATGACCGATTACAAGCGTAACGACGGACGCACACCGCTCGATTTGCGCCCGGTGCGCGTGACGACACAATACACCAAGTGGGCCGAAGGCTCAGTCTTAATTGAGATGGGCAACACGCGTGTGCTCTGCACGGCTTCGATTGAAGACCGCGTGCCGCCATTTTTGAAGGGCAAGGGTGTCGGTTGGATCACGAGCGAATACGGGATGCTGCCGCGCGCAACCGAGACGCGCACGCAGCGCGAGACGCGCAACGGCCCGTCGGGGCGCACGCAAGAAATTCAAAGGCTGATCGGACGCTGCTTGCGTTCGGTAATGGATATGTCGGCGCTGGGTGAGCGCCAGGTAATGATAGATTGTGATGTGATTCAGGCCGATGGCGGGACGCGCACGGCTTCGATCACGGGCGGGTTTATCGCGCTGGCGTTGGCGCTCAATCGCTGGATGGAGAACGCCAAGATTCTGCGCCCGCCGATTCGAGACTACATTGCGGCGGTCAGCGTCGGCGTAATTAGCGACCGCGTGTTGCTCGATTTGGACTACAGCGAGGATTCCAAAGCCGAAGTGGATATGAACGTCGTCTGCACGGGTGGCGGGCGCTTTGTCGAGGTGCAGGGCACGGCTGAGACCGAACCGTTCAACCGCGACCGGATGGACGAGATGCTCGACGCGGCAGAGGACGGCATTGTGCAACTGATAGACATTCAAAAAGAAGTTTTAGCGAAAGCTTTAGGCTCGGAGACGTTCAGAGCACTGATGAACCCCGCCGAGCGGGGCAAGATCAATTGGAAGGAGAAGGCTCAATGAGTCGTTCGTTTCAGATATGGCGCGTTAGCTCGTTCGCGCTGGCCTTTTTTATCTTACTAGCGTTTGCAGGGGTTGGTGCGGACATCACCAGAGCGCAAGATTCATTTGACGACCCGGAAGGCAAGTACACGTTGAAACTGCCGACGGGCTGGATAGCAATCACCAACCAAGACAGATTGACCGGCAAGGTTGATTTCCTGATCGTACACGGCATCCGCGAAAACGGCGCGTTGAAAATCTCGACAATGGAGGTGAACGCGAAGGCGGAGATGCTGGACGTGGCGGCCAAACACGAGCAGGAAAGTTTGCGCTTCCTGTCCGGCTATACTAAAGGCAAGCCGGAAAACTTCGTCGTGGGCAGCGGACAACGCAATGGCGCATTGATTACCTATGACTTCAAAAACACCGCGGGGCAGCCGCAGCTTGGGCGCACTTATTTGCTACGGGTGAATGACACGATGGTTTATGTTTTGCGATTTACCGGGCGCAGTACTACGCTCGGTTCATTGCGCAATCAGACTGATATGATCGCGCGTTCATTCAGGTTGAAGTAAATTTCAGATTGCAAATCTGAAACCGAAAAGCGCAAAGGAGGGTGTCAGATTTTTTGTGTAAACGGCATTCACGGTGTTACGGCTGGGCTGATGCCAGCCCAGCCAACGGTAAACGATCTTCAAAGAGAATGGCAAACTGTTGCAGCGCCGCCTTCCAGTGCTTGATCGGCATCGTCCATTTGCGACTGACCTGCTCCAGCCCCAAGTAGACTAAGCGGTAGACAGCCTCATCGTTGGGAAAAGCACTCCGCCCTTTGAGGATTTTGCGCAAGCTAAAGTTCAGCGACTCAATTACATTGGTCGTATAGACGGCTCGGCGTAGCTCGGCAGGCAGTTCAAACATTGGTTTGATGCGCGCCCAATTCGCCCGCCAGGACTTGGCAATCAGTGGATACTGCTTACCCCACTTGGCCTCAAACGCCTCCAACTCGCGCAACGCCTCGCTCGCGGTCGCGGCCTGGTAAACCCGCTTCAAATCAGCCGCGACTGGCTTGCCATCCTGGTCGCCGGTCATGCGCAAACAATAGCGCACCAGATGCACCACGCAGGTTTGCACGACCGTCTTAGGAAAAACGCGCTCGACCGCTTCAGGCAAACCTTTGAGACCGTCGCAGCAGAGAATCAAGATGTCTTGCAGGCCGCGCGCTTGTAGTTCGGTCAGTACTTGCAGCCAGAACTTTGCGCCCTCGCCTTGCGCCAGCCAGAGGCCAGTAACTCTTTGTGCCCTGCCAGGTTGACGCCGACCGCGACGTAGAGCGCCTTGGCGACGACGTGTCCTTCGTCGCGCACTTTCAAGTGCAAAGCGTCCAAATAGACAATCGGCCAAACGGCTGAGAGCGGTCGCTCGCGCCATTCGGCAATGCCTGCGCTGACCGCTGCACAAACGTCGGAGATAAACTGCGGCGAAACTTCAACGGCGTACTTCTGGCGCAACAGGTCTTGAATATCACGCGTCGTCATCCCGTGCGCATAAAGCGCCAGGATTAGTTCGTCAAAGCCTTCCCAACGGCGTTCGTGCTTGCCGATGAGCTGCGGCTCGAACTCGCCGTTGCGGTCACGCGGCACGGCGATCTCAACGGTCGAGTCCTCAGTCTTGAGTGTTTTGCGCGAAGCGCCGTTGCGCGAATTGCCACTCTTGCGCCCGGCCACAGCGTGTTTCTCGTAGCCCAGCAGATGCGTCAACTCACCCTGCAAGGCGTGTTCAATGAAGGCTTTGCGCAAGTCTTTGAGCAGGTCTTCAATCTCGCCAGCCGTCTTGCGCTCAGCTAAGAGTTGCTTGAGCAAGTCTGGCTCAAAGCTAGCAGGTTTCGGTTGGGTGTCAGATTTAGCGGACATCGGTTTGTTTTCCTTTCTTCTCAGCAAAGTGAGAATTCAACTTGTCCGCTTACACAAAATTTCTGACACCCTCGGCGTTTTATGGCTCGGGACATACTCGATATACTCATACAATCCCTGCTCCACGTAAAGTTGCTCACACAATCGCGCAGCGTTGCGTTGGGTTATCTCTCTATCAAACACCTCACGAGTTCAAGGTGTTCTGTGTTCCAAAGTGATTGAGCTGCGGCAAGGATTTGGCAAACTCAAAAGGAATTTGTGCCACCGCATTGTGGCTACAGCCGTAAGGAATTATGGCTTCAGTTAGATTCGTGAACGTTCGCATCTTGGTAGCGTTTCAGTTTTGCATTCAGCGTCTGTGGCCGGATGCCTAGCAGTTGAGCGGCAGCGTTTTGCTTGCCGCCCGTCTGCCGCAAAGCCTGCGCGATCAGTCCGCCCTCGTACCTTTCGACTGCTTCAAAGAGGTTGACTCCCCCCTCGGGTATGTTCCAGACCTGCGCCTGGCGGATGCGCGGCGGCAGCAGGGCTTCACTGACTTCCGGCGGTGGTGTGTGCGCGATCATGCTCTCCAGCACAGCTTCCAATTCATCAATGTTGCCCTGCCAAGCGTAAGCCGTCAGCAGCATCATCGTTCCGGTAGGGATTGTGTGTCTACCTTTGCCCAGACGGCGGGCGACGTGGCCAGCCAGGTAACTGACCAGATACGGGATGTCCTCACTGCGTTCACGCAAAGGCCGTAGCCTGAAAACAGCAGGTTGGAGTGTGGCGAGGAGTTGAGTGTAGAAGGTGTTACTCATCGGCTGCTCGGCCGCGCGTTCGCTTACGGCCAGGACCAGCCGTACGCCAATCACTGCATTGTAGCGTGACCGCAGTTGTAGCCTCTCGACAGGAACTGCCATTTGGTAGAGCAGCGGCAGCGCAAGCCCCGCCGCCTCATCCATAAAAATCGTCCCGCCCTGACAATTTTCGACCAAGCCTGTCGGCGCGAAGAGCAATTCGTAAAGTTCCGTCTCGTTGTACGGCCTACCGTCAACAGCATGAAAGGAGTCAGCCGGCTTGCCACCTGCTTGGTGGATGGCCCGCGCCACCTGTTCAGGCCGCAGCCCCTGTTCGCCGTAGAGCAGGACGGGCTGCTGCCGCAGTGCTTGCCCGGTAACGAAACTCCTCAACTCCTTCACATACTGGCTGACGCCGATAAGACCGGCCTCCCATTCCAACGTGTAATCCGTGTGATCGACTGCACCTGGCGGCACTCCCGCCTCAGTATTGCCGACTGCCTTGTCCACCGGTCTGAAATCCTTTTTCATCTATTCTTAGGCGGCTTGTACGTTAAGCCGAACCGCTTTACATATTCCGCGATCGGCTCTAGCCCTACACTTGCGCGTCTGG
The DNA here is from genome assembly GCA_963699175.1 of uncultured Acidobacteriota bacterium. GTDB lineage: Bacteria > Acidobacteriota > Blastocatellia > RBC074 > RBC074 > JACPYM01. The sequence goes on along the minus strand of OY969418.1, from coordinate 4,671,945 downwards.
CGTCAACCCGCTCCTCATCTTCGATGGGCCATAACTCCATCTGCTTTGTGACTTCGTTGAAGCGAAGTTGCGTACCATAAAGCTGTTTCTTTCCTTCGAACATCAGGATGCGATCCTCAAGCAGCGCGGCATCGTCCGGGTCCGCTTCGCCCTTACTGACAGCCTCTTTTAACAACGGAAAATATTTCTTCTGGTACGCGAGGTCGGCATGTTGGACTATCAGGAATGCTGTAACGCTCCCCTCCTTCCCAATCAGACTGCGGCTTGGCCAACCATACTTCTCTATGATCTGTGCCAATCTCTTGATGTTTCTTTGATCAATCTTCTCCTGTTTCTCCCAAAGCACTGAGGCTCTTTTCTGTTTTTCTTCGGGCGGCAGTGACATCTTTTCGATGTTACCAATTCTGGTTCTGTATTTCTGATCCTCCTGCTGCATTCTCAATAGCTCGCGCCGTAAGTTTTGATTGATGACGGTCGTAGAGTTGGCTTGTGTGAAGCCAAGAGCGCCGCAAGATAAGAGCAGGATTAGGTAAAGAGCTGTACTTCTCATAGTGTAACCAACCAGACGCAGAGTGAAGCGGCTCCTTTCGCGAGAGCTTTCAGAGGTCGCTTCCACAACCCGACTCTCCGTTCTCGCCGTGCAGGTGTAAATGCCCGGCATGGCCTGACTCGTAAATTTATCGGTTATCCGTGACAGCATGCTTGAGATAACTAGAGCCTTATTTTTCGGGCACTCGTTTTAAGTTAATCTCAAAGGCCATGTTTTGGCCGCCGAACTCAGCTTCGCCCTTGCCCTTCAAAGTGTCCTCCTTGAGCGTGAAGGTGTAATTGACCACGATGTTTCCATTCGGCGTCTCAAACTCAGCTTGGGCTTGAACTTTGTCGCCGTCTACTTTGACGCTCTTGAACGGCCTCTCTGTTTGCATCGCAGCGATGGTGATGCTGCCGGTGTAGACCTCCTTGTCCTGCTTGAAGGTCACTGCTATCTCCATCTCCCCTCCGTTCGGGACCTGCATGCCACCCGTCCAGCGCCCTTCCACTCCTTTTGCCGGGGATGACTGAGTTTGTGATGCTGGTTGGGCAAACGTGCCCAGCGCGATTAACTGGATCAGCAAGGTGCCGAGTGAACAAACAAAGAAGCGTCGCATAGAATTCTTCCTCCTCATCTTTGATGCAGTATAGATTTAAGCCTGCCACAACCGCGGGACACAGAGGGAACAAACAAGCTTGTCTGCGGTCTTTGTTCCCTGCCTCCGCCCCTGCCGTGGTTGATTGATTTAGCGTCGTAATGGTATTCCCGTTCCTAACGCCCCGCCTTGATGTCGTAGGCCCACAATGTCCCAACATCGCGAATGTAAAGCCGCCCATTAGCAATCGCCGGATACGACCACGCTTTCTCCGGGAACGGCCCCTGCTTTTTACGTGTCGGCTGAGCCGCGGGAGTGAAGCGACCTTTTTCGCGATAGGCTTCAGGCGTCGCTTCCACCAAGGCAACATCGCCATTCTCGCCGTGCACGTATAGATGCCCGTCGGCGTAGGCTACCGAACCGCTGCCGATACTCTCGGCCTGCCACTTGATCTTCCCCGTCGTGAACTCAACCGCGACCAGCCCCGCCGCCGCTGTGCCGTAAAGATAGTCACCCACGAGCACCGAACCACCGATGCTATTCGGCAGTCCGCGCGCAAAGTAGACCTGCTCGGCGACGACTCTGCCGCCTTCCGGCTTCAAGCGGACAAGCCCGCCTCCGACCCCATGCGCTCCGCCGTACACGTATTCGCCGCGCGCGACCGGCGTCACCATCTGTGCCATGCCCTTGACCGTCTCCTTGTAGCGCCAGAGGAACTCACCCGTCTTTGCATCAACCCCAACTATGCCCTGACTCAAAAACTGCACGTATTGCTTGCGGCCTCCCGCTTGCACAACGACCGCCGACGCATAAGCCGCCGGATCGCCGCCCGGCACCGCCGATTTCCAGATGACCGCTCCCGTCTTTTTGTTGAGCGCGACCAGAGTGGCTTGTGCGCCGCCGGGAGTTACGATAACGGCGTCACCATCAACCAAGGGAGACTCTGCGTAGGCCCAAATACCTGGCTTGCCATCGAACTCTTTTTTGATGTTCTTCTGCCAGCGAAGCTTGCCGCTGCTCGTTTCGAGGCAGGCGAGGTCGCCGTCCGATCCCAGCGCGTAAATTGAATCGCCGTCAACGGTCGGCGTGGAGCGCGCCTTCGAGTAAAGGAAGTCATTCGCGTTGCCTACGCCGCCGACACGCGTCGTCCAGATGGGTTTTCCATTCTCAGTTGAAAGAGCCTGAACAAACTCGTTCTCATAGCCGCGATTGCTCATCACGTAGAGCCGCGCGCCGACGACCGATGGCGTCGAATAACCATCTCCGATGTCGTTCGCTTGCCAGAGTAACTTTGGCCCTTCCTTCGGCCATTGTTTAAGCAGCCCTTTCTCCTGCGAGATGCCGTTGCGTTCCGGCCCGCGCCACTGAGGCCAATCGGAAGTCGGAGCAGCCAGGTTGGCCGGTCTCGTAACGGGCATGACTAAAAAGCACAAACAAAACGTTGCAATAGTAGCTAGTAATCGCGTCTTCATTATTGTTTCCTTCTGACTGTTGTAAGTTTGGTAGCGTTGCTAGTTCGATTTACGCACTACCTTATTCCAAAGGTGCAAAATGTCTGTGCTTGTATTGAAACACTTATCAGCAATCTTTTGACTCCTGATATTTTCCATCCACTAAAACCACTGATGTCTCGACCTGCCGAGCTGGAATCGCCCAATATTTCTTGAGCAGGCGATTCTTCTCCTCTTCTTCTACCAGACGAAAACCGTGCTTCTCATAGAAACGGATCGCCCAATCAGCAGCCTGCCAAGTTCCGATCAAGACTGGCTTCTTTGTCTCTTTGAGCAGTTCCTGGAGGAGGAGTGAGCCAACGCCTTTATTTCTTGCTTTCGTTCTCACGTAGGCATGGCGAATCAACTCTACATCTCCTTTATCCTGAATCCCCATGACTCCAAGGATCTCATTGTTCTCAACATAACAGGAGAACCGCACGCCATCCGCGATTTGCTCCCGTAGCTCTGCTTCGGTCATATAAGGCTCGTGCCACCGATCCGGCGGAATCACACCTTTATAAGCGATTGCCGCATCATTGATGATGTTGAGGATTTCCTCGAAGTCTTCCTCAGTTCCCTCGTGTATCATAGAGTCCTCCGTTTCTGGAGTTGCTTATGCTTGATTTGAACTGGTTACTCATGGCGCAAGGCCAGGAGCGGATCACTGCGGGCGGCATTGCGCGAAGGCACGTTATTTCTTCGGCTGCAGTGTGTTCGCCGCCTCGCTGGATGGAGGAACGATGTTCTTCAGCCGCAGATAGGTGACGAGGTTGCCATAGTGTTCCGCACTGTGCGCGATGTTTGTACTCAGCACACTTAATTTCGGGGTGTCGCCTCCAAAGAATTTCACCGTTTGAGCAGCAGTCGCGTCGGTCAGACCATCGTAGGCCCTGTCGCAGTAGGCAAAGGCGCCTTTGAGTGTAGCGAGTAGGTCGGCTTTCGAGGTTTTGGTCTGCTCGATCTTGAGGGCTGGATTTTTCTCGCCGAGCACGGCGGAACAAAAAATGTACTGAGCGTCGGCCACGTGTCCAACAAGCTGGCCGAAGCTGCGGATCGCGTCTGTAGGCTTAAAGCTGTAATTCTCTTCGGGCATTTTTTCGGCTGAGCGGAGCACCCAATCCTTTATCTGCCCGTACGCACGCTTATTAAATGCGCTGAGCGGATTATCCTGCGGCGAAGCAGCGGCGGCTGGCTTATCTTGAGCTAGGGCGACAGTGGCTGGCGCAAGCAGGCAGATCAGCAGTGCGCGCAACAGAATTCGTGTCGATGTTTGAGTGATGTTAATAGTGACTTGCATTTCTACTCCTTTTGCTAAAAACCGTCTCTCTTTCAGCAGATTGACAGTTGGTAGATACAACTAAGCTCCTTCTCTTTACCGCTTGTGCGAGCGATAGAATCAAACGAGGCTTTGAATTGGCTCAGTCCTGCCGTAACGCCACCAGCGGATCAACGCGCGCAGCCCGGCGTGCCGGGAGGTAACAAGCTAGTAAGGCCACCGTAACCAGGACAATCGCAACACCAATAAACGTCAGTGGATCGGTTGCGCCGACGCCTAACAAGAGGCTCGCCAACACGCGCGTCAAGGCAAGTGCGCCTGCCAATCCTAACGCCAGGCCAAGCAGTACCATCCGCATACCCTGACTGACGATCAAGCCCAACACATCGCGGACTTGCGCACCGAGCGCCATGCGTATGCCAATCTCCCGTGTGCGTTGGCTGACGGCATAGGTCATCACGCTGTAGAGCCCGATCGTCGCCAACAAGAGCGCCAGCACTCCCAACGCCGAAGCCGTTCCCGCTGCCACACGCGGCGCCAGATACGCTAACGACAGATTCTCCTCCGCCATCTGCACAGCCATCACCGGCAACCGCGCGTCCAGTTGCGCGATTGCTTGGCGCACACTTCCCGTCACCGCTGCTAAAGCGCTCGCCGATTGTGCGCTGATGAGCAATACCAGGGCTGGGCGTGGGCGCTGCCAAACGGGCAGGAACAGGTGCGGTTGCCGGTCTTCGTACAAATTGCGATAAAGCCCGTCTTGGGCAATGCCGATGATTTCCACGAGTGGTGTGCCTGGCGCGGAACGAAAGCGTCTCCCCAGCGCCTGCTCGGCGCTGCCATAAAACCGGCGCGCAAATTCCTGATTTACGATCACCACGGGGGGCGCAACCGAGTCATCGCGGTCGGTGAAATCGCGTCCCAGCAGGAGCGGCGTTTTGAGCGTCGCGAAATAGCCTGGCGCAATCCAGTTAGACAAGACGTCAATGCCCTTGTTCGGCAATGGCTCTCCTTCGCCTTCCTTCGTCACCGGTCCGACTGTGGTATTGTTCTCACCCAGCGGCAAAAAGGCGGCGAGTGAAGTTGCGCGCACGCCAGGCAAGGCCGCCACCCGCCGCAGGGTTTCGGCATAAAACCGCTGGCCTGCCGCTTCATCGTAGGCCAGCAAGCGCGGATCGAGTTTCATGGTCACCAGGTTTTCTGCGCTGAAGCCCGGATCGAATTTCATGGCTCTATTCAGGCTGCGGACAAACAAGCCGGCGCAAATCAACACCACGATGGAAATGGCGACTTGCGCGACCACCAGTGCGCCGCGCAGATTCCAGCGACGACGGCTGTGAATTGGCTCCGCCCCTCCTTTGATCACGGCGAGAAGATCAGTCCGCGCGGCCAGCAGGGCTGGAATCAGACCAAAGATCACGCCGGTTAACAGGGAAACCACCAGCATCCATTTCAACACATAGCCATCCGGCTTAAAGTCCCAACTGATCGGGTACGGGAACTGCGGCGGAACAATTGCCCAGATCACGTCTACTCCCTGATACGCAAACGCCCACCCCAGCACACCGCCCAAGCCAGAGAGCAACACACTTTCCGTCAGCAGTTGCCGCACGAGGCGGAAGCGGCCCGCGCCCAACGCCAGCCGAATTCCGATTTCCCTCCCGCGTGTGGCAGCCCGCGCCAACAACAGATTCGCCACATTGGCGCAGGTCAGCAACAACACCAGACCAGAGAAACAAAGGGCGAGCCACCCGCCATACCTGATCACCCTGGTTGCATCTTGATATCGCCCACCCAGTTCCGTCGTGAGCTGGATTTTGGTGTCCGCATTCTCACGGGGATAAAGTTTTGCCAACTGGTCGGCTACCAGATTCAAATCCGTTTCCGCCTGCGCCATTGTCAGACCCGGTTTCAGCCGCCCGTACAGCCTGAAGAAAGCATAGCTGCGATCCGTCGGCCATTCCGCACGCCGGCCAAATTTTTGTGCCATCATCAAAGGCACCCAGAACGCTTGGTGCCAATAAAACCTCGATCCGAGAAACGATTCCGGCATCACGCCAATGACGGTGAAGGGCTGGCCGCTGAGGTGAATCGTCTGTCCCACAATTCCTGGGTTTGCCTTAAAGCGCCGCTGCCATAATAGATGACCCAGCACCACCACCGCATGGGTGTTCGGCGTGCGCTCTTCTTCCGGCAAAAAGCCGCGCCCCAGCATTGGTTTGACACCCATCACGTCAAAATAATTGCTGCTGACCAGTTCGCCCCAGACAACCTCCGCACGCTCGTCCGCGCCAGCCGTGCGGCTTTCGCTGGCACTGATGCCTGCCGAAGTCTGCGTCCACGCACAGAGGTTGGAAAAGCTTTGGTTTTGCTCGCGCAACCCCACGTAGTTCGGATAGGAAAAATATCCCCAAACTTGCGCGTCTTTTTTTCTGCCCCAGTACGGAGATATCAAATCCGCCAGCTTTTCTGCGGGCAGAGGGCGTAGGACCCAGCCGTTCACCACACTCAAAATGGCGGTATTCATGCCGATTCCCAACGCTAAGGCCAGCACAGCAACCGCCGTGAAGCCTGGCGCTTTGCGTATCATTCGTAGGCCGAAGCGCAAATCTTGCCAGAGCGTCTCGATGGCTCTGACTCCCCACGTCTCGCGGCTTGTCTCCTGTAGTAATGTTTGGTTACCGAATTGCCGTTGGGCGGCGTAGCGCGCCTCTTGCTCAGACATCCCCGCCTCGACGTTCTCGCGCACTTTCATCTCCAGATGGAAGCGCATCTCCTCCTGTAGCTCACGGTCGAAGCGGTCGCGCTGAAGATAATAGATCAGGCGGCGCCACAGTTGAGCGATTCTTTCCATTACTACGACTCCTTCAGGTAGGTTCAACCACGCGCAGAATAGCCTCAAGCAACCGCCCAAAATCGGCGACTTCCTGCTTGAGTTGTTTCCGCCCGGCGGGCGTCAGGTTGTAATAGCGGGCGCGGCGGTTGTTCTCAGATTGCCCCCACTCGGCCTTGACCCAGCCTTTAATAGCCAGTCGTTGCAGCGCCGGGTAGAGTGAGCCTTCCTCGACTTGCAGCACGTCGCGAGAGGTTTGCTTGAGGTAAAGTGCGATGCCGTAACCGTGCATCGGTGCGGCGTTGCGCTCCAGGGTCTTGAGGATCAGCATCTCTAAAGTTCCCGGGAGCAGTTCGGTTTTGTGTGATGTTTTATCTCTTCCCATAGTTTATCTTCCATAGACTAGCTATCATAGACGATCTATGGGGAGGGATTATGCAACCAGGAGGGCCGAGAGTCAAGTGTCGCGTTGCCCGGTAACAAAGCGAAGGCCTGCGAGGGAAAGAGTGGCAGGAGTGCTAAGACAAACTGTGCAAACCCTGCTAGGCGACGGCTGTTAGAAACCCGTCAACGTTCGATATTTTCCGTCCGCCAAGATTACAGAAGGTCTCGACTTGCCTATCCCCAGGCAGACTGTGGTGAGATACGGGGATTGAGTCGTGAATTCATCACTATGGTAGTGTTCCTGCCAGCCTATTCCGTTTAACCAAAGTTGCTTTACACTTTCAGAGGTTACGCACAACGGCTAAGTGAGGGTAACATCAGAGCTTCCTACTTCTCTAGCGGAGAAAGTAACGATGGAAGCCCTGAGTACCCTTTACATCATAGCCTTGTGCTGTCGCGCGACGAAAGCTAACGCCGTCGAACTCGCGGAATGTTTCGAGGATTTCAGTCATGACCGCTTCACGCGCTTGTTGCAAACGCCCTGCTGCTGGCCCACACGTCTGTGGCAGCAATTTGCGCAACGTCGCCTTGAGCGTGGTGGCTGGCTCGTGCTTGATGACACGGTGTTGGACAAGTTTAGCGAGCGCATCTTTGGCGTCTCCTGGGTCTATTAGACCTCTTGCGAAAGTCATAGTTGTTCTTTGAGTTCAAAGTTGTAGATGGCCGCGATCAAGTTGATACGTAGGCCAAACCTCCTGCGCCGATTGCGATAGCGTTCCAGCAGGATGCGAAAGACCTTCAGCTTGCCGATGACGTGTTCGCAAACGATCCGCCGACTTGCCAGCTCACGGTTCGCACGGCGGTCGGCTTGGCTCAAGGTCTGGCGCGGCGGCTTTTTCTTTGGCGTCCGGCTCTTCGCGTGCAGTTTCTGCAAGCCTTGATAGCCGCGGTCACCTAGACACTCGGTCGCGGCGGCCAGTCGCACCCGGCTGCGCTTGAAAAGCCTGAAGTCGTGCTCTCGACCTCGACCGTGCGCCGTGCAGATGACCTGTCGCGTCTTGCGATCAATCACGAACTGCGCCTTGAGCGTGTGCCGCTTCTGCTTGCCGCTGTAGCAGCGCCGCTGTTTTTTTGAGGCCGTTCGATGGGCGTTTCGCTCGCATCCACAACCACGACTTCAAACTCGTGATTGGCGACGCACAACTTCTGCTTGCCAGGCAAGTGGAAACACTGGGCTTTGATCAAGGCGTTCTCGACATGGTGAACAGTCCGGCAGACGGTCGCTTCCGAGACGCCCCAACTGACGCTCAAGTGGAAGTAGGTGCGGTATTCGCGCCAGTACTGCAAGGTCAGCAGTAACTGGTCTTCCAGACAGAGCGCGGCCGCGCGGCCTTTCTTCTTTTTCTGCTGCTCGCGTTGCTCCAGCGCTTTGACCATCGTAGCGAAAGTATGGGGTTTAACGCCGCAAAACCGCTTGAAGTCAGTCGGCTTGAGGTCTTTCACATCGTCATAGGTCATAGGGTTTGCCCTCCGACCTACTCTTTTCAAAGATTTACCTCACTTTTGCAAGAGGTCTATTGCTCACGCTTGCAACGGGTCGTGCGCGGCCTCAACGTGGTGGCTTTGATCTGGACCCGATGGGCAGCAACGCGTGCCTATCGGCATCAAAATCTGGCGCAAAGGCAAGCAGAGCAAAGTTGTGTTGGCCGCGCAGTTGTTGCGTTGGGCCAAGCGCTTGAGGCTGCAACCTGACTACGTGCTAATGGATAGTTGGTACAGTGCCAAGCGGCTGCTCAAGCAAATCCGCGCTTACGGCTGGCACTTTGTCACGCGCTTGAAGAAGAATCGTAGTTTCCGCGGCCAAGCTTTGGCGGGGCAATGGTCCCAGCGTTCTGGTCACGCCACGGGCAGCTTGACTGGCGGGTTGGAAGTCCTGGTTGTCAAAGACGGCAAACGGTACGCGCGCCACCAGCGCGCTGAGTTTGAGTGTCGTGCAAGTCAAAACGCTCTATGCCAAGCGGCAACAGATCGAGGAGTTCTTCAAAATCTTGCGGGGCCAGTTGCGTTGGCAGCAATGTCCAGCGCGCAGTCGGGCCGCCCAGACCGCGCATTTGCACTTGTGCTTGATGGCCTATTGCGTGCTGGAAGAAGAAGCCCAGCGGCAACAAACGACCATCTATCGCCTCCGCCGCCAGTTATTTCGCCAGGAGGTGCCTAGGCAATCGCCGCTACTGGAATCTTTTAGATTCGCTGCGTAAGTTCTGACTTTTTGGGCTATGGATTGGAAGCCCAGCAAACTTACTCGTGAACAGTTGGAAGCGCGGCGCTTAGAAGCTGGCCGCTTGCTGAAAGAAGGACGACTTTTGCAAGGCCAGATCGCAAAACAACTGGGCGTCAGGTACCTAGCCGTCAGTTATTGGGCCAAACGTTATCGCAGTGGCGGTCTCCGGCAGCTCTGCCAGCGCGTCGCTACGGACTGCCCAGCGAAACTGACGCCGACACGTGTTCCTGATTTGGTGCAATTGCTCGCTCTCTATCATGACGGTGAGCTAGAGGCATACGCGGTCTCGCGTGTCGTGAATGCGCCGGGCCGGGATCATGCTTCGCCGATTGAACGAACCGAATGAGCAACTATTACCAGCCTGGGGCCTTATAGCAAACTGGTCATCGCCTTCACCTAAAATTTGCACTTGAAATCGGCAGGTAATAAGGTGGATTTGGGACTAAATGTGGGACTAAACACTATTTTGGGCTGAGGCAAAGTCTGTAATCTATAGAAAAGATTGGCTCCTCAGGTAGGACTCGAACCTACAACCCTCCGGTTAACAGCCGGTTCTTAGCTCGTTTTGGATTGTTTCAGCTTGATTATCTCTGTTGCGAAGAGTCAATAACCACAGGTGTTTTAGCGGTTTTGATGATTCTTCTTGTCTCACTCTGTTTCACGTTGTAATGTGGAAGTGTGGAAGTAAGTGTGGAAGTAAAAGGCGCTCTTCGACTTTCCGGCTTATTCCCACTGAAACTTCCACATTCACTTCCACTCGTGTAAAGGGGACTAAGATGGCAGGCAAAAGAGAGCGACATTACCGGGTTATTGATGGCCAGTTGTATGCGCGCTTTGTTTATACAGATGGAGCAGGCAAACGCCGTGAGAGACACGTCAAGGCAGAGTCGAAAACTCACGCTCGTGAGCTTTATGAAAAGATGAAGCGGGAGTTTGAGGATCATGGCCAACAAACCATTGACGCTACACGAATGACCTTTCGCCAACTCGCCGAGGCCTATGAAAAAGCGCGGCTTCAGCCTGCCCAGTATAAGGGAGACCGGAAAATAGCGGGTCGCCGGTCGTACAAGACGCCGATAGGCTATCTGCGAACGCTGGTGACGCATTTCGGAGCGAAACGGGTTAAGAATATTGCGCACGCAGACATTGAGAAATTCAGGCTTGAGCGATTGAAGACCCCTATCCCGATTAAAGCAAAGAAAGTTAAGGGCACGTTGGAAGCTCCTATACCAAAGGAGAAGGAACGAACGATTGCCAGCGTAAATCGTGAGCTTGAGGTAATGCGAGCGGTGATGCGCTTTGCCGCACGTTCCGGCTGGATCGTAAAAAGCCCATTTGAAACTGGGGATACATTGATTAGCAAAGCGGACGAAGTGCAGAGGGAACGTGTGCTTTCAAGGGAAGAGGAGACACGCTTGCTGGCGGCTTGTAGTGGTCGCCGCGCTCATTTGCGCCCGTTGCTTATCGCAGCGCTTGATACTGCTATGAGAAGGGGCGAATTGATCCAACTCAAGTGGTCTGACGTTGATTTTGAGAGTCGCACGATCGCAGTACGAGCAATGACAACAAAAACAGCACGAAGCCGCACGGTGCCTATTTCCAGCCGGTTGCTGGAAGAATTGAAAACCCTCTTTGATGAGGCAGAGCAGGATAGTGATTCAATCTTCGGTATCAGTGACAACGTAAAAAACGGCTTTGCTTCAGCTTGTCAGGTGGCTGGCGTCGAAGGCTTTCGTCTGCACGATTGCAGACACACAGCGATTACCAGAATGATACAAGCGGGAATGACGCCGATGCAGGTAATGAAGATCAGCGGCCATACGCAAATGTCTACTTTTGCCCGCTATGTGAACACAGACGAAGATGCGGTGAAGCGTGCGGCAGCGGCCATAGACGCTTTCCACGCGGCTGGAGTGCAAGAACAGGGGGCATACATTAACTGAAGTTCTCAGTTTGAATTGATTCTTTTGCGCAGGAAACGGGCGCACATGGTTCAGCAACTATTGGCTTCAACCAGACGAGGGCGATATGGAAGAGACAACATTTAGAATCAACAAGACACGACAAGATTAACTGGTAGAAGAATTGGTTGACAAACTAATCACTCCTATTAGTTTCGTTTGTGAATTGCCTCCGCAGCGAATGATCGAAGCATTCAAAACTCTGTCATTAGAAGCATTACTGGATTACCAGCGGATGTTAGATAAAACCGAGGCGCCGCCTGAAAAATATCTTGACCCCGCTGATATACAGCAACGGGCGCAGCATTTGGGAGAATGTGGCTGGGAGCACTTTCGGCATCACGCGCAAATGAAGTTCCGGTTGGCACTCATCGAATTGGTACATGAGTCACTCGCCTTCACTGGTGAAATTTATACGCGCCGGTGCGGAGCAACAGAAGAAGAGATCAATGAGGCGCGACCTACACATGAAGACATTCAACATAATGTGCTTCGCCACGCCGTAATTAGGCTGAATCAGCTCCCTTTAAGAAAATCACCCGAGTCTTGGTTTAACGATGAAGCGGATAGCGAAGACCGCAATATGCAATTCAGAGTGGCTAGACTTATCTTCAAGGATTTGTCTTTATGGACTTATGATCACACCGCCGTATCCATAATGTTTCAACAACTAATTCTGCCATTTTTGGAGACTCACGAAAGTCCAGACGAAGAAGCTGCACTCTGGGGCAATGAGTCCGCTGAATTGATTTGGGAGCACATAGATGGCGCTGTGCAGGTGATGCTATTGATCTTGGTAAATTGGGTCTTGCTCTTGAGTAAGCATAGTGCGGTGAAACGGCACGAAGTTGAACTTAATACGAAGCAGGCCAAACAAATTAAGCCTTCAAAGGAACAACTCAAAGACATTGCAGAGACACTGATTAGCTCTTGGATTGATGGCTTGCCCTTTGATTGGCGTGGGAGTGGGCGGCCAGTCAAGAAGTCGAACGAGATTGATGTTGCCCGTGAACTGCTCTCGCACGAATTACATGAAATTGCCGCAGCCATCACCGCAGATGGAGAACGGGTAACGTGGGAAGCCCTGGCTATGCGGCGCAAGCGCCCACTAGATAAACCGCAAAGTGGGGAGTCATTGCGAAAAGAAGCCGCCGCTCTGAACTTACCTTTGAACGAGTTCAAGCCGGAAGAAAATTGATTCCGATTTTCGCTCCGTATTTTCCTTCAGCGTCTGCCGTAGCCTCCGACCGTCCCGCGATGTTGCAGGACGGTTCAAATTTTTTAGGAGGCTTTCAGATGGAAACGCAAACAACGCTTTTGACCGATGACGAATTTGGCCAGCTTACCAAGACTTCCCGCACGCTGCGTTGGAGGTGGCGGCGCGAGGGGAAACTCAGCTACTGCCTGATCGGCGGGCGCATTCGCTATACCCAGCAACACCTCGAAGAATTTATTGCTCGCACCGAGCGCAAAGCCAACAGCCCAAAAGAGCGAGGGCATTAAGCCATTGGGTCGCACGTAAGAGGTTCTTATTCTTGATCCCTATAGAGAAACAGTTTGACACGTGTTATCCATTGAATCCTCAAACGTAAATGCTGTGTCTGTGGTGTTTGGTTCAATAGCCAGCACTGCTGAGCGGGTGAAAGCCGCTGGAAGTGGAGAGCGTGAAAAACGCGTTACAGAAGCGGAGAGAATTCTACTTGGCCTCCTCAGAGGAGCGAAGCTGTTTCAACTGGCCACGAAGATTGAACAGTGTGGAGTGGATGAACAAAGACGCCGTTGTCGTTGTGGCATCGAACTGGCTGCGATGCGGCGCTATTGTCATCAGTATTTTTGCTCACGCTGCCAACGGCAGAAGGCATACCGAATCTCTGGAGGGGTCGGGGAGGCACTCAATGAAATGCGGAAAACCAATCCGGGTCTGAAGGTTTTTTTTGGCACGTTTACCTTGCCATCCTGTGTGGAGGAGGATTTGGGAAGACAACTGGACGCTTTGATTAAGGGGTTCACCAGACTAATGCGTAGAGCGGCTCTGAAGGCTCACACGATTGGCGTGATTCGTTTTGTCGAGTTTGATTTCAACCGCAGCACAGGAATGTTTCATCCTCATTTGCACGCGCTGATTATGGTGAAGGCCACGTTTATGAGCAAGGGCTACTTATCACAGAAAGCTTTGCTTGAAATGTGGCAGAGCGCAGCGGGAAACCACCGGGCTACCCAAATAAGTTTCAAGATCATCAAACCAGACCTAAAACCATCCTTGTCACTGGAAAAAAAGGTGGCAGACACAGTTAGGTATGCGATGAAGCCAATCAAGCCAGCAGAGTGGACGCCAGCAAGCCTGGCAGTACTCAGTAAAACCATCCGAAACCGGCGACTCTGCGAATTTATGGGAGGATTCAAGCCGATTATGAAACGGCTGAGGCAAACCAAGACCGGCTGCCTATGCCAGGGCTGTCTTTTGCAACAAGTGGCCTGACAAATTGAATGGGCAGGCTGGCAGCAAATGTGGAGAAAAAAAAGATACTATCGCACAGAAAGAGAAGGGGAGAGCGATGGAAAACAAAATTGCAAAACCGTTACCCAAGACGCTGCCCGGCTATGTGTGTCAACAGTGGAAGCGTTGCGGGAAACCCAATTGCCGTTGCGCCAGAGGTCGGCTGCATGGGCCTTACTTTTACCGGTTCGGCTGGAAGAACGGACGGCAGTTCAAAGAATACATAAGGCTGGTTGATGCTGCTAAAACTCTCCAAGCCTGCCTCGCCTATCGTGAGCAACGAACTGAAGTGAGACGCGAACGCGAACGCTTTCGGGAACTGGTGGCATCTTTGCAGGAGTATGAACTTCAAGTACGCGCTTTAATTGGGAGATAGAGCAATGAGTAAAACGAAGACCAAAACCAAGCCAGCAACAGAAGCCATTCAGCAAGATGAAACTCCTCAACCGCTGGCCAAGCCGGAAGAAGATCAGACACCAAAACCCACAGTATCCAGAGAGGAAAGATTGAGGGAGCTTCTCAAAGATCGTCCGATTTACGTTAATTCAGTGGCTGCCGGGCTGTTGGGGCTAGATAGCGGCTCTGTCTTGCGCGAGATGCAGCACGCACGCGCCGAAATGTTTCGATTTTATATGGGAGAACAAGGCGGCAAACTGTCAGCCGAAGAAGCTAAGATACGAATAGACACCCACTTGGGAGGCGTAGATGAGGCTGTCAGCCATTTGCTGCGCCAGCCTGTAGACTTGGCGGACTGGTATGGGTTGGAGAAGCTTTACAGTCAATCTCCTGCAATGGCGAAAACTGTCTGGCAATTTATCAAAGATGAAGCACGGCGCGAATTTGAAAGCGGCCATCGGGCGGCGAAAGTCTTCGAGCCTGTTCACTGGTTGCGCGAGGCTTGGCGGCGCGCTCAGTACATCGCCATCCGCGAATCATTTATCGAGCAGTGGAATCCGCAAGGCGGGATCGAGTTGGCAATGATTGATATGCTGACTCAAACGTTTTACTTGTATTTGTACTGGAATGAAGTTTCAGTGACGCGCACTCAAACGGAAATGCGCGCTGATCCACCCGCTTGGCTTATGGAGAAAGCTTATCGAGAACGCGAATTTCCGCGCGAACGTGGACACGGCTACTGGAATCTGCCTTATGCGCACGAGCAGGAGGCCGTCGAGCACGCTGCGCAGATGGCCGACCGTTATCAACGGGCTTTTCAACGCACGTTGCGGGCAATGCGAGATTTGCGGCGGTATTCAACGCCAGTCACGATCAACAATCCGCAACAGGTAAACATTGCGGCGGATGGCGGGCAGCAGATAAACGCCATCAAACAAAAAGACTGAAAGCCCTTGGCGTAAAGCTTTGCCAGTCATCCGCACTGCCTTATGATTGTCGCCTCATCAAATTGCCCTATCGTCGAACTAGGTATATGGATACACCGGAGGCTGTAGCGCGCCAAAAAATAGACGCTGCATTGCAATTGGCAGGCTGGATTGTGCAGAGCCGCGACCAAGTCAATTTGCATGTTGGGCGGGGTGTAGCCGTGCGCGAGTTTCAGTTGCAGCGTGGTTATGGCGCGGCGGATTATTTGCTCTTCGTGGATGCAAAGGCTGTGGGTGTGATCGAAGCTAAACGCGAGGGCGAGACGCTCACAGGCGTTGAGGTACAGGCCGAACGTTACAGCGTGGGAGTGCCTGCCAACGTGCCCGCACCTTTTCGTCCGTTGCCGTTTCTTTATCAAAGTACGGGAGTCGAGACGCGCTTTACGAATGGCTTTGACACCGTTCCGCGCAGCCGCCAAGTGTCTCATTTTCATCGTCCAGAGACATTGGCGAATTGGCTGGCAGAGGACATTGTACAAACCGGCAAACCGGCAACATTACGGGCGTGGTTGCGGGAAATGCCACTGCTCGAAGAGCGCGGCTTGTGGCCTGCGCAATTCAAAGCCGTGCGCAATCTCGAAACCTCGTTCAGCGAAGATCGCCCGCGCGCGTTAATTCAGATGGCGACCGGCAGCGGCAAGACATTCACGGCAGTCAACGCCGCTTACCGGTTGATTAAACACGCTGATGCGCGCCGCATTCTGTTTTTGGTGGATCGTGCTAACCTGGGGCGACAGGCAGTCAAAGAATTTCAGCAATTCGTCCCACCTGATAGCAACTACAAATTCCATGAGCTTTACAACATCCAGCATCTGACTGCGAATAAAATTGATGGCGTTTCACGCGTCATCATCACGACCATTCAGCGGCTTTACGCGATGTTGCAAGGCAAGGAACTCGATCCCGAATTGGAAGAAGGCTCGCAATTTGACACGGGAGCAGGGTTGATTCGTGAGCCAGTGCCGGTTGTTTATAACCCCGTCATCCCGATTGAATTCTTCGACATCATTTTCATTGACGAGTGCCACCGTTCGATTTACAGCCTGTGGCGGCAGGTGTTGGAGTATTTCGACGCGCATTTGATCGGGCTGACCGCGACGCCGTCCAAGCAAACCTTTGGCTTCTTCAAAAAGAATCTGGTGATGGAATACGACCACGCGCAGGCCGTGGCCGATGGCGTCAACGTGGATTTCGACGTTTACAAGATTCGCACGCGCATCACTGAACAAGGCTCAACTGTCGAAGCCGGGCCGCTGGAAGTTGTAGGCCGCCGCGACCGGCAGACGCGCGCTGTGCGCTGGGAAACCCTGGACGAAGATTTGAGCTATGACTCCAACGCACTTGACCGCAATGTCGTCGCTGATGATCAAATCCGCACCATCATCCGCACATTCAAGGAAAAGCTCTTCACCGAAATCTTTCCAGGCCGCACCGCTGTGCCGAAGACACTGGTTTACGCCAAAGACGACAGCCACGCTGACGACATTGTCAAAGTCATCCGCGAAGAGTTCGGCCAGGACAACAAGTTTTGCGAGAAGATCACCTATCGCACCGGCACCGCGCGCATCGTGACCAAGCAAGTCAACGAACAAGGCGAAGAAGTCGAAGTCGTCAAATACAAATCCAGCGGCATCAAACCCGAAGATTTGCTCTCTTCGTTTCGCAATAGCTACAATCCGCGCATCGCCGTGACAGTAGATATGATTGCGACCGGGACGGACATCAAACCGCTCGAAATGGTGATGTTTATGCGCTCGGTCAAGAGCCGCAGTTTCTTCGAGCAGATGAAAGGGCGCGGTGTGCGTGTGATGGGCAAGGAAGATTTCCGGTTGATTACGCCCAACGTACCGCAAGGCAAGACGCATTTCATCATCGTGGATTGTGTGGGCGTGTGCGAACATGAACTGAACGATACTCGCCCGCTCGAACGCCAACGCTCGATCAGCTTCCAGAACCTGTTGCAAGCCGTCGCTTACGGCAACACTGATGCAGCCGTGCTCTCGTCGCTCGCCAGTCGTCTGGCGCGGCTGGAACCGCAGTTGGCTGACGCCGAACGCACTGCCCTGACCGAAGCGGCTAACGGCCAGACCTTGCGCCAAATCATCAGCGGTTTGGTGGCGGCCATTGATCCTGACCGGCAGGTGGAAGCGGCGCAGCGGCAACACAGTTTGCCTGCCGACGCTGAACCAACGCCCGAACAGGTGGCGCAAGCGGCGGTGGATTTGCGGCGCGTGGCGGCATTGCCGTTGGCGAGCAATCCGGTTTTGCGGGCGCAACTTTTGGCGTTGAAACAGCGTTCCGAACAGACGCTGGATGTCATCAGTCAGGATGAAGTGCTTGAGGCTGGCTATTCCGCCACGGCACGAGAACGGGCGCAAACACTGGTGCAATCGTTCGAGCAATACATCGAAGAGCATAAAGACGAAATCACCGCCTTGCAGGTGCTTTACAGCCGTTCTTATGCCCAGCGGTTGCGGTTTGAGGACATCAAGGCGCTGGCCGAAAGCATTCAGTTGCCGCCGCGTTCGTGGACGCCGGAAAAGCTCTGGTGCGCTTATGAAACGCTGGATCGCAACCGTGTGCGCGGCGCTGGCGCGACGCGGCTGATGACCGACATCGTTTCGCTCATCCGCTTTGCGTTGCATCAAGAAGAGTTGTTGATCCCATTTGCCGACGAAGTGCGGTCGCGCTTTCAAAACTGGTTGGCGCAACAGGAACAGCGCGGACGCCGCTTCAGCGCCGAACAGCGCCAATGGCTGGAACTGATCCGCGACCACATCGCCGCCAATTTGCAAATTGAGATGGACGATTTCGATTACATGCCCTTCATCCAACGCGGTGGTGTGGGTCGGGCGTACCAAACTTTCGGAGAGGAATTGATGCCGGTGTTGAATGAGTTGAACGAGGTGTTGGCTGCATGATGGATAGCCAAGCGGTAGCTATTCCAAATGGCTGGGTGAAAAAGACGCTGGGTGAGGTCGTTGAGATTCTGGATAGCCTAAGAGTCCCAATCAATAGCACTGAAAGGGCCGGGCGAATCGGCAATGTGCCTTACTACGGAGCAACTGGCCAAGTCGGATGGATTGATGATTTCCTTTTTGATGAAGAGCTTGTTTTGCTGGGGGAAGATGGCGCGCCCTTCCTTGATCCAAACAAACCCAAAGCATATTTGATTCAGGGAAAGTCGTGGGTAAACAATCACGCTCACGTTTTGCGAGGAGAAAGAGGAATCCTGAACCGCTTCATCCTTTACCAGCTAAACACTGTTGATTACCGAGATTTTGTTAGTGGCACAACTCGCTTGAAATTGGCGCAAGCACCAATGCGGCTGATTCCAATTTTAGTTGCCCCGTTTGCTGAGCAACACCGGATTGTTGCTGAAATCGAAAAACAATTCACGCGCCTGGATGCTGCCGTAGCCAGTCTGCGGCGGGTGCAGGCCAATTTGAAGCGGTACCGCGCCGCCGTGCTCAAGGCTGCGTGCGAAGGCCGCTTGGTCGAAACGGAAGCCGCGCTGGCCCGCGCCGAACAGCGCCCCTACGAACCGGCGGCGGAACTGTTGCAACGTATCCTCCGCGAGCGCCGCGCCCGCTGGGAAGCTGACCAACTCGCAAAAATGCAAGCGGCAGGCAAACCGCCCAAAGACGACAAATGGAAAGCCAAATATGACGAACCTGCCGCGCCCGATACCAGCGCGTTGCCGGAGTTGCCGGAAGGATGGACGTGGGCAACAGTTGAACAAACTGCCTCGCATCAGCCGAGGTCAATCCAAAGTGGCCCTTTCGGTAGCAGTCTTCTTCACTCGGAGTTTACCGATACTGGCATCTTGGCTATTGGTATAGATAACGTGCTTGAAGGTCGCTTCTCGAAAGGGAAAGAGAACCGTATAAGTCCCGAAAAGTTTGAGGAGTTGAAGAAGTTTGCTGCGCGCCCGCTAGATGTTTTGATAACAGTTATGGCAACAGTGGGACGCTGCTGTGTACTCCCGGCTGATATTGAACCTGCGATCATAACGAAACACTGTTACCGAATTTCGCCTAACTTGGACTTCATCAAACCTCACTATCTCATGGTCGCATTCTGGGGAGGCGAAGTTGTAAGAGGGCAAATCTTTGGTCAGATAAGAGGCCAGACGAGACCTGGGATAAACGGGCAGATTCTCAAATCTGTAGCAGTACCAATTCCGCCGCTTGCTGAGCAGCAACGCATTGTTGAAGAAGTTGAGCGTCGCCTCTCAATCATTGACAGACTTGAGAAAAACCTTGATGACAGTTTGCAACGAGCCGAGACATTGCGCCAGAAAGTGTTGCAAGACGCCTTCATCGGCAAGCTGGTCCAGCAAGACCCGCAGGATGAACCGGCGAGCAAGCTGCTCGAACGCATCAAGACGGAACGATTGAAACGAGAAGCCGAAGAGCGAGAAAACCGAAAGGAGGAGCGAAAAACAGTGAAGAAGACCGGCAAAACAGCGACGGGCGAACGCCGCAAACTGGTTGAAGTGTTGCGCGAAGCCGAACGCCCGCTTGCGCCCGATGTACTCTTCCGCGAAGCTGGCTTCAAATCAGATAGGCCGGAAGAGGTCGAAGCGTTTTACGATGAGTTGAAACAAGCCGACAAGGACGAATTGATCGCCGAAGACAAACGCCCGAACGGCGATGTTTACCTGAGCGCCCGCGCATGAGATTGCACGAACTCTGGATCAGCGACTACAAAAACCTGAAGGACTTCCGCATCAACTTCGACGCGGACAGCCCCATCACGGTCATCGTCGGCTGGAACGGCACTGGCAAATCGAACCTGTTTGAAGCCCTGGTCATCATCTTCCGCGATTTGGATTTAGGCCAAGCCACGATCTTCGCCTATAAAATCGAATACACCTGCCACGGCAACCGCGTCAGCATTGATTACGACCCAGCTCGGCCAAGCAAAGAGCGGTTGAAAAAGATGGTCGCGCCCATCAACTTCACGCTCGAAGGCGAAAAGACCAAGAAGGATTTGCCCTATTTGCCGACCTTCGTCTTTGGGTATTACTCGGGCACATGCATCAGGCTGAAGGAACTCTTCCTTGAACATCAACAGCGTTATTACGAAAAGTTGCTTTATGAAGAATACAGCGCGACAGAAATTCGGCACTTGATGTCAAGCAGGGGGTTCTTTTATGCAGAGACACATCACAACAAGTATGTGCTTTTATCCTTCTATTTGAAGGAAGACGATAAGCTTCGTAAGTTCCTATTGGATAGCTTTCGCATCGAAGGCTTGGAATCAGTTCTTTTCGTAATGAAAAAGCCTGAGTGGGGAGGGCGAAAATCTGGAGACCAACGTTTTTGGGGTGCTTTCGGTCTTGTCCAGAAAGTTCTTTCTCATCTCTATTCAGTTGCTCTTGCTCCAATGCGACTAACTTCGAATGTCAAGACAGGCATCACCAATCGCAAGCGCCAAGAACTACTTTATCTATTCATTAAGGACATAAAGGCGCTTTCTTCTTTAGCTCAAGACTACGATACACCAAGTGACTTTTTTGCTAGCTTAGAGAGCACCGATCTATCTGATGTTATTCAAGATGTAATCATCAAGGTTAAGATTCGCAATTTCGATGGAAAGCTGACATTCCGCGAACTGAGCGAAGGTGAGCAGCAATTACTGATGGTGCTGGGATTGATGCGATTTACGAAAGAGAAAGAGTCATTGATCTTGCTTGATGAACCGGATACACATCTAAATCCGGCTTGGAGCACCGAGTATCTCGACCTCATCAATAGAATTGTAGATGACGAAGAAAGGAACGAAGAGCTTCAATCACGTCATATCCTGATGTCTACTCACGATCCGCTCGTCATTGCAGGTTTGGAGAGAGAACAAATCCAAATATTCAAACGCGACCCGGAAACGGATCGTTGTTATGCCGAAATCCCCGACCGCAGCCCAAAAGGAATGGGCTTTGAGGGTGTGTTGACTAGCGACATGTTTGGCTTCCGCTCTGCGCTGGATAAGCCGACGCTGGAAAAGCTGGATAAGAAGCGACAGCTAACCATTAAAGAAAATCTGAGTAATGACGAGCAACGCGAGCTTGAGGAATTAAACCAGGAAATTGGGGACTTGGACTTTACGAATGTCGTTCGTGACGACTATTACCAACTCTTTGCCAGAGAAATGGCGAGGTACGAGGCCGAGAATGAAATTCACGAGCGAGTCTTGACGCCTGCGCAACGCGAGGCACGTGAGCAGTTTGCGAAAGAGTTGGTCGCTCGATTGAAGAAGCAACAGAAAAAAGAGGATGGGTAAGCATGAGGTTCATTGACAACTCCGCGTTCACCCCTGATGCGCAGTGGCTAAATGATGCGAAGACTGCAACAGATACCGCGCGCACCAAGCGGGAAGGCAAGCCGCGTGCAGATTACATAAACAGCAAGTCGGACTTATGGACAACATTGAAGCCAAAACTAGAAGAGCTTTCGTCTCGCAAATGTTGGTATTGTGAGACACGCGAAAACAGGTCTGATCGGGCAGTTGACCATTACCGCCCCAAAAATAAAGTGCGCGATACAAAACCTCTATTTCGCGGATATTGGTGGCTTGCGTTCTGTCATAAGAACTACCGGCTTTGTTGCACTTGGTGCAATTCACGTAGACGTGACAGAGCAACTGATATTACTGGCGGCAAAGGGGACTACTTCTTGCTGCTGGATGAAAAAAAGCGCGTTAGGGCTGAAGGCGCAAGCTTTAAGCACGAGGGGCCTTTATTCCTCGATCCGTGCAAGCCTCAGGATGTCGCTCTTTTGTGGTATGCCGATGACGGCAGAGTGATTCCAAAATTTGATGAGAAACAAAAGCCAGAGGCGTTCAAGCGGGCAGATAAATCAATTGAGTATTACAACCTAAACGAAAGAGACATCAAAGAAGCGCGTCAAATGCTTTACCACAAGATCAAAGCTTTGGTCGAGCAAGGAGATTATCACTTTGAAGACAGCTTTAATGGCGTGCCTGACGCGGATCATTCGCTAGGTCAGGTCATAAAGAATTTGGGCGAATTGATTGATAAAAAGGCGGAGTATTCTGCCTTCGCCAAAGCTGTTATTGAAGGATTCAAAAAGGCCGACCGCCTCTGGATGCATGCGGTTGAGATGATATAGAGAAAACACATGAGCAATCAATCATCTGCCTTAGTGCAGCGTCTTTGGAACTACTGTAATTTGCTGCGCGATGACGGCCTGTCTTATGGCGATTACGTCGAGCAGTTGACCTATCTGCTTTTTCTCAAAATGGCCTGGGAGCAAACGAAAGGGCCAAACCCGAAAGTTTCCACTATTCCCGAAACCTATAGCTGGCCGAGCCTGATGAAACTGGACGGCGAGCGGCTGGAAACCCGCTACCGCCGAGGACTGGAAGAGTTGGGCAAACAAAAGGGAATGCTCGGTCTGATCTTTCGCAAGGCGCTCAACAAGATTCAAGACCCCGCCAAATTGCGACGGTTGATTGTGGAGTTGATTGACAAGGTGGATTGGAGCAGCCTGTCAGCGGATGTGAAAGGCGATGCCTATGAAGGCTTGCTCGAAAAGAACGCGCACGACACCAAAGGCGGCGCTGGACAATACTTCACCCCGCGTCCAGTCATCGAAGCCATTGTCGAAGTGATCCGCCCGCAACCCGGCGAGAAGATTTGCGACCCAGCCTGCGGCACCGGCGGCTTTTTGCTGGAAGCGCACCGCTACATCGAACGACACAACCCAAACCTGGATAAAACGCAAAAGCGGTATCTGAAATTGAAAGCCTTGCGTGGTGTTGAGTTGGTGGACAGCGTGACGCGGCTCTGTGCAATGAACTTGCTCTTGCACGGCATCGGCCCCACGACTGAAGCCGAAGGTGAGCCACCTGTCAGAACGGCCGACAGCTTGAGCAAAGAGCCGGAAGCGGAATTTGATGTCGTGCTGACCAATCCGCCCTTTGGCAAAAAATCCAGCGTGACGTTTGTCAACGAAGATGAAGATGAAGACGAAAAGCAGGCGCTGACCATCGTTCGCAATGACTTCTACACTTCGACCAGCAACAAGCAATTAAACTT
This sequence comes from uncultured Acidobacteriota bacterium, assembly GCA_963699175.1. GTDB lineage: Bacteria > Acidobacteriota > Blastocatellia > RBC074 > RBC074 > JACPYM01. The sequence continues at coordinate 4,648,649 of OY969418.1, read as the reverse complement.
CCTGCAACACGTCAAGAGCCTGCTCAAAATTCACGGACGAGCGGCAGTCGTTGTGCCTGACAACGTTCTATTTGAAGGCGGCGCTGGCGAAACCATTCGCCGCAAATTACTCGAAGAATGCAACGTCCATACCTTGCTGCGGCTGCCCACCGGCATCTTTTACGCGCAAGGCGTCAAAGCAAACGTGCTTTTTTTTGACCGTATGGGGCCTGGGGCAACGGCCTGGACAAAACAGCTTTGGATTTATGACCTGCGCACAAACAAACACTTCACCTTGCGCACACGCCCGCTTCAGCGCGCCGATTTAGACGAGTTTGTTGAGTGCTACAAAGCTGACAATCCTCACCTGCGCAAACCCACTTGGTCAGAAGAAAAGCTAGACGGGCGCTGGCGCGTTTACTCGTATGAAGAATTGCTTCAGCGCGATAAGCTCAGTTTAGATATTTTCTGGCTCAGAGATGAGAGCCTAGAAAGCTCAAACAATTTGCCTGACGCTGACATCATTGCTGAAGAGATCGCAGACGACTTGCGGGCAGCATTGGGGCAGTTTGAGGAGATTCAAGAAGATTTACGTAAGGGAAAAACTCAACGTGTCGCTTTAGCACAAGCCAACAGTTGATTGGGCGCAATTGATTGCGGGTGTTCAGCAACTTCAAAGCGGATTGGGTGAAGCCGAAATGAAAGCGACGCGCCGCAGCAGTGGCAATTGGAAGTCTGGGACAAACTGGATGGCCCATAGGAATTGAGAGTGGCATCTCGCCTGCAATCAGGCTAAAGTCATTGATGGAGGTTGGTATGAATACTGTTCAAGAAATCTATACACAGACCGTCCGTGTGTTGCCTGTGCGCGAACGGTTATCCCTAGCTGCGCTGATCCTCGACGAAATTACTCAGGGCCATGAATTAGTAGAGGCGCATCCACCCTTGAGCGAAGAGCAACGACAGGTGGCGCTAGCAGGTTTGATGCAACACGCTGGAGCTGTCAGCAGCGGCAACCCGCGCGCGGGCGACAATGAACAGATTGACGCCGATCTGGCGCGCGAATACGGCAAAGACCTGTAAGCGGAATAACGTATGCTGCTGGATACTTCAGGACTATTGTGTTTTTTCGATGAGAGCGACACGCGCAACCCACAAGCCGTGTCAGCCATTCGGTCGGCTAGAACATTGCTGACCCACGATTACGTGTTGGCTGAATTCATCCCCCTTTGCCAAACACGCGGCTTGCCTCGTGAGCGTGCACTACGGTTTGTGCGCGACCTGCTGGCGAATCCTTTGGTTGAAGTCCGCTGGACAAGTGAGGCTGATTACCTGCAAGCCTTAGCCTTGCTTGAAGCCCGCCGTGATAAAACATACTCGCTGTGTGACGCATATAGCTTTGTGTTGATGCGTGAGCGCGGTCTACTCGAAGCCTTGACCACAGATAAGCATTTTGAACAGGAAGGCTTCATCCGGCTCCTGAGTTCGTGAATCGCTGGAAAGAAGCCCCAAACGCCCCACCTTATCCGCTAACTTGCCAAATTAGCCTTACTTCCTTCTATGTCCGTATCCTCAAAGAGGGAATGACTGGATCGCTTTCAAATACTCGGCCAGGATGTGGCCAACAGTTTGTCCTGCTGTGAAATTATTTATTGGAATAGCATTCTGCTCTTGCCGCTCCTGAGGGCTGGCTGTTGGTGACTGTTCATAGCCTAACCAAGCGACTACTACCAACTGCTTCGAAAGGGCTACGGCCCAGACAGCTTCGGGGCCACTGCCAGTCTTAGCCGCCCATACATTTTGATTTACTGACAACCCCGCGCGTGCAAAGGCCGCCCGCAAAGTTCCATGTTCGCCAGCTTCACTCGCGCCGGTTACGGCACGCATCATCTCGGTTGTAAGCTGAACCGATTCCGGTTTAAGCAACTCTTTCGGTTGTCGAAGGGGCAACGAAACAGGCTGGTCATTGAGTGTGATGCGGCTGAATGGGGTCGGCTCTATTAGTGAACCTGCCCGTGCCAAGAGCGTATAGGCTCTGGCGACTTTGAGCGGTGACAGCGCCATCTGTGGATGTAGGCCAAGACAAACTTCATAATTGGGTTCATTGATTGCACGTCCGCTTACATTTTCGAAAAAGTCTACGGTGGCGGGCAGTCCCAGCCGGGCTGTGAGAAACGCGGCGTAATCATCGCGTGATCCTGCCATCATCACTCGCAAGGATGCAGGTACGCCCGTGCCGATGCGTGGTTGCCAGCCGTTGACCGAATGGGCTGCCGCATCCACTACGGTGTCGGGCGTAAGCACAGTGCCGTCTTCCAAGGTAATGTCACGCTCGAAAGCGAGAGCTTGCAGGAAGGGCTTCCACAATGAAGCGATGCGCGAGGCAGAGTTGAGCGCTGGATGAGCTAGTTTATAACCATCCTTGCCGCCCGCACCGCCGTACATCGTCAAGACTTCGCCCGTGCGCGGATCAAGGGCAATGATTGCAGCCAGCATGCGATTGGGGTTTTGTGGCGTGCTGTTGGCGGCAGGGAAGCGCTGCTCGATCAAGGGAACCTGCGTGGCGATGACGCGCTCGGCTAAACGCATTAAATCAGGATCGAGCGTAGTCGTGATCGTGACGGTCGCCAGTTCGGTTGGCTTGCGCGTTCGCAATAGGCTGGCGAGCGGTTCCTGTTTGGCGGCGTAGTTTTGCACAAACTCTTCGCTGAGATTGTCGAGCGGCGATTTCTGATTGACGGGACGAGTGATGAACTGCAACGGCGCTTGCTCGGCCAGCGCGATTGCCTCACGCGAGAACTTGGCCGGCCAACGTTCGTGCATTTCCTTCAGCACACGGGCGCGGCGTTTGAGAATCGGATCGTAGTTGCCTTGATTGGCTTCACGCAGGTAATGGCCAGGTTGATTGATCAGCACGGCCAGGGTAGCGGCCTCGCCGAGTGTCAAGCTGCGCAAATCCGATTTGCCGAAATACTCTTCAGCCGCCGCGCTAAATCCGTAAAGCGCCGAGCCGTTGCGGGCGCCAAGGTAGATCACATTGGCGTAGAGCTTAAAGATGTCGGCTTTGGAGAGCCGCAACTCAAGGGCGGCAGCATAAAACAATTCGTCAATTTTGCGCGAAAGGGAGTTTTGCCAATCGCGGCTGACCGCATTTTTGATTACCTGTTGTGTGATGGTCGAGCCCCCGCCAGCGCTGCCACCGAGTAAACGGGCTACTATGGCCCGGGCAATGGCCCGGTAGCTGATGCCGTGATGAGTGAGAAATGTGGGATCTTCACGCGCCATTACCGCATAGAGCAGATAAGTGCCATCGAGCATTTGCCACTCGACGGGATTGCAGCGGGCGAGTGGCGGAACAGCATCGCTTTCATCAGTGCTATTGGCGATTAACGAACCGAGTTGCTCTGGTTCGAGCAGCAATTCATTGACTGGCTTGGCAACAAGCAACGTGTTGTCGGGCTGTAATTGGTAAAGCGCAGAAATCTTGTTGCCCCTAAACTCAATTCGCGCCGGATAAAATTGCGGCAGCGGCAAGCGCGGGAAGATGGAGATATGTTTGGCGTCTTCGATACGGTAAGAGCCGGGTTGCCATGTATTGTCGGTTTGATGTCCTTCGATATAGTTGATCGCCTTTAGATGGCTGACAACTTCATTCAGTGATTTGACTTGGCCCACCGCAAGTTTTTTGGGACGCGCATAGATGACCACACCATTGGCTTTGCTGATCGTCAGGTTGAGTCCGTTAACGAATTCAGCGGCGTGCGCAAAGCGCAGCCAAAGCCAGGCGCTCAACCCAAATGTCATCAGTATGGTCAAAACAATGGCCGCCGATAGTTCTGGTTTATTGATTTTGCGTAGCATGGGTTTGCGATTCCTTTCTTACCGTCAAGCTGACAAAGGGTGGTTGTGATGGCGCACCCAGCTTCAACGCTGGGCCGCCCAATGTGTAGGCAATAGGTCTGAGTTTTATGTCAGACAAGTTGCGCAACGGGTTCGTTCTTTGCCGGGCATTTGAATTGAGTTTACAAAGCAACATCCCGCAGCACATCAATACCAGCGCGCCACCACAGATTGCGCTGTAAATCCAGACATAACCCAAAAGCAGATCGCCGATGATTGTCGCCGTGCCGATACAACCAACCGCAATAGCCAGCAAGGTGATTGAATAAACACACCAGACAATCCATCGGCTGGCTAGAAATTTTGACAGGTGTCTAAACATCTGCTCTGCAACTCCTTTGTTTGGCTTTGCTACGCTGCGATTAGTGAATCACCGGCACGACGAACGCTGTATCGTTTTGCAGTTGTGGGAACAAGCGTTCTTCCAATTTAACTGTCTCACCTTGCGGATTGAGTAGTTCGAAATAACCAGGCGTGAGCCAGTTGAACAAGTCATAACCTTGTTTCGCGCCAGCCAGGGTTAGGGCTTTCATCAAGTGCGCGCCGAAGACTTCTTCTTTTGCCACTGGAAAATTAATAAAGAGCCGTTGCTGTTCGCGCTGTTTGCCTGGTTCGCAAAGATAGATATTGACGCAACATTCGGCAGCGATTGTCTGAGCTTGTTTTGTCTGAGGGCCCAGCTTGTTCAAGCCACTGCTCAAACGCTCCTCAATATCGCGGCGGATTTGCTTCATTGCTTCAGACTGATATTCAGGTTTGTCTGGGTCATCGCTGAGCAGGTGTTCATAAGCCTTGCGCACGACCATCAGCGTGACGTTTTCAGCAAGCTGTTCACGCTCGACCAACTGGTCATAGCTGCTGGCTCGATTGAGCAATTTTGCCAGCACGGGGCTGCTTTCCAATAGGAACAGACCGAGCATCAAGGCCCATTTGAGCAAATTGGCTTCGGGGTTTTTCCGACAAATCCGGCTGACGGCTTGCGAACGGCCTAACAGCCCAGCGGGCGCGTTCAAAGCTTTGGCATTGTTTTGTAAGTTGGCGCTGATAATTTGCTCGACCGCTCTGATCTGGTCTTCGATTTGTTGCCGTTCGTTCAGTAATTGTTCGCGGCGGGCTTGTGCCTGTTGTATTTTAGCGCGCCAGGCTGCGGCCACCTTGCCGTCACCGCGTTTGCCTGAACCGACTTCACCCGCAATTTCTTTGGCCAGTGCGGTGCTGGATTCAGTGATTTCATTGTCAGTTGCGGTGATCTGCTCATTAACCGCTTTGATTCTGTTTCTTAATTCTTCGATCTGGGTGTCATCATTGGCACTGAGCGTGCGCACCTGCTCAGCGCGCATCTCGACCATTTCACGCTCGATGTCATTTCTAAACATGCCTTGAATCAAGGTGTGGCTGACGACAAAGCCTAATACAAAAACCATTGCCAATCTTGGTGCAGCTTTCAACCAGAGTTTCCAGGCGTCGTCGGTTTTGTTAATGGCAATAACGAGTTGGCGATCTACGGCGAGAATGAGTAGCATCCAGAAACTGCCAGCCAACCAAGCAATGGCCGGATTTTGCGTGAATTCATAAATGCTCAAACCCATCCCACAACCCGCCAATATTGCGATCAGCAGCATCGTCAAGCCCAGCGCGCCGTGAGCTACCTGAGTAATGACAGAGCATTGCCGCAATAATTCAGGCGCTGCGCCCGCCGCAATGAAAAGGAGATTGTGCAGTTTTTCAGACATCAGCCGCTGTTGAGCGAAAGCGGCGCGTAATTGCGGGCGCAAATACAGCGCGAGTAACAAGCCACCCAAGCACAAAATGAAATAAAACATTGCCTTTCTCCGTTAATTCGAGCGTTGTTGCAGGAAAATCTGAATGATGAATACTTCCGGTTATTGCCACGCGATGCGATCAGCGGCGATGTTGAGCCCGTAACGCAGCGCGCCGCGTTCGCCTTGCGAAGCGAGCAGAAAACGCGCCGGGAATCCAGCCTCTTCAAGTTTGCGATTGATGCGCGCACGCGTTTCGCTGAAAGTGCGGCGTAAATCCTCTTGATCGAGCTGATGTTGGCTTTCCAGCCGCGCTGCGAGGTTGACCAAAAAATCGTAGCGCGGATAAGAGGCGCACTCTTCCAGCCCTAACTCTTGTTCGCGAGCGGCAGTAATCAGCCGAAAAGTTTGATCGAGTTGCGCGCGGTTGATTTGCGAAAGTGTCTGCCAGCCGTCTGCGTTGTTTGCATTCTTGGCATTCGATTCACGTCGCAGCATGCTAAACAGTAAAAAGATAAAGAATTCGCGTTCCGCCAGCCGGACTTTGCGATCTGCGACGCAGACGGTGCGTTCGCGCAAGTTCAGCCGCAGGTCGTGCGACGTTTCCAGCAAGTCCAAATCGCTCTGAGCGCGTTGCACCAGTTCGCGGTAACTGGTTGATTGATCGCCCAGCCAGCTAAAGAGCATCCCGCGCAGCCGAATGAAGGGAATATCTGCCAGCAGGATTTCGGCCTCTGCCGTCGAAATTTGTTTGACCTCGCCCGTTATCCGGTCACGGATGTTGAGCGTGAGCGGGGTGGGTGGCAGGTAGTAGAAATCTCTGTGCGTCTCGAAATTCTCGCTGACCAACACGTGCGAAAGCGTGTCGCAGGTGCGTCCGTAAAGTTGCAGCGCCGTCGTCAGGTAAATGCCCATCGTTTTGCGCCCGCCGGCGACCGAAGCGTGAAGCCGCGTGTGCGCATCACAAGTGATTTGCCGTACGAACTCACAAATTTGGTCTGCTGCGCATTCGTTGTCAGCCGCCGAACGGATGTCTTCAAGTTGCAATCCATCGCGCAAGCGCAGCAACGAGATCGTCTTTTCACTGAAATTGATGGTGGCCGGATCAATCCCGTAATCGCGGCAGAAAGCAAAGAATTGGCCCGTTTGTGGGTGTAGCAACTCCGCCACGACCTTGTCGCGTCCGGCCAGCGTGGTAATGACGCGAATTTCGTCCACGCGCTCGCCCCGGACAACCAAGGCGCAAAGCGTTTCCGTCACGATTTGCGGCGTCATCCCCGCCACGCAAAGCAAAATGTTTTTCTGATCAGTTTGGTTCATCGTTGTTTCTTCCTGCACTCGATTGTGCTCAAAGTGCGCGGGTGTATGTCGCCCGGCAAGGTTGCCGGTTTATCCGGTTGCATACCCCTCCATGTGTTCCGGTGGCGAAGCCGCATTACCGGCGGCGCGGTCTGGTGGCGCGCCAAGCGTGTTTGCGTTTGCGCTTGATGGACGCCAACGCCCGTTCGTTGCGGTAAACCGTTTTGATTTCACCATCGGCCACGACCACGGTCAGCCCGTTGAGCCGGGCATGCGTGCGCCGGAGTGCGGCTGGCAATTGGCTAGTGCCCAGAAAGTAAAACTCGGCACCGCAGCGATGAATTTTGTGCCCATGTGCTAAAGCCAGTTCGATGGCCTGCCAATCAGTATTACGTTGTGCCATGCGGCAGCGTGGGTGTTCTGCGATTTGTGCGGTGGATGGTAGGCTGGATTGACTTTGCATCTGCTCTCAATTTCCTTTCTACGTGGCAACTGTTGCCAGCGCGGGAGAGAAGATAAAGATCAATCGTCGTTTAAGCCCGTAAAGAAAGGTTACTGTAAGGTTACAAAATCGGCGGGTTGGATGAGGGGATTAGCTTTCAATGAGTTGAATCAAGTTCTTGTCGAGCGACAGGCCATAGCGCCCTTCGCCTCTGACCACTTCGATTCTGATGCTGAAAGGGGCGATCTCATCATTGATTCGTTTGTGATAGACCTTGATGTTGGTTTCTTCCGTGGCTTTCTCGTGGGCGGCCTCACGGTGGTTTTTCACGCGGGCATAAAGCGCGTCGAAGATCGCTTGAAAGCCAGCACGGTTGATGTCTGAACGGTGTACGTAGCACTCATTTTCGCAGGTTAAACAATCTGGTAAGTCCGGACGTTTGCAATAAGCCGCCGTTTTCAGTTTGGCATAGTAGGTGAGCAACGCCAGATTGACCCCACGCAAGTTAATACGCTGTGTGCCGAAACTTACTACCCCTTGCCGTAAGTCAATCACCAGCTTATCCGGCTCAACACGATCAATACGGCTTTGCGCAATTCTGATCAACTCGTTGAGATTCTTTTCGACCTTCGCTACTGCTGCGCCCAGAATCGAGCGCAACCTGACAAATGGAATGTCGGCTAATTCAATGCGGGCATTTTTTGTCTGCGCCTTTGCCGGATTGCCATTGATTGTTACATCAATGATCTCGTTCTTTTTTGGCGGGAAGAAGAAATTGCGATTGGTTTCGAATTCCTGTGGCACCAGCACATGTGACAGCCGATCCTCCGCTCCGCCATAAAGCATCAGCCCCAACATTAGGTAAACCGACATCGTCCGCCGCCCGCCAGCCAGCGAACAATGCAGCACGGAGTTTCGCTGGTTGGTCAGCTCTTTGATTAAGCCGAGCATTTGTGACGCCATAGCCTCGTTGTCGGCTGAGGTGCGGATATCCTCAAGCTCATCTGTTGTATCGGAACGTCGCTTGCCTTTCTGGTTGCTTTTGAAAACGTGAATATGTTCAGCTTGCCTGAATGCAATCGGATGCTTGATCGCATATTCTTTGCACAACTTGGCAATTGCCCCTGTTGGCCCGCCCAACGCCTTCCAGGCTATTTCGGCTCCCTTCTTTGTCGTCAACACGTGGACTTCTGAAATTGGTACAGGTTTTGTTTTGTTCACGACCAGCTTATAAAGTGTTTCGGTGACGATCTGAGGTGTGGTGCCTGACACAGCCACGAGGATATGCCTTTTGTCAGAGTTAGTTTGTTTGCTCGCCTTAGTCATCTAATTCCCCCAAACCAATATCCTTTTTAAGCGTCTCAATCCGCTCAGTCGCGGCATCACCATTCCAACTCCCCCGATTCTACTTCGTGGCTATTGGGATAGCAGTAGTCTCAATCCGCTCAGTCGCGGCATCACCATTCCAACCGACTTTGGTCGCGAATGGAAACACGCTTAAGGTAGTAGTAGTCTCAATCCGCTCAGTCGCGGCATCACCATTCCAACGAGGTGGCATGGAAAGACAAAACCTAGTGTCAGTGGTGTCTCAATCCGCTCAGTCGCGGCATCACCATTCCAACCAGGTGATCCGTACTCCGGATGATCTGATCAACTTTGTCTCAATCCGCTCAGTCGCGGCATCACCATTCCAACGTGATGTCCTGGAAAGGCACGGTGGGATCCTCAAAAGTCTCAATCCGCTCAGTCGCGGCATCACCATTCCAACCAGGCTCAGGCCTTACCAACAACTCGTGAACTGGCGTCTCAATCCGCTCAGTCGCGGCATCACCATTCCAACAACTGGGTCAGGCGGCCATTGTCGCCAGTACCCTTTTTGTCTCAATCCGCTCAGTCGCGGCATCACCATTCCAACGAAAGGAGCAGAGATGTTTTTCCCACAATTTGGAGTCTCAATCCGCTCAGTCGCGGCATCACCATTCCAACGAGTGGGGCTCTACCGACCCCAAATCAAGCGAGCGGTCTGGTCTCAATCCGCTCAGTCGCGGCATCACCATTCCAACGGGCTATCTACGATTTGGGAATCCAGTTTCTCCAAGCAAGTCTCAATCCGCTCAGTCGCGGCATCACCATTCCAACGGCGCGGAAGGAGCTTTGTATGCGTCAGATGTTTTTGGTCTCAATCCGCTCAGTCGCGGCATCACCATTCCAACGTGTAGTTTGTGTGAGGTTCGCGATTGGGTCTTCGGGGTCTCAATCCGCTCAGTCGCGGCATCACCATTCCAACTGCGAAGTCGCTCTTCACCTCCTTTCGACCAGCACGAGTCTCAATCCGCTCAGTCGCGGCATCACCATTCCAACACCGGGCAAACATCGCAATCCAAACGATTCGCGCTGTCTCAATCCGCTCAGTCGCGGCATCACCATTCCAACACGTCAACCCCTTTCATGATCACTCCCGTCGCTGTCACGTCTCAATCCGCTCAGTCGCGGCATCACCATTCCAACAAACCAAGGGGCGGTTGGATATTATCCTCCGTCCAAGTCTCAATCCGCTCAGTCGCGGCATCACCATTCCAACAACTGGGTCAGGCGGCCATTGTCGCCAGTACCCTTTTTGTCTCAATCCGCTCAGTCGCGGCATCACCATTCCAACGAAAGGAGCAGAGATGTTTTTCCCACAATTTGGAGTCTCAATCCGCTCAGTCGCGGCATCACCATTCCAACGGCGCGGAAGGAGCTTTGTATGCGTCAGATGTTTTTGGTCTCAATCCGCTCAGTCGCGGCATCACCATTCCAACGTGTAGTTTGTGTGAGGTTCGCGATTGGGTCTTCGGGGTCTCAATCCGCTCAGTCGCGGCATCACCATTCCAACTGCGAAGTCGCTCTTCACCTCCTTTCGACCAGCACGAGTCTCAATCCGCTCAGTCGCGGCATCACCATTCCAACACCGACACCCGATCGTCAAACTCCCCAAGCTCAGGTCTCAATCCGCTCAGTCGCGGCATCACCATTCCAACTTGCCCAAACTAAGCGGCAGATCAAAGCTGCCGTCGTCTCAATCCGCTCAGTCGCGGCATCACCATTCCAACTAGGCATACCCTGTTTAAAGTGGATTTTGACGGGTGTCTCAATCCGCTCAGTCGCGGCATCACCATTCCAACAACTCGTTATGCATCTTTGCGGATGTGTTGGCGGGGGTCTCAATCCGCTCAGTCGCGGCATCACCATTCCAACTTTGGGTATGCACTAGGTGTACATCCGGAAATGACGTCTCAATCCGCTCAGTCGCGGCATCACCATTCCAACCCGTCGGTATGTGGGAAATATCGACAGGAAGTGGGGACGTCTCAATCCGCTCAGTCGCGGCATCACCATTCCAACAGCTTTCGTCTTTTGAAAATTTTTTCTTTTAACAGGTCTCAATCCGCTCAGTCGCGGCATCACCATTCCAACGTCACCATTGGTTTTATGCTGTGACGATATCGGCCAGTCTCAATCCGCTCAGTCGCGGCATCACCATTCCAACATTCATGCTGGATGGCTCGCCGCCTCGCGCGTCTTAGTGTCTCAATCCGCTCAGTCGCGGCATCACCATTCCAACGCCTACGAGATGGCCGCGGCGGAAATGGCGGCGCGCAGTCTCAATCCGCTCAGTCGCGGCATCACCATTCCAACGACGCTAGCAAGATGGGTAGCGGGTTGCCTGAGTAGTCTCAATCCGCTCAGTCGCGGCATCACCATTCCAACCTGCCGGGACAAGACAAGACTTTCGAAAGAAGGATAACGTCTCAATCCGCTCAGTCGCGGCATCACCATTCCAACCGCTCAATATCAGATTGGACGACTTTGGCTGTTTGCGTCTCAATCCGCTCAGTCGCGGCATCACCATTCCAACGTAAAGTGTGAACAGTGATTTTAAATCTTCCGGAAGTCTCAATCCGCTCAGTCGCGGCATCACCATTCCAACAGTGCCAATACTGCGGACTTCGTTATGAAATCGTGCAGTCTCAATCCGCTCAGTCGCGGCATCACCATTCCAACGGTAGAATGATTCCGCATGCAGTTACCATGCTGGTCGTCTCAATCCGCTCAGTCGCGGCATCACCATTCCAACCGATCCTTGTGACGCCGACTGGGCTGAAGAATCTCGTCTCAATCCGCTCAGTCGCGGCATCACCATTCCAACCGCAGTAAGAGTAAGCGCGCTTGCGATGCGTTTCAGTCTCAATCCGCTCAGTCGCGGCATCACCATTCCAACGTTAAGAGTTCGTCAGATATACAGACCATCCTTGAAGTCTCAATCCGCTCAGTCGCGGCATCACCATTCCAACGTGCCGAGCTGCTAATTCGTCACAACCTGAGGGTGGGTATCAATCCGCTCAGTCGCGGCATCACCATTCCAACCCCAGCAGACGGCAACGACATCGTCATCCGTATGCATGGTCTCAATCCGCTCAGTCGCGGCATCACCATTCCAACTACCGTAGACTTACCGCAGCTATCCGCAAGATCAACGTCTCAATCCGCTCAGTCGCGGCATCACCATTCCAACAGAACGAGTGGCACGTTTCTCTCTCTCCGAGCCGGTGTCTCAATCCGCTCAGTCGCGGCATCACCATTCCAACCGCACTCACTCTGGAGAACGAGTGGCACGTTTCTCTCGTCTCAATCCGCTCAGTCGCGGCATCACCATTCCAACAGATGCAATAGGCTGTACTGAATCCCATACAAGATTTGTCTCAATCCGCTCAGTCGCGGCATCACCATTCCAACGAACGCTTTCGAATTTGGATAACCCGAGCAAACTTTAGTCTCAATCCGCTCAGTCGCGGCATCACCATTCCAACACCGACAGTAAGGGTTTCAAAGGTCACAATGATCGTGTCTCAATCCGCTCAGTCGCGGCATCACCATTCCAACACGGGGTGCGCGGCTTCTGTGGGATTGACGTCATCCTGTCTCAATCCGCTCAGTCGCGGCATCACCATTCCAACGATCAGGTTGCTGAGTACCCGGTGCGGCAGCGGGTGTCTCAATCCGCTCAGTCGCGGCATCACCATTCCAACAGGTCCGTTTGAGCGGCTTCTTCAAGACAGTCCTCGTCTCAATCCGCTCAGTCGCGGCATCACCATTCCAACACAGAGGTGGAAAAGATCAAGAGCTGTTCTCCTTCAAGTCTCAATCCGCTCAGTCGCGGCATCACCATTCCAACTGGAACGACACCTCTGTGCATGCATCACAGCGAGGGGGGTCTCAATCCGCTCAGTCGCGGCATCACCATTCCAACAACCCTAGAGGAAGCCCAAGCGGCATACGCCGCTGGAGTCTCAATCCGCTCAGTCGCGGCATCACCATTCCAACGTAAGGAGCCTGCTCCTGCGGGCGGCTTCTTATGGTCTCAATCCGCTCAGTCGCGGCATCACCATTCCAACCTATTATAGCTAGTCCTGATTCTATTTCCAGATTTGTCTCAATCCGCTCAGTCGCGGCATCACCATTCCAACGGCTGCAGCCTACACAGGCCACGCAATATTCCACGCGTCTCAATCCGCTCAGTCGCGGCATCACCATTCCAACACGGCGAAATGCCAACGGTGGCATTGAAAGCTGGTTCGTCTCAATCCGCTCAGTCGCGGCATCACCATTCCAACTGCCGACACGGTCGGAAGGCAAGTCACCATCGGCGACGTCTCAATCCGCTCAGTCGCGGCATCACCATTCCAACGTCCTTCTCACACGAAGGACACTAAAGGAGAAAACGTACAGTCTCAATCCGCTCAGTCGCGGCATCACCATTCCAACATGAATAGGAAGCAAGGGAATGACGGTGTTGCATCGGGTCTCAATCCGCTCAGTCGCGGCATCACCATTCCAACAACAATGGCATGTTCAACAGGCTGGCTATGAGCCGTCTCAATCCGCTCAGTCGCGGCATCACCATTCCAACTTTTCTCGGGGCTTTTAAACCCCTTTTCACTAACGTCTCAATCCGCTCAGTCGCGGCATCACCATTCCAACGGGTTTAACCAACAGCTCAACGCCGCACTTACCCAAGTCTCAATCCGCTCAGTCGCGGCATCACCATTCCAACAAAAGGTTGCGCTCGTGTACGAGGCCGAGGTCGTGGGCGTCTCAATCCGCTCAGTCGCGGCATCACCATTCCAACCCGTTCGGCGAAAGACCTGTTGAACCGAATCAGGCGTGTCTCAATCCGCTCAGTCGCGGCATCACCATTCCAACCACGGCAACTTACGGGTCGAGAAAACGGACTATCGGACGTTCTCAATCCGCTCAGTCGCGGCATCACCATTCCAACAAAACTAGCGTACATGCGACAAGCGTGGACGAAAGTGTCTCAATCCGCTCAGTCGCGGCATCACCATTCCAACGGAATGGCTATTATGCTGGTAGACCAGCTAGACCCCGTCTCAATCCGCTCAGTCGCGGCATCACCATTCCAACACGCTCGTCGTTGTTTTCGCGGGCATCACCAACAACACGTCTCAATCCGCTCAGTCGCGGCATCACCATTCCAACTAAATCTAGGTAGTGGGTATATGGTGTGCATGACGCTAGTCTCAATCCGCTCAGTCGCGGCATCACCATTCCAACGAGCGCACTGCAGCGTGGCGGCGCGACTTTTGGGAGTCTCAATCCGCTCAGTCGCGGCATCACCATTCCAACCCGCTGCCGTGGGTTAATACGGAGGGCTTTTGTAGCAAGTCTCAATCCGCTCAGTCGCGGCATCACCATTCCAACTTTGCCAACAACTATTGAGCAAAACCTGCTCGAACTCGTCTCAATCCGCTCAGTCGCGGCATCACCATTCCAACAACTCGGACGGAAACTGAATCAGCGGGCCAGACTCAGTCTCAATCCGCTCAGTCGCGGCATCACCATTCCAACTTGGCCAGTTCGAGGCCGGCGATGGTGTAGTCGGCGTCTCAATCCGCTCAGTCGCGGCATCACCATTCCAACGCAAAAAACTTATGCAATTGGAACAGCAATCCAAAGAAGTCTCAATCCGCTCAGTCGCGGCATCACCATTCCAACGACAAGCCAACTTGTCGCTATATTTGTGGGCCGCTGTGTCTCAATCCGCTCAGTCGCGGCATCACCATTCCAACGGAGCGGGCGCAGGCCCGCTTCCAGCCCTTCGGGGCAGTCTCAATCCGCTCAGTCGCGGCATCACCATTCCAACAAGGGACGTTGGGCAATTCTGTCTGTCGTCCACCGTGTCTCAATCCGCTCAGTCGCGGCATCACCATTCCAACACGCCGAACTGGCCTGCCTCATCCGTGAGAAGTTCAGTCTCAATCCGCTCAGTCGCGGCATCACCATTCCAACCGGTCATGGCGTTCTCCTTGAGGTGCTGCTGTGGGGGGTCTCAATCCGCTCAGTCGCGGCATCACCATTCCAACTAGGCGCACTGGCAGCGCAGCATTCGCCGAGATTTGTCTCAATCCGCTCAGTCGCGGCATCACCATTCCAACTGGAGCAACATAAACCTTGGTCCTGCGCGCCGTTAGTCTCAATCCGCTCAGTCGCGGCATCACCATTCCAACCGGATGCAGCGCAGTCTGGTCTAACCCGCTTGTCCTCGTCTCAATCCGCTCAGTCGCGGCATCACCATTCCAACTTATGAAAAACACTGCTACAAAACTAGCTTTAAGCCTCGTCTCAATCCGCTCAGTCGCGGCATCACCATTCCAACCACCGACAGCCCCGTGTCCTTGGCCGCGTTGAGCTGTCTCAATCCGCTCAGTCGCGGCATCACCATTCCAACGGACGGAAGGTGATTGAAATTAAAATCGCCGACTCGGTCTCAATCCGCTCAGTCGCGGCATCACCATTCCAACGTCGGGATGGTCGGCAGCCATTATCTTGACTGCCTCGTCTCAATCCGCTCAGTCGCGGCATCACCATTCCAACTGGTCGGCTTCACGGTTACCAGCCGTGACGGCCGCGAGTCTCAATCCGCTCAGTCGCGGCATCACCATTCCAACGCACCAACGTTCTGCGGAATTGAGCAGTTGTTTCAAGTCTCAATCCGCTCAGTCGCGGCATCACCATTCCAACGAGGCAGCGTGGTTCAGGACCCATGTCGAGCCGGGTCTCAATCCGCTCAGTCGCGGCATCACCATTCCAACGCGGTGTGATTATGCTAAATTGCTTGTGGTGGAACTGTCTCAATCCGCTCAGTCGCGGCATCACCATTCCAACATAAGTCTTCAGCTTGACCGACACATTGTCGGTGTCTCAATCCGCTCAGTCGCGGCATCACCATTCCAACGGTACGCCTGGCTGTTCCTGTTGGCGGAAGATGTGTCTCAATCCGCTCAGTCGCGGCATCACCATTCCAACAAAGTTATGTACAAAATTTTTCTCGCATTCGCACTCGTGTCTCAATCCGCTCAGTCGCGGCATCACCATTCCAACCATCGGCTCAGCCTCTACTCGTGCATAACGGCAGTGGGTCTCAATCCGCTCAGTCGCGGCATCACCATTCCAACATGATCGTAGACTTCGCACATCATTTAGCAATGTTGAAGTCTCAATCCGCTCAGTCGCGGCATCACCATTCCAACAGGGTCGCGCGAACGGCGGGGAGGAGCGCGGGACGGATGTCTCAATCCGCTCAGTCGCGGCATCACCATTCCAACAAAGCGTCCGGGGTATGTGCGATATATCGCGGCGGGGGTCTCAATCCGCTCAGTCGCGGCATCACCATTCCAACCCCTAGTAAGCTACCTTCATCCGCTCGTCCTCGAGGGTCTCAATCCGCTCAGTCGCGGCATCACCATTCCAACCCTGGCACACCGGTTATAATCACGAACACTAATACCGTCTCAATCCGCTCAGTCGCGGCATCACCATTCCAACTGTGAAGCTATAAGTCTATTGCTGTCATGGGCCAAAACCCCTGTTTCGGCTAACCCCCTGAATAGAGGTCGCTGGCACTCGATGGCACGCCATCTTTTGCCATTCCTTTTTCGATCTAATTGCTTGTTCATTATAACCTTAACCGTTTCCGGCTAACCCCCTAGCCTTTCCCGCCTTCCTGGGGTTAGCCAGGAACAAAAATGTCGCCTGGTATAGGGCTTGCTTTCACGCCCGCCGCGTCAACAATCCCAGACGGTACCCGATCCGCTTCAAATCTTCCTGGTCTAATTCGCGTATCCCAGCTTGCCGCTGCTTCAATTCAAAGACGATGGCCTGTTCGCCAACTTGTTGTTCGTATTGCACCCCCGGCGTGCAAGCCACCGGCACACCCAATAATTCAGCCAACAACTCTGCCGTCGCAGCGTGTCCGATCACCGAGCGGCACCCGCCAGCCACCAACTCCCGCGCCTTGGCCACCGTCAATTCGCAGTAGTCGAACTGGCCAAACGCTGTCAAACGCGGACTGTTCAATAAAGTCACCATCTGTCCCCGCTCCCTCAGCGCGCTTTAGGTTTACGGTGGGGCAAGCCGAACTTTTCCGGCTCACTGGTCAACCGGTTGACCTCGTCACCGCGAATCAAGGTAATGTTGAACAGGCGGATGCGCTCTGCCTCGACCTCGCTCAACTCGTAATCCCCGCTGAACACCCAATAAGCTTTGCCAAAAGGCCCGCCGAACCGCTGTTGCACTTGGTAAAGTTTCAACAGGTCGAGCAGGATTTCCTTCTTCACCGCCTCGCGCTGCCGGAAATCGCTCCGGCGTTTTACCTCGAAGACGAAGCATTGATAATGCCGGATGCCGACCGCATCGTATTCCACCAGCTTCTGCTGCAAATGCCGCAACTCCACACTGGGCCAAACCTGCATATCCAACAACCTCAATTGCCCGACCACATGCGCCTCTTGCCCCGTGCGCGGTGTGCCATGCTCGACCTGTTTCCCATAAAGCTGAAAGTAAGTCTCCACCGCCAGTGTTTCCGTAAAAGCGATCTTTACCGTAGCCCAATCGGGCGCGACCTGCAGCGTCCGGTTGCGCCACGATTCGACGTAATAGACTGCGCAGCCATTCCGGTTGAACACCTCACTGGCCGAAGCCGACATCAACTTGGTCCCGCCCGTCGCATTCAACGTCCACTCATCTTCCGGGAAATCATCAATCACCAACCGCGCACAGACCTGTTGAATCTCCTGCGCGTCATAGGGGTCATTGATGGGCACATCTTCCGTCCGCACCATCGGGAGATGTTGCGTGATGACCTTCTTCAGATTCTCCCAGTTCTGCTGCATCCGCGCTTCCCCCGGCGTAAAGATGCCGTGCAGTACCGCCGGACGCGTCGCCGGTTCATTGACCGGGATGTAATTGGGCAACACCTGATCGCTGACCAAACAAACCATCCGTTTCATCCCTTGCTCATCCTTTCTGCGGCAACCGCACAGCCGGAGCCACCTGGCCCAGACTACCGTAATCAATCACATACTCCACCGGATCACGCGGCACGCGCTTGTTGTCCTGATAATCCGCCGGCACATACTGCAACCGCCGCGTCGGGCTCAAACAGGCAAAGATCATCGCCGCCGACATCGGCTTCGTCCCGCCGGTGAAATCAGCCACGACCTCAGTCTCCGGCAACCCCTCCAACTGCGTCGCGTAGATGTGCTCGACCACCTCTTTGATCTTCAACAACTCAAAGGGATGCGCCAGCGGCTGCACTTTGATCTGAAAGCCTGCAGACTCATAGGCCTGCCGCAACTCTTCCGCCATCGCCTCCGTCTCACTAGTCGCAATCAACCAGACCCACTCCAACTGCGGCTCGTGATAATCCAGCGCCTTTTCCAGATGCGCCCGCTCGCTCAAACTGACAAAGGCAATCAACCCGCGCGCCTTCTCCGGCTTGGAAAAATCCAGCACCCGGTAAATAGGCGGCTCCAACCATCGCTGCCGAATCACCCCTGCGCTGAAAGCCAATCCAACCAACCCAACCAACCCAACCAACGCCACAATCAAAATCAGCCATAATCGCCCTGTCTCTTCATGCGGCGCGAAATATTGCTTCGCCAAATCCGACAGCATGTTTCCGGCCACACCCAGCGCTAACGCCCCTAGCAAAAACAAGACTGGCGAGCGCGGCGTGAAAAAGAGTTCGAAGGTTTGTTTGGGAGAATGGACTGGCATTAGGGTTCCTGTGCGATCTTTCTCACCAGTTTTAGAAAATAGACTCCGTGATTGCCGCCAGCAACGATTATCTCGCCGTCAATCGCACAACAATTCATCCTACCATCATCGTAAAAAGTCGCTTTGCATTGACCAGAAGCCACATCCCATACTTTGACCGTGCAGTCATCTGAAGCCGAAACGATCAGCTTGCCATCCGAACTCAATGCGCAATCATTCACCTCGCCCAAATGTCCATTAACTACAACCTGAGATTGACTTGAAATCTCATCTAGGCGTTCGCGTCTTTCGAGTTTGCGTAACACTCTATATTGGGGAGGATCCCAAACCCAAACTATAACGGTGCCGTCGGCTGAAGTTGATACGATGAGTTTGTTGTCGTCACTAAAGGCGCAGCTTTTCACAAAACCTGAATGACCTCCATCTTGGAGAGTTCCCTGAAGCGCACCAGACTCAGCATCCCAGATTTTGAGCTTTCCATCGTCTGAAGCAGAGACAACCAATTTGCCGTCAGAGCTAAACGCACAGTCATTTATCGCGTTTTCGTGGCCATCAATGATGACATCCATCTCGCCTTCTTTTGGCTTGCCATTATCATCCAGTACTGGGTTACCATTTTCATCCTTTAACTCACCCCAGGGTGCAAGTCTTTTGAGTGTGTGCAATCTTTTCCCATCATGCGCATCCCAAATTATTAGTGTGTTATCGGAGGAGGCCGAGACAATAAGACTGCCATCCGGGCTAAAGGCGCAACCGTTCACGGAAGCTAAATGGTCGTTGAAACTGTGCAGCATTTCGCCAGAATCAGTATCCCAGACTTTGAGCGTGCGGTCTGATGAAGCTGAAACGATGCGACTACCGTCGCGGTTGAAAGCGCAGCCATTTACAGAAGCCAAATGGCCTTCGAGCGTGCGTAACACTTTGCCAGTTTGAGTGTCCCAAATTTTAAGCTTATGATCGGCCGAAGCCGCGACGAACCACTTGCAATCAGCGTTGTAGTTGCCGCTTATAACAAAAGCCTGGTGACTTTCATTCCAACGATCTTCTGATGTATCGAGTAAGGCTGAATCGGACGCACTGGGGAAATCGGATTGAAACGTAATATATGGAGATTCAAGATTCTGTCCCAAATCATCCAGCATTGGTTTCAAGTCATCACGCAAATGTTGCAACCTGGCGAAAAGAGTCGCTTTGATGTCGCTATTGCTCATCCAGTGCTGATCGAACAAGTGATTGATGCTGGCAAAAGCACGATATAGCTTGCGCAACAAATCATCGGCGGGCTCTATATTCATGGCTTCAAACAAATCGCCCATGACCGAATGCATCTTGCTTTTCTGATCATTATCATTGTCTATAGTAGGCAACATGGACTTTTGGATCTTTGTTACCAAGTATCGCCAATCTTTGACAGTTGCCACCAGTTCGTTCTTGCGGCCCGCCCCAATTAAGTGAAAAGCTAACTGCTTCCATAAATAAGGCTCCGGGTCAGGCATTGTCGCCCAGGTAGGACCGAAGGCATGTGCGTCAAGTAACTGATTATGAAGTTCGGGCAAGCGGTCTCGTTGTTGCCAAATCAAATATTGGCTGATCCCCTCGCATAGACGGGTCACGAGCAACATCTGCTCGGACTTGCGCTCGAACTTGCGGATAAGGGAAAACTGGCGCAACTGTATGCATACATCCTCTACTCCATCTCCATCCAGTCCACCGGTGGCAGCCCAGAATTTCTCGATTGTGGCTAGAGGAATATCTATCTCTTTGGGAAAGACAGCTAGTTCCCTACATCGCGCGCTCTCCATCTCCCCAACTTGTTTCAGGCTGGTTTCAAAGGCAACCGTGATGGCACTCTTGGTATCGAGTGCGGTCAAGCCGTGTTTAGTTAGGCGTTTGTTCAACGAAGTTACTGCTTCCAAACCGGCAGCGGTTCTGTCAGCAAGATCATGGGTTGCATGCTTCAGGAACAGTGGCCACTTGCCCAATCGCTCGGCAAGTTTCTCTAGTTGATCCACGACGAGAGGAATGCCAACTTTGTCTTTCTTTTCTCTTACAACTGTCAATAACTCTACTGCCTCATTAAGTCCCATCGCCTCAACCTCGGCTATTCGATCTTCGGGCACATTGCCCGAGAGCGTGCGATAGTCCCGCGTTGTAACCAGCCAGGCACAATTTCTCACGCCTTTCATAAATGACCGCAGATGTTCGTCTCCCCATAAATCATCAATAACAATCAGGGATTTGCGGTCTTCGAGCAAGCGACGAAGCGTTGTGTCAACTTCTTGAGATTTACTAAAGCTCGGCCCGTTGCTTTCGATAGTCTCGATCAGATCCTGGATGCGGCTAGTGATGCCGCCCGGATTGTCACCTAAAGTCACCCACAGAGGAACTTGAGGGAAAGCTTCTCGAATACGTTTATCATGGCAGACCTCCCAGGCTAGCGCCGTTTTGCCAGATCCGCACGCACCCCACAACGCCGCAATCGGTATTTGTCCAATGCGCTTTGAGTCGAGCAAGTGGGAGATTAATGACTCGAATACTTTCGGGCGCTGTACAAACGGTTGCCGCCAAAGCTCAACCGAAGTCGGCGTTTGTTCCAGACCCACAGCTATTACGCCTTCAAAGGGCTGTGAGTCTACCGAGGGTTTGGCAATAGGTTTTCAACTTTTTGACGAATACCCTCCGCTACATTCTCAAATGCCTCATCAGAATTTCCCCAGCTTGTTACTGGTCTAGCATCTTTGGGCAAAACCTGTAGTTTACCGAAGGGTGCGCCACGCCAATCAACGGCGCGCAGTATTATTGGGATAACTATGGCATCTTGACGTTCCAACGCAAACGTCATCTCAGTTTCGTAGCAATAATCCGACTTAAGAAAGTCTGCACTGATTAACAGTAAAATTATGTCTGCGTTTCTCAGGTTATCATCTATCGCGGCTTTCCATTCATGACCTGCTTCAATTTTACGGTCATGCCAATCCTTGATTACGCCTTGACGTTTAAGAATACTCAGATGCTTCAATAACTCATCCTTCAAGTCCTCGTCCTCATGTGAGTATGAAAAGAAGAGATTTACAGGCTTCGGGGTACATCTTGTACTCATAGTTGTTTGAGCCTTTCATTTTATAGAATGAAGTTACCGCGTCTCTAAAATCGGCAAGCCTTCATCATTCACAAGATCAGGCAAAGCGAGCTTCGGCCCACCGTCGCGTCCTGTGCGTTCGTTTGCGACAAACCACTCAAAAGCTTTACCTTCCGGATGAGGCGGGATCGCTGAGTCGCGGCGCTGACCGCGTTGTAAAGCCCGTGGATAATGAACTGGTTTATTGAACCCCAATACACATCGTCTGAAAGCCACGATGAAAGAGGCCCGCTCAAATTCTCCGCTACCGTATGAGCGAGCTATAGCGTTTTTGAAGTCGTCTATGCACGCTTGAGTCTCGCGCCCATCAGTCTGCGCAGTTTCATCAAAGCCGCCATACATTTGTCGTAGCGCGGCACCATCACGCAAATCAGTCTTGTCCCAATTGACTGACAGACTTACGCTGCCAAATCCAAGCGGTTTGGCTCCGCCGAGTCGGTGATGATGATCGGCAGGCAAGGCCAGCAGCCAGAGCAGCGCGCCGAGTTCTACTCGCGACAGATTGGTGACATCAATCTCGAATTCAAATTCGGTTCCCGGTTTCACCCAACCAGTGATTGAGCGATTCTGATCGTCGCGCTGTTCACCATCAGTTTCCATTTTTAGTTCAAACCCGGTTTTGTCTCGATTGAGTTTGGCCGAACCCATTTCCAGCATAGGCGCGTGCGGACGCCGGTACTCTTGAAAGAATCCTTGATTGCTTTGTTGTGTGCGATCCTGTTGAGGATTATCCCAGTAATCTGCTGGCAAGTTTGCGTGATGCGGATAGACCTTGCGCCCACGCAAGCCTTTGTGAGGCCAATAGCCAGACTGTTCTTTGGAACTCCCATTTTCTTGCGCTTCACCACGCGGGGAACTCGCCGCGTAAAATCTGGCTTGCTGTGTTTTGGGCTGCCCGAGGATTGCCAGCGGCACTCCTGGATTGGGGAAAGACAAGACGGGGTCTGAAGTAATACAGCTTACTGGCCCAATCCGCAGGTTCCCGCGATAAGCTCCCGCACCATTTTGATTGACCCAGCCGAAGACCCGTTCAGAGGGTGAGAGTTGTTTATGACTCTGCGAAGGTTTCAGGGAATCGGATAGCAGCACGTCAGGACCGACAGCATAAAGACGACGCGAGATAGTGACCGGAATCAAAGCTGTAAGTTCAGTGCTGCTATTCGGAGCAAACTCTACATAACAAAGAGTGCCTTCAGCCAGTTTTTCTGATCCTGGTTCGTGGATGTGACGTGACCAGCCAGTTTCACCAGGTTTATCGCCAAAGTAATCCTGTGGCTGTCCCTTCTTCTTGCGCTGGTCAAGATCGCGCTTGTGTGTCTCCTTGTAATTCTGGATCAACTCGCGCCAGAGTTCTTCGTGCCTGCTGGTGAGAGGAATGAAACGATCGTTCGATCCTTCCAGAAAGACGCGTTCATAACGCTTTCGATTGATATTCGGGCCCGTGACACAGACCCAGCCAACTTGCCAGTTTCCTGCTGGAGGATTCTGATCAGCGCGCCGCTCAATTCGGTTGGTTCTACTCTCATAGACTTGCGCCCAAACCGCATCACCGTGCTGAGGTAAACTGCCGTCGGGGTAGCGCAGCGCAGCCTGGCTCTCGCCCTTGTCTTTGGGTAATTTTCTGCCGTCCTGATAACGTGGGAGTTTCGCGGCGAACCCCATCACGCTAGCCTGCATAACCCGCAATCCGAGGCGGCCATTGCGATTCTCAACCCGCGCTGGCACCGGACCGATTTTGGCCGACATCCGATAGGCGAGCCGGTCTTTATGTTTTTCAAAGACTGCCATGCGAGAGTTAGTCACAGCTTCATAAGCGGCGCGCAACATTCCCTTGATCGAAGTCGGTGGCAGATACGGTTTTCCATCTACGCCAAGACGGACAGGGTAGATTTTGTGCTCCACCTCGTGTTTATCAGGTATAGCGAGCGCTGCGTTAGGAATTAGCAAAGGACTCTGAGTGGTCAAACTAACAATGATGCGGCCACTCCAACGGTCAGAATGATAACGATCGTGCCCCGCCAGCTTATCCTCGCCCGCGTCATCCAAATCAGTGCCGGTTTTTGGTCGTGGTGGGGCAGGAATGAAGTTGTAGGGATTATGAAAATCACCAGGCAGATTTGGACGCGGCGCTCGCTGCTCACTTTGGTATTGCGGACGTTGGTCAGCGCGCCGGTCGTCTCTGCGCCGGTCATCGCGTTTGTCAGGTTCGTTTCGCTGACGGTCGTCCATTCGACGCGGTGGTGGAGCGGAGGCTGTTTCTTTCCATTCCTCACCCACAGCACGAACACGGATAGGACGGCCGCTGTTATCGAGTTCAAACGCGACTTCGACCTCTGCCTCAGTGTTGGCGCGCAGGCTTTGGGAGAGCAAATCCGGATTGAGCGGCGCATCCCACGTCGCCCCCTTCCTTGTGGTAAAGACTAGATGCCGTTTGCGGTTTTTGCCTTCGCCTTTGTAGATCAGTTTGCCAGTCATCAAATCAGCCATTGGTCTCCTCCTTTTCTGCCAATCCATTCTGTAGTTTGTTTGCTGTCTGCCCGCTGACTACAGGCGTTAAGCCACACAAACGTTCTTCACCGACCGCCACGTTGCCGTGTTTGTCGGCCACAGCAAGATATTCCTTTACATGAAGTAGCACATTTACCTTGTCGTCAGGATGCGCCTGCACAAGAGCGGCAACTCCATCAACGGGCACCTCGAGGTGCCCAATGCGGGCAGTCGTCAGCCGGCTCCAGCCTTGCGCCGGTTTCACGTCTACGCCCTCGCCCCAGAGCAGATAGGTTTGCCCAATCGTTCTGACCGACTCGATAGTTTTGAGAGGGGTGTAATTGGCGACAGCCTGCTCCGTTTCCGAGAGCAAGACGGCTCTGCCATTCCCCTGCGCTTCATTGAGCCAGCGCAGCTCGATGTCATTATCGAAAACACGCGCTTCGTACACCGGGTCGAGATTGATTGGCTTGTCATCCGAGCCGCATAAATCGCCGGCGCTGTTGAGACGCGCGAACCGGCACCAGTTAGGCGCATAAAGCAACGCGATAGCGGACGGTTGTTGCAATACAGTCCGGCAATCACGCAGCGCATCAGCAAGCGTAACCTCGTTTGTGCTGGCATAGCTGTACAGCAAGCTCATATTTTCCCTCCCTGATGCAACTCTTGTTTGATCCCATCGCACGCATCTTTCCATGCCTGGTTGAGTTTCGTTTTCAACTCATCGCTCAATCCTGTGAGCTTGCCGCCAGTGATAGCGAGGTTTGCCAACTGTTGCAATTCCGTATCGTCAGTCTCTCGTGTTGTGATCTCGACAGACTCGACCGAGACCGCACCCATCCCACGATTGGCGCCAAAGCCAAGCGGAATACGTCCATTGGCTAAATCACGTAATGCAAAGAGCAGGCACGCGACCACTGCCCATTGTTTGTCTTTATGAATGCGTTCCAAATCGAGTCTAAGCACGATGTCATCCCATTCGACGCCGTGCGGTTCGAGCACGCTATACAAGAAGCCGTCCGCCGCGCCACCCGTCCAACGGTCAACCGCGACGTGCATCGCCATTTGCGTTTTATTCAACTCGGCCTCTCGCAAAGCTTGGTACAACTCACTCTCGATTTTCTCGGCTTTTTCAATTTCGGCATTAGCCTGTTCGATCTTCGACCATTGCTCACGAGTGAACCGTGGCTTGGCATAACAATCTTCGACCGTCAGCGCGCTCAGGCCTGCCAATGGAGGCCCTTGAATTGGCAGGTTCTTGTCATCTTCACCCGATTTGGCCGCTGCGCCGAACAAATCAATGATAAGCGGGACGGCAACCTGATCCAGAAAACTCGCTTTCGATCCGATCTCAGGAATGATCGTGCGAACGATGCGTTCGGCCTGCGCGCGTATTGCGCCTTTGATCGAGCTGCCGGGCAGGACCAAGCTCAACTTCCCGTCAACTGCGCTCGTTAGCGGCAGCATGTCCACACCGATGCCGTCGCGTTCTGCTTTGACCATCAACGGGCCGCGTGGCTTCCATTTGATCACGATGTCGAGTTGCGGGCGCGGTTTGAGTTCGGCAATGGGCAACTCAATCCCGGGTTCTTGTTTGCGTAAGGTTTGCAGGATGCCTGCCGAAGTGCGCAGGTTCTGTTCCTTGGCCGTAAAGGTTTCAAGTTTGACGAACCCCAACCCGCGCGATTTTGCCGCGCCGAAGCGGATCTCGCCTTGTTGCAGCGCCTGCACTAAGGCACCAATCATTCCTTTGACCGTGTTCGGCTCGGACTCGTCGGCAATTTCAATTGTCATCGCCAAGTCAATCTCTGAGCCATTGGGAATAATGGCACGATCATATTTCGCGCCTTCCGCCGCTGTTCCAGTCAAACGATCAATGCCGACGCCATCGCGGGTTTCAACAATTCCATCTTTGGGCAAAAGGATCAGACCGTCTTCGACGATGATGAAGCTAGCCTGCCCTTCGCTCTGCGAACCTTTCTCTTGCGGTGGACCGAACAAATTGTTGATCGCTCCTTCATCTTCCCGTTGCGCCAGCCACGCACGCATTGGCCCTGTCAGACTAGTGCCGGGAACGTATGGACGGTTCTGTCCGTCAAGGGCGATCATCAAATCCACTTCTTCATTACCACCCATCCCGCCAACATGCAGTGGGCCGTGGGCCTTCAGCTTGCCGGTGATTTTGAGTCGCGCTGCGATTTGTCGAGACATAGAAGCTCCTTATTTCCTGGGCGTTGTCGTCGCCACTTATTACAACTTTTCCAACTCGCGCTTTTGCGCGCGCACACAAGCGTCCACGAGCGTGCGCACGGCTTCGGCCCATAGTTCATTGGCCAGCGCGATTTCGCCGTCCTCGGTGATCGTGAATTTTGCCAGGCTGAGATCGTTATCTTTGAGCAGTTCCCAGACACAGGTCTGATCGGTGACAAGCTTCCTGACCAAATCAAGACTGTCTTTCGGCCATTCGTCCAAGCGGTTCTTGCTTTTTTCCAGATGGGCAATCCAGTCAGTAATCCTGTCGGCATCTTTGCGCTCACGCAACTGGGTGAGGACGGAACGCAGAGCGCCTAATTGACTCATGCGCGGTTTACTCTGGTCGTGATCAAGCTTGATGCCGAGCACTTCCTTTCGACCGACGTTGGTTGATGCTTTTTTCAGAGCGCGGCGGCGAAACTCTTTGCGCCAGCCTTCGGTTTCAATCAGATGTGCGTAGTGGTAAGAAGTTGATCCATTGTTGGGAATCGGTTCAAAAGCCGATGTAGTCTGGCCGGAAGATTGTGCTGTCCCTTTTGCCTCTAGCAGAGAGTGAGAAAGCAATGGATCGTTGAAGCTGATTTGACCGTATCCTTCCGCTCGCCGCTCGCCAAGCCCATTGGCTTCTATATCATTGAGTTTTGCGGTGAACATAGCTACATCGTATTGCGGGTCTTTTACCGCGAAAACGAAACACGATCCGGCGGCCAAGCCCACCAGTGAAGGACGCGGCAATACCCAAGTGGTGTGCCATGAATCGGTGCGATGCGCGCGCGCGGCAAAGTTCATCTTCTGCGGCGAATCATCCCGGCAATCGGGCTTTGTCGCTTCACGCAAGGTCAACTTGACGCCAAGCTCTTTACCCAGCTCCTCAGCAAGGCGGGTGATTGAAGCTGTCTGGCGCAATCGTTCATCTCGCAGCAACAGATCAGACAACAGCCAGACCCGAAGTTCTGGTGGAATCGGATCAGCAGTCTTCGTCTCTTCACCTTTTGGATGATCTGGCGCCAGTTCAATCTTCACTGCGCCATAGTCGTCCTTGCGCGCGCGCCCAATGCGATAGCTATCGCTCACCAGCTTCTGCCGCCAGTCAATGCCGCTGGCATCGAGTTCCTCAACCAACGATTGGCGCAACCGTAATTCGGTACCAAGTTGTGTGCCCCGGTTGATGGATTGATAACTGAAAACGCCGCCGACATCGCTGGTCGGGCGTTGCGACCTGTCTTCCACGACATTGTGCGTTTCGACAGCGGTTTCGGTTTGGACGTACTCCGGCAGCGAGTTGCCCAGGCACGCGCCAACATATCCGCCGCGCTGGGGTTTGAGTTGTGGCCCTTTTCCTAGTTCCTCGAAGCGGTTGAGTACGCCTTTGCCTTTACTCAAACCGCCATCCAGTTTGCGGTAGTTGAGGTTCAAGGGCGTCGGGCGTCCCGGTTGCGCTTTGATAACAGGTGTCGCGTTGGTGACGACCAAATCGCCATGCGCGATGGCCGAGCGGATGTCTACGCCTTTTATATCAAGTTGCTCAGTGATGAAACGCAACAGATAAGTGCCAGGAATATGATCGAGTGTTTTGATGAGGTTGCCGATGGTGCGATTGGGAACGATGACTGGCGTTTGTGTAGTAATCAGCAGCGGGAACCTAACCCAAGCGCCAGCAGCGCGCTTTTTCAGCTTCTCATCCTCTGGTGGTTCAGCCTGTCTCAAATCCAGTGTCGGAGTTGTATGATTTTCGATCCAGTCAAACCAGGCGGCGCTTTGATCCGAGCTGAGACCGCTGATAGCCATTTCGCAACGTCCTGCGCCACGACGGCGCTTGCCGCCGAGACGTTCGACGAAACAGGCACCCGCAATCAACAAGGCAGTAGTAGCTTGTTTGGTCTCTTCTCCAAGATCATCCGGTAACGATAGCTCGACGGAAGCCGTCATTTCTGCTTCGGAGCGTGCCATCTCATCAAACCGTAGAAAGTCCGTGCGGGTGCGCCCGGTACGTGGATGGATGCTGATGCCCGGTTTGACGAAAGTCACCGCATCTTTCAAATGTGGTTTCGCTTTGATCGCTGTGCGCAATGCTTCCGGCAATCGCGCGGCGCGCACGGAAATTCTGGCACGACGCGGTGCAATCAGGCGGCTCTTGTCGTCGTTTAATTCGGTCTGATCGCCAAAGATGTAAGCCAGCAATTGATGCCACGAGCCTTTTTCATCACGGTTGTCCAGTCCATCAGCAACAGTTTCACAGGCGTCGCGCCAGATGCCCGTCAGCGTTTTCGCGGGGATGAAAGGCATGTCGTCATCGTCACGACGCACCAGGCTATCTACATCACCGGGACGCCCGACGCCTGCGCCAATGTGCCAGTCGGATTTCATCTTCAGCGTGATGTCGAATTTCGCACCTAAAGCTGTCAGTTCGCTCATGATTGCCCTCTATTCTTCTGATTGGTTTTTTAGGCCTTCGCCAGCTTTTCATCGTACAGTGTCGCTAGGTCGAGCGCGTCAAGCAGTTTGGTGAAGTGAATCCTCTTTGGCGGCTGTGTTGCATTTGGCTTGGGAGGTTCTGTTATCACCTCTTCCTCAAACAGATTGTCACCAGCGCCACCGAAGATCGCGATTGAATCGTAGCGATGACGGATTAGTTCGTAACGTGCGTTGGCGACCTTACGACCGAGAAAGAGCCCGGCACGCAGATCGTGCATCTGGCTATTGGGCAGTTGGCGGCGACCTTCTTCATCCGTCTCAGTCAATCTATTGACGCGTTCCTGTAACTCGTCCCAATGATGCTGCTCAACCCAATCTCGCGCGTTCCTCGTCGCTTCTCCCAAATCTTCTAGTTCGCGGGCCAAACGTCCGGCGGGAGAAACTACATAAGGGCGACCATAAAGCCTGGCTTCAACTTTGCACGCCCTCCCATCGGGAAGCAATTCACTGGGTTCTTTAAGCGTCAATCGTTCGCGGATGTGCTCAAGTTCGTTGCCGCTAGTGTCGTAATGAATGTGGAAATCGAGCGCTGAAGCGGGCCAAGCGGCATCTGGATTGGTAGGATGATCGGAAGAATGCTTGATAATATTCTTGATCTCCTTGGCTGACTGAATCAGATCCTCAGCAATCTTGTAGGCCCCGGAAAATGGATAGTGTGGTTTGACAATGGAAATACCTGCGCACGAAGAGAGACGAGGCGCTCCCAGAGCTTTATTTGCGACAGCCTGAATGATCCGATAGAGCGGTTGATCCTCCGGGCTCAGGTCTTTTGTGCGTCCGGTCTCCTCTTCAAATCGGATGAGAAATTGCCGGGTGAAAGGGATCGCGGCGCGTCCATCACAAACAACCGTCATGTCGTCGCCGCCAAGCACAATCGGAAGCAGCGGCATCCGAAACCAGACACCAGTATCATAGCTGACCCATTTATCAAGCGTGCCTATAAATGCGCGCTCAGTGCATAGATCCAGGCCGAGCGAAAATTGCCGGAGCTTGGTGACATAATCGCGGTTGTCCACACAAGCTGCATACTCACCAAAACCCAAAAAGATTTGTCCAAGACCATTGCCATCAGCATGGACGATCGCAATCCAATCCGTCTCTTCTTCAAGCTTACCGATGTTAGCGCTGAAACGCAGGCGAGTTCGCTCCCGATTCAGCAGTTGTTGCATGCGGTTTTCATACGGTTTCCGGTAATCCCATTTTGCCAACGTCACGGCTGAACGCGCCGCAGGCTCAATGCCGTCACTTTCCTGCGGCACATGCCATTTCTTTGCAGGGAGTCCGCTCGAAGCGCATTCCGCCACAACTGGCAGCCGCTGGAATCGCAACGCCGGCCCTGGCCGCTCGGCGCGCGCCTCTTCAAAGAGTTCGTGGACGCGGAGAATCGCTACCCCCAGAGGACATTGATCCCAATCAAAGTCATCACTGATGACACCGCAGACATCAAGGCCGGGAGCTTTTTCGAGCGCAGTTTTCGTGACCTCGCTGACGATTGCCCGGCCAATCTCTGGCTCTTTGACCAACAAGAGTGCCTTGCCCGAAGTGGCGATGATGACCTCAACTGGGAGTTTTTCGTCTTCGATCTTTGGGTTTAATTCTTCGGTCAAAAGATTCTTCCGCAATTGGGCGGCGTCTCCATCATCTGGCCAGAGCGGTTGGCTCTTAGTTTGTTGCTGCACAGCCGCCAGCGTCCATTGCGTCCCAACACGATACGTCAATTCCGACGCCCCCACATTCTCCCGCAGCTTATTCGTCGCAAAAATGTAGTTTTGATTGCCCGAGGTTTCGATGAGCACTAGATGAACTTTCACAAGTGTTTGTCCTCCCAGAATGAAATTCCGTCACTGCGTGTGCCCGTGCCACGACGTGATTTTGCGCGAAGGCAACTGAAATTTGGAGTGCAGCAAGGTTGCTGTACTGAGCCCGCTACCCGTCAATCACTTCGTATTTTCCTAACCCAAACGTCGCGCCTGAACCGACGTGCAATAACTCGCCTGCCACCAGCAGCGGCAGGAATTGCGGCAGCGCGGCTCCTTCGTAAACCAGTTCGCCCAGAAAACCGTCGTGGGGCAATTTGCGTCCCTGGCGGTTGGAGTGGCGTTGGACTTCGTGGCGGATGAGCGCGGCAGCGAGCGTTTCAATCTGGTCGGCTTGTTGTAACCAAGCCTCTTTGGGCCACGCGGGCAAGCCGTCACCGTGAATGGCCAGCATTAGCTCCAGCCGCCGCAACAGGAAACGCAATAGCGTGGCAAAGTCGAATTCTCCCCGTAACTGGTTTTGCACGCGCAACCGCGCGCGTGTCACAAATCGCAGCTTCAGACGCGGCTTGCAGGTGAACCGGTCGAGTCGCGCCGTGACCCATTCGGCCAGCGTGTATTCCGGTATTCCCAACAGGTCGAATTGCCCGGTCTGTTCGTCGTAATCCAGCGAATGGGCTTCACCATTGATTGCGTGCGCCTGAATCGCCTGTAACCGGAAGCGCCCGCGCTCCGCACCCAAGCCGCGTTGCGCCATGTCAGCAATAGCGAGGGTGGCGTAGAGAGCGCCGCGTGTGGCTGCCCCCAACAAAGTCAAACTGAAATGCAGTGTCTTGCCTTTTGGCAGTAAACGGCCCGTACGTGCTTCGTCACCATAGGGCGGCGTCAGGATGAAAGGCCGGGGCGCGTCACGTTGTTGAGTTAAAGCCTGCGCGAATGGCGGGATTTGTGTTTCGAACAACCACGCGTACCAGCAATCGTGCGGTAATGGGCAGGTTTCACAGGTTTGGCCCGGCGCTAGGCAAGCCGCGCGTTTCAACGCGTGCCCAAACGCGCCGCGCAAAGTCGAGCCGAGGAAATTGGGCAACTCAACCGGCTCTTCGGCGCGCAGTACAAAACTGAGTTGGGCGACGGGGAGTCCCTGTAAAGACGCGGGCGTGGGCAAGGCCATGACCGGGGCGACCGTTGCCGCTACTGCTTCGGAATTTGTCGAGGTTGCTGAACTCACGGTTCAATCCTCTTGGTTTGCCACACGTAGGCGGCAGGGAATTGGCTCAGTCTTCAGGGGCAAACGGCCCCGGCTACGTTAAAAGGAAACTGCGCTGTCAGTGGCTCGCCGGGAGGCCGTTTAAGTGGCAGATGCGAAAGGCCGCAGGAAACCTACCAAGTTTTGGCTACTGCATGAACGCTGCACCAGGAGCGAAACACTAACAAAAAATTGATTATGATTGCATGTAAGATTGGCCGAAGTACGCTGCTGTTTGACCAACCTATGTAGCATCAAGTCTAGCACCGCTCACCTGAACGGCGCGTATCCTAATCGCTTCAGGCTTAACGTGCAAGTTGGCAAGGAATTTTTCTATTACTTATATCAAGGTGCCAAGAATTGCTGGTCTCATCGGCTGATAGAACTAGATGTGATCAGTTAGACCAAAGGCCTTTGGTTTCGTGCGGTCTCAATCCGCTCAATCGCGGCCTCAGCATTCACACCAGATTGTGGTTACGGTCATTACTGAGTTGGGCACTTCTTAGTCTCAATCCGCTCAATCGCGGCCTCAGCATTCACACCTGGCTAAAGTGAAGGAACAAGAAGCTCTAGCATTGCGTCTCAATCCGCTCAATCGCGGCCTCAGCATTCACACGTTTTTAACAGTGCTGCTTGCCATAGCACTGTACCGCGTCTCAATCCGCTCAATCGCGGCCTCAGCATTCACACCTGCTTTTGCTGGGCCTGTAGGTTCAGCCTGTGTGGACGTCTCAATCCGCTCAATCGCGGCCTCAGCATTCACACGACAGCAGAGATGCTCTGGGGACTCGGTTCTTTCCGAATAGTCTCAATCCGCTCAATCGCGGCCTCAGCATTCACACGCCTCCCCGGAAAAAGGCACGTCCGTCCACGTGCAGTCTCAATCCGCTCAATCGCGGCCTCAGCATTGACACTTTCGCTTTGTCGTTCGCTGCAGCTCTCGGCCTTGCGGTCTCAATCCGCTCAATCGCGGCCTCAGCATTCACACCAGATTGTGGTTACGGTCATTACTGAGTTGGGCACTTCTTAGTCTCAATCCGCTCAATCGCGGCCTCAGCATTCACACCTGGCTAAAGTGAAGGAACAAGAAGCTCTAGCATTGCGTCTCAATCCGCTCAATCGCGGCCTCAGCATTCACACGTTTTTAACAGTGCTGCTTGCCATAGCACTGTACCGCGTCTCAATCCGCTCAATCGCGGCCTCAGCATTCACACCGCAAAGTCTTCACTATCTATATCGGGGAGAAGAGTCCCCGTCTCAATCCGCTCAATCGCGGCCTCAGCATTCACACGCGTGGTCAGTGATGACCGTGGCACCCGTTGTGATGTCTCAATCCGCTCAATCGCGGCCTCAGCATTCACACAATCTTTGGTATCATCGCATTAATAACACGTTTGTCGTCTCAATCCGCTCAATCGCGGCCTCAGCATTCACACGATGAGCACTACTCAGTTGCTTAACCTGTGTCCGCCAGTCTCAATCCGCTCAATCGCGGCCTCAGCATTCACACACTGGAGATTCGGGCAGGTTTTTCGGCCCCAATCTCAGGTCTCAATCCGCTCAATCGCGGCCTCAGCATTCACACCTTAGCAAGGGCAGCTGCCGATATCAACCATATCGGCAGTCTCAATCCGCTCAATCGCGGCCTCAGCATTCACACAGCAAACAAATGCCCACCTCAAAGGTTTACATTTGTCTCAATCCGCTCAATCGCGGCCTCAGCATTCACACAACGAACCCGTTAAGCAATCTGGCAATGCTCTGTCCAGTCTCAATCCGCTCAATCGCGGCCTCAGCATTCACACCACCGCAAACGCTGCGGCGGGCCTTAACGACAATGGTCTCAATCCGCTCAATCGCGGCCTCAGCATTCACACGCGCAGATTGAGGCACTCACTGATCGCATCGCGGCTGTCTCAATCCGCTCAATCGCGGCCTCAGCATTCACACTAGACGAAGACTCAACTTTCAAGTTTCAGGAACGTCAATGTCTCAATCCGCTCAATCGCGGCCTCAGCATTCACACTGCGGTGCGCATTCGGTCTTCACGCTCTTCGTGTGTCTCAATCCGCTCAATCGCGGCCTCAGCATTCACACATGTGCTACGAGAAAGACAAGCAACACATTCGCGGTGGTCTCAATCCGCTCAATCGCGGCCTCAGCATTCACACCTCTGCGAGCGGGTATCCCGTTTCACAAAAAACGGGAGGTCTCAATCCGCTCAATCGCGGCCTCAGCATTCACACAGTGCGAAGACGAAGGATGAATGGAAAACCTGGGGGTCTCAATCCGCTCAATCGCGGCCTCAGCATTCACACCATCCGGTAGAAGGTTTCGACATAGCGCCGCTCGTGGGCGTCTCAATCCGCTCAATCGCGGCCTCAGCATTCACACAAGGTGAACCGGTCCAGCCGTTTTACCCCACGGCCTGTCTCAATCCGCTCAATCGCGGCCTCAGCATTCACACATATCAGCGTGGTGTTGCACGGCCGCAACGGTTCAGGTCTCAATCCGCTCAATCGCGGCCTCAGCATTCACACCCTGAGCTCACTCTCCACTTCTTCCAAAACGATAGCGTCTCAATCCGCTCAATCGCGGCCTCAGCATTCACACACCCAGTCGCTTACGAATACTTCGCAAGCAATAACTCAGGTCTCAATCCGCTCAATCGCGGCCTCAGCATTCACACCGCTACTCGAATCTAAGAGTCGTAGCTGGCCGGCACGTCTCAATCCGCTCAATCGCGGCCTCAGCATTCACACTTAAGCAAAGAAGTTGGTCTTAGACTAACGAGGGAGAAGTCTCAATCCGCTCAATCGCGGCCTCAGCATTCACACGACAGGCCCCGGAGGAGTAGCATTCTGCGACTATGGGGTCTCAATCCGCTCAATCGCGGCCTCAGCATTCACACAAACCCGAGACCCGAAGTCGCGCCTGTCTCAGGCATTGTCTCAATCCGCTCAATCGCGGCCTCAGCATTCACACGGGACGGATGCTACTATTTGGGCCATCAATCTCGCGGGTCTCAATCCGCTCAATCGCGGCCTCAGCATTCACACGTCTACAGCCCACTCTTCGCAAGCAACGGAAACCCAGTCTCAATCCGCTCAATCGCGGCCTCAGCATTCACACGTTAGGCAGTTAGCTGCAAAACACCCCAGCTCGCGAGTCTCAATCCGCTCAATCGCGGCCTCAGCATTCACACTACACCTGACCCGGCACCCGTGTTCCAATTCGCAACTCGTCTCAATCCGCTCAATCGCGGCCTCAGCATTCACACCGCAGTGAACGCGATTCACCTGGCTCAAACTGATTCCGTCTCAATCCGCTCAATCGCGGCCTCAGCATTCACACAATTAAGGGTATATGGTGTGATGAACCAGTAGGTGTCTCAATCCGCTCAATCGCGGCCTCAGCATTCACACACTGGCGAAAAGTTCGTTTACTACTATTCTGTATGCCGTCTCAATCCGCTCAATCGCGGCCTCAGCATTCACACTTGAAAAACGTTTCTGAAGGAGGAAACGAACGATGCGTCTCAATCCGCTCAATCGCGGCCTCAGCATTCACACCGCGTTGTTTTTGGTCCATCTGGCGGGGGTTCCGCGCATGTCTCAATCCGCTCAATCGCGGCCTCAGCATTCACACTTACTTCGAAGAGGGTTATTTTCCTCCCAACAATCTTGTCGTCTCAATCCGCTCAATCGCGGCCTCAGCATTCACACTGACCGCGAAGTTCTCCTAGCTACCGGTCGTGTTGTGTCTCAATCCGCTCAATCGCGGCCTCAGCATTCACACGACCCATACTATTGGAGGGTCGTGGAGATTAACTCTACCGTCTCAATCCGCTCAATCGCGGCCTCAGCATTCACACTTCTGCTAGTTTTGTTATCAATGTTAGTGGTTGTGCGAGTCTCAATCCGCTCAATCGCGGCCTCAGCATTCACACGGGACGGCGTCTGGGTGGATGCCGCCAACCACGTGACGTCTCAATCCGCTCAATCGCGGCCTCAGCATTCACACTGGCACTGGATCCATTCGTAACTTCCAAATGTTGCGGCGTCTCAATCCGCTCAATCGCGGCCTCAGCATTCACACTCCCAAAATGATTGCGCAACCTTTAAAGGAGGCCTGGGGGTCTCAATCCGCTCAATCGCGGCCTCAGCATTCACACTTACCGAAGCTGTCTCAGGTGAAAACCTCACTTGGGGTCTCAATCCGCTCAATCGCGGCCTCAGCATTCACACAATCTTATCGCCGCCGCAACCATTGCGCCTAACGGAGGTCTCAATCCGCTCAATCGCGGCCTCAGCATTCACACATGCGTAAGATGATTTCGTTAGCTTTCGCGCTGATGGGTCTCAATCCGCTCAATCGCGGCCTCAGCATTCACACACCTAAGACCTTGGCCAGAACTGCTATTTGACCTTAGTCTCAATCCGCTCAATCGCGGCCTCAGCATTCACACATTTGACCAAGGAGAGCAAAATAGCATCTCACTTGGGTCTCAATCCGCTCAATCGCGGCCTCAGCATTCACACCCGAGGACGGCGGAGCCAGAATGTTCTACGATACCGGCGTCTCAATCCGCTCAATCGCGGCCTCAGCATTCACACTGGGCACTGTGTACGATGATGTGCCAAAGGTGAAGGTGGTCTCAATCCGCTCAATCGCGGCCTCAGCATTCACACCACCTAAATCTGTTACTTCTCCTGCTAGGCCTCCCAGGCGTCTCAATCCGCTCAATCGCGGCCTCAGCATTCACACCGCAAACCTGGACCGACGCTACGGGTCAGTCTCGGTTGTCTCAATCCGCTCAATCGCGGCCTCAGCATTCACACTTCCTTCAACTTTGTGCCCTCACCGGTACGCTCCTGGTTGCCTCAATCCGCTCAATCGCGGCCTCAGCATTCACACGGCTTGCAGAGTTTGGCAGAGAAAGAGGTAGCTATTTGCCTCAATCCGCTCAATCGCGGCCTCAGCATTCACACGCGGCGAGACGTATGCACGGCTCGTCGTAAATGAGGCCTCAATCCGCTCAATCGCGGCCTCAGCATTCACACTAAACGAAGACTACTTGTAATCAGCGAAGATGAAGAAGTCTCAATCCGCTCAATCGCGGCCTCAGCATTCACACCCCCCAATTTGTCCTACATACCGGACAGAACGGGGCGTCTCAATCCGCTCAATCGCGGCCTCAGCATTCACACTAAAACTCCATAATATAATCCCTCGTTTTGGCGAGGTCTCAATCCGCTCAATCGCGGCCTCAGCATTCACACGCCATCATACCGTAGCATTATTTATTGCTACCACGCCGTCTCAATCCGCTCAATCGCGGCCTCAGCATTCACACTCGTTGGTTCGAGCCCAACACGGCTCACCAAATAACCGGTCTCAATCCGCTCAATCGCGGCCTCAGCATTCACACCGAAAGGCGAACTTTTGCGCTTGCTTGAAGAAGTAAAGTCTCAATCCGCTCAATCGCGGCCTCAGCATTCACACATGAGCCTTGATTTTATTCTCTCGGAGATTCGTTCAGGTCTCAATCCGCTCAATCGCGGCCTCAGCATTCACACTGGAGCATCGTTCGGTCTCCTCGCAGCTATGGCCCGGAGTCTCAATCCGCTCAATCGCGGCCTCAGCATTCACACGCTCTCATTGTGATTTCATGCCCCTCTACGGGGGTGTCTCAATCCGCTCAATCGCGGCCTCAGCATTCACACAAGCGAGCGTTATCGTTTCGCGGCTGATGGGCGAGGGTCTCAATCCGCTCAATCGCGGCCTCAGCATTCACACGAAATGAAAACGTTTGAGTTCACGCGAGATGAAGCTGTCTCAATCCGCTCAATCGCGGCCTCAGCATTCACACCAATCGGCACTGGTCATTTACTACCTGTGTCGACAAAGTCTCAATCCGCTCAATCGCGGCCTCAGCATTCACACGTGAGAATTGCTTAGCAGAACATACCGCTTTGTATGTGTCTCAATCCGCTCAATCGCGGCCTCAGCATTCACACCAAGTGGTCCCAAGCCCAGAGGCCGGCTCTTTACCAGACTCAATCCGCTCAATCGCGGCCTCAGCATTCACACAGCTCTAAAGAAAGCTGGTACGCAGTTCGAGGTAGTCGACTCAATCCGCTCAATCGCGGCCTCAGCATTCACACGAAGGCAAAAAGGATCCGGTTGTATCTAATGGTCCTAGACTCAATCCGCTCAATCGCGGCCTCAGCATTCACACATCGCGACCGCCACCAGAACGCCGCCTGAACTGTTCTTGACTCAATCCGCTCAATCGCGGCCTCAGCATTCACACTAGTGCTGGTCGTATATCATTGTTTCTGTCCTGCGACTCAATCCGCTCAATCGCGGCCTCAGCATTCACACAAAGTGAGCTTGCTAGTCTCAAATAAGCTTCCCAAATGACTCAATCCGCTCAATCGCGGCCTCAGCATTCACACATAAATTAATAGTTTCCGCCCTAGCATCCTTGCTAGTGACTCAATCCGCTCAATCGCGGCCTCAGCATTCACACCAGAAGCTGCCAGCGTCCTAGTGAAAAACTACAAAGGACTCAATCCGCTCAATCGCGGCCTCAGCATTCACACAGCCAACACTCCGCTCGAATCCATCGCCTTCGACGACGACTCAATCCGCTCAATCGCGGCCTCAGCATTCACACACCAGTAATGCTACTGGTCAAAACCATTGTCAAATATGACTCAATCCGCTCAATCGCGGCCTCAGCATTCACACCGACCGCGTTATTCCAGGTCGCACCATCCTGCGTGAGGACTCAATCCGCTCAATCGCGGCCTCAGCATTCACACATTAACATTCTGAGCTTGAGCTACGCTCTGGTGATCGGGACTCAATCCGCTCAATCGCGGCCTCAGCATTCACACGATTCGAAATGGTAGCAAAAACGAGGAGTGGAAGTGGACTCAATCCGCTCAATCGCGGCCTCAGCATTCACACTGTGTCGTC
Organism: uncultured Acidobacteriota bacterium; assembly: GCA_963699175.1. Classification (GTDB taxonomy): domain Bacteria; phylum Acidobacteriota; class Blastocatellia; order RBC074; family RBC074; genus JACPYM01. Next base: position 4,609,807 of record OY969418.1, on the reverse strand, counting down.
GTAAGTCTAATCGCTACATGGGCCAAAATGGCAGTTTCGGCTAACCCCCTCGGAACACCCATGATTGTCTCTTTTGCCACCCTCAAAATTGCCTCTTTGAATGCTGCTAAATACCAGTTCTTATTTGCTGTTACGAATTTTCGGCTAACCCCCCGGCATTTTTCAGTGAAACCAAGTTAGCCAGCAGGCGTTTTGTCGTAGCGGCTCGCTGTTTGCCTACTTGCCGCGTCAACCCATCGCCATCTTCATGATAAAGCCTGGCCAAGTCAAATAATTTTTGACTTGGCTACCCAATTAGCAAAATTGCAGCAAGCTTGCTGATCGTTTTCTTTATGCCACATTCAACTATCTTCCCGCGCGATGCCCAAGCACAAAAACAACCTGCAGTTGCCTGCGCTCAAACTTCGCCTCGACGTCGAAAGCGAAGCGTTGTTGCAAGCCGCCAACGTCACGCTTGCCGATCTAGCCTGTCTGCTGGTCTTTGGTCAACGGCGACGCACGGCGGCGGGTTTAGAAATCAGCTTGGTCGCGCACTCATTGCCGCCCGAAATTGCCGCTCAACTGACGCGGCTCGACGGGCTTTCTGTTCTGCTTGCGGAATGCAGTCTGCGCGCCTGTCGTTGGCGGACTGTGGCTGGCTCCGTTCAAGCTTCACCAACTCAAACAGGAGAATCGAACAATGTTCCAACTACTTCCCGCTCACGACGCCAATGATTTTCAACCGGCAGGTGCGCCGTCAGCCAACTTTGCGCGGCTCGCCTCACCCCCATTTCTCTTCGAAGCTTGGCGCAAAGTGCTCGCCAATCGTGGCGCGGCGGGGATTGACGCCATCAGCCTCCGCGCCTTCAAACGCGAACTGGATGCCAATCTCAACGAGCTTTCACGCAACCTGCTCAACCGCAGCTATGAACCGCTCCCCGCACGCTACGTGCTGATTCCAAAATCCAGCGGCGGCCAGCGCGAATTGGCCATCCCATCAGTGCGCGACCGCATCGCCCAACGTGCTGTGCTGGATGCTATCGAAGTGGCCTTCGAGCGCCAATTTCTCGATTGCAGCTTCGCCTATCGCCCCAAACGTTCGACCGAAATGGCTGTCCAACAGATCGTCGTCGCGCGCGCGCAAGGCTGTCTTTGGACGGTCGAATCTGACATCGCCAACTTCTTCCCGGCTATTGATCATCAACTGTTGATGACCGAAATTAAACGCACGATCAACGATCCGGACGTGCTGCGCCTGCTCAAAATCTGGCTCGATGCCGGTGTGCTCGACGGTGCCCGCCCGCAAAGAAGCTGGCTTGAACATTGGAGCGAATCGCTTGCCGGCGTGCAACTAACCGCCCGCGACGCCGTTAACGGCTTAGTCAATGAATTCCTCAGCGAACGCTTGGGCGTGAGCGAAGCCGCCTCGTTTACCGCCAACAACGATTTTGCTGATGACTTGTATGAACCTGAAACCGCTGCGCCGGCCTCGTCTGAAAGCAAAGCCGGTTCCGGCTTTGGCCGTGCCGCGCTGAAGCGTCTGGTGCAAGACGGCATGCTCTTGGCCGTTGCCGAACGCGTCGCCCTGCGCCGTATGCTCAGCCTGAAAGTCTTGGGCATCGGCGGGGCGGCAATCGGTCTGGCTTTAGCTGCTCCGCCGTTCATCCGCAAGGCGCGCGAACTGGCCGCCCAAGAATGGGGTCGGGATACCGGCGCATTGCAGGGTGCGCCCATCTCGCCACTGCTCTCGAACATTCATCTGCATCCCTTTGATCAGGCCTTGACCCGGCAAGGTCATCGCTTGATTCGTTACTGCGACGATTTCGTCATCCTCTGCCGCACGCAGTCCGAAGCCCGCACTGCGCTCGCCGCTGCCGAATCCGCACTGCGCGATCGCCGTTTGCAATTCAACCCCGGCAAAACGCGCCTCGTGCAGCCCACCGAAGGCTTCAGCTTTCTGGGTTATCAATTTAACCCGGATGGGACAGTCACTGCGCCGCCCACCGTGCCCGATGTCGTGCGGCAACGTGTCATGGCCTTCGCCACGCACGAATGGGAGCGGGCCAAGAAACAGGCGCACACCACCGGGCAAAAAACACAATCGCTGCTTAACACCTTGAGCCAGCGGTTAAAACAGTACCGGGAGCGGTAGCGACCGAATACTTGATTCCAAGCAAAGCGAAAGCCTGATGAGCCATAACCACGCCAAATTTCTCTGCGTCGCTTACGATGTAAGCGACAACAAGCGGCGCGCCAAATTGCACAAAACACTCAAACGTTTTGGCACACCGGTGCAATACAGCATCTTTGAATGCTGGCTCACCGAAGCACAACTCGCTGAAATGCAAACGGCTGTCGCCTGCTTGATCGAAGCAGGCGACAGTCTGCGCTATTACGATCTCTGCTCTGCCTGCCACCGCCAGACCATCACGCTCGGCACTGCTGAAACAACGCGGCTGAAACAGGTCTATATCTTTTGAGGTCTGAAAGCTGATTTACCAAACCCAAGTTTCAGGGTCAGTCAACAATTCGGCGCGGCCATGTTTGGCCATTCGTTCCTGGCATGTCTCACAGATTTGATAGAGATGAATGCGGTCTTCTCTAGGCTTGATGACTAACTTGACACGCGCTATTAGCGCGTCAAGTTGCGCCGGATTAATGCGGCATTCAAACACGCTGCGTTGCACCCGCACGCCAAAACTCTGCATCGCGCGCGCCACCTTGCGCAGCCGTTTGTCATTGCTGATGTCATAAGCGATCAAAACGAACATTCCACTTTCCTTTTAACGCCATCCTTGAAATGGCTGGTAAGGCTGCCCGCGCATTACTGCGCGCCGCACAACCAAAGCCTGTTCATACAGCGCGCGCCGCAGCGTCATTTTGCTGTTTTCCGGCTGAGCCAAAAATTCGGCATTGACCAGGCGCTCGTACTCACGCAAGAAACGCTTGCGCGCCGCATCGCTCAAATGCTGTCCCCCTTGCTCGACCTCGATAAAATCATCCGGTGTGATGATGTTCAGGTTGATCAGGTTGAGCGCCAGCCGATCAGCCACCAGCGCTCTGAACTCTTCCATTAAATCGAGCGCCAAAGAACACCGCCCGAAATGCGCAGTATGATAAAAGCCCAGATAAGGATCGCAACCAATCACCGTCAACGCGCTAATGGCCTCGTTATACAAGAGTGTATAGCCGAAACTCAGCAAGGCATTCACCGGATCGGTCGGTGGTCGCCGCGTGCGTTTGTTGAAGCTCACGCCGCGCCGCAATGTTTTGGCAAATCCGTCGAAATACACCGCCGCCGCTTGCCCCTCAATTCCTCGTAGCGTCTCCCGCGAGCTTACCTGTGGCAAACGTTGTTTGAGCTTACTGAGCTGCCCGATCTCATCGTGCAATTGACACTCTGTGTGGTTGCGTTGTTGTCGCGCCAACATCACTTGGCAATTAGCGATCTTGCCAGCAATGAAGGCACGTGCCATCGCCGTCGTAAATGCCAAATCAGCCGCTCGTTGATATTGCCGTAAACGCAACGAGACGTTCTTGGTCGCCAACGGTTCCAGTCGGCCCTTCAGCTTGCCATGTGTGCTTAAGAAAGCCGTGTCAATTCCACGTTCGAGCAAATAAGCGATGGTCGCTGTGGTCAATTGCACATTTCCGAATACGACCACGCGCTCGACTTTGAACTCGTGAATCTCTGCCAGTTTTTGTTCGTCACGCTCGATAACGAACCGGTTAGCTTCCTTGCGCAGCGTCGTGTTTTGTTCGGTTAAGTAGATTGTTGCCATAGCCGCCTTTTCTAAAAGAGATAGCTCCTATTGAGCGAACGCCGATCATATCTAGTTATGGCCTCAAAAACAGGCACAGCAATTTTGCTGCAATCTTGCTGAATCCCCTCGCTCACGCAGTTCTATTTATGATTGTGGCGATTCGTCACTTTGATGGCTTAACCGCTTTGGAGATGCAACAGATGTACACAAGGAAATCGCAAACAGATTGGCGACCTGCAGCTTGGGAGAATGTTTCTTCATCCATACATGATTATTCCACCAAACTGGCTCATACAGCGCGTGCTTGGACAAACCTGCGTTCGTTTAGAAATCGGGCAATTTTGGGCGTGCTGGTATTGCTGGTGCTATTTCTTCTTTATCGAGCCGTTTGGCTGACAAGTTGGTACTGGCCATACCAGTTGTTACATAGTTATCTGGCAGAACAGTTGCCGATGGCGGCTCCCTGGGCTATCGAAACTTTGGCGCTCTTGCTAGCCTCATTGATTACCGCGCAAGGCGCGACTCTGTTGAGTTTTATTCTTTGGGGCAAACACCGCCGGGAGATGCTGGCCTTGTCCTTGGCTGGGGCGGTGCTCCACGGTTGCTTGGGCTGGTATAGTTATGGGCGCATAGCTGTAGATGAACGGGGCCATGTAATCTTGCGTGTAGTCGAAAGCCCGTCTGGTGAACTGAAAATCGCGAGTCGCGATTATGACCCGGAAACTGCTCAACGCACGCGCGTAGCTACGAGTGCAGATTTGGTCATGCTTGACCTACAACGTCGTGGCGTTCCGATGCGGCTGGCACCAAGGAGATCATCAAATAGATTTGGTCATGCTTGACCTACAACGTCGTGGCGTTCCCGTGCAGCGCATTGGCAAAAACGGCCCGTTCCGTTCGACCCAAGGAACAATCAATGTCTATTACACCCACCGCGACGGGCGCGTTGTGCTTTATACAGGCCCACGCCATCCCGAAGTCACTGGTGATATGCTACGCGCCACGGAAGAGATTCTCCGTGAGTTTGTCCGGCAACCTTAAAAAGCAATTCTTGGAGTCTGCCTGGTAAGGCAGGTTAGTATTGAATAGCAGTAGGCTTGAATGTGGAAGTAAGTGTGGAAGTAAAATGAAAAGGCCGCCTTCGCGGCCTTCGTAAGCTACTGAAAAGATTGGCTCCTCAGGTAGGACTCGAACCTACAACCCTCCGGTTAACAGCCGGATGCTCTGCCATTGAGCTACTGAGGAGCATGAAAACTCCATCCAAATTGGAAGCGTGAAAATACAATACGAGGGCGGGTCTGTCAACCGCCGCGCTCGCCTTTAATGGCGCGTCAGCAAGGAGGTGCGTTTGACATCACGTGTCGTAGGGATTAGAAATTGACAGGCGGCTGCACAGGCCGTTTCCGAACATGATCGAATGGTTGGTCTCATACTTTTTTAGAATTTGGTGAAACAAAATGTTTGTTGGGACGAAGGTCAAAGTCGCAATCTCGTTATTGTTCTTGGCAGCCTTAGGTGCTTGCCAATACAACAAGAAGCCTGCGACAGAGAAAGCTGACACAGGCTACAAGCTGACTGCGCCGCTCGGTCTGGATTTACAATCGGCGTCATTTTCAGTGCCGAAAGACAATCCGTTGACCGAGGAGAAGATCAAGCTGGGCAAACGGCTCTATTTCGAGAAAGCGCTTTCGCTTGATAACACGCTTTCGTGCGCATCATGTCATGTGCCAGATAAGGGCTTTGCCGATCCGAACCGGTTTTCTGTCGGCGTGGATGGCAAGCAGGGAGGGCGGCAAGCGCCGACGATCATCAATCGCGCATTTAGCCGCGCGCAATTCTGGGATGGGCGTGTGGCTTCGTTGGAAGCGCAGGCCTTGGGGCCGATGATGAATCCGGTCGAGATGGCCCACCCCGACATCAACAGCGTCATTGGCCGGTTGGAGAAAGACGCTGGTTATGTGGTTGCGTTCAAGCGCGCGTTTCCTGATGATGGCGGCGCAATCAATGATGTGACGATCAGCCGTGCCATCGCCAGTTTTGAGCGCACAGTGATGTCGGGCAACAGCCCGTATGACCGTTTCACGCAGGGCGGCGATAAGAATGCGATGAGCGTGTCGGCCCAACGCGGCTATCAGCTTTTTCTGGGCAAGGCCAATTGCGCAAGCTGTCACCTCGGCATCAATTTCACCGATGAGAGCTATCACAACTTAGGCGTTGGCGCGATAGCGAAGAAGCCTGATCCGGGGCGCTATGCGATTACCAAGCTGGATGGCCATCAAGGCGCGTTCAAAACACCGACGCTGCGTGAAATCGCGAACACCGCTCCGTATATGAGCGATGGCTCGTTGAAGACGCTAGAGGAAGTTGTAGAGTTCTACGACAAGGGCTGTCAGAACAACAAGTGGCTCTCGCCAAAGGTCAAACCTCTTAATTTGACGGACCAGGAGAAGAAAGACTTGGTCGAGTTTATGAAGGCTTTGTCTGGTGAGGTGGTTTGGTACGGCAAAGTAGAAGATCTGAAGCAGGCGGCGAATGGGAAACTGGGCGCTGGCTCGAAGATGTGAGCGAACACGGTGTCTCCAAAAACGAACGGCAGGCCCGCTTGACCTGCCGTTTCATTTTTTCCGAATGGACCAGAGGGGGATCGAACCCCTGACCTCCGCATTGCGAACGCGGCGCTCTCCCAGCTGAGCTACTGGCCCGAAAAACGAAGCCGGATATTAGCCGCTGACCAAAGGGCTGTCAAGTTAGGGCTTTGTGTGCCCGGTTGCAGGAAAACTACGGCGAGACGTTCTTTACTTTTTTTGTGAGGAGCCTATGCCGAAACAAAAAGCTGATGTTATGAGCGGAGTTTTATTCGACGATTTGAACGTGCTGCTGCATGCCGAAACGGTCGAAGTCCCGCCCAGTGATTCGCTGGAAAAAATCCTGGACGATGTGCGGGCGAGCCGGGTTTGTGGCGTTTGCAAGAACAACTGGCCGCTGGTTTTTGGAGAGGGGAACGCAGGCGCAGCAGTGATGGTCATCGGCGAAGGGCCGGGGGTGGATGATGCGGCGACGGGCTTGCCATTTCAGGGGCAAGCCGGTGTGTTGTTGAACAAGATGCTTGCGGCGATCAATCTGGCGCGGGCGGAATGTTATGTCTGCAATGTCATCAAGGTCATTCCGCCGGGTGAGCGCAACTTTTCGACGGAAGAGATCGAAGATTGTCGCCCGTTCCTACTGCGCCAAATTCTGGCCGTGAAGCCGCGCGTCATTATTGCGTTCGGCGCGCTGGCGGCGCAGACGTTGTTGCGCTCGAAAAAGACTATCTCTGAACTGCGCGGGCAACTCTACACGCTGCGGCTGAATGATTACGAAATGGCGCTGGTGCCGACTTTCAATCCGGCTTACCTATTGCGCGTGGCGGAAAAGAAGCGCGAGGCTTGGGAAGATTTGAAGCTGGTGCGCGACTACCTCAAGCAATAAAACGTGAGCGTGGCCTCAGACCTTTTGCCCTTTGTCTCCCGCTCTCCCGCTCTCCCGCTCTCCCGTTTTCTGCGACTCTCCAGCCAGAACCAATTGCTCACGCGAGGGTGCTTTGATGCCTGCTTGATCGAAAGCCAATTTCACGCGGCGGCGCAATTCGCGCGCGACTTCGGGGTGTTTGTTGGCGGCGGTTTTGACGGTCAGCCGCAACCCGATGCTTGAATTAGTAAGGCGCTCGACGCCGAGCAAGGTAGGCTCTTCGAGCACATCTTGTGGGCGTTCTTCACGCAATTGTTGCGCGGCAGCCAGCATCGTTTTCATCGCGCGGTCAGCGTCTTCGGCATAATCAATCTCAACGTCGAGCACGGCACGCGACCAGTCTTTCGAGAAATTGGAGACGGTAGTGATCGTGCCGTTGGGAATGGTGGTGAGCGAACCGTCTTGCGCGCGAATGAGCGTCATACGCAGGGTCAGCCGCTCGACGGTGCCGGAGGTCTCGCCAATCTTGATTGTGTCGCCGACGTTGTATTGGTCTTCAAGCAAAATCATAAACCCGGCGAAGAAGTCTTTGATGAGGCTTTGTGCGCCGAAGCCAATGGCCAAGCCGACGACACCGGCGCTGGCCAGGATGGGCGTAATGTTGATATTGAGATGTTGCAACAGCGTCAGCAGGCCAATGAAGAAGATCACGCTTTGCGCGACACCGCTAAAGATGGACGAGAGCGTTTGCGAGCGGCGCTTGGCGCTGGTTTCACCTCGGCTAAGGGCGCGCTTCTCGAACAGCTCGAAGCCAGTGCGAATCAGCGCGGCGGCGAAGCGCATCAGGAAAATCATTACGACCACATCAATGGCGATGTTGAGCAGCCAATCGCCGACTCGCAAGCGCCACAATGGCCCCGTTAAGCTTTCAATGCGCGGACGCATCGGTGGCAGGTAAAGTACGAAGAAGACGTAAAGCGCCCAAGTCAGCGTGCGCAATGCATTGCCGCACCACTCAATCAGCAGGTGCTTGAGTGAAGGCTGCTCACTCGTTTGCGCCTCGGCAGAGACCGCTCCGCTCCTGGCGCGCCGTTGCACAACGCCAATCAGCCAATGCAAAGCCCAGGCGAGCACGCCTGTCCCGGCAATTAGTAGAATGATTGTGATGGATTCTTTGCTCAACGCGCGAAGAGTTTATAGACGAAAGGCCGAAAGTTCAAAACTGTTGCGCGGAGGATCGAAGAACGAAGGTTGAGCGCGATCTTCGATCCTCGCTCCTCACGGTGTTACGGCAAACGCATTGGCTTTGGTCACTGTTTCCGCGCCTGGATTGGTGACGATGACACTGCGCACCGTCGAAAGGGCGTTGTTGGAAATCAGCAGACGCAGATTGAGCTGGTTCTCATTTAGATAAGTCACAAATACCGTAATCCCCGCGCCGCTGAATTGCACTTGTGTGTCCCGCGTGAAGCCGCTGCCGCTGATGACGGCAGCGACGGTCGTACCGCGTTTGCCCGACGAAGGTGAAAGGCTGTTGATGCTCAAGCGCGGCGGGGCTTCTTGTGACACAACCAACTTCTGCAAGCTGGTCGTGTTGCTGCCGCCCCGGCCATCACTGACGCGGAGCGCAATTAGGTGTTCACCTACTGGCAGCTTAACCGTAACGGTGGCGCTAGTAGCGATTACCGTCCCGCGATCCAGCCAGGCAAAAGTGAGTTGATCGCCATCCGGGTCGGTCGAAGCCGAGCCGTCCAACTGCACAGTCGCCAGACCGTTCTCTCCTGCCAACGCCGTGTCAGGCAGGCGATTGGCCACTGCGATGGGCGGACGGTTGTTGGAATTATCCGCGATGGTCACAGTAACACTGTTGCTGGCGCTCTTGCCGCCGCGCCCGTCGTCGGCATTGACCTTGAGCGTGTAGATGGTGACGGCGTCACCCGCTGACGGCGCGATGCGTAGCGTCGCCGTGCGTTGTTGCGGATTGGCTTGTGTGAGTGTGACAAACGCAGGCGCGTTTTCCAGCGTGAAAGTCACCACATCACCATCGGCATCGGTAGCGCGGACTTCGACTTCGATTACCTGGCCACGTGTGACCGTCTGATTCTGGATGAACTCGATTGCCGGAGCACGATTGGACGAAGCGCCGGCCAACGTCCACGAAAGCCGCGCGACAGCCAAGATGCCAGAGTCGTATTGCTCGAAGCGCAACGTGTGTGGCCCAGCGTTCAATTGCACATCAACTGTGAAATTCGCTTCTGATTGGTCTTTCCACTGATCGAGCCGCAGCGTGTCATCAACGTAGAGACGCACACCGTCATCGCCCGTCACCGAGAAGCGATATAGCCCAGCCGTGTCAAAGTTGGCCGTGCGCGTCCAACGAATCGAGAAGTTGTCCACCGGAACATTGCAGGCCGCGCTGGGACTGTCCGCGCCGAAATTGAAATTGAGATTGCCCGCGCCGTCGTCGCGCACCATCGCCGGCGTGCTTTGCAGCAAGCGGTTGGCGAAGTATTCGCCCTTCCAGCGGTCAGCGGGCACATTAGCTATACAAGACGAAACGTCATTGACCTTGATTGAGAACGCGGCGCTCGTAGCCTTGCCGCCTTTGCTGTCGGTGGCCTGTACCTGGACGTTGTTAAACGTGCCGGTTTCAGTTGGCGCCAGCCGCAAGGTGGCCGTGCGTTGCGCTGGATTGGCGTTGATGATGGAGGCAAATGCAGGCGCGCCCGTCAGCGTGAAGCTAACGCTGTCACCATCTTCGTCGCTGGCACTCAAGGGCAGATCGAGAGTTTGGCCTTTGGTCAACTCTTGATTGCCGAGCGCGGACGAGATGACCGGCAGGCGGTTCGGTTGTGGGGCCGGCCCGGCGGGCGTGAGTTTGCGCACGCGCAGATTGCCAGCATCGCCAACGAAGACGCTGCCATTGGCGGCCACATCCACACTTGACGGTAGGTTAAGCCTGGCTTGCGCGGCTGGCCCGCCGTCACCCTCGAAGCTGGCGATACTGCTGCCCGCGAGAGTTTTGATAACGCGGCTTGAGCCATCCACACGGCGCAGGCGCTGGTTACTTTGATCTGCAATAAAGAGGTTGCCGTTGCCATCTACACTCACATCGCTGGGATTATTGAGTTGGGCGTCGGTGGCTGATCCCTCCTCGCCACTGAAGCCTTGCACGCCGCTGCCCGCTACAGTGGTGATGATTTTAGTAACGGCGTCCACGCGGCGAATGCGCTGATTGCCACGATCAGCGATGAAGAGGTTGCCTTGCGCATCAATGGCTATGCCGGTCGGGTTGTTCAAGCTGGCGATGGTGGCCGGGCCGCCGTCACCGCTGAAGCCTGCGCCGATGCCTGCATAGTTAGTGATGATATTGGTCGCCACGTCCACGCGCCGCACGCGGTGATTGCCCGCATCGAGGATGAAGAGATTGCCCTGCGCATCAACGGCCAGTGCGCCGGGGCGGCTCAACCGCGCCGAAGTCGCTGTGCCATTGTCGCCGACCGCACCGCCTACGCCTGTGAGCGAGCCGGCGAAATGCGCGATGCGCCCATCTGGCGCGATCTTGCGCACACGGTGGAAGCTGGAATCCGAAACGTAGAGGTTGCCTTGCGCATCAGCCGCCACGCCGCCCGGCGCGCCGAACGAAGCATAGATTGCTGTGCCGTTGTCGCCACTGTTGGCGTTTGCGCCATTGCCCGCGACGGTGCTGATGACGCCTTGCGCGTTCACGCGCCGCACGTTGCGGCTCTGGCCATCCACGATCAACAGATTGCCGTCCTTGTCGTGATTGAGTGCGGTGATCGAGCGCAGCGTTGCGTCAACCGCCGGGCCACCGTCGCCGCTGAAGCCGTAGCTGCCGTTGCCCGCGTAGGTCGAGATGGCAAAGCTGGTCGTGCCGCCGCCACCCGTGCCCCCGGCTGTGACAGTGACGCGGAACGAGGCGCGCCCTGTGTTGTTGCGTGTGTCGCGCGCCGTAAAGTTGACGGTTGTCGTGCCGACGGGGAAGAGCGAACCGGAGGGTGGCTCGGCAGTGACTGCCACGTTGCCATCTACCGCGTCAGTCGCGGTCGGCAGATTGAAGGTCACGTTTGCTCCACTGCCAGAAGTAGCCTGTGCGTTGATGTCGCTCGGCACATTGCCGAACACGGGTGATGTGGTGTCTTGCACAACGACGGTCTGCGACGTGGTCGTGGTTTGGCCGCCGCGATTGTCGGCCACTGTCAGCTTGATGCTGTGCGTACCTAGCGCCAGCGTAGCTGTTGTGTTCGCGCCTGTGGCAATCGCTGCGTTGCCGTCAGACCAAGTGAAAGTGAGCGGATCGCCGTCAAGATCATTGCCGCTGCTATTCAAAGTGACCTGTGCGCCGTTCCTCGAAGTCGCTTCGACTGTGGCAGGCAGCGTGTTGGCGCTGGCGGTGGGCGGACGGTTGTTGGCTGATGGTTCGTTGACTGTGACGTTGAAAGCGGCGCTCATCGCCGTGCCGCCTTTGCCGTCGGTGGCCTGCACTTGAATATTGTTGAACGTGCCGGCCTCGGTCGGAGCCAGATGCAAAGTCGCCGTACGTTGCGCTGGGTTGGCATTGGTGATCGAAGCAAACGAGGGCGCACCCGACAACGTGAAAGCTACGCTGTCGCCATCTTCATCATTGGCGCTGAGCGGCAATTCGACCGTTTGGCCGCGCGTCAGCGATTGATTGGTGATCGTAGACGTAATAACTGGGGCGCGATTGGTCGTGCCTCCGCCGCTTCCGCCACTTCCGCCACTCAAGCGACGCACACGCAAGTTGCCCGCGTCGCCGAAGTAAACATTGCCTTGCGCATCAACTGCAATGCCGGCAGGTGTGTTGAGGCGCGCTTGCAAAGCCGGGCCGCTGTCACCACTGAAGCCTTGCAGGCCTGTGCCCGCAATCGTCTTGATGGTTTGATTGCTGACACGGCGGATGCGGTGATTGCCGTAGTCCGTGATCAAAACATTGCCCTGCGCATCAACCACGACATCGGTTGGATTGTTGAGCTGCGCACTGGTTGCCGCGCCGTCGTCGCCTGCAGAGCCTTGCGTGCCGCTACCCGCAATGGTGCTGATGACTTTGGTTGCGGCGTCAACGCGGCGGATGCGCTGGTTGTTGCGATCAACGATGAAGAGATTACCCTGCGCGTCAAAGGCCAGGCCGGTCGGGTTGTTCAAGCTGGCGCTGGTCGCTGGGCCACCGTCGCCGTTGAAGCCTGCGCCGCCGTTGCCCGCATAGGTCGTGATGATGTTGCTGTTCACGTCTACGCGACGGATGCGATGATTGCCGCTGTCGGCGATGTAGACATTACCCTGCGCGTCCATTGCCAGTGCCGCCGGGCGAGTCAAGCGCGCCGACGCGGCCGTGCCGAAATCGCCTTGCGATCCGCTGATGCCTTGTGACGAACCAGCGAAATGTGCGATGCGGCCATCGGTAGTGATCTTGCGCACGCGGTGGAAGTTGGCATCGGCCATGTAAAGATTGCCCTGCGCATCGCTGACTGCGCTGCTCACCGCGCCAAAGCTAGCGTGAATCCCCAAGCCGCCGTCGCCCGTGTTGCCGTTCGAGCCGTTGCCCGCGACTGTGCGGATTTGGCCTTGTGGCGCACTTTGTAAATTGACGCGGCGCACCACGCGGCCCTGCCCATCGGCGATCAACAGATTGCCGTCTTTGTCGCGGCTGACTGTTTTGATCTCTTTGAATGTAGCTTCAGTCGCCGCGCTGCCGTCGCCGCTATAACCATAATTGCCATTGCCCGCGATGGTTGTGATGGTGAAGTCAGTCCCGGTGCCGCCACCACCGCCACCACCGCCGCCACCACCGTTGGTCGTGACAGTGATTTTGAATGAAGCGCGCCCGATGTTGTTGCGCGAATCTCTGGCGGTGAAATTGACCGTCGTCGTGCCGAGCGGGAAGAGTGAGCCGGAAACCGGACTAGCCGTGACAGTAACGGGGCCATCTACGGCGTCAGTAGCCGTGGGCAATGCGAAGTTGACGTTTGCGCCGCTCGCAGAAGTCGGCGCAGTCGTGATGTCTGCCGGGATGTTGGCAAAGACGGGCGGCGTGGTGTCTTGCACCAGTATGTTCACCGTGGACGAGTTGGCGCGCGCGTCTTTCGCATCGGTCACCGTCACGAAGATGGCGTGCTGGCCAAAGCCGAGTGTGACCGTAGCCGTGGCCGTAGTCGCAATCTGCGCCGCGCCGTCGAACCATTTGTAAGTGATCTGATCGTTGTCAGGGTCACTGCCTGTCGCCGTCAGCGTGACTTGGCGACCCGCCGTAGAAGTCGCTTCGAGTGGCGAGGCGATGGGCTGCACGGTGACAGTGGGCGGGCGGTTCACGTCAACGACCGTGATGGTGAAGTTCTTCGTGTCGGTCGCATCGCCGTCGCTGACAGAAACTGAAACTTGATAAGCGCCTGCATCGGCGAATCCAGGCGCGAGTTGCAGCGAGGCTGTGCCATTGCCGTTATCAGTGAGAGTAGCGAAATTCGGTTTGTTGTTGACGGTAAAGGTCAGCGGATCGTTATTGCCATCCGTCGCAGAGAAAGTGAGCGCGCGCGTCTGGCCTTCGTTGATCGTCTCGTTATTGATGGCGGCGAGTTGCGGCGTTTGATTGGGAACCTGCACGAGCATGCGCACGCGATTGTTGTTTGTGTCGGTGAAAACAAAATTGCCGTCAGGCAGCGTGGCGAGGCTGACTGTGTATTGAATATCGAAATTGCCGGTCGGGTTGGGCAAATCCATCTTCGCGCGATTGCCGGGGCCGCCATCGCCGCCAAAGCCGCGTATACCTGTGCCTGCCACGATGCTCGTCGTGCCGAGCGCGTTGGTGGGCGCGACGATGCGCATGATTTGCTGCGAGCCGGAATTGGTGACGAACACATTGCCTGTCGCGTCCGAGATCACGTCGCGCGGGCGATTGATGCCTTTGGTTTGATCGGCGATGGTGACGAAGTTGTTGCTGTTGGGCGCGCTCTGGCGCAACACGCGGTTGGCCTTTGTGTCGGCGATCAGCAAGCGCCCCTGATTATCCAACGCCACGCCAGTCGCGCCGTTGGTCGTGAGCGGCGAACCTCCACCATCGGAACCGACGGAACCTTGAATACTGTTGATGACACCGTTCGAGCCGTTGACGACGCGGATGCGATTGCTGCCCTGGTCGGCGATGTAGATATTGCTTTGCGCGTCCACCCACACGTCCGTCGGAAAGATCACGGCGGCATTGGCTGCGCCGCCATCGCCGATGTTGCCGTTGAGGCCGTAGCCGGAGTTGGGCGCGACTTCGTTGACACCGACCAAATCTTTGACCTGTCCTGGGGGCACAATGACTTTGCTGCTCTGACTGCCGCCGAATAGTGTCACGTCGGCATTCGACGTATTGAGAAAGCGTATGTGGCCGCTGCGCCGCCCACTGATGACTTGGGGCGGTTTGATCAACGCGCCGTATTGCGAATCCACGATGTAAACGCCGTTGGCGACGGTGAACAGGGCTTGCGGGGATTCGAACGAGGCTGTGCTGATGCGGTCGTCGGTGCGCGAGATTGTGACCCCGTCGTTGAGCGTGACGATCTGGCCGGGCTGCACGGTTTTCGCCCACGCCGTGTTTGCAAACAGCGTGACGGGCGTAGCGCCGCGATTAACGAAGCGCAGATGGCTGATCGGATCGGGATTGGTATCAGCGATGTAGAGATTGCCTTGCGCATCTGCCGCGACGCCGGTCGGCCCCTGCAATTCCGAGCTGGTTGCGGGAATATTGTCGTAAGGTGGCTCCTGCCCATTGCCCACGATGGAATTGATCTGGCGCGCGCCGATTGTGAGGCCCAGGATGGTGATTGAGCCGTTGCTCAAGTTGGCATAACGCACGTGGCGGAACGATGAGTCGGGAATGAATATGCCGTTGGCGTCAGCAGCAAAAGGCAGATTGCGTTGATCTGTGCTGCTCGGCAAGTTCAGATTGGCTGAGAGCGCCAAGCCGCCGTCACCACAAGTCGGATTGCTGACTTGATTGCAGACCACTGCGCTGTTGTCGCCAACCACAGCGGTCACTTGGCCACCAGAACTCACGCGGACAAATTGCTGTTTGTTGCCCAAGGCGACGTAGATCGTGCCACTCGATGTGACTGTCAAGCCCGTCGGGAATTCAAGCTGCGTGGCAACGGAAGTGATCGTGCCACCGGCATCCACTTTTCTTACCGCGCCTGGATTATTGCGCACATCGCCGCCCTCGGCGATCAGCAAGTTGCCACTTGGGTCAACTGCCAGGCCGAGTGGGCTAACTATCTTCGCATCCGTTGCCGCCCCACCATCGCCATTGCCGCGCGACGGATCGCCCCCGCCCGCGTAGACGCTTTCCTGGCCGCTGGTGGCATCGAGCCGCCAGATCACTCTGGTCGTCAGATTGCCCGCCAGCGTGCTGACGTAGAAGAAATCGCGCGTCTGCGGATTCATCGTCAACGCGCGCACTTCAGGCCGCGAAGTCTGAAAGAGCAACCCAATCGTGCCCGGCGCAATCGTGCGACCGAAGATAGTGAAGTTTTGTGTGCCTACGTTGATTGCGCGAATCGAATTGACCAGTGGCGTGCTGAGATAGACCACGTTGCCCGACGGATCTACGACGATGCCCGTCACCAGCGAAAGATCGGATTCACGCGCCGAGCCGAACTCCGGCGCTGGCCCGCCGCCTGCCACCAAACCGATCTGCCCAGCCGGAATCGTCACTCCGGCCAACGTCACCGAATTGGCCGAGGTGTTGACGAAACGCAACAGGCTCGAGCCGCCCACTTCATCCACCACATAAAACCCGCGTCCCAGCGGGTCGAGCGCCGTCGCCGTCGGCTGCATCATCGGGGCTTCACGCGGCAGCGTATTGTTGGAAAAACCGCCCCCGGCAATCGTCGAAATAATCGTGCGCGAGCCAATCCCACCTTGCAACGGCGTAGCCAGGCCGAATGCCCGGCGCACCCGCAGCAACATGCCAGCCTGCTCGCTGTTCAACACGGCGGCGCTGCTCGATTGCCACACAGCAGCGCCAAAGCCGAACAGCAACAGAACGGTGATAAAAGCGAGACGGCGTTTGAATGTGTAACGAAGGTGAGGCAAAGACACAAACTGACGCACGTGAGGAAAACGAATCATTGGTTGATAACTCCTACCAAACGACACCAGGTGATACTGGTCAACACGGAGCAACGAGTTAGGAAATTTGGTGGGGCATTCTCTGCGGAATGTTCTTCGCCCGGACGCGGTAGCGCAGGGGTCTGAGGCTCGCCACGTCGGCGCACATTCAAACGCACAACGACAGGCCAAGTCAAGCCATGTTTCTGCTAGTTTCTGCTGGAGTTGGACAAACGCAAGATTAATTTTTGGGCGCTTCCATTTTGCGATAGGTTGAGGCGTGATGGAGGGACAATTTGGTTGTGTCCCACCATCACGCTTGCAATCCGATCTAAAACTCTAGCTTGAGGCCAAATTGAATTTGCCGGGAAGCGTCAGCGCTAAAGATGCGGCCAAAATTGGGAGTGAAGGCGATTCTGTTCGGCACATCGAAATTGGGATGGTTGAACAGGTTGAACGCTTCCACCCTAAACTTTAGGCGCAAGTTCTCAGCCAGGCGCGTGTCTTTCTGTAGCGAGAAGTCCACGCTGTTATATCCCGGCGCGTAAATAATATTCCGGCCTGCATTGCCGAATGTGAATGCTGCTGGTAAGGCGAAGGCAGAGGTGTCGAACCATCTTTCAGGGCTGCGACCACTGCTCAAATTGGGATCGCGCAAGAGGTTCGGCCGCTGCGCCGGGCCTGCTCCGATGTTGGCTTGATCCACACCGAGGTTGGCCGTGAAAGGCGCACCGGATTGCAGTGTGACGACTCCGCTGGCCTGCCAGCCTGCCAGCAGATTCTTTTGCCAGCCATTGAGTCCCTGTCCCCAAGGAAATTCGTAGACGAAGCTGGAAACAAACCGGTGACGATGATCAAAACTGGAGAGCGCCTTTTCCGCTGGTTGGTTGTTGACATCCTGCGGCAGGTTCGCCTCGAAAGTCGTGCCACCCGGATCGGAGGCGTCATCAATGGACTTCGACCATGTGTAATTCGCATTGAGTGCCAACCCCTTTGCCAGACGCCGCTCTATTTTCAACGTCAGTGCGTGATAGGTAGACCAGCCATCCCAACGAATGCTGTTGAAGTTGCTCAACGCCGCCACAGGCCGCCGCGCATTGATCGGGCCGGGGCCGGGCAAGGGAACGTTGCGCACGGTCGAACTGTCTGCACCGACCGTTCTCGATCCCAGATAGGAGGCTTCGATTACCATCGCGGAACTCAGCGCGTGCTGAATGCTCAAACTCCAGGCTTCGTTGTATTCGATCCGGTAGTCAAAATCCATGTTGTTACCGCCAATATTGCCGCTGGAATTGGTGGTAAGCATATTCCTGGTTGCCAAAGTCGGCCTGAGCGCATCAGCAGCGGTGTTGACGCTCTTGACCAGGAAGAAGGGCAGGTTGCGTGCGAAGGCTTGCTGCACGCTGTAGGCCCATTGATTGAGATAAATCCCGAAGCCGCTTCTGACGACTGTGTCACGCTTGCCGGGCAGTTTCCAAGCCAAGCCAAAGCGCGGCGCGTAGCGGTTATTGTCGGGTTGCAACAAGCCGCGCGACCAGCCCGCTGCTGCCGAAGTAACGTAAGGAATGGGAATCAACGGTAATAGCGCACTGGCCGCTGGATTGATCTGGCCCTTCTCATCGCTCGCAATGACGAAACGTCCGCCCGGTACGGTTAGATCTATAGCTGCCAACCGATTGTCAGCGTCTTTCATATGCTGATTCAATTCGTAGCGCAGACCGATGTTGATAGTCAGGTGTTGAGTGGCCTGCCAATCGTCCTGGATGTAGGTATGCAGCCAATTCGTGCGGCCTCGTTCAGTGCCGCGTCCGATGCCGACTTGCGCTGTCGAAGGATAACCGAGCAGGAAATCGGCGAAGGCGTTTCCATTTGTCAGTCCTGCCTGTGAGGATGTCCAGCGGTTCGTGAAAGCAAAGTTTCCGCGCGCCGTATCCGGGTTGGCTGGGTTGAACTGCAAGTAAAAGAAGTAGCCGCCGAATTTGATTTTGTGCGCGCCGCGATTGATCAGAAAATTGTCGAAGAACTCGAAGCTCTGATTGTCACGAGTGATGAAAGTCGTTGGGTCGCCGATGTTGCTGTACAGTCCGCCGAACGAGATTTGCGGATAGCCGACATCACGCGGGTCACTGGTCACGCCCAACAAGCCGGTTTGAGTCGCGAAATCCAAGCCTTGATGCTCGCTGGCTTGCCCGCCGGAAGTGCCGAGCCAGCCGAAGCGAAATTCGTTGAGCAGGTTGTTGGTAAATGAATGAGTGTGGCTCAAAGCGAGATTGGTCGCTTTAGTCGTCAACTCGCGCCCGAAGCCCGGCACCAGGCTTTCGTTGAGCTGGCTCGTTCCGAACGGCTGAAAGGCGCTGACACGAAATATGCTCAGGCGACCGAAGAGGTTGTCCTTGCTCGATAGATTGTGATCGAGTCGTAGATTGAACTGGTTCATGTCGGTGCTTTCCTTGAGCGCCGAGATCAAATTCTGCACATTCCCCGACTGGTTCGGCAGCGGTAGCTTGGCGAGAAAAGCCACGGCTACTGGGTCGAGCCGGTTGGTTGGAATGCGATTGTCCGCAAAAACAGTGCGTTGTCCGTTCGCGCCGGTCGTCAATGGATCGTAAACCGTGCCTAAGCCAGTGAAGTCACCCGCCCGCACGG
Source organism: uncultured Acidobacteriota bacterium (assembly GCA_963699175.1). GTDB lineage: Bacteria > Acidobacteriota > Blastocatellia > RBC074 > RBC074 > JACPYM01. The sequence continues at coordinate 4,590,848 of OY969418.1, read as the reverse complement.
CTGCGGTGGGAACCGAAAACGTTTTGGTGATGGACTTGCGAATCCGCTGTCCTTCGTAGTTGGCGAAGAAGAAGCTGCGATTCCTTCCGTCGTAAATTCGCGGGATAGTGAGCGGGCCGCCGAACGTGCCGCCAAATTGATTTTGGCGAAACGGTGGAATGGGTTTTTTCGGATCGTCAAAAAAGTTCTTGGCATCGAAGACATCGTTCCTGAGAAATTCAAAGATACTTCCATGAAAGTGATTGGTGCCGGATTTGGTGGCGACGTTGATAATCGCTGATGCTTTGCCGCCGAATTCGGCGGCGTACATGGATTTCTGGATTTTGAATTCCTGAATCGCATCCACCGAAGGGCTGATGACCAGATTGTTGAAGTATTCGTCTGTCACCTTGACGCCGTCGAGTTGGTAAATGTTATGCCCGCTCCGTTGACCGGCCACGTTCACCAACTCTCCCGCCTGCTGCAAAGCCGCGCCACGCGTCCCGCCCGGCGGTTTGATCACGCCTTCACTCAGCAGGGCTAGTTGCAGAAACTGCCGGCCATTCAAAGGCAGGCCGACAATACGCTGCTGCTCGATGACATCGCTGACTTCGGCGGAGCTTGTGCGCAATGGTGGATCACCGCCAGCAATATGTACCTCAGCAGTGATGTCGCCAGATTGGAGAACAAGCTCTAGTTTAATGACTTGGCCGATTTGCAGCACGAGGCCCTGCTGATTGTGTCTTTTGAAGCCTGTAAGCTGAGCAGAGAGAGTGTACTCACCGACTGGCAGCGCTGTGAACAGGAACTTCCCCGCGCCATCAGTCACTCGTTCAAGCTTAAACCCGCTGGCTTTGTGTTCTGCTACCAGTATGACGCCAGGCAATGCTCCACCTAGCGAGTCTTTCACCGTCCCCATGATTTCAGCAGTGTTTGTCTGACTGTAGGCAAAGGTCGTCGCAAACAGCAGGGCTGCAATCCCGAATACACATTGCCGCACCCAATGAAGTCCCAGGTGTAAACATCCGACATGGAGATCGGCAAACCGCAAGTAAAAGCACATTTGAATCACTCCTGTGCGAGGACGATCAAAACATTTCAGAAACATTGAGGAAGTGCAATCCTTCAAGGGAGAGCACAGATGATTTGAGTAACTTGAGGAGAGCTCTTCTTAAGACCAAGGCGAAGAGATCTGCGACGGCAAGCAGTCTACAAAAGACTTCAGGTGGTGAGCAATCTATTTGCTGATTGGCCGAGTAAAAAGTGGTGATTGGTCGAATTATTGGATTCCCACTTCACTTGGCGGGCTTCGCATTGACCTTCGTACCCGCGCGCAATTCATCTGTGCCGCGTAACGCCACTTGCTCGCCCGGCGCCAATTCGCCGAAGACTTCGACCAAGTCAGTGCCTTGCTGATTCATCGAAGCGCCGCGTTTGACATCCACCCATTCCGTCACGCCGTCGCGGATGCGAATAACGAACGAACGTTCCGTCGTCGTGGCAATGGCCGAAGGCGGCACAAAGAGCGACGGACGCGGGCGGCGCGTCGGCCAAGTAACTTCGGGAAACATACCGGGCGCCAAGCGGCCCTTTGAATTGTTGACTTCCAACTCCACCGGCATCGTACGCGTCTTTGGATCGAGCGATTGACTCACACGCAAGACCATGCCGCCAAACGTCTGACCGGGAAAGGCCGGGACGGTGAAAGTGAGTTGTCGGCCCGGCGCCACGCCCGCGACTTCCGTCTCAGGCACAGCCACGATCAACCGCAAGCGCGCCACTTGTTGCAGACGCAGTATCGGCAAGGCACTCGCGCCGCCCGCTGGCCCAACCAAGCTGCCCTGATGCGCGTTGCGTTCAGTAATGATACCCGCAAAGGGCGCGATGATTTTTAGATATGCCTCGATGTTCTTGACTGACTTCGCCGCGTCCTGCAATGCCTGCGCGCTCTCTTCCAACGCCCGCACCTGCGACTGCCCGGCCTTTTCATTTTCCAGATAAAGCTGGACGCGCGCCTGCGCCGCTTCGACATTGCGTTGCGCAATGTCTACGTCATTACCCGCGACTGCGCCGGGCGTGGCTGACGCCGCTTTCAAACGCCGGTAAGTCGTCTCCTCTGCCGCGAGCTTGGCTTCCGCTTCCAGCCGCTGCGCCCGGATGCCACTGATGCGGGCGGCGGCTTCGGCACGTTGTGATTGCGCGGCGCGCGCACGGGCTTCGGCCTCGCTGCTTTGCGTGTCGAGTTCCGGCGCGCGCAAAGTTGCCAGCACTTGTCCCTGCCGCACGACCGAGCCACGATCCACATTGATCGTTTCGACAAAGCCAGGCACTTTGGCGTAGAGCGCTACGTCTTGATAAGCCTGCAATTCGCCGGGCAGTCGTACCTGGCGGTTGAGTTCGAGCGATTGCACGGTCGTGACCGGCACGGTCGGTGGCTGTGCAGGCGTAGCTGCCCGTTGCGCGGACGGCTTTTGTGCGCTGCTCTCTCGATTACAAGCACTCGCCAAAATCAGCAATGCCAGATTTACGCTCAACAAAGTTTTTCGCATTCGTCGTTTCGTCTCCATTCAAATCAATCTGCTTTCAGGCGTGGCTAATTATTTCTTCCACAGTTATATCTTCAGGATGCAATGACCCCGACCGCGCGCTCGCCTTCCGCTGCGCCAGCGCAAACAAGGCTGGCAAAATCAACAACACCGCCACCGTCGAAGCCACCAGCCCGCCAATCACCGCGCGCCCCAACGGCGCAGTCTGATCGCCGCCTTCGCCCAACGCCAGCGCCATCGGCAGCATCCCCGCCACCATCGCAAACGAAGTCATCAAGATCGGGCGCAAACGGCTCCGCGCTCCTTCGGTCGCCGCTGTCGCCGCATCCAGACCTTCGCGCCGCCGCTGTTCAGCAAATGTCACCAGCAGAATCGCATTTGCCACCGACACGCCAATCGCCATAATCGCGCCCATAAACGACTGGACGTTGAGCGTCGTGCCGGTCAGCCACAACGCCAGCGCCACGCCCGCCACCACCGCCGGAATCATTGCAATAATAACCAGCGCCAAGCGCAGTGATTGGAAATTGGCCGTTAGCAGCAGAAAGATCACCACAATCGCTAGCAGCAATCCCAGCCGCAAACCCGACAAGGTCTGCTCCATTGGCGGCACCTGCCCGCGCAGCGCGACCGTCACGCCGCGTGGCACTTCGCCTGCGCGTTTGATCGCCTCGCTGACCTCTGCTGCCGCGCCCGCCAAATCTTTGCCTGCCAGGTTGGCCGTGATCGTGACCATGCGTTGCTGGTTGTAGCGGTCGTATTCGCCAACCATCGTGCCGTAACTGATCTCGGCCACATCGCCCGCCAGCGCGCGCGTGCCGTTCGCGCCGTTAGTGACGGGAATGCTTTGAATATCTTCGATAGAATTCATGCGCGCTTGCGGGATTTCGACTTGTACCTGGTAAGCCGTACCGCTCGCTGGGTCGCGCCAATAGACCGGTTGGGTGAAGCGGCTCGAAGAAGTGGCGGCCACCAACGAACGCCCGACCTGTTCGACCGTCACGCCCAATTGCCCGGCGCGCTTGCGATCCACGTTGATGTTCACGGTTGGGTAATCGAGCGGCTGATCGAATTGCAGGTCGCGCAAGCTGCCGACCTTCTTCATCTCCGCCATGACTTTGTCGGCAAAGGCGCGATTGTTCGCCAGATTCGGACCGCTCAGCGCCACTTCAATCGGCGTCGGCGCGCCGAAGTTCATGATCTTCGTGATGACATCGCCTGCCTCGAACGACATTGCCACATTGGGAATCACTTCAGGCAGTTTTTTGCGCAAACGCTCTTTTAACTCCTTGACGTGTTGGCCGGAGCCTTTGCGCAATGCTACGGTCAGCACAGCTTCGTGCGGGCCGCTCGTCCAGAGGTGGATCACGTTGACCGGGTAGCTGGGCGGCTGAATGCCGACGAAGCCGATTGAGATGTCAACGTTATTGGCGCTCACTTCTGTTTTGATAGCGTCAAGCGCTTTCTGCAAGATGACTTCCGTGCGCTCCACGCGAGTGCCGGTGGGTGCGCGCAAACGAAGCTGGAACATCCCGGTGTCCACGTCTGGGAAGATGTCGGTGCCAAGCCGCGTGCCAACGAGCGCAATCACGACAAACGCAACGAACAGATAACCAGCAAAGGCCAGCCAACGCACGCGCAACATCCGTTCAGTGAAAGCACCGTAGCGCCGTTGCGCGCGGCGAAAGAGCGACTGCTCATCCTCCGCCTGGTGTGGGCGCAGCAACCAAGCCGCCAGCACCGGCACGAGCGTGCTCGAAAGCAGGTACGAAGCGAGCATCGCGAACCCGACCGCCAGCGAGAGCGGCACGAAGAGCGACTTCGCCACGCCAGTCATAAAGAGCGATGGCACGAAGACCGCCAGCACCGCCAGCATCGCCAGGAAGCGTGGCAGCACCGTCTCGCGCGCCGCCATGTACGCAGCTTGGCGTGACGGCTCACCGCGCGCCAGATGCGTGTGCGTGTTTTCAATCGTGACCGTCGCTTCGTCAACCAGAATGCCGATGGTCAGCGCAAGTCCGCCGAGCGTCATAATGTTGATCGTCTGCCCGGTCAGCCACAAACCGACTACTGCCGCGAGCAGCGCGAACGGAATCGTCAGCACGACTACAACCGCGCTGCGCCAGTCGCGCAAAAAGAGCAGCACCATCAACCCAGTCAGCAACGCGCCCAGCGCGGCTTCGAAGATGAGCGTGCGCAGCGAATTCTTGACGATGACCGATTGATCCAGCTCGAAGGAAATCTTGATGTCTTCCGGCACCAGGGTTTGAAAGCGCAGCAATTCGGCCTTCACGCGATTGATAACGTCGAGCGTCGAAGCCTCCGCGCGCTTCGTCACCGGGATGTAGACGGCGCGTTTGCCATTGACGTAGCCGTAGCCGGTCAGAATGTCACTGCCGTTTTCGACACGGCCAATGTCGCGCACATAAACTGTTGGGCCTGCGCCAGCCCGAATTGGCAGATCAGCCAACTCCTGAATATCGCGCACTACGCCGTTCACTGACGCAATGCGTGCCAGATCGCCCGTGCGCACGGTACCCGACGGCAGGATCGTATTGCCCGCCGCAATAGCCTTCACGACTTCTTCCGGCGACATCGAATAAGCGCGCAATGCGGCGGGATCGGCACGCACAATCACCGTGCGCTGATTGCCGCCAAACGGTGGCGGCGCAGAAACACCCGGCAAAGTTGAAAACATTGGGCGAATGCGGAAGAGCGCCAGATCGGAAATCTCGCCCAGGTTGCGTGTCTCGCTGGCAAAAACCAACTGGCCTACGGGGACGCTGCCCGCGTCGAAGCGCATCACAAACGGATTGACCGTGCCCGGTGGCATGAAGGCTTTCGAGCGTTCGACGTAGGCGATCACCTGTGCCAGCGCCTGGCTCATCTCCGTGCCGGGATGAAAGAAGAGCTTGAGCAGCCCGACGTTTTGAATGGATTTCGATTCGACGTGCTCAATGCCTGCGACGTAAAGGAAATGGTACTCATAGTACGAGACCAAAAAACTTTCCATCTGTGCTGGGTCCATTCCGCCATAGGGCTGCGCGACGTAGATCACCGGCAAGTTGAGCGTGGGAAAGATGTCCACCGGCATGCGCGTGACGGCTAGTCCTGCGCCCAACGCAATGCCAATGACCAAAACCAAAATTGTGAAAGGGCGGCGAAGGGCCGTGTTGATGAGCCACATGGTTATTTTCTGTGTTCAGCCTGCACGCTGGTCACTTGATCGAGAAACGGTTTCAGATCGCCTTGTAGCTTTGACGCGACCAGCCACGCGCGCCACACGCCCAAACGCGCCACCGCATCGTCAATCTCAGCCTGTGCCAGCAAGCGTTGCGCTTCGGCGACCTCAGTGATGGTAGTCAAGCCGTATTCATAACGCGCTTTCGAGCGCGTCAAAGTCTGGCTAGCCGCGTTGACCTGCGCGGGCGTGTTCTCGGCGATCTTGCGCGCCGCTTCGATCAAAGCGCGGGCGCGGGCTTCCTGTGTTTTGAGCGTGTTGTTGACTTGTTCCAGCCGCGCCTGTTCGGCTTGCAGATTGAAGCTTTCGATGCGGCGCCTGGCTTTCAGTCCAAACCAGTCAGAGACCGCAAAGGTCGTCGTGAATCCGGTTGCCCAGTTGAAAGTATCTGGGTAAAAGCCGCGTGCGTTGTTGAACGTACCATCGAGCCGCGCGCCAGTGCCGCGCCCGTACACCGCCGTCTGCCAGTTGAAGCGTGGGAAGAAAGATTTGTTGAGCGTCTCTTGTCGCGCCTTGACGACCTCAATCGCGGCGGTTTGCGCGAGCAGCAATGGATGTGCAGCGAGATTGTTGACCGGCAGCGGCGCGGGCGCGTTCGGCGCGTATTCGAGCAGCGGGCCGGGATCAAGCCGGAAACTTGCGCCGGGTTGTCCGATGGTTTCACTCAAGGCGATGCGCGCGAGTTCGGCGTTCTGCTGCAGTTGGATCAACTGGTTTTTCGCTACCACCAACTCAGCGTCGGCGCGTGAAGCTTCGACACCGGGACGCAATTGATTGTTGACCAGCGCCAGCACGGCTTGGCCAAAAGTTTCGAGACGGTCAACGTTGGCTTGCGCGGCGCGTACCGCTTGTTCATTGGCAATGGCGGCCAGAAAGGCTTCGGCGGCGGCGAATGTCACATCGAGTCGGGTTACGTTCTCGCCCGCTTCGGCCTGCTGGCCTTGTTTGCGAGCGAGTTCGACCTGCGCCTTGCGCAAGCCAAAGTCGAATGGCTCCCACGAAAAGAGCAGACCGCCTGCGCTGCCCCAAGCACTCGCCTGCGTGGTGTCGTTGAGTACAGGGCCAGAGATGGATGGCAACGTGGCTTGTGGCAAGAGTAAACCGAAGACGTTATTGCGCGTGGCGCGGTTCTCCTGCCAGAGCAGATCAGTGCGCGGCAGGTAAGAAGTGCGCGCCAACTCGACCCCGGCATTAGCGGCTTGCGTCTGGGCTTGTGCCGCGCGCAGGGCCGGATAATTTTTCAACGCGCGTTCGACTGCTTGCGCGAGTGACAGCGTCTCCGGCGTTGCTTCTTGCGCTTGCCCAGGGAGCGAAACCAATGACAAGCAGATCAACAACAGAAGAAGGCAGGAAACTTTAATCAGCCGCATTGAATAGTTTGATACTCCTCTACCGCTTCATATCTCGCTCTTCTTCTCGTATTCGTCGAAAGCCTTGAGCAATCCCTTGACGACTTCCGCCGAAGTTTCGAGCAGCGCCTGCGCGCCGGGTTCCTGCGCTTTCTTCACACCTTCACGCAGTTGGGTGAGCAACTCTTTCATCATTTCTCTGGCTCCCGCGGTTTCGCGCAGAGGGCTGCCTTCGGGGTGTTCCTCTTCGAGCATTTCGGAAAACAGCTCGCGGACTTTCAACTTGGCGGCAACCAGTGCTCTGCGCCCTTTCGGTGTAGCCCGATAAACGCGCCGCGCCTGCCGTCCGTTGTTTTTCCCGGCAGACCGCAAATACTCTTTCTCTTCCAACCCGTGAAGGAGTGGATAGAGCGTGCCCGGACTCAGCCGGTAGCCGTGTTGCGCCAGCTCTTCAATAATGCCAGCGCCGAAGATCGGCTCCTGACAGGCGTGATGAAGAATATGCAGACGAATTAAACCGGAGTAGAGATCTTTCTCTATCATTGTTTTTTGGGAAGGTAATATCGGATTTCGAAATCGGAATCCGATATTACTGGTGAAAGTTTTTTTGTCAAGCTCGGTGGCTAGGGCCGCAGCGAGAAAAAGCAGTGCTGAAATATGGTTGCTCAGTCTGGCTGAATAGCGAAGGCGGCGCGTTGGTGGCCACGGAGTTTTGCCAGCAGGTTGAGAGTGCGCTTTTGCCAGCCGTATTTGCGATTCAACAACTCGTCCGCGCGACGCGACTCTGCTGCGTCGAGCAAGCGCGCGGTCGCTTCAATCCAGTCGCCTTTGAGTTTGCCGCGCACGTCACACGGCGCGATACGCACACGCGAGTTGTTGCGGAGGCGCTTGACCTTGTAGGAGTGGGCCACTGTGTAGAAGTAAAGCACGCCCTCGCCTTCGGCAAACCAGAGCGGCGTGCGCACAGCTTGCCCATTTTTGCGGAAGCTTTCCAGGTTCAGATATTTTTGGCCGGTGAACTGCGCGAGTTTTTCATTGCTCATCATTTTTTCTCCTGTGATGGCCAGAGCACCGAAGCGTCAATCTCAGCGACGGAAGTGCGCCCGGTCAACGCCATAGCCATCTCGAATTCGCGGCGCAGAATGTTGACCACGCGCGTCACGCCTTCCGCTCCGCCCGCGCTCAAGCCGAAAAGATAAGGCCGCCCAATTAACACAGCCTGCGCGCCCAGGGCTAGCGCCTTCAAAACGTCAGTGCCGCGCCGGATGCCGCCGTCCATTAAGATGGGAATGCGCCCGGCGACTTTGGCAGCGACTTCGGGCAGCGCATCAATCGTAGCGGGCAACGTATCCAGATTGCGCGAGCCATGATTGGAAACAATGATGCCGGAAACACCCGTCTGAACGGCGCGCGCCGCGTCATCAGGATTGAGTACGCCTTTGAGGATCACGGGTGTGCGCGCGAACGAGCGCAGCCATTCGATCTCTTTCCAGGTCAACTTCGGGTCGAGCACGGCGCTGTAGATTTCGTTTTCCGGCGGCAGGTGGCTGGTCGAAGAGGTCTGCAAGCCTTTCAAGTTCGGACGCTCTACGCCCGGCGGCAGCGCGAATTTGATCCGCATCTCGCGGTTGCGCAAGCCGACGACAGGCGTGTCTACGGTGACGACCAAGGCTTTGCAACCGGCGGCCTCGGCGCGCTGAACTAAATCACGCGTGAAGGCGCGGTCGGGTTGCACGTAGAGCTGAAACCAGAGTGGGCGTGTGGCAGCGGCGGCAATCTCTTCGACGCTTGTAGTCGCCATCGTGCTGACAATCATCATTGCATTGGCCGCGCCTGCGCCTTTGACAGTAGCAAGCTCGCCTTCGGGATGTAGCAGACGCTGGTACCCTGTGGGTGCAAGCAAGATGGGAAAGGGCAGCTCTGCGCCAAAGAGTTTGACTCGCGTGTCGAGTTTAGAAACGTCAACCAGAATGCGCGGACGCAAACGCAAGCGGTCGAAAGATTCTCGATTCCAGCGCAGCGTCACTTCATCGCCCGCGCCGCCACTGATGTATTCCCACGCCATCGCTGACATACGCGGGCGGGCGAGCGCCTCGAAGTCGAAGAGATTCACAGCATCGGCTAACGAAGTTGGCGCTGCCTGTTGCACCGCTTTTTCTTGCAGTGGCAACATCGCCGCGCCTGCCAGCGCGCGCGCCGATGACAAGACTTTTCTGCGCGTGATGCCCATCATTCATCCTCATTGAGCTGACTTTGCGTGCTCGCCTCGCGCACTTTGCGCATAACCAAGTCGTAGCTGAAGCCGCGCCGGATCAAATAATCGAACAACTTCTTCGCCTCTTCGCGCGTTGTGGGCGCGCCTTTGAGCCGCGTGCGTTTGGCGATGGCGCGGATGATCAATTCCTCTTCGCTATGCTCTTCGTAAGCTTGTTCGAGCGCCTGTTCGACCACTTGTGGCGAGACCTTGCGGCGCTGCAGATCGCGCCGCAAGCGCGTGCGTCCGAGTGGCTTCACCGTCAATCGCGCGTCGGCGAAGCGCGCTGCAAATTTTTCGTCATCCAGATAACCGAGTTCGCTGAGCCGCGCAATCACTTGCTCAACCACTTGCGCCTCGGCCCAGTCTTTCTCGTTCAAGCGCGCGCGCATTTCGGCCACGCTGCGCGGCTTGTAACTGAGCAATTTCAGTGCGCGCGTCATGGTCTTCTCGTAAAGCTTTTCCGGCTGTGCTGGCGGCATAGGCGCATCGTGCCGAAGGATTTACGATTTCGCAAGGGGCGTGCTATATTCGCCCTCTACTAGCCAATAAATTTTCCAGCAATACTCATAGGCAGAAAAGAGGTGAGCACCAATGTCAGGGCATAGTAAATGGCACACGATCAAACACAAAAAAGGCGCGGCTGATGCCAAGCGCGGCAAACTCTTCACCAAACTCATCAAGGAGATCACCATTGCGGCGCGCTCTGGTGGCGGGGACATCAATGGTAATGCCCGCTTGCGCAAAGCCGTCAGCGACGCCAAAGCGGGCAACATGCCTGCCGACACGATTGACCGTGCAATCAAACGCGGCACGGGCGAATTGGAAGGTGTGACCTACGACGAAATTACCTACGAGGGCTACGGCCCCGGCGGTGTAGCGGTGATGGTCGAGGTGACAACTGACAATCGCAATCGCACGGTAGCGGAAATTCGCCACGCCTTCTCGAAGCACGGCGGCAACATGGGTGAATCGGGCTCGGTTGGCTGGATGTTCAACAAGAAGGGTCAGATCATCATTGACAGCAATGTCAAAGGCGAAGATGAGATGATGGAACTCGCGCTCGATGCGGGCGCGGACGATTTTCAAGCTGAAGGCGACAGCTATCAAATCCTGACCACGCCGGAAGACTTCCACAACGTGCTCGATAAGATCAAAGCCGCTGGCATCGAGCCATTATCCGCCGAAGTGGCGATGATTCCGCAAAACAGCATCAGCCTCGAAGGTGGCGCGGCTGCGCAGATGATGAAACTTTACGACGCGCTCGACGATCACGATGACGTGCAGAATGTCTACACCAACTTCGAGCCGGATGAGGCGGCGATGGAGCAGGGAGCGTAAATCTAGATGTCAGATGCCAGATGCTAGATGTCAGCAAGAATCTCACTGACATCTGACATCTGACATCTGACATCTGACATCTCTTATGAAAATCAAACGGCGCGGCGCTGAGACCGGCAGCGGGTTTCAGGAAGCGATCAATCGAGTCAATGAAGCATACGAACGATTGGGCCGCGCCTGCATTACACGCAAGGCGATTCCGGGAAAATATCTGATCGAACGTGAAGAAACGCGGCGCGGCTTGTCTTTGCCGAGTATTGAGTTTAAGACTTCCGGTGCGCAGCCGCGCCTTTCGTCAGCCGAACTCAATCGTCTGGCTAAAGAGAAGAAACTGGAAGACTGGCGGCGCTTCGTGCCCGAGTCAAAGGCCGAGCCGGATTATGGTGGTGTGATTGCACCATTGGGTCGCGCGATCTTTTACGATGCGAAGACGACCAAACGTGACGTGCTCGATTTCGACAACCTGCACGCGCATCAAATCTTCTTTCTGGAACGCATGGCGCGCTTGGGCGCGCTAGCCGGATTTCTGGTCGAGTTCAGCAGTTACAACGAAGTCTACTTTCTACCGATTCAGGTGCTGGTGCGCTGGCGCGATGAAGCCGAGCGCAAGAGCCTGCCTTATCGGTTTTTTGTCGAAGCTCTGGTGCCTGCTCCGCCGAGCAAAGGAATGTTGCTCTTCGATTACCTGGCCGCCATTGCCGAGCAGGAGCAGCGGTATGGCAGCGACTTTGCGCGTTTGGGGCTGAGCCATACCAGCGCGCGTATGCGGCGGAAGGCCGCCGTCAGCTAAACTTTTTACCTAAGCCGTTCACGCGAACGACAATCATCAACCTCGGTGTTTCAGCCGGAAACACTCGTGCCTTACAGGAGGGAAGCCATGACCTCGCGTACGCTATTTCGTTTCATTGGGCCTTTGCTCATCGTTAGTTCGTTGCTTGCCTTGACTACCAGCAGCCAGGCGCAAACCAAACGCAAGTTTTTCATCCCAGGTCAACACGCCATCGTCTTTGATGACCGGCTCTCGGCTTTACGCGAGCAGCCGGAGGTCAAAGCCGCGTTGAAACAACGCTTGAGCCGCGGGCGCATCGTCGGGATTCTCGGCGCGAGCAGAAACAAAAGCGGCTCGCCTTTCCTGCGCGTTGCGGTTTCGCGCAACGTACGCGGCTGGATATTAGCCGCTGCGATTGCGCGCTTGGGCAGCGTGGCCGATGGCGAAAAGATTTTGGCCGCCGCCGCCGAGAGTAAAGACGACCTGGTCAAAGCGCGTATGGCGCGCCTGTGCGCCGATGAATTGCGTGTGTCTGCGATTGCGCCAAAAGCTTTGCTGGCTTTAGGCCAAGCCGCCGAACACGCAGCGGAGAAACTAAGCCGCGATGCCGACCGGCGCTTGGGCGACGACTTGCCGGATGGCGGCTTGAGCAAACGCGATTTCGTGCTCAGCTTTAACGAACTGGATCGGTACAACCGTGCGGGCGTGACCTTCGATTACGACGAGATGAAGGATCGCATCGTTTACGACGGCGCTGCGTATCGGGAATTGCTGCGCCGTTATCCGCGCAGCCCGGAGATGCAACAGGCGCGCGAGCGCCTGGCGCGCTTGGGCAAAGAGTGAGCGTTGACGCTGTATACGAAGCCCGCCTAGACTACGACGGTATGGAGATTGCTGATCACACTTCGTTGCCGGATGCTGTTTTCGCCGAGTTCACCAGTAGTCTGCCTGTGTTTGGCACACTCATGGAGTTGGTCGCGTGGGGCAGTAAGCAAGCGCCGCCGGTCATGTTGAAAGAGACTGTCGCGCTGGACGAGTACAGCCACGAAGTGATCGTGCCGTGGCGAGAAAATCTCTGGCTCGTTTATGGCTCGACCTGAAATGGCACGATCACAGCGGTCGCTGTGTGGGAGCAACAACCGAGCGCGCAGGAACTGCTGGCGGCGCGTCTGCAAACCGGCTGGCAGCCGACGCCGAGTTTATTGTGCGATGGCGAGATAGTGCTTGGCCACGCCGCGTGCCTCTTACATTGAGGTCGCATTGAGTAAAGAGGAATTATGGCTAGAGGTTGGGAAAGCAAAGCTGTTGAAGCGCAGTTAGAAGAGGCCGAGCGCGCGGCACAAGAGCGCGTAGCCTATCGCCCGCTCTCGCCGGAGATGCTGGCACGTGAGCAGCGGTGCGAGAGTCTGCGGTTACTGCGCAGCCGATTGCGCGAACAATTGCAGCACGCGCGTTCAGACGCGCAGCGGCAGATGCTGGAAAAGGCGCTGGCGGATTTGGAGTTGGAGTTAACGGATTTGGAATAATCAGCGTAGCCGCTGGCATTCTTGACCCTCTCTCACTGCCTCACTGATAATCCCTAACATGCCAGACAAAAAACGACTCTTCCTCGTTGACGGAATGTCGAACATCTTCCGCGCGTTTTACGCCATTCGCGGGTTGTCGAATTCCAAAGGCCAGCCGACCAACGCCATCTACGGCTTCACGGTGATGCTGCGGCGACTGGTGACGATCTACAAGCCTGACTATCTGGGCGTTGCGCTTGACACGATTGAAAAAACCTTCCGGCATGAACAATTCGCCGATTACAAAGCGCACCGCCCAGATATGCCGTCAGACCTTGTGTCGCAATTGCCATACATGGATCGTGTCTGCGAGGCCTTGCGTGTGCCGATGTTGAAGCTGCCGCGCTACGAAGCCGACGACATTATGGGCACGCTGGCGAACAAAGCCGCTGCGCAAGGGCTGCAAGCCGTGCTCGTCACCAATGACAAAGACCTTTGCCAACTCGTGCGCGATCCCGACATCACGATCCTGCGCGTAGACAACAAGCTCGGCGAAGTCTTTCTCGACGAAGCTGGCGTCAAAGCTAAGCTCGGCGTGCGCCCCAATCAAGTGACTGACTGGATCGGGTTGATGGGCGATGCGGTGGACGGCATTCCTGGCGCACCTGGCATCGGCGAGAAAGGCGCTGTCGGCTTGCTTGAACAGTACGGCGACATAGAGAACGCCATTGCTCATTGGGAAGAAGTTAAACGCAAGGCTTACAAAGAGGCGTTGCGCGACCACGCCGAGCAGATTCGCTTTTCAAAAGAGTTGGCGCGGATTGATTGCGACTCGCCGATTGAACTGGATTTGGACGCGCTCGTGTTGGAAGAGCCGGATGCGCAGAAGGCTTACGAGTTATTTAGCGAACTAGAATTCGCGCAACTCAAGCATGAATTTGCAGCGGGCGCAGAAAAAGGCGGGACGACGCAGGTTGCGAGCGCGTCACAAACAGCTACGCGCTACAACCGTTTCAGCACGATTGAAGAACTGCGCAAGTTCGTCAAAGTGCTTTACAACGCCGATCGCTTCGCCTTTGCGCTGGCCGACCAGCCTGGCGTGGACGGCAAGCCGCAACTCGCGGGCGTGGCGTTTTCATTGTCGGATGGCACAGCGGACTATTTTGATTACGCGCAATGTGATGACCAGGCGGAAGCTGTCAAGCTGTTGCAGGAAGCCTTTGACAACGGCTTGATCGAAAAGTTCACGCACGACGCTAAATGCGCGTTGTACTTGCTCACTCCGCTTGGCATTACGATTGAAAACCTGACCGACGACACGCTGTTGCAAGCCTATCTGCTCGATGCCGAACGCGCGAAATACGAATTACCTGATTTGGCGCGCGAGTATTTGAACAGCAACATCGAACCGGACGGGACAAGTGCTACTGCGCAAGCCGCTGATCTGATCTTCCAATTGGTCTACAAACTCAACCAGCGCATCAGCGAAATGGGACTTGAGCGTGTCTACCGCGAGATTGAATTGCCGCTCGTGCCGCTGCTCTACGAAATCGAGCGCGCGGGTTTTCGCGTGGACACTGATGTGCTGCCGAAGTTGTCAGTCGAGATGGACAAAGAACTCGACAAGCTCGCGCAGCAGATTTACAAACTGGCCGGGCGCGAATTCAATATCGGCTCACCCGCGCAACTCGGCGAGGTCTTTGAAGAGTTGAACTTTGAAGTCTCGCGTCGCACTTCGACCGGCAAGATTTCAACCAGTCGCGACGTGCTGGACGAATTGGCCACGAAATACGAGCTACCGCGCCTCATCATTGAACACCGCGAGATTGCCAAGCTCAAAGGCACATACGTTGACGCCTTCCCGTCGCTGATTGATCCGCGCGACGGGCGCATCCGCACGACACTCAATCAAACCATCGCGGCCACCGGGCGGCTGTCTTCCATCAATCCCAATCTACAAAACATTCCCATCCGCACCGAAATGGGCCGCCGCATCCGCCGCGCATTTATTCCGGCGGAGGGTTGTGTATTGCTCTCGGCAGACTATTCGCAGATCGAGTTGCGCCTGCTCGCGCACGTCACCAAAGACCCCGTAATGCTCGACGCTTTCCGCAAAGGCGAAGACATACACGAACGCACGGCGCGCGAGGTCTTCAAGGCCAAGACGCCAGCGGAATTGAAAGAGAAGCGTCGCGTGGCCAAGATCACCAACTTCGGCATTGCTTACGTCATCGGCCCGTTTGGTCTGGCGCAGCGCGTCGGCATCTCACGCCACGAAGCGAAAAAAGTGATCGAGGATTACTACACGACTTACAAGGGCGTGAAACAGTTTATGGATGAACTGCCCGACCGAGCGCGTGAAGCAGACAACATCGTGCGCTCGATCTATGGTCGCATACGCCGCGTGCCAGATTTATCGAACAAGAACGGCCAGCTCCGCGCGCGCGCCGAGCGCGAAGCCGTGAATATGCCCATGCAGGGTTCAGCCTCGGACATCGTGAAGTTGGCGATGTTGCGCGTAAATGAGGCATTGAAGCGCGAGCGGTTGCAGGCGCGGATGATTTTGCAGGTGCACGATGAGTTGGTTTTTGAAGTGCCGCGCAAAGAGGTCGAAAAGACGAGCGAGGTGGTGAAGGCAGCGATGGAGAAAGCGGCGGAATTGGCAGTGCCTTTGGTAGTGGAAATTGGTGTGGGAGAGAATTGGGTGGACGCGAAGCCATAAAAATTAAACCGCTGATCGGGTCAGTATTTTTTCGCCCCCTATACTGACCTGATCAGCGGCTCGTCTGCTCACAACGCGGTCAAGAAATTGCCGTCCACAAGCTCATTCTTGGCATTTGAGCAATCTCGATAATTCCTTTTCTAAATCTCCGTTCAATTGTCTTTAAGCGCACCTGCTTTGCTCATTGTGCAATCTGAAAATACACCTTGTAGCGGCTCAATACAGCGCCGATTCCTAGACAACTTTGCCGCCGATCTCTTCCCATTCGCGCGCAATATCTTCGGCGTCTGATAGCGTCCGCACTGCGACGCTGATCAAAACATTTCTCTCTTCCGGCACGGCCGGTGGTTGAAATTCTGTTGCAATAACTGGCCCGATTAACGCGGCTACTAAAGCTCCAATTAAGCTACAGGCCACAATGCCAAGCGAGACCAGCACAAACCAGATAGCGAACAGCGCTGCAATCTCGTAAAAGCCAAGCTTCAAATAGAGGCTGGTGACAGCGGCGAATCCGGCAAAAATCACGGCAACTCCAAGACCAACTCCCAGCAAAGCCCTGTTTTTGAAACTAGCAAACAGGTATTTCGCCAACCTTGTCACCAACCTCGAGCAAGTATTTACTTCAATTATTTCCGCTGACTCTTTGGGGTAACCAAAGTCAGTCAATATTTCGCGGGCATGACGAACATCAGTGTCACTTTTGAAAAACCCTGTCAGCACCTGTTGATGTCCAAGCCCGTAAGTATCGCTGAAATACATCCTCCCCTCCTCAGGCAAAGAGAGAGCAACAGCCATACCAGAGTGATTAGTCAATTCAATTAAACAAGGAAACAGGTGGGGCATATCGCTTGCTCTACTTCTCCGCAGCAAACTTTGGAAAGGAGAAGTGAGTTATGACAGTAATTTCTTTTTTGCTTCTATTGCTGATTGCTGGAATTTGCGGCGCGATTGGGCAGGCAATTGTCGGCTATAGCCGCGGAGGTATTTTGGTCACGATTGCCATCGGATTTATCGGCGCGCTGATTGGCATCTGGCTGTCTGGCGTGCTGGGGTTGCGCGAGTTGTTTGCCTTGCAGATTGGTGGGCAAACATTTCCGGTCATTTGGTCAATCATCGGAGCAGCTTTGTTTGTGGCTTTGATTAGCCTGCTCCGTGGAGGCCGCCGTCGTTTCATTTATAGATAACATATAGATAACAAACTGGAGGGAATTGATCTATGGCTCAGGACAATACTTTGCGGATTGAAGACGAACGTCGCCTTGAACAGTACGAAGCCGTCAAAGGCACGGCGCGCGATAAGATTCAAGCGCGGGTGCGACAACAAGCCGATCAATTGAACACGGCGGAGCAGTCTGAAGTAGCAGCGATGGGCAGTCAGTTCAAGCGAGAGGCTATCGCTGAAGTCCGTGACACCGAGGTTGAAGTCCACAGGGCAAGCGCCGCTGCGCGCTTTTCCCAAATCATTGACTATTTATTCTATGTGATCTATGGCCTGATCAGTTTGGAGATCCTGTTTGATCTGCTGGGCGCGCGCAGAACGAATGGCTTTAGGAATTTGATTGACGCGCTGAGTTCGCCATTTCTAGCACCGTTCAGGAACTTGTTTCCTGATCCGGCTTCCGGGCGCTTCCAAATCAGATTCTCTTACATAGCGGCGCTGGTGATCTACTTGTTATTGCACTTGGCGATCAACGGGTTGTTACGGATGGTTGCACATCGCAAAACAGAGATCTGAAGCTATGGGATAGCCTTCTCCGCTATCAAGTTGAATGCCGGATGGGCAATACGCTTGTCCGGCATTTTTATGTTTGGCATAGTCATAACCACTCAGACAGGGTCTATTCATTCTGCCACAGAGACACTGAGGCACTGAGTTTGTGCCTGATCTGGCAGAGTGGGTTGGTCGTTACCGCGCTTTTGCCCAGATTATCCCTGCCTTCTCTCTGTGCCTCTGTGGCTAACCTATCTGAGAATGAATAGACCCTGCCACTCAGACAGGGAATCAACTTTATGAGCAATTTTATTGAAGTCTGTGTGTAATTCGCGCCCCCGTGTTTGCAAGGGTTTTAGCGACAGCGGCGCGGCATCTTTATAGCTTTGGTGAGTGGCTTACCCCCAAGCTCCATCGGAGCGGCATCCGACAGATGCCGCTCCGATGGAGCTTGGGGGTAAGCGCCACGCGGGTGCTATAAACATTAGGCTCCTATGGAGCCTATCCGCACCTTGCTGAATTACGCACAGGCTTCATTTTATTACGAAGAATTCCTCTTGCACGGTGCAGGGCTGAAGAGCAGCAGATGAGCTAAAGAACGCGATTACCCGCAGTGCATGACTGCGGGCAATCGTTGCAGAAAGTGTTATTTTTCCTCTGGTATCTTAGCCATCTGATTTTCGATCACGATCTCGACACGGCGGTTGCGTTGTCGCCCGTCGGCCGTGTCGTTCGTGACCAGCGGCTGCGTTTCGCCAAAGCCTTTACTGGTCAGCGCCGCCGATTGTAGACCACCGTTGATCAAGTAATCCCGGACGGATTGCGCACGGCGTTCGGAAAGCCCTTGGTTATGCGCGTCCGAGCCAGTGCTGTCGGTGTGGCCTTCAATGCTCAGGTTGTAGTTGCCAGCCACTAGCAAAATGCCGCAGACCTTGCTCAAGATTTCGCGCGCTTGCGCTTTCAACGTTGCCTTGTCCACGTCAAAGAGAATGTCCGGCAAGTTGATGATCAACCCGCGTGCTGTCTCGCGGGTTTCGACCACCACACTGAGCGCTGACTGTAATTTGGCGCGGGCTTCGTCTCGCTCGCGCTTAGAACGTTCGGCATCCTGCTCCGCTGCGCCAGCCTTAGCATCAGCGGCTAACTTAGCCTTTGCGAATTCATCTGCCTTCGCTTCAGCTTCTTGGCGACGCCGAGCCTCTTCAGCCGCCAAGCGTGCAGCTTCATCAGCCTTAGCTTGCGCGCCTTGGCGCGCGCTGCGCTCCATCTCCAATTCCAAAGCCCTCTGTTGAGCCTGTAGTTTCGCGCGATCCGCCTCCGATTCCGCCTTCTCAATCGAAACCTTCAACGAGCCAATCTCTTGCGCGCGCGTCCGCCGCTCGTTGTCGAGCGCGGCCTGAAACGAACGTTCCTCGGCTAGCTTCTGCGCCTCTACTGCCAATCGCACTGTTTCGTGTCCTAGCACCATCAACTGCTTCGGATCAACGTTGGCCTCGCTGGCCTCCAAGGTTTTTTCTCGTGCGGCGCGCGCCTTGGCGAGTTCATCAGCCGCGAACTCTTGTGCGCCCGCACGTTCGGCCAATTTCACCGAGACTATCGCCTGCCGCACGTCGGAGCGCACTTCGCCTTTGACCTTTGGCTCACCGACCAGCGTTTCCTGACTGCTGTTGTAGAGGCCTTCGAACCCGCGATACTTGATCGTCGAAGTGCTGAGCATCTGCCCGGTCAAGTTGTTCTTGGGTTCGACAGTTTCGAGCACTACGAAGCGGCTCGGCACGCGAGTCATGTAATGTGGCTCGGCGGTGACAAACATCGCAAAGGTTTGATGCGGTGTCGAGACATGCAATTTGCTGTCGTTACCACGCAAAATAAATTCGCCGACGTTGTCCAGATGGCCTTCGGGCGTGACGGCCCACAGACAGTAAGTCGCATAGTCCCCGCCAAAGAACGCCGCCGGTTTCATGTTGTTCAACTCGATCTCTATTTCAGTCATGCCGCGCTTGCGTTCAACACTGGCTTTGCCGCCAGCGGTGGGCAAGCGACGTGTGCCTCTGAATTTCACGCCCAGGCTAGGCCCTTCGGGATAGCTGATAGACAGGGCCATATCGCCCTCGGTGATTGGTGCGCCCGCCGTCTTTACTGATTCTTGCGCTGCGGCTGGCAACGACAACAACGCTGGTAATGCCAGCGCCAGACTCAATGCCAATAATTGTTTTCTTAGCTCCATAACTTATCTCCTTCTTCAAAAGTTAAAGCTGTTAAGTAGAGTTATCCATGCAGTTCGGAATGCGTAGGCTCTTAATAAAGCAAGGGCGATGCCAAGCAGCTCTATGTCTAAAATGCGGCTTTATGGATAGGATTTCGGAGTCTGGTTAAGGGCAGCAGTTCTTTTCAGACGTTAGCTGTACGCGCTCCCTACAACGCTACTGGCGGTGTGTATATCTGAAACATTCTACAAAACGTTAACTACAAGCTTGTCTCGGTATCCAAAAGCGGCGCGCCAACGAAGCCTCCTTCGTTGGCGCGCGAGCTTCAGCGATCTGATTATCTTCTGATGATCTGTCGTTATCTACCGGTAAGCTGGCGCGGAGCGCTTGAGCGAATCGTGAATTCACTGCCTCGTGCCAGATCAAGGTCATCGCGACCTTGCACCAGCACCGTGCCAGCGCCTGCACCTGCGCCAACTGCGGCGCCAATAGCTGCGCCTGAACCACCACCAGCAATGCCGCCGATGATTGCGCCGAGCGCCGCGCCAATACCTGAGCGTACTACCGTGCGCTCGGTTTGGCTATCGTCTTCTTTGACGACGCCTTCGTTGTTGATCTTTATGTCTTCGCCATTAGACGTGCGTACGCCTTCGATGATGCCGGCGAAATCATAATCGCGCCCATTCAGCCGCACACGCTGGAAATCCAACGTGAGTTCGGAACGGCCTGTGACTCGCCCAGAGCGGTCAGACTTCACTACAACACCTTCGATCACCGCGTTGCGGTATTGTCCAGGCGACTGCACCGTCAAAGTGAACCGCTCACCTTCGCGGGTTCCCCTGGTGGTCAAGTCTTCATTCAGTCTGGCAACCAACACTGTGCCGTTCGGAATAAAGAAACTGCCCGTTGGCCTTCCATAAGTGTCTCGGCCCGGACGTGAATTGCCAAATCCTGGGCGAGCGCCGTCATAAATATTCAACTGAGCCACGTCGGACGTGCGGTTATAAATACTGCGCACTTCGATGCCCTGCGGAATGCGCTCGCTGAAGATGCTCTTGGTCACGCGCAACTGGCGGCCACCGTTAAGCGGTTCGAAGGTCACGTTGAAGTCATTGCCCCGATCACCTGTCGAATTGATCGTCAGCGAGTTGCCGGTCAACGTAGCCGTCGTGTTGACCACGCGACCGTTCGGGCGAGTTTCAGCTTGCGGACGCCCACTCGCCTCAATCGTGGCTTGTGGGGCGCTGGTCGAAGCGATAGTCACATTGCGACCACGTTGGTCCAACGCAATGCGCTCCGGCGCTTCCAACCGCCGCTGCAAAGACGCGCGCACACGCTCGGCTTCCTGGGCATCCATTCCGGCAGTCGCGCGCTCGGCTGCGCGTAGTACATTGTCACTGCGCGTTGTATCCAATGTGTAGGTTCCATTCAGGCGACCGCCAACCCTGTAGTCGCCTCTAGCCTGGTTGTCATAGCCGCCAGGTGTGTTGTCATAGCGATTGCTAGCAGGTGTGTTGTCATAGCGATTGCTGGACGGATTGTAGGCGCGGTCATCCCAGCGCCAGGTAGTATTGTAATAACGCGCCAAGGTTTGCAGATCAGCACGCACAGTAGCCCAATCACGCTCCGCTTCAGCGCCCAATCGGTTTGTGCGCATGAAATTGTCTATGTACCAACCACGCGTCAGCACTTCGTCCACATCCGCCGACACGGATCGGCGATTAGTGAATCGGTCGCGTAATTGATTGGTCGTGCGATTGAATTCATCAACGTAACCGTTGATTTCAGATTCCGTGGCCGTGCCGTTGAATCGAGTGCGATTCAGTCCTCTAGTCAAACTATTGCGAAAATTATTCGTATGCAGCTCAAGTTGCGTATACAACTGCTGCACTTGCCTGTCTGATACGCGATACGGAGCTTGTGCTAACGCTTGCGCATTAAACACCGCTAGCATCAACGTGCTTATCATCGAGCAGATCAGCACAAATTTCTTCATGATAAATTCTCCTTCTGTCATTGGGTTCCAGTTATGTAACTTCGATGCCTAGTTGCCACTAACAAAGCGCTGATTCCTCTCGGTCATCTTTGGGATTGCTTCCAGAACGACCGCTACTTTGCAAGAGTACTCTTCAGCAATCAGTGTTCCGTTTAAGCGGCTCACTCGCCTATTAACACAAGTCTAAGCCGAAGATAGGTTTTGCAGATTGGTGGATATACATCAGCTCGCCTTGGTGAAACATTTGGATACACCATGGCTGTCTTAAGTACGCACAGCTTGCCGCACCTGTACCTGCCGAGCTAAGAAATAAAAGCAGTCTGATCTAACAAGGCGAACCAGGTGGTACTCTCACTTTTGCTCAACAACCAAGCTTAGCACCGCCTGTGCCATTGAATCGGCTGATGATAGTTCGGAGTAGATCACTAGTAATTATTATTCTTGACAGGTCATGGCCAAGATATTAAACTCAGCCTCGTTGAGGTAAACGTTATGCCAACGGCAAAAAGTAAAACACTAGCGGCGGCGCTGAAGGCGAAATTTGATGAACAGGGCGGCTTGCTTACGCAACAGCGAATGGCGGTCTACGAATACTTACAAAGCGTGGAGCATCATCCGACAGCGGAAGAGGTGTTCCTGGCAGTCAAAGCAAAGCTGCCGAAGATCAGCCTAGCGACGGTCTATAAAAACCTTGAAGCGTTAGTTGCCCGTGGCGCAGCCTCGAAGCTGAGCTATGGCGATGCGGCGGCGCGCTACGACATACGCACTGATCATCATTATCATTCGCGCTGTCTGGGCTGCGGCTGCGTCACCGATGTCGAGCCGGCGGCACGGCGAGCTCTGGCGGAGCAGGTCAGAGCGCCCAAAGGTTTTCAGGTGGAAGATTACCGCGTCGAGCTTTTAGGCTATTGCCGTCATTGCAAACAACAAACAACTATTTAACTTCAGAAGGAGGAAACTATGCCGAAGACTTATACAACCAGTATTGACCTGGACAGCGAAACTCGCGCGCAGATGATTGCCCTGCTCAACCAACAACTGGCCGACACTTTCGACTTGTACAGCCAGACCAAGCAGGCGCATTGGAATGTGAAGGGTGCGCAGTTTTTTCAACTGCACGAATTGTATGACAAGCTAGCGACGGAATTGATTGACCACGTTGACACGATTGCCGAGCGCGCTACGGCGTTAGGCGGCACGGCATTGGGCACTTTGCAGATGGCGGCCAAAGCTACGCGGCTGGGCGATTACCCGGAAGGGGCGGTGGCCAGCCAAACGAGCGTGCAGACTTTAGCTGAACGCTACGCAGCGCTGGCAACCACAACGCGCGCGGCGATTGATGAGGCCGACAAACTCGGCGATGCCGACACGGCAGACATCTTCACCGGTGTATCGCGCGGTTTGGACAAATCGCTCTGGTTCCTGGAAGCGCACCTGCAAGCTTGATCCAGTTTGACCAGTCAGCCCATGGAAAATAGGGCTGACTGGTTTTCGCTTACCTGACGCTTTCACTCATAACGCAAAGCTACCAGTGGGTCTACTTTTGCCGCGCGTCTGGCCGGAATGCAACAAGCCAGCAACGCAATCAAGACCAGTAACAGCGGCACGACAGAGAAGACCAGCCCATCGGTGGCTTTCACGCCGTACAGCAAATTCTCCATCAGCCGCGTCAGCCCGAACGCGCCGCTGAGGCCAACGACAATGCCTACGGTGGTCAGCAGCAGTCCTTGTCCCAGCACCAATTTCAACACGTCGCGTGTTTGCGCGCCGAGCGCGATGCGAATGCCGATCTCGCGAGTGTGCTGCGCCACCTGATACGACATCACGCTGTAAACGCCGATCAACGCCAAAATGAGCGCCACCGAAGCGAACACTCCCAACAACAGCATATTTAAGCGACGATCCGCCACCGAATCGGCAATCACTTCTTCCATTGTCTTGACGTTGTGAATGGGCTGGCCCGGATCAATCGCCAGCACCACGCGGCGAATGGCAGCGGTCAGGACAGTCGGTTCAGCCGCCGCGCGCGCCACCAGGCTGACGCTGCTGCGCAAGTCTTTGGCGGGCACCTGCGCGTAATGCCAGTACATTTCAGCCCGCGCCGGTTGCAGTAGTCCCGATTGCCTTACGTCAGAGACTACGCCGACGATCTGGTAATTGGTATTGTCCATCCTGACAAATTTGCCGAGCGGCTCCTGGTCATTCATCAATTGTTTGACGAAGGTTTGGTTGACCAGAGCGACTGGCGCAGCCTGTTCCTGATCGCGCTCATCCACAAAGCGGCCCGCGATCAGCGGTATGCCGAGCGCACGGAAATAATCGGCGCTGACTGCGCGAAACTCGACGAAGTTTTGCCGTCCCGGTGGCGGTGGGGCTTGGCCCTCAATGCTCACGCCGCCGTTATAGCCATACTCTTGCAGCGGCAGTTTGCTGATGAGACCCGCCGCGTTCACTCCAGGCAAAGCCGAGACGCGCTCCAGCAGTTGTCGGTGAAAAGCAGTGATTGTCTGCGACGTAGGATATTTTGCGTCAGGCAAGGTCAGCCCCATAGTCAGCACGTTCTCCACCTTCAAGCCGGTGTCGGTCTGCTGTAAGCGCGCGAAGCTTTTGATGAGCAAGCTCGCGCCGATCAACAAGATCAAGGCTGCCGCGACCTCGAAGACAACCAGCAGGCTGCGCAGCCAGGTGCGTTGCTGTGTGCCTGCCCCCGCGCCACCTTCTTTCAATGACGATTGCAGGTCAACCTTTGAGGTGTGCAGCGCGGGAGCTAAGCCGAAGATGATGCCAGTCAGCAGCGAGAGCAGCATCGTGAAAGCCAGGATACGCGTGTCCAGCGTGACTTCGTGCGCGCGCGGCAAGATGCCGGTCGCCAATTTCAGTAGGCCGGTCAGGCCCCCATAGGCGAATAGCAGTCCGAGCAAACCGCCCAAGGCCGACAGGATCAGGCTTTCAGTCAGCAACTGGCGAATGACACGGGCGCGCCCAGCGCCAAGTGCCGTGCGGATGGCCATCTCGCGTCCCCGCGAGGCCGCGCGCGCCAACAACAAATTGGCAACGTTAGTGCAGGCAATCAGCAGTACGAAACCGACTGCCGCGAGCAGCACAAACAACGCAGGCCGGATGTTGCGTACCGCCTCTTCTTGCAACTGAATCAACCATACGCTGCGCCCGGTCTGTTGATCAGGATACTGTTGTTCGATGCGGTGTGCGATAGTCTTCATCTCCGCCTGCGCCTGCGCCAAACTCACGCCGTCTTTCAGCCTGCCGATCACAAACAGAAAATGACTGCCCCGGCTTGCGGACTGTTGCGGCGGGATGACCATGGGAATCCACAACTCGGTCGTGCGAGCAGGGAAGCGGAAGCTGGCTGGCATTACGCCAACGACATTAAATGTTTCGCCGCCGAGCTTGATCTCACGCCCGATTATATTTGGATCGCTGGCGAAGCTGCGTTGCCAGAGTTGATGGCTCAACACGGTGACACGTTGATGCCCATCTTGATTTTCGCCAGCGGCAAGCGCGCGGCCAAGCAACGGCGGCACGCCCATCACCTCGAAAAACTCCGGCGCGACGGTGGCGGCGCGCACGCGCTCCGGGCTGTCGTTGGCCTGCAAGCTGACGTTGGCGAATTGGTAGGCGGCAAGCTGCGTGAAGACGGTGTTCTGCTCGCGCCAGTCTTTCAGATTGGGGACAGAGACCGTGCCGGTAAAGCCATTGGCCATAGACTCCCAGAGTTTGACGACGCGTTCCGGTTCTTTAAGCGCCAGCGGCTTGAGCAGCACGCCGTAAATCACGCTGAAGATAGCGCTGTTAGCGCCGATGCCCAGCGCCAACGTCAACACTGCGACCGCGAGAAAGCCCGGTTGTTTGGCAAACGTGCGCGCGGCATAGCGCACATCCTGCATCAAGTTGCCGATCATATCGCCTCCCCCAAAATATTGTTTGTCTGGTAATTTCGCTTAGCCACCAACACTGTCAAGCGGTGAGTGGATTAAGAGCGGGAAAGGTTTCAGCAATCTCGATCAGTCGCCCAAATCGTCGGTTAGACAGCTTTGGCGCGCGTGCGTATACTGCGGCGCATGTTCCCCAAGTTCCTTTTCGTGCTTGCGCTGCTTTTTACGTTGTCACCGTGGGCGTCGCCGCCGTTGTCATTGGCGTTGGGCATCGCTTTTGGCTTATTCCTCACCCACCCTTTTCCCAAAGAAGCAAAAACCTATTCCAAGCTGTTGCTGCAAATCAGTGTGGTGGGCTTGGGCTTTGGCATGAACTTGCTCGATGTCTTGCGCGCCGGGCGGTCGGGCTTTATTTACACGGCGGTGGGCATCACTGCGACGATGTTGCTGGGGCTGGCGTTGGGGCGAATGATGCGTGTGGCCGAGACGAACGCTTTGCTGATTTCGGTGGGTACGGCGATCTGCGGCGGCAGCGCGATTGCTGCGGTAGGGCCGGTAGTTAGGGCGAAAGATGAAGAGATGTCAGTCTCGCTGGGCACAGTCTTTATTCTGAACTCGGTCGCGTTGCTGATCTTTCCCTTGATTGGTAACGCAGTGGGCTTGGGGCAAACTCAATTCGGTCTGTGGGCGGCGCTGGCAATTCACGACACGAGTTCGGTCGTCGGCGCGGCGACGAAATACGGCGCACAAGCGTTGGCAGTGGGTACAACGGTGAAACTGGCGCGGGCGTTGTGGATTGTGCCGCTGACCTTGGGCACGGCTTTCTTCAAACGGCAGCAAGCGAAAATCCAGTGGCCCTGGTTTATTCTGTTTTTCTGTTTGGCAGCGTTGCTGAAAACCTATGTTACGGTAGGCGCACCGGTTTATGAATGGCTGACCTTGCTGGCAAAAGCGGGGCTGCGCGCAACGCTGTTTCTGATCGGTAGCGGCATTTCCATTGCCACATTGAGAAAGGTCGGCGCGCGTCCATTACTGCTGGGAGTGATCTTGTGGCTAATTGTCGGCGTGTTGTCGCTGCTGTTAATTCGCGGAGGACTGATTGGTTTGTGAACAGGCCAGCGTATTTAGTGAAAGCGCCGCAGCGACTTCCAAAATTCACTTTGTGCAGCAGTGAGATCAGGCCCTTCGTAGCGCGCCAGTAATTCGCGGCGGCTCAAGATGTGGCCTTGCAGCCAGACTTCGGCGGAAAACTGCGCGCCGCGTTTCAATTCACCTTCCAAGTCTGAGCGATTGATCAATACCTCAAGATTGAACTGACCTAGCTCTACTTGCACCCAAACCAGATCACTGGTTGTGCGCGGGTTCTTGATTTCGCGCCAAGAACTGATTGCCCCACGCACGACGTAATCGTTCTCGGCCACGCGGCGGCGCGGGTAACGTTCACGCAAGGGTTTGAAGAGCGGCGCCTGCGCGTGTTTATTCAAGCGTGCGCGATAGGCTAGGCCCGCTACCGTTGCGGTGATGGCGCTCTCACGAAAATCCGCCGGGTTGATTTCAGTGATGTTCTGTAGCTCAAAGATCAATTCCGTCGTGCTGTGCAACAGCTTGGCGCGTGCAAACGCTTCGCCGTCTTCTTCATATTCGACAATCTCCCAGGGATAGAGTGCAAAGATCTGACGGCCGCGGAAAGCCGGGCGGCAATCGGCGTAAAAGACTCCATCGCGGGATTCGTGCAGCACAGTCCAAACCTCCAAGCCCTCACCCAAGCTCCAACAACAACCGTGCAAGACGGCTTGCTCACGCTGCGCCTGGCTGAGCGCGCCGCGCTTCTGCGCCTCTTCGGCTAGGGCCTGATAGGAGGCGGCGTCATGAACTTTGAATCCGATAGCTTCGAAAGGTTCTCCCATACTTACTGCTTAGACCTATTTCTCCTTCCTTCTGGCGGCAGGTTTGACGGCCACCAGCGGATTGGGCGGCGCGTACTGGCGCACACCGCGAATGTTACGCGCCGGACCGTGGTTAGGTTGCTTACCACTGCGCACCATCTCGGCAAACAGATCAATGTCATAGTCACACTCACGCGACATCTCTTCGCGGATCGCGTGTAACTCTTCGAGAAAACGGGGTCGTTGATACATAAAACGGTGAATACTGCTTACAACTCGCTTACCAAAAATTCCGGCGTCACGATGCCCGGCACGAAAAAACCGGCGGATGTGTTGAAGAGCCGGATGCGCGCCTGTTGCTGCACGCTGGCCAGGAAGCCGAAATTCCAAGTGACCAGATAATCAATTTTGTGAAACGACGCCAGCGCCACGTGGAGCGCGTCACCCAGATATTTGCGCCGGAAGATGCCTCGCGCAATGTATCCGTCGGCCAGAATCGCCGCCTCTTCGGTAACCTCCAATTGCGGCAGGTCGCGAATCAACGCCAGATAGCTACGCCGGTACGGCTCGCGCGCGCGTTCCAACTCACGCTCGACCAGCGGCGAAACGAAGGCGCGATAGTTTTTCAATTCGTGCTCCCACCAACGCATCGTCAGATCACGCCGGAACGATTCGCCCTTGTCCAGATACGCGCCAATCACCGACGTTTCGAGATAGATACTGGGAGCCATAAAACAGTAGACAATAGATGATAAACAGTAGACGGTAGTTTGAACAGTGAGCGCACACACACTACTCAAACTACCGTCTACTGTCTACCGTCTACTTCTTCTCATTGTTTCCCGTCCGCCACCGAGATCGCCTTGGTCTGCGGCGTCAGCTTCATCGAGTAGCGCCGCAGATCAATCTTGACCAGGAAATGCGAGAGATAATCGCCGCCCAGAATGCCGTGTTGCTCGAAACCGGAGGTTTCGTTGACGGCGGCGAGATCGAGGATCAAGGCGCGCGCATTATTCTTGCGCAGCCCGCTGACCGTCAGGTTGGAAAGCCCAAGTGCTTCAGCACCCTCTTCAATCCCGGCGGCGCCAATCACACGATAGGTTTCGCCTTTCAACTTCAAGTCTTCAAGTTGATGGCTCTTCACGGCGGCTTTGGAGATGACGGTTGTGGTCGCGCCCGTGTCAACGATGAAGTTGAGCGGACGCTCCAGGCGCGGCAGCAAAGTCTCTGCGCTGGCCAGTCCACCGCTGGTGCTGCGAATCGGTACTTCGATTCCAACGACATTGGCGATTACATTGGCACCGCTTGGGGCAGCCGGTTGTGTCGTATTAGGCGCGGGCGTTTGATTGGCCGCTGCTTGCTCGAAGCGGCGATCCAGCGTCAACTCTCGCTTTTGATAATCGAGCGTCACCAGATAGTTCGACAGCATAGATAAACCGATGTAGCCGTCCGCGCGCTCGGCCGCCGGAGTATCATCGGAGTTGTGCACGGTGCGGATGTAAACCGGGATGGCTTCGATCCTCACGTCACCGACGGTCATCGAATCGAGCACGCCGTAAACAATCGGGAAACTACCGTTGCCGCCAACCGCACGCGCCTTGCCACCACGCGCAACTGGCTTAATGCCTAGTTTTACCGCCGCTTCATCAGAGATCACCGATAAGCTTGCGCCTGTGTCTATCACAAAACGCAACGGCCCCTTGCCGTTGATCATCACGTTGACAAAGGGGCGATAGCGCAGCAAATCGAATTTGACCGCTGTCATTTCCTTGCCACCCATGCGATGAATCTTGGTGTTGCCCAGGTAGCGATAAAACGCAATCAGGCCGCGAATACGCTCGCGCCGCTCTTGATCGGTTTTCGGCGCGACTTCGAGGTAGCGTTGATAGGAATCCGCCGCTTCAGTGTAAAGCTCCAAGCGCGAACAGGCGCGCGCCAGCGAGATGTAATAATCCGGCTCATTCGGTTCGAACGAGATGGCTTTGTGCATGCCATCGTAAGCGTTGCGCGCGCGGTTCTCGAAGTATTCAATTTCAGCCAGCCCGGCATAAGCCAGCGCCTCACGCTCATTCAATTTGAGCGCCGTAAAAAGTGCCTCAACTGAGCTGCGGAACTCGCCCGAACGCAGCAACGTCGTGCCGACGAGTGTGTGAGCGCGCGCATTGAGCGGTTCGAGAGCGAGTACTTGCATGGCCAGATCATAAGCCTCTTGCAGCCTTGCCAATTTGAGCATCACGAAACTCAAACCCAAGCGCGCTTCTTTATCCTGCGTGCTCTGTTCGACCAATTCGCGATAGATCTTTTCAGCCACTTCAAGATTGCCCTTGCGGACTTCGCCTGCCGCGCGTTTCAACGCTTTGTCACGCGTTTCCGCCCAAGCAGGCGCAGCAGTCAATACAAAGGCCAATACCAATGCGACAACCGATAGGGGGCGCCGGAGAGCCGTTTTCATAAGCTACCTCTCTGTGAAGGGTGAAGGCGGAAGGATAAGAGACGCGTTCACGTCAAACGCTGCATCCCTTTACCTGCATCCTTCATTCATTTCAAAATCTCACCGGTTTTGTTAGACCAAAGCAGAAGATCAAGTTCGTCGAAGTTGATTGTAATCTCCGCCGCGAATTTTCTCATGCTTTCTTCGAGCGCGAGATACTTTTTTTTCGTGGTGGGCGGGTCAGGGGAGGGAGTCACACCGCACTCATATAACGTGCGCAAAATGTGTTTGTCCAGGATCGCGTACCCGCGATAGCCAATGTTGCGCAAATAGTGGCTGGCTTCTTTGTAGCCGATGCCTTTGACGCCGGGATTGCTGGCAAAGAAATCGCGCCGCGCTTCTGTGTCATTGCCGAATGAGTCTAGCTTCTCACGCAAGCGCAATCCACATTCACGCCGCAGATAATTGCGCGTCACTATGATGTAGCCGGAGCGCGCTCGTGGATAGCGATGCGCACCCAGCAACAGATTTTCAAGCGTCGTATGACGGCCTTTGAGCAAATGTTTGCGCACGCGCGCAATCGAATTCAAACCCATGCGGGCGCTCGCCCCAGCCGTGAAGATGCAATAAGCCAACTCCTCAAACAACTGCGCATCGTCGCCCTGCTGCCCAATCTCGGCAAATTCGGCGAGGCGCGCACAAATCGCCGGGCGTTTGACCAAGTAACTCTGTAGCAATTCCTCAATCATTGCGTGACTCGTGTTTATCAGCGCGGGCATTGTAGGAAGCCAGTTGCAGTAGTGTCAATTTGACCGAAGCGTAACCGCTGCATAGAATCACTAGCGAATTCCCACATGATCGAACCGAACGAATTTATCATCAACGAGGTACCGCAATGAAAAAGAAAGCAGGACGGCTCGTCTTGCCACGCCGTGATTTCCTGATTGGCGCGACGCAAGCAAGCGCGGCCATCGGCTTGAGCCAACTTTTGCCCACCAAATATGCCTTTGCCCAGGGCAATGTGATCAAAGGCAAAGAGAAGTTGATTGTGCGCTCGGTGCGCCCGGAAGATTTGGAGACGCCAGTCAGCTTGCTCAACACCTGGCTCACGCCTAACGACTTGTTTTACGTCCGCCATCACGCTTACGCGGCCACAGTGAATGCCAACGATTGGAAGCTGACGATTGATGGCGAGGTTGAAAAGCCCTACACACTGACGCTCGACGAGTTGAAGAGATTTCCGAAGGCCATCGTCACCGTCACGCTCGAATGCGCGGGCAACGGACGCGCCTTTTACGATCCGCCGGTTGCGGGCATTCAATGGGAGCGTGGCGCAGTCGGCACTGCGCGCTTCACGGGTGTGCGCCTGGCCGCCGTATTGAAGAGGGCAGGCGTCAAGGCTACCGGCAAATATGTGGCGCTTGACGGCGCCGACAAAGCCGTAGGCAAGCAGCCAGAGTTCATCCGCAACGTGCCGATTGAAAAAGCGCTACACGTGGATACGGTGCTGGCTTACGAAATGAATGATCAGCCGCTACCCCCGCTGCACGGCTTCCCGCTGCGCGCGGTCATCTCGGGTTGGGAAGGCGCTTACTCTGTCAAATGGCTCACGCACATTCAGGTGATTGACAAAGAGCACGAAGGATTCTTCGTCAAAACTGCTTATCGTTATCCCAATCGCCGCGTCGCGCCGGGCGAAGCGGTCGCGCCGCAAGATATGCTCCCGATCTCCGGCCTCGTGGTTAAATCATTCATCAACGCGCCGCTCGATGGCACGAAGCTGAAAGCCGGGCCGGTGCGCATCGCAGGCTTCGCGTGGGCAGGTGAATCGTTCATCACCAAAGTCGAAGTCTCAAGGGACAACGGCTCGACGTGGCAACTGGCGAAACTGGGCAAGGAGCGCGAGAGATACGCCTGGCAATCCTTCGAGTCCGAGTTCAGGATCACTAAGCCTGGCTCATATTTGTTAATGGCACGTGCTACCGATGACAAAGGTAACGTGCAGCCGGTCGCGCCGCAATGGAATCCGTCAGGCTACCTCTGGAATGTGATTGATAAGGTGAGGATCAATGTCGAAGCGTAATTCATTCAAACTCGCCGTCGTGTTCGGGTTCGTATTTGCGCTGTTCGGCGGGCTGCGCGATATAGCGGCCTCGCACGCCAAACAACAGGATTTGCCTGATGGTAAAGGGGCTGAACTGGCGCGCAATAAATGTCTCACTTGCCACGAAGCCGACTTGATCGTGCAGCAGCGATTATCGCGCGCCGGTTGGGTGCGCGAAGTCGAGAAGATGATGCGCTGGGGCGCGAGTGTGAAAGATGACGAAAAAGAGATTCTCGCGGACTACTTTGCGGCGCGCTTCACGCCGCGTCCTGCCACCGTAGTCGCCTCAGCGACAACCGAAGAGCGTGGCAAGCAAATCTTCGAGAACCAATGCCTCAACTGTCACGAAGCAGGTTTAACCGAGCAACAGCGGCTGTCTCGTGTAGGCTGGCTGCGCGAGGTCGAGAAGATGGTGCGTTGGGGTGCGACCGTGAAGGATGATGAAAAAGACGCGCTCGTGGACTATCTCTTCAAAAATTATGGACCGCGTCCGCTGGCTGTAACTCGCTAGTTCTTGCTTGTTCAGTCTCCTTATTCACTACTGGCCGCAGCCTCAGACGGCAAATCTGTTTCAATCCGTCGATCCGTGCAATCCGTGGCCTATCACGTCTGATGGGCCACGGATTTTACTAATTAAGACTGATACTGACAGATCAACTCCGCCTCAAAGGGTGCTCGGTGATTCGTAAGCCAATCCGCTGTGGGTCGAGCAGCAACGGAAAAAACTGCCCATCCATCTTTTGCCCTGGCAGAATTGCTGGAACACTTTCTAACGGCGGCTCAGCCGAATTCGACCAGACGCCGTCACGAAAAACGTTGATGACCGTGGCGCGGCGCGGTCTGTCCGTGTCGTTCGCATACGAACCATGCATCAGACGCGGGTGATGGAATGAGCATTCGCCCTTTTTGAGTTCGATGGCGAGTGGCTTGAATTGCGCTTTGAACGCTTCGGGCAAGATCGTTTGTACCGCTTCCATATCGCTCGCCAGCCCGGTGATCGGCAAATCGGGCCAGCGATGGCTGCCCGGTATGTATTGTGGGCAGCCGTTCTCACTCGTCGCATCATCAAGCCCGATCCAACAGGTTAGATGCGCCAGCGGCTGTGTGCGCGTCCAATACGAGTAATCTTGATGCCAAGCCACTACGCCGCCGTGATGCGCCGGTTTGCAAAAGAGCTGATCGTGCCAGAAACGCACTGCGCCACCGAGCAATTGCGCCGCCGCCACCGTGAATTGCGGATGCCAGAGCAGATCGTGAAAGCCCGGCGCGATCCGCCAAGCGCCAAGCGCATGAAAAAGCACGCGGTTTGGGTCGGCTGATTCGTTGCTGTGGAACTCGTAGAACAAGTGATGCTGCGGGTGTGCCGGGTTCGTCAATTCATCTAATTCCGCGCGCAATTTCTCGACTTGCTCATCGGTCAAAATGCGGAGACCGACTAAATAACCATGCTCGTGGAAAAACGCGACTTGCTCATTAGTTAAGCGGTATGAGGCCCATTCCACAACCGTTTCAGGTAATCTGAGCAGATCGCCGATAGGGCGATGGTAGGTTGAAAGGTCTGCTTGCATATTCTATTTGGCAACAATATCACGTCATCCAGGCCGCGCAGATTTTAATCAAATGACCTACTAGACATCGGCTGCTATCGGGCTATAATTCGCTTACTTGTTTCTCAAGCCTCACAAGACGGGCGACTCCCCTAGAAGCAGAAACCTTTCCCCCAGGAAAGTAAGGTAGTAAATGTCCAAAGATAGAGAAAGCTGTGCCATGCATTGTGCACATTGCCAGTATCCGCTTTATGCTTACGCGCGTTGCTGTCCAATGTGCGGCAGCACTATCAATGAATCAGTGCTGTCATCTGCGAGTGAACAAGTAGCCACAACTCGACTGGGTTTTTGGTTGATCCATTTACGCAAGATTTTTGGCTTGCGACGCGCAGCCTCGGCTTAATTGCCGGGGTTCAGCCGCTAATCTGGCTTCATAAACTTGGTGCAGTCCAGCTTGCTTAACCCAGGTCTGCTTGAGGTGTGTCTTGGGATTGGCGCTTGTGCGCGTTCAACAAAAAGGCGAAGGCAGCAATCTGAAACAGCGAGTTTGATTGCTGCCTTTTGCCGATTAGCTAATTCGTCACATCCTTCAAGAACTGCTGATAGAGGGCCTCTGTCTGCTCTTTCGTCAGTTTGCCCGAATGAACCAGGATGCGAAAACGGAAGGTGGCCTTCTCGCCCGGTTGCAACGTGTAGTTGAGCGTCGTTGCGCCGTTGGTGAACTCTTTCGCGCCGAACGGATTGATGGCGAACAGCCCGTAGCCGCGTGCGTGCCAGTAGGCGGGATAGGTCGGATTCTTCGGATGATCGAAGATGCCTATCGCTACGTCTTCACCCCTGACCGTGCCGGAGAGCGTCATCCATTTAGCGCGTTTGCCCCAGGCTTCTTTCTCGCCGACTTTGCCCTCGCTGCTCAGGTAAACGCCTGCCACGCCCGTATTGTCCAACACCGGAACTTTGGTCGGATTGCCGTTGGCGTCGGTAAAGACTTCTGGTCTGTTCGAAGGCTCTTCGAGCGTACGCGTGACGCGGATGCCGAGCGCGCCTTCTTTGCTGTCGTTGAAGACGACTTTTTTGTCTTGTGCGGTCAGCGTAATGACGCGGTCAATGATGCGCAGGTCTTTGTCCGCGCGGAAGAAAATTTGATCATCTTCCTGCATGATCTTCGAGCCGTCGGGCATCAGCCAATCCATCGTCACATCCAGTTCAGCTTTGCCCTTGCCGCTCTTCATTGACTTAACGCCACGATGTTTGATCGTGCCGTATTGCCCGGGTGTACGTGTCATGCCTTCGGGCGGCGTGTTCCAGAAATCAACGCCGTTGATGTTGCCGTAGTTGAACCACGCTGAGATGTGATGCGGATGATCGGTGCGCTCGCCTGCCACCTTTTCGAGCGGATAGCCACGCGTGACGGTAGTGCCTTTGGACGTGCGCAGCGGATAGAGGATCGGCTTTTTCTGATCGTCCCAATAGACGTAAGAGGTGAACGGCTTGCCATCAACTAAAACATCCACCTGTTTTTTGTCTTTGGCGTCAACCAGTTTGACATCCTGGGCAAGCAAATTGCCAGTAACCAAAGTCATAAGCAAGCAAGCAAACAGAAATGTGTTTTTCATGGTGTTAATGAGAATTACAGAGAAGTTACATAATGGTCAGGTAAGTGTCCCAACCTTCGGACGGCAGCAAACGCAACTCTTGCTTTTGCAAATCCAGTTCAATCCCCATTGCTTCAAGCGGCACAACACCCAGTAGCGGACGCTCACCGCCGGGCAACTCGACGCACTCAAACGTCCCGGCACGTCCGAGCAAAGCGATCTTGGCATCTTCAAAAACTTGAGTGCGCGAGTACCCATTGGCAGTCGAAACGGCGACTTCACGCACCGGATTGAGTCCGAGTTGTTGAATGACCGCGCTGGGCAGGCACAAAACAGTCGCGCCTGTATCTACCAGCACATCATCGAGTTTAACCGATCTGATTTGCTCAGGACTGATTGTGCCGTCTTTGGCTCGAATCTCGTCCGCGTGATTGAAAACTGTAAGCGTCGTTTTGATCTGCCCCATAACGCTTTGCCTCGTCTATCTAAACAAGTAATCGCAAACGAAGGGAAGAAGCGTGGCACTACTTCCCTCCGCTTGCAATTATCAGTCAGAGGCGATTAGGCGGCGATGACCTGTTTCTTCACATCGTCGAAGGTCACACGTGCGCCGGTTTGAATCGCTTTGATCGTCATACACAACGCGGTTGAATGGTTGTAAGCCGCGTGAATGTCGGCGTTGGTCTTCTGATTGCGCGACTTCACGGACTCCATCCAGTTGCGCATGTGGGCAAGCGTCTGTTTGTCTACGCCCGTGTTCGCCGACGTTTCCATCCCGCCAGCTTCGCCGAGCGAGTACGGTTCAAGCAGATTCGCTTGCATGCCCATCTCTTTGGCGTAACGCTCTTTCATGCCGCCTTCCGGGCCGACTTTGTTAGTGTCCAGGTTGAGCGAGCCGCCGTTCGAGTAGTAAATCTCTTTCACGTCGCCCGCTTCGTTGGTCATACGCGAGGCATACAACACCTGGAACGCTTTGTCGGTTTTCGGATTGTGATAATCGAAGACCGCCGTCATCGTATCCCAGTTCGCCCGCCCGTCTTTCCACAGGTAAATGCCACCATTGGCCACAACGCTGCGCGGATGTGGAATGCCCGTGAACCAGTGGACGGTGTCAATCTGGTGCACTAGCCATTGATCGGGAATGCCCGACGAGAAGGGCCAGAAGAGGCGGAACTCAAGATGCTTGCGCGCGTCGAAGGCAATCTTCGGATCGCGGTTGATAAGGAAGCGTTTCCAATCGGTATCTTCCTGCTTCATGAGCGGCACCGCTTTCGGACGGCGCCAGCGTCCCGGTTGGTTGACGTTCCAAGTCATATCGGCAAAGACAATGTCGCCGAACTTGCCCGAATCCAAATACTCTTTGGCTTTCATATAGCTCGGCGTCGAGCGGCGTTGCGTGCCGACTTGGAATACTTGCTTCGAGCCGCCGATTACCTTCAAGGCCTCGTTGGCGTCGGACATGATGTTGGCGAAGGGCTTTTCGCAATAAACGTCCTTGCCCGCCCGGACGGCTTCGATGGCGTGGTAAGCATGTTGAAAGTCAGCCGTCGCGATGATCACCGCGTCAATGCTCTTCATCGCGTACAGTTCATCGGTATTGCGCGCCAGCGCCACATTCGGGTCTTTGGCTGCATACTTGGCCGTCGTCTTGATTTTCTCGGAATTGGTTTCGCGGTGATACTTCCAGATGTCGCACACGGCGGCAAGTTCAAAATTGAGCTCGCCAGCATGCGTGAAGAAAGCTGGAACCAGCGAACCCATCATGCGGTCGCCCGCGCCAATGATGGCGACGCGGACTTTGCCGTTCGATCCCAGCACGCGTCCATAGCTAGCCGCGCTCAGCACCGTCGCACCCGTCGCTGCCGCAGCGCTTGTTTTGATGAAGTCTCTACGTGTCGTTTTGCTCATAACTGCTCCTCGATAAATGTACCGTAGACTGGTTAGTCTGCGGTAGTCTTGGTGAAGCGGCGCATAGCTTCGGGAGCGGGCCTTTGCCGCAAGCCTGCCGCAGACTGTCAGTCTGCGGTACAGCACGCGCCAAACTTTGTTCATTGTTTTAAGGTCATCATCTTAGACGAAATGACAGTCACACAAAAGTGTTGTGTGGCCAGCGATCAGCTAAATAACCGACCGCTGGCCGCTGCTGATTGTTAAAAGATCAATTTCAACCCGATCTGCACGTTCCTCGGCAAGTTGGACTGACTCGTAACCTTGCCAAAGTTGGTGTTGGTCGGATCAGTAGTTGGGTCACCAAACTGCGGGTGGTTGAAGGCGTTCAAGAACTCACCGCGCAGTTGGAACTTCATTTTCTCCGTAATCGAGAAGTTCTTGATCACCGAGAGGTCCCACAAATCCAGCGGCTGGCGCCGGAAGCCGGGCAGGCGCGAGGGGAAGGTGCGGATGTTGTTCGCCAGTCTGATGCGCGTGTCAGCGCGCTGCTTGGCCGGGTCTACTACCCCATTGGTTTGGACGGCGGCATCGGTGAAATAGAAACCGGTTGCACCGAAGGTAGCATCCACTGTCTTACCGCTGATGTCGGTCCGCAGCAGTTGGCTCGGATCGCCGTTGAAGTAGATGTTCCGGTCGTTTAGATCAATCGGGCGTCCACTCTGCCACTGGTAGACGCCTTGCGCCTGCCAGCCACCCACGATTGCGTTAGCAAAGCCGTTCCAGTTGCTGCCAAACTTGCGGCCTTTGCCGAAGGGCAGTTCCCAGATGCCGCTGACGACGATGCGGTGCGGGATGTCGCTATCGCCAATGCGCCGCTCGAATTCTGTGTCCGTCGCATTAAGGAGACTTACCTCTTCGATCACCTTCGACCAAGTGTAGCTGGTCAGGAGTGTGAATCCGCGCACGAAGCGCCGCTCCACACGGAACTGGCCGGCGTGATAGATGGCCTTCCCGTCATTACGCTGTGTGCTAATATCAACGAACTCCGGAAAGGGCCGCAGGAGGTTCCCGCGCGATACGGTCGAGCCGTTGAGGGTCTGCCCCGGGATCAGATTCTCAAACGGATTCCTGACGTTCGCGGACAGGAAGTTGATGGTGGTATCGTCACGCACCAGACTGGTCGAAAGATACTTGCGCGGCGTCGTGTTAATATTTATGCCCACCGGGACGTTGTAGACGCTATTGCCAACGTAAGCCGCCTCCACCAGCCATTGCCCCGGTAGTTCGCGCTGCACGCTGAGTTCCCAACGCCTCGTTTGAAGGTTGTTTCGCTCAAGGGGAACAAAACTGATGCTCCGTCCGAGGAAGGTTCCGACACCCAAACTTGCGCCCGGTGGCGCGACGACGCCCGTCGGGAAGGGATTCAAAAGATTGCCACAGGTCGTGCAGGCAGGCGCAAAGGTCAGCCCAGCGTTTAGCGTCGGCACGAGGCTCGTGGATTGCGAGAAGCCGGTTTGATTCACGCCGTCAATGGTGAAGGGCGACGCGTAGATGCCGAACCCGCCGCGCAGGACGGTCTTCTGATTGAGTTGATAGGCGAAGCCGATGCGCGGTTGGAAGTTGTTCTTGTCGCTTTCCCAAAAACCACGATTGTTGTTGTCGGCAAAGAGCAAGCCGCCTTTGACCGTGAAGCTGCTCGCCGGAAGTTCCGGGATCGGGTTAGCCGTATAAGCGGCCTTCGCTGCTGCCTCAATCGGGCTGCTGACGTTCGGGTCGAAGCCACGGAGGTTGCGGTTGTAGCGCTCGGTCGTCGCCCCTTCCAACTCGTACCGCAGGCCGAGATTCAGCGTCAGCTTGTGGCTCAGCTTCCAGTCATCGTGGAAGAACATCCCGTTATAAAGCGTCTGGTTCGACCGGGCAGCGTTCCGATCAATGAGTCCACCAGTCGGCAGTCCGAGCAGGAACGACGCGAACTCCTGGCCGATAGAAGCGGCTGTCGAATTATCCAGCGGGCCACGCGTGAAATTGGTGGCGAAATCATACCGGCCTGCGGCATGGGCCGAAGGGTTGCTGTTCTCGCGGTAGGAGCGGAAGTCGTAGCCGAGCTTGAAGGAATGGCTGCCCACGATCTTGGTGAGCGTAGGTTGAACTGCATAGATGTTATGCGTCCGAATGTCGCCGCGGCTATCACCGATCACCGAGAAAGCGCCGATTTCAAAGCGCGGCAGATACCTGTCATCACCAAAGAACGCCGCCGATTGCGAGGCGAAGCCCAAGCTCTTCGGATCGAACTGGCCCTCGTGCTGACGGACGTTATTTTCCACGAAGCGCGAGAACCCAACGCGTGCGTCGAGAATCGTCGTCGGCGAGAAAGTATAGACGTGGTCGTAGCTAAAGCCATCATTCTTACGAGTCAGGAAGTTACCCGTCGAGAGGAGGCCGTTAACCACGCCCGACCAGGCACTGCGCGCTTCGAGCCGGTTGTTATGCGTGTAGCGGAAGAATAACTTCTGCTTGTCGCTCAGCGTCTGGTCGAAGCGGTAGCTCTCCGAGTGGAAAGTGTCAGTGCGCGGCTGGCCGCTGATGAAATTGTTGCGGCCCTGTGAATCACCCGGCTGGTTGGGCAAGGGATAGTACTGTAGATAAGCCTTGGCAACTGGGCTAATCATATTCGCCGGGATGATGTTTCCTGGGAAAGGATCGCGCCTGATGCGAGCGCCCTCTGCTCGGGCCGTGAATGGGTTATAAACCTGGAAGCTCGAGTTGATCGCGAGCAAAGCCGAAAGATCACCGTTCCGTTCTGCCGCAGTTGGCACAGTGAATTGGGCCGGTTCAGGAAAGACATCCTTGAGCCGCTCGTAAGCAAAGAAGAAGAAAGTCCGGTTACGACCGTCATAGCCAAGCGGGCCAAAAACTTTCTTAGGCAGCACGATGGGGCCGCCGATTGTTGCGCCATAGCGGTTGTAGCGGAGCGGGTCACGATCCGCCTTGCCATCCTTATCCTTGTCGCGCGAGGGGGTGGCTACCAGATTCGTGCGGTTGAGGAAGTAGTCGTTGGCCGAGAGCACGTCGTTGCGGACGAATTCGTAGACTGTGCCGTGCAGCGCGTTGGTGCCGCTGCGTAGCGCAACGTTGACTGCCGCGCCGACGCTGTGCCCCTGCTGCGCGTCGAAGCTGGCGGTCTCGACCTTGAATTCCTGCACCGCATCGGCGGGCGGCACAAAGGCGACACGATTCGCACCGTTGTCGTCCGTGTTGGGTATGCCGTCGAGCGTGTACTCGTGCCCACCAGCGCCGCGCGGGATACCGTTCGAGATGATGTCCGAAGTGCCGTTGTTATCGAACGGCCGCGAGAACTTTAGGTCGCCGACATAGCCGATGCCAGGCGCGAGTCGTGTCAAGGAGAACGGATTGCCGTCAGAGAGCGGCAGTTCCGAGATGCGCCGCCGGTCAATCACCTGCCCCGCTGTAGCCGAATTGGTCTCAAGCAGCGACGCCTCTGTCGTGACGGTCACTGATTCAGTCACCGCCCCGACTTCGAGTGCCATATCAAGCTCCAGTTTATCGCCGACCCGCACTTCAATGTTGCGACGAACAGTCTTCTTGAAACCTTTGGCTTCAGCCGCAATTGAATATTGGCCCGGAGCCAAGTAAAGCACACTGTATTCGCCACTCTCGCCAGTCGTGCTGGTCGTCACTGTATTAGTGGCAGTGTTAGTGACGGTCACCGTTGCACTAGGAACTGCCGCCCCCGATGCTTCCGTCACGCGGCCCGAGATCGAGCCGCGAAACTCCTGCGCGTTAGCACCAGCGCCCATCCCGGCCAAAAGCACGAAGGAGCACAGACTAAGTAAAAATCGTTTTAAGCTAAACATCACTTATTTCCTCCTGGTGACTCAGTTGAATGCCGAACCAGCGGGCTAAGCTATCCGACCGCACTGCCCCTCCAACAATGCCTACGGATTTCTACCCCGGCTTCGGCGCCATTAACCCCAGCCTGCGCGTTGCCCTTCACTGCTAGATGGAAATTGAGGTGAAGGATAGTGATCGAAAGGTAATACCAATTGACGCGGTATTATATGCATCCGCGCCCAAACTGCCAGTAGCAATACAAAAAAAGTAAGTAAGCGGAAAGTGGTTTGACCAATGCCAGCGAATGCTGGCCCTGATAGCGTTCAATTCAGCTTATGTTGCTGTCAAGCGTGGCCCATTTTATACGCGGAGGCCAGCATCTGCCAATGCTTGCGCCAACAATTCACCAAGCTCCAGTTCCGCTGCCCATGCCGCAGATAAGTGTAATCGAGCCGCTCAGCCTGTACTTTGAGTACGTTGAGCAGATCGTTCCATTGCTGGTCAGAGATGCCGCCGCCTTTTTGAAACCAGTGAATTTTTTGCAAGATGATGTCTTCAGCGCTAGAAAGGTAGACCTGCGGCGCATCTGCACCCTCATCCAGCGGCTTTCGCTCGCGGCGTTGCATCTTCTGCTTCGCCCAACCATCTTTTTGCTGCACGAACACATCCACTTTCCAGGTTGTCTCGAAGTGAATGAGATTGAAACTGCGTTGAGCACGAACCGCCCGCCGCGCGGCCAGATCATCTACATAGAAATCTTCCTGCAACGCTACGACAAATGCACCAGCTTTTTCCTCAGCCAGATCAGCGACGAAAGCTACTTCTCTGGTCAAATTCATGCTTCCATACCATACGCTGGCGACAGAGCCTCCGATGTAATAGTTGCTGTCTAAGTCTTCTAAGACCCGCACGACCGAATTGACTACTATCCACAATTCGGGAAGCATTTAGTAACCTTCCTTGTCAGGGTCCCAGCCAAAAACCTAGCGCATCAACTCCGGTTCGAGCCAGCGCGAAGCCAAGCGCATTTTTAACTCGTGTTCATCGGCGTGAGGATAACGTTCACGAATTTCCGCACGTTGTATCCTGCGCATAGTTTCGTTCAAATCGGCAATGCAGCGAAATTTGCGCCAAGCGGGCATTTTGCGGTAAAGCTCAAGCAGCACCTGTTCGGTTTCTGGCGATGTGTCCTGCGATAATGGCTTCATCTCATTTGCTCTTGGCCTTCGCGCTCCCGTTCTCGACGTTAATCTCTTTTTCCCAACCTGCCAGCGCCGCCCGCAGGTGGCCGGTGATGGCCTCTTTGGCGCGTTTGGGGTCGCGTTTCTTGATCGCTTCGTAAATCTTCTGATGCCAATCAATCGCTTCGGCAAAACTGCTGGCGCGCGCGATGGTTTGTCGGCGCAGGTGATAGAGCAGGTGCGCGACCGTGTCCATCACCCCACTCATCACGTTATTGCCAGCAGCGCGTGCAATCGCCTGATGAAAACGCACGTCGTGCACCAGAAACTGTTCCGGGTCGCCGACCGTCTCGCGCATCGCTTCGATCTCGTCTGAGAGCGCCCGCAGATCGCTGGATGAGGCGCGCTCAGCCGCGAGTTCGGCCAATCCAGCCTCGATAATCAAGCGCGCTTCAAACAACTCTTCGTCACTCGTGTTATGGATGAGCGTCATAAACCGCATCGGCTCCGTGAAGACTTCCGGCAACGAATCGGCGATGTAAGTGCCCGCGCCCGGTTTGGCGCGGATGATGCCCATCACCGAGAGCGCTTTGAGGGCTGTGCGCAAGCTGGGGCGGCTGATATTGAGCATCTCGGCCAACTCGCGTTCCGGCGGCAAGCGGCTTCCGGCTTTAAGCTCACCTTGTTCGAGCAACTCCTTGATGCGTTGTACCACCAACTCAGTGATGCCAGCGCGGTCTATCGGCGTCATCTTTGTGTGTAGCTGATTCGCGTGCGGTTTGGACATTCAATCCTCCAGCGGCGGGATGGTAAGACCGGCGGCACTATAGTTTTGCTCAAGTAAGCTTGTCAACGTAGCTTTTTGCGGCTGCGGCTGGTGTCCAGTCTCAAACTCAAATCTGGAAGTCTGAAATCGTTATCGCCCGGCGCGTCTGCGCCAGTAACTGCTTTCGCTCTGCTTCAGGAAATCGTTCAATGGCGTACCGCAGCGTCGTGCGCGGGATGCGCGCGCCGTGACTGAGCAGGAATTTTTTCAAGCGCGGTTGATCGGCCTTACCAGCCTCGCGCAACAGCCAGCCGGTGGCTTTGTGGATGAGGTCTTCCGGGTATTTGAACAAGCGCTCGGCTACCACGTAGACGTCAGCAAGCTGTTCACCTTTGCGTGCGAGTGGAACTAACGAAACTGCCGCCGCG
Organism: uncultured Acidobacteriota bacterium; assembly: GCA_963699175.1. GTDB lineage: Bacteria > Acidobacteriota > Blastocatellia > RBC074 > RBC074 > JACPYM01. The sequence continues at coordinate 4,547,655 of OY969418.1, read as the reverse complement.
CGCCGCAGCCATAAATTTTCCGCTTCCGTCCAGCTCCTGACCTGCGGCAACGCTTCCGGGAAACGGCGCAGATAAAGCGCGATGACAAAAGTGCCCAGCGCATCGGTCAGCGCCCAATTGTTGCAACAATCGTTGCGCAGCCAGCCTGCAAAGCGCGCGAGCAAGTCAGCTTCGAAAGTCTTGTGATAACGCGCCAGCAGAAGCAGCCCGACAGTCTTGGCTTCTTGCCGTTGGTCTTGGATCAGCAATTCGCAAAAGGCCAGCGCGTCCTGCACCACCCATTGGCCTTTCACTTGTTGATAAAGCTCGCGCTCGATGCGGCGCAATTCGGGTGTTGTGACGCCAAAGAAAGCGACCTGCTCGTGCGCTTTGAAATAAACGCTCGATTGCGTGGCCGCGCGCCCGTTGCCCGCCGCGCGCAGCCGCTGCAAGACTTGTTGTGCCAATTGCTGGGGCGAAATCTTTGAGGGTTGTTGCTGGCTTGGTGATTTCATCTAAATCGGAACAGGCAATATTGGTGCGGTACAGGTCGCTGACGCCATTAATCACATCACAAGTTCTTTGAGTATTTCAGTGCCTCCATCGCTTGCTAAAGGCGAGCCGAGCATGGCGTTGAGCAAGCTAGCGTACTGGCGTAACTCCAGCACACTGTACTCATCCAGCGCGTCCTGGATGGCCAGCAAGTTCCAACACCCAGCCAGCAGGGCTGGGGTGGTGGCCGCAACCCCAGGGCCCATTTGCCGTCCGCTCAAGCGCACCAGCAAGGCGCGTAAGGCGTGGGCTTGCGGGTCGTCGGACTGTGCCAAAGCCCAGACGATCACGCAGGCTTGCGCCGCGATCAGTAAGCGCCGCGCGATGCGCTCGACCGTCTCCTGTTGCCATGGCTCGACGTGCTGGCCCGCGCGCTTCAAGAGCTTATGAAAGGACTCGATGCGCCAGCGCCAGTAGTACCACAAGGCGACGGTCGGGGCGTCTACCTCCGGCGGCAAGTTGGTCCACAAGCGCCAAGTCGCTAGCACCTGGCCGTCTTGGTCCCGCACTTGCGCGACGACGAGGCGCAAAGTGAGCGGTGCGCCAGGCAGGTTGCGCTGTTCGGTTTTGCCCTGACGCTGGCGTACGCGGCGCGCCGGTTGGGTCAACACGACGCTGGTTGCGGCCACGTATTGCCAGGCTTTTTTGCCTTTGTACTGGATTTGCCGGGCGTACTGAAAGTCGTCTTTGAGCGTGGCTTCGACCTCGCTCAACAAACGACTCTGCCCTTGGTGCTGCACGCGCCGCACGTCGTTGGCGCGGATCAGGATGAGCCGGCCACAGCGCGCGAAGCGGCGCAAGTGCAGCAGCTTGTCACACTCCCGATCAATGATATGCACGAGTGGTCGGGCGCACTCCTGCTGTGCCAGATAACCCATGGTGCGATTGACTTCATCCACCCAGGGACGTGGCTTGAGTGGCCCCGCACGCCGCGTGCTGTGCACTCCGTCGGCCGCCGCCAGGGCCACATAGGGCACGGCCAGCGCTGCGCCGTCAGCGTCGGAGAGCAAGAGCGCCGAGGCCATGTCATAGCCGAGATCGGCGCGGCTATACATCACCTGGCGATCTTTTTTCGCGTGGTGCCGCGTGTAATGCAAGGGCGCCTGATCATGCACACACAAGGCGTAGGCCCGGCAGGCGACTGCCAAGTCCGTGTGCGCGCGCGCTACTAAGGGCGCGCCGAGCGCCGCTAAAGAGACACGCGCATTGTCATAAAAGCGTCCCGCCGCCAAGTCCGCCGCCTTGCGCGACCCGTCAGCGGCGGGCACGCGCAAGCCTGTCGCCGTACTGTCGGCGGCACGCAAATGTTGTTTTACCAAGAGCTGATACCGATGTTGTAAGCGCGGTTCAACCGCCGGTTTTTCAATCACATACTAGGGAGTGAGTAAATCACCAATTTGTGCGGTGATTAATGGCTACCGCCCCCTGTACCGCACGGCCACTGTCCCAATCTTGTGTGGCCTGATTTAGTGATTGCGCGAATGAGTCGGGAAAGAGAAGATAGAACAAACGGAAATAACGGAACAGACGAAAATAGCTTGGGCCTAAAACCTCTTCCGTCAATTCCGTTATTTCCGCTTGTTCCATATTCTCTAAAGGCTCCTTGCCTGATGCTTATTGTTTGGCAAATGTCAGCCAATCGCCCGGCGCTTCCTTCTCGCCCGAAGTGATGGCGAAGAACTCACCTTGCAATGCGGCAGTCATCGGGCCGCGCTTGCCTGTGCCGATTTTGATGCGGTCAATGCTACGAATTGGCGTGATCTCGGCAGCCGTGCCGGTGAAAAAGACTTCGTCAGCCACGTATAGTTCGGCGCGCGGAATGACGCGTTCGACCACTTCGTAACCGAGCTTGTGGGCCAGCTTCATTACCGAATCGCGCGTGATCCCGGTCAAAATCGCCGAACCCATTGGCGGCGTGTAAAGCATGCCGTTGCGCACGATGAAAAGATTTTCGCCGCTGCCCTCACTGACGTTGCCCGCTGTATCGAGCGCTATACCTTCGACGAAGCCGTTGGTGACGGCCTCCATCTTGATAAGCTGTGAGTTCATGTAGTTAGCTGCTGACTTAGCCGTCGCGGGCAGGGAATTCGGATGCATGCGCGCCCAACTCGCCACACACACGTCCACCCCCTCTTCAATCGCTTCCTGGCCGAGGTATTTGCCCCACGTCCAACTGGCGATGTAGACCTCGACTGGGTTCGAGAAAGGGTTTACACCAAAGCTGCCATAGCCGCGAAAGGCTATTGGGCGCAAGTAGCATTCTTTGAACTCATTGACGCGCACTGTCTCCAAACAGGCTTCGATCAATTCAGTCACCGAGTAGCCGATGGGCATGCGATAGACCTTACATGAGTCTTCCAGCCGTTGAATATGCTCACGCAAGCGAAAGACTGCTGGTCCTTGTGGCGTCGCATAGCAGCGAATTCCCTCGAATAAAGCCGAGCCATAATGGATGACGTGCGACATTACGTGAATCTTCGCGTCGTCCCAGGCGACGAATTGACCGTTGTGCCAGATTTGTTTGGCGATTTCTGTAGACATCTCGTTGATAGCTCCTTCGTCAGTGGTTAAATGTTTCGGCACCGTTGCGGCAGTGCGGGAAATTGTGGGTCACAAACTCAAGCATCATAAAGGCGGCTTGGGGCAAGTTCAAGATTTTGTTCTGTAAATTCAGCCGCATGGTTCACCCGACGCGCTTTTGACAAGTCTATTTTCGCAAACCTAGAATGCGCTTCCTTCGAAATAATTTCCTTTATCCGATTTTGAGGATTAGCTATGAGCCTGAGTGCTGATTTTTTGGAGATAGTGCGTTGCCCCGCCTGCAAGGAGCGCGTTGAGTTGAAGCCGGACGGTAGTGGCTTGAAATGTGTCGCTTGCCATCGCGTCTATCCCATCCGTGATGACATTCCGATCATGCTGATTGACGAAGCCACGATTGAAGGGGAATCCCCATCAGCGAGTGCGCCCGCGCAGAATTGAGCAATGTCTTCCGCCCTTTTTCAACAGTTGCCGGAGAACGCGCGACTGCTCTTCGTACGTTTGCGCAACCTCGGCGAAGCAGTGCTCGATACAGCCAACCTGCGCGGCTTGAAACATTGGCGCCCAGATTTACAGATCACGACGTTGGTCGAAGCGATCTACACAGACCTTTACACGGCTGATCCTGAGATTGAGGCGATCCCGCTGCCCCGCGCAGCGCAAGACAAGCGCAGTTCACTGGCCGCGCGTTTGCAGATCATCAAAACCATCCGCCAGCGAACATTTCACGCCGTGATTAATCTGCACGGCGGCCCGACCAGCGCGCAATTGACCTTCCTGAGTGGCGCACAGCACCGTATCGGCGCACAGCACTTTCGGAACGGCTACGCGTACAACCTGCGCATCCCTCCGGCTGAAGAGCTGCTGGGACGCAACGATCTGCACACGGTCGAATATCAATTCGGCCAATTCAACTGGCTTGGCTTGCCCTTGGCGGAACCTGAGCCGACCCAATTACATGTTGATCCGGCAGCGCGCGTGCGCGCGCAAACTCAATTGCACGCGGCGGGTATTGATCCTACGCGGCCCTACGCCGTGCTTGCGCCGACCAACGAGTTCTATACCAAACGTTGGCTTCCCGCGCGGTACGCCGTTATGGCTGAGCGGTTGATCGAACGCGGCTATCAAATTGTGATGACCGGCGCGCCGACCGAAGAGCAGCGTCAGCAACTCGCTGCTGTCCAAGCTGAAACCCGGCAGCCGCTGGCTTCTTTAAGCAGCCTGAGTATTGGCGAACTCGGCGCGCTCATCGCCGACGCACAACTTTTCGTCGGCAATGACAGCGGCCCGGCGCACATTGCCGCCGCCGTCAAAACACCGCTCGTCGTGCTGTTCGGCCCTGCGTCTTCGCAGCGCTGGCGGCCCTGGCGCGCGCGCGCTGAAGTTGTACAGAACTACTTCGCGTGCAATCCGTGCGCAATGTACACTTGCGAGGCGTTCGACGAACCGGAGTGTATTCGTTCGATCAGCGTGGAGCAGGTGCTGGGAGCAGTTGAGCGGTTGATAGGAATTTGAGACGTTCGATTTGAGATTGATGAATCAACTTCGCGCGCAACAACTTGTCAACGGCTTTGCCAATCAACCTATCATCGTGCTGGGCGATCTGATGCTCGACCAATTTATTTGGGGTGAAGTGCGCCGTATCTCGCCGGAAGCGCCTGTGCCGGTCGTCGAAGTCAAACGTGAGTCTTGGCATTTAGGCGGTGCGGGCAATGTCGTTTCCAATTTGCGCGCGCTGGGTGCAAAAGTCGCTCCTATCGGTCTTATCGGAGACGACCCTGCTGGAACGCGCTTGCGCGAGGAGTTGGCCGCGAGTCTGGCGGATATTTCCGGCTTGGTTGTTGATCCGGCGCGTCCGACAACGCTGAAAACACGTATCGTGGCCCATAGTCAGCAAATGTTACGTGCCGACCGTGAAGACCGCACGCCGATCAGTGCAGCGATTGAAGAACAATTGCTGAACGCTTTCACCCAAGCCTTGAACGGTGCTGCCGCCGTTATCATCTCCGATTACGACAAAGGATTGTTGACACCGCGCGTCTTGCAGATGGTTATTCAAGCGGCGCAGGCACAAGCCAAGTTGATCTGTCTTGATCCCAAGATCAGAAACTTTCTGCACTATCGCGGTGTTGACGTGATTACGCCTAACCAGGCCGAAGCCGAGCGGGCGGCTAATATAGAGATTGTAGACGAAACATCGTTGCGCGCAGCGGCTACGCGGATACGTGAAACGCTTGCCTGCCGCAATGTGCTTATCACGCGCGGTGAACACGGGATGAGCTTGCTCGACGAGCACGATACGCTGACCAATATCCCTACTGTCGCCCGCGAAATTTACGATGTGACAGGCGCGGGCGATACAGTGATTGCAACGCTGGCGTTGGCACTGACCGCCGGGGCGCAACTGCACGAGGCTGCAATAATCGCCAACCACGCGGCTGGAGTAGCGGTCGGCAAGGTTGGCACAGCGACTGTTTCCCCGTCTGAATTGCACGCCTCACTGACTGATTTGCCTGAGTGATAATTCAAATTCGCAACAATCCTGTTGCCTCAAACCCATTCATTTTGACATCGCGCGGACCTGTCTCGTTTTGGTTCAGCGAGCAACTCTTAATCAAAAAAAACAGCCTTTTGCACGGCTTTTTAACAAGGTAGAAAAAAAGTTTCTTGGCTAAATTGCCGATAGATACAGGTTATTTCGCTACTCGAAATCGTGTGCTGCGTATCACTAATGTGCGTGTTAGAATCCCGGCCTCGTTTCAGGAAGCTCCAAACTAACGCTGTGAAAATCTTTCACTGTGGCAGCTTCGTTCTGAAGCTGTTGAAGGGGCGGCAGGCCTCGCAGGAAGAAAAATTCAATTCTCTGGCTCGACCGTACAAAAATAGGGACTGATTCATTGGTGCCCGGCGAGCATTTTCGTGTCTGATCCACACGAGTGAGGAAGGCGTAAGGTTGGAGGTGGGTCAACTGGGAAACTGAGGAGACAAAGCAGGATCATGGAAATTTGTACTAACCGTTTCATCCCCAAAATTATTCTCGCACTTTGTTTGTCAATGGTCTTTCAATTTATCGCTTGCGCACAGGCAACTTCAGGCGATGGCGCCGCGTTACGGATAGACCAGAACTCGAATGCGCCAACCAGCGCCGATTCATCTACCAAGCTCATTGAGAATTCAACGACCGCTTTCGATTTCAGGGCGCTAGGCAATCAAATGATCTGCACGCCCAATGGTCTGTTCGGTCTTTTCAAGTTGACGACTTTAGCTTCGAAACAAGCTGCTGCGTCAGCGCCTGTCACGCAGCCAAAGGTTCAACTGGAGCACCCGCAAGTCGCCGTGCCTATTCAGCTCCACGAACACAAGCTCAACAACGTCAGCTTTGCCGAGCCTGAGCAACACAGCAAACATGCGCCGCGCACCTTCCGCGCCACGGCTTATGCGCTTAAAGGGCGGACTCGTAGTGGGACACAAACAAAGCCAGGCGTGATTGCTGCCGACCCGCGCGTGCTACCGCTCGGCACCATCGTGCAAGTCAACGCGGGCCAATACTCCGGCGTCTACACCGTGCACGACACTGGTGGCAAGATCAAAGGCGAGAAGGTGGATGTCTGGGTGCCCACCAATAAAGAAGCGCGCCGGTTTGGTCGCCGTAATGTCAAGCTAGTGGTCTTGCGCTATCCGGTACAGAACAAACCGAAAGCGCAGCAATAACACCGCAGATTTTTCTTTTTTTTCGTCTCCTTTCGTCTCTTTCCTTGTTCGCCGCCTGCTACAAGCGTAGGCGGCGATTTTTTTGCCTGAATCAATTCGTAAGTTTCAGCCCGCCGTGTAGCATGCTCGATTTGTTGAGCAAGGCCAAGCTCAACTATGATGCGGGTATGAATTCTGCTCTGCTAGTAGAGGTTACGCGCGGCGCATTTGTCGAATCGCGCCATCACGGATTCATTAGTGTGGTCGAGCCGACTGGCGCGATCATCGCGCAACTGGGCGATTGCACAACCCGAACACATTTCCGTTCCGCCGCCAAACCTTTTCAGGCGCTTCCGCTCCTCGCCACAGGTGCGGCAGAGCACTTCCAGTTCACGACGCAGGAGCTTGCGGTCATCAATGGTTCGCACAGCGGCGAAGCAATCCACTTGGAGGCTGTGCAATCCATCCTCGACAAAATTGGCCTCACCGCTGCGGCATTGTTGTGTGGTGTACACATGCCTTTTGACGAAGCGTCTGCCAAACAATTGCGCGCTACGGGCCAAGCGCCGCAAACGTTGCACAACAACTGTTCAGGCAAACATGCAGGGATGTTGGCGTCGGCCAAGTTTCTAGGTCACACAATCGAAAATTACATTGACCCCGGCCACCCGATTCAACAGATGATCCGACAAACGCTCAGCAAGTTCGCTAACATACGGGCAGAAGATATTGGTGTGGCGATTGATGGTTGTAGCGCCCCCGTCTTTATTACTACAGTCGAAGCGATGGCGCGCAGCTATGCCAAACTCGTCGGCTGGCAGCATAGCGAGATTGCTGAGGACGAAGCTTTGCGCGGTGCTGCCACACGCGTTATTAGCGCTTTTATCGAACATCCCGAAATGATCGGCGGCACGCGCAATCGGCTCGATACGGATTTGATGAAGACCGCGCACGGCCAACTCATCTCCAAAGTCGGCGCAGAAGGCGTGCAACTGCTCGGCGTACTGCCTTGCGAGCCTTACCCGCGCGGTCTCGGCATCGCCATCAAGATCGAAGACGGCGACACCAGACGCGGCCGCGACCCCGTCGTCATCGAAACCCTGCGTCAACTCGGTGTGCTCAACGACACACAACTTGCGCAGTTAGCCCAATACACGCGCACAACCATTTTCAACCATCGCAAACTTGAAGTAGGCGAGGTGCGTACCTGTTTCAAGCTTTAGTGACTATTGCTTTATGAATGAAGAACTCCGCCGTCTCTTTCCCGTCACACAACATTGTATCTACCTCAACCACGCCGCCGTTGGTTCGCTCTCGCAGCCTGTGTATGAAGCGATGGAGCGCCATTTGCGCGACCAACTCGAATACGGCGCAGCGCATTACCTCGACTGGTTTGCTGGCGTTAAACGCACGCGCGAACTTTGCGCCGAATTTATCAACGCCAAGCCTGAGCAAATTGCCTTCGCGCCCAACACTTCTGCCGGGCTGGCAATCATCGCCAACGGGATTGACTGGCGCGCAGGCGATAACATCGTCACTGCCGATTGCGAATTTCCAGCCAACCTCGTCCCCTGGCAGCGTGTTGCCCGCGAATATGGCGTCGAACTTCGCTTGGCGCACGAACGTGAAGGACGACTGGAGACCGCCGAAATCCTGAGCTTGATTGATGACCGCACCCGCGTTGTCACGCTTAGCTTTGTCGAATTTGGCAGCGGCTTCCGCAATGACCTCGTGACGATTGGCCGCCACTGCCGCGCTCACGACGTTCTATTCGTCGTGGATGCGATTCAAGGCTTGGGCGCGCTCAAGCTCGATGTCGAAGCTGCTGGCATTGATGCACTCTCCGCCGATGCGCACAAGTTCCTGCTGGGGCCGGAAGGTGTCGCGCTCCTTTACGTCTCTGAACGTGCGCTTCAACGCGTCAAGCCAACGTTGGTGGGTTGGCTTTCGATGGAATCGCCGTATGACTTCAGCCTGCACGACAAAGCATACGCAGCGGGTGCAAAGCGTTTTGAACCTGGCGCCTTGAATACGGTCGGCGTGGTGGGTTTGGGAGCAGCTATCGAGTTGTTTCAACAAATCGGCATTGAGCGGATCGAAAGCTATCTGCTCGAACTCGGTGATTACTTGTGCGAGCGGTTGCAGGAGCGCGGTTATCGCATCATCAGTTCGTGGCGCGCAGGAGAGAAATCAGCGGTAATCTGTTGCCAGCACGAGCGGCATTCAGCAGAGGAATTGTATCAGCGGCTGGCCGCGCAACGTATCGTTACGACGGCGCGCGTAGGGCGGCTCCGCATCTCGCCCCACATTTACAACACCGGCGAGGAGATTGATCGGCTAATTGAATGTTTGCCAACTAGCTCCCTGTAACAACAAAGCGGGCTGACGAAGTTTTCCTCGTCAGCCCGCTTTGTCAGTTTGGCAACTGGGATGCACTGTTTTGCCAAACCAATTTACCTCATCTTTCCTGGTTCAGGATTGCCAAAGAGGGCGGCGAAAGCCTGCCGGGCGCTAGGCTGCGATTTCTGCCGATGCCCGATCCATTCGCGCACAATTTCCGCCGGACGCTTTGCCGATGGCTTGTATGCTTTGGAGAGAACCGGACGGGGCTGTTCTTGGTTTAGCTCCTGTTTTTTGATCAATTTTGCTTTCGTCATTATTCCTCTCCTCAGCATCGTAGACAGTGCAAGCCTGGAGAGCCAGCAAGCTTGCTTGTAATAGCTAGCAGGCAGTGAACTACTTAGCCGCGCTAGCCCCGCGTGAAGAAAATTGTGCCAATGTGTTCGGGAAGACGCGTACGGGTTCTGGTGCCGTCACTTTGTTTTCCTCCAAGACCTCTCTCGCAGTAAGTTCTCGGCCATACACATCGCGCATGTCATCCTTGGCAGGTTTGATCACTACGCCTTTGAGTTCAAGGCCAGCAAATAGACCTTTACTGCGTGAATACGAGAGAATCTGCGCATTCATTTTGGCGTCGGTCTCAGCGCCTGCTTGTCGGCCTACTGGCCCAGCGGCGACCGACGCGTCACCACCAAGCGTGAAGTTGTCGGACAACAGACTCTTCATTCCATCCCTGTTCATAAACAGCAAGACGAAGTCGGTTGCCTGTGCGCCAATCTGCAGACCGACGCTGCCGCCGCCCAAATTGAAGTAAGCTGGTGCGCTCCAGCCTGTCGTTGTCCGGCAGCTTGCCAAACCGCGTCCCCCGCGTCCGCCGATAATAAAGCCGGCTTTGAGTACTTGCGGGAAGACCGCCACACATTCAGCCTTGTCCAACACATCACGCGGAATCGCTTTCTCCGGGATGTTCATGATTTCGCGAAAGACCTCTGCGGCTTTTTGCGATTGATTGATTTCATCCTTCATTTTTCCTTGTGCCAAGACCCCGACATTTAAGAGCGCGGCCAAACACAAAGCAGCAACAACTGACATAACTGTTCTACGTTTCATGATTGCTTCTCCTTACTTTGAAGTACTTCTTCTTATAACGCTACGCGGCGTCCTGAAATAATCCTGAGCAACAGTACGACCAGCGCAATGACCAGCAGGATGTGGATAAACCCGCCCAGCGTATATGAACTAACCATGCCCAACAGCCACATCACTAGCAGGATTACAAAAATCGTCCACAACATTTTTGCCGCCTTTCCGCGACCTCGTCGCTTGATGAATGGAAGTGTTGTCTTGTTAATCAAAACCTTGGTTAGCCTAAGCCTCTTCACTAATCCCGGCTTCGCCATCCGAGCTGATCTACCAATTATTGGCTTAGATCTATTTCTTCAGGCCGAGATAGAGCAAAGTTGAGGCCACAACTGATTTGGACAGAAAATGGGCAGTTTTAGGGTTGTAAGTAAACTTCTGCCGGTATTCGACAAAGCAGACCGTATTTGCTAATTACAGTGAGAGGCTAATCCGGTGTATGCACGCGATGCAGCGAGGGCCAAACTAAATCAGCACGCCGGAAGCTGGTTAGTGATAGGAGTTACGCAGTTGGGTTGAGCGTGTAGAGCGGTTTGGCCAGATAAGCGCGCACCGCTTCCCGAATGATCGAAGTCTTTGCTTCAAACCAACTGATACCTTTGTGATAACAATACCTTGATTGCTAGTTGGCGTTCATAAATTGCCTGCCTGAAAATGAAAGTGACTAAACCCACTTTCAGGAGGAGCTTATGAACGCCACGTGGATTATAACGGTCTTTGTCATCATTGATGAATTGTTGCAAAAAGGCGGTCATCGTGACCACCCCTTGGCCCACGTCAGCGACGCCGAAGTGCTCACCGTCGCCATCGTGGCCGCTAAATATTTCCACAACAATCACGAACGCGCGTTGTTGCTTTTGCAAGAAACCCCTTACTTGTCAGGTCACTTGAGTGTCTCGCGCTTCAACCGTCGCCTGCACCAGCAGGCTGACTGGTTTGAACTGGCGCTTGCCGTACTCGGTGAAGTTGCCGCGCGGGGCGCCGTCTTTATCATTGACAGTCTGCCCGTACCGGTTTGCAAGCGTGTGCGTGCCCGACGTTGTCGCAAAGTGCGGGGGCTGGATTACTGCGGCAAATGCGCGGCGAAGAAAGAGAAGTTCTTCGGTTGGCGCTTGCATCTGATCTGCACGCCGGAGGGCGTGCCGGTGAGTTTCGCACTCTGGCCCGCGCGTTATCACGACCTCTCGCCCTTGCACGAATTAGCTTTCGTCCTGCCGCCGCAAGCGAGTCTTTATGGTGACAAGGGCTATATCGCAGGGGCTGACGCCGCTACCATCCTCGCAGAAACTGACGTACGCTTGATTACTGTGCGGCGTAAGAATATGAAACCCAACACCTGGGGTGATGACATGGACTTGCGGCGTTACCGCAAAACGATTGAAACACGTAACAGCCAGTTGGAGAAGATGGGCCTTGAGCATTTGCACGCACGCACCAATGCAGGCTTCGAAATTAAGGTTCATGCTTCCTTACTGGCGCTGTTTTGGACTAACTTCAACTAGCAATCAAAGTAACAATGCATCTCCACGCGCAAAAAGGCGCGCAGCGCCAGCCCAATGTGATTGCGTTGCGCACGTGCCGCGCGGGCCTGACAACGCTCAACGCCCGTGAATTGCTTGATGCCGCGATGATAATTTTCAATTGCCCAAGCGTAAGACGCCCACTTGACGCGCGTTAGGTCGGTCATTTGCAGGTCGTTGGTAGCCCAGTATTCAGTGTCTCCGTCTGTGGAGACGAGCCTGAAGACACGGATCAAGCCGTAACCTGTCAGATGCAGGATGCGTCCGTTTTCGCCGATCTCGACCTTACTCAGGGAGACGACGCCTGTGCCGTCAGGATTGACCAAGCGGTTCTCTTTCAGGCGCGTCAGCCAGGTCCAGCCAAACGAGCGTAGCAGCTTGAGATTGGGCAGGCTGGCGTACCAACCGTCGAAGGCCACGCAGCGGGGGCGGAAGCCGCGTTTGTGCGCCTCTCGCAGCACTGCTTGGAAGTGGTCGTTCTTGGTCAGGCCATCGCGCTGTTTGTCAAAGATACGAGAGTCACACGGCACGTGTCGGTCGCCGTCAGTCCACAAGAGCGTCATCAAATTGATGCCGCGCACGACTGCATGATGCTTACCCGACCAGTGCCGGACGACCAACTCAATCTTGCGGGCGTAGAGATGGTCAAGCGTCGAGTCGTCAAAGACGAGTAACCCTGCGTGCAAGACGACTTGTCCTTGGGCCTCTTGCCATAAGGTCGCCGGATCAGGCTCAAGACGATGCAGCAAGCGCGTATAGGCATCGTGCGCGGCTGGATCAGGACTTTCAGGTTGTACGCGGGCCGCTTCGGTCGCACTGCATACCTTTGGCGTTGCCACAAGGAAATTGATGTAGTCTTCTGCGGTACATTTGGGCGGATTCATCACCGCCGGTTATGGCGTTTATGGGCAGTTTTACTCAACTGCGTAACTCCTAACTAATTCTTCCTGTAAATAATTCTGTGATGAAATAGGGCAAGAACTGCCCGCACGAGCGCGAGCCAAGAGCAACCCAGTAAAGGAGCGAGCGTATGGCACGAATTCGACTGTGAATAGAAGATGAAGCGGGACAAGCGTTGGGACAAGAGCGCGTGTACGAGTTGGGAGACGAGTTGCGCACCTTAGCCGACATCGAAGGCGCGGTGGAGCAGTTCGTTGCTGCGTACAGCAGCGTAGCTCAAAACAAAGGCATAAATATAATTGGCTCACTTGTGCCTCACGAGTCGCTTTACGGCCTGCCCGAGCGACCTGCAACCTCTTTATTATCAGCAAGCGCGTTTTAACTCTTCTATGAAACCATAATATGGGTGAGTCATGTAAGTGATTGCCTTTGCGAGGAGCGCTAGATGAACATGCAGCTCCTCAGCGAAACTGACATTCGCTCGATCTTCATCACTCCTTTCATCAAGCAAGCCGGTTGGGATGAGTTGACGCAGATTCGCGAAGAGGTCGGCTTTACCAAAGGCCGCATCATTGTGCGCGGCAAACTCGTCACACGCGGCAAGGCTAAACGCGCCGATTACATCCTTCTTGTTTATTTCAACCGCAGCCGCAGAATCGTCAGCGAATGCGCCGGAAAGGTATAACTGAAGCCATTGTTCAGGACCGAAGCTGAAAACGTGCGCGTCACGGGCCGGACTTTCTTGTCATCGCCGAAGGTGTGCGTCGCTTTCAGGTCAGGGTGGTTCATTTCCCAGACGCCGACCTCGCCCTGCAACGCGCCTTCTTGATTATCAATGCGTGTGGCGATCTCTTTGTCCTTGCTGCGATTGAGCACGTTGACGTAGATCGTTTTTTCAGCGGCGTTGTAAGTCGTCGAAACATCCAGGTACTTCAGCGACGGGCGATTGCCGACTTTGTACATCGGCGCAGAGACAAATACGTCTAGCGACTGATTGCCCTTCTGCTTGGTAAATTCGACCAGCGGGAAATAGATCGGTTGAAGAAACAGTCCTTGTTTGTTGGTTGTAATGGGCGCGATGACATTGACCATCTGCGCGATGTTCGCCATCTTCACGACATCGGCGCGCCGGAAGAAGGAATTGAAAAACATCCCCATCGCCAGCGCGTCTTCAAAGTTGTAAACCTCTTCGAGTTTTTGCGCGTTGAACGCGCGGTACCAGACATTCCATTCGTCGTAAGCGATGTAAATCGGGCGCGGATTTTGCTGACGGTTTTGCACTTCCTTGATCTGGCTGGCCGTGACATTGATGTAATTATCAATCGTTTGCGAATTCGCCATAAACTTCTCGAAATCGTTATCACGGTTGTTGATGTAAGTGTGCAGCGCGATGTAATCGGCCTGATTGCGCAACGTTTCCAGCACGGTGCGGTTCCAATGCATCCAATCCGCCGTTGGGCCATAATTGCTTGAACCGCTGGCAATCAGCTTGATGCTGGGATCGGTTGAGCGCATGGCTTTACCGGCTTCGAGCGCGAATTTGGAATACTCTTCGGCGGTCTTGTTGCCGAGTTGCCACGGGCCGTCAATTTCATTGCCAAGCGCCCAGTATTTCACTTTGTAAGGTTGCTCGCGGCCATTCTTTCGACGTTGCTGTGCCCAAAATGTGTTTTTTGATTCGTTGCAATACTCGACCCAATGTCGTGCATCATCAATCGTGCCGAGGCCCGCGTTGATGCAGATATAAGGCTCCGCACCGATCATCTCGCAATACTTCAAAAATTCATCCGTGCCGAAGCGATTGCTCTCTAAATCGTCCCACGCCAGGTCTTTGCGTACGGGGCGTTGATCTTTCGGCCCAATGCCATCTTTCCAGTTGTAGCCCGACGCGAAGTTGCCGCCCGGCCAGCGCAAGATCGTCACGTTGAGTTGCTTGACAGCTTCCAGCACGTCCTTGCGATAGCCGTCTTTGTCCGCGAGCGAGCTGCCTTCTTCGTACACGCCGCCGTAAATCATCCGCCCCAGGTGTTCGGCGAAATTGCCGAACAACAGCGGATTGACTTCGCCGATGGTGCGGTCAATGTCTATCTTGATGCGAGCTTGCGTTGTTTGGCCATCAACGGAGGGTAAGCCGCTGAATGGCAGCGAAGCGACGATGATGATGGTGAACAAGCGCGTGGTAAGCGTTCGCATGAATATTCTCCTGTTTTGGTATTGTATGCGATTGATTTTGGTAGCTGCCTAAGCATGATTGGTGAATAGCCCCTGAAAATAATCAGCGTGATTTTACAGCACCCCACTGATCCGCAGCCCGACGGCCTCACTGCTCGGCAACCTCTCCGGCAGCTTCACGCTGAGACCCTGCTCGTCCTGCGACCATTCCAGT
This sequence comes from uncultured Acidobacteriota bacterium, assembly GCA_963699175.1. GTDB lineage: Bacteria > Acidobacteriota > Blastocatellia > RBC074 > RBC074 > JACPYM01. Next base: position 4,532,610 of record OY969418.1, on the reverse strand, counting down.
TTGCCTCCGCCCAGAATCGTCACTTCCTTAACTTTCCGCCCGCCAGTGTGTGGCGATTTCGTCGCCAGGCTCTTGATGACGGCTTGTATCGCTGGCTGCGGCGCGAGCAGGTAGGCGTAGAGGGCGTCGCCCTTGGCGGTGAAGCGGATGTCTTCAACCGTGTAAGGCTTGCTGCGCACGTCGCGCGCGCCGCCGAACTGGCCCACTTCGGGCGTCTCGACGGTCGAGGGGCCTTCGCCATAAACCTTCCACGGACGGCTGCCGAAGACGCCTTCGGAGTTTGTCTTCATCCACACTGCCATACCTTCGAGGAACGCGACCTCGTGCTCGTCTATCGTGCCGTTGCCACGGACGGGAACGCTCAGCATGAGGTTGCCGTTTTTGCTCACGATGTCGAGCAGCATATCTACGACCTGTCCGACCGTTTTGTACCGGTTCTGCTCGGCGATGGTGCGGCTGTAATGCCACGAGCCGATGCAGGTGTCGGTCTGCCACGGGTGCGGGCGGATGCCGGTGGCAACGCCGCGCTCGATGTCTTCTACGACGGCGGCAACGCGTTCCGTCTTCATGTGTTTGGCGTTGACGACGGCCTCAAGCTTACCCTTGTTACGCGTAAGGTTGGTGTTGTAGTAGTGCGCCACAATGTCGAGCCCGGCCTGGCCCAACGGCAGTTCGGTGTCATCGAAATAAAGAATGTCTGGGTGATACTTATCCACCAAGTCCTGACAGCGTAGGAACCACTTCTCCGTGAACGCCGGATTCATCGGTGGCGGGTTCTCGTTCCACACGCCAGTGTTCTTCTGGTGCCACTCCCTCATGGCTTTGATGCTGGTGATGCTGTCGGGCACAACCATGTTGCGTCCGGTGTAGAGTTCCTGTGGGTCTAGGCCCTCCCACCACTTGCCCTTGCCATCGGCCTTCGTCAAGGTCGCAGCGTCGTAACGCACGCCAGCCATCGGCCCTTCGGCATCATACCCGTAAGCTACCTGGAACCAGTGCCAGGCGTGAGCCGAGTGGTTGCTGACGCCGAAGCGGAGGCCGTTGGCGCGTGCGACTTTGGCCCACGTTCCAACAATGTCTTTCTTCGGGCCGACGTTGACCGAGTTCCAGGCGTGATGCTTCGAGTCGTAGGCGTCGAAGTTATCGTGGTGGTTGGCGAGGGCAAAGAAGTATTTCGCGCCCGCGCGTTTGTAGAGGGCCATCAGCTTCTCTGGCTCCCAACGCTCCGCCTTCCAAAGGTTGTCAATCTCCATGAAGCCGAACTTGGTGGGGTGACCGTAAGTTTTGACGTGGTAGTCGTAAGCCGAGTCGCCCTGTGTATACATTCTCCGCGCGTACCAATCGCCCTGTTCCGGCACGCATTGGGCCGACCAGTGCGCCCAGATGCCGAACTTCGCATCGCGGAACCATTCGGGGACGCGGTAGTTTTGCACGAGCGATTCCCACGTCGGCTGGAACGGCCCGCGCGCGATAGTGCGGGACGACTGCGCCACGACACGAGCGCGCCCAGCCGTTGCCTGCAATCCGGCGGCAACAGCCGAGGCTTTGATAAAGTCACGTCGAGAGAAAAGTGTGCTCACGGTCAAAGCTCCTTCCGGTGTTCTTTCCCGGTTAGTTGTTAAAGAGTCTTGGCGCGAACTCTGCGAGCGAGCGCCGCCAAGTCTGCCACTCGTGGTCGGTGCCGGGCGATTCGTAATAAACGTGTTTGATGCCGGCTTTCTCCAGGGTTTGATGAAAGTTGTTGACGCTCGTATACATTCGCTCTGGCTCTTTCGTACCGATCCCGACCCATACCAAGCGTACTTTCTTATTGAAGGCCGCTGCATCGTTGAGGACGCCGCCGAAGGCCGTCTTGAGATCAGGTGGCGAAGTCCCCATGCCGCCGCCTGCGCCGCTGAATCCACCGATGTAGGAATAGAGATCGAGATGATTCAACGTGATCTGGAACGTCTGCATACCACCCATCGAAAGGCCCGCCATCGCCCGGTGATCGCGATCAGCAAGCGTTCTATAAGTCTTATCAATAAATGGAATCAAGGCTTGAGTGACATCGTCTGCGAAGGCTGACGTCATGCTCTGCATCGCTCTCATCCTTTCGGCAGGATCAGCAGCAGGATTTGCAGTCAAATTGGGCGCCGCTTGGCCGGCACGTCGAGCGTAGCCATACGCCATCACGATAATCATCGGCTTGCACTTTCCCGCCGCGATCAGATTATCAAGAATGAAGTTGGCGCGCCCCTGGCGAATCCATCCCGTTTCATCTTCGCCGCCGCCGTGCTGCAAATAAAGCACGGGAAAGCGCTGCTTGGTTTGCGTCTCGTAACTCGGCGGCAGATAGATCATGGCGTGTCGCCAACTGCCGGTCACCTTCGAGTTATACCAAACCTCTCGCACCTGACCGTGCGGCACGTCTTGAATCGAATAGTAGGTTGAACCCGGTTCTGGAACTTCAACGGCGCTAGCGTACTTGCTGCCGCCGAAAAAGGATTGACTACCCGTGTCGCTTACTTCGGCGCCATCAACTACGAAATTATAGTAATGCAAACCCGGAACCATCGGCGGCGTAGTGAATGTCCAGAATCCATCCGCCTGCTTCGTCATTTCTGCTTTGGGGCCACTCCAGAAATTCACCCTGACCTTGGTGGCGTCGGGAGCTTTTACGCGAAGCAGAACTCTTCCTCCGCTGTCAACGCGGGGATACTCCGCTCCCCAGACGTTGGTCGTGGCAGGCTGAAAGTCGCCCGCCTCTTGTGCGCAACCAAGACCCGCAAAAAGCGCGCACCATAGACCCGCGCATAGAATGATCCAAAACCGTTTCATCTGTTTTCTCCTTGTTTGCTTATTGAATCGTACTACTTTGCTCGTTGAGCTTGTATCCCAGGATCAAGAGCATCTTCTCCGCGTAACGCTTGCCGAACTGTCTGTAACCTTCTGCCGTGAAATGCAGATGGTCTGGATTGCACGGCAACCCCGCCGAAGAAATGACATAGGAATTGGACAACGTTTCCGGCAGTTTCTTCATGATTTCATTCGCGCTTGCCTTCTCGCCTCCCTGATCTGCATTGACTACTTCACCCGCCAGCAGCGGCACAGCTTCAGGCTTGAGATTCAGATCCTTCATCAGGTTGTCATAAACCGTTTTGACCTTCCTGGGCCAGTCCTTGTCTTCGGCATTGGACTCTCCCTGATGCAACAGGATGCCTTTGATTACCCCATCCTGCTGGGCGATTTTCGCCAGCTCAACCAGGTAGGCGTAAGGGTTACCGTCATATTCATTGGCCAGTTTGACCTTCCAGTCATCCGCCGTCGCCAGATATTCGCGATAACTGTCCTGATCCCACAGTTCGATCTTGGTGCCGGAAACGCCGACCTTGACTACGCCGACCCGGATGTTTGTCGGGAGGTTGGCGACCATCGTTCTACCAAAAGAATCCACGAGGGAAATGCCTTTCGTGCGACGAGTCAAAGGCGGAATCGCGTCATACCACTGGCCTTTCTTCCAGCCCCGGCTGGGAACATCAAAATCCGCCAGCACCTGAAAGCGAGGATCAACCACGCGATCCTGCTCTTCGATTCGCCCTACACCCTCCATGTTCGATTGCCCGAAGCAGAGGAAGATGTAGAAATTCGGATCGGGATGTGAAGCTTGTGCTTGTCTTCGCGGTTTTGCAGGTGAAGGCGTTGCGCGTGCCGTGCCGAGACTCACGGTAATCTCCTTCAGCGGCTTGTCCTCAGCGTCGAGAAACCGAGCGCAAAAGTCCGTAGCCCCTCCGCCGTTGACAATCGCGGCGCGGATGATGTTCTGCCCTTTGTTAAGGGTGAGCCGCTTGGAGACGCCATCGTCAATGACGGTCTGGCGGTCGCCATAAATCCCGATGACCTCTTTGCCATTGACCCACCACACCGACGCCGCGTTGGAGCCGATGGCCAGCCGCACATCACGCATTTCACGCGGGCAGTTGATGACCGTCACCGCCCAGAACAGCACATCGGAAGTCTTCTTGCCCTGCGCGCGGGCGAAGTGAAAGAGGTTGACGTTATAGTTTGCGGTGTCCACCGCATGCCAGGTGAGTTCCGTGCCGCCGACTGTCACCTTGTCGCCATCGCGCGGGATGAGCGTGAACTGATCGGGGAAATACTCCTGCTTGACCGCCTTCTGAACCGCGCTGTCCGTGAGTCCACTCGCAGCGATTGGCTCCAGCACAAGCCAGCGTTGTATGAAGCCATCAACGGTGGGAGCTTTTTCTGACGTGGTTGGTGTCGTCAAAGTTACGGGCGGAGTCTGCGCCGCAATGTTTGAGATAGCGGCAAGTGATAGAAACACCGCGAGCTTGGTTGCGACGACGAAGGTGAAGTGTTTGACGAAGTGCATATTCATGAAGGTTCCTGGGTGATTATGCTTGAAGTAGGCAGCGCTTCAGGATCAACCCACCAGGAAACTGCTGCCATCAAGCCAAAGCCTACCAGTGGGCCGGCACCGTAGCCAATTAGAGGCGCTGGTGTCAGTCCTGCAACTGAGCAAAAGAACAACACCGCATAATAGGCGGCTACGGCAGCTAACCAAGCAGCGCCTCGAAGCGAGTAGGCATATAGGCATGCAATAAAAATAAAAGCGCTGGCGATGACGGCGAGGCCGGCAACCGGCGAGCCACCGAGCGCAAGGGCAAAAACACTCTCGACGTATGGGACCGGCTCAAGCGGATCAGGGCGAGTGAAAGCCCCTGCTGTGACCAGCGCAATGGCTCCTAGGGTAATAGCCGATCTTAGTGAATCCGCGCGGTATCGCACGAAAAGAACCGCTGAACCTGCGAGCAATGCCAGCACTTGAGAGGCATCCGGTTGAATCGCCAACAGAATGCTTGCGCCAACCAGCGCCGTGAAAGAGATGGCCTCCGCATTACCTCGCTTGCGAAGATAGACTGAGCAGGCCGCGAAGAAGGATGGCAATAGCAATGGCGCCACGTAGAGTTTCAATGGTCCCAATGAAACCCAGCGATCAGGCCTTGATGATGTATTCAATAGAGGCGCTGCGATACCGGCCAAGGTAAGAAGAACAATCATCTTGGCCGGCGCGGAATCGTGAGGCCAACGATCTAAGAATCGTCCTGCCGCTATAAGGAGGCAGGTCGTGCAGATCAGCAGAAGGTGCATCAGCCAGACGCGCCGGTTTACACCAGCGAAGGACAAAACAACGAGGCTGGCGGCGATAGGGAAAGTAGCCGTTAAAAGAAAAGGTGCGCGCGGAAGATTCATAAGTTGCCTAGCTTGCGAGTTACGGAGTTTTGAGCAGCCAACGCTGTTTCTCGCTCGTGGGGTCGAACTTCGCAAGCGTCGCGAAACTGCCGCCCACCGCCGAAAGGGCAAGCGGGTCTTTCGTGTTGGGAATCGCCTTGGGCATGATGCGCCAACTGCCGTCTACAAGCTGATCGAAACGCCAAAGTTGTTCAGGGCTTCCGGTAAAGACGGGCAAAGCAACCAACTCTCCGCCCTCCGTCGCCGCCAATGTTCGCGTAGTTCCGGCAATCGTGATTTTGAAATAAGGTGCGCCCAGATAGCCGCCTGCATTCGTGACCGGCTCAATCGTCCATTTCTGCTGCGCCTGACACATATAATTGCCCATCCGAACGTCAACGTTTCCCGTCGGCCATTTCGCAGAAACCTCTGCGACCTCCTGTGTCGGAATCGGTCTGCCGATGCCTCCAAAAATTCCGCCTCCTGTACCAGAGCCAGCGCCGGGTGGCGGCCCTTGATTCGGAGCGCCTGTTGCTGCACCGGGCGGTGGGCCGCGTCGCACAGGTCTGCCGCCCACGGGAAATCCTTCCACCGCAAGTTCAAGTGAAGTCCCGGTACGCAGCGATTCGAGCTGAGATGTACCGCTCATCAAGTTCTCCCCAGCAACTGGCCAACCGTCTTTCCAAAGCAAGGGGCGAATGTCGAGTACGCTGGCCCCACCCCTGTCCAGGTCGGCTTCATAGTGCAGTGAAAATCTCTGCACACCATCGCCGAGATCGAACAGGCCGAAGTGGCCGGGACCAATCACGCGTCCCGATGACCCGACGAAAAGCTTGCCTCCGCCTTGAAGCATGTCTATGCCCAGGTTGTCTATGAATGGGCCAGTTACTTTCTTCGAGCGACCGACGCGAATGTTATAACCAGAATCGGCACCACGGCAGCAACTACCGTGCGTGAGGAGCAGGTAATACCAGCCGTCGTGATAAATCATAATCGAGGCTTCACTGTTGATCGCAACGTTGTATGGCTTAACATTTGGGTTGAGTCGCTTGCCCGTTTTCGGATCAAGCTCCACCAAGCGGATGTAGCCGAAATAGGAACCATAGGTGAGCCACAGCCGCTTGGTCGTGGGATCAAGCAAAACGCCCGGATCAATGGCATTGCAATCCTCGACTCCGTCCGAGGAGGCCACTACGCCGCCCTCTTCCCATTTGTAGTCAGGTGAATTCGGATCGAGGGTTTTATTCGTGAGCAGATTGATATCCGCCTTCGTCGGGCCACTGTTGGCGGCGATATACAGAAAGTAGCGGTCGCCAATGTGAATGATGTCTGGAGCCAATCCGCGACGCGGAAGCCGCGTGCCCTGCCGCCAAGTCCAACCGTCATCGGAGACAAGCGACGAACCGCCAGTGCCGTAGGTGTAGTACTTGCCTTCACAGGAAATAATGGTGGAAGGGTCATGAATGCCGACCTGGCCGTCGAGCGCGAAGACGAGTGAGTCACGGATAAAGACGGCTGCGACCAGAATGAAGATTGCTGCCACTAGGATTTTTTTCATAGGACTTGTGCTATTGATAATGGCCCTACTTACAGTTGTTCACGAAACACAGATTCTTGCTGAAGAACGGCAGTACGTAGTTCTGAAAACGTACTGCCACTGCGCTTGTATGTGTGCCTTGATACAGCTCAAAGCTGTTCGCGATACCATATTTATCCAGCACATCATGTAGCTTGCCTGTATCGCCACGTAGCCCGTCCTTGTCCCCCACATCTAGCGAGATCGCACGATATTGACGAAGGTTTCCGATGTATTGATCTATGAACGCGAGCGGCGCGTTCGCCGCCCATTTCGCCAGGACATCTAGCTGTGGTTTACCATCTTTGGTAGGGAGGTCAAGGTACAGAGGCGGGTTCTTTGAATTCGGCGACCACGCAGCGGCACTGGCTAATTGAGCGCGAGCGCCAAACGGCAGCTTGGCCGAATCTTCGGGCGTCTTTACTTCCGCCAGAGTCTTTTCCATTTCCGGGTTCGCCGGGCCAGCTTGCCGTGGGGATAAGCAACACGGACTCATGATGTACAGGGTGCCAAACACATCCGCATGCTTCATCCCGATGCGCGTCGCGCCGTAGCCTCCCATCGAATGTCCTACCAACCCACGGGCCAGCCGGTTTGGAATCGTCCGGTAATGCGCGTCAATGTAGGAGACCACATCGCGCGCGATATAGTTTTCAAAATCTCCGGTGGTGACCGAACTCGAATACATCGAGCCGTTGTGCACGGTCTTGGAATCGGGCAGCACGACGATCATCTCTTTCGCGCCTTGGGCGAAAGCGCCTTCGATGGTTTGCGGGACGTGGATTTCCTTGCTCCATTGTTCAGCGCCGATGGAATAACCGTGCAAAGCATAGACGACCGGGTAGCGACGGGACTTTTGCTTCTCATAACTCGGCGGCAAGAATACGAGTACGTCGCGGTCAACCGCATCTCCCTCAAGGTTGCCCTCAAGTGCTGTCCCATGAATCTTGATGCGCTCCACCTTCACAGGTTTCGCACCAGGCACCACGGGAGGTACTTCGGTTTGCACTTGTGCTGCTACCGGCAGCGCGAGAGCAAGAGTTATCGTCAGTGTGATAAGGCAAAAGAATTTCATATCTATCCTCCTTGTCCTTTCTTACAAGGAAACCATCTTGGAGTTCAACGGCGCGCTGAAAAAATGGTGAGCCTGCGGCTGTGACCGCAATGCTCACCATCCACATCATTGACTCCTACGTGGCGACTTTGATTCGCGTCCTAGCTTCAGAAAACATACTTCAGTCCGAGTTGAAGCTGGCGCATCGCGATGGCCGTCGAGCTGATGACGCCAAAGCCCTGACGCGCGGCATTGGAGGGCGCTCCCGCAAAGACCGCACCCGCCAGAATGTTCCCATTCGGCGCGCCCCACGAAGGATGGTTGAACACGTTGAACGCTTCCAGCCGAATCTGCAGGGCGTGACGTTCGCTGTAAGGCAGGACAAAACGCTTGGCCAGCGCCATATCAATAGACTGGAAATGCGGCGTGATCATGGTATTCCGCCCGAGGTTGCCAAAGGTCCCGGCGGGCGCCACGGCGAAAGAAGCAGGATCGTACCAACGCGAGGGCGTGCGGTTCGCCGCATAGCCATTGCCGACGCCCGTATAGTTGGGGCGATCCGTACCCTGATTGCCGGTGGCGGCGTTATCGGTGCCACCGATGCCCAGGGTCTGCGGAACGCCGCTCTGGATCGTCATGTTTCCGCTCAGTTGCCAGCCACCGACAAACGCATTGGCGAAAGAGTTCTGAATGTCCAGGTGCTTGCCTTTGCCCAAGGGCAGCTCATAGACGCCGCCGAGCACGAAACGATGGCGTGTGTCAAAGGCCGACAGCGCATACTCGCACCGCAGGCAGCGATTGTCCTGCGGGAAGAGCGTGTCGAAGCCTTGATTGCGGATGCCGCTGCTGCTGTCCAGGGACTTAGACCACGTATACGACGTGATTAGGTTCATGCCCTGGCTGAAGCGCCGCGTTACCTTCACGCTGCCAGCGTTGTAGTTGCCGTTGAACCCATCCGCGACCAATTGGATGACGCCGAAGTTGGGGAACGGGACGCGCGAGGCGATGCTCCCGGTGGTTCCGGGGACTGCCTGATTGATGTTTTGGAAACCGTAGAGGTGCCGGCTTTGCGAACCAAGATAGCCGACCTCAATCACCCAGTCGTTCCCGAACTGCCGTTGGACATTCAGCAGGTACTGCATGGTGTACGAAGTTGCGTGGTTATAGGAGGCTGTAAATGCGTAAGGCGGCGGCACCTGGGCAATGGCCCCGTTTCCGCCGGGAATCGCATTGCTCCAAGATAGCGTCGGAGTTCCGATGTTGGAATTGAGCGTCACGCGGGCCGCAATGTTGCGGGCCAGGTCGAAGTACATGGCGTTGCCGATGTCCTGCATGTAGAAGATGCCGAAACCGGCGCGGATCACAGTCTTGTCATCGAAGTTATAAGCTATGCCGATGCGCGGGGCGAAATTCTTGTACTTCGTCTCCAATAGATTGTTGTTCAGTCCGCCGCCGCAGACGGCTTGCGTGTTGGTCCAACGGATGTTCAGGCCTTGGTACGGGTCCGTGCAGTTGCCCTGCCGGACAAACAACGGCCAATCCGCTTGCGGAGCGTTCGCGATGAATTCGATCTTCGGGATCTTCACCGTGAAGTAATTGCCCCGCGTGTTGGTGAAGGGCGGCGTCAGTTCGTACCGCAAGCCCAATGACAGTGTCAGCTTGGGCTTGACCTTCCAGGTGTCATCTATAAACGTGTGATAGACATTGCGCTGAAACTTCGCATCGGCGATGGCGACGGCATTGGTGGACGTGAAAATAGTGCCCAGCAGGAATTCGGCGAAGGCGTGTCCGCCGGTTGCCTGCGGGCTTCTGGTAGCGTTCGGCTGGAAGGAGAACAGCCCGCGCGAGAACTGGTTGCCGATCTGGTTGTAATTTTGCCGGTTGTACTCGAAACCAAATGCGAAGCTATGCTTCCCGTGGAGCCAGGACACCTTGTCCACGAATTGCAGCGTGTTGTTGTCGTTGGCGAACGGGCCGTCGTTGGCGTCGCCAATGCCGACAAACCCAGTTCCGCTAAAACCAATGTTGGGGATTCCCCAAGTGACTGGGTCCCCGGAGGGTTGGCCTGGAATGCCAATCTCGGCGACCACATCCGTGTTAAACGCGGTCAGAGTGCCAAGCGAGTTAAAGAAGCGGGAGTAGCCAAAACGGACATCGTTCACCAAGTTCGGCGTAAGCGTCCGGGTGTTGGAGCCGGTGTACTGCTCGTAGTTCGTCACGATTTTCGAACCGGCGCGATTGATGCCTTGATTGGACTGGTTCTCATCACCCCAGTTATAGCGCCCCATCCATTGCGACTTTGACGACTCGATGAAATCCAGGCGAAGAACAAAGCCGTCCCGATTCAGCGGCGCGGAGTTGTTCTGCACATAGTTGTTCGTGAGTCCGGGCAGAGTGGCCGAGTTGTAATACTTCAATAACTTCACCGAGATCGGATCAAGCCGATTGGTCGGAATGATGTTACCCGGAAACGGTTGTTGCGTGCGCGGGTCATAGATAACCGTGCCCGGAAGCACCTCGCTGAAGTCGCCGGTGAACATCTTCGCCGTCGGCACTGAGAAGGTCGCTTGAGAAGTCTGCCGGCGGCGCAGCGCCTCATAATTGGACATGAAAAACAGCCTGTCGCGCCCGTTGAACAGTTTGGGGATGCGCACCGGCCCGTCCAACTCGAAGCCGTAGTCGTTCCATTTGAATGGCGACTTCTTGGGGCGGGCGCTAGTGAAGGCGTAGGGCTTGGCGTCCGCCACATCATTGCGCAGAAATTCGAAGAGCGCGCCGTGATAGGCGTTGCCGCCCGACTTGGTGAGCACGTTCACCTGTGTGCTCTGGTGCCCATACTCCGCCGGGTAAACGCCCATCTGAACCTTGAACTCCTGGATCGCGTCAATTGACGGGAGGGCGATGTAGGAATTGAAATTCGGGTCGGTGTTATTGACGCCGTCAAGCGTGTAGTAATCGAAGAAGATGCGTTGCCCGCCGGTGGAGATTGATTGGGCGGCGCGGTCGCCGCCTTGGCGAGAACCAGCCTGCCCCGCGGACGGCGAGAGCACGTTCACGTTGGGCGAAAGCGCGACGAGATTCAGGTATTGTCGGCCGTTGAGCGGCAACTCAGTCACAATTTTGTTTTCGATCACCGTGCCGACAGTCGCGCTTTCGGCGTTGAGCAGCGCGCCGTTGCTGGTGACTGTCACCGTCTCGCCAACCTGGCCGACTTCCATCGCCACATCCAGTCGCGCCGTCTGCTGGACTGCGAGTGTGATGTTATCGAGCCGCGCCGTTTTGAAGCCAGCCTGCTCGACTTTCAATTCGTAGACGCCGGGCAGCAGCGAGGGGAAGGCATAAAGCCCTTCGCTGTTGGTTGTGACCTTGCGCGGCGCGCCGGTCGCCTTGTTCGTCACGGTGACGACGGCGCCCGACACGGCCGCGCTCGATGAATCGGTCACTAGGCCGGTGATCTCGCCGCTGGTTTGCGCCTTGCCGACAGCGGCCAAAACGGAGAGCATCGCCACACTGGCTAGCATAAGAAGTATAGAACGCATTCTCATTTTCATATTTCCTCCTGTGAAGCTGCGCCGCAGCTCGGTCAGGCCGCGGGGACTTGGAAACGATGTGGCCTTAGTGAACCGAGGCCAGCGGAACATCCAGCCCGTTTACTGAGCGAATCGCGCACCTGTAAGCGGACAAAATCTCTCACAGCAAAGCCAGTGGGTCTGTTTATTTATTCGTCAAAAGGTAGGAAAGCGACGCCGTTGTACTGCTGCCACAAATGTCTGACAAGTCTTTGAACGTTACAGAACGTTTGATAACATCCCTCAGCACTGTTACAACTACGTCAAAATTCACTAGGCTAAAAGCACTTATGCGCGAAACGTCTCTCGAACCCGGCCAGTCTCTGACGAGTGAGCAGAAATGCGCGGCACTCGAAGCCGTGCTGCACAGCGACACGTTTGCCCGCGCCGACCAGTTGAAAAACTTCCTGAAATACGTTTGTGAAATGGAGATGACCGGGCGCGGCCACGAATTGAGCGAGTATCTAATCGGCATCGAAGCGCTGGGGCGACCGGCCAATTATTCGCCGGGTGATGACTCGGCGGTGCGCACCCGGGCCTTTGCGCTCAGGAAAAAGCTGCAGGAGTTTTACGAGCACGAACAGCCCAACTCCGCGCTGCGCATCGAGCTGCTGAAGGGCTCCTACTGTCCGCACTTTGTTGAGGGCCAGCCGTATCAACAAGCGAATGGCCACGGAACGGCGAAAGAGCAGCCTGCGCCGCAGCTTGCTCTTTCGCCCACGGCGGACGAAGAATTGCTTCCAGCCGAAGTAACGGTTCGGCGTGAGTGGAAAAGAAGTTGGTTGCTCCCCTTCAGCGCCGGAGTCGTGTTAACGGCGCTACTCGCCGGTATGCTCTACTGGTGGCTGGGAGCTAAGCTGGTCTCCAAGTCCGTTTCACACAGCCCGGCACCAATTCTGGCTGAAGCTTGGGGGCCGCTGCTTCAGCCTAATGCCGATGTGTTGCTCTGTGTCGCGAATCCGCCCTCTTTTTCGGTGCTTCCAGGTCCTTTCCGCCCTCCCGCACGCCAGACTCCACTCACAGGTGAGCGGCCTTTGCCGCAGAACCTTTATGATCTGTTCGCTACGCGTTATCCGGTGACGCCTAACCTGAGTTTGACCGTCACCACGAACGCTACCTATTGGGGAGATGTGCTAGGTGCGCTGACGGCGTCCAAAACCCTGAACGCCGCCGGCGTTTCGCCGCAGATGTTCCCCGAAATGGTCACTACTATGCCGACGCTCCGGCGCCGCAACGTGATTTTATTTGGCGCGCCTGCATACAGCCCTATAGTTGCCCGCTTTCTGGAAAAATGCCCGCTACATGTCAACTACCTGGATGCCATCGTAGGCCCCGCCACGGCGCAGCCAGCGGCGAGTTATGCGCTTAAACGGGATCAACAGGAACGGCTGACGCAGGTTTTTGGTCTGATCACAATTCTGCCCGGCGAAAGTTCAGACGATCAACAAAACCGCATCCTGATCTTTTCGGGAGTGAATTCGGCTGGCGCGCAAGCGGCGGCCGAATTTTTCAGCTCGCCAGAACGCTTACTCGAATTGAAGAAGGATTTGAAAAAAGCTGGACACGATACTTTCCCATCAGCCTATCAGGTAGTCGTCAGAGCAGAAACCGATGACAGCATTCTGCTCAACTTCCACTATGAGACCTATCGCATCATCCCTCCATCGGCAAGCCATTGAAGACATTCATTGCTGCTTCCAGGTGAAGCAGGAACCATCTTTTCGATCCGGCTGTGGGCCTGGATGGTTGGCAGCGACAATGCCGCTGCCAGGCTCAACCCGCAGGTGGCGATGAGTGTCGAGCGAAAGCAAGATTAGGTCGCCGTATGGTGTTTCCGTCCATTGGAATGTTTCGGAGTCGGTTGGTCGTCCCGATCTCAAAGTAATCTGGCCTTGCGCTGCAACCGAAATGAATTTGCTGCCCCATTGCAACGCAACGCGGCCCAGCCCACGATCCACTACTTTGAATTGCGCCGCTGAACTGTTGGCCAGCGGGTCTGCGGCAGGCACGGCGGATAACCTGTCGCCTTTCACCACGAGCGCCGTGCCGCCGCCGAAGACCGAGAGCGTGATCTTTTTGCCAAAAGGGATCGGCTTCATCAGGCCGCGCGGATGCGGTTCGCCCACGGTCAGCCAGTCGAAGTCCGCGTAGCCCCCTTCGCCCGCGCCCGTGTGATAGTTGAAGAGCGAGTAGCGCACACCCTGGAAGGTTTTGAGTTGGAAAATCATGGTGAACTCGTCGCCCAGCGGCTCAAACTTCTTCCCGTCCGTGCTGTAGCTGAAGCTCGCCTTCTCCGTCAGAAAGTCGCAACGCGCACGCAACCACACACGCGTTCCTTTGAGCGGTACGCGCGCCGTCTTGCCGGTCGTCTGGTCGAACTGCTCAATCATCGCGCCATCGGTTTCTCGCCTGATGCCGATCCACGCATGCGGAAAATTGAAGAGCGCGAGGCCGGCAACGTCTCCCGCCTTCATCCCGCTTGTGTCGAGTTCTGCGGTGGGGATGGAGACGGGGCCGATGGCGCGCTGAGTCAAAGTGTTTCGCGCCCACCACAAATCCGAAGCTGGCAGCGAATGCAATCGCAGAAAGCCTGGGCGCTCAGTCAGCGACCACTTCGTGTCATCGGGCGCATGATTCCACTGCCAAACATTGTTCAGCTTGGGGCCGGAGAAATCGTCGCTGTGCTCATACGGCGCTGATGGGGGCGACGCGTGGCCGGTATTGGGTTTGACCCATGTGCGCGGCGTGCGTTTGAGGTTGCCCGGCAGGCCGAAGTAGGGCCAGCCGTCTCGCCACGTCACGGGCGAAAGGCACGTCAGGCGCCCGACCGAGTTGTAATCCATCATCGAAAAGCCCCACCACTCGCCGCCCGGTGTGTTCACGATACCGCCCTGATGCAGCGCCATTCGTGCTCGATCCGCGTAGTTCGGCGGAATGACGTTGAAGGGCGGCGGTGTGCCGCGCTGCAAACGATAACCTTCAGCAAGGCCGAAATCTTCATCCGCGCTGATCGCCTGATTCACTTCATACGGGCCTTCCGGTTTGTCGGCGCGAGCGCAGGGCATGCGCATGCGTCCATTGAACCACGCGCTGGTGATGAAATACTTACTCTCGATCTTGTAGAAGTGCAGCCCCTCGCCCATCCCGGCTTCTTTCGGAATGATGACGCGCTCGCTGCCGGGAACGATATCGGTGAGATCGTCATTGAGTTGGGCGAAGTTGATGCCCTGATAGCCCCACACCACGTACACCTTGCCATTCGTATCGAACAGAACTGAGAGGTCGTGGAAGGACCGCTTCATCTCGGTGCGCGTCCAGGGGCCAGCGGGGTTCTTAGCGCGGAACAATTGCGTGTGATGCCGATTGACGTTGGAGAAGATATAGAACGTCCCGTCGTGATAGCGAAAGCTCGGCGCCCAAATGCCTTGGCCGTATGCTTCTTTCCCATCTTCCAACCGGAACTCCGGCCCGAGGTCTAGACGGTCGAGCGCATAGCCGAGCAACTTCCAATTGACCAAGTCTCTGGAATGCAGCACAGGCAATCCCGGCATCGAGTGCATCGTCGTGCCCGTCAGATAGTAATCCTCACCCACGCGGATCAGGTCGGGGTCTGAGAATTCGTCATAGAAGAGCGGGTTTGTAAAAGTGCCGTTGCCGTTGTCTGCCCTCCAGGTCTGAGCCGAAGCAGAGCCGTGAATCATCAGGGCGACCATGAGAATCAGTTTTTTCATCGGGCTTATCCAAATAAGAAAATGTATGGTGCGCGAGTGAGACGGCGTGAAGTATATGAGCAGCTCAGCGGGCAAGCAATGAGCGCCGCACATGACAGCGACTATAAGGCGCGCTGTCCCAACCCACACGTAGAAAGATGGACAGAGATAAAAGACTAGCAGTAGGATGGCGCGCGTCAGTAATCAAGAATGAACCAACTACTAAAAGTACACAGGAGGCATTGCTTCATATGCAACGACGCGCTTTCCTAAAAGCAGCGGCTAGCGCCGGAACTGGCGCTCTGACCGCTTCACGACCCGTGCTGGCCGCTGATGTCGAAATCGAAATAGCGCCCGAAAAGGCAGGCCCGGTCATCAACCCGCACCTCTACGGCCATTTCATCGAGCATCTAGGCGGTGTGATCTACGACGGCATTTGGGTCGGCCGTGATTCCAAGATTCCGAACGTGGACGGGATTCGCAAGCAATTCGTTGATGACATGAAGCGCATCGGCGCTCCGAATCTGCGCTGGCCGGGAGGCTGCTTCGCCGACGGTTATCACTGGCGCGACGGCATCGGCCCGGCGGCCAAACGTCCCCGCACTTACAATTACTGGGAAAGCTATATGCCTGCCGGCAAGCACGCGACGGAGACCAATCAGTTCGGCGTGCACGAATTTATGCGGCTCTGCCGCTTGGTCGGTGCGGAACCTTACCTGGCGGCCAATGTCGGTTCGGGCACGCCCAAGGAGTTTCACGATTGGGTTTCGTATTGCAACTCTCCTGCGGGCACGGAAAGCTTGGCGGACGAGCGCGCGGCCAACGGCGACAAGGAACCGTTCGGCGTGAAGTACTGGGGTGTCGGCAACGAGTCCTGGGGCTGCGGCGGCGATATGAAGCCGGGCGAATACGCGACGCAGTACCGCCAGTTCGTCACGCAATTCCCAGCCTATGTCGCGCCGTTCCTGGTCGCCACCG
Organism: uncultured Acidobacteriota bacterium; assembly: GCA_963699175.1. Classification (GTDB taxonomy): domain Bacteria; phylum Acidobacteriota; class Blastocatellia; order RBC074; family RBC074; genus JACPYM01. The sequence goes on along the minus strand of OY969418.1, from coordinate 4,516,491 downwards.
GCCCGCGCGGACATTCGCGCGATATGGACTTGGCTTGGACAGAGGGCTTTTTTGCGGGGATGCAGGGCGGCCATCGCAGCCGGGTGCACGGCTTCTCGCTGCACTTCTACAGCGATTTTCGCAACAACAAAACCCGGGTGGCGGATTTCAAAGCGGCGGACTGGTACGCCGTGCTGCTCGAAGGGCTGCGTACCGAAGCCGTGATCGAGGCGCATTGGCAGACAATGGGCAAGTACGACCCGCAGCATCGCACGAAACTGGTGATTGACGAATGGGGCGTGTGGTATCAGCCGGGCGAAGAGATCAGGCCCGATTACATCCTGAGCCAGCCGGTCACGCTGCGCGACGCGCTGCACACGGCCATTACCTTCGACATCTTCAACCGGCACGCCGACAAGATCGAGATGGCGAACGTCGCGCAGACGGTTAACTGCATTCACTCGCTCTTCCTGGCGCTCGAAGACAAGTACACGCGCACTCCGCCGTATTACGTGTTTGAGATGTACCGGCCACACATGGGAGCGCAGCTCGCGCCGATGCATATTCGCGGTGCAGATTTGACCGTTCCCACGCAAGAAGGCACGGCGAAGCTGGCACCGCTCACGGGTTCCGCTTCGCTTCGCGAGAAGCGTTTGACGGTCACACTCACGAACCCGTCCTTGGATTCGTCGGTCACTGCCCGCCTTAAATTCACTGGCGGAGCGCACGCCAGTGCCGGACGCGGCGTGGCGCTCACGCACAGCGATATGCGCGCCCGGAATACTTTTCCAAGCACTGACGAAGTCAAGCCCGCGCCATTGCCGGTCAACATCAACGGTGAAGGCATCGCGGCTACGATTCCCAAGCAGGCAGTCGTGGCGCTTGAGATACAATTGGTCTGAGTTCGCATAGAGGGCGCGGCACTCAATGCTGCACGGAACCCTTAGGGCGAACTCTCACGATTTTGCCTATTGTCCATCGCAAAAACGCCGTCTTTCCAGGTCAATTGCAGGATTTCACCTTTGCGTAACGCCGTATCAATGGCACCGATGATGATGGGCGTGCGAGTCGGCATTCTGTTCAGATTTCTACGCTTTCAGATGAGCACTGTCAGGGACAGATGCGCCCGTCTCATTCGCCCAAGCGCAAGGGAGCCTGACCGGCTTGGATCAAGTCAACGCGCTGATTCCTCGCAGCCTGCTTGGGCGCGGCGAGGTGGATGTCGTGTTGACGGTGGATGGTAAGGTGGCGCACCCGGTGTGGGTTAATATAAAGTGATTTGCGGCGTTCAATGTGCCAGACAAACATAGGGTAGCGGAGTCTTTGTTGCCAAAGCGACGGGATCGCTGCTACCGCTCGTGCGTTGCAAAGCCGTTAAACAGACTGCCACATCATAATCGCCTTAGCTTAGCAGTCGCCGGGGATTTTATCAGGATGCAAAGCAGTCTCCATTGAACAATTCTGGCACCGGCGCACCTCGGCGTGGCTGCGCAAGCGTCACGGCACCACAGCGCCTTTCGAATCTCCTCAACTAGATCAAGCAATTCTGCCTACAACCTGGCCGTGTTCTCGCCCCGAAGGACGATCCGTTTTATCATTGGGTAAAAACCCCAGATGTCGGATCAAGGCTGCCAGTGATCGATGGTCGTGACGGTGCTGAATCTCTTTCGCCCAATGCGAAAAGGTGATACTTGTGAGACTGTGGTGGCTATCAAACCGAGCTATAATTTGATAGTTGTTTTGATAGTTTCTAGTGAGGCTGAAGGAGTAAGGCTGTCTTACGCAATAGTTAGATGTAAAAAGTGGCGGAGAGTGAGGGATTCGAACCCCCATGCCCTTTCGGACGCCGGTTTTCAAGACCGGTGCAATAGCCATTCTGCCAACTCTCCGCAATGCCAATCAGCAATGGCACGAAAGCGGGACGCATCCTATCACGCCATTGCAGTGATTTCAAAAGCGGAGTTTTGAAGTTATCACGCCGTGCCAAGACACAGTGAAACGTGGTATCTTTCGCTTCACTTTCACCATTTCGGAAAATTACAGGAGCAACTTATGTTACTCGAAGGCAAAAACGGCCTCATAGTCGGCGTGGCCAACAAACACAGCATCGCCTGGGCGATTGCGGAATCAAGCGCGCGAGAAGGTGCACGGTTGATGTTTAACTACCAGAACGAGAGATTGAAAGATAACGTCGAAGGGTTGGTTAAAGATCTTCCTGGCGCGAAGGCTTTTCCGTGCGATGTCGGCAATGACGTGGAGATTGAAGCTTTGATGAAAAATGTCGAGGCCGAATGTGGGCGGCTCGATTTTCTGGTGCATTCGGTGGCTTTTGCACCGCGCGAGGAATTGACGGGCGAATTCGTCAACACCTCGCGGCAGGGCTTTGCGACAGCACTTGATGTGAGCGCCTACTCGCTCGTGGCTTTGTCGCGCGCCGCCTTGCCGTTGATGACAGAAGGCGGCTCGATCGTCACATTGACATACCTGGGCGCAGAGCGTGTCGTGCCGCATTACAACGTGATGGGAGTGGCCAAGGCTGCGTTGGAAGCTTCGATGCGTTACCTGGCACACGACCTCGGGCCACGTGGCGTGCGCGTCAACGCCATCTCCGCCGGGCCAATTCGCACGCTGGCGGCGCGTGGTGTTTCAGGCATCAGCAAGATGGTTGAGCATCACCGCGAAGTCGCGCCCTTGCGCCGTGCGACCGAGCAAGCCGAAGTAGGTGATACCGCGTTGTTTTTGTTGAGTTCGCTGGGGCGGGGAATCACCGGTGAAGTGATCTACGTGGATGGCGGCTACCATATTCTGGGAACGTTGGCGCCTATTTCTTGAGAGAACGGTTCAAGTCTTCAACAATAGATCAAGGTATGCATGCAGGTGCGCAGCGGTGACTGGCTCACTGAGCTTTTTGTGATTGAGCACATGCCAGGTTGTATCAGCGCCATTGCGTTTCAAAACCAGTTCTGCTTTGGTCAACGGGTCGAGCATCACATTCGGGCTGAATCGCACACGCCCGCGCGCCAGCCCGCCGTCGGGCACAAAGCCGTGTTCAGGCTTATGCGGCCAGCCGACCTCAACCACCAAAGTCTGGCCGCGATACCGCACGCCGAAACGCTCGCCCGCCATTGTGGCCTCGCCCACGCTGGTCGGAATCGTAAACTGCCACTCTTGCCGCCCAGTTTGCAGCAGATGGCCATCCAGCTTGGCTTGCAGTTGTCCATTCAATTCCGCGCAGAGCGTTTCGAGCGTGCCCCACAGCCATTGTTTGCCGCGCTCGCGGAATTGATCGTTGACCGCCTTCAGCCGCAGATACTCAGCCACATAGTCTTGATTGTTTGCGTCTTCAAGCAACATTTGTCTTCAAAGGAGGTTTGGTCAAATTTCGTGGCGATTCGTGAGCGCCTTGTGCATCGTCACTTCATCGGCGTATTCCAAATCACTGCCGACGGGTAATCCCATTGCAATGCGCGTGACGCGCACGCCCAGCGGTTTAAGCAAGCGGCCTAAATAATTGGCAGTCGCCTCGCCTTCAGTATTTGGGTTGGTAGCGAGAATGATTTCTTTGACCTCAGGCTGGCCATCATCATTGGGGCGCAAGCGCTCCAGCAGATTCTTGATACGCAACTCTTCGGGGCCAATACCGCGAATCGGCGAGAGCGAGCCGTGCAGGACGTGGTACAGCCCGTGATATTCGCGCGTCTTTTCGATGGCGACCAGGTTGTATGGCTCTTCGACAACACAGATCATCGTGCGGTCGCGCGCCGTGCTGGCGCAGAAACGGCACGGGTCGCTGTCGGTCAAGTTGTTACAGACCGAGCAGAAGATAATCTTCTCTTTGACCTCGCGGATGGCGCTGGCCAGCCGGTCAGCCTCCTCGACCGGCACGCGCAATAAATGGAAAGCCAGGCGTTGCGCCGATTTATGCCCAATGCCTGGCAAACGTTTGAACTCATCTATTAGCCGTGTGACCGGCTCTGCGTAATCAAGCATAACAAGTGCGTAGTATGGAGTGCGAAATGCAGAATGCGGCGGAACTTCTCAAGTTTAATTATTCCGCCTTCCCCATTCCGCCTTCCGCCTTTACATCAGTCCTGGAATCCGCATGCCACCCAGCGCATTGCCGAGCTTGGATTGTACGACTTCGTCAACTTTGCGTCCGGCCTCGTTGACTGCCGCGACGATCAGGTCTTGCAGCATCTCGACATCGCTGGCCGCTTCGGGGTCAATCTTGATCGAGAGCACTTCTTTATTGCCGCTCATTTGCACCGAGATGATGCCGCCGCCTGCGCTGGCTTCGACGCGCAGTTCGTCCATCTCTTGGGCCATCTGCTCTTGCATCTTCTGCGCTTGTTTCATCATTTGTTGCAGATTCATACCACCAGGAAGCTTCATAAACTTTCTCCTTACTTTAGTAAATCAATGTTGTGCTGATCGCCAGCCCTGCCATCATAGCATGAAAGCCAGAGGCGACAATGCAGGAGCTAATTCATCAACTCCCTTCGCCCGGCCGGGCTGGGCGCACGCTGATGATCTCGCCCTTGAACCTTTCGAGCAGCAAACGCACGGCGGGGTTTTGTTTGGCGCGTTCGTGCAACTCAGCGCGCGCCTGCTCTGCTTCATCAATCACCTCGGTCACTTCACCACTGAGCTTTACTTCGACACGCAGTGGTTGAGCAAATAGCTTTTCACCCAACTCCCGGAAGAGCGGCGCACTCTCACGCACCTTTTTGGCAATTACACTGTCATTGGCAAAGACAAAGGTTAATAGACCGGCTGCATAACTGACCTGCGCATCTTCAAAAGCCATAGTAAGCAAAGTGCGATTCTGCCGGTTCAATTCAGACACAATGGCTTGCAGTTCCTGACCAGGCGCAATCTGACCAGCAGGCGGCTCTGCTGCGCTACGCTTCGTCACCGCCGGTTTACCGCTGCGCGGCGAATTACTAGAGACAACGTCAGGCATTGGCAGGTCATCAGGCGGAATCTCAGCAAAGGGATCAAAGTTATCTGGCGGCGCAGCCATTGATGCGCTTCCTAGAGAGCTTTTAGCTGTAGAAGCTTTCTCTGTTGTCGCTGACTTGGAGGGTGGTTGAGTGGCTGATTTGTTTTGTATTGATTGAGAAGCTTCTTTAACACCACGCGGGGCAGCTTCACTTCGATTCGCTATTGCACCTGTGCTACTGCCATTCAGCACGCCAGTTTCCAATTTCTCCAACCGCTCAATCAACTCTGCCAATGAACGTAGCCGAGTAGCTTGGGCAAGCTTCACCAAACCGATTTCGAGTTGAAAGCGCGGATGCGGGGAATCTTTGATTTCCTTCTCCACCTCAGCCAGTAGATGAAACCCGCGCACCAAATCCTCTTCGGAAAATTGCTTGGTCAATTCGCGCAATTTGGTTACTTCAACGTCGGCAATGCCTAGAACCTCGCTATCATTGATGCCGGATTTAACTACCAGAATGTGGCGCCAGTAAGCCATCAGTTCCCGCGTGAAGTTACGCAGGTCATAACCGCGTGAGCTGATTTCTTCGATCAGGCTTAATAACTGCGTGACGTTCTGCCGGGCAATAGATTGAGCAAATTCTCCCAACGTGTGCGCGCTAACCAAGCCTAAAGCCGAAGTAACATCTTCTTCGGTAATTTCCGCCCCACTGAAAGCAATCACCTGATCGAAGGCAGATTGTGCGTCGCGCAAGCTGCCCGCGCCAGCCCGCGCGATTTCACGCAAGGCCGTTTCGCTGACGCGGATCGCTTCTTGCTCGGCAATCACGCGCAGACGCTGATAAATCTTCTCCGCTGGTATCTGGCGAAACTCGAACTGTTGGCAACGTGAGAGAATCGTATCCGGTACCTTATGCAATTCGGTCGTCGCCATAATAAAGACTACATGCGCGGGCGGTTCTTCCAACGTTTTGAGCAGTGCGTTGAAGGCGCTGTTGGAAAGCATGTGCACTTCGTCAATGACAAAGACCTTATAACGGTCACGTGTTTTGGTGGCAATGCCATCAATAATTACCTCTCGCACATTATCCACACCTGTGTTTGAAGCTGCGTCAATCTCTCGTACGCTTGGTGAAGTGCCCAGCGCAATTTCAAGACAGGGAGGACACTGCAAACACGGTTTACTGGTTATGCCTGTCAGACAATTTAAGCCTTTAGCCAGGATACGTGCCGATGTGGTCTTGCCGGTGCCACGCACACCGGAAAAAAGATAGGCGTGGTGCAGCCGCTGGTTATCCAGCGCGTGGCTCAATGTGCGAGAGATATGCTCTTGCCCGGTTAAATCGGCAAAAGTTTGCGGACGGTATTTGCGCGCAATGACCTGATAACTCAAGTTAAATACTCCTGCGGTGATTCGGTTTGAGAAGCGAGCGATCTGTGTAAAAACAGCTTTGATCACCAGCGCGGCCAGCATAGCTTGTTGCCCCCTTGAGGCTCAAGTGACACGGAGAGACGCTTGAAAGTGTGACGCAAATATTTTGTTTCAGGGCGATTTTGCTTGGCTTTTTTCTTGAGGTTTAGCATACTCTACGTCAGCGATAACTCATTTGCTACTTAGTTGTTACCTTTGAGGTAGCTTGGCAAGACCAAAAATCTAACTAAAGCAACTGGGGTTTAGCTTAAAACGGTAGCCCACGACCCGGTACAAACAATTCATTTACAAGGAGAAATAAAATGCCAAGAAAAGCTACTAAGCAGAGCGCTGACGTGGTAGCAAGGATTGATGCGCAAATTCAAGGTGTCATCGCAGAAATCAACGGGCAAATAGCTCAATTGGAAGAGAAGAAAGCTGCCTTACTTAGATTATTCGGCGCTGGCGAAGTCGCCCGGCGTGGCCGTCCGCCTGGCGCGGCCAAAGCAAGCGCTGCGCCCGCCAAGAAGCGGAAGGTTTCGCTAGCGACGCGCCGGAAATTGAAAGAGGCGAAGAAAGCCTACTGGGATAGGGTCAGAACCGAGAAGGCACAAGCGGAAAAAGCGAAAGCGCAGAAGGCCCAAGGGCAGAAAGCCAAAAGCGAGAAAGCGAGCGGCTAAATGGGACAGGCTCCGGTGACTGCCGCGGCACATCCGGACTGTACTACCGTTGCTACCTTCCGGTCCTGGCGGGGTTCGCATAGTCAAGATTGCACGGAGGCCGGAGCCTGATAACTCAACAACAAGGCGGAAAAGCATAACTATTAAGTGTGCTTTTCCGCCTTGCTATTTTTAAGCGGAGAGAGCGGGACTCGAACCCGCACAGGCCTTTCGACCCGCCGCGCTTCCAACGCGGTGCCATACCAATTAGGCGACCTCTCCAAAGCAAAAATAACTCAATGGCGGAGAGGGTGGGATTCGAACCCACGGTACCCGTTAAGATACAACGGTTTTCGAGACCGCCCCGTTCAACCACTCCGGCACCTCTCCGCAATAAACTTTGGTCTACATACAAGAAGCCGTTCAAACGTTGTTCTTGCGCCGCCGCTTGAAGAAACTTTGCAACAACGCGCGGCACTCATCTGCCAATACGCCTGACGCGACTTCCATTCGATGATTCAAAGAACTGTGGGTACAGAGCTGAAAAAGCGAATCAACTGCACCAAATCTCTCTTCCGGCGCGCCGTAAACCAGCCGTTTGACCCGCGCATTTACCAGAGCACCCGCGCACATCACACACGGTTCAATCGTCACATAAACCGTCGCCTCTGTCAGCCGGTAATTGCCAAGCCGTTGTGCGGCCTCACGCAATGCAATGATTTCGGCGTGCGCCGCCGGATCGCGACTGCCAATCGGTTGATTGAACCCGCGTCCGACAATTTGATTATCAAGCACGACCACCGCGCCGACTGGCACTTCGCCAGCTTGCCCCGCTTGCCTAGCCTCGGCCAGCGCGCAAGCCATAAAGAATTCATCACTGATTTTCAAAGCGGCAGCCTCATTATTGTGGCTTTCAACCTTCTTTTTCGGTTGTTGTTTTGCCATAACCGCTGCGGTGCGCCAAAAAGCAAGGGCAGATGGTAGCGGCGGCATCACACTCTGTCAAGCAGCCCCGCCAGACGCGTGTTACAATCGCGCTGTGACGCCTTACGAACAGTTTGTACAGCAAGTAGACACACTAACAACCCTGCTCGCCACGAACTATGCCAAGCATTTAGTTTGCCACGCCGGGTGCAGCGGTTGTTGTCAGCATCACCTTTCGGTCTTCCCAGTCGAGGCCGCACGAGTCAAAGCAGCCATCACCGCCTTGCCGGATGAATTGCGCGCTCGTATCAAACAACAAGCCCACACAGTGAATGAACGTGAAGCGCAAGGCCAGCCGGTCGCCTGTCCGCTGTTAGTAGATGAACGTTGCGCAATTTATGAAGCGCGCCCGCTGATCTGCCACACCCAGGGCTTGCCTTTATTGCTGGAAGCTGAGGACGTCGGGCAAGAGGTGGATTTTTGCCCACTCAACTTCACCGCGCCGGACGCAGTAGATGATTTGGATGAACAGCATTTAGTGCCGCTCGATGAATTGAACCTCAAACTGGCATTAGTCAATCTACATCATTGCCGCACGCAAGGAATCCCCGACGCACAGAGCGGACAGCGGCAAAGAATGAGCGACATCATTCTGAAATCTGAGATTTGAAATTGCTTCCCACTCGGAGGTTCCCTTGAAACTGAGAATCACCCTTTTGCTCTCTTTAGCATTATGGCTCTCGCTGTCAGCGCTCGCGCAAAACTCGCCAGCCGCCGCGGCCGCGCGCCAACACCGCCAACAACATGAGCACGAGATCATTGCCGAATTTAACAACTTGTTGGCGCTGCCCAACGTCGCCAACGATCTGCCGAATATTCGCCGCAACGCCGCGTTGATTGCACAGATGCTTGAGCGGCGCGGCGTCAAAACACGCTTGCTGGAGTTGCCAGACGTACCGCCAGTCGTCTTCGGTGAAATCAATACGCCCGGCGCCGAGCGTACGCTGATCTTTTACGCGCATTACGACGGCCAACCGGTCGAACCGGCCAAGTGGGTCGGCGGCGATCCGTTCAAACCGACGCTGCGTTCGGCCTCACTGGAAGTAGGCGGCAAAGACATCCCGCTGCCAGCCAAAGGCGAAAAGTTTGATCCCGAATGGTGGCTCTACGCGCGTTCGGCCAGCGATGACAAAGCGCCGATCATCGCTATCTGCGCCGCGCTCGATGCCTTGCGCGCCAAGCAAATCAACCTCAACGCCAACCTCAAATTCTTCTTTGAAGGCGAAGAGGAAGCTAGCTCGCCACACCTGGAACAAATCACCGCGAAGTACAAAGATCTACTACAAGCCGACGCCTGGCTGATTTGCGACGGCCCGGTAGATCAAACGCGGCAACAGCAAATCTATTTCGGCGCGCGCGGTGTGACTGGATTGGAGATTACGGTCTACGGCCCGCGCCGCGAATTGCACAGCGGTCATTACGGCAATTGGGCGCCCAATCCGGCAATGTTGCTGGCTAAGCTGCTGGCTTCGATGAAAGATGATGACGGGCGCGTGCTCGTCAAAGGCTACTACGACGGCATCGAACCGCTCGGCGAGACCGAACGACGCGCCTTTGCCGAAGCGCCGGACAACGACGCGTTGCTGCGGCGCGAACTGGGGCTTGGTTGGACGGAAGGGGCAGGGAAGAAGTTCGGCGAGTTACTCAATCTGCCATCGCTCAACATTCGCGGTTTCCTGAGTTCATCAGTCGGCGCAACCGCGCGCAACGTCATTCCGTCCACGGCGACAGCCTCGCTAGACATTCGTCTGGTCAAAGGCCTTGACCAGCGCGCGACGGTTGACCGGGTGATCGAACACATCCGTGCGCAAGGCTTCCACGTCGTAGAGACCGAGCCTGACGATGCCACGCGGCTCAAATATCCGAAGGTCGCCAAAGTCATTCGGCAAGGCGGCTACAACGCCTCGCGGACTTCGATGGATTTGCCGATCTCGAAAGCCGTCATCGCGGCGGTCGAAAGCGCGCGTGGTAAAGTCATCAAGATGCCTACGCTCGGCGGCAGCGTCCCGCTTTACATCTTCACCGACCAGTTGAAGACGCCCTGCATCGGCATTCCCATCGCCAATCACGACAACAATCAGCACAGCGCGAATGAGAACATCCGGTTGCAGAATTTGTGGGATGGGATCGAAACGATGGCGGCGCTGTTGACGATGAAGTAACAGTCCTTCAATTCTGTTCGAACGCCACTTACAACGTCACGGTCGTGCCTGCGTTGCAATGATACTTGTAGAAATTGAAGCTAGTTGATCAACGCCTGATAGACCATAGCCGGGAATTTGCGCCCGATGTCGGTGCTGTTGGGAATCTGCTGGATCATCAGCACCAAGGTCAGCCGCGCCTGGGGATCAACACGATAATTGGTTCCATACGCTCCGCCCCAACCATAAGCTCCCACTCCATCCATACCATTGGCCCCGTAACGATCCGTTGTCTCAAATCCATAACCGAAACCGAGACCAGTCTGTGAATGTAGCGTCCCGGACTGGTTGGTTCGCATCAGCATTACCGTGCGAGGCGACATGATGCGTACCCCATCTAGCATCCCGCCATTGCGCGTCATCTCCAGAAAACGGGCGTAATCACGCGCGGTCGAAAGCAAGCCCGCGCCGCCAGCAAAACTCTTGCGCGGCCCGTCAACATAATGTCCCTGTCCTTTGGCTCCCTCGGACGCGCGCACGGCCAGCCCGTCTCTCCCACTGGCATATACCGTCGCCAACCGGCCACGTTCAGTCGGTGGCAGGAAAAATTGCGTATCTTTCATGCCCAGCGGTTTCGTGATGCGCTCACGAATAAACTGATCCAGCGGCATTCCGGAGGCCTTTTCGACCACGGCACCCAGAATGTCCGTGTTGTAGCCATAGACATATGATTCGCCAGGTTGCGCCACAAAGGGCAGCGTGCCCAGCCGCTCCATAGTCACGCTCACAGGTTCATCCTTGTCCGCCGTGTACCAGCCAAAACCAGCAGCCGGGCCCAGACCTTTGGCTTCGTATAAGGCCGCGACTTCGGGTTGCGTACCGTAAGAAATGCCCGCCGTATGCGTCAGCAAATCGCGAATCGTGATCTGACGTTTGGCCGGAACAATCTCGACGCCGCTCTCTTTTTTAACGGCGACCTTTGTTTCGCGGAACGTCGGAATAAAGCGGCTCACAGGATCATCCAGGCTGAGTTTGCCTTCTTCCATGAGAATCAGAATGGCCGCGCTGGTAATCGCCTTTGTCTGTGAAGCGATGCGAAAGATGGTGTCGCTGGTCATTTTGCGCCCGGATTCCTTATCCGCCCAACCCAGGGCGCGTTCGTACACAGGGCGTCCGTCTTGGAGGACAAGCGCGACAATGCCGGCGAGTTGGTTTTTATCTATATATTCTTGTAGAACAGCGTCGAGACGCGCGAGGCGCGCGGAATCCAGTGTCGCGCCAGCCTGCGAGTCTGTTGGCGCGGACGGTTTCGCCTGGGCTAGCGCAAGGGCATTGCATAGGACAAAGGTGAGCAATAATGACAACAGCCTTTTGGGCATAGTGACCTCCGAAAATTGATTGGGAATTGAGCGGGCACATGATGCGTGCAGATGTCCGTGCAAGCAAGGCGGCGCAACATCAATGCGTATTTTCATATTGTTTGTCGAGGGGCATACAAAACGGCGGTGGCTGGACTCGGCGTCAGCGTGCATATTATGTTCTTCCACTAGCACAGCATTTACGACAAGCTGCAAGTTTATGGTGAGGCTGCGGCAAACCGGTTTGCCGCAGCCTCACCATAAATTTAAGGTTCACGTCGAAATTGCGGCTTCGTGTCGCACCAGTAAAAGATGTGACGATTTACAGTGAGGATAAACATAATGATCCTAAATTTGTTCACGATGGTTTCTCTGGTCATGGCTTGCGGATGGGCGCAAGCACCGGACGGACGATGGGACGGAACGATCACCTACGGCACGCTGAACGTTCCATTCCAAATCCATTTCGAACCCAACGGCAAAACGCTCACAGGCTCTTTTGTGAATGGCGACACCCGCGTGTCTTCCACGGAGGGTAGCTTTGACGGGAAGGCTATGCGCCTCACTTTCGGAGCATCTGGTACGCGGCTGGAGGCTACACTAGCGGAGGGGCAACTCAAGGGCACTATTGGGAGTGGTGGGCAGGACATGCATCCGTTCACCGCGGCACAGTTCTGTTCGTGCGCCTCCGAAGGCGATGCAGGGCCTGATATATCGGGAACTTGGGAAGTGCCGGACTCCAACTGGCGACTGACAATCCGACGGAAAGGCGAAGACACCCTTGTCACCGTTTCGCGCCCGAGCGGCGAGTTGGGGCCGTTAGCTGGACGCTTTGATGGATTGACCTTCATGCTTCGCTACTTTGATGGAGTCCGTGCCGCCATGCTTGAAATCGAGCAGCGCAAGGACGGCGGCCTTGACTTGAAATTCAAGGAACCAAGTACTGACGTAAAAAAGTATCGGGCAGTCCAGGCGACAACCCGAAAGTAAGCCCGGCCCGAAGATCAAGGATTTTCTCCTGATGTCACGCCTTGTTGCCGCAGGGACACTGTTCATTCAAATCGGAAGCGATGGCGAAGGCGCTGCAAAATCGGCTGGTTTGAAATGTAACGTTGAAAAGCGCGGAAGGAAGTCAAAATGATGGGATGAGAGTGGGTGTAAAGTCTGGAAGCTTTTGAGCGATTAGCTTTCGTCATAGAGACTCAAGTAGATTTCGCTGTCGTAATCCACCAAGCCAAACCTGAGTAATTGCAACCAACCTTGTCGGCCTAACAAATTGCGTTTGATCGCGTCAGATTCGGCGAAATAGACGTAGCTCTGAAATTGCAGTCCCAGACTTTCCAGCACCACTCCGTGGCCGAACGCCGTCAGCGTACCGGTCAAGGTGGAGAATTCTCGCCGGAATCCGCTTTCAATCGCAATGCCGAGAAACTCACCGATGCCGCGCTCAAAGAGACAAACCTGCGAGCCGCAATCAATTTTGGCGTAGCAATGCGCTTCGTTGCTGCTGTAAGAGAGAGTCACTTCTAGAGGAATACCCGTTTCCAATGAGTTGTAGCGGTGTTTCTTGCTGAAGTTCAATTGATAGGACATAGTCAGAATCCAAGATAAGGCGGTGCCTCGGGGCTTTCGACAAAAACGACCAACGCATCGGAGACCCCCGCTGCACGTGCTGCCGTAGCAACTTCCTTGAAACTATTTCCGTGAGCTATCAGCCGCGCGCCTTCGAGCGCCACGTATTGACCGGCATATTCACCCTGATGCGCGCGCAACCATTCGTCTTCACGCGAGCGATCTTTGACGGGAAGATTCGTAGCCAGGACGCGTGGTGCAGGAATAGCCGTGTTTCCGTTCACGGATTCAGACAAAAACCGCTCTTCCAATACGCAACGTGCAAGCTCGTCTTTGCTCAAGCCACTGCGACGTGCTGCTGTTTCCAGCTTGGCTTCGAGTTCCTGAGAGAGTTCAATCGTTAAAGTCATCTTGCGCACCTCGCTTGCATCTTACACGTTCGACTTTCCTTATTGAAACTGCTCCTGCGGTGGCACGACGATGTTACGTCCATTTTCCACGTCGGCTACAGCTTGCAGCAAGTGCTCGCGATTGGCCGCTAAACTGAGCAAGTAAGCCGTCTCGTCAGATTCATAAACTGTGATCTCGATCTCTTTGTGGCGAAACAGTGAGCGCACTGCTTCGAGAAAGTTTTGGTCAAAATCGTCGGCATTGAGCCGGTAGATGGAATACATCTTTGCGGATTCTCCTTTTATTGATTTGCGCGCCGATTATAACGCACTCCCACTCAGCTACTATGGCTTCGTCGCTTCTTTAGTTGCTTAGTCATTAGTCAAAACATTCTTGACCTGCTGTTTGAGTTTCAACTACACTCTCGCCGCCATCTCGGTAATTTTGCGAGCATCTTCTACCAGCAGCCCCACTGGAGAACTTCGTCGCTTGGTTTCCGGCTGCAACTATAAGACAAAATCTTAATTGGCCTTGTGCACCGGTTTCTGTGGCAAATTCTGTTTCCTTTCGCAGCGGGTCGTTTGTAACGCGTGGGGTGCCAGCGTGCCTGAAAGCTTGCGGTTTGCAGATAAGATTTGGATCAAATTGCGTAAGCTTGAAACGCAGTTGCGGCGGGAGCTTGCCAAAGTTAGATTGATAGGCCAACTAGCTGGCACGCGCGAAAGCTATGAACGAATAGTACGAGACGTTAAAACATTTTTAGCAGGAGAAGCCGAGAGAATAACGGGAGTGCCCGATGGCATCTGGCTGGCCCTGTTGGTTTTTTACGCGCGTTACGAATATATCTCGCAAGCTTTCTGGCCGACCTTTCTTCAACGTTTAGGACTCGACAACGAGCCCAAAGTACAAAACCTTTGCCGGCAACGTTTCAAAAAGGCTCAGAGTAGCTTTAGACATCTTTATTTCCCAGTTGAAGGTTATACGTGCATAACGCCGGTTCTTTACCATGCTGTGGTTCCACAAGGCTGTGTGTCGGAGCTGGCTGATCTGCTACGAGACATCGGACACCAGGCTGGGTGGGATACCGTTGTTGAAATGGAGCTAGAGGAACTAGCCGCTCAACTCCCGACCGTAGCCAGTCGTGCACACACCACTAAGCCGCTGACGCGGTTTGTAACACAAGCACATTCTCGACGGCTCGCCGCTGAATTGATCCACGATTTGTGTGATGCGGCTTACTTGCATCAGCGAGGTGAGCTAACAACGCCCCAAATTGAATACCTCTTGGCAGACAATCCGATTCTGCGTGAGGTCTGGGAGCGCATGAATTCGGCGTCAGACAACTGGCTGAGATCGGTTATTCCTCATCCGTTACAGGCAGCTCCGCGCTGGCAGTGGGATGTCAAATCACGCAAATTGCGACTTTTCTTTCCTCGGCAGACGCTCAACAGCCCCTCTGCTCCCTCAGCATTGGTGATCAAAAAAGAGCGTTACTTTATCAATACTCGTCTTGAGAAAGGTGTATGGCAGATAGAACCTTTTAGCTTGGCTAACCTGCCGATAGATTGGCCTGACCCTCCAAGTTTCAAAGCCGAACTTTGCGATGCGGATGGACGCTGCCTGCGCCGCTGGAATATTGAGCCACCCACCGGCGGAGTGCTGTTCTTTCAGAGCAATCAGGCAGGCTTGTTGGCCTTTTATCAGGATGCTGAGAAGGGCCTTGTACCTGGGGATTATTTAGTTTTGCTGCGGCGCGGATTGAGACTTGAACAAGAAAATGCCGAAGTATCATTGAAATATCGCGAACGGCCACCACAAGGATTTGCCGAATATCAGGCAGGATGCATGTGCTTACAACCTCCTTTGGAGGTATTTGCAATCGATGATGAGAAAGAATGTCTACAACGTGTTCCATTGCTGCCCGATTCGCCACGCACGCTACGGCTTGAGGGTGAATTGCTGCAACAAGCTGACGACCCAAGAGGCATTGCCGTTTTTACGGAGTGTGCACCGGAGTTGCGCATTCCTGCACAGAGCTATGAAGAAGTGAAATTTCTGCAATTGCAATTGCGTGAATTGACGGACGATGAGAACTCAGTAGCAGATTTACGTTCGATTGAGAGTCTAGTGAATGCAGACATTGCCGTTTGGTGGGAACGACGCCATGAATTGCGAGTGCAATTGGGCAGCCTTTTGCTCGACCGCTGTCCGGGGCGCTTTCGCGTCAAGCTGTTGCATGGTTTACAGAGCGCGCATTATTCACCCATTGAGTTCAGCCTCATTCCCGCATTGCGCATCACGCCAAACAGTGACGAATTTGAGCAAACTTTGTACGACGCTGCCAGCCCACCTTCTGTTGAAATCATTGCCCCGAAAACTGGACAACTAAGTAGTTCAGACGGCGAAATCAATGTCGTGATGCCAGGGTTTTATGAAATTCGTTGGTTAGTGCAACAGAACGACTATACGGCGATGCTTAGTTACGGACAGTTTCAACTACCATTGCGCTGGCATCCACACGCGTTGCGTGCGCGCCTAATGGCTAGAAATGTGGCAGCAGTTTGGTTAACCGAGCCACTACGCCTCACACCCGATGACCTGAGTTTCGAACGGGACTTAATCATTGAAGGTATCGAAGGGGCTGAATACCAGATTTTTGCCGATGCGACCTGCGTAGTAAGTGGCCATTTTGATGAACATGGATTCCAGCAGTTTCCGTTAGCACGTTTCAAAGAGAATATCAAAAACTGCACGGGTACTGCTGTACTGCTGCGTTTGGTTGTTCGCTTTCATCAGCACTCGCATCAATTGCTGCTCGCTTACATATTCAAGAAATCTGCTTCGCGAAATGGCCAGCAGGTTGGCGAGCCATTGGCAAGTCTACGCATCGGGCAGCAGGTGCTCCACCCGGACTACGGACTAGGATTGCTCGAAACTTTTGTAGATGATCAGATCGAAGGCGAGGCCATCAATCTTGCACGTTTCCATTTTTATCAGTATGAAGGCGTGACCATTTACATCCCTAGCACACGCCATCTGCCGCTTTACAGCGGCCGGCGGGAGTTTGACGTACTGATGCAAAGCCGCCCAAGCGCCCCGCGTGTCCGCATTTTTACTGCTAAATCGCCTGCCAAGCAGTTTGAGCCAATTATTTCGGAGAACTATTTATGAACGCCATTGAGGTTACGAAAACCCTGCACCGCAATTACATTCGTTATTTGATGACGACCTTCAATGTCGGGCGGAGTGAGCCAGAGTTGGCTGAAGCATTACGGCGCGGACTAGCAGCGCCTGGCGCTTTGTTTCGTGGGCCGTTTCTCGAACTTAACCCTCCTTACGTGAAGGGGCGTTCGCTCCGCGAATTGGCACAAACGGGCGTTGTCACTGAATCGCTTTGCCAATTGCGCACCGACATTAACCCCTCGCACAAACGTCCATTGCCGCCTGATCGGTCTCTTTACCTACATCAAGAGCGCGCAATACGCCACATCCTTAGTGAAGGGCGCAACCTCGTAGTCGCTTCAGGCACGGGTAGCGGCAAGACTGAATGTTTTCTCCTACCAATTCTGCACGATTTGCTTTCTGACCCAGCACCAGGCGTGCGTGCGTTGCTGATTTATCCCATGAATGCACTCGTCAATGATCAATTGGAACGTCTGCGCAACCTGCTCCGGGGGACTGGCATCACTTTTGGACGCTATACGAGTGAGTTGGCCGAGCGCGAAAAAGAAGGGCGCAACAAAGCACCACAAGCACCCTTGAACGAGATTGTTTCACGCGAAGTAATGCGTGGTTATTCCGGTCACACTCCCAACCCGCCGCAGATTCTGATTACCAATTACGCGATGCTGGAGTATCTGTTATTGCGCCCGGAAGATGCGCCAATTTTCGCTTCGGGCCTGTGGCGCTTCATCTGCCTAGACGAAGCCCATACTTACACTGGTGCGCAGGGCATTGAAGTCTCGCTATTGATACGCCGTCTCAAGCACCGCTTAAACAAGCGGCGTGGCGAATTGCGCTGCATTGCAACTAGCGCCACTCTTATCAGCGATGATGATGCGGCGGCGGCCAGTTTCGCCGCGCAGCTTTTCGGCGAGGAGTTTGCCCCAAAAGATGTGATCATTGGAGAAACGCTTGATCTCACTTCTTTGCCTAGTGCGGCAAACACATCAGCGCTGTTGAATGCGTGGCTGCAAATCAGCGATGACTTGCGCGAACGTTTGCGGGTGGCTGATGAGAAGTTAGCTGATCCAGGCTTGTTAGCGGAAGCGGCGGCGGCTTTGCAACAAGCCGGGTTGGTAGATGCAACCACACTTGAAGAAGCACGGGCAGTGTCGAATGGTGAAGCCTCACGATTTCTCTGGAAGGCATTGGAAGCAAATTCGCATCTGGCAAAGCTGCGTGCCTTAATGAGCACTGGGCCAATTGAGTTGCGTGACGCGGGGCGCAAATTGTCGGAAGCAGAAAGTGAAGCGGCAGAATCTGAAGACGAGGATGAACGGACAGAGGCAGTTCGTCGCTTGATTGAATTCGGCGCAATGGCGCGCGAAATGGAAGACACTTCTCCGCTGTTTCCTGCGCGGTATCACCTCTTTGCACGCGGCCCGCAAGGCGTTTGGCTCTGCCTTGATCCACAACACGCTGCCCGTTTAGGCCGCGACGGTTGGGCGCATCTTTACTTGGACAAGCGCGAAAAGTGCGAAGAGTGCGGCGCTGGTGTTTTTGAAATGTGCGTCTGCCGCAATTGCGGTCAGCCGTATGTACGCGCATTCGAGAGAGAAGGTTTTTTCTGTCTTGAGGGACGCTACCCATCCGATACAAGTGGGCAACGCTATTTCACTTGGCGGCCACTGGCGGCAGAAGACGAGGAAATTGAGGAAGGTGCAGAAGGCGAAGAGGCGGGGGTGAGCGGAACATCGTTCAAAATTTGCTTGCGATGCCGCCGCCGTGATGAAGCTTGTCTCTGTCAGGAAACTTCACCGTCAGTCACACTCTATCCAGTGGTCAATCGGCAAGGGCAGACCTACGAAAAGCTCAACACTTGCCCGCGCTGTGGCACTCGCTCGACACAGAAAGAAGTGGTGACGCCGGTGCAACTCGGTTCACGCGCACCGCTGGCCGTGCTTACCGAAGACCTTTATCAGATGACACCACCCGCTACGAATGTCGCCGCCAGAAGCAAATCCGGCGAAGGACGCAAGCTGTTGACCTTTGCCGACACACGGCAAGGCGCAGCACGCTATGCAGCTTATTTACAGAGTACAAGTGACGAGACGCTTTACCGCCACTTAATCGCGCGTGCTGCTACCGATCTTGCTGGTGAAGGAAAGACCCCTGACCTGGAAGAACTCGCGCAGCGTTGTGTGGCTTTGGCGGCAAGTTATGGTTTGTATGGCGAGAAACCGCAATACGCTACACCGCCAGAAAAACGACGTTGGACGCAGGACGCGACGAAGCGCATTCTGGCTGAATTTTGTACGCGGACTGACCCGCGTCACGCGCTCTGGGCTTTAGGATTGGTAGGATGTGACATTTACTTGCCACCGCAGGTACAACCTGAGAAGTCGTTGTGCGCGCGATTCGGTTTGCCGGAAGAAGCGATGTTGATCGTGATACAAACGCTACTCGATACCATGCGGCTGGACAAAGCAGTGGCGATGCCGGATGACGTGCGCGCAGATGATGAGGTCTTCGGCTCGAATCGCGCGAAGGTCTTTTACCAATTGACTGGTGCAGATAGTCCGAACGTGCGTAATTGGGCTGGAGCGGATGCGCGGCAAACGCGCTTCGATTACGTACAACGTATCCTGCTAACAGCAGGGCGACCAGCAGAGACAATAACAGTGCGAAATGCGCTGCAAGCAGTTTGGGATTGGTTGCAAGAGCAACCTGTTTTTGCTTGGCAGGGAGCAACCTGTCAAATACGAAGTGATCGGTTGCTTTTTCCAGCAGGTGGTGTTTGGTATCGCTGCGGAACTTGTATGAAACTAACGCGGCGATTGATTGCCGAATCGCTGCTGCTCTGTCCGGCGCGCGGTTGTGGTGGCAAGCTCGAAATATGCGAGCCGGAAAGTGAGTTTGCCGAGGATCACTATCGCGCCATCTTCAGCCGCCGCCCGCTCGGAATGCGTGTCGAAGAGCATACTGCCCAATTGCAGCCTGGGTTAGGACGAGAATATCAAGACAAGTTTATTAACGGCGACATCAACGTGCTGAGTTGTTCCACAACCTTCGAGATGGGTGTTGACGTGGGCGATTTGCAAACTGTCGTGCTAAACAATGTGCCGCCGACAGTCGCTAATTATCGCCAGCGTGCTGGACGCGCAGGACGGCGAGCGAGCGGCACGGCTTTCATACTGACCTACGCTGCACCACGCCCGCACGACAGGCTCTACTTTGCTGAACCGCGCCAGATTATAGCGGGTGAAGTGGCTGTGCCTCGTCTGGTGGTGAGCAATCGTATTATTGCGGCGCGTCATTTGAATGCGCTGTTGCTTGGCCATTTCTTGCGTTATCTGGCGCGGCAGGGGCGCAATGAATTGAGTCGCAGTGGTGCTTTCTTCGCACCTAACCAGCCTAACGGTCGGCACCTTGATTTGTTGGAGCAATGGCGATCTGAAAGTGGAAATGAACTTGAACAACTGGTGACACGGTTTTTTGACGAGAACAGTTTGGATGAAAACTGTGATGTGCCACGTGAGTTGCCAGAAGCATGTCTAAATCGGTTGGTGGAATCGTTGCGGGCGCGGCAGCAGGATTTTGAGCGTTGGTTAGGCGAATACGAACGACTACGAGCTGAATACACATCAAAAGCTGATGGGACACACGACCGCCGCGAACAACAGGATGCTGAGACTATGCGCCGCCGTTTCAATGCGCTACGCCAGCGGTTGCTAGATGAAGGATTGATTGATTTCCTTTGCCGTGAAGGTGTCCTACCGAGTTATTCATTTCCAATTGATGTAGTGGAATTACGCTTGCCACGCGGTAAAACTTATCGCGGCGACAGTTACGCTGATCAATCTTTACGGCTTGAGCGCGACAAGAAGATCGCCATCGTCGAATATGCGCCTGGTGCTGAAGTGGTGGCTGACAAACATGTTTGGAAGAGTGTCGGTGTCGTCATACGGCAAGCATTGGATGTCTATGAGTATCGCGTTTGTGGCACCTGCCGCGATCTGGATCGCTCGGAGCGTGGCGGGCTGCCGATTAGTCCTGTGTGTCGGGTTTGTGGCGATACGCAGCCTGATGAATCACCGGGTATTGCATTTGCCTACGTTGACCCGGATGGTTTTACGACCGACTTAACGGCAGAACTACGCGAAGCCGGGTTGCACGTCGAGGCTGGTGTCAATCGAGCGCGGTCTTTCTTGCTGGCTGAAGGGGAAAAGCTTGATCAGCAAAGTCTGCCAGTCAACGGGCCATCCCGACTCAATTACTCTTATCAAAGGGAAGGTTGCTTGGTAGCGCTCAATAGTGGTGCCGACCCTGCCGATGGCTTCTGGCTTTGCGAGCAGTGTGGCGCACAAGTTGAGTCTCCTCGTAAACGACGCGGGCGTAAACAACAATCCAAGTCCGAACACAGAACCCCCTGGGGAGAAAAATGTACCGGCACGCCTAGTCCGTACCACCTTGGCCATGATTTCAAAACAGACACGCTGCACATCAGCTTTTCCGATACCGCAAACAGGATGTTGCCTTCAGGGCAAGACACATCATTTTGGCATTCACTGACCTATGCACTATTAGCTGGCGCGAGCTACGCTTTACAAATCGAACGCCGCGACCTGGATGGTGTGGTGCGACCATTCCGTGTGGATTCGACAACTGATCCGCAGTCCAACTATTCACAAGAGGTTGTGCTTTTTGACAGTGTGCCAGGAGGCGCGGGTCATGTGCGCAACATCGCCGACAACCTTGAAGCTGTTTTGCGCCGCGCGCTCGCAGTTGTTCAGTGTACGGATTGTGCTGAAGAGACGAGTTGTAATAGCTGTCTGCGGAACTACGACAACCAGATTTTCTGGGACGATTTGAAACGCGGCCCAGTAGCACAGTTTCTTGAATCGTTGCTAACAGAAGTCTTTCCTGAGCCGCTTGACCACTTAGCTGCTGGCGCCGCGCGCGTTGCTGCCATAGACAAGCCGCGCTGGCTGATCCAGCAACTTGCTGAAGCAGAGCAAGAGGCGGCGCTGTTTGTCACACGCCTTGCGCCAGAAAACGTCACCGGAGAGGCGCGCGATTGGCTGGAATTGTTGCAAGATTTGCTGCGGCGTGGACGCAAGGTAAGTCTATGCTTAGGCGAATTGCCGGTCTTTGACCGTACACGGCCTGCCTTAGCCGGTTTGCGGGATCATCTGCGATTGTTAGTGCGCGATTATGGCCTATGTTTGTTTGTGGCAGATTCAGTGGAAAAGAACGACTGGCACATCTTGCTTGATCCTGCTGGGGAACGCTGTCGCGCTATCCGCGTGGAAAGCGCTGACTTGAGTTTGCATCAACGTACCGGTGGCAGTGGCCTGATTACTACTGTCAATCCGGTAGCTGTACAAGCCATTGCTGAGCGCCTAGATAAATTGCCACGTCGTACTATAGAGGCCAAAGCATTAGAAGCCCCGCCTGATGTGCGTGTACTTCACATTCGCGATAGAGAACAAGTGACCGAAGCTAAGCTCTTCGGCGACATATTCCAGACACCTTTGTTGAGCTTACAAATCAATGATCGATATTTGCGTTCTCCAGAGCACGAGAAGAGATTACGTGCTTACTTCAATCTTATTATTCCACCTCCTGGACAACGCACCAAAATTACAATCGCCACGCTTGCCGCTGAGGTGCAGCAATCGCGCCCGCCTTGCTACCAGACCTCCATTGAGCAACGACAAATGCTTGCGCGTCTACAACAAGACTTCCCGCAACTTGATTTGCAATTGCGCTTTGAACAACGCTTGCCACACGACCGCTTCCTCGAATTGACAAGACCTGATAACTCCCGTGCACGCATTGCGATTGGCTTTGGGCTTGATTTTATTCAATCGAATGGGCGTGCGCGGATGACGGACATCATTATTGAAGATCCCTACCAGCCCTAAAGTTAATACGTGGCGTCAATCACCAATGCTCCCGGCAGCCCAACAGCAGTGTTACTCGATGGGTTCATAGCCCCACATCTTTCCGGCTCTGGCTTCGCGCAGCATCCGCTGAGTGTCTTCGCCGGAGGTAAGCGGTTTGCCCTGATTCCGTTCGGCCACTTTGCGCAGGGCTTCTTGCATCGCCAAGTTAGGCTGCACGGTCGGCAGTTCCTCAATGACCGTCACGCGCACGTGTTTGCCAGCCAGTTCCTCTGAATGCTGAACGACCTCTTCCCAGGTGCCTTCAAAAATTTGCTCCGACATATCGCCTCCAATGATTGAACGTCGGCGGCATTATAACCTCGCCTACTTGTATCGCACTCCGTGTTTAATCACCAAATCCACGCGTTGCAACAGCACGATGTAGCGCAGCACGTCGCCGCGCACGGCGATAATGTCAGCATACTTGCCTTCGCTGATCGTGCCGTAATCCTTGTCCACTTTCATCGCCACTGCGGGCCAGTAAGTCGCCGCGCGAATGGTGAGCATCGGATCAACGCCGAGCAGGTTGACCCACGCATCCAGCTCGCGCCAGGTGGACGAGCTGTGAAACTTCATCGGGATGCCGCTGTCGGTGCCGATCAACTGCACGACACCTGCTTCGCGCAGTTGCTGAAACTTGCGGGCCAGCGTCGGACGGCGAATCGGGTTGAGTTGAAAGTAGCCGAGCTGGTCGGGGTGCGCGATGGATTGTTTGATGTCGGCGATGATGTTGTCGGGCAAGCCGACGTGCCAGGCCGGGTCGTCGAGTTGTTCCGGGTTGTCGCGCAGGTATTCGTAGTTGAACAGCCCTTCAATCGTCGGCGTCCAGAAGAGCGGCCCTTTGTTCATCTGTGCCGTGCGCTCGCGGATGGCGGCAATCACGTCGGGCGGATATTCGGGCGCGGACGAGAGGCCCGTGTGCTCGAAGCAATCCACGCCCACTTGCAGGCCGCGCCGAATCTCTTCGGGCCGGTGCGAGTGCGCGACGACAGGCAGCCGGCGCTGGTGCGCCTCATCCACCACGGCGCGGACTTCGTCCAGCGTCATCTCGTCCTGGTCTATCAGCTTGATGCAATTGACGCCGGCTTCGGCCAGGCGGCGGACTTTGGCGCGCGCGTCGTCCACGCCGTTCACGCCCCAGCGAAAGTATTCGGTACCAGGATAGGGCGCGTGTTGAATGAACGGGCCGGAGACGTAGAGCGTGGGGCCGGGGATTTTGCCTGCCTTGATCGCGTCGCGCACTTCGATGCTCTCTTTGAGCGGGGCGCCCAGGCCGCGCGCGCTGGTCACGCCCGCAAGCAGCAGTTGTTTGGCCGAGGCGGGCATAATCACCGAGCCGAGCAGCGGCGGATAGGTCTTGTCCCAATGCGCGTAATCGCTGTGGCCGTTGAGCATCAGATGCACGTGCATATCCCACAAGCCCGGCAGCACGCTCATCCCTTCGGTTGAAATCACCTCGGCCTCTTTGGGCACGGCGAGTGTGCCGAGTTGGCCGACGGCTTTGATGCGGTCGCCTTCGATGATGATGACGCTGTTGCGCAATGGCTTGCCGCCGTGACCGTCAATCAACGTGCCGCCGACTAGGGCTTTGACGCGGCTGTTCTGCGCGACGGGTTGAGTGGTGGCAGTTGAAGGAAAAGGCAAGGCAATGGGCAACAGCGAGCCGATGCCGAGGAAGATAGCGACGAGCAGCTTTTTCATAGGGGAACCTCCGTGGGTGGTTCGATTAGTGGAGCAGGATTATGAATGTGTTTTGCTCCGAAAGGCAAAGAGAATGGAAGTTACATGCGGGCTGCACCACCATCGAACACAAGCAGAGAAACGCCTTTACTCTTACTGTTCCTTATGCCGTTGTGGTTGAACTTTGCGTGCTTTAGCACGTTGTCTGAGACGTAATACATAGCCAGTTTGCCCACCTCGACACGTGACGTGGTCGGTGTGTGAAACTGGGTTGGTGGCTTGCAATGGTTGGGGCATGAAAACCACGTCTGTTTTTTCTGCTACAAGTTGCGTTCACCATTCGGTTCTCACAAACAGCCGCAAAACCACGCCAGTGTAACAAACGTTTTGCAGCCGCTTTTTGCCCGGCGGTCTAGCTCCGCAAACAACTTTTGACGAGTTCATTCCAAAAGCACACTTCCGACAGACTGGAGAGATCGTATGAGCAGCGCAACGATTCAACGCGTAGTTTTCCGTCCTAATGTTTGGGTGTTAATCCTTGTTTTCGCGTGGCTGTGTCTTCTTGTCGCGACCACGCCAACGTGGCATCAGGTGCAAGGAGTGGAACTGAACGCCTATCCGGTCACAGCCAAGTTAATGCTGGATTTGGCTGGCGCAGATAGTCCGGTTTCGGCGCTGGCTGGCGAGGGCGATTATGTTTACGCGGGCGGCAGCTTTAGCACAATTGGCGGAGTGAGCGCGAATGGCGTGGCGCGCTTTAACGTCAAGACGGGCGTGTGGACGACGTTGGGGACGGGGACGACTTCGACCGGCAATGGTGTTGCTGGCTTTGTCGAAGACATCGCCGTCAGCGGCAATGATGTGTATGTCGTGGGCGGGTTCAGTCGGGTTTATCAAAACGCGACGACCAATGTGAGCACTAACGACGTAGCGAAGTGGAACAGCACAACTGGCTTGTGGTCAGCATTGGGCGCTGGCAGCGGCCTGAGCGCCAATGGCGTTAATCAACGCGTGGACAAGGTGTTGGTCAGCGGCGGCAATGTTTACCTGGGCGGCGCGTTTTCGGCTGCTTACAATGCGGCTGGCAACAGCGTCTTCACCAACGGCGTCGCGCGCTGGAATGGTTCGGCCTGGGCAGCGTTGGGCAATGGCGGCGCGGCCAATGCCAACGGCGTTGCGGGCGGACAAGCCTGGGTGCACGACCTGGCGCTGATTGGTAGCGATCTTTATGTTGCCGGTTCTTTCAACAAAGCCATTAACAACACCGGGAATGAAGTGAGCGCGAATTACGTGGCGCGGTGGAATACAACGACAAATACCTGGGCGGCGCTCGGCACGGGCAGCGGTGAGAAGGCGAATGGCACGGATTTCAGCGTCAGCGCATTGGCCGTAAGCGGCACCGATTTGATCGTCGGGGGCGGCATTTTCAATGTGTACAACAGCGCCGCCAACGTCGTACGCGTGAATGCTGTGGCACGCTGGAACGGTACGACGTGGGCGGTCTTCAACGGCGTGGCGGGCGCTGGCAAAAACGGCGTGAGCGGTTATCTCAATACGATTCACGCCAGTGGCAACAATGTGTACCTCGGCGGCGCGTTCTCGCAGGGCAACAACGCGGATGGCACAGGCGTCAGCGCCAACAACATCGTGCGCTGGAACGGCACCGGCTGGCAGGCCTTGGGCGCTTCGACCGGCAGCACGGGAAATGGATTGGATACGCAGGTGCAAGCGATCCTGGCCTTGGGCAGCAATGTTTACGCGGGTGGCAATTTCCAGAAGGCCTACAACAGCAGCAGTAGTTCGGTAGACACGTCGCGCATCGGTCGTTGGAATGGCTCGAGTTGGTCGGATGTGGTCGGGCCAGCCATGAAAAGTGTGGCCTGTGCTTCTTCCGCTAGCTACGGGAATGCGCGTTTTGCTAGCGAACAGATCGTTGCAGCCTTTGGCACCGGGCTGGCAACGGGGACGCAAGTCGCCAGTAGTTTGCCTTTGCCGACTACCTTGGCCGGAACCACGGTGCGAGTGCGCGACAGCGCTGGAACAGAGCGCCTGGCCACGCTGTTTTTTGTCTCAGCGGGTCAGATCAACTACCTGCTTCCCGAAGGCACGGCGAACGGGGACGCAACAATCACCGTGACTGCGGGCGATGGTTCGCTTTCTGGTGGTACGTTGCCGATGCAAACAATTGCGCCGGGGCTGTTTACTGCCAACGCCAGCGGGTCAGGCGTGGCTGCCGCTGTCGTGTTGCGTGTTAAAGCAAACGGTGCGCAAAGCTACGAACCGGCTGTCCGGTTTGACACGAGCACCAGCAAGTTTGTCGCGGTGTCTATTGACCTCGGCCCCACGACCGATCAGGTCTTCTTGATCCTTTATGGCACAGGTTTTCGCAAACGCAGTTCATTGACTAACGTCATGGCTCAAATCGGTGGAACAACTGCTGAGGTGCTTTATGCGGGCAAACAAGGAGACTTGGTGGGCGTAGATCAAGTCAACTTGCGCATTGCGCGCACGCTGATCGGGCGTGGTGATGTAGATGTCGTGTTGAGCGTAGACGGTGTCCCCGCCAATGTTGTGCGTATCAATATCAAGTAAGAGATCAGCAGCCTTGTTTCTGCAGGGAGGTTAAGGCTGCCGTCGCTGCTTGACGGTTAGACTGCGACCATCACGGATTCTTTCATCAACGCTTCAATTTCTCTCACCTCTTTCGGCACGCCCGCCGTCAGCACTTCGTAGCCGTTTTCTGTCACCAGCACGTCGTCTTCGATGCGCACGCCGATGTTGAAATACACGGCGGGCACGCCTTCCGTCCCAGCGGCGATGTAGATGCCGGGTTCGACCGTGAAAACCATGCCGGGTTCAAGCTTGCGCCAATCGTCTTCGACTTTGTAGCGGCCCACATCGTGCACGTCCATGCCCAGCCAGTGGCCGGTGCGGTGCATGAAGAATTTGAAGTAGCCTTTGTTCTCGATGATCTCTTTGCGGTCGCCGGAGAGCAGCCCAGTAGCGAGCAGTTGATCAGTCACGACCTCGACGGCCTTCTCGTGCAACTTCATAAAGCTTTCGCCGGGCTTGACCATTTCGATGACGGCTTTGTTGGCGGCGAGCACGGCTTCGTAGACGGTCTGTTGCGCTTTGCTGAATTTGCCGTTGGCGGGGAAGGTGCGCGTGATGTCGCCGGAAAAGACGTTGTATTCCGCGCCCGCGTCAATCAGCACCATGTCGCCGTCTTTGATCTGATCGTTGTTGGTGTTGTAGTGCAGGATCGTCGTGTTGAAGCCGGAACCGACAATCGAAGGGTAGCCGACGCCTGTCGCGCCCTGTTTGCGGAAGACGTATTCGACCAGGGCTTCGAGTTCGTACTCGTACATGCCAGGCTTGCAATGTTTCATCGCAGCGACGTGGCCCTCGGCGCTGATTTGGGCGGCGCGGCGCAGATTGGCAATGTCTTCGTCGTTTTTGCGCAGGCGCATTTCGTGGACGAGCGTGACGGGGTCAATGATTGTGGTCGGGCCGTATTCGCCGTAGCGCACGCGTTCGCGCATTCGTTTGAGCATGGCGATGAGCTTCAGATCGAAATCCTCGTGCTGGCCGAAGCGATAGTAGAGTTTGTCGGCGGTTTTCAGATATTGGGGCAGCACTTCAGGCAATTTGGCGATGTCATATGCCGCATCCGCGCCGTGCATTTTGATTGCGCCTTCTACGCCAGCGCGCAGGCCCGTCCAGATTTCTTCTTCCTTGACGCGCGGACGGACGAAAAGAATGTATTTGTGTTGCGGATGACTGGGCGCGAGCACGGCCACGCAATCAGGTTCGTTCAAACGCGTGAGGTAGTAAAAATCTGTGTCCTGACGAAATTCAAAATCGGTGTCCTGGTTGCGGCGGACTTCGTGGGCGCTGGCGAAGACGGCGATGCTATTGGGTGCCATCTTGCTCAGAAACTCGGTCAAGCGTGC
Source organism: uncultured Acidobacteriota bacterium (assembly GCA_963699175.1). Taxonomy (GTDB): domain Bacteria; phylum Acidobacteriota; class Blastocatellia; order RBC074; family RBC074; genus JACPYM01. The sequence continues at coordinate 4,488,313 of OY969418.1, read as the reverse complement.
GGGCTTCATTGTGATTGAGTGCTCCTTGAAAAATGTAATCCCTCAGCCCCAACGGGGGCGAAATAACGGATGATGTTATTTCGCCCCCGTTGGGGCTGATTAAACATCTGCCGTTCACCCGGCGTGTTACGCCGGGCTTTCATATCACGCCCCTTCGGGGCTGAGCAGTCACGAAAAAATAGAGCAACCTTTGCAGGTTGCTACTGGATGATCGGCAAGTTTGAAGACAAATCGCAGCCTCGTCAATAACGTTTACATTGGTCCAATATTCAAACGGTAGCGAGCGCAACTCTACAATTGCCGCTGCCAGAGTCGCGCTCGCTATTACTCGCGGTACCGATTCGTAACGTCAATGCGCCACAGCGCCACAGCCCGGCTCAGGATTCATCGCGTTGCCGGGCGGGTAGTCTTTGGCGGAAGTAAATTCCTTGAGCGCTTGGCAATTGATCAGCGTTGAGAAACCGCCTTTCGCCGCCGCCTGATAGCTGCGCTTCAAAGCTTCGCGCAATTCCTCCGGCGTGCGGACGTATTCGCCGCGCGCGCCCAAGCCTTCGGCCATTTTGTCGTAGCGCAGATTTTCCTGAAAGACGTACATATGCATCGAACGCGCAGAGGTCGCGGCGTTCGGCCACATGCCCCAGGAGTTGTTGTTATAGACGACGGTGATGACGGGAATTTTGTACTTGGCCGCCGTCTCCAGCTCGAACATGCTGTAAGCGATGCCCGCGTCGCTGGTCACACAAAGCGCCGGAGCGCCTTTGTAAGCGGCTTGCGGCCCGACGCCACGCTGCACGGCTGCGCCCGCGCCAATCACCATTGCAAGATCAGGGCCGATCGCGCCGTATTGATAAGCGCAAACGACGCCCTGCCCCGGACGGTTGGCGCGCAGCCAGCGCCCGGTGTAATTCCCAATCGTCCAACCGCCCAAGCCGGTTACGGTCTGCTTTGGGTCAATGTCGCCCTTGTAAAGAAACTGGTGGACTTCTTTGCCGATCACCGCCGGGTGCAAGTGATTGGTGTCGCGGCTGTACTTCAACCCCAGATCATATTGACCGTGAATCAAATCGTCGTACTTCTTGCGTGCTGCCGCCAGTTCGGCCACCCAGGCGTCACGCTTCTTGTTGGGCAGACTGTTGGCCAATGCTTCAAGAAAGATTTTCTCGTCGCTGACAATGCCCAAATCGAGCGGCCAGTTGCGGCCCAAGTCTTCAGGCATGGGATGCACGCGAATCGCTTTGACATCCGGGTTGAAGCGGAACTCGCCCGGACTCGGCATGCAATATTGGCCGACGAAGATCACTAGGTCGGCGCTCATCAAAGCATCTGGCGTCACGCTTGCCGACAAGCGGTGATCGTCGGGGAAGTGGCCGCGCGATGGGCCTGAAGTAACAACGGCCATCTCATGTTTTTCAGCTACTTGTTTCAACACCTCCCAAGCCTTGCTGTGAAAGATGCCGTGCCCGGCCACTAAGATCGGGCGCTCAGCTTTGTTGATCATCTCCACAGCTTTCTGCACATCTTTGGGAGCAGGATGCGGGCGCGATTCGGAGCGATACTTCTCTTTGCCGTAGTAATCTTTTAGCTTCGTCGGGTCAGTGAAGCGCGCGCGGGCTACTTCGCCGGGGAAGTCCAGATGCACGGGGCCGGGTACGCCGGATTTCATATTGCGGAAGGCGTAAGCACCGTATTCCCACACGCGGTCGGGCGCGATCAGGCGCTTGCCATACTTTTTCATGCCGGTCGTGATGGGTTGCTGATAGCCGGTTTGAATGAAGGTTTCGCGGTCGTCACCAGCGATCTGCATATTGCTGGCCAACACGAGCAGCGGCGTGCGCGCGGCAGCCGCTGCGGCGATGTTCATGATCATGTGCGTGAAGCCAGGGCCTTCCGTGCCGGAGCAAGCTGTGGCCTCGCCCGTGACGCGCGAGAAGCCATCGGCAGCCGCACACATCGCGCCTTCGGTGCGTCCACCGTAAGTGGGCACGCCTGCCGCAGCAATAGCATTGATGACGGTGTAGTTGCCAGGGCAGCAGAACATTGCGGCGAGGTCTTCTTCCTTGCAGAGTTTGGCAAAGACCTCGGCGCCGGTCATCCCTTGCCCCTCGAATGAACCCGGTTTGGTTGCTTCATTCAACGAGGCGGGAATCTCTTTGGGAAGCCGAATGGAAGGAATCTCGGCGTCTGAGCCAGCGAAGATTTTGGTGTTTGTGCCTACAGCGGCAACAACCGCACCGGCTGCTGGAGCCGAAGTCAGGAGAAACTTCCGGCGGGTGCTGTCTACTTCATTGCGGTTATCTCGTGTCTTCTTTTTCATAGTGCGGTTCCTCTCTGAGCGGTGATTAGTTGGGTTTTTCTTCCTGAAGCTTTGGCCTTTGCGCCTCCGGCCACAGGCTACGGATGAAGTTGACCAGATGCCACAGGTCTTCTTCTTTGCGGATCAGCGTTTTGTAGGGCGGCATTGTCAGGCCCGCGCCGTCGCGGATGCTGCGGAAGATTTCGCCTTCGGAAGTTCCACTCTTCCAGAGCTTCGGGTCGGTCAAGTTGGTGGCGTCCGCAACCACGTCCACTTGCGCTTTGCCGTCGGTGCCGTGACACGCCGTGCAATCGTTGGCGAAGAGCGTGCGGCCCCGGTTAATCGAGCTTTTGGTAAATGGCACAGGGCTTTTGAGCTTCTTGGCCTCTTCCGGGGTCAGTTTCTCTTTGTCGCTCTGCGCCGTGATGAGTTTAGTTGAAGCGGAAATTTGGGCGTAGCTTACACCCAGCGCCAACGCTATGCCCAGGATAATTGCAATGACTTTGCGTTGCGGCATGTAGTTTCTCCTTAATGAGAGCTGGCCCGATTTTCGGGGAACTCACATTTTGTCCGGGTCGAGGTCGAAAGTCTCAACCAAGTAGTCGAAGTATTTTCCGTCGAGTAGGAACGTCAGAAAGATTTCGTGTGTCAGGTGAATGAGCTTGCGCGTGCCATACTCGCAATCGCCATTGACGACTTTAGCGGTCAGCGCAACGTTGCCGCCCCGATTGCTGGGCCGAATCTGCGTTCGACGGCTGTCGATGCGCCGGTGCTCAAGCAACTCGTCAGCGTGTTGCGCGGCAATGAATTGCTTCAACTCCTGATACATCGCAGAAGCGGCGGGCACGTTGGGCAGCACGAGCGGAAAGCGCAGCGTGTTTTTCTGCGCATCGTAGATCAGCTCGAAAGTCTGGTCACGATGCCAAAGCATTTTGAATGTTGCCTTCCCCTGGCGGACGAGTCCCTGGCTGAAGCCGCGAAAAACGCCACGTCGGGCGTAGTTTTCCAGCGTCTCAGCCACGAGTTGAATGCGCGCGCGCACTTGTCCTGCCATCTTCTATTCTTTACAGTTTTGTGAAAGTTGCTGTTCCGGTGTGCCGCAGTATAAACGCTTTGCCAGTTGGATTGCCAAATTGCGCGGCTGAAAAGCGCAAGTTAGAATGCGCCGGAAATATCATCCGCTCGTCATCAAATTGTGAAGCTTCAAAGGCAATCTTAAAGTTATGAATACGACTGCAACAATGACCAAACCTGTGACTGATCTGCTGGACCGCCTCGCACGGCGCGAGCGGCTGGCGCAAGACGAATGGCTGCGCGTAATCAACGAAGCGGCAACGGAAGATTTACGCCGGCTGGCCGATGATCTGCGCCGTACGTATCACCCGGACGATGCAGTGACCTACGTGGTTGATCGCAACATCAATTACTCAAACGTCTGTTTTTCAGTCTGTAACTTTTGCGCGTTCTACCGCAAGCCGGGCCACGCGGAAGGCTACGTGCTGAGCTACGAAGAGATTTACCAGAAGGTCGAAGAGATGATCGAGATCGGTGGCAGCGGCGTGCTGATGCAAGGCGGGCTGCATCCCGATCTGCCGCTGGATTGGTACAAAAATCTGCTGCGTGAATTGAAAACGCGTTACGGAATTCACCTGCATTGCTTCTCGCCAACCGAAATTTACGGAATGACGAAGACCTTCGGAATGAGCTACTACGACGTCATCAAGGAATTGAAAGAAGCCGGACTGGATAGCATACCGGGCGGTGGCGGCGAGATTCTGGTGGACGAGATTCGCCGCAAACGGCGCACCGAATGCAATGCGCAGGAATGGTTGGACGCGATGGAGGCCGCGCATCAGCACAACCTGGCGACGACGGCGACGATGATGATCGGGTACGGCGAGACGCTCGAGCAGCGTATTCAACATCTGGAAAAGCTCTTCCAATTGCAGGAGCGTTCGCTCAGAGCAGGCAAGACTGGTTTTGTCTCGTTTATCCCGTGGACGTTCCAGCCAGACAACACAGCGATTGGCAAGATCATTCCTGATCGGTTGCCAGCGGAAGAGTATCTACGCTGGTTGGCGTTGGCGCGTTTGTACCTGCACAACATTCCGAATGTGCAGGTTTCGTGGCTGACTGTCGGGTTGGCCGATGGGCGGCGCGGCTTGCATTTCGGCGCGAACGACATTGGCTCGACGATGATTGAGGAGAATGTGATTTCAAAAGCAGGCGCGAACCACAAAGCCACCGAACAAATGTTGCGTCAGGTCATCACTGAGGAAGGGTTTACGCCGATCAAACGCAAGGCAGACTACTCGCGCTTGCCGGATTAAACACGTGCGCTATCGCTCGCTGCATTGTGTCCGTGCCACAGACGCTCAAACAAATTCAACAGCCAGGCAAAAAACAGCAAAAGCAGCACGGCGACAAAGAAAACCATCGCGCCGGAAAAACCGTGCATGAACCCTTCTGCTGCCTGCGCGCCATAACGCTGCGCCATCACGCCCGTACCCGCCACACGCGCGGCATTGGCCAGCACGGCAATCGGCGCGACTGCTAAAACCAGCAGCACACGCCGCCACCAACGCTGCTCGAAAAAATAAGCGTAAACCACCGCCAGCGTCAGGAGCGTCATCAGCGAGCGAATGCCGCTACACGCCTCGACGACTTGCAGCTTCAGGTGCGCGAGTTCGATGACGTTGCCTTCGCGCAGGGCCGGGATGCCGCAAGCCTTGATCGCGCGCGTGGCGTAATCTGAAGCCAGCAACTGTAAGCGAAAGGCCAGCGGGTTGAAGATGATTGACGGCACGGGCAGCGCGAGCAACAACAGCCCAATGGGAAAGGCCAGTAGCCGCAGCCACGTCGCTCCACAGAAATAGAGCACCAACCCACAGAGCGACAGTACGAGCGAAAGGCGTGTGGCGTACAATTCGCCGCTCAATAACCCGGCCAAATGCAATGCTACGGCGCACAACATCAACAGGCCGCCTAACCAAAGCAGCGGCTTACGCTCGACTAACAGCAAGCGTTGCCTCTGCGTCCAGAGCGCATAAACGCTGATCAAAGGAATCAGAAAGCCATGCGAGTAGTTTTCATCCACGCGCCAATCGTTTGCCAGACGACGAATCACATCGTGATAAAGCCAGAGCCACGCGGCAGCGAGCGTCGCCACACGCCACCAGTTTTGCCTAAAATCTGCCGCTTGATTCACGCGCGCAAAGTAACAGACTTGCGCACGGAGGAAAACGACTAGGCTTGCGGCGGCTGGCCCTCGCTGATTTTTCTTTTTTGATTTCTGGCAAATTGTGATAAGGTCACGCCCGCATCACGTTCCGTTCCGAGCAGAGTAGGTAACAGAAAAGCCATCCTGGACAGCTTGGCAATCAGTCTTCCGACAAGCCAGTTTGTCTGTCATTGAATTGAGCTATAACAGCAGCGCCGGAGTAAAGCTACAAAGCCTTAGCTTCTTTAGTGACTTTGGCGGCGGCGATTTAATCAATCAGGACGGCTTTGAATCCCTCAGTTACTTGCTAAATTCCCTTTTCGCTTTTGACAATTCAAGTCCAGGTGCCCCGGTACAAATTATCTTCTTTAAGTAGGTTGGTGCCGAATGAAGCCTGAGAGAATCCGGGCTGGTCATGCTGTTTACCCGCAGCAGGGCTGGTTCACCCGATTGTTTGCTTTTTGTTCTTCCTCAATTTTCCCACCTGTCCGTCGGAAAGCATCCCGTTCGACGTTAACCAGGACAATTGTCCTACTTGCTCTGTTGAGCTTGCCGGTCGAAGTGTCTCTACTCGATGGCTCCTTCGTGCCGCAAGCTCAGACGCCACCCGTGCGTGTTGCGCTCGCGGTCGGCGCGTCGTCTGCCGGTCTGCCGGTGACGGTTGGCGTGCCGCTCGGCGAAGCTGCCGCAGTAACGGACGCGGCGCTGCTCGGCTTGATTAACTCGAGCGGTGCGCCCGTGCCGTCACAGATCCGCGCGTTGGCGCGTTGGCGCGGCCCTGTCAGCGATGCAACTAAGACCTTGAAATGGGTGCTGGTGGATTTCAAACCGGCAGCCGCCGGGACGTACTACTTGACGCGCGCACCGCAAACCGTGCCTGCCAGCACGGCGCTTAGCCGCACCGAAACCACAGCCAGCATTCGCGTGAAGAGCGCGCAGCTTGAACTGGAATTGCCAAAAGTAGGCACGGATCTGGTCAAGAGCTTCAAGCTAGGCGGCGCGGAGATGTTGCGCACGCCTGTCACGGTGCAAGCGGACGTGCCGCGCGCGGCGCTGGTAACGAAGCTGGAGTCGCAGCCTGGCTCTTTCACCGTCACCGATGCGACGCTGTTGCGTGTGGGCGACAACGTGCGCTTTGAAAAGCTCACCACATTGAAATGGGACATTGAGGCGGGCAGCACGAAGCTTGTGACGGCGGCTGGTGACCTGTTGGCAGGCCATCGCTACCGCATCGAAGAAGGCACAGCGCGCCAGGAAGAGTTCACCGCCGGTTCAATTCCAAATCCACAGGAAATGCTCTCTGCCGCGCCAATGCGTTTCCGGCACGCGGCGGGCAGCAAGCTGCGCGATCTGACAGTCGAGACTGAAACTGCCACAGTCACCAACGCGAAAGGGCAATTGGTACAATTCAGCGCACCCTTAAAGGTGACGCACACAACCGGCGAGAAGATCTTCGTCAGTGCGACAGGGCAGGGTTCGCAAACCGCCGCGCTAAACATCGAGAGCGCCCGCATTGAAGAGGCCAATGCCCTACGCGTGGTGGTGCGGCAGGATGGACGCTTGCTGGCAGGCGGGCAGCGGCTAACTTCATATTTGGGCTTCACGCTGCGTTATTACATCTACGCCGACCAGCCCTTTGTGCGCGTACGCTTGCAACTAACCAACAGCGGCACCTTCGGCTTCGGCGCGTATCGGCTCGGCAAAGGGCCGTACCCGCAGCACGTCATCCTGCGTAGCTTGTCGGCGTTGATCCCGACGGTTGGCGCGGGCAACAGCACGGTGCAAGTACTGACGGCCAGTGACGCGCACAACAAGCTCGCGCAGAATCAGACAGGCGCAACGCTCAGCGCGGGCAGCGGCGCTACGGCCTTTGAAGTTTCCGTTCCTGAATTCACCGAAAACTTCCCGAAAGCCTTGGTTGGCAACAGCGCTGGCTTGCGCTTCGACGTGTTGCCGAACACAGGCGACGATTATTACTTCGAAGGCGCACGCGCCAAGACGACCGATTTCTATCTCGGTCGGGAGACGCAGCGCGGGCGGGCGTTGACCAATTCGATTGGCGCAAAGCTCGAACCCGGCTATCTGTCCAGCACGGGCGCGGTACGTCCAGCAATGGTTGAAAAGCGCAACTGGGCCACTTCATTCAGCCAAAACAAAGAGTTGGGTGAGGCGGGCAATCGCTACGAACAACTGATGGCGAGCGCGTATGACCTGGCCTCCTGCAACGCCGCGAAGCCGCAATCAATTTTTGAATACCGGCAGAGCACGGAGTTCGGCGAGAATCTGGGTTGGCGAAATTTCGGCGATCTGGCCTGGGGCGATGGCTATTCGAATCTACATTATGATCTGCCATTTCTGCTACTGCGCGAATATGTGCGCACCGGCGATACTCGCGCATTTCAACTCGGCAGCGAACTGGCGCGCTATCGCGCCGATTGGGGCCATTATCACGCGGATGATTACTGGGACAACAGCGGCGACTGGAATCTAAAAGGCATGGCCTTTTATGAAAAGGGCGATCACGGCACTTACCTCGAACCCAAACCCAGTCACACTTGGATCGAGGGGATGTGGCTTTACTGGGCGATGACGGGCGACGAGGGTGTGCGCGAATCAGCGCTCTCGGGCAGTGAAGCCTTTCAGCGGATGAATCTCAACTTCGACAATTCGCTGAGTTGGAATGAACCACGCTGGATAGGTTGGCCCGTCTTGGGTTTGATGGCAGCGTGGCGCTACACAGGCGACATGCGCTATCTGACCAAGGCGCGCGACGATGTCTACGTGATAGTGGACACGGAAGAGAAGTACGGGCGCAAAGGCTACTACATCTCCGAATGGGTGGATTGGGCGGTCAAGTCCGTGCAGCCGTGGGCGTGGACGGGTTACGCGCAAGAGGGTGTAATCGAATTCTGGCGCGAGACCAACGACCAGCGCGTCGCCAACTTCCTGGTGCGCGTGGCCGATTGGTACATCGGGAAGGGCATGACCAATCCGCCATTGCGTGGCGGACGCACCTTGAGCGATGGCACGTATTTGCCGATTGGCACGTCGTACAATTGGGTGCCCAATGCGGTGGCCGATGATCTGACTTTGCAGAGCGGCGGAATGGGTTTGCAGGTAATCGTGGCGGGCGCGCGCATCAGCGGTCGGCAAGACCTCTGGGACAAAGCGCAACAAGTTTTCCGCGATGTTGCTTTCTACCGTGATATTCCGAACGGAGCTAGCGTGCAGCCGAGCTTCCGTTCGACGATCAGCTTCCGCTCGGCGCAATTCACCGCTTCATCAACGAAAACCTACGGGCAGACGGCGCTAACGATTAATGACTATCTACCCGAATTATTGAACGTCGTCGTCAAGCCACGCACGACGGTGGTGATACCACCCCCACAGTCTACCCCCTCGCCAACGCCAACACCGGGTGGTGGCGGGGGTGGCGGTGGTGGTGGCGGTGGTCTTACTTTGCCTCCTGAGATTCCTGCGCCCAACACGTCGGGGATGATCAACGCCGCGTACCGTAAGTTGGCGAGCGCGTCGAGTAGCACAAACTTTCCCAACATGACCGGCGATGCGGCGTCGGCCAACGACGGTGTGATTCGCACGGGCAACGTGACTTCGGGCTGGCATTCGGCGCTCAACTCAGGCCAGATTGAATGGTGGCAGGTTGATCTCAGCACAGCCCAGCAATTGCTCGCCATCGAGATCACGTTTCGACCTGACGAAGATCAAATAATCTGCCGCCGCAATTTTGCCGTGCTCGGCTCGAACGATCCGAACTTCGGCACAGCCGCAATCCTCGCCGGACGCGGCGAAACGCCCGTGCCATTAGGGCAGAAATGGAGCGTCGGCGTCGGCGATACGAGCCGTTACCGCTACTTCCGCGTGCAAAAGACGCGCGCCGATGACCGCGACGCGTCGGGGAACGTGTTCTTCAATCTGACCGAGATCAAACTCTTTGCCATGCCCACGGCGGCGCCCGTCGCGCCCTTTCCCGACACGGCGACGCTCACCAACGTGGCGTTGAACAAAGCAGCCACGGCGTCGAGCGTGCAGAATTGGCCCGACGTGACAGGCGATCCCGCGACTGCTAACGACGGGCAGATCACCATCAACGGCAAAGCCTCGCTCTGGCATTCACGCTCAAACACTGGCCAGCCCGAATGGTGGCAGGTTGATCTCTCGCAGGCATATTCAATCAAAGGAATCGAAATCCTGTTTCGCCCCGATCAAGATCAAGTCAATTGCCGCCGCAACTTCGTCGTGCTCGGCGCCAACACGCCGGACTTTGAATTCCCGATCGTGCTCGGCTTGCGCGAAGGCGATGTCATACCGCTGGGTCAACCGTGGCGCGTGGGTGTGGCCGACACGAGCGCGTACCGCTACATCCGCGTGCAGAAGACCAATTGGAACGACCGCGATGGACAGGGGAATTACTACTTCAACCTGACCGAGGTGCGCCTGTTTGCCGACACCACCACGCTACGTCCGCTCGCGCTCACTGAATTAACCCCGAAGCGCCTCTACGTCGGCCAGACGCTCAGCTTCATGCTGAAGAAGACTGACGAACAGAACCGCGCGGTGCGCCTGTCCGCTACTGGCTTGCCGGAGAACGCCACGTTTGATGTAAACACCGGGCGTTTCAATTACGCGCCGCATTCGGGGCAAGCAGGTAAGGTCTTCACCGTCACCTTCGGCGCGGCGGGCGTGCAGACGCGTACGGCGAAGCAGGAGGTCGTGGTCTTGTTTGACGGCGCGCCCAACGTCGTCTTGACTGCGCCGACGGCTGCGACGCCGCTCGTGGCAGGCCAGTTTGTGACGGTAAGCTGGGCCACCAATCCAGGCGCACGCTTGAACAGATTTCAGGTCAAGCTCTCGACAGATGGCGGTCTGACTTACAACATGCAATTGAACGAGGTGCCTGGCACCGTAGGGCAGTATCGCTGGCTGATTCCGGCCAACTTTCCTGACACGTTGCCCGTGCGCTTTATGGTCACGGCGCTTGACGCCACAAACCGTGTCGGGCTGGATTACAGCAAGCAGGATTTGCGCGTCAGCAAGCCCGCAACCGCCACACACTGATTTTCGATTTGATGCACTAACACGGTACTTACCTGGTATCGCGTTAGCCCCTGCACCAACCAAAAGGCGCAACCGGATGGCCCGCATCCCTGAATGGGTGGCCGGTTGTGCCTTTGGTGCTTTTGACCATTGAGCGATCGAATGCCTGGCTAATTTGTTGCCGCCTGAGCCGGTGCGCAATGTTTGTCAAAAGCTGCTTTCAACACCTCGGCGATTTGATATGCATCGCGGCCTTCGATCTCGTAGCGTTGCAGCATCCAGACTAGATTGCCATTCTTAAACAACCCAATAGATGGCGAAGATGGCGGATAGCCTTTGAAATAGCTGCGCGCGCGTTCAGTCGCTTCGATGTCAGCGCCTGCGAAGACGGTGATGCTGCGGTCAGGCTTGGCACTGTGTTGCAGCGCGAGCGCAATGCCCGGCCGTGCTTTGCCGGCGGCGCAACCGCAGACGGAATTGACTACGACCAGCAGCGTACCTTGTGCATGGTTAATTGCGTCGTCTACTTGCGCAGGCGTGCGCGTTTCTTCGACGCCGAGTTGGGTCAGGTCTTCGCGCATCGGTTTGATCAGAATTTCGGAATAAGGCATGGATACTTTCTCCTTCGTGAATCGTTTAGGTTGAGCGCATCGTTAGGCTCGCTTCACACGCGGTGAAGGCTGAGATAGTATGCCCCCCGCAAGCGCACAAGCAAGCCCAAGCGCCAACGCAAATCAGGCGCGGCAGTTTCCGAAACGACAAGTATGCAAATTAAGAAGACTCTCCCAACCTATGATGTCGTAGTCATCGGCTCTGGCGCGTCCGGCGGGATGGCAGCGTGGAATCTGACGCGGCAGGGCGTGAAGGTTTTGTTGCTGGACGCGGGAGATCGCTTCGACCCTGACAAGTTTTGGATGGGTTTGTTGCCGTATGAACGACGCGAACGCTTGCAGCGCGGCGAGCGACCTCAACTCGGTTTTCTGAGCACACGCGAACAGCCGCTGCTCGTGCCGCCGGGGCAGACCTACACGCTCTATCGCGTTTGGGGGCATGGCGGCAAGACGAATATGTGGGGGCGCGTGTCGCTGCGCTATTCCGACGTGGATTTCAAAGTCAACGACGGTTACGGCATCCCCTGGCCGTTCGAGTACAAAGACATCAAGCCTTACTACGACCAGGTTGACCAATTGATCGGTGTATGCGGTGGCGCTGATGACACAGACACATTGCCGGGGAGCAAATTTCACCTGCCGCCACCAGCTCTGCGCTGTGGCGAGTGGGCGTTGATGAATGCAGGCCAGCGCATCGGCATCATGATTGTTCAGGGACGCCGCGCAAATTTGACCCGCGCGCATCGCGGACGCGCGCAGTGCCATTACTGCGGCGATTGCGGGTCAGGCTGCACGACCGGCAGCTTCTTCAACTCAGCGCAACATCTGCTGCCCGAAGCCTTGCAAACCGGACGATTGAAAATCATCAGCAACGCGGTGGTCGCGCGCATCACGGTTGATCCAAAGACGGGCAAGGCAGATGGCGTGCAGTATTTTCACCGCCACACGAAACAGGAAGAACACGTGCGCGCTAAAGTCGTCGTGCTCGGCGCTTCAACCGTAGACTCGACGCGCATCTTGCTCAATTCCAAATCGGACATCTACCCCAACGGCATCGGCAACACCTCAGGCGTGATCGGCAAGTACTTCACCGAGCAGTTCCGCTTTCACGTGACGGCTTTTCTGCCGCACTTGTACGGGCGCGCAACGACGGATGATCGCGGCATCGGCGGCGAACATATCTACATGCCACGCTTCAATAATCGTGACGGGCGCAAACGCGATTACGCGCGCGGCTTCGGCATGCAGTTCTGGTCGAGCGGTTGTCAGAGCAATGCATCCTGGGCAAGGTCACTGCCGGGCTTTGGTGCTGATTTCAAAAGGGAAGTGTTGAAGCGTTACCCGGCATTGATGCAATTACATCCCTACGGTGAAATCCCGCCGCGCGTAGAGAATCAGATCGAAGTGGACGAAACGCAGCTTGACCAATATGGCGTGCCGCTGCCGCGTATTCATCTGAGCTACACCGACAACGAACGCAAGATGTCTGAAGAGATGTATGACACAGTCGAGCAACTGATACACGAAGCAAAAGGCGAGCTATTCAATTACCGGCGTGGTCAATGGGATGTGCCAGGCGCGGCGATTCACGAACACGGCACGTGTCGGATGGGACATGATCCGAAAGACTCGGTGTTGAACGCCTTCAATCAAATGCACGCGGTCAAAAATCTCTTTGTAGTTGATGGTAGCTCGTTCCCCTCGGCCACAGAAAAGAATCCGACGCTGACGATTTTGGCGGTTGCTTGGCGCGCGACCGATTACCTGGCAGGGCAACTCAAGAAAGGAAATCTCTGAACAGTGGTCGCTGGCCACTGACCAAGGCTGAATGGAACGCACCTGGGCTTTTGTTTTATCGCGCTGGTTGATGATGACGCTGTGCAAGCTCTACTTTCGCGTCGAATTCGAGGGCAAAGAGCACGTGCCTTCGCAAGGGCCGGTAATCGTTGCGCCCAATCACGTCAGTTACCTCGATCCCATCTGGATTTCATTGCCGATCAAACGCCCGCTGCGTTATATGACTTGGAATCAAATGTTCAGAGTGCCATTACTGGGGCCATTGATGCGCGCATACGGCGCGTTCCCGGTCAATGTAGACGTTGGTGATCGCGCCGCACTCAAGCATTCATTAAAACATCTACGCGCGGGTGGCGGTCTGGTGATCTTCCCCGAAGGTGGGCGCACACGCACGGGCGAGCTGATGCCTTTCAAAGCCGGCGTGATTCGGCTGGCGTTGGATACGAATGTTGCAATCGTACCAGTGACGATCATCGGCGGCTATCGCGCCTTCTCCCCACATCACAAATTTCCACGCCCGCGCAAGCTGAAAATCGTTTATCACCCACCCCTGAGGTTGACTCCACCGACTGATGAAGCGCAGTTGAAAAGCTACATGCAGGAGCAAGCCGAGCACCTGCAGAAAATCGTGGCCTCCGCTTTGCCGTAGTCTAGCCGCTATGCTAGATTACCCGCTCGCTTTTTTAGGGCGGTGTAGCTCAGTTGGTTAGAGCGAGGGATTCATAACCCCTAGGTCACTGGTTCGAGCCCAGTCACCGCCATCAATAAAATCAGCCCTTTGCTGACCCAAAGCCCGATTGATTTCGGGCTTTTTCCTTTTGGGTTACCTTTCGGGTTACCTATCGAATCCTCTTTCAGCCACTTTTCAAACAACACCAATCAGACTTCCAACATCTCTCTCAAAAAAAGTCTGGTTTTAGAAATTCTTAATGGGTGAGTTTCATTCATGGACCATCTTGCCCAATTGATCGGGGTTTGAGAGCCTAAGGAGCATCTTCAACCCATTTTTCAATTGAGGCAGGTAATGAAAGCAACGCACCCTTTGCGATGCCCGAACGAGTGCGAAACCGTCGAGCAAGATTTCAAGTTGATCCGTACTTATGGGCCACACCACACGCCTTTCTATCGCTGTTTGAAATGTGGCCGTGAGTTCAGTGCGCGTCACGACAGCGTCTTTGCTGGCTTTCATACTGATGAGCAGACGATTTATCGTGTGCTCAAGGCGCTCGCCGAAGGTAACGGCATCCGTGCTTGCGCGCGCATCTTTGACATCGACAAGAACACGGTAGCGCTGATCCTTGAGCAAGCGGCCGCGCACTGCCAACGCGTGAGTGAGTGCCTGATCAAAGACTATCACCTAGAAGAATGCCAGTTGGATGAACTCTGGTCGTTTGTCAAAAAAAGGAGGCGCACCTGTCGACCCTGGAAAAACTCCAGGCCATCTATGGCGACCAGTGGGTCTGGGTGGGCTTCGACCCGCGCCACAAAGTCGTGCTCCACTTTGTAGTGGGCCGCCACGTCCAAGCGAACGCCAACCGCTTGGTCAAAGGTGTGCGCGATCGTTCAGATGGGCACTTGCCCTTATTCACGTCCGATGAGCTAGAGCAATATGACAATGCGCTGCTCGAAGCTTACGGCCTGCGCCAAGAGTTCCCGCGCACTGGCAAACGCGGGCGGCCACGCAAGCCGCGGCTCAAAGCGCCCAAGCATTTGCTCTACGCACAAGTCGTCAAGCGACGCCAACGAGGTCGCGTAGTTGAGATTACGACGCGTGTCGTCTTCGGTACGCGGAAGGCCGTAGCCGCCAAGCTCAGGCGCTCGCCGGTGAGCAAGCACATCAACACGAGCTTCGTCGAACGCAACAATCTGACGATGCGGCATCAGAACCGCCGCTTGGTGCGTAAGACGATTGCTTTTTCAAAGAAGCGCGAGTGCTTGGAGCAACAACTCCACCTTGCCTTTGCTTATTACCATTTCGTTAAGCCTCATCTCGGTCTGCGAGAAGAGGTCAAAGGCGAAGCTAAAAAATACCGGGAACGGACTCCGATGATGGCGGCAGGGATCACAGATCACATTTGGACAATGCCAAAACTGTTCTCCAGAGCCACTTTGGAGCTACTCTGAAAAAATCTAGCGTGATTTCATCTCCATGAATGAAACTCACCCACTAAGTAGAAATTCACTTTTTCAAAAATTCACTTTGCTCACTTTGCTGCGCTCGATGATCTTCCCAGCCCGGCGTGTCTCCAATCAACCGGCCTGTCAAAACATTATCTCCTGGCTCAAGTGCTACCCCTGATTGCTAGATGGACACCGGGCCCCCTTGGGGTGCCGCACCCCCCTGGGGTGCCGCATCCCCCTGGGTGGGGGTGTCACCTGGGGCTCCAGTATCCCGACAGACCGCAGTAGCCCACGTTGCGTCTTTTGGTGGACTTCCACCGGCTGTACAGATCGTCACTCCCCTGCAGTCGGTGCATCATTGCAAACCAACTCATCAACTGTTCCACCCGCGTGCGTCACCACAACTTTATCAGCCACGATTTCAGGCAGAGTGATCGCTTCGCCTCTTTGGTCGGTCATCTCAGGTAGCCGTTGTCCCCACAACACCGCGCCGTCAGGACAGACCACAACGAAGGTTTGCGAGCCTGGGTTGGCGCCATAATCACAGCGGAGCAGAGACACGCTGCCCTTAAAGACTTCGACCGATTTCAATGCTGGTGCGGTAGCTGTGCTCATCGTTCACCTTTCTTCGTCGCGTGGTTCTTAGCGGCATTACTCGACTACAATGCCGCGCTCGTCCAACCATTCGCCCAGCGTCGGCATGGTCTTGAAATCAACACCGTGTCCAAAAGTAGGACTGCCGGCCTGTTCTATGATTGGCCGACTGCCGAAACAAGCCCCCACCACCCAATCCAGCGCGCTAATTCGGTCGCCTTGATGAACAGTCAGAAGCGCAAGTAACTCGTCCAGCGCCTGAGCAGATTCAACACGCATGGTCACATACGGGCAAATAAAGAAGAATTGGGGGAATTCTTCGCTCATTGCTGCTTGCTCGCTTGCTCAAGTTCACGAATCTGGAACAACCGTTTAAGCCTGCCGCACTGCAAGCAGTCACAATCAACCGGCAGTCCTTCAATCTGATGACCGCACGACAAACAGTAAGCCGGTTGGCCCTTGTCGCGCGGCTGCGTGATGTCGTTTGGCGTTTCACACCAACGGCAGTTTTGTTCAATAGCTTTAGACATCGGCCCCTCTTACTTCTTCGGTGGCCGCGATGACGGTAGCGGTCTTACGCCGCTTATTTTGCTTTCTTCGTCGCGGGTTTCTTAGCGGGCTTTGCTTGTAGCACAATCGCTAAGAAGCTAATTGTTTGCTCTTCTTCGTAGACTGTTTGCCATCCATTTTGATCACACTAATGTGCCCATCACCTTCAAGGCAGCACTGCTTGACATCTTCGACTCGCTCAACCCCCTGCTCGCGTAGCTGTCCCAACAATTCGTCAGTGGTAATCATCTCCTGCCGCATATTCCGTTTCAGCATGCGCCCATTCTTGATCAGCGGCACCGCTGCCGGTTGTAACAACCGCTCCATCGCCGGGAATCTGTAGCCCAGCCAATCCAAGAAGTAATCCCAAAAAACGATGGTCGCCACTAGGAGAGCGCCTTCAGTAATTGACTTGTACTCACTGGCCATCGCGTTCTGCGCTGCATCTGCAATGAGTACGATAACAAGCAGGTCTGAAATCTTCAGCGCGCCAGCCTGGCGTCGCAAAATCCGCAAGAGAAAGAAGAGAAAGAGATAGATCAAAGTGCCGCGCAGAAAGATTTCTAGGAGGCTCACTGTAGGGCGGAACATCGCGTTCCAATCGACTTGCAATAAACCTGGATAGTTCATCTCCGCTCAGACCTCACGCTTTGACTTCTTCGCCGCGCTCAACGATCTGCTCGTTGCATCCTCTTCACTTTTTTGTTTTGCTCGTCTGCCATCTTGAAGGCTGAGATTTGAACTGCTATTCAATCAGCCCTTCTTGTTGCAGCAGCAGTATCGTGCGCGGCGTGATTGACGCGTCGGGATACCTCTTTAAGACCTCTGCTATATGAGCCAGCGCCTTGTTGATGGCGTTAAGGTCTCCGCCGCTCGACGTGAGTAAGGGCAGCGTCTCATCGAGAATCATTGCCCCCTCAACCGTCAGGTCTTTGGTGTTGTCGTCTTCGCTCATTAGCTTGGCTTCCTCTCCTCCTGTGGTTCGTTGTCCACCAACATCCGGTCAAGCTCCTTGCACTGCTTACAGTCACAATTATCAGGCGTTACATCAGTCCGATGACCGCACTGGGAGCAGTAAGCGGGCTGCCCCTGCTTTTGCGCCTCTGTAACGTCATTCAGCCTGCTACACCAAGGGCAGGGCTGTTGAGTCGCTTCGGCCATTACTTCTCTTCCTCCTACGGATTATCCTGGTCTGGAATAATCGGAGGCTGCGGCGCACCTGGCAGCTTGATGGTATCGGGCGAATCTTCAGGCGGCGGCAATTGCTCCGGCGGTGGTGGCGGTTTAGGTGGTGGCGGTGGTTTTTCTTGTTCGTCAATCATTGGGTCCCTTTCTTCTTCGCGCGGTTATTCGCGGGCACTTTTTTACTCAAGGCCAGCCAGTTTCTTCACTGTGCCCGCGATAATGAAGCAAGCAACCCCAAGGAATAGCCCGTAGCCCCACCTCATTACGCCAAAGGCAGAAGCGAGAATGCAGAGCACGCCAACGGTACTTAAAATGATGCCTAATTGTTTTGCTGCGATTGGAGTCATAGTCTGAAGTTTCCTTGTGGATTGTAGTTTGAGTTGGTTTACTTCTTCGTGGCCCGTTTCTTCGTCGCGTTCTTTGCGCCGTTGGCTTTCTTCTATCTGCCCAGCGACAGCGAGTACCGTAGCTCGCGCTTTAGCCTCCAGGCTCCTCTTTCTGGTTGCGGCTCCAAATATCCACCACTTTCTTTGCCTGAGTGCACTGCTGGCAGTCGCACGATTCACGCCGCACGTCTACGCGGTGCTGGCAGAAATAACAGTAGATGGGCTGGCCCTGCTATAAGGCATCCCCGACTTCGTTCATCATTTCGCACCACGAACAGCTTATGCGCAAAATTTGCGGCATTCATTCCTTCTTTGCTGGGTGATGGTGATTTGATCATGGGTGTATGGTTTTTCATTGGTGCTTTCTTCGCCGCTCTGGTTGAATCCGCAAATCCTTGCCCTTCTCTTCAGGCAGCTCTTTCTGATGCGGCCTTACGCGTGTGCGGCAAGCGTAGCAGTAGCCAGAGCCGTCATCTGACAACATTTGCAAATAACTGAGAGTATGGATTGGGCACGTAGGTCGCTTTTCCATCAGGATCAGCCTCTCGTCTTCTTCCGTCGCGCGTTTCTTCGTTGGCTTCGCCTTCCGGCGCAAGCTCCTGAAGCAAATACATTGTGACGTGTACTTTTCCGTTCAACCAGGAAGCTTGCGCTGGAAGCTTGGTTGCCAGCATCAAGGCTGGCAGATTTTCAAAAGACGAACACGCGTCTTTCAATAGCAAACCGTCACAACTTGTGCCGTATGCCTTTTGGCCCTCCACGCTTCGGCGTCTCCATCTGTAAGGCAGATGCCGGGATGTGCCAATATTTGCCCTTCGGCCCCGTCTTCTTGACCGCTCCCGGTACTAATCCCTGCCGCAGCCAAGTCATCACCGTTGTGTAGCTAACCCCCTTCTTGCGGGCGAACTCAATTGCTGTCATTGCGTGGTGTTTTCTTCGTCGCGCGTTTCTTCATCGCTTGCGTAGCTCGCGGTCTTTGACTCCCACTGGCCTGCCTGGCTTACGCTCGCCTAGCAGCGCAAGATCGGCTTCACGAATGGCGTGGCGATTCCCCACGCGCCGCGCCCTAAGTCGGTTATCGTGTACCAGCTTGAGCACCTGCTGGCGACTGATGCCAAGTCGCCGAGCCGCTTCAGCAACTGACATCTC
The DNA here is from genome assembly GCA_963699175.1 of uncultured Acidobacteriota bacterium. Lineage (GTDB taxonomy): Bacteria > Acidobacteriota > Blastocatellia > RBC074 > RBC074 > JACPYM01. The sequence goes on along the minus strand of OY969418.1, from coordinate 4,469,353 downwards.
TCTGATAATTCCTTCCATCCATCAGCCTTTGCGCTGTCGCGCTTGATGATCTGCGCGGCCCGGCGCATCTTCTTTGCCTCTTTGTTCTGCTCGTCTGCCATCTTGAAAGCTCAAAAATTGCGAAGGCCTCTCGACGGCGCTGTTCTTACCGTCCGGCTATTATCCAGGTAGCGATTGAACTGACTAGCAAGATCAACAACAAGATCAACGTGTGCGCTTTATGATTACGCCAGAAGCGTCGTATCCGGCGTGATCGCTGCTCTGATGAAGGCATGGGCTTACGCTGGACCTTATCTATCTGTTGCTCTTGATTCGGCCAGCTTGCCCGCCCGCGCTCACGCAGTTCTATCAGCCGCTTGTTTTCGATGCAGCTTCGACAGTCGCAAACCTCACGCAGTACATCAGCCCGATGCTGACAGGCACAACAGTAAACCGCCCGGCCTTGCTCCAAAGCCCCCTCAACACCGTTCATCTCATAACACCACGAACAACTGAGACGCATGATTTGTGGCATTGCCTCTCTCTTTTCCGGGTGATTGTGATGGTAATAATATACTTGGCTCAACGGTGGTCTGACGCCTGGCACTGCGGAGGCTGTGAGCCGCTTTTCTGCGTATGAGAGCGCAGTCAGTAGCGCTGATTTAGTCGCAGTCCCGTAGCAGTGCTGCTTTTACGACAACCGATTCGCGTGATCAGGCATAAGCGCCTTCAGATAGCTTTAAAAATCTATCTTTTACGCAGTGCTCCCTGGCTCTGGGATGAGCCAAGTATATTATTACCATTGTGATTTGTCAGGGTGTGTATGTCGCTCGTCATCTTGCTTTCTTCGTCGTGCGTTTCTTCGTCGCATTCACCGGCGCAGATTTCCGGCTCGCTTCTATCGTCTCGGCTTCGTCGGCTTTCTTTGGCCTGCCGCGTGTAGGTTTCTGGAAACTCTCGACAGCACTCGCGGGGATTTGCCAGTATGCTCCAACAGGAGACTCAACTAGCTCTGCGCCTTTAATAAGCCCCTGCTTCAGCCAGAGCATTACAGTTGTATAGGCGCTGCCTATCCTTTCCGCGAATTGTCTCGCTGTCATAACGTCATGTTTTCCTTTCATGCCGGATAAGTTAAAGCCCTTTACAGGTTTTAACAAGAGCGATCCTAGCGCAAAGCACCTCGTTTTGTAAAGAAAAAGCTGTAGCCCCACGCAGAATTACCTTGCAATAAAAGCTGTAGAGGGGTATAAGTATTCCTGTCAATTGATAACACAAACGGAGGCGCACAATGATTCTCAACTCTTCAATCTGGGCAGCGACAATCAATGAAGCGAAAGCGAAATCCGTTGGCAAACCCACCATCCTGCGCGCCATTGATCGCGCGGTGGTCGAGATCGAGCGTTCGGCTTACTGGTCATTCGACGGTCAGACGCTGCGCCTTCAGTCAACCACCAGCCGCAAGCTATATGTTATTGATGAAGGCCACACCTGCGAAGCGCAGAGCAAGACCTGCAAACACCACATCGCCCGCCGCCTGATGCTCCGCTACACCCAAGCCCTGGGTGTAGCGGCTGCCGAGATCGAGACGAAGCGTGTACAAAACCGGTCTGCCAGTCGTGGTCACCAAGTTATCGAGACGAAGCGCGCTTCGATGCTGACCGAAGCTGGCCAAGCCGTGATGGTCAACCGCAGGGTGCGTGGCGAGATGTGCAACGGCTTGGATGTGTAATTTTCGCCTCCTTGCGCGGAAGGCCACAACCACCGGCGAGCGCCGCGCCCGTTCGCCATTACTGAAAGGACAACAATGCAAACCTCACAGAGAGCAACAACCACCAAACGCCACGCCCGCCGACCAATGCCGGCCAGCACTCGTCCAGACTGTGCAGACCTCGCCAACCAGGCATCTGCAAAAACGGTGCGCGCGCTCTACGCTTGTTTTCTTTTGGAGCGCCGAGAGGAAAGAGGCAGGCGCGCAAAGTGCAATGCGGCGGTGGATGAATTCATGCACGCGCTTTATCGCATTACAGAACATGGTGATGTGCTGCGGCTGGGCATTATATATCACCTAGCCCCCATCGTCTTCGCGCTCGATGCCCGGCTTGATTGTGACGAGGCTGGCGTCCAACTCAGTGAAAATCAGGTTTCCGCTGCCATTGAGGAGGCTTTGGCGGCAGCTCATAACACGCAGAATTGGCGGCTGTGAACGTCAGTCCGCCCAAACGAAACGGGCTTGGCGAGTGTTAGCGCACTTGCCAAGCCCAAACAACAACCACACGCGGAAGCGCGTAGATGCTGACTTTCAACGGCCAACATCCTACCGCTTCCGCCTAACTAACGAAAGGCAATTACTATGACAACTCGCACCAAACCGCAAAGCAAGTCTGCTCTGTCTCCACTGGAACAGCGGCTTGAAACTCTCGCCGCTGAGAACGCCCGTTTGCAACTCAAGCTGGAAGAAGCAGAGCGGGAAAAACGTGCGGCAATTGACGCCTACATAGACCTTGAAAAGTGCATCCCAGTGAAGGATAGGCCAATCGTCATTGAAGGGTTTGATGCCGATGAGACAGCCGCCAAGTCCGAACTCACAATACGCTACGCTCATTTGGCTGAGGCACTGGCGATGGTTCTCTCACATCCTGACTGTCCGCAAGGCTACCCGACCCTGCGTACTTGGTGGCACGCCTACTTCTACACCTGTGGTGTGGCCAAGCTTGAGAGCAATGATGTTCGCGACGAACTCCCACCCAATTACAAGAGCGAACCCTTTACCAAAACTGCGCTCCGTTGCGCCAATGCGCTGGCGGCTGTATTCGAGTCTGACAACCTACCAATGGGGGTTTACAGCGAACTGGCGGCTTTTTCCGACTCCGCAGAGGATCTGCTGCCTGACAAGTACCAGCTACCGGCCCCGCAGCGGGAAGCTGCGCGTGTGCGCGCGCTCTTCACCGCCTACGCGGACGCAAGCGCACACCTCAAGTAAGAACCAAGCTATCAACTAGGCAGGGAGCGGACCGGTGCCACCGCTCCCATTCACTTTTTGGAAGGGCGACGATGCAGACCTACAAAGATTTTCAATCCACTCAATCACAATACGAACGCGACGCCAACGACAAGCACGAAGTGACTGGCTGGCTTGTCCATTGGTTCTTTCTGCTCATCGGCGCGGCGATCTCCGCCGGCGCAAGCTACTACATCGGCCATCGCGGCCTGAGCGGCAACGCCTTTTATGCTCGCTTCATCGGCGCAGAGAATGCGGCGCTGTTGGTCGTGGTGGCACTGGATGGCACTTTCCTGGCGCTCTGCTACGGGATGGCCACTTTCCTGAAGACCACACAGCAGCGCGAGCTGGCCAGCAGCGCCCTGCTGGTCGTGCAGGTGGTTCTCTGCGCCAACATCCTGGCCGCGTTCCTGCTCGTTCAAAAGGTCGCCGTACTGCCCCTCGTCGAAACCTATGTGGTTTACGGCTCGCCAGTGGTGATCGGCGCCACGCTCTGGCTATGGTCTTCCTTGTTCGCCCGCCGGCGCAAGAACGTGATGATGGCCAGCGCCCTCGATACCATTGCCGAACGCGACCGCATCTGGTCTGAGCAGTACCTAGCTGATCAGCGGCGCAACCGTGCGGCCTATGACATGGCTGCCGACTCACCGGCGATGAACGCGCTCAGGAATTCAGCAGCCAGGCGCAAAGCCATTGAGGATGTAGCACGCGAATTTGGGCTGAGCTTCGGCGAGGCGGAGCGGTTTTACTTGCAGGCTGAGTCGGAGCGAGACCGGCGAGCGCTGAAGCCTGCCAGCGCTCAGACAGTCGTTTGGCGTGGCGGTCAGAAGGTCGGCAATGGTGTTGATTGGGACGAAGCCCCAAAAGTCTAGCGCCGGTGATTCAATACATTGCCCAGCCGCCGACAAGCGGCGAATCATCGGCGGCGATCTCTCACCAATTGCCACCAGTCACCAGCCGAAAAACCGAGACGAAGGCCCGCGCGCAAAAACGTGGCGGTAGCGGGTCTGCTGAAAAACGTGGCGGTAGCGGGTCTGTGCCTGATGAGGCCTCAGATTGCCCGCTGCCACCACTCGACGGCATTCAGTGGGAGAAGAGAACCGACCGGCCCGGATTCGCGGCATGGCACGCGCCACAGGGGGCAAAGGCACATCGCAAGACGAAGACCTATCTCGGCTATGTGGGCAGGCAGTTGCTGGCAGAGTGGGCGGAGTTGTCAACGGAGCGGCGGCGCGCTGTGGTTGAACGGTGGGTGAGAGAGCGAAGGGCAGAGAGAGAGAGGACTTGATTAGACAGGCGGTAATCAAAGCCAGTAAGTGCAAAGCGCCGTGGTTGTCTCAGGGTTGAGAGCCGCGGCGGTTCTTTATTTGTTCCGTACGTAAGTGGACTGACAAGGCAGGGTTTGCGCACAGTATCGCCAAACTGTTGTAGCAGATACTAGGGAATGGAGAATTAACAATAACTTCTTGAGAGCGACCTAAAGACTTAAATCGCCACTCTCGTTATAGTAACTTGGCAGGTTTGTATGAAAGGTTTGCGTGTGGCGCGCCTGCAATTTGGCTGTGGACGCGGCAGCGCAAGAACTACCAGAGGCGGAAAGTCTGCGTATTGCTAGCATAGGGCGCTAAATCTGCCGCTGATATAATTTAGAGGTACCACAACACAACCATTAAATCCCCCTTTTGGTACACCTTCGGCCAACACAGACCCTTAGCATTACTGGGATGAATGCTTGAATCAAAACTCGTTTGAACCATTAACGGTCTAAAGTCACGAATTCAACAAACCTGAGTAAGGTTGAAGGAGTGATTTGAAAGGAGGATTTCGTAATGAGAGAGACTATCAATTCAAACAAAATTCGTAAGATTCAGCAGAGACTATTGGGTGTGGCTTGGTTTTCTGCTAGGGCGTTTCTGATTTTTGTCCTTGCTGGTCTGGGAGGTCTGGCCTTTATAGGATTCAGCTTCTCAATTCCAGACGCCTTCGCCGTCTCTGCGGCTGGTCAGAATGGGAAGAAGCCGTCTCCCACTCCCACTCCCACGAACTTCCCGGGACCCTCAAATCTCCGCATGACCGGATTAACCTCAAGCACTGTAGCGCTAGCCTGGGACCCCTCGCCTTACACTGGAAGCTTGATTTACGTCGTACAATTTAGCGGCGGTCTTAACCAGTATTTGCCTAAGACGCAGACCTCTACGATCTGGGTTGATAGACTTACGCTTGGGCAAACTTATTCGTTTCTGGTCTACGCGGTAGATAGCGCGAATAAACTATCGAGCAAAAGCAATACCGTGACCGTGACCCTCCCTAGCACCCCGACGCCATTTACAGCACCTGCGGTTAATGTGACTGACATTGGCGTGAGGCATATCGCGCTCTCATGGTTGGCGACTGGCGGAACCCCCTACATTCGCTATTTGGTTTATAAGGACGGTGTTTTGCTCAACCAGCAGCCGACTGACAAATTGGCAGACACTTTCTATCTGCTTCAGCCGGCAACCACCTACACATTTACGATTCAGGCCAGAGACAAAACAAACACCTTATCGCCCCCAAGTAATATCGCGGTGACTACCAAACCGAGTAACCCCAATGACGTTACGCCACCTACGATGCCGGGGAACCTGACAGCGTTCCATTATGACGGAGACCGCGAGATGAGTTTGAGTTGGAATCCATCGGTTGACGATTTCGATGCACAGTCGGTCATCCGTTATGACGTTTACGTCAATGGCCGTCTGGAGGACATCCTGATTGGTAAGACCTTTCTGCAGACGCTTTACGGCGAATTTGGTAACAATACGATCACGGTCATTGCTATTGATACGGCTGGCAACCAGTCGGTAGCAGCGACGATTACCGTCATTATCTAGCTCTTAGCAGTCTGGCCAGAGGTGCCATCACTGTTAGGCGGAAATAAACAGCCGCGCCGAGTGTGAGCTTGGCGCGGCTGTGATCAGTGCGGATACTGAACGAGGTCGACGTTTCACCCGGTCAGAATATAACGGGGTGACCACAGCACCCGGTTAGAATACACCCGGGTGCTGTGGTCACCCGGGTGCAAGATGAACCGGGCGCAATTCGTGCGGGGGGCTTTTTGACCGGGGGTCAATTTGGGCTCCGTGCAAGCGCGCATTGCGGTGTGGGGCAGGGCACAGGCTCATCAGGCTCCCGCCCAACTTCCAAACCATCGGCTGAGTGCCACGCTCCGCAGCGACCACAGAAGTAGGCATGACGTGTGGGACTATAGGGAAGTTCTCGAGATGGGTGGCGAGGACAAACCTTCTTCAGCCATTCGGCGATGCTGCGGGCGTACACGCCAGAGTACTTTTTGAAGGCCGGGTTGAATGGTTTGCTCATTGCCTCACGGCTTCTGTGTTACTACAGGAATAGGTTCTCATGCGTCTAGGTTAGCTTCGACGCCTGGGATTCTTTTGCCACAAGTCAGACAGGGTGTCATTTCCAGTATCTCTAGCTTCTCAGTAGTAAGCCTGACCTTGACTCCCAGCATTTCAAAGCGCTGTAGTACCTGGGCTTCTGTTGTGCAGTCTTCAAAGCCTTTGAGGACTCCCTCGACCAGCTCTTCATGGGACAAGTGAGAGAACTCATTTGGACATGTGCAATATAGGTCAGACTCCAGTTGTTCCAGCCTTGCAAGGCGTGTTTGGGGTTTCATGCTATTTTCCTCGCGGATTTCAGGAGCGTGCTTTCCAGCCGCTCCAGCCTTTCCTCAAATTCCATCATTTCGCGGGCCTTCAGCGAGAATTCAAGAATGGCGCGTGCCGCACTGACCCTGACGCTGGGCTGCGCCAGCGGGTCGGTCAGTGTGGCACGCAGCGTTTTCACAGCGTCGCTACTGGCGCTTTGCAATCTGGTCAAGGCAGTTTCCACCAGCCTGCTGCGCGCTTCACGGTAGGCAGCAGAGAACGTTGGGTTAGCTAACCAGCGAAAGATTGTGGGCACCGAGACTTTGGCCGCGGCAGCCGCAGCCGTCGTGGTCGGCTCTTCAAGTAGCGCTTTGATGGCGCGCGCCTGCTTGGCGGTTAAAGTTTGGCTATTGCTTCTCATTTTCGATCATTCCTTATCACACCACGGCTGCCTCATCACCAGATAAGGATAGGAATGTTGCTGCGCGCTTCACCTCCACATGCTGACCATTAATAACGAACGGGCTGGGATCGCCACTGCTGCCGTCCGCCTCTCCAGCCATTTTCCCAAGGAGTGCCGTGCGCAGGGTTTGACTGCGTGCCAACTTGCCGCCCGCGTCTTTATTGAAGTCGGTTCCCAAGGGAGATGGCATGCTCACATCAAAGTACAACTGCATGATGCGTTCAGCATCAAAGAAGCCGCGCGGAAGAGCATTGGCCTGTTGGTTGAGGGTGAAGATGTCGGCAACGAAATATTGGTACTTGTCACGTGATAGCCTTTTGGCCATCACTGTCAGCATTCCGTTGACGTGTTGCTCCGAGGGAGGCAGCGTGGTTCCTGTGGGCGTCTGACTGAAATCGCGCGAGACTTGTTCGATCTCTTCAGGCTCAACATATTTAGCAACAAGGTGTGCAAGTTGGGTTGCAAATTCTGTTGCCGGGTTTGCTGTCGTGATGTTCATAGCTTTCTCCTATTGGGTGCAGCGCACCTGCCGACGAGGACGAGCGCGACGGTTCAACTTCACGCGGCAACGCCGTACCTGCGATCAATTAGCATGTGAAGGGTTGGTTTGTTGACTTTTGGCGTGTGAATATCTGCGTCTAAGGCAGCGTGCTCTATGGCTCGTTGCGCTTCGCACAGCGCGGCGGTTGCATTATGTAGTTCCTCCCTAACGCCGGGAAGCTGCTCACCCAGGACTGGCGTCCGCGCCTCCGCACACGCCAGCGCTGCCTCCGCGCGCGCTAGCCTTGCGCGCACTTCCTCAATCTGGGTGGTGATTTGGGTGTGAGTGTCTCTGTCGCCAAGCGCTGCGGCTCTCTTGGCGTCCTGTTCGAGGACAACAAGTACCGGCGGTAAGGTAGTCAGCAGAGATTTTTCGCGGATAGTTGTTTGTCGGTGGACCTTAATTTCATTTTCGACGCTTTGCAAAAGCGCAGCGGCTGCACGCTGGCGGCGCATGGCCGCGTTTAGGTCATGAGTGTTAGGGGGTGGTTGCGAGTGATCGTGCATGGTTTTTCTCCTCACTGTTGGTTGCGAAATGAATCTGTGAAGCTAGCAAGGTTGCCGTTGGCCAGCAGGGTGCCGAGTGCGGCACCCAATCCAGGCGGGTTTTGCCCCAAGCCAGCGAGCAGTACGTGGCCTTCAGGGACAGCGCCCAGGGTACCGAGCACCTGCGCCAACATCTGCTGTGTGGCCGCGAGACTTTCAATCGCGACCTCTAGCGAGTCCAAGCGCGCGAGCAATTCAGGCGGTGCCTGGTTGCTGCCAATCGGCGTAATTCTCGCGACCCCAGCTTCGAGTGCGGCGAAGTTCGTAGGCGTCTCGCGCTGTACGGTGCGCGCGGCACTCACCCATTCGCCGCCATTGGCCAGCACTGGCACGTAATCATAGGTACGTGTTGAGCCTGGCACGATGCCGCCGGTGTAGCGCCTGACGAAGTTGTTGCGCGGGTCAAAGGGGTCTTGCAATTGTTTGTTGCGGACCAGGGGCGAATTGTTCTGGCCGGTGCCGACAGCGTATTGAGTCAACAAATCAATCACTGATTGCTGCTGCACCAACTCCGCGCGATGGTCCTGCCAGCGGTTGCCGTAGGTATCCTGGCCGATTTTTTTGATCTGTTTGAGCAACCCTTCGCCTTCGCCGCGCGTTTCAACGTTGATGGCATGGACTTCTTTGATAGTCTTGGCCAGCGCCCGTAGATCGCGACCGTGCAAGAGCCTGAAGATTGCCGCGCCGCCCAGCAGGGCCGCTCCAACCACTGCCGTGATTGGGTTGGTGAACAACGCAGGCAGCGCCGCACCCAAGCCGCCACCAAACAAACCAGTGGCCGCAATCGAACCTCCCAGCAATGAACCGCCAATGCCGCCCAGCAAGCGGCCTGTGGGCGACTTCCCGCCCAGCAGTGAGCCAAGTATGCCGCCGCCGGCGAGCGCGCCAGTCGCGCCCAGACTGGACAGTAACGAAGGCGCAGCCAGGCTGGTTTGTGATACACCAGCCGCGCGCCCCAACGCTGTGTCCGCGCCTAGCCCACCAAAGACGCGCGAGTTGACATCACTGAGCGGTATCAAGCCGCTGTTGCTGGCAGCAGCGCCACGATTGAAGAGACCGCCAAGCCCTGGAATGCGGCTGACAATGCTGCGCAAGCCGCCCAGATTGAAGCCGCCGATATTGAGACCGCCTCCGCTGCCAGTTCCACCGCCGCCACCGCCCACGCCAGGGATCTGCGCACCGCTGAAGGAGGGCGTGGTGAAGCCACCGCTGCCACCGCCAAAGTTGATGCCGCCGATATTGAAGCCGCCGCCGCCGCCCGCTGCTGCCTGATTGCCACCCGCCAACGCTGTGAGTGCCGGAGCGAGTGCCAGGCGCGTGAGCCCGCTCAGCACGTCCGCGACGAGGTGTTTGAACACTCCCAGCTTATCCGTCAGCTTATCTATTGCTCGATCAGCGCTGCTAAAAATCGTATCAATGACTCCGACTTTCGCGCTCGCCACAATCTCTGTCACGCCGCGCACTTCACGATTGAGATGGTCGAGCACAGCGGCATTGGCGCGGTTTGCGCTGAACACAGTTTTGTTCGCCAAATCGGTGCGCAAAGCTATCTGATGAAGAATCGCGTCTTCCTCAGCTTGCTTCAGTTGCTTGATGGCCTCGAGCTGCGCCAGTAGCGCTTTCGAGTCCAGGTGCTGGCCAATCTGGGCGATTTCCTCACGCGTCTTTTTGATCTGCTGGTCGAGTGGATTGCGCCAAACTTCGGCGAAGTTCTTGGCTTGCTCTGCAGCGGTGGCTGTCGCGCCGCTCAGTTCTTTGGTCTGTTGTGCGGCTTGCGATGCGGCTGCAGCGCTTTGTTGGAAGGCTGGTGGTACGTGGTCGAGTTGCGCGTTGATCTTGGTCAGATTTAGCGCCACTGGTTCAAGCTGGCCGCGCACATCGGTAATCACCTCGCCGCCTGGAATCGTAAGCCCGCCCAGACCGGGACGAGTAAAGCCCTGCCGTCTGACTTGTGCCGCTGCCTCGGCCAGCGTGATCGCGCCGCTTCTGTCTTTGTCGAGTCCGGCATTCTGCGAAAAGGCCAGCGTGCCTTCGCGGAACAGTGTCGTATTCGGATCGTTGAGCACCTTGCCGCGCAGTACGGCGCTGTAAACTTTTTCTGTTGTATCCAACACTTTGCCGAACTGGCTTAGGTACTTTTCGACGTAGGCCAACTGCTCTAACCCGGTCTGCTTGAGCAGCGACTCCCTGGAAGTGCCGAAACTTCGCGCCGTGCCAGGAAGGAATTGAATCAGGCCGGTGGCGTTGGTATCTCTGTTTGTAGCGCGCGGGTTTAACTTAGACTCGAAAGCCATCACGCCCAAAAGATCGTTGGGATTTGCGCCAACGCGCTTTGCGATGCGCTCAATAGCCTTGATGAATTCTTCGCCGCCAATCTTTTCAATCTGTGTGGCCCAGCGCTTGAAACCTTCGGACGTTCGATCAACCAAACCATCAACGAAACCATCAGCAGCGTACTCGCCTAATTCGCGCATCTTCTTACTGGGCGATTGGATCTCCAAAACGCGCTTCACCGCATCCAGTACACCGCCGCCAAGTTCTTTCGCTTTATCCCAGGCACCTTGGGCGTTCGCAGCAATTCCTTGTGCGAGTCCCTCCACTGTTTTTTGACCGACATCAAACAGATTCCCACTCTTCAAGCTCTCAACTGCTACGCGCAACAGGCCAGACACCTTGCCTTCGACGCTATCGAATCCGCCGGCGATATTGCCGATGATTTTTTGCGCGTCGTTGCCGGTGGCGATCTTCAGCAAGTCTTTGGCGTCGCGGAAAAGGTTTTGCGTCGCTCGTCCGGCTGCCTGTTCCTGTAGGTCTGAGAGGTTCGACGAGAGGACCGCGAATGAATTTTTGACTTCAGGCCCCACCTTGGCGGCTTCGCCAGCAATCCGCTTAACAAGCAGTTCCGCAGTTTTCAAGCCGTCGAGTTGCCCGGATTCAGCGAGACGAAACACCTCGTCTGTGCTTTTGCCAATCGCCTCGCCGAGCAGCTTATAAGCTGGGATTTGCCGATCCGCGAGCTGTCCCAGCTCTTCATTGCTGAGGCGACTCTTCTGCGCCATCTGGGCAAGCGCACGGCTGATCCCATTTAGTTTCTCGTCAAAGTCATCAGTGCCAGCAATCAGCGCCGAGCCTTGTGTAAAAGGAACCAGATTGTCGCGCAGTAGCTTGGCGTTGAAACTCGCGTTTAGTAACCGCTGGTCAATCGTCAGCAACCCCCGGAAGTCAACCGGCGCTTCAAGCCCATCTTTCTTCAGCCGCTCGATCTCTGTGCGCGCGGCCTGGGCATTACCCAATATCCTGGTCAGGCTGATCGTTGCGCTTTCCTCCAGCGCGTTGAAGTCCAGGCCTTGGCTGGCGATCCCTTTCACTTTATCGAAAACGCCACCAAAGGCACTGGTGACCACGCTGCCTAGAATGCCCCCACCAGCGAAGCCAAGGACCGTGCCCAGCAGCCCACTTCCGCCACCACTACTGCCACCACCACCCAAACCGCTCAGCGCACTTCCAGCTTGCGCGCGGATCGCGGCGAAGGTGCCAGTGGCCTTAGTGCGCAACTGGTCGAATACGGAGCCGGTTAGACCGCGGCGGAGTGATTCTTCAGCGCCGCGCCCGGCGGTCTGTGCTTCCGAGACGAAGACACGAAACGTGATTTTAGTGTCGCGCTGGATTGCTTGAGCGCGTTGTTGCCAAGCATTGGCGAAAGCCGTGCTGCCAGCAATACCTGCATTGAATGAGGTTTGGAATGAGATTCCGATGGTGCTGGCCGTTTGTTTGGTGACGTTTTCAACACGCGAGAGGTTTAAGCGCAAGCCTGCCTCATCCACGCTGGTGGCCGCACTAACCAGTTTCGCGAGAGATTGAGCGTGTGTGTTGGCTTGGGCCTGAGTTCGTGCCTGCAGGCTACTGAGCAAACGATTATTGTTTGGGTTCTCAGTGAATCTTAAATCAATAGCGAGAGTTCTTCGAGTTTCAGCCATTTTACCGTTGCTGGGAAAGGCGCGCAGGAGGGCGCACAGGTTTTAGGTTATTGGCTTACTCAGGCCGCATCATAGCACGGTGTCGCATTTTCGTCCTGGGCTTCGTCACCAATTTCTTCAGTAATTTCAGGAAGCAGATTTTGCCTGGCGCAAATCTCCAGCATCTCTGCTTCTGAGAATCCGTTGTTTGGTTCGCTTAGCCCCTCTTGCACTGCACCGATCAGCGCGCCGAGTTCTCGCACGCTCATCTTATCCATCGCCCCGCTCCACTGGCTGCGTGGTAGGTGTGCCAGCCGCTTCACCAGTGCCTTCCCCTCCACCTGGCGGTTTCTTTTTTGGCGGGCTTTATTTTTCCGCCGTTTCAAGCAAGCGCTTCTTAACCCCATGAGAAAGCCTCCTCGTCTGTTGGCTTTTCCCGCGCGCGCGAGAAAGATAACCGTGTTGATGGTGATGGTGGGTGCGAAGCCCACCGAGTAAGCAACTCCGCACCCATCATTCCGACGAACGCAACGCCATGGAAAAACGCCACGCCCACCGGCCTCGCCGTTGTGCCAACCGAACACAACGACAATTTCAAATATTCCTGTTACTGCTCACGCGCTTTGCCGCCGCGCCTGCTCGATTAGGCACCTGTCCAGGCTCAGTGGTGCGTTGCGCGCCCGATGTAATACAAGCGAATCTGACGCAAAAGAACGGCATCACGCCGCCTGCGCTTTCGTCTGGAGCATCCGCCCCAAGTGCGCTCGAATCTCGGCGAAGTCTTCAGCTTTCCAAGTGAATTCGCACGTCGCGCAGTACTGCGCCGCCTCATCGCCAAGTTTGTGTTCGATCAAGTCGCCGCCACAATCAGGACACCAGTCGTTGGCCACATTGCGCTCGACTTTGGCCTGAGCAATCGCGAACAGTTCAGCGCAGTCAGCTTTCCAGTCGTATGGCTCGGCTGCCGATTGAAGGAACGCCAGCAACTCGGCTTTCCGTTCTTTGACTCGCTCGATTAACGCAGGTGTCAGCGCCTCCTCTGGCGCGTCAATCTCCAACTCGCTGCCAGCCAGCCTCAGGCGCACGCCGCGGTGCTCAAGGTAAGTGACGATCTCAGCGCCAGTCATAACCTCACCACCTTTCGCCGCTCAACCTCTATAGGTGACTCAGGATGTTCACCAAGTTCACCAAGTTCACCAGCCATTTGTTTACAAGAGCTTACAGGGTGAACTTGGTGGTGAACTTTGGGTGATGAGTGATCGTTGAGATGTTCACCCGTTAGCTTCCCATTTTCGCTGGTGCACGTCTCTGTAGGCTGGATTTCGAGAAGTGCACCGCTAAGTTCACTTGCTAAGTCACTGAGTCGATTTGGTTGGTGAACTTGGTGAACTTGGTGAACGTCTTTTCCCTCTTTCCGAGTCTCTTCTTTAGCAACTTGGCTGAGCGTAAGCGTGTATCCGCGCTTGGTTCGCTCACCAAACCCAACCTCGACACCGCTACGCCGCAAATTCGGAGCGAGTTCTTTAAGCTTGGCGGACAATCCGCGTGGTGATTGTGGCCAGCCGAGTTTCTTCTTTGGGTTCTCGCTGTTGGCTTCCAGCCGATTGTTGAGCGCCTTCAACAATCCACCAATCTCGCCTTGCCAGTCGCCAGCTTCGGCGAGCAGTGCGAGTACCGCCGCAGCGACCGGCGAGGCCTCAATAGCCAGGCCGTTGGCCTTTTCCTGGTTGTGTGAATAGGCGTCTAGAAATTCCTTGCTGGTGAAGCCGAGGCCCTCTGCACAGGCACACACCCACTCCGCAAAATCAGCCAGGCGCGGCAACTCATCGAGTTCGACGCCTCGCGCTAGATTGCGCAGACCCACGCTCACGACGTTGCACAACGCGCCCAATACGCGCGGCTGCACAGTCGCAAACTCCCGCTCAATTACACGGTCGAGCTTGCGCTCAGTCTTCGGAATCTGAGGCAAGTAGATCAAGATTGAGCGGTCGAGCAGGTCGCTCTTGGTCACGACTTCCGAAATCCCGTTGAGGATCACGGGCCGTTGAGCGTCGAAGATCACCTCTCCCTCGTCTGTGAAGAGTTCACGCGTCGCGAAGCCGCCGCCAGTTGCCAAACGGCAAAGCGCATTGCTCAGTGATTCGCTGAGGTGAGTCAAATTATCGAAGGCAAGCACGCGCCCGTGCTCTGCTGCAATCGCTAGATCGCGTTCGTCCTTGGGTGTCGAGCGCAGATCAGCCTTGTTTGGATCAACGAGCCGACGAAGTAACCTACAAGTCGAGCTTTTAGCGCTACCTTGTTCGCCGTGAATTGCCAGGAGCGGATAAGCAAAGCGTGTCTCGTTGGCCGGTTTGAAGGTCGCAACCAGCCAGCCGAGAATTAGTGGCCAATTCTCCTTATCCTCGGCAGGTAAGTTGAGAAGTGCACGAAGTTCACCAAGTTCACCACCGCGTATTGGTTCAGGTAAAGCAAGCGTACCGCCAGCGCGACGAAAGCGAATCGGGGAATCCTTTGCCTCTACGATCCGCCAGTTTGTGGTCGTGATCTCTATCTGTCGCCAATTCCGGTCGCACAGGTCGAGGTAGATCGCGCCAGCATGCTCAGCCACGCGCACGTGTGTTTCGATCTCCGGCGCTTCGTAGCGCGCTTTGGCACGCAACACCGTTAATGCTTCGCTGAGCTTATCGCTGCTGGCCGCCTTGCCAGTTTCAGCGTAGAGCAAGCGTGCCAGCCAATCTTTGAAGTCGCGTGAGCCAAGCTTGTAGGTTTGCCGATAGTGGCTGACTTCCACCGACGCGAAACAATCGCCACTGGAATCGTGGAATAGTTCTGCGCGCGAAAGAGCCAACTCGATCAACGCAATTGCGATTGACCTTTTGGCTTCGCTTTCTTCTGCTGGCTCTGCGGTAACAGAGGTCGCTTCTGACGCTGGCGACCACTCCGGACAGTGGGCAACTATCTCAAGCAGTTGCTCGACTGTGCCGCCAGCGTCCAGCCAATCGGACACGTCGCCTTTGTCTGGCAGCCCCGATAACCTCAGCACTTTGACAGAAGTGGCAACACCGTGGAGCGAGCGCGCAACTTGCAAGGCGTGTTCACGTCCGGCTTTGTCGTTGTCTTCAACGATGACGATCGCGCGCGCGCGCAGAGGTTCGTTATACTCGTCGCGCCACTTGCCAGCGCCCATTGCGTTGCAGGT
The DNA here is from genome assembly GCA_963699175.1 of uncultured Acidobacteriota bacterium. Taxonomy (GTDB): domain Bacteria; phylum Acidobacteriota; class Blastocatellia; order RBC074; family RBC074; genus JACPYM01. The sequence continues at coordinate 4,454,025 of OY969418.1, read as the reverse complement.
GGCTACCAGACCAAGTGAGCGCAGCCGCTCAACGTCCTTCTCGCCTTCGGGGATAAAGACAAGTGTGCTTGGGTCAGTCGCCAGCAACTCGCGCAACCGATAAAGCACGCGTGGGCACTCACCAAATTTGCGTCGTGTTTTTGTTGTTGGGGTTTTCTCGTCTACTTTGTACCAATCGCCCCTGGCTGACTGCACATACTCGTCCTCGCTCAATCCCCAAACCCAATTGCCGCTGCCGTCTGGTCTGCGCTGACTGAAACGTTTTGGCTCGAACCTGACAGCCTGTAAAACGAGCCGCGACTTGCTGTCAAAATAGTCGTAAGTCGCGGCGATCTTGCGTTGTGCGTTATTGGCTTTCGGCTTTGGTGCAGTGAACAGATCGGCGGTGGTCAACCCGACTGCGGCGCAAACGCTCTCAACCGCGCAACTGGCCTGGCACTTAAGCAGAAGGCGCCCGTCGGCACCTTCTGCAATACTGAGGCTGGGTTTTTGGTCGTCGTGAGCCGGGCACTTAGCCAGCCACTGCTTGCCCTGTTTGCGCGCGCCTGGGAATTTCGAGAGGAAGGTGCTGAATTTCACGCGGTCCTCCCTTCGATAAGTGTGGCCAGTCGCCGCGCTTCTTTGATCTCTGCCGTGTAAGGTAGTTCGAATAGCGCCCGCGCCAGCGCGCGCGCCAGCAGCCGGTCAATTGCGCCGCAAAACTGGCCGCGCGGATTTTTTTCGAGGCGAGTGGTTCCCAGCCGAAGCGTCTGTGCTATGATTGGCGTGTCAAAGAACTCGGTGTTTTGCGAATTGGCCTGCGGGTGTTGGAAGCGCTCGCGGGCCTTAACTTTTTGCAGTCTCACTGGTCGTCCTCCTTGCCACCGTGGCCAGTCTTTCCGCCGGCCTCAAGCCAATCAATCAGGTGTTGACCAGAGTGAAGAATGTTTCGGCCTACGCGATATGCCGAGAGATGGCCAGCGTAATAGGCGCGAATCAAAGTGATCGGCGCACAAGGCACGACCTTAGCTGCTTCCGCGCGGGTGTAGTTTTTGCGCAATTCAATTGGTTGGCGCGCTTCTTCCTTTTTTGTTCTGGGTTTGCGGGTGAGCGATTTGACCAGGTGTAATACCTTATTTGGATCAACTGTGTTGGTGGTTTCACTATCAACTGCTACCATTCACGAACTCCTTTTCTGTCGCGATAAAACGCGGTGGATTGGGCTAGAGGCAAATACTGCTCTTGCTGTCCAGGCTCTGCAGTGTTTGCCTCGCTTCTCTCAGTTGTGCTCGGTTATATCTTGTTTTTTCGGAGACAAAAACTCCGTTAATCTGTCAATTTCTTCCGCGCCAAAAATAGGCGGATTTTTTGCTCGGCCGCTAAATCACGAAATTTCAAGACTTGCAGAACAGACCAAATCAATCAGACATGCACATTCAAATCCGAAATTTTTTTTCGGAAAGCATTTGCTCAAGCCTTTCGCTGTTTCTTGATACTTTTCGTTCGGATAGACAGAACATTCGATAATGTGTTGTTTGATTGAGTGGACTGACGAAGACTGGCGCGAACGCGTTTTTCAACTGCCGAATCGCTCAAGCCAAAAAACTTCCTGTTCAGGTAACAGATAGCTAGCCGTCTGGGCTCCTCTCTGGTCATCTCCTCAACTAGGTCTGGAAACTCCCGCAAATCTCTTCGTCCGTCATACACAAAAAGGAGGTCCATTAAGTATGCCTTTGGAATAGCCGCAATCTTGGGATCTATGAATGGGTGCTGAGCATCAAGCTCGGGAATTGAGATTCCCCGCTTGATGTTTTGCTTTGCACGCTGAATCAGTAAGTGCATATATTCGAAATAAGCCAGTTGCCCTTGGCTTAGCCTCTCTGGTGGCCTACCGGCAGACCCGCCCACTTCATTTCTGATGGCTTTGTGTAGCTGCTTAAGCAGGTCTTGCAAACCTGCAGAAGTCCGCTTGATATTTTTGGCTTCAAAGCCATCAGCAGGCACTTCATAAATAAATGTGGCCCTGACGCCATCTTTCTCAACAAAGAATTCACGCCTGATAGGTGCAGCCTGAGGTGGCACAAATGCCCTGGCCACCTCCATCAAAGCTTTGTCACCAAACATTTTTGCCAAAAGAATTCGCCTGCCTGTTTCGACGAGAGCCAAATCACTCCAGATTTTGCGCCAGGCAATATCTTTTGCTTCTGTGTCGTTTAATAGCTTTAGCGATTCCAGTGATTCGGACATGTTTAATACTGCCCTCATCACATCTGCCTCATCATCATGCCCATCATTCCTGAGCCGAGCGATCAAAGCCTTAAGCTGAAGCGCGCGGTTTTTGTCTTCTTCCATGACTCTCCTTGTCAGCCATTCCTTGAAGGTTTTCGGCCCGCAAGCACGTCAAGGATGTCGCGCCTGTCCCGACAGTGATCAGCCGCCGGTGAGCGGGCCGAAATTGATCAGTTGATAAAGACCGCCTCGGCTGACTCGCCCTCCGCGTGCCAGTCATCCAGAGCGTTCGCCGCTCGCTGTGCCGCCGCGCCATCCGTGTTGACGTAGCGCAAGAACGTCGCTATCTGGCTGTGGCCCGTGATCTTCATCACCTCTGCCGGCGGCATTCCCGACTGGATCATCCGCGTTGTTCCGACGTGGCGGCAGTCGTGGAAGCGGAAGCCGTTCAAGCCAGCTTCTTCGCAAGCTTTCTCGAATGACCGTTTGAAATCGGTGTAGCCGAAGACGAGGCATTCGGGATCGTCTGGCGCTAGTTCGTAGAGCCGTTGTAACTCGCCGGTCAGCCTATCTGTAAGGCCCACGGTGCGCTCGCGCATTGTCTTCGTAGTGGATGCCCGGACAACAATCAACCGGCCAGCCAGGTCTACATCATTCCAACGCAGTTGCAGGATTTCATTGCGGCGCAACGCTGTGTCGAGCGCGCAAATCAGGATGGCCTTCAGATGTGCGCGGCGGCCCGTGCAGGCGGCCAGCAATTTCTCCTCTTCCTCACGCGTCAGGATGCGGTCGCGCTTCGTCTCTTGCGCCAGGCTGATGAGTGATTCGCCTTGCTCGAATGGATTGCGGGTCAACCATCCCTGTCGCTTGGAGAAGTTGAAGACTGCGCGCAAAAGCTGGAGCTCGCGATTGACGGTCGCGACTTTCAATTCATCATCTGGCCTACGTTTATTTTTGTCCTTCAGGCGGGTGAGCTTGAACTTTTCGAGGTCGGCATGGGTGATGTTGCGGATGCGCTTGTTGCCAAAGTGTGTGGTGAGTGTGGCAAGCCGCCGGCGCAGGCTTTCATACGAGCGCAAGCCTGATACCTTCGTGTCGCCTTTGTAGGTAGGTGGCTGTAGCTTCCGCTCGCGGTAGATGTCGGCCAACTTGGTGAAGGTCAGCCGCTCGCCGTCAATGATCTTGGTGCCGTGGTCTTCGATCTGGCGCAGCAGTTTCTTGATGACCAGCCTGCCCTCGGTGCGTGTCTCGACCTTGCGCTGGATGACCTTCTCTTGGCCGCTTTCGTCTTTGTACTTCACTCGCACCCAGAGGCCGGTCCGGTCTTTGCGTTTGACGATTGAGCCAGTCTTTTCGCGTGGCATGGTTGTAGCTCTCCTGAGAATGGGTTCCCGTTCGGGTTACCGAACACCTGCGCATTCAAGATAAAACCGAGACGACTTGAGAGCAATAGAAATAGTTGAAAAGGCTGATTTTATTGCGTTGATGCGAGTTTAAGAGATGGTCGAGATAAGGATCAGATACGGATTCATAACCCCTAGGTCACTGGTTCGAGCCCAGTCACCGCCACTCATAATAGCAATGAAAAAGAGCAGGTCACGCGGCCTGCTCTTTTTCATGAGTGTCTGAGCTTTTCAAGGAAAGCTTTACTGACGTTGTTCAACTCTGACTGCGGCTCGGGGGGGTGTCACCCCAGGCAGTTGGTTGTGTGCTTGCCAATCACGCTGGTAGTCATAGATATAGTCCTTGTAGCAGCCGTGACCCATGCCGGTGTAGAAACCATAGTCCTTCATCTCCTGGTAAGCGCGCTCTATGTTCCATCCATCAACCGACATGCGATAGGCCGCGACCATCACGCCGGTGCGGTGCTTGCCACCTGCGCAGTGGACATAGACCGGCCAGTTCGCTTGATCGTTGACGATCTCCAGGAAGCGCTGGGCGGCGTCCGCCTGCGGGTAACGTTTCGGCGCTAAGGGCAGGTTGATATAGCGCAGGCCCGCGCGTTCAGATAACGCTCGTTCGTCCGACTCATAGTCGCCGCGCAAGTCAACAATCGTTTTGACTCCCAGCGCAGCCAGTTGGCGGTAGTTGTCGCCTTCGGGCTGACCGCCACGATAGATGTGATCATTGACTTGACCGAAATTATCAATGTTTACGCGCGCATTCGCTGCTTCACGTTTATGATCTGTGGCAGCAAAAGTGGGTGCCGTCAAGGCCGGTGTAATCAGGGAACAAGCCAGCAAAGTGGCGAACACTGATCGTTGCATCCGTTGAGAAAGTACACGTCTCTTCATCTTTCATCCCTCTAGCAAATAGATTGATACTGACGGCCTGCCAGGGGATGACCGACCGTAACGAAGCTAATTTTTTTAGCTAACCTGTAAGCTCCTCCGGCTACGAATGAGCCGGGAAAAGAGTTAATCATTCAATCAATCTCAAAGGCGCGATTCTGATGTCGGTAGAACGTTGGGGGATGTATTGCTTGCTTGACTGCGGCCATTAAAATGCGTTGAGCGGAACGACCGCTTTAATGAATTGGCTTTACATTAAAAGGCTAGCTGGAGAGAGAGCTGCAATCTACGCGAAGGACGCGCCGCGACAGCTTGTCCGAAAAAAGGCGAACTCAGATTGCCGACATACCCTGAGAAGTTTGTGTGGTTGGTCACGTTCAGCGCATTTAGCCCGACCGTCATTGCAGGACCTTCATCCTTCTTCTTTTTGCTCAAGCGGAACTCGCGTGACCAGCGCAAATCGAGTTGCGCAAACCCCGGCCCTTGCAGTGTGTTTCTGCCCACGCCAGCGGGACGATCCAAGGTCAGGCTGTCTTTATTTACATCCTTCCCGGTAGTCATCGTGTAGGGCGCGCCGCTGTTTAGCGTCAGCGCGGTGCCAAGATTGAAGTACTTGCCTGCTTTGATTGTGCCTAACAAATTGAAGCGGTGGCGCACGTCGAAATCGGCACGGGCCCATTCCCCTCTGAGATCGTAGCTGTTGGCCGGGAAGGCCGCGATGCCGCTGGTGTCATTCCAGGCACGACCCAATACGTATTGCAGCATCCCGTTGAAGTAGCGTGTGAGATTACCGCGCAAGCCCACTTCTAGCGAGTGACCCGCCAGCCGCCCGGTTGATTCGATCTGCCGGATCTGTGAATAGTTAGAGTCAGGGCGTTGGGCAAAGAGCGGAGACAAGGGCGCATTCACGTCGCGCGAGCGAAACGTGTGTACTCCCCGCGTATAGTTGTAGTTCATGGTCAGCGTCAGCGATTTTTGCAATTGCCGTTCGACACCCAGACCTGCTTGCAACGTAAAAGGGATCACCACATCAGGGGCTAGTCGTACCACGCTGGACGGTTGCGCGGCCAATGTCTGACCACTACTCAGCGGATCAGGGAAGCCCGGATCGTTCAGGATGTATTTGCGCAACCGCTGCCCATTAAAACGTAGCACGTCAAAAATCGGTGCCGGCCCAGTACGATCATAAAAGACGCCCATGCCGCCACGCAGGACTGTCTTGCGGTTTTTGTTCGGCGACCACGCAACGGAAAGGCGCGGCCCGAAATTGTTGCTGTCTCCGCTGAAACGGTTTTGCCGGTCGTAACGCAAGCCAAGCGCAACATTCAGATTGGGCCGCAGGCGCACCTCATCCTGCACGAACCCGCCCACGACTATCTCCCAGAAGGTCACTTTAGTCAGGCCCTGTTGCTGGATGAAGGAGTACGGACGATTCTGCAAGTAATCCTGTAAAGAAGAGAAATAGAATGTGCCGACGCTGTTGCTGCGGTCGTTGATGCCGCGGCGGCTGAAGTCGGGCACTTGGAGACCGGCTTTGATGACGTGTTTCCCCTGCGAATAGGTCAATATCTGGTTCAATGTCCAATGCGCCTCGGTGCGTAGGTAATCGGCTTGCGCGCCGCCACCGGTAAAAGCATCTTGCACGACGATGCGCGGCCCCCGGTTCACACTGATAGTGGGCACATCTTGGCGGCCCAGCAAAAAGCTAATCTGGTTGACGAGCTTCGGCGAGACGATCCAGTTATGATTGAAGCGCACCTGCTGCTCATGATCCTCGAAATTGGTAGCCACCTCCGGCAGATTGAACCCGCCGACGCCCTGATTTTTGACGCTCTGATACTCATCCGTATAGACCATTGAGAGGGTGCTATTCTTGCTCATCTGCCGCGTGAGACGCAGCGCCATTTCGGTCTGCCGTGTCGGTCTGGGGAAGTTACTTTGGATTGCCCCATTCGGCCCCTTGGCAAAGACGATGGCTTGCAGATTTTCTTCCTCGTGATTGCCTGAGATCAGAAAAGTAGTCGGGTGAGCTTTGCTCTTGCTCAGCGGCCCCGAAAAATTGCCCTCGAAGATGCGCCGCTGCTCCGCCGGTCGTGTTGTGGCGAAGACGTCGCGGGCGTTGAAGTGCTGATCGCGGAAGAGAAAATTGAACTCGCCGTGAAAATGCGCTGTGCCCGGTTTGGTGATGACCTCGATGCGCCCGCGCCCCGGACGCGAATACTCCGCCGAGTACGGGTTGTTATTGATCTTGACCTCTTGGATAGCCGAAGCGGAGACGCCCACTTTGTTGGACTCCATCCCGTCCACGACCAGCGTGACGCCGCCTGTGCCGACCGCGCCGCTGTCCAGAAACCGGGACAGGGTGCCAATATAGTTCTGATCTAACGCGGGCAGATTTTTGAGCGCCTCGGAATTTAGTGCCACCACATCCAAATTGCTATCAGCGTCCGTGTTTACCTGAACACTAGCGACAGGTACGGAAACTTCTTGATGCAGTTCTGCCACTGGCAGGACGACTTGCACAGGGGCAGGCGCGCGGTTGCCAATGGTGACTTGAAGCGTCGTCGGCTTGAAGCCTTCTAGCGTGACCACAAGCTCGTATTCACCAGCGGCCAGTTTATCAAAACGGAATGCGCCGGAAGCGTCGGTCTTGGTCGAGCGGGAGCGCACCGGCTCGCCGCCTTTCAGCGTTACTTGTGCCTTGCCTATCAGTGCCGCATTTTGGTCAAGTACAGTTCCGGTAAGAGTAATTATGGCAGGCGGGTTTTGGGCGCAGACAGCACCGAATCCGATGAATAGTAATAGTGACAAACAAAACCAACGAGTCATAAACGACCTCCTGAGTTCGGCCCTTACTTCGCACCGAGCTTTGCGTCAGGCCCTATTTCGCCTCTCGAAATTTTGCCAGAGGTTACACGATAACAGATGAACAGAGCATAAATCAGAACTGCTGGCCACACACCTGCAGCCTCAACAATCGCGCTCCTAGAAAGACGCCTTACGAAATTGCCTGAGAAAAGCTACAATCGAATCACTTCATCATTTGAGATGGATTATCCGCGTGCTTTCCTGCTCATTGGTTGCGGGCATTGTTGAGTTCCAGCTACAAGAAAAAGCGATGAATCGAGAACTTTCGGTTGACGAGAAACGGGCGCAGGGGATTCTGCGTGAGCTGCTGCGTTCGGGCGAGATTACGGTCGAACTGATGGCCGAAGAATTCGGCGTATCGCCTTCGACGATCCGGCGTGACCTGCGCGATTTGGAACAGCAAGGACTATTGCGGCGCACACACGGCGGCGCAGTCTCGGTCGAACCGGCGCTCTATGAACCTTTCCGCCACGTCTCTTCCTTTGGCGAACAGGAACAACAGTGCACGGCGGAGAAGCGCCGGATCGGGCTGGCGGCGGCGGAACTGATTGCTGATGGCGAAATCGTTAGCATCGGCGCGGGCACGACGACAACGCAGGTGGCGCGCAGCATCCGTCACCGCAAGAACATCACCGTCGTCACCAACGCCGTCAATATCGCAATGGAACTCAGCCATCGCAGCGACCTCAAGATTTTTATGTCGGGCGGGTTCTTGAGTCCCGACTGGTTCGCCTTGGTAGGCGCGTCGGCGATTCAAAGCGTGAGTGAGATGTTTGTAGATAAAATCTTCATCGGTGTGGATGGCATTCATGCGGAACACGGCTTGACGACCAATTATCCCGACCAAGCGGCGATTCACCGCCAGATGATGCGGCAGGCGCGCTTCCGCGTCGTGGTCGCCGACCATCGCAAGCTGGGTGTCACCGGTACCACGCTCATCTGGCCGGCCAGCGAGATTGATCTACTCATTACTGACAAGGGCGCTAGTAAAACCGCCCTTGCCCCCTTCCTCAAAAAAGGCATTAAGGTGCAAAGTGCTTGAACTGCTCTCATCCCGATTGAAGACCTTGACTGCGCTGCTCACTTTAAGCATAAATGAGCATTGCTTGTGATTGAATAATTCCTGCCCGCGAGCAAGCTGCTTACGTTTGAGGAGAGTTGTAGTAACAGGAGCAATGACGAAATGATTTGGGAAGAGCGCTGGCATCCGTTGCGTGAAGAATGGATCATCATCGCGGCGCATCGTCAGAACCGTCCCTGGAATGGCGAGACAATTGCGCACGAGGAAGCAACACTGCCTGCCTATCTGTCTGATTGTTACCTGTGTCCTGGCAATCTGCGCGTGAGCGGCGCACGCAATGAGGATTACTCCAGCACCTTCGTGTTTGACAACGATCACCCTTGCGTGGGTTTCGATGCGCCAGCGGAACCGGCACAACCGACGGGCGTTTATCGTAACCGGCCCGCTGCGGGAATTGCGCGCGTCGTTTGCTACAGCCCGGATCACAGTCTCACGCTGGCCGAACTCGAAATCAGTGAAATCATCAAGCTGCTGCGTGTCTGGCGCGAACAATATATCGAGTTGGGCAGCCACCCGCAGATCAACCACGTTTTGATCTTCGAGAACAAGGGCGAAGCCGTCGGCGTTTCCAACCCGCATCCGCACTGCCAGATTTACGCCACCAACTTCGTTTTCAAAACTATCGAGACCGAAGCCCGCGTTTCCGAACGGCATTTGGCGGAGACCGGGCGCGTGCTCTTTCAAGACATCCTGGCTGCCGAGCGCGCGGACGGGCGGCGCATCATTTTTGAGAATGAATCGGCGGTGGCGTTTCTGCCTTACTTTGCGCGTTATGCTTATGAATGCTACGTCGCGCCGAAGCAGACTCATGCAAGTGTCGCCACGCTTGACGAAACGGAACTGCGTGATTTTGCCGAAGCGCTCAAGCAGTTGACGGTACGCTACGACAACCTGTGGCGCATGCCGTTCCCATACGTGATGACCTTGCACCAAGCTCCGACCGACGGTGGCGCTTATCGTGGGTTTCACTTCCACATCGAATTCCACCCACCATTGCGCAAACCGAACCTGCTGAAATATCTGGCCGGGCCGGAGATTGGCGGCGGCAATTTCCTCTCTGATACTTCACCCGAAGAGAAGGCGGCGGAACTGCGTGCGGAACCAACCAGCCACTATAAACAGGGCCACTACAAACAGGAAAAGCCAGCGGGAACGCAATGAACCGCATCCCTTCCGAGTATCGAATCCTCCATGACACAGCGTATGAGTTGCCGGATGCCGCTGCGTTTATTAAGCTGCTCAACACGCTCGATGAGCATTCTGTATCAGAGGCGCGCGGCTTATTCGACAGCCAGGGCGAAGTGTTTGTCGCGCGCGCCCCCGGCCGGCTCGACCTGATGGGCGGCATTGCGGATTACTCCGGCTCGCTCGTGCTGCAATGGCCGATTCGCGAAGCGACATGCGCCGCGCTGCAACGCGACAGCGAACGAAAGCTTACCGTGGTCAGTCTCGCGCAGGAGGCGGCGCGCGAAACCAAATTTGAAATGTCGCTCGGCGATTTTGAATCAGACGGCGAACCGATCACTTATGACGCGGCGCGCCGTTATTTCGAGCGCGCTCCGGCGCGATGCTGGGCGGCCTACGCAGCGGGCGCATTTCTCGTGCTCATGCGCGAGCGCGGTGTGCGCTTTAGCCAGGGCGCGCGCATCTTGATTGCCTCGCAGGTGCCGGAGGGCAAAGGCGTCAGCTCTTCAGCGGCAATCGAGGTCGCAGTGATGGCGGCAGTTGCGGCTGCGTTCGACCTTGTCATTGCGCCGCGCGAGCTGGCCTTGCTCTGTCAGAAAGTTGAAAATCTGGTAGTCGGCGCGCCCTGCGGCGTGATGGATCAGATGACTTCGGTTTGTGGTGAAGAGCAGCAGTTGCTGGCGCTGCTCTGCCAGCCCGCCGAGTTACAAGGAACGCTTGCGCTGCCGCCAGACCTGGCCGTCTGGGGACTCGATTCGGGCGTGCGTCATTCGGTCGGCGGCGGCGATTACGGCTCGGTGCGCGTGGGCGCATTTATGGGTTATCGCATCATTGCTGAGTTGGCTGGGTTGAAATCGTCGCGCCAGGCGAACAGTGAAGCAGTGCGTGTTGACGACCCGCTCTGGCACGGCTTTCTGGCGAATCTGACGCCAGCAGAATTCGAGCAGAGATTTGCTGTGCACTTGCCGGAGCGGATTGCGGGCGATGAGTTTTTAGCGCGCTACGTTGGCACGACGGACGTGGTGACACGTGTTGATCCCGCGCGGAGTTACGCGGTGCGCGTTCCGACGGCGCATCCGGTCTATGAGCATTTTCGCTTGCAGTTGTTTGCGGAATTGCTCGGCGCGCCACCGAGTGAGCGCCGCAATCAACTGCTCGGCGAGTTGATGTATCAATCGCACGTGAGCTATTCGGCTTGCGGGCTTGGCTCGGAAGGTACGGACCTGCTGGTGCAGCTTGTGCGAGTTGAAGGCACAAACAGTGGGTTGTACGGCGCAAAGATTACGGGTGGTGGCAGCGGCGGAACGGTCGCGGTGCTCGGGCGCTGCGATGCGGCGGCAGTGGTGCAACGAGTCGCCGCAAAATACGCTGAGGTCACTGGCCATCAACCGTACATCTTTTCCGGCTCATCCCCTGGCAGTGCGGCTTTCGGTCATCTGCGATTGAAGCGATAGTTCGACAAGCTGCCAAGCTTGTCGCTGACTTCGTGTGGCGCTAAACCGGAAGCCTCCGACAGCTTGGCAGCTTGTCGAACATTTTTTAGAGGAGAGCAATGGCGATTCTGGTGACAGGCGGCGCTGGTTATATTGGCAGCGTGACGGTTGAACTGCTATGCGAACAGGGCGAAGACGTGGTCGTGCTCGACAACCTCTCGCGTGGGCATCGCGCGGCAGTGGCCGCTGAGATTCCGTTTTACGAAGGCGACATCGGCGATACTGAATTGGTCGCGGAGATTGTGCGCCAACATCAAATCGAAGCCTGCATTCACTTCGCCGCACTAGCCTACGTCGGCGAATCGGTCGCCGAACCGGCGCGCTATTTCGAGAACAATGTCGCGCAAGGTCTCAGGCTGCTCAATGCGCTGCAAGCGACCGGTGTGCGACAAGTGGTTTTTTCTTCGACCTGCGCGACCTACGGCGAGCCGCATCGCATCCCGATTGACGAAACCCACCCGCAGCAGCCGACCAATCCCTACGGCTGGTCGAAGCTGATGATGGAACGGATTTTAGAAAGTTACGACACAGCCTATGGTTTGAAGTTTGTGGCTCTGCGCTATTTCAATGCGGCGGGCGCAACGGTCACGCGCGGCGAGCATCACGAGCCGGAGACACACATTATTCCGAATGTGCTGGCCGCCGCGCAGAAAGTAATTCCGCACGTCTCTGTTTTCGGCGACGACTACGTGACGAAGGATGGTACGGCGGTGCGCGATTACATCCACGTTACGGATTTGGCTGAAGCTCATGCGCTGGCCTTACGCCATCTGCGCGCGGGTGGCGCGTCGGAACGCATCAATCTAGGCAATGGGCAGGGCTACTCCGTGCTCGAAGTCGTTGAATCGGCGCGCCGCGTTACGGGCGAGCAAATCGAGGTTGAAATGAAACCGCGTCGGCCTGGCGACCCATCGCATTTGGTAGCTGATGCTGCCAAGGCGCGCGCGGTGCTGGGCTGGCAGCCGCGCTACCCACTGCTCGACGACATCATTCGCACGGCGTGGGAGTGGCATTTGCAGCATCCGCGTGGCTACGCTTAATTCAGTTCGATTCGCCTATTTGCTGCGCAAGCGGATTTCAGCCGCCGCCAAACCTTCGGAGCGAGCTTGCAGCGTGATCGCGCCCGCTTCACCTTTCTTTGTACGCACAATAACCAGCACCAGTCCGTTGTAAGCATTGCGCTCCTTCGCCTGGAAAGAATCGTGGCTGGTGGCGTCGCCATTGTCCACTGCAACAATTTCACCCGGACCGGAAATCGCAAAACTCACCCGATTGTGCGAACGCGGCACTAGCAACCCTGCTGGGTCGGCAATAGCGACTGTGACATAAGACAAATCCTGACCATCGGCCTTGAGCGTGTCGCGGTCGGCTTGGAGCAATACCTTCGCCGCAGCTCCGGTCGTCTTCATCACTGCTTCCGTCCATTGCTTGCCGTTTCTGTATGCTACGACTTTCAATTCGCCCGGTTCGTATTTCACCTCATCCCAACGCAGCCGATATTGCAGCAATTCACGCCGCTTGCGACCCAGTGATTTGCCGTTCAGGAAAAGCTCCGCTTCGTCGCCGGAAGTGTAGATGTGCACGGGCGTGATCTCGCCAACGCGCTCCGGCCAGTTCCAATGCGGCAGGATGTGTGCCATCGGCAACTCAGGCAGCCACCTTGCTTGATAAAGATAGAACCGGTCTTTCTTGAAGCCACACAAATCCATAATGCCGAAGTAGGAGCTGCGCGAGGGCACGCGGATTTTGCCAAGCTCCTTGAGTTCTATTTCCACCCTTGCTTTCGCTTGCGGATCGGTGAAGTTCAACAGGTTGGTTGTGTCAGCGTTGTAGGGCGTCGGTTCGCCCAGATAATCAAAGCCTGTCCAGACGAATTCGCCCGCCACAAAAGGGTTTTCGTCAATCCCTCTGAACTCGACATCGGGCGGGAAAGCCCAGGGCGGGGCGTACAGGTCGTAGGAACTGACCTGGAAATCGGCGCGGCCTTGCGCCTTGTTCTCGCTGACCGGAAAGAAATATTCGCCGCGCGAACTCACACACGATGAAGTCTCGCTGCCGTAAAGGGCGATGAGGGGATTTTGCTCGCGGAATTTTTTGTACTCGGCTGGCTTGTAGTTGTAACCGAAAACATCCACGGTCTTTTGAAAACCATTGTAGCCAGCATTGACCGCGTTGCAGCCGGCGGTGATCGGGCGCGTCGGATCTTCATCGCGGGCGATTTGCGCAAGCGCGGCAGAGATTTTGTGCCCTTCAGCATTGCCTTGTTCGCGAATCTCGTTGCCGGTGCTCCAGAGGATAACGCTTGGATGATTACGGTCGCGGCGCACCATCGCGCGCAAATCCTTCTCGTGCCAGTCCACAAAGAGCTTCTGATAGTCGTTGCGCTTCTTGCCCGCCTTCCAACAATCGAAGGCTTCGACCATCACGACCATACCCATGCGGTCACAGAGTTCGAGCAATTCAGGCGCTGGCGGATTGTGACTGGTGCGGATGGCGTTTGCGCCCATCTCCTTCAATAGCTCGATCTGGCGTTCCAATGCGCGCAGGTTGATGGCAGCGCCCAGCGGGCCGAGGTCGTGGTGGTTGCACACGCCGTTGAGCGGCACACGCTCGCCATTGAGCAAGAAACCCTGCTGCGCGTCGAACTTGATCGTGCGAATGCCGAAGACTGTTTCGTAGCTGTCCACGACTTTGCCGCGCTGCTCGAGCGTGGTAACCGCGACGTAGAGATTGGGCTTTTGCAGGTTCCAGAGCTTGGGATTTTTGACGCCGATTTTTGCTTCACCGGACTGACTTTGACTGGCTGGGATTTTGAACGTGGTTGTTGGGGCAGAGGCAACCGGTTTGCCTGTCTTCTTCCCGTCAGCGCCGAGTTCGTAAACTTGCGTTTTGACGATCAAGTTGGCAACGGCTGCTGTTTGATTATCCACACTCAGCTTGATCTCTACGGTTGCATTGTCCCGCGTGACTTCAGGCGTCGTGATGTATGTCCCCCAATGTCCGATGTGGACGGGCGCTGTCTTGACGAGCCAGACATTGCGATAGATGCCGCCGCCCGGATACCAGCGTGACGAATCGGGCGGATTGTCCAGCCGGATGCCGATGACATTGTCGGTGCCGTATTTCAGATAAGGCGTCAGCTCCAAACGGAACGAAGAATAACCATAAGGCCAGCCGCCGACGAATTGACCGTTCAACCACACGGCGGCGTAGGCCATTGCGCCGTCGAGGTCGAGAAAGATGCGCTTGCCTTTTTCATTGGCGGCGACGTTGAAGTGTTTGCGGTACCAGCCCACGCCCCACCACGGCAGCTTGCCGGTGTCGCCGGAATACTCTTGTTTGAAGGGGCCTTCGATGCCCCAATCGTGCGGCAGATCGAGCCGCCGCCAGCCACGGTCGTCAAAGCCGCTTTGCACATAGGTAATATTACCGCCGAGATTTTCTTTGGCTGTGACGGTTGGCGCTTGAGCTTCTTTTTTGAAATCGCTGCCGGTCAGCGTGATGCGGTCTTTGATCTTCTCGTAATTCAACTGCCCGTCGGACTCTGCCGGATCGCCTTTCTGGAAACGCCAATCGGCGTTGAACGAAAGACGCTCGCGCGTTTGGGCATAAGCAGACGAGGTTAGGATAATGCTCAACACTAGCAAGATCAGGCTTAGGATTGAATTGTTACGCATAATCTCTCCTATTACCGAAAATGTCCGACAAGCTGCCAGCTTGTCGTCGTCTCGGCGTTGTACTTATTTCGGAATCAACGACAAGCTGGCAGCTTGTCGGACAGGCAGCCTTACTGATTTTCGAGCGGTACGGCTTTGCCCGGCGGAATACTGAAACGCACCTGCGTACCTTTGCCGGGTGAGCTTGTCAGCCCGAACACACCGCCCAACTTCTCGACTCGCTCGCGCATCCCGATCAAGCCGTAATGCCGCCCATTTGACGAATGAATGATGGAAGTGTCGAAGCCGCATCCATCATCTTCGATCTCCACGCGCAAACTGCGCCGGTCAAAGCTCAAAACAACCGAAAGCTGCTGCGGAGCGGCGTGTCTGACGGCGTTCTGCAACGCCTCCCGCGTGACCATCAGCAAGCTCCATTCGCTGGCTGCGCCCAGCGCGAAGGGCGCGCCGGAGCTTTCGAATTTGACGGGGATGCCCGCTTCCTGCTCCGTCCGTTGCGTCAACTGCGCAACCACCTTGACCAGGTCTTCACCGCTGCCGGAGCTCTGGCGCAAATTCCACACCGCCAGCCGCGCTTCGTCCACGGCGGCACGCACTTCGTTGCGGGCGCGGTCGAGCAATTCGTTACTGATTTTGGGTGAAACTTCTTGCGCGCTCGACGCGGCTTCGAGTAGGGCGGAGACTCCGACGCAGCCTTGAATCAAGGTGTCGTGCATCTCTCTGGCCAAGCGGTTCCGCTCTTCGAGCACGGCGACGAAGCGCTGCCGCAGGTTGCGCACGTGGAGCCGGTACGCGCCCCACACCGCAATCGTCGCCGCCAGCGCGCAGAGAGCCAGGAACCAGGCTGTTTGGTAAAAATGCGGCTGCCATTGAATGCTCAAAACCTGCTCGGCCGCATGGCGCGGATCGTTGGTCTCATAAGCAACTACGTGGAAGCGATAATTCCCGGCGGGCAGGTTCGTGTAATAGGCAATGCGTCGCTGGCCTGCCTCCGTCCACGCCGGATCGAAATTTTCCATCCAAAATTTGAACCGGATGCTCTCGGGCGAGCGCAGGCGTATCGCGGTGTAATGAACTTCGAGTTTGCCTTTACCGGGAGACAGCCTGAGGCCAGCGGAGAAGGGAGCTTCGTGGTCGTCCGCTAGCACCTGTTCGATCAGGACAGGCAGCGGGCCGCTTGAATCCGAGCCATCTGGTTTGATGTGAACGGCGCCTTTCGTGCTGGGAATCCAAAGTTCGCCCTCCGGCGTTAGCGCGCCCGCCGGTTGCACGCCGCCGTTCATCTGATTCGTGCTCAAGCCTTCCGAAGTGCCGTAAACCCGCACGGCCAGTTTTGCCGACGGGTTTGCCGCAAGCGACTCAAGCTCGCGCCGAACGACTGCCACGATTCCACTTGGCCCGCTCATCCACAGCTGCGCGCGCGCGTCTTCGGCGATGAAGTGAATCTTGTTGCTGGGCAGACCTTGCTCAATAGTGAATTGCGCCAGCTTCCCGGCTTTCAGCAAAAACAGCCCGGCTCCGTGCGTGCCAATCCAGAGGCCGCCTGCGCTGTCCTCGTGTAGCGCCCAAATCTTCTGGCCGCGCAAGCGTTCAAGTGATGGGTCGGTGACGAAGCTGCCTGCGCGAAACTGACTCAACCCGTTATCCGTGCCGATCCACAGATTGCCGCTGCGATCCGCGAGGAGTTGCCGAATGCTGCCATAGACCAGACCTGACTCGATGTTGAAATTCTGAAATTGGCCAGTGCTGAAGCGGCTCAACCCGCCATCGGTGCCAATCCACAAGTTGCCCTCACGATCTTCACAGAAAGCGCGCGCGAAGTCATTAATCAGCCCTTGCTTCATCGTGTAGCGATCAGTGGTGGCCTCGCTGAACCGCACGACGCCTTGACCGTCGGTGCCCATCCAAAGTGTGCCGCTGCTGTCGCGGAACACATTGCGTATCGGCAAGGCGCGCAGCTTGGCAGGCAGTGCGACCGGCACGAGCGTCTGACGCGACACTTGGAATAGCCGACCGTTCAGCGCCGCCACAAAGAGATGGCCGCGCGGGTCTTGGTAGATCGTGTTGATGCTTTGCGGCGCGCCATCGGCAGTCGTGATTGTAGCGGCGGCGCTCGGACTCAAACGCAGCAGCCCGCCCTGCGTGCCTACCCAGATGTCGTCTTCACCATCATCGAAGAGCGCCAGAACGTTGTTGTGTGGAAGCACAGCCGGGGCCTCATAACTGTCAATGTGGCCCGCTTGAAAACGTTTCAACCCCTGACCGTAAGTGCCGATCCACAACTCTCCGCGGCGGCTTTCGAGCAGCACACCGATGTTGACGCCGCTGATGAGCTTGGGTGTTTTGAACGGATCGCCATTGAGTCCGTGTTCGAGCCGCCGCAGCCCCGAAATAGTGCCGATCCACAACGCGCCGTCCGAAGTCTGACGGATCGTCCGAATGCTGTTGTCGGCCATCGCTTCGCCCGAAGTGTAGTGAGTCGCCGCTTGCCCGTTCAAAATCAGCAGACCCGAACCGCCGACCAGCAGGCGTCCCGCGCGGTCTTCACAGATCGTATGCACGCTGATCGGAGAAATGCCGCCCGTGCCATCCACGCGAGTCAGCGCTTCCTGCTGCATCCGAAACAAGCCGCGATCAGTGCCGACCCAGAGATTGCGTTGACTGTCTTCAAAGATGACGCGCACAAAGCCGTTGCTGAGTCCTTCAGTCGCGCCGAAGACACGAAACGAACCGTGTTGATAGCGCACCAATCCACCGCCTTCGGTGCCGCCCCACAGCGTGCCGTCCTTGGCGACAAAGAGCGTGTAGAAACTGTCATCGCGGAAGGCCGGTTGATTCTCACGATTGAAGACCGTGAAGCGCACACCATCGAAGCGCACCAGTCCACCGCTCGTACCAATCCATAAATAACCATCGCGCGTCCGCGCCAGAGACTGCGCGAAGTCTTCGGGCAGGCCGTCCGCGCTCTGCCAAACGCGACGGCTGTACGGGATCGAATCCGCCGTGGTGCTCTGACCCGTTGCGGTTGTGATCAACAGGAAAAGGAATGTAAGGATGTGTCCGGCAGCGACGGCACGCTTCACTTTGGTCTCCACTCAAGGCAAATGCACGATGCCGCGCTGCAAGGCAGCCACCGTAGCCTGCGTGCGGTCACTGACGTTAAGGCGGCTGAGAATGATGTTTACGTGCCATTTGACCGTTGCTTCGCTGATGCCCAGCGCCTCGCCGATCTCGCGGTTGCTGTGGCCTTTGATGATCAACTTTAGCACCTCCAATTCGCGGGCGCTCAATTCCGAATGCGGCGGGCGTTCCGCCAGACTCTTGGAGACCGAAGCAGGGATGTATTTCAAGCCGGCGTGCACTCTGCGAATCGCGTTGACCAAGTCCTTGTGCGACATGCCCTTCAACAAGTAAGCCTGCGCGCCCGCTTCGAGCGCCCGGTGAATGTCCTCGTCGCCGTCGTAAGTTGTCAGGACGATGAAGCGCAGCTTCGGATGCAGCTTGCGGATGGCGCGAATCGCTTCGACGCCGCTCATGCCGGGCAGGCGCAAGTCCATCAACAGGACATCAGCCGCTTGCTTGGCGCAGCTTGCGCAAGCTTCTTCACCCGAACCCGCCTCGGCGACCACAGCCATATCCGGCTGTAGGCCGATAATCGCGGCCAAGCCAAAGCGCACTACTGGGTGATCATCTACGAGAATGACGCGGATTGTGGTTGAATCAGGCATCTGAACTAAACCAATCTCAAATCTCAAATGGCAACTATCGCTCAACCTTGATCTCGTACCAAGTCGTGACTTGCGCGCCAAGTTGAACACGCCAGCCTTCCGGCGTTTGCTTGGCCGCCACTGGCGCGCCGATGCGTTGCCCGCGCCTATCCAGCGCGGCTATCGTCACACTGCGCGCGCCTTCGAGGTTGCGCACGAGCAACCGTCCCGTCACCGGCTCGATTAAGGTCGGCGCTGTGCCCCATTGCTTCAATGCCGAGCGCGTCTCGTTCCATTCGACGCCAGTATTGGTTGCCAGCGCGCCAGCCACGAGCAGCATACGGCTGGAACGTGCGATGGGTTTTGCATCGAGCGCGCTCAAGCTCAGGCTGGCGAAACGGTTATTGATTTCAGGCGCGAGGTGACGCAACTGCTTGCCGTACGCTTTGACAAAGCCAATGGCCGCTTGCGTGCGTTCCGTGTCCACAGTGACGAGTCCTCCCTTTTCCTGAGACACAGCCCAGGCCAACTCGTTAGTGTCCGAAACAAGTGGGTCGGCTTCGCGCAATTCGATCTTCTCCGTCGGCTTGCCGTCGAGCGAAGCAATGCGCGAGCCGTGCCGCAGCGGCAGCGCGAGCGGAAACCCCGGCGTGAAATAAGGTCGCTCTGTGCCCGGTAGGCGGATGCTGTCATAAACCTGCTGCCGTGAATACGACCGCTGAATTACTTGTCGCGCGGCGCGCACATCGCCGCGCACAAACATCATTGCGCCCGCAGCAAGCTGCGGCATCTTCACCGGATTGTGCGAGATGTCGAAGGGATCACCGACCTGTGGCTTCCAGTCCGCCGAGGCTTTCGGCTCGAAGGTATACCAGAAGATGCCGTCCCAATCCTGTAGCGCCGCATAAGCCGCCAGAATCGGAATGCCCTCGCTCGCGTAATCGTTTGGAAACGGATGATTGACCTCGCTCACCGTGTATGGCTTGCCCGCGAAGGCTGTGCGTGAAAGCTCCACCACCGTGGAATTACGCGGATCATTCACCATCGGCGTGTTCGGAATCCCGCGCGGCCCCGGATGCTGCCAGTAGGTGTGACCGTCTACGATGTCGAGCAGCGAAGTCGAGGCCAACAGCGGATAGCTGCTGCCGCTGTGGCTGTGATCGGCTGTGGCAACGAGCGGCGCTTTCACTTTGAGCGTGTCTTTTAGGTAAGACTGCATATCCTGAAAGTAGCGGCGCTCCATCTCCATAAAAAACTCAAGCTCGGTGTAGAACCGCTCTGGCGGGGCTGCCGCAATCTCTCTGCCCGTCAAACGCGGGATGGGTTGCTCGCCTTCGACTCCGGCGATGGTGCGCAGCTTGGCGAGTTCGGCGGGGCTGCGCTTCTGTTTCAACCAAGCGTTGTACAAGTCGAGCAGGTCTTTGTCATAAGCAGGTGTGGGCGCGCGAAAGCCTAGATAAAGCGCGTTTTCGTTGGCTAGCTCGACGATGACGACTGCTGGTTCATTGCGATATTCAGTCTTTGTGTACGGGTTCAAGTGCGTGAGGATCTGTTTGGCGTACTCCTTTTGCAACTCGATCAGCCGCGGATCGTAGAATGTCAGCCCCTTGCCCCAACGAATCTTGTCGGCGTCTTTCACACCATCCCCGGCTTTGTAAGACCTGCCGACATTCAGATTCAGATTGATGTAAATGCCACGCCGCTTCAGTTCCGCGATCCAGAAATCGAGCCGGTCGAGTTGCTGTGCATCAAACGCGCGCGAGTCCTCGCGCGTCGCGTCAATCAAACCGCGCGGCGTCGGCAGGTCGAGAAAATGCAAGCGCACGCAATTGACGCCGAAACGCGCCAGCGTAGCCGCCCACATCGGCGCATCTTCTTTTGACGGGAGCATAGTTGAACCTTTGCTCCAATCCGTGACGTTGACGCCCCACAACCGCAGTCGCTTGCCGTCTCCGGTGACGAGATGGCCATTGGCAACGCGCACGAAACCGTGCTTTCCCGCCGGCGCATCTAGCAGAGTTGAGAGATCAATCACTGAGGCTGCGCCACCGCGATGATCTAGCGTGAATGTTTTCAACTCTCCCTCTGACGCGGGAGTTATGAAAGATGCTGCGATGAGGAGAATTACGAAAATGGCGCGCATATCACTGCCCTTTCAGCATACCGAGTTCGGCCAACCACTCTTCAAAACGCGCTGGCCAAGTTGCCACGGCGCTGCGATTCTTCTCGCGCATGCCGAAGCCGTGGCCCGCCGTAGCGTAGATGTGCAACTCCGCCGGTACGCCGAGGTCTTTGAACTTCAAATAGACTTCGGCCAAGCCACGCGAAATGTCGGGCCGGTCTTTGTAGCCACATAGCAGAAAGATCGGCGGCGATTCTTTGGTCGGCACGACTTTGCCGGAAGTGCCAGGATAAATCAGTGCTTGGAAATCTGGGCGAGAAGGCTCGCGCTCCACGGTGTCAGCAGCTTCTTTGTTGCCCGTGTCGTAGCGCATGCTCACCAGCGCCGCCACTTCGCCACCAGCCGAAAAACCCAACACGCCGACGCGCGCCGGGTTGACGCCCCATTCCTGCGCGCGGCTGCGCACGAGGCGGATGGCACGTTGCGTGTCCGCGAAGCCGTGCTCTTCAATCTTGTAGGTCGAATTGGTCTCACGTGCGAGACGGTATTTGAGCACGAAGGCGGCGATGCCGCGCGTGCTGAGCCACTTGGCAAAATTGTGGCCTTCGTGGTCAACCCACAATTCGCGGTGGCCGCCGCCCGGCGCGACTATTACGGCGACACCGATGGCTTTGTCTTTCGACGGGAGATAAGGCGTGAGCGAAGGCTTGTGCACGTTCGACACGACGTGTTCGCCGTCCGGGGTCAGGCGCACGGCTTCCTCGCCCGTCTTGCCCTCGGAGCCGGGCGCGCCGTTTGGCCAGAGCGGAATTTCCTTTGGTTGCTGCGCGGCCCAGATTGCAGCAGGCAGCAGCAGTAACAAGCAGAGCGTGCGTTGAAGTGTTGAACTGTTTTTCATAGCGATGGAGACTCTCCCAGTATGCTTGCCAGTATGCTTGATTGATCGTGGCTGCTCAGCCGACAGATCGCCCCAGTAGTCTTCCTCAAGAAATGGCTACTGACACGCGGCAAACTTCTTTTCATTGTCGGTTAGCGGCTTACGAATAGCACAAGTCGCAGTATACGGAAAATAATTGGCGGGATGACCAAACAAAAGTTGGGCAAGCGCATTCGTCTGTGCACTTCGGACTACGCTAAACCTACCTGATAGTGGAGGAATTAGGGGATAACGCTGATAGCGTAGGGGCAGACCTGCGTGTCTGCCCCGGCCTCGCGCACCTACCGCTTCAAGGCAGACACACAGGTCTGCCCCTACATTCCACCCTATACTCCCCCCCAGCTACATTTCTAACCCCCAACTTTCGTTTGGTGTCAGGGTCTCGCAATTCTCCTACAATTTTGCGCTGCTGGGATAAGTTCAAACCTACTTGCGTATCAGACCACCGGGGCAATCAACAAGCTCGGGGCTGTGTAATCAACAGACGCATTACTCTCACAAACGCGCTGTGCGCAGCGCACTATCGTTCGAAAAAACGTTCAGAAGTTGTTCGGGCCTTTTGACTGAAAGCCGCCCGCGCTTCTTTCATTGTTGCAAACCAAACCTGCCCGCACGCTCGGGTTCGAGGAGGAAGCCTGCATGAGAGTCCTACTGACTGCGCTATGTTTATGTTTATTGACGGTGGCGACGTTTGCCCAAAGTGATCGTGGGACGATTACGGGCACGGTTAAAGACCCAGCGGATGCCGTAGTCGCTGGCGCCACCATCAACGCCAAGAATCTCGCCACCGGAGCGGAGTATAAAACTGTCACTACTGAAACCGGCAATTACACGCTTTCTGCGCTGCCTGCCGGGAGCTACGAACTGCGCGTCGAGGCGTCCGGCTTCAAGAGGTTCCTTTCACAGGGCGTCCAAGTCCAAGTCAATCAGACAACGCGTATCAATGCCGCATTGGAAATCGGTGCGGCTTCCGATACCGTGATGATTACGGATCAGGCGGCGTTGCTGAAGACCGAGAATGCTGAGCAGAGCACCAACATCAGCGGCGAGTTGTTCAACGCGCTGCCGCTCAATTTCGCTGCAACCAATTCGATCCGCAGTTGGCTGAGCTTTATCCAGCTTGCGCCGGGCGTATCGGGCACCACGCAAACGGCCAGTATCAACGGCGCGCCGAGCGGTTCTTTCAAAATCTATCTGGAAGGCCAGGATGTCACCAGCACCAACGATACAGTTTGGACAAGCACGGTGGCTGCCGCTTCGGTCGAGACCATCGGTGATTTTTCAATTCAGACAAACAACTTTGCTCCGGAGTTCGGGCAAGTGCTCGGCGGCGTCTTCAACTTCACCACCAAGTCGGGCTCGAATCAGTATCACGGCAGCGCCTACGAATATCTGACCAACGAAGCTTTCAATGCGTACCGGCCTCTTTCCACTCCCTTCGCCACCAGCCCGCGCGCGGCGAAGTCGCTCGACCGCAAGCACGATTATGGCTTTACCATTGGTGGCCCGGTGCGTATTCCCAAGCTCTACGACGGGCGCAACAAGACTTTCTTCTTTTTCAATCTGGAAAAATATCGCAACGTAACGCGCTCGTCGGGCAGTTTGGCGACCGTGCCGACCGACGCTTATCGCCGGGGCGATTTCAGCGCGGCTTTGACCGGACGCCAGCTCGGTACGGACGTGCTGGGGCGGCCCATTATGGAGAACGCGATCTATGACCCACGTACTACGCGCACCGTCACGGTCAATGGCACGCAGTCCATCGTGCGTGATCCGTTTCCCAACAACGTGATTCCGACCGCGTTACTCGATCCAGTGGCGCTCAGAGTGCAAGACCTGATTCCGAAGGCGGATAACGGCGAATTGCTGAACAACTGGGATCCCCGCATTCCAAACATGCGCTTTCAGCAAATCCCCAGCGTCAAGATTGATCACAGCTTCAGTGACAAATCGAAGCTTTCTGGCTACTGGTCGTTGGAAGACACGACGCAGATCACGGGCGCGGATGGCTTGCCCATTCCGATCACCGGGCGGCGCGATCAGAAAATCTATGGCCACACGGTTAGGATCAATCTTGATCAAACCCTGACGCCCACCTTCGTGTTACACCTGGGTGCGGGTTTCCTGCGCTTCCACAACCCGGACAGCGCGCCCGATGACGTGGTCAACTACGATGCGGTTCAAGGCATCGGCTTCAAAGGCGCGGCCACAGACCCGTCGGGTTTCCCGCGCATCGTCGGCCCCAACCTCGGCAATCTGCAAGGCAACCGTGGCGGCATGAGTGCGATGGGGCCAGTGCAGGCCAACAAGTTCTGGAACGACAAGCTGACTGCTGTCGCCAACGCCACTTGGGTGCGCAGCAACCACAGCTACAAATTCGGCGGCGAATTCAAACAGGAAGTTTGGAGCGATGTGAACCTGACCGCCGCGCAGGGACGTGTGGCTTTCAGCGAAGCCCAGACGGCTCTCCCATATTTGCAGAACACGACAATAGGCGGCGGCAGCATCGGCTATCGCTACGCCAGCTTTTTGCTGGGCCAGGTCAACACTGCCACGGTCGCTGCTGTCAAAGACCCGCAGTGGCGCAAACAAGCCTTGAGCTTGTACGGACAAGATAGCTGGAAGATCACGCCCAGACTGACGATGTCTTACGGCTTGCGTTGGGACTACGCCGGACAAGGGCACGAGCTTTATTACCGCAGCAGCGAAATCGGCTTGACGACGCCGAACCCGTCAGCAGGCGGATTGCCGGGCGCTTTTATTTACGAAGGCGACGGGCCGAAGCGCTGTAATTGCCGGTTCACGGAAACCTATCCTTATGCCTTCGGCCCACGGCTCGGCTTTGCCTATCAGTGGAATCCGAAAACTGTGATACGCGCTGGCTGGGGCGTCAGCTACAGCCAATTGGCGAACACCTGGTACATCACCGGCGGGTCGCCCTCGTTGGGCTTGGGTTACAACACGGTTGATTTCAGCAATCCGGCCTTTGGCCAACCGGCGCTGCTGTTGAAAGACGGGCTGGTTTACAACAAGGCCGACTTGTACACGGCGAGCTTTGATCCGGGCATACGGCCTTTGCCGGGGCAGACCAGCAGCTTTGGCGATTTCTGGTGGGGCGTCATTCAAGACCGCAACGGTGGCCGACCGGGACGCGTCAATCAATGGAACATTGCGGTGCAGCGCGAGTTCCTCAAGAACTTCGTAGTCGAAGTCGCCTACGTTGGCAACCGGGGCGTTTGGCTCGAAGCGAACGAACTGGTCAATGTGAATGCGATCAATCCCGCGCGCTTGGCGGCGTTGGGCATTGATCTCAACAACGCGGCTGACCGAACGTTGTTGACCTCGCGCATTGATTCGACCACGGCTGCGGCCCGTGGCTTCAAAGCGCCCTACGCAGGTTTCCCTGGCAGTGCGACTGTGATGCAGTCGCTGCGCCCCTTCCCACAATTCAATGACCGCTTGGGCGTGCGTTGGGCGCCGCTCGGCAATAACTGGTACGACTCGCTGCAGGTCAAGCTGACCAAGCGTTACTCGCACGGCCTTGACCTGACAGCGGCCTACACCTTCCAAAAAGAACTGGTGCTAGGCAGTGGCGGCAATCCCGGACTCGCCGGACCAGCGACCAACAACGTGTTTAACCGCAACGCCCAGAAGTCGCTCGCATCCAGCTCGCAACCGCACATCTTTGTGAGCGGTTTCAGCTACAACACCCCGCGTGTTGGGCCGAACGAGTTGGTGAAGCATGTGCTCGGCAACTGGACGATTGGCGGCCTGGTGCGTTACGCCAGCGGTGGGCTGATCGGCGTGCCTGGCTCCAACAACAACCTCGCTTCGTTGTTGGGCCAGGGCGTCAGCACGCGCCAGAATCGCGTGGCAGGGCAGCCGCTGTTCTTGAAAGACCCCAACTGCGGCTGTATTGATCCGCGCCAGAGCCTGGTGCTGAATCCGGCGGCCTGGACGGACGCTGCGCCGGGGACATTCGGCTCCTCGCCCGGTTTCTACAACGACTATCGCTGGCAACATCAGGTGTCGGAGAACCTGAACTTCGGACGCCGCTTCCCGATCAAGGAGAAGGTCACCTTTGAGCTGCGGGCGGAGTTCTTCAACATTTTCAACCGGCTGATGCTGCCCGGCCCTTCGTCCGGCAATCCCACTGCTGCTGTCACGCGTAATTCGGTGGGTGAATTGACCGGCGGTTTTGGCTTCGTCAATCCGAACAACGTGGGCGGTCAGCGCAACGGCCAGATTGTCGCACGGTTACAGTTCTGAAGCCGTTCGATGCAAGACACAGTGCGCAGCCTTCTCTTCACCAGAGGAGGCTGCTTTTCTTTCGGCAGAATCTGGCTATGCTTGCGCGGGCGAATGCAGTCCACAGGTCGAGCCAATGCAACCAATCAAGCTACGAAACAAGACAATCAAGAGCGGTCTCGCGTTTGTCTCTGTCGTACTTTGCGTAACCGGTGCTCGTCTACACTCGCCCGTTGCAGTTTCAAATGACGGCTATCTGGAACCCGGAGCCTGCGCGAGTTGTCATCGGGAGATTGCGGAAAGTTACGCGCGCACGGCGATGGCGCGGACATTTGGAGCGGTGCGGACGGGGAATGAGTTTCCCGAACTCAAAGGCGGCAGCTTTCAGCACGATGCTTCGGATGAAGTCTTCACCGTCCACGCACGCGACGGCAAGCCGTACCTCAAACGCCATCAGATCGGCTTTGATGGGGCCGTCACTAACACGTTAGAGGCGCAGATTGACTACTGGTTTGGCTCCGGCAAGCAAGCGCGCAGCTACATCAGCCGAACAAAGGCGGGCGAGTTGGCTGAGCTTCCGTTGACTTGGTACGCTGAGAAAGGCGGCTATTGGGCAATGAGTCCCGCCTATGACCGGCCGGACCACGCAAGCTTCAGTCGCAAACTCAGCTACCGGTGCATGTCCTGTCATAACAGTGTTATTCCAACGCAATCTGATGACGGAGACACAGGCACGCGCTTTCCGGCTCGGCTGCCGGAAGGAATTGATTGCCAGCGTTGCCATGGCCCCGGCCAAGCGCATCTCGATGCTGTCAAACAAGGCTTGCCGCCAAAGCGCGTGCGCAATGCAATCGTGAATCCGGCGCGGCTTGCGCCTGAGCAGCAGATGGAAGTTTGCATGCAATGCCACCTCGAAACCACTAGCTTGAAACTGCCAGCCACCTTGTTGCGCCACGGGCGCGGCGTTTTCTCTTACCGCCCGGGCGAGCCGCTGGCAGATTACATTCTGCATTTCGACCGCGCAGCGAACAGCGAAGATCGGTTTGAATTCGCCAGCGCCGCTTATCAATTGCGCAAATCGGCTTGTTACCTGAAGAGTCGCGGGGCGCTCACCTGCACGACTTGCCACAATCCACACGAACCGTCGGATACTCCGGCTGCGCTGCGTCGTTACACTGAAGCCTGTCAGAGTTGCCATCAAACGGTCGTGCAAAAGCTGGTGGCCGTGCGCCGCCATCCGGTTGCGCAGGATTGCGCCGCTTGCCACATGCCGAAGCGGCGACCGTCGGATGCAATTCATACGCTGGTCACCGATCACTTCATCCAAAGGCGGCCTGCGCCAGAGTCAGCGCGCCCGCTCGTCGAGCAGCACGACGGCAACACGCCGCCTTATCGCGGCAGGGTCGAACTTTACTATCCCGCCAGGCTTGAGCGGACGCCGGAGCACGAACTCTATTTGGCGCTCGCGCAGGTAAAGCACGACGCGAACCTAGATCAAGGGCTGCGCGAGTTGGAAGCAGCCATCGCACGTCACAAGCCGGTGTCTTCGGAATTCTACTTTGAACTGGCGGAGGCTTACCGGCGCGCCGGAAATCTGCCAAAGGCCATCGGCTTCTACGAGCAAGCGTGCGCGCGCGTCGGGGCGGATTGGCGGCATTTCTATCGGTTGGGAACGACTCTAACTACCACAGGGCAACTAGAACGCGCTGCGCAGGCCTTGGAACGCGCGCGGTCGTTAGCGCCGCAGGAATCTGCTGTGCTTGAAGCCATCGCAAACCTGCTGGCGCGTCAGGAGAAACTGCCGGAAGCCGTGGCCGCGCTTCAGGCCGCCCTTGCGCTTGAACCTGAATCCGCCAACCTGCACAGCGTTTTGGGCGCGCGACTATTTCAACTAAACGATGCGAAAGGCGCAGAGCGAGCTTGGCGCGAGGCCGTGCGCTTGCGGCCCGAAGCCGCGACAATGCGACTCAATCTGGCGAATCTGCTGGCGAACAACGGCCATTTCCGCGAGGCGGAGTGTCACTTCAAAGCCGCCCTTCGCAGCGCCCCTGCGTTCGCCGACGCATATCTGGCGTACGCCATCGCGCTGGCTGCACATGGCGAAGCTGCGCGGGCTGAACAGCATTTACGTGAGGCTATCAAACACGCGCCAAATCATTTCGAGGCGCACTTGAGACTTGGGCAGATGTTACACGCGCGAGGCGAGGTCGCGCAGGCTGCCCCACACCTGCGGAAGTCCGCCGAAAGCCCCGATAGCCGCATCCGTGATGCCGCAAACAAGCTCTTGAACTAAAGTTGGCAAGCCGATGCTCGTAATACAGAATCGCCGAAACGTGCTTGACCAGTGCTCATTTTAGTGATAAATGAGCAAGGGATTTGCTGAATCAGTAAAATAAGTGCACGCTGCTTGATCTCGGTGCGAGCGGGCAGCGTGTCTCAGTCGCGCAAAGGGTTTGCTAGCTTTGCTGTGATCTATCAGAGTCTGTGCCGGTAGTCATTATCGTTGATGGAGCTGGCGGCAGGCTGACCAACAATTTGATTACAATTTGGAGGCACGAATCATGCTGAGACCATTACGCCAGTGGTTGTTTTCCGTGACGCTGCTCGCATTCCTGCTCGCGTCTTCTAGCATTGGCAGCCTTGGACAGAGCACCAGTGGCTCGATTACCGGGACAGTCAAAGATAACGCAGGCGCGCCGGTTGCGGACGCCAGCGTGACGATTACCGACTCGGCGACCAATCGGACGCGCCAGGCCAATACCAACAATGCAGGCGTTTTCAGCGCCGCGCAGTTGCCGCCAGGCAATTACAAGGTGATGGTCGAAAAGAGCGGCTTCAAGAAGCTCGAAAAGACCGGTGTCGTGCTCAACGCCACCGACTTGGTCAATGCCGGCGATTTCGTGCTCGATGTCGGTGCGGTCACCGATACCGTTACCGTTACTGCTGATACTGGGCGCATCGAGATTCAATCCGAAACCGGCGAGCGGTCGGGCGTGGTGACCGGCACCCAGCTCAAAGACCTGGCGCTCAATGGGCGCGACTACCTAAACTTTCTGAAGACGGTGCCGGGCATTATCACCGGCAACGTCAACGCGGGGCAGACCTCTTCCTCAGTGGGCAGCCTGGGCAGCTTCAACGTCAATGGCACGCGCAACAACCAGAAGGAATTGACGGTTGATGGCTCATCCGACATTGACACAGGCAATAATGTTGACACCCACGCCTCGCTCAATCCCGATGCGATTGCCGAGGTCAAGGTGCTGACCTCCAACTTCCAAGCTGAGTATGGCCGGGCGGGTGGCGCGTTTGTCGTAGTCGTCTCCAAGTCAGGCACGAGGGATTTTCACGGTGGCGGGCGCTACTTCCATCGCCACGAAGGACTGAACGCGAACAACTACTTCCGCAACGCGCAACAGACCGAAGCCTCGCGCAACGATGGAAAATCGGCGCGGAGTCTCTACCGCTACAATAGCGTCGGCTATGAGATTGGCGGCCCGGTCTGGATTCCGGGATTGGGTTTCAACAAGAGCAAGGAGAAGCTCTTCTTTTACTGGAATCAGGAATGGTACGAGCAGCTTGCGCCGGAAGCGACGCGCAACATCCGCGTGCCCACCGCCGCCGAACGCAACGGCGATTTCTCGGCGACGACCGACGGCAACGGCAACCGGGTCTACATCAAAGACCCGCTGCTGACCGGCAATTGTACCGCCGCAGATCAGACGGCTTGTTTCCCTAACGGCGTCATTCCGCAAAATCGTTTCTTTAGCAGCGGGCAGGCCATCCTCAATCTCTACCCGCAGGCAAACGTGTCAGGCAATCCGCAATTCAACTACACCTCCGCTGTCTCGACGAAATACCCGCGCCGCGAAAGCATCCTGCGCGTTGATTGGAACATCACCGATCGCACGCGGTTGGCAGTGCGTTACACCGGCAACAAAGAAGAGCGTTTGCTGGCCTACGGCAGTTTTGCCAGCACTCTCAATTTTCCGCTCGCGCCGATCTCGTTCCCGCGCCCGGGCCGCAACGGGGTGTTGACCTTGACGCACACCTTCAGCCCGACGCTGACCAACGAATTCATCTTCGGGCCGAGCAGTAACTTTATTGAATTGAAGCCGGATGGGGACAAGGCGCTGGCGAAGACCAACAACATCAACGTCCCGAAGTTGTTCCCGAACATCGGCGCCGGCTACGTCCCGAACTTCCGCTTCGGCGGGATCGCCAATCAGACTTTCCCGGTCATTGACTTCAACGGGTTGCCGTTCATCAATCAGAACCACACCTTCAACTTCATTGACAATGTCTCCAAGATCGTCGGTTCGCACTCGCTCAAGGCGGGCTTCTATGCCCAGCGCAGCCGCAAGGATCAAACGGCCTTTGCGCGCACCGATGGCGACATCAATTTCAACAACGACGCCAACCACCCGCTCAACACGCAACATACTTACTCGAACGCGCTTTTGGGTATCTACAACAGCTACACGCAGGCCAACAACTTCCCCAAAGGGCTTTATCGATACTGGAACGTCGAAGGCTACATCCAGGATAACTGGAAAGCGACGCGCCGGCTGACGCTCGATTACGGATTGCGCGTTTCGTGGTACGAGCCGCAATACGACCGGCTGTTGCAGACGGGTTCGTTCAATCCGTCGGAATTCACCGCCGCCAAAACGGTCAGGCTTTACTTCCCGGTCTGCATCAACGGCGCTTCCACCTGCGCCAGCGGCGCGAATCGGCGCGCAGTTGACCCGGCTCTGCTGCGGCCCGGTTTCGTGCCAACGGCGGCCAATACCCAGCCGGTGAACTTCATCGGCGCGATTGTGCTGGGCAGCGGCGATCTGGCCAACGGAATCGGGCAGGCCAGCAAGGGTTACCCGCGCGGCGGCTACGATGGGCGCGGCCCGCAATGGGGCCCGCGCTTCGGTTTCGCGTATGACGTGTTTGGTGATGGCAAGACGGTCGTGCGCGGCGGCGGCGGCATTTCGTATGACCGCGTGCAGGGCAACATCGCCTTTGATCAAATCGCCAATCCGCCGGCCATTCTGCAACCGCAACTGCTCTTCGGGCGGCTCCAGGACCTGACGCCGGGACAGACCGGACTGATCGGGCCTTCGGGCGTGGTCGGTTATGCGCGCGAAGGCGAACTGCCGACGATTTACAGCATGAGTCTGGGCGTGCAACGTG
The DNA here is from genome assembly GCA_963699175.1 of uncultured Acidobacteriota bacterium. Lineage (GTDB taxonomy): Bacteria > Acidobacteriota > Blastocatellia > RBC074 > RBC074 > JACPYM01. Next base: position 4,423,027 of record OY969418.1, on the reverse strand, counting down.
ACATCGGTTTCAATACCATCGTGGATGTCTCGTACGTCGGCACGCTCTCGCGGCATCTCTTCCTGGCGCGCGAACTGAATGCGACCCCATTCGGCTATCTCTTCACGAAGGCGGCGCAAGACCCGACCTTTTTTGCGGGAGGCGTTGTGCCGGATTCCGATCCGACCATTCCACAGGTTTACAAAGACGCGGGGCTGAAGTTTGACGGCACGAAGGCGCTGACCGCCAACCTCGTCCGGCCTTATCCCGGGCTCGCCGGAATCCGCTTTGAAGAGAATGGCGCTTCGACCAACTTCAATTCGTTGCAAGTGGCGGTCAACCGGCGCTTCTCGAAAGGCTTCACCTACAGCGTCGCCTACACTTTCTCGAAGGCGCTGGGCGTGGGCGATGCCGATGGCAGCTTCAGCAATGCCTACAACGCCAGACTCTATGATTACCGGTTGCTGGCCTTTGACCGCACGCATTCCTTCGTGACGACCTACGTCTATGATGTGCCGAAACTGGGCAGCCGTTGGGGCAACAACTGGTTTACGCGGGGAGCGCTCAATGGCTGGCAGTTTTCGGGTATCACGTCGCTCATCAGCGGCAGCCCGTTCGAGCTTGGCGTGAGCATTGCGGGCATCAACGCCAATCAGCGCGTCACCGGTTCGTGGACTGAGCCGCCGCGCTTCCGCCTGAAAGGCGATCCGGCCAAAGGGCCGAACGGATTGTTGATCAACCCGGACGCGTTCATCATTCCTGAGATCGGCAGCGTCGGTTTGGGTGAACGCACCTACCTGCGCAATCCCGGCATCAACAACACCGATCTGTCAGTCTTCAAAAACTTCCCGCTCGGCAATCCCGACAAGAATCGGTCAATTCAACTGCGGCTGGAGGCTTTCAATGTCTTCAACCATACGCAGTTTTCAGGCATCAACGCGGGCACCAACCTCTCGGTGCTGAACGCCTCTGGCGGGTTTGATACAGGCGGCGCAGTCTTCAACAACTACGCGCGCGCTGTCATCACCAACAACCTGCGGGTCGGTTCGGTCGAAGGCTCGACCGTGCCGCTGGGCCAGCGGTTCGGCGAATACAATGGCGCGCGCGACCCGCGCATAGTTCAACTTGGCGTGAAGATTTACTTCTAGTGGGGTTGTCCTGATCTCCGGTCATTGCTAAAGTGCGGCGGGCTGTTTGTAACAGTTCGCCGCACAGTTTTGAGCGGCTTAGTTTGCTATGCCACCCAACCCCTTCGTCAGAAGGGAAAAATCCAACAAGGAGAATTTTCCATGAAGTCTTTGATGAAAAGCAGAATCCTGTTTCTTTCCGCGTGCTTCGTCTTCGCCGCTTTGGCCCAAGCCTGGGCGGCGGACGTGAGCGGCAAATGGACGGCTCAAGTGCCGGGGCGCGGCGGTCAAACCCGCGAAACGACCTTTACCCTCAAGGCAGAGGGCGACAAAGTGACCGGTACCGTGTCCGGGATGCAGGGTGACCAACCCATCTCTGACGGTAAGATTGCCGGTGATGATCTTTCGTTCAAGGTGAAGGTTAGTTTCAATGGAAACGACTTCGTCATGGCCTACAAAGGTAAGGTCGCCGGGGATGAGATTAAGTTCACGCGCACCATTGAAGGCCGTGAGGCGCCGCCCACGGAGTTCACCGCCAAGCGCGCCAAATAAAGCTTGGAAGTTGCTTTTGGAGTTTCGCCTTCAGGCGGCCGCGCTCACAACCCGAGCCTGATCGTTTGAAGGCGGAACTCCAAACAACAAAAGCGGCGTGGCTCTTTTTGCAATTGCAGGATGTATTCGCCTCTTCACTTCAAGCGGCTCTTGAGTTTTGGTGGGCTGGTATTGGCGCTGGCGCAACCGCTGGTGTCAATGTGGCAGCAAGTCATTCCTCCTACCGCCGCTGTGCCACCGCCTTCCGCCTTTGCAGTGCCGGGCGTGCGTTTTACCGAAGTGACCAAGGCTGCCGGTCTTGGTGGCTTCAAGTTTGTCTCTGGCTCGGCGGCCAAGGATTACATCATCGAAGCGCCCGGTTCGGGCTGCGCCTTTCTCGATTTTGATAACGACGGTTGGCAGGACATCTATCTCGCCAACGGCTCGACGTTGGAAGCATTGCGCGGCAAAGCCAAAGCGCCTAGAGCGGCGCTCTATCGCAACAACCACAACGGCACTTTTACCGACGTCACGGAAAAAGCTGGTCTCGCCAATTACGCTTGGGGGCAAGGCGTATGTGTGGGGGATTTCGACAACGATGGCTGGGCAGACCTCTATGTAACCAACTTCGGGCGCAACCGGCTCTATCGCAACAATCACAACGGCACGTTTACTGATGTGGCCGAAAAGGCGGGTGTGGCGTTGGGCATCTGGTCGGCGGGTTGCGCATTTGGCGATTATGACGGCGACGGCTTGCTCGATCTATTTGTCGCGGGCTATGTGCGCTTTGATCCTGAACATCCACCGCCAGCGGCGAGCGGGAGAGCGGGAGAGCGGGAGAGCGGGAGAGCGGGAGATAAACAGCAATCCACCGGAATGGGCGCTTCATACGCCGCTGGCCTGGGGCAGTGCGTTTACCGTGGACAACCCGTGATGTGCGGCCCGCGCGGCTTGGAAGGCGAGCGTGATTTTCTTTTCCGCAACAATGGCAATGGGACCTTTACCGACGTGAGCGAGAAAGCCGGCGTGGCAGATCCCTTGCGCTACTACGGTTTTGCTCCTGCCTGGTCGGATTTCGATGATGACGGCAAGCTCGATTTGTTCGTGGCGAATGATTCGACCCCGAATTATCTCTACCGCAATCGGGGCGATGGCACGTTTGAAAATATCAGCTATGAATCGGGGACGGCGCTCAATGACAACGGGCGCGAACAGGCTTGTATGGGCGTTGCTGTTGGCGATTACGACGGCGACGGGCGCAACGATATTTTCGTGACCAACTTCTCGGATGACGCGAACGCGCTCTATCACAACGACGATGGGCGCAACTTTACTGAATCTACTTATGCGGTCGGCTTGGGCGAGATTAGTCTGCCGTTTTTGGGCTGGGGGACGAACTTCTTCGATTATGACAATGACGGCTGGCTCGATCTGCTGGTCGCCAACGGTCACATCTACCCCAACCTGGACGAGGCGAGTTGGGGAACGAGCTACAAACAGCGGTTGCTGCTCTTCCGCAACCTGAAGGGCAAATTTCACGAGGTGGGTGCAAGCGCGGGCGAGGCGCTCTACACCCCGCGTAGCGCGCGCGCTTCGAGCGTCGGCGATTTCGACAACGATGGCGATTTGGACGTTCTGCTCAGCCAAGTGGACGCTGCGCCCAGTTTATTGCGCAATGACGGCGCAAATAAAGCGGGCCACTGGCTGGTTATCAAATTGATCGGCGATCCCGCGCAGAAATGCCCGCGCGATGCGATTGGCACGGCAGTTTTTTGCACGGCACAGGGAAGACAAATGCGCGCTGAAGTGGCTAGCGGGCGCAGCTTCTACGCGCAGTCGGATTTGCGCGTGCATTTCGGCTTGGGAACAGCGGTTAAAGTAGAGAAACTCGAAGTCCGCTGGGCAAACGGGCAGAGCGAACAATATCAAATCAACGGCGTAGACCGATTCGTAACCATCGAGCAAGGCAAAGGCATCGTCAAGTAAGCGGTATGTATTCGGCGTGGTTGTTCACATTGCTGCTCCTATTTCATCCAGGACTTCAACAGACAAAGGATGTGGCCTCCCGGTTCAATCGCGCGTTGGAATTGCAACGTCAGGGCGCATTGAAAGAGGCGGTCGAGGAATATCGGGCGCTGTTGGTTGTCGCGCCCAACTACGCCGAAGCGCAGGCCAATCTGGGTGCGGTGCTGGCGCGGCTGGGCAATTATGCGGAAGCAATTGCCGCGTATGAAGCGGCCTTGCGATTGAAGCCAGAGTTGACGCCGATCCTGCTCAATCTGGGCATCGCGCATTACCGAGCCGGGCAGTTTGCGCAGGCCGCCGCTGTGTTGCAACGGTTTCTCACTGTTGCGCCCGATCACGCACAAGCACGCCAATTGCTCGGCGTCGCACTGGTCGAATTGGGTCATGATGCGGAAGCGGTCACGTATTTGGAACCGCTGCTACAGGCGGCGCAATCGGAGGCGACGGCGCTTTACAGTCTCGGGTTGGCTTATCTGCGCTTGCAGCGAACGGAAGTCGTAACTGTCGTGGCGCGCCTCGCTGCTCGTGCGGATGGTGTGGCGTTGGGGCGTCTGCTGCAAGGGCAGGCTTATCTGGAAGAATTCGCTTTCGAGAAAGCAGCGGCAGAATTGGAAGCGGCGGCCAAACTCGCGGCGAACTTGCCGCGCCTGCCGTTCCTGCTCGGGCTGGCTTATTTCAAGCTCGGACGCACAGCCCAAGCGCGGGAGCAGTTGGAGCGCGAACTGAACCGCGCGCCGGATGATTTTTTGGCGCTTTATTATCTAGCTTCATTGCTGGAGAAGCAGAGTGAGTTAGGCGCCGCCCGGCAACGTATTGAGGCAGCGTTAAAGCAGGAGACGCAATCGGTCGAGGCCTTGACGCTGCTTGGCAACATCCTATTCAAACTAGGGCAAACGTCGGAAGCCGTGCGCGCGCTGGAACAGGTCATCGCGCGGCAGCCTGAGAACGCCGAAGCGCGTTACACGTTGGCGCGTAGTTATCAAAAGCTGGGACGTAAGCAAGACGCCACTCGCGAGTTTGCCGAAGTCGAACGGCTCAAAACTCAGGCGCGCGACCGCGAAAAGGAACGCAAGCCTAATCTCTGAAAACTTGCTGGCGACCATTTCAATGATGAGATTTTTCCTGACGAGTTTGTGGCTCCTGCTCTTGCTGACCGCAGGCTTCCCGCTGCCAGTCGAGCGCGTGCGCCTCTTCCTGATCGGTGATTCAACGATGGCGGACAAACCACTCGCGGAGAATCCCGAACGCGGCTGGGGCCAGTTGCTGCCAGTCTTTTTTACCGACGAGGTCGAGATCAAAAATCACGCGGTGAATGGCCGCAGCACGAAAAGCTTCATTGACGAAAAACGTTGGGATGCGGTCTTGCAGCAGTTGCGCAAAGATGATTGGGTCTTCATACAGTTCGGCCATAACGACGAGAAGAGCGAAGACCTCACGCGCTACGCCGCGCCGCATACTGATTATCGCGCGAACCTAGCACGCTTTGTCGCAGAAACGCGCGGTAAGGGTGCGCGGCCGGTGCTGCTGACGCCGGTAATGCGCCGCCGGTTTGACGCGGCGGGAAAATTCTTCGACACGCACGGCGCATATCCTGACGTTGTGCGCGCGCTGGCGCAAGAACTGAAAGTGCCTTTGATTGACTTGCACCGTTTGAGCCAGACGCTGATCGAAGAGCACGGTGTGGAAGGCTCGAAGCGGCTGTTTCTGTGGATCGAGCCTGGTCGCTACAAGACACTACCAGACGGCAGGCAAGACGACACACACTTTTCCGAATACGGCGCGACACAAATGGCCGGGCTGGTTGTCGCCGAGTTGCGGGTGTTGAAGCTGGGCGTTGCGAAGTATCTGAAACCGCCTGGCACGCCGACAAATCGTTAGTTGGCCACACTACGAAATCCGGTAGTGATAAGAGTATAAGGCTCAACCGTTTTTGCCGCGTCGCGGCAGTTGAATTTAGCCGTGGGTGCAACCCACGGTAACTGCACGGAACAAGGCCGCATCGCGTCAGCGATGCCTGATTCAAGCGTCGCTGACGCGATGCGGAACGGGCTGCCGAGCTTTCCCGGCGTGGAAAACGCCGGGCTAAAATCAGGTCGCCGCTACGCGGCTGCAAAATCGCAGCCTTGCATTTTTATCACTATCCAGAATCTATTCACCGGAGGGCAAAGGATGAAAGCGATAAAGCGACGAGAGTTTCTCACGGCAGCGGCGCTGACTGGCGGCGCTTTGTGGTCGGGCAAAAGCGCAACCGCTCTGAAGCACGCGACACAAGCGACAGACGCCAGAATCGAAATCCTGCTCAACGAACAGATCGGTCAGATTTCGCCCAACATCTACAGCCACTTTGTCGAGCACCTGGGCGGCGTAGTTTACGACGGCATCTGGGTGGGCGAAGAGTCCAAAGTTCCCAACGTCGGCGGCATTCGCAAAGAGTTGGTCGAGCACATGCGCCGCATCAAACCGGGCGTCATTCGCTGGCCAGGCGGCTGTTTCGCCGACAGCTACAACTGGCGCGACGGCATTGGCCCACGTGCCGGGCGCCCGCGCCACACCAACTTTTGGCGTGATGATCGCGCGCGCGGCAACACGGCTTATCAGCAACTCGACAGCGGCCCGCAGAAGTACGAGCCGAACTGGTTTGGCACGAATGAGTTCATGCGCTTCTGCAAACTGTCGGGCGCGCAGCCTTACTTCGCGGCCAATTTGCGCAGCCTGCCCGCGAAAGATTTTTACGAATGGGTGGAGTATTGCAACGCTCCCGCCGGACAAACGACGCTCTCGGACATGCGCGCGGCGGCGGGTGACCGCGCGCCGTTCAACGTGGAGTATTGGGGCGTCGGCAACGAGTCGTGGGGCTGCGGCGGCAGATTCACGCCGGAAGAGTATTCAACCGAGTTCCGCCGCTTCATCGCCTGGGCGCCGCGCTACGGCGTCAACCTCAAATACATCGGCGCAGGGCCGAACGGCGGCGACCTCAATTGGACGCGCGGTTTCTTCAACAGCATGGTCGCCAAGGGCGCAAATCAATTGAATTCGCTCTACGGCTGGGCGCTGCACTTCTACGCCGGCACCACCGGCAGTGGCAAGCCGTTCGAATACACGACTGACGAATGGTACGAATTGCTGGCGCGCTCTGATCGCATGGAATCGCTGATCACGCAGCACTGGGGCGTGATGGCCGAAACCGATCCACAGCATCGCGTCAAGCTCATCGTGGACGAATGGGGTGCGTGGCATGCGCAGGATGCGAGCCTGCCCGCCGCCTACCTGTTCGGCTATCCTGGCACGTTGCGTGACGCGCTGATTTCTGGACTGACGCTCGACACCTTCAACCGGCACGCTGACAAAGTCGTGATGGCCAATGTGGCGCAGCTTATCAACACTATTCATTCGTTGTTTGTGGCCTACGAAGACAAGTTCGTGGCCACGCCGAACTTCCACGTCTTCGAAATGTACGCCGCGCATCAGGGCGGGCAGGCGGTGCGGACGCTCTTTTCCGCGCCAATGCTGAGCTTCAAGCGCGCCGCGCCGAACGTGCCGCCGGGCCAGCTCGCTCAGATGACGCCGCAACAGCGGGCCAATTTGCAAGCGCAGACGCAAAACACGACGGGCACGCTCTGGGGCTTGCAGGGTTCTGCATCAGTGAACGGCAAGACGTTGACGCTGACCGTCGTCAATCCGCACGCGGCTGAAATCAGAGAGACGGAGATTGCTGTGCGCGGCGCAAAGGTGCTGTCAGGGCAGACGACGACGCTGACTGCGAGTGACATTCATGCGCACAATAGCTTCGAGCAGCCGCGCGCGTTGACGCCGACGAATGGCACTGTGCAGGTGCAGAACGGCGCGATTGTTTATCGCTTCCCGGCGGCGTCGGTTACACGTTTGCAACTCACGCTCGCCTGAACTATTCGTGATTACGCGCGTTCGTAGTTCCGCCTTATGGTGTTTGATAAATTAAATCGGTAAGTGGCGCTCAGCAGTTTACGTAGGGGCAGACCTGCGTGTCTGCCCCGGTGGGTTACGCGCGACCAGGGCAGACACACAGGTCTGCCCCTACGCTGGATCATTACCGATTTGATTCGTCAAAGACCATAAGGCAGAACTACAAACACGCATGCTACTCACATCTATGAAAACAACACGTCTTCAACTCGCTTTTGCTATCACGCTGCTGGCCTTGCTGGGAGCATTGTGCTTTATCCCGCTGCGCGCGCCATTGGCGAACACACAGTCCAACACGATCACGGTGCAGGTGGACAAACCTGGTGCGGCCATCTCGCAGACGATGTTTGGATTGTTTTTCGAGGACATCAACTTCGGCGCCGATGGCGGGTTGTATCCCGAACGCATCAAAAACAAATCGTTCGAGTTTCCTGATCCAATGATGGGCTGGAAGCGGGTGACGCGCGGTGAGGCGAAAGGCACGCTGCAACTTTACGATGCCGGTTCGCGCACCAATCAACCCAACGCGCACTATCTGCAAATCAAAGTGGACGCGGGTAGCGGCGGTTTCGGTATCAGCAACGAAGGCTTTCGCGGCATCGGTGTTGAGCAGGGCGTGGAATATAGCTTCTCTGTTAAGGCGCGCAATGCGAGTGATACGCCTGTGGGGTTACGCGTTGAGGTTGAAGATGCCGATAACAAGAAGCTCGGCGAAGCTGCCATCACAGGTTTGAATGCAGCTTGGCAAACCTACAGCGCCATCATTCGGCCTACTGGTACGAGCGGCAAGGCGCACTTAAATTTGTTGGTAGATGGGCCGGGCAAGATTGATGTAGATCTCATCTCGCTCTATCCGAAAGTGGCGTGGAAGAACCGCCCGAACGGGCTGCGGGCTGATTTGGTAAAGCTGCTGGCCGAGATGAAGCCGGGCTTCTTACGCTTTCCCGGCGGCTGCATTGTCGAGGGGCGGCATCTGGAAACGCGCTATCAATGGAAGACGACGATTGGCGCGCTGCCGGAGCGCAAGTTGATCGTCAACCGTTGGAATACTGAGTTTCGCCATCGCCCGACGCCGGATTACTACCAATCGTTCGGTCTCGGCTACTACGAATACTTCTTGCTGAGCGAAGACATTGGCGCAGAACCATTGCCAATTTTGAATTGCGGGATGGCCTGCCAGTTCAACTCCGGTGAGTTAGCGCCGCTCGACGATCTGGGCCATTACATTCAAGACGCGCTCGATTTGATCGAATTTGCCAATGGTTCTGCTGCGACGGCTTGGGGACGCAAGCGCGCGGCGATGGGGCATCCAGCGCCGTTCAATTTGAAGATGCTCGGCGTCGGCAACGAACAGTGGGGGCCACAATACGTCGAACGCTACGAACGCTTCGCCAAAGCCATCAAGGCGAAATATCCGAAGATCATGCTCATCACCAGCGCCGGGCCGTTCGCGGGCGACGAGCGCTTTCGCTACTTGTGGGGCGAGATGCGCAGGCTGAAGGCCGACATCGTGGACGAGCATTACTACATGGCGCCGAAATGGTTCCGCGACAATGTCGGGCGCTACGACGATTACCCGCGCACTGGCCCGAAAGTCTTTGCGGGCGAATATGCGGCGCAAAGCTCCGGCGGCGGCGGGCGTCCCGAAAATCGCAACAACTGGGAATGCGCGCTCTCAGAGGCGGCGTTTATGACCGGGCTGGAGCGCAATGCCGATGTGGTGTTGATGTCATCCTATGCGCCGCTCTTTGCGCACGTAGACGCTTGGCAGTGGACACCCAACCTGATCTGGTTCGACAATCTGCGCTCTTACGGGACGCCCAATTACTACGTGCAGAAACTCTTCAGCGTGAATCGTGGTGTGCGCGTCTTGCCCGTTCAATTGAACGGTTCGGCGAAGAATGGGCAGCAGAATCTGTTTGCCAGTGCTTCGTTTGATGACAAGCCGGGCGAAGTGGTGCTCAAAATTGTGAATGCCGAAGCCGCGTCAAAAGATGTTCGCATCAGCCTTATTGGTGCAGCGAACATCGGTCAATTAGGGAAAGCGTTCGTCCTGGCCGCCGATCTGAAAGCGGAGAACGGATTGGACGAACCGACGCAGGTTGCGCCCGTTGAGCGACAATTGACGGCACCGTCGAGCGGTTTCAACTTCACGCTCGCGCCAAATTCGCTAACCGTGCTGCGGATTCCGGCGCAGTAAACTTTTGGCTGACTCATCACCAAAACTATCAATGAAACGACGTGACTTCATCAACACTGCGCTGACCGGCGGCCTGCTGCTGGCGAGCAAGCATTCCGCTACACCACAAGCAAAGCTGGCCGATGCCAGGATCGAAGTTTTGCTGGATGAACCCATCGGCAAGATCGCGCCGGAAATCTACGGCCATTTCGCCGAGCATTTGGGCGGCGTGGTTTACGACGGTATTTGGGTCGGCGAGAACTCGAAGGTGCCCAACGTGGGCGGCATACGGCAGGCGTTGGTCGAGGCCATGAAGAAGATCAAAGCGAGCGTCATCCGCTGGCCGGGTGGTTGTTTTGCCGACAGCTACAACTGGCGCGACGGCATCGGCTCACGAGCGCAACGCCCGCGCCGCCCGAACTTTTGGGTAGACGCGCCCGAATGGCCAAAGGGCGCGCCGGATGGGCCGTGGAAGTACGACACCAATCATTTTGGCACGGATGAATTTCTGCGCTTCTGTCAGTTGAGTGGTGCGCAGCCTTATTTGGCGGCGAATCTGCGCAGTCTGACGGCGCGGGATTTTTACGAGTGGGTGGATTATTGCAACTCGCCAGCGGGCGCGACGACTCTGGCTGAAATGCGTGGTGCTGCCGGACAACGCGAGCCGTGGAAAGTACGCTACTGGGGCGTCGGCAACGAATCGTGGGGCTGCGGCGGCAACTTCTCGCCGGAAGAATACGTGGTCGAATACCGCCGCTTTGCCGAATGGGTGCCGCGTTACGGGTTGGATTTGGCATTCATAGGTTCTGGGCCAAACGGCGGCGATTTGGGCTGGTCGCGCCGTTTCTTTGGAAAATTGGCGGAGAAGGGCGGCTTCGGGCGGCTGTGGGGTTGGGCGCTGCATCACTACTCGTGGAACGTGACCGGCGGACGCACTACAAATTGGTTCGAAGGGAAGGGCGCGGCAGTCAACTATCCCAACGACGAATGGTACGAGTTGTTGAGCGAAGCCAACGTGATGGAAAGATTGATCACCGATCACTGGGCAATCATGGGCGAGTTTGATCGGCAGCATCGCGTCAAACTGGTCGTGGACGAGTGGGGTGCGTGGTACAAGCCAGGCAGCGAAGTTCATCCAACACATCTATTGGGTCAGCAATCCACTATCCGTGATGCCGTGATCGCAGGGCTGACGCTAGACATTTTTCATCGCCACGCGGATAAGGTGGCAATGGCCAATGTCGCGCAGTTGATCAACTGTCTGGCGGCGCTCTTCCTGGCGCACGAAGACAAATTCATTCTGACGCCGACCTATCACGTCTTTGAGATGTACGCCGCGCATCAGGGCGCGCAGTCGGTCAGGACAAATGTCTCCGCGCCGCGCCTGCCCTACACGCGCAACGGCAGGCCCGCTACGCTGCGCGGGTTGAACGGCTCGGCCTCATTGCGTGATAAGCAATTGACGCTGACCGTCACCAATCCTGGCTTGAATGCGGCGCTAGAAACTGAAATAGCCGTGCACGGCGCGACGGTCAAAGAAGCCAGCGTCACAACGCTTGTGGCCAAAGACATTCACGCGCACAACAGTTTCGACAACCCGCGCGCGATTGAGCCGCAAGCGGCGCAGGCGGCGCTCAAAGGCGGCACGCTGGTTTACAGCTTTGCGCCCGCTTCGGTAACACGATTGCAGATCACGCTGGCTTGAAACTCTGGAGGAAACCCAACAATGGCTCTGAAACAAACGACCAAAGACAAGGTAACTCTGAAAAGCCCGACGAAAATCTCCCGCCGCGGCTTTGCCAAAGGCATCACGACGGCGCTGATTGCCGTGCCTTTTTCAGTCCGCGCACAAGAAGGCCCCTTTCGCGCCAGAGTCAAAATAGACACCGAGCGCGTCATCGGTGAGATTGATCCCAAAATCTACGGCAACTTCATCGAACACCTCGGACGCTGTATTGACGGCGGCGTGTTTGAAGAAAACTCGCCGCTGTCGGACAACAACGGTTTCCGCAAAGATGTGATGGAGGCCGTCAAAAATCTGAACGTCACACAACTGCGTTGGCCGGGTGGCAACTTCGTCTCGAACTATCACTGGATGGACGGCATCGGCCCGCGCGACAGGCGACCACCGCGTTTGGAGATGGCCTGGGGCACGGTCGAAAGCAATCGCTTCGGCACGCACGAATTCTTGCAGTACGCTGAAATGATGAAGACCGAGCCGTATGTCTGCGTGAACCTCGGTACGGGCACGTGGACGGAAGCTCAGCAATGGGTCGAGTATGTCAATTCGGCGCAGGACACGGCAATGACGCGGTTGCGCAAACAAAACGGGCGGCAGGAGCCGTGGAAGGTGACTTATTGGGGACTCGGCAACGAGATGGATGGGCCGTGGCAGATGGGACACAAGAGCGCGGACGATTACGGCAAGTTCGCGTTGGAAGCGGCCAAGCTGATGCGCTGGACTGATCCGAACATCAAACTAATCGCTGCCGGATCGTCAAACTTCGGCACGGGCATTGATTGGGTAGGTTGGAACCGCACCGTCCTCGATCATCTGAAAACCCACATTGATTATCTGGCGATTCACCGTTACGTCGGCAACACTGACAATGATTACTACGAATTCCTGACCAGTTCAGTTGATCTGGATGAGCGGATCAAAACGACCGAGAGTGTTATCAATGCGGCTATGTCGGGCATGCCGCGCAACCGGAAGATCCACATCGCGTGGGATGAGTGGAACGTCTGGTATCGCGCGCGCGGCTCTGGACAGCGCGGGCGGCGCATTCTGGAAGAGCATTACAACCTGGAAGACGCGCTGGTCGTGGCTACATTCTTGAACTCGTTCGTCAATCACGCGCACATCATCAAGCTGGCCAATATGGCGCAACTGGTGAATGTCATCGCGCCAATCTTTACCAATGAGAAAGGGCTGTTCCTGCAAACCATCTATTACCCGCTGCAACTGTTTGCGAACCACGCCAAAGGCACGGCGCTCGACCTGTTTGTTGACAGCCCGAAATACGAGAGCAAACGCTTCGGGCCTGTGCCGTACCTGAGCACTTCAGCCGCCTACGAAAACGGCGCGCTCGTGTTGAACGTGGTCAATCGCCACCGCGACCGGGCTATCGAGGTTGAATTCGAGACGCAAAATAAATCATTCGCCGGGCCGGTTGAAGTAGCAGAAGTCAATGGCCCGGACATTAAGGCCGAGAACGATTTTGGGGTGACAAAGGTGAAAACAGCGACGAGTTCAGCGACGGCTGATGGGCGCAAGCTGCGTTATCGTTTTCCGGCGCATTCCTACACGATGCTCCGTGCGAGACTTGTCTAATCCAATAATCCAATTGTCGTCAGTGGCTTTGCGAGAAAAAAATAAAGAGCAGATGGCCGGTCTGCTCTTTATTTTTTTGAGCATAAGGCGGATGCTATGCCCCTTCACTCAAAACATTTAACTGTAACTTGCCACCGTGCCGATGCGTCTACTGGGATGTCTCCGGCATGGGTAAGGTGGATTAGCGTGGCAAGGGGTGGAGAGATAAAATGAATTACGCACAGAGCGCGACACAAGCAATTTTACTAAGGAGAAATCAGCGAGATGAAGCTGAATAGAGGAAAAACATTATTATTGACGATCATTGGTCTGGTGGTTGTAGCAGGCGTGGCGGGCTATCTTTTCTGGGGCCGCCGCACCACGGCTGAAGAGTACATCACGGCCAAGGTTGATCGCGGCACAGTGCGCAACACGGTGAGCGCCACCGGCACACTGCAAGCTGTGACGACGGTGCAGGTCGGCAGCCAGGTCTCCGGCAACATCCAGGCGTTGTATGCTGATTTCAACTCCAACGTGAAGAAAGGGCAGGTGGTCGCACAACTCGATCCATCAACCTTTCAGGCGCAGGTGGCGCAACAGCGCGCCAACCTCGAACAGGCGCGCGCGAGCCTGGCTGATGCAGAGGCCAGAGTGATGGCGGCTCAATCCTCGATTGAGAATCTGCACGCGGGTGTTTCCAGCGCGAGCGCCAACGTCGAAGCGCTGAAAGCGCAGCGGGACGATGCCAAGAACAATCTTCAGCGCATGGAAAGTCTGGCCAATAGCGGCGTGATCAATCAGCGTGACTTGGAAGTCGCACGCACAACCTATCAAGCAGCAGAGGCGCGCTACAACCAGTCGTCAGCGCAATTGGCCCAAGCGAAGGTTGGTGAACAGCAGGCTATGAAGTCAGGCTTGGCGCAGGCGCAGGCGCAAGTCAAACAGGCGCAAGCGCAGGTACAACAGACGCAGGCTTCATTGCGTGTGGCTGAAGTCAATTTGAGTCATACGACGATCGCTTCGCCGATTGACGGCGTGGTCGTCTCGCGCAACGTGGACGTGGGGCAGACCGTGGCAGCCAGCTTGTCGGCGCCGACGCTCTTCACGATTGCCAACGACCTGACCCAGATGCAGGTCATCGCCAACATTGACCAAGCGGACATCGGCGTCATCAATCAAAGCAACCGCGTCAACTTCACGGTAGACGCTTATCCGGGCCAGAACTTCGGCGGCACGATCCGGCAAATCCGGCTCAACCCGCAGAATGTGCAGAACGTCGTCACCTACAACGTCGTGATTGATGTCGAGAATCCCGAACTCAAGCTCAAACCGGGCATGACAGCCAATTTGACGATGACGATTTCCGAGCGCAATGATGTGCTCAGAGTGCCAAATGCGGCCTTGCGCTTCCGCCCGGCGGATATAACACAGGAAAAGCTGCGCGAATTAATGCGCGGCATGCGAGAGCAACAAGGTGGGCAAGGTGGCGCGCAAGGGCAGCCATCTCCGCAAGGCACTGCACAAGGACAAGCCTCTCCGCAAGGTGGAGGACGCGAGCAGAATAAAGCGAATCAACCACAAGCCGGTGCTGGTGGCAATCGCCAGGGTGGCGAAGGCGGTGGGCGTCGCGGCAGTGGCGAAGGTGGAATGCGTCGGGGTGGTGAAGGTGGCGAAGGTGGTGGACGTCGTGGCGGCGAAGGCGGAATGCGCCGAGGTGGTGGCGAAGGTGGTACAGGCAGTGCCGGTGAAGGTGCACGGCGTGGTGGCGAAGGTGGCGGGCGACGAGGTGGCGGTGGCGAAGGTGGCGCACGTTCGGCAGGCGATACTAGCGCACGTCAGGCCGGTGAGGGTGGTGGCCGACGAGGCGGTGAAGGCGGAGCGCGTCAGCAAGGCGGTGCTGGTGGAGACCGGCAGGCCCAAGCTCAATCTGGTGAAGGTGGTGGCCGTCGTGGCGGTGGCGGCGGCGGCATGATGCAGACTGGCGCGGTAGTTCAGGGCCAGACGCGCATTGTCTGGGTGCTTGGCGCGGATGGTAAACCGCAGCCGCGCCGCATCAAACTCGGCATCACTGATGGCGTCAACAGCGAAATCGCTGAAGGAGACTTGAAAGAAGGTGATCAAATCATCACCGCGCAAAATCGCTCCACTAGCGACGCTCGTCCGCAAACCAGCCGTCCGCCTGGCTTCGGTGGCGCACCTGGCGGCGGTGGCGGTGGTCGCGGCCCGCGCTAAACGCAGTAAGAGCGCGATCAGGTGAAAGCTGTTTAGGCGGTCAGCAGGCTTAATGCCTGCGGGCTGCCTAAACGATCATATCTTTGTATCTTGAAATTGGCTTTGGTATAGAACCAGTGAACGATTCTACTATGGCTTTTGCAGCCGACCCGAAACAAACTGAAGCGCGTGCGGACGACAAGTACGGGCGTCCCGTCATCCAGCTTGACCATATTCACAAGATCTATCGTATGGGCGACATCGAAGTGCACGCCTTGCGCGGCATCTCGCTCACCGTGCGCGAAGGCGAATTCGTGGCGATTATGGGCGCTTCGGGTTCGGGCAAATCCACCACAATGAACCTCATCGGCTGTCTTGACCGGCCCACGCGCGGGAAATATTTCCTCGACGGCACGGATGTGTCGGAGCTTTCCAAGGATCAACGCGCCGATATTCGCAATGGCAAGATCGGCTTCGTCTTTCAGGGCTTCAATCTGCTCTCGCGCACGTCGGCGCTTGAAAACGTCGAACTGCCGATGCTCTACGCCAACCTGCCCGCTGCCGAGCGACACAAGCGGGCGCAAGCCGCCCTGGTCGCCGTCGGCTTGGGAGGCCGCGAGCAGAATCATCCCAACCAGCTTTCCGGCGGCCAGCAACAGCGCGTTGCCATCGCCCGCTCGCTGGTCAATCAACCGTCGCTCATTCTGGCGGACGAACCGACTGGCAACCTCGATTCGCGCACTTCGGTTGAAGTGATGGAGATTTTCCAACGGCTCAATCGCGAGCAGGGCATCACGCTGATACTGGTCACGCACGAGCCTGACATCGCGCAATACGCCAAGCGCGTTATTGTCTTCAAAGACGGCAAGATCAATCGCGATTATGAAATTACTGATCAGCGCGACGCGGCGGAAGAGTTGAAGCTGTTGCCAGAGATCACGGATGATGACGATGATGAGTAAGTTTGCTGGAAGCAGTTATTGATTGGACTGCCTATCTTGAAGCCGCCTAGCGAGATTGTTTGTCCGCTGAAGATCAAGCGTTATTTGGATTGAGCTATTATGGAAGCCGAAAAGACAGAGCCGCGCTTTGTGATTTGCATTAACAACGCCGGTTACCTTGACGATCTCAAGGTCAGAAGCATTTATCAAGTACTGCCGGATGAATCGGCCGCACGCAGTGATTATCTCAGAATCATTGATGAGACAGGCGAAGATTATCTATACCCGACCAGCTATTTCATTCCGGTGGAAGTGCCGCCTGAAGCGGTGCAGACGCTATTACTCGTAGAGGCTTAGGCTATGAACTTTTTGATGACATTTCGTATCGCTTTCCGGGCGCTGGCGCGCAACAAAATGCGCTCGGCGCTGACGATGCTCGGCATCATCATCGGTGTCGGTGCAGTGATTGCCGTGTTCAGCATCGGGCAGGGCGCACAGGCTTCGATCCAGGAGCAAATCTCCAGTATGGGCACCAACATGCTCACGGTTTTCTCCGGCTCGATGAACATGGGCGGCGTACGCAGCGGCACCGGCTCGACCAGCACCAACACCCTCACGGTTGAGGATCTTGAAGCCATCAAACGCGAGATTCCGACCGTCGCGATGGTTTCGCCTTCAGTTGGCGCCAGCGCACAACTTGTTTTTGGCAATCAAAACTGGAACGCCCGTATTCAAGGCGTGAGCGAGGATTATCCGAAGATTCGCAAGTGGCAGATCCAGAGCGGCGAGTTCGTCTCTGACGGCGACGTGCGTACTGCAGCCCGCGTGGTCGTACTCGGCCAGACAGTGGTGGACAATCTCTTTCCCGGCATTGACCCCATAGGCCAGATGTTGCGCGTACGCGAGTTGCCCTTTCGCGTGATCGGTGTGATGGCGCGGCGCGGCATGGACGCTGGCGGACGCGATCAGGACGATACGCTCTTTGCCCCCTACACGACTGTGCAGAAGAAGCTGCTCTCGATTACTCACATTCAAATGGCTAACATCTCTGCCATCTCTCCGTCCGCTACTTACACGGCGCAAGAGCAGATTACCGAACTGTTGCGCCAGCGCCACAAACTCGGTCCGAACCAGGATAATGATTTCATGGTGCGCAACATGACCGACGTGGCTGAAACGGCTGACGAGACCAGCCGAACGATGACTTATCTGCTCATCAGCATTGCGCTCGTCTCACTGATGGTCGGCGGAATCGGGATTATGAATATCATGCTCGTCTCGGTAACGGAGCGCACGCGCGAGATCGGCATTCGTATGGCCATTGGCGCGCGCTCGTCGGCAGTGCGCACCCAGTTCTTAATCGAATCCATCGTGCTGAGCGTGACGGGTGGGGCGCTAGGCATCATCATCGGCATAACCTTCTCGATTCTCATTCCAAGAATGCTGGGTTGGCCGACGCTGGTCTCCTTCGGCTCGATTCTGGTATCGGTCATCTTCTCCGCCACCATCGGTATCTTCTTTGGCTATTACCCCGCCCGCAAGGCCGCGGGGCTTGATCCGATTGAGGCGTTACGTTACGAGTAATGACGATTCTTTTCGTGGGTCTTTCTGTGAAGGGGCAGGCTGCAAAGGTCTGCCCTTTCACTTTTTGAGCTTGTCACCTACTCCCTGCCGCAGCTTGCTGTTCGTTCAACGCCAATTCTTCGGCGCGATACTCATCCAATTTGCGATAGAGCGTTTTGCGGTCGAGCGCCAATACTTCCGCCGCGCGTGATTTGTTGCCGCCGACTTTGCGCAGGATTTCCAGAATGTATTCGCGCTCGACTTCGCGCAGTGTGAGATTGCGCTCGCTGGAACGCGCAATCAGCGCCGCTGTACTGCCAGCATTGCGAATGCGGTCTGGCAAGTCTTCGGGCGACAGGCTGGAGCCGCGTGCCAGCGCCACCGCACGCTCAATCGCGTTCTCCAACTCACGCACATTACCCGGCCACGCGTAAGCGGTCAGCATCGCCAATGCTTCGGGCGTAACATCGAGCGGCGGGCGACTGGAACTTTCGGCGGCCTTGGCCACGAAGTGTTCCACCAAGAGCGGGATGTCGAACGCGCGTTCGCGCAAGGGTGGCACGCGCAGTTGAATTACATTCAGCCGCCAGTACAAATCCTGCCGGAAGCGATGCGCCTGCACTTCTTCTTCGAGTAGGCGATTGCTGGCGGCGATGACGCGCACGTTGATCACGCGCTCGTGCTCCGCGCCGACGCGCCGCACCGCGCCCGATTGCAGCGCACGTAACAGCTTCGGTTGTACAGGCAAAGGCAATTCGCCGATCTCGTCGAGAAAGAGCGTGCCCCCATCCGCCGCTTCAAACAGCCCCGTGCGCGGCAGCCGCGCGCCCGTGAAGGCTTGTCCTGTGTGGCCGAAGAGTTCGGCTTCGATCAACTCCGCCGGAATCGCCGCGCAATTGACTGGGACGAAGGCGCCCGCGCGCCCGGAGGTCTCGTGAATGGCGCGTGCAACGAGTTCCTTGCCGGTGCCCGATTCGCCGCTGATGAGCACGGTACTGGTGCTGAGCGCCGAACGCGCGATCAGATCGAACAACTCGCGCATCGGTCTGGACGCGCCGATGATGGGCGGCGGCGCGGCGGGCATCTCGCGCAACAAGCGCGCTTGTTCGCGGCGCGGCGCACTGCGCTGCAAGGCTTGCGCGACGGTGTCCAGCAGTTCGGCTGTCTTGAAGGGTTTGGTGATGTATTGAAACGCGCCCGCCTTGACCAACTCGACAGCTTGTTCGACCGAACCGAACGCGGTAATGACTATGACGGGCGCTTCAGGGCGGTACTGTCGCACGGCGCGCAGAATCTCGTCACCTTTGGCGTTGGGCATCTGCACGTCGGTGATAACCAAGTCGAGCGGCTCGCTCTGGTGTTGAATCAAGCTGAGCGCGGCACGGCCATCTACCGCCACGACTGTTTCGTGTCCGGCTTCTTCCAGCACCTCTTGCAAGAGGTCGCGCATGTCTGCGTCATCCTCAGCGATTAATAAGCGCGCTTTCGTCATAGGTCGTTAGTATAGCTTGCGCTGATGATTCTGCTGAATCATCAGCCTGGCCGCGGGCCGCCGTCACCAGCGGTAGAAAAATGCTGAACTCCGCGCCGCCCGTAGGCCGATTGGCCGCGACAATCCAGCCGCCGTGCTCTTCCACGATGCGCCGCGAGACGGCCAAGCCCAGCCCCGTGCCGTCACCGACATCTTTGGTTGTGAAAAACGGATCGAAAATGTGCGGCAGATGTTCGGGCGCGATACCAGCGCCGGTGTCGCGCACGCTGATGGGCGTAAACGGCTGGCCGTTTTTGATGAGTTGATTGGCCGCGCAAGTGATTTGCAACCGCCCGCCGTGTGGCAGCGCCTGCAAACCGTTGCGGCAGACGTTCAAGAGCACTTGATGAATCAGTTCTTCATCAATCTCGAATTCTACGTCCGCGTCAACCGAAACTTCGAGCGCGATCTCAGCGCGTTGAGCATCGGCTTCGATCAATTCGATAACGCCTTTGAGTAAGTCGCGGGCTGCCATCGCCTCGCGCTTGAGCTGATAAGGTCGCGCTAGGTTGAGCAATTGACGCACGATGCGCGTGATGCGTTCGCTCTGTGTGCGGATGATCGTCAAATTGCGCTGGCGCGCGGGCAGTGGAACATCGGGGCGTTCGAGCAATTGCTCGGCGCGCGCGTCAATCACATTCAAGGGCGTACCGATCTCGTGCGCGACGCCAGCGGCCAAGCGCCCCACCGCTGCCAGCCGCTCGTGATCGCGCAGCTCGCGTTCCAATTGCAAGCGCCGCTCGGCTTCGTACTCGGCCATCTTGCGTTGTTCGGCTAGGCTGTCGGCCATGCGGTTGAACTCTGACGCAAGTTGTGCCAGTTCGCTGCCTTGCCGCGGCACGGGCACACGATAAGTAAAATCGCCGCGGCCCAATGCTGCCGCGCCCTTCAGCAAAGCCCCGATTGGCCGCGACAAGCTGTAACGCAGCACAAACAGCGACCCTAGCAAGACGGTTGCAAGTACGGCCAGATTGATCGTGAGCACATCCCAACGCGTACGAGCAATCTCCGCGTTGATGAACTTGGTGGGTTGCGCCAATTCAAACGCGCCGCGCCGTCCCTGCTCGAGTGTGAGCGGAGTGAGCACCGAGAAGACTTCTTCATTATTGACGCGGTACGTAATTTCGAGTGGAGCGCCGGTCTGCGCCACTTGTCCTGCTTCCACTCGGTGCGAGTTAGCACGTTCGGCCAGGGAATTCGAGAACATCATTGTGCGGCCCGTTTCATCGAAAAGCACCACGCCATAGACCTTCGGATGCCTGCTCAAGCTGTCCATCAATTCCTGCGCTTCCTGCCTGCGTCCAGCCTGAAAGGCACTTTCCAAAGCGATGCGCAGACTCAGCGCCTGGGCCTCTACTTCGTTGCGCATTGCCTGCCGGACGATCCTTTCACGATTGCGAAACCGGTTGACCCCACTGGCCGCAAAAATCAAGCCGATCAACGTAGTCAGCAATAAAATCAATCTTGTACTGGTCTTCATTACTCGTTCTCCACTCAGGCTGGCGCGAATTGACAAAAGCCAGTGCGTCGCAGACGCAGGCACAACGCAGCCTTAGAGCAAGTATCTTGCCAAGCTAAAACAAAGCCCTTGAATGGCAAGCGTTGCTCTGCTTGTAGCGCCAAGCCACATTGCAGTCCCAAAAGTCTACAGGCGAAATGATAAAAGTTCACCTGCCGCGCTCAGCCGCGCCATCAAACTACTGTGTTTATCTATGTTCTATCACCTGTATCCGCTTTGGCATAAGTATTGAAAAGGAATTTCACGGTTCGTCTACTCCACGTCGAACCCCTTTCAGAGTGACAAGGCAGCAGCGCGAAGTCAGCAGCTTTTAAAGTGCGCGTGAGACGTGTGGCCTGCGCTCTTACATACGTTTCGGCTTCGCCTTGCTACCTTGTCGAGCGGTCGGTGGAGTGGGCTGACGCGAGACCTCCTTTTTTCGGGTTGAGGGTTGGCTAGGCAGAGTTAGCATTCGCGCAACATTTTAGATGTTTCTCCAATTTTTACTGGTTCGCACGAAGAGCTTAATACTGCATGGTTCTCTTCTGAAAACCGCCTGAGGTGGGGGTTGACCCACTCAGTACTTCCCATCGCTGTGGCATTGACGAATTGTTTTGCCACGGCGATGGGCTTTTTTTTGCTCGCTTGAAGTATCATCAGCCTGATTTCTGCCCAAGAACTACTACTCCGAACTGCCGCGAATTGACAAAACGTCGCGGAGGATGAAAAGTACGCGGCAATCACATATTCGCAGTACCATACTTTCCGAAAAGGAATCTGTTATGCCGAAATACATTCTCGCGCTCGACCAGGGCACGACCTCGTCGCGCGCAATTCTGTTTGACCGGGCAGGCCATATCATCAGCCTTGCCCAGCAGGAGTTTCCGCAAATCTTCCCCCAGGCTGGCTGGGTGGAACACGACCCCGAAGACATCTGGCATTCGCAACTAGACTGTGCGCGTGAAGCATTGGCCAAGGCTAGCGCACAAGCCACCGAGGTCGCTGCCATCGGCATCACCAATCAGCGCGAAACCACCGTCGTGTGGGAGCGCCACAGCGATCAAGCCATCCACAACGCTATCGTCTGGCAATGCCGCCGCACTGCGCCGCTCTGTGACAAGCTGAAGCGCGACAAGTTCGACCGCGTGATTCGCCGCAAGACCGGCTTGGTAACCGACGCCTACTTTTCAGGCACGAAGGTCGCCTGGCTGCTGGACAACGTAAAAGGCGCGCGTCAACAGGCTGCCAACGGCGAACTCGCTTTCGGTACGATTGATACCTGGCTGATCAATCGGCTGAGTGACGGCAAAGCGCACGTGACCGATGTTTCCAACGCCTCGCGCACGTTGCTCTACGATATTCGCAAGCAAACCTGGGACAAAGAGATTTTGCAGAAGCTGCGCATACCGGCCTCTCTGTTGCCCGTAGTCAAATCTTCATCCGAAGTCTACGCCGAGACCACTGCCGATCTCTTCGGTGCGCCGATTCCCATCGCGGGCAATGCGGGCGACCAACAAGCCGCCCTCTTCGGCCAAGCCTGTTTCAAACCGGGCATGATGAAGAACACTTACGGCACGGGCTGTTTTCTGTTGATGAACACGGGTGACCAAGCCACTGCTTCGCGCACCGGCCTGCTGACGACGATTGCGTGGCGCGTGAACGGCGAGACCGAATACGCGCTCGAAGGCAGCGTCTTTATCGCGGGCGCAGCGGTGCAGTGGTTGCGTGATGGCTTAGGCATTATTGCCAGCGCCGCCGAGACCGAAGCCTTAGCCACATCGGTCAGCGACAATCAAGGTGTTTACTTCGTGCCCGCGTTTGTCGGTCTGGGCGCGCCTTACTGGGATCAAGACGCGCGCGGCGCAATCGTCGGCCTCACACGTGGCACAACGCGTGCACACTTAGCACGCGCGGCGCTCGAAGCGATGGTCTATCAAACGCGCGACGTCGTCGAAAGCATGCAGCGCGATTCCGGCATCAAGGCAAAAGAACTGCGCGTGGACGGCGGCGCGACGCGCAACGATTTTCTCTGCCAATTTCAAGCGGACATCCTGGGTATTCCAGTCGTGCGCCCGGTAATAACCGAAACGACGGCGCTGGGCGCGGCCTATCTGGCGGGCTTGGCGGTCGGCTTCTGGAAGAACGAGAAAGAGATTGCGCAGCAATGGCAAGTAGAGAAACGCTTTGAACCGCAGATGAAGAAGAGCGAGCGCGAGCAGTTGTACGAAGGCTGGCAAGCGGCGGTGGCGCGCGTGCGAAGTTGAGTGAGCTTCAACTCATCGCGGCAATTGGTAAGGCACGCTCCAATAACTTGGGGCGTGCCTTTCGCTTTTATATAGCCTGATATGCTTGACCGGCTGAACGAAGCGGGATTATTATCCGCCACGTTACTACTTATAGCCTTTGCCCAAGACATGATTTTGAGAACAGCCTGAAGCGATTTTCGCTCAGCTTTAACCGAGGTCATCGCCATATGTCCGAAGCTGATTCCGAACCGCGAAAAGATTTAATGCCGGAAGAACTCTTTGCACAGGCATTGCCGTTGCTGAATGGTACTGTCCGCTTAGCTTGTCGCCGTTGCCATCACCATCCGACACTAGAAGACGTGGAGCGGTTGAGCCAACGGCTAGTCGTGCTGTTGATGGAAAACGATTACCACGTCTTGCGCTCCTACAAGCAACGGGCGGAGTTTCAGACATGGTTGCAGACCGTGGCGAACCATCACGTAAATGACTTTCTGCGACGCGAGCGACGCAAGGTCTGCCTATATGATATGCCACCTGATTTTTTCACTGCTCAGCCTTTGCAGGAAAATGAGATTTGGGAAAACGAGAAGGTAAAGTTGTTGGGAAAGGTGGTGAAGCGGCTGACAAAACAAGAGCAACAGTTGTTTGCTTCATTGCTAGCGGAAATGACGATAGTAGAGATTGTGCATGAGAAAGACGTTCAAGTGGAGTCGGGTTACCAGGCGAAGAGTAGGCTGATTAAGAAGTTGCAGCGGTTGATTAGTGAATTGGGAGGGAAGAGATGATTTTTTCTGTCGAGATTTTCCGTTTTGGAGACACTATAATGATGAAAGCCTACAGAAAGCATGCTTAGTAGCGTGCTCAGCAATCACAGTGTTGTGATTGCTGAGTGAGTGATTTGGGGATTATACGATCGTTGTGGTCAGGTCTACCGAACGAAGCAAGACAGTTACTTTTTCGAGGGAATATCTATGAGGCATAACCATCATACTAACGTTGTGGTCGTGGTTCTCTGTTTAATCATCAGCGGTTGGGCATTTGCTAACACCGACGTTACAGGACTTGTTGCATTGGCCAAATACAACATCGTCGGGCTTTTCCAAGATCAAGAAAGAATTATCCTGTTGGCAAGGCCTGATAAAAAAGATCCCCTTGAGATAACTGAAATTAAGGTCAAGGAGAGTGAAGAAAAGGAGAAGGTAATTCGCTTTGGAGAGAAATTCATCGAAGATGGCCAGTGGTTGAAGAAGGCTAATTTCAAAATCCATAACAAGCACACCAAACCTATCACCTATGTGCAAATAAATATAGATTTTCCGGAAACAGAGGCCACAGGGATCATGATGCAACATCAGTTGTTTTTAGGGCAACATCCAGTGTTTAAAAAGCCAATTAACGCAACACCATTACAAATTATGCCTGGCGAATCCTTAGAAGTCTCACTTGCCCCAGAGTATGGTGAAATTAAGAAGATGATAGAACTTAGGAATCCGCCAATTGATTACATCAGTAAGATACTCATTCGACTCAGTGAGGTAGGTTTCGAGGACGGTACAATTTATTCGGGCGAGGAGATTTTCCGACGCAATCCAGATCCTAATAGCTTTCCAAAGTGGCTTAAAGTCGTTGAGTAAGCTACATCCTCAAATATGCCCTAGGATCCCACTCCACATCTTTGTATAGGAGGCTTAGAACCATGAAGTTGGTTACTACGATGCTAATAGTGTGCGCACCTTCGTTAATTCTACTTGCGGTTTCTCCTAAGACACATTCTAGTGCAAAAACTCCAAAACCTTCGGCATTTCAGGGACAGTGCGCTAAGTTTGAACCTAACGAGTCGCGAGACTGTGATCATTCAGCTTGTGGTAGTAAAACCGTTATGGCGGCTAGCGGGAACATCAGTGAGGCTGGAGTTGGTAAATATTCTATAACGCAGAGGTCTACTACTTGTAAAACTTCATTCCCTGCATGTGAAGATGACTTGGTTTACTATAATGAAAGAGTTGAGGATGCCTCGTGTTGTGATCTTGATCATGATGGATATCCGGGCCCACAATGCGATGGAAATGACTGTGATGACAATAATGCTAGTGTACGTCCTAACGCCCTAACTTGTGTGAATGGCCTATGCACAGCGGGTAGTGGCTGCGGAACTGACCAATGCTCACCGCAAGGCTCATGTTGCGGAGGAGCTTACTCTCCACACAGAGAGTGCGAGGGTGGAGAATGTATGTGGGTCAATACGTGTGGAACCAGTCAGTGTAGCCCGGACCTGGACGGAGATGGTTATTCAACTTGCCAAGGAGGAGACTGTAATGAGGCTGATTCCGCTGCCTACCCTGGGGCTGATCCATGCCCGTGGTGGTTTGGTGCTACTGACAAGAATTGTAACGGCATAGATGATTACTGGGAATGCCAACCTAGCCCAATCGTAATCGACATACAGGGTAACGGGTTCAGTTTGACAAATGCTGTTACAGGGGTAAATTTTGATCTTGACAGCAATAGTGTCAAAGAAAGGTTATCTTGGACCGCCACAAACTCAGATGATGCGTGGCTTGCTTTAGATCGTAACAATAATGGCTTGATTGATAACGGCCAGGAGTTATTTGGTAACTTCACACCGCAGCCACAGCCTCCTACGGGTGTATCTAAAAATGGTTTTCTTGCCCTTGCCGAGTTTGATAAGTTGGCAAATGGAGGAAATCATGATGGTCAAATAGACATTAGGGATGCCGTATTTCTCAGGCTCCGCTTATGGCAAGATGTTAATCATAATGGCATCTCGGAGACCAATGAACTTCACACATTATTATCACTTGGGATCGCCATCTTGGAGCTGGATTACAAGGAATCAAAACGTGTTGATCAGCATGGTAACCAGTTCAGATACCGTGCTAAGGTAAAAGACACACGTGGCGCTCACGTAGGGCAATGGGCGTGGGACGTGTTCTTGATTCGCATCCGATAGCCCTTGAAGGCGGTTGGCAAGCGGCGGTAGCGCGCGCAGGCGCAATTGAGCAGAAGCCAAAGGGACGTTCCTTTCAAAAGGCATGTCCCTTTGGCTTTTTGTTTAATCCCGCTCTGCCTGATTGAGCACTTATCCACGAGCAAAGCGCGTTACAAATCAGCGGCGCTTGCGCCCGGCTTTTTTAGCCTGCTTTTTAGTAGCCTTCGCCGGACTGGTCTTGGCCGTCGCGCGAGCCTTAGTATTGCTGCTGGCAGTCTTGCGCGCCGGAGCTTTCTTTGTGCTCTTGCGCACAGCGGTCTGCTTGCCGCCCTTTTGCGCAGTGGCTTTCTTTGCGCCCTTTGATGCCGCAGTTTGCTTGCCGCCCTTTTTGGCCGCAGCCTTCTTGGTGCTTTTAGCTGCTGCTTTTGGTTTGCTGCTTTTTGGCGCGGCGGCTTTCTTCGCACTCTTACGCGCCGGGGCTGGTTTGGCGCGCGTGCTCGCCGCTGCAGCTTTCGCGCCTTTAGGCTTGGCTGCTGCGGTCGCTTTGGCAGCTTTACGTGCACGCGGACGTGGGCGGGCTGGTGCGGCGGGCGCTCCTTCAGGCTGGCCTGCTTCCTCGCGTCTGGCGGCCTCGCCGGTGCGGCCTTCAGCAACGTCTTCCGGCTCCGGCACTACATCAGTCGCGCGCCGTGCCTGGATCATCTCCTCAATCACTTCGGGCGGACGTCCATGCGTGGGGGCGAACTCTTCACTGATTGTCTCGTAATCAGGCTCAGACGGAATCTCTGCTGCAGAAGTGTCTGATTGATGTGATTGATGTGATTGATCTGAATCAGATGCCGCCTCGGTCGGCGTGGTAGCTGATGTTTCAAGTACTGTTTCGGCCTGCATTGTCTCGTCTTCGATTGATTCAGGCGTCTCCTGGGTTTGTGCCGTCGCCTCTGGCTCAGCCGGTTCAGGCACGGATTCGCCGTGCGCGGCTAGCAGTCTTCTGATGCGCTCGGCTTTCGCCTGATCTGGCGGCAGATCGGCTTCATCGGCCTGGCCTCCCGGCCAGTTTTCTTGTTCGTGTTGAGAGACGGTACCTTGGTTTTGGTGGAATTCAAAAGCGTTGATTTGACCACCGCGTACTTTGTAGCGGTCTATATTTCTGATCGGATCTTTAGGCATATTTCTATCTCCTTGGTGTGGGACAGTTGATATTTGTTTGAAATTCAATCATTCACGCCGCAGTGAAGGTCATGCTGACCATCACTCAATACTTGCCGAGCCTGCCGCTTCGTCGGCCTGCTCGATACCTTGATTGCGCGGCTGGCTTGCCGTACCCGAAGTCGCACCATCCGGTTGCGCGCCGGGTTTGAGATCTTCCTGCGAGGAATCGTGCTCGGCAGCCCTGGTGTCATTGTCCAAGACTTGATTGCCTGGGCCAGCGCCGACTGCGGCAGGATTGGGTTGCGCTCCCTGGCCCGTATTGGGTTTGACCTGCGGGGGCGTGGTAGCCTGATCTTTACTCTGTTCTTTGCCTTGTTTGGTTGCGTTCATGACTTCCTTCTCCTTGCTACAGTTTGAAGCGTAATAAAGCGCCGACTCCGCCAAATTCGGCCAGCAGCGTTGGGTCTTCGATAAAAGTGATGCGCGCCGCAGTCCGGTGGGCATGCACCACCAATTCGTCAGTGATGGCGACAGCCGTAGCGGCTACTTCGGGCGTGCCGCTAGCGACGGCGGTGGCGACAACTGCGGGCGTTTGTACCGTTCGCGGTACGCCCTTGTCTTGCGCGGGTGCACCTTTGACTGTGTTGCGTTGCGCGCTGATTACCAGTTCATCTACTTGCCCGATCTCCAGCGCAGCACGTGTCTTTTCAACCCCGACGACGGCGAGTCCGCCTGCCCGGTATTCGTTGAACAATCGCTGCACCTTCTCGGCATCGGCCTCGACATCTTGTTGGCGCATCCGTTCTAGCGTCGCGCGCAGCACCTCGTGTTCGGGCGTCTTGATATCCAGACGCAGCACGTCCACTACCTTTTCTTTCAGTTGCGGTGACAGTTGTTCGCGCAGGATGGGAATCACTACCTCATCGCCCGCCAGCAGCACGTGTTCGATATTTTCTTCACGCACGACGCGCTCCAACGCTTCCACGACCTCTTTGGCGTGCTGCTGATGGATGTTGTCGGTGTGTCGTTGATACCGCGCCTGCGACCAGCCGCCGACTTGCGAGCGATTGGTTTTTTTGTTGGTGATCTCCTTTTGGTCTACCTGGCGGCCCAAGCTGAAGACCAAGATGCGCGCGGAGTTTGTGTCGGCCAGCAACGCGGCATAGGCCGGGTATTGATCTATCAAACGCGCCAGCGGGTAGATGTCAGGCTGATCGGCCACCGAGATGCGATGGCGTTTGACGGGCGCTTCGAGTTGTATTGCTTCAAAAAAATCCGCGCCAGCACAAGCGAAGATAGCTACACCATTGGCCGCTTTATCTAACTCATTATCCAGATAAGTGCGGATGCGCATGGCATCACGCTCGAAACTGTCGAGCGTGGCTGAGCGCGTCATAAAAGTTTTGGTCAACTCCTCAAACTGTTTACGAACGAACGGGTCGTAATTATCACGCCCGGTTTCATCGGGCTGGGTATTGAGATACAAACTGATAAAGGGGAATTCTGTCGGTTCAAATGCGGCAAGCCGCTCTATCAGATTATCGAGTTGCATAGCTTCTTCCTTTCCTGCCTTGTCCTGAGTTTCACCAAACTTCCTTAGCTATCTGCGCGATGAGCTAAGCTTGATTAGACACGGCAATTCCAATGCCAGCAGCCTAATGGGCATTTTGGGCGGTTATGGCCATTAGCAGCCTGATTGTCGTCAATAAAATAAGGAGAATTATTGGGCGAGAACTAAAAAGAAACCTGTGTATTCCGTAGCTTGAGATTGAAGAGATTTAGGCAGGCGTCAGGAAATAGTACGCCTGATCTGTGAGCATACAGCCGGGTTGCGGTTGACCTGAGTGATTATGAAACTAGGTGGCTGGATTCTTTATGATTGCGATGTCTCTTATTGATTACGCGAGTGGCTATTTCACTTTCAAAACAATCAACGTGATGTCATCACCTTGCGGCAAGCCGCGCGTAAACGCCATCACCGCGCTCACCACTTTGTTTTTGATTTCCTCAGCGCTCGACTGTACGTTCGCCTGCACCAGCTTTTCCAGGCGTTCATCACTGAACATTTCGTTGGCTGCATTTACTGCTTCAGTCACGCCGTCGCTATAAATCACCAAGACGTTGCCGGTTCGTAGCCGCGTCTGGCGCGCCTCGTATTTGACGAAGTCGAAGGCGCCGAGCACAACCGATTTGGTCGAAAGCATCTCAAGCGTGCCATCAGTACGCGCCAAGATCGGCAGATTGTGCCCAGCGTTGATGTAGGTCAGATGGCCCTCTACATCAAGCACCGCGCAAAAGAGCGTGATGAAACGATTGGATTCGGAGCGCAGGACGAGGGCTTTGTTCAAATTGGTGATGACATCGGTCAGCGGCAAATTGGCGATGAATTGCGCTTGCAGAGCGCCTTGCGCCACCCCGGCCAGGATGGCTGCTGCGATGCCTTTGCCCGAGACGTTGCCGAGCGCGAAGACGCAGCGTTTGTCTTTGAGCTGAATCAGTTCGTAGAAATCACCGCCGACTTCGCGCGAAGGCAGCATGGCGGCCGCAACTTCAAAATGCTCTAGCTGTTTGAACGCAGTCGGTGCGAGCGCAGATTGCACCTGACCGGCCAGTTTGAGTTCCTCTTCGAGTTGTTTTTTGTCGGTCTCTTCGTGCATCAGGCGCACGCTTTCAAGCGTCTTGGTGGCCTCGAAGGCGAGCGATTCGAGCAGGCGCAGCGAAGTCGGCGTGAGCGCGCTGCGGATGAAGTGGCTGTCAACGTAGAGCACGCCGATCACGTCGCGTTTGAGAATCGTGGTGGCATCCATCTGCTCGTTCATTTGGAAGCGGCGCAGCGGGATGCAGGCGATGGTGCGCAGTTCCAGGTCGCGCACGCTCTGGCGATCAACTATTTCGGGCTGGTTGCTCTCGTTGATGATGATGCTGCGGTTCTGTTTGAAGGTCTCTTCGACGACCGAACGGCTCATAGCGAAATCGTTGCCGAGCAGCCAATTGCGATTCTTATCGCGCGCGACCTTGAATTCCAGATCGCCCGCATCATTGAGCAGCATCAGGAAGCCGCGCTCGGCCTGCGCCATTTCAATCGCCGCGTCCACGATCAGGCACAACACATCATCCGGCGTCATCGAGAATTTGAACGCCTGATTGACTTCCAGGTAGCGCGACAGTTTTTGCAACTCTTCGTTCGCCGACGCATCGGGCGCGCGGTCGTAAGAAGGCAGGCGCATCTGGTGCGTGCCGGTATCGAAGATGATCGAGGCCTGTTCGACGGTCTGATCCAAAAAGATGAGGTATTGATCTTCGTCGCCGCCAATGCGGATGCGGTCTTGATGTTGCAGCGCGATACGTTCGACGCGCTGATCGTTGACGAAGCTGCCGCGCTTGCTGCCGATGTCTACCAGATAGTAGGTGTCGTTTTCATAGACAATCTCGGCGTGCTGGCGCGAGACGGTGTCAGAGAGCAGTTGCAGATCGTTCTCCGCCTTGCGCCCGATGGTAAAAAGGGGTTTGTCGAGCGGGAAGAGCTTCTCGACGCCGAAGCGGTTGATGACTTTGAGTTGCGCTGTTTTTTGCATCAGCAACGGAAATCTCAAATCTCAAATTTAAGATTCGAAATCAAAAGGAAGTGATTGCCTGGCTTTCATCCTCGAACGATTCGAGCACAGACATCAGTCCGGTGATGGTCAGCAGTTGCCGCGCCATGCGTGAAGGGCGCAGCACTTTCAACTTGCCGTCGTTCTCTTGCAAGCTGGTGAACGATTTGATGATTGCTCCTATGCCGGAGCTGTCAATCGTCGGCACTTCGGCCAAGTTGAGCAGGATCTTGTGGTGTCCTTCGGCAATCAGCCGTTTGACAGTTTCGCGCAACGACTCTTCGCTACGTCCGATGGTTAAATTGCCGTTCAGATCAATGATTGTAACTTGGCCGTTGTTTCTAACGGTGATCTCCATTGTGACCTCTTATAGCAAGATTGACGACTGGCCGCGAACGGTCAGCGCGGGGCGATTATAGCTAGGCGTTAAAGAAATAAAAACCGGCGTTGTTTTCTGTTTTCAAAGCGGCAGCGTGAAGCAGAACTGGCTGCCCTGACCGGGCGCGCTCTCGACACTCACCTGCCCGCCGTGCAATTCGACCAAGTGTTTGACAATCGCTAACCCCAGCCCCGTGCCTTTGGCTTGCGCGTCGGTGTGCGAATGCACTTGGAAAAACTTGTTGAAGATGAATGGCTGCGCTTCCAGGGCAATGCCGCAGCCAGTGTCGGCGACGCAAAAGCTGAGTGTGTTGTGTTCGAGTCGCGCGCTGACGGTAACAGCACCGCCGGGCGGAGTGAATTTCAGTGCGTTAGCAATTAAGTTGGTAAGCGCTTGTTCGATGCGCTGGCCGTCACAATGCACTTCGGGCAGGTTGGGATTGACGCTGTGTGAAAGCCTAACCTCACTCTTTTCAGCCAGCGGTCGTAACTGTTCGACTATTGCTTCGACCAATACAGACGGAACGAGCCAAGCGTGGTGCAGCTTCAACATGCCTGCTTCGATCTTCGACAGGTCAAGCAAGTCGTTGACCAACTGGCGCAAGCGCGCGGCCTGCCCGCTGATTTGCGCGATTTGTTTGGTTTGTTCGCCCGTGAGTTCGCCGTAAATCCCTTCGTCTAACATCTCGGTGATCCCACTGATGACAGTCAGCGGTGTGCGCAGCTCGTGAGTGATCATCGAAAGGAACGCATCCTTCATCCGGTCGAGTTCCTGCAACTGCGCGTTGGCCTGCGCAAGGGCTTCGTTCATCAAGAGGATTTCGGCCTGAGCGTCGTTGACTGTGCGCAAGAAGCTCGTTTCAACTTCGCTGAGGCGACGGCGCAATAGGTCGCCTTCACTGCGCAGCCGTTGATTCTCAGCTTGTAGCTCTTCAGAGCTTTGCATCGTCGTCACTTTAGCACTTTGCTTATTGAGCTATAAATCAGATTTAAGCTCGAACTGGTAAAACCAACTAGACAAAACACCCCGCTACAGCGTATCTTACGCGCGCTTATCGAGTTGCACATTTATCAAGATTTAGCAGACAAATTCTCCCACGTATTATTCAGGACGACGTTGAGGCAGATGAGCTACCGGAATAGACAAATTGCAGTTTTGTCGGCTACCAGCATTTCTACCACAGCGGCAAAGTCGCTCCCGCCAGTGGCAGCCGCGCTACCGGTAGCCGTAATTCTTCTTGTAGCAAAACGCAGGCATCACGCTGGCGGTATAGGTTGAGTGAAACGGAAACTCAAAAGATACGCAGAACCCCAGCGAAGCCGAACAAGCCGCTGGGGTTTTTGATTTTTTGCAGACGATTGACCATTAACTATTGAGTACAGCTATGACACTACTGGAATTGCTCGGAGTCGAACTGGAACGCGACGCGTGCGCTATCGTCGCCAATGTCAAACGCGATGGCCGGCCCTCGCACGGCAACGTCAAGCGCACGCTCGAAGCCTTGACCAAGATGGGCCACCGCACGGGCGAGATCGCCGGGGAAGGCGATGGCGCGGGCATTCAGACTGACATCCCGCGCGAAATCTGGCGGCAGTGGTTGGAAGCGAAGGGCTTGATCGGCGACACGGTTGATCATTCGTACTTCACTGTCGCGCACCTGATGTTGCCGACGGCTGAGCGCGCCAATCATGCAGACATCAAGCGGCGCGCGCTCGAAATCTTTGAGCAGGGCGGCCTGGAAGTCATCCTCGCCCATGACGCGCAGATTAAGCGCGAAGCCTTAGGGCCGCTGGGCCGCGCCAACGAGCCGATCTTTTGGCAGATCGCCGCGATTCCACGTGGCGCGCGCCGCATCGAGAATCGCGATTCGTTCCCCGTTCATTTACAGCTTGAACGTGAGCTGCCGCTACACGTCGCTAGCTTCAGCAAGACTAGCGTGGTTTACAAAGTGCGCGGCGACGCCGAAGGCTTGCGCCGCTACTTCCCGGAACTCTCACGCCCCGAATTCAAATCAGCGATCACCTTGGGACACGGGCGCTATTCGACCAACACCAACTCGGCGGCGGAGAAGGCGCAGATGTTTTCGACCCTGGGCCACAACGGCGAGATCAATTCGATTGACCGGCTGACGCGCGAAGCCATCGCGCTCGGCTTTCAACTGCCCGGCAGCGCGAGCGATTCGCAGATTCTGGATCGCGTGGTCGAGGGCATGATGTTCAATTACGGCCTTTCGCTGATGGAGACAGTCGAAATCCTCTTCCCGCCAGTGTGGAGCGAGAGCGAGAAGTTCGACTCGCCGATGAAGATGTTTCAGCGTTATTTCCGCCGCGCATTCGGCTCGCTGGCGCAGGGGCCAGCGGCGATCATTGCGCGCGAAGGCGACGAGATTGTTTTCAGTTGCGATGCCTTGGGTCTGCGTCCCCTCTGGTTCGGCACGACCGAGAAAGAATATTTCGCCTCTTCGGAAAAAGGCGTCGTGCCGCTGACAGAGATGGCTGACGACCCGCGTCCGATGGCACCGGGTGAAAAGATGGGTTTGCTGCTGCGGCGTGGCAGTGGCGTGGAGGTCTTCGAGCATCAGGAACTGCAACAACGCATTTACGACCTCGCCGTGCAACGCTACGACTTCCGCCGTTTGAACGAAGTCACCATGAACGCGAGTTTGTTCGCTTTCACCGCCAAGCCGGAAGAGCCGACCGAGGCTCAACCGCTCGAAAACGAATCGCCCGAAGATGCGCTGGCTTATGAAGACGAGAAGCAGGCGCGCATTTTGAAGATTGAGCGCGCGTTAGCCTCGACTGACGCGTTAGCCGCGATGGGCTGGACGAAGGAAGAAGTGGACAACCTGATGACGATGGCGACGGGCAAAGACCCGTTGAGCGGTCTTGGTTACGATGGCCCGCTTGCCGCCTTCTCAAAAGTCCGTCGCAACCTGGCCGATTATTTTCAAGAGCGCGTGGCCGTCGTCACCAATCCGGCGATTGACCGCGTGCGCGAGGGCGATCATTTCTCGGTACGAGTCTTTTTAGGAAGCCGCCCGTCGCTTGTTCCAGGCGGGACATTGACGCAGCAGCTTGAACTGAAATCGCCGCTGCTGTTGGGCGGCGCGGTGGCCGACCGGCAAATGACGGCGGCGGTGCATCGCGCGGTGGCGCAGGAGTTCGGCACCTGTTTGATGGATGATCTGGCGCGCGAGTTCAGCGAGAGCGTCGAGGTCAATCCGTTTTCACCGGAAGGCACGTTGCGACGGATGAAGAGCGCTGGCGTGGGCACGCTAGATTCGATTCCTTCGGGCTTGGTCGCACGCACGATTGACATCAGCTACGATGAAAGCGAGACGTTGGGGCAGGCGTTGGCGCGCATCAAAGAACAGGCGCGCGCGGCCGTCACGTCGGGCGTGACAATGCTCATCCTTGATGATTCAGAAGCCTTCAACGACCACAAGCTATTCATTGACGCGCATCTGGCGCTGGCCGCCGTGGATCAAGCGTTGAATAGTCAGATCGAAATTTCGGTCTCTGGCTGCGCGATCACGTCAGATGTGTTGAGCGGCTTAGGCAACGAGACAGAGAAACAAAACTGCGAAAGCCTGCGCCGCCAATGCAGCATTGTGTTGAAGTCAGGACAGCTTCGGAACCTGCACGATCTCTGCTTTGCGCTTGGTTGCGGCGCGGATGCCGTCAATCCCTACGCGATGTACGAAGTCGCTTTGCGCGATGCGGTAGACGAAGAGTCAGGCAAGAAGCTCTTGCGCGGCCTGTTTGCCATGCAGCACACAGGTATCGAGAAAGTGATGTCCACGATGGGCGTGCACGAGTTGGACGGTTATGGCCGCCTCTTCGCCTCGGTTGGCCTGTCAAATGAGATGGCCAATATCTTCGGCATCAAGAACTACTGCGGCTCCGACCAGGCCGGGCTGACGATTGAAAAGCTTGATGGCGAAACGCGCGAACGCCTGGCCGCGCGTCGCAAGCAAGCCGAGAAAGCCGCCACGTCGAAACAACTCACCGGCACCTCGGGACTGGCGCGCGAATATCGTCGCCAGCCTTACGTTTGGGGCGCAGCAGGCAAAGTGGCACGCAAAGAAGAGCGCTACGAAAACTTCATCGCCAAGCTGCAAGAGATCGAGCGTGAGAATCCGGTTTCGCTGCGCCATCTGCTCGATTTGAATGAGCGCGCCATCGTGACGCGCAATTACGCTGACACCAAGATCGGCAATCACCACGCGCCCATCTTTATTGCGGCAATGTCCTTTGGTTCGCAAGGAGAAACGACCTTCCGCGCCTACGCCGAAGCCGCGAAGAAGTTGAAGATCGTGGCGATGAACGGTGAAGGCGGCGAAATCCCCGATATGATGGGCAAGTACAAAGAGTATCGCGGACAGCAAGTCGCTTCAGGCCGTTTTGGCGTCAACATTCACCTGCTCAACTGCGCCGACTTTCTCGAAATCAAGATCGGCCAGGGCGCGAAGCCAGGCGAAGGCGGCCACCTGCCGGGCTTCAAAGTAACCGAGTTGATCGCGCAAACGCGCCACACGCCGCGCGGCATTGATCTGCTCTCGCCCTCGAACAATCACGACATCTACTCGATCGAAGACCTCGCGCAAGTGATTGCGGAACTGAAGACCGCGAATCCGCACGCGAAGATTTCGGTCAAGATCCCGGCAGTGCCTTTCATCGGGCCGATTGCGACCGGCGTTGCCAAAGCACACGCCGATATTATCGCTATCAGCGGCTACGACGGCGGTACGGGCGCGGCGCGCAAACACGCGCTCAGACACGTCGGCATGCCGGTTGAGCTTGGCGTGAAAGAAGCGCATCGCGCATTGCTCAAGGCTGGCTTGCGCGACCGCGTGGAAGTTTGGGCGGACGGCGGTATTAAGTCGGGCACAGACGTGGTCAAGCTGATGCTGCTCGGCGCCAATCGCGTCGGCTTCGGCACGATGGCGATGGCCTCAGTTGGTTGCACCAGTTGCCGCGAATGCAACACCGGCACGTGTCACGTAGGCATCACGGCGCACTTCAAGACCGAAGATGACGCTAAAGCGGGCGGCGCGAAGAAGTACACGCCACGCGATTATGAAAGGTCAGTGGACGCGCTGGTCAATTTCTTCTCGCATGTCATCAACGAGGTCGGTATGGTGACGATGCGGCTGGGTTTCACGCGCACGCAGGATTTGGTCGGACGCTCTGAGTTGATGAAGCAGACGCGTGAGCTGGATCGCATTGATCTGAGTTACCTGCTCGCCGGAGTGGATGTGCAGGATGCTTACGAGCCGGAGGAGTTGCGCGAAGATCACATCGGGCGCGCTTACCGTCCGCGCACCTCGCTGACCAAAATCGTCTCAGATGAAATCTACGGCTTGATCGAGAAGGGCAAGGCTGTAGCGATCTTCGAGGACGACAAAGTCACGTCGGTAGATCGTTCGCTCGGCACACACTTGTCGGGCAAGCTGGCGCGCGCACAGGCGCAGCACAAGATGCCCGCGCACTTCAAACGCGCGCTGTTGCATTTCACCGAAGGTTCGATTTCGGGCAACGGCCTCGGCGCCTACAACATTGACGGCGTAGACATCACCGTCGAAGGCGGCGTGCAGGACAGCGCGGCCAAAAGCTCATGCGGCGGCACGATTGCCATCTTGAAAGGCATGAACCACGACGGCCATCGCACTGACGGTTCGGTGGGCAAATGCTTCGGCTACGGCGCGCAGGGCGGCACGCTGATCGTGCAAGGCGACGCCGATTCGCGCGCGGGCATTCGTCTGTCGGGCGCGGATTTGATCATCGCGGGCAAGCTGCGCCAGCCGTTGCAGGATGATCTCGGTTGCATCGCCTCGCGCGCCAATATCAAAGGCTTTGCCTTCGAGTATATGACCAGCGGGCGCGGTCTGGTGCTGGGCGATCCGGGGCCATGGCTCTGTTCGGGGATGACGGGCGGCATCGTGTACTTGAAGCTCGATGAGGTGATGGATTTGGATGAAGCCGCCTTGCGCCGCCGCTTGGCGAAGGGCGCGGAAGTCGTCATCGAAGCCGTCGGCAAAGAGGACGAGCAAAACGTCAAGGAATTGCTTGGCAAGTACATTAACGCGCTCGATGCGCACGAGCAGAAGCAGGAGGCCGAAGCGGTGCGGCGCTTGCTCAACGATTGGCAGACGAGTTTTGTGAAGGCGGTGCCGAAGCAGAAGTAAGTGCTGGCATGGTATGGTTCGAGCGATTAGACTGTGGCCGAAAAGTCGGTTAGTCAGGAGAAGCAATTATGGCAAACGGGAACACCACGATCACAGTTGATGCCAAGTTGGCGCAGGCCTACAACGCCGCGCCGAAAGCCACTCAGAAAAAGCTGCAAGCGGCGCTGCGCCAAGCCTTACACAACGTCTCGGCTCCGACGGGCGAGATACTACGTCTGTCGAAGCAAGAGACAGAGTTGTTTCTCAGGATCAACCGTACTTTGTCTGAAGCGCAGCAGCAACGGTACGACGAACTGACCGAAAAACGGCTAGCCGGAGCGCTGACGAAGCGCGATGACGCCGAATTGGAAGAATTGATCCAAGCGATAGAGCGGCTGGGGATAGACCGGCTGCAAGCGGTGATCGAACTAGCGCGGCTGCGCAAAGTCCCACCTGAAGAAATGCTGAGGCAATTGGAGCTTGATGAGCTTGTCCAAGGTTCATCAAGGGCCTCATAAAGGCGCACGCGTTAAGCTGCGCCGCCGACCGACAGCCGCACAGCGGCGCGCAGTTGAAGCGCGAGCCGAGGGTGTTTGCGAATACTGCCGTTGTCTCAGACAGTATGTGCCCCAGCCCTTCAATGTCGAACACATCATCCCATTTGCCAAAGGCGGCAAAACTGTCATCCGCAATCTGGCCTGGGCTTGCGCTGGTTGCAACTACTACAAACACGACAAACTAGAAGCTCCCGATCCGCTAACGGGTAAGCGCGCGCGGTTGTTCAATCCGCGCCGCCAGCGCTGGGAGGATCACTTTATCTGGAATGAAGACACCACGTTGATGATTGGGCTGACGACTATCGGGCGAGCCACCATCAAAGCGCTACGTCTGAACCGGGAAGAATTGATCAATTTCCGCGAGGCCTTTCGTATTCTGAAGCTGCATCCGCCGACTTCGACAGCTCAACACAAAGCAGCACGCTGATCTTGCAGGGCGCTGAAGTGATTATCGAAGCCGTCGGCAAAGAAGACGAGCAAAACATCAAAGAACTGCTTGGCAAGTACATTAACGCACTCGATGCGCACGAACAGAAGCAAGAAGCCGAAGCGGTGCGGCGCTTGCTCAACGATTGGCAGACGAGTTTTGTGAAGGCGGTGCCGAAGCAGAAATAACCTGTAAGCCCTCACCTCCCGATGCCAAGCCACTGTAGTTGTGGTTGCCCCGCTTGACCAAATCAGTGGGCCTACAGTGTGTTCCTCACCCTTTCGTGCTGCGCTTGTCCTGCCATTGATCCGGCGCTCGGCTCAATTACTGTTGGCGAACCTGCTGGCAAGCGATAGCCATTGCGCCATGTCAGTTGACGGGCCGTTGCGATTGCCGTATTACCAAACCTGGTCGTTACGACTGAATGGCTCTCCGCGACGGCTTTCGGCACTAACAATGGAGGTGACTATGCGCATCCGCCCCCTTTTCGGCGCGCTTTCTACCCGGCCAGTTTGCCTACCTGCCCGCTGCTGCTTTGTTTTCCTCTCTACAGTTTTAGTTATGCTGGCGCAGCCTGTATGGGCGCAGACTGGTGTTGAAGTCCGCCTACTTGAGTTAGGGAAACCCGTCGAACGAGAGTTGGCGGGAGGTGGCAAGCATCAATATCAAATCACGCTCGCCGCTGAACAGTTTCTGCGCATTGTCGCTGAACAGCGCGGCATTGACGTGGTGGTGGTGCTGTTCGCGCCGGATGGCAAGCAACTGCTGGAAGTGGACAGCCCCAACGGCACGGATGGCCCGGAGCCGCTCGCCTGGATTGCGGAGGTGACGGGGGTTCATCGCGTTGAAATCCGCTCGTTGGAGAAAGACGCGGCGGCGGGGCGTTACGAAGTGAAGTTGAGCGAACTGCGCGGCGCGACCGAGCAGGATCACGTCTTAATCGCGCGCGAGCAGGATTTGCGGCAAGCGGATCAGTTGGACGCGGAGGCCGAAAAGTTGAGCGATGCGGGCAAGTTTGAACAAGCTTTGTCACCGGCGGAACAGGCGCTGGCGGTGCGGGAAAAAGCGTTAGGTGCGGAACATCCCGATGTTGCGACGGCGCTCAAAAAACTCGCCGACTTGTACAAAAACAAGGGCGATTACGCCAAAGCCGAAGCGTTTTACCAACGCGCTTTGGCGATTCGGGAAAAGATGTTGGGGGCGGAGCATCCCACCGTCGCCACTACGCTCAGCGGTTTGGCGGACGTTTACTATTACAAGGGGGATTACGACCGGTCGGAGGCGCTCTACCAGCGGGCGCTGGCAGTTGTGGAAAAGGCAGTAGGGCCGGAGCATCCCAATGTCGCGCTCATCCTCAACAATTTGGCGTCTATCTACACTCAGCGGGGCGATTACGCTAAAGCCGAAGCGCTGCAACTGCG
Source organism: uncultured Acidobacteriota bacterium (assembly GCA_963699175.1). Classification (GTDB taxonomy): domain Bacteria; phylum Acidobacteriota; class Blastocatellia; order RBC074; family RBC074; genus JACPYM01. The sequence continues at coordinate 4,383,296 of OY969418.1, read as the reverse complement.
CGTGCTGGCGATGCTGGAAAAATTGCTGGGGCCGGAGCATCTCAATGTCGCGCTCACCCTCAATAATCTGGCGTCCATCTACACTCAGCAGGGAGATTACGCCAAAGCCGAAGCACTCTATCAACGCGCGCTGGCGATGCGCGAGCAAGCCTTGGGCTTAAATCATCCTGATGTCGCGCTCTCGTTGAATACTCTGGCCGGCGTTTTTCAGGATCGCGGCGATTACGTCAAGGCTGAGGCTCTGCAACGCCGCGCGCTGGAAATTTGGGAGCGTGCCTTGGGGCCGGAACATCCTGACACGGCGCGTGCGCTCAACAATCTGGCCGCGACCTACAACGACAAAGGCGATTACGTGCAGGCCGAGCCGCTCTATCAACGCGCCCTGGCGATTCGGGAGAAAGCTTTAGGGCCGGAGCATCCCACCGTAGCCATCTCGCTCAATAATCTGGCTTTTCTCTACAACTACAAAAAGGAATTCGCCAAAGCCGAACAACTGCTACAACGCGCGTTGACGATTTGGGAAAAGGCGCTGGGGGCGAATCATCCGGACGTCGCCATCGCGCTCAACAACCTGGCCGCCATTTACGAGCAAAAAGGCGATTACGAGGCCGCCCTACCGCTTCACAAACGGGCGCTGGCAATACGCGAACAGGCGTTAGGGCCGGAGCATCCTGACATCGCCAACTCGCTTAATAACCTGGCCATCCTCTATTTCAACAAGGGCGATTTCGCGGCAGCCGAGCCGCTCGCGCTTTAGCGATTTGGGAGCAGGCGTTTGGGCCGGAGCATCCGGCCATTGCCAATGCGCTCAATAACCTGATGACGATCGCAGACCGCAAAGGCGACTACGCCGCGGCGGTGAGTTATGCCGCGCGCGCCGGAGAAGTGATCGAACGAAATCTGGTGCTCAACCTGGCTGCTGGCTCCGAAAGGCAGCGGCTGGCGTATCTGGCGACCTACGGCAGAGACTTCGATCGCTACGTCACCTTGCATTTGCGCCACGCGCCCGGTGATGCGCTGGCGCGTGATTTGGCGCTCAGCGCGATTCTGCGCTCCAAAGGGCGCGTGCTGGACGCGACAGCCGACAGCCTCGCCGCCTTGCGTCGCCGTGCCACGCCACAGGATCAAGCGCTGCTAGACGATTTGAAAGAGACCAACAATCAACTTGCCCAGTTCGCGCTCAACAGTGCGCAGCGAGTTACGCCGGAGCGACGGCAAAGAATCAAAGAACTGGAAGTGCGCAAGGAACAGTTCGAAGCCGAGGTCAGCCGCCGCAGCGCAGAATTTCGCGCCCAATCGCAGCCGGTCACACTCGCCCACGTAAAGGCCGCGCTTCCGGCGGACGCAGCGTTGGTGGAATTTTTCGTCTATCACCCCTTCGATGCGCAGGCCAAAGTCAACGATCGCTACGGCCCGCCAAACTATGTGGCTTACGTGTTGCACCGGGAGGGCGCCGCAAGTTGGGTGGAGTTGGGCGAACAGCAAGCGATTGACGCGACGGTGACGAAACTGCGCGCCGCGCTGCGCGACAGATGGCGGCGCAATGTGAAACAACTCGCCCGCGCGGTGGACGAAAAGGTGATGCGCCCGGTGCGGGCACTGCTAGGCTCAACGCGGCGTATCTTCATTGCGCCCGACGGTGCGCTCAACTTGGTGCCGTTCGCTGCATTGGCGGACGAAAGCGGGCGCTACCTGATTCAACGCTACACCTTTAGCTACCTGACCAGTGGGCGCGATCTTCTACGACTTGAGATCAAACAGCCGGGCAAGCAAATGGCGCTGGTCGTAGCCAATCCAGACTTTGGTGAAGTGGCGAAAACGGGCGAGACAGGAGAGCGTATTCTGAAGTATCGCCCTGGCGCGAAAGCCGCCAGCGGAGCGCCGCTGACCAACTACTATTTCCCGCCGCTCAAAGGCACAGCCGGCGAAGCCAAAGCGCTGAAAGCGCTGATGGCGGATGCGCAGGTGCTGACGCAGGCGCAGGCAACTGAAGCCGCACTTAAACAGGCCAACAGCCCGCACATTCTGCACATCGCCACGCACGGTTTCTTTCTGGACAATCAACAACCATCCACTGGCGAAGAACGGTTACTGCGCCATAAGGGCGGCGGAGAGATGGCAGCCGGGCGGATTGAAAACCCGTTGCTGCGGTCAGGCTTGGCGCTGGCAGGCGCCAACCTACAAAAGAAGGGCGATGAAGACGACGGCATTTTGACAGCGCAGGAAGCCGCCGGTCTGAATTTATGGGGAACAAAGCTGGTCGTGCTCTCGGCCTGTGACACGGGCGTCGGCGAGATAAAGACCGGCGAAGGCGTCTACGGTTTGCGCCGCGCGCTGGTGCTAGCCGGGTCGGAGACGCAAGTGATGAGTCTGTGGCCGGTGTCGGATGCAGGAACACGCGATCTGATGATCGGGTATTACCAACGGCTGCTGGCGGGTGAAGGGCGCACTGCGGCGCTGCGGCAAGCGCAGAGGTCGGTCAAGCAGCACGACCAAAGGCGCACCGCAGAAAGACCGCAGCCATCCCTACTACTGGGCGAGCTTCATTCAATCGGGCGAATGGGCCAATCTGTCAGGTCAAAGATGAAATGCACCATCACGGCCAGCCATCGTATTCTCCGCGTGTTGGCCAATAAGGAAGAGGTCATTGCTACGCAACTTGATTTAGAAAATGGGAAGTGCACAAAAGTAATGCTATGAGTTGCTTGAGCCTCCTTCACCGCAGAGGCGCAGAGGACGCCGAGGGAGCGCAGAGCCAGGGGGATGACGCGCGCGCCGGGAAAAATTTAATTGAAATGATGCTTTTGGGCCGCTTTTTTCGCGTTGGAGGGCGAGACGCAACCCGATTATCAACCTGAGAGCGACCGCTACACTTACGCCAAGGTGCCGCGCTACCAGAATCAGGTCGTGCAACTCGGCCCGCTCTCAGACCTGGTGATTGCCGGAGATGCACTGCTTACTTCCTTCTTCGAAGCGGAGGGCGCGAACACCTGGCTGCGGCAATTCACGCGCCTCCACCGGCCCGTCTCTCTGCTCCAACAAATGCGCCGCACCGTGATCGAGTTGCAGCAGCATTTCGACGAACCGACTTTCATCCAATCCGCGCCTGAAGTGGAGGGCGAAGGTTGCGGTCTGATCAACGCCGCGCGCGGGAGCCTGGGACATTGGGTGAAGATCAAACAGGGCAAGATTGCCAATTACCAGGTGATCACGCCGACCAGTTGGAACGGCTCGCCGCGCGATTCCGCAGGCCGCCGTGGGCACTGGGAAGAGAGCTTTATCGGCCTGGAGATCAAAGACCTCGATAATCCGATTGAGTTGTGTCACGTCGTCCGCTCCCACGATGCCTGCCTTGTCTGCAGGGTTCATTTCGTGAAGAGCGGGCGGAAGAAGACTTTTCTCGTGTGATGATTCACGTGGTCTGCTTCGGCAATCTTTGGCAAGGCGACGACGGCTTCGGCATTCGGGTGTTTGAACGCTTGTGCGACCGGCGCGCTTGGCCCGCTCACGTGAAAGTGTTTGAAGCGGGCACGGCGGGGCTTGCGGCGCTCGCTTACTTTGAAGGCTGCCACAAGGTGGTGATCGTTGACGCGCTCAATATTGGCGGCGCGCCGGGCTGTGTGCGTCGGTTGACGCTGGACGAGATTGACGCGCCCGACGATGCCTACAGTCTGCATCAGCTTGGCGTCAACCATCTGCTGGCAGCGCTGAGGGCCACCGGGCGTGTGTTGCCGGAGGTTGTAGTGATCGGAGCGGAGGTTGGCGAGATTCGTCCCTTCACCAACCGGCTCAGTCCGGCGCTGGGAGCCGCGCTTGAGACCGCCGTTGCTTTGGTCGAACGCGAATGCACGAATTGAGCATGATCCACGCCCTGCTGGAAACCATCCGCGAGCAAGCCGCCGCTGATCATTTCTCGCGCGTGCATCGAGTCGCGCTGGAGGTGGGCGCGTTGCGTTGCGTTGAGATCGCGGCGCTCGAATTCTGCTTCGAAGTCGCGGCTGCGGGAACCAGCGCGGAAGGCGCGGCGCTAGAGATCACAGAGGTTCTGGCTGAAGGCCAGTGTGCAGGCTGCGACAAGAATTTTAGCGTCTCATCGCCGCTGTGCCAGTGCCCCTTTTGCGGCGCGTGGGACCTGGCGATCAGCGGAGGCGACCAGATCGCCATCCGCGAACTGGAGGTAGAATAGATGTGCGCGATTTGTGGATGCAGCGACACCATGAGCGTCATGGCTCGTCATGACGCTCATCACGACCACCACGATCATTCCCACAATCACACTCACGATCATCACCACGATCATCATTCTCACGACCACAGCGGCAGGCGCATTATTCAACTGGAGCGTGACCTGCTCAGCCGGAACCAAGAGATGGCGGAGGAGAACCGGCGCTACTTGCGCGAACTCGGTGTGCCGACCTTCAACCTCGTCTCCAGCCCCGGTGCGGGCAAGACCACTCTGCTCGCGCGCACGATTCAGGAATTGAAAGACCGCTATGCTATGGCTGTCATCGAAGGCGACCAGCAGACCAGCCGCGATGCCGAACGCATCGCCGCCGCGGGCGCGCCTGCGATTCAAATCAACACTGGCAAGGGCTGTCATCTCGACGCGCAGATGGTCGCCCAGGCTTTGACGAAATTACCACTGGCGGTGGGCCGCCTGCTGTTTATCGAGAACGTCGGCAATCTGGTCTGCCCGGCCGATTTCGATCTTGGCGAGACGCGTCGCATCGTCATCCTGTCGGTCACCGAAGGTGAGGACAAACCGCTCAAGTATCCGCACATTTTCGCCTCGGCAGACTTGATGCTGCTCACCAAAATTGACCTGCTGCCCTACTTGAACTTCGATGTCGCGCAATGCCTGTTGTACGCCCGCCGGATCAATCCCGCGCTAGAGTCAATCGGCGTGTCGGCCTCGACTGGCGTGGGGTTGGAGCAATGGTACGACTGGCTCGCCGGACAAACTTCCGCAGAGAAATAGAGGCCGAATGCGTGCCGCCACCAACACAACCCCAGCAGTGATAAAGCGCCTGCGCCTCACCGTCCGCGGCGTGGTGCAGGGGGTGGGTTTCCGCCCGTTCGTCTACGCCTGCGCGACCGGTTGCGGGCTGACCGGCTTGGTTGGTAACGAATCTGGCGGCGTGTTCATCGAAGTCGAAGGCGCGCCCGGCGCGTTGGCGCGGTTCCAACGTGAGTTGACCGCAGCGCCGCCGCCGCTCGCCCACATCGAAGAGGTCGCCGTCACGGAGTTGGCCGTCACCGGCAGCCGGCAGTTCGTCATCGTCCCCAGCACAGCCAGCGTGGCGGCGCACACGTTGATCTCGCCCGACATGGCGGTCTGTGACGATTGCTTGCGCGAATTATTTGATCCGGCGGATCGCCGCTACCTTTACCCTTTCACCAACTGCACGAACTGCGGCCCGCGCTTTACGATCACCAGGGACATCCCTTACGACCGCCCGCTGACGACGATGGCGGGGTTCGCGATGTGTGCGGAGTGCCAGCGCGAATATGACGACCCACGTGATCGCCGCTTCCACGCTCAGCCGAACGCGTGTTCAGAGTGTGGCCCGCAGGTCGAGTTCCATTGGGTGGACGAAGCGCAAGCCCCTTGTTGCGGCGCAGAGGCGATGCGCAGCGCCCAGCACGCGCTCGTTGATGGCTGCATCGTGGCCGTCAAAGGCATCGGCGGGTTTCACCTGGCGTGTGATGCTGTGAGCGACGCCGCAGTGAAAAGACTACGCGAACGCAAGGGCCGCGTTGATAAGCCGTTTGCGGTGATGGCGCGCGACCTGGCCACGGCGGCCCGCTACGCTGAGATCAACGAACAGGAGCGCGCGCTGCTCGTGAGCAAAGCGCGCCCGATAGTTTTGCTCAGAAAGAAGGCGGGCAGCGGGCTGTCTGCCGCCATCGCGCCCGGCAACAATTACCTTGGCGTGATGCTGTCTTACTCGCCGCTGCACCACGTCTTGCTCAACCCCGCCGACGCTGCGTGGGAGCAGTGTGACGTGTTGGTCATGACATCGGGCAACTGCGCCGACGAACCAATCGCGAAGGACAACGCCGAGGCTCTGGAGCGACTTGCCCCGCTGGCCGATGCTTTCTTGCTGCACGACCGCGACATCCACCTTCAATGCGACGATTCGGTGATACGCGTTTTCGCTGGCCACGAGTTGCCGCTACGCCGTTCGCGCGGCTACGCGCCGTTCCCGGTGAAGTTGCCGTTCGCGCTGCCGCCAACGCTGGCCGTGGGCGGCGAGTTGAAGAACGCCTTCTGTTTGGTCAACGGCGACCACGCGCTGCTGAGCCAGCATCTCGGCGATATGGAGAATCTGGAGACCCTGCGCGCGTTCGAGCAGGCGGTCAAACATTTCAAAATGGTCTTTCGTGTCGAGCCGGAAGTCATCGCCGCCGACAAGCATCTGCGTTACCTCTCCTCGCAATGGGCGAGGGCGCATCTCAGCGAGCTTTCGTCGCGGCCTGTGCGCTACCGCGAGGTACAGCATCACCACGCGCACGTCGCCGCCGTAATGGCTGAAAACGGCATGCGCGGCGACCAGCCGGTCATCGGTTTCGCCTTCGATGGCACGGGCTACGGTGACGACGGCGCAATCTGGGGCGGTGAGGTGTTGCTGGCTGATTACAGGCAATTCCGGCGCGCGGCGCACCTGCGCTACGTGCCACTGCCGGGCGGTGACGCTGCGATCCGGCGGCCTTACCGCGCGTCGCTCGCGCACTTGTGGGCGGCGGGCATCGCTTGGGATGATGCGCTGCCGCCGGTCGGCGCTTGTTCGCTGGTCGAGCGTAAGGTGCTGCTGCGCCAGTTGCAGGCCGATCTCAACTGTGTACCGACCAGCAGTATGGGACGCCTGTTCGACGCGGTGGCCTCACTCGCGGGCGTGCGACAGACGGTGACTTACGAGGCGCAGGCGGCCATTGAATTTGAGGCGCTGGCAACCGAGGTCGCTGGGCAATACGAATTTACCCTCTCCGATAACGATCCCATTCAAATCGGCGTTGCGGTGTTGCTGCAGGCTGTTGTCAGTGACGTGTTGACTGGCGTGGCGGTCAATGTGATTGCCGCGAAGTTTCATCGCGCCGTAGCGGAATTGATACTGCAATTGGGCCTGCGAATACGGGCGCGCACGGGGCTCAAGCAGGTCGCGCTCGGCGGCGGCGTTTTTCAAAACGTCACCTTGCTCGCAGCGGCGGTTGACAAACTGAGCGCCGCCGGCTTTGAGGTCTTCACCCACCGGCTGGTGCCGCCGAACGACGGCGGGCTGGCGCTCGGGCAGGCGGTGGTGGCCAATCATCTACCTGACGATGATCAGTCGGCGCGCGTCGTTCGCTTGCGGCGAGGGAGGTGTCATTAGCTATGTGTTTAGCGATTCCCGGCAGAGTGGTCGAAATCTACGAGACTAACGGCATCCGCATGGGCAAAGTGGATTTTGGTGGCGTCAGGAAAAAGATCTGCCTCGCCTACGTGCCCGAGGTCGCCGTGGGCGATTACACGCTCGTCCACGTCGGCTTCGCCATCTCGCAGATTGACGAAGCGGAGGCGCAGAGGGCGCTGCAATTCTTCCGCGAGCTGGGTGCACTGGCGGAAGAGTTGGGCGAGCAATCGGCTGAAGCAGGAGGAGGTTGGGATGAAATACCTCAATGAATTCCGCGATCCCGCATTGGCCGAGCGGTTGCTGAGCGAAATCCGCGCCGCCACGACGCAGCCTTGGGCAATTATGGAGATCTGCGGCGGTCAGACACATTCCATCATCCGCCACGGCCTTGATCAGTTGTTGCCCGCAGAGGTCGAGTTGATTCACGGGCCCGGCTGTCCGGTCTGCGTCACGCCGTTGGAGACGATTGACAAAGCGCTGGCCATCGCCGCGCGCGCCGAGGTGATCTTCTGCTCGTTCGGCGACATGCTGCGCGTGCCCGGCAGCGAGACAGACCTTTTTCGCGTGAAGAGCCAAGGCGGCGACGTGCGTGTGGTCTATTCGCCACTCGACGCTTTGCAACTCGCGCAGGAGAACCCGAACCGGGAGGTCGTCTTCTTCGGCATCGGGTTTGAGACCACTGCGCCGGCCAACGCGATGGCTGTCTTCGAAGCCAAGCGGCAAGGCGTCGGCAATTTCTCGATGCTGGTTTCGCACGTGCTGGTGCCGCCTGCAATCGCGTGCGGGCCTTCCTAGCTGCTGGCCACGTCTGCGCGGTGATGGGCTACTGGCAGTATCAGCCGCTCGCCGAGCAGTACCGTGTGCCGATCGTCGTCACAGGTTTCGAGCCCTTAGACATCCTGGCTGGCATCCGCCGCGCGGTCGGGCAACTCGAAGCCGGGCGGGCGGAGGTCGAAAACGCTTACCAGCGCGTGGTCAACTACGCGGGCAACCGGGCGGCGCAGGCCATGATCGCGTCAGTCTTCGAGGTGACAGACCGGCCCTGGCGCGGTATCGGCGTGATTCCGCAGAGCGGGTGGCGGTTGAACAAGCAGTACCGCGCTTTTGACGCGGAGCATAAATTCGCCGTGACTGACATTCGCACGCTCGAGTCGCCGCACTGTCGCAGCGGTGAAGTCTTACAGGGGATCATCAAGCCGCACGAGTGCGCGGCGTTCGGCACGCAATGCACGCCCCGCACACCGCTCGGCGCGACGATGGTGTCGAGCGAGGGGGCATGCGCGGCGTACTACAATTACGGGCGGTTCGTCCAAATCGGTGACGCGCGGCTGGCCGTCCCTGTCTAGCTTTCACACCTATGACCAAACCGATTGACCTGAGCGGCTGGAACTGTCCGTTGCCATTGCGCGACTATCCGAACATCGTGATGGGGCACGGCGGCGGGGGCAAGCTCTCAGCAGAGCTGATCGAGAATCTATTCCTGCCTGCGTTTGCTAATGACACGCTCAACTGCCTCGGAGATTCTGCCCAACTTGAGCTAGGCGATGCGTTGTCAGGCGGCGTGCGGCTGGCCTTTTCGACCGACTCGTTCGTCGTCAAGCCGCTCTTCTTTCCCGGCGGGAACATCGGCGACCTAGCTGTCAACGGGACGGTCAACGACATTGCGATGAGCGGCGCGCAGCCTCTCTTCCTAAGCGCCGGGTTCATCCTCGAAGAAGGCTTGCTACTGGCGGCTTTGGGCGTGATCGCGCAAACGATGGGTGAGGCCGCGCGCCGCGCCGAAGTTCGGTTGGTAACGGGCGACACCAAGGTAGTCAACAAAGGACAGGCTGACGGTGTTTACATCAACACCAGCGGCATCGGCATCATTCCGCCGGGCGTGCACATCGCGCCGGAGCGCGCCCAACCAGGTGACGTGGTCATCGTGAGCGGCGAGATTGGGCTGCATGGCGTGGCGATTATGAGCGTGCGCGAAGGTCTGGAATTTGAAGCGGTGATCGAATCGGACTCGGCTCCGCTCAACGGCCTGGTCGCCGCCATGCTGACCGTTACGTCGGAGATTCACGTCTTACGCGACCCGACGCGCGGCGGCCTGGCTTCGTCACTGAACGAAATCGCCAAGGCGGCGCGCGTCGGGATTGCCATCGTGGAAAGGCTGCTGCCCGTGCCCGCGCCGGTTCGTGCTGCGTGCGAGATGCTGGGACTCGATCTACTCTACGTCGCCAATGAGGGCAAGCTGGTTGCCATCGTTCCGCCGTCGTGCGCCGAAAGCTTATTGGAACGCATGCGCCAGCACCCGTTAGGCCGGGAGGCAACCGTTGTCGGCCAAGTTACCGATCAGCATCCCGGCTTGGTGGTCGCCAAGACCGGCATCGGCGGCACGCGCGTTGTTGACCTGCAGCTCGGCGAGCAACTACCCCGCATTTGTTGAGCCACTCGACCTCCTACTTCTTCTTCGGCGTACTGACTCCGGGCAGCATGCAAATCATCTGACTGCCACTCAAGATTTTGAGTGGCTTTTACAGCGATAGAAAAAAAGAGAGGGGGAGGGACAGCAAACAAACAAGTGACAATCAATGGGGAGTAATGAAGCCGGATGCGAACGCGAGTTCCACCCGGCTTCAACCGTTTTGTGCAGGCCGGCCTGTCGCAACTATCTTTCAAGTTTTTTTAGTCAGACGCGCTCACCTGCCTGATGGCGATGGGGGCCGGGCGTTCCCTGAGCCCTTGGCTAAAGCCGTCCCGCACCAGTTTCCCGATGGTTCGCCGGTTTTGCCACACCACCTTTAGCCAAGCCAACTTGCCCATCTGTGGAAAGTAGATGCCGCGAAAACTGAGCCGCCCGATGAACATGCTGATTTGCAACCAGAGCGGTTTGCCGGCCAGCGCAGCTACTGCTTGTTCAATCGCCGCCGGGCTGTACGAATCCGTCCACGCCTGCCGAACTTCGGTTTGCGCCTCATCAATCGAAATCTTCAGCGGCGTATGCGCCATCTTGTACGGCGCAAAATCCAGCCAGTGTTTGGGCCGCGTCAACCGCCCCGCCGCCAGCAACCGCGCATACAGCGGTGTCGAAGGGAAGGGCGTCAATTGGCCGAAGACCGGCAAACCCGGTGGCCAATCGCCCATCTGTCCCAGCGTCCGGTCAGCCACGCCCGGTGTGTCGTTATCCAGTCCGAAAATAAACGACGTGATCGCCACGATGTTGCGCTGCGCCAAGCGATTCAGCACGGCGGCGTAATCGGCGGGTTTGTTGAAGCTCTTCTTCACGTCGGCCAAATTCGCCGGATCGAGCGATTCCATCCCGATAAAAATCCACTTGCCCCCAGCGGCGGCGATCAAATCCACCAGTTCTTCGTCTTTCAGCAAATTGGCGCTGATCTGCGCCGTCCAAAAGACCTGCGCCTCGGCGGCGATGATGTCGCGCAGCAGCGACTTGGTGCGCTTGATGTTGATGGCGAAATTGTCGTCAATGAAGAAGACGGCGGTCTGTCCACCTTCGCTCTTGGCACGCGCCTTCACGCGCAGCAGTTCGTTGACCACGCTCTCGTTAGTGCGGAAACGGATCGAATCGCCGAAGAAACCCGTCACGGTGCAGAACTCGCAGCCATAAGGACAACCGCGCCCGGATTCAATTGGGATAATGCGGAACGTGCCCCAACCACCGCCGACTTTTTTCAGCAGCGGCGCCATGAACTTCGGGATGGTGTTGAACTGATCGAGGTTCATGGACTCCCACGGGATCAACGGATAAGGCTGCAAACTCGGCTTGCGCTCCTTGCCGTTGGCGTCCGTCGGCGTGTAGCTCTCTTGCAACTCTCCGCGCGCGGCATCGGCCACGATCTGCGGCCAAGTCTCATCGGCCTCGCCCAACGCCACCGCATCGGCGTGGCGCGGCCCGCCATCACGACCCAACGCTTCGTCGGGCACTTCGGTCACGTGCGGCCCGCCCATTACGACTGGCACGCCCACTGCGCGCACGGCATCGGCCATCCGATACGCCTTGGCAATCATCCGGGTCATCGCGCCAATGCCGACCAAACCAATGTTGTTTTCACGCACGAAGCGCGCCAGCCCCGCTTCGTCCATTGCTTGTGCGTTGCCGTCAATCAAGATGACTTCGTGTTCGGGCGGCGTGAGAGCTTGGAGCAGGAACATCCAGAGGTGCGGCATAAAATTGCGTGTCACCCCGTTGTCCGGGTTGTAGAGTAGAATTTTCAATGCTTAGTTCCTTTCTTGGTCAGCGAGGCTTTGCAAGTAAAGTCCGGTTATTGACCTGCTTGTTGTGCAGTAATCCAACTTGCACAAGCGGTCTTAATTCAAGTTGATCAGAAACAGCTATAACAGCGAACCGAGTCCCTGGCTGTCCAATTTTGAACATCCAGTCATTTTTTTTGGCAAAACTGTGTTTTAAGACTTTATGTGCAGACGACGGACTTTTTGTGTACGAATGGTGTACGGACGACTTTATGTGCAAAGCCGGTCAGCGGAAATACTCAAGGCGAGTGATTTAACGGATGACGGACGGAGTCTATGTCTTTATCGCCAATCTGACTATAGCCAGTGGGGAAACCCGGTTGAATTAATCTACGCGGAGCTTCAAAACAAGCGCAATGCCTCGCGTGATAGTGACCAAGTGGCTTCGGCTTTTTGAACACCAGCCTTCCCGCGTATCTGAAAGTGACGGACTCTCAGCCACTTCATAGAACAGCTTTGGGCGTTCGATTTTTGCCAGCGCATCGGTATAATCCACGCGCGGTTCATTAGGCAGTCAACTGAGTTAATCAGCGCCAGTGGCCCCAGCGCAGAAAACTCAGGCCATTGCTATCGTCAGCAGGCAGTTCCGCTTGATGACAGATGCCCACGACATGACTAAAGAAGCACAATTCGTTTCCCCAGCTTTGCAAGATCGTTTACGCGAACGAAGGGTCATTCCCTTTGTCGGCGCGGGTGTTTCAATGGCGGTTAAACATCGCCACACCGGTGAAGTGTTATTTCCCAGTTGGAAGAAGCTACTGCTGTCAGCCGCAGATCGTTTGGCAAGCGATAACAAACAAGCCTATGCCAACGTAGTGCGCGGGTTGTTGGAGCTTGATAAACCTGATTACCTGGACGCGGCAAAAAGGGCGAAGGAATCGCTGGGGCCAAATTGGTTCACGTTTCTGAGAGAACAGATTGATTTGTCGCGCGCCGAAGTTAAGGATGAAAGCTTGGGCTTGGCGCAAGCTATTTGGCAACTTGGCAGTAATCTCATCATTACGACCAATTATGACCGGGCTTTGCGCTGGGCATGTCCACAAGCTGATGACATTGCAGAATGGGATATAGAAGCAGCAGCAGAACAAGCCCAATTATTGAGTCAAACTCTGACCCAGCCAACTGTTTGGCATCTGCACGGGCAAATCGGCAACAAGGCACGGTTGATTCTGACGCCTGACGGGTATGAACGTCTGTATCCTGATACTGAGACAGAAGGCAAATTCCCCGCTGCATTGCAGACGCTACGTTCTTGCCTTGCCTCTTACACGTTTCTATTTATCGGCTTCAGCTTGGATGATGAACACTTTGGCGCGCAGCTAAAAACCATAGCCGAAATATACGAAGGAGCGAACGGGCCGCATTACGCGCTGGTTAAAGAAGCGCATCGCTCAAGCTTCAAACAAGCCAATCCGTCTATCGAGGTTATCACGTTTGCTGATTTCGGCGAGCCGCTGGTTAGCGTTGTGACTGCGCTCGGCGAGATTGCGCATAGTGTGAACCCCGCGAACGGCACATCGCCTGCACCTTCGCCAATTGGAGTTTCTACGCTTACTGCGCTCAGTCCCGGTTCGAACTACAGTCTGGACAACAACGTCTTCTTCGTTCCGTTTCGCGCCAAAGCAGAGCAGGTCATCGGGCGCGAAGGCGCTTTGTTACAGGTGCACAAACAACTCAACGAAGGCCGTCGCACAGCCATTGGGCAGGCAGCCTCGTTTCAAGGGCTGGGCGGTTTGGGCAAAACGCAACTAGCCGTCGAATACGCGTATCGCTATCAGGATGAATATCCTAAAGGCGTCATCTGGATCACAGCCGATGAGGACATAGACGCCCAACTCATCCGGCTGGTGGACAAGGCAGGTTGGCTCGCTCCGCAATCAGAACACAAGGACAAGCTCGATGTGGCGCGTAACAGGCTGCGCAGCTATTCGGATTGCCTGATCGTTTTTGATAACCTGGAAAAACTTGAGAGTATTCGGGAATACCTGCCGCTGCCTGAAGCCTCACCACATCTGCTGGTGACGACCCGACACGAGTTTGCCGAGTTCCCGCCTGTCCCGCTGGAACTGCTCGACGAAGAACTCTCGTTCAAGCTGCTGATTCAGGAAGCCGGGCGTTCTCCCGAAACAGCCGATGAGGAACAAGCCGCGCGCGCAATCGCCCGCGAGTTGGGCGGCTTACCACTAGCGCTGGAATTGGCCGGAGCGTACTTGCGCCATCGCGAGGCGGTGGGCTGGCCGCGCTATTTGGAACTCTTGCGGCAACGCCCGCGCGAGGCGATGGCGGGCAAGCATCTTTCCAGCTTTACCCGACACGAGGCCGATTTGTACGCCACGCTCAGGATTGAAGATGAAATCCTGGCTGAAGAGCCGCGCTTGCGCGAAATCGTTGACTTATTGGCGTGGAGCGATTCGGCGCCGATGGGTGTTGAGTTGATGTGCGCATTACTTGGTGTGGCTAATTCACTTAACCTGACTGAGGCGCTGGCGCTCGGTGTGGCCTTGAAGCTGATACAAAAAACGCCGGGAGTGGAAAGATACGCATTGCATCGGTTAGTCAGCCAAGTCCGTCGCGAAGACCTCTCTCTTTCAGAAAGCCACGTGGCGGATGTCTGCCAAAAGCTGGGTGATTGGTTCTATGCAATTAGGGATGATTTTAAGAAGCTGCCGATTTATGAAGCGGAAATAGACCATTTGCGTATTTGGCAGCAGCATTCCGCAGTTTACGCAAAGGAGCATGCAAGCCGGTTACTTTGGCTTCAAGCTTATCCCTCTTACCATCGAGGACGATATCGGGAAAGCAAGCACCTCGTTGAAAGCGCGCTTGAGATATACGGTAGAAACTTACTCCCCGACCCTGGGCTTGAGGCACACACACACCATGACTTAGGTGTTCTTTGTGGCTTCATCGGAGAACACCGGAAGGCATTGGAGTACAAGGAGCGTGCGCTGGCGATTCGACAGAAGGTCTATGGCGAAGAGCATCCCGATACGGCAATGTCACTGAATGATGTTGGGACCAGTTATGCAGCGTTAGGCGAGCACCGGAAGGCGTTGGAGTGCGAGGAGCGTGCACTGGCGATTTGGCAGAAGGTCTATGGCGAAGAGCATCCCGATACGGCAAGGTCGCTGAACAACGTCGGAAGCACCTATGCAGCGTTAGGCGAGCACCGGAAGGCATTGGAGTACGAGGAGCGCGCGCTGGCGATTCGGCGGAAAGTCTATGGCGAAGAACATCCCGATACGGCAATGTCACTGAACGGTGTTGGGGCCAGTTATAGAAGGTTAGGCGAGCATCGGAAGGCGTTGGAGTACGCAGAGCGTGCGCTGGCGATTCGACAGAAGGTCTATGGCGAAGAGCATCCCGATACGGCAACTTCACTGAATGATGTTGGACTTACCTATGCAGCGTTAGGCGAGCACCGGAAGGCGTTGGAGTGCGAGGAGCGTGCGCTGGCGATTCGACAGAAGGTCTATGGCGAAGAGCATCCCGATACGGCAATGTCACTGCAGGGTGTTGGGGCCAGTTATGGAGAGTTAGGCGAGCACCGGAAGGCATTGGAGTACGCAGAGCGCGCGCTGGCGATTCGGCGGAAAGTCTATGGCGAAGAACATCCCGATACGGCAATGTCACTGAACGGTGTTGGGGCCAGTTATAGAAGGTTAGGCGAGCATCGGAAGGCGTTGGAGTACGCAGAGCGTGCGCTGGCGATTTACCAGAAGGTCTATGGCGAAGAGCATCCCCATACGGCAACGTCACTGAACAACGTCGGAAGCAGCTATGCAGCGTTAGGCGAGCACCGGAAGGCGCTGGAATACGCAGAGCGTGCGTTGGCGATCCGAAAAAAGGTTTTAGGTGAATTGCATCCTGACACTATTAACTCTATGAATTCCGTAGCTGTGGCACTATCTAACCTAGGACGTTTTTATGAAGCGAGTAACATGCTTGAGAACACCTTGCTGGCACTTCCTAAAGAACACCTCTGCTACGCCAAAGTGCAGCAATCGCTGCAGAAGGTAAAACAGTGTCTCCCCGGTGCGCAGCGTCCCAAGGGCGGGAAATCTTTCAAGAAGAAGAAAAGGCGTTGATTGTGTAATCGTTGCGGCAAACCATACTGAGCTTGGCCCGCCGCAACGATTATCGTACTTTCCACTTTATGGCTTCGCCGGTTTCACAAAGACCGCTGGCACTTGTTTCTCCTGCACCAGCTTATTGAACGCAGGCACATCCGTCGTCATCACCTGTTTCAACTTCTCCAACTGCACGTTGATCTTGGCCGTCAAGTCTTCATAGACCGCGACCTGCTGATCGGTCGGCTGCGTATCCGACCCGGCAATCGAACCGGCCAGCGCGGCCAGTTTGTTGTTCAAGCGGATCGGGTAGTTGAGCGGGTCTTGATTGCTCTGGTTCTTGGTTTGGTATAGCTCGACTTCAACGGCCGTGAGCTTGTCGTTCAGGGCTTTCCCAGCATCCACGATGGCTTTCATTTCAGCTTGGCTGCCGACGCGTTTGGTGTATTCGTCCACTTGGCGCTTCACATCGCGGATGTTGATGATCGCCTCGCTTGTTTCGGAGAACTTGTTGCGAATCTTGGCGAGCAGGTCGAATTGCTGCTGGAACTCTGCCTGCGTGGTTGAGACGCGCGGGTCTTTGCGCACCTCGAAACTTTCGCTCAGCGTCTTGCCGTCCACAGTGAGTTTGACTTGATAGCTGCCCGGCACAGCGCGTGGGCCTGAAGTGTTGCCCGACCAGAGAATCATACCGGGGAAGGTCGTCGCGTCGGGATAGCGCAAATCCCAGGCGAAGCGGTTCAAGCCTTTTTCGGCGGGCACGCGCGAGGGGCCGCCACGGAAGCGTCTGCCGCCTTCTTCATCACCGGCTGCGCCAGCCTGTCCGGCTTGTCCCTCGGGCGCGCGGCTCGAAAATTTCTTCACCGATTTGCCTGCGGCGTCCAGGATTTCAATCGTCACGTCGCCTTTCGGCTTCTCTTTCAAGTGATACCAGATCGAAGCGCCCGCCGGAGGATTCTCACCGATGGAGGCTGCGCCGCCGCCACGTCCGCCACCTCCGGGCATGCGATACGACTCTTCCGGTTTGAAGAGATGTGCGTCGGCTTGTGCGATGGTGTCTTTCCACTGATGCAGCACGGTTTGATCATCAATGATCCAGAACGCGCGGCCTTGTGTGGCGATGACCAAGTCTTTGTCGCGTTTGTGAATGGCGATGTCAGTGATTGGCACGACGGGCAGGTTGAGTTGCAGCGATTGCCAAGAGTCGCCGTCATTGAATGAAACGTAGATGCCGGTTTCTGTTCCCGCGTACAACAAGCCGCGCCGATTCGGGTCTTCGCGGATGACGCGCGTGAAGGCGTTGGCGGGGATGCCGGTCGTAATTTTCTTCCACGTCTTGCCGTAGTCGTTGGTCTTGTAGAGATAGGGGCGGAAGTCGTCCGCTTTATACAACGTCGCGGCGAAGTAGGCCGATGCGGCGTCATGCGGCGAGGCTTCGATGGAGTTAATCTGAATCCATTCGGGCAGGCCCGTGATGTTCTTGGTGACGTTTTCCCAAGTGGGTTTGGCCGCGTGGCTGTCGCGCGTAACGTGCACCAGGCCATCGTCTGAACCCGTCCACATCACGCCTTTGGTGACGGGCGATTCGGCAATGGTGAAGATGGTGCAGTAATACTCGACGCTCGTGTTGTCCTTGGTGATCGGGCCGCCGGATGCGCCTTGTTTGGCTTTGTCGTTGCGCGTCAGATCGCCGCTGATGATCTGCCAAGTCTGGCCTTCGTTGGTGCTTTTGAAGAGGTGGCTCCCCGCGGTGTACAGCACATTCGGATCGTTCGGCGAAAAGAGAATGGGGAAGTTCCACTGGAAGCGATACTTCATTCCTTCCGCGCCCCAGCCCATCGGATTGTCGGGCCAGACATTGATGTCGCGTGATTGGCCAGTGTGATGATCCAAACGTTCGAGCAAGCCGCCGTAGTTACCGCCGAAAACAATCATTGAATCTTTTGGCGAAGGCTGCACCCAGCCGGATTCGCTGCCCGCCGTTACGTCCCAATCCTTTTCCGTAATGCCGAAGCCGGTCGTGCGCGACGCGATGCGCACTGTAGAGCTGTCCTGTTGTGCGCCGTAAACGTGATAAGGGAAATCGTTGTCGAGCGCGACGCGATAGAACTGCGCTGTCGCTTGATCTTGCTCTGACCACATGCGCCCGCCGTTGTAACTCACATTCGCGCCGCCATCATTGGCTTCAATCATCCGGTTCGGATCATCGGGCGCGATCCACAGATCGTGATTGTCACCGTGCGGCGTATTGATCGTTGAGTAAGTGCGCCCGCCATC
The DNA here is from genome assembly GCA_963699175.1 of uncultured Acidobacteriota bacterium. Classification (GTDB taxonomy): domain Bacteria; phylum Acidobacteriota; class Blastocatellia; order RBC074; family RBC074; genus JACPYM01. Next base: position 4,365,301 of record OY969418.1, on the reverse strand, counting down.
AATGGATTTGTAGAAGCCTGTGTTGAGCACGTACATCGTATCGGCACTCTTCGGGTCGGCGTAGATGTGCGTGTAATACCAGGCGCGCTGGCGCAGATTGCGCCCCTCGTTGACCTTCGCCCAAGTCCTACCGCCGTTGTCAGAGCGGAGCACACCGCCGTCTTCGGCTTCGACGATGGCGTAGACGCGGTCAGAATTGGCGGGCGAAACTGCCACGCCGATGCGACCGAGCACGCCCCTGGGCATGCCGGGATTACGCGAGATGTCCGTCCACGTGTCGCCGCCGTCGGTGCTTTTCCATAAGCCGCTGTCGGGGCCACCGCTCTCCAAGCTGTAGGGCGTGCGTTTCGCTTCCCAGATCGCCGCGTACAGCACGTTCGGATTGGATGGATCCATGCTCAAGTCAACCGCGCCTGCTTTGTTACTCTTGAACAAAACTTTCTGCCAAGTTTTGCCGCCGTCCTTGCTGCGAAAGACGCCACGCTCATCATTCGTGCCCGCCGCATGGCCAAGCGCCGCGACGTAAACCAGGTCAGGATTTTTTGGATGTATGTGAATGCGCCCGATGATGCGCGAATCTTCCAGACCGACGCGCTTCCACGTTTTGCCCGCGTCTGCGGATTTGTACACGCCGTCACCGTGCGAGAAATTACCCCGAATGCAGCTTTCACCCATGCCGACGTAAACGACGTTGGGATCGGCATCAGCCACGGCAATTGCGCCCACCGTGCCCGTGCCGAAAGGCTGGCCGTCCGAGACCGGTTCCCAATTCACGCCACCGTCGGTCGTCTTAAACACGCCACCGCCCGTGCCCCCGAAGTAGTAGACGTTCGGTTGTGAAGTCACGCCAGCGACGGCGACCGAACGTCCGCCGCGATATGGGCCGATGTTGCGCCAGCGCAGGCCGTTGAGCGGATTGGTTGGCGCAGCTTGTTGTGCGCTAGCAGGAGCAAAGTTGACAAAAGCCGCGCTGCCAAAAGCGCCAAGGGTGATGAATGCGCCGAGCGCGAACGGAAAGAGACGACGGACAGAGTGAAGTGCAAGTCGCATGTTGGTTCCTCGCTGTGTGAATAGATTGAATTGTTCAGGAATACTACTGGCGGTAATAATAGCGCGAAGTTGCCGATTTGTTTACTAATTCGATGACAATAGACGTGATAAGGCGGACGCCCGTTTATTTTCCGTTTATCTAAACTGCGTTACCCTATCACCGAGCCGGGAACGTTTAATGCCGCTTCCCAGCCGGAAGCAAAGATGAGGATTCTGTTGGCCGAAGATGAACCGGATGCCGCGCGCCTGCTGGCTAAGGGGCTGCGCGAGCAGAGCTATGCAGTGGATGTCGTAGCGAACGGCGAGGCGGCTATGTTTCAAGCGAGCGTCAACGATTACGATCTGCTGATTCTGGATGTGATGCTGCCGTTGAAGGATGGTTTCGAAGTCTGTCGCGAGCTACGTTCAGGTGGCGCGCAGACGCCGATTTTGCTGCTCACGGCGCGCGACGCCGTGCAGGATCGCATTGCCGGGCTGGATTACGGCGCGGATGACTATCTGACCAAGCCTTTCGATTTTCACGAACTGCTGGCACGTGCGCGCGCGCTACTACGGCGCGGGCAGGCGCTCAAGCCGGAGTTGTTGGTGATTGCCGATCTGACCGTCAACACGCGCACGCATCAAGTCAAACGCGCGGGCCAAGACATTACGCTGACGGCCAAAGAGTACGCTTTGCTGGAATATCTGGCGCGTCGCGCTGCTGACGTTGTTACGCGCGCAGAGATCGCCGAACACGTTTGGGATGAAAACTTCGATCCCTTCTCCAATCTGATCGAAGTCTACATTCAGCGATTACGGCGCAAAGTGGATGACGAGCACCCACACAAACTGATTCATACGTTACGCGGAGAAGGCTATCGGCTCGCCGCCGTTGATGAAGCCCATGATTGATTCGGTACGCACGCGATTGACGCTCTGGTACACGGGTATGCTGGCGCTGGCGTTGGTGGCGTTCAGCGTCGGCGTCTACTTGGTGCTGGCGCATCAACTCGCCGAGCGGCTGGACGCGAGCCTGCGCACAGCACTGGACGGAACGGCGCGACTATTTGTACACGAGAAAGAGGAAAGCGAGACCGATCAAGACTCCGCATCGAGTGCATTACGCAAGCATTACGCGCCACACCAAGCCGTCGCGCTCTTTGATACGCAGGGCGGCTTGATTGCAGAGAAGCCGCTACCCGGCGATGTCCACGCGTCACTGCCCGTAACATTCGCAGCGATAGAAGCGGGCGGTGTCCGCTGGCTGACCTTGTCTGAAAAGCAGAGCGGCGGCGACGACGGCTTGCGGCTGATGGTGCAGCGGCTCAGCGTGCGGCCAACCGGCGCTACCTATTTTATTGCCGCCGGCGAACCGCGCACCGAGTTAGAGGAGGATTTGGAATTGTTGCGCGATATATTTTTTGTCGCCGTGCCGTTGGCGCTCTTGCTGGCCGGACTGGGTGGCTGGTTTCTCGCGCGCAAAGCCCTCGCGCCGATAGTCGTGATGGCCGAGGGCGCGCGCCGCATCAACGCCGAAAACCTCAGTGAACGCTTGCGCGTTGCCAACCCGCGCGATGAGTTGGGGCAACTTGCCGCGACGTTCAATCAACTGCTGGCGCGGCTTGAGACGGCCTTTGCCCAGCAGCGGCAATTTATGGCTGATGCTTCACACGAGTTGCGCACGCCGCTTTCGGTCTTGCGCACAGCAGCGGCGGTCACGTTGGAACAGCCACAGCGCGCCGAAGCCGAATATCGTGATGCACTGGGGCTAATGCACGAACAGTCGCGCCGCCTAACGCGCATCGTCGAAGAGATGTTCACGCTAGCGCGCGCCGACGCGGGGCGGCGCCCACTTGAGGCAAAAGATTTTTATCTGGATGAACTCGTGACTGAGACCGCACGCGCAGCGAACGTCCTGGCCACGCGCAAAAACATCGCCATCGAAATAGCCCCAATCCACGAGACGCCATTTCGTGGCGATGAGGGTTTGTTGCGGCAACTCCTCCTTAACTTGCTCGACAACGCGATCAAGTTCACTCCCGCGGGCGGTGCCATCCGGCTCGACCTCGAACGCCACAATGGAGCGCATCAACTCAGCGTGGCAGACACGGGCGTGGGCATTCCTGCAGCGGCGCAACCGCATATCTTTGAGCGCTTCTACCGCGTGGACAAAGCGCGCGCGCGCGCGGAACAGGAGCAGGGCAGCGGCGCCGGTTTGGGCTTGTCCATCGCGCGCTGGATTGCCGAAGCGCACGGCGGCTCGCTCCGGCTCGAAAATTCTACTAACACCGGCAGCACATTTATTGTTACACTGCCTGTGCATTCCGCTCGTTGATTCGAGTTGATCCTGTCGAGCACATTTATCCAGCGTTCATTTTCGCCGTGATAGTATGTGCAGGCCCTGGCAGTTCTTGCCGGGTACATCTTTCACTGTAAGAGGTAGTAACAAATGAAACGTAGGACCTTTCTCGCCCTGGCATCAGTGGCCGCCGCCAGAACCTTTGTCACCGCTGCGCCGCGCCTGAGCTTACTCGATACTGCCAGCCCCGCATCCGCCGTGCGCTTCATCGCGGTCGGCGACGCAGGCACCGGCAACGACCAGCAGAATACGCTGGCGCGCCTGATGACCAAGTACCAACAGAGTCATTCTTATGACACGGCGCTGCTGTTGGGCGACAACATTTACCCCGACGGTGATGTCTCCAGCGCCGCCTCCAAATTTGAGCGGCCTTACGCCGACCTGCTCCATAAGGGCGTCAAGTTCCACGCCGTACTCGGCAATCACGACGCCAGACACGGGCGCGAGGGACAGCCCAAGTATCCGCACTTCAATATGGACGGGCGGACTTATTACTCATTCACCAAAGGCGACAACTTGGTCGGATTCTTTGGACTCGACTCGAACGAGTTCGACCGCGCGCAACGGCAGTGGCTCGAAACTCAACTGGCCGCCTCGCAGGCGCGCTGGAAGGTCGTCTACTTTCATCACCCAATCTATTCGTCAGCCGGAGAGCATGGCTCGAATGACAGGTTGCGCGCTTCGCTGGAGCCGTTGCTGGTGAAATACGGCGTGAACGCAGTCTTCTCCGGCCACGATCACACCTACGAACGCACGCGGATGCAACAGGGCATTCAGTATTTCGTTTCGGGCACGGGCGGCAAATTGCGGCATGGCGACCTCGACCGCCGCAGCCCCTTCTTCGCCTCCGGCAACGACGAGAGCGGCAGCTTCATGTTGATGGACGTGACGCCGGAACGTTTCAGCTTCAAAGCGATTGATATTGATGGGCGCGTGTTCGACAGCGGCGAATTAGCTCCGCGTGCCAGCGCACGCAACGTTTCGCCAAGCAAGTTGGACAAGGGCTTAGGGCGATTTGTCATTGAGCGCCCGACAGACCTCAAACTGCCAGTAGGCCAACTTTGAAGAACTGAGGTTTTATGATTGGTCGTGCCAAGTGCCATTCGCAATGAAACACTGGCGCACCAAAGAGCCGAAAAGAAGCAGACGGAAATAATGGCGAAGTCTGGCAGTGAGCCATTCCCGTTATTCTCGTCTGCTCTTTCTATCTTAGCCACCAATAGTACGTGCTGGGGACAAACCAGGCGGCCAATCTTCTCCGTCACCATTTATCCCAGGTTTATCTACGCTCTACTAAACTGTAATTGCATATTGCTCGCCGCCTGAGTGTTGTCAGCAATAGTGAGCCTAGCGCAGAATACCGCAACAGCCCGTGAGGCGAATGAGCGGAGGCAAAATCGGATGAAGTGGTTAACAACGGTCATTTTACTGAGCCTGCTGCCGGTAGTCGGCTTGGCGCAGGCGAAAGCACAGCCAGCCGACGTGTCAAAAGAGGTTGAAAAGCGCACCGGACACAAGCTCAACCCAGCGGCGAAGACAGCCGTGTTTACGTTGCCCGAGGGCGTTTCGCTAGATGACGGCACAACAGAGGATGAGGCCGTGGCGATTGCGTTGTGGAACAACGCGGCGTTGCAAGCCGAATTAACAGCATTGGGTTTGGCGCGCGCCGACTTGATCGAAGCGGGACTGTTGCGCAATCCATCGCTGACGATGATCTTTCCGTTCAGCATGCGCATCCTCGAGGCCGTCGCCAACTGGCCGTTCGAGGCGCTCTGGCAGCGGCCCAAACGTCTAGCGGCGGCCAAGCTCGAATTGGAACGCGTCGGCGAATCGCTGGTCTCACGCGCGCTCGACCTGGTGCGCGATGTGCGCCTAGCCTACGCCGAGTACGCAGCAGCCCGCACGCGCGCCGCCATCGCCGAAGGAATCGTCCACGAGCGCCGCGAAATCGCCGTCATCGTCAACGCTCGCCTGCGCGCGGGTGACATCAGCGAGTTGGAAACAAGCGCCTCAGTAGTCGAGGCGCGCACGGCCGAAGAGCAGGCGGCGCGCTTCACGCGGGATGCCGAATTAGCTCAGGAACGGCTGCGCGGCTTGCTCGGCCTCGACAACGACGGCCCGGCGCTGAAGCTCATCGCCCCGCCGCCGCCGCTCGTGCCGGATGCTAATCAGATCATCGCTATGCCGGCGTCAACCGTGTCTGTTGACGCGCCATCCGCCATTCCCTCAATCGCGAACGAATCAGAATCACTCAACGAGCTTGTCAAACAGGCGCTCGACGCTCGACCGGAAGTGAAGGCAGGCGAGTTGGCTATCGAAGCTGCGGGTGCGCGCGCCAAGTGGGAACGCTCGCGCATCCTCGCCGTTTCTGCCATCGCCAAAGAGTATGGACGCGGTACGAACGGCTTCGAGCAAGGGCCGGGCTTGCAAATCGAGTTGCCGATCTTCAATCGCAACCAGGGCGGCATCTCGCGCGCTGAGGCCGAAATTGAGCGCGCCGCCAAACAACTCATCGCCGCCCGCCAGCGCATCGTCGCCGAAGTGCGCGAGGCTTACCTACAACTCGCGCAGGCGCGCGAAGCTCAGCAAATCTGGCGCACGCGTGTGCTGCCGCCGCTCGAACAAAACATCCGCCTCGCTGAAGTCTCCTACCGTGCGGGCGACGTGGCCTACCTCTTCGTGCTCGAAACCGCGCGTCGTTACAGTGACGAGCGCCTGCGCGAAGCCGAGTTCCAGGCCGCGACGGGCCGCGCGCTAGCGCAACTTGAGCGCAGTGTCGGAAGGAGGTTGATTGCCAAACCCTGAACACACTCTCAACCGCGCAGTGAGCAAGCAGCTCCTTTTCATTATCGTCATCACTACTTCTGCACTCTGGTTGTTGGGTTGCGGTAAGCCCAAAGCCGCCGAGGGGCAGAAGGCCGCGCCACCCGCCAAAGTCGAGAACGCGGTCAAAGAAACCGACCTAGCTATAGTCAAACTAACGCCGCAGGCCGAAGCGCGCCTGGGCATTACGACTGCGCCCGTCACCATCGAGCGAGTGGCGCAAACGCGCACCTTCGCGGGCGAGATCGTGTTGCCGCCCGACCGTACAATCAATGTATCAGCTCCCATAGGCGGGGTGCTTGCGTCAAATGACCCGACGCTTGTAGTAGGAGCGTTTGTGCGTAAAGGTCAGTCGCTCTTTCGTATCGTGCCTTACGTCGCGCCCGAACGTGATCTACGCGTGCAACTCGAACGAGATGTTGCCAATGCGCAGACGAAGGTCGAAGCCGCGCGCGAACGTTACAACCGCGCCGAACAATTGTTCCGCGACCGCGCGGGCAGTCAGAAGGCCGTTGAGCAGGCGCGCGAAGAGCTAAACATCGCCGAGAATGAGTTGAAAGCCGCGCGTGAACGGCTTGAACGTTATGAGAAAGCGCCGGTCACTGCTGACGCGGCCGTTACCATCACCGCCCCGCGTGACGGCACGATCCAGAAGGTCTTTGCCAATCCGGGGCAGATTGTCGCCAGCGGCGCGCCACTGTTTGAAGTGGTTGATTTGTCCACGATGTGGGTTCGTGTGCCGGTTTACGTTGGCGACCTACGCCTAATTGACCGCCGCCAGACGGCGCGGGTGCACGCGCTGAACGAAACACTGGGTGCGCCTGCGCGCCAAGCCCCGCCAGTGCTCAACGCGCCGCCCACCGCCAACCCGGCGAACGACACGGCCGACCTTTACTTTGCGTTGGCCAACCCAGACAACTTGCTGCGGCCAGGGCAAAAGATGGGTGTGACGCTCTACGAACGTACTTCCGAAGAGAGTCTGGTCGTACCGTGGTCGGCGGTCCTACACGATATACACGGCAGCACCTGGGTCTACGAACACACTGCGCCACAGCATTACGTGCGGCGTCGCGTCGCTGTTCACCGTGTCGTGGATGCGCGTGCCGTGCTCGCGCGCGGCCCGGCGGTAGGGGCGAAGGTCGTCACCGCGGGCGCGGCTGAAATCTTCGGCACCGAATTTGGCACAGGGAAATAGAAGTTGGCAGTTGGCGGTTGGTAGTTGGCGGTTTCCGTCGTTTTCGCTTTCTGCTAAATGATCGAGAGTTAAACGCCGATACTGCCAACTGCCAACTACCAACTACTAACTGATTTATGAACTGGCTCGTTTCCACTGCACTACATCTGCGTATCATCGTCGTCGCGCTCGCCATCGTGCTGCTGATCGTCGGCCTGCGCGTTGTGCGCAACACGCCGCTTGATGTCTTCCCCGAATTCGCGCCGCCGCTGGTCGAGATTCAGACCGAAGCCCCTGGCCTCTCCACCGCCGAAGTCGAAAGCTTCATCACCGTGCCGATTGAGAACGCGCTCAACGGCACGGCATCACTGAAGACGCTGCGCTCGAAATCGGTGCTCGGTCTCTCGGCGGTCGTGCTGGTCTTTCAGGAAGACACCGACCTAATGCGCGCGCGGCAGGTCGTGCAAGAGCGGCTGGCGCTGGTCACTCCGCAATTGCCAGCCGCCGCGCGACCGCCGGTGATCCTGCAACCGCTCTCATCCACCAGCCGCGCGATGAAGATCGGGGTCTCTTCAAAAACGCTCTCGCAGATAGAACTGACGACGCTGGCGCGTTGGACGATTCGCCCGCGTCTGATGGCGATCCCCGGCGTGGCGAATGTGGCGATCTGGGGGCAGCGCGACCGGCAGTTGCAGGTGCTGGTAGATCCTGACCGCCTGCGCGCGCACAACGTCACGCTTACTGATGTAGAACGCGCGACGCGCGACGCGGTCGCCGTGGCCGCTGGCGGTTTTGTAGACACTCCGAACCAGCGCTTGTCCGTCGCACACATGTCTACCGTCACACAGCCACATGACTTGGCGCGCGTTCCTGTAGCTTTTCGCAACGGCGCGCCGCTGCATTTGGGCGCGGTGGCCGAAGTGGTCGAAGGCCATCCCCCACCCATCGGCGACGCGATCATTAACGAGGGGCCGGGCCTGCTGCTGATCGTCGAGAAGCAGCCGACCGGCAATACGCTCGACGTGACGCGCAACGTCGAGGCGGCGCTCAATGCTCTCAAGCCTGGCCTCAAAGATGTCGAGATTGATCCGACTATCTTCCGGCCCGCGACCTTTATCGAGGTGGCGCTAAAAAATCTGCGCACCGCGTTGTTTATTGGCTGTCTGCTGGTGATCGCAGTGCTGATCGCGTTCCTGTTCGAGTGGCGCACGGCGCTCATCAGCCTGACGGCAATTCCGCTCTCGCTCCTGGCGGCGACGCTGGTGCTTTACTGGCGCGGCTACACCATCAACACGATGGTGATTGCTGGATTGGTGATCGCGCTCGGCGAGGTGGTGGACGACGCCATCATTGATGTCGAAAACATTATGCGGCGGCTGCGACTCAATCGTGAGGCGGGGAACCCAGAGTCGGCCTTTTCGGTCGTGCTCAACGCCTCGCTCGAAGTGCGCAGCGCCATCGTCTACGCCACAATGATCGTGGTCTTTGTCTTCCTGCCGATCTTCTTTCTTGAAGGGCTGTCGGGATCGTTCTTCCGCCCGCTGGCCATCTCCTATGTGCTGGCGGTGCTGGCGTCACTGGGTGTCGCGCTGACGGTCACGCCGGCGCTCTCCCTGCTCTTGCTGCCGCGCGCGGCCAACCGCGAGCGTACGGAACCCGCTTTCACGCGCTGGCTCAAAGGCATCTACCAACGGGCGCTGCCGTCGTTTATCAACAAACCTAAGGTGGCTGTCATCACGATGTTGATCCTCTTCGGCTTGACGGCGGTAACGGTGCCGTTCCTCGGCGAAGAGTTCCTGCCAAACTTCAAAGAGACTGATTTCCTGATGCATTGGGTCGAGAAGCCCGGCACGTCGCTCGAAGCGATGAACCGCGTTACCATCCGCGTGAGCAAGGAACTGCGCGCCATCCCCGGCGTGCGCAACTTCGGCTCGCACATCGGACGCGCCGAAGTCGCTGACGAAGTCGTCGGCCCCAACTTCACCGAATTGTGGATCAGCATTGACCCCAAAGCGCCCTACGAGCCTACGGTGGCCAAGATTCAAGAGGTGGTGGATGGCTATCCGGGATTGGTGCGCGACCTGTTGACCTATTTGAAAGAGCGCATCAAAGAAGTGCTGACCGGCGCGGGCGCTTCAATCGTCGTGCGCATCTACGGCTCCGAACTTGAAGGGTTGCGCGCCAAGGCCGCCGAGGTCAACCAGACAATCAGCGGCATTCAGGGCGTAACCAATCTGAAAGTCGAGCAGCAAGTCTTAGTGCCACAGATCGAAGTGCGACTGCGACACGACGCTGCGGCACGCTTCGGCCTGACGCCCGGCGACGTGCGGCGCGCGGCGACTACCTTGATTAAGGGCGCTAAAGTCGGCGAGCTTTACGCGGCACAGCAGATCAATGACGTGGTGGTCTGGGGCGCGCCGAATACGCGCACCGACCTCGAAGCATTGCGCCGGTTGCGCATCAGTTTGCCAACGGGTGGTGACGCTCCGCTCAGTGATGTGGCCGACTTGCAGATCGCGCCCGCACCGAATGTGATCCAGCGCGAAGGCGCGTCACGCCGCATTGACGTGACCTGCGACGTGAAAGATCGCGATCTGGGCAGCGTGGCGCGCGAAATCGAAACCAAAGTCAAAGCTTTATCCTTCGAGCGCGGCTACCACCCGGAATTTCTCGGCGAGTATGCGGCGCGGCAGGAGTCAAAAAATCGGCTGTTGGCGCTCTCGGGGTTGGCGCTGGTCGCTATTCTGCTCCTGTTGCACGCCGACTTCCGCGCGCCGCGACTGGTGGGACTGGTCTTCTTCAGCCTGCCGTTTGCGCTCGTCGGCGGGGTCGCGGCCACGCTGCTCACAGGTGGCATCTTGTCGCTCGGCTCGCTCGTCGGCTTCGTCACGGTGCTGGGCATTGCCGCGCGCAACGGCATTATGCTGGTCAGCCACTATCGCCATCTTGAGGAGCAAGAAGGAGAGACGTTCGGGCGGGAGTTGGTGCTGCGCGGTTCAGCAGAGCGGCTGGCGCCGATTCTGATGACCGCGCTGGCAACGGGGCTGGCATTGCTCCCCATCGTCATCGGCGGCAACAAGCCGGGGCACGAGATTGAGCATCCGCTGGCAGTAGTAATTTTGGGCGGACTGGTTACTTCAACGATCTTGAATCTATTTCTGATGCCTGCGCTTTATCTGCGCTTTAGCAAAAGCAGGCGTGATGAAGTTGGTGAGACCAGGTAAACTGAAGAAAGTCCAAGTTCAGTTTTTAGGCTTAGGTCCGGTTGCGTATAAAACTTGACGATGTCGCAACGTATAATCGTTGGAAATATCTACCAACGGAATTGGCGGTTATAAAGATTGAGAGGCTCTTTGCTCCGCGCAAAATTAGTTTTGATAGCTCTGGCGACGGTTGCTATCGCCCAGCAACCGCAAAAAGTCCTGACCCTGCAAGATTGCATACGCCTAGCAGAAAGCGTCCCAAACGTCGTCACCGTAGCCGAACAGGAGCGCCGCATCGCTGACCGCGATCTAATACAGGCGCGCGCCGGTTTCTTGCCGCAATCCCAAGTCCAAAGCAGCTTCACCTACAACAGCCCGAACGCCCACGACCGCAGCCAGCCGAGCTTTGTCGCATTGAATGGCATTCGTGAATATCTGCTGTTGGGCCAAGTCACGCAGGAGTTCGACACGTCGGGCAAGCTGCGCGCCGAATACCAGCACGCGCGGGCCAATCAGGCTGTAGCGCGGGCTGAATACGAGATCACTCGGCGTGATTTGCGGCGCGCGGTGACGACAGCTTATTACCGCTTGCTGCTGACGCGCCATCTCGCCGTCATGCTACGTGACTCTTTGCAAGAGAGCCGTGCCTTCGAGCAGCGCACGAAGCTGCTTTTCGAGAATGGTGAGGCGGCGCAGGCAGATGTGGTCAAGGCTTCGGCATTAGCGGCTTCGCTCGAACAGTCGCAGATGGCGGCAGAGTTGGAAGCCGGGCTGGCCAATCAGGAACTGGCTTCTTTTTGGGCAAAGGATGTCACTGAGGAACTCTTGCTTGCCGATGCGCTCAATGACCAACCACTCCCGCCCGAAACTGACACCGCGGCGAGCGGCGTCGCCGCTTACCTACGACGACCGGAGTTCAACCTGTTCGATGCGCAACGGCGTGGGTTTGAAGCTGAAGCTAGGCGCGCGCGCGCCGCCTTGTTGCCCGAATTCAATTTCGTTTTTCAGTACGGCCTCGATTCGACGGCGCTGCGCTTCAGTGATCGCGGCCACGCGGAATTTTTCAATCTACGCATCCCGATTTTTGACTGGTTCAAAGCGCGCAGTCAGGCACAGCAGTTCAGACTACGAGCCGAGCAGGTGGAGGCCCGGCGCGTGATCGCTGAACGCACTTTCTCGCGCGACTACCAGCAGGCGTTGACGCGTGTGCGGCGCATCTTCGAGCAGATCAGACTCACGCAGGAACAGGTCAGGCTGGCACAGGAAGATTTGCGTTTGAGCCGTGTGCGCTACGAGGGCGGCGAAGGCGCGGCGCTCGATGTGGTGACGGCGCAACAACAACTCGCGCAAGCGCGCAGCAACTATTACACCGCCCTGGCAAACTATCTAAACGCCCGAGCCGATCTGGAGGTGGCTTCAGGCAAATGAAGACTCACAGAATCATCATCACCATTCTCTGCTGTCTGCCGCTGGCGGACTGCCGCTCGCATTCGGCGGAAGAGCCAGCGCCGAAGCCGGTCGTGGAAGTCAAATTGGCCAAGGCCGAGATTGCCGACCTAGTGCTCGCGGTGCACGCGCCTGCCACCATCTTCCCGCGCGAGCAGGCGAACATTGCGGCGCGCATCACGGCACGTATCACCAAACTGAATGCGCGCAAAGGCGACCGCGTGGCGGCGGGACAGGTGTTGGCGACGCTGGAAAATCGCGACCTCATTGCGCAACGCGACGAAGCCAGAGCCAGCATCACCGATGCCGAGGCGAATTTGCAGAAGACCGCCGCGGGCACCGTGCCCACTGACCTCGAACGCGCGCGCGGACAAGTAGAGACGGCCCGTGCCGCGCTCAATCAAGCGCAGAAGATTTACGACCGGCGCAAATCACTCTTTGAACAAGGCGCGATTCCGCAACGCGAACTGTTGGTAAGCGAGACGGAGTTGGCGCAAGCCAAAACTGCTTACGAAGTAGCGCAACGCTCACTGGAATTGCTGCGCAACCAATCGAGCGATAGAGACATCCGCATCGCGCAGAGCCACGTAGAACAGGCCAGAGCCAGGCTGGCCGGGATCAACGCGCAACTCGAATTTACCGAAATCCGCAGCCCCTTCGCCGGTGTGATTACCGAGCAGATGATGTTTCCCGGCGATATGGCAAAACCCGACGCGCCGATCTTCACCATAATGAATCTATCGGTGGCGATTGCGCGCGCGCAAACACCCGAAGCCGACGCCCGCACAGTGCGTCAGGGGCAGGCGTGCAGCTTCGCGCTCACCGATCAAAGCGAAATCTTGTTTGCCGGTCGCATCACGACGATCAATCAAGCCGTTGATCCGGCGCGGCGCACCGTCGAAATCTGGTGCGAGATTCCGAATGGGCAGGCCCGCTTGAAGGGCGGCGATTTCGGCACAGCGAGCATCACGACCGGCGTAGCGCGGCAGAGCGTCGTCGTGCCGGTTGCCGCTGTCCAATTTGCTGACGAAGGGAAGAAGGGCACGGTGATGGTTGTTGACAGCAAAAACATTGCGCACACCAAAGAGGTTGAAACCGGCGAAGTGGTTGAAGGCAAAGTGCAGATCATCGCGGGACTGAAAGGCGATGAGACGGTGATTGTCGAGGGCGGTTACAGCCTGCCTGACGCCACCGAGGTGCATAAGAAAGAGGAGAAAGACGAAAAGGAGAAGGGCGAAAAGGAGAAGGGCGAAAAGGAGAAAGAGGAGAAAGAAAAATGACTGCGCAGCTCGCCGATTTTGTAGATGCGCACGGACGCGCGCTGGTGCTGATCTTTCTGAGCTTTGCGCTGGCGGGCCTCGTCTTTCTTTTCCGCCTGCCGATTGCGCTTTTTCCAGAAACCGATTTTCCGCGCATCGTCATTCTGGTGGACAACGGCATCCAACCGGTGGACGTGCAGATGCTGACCGTAACACGCCCGCTCGAAGAAACCATCCGTAGCGTGCCTGGCATCACCGACGTGCGTTCGGTCACCGGGCGCGGTTCGTCAGAAATCAGCGTGATCTTTCGCTGGGACGTAGACATCCTCAATGCGCTGCACCTGCTACAGGGCAAGATCGCGCAGATCGAACCGAGCCTGCCGCCGGGCACGCGCTTCGACATCAACCGGCTGACCTTCTTCGCGTTTCCTATGCTCGGCTTCAGCCTCACGTCGCCGAAGCGAACGCAGGCGGAACTCTATGATCTGGCTTACAACCAAATCGCGCCGCGCCTCTTCCGGCTGCCTGGCGTAGCCGAAGCGCGCATCACCGGCGGGCGTCCGCCCGAATACCATGTGCTGGTCGAACCGGAAAAGCTCAATGCTTATGGCATCCCGCTCACCAAAGTCGCTGACGCCATCCGCAAGACCAACCTCATCGGCGCGGCTGGCCTGGTGCAGGAGAATTACAAGCTCTATCTGACCACCGTTACGGGGCAGCTCAAAACCAAAGAGCAAATCGAAGATGTGGTGGTAGACGTCGTCAAAGGCACGCCGGTTTACGTCAGGAACCTGGCGCGCGTCGTGAATGGCGAGCGGCCCAATTACGTCGTCGTCACTGCCGATGGCCGTCCGGCTACGCTCATCAACGTGCATTCACAACCCGACGGCAACGTGGTCGAGACCGCCGCCGCCGTCAATCACGAACTGGACGAGATTCGCAAAACGCTGCCGCCCGACATTCAACTCGGCATCTTTTACGATCAATCATTCAACGTGCGCGATTCGATCAGCAGCGTAAGCGACAGCATCCTGATCGGACTGGCGCTGGCGGTGGCCGTGTTAATCGGCTTTTTGAAAAGCTGGCGGACGACGCTGGTGGCAGCGCTGGTGATTCCGATTGCGGTGCTGAGCGCCATCGTTTTTATGAAGCTCTTCAATATGAGCTTTAATGTGATGACGCTCGGCGGCATCGCGGCCTGCATCGGCGTAGTGATTGACGATGCCATCGTGATGGTCGAGAACATCATTGTCCACCTCTCGCTCGGCCAGACGCCGCGTGAGGCTGCGTCGAGCGCAATTCAGGAATTGACGCCCGCGTTGATCGGTTCGACGCTGACGCCGATCGTCGTTTTCGTGCCGTTGATCTTTCTGGGCGGCATCACGACCATCTTCTTTCGGGCGCTGGCCCTGACGCTGGTGACGGCGCTGTTGGCTTCGCTGTTTCTGGCGCTGTTCTTCACGCCTGTGTTGGCGCGGCTCTTTTTCAAAGCGCGGCCGGCCGTCAATCCGGCAGCAACCGAACAAACCGGTGAAGGCCGGATTATGCGTGGGCTGACCACGCGTTATGAAAAAGTTTTGCAGTGGTCGCTCGCTCACGCACGGCTGATGGTGTTGGCCTCGCTGGTGGTGCTGACCGCTTCGGTACTGCTTTACTTCCAACTGGGCAGCGGCTTTTTGCCGGACGTGGACGAAGGCGCATTCGTGTTGGATTACCTGATGCCGGCGGGCACTTCGCTGGTGGAAACCGACCGCGTGTTGCGCCACGTCGAAGAATTTCTGCAAGCAGCGCCGGAAGTGGCTGGCTATTCGCGCCGCACGGGTGCCGAACTCGGCCCGCTGATTACCGAACCGAACACCGGCGATTTTCTCGTCCGGCTCAAACGCGACCGTAAACGTTCGTCCGAAGAAGTGATCGAAGAGTTGCGCGAGAAAATCAAAAGCAGCGAACCGGTGCTGGAATTCGAGTTCATTCACATCATCGAAGACATGATCGGCGATTTGGCGCAAACGCCGCAGCCCATCGAAATCAAGGTCTTCCATCTTGACGACAAGATTTACAGGCAGGTCGCTGAAACCATTGCCGAATGGCTGCCGAAAGTGAAAGGCGTGGTGGATGTGGAAGATCGCACCGTCGCCATCGGCCCGGCGCACAATTTCAGAGTAAACCCCGAAAAGGCTGGTCTAGCAGGTTTCAGCGCACAGGACGTGCTCGATCAGCAAGCGGCGATGCTCGACGGCGAGGTCGCCTCGAACGTGATCCGTGACAATCGGCTCATCCCGATTCGCGTGCGCTACCCGGCGGAGTATCGTTCGAGCACTGACCAACTCAAGGGGTTGTTGCTGACTTCGCCCAGCGGCGCGAGCGTCCCGCTCTCTTCCATCGCTGACGTAGAAACCGAAGAAACGAGTTATGAAATCCGGCGCGACAATTTGCGCAATTTCTCCTCGGTCACGGCGCAGCTTGAAGGCCGTGATTTGGTTTCGGCAGTAGACGAGATCAAGCGGCGGCTCTTCAAAGAGGTCAACCTCCCGCCCGGCACCGACATTGAATTCGGCGGCCTTTACTTGATTCAACAGGAGTCGTTTCAAGGACTGACGATGGTG
Source organism: uncultured Acidobacteriota bacterium (assembly GCA_963699175.1). GTDB lineage: Bacteria > Acidobacteriota > Blastocatellia > RBC074 > RBC074 > JACPYM01. The sequence goes on along the minus strand of OY969418.1, from coordinate 4,349,402 downwards.
CTGCTCGGCTCGATCCTGCTGATCTTTGTCATCCTGGTCTTTGAGTTTCGTTCTTTCTCGCATCCGATTGCGATCCTGGTGGCAACGATTCTCTGCGGCTTCGGTACACTGCTGGCGTTGTGGCTGACCAAAACGACGCTCAACATCTCGTCGTTTATGGGCGCAATCATGGTCGTCGGCATCGTCCACAAGAACGGCATTCTGATGCTCGATTCGGAGCAACACTTCACGGCGCAAGGGTTGCCATTGCAAGACGCGATCTTTCAAGCCGGCAGGCGTAGAATGCGCCCGATTCTGATGACGGCGCTGGCAACGATCTTCGGCATGCTGCCGCTGGCGTTAGGCGTTGGTTCAGGCGCGCAGCTTCTGCAACCGCTTGCGATTGCGGTGATTGGCGGCGTGACGGTCTCCATGATTTTGTCGTTGCTGGTAACGCCGGTGTTGTTCTACTTATTGCGGAAAAGAGGACTGTGACAGCTAAGGAGGTTGACTATGAAATGGTATAGATTATTTCTACCGAATCTTGGTGCGCGAGTGTCTTGCCGCGCCGGGCTGCATACAGTGTCGCTCACACTCGCGACCGTTGTCCTGCTCACGTTTGGCTGTCACTCAGGTGGCGGTTCGCAGACCAATGGAGTGCCGCCAGGCAGCCAAGTTGTTACGCCGATCCCATTCGGGGAGAAGAATGATGGAGAAGATTACAACGCCTCGGGCGTAGTTCCGCTCGGCGACTCGCGCTTTCTCTTCTGCGACAATCACACAACAGATGCGCTCTACGAACTCGACCTGACGCCGGATGGGCAGAAGCAGGGCCGTTTGATCAGGCGGCCATTACAAGGCTTGACGGACAATTCCATTGACGATCTGGAAGCAATGACTCTTGCTGAAGAGAACGGTCGCCAATTTGTCTTTGTCGCTTCATCTTTCTGTCTCAAGAAGGCCAGGGAATACAAACACGAGAAGAAGACCGAAGTCCCATCAAACGGGCTGTTGCGCGTGACGGTCAACGCCGACCACGGCCTCAGCGCCGAAAATATGCCGGGCTTTCGCGACTGGCTGATTCAGCATGAACCTGAGCTGGCTGCGGCAGCCATGCTGCTGCCAAACGATGACGGACTCAACATCGAAGGCTTGGCTTGGGATCGTAATCGGCACGCGCTGCTGTTCGGTGTGCGCTCGCCAGTGCCAGCGGGCAAACCCCTCGTAGTCCCGGTCAAGGTCAAGAACCTGGCTGGCTCCTGGACTACTGATAATCTGGAAATATTGCCGGCCATACGGCTGTCGCCGGAGCCAGCGGAAGGCGAGCAGGGCATCCGCAGTCTCGAATATATTGAAAGCCGCAACGCCTTTCTCGTCGTGATGGGCAAATCAGTTGATGATTCGAAAGCGGCATTCACGCTCTACGAATGGGATGGCAAGGAGGCCGGTACGTTGCGGCGGCTCCCGATTTCCTTCCACAAGAAGATGAAGCCTGAGGGGATGACGGCTGGGACAGTCGGCGGCAAGCCTGCATTGCTGTTCGTGGATGACGGTGGCGGCTATCAAGTGGTGTGGTCAGACATGGTGTATCACTAGAAGCGGGTTGGCAGCAAAAAAAAGTCTGAGTTTGTTCAAAAGGGAAAAATAGTTGTTGTGTGACGGCTATTGGCTGAAATCTACTTTGGCATAAATGTCACGCAATGATAGACGGCAATTGAGTGTAATCAGCTCGATGCTTTCATTCATTCCGGCAACTTTTGTGTAAAGCCAGTTGCCGTCGGGCTGTTTAACGAAGCGTTCAACCACTGGTTCGTCTTGTGCGACGAGCAAATACTCTCGAAATGATTCAAGCTCCTGGTAGTACTGAAACTTCTTGCCGCGATCGTAAGCGGAAGTGCTTTCCGAAAGCACTTCCACCACTAAAAGCGGATTAAGTAACACATCCCGCTCATCATCGGCATAGCGCGGTTTATCGCAAACCACAGCCGCATCAGGGTAGTGAAATTTCATTGAGCTTGGCACGCGTACTTTCATGTCGCTGTTGAAAACAAGGCAGGGACGTTCGCGCAGAACGATGTTCAAAGCCGTGAGCACATTTCCAGCCACTAGATTGCGTTCGGGAGTGCCGCCCGCCATCGCGTACATTTGGCCGTTGATGTACTCGCTCTTGTGTTCGGCCTCGCGTTCGAGAGCAAGGTATTCTTCTGGGCTGACGAAATTGAGTCTGGCGACCATAATGTTCTTTCACTCCTGCGCAGAATACTCAAGCGCCAACTCTTCATCCTTCTCCCCAACAACCACTTTCCCACCTTTCTCCAAAGAGCCAAACAAAATCTCATTCGCCAACGGCTCCTTAATCTTCGACTGAATCAACCGCGCCATCGGCCGCGCGCCATACAGCTTGTCGTAACCCTTCTGCGCCAGCCAATCGCGCGCCGCCTCGGTCAATTCTAGTGTCACCTTCTTATCACCCAACTGCACGCGCAATTCATCGATAAACTTATCCACCACCTGCTTGATAACCTCGAAGCTCAGCGGCTCAAACGCAATCCACGCGTCCAGCCGATTGCGAAATTCGGGCGCGAAGGTGCGCTCGATTGCGCCTTGCGCTTTGCTGCCCGTGCCACCAATGCCGGTCTGTTCGACCTGTTTGAAGCCCATTTTCTTGCCGCTCAGGTCACGCGCGCCCGCGTTGGTCGTCATAATCAGGATGGTGTTGCGGAAGTCGGCCTTCTTGCCATTGTTGTCGGTCAGCGTGGCGTGATCCATCACTTGCAGCAGGATGTCGAAGAGCGCCGGGTGCGCCTTCTCGATCTCGTCCATCACCAGCACGGCGTAGGGCGTCTTGCGGATCGCGTCGGTCAGCAGGCCGCCTTGATCGAAGCCGACGTAGCCCGGCGGCGCGCCGATCAAGCGCGAGACCGTGTGCGATTCCTGATACTCGCTCATATCGAAGCGGATGAATTCGACGCCGAGCGCGCGGGAGAGTTGTTTAGCCAACTCGGTCTTGCCGACGCCGGTCGGGCCGGAAAACAGAAACGAGCCGACCGGTTTATCGGGATGACCCAGGCCGGAACGCGAGAGTTTGATCGCGTTGGCCAACTTAGTGATCGCGTGATCCTGGCCGTAGATGGCGGCTTGCAGATCGCTTTCGAGCGTTTGCAGCTTGAGCTTGTCGTTGGTCGAAACGGTCTTGGGCGGAATCTTGGCCATTTTGGCGACGACCAATTCGACTTCGTGTTCGGTGATGGTGTCGGGGCGTTCGGCGACGGGTTTAAGCTTGGTGGCCGCGCCGACTTCGTCAATCACGTCAATCGCTTTGTCGGGCAGGTAGCGGTCGTTGATATATTTGGCCGAAAGCTCGGCGGATGATGTGATTGCTGAGTCGGCGTATTTGACACCGTGCGCCTTTTCGTAAAGACCTTTCAAGCCGTGCAGGATTTGAATCGTGTCGGCGATGCTCGGCTGTGAGATTTCGATGACCTGGAAGCGACGGGCCAGCGCGCGGTCACGCTCGAACGAGGCTTTGTATTCGTTGTAAGTCGTCGAGCCGATACAGCGCAATTCGCCCGATGCCAGCGCGGGTTTGAGAATGTTCGACGCATCCATCGAACCGCCGCTCGTAGCGCCCGCGCCGACGATAGTGTGGATTTCGTCAATGAAGAGGATGACCTTGTCTTTCTTCTGCAATTCGCCGATGACGGCTTTCAGGCGGTTCTCGAAATCGCCGCGATAGCGCGTGCCAGCAAGCAGCGCGCCCATGTCCAGGGCATAGACTTCAAAACCTTGAATCGCTTCGGGCACTTCGTTCTGTTGAATCTTGAGCGCGAGGCCTTCGGCAATCGCGGTCTTGCCGACGCCAGGGTCACCGACGTAGAGCGGGTTGTTTTTGCGGCGGCGACAGAGCACCTGGATCGTGCGTTCAAGTTCGTTCTGGCGTCCGATCAACGGGTCAATCTTGCCGAGCTTGGCGCGTTCGGTCAGGTTGGTGGTAAAAGCGCTAAGCGGGTCGCGCGCGTTGCGGCGCTCAGTCTGTTCGTCGGCCTCGTCAGGTTCCAGCGGCGTATTCTCCAACTCTTCGCTGTCGTATTTCGAGATGCCGTGTGCGACGTAGTTGAGAATGTCCAACTTGGTGATGCCCTGTTTTTCGAGCAGGTATTTGGCGTGCGAATGATTTTCCAGATAGAGCGAAGCCAGGATGTTGCCCGCGTCCACTTTCTCTTGTCCCGACGATTGGGCTTGGAAGAGTGCGCGTTCGAGCACCCGTTCAAAGGCGGCAGTCTGTTCCGGGAAACGATCTACGCCGTCGGGCAGCGGGTGCATCGTCTCGACGAAGAACTGTTCCAGGTCTTGCTGTAATTCGTCAATGCTGCCGCCGCAATTGAAGATGATGTCGCTGGCCCTTCCGTCGTGCAGCATCGCGAAAAGCAAGTGCTCCAGCGTAAGAAATTCGTGACGGCGGGTAATCGCCTCGTTGGCGGCAAGATTGAGCGTAGCTTGTAATTCTTTGGTAATCATTTTTGGCAATTCAGAATTGAGAACTGACAATTGATAGTTGGTTTCGCAAAACCCTGTCGACTATCAATTGTCAACTATCAATTGGTTTTCATTCTTCTTCCATCGTGCACATCAACGGGTATTCGTGCGCGCGCGCCAGGTTGTGCACCTGATTGATTTTGGTCTCAGCAATTTCGCGCGTGAAGACGCCCGCGACGCCGAGTCCTTGTTGATGCACCGCCAGCATAATATTGACGGCGTCGTTTTCCGAACGGTGAAAGATGTTAATCAGCACGTAGACCACAAAATCCATCGTCGTGTAGTCGTCATTATGCAATAACACTCGATAGAGTGGCGGTTCCTCGACCTGCTGGTCTTCCTGTGTGAGGACTTCATCTTCGAATTGAGGATTACGAGTCGGCATAACACTTACACTTGCAAAACAAATCCAACCGGTGAAAGCGAAATGCTATCAGATTTTGCGCGCGAAACAATATGTAGATTACATCCCGGAAAGAGTTGTGCTTTAGCTTGCTGAAAATCTAAATCGGAACAGGCCACATTGGTGCGGTACAGGGAGCTGTAGCGACATGGTCCTTACGAATGACGCGCTTCACGAATCCACCATGTCGCTACAGCTCCCTGTACCGCACCAGTCCCAAGTTCAAGGCTTATCCGGTTTAGGTTTCTCGTCCTCTGGCTTGGGCGAGTCATCAGCTTTCGCTTCACGCTTCGCTGTCTCTACCATCGTTTTGTACTCAGGTAGATTGGCCAGTGGCTCCAAGTCGGGATCATCGAGTAGGAAGTGAGAGTAGGGACTTTCTTTGAGCATGTGTCTCAAATCGGCCAAGGCTTCTTGTTTGCGGCCAAGCTTGGTTAGTGCGCAGGCCCGCTCCAGATAAGCTCCGGTTAGTGTGCTCTCCATTTTTATGGCCTGGGTGGCCGACGCAATGGCTTCCTGATAGCGGCGCAACTGGCGCTGCACTTCGGCCAGCGAATAGTAGTCAGTCGCTTCGGGCGTCAGCGTGAGTATGCGTTGCAGTGTTTTGAGCGCGGCTTCGGACTTGTCCTGCGCTTTTTGTGCGTCGGCCAGCGCGCGCAATCCGGTGCGGCTGGCGTTCAATTCCTTCGGGAAGGCCAGCAGTAACGCCTCGAATTGTTGGGCCAGTTCCAAGGCTTTCTGTTCTTCCTCGTCTTCTACCGCTATCTCATACTCTGACTGCATGGCGTCAAAGGCTTCATCGGGCTTGGTGATTTTAAGCAGCGCCGCGAAAGCCGCTTGCGCTTTTGCCGCTTGTTTGTGGCGCAGATGCAAGCTGACGATCTCCGCCGGATAATCCAGCGATTCGCGGTCACGCACGCTGGCCTGACGCAACGCGGCCTCGGCTTCATCGAGTTGGCCGAGTTGTTCGTAGGCATTGCTCAACTCCGACCAGGGGCGCGGGTCGTAAGGCACAAGCTGTGCGTAACGTTGCAAGACGGGGAGGGTCTCGCGTAGCGCTTGCAGGGTGCGCTCTTTATTTTCTGGTTTTTCTTCAGCGAACTGGGCGGCGCGCAGTTCGTGCGACAAGGCCAACTGCGCAGGCGCGAAGTCAGGCCAGCGCGTAGTGATTTGGCGCAGCAATTGAATCACTGGGCTGGGCTGTGCAGCGGCAGGCGCTTTGGCGGCGGGCTTATCAGCCACCGTCTCTGCTTCCTCGGTTTCCTGATTGCTTAGTATGCGAGCCTTGAGCAGTAGCAGTTGCGGGCTTTCACCTTCGGTGGCGAGCCGCTCGTCGAGGCGTTTGAGCGCCTTATCAGCAGCCTGCTCGCGCAGCTTGGCAAGCGCGTGTGTGCCACGCGCCGCGTTGCGCAGCGCGTCGGCAAAGAGCGGCAGGGCTTCGTCCAGGTCTTCGATCTCGGTGATGTACCACGCGCCTTCTCGCGCGGCCAGATGAAAACGCCAGAGGTTGAAGGCGTGCAAAGTAGTAACAGTGGCGCGGTCGCCCTGCACCTCGCTTTGCAAGACAGGATTTTTGTCACGCAAGACGAGCGACGAGGCGGCCAACTCAGCCACCAGCCGGTCAAAGGCTTTAATAACGGCAGTGCGTTGTTTAACGTTGAGTTGCGCAAACGCGCCCGGCCCCAGCGCACGCTCGGCAATCGGGCCGAGGTCGCAGGCCAGTTCAATGGTCCCTTTCTCCTTGCCGTAAGCCTTGACCAATTGCAGCGGGTCGCGCTGAGCCTCGGCAACGGTGTTGCGCGCTGCCACGACTTCGAGGTCTAGCTGATTGAGCATGGCGTAGTTGGCGAAAGTGTCGCCGTCAAAGCGCAGGTGTGTGGCGTCTACGTGATCCATCAAACCCCAGGTCGGATCGAGTTCGACCCATTTGCCCAGATAGACTTCGACCCAGGCGTGCGCGCCGAATGCGCCGCCGCTGAAGGCCGCGCCCGACACGACGCGCGCGGGCAAGCCCAGCGAGCGGGCCAATGCGACGTAGAGTTCCGAATGCTCCAAACAGTCCGCCTCGCGTGAGGCCAAGGTCTCGACTACATCGCTCTGCACCTTCTTCCATTTCAAGTTTTTGAACGTCCATTCGCCCAGCTTGCGCGCGACGCTGCGCCCATCGCGGTCATCACCGGCAACTTGTTGGCCGAGCGCAACAACCTGCGCGGCTTCGGCGTTGACGCGGCGGTTGGAGGCAAGATAAGGCTCGAACTCTGCGCCTTTGACTGGCAGCTTGATGGTCTGTTTGGCTGGGATGCGGCGCGCGTTGGAGGTAAACACGACTGCTGTTTCGTTTTCGTTTTCGACGCGTTGCCACGGGAATTTGCCTAGATCATCGCGCACGCGCGGAGCGATGCCGGGCTGTTTCGCTGTGAGACGCAGCGTAAGCGTTTCGGCGCGCGGGGCACTGGGAATGTTCACACCCTTGGCTTCGATCAGCGCGTTGGCGACATCGAAATTCTCAGCGTTGCGCGCCAGCGCGCCGACAGCGTAGCGGCCTTCGCGGTCAAACGAGACGGCCAACGAACCGGTCAATCCATCAGGCGCGTGCGCGAAATGCGCACGCTGGCTGTGAAAGGCGTGTGTGACGGCGCTCAGGATCGGCAGGATGCCTTGTTTACTCTCTTCGCTCTTGCTGAAAAATTGGCGCGCCTCTTCAAACGCGGCCTCAATGTTGTAGGTGGCGAAGAAGGCTAATTCGCCAGTGGCGGCTGCGGCGGAACGGGTGAAATCGCGTGTTGCGGCGAACTTCTCCGGCGTCTTCAACTGATTGAGTGTCGTGACCGAATCGGCCAGCAGCAAATACTCGTTCGTTACTGTAACAAAGGGGCCGTCCAGCTTCGCGCCCAGTGAAGCGACTGGCCCACCCAGCGCGGTCAGTCCCTTCACGCGTTCGGCTCCAGCAAACAGCTTGCCCGCGCGGAATCGCGTGGCCAACTCACCGCTTTTGAGCTTCACGGCCAAGACCAGCGCAGGCGTGCCGCCGTAATCGAACATCGGTTGCAGGTTGAGCAGGGCGCCGGAAATTTCGCCCTGCATCTGCGGCACAACGGCGTTTTCAATCTCGGCGTCGAGTTCTTTGCTGTCCAGCAACAAACCGCCGTCCCGCTCTTTGCCGGGCGTTTTGGCGGTGCTGGTCGCGGCCAGCTTTTTCAGCGCGGCCAGCAGCTTCGGCGGATCGCAGACCACGCCGCCGTAGAGTACAGTCGTGCGTGGCAGCAAGTCGCGCGGCGCGGCCAAGTCAGCGGCTTTGAATGGGCGGAGGCTCTTGAGCAATTCGCTGTCGGCGAGTTTGAGTTTGAAGTCGGCTTCCCACGAATGCGGCGTGAGTCGCAGCGCGCCCGTCTCTACGCCAAAGGCTTCGGCAAAGGCCATCAGGTCGGGGTTGATGCCTTTGTCATCTGCGTCGTCTTCAACAGAAGTGAAAACTTCTTTGAGCAGCGCGCCCAGGTCGCTGAAGAACAAAAGCTCGCCTGTAGCGGCGCGCGCTTGTGTGAAAGCTGGATTCTGCGCCAGCGTGGACTGGCTGGCCGAAGTGTTGAGCGCGTCAATCAATGCCGCGCGCGACGACGCGACCAGCGCGGTCGCGCCGAAATAGGCGACATACAGTCCAGTGTGCTTGACACCGCCGAATTGGTAGAGCTGCGTCTGTTCGAGCACCATGACGGGCCATTCGCCCAACTTCTCTTGCCGCCAAACTAGCGTTGCCGGAACGGCCTGATTGATTGACCCTCTGCTTACCTCCGAATGGCCGACACTTAACAGCCGAGCCGTGCCGGGAGTAAAAATAAGCGGAAGCGCTCCGGGCAACATACCCGCAAAACGCGCTAAGACTGCTGCGCCACCGGCTAAAGTTTCAAGGCCGCCCAACGTAGTCAATTGCAAGGCTAAGGCTTGTTCAAAGCGGGCGCGATCGTTGACGCGCGCGACAGCCGCGTGATGCCAGATACCAGGGGGCTGGCGCGCCTCAGTTTTATTCCGTTCAGCAGGCCACGATGCCAACGCTAGCGGCGCATTCAATTCCAGACCCAACGCTGTACCTACCCCGCCCGTCGCTTCCGCGCCGATGGACGCGGCGAGTTGCGTTTTATACAGCTTGAGTAACAACGCAAAAGTCATTTGATCGCGCACCGTCGCCATCTGCACGCCTGCTAAGGCGGCGTCAAGTTTATCAAGCGTCGCAGCAAAATTAGGCGCCAGTACGTAGCTGATCGTCTGTTGCGGGAAGAAAGTCTCACCTGTCGTTGGCGCATCGTTAAGCCGGGCGAAATTGATCGCCGCCAGCTCCGGCTTGTGCTCCGGTTCGCGCAACGTAACCTGCGCCCACTCGATTAAGTCGCGATGCTCCTTGCGAATCGCAGCGAAAACGGCTTTGCGCGCGGCCTCGTCTTTGGCCTGCGCCCAACGGTCACGCGAGTCGAGTTTAGCCATAGCTGTGATCAACGCGCTCCGTAACCAGGACAGTTGGGATGTTTCGGGTTGATCTTTCCAAATAGCTGGCGTAAGTGCCGCCGGCTCGGCCGCCTCTATGTTTGCCGAGATCGTAATCGCATCAGGCGGAAGCGGTTGGCTATAAACTTTCTTGCCACGCACCACGCCTGCTGCGGTACGTTTACCGGTTCGGCGTGCTACGGGGGCGGGCGGTGGCGGAGGTGGAAGAAGCTTTGCAATCCGTGTGTCAATCAGCGCTTTGCGCGCTTTGAAGCGTTCGCTCAGCGTGGGAGGGCCGATTTCACCGAGTGCGCGCACAGCCCACAACTCCGTGTTGTCGCGCAACAGCGCGGTCAGCGCATCAACTGCGTCAGCAGGATGGTGCAATTGCACGACCGCAACGGCGGCTTCGATTACGCCCGCGTTCGCCGAGTTGAAGAACTTGTTGTAGGGCAAAGTCGCGCGCAAACGCGGTAACACCAGCGCGAGTTGCAAGCCTGCGAGTTGCTGTTTGGCGTCGTCACTTTGCCAGAGCGCGGCGACCAATTCGTTGGCGGCCTCTTCGCCGAGCAGCGCGCCCAACCGCACTGCCGCGCCGTTTTCGGCCAGCAACGCCAGATTATTTTTGACCGTGTTCAACGCCGCCGCGCCGCGTGTAGCGAGGGCTTGTGCGGCGCGGGCGCTGACGTAGGGTTCTTTGTCGTTGGCGACCCAGATTAAGGCTTCATCCAGTGGCGCGGTCTGTGCACTGCGCGCCTGGCTCAACGCAGTGGCGGCGGCGGCGCGCACTTGCGGGTCAGGGTCGCTGCACAGATCGAAGACCAGCGCGGGCGAGCGCTCGGCCAACTCGCGCAACTGCGGCAGCAGCTTGTCGAGCGGCGTACGCCCGGTGCGTACATTCTCGGCGAGTTGTACTGCGCTGAGTTCGTCGCCAGCCGTAACGCTGGCGGGGAAGCGGCTGCGCAGTTTTTCAAAAGCCTCATCCCAATGCCCTGCCGCGCCGATGCGCACCGTCTGGATGAAACGCTTGAAGAGCGGCTCGATCTGTTCGTGTTCGCCGGGGAGCGAGACCAGCATGAAGAGATAGGCACGCGGCCCGTGTGCGGTCAGCCAGAGTGTTTCGTGCACCGCTTGGCCATTCTCTTCAAGCTCCAGAAACAACTCGCGCCACTCGATGCCGCCGGACATCACGCGCCGCACGGTCATCGTCTCTTCGTTGATGCGCGCATTGCGCAAGCCTTGCAACGTCGCGCTCGTGTAATTGGCCAGCCCGTAGCCGTCGGGAATCTCTTCGGTCAGTGCCACGATGCTTGTGTGACCCTGCTTGGTGTTGGCCACCGGGGCGCTGAAGATGCGCATGCCGTTTGCGCCCTGCGTTGGCTTCCAATCAGCCGGATGCCAGAGTCCATAGCCTTTCTGGGCGTCTACCAGGCGCGTGAACGTGCCAGCGGGCAAAGCGTAGCCGTCCCACTGTGCGGTGCGCGCTTGACGGTCTCCGCCTTGCGCAAAGATCAAAAGCGCGTTGGCCAGCAGACAGCAGGCGAGCAGGTTAATGCGGTAAAGAAGTTGTAACGGATGGCGATCACGAAACATGGCAAAACCTCAAAGGTGGCGGTTGGCTGCGAACCAACGAGTTGTGTGGGGCTGACAGTACAGGGCGGCTGTCGCCGTTGCGGGGCACCAAGTTGAACTACCTCACCGAGCCGGCAGTTGTATAGCAAGCGTTGACTGGGCGCGTGCCATTTTTCGGCGCGCGTTAAACAGATTCCGGGGGCTCAGCGAACCCGGAAGAAATAAAGTTACTCACGCAAGCCACGCGCGCCATGATGGATGGCTTTAACTTTCATCGTTATTCCTCAAGTAGTGGTTGCGTATTTGTACTTTTGCACGAAGTCTTCATTGATGCTGACGCCCAAACCCGGACGGTCGGGGATTTCAACATAGCCGTCGCGGAAAGTAAACGTATCGTCGGTTAGTCCGCCGCGCAACATCGGATTGAAGCCCATCGAATATTCAAGCGTCGTCACGTTGGGCGTCGCGGCGGCGATGTGCAAGCCCGCGGCAAACAATAATGCTGAACCCCAAAGGTGCGGCGCGACGGTCAACTGATGTGCGGAAGCGAGCGCCGCAATGCGCACAACTTCGGTGATGCCGCCCGCGATGGCCGGGTCGGGTTGCAAGATGTCTAGGGCACGCTCGGTAACAAAGGGTTGAAACTCGAAGCGCGTAAAAAAGCTTTCGCCCGCGGCGATGGGAATGTCCGTCGCCGCGCGGACGTTCGGCCATTGCTGCGAGCGAATCAGCGTTGACCGGTTCTTCAAACCAGGCGAGGTTGCAATCGGCGACGCCTCGGCAGAAGCGTTTGGCCGCGCGTTCATCCCAGGTGCCGTGCGCATCCACCATCAGCTCGACGTTGTCGCCCAGGGCTTCGTGCGCCGCGCGCACGCGGGCAACCGAGTTGTTTACGGTCTTGTCCATCGAGCCGACGCGCATCTTGATCGCCTTGAAATTGCCGTGCGCCAGCGTCTGTTTGAGTTGTTCGCCGATACCTGCCGCATCCGCCCAACCGCCCGAAGCGTAACAGTGAATTGTCTCGCGGCATTTGCCGCCGAGCAGTTGCCAGATCGGCGCGTTGAGCGATTTGCCGAGCAAATCCCACAACGCCATATCCACGCTGCTCAGCGCTGAGATGCGCACGCCGCGCCGCCCAAGTTCGGGAAAGGCGCGCCCGTATTCGAGCGCATAATGCGCGCGCGGGCCGTTGTAAAGCTTCTCCCAGAGCTTCGTGATATTGCGCGGATCTTCGCCAACAAGCAGCGGGCGGAATTCATCGTGAATGACCGAGACGATGGGCGCGCAGATGGCCGCGCTGCCGACTCCGCCTTTCGCTTCGCCGTAGCCGGTCAGCCCCGCGTCGGTGTCAATGCGTACGAGCGTCATATCGAAGGTCGTCAAGCGCCCGAAGTCGCTCGTGTGTTGATTGTCCGGCGGGATTTGGTAACGCAGCCAAGTGGCCGTGACATTCGTAATCTTCATTTGTTTGAGCGAGATTGCTGCAACGATTAGGTGAATCAATTGATACAAGACGGTTCGGCGAGGTATTTGAGCACGCGGCCAGAGGGGAGTCAATTTGAGTTTTGGCGCGAACCTGTGCGCGTGCTGTGGCGTATCCGGCTATGTTGTTGTGGCGTCTGCTCGACTCGTGATATACGTCGGCGCTAAAGGAGCAGCCTCTATGTATTGCCCGCGTTGTGGTGTCCAAAACAGACTGGAACAGAAATTTTGCCGCCAATGTGGCTTGGCTTTGCCGGGTGTGCGGCTAGCGCTAGAAGCTCGGTTAGAAGACGCGGCGACGCAATTGAAAAAGGGGTACGACGATTTGGGCGGGGCGGTCGGCACGATGGGCTTTTTTCTGCTGGCTGCGGTTATCAATTTTTTCCTCGGTTGGAATTGGGGCATCATTATCAATCTGGTTTTGGGCCTGCTTATCACGCTGCGCTGGTTCAGGCGCGGCTTCAAGCAACTCGAACAGGCACAGAAGCTGATTGATACCAAAGAGGCGCTGGCTCGCCCGGTGGCTGATTCGCCTGTCGCCTCACTTGTTTTTGAACCCGCCAAGCCAACTCAATCAGCCTTGCCGCCTGTGCCTGATACCGACCCGCTGGCGATTACGCCTGCGCCAGTGGCCTCTGTGACGGAACACACTACGTTGACTTTGAAACAGCCTGAGCCACGCCGGTAATGCACTCAGCGATTGCTCCACTTGAAGACGCTCAGGACGTTTGAATAATCATCCAACCAGAGCCGGGTGTCGGTGTTTGCATCAACACGATGCCAGTGAGGGTGCTTGAGCAAGCCATCAAAGTCAGCTTCCGCGCGTGCCAGCGCCATCCAGTAGGCTGGGTCTTGTCCTTCAGCCAGATTATCTTTTTGTACTCGCGGCTCATCGCTGGCCAAACAGACTAAGCTCTCGCTGTGGGCGAGCGCCGCCACTACGCGCTGCAAATCCAGATAGTGATTGGAGACGTGAAAGAGCAATCGCCCGCCCGGCGCGAGCTTCGACAGGTAGAGCTGCAGTGCCTGTTGCGTGAGCAAGTGTGTGGGCACGGCGTCGGAGCTGAATGCATCGAGCACGATCAAGCCGTAATGGCCGTCCGGCGCGTGGCGCAATTGCAAGCGCGCATCACCCAAAACTGTTTTGACCTGCGTCGCAGCACAGCGGTTGAGGTAGGTGAAATATTCATTGCGCGACGCTACATCGAGCACCGCCGGGTCAATCTCGTAATAAGTCCACTGCTGCCCCGGCTGCGCGTAGGTCGCAATCGCACCTGTGCCCAGGCCGACGATGGCGACTTTTGAAGTGACGGCTTGCGCCGCAAAGGCCGTCATTGCTTCTCCCAGCGGGCTTTGATGATGATAGTAAGAAAGCGGCTGGCATTGCTGTTGGCTATTCAAGTATTGCCGCCCATGAATCGTGTTGCCGTGATAGAGCAGGCGGAACTTGTCCTCTTCAGCCACACGCAACGTGCCGAAAAAATTGCGTTCGGTCAATAAGGTGCGTCCGTGCTGCAACTCGGTCAAATAAGTATTGATTCCCAGAATGGTCGCGCCAATGGTCAGCGCAAAACGTAGCGGGAAAGCCAGCGCTGCGACGGCTAGCAAACCTGGCAACGCCAGCGAAACAGCCAGCACACGAAAGGGAATTAGGCCTAATCGCGGCAGCGCCGTTGCCAAGCCAAACGCCAGCGCCCCTGCGCCTGCTGGCCACAGCAAGTCGAACCAGCGTTTATCAGCCCACGCTTGCGGCTGTTTAGCAGGCACGCGCAGCATCAGCGCCAGAATGATGGCCAGCGGGTATTCGGCAATCGTGCTGAAGAGCAGCGGCGCGAGCAGGCTATTAAAAATGCCGCCCAGCACCCCGCCGACCGAGAGCCAAAGATAGAACTCAGTCAATTGCGCAGGGGGCGGGCGATCTTGCGCCAGCCGCGTGTGTCCAATCAGCGCGGCGATGAAAAAGAAGTCCAGATGCAGCAGCACAAGCAGCCAGATCGGATGGCGTAGTTCGGCCAGAATCAGAAAGAGCAGAATGAAGCCGAGCACCAACAGCAGCTTTGAAAGCTTTGGCAGACTTACCATCTGCTTACGCGCGAAGGCCAAGATGAAAGTCAGCAGGTAGAGCGCCAGCGGCACGACCCAGAGCAACGGAATCGGCGAGATGTCGGAAGAAAGATAAGTCGTCGCGCCCAGCATCAAGCTCGACGGTACGAACGACAGTGCCACCCAAGTCAGCCGGCGCTTGATAGTCAGTGGCGGCGCAGCTTCAGTTACTGCCACCGTGCGATTGGATTGAGTAGTTCCTGCCGCGCGCCAACGCACCACTACGCAGGCTAGCAACAAGAGCAACAGCGCGGCGTAGCTGGCGGCCCAGAGCGAGCTTTGTTGTCGCAAACGCAGCGTTGGTTCCAGCAGGAGCGGATAGCCCAGCAGCGCCAGCAGGCTGCCGAAGTTGCTCGCACTGTACAAAAAGTACGGATCGGCAGCATCAGGATGAGCGGTTTGCGAAAACCATTTCTGCAACAGCGGCCCGCCCGTTGCCAACATCAAAAAAGGCAAGCCAACCATTGCCAGCAAGCGCGCGAGCAACCAACCGATAGGCTGTGTCTGCCCATCGAGCGCGCGAACAGCTTGGTCGGAGATTTGAATCGGGAAGCTGTACATCGCCAGCGCAAAGAGCGACAGGTGCAGCGCGATTTGCGCTTTCAATTTCAGCTTTGTCGTAACCACGTGTGAATAGGCATAGCCGCCCAGCAGCAGCGCCTGGAAGCAGACCATGCAGGTGTTCCAGACCGCCGGGGTGCCGCCTAGATAAGGCAGCAAGAGCTTAGCCACCATTGGTTGCACTAGAAAAAGCAGCAGCGCGTTGAGCAGCAAGGTGAGCGCAAACAACCAACCCATTCCCAAATCTCCCTTCCGTACCAGTTGGCGTGCGGTGAAGAATTAAGCGCGAATGTCTGTCGCGCGTCGTATGAAATATGCGGGATGCTGTAAGGATGCGAGACGGCGCATTTGAGCATAGGCCGGGAGCGCGGGTCAATTTCTATTTCTGTGCAACTCGGGCCTAAATGCCTCTTGCATCGAGCTAGCGGAGAGCTTAAGCTGCCGCATACTTCAAAGTTCAGCCGCTAACTATGCAGGCCCACGAAAGGACGCTGATGAGCAGCGAAAATGACAAAACTTAAGATTTGTTATCACGGCAATTGTTTTGACGGTGTGTCATCCGCCGCCGTCTTCGGACGATTTTACCAGGAGAAGATTCACCCCCATTGGGAACAGACTTTCCAATCGCTGATGCACCGGGCGGGCGCGCTTTTTGACGAAACAATCTTCGATGGTGACGAGAACGCCATCGTGGATTTCAAGTACAGCAATTCGCCGAGATTGACTTGGTGGTTCGATCATCACAAGAGCGCCTTTCTGTCGTCGGAAGATGAAGCGCATTTCAAGGCCGACACAAGCGGCAAGAAATTCGTGGACGCGAGCTACAAATCCTGCACCAAATTTATTGCCGATGTGGCGGCGCAGAAGTTCGGCTTCGACACAGGTCTACAGAGCGAATTGATCCACTGGGCCAATCTGATTGACGGCGCGCTCTATGAAAGCCCGGCAGTGCCGGTCGAGATGAAAGAGGACGCTTTGCGCTTGGGACTGGTGATCGAAAACGACCGTGACCGCGAGTTAGCGGCGCAGATTATCCGAGATTTGCAGGTAAAGCCGCTGCGCGAAGTCGTCCGCTCGCATTACGTCGTCGAGCGCATCGAACCGCTTTACGAGCGCCATCTGCACGCGCAGGAGATCATCAAGCGAGCCGCGCGTGTCATCGGCCCGGTCGTCTTCTTCGACGTGGTCGGGCACGACATGGAAGGCTACAGCAAGTTCATCCCGTACTACCTGCACCCGGAAGTGACCTACAGCGTTAGCGTCAGCCAGTCGCAGTTCCGCTCGAAGATTTCGGTCGGCTCGAACCCTTGGGCGCCGCATCCGCGCACGCACGATCTGGCGGCAATCTGTGAACGCTACGGCGGCGGCGGACACGCGGTGGTGGCGGCGATTTCACTCGCGCCGGAGCAGTTGGAAGAGGCGCGACGGATTGCGGCGGGGATTGTTGAGGAGTTGCAGAGCTAGCTGTCGGCAGATAAGGAGTCAGTAGTTTTGGCAAAGAAGAAACAAGCAAAAAAGCAGGAGAAGATCAGCAAATCGTTTCCGCCATTGCGCGAGGTATCGCCGGAACAGCAGCTTCAGATTCGCCCGACGCCCGCCTCGGAAATGAATCTCTGTCCGCTCGATACTTTCGAATACGAATATCCCGGCAAGCGCATCGAGATCAATTTTTCGATGCCGGAATTCACAGCGATCTGTCCTTTCTCAGACTTCCCGGATTTCGCCACGATCAATCTGATGTACGTGCCCAACCGGCGCTGCATCGAGTTGAAATCGCTCAAGCTCTACATCAATTCATTCCGCGCGGTGAAGATTTTCCACGAACACGTGATCAACCAAATCCTCGCGGATTTCATCGCCGCCTGCGACCCGCTCGAAGCGCACGTGGACGGCGATTTCAACGTGCGCGGCAACATCAAAACAGTGATCCGCGCCAGCTATGTCAAACCCAGCGGAACAAAAAAGCGCAGCAAGGCGTAGTTGCTTCCACTGACTTGAGAGGTCATTCCGAGGAAAGCGAGCGAACCGATTATGTACTGCCCAAACTGTTCCAAGACTGCCGTACAAGGGCAACGTTACTGCCGCTATTGTGGCGCCAATCTGGGCGCAATTTGGGATGCGATGGAAGGACGGCGCGGCGGCCAGATTGATTTCGAGACGCTCAAGGCTGATCTGCGCGAGTTAGGTGTGAATCTGCGCGCTGGTTTCGAGCAGGCCAAAGAGAATTTCAGCAAACATACTGGTCGTCTTGAGCAGCCAAAGAAACCAGCGCCATCTGCGCAAACATTAGCTCAGAACGCGCCGCCGGAAGTCATAAGTGATTTGCGCAAGACAATTCGCAGCCTGCGCCGGATGATCAATAAAGTTAAAGCTGCCCACACGCGCAAATACAGCTTGCAGCAGGCGACAGTCTCGATCTTTAGCGGCAGCGCGATGATGGCGGCCTGGTATTACTTGTTGCAGCGTGCGGGCGCGTCGGGCTTGCTCAGCAGTCTGGAAGCGATTCTGCTGCAAAAGACCGGCTGGCAAATCGAAGGCTTGGTGCCGGTTGTGCAGATGTTCTGGCTCTTCGCTTTGATTCCGATAGCGACAGGCTTTGCGCATCTCATCAACGGCATCTTCTTCGTGCCCAAACAGGCCGAGCTAGAGCCTGAGTTGGAAGATGAGACGCCTGCCTATCAAACGCCCATCTACGGTTATCAACCGCAGCAATACGCCGTCCCGCCTGTGAGAGAAACGCCAAGCGTGGTTTCGACCAACGAGCTTGACCGCGATACCGGCTCGCTGCCGACTGCGCAGCCAGTCAGCGCCGGAGCCAGCATTACAGAAGACGCTACCTTGAGATTCGAGAGCAAGGAAAAGTCGTGACAGCCGCGTGCTTGACGCTTCTTAGGAGGCCGTTGATGAAAAGAGAACTATTCGCGTGTTTGCTGGCGTTGCTCTTTTTGTTGTCCGCGCGCGGCGTGACCGCGCAAACCACCGACGAACTTTCGCGCGACGAAAAATGGCGCGAAGATTTGCAAACGCTTGCTCGCGAATTGCCGCAGCGCCACAAGAATCTCTTTGCCCATCTCACGCGCCAACAGTTCGAGCGGGAAATTGCCCGCCTCAGCGAAGCCGTCCCTAAACTATTCGACGCAGAAATCAGACTGGAGCTTTGGCGCTTGGCGGCCAAGATCGGTGACGCCCACACGCAGATTCAATACAATCGCGAGCAGGTCTTTCCCCTCGGGCTTTATCAGTTTTCTGATGGCGTTTTTGTCGCGGCGGCGGTCGAAGAGCAGAAAACATTGTTGGGCGCGCAACTCATCAAAATCGGCGACACCGACATCGAGCGCGCTAAAGCAGCCGTCCGGCAAGTTATCCCGGTCGAAAACGAATCCTGGTTCAACGCCCAATTCCCCACTTATCTCACTGATCCGCAACTGCTGGCGTTGCTGAAAATTTTGCCTGACGCGCAGGATGGCCGTTTCACTTTCAGAGGCCGCGACGGAAAGGAATTTACGCTCAAGCTCCAACCTGTTTCCGCCAAAGAGCCGCTTAAGCTGCTCAGGCCATTCGACGCCACGCCAAACAACGTGCCGCTGCTTTATCGCAATCCGCAGGCCAATTACTGGTACGAGCATTTGCCCAAGGCCAAGACGCTCTATCTGCAATACAACCGCTGCCAGCAGATGCCGGAGAAGCCCTTCCAGAATTTTGCGGACGAAGTGTGGAAGCTGATTGATGAAAAGCAGGTGGAACGGTTGGTGATTGATCTGCGACGCAACGGCGGCGGCAATTCGAGCGTCTTCGATCCCTTTATCAACGCTTTGAGCAAGCATTTGCGGCTGAACCGGAAAGGGAAGATTTTCGTTTTGATCGGACGCTCGACCTTCTCATCGGCTTATCTGAATGCTCTCCGGCTGAAGCGCGACACGCGGGCCATCCTCATCGGTGAACCGACGGGACAGAAACCCAACGCGTTTGGTGAGGTCAAGAACTTCACGCTGCCGCATTCAAAAATCGTAGTCAATTACTCGACCAAATATTTCCAGACGATGCCGGGCGATCCGCCATCCTTGGAGCCGGATCAATTGATCGAGCGTTCTTCAGAGGATTTTCTCAACGGACGCGATCCGGTGTTGGATTGGGTGTTGCGCTACAAGGCGAAGTAAATGAAGGAAGAGCGGATTACCATGGCCCCGCTGAACGGGAGCGTTAGGCGGCAATTTTTTATTCAGCAATCAGGACAAGGCAGACACTTGAGGGGTTACAGGTGACGATCTACAGTCTGTGTTCTGTCCAGCAATGTCGCCGTGATTTGGCCATCCCTGTTTCTTCGCTGGTGATGCCATAGCCGGATGTGTATCCTAGTAAGCGTGTCAAAGTTAAATACTCATATGTCTTGGGGGTCGCATGTCTGAGATCCAACTCGTTTGGCCAAACAAGAACCTGACGCTGCTTGCTTCGGGTGAGACTGACTACAAATGGGTGCAACCAATTGACCACCGACTAAATGATCCGCTTGAGTTTGAGTCACTCACGATGCATCCGCTGAAAGCCCGAGGGAACGTGCTGGCCATCGGCGATGGCCTGGACGTTTTGGAGGCGCTGAGAACAGGAACGACCATCTTCAGGGGAGGAATTCGCCTCGTATACATTGATCCGCCCTTTAACACACAGGTGAAATTCCGCCAGTACTGCGACACGATGAAGCGGTCGATGTGGCTAAGCATGATGCGTGATCGCCTTCTAGCACTTCGTTCACTCCTCGCTGAGGACGCGAGCGTTTGGGTTCATTTGGACGACGCCGAGGTGCATCGCGCTCGGGCCATCATGGACGAAATCTTTGGCGAAAACGCGTTCGTCGCGTCGGTCGTCTGGCAGAAGAGGACCACTCGTGATTCACGTGCGGCCTTTTCTACAAACCACGACACAATCCTTGTGTACGCGCCAAGCGGTCCGATAAAGTGGAAGACGTTGAGAAACCTCCTTGTGAAGGACAACGCGCACCTGCTCAATAGGGACGACGATCCTCGAGGGCCTTGGGCCGATGCACCGTTCACGGCTCCAGGCTATCGGAGCGCGCAGCAATACAACATCGTTACGCCAACCGGGCAGGTTCTGAATCCGCCACGAGGTCGATCTTGGTACGCGACAGAACCGACTTATCGGAACCTACTTGCCGATGGGCGTATCTGGTTCCCGAAAGGTGGAGATGGTTCACCTCGCCTCAAACTTTTCGCTCACCAACTACGTGGCCTCGTGCCGTTCACTGTCTGGGGGACGTCAGATACTGGCACGAATGACGATGCTAAGCGGCACCTCATGGCGCTATTCCCTGACCAAGAAGTGTTCGACACTCCTAAGCCCGAAGCGCTCCTTGAGCGCATTATCCACATAGCCACAAATCCCGGGGAATTGGTGGTTGACATCTTTGGCGGTAGCGGGACAACGGCTGCGGTTGCCCACAAAATGCGCCGCCGATGGGTTGTAGCCGAACGCAATGCTCAGACCGTTTTAGATTTCTTGTTACCCCGGCTTCAGCACGTGATTGATGGATCAGACCCTGGCGGAGTCACGTTCATCAAATCTTCTGTACGGTCAGCAGCTTAATTAGCCAAGGATCTCATACTGCCCGCGTGACACGAACCTGAGCAGACCCATGTCCCGTAGAACCTGCAGTTGCTGACGGATTTTCGGTTCTATGTTGCGGTTGTTCGGATGGAGCTTCGAAAGCTCTGGAGCGAATGCGTACGCCTCGCTGAGCGAGAAGCGTCGCTTGCTTAGCTTCTTGACTAGCCGCAACACGTCTAAGGTCCAACCTCGCGCTTGCACATTGAGGGCCGCTAACGGTCGTACCGTTGCATACTGCTCTCTCACCGCTGAGGCGTCGATCGCCATGCCGTTCGCGACGACTTTGATCTTGCCAGCATCGGCTATCTCACTGAGGAGGATGTTGCAACCGATCCATCCCGCGCGCCGTGCCGTCGGCGCGAGCGGCGCTCGTTTCTCAATTGCAGCGGACGTGAAGAAAAAGGACGGGATAACAAGGAGGTTTCGAACGCTCCAATCAGGCGTGTACTGCATCACGAGCAGGTTTGGAACTCGGTCGCTTGCCAGCGCGCGCATCATCGCGTGGTATCCAGCGTCCGGTATTTTCCGTTCGTTCCATACGCGTGCGGCTTTGAGTTGAAACGGAGCGGAGCAGGTCGGGCACGCAAAGTCGATCGCTTGGGTATTGTGTGGTAGTGATCGGATGCAGTCAGAGGTGCATGCCGCGCAAAAGAGATTTGCATCTGCCCACGTCTCAGTGACGCGCCGTGCCACTTGAGATTGACTCGTCAGTCCACCCGCGCATGAAGCCTCCATTGATAGATTTAACAATCGCAATCCTCCTCGTTGCGACAACCCAAATTTTGTCTTTTGCGTGATCGACCTCGAACGAGTTAGTAGCTGGAGACCGGACGGGAGTTAACGCTCCTCATCGATTTTCTCTATCCACGCCGCCAACGCCGGCCCATCTAGCCGAGGTTCAGCGCCCGCCAAAATTTCCAATCGATGCGACTCCGCCGCCGCCCATGTGTGGAACGGCCCGGCAATGTTCTCCTGTGCATCAATGTCAAACACGACAAACGGAGGCAATTCGCCGTCACCCATGAAAAGACCCGAAGCCGCATCAGTACCATCCACAACCAAATCTCTCTTTTTGTCATCCATTACCAAGTCCCTGAAAATGACCACGCAACCGCACGTTCGCTCTAATAACTGGCGGCCTCGACCAACTCAGCGCACGCCGCACGCTTGCCGCAGACCTATTGATTGAGGGCGACCACGCGCTCAGAACTCAGCTTGAGCCATACGACGGGCGGAAGTTGAATATACCTTCAACGGGAGGGCCAAAGCTAGATTATATTCAGAGACGCCGGTTCACGGCTATTTCGACTGAAATGACCCGGTGTTCCGTCTGATAGGATTTCGCCACGCGCGGCTCTGAATCAGTCGACGTGCTGGATGCGGACATGGGCCGCGCGCTAGCTAGCTACCTTCGGCACCCCGGCTATGGCCTGTTCTTCGAACCAACTCGCAATCACAACGCGTGGTTAGAGCCCGCGCCGCTTTCCGAGAAGGTAGCTGCATGTGCCGGTGAATTCTTGAAATTACTAGACGCCCGTTTCCCGGCGATCCCGCAAGGAGACGCGGCTGCCGAGACGTTAGAAGCTGACCCTGATGAGGTCGAAGCCTTCCGCAATCAGATCGAGCGCGAGAGTTTCGAGGTTCCCGACTCGACCGCGACGGTCAAAACGAGAGGTAGCGCGCAGAAAGCGTTCGCTGATGCGGTAAAGTCCAATTACGGGATGCGATGTGCGATCACTGGCATCGAAACCAAGGAGTTCCTAGTCGCAGCGCACATCGTTCCGTGGAGCAAAGATCAAAGCATTCGGCTGGATCCGTCGAATGGCATCTGCCTATCGCTGCTCGTTGACCGCGCTTTCGAGAAGGGATACCTACTGATCGAGGACGACCATACTATTCGCATTGACTGGGACAGACTCGGGGATGACGATGCGCTACGAAGCCAGCTTGAGCCATACAACGGGATGAAGCTGAATGCACCAGCAGAGGGAGGGCCGAAGCTAGAGTATCTTCAGCGACGGAGGGCCCTGATTGTTCCGACCAAGTAAATTCACTTTGTCAGCGGCACGTGGCCGACAATCTCCAAATCAAAGCCTTCCAGCGCGTGCAACTTTGGCGGGCGGTTCGAGAGCAGCTTCAACTTCCTGACGCCTAGCTCGTGCAAAATCTGCGCGCCCGTGCCGTAATCGCGCACGTCGCGCATGGCATCGGAGCGCTCATTCAATTCTGCTTGCTCGCCCGCTTCGTCCAAAGCTTGATAAGCGCGCAACTGATCGGCCAGGCCCACGCCCTGCATCTCCTGTTTCAGATAGAGCAGCACGCCACCACCTGCCGCGCGAATCTGTTGCAGCGCCTTTTGTAATTGCGCCCCATGGTCATCTCGCAAGCTGCCAAAGACATCGCTCAAGACCGATTGCGTGTGGACGCGCACCAGCGTCGGTTCGTCCGGGTTGATCTCGCCCAGCACCATCGCTAGATGCACTTCGCCGTTAAGCTGGTTTTCAAAAGCGACGGCCTTGAATTCGCCGTGCAGCGTCGGCACAACGGCTTCAGCCACGCGGCGCACACAGACTTCGTTGCGCATCCGGTAGCGGATCAGATCGGCCACCGAGATGATGTTCAGGCCGTGTTTGGTCGCGAAAATTTCCAACTCCGGCAGCCGCGCCATCGTGCCGTCGTCATTCATTATTTCGCAGATCACGCCCGCCGGAATCAGCCCGGCCAGCCGCGCCAGATCAACACTCGCCTCCGTCTGGCCCGGTCGCATCAACACGCCACCATCGCGCGCGCGCAGCGGAAAAATGTGGCCGGGGCGCACCAAGTCTGAAGGTTTTGCGGCTGGCTTGACTGCGGTCAAGATCGTCGTTGCGCGATCCGCCGCCGAGATACCCGTGGTTACGCCACTGCGCGCTTCAATTGAAATCGTGAAGGCTGTGCCGAAGCTGGAATTGTTTTCGTGCGCCGACACCTGCAAAGGCAGGCGCAGTTGATCGCAATGCTCTTCAGTCAGCGGCAGGCAGATCAGACCGCGTCCTTCGCGCGCCATAAAGTTGATGACTTCAGGCGTGACCTTTTCGGCAGCGCAAGCCAGATCGCCCTCGTTCTCGCGATCTTCGTCATCCACGATGATGACCAGCCGCCCGGCGCGGAAGTCTTCGATGGCTTGTTCGATAGTTGCGAAAGGCATTGGCAGTAGTCTTTCAGGAAGGGGAAGAGAGATAACGGAATAAGCGGAAGTGTTCGGTGGGGCATGCGCAATGCGTGAAACCATCGGGCCAACAATCGTCATTCTCAATTCCTAGTAGGAGCAAGGCACTCTGCCTGAGAATTGAGAATGACGATTGAGAATGGCGCAGTGACAGTCCCGCCTGTTCCGTACTCTCCAAACGATTCTACTTTGCGGCTATCCCCTTGCGCGGAATCTTCTCCTCGCGCGTCGCCGCGTTGTAGAGGAACGCTGCCATAATCGTCGCCGCTTGTTTCATATCGTCGGCCTGAATGCGGTCGAATACATCCATATTCGAATGGTGTGTGCGCGTGTCGTATTCAACCACGTCCTGAATAAATTGGAAGCCGGGCAGTCCGATAGCGTCGAATGACAGATGATCCGTGCCGCCGGTGTTGGACGCCGAAAGTGTCGTCGCGCCCATTTCTTTGAACGGCATCAACCAGTCGCGGAAGATCGGGCGCACCGCTTCATTGCCTTGCAGATAGACGCCGCGAATCTTGCCCGTGCCGTTGTCGAGATTGAAATAGGCCGAAAACTTTTCGTAGTCAGCTTTGGTGTTGACCTTTCCGCCCGCGCCCCCACCCATCAGCGCGGCCATCTCGGCTTGTTGCGTACCGGCATCGGCGCGTTCGCCGAAATGTTCTTTGACGTAAGCGCGCGAGCCAAACAGCCCTTGCTCTTCACCTGACCACAGACCGACGCGGATTGTGCGGCGCGGTTGTAGGTTCAATGCTTTTAGGATACGCACCGCTTCCAGCGCCACTGCACAGCCAGCGCCATTGTCGGTTGCGCCGGTGCCGCTGTGCCACGAGTCCATGTGTGCGCCGACCATCACGAGTTCGTCTTTCTTATCAGTGCCGGGGATTTCGGCAACTGTGTTGTAGGCCATCAGATCGTCATTGTGGAATTGCACGTTGAGGTTAAGCCGCACCTGTACTTTTTCACCGGCTTTCACCATCCGCACCAAGCGATTGTAGTGCTCGATGGCCAGTGCGATCTGCGGCAACGTTGCTGGAGCATTTTGATCCCAGGCGTTCACGCGCGACATAAATAGTTCCATCATCGCCTGCATTGGCGCGTCGGCTTTGATCTCGCGCGGGAGATCCGCCCCTCCCACGAAAATGGTTCCGCCATCGCCAGAGTATGAGGGCGAGAGCACCAGCGCAGCACCCTCATCAAAGAAGAACTTCAGCTTTTTCACATCGAGCACGGCGGCCTTAATGAACTCCAGCATGCGCGGGTCGGATATCATTGCCATTGGCCCGCCTGCGGGGTCTTTGGCTGGGTCGGGCGCGTCGGCCAATTGCAGCAATTGTTTTTCCGTCAAGCGTTTGCCCGGCGCGTCAAACCAGGCTTTGACTTCACGCAACGGCGCGCTCAACACAACCCTGCCTTTGAGCGTGCCTTTGTATTTTTCCAGTTCTTTCTCGTCTTTGGCTTCGACCAAAACTACCTCGCTCGTCACGACGCCGTTCGTGCCCGGCGACCAGGCTTTCGGGTAGGCGATGAGCGGGAAGGCTTGCGGCGCACTGACCTCTGCGGTGAACGATTTCAGCGACCAGCCGCGCCCGAACGGCCCCCAAGCTTCCAGGTGCGCGTTCGCCAAACCCCACTCTTTCATCTTGTCGCGCGTCCATTCGTTCGCGCGCTTCAAGTTCGGCGAAGCGGTCAGGCGCGGGCCGATTACGTCGGTCAGGTAACTCAAGGTCTGCATCACCTGCGAGCGATTCAGCCCCTCGTCTTTGATGCGTTCGATGGGGTCATTGGAGTTTTTGGGTGGTTGTGTCGCGGGTTGCGTTTGTTGTGCGTAGAGCGGAAAGCTGGAAAAGATCAGCGTGACTAGCAACAGCGCGACGGTTGATTTTCGCCGGGTCATTTTCAATCTCCTCATCAAAGCAAGCGCGCAGGCGCGTTTGCCAAGGGGTTAATATCCGAGTTCCTGCAACTTTTCGAGTGAAAGTTTTTCGGCCTTGTGAGTATGCGGTTGCAACATGCGTTCGACATACTTCGCAATGATGTCCACTTCCAGATTGACGACGGAGCCGCGCTTGAGTGTACTCAAGTTGGTCATCTTCCAGGTGTGCGGAATCACTGCAATCTCAAACCACTCATCATCCAGCGCCGCCACCGTCAGGCTGATGCCGTCTACCGCAATCGAGCCTTTCTCGACGATGTAGCGGCCTAGCTCAGCGGGGAAGCCGATGCGCACCGTCCAGCCTTCGCCGACGGGACCGGCTTCGATGAACTCGCCAGTGCCATCCACGTGGCCTTGCATAATGTGCCCACCGAGCCGCGACGTAGGCGACAAGGCGCGTTCCAGATTGACGTGCGTGCCGGGTTGAGCCTGTTTCAAACTTGTGCGCTGCAAGGTCTCCGCCGACAAGTCCGCTGCAAAAGAATCCGCGCTTTTCGCAACTACGGTCAAACAGACGCCGTTGACCGCGATGCTGTCACCGAGTTTGGCGTCGGAGAGTACAGTTTGCGCTGCGACTTCGAGCCGCGCGCCGTTGGTGATTTGCGTGATGCGGCGGATGGTGCCGAGTTCTTCGACGATACCAGTGAACATACAATCAGGTCAGCGCTCAGCTTTGAGCGCAACGACGCCGAGAATCTTCTCGACCACTTCATCAATGGTCAGCCCAGACGAATCAACATAGATCGCATCTTCCGCTTGGACGAGCGGCGAGTCAGCGCGCGTCTTGTCGCGCTGGTCACGCTCTTCAATCTCCGTTTGCGTGGTGAGCAACGAACCAGAGTTAATTCCTTTGGCCAAATCTTCTGTGTGACGGCGCTGGGCGCGCGCCTCAGACGTGGCGTCAAGATAGATTTTGACTTCCGCATCGGAAAAGACCTGTGTGCCGATGTCGCGCCCTTCCATCACCACGCCGCCGCCGCGCCCCATTGCCTGCTGTTGCGCGACCAGCGCGCGCCGCACGGCTGGAATGGCCGAAACGATTGAGGCCGCCTGGCTCATCTCCGGCGTAGCGATTTCATTCGTGATGTCGCGGCCATCGAGCAGCACGCGCTGCGCATCCACCGTCCCGGTAAATTCGATCTTTGCTTGCCGCGCCAACTCCCCGATCTGTTCGATTTCTGCGAGCGACAAGCCATCGCGTAATGCCTGCCAAGCCACCGCGCGATACATCGCGCCCGTGTTGATGAAAAGATAGCCGAGACTGCGCGCCACTTGTTTCGCAATAGTGCTCTTGCCCGCTCCCGCCGGGCCGTCAATGGCAATGATCGGTTTGCGCTCTGCCAAAGTTCTTTAGCCCTCCAAAATCTCCTGCGCTACTTTCAACGTCTGCTCAACGTCGGCCCGGCTCACGTCGTAGTGCGTAACCATCCGCATCTCGCGGGCATTGATGCCGTTGGCGAGCACGCCGCGCGCTTTCAACTCTTGTGTGACTTGCGCAGTGCTCAAACCTGTCTCGGCGATGTCGAAGATGACTATATTGGTCTGCACTCGTTCGGGATCGAGTTTGACGCCGCGCAGCGCTGCTACGCCTTCCGCCAAACGGTTGGCATTCGCGTGATCTTCGGGCAAGACCTTGGGCGATTCTTCCAACGCGATCAGACCCGCCGCCGCGAGCACGCCGACCTGCCGCATCCCGCCGCCGAGCCGCTTGCGCCAACTGATGGCCTCGGTGATGAACTCTTTGGTGCCGACAATCAACGAGCCGACCGGCGCTCCGAGTCCCTTCGACAGACAGAACATCACCGAATCAAAAGATCGTGCGATCTCGGCCACGCTCGTTTTCATTGCCAGCGCGGCGTTGAAAATCCGCGCGCCGTCCAGATGCACCGGCAGGCCCAGCGCGTGCGCGCCGTCGCAGATTTCGCGTAGCGTCGCGAGCGGCAGCGTAGAGCCACCAGCCATGTTGTGCGTGTTCTCCAAAGCCACGAGTGAAGTCGGCGTGACGTAGTACGGCGCTTGGCTGTGAATCGCCCCGCGCACCAAATCCCAATTGAGCAAGCCGTCCTCGCCACGCACCGGACGAAAGGTCACGCCGGACAGCACAGCCGACGCGCCCATCTCGTAGTTGAAGATGTGGCTGCGCTCTTCCAGCACGACTTCGGTGCCTGGGCGCGTGTGGAGCTTGACGCAAATCTGATTGCCCATTGTGCCGGAGGGGACGAAGAGCGCGGCTTCTTTGCCAAAAAGCTCGGCGGCGCGTTCCTGCAGGCGGTTGACGGTCGGGTCTTCCAGGTAAACGTCATCGCCGACTTCGGCCTCGGCCATTGCACGGCGCATAGCGGGCGTGGGTTTGGTGACGGTGTCGCTGCGTAGATCAATCATAGGGAATTTGAGATTTGAGATTAGGTTAAACAAAAGCGGCGAAGACCTCGTTCGCCAGCACTTTGCCTTTACGCGAAATCTTCAATTCATCGTCGCTCAACTCGATCAAGCCTGCGTCGTTCAGACGCGTCAACTCGTCGTGGTAACGCTCGTGCGCGTTGACGCCGAAACGCTGTTGATGCTCGCGCAGGTTGACACCCTCGCGCAAGCGCAGACGCAGGAAGAGGTGCTCGCTTTGTCGGTCTTCGTCATTTAACTCTATGATTTCGGCAACGGGCGACTCGCTGCGTTCGAGCTTCGCCAGATATTCGTGGATGTTGCGCGTGTTTGACCAGCGCGCCAGACCATCATAGCCGGCAGCCGAAACGCCGAACGCCCAGTAGGGCGCACCCGTCCAGTATTTCAGGTTATGTCGTGATGCGTAACCGGGGCGCGTCCAGTTGGAGATTTCGTAATGCTCGTAGCCGTGCCGTGCCGCCTCGTCCACGAGCGCGTAGTACATCGCCACGGTCAGTTCTTCGTCAATCGCGCGCAGTTCTCCGCGCTTGATGCGGTGGAGCAACGGCGCGTCTTGATAAAGTTCGAGCAAATAGACCGACAGGTGCTCCGGCGCGAGCGCGAACGCCTCTTGCAGATTGCGTTGCCAAGTCTCCATCCGCTGTTCGGGCAAACCCGCGATCAGATCGAGGCTGACATTGGCAAAGCCTGCTTGACGTGCAAGCTGGATGGCCTCGCGCGCCTGTTGCGCATCGTGCACGCGCCCGATCATCTGCAACTCATCATCGGCGAAGGATTGCACGCCGAAGCTCAGACGATTGATACCCAGCGCGCGCAGCTCTTTCAAGTAATTGAGCGAAACAGAGCCGGGATTGGCCTCGGCGGTAATCTCCGTTGTTGGCGCGAGTGCGAACTGGCGCTGGCAAAGATCGAGAATCCGGGCGAACTGCTCAATGGACAACGTGGTCGGCGTGCCGCCGCCGAAGTAGATCGTATCTACTCTGCGCATTGCTGCGCGGCCATTGAAATCCACGTGGTTGATCTCTTGCAGCAGTGCCTTGACGTAACGCTCCGCCAAATCAGCTTCATACCCGCCCGTGGCGAAATTGCAGTAATGACAGCGCGACGCGCAGAAGGGAATGTGGATGTAGATGCCCGCTTGTTCACTCATAGAAGGCGGGCAGTATAACACGTCCACGCCGGGCCTTCAGACCACCAGCGCCCATTCAAAGAAGGCCCAGAGCAGGATGAGATTGAGCAGGAACAACCTTACGAGGGTGATGGCCATTGCCAATGGATGCTTGAGCAACAAACTCCAACTGGCAAAGGCCGGGAAGACGGCGAGCACATAACGGTTGGTGCTTTGCTACGATAAGGAGTTATTCAGCGGAGAGCGGGTAAGGAACCAAAGTCGGTGGCTCAGTATCGAGTTTGAGCAGCCAGCTTTGCCTGTCTTTGAAGTAACGCAACAACTCTCGATTGCGGGTCTCGTCCATTTCGTGCGCCCAAACAATCTTCGCGGCGTCTATGTTTGCCTCGTTGTAGACCCAACCTTCCACTGCCGGGCGCTTGAGGTTGGGCGGCACGATGATCAGATGGCGCGCTGCGTCTTGCTGCAACTTGCTAGCTATCTCGGCGCGCTGGGCTGCCCAGCGCCATTCGTGTTGCTCGTGTTGCTTTAGCGTAAAGGCTAGATTGAGCAAAGACAATAGACTTAGGGCAACACTCGCGCGTGCGATGAAACGTCCAACCGGGCGACCCCGCCAGCGTATGATACGCAAATGGCGCAGCGCCTGCACCAGTAGCACCAGCATCAAGCCAACAATCGGCGCGGCGTAGTGTGGTTGCATCCAGGTCTCGAACAGCAGCGGCAGGCAGAAAAGCAGGACAATGAATTGAGCGCGCCGCATCCAGCCGTTGTTCTTCGCCACCCACAGCAAAGGGGCCAGCGCAAACAGCAACACAAATTGGCTGAAACAAGCGCTGGCGAGAATGTGCAGCTTGACGTAGTTGGCAATGAAGAAACCCGACAGCGTGCGCTGAACTTGATACGGCACCAGGGCGGAGTCAACAAAAAGACCGCGCATCTCCGGGTGTCGGTACGTGGGTTCGGGGTGTTGGCGTTGCCAGATGAAGGGTGGCGCCACTGCGTAGGTCTCCTCGTGAATCATATACGGCATACGCAAAGGATTCCCGGTGACGCGCAGGTTGTAATAAGCCATCGCGGCTACAGCCGGAATCAGCACGAGCAGCACAGGCAGAACAAAACATCTGAGCCAGACACGCCAACGCGGCGCATCTTTCTTCAGCAGCCGTCCGAGCAAGTAGGCCAGGACGATTGAGCCTAAGATCGCCCCTTCAAACGGGCGGCTGTTGGCTAAGACGGCCAACCCAATCCCCATTAGCCAGCCGTCGCGCGCGCGCAATCCATCCATCATTCGGCGAAAAGCGCCCAGCACCAACGCGCCTCCGCCCATTGCCAGTGTGCCGCCCCAATAGTTCTGACTCCATTCAAGCACCATCGGATGAAAGGCCAGCAGCAAGCCGCCCGCCAAGGCCCAACGCAATGGCAACCAAGCCTGCAACATCCAGCAGACCGCCGCACAGGCCAACATTGTGCTCAACCAGATGCCGACGATTGGGTATCCAGTGAGCACTTGCCCCAAGGCCAGAATCAGCCCCTGGGCGGGCGGGTATTTCGAGGCATAGGTCGGCTGCTGGATAATGTGATAACTCTCGAAGTGCATCCACAGCGGGTGCGCCGGATTAGTCAGCCTCCCCTGCGCGAACGTGTCGCTTGCCAACAGGTAGCTGAATTCATCGTGCACGACAGGGTAGGGCTTTCTGATCAACAGCATTGCTGCGCTGAGCAGCAGTGCGACCAAACCAACTACAACAATTGCTAAGCCGCGCCGCTGGGCCAGACGCGCAATGGCACGCTCTGCCGCGCAAAACCAGCGCAGACCAGCGTGCGGCCAGCGCAGAACAATCAGCAGCATGACGACCGCTGGCACCAGCGGGTAAAAGGCTGCCCAGGTTGCCCAATTTGCATTGATCAGGAGGAACATTCGAGTCTGGCGATAAAGTGGAGCGAACGCTCAAAAATCAAACTGGCAGGCCAAGGGTAAAGTCGCAAGTCTTGTTGCCAAAAGCTGGGATGCAAGGCAAGTGTGGCAAAAGCTACGCGCCACTCGCGTTCCGACCAATAATTGTAAGGCAGTGCGACGCCGTGGTGCGCGTTGCCGACGTAATCCATCAAGCGTAGAGTCTGGCCCGCCAACCAGCCGTCACGCGTGTGATCCTTCAACACGACGGCGGTGCGGGCAACGCGCGCAGCTTCGCGCAATAAGATCAGCGGGTCGTGGGTATGATGCAGCACGTCAACGAAGATGACCGCATCGAACTGACCGTCATCATAAGGGATAGTCACGCCGTCGAATTCCGTCACTGGTATGCGCGTCTGCGGACGTACGAGCACGTCAATTCCGCTGATCGTGACATCGGGACGTTGTTGCTCGATCAGCGCGGCAATCGAACCATCGCCGCAACCGACATCCAACACGCGCGCCGCGGGCGGCAGCAGCGCGGCAAGACGTTGGCTGAGCACACGCACGCGCCGCGAGAAGACGTATTCGCCGTGTGCTTGTTCGAGCCAGCTTTTGGACGGATTCATTGATAGATTCATCGTCGCCTCAGACCTAAAAGACTCAGAAAGAAACTCGAGAAGATGACTTCGATGCCGAGCATCAACGTAGTCACAGCCGGGATGACCAAGCGCAACGTCTTTTCATATTCCAACGGCCCGAACGAACGCGCGCCCCACACGCCTAACGCGGAAGCCGTCAGCACAAGCCCGACCAGCAGTAAGCCCCCTCCGCTTATCAAGCCGGTCTCCAGCGTGATCCAGCGGAAAAGCTTGTTCAGGCGCGGGTCTTCGGGCAGCAACCCTTCACTGATCGCAAAAACTTTGGCAAGGACAGCAAAGACTACGGCCTGGAAGCCAATGTCGAGCGCCATCGCGGCAAAGAGCAGCGTGTGCACGTCGAGTGTTACGTGACCGACTGTCTGCGGGCCTGGTAAGAGCCAAAGCCCGACCGCCAGTCCGCTCAACATCAATAACATTCCCGGATAAAGGAAGAGCCAGCGTGGGCTGTAGAGCAGCAGAAAACGTAAGTGCCGCCAACCATCGCGCCAACTGCGCAAGTGTGGCGGGCGGCTGCGGCCATCCGGCGAAAGCGTCGTCGGGACTTCGGTGATACGCAGCTTTTGCAGTGTGGCTTTGACCACCATCTCGCTGGCGAATTCCATCCCGGTGGTGCGCAAATCCAGCCGCGTGATCGCCGCTTTGTTGAAGCCGCGTAGGCCGCAGTGAAAGTCGCTGCACTGGCTGCGAAAGAACAGTCGCCCGATGGCGGTGAGCACAGGATTGCCCAGATAGCGGTGCAGCGGTGGCATCGCGCCCGGCTTGATTCCGCCTTTGAAGCGATTGCCCATTACCAGTTCGTGGCCCTCACGCAGTTTGTCAATGAATGGCCCCAGATGCTCGAAATCATAGCTGTCATCGGCGTCGCCCATGATGACGTAGCTTCCGTGCGCGGCTGCGATGCCGCCCATCAACGCATTGCCATAGCCTTTCGCCTCGATGTTTACTACGCGGGCGCCAAAGGCCGTAGCGATCTCTTGCGAGCCATCAGTGCTGCCATTATCGGCGATGATAATTTCGCCCGTGCAGCCGAGTTCGTTCAAACATTGTTGGGCTTTCTCGATACAAGTCGCCAACGTCTCCGCCTCGTTCAGGCAGGGCATGACGATTGAGACTTCGAGCGCGGGGATAGTTTTTGTAGTTAAGACAGGAGAGAAGCCTAAGTCAGGAGCGACTCCAACACCTTGCATTTCCATATTCACCTCACCAACACCAAACACCTTACAAGCCGCCTAATTTTGCTACGCTGTAGCTTCAGATTGGCTGTACAAACGCGGGGCGGATTCTACGGGGAAAGGGAGATGACGGTCAATCTTTTATTTGTGGAGTGCTGCGGCTCGACGCAGCTTTTCGTTCGCTGCCGGGAGATTGCGTTGCGACTCGAATATTGCGCTGACAAAAGCCAAAGCTGCGTCGAGCCGCAGCGCTCCACAATCTGCTGCCCGCTTCAATTTATTTGAGACTTAGTTTTTCATAGCCTGCCCACAGCAACCCCAGTAAAAAGCCGAGCCAACTCAGCGCCGACAAGTAATGCGCCCAGACTTGAATGGGCTGACGGATTTCATAATCGAAGCTGAGCGTATGCTGACCGGCGGGCAGGTCAAGCAGAATCAAACCGCTGCCCGGCTCAGCTTCCAGTTTAAGCTCGCGCCCATCGAGCCGGGCTATCCAGTGGGGATAGAGGTATGTATTAAGCCGCGCGCGCGCCGGCTCGTCATTAAGCAGTCTAAAACGGCGATGTTGATTACTCAGATTTTGCGTGAGAACTTGTCCGCGTCCGCTGATAAAGGTCAGGCCGCCGTAATTGCCGTAATTGCCGTAATTGCCGTAATTATTTGATGCAGGGTAGAGTAACAGATCTGCGCCATGCGGACGAAAATAGATTTGATTGCCAACAAAAGCTAAGTAAGTGAAGTCATCTTTAGATTCAAGCTCACGCAACTGGGCGGTAGAGAGCGGTGTTAGGTTGGAAGCTTCCAGGGATTGAATCAATTGGGCACGCGCGGTGTCCGGCGCAGGCCGTTTGGCGATGAAATAGGTGATAACAAAATTGATGAGTAACAACCAGGTCAAACAAGCTGCCAACAGATTGCGCCCACGGCTGCTGAATTGCTCGCGGCGCGCGAGGAAATGCGCGACCAGCAACCCTGCACACAAGCCGATGAGTGGTTGCAAACGCCAGGGGAATTGCAGATAAGCCAGGCCTGGCAGTCGTTCCCACAAAACACGCGAAAAAGGCAGCGAGATCAGCAGACCAAAGGCCGACAAGGTTAGGCAAAAGCGCAGCAGCAGTTGAGCGCTTCTCGTCTCGGCCTTACGCCAGCTTGCCAATCCCATCAACCACACCACGGCTGTTTGCAAGAGCGTGATCCAACTGGCGGCGTAGTTCAACTCAGCCCAGGATTGACGGAAGCGGTTGTTGTCGGGCGCGGGCGCGAAGAGAAAGTAGTTGCGGAAATCCTGGTGCGTGGTTTGCAGCTTGACGTTGACCCAACTCATTTCGATTTGTTGCGGCACCCAGAAAAAAGCAGTCAGCGCCAATACGGCCAACCCCGCCAGGATAACATTCTTCAACCCCGCCCACTTCGCTTCGGGTAAATAGATCAACGTCATCAGCCCGACGGCAATGGCGCAGAGGTAAGTCGTGATGACGTGTGTGCAGGTGATTGCGCTCAAACTCAACGCGAAAAGTACAAAGGAGTTCTTAAGTTTTTCTTTCAGCAGCAAACGGTGTGTGGCCAACAATACCAACGGCACAAAGCAGAGTGCCAAGCCGTTCGGCACAAACGCGCGATGCAGGGTGATTAACGAATAAGCTGGTAGCAGCACAAAGAGCGCGGCAGCCAACAGACTTTGTTTGCGCGTAAAGAAAACCCTGGCAAAGAGGTAGGCGTTGATTTGCGCCAGTAACAAACAGAAGAAAGAGGCTATTTTGAGCGCGCTGATGATGTCCGTGCGCAACCCGCGCACTAAGGCGGCGGTTAGCCAGTAAAAGAGCGGCGGATAAAAAGTAAAGAACGCATCGCCGCGCCCGCCATCCAGCAAGCCCGCCCAACGCGGCAGCCAATCGCCATCGGCCCAGCTTTGATTGAAGGCGCGCGTCAGGTGATAGTGTACGGGCAAATCGCCCTGCGCGCCGAAGCTTGGATTGTTCAGGCGTGAAAAAGACAGGAGTCCCGCTACCAGCGAGAAGAACAGCAATAACCCAAGTGCAAATTTTGTCTGTGGCCAACCGGCGGACGCTTTGGAGTCGGTCATTCGATAAACCTCTGGACTTGATTGCCAGCAGTAAGACTCGCACGGGCTTTAATAAAAATATTGGGCAACCGGAAATTTGCCGGGCGAATCAGATGCGCCGTACCAGCTACAGATAATGATACCGGCAATTGATAGGCTGCAAAGCCTGCCACAAAAAACTGGAGAATAAACGCGAGAAATTTTCAGTCGGGCAGGGAATTTTTCGAGCGAAAACCGGGCACAATCATCATCCTGTGGACAAGCGACAGAAAAGTTACCCCATTTTCTGCTTGCTTAGGGAGCACTACATGACTAGAATGCGCTTCGCTAATAACTGCCCCAGGTTGACTCGCAGATTGATAGTAAACGAACCGAGTAACTGCCTAGGAAGCCTAAGAGTCAACTGCTTTGTCTCCCAAAACGACAAAGTTCAACATCCCCGGAGCATTCTTAGCCAGTGAGTGTGTTCGGGATTAGCCTGACATCTTGCCCCCGTGAAGTTCTTTGACTGTGGCGGTCTTTGCCCGCCCCAGGATCAATAAGGATCAACAAAATCCGACAGAAGTAGAGTCTTTGGCTTATCGGCTTGCCTCGACAAGTAACCCCGGTACAGACCAATCGAGACAAGCCAGCGGCTTTTCTGACGGACATTTTTTATCACTGCTAACGATAAACCGGAGGTTTTATGCTTAAGAAGTTTTTGCAAGACGAACAAGGTCAAGACATCGTCGAGTATTCACTGTTATTGGTTTTGATTGGCGCTGCCGCCGTCTTTGTGTTGACGGCGATGGGTACAAACATTGGCGCTATTTTCAGCAAGATCAACACGAAGTTGTCTTCCGCTAACGCGAACATTTCAGGCTGAGACGGCGCGCGCCAGGCAAATTTCGCTTTGGCGCGCCGTGTCGCAGCTTGATTCGAAGTCAATCGAAACGGCGCTCATCTCTCTTGGGTGAACGGTGTTTGAGTTGGGAAGTACGGTGTGGGACGCGTGATTCGGCGACGCTTCGGATCATGCGAGAGAGTCTTTGACAGACAATGTTGGCATCAGATTGGCTGACGCACATCTCCACCATTGCGGTGACGGCGCTGGTGATCGCTGTAGCGGTTTTTGATCTGCGCGCCCGCCGCATCCCAAACTTCCTCGTTTTCCCAGCAGTCATCTTCGGATTGGCGCTCAACGCAAGTCGTGGTTGGCAGGGTCTCGGGTTCGGGTTGAAGGGACTGGGCCTGGGTTTCGCTCTTTTACTGCTGCCCTACGTTTTCGGCGGAATGAAGGCCGGGGACGTGAAGTTCCTGGCCGCCATCGGCTCATTTGTCGGGGCGGTAGGAATCATACGGGTCTTTTTGGCGACCGTCTTGTGTTATCCGCTACTGGCCATCGTGCCCGTGTTGCGAGAACGCAAGCTGCGCCTGACACTGCTAAGGTTTGGCAGAATCTTTTTCAACTTTTTGGGATTTTTTGTGCCGGGTTTCAAGCTCTATGCCCAACGGTTTGAGGCTCGTGACGATTCGGAAGTTCCTTCGGTGCGCACGCCCTTCGGGGTGGCGATTGCTGTGGGAACCTTGATTGCGCTTTACACCAATTTCCTGCGCTGACCAATGCTCCGCTCGTTACCCTCCTCCCCTAGTGGAGTCTGGCGCTGGAAGACGCAAGCTGACATCCCCGCATTCTGTGCCGCGCGGTGCCCCCGCCAGTAGCGGCGCATATCCCAGGTAAACGCGATGCAAAAAGCAACGCACAATCGGTTACGTGTCCGGGCACGCGCGGCGCGCTTGCAGGGTGGCCAGGCTATCGTCGAGTTCGCGCTGATCATACCGATGCTTTTTCTGATGTTGGTGGGCGTCG
This sequence comes from uncultured Acidobacteriota bacterium, assembly GCA_963699175.1. GTDB lineage: Bacteria > Acidobacteriota > Blastocatellia > RBC074 > RBC074 > JACPYM01. Next base: position 4,312,359 of record OY969418.1, on the reverse strand, counting down.
TATTTATTGCGCAGGGCTTCAACCTGCAAGTCGTGGTGTCCGGCGCGGCCTACGAAGGCGCGAAAGTTTGGGCCAAAGGACAGCCGGGCAGCGGGATTGATCACTGCACACCGCCCGACTGCGATCCGAACGTTGATGGGGCAAATAACTTTGAAGCTTACGTCGTCCCGGCGGTCAAGCGTTATTTGCGTACCAATGGCTACGATGGCGAACAGGTGCGCTTTTTCACGCCCGAAGGCAGTTACCAAAACTTCTTAGAAGTGCGCGACCGTGCGCGCGAAGCGGTGCAATTGGACGTTCTCTATCCCTATCGCCTGCCAGTCGGCAGTTTTGCCGAAGGTTATAAGCAAATCTGGATTGGCGCTTCGGTGACGATGAAGCGCGGCAGTTGATTACGATGCAACGCAACCAGGCACAACAAAAGAGCATTACCCAAAGGTGGCAGCGCCGCTTTGCCGCTGGCCAGGCCACCGTCGAAATGGCGCTGTTGGCGCCGCTCTTTCTGACGATGATCTTTGCCATCATCGAGATTGGGCGTTTCTGGGGTGCGCGTCACGCGGTTGCTGGCGCGGTGCGCGAAGGCGCGCGCGTGATGCTGTTGCCCTATGGCCCCGGCACGCAGTACGACAATCTGGGGGCCGTCAAAACCGCCGCGATCAAAGCGACCCAAAGTTATTTGAACGCCGCCGGTCTGGCGAACGAGCCGCCGATTGCTGAAGTCCAGGCGGCATGGATCAATCCCTCGTCGAAGTTGCTCGACCTGGAGTTGCCGCAAGACGTCATGCGCGGCGACAAAGTCGGCGTCAAAATCAGCTTCAAGTTTGAAACGCCGCTCAAGTCTTTACTGGCAGGCGGTGATGGTGTGATGTTGATTGAACAGGCTTGCGTGCTCGACCACGAGTGAGCACAAGACATCTGTTGAGGAGTTCCCAAAATGAACAAACGATTCTTAATTGCCTTGGCCGGAGCCTTCTTCTTCGGCTTTCTCTCGATTCTGGCCGCGCGGAATTATATGCAGTCGCGCGTCCAGGAGCAGCGCGCGCAGGAGATGACCGACGTCATCATCGCCACCTCCGATATTCCCATCGGCACAGAGGTCGGCCCGCAGCAGGTCGCCATCGTCAAATACCCGAAGAGCCTGCTCTCGCCCGAAGCGATGGTGGACAAGAAAGAGGTCGTCAGCCGCATCACTGTTACAGAGATTCCTGCCAAGACGCCCATCCTGAAACGCCAGCTTGCTTCGCCGGGTACGTTGGCGGGCTTGAGCGGCATTCTCAAACAGGGCATGCGCGCCGTTGCAGTGCGCGTAGACGAATCGAGCAGTGTGAGCGGCTTTGTCACGCCGGGCAGTTACGTGGATGTGATTGCGATTATGCAACCGCAGATTGACGGCGCGAAGCCGGTCTCGAAAGTGATTCTGCAAAACGTGCGCGTGCTCACCGGCGGCCAACAGATGCAGTCGAAGAACGACGGCAAGCCGACGCTGGTCAATACTGTCAGTTTAGAAGTCACGCCTGCGCAAGCCGAGAAACTCAAGCTGGCTGAGTCCGAAGGACGCTTGCAGCTTTCGATTCGCAATACGACCGACCAGATCGTAGAGACCACGCCGGGCGCGACCAAACGTGACGTGCTGGCTGACATGGCGCTCGAAAAACGCTCCACCCTCGGCACGCGTAGCGGCGGCTCGGTCGAACCGGCGCGCCAGTTGCCGCCGATTCCCGCGTCATATCAGCAGATCGCCATCCCGGCCAACGCGTCCACCACTCCGGCAAAACCAACGCGGGTTGGCCCATTGATCGAATTGATCGAAGGTAGCAAACGCACGCGCGTCGAAGTGCTGCAGTAAACCGTGACAGGCACGAACCGTCTACTATCAGGAGCCGTTATGAAAACCCAAATCCAGAAGACGAAAATTTATGCGAAGCTGCTCTGCACGGCACTGCTGGCCACTTTCAGCGTGACTGCGGTGGCGCAAGAGCGCGTAGTGCTGCAAGCTTCGTTTGCCAACAACGCGCAGCCGTTCAAGATTGACGTGTTGGTCGGCCAATCGCGCGTGATTGATTTCGATCAGCCCTACGACCGCGTCTCAGTCTCCGACAACAAGATTGCCGAAGTCGTGCCGGTCTCCGAAAAACAGGTGCTGATCAATGGGCTGGCCTTCGGACAAGTCAACGTCGTCGCCTGGGCCAAGCGTCCGGCGGGCGAAACGCCGAAGATGCTGGTCTTCGATCTCTACGTGCAGGTCAACCTGTCGCTGATTGATAATCAGATCAAGATTCTCTTCCCGAAAGAGAATATCCAACTCAGCCAGGTCAACAACTCGGTCGTGCTGTCGGGCAGCGTGACCAAGCCTGAGTTGGCCGAACAGGTGCAGAAGATCGTCGAGGCAACAGGGCTGAAGGTCAACAATCTGATCAAAGCGCCGATCCTGGATGCCGCGCAAGTGCAATTGCAGATTCGTGTGGCCGAAGTTGACCGGCGCGTATTGCGCGAGTTCAGCACTGCTTATGCAACCAACAACACGACGGTGCCGAGTTACGTCACCGCCGCTGGCCCGGCGCAATTTGGCGGTTTTGATGTCAGCCGCGATTACAACAAAGATCTCGGCGGCTTTGTTACCAAGCAGGCGCTCACGACGTTGCCGAGTTCGGCGCTCAACATTTTCCTGGGCAATATCAATGGCCTTGCCTACATTCGCGCGCTCCAAACGCGCGGTGCGCTTCGGGAATTGGCTGAGCCGAACCTGATCGCTATGCACGGCCAAAAAGCCAGTTTCTTGGCGGGCGGTGAGTTCCCGATTCCGGTTATTCAATCGGTCAATCAAGGGCAAAGCGCAGTCACCGTCATCTTCAAAGAGTTCGGCGTCAAGCTCAACTTCCAACCGACCATTCTGGATGAAAATCACATCCGGCTAGACCTCGAACCCGAAGTGTCGAGCCTGGATTTCGCTGCGGGTGTGACGATTCAAGGGCTGGTGATTCCTGGCCTGCGCGTGCGTCGCGCCAAAACAGTGCTTGAGTTGCGCGACGGGCAGAGCTTCGCGCTGGCCGGTTTGATTGACAACACCGAGCAGGTCAGCCTGTCAAAAGTCCCGCTACTCGGCGACATTCCGATTCTGGGCGAGTTGTTCAAGAGTCGCAGCTTCCAACGCAACGAGACAGAGTTGATGTTCCTGGTCACGGTCAAGATGGTCGAGCCGCTCAACCCGGATCAATTGCCGAAGTTGCCTGGCGTGGCCGAATTGAAACCTTCTTCGCCTTCGCCTGCGATGCCGACCGCGAGCATCGAAGGACAATCGGGACACGCGATGCCGGCCAAGAACAATTCACCTGCGCCAATTCAAGAACAACCGATTTCGCAGACGAAGCCGGTGAAGAACGAGTTGCCGGAGTTGAATCCGCAACCGCCAATTTCGCAGAACCTGCCGCCAGCGACACCGAACATCGGTCCGGAACCGTTGCCAGCGGGGCTGTCGGGCACAAATAGAACTGCGGTCATCGCCGCATACACGCCGCCAAGCGGCAAAGCGAAACGATAGTTTTCAGGCTATGAAATTGAGGTCGCGGGGATGAGGCAATAACTGCTTCGTCCCTCAGGCCGTTTTTGTAGAAGATGAAACGGGCAATTGCCAAAATCAGAAAATCCGAACGCGGCACAGTGATGTTGCTGACGGCAGTCGTGCTGGTGGCGATGCTGGGCATGCTAGCGCTTTCGATTGATCTGGGCTTCCTCTACAGCATGCGCACGCAGTTGCAAAGCGGGCTGGACGCGGCGGCGCTCGCCGGGGCAATCAACTTGCGCACGACAATTGAAGCCTCCCCCAAACCTGCGCCGGAACGTGATAGGTTGGTGAAAGCCGCGGCAACCGAGTTTGCCTTTAACAACAAGGTGCGCCGCTACAGAGAGAAAGACCCGCAGGTAGATCCCAACGATCCGGTCAACAAGATCAAGTTGGACGATGGCGATGTCTTCGTCAGAAATCTCGAAGACGCGCCGCCAGGCGTGACCGTCTCGGTCGTGCCTGACACGCAGCTCGTTTATGTGCATCACACGGTTGAAGTGCCGATGTTCTTTTCCGGCTTGTTCGGCCTATACGAAGCAAATGTCGGCGGTACGGCGCTGGCTTCGGTTGCGCCGGTAGATGGCGGTACGGGCGGCATCGGTGGCGGCCAGGGTTCGAGCGCGTGTTGGCGTCCGTTGTTTTTGCCGGACACGTTCTTCGATTCGAACAACAAGGTCTGGGCCTTGGGCGAGCGCGCGGGCGGCGATAAGTTCGAGTTGCCGATGCAGGCGGGCGATTACTATCGTTCGCGCTTTGCCTTGGGCGCACGGAACACTTTGCCGTTTGTAGATAACCCTACAGGCGATGGTGGCTGGGTGACAGGGATTCGGGATACACAATACATCAACGAGGTTGGCGACAAGACGCACTTGGGCACGCTGCTGCTACGCATTCCACAGAAGTATTACCTGATCCCGGATTTTCCCAGCGCGTTGCGCACAACGAGGGATAGTTTACCACTCGAATTCCAAGCGCAGGCTGGCTTCTGTGGCAAGTTGCGTGTCGGGATGGAGATCCCGATTTTTGAACGCCTGCCTGGCTCGAAACCATATACCGATGTGCAAAAGGGGCTGGGCAATCTGAAGCTGAATTTCAGCGAAGAGCCGAATGCGGATGTGTGGGCACAGTACCGTTACATCACGACGCCCACTTTCACTGGAGCTAACACGCACCCGGCGATCTTGCCCGTCTTGTTTTTTGACCCGCTGATCCTGAAGAAGAACGCGAACGACTCTGACCCGCCAATGCCCGGCGGCTTCAAGGTAAAGATTACTAACATCGGGCTGTTCTATCTAGTGCGAGTAGATCCGAACGGCGATCTGATCGGCACTTTTGTGCGCGAAGTCTTTGCCGAAGGGACGCCGATTGATAAAGAGAATATGCCGCTGGGCGTAGCCGACGCTCCGCACACTTTTCAGCGGAGCTGGCTACCGATTGCGCCACGCTTGATTAAGTGAGCCTGGATGCGCACGCTTCCGGCGTGCTCGCCTCGGATTGCGTACGCTTCGATCAACGCGTCCGACTCCCAAGCCAGCACGCTGGAAGCGTGCGCACCCAGGGCGAAATTTTTAATGGAGTTTGGGATTGCAAGCGCATATAATCCGGCCTCACAGTTCTTAGGCAATTGCCGGAATCAGAAGGTCAGAAGTGCCGCCCACGTTTCGCATCCCACTCCCTCACTAGAACCGGGCTAGGACAGCAAAACCGCAAGACCGAACGTCAAGCAGCGATTCGGCGCTCAACCAACCGCGTTGGTTGAATCAAGTTTTAGTTGAGGAAAGCAGACCTGTGTCAAAAACTATTTCAGTCGTCGTCATCGGCAGGAGCTTGAACCAGCAGGAGCGCATGCGGCTGCGTAGCGCGAGCCAAACGCCGCTGGCCATCGTGGCTGAGTTGCCGACTGCGCCGCAGGCGTTGAGCGAATTGAATCGGCTGCGCCCGCAAGCCGCGCTGGTGCTGCTGAACGGCGAACTGGTGCACTCTTTTCAACTGGTCGAACGCATCCGGCAGGATTTGCCTGAGACCGCTGTGATTTGTTCGAGCGAGAATCAGTCCTCCGAGGTGATTCTGCAATCGTTCCGCTCAGGCGCGATGGAGTTCTTGCGGCAGCCGCTGGTCGAAAGCGAGATCGCCGCTGTCTTTACCAAGATCGAGCAGAACTTTCAGCGCCCCGAAGAAGGCCACGCCGGGCACGTCATTGCTGTTTACGCCAGCAAGGGCGGTTGCGGGACGACGTTTGTGGCGGCCAATCTGGCGGCTAGCCTGACGCGTGTCACGCGCACGCGCACCAGCATAGTTGATTTGAACTTCCAATCAGGCGACCAACCGCTCTACCTGGGCGTCGAGCCGGCTTATTCGATCTATGACGTGGTGCGCAATTACGACCGGTTGGATGACCAATTGCTGTCGAGTTATTTGACACAGCGGTCGAAGGGATTGTCGCTGCTGGCCGCGCCGACCGAGATTGGACGTGATGAAGAGATACGCGCCGAACACGTGACACGCACTTTGTCGTTGTTGCGGGGGCAGGTGGATTACGTCGTGCTGGATGTGCCGCGCGCGTTGAATGAGATCACGATTGGCGCGATGGACGCAGCGGACGAGCGGGTGTTGCTGCTGACGCTCGACATCGCGACGATTCGCAGCGCCAAACGCGCGCTCGATATTTTTACGCGACTCGGTTACGACCGCTCGCGCATCAAGATCGTCATCAATCGTTACGTGAAGACTCCGGAGTTCGATCTCAAACAGGTGGAGAAGGTGTTGGAGAGCAAAATCTACGCGACGATTGCGAATGATTACCAAGCGGCCATCGCTTCGATCAATGTGGGCGAGCCGCTGGTGCTGTCCAAAACGCAATCGCGCATCGTGCAGGACTTCAACCAACTGGCTGGCCGATTGAGCGGCTTGCGTCCGACCAAAGACGAACCAGAAGAGGAAACCGCGCGAAACGGAAGAGGCGGATGGTTTTCGTTTGGACGGCGGTGACGAGTAACAAGTTTGGCCCGGAGCAACGCCTGCTCCGGCCAATCAATTTGCAGATGCCCCGAGGCGTAGGTGAGAGGAATGGTGAATGGAAAGGAACAAAGCAGTATGTCAGGTTTACGAGATAGATTAGATCAAATCAGCGTCAACGGCGGCACGACGTTTCGCCCTGGCGTCAACGGCGCAACCGGCGGCCTGCGCGAATCGCAGCAGGATATGCAGGAATTGCGCGGGCGCGTGCATCGCATCCTCATCAACCGGCTTGATCTCTCCAAGATGGAGAAGATGGATCCGCTGATTATGCAGGCCGATGTACGGCGCGCGATTGACCGCATCCTCGACGAAGAGAATGTGCCACTGAGCGGCCTTGAACGCGAGCGTGTGCAGACCGACGTGATCAACGAGTTGTTCGGTCTGGGGCCGCTCGAACCGTTGCTGGATGACAAGACGGTCTCCGATATTCTGGTCAACGGTTGCAAGAACGTCTTCATTGAGCGGCGCGGCAAGCTGGAAAAGACAGAAGTGACCTTCCGCGACGATGCGCATCTGATGCAGATCATTGACCGCATCGTTTCACGCATCGGTCGTCGCGTGGACGAATCGTCGCCGATGGTGGATGCGCGCCTGCCCGACGGCTCGCGCGTCAATGCAATCATCCCGCCGCTGGCGATTGACGGGCCTTCACTCTCGATTCGCCGTTTCGGCGCTGACCCGTTGAAGATCACCGACCTGATCGAATTCAAAGCGTTGACTCCCGCCCTGGCCCAATTCCTGGAGGCTTGCGTCAAGTCGCGTCTGAACATCCTGGTCTCCGGCGGTACTGGCGCCGGTAAGACGACGCTGCTGAATTGTTTGTCCGGCTTCATCCCGCACGACGAGCGCATTGTGACGATTGAAGACTCGGCCGAGTTGACGATTCAACAGCCGCACGTCGTCCGCCTGGAGACGCGCCCGCCCAACATCGAAGGCAAGGGCGAGATTACGATTCGCCACTTGGTCAAAAACTCGCTGCGTATGCGCCCTGAACGCATCATCATCGGTGAGGTCCGTTCGGACGAAGCGATGGATATGTTGCAGGCGATGAACACCGGTCACGACGGCGGTCTGGCAACGATCCACGCCAACACTCCCCGCGATGGGCTGGCGCGCCTCGAAACGCTGATTGCGATGGCCAACCTGCGCATTTCGGAAAAAGCTATGCGCCAGCAGATCAGTTCCGCTATCAACTTGATCGTGCAGTGCGCGCGCTTGAATGACGGCTCGCGCAAGATCACGCACGTGACCGAGATCATCGGCATGGAAGGCGAGATCATCACGATGCAGGACATCTTCAAATTCACACGCACCGGCATGGGGCCGAAAGGCGAAGTGCTCGGCTCCTTCAAACCGACCGGCATCCGCCCGCGCTGCTCCGACAAGCTAGAAGCTTACGGCTTCAGAATGCCGGCGCGCTTGTTCGACGACTTTTAAGGCAGGCCATTGAGGATCGAGAATCAAAAATCTCGATCCTCAATCTTCAACCCACAAGCGTTATGAGTTTCATTTACTTCTTCCCGTTTATCACCGTGGTTTTCGTCGCGGCAGCGATTTACTACTTCATCACGCGCGACACAGAGCAGTACCGCAGTGCGGTTGATAAACGTCTCAAAGAGATTGCGCACGAACGGGGCGGTGTGACCCGGCGCGAGTTGCAGTTGCTCAAAGAAGAGTTGCTGAGCGACATTCCGGTGCTGCACCGCACGTTGATCCGCTTCGAGATTTTTACGCGCTTGCAAAACATCTTGAAGCAAGCCGATATGAAGATACTGGTCAACCGCTTCATTCTTATTAGCCTAATTCTTGGCTTAGTGGGGGGGACGCTGGTGTTGATCTTCTCCGGCTCGATCTTCGCGACGCTTGTCGTGACGGTGGGCGGAATGGTCGCGCCACTGCTCTTCGTGCTGAATAAGCGGCGCAAGCGCTTCAAACAGTTCTTGGAGCAACTGCCCGACGCGCTCGAATTGATGGTGCGCTCGCTGCAAGCCGGGCACAGCTTCAGCTCGGCCATGCAGATGGTAGCGACCGAGATGCCCGACCCAATTGCGCGCGAATTTGGCAAGGCTTACGAAGAACAGAATCTGGGTTTGAATTTGAAGAACGCGCTGGAAAATCTGGCCGATCGGGTGCCGCTGCTCGATTTGAAAATGTGCGTGACAGCGGTGCTGATCCAGCGCGAGATCGGCGGCAATTTGTCAGAAGTTTTGCGCAACATCTGTCACACCATCCGCGAGCGTTTTCGCATTCAAGGCGATATTCGCGTGCGTTCGGCGCAAGCCCGCTTGTCCGGTTACATCGTTAGTGCGTTGCCGTTCTTTCTTTTCTTCTGGATCAATCTGGTCAATCCGAATTACATGCGTCCGATGTATGAACACCCCTGGGGCTTTTTCATCCTGGGCACCGGCATCACCATGCAATTGATCGGCTGGTTGGTTATCAAGAAGATCATCAGTATCGAAGTTTGACTGAATTCCCACAACTTATGGAAGGCTTATTACTCTACACAACCTTGATGATGGCGGCGGGCAGCTTGGTGATGGCTGTTTACTGGTTGGTCGCGCGCCCGGCTAGCGCAGTGGAAGATCGTCTGCGCGAGATCAATCCGCGGCTTAGCGAAGAAACGGTGGCGGAGCCGGTCTCGGACGTGCTGGTCAGACGCATCGCCAAGCCGTTGTCTGAAAAGATGCCGGTCTCGCCGCGCAACGTGCGGCGGTTGCGTCGCCGCTTGATGCGTGCCGGGTTTTACAGCGAAAACGCTGTGATGATTTACCAGGCGATTCGGCTGGCGTCAGTGATTCTGCTGCCCCTGCTGGTCTTCTTCCTGATGACCGCCGTACTGAGGCGTCCGGTGGATATGACCACCTTGGGATTGACTATTGTCGCTGTCGGCTACGGCGCGTTCATGCCGATCTTCACCCTCTCGCGGATGATCACCAAGCGGCAACATCGCATTCGCAAGGCATTGCCCGACGCGCTTGATCTGATGGTCGTCTGCGTCGAAGCGGGCTTGGGCTTGAATGCCGCGCTCAATCGCGTCGGTCAAGAGATGGATTTGGTCGAACCCGCGCTGGCTGAAGAGTTGAACATTACCAATCGCGAGATTCGCGCAGGTCGCGCGCGCGAAGAGGCCTTGCGCAACCTTGGTGAGCGCACCGGAGTGGAAGACATCAAATCGCTCGTAGCGATGCTGGTACAGACGGATCGCTTCGGTACTTCAATTGCCGAAAGCTTGCGTGTCTTTGCCGATTCGATGCGCATCAAACGCCGCCAGCGCGCCGAAGAGATGGTGGCCAAAGCCGCCGTCAAGCTGATTTTCCCATTGTTGCTATTTATTTTCCCGGCGCTGTTGATCGTGCTGATGGGTCCGGCGCTGATCAAGATGTACGAGTTGTTTTACTTTTTGGCAGAGTAACGAAGTTCGACAAGCTGCCAGCTTGTAGACGACTTCGAATTGTGCCAAACCGGAAGCCCCTGACAAGCTCTGGCAGTTTGTCGAACTGAAAGAGGAGTAAAAAGGAGAAGCCCCCATGATTTTTCTCAATGCGTTGATAGTTTTAGCCGCACGTCTGTTGCAGGCCGAGCAAGAACAACGCCCGGATTTGACGCTCAACTACATCATCATCGCGGTGCTGTTGGTGATTGCCGCGGTCTTGAGCGTGATCGTAGTGAAGCGTCGCATGCGCGAGCGCGATGACGAATGGGACACATAAACCTGGGAGAGTGGGTTGCAAAGTGCCAGCGAGACAGATAAGAATCTATCACGACGCTACAGGCCAGTGCCTGGCCGAGCGCGTCACACTCGCCAACACATTCTGGACGCGGCTGCGCGGTTTGATTGGCCGCCGCCGTCTGGCCCCCACGGAAGCCCTCTGGTTGCGTCCCTGCAATGGCGTGCACACGTTCTGGATGCTTTTCGCGATTGACGTGATCTTCCTCGACCGGGAGTTGCGCGTCGTCAAGCTGATTGAAAATCTGCGTCCGTTCCGCGCAACGCTGCCGCACGGACAAGCGCGCAGCGTGTTGGAAATGCCCGCGCATACCATCACGCGTACCGCGCTCAAAGTCGGTGACCGATTGCGCCCAGCGCGCGAAGAGGCAGCGTGATGTTGCTTGAGACGGCGTCGCCTGAACCGGCGGTCAAAGCGCGCGCACGGCGTCAATCAAAACTGGCGGCGAAGCCGCTGGGCAAACTGGCGCGCTGTATGTTGCCGTCGTTCGGTAGCCTGACATTGCTGCTGGTCTTTTATCTGCTTTTTACCAACAACCATCGCTTTTTGCTCGATAGCGACACGGGCTGGCACATTCGTACGGGCGATCTGATTCGGCAGACGGCTGCCGTCCCACGCCACGATGTTTTCTCGTTCACGATGCACGGGCGCGAGTGGTTCGCGTGGGAATGGTTGGCCGACGTGATGCTGTCTGCCGCGCACGGTTGGCAAGGGTTGGTTGGAGTGGTGGCGCTGGCGTGGCTAGTGCTGCTGCTGAGCTACGCCGCGCTGTACCGCGTGATGTTGTGGCGCGGCGCTGATCCGGTGAGCGCGTGTGCCGCGACGGTCTTTGGCGCAGTGGCGTCGTTGGTGCACTGGTTGGCTCGTCCGCACTTAGTTTCGATCTTGTTGATGGTAGCGTGGGTGGTGTTGTTTGAAAGTTTTCGCCGCAAGCGTTCGCGCTGGATTTATGCCACGCCGCTGCTGATTGCGTTGTGGGCTAACTTGCACGGCGCGTTCGTCGTGACTTTTGCGATGGTGGCTGTCTATGCACTGGGCGAAACGCTTGAGTTAGCTGTCAAAGGCGAGCTGCTTAGCAGCCAGACAAAATTAGTTTGGCGCACTTACGCGCTCGTCGGCGTGTTATCCGCTGTGGCTGCGCTCGGCACGCCCTATGGCTTCAAGCTTTATGGCCACTTATGGAGCTACCTCGGCGACACGACGCTACTGGCAACGATAGATGAGTTCAAATCGCCGAACTTCCATTCGGTGGACGGCAAGCTGATTGAAATTTTGCTCCTGCTCAGTGTGATTGCGGCCATCAATGCCGCGCGGCAGCGGCGCTTGGTAGAAGCGGGGCTGGTGTTGCTTTGGAGTCACTTGACGCTGCAATCGGAGCGGCATGTAACACTGGCGGTCATTATGCTGATGCCGATTATCGCCGAGCAGTTGAGCCGATTGGCTAGCGAAGCAATTGACAAATTGACCGAGCGCAAAGCCGGAGCACTCAGCGCCATGCGCGGCTGGTATCGCGACATCAAGGCGCTCGACCGGCAGTTGAATGACGTACTGGTTTACGCGCTCGTATTGATCGGGCTTTTCGCGCTGGCCAGCAGTGCGGCAGCCGAACGAATTTTTTCTGCGCGTTTCAGTCCGAAACGATTTCCTGTCGAGGCGGCTGATTTCATCGCGCGCAATTTACAAACAGGTTTACTCAAAGGCAATCCATACGCGATTGACCAAAATGGCGGTTATTTGATTTACCGATTTGCTCCACAGGTTCAGGTTTTTGTGGATGGGCGCAGTGATTTATACCGTCAGAGCGCGGTGCTCGACGATATGAATCAGATCGCGCAGGTGCAGCCTGCGTGGTCAGAATTGCTCGCTAAGTATGAGATTGGGTGGATGGTGTTGCAGCGTAACGAGCCGTTGGCACACGTCGCGTTGCAAAGTGGTCGGTGGACGAGCGTTCACACAGACGCCACAGCCCAGGTGTTGGTGAGCCAGAACTTGACCAAGAATCTGGCAACACAGGTTGAAGTGGTCGGTGCCCCAGATCAACCCCAAAACAGCGTTCGACGTTGAGGACGAACAGAGCTTCGAAGGGTGCTGCCCACACCCGTTCATTCCTCATTCAACGTTGACGCATTGAAAGGTGAGACCCAATGAAAAACACTCGATTGACCAACAATTCGCAACAGACTTCGCGCGACCTCAAAAAGATCGTGCGCTACTTGAAAGAACCCGCCGTGGCTGCGGCGCTGACGATGGGGTTGATTTTGCTGACGCTCTTCGCTATTCCCAGCGTGCGCGTGCAGGTTGCCGACAATCTGACGGCGGCGGAGGTCTTCCTCTACGGTTACGACAACGACACGCCCCGCACGAATACCAAACCGGCCACGACCGCTGGCAAGCCGGGCACGTTCCGCAAGATCTTTATCGCGCCAGTGCGGCTGATCGCGCGTGTCTTCCGGGGCGGCAATAACAACGACGTAGCCGCGAATCGCGCGACCGAGAAGGACATTCAGAAGATGAAAGTCGCCGCGATCAACCGCGCTAAGGACGGTACGCCGGAGAACGCCGAATCCTCCACGCTTACTGTGGAAGCCGGTTCGGTGGCCGCCGCCGCGACCAAGCTTTACGAAGAAGCCATTGAGCAACACGAGAAGGGGCGCGTTGACGCGGCGATTGAAAAGCTGGTCGGCTCGCTCGTGCTCGACCCGAACAACGCCGAGGCCTACAACATGCTCGCCGTCTGCTACGACGAGAAGGGGCAGTACAAGAACGCGCAGAACGAGTACAAGAAGGCGCTCAAGGTTGACCCCGACAACGCGCGCTTCCTGAACAATCTGGGCTACTCGTACTACCTCGGCAGCGATTATGGCAACGCCGTCAAATGGTTCAGCAAAGGCTTGAGGCTCACGCCCGAGGACAAGCGGCTGCACAACAACTTGGGCCTGGCTTACGGGCGCAAAGGTGATTTTGTACAGGCGCGCTATCACTTCACGCAAGCTGTTGGCGAATTCGGCGCGAACCTGAACTTGGGTTACGTCTACAGCCAGCACGGCAAGTACGACGAAGCAATCAAGTCCTACGAAGCCGCGCTGCAAACGCAGCCCAGCTCGCTGCCCGCCCTGAGCAATCTGGCGCAGCTCTACGAACGCACGGGGCGTCTACGCGAAGCCGCTTCGCTCAACGAGCAGTACAAGAAGCTGGCTGTGAGCACTCAACAACGCGACCAGACGGTGGATCGCGAGTAAGGATCGAAGATCGAGGATTGGGGATCGAGAATGGAGGATCGAAGATGCGCGGCGCGGTCGCCGGCTTCGCTCCTCCATCCTCGATTTTCAGGTGGATGGAGTGAAGAGCCATGATGATGGAAGCCACAGCAGTAGCCACTGAGCAAGATTTTATTCCGCCGATGCCAGAGTCAATTGAAGCGACAGGCATGTCGTTTCAATTCCTGGCGGACTTGGCCTTGAAGACGGCCGGCACTGAAAGCAGCGTCACCAGCATCGGCGTGGGCGAGCGCATGTGTCTGCCGCTGCACATTGCCGAAGACCTGATGCAGCATCTGTATCGGGAGAAACTGGTCGAGATTCGCGGGCGTGTAAGCTTCAACAACAATCGCTACTCTGTATTGGATCGCGGTTGGGATCAAATCAAACGCCTATCAGAAATTTCGGGCTATGTCGGCCCGACGCCCGTTTCACTGACGGCCTACAGCGCGATGGTGCGTTCGCAAGCCAAGCCCGAAGAAGTGATCGGGCCTGATTCCGTAGCCAGCGCTTTCCACGATCTGGTCTTGCCCAATTCGCTCTTGCAGACCATCGGCTTTGCGCTCAACTCGCGGCGCAGCCTCTTCATCTCCGGGCTGCCTGGCCTCGGCAAAACCGCTGTGGCCGAGCGCATGAATAACGCGCTGCCCAAGCCGGTCTGGATTCCTTACGCCGTGGCGATTGACGAGCACGTCATCAACATCTACGACGCGCACAACCACGAGCGCACCTACGACGAAGACAACTACGAGAACTATGATCGGCGCTGGGTGCGCATCATGCGCCCGCTCATCATCGTGGGCGGCGAAATGACACTGGAGACGACCGACCTGATCTACAATCGCGCCTCGCGTTATTACGAAGCGCCGTTTCAGGTCAAAGCCAATTGCGGCACGCTGGTGATTGACGACTTCGGACGCCAGCGCGTCGAGCCGGAAGAACTGCTTAACCGCTGGATCGTGCCGCTCGAACGCAAAGTGGATTTCCTGACGCTGCATACGGGTAAGAAGATTGCTGTGCCGTTCGAGCAACTCGTCGTCTTTTCGACCAACATCAATCCGAAGGATTTGGTGGACGAAGCCTTCCTACGCCGTCTCGGCTATCGCGTATCAATTGAGCCGCCGAACGAGAAGACCTACCGCAAGATTTTCGAGCGGCGCGCCGAGGTGCTCGGCATCAATTACGAGCAGTCGCTGATGGATTATCTCGTCGCCAAGTATCGCGTCGAAAACAAAGTGATGAAATCCTGTGAGCCGCGCGACTTGCTCAACCGCTTTCTGGACATTTGCACGTATCAGAGCTTGCCGCCGTATTTGACGCCGGACTTGCTCGATTTGGCGTGGAGCAACTATTTCGGTATGTCGCACGCGTAGTGCGTTTGAGGATCGAAGAGCGAGGATTGTGGATGATCCTTACTCTTCCATAAATTGGGAATGGTGAAAGGTGTGGGTGCTAAGGAATGTTTATGGGAACCAATCTGCGCGTAACCGTCCGCAGAAAATCTCTCTCCTTCGGCGTCGTGCTGGCGATGGCCTGCCATATTCTAGCAGGCGTGGCCGTTTATGCCGACCAATTGCATTTGAAGGATGGGCGCAGGCTCAATGCCGATGAAGTTTGGGAAGTCGGCACAGACATCTGGTATCGCCAGGGCAAGGTGATGCACTCGCTCCGCAAGGAGGAAGTCGCCCGCGTCCTGCGCGGCACGCCTGAACAAGTGGCCGCTCAACTCGAAGCCGAGGCCGCGGCTGCCGAAGCCGCCAGGCTGAAAGGGCGCGCACCCAAATACGACGCCATTCCCGGTACGATCACGGCGATCAAAAAAGACGCCGTGAAGAAGGCTGAAACCCAGCGCGCCGAAAATGTCGCTGCCAAGAAAGCCGAAGCTGCCGAAGAATTGAAGGTCAACCCCGTCGTGGAGCCGAAACAGAAAATCTCGCGCATCGTACTCAAAGGCGGCGCCCAGATTGACGCCGATGCCGTCTGGGAAGAGTCGACCCGCGTCGGTTATCGCCTGGGTAAGATTCAGACCTTCATAGATCGTGAGGCAGTCGAGCGGGTAGTTTACGAAGTTGCCGAAGAAGAAGCCGCGCCTGAACTAGAACTGCCCAACATGAAGTTCACCACCGGCCATCGCGGCTTGGATCAATTGATCGTGCACAACGCCATCAAACACGATGTCAATCCGCTGTTGATTTACTTGGTGATGAAACAAGAGTCGGGCTTCAATCATCGCGCTGTGTCGCGCGTGGGCGCGCGCGGCTTGATGCAATTGATGCCGGAGACGGCCTGGCGTTTGGGTGTGCGTAACATTCACGACCCGGTCGAGAATGTCGGCGCGGGGACGCGCTATTTGAAGACCTTGATTCAGATGTTCCGTGGCGATGTCAATCTGGCGCTGGCTGGTTACAACGCGGGCGAGAATGCGGTGATTCGCTACGGCTACCGCGTGCCGCCGTACCGTGAGACGCAGGATTACGTCTACAATATCAACGTCGCGTATCGCCGCGCGGTGGCACAGGGGAACGCGCCTTCACCCGCCGAGTTGCAGGCTGAAATGCAGCGGAAGCAGCAGAAGCGGCAAGGCAATCAGGAGCGAGCGACGACGGCGAACCGGTAGCGAATAACTGTCGCTTGAGTTTCTACCTTTCTTAGCCGAAAATTCACGAGCCGCTGTTGCTTGGCTTCAATTTCCGATGCCCCCCATAGTCAAGCCATGCGACAATCAGAGACGAAGCGACTACCCACGAGATCGCCTTCCTTGCATAGATTGCCGGAATGAGGAGGTATTTTATGAAATTGCTTGCCCAAACTTTCTTGACGCTGATGCTGACGTGTGCGGCTGTGGGAACGGTTACTGCCCAAGCGCCAGTGCGCGAAATTCTCTCTAACGACTCGATCATCAACATGAGCAAAGCGGGCTTCAAAGAGAACACGATCATCGCGCTCATCCGCACCTCGCCCGTCTCCTTCGACATCACGACGGCCAAGCTGGTCGCGCTCAAAAAGGCCAAAGTCAGCGAGAAGGTCATCACCGCAATGATCGAGCGCCAGACATTTGGCGGCGGTGTAGGCAATAACGGTATGCTCTCGCTCAGCGATGACGAATTTTTCCGGCAAGGCGATGAGGATTTCTTCAAAGGCAACGGGCCGACTTTCAAAGAGCTGCCAGGTGAGAAGAGTACGCAGCCACGCCAAGAGGAAATGGACATCTTCGGCTCGCGCTCCGGCTCGAAGAGCAAGAACCAATCGCGTGGCCCAGGTGGCAATCACGGCGGAACGAGCGAGAGCGAAACGCTCGGCTCTGCCACCGTCAAAATCCTTCGCCCACCCAGCGAGGCAGGCGGTGCGGGCGAGCCGAAGCTCGAACGCGCGCCAAAGCTCGACAACAAAGCCGTGCTCGATCTGATCCAGGCAGGTTTCTCCGAAGGCACCGTCGTACGCAAGATCGAAAACTCGCAGGTGGATTTCGACCTTTCGCCAAAGGCTTTATCTGAGCTGCGCAAGAACCGCGTCAGTGAGGCGGTCATCAAAGCGATGACCGAAGCGATGGGCATCGAGGCGAAATAAAAATCAGGCACTGCCATCTCAAATCTCGAATTCAAGATTTGAGATTTGAGATGGTTCAGGGCTTTCCTACATACTTCCTCCTCATTATCAATGCAGCAGTACCGCAAAGAAGAGATGTGCCTGCGCTTCCTATCAGTAGTTTTCAGTTTGTTCCTGCTGACCGCGCCTTTATTCGCCCAAACCGGCGACAAAGCTGCACAAGAAAAACAGCGCCAACCCGAAACCGATCCTGCTTCGACCATCTCGATTGAAACGCTCGAAGTCCTGCTGCCCGTTACAGTGCGCGACAAGACGGGACAGTTCGTCACTGATCTGAAAGCCGAGGACTTCACCGTTTACGAAGATGGCGCGCCGCAACCTATTACTTCCTTCGCGCTCAAACGCATGCCTGTGCACCTGGTGCTGTTGATTGACACGAGCAGTAGCGTAGCTAACGAACTGGAGAGTTTCAAAACCACCGCTTACAACTTCATCGCTCAGCTCGACCCAGCCGACCAAGTCTCGCTCATAGCCTTTTACGACAAGGTCGAACTCATACAGGATTGGACGGCCAATCGTGGTCTGCTCAAACGAGCGCTCAATCGGTTGCAGAGCGGCATGTTCACGCGCTTCAATGAAGCGCTTTGGCTCGCAGCCAACGAACAGCTCGACAAGGTCAAAGGTCGCAAAGCGATCATCGTGCTGACCGATGGCATTGACAGCGGCTTCGGGCGCATCACCGGCGACCGTGCCTTCCGTGCACTGGTCGAAGCCGAAGTCGCCACCTACGTTGTCAGCCAGACGCGGATTGATGCCAACAAAGAGCAAGCCGATTTGGAGTTTTATCAGAAGAATGGCAACAGCACGCTCAACAAGCTTAAGCTCGACGGCATCAAGCTGCATTTACAAACGCTGGCTGAGAGCGAGAAAAATCTGACGCGCATTGCCGAAGAGACAGGCGGGCGCATCTTCCTACCTGAACGCTTTGAAGATTTGGGCGCAGCCTATCAACAGGTCGCTGAAGAGTTGCGTAGCCAGTACGTCATCTTCTACACACCCAGCCGTGCCGAGCGCGATGGCAAGTACCGCGCAATCCGCGTCAAGGTGAAACGCCCAGAAGTTCATGCGGCGACGCGCTTCGGTTATTATCCGCGTTAATCGAGTCAGTTTTGACTCGGTATCCCTATAACGTATGTCCACGAACATCTCTCACGAAACGATCGCCACTGCTTTGCGCCGCCGCAAAGTAACCAAGCTTGTTATTGCTCTGCTTTGCGCCGTCGTCGCTTTGGGAGTCTACCAACGCTTCAAAGCCAGCAGTACAGTGCTGACGACCGAGGCCATTACCGAACAGGCCAAGCGCACACCTGCCGATGACCGCCAGACATGGGTGAAACTGGCGCGCGCCATCTTGGCGTCAGAAAGCGTCAGGCCAATAGCGCAGCCGACCGAGCCGATTAGCAATCGTAGCCATGCGCCAGTAGTTGAATTGGGGCAATTGCTGTTTTTCGATCCGGTGCTTTCTGGTAATCAGCGCACAGCCTGCGCATCGTGCCATCATCCCGCCGCTGGCATGGCCGATGGCTTGCGCAAAGGCGTGGGTGGTGACGGACGTGGTCACGGCAAACAGCGTGCAGGCACGGGAACGGAGCTAGCGCGCAACACGCCGAGTTTGTACAACGTGGCCTACAACACGAACTTCTTCTGGGACGCGCGCGCAGGGTCGCTGGAAGAGCAAGTCTTTGCGCCGCTCTTTGCCGAAAACGAGATGAATTTGCAGAACGTGCCGGAACTGTTGCGCCGCTTGCGGGCGCTACCACGCTACCGCGAGCTGTTTGCCAAAGCCTTTGGCGCAAATTCTCCGGCAGACGGGCGCGACATCACGCTGCCCAATATCGCGCGCGCGCTGGCGTCTTACCAGCGCCGGTTGAATGTGACTGATACGGCTTACGACCGCTTTGTCGCCGGACGCGATGAGGCCTTGACGACCGAGCAATTACGCGGCTTGATAAGTTTCTTCGGGCAAGGGCAATGCAAGGCTTGTCATATCGCGCCGCTCTTTCAAGATGACGCAGTAGCGGCAATAGGCGTACCTGCAGCGAAAGACAAGACCGCGCCGCTCGATGCTGATCCTGGCTTTGGCGCGGTGCTGCGCCGTCCCGACGGCATCGGCAAATTCAAAACGCCCGGCTTGCGCAACGTCGCGCAGACCGCGCCTTACATGCACAATGGCGTCTTTGACACGCTCGAAGAGGTGATTGATTTCTACAACGAGGGCGGTGGCGTGGGGCGCGGCTTGCAAGTCAACGGGCAAGACTTCCGTGTCACAAAGCTTGAGTTGACCGAGCAGCAAAAACGCGACTTAGTGGCCTTTCTCAAATCGCTTGATGACCTGACGCCGCCGCCCGCCGTTCCACCGAGCGTGCCAAGCGGCTTGCCAGCTGCAGGTGCGATTGACGACAAATTGACCAAGCGTTAAGCCGACCGCTTTTTTGCAAAGCGCCGAGCGGGTGCTACAATCGGCCTTCCAATAGCGCACTGCCGAACAGCGGAGGAAAGCTTTGAAACCGATTGAGCCGACAACTGAGCAGACAGCCGCCGAAGAAATGACCGAGGAGAAGGCGATCTTTCTCGGTCACCTGAAAAAGGCGGGCTTCAAGCGCACAGCACAGCGCGATTTGATCCTGGATGTCTTCCTGCGCACCGAAGGCCATTCGAGCGCAGAAGATTTGTACCATCTGGTCAAAGTTGCAGATCCCAGCGTCGGTTTCACCACTGTTTATCGCACGCTCAAACTGTTGGCTGAATGCGGGCTGGCACGCGAGGAACGGCTGGGCGATGGCCGCCGCCGTTACGAGCATCAATACAAACATCCGCATCACGACCACCTGATCTGCACCGAATGCGGTGAGTTGATCGAGTTTTACAGTGAAGTGATCGAGCAGAAGCAGGACGAGATTGCCGCGCAATATAACTTCCGCCCGACGCGCCACAGCCTGCGCATCTTTGGGATATGCGCTGACTGCCAAGCTAAGAGCAAGCAATTGGCCGTTGCTGCCAGACCTTAAGGTGGACAGTCTCAGCAGTGATGCAGCTACATCTTTGCTGCCCCGCCCAAACATCATCACGATGAAAAACCCTGCGCGCTACCAAGTTTGGCTAACTGTTTCTTGCTGCTGTCTGTTTTTAGCAGCCTGTGCCAAACAAGACGCCGCGCATTTAGAGGAAACTACGCCACCAACCAATTCACCGGTCTCAACTCGCGGCTTAGAGCCTGCCATACCTGAACCTGTCAATCGAATCTTTCAGCGCAGTTGCCGATCTTGCCACGGCCCGGACGGCCACGGCATCCTGGCTATCGCGCCCGATTTGCGCAAAGCACGCTCGCGGAGCGCGGAGCAATGGCAACAGTTTCTGAGCAATCCGCAGGGCGGGCATCCAGGGGCGGACTTGTCGCCGCCGACTTGGTTGAATGTTGATGAAGTTGTTCTGATAGCTGATTACCTGGCCAATTTAACCTTGCAGAATCCACTGCTGGCCGCGCCGAACGGCCAGGCTCAACAGACAGGCAAACCAGTCAGGCACGCGCGCTAGCCCAGCGCAAAGCAGTTGTGTTAGGCTGACGGCCACGTTTGGGAGACTATGAATCAAGTACCGCTACAATGCCAACAATCGCGCTTGCGCCGTCTCTGGCAAATTATCTGCGCGGTGTTACGCGGCTATTGCACGGGGCAGCCGGTCAATGATGCACGCCCGCGCAAAGGTTGTTGCTGAATAGCTAGTAGAAGACGATGAATCACGAACTCGAAAAATTGATTGAGCAGATCACTGATCAAATCGTCGCACGGTTGAATACGCAAAATGGTTTAGCGGCAGACGATTGTGCGCAATGCAGCCCGCACCACATCGCCTGTGCGCTCCAAGCTGGCGCAACACGCATCGGCCTCGCCGCCGGACAAGCGGGCGCAGGCTCCGGTGATGTCGCGCGCTTCATTGATCACACCTTGCTCAAACCCGAAGCCACGCGCGCCGAGATCGAAACGCTTTGTCAGGAAGCGCGTGCGAACAGTTTCGCTTCGGTCTGTGTCAACCCGTTCTGGGTCAAAGAGTGCGCCTATCTGCTCTATGGTTCGACGGTCAAAGTCTGCACGGTCGTCGGCTTCCCGCTTGGTGCGACGCCCGCCGATGTAAAGGCGTTCGAGACACGCCGCGCGATCTTTGACGGCGCAACCGAGATTGACATGGTCATTAATATCGGCGCGCTCAAATCTGGCGATGATGAAGCAGTCGAACGCGACATCCGCGCTGTCGTCGAAGCTGCGCACGACGCTTGCGCCATCGTCAAAACAATTCTTGAGACAGCCCTGCTAACCGACGACGAAAAGGTGCGCGCCTGCGTGCTGGCCAAAGAGGCCGGAGCCGACTTCGTCAAAACCTCGACCGGTTTCAGCAAAGGCGGCGCAACTGTGGCCGACATTGAATTGATGCGCCGCACGGTCGGCGCAACCATTGGCGTCAAAGCGGCAGGCGGCGTGCGCGATCTGGCTTCGGCCAAAGAGATGATTGCCGCTGGCGCAACCCGCATCGGCGCAAGCGCTGGTGTAAAAATCGTGCAGGAAGCACAGGGCAAACAAGTCGCAACCGCGCAACCGGCGGGCAACTATTGAGTTACCATCACTAATTTGACGCTCGCGCAAAACCTTTGCTAGTATCGCTCCACTTTCAACGAGCAGTTTGAAAACACAAGGGCACATAACTCAGTGGTAGAGTGCTGTCTTCACACGGCAGAAGTCGCAGGTTCAAATCCTGCTGTGCCCATCCCGACCGTTTGACGCCAACTGTCAATCGGTTTAACGAGTTAGCCGGAGAGCAATCTCCGGCTTTTTCGTTCATACCCGCATACATACCCGCATTGAATAAACAAACCCGCTAAAACTGATCGTTGGTAGCGAGCCTCTGTGTTGTTTGCCTCTGCGCCGCTTGGCTCAAAGATTGTGCGTTGAATTGATCTCGAAACGGCGCACATCCTACACACACAAGCTGACTGAGGCAAGCATAAAATTTACCTCTTTGTGTAACACTAAGCCTGTGCTATGTTTTCTCCGCTATGATAAAGGTGCAGATTCAACAGATGGCAATCAAACGCGGGATCCCAAACGCCTATCAGTTGCAGAAGGCGCTAGGCATCTCGCCATCATTGGCCGCTCGGCTGTGGCGCGGTGATTTTACTCAGATTGGCTTGGTGACGCTTGACCGGCTGTGCGCTGTGCTCAAATGCCAGGCTGATAAGCTGTTGAAGTACGAGCCAGACGAGTAGTAGATTTTTCAACTCCCTTAAGGAGTCGAAGGATTACGCGAATGTGTTGTAGGCTCGGAGTTGTTAGAGGGGGTAGGTGTGGCCGGTCTTTTGGCACAATTGGGGTGCGGACAGGATTTCCTTTTTTTATTTTTTTGTTTTTCGACCCTTGCGCTGGTGGTGATTTATGAGCGATCTATCGGCCTTCGCCATACGATACGGGCGATGAATTACGTCAACGCGAGATTTGGCCGGGATGTTGTGCGCACTGTGGGTTGTTTTCTTCGACGGCGGACAAAGGCACTGTTTGATGCGCCGGGCTATACAACGCGCTGGGAAGACTTGCTGATTTCGTATTGAATTATTGAGCGTTAAACTTTTCACCTCCTCTGGGGAGTCATAATTGGGAGATTGACGCGCGGCATTGATCTACTTTGGAGAATGTAAAAGGATGGTGTGCGCGTTGTAACGTGCGTGTTATTCGCGCCTATCTGAAGAATAGCAGGTCTATACAAAGGGTCAAGCCGAGTTATGCACAGGGCCATTCTCTTCTAAGGAGGTGGGCGGTTTTTTCTATGAGTTCATCCGTAAAGTTTACCCCTTTTCTGATAATACCTTGTGCTCCAACTACAGCAATCTGAGGCTCGGTAAGCAAATCATTCGCAGTTGAAAATAAAATCGGCGTCTTTTTATCAAAAGTGCGTATATAGAGACATATCTCCATACCTGTTCCGTCGGGTAAATTGTAATCTATAAGAAAAAGGTCGAACTGGTCGCGGCTGGCTAAGCGAAGAGCTTCGGCTTTGGTAGAGGCCGATATGACCTTGCAATCTCGCAGCAACATGGCGATGAGTTCACAAGTGTCTCCATGATCTTCGACACATAGAATTCGCTTCTGAGGCGTAGACATATTGACATAGATGAAGGGGAGTAATCAGAAGCATTACTGCGGCAGGAAAGATTAGACGCCGGAATAGCGGGACTGATTAGTCAGTACGATTCAATTATGAGCTGTAGTTTTTATAAATGCTGTTCAATATGAGACAGACCTATCCTAGCAAGCTGATGTCAGGACACATTTGCTAAAGTCACGTTCAGCTTGAATTTGGTGAATGGTAACAAACAAGTGAGCAAGCTTGCATCCTGTTGCAATAAGCTCAACATCGCACTCACCAAGCTCAACTCGCAGCGGTCACGCCGCCGCGAACAGACGCGTCGTAACAAAGCTTGTGCGAACTGGTCAGGACGTAATAACCAAAAGGTACCCAGCGTTACCAAGACCAGCAGCGCCAACACGAACAAGGCAAACAAGCGTGACCAGGCGCGGATGTCGCTGACGCGTGCTTCTTTGAAACCCAGCTACCATTTCGTATCACGAAAGCCTTCTTCGCAACTGAAGCGGCGCGCATATTCGTTGGCAGCTTTGCGTGCCGCCCGGGCAAAGTTACTGACCAGTGACCAAGTCTCCCACTGCCCAAGTTTGTTGCGGGCGCGGCTTTGGTGCACCCAGAGGCGGCGCGGGGATTTCTCGCAGTAGAGCAAGCACCCCAACGTCTGGTGACGGCAGTTGCCGTGGAAGCCAAAGCGGTTGAGTTTGCGCCACGCGCGCCGGCAGCAGACTTTGACACAACCTTTGACGCGCAGCACAAAGCGCACGCGCAATTGCTGGAGCAAGGCAAACAACGGCTCGTCAGCGAAGCCGCGGTCGGCCGTCAAGCGGAGGCGACTCGGCTTGACGTATTGAAAGATCAACTTGAAGGCCCGTTTGATCACGGCGCGTTCATAGGCGTGCATACGCCCTTTGAGCACTTGTTGGTCATAGGCACGCCAGTAGATGGGCAGGCCGCGCCGCCCAATGACCAGCGAAATAACGAGCAGGTGTTGCTCGCCTTCGCTTGTCCAATCAATAGTCACGCGGACTTTGCCGTGCCGCGGCACTTCACTGAGTGCCTGATGCGCGATGCTTTCGGCCAGCCATTTCAGCGGCAGTCGCTCGTTGTGCAGCAAGCGCGCGCCGTTTGCAAGCGGCTTCCTGGTTGCCTTGGGTGCGGGCCAGTTCCGCCTGGCAGCCAGTCTGTTTATCAAGGAGCGCAGCGACGAAGGTCGTCAAGGCGTTAAGCTGATGCCCGTGTGCCCAAGGCAAGGTCGCTTTGATATAGTTGTGGATGCGTGTCAGGTCAGAGTCGTTTTTCATGGTAGAAAAAGACTCTCACAAGTTCGCTAACTTGTCCTGACACGCGTGACTACAAAAGTGTCCCGGCACCAGCGTCGCGTCTAACGATATCTTTCAATTCAACAACGGCAAAAATAGGGCGGTGATCGCCTCTTACCAATGCTTCCTGCATATCAACTGTAAAAATTCCTCTTGATAGCTTGAAATCCGATTTCCAATCTGTGACAGCGTTGTGCTTTTCAATCATTTCTTTTATGGCTGGGGTGCTTAATAACTGTTTCCTTCTGTCGCTGGCACTTGGCATTTCATCATTCGGCTTTGATTTACACGCCCCAAACGATGCCAGAAGAATAAGGAGAAGAAATCTGATAAACATTCTTGGGCCAATTGAATTGCTCTCGTTCCGATTTCTCATAGGACAAAGCCAGGCCAGTAGGTCACGCGCCGATGATCTAGGCCAGGATGCCTGATACTCGCTGGCCTCTCATTACGAGTGAAAGGTTTTCCCCTTAGCTGGGTCTTTATCGAGTTTTTTTCTGATAGTTTCAGCAACGTCAAGTGGAATGATTGAATTGACCGTAGCAGTTTGAAAGCCCAACTTTTTAGCCTCTTCAATTACTTTTTGTGTTTGAATCTTAAGCAGTCTGGCCAAATCATATAATTGAATGGCAGGTACACTTAGACTTTTGATGTCACCTTCATCAATTTCAAACTCAATGGGGGATACAGAGGATTCAGTCTCTAATTGCTGACAGAACCACAGAATACTTGTTGCGATTTCTGCTGCCTGTCTTCTCGGAAATTGAATCCTTCCGCCTCTAACCCCGAATTCATTTGCAAATACGAATTCCAAATTCAGTCCCTTCGACTGGCCAGCTTGAGATATGACAAATGTATATTGTTTTTTGTCACTGTCATTGCCAAAGTTTTTCACTCCATACCAAATTTCGATATACATTTCATTCTTTGCCTCAATGATCGAAATCACTACCTAGAAATAGCGCAGTCCTCCGATAGCCTCACTTACTTCTGGCTGAGCCTAGCGACGTGACAGCCGCCAGTCTCTTTGCTATCTTCACCGCTCAAATTGTTTGAAAATCCGATGCGAAGCTTTCGGCCTTCACAAATCTGCTGATGCACTTCGCCGCCAAGAACCGGGCACGGTTGTTCTTGGCGCAATCAGTCGGCGGGCGAATATTAGGCGCAAATACGCCTAAACTCAAGAGCGGAACGGATGACT
This sequence comes from uncultured Acidobacteriota bacterium, assembly GCA_963699175.1. Taxonomy (GTDB): domain Bacteria; phylum Acidobacteriota; class Blastocatellia; order RBC074; family RBC074; genus JACPYM01. The sequence goes on along the minus strand of OY969418.1, from coordinate 4,286,536 downwards.
TCACCAATCAGGAGGAACAATCCTGATGGGAAGATCAGCACGCCCCAAGCCACAACGACTGGCCGAGAAGCTTCTGCAAATTCGCAATGGTCTGGGTCTTTCGCAAAGCGAGATGCTTAGGCGGTTGGATATACCGGGGATGACAGATCGGGCAAGAATTTCTGAGTATGAGTTGGGGAGTCATGAGCCGCCGCTGCCAGTGCTGCTGAATTATGCACGTGCGGCCAATGTCTGGGTTGACGTTTTGATTGATGATGAGTTGGATTTGCCTGGGGAGTTGCCGAGCCGGAAGAGGCATGAAGGTATTAAGCGGCGGCAACTGTGAAAGGGTAGCACGTCAGTGTAGGCCGTCAATGGCGTTGTCCACAGGAGGAAACTGGCTGTGAAACTAATAGAACCGTTAGTTGACCGGGTAAAGACAAAAAAGCTAAAGCGTGCCCAAAGAGCATTCCATCTTGAGACTCAGAAAGATTGGGATAGGCTTGAATATTTTGAGGAAGACACAGACAAATTTCCTTGCTACCTAGAGGGAAGGTCTGGTTACTATTGGCGAGAGATAGCGATTCTTGAAACAAAGCGATTGCGACCTTTGGCTGACAAATGGGGCATCAGACTTGAAAAGAATTGGCTAGAGGTTATTTATAACGATCACCGCCAAGAGTTCTTTATCTTAAGCGATGAAGCAAGAGAGGCCATTACCGCCCAAGTTAAAGTGAAGCGCCGAGAAAACATAGACTGGTGGGTTACAAAGGTAATTGTGCCACTCATGGGTGCTCTAACGGGTTTAATGGGTGTGATTACAGCCCTACTTGCATTGAAATATAAAAAATAAAGTCACAAGCAACCTTCGAAAAAAGATTATATGAGCAACGACACTATTTTCTATACACAAATAGGCTCTGTCGTAGTCTTTCTGATTGCCCTGTTCACCTTATACCGCTTACTTGTTGATCAAAAGGACGCTGTAATATCAGTCCTTAAAGAGAGGATTGCGCTCCTAGAAAAGCAGTTAGAGAATGCCAAATATGACTCTCCCGACGTGCTAGCAACAAGACTTGCGAACAGAGTTGAGTTATTAACAAAAGAACTCACCCATCTGTCCGCTGATAAATATACTGATGTGTCAGTCTTAAAAGAGAAATCACTCGAAATGGCGCAATTACAGCGCGAAGTCTCAACATTAAGGGAACAGCTACTAGATGCTGAAGAGAAGCTCAAAGAAGACCTCTGTCCTTGGTGCGGCGCAGAACTACAAGAGTATGCTGACTACCTTGATGAAACAAATGAGATTGACCCAGCTAGAGGAAGCGATATGTATTCCAAGTACAAATGTGGCACTGAATATATGCACGGCGGGTTGAGCGTTAGGTGCTTAGATTTGCCCACTATTGACGGGTCATTGATAGTTCAACTAAAGAATCATGAGGCTGCCCAATAATAAAAGACCGCCAGCCTTGAACCCGCATTAAGCGAGTGGCGAACGGTCTCTTTCCTATCTCTTCCGCCTCAACTTCTTGAGCACCCACAGCCAACGGCGCATTTCTTTCTCGTTTGTCATACATCACGTAATGTAGCCTGTATGGATGAAGCCAAGATGAAAGACCTTGACCCTTCAGACAAGTCCCGCATATCATCCCCCTGCTCAAGCCGTGAGCGATTTGCCCCACAGGTGTTAGCCAATGATTGCCAAAGGAGGCATAAATGAAATTACACAAGCCGCTACTGCTGTTGGTATTTCTGTTCGGTGCTGTCACGGTCAGTTTCGCTCAGACTTCTGCGCCGAGGGCGAGCAAAGCCGCGATGGTGGATATAAAGGTTGAGGACAACACTGGAAACATCATTAAAGTCTTAAGCCGTCAGTTGGCTCTCAACGTCGTTTTTGATGAGTCGGTCAAAGTGGGGTCGAAAGTTCGTATGGAGCTGAGAGAGGTGACGGTGGAAGCCGCGCTCCAAATCGTCTTCGTTCAAAAATACCTACGCGCCTGTTGGACTGAGGACAAAACCATTCTTGTCTACTCCGACACGCCGGAGTTGCGCGAAAGATTTTCAGTGTACTTGCTCTGGGAACCTAAACAATAACGCTTGTCAGTCAGTGACTACGCCGATATACTCCCGCCCCCGCACAGGTCACGCGTGACTTGTGGGCTATCGTTTCACGAAAGGCTTCCCATACAAAGGGAGGTCTTTTGTGTTTGGATAATTATGACAAAACCCGACTTTACTGAGGACAAAAATGAGCGAACAACTAATACACGCAAACTGTGGCGGCAAGATTATCCAGGATATGAGAATAGACAGCTACAAGTGCGATAAATGCGAGGAGGCGGGTATAGCGATCCAGCACACGACCGAAGAGGGTGAAGTGATAATCCTTAAGGAAACCACCGAAGATGAGATAGAGAAAATCGAAGAGACCGTTGATGAACAGATTTAACTTTCAGATGTGCTCCCCGTGTTGCGTGATGAGAGAAGGATTAACTCTTATCTGTATGGCCCAAATACATCAAAAGCTGAACTTTAGTAATGCACTAAAACCCACCCCTTCCGGTTAATATCTGAATTCAATAGGCTTATAAACAGGCACAAAACTTGCCAAATCCATAGTAGAAACTTAGATTCTAAGTTTCAGTAGTACCGTTTGGGCAGCGCAGCTTTGGACTGTGTTGGTCGAGCGGTTTTTTTATCTGCGAATGTTTATTGGAGCCTATGAAACCATACTTCCAAAACAATCAGTTAGTTATCCCACCTAACAGCGAACCCAAATATCGCTCTTGGGAAGGTGGACAATCTATTTTTATCACGCTGGTGGAGCTTGATGCCCCAGCCCTTGTCTTCGCTACTTATATCCGTCAATTCGATCCTAGCGGGGAAACTTGCAAGTGTGGAGAAAAAGCCGGAAGTGCGTCAGAAGTTTATTACTGTGTAACATGTATAGCCTGGTGGCCGAAGCTATAAAAACTTAAAGGGGCGCTTTTCAGCAGCCCCAGCTCCGTAGCGTCCTCAGCCATTAGGGTATTTCCGCTACGAGTTGGGCGCAAGTGTAGTAAAGCATTTTGCTTTTGTAAAGTGTCTGTTGGGGGCTTTATTTCGCTACATAAAGGTGCTACCCTAAGGCTGTTCTCAAAGCTTTCCCTCACTCACATAAACAAAAAAACGATTGGTCGAATGGGGGAATTGGCTCTCTACACACGTCTTCTCAAGCTGTGAAAACCCAAAAATCGGAGGTAAGTATGCCTGAAACAGCCTCAGGGAATATCGTCCTATGTGTGGATAACGACCCTGGTACTATTGGTTTTATGAGTGTGTGGCTCGAACAGCAAGGCTTCCAAGTCAAGGCCGCTTGCTCATATACAGAAGCACTTCGTATTCTCCAAAGTGAACTTGTTGCTTTATCCATTCTCGACGCACGGTTAGAAGACGGAGATGGCTTTGACCTGTGCCGACAGATTCTTGCCAAGTCACCCCAGACAAAAGTGATCCTCAATTCTGGCGATACTCGCCCGGAGATGAAAAACCAAGCCAAAGCAGCCGGAGCAAAAGCATTTTTCGGAAAGCCCTTAAACCTCGACGAGGTAGACGCGGTTATTCACGAGTTGATTGGTATATGAAGGAGGTGGGCGGAGTAAGTCTGGAACCCACCTGACCACAAACCACAGGCCGGATCATCCCACACCGGCTACACTCCGCCCTTTTGCTTTGTCCAAGAGGCTTCGTTGTTTATAAAATATCTTGCTAGGCTGGTGCCGGGACACTTTTGTAGTCACGCGTGTCAGGACAAGTTAGCGAACTTGTGAGAGTCTTTTTCTACCATGAAAAACGACTCTGACCTGACACGCATCCACAACTATATCAAAGCGACCTTGCCTTGGGCACACGGGCATCAGCTTAACGCCTTGACGACCTTCGTCGCTGCGCTCCTTGATAAACAGACTGGCTGCCAGGCGGAACTGGCCCGCACCCAAGGCAACCAGGAAGCCGCTTGCAAACGGCGCGCGCTTGCTGCACAACGAGCGACTGCCGCTGAAATGGCTGGCCGAAAGCATCGCGCATCAGGCACTCAGTGAAGTGCCGCGGCACGGCAAAGTCCGCGTGACTATTGATTGGACAAGCGAAGGCGAGCAACACCTGCTCGTTATTTCGCTGGTCATTGGGCGGCGCGGCCTGCCCATCTACTGGCGTGCCTATGACCAACAAGTGCTCAAAGGGCGTATGCACGCCTATGAACGCGCCGTGATCAAACGGGCCTTCAAGTTGATCTTTCAATACGTCAAGCCGAGTCGCCTCCGCTTGACGGCCGACCGCGGCTTCGCTGACGAGCCGTTGTTTGCCTTGCTCCAGCAATTGCGCGTGCGCTTTGTGCTGCGCGTCAAAGGTTGTGTCAAAGTCTGCTGCCGGCGCGCGTGGCGCAAACTCAACCGCTTTGGCTTCCACGGCAACTGCCGTCACCAGACGTTGGGGTGCTTGCTCTACTGCGAGAAATCCCCGCGCCGCCTCTGGGTGCACCAAAGCCGCGCCCGCAACAAACTTGGGCAGTGGGAGACTTGGTCACTGGTCAGTAACTTTGCCCGGGCGGCACGCAAAGCTGCCAACGAATATGCGCGCCGCTTCAGTTGCGAAGAAGGCTTTCGTGATACGAAATGGTAGCTGGGTTTCAAAGAAGCACGCGTCAGCGACATCCGCGCCTGGTCACGCTTGTTTGCCTTGTTCGTGTTGGCGCTGCTGGTCTTGGTAACGCTGGGTACCTTTTGGTTATTACGTCCTGACCAGTTCGCACAAGCTTTGTTACGACGCGTCTGTTCGCGGCGGCGTGACCGCTGCGAGTTGAGCTTGGTGAGTGCGATGTTGAGCTTATTGCAACAGGATGCAAGCTTGCTCACTTGTTTGTTACCATTCACCAAATTCAAGCTGAACGTGACTTTAGCAAATGTGTCCTGACATCAGTGTCTCACGACACTTAGCCTCTCAATCTCTGCCTCACTGGGCTTTGACAGCAGTTGAATCGGCTCGTCAAAATCCAAAAACTCAAATTCCCAATCAGTAGGATCACTAGGCAGAATCGCCTCTTGTTCGACTTCTCTCATTACTTGCTTGAACAATCGGCGCGGATTCCCGCCTTGCTTCCGCTCAAGCTCAATTGCTTTTTTGAGGCTGGTCTTGCTCGTTGACTTCAAGCGCCGCAATTGCCGAACCTCATCTAATCGCCCCGCGCTATCCCACTCTCTCGGCTCACCCCGTAAAAGCCCCATCAATTTTTTCGCCACTAACGATATATCTCCAGGCCGATTCGGGTTTGAAAAAGCCTCTCGCAAAATCTGCGTGGCGTGCGGCAGGATCGGCAGCCGGTAGCGAGTCGAATGATATTCAAGCTCTCGGCTTCCATATCCCGCGCACTCTCGGCATAACCGATGTCAATTTCCACAAGCACATATTTGTTTGCGCGCTGCCACTCAATCAGCTTCTTCCGTCTCCTCTGAATCATTTTCTTTAGCGCGCCGTGAGTTTTACCGTCTTCCGCAGCGCCGATTAAACGAACCGCCAACGTCTTATCAGAGCACTCGAACCAGTCTGTCTTTCCATTACTCGCGCCAATCAACGCATCAATAAAAGTTCGTAGCTCAAGCGGTAGTCCGATTCGACCGTAAAGAAAATTGAAGACATCCTTAACCTGAGCAATCCAAAACTCTGCGCTCATCCCCTCTCTGCCATCTGGCGAATCTGACTGCTCAACAAGCTTGAGCACAACGCTGCGGCTGATTAGCTCCATCTCTGTCGTTAGCTCCGCAAAGGAGGCGGAGGCTGTCTCATTCTGGTCGTTTGATCTTCTAAATTCCATTTTCCTAGCCCCTTTCCGTCATCGCATCAAGTATTGCCTCAAGCTCCGATTTTTCTTCTACCGCTTGCGGCTTGTAGGCCAACGCCACTTGAAAGAGCGCAAAACCTAATTCGTCTGCCACTGCATTGGGCACACGCTCAGCCCAAATTTCTCTGAAATTCACTCGCCATCCACTTCCTTTCACTTCACCTATCCCGTAAGCACGCAATACCTTTTTATATTCATCTTTCGCATTACGGGGTGGCATATAACCGGCAGGGTCGCAATCCATCGTTACGATGGAATATAGCCAGCCAGCTTTTATCAGAACTGAGGGCAGGCGTTGCTCATAGCGAATCGCTGGTGTTAGCAGGTGTTTCCAACTTTGGGCTTTCAGCCGGGATTTTTCGTAGAGCGAGCGCGCGTCTGTTTCTAACTGTGCAGTATGCTCACTTAAAGTCTGAGCCAAAGTAATAGCCTCTGGTTTCGATACTTCTTTACTCATTTTCCCTACTACTCTGATAGGCATCCTTGCCGCTCGACATTGTTTTGACTATTTCTTTGTGAAGATGTCGCACCGCCCTGACGTGCCCATTGCTCAAGCGCGTCAAGATCGAAACGGATTTGACGCTGACCAAGCCGGACGTGTGGGATTACATCAAGTCGCACAAGTTCATAAACACGGCTCAACGGAAGACTAAACAAATCGGCAACGGCCTTCGCATCTGCAATTCTCATAATGAAATCACCTCCGCGCACAAGTAGACCACTGCAGAGGCTACGCATAACAGCTAAGTGAGGGTAACATCAGAGCTTCCTACTTCTCTGGCGGAGAAAGTAATGATGGAAGCCCTGATGACCCTTTACATCATAGCCTTGTGCTATCGCGCGACCAAAGCTAATGCGGTGGAACTTGCGGAATGTTTCGCGGAGTTCAGTCATGACCGTTTCACGCGCTTGTTGCAAACGACCTGCTGCTGGCCAACACGTCTGTGGCAGCAATTTGCGCAGCGTCGCCTCGGTCAGGGCGGTTGGCTCGTCCTGGATGACACGGTCTTGGATAAGTTTGGCGAGCGCATCTTTGGCGTCTCTTGGGTTTATTGCTCGCGCTTGCAACGGGTTGTGCGCGGCCTCAACGTGGTGGCCTTGATTTGGACGGATGGCACGCGCCGCGTGCCCATCGGCATCAAAATCTGGCGCAAAGGCAAGCAGAGCAAAGTCGTGCTGGCCGCGCAGTTATTACGTTGGGCCAAGCGTTTGGGGCTGCAACCCGAGTATGTGTTGATGGATAGCTGGTACAGCGCCAAGCGCTTGCTCAAGCAAATTCGGGCTTACGACTGGCACTTTGTCACGCGCTTGAAGAAGAACCGCAGTTTCCGGGGCCAAGCTTTGGCTGGACAATGGCCGCAGCGCTTTGGCCACGCCACGGGCAGCTTGAGTGGTGGGTTGGAAGTATTGGTTGTCAAAGACGGCAAGCGGTACTTAGCCACCAGTCGGCTGACTTTAAGTGTCGTGCAAGTCAAAGCGCTTTACGCCAAACGGCAACAGATTGAAGAGTTCTTCAAAATCCTGCGCGGCCAGTTGCGTTGGCAGCAATGTCCGGCGCGCAGCCGCGCAGCGCAGACCGCCCACTTGCATCTTTGCCTGATAGCTTACTGCGTCTTGGAAGAGGAAGCTATCAGGCAACAAACGACCATCTATCGCTTACGCCGCCAGTTATTTCGCCAGGAGGTGCCCAGGCAATCGCCGCTACTGGAACCATTTAGCTTGGCTGCGTAAGTTCTGCACTGGTACAACCACATAAAAAGAACTTTGCCCGGTGAAGTTTCACAAGGCAAAGTTCTTTTATTTCGCTGTGATTTATTGTAGGGAGCGACGATTTATTTACTTGTGTGGCCTGGGCGCTGAGGAGATTTGGGCGAGTTCTTTCTTCCTGGTGGGCGACCTCTCCCCGGTTTTGTTGGCAGGCCAATCAATTCGAGTACTTTTCTCACTTCTTTGTTAATCGTCCTCACATCAAGCTTTGTTCCTTCCGCTATTTGACTAGAAGACTCCCCGCAGACTCTTGCCCTAACTGCCCACTCTATGTGTTTCCACAATGCTGGGTTGCGTGGGCTAGGTTGTGCTGATGGCGAGCTTTCTTGCCAGTGCTTTTCTTCTGGAATGCAATAGGACTCTTCAACACCTTCACAGATCGAATCAATGAACGATTTCCGACGCGAAGGCTCACCAAATTTAAGCAACGGGTCAGCTTGAATTCGTCTTTTGGCCTCTTCTGCGACTTTGGCTAAATATCCTTCTCGGCTTCCTAGGCCCGGAAAATAGGTGAGGGTTTCTAGCGGTGGTGAGTGTTTTGGTGCAGGGGCAACTATAGTACCTATAAGACCTTTACTGCGTGACTGTCTTTCTAAGTCAGGAGAAGTCACCCACGACAAGAGCATATCGAATGCTTTCTCTCTGCACCAATCAGCATCAAGATTCCATCGCTTTGACCAAGCCAAGAGGTTGGACAAAAATGCCTGCTCCAAGACATCGGAAGAATTGCGTAAACTGAACAAGTGCCTGACCGGGCGCTGTGTGATCTTTGCTGCCTTGTAAGTCTCAAAAGTCTCCTCTTTCAATTCCTCTATTACGTGAGGAGCATATTTACTAATTGCCCACCAAAACTCTTGCCGTGCTTCATCAATCGCAAGTTTAGGGTAAAGCCCACCATCTCCGAAAACACTCTTGAACTTCTCTCTACTCACATCCGGCCTCCTTGCAAGCCTTCCTTGAATTGAATCGGCTCGCCTGTCACGTCAAGGAATCGTGACTGTCCTGTGGTTAATTACTCCGCAGTAAGGCGAGCCGAAGTTTGATGTCGGTTAGTTTATCAGAACAGTCTCCTCCTCTAAATCCATCTCGCCCAATTCATCAGCGCGGATTGCCCAGCCGTTCAATTGGTTTAGCAAATCAGCCCGCTTTGCTCACGGTCTGGCTGCCGATGCGCAAGTAATGCGCGTATGTGGTTCCCAACACCGTATGCCCTAAAATCTTCGCCGTTTCTTCGATAGATAAGCCGCTGCTGATGAGCCTTGATGCCGTAGTTGCACGCAGATCGTGCCAGCGCAGCCCAACTATGCCAGCCTCTTTGCACGCTGCACCGAAGGATTTTCTGATGTCGGTAAATGAGAAGATAGGGGCGTCATCATCGCCGCCTACAGCATCGGCGCGCATCTCTTCAAATGCCTTTGCCAGCCGTTCGCTTATTGGAACCATCCGAGCAGTCAGAGTCTTCGTGTTTAGTGCTTTGATAAAGATTGTGCGCGAGAGCAGATCAACGTCAGACCAGCGGAGCGAAAGCAATTCACCACGACGCATGCCGGTATCAATGGCACAGATCAACAGCGGAACGATGCGTTGCCTATATGTTGTCTGCTCGCACGCTACCAGCAGTTGCCGCTCTTCTTCAATGCTCAGCACTCGCTCACGGCGCGTTTCATCGGCCTTGCTGATGAGCCTTTCACCGCGTTCAAACGGGTTGACCTCAAGCCATCCCTGGCGCTTCGCATAGATGAATATAGTCCGCAGCAATTCAAGCTCCCGGTTGACGTTGGTGATTGACCGCGTCTTGCCACCGCGTTTCTTTGGCGTCGCTAGCCGTGTGAGCTTGTATTGCTCTAGGTTGTGCGAGGTGATGCTTACAATCTTCTGCCTGCCGAAGTGCTCACGCAGTGGCGCTAGATAGCCGTGCAGCACTTTCCAAGAGCGCAGACCAGCCACTTTCCTATCCCCTACATACTGTGGTGGGATCAGCTTGCGCTCTGCATAGATGTCAGCTAGTTTGTTGAAGGTGAGCCGTGAGCCTTCGATTATTTCATCTCGGTTGGTTTTGTTGAGTTCTCCGCAAAGCTGCTTGAGAAGTTTTTTAGCCTCTCGCTTCCCGCCCGGAGCGAGGCGCATCAACTCACGTCGCTTGCCGCTATTGTCTGTGTAGCAAATCCTCGCGTAGGTTTTGCCGTTCTTTTCGACAATGAAACCTGTCCTGTCTTTCATTTCTGTACCCGCTTTCGTACCCGCACTGAATGCGGGTATAAGCGGGTATGCGTTGCAGGTAGCTGCCGTAAGTCGTTGTACAGTGGTAGAGTGCTGTCTTCACACGGCAGAAGTCGCAGGTTCAAATCCTGCTGTGCCCATCCCGCAAAAAGCCGTCAGTTGCCCAAACCGGTTACTGACGGCTTTTCAATTTACGTCATGAACGCAGCAGAGATCATCGCCGTTTATCAATCAACAGCCCCGCCATTCAACACCGACCTTACCCACGCCGCTTGGCAGAAGGCAGAGCGATCGCCAATTCAGCTTAATTGGCGCGGTGAGGCAGCGCCTGCCGAATTACACACCACAGCGCGCGCGTTGTGGACGAATGAACATCTTTGGTTCGGCTTCGAGTGCGGTTACGCCGAGTTGGATATAGACGAGCAGTTTGACCTCAAGCAGGAACGCTACGGGCTATGGGAACGCGATGTCTGCGAAGCCTTCATCCGCTCGCCGCTGGAACCCGGTGAGCGAAGTTACAAGGAATTCGAGGTTGCGCCCACCGGCCAATGGTTTGACGCGGCAATTCACAAACCGCGCGTGGAAGTGGATTGGGATTGGCAAAGCGGGATGCAGACGGCGGGCGCAATCGAGGCTGAGCAACACGTCTGGCGCGCGGTCATGACAATCCCATTTGCAGCCTTTGGCATCACTCCGCAAGGCGGCGACATCTGGCAGGGAAATCTTTTTCGCATTAGCCGTTGGCGTGGTGAAAGGCGGTTTCTCGCTTTATCTCCTACGTTGACTGCAACGCCGGACTATCATGTGCCGGAGCGTTTTGTGGCGCTCCGTTTCATCACTAGCGAACCGGCAGATTAAAGAATAACGCGCCGAATGCCCGTATTTATTGGGTGAAAACTGCTGGCCTGAGTCACAACGTGCGGCGGCTGGACACTTACGCGCGCGACATGGCAAAATCCAGTTTACTTCAACACCGACAATTTCAATCCAGGAGTACATCATTGCAATGAGTGAACAAACGACGGAGACGGCACCTGCCGCAGAGGTGCATCACGATGAGGTTTCTTATCACGCAGTAGAGAAGAACGGTAAAATCACGGCGATATGGGAAATGCGCGGGCGCAAACACGTCCGCACGATTGACCCGCGCAGCGCGGAAGGCCGCCACTTGCTCGGCCACACAGACAATGCCGAAGCCGCGCACAATGCTCAGGCTTGATTTGTTCGTTGTCCGTTGTCTGTTGTTGCGCAATCAGCAACCGGCAACTGACAACTGACAACTGACCATCCCTGCCTTGCAAATCACACGCGTCGAACTCAAGAACATCAAGAACCACGCTGAAGTTGACTTGAGCTTTCAGCCAGGAGTCATCGCCATCTGCGGTCCGAACGGCGCGGGGAAGACGACCATTCTTGAAGCTATTGCCTGGGCGCTCTTCGATCATCTCGACTACAAACGCGACGACTTCGTCAAACGCGGGGCGAAGAAGGGGCAGGTAGCCATCAGCTTTATCTCCGACCTGGACGGGCGCGAGTACGTCGTCACGCGCGACACGGGCGGCGGCTATCAGGTCTACGATCCCGACACCAAAACGCGGCTGGTCGAGCAGAAGAACCAAGTCGTCAAATGGCTGCGCGAGCACATCGGCGTAGACGAAAACACAGAACTGCCAGTGCTCTTCAAAACGACCATCGGCGTTCCGCAAGGCACTTTCACCTATGACTTCATACTTGCGCCCGCCAACCGTAAAACCATCTTCGATCAAATCCTGAAAGTCGAAGAATACAAGCAAGCGTCTGACAATCTACGCGACACGCTCAGGCACATCGAAGGCCGCATCATCGAAGCCGACCGCAAGCTGGCTGAGGCGGAAGGCGAGTTGAAGGCTTACGATGAGACCAAGCGCCGCCACGACGAGACCGCCGCGCAACTGCGACAACTCGAAAGCGAACACGGCCAAGCGCAAACCGCTCGTGACAGTGCCGCCAACGCAGTTGCCCAACTCGACGAGTTGAAGCAGCAACTCGAAACGCAGCGCGGCACCGCCGAACGGCTGCAAGTCAAACTCAACGTGACGCGCGGCACGCTCACTACGTCCCTCGAATCGCTTACTCAAGCGCGCCAGGCGGCTGAGATCGTCGCTGCCGCTCAGTCAGGCTATGAAAATTATCAGGCGGCGGCGGCCAAGCTCACCGAATTGGAGCGCCAACGCACGAGCCGCGATGAGTTGCGCCAGCAATTTGCGACGAGCGAACGCGCCTTGATCGAGGCGCAATCGCAGGCGCAGCGCTTGCGAGAACGTCAGGCCGAACTGACTGCTGCCCGCGCTGAGTTGGCACAACTCGCGGACCCCGTCGCCGCGCAACATAGGCTTGAGACGCGCTTGGCCGAATTGCGCGAAAGCCGTGGCGAAGCACAGGGCCTGGAACGCGCGCGGCTGGCGCTCGACAAAGAGTTAGAGCAGATGCGTCAGCGTTTCACGACTCTCTCTCGCGAGCTCGAAAAGGCCGAGGGCTTGCGGGCGCAGGCCGAAAGCGTGACACCACTGGACGAGCAGCGCGCGCAGTTTGATGCTGAAATTGCGCGACAAGAATTGGCTATCAACCAGGGCAAACTGCAACGCGAGTATCTAGATAAGGCGCGCAAAGAGGTGGCGCGCCTGACCACAGAGTCGCAAAAACGGCAGACTGAATCAGCGCGACTGGAAACGCTGGTTGCTGTCGCAGCGCGCGTGGCTGAACTGGAAACGCGGCAACAACGCGACACTGAACAAGCGGCCCAATTGCGCGCCGAAGTCACCCGCGACGAAGAGATGATCCAGAGCTTGGCGAGCGGGGGCATCTGTCCCTTGCTCAGCGAAAAATGCCTCAACCTCAAATCGGGCGAATCACTCGACACACGCTTTCGCTCCGGCTTGGAAGTGCGCCGCGCGCAGATCAACGGCTTGCAAAGCGGGCTGGCGACGCTAGCAGGCGAATTGAAACAGGCGCGCAGCGCGGCAACCGAGACCGCACAACTCGCGCGGCTGCGTGAAGAGCGTGATCGGCTAACGGGTGAACTCAAAGCTCAACAAGAACAGCTTGCCAAACTGGAAAGCGAAGTTGCAGCAACTGGGCAGGTGAGCGAAACGGAACTTGCTAAGCGCAAAACGCAACGAGCCGCGCTCGAAGCGCAACTGCGCGCCGCGCGCGAGGCCGAACGTCTCTTCAATCAAGCCGAAGGCAAACGCGGTGAGTTGAACGAACTCGGTGAGCAGGGCAAGTTGAAGAAGACCGAGGCCGAAAACCTGCAGCAACGTTTGACGCAACTCAGCGGCGTCGAAACACAATTGGCTGAGGCCGAAAACGGGTTGCGCGCGCTCAATGACCCGCGCGGACGCGCCGCTGCGTTGCAGCGCCAAGTCGAAGCCGAGCCGGAGTTACAGAGAACAATCGCCGAGCACGCTGCCAAACTGACTGAGCTTGAGACCCGGCAGACACAGCTCAATGCCGAGCTACAAAAGTTCGCCACACTCGACGCGCAACTGGCCGAGGCCAACCATGCCCGCGCTACGAATGAGCGCGACTATCACGCTTACCTGTCGCACCAAAGGATCGCCGAGACGCTCCCCGCCCACGAAAGCGAAGTGGCTGCCACGACAGCGGAGATTGAGCAGTTCGAAAAGATGCTGGCTGAAACCCAGGAGCAAATACGTCAGTTGGCCGAACGCTACGACGCGGACGCGCACCGCCAAGCGCAAAACGAGCTTGCTACTTGGCGCGAACGAGCAGCGCAGCTAGTTACGCAACTGGCGCACACGCGCGAACAATTCGCACAATTGCAGCAGCGTCTGGCCGAACTCAATGAAGTGCGCGAACGGTTACGCGCCCAGCTTGTCGAAAAAGAAAAAGCGCAGCGGCTGCGCGAAACGGCAGACTTCATCCGCGACATTCTGCAAAAAGCCGCACCGTTTATCACTGAGTCCTATCTGTTTTCTATTTCGCTCGAAGCTAATCAACTCTTCCGCGAAATCACCGGACGCCACGACGTGACACTCAATTGGGCGAAAGATTATGAAATCACGCTCGAAGAAGAAGGCCGCGAGCGTCCCTTTGCCAATCTGTCGGGTGGCGAACAGATGGCAGCGGCGCTGGCAGTGCGGCTGGCATTGCTGAAAGAGCTCTCCGATTTGAATTTGGCCTTCTTTGACGAACCGACGACGAATATGGATGAAGAGCGGCGGCGTAATCTGGCGCAGCAGATCGGGCGCATCAAAGACTTTCAACAGCTTTTCGTCATCAGCCACGACGATACGTTTGAGGGATATACCGATCAGGTAATTCAGTTGGGTGAGCGTGGCTAAAGCTTGAAGGGAGTTTACAGACCGAGCTTCCTCCATTTCGCATCCACGAGTTGCTTCACTTCGTCACTCGTCTTATTCTCACGCGGCCAACGCCGGTCAAACCCTTCGCTCTTCCACTTTCGTGTCCCGTCAATGCCCATCTTCGAGCCAAAACCAGTCTGCCGCGCCGCGTGATCCAGCACGTCCACCGGCCCCAGCATAAATTGAATGTCGCGTTCGGGGTCAATGTTGTTGAGGACTTTCCAGACGACTTCGCCGTAATTTTGCACGTCCACATCTTTATCCACCACGACGATGCATTTGGTGAACATCGCCTGTCCTAAGCCCCAAATGGCGTTCATGATTTTGCGCGCGTGGCCCGGATACTGTTTGCGGATCGAGACCAGCATCAGGTTGTGAAAGACGCCCTCGAAGGGCAGGTACATATCTACGATTTCGGGGAATTGGCGTTTGAGCACTGGCAACGTGATGCGCGTGATCGCCCAACCCATGTAACAATCCTCCATCGGCGGTTTGCCGACAATGGTCGTTTGATAGATCGGGTTGCGGCGATGCGTGACCGTGGTGACGTGGAAGACGGGATAAGGCTCTTCGAGCGTGTAAAAGCCGGTGTGATCGCCGAACGGGCCTTCGATACGGCGCTCGCTCGGATCAACGTAGCCTTCCAGCACAATCTCCGCCGTCGCGGGGACTTCTAAATCCAACGAGATGCATTTAACCAACTCAATCGGCTTTTCGCGGATAAAGCTGGCAAAGATCATCTCGTCCAGATCATCGGGTAGCGGCAGCGTTGCGGCAAAACTTGTCATCGGGTCGCCACCGATGGCAACCGCGACGGGCATCAAGTTCGCGCCGCGCTTTTCCAACTCGCGATGGTGCGCCGCGCCGTGTTTGTGAATCTGCCAGTGCATGCCGGTAGTCTTCTCGTCGTAAATTTGCATGCGGTACATGCCGACGTTGCGCGCGCCCGTGCGCGGGTTGCGTGTGAAGACCATTGGGAAGGTGATAAACCGTCCACCGTCAGCTTCCCAACATTTCAGAATCGGGAAATCGAAGAGGTTGAATTCGCCCTCGCGTTTGACGACTTCCTGGCAAGGGCCGGATTTGACCAAGCGTGGAAAGTATTTGCCGATTTCAGCCAGCTTGGGCAGCATTTTCACTTTGGCCAGCAATCCGGTAGGTGATTTGAAGTCGAGCCACTCGGTCAATCGTCCGGCGATGTCATCCACGCTGTCTGCGTCGAGCGCGATCTCCATCCGCCGCTGGCTGCCAAAGGCGTTGATGAGCACGGGAATTTTGCCGCCGTCTACATTTTCAAAGAGCAGCGCCTTGTTGCTGTCCTTTGATTTCGAGACGCGATCGGTGATCTCAGTGATCTCTTGATCGCTGGAGACAGGAAGTTTGATGCGTTTGAGTTCGTTGTTGCGTTCGAGGGCGCGGATGAATTCGCGTAGATCGGAATAGGCCATAAATAAATCAAAAAGCAAAAGGCAAATATCAAAAGGCAAAAGAGGAAATCAGCAGGTTAAGTATGAAAAAGAAAGTGCCTGCCTTTTGATATTTGCCTTTTGCCTTTTGCCTTTTGATTTCTCTGAGTTCAAGGGCTCCACTTGCGAAAAGCGTAATGCGGCTCGACGGCTCTGCTCAACCGTTCGTAGTCAGCCGGGTTGTCAATGTCTTCGAGAATGGCGGGTGAATCCACCGGTACCTCCAACACTTCCTCGCGGTGGCGGTCAATCAGCGCCTTCAATCCCAGCGGTTCGTCATCCGGCACTTGCATCAACTCATCTTCGAATTCGGCGCTGAGTATGATGGGATGACCTGGCTTGCCCTCGTAGGTCGGAATGACGATGGGTTTCTTGCCTTCGTTAAAGGCGTCAATCACCCGGTTGATGATGGCGGTTGTAACCATCGGCTGATCTACCAGTGCGATCAGCACGCCGTCGGTGCCCGGCGCGAGTTGTCCCCAACCGGACTTGATCGAGCTGAGCATGCCTTTCTGGTACTCTTCGTTGATGACATATTGCACGCCCGCGTTGGCGTTCCGCGTGCGCACGTCGAATTCCCGATGACCCAGCACGACGAAAATCTCGTCCAGCTTCGAGTCGCGCAGTTGCTTGATGCATTCGGCGATGACGGTGCGCGCGCCCCATTTCAACAGCGGTTTGAACGCGCCTTCCATCCGTCTGGATTCCCCAGCCGCTAAGAGAATGCCTGCCAGCATAATTTGATGATGCCTCCTGATGAATTTTGCTTTTGTTGAACGGAGCGATAGCTTGGCACGAAGGCGCTCATGCAATCAAGCGTACGCGCCCAGATTACTCTTTGAATAAATCCGCCAACTGCTCGAACGGCGTGTTAAAGCTTTCAGCACGTACGCTTGATTTACGCGGCTCTTTTTCGATTGCGGCAGAGGCAGCGTTAGACAGTGGCTGCGCTGGTTTGGCTGGCTCCGGTTTGGGCTGTTCAATGGTGCGCACGCGATATATCGGTCGTTCGAACATTGCCGACATCCGTGTCCAATCGCCTTGCAAGTGCGGTTCGGCAATCAGACGCTGCATCGCTTCCACCTTGGAATCGAGATCGTCCAGGTAAGCCAACATCAACGCCTCGGGCGTGTTGGGCAATTTGGGCGAGCCGTATTCGAGCTTGCCGTGATGCGCGAGCAGCATGTGCAACAGATGGCGGCGCAATTCATCTGGGAAACTGGGCACCTGCTTGATGTGATCGTGCACCATGATCGTTTCCATCGTCAGATGGCCGATCATTTGGCCTTCGTTGCTGTAGCCGAAGCCGCGCTCGTAGTTCAGTTCGTCAATCTTGCCGAAGTCGTGCAGTACAGCGCCGGTTTGCAGCAAGTCTAAATCAATCCCGTCGTAATGCGCGCCGACTTTGCGCGCCAGTTTGACCAGGGAGAGAGTGTGTTCGAGCAGGCCGCCAAGATAGGGATGATGCATCGTTTTGGCTGCGGGCGCTTTTTTGAACTTCCGCACCGTGACTTCATCGGCAAAGATGTTTTCGAGTAGTTGTTTGAGAAAAGGATTTTGAAATTCGCGGATGATGCCCAACAGTTCCGCGAACATTTCATCCACATTGTATTTGGTCGTCGGGAAGTAGTGTGCCAGTTCAATCTCGTGTTCGTCACATTTGCGCATGCGATGAACCGAAAGCTGCAACTGGTTGCGGTACGTGTTGACCAGGCCGCGCACAAAGACGATGTCGTCGCGGTCAAAGGTGTCAATCGTCTCTTCGAAGTTGTCCCACCATTGTCCGACGATGTCGCCGGTGCGGTCGGCCAACGTGATCAAAACAAATTGGCCGCCGGTCTTTTTGTTGCGCAGATCTTTGGCTTTGACCAGGAAGGTCGTGCTGATGGTCTGGTTCGGGGTGAAATCACTGATAAAAATTTTTTGCATGTGTAGACAGTAGACAGCAGGCAGTAGGCAGTCAAATCACTGACTACTGCCTACTGCCTGCTGTCTACTCAAAATTAAGGCTTGTCTTTTACCGCAGATTTGGCTGCGGCTGCTTTGGGAGTTGTCGCCTCTTTCTTCTCTTTGTCTTTGTCCTTGTCTTTCTTCTTCTTGGAATTTTCTTCCGAGTAAGGCGTGTGTTTGATTTGGGCTGACTTTACTTTGCTGTCGGTGAACTGGTAACGCGGATCAATCTCGATGAAGGCATCAATGCGCAGCTTGTCCAGGTAAATGTCAATCTGTTTGTCAGCACGTTCGTAGGCCAGACGCTGCCCTACTTCATCTGCGACCTCACGCTCTTCAAAGGCGCGCGCGACCGAATCTTTCCGAGCGTCTACGCGGAAGATGCTGTAGCCATTGCCGAGCTTGACTGGGGCGCTGACCTCGCCCACTTTGAGCTTGTCCACCGCCTCGCGCACTTCGGGGGCGAGTTCCGGCAGTTTGAGCGTGCCGATCAAACCTTTTTTTGAGGCCGTGTTCTGGTCTTCCGACAGACGTTGCGCTAGCGCCCCGAAATCCGCCTCCGTGCTTGCTTGGGCTTGAGCATCTTGAGCGCGTTTCAACGCTGCCTCTGCGTCTTTCCCCGCCGCGATGAAAATGTGGCTCAGCGTAAGCTCGGCAGGGGTAGAAAAAAGTTGTTTGTTCTGCTCGTAATAATCGCGCTTCTCTTTTTCAGTCAGGCCGAAGTAGATTTTGCCGTAGACTTCGCGGTTCAAGACCGCCTGGCGCGCGAAGTTGGCACGCAAATTGGCTTTGACCTCGTTGATGTCCACGCCGACCTCGCGCATCTTCTGTTCGAGGTCTTCGAGCGATTGGATATTGTTCTCTTTCATGATCCGCACCAACTGTTCGTTGACTTGCGGATCAACGTTGATCGAAAGATCACTAGCGCGCTGCACCAGCAATTGCGTGTCAATCAATTGATCGAGAATGCGCGGCTTCCACTCGGCCAGCTTCTTTTCCAACTCTTCGGGCTTTAGTCCCTGGCTCTTCAATTGCTCGAGGACTTCGCGCTGAGCACTCTCGAAGGCCGAACGCATAATCGGCGATGTATTTACGCGCGCGATGACTTCATCAATCAGCTTGGCCTCGCCCTCCTGCGCGAAAGCGGGCGCAGCAAAGGCCAATAAAAACAGCATAAGCATAAATCTCAGTTTCATAACTTCCTCCGAATATGTCCGACAAGCTGATGAGCTCGTCGGCAGGCTTGACGTTTCAAGCAATGGCGCGCCAGTCGAAACTTCGACAAGCGAGCAGCTTGTCGGACATCAAGCGCCAGGCTTGAGATTGCCGGAATAATTGAATCCCAAGTGGTCGTGATAAATCTTGAGCCGGGCCGCCGAGAGCGTGCGCTGGTTGTATTGCTCGATCAGCGCCTGGTTTTTGGTGCGCAGCAATTCTCGTTTGATGTCTTCTTTCACCTGTTCAAGCGTCTGTGGTTCGGCGCGTTTCTCCAGCTTAAAAACGTGATAACCGTAGTTCGATTTGATGACGTTGCTGATCTCACTCGGATGGAGCGGCGTGATCGCCTGCTCCAACACGGGCGGCAGTTGCTGCATTTCGTAATACATCAAGCCACCGTTGATCGCCGTAGGGGCTTTCGAATGTTCTTTGGCCAGCACGTTGAAATCGTCCGGCTTGGCCAACGCCAACTGGCGGATACGGCGCGCCTCGGCTTCGTCGGGCACGCGAATCTCGCGCACGTAAAAGCCGTTCTGCTTTTGATACTGCGCAAGATTTTCCTTGTAGTAGTTTTCAATCTCCTGCGGCACGACGGTTACGTTTTTCAATACTTCGCTCTCGTAGTATTTGAGCGTCAACAGATCATTCAACAATTCGGCGCGACGTTCGCCACCCTCGAGTGCAGTTTGATTTTGACCAGCGCTTTCACCACTGGTCTGTTTGTGCTGCTCTTCGATGGCTTTTCTGATCTCGTCTTCGGTCGGCACGATGTTCTGCTTCAATGCCTCGCGCACGATCAATTGCCGCCGCACGAATTCATCGAACAAGCGGCTGCGCAAATGATCCTGCTCGGCTTGGTTTTGCATCGCCTGCGTGGCGAAGTCCGACAAGCGCGACTTGACGAAGCGTTCAAACGCTGCGCGCCGTTCGGCAAAGCCGTTGATTTCGACAATCACCGGCGAGCCATCGTTGGCCGTCTCCGCCGCGCCAAAAGCCGCCTGCTGCGAGCGGCAGCCCGCCAGCACGGCGCTTGAGAGCAAAGCACAGAGCAAGAAAAACTGATAATGCATAAATCGTGAGTGCACGTGGGTCTAAGGCAGTGTGTAATACGTTCCGTAGTGTCCCGCAGCAAACCTGAATTGTACGCTGCCCACAGTTGCAGGAGCAAGTAAGGCAACTTTAGCCCCAGCTTAGTTTTTGACCGCTTGCAGGAAATGTCGCAGTGTAGCAAAGACCCGCGCGCTTATTTCTTCCTCATTTGCCAACAGCTTCAGCTTTAGAACCCCATTTGGCGAAAAACTTGCAGCGTTATTGTCCTTGATGAATTGCAGTAATTTTTGTGGCTCGAGCCGGGCCTTCTCGCTCAACTTGATGGCCAGGCTTTCACCCACTCGATCAATCGAGATAATGCCAAGCTGTTCGGCCTCACGCCGCACGCGCGCATACGTGAACAGGTTTTCTACTGACTCGGGCAACCGTCCGTAACGGTCGGACACTTCTTCGTGGATGCGCCATAGCTCCTCGTCTGAACGCGCCGAGGCGATGCGTTTGTAAGTGCGCAAGCGCTGGCTCATATCGTAGACATACTCTTCCGGGATGCGCGTGTCCACACCGAGGTTAAGCTGTGTGTTGAGTTCTTCTTCAATCGGCTCGCCGCGCAATTCCTGCACCGTGCGTTCAAGCATCTGGCAATAGAGGTCGAAGCCAATCGTGTCAATGTGCCCCGACTGCTGCCCGCCTAACAGATTGCCCGCGCCGCGCAATTCCAGATCGAGCGCTGCGATGCGGAAGCCCGCCCCCAGGTCGGAAAATTCGCGGATAGCCGCCAACCGCTTGCGCGCAATCGGTGTCAGCTCCTGTTCGGGCGGGATAAGTAGATAAGCATAAGCGCGACGGCTCGCACGGCCCACGCGCCCGCGCAATTGGTAGAGCTGTGAGAGGCCATAGTTGTCAGCGCGGTTGATGATAATCGTGTTGGCGCGCGGAATATCTATGCCGTTCTCGATGATCGTCGTGGCCACCAGCACGTCGTATTTATAGTCCACGAAATCAAGCACCGCCTGCTCCATCTCTTTCTCGCCCATCTGGCCGTGCGCGACCACGAAGCGCGCTTCGGGCACGATGCGTTTGAGCAGTGCGGCGACCTCTTCGATTGATTCGACCCGGTTGTGGACGAAGAAGACCTGACCCTGGCGTTGCAATTCCAGTTCGATGGCGCTGCGGATGATGTTTTCGTTGAAGGGCACAACGTTGGTTTGAATTGCCAAGCGGTCGCGCGGCGGCGTCTCGATCACCGACATATCGCGCAGGCCGAGCAAAGACATATTCAGCGTGCGCGGGATCGGCGTGGCGCTCATCGTCAACACGTCCACGCGCTTCTTAATCTGTTTCAGCCGCTCTTTGTGCGCGACGCCGAAACGCTGCTCTTCATCCACGATGACTAGGCCGAGTTCTTTGAAAGCCAAGTCCCGCGAGAGAATCCGGTGCGTGCCGATGACCACGTCCACTGTGCCTTTTTCGACTTGCGCTACGACTTCTCTTTGCTCCTTTGGCGAACGAAAGCGCGAGAGCAATTCGATCTTGGCCGGAAACACGGCAAAGCGCGACTTGAAGTTTTGATAGTGCTGATAAGAGAGCACCGTCGTTGGCGCGAGCACGGCAACCTGCTTGCCCTCCATCACAGCTTTGAATGCTGCGCGCATCGCCACTTCGGTCTTGCCGTAGCCGACATCGCCGCACAGCAGACGGTCCATCGGCTGCGGCTCTTCCATATTCTTTTTGACATCGTTGATGGCGGCGGCTTGGTCTGGCGTGAGTTCATACGGGAAGGCGTCCTCAAACTCCTGCTGCCACGGCGTGTCGCCGCTGAAGGCGAAGCCCGTGACCAGCTTGCGCTCGGCGTATAGCTTCAACAGTTCTTCGGCCATATCGCGCATCGCCCGTTTGACGCGGGCTTTTGTCTTTGCCCAGGCGATGCCGCCCAACCGATCAAGTGAAGCCGAACTGGCCTCGCTGCTGGCAAACTTCTGCACCAAGTCTAGCCGCTCGACCGGCACATAGAGCTTTGCGCCGTCAGCGTAAGTAAGCAGCATAAACTCGCGCTTGCTCTCGGCCTTCTGCCCGCCTGCGCCAAGCATTCGCGCGTAAATGTCCGCCGAGGTTTCAGGCCCAGACGTATCAAGCTGCACCAAACCTTGAAACTGCCCGATGCCGTGATCAATGTGAACGATGTAATCACCAATCTTCAGGTCGCGGAAGTCGGACAGGAACGCACCAAGTTGCGACCGTTTGCTCTTACTCTGATTGCGCGCCGCGCGGTCGGCGTGGATGGCTTCGTCAAAAATGTCGGCTTCGGTATAGATCGTCAGTTTGACATTGGGCAAAGAAAAGCCGACTGAGAGACCACCGATGGTGAGTGTGATTGAGAATTGAGGATCAGCGGGTGAGGATTGAGTTGCCGGCTCGAAGGTTGTGATGCCGGTGACGCCATACTCTTGCAGCGTCTTGCGTATGCGGTCGGCGACGCCGATGGCGGGCAGTACGAAGATCGTTTGCTGGCCGAACGCGGCCAGTTCTTTGAGTTCGGCGGCTAGATCTGCTACGCGCCCGTGCCAGCGGCGCACTGCGCGGGAGGTCAAGTTGATCTCGTCTGCGTTCGGCTCAGGCGGAAAGAGGAAGAGCGGCGCGCTGGCCGGACGCTTGACGAAAGCTGCGATGCGTTCGTTGGCATTGGCCGCCGCCGCGCTGAGTGCGCTTTCGGCCAGAATCTCTTCGGTGCTCAACTCTTCCTGCCGCGCTAAAGCGGCTGCGCCGAGCAAACGCAATTCGATACGCTGTATTCGCTCAAGTCGCGTGCGCAACTCATCAGGCGTCAGCCAGAGCCGCTCTGGTGGCAGGCCCAATTCATCCGCCTGCTCAGTGCGCTCGTAGCTGCGCTGCAACTCGTCCAGTGAAGTGCGCAATTGCTTTTCAATCTCGGCTGGCTCGTCAACTACCAACACACAGTCGCCCAGATAATCAAAAACTGTCGCTGACAAGGGGCGCAGCAACGGCAGCAGGTACTCCCAGCCCTGAAACTCTTCGCCTTCGTCGGCAAAGACCGTGCGGTCACGCAACGCCCGCTCGTAGCGTTCGTCTCGCCAATGTTCGCGCGCCTGCTGCGCCCACGCGCGGAAGTCCGCCGCCGCCGCGCGTTCATCGCGCATCGGGGCGATGATCGTCTCTTTCAACTCGCGGACTGAGCGTTGCGTCTCAGGATCGAATTCACGGATCGAATCAATCTCATCGCCGAAAAACTCCACGCGCACGGGCAAGCTGACTGTTTCTGCCTTTCCGGCAAGCTGCGCGCTCGGCGAATAGAAATCCAAAATACCACCGCGCGAAGAGAATTCGCCGAGTCCGCCCACTGGATCGGAGCGTTTGTAGCCGACCGCCTGCAAATGTTCGAGCAGGTAATCGAGCGGCAGCTCTTCGCCCACGCGCAGCACCACGCCCGCTTGCCTGATCTCGTCGAGCGCCACATAACGACGCATCAAGGCATGCGCCGTCAACATCACGATGTCGCCCGCGCCTGCGGTCAAACGCCACAGCGCCAGGGCGCGCCGCTCCAGCACATCAGCGTGTGGCGATGTGCCGCTATAAGGATCGCTCTCGGACGAAGGCAGCGTAAAAACTTTCTGGTCACATTCAAGCTGGTCGTTGAGCGCGCAGTAGAAGAAGCGCAGATCACTTTCCACTTCTTCCAGGTCTTTGCTGCGCAAGCAGACGACCGCCAGCCGTTTGCCCGTTGCCCGTTGTAGCGCCGCAATTGCCAGCGCCTTTGCGCCATTGGCCAAGCCGGCGACGTTGATGACACGGCGGCCCGCGCGTACCTCTATGACAAGGCGCTGAAGATTTTCGTCCTGCTCAAAACGCTCGAAAAGGGCAGACATGCTTTAATCTGGTTGAGCCACAAAGGCACAAGCAACACAAAACGGCCTGTGTCCGTTGTACCTTCTGGCGGCTGGATAATCAATTTCGCTCAAGGCCGGCCAGAATGCGGGCGACCACGTCCGAAGTCGAAAGCCCATCTACAAACGGCAGACTCAGCACCTGCCCACCGGCTGCCTCGACCTCTGTACGGCCCACGATATTATCAATGTTCCAATCCCCACCTTTGACCAGCACATCGGGCAACAACGTGGCGATTACTCGCTGCGGCGTCGGCTCGTCAAAGATCGTCACGTAATCTACGCAAGCCAGCGCCGCCATCACTTCGGCGCGTTCCGCTTCTTGCAAGATCGGACGCGCAGGGCCTTTCAACTCGCGCACGCTGCGGTCGCTGTTAAGCGCGACGATCAGCACTTCACCAAGCGCCCGCGCCTGTTGCAAATAGCGCACATGACCGGGATGTAGCAGATCGAAACAGCCATTGGTAAAAACAACGCGCTTACCAGCCTGGCGCAAATGCGCCCGCTCAGCAGCCAATTCAGTCAGATTCAGCACTTGGGCCATAAGCCGATCATCTTAGGCGATGGCCAGCCGCAGGTACAAGGCGGCTTTGGCTTGACAGGCGTAGCAACTGGTCAATATACTCCGCGCTTTGCGAAAGCACGGTCATCATCGCCTATGGCCTGATCATTCAGTTTGGTAGAGAGTTTTAAGGAGAGTTTTGCGTTATGCCAAATCATAAATCTGCTGAGAAGCGCGACCGCCAAAATGCACGTCGCAATGCCATCAATACCACTCACCGCACTAACCTGCGCACCAACCTAAAGAAGTTACGCACGGCACTCACCGGCGGCCAGAAGGATGAAGCCAAGGCTTTATTGCCGCAGATCGTGTCGGTGATTGACAAGTCGGTGCAAAAGGGTGTGTTACACAAGAACGCAGCAGCGCGTCACAAAGCGCGGCTGACCTCGCACGTCAATGAGCTGTTGGCCAAGTAGCAAGTTGCTCTGTAGGCGAAAATCTGTGACCGAGTGAGCCTGATTCGCGTGGCGCGATCAGGCTCTCGTTTTGCTTGGCGTCACTTCAATTCAACCACGCCCGCCGTTTTTTCAACTCCGCAATCTTTTCTTTGATGGATACCATATCGCGCGCGCCCGGCTCGTGCCGCAGGTAGGTTTCCAGATCGGCCAGCGCTTCATTGAAGCGTTCCATTGACGCGTAGACCAATCCGCGATCACGCAATTCACTTGGCGTATCGGTTGTGATGAGCAACGCGCGTTCAATCACGCTCAACGTTTTAGATTGAGCACCCGCTTGCGCGTAGATGCCTTTTAGATTTTGTAGCAGCCGCGTGAGAATCTGTTTCTTGCTGACGGCGTCAAGGTAGCTGCGCTGAAAGACCACATCGCCCTGGTACATCCGCAAAACCATCCGAAAGCAGTCGTCTTCCGACAATAGCCGCCCGTTGTTGAATGGATCGAGCAGAATCTCTTCGACTTCATCTTGATACTTCACCAGGAAATGGCCGGGCAGCCCGACGCCGAATATGCGCAAGCCAATCCGGCGCGCCACTTCGATATAAACGACCGAGAGCGTAATCGGAATGCCCGTGCGCCGCTCGATCACGTCGTTCAGGAAGCTGTTGCGCGCGTCGAAGTAGTTTTCCGTATTGCCGCGAAAGCGGAATTCGCCGAAGAGCGTGTCATTCAATCGCAACACTCGCGTGACGGGCGAAGCCCGCGGATCATCGTTTTCACGCGCGCGCATGGCAAAAGCATCGAACTGCGCTAGATAATCTTCAAGCTCCATTTGTGGATACTCTTCGGCGGCGATCAAGAGTGCTGCGCGGTCGAGTTCCAGTTCTGCCTCCGGGCGCGAGACTTGGGCGGCGAATTGCGCGCGTGCTTCTGACAGGTTCATAAACTGCTCAAAAAAACGGTTGACTCCGTGTGCCGCGCTCAGTAGGATGCACGGCAACACTGAGAAAGGAGGTGGTCTAACGTTTATGAGTTTAGCACACAGTGAGGTGGCTGCGACCTGACGGTCGCGTCTGCTTGGTGAAGGGCCAGCGGCGCGGGCCGTAGCGGTCAATCCTAACAGCTTACCGGAAAGCCTCGATGGACGCGCGCGTTCGTCGAGGCTTTTCTCATGGGAGCGTCTGAGACAAAGCGGATGAGCGAACTGACGAAGCAACAGTTGCAGGATTATGCACGAGATGGCTTTCTCGTAATTGAGAACTTTGCCAGCCGCGCGGAGTGCGAACAATTGCGCCAGCGAGCTGACGATCTGGTAGCAGCTTTCGACCCGGCAGGTGTCATTTCGATCTTTTCAACGCGTGAGCAGACGCGCCGGAGCGATGACTACTTTCTGACTTCGGGCGACCAGGTGCGCTTCTTTTTTGAAGAAGATGCTTTTGATGCGCAGGGGCAGTTGCGCCAAAGCAAGGAACGTTCGATTAACAAGATCGGTCATGCGCTGCACGACCTCGACCCGGTCTTTGAGCGTTTTTCGCGCAAACCAGAGCTGGCCGTTATTGCGAGGGACTTGGGCTATCAACAACCGTTGTTGCTGCAATCCATGTATATTTTCAAGCAGCCCAACATCGGTGGTGAAGTTGTCTGCCATCAGGACGCGACTTTTCTTTATACTGAACCGCTCAGCGTGACCGGCTTTTGGTTCGCCCTGGAAGACGCCACGCGTGAGAACGGTTGTATGTGGGCATTGCCGGGCGGTCATCAGCTCGGTTTGAAAAAACGCTTTGCGCGTGACGGGCGGGATGCGACGAAGTTTGAGACGCTTGACGCGACTCCATTTCCATCGGAAGGCTTAATTCCACTTGAAGCCGAGCAGGGAACGCTGATCATTCTGCACGGATTGTTGCCGCATTTGAGCTACGCCAATCGCTCGCCCAAATCGCGCCACGCGTATACACTGCACCTGATTGATGGCGCTTGCCACTATCCAGCCGACAATTGGTTGCAACACGCGCTAGACTTTCCAGCGCGCGGATTCTGACAAGACCGATGGAGATCAAACTGAGCAAATGCACAGTTCGCAACTGGCAGCGCGGCGATGAGGCGTCGTTGGCCCAGCACGCCAACAACTACAAAGTCTGGCGCAACGTGCGCGACCGCTTCCCACATCCTTATGCGCTTGAAGACGCGCAACGCTGGCTCGAACACGCCATGCAGGAGGACCCGGCCACCAGCTTTGCCATTGTAGTGGATGGGCAGGCCGTCGGTGGCATCGGCCTAGTCTTGCGCGAAGACATCTATCACCGCTCGGCGGAGATTGGTTATTGGCTGGGCGAAGCGTTTTGGGGACGCGGCGTGATGACAGAAGCCGTGCGCGCTGTGAGCGAGTGGGCCTTTACCAATTTTGATCTCTGTCGCGTCTACGCTGGTGTACTGGAATGGAATCCCAGCTCAGCGCGTGTGTTGGAGAAGGCAGGTTTTCAGCTTGAAGCGCGCTTGCGCAAAGCCGTCACAAAAGAAGGCGTGACAATGGACGAGTTGGTTTACGCCTTGATCCGTGAGTGAAAGAAAGGAGCTGCGATGGCTAACAATCTTGGACAGCATTACCTGGAAAATGTGATCGCCGAGTTTCGCGTGATGAAGAAGCTCGGCGACCGTGCTCTGGCGCAACTCGACGATGAGCAGTTTTTCGTCACGCTTGATCCTGAAAGCAACAGTGTGGCGATACTCGTCAAACACATCGCGGGCAATATGCGCTCGCGCTGGACGGACTTTTTGACGAGTGATGGCGAGAAGCCCGACCGCCAGCGCGACACTGAATTCCTGCTCGACACCAACACAACGCGCGCTGATGTGCTGCACTGGTGGGAGCAAGGTTGGGGTTGCCTCTTTGCCGCCCTCGAAGCGTTACAGCCTGATGATGTGCTGCGCACAGTCGTTATTCGCTACGAAGACCACACAGTCGTCCAGGCTATCAACCGCCAGTTGACCCATTACGCCACGCACGTCGGCCAGCTCGTCTTCCTTGCCAAACACTTGAAATCTACCGAGTGGCAGACTCTCAGCGTGCCACTCGGCCAGTCGGAACAGATGAACCAAATGATGATCGAGCGGCTGAAACAACAAGCCAAAACAAAATGGCGCGAAGAAAATTGACTTGCCGCCTTGCACCGTTTAATTTGCTTACCGGTCGGTTAGCAGAAGGTAGTCGCGCCCACGTTATGAGAAAAGCCAAGACAAGAACACGACCGGACTAAACAAGCCTGAGCGTCGAGAAGCAATGAAATCGCGGGGCAAAAGTAGGGCAAACTGTCTAGTTTGCCTGGCGTAATGAGCAGACCTGCCGGGATCGAGAGGTCTTCTCTTGAATGCGGCAAACTAGACAGTTTGCCCTACTGCGGAGGAATCCATATTTTATGAGCGAGCAATTAGTCACCCTGACCAAAGACAACGAAATCGGCGTCATCACCGTCAACAACCCACCCGTGAACGCCTTAAGCCCCGGCGTGCCCGAAGGCATTAACGAGGCGATCAAGCAAATCAGCACCGATGATTCAATCAAAGGCGCAGTGTTGATTGGTGGTGGGCAGACCTTCATCGCGGGCGCTGACATCAAGGAGTTTGGCAAGATTACTTCGGGACAGCGCAAGGAGGGCATCAATTTTCTTGGCCTGCTGCGGACAATTGAAGATTGTCCGAAACCGTTGGTGGCGGCCATTCACGGCACGGCCTTTGGCGGTGGCCTCGAAGTGGCGATGGCCTTTCATTATCGTATTGCCGTGCCGTCAGCGCAGGTCGGCCAGCCCGAAGTAAAACTGGGAATAATCCCCGGCGCGGCGGGTACGCAGCGGTTGCCACGGTTGGCAGGCGTTGCGAAAGCCGTGCAGATGTGCGCCGACGGCAATCCGATCAAGGCGCAGGAAGCACACGCAGCCGGTATCATTGATCGCGTTGTCGAAGGCGATTTGTTGCAAGGCGCAATCGCCTTTCTCCGCGAAAAGCTGGCCAGTGGCGAAAAGCCGCCCAAGACGCGCGAACGCAACGAGAAGCTGGGTGATGCTGCGACCAGCGCCGCAATCTTTGAAGCCGCGCGAGCGCAGACGAAGAAGACCGCACGCGGCATGCTGGCGCCGTTGGCCGCAATTGACGCAGTCGAGGCTGCCACGAAGTTATCCTATGACGAAGGCGAAGCGCGTGAGCGCGAACTGTTCCAGCAATGCCTCCACTCCGATCAATCCAAAGCTTTGATTCACGTCTTTTTCGGCGAGCGCGAAGTCGCCAAGATTCCCGATGTCCCCAAAGACGTAAAGCCAATTGAGATCAAAAAGGCGGCGGTCATCGGCGCGGGCACGATGGGCGGCGGCATTGCGATGAACTATGCCAACGCAGGCATTCCAGTCATCGTGCGGGAGACCGCGCAAGAAGCGTTAGATCGTGGGATGGCGACGATCCGCAAGAATTACGAAAACTCAGTCAAGAAAGGGCGTTTCTCGCAAGAAGTGATGGAACAGCGGCTGGCGCTGATTACACCGCAACTCAGCTACGATGGCTTTGAGGAAGCCGACATCGTGACCGAGGCCGTGTTTGAAGGGATGGAGTTGAAGAAGCAGGTCTTCGGCGAGCTGGACAAAATCTGCAAGCCCGGCGCGATTTTGGCTTCCAATACTTCGACGCTGAATGTTGACGAGATCGCATCGGCTACGTCACGCCCCGAATGGGTGATCGGCCATCACTACTTCAGTCCGGCGAACGTGATGCGCTTGCTTGAAATCGTGCGTGGCAAGGCGACGAGCAGGGAAGTGATTGCGACTTCGATGGCGCTGGCCAAGCGGTTGAAGAAGATCGGCGTGCTGGTCGGCAATTGCTACGGCTTTGTCGGCAACCGCATGTTGCATCAATACGGGCGCGAGGCGAATTTCCTGGTCGAAGAGGGCGCAAAGCCGCAGGACGTAGACGGAGCGCTCTACAAATTCGGCATGGCGATGGGGCCGCTGGCCGTCGGCGACTTGGCCGGACTGGATGTCGGCTGGCGCATTCGCAAGGAGCACGCGCATTTGCGCAAGCCCGGCGTGCGTTATCCGCTGGTCGCCGATGCACTGTGCGAGCGTGGACGTTACGGTCAAAAGACGGGCGCGGGATGGTACAAATACGATGAGAATCGCAAGCCGATACCTGATCCAGAGGTTGAAGCGTTAATCGAACAACTTGCTGCTGAAACGGGCATCGAACGTCGCACAATCAGCGAAGAGGAAATCATCGAACGCACGCAATACGCGCTCATCAATGAAGGCGCGAAGATTTTGGAAGAGGGCATTGCGCTGCGCGCCGTGGATATTGACATCATCTACCTCAACGGCTACGGCTATCCGGCGTGGCGCGGCGGGCCGATGTGGTATGCGGATACGGTTGGGTTGCAGAAGGTTTACGAACGCGTCTCCCAATTCCACGAACAGCACGGCGAATTGTGGGAGCCAGCGCCGTTATTGAAAGAGTTGGCGGCAGCAGGTAAGACATTTGCTGAGTTTGATAAAGCGAAGGTAACAGCAGCCAAATGAAGCTGACGTATTGGCTGTTGGTTGTTTTGCTGCTGTGCGCGTCGCCTGTAACCGCAAAGATACAACGGGCGACGCAGCGGCAGCCGCAACGACCGGGAGCTTATTTGCCAGCGGGAATTTATTTTGAGCTGACGCCCTGTGTGCGCTGTTATCGCTGCGCTCCTTGCGTTTTGCTGAATGGTTGGCAGCGGCAGATATTGGCTGATTTGCACAAGGAAGGGATCAAGTCTTGGTTGGTCAATATGGCTGTGGCCAACGAATGTGAAACCAAAGGCGCACGCCGGCTCAATCGCATTCAGGGCTACAACACGACGATTTTCATTGGCCCGTATGAATCAGAACAGGCAGCGCGGCAAGCTTTCAAGCATCTTTGTGAAGTGGCATCGGATTCTGACACCTGCCGTGATTGGCCGGAGAAAGAGTACAGCATCGGTTTTGCGGATGGGGTGTGGGCTTTGCTCACGCAGGTAGCCGCGCCGCCAGGCAAATGATTGAGCATAGAACACGATGGAAATCGCAATCCTACTTTTCGACCGGCTGACCGCGCTTGATGCTATCGGGCCATACGAAGTGCTGAGCCGTATTCCCGGCGCCACGACGAAGTTTGTTGCGAAAACGCCGGGCGCGTATCGCACCGATCAAGGCAGTCTGGCGCTCGTGGCTGATTATGCGTTAGAGCAGGTTCCTGCGCCCGACATCTTCGTTGTACCCGGTGGCCCCGGCCAGATGGCGTTGATGGATGACGAGACGATCTTGAACTGGGTGCGTAGCGCGCACGAAACTTCCAAGTGGACGGCTTCGGTCTGCACTGGCTCGCTGGTGTTGGGAGCCGCGGGGTTGTTGAAAGGTTTGCGCGCCACCAGCCATTGGCTGGCTTATGACGTGTTGCGCTCGCTCGGCGCAGAGCCTATAGCCGAGCGCGTCGTGATCGAAGGCAAGATCATCATGGCCGCGGGCGTGTCAGCCGGAATTGATATGGCATTGACGCTGGTTGCGCGCGAATGTGGCGACGCGATTGCGCAAGCCATTCAACTCGGCATCGAATACGATCCGCAACCGCCATTTGATGCAGGCACGCCTGGCAAAGCGCCGCCTGCGATTGTCGAACGCTTGCGTCAGCGTAGCCGTTTCATTATGCAGGGGCAGTAATTTCAAATTTGCAATTCGAGATAGGAGAAAACTATGAGAGAAGTAGTCATCGTTGACAGTTCGCGTACGCCGCTGGCGAAATCGTTTCGCGGTTCGTTCAATCTGACCAAACCGGCTGACTTGCTGGCGCACGCCATCAAAAGCGTGTTGCAAAAAGTGCCGCAGCTTGCCGTGACTGAAATTGATGATGTGATCTGCGGCTGCGCGCAACCGAGCGGGCAGCAGGGACAGAATGTCGGGCGCATTGGCGCGCTGATCGCTGGCTTGCCGCCGTCAATTGCCGCGACGACGGTCAACCGATTTTGCTCATCCGGCTTACAAGCAATTGCGATGGCGGCGGCGCAGATTCGTGAAGGCGCGGATGCCGCCATCGGCTGTGGTGTCGAAAGCATCTCGTTTATGAAGCGCGATTACGAGCCGCAGCCCTGGATTCAGGAACATTATCCCGGCATCTACATGGTGATGGGCGACACGGCAGAGGTCGTCGCCAAGCGCTATAGCGTCAGCCGCCAAGCGCAGGATGAATACTCGTTGATGAGCCAGCAGCGCACCGCGCGTGGGCAGGCCGAGGGCTTTTTCAAAAATGAGATCGCGCCGATGCAAGTCACGCGCGGCATCCTGGATAAACAGACCGGCCAAATCGCCAGCACCGAAGAACATCTGTGTGACAGAGACGAGTGCAACCGCGCTGACACGACGCTCGAAGGCTTGCTCGCGCTGAAGCCACATTTTGATAAGGAGAGCGGGCAAGGCTCCGTGACGGCAGGCAATTCATCACAGTTGTCAGACGGCGCGTCAGCCACGCTCGTGATGTCGCGCAAACGCGCTGAGGCGCTAGGCATCAAGCCGAAACTGATCTTTCGCGGCTTCGCCGTCGCCGGTTGCGAGCCGGATGAGATGGGCATCGGCCCAGTCTTCGCCGTGCCAAAGCTGCTCAAACGACATGGGCTGACGGTGAACGACATTGATCTGTGGGAATTGAACGAAGCCTTTGCCGTGCAAGTACTCTATTGCCGCGATCAGTTGGGCATTCCGCAAGATAAACTGAACGTCAACGGCGGTTCGATCTCAATTGGTCATCCGTTCGGGATGACTGGCTCGCGCATGGTCGGCACGTTGGCGAATGAGATGCGGCGGCGCGAGGCCAAACTCGGCGTCGTGACGATGTGCATCGGTGGCGGGCAAGGCGCTGCCGGATTGTTCGAGGCTTACAATTAAACTCTCCCACGAAGACGCACGAAGGGGCACGAAGAGAATCAATTGCTCTTCGTGCCCCTTCGTGCGTCTTCGTGGGAAGTTTTTTAGCTACTGGTTTGCGAAGCTGCTTTGGTCAAGATGCCGGTTTCGATCAACAACTGTTCTAGCTTCGCGCGGTTGCCGGGTGTCATCGGCACGATTGGCAAACGGTAGACCTCTTCAATCATTCCAGCCATTGCCAGCGCCGCTTTGACGGGCGTCGGATTGCTTTCGATGAACAACATTTTGAAGAGCGGCGTGAGTTTATTGTACAGCTTGCGCGCCTCATCGTAGCGGCCTTCGAGACAAGCGTGCGCCAAATCGCTGGTCTGTTTCGGCGCGATATTGGACGCGACCGAAACCACGCCTATCCCGCCGAGTGCGGCGACGGGCAACACAACGCTGTCGTCGCCGGCAAAGAGTTTGAAATCCATGCCGTCGGTCAGCGCCGCGACCTCGCCGATTTGCGAGATGTTGCCGGAGGCTTCTTTGATGCTATGGATGCGGTCGAGTTCGGCCAAACGCGCCGTCGTCGCTGGCTCCAGGTTCACGCTCGTGCGCCCAGGCACGTTGTAGAGCATGATCGGCAACTCGCTGGCGTCGTTGATGGAGCGGAAGTGTTGATACAGACCTTCCTGCGTCGGTTTGTTGTAATAGGGCGTGACCGACAGAATCGCATCCACGCCGAGTTTGGTGTAACGGTGAATCTTCTCGATGTTCTCGCGCGTGTTGTAACCGCCAGCACCGCCCAGCACGGGCACGCGGCCCTCCGCAGCTTCAAGCACAAGCTCGACAACGCGCGCCTGTTCGTCATCGCTCATCGTCACGCTTTCGCCGGTCGTGCCACAGGCGATGATGAAGTCTACGCCATTGGTGATCTGGAATTCGACGAGGCGGCGCAGCGCGGCTTCGTCAATCGTTTCATCTTTTTTGAAAGGCGTCACGATGGCCGTGCCGCAGCCTTTCAATTGAGCGAGTGTTGCCATAAGCCTTTCCTTTGTGGTTGCGATCTCAAAGCTCGGATTTGAAATTTGAGATGGTGGTTATTCTGCAAAAAGCAATTCGGGAAATTCGTAAAAGCCACGCTTGCCTGCGAGCAATTCTGCCGCGAGCACCGCGCCGACGGCAAAGCCTGCGCGGCTGCGCGCCGTGTGCGTGAGCGTAATGGTATCGGCTTCGGAGTCGAAGCCGACTTCGTGCGTGCCGGGGATGTGACCGGCGCGGATGACGGAGAACTCAGGCGTGCGGTCACCGTAGCTCTTCGCGAGTTGTTGTGCAATCACGAGCGCTGTGCCTGAAGGCGCGTCTTTTTTGAATTTGTGATGCGCTTCGAGCAAGTAGGGATCGTATTCAGCATAGCGCGCGAACAGCGCCGCCGCGTCACGCGCGATTTTGAAGAAGAGATTCATGCCGATGGAAAAATTCGCAGCCCAAACCAGCGCAGCATCGTTCGCAGCGACGAGTTGTTTGACTTCATCGCGGTGCGCATACCAACCCGTCGTGCCGACGACGGTTGGAACTTTGAGCGCCACCAGACGGCGAATGTTCGTGAGTGTCGTGTCTGGCGTGGAAAATTCGATAGCCACCTCAACGCCTGCGAGCGCTTCGGCTGTCAATCCCGCGCCATCCACATTGTTGTCAATGTCGAAGCGCGCCACGATCTCGTGCCCGCGTGCCGTGGCGACGCCTTCGATCATCTTGCCCATTTTGCCGTAACCAACAAGTGCAATTTTCATTGGTTTTCCTCACGCGCTGGCCAACGCCGCGGCGGGCGCTTCAAACGTCGCTTCGTCAAGCTCGCTGAAAAACTCCTGGTGCAAGGCTTTGACGGCGCTTTCGACCGCGCTGTTGGCGACGATAAAACTGACGTTGATCGCCGAGGCACCGTGCGAAATCATCGAGACATTGACCTCGGCGATGCTCGAAAAGATACGAGCCGCAATGCCGGGAGTATATTTCATCTGCTCGCCGACCAGACAGATCAACGCCTGATCTTTTTCGACTGTCACCTCACCACATTCGCTCAGGTCGGCAATAAGCGCGTCCAGATGGCGCGTGTCGTCGAGCGTCATCGAGACGCTGACCTCCGAAGTCGCCACCATATCCACCGGCGTTTCGTGTTTGTTGAAGACCTCGAACAAGCGCGCCAGAAAACCGTGCGCCATCAACATCCGGCTCGACGCAACGTTGACGACCGTGATGCCGCGTTTGAAGGCGATGGCTTTGCCCACTGCGTTGGACGCCGGAGCCTGCCGCACAATCGCTGTGCCCGCGACATCAGGGCGGCGCGAGTTACAGACACAGACGGGAATGTCTTTCGCCATTGCAGGCAACAGCGTGGACGGGTGCAAAACTTTCGCGCCGAAGTAGGCCAACTCCGAAGCTTCGGCGAACGAGATGATTTTGACCTTGGCGGCTTCGGGGACAATGCGTGGGTCGGTGGTCATAATGCCGTCCACGTCCGTCCAGATTTGAATCTCTTCGGCGTTGAGCGCCGCGCCGATGATCGAAGCCGAATAGTCCGACCCGCCGCGCCCAATCGTCGTCGTGATGCCCTCAGCGGTCGAACCGATGAAGCCTTGCGTGACAGGCACGTACTCTTCGGCCAGCAGCGGCACGAAGCCACTCTTCAAGCGCGGATTGGCCACGTCAAACTGCACGGCGGCCCGCGTGAAATCGTCATTCGTGCGCATCAACGGGCGCACATCTACACGCCGCCCATTGACGCCGACGGCGCGAAACGCGGCGGCTACGACGTGCGACGAGAGCAATTCACCATTGGCCGAGACCGCGTCGGACAGGCGTGGCGTGACGGCGCCGGTTTGGCTGATTTCAGCCAACGCGCTTTTCACTTCGTCAAACTGCGCGTCGAGCGCCGCACGCAACTCGTCACGTTCTGCTAGCAAAGCCAGTTCATCTGCCGTATTGAAATGATGGTTGATGATTGGTTCGAGCCGAGCGTGCGCGGCAGTCAAATCGCCATCGGCGGCCAGCCGCGCGCATTCCAGCAATCCGTTCGTAGTCTTGCCCATTGCCGAAACCACTACGACGGGCTGGCGCGACAAACGTGGTTTGACAATGGAGACAAGGCAGCGAATCGCGGTGGCGTCTTCCACCGACGTGCCGCCAAATTTCATCACGATCATAAGTGCTCTGGTATCCTCACAGACAAAATAAAAAAGGGTTAGCTCGCGCCCGACGCGCTTCTAGCTAACCCTGGTCTCGTTGCCGCCGTGATGACTTCACCGAGCGATGATGACGTTGGATTACCGAGAGCGCGCCACCGCCAAGCTAGCGATGACAGTCTCAGGGATTTAGCCCTGACAACCAACCGGGACGCCAAACGAAGCAGCGCCACAGTTTCGGCGGCTTTCCCCTTTCGCTCATCGTCGTGGAACCTTCGCGTTCTCGGATGAGCTACTCTTGCAAGCCGCGCCTCTACTCGATTGCAAATCAAAAGAACAAATTCGTAAAAGAGCGCGCATTGTGCCGGATGCTTTGCGAAAGTGTCAAGACGCACTGCTTGAAAGCAAATTGCGCGAGTAGTTTCACACCACCAGTTCCTGCATAAGATTCTTAACCGACACTTCCTGGCACTGTCCCTGCGCAAAGTCGCGGCGCGCTTCCTGCACCTCTGCCAGCAGCCGCTCGCGGTTGGTCTCGGCCACGCGGTGGCGCAAGATGTCAATCAGGGTTTCCTGTTCTTCCGGTGATAAAGCATCGGCGGCATCTAGCACCGCGTTGAAGGTCGTCGTGTTTTCCATTATGCACTCCATTTAGTCAGCGTGAGTTTGTCTGGCAGCAATCGCCTTGTCCACTCAGGCAGCAGCTTGCGTAGCCTCTAGCCGGTCACGTTCCTTATCCGATAGGAAGTCTTCCGCGCGGATGCCCGCTTCGAGCAGCAGCGGTTTCAACCCTTCGGTCATATCGGTTTCGATGATGACCTTACCGTCAATCAGTTGGGCATGAAACGTGATGCTATGATGCCAATGTTCGCGGTTATCCCAGCCAATCATAATCAAGAGGAACTGCCCCGACTCGCGGTCACAGGAAGCGACCAGCTTCAGCCGGGGAATCGTTGAGAATTGCAGTTTGGCTTCCGCACGCAAAACCTCGGTCAGAATGTCGGCGTACTTCAGGGTTTGATCCATTGCAAAATTACCTCCTTGTTTTCGTCAAAGACGATGAGCTTGATGCCGCTACGGCCGCACCACCCGTTTGAAAGATGGTTTTTGGAAGAGCCTATCGTACACCGTATGGCTGACAGCCAGAAAGAGTTCGCGGTCGGGTTCTTGATCGTCCAGCGCCAACTGATACAACTGCATCTGCCCGATCAGCTTTTGCAATTCGTTAGCCGCAGAGGCGCTGTCCAAGTCTTTGACCTCAACGGCGATTTTCCGCCCGGCTTTCTCCGCCGCCAGCGTTTGCTCCGCGCCGAGGTCGGCTTTCAACGGCAGGTCTTCAAACACCAGCGGCAGCGGGTCGTGCGTGATCGTCCAGCCGTCTTTCTCCAACGCATTGCGCGCTACGAAATGCAAATCGTCTCTTCTCGACATCGTCTTTATCCTTTCACTTTCCGCCCAATGTTTCCAGCAGCAAAGTCAACTCCGCCGCATCGTCGTAATCCAATGCTGGATCGGCGGCCAGCGACCGATCACATGAGCCTCGCAGGACGGCTTGCAATTTGGGGAACAGGGCTCGTGCTGTAGAAGAAGCAGTATCAGCCCGCAACAACTCGTCCAATTGTGCGGCCAACGCGATCATCTACCCTAACGCGCCGGTTTGAAGGGACTGGGAGACCGCACACAATTGTGTGTCTGGATTCATAATTGCCCGCCGTCACGCTGATACGCTAGATAGAGTCGCCGCGCTTTCCACCAAGCCTTAAGCTCAGCAAACGGATGGCCAGTAGCTTGCTCTACTTTGCAGAGAATGTTCCATGCCTTCCAGGGCTCGACAGCATGGCCATAAGGCTTTTGGCATTCGATAGCGCGGAGCAGTTCGCGGCGGGCTTCGTCGTAACGTTGCAGCTTGATTAGTTCAAACGCTAAGTTACTACGGATGATTCCCTCATGCATTTGATCCTGTAGCTTGGCGCAAATCTCTGCTGCTTGACGAAAGCATTTTACCGCTTCTTCTATCCGCCCCATCGTTCCATAGAGAATACCCAATTCATTTAGGCTTCCGCTCTCGCCTGCAAGATTCTGTTGCTGCACCTCGATTGCCAGCGATTGCCGATAAGCCTGCTCGGCCTGTTCAAACTGCCCGGTTCCATAATGCGCCATTCCGATTTGATGCCAGATGACAGCGACGCTGCCTGGCTCGCCCAGCGACTCGAAAACCTGGCGGGCTTCCCGGTAATATGCCAGCGCCTCGCCGTAACGTTTTTGCTGCAAACGAACAGTGCCGAGTTGTAACTTGCCGACGGCTACCCCTCTGTAATCTCCGAGTTTCTCGGCGCTCCAGATACCTTCTTCATAAGCAGTAGCCGCTTCATCGTATCGCCCTAAATAAAGTAGGCATTCTGCGGCTTCGGAGATCGCAGCAGAGGCCATGCGTTCGGCGCTAGTATTACCTGTATTAACGGGTGTCTGAGAACGCCACTGCGCTTCGGCCAGCGGCGTTAGTGCGGCTTCGACAGCGCCGATTTTCTTCAGCACTCTTCCCAAAAAGAAATGTGCGCTAGTAATGTCATAAGCCGCTCCCGCATAAGCCGCTTCACCGGCGGCCAGCGCGCGTCGCAGAAGCTGCTCAGCGGCGGTGTGCGCTTCCGGCAACCGGCCCTGCTCCAGCAGCCTCTCAATGTCATGTAGCAACGACTCGAACTGCGCGTGGTTCCACGCACCCAGCCGTCGCGCTGCTTCTTCGCGCGCTCGCGTCGCCCGCGCCCGCGCCTTTGGACGACCCAGTTGAGCCAGCAGCGATTCCAGATTGCCCGCCAGATTAACCACCTCTTCTGGCGCTAGCGCACCTTGCGCCCATGCGAGCAGCGCCAGCAGATTGGGCAGTTCCAGCAGCGCCAGTTGTTGAGCAAGTTGCGTATCCTGAAACCGCTGCTCATCCAGCAAAGTTACCAGTCCTTGCATGCCTTCAGCCCAGCGCGACCGGGTCTGCTCTTGTTCCGCTACGCTCATCTGCCCTAGCAGGTAGTTGGGAAGCGCCGGATCAAGGCGTAGATGGTCATAGCCCATCTCTTCTGCGAGTCCGGCTTCGATTAAGGCAATGGTAAACTGGCGGGCTGCTTCTTCATCTACACCTAACACATGATGCAAAACCGCCAAATTCGCCCCGCCGTGAAAGACGCCCAACGCCTTAACCTGCTCGCGCATTTCCAGCGGCAGGCGGCGCAGTGAAAGCTCCACGCTGGCATAGAGCGAATTCTCGCGGTTGCCAGGATGCTTGCGCTCCAACTCTTCCATCAACTGTCGCACGCTCTCTGTCGTCGCGCGTACGCCTTGCCGTGCTGTCTCGCGCGCCAGCAAGGTGAGCGCCCGCGCGTGGCAACCCACCGCTGCGACCAGTTCCTCAATCTCCTGTGGCGTATTTCCCATGTCGTCGTATTTCGGTTCTAGCCCCGCGCGTTTCAGCACCTCACTGACCAACTCGATGGCGTCGTCGCGGCTGAGTTCGCGCAACTCGGCGACGCGGCGCGCGTCATCGAACGGTTCCGGCAATCGCTCCCGTGACGTGAAGAGCAGCCGCGTGGCTGGGCTGGCAGCGAGCAGGTCTTGGCAAAGCCGGAAGATCTCAGCCACCGCGTCTGGCGCGTTCGTAGTTCCGCCTTCAGGCGGCTGGCTTGGGCCTGGAGACTGACCGCCTGAAGGCGGAACTACAAACGTGTGCTCCGGCAACACGCTTTCCAGATTGTCCAACACGATTATCGTCGGATGGTCACGTAACGCGCGTTCGACGTGTTGCCACGCTTCTTTCAAGTCTTTGAACTGCGCGACCGACCAATTCTCGCCCTCCGGCAACAACTGTCGTCCGAGCGCATCCAGCACGCCGCGCGCGTCGGTATAATGTTCCAGACTGACAAAGGCCGCGCGCTCGAAGCGCCGCGTGCGCACCAGCCAGCGCGCCAACTCTACTGCCAGCGTCGTCTTGCCCTCGCCGCCGCGCCCGCGCACGACGGCGTAGCGTTGCTCGGTGTTGCCGAGCATGCGTTCCAGCTTCAGCAATTCGCGGCTGCGTCCGATGAAGCTGTGCGCGGGCGGGTCGGGCAGGTCGCCTTCATTCAAATCGCGCACGCGCGCTTCCAACCGCCGCAAAGCTTGCGAAGGCAGTTTGGTGACAAGTTGCAAATCGTCCTGTTCCTGATAGAGCACGGGCACGAACCAATCCTGCAAGCGGAAGTCGCCCGCGCCCGTCACGCGCCCGCGCCAAGCGTCGCTGTGTAGGGCCAACTGGCCCGCGAGCATGGCCTTGCCGACACGCGCGCCTTGCGCCAGTTCACGATAAAACGCCGTGACAAAACGGCGCGCAGTTTCAACCAACACGCTGTGGCTCATTGCTACGACCGAAGCGACACCCTCGGCCAACAGCCGGGCGGCGACCGAAGCCGTCGGGTCTTCTTCGGATTGGGCGGTCTGACAGGCTTCGAGAAAGACTAGCGGGATGCGGTGCGCGTGAATGGTCTCGGCCAGTTCCTGCGCGTGGATCAAGACGGAGCCGCGTTTGCTGGTCTTGTCGCTGTCTTCTGGCTTTTCGAAACAGAGGGCGCCCAGACCGTGCTCGTGGTCATACACGCCGTGCCCGTCGAAGTGGATCACATCAAACTGCTGGTTGGCTTCGGCGGCGACGCGCAAGACTGATTGCAAGGCTGGAAAGGTCGGCGGCGCGAGGATAGTCAATTCAGCCAGGCCGCCGAGAGTTTCGCAGGCGCTGATGAGCGGCAACGCGCTGAGGCGATGATCCAAGTAAGTGGTGCGTTCGTCTTCGGGACGCGGGCTGACCAGCAGAATGCGAATGGGCAAACTGGTCTTGACGGCGCGTTGCTCGTGGCGATTGGGCAGACAGCGGCGCACGCGCACGGAGTTTTCACTTTGAAACAAATAGCCGCGCTGATCGCGCAACAGTTCCCACGGCAGAGCGAGCAACTGGCTGGCGGCTTCGTTGGCGGCGGTCTGCGCTTCCGCTGGCGCGCCTTTGGGCAAGTCGCGTTCGACCAAGACCGAGAAGCGGCGTTCGTGCAGACCGGCGACCTGTTGCCACGCAGCTAAAGCTCTCTGCGCGGCTTCGTCGCCGAGCGCGGCATTGAAGAGCGCTTCGCCCCATTGCGGCAACTGAGCTTCGACGCGAGCGGCGCGGTCGGTGAAGATGCCCGCCGGCCAGATGACGTACTTTTCCAGATACCAGCGCAGATCATCGGCTTCGATGGGGCCGAGCGGCGCAGTGAAATAGTAGGGCGCGCTGACGATAGCACGTCCGCCGTCCGCTGGTTCGTAGGTTAATGTAGCTGTGGCGCTGGCTCGCTGGATGTTTTCGAGCGCGCCGATTTTCATATCGCGCAAGGTGAGGATGAGTTCGGCGATGGGTTGCGCTTCTGGTTCGGGCGCGGTTTCTTGATCTTCGGGCAGGATTTCGCTGAGGGCGGCGAGAATCTGTGGCAAGGCTTCCTTCAGCCCGCTGGGGCCGGGCTTGATGGCGATGGCTAGCGGTTCGTCGGGGAAGAGCTTGAGCCGTTTCAACGTCGCCGGTTTGAAATCGGGCAACAGCAGGGGGATGACGCGATAGCCGTCGTCTTTGCGTTGCTGTTCGACTTCGAGCGCCTGCTTCACTTCGTCGAAGACCCAGTCGGATTCGAGTGTGTCTTGGCTGAAGACGACGATGAATTGGCGCGCGGTGGCGATAGCTTCGATGATTTCGGGCTTCAGCTTCGCGCCGCCACGCAGCTTGTGCGCATCGTCCCAGACGGTCAGGCGATGGCTTTCGAGCGCCTGGCGCAAGGCTTTGACGAAATGGTTGTCTTTGCTGGTGTGCGAGATGAAGATGTGTTGAGCTGCCATGCGTTTCTCCAATGTTCGACAAGCTGCCGAGCTTGTCGAAGGACTGATCGTTGACCCATTGGCTCTCAGCAGAGATGTTCGACAAACTCGGCAGCTTGTCGAACATTGGCATCTTATCGCAAGCTAAGCAGTAGAGAGAAGAATTATGAGCAAAGAGTTCAAATGGCTGGAAAGCAAAACTGAGTATCGTGAGGTGCGCAAGTCCGCACACGGCGAAGAACTGCGCTGGCTGGTCAACCGCGAGACGATTCGCAGTGAAACAACCGGCGTAACCGTCACGCGCTCGCATCTGCGCCATCCTGGCATCTGCGTGATTGCGCCGATGATGGATGACGGCAAGATCGTGTTGATGCGGCAATACCGTTATGCAGCGGATGAGTATCTGTGGGAACTATCGGCTGGGACATTGGAGGGCAGGGAAGAGAATGCGCGGATGATTCCGACCGAGACGCCGGAAGAATGCGCGCGACGCGAATTGTTGGAAGAGACCGGCTACGAGGCGCGCGAGTGGGAGAAGGTCTGCGAGTGTTACGCGATGCCGGGCAGCAGCGACGAACTGATTCACGTCTTTTTTGCGCGTGGCTTGACGCAGCGCGAACAGGCGCTCGATGAGGGCGAGATCATTGCGGAAATTCGCGCGTTCAGCCGGGAAGAGTTGCGAGCGATGATTGAGCGCGGCGAGATTCGAGATGCGAAGACGTTGGTTGGATTGTTTTATGCGCTCAGCTTGCGTGCTGGCTGAGCGCAAACCGCGCTAGGCTAAAAGACGCGAGGCTGACTGAGCTTTCGCCGTTCAGGATCAATTCGCTGATCGCTTTGGCCGTGATAGGCGTAAGCAAGATGCCGTTGCGGTAGTGTGCGGTGGCGTAGACCAAGCCGTTGACTTGCGTGTCCAGACCTAGAATCGGCATATCGTCCAACCCGTGCGGACGCAAGCCCGCCCACGTTTCAGTGACTGCTTGTTGTTGGAGACAGGGAGCAATTTCAACGGCGTGATTGATGATGGTGCTCAGCCCGCTGGCCGTGACCCGCTTATCATAGCCGACGTGTTCGGTGGTCGAACCGGCAATCAGGAAACCACCGAAACGCGGAATTATGTAACCACGCCCCGAGTAGATTACGTGATTGATGGCTGGCGCAGGCATCTCTAATGCGATCATCTGTCCGCGTACAGGCGAGACGGGCAAGTTGAGTGAAGGGATCTGCCCAGCCCAACTGCCTGCCGCAATGATGACTGTCGAGGCTTGCACTGCGCCGCGCGAAGTGTTGACGCTGTGAACTTGTGATTGGCCTGCTTTGCTTTCTAGGAGTAGTGATTGGGCTTCGGTATAAGGCCAGAATTGCGCGCCAGCAATTTGCGCAGCGGCGTGTAGGGCTTCAGCCAGACGGCGATTATTGACTTGATGATCGTCGGGAAATTTCAACGCCCAACGCAGTGTTTCATTCACGTGCGGCTCAAGCTTGAGCACACAGTCGGCTTTCAGCTTCTTCACATTCAAGCCTGCGGCGTGTTGCCATTGCCAGCGCCGTTCTAGCTCTTCTTCATCTTCGTCGGTCAACGCCAGGTAGAGTGTGCCTTCGGTGCGATATTCGATGTCAATGCCGGATGCTCCGCGCAATTCCAGCGCGAAGTCGGCGTACATTGCGCGGCTGGCGACGCAGAGCTGAAAGAATTCGTCGGCACGGTCGGCTTCGGCCAGGGGCGCGAGCATGCCGCCCGCGGCCCAAGACGCTTCTTTGCCGACTTCGCCGCGTTCAATCAGGACGACGCTCAAGCCGCCTTGCGCCAGACGCCAGGCGATGGAACAGCCGATGACGCCTCCGCCGATGATTGCGGCGTCAAAGGATTGAGCAGGTGTGGACATAGCGGGCGGAGATTATGCAGGACTAGGTGCGGCGTCTGCTGGTGGCGGTGGTTCTGTAGCGCCATAGGCACGGTCGTCCTCTTCACGGATTTTACGCGCCATTTCCAGGTGGTGCTCCATGCTCTTGATGTTTTCGTCAACTAGGGTGTCAACGGCAGACTTGATGCCGGTCAGCACATCTTTTTTGAACTTGGCGATGTCGTTAGCCGTCTCTTCAGGCAAGCAGGCCCAGAGGGAGGCACTGAATTGATCGAGCGCGTCACAAATAGGGTTGCTGTTTTCAGCGGTGTTGTTGGTCTCAGCCATGACTTTACTCCTTCTAAAAACTTACGTGAGTGTGCAGGTGGCCACACAATTTTCGGTTTCCCACACGCGCACTTTGTAAACTTGGATGCGGTCGTTGTTGAGTTGCGTCCCGACTTCGTGCAGGAGGTAGGCTGCGATCTCTTCAGCGGTCGAATTGATTTCCTTGTCAAACGGCGGCAGGTCGTTGATGTTGCGGTGATCCAGGTAGTCAACAACTTTGCGCGTCGCCGCTTTCAGGTCGGCGAAATCAATCAGCATGCCGGTCTCATTGAGCTTCTGGCCGTGTACGTGAACTTCGACCTT
The DNA here is from genome assembly GCA_963699175.1 of uncultured Acidobacteriota bacterium. Taxonomy (GTDB): domain Bacteria; phylum Acidobacteriota; class Blastocatellia; order RBC074; family RBC074; genus JACPYM01. Next base: position 4,242,369 of record OY969418.1, on the reverse strand, counting down.
GTAATTGTGGCCGTGCAGGTTGGCGCATTTGCCGACGTAATTGCGCAGGTAATGCGCGGCGGAAAAGCTCATCTGAATCATTACTTCGTGCTGCATTGCGGAAAAGCTCCTGTCATCGAACCAACGCGAGTATAACACAGGCGGAAAAGTTGAAAGTTCAAACCTCAGCGGCTAAAGTTGCGCCGGGTTTTTAACTTTGTACTTTCAACGAATCACTTTCAACTTTTTTTATGACACACAAAATAACACTCATTCCTGGCGATGGCATCGGCCCGGAGATTACCGGCGCAGTCGTGCGCATTATCGAAGCGAGCGGCGTTGAAATCGAATGGGAAAGCTTTATCGCGGGTGCCGAGGCGCTCGCCCGTGTTGGCGATCCGCTGCCTGACAACGTGCTCGAATCCATCCGGCAGAATAAAGTTGCGCTAAAAGGGCCGCTGACCACGCCGGTTGCCAAAGGCTTCGCCAGCGTCAACGTGCGGTTGCGCAAGACGCTCGATCTTTACTCTAATCTGCGCCCGGTGCGGACGCTGCCCGGCGTTCAGACGCCGTTCGGTGAACTTGATTTAGTGATTGTGCGCGAAAACACTGAGGGGTTGTACGCTGGTCTTGAACACATGGTCGTGCCGGGCGTGGCGCAAAGCTTGAAGATCATTACTGAGAAGGCTTCGACTCGGATTTCCCGCTACGCCTTCGAGTACGCGCGGCGCGAGGGGCGCAAGAAGATTTCGTGCATTCATAAGGCCAACATTATGAAAGTCTCCGATGGCTTGTTTTTGGAATGCTTCCGCAAAGTGGCGGAGGAATATCCCGACATCCAGGCGGAGGACAAGATTGTAGACAACGCATGCATGCAATTGGTGATGAAGCCTCAGCAGTTCGATGTGCTGTTGCTCGAAAATCTTTACGGCGACATCGTGTCGGATTTGGCGGCGGGACTGGTCGGCGGCTTGGGCATTGTGCCGGGCGCAAATATTGGTGAGTTGGGCGCAGTCTTTGAAGCTGTGCACGGCAGCGCGCCTGACATTGCAGGCAAGAATCTGGCGAATCCGACCGCGCTGCTTCAATCGGCGATTTTGATGCTGCGTTATCTGGGCGAACGCACAGCGGCGGATTTGATCGAGAAGGCTTTGCATTACACGTTGGCGACGAAGAACGTGCGGACGCGCGATTTGGGTGGTGTGGCGCATACGACGGAGTATACGGAAGCGATTGTGGCTTCGATGAAGGAACTCGGCGTTTGAAGTTGCGGATAGGCTGGGAAAACTAAAGCCTTATTTCGACTCTTCCAGCAAGGCTGCTAGATGTTCTTGCCACAATGCGGGCAGCGAATGCGTGCCGTGCCCGCGCGTGCGGTCGCTGATGGGAATCAACACGAAGCGCCCACGTTTGACGCGTTTGATCTCCTTTTCCACGATACCTAATTCTGGCGGATTGACCTGATCGTCAGCGGAGTTGATGGCGACGAGCGGCGCTTTGATGGCTTCGAGCTTCGGCGCGGGATCGTAATCGCGCGAAGAGTCAAAAGCGTAAAGCATATCATTCGCATCGATCCGCGCGAGTTGCCCGCGCACGGCGTTGTCGAACGCACGGTCAGCGGCCTCGCGCGTCGGCGCTTGTTTGTGTTGTTGCAGCGGGCTGCTGGTCATAAACATCAGGGTGTAAATTGCTGCCGTCAGCCCGCGCACAGGTTGGGTTTTATATTCACCATTGTTCCAGTCGGGATCGTTTTTGATTGAGTCAATCACCATGCGCCGCATATAACGATTGCGCCCGGCAATCTGCACAGGCAAGCTGGCCAATGGCATCAGTGCGTCCATAAAGCCAGGATACCGCGTGCCCCACAGCCACGTTTGCATTCCCCCCATCGAAGTCCCCATCACCAGCCGCAGATGATTGACTTGCAGCCCTTCACTCAGCAGCCGGTATTGCGCCGTAACCATATCGTTGTAGCCGTAGTGCGGAAACTTTGCGTGCAAGCCGTTGCTCGGTTTGGATGATTGGCCGTGACCGATGTTGTCTGGCAAGACGATGAAGTATTTGGTGGTGTCGAGCAGTTGACCGGGACCGAAGAGCACACCACCAAACTGCTCCGAGAGAAAACCTGAGCCCGCACCGCCAGTGCCGTGCAGGATAAGTACCGCATTGGTCTTGCCGTTGGCGCTGCGTTGCAGCGTGCCGATGGTGCGGTAATGCAATTTCAGTTCTGGCAGCGACTCGCCGCTCTCGAATTTGAAATCACGGAGTGTGAAGTCACCTTCAACCGGTCGAGGATAGTTAGGCGTGCGCGCGGTGTTTTGCGCCAATGCGCAGATTGACAGAATGACAAGCGCGAAAAGCGAAGGGGTTATTCTGAAGATCATAAGGTTGAATAAAGCAGGCGCACCGCTTTCAACTCGTGTTGATGAAAGCGGTGCGCCTGCTTAGCAAGGAAGATAGTTATTGAGTTTTCCAGTTGTCGGCTTCGACAACGACTTTGGTGGTTGTCTCCTTGCCATCAACTGTGAGCTTGACCAGATAGGTGCCTGGATCGAGCGCCGGCCCGAAATTAGCGAAGCCGCCGCGCCCGCCACCGCCGCCGCCGCCACCTTGCCCGCCGCCTCTGCCTTGTCCACCGCCGCCTTGTCCTTGAGCGGCTGGTGGCTGGCCCTGTGGTTGTGCATTAGCCCCATCAGGTGGCGCTCCGCTAAAATTGCCGAAGCCCGCTGGGCGCTGTGGTGGGTCGCCGCGCAGGTTCCATTGCACACGGTTCAAGCCCGTTTCTTTCGTGGCTGTCAGCGTGCGCACGACTTTGCCTGTGATATCGGAGATGGTGAGTTTGACTTCATCGCTCGGCGCAGCTTTCAAGTAGTAGCTGATGGCCGTGCCCGGCTGCGGATTCTCGCCACGAAAGGCTTTCTGGCCACCGCTGAAGCGGCTCAGCGTAACGTCATTGACGAAGTTGGTGCCAGGGCGCACGTCGAAAAGGTGCACGTCGGCAGCCAGCGTTTTGTCGGTCATCTGCTGCAAGGCCGAGATGTCGTCGCAAATCCACATACCGCGCCCGTGTGTGGCAGCAATCAGGTCATTGTCACGCGGATGGATAAGCAGGTCGTCCACCCGCACGGTCGGCAGGTTGGTCATAAACTTCTTCCATTCTGCGCCGCCGTTAAGCGAAATGTAGAGGCCGTATTCCGTACCGACGAAGAGCAAATTCTTGTTCTTCAGGTCTTCACGGATCACGTTGACGTTGCCGATGGGAAGGTTGTTGGCAAGCGCTTGCCACGTCGCGCCGTAATCGCGCGTGACGTAGATGTACGGCTTGTGGTCGTTGCTACGATGGCCGTCGACTGTGACGTAGCAAGTGCCAGCGTCGAAGTGTGAAGGCTCGACGCGCGAGACCAGATGATTGAAGTTGGCGAGCACGGGGATGTTCTTCGCCACATTCGTCCATGTCGTGCCGCCGTCTTTGCTCACCTGCACATTGCCGTCATCGGTGCCGACCCAGAGAACGCCGGGCACGACGGGTGATTCGCCGATCGTGACGATGTTGCTGTAATTGCTCGTGCCGTCATTCTTCGAGGCCATGGGCTGATCGCCCGCCACGTCCATGATTGACAGCTTGGTGCGGTCAACCTGTTTAGTCAGATCAAGTGTGGCCGTCCAGGTGTCGCCGCGATCCAGCGATTTGAAGAGCTTGTTCGCGCCAACGTAGACGACGCGCGGATTATGCGGTGAGAGCACGACCGGCGTGTTCCAATTGAAGCGATACTGCTCGCCGGCTGGCGGCCCAGGGGCAATGTTGCTCTGCAATGGATTGCCACCGCCGAAGCCAAAACCGCCTTGCGTAGGATCAGGCTGCCCGGCTGGCGCGCCGGGCGGGTTTTGCCCTGCAGCTTGCGGATTGCCGCCTCCGCCGCGTCCACCACCACCGCCACCACGTCCGCCACCACCACCGCGTCCTGTCCCGGCTGCGCGTGGGCGAATTGAACGCGATTGCCCGGTGCGCAGATCAATCCGCTGCACAGCGCCATTTTGTGATTCGGAGTAAACAATGTTGTGATCAGTCGGATCATTCTGCGTGTAAAAGCCGTCACCGCCACCAACGCGGAACCACTCAGCGTTGGTGATACCAGCACCTCCGCCGCCACCCCCACCACCGCCGAAGCCGCCACCGCCCGTGCGTATGGCGCTTGGCCCGCACCAACTGCCGTTGTCTTGCAAACCGCCACAAACATAGTACGGCTTCCGCATATCGGCAGAGACGGCATAGAACTGCGCAGCTGGAATCGTGTTAACGAACTCAAACGTGTCACCTTGGTCATAAGTGACATCCAAGCCGCCGTCATTGCCGACCCAGACGTGATTACCATTTTTCGGGTCAACCCAGATGGCATGATGGTCACTGTGCGCCACGCCCGCCAGATTTTTGAAGGTCTTGCCGCCATCGAGCGACTTGGAGAAGTTCAAACCACCGGTAAAGACAATTTCAGGATTCGACGGATCAACGCGAATCTGGCTGTAGTACATCGGGCGATTATTTTCGTTGCTGACTATGTGCCACGTCCTGCCCTTATCATCCGAACGCCAAAGACCAGTGCGCTTTGGATCAGGAGGCCGGTTGGCTTGCTGACCAAACCCACGCTGCTCAGTTTGCGCCTGTGGATTGGGTTGCGCACCTGGTTGATTGGGTGATGATGGCTGTTCTTCGGGTACGCCCGTGCCAGTGCTTGCGCCGACTTCTATAAGTGTGTAAATCACATTCGGGTTCGAGCGTGCTAGGTCAATACCGATGCGTCCAAGCAAACCTTCCGGCAGACCATTGCCTTCGAGCTTTGCCCACGTCTTGCCTGCGTCAGTTGTCTTCCACAAGCCAGAGCCAGGGCCACC